>CAWBXK010000011.1:0-72836 GCA_963792735.1 uncultured Solirubrobacterales bacterium | reverse complement strand
CTTGCGCCCACCGGCACCTAAAGCCGGCGCGTAGACCATTCCGCCACGCCCGCGCAGAGTGCGACGGGTCGATTCTAAGACCCCGTGATCCACCCGCGCCGACCCGAAACTGCTGCACGCACCCGGTTCAGAATGTATCGTCCGCCGTCATGGCCCAAGTCCGGAACATCAAACCCGGCCACGCCATCATTCACCCCAACCGCAGCAAGGTGTCAAGCAAGGTCACGCGGCTGCTCGTGGTGCTGATCCTGCTGGTCACGATCGCGCTCATGTTGATCGTGACGATCGGAGGCTGGAGCGAGCTCCAGGGCCTGAAGCCGTTCAACTTCGTCTGGTGCGTGCTCGACCTGGTCGTCGCGATCTACGTGTTTCGCTGGTCGCGCGGCCTGCTGCCGATGGCTGCCGCACTGGCGATCCTGCTGCTCATCATCGCCGTGATCGCCGGCACGGGGCTGGCCGGTACCAGCTGGTTCTCGCGCAACCACCCCGGCTACGCGCATCCGCAGTCGCTGCTCGGCGGCAGCGGCCTGACCCCCGACGTGCTCGGCGCCGTCACCGTGCTGATGATCCCGGTCGAGGTGCTGCTGATCGTGGTGGCGATGATCGGCTTCGCGCAGGGCTGGAACGTGGAGGTCGAGGTTTCCATGGAGGAGGCCGAGAAGCGCGGCATCAAACCGGCCTACCGCGGTCCCGAGCCGTCGGCGGCCTAGAGGCGCCCGCCGCGCTCACCCGGGTGCCGGCCTTCCCGGCTGCCGGTCTCGCGGGGCGGTCCCGGCCGACGCGTATCGCTCATGCGGCGGGTGGGATTCGAACCCACACGTCCCTAAGGACAATGCCTTTTGAGGGCATCGTGTCTACCGTTCCACCACCGCCGCGGGGGCGCACAGTTTAGTCTCGCGGTGCCGATGCTCAACGCGAGGCGATCCGCGCCCGATCGCCGCTTCGGCCGGGGGGTTGTCGAAGATGCCGCGGAAACCGGGCGAAGCGGACACACCTCGAAAAACGAAGCGGAGCGGGCGCGGAATTGCACGTTTGTTTGCGGCTCGGCCCCACGAGGGCTCCTGGCCTGGACGGATGCCTCCTACCTGAACGAGGTATCTCGAGCCAGGCGATCGCATTGAGCCCGGTGATGGCGGCGCATGTGGTTGGGACGCACTTCCCAGCCCAGGAGATGGGGCTTGAAGAACACGATCGGCTTGCCGCTGTCGATCGCGTGCCCGGGCCGGTACCCGACGTTGCCGACGTTGAGGTGGACGTAGTAGGCCAGGGTGCTCTGATAACCGACGAAGCTGACCGGCTGACCACAGGAGAGGATCCGGGCCGCACCGCCGTCACGGTCGATCACGGCTTGCAAGCGCTGGATCCGGATGGTGTCAGGGCCCAGGGAGCGGACCTGCTTGACCACGGCGAGCTCCCGGGTCTCGGCGAACGGCACCACCGAGGCCACCAGCACGACCACCGCGACGCCACCGAGCCAGCCGACGATCCTCGGCCCCGGCGGGGCGATCGTCAGCAGGCGCCCGACCGCAGCGCCCGCGAGCACCACCACGAGCGCCGCCGGCTCCGCCAGATAGCGCGGTGCCGCCGACCACCCGTGTAGCGCGAACGCGATCTCGACCGCCACCCACAGCAGCGCCGCGCCGGCAATCAGCAGCGTGGTGCGATCTCGGCGCACGATCGCGAGCAGCAGCGCGACCGCGGCGGCGAGCTTGATCGGCAGTTCGTTCACGCTCAGAAAGCGGCCGAATACGCCGGTGATCTTGCTGCCGTGGATCACGTTGGCTGAGTTCAAGGCCAGATCGCCGGGGCTCAACCAGCTCTTCGACGCGAGGGCCGGGACGCTGAACCAGAGAATCGGTATCAGCGCGAGACCAACCGCGATCAGCCACCGCATGGTCCGCTGCGCCCGCCATGCCCACAGCGCGTACAGCGCCACGAACAGCCAGGTCTCCGGCCGTCCGAGCGCCGCCAGCACCAATGCCGTGAATGCCAGCCGGGGTCGGCCCGAGAGATGGAAGTCGATCGCCGCGAGGCACAGCGCGATGATCATCGGATCGGAATTCGCGATCAGCACCAACTGCCAGTAGCCGTTCAGTGCCAGCACGGTCAAGCCGGCGAAGGCAGCGGCCACGAACGGCGCCCAACGCCGCTCGGGAGCGGGGCCGGTCAGCCGGTAGGCGATGCGAGCGGCGAACACGCAGCCGCTGAGCGCCGCCGTGACCGCCGTCACCATCCACAGCCATACCGCGGCCGTGCCGCCCAGGGAGTACGGCAACGTGAACAGGTACGTCAGCGGCTTCCAGGACGGCGCGCCATCGGTGTTGAGGTGCCCGTGCAGCGTCTGACGGCCCCACACGAGCCAGCCGTAGGCGTCGTAGCCCGGCCGCATCTTGGTGGACACCACGAAGGCGACCGCCAGCCCGAGCACGCCGAAGGCCACCCCGACCCAGGCCAGTCGGCTCAGCGAGACCCGGCGTCGGCGCGATTCGCCGCCATGGTCTCCCGTGACCGGTTCCGGCGTAGGACGCAGTTCTAACACGGCGCAAATACAAAGCTAACCAGATGCTCGTCCGCTCCGCGTCATCGCGATCAGCCGCCCAGGACCAGGCCCAGCAACTCGTCCACCAGCGCCGGCGGCGCCACCATCAGGCCGGCGGGCTCCCCCGGGACGGCCTCGAGCATTCGCAGCTCCAGCCCGGCCCGGGCCGCGATCAGCCCGCCGGCGGCGTAGTCCCAGTGGTGCACGCCGCGTTCGTAGTACGCGTCGTAGCGACCACAGGCGGACCAGGCGAGATCCAGGGCAGCCGCGCCGGCCCGCCGGATGTCACGCACGCGCGGCAATACGCGGCCCAGCACCTCAGCCTGACGCGCGCGCACGGCGGCGTCGTAGCCGAATCCGGTTGCCACCAGCGCCGTCGACAGCTCGCGCCGGTCCGAGGCGATGATCGGGCTCCCGTTCAGTGTCGGCTGACCCGACCTCGAGGCTGCGAAGTACTCGTCGCGGATCGGATCAAGCACCAAGCCGACCAGCCCACCGTGTTCGTCCTCGCAGGCGACGCTGACCGCGAACTGGGGCACCCCGAACAGGAAGTTGGTGGTGCCGTCGAGCGGATCGATCACCCAGCGCAGGTCGCCGTGACCGCTGGCGCCCCCCTCCTCACCGAGGATCGCGTCGTCCGGCCGGCGCTCGGCCAGGACCGCCCGGATCGCCGATTCCGCCGCCACATCGGCCTCGGAGACCAGATCGGTCGGTCCGCTCTTGGCGCGAATGTCGCGCTGATGATGCCCAAACCGGGGGCGCAGCTCAGCGGCCGCGGCGTCGGCGGCCTGGTGCGCGATCTGCAGCAGCTCATGCTCCCGCTCGGCGTCGGTCATCGGATCCGCTGCTCCCGCTCGGCGTCGGCCATCGGATCCGTTGTACCGCATGGCTCTCGCCGGAGTCACTCCTGAGATCATCCGGCGCGATGGCGATCACGGACACAGTCGCGGCGCTGGCGGCATTCAAGCGCCGTGGCGCGGGCACTGACGGCGAGCGGCGCGCGGCGCTGTGGCTTGCGGGGGAGCTGCGGACACCCAATCGCGACGCCGCCACCGAGACGTTCTGGTGCCGGCCGAACTGGGCGCTGGCGCAAGCCTGGCACGTCGCACTCGCGCTCGGCGGCAGTCTGTTGGCCGTCGACTCTCCGACGATCGGCGGCGTGATCCTGGCGATCGCGTTGGTGTCGCTTGTCTCAGACGCGTTCACCGGGGTCTCGCCGGGTCGGCGCCTCACACCGGAACGGGCCAGCCAGAACGTGGTCAGCCACGCGGCCGCCGACCCTCAACCAGCGATCGTCGGCACGGGCCGCAACGCTGGAGACCCGGGTCCGGTCCGCCTGATCATCACCGCCAACTACGACGCCGGACGCATGGGGCTCGTGTACCGATCAGCGCCGCGACGGCTCGCCGCGAGGCTTCGGCGGATGGCCGGCGACGGGGCGCTCACCCCGGGTTGGCTTGGCTGGCTCGCGATCACGTTCGTGGGGCTGATCGTCGTCGCGACCCTGCGCCGGGGGGGCGCGACCGGGACCACGATCGGGGTGCTGCAGCTGCTCCCCACCGCGGCGCTGGTGGTGGCGCTGGCACTGCTGCTCGAGCTGGCCGGCGCACAGTTCGGACCCGGCGCGGGCGACAACGCCAGCGGCGTCGGCGTCGCGCTCGCGCTCACCCGGGCGCTCGACGTCGCTCCGCCCCGCCGGCTCACGGTCGAGCTGGCCCTGCAAGGCGCTGGAGACGGCGGGATGATCGGCCTGCGCCGCTATCTGCGTCGCCGGCGACATGAGCTGGCGCCCGCCCACGCCATCGTCCTGGGAATCGCGCCCTGCGCCGCCGGTACGCCGCGATGGTGGATCAGCGACGGCTCGCTGGTCCCGGTACGCCATTCCCGCCGGCTCGCCGGCATCGTCGACCGTGTCGCCGGACCGTCCACCGGACTGGGCGCCCTATCCCATCGCGGCCGCGGCGTCACCCCCGCGCTGCCGGCTCGGTTCGCCGGCCTGCCGTCACTCACGATCGGCTGCCTGGACGGCGCCGGCCTGGCCTCGCGCTCCCATCAGCCGGATGACCTGCCGGCCGGGCTGGACCGCGGCTCCACTGACAAGCTGCTCGAGCTCGCGCTGACCCTCGTGGACGCGATCGACGCCGAGCTCGGCCGCACCGACGCGGATCCGCTGCCGGCGCCGGCCGCCGCGGCCTGATCACGAAATCAGCGTTACCGGTAGATCAGGCGCTGGCCGAGCAGCTGCGTGACGGTCTCAAACTGGTAACCCCGGCTGCGCAGCGTCTGGATCTCCCGCGGCAGCGCGGCCAGCGTCTCGGACCGGTCGCCGCCACCGTCGTGCTGGAGAATGATCGCGCCCGGATGCGCATTGGCGACGACGGTGCTGTAGATCGCGCCGGCGCCGGGCCGCGCCCAGTCACGGGGATCGACGTCCCACTGGATCGCGGCGAAGCCCATCGAGTGCACTTGGGAGATCAGGGCGCCGCTGACGGCGCCGTACGGCGCCCGGAACAGGCAGGGCTGAAAGCCGTGGGTGGCCTGCTTGATCGCCGCCGCCGTCGTGCGGATCTGGCCGGCCGCGAAGGCGCCGCCTCTCGCTACGTTCGGATGGCTCCAGGTGTGATCGCCGATCATGTCGCCGTCGGCCAGCATCCGCCGCTCGATCGCCCCACCTTGGCCGTAGGTGCTGATCTGCTCGCCGATTTCGAAGAACGTGGCCGGCACGTGGTAGTGCTCCAGGATGCTGAGGAACTGCGGCGTGTCGTACCAGGGCCCGTCGTCGAAGGTGAGCGCGACCGCGCGGCGGTTGGCCGGGCCATGGTTCACAAACGGGGAACCGCTCGGCACGCATCCGACCAGCTGCGGGGTGTGCAGCTTGGCCAGCGCCGGCGCGGCTGGATACAGGCTCACGCACCCGGCCGGACTCGGCGGAGTCGGAGTCGGAGTGCAGGCCGGGGGGCTGAGCGTGCTCGTCACCTGCCAGCGCAGCGACTGGTAGGTCATCCCGATGCTCGCGGGCGCAAACGCCGCGGTCAGATCGCGGGGTCCGGTGCGCGTCACCGTGGCGGTGATCGGACGGCCGGGCGCGGCTCCGGCGGAGCTGGACCCCTGGAAGATCAGCCGCGGAGCCCGGTGTCCCGGGAGGGGCCCGGCGACGCACAGGCGCCCGGTCTGCTTCAGCGAATCGGGGCGCAGCAGGGCCAGGCAGAGCGAGCGGCCCCCGGCCTGCAGCGCTGCCGGAGAGAACGGCTGGGTCATGGTCAGCGTCCACACCAGCTGCTGGCCGGACTGGGTCAGGACGGAACTCTGCACCGTCAACGGCTGCGGTGCCGAGCTGGTGGCGCCGGCCAGCGGAGCACCGACCAGAACGGCCGTCAGCAGCGAGATCAGGAGCAGTCGGAACCGCACGGCGCAGGGCACTATAGAACTCCGCTCGTCCATAGACTGCAGGTTCTGTGGCGAACCCTGTCTGCATCGTCGGTGGTACGGGCGCGCTGGGCTTCGGCCTGGCGCTGCGCCTCGGCCGAGCCGGCATTCCGGTCGTGATCGGATCGCGCGACCCCGCCCGCGCGGCGGAGGCTGCGGCGCGCGCTGCGCAGACGCTGCCCGGCGGCTCGTTCCGCGGACTCGACAACGCCGACGCCGTGCGGGAGGCCGAGATCGTGATCCTGAGCGTTCCGTTCCGCTCGCAGTCCGAGACGCTGACCAACCTCAAGGGGGCGCTGGCCACCGGGCAGCTGGTGATCGACGCCACCGTCCCGCTGGCGGCGGCGGTCAGCGGCAAGGCGACGCGGACACTCGGGGTCTGGCAGGGCTCCGCCGCCCAGCAGGCGCAGGAGATGGTGCCCGAGGGCGTGCGCGTCGTGTCGGCGTTTCACACCGTCAGCGCGGCGCTGCTGACCGATCTCGATCACGAGCTCGACGAGGATGTGCTCGTGTGCGGCGATCGCCGCGAGGACAAGGCCCGGGTGGCCGAGCTGGTCGGCCGCATGGAAGGACTCCGCGCGGTCGACTCCGGACCGCTGGAGATGGCGCGAATCGTGGAATCGCTGACGGCGCTGATCATCTCGATCAACGTCCGCAACAAGGTACGCGCGGGAATCAAGATCACTGGCCTGCCGCAGTGAACGACGGGGATCCGGTAGTCATCCTCGCCGGCGGGACGGGCGGCGCCAAGCTGGCGCGCGGGATGCTGGACGTGGTCGGCGGGCCACAGCTCGCAGTGATCGCCAACACCGCTGATGACATCGAGATCTACGGCGCCTACGTCTGTCCGGATCCCGATCTGGTGACGTTCTGGCTCGCGGACCGGATCGATCCCCGGGGCTGGGGTCTCGACGGCGACACCTTCCACGTCATGGACGGGCTGCGCGAGCTCGGTGTCGAGGTCTGGTTCTCGCTCGGCGACCGGGATCTGGCGATCGGGCTCGAGCGGTCCCGGGCGCTGGACGAGGGAGCCCGGCTGACCGAGGCTCAGGCCCGGCTTACGGCGGCGCTCGGCGTCACCGCGCGGGTGCTGCCGATGAGCGACCGGCCGGTCCGAACTCGAGTGTTGACCGAGGCAGGGTGGCTGCCGTTTCAGGAGTTCATGATCCGGCGGCACGGTGAAGGCCCGGTGCTCGACGTGGACTTCCGCCATCGCCGGGCGGCGCCGCCCACGCCGGAGGTGCTGGAGGTGCTGGCGCGCGCCCGCGCGATCGTGATCGGGCCGTCGAACCCGATCATCTCGATCGGGCCGATCCTGGCCCTGGAGGGCATGCGCGACGCCATTCGCGACAGCCCGGCCCCGGTCGTGGCGGTCAGCCCGCTGGTGGGCGGCGCCGTGCTCAAGGGCCCCACCGCCGCGTTCATGGAGTGGGCGCACCGGCCGCTCACGAGTTCGGGCATCGCCGCGTGCTACGAGGGCCTGCTCGACGGGCTGGTGGCCGACGAGCGCACCGAGGCGGTGCCGGCGCTGATGACCGAGATGCTGATGGACACCGCCGACGCCCGGCGAGAGCTGGCGAAGCGGACCCTCGACTTCGCGCTTGCGCTCTCCTAGTCGCGACCATCTAGCTTTAGCCGCTGATGAGCACCCTGGCGATCCTGCCCATGAAGAGCTTCGACGAGGCCAAGCAACGCCTGCGCGAGGAGTTGTCGCCGGCGCCCCGGCGGGCGCTGGCGGAGTCGATGTTCTCCGATGTCCTGGTGGCGCTTCGCCGGGCCAAGCTGGTGGAGCAGGTGCTGGTCGTCTCCAGCGACCACGGCGCCCAGCGGATCGCGGGGGGCTACGGTGCGCTGGTCCTCGAGGACGACGACCAGGGCCACAACGAAGCCGCCGCGCGGGGAGTGCAGCACGCGGTCGAGCTCGGAGCCGAGCGAGCGCTCCTGGTGCCCGGCGACACGCCGCTGCTCAGCCCGAGCGAGCTCGATGAGCTGATCGGCCTCCCGGCCGCGCCGCGCTCGGCGCTGATCGTGCCCGACCGCCACGGCAGCGGGACCAACGCACTGCTGCTGACCCCGCCCGACGCGCTGCCGTCAGCGTTTGGCCCCGGCAGCCGCGAGCGTCATGAGCAAAGCGCGCGCGCGGCGGGGCTCGAGGTGCAGACGATCGAGGTGGCCTCGCTCGCGCTCGACGTCGACACGCCCGAGGACCTCACCGCCGTGGAGTCGGCGCTGGAGGGCAGCCACGGCGGAGCCGCCCACACCCGCGGCATGCTGCGCCAGCTGACACGCAGCCGGGGTTAGCGTTGGCGGGAGCCATCAGCGCGGTGGCGCTCGAGGGGATACCGGAGGTCAGGCGGGGCGACGACCTCGCCGCGCTGATGGCGGCGTCGATGCCGCCCGGTTCGCCGGCCTCCGACGACGTGCTGGTGCTCGCGCACAAGATCGTCTCCAAGGCCGAGGGCCGGACACGGTCCCTTTCGGCGGTCAGGCCCGGCGCGCGCGCCCGCTCGCTCGCTGCCGAGCTCGGCAAGGACGCGCGTCACGTGCAGGTGGTGCTCGACGAGAGCCGGGAGATCCGACGCGCGTCGCACGGGGTGCTGATCGCGGTCACCCACCACGGCTTCGTGTGCGCCAACGCCGGTGTGGACGCCTCCAACGCCCCCGACGAGGACACGGTGGTCATGCTGCCGGCCGACCCCGATCGTTGCGCCCGTGAGCTCCGAGCCAGGCTGGGTGAGCTCCTGGGCCGGGCGCCCGCGGTTCTGATCACCGACTCATTCGGCCGCGCCTGGCGCCACGGCCAGTGTGATGTTGCGATCGGCTGCGCCGGCCTGACCCCGCTGGAGGATTGGCGCGGGCGCACCGACGCGCGGGGACGTGAGCTGAAGGCAACGTGGATCGCCGTGGCCGACGAGCTCGCCGCCGCGGCCGATCTCGCCCGCACCAAGGACGCGATGCAGCCCGCGGTGCTGATCAGCGGCGCCGGGCGGCACGTGATCCCGGGCGACGGACCCGGTGCGCAGGCGCTCCTGCGCGACGCCTCGGAGGATCTGTTCCGCTGAGACCCCGATGACCCGGGTCCGCGTGGCGCCGCCCGAAAACGTGCCCTGACGATCCCGGCGTGTCACAAACCCGTCACGGACGACCTGTTGGATCGCACGAATCGGATTTGGCCCCGGCGATCCGGCACGCAATGCACGTGGGGCATGCCCAATCGCACGAATCGCGACGAGCAAATCCAAGTTTGCGCATTAAGCAGGTGGCTTGCCTGCCGTCCTAGCCAACCCGTCGGACGGCCACTACCCAGGACGCTACCGGGCAACGTCCCGCTCCCGTTCCCGGCGCCACCCGCATCGGCGGCCCCGACAGCGGGAACTCCGTCAGCTGAGCATGAACCTCACGCCTGTGATGGCGCCCCCACCGCGTGAAATCCGCCATCGACGTGGACGATCTCGCCGCTGATTCCGTCGGCGTAGTCCGACAGCAGCCAGCAGATCGCCCGAGCCACAGGCGCGGGGTCCTCGATGTCCCAGCCGAGCGGGGCCTGGGCCCGCCACAGGTCCGCCAGCTGCTCGAACCCGGGGATTCCGCGGGCCGCGACGGTGCCCAGCGGCCCGGCCGAGACCAGGTTGACGCGGATCCCGTCCGGCCCGAGATCGCGGGCGAGGTAGCGGGAGACCGACTCGAGGGCGGCCTTCGCGACCCCCATCCAGTCGTAGATCGGCCACGCCACGGAAGCGTCGAAGTCCAGTCCGACCACACCCGAGCCGCGCGGCATCAGCGGGGCCAGAGCGACCGCCAGCGCCTTGAGCGAGAAGGCGCTGGTCTGAAAGGCCTCCATCGCGCTCTGGGCGGGAGCGGTCATGAAGTTGCCGCCCATGGCGTCCTGCGGCGCGAAGGCGATCGCATGCAGAGCACCGTCCACGCCGCCCCAGCGCTCGTTCACCGACTCGCTGAGCGCGGCCAGATCCTCCGGCCGGTTGACGTCGAGCTCGAGCACCTCGACCGGCTCAGGCAGGCGCTGCGCCGCGCGCTCGGTCATCCGCCGCACCCGGCCGAAGCTGGTCAGGATGACCGACGCCCCCTCCTTCTGCGCCTGCTCGGCGGCATGGAAGGCGATCGAATCCTTGGTGATCACGCCGGTGATCAGCAGGCGCTTGCCCGCCAGGATCACCCCTGCTCCCCTGGCCCGCGGGCGAACGTGTGCAGAGCTTGGGCGAGCCGGTCACGCGTCTGGACGGGCTCGATGATCTCGTCGACGAACCCCTCGGCGGCGGCCGTCTCCGCACCCAGGTGGTCTTGGGCGTAGGCGGCCGCGAGCCGATCGCGCTCCCCCTCGGGATCTCTCGCCACGCGCAACTCGCGACGGTTGACGATCCCCACCGCGCCGCGTGCGCTCATGATGCCGAGCTCGGCGTCCGGCCACGCCAGGACCAGGTCGGAGCCGAGATCACGCGAGTTCATGGTGATGTAGGCCCCGCCGTAGGACTTACGCAGGACCACGGTGAGCTTCGGCACCCGGGCGGAGGCGAACGCGCGCACCAGCGCAGCGCCGTGGCGGATGACCCCGGCCTGCTCCTGCTTGGAACCGGGCATGAACCCGGGGGTGTCGACGATCGCGACGAGGGGGACACCGAAGGAGTCGCAGAAGTTGACGAAGCGCGCCGCCTTCTCGGATCCCTCCGCGTCGAGCACGCCGCCGAGGTGGCGAGGCTGGTTGGCGACGATGCCGATCGGGCGGCCGTCGAGCCGGGCCAGTCCGGTGACCAGATTGCGCGCCCAGCGGGGGCACAGCTCCTGCATCGAGTCGCGGTCGATGATGGCCTGCAGCGCGTCGCGCACGTCATACGCGCTCCGCGAGGCGGCGGGAACGAAGGCGCTCGGATCGGCGTGGGCCGGCTCGCGGGGGGCGGCCCGCGGCAGCGCCTCGCCCGAGGCGGAGGGCAGATAGGCGAGCAGCTGGCGCACGCGCGTCGCGGCGCGCTCCTCGTCGGGTTCGACCAGATGGCAGACCCCGTTGCGGGCGTGCACCTGCGGCCCGCCGAGCCCGGCGGCGTCGATCTCCTCGCCCAGCGCCTCCCGCACCACCCCCGGGCCGGTCAGGAACATCGCCGCGTCCTCGGTCATCACGATCAGGTCGGTCAGCGCCGGCGCGTAGGCCCCCCCACCCGCCGATGCGCCCGAGACCACCGAGATCTGCGGGACGATCCCCGACAGCGCGACGGTGTGACGGAAGATCCGCCCGTAGCCGGCCAGCGCGGCGGTCCCCTCCTGCATCCTGGCCCCACCCGACTCCACGAAGCCGACCACCGGGGTCCGGGCCCGCTCCGCCATCGACAGCACTCGCACGATCGTGTCGGCGTGGCGCTCGCCCAGCGAGCCGCCGAGGAACCCGCCATCCTGCGCGTAACAGGCGATCGGCCGTCCGTCCACCGAGCCGGTGGCGCCCACGACGCCGTCGCCGGCGACCGCGCGGTCGCCGAGACGCGAGGACCGCGCCCGCGAGCGCAGCACCCGGATGCTCCCCGGGTCGCACAGTGCCTCCAGCCGCTCCAGCGGCGTCAGCCGAGCGCCGGGCGCATGCAGAGGATTGAGGCTCACTTCGGCGCGCCCCTCAGGGCCAGCGCCACATTGTGCCCGCCGAACGCGAACGAATTCGAGAGCGCCAGCGGCGGATGCCCGTTGGCGGCGATGAGCGGACGGGCCTCTCCGGGCACGTAGTCAAGATCGAGCTCAGGATCGGGTACCTCATAGCCGAGCGTCGGCGCGATCACGCCGGTGATCAGCGTCCGCAGCGTGGCAACCGCCTCGACGGCGCCGGCGGCGCCGAGCAGGTGGCCGATCGCGGACTTGGTGGAGGAGACCGGTATTCCCCTGGCGCGATCGCCCAGGGCCCGCTTCAGCGCCACGGTCTCGGCAGCGTCGTTGAGCTGGGTCGAGGTCCCGTGGGCGTTGATGTAGTCCAGCTCGCCGGCTGCTGCGCCGGCGTCGGCCAGGGCCAACTCGATCGCCCGCGCGGCCGCCGTGCCATCGGGCTGGGGGGCAGTGAGATGAAAGGCGTCGGAGGTCGAGCCGTAGCCCACCACCTCGCCGAGGATCGTCGCGCCGCGCGCCAGCGCCGCCTCGGCCTCCTCGAGCACGAGCGTGCCCGCTCCCTCCCCCATCACGAACCCGTCGCGGCGAGCGTCGAACGGGCGTGAGATCCCGGTCGGCGAAAGCGCCTGCATCGAGTTGAAGCAGGCGAAGCCGAACTCCGTCAGGGTCGCCTCGGCGCCGCCGCAGACGACCGCGTCGGCGTCCCCGTATTGGATCATCCGCAGGGCTGTGCCGATCGCGTGGCCGCCGCTGGCGCAGGCCGACACGATGCCGTAGCTCTGGCCCCGCAGCGAGTGCTTCATCGACACGGCCGCGGCGGCGGCGTTGGGCATGTACTGGGGGATTCCCAGGGGCGAGACCATCTTCGCCCCGCGATCGCGCATCACGTCGTGCTGGCTCTCGACGGTGTAGATGCCGCCGATCCCGGTGGCGATCACGCAGCCGACCCGGAGCGGATCGTATGGAGGCTCGCCGTCCCAGCCGGCCTGGTCCACCGCCTCGGCGGACGCAACCAGCGCGAACTGCGAGAACCGGTCGAGCCGGCGCACCTCCTTGACCGAGAGGAACTCCTTGGGGTCGAAGTCCGAGCACGCACCCGCGCCGTCGGCGATCCCGCACTCGCCCGCGGCCCACCGATCGTGCAACTCAGACGCGCCAAGTCCCAGCGGGGTGACCGCTCCGAGACCGGTGACGAGCACTCGGCGTCTGTCCGGCAATGCGCTCACTACTCGGCCCGCTCCACGATGAGGTCGATCGCATCCCCGACCGTCTTGAGCTCCTTCATGTCCTCACCCTTGAGGATCACGCCGTATTCGTCCTCGACCACCTGGGCCAGCTCCACGAGGTCAAGCGAGTCGATGTCGAGCTCTTCGAACGTGGCCGAGCGAGTGATCTGGCTCTGATCGGGGCCGAAGCTGGCCAGCGTCTCGACGACGCGGCTCTCGACCTGTTCCGTTGTCACTGACATGTGCTGCTCCTTGGAGTGGTGGTTTTCATGCGGCGAGCCCGCCGTCAACGGAGAGCACCGCGCCGGTCACGTAACTCGCTGCGTCTGAGACGAGAAAGCGTACGCAGGCCGCTACCTCCTCTGGAGTTCCCGCTCGGCGGGCAGGTACCTGCGACAGCAGATCCCTGGCCACGTCCGCGGTCATGTTCGTGTCGATCCAGCCCGGCGCCACGGCGTTGATCGTGATGCCCCGTCGCGCCACCTCGACCGCAGCGGTGCGAGTGAGCGCGATCAGTCCCGCCTTGGCCGCCGCATAGTTCGCCTGCCCGGGGTTAGCGCGCAGGCCGACGACCGACGAGATGTTGACGATCCGACCCGCCCGGGCGCGCAGCATCGGCTTCAGCGCACGGCGAGTGAGACGGAAAGCCGCCGTCAGGTCGGTCTCGATCACCGACTCCCAGGCGTCGTCGGCGAGCGAGGGCGTGAGATCGTCGCGGCTGATTCCAGCGTTGTTGACCAGCGCGAGCACGGGGCCGTCGTAGCGTGATTCGAGTGCCTCGAACAGCTCGTCGGCCGCGGGGCGCTGCGAGACGTCGGCGGCCAGCGCGACCGCGCGTCCGCCGTCCTGCTCGATGCTCGCCACCACCGCGTCGGCACCGGCGCGATCGGAGCGATAGTTGACCCCCACCGCCCACCCATCAGAGGCGATGGCGCGGGCAATCGCGGCTCCGATCCCGCGTGAGGCGCCCGTCACCAGCGCCGATCCGGGCCGAGGCTCAGGCATCGACGAGCTCCACGTCGGAAAGCGTTCGCTTGGCCAGGCCGGTGAGAACCCGGCCGGGGCCAACCTCGACAAAACGGGCGGCGCCGAGATCGCGCAGTGCCAGCATCGTCTCGCGCCACCGGACCGGGTGGGTGAGGGCGTCGGTCAGTTCCCGGCGGGGATCCTCGAACGGACGCACCGTGACCGCGGAGACAACCGGCACGCGCGGCGGCGAGAATTGGACGCGTTGCAGCGCGGCGGCGAACTCCGGAACGGCCGAGGCCATCATCGGCGAATGAAACGCGCCGGTCACGTCGAGCTCCATCGCCCGCAGGCCGAGTTCCCTGGCGTGCTCGATCACGCCGGGCAGCTGCGCCGACGAGCCTGACAGCACCACCTGCTGGGGCGAGTTGTCGTTGGCCAGGGCCAGGTGGTGGGAGCGGGCCAGCTCACCGGCGGCTTCAGCGGCACCCCGTCCCAGCAGCGCGACCATGCCCCCATCCCCCGCCCGCTCGCCGGCCTCGTGCATCAACCGGCCGCGCAGCGTCACGAGCTCCAGGCCCTCACGCTCTCCGAGCGCACCGGCGGCGACCAGTGCCGCCAGCTCGCCGAGCGAATGTCCGGCCATGAAATCTCCCGCCGGACTGCCGAGCGCGTGCCATCCGGCCAGGCTGGCGCAGAAGATCGCCGGCTGCGCGAAGTTCGTCCCGGCGGCAGCGCGGGGGAACGGATCCTCGCCGACGACCTCGACCGCCATCGCCAGCAGCTCGGGGCGGGTCTCGGCGACGAGATCGCGCATGTCCGGCGTCTGACTGCCCTGGCCGGGGAACAGGATTGCGGTGGCGAGGCTCATCTCGCCTGAACCTACGCCCGCGGCGCCACGTGGCTACAGGCGGTTGCGCTCGTTCCCCCCGTTCGGGGGGAGCTGATCTCGCGATGTAGGCTCCGCGGTGTGGCGGGAGCGCGCTGTCGAAGTGGGTTCGCGGCACTGGCCGCGGCGATCATGTTGTCCGGTTGTGGTGGCTCCAGCGCGGTGACAAGACGGTGACCAGCACGGCGTCGGCCACCACGACGCCGCGGTCATCGACGACCTCCGCGGCCGGATCGACGCCGGCGGCGGGAGCCGGACGCCTGAACGCCAAGAACGGTGGCTTCAGCACGGCGGTGCCGCAGGGCTGGCGCGATGACGCCGGCGGATCCCCCGCGAGCGCGTTCAACTACCTCAACAAGACTGGCTTGGGTCAGCACCTCCACGTGCAGCAGATCGTGGTCCCGCACGGCGGATACACGTACACGATCACCTACACCGCGCTCGCCTCCGGCTACGCCCGGTCACTCAGCGCGCTGGAGCAGGTCGTACACGGCTGGCGCTGGCAGTAGCCATGCTCCTCGATGTAGGCTCCCGCGAATGCCCCGCCCGATGCTCAGCGCCGGTTCGCCCGTCCCGCGGTGAGCCTGCCTGATCCGCAACCCGCCTCGGCGGCGCTGGTGACCGGCGCCTCGGCCGGGATCGGCGCCGAGATCGCGCGGGAGCTGGCCCGCCGCGGTCACGGCCTGGTCCTGGTGGCCAGGCGCAAGGAGAAGCTCGACGAGCTCGCCGCCGAGCTCAGCTCCGAGTACGGCGTCAGAGCCGAGGCGGTTGGCTGCGACCTCGGCAAGGCCCCCTCGCGCCAGCGTCTGCCGGCCCGCGTGGCCGCGCTCGGTCTCGACATCGAGATCCTGGTCAACAACGCCGGGTTCGCGACCGGCGGCGCATTCCACGAATCAGACCCCGCCCGCGAGCTCGAGCAGGTGCGGGTGCTGGTCGAGGCGGTGGTGGCGCTCACCTCCGCCTTCCTTCCGGCGATGGTGGAGCGGGGCCGCGGGGCCATCCTCAACGTCGCCTCTACGGCGGGCATGCAGCCGATGCCCTACTCGGCGGGCTACTCCGCGGCCAAGGCCTACGTGCTCACCTTCTCCGAGGCCCTGCACGAGGAGCTCAGCGGCGCCGCCATCACCGTCACCGCACTCGCGCCCGGCCCGGTATCGACCGAGTTCTGGGACGTGGCGGGCTGGGAAGTCGGGGGCCAGGCGTTTGACAAAGCGGTTCCGCGCCCCGCCTGGGTTACGGCCGAGCAGGCCGCGAAGGCCGGGATCAACGGCCTCGCCGACGGCCGGCGGGTGGTCGTGCCCGGGCTGCCGATCCGGACCGCGATGCTCGCGGCGCGATACGTGCCCAACGCGTTCAAGCTGCCCGCCATCGGTTGGGCCAGGCGGCGGCGCTAGAGCGTCCGTCGGGGCGCGCTGCCAGCCGTCAACCCAGTAGTCCGACCCGCTGTGCCCGCTGGACCGCCTCGGCCCGGTTGCGCGCATGGAGCTTGCGGTACAGGACGCTGGTGTGCTCCTTGACCGTGTGCGGCGAGAGGAACAGCCGTTCGGCGATCTCGCGGTTGGTCGAGCCGGCGGCGATCAGGTCGAGTACCTCGCGCTCGCGCTCGGTCAGCAGCGGCGCGGGCTGCTCCGCGGTGGGGGCGAACATCGTCATCCCCATGCCCACCATCCGCACCGCGCGCACGACCTCGCGGGCCTCCAGATCCTTGGACACGAACCCGGACGCACCGGCGGCGCGGGCCGCTGCCGGGGACATCCGCCCGGCGCCGGAGATCAGCAGCACGCGCGTCGACGGCGAGGCCTTGCGGATCGAGTCGCACACGTCAGCGCCCGACTCGCCGACCAGGAACAGGTCGACCAGCGCCACGTGCGGCTTGAAGGCGTCCAGGAGCGCGAGCGCCTCGGCCCCGGTCCGGGCCGCCAGGCATCGCTGCACCCAGGGCTGCTCGCCGAGCAGGACCCGGAAGCCCCAATGCACGACGTCGTGGTCGTCGACGACCAGCACCCGCAGCCGCCGTTCGGCGACCCGGCGGGGCGGCGCGTCGGTCATCTAAATCCGCTCCTGCTCCACCGGCACCACCAGCCGGACGCGCCAGCGCCCGGCCTCGGGCGTGCCGAAATCGACCACGCCGCCGTGCTGGAGCGCCTCGAAGGCGGCCAGCCGCAGACCCATCCCGGTCCCCCGCGCGCCCGCATCGACGCCGTCATTTCGCACCTCGAGCATGAACGTGTCGGCATCACTGGAGACCAGCACCTCCACCAGCGATGGCGCGGCGTGCTTGGCGACGTTGCGCAGCGCCTCGGCGAGCACCGATTGCGCCAGTGACTCGACGCCGGCCGGGACCGTGACCGAGGCCGGCCAGCGAACCTGCACGCGAGGCTCTGGGCCACCCGCGATTCGCTCCAGC
The DNA here is from genome assembly GCA_963792735.1 of uncultured Solirubrobacterales bacterium. Lineage (GTDB taxonomy): Bacteria > Actinomycetota > Thermoleophilia > Solirubrobacterales > Solirubrobacteraceae > Palsa-465. The sequence continues at coordinate 55,788 of CAWBXK010000011.1, read as the reverse complement.
TCAGCGGCCAGCGTCGTCCCGGTCTGGAGCGGCATCGGGGCCAGAGGACGCTCGAGCGCGCGGCGTAGATCGCTGAGCGCCTCCTGCATCTCGACCCGGCAGCGCTCGCGCTCCTCGGCGTCGAGCGATTTCTCCGCGCTCAGCGCCAGCGACACCCCGAACAGCCGTTGCATGACCCGTTCGTGGATCTCGCGGGCGAGCTCGAGCCGCTCGGCCAGCCGCCGGTTGCGCTCCTCCTGGCGCGTCGCGTTACGCGCGGTCGCCACCAGCGCCGCCGTCTTGCCCAGCGTCCACAGCAGATGGCGCTCGCCGTCGGTGAGCTCAAAGCGTCCCCCGCCCCGGTCGGCGCAGATCACGCCGTAGGCGCGGCCGGCGGCGCTCAGCGGTGTGCAGACCAGCGTGGTGATCCCGAACAGCTCTGCGTACTCCTGCGGGAGGGCGTCCTCGATCCGATCCGAGACGACCACCACCTGGTCCTCCAGCAGGGCCCGCTGGGCGATCGGCGTCGAGACGAGCGCCGGCGTCGGCTGCAGCCTGGCCAGCTGGGCGAACGAGGTCCCGTAAGAGCCGACGGCGCGCACCCGTCGGCGGCTGACGTCGGCCATGAAGATCGCGGCGCGGCGCATCGTGGTCAGACGGCAGATCGCCTCGCAGATCCGGTCGTAGAACTCGGTCGAGGAGGTGTCGGTGTCGAGCTCGGCGAGCAGCTCCACGAACACCTCGATGGGCTCTACGCCGGCAAACAGCGATGGCGGGCGCTCGCGCGCGCTCACCGGGCTACCGCATCACGCGGCGACCGGTAGTTCATACCGGCGGCGGATCTCGTACAGAGTGGAGCGTTCCGCCGCCGGGCGCCCGGCCCGGTGAGCGGCGGCGATCAGTTCCTCGGGCTCGAGCCTGACCCCGTGATAGCTACCGGCCATCCTCGAGATCGACTCCTCCATCAGCGTGCCGCCGAGATCGTTGACGCCCCAGCGCAGCGCTTCGGTGGCGCCATCAAGCCCCATCTTGACCCAGCTCGCCTGGAGGTTTCGCACCGTGCCGCCGAGCGCGAGCCGGAACGCCGCGGTGTGCTTGAGGTTCTCCTCGCGGGTGATCTCCTCCACGCCGTGCGTGCGGCCGAGCAGGGTATGGAAGGGGATGAACGAGAGCGGGACGAATTCGGTCAGCCCGCCGGTCCGCTCCTGGAGCTCGCGCACCACGCGCATATGCTCGGCCAGTTCCCACGGCTCCTCGATATGACCGAACATCACCGTGGCGGTGGAGCGGATCCCTTCGGCGTGCGAGGCCTCGATGATCTGCACCCAGCGCGCGACGGGGAGCTTGTTGGGCGAGATGCGCTCGCGCACGCCGTCGTGGAGCACCTCGGCTGCCGTTCCCGGCGTCGATCCCAGCCCGGCCTCGCGCAGCTGGGCGAACACCGCCCTGGGCTCGAGCCCGCTGACGTCGCACATGTGCGCGATCTCCATCGGGGAGTAGGCGTGCAGGTGCAGCTCGGGCGCCACCCCCTTGGCGAAGCGCAGCCAGCCCAGATAGTCGTCCAGGCCCCAGTCGGGGTGGATCCCGGATTGGATGCAGAGCTCGGTGGCGCCGGCGGCCACGGCCTCCTCGATCCGCCGGGCGAACTCGGCCTCGGAGTGCTCATAGGCGTCGGGTGAGCGGCGTGATTGACCGAATCCGCAGAACGCGCAGCCGACGATGCAGATGTTGGACACGTTGATGTTGCGGTTCACCACGAACGTCACGGTCTCGCCGGCCAACTCCCGGCGCAGCTCATCGGCCGCGAGTCGCATCTCCTCGATCACCTCAGGACGCTGCTCGGCGAACAGCGCCGAGAGCTGCGCCGGGGTCAGCGCCAGCCCGGCCCGCGCCCGTTCGATCGCCTGCGGGGCGGCGCCGGGCGCGACGGTCAGCTCGGCTCGCCGCCCGCTGCCGCGGCGGGGGATGAATGACCAATAGCGGCTCTTGATCACATCGAGCACGGGCTCGGAGATCCACTCGCGATCGATGTACTCCGGGTACACGCAGAGCCGCTCGCTGAGCGCCACGCCATCCAGCGCCAGCCGCTTGCGGACCTGTGTCGGCGACGGGAACGGATGCTCAGGCGAGATGTGGTCGCCGTTGGCGCTGAGGCCGCCGAGATCGGTGGCGCCGGCGCGCACCAACTCGGCCCACCAATCCGACAGGTTCGGCGGAACCTGGATCCCGATGTCCGGCATCAGCCTGCGAGCCTCGGCGATCAGCCGCTTCATGTCCTCGATGCTGACCGCGCACGCCCACTTGGGGGCGTCCTGCTGCGGTCCGTGCCCGACGCCGGTCCGCCAGTACTCGCGCGCCGCGGCGTCGGCGATGTCAGCCGGCTCGCGGCCGTAGTAGCTCTGGTGCGGGACGAAGTTCTGGAGGATCACCTCCTGCAGATGGCCGTGCTCGCGGTGCAGGTCGGCGAGCGCCGCGAGCGACTGCATCCGCTCCTCCTCGGTCTCGCCGATCCCGACCAGGATCCCGCTGGTGAAGGGGATCCGCAGCTCCCCTGCGGTGGCGATCGTCTCGATCCGCCTGGCGGGATGCTTGGTCGGCGAACCGGCGTGAACAGTCTGCATCAGCCGCTCGGACACCGACTCCAGCATCAGTCCCTGCGAGGCGGTCACCGCGCGCAACTTGGTCAGATCCGCCCGGCTCAGCACGCCCAGGTTCGTGTGAGGCAGCAGGCCCCGCTCGAGCGCCCGCTCGCACACCCATGCCACATAGGAGGTGAAGTCGGCATGACCGTATTCGGCCAGCCGGGCCGCCACCTGCGTGTTGTGCTCCGGCGCCTCCCCGGTCAGCACCAGCAGCTCCTTGACCCGGTGGCGGCCGACCGCCTGATCGAGGATCGCCTCCACCTCGTCAGGCGCGTGCAGATGCGGCTGGTGGGTCGCGAACGCGCAGTACTTGCAGTAGCAGCGGCATGTCCGCGAGAGCGACAGGGTGAGGTTGCGGCTGAACGTGACCCGGCGGCGCATGCTCGTCGCAGTGATTCTACGGACGCTCGTCCCGCGGCCTATGCTGCCCCGCTCAATGCGCCGAGTATCCAGTGCGGTATTGCTCATCGTGGTTGGGCTCGGCGTACTCGCGCTGAGCGGCTGCGGCGCCTCCGAGACGGGCGGGTCGGCCCGTCCCACCGCCAGCCTGGGGCTCGACTTCACACCCAACGCCGTGCACGCCGGGATCTACACCGCGATCGCCCGCGGCTACGACCTACGAGCCGGCGTGCATCTGCGCGTCGAGGTGCCCTCGGCCACCACCGATTCGATCAAGCTGCTCGAGAGCGGACGCGTGAACTTCGCGATTCTGGACATCCACGACCTGGCCATCGCCCGTGAGCGCGGCGCCGACATCGTCGGGATCATGACCCTGGTGCAGCGGCCGCTGGCGGCGGTGATCGCGGCCCCGCCGATCGGGGGGCCGCGTCAGCTCGAGGGCCGGACGGTCGGCGTCACCGGCGTCCCCAGCGATACCGCGGTCCTGCACTCGATCCTCACCGGGGCCGGCGCGAGTCCGGCCAAGGTCAAGACGATCACGATCGGTTTCAATGCCGTCGCCGACCTGCTCGCGGGCCGCGTCGCCGCCGTGACGGCGTTCTGGAACGACGAAGGCGTGACCCTGAACCGCCGACGACCCGGCTTCCACGTGTTCCGCGTCGACCGGTACGGAGCGCCCTCCTATCCGGAGTTGGTCCTGGGCGCGACGGGCGCCACGGTGCGCGCCGAGCCGCGGCTGGCGCGCTCGGTGGTGGCTGCGCTGAAGCGGGGCTACGCCGCCGTGTTGCGCGACCCCCAGGCGGGAGCGCGAGCGCTCGAGACGCTTGTGCCCGGACTCGACCCCGCCCTGGTCGGCGCGGAGCTGACGGCGCTGCTGCCCGCGTTCCACCTGCCCGGCGAGGGCGTTGGTGACCTTGACCCGCGGCGGTTGCGCGCGTGGGCGCGGTGGGAGGTGCGATTCGGCATCGTCAGACGCCCGCCCGACGTCGCGGCGATGTTCGCGCCCGGGCTTGCGGGACCCGCGGGCTAGTGCACTAGCGGTCGGCGACGAGCTCGGACACGAGCTCGGAGGCCGCTCGCGCCATGCGGGAGCGAGGCACGACGAGATCGAACCCGGCTCGTTCGGCGTCCTCGCGCACGTCGCGCTCGACGTGGGCGTAGAACGCCAGGGTGCGGGGCCGCGCCTTCCCGAGCGCCGCGGACGCGAGCGCGATCCGAGCCTCGGGATCGGAGGTCAGGTCGACGATCAGCACATCGGCACCGGCGAGTGCCGCCGGGAGGTCATCGGCGCGCGAGACCAGCACCGGGTCGTGCCCACCCGCCTGCAGGGCACCGAGCAGGTTGGAGCCGAACAGCAGGTCGGGGACGAACGCGACCGCGTGAGCCACGCGTCACTGGGCCCGGAGCCGCTTGAACTCCTGCCGGACCGATTCGGTGCGTCCCCACATCTGCACCACTTCCACCCGCCCGGTGCGAACCTCTCGCAGCGCGAGCTCGCCGTCGATGCCGGCGTCGTCGAGCAGCTTCAGGGCCAGCTGCACCGATGGGACCGCGGCCGCATGACCGAAGCGGTGGGCGACCAGCAGCCGCCAGTGCCAGTCGTGCTTGGAGTAGGGCTGGGCGTTGCAGGTGACGAGCATGACGGCGGCCTCCACATAGCGCCGTTCGTCGAAGATCCGCAGGTCGAGCTCGAGGTCGGTCCAGTCGTCCGGAAGCTCGGCGACCGTCTGATCGAAGCTCTGGGTGAGGGACATGGCCCAAGCGTACTCGGCGCGACGCGCACCGAACGCGACGACCCGGCTGATGCCGGATCCACCCGCGGCACTAGCCCAACAGCTGCTGGAAGATCAGGAACCCGTTCATCGCGGTGATCGCGCCGGCCACGCCATAGGCCGCCAAGCTGGTCAGCCGCCCGTTGGCGTGCACACCCATCACGTCGCGGCGGCCGGTCAGCATCACCAGCGGGACGAGCGCGAACGGGATGCCGAACGACAGCACGACCTGGCTCAGCACCAGTGCACCGGTGGTGTTGAGGCCGAAGGCCAGGATCAGCAGGGCCGGGATCATGGTGACCGCGCGACGCACGTAGACCGGGATCTGAATGTTGATGAAGCCGGCCATCACGACCTGGCCCGCATACGTGCCCACGCTCGAGGAGGAGGCCCCCGACGCCAACAGCGCGACCGCGAACGCGAGCGCGGCGCCCCCGCCGACGAGCCGTCCGAGCTCCTGGTGGGCGATCTGGATATTGGTGATGCCGGACAGGCCGGGCACGTGGAACAGCTTCGCCGCGGCGGCCATCATCGCCAGGTTGATCAATCCGGCCAGACCGAGCGCGATCAGCACGTCGACGCGCTCGAAGCTCAGCACGCGCCGGCGCTCGGCGTCGTCGCGAACCGGCATCCGGCCGTTGGTGAGCGCGGAATGCAGGTAGATCACGTGCGGCATCACGGTGGCCCCGACGATCCCCACCGCGAGGTAGATCGAGTTGGCGCCGCTCAGCCCCGGCACGAGGCCGCGCAGGGTCGAATGCACGGAGGGCCCGATGCGCAGCGTCTCGTACAGAAAGCCTGCGAACACCACTCCGAGCAGCCCGGCGATCGCGAGCTCGAATCCGCGGTGGCCCCGACGCTGGAGCTCCAGGATCCCGAACGCGATCACCCCCGTGATCAGACCCGCGATCAACAGGGGTACGCCGAACAGGAGGTTCAGGCCGATCGCCGCGCCGAGGAACTCGGCCACATCGGTGGCCATCGCCATGATCTCCGCCTGCAGCCACAGGCTCCAGCTCACCCAGCGGGGAAACCGCTGCCGGCACACCTCGGGGAGGTTGTGGTCGGTGGCGATCCCGAGCTTGGCCGACAGGTACTGGACCAGCATCGCCATCAGGTTGGCCAGCAGGACGACCCACAGCAGCAGGTACCCGTACCGGGCACCGGCCTGAATGTTGGTCGCGAAGTTGCCCGGGTCCACGTAGGCCACCGCCGCAACGAAGGCCGGGCCGAGCATGGTCAGCATGGCCCGTACCCGGCCGCGCGCGATCAGCTGCTCGAGCGGGCTCTCCAGGCGTTCGACCGGTGGAGCATCAGCCTCGGCGGCGGCCACCTGCGGCTCGGACTCGGGGGCGGCCGCCTCGAGCGCAGGGTCGGCCACCGGCGGCCTCACGCGTGCACCTCCACGCGCATCGCGAGCGCCAGATCGCCGCCGAGGGGGTGGATCTGCTCACCAAAGCGCACGAACAGCGGGCCTCCGAAGGGCTGGCGCTCGATAACCTCGAGCTCGTCGCCGGGGGCGATTCCGCGCTCGGCCAGATAGCGCAGCATGCCGGCGTCGGAGTCCGATACGCGCACGAACGTGCCGCAGGCCCCGGCCGGAAGCGCCTGCAGGCTCTCGCTCATCGGTTCCTCGATCGTCAGCTCTCGCGTGGGAATCGGGTCGCCGTGCGGATCGTGGGTGGGATCGCCGAGCTTGGCCGCGATCAGCTCTTCGAGCTCCTCCGAGAGGACGTGCTCCAACACCTCGGCCTCCTGGTGGACACGATCCCACGGGACGCCGAGGCTCTCCACGAGATACAGCTCCAGGAGACGATGGTGGCGGATCACCTCGAGCGCCACCCGCCGCCCAGCGTCGCTCAGCATCACACCCCGGTAGGGCTGATGCACGACCAGGCCGAGCTCCCCGAGGCGCTTGACCATGCCCGAGGCCGACGCGGCGGTGACGCCGAGGCGCTCGGCCAGCGCGTTGGTGCTGACCGCTTCCCCGGCCCGGGCCCGATGCTCGAGCGCGTAGATGGCCTTCGTGTAGTCCTCGACCGCGGTCGAGCGCAGCGAATCTGTTTCGTGGGCGGACACTAAGGTTATGGTAGCCCTAAATTCTGCTTTCGTTACGTCACGGATCATTTTTAGGCCCAGGGAGGCCGGGCTCAGGCCGGCGCCGCGGCCTCCCTATCCTTTGTGGTCGTGACTTCGCTCAACGTTTCCGCCTCCGAATACGCCGCGGTCACCGAGGCGTGCGGCCTGCTCGACCACTCCGAGCGCGGCAAGCTGGCGCTGACCGGCCCCGAGGCCAAGCGCTTCCTTCAGGGCCAGGTCTCCAACGACGTCGAGGCGCTGGTGCCGGGAACCGGCTGCTACGCCACGTTCCTCACGCCCAAGGGCAAGATGCTCGGCGACCTGCGGATCCTCGACACCGGCGAGGAGCTCCTGCTCGATACCGAGCGAGTCTCCTTGCAGGAGCTGTTCAACATGATCCGGCGCTTCAGCCTCGGCTATCAGACCGAGCTCCACAAGCGGACGCTCCAACGGGGCCTGCTGGGACTGCTCGGCCCGGGCGCGGACGCCGTGGCGGGGTTCGAGGAACTCGGCGCCGAGGAGCACTCACACCTGACCAGTGAGCTCGGGGGCATCGCCGTCCGGGCGATCCGAACCGACTCCGGCATCGACCTGCTGTGCGACGCGGCCGACACCGAGGGCCTGGCCGCCGTACTCGAGCAGGCGGGCGCCCGGCCGGTCTCGGAGGCAGTCGCCGAGATCGTCCGCGTCGAGCGAGGGCGGCCTCGCTACGGCATCGACCTCGACGACACCGTGATCCCGCAGGAGGCCGGTCTCAACGGACGCGCGGTCTCGTTCACCAAGGGTTGTTATGTGGGGCAGGAAACCGTCGCCAGGCTCTTCTACCGTGGCAAGCCCAATCGGCAACTCCGCGGGCTGCGGCTGATGGGACCGGCCGTTCCAGGCGCCGAGATCAGCTTCGGCGAGCGAACAGTCGGACGCCTTGCCAGCGTCGCCGAGTCGCCGGCAATCGGGTGCATCGCGCTTGCCCTGGTCCGCCGCGAGGCGCCGCCGGGGTCAACCGTGACCGTCGGCACCGACGAGGTCGAGGCGGTCATCGTCGAGCTTCCGTTCGAGCGCTGAGCCGCGCTGGCCAGGCTCGAGCTCTGACGCCCCCCGTACGAACGCCCGCAGCGCCGCGGCGTCGGGCGGCGGGTGCAGGGGAAGCTGGGGTGTGTCGGGATGCGAGGCGAGCCAGCTGCCGATGATCCGGACCTCGTCGACCTCATCGGGCGGCACGTGGGCGCCGAGCTCGCCGCTCCGTCCTCCGCGGGCCAGCGCTGCCGCTGTCCGGGCCTCCAGCTCGTCGAGGTCGACGGACTGATCCGGCGGTCCCGCCCCGCCGGGGACCGGGCCCCAGTCGACCAGCCGCCCGCCCGCCAGCCAGAAGCCCTCCCAGTTCGGGGCCGAGGGATGCGCCACCAGCAGCAGGCGCGGCCGCGAGTGCGTGGCCTCCAGGACCCCCCCCAGCCGCCCCAGCACCACCCGCAGCCTGCCCGCGCGGCGCCGTAGCGAGGCGGCGCGCTCATACTGCTGGCGCGCGGCGGCGTGGCGCATCTGCGCCTCGACGTGGGCCAGCAGCGGACCCCCGGTTGTGTCGCCGGAGCCGAGAAACAGGCGCAGCACCTCGTCCAGCCGGCGGCGATACAGGTTGGGGTCCAGATCGCCCAGACAGGGCGACAGGCAGCGTCCCATCTGACCGTAGGCCGACGGGTGCTGGCGGCGTGGCAGCCGGCGGCCGCAGTGGCGCAGGCCGAACAGCGAGTCGAGCTGCTCGACCAGCTCCAGCGCCAGGCGCCGCCCCCGCAACGGGCCGATGGTCACCGCATGGCCGGCCGCGGGATCGGGAGCCACCTCGAGGATCGGAAACGGAATGTCCAGCCGGCAGCGGATGTACACGAGCCGGTCGTCACGCCGGGTCAGCCGCCGGTTGCCCGGAGGCCGAAGCTCCTTGATGAGGCGGTTCTCCAGCACCAGGGCGCCGAGTTCGGACCGCGTCAGCCGGTAGTCCACCACCGCCGCGTGAGCCGTCCAGGCGGCCGGAGCGGCCGAGGGCGCGAAATGCGACCGCGCGCGGCTGCGAATCGAAATCGACTTGCCGACGTACAGCACGCGCCCGGCGCCGTCGCGGAACACATACACGCCGGGGTCCCGGGGCAGCTCGGCGAAGTCAGGGGAGATTCCCGGCGGCAGCGGGGCGGGGACGCCGCCCGGAAGCGGTGCCGAAACACCGCCCGTGAGGGTGGGCAGGCCCAGGCCCTCCACGCCCCTGGCGGCAGCGCCCCTGACCCCAGCGCGTCGCCCGCGGCGGCGAGGCGCGAGCAGCTCCAGCGCCTCCGCCACGGTCGCGGCGTGCGCGCAGAGACGAGGGAACAACGCGCACAGCACGCGCCCGCAGGTCTCGGCGTCAGCCAGGGCCCGATGCGCCTGGCGGACCTCGATCCCCAACGCGTCAGCCAGCCGGGACAGACCCCGTTCGCGTTGCAGCGGCAGCACCGCGCGAGCCAGGGACGCCGTGCAGATCACCGGAGGCTCGGGCCACGGCAGTCCGATCCGCTCGAATGCCGCCCGCAGCACCCGGCGGTCGAACGGCGCGTTGTGAGCCACCATCACTCGCCCCTCCAGCCGGGCGTGGATCTCCGGCAGCACTGCCTCCAGCGATGGGGCGTCGTCGACCATCGCCTGGGTGATCCCGGTGAAGCGCTGGATCCCGCGTCGCAGGGGCGTGTTGGTACGCACCAGCGAGCTCCAGCGATCGTGCAGCTCGCCGCCGCCGACCAGCACCGCGCCCACCTCGGTCATCTCGCAGGCCTCGCCTCCGAGACCGTTGGTCTCGGTATCGATGACCATGAACTCGGCGGTCGCGATCGGCGCGGCGAGCAGTTCCACCCGTGCGGTGATACGCGGGCACCCGGACGGAGCGCACGAACCCTTGCAGAACGGGGATGCAGCACAACAGCCCCCTCGAGCTCACCGCCAGAACGAGTGGGATGACCGCCGCTGCGGGTAGCATCGAACTGGCCCACGAAGGGAAGGAGTCATGAGTTGACGTCCATCGCCCCCGATAAAGAACAACTCCAGCAGCTCGAGGCGGGTACCCGCCAGGCTTGGAGCGCGTACACCGAGCGTCTGCGCGAGCTGACCGGAGATGAGTACGAGCGTGCCGAGTCGGAGTCCTGGAACGAGCTCCAGACCGAATTGCGGCAGATCGAACGTCGGCGGGAGACTCTGACTTCTCCGCCCGCCTGAAGCGAAACTAGAAGCCATGGACTTGGTCGGATAGGGTTCGCGCCGGGTTTGAGCTTGTGACAACCGCCACGGCTGTCGCGGGATCACGGAGAGGAGAGCCGGTCGAGAATGCGCATCAGGATGATCGGGATTCTTGGGACAACGGCCCTGATGATGTCCGCCTGTGGTAGCACCGGGGGCCACGCCGCCTCTCAGCTCCGGCCCCCGACACCGGTCAACCTCACGGTCTACGTGAGCGACTCGAATATCTCCGTCTCGCCCTCATCGGTGGGGGCCGGCCCGGTGGTGTTCATCGTCACCAACCAGGCAAGTCACTCCGAGTCGCTGGCGATCTCGAAGTCGGGTCAGAACCATCCGATCGCCAGCACCGCTCCGATCAACCCCCAGGGCACCACCCAGGTCTCGGTCAACTTCCGGCCCGGCGAGTACACCGTGGCCACCGCTGCTCACGGCAGCACGGACGCCTCCCTGTCCGCGCCATCGACGATCCGCTCCGCCTCGATCCATATCGGCGCCCAGCGGCCGCACACCGGCAGCGCCCTGCAAGAGCCCTGAGCCGCGCCCCGCGCTCCTCCCCGGGCTGCTTGCGCCAGCGCAAAGTACGACATGTGTGCAATACTTGCATGCGTGCAAGCAACTTCCATCGCGACGGCCGCATCCGAGGCGCTGGCCGCCGATCTCTACGCCCTGGTCGTGTTCGTGCACAAGAACTGCAACTCCGACCTGTTCAAAGCGATGGGAGAACTCGATCTGACGATCACTCAGATCAAGCTCCTGCATCAGCTCGAGCACGCCACCGGCGAGCTCACGCTCAAGCAGGCGGCCGAACTGCTGCCGCTCTCCCTTCCGGCCGCCAGCCGGACCGTCGATGACCTGGTTCGTCGCGGGATCGTCGAACGCCACGAGGATTCCGAGGACCGCCGCATGAAGCGCGTCAGCCTGACCGAGGCCGGCCGCACGGTGATCCGACAGGTCAACGCCGCCCGCCTGAGCGGGCTTGAGCATTTCACCGAGACTCTGAACGAGGACGAGCGTCGCAAGCTCGCCGCGGCGCTCGCCGAGCTGCTGCGGCGCGACGACGTGGCCGTCTGCCGACCTGAAGGGATACATCCGTGACCGACCGCATCCGCGCCCACCGTCACCGCCTGGTCAACGACGAGAACAGCCGCTGGTGGACGCTCGCGGCAATGTGCTTCGCGTTGTTCATGGTGATGCTCGACAACACCGTCGTCAACGTGTCGTTGCCGTCGATCCAGCGTGACCTGCACGCATCGCTGTCAGCGCTGGAATGGACCGTCAATGCCTACACGCTGACGTTCGCGGTGCTGATGGTCACCGGAGGCCGGCTCGGCGACATCTTCGGCCGGCGCCGGATGTTCCTGTTCGGCGTCGTGGTGTTCGGGATCTCCAGCGCCGCCATCGGGTTCGCCCCCACCGACACCACGCTGGTCGCCTTCCGGGCGGTTCAGGGAATCGGTGCCGCATTCATGATGCCGGCGACGCTGTCGATCATCACGCAGGCGTTCCCGCCCCATCAGCGCGGCATGGCGATCGGCACCTGGGCCGGCGTGAGCGCGATGGCGCTGGCGATCGGACCCGTACTCGGCGGTTTCCTGACCCAGCAGGTCGGCTGGCGGTCGATCTTCTTCATCAACCCGCCGATCGCGGTGATCGCGCTGGCGGTGACTCTGTTCGCGACCCGGGAGACGCGCGATGAGACCGTGGCGCGTACCGTCGACTTCCCCGGAATTGCCGCGATCACCGTGGGGCTCACGGCCCTGGTGCTGGCGCTGGTGGAGGGCAACGCCTGGGGGTGGGGCTCGGTGCGGGTGATTTCGCTGCTCGCCGTCGCCGCCGTCTCGCTGGCGGCGTTCGTGCCACTGGAGCGGCGCGTCCGGGCGCCGATGGTCGACTTCACCTTCTTTCGCTCGCGCTCCTTCTTGGGCGCGAACCTGGTCGGCTTCATCGTCTCCTTCGCGATGCTGTCTCAGTTCTTCTTCCTTGCTCTGTACATGCAGAACATCCTGCATTACTCGCCGCTTCAAGCCGGCGTGCGGTTCCTCCCCTCGACGCTCGTGATCGTCGTGATGGGGCCGATCGCCGGCCGGCTCACCGACCGGATCGGACCGCGACCGCTGATGACCGCCGGCCTGCTGATCGTCGCGGCGGCGCTGTTCATCCAGTCCCGGCTGACCGTTCACACCGGCTACGGGCTGCTGCTGCCCGGTTTCATCCTGATGGGGGCCGGCATGGGGTTGGTGATGTCGCCGATGAGCACGGCCGCGATGAACGCCATCGACCGCAGCAAGGCCGGGGTCGCCTCCGGCGTGCAGTCGATGAGCCGGATGGTCGGTGGGACCTTCGGCGTGGCGGTGATGGGAGCTCTGGTGGCGACCATAGGGCGCTCCCAGCTCGACGCCAGTCTCCCCCACGTCCCGGCCGCGACGCGCGCCACGATCGCCAACTCGCTCGGGAGCGGCAGCGTCGGCGTCGGTTCGCACGGCTCACCGCAGATCGTCTCGGCCGTCCGCCACGCCTTCGTGTCGGCGCTGGGCACGGGTCTGACGATCGGCGCCGCGGTCACCGTGATCGGCGCCATCGTGGCCTTCTCGCTGGTCCAGAGAAGCGCCACCCAGTCCGAGCCGCTTCCCCCCCAGGGCGATCCGGCCGAGCCCGGCGCGACGACCGAAGCCGAGCTGACGCTCGCCTGATCGATGCCCGACCCGGGCGCGCCGGGACTCGCGCCCGGCGGGGCACCGGGTACGATCCCCGACGACCGTCGACCTCGATCCAGGAAGGTGTTAAACGAGTGGCCGTCGATCTGAGCCAGGTCGCAACCGTAGATTCCGAGCCCGGCGAGCTCCCGCCGACGATGGCCGCCTGGGTGATCCGCGAAGAGCGCCTTGGCGAGCCGGTGGACGCGTTCCAGCTGGAGGAGATCGAGGTCCCCGAGCCGGGTGCGTTCGAGGTGGTCGTACGGGTGATGGCCGCCGGGGTCAATTTCAACAACGTCTGGGCCGCCCTGGGAGAGCCCATCTCGGTGTTCCGCTATCACCCCCAGGAGGACCATCACATCGGGGGCTCCGACGCCTCCGGGATCGTGTGGAAGGTGGGTCCGGGCGTCACCCGTTGGAAGCCCGGTGACGAGGTCGTGGTGCATTGCAACCAGGCGTCCTACGAGGACCCCGAGGTCCACGGGCTCGATCCCCTCGCGGCGCCCAGCCAGCAGATCTGGGGCTATGAGACCAGCTGGGGCTCATTCGCGCAGTTCTGCAAGGTCCAGGCCCAGCAGCTTCTGCGCAAACCGCGGCATCTCGCCTGGGAGGAGGCCGCGTCGTACGGCCTCACCTACTTCACCGCCTACCGGATGCTGATCGATCGCTGCCGCCTCCAGGCGGGGCACAAGGTCCTGATCTGGGGCGCCGCCGGCGGCCTCGGCGTGTTCGCCACCCAGCTCTGCGCGCTGACCGGCGCCGATGCCGTCGGCGTCGTCTCCAGCGAGGAGAAGGGCAACCTGATCGAGCAGCTGGGCGCCACCGGCTTCATCGACCGCTCGGAGTTCACCGGCATGATGCGCCGCGGCGGCGAGACGGCCGACGAGGAGAAGGTCCGCTACAAGGAATCTCGGCGCTTCTGCAAGGCGGTGGATGAGGTGCTCGGTGGGCCTCCTGACATCGTCTTCGAGCACGTCGGCAAGGCCACCTTCCCGACCTCCGTGCTGTGCGTGAAGCCGTTCGGGAAGGTCGTCATCTGCGGCGCCACGTCGGGCTATCAGCTCGATTTCGACGTGCGCTACCTGTGGATGCGACAGAAGGAGATCATCGGCTCGCACTTCGCCAACGCGTGGGAGGCCACTCAGGCCAACCAGCTGATCGAGGAATCCAAGATCAGGCCCGTGCTGTGGCAGACGATGGGCTTCGAGGGCGTGGCCGAGGCCCACCAGCTCCTGCGCGACAACAAGCATCTCGGCAAGATCGCGATCCTCGTCGGAGCCACCGAGGAGGGTCAGGGCAAGACCGCTGACGGCCCTGGGGCGATCCGGGCCGAGGTTGGAGCCTAGCCGTGGCTGATCTGGTCTGGGTTTCCTGGTACGCGACCGTCCTGCGGCAGACGACGTTCGCCGCCGACGTCGCGCGGATCGCTCCCGTCGCCCTGCGCTACGGCGCCACCGAGTACCGGGTCCATGTCAGCACCGAGGACCGCTACAAGATCACGCAGATGTCCTGGTTCGAACGGCGGTCGGACTGGTATCGGTACTGGGACGGTCCCGAGATGATCGAATTCCGCGCCCGCAACGCCGGCCACTACCAGATCCCGATCGGGTACTTCTGGGTCGACGAGATCGCCGCCGGCGCGCTGGGGCCCGAGGTGCCGAGGCCCGAGCCCGAGCCCGCGCCGCCAGAGCCGGCCGGACGCACCGCGGTCTAGCCTCACCGCCCTCACTCGCCGTGGCGGGCTCGCACCCGCAGCGCCAACTCCAGCCAGAACCGGTCGTCGGGGTTGTCGAGCGCCTCGCCGAACAGCTCCCGCAGCCGTCCGAGCCGGTAACGGGCCGTCTGCGGGTGGATCCCCAGCCGCTCGGCAACCTGCCCGAGGCGTCCCTGCTCGGCCAGCCATACCCGCAGCGTCTCGCCCAGCCGGTTCCGCGATCCCGGCGAGAGCTCATCCAGCGGCGCCAGGCGGTCGGCGGCGAGCTCGGCCGACAACCGCGAATCGGCCCGCAGCAGCAACTCTCCGACCTGCTCGCGGGCTGCGAGCAGGGTGGCGGGAGCCGGGACCAGCTCCAGCGTCGCCCGGGCTCGGGCAAAGCTGATCCGCGCCTGGGTCCAGTCGACGGTGGTCCCGAGCCCGCCGCGGGCGCCGGCGCCGACGATCGCCCGCTCGATGGCGGCGCGCTGACCTGGGCCGTCGGGGTCGCTGACCAGCGCGCAGGTCAGCTCGCCGATCGCCTCGGTGATCGAGCCCGCCGGTAATCGCGATGCCGCCGCGCTGCGCTGCTCCCCGCTGATGGCCACCGCGGCCAGCGTTCGCGGCAGCTCCCAGCCGGCGTCAGCCGCCGCCGCCTCCACCGCGTCGGGATCGGCGGGTGGGTCGCGCACGAGCATCCTCACCAGTCGCCGCCGGCGCAACTCGGCCTCGCTGGCCGCCGCCGATTGCTCCAGGGCATGACCTTCGGCGGATTCAGCCGACAGCACATCGATGTAGGCGAAGAGCGATTCCGCCAGGCGGTACAGCGTCTCGGGCTCCAGTCCCGCCGCCACGCCTGCATCAGCGAACCGTCGCCAGGCAACCCGGGCGCCGATCCGGTAGGCGCTCAACAGCGACTCCAGGCTGCGTCCAGCGCGCATCTCGCCGCGTCCGAGCGTGGTGTAGACATCGGCGCGCGCCACCGTCCCCCCGGCCTGCACCTCGGCGAGAAAGTGGCGCAGCGCCTCCTGCACCCCGGCTCGGATACCGTCCCCGAACGGTCCCTCCAGCGGTCGCGCGTAGGCCGGGACCGTCGCCACCGCCTGGATCATCTCGTCGGCGACGCTGGACAAGGTCGGGCGCAGCACCTCGGCGATCTCAGGCGGAAGCTCGTGCCACGGCTGGTCAGGCATTTTTCATATCAAATGTCTAGTTTCGTCGCTCGTACTAGTGGTTAGCTTAAGAGAATCTTGCGGTCGATACACGTATCCTCTATCTACCGATGAGCCGCACGCACAAGATCGCCAACCTGATCGGGGTCCCCCTGCCCCTGGTGGGTCTCGGCGTGGCGATCGCGCTGCTGTGGAACCGGGCCATCGGCCCGCTCGAGCTCGGGCTGCTGATCGGCCTGTACGTGATCACCTGCCTGGGCGTCACGCTCGGCTACCACCGGATGTTCACCCACCGCGCGTTTGAGTCATCGCGGGCGTTTCGGGCGATCGTCGCGGTGATGGGCTCGATGGCGGTCGAGGGATCGGTCATCACCTGGGTGGCCGACCACCGCAAGCATCACGCTTTCACCGACCAAGAGGGCGACCCCCATTCCCCTCACCTCAGCGGGCCGGGCTTTTGGGGCGGCCTCAAGGGTCTCTGGCACGCCCACATCGGGTGGCTGTTCGAGACGGTCGGTACCGCCGAGCGCGAGCGCTTCGCGCCTGACCTGGTCAAGGATCGCGTCCTGCGCATGGTCGACAAGCTGTTCTGGGTCTGGGTCCTGCTCGGGATGGCGATCCCGTTCGCGCTGGGCTGGATCGTCGGCGGCGACATCGGGACCGCCCTGACGGCGCTGCTGTGGGGCGGGTTCGTGCGCGTCTTCCTGCTTCACCACGTGACCTGGTCGATCAACTCCATCTGTCACTTCTTCGGACGCAAGCGCTTCGACATCGACGACGAGTCGCGCAACGTGTTCTGGCTCGCGCCCCTCTCGATGGGCGAGGCCTGGCACCACAACCACCACGCCTTCCCCACCTCCGCCTTCCATGGCCTGCGCTTCTGGGAGCGGATCGCCGACCCGACCGGGCTGGTGATCGCGCTGCTCGAACGGCTCGGGATCGTCTGGAACGTGATCCGGGTCAGCCCTGATCGCCAGGCGGCCAAGACGTTGCCGTCGGCCAAGTCGCTGCCGGCCCCCGAGCGCGCCTGACGGCGCTGGTTCGGGGCTCGAGCCGGGTTCCCGGGCCCGGTCTCGTCGGCCGCTGATCCCCTGAGCGGGAGTATGTCCTCACTGAGGGTGCGCCGAAACCGTTACGGCGGACCTGCTGGATTGCACAACTCGGAATCGATCCCGGCGATATTGGCTCTGAAGCACGTATGGCGTGCTCGATGTCGACAATCGCCGCGGGCAAATTCGATTTTGGACGTTGAGCAGGTCGATCGCGCCCCTCACCGCCCCGCCCTACCGCCCGCCGGTGGGCCCCCTCAGCCGATCGCGCCCCCCACGGCTCGCGGTCGTGGCCGGCGGCTAGCCCCCCTCGAGCGGCCCCATCGTCAGGCCCGCGTCGTCGAGCCGCTCCCAGTACAGCTCGGCGTCCTCACGCGGGCCGCTCCACACGATCGCGCAGCCGGTGTTGTGGATCCGATCGGCCATCCGGTAGCCGTCGGCGAGGCTGACCCCGGGGACCACGCCGGCGAGCGTCTCGGCGACGTGATCGAAGGTGTTGTGGTTGTCGTTGAGGACCACCACCCGCCAGAGACCGCCCAACCCGCCACCGGGCTCACGGACGCGCGGCAACTCGACCGTGTGCGACACAGACCTCAGCATACCGCCGAAAGGCGGCTGCGCTAAGCGGCGCGAGCGGGCTTACGCCAGTAGCGGTCCAGCCCGGCGTACAGCTGCTCGGCCGGGGCGGCCTGCTGGTAGGTCGCGGCCAGCTCGGGGCCGCCGCCGCGCCGGATCTGGGCCTGAATCGTGGCGACGAACGAGTCCTTGTCCTGATCCCGAGCCAGCTCGGCCCACTCGTCAAGCCGCGCGCCGACCTCGGCCAGCTCGGCGTCGACTTCCTGGCTTGAGCCGAAGTGCGTCCGGGCGATGCGCCGCGGCTTCCACGCCGAGATCAGGGCCAGCGACTCGTGCCAGGCCTGCAGGTCGATGTCAGGCGGCACCGTCGGGGGGATCGTCATGCGGCCGGTGGTGATGTTGACGCCACCGACGTCACCGACGAAGGCCGTCCCGTCGTGCAGGAAGGACACGTGGTGGGAGGCGTGGCCGGGCGTGTAGGCGACCTCCCACTCGCCGCCGAGCAGGCGCTCTCCGCCCGCCAGCACGGTCAGGTTGCGCTCGGGCACCGGCTCCATCTCGCCCCACAGCCGATCCATGTCGTCTCCGTACAGGCGGGTGGCACTCTCCACCAGACGGCTGGGATCGATCAGATGCGGGGCGCCCCGCTCGTGGACGTAGACCTCGAGATCGGGCCAACGCTGCACCAGCGACCCAGTGGCGCCGGCGTGATCAAGGTGGATGTGAGTCAGCAGCAGCACCCGGGGCCGCTCGTCCCCCAGGGCGTGTAGCAGCGTCGGCAGGCACGACGTCGGGCCCGGATCGATCAGCACCTCGCCGACCTGCCAGCTGCCGATCACGCGCTCGCGATCGAGGTGCATGAGATCGATCACCCGCACGGCAGAGCTCGGGCGGCGCCGGCTAGCTGGAAGTTCGGCGATTCGCGGCCTGCGAGGCCGGCGGGATCACCGAGCTCGACGGACGGCGGTCCCGAGCCTCTGGAGCCGGAGGCGGGTCAGCGGGCGCGTCCTGGTCTCGATCCTCCACCGATTCGGGATCATGCTCGAACGATTCCGGCTTGAACGGCTTGAACGCCACCGTCGCATCGATGTCCTCGTCCTCGTCCGCGGCTCGCCGGCCGGGTAGGCCTGCTGACGCGGGCGGCAGCTCGGGCTCGAGATCGGAGTCGGCGCCGTAGCGTGGCTCGGGCTCGGGGTCGGCGCCGTAGCGTGGCTCCGGCTCGTCAGCGACGAACCCGGCGTCGGGATCATCCGCGACGAACCCCTCCGACTCCATCGCGTCCTCGTCCTCGTCCTCCGGAGGATCCCCGCTGCGAACCTGCTCGACCACGAACGGTGCTCTGGTCGTGGTGGTGGCCTGATCGTCGTATGGCGCCGTTTCGGCCGCCGGGAAGCGCTCGGCCGCCGTCTCGGCCAGCGTGAGCAGTTTGTGCGCGAGCTCGCGAGCATCCTCCACGATCTGCCGGCGCTCGGCCCAGATCCGGTCCGTGTCGACATCGAGGTCGCTCACGCGCTGCTGGGCCGCCGCGGTGATCTCGGCCGCCTCGATCCGGGACTCCACGAGGCGGTCCTCGGCCTCACTGCGTGATTGGGCGGTGATCTGCTCGGCGGTCTCGTGGGCCCGCTGGAGCACCCCCGAGATCTGCTCTCCGAGCCGTTCCAGCGCCCGGCGCACCGCCGCCTCAGGGGAGCGGGTGGCGTGCAGCTCGGCCACCAGCTGGCTGGTCTGCTGGACGTAGGCGTCGACCGCCAGCCGGTCGTAGCCCCGCATGGCGACCGGAAAGTCGGCGTTCACGACGACCGCGACCGGATCGTCGGGCAGGGTCGCGAGCGGCGCGGTGATCTCTTGAAGGATCGCGTGCTCGGTTGCGGCTGAGCTTTGATCGGGCATGCAGTGATCTGCCTCGCATTGTCGCACGTGCTGCGGTCAGTTTCCCCGCCATAGAATGACCCCATGTCCGAGCCCTCCTCCTCTCGCCTGTCCGAGCGCGACCGCCCCTGGATGATGCGGACCTACGCCGGCCACTCGGACGCCCGGCGCTCCAACGAGCTCTACCGCCGCAATCTCGAGAAGGGGCAGACCGGCCTCTCGGTCGCCTTCGACCTGCCGACCCAGACGGGCTACGACCCCGACCACGAGCTCGCCCGGGGAGAGGTCGGCAAGGTCGGCGTCTCGATCGCTCACGTGGGCGACATGCGCACCCTGCTGGCGGGCATCCCGCTGGACCGGATGAACACCTCGATGACCATCAACGCCACGGCGGCGTGGCTGCTGGCGCTCTACATCGTCGCCGCCGAGCAGGAGGGGATTCCCGCCGACCAGCTTCAGGGCACCACCCAGAACGACATCCTCAAGGAGTACCTCAGCCGCGGCACCTACGCGTTCCCGCCCGGACCGAGCATGCGGTTGATCGCCGACACCATCGCCTACACGGTCGAGCACGTCCCGAAGTGGAACCCGATCAACATCTGCTCGTATCACCTGCAGGAGGCCGGGGCCACGCCGGTCCAGGAGATCGCCTACGCGATGAGCAACGCGATAGCGGTCCTCGACGCCGTCCGGGAGCGCGTCCCCCCTGAGCTGATGGGCAGCGTGTTCGGGCGGATCTCGTTCTTCGTCAACGCCGGCGTGCGGTTCGTGGAGGAGCACGCCAAGCTGCGGGCGATGTCGGCGCTGTGGGAACAGCTCGGCCGAGAGCGCTACGAGGTCGAGGACGAGAAGCATCTGCGCTTCCGCTACGGGGTCCAGGTCAACTCGCTGGGGCTGACCGAGGCCCAGCCCGAGAACAACGTCTATCGGATCGCGCTGGAGGCCCTGGCGGTGACGCTCGGCCGCAGCGTGCGGGCGCGCGCGGTCCAGCTGCCGGCCTGGAACGAGGCGCTCGGGCTTCCACGGCCGTGGGACCAGCAGTGGTCCCTGCGCCTGCAGCAGGTGCTGGCCTACGAGACCGACCTGCTCGAATATCCGGACATCTTCGAGGGCTCCAAGGTCATGGAGAGCCTGGTCGCCGAGCTCGTCCAGGGCTCTCGACGCGAGATGGAGCGCGTAGCGGAGCTCGGCGGCGCCGTACAGGCCGTTGACTACATGAAGGCGGCCCTGGTCGATTCCCACCGGGAGCGCTGGCGGCGGATCGAGTCCGGCGACCTGACCGTCGTCGGGATGAATCGCTTCACCAGCACCGAGCCCTCGCCGCTGACCGCCGACGCCGACGGGGGCATCCTGGTCGTCGACCCGGCCGTCGAGTCCGAGCAGCGCGCGGCGCTGGAGCGCTGGCGCTCGCAACGCGACCAGGCGGCGGTCGACCGCGCGATCGCGGAGCTCACGCGAGTGGCCCTCGACACCGGGGAGAACCTGATGCCGGCCACCATCGCCGCCGCCCGTGCCGGCGTCACCACCGGCGAATGGTCTCAGACCCTGCGTGAGGTGTTCGGCGAATACCGCGCTCCGACGGGAGTCGGTGAGGCCGCGGCGGTTCCCGGTGAGGACCTCTCCGAGCTGCGCGATGAGGTGGAGCAGCTCAGCGAGGCGCTCGGCCGGAGACTCAAGTTCCTGGTCGGCAAGCCGGGCCTCGACGGGCACTCCAACGGCGCCGAGCAGATCGCCGTGCGAGCCCGTGACGCCGGCATGGACGTCGTCTACGAGGGCATTCGCCTGACCCCCGCGCAGATCGCGAGCTCCGCGGCGCAGGAGGGTGTGCACGTGATCGGCCTCTCGATCCTGTCGGGCTCGCACGCCGAGCTGATCCCCGCGGTCATGCAGGCTCTGTCCGAGGCCGGCGCGGGACACGTTCCGGTCGTCGTCGGCGGCATCATCCCCGACTCCGATGCCGCGGCCCTGCGGGCGGCCGGCGTCGCCGCTGTCTACACCCCGAAGGACTGGGACCTGAACCAGATGATGCGCGACATCATCGCGCTGGTGGGCGAGCAGCTGGGCCAAGGGGGCGGCACGCCCGAAGGGGTCGACACCGCCGCGCCCGCTTGACCGCAGATCCACCCGCCTTGACCGACGGACGCGAGCTCGGCGCGCGCCTGCGGGAGCGTGATCTCAGCGCCGCGCCGGCGGTCATGAACCTGGTCGAGAGCCGCACCGAGTCGGCGCGGGCGCAGACGGAGAAGCTCCTGGCGGCGGTCTCGCCCGCGGCTCTCGGGGGCGAGGCCACGGCACACCTGGTCGGCGTGACCGGGCCTCCGGGGGTGGGGAAGTCCTCGCTGCTGTCACGGCTGGTGGCGGAGTGGCGCTCGCGGGGGCGGTCGGTCGCGGTGCTGGCGGTCGATCCGAGCTCGCGGCGCTCAGGTGGCTCGCTGCTCGGCGATCGGTCCCGGATTGAGCGAGACCCCGCTGACCCGGCGGTCTTCATCCGCTCGACGGCTGCCGGCACCCGGCTGGGTGGCCTCGCGCCGGCGACCAGAACGGCGGCCAGCGCACTGGCGGCCGCGTTTGACGTCGTCGTGATCGAGACGGTGGGCGTCGGCCAGTCCGAGACCGAGGTGGCCGACGTGGCCGATACCGTCGTCGTAGTGGTACAGCCGGGCTCGGGCGACGTGCTGCAGTTCCTGAAGTCCGGGATCATGGAGATCCCCGACGTGCTGGTGGTCACCAAAGCCGATCTGGGAACGGTGGCGACACGCGCGCTGAACGACCTGATGGCGGCGCTGACGGCGCTCGGCTCGGCGCAGACGGCGGTGCTGGCGGTCTCCGCGGTCTCCCCTCCTTCGGGGATCGCCGAGCTCGTCGAGGCGCTGGATCAGCAGCGGGCGGCACTCGACCTCCCCGCCCGGCGCCTGCGCAGCCGGCAGATGCACGCACTGGCCGATTTCGTCGCCGAGCACGGCGAACGGGGTCTGCGCGCACTCGGGGGTCGCCGCGCCGCCGAGCGCTGGCTGGCCGAACAGGATCCGGGCGCCGACGTGGCCGCACTGGGGCGGGCGCTGGAGGCGCGAGCCAGGTGAGCCGGATCGTTCTGCCGGCCGAGCCGCTGGTGGACGGCGCGACGGCGCTGAGGCCCTGGCGCGACTCCGATCTGACCGCGCTGGTGGCCGCGTGCCAGGACCCCGACATCGCTCGCTGGACGCGCGTGCCCGAGAACTACGGCGACACCGACGCCCGCGCCTATCTACTGCAGCGCTACGACCTGACCTTTGCCGGCCAGTCGGCACCGTTTGCGATCGTGCACGCCGACGACGGAACCCTGCTGGGCTCGATCTCGCTGATGCGCATCGCATGGGAGCATCGGAGAGCCGAGGTCGGGTACTGGCTGGCCCGCGAGGCCCGTGGACACGGACACGCCACCCGGGCCGTGCGGCTGGTCTGCGGCTGGGGGGTGGCAAAGCTCGGCTTCGAGCGGATCGATCTGCTCGCGGCGACCGAGAACATCGCTTCGCAAAGGGTGGCCGAGCGGGCCGGCTTCAGGCGAGAAGCGGTGCTGCGGTCCTACATTCAGATCGTCGACGAGCGTCAGGACATGGTCGCCTACGGGCTGCTGGCGACCGCCTGAGCCCCCATCGGAGGTCAATGGGGGCCGGTCAGCGAGACCACGCGCCAGCCATGACTGGTCTGCACCAGCCCGAGCGAGGCCAGCGCGGCCCGCTGGCCGGAGGCGCCCGCGAGCACCGCCGCCGTCGCCCGGTTGCCCTTGACGGTGATCCGGCCCACGCTGAGGGTGGGATTCTGGACGCTGGCCAGGAACACGCGCATCGCCTGACGGCAAGTCAGCCCGGCACCCGCCAGCCGCTGCACCAGCGAGGGCGCCAGGACCTGCTGGCACAGGGTGGCGTCGTCCTTGGTGGCGGTGGCGTGGGCGAACTGCTCGACCTTGGCCTGCACCTCGGCCTGCTGACTGGCCCCGCATCCGGCCAGCCCGCCGGCGATGGCCAGGACCAGGATCGCTCTGCTCAGATGGAACACGAGCGGGCAGGGTAGCCTTACTGGGATGCGGCTAGAGCCACTGCGTGACGGACACGGGCGCTTGATCGGCGATCTGCGGATCTCGGTCACCGATCGCTGCAACTTCCGCTGCCAGTACTGCATGCCGGCCGAGGGCCTGCCCTGGCTGGAGCGCACCGAGATCCTGAGCTTTGAGGAAATCGCCCGGCTGGTGAAGATGTTCGCTGCGATGGGCGTAGCGGACATCCGGCTCACCGGCGGCGAACCGCTGGTCCGGCGAGACTTTCCCACCCTGGCCGCCATGCTGGCGCAGGTCGACGGCGTCGAGGACCTGTCCATCACCACCAACGGCTTCCTGCTCGAGCGTGACGCGGCCCGCCTGGTGGCGGCGGGGATCGACCGGTTCAACGTATCGGTCGACTCGCTCCAACGCGACCGCTTCTACCAGCTGACCCGGCGCGACGCACTCGATCAGGTGCTGCGCGGAATCGAGACGCTGGCGAGCTTTCCCGAGGCCCATCCGATCAAGATCAACGCGGTGGCGATCCGGGGCTTCACCGAGGAGGAGCTGCTGCCATTCGCGGAGCTGGCCCGCCACTCCCCCTACGAAGTCCGCTTCATCGAGTTCATGCCGCTCGATGCCGACCGGGCCTGGACGGCTGACCAGGTGCTCACGGGCGCCGAGACACGGGCGGCGATCGATGCCGTCTATCCGCTCGAGCCCCAGCCGCGCGAGCCGAGCGCGACAGCTCGCGTCTACCGCTTTGCCGACGGGCAGGGGAAGGTCGGCTTCATCAACCCCGTGTCCGAGCCGTTCTGCGCCGATTGCAACCGCATCCGGCTGACCGCCGACGGCCGTCTGCGGACGTGCCTGTTCTCGCTCAACGAGACCGACCTGCGGGGGCCGCTGCGCGCCGGTGCCGACGACGCCGAGCTCGAGGCGCTGATCCGCGCGGCCGTATGGCGCAAGGAGCTCAAGCACCACGTCGGTGAGCCCGGCTTCATCCAGCCGGCGCGGAGCATGTCTGCCATCGGTGGCTGAGCCAGCCCGGCGCTGAGCATGTCCGCCATCGGCGGCTGAGCCACCGGAGCCGGCGACCCGGTGCAGCCGGGTTAACCGGAACGCAAGCTTTTTCGCGCATCATCCGAGGCTCCGATGCTGCTGCTGATGTTGTTCGCGCTGATCGCGGGCGCCGGGACGGCGATCACGCCCTGCGTGCTGCCCGTGCTGCCGGCGCTGCTATCGGCCAGCGCGCTGGGCGGCCGGCGGCGGCCGGTCGGGATCGTGCTCGGATTGGCGGTGACCTTCACGATCGCGATCGTGGCCCTCGCCCAGCTCGTGAACGGAGTGGGACTGGCGAGCGGCGCGGCGCGCACGCTGGCGATCATGGTGCTGCTCGGCTTCGGCGTGGTCCTGCTCGTGCCCGGGGTCGCCGAGCGCGTGCAGGCGCCGCTATCGCGGCTGGGTCGCTTCGGACCGCGCACCCGCGGCAGCGGCTTCTGGTCCGGCGTCGGCGTCGGCGGGGCGCTGGGCTTCGTCTGCGCTCCATGCGCCGGCCCGATCCTGGCCGCGGTCACCTCGGTCAGCGCCTCCGGGGGCGCCTCGGCGCGGGTGGTCGCCGTGGCGCTGGCTTACGCGGCCGGCCTCAGCGCGGTGATGCTGCTCTACGGCCTGGGTGGCCGCGCGGTACTCGACCGGCTACGGCGTCGCGTGCGCGGCCATGTCGTGGAGCGCACGCTCGGAGTGGTGCTGCTGTTGACCGGCGTGGTGATGGCCACCAACCTCGACGTCCGCTTTGAGGAGGCGCTCGCGAAGGACACCAGCCTGCCCGCCTTCCTGGTCGATCCCACGCGCTCGCTGGAGAACTCGGGCGCCGTCCAAAACCGCCTGGCGTCGCTGCGGGCACGGTCGCGGTTCGCGGTCCGCCAGAGCGAGGCGTCGGTCGCGCCCGTCGCCGATCCGGTGGGGGTCGCGATCCAGGGGGTCAAGACGCCGTCGCTGCCGCGCCTCGGCGGCGCGCCCGAGTTCGCCCGCACGCAGCGCTGGTTCAACACTCCCGGCGGCCGCCCGCTCACGCTGGCGGGGTTGCGCGGGCACGTCGTGCTGGTCGACTTCTGGACCTACACCTGCATCAATTGCATCCGCACGCTGCCCTTCCTCAAGGGCCTGTACGCCACCTATCACCGCTACGGCCTGGAGATCGTCGGCGTCGAGACGCCGGAGTTCACCTTCGAGCAGGAGGCCGGCAACGTCCAGCAGGCCATCCAGTCAGACGGACTCCGCTACCCCGTGGTCCAGGACAACCTGTATGGCACCTGGAACGCCTATCAGAACCAGTATTGGCCGGCCGAGTACCTAATCGACGCCAAGGGCCAGGTCCGGCACACCCAATTCGGTGAAGGTGCGTACAAGCAGGACGAAGCCGCGGTCCGCCAGCTGCTCTACGAGGCCGGCGCGCGCAACCTCCCGCCGCCGATGACCGCCCACGCACTGGTCCCCTCGAGCGGGCTGCAGACGCCCGAGACCTACCTGGACGATCGGCGCTCGCAGGGCTTTGTCCAGCCGCTGGCGTCAGGCGTGCATTTCTACGCCGGGGTGACCAATCCGCCCGTGAACGAGTTCGGCCTGCACGGCACCTGGCACGTGAGCAACCAGTCGGCCTCGCCGGTCTCCTCCGGAGCCTCGATCACCGGCGGCTTCGCGGCAGCGCACGTCTACCTGGTGCTCACGTCCGCCGCAAACCAGCCCCGAACCGTGAGGGTGCTCCTGGACGGCCATCCGATCTCGCCCCAGGACGCCGGCGCCGACGTCCACGCCGGCGCCGTGACGGTGCGAGGCCAGAGGCTCTATTCGCTCGTCTCGCTGGCCGGCGCCCAGCAGCACACGATCACCCTCGATGTGCCTCCCGGCGTCAGCGCGTACGACTTCACCTTCGGGTAGCCGGCAGGCGCGGTGCCCCGATCGGGGCACCGTCGCAGGCTCCGATCACGACCCGGCGCACTCCGTCCTAGAATCAACCCGATGGAGGGCTCAACCGAGGTCCGCAGCTGGTTGCGCTGCTACCGCTGCTGGTCGCAGAACCTCGAGGTGCAGGTCCACTACGAGGGGATCCACCGGATCGACCCGGAGAGCGGCGAGCGCGGCGAAGTCGTCGACGAGATGCAGGAGGCGGTCGTGCAGTGCCTGGAATGCATGCACGATCAGCCCCATCTGGGTTTCCACAACGGCCGTGTCGAGCCGATCGAGGACCGCTGGGAGCGGATGATCGCCGGAACCCCGTGGGTCGCGTCCTGCACCGTCACGGTCGATGCCGACGAAGTGGAGACGTGCTCCGGTCCCGAAGCGGGCGACGCTCTCTCCTACGCTGCGTTCGGCGATCACGGGACGCGTGAGTTCTTCACCCACGTCCGCTTCCACAAGCACGACGAGGACCGGATCGTGGTGCACCTGCTGGTCGAGCTCTATTCCCGCTCGGCCGAGGAGGCCACCGAGGTCCTCGAGGAGGCCGCTCGTGGCCAGCTCGCGATCACCTCGCTGGCCGAGGAATCACGTCCGCCGGCCTCGACCGGGGACGATCAGCACTGACCCGACGCCGCCGCCAGACCCAGACCTCGGTGACGATCAGCGCCAGCGCCACCGGCACGGTCGCCGGCAGCTCGTTGAGGACGAAGAACAGCAGGTCGAACAGGCCCGCCAGAACCAGCGTGAGGAGCGCGGGCCACCCCTGACGGCGCCCTTCGCGCGCCAGCCCGGCCCCCAGCAGCGCCGCCACGAACAGGTCTCCGTAGCCCATCGACACCGAGCCGAACAGCTCGCTCTGGAGCTGGGGCAGGCCACTGCCCGGCAGCGGTGCGGCGGCGATCAGGGTGCGGTTGGGCGCCTGGAGCAGGTCGGTGAGGACCAGCCACGTATCGGCGACGGCCATCGCCACGATCCCCAGCTTCAGCCATCCCGGCGGGGTCACCGAGGCCAGCAGGACCCCCAGGGTCACGCAGCTGAGCGCCGACAGCAGGGTCGCGGCCGCCTCGCCGACGAGCGAGGTCCGAGCTCCCCAGGCAAGCGCGAACAGCGGCACAGCGAGCAGTGCCCCCCATGGTCGGCACCCCCGCGCCGCCCAGCCCAGGGCCGCGGCCGCCAGGATCGGCACCGCCACCAGCGCGAGATAGGTGATGCCGGTGGCCGTGGCCGACACGTAGCGGATGGCGAAGATCACCACGATGATCGACCCGATCGGGATCAGGGCCCAGCCGGGTCCGGACACGCGTTCCAGCAGGCCGAGCCTCGGTGCCGCCCGCGGCGCCGCGACGACGCCCGCCTGCACGGCCAGCATCGCGGCATCGGACGGTATGAACGGGAGCGCCACGGCCCCCAGCGTACGCTCAGTCGCTCAGGCGCTGCTCAAGCGCATCCAACTGATTCCGAAGCTCAACCGGCATCTTGTCGCCGAACTTGGCGTAGTGCTGCTTCATCTGCGGCAGCTGCTGCGCCCACGCCTCGGGATCCACCTCGAGCAGTTTTTCCAGCGTCTCCCGGCTGACGTCCAGGTCGGTGGTGTCGATTCCGCCCTCGCCGATCGGCGGCACCAACCCGATCGCGGTTTCGACGGCCTCGGCCTCGCCGGTCACGCGACCGAAGATCCAGGCCAGGACACGCGAGTTCTCGCCGAATCCCGGCCACATGAACTTGCCGTCATCGTCCTTGCGGAACCAGTTGACGTAGAACAGCCGCGGCAGCTTGGCGCCCTCCCGGCCCCCGATGCGGAGCCAGTGCTGGAAATAGTCGCCCATGTGGTAGCCGCAGAAGGGCAGCATCGCCATCGGATCGAAGCGCAGCTTGCCCACCTCGCCGGCCTGCGCGACGGTGGTCTCGGAGGACATGATCGAGCCCAGGAATGTCCCGTGCTCCCAGTCGCGCGCCTCGTGCACCAGCGGGACGACCGTGGCCCGGCGACCCCCGAACATGATCGCCGAGATCGGCACGCCCTTGGGGTCCTCCCACTCCTCGGCGATCGACGGGCACTGGGCCGCGGGAACCGTGAAGCGCGCGTTGGGATGAGCGGCGGGGGTCCCGGATTCCGGCGTCCAATCGTTGCCGCGCCAGTCGATCGTGTGGGCGGGAGGCTCGCCGGTGAGACCCTCCCACCAGATGTCGCCGTCGTCGGTCTTGGCGCAGTTGGTGAAGATCGAGTTGCGGCTGACCATGTCGATCGCATTGGGATTGGTGCGCGCCCCGGTGCCCGGTGCGACGCCGAAGAAGCCCGACTCGGGGTTGACCGCGTACAGCTGGCCGTCATCGCCGAACTTCATCCAGGCGATGTCGTCGCCGATCGTCTCCACCTTCCAGCCGGGCAGCGTGGAGATCATCATCGAAGTGTTGGTCTTGCCGCAGGCGCTCGGGAACGCCCCGGCGATGTACTTGGCCTCTCCCGCCGGGGAGGTGAGCCTGAGGATCAGCATGTGCTCGGCGAGCCAGCCCTCGTCGCGGGCCATGATCGAGGCGATACGCAGGGCGAAGCATTTCTTGCCCAGCAGCGCGTTGCCCCCGTAGCCCGAGCCGAAGGACCAGATCTCACGCGTCTCGGGGTAGTGGACGATGTACTTGTTCTCCGCGTTGCAGGGCCACGGAACATCCTGCTCGCCAGCGGCCGAGTCCAGGGGCATCCCGACCGAGTGCAGGCACGGCACGAAGTCGCCGTCCTCGCCCAGCACGTCGAGGGCCGGCTGTCCCATCCGGGTCATGATTCGCATCGACACCGCGACGTAGGCGGAATCGGTCAACTGCACCCCGATGTAGGAGATCGGCGAGCCGAGCGGCCCCATCGAGAACGGGACCACGTACATCGTCCGGCCCCGCATCGAGCCCTTGAACAGCTCGTTCAGCATCGAGCGCATCTCGGCCGGATCGCGCCAGTGGTTGGTGGGGCCGGCGTCGGCCTCCTGCTCGGAGCAGATGAACGTCCGGTCCTCGACCCGCGCCACGTCGGCGGGATCCGACAGCGCCAGGTAGGAGTTGGGACGCTTGGCCTCCGAGAGCCGCTCGAACGTGCCGGCGTCGATCAGCGTTTGGGCCAGGTGGTCGTACTCCTCGGCCGACCCGTCGCACCAGTGGACCTCATCGGGCTGGGTGAGCGCCGCGACTTCGTCTACCCACGCCCGCAAACCGGCGTGTTTGAGGGTCACTTGGTCGTTCGGGGCGGTATGGGCCATAACTAAAGGGCGCTCCTTTGCTGCGTTTGGTGGCGCGAGAAGCCTACCCGTGAAGGACACAAACCGCTCACAAAGTCCCCACGGGGCCTAACCGGGCTGCTTGCGGGGAACGAGCACCAGGCGCTTGAACTCCGCCACCAGCACTCCGTCCTGGTTGAGCACCCGCGTGTGGACGCGAACCGTGCCGCGGTCAAGCTTGGAGCGCGAAGGGGTGACCTCGAGGACCTCGGATTCGCAGAACAGGGTGTCCCCATGGAACACCGGAGCGGGGTGCCTGAGCTCCTCGGTGGCCAGGTTGGCGATCGCCTTGCCGCTCACGTCGGAGACGCTCATCCCCAGCGCCAGCGAGTAGACCAGCGGTCCCACCACCACGTTGCGGCCCTGCTGAGACTGCTTGGCGTAGACGTCGTTGAGATGCAGCGGGTGGTGGTTCATGGTGATCAGGCAGAACAGATGGTCGTCTGACTCGGTCACGGTCTTGGCCGGCCAGTGCTTGTACACCGCCCCTACCTCGAACTCCTCGAGGTAGCGGCCGTAGGGATGGGCACCGCTGGCCTCGCGAGCCGCCTGATCGGTTTCGATTTCGGGCATTTCAAGCTCCTGGGTGGTTTCGAGAGAGGGCCGAGAGCATGTCATTACGCCAACGGCGGGCGGAGCCCGACCCTTGCGCTCGAGCCGGCGGCTGCCTGTAACACGCCGAGCCCGTCCCCGATAGCGTTGGAGCGCAACCGAACAGGAGACCTGCTGTGCGAAACCCCCGCGACTTTGGAAAGCCTCTGGCGATCGGTGCCCCCGATCCGATCCTGGAGATCCCGTTCAAGCCCTCGCGGATGATCCACTTCTTCGACCCGAGCAACGAGAAGATGCAGGCCAAGCTGCCCGACCTCGCTGCCAGGTCCGACATCCTGCTCGGCAATCTCGAGGACGCCGTGGCCGTCGACCGCAAGCTTCCGGCGCGTGAGGGCCTGATCCGGATCGGTCAGGACATCGATCTGGGCGGAACCTCGCTGTGGACGCGGGTCAACAGTCTCGAATCGCCGTGGGCGCTGGATGACCTGACCGAACTGGTGACCGAGATCGGCGACAAGCTCGAGGTGGTGATGATTCCCAAGGTGGAGGGGCCGTGGGATATCCACTACGTGGATCGCCTGCTGGCTCAGCTCGAGGCCAAGGCCCGGCTCGAGCGCCCGATCCTGATCCACGCGATCCTGGAGACCGGCCTCGGGGTGTCGAACCTCGAGCAGATCGCCACCGCCAGCCCGCGGATGCAGGGCATGAGCCTCGGCCCCGCCGATCTCGCCGCCTCGCGACGGATGAAGACGACGCGCGTGGGGGGCGGACACCCCGGCTATCGGGTGATCAACGACCCAGATCCCGATCACCCCGAGGCGCCGCGGATCACGGCCCAGCAGGATCCCTGGCACTACTCGATCGCTCGCATGGTCGACGCCTGCACCTCGGCCGGGATCCTGCCGTTCTACGGCCCCTACGGCGACATCCGGGACGTGGAGGGCTGCGAGACGCAGTTCCGGGCGGCGTTCCTGCTCGGCTGCGTCGGCGCCTGGTCGCTTCATCCGGTCCAGATCGACATCGCCAAGAAGGTGTTCAGCCCAGAGCCCGAGGAGGTCCTGTTCGCCAAGAAGGTGCTGGAGGCGATCCCGGACGGGCGCGGCGTGCACATGATCGACGGCAAGATGCAGGACGATGCAACTTGGAAGCAGTGCAAGGTGATGGTCGAGCTGGCCGAGCTGCTGGCCGAGAAGGATCCTGAGCTGGCCGACGCCTACGGGTTCGCCCGCGCCACCGCGTAGGGTCTGGGTCGGATGCGTATCTCCGCCAAAGTCGACTATGCCGTGCGCGCCGTGGTCGAGCTCGCCGCCGCCGAGGAGCTGGACGATCCGCGCCCCGCGCAATCCGACGAGGACGAGGGCGCAAGCCGAGCGGGCGCCACGCGCGGGAAGCCGGTGAAGGCCGAGCGGATCGCGACCGCTCAGGAGATCCCGCTGAACTTCCTGGAGAACATCCTCGGCGAGCTGCGTCACGCCGGCGTCGTGCGCAGCCACCGGGGTGCCGAGGGTGGATTCCGGCTCGCCAGGCCGGCGACCGAGGTGACGGTCGCCGATGTGATCAGAGCGGTCGAGGGGCCCCTGGCCAGCGTGCGCGGCGGTCCGCCCGAGGACGCTGCCTACGCCGGGGCGGCGAGCACGCTGCCCCGGGTCTGGATCGCCGTGCGCGTCAATTTGCGCCGTGTGGTGGAGAACGTCACGATCGCGGACATCGCCAGGGCCCAGCTGCCGCCCAAGATCGACGAGCTGACCGAAGACCCCGGAGCCTGGGTTACGCGGTGACCGACTGCGGCGGGTGGTTGATCTCCCCGCGCAGTGAGGGGTCGATCGGGATTCCCGCCGGCGGTCGGACATAGACGATGTCGCCCGTGCCCAGTTCGAGCTGCTCCGCCTGAGCCCGAGTGAGCTGAGCTCTGGCCTCGGACCCGTCCGGCAGCTCCAGCTCGATACGCACCTCGAAGCCGAGGTGCACGACCCGCTTGACCATTGCCTCGATGCTGTCCTGGAGCGCGGCGACCGAGATCGTCACGTCGTGGGGTCGGACGAGCCGGCCGCCCAGCCGGCTGACCGGCCCCACGAAGCCCATCACGAAGTCGGTGGCGGGGTGGTCGTAGATCTCACGCGGTGAGCCGACCTGCTCAATCCTGCCGGCGCTCATCACGGCGATCCGGTCAGCCACCTCCATGGCCTCCTCCTGGTCGTGGGTGACCAGGACCGTGGTCACGCCCTGCTCGTCGTGCAGCCGGCGCAGCCAAGCGCGCAACTCGGCCCTGACGGTGGCGTCGAGGGCGCCGAATGGCTCGTCCAGCAGCAGTACGCGCGGCTCGACGGCGAGGGCTCGCGCCAGCGCCATCCGCTGGCGCTGACCGCCTGACAGCTGCGAGGGCCTCTGCTCGGACCATTTCGTCAGTCCCACCAGCGCCAGCAACTCATCGACTCGGGTGCGAATGTCGTTGCGACTGCGCTTGCGGATTCGCAGCCCGAAGGCCACGTTCTCCCGCACGCTCATGTGGGTGAACGCCGCATAGTGCTGAAACACGAAGCCGATGCCGCGTTTCTGGGGGCGTACATTGCTGACGTCGGCGCCGTCGATCAGCACCGTCCCGGTGTCCGGGGTCTCCAGGCCGGCGATGATCCGCAGCAGGGTCGACTTGCCCGAGCCGCTCGGGCCCAGCAACGCCGTAAGCGAGCCTTCGGGGACCTCCAGCGAGACGTTCTCCAGCGCGTTGAAGTCTCCGAACTGCTTGGAGATGGTGTTGACGTCGATCCTCATTTTGACTCATGCCTCCTGGGGGCGAAAAAGGTCATCGCAAGCAGCACGATCAACGACATGACGGCAAGCTCGGTGGCGGCGGCGTAGGCGCCGGTGATGGTCCCTGAGCCGATCTGCGAGTCGCGCTGATAGACGAGCAGCGGCAGCGTCAACGTGGCGCCGGCGACATTGGCGGAGACCACGAGCACTGCCCCGATCTCCCCCAGCGCGCGAGCCGTCGACAGCACGACTCCGTACGCTACGCCCCAGCGGATCGAGGGCAGCGTCACGCGCCAGAAGGTCTGCCAGCTCGATGCTCCCAGCGTCGCCGCCGCCTGCTCCTGCTCGTCGCCGACCTCGGCCAGCACCGGCGCCACCTCTCGCACCACGAACGGCAGCGACACGAAGATGGTGGCCAGGGCCATTCCGGGCACGGCATAGATGATCCGGATGCCGTGATCGGAGAACCAGTTGCCAAACCAGCCCGTCTGCCCGTAGACCAGGGTCAGGGCGAGGCCGACGATCACCGGCGAAACCAGGAAGGGCAGATCGATCAGCGCGTCGAGCACGGCGGCGGCACGGCCCCGGCGGCGGACCAGTACCAGAGCGCAGCCGATCCCGAAGGTCGTATTGAGCGGCACCGCGATCGCCGCCATCGTGACCGACAGCCAGAACGCGCTGACCGCCGCCGGCGTGGTCATCCATCCCCAGGCGACGCCGAAGCCATGCTCGAAGGTCCGTCCGAACACGACGCCGACGGGCAGCAGCAGCATCAGCACCAGGTACAGCACCGCCACGGTGCGAAGCGACAACTTGGCGCGCCGGCTAATGAGCAACTCGGCCTCCCACCCGGCGGATCAGCACGAGCACGAGCAGTGACAGCACCAGCAGCACGAGCGACAACGACGCGGCGGCCTGCGGGGCGTCGCTCTCGATGTCGGCGAAGATCACGATGCTGGCGATCTGCACCTTGCCCACGATCAGGATCAGCGATCCGATCTCCCCGACCGAGCGGGCAAACGCGAGCGCCGCTCCCGACAGGATCGCCGGGCGCAACGCGGGAAGCACGACCCGACGAAACGTCATCGCGTTGGACGCGCCCAGCGACGCCGCAGCCTCCTCCACCTCTCTATCGAGCTCGATCAGCACCGGCTGCACCGAGCGCACGCTGAATGGAAGCGTCACGAACAGCAGCGCGAGCAGAACGATCACGCGGGTGTAGGCGAGGTGGACGCCGAACGGGCTGTCGGGTCCGTACAGGGCCAGCAGCGTGAGGCCGGCGACGATCGTCGGCAGCGCGAACGGCAGGTCGATCAGGGCGTTGATGAACCGCTTGCCCGGGAACTGATCGCGCACCAGCACCCAGGCCACGATCGTGCCCATCACCGCGCCGACCGCCGCGACGACCAGCGACACGCCCAGGGTGACGCCGAGCGCGGTGAGCGCGACCGGGTTGCTCACCGAATCCCAGAAGCTGCTGGGACTCTGGGCGATCGCCTTGACCGCCACGGCCGCGAGCGGGATCAGGACGATCACGCTCATGTAGAGCGTGGCCAGGCCCACGCCGAGACCGCCGCGACGCCGGGTGCGATGCCGGCGCCGCGGAGCCGCGGCCGGGGCCTGGGCAGGAGCGGGCGCTGTCGCCCGCCCCGGCTCGGCGTATGCGCTACTTGGAGGCAGTGGGGACCCCCGCGGCCTGCTCGATCTTGGTGATCGACCCGGCAGCCGGATCGAAGAACTCCTGCTTGACCGTCGTCCAGCCGCCCAGATAATCGATCGTGAACAGCTGTGGCGGGGTGGGGAACTTACTGGCGAACTGGCTGGCCACCGAGGCCAGCACGGGGCGGTAGCCCTCCTGCGCCCACAGCGTCTGGCCCGCCGCCGACCACTGCCAGGCCAGGAACGCATTGGCCTGCGTGGCGTGCGCGCTCTTGGCCGTGACCGCGATCGGGGTTTGGATCAGGATCGTCTGCTTCGGGATGATGTACTGGATCGCGTCGCCGGCCTTCTGCGCCGCAATCGCGTCGGACTCGTAGTCGAGCAGGACGTCGCCCTTGCCTCCGGTGAAGGTCTGCAGCGCGGCGCTGGCGCTGGAGTCCTGGACGCTGACGTTCTTGGTCAGCAGGGTCCGCGTGTAGCCCAGCGCCTGGGCCGGGGTCTTGCCCTCCTTTAGCTCGGCTCCGTAGCCGGCCAGGATGTTCCAGCGCGCGCTCCCCGACGTCGACGGGTTGGGGGTGATGACGTCGACCCCCGGCTTGACCAGGTCATCCCAGCCGGTGATGTGCTTCGGATTGCCTTTGCGCACCACCATCACCACGACCGAGTCGCTCGACATCCCCTTCTCGGGGTTGGCGTCCCAGCTGGACGCGATGAGCTTGTCCTTGACCAGCCGGGTCATGTCCGGCGTGGTGGAGAACGCCACGATGTCAGCCGGCTGGCCGGAATCGACGGCGCGGCTCTGGGAGCCCGACGCCCCGAAGGACTGGTTGAAGCTGACGCCCTTACCCGGGCTGGTCTTCTCGAATGCGGCGGTCAGAGCGTCGTAGGCCTTCTTCGGCGTCGAGTACGCCACCAGCGCGAGCTGAGCGCTGGAGCCCGAGCTGTTCGCGCCTGCGCCGCCGCCGTTGCCGGTCGATGCATCCGAGGAGCCGCCGCATCCGGTGACGGACACCGACGCGGCCGCGATCAGCAGCGCCAGTGGCGCCAGGCGCCTGATGTTGAGCCTTCCGAGCGTCATGCTTTCTCCCAAAGTAGACAAGATCAATTGCTTAGACAGAGTTACTTGGGTCGTGATTCAAGCACAAACCCGGGTGACTTAGTACAGATCCCTGTCGGCAACGCTCCGCTAGGCTCCCGCGCCGCCATGCGTTTCTTCGAATACGAGTCGCGCGCGATCGTGGCCAAGGCCGGGATCCCGGTCACTCAGCACGGTTTCGCGACCTCAGCGGCGCAGGCGCGTCAGATCGCCGAGGAGATCGGCGGCCCGGTGGTGATCAAATCCCAGGTCCTCACCGGCGGCCGGATGAAGGCCGGCGGCGTCCAGTTCGCCGACACACCCGACCAAGCGGAGGCGCACGCCGAGCGGGTGCTGGCGCTACAGATCGGCGGCCATATGCCGCGCGGCGTGCTGGTCGACTCCCGCGCCGCCGTCAAGCACGAGTACTACGCCGGCGTGGTCTGGGACGGCCTGCGCAAACAGCCCGTGATGCTGTTCTCCGATATGGGCGGGATCGATATCGAGGAGGTCGCCGAGGAGCACCCCGACCATGTCGCCCGGGGCCACTTCTCCACCCGGCTCGAGTTCTCCGACTGGCAGGCCAAACAGGTGATTTCCTCGCTCGGGGTCAGCGGCTCGGCGCTGAACCGGCTGACGCCGATATTGGCCCGACTGGCACGGCTGTTCCTGCGCTACGACATGACGCTGGCAGAGATCAACCCGCTGGGCCAGCTCGAGGATGACTCGTTCGTCGCGCTGGACGCCCACATGGATATGGAGAACGAAGCTCGTCCCCGCCAGCATGCGCTGCTCCAGGAGCTGGGCGTCGGCGACGAGGAGACCCGGCAGGCGCGCGAGGCGACGCCGTTCGAGCTCGCCGGCGAGGCCGTGGACGCCCAGGACCATCGCGGGGTGGCCGGCAACGTGACCGAGTTCGACGGCAACCTCGGGCTGGTCATCGGCGCCGGCGGCGGCTCGCTGACGCTCTTCGACGCGGTGCGCGCGCACGGCGGCGACCCCGCCAACTACTGCGAGATCGGTGGCAATCCCTCCGTCAGCAAGGCTTGCGGGCTGGCCAAGCTCGTGCTCTCCAAGCCCGGGGTGGACAAGATCGCGGTGATGATGTCGATCGTCTCCAACACCCGCGTGGACATCGTCGCCCGCGGCGTGATCAAGGCGTGCCTGGAACTCGGCTTCGACCCGGCCGAGAAGATCGCCATCTTCCGGATCCCCGGCGCCTGGGAGGAGGAGGGCTTTCAGATCCTCGAGCACTACGGCGTCCCGTACGCAGACCGCTCGGTGTCGCTCAACGAGGCCGCCCGCCGCGCGGTGGAGCGCATCCAGGGAGCTGCCGTCTAGATGTCGATCCTGATCGATCAGGACACCACGTTCATCGTCCAGGGGATCACCGGCCGCGAGGCGGTCAACCTGACGCGTGAGTGCCTGGAGTACGGCGAGGGCGCGAAGATCGTCGGCGGCGTGACGCCCGGGCGGCTTGGACGCGAGGTGCATGGCGTGCCGGTATTCGACACCGTCGCGCAAGCCGTCGAGCATCACGGCGCGGCGATCGACGGCTCCGTCGTCACCGTTCCCCCGGCGTTCACCAAGGACGCGGTCTTTGAGGCAATCGAGAACGGCGTCAAGCTGGTGGTGATCGTCACCGAGCGGATCCCGCGCCGCGACGTGGCCGAGATGGTCGAGCTCGCGAACGAGCGAGGCGCCCGGATCATCGGCCCCAACTGCCTGGGCATCATCGTCCCCGACGTGGTCAAGATGGGTGGGATCGGTGGCCCCGCGCGCGACGCCCCGAAGTCCTACCGGCCCGGTCCAGTCGGCGTGATCTCCCGCTCGGGCGGGATGACCACCGAGATGTCCTCAACCCTCAGCGCCGCCGGTCTCGGCCAGTCCACCGCGGTCTCGATCGGAGGCGACGCGATCATCGGCTCCAGCTACGCCGAGCTGATGCCCCTGTTCGAGGCCGATGCGGACACCAAGGCGATCGTCATCTATACCGAGCCGGGCGGTCGCATGGAGGCCGAGCTCTCCCGCTGGGTGACCGACAACGATTCGCGCCTGCCGATCGTGGCGTTCATGGCGGGTCGGTTCATGGACGAGATGCCGGGTATGAGCTTCGGCCACGCCGGCACGATCGTCGAGGGCAAGGAGGACACCGCCACTGAGAAGATCGCCCGCCTGGCCACCGCCGGGATCACCGTCGCCGAGCGGATCGAGGACATCCCGGGCCTGGTCGCCGCCAAGCTCGAGAGCCGCGAGCCAGGAGAGCGAGCGGGCGGCCTCGCCGAGAACGATCGGGCGGCAGGAGGACGGGTCTGATGCCGGGAACGTTCATCGACGTCGAGGTCGACGCCGCCGCCGCGGGCGACGTGGAGCTGGCTCGCAAGCTGACCGAGGTGTGTCCGGTCGACATCTTCCGGGTCGGTGAGTCCGGCGTGGAGATCGTCGAGGACAACCTCGACGAGTGCGTCCTGTGCGAGCTCTGCATCAACGCCTCCCCGCCCGGGTCGGTCACCGTGCGCAAGCTGTATTCGGGCCAGACGCTCCCGGCGTTCCCCGGGTGACCGCCGCGACGCGCCGAAACGAGCGATCTCGGCGCGCTCTGGGCAGCGGCGCCGAGGCGACTGACGGGACGCGTGATCGCCTCGGGCAACAGCTCCACATCGGTATCGTGCGGTCTCGCGACCGATGAGCGTCCTGAACCTGGAAACCGTGCAGCTGCAGCGATCCGAGCGCGTCGCGTGGATCACGCTGAACCGGCCGGAGACGCTGAACGCCTTGACCCGGCAGCTGGGCGACGAGCTGATCCAGGCCGTCGACGATGCCGCCGGCGATACGGAGGTCCGCGCGATCGTGATCACCGGCGCCGGACGTGGCTTCTCCTCCGGCGCTGACCTCAGGGCCCCGGGCCCGCCGGGGCCGTCGGGGGGACCAGACGTGCGCACAACGTTGCGCGAGGTCTACAACCCGCTGATCCTGCGCGTGCGCACGGTGCCCAAGCCGGTGATCGCCGCCGTCAACGGGCCGGCGGTGGGGATCGGCTGCTCGCTGGCCCTGGCGGCGGACCTGATCGTGGCGGCGCGGTCAGCGTACTTCCTGCTCGCGTTCGTCAACATCGGACTCGGCCTCGACGGCGGCGCGTCGCAGAGCCTGGTCGCCCGGGTGGGACACGCGCGAGCGTTCGAGATCGCCTACCTCGGCGAGCGGATCTCCGCCGAGCAGGCGCTGGCGTGGAACATGATCAATCGGGTGGTCGACGACGCCGAGTTCACGGATGGCGTCAACGAGCTGGCAACGAAGCTCGCCGCCGGCCCCCCCGGCTCGTACGCGGCGATCAAGCGGACCATCAATCACCGCGCCTACGCCGGCTTTGCCGAGCTGCTCGAGCTGGAGGCGACAGCCCAGCAGGAGCGCGCCCAGTCCGCCGACTTCGCCGAGGGCGTCCTGTCGTTCATGCAGAAGCGCCCGCCGCGGTTCACGGGAAGCTGATCCGGGAAACCAGCTCGGACCCACCATGAACCTCGCCTGCCTCCTCACCAACCGCGCCAAGGACGATCCCGATCACGTCGCGGTCAGACTCGACGACAGGGAGCTGACCTACGCCCAGCTTGACCGCGCCAGCGCTCACATCGCCGGTCTGCTGGCAGAGCACGGGTTCTCGCCCGGCGACCGCGTCGGGATCATGCTGCCCAACGTCCCCTACTTCCCGGTCTGCTACTACGGCGTCCTGCGGGCCGGCGGGATCGTGGTGCCGATGAACGTTTTGCTCAAGCGGCGCGAGGTGACGTTTTACCTGAGCGACTCGGGCGCCAAGTCGCTGTTCGCCTGGGAAGGCTTTGCCGAGGCCGCTGAGGCCGGTGCCGAGGAGGCAGGCGCCGAGTGCATCCTCGTCAAGCCCGGCGAGTTCGAGCAGCAGCTCGGAGCCGCCGAGGCGGTCACCGAGGTCGCCGACGTCGATGACGACGACACCGCAGTGATCCTCTATACGTCAGGCACGACCGGCACGCCCAAGGGCGCCGAGCTGACCCACGGCAATCTGACCCGCAACGCCGAGGGGTCGCGGAATCTGTTCGGACTCGGCCGCGAGGCGATCACGCTCGGGGCGTTGCCGCTGTTTCATTCCTTCGGTCAGACCTGCGGGATGAACGCCACCATCGGCGGTGGCGGCACGCTGACGCTGATCCCACGCTTCGAGCCGGCCAAGGCGCTGGAGATCATCCAGCGTGACCACGTGAACATCTTCCAGGGCGTGCCGACCATGTACGGGGCGATGCTGCACCTGTCCGAGCGCGACCAATACGACACCTCCTCGCTGGAGCTGTGCGCGTCCGGAGGATCGGCGATGCCGGTCGAGCTGATGCGCGGCTTCGAGGAAGCGTTCGCGTGCAAGATCCTGGAGGGCTATGGCCTCTCGGAGAGCTCTCCGGTGGCATCGTTCAACCACGCCGATCGCGAGCGCAAGCCGGGCTCCATCGGCACCCCGATCGAAGGCGTGGAGATGAAGGTCGTCGACGACGACGGCGAGGAGGTGGCGCAGGGCGAGGTCGGCGAGGTCGTGATCCGCGGCCACAACGTGATGAAGGGCTACTGGAACCGGCCCGAAGCGACCGAGGAGACGATTCGCGACGGCTGGCTGCACACCGGCGACATGGCCAAGATGGACGAGGACGGCTACTTCTTCATCGTCGATCGTAAGAAGGACCTGATCATTCGCGGCGGCTACAACGTGTACCCGCGGGAGATCGAGGAGGTTCTCTACGAGCATCCCGACGTTCGGGAAGCGGCGGTGGTCGGCGTGCCCCACGACGAGTACGGGGAGGAAGTCGGCGCCGCGGTGGCGCTCAAGGACGGGGCCGAGCTCAGCGCCGACGAGCTGCGGGACTACGTCAAGGAGCAGGTGGCCGCCTACAAGTACCCGCGCCAGATCTGGTTCGTCAAGGATCTGCCCAAGGGCCCCACCGGCAAGATCCTCAAGCGCGAGATCGAACCTCCCGACACTGATTGACGCCTTCCGTCGCCATCAGGCCCGCCGAGCGAGGCGACGTGGCGCTCCTGTTCTCGCTGATCGTGGAGCTCGCCGAGTACGAGCAGGCCGCCGAGCAGGTGCTCGGTACCGAGGAGCGGCTGGACACCGCGCTGTTCGGAGAGCAGCCCGTCGCCGAGGCGGTGATCGCCGAGCTGGACGGACAGACGGCGGGTTTTGCGCTGTTCTATCCGACGTTCTCGACCTGGCTGTGCCTGCCGGGGATCTGGCTGGAGGATCTCTACGTCTCCCCTCGACATCGCCGAGCGCGAATCGGTCAGGCCCTTCTGTCCCACGTGGCTCGGATCGCCGTCCGCCGCGGCTGCGGCCGGCTGGAATGGTCCGCCCTCGATTGGAACACCCCGGCACTGTCGTTCTATGAGAAGCTCGGCGCGAAGGTGATCAGCGGATGGCACGCGCACCGGCTGGTTGGCGACGCGCTGGTGCGCGTGGCGGAGATCAGCGGAAGCTGAGTACCTGCTGGATGCCGCTGGGTCGGTTCGTGTAGCGAATGGTGAACGGCGTCGACGTACCGGGGTTCGTGAGCAGACCCGGAACGAACGAGATGCGTTCGCGGATCGCGCTTTCGCGCCAGTCCGCGGGGTTCGGCCCCAGCTGTGCCGCCAGCCGCAGGCCGGCCCGGTTCAGGGCGCTCCAGAGCAGCTTGCGGCAGCGGGACAGACTGCCGCGCCCGCAATAGCGGACGTGGAACTTTCCGCGGACACGCTCGCCCAGAATCGTTCGCAGGTCTTTGTGCATGTAGATGTACCAACCCTTGGTCTGCTCGCGTCCGAGGGGCTCGATCATGCCGCTGTACGGTTCGTCGTAGCGCGGCTGGATCGTGTCCAGCTGGCTTCGCAACGACGGCCCGAGCACGGCAGAGGCCCAGGCGTTCGCCACCAGCGGCCACGCCGTGTCAAGGATCGCGGCGCCAGGGTCGGTGATCTGGCCATCCCCCGTCCGGTCGAGCCGGCTCGAGCCGCGGCGATGCCACGCGTCGAGTAGCGCGAGCATCGCGGCAGCGCGCTTGTCGGGCGCGCGGCCGGTGTGCAGCAGGCGCGAGAGGATCGGCTCGAAGGTCTGCGCACGGACGTCCTGGGTGGCCGCCTTGTTCATCGCGCCGACGATCAGCGCCGGCGTCAGCCGCCGGCCCGAGCCGAGGTTCTGAAGTAACAGATCGACCCGGTGGACCGAGCCCAGCGACCAGTTGTCGTCGGGCGCCTGGTAGCCGGCTTGGATGCGATTGTTCCAGTTGACAATCTGCCCGCTGGCGGGATCTTCGCCGTGGGGATGCTGAGCGAAGGAGGCGAATCCGCGCCACTCCTCGCTGCCCCGGCCGTCGATCGGGAGGCCGGGGTCGACGTTGCGGGGGCGGATCGGGATCAGACCACTGGTGAAGACCGCGATGTGCTTCGCGGTCATGAAGAAGGAGTTGAAGGTCTGCGGGGTCTGGGCGGCGGCGCGGTAGAACTGGTTGACGCTTTGCACCTTGCCGTCCGTGAGGTCGTGGTAGAAGAGCAGGTCGCGGACGTCCTGGCCCGTGCTGGAGCGCTTCCGCGACAACGCAACCAGACGTCCATGAACCCTCGCGTAGCCGATCACAGGCCCGTGCACGGTCCGGTAATAGGTGATCTCCTTCCCGGCGAGGGTGCCGGCGTCGAAGAATCCCATGCGTCGGCAGCGCCCTTTGAACCGGTACTCGTGGCGGCTATGGCCGCATAACGTCTCGACGTACGTGTCGATCTGATCGAGACCCGCCGAGGTCAGCGACCAACCCGAGTCCTGGTTGCGCCCGATGAACACGTACCCCGGAAACGGTGCCGAGGTGGCCCCGCGAACGTGGATCCCGGGGCCGCTGAGATCCATCTCGAGGATCAGGCCCGGGTAGGAGTAGCCGATCTGCGGTCCGGCGACCATGATCGGGTGATGCGTCGCGGAGCGCGTCCCGGAGACCATCAGCACGTTGCTCGCCTCCGGGCTCTGGCCGCCGACCGTCGCCGCGACAGCGTTGGGCGAGTAGCTGCCGGCATCCGGGATCACGTTGCCGGTGGTGCTCCTCGCCGGGCCCAGCAGCGTGGTTCGGCCCGGGAGCGTGGCGGGGGTCTCCGGGTCATAGGCCTCCCGCAGATCCCTATACACCGCCCATCC
Source organism: uncultured Solirubrobacterales bacterium (assembly GCA_963792735.1). Lineage (GTDB taxonomy): Bacteria > Actinomycetota > Thermoleophilia > Solirubrobacterales > Solirubrobacteraceae > Palsa-465. The sequence continues at coordinate 13,175 of CAWBXK010000011.1, read as the reverse complement.
GCGCTGGGTGCCGAGCTTGTGGATCAGCGCGGCGAGGAACTGCGCCCGCCGTGGCTCATCGCCGCCGCCCTCCCCGACGAACTGGTCCTTCAGCGCGTTGAGCGCGTAGATGTCGTTGCGCGTGAACGGGGCGACGTTCTGATGCGTGGACTCAAAGTAGGCGTTTATGCCCGCCAGGTAGACGTCGATGTCGTGCAGCACCGCCCGTCCCTTGGGGCCCGCGTCCTCGAGCACCTTGGTCTGCTTTGACAGCTCGCGCTCAGCCTGGGCGCTGGGTACGAAGTTCTTCAGCGAGGTGATCAGGCTGAACGCCTTCAGACCGGGGACGTCAAGCGCGGCGACCACCGAGTCATAGCGGGCCTGTTGGAGGAGCAGCGACCGATCCTCCGCAGTGACCCAGCCGGCACCCCAGGTGACGTCGTCACGGGTGACGCCGCGAACGTAGGGCACGTCGTAGGCGTCGCGGGTGACCGTGACGCCGGGATGTGGCACGGTCTCGCTGCGCTGCGGCCCCGGGGCATTCGCCGCGTTGAGCGGCTCCGGCTTGAAGTCGCGGATCACGTCGCTCTGGGTGACGTGGGCGAACAGGGGCGTGAGCGCGTCGTACATCATCGCCTGCGTCAGGGCGCCGGGAGGAGCGGGCACCGATCCATACTGGCCCGACGGGACGATGTCTCTCGCGATGATCGCCTGATCGGGAACTGCCGCGGCCGCTCCCGCCGCACCGACCATGACTCCGAGCGCCGTCGCCAGCGACAACAGTACGCGTCGCACCTTGCTCCCTCCTCCTCTGGATTGCCCGCAGCCTACTGCCCGCGGCGCTCCCGAGGCGGCAGATGTAGAGAAGCCCCGCCGGGGCGGGGCCGGGGCGGCAGATGTAGAGAAGCCCCGCCGGGGCGGGGCTTCTCCGTAGCAGGCCTATAAGCCGGATCTTGTCGAGAGCAGTCATCCATCTGAGCGGCCTACCCGGACCTTGGCGGGTCACCTGCAAACGGTCCTGCTTGGCCTAGCATCGGGTGGGGTTTGCCTGGCCGCCGCGTCACCGCGACGCCGGTGCGCTCTTACCGCACCATTTCACCCTTACCGGCCTGAGGCTCTGCAGCGGCCCCAGGCTTAGGCGGTGTCTTTTCTGTGGCACTTTCCCGCGGGTTTCCCCGGGTCGGCGTTACCAACCACCCTGCCCTGTGATGTCCGGACTTTCCTCGAAGGCAATACCTCCGCGACTGCTCAGCCTGCAAAATCGAGCATAGCGGCCACCGGCCGTGATGAGCCCCGCATCGCCCGCGGATCGTTCAGCTGAGCACGGTCCCGCACCCGCCGCACCGGCCACCGATCGGCAGGGCGTGGGCGCCGTAGACCGGCTTCATTCCTTCTCCGCACACTGGACAGGAGATCGGCCGGTGGGCGGCGAGCCCCTCCCACGCCCCGGCGAGCAACTCGTCCAGGGTGGACTCGCCACCCACGCCGTCGAACAGCGACGGCGCCGGCCGACCACGATCACGTGCGGGCGCATGTGGGCGTGTGAGCGTCACGGTGTTCACGAGATGTTCCTCATCAGGCCCACCACCCGACCGAGCACACGCACGTCCCGGCTGCGAATCGGTTCCATCGACGCGTTCTCCGGCTGCAACCGGATGTGATCGGACTCCTGGAAGAAGCGCTTCACCGTTGCCTCCTCCCCCACCAGCGCGACGACGATGTCACCGTCGTTGGCAGTGTCCTGGGGCCTCACTACGACCAGATCGTCCTCGAGGATGCCCACCTCCTTCATCGACTCGCCGCGGACCCGGAGCAGATACTCCCCATCCTCGCCGCCGGCGAACGATGGCGTCTGGATGTACTCCTCGATGTTCTCCTCCGCGAATACCGGCTGCCCGGCCGCGACCTGCCCGACCAGCGGCAAGCCGGGACGCACGAAGCTGCGCACGCCGGCCGCGGCGCGATCGAGCAGTTCAATCGCGCGGGGCTTGGTCGGATCACGCCGGAGCATCCCGATGCGCTCCAAGTTGGCCAGGTGGGCATGCACGGTCGAGGACGAGGCCAGACCGACGGCCTTACCGATATCGCGCACCGTCGGCGGATAGCCGTACTTCGCCGAATAGCGCTTGATGAAGTCGAAGATCTCTTGCTGGCGCTTGGTCAGGTCCATTCACGACTCCTTATCGGGTCGGCCGAGAAACTCCGTAGATCGAACATGTGTTCGTGACTGTAGCGCGGGCTACGGACGGACACAAGCCGACGACCCCCATCCGGGCCAGCGGGACGCGTCTATACTTGCCCGCCCCACGCGCCTGTGGCGGAATTGGTAGACGCGCAAGGTTGAGGGCCTTGTGGACTGATTGGTCCGTGGAGGTTCGAGTCCTCTCGGGCGCACTGGAAAAGCCCCGCGTGGCGGGGCTTTTTCGTTCTCGGGCGCAAGCAGGACGAGCGCCGGCTTACGGCCGCGGAGCGCTGTCCGGTAGTGCCGGCGCGGCGACGTCCTGGTCGCTCGGATCGCGCGCTGCTCCGTTCGGGAGATGTGAAGTTCGTTGGGCGACCTCGGGGTGCCAAGCGCATCGGCGCGCTCTGCGGTCATATTGCCTCGAGCGTGACGTCGGCGCGGTCGTCGGGACCGCTGTCTGGATCGAGGACCCAATGCTGGGACACCGTCGCCCGATAGAGCCGATACGGCGCCGGAGCTAGCACGTCCTCCAAGGCCCAGCGGCGGGTCAGGCCCTGTGCGTGGCTGGCCGCGTCAAACAGGGCGACGTCGCGTTCGAGTTCCGCGCCCGACAGTTCCTCGGCGCGCACCGACATGTAGACCGCTCGGGCACTGCCCACCGCGACCCGGGAGTCGAAGATGACGATGCTGAGCTCCGAGCGCGCCCTGAGGTTCCGAGAATGCCTGCGGTCGGGCGACGAAACCCAGAGGAACCGTCGGTGATCGGACTGCGCGAACCACACCGGGGTCACCCATGGCACGCCGTCCTCGTCGGCGGTGCCGGGCACCATGTAGCGGTTCGACTCGATGATGGCCTCGCCATGTCGCTGAAGTCGGTCAGATCTCCTCCAATCGCCACACGGACGGGTCGGGCGGTTGCCGCAGGTCGCAAAGACGCAGTGCGGGATAGGACGCACCGGAGGGGGTCGCCCCCTGAACTTCGCCACCACTGTGGTCTAGGTCACCAACGTCGACTCGGGAGCGTGAGTTTGCATCCCATCGGATCTAGCGGCGTACCTTGAACCTCAGGTGGAGCACCCGGTCGCCGTGGATGATCACGTGGGGATCCTCCAGCAGATGCTGCCCATCGATGTTGCCGAAGTAGCGTTTGCCCGACCCGAACACCACCGGCACCACGTCCATCGCCACCTCGTCCACGAGGCCGGCCGCGAGGATCTGGCCGCCCACTTCGCCTGCGTTCACAGCGATGATTCGCTCTCCGGCGAGCTCCTGGGCCTGGTCGATCGCAGCCGTCACGCCATCCACGAAATGGTACGAGGCCTCGGGATGCCAGCCCTCGGGCTTGGGCCGATGGGACACCACCACCACGTGGTCGCCCGCCGGCGGCTGACCCTCCCAGCCGTTCACCAGGTCGAACAGTTTGCGACCCATCACGATCGTGCCGATCGCGTCCCACATCGACCGGACGTACCCCGCTGATGCACTGGAGACCTTGAAGCCGGTTCCAGCTCCGGAATGGTCGTACTGCTCATCGCCGCCTTCGGTGATCGGGGTGTCCCCGTTGAAGTACCACTCGTGGAGCGGGCCGACATCGTCGTTCTCGTCGGCGATGAAGCCGTCCACCGATACCACGTTGTGCATCATCACTGTGCCCAAGCTGGCTCCCCTCGTGTCGCGTTTCGGGTCCCGATCCTGCCGGACCCGGTGGCGACTGTCTTGTAGAAAATCAATCAGCGGGCATGGGGCCGCGATCAGGCGGGAACCCCTGCTCGGCAGGGAATCGGCGCCGCAGGGTCAGGTATCCCGTCGGGGTATGGCCGGTGAAATCCTTGAACTCCCTGATGAAGTGGGCCTGGTCGAAGTAGCCCGCCATGTGCGCGAGCCCCGACCAGTCGACCGGACGCAAAGCGTCGACGGACAGGATCAGCCGCGCAAAGCGGTAGATCCGCGCCACCCGCTTCGGGGTGACCCCGACATGAGACTTGAACTGCGTGGCCAGGTGATTGCCACTCACCCAGGCGGCGTCGGTCAGCGCGCCGACCTGGACCGCACCGTGGGAAGCCTCCAGGAGCCCGCCTGTGCGCTGGACCAGGTCAAGGCCCCGCGACGGTGCCTCGGCAAGTCGCGAGCGGAGCTCCTCCTCTAATACCCGCAGTGCCTCGGTGGCCGATGGGATGCCGCCGATCTGATTGCGAATCCGGTCCAACGACCGTTGCCAAACGGCGTCGACCGGCACGCATCGGTCCCGCAGCTCGGTCGCCGGCATCTCGACGAACGGCGAAATGCCCCACGGCTTGAAATGCACTCCGACGAGCCGCACCGGTGTTGGGTACTCGAAGACGAAACGCCGTGTCCATACACCCATGAACCACCCATCGGTGAACACTGCCGGCGGCACCGAAGGATCGGAATCCCACAGACGGACGGGTCCGCCGAGGTTGACGAACAGGTGTGCCGACGGCATCGGCGGGACGTTCATTCGGCGGTGGCGCGGCACTCCGGTCAGGCAGTAGATATCGTCGATGAACCGGTCGAGCGGCGGGGCGGGCACTCGGCTGACGTATTGCATGAACTCAGTGTGGCCGACGAGGGCTCGGTTCGCGGCGCGACCAGCCCTGCTCATACAAGCGGACCCGCCTCAATCGATCTGGGGCCGTCGACGCCGTGCCGCGTCCAGGGGGACGCCTCCGCTCCCAACCAAGGGTGGGTCAAATCTTGGAAATCGCAGAGGCATTTACGATCACATATATCGATTGCAAACTGCTTCAAGAGTCATTATTTGATCGAAATTTGGTCGCTATCGTGAAGTGAGGAAAACGAAACCGGAGGCCGATATGCACCCCTCACTCGCGAACATCACCATCAACGCTCATCTCCGCGATCTGCAGCGGGCGATGCACCCCGAGCGCAGCAAGCGCCGGCGCCTTCGCCGCCTGGCGCGGATCCGTCCGAGCCGATAGCAGCAGCTAGGCGCTCGGCCGTCTGGGCGCGCTCGAGCACCTCGACCGCGGCGCGCCGTGCCCGCGACGTCAAGCGCGGATGGAAGAATCGGGGCATGGGTTCTCCGCAGACGCTGACCGAAGCTGACCGGCGAATCGTGGCGGCCTGGTCGGCTGACTGCGCCGAGCGGGTGCTGGGATTGTTCGAGGCGGAAGCTCCACGGGATAGACGTCCGCGTGATTCCATCGCCCGGACGCGGGCCTTCGCGCGCGGAGAGCTTGCCGTCGCCGAAGAGATCGGCCGCCGCTTTATCGCTGGTGGCGCCGCTCGCGACGTGAAGACTCCCGCCGCCGCGGCTGCCGCCCGAGCCGCCGGTCAGGCCGCAAGCATCCCGCATATGGGCGCGCACGCCCTCGGTGCCGCCGCCTATGCGGCTAAGGCGGCAGGACTGGCCGCCCCGGACCGACCCGAAGCCGTCAACGAGGAGATCCGGTGGCAGCTTGACCATGTCCCCGCGCGTGCACGCGCCGCACTGCGGCAGCTGCCGCCCGTCGGCGAGGATCCCCACGGTCCCCTCGGGCCAGGCCTCCTCGCCTCAGGCCTTCTCGGCACGATCATCCGCGATCTCCAGGCCGGCCTGGCAGGCCCCGACCACGTCCGACCTCTCAGCGCCCGGTCGGATTCCTATGGGACGGCGGAGACACCGTCTCGATCTACAGCCAACCCGGTGCGCGCATCCGGAATGTCGCGCGCAACCCGAAGGTCACTCTGAACTTTGACGGCGACGGTCACGGCGGCGACATCGTCGTCCTAACGGGCACGGCCGAAGTCGACGAATCCTGGCCGAGCGCCGCCGACAACACCGCATGGGCCGCGAAGTACGCCGGTGAGTGGGAGCGCTCGGGGAACACCGCACAGTCGTTCGCGCAGCGGTTCAGTGTCCGGATTCACATCGGCGCGGTGCACGGGCTCTGAACGCTGCACAGGCCTCGCTACCGGCGAGTCTCGCAACCTAAGTCAGCCCGACCCTCGGACGGCCGGTCCGCGATTGGCGTTAGACCCGAGTCGACACCCGCCCAGGCCGCGCCGGTTTGAAATGTTGTGCTCTCGTCCGGCAGACTGTCGGCTATATGAATTCGTCTGAATCTGATCGGCGCACGACGGCGTTCGTCGCCGTCTCGGTCCCCGAGAACTATGAGCGGCGGCTGGCGCCGGTCATCTTCGAGCCGTGGGCAGAGATCCTCATTGACCTGATCGGTCTGCGGCCCGGTGACCAAATTCTTGATGTGGCGAGCGGTACTGGCGTGGTTGCTCGGCTGGCCGCCCGCTGTGCCGGTATCGAGGGTCGGGTTGTGGCCAGCGACGTCAGCAGCGCGATGCTTGCCTACGCGGCGTCGCTTGGGCAACAGTCAGACGCTGCCGCGATCGAGTACCTCGAAGCTTCGGCGACCGACCTGGGGGTCGCCGACGGCCCATTCGATGTGGTGGTGTGTCAGCAAGGGCTGCCGTTCTTCTCCGATCGACCGGGTGCCGCGGCCGCGATGCATGGCTCGCTTCGGGCGGGCGGCGTGGCTGGTGTGGCGGTCTGGGCGCGAGGTCACCGGCTTGAGCCGTTTGACGACTACGCGGAGGCGCTCACGGCGGCGGGCATCGACCCCCCGTTTCCGCGGGCGTACGAAACGTCGAGCTTCGTGATGGGGGCCGATGAGGTCGAGGCGCTACTCACCGGTGCGGGCTTTTCGTCAGTTGAGGTCTCGGTCATCGAGCACACGATCGTGTGGCCTGACTCTAAGTCTGCCGCAGCCGGCATCCTGGGCACTCCCTTTGGACCGGTCGTGCAAAGCCTCCCGACCGACCGCCGTGAGGCGCTCGACGGAGAGCTTCTCCGTCGCTTTGCCGCTAGCGAGGGGCAGCCCGTGCGGCGTTCAACAACCGCCGTTCTCGCCCGCGCGGTCGCCTGAGGCAGCAGCGCACCGCGCACCTCGGGATCCTGCACGGGGAGACCTCCCGGGTGCACCTGTCCGGTCGACCTGGCCGCGACGACAGAAGCCGCGCCTAACCCGGTCGGGGGATGCCAGTACAGGGCTTGCGCCACGCGGGTCCAGTCGCCGTACCACCGCGGGGGCTTGCCGGGACCGGCCGCCCAGTTGTATTCCGGTCGCTGTAGAAGGTCCCGAATCTCGGGTGACAGCTGGACCGGGAAAGGGCTCATGAAAACGTAGGGCTGATGTGTGAGACCAATGGCAATCACGTAGCGCGAGAGGAGCCGCTTTAGGGTCATCGCCTCATCCACTCCATCCCGCGCGCGATGCGGCGCGAACAGCCTCGCAGCAGGGCAACGCCCACCGCGACAGTTCACGTGTCGAAGCGCCGCTCGTCGATGTGGAACATCCGTATCGAGAGTCCGTCCAAGCCGGTGCGCCGCGTAGATGAAAGCTCATCGTTCGTTGGCGTCGAACCCGGCCATAATGACGCAATGGGCTTCTACGAGGATCAGATCGTTCCTCGCTTCACCGACTTCGTCATGAGCCGCCGCGAGCTCACGCCAATCCGCGCTCGCGTCGCTGCTTCGCTTGACGGTGACGTACTCGAGGTCGGTTTCGGCTCGGGTCTGAACGTTCCGCACTACCCACCCGCCGTCACCGGAGTACGAGCGGTCGACCCGGCGACGATCGGTCGCAAGCTCGCAGCCAGGAGGGTTGCTTCGAGCAGGGTGCCGGTGCAGTACATCGGCCTCGATGGTCAAGCCCTGTCTCAGGAGTCAGCCAGTATCGATCATGTGCTGACAACCTGGACGTTGTGCAGCATCCCCGACGTCGATCGCGCTCTCGGCGAGATCCGCCGGGTGCTGCGCCCGGGCGGCTTGTTCCACTTCGTGGAGCACGGCCGTTCGCCGGACCGCAAGGTCGCCGGCTGGCAGGATCGGCTGACGCCGATCCAACGGCGCGTTGCTGGAGGCTGCCACCTGAACCGCCCGATCGACCAGCTGGTGCGCAACTCCGGGCTCGAGGTCCTGCGGCTGGAAAACTATTACGCGAAGGGTCCCCGACCGTTTGGGTACATGTTCGAAGGCGTCGCCACCAAATCCTGAGCAACAGGGTTTCGGGCGCTTCGTCCGGCGGCCTCGAGGGTGTCACAGCGGGGTCTGCCGTGTTGTCTTGTGAGATGTCGGTGATCCTCGATTTTGGAGTTGATGATGAGAGTGTTGGTGGCAGGTGCGACGGGGGCGATTGGAAAGCAGCTGGTGCCGCGTCTGGTGGCCGCGGGTCACGAGGTTCATGGGATGACGCGGAGCGAGTCGAAGCGGGCGCTGCTATCCGAGCTGGGGGCTGTGGCGGTGGTCGCGGACGCGCTCTCAGCCGATCACGTCGCGGCGGCCGTGGCGCGGGCAAAGCCGGACGTGATCGTTCATCAGCTGACCGCGATCGGCGCGGTGGACATGCGTCATTTCGAGCGTGGGTTTGCGCTGACCAACCGCCTGCGGACCGAGGGCACCGACCACCTTCTCTCCGCCGGTCAGGCGATCGGGGTGCGGCGGTTCGTGGCGCAGGGGATAGCGGCCTATGGCGCGTACGCCCCCACCGGCGGGCCGGTAAAGAGCGAAGAGGACCCGCTTGACCCGGCGCCCGCGCGCGAACTGCGCGCGAACCTCGCCGCGATCGGTCATCTCGAGAAGGCGGTCGTTGGGGCGGAGTGGACGGAGGGGATCGTGCTGCGCTACGGAGTCTTCTATGGGCCGGGCACGTCGCTGGCGCCGGGCGAGGAGCAGTTCGAGCTGGTCCGCAGGCGCAAGTTCCCGCTGGTCGGCGACGGCGCCGGGGTGTGGTCGTTCATCCACGTCGCCGACGCGGCAGAGGCGACGGTCGCGGCGATCGAACACGGCAGCCGCGGTATCTACAACGTGGTCGACGATGACCCCGCCCCGGTCGCTGAGTGGCTGCCGGCGCTGGCGCAGACGCTGGGCGCGAAGAAGCCGATGCGGGTGCCTCGTTTCGTCGGGCGGCTGTTCGCCGGGGAGGTCGGCGTGGTGATGATGACCAACACCCGCGGCGCGTCAAACGCCAAGGCCAAGCGCGAGCTGGCGTGGCACCCGGCACACCCGAGCTGGCGACAAGGGTTCGCGGCGGCAGCCGAACCACTCACGCGACCTGCGGACGCTCGGCAGCGCGTCTGAGGCGCTGCGCGCGCGCACCTCGGCCGTAGAACCGACAACCACCGAACGTTCGCATCGACCAAGGGAGAAGCTAAATGTCAACGGTCCAGACAGCAAGCAACAAAGCGGCGATCATGCGCTTTCATGGCGCGTCCAATACCGGCGATCTGGAGCTGATCTCGGAGACGATCGACGAGCTGGTCGAACCGAACGCGCTGATTCACACGCCGTTGCCGATCGAAGCGACCGGGGCGCAGGCACTCAAGGTGGTGTTCGCGAGCCTCCTGCGGGGCTTCCCCGACCTCCAAGTCGTGATCGAGGATTTGATCGAAGAGGGCGACAAGGTCGTCAGCCGCAACACGGTTACGGGGACCCAGCTGGGCGATTACATGGGCCACTCCCCAACCGGCAAACCGGTCAGGTACAACGAGATCTTCATCTCCCGCTTCGCCGGCGGCCGAATCGCTGAGACCTGGGGCGTGGTTGACGTCCTCTCGCAGATGACACAGCTCGGCTTGATCCCCGCTAGCGTCGTGTCAGTGGTAGCGGTCGAAGTCGGTCGGCCACGGCAACGGGAATAGGTGCCGGTAGGGACGCGCGTCCGCGATCACCTTGGCGAAGCACGGTCGCCGTGCCAGCGCGCGGTAGTACCGCGTCAGCTGCGGGTGGTGGTGCTCGTCCCACGGGTGGATGCCCAGGGCATAGAACAGTCCCGGGGCGGCGGCGCAATCGGCGATCGTGAACGCGTCGCCGGCCAGGAACTCGTTCTCGGCCAGTTGCGTCTCGAGCATCCCGTAGGCCATCTCGAGATGGCCTCGCCCCCGGCTCACCGCGCTCTCGTCGGAGCGCTCCGCGAGCGCATCGAGGACGATCGCCTGGACGGCGTCGGAGATGTACTGGTCGCAGAGTCGGTCCCATTTGCGGGCCTCGAGCGAGGGCACCAACCGCGCGCCGGCGACGTGCTCGATGATGATCGACGTCTCGCCAATCACCTCGTTGCCGTCCCGCAGCACCGGGATCGACGCCGGTGGCCACAGCTGGGCTAGCTGGGCGCGATCGAAGTCGCGCTGCTCCTCGAGCACCTCGTAGGCGACGCCCATTTCGTTCAGTGCGACGAGAACCTTCTGGCAGTAGAGCGCGAAGGGGTGCTCGTACAGGATGAGCATCAGTCAGCACCCCCCGACGCAGATCGGCTGCTGCCATTCATCGTCATTGCTCCTCTGTTGTGGGTCTCTCGGGAGTTCGACCGCGCGGTCAGCGCAAACTCATCGGTTGCCAGCGTATTCGCGCCACATTGCCCCGGCCAGCGGTGAGGGCTTCATCAAACCCGGATGTCACATTCCGAGCCTTTCGCGCGTCTACAGGGACGAGTGCTTGCCGCTCAAGCGTTGCGATAAGATAGTTGAGCAATCAACATTACGGTTCCCTGGGGAATGCCACCACCGCCCACCGAGACGAACGCGGACGATCAGCGCCATCGGAATCTGCCCGCCGCTCGCGTTGGCCGGCGGCGCCGCTGTCCCGCCTCGCGGGCTGGACGCGCGGAAGGTAGGCGGTCCGCTCAGGCGCGCGACTCGAGCACGCTGGCGCGACGGGTCGTCGGTGCGGTCGTGCTCGCCACCGCGACTGTCACCCTGCTCCTGGCGGTGCCGCCATTGCGCGGAGTGGCCCACCAGATATCGCACATGAGCCTCGGCTGGATCGCCGCAGCCCTGGTCCTCGAGGTCGCCTCGTGCGCCGCGTACGTGGTGATCTTCCGGTTCTTCTTCCCGGCTGTGCCCGCCGGTCTCGCTCGCCAGCTCGCCTGGACCGAGGAGGCGTCCGGCGCGCTGCTGCCGACCGGCGGCCTCGGAGCTCTCGCGATCGGCGGCTGGCTGCTGCGGCAGGCCGGAATGTCGACCCGGCGCATCGTCGAGAGCTCCAGCGCCCTGTTCTTCTTGACCAGCGGGATGAACGTCGCGTTTCTCATCGTCGGCGGCCTGATGCTGTCCACCGACACCTTCGGCGGACGCGACACGTTGATACTCGCGGGCGCCCCGATCGTCATCGGAGTGGGATCAACGTGCGCCACGCTCGCTCTGCCGCTCGTTTTGCATCGCCGGCCGGACCGACGCTGGCCGAGGTGGTTGGTCGACGTCTCCACCGGCATTGAAGCCGCCCGCCATTCACTCGCGGCGCCGAGCTGGCGGATGCTCGGCGCCGTGGGCTACCTCGGTTTCGACATCGCCGCCCTCGGCGTGCTGTTCGCCGCCACCGGCCGTCCCGTTCCGATCGACGCGCTTGTCCTCGGCTACCTCATCGGCTACATCGCCAACATGCTTCCGGTGCCGGGCGGCTTCGGCGTGCTGGAGGGGGGGCTGGCCGGCATGTTGATCGCCTACGGCGCTCCCCCGACCCAGGCCGCCGCGGCGGTCGTGGTCTACCACGTGATCGCGTTCTGGATCCCGAGCCTGGGAGGTCTCATCGGCTACGCATTCCTGCGTCGCCGGGCCGTGAGCTCCCCCATACCCGTCCCTGACCGCGAGCCGGCGCTAACACCCGTCGAGGTTGAGCTCACGCGGATCCGAGGTACCCCGCGATGACTGCGGCCAGCTCTCCGGGGTGGCTGAGCGCGGCGAGGTGACCGCCCGGCACGATGTCGGGTTCGACGCCGAGCCGGTCGCGGGCGACGCGCTGCTGGAGCTCGAGCGGGAAGAACCGGTCGTCGCGGCCGACGACGACGTGGATCGGGATCGCCGGCCAGGTGTCAAACGTGCAGACGTCGTCGAATCTCTCGTCCAGCTGCGACGCGGCGCGCTCCTGCATCTCGGCGACCAGATTCGCGGGGACGTCGTGCATGAAGTAGGTCCCCAGATCGAACTCGGCGCTGTAGCCATCGCGCGCCGCCGCAGCCGTCCTGGCCTGCTCCGAGCCGACGTTGGCCCACCATTCGCCCGGCGTCTCCCCGGGCCGCGGGATCATCGCGTTGACGAACACCACCAAGCGGCTCGCCACCCGCTGCCACACCAGAGGAGCGGTGAAAGCTCCCATCGAGTGCGCGACCAGGGCAACGTCGGTCCGGCCGTCGATCGCGTCCACGACAGCGTCGGCGTAGGCCGGCAGCCCCGCGCGACCGCCTGCCGCCAGGTCGACCGCGAACGCGTCGTATCCCCGATCCTGCAGATCGCGCTCGACCAGATGCCAATACCAGCCCAGACCGCCGGCCCCGGGAATCAGCACCACAGATGTCATCGCATCAGCCTCCGATTTTCAGTTCTCACGATCAGCATCGCCAGCGCGATCCTGACAAGTCATTGACTCGACTGAACCGAGCTTGGACCCTCAACCCGACCGCGGGTGCGGGACACAGCCGGCGGCGTTGTAGTTGCAATGTCGGATGCTGAGAAAGCTCTCATCTGGTGGGTGCACCGGCCGGCCGCACCCACGCGCCCCGCCGACCGCTCTACCCCGAGGAACGCCTGCAGACGCGGGGTACGCCGGCGACCGAGAGGGACGCCTGCAACCGAGTGACACGCCCCAGCCCGCGCGATCGATCCGGTCGGGTGGGTTTCGAGCCCGCGCTCGAGGGGTACTAAGATAGTCGTGCGCCGGGGAACTGCGCCCCCACTTCCCCGGCCTTGGGGGCCTCGCGAGCAGGACGTTCCGGGGCCCCCGTTTTTTCTTCAGCGGTAAGCCCATCCGTCCCCCGCATGTAGACCGCGCTCTGGTACCAGGCGCGGTCTCATGCTGCTCTCATCAAGCTGGGCTAGCTTCGCTGCGGTGGTTCCCGACGGAGTACTCCTGCGACGGCGTTCGCGCCGCGGGGGCGGCGGCTCCGGTCCGCTCAGTCCCCGCGCCTGGGGCCGTCGCGTCACGACCCGATCTGGTGTCCCGATGCACACCTACGGTAAGCACGTGTCGCGGATCCCGATTCGAATCAAG
>CAWBXK010000010.1:0-62534 GCA_963792735.1 uncultured Solirubrobacterales bacterium | reverse complement strand
CACGGTGGCTTGGTTGAACAGTGCGTTGACCTCCGCATCGGATGGCGCGGTCACGTAGCGGACGCCCAACTCGGCTCCGAGCTCGGGCTCGATCCCGAACAGGCACAGCTCCGGGCGGGGCTCCGGAAGCCGGCGCCATGCGGCGATCGTGAGCGGCAGGTTCTTGAGCGGGTTGGAGCGGCCCAGCGCCAGCAGCATGTCCGACCGGCGGGGCACGTCCGGGAGCGGCCGAAAGGTCTCGAGGTCGATCCCGGGCGGGACGAGGACGGCGTCGAGCCCCAGCTCGCGCAGCCGGTCACGGTTCCAGGACGAGATCGTCATGTACCGGAACTCGTGGCGGTAGGACGCCAGCACAGCGTTCTGAAGCGGGCGGTTACCCGGGTAGTAGCTGGTCTCGATGTCCTGCACGAAGTAGACCGGGATCCCGTTCAGGACGCTGGCCTCCCACACCGGCGACGCGGTGTTCCACCACGTCGCCACCTTGAGCGCCGGGATCGGGGCGAGCGCCTTCACGAGCTCGGCGTAGTCGTCAAAGCTGCGCACCGGGGCGTGCAGATCGAACCAGTCAGGCGGCCCGCCGAGCGTCCACAGCTCCGCCTCGTGGCCGCGCTCGAGCAGCCCGTTGAGGTGCTCGAAGATGTCGCGATGGCCGCCCCCGACCCCCGTGTCCTCGGTCACGTAGATCACGCGCAGGGCTCCGTCCGCAGTGAGCACGTTGCGGGCATCGAAGAAGTCGCCCCAGCGGCCCCAGAACACGCGCTGCGACGCCCGCTCACGCTCGCCGACATCGGTGCCACGCGCGGCCGACTCGAGGTGATAGAGCTCGGAGCTCGGCGCAGTACATGACTCGCAAGCCCGCCTGCCACGCGCGCAGGCAGAGGTCGACGTCCTCGTAGGCCATCGGATACTCCTCGTCGAGCAGGCCGACCCGATCGATCAGCTCGCGCGTCAAGTACATGCAGGCGCCGGTCACCGCCAGCGCCGGGCCCGGGACGTCGGCGGGGCCGAAATCGACCGCTCGGAAGCGGTAGCGATGGTCGAACCACTCCGGCGCGCCGAGGTTTCTCACCGTGCCCGCGAACTGGATCCGGTTGTCCTCGTAGAGCAGCTTGCCCCCCACGATCCCGACGTTGGCCTCGAACTCGCTCGCCCACTGCAGGGCCGCCAGCCAGTGCGGCCGGGCGATCGTGTCCGAGTTCAGGACGACCACGTCGCGGCCCGGATCAGCCGCTCTGATGCCGCGGTTGACGTTGGCCGCGAAGCCGGCGTTCACCGCGCCTTCGATCACTTCGATCCCGGGGATCGATCGAAGCGCGGCGAGATGCTCGGGCCCGCTGGCATCGTCGGAGACGACGATCGTCACCAGGGCGGGTTTGGTCGTGGCCCGCAGGCTCGTCACCAGCCGCCGGACGTCCGCGGCGTCGCGGTAGCTGGGGATCACGATCGTGACCGGGCGGCCGTGGCGCTTGTACCACCGGGCCGCCGTGGCCTTGTCGGCTCGGGACCGGGGCTCGAGCCGCAGGAAGGGCTTGAGCGGCGTGAAGCGCAGCGGGTAGGTGAGAAAGCGATAGATCAGCGACCACAGACCGTGGTGTTCGATCGTCAGGGCGATGCGCTCGCGGACGGTGAACGTCGGCCCGACCTCGGCCGGGACGTCCTTGGCGTGGTTATCGGTTCGGGCCACGGCTGGATTATTGACGGTTGGCGCCGAACCACGTGACGGAGACCGGATTTTCGGTTCGCTGCGGCGGTCACCGGCCGCGTGAGCGCGGCAAATGATCGGCTAGCCTTCGGCCCCGCATGTCGCTGCAGACACAAGGGACTGAGCTGCTCCCGATGCTCGCTGCCAGTGCGTGGCAGATGTCGCCCGGGGAGCGCGCCACGCTGGAAGGGGTGCTGGCCCAGGTCCGGCCCACGCTGGCCCTCGAGGTCGGCACCGCCCAGGGTGGAAGCCTGCGCCGGGTTGCCGCCTACAGCGAGGAGGTCCACTCGTTCGACCTCGTCGCCCCCGACGCCGAGCTGGCCGCCCTGTCCAACGTCACGTTTCACACCGGCGACAGCCACGTGCTCCTGCCAGAGACGTTGAGCGAGCTGGCGGCGGCGGAGAAGTCGGTCGACTTCATCCTGATCGATGGCGACCACACCGCGCAGGGCGTCCGCCGCGACATCGAGGACGTGCTCGAGTCGTCCGCCGTGACCAGGACGCTGATCGTGCTGCACGACACGATGAATCCCGACGTGCGGCGCGGGATCCTGGAGGCGGGCGCCGCCGAGCATCCCAAGGTGGCGCAGTTCGAGCTTGATCTCATTCCCGGCTACCTGTCGCGTCGTGAGCCCTACCGGCTGCAGATGTGGGGTGGCCTCGGACTGATCGTGGTGGACGCCGGGCGATCGTCGAACGCGGCCCCCTATGAGCCGTTTCACGAGCTGTTCTCGGTGCTGCGGCCGGCGGTCGAGGCGATGGCCGAGCTCGAGGCGCAGGGAACGCCCCTGGACGGGCTCCGAGGCGCCGAGGTCGAATCGGCGGTGCGGGCCGCGCTCGAGCGATCTCGCGCCGAGCTGGCGAGCCAGACGGAACTTGTCGAGGCGATGCGCAACTCCCTGAGCTGGCGGCTCACCGCTCCTCTGCGCAGACTGAAGCTGAGCCTCGCTCAGCGGCGGCGATGACCGGGAACGAGCTCGGCGCAGCGAATCTCGCCGGCCGGGTCGGCGGGGTGCCCGAGCGGTTCGTCCCCGCCGCGATGCACGGCCAGCTGATCGAAGCCGAGCACATCGCCCGCTACACATGGGCGGCCTCGCTCGCTCGCGACAAGCGAGTGCTCGACGCGGGCTGCGGCACCGGCTACGGATCCGAGCTGCTGCTGCGCGGGGGTGCCGCCGAGGTGGTGGCGGTGGATGTCTCCCCGGAGGTGATCGAAGCGGTGGCCGCGAGCGCATCCGAAGGTGTCGTCGCCCAGGTCGCCGACGTTCGCTCACTGCCCTTCGCGGATGATTCCTTTGACCTCGTGGTCTGCTTCGAGGTGATCGAGCACGTCGAAGAGCAGGACGGCGTGCTCGATCAGCTCGAGCGGGTCCTGCGGCCGGACGGCCTGCTGGTGATCTCCTCGCCCAATCGCGCGCACTACGTGCCCGGCAACCCTCACCATCACCACGAGTACCTGCCGTCTGAGCTGCGCGCGGCCCTGAGTCGCCGGTTTCCCGCGGTCCGCCTGCTCCAGCAGCACGTGATGCTGGCGAGTGTGATCTCGCCGGGGCCGGAGTCGGACTTCGACCACGCTCACGTCATCCGGCTGGCCGCCCCCGGCGCCGACGACGAGGTGTACACGCTGGCGATCGCCGGCTCCCAGGTGCCCGGCGACGGCGGCGGTGAGGTCGCCCTGACGCAGTTCTTCGAGGTCAGGGAATGGATCGAGCACATCGACGCGCAGGACCGACTGATCAAAGATCAGGCCCGCGCGCTGGACGATATGGACCAGTGCCGGCGTGAGCGCCAGGAGGCATTGGCCCAGCTCGCCGATCGGGAGACCGCGGTGGCCGAGCTCGAGGCTCTGCGCGGTCGCCTCGAGCAGACGATCGAGGCCTCGGCGTCGCCGGACGAGCTGCGAGAGCTCCAGGCGCGTCTGGACGCCGTGCTCGGGTCTCGCAGCTGGCAGATCGCCGCCCCGCTGCGGGCTGCCGCCCGGCGTTACCGGCGCCGGTAGCGCCCGGTGGGGCGCGGTAGCTCACTCGGGCGGCTGCACGCCCGCCATCAGCTCGGGGTTGGCCTCGATGATCAGTGAGAAGGCGTCGGTGGCGGAGATATTGGTGAGCGACAGCATCGAGTGGCGAGCCATGCGGTAGCGAGCGAGGATCTCCGGCACGCGAATGGCGCGCTGCCCGCGCGTGGCGATCCGGCACCACAGCTCAAAGTCCTCCCAGCCGTGCAGGCGGTGGTCGACCGTGTACCCGCCGAGCTCCTCTCGCAGCAGCGAGGTACGGATCATCGCCATCGCGTCGATGTAGTTCCCGCGGCGCAGACGGGAGGGCTCCCACGGCAGCTCGTTCATGAGCCCCAGCGTCTCGCTGCCGCTGAAGGACTCGAGCGTGCCGTAGGCAAACCCGGCATCGGGCTCGGCTTCGAGCGCCGCGACGAGCCGCGTGAAGCAGTGGGGATAGACCTCGTTGTCGGCGTCGAGCACAAACGAGAACGGCGCGCGCGCCCACGCCAGCGCCGAGTTGCGCGCCTGCCCGAGGCCCCGGTTGACCGGGTGGCGGATCACCAGCATGCTGAGCTCCTGGTGGTCGGCCAGCCAATGCCGCACCGTGGCCAGGGAGTCGTCGGTCGAACCGTCATCGACCACGATCAGCTCAAACGCACAGTCGAGCGAGCGAGCGGCGGAATCGAGCGCCTGCGTCACATGGGTGGAGTGGTTGTACAACGCGGTCAGGACCGAGACCGTCGGCACGGTGGCGGCGTAGCCGAGACTGCGCGCCACCAGCTCTGACTCGGGCAGCGGCCGGTCGCGCCCCTGCTCCAGGCGCAAGCGCGCGTCTCGCCGGCGTTGCTCGAGCAGCTCGAGCCTCACGTCCTTGAGCGCCCGTCGGATCATCGCGGCGTTGTGGTCGCCGAGCGACGGCGACGGGGGGCCGTCGGGCTCGTCGAAGACCGGCATCGACGCCGGGTCCGGTTGGGGCTGGGTGAAGAAGCGGTTCGCCGCATCGGGCACCGCCTCTGTGGCGGCGATCCGCGCCGCGGCCGAAATCAGCGCGCGGACGCCGGGGCTCAAGGTCAGCTCGTGGCGGGCCAGCTCGTAGGCGGCCGTCTGCATGCGCCACCAGCGGTCGCCATCCTCGAGCAGCATCTCGGTGAGCAGGTGCAGAGACTGCCAATCGCCCATCAGGAGATGCTTTCCCGGCACCAGCGGGGCGTGGTCGACGGAGTGCTCGCTGACCACCACGGCGCCGTTGCTGATCGCCTGCACGATCCGGAGCCACTCGAAGTACGGCGCCTCGTCCTGATGGATGTTGATCAGGACCTTGGCGCGACCGAGCAGATCCCATTTGCGCTCGTCGGTGCGAAAGCTCTGCGACTGCGACCAGTTGGGACGCGAGTTGTCAGACAGCAGCAACTCGATGCGCCGCCGTGAGAACGTCCGCGCGTAGTGCGCCAGCGCCCGTGCGCGTCGATCCGTGATGCAGCCCATGAACAGCACGTCGATGTCACGCTCGCGCTCGCGCAGGTGGTCCCACAAGGGCGACCAGCCGAGCTGGAGATGGTGAGCCGCGATGCCGGCCCGCTGGAACGCCCGGATCGCGAATCGATTGATGTCGAATACCGCGCCACCGCGCGGCGCGAGCGTCGAGGTTGGACTCAAAGAACGGGCTTCCGGGCTGCTCGGCACAGATGAAGATCGTTCGCCGCAACGCCTCCGGTGGGGGCCCGAAGCGGCCGTGCATGAGCGTGAAGTACTCGTGCGGCGGGACCAGCACGTACACCCGGTCTGGGTGGGGCGCGGGGAAATTGCCGATGTGAAGCGACGTCCGCGTGCCGAGCCGCTCCGCCTCCTCCCGCAGCGCCTCGATCAACTCGAGGAAGAACAGGTTCTGTCGGGGAGCCAGTACGAACGCCAGCTCCGGGGTGCCCGGCGAGACGCCGTCAGTCAAGGTCTGCTCTGAGTCGCGTCGGGCTCGCCCAACTCGGTCCTTCATCGGCCTCGACATTAGCGTTATCGCCCGGGCGACGGTTGGCATACTGGGCGCGTGGTTACGCAATCCGGAACGACCGAGGCGGATCGCACTCCGCCGGCACCGCTTCTGCGCCGATCATCGAGCCCACAGGAGCCGGAGCTTCCGCGTCGCCGGGGCCCGCGCGTAACCATGCGCATCTGCTGATCCTGCTCGTGCCCGTGCTGCTGGTTTGCCTGCCGTTCTGGCCCGGTCACATGAACGCCGACACGTTGAACGAGATCCATCAGGTGATGACTGGCATTTTCACCGACTACCACGCACCTCTGCTGCTGGGAGCGTGGCACCTCGTGTGGGGGCTCGGCCTCGGCCCCGGCCTGGTGCTGGCGGTCCAGGTGTGCTGCTTCGTCGCCGGCGCGTACCTGCTGATGCGGTTGGCGTTCGGACCGGTCGGCGCCGCGATCGCCGCGTCGGTCCTGACCCTGGTGCCCCAGACCTATGGCGAGCTGGGATTGGTGGGACGAGACACCTGGTACGCCGCGTTGCTGCTTCTCTCGGTGGGGGCGCTGGCTCACGGTTTCGCCGCCGGCCCGCCGCGGTCTCGCCGCGCCCGCGGAGTGGCCCTGGCGGTGTGCTTGGGGGCGGGGTGGCTGGCGCTGGCCGCCCGCCAGAACGCGGTCACCAGCGTGGTCACCATCTTCGGCGCGGCGATCGTGCTCACGCTGTGGAGCCGCTGGGGCCGGCCGGCGGAGAAGCTCCGCGGTCGCGCCGGTCGACTGGGCCTCGTCGTCGTCGGGGCGATCGCGATCACCGGCGTCTTCTACGGCAGCCAGATCGGGCTGAACTCGCTGATGGGCGTGCAGAGCGTGCATCCGGAGCAGTACATCTACGACTTCGACCTGGCGGGGATGTCGACGCGTGAGAACCGCGACCTGTTTCCGCACAGCATCGTCCCGCCCAGCCGGCTCGCTGCGGTGAAGTCGTTGTTCTTCCTCGACGACGTCAGTCCCGAAGTCGCCGCCCCGGGTCATCCCCTGCCGCTGGCCCTGCTCACCCCGACCCAGGTCGCGGCCGAGCGGTCGGCCGAGATCAGCGCGGTCACCGCCGACCCGGGTGTCTGGTTCGGGCTGCACTGGGACGAGTTCATGCGCCAGATCTCGATCACCCGCGAGCCCAACGTGATCATGCACCCGGGAATCGACGGCAACCCGTGGGGCCTTCACGCCAGCTTCCCGAGTCTCGACAACACCGCTCGCGGCTACGTTGAGGCCTTCGACGCCACCAACGCGCCCGATCCTCAGGGCGGGGTGATCTTCGACGTCTGGATCTATCTGCTGATCGCGGCGGTGGGGGTGGGAGCGCTGTGGCGGTGGCGCGACCCGCGGGCGCTGGTCCTGGGGGCGCTGGCGCTGAGCTCGCTCACCTACCAGATCGGCGCGTTCCTGTCGATGGGCGTGCAGTACCGGCTCGAGTATCCAACCGTGGTCAGCGGCCTGGTGGTCCTGATCGCCGGAGGGCGACTGCTGCTCGGACGGGCCCGGCAGCGCCCGCCCCGGCTTGCGCCCGCACCCCGGTGAGCGTTCCGTCCATGTCCGGATCACGAGCGTCGGAGGACCTTCCTCCTGCTGTGGGCCTTGACCTCGATCAGTCGATGGCCGGCTATCTGCGCGAGCGCCTGCGTCAGCACACGCTGGACAGCTACGCGGGCGTCAGGATCTCGAAGTTCCCGGAGGATCTGCGCGTCTACGAGCATCTGCTGTGGCTCGCCCGGCCCACGGTGGTGATCGAGCTCGGGGTGCAGTTTGGGGGGTCGAGTCTGTGGTTCCGCGATCGGCTCCGGGCCCTGGCGCACTACGACCCAAGCGCCGGCGCCGCAACCGTGGTGGCCGTCGATGTCGACGTGCAGGCGGCGCGCGAATGTCTGGCGGTGGCCGACCCCGGCTACGCCGGCGAGATCAAGCTGATCGAGGGGGACGTGCTGGACCCGGAGCTACCGGACCGCGTGAAGCGCTTCCTCGGCCCTGGCGCTCGCCCGTTTATCGTCGAGGACACAGCGCACACCTACGAGACGACATATGCAGCGCTCCAAGGCTTTACGCGGTTCGTGGGTGCGGGCGGCTTCTTCGTCGTCGAGGACGGTGTTGTCGATCAGACGGAGCTGAGAATTTCGGACGACTGGCCGAGCGGTGTGCGCCGGGCAATTGGCGACTGGCTCGAGCGGGAAGGCTCGGACTTCTGCGTTCGCCGCGACTTGGAGCTGTACGGCGTCACTTGTCACCCGGGCGGATTCCTGGAGCGGCGTCCGGGTGCAGAGCAGGTCAGGCGTCCGCACCCAGTGTCCTGACGATCGAGAGAGGCTTCGCGCAGTACGATGGCCGCCGTGGATGACCCCGTTGCACCCATCCAGGCCGAACCCGACGAGGCGGTTGAGCGGTTCGATCCCGCGATCATGGATGAACAGCTGATCGAGTCAGAGCACTTGGCGCGTTATCGCTGGGCTGCGAAGTTGGCCGCACGGCGTCGGATACTCGACGCAGGTTGCGGCACAGGGTACGGTCTGGCGATCCTAATCGAGGCTGGCGCGCTCGAAGGAGTTGGAGTCGACGTTTCCGCCGAGGCGATCGAGGCCGCCGCGCTGAGGGTCCCCGGGAACGTCACGCTCGAGCTCGGCGACCTCAATGAGATCGCGCAGCCAGACGAAAGTTTTGACCTGATCGTGTGCTTCGAGGTGCTCGAGCATCTCGAGACGCCGGATCGTGCATTAGACGAGTTTCATCGTCTGCTTAAGCCTGAAGGCGTGCTACTGGTCTCCTCGCCGAATCGCCACGTGTACACGAAGGGCAACCCGCACCACGTCCACGAGTACGTCCCAGATGAACTCGAGGCGGCGCTAGGGCAGCGCTTCGCACACGTGATCCTGCGTCGCCAACACGCCTGGATCGTCTCCGGCATCTTCGACGACGCGGGCTTCGAATCCGGTGGCGACGCGGTGTTGGACGGCGTGGAGGTACGCAAACTTACGAGGAACATGCCGGGTCGCGAGATCTACACGCTTGCGATGGCCAGTCAGAGCCCGCTGCCGCAGGACCACCGCGTGGTTGAGATGAATACGGCTGTCGAGCTCCGGCAATGGGACGCACTCTGGCAAGAGCAACGCGAATTTATCGAACGTCAGAAAGAGCTGATGGATGGACAAGCCATCGAGCTGCGTCAACAAGCCACTGAGCTTGCCCACCTGAGAGCCCAATTGCTCGAGGCAGAGCGCGAGCTGGCCCCAGCCGCCCAACTCCGCGAGGAACTCGCCGAGGTTCAAGGCATTCTCGCGCTGCTTGCCGGCGTCGGTGAGGCGCGCGACCAGTGGGAGGCCCGTTACAAGTCCGTCGTGGACTCGAGGACGTGGAGGTTGACCGAACCTCTTCGGAGCCTTGTCCGATCGCTCCGCTGAGGCCGGTGATGGCCGCCGTTCCCGAGATTGCGTTCACTTTGGCCGATGGGCAGAACGCCTTCTTCGTCGAGCTCGCGGAAGCTCTTGTATCCGAGTTGCGGTGCTTGGGCGTGCGCTGCCGCGTTGGCGATGAGTATCCCGAGGTTCGACCGGGCTTGGTTCATGTGTTCCTTCCGCCCCATGAGTACGTAGCCCTCACCGGCTTTCGGCCGCAACCCGCGTTGCTGAGGCGCAGCATCACGATTTCTGCGGAGCAGCCGGCAAGCGGGTTCTTCGAAATTGACCTTGACATCAATCGCGACGCCGGTGTGGTCTACGACATCAACCCTCGAGCAGTCCGGGCTTACCGGTCCGAGGGCATAGCATGTCGCCATCTGCAGCTTGGCTACACCGGGGTGTGGGATCGCTTCCAAAGTGGCGAGCGCGATATCGACATCGTCTTCATTGGCCGATCGACCGGACGTCGAGGCCAGGCTTTGGCCTCCTATGCGGACGTGTTCGAGCGCTTCCGCTGCCATCTTCAAATTTCTGATAACTCGCGACCAAGCACCGCCTCGGCCCGAGATTTCGTCGCTGGCGATCCGAAGCGAGAGCTTCTTTCTCGCGCCAAAGTGCTCCTCAACATTCACGGCGAAGATGAGCCCTACTTCGAGCATCTGCGTGCGGTCGAAGCTATATGCGCGGGCTGTGCGATCGTCAGCGAGCATGCGAGCGATATCGCCCCATTGCGTTGGGGGGAGGATCTACTAACCGGTGGCATCGGGCGCCTCGGACTCCTCTGTGCCTATCTCCTCGACAACCCCGCCGTGCTCGACCGTATCCGGCGATCCGCGTACGAACGGATCCGGGAGCAGGGGCAAATGAGCGTTGCGGCTTCGCTTCTCGCGAAGGCCGCCGCAGAGCTTGACACTATCTCGATCGGCGACTCTCTGCCAGCCGAAGTGCGTTCCGGATATCTGCGCCACCGCCAGAATGCGCGTGTCAGTTCCGCGCGAGAGCAACCGCCGATGAGCCCGTGGACTCCTGGTGAGGGCCAAATCCTGCGGGCTCTCAAGCGACAGCAGTTGGGGATCACGAACGTCCAGCGGGCAATCGCGTCACTCCGTCCGACCGGAGCGCGACCGCCCGACGCATACGCTTCGCTTGTTTACGAGTCGCGCGGGTGGCGCCGCCCCCAGGATCGCCGACTGGCGGTGATCGTTCCGCTCTTCAACCACGCAGACGTCGTCATCGACGCTCTCGCATCTGCCGACGCTCCCGGGGTGGAATTTGTTGTCGTGGATGACGGCTCCACTGACGGTGGCGGCGACCGGGTGTCGGAGTGGATGCGACAAAACGAACGGCGCCCGGCTCGACTCGTAAGGCACGACGTGAACGCCGGTCTTCCACAGGGACGTAACACCGGACTCCGTTACTCCTCAAGCGAGCTGCTGCTGATGCTCGATGCTGATAACCAGCTCCGCTCGACGGCGATCGATCGCCTCACGGGGGCGCTCGAGGTCGACCGAGAAGCGAGCTTTGCCTATGGCATCGTCGAACAGTTCTCGCAGGACGGTGCTGTTGGTCTAGTCAGCGAGTTTCCTTGGAACCCTGAGCGTTTGCGGTATGGCAACTACATCGATGCCCTTTCGCTTATCCGACGGGAGGCCTTGGTGGCGCTTGGCGGCTACTCCTGTGACCCTCGGCTGGCTCTAGGTTGGGAGGACTACGATCTCTGGGCTCGTATGGCGGAGGCGGGCCGTCACGCTGTCTTCGTTCCCGAGATCATCGCCCGGTACCGAGTTGGACATAGCTCGATGGTCTCCGTAACCAATATCTCAGTCACCGATGCCTACGCGGCCATCGCAGATCATGCCCCAAACCTGATGCGCGAACTGAAGGTCCCGCAGTAACACCTGACTCGAACCAACGGCGGCTCCGAGCATTAGCGCCGTAGACGACGCTTCGCCGCTCTCAGCGGCGCGGTTAGCTTCCAGCTCGCAGAGCGCTGTATGGAATTGAGCCAAGCGCGGTGACGATCGAGGTCTTGGCGGAGGAGTTCGACGTCCGTCCGCGACGGCAGCTTCTCCGAAGGTCCTGCTGCTTCGGGTGGCGCTCCCGTGAAGCCCTCGCTGCTGGCGGTCCTGCGTGTTGCGGCCCAAGGCCAGGCGATCTCGGGGAAGGGGAACAGCGTTGGGTTCCGGAGAAACTCTGAGCCAAAGGATCC
The DNA here is from genome assembly GCA_963792735.1 of uncultured Solirubrobacterales bacterium. GTDB lineage: Bacteria > Actinomycetota > Thermoleophilia > Solirubrobacterales > Solirubrobacteraceae > Palsa-465. Next base: position 51,219 of record CAWBXK010000010.1, on the reverse strand, counting down.
TGACGCGTCGATGACCACAACACCCAGACCGCCCCAGCATTGACCGAGAACCGCCTCCGGCTTCGCCACGAACCCAGGTACGAAGTCCAGATCGACGAACGCAACTTTCTGATAGTTCTCATAAGGGACGGAGTCGAGGCCTCGCCGCACGTCTTCGTTCAATGAGTCGTGTGCTAGGACCACGCATTCGGTTACAGCGTCCGACTCCAGCAGGTCGATCATGTCCGCACGTACCCCGTCCGTGGAGTGGTCCCCATCGATTAGCACGAAGGCGACATCGCGTCCGTCCCTCGCAAGCTCAGCAAGGCGCTCAGGAAGCTGCCGGTGGCTGTCGCCAACCATCACCTCGACGTTGGCCAGAGCTGCGAGTTGATCCACCGGCTCAACGAGATCGAACGAAACGACCTGGCCGGAATGGGCTGAGATCCGTCGCAGGCTGCCCCCCTCGGCTCGACCGATTTCAAGCGATAAGGACGGCTTGAGAACCTCGAGCAGACCCTCGAGAGCGGCCCGTTCACCATAGGACATCTGCCAGGGGTCCCGTGAAAAGACGGGGAGATCGCGCAGATGAAGAGTGTGTAGCTCGTTTTCGGCGACCATGGTATTGCAAGGGACAGTCTAGGAGAGATCACGGATGCGCTTGAGCACGGATGCGCTTGAGCACATAAGGCTCCGCCTCGAACCTGGAGATGGCATCCTATGATCATTCGCACTTGACCCCCGGATTGCTGCATGGCGCACTAGCGCGGTGGCGCGCACGGCGTCGAGCCGACGCTCATGCTGGCGAGGCGGACGCCGCGTGCCGGTAGGCGATTGGCGAACCGGGCGGCCGGAGGGGGAGCCGGCTGGGCCACGAACGACAGCTTCAGGCCGGCCGTTCGGACCGGCGGTGAACCCTCGGTGCGAAGGCAGACGGCGAGCGTGTGTGCGCTGGGATGGATCGTGGCCACAGATGGACTGCGCAGCACGGTCACCGGCACGGTGCGGTCGTACACCAGCGAGATGAACGCCGGTTGGGCTGGCTTTCCCCCCACCACCAGGAACTGCATCGGGCCCTTCACCCACGCCGTCCCGCTCGGGTCCTGGTGGGCCGAGGCCACCGACACTCCACTGGTGATGGTCACGTCGAGCTCACGCGTGCGCCGCTCCAGGGCGATAGCCCCGTGACGCGCCACGGTCTCACGCTGGGTCGCGACTCCCGCCAGGCGCGTCAGCACGTACTGGTAGTTGGAACGAAACGAAGGCCCCAGGGGAGCGGGACCGCCGAGATAGAACAGGCCGCTGTTGTCGTTGCCGGTCGTGGGCAGGGACGCATCCCCGGTCTTCTCCTCGACCACCAGGTAGACGTCGGCCTGCTCCTCCGGGGCCCGAGGTCCTTGGGCGGTGAAGCCCTCGAGCTCCACCGGGCCGGCTCGCGCCGGCAGCGCCGCGATCGACTGACGCACCTCGGGGTCGAGCAGGTATGAGGAATTGGCCAGCCGCTGGTGCTCGACGACCGACTCGTGGCCGGCGATCACGACGATCACGGCCGCGCTCAGCGCGGCGATCGCCGTGGCGCCCCTGAACCTGAGCGTGGCAACCGCGGCGACTCCGAGCGCCACCGCGGGCACGGCGAGGACGGCCACCGGGATCATGTTGCGCTGTACGCAATAGCTGCAGTTCTGGCCGGCGGCCGTGTAGTAGGCCAGCAACGCTGCACCGGCCGCGACCGCCAGCATGACCCGCGCCAGGCGGTAGCGCCACGCGCCGACGGCGATGAGTCCGATCAACAGCGCCGGCACCGCGCCGCCCTGCAGCAATACGCTCAGATTCGCCTGTCCCAGGTTGACCAGGCCATAGAAATCGCGGGTCTGCAGCACCCAGCCGGGAATCACGCTGACCGGGAGGTAGTAGATCGGAAGCTCTGACAACGGCTGCCCGCCGTTGAGAATCGCGGTCCAGTAGCGGAGGTCGCGGAGGAACGCCACGGGAGTGAACACGGACGCCAGGACGAGCACGCCGAGTACCTGAGCCGCGGCGACGAGCACCTCCCGCCGGGCCGGGCGCCCGCGGCGCAGACGCCGAACGGTCATGACGCCGACGGTGGCCAGCCCGCCGATCACCACGCACGGCACGTACAGCGGGTACAGCGTCGCCAGGCCCGCGGCCAGCAGCGCCAGCAGCACCAGGCTGGCGGTCTGGCGGCGTTTGAGCGCCTCCCACCCGACCACGACCAACGGCGCCAGCAACGCGGCCCCGGTCAGCGCTCCCTGGCTGCCGTCCATGAACAGCTCGGTGAACACGGCTCCCGTGAACAGGCACCCGGCCAGGACCGCCCCCATGCCGGCGGCGCCCGTGCTGAGGACCGCGGCGTAGGCCCCCAGTGCGCCGACGAGCAGAATCGCGATCAGGAACGGGCTGTAGGTGTCAGTCGATCCGAGCCCCAGCAGCGAGTTGACGTTTGCCTCCAGCGCCGAAACGTCGAGTTGCTGGTCCCCGGCCGCGTAGGTCGCCCAGTACTGCGTCGACAGGACAGCGAACGGTGGCTTCTCGCGCTCGACCTGGTGAATAGAGACGTGTTGCTCTGAGTCGGTCTCGTCGATGTAGCCTCCGGCGTCCCCGATCTGGTATCCGCCGGCCGGACCCACCGTGTGGTGCGCGGCGAGCGGATAGCTGAACGCCCCCAGGACGACGACGACCACAGTCGCCACTTCCACCACGCGCCGCAGGCTCGGTGCTCCGATCGCCGGCCGGCGCCACACCGCGACCGCGATCGAGCCCACGGCCGCGACCACCAGCACCAGCCCGGTCTGGTGAGCGGGGAAGAAGTAGACCAGCGTGTCGGTCAAGCAGATTCCCACGCATAGCCCCAGCGCCGCAGCCAGCGCCAGGCGCACCGTATTCCCGAAGCGCTGCGGCAGGAAGGCAGCCGGTCCGCAACCCAGCGCCAGCAGCAGCGCGAAGAACAGGACCTCTCGAAGTATCAGCTCAAGCCAGATGTGCATACCGAAACGGTCACGCCGCCCAGCCGACGGGATGCCGGCTCAGCTGCGTCTTCCAATCCGCCACCGCCGCCAATGGGCCGGCCGGAATCAGATCGGTGAGTCGGTTCCGGCGCCGTACTCCGAGGTTCTTGAGCACCTTGAACTTCAGAACATCTTCAAACCCGGCGCCGGAGGGCATCGAGTCGGCCCGGAAGCCGCTGACGGTGAGGGCGCGCACGAGCGTAGCGGGCTCGAAGAACGAGACGTGGATCTCCGGGATCACATAGGACCACTGAGTCAGCGCAGACAAAAACGGAGCGGCGTTGCCGGTGGTGAGCAGCAGCAGGCCGCCGGGGCGCAGCATGCGGCGGATCCGGCGCAGCTCCGCGAGCGGATCCAGCGTGTGCTCCAGGACCTCGATCGCGGTGATTACGTCAAAGCTCGACTGCTCCCGGGCCAGCTCTGGCGCCGTGACCATCGGGATGTCCTGCGCGCGTGCCTCAGCGGCGATCGCTCCCTCCTCAAAGCCCTGTGCAGAGACCGACGTGGTCTGGAGCAGATGGCGGACCAGGCCGCCGTTGCCGGCCCCGAAATCAAGCCACCGGACGCCATCAAGTCCGCCCAGCAGGTGGCTGACGATGGCGGTCAGCCCGCGCCATTCATACTGGCGGATTGTCCGGGTCGGCTCGGCCAGCTCAAACCGGTAGTCCACCATCGGGTCCGCGCCCCGGCCCGCGTAGTAACGCTCGTTGTAGATCTGCGCGAAGTCAGTCCACGGGTCGGCGATGAAGGCGTAACCGCAGCTGTGACAGCGGCGCAGCTCGTAGGCGCGGCCGCTGTAGGAGCCGGACACTTCGCCCACCCGCTGGGTGAAGGCGCCGCAGATCTTGCACGGGTTCGCCTCCAGCGAGTTCTCGACGGAGGTCAACGACGCGATCCTACCCGCTCATCTACGCTCATGGCCGTGACGATGGAAGTCGATCGCGGTATCTCGGATCGAGACGAGGACCGCGGAGTCCAGGAGCTGCTGCTGCCGCCTCCCGGCAGCGAAACGCTGCCTCCCTACGAATTCGGATGGCGTCACGCCGGCGGCTCCGAACCCTATCTGTCGTATGTCGAGACTGACCCCTCGGTCAACTGGTCAGACGGCCTGGAGGCACTGCACGAAGAGTCCTCGCGCACACATTTCCTGGACCGCTGGACCCGCTCGGAGATCGTCGGGAGAGTTGGCCCCGTCGCGGTGGATGACGCCATCCTCGACGTCGGCTGCTCGACCGGCTACCTGCTGGAGGATCTGATCGCGGCCTACCCGCAGGCCGACCTGGTCGGAGTCGACCTGGTCGGAGCCGGCCTGCGCAAAGCCCACGAGCACTCGCCGTCGGTCAGGCTGTTGCGCGCCGACGCCTGCGCGCTCCCGGTCGGCGATGGCCGCGTGACGGCGATTGTCAGCGCCAACCTGCTGGAGCACGTGCCCGATGACCGCCGCGCACTGCGCGAGTTCGCGCGCGTACTGCGCCCCGGCGGCCGCGCCGTGATCGTGGTGCCGGCCGGCCCTCGCACGTATGACTACTACGACCGCTTCCTCGGCCACGAGCGCCGCTACGCACGGGGGGAGCTGGCCGCCAAGTGCGCGCAGGCCGGACTGGAGCCGATCCAGGACCTGGGCATCGCCTCGTTGCTGTATCCCGCCTTCTGGATGGTCAAGCAGCGCAACCGCCGGCGCCACGGCGCTCTGCGGGGAGAGGCACTCGAGCAACAGGTGGCCGCCGATATCGGGCGCACGCAGGGCTCGCGCGTCGGCGAGCTGGCGTGGCGGGTCGAGCGGCGCCTGGTCGGCGCCGGCCTCCGGCTCCCGTTCGGGATCCGCTCGCTCGTGGTGGCCCGGAGACCGGGGTGAGCACCGAGCTCAGCGTCGTGGTCCCCGCCTACAAGGAGGAGGCCAACATCGAGCGCGTGTATGAGCGCCTCAGCGGGGTCCTCGACGCGCTCGGCCTCGAGTGGGAGCTGATCTTCAGCGTGGACCCGTCGCCCGATCGCACCGAAGAGCTGATCCTGGGGCTGCGCGAGCGCGATCCGCGGGTGAAGATGCTGCGCTTCTCACGCCGCTTCGGACAGCCGATGGCCACGCTGGCCGGCCTGGAGGCGGCCGGCGGCGACGCCACCGTGGTCATCGACTGTGACCTGCAGGACCCGCCGGAGCTGATCCCTGAGCTCGTCGGGCGCTGGCGTGACGGCTACGACGTGGTCTACGCCCAGCGTCGGACGCGCGCCGGCGAGACTCTGCCCAAGCGCATCGTCGCCCGGCTCGGCTACTGGGTGATCAATCGGATCGCCGAGGTCGAGATCCCCCCCAACACCGGCGACTTTCGGCTCATGAGCCGCCGTGTGGTCGACAACGTGGTCGCGCTCAAGGAGGGCCACGGGTTCCTGCGGGGACTGGTTGGTCTGGTGGGCTTTCCCCAGACCAGCGTCCCCTACGATCGCGACCCGCGGGCGGGCGGGGCGAGCAAGTACAACCCGTTCTTCGGCTCGCTGGCGATCGGCATCAACGGGCTGGTGGGGTTCTCGCGCTATCCGCTGCAGCTGATCTCCCTGCTGGGCCTGGCCTTCTCGGTGATCGCGTTCGTCGTCGCGATCGTCTACCTGGGACTGAAACTCGGGGGAGTGGCGTTTCCGATCGGCAACCCGACGGTGGTCGTGGTGGTCGCGTTCTTCAGCGGGATCCAGCTGCTGTCGCTCGGGGTGATCGGCGAGTACGTGGGCCGGATCTACGATGAAACTCGGCAGCGACCGAAGTTCATCATTGAATCGCGCCATGGCTTCGACGAGCCCGCGTAGAGAGCTTGCGGTCACCGCCGGGGCAGAGCGCCCGGCGGGACCCGCGCCGCAGGGCCTGAATTCTCGCCCGTCGCGACAGCGGCTCGCGGTCCTGCTCGTGCTGGCGGCCGCGCTGGCGTTCTACCTGTGGACCGCCGCCACCTCGGCGCCGTTTGACTTCAGCCGCGCCACGGACGTCTACAACCTGATGACGACCGCGTTTCTGCACGGCCATAGCTACCTGCCGCTCAACCCCCCGGCCGGGCTGCGGCACCTTCACGATCCCTACGACCCGGCGCAGAATGCCGCCTACCAGGGCGCCTTCCACGACCTCGCCCTGCGCCATGGTCGCCTCTACTCGACCTGGGGGCCGAGCCCGGCGCTGCTGTTCGCGCTGTTTCGTCTCACCCCGTGGGACCTGTCTCAGAGCTTCGCGGCGGCCCTGTACTCAATCGTTGGTCTCGCCTGCGCCGTGACCCTGCTGCACGTGCTCGTCCGGCGCTGGTTGCCAGACACGCCCGGATGGCTGCTCGTCCTCGCCAGCGCCGGGCTGGCCCTGACCAACGCCGTTCCGTATCTGCTGCGCCGTCCGATTCAGTACGAGGTCGCGATCAGCGGGGGCTACTGCTTTGAGATGGCGGGCATCCTGCTCGTCGTCACCGCTGTCCTGGGCGGCCGCGCGCGCCTGGGGCGGCTGGCCACCGGCAGCCTGCTGCTGGGACTGGCCCTGGCCGCGCGGCCGACGCTGGCGGTGGGAGGTCTGGCCGCGCTGGGGGCGGCCCTGTGGCTGGTGCGTGGGCGCGGCGGATCGCACCGCGTCCTGCTCGCTGCCCTGGTTCCCATCGTCGTGTGCGGGCTGGCGCTCGGCCTGTACAACGCAGTCCGGTTTGGATCGCCGGCCGAGTTCGGCCAGCACTACCAGCTCGCCGGCCTCGACGTGCAGCACAAGCCGACCGACCAGCTGTCCTACGTACCGCCCGGGGTATTCGGCTACCTGATCCAGCCGGCCCACCTCTCGGTCACGTTTCCGCATGCCTTCCTGTCGCCGTCGTCGCACTACCCGTTCGCGCTGCCGGCCGGCTACGCCGGGACGGCCACCGGAGGCGGAGCGGAGCCGGTCGGCGGGATGCTCACGACGATGCCGATCACGCTGCTGCTGTTCGCCCTGCCCTTCCTGTGGCTGGCGCCAAGACGGTCTGAGCGTCCGGTCCTGCTGGCGGCGACGGGACTGGCCGGACTGTCGCTGGCGGTGATCTTCCTGCTGTCCTACGCGCTGTGGGGTACCACGCAGCGCTACGAGGTCGACTTCGCGACCTTCGGCCTGCTGGCGGCATTCCTGGTCTGGGCGCTGCTGCTTGCGCGCGCCAGGGCGCGGAGGGGGCTGCGGGCCACGATCGTCACCCTCGGCGTCGCGCTCACGCTGATCGGTGCCGGCGTGGGCACCGCGGTCAGCTTCACCGGCTACTACAACCTGCTCCAGCTGCAGCACCCGGGTACGTTCAACACGCTCGAGGACATCACCTCACCGTTCGTCACCCTGGCGACGATCGTGGCCGGCCATCCGGCGCTCGGCCGCGTCAGTGCCCCGGCTTCGGTGGAGGTGGCCTCGGCGCGGTATGGCGAGCCCGGCGGCGGAGTCTGGCTCGGCTCCCTCGGGCCGGCCACGCTCACCGTGATCGCGCCGCGGACGGAGCACCGAGACGTTCTCGCCCCGGCCTCCGGCGGCGCAGGGGCCCCAGCGTTGTCGGCGTTGCACGTGCGCGTCACCTCGCCCGGTCACACACCGGTGACGGTGGGGGTGAGCCGATCCTCGGTGCGCCTGCCGGTCTTCCTGCACCTGGGACTCAACCGGATCTCGCTGAGCCTGAGTGCGCCGGCGGCGACGACGCCGCAGGAGTTGTTCCTGGGTCCGCTGACGCTCGGTCGGTGACCGCGCCGGGGCGATCGACTGGGCCGAGCTCGCCGCTCGCGGCACTTAGCTCGAGCTCGAGCTCGGGGTGCGCGTGGAATACGTGCGTGCGGAGGAGCAGGAAGAACGTCACCGAGATCGCCACCGTCATGCCGACGAACACAGCGCGCTCAGATACGCCCAGCACGCCCGGCAGCAGCGCCGTCCCCAGCGCGGTGGTCGGATACTGAACGGCTCCGATCGCGGCGTAGCGGCCGATCTGCTGGCGCGTGGAGAGGGCGAACTGCTCGACGTGGCGGAACACGAAACGGCGCTGGAGCGTGAAGTGAAGTGACACCGCGAGCACGTAGGCGATGGGGATGACGATCTGGATCGCGATGCCAAAGCCACCGTTGAGTACGAGCGGTATGGCGAGGTACACGGCCGCCACGGTGGCGCCGGCCAGGCCGTAGCGGAGCGTCGGGCCGGCGAGTGGATGGCGAGCGAGCACGCGGATTCGTTGCATGCCAACATTCTGCCCAGCCACCGATGCCAGCGCAGACATTCACATGCGACCGTCGCCGCGGCGGCCCGCTGCCAGACGTGGTGGAGCGCCGATGACCGAGGTGGCGACGCGTCCACCGGACCCTGAGATCGAGCTGCTGATCCCCGAGGAGGACGTCGAGGAGCCCGAGCTCTCGATCGTCATCCCGGCGCTGAACGAGGAGCTGACGATCACCGATTTCGTGGCCTGGTGCAAGCAGGGTCTGGACGCCGCCGGCGTGCGCGGTGAGATCCTGATCGTCGATTCCTCCACCGACCGGACGCCCGAGCTCGCCCGAGCGGCCGGCGCCCGCGTCCTGCGCGTGCCCAAGCGCGGGCTCGGGCGGGCCTACATGGACGCGATCCCACGGATCCGCGGGCGCTGCGTGGTGATGGGCGACGCGGACTGCACCTATGACTTCCGCCTCCTGCTCCCGTTCGTCGAACGGTTCCGCGAGGGCTACGAGTACGTGATGGGCTCCCGCTGGCGCGGCTCGATCGAGCCCGGCGCGATGCCCTGGCTCCATCAGCACCTCGGCACGCCCGTCACCACGTGGATCCTCAATCGCCTGTTCTCCAGCCACTTCTCCGACATCCACTGCGGCATGCGCGGCATCACCACCAGCGCGCTGGTGCGCATGGATCTCCAATCGGAGTCGTGGGAGTACGCGTCGGAGATGGTGCTCAAATCGGTTCAGATGCAGCTGCGGACGGCTGAGGTGCCGGTCCGGTTTCTCGCCGACCGGGAGGGCCGGGTCAGCCATCACAAGCGCGCGGGGTGGTTCTCGCCCTGGCAGGCGGCCTGGATCAATCTGCGCGCGATGTTCATCTACGGCTCGGATTTCTTCGTCTTCAAGCCCGGGATCGCCCTCGCGCTCATCGGACTGCTGCTCACGGTGCTGGTCAGCTTCGGGAACCTGACGCTCGGCGCGGTGACGCTTTCGCTCAACTGGCAGTTCCTCGGGCTGGCCCTGTTCGTGGTGGGACAGCAGTTCTTCTTCCTGGGCTGCATCGCGCAGGTGCTGTTCGACTACAGCGGAAGCCGCCGCCGGCGCTGGCTGCGCGTGTTCCCGTATACGCGGACGGTCCTGATCGCGGGGCTGCTCGTGCTGGTCGGGGTCGCGATGGCGATCCCGCTGGCGATCGCCTATCTCGGCAACGACCTCGCGCTCACGTCGGCCAACCTGATCCAGGACCACCTGGCCGTGACGGGGCTGGCGGCGGTGCTCGCCGGTGCCCAGCTGTTCGTGTTCGTACTGCTGCTGCACGGTGTCGTCGCCGCCACGACGCGCCGGCGACCTAAGCTTCCCGACTGATGGTCGCGCCCGCCGACAGACTCGCGCTCCTCTGATGGAGAGCGCCACCAGGTTCTATGCCCGCTACTACGGCGGGCTGCTCCGCCGCTCCGGTTTCTCGCTGGCCAAGGGGCTGGCGCTGCCGCTGGTGCGGCGTGAGGCCGTCCGCTCCGGGGCCCACGCCATGGCCTATCCGATCTCGACCTATGCGCCGTGGCAGTCCGACCCGGATTTCCAGCGCGTATATCGGTCGGTCCGGGCCAACACGCTTGTCGACGAGTGGCGCTGCCACGAGCTGTGGACGCTGCTGGGGGAGCTCACCGACGTGCCGGGGGCGGTGCTCGAGGTAGGGGTGTGGCGGGGCGGCAGCGGAGCGCTGATGGCGGCCCGGCTGGCCGGGCTCGGGATCCAGGATCGGGTCTTCCTGTGCGACACCTGGGAGGGCGTGGTCAAGACCGGCCCGGACGACATCTACTACCACGATGGAAAGCACGACGACACCTCACGGGAGACAGTGCAGGCGCTGGTGGATCGCCTCGGACTGACCAACGTCGAGCTGCTGCAGGGGATCTTCCCCGACGACACGAGCGCGGGCGTGACCGCGGAGGCGCTGCGCCTGGTCCATGTCGACGTCGACGTCTACCAGTCCGCCAAGGACGTGTTCGAGTGGGCCTGGCCGCGCCTGAGCGTGGGGGGAGTGGCGGTGTTCGACGACTACGGCTTTCCGGCCTGCCCGGGCGTCACCCGGTTCGTCGACGAGCAGCGAGGCCGAACCGACCGCCTGGTACTGCACAACCTCAACGGGCACGGGATCGTGGTCAAGCGGTGATCGAGGCGGCCGGACGCCGGACGCGCACCTCCGCCTACGGCCAGCACCGCCGGGCGACCCCGGTCGACCGCTTCGGCGTCTGGCTCGGGGCCAGAGCGGCTCGTCGCAGCGCCCGCTTCGATGGCGCTCGCTTCGCGGACTTCGGGTGCGGCTTCGAGGCGAGGTTCGCGCGGGGACAGCTGGCGATCGCGCGGTCCGCGCTGCTGGTGGACGTCGCCCTGGCCGACGACCTCAAACGGCATCCGAAGGTGACCGCGGTCGAGGACTCGCTGCTGGAGGTGCTGCCCACCCTCGAGGACGGGTCGCTTGACATCCTGCTGTGCCTGTCGGTGCTGGAGCATCTCTGGGAGCCGCAGGTCGCGCTCGATCACTTCCACCGGCTCCTGGCGCCCGGCGGTGTCGCGGTCCTCAACGTCCCCTCGTGGCTGGGCAAGCCGTTTCTGGAGCTGGCCGCGTTCCGGCTCGGCGTCAGCCCGGCGGAGGAGATGGATGACCACAAGGCCTACTACGACCCGCGTGACCTGTGGCCGATGCTCGTACGCGCGGGGTTCGCTCCCAGCCTGATCCGCTGCCACCGGCACAAGTTCGGCCTGAACACGTCTGCCGTCTGCCGGGTGCCGCGATGACGCCGTCGCGCGCCAGGACGATCATCGTCGGCGGCGCCGGCTTCATCGGCAGCCATTTCACCGATGCGCTGCTGGCCGATCCCGACACCACCCGGCTGACGCTTTACGACAACTTCTCCTCGGGGCAGGAATGGCATTACGCCGACCACGCCGGCGACGAGCGTCTGGAGGTGGTGCGCGGAGACGCCAACGATCTCCCCGCCCTGTCGGCGGCGATGGAAGGCCACGACCTGGTCATCCACCTGGCCTCCAACCCGGACATCGCGGCGGCGATGACCGACCCCGCGATTGACTTTCACCAGGGCACGCTGATCACCCACAACGTGGTCGAGGCGATGCGGCTGACCGGAGTGGGCCGGATCGCCTATGCCGCCGGCAGCGGGGTGTACGGCGATCTCGGCGACGTCGAGGCCACCGAGGAGCACGGCCCGCTGGTGCCGGTCTCGACCTACGGGGCGAGCAAGCTCGCCGGGGAGGCGCTGATCAGCGCCTACGGCTTCATGTTCGACCTGCAGGGCCGGGCGTTCCGGTTCGGCAACGTGGTCGGCCGCCGGCAGACCCATGGCGTCGGATTCGATTTTGTGCGCCGCCTCCGCGAGGACTCCAGCCACCTGCGGGTGCTCGGCGACGGCACCCAGTCCAAGTCCTACGTGCTCGCTCCGGACGTCGTCAAGGCAGTCCTGACCGTGCTCGACGACGGCCCCGACGACCCGTTTCGGAGCTACAACGTGGCCACCGGCGACTACATCACGGTGCGGGAGATCGTCGGGCTCGCGCTCGAGGTGCTGGGCCTGGACGAGGCGCACACGAGCGTCTCGTATGGCGACTCGCCGCGAGGTTGGAAGGGCGATGTCCCGGTCGTGCGCCTGAGCACCGAGCGGATCAGAGCGCTCGGATGGCGGCCGAGCACCGGCTCGGCCGGCGCGCTGCGCGAATCGATGCAGGCGATGCTCGCGGATCTGACGTCGGGACGTGACTGACGGTGAGCGACGTGGCAGCCCCCTCCGTCGACCAGTGGGACGAGCACTGGGACGACTTCGGCGATGCCAACGAGCACAATCCGGCCCAGAGGTACCGTCAGCGCCTGGTCGTTTACCTCCTCGGACGCGGCGGGACGCCCGACCGCCTGCTTGACATCGGCAGCGGCAACGGCGAGTTGCTGGCCGCGGCCGCCCGCCGCTGGCCGGCGGCGCGGCTGGCCGGACTGGAGTTGAGCCCGTCGGCCGTGGCGGACTCCCAGCGCAAGGTCCCCCAGGCCCGGATCCGCGTCTGCGACCTGCTGCGCGAGCCGGCGCCCGAGCCGGACGAGACCGCGTGGGCGACCCACGCCGCCTGCTCGGAAGTGCTCGAGCACGTCGACGATCCCGTCACCCTGCTGCGCAACTCACGCCAATGGCTCGCCCCCGGCTGCCGGGTGGTCGTCACCGTGCCGGGCGGCCCGATGTCGGCGTTCGATCGTCACATCGGGCACCGCCGTCATTTCACCCCGGGGCAACTCGGCGAGGTCATGAGCGAAGCCGGGCTCGATGTCGGGCTCGTCGCCGGCGCCGGCTTTCCGGCCTTCAACCTCTACCGCGGCCTGGTCATCGCCCGCGGCGAGCGCTTGATCGCCGACGCCGCCCCGGAATCCAAGCGCTCGGCCGGCGGCCTGGTCATACGGGGGGCGATGGCGGCGTTCAAGCCGCTGCTGCTGCTCAGCCTCCCGCGCTCACGGTATGGCTGGCAGACGATCGGGGTGGCGCACAACCCCCGCGACCGGTGAGCCAGGATCTGACCGGCCGACGCGTGCTCGTCACCGGCGGCTCGATGGGCATCGGCCGCGCGGTCGCAGGCGAGCTGGCCCGCCGTGGCGCGCGAGTGATCATCGCCGGCCGGGACCGCGACGCTCTCGACGCCGCCCTGTCTGAGCTTCCGGGCCCGGGCCATGAGCGGGTGCGCCTCGACGTCTCCGACCCCGGCGCCTGGGACCCGGTGATGGCGCGCCTGGACGAGGGCGGAGCGCTGCACGGCCTGGTCACCGCGGCCGGGGTGCTCGGCCCGATCGGCCGGCTTGACGCGGTGGCGATGGACGAGTTCGCCCGGACGATCTCGATCGACCTGCTCGGCACCGCGCTGGCCCTGCACCACGCCCTGCCGCGGCTGCGCGCCGGATCCGGACGCGCGGTGACCTTCTCCGGCGGTGGGGCCACGTCGCCGCTCCCGCGCTACGACGCCTACGCCACCGCCAAGGCGGGGGTGGTGCGCCTGACCGAGAACGTCGCCGCCGGCGGCGACATCGAGCTCAACTGCGTGGCCCCGGGATTCGTCGCCACGCGCATGCACGAGGGAACGCTCCGGGCCGGGCCGCAGGGGGCCGGTGAGGATTACCATCGCCGTACCGAGGAGCAACTCGCCGCGGGCGGGTTTCCGGCCTCCCAGGCGGCGGAGCTGGTGGCGTTTCTGCTCAGCGACGGCGCCCGCGGAATCACCGGCCGGCTGCTCAGCGCCCAGTGGGACCCGTGGCGCGATGAGTCATTTCGCGCTCGCCTGCGGTCCGATCCATCGCTCGCCACGCTGCGCCGCATCGATGATCAGTTCTTCACTGCCCGGGACCCCGGATAGCATCCGACGCGTGCCCGGCAGCCAGCATTCGCAGCGCTACTTCGAGGCCGCCGCCGATCTCGCCCGTGCCATCGACGGCGAGCAGGTCGATGCCATGGCGCGCGGTCTGGCCGCGTTGCGCGAGCGTGGCGGCCGGCTGTTCATCCTCGGCGTCGGGGGCGGCGCGGGGCACGCGTCGCACGCGGTCAACGACTTTCGCAAGCTCTGTTCGATCGAGAGCTACGCCCCGACCGACAACGTCTCCGAGCTCACCGCGCGTACCAACGACGACGGCTGGGAGACGTCGTTCACCGCATGGCTGACCATCTCGCGCTTCTGCGCCGCTGACGCGTTGCTGGTGTTCAGCGTCGGCGGCGGCTCCCGTGAGCACAACGTCTCCGTCAACCTGGTCAACGCGATCGAGCGTGGCCGCGAGCTCGGGGCGAGCATCTACGGGGTGGTCGGGTCACCCGATGGCACCTTGGCGCGACTGGCCGACACGGCGATCGTCATCTCCGCCCCGGCCGAGCTCAAGACACCGCTGGTGGAGTCCTTCCAAGCCGTGGTCTGGCACGCACTGGTGTCCCACCCCGAGCTGGCCGCCCAGCCGGGCCACTGGGAGTCGCTCGCCGCGGGCGGCCCGGCGTGAGCGGCGCCGCGGCGGCCTTCGTCGACCGTGACGGCGTCATCAACGAGCTCGTCGAAGACCCCCACAGCGGCGCACCGGAATCGCCCCTGCGAGTGCAGGACGTCGCGCTGATCGCGGGCGCGGCGGCAGCGCTGCGCCGGCTGTCGCAAGCCGGCCTGCTCGTGGTCGGGGTCTCCAATCAGCCCGCCGCCGCCAAGGGAACGATCTCACTGGCGCAGCTGATGGCGGTCCAGGCGCGGGTGCTCGAGCTGGTGGCGGCCGAGGGGGCCCGGTTCGATGCCTTCCGGATCTGCCTGCACCATCCCCACGGCACCGTGCCGGAGCTGACCGGGGAGTGCGATTGCCGCAAACCGGCGCCGGGGATGCTGCTCAACGCGTCCCGGGAGCTGGGCATCGACCTGCAGCGCTCCTGGATGATCGGCGACACCGACTCCGACGTGGTGGCCGGTCAGCGGGCAGGATGCCATACAGTTCTGGTCGAGCATCCGTCAAGCGCACACAAGCGCGACGCGGCTCTGAACCCTGATGCAGTCGTACGGACTCTGGCAGCGGCAGCGGAGCTGCTCGTAATGGAGCAGGTAGATTGAGCAGCGTGGTTGACGACCTGAACGTGAAGATATTCGCCGACGGCGCGGACCTGGACGCGATCCTCGCGCTGGCCGCGGACAAGCGGGTCGCCGGCTTCACGACCAATCCGACCCTGATGTGGAAGGCCGGGTTGACCGACTACGAGGAGTTCGCCAAGCGCCTGCTGGAGCGGATCACCACTCACCCGATCTCATTCGAGGTGTTCGCCGACGACGCGGCGGAGATGCGGCGTCAGGCGCAGCTGATCTCGCGCTGGGGGGACAACGTCTACGTCAAGATCCCCGTTTCCAGCACGGCGGGAGAATCGATGGCGCCGCTGGTGCGCGAGCTCTCCGAGGGTGGGGTCAAGGTAAACGTGACGGCGCTGTTCACCACCGCTCAGGTGGAGATGATCACCGAAGCGGTCTCCCAGGGCGCTCCGTCCTGCATCTCGGTGTTCGCCGGGCGGATCGCCGATGCCGGCATCGACCCGGTGCCGATCATGAAGCGCTCGGTCGAGATCATGGTGCGAGCGCCGAGATCGGAGCTGATCTGGGCCTCGCCGCGGGAGATCCTCAACGTGATCCAGGCCGACCAGGTGGGCTGCCACATCATCACGGTCACCAATGACCTGCTCAAGAAGCTCGACACCCTCGGCAAGGATCTGTTGCAGTACTCGCTGGAGACCGTGAAGATGTTTCACCGGGACGCGGCCGCCGCGGGCTTCTCGCTGTAGCGCATGCGCCGTGTCTGTGTCACCGGCGGAGCCGGGTTCATCGGCTCGAGCCTGGCCGACCGCTTGCGCTCCGACGGCGTCGAGGTGGTGCTCGTCGATGACTTCCGCACCGGTCGCAGGGAGTTCGTCAAGTCCCTGCTGGAGGATCCCGACGTGACCCTGTACGAGGGCGACGTGCTCGATGAGGCACTGCTCGAGCGAGCCTTCGCGGGGTGTGACTGGGTGTTTCATCTCCAGGCCAACGCCGACGTGCGGTTCGGGCTTGACCACCCCCGGCACGACCTGGAGCAGAACACCGTCACCACCGCGCGGGTGCTGGAGGCGATGCGAACGGTGGGAGTGTCGAAGATCGCCTTCTCCTCGACCGGCTCGGTCTACGGTGAACCGGACGTCTATCCGACTCCGGAGGACGCACCGTTTCCGGTGCAGACCTCGCTGTACGGAGCGTCGAAGATCGCCGGCGAGGGAATGATCGGCGCCTACGCGCACGGGTTCGGCTTCACGGGTGTTGCGTTTCGCTTCGTATCGATCCTCGGTGAGCGTTACACGCACGGTCACCTGTACGACTTCTACTGCGCGCTGCGACGAGACCCGTCGCACCTGCGGGTGCTCGGTGACGGCCGCCAGGAGAAGTCCTATCTGTACGTGCAGGACTGCATCGACGCAATGCTCACCGCCGTCGCGGCCCACGAGCAGCGGCCGGGGGAGATGGCGGTCTACAACCTCGGGACCGACGAGACGGTGGTGGTGGACGATTCAATCGCGCTGATCTGCGAGCACATGGGCGTCACCCCGGTGATCGAGTACACCGGCGGCCGCCGCGGCTGGGCCGGCGACAGCCCCCTGATTCACCTTGACTGCGCGCGGATCCGCGCGCTCGGCTGGGCTCCCACGTTGAACATCCGCGACGCGGTCCTCACCACGCTGAGGTGGTTTGACGCCAACCCGTACGCGTGGCAGGACGGCGTCGTCTCCGGGACCGTGGTCTGAGTGAGTGTCATCTTCAGCCGAGCGCCGCTGCGGATATCGCTCGGCGGCGGTGGCACCGACCTGCCGTCCTACTACCGCGAGCACGGCGGCTTCCTCGTCGCCGGTGCGATCGACAAGTACATCTACCTGCTGATGCACACGGTGTTCCAGCGTCGCTACCGCATGAAGTACTCAGAGACCGAGGATGTCGAGGAGATCAGCGCGATCCGCCACCCGATCCTGCGCGAGACCCTCCTGCGACACTGGCGCGGCAATCCCCTGGAGATCGCCTCGGTCGCCGATGTCCCGTCCGGGACCGGGATGGGTTCCTCGGGCTCGTTCACGGTGGCGCTGGTCAAAGGTCTCGCCCACGCCCGCCGAACCTCGATCACCCAGGGCTCGCTGGCCGAGACGGCGTGCGAGATCGAGATCGACATCCTCCGGGAGCCCTGCGGCAAACAGGATCCCTACGTCGCCGCCCACGGCGGCATCTGCGCCTACACGTTCGCCACCGACGGCTCGGTCGACGTCCAGCCGCTGGAGCTCGCCGAGTCGACCCTGCGGGGCCTGCGTGAGCAGTTGCTGCTGTTCTACACGGGCGAGGCCCGCGACGCCTCGGGGGTGCTCTCAGACCAGGATCAGCGGACCAAGACCGGTGATGCCGAGATGCTTGAGAACCTGCATCGGACCAAGGAGATCGGGCGGCGCAGCTGTGAGCTGCTGCAGGCCGGAGACCTGTTCGCCTACGCCGAGCTGATGCACGAGCACTGGATGAACAAGCGCCGGCGCTCCCCGGGAATGGCCAGCGACCGGATCGACGATCTCTACGTGCTCGCGCGGCGCAGCGGCGTGGTCGGCGGCAAGCTCGTCGGCGCCGGTGGCGGAGGGTTTCTGCTCGTGTACGCGCGCAATCCGGCCGATACGCGGCAGGCGATGGCAGCCGCCGGCGCGATCGAGCTGCCGTTCGACTTCGAGTTCGTCGGCGCGTACTCGAGCGAGTATGCATGAGCCGTCCCTCGCTGCGGGTGGGGATCGTCGGCTGCAGGTGGGGATCGTCGGCTGCGGGCTGATCGGGCAGAAGCGTGCCGGCGCCCTCGGTTCCCAGGACGAGCTGCTCGGGGTGCTCGACACCGTCGTCGAGCGGGCTGAGGGACTCGCCGCCGGCTTCGGCGGCCGGGTCTGCGCCGACCTCGACGAGCTGCTGGCGCTCGAGCCGGACGTCGTGGTGGTCGCGACCACCCACGATCAGCTGGCGCCGCTGGCGCAGCGGTGCCTGCTCGCCGGCGCCCACGTGCTGGTCGAGAAGCCGGCCGGGATCGGCACCGCTGAGATCGTCGGGCTGGCCGAGACCGCGGCGAAGGTGGGACGGATCGTCAAGGTGGGCTTCAACCATCGCTTCCATCCGGCCCTGTCGGAGCTGGCGGCGGAGGTCCATTCCGGCCGTCACGGCGAGTTGATGCACCTGCGCGCCCGCTACGGTCACGGTGGACGAATCGGCTACGACCGGGAATGGCGCGCTCAGCCACGACGCTCGGGTGGCGGGGAGCTGATCGATCAGGGCATGCACCTGCTCGATCTGACCCACTGGCTCGCCGGACCCCTGCCGCTGCACAGCGCGCTGCTGCGCACGTCGTTCTGGGACATGCCGGTGGAGGACAACGCGGCGCTGATCCTGGGCGCCGGCGACCGGCGCCGCGGCCCGTGGGCGATGCTGCACGTGAGCTGGACGGAGTGGAAGAACCTGTTCTCGATCGAGGTCTACTGCCGCGACGCCAAGCTCCAGGTCGACGGACTGGTCCGTTCCTACGGGAACCAGCGGCTACGGATCTACCGGATGTCGCCTGAGCTGGGGCCGCCTGAGCTCGAGGAGCGCTCCTACTCCGACGAGGACCTCTCATGGTCGGCCGAGTGGGAGCACTTCGCCGCCGCGCTGGGGACCGGCGAGCCGCTCCTGGGTGACCTCGGCGACGCCCACTACGCCTGGGAACGCGTCGAGGACGCCTACGCGGCCGCTCCCGCCTACCAGGAGCTCGTGAAATCCGCCGGCGCGGAGGGTCCGGCGCCTGGGGGTCAGGCCGGGGGTCGGGCTCAGTAGCGACGATGCCCGAGCCCCTTCCGCCCATCTGCATCCTCGCCGGCGGTCTCGGCACCCGCCTGAAGGACCGTGTCCGCGATACCCCCAAGCCGCTGCTGGAGGTGGCCGGAGAGCCGTTCCTAATCCACCAGCTGCGGCTGCTGGCGCGCCACCACGCCCGCGCCGTGGTGCTCTGCGTCGGATACCTCGGCGAGCAGATCGAGCGGCGAATCGGGGCCGAGCAGTTCGGCCTCCGAGTCGCCTATTCCTACGACGGCCCGAGCCAGATCGGGACGCTGGGGGCGATCCGCCAGGCCGTGCCGCAGCTCGGTCAGCGCTTTCTCGTGCTGTACGGCGATACCTACCTGCAGATCGACTACGGCGCCGCCGCGGCGGCCTGGCGGCGGAGCGGCCTGCCCGCGATGATGACGGTGCTGCGCAACGAAGGGCGCTGGGACACCTCCAACGCCGACTTCGACGGCGAGCGCGTGACCGTCTACGACAAGCGCCGGACCGATCGGGCGTTGCGCTGGATCGATTACGGGCTCGGGGGCCTCGAGTCGGCCGCGCTGGATGTCGTCGACCCCGCGGTGAGCGATCTGGTCGATCTCTACCAGGAGCTCGCCCGGCGTCGCTCGCTGTTCGGCTTCGCCGCCACCGAGCGCTTCTATGAGATCGGCACCCCGAGCTCGCTGCGAGAGACCGACGCCTACCTGGCTCGGCGTGAGGACGCCACCCGCGCACCGGCGCCGGCAGCCGACGCGGACCGGCGAACGCCGCCGTGACATCGGTAGCCTCGCACCCATCTCCGAGTACGCATCAGCCCTGGCTCGCCTCGCGGTCGGCGTCGGCATGAATGTCGCGCCCGGCCAGACCGTGATGGTCAACGCCAAGCTCGGCCAGGAACCGCTCGCGCGGGCCATCGCCGCCGCCTGCTATGACGCCGGCGCGCACCAGGTGGAGGTTCACTACGCGGATCCCTACGTTCAGCGTGCGCGTCTGCAGCGCGCCCCGGAGGAGGCGATCGGCACGGTCCTGCCGTGGGTCCGCCGGCGGCCCGCGGAGCTGGCCGAGATCCGGGGGGCGCTGGTCGGTTGCAGCGGTCCGGCGGCACCGGGGCTGCTCGATGACCTCGATCCCGGCCGGATTGGCCGTGACACCGTCGCCCTGGCGGAGTGGTCCAAGGTGATCGACGAGGCGACGGTGAACTGGACGATCGTGCCGGGGCCGAGCCTGGGGTGGGCGCAGCTGGTGTTCCCCGAGCTTGACGCCGACCAGGCCCTGGACCGGCTGTGGGATCGCATCGGTCGCGTGTGCCGCCTTGAGGCCGACGACCCGCTGGTGGCGTGGTGGGACCGGTCCCGGGAGCTCGCCGGTGCCGCGCAGCGGCTGAGCACGGCGGGGCTGGACTCGCTGAACTTCACCGGTCCCGGGACCGACCTGACGGTCGGGCTGATCGCAGGCGTGCGCTGGGCCGGCGGCGGCTTTCGCACCGCGTGGGGTCGTGAGCACATCCCCAACCTGCCCACCGAGGAGGTGTTCACCAGCCCGGATCCGGAGCGGACGCACGGAACCGTGACGGCGACCAAGCCGCTGCTGGTCTCCGGGCGCTCGGTCGCGGGCCTGCAGGTCCGTTTCGAGGGCGGCCGTGCCGTCGCCATCGACGCCGACGACGGGGCTGAGCTGCTGCGCGAGCTGGTCCTGCGCGACGCCGACGCGAACCGCCTGGGTGAGGTGGCGCTGGTCGATGGCAGCGGACGCGTCGGCAGCACCGACACCGTGTTCCATGACACGCTGCTCGACGAGAACGCCGCCAGCCACATCGCGCTGGGCGCGGGATTCGCTCACCTCGCCGACAGCGCCGCGGCCACCGAGCGGATCAATCGGAGCGCCGTGCACACCGATTTCATGATCGGCGGCCCAGGCGTGAAGGTGACCGGCCGGACGCGTGACGGTCGCGAGCTGCCGGTGCTGATCGACGGCCGCTGGATGCTCGGGTAGGGCCGGCTCGCGTGCGGACGTTGCCGACCAAGCTCAGCGGACCGGTGCTCTTGGCCCCGGTGGTCCGCGGCGACGAGCGCGGCTTCTTCCTCGAGTCGTTCCGGGAGAGCCTGCTGCCCGAGCTCGGCGTCCCGGACCACTTCGTCCAGGACAACCATTCCCGCTCGCGGCGTGGAACCGTGCGCGGCATGCATTACCAGCCGGGCCAGGCGAAGCTGATCCGGTGCGTGCGAGGCTCGATTCTCGACGTGATCGTCGACATCCGGCGCGGTTCGCCGCAGTTCGGCCAGTGGGAGGCCTTCGAGCTCGACGACTCCGAGCACCACCAGCTCTACTGCCCCGACGGCTTCGCCCACGGCTTCTGCGTACTGAGCGATCTGGCTGACGTTGCCTACAAGATCTCTGACTATTACGCTCCAGAGCTCGAGGGCGGGTTTGCCTTCGACGATGCCGAGGTCGCGATCGATTGGCCGTCCAACCTGGAGCTCATCGTCTCCGAGCGAGATCGAACGGCACCGACGCTCGCCCAGCGAGCGCCCTCGCTGCCGTTCGTGTACGCCGCCGAGCCCTCCTAGCCGGCTGCCGCTGCGATACTGGCCCTCAGCATGCTTAGGACGAGGATGCAAGACCGGCTAGCCGTCACCCCCCGTCAGTACCGCCGCCTGGCCTACGTAACCGTCGCGGCCCTGAGTCTGATCGTGCTCAGCGGAGCCGCGGTTCGCCTGACCGGATCCGGCCTGGGCTGCCCGGATTGGCCGAAATGCTACGGCCGCGCCCTGCCGCCCCTCTCGACGCACGCGCTGATCGAGTTCAGCAACCGCGGGCTATCGGGCCTGGTCGGCGTGCTGACGGTGGTGGCCGCCGTGCTGGCGTTCACCCGCCGGCCCTTCCGGCGCGATCTGGCCGTCCTGGCCATCCTGCTGCCGCTCGGCGTCGTCGCTCAAGCCGTGCTCGGCGGCTACACGGTTCGCGAGCACCTCGCCCCGGGATTCGTGATGGGCCATTTCGCCCTCTCGATGCTCATCCTCATCGCCGCCCTGGCGCTGGCGTGGCGAGCCACCTATGAGCCGGGCTCGACACCTCTGTTCACCGATCGTGTCGCGGTCTGGTCCGTACGCGCCCTGCTGCCGCTCGCTGCTCTCACGATCTTCGCGGGCACCGCCGCGACCGCTGCCGGGCCGCACGCCGGCGGCTCACCCGGTCAGCGCATCCACCGCCTCACCTTCGAGGGTAAGAACACCCTGGAGTGGGTGGTGCATCAGCACGCCACCATCGCCGCGTTGTTCGGCGTCGCGGTGATCGGAGTCTGGTATCTGCTGCGCCGCCGCGGCGCCTCGGCGGCGGTGACCGAGCCGGTCACCGTGCTGGGCGTCCTGCTCGCTGCCCAAGGTCTCGTCGGCAGCGTTCAGTACGAGCTGAAGCTTCCCTCCGACATGGTCTGGGTGCACGTGACGCTGGCCACCGCCACCTGGCTGGTGGCTCTGTGGGCGGTGGCCGCGGTCGGTCGCTCCGTCCCCCGCGCCGCGGTCGTCTCCGAGCTCGATCGCCCCGCCGCCCGCGAGTACGAGCCGATCGGCAGGGCCGGCTAATGGATCTCCGAGGGCCGCGATCTCGCGTGCAACGCTTCGGGGCGGCCGACTAGATGTCGACCCACCGTGCGCCCGAGCAGGTGCCCGCCCGAGGCGCCGACGCCTCGCTCAGCATCCTCGTGGTCGACGACGAATCCGATCTGCGCGAGATGCTGACCCGATCCTTCTCCCGTGAAGGGCACCGCGTGCTCGCAGTCGCCGATGGACGCGCCGCGATCGACCGCGCCAGCACCGACCACTTCGACATCGTCCTGCTCGACGTCGCGCTCGGCGCCGGTCCGGACGGCTACGAGGTG
Organism: uncultured Solirubrobacterales bacterium; assembly: GCA_963792735.1. GTDB lineage: Bacteria > Actinomycetota > Thermoleophilia > Solirubrobacterales > Solirubrobacteraceae > Palsa-465. Next base: position 28,797 of record CAWBXK010000010.1, on the reverse strand, counting down.
TGCCGGACTCTGCGCGGCCGGCGCAACGTCGTCCCGATCATCATGCTGACCGCGCTCGACTCCGAGGCCGACGCGGTGCTCGGCCTCGAGGCCGGCGCCGACGACTACGTGACCAAGCCCTTCGGTCTGGCCGAGCTGCGCAGCCGGATCCGCGCGGTGCTGCGCCGGGCCGGCACGCGGGCGATGGGCGACGAGGTGCTGGTCGTGGGGCCGATCTCGCTAGACCGAGCTCAGCGCGAAGTCACGATCGAAGGTGCTCCGGTCAAGCTGACCTTCTCCGAGTTCGAGCTGCTCGACGCGCTGATGGCCGATCCCGGCCGGCTGCTCAACCGCCAGGAGCTGCTGCGCGCGATCTGGGGTGACAGCGCCTACCGTGATCCGCGCGCCATCGACGTCCACATCCGCCATCTGCGGGAGAAGCTCGAGCCCGAGCCGGAGAAGCCGCGGTACATCCTCACCGTGCGCGGCGCCGGGTACCGCCTACGGGGTCCCTAGTGCGCTCGGCACGGTCCCGCCGTCGCGCCCTCGGCCTGCGGGGACGGATCGTCGGGGCGCTGCTCGTGAGCACGGTGGCGACGCTCGCGGTCGCGGCCCTGGCTCTGCTCGGGCCGCTCGAGCAGAGTCTTCGCCACGCCGAGCAGAAGACGCTCAGCCACGAGCTGAGCCGAAAGACGATCAGGAGCTTCTCCAAGCTCCCGCTTGACCAGGTGGCGCTGTCGGCGAGCGCGCGCGCGGCCGCCGGCTCGCCCTTGCAGCAGCTCAGCAGCCGGGTCGGAGGCACTGTCTACGTGTTCGGCTATCCCGGCGCCGACGGTGACCACAGCCTGCTGGTGCTGTCATCGCGCGGCCAGAGCGACAACGTGAGCGAAGGCTCCTACGACGACGTCGCCACCGCGTTTCGCACCCATCATCCGAGGTACACGTTCGCCTCGGTCGACGGGACGCAGGTGGTGCGCGCGGCGATCCCGTTCCTCAGCGGCAGCCTGTGGTACGTCCTTGCCGTGCGCAAGCCCATCGACGAGATCTCCGCTGCGGTCAACGCCGTCCGCAACGCCTTCATCACCGCTGCGCTCGCCGGTCTGGGCTTGACCCTGATTCTCGGGATCCCGCTGGCGGCGACGCTCGTGCGGCGGTTGCGGCGCCTGCGTGAGGCGGCCGTGGAGCTGGCCCACGAAGGCCCCAGCGTCGAGGTCCCGGTGGACCGCGCCCGCGACGAGGTGGGTGACCTGGCGCGCACGCTCGCGACGATGCAGCGACGCCTCCGCGGTCAGGAGCAGGCCCGCCGTGCGTTCGTCGCGACCGCCTCGCACGAGCTCCGCACGCCGCTCACCTCGCTCGACGGGATGCTCGAGCTGCTCGACGACGATCTCCGCTACGAGCAGCCCGACCTCGAGGACGCGCGAGCGCTGCTGCAGCGGGCCCGGGCGCAGTCCCGGCGCCTGGGGCGGCTGGCCGCCGACCTGCTTGACCTGTCGCGACTCGATGCCCAGGTGGAGCTGCGCTCCGAGCCGGTGGAGCTCGGCGAGCTCAGCCGCGCGGTGCTGGCCGAGTTCGAGCTCGGCACCGCGGAGCGCGATATCACCACGCAGCTCGACGACGAGGGCGGTTCGGTGTGGGCGCTGGGAGATCCGGGCAGCGTGGCCCGGATCCTGCGGATCCTGCTCGACAACGCGGTTCGCATCAGTCCCCCGCACTCGGAGCTGCGAATCGAGCTGCGCCACGGTCCCGACGTTACGCTCAGCGTCTGCGACGAGGGACCGGGCGTCCCGCCCGAGGAGCAGGACCAGATCTTCCGGCGCTTCGAACGTGGACGCGACACCGGCGGGCAGGCGGGGTTCGGGCTCGGCCTCGCGATCGGTCGCGAGCTGGCCGAGCGGATGGGCGGCGAGCTGGCGCTGGACCCGCGCGGCGGTGCCGGGGCCACCTTCCGGCTGCGGCTCCCGGCGGCGCCCTCGCCGACCAGAACGCTGTCGCGGTCGCCTAGCTGACAGCATCATCGCGATGGACCAAGCGCTGATGAAAGCGACGCTCGAGGTCGACGAGCATCACTGGTGGTACCGCGGTCGTCGGCGGATCATCCAGGCCGAGCTCGACCGCTTGCCGCTGGCCGGTTCGGCCTGCGTGCTCGATGCCGGCTGCGGGTCCGGTCGCACGCTTCAGGAGCTGGCCCGCTACGGCGAGGTGCACGGCATCGAGCTCAGCCCCGAAGCGGCCGAGCTCGCCCAGGCGCGCGGGCACGGCGAGGTTCGCATCGGCCGGCTCGAGGACCTGCCGTGGGGCGATGACACCTTCGACCTGATCACCTGCCTCGACGTGATCGAGCACACGCCTGACGATCGCCTGACCCTGACCGAGCTGCTGCGAGTGACCAAGCCAGGCGGTTACCTGCTGGTCACCGTGCCCGCCTACCAGGCCCTGTGGTCGCTGCACGACGAGGCCAACCATCACTACCGGCGCTACGAACGCGCGACGCTGCGGGCGGTCAGTCGCGAGGCGGGATGGGACGTCCAGCGGCTCACGTCCTTCAACAGCCTGCTGCTGCTGCCGGCCGCCGCCGTCCGGCTGGCCCAGCGCCGGCTCGGAACCCACGACGGCTACACCAACGATCTCGCCCTCGGCCCGGCCTGGCTCAACGACGCGCTGGAGGGGCCGCTCCGCCTGGAGGCGCGCTGGCTGGGCCGCGGCCACACGCTGCCGGCGGGGCTGTCGCTTCTGGCGGTGCTCCAGAAGCCCCGGACCGGTCCGTGAGCGCCGTTGCGCGGCGGCGACGGCTGCGGTGATGCTCGAGCTCGCCGCGCTGATCAGCGTCTCGAGCAGCCTCGGCTACCTGCTGCCGGCGATCATCGGCCTCGAGTCGCTGGGCGTGCCGTCGCCCGGAGAGACCGCGCTGGTGCTGGCGGCGGTGCTGGCCAGCCAGGGCAAGCTGCAGATCTGGCTGGTGATCCTGATCGGCGTCAGCTCAGCGATCGTGGGTGACAACATCGGCTATCTGCTCGGCCGCCACTTCGGCCGTGAGGTCCTGGAGGCGCCCGGCCCGTTTCGCCGCCGCCGCAAGCAGGTGATCACGGCGGGCGACCGGTTCTTCGAGCGCCACGGACCGAAGGCCGTATTCCTGGCCCGCTGGATCGCGCTCGTGCGCTTCGCCGCGGCCTGGCTGGCCGGAATCAACGAAATGCGCTTCCGCCAGTTCTTCTTCTGGAACGCGCTCGGCGGGATAACCTGGGGCGTCACCTTCGGGCTGGTCGGCTACTTCGGCGGCAGTGCGGCGGCGACGGCGATCTCAAGCTTCGGGATCTACGCGGCGGTCGCGCTGGGCGTGCTCGTCGTGGCCGCCTACGTGTACATCAAGCTGCGCGAGCGCCGCACGGCCCGGTAGGGACGGTCAGCCCGCCCCGGGATCCAGCTGCAGCGCGCAGGAGTTGATGCAGTAGCGCTGGCCGGTCGGCGCCGGACCATCGTCGAACACATGTCCCAGATGGCCGCCACAGCGGCGGCACACGACCTCGGTCCGCCGCATCCCGAAGCTGCTGTCGTCCCTCAGCTCGACGTGCTCGGCCACCGCCGGCTCATAGAAGCTCGGCCAGCCCGTGCCGGACTCGAACTTCGTCTCGGAGCTGAACAGCTCAGCGCCACACCCGGCGCAACGATAGGTCCCGTCGTCCTTGACGTCGACGTACTCTCCGGTGAACGGTCGCTCGGTGGCGTGCTCGCGCAGCACCTCGTACTGCTCGGCGGTCAGGCGCTGGCGCCACTGGTCCTCGGTCAGCTTGATCTCAGGTTCGGTTTGCATGCCCTTCACGTTAGCGGGCGCGACCGGTTTTCCGCCTCCGCGAGCGTTCCCAGGGCACTCGCGCGAGCGCCCGCGTTCGGCGCGCGCGGACGCAACCGGGGGCCCATCTGCCGCCCTGGCGGCCGATCACGACGCGCACCGGTGCCCAACCCGCCAAATACCTGCACGAAAGCTCCCGCCTACGGCGCGTCGAGCCCGTGACGCGTGAGACTCCTCGTTCTGCCCGGACTCGCGGCCAATTCCGCGAACCGTCTGACCGGAGGCGGTTTGCACCCCACGGCGGGTCCCCTTGTGATGAGCCGGTCCGGCGCCTCGCGCCAAACCCAGTCGGTCACCGGCCGTGTCGGCCAGCCGGTCGCAGATCGTCTCGCCAAGCCCGCGACGGCCCCGGCCGCCGAAGCGTTCGCGCAACGGCCACTTGCCGGCTCCCGGGTGGTGCTCGCCGGCTCGTCGGCGGAGGCCGCGGGGACGTCTGACGAGGTCCTGCGCTCGGCGTTCGATCGCTCGCCGAGCGGCATGAGCGTGTCGGCCCTGGACGGCCGGTGGCTGCGGATCAACGACGCCTACTGCCGGCTGCTGGGGCGCGAGCGGGCGGAGCTGCTCGGCGGCTCGTCCTGCGACGTCACCCACCGCGACGATCTGGCCGCCGATCGCGAGTTCGCGGCCGCTGCCGTCTCGGGCGGATCGGACATCCTGGAGCGCGAAAAGCGTTTCGTACGCCGTGACGGCTCTGTGCTGTGGGCGCGTGTCCGGACCGAGGTGATCCGTGACGGAGCGGGCGAACCCCTGTATTTCGTCTCCCACGCCCAGGACGTGATCGAGCGACGTGCGGCCGAGGATCGACTCCACGAAAGCGAGCGGATGCTGCGCTCGATGATCGACAACACTCCGGCCATCATCTGCGTGAAGGGGCGCGACCACCGCTACAAGCTCGTCAATCGCGGGTTCGAGCAGCACTTCGGCGTGAACAGCGACTGGGTGGTCGGCCGCAGCGATGCCGATGTCCTGCCGCCGTCGAAGATCGACGAGATCCATGCCAAGGATCTGCTGGTCCTCGATGGCGCTCGGAGCGGCGAGGAAGAGGAGACGGTCGCGCGCGACGGTCAGGAGCGCGTGATGCTCCGGACCAGGTTCCCGCTCCTCAACGAGGAGGGCGAGATCGACGCGGTCTGCATCACGTCGACCGACATCACCGAGCGGCGTCTGGAGGAGCGCAGCAAGCGTGAGCGCCTGCAGTGCTCTGAGCTGATCTATTCAGCCCTGGCTCAGGACCGGTTCGTCCTGCACGGACAGGCGATCGTGGATCTCAGCTCGATGGAGGCGGCGACCGTTGAGCTCCTGATCCGGATGCTGAACGTGAGCGGCGGTGGCGAGCTGCTGGCACCGGCAATGTTCCTGCCGGCGGCGGAGCGCTTCGATCTGATCACGGTGGTCGACGAATGGGTGGTCGGGCACGCGCTGGCGCTCGCGGCTGCGGGTCACGGGGTCACCGTCAATGTGTCGGCGAAGACGATCTCCGAGTCACGTCAGGTCGATCGCATCGAGCGGGCTCTGGTGGCCAGCGGGGCGCCGGCGGAGAAGCTCATCTTCGAGATCACCGAAACCACCATGGCCGACAACCTCGAAGCGGCCCGGACATTCGCGATGCGGATGCGCAAGCTGGGCTGCGCGATCGCCTTGGACGACTTCGGCGTCGGCCACGGATCCTTCACCTATCTGAGGCACCTGCCCATCGACTACCTCAAGATCGACATGCAGTTCGTGCGCGATCTGCTCAGCGACGAGGACGATCGACAGGTGGTCCAGGCGATCATCGGGGTCGCCCGCCAGTTCCAGATCAAGACGATCGCCGAGGGCGTCGAGGATCAGGCCACCTTGGAGGAGCTTCGCCACATGGGCGTCGACTACGCCCAGGGTTACTGGACCGGACGACCCAAGCCACTTTCACAGTGCTGGACCTCGTCACGTCATCGACGCCGAGGAGATACTCACGCCCACGCCATCCGAGGGTGACCGCACCACGCGTTCTTCAGGCTAGGATCGGTCACCCCAGCAAGAGGAGTCGACATCTCCACCCAGTCAACATCCAGCCACAGCGCGCTGCCGGCCGAAGCGCCGAGCCCGGTCGCGCCCTCGGCCCCGGTTGCGCCCTCGGCCCCGGTCGCGCCCTCGGCCCCGGTCGCGCCCTCGGCCCCCGGCGACCAAGCCGCCGAATCCCGGCAGAAGGCGGCCGCGACCGTGCGCAGGCGCAAGGAGGAGCGCCGCGCCGAGAGCCTGCGCGAGATCGAGGCGCAGACCGCCGACGGCACGCTCATCGTCCGACAGATGACACCCGAGCAGATGGAGGCGGCCTCCGAGCTCGGACGCGAGACGCTCGCGCGCAACGAGGCGCGGGGGAAGCGCTACCGGAGTCCCGGTACGCCGGACGCCTGACGGCAGCCCAGCGGGCGCCCTAGCCGAGATAGCTCCCCGCCGCCACTGCCGCCGGCTCGAGCATCTCCAGCACGAGGGTCGACCAGCCGAAGGCGACCGCACCCATCCCGCGGCCCGTGTAGGGCTGGTAGTACTCGCGGAGACCCTCGCCGGCGACGGCGGCGCCGAGACGGCCGGCCAGCTCGGCCGCCGGCTGCTCGTAGCCAAGGCGGACCAGCCCGAGCCACACCAGCCACGCGGTGTTGATCCACGTGGGTCCGCGCCAGTACCGGCGCAGGCCCAACGCCCCCGTATCGCTCAGGGAGAAGCTCCGCTCCGCGGCGGAGACCGAGGCAGGCGGCACGGGGAGCCAGAAGCGTCCGGGCTCCAGCAGGTGCTCCTCCACGAGCCGCCGGCCGATCGCCTCCGGCAGGTCGGGCAGGGCCAGCGGCGACAGCGCCGCGATCGTCACGGCCGGGGACACCGGAGGCCGTGGGCGTGACAGGGGCAGGAACAGGCCCGCCGCCCGGTCATAGGTCCGCTCGATCAACCTTGCGGTCAGCGAAGGCAGACCCAGCGCCAGACGCGACAGGTTGTACAGCACGTTGGTCAGCACTTCACAGCACACCGGGCCTCCCGCCGCGGCGATCCGGCGCAGATTGAATCCGAGCCGACGGTTGCGCCGCACCAGCAGGACGAACCCGGGGCGTCCGTGCGCACGGCGTCCCCAGATCGAGTCGAATTGAGGCGAGGCATCGAGCCCGGACTCGTCCGGCTGCACGATCCAGATCAGACCATCGCCGTCGAGGTCGCGCTCCGCCGCGAGCCAGTCGTGGTGACGGCGGATCGCAGGCACCGCCGCGGGATCGCCGACCGCGATCTTCCAGGCCCAGGCGAGAGCCGGCGGCTGGATGCTGGCGGTCATCGGCGCGTCGCCGGAGATGACGTTGTAGGTGAAGCGGCGGCTTCCCGCCAGCCGCTCGTTCCAGAAGATGGTGTGGCCGATGAAGCCGTCCGGGCGCTGGGCGGCGAGCAGCGACTCGAGCTCGCGTCGCGACCGGTCGCGATCGTGTCGCCGCCAGGCGATCGCGGTGAAGCACGAGTCCCAGTACCACTGATACGGGTAATGGCCCGGGCTTGGGCAGGTGTAGGCGAACTGCACGCCGTCGGCCCGCACGCCCTGGCGCCAGTTGCGGCGCAGCACCGAGCCACAGGTCCGGCGGATCATCTCGAGCTCGTCGTCTGCCAACATCGGGTTGGCCATCCCTGCCAATCGTAGGCGCGGGCACCGCCAGGCCCGCGGAGGAGAACCGACCACGATTCGCCGCCCCCGGGCGCCGCTCGCCGCCGGGTGGGCGCTCAGACGCATACGCGAGCAGCTCGATCAGGCGCCGCGCGGACGCCGGGGGGGACCGCTTCAGCCGAGTGACCAAGCGCTGCCGCCACGGCGGCTGCGGGCTCGCGCCGGGGCGGCCGGGGCTCGTGAGTACGTCGAGGGCGGCCGAATGGCCGCGCAGGAGCTCGCCGACGCCCTGTCGGTCGCCGGGCGACCGCCGGCGGCATTGGGGTCGGTGCTCGACTTCGGGTGCGGTGCCGGGCGGGTGCTCCCGCACTTTGCCTCGCTCGCGCCTCGGGCCGAGTGTGCCGGGTGTGACGTGGATCAGTTCGCGGTGGCGTGGGCGACCGAGCACCGTCCCGGCCTGGATTGGACCCTCAGTTCATTCATGCCGCCATTGCCGTTCGCCGACGAGAGCTTTGACCTGATCTATTCAATCTCCGTCTTCAGCCATCTCGGCCGCGATCTGCAGCTGCAGTGGCTGCGGGAGTTACGACGGGTCCTGAGCCCTGATGGCGTGGCGCTCCTGTCGGTCCATGGGCCCTCGGCATTCGATGCGTTCCGATCCGGGCGGGTGCGCACCAACTGGTGCAGACCGGAGGTGTTCACGCGGGCGCCGCTGGCGGCGAGGGACTTCGTGTTCGCGCCCTACGTTCAATCACTCTGGAACGCAGGGGAGCTGCCGGGGGTCGGCGGCGCGTACGGCCTTGCCTTCCAGGGGCCGGATCACATCCGGGCCAACTGGGGGCGCGAGCTGCGGGTGATGGACGTGCTCGAGCGCGCGGTGACCGACTGGCAGGACCTCGTTGTGTGCATGAAATGACCTCGGCCCCGCGCGACGGTCGGCGGCTTTGCGTCGCGCGTGAGCCGGGGGAGGTTCGGTCAGCCGAACCGGGCGGTCACCGTGATCGTGGCGATGTGAGCCGGGGGAGGATCGGTCAGCCGAACTGGGGGGTCACCGTGATCGTGGCGATCAGCGCGCCCTGGCGGGTGATCCTTTTGCCGGCGAGCCGGTTGACAACCCCGGCCGCAAACTTGGTCAGCCGCAGCTTGCCGCTTGCCGTGCCGGAACTGATGACCACTCCGGTGAGCCGCGCGATCCGCTTGCGCACGAACCGGGACACATGCGCGCAGGGATGGTGCCGGCTCGGCGGACGGGAGCACACACGACGTGTGCGGGTGCGGAACAGCGCCGACAGGGAGGCCCCACGACGGTTGGACACGAGCTCCAGGCGCCGCATGCGAACCGTCCTGGTCCCGTTGAAGATCTGGAGCCCACCGGCTTGGTGGAGCTTCCCCCGCAGGGTTTTGGTGTCAAGGAACCCCCGGGAGATCGAAAAGCTGAACGTCGACCCGGAGACCGTGCCCGGTGCCAGCGGCGTCAGCGACAGATGGTTGGCGGCCAGCTTCGACGCCGCCGCGCTGGTCAGCGTGATCTGGGTGGTTCCGCCGGACACGTGGGAGAAGGACGCCAGCGCCGGCGCGCAGCAGGTGATCGATAGAACCGCGGCCAGCGCGGTCACCCGGTAGATACGTGACATCAAGCCTCCCTGTCGCCTGTATTCGTGCGTTTTACGCCGTGTGCCCAGTCCCAAACACCGGCGATCGCGATGAGTTGCGCCGGCACGCGATGAGACCGTGCGGATCTGCCACGCCTCGATTCCGGGGCGGCTGCCGACGGCCGGGCGCCGGCTCGGCTTGGCGGTAACGGCCAGGCCGGCCGGCGAGTCGCCGGCAACTGAGGTCCGGCCGCCGCCGGCAGATCGGGACTGAGCCGCGCTCCGAGCAGAGCGGCGCTGAACCGAGGCACGGTGAGGCGGTAGCCGCGCCGGTTCGGCGTGACCATCTCGCCGGCCGGCTGATGCTGCCACAGGCCGTCGCGTCCCAGTTGCTGACCGTTGAGCGTCACCCCGATGCGCGAGCGGGGCGACGGAGCCAGGAGACGCTGCACCCAGGCCCGCCCAGCGGTGCCGAGCCGCAATGAGACCCGCACGGCACGCCCACCGTCGTTGATCAGCAGCACGCGCAGGGACTGATCGCCAACACGGATCGCCCACGCCGACAGATGCGGCGATTCGGGGGCGCGCAACCGAAGCCGAACCAGTTCCGCGTCGGAGCCGAGAGCCCGTGCGAGCAGGACCAGCCCGTACAGCAGCGGCCGTGCCGTCAGGCCGTGCTCGCCCAGCGCGAACGGCGCGTTGATGGCGTCGGCGCGAATGTGCAGATTGACTCCGGCCACGCCCGCCCGGACCAGATCGAGCAACACGGCCGGTGCCCACAGGGCACTGGCGAACGCGTCACTGACTCCCGGTCGGCCGCTGCAGGTGATCGAATTGAGCTCGGTCAGCTGAAGCGGGAGCCCCGCCCGATGCGCGAGCGTCACCGCCGGATGCAGACTTTTCGCCACTCCGGCCGTGGCGCTCTGGCTGAGCAGACGCGCGATCGTCGGAAAGCTGGGGGAGCGCCGCCGGACGCAGGCCGAATACGGGTAACGATGGACGCTGACGACTCTGAGCCCAGGTTGCCGGCTGGCCAGCAGGCGCGCGATCCAGCCTGCGTTGGCGCGCGGATTGGCCAGGGCCGGCCCGAGCAGCGGCACGTGCGGCGCCACCAGTCCGATCGCCGTGGCGTCGGCGCGAAAGTCCGCGACGTAGTCCGCGGCGGTCAGCCGGGCGGGCAGCGGCCGACCATCCATCATCCGTCCCCCCGTCGCCGCAAACCAGTGGGCGCGGCTGTAGATGTCGGGCTCGTTACCGACCTCGAAGCCGATGATGCTCCGCCGCGGCAGTCCGGATTCGGCGGCCCGCGCCCAGCCGGCGGCGGTCGCCGGCGAGGCGTTGATCAGGTTCAGGTCGATGATCATCCGGGCCCCGAGGCTGTGCACCAGCGCGCGGGCCAGACCCAGCCACTTGGGGGTCAGGCTGAACGCCCACCTCGGCAGCCCACGCAGCCGCGGATCCCAGAAGGCGTGATCGGCCGAGTCCCCGCCCACGCGCAGCACCAGCGGTCCGTTCCCGGGCACGCGCAGGAGCGACAGCACTCGCTCAAACAACGCCATCCGCTGTGCGTACAGCGGCAGCGCCCAGTATTCGGTCGATATGCCGAGGTAGGACGGGGGCACGGCCGCCACGGTCTGACTCGGCATCACCGTCAGCGTGGCGCGGGCCGGCTGGGTCTGCTGCGAGTCCGCCAGGTCGACGTCAGCCGAGGTCGCGACCACCACGAAGGCGACGGCCGTGATGAGCAGCAGCGACCCCAGCCACACCGGTGTGAGCAGACGACGGCGCTCCGGCATGAACGCAGGGAGAGAGCGACGGCGGGAGATATCCCAACAGTAGGTCCTCTGGCGCTACCTGCGAGCCGGCAGAGCGTCCCCTAGCCGAGGCCTAACGGGCCGCCGGGGGTCGGGGGCCGGGGGTCGGGGGCCGGGGGCCGGGGGCCGGCCGGGGCCTAACCGGCCGGGGGAGGCCAGCGCTGGCCGGCCACCTCTAGCTCACGGACTTTGAGCGAACCGATCTCGATCTGCTCAGCGCGGAGTCGCCGGATCACCGCATCGGCGATGACCACGCGCCCGATCGCCAGCGCGCCGATCGCCGACACCGCCACGGCCAGGGGTCCCATCGCCGAGGGACCGAGGACCCGCGCGCCGATCGCGCTGGCGCCGGTGGCCCTTGCCCAGCTGAACCTGGCCGCTGAGCTCTGCCGTCGTCTGCTGATGCTGCGGGCCATGCGTTGCCTCCTGATCTTTGGTCGAACCGGTGTGCCGCCCGGGACCGGGCGTGATGAGTCTGAGTAACCGTATGCGCCGCTTAGACTCATCACGTCACTCGCCCGGGGGGTGCTAGCTGGTTGTCTGTCGCTCTCGGGTCTCGGACCAGCGGGCGCTGCCGCCCTGTTTGAGCTCCTCGAGTGTCTGCTCGAGCGCCGCCATCAGATCAGGCCCGGCCGACGGCTCGTCGCCAGCCTTGGGTGCCTTGATCGTCTCGCCCTTGCGCTTGCGGTCGACGATCCGCTTGAGCCGCGCGTGATAGCGATCCTTGTGCTTGGTGGGATCCCATTCGCACGACAGCTCCTCGATCACGGCGACCGCGGCTTCGAGCTGCTTGCGCGTTGGCTTGTGTGCCTTCTGAGTGGCGCCGTCCACGTCCTTGGTGGGCCGCACCTCGTCGGCGAACCGCATCGTGGTCAGCGTCAGGGCGTGGTCTCGCTGACGCACGATCGCCAGATACTCCTTGGCGCGCATCACGAACCGGCCCAGCGCGGCTCGGTCGGTCCGGCTCATGACTTCGGTGAGCAGCCGGTAGGCGCGGATCGCGCCGTCGTCGTCGGAGGACGGAACCAGAAAATACGGATGATCGAAGTAGATCGGGTCGACATCGGCGAGGTCGACGAACTGCTCGATGTCGATCGTGCGCGTCCGGCGGGGCTCGATCGCCTGCAGCTCCAGATCCGAGACGATCACCTGGCCACCGTCGTCGAGCTCATAGCCGTGGGTGATCTCCTCAAAGGGCACCTCGAGGTCCTCTTTCGAGCACCAGCGCTGCACTTCGATCGGGGCGCCGTCCTTCTCATGCAGCTGGCGGAAGTGCAGGTCGAGATCCCGCACCGCGGTCACGAGGCTGACGGGGACGGTGACCAGTCCGAAGCTGAGCGACCCTGTCCACAGCGACCGGGCCACGGTCAGCGCTTCGCCTTCCTGGTCTTCGTGCTTTGCGAGCTCGAGCGCTTGCCCCCTGAGCCCGCCCTCTTCCCGGCCGTCGACCGCTTGCCCTTGGCCTTCCCCGAGCCCGAGCCTGACCCGCTGAGACTCGCCTCCAGAGCCGCCATCAGGTCCGGACCGTCCTCGTCGGGCTCAGATGCCTCGGGGAGGTCTGGCTCCTCGCCGCGGGCCTTGGTCTCGATCAGGTCCAGGACGCGCTGGCGATAGGAGTCCGTGAACGCCTCGGGCTCAAAGCCGCCGTGCAGTGAGTCGACCAGCGTCTCGGCCATCTCGATCTCACGCTTGCTCGGTGCGCGGCTCGGATCGGGGAGGTCGAGCCGCTTGGCGTCGACCAGCTCGGCGTCAAAGCGCATCGTGTGCAGCGCCAGGACGTCGTCGAGCGGCCGGATCGCGACGAGGTACTCGCGATTGTGAAACACCCACCGGCCGACCCCGACCCGATCTGCGCGCGCCAGCGCATCGTGGAGCAGGCGGTAGGCGTCCTGCCCGTCATCGCCGGCGCCGAGGTAATAGCCACGGTCGTAATAGACGGGGTCGATCTCGGCAGCGGCGACGAACTCCTCGAGCTCGATCAGACGGGATCTCTCGCCGGCGGCGGCATCGATCTCATCCTGGGTGAGCATCACGTACTCACCGTCCCGGACCTCATAGCCCTTGGCCACCTGCTTGTAGGGCACCTCCTTGCCCTCTTTGGAGCAGATCCGCACCTGCTTGATCTGGGCGCCGTCCTTGGCATGCACCTGGTGGAAGTGAACGCCGTGGTCCTCGATGGCCGAATGCACCTTGATCGGTACCGCCGCCAGCCCGAAGGTGATCGTGCCGTTCCATATCGAACGAGGCATCGCGTTGGTGGCTACCCCGCCGGCGACCGGCTCGAACCGGGGTTTGTCCGCGGCGGCGTCAGCGGAACGCCGCGAGCGCGATCCGCGCCGTCGCGGTGTCAGTGCCGGTGACGAGGGTGAGCCTCGCCGGCAGCTGGTTGCCCCTCTTGCTGACGAGCATGCGCTGACCCGCCGGGGTCAGCGAGAAGAACAGGTATCCGAGTTCGTTGACGCCCAGGGCCTCAGGCCCCGTCCGAGCGATGACCTTGCCGGCGGCGATGATCGTCATGCTGCTGTGGCAGGCAGTGCTCGCCACACAGCTGGCGAGGATGCCGCCGAACCGGCCGCCGGAGACAAAGTCGGTCATCCCGATGATCCGCATGGAGGCGGACTGGTTGACGCCGCGGTGTGGGCTGGGGCCCGAGGTCGAGAATGGGATCAGCTTCAGCCGCCGGCTCGCGCTTGGTCCGGACACGACCTGCACCGAGACCTTGACCAGAAGCCGTTGATGTCGCGCCTGGGCGAGCTTCGTCCGGCCGGCCGGCGAAAGGTGGAAGTACGTAAGTCCGCCGCCGGCCGGGACCACCTCCAGGCCGGTCTTGACCAGCGTCTTTGGGCCCGCGGTGATCGTCGTCGTCAGCAAGCACTGGCTGACCCCGGCGCATTGGACCGGGATGCCACCCATGCCCTGCCGCGACACGAACGCGCTCTGGCCGAAGATCGCCACGTGGGCCGGGGTCGCCACCGGGAGCGAGCTCCCGAGCGTCACTCCGCCGGCGCCGAGGGCGCGGACCGCGAAATAGGCATACGCGCTGTGCAGAATGATCGGCATCTTGGCGCTCGCGCTGACCGGGTTCGCCGCCGGAGCGAGCGAGCTGGGGTCCGATCCGCCGATCACCTGCCACGAACTGACGTTGGCCCCGCCGGCCCAGCTCGGGTGCAGCGCGACCGTGCCGTCGGCGATCGGAGAGACCGACAGCGCCGGCGTGGTCACGACAGCTGGAACGGCGCTGGCGGTTCCGGCGGTGGCGCCGTCGAGATAGTTGCTGTCGATGTTGATCGTGACGCCACCGTAGGTCTCGTTATGGCCGCCTCCGTACTGATGCAGGCGTTGATGGGCAGCCCACTCCGTGCTGGGAACGTTGACATCGGCGGTCGACTGGCTGCCATTCCAGTTGGCGATCCAGAGGTCATCGGGCTCCTGGTATGCGGTGCCGTACTGCGAGACGAGATCGACAATGCCGGACGCGTCGCTGCTGTAAACGCCCGACTGATAGCCGCTGGCGTGCAGCTGCGCGGTCCAGGACCCCAGGAACGCGAGCACGGCGGCGGTGTTGCCGGACGTGCGGCTGTACCCCTCCATATCGAAGTAGATCGGGTTACCCGGCCCCAGGCCGACCGCCTGGGCCTTTCCCACGGCGTCGACGGCGGCGGCGGCGCCCTGGCTGGCAGCGTTGGCGGAGGAGATCGACGCGCAACCGCACGAGTTCGACGGCGCCTGCAGGCCCACGTAGATCGGCACCAGGTGCCAGCCCGCCGTGATCTCCTGGCTAACCCATGTCGCGGTCAGGTTGAACTGCGAGCAGGCCATGTTGGTTCCGCCGATGTACACCCCGATCCCCCGGTAGGGAGACGCGCCCCAGGCCGCCATCTGAGCCGAGCTGGGCGTCGAGCAGGCATCGAAGCCCAGGCCGGTATAGATGGACGCGGATTGCGCGGAAGCGTTCGCGCTCGCCGCCTTGACGATGTGCGAGTGGATTATGTGGGCCGCTGCGGTGGCCTGAGCCGCCCGCTGACGCTTGCGCGCGGCGGCGGCAAGGGCGATGACGGAGCGAACACCCAGCGCACGCTCGATGATTGCGGGTTGATGGCGCCAGGTCGCGGTCACCACGACGCCCCTGGCGGCGTCCACGAGCTGAGCCGACGATCCCTGGACCGGGTCCGCGCCGGCGCTGCTGCCCTGCGGCAGGATCTGACCCGAGGCCCGTCCCGCGCCGCTTGCGCGCGCGGAGAGCGGCTCGACCGAGATCGCCTCGGTCCGCCCGACGGCCTGGGTCGCACACCTTTGCACCGCGCCGGGCTGACCGAGGTATACGGCGTGACGGTCGAAGCGCACGCACGTGGAGTGGTCGGCCTGCAGTCGATAGACGGGCCAGCTCACGGGGACGACGAGCTTGTAGCCGTGATAGCGCAGCGTCTTGGTGGCCGACGCCGCCAAGGCCCCGGTGGGAGCGAGGCATACGCCGACCAGGCACAGCAATACCGCCCAGCCCAGGCCTCTCCGCCGGCGGCCCCCGGCGATGAATCCAACCCCGGAACGGCAGACCCGGACCACCGCAGGTTCTGACGACGCTGGTTGAGACGGGGCAGGGCGATTTGGTCCGAGCACGCAGCGCTCCAGTGGTCAAAAATCATGAGTCGCCTGGCGCCTACGGGGTTAGCTGACGGGCTCGCACCTCACCTTCGGCGCTACCGACGGATCACCGTCGGACTCGCCCCAGACCACTGGGTTCCCCGCTCCCTGAGCTGGCACCTCAGGGACTCGGCACGGCTTAGAACAAACGGCAATCGCCATTGTTGCGGAAATTGGCGCCGGATGCGCAATCTTTAGCTGTGCAGGCAGTTCGCCAGGATCGAGCACACCGTCCCTGGGTCCTGGCGGACGGTCTACCGGGGGGCCCGGCGACGTCCGTCTATGACCAGCGGCCCGCGTGAACGCCCGGCGACGACGGCCGGGTAGGAGCGGCCGGACCATCCGAGAATCCCGGATGGTCCGGTGCCCAAATGTCCGTTGCCGCCTAACCGCAGCCGGTGTTGAAGCCGCAGCTCGAGCACGTGTAGCAGCTGCCCGTGCGCTGCATCATCCCGCCGCACTGCTGGCACGCCGGGCCGAGATCGAGCCCGCGGCGGACCACCGGAAGGACCGGGGGATCATCGGTCAGAGCCGAAGTCGCGGGCCGGGCTGCCGTCTCGGTCGGCGCCGCCGCGGCCGGGCCGGCCGTATCGCCACGCTGCGAGCTGACCGCGTCCTCGGCGGCCTTGCGTGCCCGGACCTCCTTGGTGAGGATGCCGAGCTCCTCCTGGAGATCGACGTCTAGGAAGCGCGACGCGAGCCAGCGCATGATGTAGTCGGGCATCGACTTGGCGAATGGGATCTCAGGGTTGGAGGTCATGCCTTCGGGTTCGAAGCGCATGTAGCTGAACTTGCGCACGAGCGTCTCGAGCGGCACTCCGTACTGGAGCGAGATCGAGATCGCGGTCGCGAACGAGTTCATCATTCCTCGCAGCGTCGAGCCCTCCTTGCCGATGTCGGTGAGGAAGATCTCCCCGATCGTCCCGTCCTCGTACTTGCCGGCGGTGATGTAGCCCTCGTGGCCGCCGATCGAGAACTTGTGGGTGATCGACTCGCGCTCGCGCGGCATCCGCCGGCGCTTGGGGGGTGCCTTGGCCAGCGCCTCGGTAACCGCCTTGTCGAGTTCGGCTTGCGTCAGACCCGGAGCGGGCACGCCCTGCTGGGCGTCAGTCCGGAGCGCCTGCGCGGTCTTGGACCCGTCGCGGTAGATCGCCAGCGCCTTGATCCCGAGCCGCCACGCCTGGATATAGGCATCGGCGATGTCCTCGACGGTCGCCGTCTCGGGCATGTTGACCGTCTTGGAGATCGCGCCGCTCAGGAACGGCTGGACCGCGCCCATCATCTTGATATGGCCCATATGCGAGATCGCCCGCTCGCCGACGGCGACGTCGAACACCTCGAGATCATCATCGGACAGGCCCGGGGCACCGACGATCGTCCCATGCTCGTTGACGTAGGCGACGATCTGCTCGATCTGCTCGTCCGTGTAGCCGAGCGTCTGGAGCGCGAGCGGCACGGTGCGGTTGACGATCGTCATCTGACCCCCGCCCACCAGCTCCTTGAACTTGACCAGCGAGAAGTCCGGCTCCACTCCCGTCGTGTCGCAGTCCATCAGGAAGCTGATCGTCCCGGTGGGAGCCAGCACGGTGGCCTGAGCGTTGCGATAGCCGTGGGCGTCGCCGGCCAGCACCGCCTCATCCCAGGCGGTCCGGGCGGCGCCCAGCAGCGCCGGGTCCAGGCACGACTCGTCGGCAATCGCGTAGGAGGCGTCACGATGCATCCGCATTACGGAGTTGTGGGCCGCACGGTTCTCCGGATAGCGGTCATAGGCCCCCATCGCCGCCGCGATCCGCGCGGAGCCGAGGTATCCGCGACCGGTCATCAACGCTGTGATGGCCGCCGCCGTTCCGCGCCCGGCGTCTGAGTCATACGGGACGCCGTCGGCCATCAGATAGGCGCCGAGGTTGGCGTAGCCGAGACCAAGCTGACGGAACGCGCGCGCGTTGGCGCCGATTTCCTCGGTCGGGTAGCTCGAGGGGGAGACGACGATCTCCTGAGCGAGGAAGACGATGTCAACCGCGTGCTCGAAGGACTCCACGTCGAACGTGCCGTCGGGGCGTCGGAACTTCATCAGGTTCAGGGACGCGAGGTTGCAGGCCGAGTCATCGACGTGCATGTACTCGCTGCAGGGATTGGAGGCGTTGATCCGGCCCGAGACCGGGCACGTGTGCCACTGGTTGATGGTCGTGTCGTACTGGACGCCGGGATCGGCGCAGCGCCAGGCCGCCTCGGCGATCTCCTTCATCAGCTGCCGGGCCGGAATCGGCTCGCCGACGGGCTCACCGGTGACGCGAGCGGTGAGGTGCCAGTCCTCGTCGTTCTCGACCGCACGCATGAACTCCTCGCTGACGCGCACCGAGTTGTTCGCGTTCTGGTACTGGATCGAATAGAAGCCGTCGCCGTCGATCGACATGTCAAAGCCGGCGTCACGCAACGCGGCGGCCTTGTCCTCCTCCTTGGCCTTGCACCAGATGAAGTCGCGAATGTCGGGATGGTCGACGTCGAGCACGATCATCTTCGCCGCGCGCCGGGTCTTGCCGCCGGACTTGATCGTGCCCGCCCACGCATCGGCGCCGCGCATGAAGCTCACCGGACCGGATGCGGTGCCGCCCTTGGACAGCGGCTCCATCGAGCCCCGGATCCTCGACAGGTTGATGCCCGAGCCCGAGCCGCCCCGGAAGATCTTGCCCTCCTTGGTGTTCCAGCTCAGGATCGAGTCCATCTCGTCCTCGACGCTGAGGATGAAGCAGGCCGAGCACTGCGGGCTCTCCTCGAAGCCGACGTTGAACCAGACGGGCGAGTTGAACGCCGCCATCTGATGCAGCAGGATGTGAGTCAGCTCGTCCTCGAAGGCGGCCGCGTCGGAGTCGGTGGCGAAGTAGCCGCGCTCCCGGCCCCAGGCGGCGATGGTGCCCGCGACCCGGCCGATCATCTGCTTGACCGAATGCTCGCGGACGGGCGATCCGAGTTGCCCGCGGAAGTACTTCTGGGCGACGATGTTGGTCGCGTTCTGCGACCAGGACTTGGGGAACTCGACGTTGCGCTGCTCGAAGGAGACCTTGTCGCCGTGGCCGATGCGAGCGTCCCGCACCTCCCACTCGATCGCGTCGAACGGATGCCGCCCGACGGCGGTGAAATAGCGACGGATCGAGAGGCCCTCACCCACCTTCTCGGTGGGGCTGAAATGGGTTTGCGGTGCGTTGGACATTCCCTGCTGACTCCTCTCGATTTCCGCTCTTCGGCTGCCCCGCCTCGGCGTCTGACCGGCCAAGGGGTGAACAGCGAATGGTTGCGCACGACCCGGACGGAATGGCTGAGCCGCGCGCGATCAAGAAGCGGGCTGCGGAGAACACTGATTTTACTCCGCTCAGGACCGGTTTCGGTCGCCGCGAGGCAGCGTGCCGAGCTCGTGATAGCTTCGCCAACCGATGGCCAGCGCGCGGCTCCCGGGCCTCGATCGAGAGCCCGCCGGCGTTCGACGCGAGAGCCTCGACGCCGGCCCCGTACCGTCGTCTTCGGCCGCCCTCGCGCTGGCCGCTGCACTGCTCCTGCTCTGCGTGTACGCGGCATTCGCGCATGGCGCCGTGTCGCCATCGGCCCAGGAGCGGGTCGAGCTGCTGGTGGCGGTGATCGCGGCGGGTGGCGCCGCGGCATGGCTGTGGAACGGGTCGCTCCGGGTCCGAGCGCCCGCGGGCGTGTATGTGGCGGTGGTCGCGCTCGGCGCGTTTGCGCTGTGGAGCGGCGTCACCCTGGCCTGGAGCGTCGCGCCCGATCAGACCTGGAGCGAATGCAACCGGGCCGTCACCTATGTGATCGTGCTGGTCCTGGCGATCGCCGCCGGCGCCTCGCATCCGCGCGCGCTCGCTGTGGTCGGCTACGGGTTCCTCGCCGCGTGCCTGGCCGTCACCGCCTACGCCCTGGGTCAGAAACTCGCGCCCGGTCTGCACATCGGAGGTCTGCTCGACCTCGACCAGACCTCGCTGCTGCCCCGCCTCCAGGAGCCGTTTGGATACTGGAACGCGCTCGCGCTGTTCATCGCCATGGGAATACCGGTCGCGCTCTCGCTGGCGATGCAACCGGCGCGCTCGACGCGCCTGCGGCTCGGCGCGCTGGCCGCGATCGTGTTGATGCTCCAGACGATCGCGTTCACCTACTCGCGCGGGGGGGTGATTGCCCTGGTGGTGGCGTTGGCCGTCGCCGTGGTGCTGAGCGGGTCACGCCTGCGCGGCCTGCTGTGGCTCTCGCTGGCCGTTACGGCGAGCCTTCCGGCATTGGTGATCGGCCTGCTCAGTCACCCGCTGACGGCGGTGGATGTCGGTCTCGCGGCGCGCGAGCGCGCCGGGGCGCAGCTCGCCGTGGTGCTGGCGGCGTGTCTGCTGCTGCTCGTGCTCGCCGGCACTCGGCTGATCGGCCTCGAGCGCCGGATGCGCGTCTCAGAGCTTCAGGCCCGCCGAATCGGGCGGGTTCTGTGGGGGGTCGTGGCCGCGGCGCTGATCGTCGCGGTGTTGGCGGTGACCCTGTCCCCGCGCGGCCTGGGCGGGACCGTCTCGCACGCCTGGCAGAGCTTCACGGCCACCCGCGCGACCAGCGTCTATGACCCCGGCCGGCTGCTGTCGGCCGACAGCGAGAATCGCTGGGTGTGGTGGAAGGAGGCGGCCGGAGCGTTCAGCGATCGTCCGTTCGGCGGCTGGGGCGCGGGCTCCTTCGGTGTCGTGCATCTGCTCTACCGGCGCGACACACTGTCGGTGCAGCAGCCCCACAGCGTGCCGCTGCAGTTCCTCGCCGAGACCGGGATCGTCGGGGCGCTGCTCGCGCTCGCGGCCGCCGCGCTACTGCTGCGCGCGGGTGTCCGAGCGGTGCGAGGGCGCGGCGAGGCGAGCGCGCGCCTGCTGGCGGCGGCGCTGCTGGCCGGAGCAGTGGCCTACGCGGTGCATGAGCTCTATGACTGGGATTGGGACATCTTCGGCGTGACGCTGCCGGTGCTGCTGATCCTGGGCACGCTGGTGGGCAGTCTCGCGTCCGATCGCGGCTCAGTCGAGGTGACGCCGCTGGTCCGGGCGTCGAGCCCGGGTCGGGGCATCCGCGTGATCGGACTGGTTTTGGCCGGGCTCTGCCTCGTCTCGTTCGCGGCGTCAGTGGTGATCCCCAGACTGGCGGCGAGCCGGGCCTCGGAGGCGCTACTGCAGGCGTCGACCGCGCCCGCCGGCCGGCTGTCGGCGGCGCTGGCGACGGCGCTGGATGCCAGCCGGCTTGATCCGCTCTCAGACGCGGGCCTCAAGGCGGCCGCCACGATCGCCGTGCACCGCGGGGATCCGGTCCGGGCCCGCCGGTACCTGCTGGCCGCTGTGGGGCGGGATCCCACCGACGGTTCGGCCTGGCAGCAGCTGGCGGTCGAGGATCTGCGGATGGGCGCCGACCGCGAGGGCCTGGCGGCGGCGCAGCGAGCGACGGCATTGGACCCCGAGGGGAGGGGGCCGATCGCGTTGGCTCGGGCAGCGGTGCTCGGAGCCGCGCCGCCGGGCGGCTCGGCGAGCGCCACCCCCACCCCGCGCCTATCGGGCCGGAGGACTGCTGCCGGAGGAGTCGACCGTCGCGGCCCGTAGCTCGAGCTGCGCCTGGGCCTGATCGAGCGCCGCCCGCAGGCGCTCCAGCTCACGTCCATCGGCTTCGAGCGCGGCCCTGGCGCTGCCCAGCTCGGTGGTGGTAGCGGTCAGGCGCCGCTCGAGCTCGCCGCGCCAGATATCCAGCTCAGCGAGGGTGGCGGCGAGCTGCTCGTTCTCCGCCTCGGCCCGCGCCGCCCGCTCGCGCGCCTCCAGGAGCTCGGCCTCGACGAGGCGCTGCGGCCGGCCGGCCGTCGCGGCCGCTGGCTGCGATCCGGCGCGCCCGGCGTCGGGGGTCGGGGCCGGGAGCTCGGTCAGCGAGCCGTCGCCGTGCTCGAGCCAGAACCTGGTTTCGGGCCTGAGCAGGGTCAGCGGAACGCTGTAGGCGGCTCGCAGCACCCCACGAGGGTCACCGGGTGCCGCCAGCGGGGCGAAGCGGCGGCTGTCCTGATCGTTGTCGACGCGAAGCATCGGACGCCGGGGAGTTCCCCGTCGCCGAGCGGAACCGCCACTGACCCGCAGCAGGGCGGTGGGGCCGGCCGCGACGGACTCGAACCGCTCGATCCTCAGTGCTTTCCAGGCGTCGGTCATCGCGTTCGCGAGCGTAGGTCTGTTATATCTGCCCGAATAATGCGCTGGACGATCTCGCCCGGTTTCACGCGCCGATGAAGCTGCTCGTAACCGGCGGCGCCGGCTACATCGGCTCGATCGTCGCCGGCCAGCTGCTGACCGGCGGCCACGAGGTCGTGGTGCTCGACAACCTCGAGCGCGGACACCGCTCCGCGGTTCCCGCCGGCGCGCGTTTCGTCCGGCTTGACCTGCGTGACCGCGATCGGTTGGTGCGAGCGCTGGCCGAGGGCTTTGACGGAGTGCTCCACTTCGCGGCTCTGGCCCTGGTCGGCGAGTCGGTGAGCCATCCGGAGCTGTATTACCGCACAAACGTGCTCGGGACGCTGAACCTGCTGGAGGCGATGGGCGATGCCGGCATCCCGCGCTTGGTCTTCTCCTCGACGTGCGCCGTCTACGGGCAGCCGGACCGCGTTCCGATCGCCGAGGACGCGCCTCCGCGCCCCGCCAACGCCTACGGAGCCTCGAAGCTGGCGGTCGACGCGATGATCGGGGACTTCTGCATCGCATACGGTCTCGGTGCCGTCAGTCTCCGCTACTTCAACGTCGCCGGCGCCAGCGGCGAATTGGGGGAGGACCACGAACCCGAGACGCACCTGATCCCGAACATCCTGCGCGCTGCGATGGGGCGCAACCCGTACGTCGAGGTGTTCGGGACCGATTACCAGACGCCGGATGGCACCGCGATCCGCGATTACATCCACATCGAGGATCTTTCCGCCGCGCACCTGCTCGCGCTGGATGGCGCGCGCGGCGGGGAGCACCGGATCTTCAACCTCGGCAACGGAAGCGGGTTCTCGGTCAAGGAGGTGATCGCGGCCGCCCGGGAGGTCACGGGCGCCGAGATCCCCACGCGCGAGGCGCCGCGGCGGCCGGGTGATCCGCCGATGCTGGTGGCGGCCAGCGAGCGGATCCGCACCGAGCTCGGATGGAAGCCGCACAAGCCCGAGCTCGCCGAGATGGTCGGCGATGCGTGGACGTTCATGCGGGCGCGTCCCGACGGCTACTCAGATTAGATCGTCGATCGCGGCCAGCGCGTCTCCGAGCACGAGCTCCGGCGCCCGGGACGCGTCGATCGTCCGGATCCGATCCGGATGCGCCGCGGCCAGCTCGGCGTAGGCGGCGGAGATCCGCCGGAAGAACTCCTCGTGCTCCAGCTCGAGCCGATCGGGAGGCCCGGCGCGCTCGGAGGAGCGGACTCGTCCGAGACTCGGATCGAGGCTGAGGAGCAGGGTCCGATTGGGCGTCAGCGAGCCGGTGGCGAACTCGTTTATCGCGCGCACCGGCTCGATCCCCAGCTCACGACCGGCGCCCTGATAGGCGAGCGACGAATCCACGAAACGGTCGAGCAGCACCCACACGCCATCGGCCAGCAGCGGCTCGATCGCCTCCTCGACCAGCTGGGCGCGGGCGGCCGCATACAGCAGGGCTTCGGCCCGAGCGCCGATCGGGAGCTCGGGATCCTTGACCATCTCCCGGATCAGCTCGGCCGCCCTGACCCCGCCCGGCTCGCGCAGCAGTCGCGCCTCGATGCCACTGGTCTGCAGTTCGGGCGCCAGCGCCAGCGCCAGCGTCGTCTTGCCCGCTCCATCGATGCCCTCGATTGTGATCAGCCGGCCGCGCGCCATCAGGTCTGGGTTCGACGTTATCGCGGCTACGATCGCAAGCGATGCTCGCCGAGCTCGATCGACATCCCCACGCACGCGCTGTGCTGGCCCCGGCGCTGGCCGCGGCCGGCCGGCCGTCACATGCCTACCTGTTCCACGGTCCCGGCGGCGCCGGCAAGCGCGCGGTCGCCCGCGGCCTGGCCGCCGAGTGGCTGGCCGAGGGCTCGCCCGACCCCGACGGAGCCCGCGCCCGGGTCAGGTCCGGAGCGCATCCGGATCTGACCTGGGTGATTCCGAGTGGCGCCCACGAGATGCTGGTGTCAGACGTTGACGGCCCTGTGATCGCGGCCGCCAGCAAGACCCCGTTCGAGTCCCGGCGGCGCGTGTTCGTGATCGAGCGAGTGGATGAGCTCGGCGACGAGGCGGCCAACCGCATGCTCAAGACGCTCGAGGAGCCCGCCGCCTTCGTGCATCTCATCCTGCTGACCGATCGCCTCGGCGAGGTGCTGCCCACGATCCGCTCACGCTGCCAGGTGGTGCGCTTCGAACCGCCGAGCGCCGAGCAGGTTGCGGCCGGGATCGAGGCGCTCGGGGTGCAGCCCGATACTGCGCTGGCGTGCGTGAGCCTCGCGCTTGCGGATGCTGACCGCGCCCGGGAGCTCGCCGGCGAGGACGGGCAGGCGCTGCGCGCGAGCGCCGAGCGATTCGCTCGCGCCGCCATCGCTGGAGAGATGGCCGCCACCAAGCCCTGGATGCAACTCCTGGCCGCGGTCCGCGCGCGCGGAGAGGCGACCGTGTCCGAGCTCGAGGCCCGGGCCGCGGCCGAGCTCGAGTTGAGCTCACGCCGTGATCGCAAGCGAATCGAAGGGGAGTGGACCGAGCGGATACGGCGCTCCCGGCGCCGCGTTCAGACCGGCGCGCTCGATCTCGCGCTTCAGCTCGTGTCACTGTGGTACTCCGATCTGGTGTGTGTCGCCTGGGACACCCCGGAGCTGATACGCAATCGCGACCGGCTCCTGGAGCTGCAGGCCGATGCCGTCACGGGTGCCGAGCCCGACCGCTACCGCCAGGCGATCGAGCTGGTGGAGGACACCCGGACCCGCTTTGTGTTGAACGTCTCGGAGGAACTGGCTTGCGAAGCGCTCGCTTACCGGCTGGAACAGACGCTCACGCCGTGAGCGCGCGCCAGCGGGTGTTCCTGCGGCCGCCCTCGCGGGGTGACCGTGAGGAGTTCATCTCGTTGATGCGCGCCAGCCGCACTTTCCACAGTCCCTGGGCCAGCGCGCCGACCGACGACGAGCGCTACGCCGCGTATCTGGCCGACGCCCGGCGTGCCGATTTCGAAGCGATGCTGCTGTGCCGCACTCAAGACGGCGCGATCATGGGCTTCTTCAACCTCTCTCAGATCGTCCGACGCGGGTTTCAGAGCGCCTACCTCGGCTATGCGGTGGGTGAATCGTTCGCCGGCCAGGGCTACATGCGCGACGGCCTCGAGCTGGTCCTGCGCCATGCCTTCACGACCCTGCGCCTGCATCGTGTCGAGGCCAACATCCAGCCGACCAACGCCGCATCGCTCGCGCTCGCGCGCGGGGCCGGCTTTCGCCGGGAGGGCTTCTCGCCCCGCTATCTCAAGATCGGTGGCCGCTGGCGCGACCACGAGCGGTGGGCCATCCTCGCCGAGGAGTGGCGTTTGCGCACCGGCTCGGCGGCGCAGCCGGGCGACCTCGCCTGAGCCGCCGGTCGGCGTCGGGTGGCGCCGGCTCGTGTCGGCTCGCGTCGGCTGGGCGCGGGTGGCGCCCGGCGGGGGCGTGCGCCGACCGCGTCTACCCGGCGCGGGCGGGCAGCCCGGAACTCGCCGGTAGACTGGCGGACCGCGTACCGCCGACGTAGCTCAGCTGGTAGAGCACTTCACTCGTAATGAAGGGGTCCCCGGTTCGAGTCCGGGCGTCGGATGGGCCCACGGGCCGCCGAAAACGGCTCAAATGCAGGTCATTTCGATGACCTGCCACCTGCCCACGAGAGTCCAGGAAAAGCCGCTGGTGGACCCCGCGGCACCTCAAGTTGCAGCCCCAGTGCAGCCCGGTTTCGAGCCGCGCACGCCGAGCCCGGTCATGCAGCATGAGCGATGCGGGAGGCCGCGATGAGTGATCGCTCTGCATGGCTTGACCAGTGGTGCCCCGAGTGCCACGCGGCTCCTGGTGCGCGGTGCGGCCGCTGGCCGTGGGGGCGCCGGAGCGCTCGTGGCCGTGCGGTGCCGATCGCCCATCTGCATGTCGCCCGGGGCTGGCTCGAGCGTCCGTGTCCGACGTGCAAGGCACTGGCCGGTGAGCGGTGCTCGACGCCGACCGGGCGGGAGGCCTCGCGGGTTCACACGGCCCGGCTCCGGCCGGCGCGTCGGGAGCTGGTGTGGCGTCCAGCGGTGTGGGAGGAGCTGGAGCGGCGCGGCGCGACGGTCGCGCTCGTGCCGTTCTGGGGCCGGGCCGGCAGCGGTGGCCGGACGGACACGATCAAGCTGCTGCGGCTCGAGGATGGGGAGCTGCTCGACGTCGAGCGGTGGACCTACCGTGACGAGCTCGCCATGCGCTGGAGGCGCCGGTGTGGGAGCGCTTCGGAACGTTCGTCGGTCACCCGCTGATCCGCGCCGAGGTGATCTGGTCCGCGGAGGACAGCAGCGTCGTGATCGTCGGCCGTCGTGGCGATCGCCGGTTCGAGGAGATCGTCGAGTGAGCGCCGCTCCATGCGTTCGTCTCGCATCTCCGGCGTGAGCACCGCGGGCCGTCGCCGCTCTTTGCACCCAGTCGATCCCTGATGACCAGAAGGAGGCCGTATGACGATCACCACACCGATCCACCCAGACGGACGTAAAGACAGGTGGACAGACAGACGTGTAGACGTACAGATAGACGGACGTAAAGCTGTCGGTAAAGACGGGTCGGGTGCGTTCGTGATCGTGCTCGCCAACCACAAGGGCGGAGTCACGAAGACGACCTCGACGGCGAACCTCGCTGCGATGCTCGCCGAGGCGGGCCGGCGGGTGCTGATCGTCGACTGCGACCCGCAGGCGAACCTCAGTGAGGCGTTCGGCTGGTACGCGGACCTCCCGGGGGAGAGGCTCGAGGACCTCCTGGAGAACCCGGACGCCGCCGACCGCTACGTGCCGCCGCTCGCGCTGCAGCCGGACGTCATGCCCGAGCTGCCCTGGCGCGAGCGGCTCCGGATCATCCCGTCTACCGACGCGCTCGCCGACGTCGCCGCGGACCTCCCCGCCACGGCCGGACCGGGCCATGAGCTGCGCCTGCGACAGGTGCTCGAACCGCTGCGCGACAGCTTCGACCTGATCCTGCTCGACACCCCGCCCGGACTGGGGACGCTGTCGGGGATCGCGGTCCTGGCGGCCGACGGGCTGCTGATCCCGGCGCTGGCCGCTGACCTGGACGTGCGCGGCGCCAGCAAGCTGTATGACCTCGTCGAGGGCGAGGTTCCTGGGCTGAGGATCCTGGGCGTGCTGATCGCCGCGAGCGAGCGGCGCTGGCGGATCACCAGAGACGCAGTGCAGCGGATGGACGCGGACGCGATGCGCGTGCTGCCGGTGCATGTACCGCGCGCCGTCCGCGTGGCGTCGGCGCCGCGCTACCGCGCTCCGACCGCCGTGCTGGAGCCCGAGTCGATGGTCAGCCATGCCTACCGCCAGCTCGCGGGTCATCTGCTCCGGGAGCTCGGGCTATGAGTTCCCCGCAGCCGATGCCATCCGCGCGGCGACGACCGATCCCCGGGATGGTGAGCGAGCCGGTCGCTCCCCCGCCGCCAAACCCGACCGAGGCCGACCAGCTCGTGGCCGGCGCCGAGGCGGCAGCGCACGTCCGTGACCCCGCCGCTGATTCCTGACGAACCAGCCGGACGCGTCGAGGCACGGTCGAGCCGAGGCCTTCGAGGGGACCGGCGGAGCGCTGCCGGCGGGCCGCCGGAGCGGCGGCCTGCCGCCGATTACGCGAGCACCCGGCTGGTCAATTTCCGCATCCCGGTGGACCTGCACGACCGGTTCCGCGGCCTGGTCCGCGAGGCCGAGGCCCGCCATCCCAGGCTGCGGCGACCGAGCCTGACCGAGCTGGTGATCGCGCTGTTGGAAGAAGGACCACAGAGCGGCGATGAGGTTGCCGAGCTGATCCGTCGTAAGCGTGCGGCCGAGCACGAGGAGCGTTGACCGATGAGCTCAGGAGAGCATTCGACAGTCATCAGAATCGGCGCGAGCGAAGCGTGGGCGATCGTCCCCAGGTGTGTAAGGAAGTGTGTAACTAAGTGTGTAATCGCTTTACACACTTCGACGGCCGCCCGCCCCCGCCAGCACTGGGTTTTCGCTACGTCCCCGAGCCAGACTACCCGCCCCCCACGTAGAAGATTTGTGGGGTGGGTGCGGGTAGTCTGGCTCGGGGTCTTCTCTGTTCGGGTGCTGGCGGGGGCGGGCTCTCATGGTCTGGTCATGCGGGCACAGAGAGTGATGGGTTGGTGGGTTGTTGGGGGGAGGGATTTGGAATGGCAGGGGTAAAGCCAGGGCCATCAACGGTGGCTGGGTTGAAGTGGCTGGCGCGGGTTGGGCCGACTCCGTTGGGGGCGTGGGGGATAGCGATGGGCTGGGGGCAGGCTGCGGTGTATTCGCATGCTCGGCGTCTGCGGAGCGGATAGCTATCTGGAAATGTGCTCGCGGACTCGCGGTGAGGGGTCGCTGGTGTACGCCTCACGAACGGGTGTCCGGCGCGCCGGCGTCGAGCGCGGCCGCGGTCGAGCAGCGGCCGGCTCCGGTGACGTGGCCGCACTGCGAGGCGTGTGCGTGGACGGCGGCATGGCTGACCGCACGCGGTCGCGGGATGGTCGGCCCACGCGAGCTGCTGGTGCGAGACCGATTGGCGGGGCGAGCTTCGGTTCCGTGAGCGGGGCGAGCTGCGACGCCGCGGCCACCGGCCTGACCTCGTCGGGCGGCTCCCTGATGGGCAACTGCTGCCGATCGAGGTCGAGCTGAGCGAGAAGTCTTCCGCTCGGCTGAAGGCGGTGCTCGAGCTGCACGCCGAGTGGATCTCGGCGGGGAAGAGCGCGGCAGTGATCTATGTGTGTGGCGATGAGGAGATCGCCGAGCGGGTCCTCGCCGACGGCGCGCAGGCCGGTCTGAGCGTTGACCGCGGAACGATGCGGATCGAGCTGGTCGGGACGATCCAGCGCGAGGCCGTTGAGGCATGCTCGACGCTGGCGTCGACCGACTGGCACCGGGCCGGAAGCGGGGCCGCGTGATGTTGCACCCGGAGACGGTCGTTGCCGACCTCGCCCTGACGATGCTCCTGGGGCTGGCTGGGGCTGTTGGCGCGTGGCTGCTTCGCCGGAGAACAACTTTGTCGGCGCGGAATCTGTATCCGCCGGCGGCCGCCGGTGCGCTCTCGCTCGCTGGCGCGATCGGTCTGAGTGCATGGAACGCGGCGCTCGTC
>CAWBXK010000009.1:0-454913 GCA_963792735.1 uncultured Solirubrobacterales bacterium | reverse complement strand
ACCGCGGTCACCGGCGCAGCCCCACGAAAAACCGCCGCAATCGGTGGGATGACAACGGAGAGGGGGGGATTCGAACCCCCGATGGACCAATGGCCCATACCGGTTTTCGAGACCGGCGCATTCAACCGCTCTGCCACCTCTCCGGTGGAGCGCTGAACAAGTTAGCCCACGGCGGCGCTGGGAGCCGCCGGGGAGGGCGGGATCACCGCCTCGACGCGAAGAACGAGCGCAGCAAGTCGGCGCACTCCTCGGCCAGAAGTCCGGATTCGACCTGCGGCCGGTGGTTCAGGCGTGGCTCCGCGAGCACGTCGAGGACGCTCCCGGCGGCGCCCGCCTTCGGATCGGGGGTTCCGAAGATGACGCGAGGCACGCGGGCCAGCACGATCGCGCCGGCGCACATCGGACACGGCTCGAGCGTCACGTAGAGGACGGACTCGAGCACCCGCCAGCTGCCGAGCGTGCGGGCGGCGTCGCGCAGCGCGATCAGCTCGGCGTGGGCGGTGGGGTCGGAACGGACCTCGCGCTCGTTGTGGCCGGTGCCGATGACCTCGCCGTCCTTGACCACCACGGCGCCGACTGGGATGTCGTCGTGCTCGAGCGCGCGTGACGCCTCCCGGAGGGCGAGCCGCATGAAGTACTCGTCACGGGGGAAGAAGCGCGGGCTCACAGAGGATGTCGGTACCGTTCCAGGGGGGGAACTTCCGGGACCTTGATCATGTCTTAAGCCTCCGCCCGGGGTGACGCGACTCCAGGGCGCTCCATTTCGATGCTCGATAAACCTCCCCGCCGCCACCTCGGCCGCACCGCGCTGACCATGCTGGTGGCGCTGCTGGCGGTGGCCCTACTGACCACCGCGGTGGCCCAGGCCCGCGGCGCCGCGGCGCCCGGCACGGGGGGGGCGGTCCGGGCCGGGGGTGCCGGCTACGAACCTCACGAGGTGATCGTCGGATACGCGCCCGGGCCCGTATCGGCGGTGACGAGCGCTTTCGAGACCCGGATCGGCGCACGCGCCGGATCGGCGCCGTCACCGCACTCGCAGCTGCTGATGCTGCCCCGCCACGAGAGCGTCGCTGCCGCCCTGGCTCGCCTGCGCCGCCAGCCGGGCGTGGCCTACGCGCAGCCGAACTACATCGCCCGGGCCGCCGATGCCTGGTATCCCAACGACCATGGCCGGACCGGTCGCTGGCGCGGGTGGGAGAAAGCGCAGTGGAACTTCTTGGACGGCGCCGGCGTCAGTGCGCCCGAGGCATGGGCCAACCTGCGCCGGCTCCGCAAGCCGGGAGGGCGGGGAGTGGTGGTGGCGATCCTGGATACCGGCGTGGCCTACCGGGACTGGCACCAGTTCCGCCGCTCACCGGACTTCAAGGGCACGCGCTTCGTCGCGCCCTACGACTTCGTGTCCAAGGACCGGTTTCCGCTTGACCGCAATGGCCACGGCACGTTCGTGACCGGGATCGTGGCCGAGGCGACCAACAACGGCTTCGGTCTCACCGGCCTGGCCTACGGCGCGTCGATCATGCCGGTCCGCATCCTCAACAACGGCGGGCTCGGCGATGAGGCGACGATCGCCCGCGGCATCCGCTACGCCGTCAACCACGGGGCGTCGGTGATCAACCTGAGCCTCGAGTTCCTGCCCAGCCAGGTCACCTCGGCGGGCGAGATCCCGGCGATCGTCAGCGCGCTGAACTTCGCCCATCGCCGCGGGGTCACCGTGGTCGGCGCTGCCGGCAACGACGAGAGCAGCGTGATCGCCTACCCGGCCCGTGTCGCCGGGGTGATCTCGGTTGGAGCGACGACGCGCGATCGCTGCCTGGCCGACTATTCCAACGGGGGGACCGGGCTCGACCTCGTCGCCCCCGGCGGTGGCTCCGACGCGATCATGCCGTCCGATCCCGATTGCCGGCCCTATCGGAGCCTGTCCTCGATCTACCAGCTGACCCTGACCGATCCGCCCCACTGGGCCCGGTTCGGCTACCCGGGCTTCTATATCGGCACCTCGATGGCCGCCCCGGAGGTCGCGGCTACCGCGGCGCTGGTGATCGCCAGCGGGGTGATCGGCCGCCATCCCACCCCAGCCGAGATCCTCTCGCGCCTGGAGCAGACCGCGGTGCCACTGGGCGGCTCGCAGCCCAATCCGAGCTATGGCTTCGGTCTGCTCAACGCGAGCGCCGCGACCGCCCCGCTCGCCGTCGCCACGCGCCGCTGAGCCGCTAGGTCGTGCGGACGATCAGGACCGAACAGGGGGCGTGGTGAGAGATCTTGTTCGGCACCGATCCGAGCAGGAAGCGGGTGGCCCCGGTCATACCCTTGTTGCCGACCACGATCAGGTCCGAGCCGTGTTCCTCGGCGATGTCGAGGATCGCGTCCGCGGCGTCTCCCACGCGGGCGAACGTCTCCACCCGCTCTACACCGGCGCCGTCCGCATCCCGCTGAGCCGATTCCAGTAGCGCCAGCACGTCCTCGCGCGGGTTGACCGTCCACTGCACGTCCGTGGGGGTGCGGAGTCGCTCCGCTCGCAGCCCGCTGTCGGAGACCGGCTCGTAGGCGCTGACGATCTGCAGCCGGGCTTTCAGGGCCCGGGCGAGAGCGATCGCCTGGCGAACCGCGATCGTGGCGGTGTCCGAGCCGTCGGTGCCGACGACGATCGAGGAGATCATGACCCCAAGCCAGTCGGGGGCTCAGACCAGCTTTGTGATCGCGATCACGATCCCGGCCAGCACGAACACGACGATCGCGGCCTGTGTCCAGACGAAGAATCGCGGCATCGAGAACCAAAGCTATCGTCTCGGCCATGCCTGAGCGGCTGAGCCCGGCCCTGAAGGCGGTCAGCGATGCCGTGCTGGCGGTCGCTTCCCAGCTTTCGGTGGAGGAGGTACTGCAGCGCCTGGTGGACTCCGCGCGCGAGCTGGCCGGGGCTCGCTACGCGGCGCTGGGCATCCCCGACGGGCACGGAGGCTTCAGGCGCTTTCTGGTCGCCGGGATGAGCGATGAGCTGGTGGCGGCCATGGGCCCGCTCCCGCGCACTCACGGGATGCTCGGGGCGATGCTCCAGACCAGCGGGGCCTACCTCACGGCCGACATCCACGAGGACTCGCGCTTCCGCGGCTGGTGGCCCTCCCAGCACCCCGACATGCGGTCGTTCCTCGGGGTGCCGATCGTGGCTCGCGACCAGGTGATCGGCGCCTTCTATCTGACTCAGAAGCTGGATGCGGTGACGTTCGACGAGGGGGATCGGGAACTGATCGAGCTGCTAGCCGCGCACGCGGCGATCGCGATCACCAACGCGCAGCTGTACGAGCGCAGCCGGGAGCTCTCGATCCTGTCCGAGCGCAACCGGCTCGCACTCGAGCTGCATGACGCGGTCAGCCAGAAGCTGTTCAGCCTCAGCCTCAGCGCCGACTCCGCGACGACCCTGCTCGAGCGGGACCCCGAGGCGGCCCGGGCCCAGCTGGCTCGAGTCCGCGAGCTCACCCGTGAAGCGCTGGCCGAGCTGCGCTCGCTGATCCTGGGCCTGCGGCCGGCGGACCTGGACCACGACGGCCTCGAGGGCGCGCTGCGCAAAGAGGTCGAGATGCTGCGGCGTGTCCACGGGGTCGACGTCCAGCTCGTCGCTGACGGCGTCGCCGGCGAACGGGACCCGGGCGATCTCGATGTGCTGCGAATCGCCAACGAGGCGATCCACAACGCTGTGCGTCACGGTGCGGCGCGCCGGGTCACGGTGCGCCTGGACGGCGCCGGGCAGCACCTCACGCTCGAGGTTGTCGACGACGGAGTCGGCTTTGACCCCGGCGACCCGGAATTGCGCTCGCGCCATCTCGGGCTCACCTCGATGGAGGAGCGCGCGCGAGAGCTCGGAGGGCGACTGGAGCTGAGCTCGGCGCCGGGAGCGGGTACCACCGTCAGGCTCGAGGTTCGGCGCGATGGCTGAGGCGATCCGGGTGCTGATCGTCGACGATCATGCCGTGGTGCGCGAAGGGCTGCGGACGTTCCTTCAGCTCCAGGACGGGATAGACGTCGTCGGCGAGGCGGCCGACGGCGAGCAGGCCGTGCAGCAGGCGGCGGCGCTCGCGCCCGACGTGGTCCTGATGGACCTCGTGATGCCACGGCTGGACGGGGTCAACGCGATGCGGACCCTCCGCGCCCAGGCACCCGCCAGCCGGGTGATCGTGCTGACCAGCTTTCTCGACGACGAGCGATTGATGCCTGCCATCGAGGCCGGCGCCGCCGGCTACCTGCTCAAGGACGTGGAGCCTTCCGAGCTGGCCCGCGCCGTTCGCACCGCTCACGCCGGCGAGGCGGTGATCGACCCAACCGTCGCCGGGCGGCTCCTGCGAACCCTGGCCCAGGGCCCGCGTCCGACCACCAGGGACGGCGAAACGCTCACCCGCCGCGAGCGCGAGGTGCTGGACCTGATCGCCGCCGGGCGATCCAACAAACGCATCGCGCGGGAGCTCGGGATCGCCGAGAAGACCGTGAAGACTCACGTCGGTCACGTGCTGGCCAAGCTCGGGGTCGCCGATCGCACCCAGGCTGCGCTGCTGGCGGTGCAGCGAGGGCTCGCCGGCGGTCCGGCCGGATCGGGGTCCTAGGACCAATTACCGCTGGAAACCGGGACCCGTCCGCGCCTAACTTGGGGGCATGCCAACAGCAATCATCACCGGATCATCACGCGGACTGGGGCTGGCCCTGGCCCGGGCGCTCGCTGACCGCGGCTGGGACCTCGTCCTGGACGCGCGGGGAGCCGACGCGCTCGCTCGGGTCGCCGACGAGCTTTGCCCGCACACCGCCGTCTCGGCGATCGCCGGCGACGTCGGCGACGACTGGCACCGGCGCGCGCTCGTCGCCGCCGCCGGGACGCGGATCGACCTCCTGGTCAACAACGCCAGTCACCTCGGCCCGAGTCCCCAGCCCGAGCTCTCGGACTATCCGCTGGCGGAGCTCAAGCGCGTGTACGACATCAACGTTCTCGCTCCGCTGGCCCTGATCCAGCTCGCGCTGCCGCTGATCCCGGCCGGCGGCACGATCCTCAACATCACCTCGGACGCCGCGGTCGAGCCGTACGAGGGTTGGGGTGGCTACGGTTCCTCCAAGGCGGCGCTCGATCAGCTGACCGCGATTCTGGCCGCCGAGCGCCCCGACCTCAGGGTGTATGCCGCCGATCCGGGCGACATGCGGACCCAGATGCACCAGGATGCGTTCCCGGGCGAGGACATCTCCGACCGTCCGCCCCCCGAGGAGAGCGTCCCGGGCCTGCTCGAGCTGATCGGCGGCACCCTCACCAGCGGGCGCTACCGGGCGCGGCAACTCCTCGCCGAGGAGGTCAGCGGGTGAGCGCGCTGGCGTTCGAGCTCCCTCAGGCCCTGGAGGCGAGCGCGCCGGCCGAGGCGCGCGGACTCAGGCGCGACGCGGTTGCGCTGATGGTCGCCCGCACCGCGGGGGAGACGATCACGCATACCCGCTTCGATAAGCTCCCGACCCTGCTCACGCCGGGAGACCTGGTCGTGGTCAACGTCTCGGCGACGTTGCCGGCCGCGGCGTGCGGACGGCGCAGCGACGGATCGGTGGTCAGGGTGCATTTCGCCACCCGCGCGCCCGAGCTCGACGAGCGCTGGCGCGTGGTCGAGGTTCGCACCGCCGACGGGGCCCGACCCTCGCGCGGGCGTGCGGGAGAGAACATCGTGCTGGCGGACGAGGCCGTCTTGGAGCTCGTCGCCCCGTACGCCTCGAGCTCTCGCCTGATGCTGGCGCGGTGGCACGGTGCAGACGGGGTGGAGGCATTCCTGGCCGCCCACGGAGAGCCGATCCGCTACGGGTACGCCGGTCACCGGTGGCCGCTGTCGGACTACGAGAACGTGTACGCAACCACTCCGGGCAGCGCCGAGATGCCCAGCGCCGGCCGGCCGTTCACACCGGAACTGATCACGGCGCTGATCGCCCGCGGCGTGCTGATCGCGCCGATCACGCTGCACACGGGAGTCTCCTCGCCCGAGCGTCACGAGACGCCCTACCCCGAGCAGTACGAGGTCCCCCCGGCGACGGCTCACGCGTTCGCCTCCGTGCGTGAGCACGGCGGCCGCGTGATCGCGGTCGGAACCACCGTGGTGCGGGCGCTGGAGACCACCGCGCGACCCGACGGGACGATCGCGGCGGGGGCGGGGTGGACCGGCCTGGTGATCGACCCCGCCCGCGGCGTGCGAGCCGTCGACGGGCTGATCACCGGCTGGCACGAGCCCCAGGCCTCCCACCTGCTGATGCTCGCCGCGATCGCCGGCCAGCCGCTGCTCGAACGGTCCTACCGGGCCGCCCTGGAGCACGGCTATCTGTGGCACGAATTCGGCGACAGCCACCTGATCCTGCGCCGCTAGCGAATCGCCGCCTGGTTGGAGAACTCGGCGCGGAAGCCGCCGGGTCCCACCCCATCGAGCAAGCCGACAGCGCACGGCTCCGAGCCGGGTTCCAGCAGCACGGCACCGCCGGGCCAATACGGGTGCGGCGGCGTGGCGCGGTCAACCAGGAGCGGCTCGTAGAGCCACGAGCCGGCGTTGAGCAGGCCCGGCCCGCCGCCGGGTCCCCGCCAGCGATCCGCGCGGTCCCCCCGCAGCGGCCCGACGCGGTGAACGTGGCCGAACACGACCCAGTCGGCGTCGATGCCGAGGCGCTGCACGACCCTCGCCATCGCCGGAATGCCCGCGTGCTGCATCTGAAAGTCGATCGCGGCGGCGGTCAGCGGAGCGAGCCGGGCGTCGAGCAGTAGCCGCGGCACGGGCAGGGTGGCGCTGCGGACCAGGTCCGCGACGCCCTCCAGCACGGTCGCCAGCGGCCGCTGGAGCAGCCGGGTCAGGAGTGGCTCACGGCCCACCCGCGGTCCCCGCCGGACGCGCTCGTAGTCGATCGGACGCTGCGGCCGGCGGGACCGATCGAACCGCAGGACTCCAAACGCCGACTGAGGCACCAGGTAGCGCTCCATGTAATGGCCGTGGGTCGCCCAAATGCGATCGCTCAGCCATACCCCCGGATATCGGACGCTGACCTTCGCCGGGGCCAGCCACGAGACGATTCGCTGCAGCGCCGGGCTCGCGTCGGCCGGCACGTTCTGGGCCACCGTCAGAGCCTCGCCCTGCCGGCGCGCCCAGGCGCGAATCAGCGGGCCGTCGTGGTTGCCGGGGACGATCACCACCTCCCGGCCCGGCCCCAGCTGCCGGCCGATGGATCGCAGCACCGGCTCGGCTACGGTCAGCGAGCGGCGGGGGTTACGCGTCATCAGCTCGGCGATGTCGCCGAGCAGCACGAGCCGGTCGACTGCCTGCAGCGCCTCGAGCAGGTGCGCGCGTGGTCCCGGCAGGCGCAGCACGTCGTGACCCACCCGGTTGCCCAGGTGCAGATCTGAGATCACCAGCGTTCGCAACGCCGGCGCCACGATACTGGCCGTGCCAGCTCGGGCTGAGACCGCGACACGGCCGGCGCCGCTCGGGCGCCCGGACGCCTAGGCGGTGATCAGCGTCTCGAACTGCAGCGCGACGCCGCGAGCGACCACCAGCACCGGCGCGGTCGCCCCTTCGATCGCGTTCTCGGAACGAGCGCTGATCATCACGCGGCCGATCGGCGCCTCGGGACGCGATCCGACTACGAGCAGGTCGACACCGTGAGCGCGGTCCACCACCTGGCCGCCGAAGTGACCCGCGAGCGAGAACGCGGTCTCGATCGAGGCCTCGTCAGCTGAGCCGGGAAGCACGCCGATGGTGGCGATCTCACGCTCGCCGTCGGTCTCATACCCCGCCGGGGCCAGCGCCAGAGCGGCCGGTCCGAGCGCCAGCAGCGTCTGCGCCGAGCGTCCCACCGAGACGTGACCGGCGGGGGTGCGGTACTCGGATCCGAAGATGACGATGTCGGCCTGCTCCTGCGCGGCGAGCCAGCCGAGGCCCTCGCCGGTCGATGCGCTGAGGACCACGCGGCGCTCCACCGAGGGGTCCGCCAGCCACCGCACTCCACGCTCGAGCAGCGCCTGCGCCTCGTGAATCTCGAGCTCCTCGCGGTCGGGGCTGCGCTGGACGGTGTGACGGACGTAGGCGACCGTGAGCTTGGCCCCCGCGCCGGCGAGGAGCCGCCCGAGCATCAACGCGTCATGGTCGCTTCGGGTGTCGTCGTAGGAGATGATCGCGTGAAGGGACATGGGCTGCTCCTGTCCTGGAAGCGTTGTGCGCAGGCTCGTCGGGTCAGTGCTTCGAGCCGAGCATCGCATCAGCCTGCTATCAGAGCTAATGAAGTTGGTCATGATCGAGATAAGATCTCCTAATGCTGAATCTCGGTCGCCTCCAGGTGTTGTGCGAGGTGATCGCACGCGGCTCGTTCTCGAGCGCCGCCGACGCCCTCTCCTACACCCAATCCGCCGTCTCGCAGTCGATCGCCCGGCTCGAGGCCGAGACCGGGACGACGTTGGTGGTGCGCGATCGGCGGGGGGTTCGGCCGACCGCCGCCGGCGCCACGCTGGTGAGCCACGCGGAAGCGATCTTCGCGCAGGTGCAAGCCGCCGAAGCCGACGTCGACGCGGTGCTCGGCGTTCGGGCCGGGAGGCTGCGGGTGGCTTCCTTCCCCTCCGCCGGCGCCACTCTGATGCCGCTCGCGGTGGCCCGCTTCCGCCAGGCGCATCCGGACGTGGTGCTGACCCTGGCCGAGGGTGAACCCGAGCAGATCGGCCCGCGGCTGCGATCCGGGGAGTTCGATCTTGCGCTGCTGTTCGAGTTCCCGGGCGTGCGCGAGCGGCCCGGGGCCGGCCTGCGCACGGTGACCCTGCTCGAGGATCCCATGCATGTCGCTCTGCCCGCCGAACATCCGCTCGCCGCCAAGCCGGCGCTGTCGTTGGCCGATCTGCGCGACGAGCAATGGATTCAGACCGCTGTCACCAGCCCCTGCGCGCGTCACGTGGTCCGCTCCTGCCTGGCGGCCGGATTCGAGCCCTACGTCTCGTTCGAGAGCGACGACTACGACACGATCCAGGGTCTGGTCGCGGCCGGCGTCGGTGTGGCGCTGATCCCGCGGCTGGCGCTGACCCGGGTTCACGCCGGGATCGTCGTGAGATCGCTCGCTCCCCGCAGCCCGGCGCGCAAGGTGACGGCGGCGACGACGACCGGGCCGGGCGTGGCGCCGGCGGCCGGCGCGATGATCGCCCTGCTGAAGGACGTCGCCCGGCGCTATACCGACCCGCCGGCGGCGCCGGCCTGAGTCAGGCTCCGCCCCGCAGCGCCTCGGCGAGCTCCTGCGCCTGGTGCCCGATCACCAACGAGCGGATCACCCGCTCCAGCGGCCGCGCCAGCAGGCCGATCGGCCCGGGATCGACGGCCAGGGTGTAGGTGGCGCGGGTCCGGCCCGTGGCCATGGGCTCGAGCTCCCAGGAACCCTCCATCGAGTCGAGGTCGTCGGACTCAACCTGGCTCCAGGTGAGCCGGCGGGGCGGGTCATAGTGCATCCGCACCCGGCAATGGACCTTGGTCACCTTGGCGTCGCTGACGGTGTCGCAGATCAGGCCCCGCCCGAGCTCGTCGCGCTCCAGGACCTCGACGCGCGTGAGCACCCGCTGCCACTCGGGCGCCCGGGCGATGTCCTGCAGCAGCTCCCAGCAACGCTCGATGTCGGCGTCGATGGTGGCGCTGCAGCTGCCGCTCAGTACGGGCATCGCGGTTATGGCCCGAGCATCAGTCTGGCATGCACGATCGTGGCGCCGGCGTCCGCGTCGATGATCCGCAGGCTGAGCTGGTGCGTGTCGCCGCTGCGGCGGCGAGTCTGCGGCTGGGGTCGATGATCGACACGAAGATCGGGATAGCTCAGCGCCAGGTGCAGCTCACCGAGCGGATGGCGCAGCTTGATCTCCAGTGCTCCGTGGACCAGGTGAGCGGTGAACTGGCTCGCCCGCGCTGTGCGACCGTGCAGCCGCACCGCCTGAGCCGACGCCAGCCTGAGTCCGCCTGGGAGCGCCAGGCGCAACTGGGCGAACGCCGGCGCTCGACGGCCCGCAGAGAGCGTGAACCCCAGCTGAGGGCGGTCCTGCTGGAGGCCCGACACCGACAGCCGCGACACGTGGGGCGCAGCCCCGATCGTCCAGCCGAAGGCGATCGACGCGCTGGCGCCGAACGCGTCCTGCGCGATGACCGAGACCTCAAACCTCCCGGTCCGCCGCGGCCGACCGGTGATCCGGCCCGTGACCGGGTTCAGCGACAATCCGGGCGGGAGCCCGGTCGCCTCGAGGCGGACGGCGGCGCCGGGACCGTCGCTGGAGCGCAGTCGTAACGAGACGCTGGCGCGCGCGGTCGACCGCCGGGCGCCCGGGCTGCCCAGCTTCAGCGTCCCGGCGCACAGGGCCGCGGCGAGCGCCGCCGCGTTCGGGGTCCCGAGACCGGTTGCCTCGTCATAGCCGGTGCCGGCGGCGAACTGTCCGTTGTTGGTGTGAGTGAAATCGTTGTTGCCGGTGAGGACGTCGTTGAAGTCGGTCGCGTAGGCCTGGCCGGCGGCGTGGTAGAGCGCGGGGCCCGCGAATCCGAGCGGACTGCCGCCGCAGGCGCTGGAGGCGTCGGCCAGGGTGATCAGCGCGGCCCACACCGGCGCCGCCGCGCTCGTGCCGCCGACCGTCTGCCAGCCGGCTGGCTGTCCGAGCTGGCCGTGGCTGCCGTTCCAGTAGATGACGTACCCGGTGGACGGGTCGGCGTTGGCCGAGACATCGGGGACCTCGCGGCAGTAGTCGCCCGGCCGGCCGCACTGGGCTCCGGTGATCCCTGCGCCGAGCACATTCACCGACGCGGCGGCGTCGAGCTGGCCGGATGGCATCGGCCACAAGCTCGAGATGCCACCGCCACCGGCACCGGGCTGCAACAGCCCCCCGGCGATCGTGCCGCTGTTCCAGACGCTCTCCGCGGGACGCGGACCGGGAGCGGTCAGACTCGTACCGCCGACGCCGACCACGTAGGGCTGACTCGAGGGGTCATCGACGCCGACTTGGGTCGGGGGCGACGCGCCGCCGGCATCGCAATCCTCCGCGCCGCCGTCGCCCGCGGCGGCGATGATCGACTGTCCCTCCGCGGCCGCCTGCTCGAACAGGGTGTACTCGGCCGTCGCGCTGCCGGCGCCGATTCCCGCCTCGCATTGGCCCCACGAGACGCTGACCACCCGGGCCCGGTCCTGGTTGACGATCGCGCTGAAGGTGTCATACGGACCCGACCCCGGAGCGCCGGAGCTCGAGTTCGGCCCCTGATAGACCACCACCTTGGCCCCCGGGGCGAGACCGATCAGGTTCTCGATGTCAAGCGCCGCCTCGCCCGAGCCCGAGCCGCTGCCAGCGCCGCCGTCGACCGGAACGTAGCTGACCGAGGCGCTGGTGCCGTAGCACGCCTGGTAGGCGGCGATGTCGGCGGGATCATCGGGCTCGAGCTCGTACACCGCCACGGTCACACCGGCACCGTTGTCACCGGACCCGTACAGACCGGAGAAGCCATACGCGGAGGCGATCTGGTCGGCGGTGTATGCGCCGGCGCTGCCGGCCTGCGAGCGCGCCCGGGGGCAAGGTTGCGGACCGTGGGTCGTCGCCGGGGGGGAGGCGGTTCCCAGCGCACGGCGAAAGCCGGGCTCCGGGCGGACCAACAGCGGACGCGGCGAAGTCACCGAGTCCAGGCCGACGATCGACTGCACCATCCGCGCTGCGCCGGTTCCCAGCGACGGCGCCACAGTGGTGGCGACGGCGGTTCGCCGGCCAGGCAGTGCCAGTCTCAGCAGTGAGATCGAGAGCCCGCGGTCAAGCGCGGCCGCCGTTGCGGTCAGCGGGATCGACAGGCGCCCCGCACTGGCTGGCCCGGGGTGCAGTCCGTGGTCTGACAGGGCCCTGCGCACCAGCGTGATCTGCGCCGGGGTGGCCCCGAAACGACGCCCGAACTGAGCCGGGCGCAGGTAGCGGCGAAACAATCTGCTCCCGGGCGTTGACACCGCCCGGACGTAGGCGGCGAGGGCGGCGGGATGGCGAGGCTTCAGCGTCACCGCGACCCGTAACCGCGCTCGCGCCGGCAGCGGTCCGATCACCGCGGCGTGGGCCGGCGTGCTGTAGTGGATGCCGATCCGCGTCATCGCGGCCAACGCGGACTCGCTCGCGGCCAGCGAGCCGCCCAGCGCCGACGCCAGCGTGAGCGTCAGCGTGACCCACAACGGTGTCCGCGATGCGCCCACCATCGAGCCTCGGAGGCTACCGGCGAAACCAAGCGGCCAGGGTCAGCTCAGCTCGAGTGCCTGCAGCGCCGAGAGGTAGGCCTCGGAGTACGACGGGAATTGCGCGACAGTGTCGAGCAGCACGTCGAACGGAATCTCGGCCTTGATCGCCAGCACCGCCTGGTGGATCCACTCGCTCGCCAGCGGCGACACCGCCCACGCCCCGACCATCACCCGGCGGGCGCGGTCGAAGACCACGCTCAGCTCCCCGCGAGGTTCCTCCTCGTAGGTGTAGGGGCGGGCGATCGAGCTCGGCAGCTCGATCTTCGCGACCGCCACGTCGAGTGACGCCTCGCGAGCCTGCGCCTCGCTCATTCCCACCGCCGCCACTTCCGGATCGGTGAAGATCACCCGTGGAATCGCTCGGTAGTCGGCCGTCGTCGGCCGGCCGCGCATGTCGGCCAGCGCCACCCGCGCCTGGTACTTGGCCAGGTGGGTGAACAGCATCACCCCGGTGCAGTCGCCCGCCGCCCATACCCCGTCGGCGACGCGGCAGTGCTCGTCGATCGCGATCCCCCTGGGACTTGCCTCGACGCCGATCGTCTCGAGCCCGATGTCCGCGCTGCGGGGCCGGCGCCCGACCGCGACGATCAGCCGCTCGCCGCGCAGCTCGGAGCCGTCGTCGAGCTCGATCACGCGGAGCTCTCCCTCGGTTCTGACCCGCTGCGCGTGAACCGCGGTATGGACGTCGATCCCATCGGCGCGCAACGCGGCGGCGAGCAGCTCGGAGACCCGCTCGTCCTCGCGCTCGGCCAGCCTCGGCGTGCCCTGCACCAGCGCCACCTCGGTGCCGAAGCGACGCATGAACTGGGCCAGCTCGATCCCCACCGGGCCTCCCCCGATCACCACCGCGCTGCGCGGGAGCTCGCTCAGCGCGGTGGCCTCCCGGTTGGTCCAGTAGCCGGCCTCGCGGAGGCCCTCGATCGGTGGGATGACGGGATCAGAGCCGGTGGAGATCAGGATCGAGCCGGCCTCGAACTCGCGGCCGTCCACCGCCAGGCGCCCCGGACCGGCCAGGCGCCCGACCCCCTTGACCACCGTCACGCCCATCTCCTCGTAGCCCTTGACGCGGGCCGAGTCATCTCCGGCGGAAGTCATGTAGTCCCGGTAGCGAGCCAGGTCGGGCCACGTCAAGTCGGCCGGCTCGACCCCCGCGGCGCGCTCGGTCTCTCCCCGCACCTCGGTCGCGCGCAGCAGCGTCTTGGTCGGGATGCAGGCCCAGTTGGAGCACTCGCCGCCGATCAGCTCGCGCTCCACCATCAGGACCCGGCGGCCTTCCCTGACCAGGGCGGAGGCGGCGTGCTCGCCGGCGGGCCCCGCCCCGAGGATGGCGACATCGAAGCGCTCGGGCATCGCGTGCACACTAACGGCTGATTCTTACGCCGTGGCGCGGCGGATCAGGTGCTCGTCGCGCCGCCGCTCCAGCGCCGGCTTGAGCTCGGGCCATTCGTCATCGATCACCGAGTAGTAGGCCGAATCACGCGTGCCCTGCGCCCCCACCACCATGTGCTTGCGCGCAATCCCCTCGAACGTCGCCCCCAGCGCCAGCAGCGCGCCGCGTGAACGCTCGTTGCGCGCGTCGGTCTTGAACTCCACCCGGCGCAGCCCGGCGTGCTCGAAGGCGCAGCTGAGCAGCATCAGCTTGGTCTCGACATTGGCTCCCGTCGACCACGCTGAACGCGTGAGCCACGTCCAGCCGATCTCGGCCCGCCGGTGCTCCAAGCGCAGCTCCATAAAGCGCGTGGACCCGAGCACGGCGCCCGAGCTCCGGTCGAGGATCGCGAACGGCACCTCGCGACCAGCCACCGCGTTGTCAAGCGAGACCGACAGCCAGCGGCGCAGCGCATCGCGCGAGGACGCCATGTCCACCGGCATCCACACGAACAGCTCCGGCTCGCTGGCCGCCTCGATCAGTCCCGTCTCGTGCTCGGCGCCCAGCGGCTCGACCACCACCAACCGGCCCACGAGGCGCCCGCGCAGATCCGCCGGCGTCGGCGCTCGCGCCTCCGTGGGGGAGGGTCCGGTCATGGCCGCGACGATAGTGCAGGCGGCCACGGGCAAGCGGCTGCTCAAGCCCACCGCCCCGGCCCCGCGCGGCATGGCCAGCGGCCGGGACCGCCCGCGCCCGACAGCTACGATGTGGCCATGGAAGCCGCCTCGTCTGCACTCGGGCAGGGCTTCGACGTCCACATGGAGCGCCATCGGCGCGAGCTCACCGGGTACTGCTACCGGATGCTCGGCGCAGGCTCGGAGGCCGAGGACGCGGTGCAGGAGACCTTCCTGCGCGCCTGGCGCAGTCGCGCAAGCTTCGAAGGGCGGGCGTCGCTGCGGTCCTGGCTGTACCGGATCGCCACCAACGTCTGCCTGGACATGCCCCAGCGGCCCCAGCGCCGAGCTCGCCCCATGGATCTCGTCTCGCCGTCGACTACGGCGACCGCCGTCCTGAACGAGCTGCCGGAGTACCGATGGGTACAGCCCGTGGCCGACACCCGGGTGCTGTCGCCCGAGAGCGACCCAGCGGAGGTGGCGGCCCTGCGCGAGACGATCCGCCTGGCCTTCGTGGCCGCCCTTCAGCACCTGCCGCCGCGCCAGCGGGCAGTGCTGATCCTGCGCGAGGTGCTGCACTGGCAGGCAAGCGAAGTGGCGGCCCTGCTCGAGACGAGCACCGCCTCGGTCAACAGCGCGCTCCAGCGCGCCCGGGCGACGCTTGACGGGCTCGAGCTGGTGGACGGCGATGCGACGCTCGAGGCCGACGACGAGGACCTCC
The DNA here is from genome assembly GCA_963792735.1 of uncultured Solirubrobacterales bacterium. Taxonomy (GTDB): domain Bacteria; phylum Actinomycetota; class Thermoleophilia; order Solirubrobacterales; family Solirubrobacteraceae; genus Palsa-465. The sequence goes on along the minus strand of CAWBXK010000009.1, from coordinate 439,906 downwards.
TGGAGCGCTACGTCAGCGCGTTCGAGCGCTATGACATCGATTCGCTGGTAACCCTCCTGCGTGACGACGTGACCTTCTCGATGCCGCCGATCGAGCTCTGGCTGCGCGGTCCGGTCGAGGTCCACCGCTGGATGCTCGGACCCGGGATCGGCTGCCGTGGCTCACGCTTGGTCGCCACCCGGGCCAACGGCTGTCCCGCGTTCGGGAGCTACAAGCCCGACGGCAAGGGTGGCCATCTTCCGTGGTCGCTGCAGGTGGTCGAGCTGGAGCACGGCCGTATCGCCGCGATCCACAACTATCTGAACACTGAGCTGTTCGCGCAGTTCGGGCTGCCCCCGGCGCTCGAGCCGTAGCCCGCCGCCCCGCCGCGCCTACTCAGATGCCCAGGCTGCTGATCGTGATCGCGAGCGCTCGCCCCGGGCGCTTGGTCCTTCCGGTGTCTGTCGATTCAAGCGGCGCGGCTGCCGCCGCCGAGAAATGAGTCGACGAACTCAGGGCTGGCGGCGAGCTCGGCCGGGGCTCCCTGCATTCTCAGCTGGCCGCCGCCGAGCACGTAGGTGCGATCGGAGATCTCCAATACGGCCTTGGCTCGCTGCTCGACCACGAGCACGGAGGCGCCGGTCGCGGCCAGCTGACGGACGTGCTCGCGCAGGACCGTCGAGGCGATCATCGGCGCCAGGTTCGCGGTCGGCTCGTCGAGCACGACGAGGGCCGGCTCGAGCATCAGGGCTCGTCCCATCGCCAGCATCTTGCGCTCGCCGCCGCTCAGCTTGCCGGCGCGGCGACTCACCATTCGGCTGAGTTGCGGGAACACCTCGAGCACGTGCGCGACTCGGCCCGATACCTCGCGTGCCTTGAGCAGGTAGCCGCCCATTTCCAGGTTCTCCCGCACGGTCAGCGGGCCGAACACGTCATCGATCTGCGGCACGTAGCCGACCCCGATCCGGGCGACGTTCTCCGGCGGCCAGTTGGTCACGTCGCGGTCGCCGAAGAAGACCTTGCCGGAGAGGACCTCGACCAGGCCGACGACGCTCTTGAGCAGCGTGCTCTTGCCCGAGCCGTTCGGCCCGACGATCGAGACCACCTCGCCGGGCTCGACCGAGATCGACACCCCGTGGACGACCGGGCGGCCCTCATACCCGGAGCTGAGCTCCTCGGTCCGCAGCGAGACGCCCTGGACCTGGTGGGCAAGGGGCTCGACGGCCGTGCCCACCACCGGGTCGCCGAGGCTGCTGCCTTCAGCCGACAAGGTAGGCCTCCACGACTTCCTCTCTGGCCCGCAGCGCCGCCATCGTCCCCTCGGCGAGGACCTTTCCCTCCGCCAGCACGATCACCGGATCGCAGAACTCATCCATGATCGAGAGTTCGTGCTCGACCATGACCACGGTGATCCCGCTCTCGCACAGCCCGACCAGCAGCATTCCGATCTGGTGCGCCAGGCGCGGATGTACTCCGGCCATCGGCTCGTCGAGCAGCAGCACCTCCGGCTCGGCCATCAGCGCGCGCATGATCTCCACCAGTCGGCGCTGGCCGCCGCTGAGATCGCCGGCGTAGCGGTCGGCCAGCGACAGCAGGCCGAAGCGCTCGAGCGTCGCCGCTGCTTTCTCGATCGCATCGCGTTCCTGCGCGCCCCAGTAGCGCTTCCCCAGGACCGCCCCGTGGAAGGTCTCGCCGCGCTGGTCGGGGATCGCCGCGAGCAGGTTCTCGATCACCGTCAAGCGCTTGAACTCGCTCGCCAGCTGGAAGGTCCGGACCAGGCCGCGCCGGGCGCGCAGGTAGGCCGGAACCCCGGTGATGTCCTCGCCCCGGTAGTAGATCTTGCCCTCGGTGGCCGGCAGCGTGCCGGCGAGCATCGCCAGTGCGGTCGACTTCCCGGCGCCGTTGGGACCGATGATCCCGGTCAGCCGGCCCCGCTGGAACCCCATCGAGATCCCGTCCACGGCGCGGACGCCGTCGAAGCTCCGCGTGAGCCCCTCGCAGCGCAGCACGACGTCGGCGCCGCCATTGGTGGCGATGCTGGGGCCGCCGCCGGTGACGATGTCGGGGCCGCCGCCGGTGACGATGTCAGCGCCCGACGGGACCATCGCGGGTGCCTCCGTCGCCTGGACCGTCCGCCGCGCCCGCCGGGGCCGCCTCGTCGGCCCGGCTGCCGAGGATCCGGCGGCGACGCTCGGGGAAGATGCCCTGCGGTCGGAACCACAGGAACAGCATGATCAGCACGCCGATCACCACCCATTGCAGGGCCGGGATCAGGTTCGGATCGTTGGGGACGGGTGGTATGTAACGCGTCGCCTCCTCGAACGCCACCGGAACCAGGATCGCTCCCAGGATCGCGCCGCGGTGATTGCCCAGCCCGCCGATGATCACCGCGGCGAACAGCACCACGGTCTCGGCGTAGCCCCAGGCCTGCGGATCCCACAGGTTGATGAAGCCGACCAGCAGGCCGCCCGACAGGCCGGCGATCGCCCCGCCGATCACCAGCGAGGAGGTACGCAGCGAGCGCACGTTCTTGCCCAGCGAGTCGGCTACGACGTCGTTGTCACGCATCGCCCGCAGCGTCCGCCCGTAGGGCGAGTTGGTGATCCGGGTCACGAACGCGTAGGTGAGAAGGGCCAGCAGCACTGCCACGATGCCGTAGCCCCACTGGTAGCCCGTGGACTGCGGGTTGATCGAGTTCTGCAGCGGCGCCGGTACCAGTGACAGGCCGGCGGCGCCATTGAGCAGCGGCGTGTAGTTGGTCACCAGCAGGTTGAACATCACCGCGGTGACCAACAGGCCGACCGCGGCGAAATCCCCTCTGAGGCGCTTGCCGACTATCGCCGCGAACGGCACCGCCAGCAACCCACCGACGATCGCCGCGCCGATCCAGGGAAACGGGAAGGGGAGGTTAAGACCGCCGATGTAGCTCTGAAAGCCGCCGTTGGCGCTGGCCGAGGGCAGCGATAGCACCGCGGCCGTGTACGCCCCCGCGGCCTGGAAGATGATGAAGCCGAAGTTGGTGACGCCGCCGATGCCGAACTGCTGGCTGAGTCCCAGACAGGCGATCGCATCGACCCCGGCGTACACCAGCAGGGTGGTGATGTAATAGATCACGGCGTCCTCACCCCACCGGTCACGCCCGGGCGCCGAGCAGGCCCTCGGGCCGCACCGCCAGCATCGCCAGCAGGATCACGAACGCGATCACGTCCTTGTAGCTGGACACCACGATCGACGCGCTGATCTCGGTCGCCAGTCCGATCACCAGCGCTCCGAGCATCGCGCCATAGGGCTCGCCCGGGCCGCCGAGGAACACCGCGGCCAGGATCAGCACCAGGAAAACGTCGGTGCTGGTGGCGCCGAACGTGCCCGAGTTGATCGCGAAGGTGGCCCCGGCGAGGCCGCACAGAGCACCGGAGATCAGCCACGTGAGCGTGACCACCTGGGCGGTGCGGATGCCGCAGTTACGGGCCAGGTCGCGGTTGGCCGCGGTCGCCCGCATCGCCTTGCCCAGGCGCGTGTATCGAATCAGCGCGTGCACCGCGACCATCACCACGATGCTGAGCGCGATGATCACCAGTTGCACGGCGGTCAGCTCGATCGACCCGACCTTGATCAGGGAACCCTGGTTCAGGGAGTACGAGACATTCGTCGGACCGGCCAGCGCCTGGGTGCCGAACACCAGGATCAGTGTCATCCCCAGTGAAACGATCACCATCGCGATCGGGGACGTACCCTTGCGCTGGAACGGCGTGTAAACGAAGTTGTTGAGCAGCACCGACAGGGCGGCGCCGGTGACGATCGACGCCAGCGTCGCGATCCAGATGTTGACACCGGCGTGGTTGAGCGCATAGGCGGCATATGCGCTCACCACCATCACTCCGCCGTAGGCGAGGTTGAGGACGTTCGTAACCGCGAACTGCAGGGTGAACCCGACCGCCGCCAGGGCAAGCACCGCCGCCGTGACGAGGCCGAATCCAAACGAGGTAACGAAGACGCTCGAGGTGCTCAGCACGCTTACTTCATCCCGGCGTCACAGGCCCAACGCCCGCAGCTGGCTGGTGGACAGATTCGACTTGACATGGACGGTTCCGTCCGCTGTGTAGGTATCCACCTGGAAGAGCCCGGCGGAGTCGTGATAAGCATCGAAGCTCGTCGGCCCTCCGGGTCCCTCGTAGCGGATCTGCTTGCCCGACTTGATCGCCGCGGCACCCTGCGCGAACGAGTTGACCACCGTCGCGCCGGGCACGCCGTTACCGATCTTCTCGATGAACGGGGCGTACACGGTTGGCGACGTGCTGTGCGACGCGAGCATCGCCAGCGCCGCCAGGTTGATGCCGTCGTACAGGTGCACGGCCCCCGGGGCGGTCAGGTAGGTGGAGAAGTCACCCGTGCTGCCGACCTTGCCCTTCTCGGCGCCGATCGCGGTCGAGAAGGCCTGGAACGCCGGTCCGGAGCTCTCGGTCACGAGGTTGTCGGCGGTGAAGCTCGAGGCCAGGGTGGCGCCGCCGATCGCGGCCGAGACCGACTTGAACCAGTCCGGGGAGATCGTCGCCGAGGTCCCGATCACCGGAATCATCTTGCCGCCGTTGAGCTGCTTGACCTCGGACAGGAACGATGCCTCGGTGGGACCGAGTGCCTCGGTCAGGATCACGTCCGGCTTGGCGGCCACGATCGCGGCAGCCTCGGTGCGGAACGTGTTGGCGCTGAGATCGAGCGTCTGGTTGGACACCAGCGACATGTTCGCCTTCTTGATCGCGGCCATCGCCGGCCCGACGAATGTCTGCGAGCCGATGTCGTTGCCGAACGCCATCGCGATCCGCTTGTAGCCGCGATTCTGAGCCATCGCGACCATCGCGTAGGACTCCGACAGGTCCGGTGGCACCAGCCGGTAGAAGTACGGGAACTTGACGTGATCGAACTCCGACTGTCCGGTCATGCAGAACGAGATCGTCTTCTTGGCGGTGAACACCGGGACTACCGAGGCCGCCTCATCCGAAGTGCATCCGATCACCAGGCCGAGGTTCGACGTGGAGGCGTACATCTGCCGGACCGCCGGCACGGCATCGGCCGGGTCGCCTCTGGTGTCCACCGACTTGCAGGTCAGCTTGTGTCCGCTCACTCCCCCGGCTTGGTTGATCGCGTTGGTCGCGGCGTCGCAGGAGATGAGGTATGTCGGGCCGAGCGCGGCGTCGGTGCCGGTGAACGGCGCGACATCGGCGACCGTCAGCGTCGAGCCGGCCGCGGCCGCGCCCGAGCCGCCTGATCCTCCCGAGCCGTTGGAGTTGCCACCGCATCCGGCGATGGCCAGCGCCGCGGCGCACACCCCCGTGGCCAGACGTCCGATGGCACCTGAACGGGGTGATCTGCGTCCCAGAAGTCCCACTGGGCGGTGTGATCTAGGTCCCGGCATGTTCTCTCTCCTCTGCTGAACCTGCTACGGCGAAAGGGTCTTGCTTGATCCTGCGGCGCGGCACGGGTCCGCGGGCGCTACAAGGTTGCCTTCTGGGCCGGCGGCGGCACCCACGGCCAGTCGTTCTGGCCGCTGTTCTCCTCCACCACGCGGTTGGCGATCCGTCCGACGCCCTCGACCTCGATCTCCAGCAGGTCGCCCGGCGTGAGCCACACGGGCGGCTGGCGCGCGAACCCGACTCCGCCCGGAGTCCCGGTGGCGATCACGTCGCCCGGCCGCAGGGTGGTGAACGACGACAGGTATTCGATCGTCCTGGGTATGTCGAAGATCATCTGCGACGTCCGGGCCGACTGCATCACCTCACCATTCAGCGTCGTTGTCAGCTGGAGGTCGGCCGCGTCCACCTCGTCGGTGGTGACCACTTCGGGCCCGATCGGCATCGTGGCGTCGAAGTTCTTGCCCGGCGTCCACTGGCTGGCCGCGCGCTGCCACTCCCGGGCGGATCCGTCCATCAGCACGACATAACCGGCGATCGCCGAAATGGCGTCCTCGGCGCGGATGTAGCGGCCGCCGGCGCCGATGACCAGGCCGAGCTCGCCTTCGTAGTCGAAGCGCTCACTCAGGTCAGGCTTGACGAGATCGCCGTAGGGCGACGCGACCGAGTCGGCACCGCGGACGAACGTCTCCGGCCACTTGGTCGGCGGGCGACCGCCTTCCAGGGCGTGCTCGAGATAATTGACGCCCAGACACAGAACGCGGCGCGGTGACGGGACGGCTGGTCCGTAGGCGGATTCCGCCAGCTCCCGGCCCGGTTGGCTCGACACACCCTGGATCAGCTCGATCACCTCGGTGCCGCCGCTCAGCACCGCGTTGAGCTCACTGAGGCGTTCGTCGCCGGTCGCCTCGGCGATGTCGACGTAGCCGTTCTCTCCGCGGACGTGCAGCCGCAGACCCCGCGGCGTGATTACGGTTGCGAGTCGCAAGCTCCTCCAATCCTCGGCCTCGACAGTTCGACGCACGACCAAACTTTGGTTCGATTTGTCGTATTGGTTGCAACATACACCGCCACGGTATTTGGCGTCAAATGGGGTCGGTGGGAAAGTCCGGGCAAAGATTGGTTCGATTGGTTAGACTGGATCGGGACGGGGTTCGCGGGGGTCCGCGGGGCACTTGACCGTCATCAGCCGACCGATTCAGAAGGATTCATGGCCAGCTCAACCACCGCGCATCCGCCGACCTACAGCCATGATCTGGCTGACCAGATCATCACGCGCTGGGCGCGCAGCGACGCCGCCCCCGGCGGCCGGTTGCCCACCGAGCGCGAGCTGGCGTCCCAGCTCGGGGTGACCCGCACGATGGTGCGACACGCGCTCGCGGTCCTCGAGGCCGAAGGGCGGATCTCACGTGAGGTGGGACGCGGCACGTTCCTGCGCGCCGGCGACAGTCACCGCAACGTCTCGGCCGCGGACCGTGAGGCGAGGGCGGCGGGGGAGGTCGGACCGGCCGACGTGATGGCGGCACGCCGTCTGATCGAGCCACAGGTGCTCCCGTTGGTGGTGGCCTGGGCCACGCAGCGTGATTTCGACGAGATGCGCCGTTGCCTCCAGGGCGGCGCGGCGGCCGAGAACTACACGGCCTTCGAGCGCTGGGACTTCGCGCTGCATCACGCCATCGTGGCGGCCAGCCGCAACCAGTTGCTGCTGAGCATGTACGGCGAGGTCGAGCGGGCCCGGGAAGGCGCGATCTGGGGCAACCTGAAGCGCCGCAACGACTCCCGTGAGCGCCGGGCCAGCTATCAGAGCGATCACGTGCGGCTCGTCGATGCGCTCTGCGCCCGGGAGCTCACGCCCGCGGTCGAGATCATGGAGATGCACCTCAACCGGGTGGAGGCAAACCTGCTGGGCGTCGTCAAGCGCAGCGAGGATGAGTGACCGGCGCCACGCACGTGGGTCGGTGGGCGGTCGGATCGGCGCTGGTTAGATGACGCAATGACCGCGCTTCACGCGGTCGAGATCTTCGTCGTCGGGATCGCGGCCGGCGGCGTCAACACGGTCGTCGGCAGTGGCACCCTGCTCACGTTTCCGTTGCTGCTGAGCCAGGGCTACGCGCCGGTGCTGGCCAACGTCTCAAACACCGTGGGGCTGATCCCGGGATCGGCGGCCGGGGCGATCGGCTACCGGCGCGAGCTGCGCGGCCAGGGGGCCCGGCTGCGGCGGCTCGCGGGCGCCTCGATGCTGGGTGGCGGCGTCGGTGCCGCAGCGTTGCTGACGGTACCGGCGTCCGCGTTCAAGGTGATCGTGGTGGGCTTCATCGTGATCGCCCTGATCCTGATCGTCGCCGAGCCGGCGCTGCGGCGAGGGCTGGACCGCCACCGGCCCGCGCCCGGGCAGCATCCGGGGCGGGGGGTGCTGGTCGCGGTGTTCACCACCGGCGTCTATGGCGGCTACTTCGGCGCGGCGCAGGGCATCCTGCTGCTCGGGATCATGAGCCTCGGGCTCGAAGCCGACCTGCAGCGGATCAACGCGCTCAAGGTCGTGCTGGTCGGGCTGGTCAACCTCGTCTCCGGGCTGGTGTTCATCTGTTTCGCCACCGTGGCGTGGGCGCCGACCGGGCTGATCGCCGCGGGGGCGCTGATCGGGGGCACGGTGGGTGCCCGGATCGGTCGCAAACTGCCGGTCTCGGCCCTGCGAGCGCTCATCGTCGTGGTCGGCGTGGTGGCGATCGCCCGCCTGGTCTGAGCGGTCGTGCCGGGCGGACGCCCGCCGGTCTGAGTGGTCGTGCCGGGCGGACGCCGCCGGCTGAGTGGCCGCCGGAAGGCCGGATCACGGGACACATGCCCGGTTGACAGACATACCGCATCTTGTATTGTGTATCCCAGATGCGGGCGGCCACGACCAGCGTTGGCGTTCTGATCCCAGAGGTGATGACCGAGTCCCTCGTCGTGCCGCCGATTCCCCAGGCGGGGATCAGCGTTGCCCAGCTGGCCTACGACGCGCTGCGCGGCGCGATCCTGGCGATGGACGCGTATGACCCCGGCGCTGATCTGCGCCTCGACGAGAAGCGACTCGCCGCCGAGCTCGGGGTCAGCCGGACCCCGGTTCGCGAGGCGCTGGCGCGACTCGAACACCAGGGCCTGGTCACGATCCTGCCCCGCCGCGGGGTCTACGTGGCCCGCAAGAGCAAGGCCGAGATCATCGAGATGATCATTGCCTGGGCGGCCCTGGAGGGCATGGCGGCGCGGCTGATGTGCGAGCGCGCCAGCGATGACGAGATCAGCAGCCTGCGCACGCTGTTCTCGACCTTTGAGGAAGCCGAGCTGCGTTCGCATCTGGACGAGTACTCGGCCGCCAACCTCCGCTTTCACCAGCGGCTGATCGAGCTCGGGCACTCGCCCCTGATCGCCAACATGGCCGACAGCCTGCTCGTGCACGTGCGCGCTATCCGCCGCCACACGATCGGCGAGGCCGACCGCGCCGAGCGGTCGATCGTCGATCACATGCAGATCATCGAAGCACTCGAGGCTCGCGAAGCTGATCTGGCCGAGAAGCTGGTGCGCGATCACGCGCTGAACCTGGCCCGCCACGTCGATCGCACGTGGCAGCTGGATTGAACGAGGTCGGGCTAGCCCCGAACCGCAGTCAGGGAAAACCCGAGGAGAGAGAGACGACGTGACAGCCACGGCCAGCACCAAGCAGAACGGTGACACCGTCACCGACGCTCAGGCGACTGACACCCAGACGATCTCCGGCGGCCACCTCGTCGCCAAGGCGCTCAAGGCAGAGGGCATCGATGTGATCTTCACTCTCTGCGGCGGTCACATCATCGACATCTACGACGGATGCGTGGACGAGGGCATCAAGGTGCTCGACGTGCGCCACGAGCAGGTGGCGGCCCACGCCGCCGACGGTTATGCCCGCGTGACCGGTCGGCCGGGCTGCGCCGTGGTGACCGCGGGGCCCGGTACCACCGACGCGGTCACCGGGGTCGCCAACGCCTTGCGCGCCGAGAGTCCCATGCTGCTGATCGGCGGCCAGGGTGCGCTTGACCAGCACCGCATGGGCTCGCTGCAGGACCTTCCGCACGTCGAGATGATGCGCCCGATCACCAAGTTCGCGTCGAGCGTGCTCACAACCGAACGGGTCGCCGACATGGTCGCGATGGCGTTCCGGGAGGCGCACGCCGGCGCCCCGGGGCCGTCGTATCTGGAGATCGGCCGGGACATCCTCGATCGCAAGGTCCCGCTGGAGCGCGCCGTGCTCCCCGCAGCCGGTCACTACCGCGCCTCCACCAAGAGCATCGGCGATCCGGCCGATATCGAGCGACTGGCCGACATCCTCGTCAACGCCGAGCGTCCGTGTGTGCTGCTCGGGACCCAGGTGTGGACCTGTCGCGGCGCCGAGGCGGCGACCGAGTTCGTCCGCACCCTCAACATTCCCGCGTTCATGAACGGTGCCGCCCGCGGCACGCTGGCCCCCGGCGACCCCCACCACTTCCACCAGACGCGCCGGCACGCGTTCAGGGAGGCCGACGTGATCGTGATCGTCGGGACTCCGTTCGACTTCCGCATGGGTTACGGCAAGCGGCTGTCCCAGGACGCCACCGTGGTTCAGATCGACATGGACTACAAGACGGTCGGCAAGAACCGGGACGTCTCGCTGGGCCTGGTCGGCGACGTCGGCGCGATCCTCGGTGCGGTCACCCAAGCGGCCTCCGGGAATAGCGACAACGGCGCCCGGCGGCGCGAATCCTGGCTGCAGGGGCTGCGCGAAGAGGAGGATCGTCTGATCCAGGAGCGCCTGCCGCGGCTGATGAAGGACACCGCGCCGATTCACCCCCTGCGCCTGGCGCACGAGATCAACCAGTTTTTGACCGACAACACGCTGTACATCGGTGACGGTGGCGACGTAGTGACCTTCTCCGGCGGTGTCGTCCAGCCCAAGGGACCCGGCCTGTGGATGGACCCGGGTCCGCTCGGGACACTGGGTGTCGGCGTGCCCTTCGCGATGGCGGCCAAGCAGGCCCGCCCGGACCGCGAGGTGGTGTGCCTGTTCGGCGACGGAGCGTTCAGCCTGACCGGTTGGGATTTCGAGACCATGGTTCGCTTCAACCTGCCGTTCATCGGGGTCGTCGGCAACAACTCCTACATGAATCAGATCCGTTACGGGCAGATTCAGAAGTACGGCGAGGAGCGCGGTGACATCGGCAACAAGCTCGGTGATGTGAAGTACGACCTGTTCGCCCAGATGCTCGGCGGTTACGGCGAGGAGGTTCGCGAGCCGAGCCAGATCGCTCCAGCGCTGCAACGGGCCCGCGAGTCGGGCAAGCCCGCCCTGATCAACGTGTGGATCGACCAGAACGCGTTTGCGCCCGGCACGATGAACCAGACGATGTACAAGTGAGTGAGGAGCCAGAGATGAACAAGGCACTCGAGGGTGTACGGGTGGTGGACATGACGCACGTCCAGGCCGGCCCCGTCTGCACGCAGCTGCTCGCCTGGATGGGCGCCGACGTGATCAAGATCGAGCCACCCGGCCGCGGTGACGTGACCCGCACCCAGCTGCGTGACCTGCCCGACGTCGACAGCCTCTACTTCACGATGCTCAACTGCAACAAGCGCAGCTTGACCCTGAACATGAAGTCCGATGACGGCAAGGAGCTGTTCACCGAACTGCTGCGCCGCAGTGACATTCTGGTCGAGAACTTTGCCCCCGGCGCGCTGGATCGTCTCGGGTTCACCTGGGAGCACATCCAGGAGATCAACCCGCGTCTGATCTACGCCTCGCTGAAGGGCTTTGGGCCGGGCAAGCTCGAGCACGCCAAGGCGTATGAGCCGATTGCGCAGGCGACCGGGGGGTCGATGAGCACAACTGGATTCGAGGATGGCCCGCCGGTCGTCACCGGGGCGCAGATCGGTGACTCCGGTAACGCGGTGCACCTGTTCGGCGCGGTGGTGACGGCGCTCTACCAGCGCACCCACACCGACCGCGGGCAGCGGGTCCAGATCGCCATGCGCGACGGGATCCTCAACCTCTGCCGGGTCAAGATCCGCGACCAGCAGCGGCTGGCCCACGGGCCGTTGAACGAGTACCCCAACACCGAGTTCGGGGGTGCGGTGCCACGGTCTGGCAACGCCTCCGGCGGGGGGCAGCCGGGGTGGGCCCTGCGCTGCAAGCCCGGCGGGCCCAACGACTGGGTCTACGTGGTCATCCAGCCGCAGGTGTGGGAGGCGCTGATGCACAAGATCGGGCGCACCGACCTGCTCGGCAACGAGGACTACGACACGCCCGAGGCCCGGCTGTCGCGGCTGAGCGAGATCTTCGAGATGGTCGAGCAGTGGACGTTGACCAAGACCAAGTGGGAGGCGTTCAACGAGCTCAACGAGATCAGCGTCCCATGCGGGCCGATCATGGACACCGCCGAGCTGCTCGACGATCAGGATCTGCGAGCCAGCGGCATGATCGTGGAGGTCGACCATCCCGAGCGCGGCCCGTTCAAGACCGTGGGCTGCCCGTTCACGTTGTCGGACTCGCCGGTCGAGGTACAGCGCTCGCCGCTACTGGGCGAGCACAACGCCGAGATCCTGCGCGAGCTCCTGGACGCTCCGGACGAAGAGCTCGAGCGACTGACGGCGGCGGGCGCCGTGTAAGCCCGCGGTCTCACAGCGTCGGGTGGTCACCGGCGCTGGGTGTCACCACCCCCGAAAGACCACGAGAGAGGCAAGTGAGGAGAGTTTGATGCAAGCGACGGTGACCCAATCGATCGACGTCGATCAGGCGACGGTGCGTGAAGTGCTCGACGCGGTTCGTGGCGAAGGACGCAGCTCGCTGAGTGCGCCCGAGGCCAAGCGGGTCTGCGACGCGTACGGGATCGCGGTGCCGCAGGAGGCCCTGGCGACCTCCCCCGAGGAGGCGGCTGAGCTCGCGCAGGGGATCGGGTTCCCGGTCGTGCTGAAGATCGTCTCGCCGCAGATCCTGCACAAGACCGAGGCCGGCGGCGTGCTCGTGGGGCTTGCCTCGGCCGACGAGGTCGCGGCGGGTTACGACCGGATCGTCGCCAACGCCGAGGCCTACGACGTCGATGCCGAGATCACCGGAGTCCAGGTGCAGCAGATGCTGGACTCCGGCCAGGAGACGCTGATCGGCGCGATCACCGACCCGACGTTCGGCCCGGTGATGACCTTCGGGCTGGGCGGGGTCCTGGTCGAGGTGCTGCGGGACGTCACCTTCCGCCTGGCTCCGACCCCGGTCGACGGCGCGCTGAAGATGATCGACGGCATCCGCGCCGCCGAGGTTCTCGACGGCGTCCGTGGCGGCGCCGCCGTCGACAAGCGGGCGCTGGCCGAGATGATCGAGCGCGTCTCGCGCCTGGTCACCGACTTCCCCGAGTTCACCGAGATTGACCTCAATCCCGTGCTCGCCCGCGAGGACGGCGCGGTCGCCGTGGATGCGCGGCTGGTGGTCTGCTTCGAACCGCCGCCGGAAGGGCCACCACGGTACTCCGACGCGGAGATCCTGGAGACGATGAACCACCTGATGCGCCCGCAGGCGATCGCGGTCATCGGCGCTTCCGAGCAGCCCGGCAAGATCGGCAACTCGGTCATGCGCAACCTGGTCGACGGCGGCTTTGCCGGGGAGATCTATCCGGTCAACCCCAAGGCCACGGAGATCCTCGGCAAGCCGGTCTACGCCAGTGTCGACGACCTGCCCTCCGGCGTCGACGTAGCGGTGTTCGCGATCCCGGCCAAGCTGGTCGTCGACACGATCGCCAAGATCGGCGACAAGGGCATACCCACGGCGATCCTGATCCCCTCGGGCTTTGCCGAGACCGGCGAGGTCGAGCTCCAGCGCCAGCTCGTGGCGACGGCGCGCGAGCATGGCGTGCGCTTCGTCGGGCCCAACATCTACGGCGTCTACTACACGCCCGGCAACATGAGCGCGGCGTTCACCACCCCCTACGACGTCAAGGGCCCCGTGGCGCTGGCGTCTCAGAGCGGCGGCATCGGGATGGCGATCCTCGGCTTCAGCCGCTCGACCAAGCTCGGGGTTTCGGCGATCGTCGGCCTCGGCAACAAGGCCGACATCGACGAGGACGACCTGCTGACGTTCTTCGAGCAGGATGAGTCGACCAACTGCGTCGCGCTGCACATGGAGGATCTAAAGGACGGCCGCGCGTTCGTGCGCGTGGCCCAGCGGGTCTCCAAGCGCAAGCCGATCGTCGTGCTCAAGGCCGGCGCCACCCCGGCCGGCACCAAGGCGGCGGCGTCCCACACCGCGGCGCTGGCGGGCGACGACAAGGTCTATGACGACATCCTCGCCGAGGCCGGCGTGGTCCGGGCGCGCGGTCTGAACGAGATGCTGCAGCTCGCTCGCTGCCTGCCGATCCTGCCCACGCCCACCGGTGAGAACGTGGTCATCATCACCGGCGCCGGTGGCTCGGGCGTGCTGCTGTCAGATGCGTGTTACAGCAACGGGCTGACGCTGATGGAGATGCCCGACGACCTCAACCAGGCGTTCATGAAGTTCATCCCGCCGTTCGGGGCGGCCGGCAACCCGGTCGACATCACCGGTGGCGAGCCGCCTGAGACATACGCCAACACGATCCGGCTGGGGCTCCAGGACGACCGCGTCCATTCGCTCGTGCTGGGTTACTGGCACACCATCATCACCCCGCCGATGACCTTCGCCAAGGTCGCCTCCGAGGTGGTGGATGAGTTCCGCCAGCGCGGGGTGCACAAGCCGATCGTGGCGTCACTGGCGGGCGACGTCGAGGTCGAGCAGGCGTCTGAGTACCTGTTCGATCACGGCATCCCGTCGTTCCCCTACACAACCGAGACGCCGGTGGAGGTCCTGGCGGCCAAGTACCGCTGGGCCCGTAATGCCGGCGCCACCAGCCAGTAGGTGACAAGCGGACGCGCGTTTAGGGAGAGAGAGTTGTGGATCTGCTCGAGTACCAGGGAAAGCAGCTATTCGCGCGTCACGGGATACCCGTCCCCACCGGCGTGCCGGCCGCGTCGGTGCCGGAGGCCGTGGAGGCCGCCGATGCGGTCGGCTATCCGTGCCTGATCAAGGCGCAGGTGCTGATCGGCGGTCGCGGCAAGCTCGGGGGAATCCAGCTCGCGCGGGACCGCGCGCAGGCGCAGAAGCAGGCCGAATCGATCCTCGGGATGGACATCCGCGGCTTGATCGTGCACGAGGTGTGGGTCGAGCAGGCCTCGCAGATCGAGGCCGAGTACTACGCCTCGGTGGTGTTCGACCGCAGCACGCAGGACGTGCTGGTGATGCTCTCCACCCGAGGGGGGATGGACATCGAGACGGTCGCTGCCGAGGATCCCGACGCGCTGGCGAGCCTGCACGTCGATCCCCTGCTCGGTTTCCAGGACTATCACGGGCGACGACTGGCCTACGCGGCCGGCATCGAGTCAGACCTCGTGCGTCCCGTCGGGGCGATGCTGGCAAAGCTGTATCGCGCATTCGTCGCGGAGGACGCGATGCTGATCGAGGTCAACCCTCTGATCGTGACGCCGGAACGGAGCCTGCGCGCGCTCGACGCGAAGGTGACGCTCGACGGCAACGCGCTCGGGCGCCATCCCGACAACGCCGCGCTGCGCAACCTGTCCGCCGAGGATCCCCAGGAGCGGATGGCCCAGGAGCGCAAGCTGACCTACGTCAAGCTCGACGGGAACATCGGCATCCTCGGCAACGGCGCCGGGCTGGTGATGGCGACGCTGGATGTCGTCGCCCAGGCCGGCGGCCGCCCGGCGAACTTCCTCGACGCCGGCGGTGGCTCGAAATCAGAGGCGATCGTGGCCGCTGTCGAGGTGATCCTGTCCGATCCGAAAGTCCGCGCAGTGCTGTTCAACATCTTCGGCGGTATCACCCGCTGCGACGAGGTCGCCAGCGGCCTGATCGAGGCGTTTCACCGCGTGGCGCCCCAAGTGCCGTTCGTGGTTCGCCTCGACGGCACCAATGACCAGCAAGGACGTCGCCTGCTCGCCGAGGCCGAGCTGCCGAACCTGCACGTCGAGGCGACGATGCTCGGCGCAGCGCAGCGGGCCGTGGCGCTGGCGGCGAGGCCGGGCGTGGAGGCGAGATGAGCATCCTGATCGATCAGCAGACGCGGCTGTGCGTGGCCGGTATCACGGGCCACGAGGGGCGCTTTCACGCGCTGAACAACCGCGACTACGGGACCCAGGTCGTCTCCGGCGTGACCCCTGGCAAGGGCGGTCAGGAGGTCGTGGGCATTCCCGTGTTCGACACTTTCGAGGAAGCGGTGGCCCAGACTCAGGCCAACACGGCGCTGATCTTCGTCCCGGCTCGCTTCGCGGCCGACTCAATCCTCGAGGCGGCCGACGCCGGCATCGAGTTGATCGTCGCGATCACCGAGGGGATTCCCGCGCACGACGAGCTCCGGGTCGTCACCCAGCTGCGCCGCAAGCCGGAGGTGCGCCTGATCGGACCCAACTGCCCCGGCATCCTCGCTCCCGGCAAGGCCAACGTCGGAATCATTCCACACAGCTTCTTCCGTGCGGGCAGCGTCGGTGTCGTCTCCCGTTCGGGCACCCTGACCTATCAGATCGGCAACGAGCTGGCCCAGCGCGGAGTTGGCAACTCGACGATCGTCGGGATCGGCGGCGACCCCGTCCCCGGCTCGTCGTTCATCGACGTGCTGGAGCTGTTCGAGGACGATCCGCAAACCGAGATCGTCGTGATGGCGGGCGAGATCGGCGGCGACGCGGAGGAGCGTGCCGCCGACTTCATCGCCGACCACGTGACCAAGCCGGTGATCGGCTATATCGCCGGCTTCACCGCCCCGCCGGGCCGGACCATGGGTCACGCCGGGGCGATCGTGTCGGGCAGCTCGGGCAGTGCCCGGGCGAAGGCCGACGCGCTTCAGGCCAGGGGCGTGCGCGTCGGGCGGACTCCGAGCGAGGTGGCGGAGATCGCCATCTCCGTGCTGGCCAGCCCCACTCTCGATGCGCCACCCATCGGTGCCGCGAGAAATGGAGGTGAGAGCTAGACCCCTTCAAGGCGCCGAGCCGCGTGAGCGGCTCGGCGAGTGAAACCACTGACGGCCAGCGCGAGCTAAAGGTCGCTGGCGTAATCAGCAGAGAGGAGAGTAGCGTGGCGATGCGAGAAAAGCCCGTGTTTACGGGTGATTCATGTTGGCCTCATGGCGGAATTTCCGATGCGACGGGGGTATCCCCGTCATCACAGTCCGCCGTGTCCGGCTCCATCACAGCGAGGGAGAGCGGCTCATGAGCGCAGGAACAGTCGACTTCGGCTACCAGGAGGTCAAGAACGAAAACGGACGTATCTTCCGAGTGGGGGAGACGCCGAGGCAACTGCTGGGCTACGACCGCAAGGTCGTGATCATCGCGGCATGGGTGGCCATGTGCCTGGCCGGCCTGCTCGAGTACACCTGGGCCGCTCTCAGCGGCTCGCTCGCAGCGGCCCACCACTGGGGCGCGGCGCCGGTCTTCTGGCTGTTCTCGGTGTACGTGATCTTCGAGTCGTTCGTGCAGATCGGAACGGGCTATCTCCGCAACAAGGGGGTGCTGCCGGTACGCCAGGCCGTGATTGCCGGTGGAATCATCTGCGGGGTCCTGGCCTACGGGATCACCGCCTACTCGACGACGATCTGGACGGCCTATCTTGGCTACGCCGCGCTCGGGGGAATCGGCTCCGGCATGGTGTATTCGAGCTGTATCAACATCGTGGCCAAGTGGTATCCCGAGAAGAAGGGTTGGCGGACCGGGTTCGTCAACGGAGGCTGGGCCTATGGTTCGGTGCCGTGGATCATCGCGATCGGCGGCTTCAGCTCCGGGGCCGGCGTGAACTCCGCGTCGCTCACGCCGTCGGCGGTGAAGCAGTTCATCATCATCCAGGGCATCGCCATGACGGTGATCATCTTCGGGGCCGGGATGCTGATGAAGGACCCGCCGAGAAACTGGTGGCCAAAGGATGTTGACCCGCTCAACTGGGCCCGCAACAAGCGCTCAGCCCGAGATCTGCTGAGTAACCCGCCGGCCTACAGTCACTACACCCTCAAGCAAATGTGGCGGACCCCGCAGGCGCTGTGGCTGGGGATTCAGTACAGCATGTACGTGGGCTGCTCGCTGTTCGGCGTGGCGTACTACTACGTGTTCGGTACCGCGGAGCATCTTGGGGGGGTCGCTGTGGTCTGCGGGGCGGCCGGCTTCTCCTTGGCCGACGGAGGCTTCCGACCCGTGTACGGATACATCTCCGAGTTCATCGGGCGAAGGCGAACCATGGCCTACGCGTATTCCCTGAACGTGGTCTTCCAGTTACTGACGCTGATCGCGGGTCTAAATCACATCCCAGCGATGTTCGCGATCTGCGCGGTCGTTTCCGGGGGGCTATCCGGAGCCAACTTCCCGATGACGGCGGCGGCCACGGCCGACTACTGGGGAGAGAACAACAACGCCGTCAACTACGGCTCGATCTACGCCTGGAAGGCCCTCGGCGGCAGCTTTGCCGGAGGCGTTGCCGCTCTGATCATGACCGGGACGCTCTACGGTCAGGCGCAGTTTCACTGGGTCCGGGGGTTCCTGTTCGGGGCTGCCCTCGGCGCTGGTGCGGCGCTGATCGTGTACTTCAAGTGCAAGGCACCGACGCGCGAGCAGTGGGCCACGGCGGTGGCCGCGCCTCCGGAGGAGGCCCGCGGTGAAGTCTCCGAGGGGGTCGTAATCACCCACTGATCGCGATCCAATCCGGACGGCCGCGGTCATCTGACCGCGGCCGCCGGACGAATCTCAGTGGACCGGTTCATCACCCCAGGGCCGGGTCGGCCTGCGGACTACTGGCGCAGACACTCGGGGTGGGCTAGCGGAGAAGCGTGCCCGCTCGGGAGGCTGACTAGTGCGAGTAGGTGCCCACCAGGCGGGCCTGCTCGATCACGTGGTCCTCGATCCGGTCCAGCAGCTCCCGGCGGTCCAGCCCGGGCTCGAGGTCGAGATCCTCGTCGAGCGCGTAGATCCAGAAGTAGTAGTGGTGACCGCCGTGGTTGGGCGGCGGCGCGGGGCCGCCAAAGCCGGTGGCGCCGAACGAGTTCTTGCCCTGGACCACGTCGTCGCTGCCCTCGTCCAGGGACGTCCGGTCCCCCGGGATCCCGTAGGCCACCCAGTGAGTGAAGCCGTCGACCAGCGGCGCGTCGGGATCGTGCACCACAATCGCGAACGCCTTCGTGCCCTCGGGCACGCCTGACCAGGTCAGCTCGGGCGAGACATCTTCGCCGTCGCCGGTGTGGCGCTCGGGAATTCGCTCGTGGTGCTTGAAGGCGGGGCTGCGCAGCTTGAGATCGGCGACGTTCAGTTCTTGGGGCATGGCGGTCCAGCTACCCACGCCCGGGGGCGGCAAATCTCCTCAGCGGACGGGGCGACGGCGCCTGGGCTCCCGCCCGGGGGGCTGACGCGGCCGCTCACGAGGCGCGATCGAGGGGATCTCCGCCGCCACGGCCTCCGCGCGGGTCACCGTCAGCTGCTCGCCATGGTGGGCGAGCTCGATCGGCTCGCCCGCGAGCAGCGAGTAGGTAGCCCGCTGGTGGTTGATCTCGACCAGCAGGTTGCGATCGCGGCAGCGCAGCCGGAACTTCAGCCGCGTCAGCTCTGCCGGGAGCCGGGGGCTGAAGCTGAGGTGGCCGTCGTAGTCACGCATCCCCCCGAACCCCGCCACCGCCGCGATCCAGGTTCCCGCCACCGAGGCGATGTGGATGCCGTCACGGGTGTTCTGCTCGAGGTCATCGAGGTCCATCAGCGCCGCCTCGGCGAAGTAGTCATAGGCCAGCTCGAGGTGACCGACCTCAGCCGCCATCACGGCCTGCGTGCAGGCCGACAGCGATGAGTCACGAACGGTGAGCGGCTCGTAGTATTCGAATGCGCGGAGTTTCTCCTCTGCGGTGAACGCCTCGCCGCACTGGAACAGGGCCAGCACCAGATCGGCCTGCTTGACCACCTGCTTGCGGTAGAGATCGAAGTAGGGGAAATGCAGCAGCAGCGGATACTTGTCGGGCCCGGTGTGGTTGAAGTCCCACACCTGATGGGAGGTGAAGCCCTCGGCCTGTGCGTGGACGCCGAGCGCGTCGTCATATGGGATCACCATGGCGTTGGCGGCGTCCCGCCAGCTAGCGGCTTCCTCCTCGTCGACCCCCAGCGTGGCGGCGCGGCGGGGGTGGCGCTCGGCCACGTCGGCCGCCGCCCGCAGATTCCGCCGCGCCATCAGGTTGGTGTACACGTTGTTGTCGGCCACGGCGCTGTATTCGTCGGGACCGGTGACGCCGTCGATCCGGAAATGGCCGCCCTGATCGTGGTGGCCCAGCGAGCGCCACAGGCGCGCCGTCTCCACCAGCAGCTCGAGGCCGACGTCGCGCTCGAACTCCTCGTCGTGCGTCGCGGCCAGGTAGCGAGTCACGGCATCGGCGACGTCCGCGTTGATATGAAATGCGGCGGTGCCCGCCGGCCAGTAGCTCGAGCACTCCTGACCGCCGATCGTCCGCCACGGGAACGCGGCTCCCTTGAGACCGAGTGTGCTGGCGCGATCGCGCGCCAGGTCCAGCGTCCCGTGGCGCCAGCGCAACGCGTCGGCAGCGGCGTGAGGCGCCGTATAGGTCAGGACCGGCAGCACGAACATCTCGGTGTCCCAGAAGGTATGACCGTCGTACCCCGGTCCGGTCAGGCCTTTGGCGGCGATCGCCCGCTGCTCGCCGCGGGCCCCGGCCTGAAGCGTGTGGAAGAGCGCGAAGCGCACGGCCTGCTGCAGCTCGGCGTCTCCCTCGAGCTCGACGTCCGAGCGCTCCCAGAACTCGTCCAGGTAGTGCCGCTGCTGGGCCAGCAGGCCGTCCCACCCGGTATGGATGGCACCGGCTCCGGCCGCCCCGACCTGGTCGCGCAACGCCGGCGCCGAGCGCTGCGCCGACCACCCGTAGGCGATCAGCTTGACGATCCGCAGTGGCTTTCCCGGCGCCAGATCCGCGGTGACCGCCACGTAAGCGTGATCCTCGAACGCCTCGGAGTTCGTCTGGGTGCCGGCCGGGCCCTCCACCAGGTGCTCCATCGCGACGGCCAATCGCAGACCACTCGAGCGCGTGGAGTGGACCAGGATCGCCCGCAGGTCGTGCGCGTCGGACATCTCCGGGGCCAGCGCCCTGGCCAGCGCGGCGGCGGCGCGTGGATCCTTGCTCGCCACGGGCCCGGGTTCGTTGGCCACCAGCTCGGATTGGACGACGACCGGGAACTCACCCTCGAGCGGCTCGACGATGTACTCGATCACCGCCACCGCGCGCTGGGTGAAGGACACCATACGGGTTGAGGAGACGCGCACGCGGCGCCCGGTCGGGGAAGTCCACTCGGCGACCCGGCGCAGCACTCCGGCCCGCAGGTCGAGCACGCGCTCGTGCTTGGTCAGCGTGCCGTAGCGGACATCGAACGGCTCGTCCTCGACCAACAGGCGGATGATCTTGCCGTTGGTCACGTTGACCACGGTCTGGCCGTCCTCGGGATACCCGTATCCGCCCTCGGCATAGGGCAGGGGCCGAACTTCGTAGAAGCCGCCGAGATACGTCCCGGGAATGCCGTAAGGCTCGCCCTCGTCGAGGTTGCCGCGCAGTCCCACGTGCCCGTTGGCGAGCGCGAACACCGACTCGGTCTCAGCCAGCTTGTCCAGGCGCAGCTCCGTCTCGCGGATCGCCCACGGCTCGACTGGGAAAGCCGGGCCCTCGATCACGACTTGGGCAACAGCTCAGAGAGGTCCTTCACGACGATGTCGGCGCCATGGGCCTTGAGCGCCTCGGCCTGCCCCACCCGGTCGACACCGACCACGTAGCCGAAGTCACCGGCCCGTCCCGCCTGCACCCCGGCCAGGGCGTCCTCGAACACCGCCGCCTGGCCCGGCTCGACGCCGAGCGCCTTGGCTCCGGCCAGGAACGTGTCGGGGGCGGGCTTGCCCTTTAGATGCTCGCGCTCCGCGACGACGCCGTCGATCCGCGCCTCGAACAGGTCCTCGATCCCGGCCGCGATCAGCACGTCCTTGCAGTTGGTACTCGACGACACCACGGCGCGATGCAGGCCCGCATCCCGCGCTGCCTTGGCGTAGCGCACCGATCCCTCGTAGGGCTCGACGCCGTTCTCCTTGATCAGCTTCAGCACGATCTCGTTCTTGCGGTTGCCGATCCCGCAGATCGTTTCTTTCGTCGGGGGATCGTCGGCGCTGCCCTCGGGAAGCTCGATGTCGCGCGACTTCAGGAAGTTGCGCACACCGTCGTAGCGGGGAAGGCCGTCGACGTACTCGTCGTAGTCCGCCACGATGTCGAACTCCCTGAACTCCTCGCCGGTCTTCTCGGCCCGCTCGCGCAGGTAGGCGTCGAAGGTCTGCTTCCAGGCGGCGGCGTGAACCTTGGCGGTCTGCGTCAGGACCCCGTCGAGGTCGAACAGGCACACCGTCACGCTGTCCGGGAGGCCGAGCATGAGGTAAAGCTACCCGGTCGGGTTGACGAGGTCAGCCGGGCGCCCGCCCAGCAGCCCGGAGCGATGGCGCTCGTGCGACGGGCGGGCGACGATCGCCGAGGCGAACCCTGTGGCCTGGTGCAGGGCCGCCGGCCAACCCGCGCCGCCACCGAGGGCGTGCACGAGACCGGCATTGAACGCGTCGCCGGCGCCGGTCGTATCGGCCACGGTGACGGCCGGTGCCGTCGCGGTGTGCTCGGCTCCGTCCGGCCCGACGGCCAGGCAGCCGCGCGCGCCGAGCTTGACCACCACCCAACCGCCGCAGTCGCGCTGCAACTCGCGCGCGGCCTCGATCGCCGCCCCGGGGGGCAACCCGGCGAGCGCGCAGGCCTCGGCCTCGTTGGGAAGGAACACGTCGACGCTGGTCAAAAGCTCCCGGACGGCCGCGCGGGTCGCGGCCGGGAAGCCGCCCGGGTCCCACGCCGTGTCGAAGAACGTTCGCCCTCCGGCCGCTCGCGTCGCTTCCAGCAGCGAGCGCGCGGCCTCGCCCTGCAGCCCGGGCGCGACGAAGTAGTCGCACAGCAGCAGGCTCTCGCAGTCCAGGGCGTCGGCGGGGATCATCCCCGGCTCCCACACGGCGTTGACGCCGAGATAGGTGAGGAAGGTGCGGTCGCGCCGGTCGGACTCGAGCGCGACCGTGAGGCCGGTCGGCTGCCCGGCGAGCACGGTCAGCTCATCGGCCACCCCAGCCTCCGTCAGTTCCTCGCGCATCCAGTCGCCGAGCCGGTCCTCGCCCACGCAGCCCATCAGCCGCACCGGCCGGCCGGCCTCCACGAACGCGAGCGCGGCGTTGGCGCCGGCGCCGCCGACGCGCAGGTTCATCGCCTCGGTGAGCAGCGTCGCGCCGGCCGGCGGCAGCTCGGTGACGGGACTCACGAGCACGTCGGCCTGCACGCAGCCGATCACGGTAACGCTGCCCGGATGGCGAGCCGGTGCGGGCATCAGGCGACCTTGGTGTCGTCCTGGTGGCGGCGAAGCTCGCCGATCGGCTGGCCGCGCAGCCCGGCGACGTGCTCGACCAGCAACTGCACGGGGAGGATCTGCAGGATCGCGGCGGCGACGGCGGGAACCCGCGGCAACCCGATCAAGGTGACGGCGCCGGGGCCCCCGGCGCGCTCGTCGACCGCCTCCCAGGGGCTGTCGGAGACCAGGACCGTGGTGGCGCCGAACGCGGCCATCGTGGCCGCCAGCTCGCGCTCGCGCCGGCGACCGAAGAGGATCGCGCCCGAGCCGGCGGCGACCGCTTCGAGCGGGCCGTGCAGGTACTCGCGCGTCTCCATCCCGGTGGCCGGCACCCGCAGCGCCTCCCGAGCGAGCAGCGCGGTCTCAGCCGCGGAGGCGTTGCCGGGCCCGCCGCCGACGGCGTCGAGCACGGTCACGTCGGCGAAGCTGGAGGCCAGCCCGGCCACGATCGCGTCGCTCCCGGTGATCACGGCCGACGCCAGCTCTGGCAGCTGCGCCCAAACCGGGTCCTCGTCTCCCAGCATCGCGCCGCAGAGCATCCCCAGCGCCTGCACCGTGGCGGTATAGGAGAGGGTCGCGACCGGCGTGTCGGGCAGCGGGCCCAGCGGCAGCCAGGCCCGGGCGCGGCGCGCCAGCGGGCTCTCGCCCCGGGCGCTGACCGCGATCACCGGACGGCCGTCCAGTTGCTCCAGGGCGGCCACGGTCTCGGCGCTGGCGCCTGATTGCGAGACGAGCACGAAGGCGTCTCCGAGCTCGTGGGCCCGGGGCTGGGCCAGCTCGTTGGCGGCGACGGCAAACGCCCGCCGTCCGGCTGCGCGCAGGGCCAGCACCGCGGGGATCACGGCGTGGGCACTCGCGCCGATGCCCCCGAACACCAGCGTCCCGTCGCCGAGCGCGGCGAGGTCGATCTCCGCCACGGCGTCACGGAACGACTGAGCCGCGGCCTGGAGGTTCTGCGGCTGGGCCTCGATCGCCCGGCGGAAGTCGGTCAACCCTTCACCGCCCCGGAGGCCAGGCCGCCGACGATGTAACGCTGGAAGACGACGGCGATCAGCACGGGTGGGATCGCCGCCAGGATCCCACCCGTGGCCTGCAGGCCGAAATCGGTGGTGTAGCGGCCGGTGAACTCCGCGATCGCCACCGGGATCGTCTTGGCCGCCGTCGTCGAGGTGAAGATCAGCGCGTAGAGGAATTCGTCCCACGCGATCAGGAACGCGAACAGCATCGTCGACAGCAGCCCCGGTCGCGCCAGGGGCAGGATCACCCGGAACAGCGCGCCGATCCGCGAACAGCCGTCGATCCGCGCCGCGTCCTCCAGCTCGCGGGGGATGGTCTGGAAGTAATTGCCCATGATCCACAGCACGAACGGGGTCGCAAACGTGCAGTAGACGATGATCAGTCCGAGCCGGGTGTTGAGCAGCTGCAGCTTGACCATGATCAGGTAGAGGGGGATCACCAGCGCGATCGGCGGCACCATGTAGGTGGACAGGAAGAGCAGCAGCGACGCCCGCTGACCGCGGAAGCGCAGCCGGGCGAACGCGTAGGCGCCGAACACCCCGACGGTGATCGAGATCGCCACGGTGGCGGTGGCGACGATCAGGCTGTTGACCAGCGAGGCGCGGAAGTTCGCGAAGATCGTCCCGCTCTGGGAGGTGAAGATCTGCTGGTAGCGGTCAAACGACAGATGGCTGGGGATCCAGCTCAAGGGGATCTTCAGCAGTTCGGCCTGGGAGGTCAGGCTGGCGATCGCCAGCCAGGCGAACGGGGCCAGGATGATCAGCGCCACCAGCAGCGCGGCGGCGTGAATGAAGATCCGGTAGCGACGGGAGTCGGCCATCGGTCAGGCCATCCCGTAGGAATCGGAGCGCAGCAGACGGATGTAGAGCACCGCGAGCCCGAGGATGAACAGCACGATCAGATACGCCAGCGCGGACCCATAGCCGAAGTACTCGTCCGAGAACGCTCGCTGATAGGTGTAGTAGGCGATGCTCTGGGTGCCGTTGGCCGGGCCCCCGCCGGTCATCACGTAGATGATGTCGAACACCTTGAAGGCCTCGATCGTGCGCAGCACCAGCACCACCACGATCACCGGGCGCAACAGCGGCAGCGTGATGTGCACGAACGCGCCCCAGCGACCGTAGCCGTCGACGCGCGCCGCCTCGTAGAGGTCCTTGGGAATCGTGGTCAGCCCGGCGAGCAGGAAGAACGCCACCAGCGAGGTGTTCTTCCACACGTCGGCGAGGATGATGATGTTCAGCGCGCCGAACGGCGAGCTGAAAAAGGCGTGGTAGGAACTGGTGATCCCGAGCTGGGTGAGGGCGGCGTTGACGACGCCGTACTGGGCGTTGAAGAAGTAGCGCCACATCGCCCCGTTGACGATCGTCGGCAGCGCCCACGGCAGGACCACGATCGTGCGAAACAGCCACCGGGCGCGCAACGGCGCGTACAGCAGCAGGGCGATCCCCATTCCGAACGCCAGCTCGGCGCCGGTGGAAACGATCGTGAAGTAGGCCGTCCGCTGGACCGCCGACCAGAAATCGCTCTGCGAGAGGGCGAACGTGTAGTTGTCCAGGCCGACGAACGGGAAGTGGCCGGAGAATGGGGTGTCGACCGCGAACAGCGACGTGTAAAGCGTCTTCAGGATCGGATAGACCACGATCCCGAACACCACGACGATGCTCGGCGCCAGCAGCGCGAGGGCGAACCGGCCCTCGCGCGTGCGCGCGCGCCAACTCATACCCCCGGAGCGGTTGGCACCGGGGTTCTCGTCTCCAGTATGCGGGCTCAGCGGGGCGGCCGTCCCCGTCACGGGCCCACCGGACGGTGCGATCGCTGCCTCACCAGCCGGTCACATCGCTCAGGCCGGCGGCGCGCCCGACGTGAAGGCCGACGCGGCCGCGTTGAGCGCGTCCTGCGGCGGCTTGCGACCGAGCAGCGCATTCTGGATCTGAACCTGCAGCGCCTGGGACGCGGCGTTGTAGTTGGTGACCTGGGGCCGGAGGATCATGTCGGGAAGCTGGGTCTTGGCGACCGAGACCAGCTGCGCCCCGGCCGTCTTGACCACCGCCGGATCAGAGTACGCGCCCGACCAGATCGGCAGGCTGTCGACGACGTACTTGTCCTGCGTGGGCTGGCTGGTGATGAACTTGATGTACTGCCACGCTTCATCGGGGTGCTTGCTGCCGCTGGTGATCATCACCGGCTGGCCGCCGTTGCAACCCGGCGCCGGCCCCCCGGCCGAACCGGCCGGCGTGTGCATGATCATCACGTCGTCCTTGGTCACGTTGCTCTGCTTGGGATCCTTGGCCCCGGCGAGCTGGAAGGTCCAGTTCAGGTTCATGGCGATCTTCCCCTGGGCGAACGCCTTGAGCACATCGGCCTCCAGCGAGCTCGTGGAGGCCGGGTCGGCCAGTCCCTTGTCGAGGAGCATCTTCATGAACTCGAGTGCCTTCAGGCCCCCGCCGGTCTGGAACGCCGGCTTGCCGGAGGAGTCCAGGAACTTGCCGCCGAACGCACCGAGGAGCTGCGCGTAGTCACAGACGACCGCCTCGGCCTGCGACCAGCTCCCGAGCCAGGGGTACTTGACCAGGCCCTTGGCCTTGATCTTCTGCAGCGCGCCGACGACGCCGTCCCAGGTCTTCAGCTCCGCGGGCGACACGCCCGCCTTCTTGAGCATCGAGCCGTTGGCGAACAGATACTTGGTGTCCAGGATCCACGGCATGCCGTAGTACTTGCTGTGATAGTTGGCCATCACCAGCGCTCCGGGGAAGATCTGCGGGGTCGGCAGCGAGTTCACCTTGTCGGAGATGTCGCGCACGATTCCCTTGGACCCGAACTCGGCCGGCCAGATTACGTCGCCGAGAACGACGTCGTAGGTTCCGGCCGGCGCGGCGGCGACGATCTTGTCGTGCAGAGCCTCGTAGGCGACCAGCGTGTTGTTGATCTTGATGTTGGGGTTGGCCTGCTCGAATGCGGCCGTCATCCCCGCCAGGTCGGTGGCGCTGTAGCCGGCCTGCTGCTGGAAGAGATTGTTGAGCGTCACCTTGCCGCCGCCAGACGCGCTCTTGGCCCCGCTCGAGGTGCTGCTCGAGCCGCCGCACGCGGCGAGGTACAACGCCGTGCCGGCGCTCGCCGACGTGGTGAGAAAGCGGCGTCGCGTATAGGTTGGCCTGTGCTCAGGACGCATCGTGATCCTCCTCCACCCAGCGGTCACGGGACTTTCGGTAACAGCTTGATCTAATGACCTTACAGGCTCTATTCTCAGGCGTCAAGCACCTAATCCATTCGTAAAATACCCTTTATCAATGATGTATTCCCGTCCTTCTGCCACCGGCTCCGGGCTCGGCGAGGAAGCCCGTGACTCACGGCTCAGCCTGCTCCGAGAACTGGGAGAGCAGGCCGTGCTGGAGGTGATCTTCAGAGACGGCCCGATCACGCGCCCGGAGATCGCATCCGCTACCAATCTCTCCAAGCCGACGGTTGGCGCCGCGGTGGGGCGGCTCGAGCAGGCGGGAATGATCCGCGCCGTCGGCCCGCAGCACGGCCGCCGCGGCCGCAGTCCGATCGCCTACGTCGTGCGCGACAACGCCGGCTTCGTGGTCGGCCTCGACATCGGCGGCACCAACATCCGCGCCGGCGCCGCCGACATCTTCGGCGAGCCGATCTGCGATCAGCAGCAGCTGACGACCAAGCGGGGACGGCGGGCGCTCGGGACTCAGCTGCTCGAGGTCGTCACCGGCGCCGTGGACCGCGCCCGGGGCACGCACGAGCGGTTGCTGGCGATCGGGGTCTCCACGCCGGGGGTGGTCGACCGGGACAACGGCCGCGTGCGGCTCGCCTACAACGTGCTGCCCGACGGCGTACTCGATCCCGTCGGTGCGATCGCGAGCCGGTTCGGAGTGCCCGTCCTGATCGACAACAACGTCAATCTGGCCGCGTTGGGCGAGAAGTCCTTCGGCCTCGCTCGGGGGGTCTCGACGATGGTCTTCATCAGCGTCGGGGCCGGCGTCGGGATGGGGATCATCATGGACGACGAGCTGGTCCGCGGGGCCCACGGCGGCGCCGGCGAGATCGGCTACCTGCCGCTGGCGGGTGATCCATTTGACCCGCGGCACAAGCTCCACGGCGGGCTCGAGGACGAGATCGGCGCCGTCGGCATCCTCGCGGCCTTCACCGCTCGCAACGACGGGCGGGTCACCGGCGCCGCCTCCGCTCAGGACGTGTTCGAGCTCGCCGGTCAGGGGGATCGCCCGGCGGCGGCCGTCGTCGATGCCGTCGCCGCTCGCCTCGGCGCTGCGATCGCCACCGTGTGCGCCATCCTCGATCCCGAGCTGGTGGTGCTCGGCGGCGGGATCGGATCCAGCCCGCTGCTGCTGAGTCCGGTCCGCGGGGCGGCCGCGGCGTTGGTCCCGGTGACGGCCAGGATCGAGACCAGCCTGCTCGGCGATCGCGCGGCGCTGCAGGGTGCCATCGCCGTGGCTCTGCACGCCGCGCGTACCGAGCTGATCCCACCGGGCGTCGCCGGCCGGACGCGCGAGGATCCCGCTCGGCCGCGGGAACTGACCCGCAGCGACAGGAGATAGTGCCATGGCCGCGATCGAGATCACCGGCGTGTCGAAGCGATATCGGGACGGCACCACGGCCGTGCGCGACTTCGATCTGGAGATCGCCGACGGTGAGTTCATGGTCCTCGTCGGGCCGTCCGGCTGCGGGAAGACCACGCTGCTGCGGATGATCGCCGGGCTGGAGGAGATCACCGCGGGCACGATCGAGATCGGCGACCGAGTGGTCAACGACCTCACCCCCAAGGCTCGCGACATCGCCATGGTGTTCCAGAACTACGCGCTGTATCCGCACATGACCGTCGCCAAGAACATGGGATTCGCGCTCAAGCGCTCCGGGGTGCCGGCCGCGGAGATCCGGGAGAAGGTGGAGCGCACCGCGCGCCTGCTGGGGATCGACGATCAGCTTCAGCGCAAGCCCAGCAACCTCTCCGGCGGGCAGCGCCAGCGCGTAGCCATGGGCCGTGCGATCGTGCGCGACCCCCAGGCCTTCCTGATGGACGAGCCGCTGTCCAACCTCGACGCCAAGCTCCGCATCCAGATGCGCGCGGAGATCGTGCGCATCCAGCGCCGTCTGAGCACGACCACCGTATACGTGACCCACGACCAGACCGAGGCCATGACCCTGGGCGACCGGCTGGCGGTCATGCGCGACGGTGTGCTGCAGCAGGTGGGAACGCCGAGCGAGCTCTACGAGCGACCCCGCAACCTGTTCGTCGCCGGTTTCATCGGCGCTCCGGCGATGAACCTCCTCGCCGGCGAGCTCGACGGCGATGCGCTGAAGTTCGCGCTCGGAACGGTGCAGCTCCCCGGCCGTCCCGGTGGCGCCCCCCGCCCCTCCGGCGCCGTGATCGTGGGGATCCGCCCCGAGGACTTCGAGGACGCCGCGCTGGTGGGAGAGCGCGACGGGATGCTGGTCAGAGCGACTATCGACGTGCTGGAGTCCACCGGATCAGACATCTACGCGCACCTGTCGCTCGACCATCCCGGCGGCAACGGCGACGCGGCGCAACCGCTGCTGCGCGAGCTCGCGGCCGCGACCAGCGAGGACGACGGCGCGCCGCCCGTCGCCGACGACGTGATCGCCCGCATCGACAGCTCCAGCGCGCTCACCGAGGGCCGCGAGCGGGAGCTGTGGCTGGACACCTCCAGGATTCACCTGTTCGATCGCTCCAGCGGCGAGCGGTTGCCGACTTGAGCCCCGCGGAGGGGAGGCTGTCCGCACCGACGGCGCCGTCGCCCGACCCAGGAGCCGGGCGTTGATCGCGATCCTCGGAGGCCTCGGCGCCGCCGCGGCCTGGGCTCTGTCGACACTCTGCTCCTCACGGTCGAGCCGGATGGTCTCTCCCCAGTCAGTGGCCGGGTGGGTGATGTTGATCGGGCTCGTGATCACGATCCCCCCGGCGGCGATCGCCGGCGTGCCGCGGGCCCTGCACGGCTCCGTCCTGGTGTGGTTCCTGCTCGCCGGCGCCGGCAATGTCGGTGGGCTGTTGCTCTCGTATCACGCGCTGCGGATCGGCCAGGTGGGCCTGGTCGCGCCGCTGGTCTCGACCGAGGGGGCGATCGCGGCGGTGATCGCGGTGTTCGCCGGCGAGAGCCTGCGCCCGTCGGTGGGCGCCACGCTGGCGTTGATCGCGCTCGGCATCTGCGTGGCGTCGATCCCGTCCTCGGAGATGTCGGATGCCGGCCGCGCGCGCCATCCCGAGGCGGTGGCTCTCGCTGTGCTGGCCGCGCTGGCCTTCGGCGTCGGGCTGTACGCCACCGGGCGCGCCGGGGCCAGGCTGCCCGCATCGTGGGTGGTGCTGTCGGCTCGGCTGGTCGGGGTGCTCGTGCTCACCGTCCCGCTGGCGATCCGCGGCCGGCTCGCACTGGTGCGCCGCGCGGCGATCCTGGTGACCGCCTCGGGCATCTGCGAGGTGGCCGGCTTCTACTCCTATACGCTCGGGTCCCGCCATGGGCTGGCCGTGGCCGCGGTGCTGTCATCGCAGTTCGCGGTCCTCACGTTGCTGGGGTCATACCTGGTGTTCGGTGAGCGCCTGAGGCGACTGCAGCTGTTCGGCGTGGGCTGTGTGTTGGTCGGTGTCGCCGCGCTGAGCGTGCTGCGGGCGTAGAGCGCTGCGCCCCCGTCCTCGACCGGTCGCTTTCGTAAAGGTAGATCCAAATACCTTCCACTTGACGGCGCTTGCCAGATGACAGATAGTGTCCGATTCAGGAGGAAGTTTGCAGAAATGACCAGACGCTTCGGCTTGATCCTCACCGCTGTGGTGGCTCTCGCGGGTGCCGCCCCGCTCACCGCCTCGGCGGCAACCGCCACGCTGGGCCTGGGTGGATGGCAGGTGCAGAGCAGCGCAGTCGCCGGTCAGGGTGGCGCCGCGATCTCGCAGCCCGGGTTCTCCACCGGGTCCTGGCTGCGCGTTCTCCCAGACGACGGCGGGGCTCCCGGGACCGAGGTCGAGGCGCTGGCTCAGAACGGGCGCTGCCCGCATGTGTTGCGGACCATGAACATGAAGCGTTGCTTTGGCTACATGAGCACGGTCGGCAAGGACACGATCCCGAGGTTCGCGGTGCCGTGGTGGTTCCGGACCACCTTCAGCTCGCACCTGCGCCGCTCACAGCACGCCAGCCTGGTCATCAACGGGGTCGTCGGCGCGGCGGATGTGTGGCTCAACGGCCGGCCGGTGGCCACGGCGGCGACCGTCCAGGGCGCTTACACGCAATACGTGTTCGACGTCACCGGCAGGCTGCGACGGGGCGCCAATGCGCTGGCCCTGAGGCTGCATCCCAACGACCCCACCACGATGTTCACGCTCGACAACGTCGACTGGACGCAGATTCCGCCGGACAACAACACCGGGATCCAGTTCCCGGTCCAGTTGCACACTTCGGGGGCTCTCTCGCTCAGCGATGCCCACGTGGTGCAGCACAACGCACCGGACCTGGCCAGCTCGGCACTGACGCTCCGGGCGCGGGTCACCAATCACAGCGGGCGGTCTCAGCGCGGCCGGCTCACCGCGGTGGTGAGCTCGCCTTCGGGTCAGTCGATCGAGGTCCACCGCGCGGTCACGGTCGCCGCCGGAGCGACCGCGGCTGTTTCGCTCACCCCCGCCGGCTATCCCAGGCTACGGATTCTGCACCCCAGCGTGTGGTGGCCGTATCAGATGGGAGCGCAGCCGCTCTACGGCCTGCGCATGAGCCTCGACCAGGGCCGCGCGCGGCCGGACACGACATCGGAGACGTTCGGCATCCGGACGATCACCACCCGCCTGATCGGCGCCTCACCGATCGCGCCGCGCGGTTCGCGCCAGTTCCTGATCAATGGCCGGGCGTTCGTGTTCCGTGGCGGGGGATGGTCAGAGAATCTGTTGCTGCGCTACTCGGTCGCCGATACCGCGAACCAGATCGGGCTGATCAAGAACCTCGGTCTGAACGGAATCCGCACCGAGGGCAAGCAGATGCCTCAGGACTTCTACGCGCAGATGGATCGCGCGGGGATCCTGGTCGATGGGGGCTTCCAGTGCTGCGACGCCTGGCAGCTGCCGGACAACGGCAAGGGAGTGACTGCGCACTCCTACCACGTGCTCTACCTCTCCGCGCTGGCGATCGGACGCGCGCTGCGCGATCACCCGTCGATTCTCAATTTCAGCTGGAGCGACAACGCGCCGATCGCGCGGCAGGAGAGGGTTTCGCTCGCGGGCTTCAGACGAGCCGACTTCCGGGTTCCCCTGATCGCGTCGGCCGAGTACAAGAGCACGCCGCGGCTCGGGCCCTCGGGGGAGAAGGAGGGTCCGTATGACTGGGTGCCGCCGTCCTACTGGTATGACACCACGCACTACTCCGCCAGCGACAGCAGCCGCACCAACGTCGGTGGCGCCTGGGCGTTCGACAGCGAAGCCAGCGCCGGGGACACGATCCCGACGCTCGATTCGATCCGCCGCTTCATGTCGCCCTTCGAGCAGCGCCAGCTGTGGCGCAGCCCCGGCTACAACCAGTACCACCTCAACTACGAGCCTGGCCTGCCCGGCCCCGCCAACGGCGGCTACTCGTTCGGCACGCTGCA
The DNA here is from genome assembly GCA_963792735.1 of uncultured Solirubrobacterales bacterium. Classification (GTDB taxonomy): domain Bacteria; phylum Actinomycetota; class Thermoleophilia; order Solirubrobacterales; family Solirubrobacteraceae; genus Palsa-465. Next base: position 407,420 of record CAWBXK010000009.1, on the reverse strand, counting down.
CGATCTCGACAAGGCGATCCGCCGGCGCTACGGACAGTGGTCCAGCCTGCCGCAATACGTCGAGGAGGCCCAGGTCCAGAACTACGAGACTCAGCGGGCGCAGTTCGAGGCCTACATCGACCACTCCAACCGGGCTCATGCTCCCTCCACCGGGCTCGTCTACTGGCAGCTCAACAAGGGCTGGCCGACGCTCCTGTGGGATCTCTACAACAACGACTACGACCAGGCCGGCAGCTATTTCGGAGCCCAGGAGGCCAACCAGCCGCTGCACGCCATCTATGCCTACGACACCGGATCGGTGTCGATCGCCAATTTGACCGGCTCGCCGGTCGGCGGTCTCTCAGTCCAGGCGCGGGTCTATGACCTCTCCGGCAAGCTGCTCGACGAGCGCTCAGCCAGCGGCGTGGAGGTGGCCAGCCAGGGCGTGGCCGGCGGGCTGCTGCACCCCGCGGTGCCCACCAACACCGTTTCGCCGGCCCCCGCTCAGCCCTACTTCGTGGAGCTGCTGCTGAGCCGCGACGGTTCCCTGGTGGACCGCAATGTCTACTGGCTCTCGACCCAGGCCGACGTCGTCAACTGGCCCAAGACGATCGGCAACCCGCAGGCCACGATGACCCGGTACGCCGACCTGAGGGGACTCGGTCAGCTTGCCCCCGCTCGGCTCAGCGTGAGCGCGCACACCGCCGCGCCGCGGGGCTCGGAGGCGGTCACCGACGTGACGATCACCAATACCTCCGCTACGGCTACGGCGGCCTTCTTCATCCGCGCCGACCTGCGTCGCGGCAGCGCGGCCGGGGTTCCTGCCGCCGGCGACAACGAGGTCCTGCCGGTGCGCTGGAGCGCTAACGACATCACGCTCTGGCCGGGCGAGTCCCAGACCCTCGAGGTGCGCTACCGCCGGGCGGATCTGAGCGGCGCTTCCCCCGTGATCAGCGTCGGGGGATGGAACGTCGCCTCGATCGACGTGCCCGCCGGCTGAAACCCCCCGGGCGTCGGTGGGCTCCGCGCCGATGAGCGAACGCACACGATTGCGGGTGGAAGACCGGGGTAAGTTGACGTATTAGGGAGACCTGATAAGAAAGGTTCCCGCGAGGCTCGCGCGCTACCGATAAACCGAAAAAGGAGCCGAGAATGAGCGATAGCCAGGTACCCCGCACGACGACCGATGCCGGTATCCCGGCACCCAGCGACGAGCATTCGCTGACGGTCGGACCCAACGGCCCGATCCTGCTGCAGGACCACTATGTGATCCAGAAGATGGCCCAGTTCAATCGGGAGCGGGTGCCCGAGCGCGTGGTGCACGCCAAGGGCGGCGGCGCCCACGGGTTCTTCGAGGTAACCGAGGACGTGTCCCAGTACTGCCGGGCCGACTTTCTGCAGCCGGGCAAGCGCACCCCGCTGTTCATCCGCTTCTCGACCGTGGCCGGCGAGCTCGGCAGCGCCGACACGGTCCGCGACCCCCGCGGCTTCGCGATCAAGTTCTACACCGACGAGGGCAACTACGACATGGTCGGCAACAACACGCCGGTCTTCTTCGTCCGTGACCCCTCCAAGTTCCAGGACTTCATCCACTCCCAGAAGCGTCTGCCTGAGACCAACCTGCGCTCCAACGACATGCAGTGGGACTTCTGGACGCTGTCGCCCGAATCCGCACACCAGGTCACGATCCTGATGAGCGACCGCGGCACGCCCCGGACCTGGCGGCACATGAACGGCTACAGCAGCCACACGTTCCTCTGGGAGAACGAGGGCGGCGAGAAGTTCTGGGTCAAGTACCACTTCAAGACGGTGCAGGGCGCAGAGAACTTCACCGACGCGGAGGCCAAGTCGATGGTCGCCGAGGAGCCCGACTTCCACATTCGGGACCTGCACGACGCGATCGTCAACGGCGATGAGCCGGAGTGGCGGCTGGAGATGCAGATCATGCCGTTCGCCGAGGCCGCCGACTACCGCTTCAATCCGTTCGATCTGACCAAGGTGTGGCCCCACGGCGACTACCCGCCGATCACCGTCGGGCGGATGGTGCTCGATCGTAACCCGGAGAACTACTTCGCCGAGGTCGAGCAGGCCGCGTTTGAGCCGGCGAACCTGGTGCGCGGCATCGGTGCGAGCCCCGACAAGATGCTGCTGGGGCGGCTGTTCAGCTACCCCGACACGCACCGCCACCGGATCGGCACCAACTATCTCCAGCTCCCCATCAACGCGCCCAAGGCCCAGGTCCATAGCTACAACAAGGACGGGGCGATGCGTTACAGGCACGCCGGCAACACGCCGGTGTACGCGCCCAACAGCTACGGCGGCCCGAAGGCCGATCCGGCGTTCGCGGAGACGACCTGGGGGGTCGAGGGCGGGGAGATGATCCGCCACGCCTACACGTTGCACAGCGAGGACGATGATTTCGGGCAGCCGGGCACGATGGTGCGCGAGGTGCTCTCCGACACCGACGTCGAGCACCTGGCCGAGAACATCATCGGCCACGCCACCAACGCGGTCACGTCCGAGATCCAGCGTCGGGTGGTCGACTACTGGACCAAGGTCGACTCCAATCTGGGCTCCCGGGTCGCCGACGGGATCGCCAAGGCGGGCGGCTCAAGCAACGGCGCCGGCGCGCTCAACGCGCCGCGCGGCGAGGCGCCGGTCGGCTCCGGCGCCTCCACTGGTCTGTAAGCACTGAGACGAAGCGTGCCGGGCGCGCTCAGCAGTAGGTGAGCGCGTCCTGCAGCGCGCGTGCTTCGGGCTCCACGTGGGCGGCCATCGTCGGCAGGTCGGCGACCAGGTCCGCGTCGGCGCAGAAGCCGAAGCACAGCAGATCGGCCAGTGAGATCACCGAGATCCGCAACGCGTGGTGGCGGCTGATCTCGGCCAGCGAGTGCATCTGACGCACCGGTGCGGAGAGGACGGTCACCGGCTCGCGCGGACCTCTGACGTTGGAGACGTTGAGCGCGAAGCGGCGCGGGTTGCGCTCGAGGGTCAGCGCGAACTGCTCCAGCTGGGGCGAGACGTGCGAGATCTGGTGTAGCAGCAGCTCTCGCCGCTCGGCGTCCCCGGCCTGCTTGCGGGCGAGCGTTCGCGCGTGGATCAGGCGCAGCCGGGCCACGGGGTCGGCCTCTCCGAGCGGCAGGGCGAGCGAGAAGGCGGAGTCGTGGTTGGCCGCGGAGTCACCCTCGTGGTGCAGGCTGACCGGCACCTTGACCCGCAGTGACCCGAGGTGGCCGTGGTGGGTCTGCACCCAGTGGCGCAGTGCCCCGGTGACGACGGTCAGCACCGCGTCGTTGAGCGTGGCGCCGTCGATCGCGCGGACGGCGCGAGCCAGCGCGCTCAGCGACACCGCCGCGAAGGCCACCTCGCGTCTGGTGCCGATGGCACCGTCGAACGGGGACGCGGCGCGCGAGCGCCGCAGCTCGCGCCGAACGTACCCGGCCAGGTGGCCCCGCCGACGCGCGTCGTCGGCGGCATGCCGGGCGGTCACCTGGCTGCGCGCCAACGATTGCTCGGGACTGTCGTCCCACAGCAGAGCGCGCGCGTAGCGGACCGCCGCGGTGCCGTCGGCGAGCGCATGGTGGATCCGCCACACCAGCGCCCGCTGGCCGGGCTCGAGTTCGATGACGTCCATCTGCCACAGCGGCCGCTCGCGGTTCAGCCGCTGCTCGAACAGCCGCGCCACGCACACGTGCAGCCCATCGGAATCAACCGGATCGTGGTGGCGGTGCTCGACCACGTGATTGGCGATGTCGAAGCTGGGATCGGGCACCCAGCTGGGCTGGGCGCGGTCGGCGTCGAGCCGCCGCGCCAGCGCCGGCGCGAGATGCATCCGCGCCGCGATCCGCGCGCGCAGCTGTGGCACGGTGGGGGCCTCCGGGCCGAGGCGCAGCACCTTGCACGTGTGGCCGGCGAGGGTGTCGCTCTCCAGGGCCAGGATCGCGAGGTCCTCCGCGCCGAGCGGCACCGGACCCGAGCCTGACGCGGCGGCCGGGCCGATTGACGATGCGCTGCCCATATGCGCGATCGTACGCCCGGCGGTCCTCAGTGCCTAATCGGGAGGGTCAGTGGGGCGATCCTGGGATGAATTGGCTGACCGCCCGCTGGCAGGAGTGACGGTCGCGGATCGCGGCGACTCTGGCGCGCGGAAGCTGGACGAACTCCGACCTCCCGAACCGACCGGCCTGGCCGGGGCCATCGCCGTTGGAGAATCCGAGCGGAACGACCGTGGCCTGATCGCAGCGCATCTGAGTTCCGGTGAAGATCGGATACGCGCGAATCGATGCGTCGCTCCACATGAGCTGCGCCGCGCTGTTGAGGTCCCAGGTCAGCCGAAATGCCGTCACGCCAGGCGCGACGTCGCCACGGCCACCGAACACGTAGAGAGTCGATCGAGACGGCGGGCGGCTTATTCGACTCAGCTCGGTGAGCTGCTGAGCTTGCGACTTGGCCGCGTCGTCCCACAGCGTCACATCTGCTTCGGCCATGCGTGCGTAACCGACCGCGATCACCACGGCTCCGAGCACGGCGATCGCTGACGCCCAGCGCACCCGGTGCGTGAGCTTGACGATCCACGTCGAGACGATCGCCAGCAGAGCCACGACGAGGATCGCATAGCCCACCGCGGCGAGCGCGTTGGTCCGATTGTTGGCTCCCTGGCCCAGCGGTTGGTACCACGCTTCGGGCGCCGGCACATAGGCCGCATACGCGGCAGCTACGACCAGGCATCCGGCCAGCGCCCACCAGACCCAGCGCCGCAGTTCCCGTCGCGCGGGGTCGCGTCTGTCCCCCCGCCACCAGCCTCCGGCTGCACCTGAGATCAGCACCAGGACCGCAACCGGCACGACGATGTCCCGGTGCGGAGCGCCCCATGGGACCAGGACCTTTGCCAACAGCGTGAGGGATTGATCGGCCATCAGCTTCGCGTGATGAAGCTGGGCGTGCAGCGGCATGACCGGGACTGCGGTTTGACCGGGTCCACCGATCAACCGGGGGGACGCGATCGCAACCAGGAGCGTGAAGATGTCCACCAGCCAGAGGGTGATCGCCCTTCGCCGGGCGACCCGAGGCAGGTACACGAGCAGCGAAAGGGCAATCAACGCCGCCGCCACCTGGTAGGTGAGGACGCTGGCGGCAAACAGGATCAGCGCGAGTCCGTGATAGAGCACCGAGGCCCGTCCACTGCGTTGCGTACCGGCGTGAGCCGCCACACCGCCGAGCGCCGCCAATCCAATGCTCAGGCCCGCAACGCTCTCCACGTACCAGAGCCATGTCGAGTCTGAGAACGGAAACAGCAACAGCAGCGCGACGACGAGCAGGACACGACTCATCCGCAGATTCAGGACGAGCAGGAACCACGCCACGGCGATGGCCTCGAACAGGAGCGTGAGCATGCCCCAGATGGCGTGCAGCCACCCGCTGGTCCCGCTGATGCCGGCCGTTACCGCCAGGTAGATCGCGCCCACAGGTCGTCCGTGGTCCTTGCCGACCAGTTGTCCGAACAAGCCGAGCACCCCCGAGTGCCGCGCGATCTCGGCGATCGGCCAGTCGTCCTCGTAGAGGCCTCCGTGCACGAGGTGGCGAGAGAACAAGCTCAGTTCCAGCACCGCCACCGCGAACGCGACGAAGGCGAGCCGGGATCCAAGGCCGCCCTTTCCCTCCCGCATGCGGCGAGCGAGTACCCCAAGCCCGGGGAACGGTTGCCGCCGGCGGGCCTGAAGGACAGCGACCAGACGCCATTGCCTATCCGCTGACGACGCTGCGCTAATCGTCGATGCCCGCCTGTAGGCGCTCGATCGACTGAGTCAGACGCTCCAGCGGCTCGACGATGTCCGCCCGGTCGGCCTTCTGCTCCACGGCCAATCGCACTGCGGCGATCTCCCGGGCCAGGAACTCGGTCTCCGCCAGCGATCGGGCGTTGACCTCCCGGTCTCGTTCGATCTCCTCCTTGTCGCGGTCCGCCTGCCGGTTCTGGGCGAGCAGGATCAGCGGCGCGGCGTATGCCGCCTGCGTCGAGAAGACGAGGTTGAGCAGGATGAACGGATAGGGATCCCAGCCATTGACCACAACCAGGCCGTTGGTGGCGATCCAGGCGGCCACGATGATCGTCTGGGCGACGAGGTAGCGACCGGTGCCCAGAAAACGCGCCAGCCGCTCGGCCAGGGCGCCGAATGCCTCGGGGTCGTAGACGGGGCCACCCGCCGAACCCTTGGGCTTGCCGAGGTCGTCGTCGCGTCGGGCCATCAGCGCTCCGCGAGGGTCACGCGCCAGTCGACCGGCAGCATACGGTCGAGCACGTCGTCGATGGTGACGGCGCCGACCAGTCGTCCGACTCCGTCGACGACCGCCAGCGCGACCACGTCATACGCAGCCAGCCGACCGGCCACCTCCCGGTCGCTGGAGTCGACATCGACCGGCTCGACGTCCTCTTCGATGCAGCGATTGATCGGCTTGCTGGGGTTCTCGCGCAGCAGCCGCTGGATGCCGACGTTCCCGAGGTAGCGCCCGGTTGGGGTCTCCAGCGGTGGGCGGCAGACGAACACCTGGGCGGCGAGGGCAACCGGGAGGTCTGGATCACGGACCCGGGCGAGCGCCTCGGCCACGGTGGCGGTGGTGGCGAGGATGACCGGCTCAGGCGTCATCAGCCCGCCTGCGGTATCGGGCTGATAGTTGAGCAGCCGACGGACCGGTTCGGCCTCCTCCGGGTCCATGGCGGTCAGCAGCTCGTTCTGCCGGTTGGCCGGGAACTCACCCAGCAGGTCAGCGGCGTCGTCGGCATCCATCTGGTCAAGCACGCGACCGAGCCGTGGGGCGTCCAGACCCTCCACGAGCTTGACCTGCTCATCCTCCGACAGCTCCTCGAGCAGGTCGGCGAAGCGCTCGTCCTCGAGCTCACCGGCCAGCACGCGCCGGCGGCTGAGCGGCAGGCGGCGGATCGACGCCGCCATCTCTGCCGGGTGCAGTCCTCCGAGCTCGGCCGCCTGGCGATCGACCGGGCGATCGGACTGGAACAGCTCGCCCAGCTCGCTCCAGTCGAGCACTTCGGGTGCGCGCCGCAGACCCGGTACCCGCCGTCCCGCGAGCGCCACGCTGGCCACCTCCCAGGCGAAGGGCTCGGGCGCGGCCGTCAAGCCGATGTCGACCACACGCCCACCCCGCACGCGCCTGCCGATCAGGTCACCGGCCAGCAGGGACTCGCCCTCGCGCAGCTCGAACTGGCGCAGGTTGACCGACCCTCGTCGCAGCCGCGCCCCGTCGGTGCCGATCTCGGCGACCCGTCCCATGCCCACGAACACGCGGCGGCGCTGGACGCCGACGACCAGACCATTGACCCGCGGCGGCTTGGAGCCCATGTCCACGACGCCGTCGACGACGCGACCCACGTCGGCGCCGTCGGCCCCCAGCAGGGGCAGCCGGATGAGCCTGGACACGTAGACGATGCGGCGCTCCATGCTCGCGATGGTACCCCGCGATCGGCGCTCGGATCGTGAGCTACGCTGCCGGCGTCCAGTACATGTCGGCACCCGCGACCCGAACCTGCGCGACTTTGGCGAGCTCCGCGCGAACCTCGTGCTCGGGACGCTGCATGATCGCGATCACCTCGGCCGTCGCCAGTGGCTCGCCCGCCCAGGCCAGCAGTTGCGCCACTGACTCGGGTTTGGGTGCGCGCGCCAGCTCGGGGGCGATGCTGGCGATCAACGCCTCGTAGGCCTCTACCGGGTTGTGGCCGGGCAGGCTCGCGCTCGCGGCGCCGTCCGAGCGCCGCAGCTCGTAGCTCGGCGCCGAGTAGCGGCGCTCCGTCGCCGGTCCGCTCAGCTTGTGATCGAGCGCCCGCGCGCGGTCAGACGGAGCCCGCGCCGCGGCGATGTCCGCGGCCAGCGCCGATCGGACATCGTCGCTTTCGGTCCAGGCCTCGAGCTCGGCGGGATCGAGGCCGGCGTCTCGCGCGGCCGCGGCGATCAGCTGCGGATCGTCGAGCAGTCCGCCGGCCATCGTCCGCATGCGCAGGCGCCGCAACAGCGGCTCCTCGGCAGCAGGGGCCCGCAGCCTGGCGGCGACCACCGCACGGCAGGCCGGTTCAGACGATGCGGGCCGGGGATAGGGCTGCGGGTCGATCGGCATTCCGTAGCGGCGCTGGAGCCCGGGTGCGCCCTCTGCCAGCTTCTCGGCCTCGCCCGGCTCGCGCGTCAGCACGATCATCCGCGGCAGCCAGCGCAATCCCGAGCCGTAGTGCCAGCGCAACCGCATCCGCACCGGCTCCGCCGAGAAGGCGAACGGGCAGGCGGGATCGGTGAACAGAGTGATCTCGACGTGCATAGCCAAGGCATAGGGTAAGGTCGAACGGTGGGTACTCCGCGGATTCGGGTGATCGCGGCGGTGATCGCGAGCCTGGTTCTGGCCGCCTGCGGCGGGGGCGCCTCCGACGCGACAAACGTCAGGCAGACCGTCGCGCGCGCCCTGCGCGCGCTCGCCACCGGCGACGGCGCCACCCTGTGCTCGCTGGCCACGCGGGCGGGTCAGGCCTCGCTGGCCGGGGCGGTGCCGGGCGCCAGCTGTGCGAAGGTGGTCCAGCTGGTAGGCGCCCATCTGTCGCCGTCGCTGAAGTCCGCGCTGTCGCACGTGAGGATTGGAAAGGTCACCATCCACGGGACTCACGCAGACGTCCCCAACACCTCGATCACCAGCACGCGCGGCTCGCTCAAGGGCTTCCTGGACGCGGGATCGGAACCCACGCTGCTGGCGCGGCAAGCCGACGGGAGCTGGAAGATCACGGGTTAGGCTCGCGGCCCGCGAGGCCGCAGCGAATATCCCGCTGATCGTTAGAGTCTCCCGTCTTTCAAGGGAGCTCGCGCGATGAAGATCATCTATACCCATACCGACGAGGCGCCGGCGCTGGCCACGCAATCGCTGCTGCCGATCGTCGAGTCGTTCGCGTCGGTGGCCGGGGTGGAGGTGCAGCTGCGCGACATCTCACTCGCCGGGCGGATCCTGGCTCAGTTCCCGGACCGGCTCAGCTCCGGGCAGCAGGTCCCGGACGCACTGGCCGAGCTCGGCGAGCTGGCGATGCAGCCGGAGGCCAACATCATCAAGCTGCCGAACATCAGCGCCTCGGCGCCTCAGCTCAAGGCGGCGATCGCCGAGCTGCAGGACCAGGGCTACGAGATCCCGGACTACCCGGACGATCCGGCCGATGACGAGCAGCGGGAGGTGCGCACTCGCTACGACCGGGTAAAGGGCAGCGCGGTGAATCCGGTGCTGCGCGAAGGCAATTCGGACCGCCGAGCGCCCGCGTCGGTGAAGAACTTCGCGCGCAAGCATCCGCACTCGATGGGGGAATGGTCCGAGGACTCGCAATCGCACGTGGCGACGATGTCCCACGGCGACTTCTGCTCGACCGAGCAGTCCGTCACCGTGGCGGGCGAGGGCACGGTGAGAATCGAGCACGTCGACGACGACGGCTCGGTCACCGTGCTCAAGCATGACTTCCCGGTGCTGGAGGGCGAGATACTCGATGCGGCGGTGATGGAGCGCGCCGCCCTGGAGGTGTTCCTCGCCTCGCAGGTGGCGGAGGCAAAGCAGCAGGGGGTGCTGTTCTCGGTGCACCTCAAGGCGACGATGATGAAGGTCTCGGATCCGATCATCTTCGGCCACGCCGTCCGCGCGTACTTCCCCTACGTGTTCGCCGAGCACGCGGCCGCGCTGGCGTCGGCGGGCGTCAATGCCAACGACGGCATCGCCGCCCTGCTGCGCTCGCTGGAGAAGCTGCCGGCCGACGAGCGCGCCGCGGTGCAGGCGGCCATCGACGCCGCCTACGAGCAGGGTCCCGGTGTGGCCATGGTCGACTCCGACCGCGGTATCACGAACCTGCACGTGCCCAGCGACGTGATCATCGACGCCTCGTTGCCGGCCGCGATCCGCACCTCGGGGCAGATGTGGAACGCGGAGGGCAAGCTGCAGGACACCAAGTTCGTGATCCCCGACCACTCCTATGCTGCCCTCTACGCCGAGACCGTGGCCGACTGCCGTGAGCACGGTGCGTTCGATCCCGTGAAGATGGGCACCACGCCCAACGTCGGCCTGATGGCCCAGCAGGCGGAGGAGTACGGATCTCACGACAAGACCTTCGAGATCACCGCGGCGGGCACGGTCCGGGTGCTCGACGGCGACGGTGCGACACTGCTCGAGCACAGCGTGCGGCCGGGTGACATCTGGCGGATGTGCCAGACCAAGGACGCGGCGATTCAGGACTGGGTCCGCCTCGCGGTCTCGCGCGCCGGCGCCACCGGGGCGCCGGCCGTGTTCTGGCTCGACGAGAGCCGTCCCCACGACGAGGAGGTCCTGGGCAAGGTGCGGGCCGCGCTGGATGAGCACGACACCGACGGACTGCAGATCGAGATCCTCGATGTCGCGGCCGCCACCCGCTTCACGCTCGAGCGGGCGCGCCGCGGGGACGACACGATCTCGGTCACCGGGAATGTGCTGCGGGACTATCTGACCGACCTGTTCCCGATCCTCGAGCTCGGGACGAGCGCGAAGATGCTCTCGGTGGTGCCGTTGATGCACGGCGGCGGCCTGTTCGAGACCGGGGCCGGGGGATCGGCCCCGAAGCACGTTCAGCAGTTCACGCGTGAGAACCACCTGCGCTGGGACTCGCTGGGAGAGTTCCTGGCACTGGCCGTCTCGTTTGAGATGGTGGCCGACAAGAACGACAACCCGCGGGCCCGGGTGCTGGGGGAGGCGCTTGACCGCGCCACCGGGCGCGTGCTGGAGGAAGGCCGCTCGCCATCGCGGAAGGTGGGAGAGCTTGACAACCGCGGCAGCCATTTCTACCTCGCGCTGTACTGGGCGCAGGAGCTCGCGGGGCAGACCGACGACACCGAGATCGCCGAGCGCTTGGAGCCGCTGGCGCAGCGGCTCCAATCCGACGAGGCGACGATCGTCGGCGAGCTCACCGAGGTGCAGGGATCGCCGGTGGAGATCGGCGGCTACTTCCGGCCCGATCCCGAGCGCGTCAGGGCCGCGATGCGCCCGAGCCAGACGCTCAACGAGGTCCTCTCGGCCCTGTAGGCAGCGCTGGCTGCACATCGGCGGGGCATCCGGCGCCGTGCCGATGGCGCAAACGCGCATAATTGAGCCCGTGATACCCGAGGCGAAACTGCAGTCCACCGACAGCGGCCAGGTGCCGAGGGGTGACGGCTGGTTCGTCGTCAACGCCAAGGCGGCGCGGTGGCGCGACGGCGCGTTCGGCGCCTACACCCGGTTCGAGGGCGAATCGCGGTTCCCCGCCCTCGGCGTCAACATCGGCGTGCTGGCGCCGGAACAGCCCTCCTGCTTCTACCACGGCGAGAACGAGCAGGAGGACTTCCTCGTCCTGTCCGGCGAGTGCCTGCTGCTGATCGAGGGCCAGGAGCGGCACCTGAAGGCGTGGGACTTCGTGCACTGCCCGGCCTGGACCGAGCATGTGTTCATCGGCGCCGGCGAGGGCCCGTGCGCGATCCTGGCCGTCGGCACTCGGCTCACCGACGATGTCGTCTACCCCGAGTCCACCTTAGCCCAGAAGCACGGGGCCGGCGTTGCGCGCGAGACGCGTGATGCCGACCAGGCCTACGCCGACCTCGGCGAGGACATCGAGACCAGCTACCGCGAGGGCTGGCTTCCGAGCTGACGCTCGCCGCTGTCGTGCCCGCTGTCGTGCCCGCCGTCGCCGTTGCCGTGGGTCAAGGCGGCCGCGGTCCCGTGACCGTCGGGCTCGGCGGCCCGGCTCTCGTTCTCGGGCCTCGGCGGTGCGCTGCTGCGCGCCGCTGAGGCCTCGAAGTCCTTGCTGCGGATCAGCACCAGCGTCAGCGCCGCCGCGACGAAGGCCAGGATCGCCCCGACCAGAAACACGTCGTTGAGCCCGGTGACGAATCCGCTGCGCAGGGCGTGCTCGGCAATCGGCCGCGCCTGCGCCGGCAGCCGCGCCAGCCCGGAGCCGGCGCCGTTGCCCTGCGCCACACCGACGGCGAGCGCGTGGGCCTGGCCGGCGCTGACGTGAGGGGCGCCGGAAAGCAGGGTCTCGATGTGCGTGCGCACGGTGTGGGAGAACAGTGAGCCGAGCCCGGCGATGCCGGTGGCGATGCCCACCTGGCGGAAGGTTGAGTTGATGCCAGACGCCATCCCGGCCCGCTCGGGCGCGACCACCCCGATCGCCGTCGAGGCCAGCGGTGGGTTGATCAGCCCAGTCCCGGCACCGGCCACGATGAAGCCCGGGATGAGGTGCGTCCAGCCCGAATCGGCATGCAGGCCGCGCATCAGCAGCAGGCCGATCCCGACCAGGGCCAGGCCAGGGGCGATCAGAAACCGGATCGGCACACGTGCGGTCAGGCGCCCCGCCAGCGTGGACGTGAGCAGGATGCCGCCGGAGATCACCAGCAGCCGCAGGCCGGTGGCAAACGCCGAGAAGCCCAGGACGTCCTGGAGGTACAGCGTGATGTACAGCAGCAGCGCGAACAGTCCGGCCGATAGGGCGAAGGCGGCGATCGCCCCGCCGGTGAACGTCGGCTTGCGAAACAACTTCAGGTCGAACATCGCGTTGTCGCGCTGAAGCAGTTCAGCGATCACGAACACCACCAAGAGCACCGCCGAGCCGATCAGGCAGGCGAGGATCTCGGCCGATCCCCACCCCTTGCTGTTGCCCTTGATCAGCGCGTAGACCAGGGCGCCCAGCGCGCCGCTGAAGGTGATCACGCCGATCACGTCCGGCCGGCGGGCGCCGGGCTGCTTTGACTCCTCGACGCGCAGCCAGCACAGGACCAGCGCGATCACGCCGATCGGGACGTTGACCAGGAAGATCCACCGCCATGACAGCCCGGTCGTCAACGCGCCCCCGACAACCGGTCCGATCGCAACCGCCAGCCCGGTGATCGCTCCCCAGGCGCCGAACGCGGTTCCCCGCTCGCGGCCCTGGAAGGCGGTGCCGAGCAGCGCCAGCGAGGTGGAGAACATCGCCGCGCCGCCGATCCCCTGGGCGCCCCGCGCGAGGTTGAGCCACAGCGGGCTGGTGGCCAGGCCCGACAACAGCGAGCTCAGGCTGAAGATGACCAGGCCGATCATGAACACGCGGCGGCGGCCGAACAGGTCGGCCAGCGATCCCGTGGTGAGCAGTAGCGCCGCGAGCGTCAGCGCGTAGGCGTCGACCACCCACTGCAGATCGCTGAACGTCGCCTTCAGCGACGTCTGAATCGACGGCAGCGCGACGTTCACGATCGTCACGTCGAGCAGCAGCATGAACGTGCCGACGCATACCGCGATCAAGGTCCACCACTTGCGGTCCATCAGGTTCGGCTCCCTTCTCGCCAGGCCGCTCGGATCACACAAGGCTACTTAGGCGCTCGGTCCGGCCCGAAACCCCAGAGCGCAACGCTGACTTGACATCCGCGGGGCCGGGGCCCCATCCTCTTGACGTGCTCGCCGCGCCGTTTCGGAGCCGGTCGTGAAAGAGGTCGCCCTTGCCGGCTCGGATCTGCCGGTCGGCACGGCATCGTTTGTCGCCTGCCTGGCCACGATCCTCGAGCTACCGCTCGAGTCGATGCCGAACCTCAGTTCCGAGGAGGACCCGGCGACCGGCTGGACGGTATCTCGCTGGCTCGGCGGGCGTGGCCTCGGGCTGGCGCGGATCGCCGATGCCAACGCGTTCACGTGGCCGGGTCCGTGGATCGCTCGCGTCCGCGCGCCGGCCGGCGGCCAGCGCCGCTCGGTGGTGATGTTCGGGGTTCCGTCGGGCGTGGTGTGGGATCCGGCGGGCGGGCCGCCCGTCGACAACGCCGGGCTCGTGGACGGCTTTCTCGTCGCGGCCGCGGACATAGCGCTGGTCGCGCCGGCTCAGAGCGAGCCGCCGGCACACGCGGGCACGGTGCAGGCCATCTACGTGGCGCCGGCGGCGGGCGAGCCCGCGCGAGCGCTCCGCAGCGCCCGGGCGCTGGCGGGCCGGGGATTGGCCGGTGACCGGCACGTGGTTGGCACCGGCACGTTTCCATCCGGGCTGGCCGGAAGCGCGCTCACCCTGATCGAGGCCGAGGTCTGCGACTCGTTCGATCCGGCGCTGCCGGCCGACGCGCACCGGCGTAACGTCGTCACCCGGAACATCGAGCTCAACGGCCTGGTCGGACGCGAGTTCACGATCGGGAAACTGCGCTGCCGCGGGATGCGGCTGTGCGAGCCCTGCACGGTCATGCAGCGCTACGCCGGGCGCCCGGTCCTCCGCGCGCTGGTTCATCGCGGCGGTCTGCGCGCCGACATCCTCCAGGACGGTGAGTTCGTCGTCGGCGACGAGCTCCGGGTCCTCGACCCCAGCGGCTAGTCCGGCACTGAACCGGGGCATCGCGTGGCACCCTGACAGGATGCCGCTGGAGATTTCGCTGCTTGGCTGCGGGCATCCGCACGTGCCGGACATGCTCGGAGTGATCGCGTCCGAGCCTGACGTCCGGCTCGCCGCGGCGTGGGACGCGGACCCCTCGACGGTGTCGGGGCCGCTGTCCAATCACGCCGTGGCCGAGGCCGAGACCGCGATCAGACGCGCCAGCGCGGTCGTCATCTGCGCTCCTACCGATCAGCGCCCGGCGCTGTGCGTACAGGCCGCGCGCGCGGGCCGCCCGATCCTGGTCGAGAAGCCGGTCGCTCGCAGCGCCGCCGAGGCGCGGGCGGTAGCGCGCGAGGTGAGTCGCAGCCGGACGCCGGCGCTGGCGACGTTCTTCCTCCGCGAGCTACCGGCCCTCGGGCGCCTGGGCGGCACGCTGCGGTCCGGACTGCTGGGACGACTGTCCAGCGTGAGCGCGAGCTACGCCCACGCGGGGGCGCTTGACGGTCGGCTGGCCGGTCCGGCGTCCTGGATGCGAGACCCGCGCCGCGCCGGCGTGGGCGGTCTCGGAGATCTCTCCCTGCATCTGGTCGACGCGCTCGCCGCCCTCGGCGAGCTCCCCCGCCTGGATGCCGTGACCCTCGACCGTGCGCCGGGGGGCCGGGGCGACGTCGGTGGCATCGCACTCGGCCAGTGGGCCGGTCTGCCGCTCAGTCTGCGCGCGAGCTGGGTCACCCGGCCGGGAGGCCTGGAGTTGACCGTGACCGGTTCGCTCGCCAGTGCGTCGCTGCGTGACGGCACGCTGGAGTTGACCGGGGACAGCGGGGCTCCGGAGCGGTGGGTGGGGGCACCGCCCGATGCCGGCGAGGCGCTGCGCGCGTTTGCCGCCAGCCTGCGCGCGCGGCGGCTGCCGCGCGACGGTTTGGCCGGGGCGGTGCGGGCTCAGGAGGTGCTCGAGCGGGCCACCCGGCTGAGCTGAGGCATCGCGCTCGGCTGGAGGGCACCCGGCTCGGCTGGCACGTCAGCCGAGCGTTCCAAGCGTCAGCGGCACCACCCGCTGGGCCCCGGCCCGCCGCAGCTGACCGCCGACCATCGCCAGCGTCCAGCCGGAGCTGCGGCGATCGTCGAGCAGGACGCCCGTGCCGGGCGGTGGCCTCGCCACCACCTTGAACGCCCCGCGGACGTTGGCGGCCTGCATGGCGGCGTTGGCCATCTCCCGCTGGGGTGGGCGCTGCTCCTTGCGCTCGATGAGCTCTACGTGCGCTACGCCGAGCTCCGTCGCGAGGCGCTCGGCCAGCCTGACGATCACGTCGCCCAGCCGTGCCGAGGGCACGGAGGTGATCCAGGCAACCGAACCGTTCGCTGCGCCCGGCGCACGCAGGAGGTCGGCCAGCCCGTCGACGACCTCCTGATCGAACGTGCCCTGGCTCAGCCCGCGCTGCACGGCCGGCCACCACCCGCCGTCTCCGAACCGGGCCAGCGCCCAACCGGGCTCGATCCGGGCGTCCTCGGGGATCTTGCGCATCGTGCCGGCGGCGTCGGGCGCCATCTTCTTGACCTCCAGCTCCAGCGGCCGCGAGCGCAGGTGACGCTCGGCCCGCTCCACCAGCGCCGGATCAGGAGCCTGTGCGAACCGAGGTGCGGTACACACCGAGCAGCGCCCGCAGTCCGACGGATCAGGATCGTCGAGCTCCTCCTGGAGGACGCGCATCAGGCAGCGGCCGTCGGCGCCGAAGGCGGCCATGGCCTCCTGCTCGGCGCGGCGCAGCGCGGTCACCTGCGCGTAGCGCTCGGCGTCGTAGGTCCAATGCGCACCGGCCACCCGCTGCCAGCGCGAGCCATCACGCGCAACCGCGCCCTCCACGTCAAGGATCTTCAGCATCGCCTCGATCCGGCCCATGCCGAGGTTGACCACCGCCATCAGCTCACGGGTGCTCCGTCCGGTCGCCCCCGCGCGGTCAAGCTCGTCAAGGACGGCGGTGACCCGCTCGCGATCGGGGAACGCCTGCTCGATGAAGAAGTCCTGGATGCGGCGATCCTCGCCGCCGCGCAGCAGCACGATGTCGGCATGGTCCACCCCCCGCCCGGCGCGACCCACCTGCTGGTAGTAGGAGACGACCGAGCCCGGCGCCTGATAGTGGACCACGAAGGTCAGATCGGCCTTGTCGTAGCCCATTCCGAGCGCGCTGGTGGCGACCACCGCCTTGATCTCGTTGCGCAGCAGGCGCTCCTCGGTGGCGATTCGATCGGCGTTGTCCTGCTCGCCGCTGTAGGCCAGCGCCGGGATCCCGTTGTCGTTGAGAAAGGCACTGACCTGCTCGGCGTCGCGCTTGGTCAGCGTGTAGACGATCCCCGAGCCGGGGAGCCGATCGCGCCCGGCAGTCTCGGAGCCCAGATGTTCGACCAGCCAGGCCAGCCGCTCCGCCGGCCGCGGCAGCGTCAGCGTCTCGAGACGCAGGCTGGTTCGCGCCAGCGGGCCACGGTAGGAGCGCAGTGGTTCGCCGCCGGCGCCCGTCAGCTGCTCCAGGACATCGCTGACGACGCGGTCGTTGGCGGTGGCCGTGGTGCCGAGCACGGCGACATTGGCGGGGAGCACATCGAGCATGTCCTTGACCCGGCGGTAGTCCGGCCGGAAGTCGTGTCCCCAGTCGGAGATGCAGTGGGCCTCGTCGATCACCAGCAGTCCCACCGAGGCGGCGAACAGCGGCAGCATGGTGTCGCGAAAGCGCGGGTTGTTCAGCCGCTCGGGGCTGATCAGCAGCAGGTCGACGGTGCCGGCGGCGAGCCGCTCGCGCACGTCTTCCCACTCCTCGCGGTTGGTGCTGTTGATCGTCCGCGCGCGCAGTCCGAGGCGCTCGGCGGCAGCGATCTGGTTGCGCATCAACGCCAGCAGCGGGCTGACGATCAATGTCGGCCCGGCGCCGGCCTCACGCAGCAGTGCGGTGGCGACGAAGTACACGGCCGACTTTCCCCATCCCGTGCGCTGCACGCACAGCACTCGGGCGCGATCCAGGACCACGTCTTGGATCGCCTCGAGCTGGCCCGGCCGGAACTGAGACCCGTCCTGAGCCGTGAGGGTCCGCAACCGAGCCAGCGCCGCCTCGGCGAACGATTGCCGGGAGGCGGGGTGATCGTGGGGCTTGATTGACACAGCTCCCAACATAGACACAGGGCCGCCGCGCCGCGGATCATCACCCTTCGCCGGCGGGATCGCCGCCGTGAAGGTACTTGTCACCGGTGCCAGCGCATCGAGCGCGAGCTCGATTGGGCGCCGCGATACGCCACGGCGCACGCGGGCGTGCCAGACGCGGTCGCCCGGCTCCAGGAGCTCAATCCGCGTCGATGAAGAACTCGGTCAACGCCGCCGCCAGCACGTCCGGCGGGACGGAATGGAACCCGCCCTCGAGCCCGCGCAGGCGGGCACCGGGGAGTGCCTCGGCGGTAGCCGCGGCCGCCGCCTGCAGCCACGGTGCGCTGCTGGTGCTGTGCAGCACCAGCGTCGGCGCGGTGACCGCCGCGAGCACGTCGATCGCCAGCTGACTGTCGCCCATCACGTGCGCGTCGTAGACGAGCGTCGGCGCCATCGTCACCAGACCAGCCCACATCGGCAGCTGACGGGTCTGCGCCACCGCTTCGGGGGGCAGGCCCACCGCGTCGGTCATGAAATACGCGACCGCTTCGTCGTTGCGTCCCGTCGATGTCAGCTCGATCAGGGTCTCGAGGTAGCGCGGTGGGGCCGGCGGCGCGCCCGCGACCCGGAACGGAGGCTCCATCACCGAGATCCGGGTCAGGGGGACCCCAGCCGCCGCGGCGCGCAGGAGCAGGGCACCCCCCGACGACATGCCATGCGCGAACGCCGTTGTGCCGACCGCTCCGATCACCGCTTCGAGGTCCTCGAGCTCGCGCTGGACGGTGTAGGGCGGCGTGTCACCGCTGTCCCCCCGTCCCCGCCGGTCGTAGGAGACGGCAGTGAAATGCGGCGACAACGCGGTCGCCAGCTCGGCTGACGAGTGCCGGTCGTTGAACGCTCCGCCGACCAGCACGACCGCGGGACCGTGGCCCTGGCGCTCGTAGGCGATCTCGGTCCCGTCCGCCGAGGTCGTGTGCTGCACAGAGATCGTTTGCTCCATGTCTGAGTCCCTTTCGATTTCGGTTCGCCGCCCTACCCCCATAGACTGCGCCGGGTCCGAGATCTCATCGGCATCCGGTCCCGGCTCCGCTGGTGGCTTGATGCATTACGGCCAAGCGCCCGAGGCGATCTCTGGACATTGGGCTAAAGCGCGAAATGCGGTGTGCGGACATGATGGCCTGGTAGCCGAACCGTGTCCACAGGGGAGGTCAGATGAATTCCGAACGTACCCAGGCGTACCGGCGCGTCATCCGGACCCTCGAGGAACTGGGACCGAGCAAGCTGCTGGCCGGCGAGCAGGACCGGATCCGCCTTGCCGCGGACAACCTCATCTTCAGCTCCGACCTGCTCGAGGACGTGGCGGCACAGGACGCGCTTGACGACGCCCGTCGCCTGTGCCGGGCGCTCGTCGACAGTGGGCGCTGGGAGCAGGTCACGGCTACACGCCTGGCCGACGACCTCTATGAGTGCGGCCCGATGATCTCGGCTGCGCTCCGGGCCGCCTGACGCCGCGCCGGGACTTCGGCGGTGCGCCGGTGCAGCGGCGAGCGGCCGCGCCGGCCGGCGGGGGCGAGAATCGCCAGCGTGCGCAGGCAGTAGACGGTACGTTGCGCCAGCACGGTGCTGCAGCCGAGCAGGGCGGCGAGTTCCGCGGTGCTGAACGGATCGACCGGAAGCGGCGGGAGCGCAGCGAGGATGTCATCTACGCCCTGTAGCTCGACACGATCGAGCAGATCGACGAGCCGTCGCTCGCCCGGATCTCGTCTGCGGCGACCCGAGGTGTCCGGTCGTGCCCCGCGAAGATGATCCTCGCGCAACAGGAGCACCTCGACGGTGAGGTGCGGATGCGTCAACAGCGCGGGAAACGCGACGAGCCGGTCGAACACCTCGATCGCCGTAGCTCGTTTCGGCGAACGACGGATCGACCCGATCTGGCCGTGCTCGTCAACCCGCACGATCCGTCGCTCGGCCGCCACGGGATAGACGATGCGCATCCGATGCTCGTCGAGCAGCGCATCAAGCTTGGGACCCAGCGCGCCGAAACCTCCGGTCTGGATCTCCACCAGCTCGCCGTTGCTGCGCACCACGTCGATCACGAACCGGCCTACCGGCACCTCCATCCGGTCCCCCGGCTGCGCCAACAGCGCCTTGACCGCGGCGTGCAGCCGGCCTTCACGCAGGACCCCGATGGTCGGCAAGGCGCACAGCCTAGACGCCACCGCGGGCGCCTCGGTGGTGGCGCAGGCCCCGGGCCCGATTCCAGCGCGCCTGCCATGCTGACGTAGCAATGACCGATGGCGCCCCAACCGACTACTCGGCTTCCAGCGATCCGCTGGAGCTCGTGGTGGGATGCGAGTTCGAATGCGAGGCCACCCAGAGTGTCGCGGCGATCGTCCAGGTCGCTCCGTTCGGCCAGCCGACGGTGACCATGCGGCGCGAGCAATGGGACGCGGCGAGCGGGCACCACGGCTACGTCGACCGGTACGGGAATCGCTGCGAGCGCTTCACGCTCGCTCCCGGCCACTTGCGGATCGCCTACGAGGCGGAGCTGTCGCTGACGGCGCCGGCCGACCGGATCGAGCCTGACCTGCCCGAGATGCCGGTGACCGAGCTGCCCGACGAGACGCTGAACTTCATCATGCCGAGCCGGTTCTGCCTCCCGGACGAGCTCGGCCACGATGCGTGGCAGCGCTTCGGCGCCATCGCTCCGGGCTGGGGGAGGGTGCAGGCGATCGTGGACTTCGTCCACGGTCACCTCGAGTTCGTGCCCGGTTCGTCGAATCCGTGGACCACCGCCGCCGACGCCTACCGAGCTGGGCAGGGCGTGTGTCGTGACTACGCCCACCTTGCGATCACGTTCTGCCGGGCCCTGAACATCCCGGCTCGCTACGTGTTCGGCTACATCCCGGACATCGGCGTGCCGCCACCGGACGAGGCGATGGACTTCGCGGCCTGGTTCGAGGCGTATCTGGGCGGGAGTTGGCACACCTTCGACGCCCGTAACAACACCCCCCGAGTGGGGCGCGTCGTCGTGGGCCGGGGCCGGGACGCAGTCGATGTCGCGCTGATCACGTCGTTCGGCCCGCTCGCGCTGACGGGCTTTACGGTCCACGCCGACCGGGCGCAGCCGACAACGGTCTGACCCGGCGGGGAGGTGGTCAGTCGGGAGAGTTGGCGCTGTCCAGCCACCGGCGCAGCGCGTTGCGGCCGACCAGCGTGACCTCGCCGGTGGGGGCGATCCAGTCCCGGGCGCGCAGCTCGCCGACGAGGCCGATCGGATCGCTCGGACCGGGTCCTTCGCCGTGAGTCTTGAGCACGCTGCTGCCCGGCTCCACCGTCCACCGGCCCGAGTCCAGCGCACTCAGCGCGAGGCCCTGCTCCTCGGTTGGCAGATCAAGCGGATGCGGCCCGCCGCCACGGGCCGGGGGATCGCTTTTCTCCGACTCCGCCCGAGGACCCCATGGCGTCGGATTGCCACCGAAATTTGCGCCTTGGCCGCTGAGCCAGCGCCCGGCGGTGTCGGCCAGCTCCCGGGCGCGATCGGGATCGACACCGATCGCCTCGGCGATGTGTTCGATGTCCAGCTGGGTGATCCGCTCGACGGACTCACTCACCTCGCGCGCGATCTGGCGCAGTCTCTCCTCGAAGCTGTCGGGGCCATGCTCGTCGTCGCTCATGACTCAGATGATGGCACGCCGAGTGGGCGGGCGGACCGGCTGCTACCGACGCCCGAGGCGCTCCTCCTCTTCGACGGTTCGCTCCGCGGTCGGCAGCGCCTCCAGCCGCCCATCGGCGATCGGCTCGCCACTGTCGATCGACAGCCCATACGTCCCGGCCTCAAGCCGCGCCTCCGCGCGCTCGATCGCCGCGAGTTGCTTGCGAAGGTCCTCGCCACGGCCGGCGTTGAACTCGTCCTGGTAGAGATCCTCAGAGCCCGTATCGCCCGGCTCGAAGCGGTCATCCCCCTCCAGGGGTCCCTCGCCGTCGAGGGCGGCGATCGCCTGCTCAACGCGTTCGCGTTCGCGGCGGAGGAGATCACGGGCGCGCTCGGGGTCCATCCCTGCACCCTACCTGTTAACGCCACAGGCGGCCGGACAGACCGCCTCAGCGCGAGGCGGCGTCGATCCCGCGCGCCACACCCCGGGCCAGCGGCGGCGCGAACCTCGCGAGCCACCACATCACCCAGGCCTCGGCGCTCACGGGCATCACGGCGCGGTTGACCTGTACCGCGTGCATAATGCGCCGGGCGACTCGGTCGGGGCCGTAGTTGCGGCGCTGGTAGAGCTGCACGACGCGCTCGCGCTGGCCCTCGGCAGCTCCGCGCAGCCGGCTGTTGCGAACGATCGCGGTGTTGATCAGCCCCGGGCAGATGGCGGTCACGCCGATCCGGTGCGGTCGCAACTCCACACGCAGCGCCTCGGAGATGCCGAGCACGGCGAACTTGGTCGCCGAGTAGGCGGCCAGCGAGGGATTGGCGAAATAGCCGGCTGCCGAGGAGAGGTTCACGACATGCCCTCCGCGGCCGCGCTCGACCATCGCCGGCACGAACATGTGGCAGCCGTGCACGACCCCCATCAGGTTGATCGGCACGATCCAGTCCCAGTCCTCCAGTGGCGTTTCGAGAAAGCTTGCCCCGAGCCCGACCCCGGCGTTGTTGACCAGCAGGTCGACCGCCGCGACGCGCTCATGCACCGAGGCGGCAAATGCCCGCATCTGCTCGCGGTCGGCGACGTCGACGGTCCGGGCGAAGACGTCGACCCCGAGCCGGCGAGCCTCGCTTTCGGTCTCCCCGAGGCCCGCCTGGTCAACGTCGCAGATCGCCAGGCCAGCGCCGCGCTGTGCGCACAGCAACGCGGTGGCGCGGCCTATCCCGCTGCCCGCGCCGGTCACCAGCACGAGCTTGCCATCCATCCTCTCGACGTTCATGGCGCGACCTTAGCTTCACAGCACCCAGGCCGTCGCCTCGCCACCGGGGCGCCAGATCCCGCGGGGCATCGCGTCGGTCAGGTACGGCATCGCCGCCCGCCCGCGCGAGTCGATGGCGATCAGACCACCGGACATCCCCAGCTGGTCGATCTCCCCGAGCGCCTCGCGGCCCGCCTCACGGATCGCCCCGCCCCCCTCCACACGGAGGGCGACGGCGCGAGCGGTTCCGCAGCGGATGAACGCCTCTCCATCCCCGGTGCACGAAATCGCGGCATGGCGGTCGGCCCACGTGCCGGCACCGATGATCGGACAATCGCCGACCCGACCGGACGGCTGCCCGCGGATTCCGCCTGTCGACGTGCCGGCGGCGAGCACGCCGTCGGAGTCCAGGCACACCGCCCCGACGGTGGCATGGTCCCCGCGTGCGCCGTCGCGAAGCCGATTACGCTGGCGCTCGGTGATGAAATAGGCGTTCGGACACTGCTCGGCGCCCTCGCGCTCCGCCCAGGCGTCGGCGGCATCGCCGACCATCAGCACTTGCGGCGAGCTCAGCACCGTCCTCGCGGCGAGGATCGGGTGCCTGGTGTGGCGCAACGCGGCGACAGCGCCGGCGCAGCGATCGGGGCCGTGCATCAGCGCGGCGCTCATCTCGACCGAGCCGTCCGAGCAGAGCGCGGAACCGTGACCGGCGTTGAACAGCTCGAAGCGCTCCATCGCCATGATCGCCACCTGAACCGCGTCGATCGCGCCGCCGCCTGACTCGAGCGTCGTCTGCGCGTCCGCCAGCGCCTCCAGCAGCGCGCGGCGACATTCCGCCTCGTGTTCGATCAGGTGCTCGGAGCGCGCGCCCGCGCCCGCGTGTATCACCACCACTGGTGCCAGGACCACCCCTTCGGGCCCTCGGATCACAGTCTCACCACCACCAGGCCGGCCGCCAGCAGCACCAGCGCGATCCACAGCGTCGACAGCGCGCCCTCCAGCGGGGCCGCCAGCCGAGCGGTGGTCAGCTCCAGCACGCGTCCGTCACGGAGTCGTTGCGTGCCGTTCACATCTGCCGTGCGCCGTCGCAGCTCGCGCGCCGGTGTGCTCAGCCGCCGCTGCGCCACGGACAGCAGACAGCAGGCAGCCGTCACCAGCAGTCCCTCCGGGCGGATCGCCAGGGCATTGACGAAGTAGCCGGTGAAGGCGGGAAAGCCACCCCAGGCAAGGGCAAACCAGGTGTCGGAATGAAAGCGCCCCCCCAACAGCTCGAGGTTGTAGGCGAGCGCGAGAAACGCTCCAGCCACGACCAGCGGCGCCAGCAGCGGCGAGACGATGAAGATCCCGGCCACCCCGATCCCGACCGCTCCGGTCAATCCCGCGGCGGCCAGTGCGATCAGCGTCCGGCGCTTCAACGCCGTTTGCAGCGGCCGGCCGCGTAACTCGTCGAGCGCATGCGCGCTGACCCCGACGGCGAGCAGGAACGCCCCCAGGGCAGCGCCCAGGCGGTCGACATGTAGAGCCGGGGCGGCAGCGGCGCCCAGCGCCACGTAGCTCAGATGCCATGCCGTGTACGGCGGATGCAGGAGCGTGACCAGATCACGCCAGCCACCGGTGCGCAGGGCGTAGAAGGCCGGCCGGTCATATTCACGCTGGGTCGTCGCTGCCCCTAATCCCCCACATCACCAGACCGGCGCCGAAGCTCGGGCGCTGCGTCCGTACTTCGACCAGGCCGGCCGCGCGCCACAGTGCCGGCAGATCCGGCTCGTTCGCGTGGAACTGCTCGATGTTGGGGCCCAGGAAGCGGCCCACCTCGACCCAGGCAGGTGAGACGAGCCGACCCATGGCAGGGAGGCCGAGGCGAGTGTGCAAGCGCCACAGGGCCCGGAGCGCGGCGGCGTCCGGCACGCCGAACTCGACCATGCCGATCCGGCCCCCGGGCTTGACGACCCGAACCAGCTCGCGCATCGTGGCCAGGCGGTCGTCCACGTAGCGCAACAGATACGTGAACGTCAGCGCGTCGAACTCAGCGTCGGCGAACGGCAGCCGCTCGGCCTCGCCCTGCACGAATGTCACCCGGTCCGCCAGCGGCGTAAGCTCGGCGAGCCGGCTCCGGGCACCGGCGAGCATCGCCTCGCTCTGGTCCAGGCCCACCACCGCACATCCACGCGCCGCGAGTTTGAAGGCGACCAGTCCGGTTCCCGTGGCCACGTCGAGGATCCGCTGACCGGGGCGCGGATCGATCCCGCTCACCATGGCCCGGCGCCAGCGCGGATCCTGGCCGAAGCTCAGCACCGCCCCCATGCGGGCGTACTGCGAGGGAAGCCCCGCGAACAGGTTCACCGCGTGGCGCTTGCGCGGGGTGGGCGAGATGTCCGGGGAGGCCGCCATCGGCGCGTGAAGGTTACGCGGGCGGCGGACCGAGCGGGCTCCTCGCTTGACGTCCCGGGTTCGTGCGTGGTAGCTTACGGTAAGTCACGACTAACGGAGCCGCGGCAGGTCTAAGACGCATGCGCCAGATGCTCGAGGGACCGGGCGCCTGGAACGCCACCCTGGCGGCGTTCGCCGCGGCGGTCGGAGGTCCGAAAAGGGGGTAGCTCCACAGCATCGAAGCTCCCCCGGCACCGGAAAGGCCGGCGGCCAAGCGCCGTCACGGCTTTCGCGTCGTGCGGCGGCCCAAGCCCGGCCGGTTCGGCGATCTGCCACCCGGATCGTGGCGGCGGATCGCGCGGCGGACCTTCGACCAGTACCGCGCCGACGGGATCACCAACCTGGCCGCGGCCCTCACCTACCGCAGCGTCCTGTCGCTGTTTCCGGGCTTGATCGCCCTGGTGGCGCTGCTGGGGTTGCTGGGCCAGTACCCGCAGACCTTCAACGCCGTGCTGCGGATCGTGGGACAGTTCGCCCCGCCGTCGACGGTGCAGTCGATCTCCGGTCCGCTGCGCCAGATCATCGTCAACAAGGGCGGCGCCGGCGCCCTGCTCGGCGTCGGTCTGGCCGGCGCGATCTGGGCCGCGTCGGGCTACGTGGGAACGTTCTCCTGGGCCGCGAATGTCCTCTGGGAGGCTCGGCGCGGTCGCTCGTGGTACCGGCAGTGGCCGTTCAACGTCGCGGTGACACTGCTCGCCCTGGTCCTCATCAGCCTCGTGTTCGTCGGTCTCGTCCTGACCGGTCCGGTGGCGAGCGCGGTCGGCGACCAGATCGGGGTGGGGCCGACCGCCGTCGGGATCTGGAACATAGCCAAGTGGCCGGCGATCGTCGTGCTGGTCGCCCTGATGATCACCGGGCTCTACTACATCGCCCCCAACGTGCGACCTCCGAGCCTGCGCTGGTTGACGCCGGGGGCCGTATTGGCGGTGATCGCGTGGGCGATCACCTCGATCGCGTTTGGCCTGTACATCGCCAACTTCGACTCCTACAACAAGACCTACGGGACCCTCGGGGCGATCGTCACGTTTCTGGTTTGGGTGTGGCTGACCAACATCGGGGTCCTGCTCGGGATCGAGCTCGACTCCGAGATCGAGCGTGAACGGCAGCTCGCCGCCGGCCAGCCGGACGCGGCGCAGCAGATACAGCTTCCGCTGCGCCAACAATGACTTCAGGCGCCGCCGGGATGACGGCCTGGTCGTCGACTTCGATCACTACGGCCGGGTCGTCGGTCTGCGAGTCACCGGTTCGGCCGACTCGATCCTGGCACCGTCGTTGCTCGAGGCGGCCCAGCGCGACGAGTCGCCGCGCGGCTGAGCGGGCGGGCGCGGCTGAGCGGGCGGACTTATCCAGCGGCGGATCTGCTCGTAGACGGCGGGGTGGTTGAGCAGGTCGAAGTGCGTCAGGCCCGTCAGCTCGTAGCCGTTGTCGACTTCGAATGGGATCCGGCGGCCCTTGCCGTTTCCCCGGCCCGACGCGCTGGGGATGCGGACCAGTAGGTCACCGATCAGCGCACCCACCGGGCCCTTGCTGAGCGTCGCGCCGATGAAGTAGTAGTTGGCGTCGGGCAGGAACGGGACCTCGCCGCAGCGATCCCGCAGGAACTCGTCCGGATCGCTCTCGCACCAGTCCTCCTCCACGCATGACCCGTAGCGCAGGTCCTTGATCCCGACGCTGCGAGCGTTCAGGAACGATCCGAGCGCCCGTGTCTCCGCCAGCTGTCCAAACGCCCAGCCGAGCACGTTGGCGCCCTTCTCCAGATCTGCCCCCAGGTGCGGGGTCCCCAGGCAGAAGACATGTCGGACCAGATCGGCCCACCCCAGTCCGTCGGTCTCGGTGTAATGACACGCGCTGCGGGCCACCAGACCGCCCATGGAGTGCCCCACGAGCACGATCTCCTCCACGCCGATGGGCCAGCTGTGGATCAGGTCCTCCAGCAACCGCGCCAGCTCGCGGCCATTCTGCGAAATGCGCAGCCCGGTGTTGTAGCGAACCTGGACAGGGGTGAAGCTGAGCTCGTCCTGCAGCCGCTCGCCGTAGCTTCGTCGTCGCATCCGGTCGCCGCGCAGGGGAAAGTGCCGCCATGACTCGTCGTTCTCACACAGGCCATGGACGAACACCGCCACGCGTGAGGTCGCGTCGGGAAACGCGCCGGCCAGGCCCTCCGCGGACGGTGGGACCGTGTCCCCGCCGCGCCGGATCTCCATGCCGAACGTGAGCGGACTTCCGCGGTCCTTCAGATGGTTGCCGTAGAGCCCATTGATGGCGCCGAGCGCGAGCGAGCCGAGGGGGGTGGCGGCCAGCGCGGGACCATCGTCGCCGGACCGCCGCGAGAGCACCGCCGCCCCGGAACTGGACGCTCTGCGCAGGCCGCGGTGGACGCCTCGATACACCGTCTGCGAGATGCCCTCGTGGACGACCCGCGCGGGCACCGCGGCCGGGCCGAGGATGCCGAACGGCCGGCTGGCAATGCCCTCGTGCATCTCCCTGATCAGGCCCCCACCGGCCGCCAGTGCCTCGCCGGCGAGTTCACCGATCGCTTCTATGTCGGTTCTGCGCATCTGTGGCCCTCCCTGCAACGAATGGCACGAATGTTGCAACTTATACCTCCTGCCACGGATTGAGCGCAACTTCCCCGCCGGGTGTTGCATACTCGCGCGGTGTCCGTGGCACAGCGCCCTACGGCGGACGACGCACTACGCCTGGCCCGCAGGAAGTTCCTTTCCCCGGCGCGGCTCGACATGAGCGCGCTCGCCGACGAGCTCGGCGTCAACCGCGTCACGCTCTACCGCTGGGTCGGATCCCGGGATCGGCTCCTGGTGGAGGTGGTGTGGTCTCTCGCGCGGGTGACTCTGGCTCGGATCGAGGCCGGTGTGACCGCAAGCGGGCCCGAGCGGGTGGTCGACGTCGTGACCCGCTTCCTCGAGGCGGTGATCGCCAACGCCGGGATGCAGCGGTGGCTGGCGGAGGAGGGCGAGCATGCGATGCGCCTCCTCACCCGGCACGAGACCGACTTCCAGCCCCGCCTGATCGCCGCGATCCAGGATCTGCTCGAGCGGGAAGCTGCCTCGGGCGCGCTCGACGTCCCGGTCGACCTACACGATCTGGCCTACGTGATCGTGCGCTTGATCGAGTCCTACTCCTATCTGGACCTGATCACCGGCGAGCAGCCCGAGGCCCGGCGGGCCGAGCCGATCCTGCGGATGCTGCTGCGATGAAGCCCTGAGCCGACGCGGCCGCCGCCTCGGGCGGCTCGATGGTCGTTCAGGCGGCTGCGTGCTCGCTCTGCAGACGCTCCAGCACGACGGCCGAGCTCGGATCGTGGCTCATCACGAGGTCGCGCATCATCCCCGTGTCGAGGCGGGCCGGCTCGGTGTCGGTGAAGAAGTCCTCCAGCGTCCGCGCGAACCGCAGCGGGTCGTCGAGGTGGGGGAAATGGCCGCTGCCTTCAAACAGCTCCAGACGGCTGCCAGGCATGCCCTGGTGCGCGGGCTGGGCGTGCTGCACCGGGATGATCCGGTCGCGATCGCCCCATACGATCAGCGATGGCATCTTCGAGGCCAGGTACAGGCGGTCGGATGCGTTGATTCGCTGGCCGGTCGGGTCGATCACCCCGCGGAGGGTGTGGATGAAGGCACTGCGCGCCTCGGCATTTGACAGCGACTGGTAGCCGCGGGCCATCTCGGTGAGGTCGGGTCCCGTCCGCAGCCCGATCCGTCCCAGCGCCCGGGGAACCACCGACGCCATATCGATCACCCGCGGGTGAGCAAGCAACGGCAGCACGAACTCGGATCCCGGCAGGGTCGCGGCGCGCAGTAGCGGATGGACCTCCTCGCCGAGGCCGCCGCTGGATACGAGCACCAGCCGCTCGCACCGCTCCGGGAACTGGTAGGCGAACTGCATCGCGATCCCGCCGCCAAGAGAATGACCGACGATGCTCGCGCGCTCGATGTTCAGGCCGACGAGCAGGTCTCGGATGCCGGAGGCGTGCGCGCCGAGCGAATAGTCGCCCCGGGGCTTGGCCGACTCCCCGTGGCCAAGGAGGTCCGGCGCGATCACGGCATGGTTCTCGGCCAGCACCTCGACCGTCCGGTCCCACTGCGAGGCGCGGCCCGCGACACCATGGATCAGAACGACGGGTGGACCCTGGCCGGCAATCGTGAACATCACGCGGTGGCCATGCAGCAGGACCTCCACGCGCTCGATCGTGGGGACCGCCCGCACATGTCGCTCGGACCCCTCGGTGGCCGGCTCAGCCGGCACCGCAGTTTGCGTCGTCGTCATGGGACTCCACGGTACTGGTTGTGCGGCCGCCGCCCGGCTTCGGGCTCCCGACCGGCAGGGGTCAGGAGTGGCCCGAAGGGGCGTTTACCGCCGCCGAGTGACCGTCAACGGACGGTGACGGTCACGGTCAGTAATAGTGTCGGCGACCACCCACAGCGCGGCCGACTGACCCGAGCACCATCAGCACCAGTCCGACCAGCAGCAAAAGGATTCCGATGCTCCACAAAATCGCGATTTTCGCGATGAAACCGATGAGCAATAAGACGATTCCGAGGACGATCATTGGCTCTCTCCTGACCTCATTGATTGCCTGCAGTTGATGGATGACCCCGTTTGAGGGCACGGCGACTCTACCCGGCAGTAACCAGTTTCGAACCGGGCTCGTACGGATCAGTACGTACGCGGACAGACCCAGCCGGGGCGCCTCCCGGCTTTCCACACCGACACAAGGACGGACCAATCATGAGCAGTCAGGCCACCGAGACGGTCAGCAGCCCTCGGCCCACCGGGCCGCGAGACGGGCCGATCAGGACGCTGCATCATGTGGCCGCCGCGATTCACCCGACTCCGGCCAAGATCCGCCGCGACATACAACAGGTCGATGGGGTCAACGCAAAGATCGCGGTGCTCATCACCAAGCTCGTGGGCTCGATGTGGTGTGCGTACGTGTTCGCGGGGATTGCGCTGCTCGGGTTGTCGCCGGCGCTGAAGCCTGGCGGCGAGGGCCTGATCGCGTGGATCGCGCAGACCTTCCTGCAGTTGGTCCTGCTGAGTGTGATCATGGTCGGGCAGGCCGTGCAGTCGGCCGCCTCGGATGCGCGATCGGAGCAGACCTACAAGGACGCCGAGAAGATCCTCAGTGCCCTTGACGCTCACACGCAGGGTGGCCTCGGGGACGTGATGCAGGCGATCCAGGCGCTGGAAGCCAGGCTGCCGAAGGCCTGACGAGATCCCACCCGTAACCCACTGACAGGTAGGGTGAAGCTTGTCGTGATCTCGTTCGAAGGAGGCAGCGGTGCCGCAGGCCAGGCGTAGTGGTGCAAAGTCGACGTCAAGTACCAGGTCGGGGTCGGGGTCCGGGTCGGGGTCGGCGAGGTCCAAGCGCGCGACCGGATCGTCGGCGAAAGCGGGGTCGGCCTCGCGCACGGCCGGTAAGCGGACGGGCGGCGCCAGGTCGACCGCCAGCGCGAGCTCAGGTCGCGCCAGGGCCGCGGCGGGCTCGCCCGAGGCGCGTCTGGACGCGGCCGCCGAGCGGGTGCGAAAGCTCAACGAGCGGATCATCGAGGCGGGCAGGCAGACCGGCGAGAGCACGCTGGCGAGCTACGAGAAGGCGCTGAAGGCGATCGCCAGTGCGGTCGAGCGGGGTCCGGGCAGCAGTGACATCGACTGGATCTCCAATCTGGCCACGACACAGGCGAAGTTCATCCGCGAGGTTGCGCAGGCCTGGACCACCGCTGCGCGCGACATGCTGAAGTAGATGTCGTCGGCTCCCACCGTGTCACTACGGTGGCTAGAGCACCTTCGCCAGCCGAACCAGAGCCGCTTGATCGGGGTTTACGATCGCCTCCAGCGCCGCGTCGTAGGAGGGCAGTGACAGCACGGCTCCGTCGTGGCACACCATCAGGAAGCGATCCATCGTGCGCAGGAAGGCGCGGTCGTGTGACACGGCGACCACGGTCCCCTCAAAGCCGGCCAGCGCCTGCTCCAGCGCCTCGGAGGAGTCGATGTCGAGGTTGTCGGTGGGCTCGTCGAGCAGCAGCAGGTTGTGCCCCTCCAACTCGAGCACGAGCACCTCGAGCCTTGCTTTCTCCCCGCCGCTGAGCAGGTCATAGGCGCGCTGCGCGGCGCCGGCCAACCCGTAGCGCGCCAGCGCGCCCATGGCGGCTTGGATGCCGCCACCACGGACGCGGTCCAGGACGACCTCGATCACCACCCGTCCGGCCAGGTCCTGGCGTGATTGAAGCTGGGTGAAATACCCCGTCGAAACGCGCGGGCCGACCACGAGCTCACCGCCGTCGGCCTCCCGCGCGCCGGCCAGGACTCGGGTCAGCTCGCTCTTGCCCGAGCCGTTGGGCCCGATCACCCCGACCCGCTCACCGAAGTGGATCTCGTCCGAGAACGGCGACACGAGGTCGGTGATGGCGAGTGAACGCAGGTCCAGCACTCGTCGCGCCGAGTCGCCTCCGCGCATCCGTACGGTGATCGGGACATCGGTGACGGGAGCGGGCGGCGGCCCAGCGTCACGGAAGCGGCGCCAGCGCGTTTCGGCCGCATCGGCCTTCTTGGCCCAGTCGCTGGAGTAGCGGGCGCGCTCCTTGAAGGTCTTCATCAAACGGTACAGACGCCGCTCCTCGTCGTGCCAGCGCTTGACGGCGTCGCCCAGCCGCCGCTGGCGCTCGGCGCGCGCCCGCGGGTAGGTCCGATACGGGCCACCGTGCGTCCAGGCGCCATTGCCCTCCAGCGTCACGATCGAACCGACTGCACCCGACAGGAACTCGCGATCGTGGGAGATCACCAGCACGGTCTTCTTCGACGTCCGGATCTGGCGCTCCAGCGCCAGCTTGGCCGGCACGTCGAGGAAGTTGTCGGGCTCGTCGAGCAGCAGCACGTCGGCGTCGGAGGCGAACAGCACGTCGAGCACCAGGCGCTTGCGCTCACCGCCTGAAAGCGTCACCGCCGGCCGGTCGGCCAGCTCCCCGAACGAGCACCGGACGATGCGGCGGCAGGCGGCGTCCCACTGCCCCTCGAGCTCGTAGCCGCCCAGCGCCGACCAGTCGGCGATCGCCGTCCCCAGCTTCATGCCGGCGGTGGCGTCGCCGGCCGCGAGCTGGGTCTCATATTCCAAGACGCGCTCCCCGGCCAGGCGAACCGCCATCGGCGCCAGTGACAGCAGCAGCTCGCGTGCACTGCGCACGTCGTCGGTTACCCCCACATCCTGCGTCATATGGGCGGTGATGGCACCGAGTGAGACCTCGCCCTCGTCGGCGCTCAACGCGCCGGTGAGCACTCTGAGCAGGGTGCTCTTTCCCACTCCGTTGGCCCCGACCAGTCCCACGTGCTCTCCCGCCGAGACGCGAAACGACACATCCGAGAACAGCAGATCCCCGCCCGGGTGAGCGTAAGCCAGATGGGAGACCACCACGTGACCCATGCCGACAATGCTCTCACGCTGCTTGAGACGCCCGCCGGTGAGTACGGTAGGTGTATCGACGACGACGAATCACCCAAGCCGCGGCGGACTCCGCGTCAGCTCGCCCAGGCTGTCGACAACGGACGTAACGTCGGCGCCGCACTGCGGCATCTCGACGGCCACGGCTCCGAACCGGGCGCCCACGGGGTGGCTGAAGCGCTCGCCCGGTTCCTCGTCGCGCGCTGCGACTCCCACCACGCCGGCTGGCGGGTGGTGCGCCAGGTGATTGTGGATTCCCCCGCCAACGCTCCATGGGAGAAGTGCGCCCGGCGGGCCGTGCCGCTGGTGGCCGACGACCTGTTGAGCCTCGCCGGCGAGGGCGGGCGCACGCCGCTGGTGCGCGCTCAGCACATCGCCGCTCAGCGCCGGGCCGAGCAGATCGCCAGTCACGTCGACGCCGGGGTGCTGCGCGCCGATCTCGGGTTGCCGAAGTCGTCTGTGTCAAGCGAGCGCTGGGAGTCAGCGCTGGTCGCGGCGGTCGGAGCCCGATCCCGCGAGCAGGTCGCCCGCGCGGTGGACCAGTCGTTGCGCGGCGCCGGCGCCGACAGCGGCGGCGACGACGGCGATCCCAAGCGCTAGATCAGTCCGAGCTGCCAGAGGCCGTCAAGCTCGTGCGTCTGATCGACCCAGCGACGCGCATCGGCCTGACCCAGCTCGATCAGCGCCTGGGCGAATTCGGGAGCGAACAGCAGGAAGCTCAGTAGCTCGGCGTGCTGGGCGTCGGCGCCGCCCGCGACCAGGCGCGCCAGCAGCGCGATGTCGGGTGAGCGGACCGCCTGTAACGGTCCGCTGTAATGCTCGCGGACGACCCGCAGTGCGGACTGGCCGATCGCATCGCCCTCGGGGGCGATCAGGATGTAGGGCACCTGGCGCTTGCCGGCGAGGTGGCGCGCGCCCGCCGCGGTGAGCAGCGCATTGACCCCTGCGAGCGTCACGACGTCGGCGGTGAGTTGATCCTCCAGCAGACCGAGCAGGATCTGGCCCGCTCCCTCGAGCACGTCCGGCCGCTGCTCGCCGGCGAGCTTGCGCGATCGGGATGTCAGCGAGCTCAGGGCGATCACCACCACCCGTTCCGCGCCGAGCTCGAGCGCCGGTTTGATCGGCGTGTTGAGCCGGGTCCCGCCGTCGACGTACCAGCCTCGAGCCAGCTTGGGGCGCTCGACGTGGACGGCGGGAAAGATGGCCGGGATCGCGGCCGAGGCCAGCACGTGATCTTCGGCCAGCGGGGTGGCGACGTAGTCGATGCCGCGTTGACGGTCCGGGGGCGGGGAGTCGAGCCCGTGGTGGAAGACGACCGAGCGACTGGTCAGCGCCGAGGTGGCGACCACCGCCGCTGCATCGAGCCGGCCCGCGCGGACGTTCGCCTTCAGCCGGTCGAAATCGATCCGTTCGCGCAGGGTGGCGCGCAGCGGTTCGGGGTCCAGCAGCGAGTCCACGCGGGATCCGGGCAGGCCCAGCACCTCGCCCGCGTACTCCCCGATTCGCAGCAGCGAGCCGGCCGACACGAGATGGCGGGCCACTTCGCCCCAACGGATCGCGTCCCAGATCGCGAGCGCCGCCGGAATCAGCTCGCCCGCGGTCAGATCAGCATTGGCGGCCAGGAAGCTGGCGTTCAGCGCGCCCGCGCTGGTGCCGACGAGGATCCGGGGGCGCTCGCCCCGCGCCTCGAGCACGGGCAGCAGCACCGACAGCGCGCCGGCTTCGTAGGCACCCCGCGCCCCACCGCCGGCCAGGACCAGCGCAACGCTCTGCGTGGCTCGACGCTCGTTCACGGCCGCCAGCCTACGTGAGGCCGCCGCCGGCCACGCCATAATCCCGCGCCATGGCTCGCCTGGCCGGAAAGACCGCTTTGATCACGGGCGGTGCCGGGAGCATCGGTCTGGCCACCGCGCGCGCGTTCGTCGCCGAGGGCGCCGAAGTGATGATCGTGGACCTCGACGAGACCGACGTGGCTCGGGCCGCGGGCGATCTCGACCCGGAGCGAGTGCTCGGCCGAGTGGCCGACGTGACCGACTCAGCACAGGTCGAGGCGGCTGTCGAGGCGGCGATCGACCGATTCGGGCGGCTCGACATCGCGTTTGCCAACGCCGGCATCTTCGGGGTCGTCGCGCCCGTCACGGATTACCCGGCCGACGTCTTCGAGCGCGTGATGGCGGTGAATGTCCTCGGGAGCTTCCTGCTCGCCCAGCACGCCCTCCGGGTGATGGAGCCAGGGGGGAGCCTGATCATCAACTCGAGCGTGGTGGGATTGACCTCCGACCAGGGCATCAGCGCCTACGCAACTTCCAAGCACGCCGTCGTCGGGCTGATGCGCACGGCGGCGAAGGAGATGGCCGCCAAGGGGATCCGGGTCAACACGCTGCACCCCGGGCCGACCGACAACGACTTTCAGCACGCGATCGAGATCGAAGCGATCGGCGCGTCACGGGAGGAATCAGCCAAGGCGTTTGAGCAGATGATCCCGCTTGACCGCCACGCCACGCCTGACGAGATCGCCCAGGCAGTTGTGTTCCTGGCCAGCGACGAGAGCGCATTCATGACGGGCGCGACGCTCGCGGTGGACGGCGGCCTCAGTATCTAGCCTGCCTCCGGGTCGGGGCGATCGCTCAAGTCTGGCGGGCATCCGGCCGATAGGGCGGCAGCGAGGGGTTGACCACCGACGAAAGGCAGCCTTGTTCACGTCCTACCCCGTCATGTTCGAAATGGACTTCGTTGAACGGCGCAGCCGGCTGACGACGTTCCTGCGCCCGATCATGGCGCTGCCGCATCTGCTGTTCGCGGCCGCCTACATGTTTGCGTTCTACGTCGTCTGCATCGTCGCCTGGTTCGCGCTGATGTTCACCGGGCGCTGGCCCGCCGGCCTGTACGAGTTCGCGGGTGGATTCCTGCGCTACCTGACGCGCTTGTCCGCCTATCTATACCTCGGGGTCGACCAGTACCCACCGTTCAGCGGAGGCGAGGACAACAACTATCCCGTCCGCGTGCAGATCGCGCCCCCGCTCGCGAACTACAGCCGGATCAAGGTCTTCTTCCGCCCCGTCTACGCGATCGTGGCGATCATCATCCGCTACGCGATGGGCATCGTCCTCGCCTGTGCGTCCTTCGTCGCGTGGTTTGTCATCGTGCTCACCGGGCGCCAGCCCGCCTCGCTGCAGAACGCCCTGAGATTCGCTCTCGCCTACACCGCGCAGGCCGACGCGCTGATCTTCCTGATCACCGAGACCTATCCGCCGTTCGGCGAAAGCGACGTCCGGCCCGCGCAACCCGCGCTCTGAGCTCCATACGTCCAGGCGGGGGGTGACCGCGGGGGATAACTCACGTCAGCCATGAGTTATCCCCCACCCTCACGGGAGGCGGCTACTTGGCTTGCGGCAGCTCCTGCGATACCTCGCCGAACAGCCCCATGACCTGAGCCAGGGCCTCTCCGGTGTATGCACTGACCACTCCGACATTGTCGACCACGGCACCGGCGCGGGTGACGACGCGCAGGAACTCGGGACTGGACCGCACGGCGTCGAGTGACGCCTGCTCGCCGCGCATGATCACGAAGCCGGCCAGATCGCCACTATGGGGAGCGAGCAGGAAGGTGTCAAAGCCCTCGATGCTGCCGTCCTCCTGCAGCTTGCCGTAGTAGGTCATGGTCTCCTGAAACGTCTGCAGCGCCAGCTGCTCGCGCCCCCGCACGACCTGACCCCAACCCAAGAACAGTGCGTCTCCAGCCATGTGTCCCTCCGTCCGGTTGCCGTAGCAGGAGAATCTAAACTCGGCGGGCGCGCTGGTGCGAAAATCTTCCGCCGTCTGGACGGACCAGAACGGCGCCCGGATTGAGCAGGTTGTCCGGGTCCAGCGCGCGCTTGATCGAGCGCATGGCCGCCACTTCGGCGGGACCCCGGGCCCGCTCCAGCCAGTGGGCCTTGCTCACACCGACCCCGTGCTCGGCGCTTATCGTCCCCCCGCAGTCGAGCGCCAGCCCCAGCACGGCGTCGTCGACGGCAACGTCGTCGGGGTCGGGGCCGAGCACGTTGACGTGCACGTTTCCATCGCCGAGATGGCCGAACAGGATCACTCGCTCGCCCCCGGCCGCGGCGACGGTTTCGGGGACCTGCTGTAGGAATCTGTCGAGCTCGCGCAGCGGCACGCCGACGTCGAGCTTGTGGGGGATGCCGGCCGCATTGATCGCGTCCGCGTGGCCCTCGCGCAATGCCCACAGGCTCTGGCGACTGGCGGTGTCGTCGGCGACCACCGCGTCCTCGACGCCAGCCTGCGCCAGTGCCTCGGCCAGCTCCTCGGTGGGGTCTGACCGCGCGGCGCACTCGGCCAGCACGTAGAAGGGTGCGCGGGATCGAACCGGCGATTGGCGGCGCTGATGCTCGAGCACCAGCTGGAGGCCCTCGTCGAGAAAGAAGTCGCAGCTTTCCAGCGATGGCGCGCCGGCCCGCAGCGCAGCCAGGAGCCCGGCCGCCTCGGCCGCCGACTGCAGCGGCACGAGCGCGGCGACACGGGCCGCCAGCAACGGTGCGAGCTTCCAGCGCACGCGTGTGATGACCGCCAGCGTCCCCTCCGAACCGACCAGCAGCGCGGGCAGGTTGTATCCAGCGTTGTCCTTGCGCAGGCCGGCCAGGCGCGAGATCACCGAGCCATCCGCCAGCACCGCCTCGATCCCGGCGACATGGGCTCGCGCGGTGCCGTGCCGTAGCGCGCGGGCGCCGCCGGCATCGCACGCCACCACGCCGCCGACCGTGCAGGAGTCGCGGGCGGCGAAGTCCAGCGCGGCGTCCTCACCGGCCGCGCGCGCCGCCTGCTGGAGCGCCGCCAGCGTGGCCCCGGCGCCGACTGTGACCTGGCCGACCGCGGTGTCCACCGGGCCGATCTGCGCGAGGCGCGCGAGCGAGATCACGACTTCGCCCCCCCGGGGGACGCCGGCGCCGACCAGGCCGGTGTTTCCGCCCTGGGGAATCAGCCCCGCTCCGTACTGGGCACAAGCCGCCACCACGGCCGCGACTTCGGACGTGTCGCCCGGACGGACAACCAGCCGTGCGCGCCCCTGGTAGCGCCCGGTGTAGTCGCGTTCATAGGACGCCGTTCGATCCGGATCGCTGAGCACGTGCGGCGAGCCGACAACCTGATCGAGGGCTTGGCGGAGGTCCATGCCGGGTAAGCACCTACCCGGAGAGCGACGTCGGAGAACTACAGGAGAGAGCCATGGCTTCCGACCACGAGACGATCTTCACGATGGAGGCCACCCCGGTCAAGTTCGGGGCCGGAGCCTCCCAGGACGCCGGGTGGGAGCTCAGCCGTCTCGGCGTCAAGCGTGCGATGCTCGTGACCGATCCCGGGGTCGCGGCCCTCGGCCACCCCGAGCGCATCAAGGGACTGCTCGAGGCCGAGGGAATCGAAGTGGTCATGTACGACCGAGCCCGCGTCGAACCGACGATCGACTCGTTCCAGGACGCTGCGGACTTCGCGATCGAGCATGCGGTCGACGGCTTCGTGTCGGTCGGGGGCGGCTCGAGCATGGACACGGCCAAGGTCGCGAACCTGGTCTGCACCCATCCCGCCCCGGTCATGGATTACGTCAATCCGCCCGTGGGCGAAGGCAAGAAGCCGCCGTCGCCGTTGAAGCCCCACCTGGCGATTCCCACCACATCCGGCACCGGTTCGGAGGCGACCACGGTGGCGGTGCTCGATATCCCCGAGATCAAGGTCAAGACCGGCATCTCGCATCGATACCTGCGCGCGACCCAGGCGATCGTCGACCCCGAGCTGGTGCGCTCGCTGGGCCCCGAGGTCACCTCGTCGACCGGACTCGACGTGGTCTGCCATGCCGCCGAGTCCTTTCTGTCCAAGCCGTTTGACACGCGCGAGCGCCCGGAGTCGCCCGACGAGCGGCCGCCCTACCAGGGCTCAAACCCGGTGGCCGACGTGTGGTCGGCCAAGGCGCTGGAGTACGGCGGCCGCTACCTGCGCCGAGCCGTCGCTGACAGTGACGATGTGGAGGCGCGGGGGTACATGATGCTCGCGGCAACCATGGCCGGGGTGGGGTTCGGTTCCGCCGGCGTGCACATACCGCACTCCTGTGCCTACCCGATCGCCTCGATGAAGCACGAGTACCAGCCGCCGGGTTACCCCGACGACCACCCGTTCGTTCCCCACGGCCATTCGGTGATCGTCACCGCGCCGGCTGCCTTTCGCTTTACCTATGAGGCGATGCCGCAGCGTCATCACCGAGTCGCGGAGCTGCTCACCGGTGAGCCGATCAGCGATCCGGGACCTGACACGCTGCCCGACATCCTGCGCCAGCTGATGCAGGACGTCGATGCGCCCCGCGGAGTGGCCGAGCTCGGCTACAGCGAGGATGATGTGCCGACGCTCGTGGAGGGGGCACTCAAACAGCAGCGGCTGCTTGCGGTGGCCCCGAGGGAGGTCAACGGGGACGACCTGCGCCACATCATCAATGCATCGATGACCAACTGGTAACGCCAAACACATCGAGGAAGCAGAGGTCCCACGATGTCCACGCTGCAAACCGCAACCGCCGGCAATAACCAGACCTCCGTCCCAGGGGGCGTGAAGCTGCACATGTTCGAGTGCGGGACGCTCAAGTGTCACCTGGAGAACATCAAGATGAACCAGGGAGTGGGCGACGAGTACGAGGTCCCTGTGCCCTGGTACCTGATCGAGCACCCCCGCGGGCTGGTGGTCATCGATGGCGGCAACGCCGCCGAGTGCGCGACCGACGCCGAGGGTCACTGGGGTGGCATCACCGCCGTCTACTGGCCCGAGATGGCCCCCGAGCAGGCCTGCGTCCCGGCGATGAAGGCCGCCGGGTTCGATCCCGCCGACGTGCGCTACGTGCTGCAGTCCCATCTGCACCTCGACCACACCGGTGCGCTGGGCGCGATCGACGAGTTCCCCAATGCCGAGGTCATCGCGACCCGGGCGGAATACGAATACGCGTTGGCGCCGGATTGGTTCGCGGCCGGCGGCTATATCCAGAAGGATTACAACAAGCCCGGGGTCCCGTGGGCCCTGTTGGGCGACCACGAGGACGGCTACGACGTCTTCGGTGACGGCACCATCCGCTGTTGGCAGACCCCCGGCCACGCACCCGGCCACCAGTCGTTCGAGATCACGCTGCGCAACTCGGGCGCGATGCTGCTGACCGTTGACGCCGCCTACACCACCGATCACTGGGAGGAGAAGGCGCTGCCGGGCTTCCTGGCCTCCGCGGTCGACGCCGTCCGTTCGGTCAAGAAGCTGCACCGCATCGCCGCCCGGGGTGACGCCACCGTCGTCACCGGTCACGATCCCGACGCCTGGCCGAAGTTCAGGCACAGTCCCGAGGCGTACGACTGAGCGTCGCCGGAGGTCCCGGGAACGCGGCCGGGCGGGCCGGCGCGGAGGAGAGAGACATGAGTGCTTACGAGCAGCGGCCGTGGCTCAAGCTGTATGCACCGGGCGTGCCGCACGAGATCGAGCCCGAGCACGCGAACATGCTGGCGGCGTTCCGGCACACGGCGGCGCGACATCCCCAGAAGCCCGCGCTGCGGTACTTCGACACCGCCATCAGCTACCAGAGGCTCGACGAGATCACCGACGCGCTGGCCGCCGGGCTTTGCGCTGAGGGGTTGGGGCCGGGTGATCGGCTCGCCGTCTACCTGCAGAACGTGCCGCAGTTTCCAATCGCGATGCTGGCCACCTGGAAGGCCGGCGGTATCGTGGTCTCGGTCAGCCCGATGCTCAAGCACAAGGAGCTCAAGGCTCAGCTGGACGACTCGGGAGCCGTGGCGCTGGTAACGCTCGAATCGCTGTGGCAGGACGTGGCCCGCGAGGTGGTGGGCGACACTGCCGTGCGCACGATGCTCACAACCTCGGAGTTGGACTTCCTCGACGACACGCCTGCGCTGCTGCGCGACGTGAAGCGAAGCCGGGACGACGCCACCCTTGACCTGCAGCAGGTCGTCGAGCGCCATCACGGAGATACCCCGGCGACGTCGGAGCGTGGGCCCGCCGATGTGGCGGTCCTGACCTACACCTCCGGAACCACCGGTCCGTCGAAGGGGGCGATGAACAGCCACCGAAACGTCGTCTTCAACGCGCAGGCGTATCGGGACTGGCTTGGACTCGACGAGGACGACGTCGTCTTCGGCGTGGCGCCGTTCTTTCACATCACCGGCCTGATCGGCAACGTCTGCGCGGGCCTGCTGGTCGGGATGCCGATCGTGATGAGCTACCGCTTCGACGCGGACACCGCCCTGGACCTGATCGAGCGTCACGGCGCGACGTTCACGGTCGCCGCGATAACGGTGTTCATCGCCCTGACCAACGCCGCCACCGCGGACGACCATGAGATCCCGCAATTCAACAAGATCGTCAGCGGGGGCGCGCCGATCGCACCCGCCACCGTGGACGCGTACGAGAAGCAGTTCGGCGCATATATCCACAACATCTACGGGCTGACCGAGACGACCTCTCCGTCACACTGCGTGCCGATCGGAACGCGCGCTCCGGTGGACCCCGATTCTGGGGCGTTGTCCGTCGGCGTCCCGATCTTCAACACCGTAGTGCACGTGGTGGACGAGCAGGGCAACGACGTGCCTCCCGGTGAGATCGGCGAATTCGTCACCTCCGGACCTCAGGTCGTGTCCGGCTACTGGGAGAAGCCGGAGGAAACCGAGCACGCGATCCCGGGCGGCGCGCTCCATACCGGAGACGTCGGCTTCATGGACCCCGACGGCTGGTTCTATCTGGTCGACCGCAAGAAGGATCAGATCAACGCCGCCGGCTACAAGGTGTGGCCACGCGACGTCGAGGACGTCCTCTACGGCCACGCCGCCGTCCGCGAGGCCGCCGTGGTGGGCGTCCCGGACGAGTACCGCGGCGAGACCGTCAAAGCGTTCGTCAGCCTGAAAGCCGGTGAATCGGTCACCGAGGACGCGCTGATCGCGTTCTGCAAGGAGCGGATGGCGGCCTACAAATACCCGCGCCACATCGAGTTCGTCGATGAGCTGCCCAAGACGGCGAGCGGCAAGATCCTCCGCCGCGAGCTCCGCGACAGGGAGGTGAGCCGATCGGCCGGATGAGGCAGCCCCCAGGCCAAACTTTTGTTGCTAATCTCGCAGACGTCCCGTTGGATGGGAGTTCGCTTTCGTTTGGGTGAGAGGGCGCCTAGACCGGAATACTGACGCGGGAGCGGAGGCTCATGGCACGTAGGGTCCGCACAGGCACGATCGATCAGCAGCGGGTTACGCCCGCCGGGCGCTCGTCGCCAGTGCGCCGGATTCTGCTCGGTGCCGTATCCACCGCTGCGGCGCTCGCGATATCCGCCGTGACGTCGCTCCCCAGCGGAGCGGCCACCGTGACCTCGGCGAATAAACCCGCGGTTGCGGGACCGGGTGTGTCACCGGTCGCGGTCACGGTGCCAGGCGGCACGGCGCCGCCGGCAACCACGACTCCGGCCAGCCAGACCCCGGCCACCCAGACTCCGGCCAGCCCGACCCCGGCGGCCAATGGCCACTCGGGCGCGTCGGCGCAGACCGGGTCCACGCCGTCGGCCTCGACCCGGCCGGCGTCAAGCCCGCAAACGCAGACGAGCCCGGCCCCAGCCAGCGCGTCGCCGCCCGCCGGCCGACCACCCGCGACGCGCTCGCCGAGTCGAGACGCCGACACGCAGCAGCAACGGCTACGCGCCATCGTGGTGCGCCTCAGCCAATGCCTGTCGACGCTGAACGCAGGCAGCCAGCGATTGCTCCTGTTGCGCGCCGGGATCGACATGGCGCAACCGGACGGCCGCGGCGCTGTCGCCACGGCGTTGCGGATCAGCCGCGCGCGTGAGGCGAGCGTTGAGCAGGCCGCGCTGCTCCAACTGCAGAAATCCTCCCAAGCGGGTACCTGCGGCAGCCCGCCCGTGTGGATCCACGTGCCCGCCGGCAACCGGTTGGTGCCAGTCGCTGTCGTTCTGATCAACGCGGTCCAGCCCGCTCGCGGTACTCATGCCTCGCACGTGCCGGGCTGATCCAGATCGGCAAGGGCGCGCGAGCCCGGCCCGGTTACGGCGCGCCGCGACCGTGTTGCCGGCGTGCCTGTTGGTACTGGGTGCGTCCTTGGCTGGTGGCGCCGCCGGGTCGAGCGGAAGCGTCCTGAGCCCGGCTGGGGGTTCCCACGACGGCCTGAGCATCATCGGCACGGGGAGGGTCAGCTTCTCGGCCGTGGTACAGCCCCGCGGCCGGAGGACCACGGCCTATTTCCAGTATGGGTTGGGTACGCGTTACCGCGAGCCCAAGCCGCCGGGTGTGGTCTACGACGAATCGACCCCGATGGTCCATCTGGGCGCGGATTCCCGCTCCCACGTAGTGGCGGGACGGGCATCTGGACTGGTGCCCAACGCGCTCTATCACGTGCGACTCGTCGCTTCGAGTCGCGCCGGAACGGTGTACAGCCCTGACTCGACGTTCATGACGTCGAAGGACCCCGCGCCAGCGCCGCCCCGGCTCGGCGTTGCCGCAAACGTGGAGCCGGTCTCCGGACTGGTGTTGATCGAGCCGTCGCGCGCCAAGTCGGCCCGGGTGTCGAGTTTGGTCGCGGGCAGCGGATTTTTCCCGCTGACCGAGACGCGTCGGCTGCCGGTCGATTGGCACATCGACGCCCGCGCCGGCAGCTTACGGATGGTGGTGGCGAGCCCACAGGGCCGCCGCCTTGGGCGCATCACGCTCACCGGTGGCGTGTTCTTCCTGACTCAGTCCCGGTCCGGACCCGACAGGGGTCTCACGGTGCTGGACCTGCTTGAAGGTGAGTTTCCCGGCGCGCCGGGTTACACCGGCTGCACCCCGATGTCGACCGACGTGGTGCAGACGTTGCGGGCGCGTGATCAATCCGGTCGCTTTGGCACCCGAGGCCGCTACAGCGCCGCGACCGCCAGCGCGGCCGGCGCCGCGTGGGACACGAGCGACCGCTGCGACGGAACGCTGACCACCGTGCGCCACGGAAGCGTCACGGTGTCCGACTTCCGGCTCGGCACCACGATCGCCGTGCAGGCCGGACAGAGCTATCTGGCCCAGGCGCCGTAGCGCCCGCGGCTTCTCAGGACAGCCGGCGCCGGCTGGGTCTGAGGCGGTGACGTTCCCGCGGACCGGACAGGTGCTCGGCCCGGAGTTGGATCAACGCCACCGCCTCTTCCGTCGGTACGAACGGGTTGGCAACGACACGCCGATCGTGTAGCGACACGCCGGCGACCGGGTCGCCATCCACGAGCGCGATCACGACCTCGCCGGTGAGCTTGGGCGCGCTATCCAGCTCGGCGAGTCGACTGACGACGTCGGCGTCGGTCGCCTCGGCGAGGCGCAGCTCGATCCGGGGGGCGTCCCGATGCTCGACGACCCGGAGGTTCCTCGCGGCGCTCATGCCAGGGTCTGGCTGTGCTCTGAGTGCGGCCATCGGCTACAGCGCAGACTCTGGGCCGCCTTCGGGTCGGCGAGTTCTCCGATCGTGCTGCCGCGTCAATCCGGTCATGCCGGTCTGGATCTCCAGCAGTCGCCGCTGGGCGTGATCGAGATCAGACCAGGTGGCGGCGATGCGGTTGGCGATACGACGTGCGCGGAACCCCATGGTGGTGCTCATGCGTACTCCTTCTGGGCTGGTTGCTGTGTGAACATGCCACCATCGTGGCGCGAGATTCCCATGAATACAAATAGGGATACCGTGGATCTGATATAACGACTGGTAATGCTAAATGTCCCCCGTATCGGCGTCTTGCAGGCGGTCGCCCGCCATGGCTCGTTCTCCGGCGCAGCCGAGGCGCTCGGATACACCCAGCCGGCCGTGTCACGCCAGGTCGCAACGCTCGAGGCCGAGACCGGGGCCGTGCTCGTCAAGCGAGTTGCCCATGGGGCCCGGCTGACCGAAGCGGGCGAGGTCCTCGTCCGCCACGCCGAGGTCATCTTCGCCGCGCTGGACGAGGCCGAGAATGAACTCCGCGCGGTGATGGGGCTCAAGGCCGGCCGGCTGCGGCTGGCCACCCTTTCCTCAGCGGCCCCGAATATCGTGCCGCTGGCGATCGCCCGCTTTCGCGAAGATCATCCAGGCGTGGAGCTCATCGTCGAGATGCTGGAGCCAGACGATTCGGTTCCCCGCCTGCGCTGCGGTGAGCTCGATATCGCCCTCAGCAACGACGCCAAGTTCACTCCGGACGAGACGCTGGAGCGCATCCATCTGTTCGACGATCCCATGTTCGTGGCGCTTCCGAGCGGTCATCGCCTCGCCGACCGCCCCCGGCTGCGCCTACAGGATCTCGCTGACGAACCC
Organism: uncultured Solirubrobacterales bacterium; assembly: GCA_963792735.1. GTDB lineage: Bacteria > Actinomycetota > Thermoleophilia > Solirubrobacterales > Solirubrobacteraceae > Palsa-465. Next base: position 362,870 of record CAWBXK010000009.1, on the reverse strand, counting down.
TGGATGCTCGGCTCGTCGACGACGTGCCCTGACACGCGGATGTTCACGCGGGCCTGTCATGCCGCGGGCTTTGAACCGAAGATCGCCTTCGAAAACGACGACTACCACGCAATCTTGGGCTTCGTCGCCGCCGGGGTTGGCATCGCCTTCATTCCGGACCTCGCCGCGCGCGGCGCGCGCGAGGACGTCGTCATCCGCTCGCTGGCCGCCCATGCCCCCGTACGTCAGATCGTCGCCGTGGTGGCCGCCGGCTATCGCGCGCCGGCCACGGAGGCCATGCTCGAGGTTCTGCGCGCCGTCGGTTCGGAATGGGAGCGGGCCGGAAAGGCCGTCGCCTACGCGTGAGCCGGGCCTGGAGGTCAGTAAACTATTTAGTTGTCAACTCAACTAAGGAGCCGAGCGTGGACGTCGAGATCTGGTCTGACATCGCCTGTCCGTGGTGCTACATCGGCAAGCGCCGGTTTGAAGCCGCGCTGGCCCGGTTCGAGCATCGAGACGACGTGCGGGTGACGTGGCGGAGCTTCGAGCTCGATCCCACCGCGCCGCGCGAGCGTGAGGGTGATCGCTCGAGGCGGATCGCCGAGAAATACGGCATCACCGTCGAGCGCGCGCGTGAGATGGAACGGCACGTCACCGACACCGCGGCCGGCGACGGCCTCGCCTTCCGGTTCGATCTGGCCCGCAGCGGTACGACGTTCGACGCTCATCGGGTCGTTCATCTCGCCGAGGAACATGGGCTTCAGGATGCGATGAAGGAGCGCCTGCTACGAGCGTACTTCACTGAGGGCGAGCTGGTCGGAGACCACGACACGCTGATCCGGCTGGGCGTCGAGGTTGGCCTCGCGACGGATGAGCTTTCAGAGGTGCTCGCGAGCGACCGCTACGCCGAGCAGGTGCGTGAGGATGAGCGGACTGCCGGCGAGCTCGGGATCAATGCGGTGCCGACGTTCGTCGTCGACCGCGCCCTGGGTGCGTCCGGCGCCCAACCGCCGGAGGCGCTCGTGGAGCTGTTGCGCCAGGGGTGGTCCAATCGCGTGCCGGTGTCGGTGGCCGACGGCGGCGAGTCCTGCAGCGTGGACGGCTGCTAGGGATGACCTTTCTAGCCGGGCCACGGCGGCTGAAGGCATTCACGACGTCGACCGTTTCGCTGAGCCGGCGTCTGGGTACGGCCGAAGTAGCCAGGGTTGCGGTGTGTCGGCGCCGCGCGTCGTGAGTGGGAAAGGATGATCTGGTGCGCAAATGGTTTATCTGTGTAGTGGTTGGAGCTGTCGCCGTCGCCGCGGCGCCGTCGCGCGCAGCCGCCGCTTCGCTGCCGGTGATCTACAACGGTGCCTATGGGTACGCACACGCGAGCCCGACCGCGAGCCCGCCGGGCGCTAACAACTGGTCCTGTAAGCCGACCGCGGCGCACCCGCGCCCGGTGATCCTCGTACACGGAACGTTCGGCGACATGTCTGACAGCTGGCAGGCGCTGTCGCCGCTGCTGCACGACCACGGCTACTGCGTGTACGCGCTCAACTACGGCTCCTACCGCGGCAGCGGCGCCCTGGGCATCTACGCGACCGGACCGATCCAGGATTCCGCCGCCCAGCTCGCCGGCTTCGTCGATCGTGTCCTGGCGGCAACCGGGGCGCGCCGGGTCGACATCGTCGGCCATTCGCAGGGCGGCATGATGCCTCGGTACTACCTGAAGTTTCTCCACGGCGCCAGCAAGGTCCACACGCTGGTCGGCCTCGCGTCCTCAAACCACGGCACGACGCTCAACGGGCTGTTCACCCTCGCGAGCTATTTTCCCGGGGCCGACGCGGCCCTCGCCGACTGCCCGGCCTGTGCCGAGCAGGAGGCCGGATCGACCTTCATGACCAAGCTCAACGCCGGCGGGGACACCGTACCCGGGGTTGCCTACACGGTGATCGAATCGAGAAACGACGAGGTCGTGACCCCGTATCAATCGGCCTTCCTGACCGGAACGGCCGTGAACAACATCACCCTCCAGACCCAGTGCGGCCTTGACCAGGGCGAGCATCTGTCCATGCCCTACGACCACGTGGCCGACGCTGACGTCTTGACCGCGCTCGATCCGCAGCATCCGGTCACGCCCGCGTGCACCCTGGTCGCTCCGGTGATCGGCGGCTGATCGAGGCATGGCGGATCCGACCGCGACCCCCGACGAGCGCACTCGGGTACTGGCTGACGGGGCCACGATCCCCACCCTTGGCCTGGGCGTGTGGCAGATACCGAACGGGCCGGAGTGCGAGAACGCCGTCCGCTGGGCCCTTGAGCTGGGGTACCGGCACATCGACACGGCGCAGGCCTACGGCAACGAGGAGAGTGTCGGACGCGCTGTGCGCGAAAGCGGTGTCCCGCGGGAGGAGGTCTTCATCACCACGAAGTTCTATCCCGCCCACCGTGACCCCGTGGCCGAAGCGCAGAACAGCCTGCGTCGACTCGGTGTCGATCAGCTCGACCTCTACATCGTGCACTGGCCCCAGAGAGGCCCGACCTGGGCATGGCCCGGGATGGAAGCAGCGCAACAGCAGGGCTATGCCCGCTCGATCGGCGTCTCGAACTTCAGCGTCGAAGAGCTCGAGCAGGTACTCGCCGTCGCGAGCGCAGCACCGGTGGTCAACCAGGTTCAGTTCAGCCCGTTCGAGTACAGGCGGGCGCTGCTGGAGGCCGGCGAAGAGCACGGCCTCGCGCTGGAGGCCTACAGTCCGCTCGGAACCGGCCGGCACCTCGCCGATCCGACCGTCGCCGAGATCGCGTCCCGTGTCGGCCGGACCCCGGCGCAGGTCCTGCTGCGCTGGTGCATCCAGCGTCACACGATCGTGCTGCCCAAGTCGACGCATCGGGAGCGAATCGACGAGAACGCGCAGGTGTTTGACTTCTCGCTGTCCGACGACGACGTGGTCCGTCTAGACGCGCTCGACGCGACCGGTGCCACCGACCGGGCGCGAGAGCACAAATGGTGGTGACGCGCCATTGGTCCGGGGTGCGAATCCACCGTTCGGCGGCCCGCTGGGGGTGTTCGCGGCTCGGCCGCTGCGATCAGGGTTCGTCCTGCGCGGGTTCTTGCCACGACCGCCGGCTCAGCTCAGCCAGCTCTTCGTCGGTGAACTCCTGAGCCTCCAGTAGCTCGCGGGCGCGCGCCAAGTCCTCCTCCTGGACATACACATCACGCGCGCCGCCGACCCCTAGCTGCGGAAGGTCGACCCCGATGTTGCGTTTGGAGAACGCGCGGATACCAGCCCCGGCCAGCCGCGTGCAGACCATCTGAGCCCCCATCTCGCTGGCGGTCGTGGCTACGACGCGGATCACGCTGACAGCCTACGCCCGACGGCACGTGAAGAGTCTGAGTGACCGCGTCCGCCGCTCAGACTCATCACGTCGCATAGCCCGCCGCGGCTGCGGATCAGCCCGTGGAAACGTCGATCACGCGGGTGCCCCAGTTCGAGGCGCCGTCCGGGGTCTGGCTCGGTTTGGGCGGTACGTACTCGGTCGCCAGCCACACCGACTTGCCTGACGGGTCGAGCACCGCCCAGGAATAGTCGCCCCAGCGGCTCGAGTTGGGATCGTAATTCGTGCTTCCGCCGGCCGCTACGGTGACCGGGCCGAACGCCGTGGCGCCCTTGGCCAATACCGAGTAGGCGGCGCTCGGGAAGCGGTTCTGGCCTGACAGCGTCGCCACCATCACCGCCTTGCCGGAAGGCGTGACCTGGAGGGCGGGATAGATGACGTAGTTGCCCGCCACCCCCACATAGCCCTGCCGGACCGGCCGCGCCGTGGTGATCACTCCGTCGACCAGGCTCGGCCGAATGTCGAACCAGGCTGCCCCCGCGCGGGGAGCTGGATCGCCTGGAATGGTCAGCGCGGTCGTGAGCTCGCCCCAGACGAAGCCACCACTGAACTGGACCTGCTGCATGCGATCGTCGCCCGTGTCCAGCTGGCTGGCGGTGCCCTTCTGGTCGGCCAGGGGGGGCACGCCATAGGCCTCGGACTGCATGACGACGCTGGAGAGCGTCGGCTTGCCGCCCTTCGCCACGGCGCCACGATGGGTCATCGCCCACACACCGATCCGCTGGTCGAAGGTGAAGTTCGGATCCAGGGAGTTCAGGAAATACTCCGCCGACGAGGGCCCGGTCATGATCGCGGGTTGGACCGACGAAGCCACCGTGCCCCCGATGTTCAGCGAGTCGAAATGGACGAAGTGCGCCGGTGAGCTCGGGGGGCCGGGGTTTGTCAGATCGTTCTTGGCGATCGCGTAGACCTGAGCCCCGTTGAACTGCGGGCCCAGCAGCGAGAACTCGTTGGTCGTGACATAGACGTTCTGCGAGTCGATGCCGAGCGTCGGCTGGTCGCCCAGGCAGGGGCAGCCGGGGTGCTTGGGTCCGGTCGTCCCGCCGGTGTCGGTGGTGTCGATCCGGTAGGTGGTCCACGGCTTGGTGGGGTCGCCCGAGGTGTTCACGGCGAGATCGACCCGCGACACGGTGCTCGAGCTGTTGATGAACAGGATGGTCGCAAACCACGTGTGCGTGGCGGCGTCGTACATGCAGCGGGGATCGCTGGTGAACTCGGTCAGGCCCTCGTCGAACGGCCCGTTGACGTTGAAGGGCCCCGTGACCACGCTGCCGTTGGGCTTGTAGACCGTGTAGGCGGAGTTCACCATCTCAACCACAAAGCCGTTGCCGGTGCACAGCCCTTGATCCGGTGGTTCGAACTCCGCGCCGAAGTTCGTCACTGCGCTGTCACGGCTACTCACGCCGTTGAAATTCGCCAACAGCGGCGCCGACGCGCCGGCCACAGCCTGTCCCGGCGCCACCGGCGCTGCCGTCGCCGGCGCGACGGGGGAAGGGCGGCGGCGAAGCGTGCGTGCGCCGCGAATGGTCGAACCCGATGGCGCGGGGGCGGACGCGGCCTGCGCCCGAGGCCGGCGCGCAGCGTGGACGGGGAAGAGCATTCCGGCGTGAGCGCTGGAATAGACCCTGGTCCCCGGGCGCTGAGCCAGCGCGCTTGACGCGAGCACCAGCACGAACGCGAACGCTGCGCCCAACGACCAGCAGACTCGAACTCGGCTCCGCACGGCTTACCTCCCCTATAGATCCGGTCGGCGAAATCCTATGACAAATCCACGCACCCTGGCGCAAGCCGCCCTCAGGTCGTCGTGAAACGGTCCGGGACGTTGCATCCAGAGCGTAGGATTCTGCCGTGGAGCTTTCGTTTGACCCGGGTGGCGGTGTAACGTCGATGGCTCGGGCGGTTGCGCGGCCACGCGTCCGGCTGCTGGGGGGAATCGTCGCGGTCGGGCTCGGCTACTGGGCGCTGGCGCAGCTCGGCGCGGCCGCGCAGTACACGGGCGGAATCCAGGTCGCGTGGCTACCGGTTGGGTTCGCGGCAGCGATGCTCTACCTCGGGGATCTGCGTTGGTTCATCGGCGCCGCGGCCGCTGACTTGATCCTGGGCACCGGACTGATCCCATTCCATTTCGACACGCTCACCAACCCGACGTCGATCGAGACTGTCTCGAACACGATCGAGTTCACACTGGCAGCGATCCTGATGCGACGGTGGCTGGGACGTGGCAGCCGGCTTGAGCGGCCGTCGGATGTCGCCTGGCTGGCGCTGGCAATCGGGATCGGTACCGCGATCTCGGCAGTATGCGGCGGATTCGCCCAGCTATGGGCAGGCGTCACCCAATGGAGCGGGATGCCATCGGTCATACGGACATGGTGGCTTGGTGACACGTCGGGTGGACTGTTGATCGCACCGTTATTGCTGGTGTGGGCGGGACGCCGGTGGCACTGGCGGTGGCAGTGGCGAGCTGCGTTGCAAACCGTCGCGATCATGGGTGCGGTAGTGGGGTTGAGCATTGCCGTGTTTACCTCGAGCCACCCGCTCACCTACATCGTCTTCCCCGCATTGATCGTGGCGGCCGTCTACCTTGGTCAGCGAGGCGCGACGGTGGCGCTCGTGCTGGCATTCGCTGTCGCGGTGGCGATGACGGCGAGCAACGTAGGGCCGTTTGTGGAGCGCTCGATCAACGATGAGGCGCTCAGCACCCAGCTTTACATTCTTGTTGCGACCTTGACCACGCTGACACTGGGCGCCGCCGTCAGCGCCCAGCGGCATGCCGGTATCGAGCTCGCCGAGGCGCGGCGGCGCGAGGTCGAGCGCGGCGCCGAGGAGCGTCAGCGGATCGCCCGAGACCTGCACGATTCGGTCTCCCAGACGTTGTTCTCTCTCGGATTGCACACCGGAATCGCCAAGCACGAGGTTGCGCGTGCGACGCTGGCACCGGGAAGTACGCTGCCGGCCACGATCGACGAAGTCGCCGAGCTCGCGCATGGAGCGCTGCTGGAGATGCGCGCATCGATCTTCGAGCTGCGAGGCGGCGCCGTCGCGGAGCAGGGGATCGTCGCCGCGCTGGCGGCCCACGGGGCGGCGCTCACGGTCCGTCATGACGTTCACGTCACGATCGAGGGTCCCGACGACCGCCTGCCGCTCGCGTCCCAGGCCGAGGAGCTGTTGTTCCGCATCGCCCAGGAGGCGATGACCAACGCGGTCAAGCACTCCGGGAGTCAGACCGTCTCTGTGAGCCTTGCCGTGGAGCGCGGACAGGCTCAGCTGGTGGTCTGCGACCAGGGCGTCGGCTTTGATGCCGACCGCTCCTACGCCGGGCACCTCGGGCTCGAACTGATGCGAACGCGAGCCGCTGACGCGGGCGGAACGGCTACGGTGCAAAGCAGCCCGGACTCTGGTACCACCGTGCGCGCGGTCGTGCCCACCAGCGCTACGGCCGAGGTGTCGCCAGACCCTCTCGGACCGCCAGTAGCGCGGCCTGCGTCCGTGAGCTGAGGCCGAGCTTGCGCAGAATGTGGCTCACATGCGTGCGCGCGGTGCGCTCGCTGATCACGAGCCGACGCGCGATCTCCTTATTCGCGTGACCGTCGGCGATCAGCCGCAGGATCTCCCGCTCGCGATCAGACAGCTCGTCGAACGGATTCGGGGTCGTATCGCGAGATGGAGCCAGCGAGGCCATCAGCCGGCGCGTGATGGCCGCGTCGAGGTGTACCTCGCCCCGCCGTGCCGCCCGGATCGCCACCGCCAGCTCCTCCGGGGCGGCATCCTTGACCAGGTAGCCGGAGGCACCCGCCTGAAGTGCGGCTTGCACCCGGGATTGGTCGATCAGCGAGGTGATCGCGACCACCTCCACGTCTGGCATTCTGGCGCGAAGCTCGCGCGTGGCGGCGACGCCGTCAACGGGCTCCATCGCCAGGTCCATGAGCACCACGTCAGGGAGTTCGCCGTCCGCGGCCATCGCGTCCAGGCGGTCGAGTGCCTCGCGGCCATTGGCCGCCTCGCCGATCACCTCGATGTCGTCGAAGATGGAGAGGTAGGAGCGAACGCCGCGGCGCACCACGCCGTGGTCATCGACGACGAACACTCGGATCAGCTCGTTCGCGTCGCTGGTGTGCTCATCCGCCGGGGGCATGAACGCGGATCATAGGTGCCTAGACGGCCCGGTCGGCCAGGACGAGACGTTCGACGTACGGCCGCCGCGACAGATGTCTCGGTGCATGCGCCATCCCGACGCGACGCGGCCGCGGATGTCTCGATGCGAACGCGACCTCGGACCGATGCGCGCCGGTGCTCGTGTGGTGGATCATCGGTGCCGGCCGACCACCCGGGCAAGCAGGACACGGGGGAGAGCCGGAGTTTCGTCCGATTGCACTCACGGTTTCCGCAAGGAGAAGAGATGACCCACCGCGCATCACTTACCACGTCCGTGCCGGGGCCGTGTATCGCTCGCCCGCGAAGGAACCTCCTCCTGCGAGGTGTGCTGGCTGCCGTGTTCACACTGGCGGCGATGTCGTCGGCGGCGACGGCACAAGCCGCGTCCCGCACGTGGTTTGTGGGGCCGTCGGGGTCGGGTTCGGCGTGTGGGTCGAATTCGGTGTCGGCGCCGTTTGGGACGGTTCAGGCGGCGTTGGGGTGTGCGGCTGATGGGGATGTGATCAGTTTGGCGCCGTCGGGTGCTACGCCGTATCCGGGGATCGGAACGGTGGGGCATAGCGTGACGATCAAGGCGGGGTCTGGGGATGCGAGGTCGGTGAAGATCGATCTGTCCCAGCCGCAGGACGCCGGCGGGTATTCGGCGGGGTTGATGGCGGTGCCGGCGGGAGCGTCGGTGAAGCTGCAGGGGGTGAGCTTGGTGTGCACGGGCAGCTCGTTTGGTGCGTGCATGAGCCAGAGTTGCGAGACGACGTCTTGTGTGGGGTCGCTGGTGACCAACAACGGGAATTTGTCGCTGACGGGGGTGCTGGTGACCGGGGCGCAGCACGGCGCGGCGATCAACAACGTCGCGACCGCGGCGTCGGCGGCGCGGCTGACGGTGACCAATTCGACGATTGCTCATAACACCAATGATGGGCTGGCCGGTGATGGCAATGCGGCGGGGATCAGCTCTCGGTCCAGCGGGCCGGGGCCGCAGCCGCAGGTGACGGTGGTCAACAGCACGATTGCTGATAACACCGCCATCAGCTTTGGGCAGGCTCCCGGCGGTATCTGGACCAATGCGCTGCAGACCGGGGCGGTGACGCTGATCAATTCCACGGTGACCGCTAATAGCGGCGGCAACAACGCCGGCGGGATATCTGACGCCGGTGCCGGTGGCTCGGCGACCCCGGTGCTGCTCAGCAACACGGTGGTGGCGGGGAACATCACCACCGATCCCAACCAGTCAACCGCCGCTCCGGACTGCCAGGGCAAGCTCACCGACGGTCCCGGTGCTCACAACCTGCTGGGTAGCAACCAGAACTGCGTCGGGCTCACCGACAACACCAACGGCGACATCGTCAACGTGGCCACCCCTGGCCTGAATGCGCTGGCCGATAACGGCGGGCCGACCGAGACCGTTTCGCTGCAGGCTCAGAGTCTCGCGATCGGGGCGGCCGATTCGACGACCTGCCTGGCCCCGCCCGTAGCCGGCCTGGACCAGCGGGGCGATCCGCGCCGCGTCAGGTCGAGCGGCTGCGACATCGGCGCCTACGACACCGGCGGCAAGGGCGGCACGGTACACCGCACGTGGTTTGTGGGGCCGTCGGGGTCGGGTTCGGCGTGTGGGTCGAATTCGGTGTCGGCGCCGTTTGGGACGGTTCAGGCGGCGTTGGGGTGTGCGGCTGATGGGGATGTGATCAGTTTGGCGCCGTCGGGTGCTACGCCGTATCCGGGGATCGGAACGGTGGGGCATAGCGTGACGATCAAGGCGGGGTCTGGGGATGCGAGGTCGGTGAAGATCGATCTGTCCCAGCCGCAGGACGCCGGCGGGTATTCGGCGGGGTTGATGGCGGTGCCGGCGGGAGCGTCGGTGAAGCTGCAGGGGGTGAGCTTGGTGTGCACGGGCAGCTCGTTTGGTGCGTGCATGAGCCAGAGTTGCGAGACGACGTCTTGTGTGGGGTCGCTGGTGACCAACAACGGGAATTTGTCGCTGACGGGGGTGCTGGTGACCGGGGCGCAGCACGGCGCGGCGATCAACAACGTCGCGACCGCGGCGTCGGCGGCGCGGCTGACGGTGACCAATTCGACGATTGCTCATAACACCAATGATGGGCTGGCCGGTGATGGCAATGCGGCGGGGATCAGCTCTCGGTCCAGCGGGCCGGGGCCGCAGCCGCAGGTGACGGTGGTCAACAGCACGATTGCTGATAACACCGCCATCAGCTTTGGGCAGGCTCCCGGCGGTATCTGGACCAATGCGCTGCAGACCGGGGCGGTGACGCTGATCAATTCCACGGTGACCGCTAATAGCGGCGGCAACAACGCCGGCGGGATATCTGACGCCGGTGCCGGTGGCTCGGCGACCCCGGTGCTGCTCAGCAACACGGTGGTGGCGGGGAACATCACCACCGATCCCAACCAGTCAACCGCCGCTCCGGACTGCCAGGGCAAGCTCACCGACGGTCCCGGTGCTCACAACCTGCTGGGTAGCAACCAGAACTGCGTCGGGCTCACCGACAACACCAACGGCGACCAGGTCGGCAGCGGCGCCAGCCCGCGTGACCCACAGCTGGCACCGGTCGCATTGAACGGCGGCTCGACGCCGAGCGCGCCCTCACTGGCGGGTAGCCCGGTGATCGGCACCGCCAACTCCGCCACCTGCAATAGCGAGCCGGTGTTCAATCGCGACCAGCGCAGCCAGCTGCGCAACGTCCAAACCCGCGACATCTGTGATATCGGCGCCTACGACACCGGTGGTGCCGCGGTCTCGCAGAACGCGCCATCTATCCACTCGGCGTCGTCGGTCGTCGCCACTGAGTCAAAGCCGCTGAGCTTCACGGTCACCGCCACCGGCAAGCCAACCCCCGTGCTCAGCGAGACAGGCAAGCTGCCGTCCGGCGTCGTCTTCGCGGACAACGGCAACGGCACCGCCGCCCTCTCAGGTACCCCGGTGGCGGGAAGCGCGGGCAGCTACCCGATCACCATCACCGCTCACAACGGGGTGGCCCCCGACGCTCAGCAATCGTTCGTCCTGAACGTCGCGGTGGCGCCGACGGTGACCTCGATCGCCCCCTCGACGTTGGGGCAGGGAGCCAGCGGCGTCACCGTCGAGGTCAACGGCAGTGGCTTCGTCGGCCCGGTGACGATCAGCTTCACCGGCCCGGGCACCGGCGTCGCCGCCACCGTCACGAAGATCACCGACACCACCTTGAATGCCAGCGTCAGGGTGCCGGTCACCGCAGGCGCCGGCGCCTATACGCTGAAGCTGACCAACGGCAACGGCACTACGGCGAGCTGCAACGGCTGTCTGACCGTCGCCGCCGGTCCGCGGATCACCGACATCTCGCCATCCAGCGTGGCGCCTGGCCAGAGGACGGCGTTCACCGTGTCCGGTTCGGGCTTCAGCTCCGACGCCAAGCTCTACGGCCCGGCCGGCGTGAGCTTCTCGGCAGTGAGTGTGAACTCAGCCGGGACCGCGATCACGGCCACGATGGCCGTCGCCACAACCGCGCCGGCCGGCACCAAGCCGGTCACCGTCAAGAACGGGCCCCTGGGTGATTACGGCAGTAATCACGCCAGCCTGACCGTCACCTGATCGCCCCGGGGTTCAGCGTCGAGCCATTCAGCCGATCCCGCCCGACGGACACGGGTGCTTGGTCTTGAACAGATCCGACAGGACCTTGTTCGGCGCGATTCCGCACCCAACCTCTGCCGTGCCGAGATCGACCACGACCCATCGCGTCGTACCGGCCAGTTTGACGGCGACCACGGTGGTGGCCTGAAAGCTTGACTGGAAGCCGCTTCGAGCCACCACCTCCTCCTTCGCCCAGGAGCTGCTGACACTGGAAATTCGTTGCCCGGTGACGCGGTAATGGCTCTTCGGGGTCGAGTTGATGCCCCCGACTGACGACGCGTAGACCGCGTTGGCCAGGTCTCGGCCTTGTTTGGCCGTTGGCGCCCGGCTCGCGCCGGCTGGTGCGGCGAAGATCATGGAGAGGGCTACAGCGACGGCAACCAGCGGTGATAAGCGAAACCAATGGCGGGACATCGATCTTCCCCTTCTCGCAGTGCAGGCAGACAATTCGCAGCGTACCGTCAAATCGGTTGCGGCGGGGGCGGCAATCGTCACATTGGCCAGCAGGGGTGGGCCCGAGCGACCGGTGACCCGTTGACGCCTGCGCAACCACGGGCGTAGGATCGGCGCGAGCGACTCGCGGTACGGAGTTGGCGACCAAACCAAGGAGGCCGAGAATGCGGATGCTGCTGAAGGTCCAGATTCCCACGGGACCGGGGAATGATGCGATCACGGACGGGAGTTTGCCCGAGATCATGGGCAAGGCGATCGCGACGCTCAACGCGGAGGCTGCCTATTTCACGTCTGAGGAGGGGATGCGCACGGCTCTGATCTTCTTCGACATGGCGGACTCGAGCGACATCCCGCCGGCGGCGGAGCCGTTCTTCATGGGCCTTCAGGCCAAGATCACCTTCGCGCCGGTCATGAACGCCGACGAGATGCGCGCAGGCGTCGGGAAGGCGATGGAGGCGTCGTAGGGGCAGGCGCGTCCGCTGAGATGGCGAAGCTGCTCGGTCCGGCCCGCGGTCACGGGCCTACGCTGCGCGAGCGGCTGGACTCTGGGGAGATGGTGCTGGCCCCCGGTTGCTATGACGCGCTTGGCGCGAGGTTGGTGGAAGAGGCCGGGTTCTCGGCTGTCTACATGACCGGCTTCGGGAGCGCCGCCTCCCGGCTGGGGCGCCCCGATGTCGGTCTGATGACACTCCCGGAGATGGTCGATAATGCCCGGCGGATCGCTGATGCAGTCGATGTGCCGGTGATCGCAGACGCGGACACCGGGTACGGAAATCCGATCAGCGTGATCCGGACGGTTCGTGATTACGAGTCCGCCGGCGTGACCGCGATTCACCTCGAGGATCAGGTGACGCCCAAGAAATGTGGTCATCTGGAGGGCAAGCACGTGGTACCGGCGGCCGAGATGGCGGCCAAGGTATCGGCAGCGGTGGCGGCCCGGCGCTCTCCGGAGTTCCTGATCATCGCCCGGACTGACGCGCGGGCGGTTGAGGGGCTCGGAGCCGCGCTGGACCGCGCCCGGCTGTATCGCGAGGCAGGCGCCGACGTGCTGTTCGTGGAGGCCCCGCAGTCGACCCAGGAGATCGAGGCCGTCGCGCGCACGTTTCCCGACGTGCCACTGCTGTTCAACTACGCCGAAGGTGGCAGGACGCCTCCGGTGACATACGACTTCCTGCGCGATCTGGGATTCAAGCTGGCGATCTTCCCGCTCAGCACGCTCCTGGTGGCGACCGCGGCGATGCGATCGGTGCTGGCTCAGATCAAGGCCGACGGCACTCCGATCGGTGTGCTCTCGTCGCTCCTGTCCTTCGACGATTTCGGCAATTTCATCGGCATGCCGGAGATCCGCGAGCTCGAACGGCGTTTCGCCGACACGAGTCCGGCCGCGAGCTAGGGCCGCGAAATCACGACGCCGACGGTCGGAGCCGCCCCGGATTCAGAGAACTGGGCACTGAGCGGGGCCAGCGCCGCGCTGGACACGTTCGCTGTACCCGCGAGCGGGAACGTAAACCAGTAGTCGAGCGCCGACGTTTCGTCTGCCCAATCCCATGCGTATACGGTGAGCCGGTAGCGGCCGGCCGGCAGGCCACTGAGGGGGAGTGGCTCGGTCAGGCCCCCGGCCAGCCGGTACACCCAGCGCGGGATGCACCTTGGCTTGGTGAAGAAACAGGCAAAGCCCGGGTTGGCTGCGCCGGGGGCGAAGATGACCCGATTCAGGGACAGGGGGTAATTCTGGGAGCCACGCATGGCCCATTGCAGTCCCGTGAGCGCATTCCCGTGGACGTCATAGAGTCGCCACGCCAGCGAGGAGGGAGCGAGGACCGGTGTCTCGTAGCGCATCCCCGATGCCACGAAGCTCTGGGGTCCGAATGCGCCCACGACGACTCGCCCGTCAGGGAAGATGCGCGGAATCCCGATGATCGGCGGGTCGTGGTTGCCATATGGGCGCAAGCTGCCGCCGGGCCGGAGCGGGTTCAGGTAATCCGACGGGTTTCCCTCGGAGAGCGCCACGTGGTAGAAGCCGTACAGGACCGTTCCGATCACCGTCTTGTCGGCGACGACGTACTGCCCGTTTGCCACCGTGGGTTTGATATGCCAATAGTCGAACCTGCCGACATCGACGTTCACATCCCCCGTTCGCGGATAGCGGATCGACGCGAATCCGGACTGGAGCGCATACACCGGCTGGAAGTTCGTGGCCTCGATATCGACGGCCACATGAAAGTTCGCGGCCCGCAATTCATTGATCCCCGCCCGGATCGCGTGCTGCTGATGAAACGGCTTCAGCGGCCAGCCGGGGATCGCGCGCGCTGCGGTGCAGCCAACCGAGCAGGGCCGTCCGTCGGCCCAGTAGGGCGGCAGGCCGTCCGACGCCCTGGTCGGCCGCTGCAGCGCGGTCACCGAGAAGGGCCAGACATCGAGTCGAAGCCCGTTGGCGTCCGAGATCGCCGTGTAGGTGACGCGGGTGTTGATCCGCAGCGCCTGATCGGAGGCCCTCGCCGCGACGATCAAGTGGTTCAGAGTCCAGGCCCGAGTTGATTGCGCCAACGGGTTGCGCTCGGCGATCAGGTCGGTGCCTCGGACCGTCGCGTAGGCCAACATCTCCGGGCTGAGCACAAGAGCGCGCCGCGGCTGCCCGCCGGACCGCACCTGGATTCGACCGGAATCGAGATCCACCGCCAGCACCATCGTCGGCGGCGTGTTCCGACGGGCATTGAGCGCCAGCCGGCGGCATTTCAGTTCAATCTGGCCATGGAGAAGGCGGAAGCGGTTGCCCGCGTAGGAGAACGTGAAAGCGGCGGGAGGCGAGACGCGGATCCGATCGCCGGCCGCCAGGAACAGCCCGGCCGACGTGGTGCCCGGCGATGAGCCGCCGGGAGCGGAGGTCAGGGGCTGGCCATCGCGGACAACCACAACGTGGGCCGGAATGGTGGGGATCGGGATATGAGTCGCGCAGGCAGCGATCACTAGCTCATCCGAGAAGCTCGTCGAGGGTGCGGCCACTGACGACTGACTCAGGGCGCTCGGCCACGATGTCCGAACCCGGCTGTGCCTCGTCGTCGCGGCGCTTGATCAGCAGCCATTGGGCCTTGGCGCCCGGACGGGTCCGCTGCAGGGCGAAACCTCCTCGTAGCTTCTCGCCGTGCAGGACGAAGACCGCGTGGCCACGGCCGAGCGCCTCCGGCCACGGCACCCGGCCGCCCTGCTCATAGGTCCCCCTGTCCCACACGATCACTGCGCCTCCGGCGGTCGCTCCCTCGAATTGGTTGTGCGCCTCGACGTGGTCCTCGACCTGTACCGCCAGGCGCTTGACCGCCGGGTCGAGCGACGGCCCCTTCGGGACCGCCCACGAGCGCATCAACCCATCGACCTCCAGGCGCAGATCGAAATGGTGCGCCGTCGCCGCATGCTCCTGGACCACGAACGCCCCGGCACTGACCCCCCGGATCGCAAACTGCTCGTGACCCTCTACGGCCACCCGCTGGATCTCGGCCGCGGCCACCCGGGCGGGCGGCGGGCCTTGGTGTAGAAATGCCGTCAGTGCCTCGACCGCCGGTCCCTCGCCTTCGGCGTGAACCACGACCGTGCCATCCTCGCCGTGGCGCACCCAACCGCTCACCATCAGCTCGCGGGCCCGGCGAGCCGTGGCGTCACGGAAGCCGACTCCGTGCACGTCGCCGCGCACGACCGCCCGGATCGCCTCGGCGCGGTCAGAGCGCCCCCGGTCAGCCACGGCCGATCAGACGGGTAACGTCGCTGCGCTGCTGCATCTCAGCCCAGGTTGCTCCAGATGAGTCTGGAGATGCCTTGGATCGTGTCAATGCCGTAGTGAAAGCCGGATAGATCGCCGCTGCCGACGGGATCCTCGGTGGTGAGGACAGTCACGACATAGTCGCGACCCATGCCGCTGACCCAGCCGCTGCTGTTGACCTGCCAGGGACACCGCACGATCGGCAGCGAGCAAGTCGGGAGGGTCTTCCAACCATTCTTGAGCGCGACCGTGACCCCGGGTACCGGGTCGGCATATTGTGGCCGGCGGCAGGTGGTGCCCCACGGACCGCAGGAGATCCCAAAGCGCTGGTCGGGCTCCACGCTCTCCATCAGGTGAAGGCCGTACTCCCGCGCGCTGTGACTCAGGATGCCAGTTGGCTCTCCGTTCGCGAAAACCTTCATGAGGGCCAGCTGATCGGCGGCCGTCGTCGTCGTGTTGCCCCATCCGTAATAGGTTGGATTCTCACAACCTACCGCCGTGTCGCTCAATGGAATCAGCGCGTTGAACCGCGTCAACGCCGTACACCCGCCGTCAAAGTAGAACAGTCCGGTCGCCGCGGCGTTATCGCTGTTTTCGATCATTCTCCCCATCAGGTACTTGATCGAATAGGGGATCTGATCGGGAATCGCGGTTCTGTGCTGGTCGAAGCGATGAAGCCACATCGCCAGGATGTCCGCTTTGGCAACGCTCGCGGTGTACTGGATGCTGTGCCCGTTTGTGAGCACGTAGGTTCTGTGCGTGTTGGCGTCGAAGAGCGCGACCTGGACCACGCCTTCGCGTCGAGCCAGGTATGCACACACACCCTTGAACGGAGGCGCGTCCTGAGCCGGAGACGGGGCGATCGTGCAAGCGGCGCGGGTGGCCAGCGGATGCTGCTGGGCTGACGATGGCGCGACACTCGCCGCGTACCAGGCCACGGCCACCACCACAGTCATACGACTAACGGTGCGCCTCATGGCGCCTCCCTCGATCGCGACAGCCGTTGGGCCGTCGAAGGCTCAGAACCGGACCCACGCGACGATGAAGTCACCCAAACCCACGGTGAGTCTAGTCGCCAGGGCACACGAAAACCCCACCAGGCAGGGCGCGCTTGACCGGCTCGGCGCTAGCGTCGGGCCAGCTCGGCCAGCCTCTGGCGCTCGTCGGGAGCAGGCCAGGATGGCCTGCCGGCCTCGGTGTTGGTCCGGGCGTGGGCCACGCTGGCGGTGGCTGGGATCGCGACGTGCACTCGCTCGTCGGCCAGGGTCCACTTCAACAGCTCGGCGGCGTCGATGCGCCGGGCCAGTGATCCGCCACCCAGCGGCCGCATCGCGATGACACCGAGATCCAGCTCTGCGGCGAGCGGCAGAATCCGCCGCTCGGCTTCGCGCTCCAGTGGGTTGTAGGGCACCTGGATCGCGTCGATCCGTCCCGTGCGCATGACCACCTCCAGCTCATCGAACGCGCTGGCCGCGTAGTGCGTCGCACCGAGGGCCCCGACCCGTCCCGCTGCACGCTCGTCCTCTAACCACGCCAGATGCTCGCGCCAGCGCACGAGATTGTGCACCTGCTCAAGGTCCACGTGTCCTCCGAAGAACCCAAGCTGCGCCTGGAACTGGTTTCTGGCTTCGGACATTGAGCTCGTCCAGATCTTCGTGGCGATCACCGCATCCCGACGGCGCTCGCCGAGAGCGCGGCCGAGCACGCCCTCCGCCCGGCCGTACATCGGTGAGGAGTCGAACAACCGCGTGCCGCCGTCCCAGACTGCATCGACCACCTCGCGCGCTGCGCTCTCGCCGTCGGGGCCCACGTCGAACGTCTGCCAGGTCCCGAGACCGACGACGGGAACCTCCCACCCGATGCGGCCGAACCGACGGCGCTCCATCGACCCGGACGTACCCCGATCACTCACGCTGCCACCCGCCGCCAGGTCATCGAACTCATGTACTGCCACCGCCACGGCGGTGCCATGGGTCCGTGGCGATCGTGCTCGCGCCGACGTGTTCGTCGAGCCAACCGGTCACCGGCGCCGCTGCGCGCCACGTCGTGCCCACGAACTCCAACGCATCGGTGCGGCCGATGCCCCGATCGGCCCTCAAAGCCGCGCCGAGCGAAAGGCTCTTGCGGCGCAACAGCTCGATCCGCGGATGGTCTTTGGGGTATCCACGCGGGGCGGTCGCAAGGCTCAGGCCCCACAGCTCCAGGCCGGCTGTCTCGGCCTGGCCGACAAGCATCGCCAGCCCCGGCCCGTGCCGGTCGTCGGCGACGCCCTGACGGTAACGGTCGAGCTGGTCGCGGGCCATCACGTGGTAGCCGCTGCCCGCGACGAGGCCGTGGGCTGAGATCGACGCGTACAGCCCCTCCCGGGCAGTGTCGGTTCCGCGCAGGACCCCGTAGGTGTTGGTCTTGTAGGGCGATTTGTCGGCGGAGAAGCGAACGTCGCGGTGCTGGCGAAACAGCTTGACGTCTCCCCCGAAGGTGTCGCTGAGCTCGGTCAGCAGTGCCTCCATCTGATCTCGGATCGACTCCTCGAAGAAGTCCCGGTGGGCCGCGAAGTACTGCTTGCTGTTGTCGGCCTCCAGGCCCTTGAACCACTGGTGCACCTGTGGCTGGAAACCTTCGAACTTGGTCATCGCCTCATCCGTCCCATCGACCGGAGCGGCAGCCTATTCGCTCTGCGCTGTCCTCGTGGGACGGGCCGTCGGTCGCGGGCTGTGCGGGCTAGCTCACCGCGGACAGTCGCGATCTCCGCTCACGACGGCGTCCGGCGGTAGAACCGTGTGGCAGAGCGTCGCCCAGTGCCAAGGGCGATCGCCCGCCTCGTCGCTATCCCACGCGGAACCACCCAGGGTCGCGCCGGTGAGGTCGGCGAGGAACAGCGAGCTGCGCCGGCCGCGGGCAGGATCGGATGACACCGCGCGGACCCGATCGAGCCTCGCTTTGGCCAGGGCGGCGTAGCCGAGGTCGACCTTGTCGAACGTCGCATCGCTGAAAGTCGCGCGCCGCAACGATGACGCGGCGAACGTGGTGTCGCTGATCGTCGTCCCGGTGAAGTCCGCGTCGTCAAGGCTCGCCGCGCGCAGCCTTGCGCCGCGGATCAGGGTCTCGGGCATGGTCAAGCGCGGTGCGAATACGGCGATCATCGAGACCCCGTTGAACTGGGCGCCGGTCGCGACCGTGCCGGCCATCGCAGCTCCATCGAGGACGACGCCGTTCAGTCCGGCGCTGCCAAGCTCCGCGCCGGTGAGGTCCGCCTCCCGCATCGGCCCGGGCAGCGCCGCCTGCGTCAGTACCGCGCCCGCCAGGTCGCAGAAGTCGTAGCCGCCCGGCGCCGGAGTTGTGGCGCTGAGCACGGCACCGGAGCAATCGCGGCTGCCCACCCGCCCTCGTCCCGGACCCGGCTGCAGTGTGTCCACGGTGACATAGCTTCCGGTGGTCAGATCGGCCCGCCGGCCGGGAAGCGATGGGTGTTGGGTGGCCGTGAGCACGACTCGGTTGCCGTCGTTCAGTGCGGCGAGCACGGCGCGATTGGTGATCGTGGTGCTGTAACTTGTTGTCGGGGGCAGTTTCTGAGCGATCGACAGGGAGCCGACCGTGGTCGGCAACCCGGTCGAGCCGTCGATCGCCACGACGCGAACGTCGCCGGCGGACATGCCGCCGCGGATCGCCGTGGCGTTCCAGATGATCGTCGCGTGGATCGCGACTCGGCCCTGGGAGCGATGCAGGCTCGCGTGCACGATCACGTATGGGTTGGCGGCGGGGGTCGGACCTGGATCGGTCCGGGCCCGACAGTCACGATTGTCACCCGCCGGGGGCTGGCCGTCAGGCATCAGTGTGTGACACAGAGTCGCCCATGCCAGGTCGAGCGTCGACAGTGGCGCGCCCTGCAGCTTGGCGTCGGTGAAGTCGGCGAAGTAGACGCTTGAGCCGACGCCCTTCAACCCCCGCAGATCTGCTCCCCGGAAGCTGGCGGTGTCGGCTTGCACGGCGTTCCACGTGGCGCCTTGGAAGTCCGCGCCGTCGAGGCGCGAGTGGTTCAGCGACACGCCGTTGAGCACCGCGCCGCGGAAGTCGGCGTCGGTCAGCCGCGCGTCGAAGATGTTGGCCCCCGCCGTTCCCTGCGCGCGGTCGCTGCTGGCGTCGCGGGCGATGAACCCCGTGCCCTCGGCTCCGGCCAGCGAGAGATTGTCGAGAACCGCCCGCGTCGCGTCGACGCCGTTGACTCGGCCACCGGCGACGCTCAGCCCGGTCAGGTCGGCGCCGCGCATCGTCGCTCCCGTGAGGTCGGCGAGCAGCATCCGCGTGGCGACCGGCTCGCGCACCGACACCAGCGCGCGATCGAGGAACGCTCCGACCAGGTCACACCGATCCAGCTGCGCCCCCCGCTCGATCGCCAAGTCCGAGCAGTCACGACGGCCGATGCGATCCTGCGCGGTCCCGAACGGCTGCAGTTGGCCGACCGTCACGTAGGTCCGTACGGTACGTGTGCCCGACGACACTACGCCGTGCTGACTGGCGGTTAACACAACGCGATTGCCCAACCCGATGGCGTGCTCGTCGGCGCGGCTGATATGCAGAAGCACGTTCTGCGTGGGGGCGCGGTCGATCTTGTTGTACGTCGCGGTGGCCAGCAGCGTGGGACGGTGCCCATGTTCGCTGACCGCTACGAGGCGAGCGTCACCGATGGTCATGAAATCCGGCCCCCGGCGGGCAGCCGACCCGTCCCACACGATCTGTCCGGTGACGAGGGCGCCTTGGCCGCTGCGCTTGAGCGTCGCGTGGACGGACACAAACGGCGCGGCGGCGGCGGCCGGAGCCGCGATCAGAATCGCCGTCGCCGCAAGCCCTGTGGTCCAGCGGCGCGCCGATCTTGCCCGGCGTTCGTGGCAGGCGCAGATATGGCGTAATGTAGCGCCCATGCCACGGATGGGCATCCTGCCTCGGGCAGCACTCGGCGCCGCGCTTGTACTGGTCGCTTTGATGTCCGCAATGCCGCTCGCCCGCGCCGGGGAGGTCCAATCGCCGTGGTCCTGGACCGACTTCGGCCCAGCGCTCCGCGGAGTGTCCTGCTCCTCGCCGGGCGCCTGCGTCGCCGTCGGTCAGCGCGGCGTCGTCCTGCGCTCCACTCCTGCCGCCGGCGCTCCCCTGGCCTGGTCCAGGGTCCCTCTGACCTATCCCGACGAACTCGCTGGCGTCACGTGCACCCAGACGTTCTGCCTGGCAGTGTCAAACTCGCGGACATTGCCCGCCACCTTCGTGTCGAAGGTCTACCGCAGTCAGGACGGCGGCGCGACGTGGTCGCCAGGCGTTGCCCTCGAGGCGGCGGGGAGAACCAAGACGCGTAGCGCGCTGGCCCTCGCGTGCGATCCCGTCCGCGACTGCTACGCGGTCGGTCCGAGCGGCGGGGTCTGGCGCTCGATCGACCAAGGCCGCAGCTGGGAGGCGCTGAACCTGCCGACCGCGGTTGCCTCCTATTCCCACGTGGCGTGCCCGGCCGCGCGGACGTGCGTCGCGGTGGGAGGTGACATGCCTGGCAGCAGCGCCGTCATCGAAGGCAGGGGGGTCACACCCGTCGGCCTGCCCCCAAAAACAGGCGGCATGCTGGCGCTCGCCTGCGACTCCGCTACGCGTTGCACCGCGACCGACGCTCTCGGCCAGTTCATG
Source organism: uncultured Solirubrobacterales bacterium (assembly GCA_963792735.1). Lineage (GTDB taxonomy): Bacteria > Actinomycetota > Thermoleophilia > Solirubrobacterales > Solirubrobacteraceae > Palsa-465. Next base: position 341,874 of record CAWBXK010000009.1, on the reverse strand, counting down.
TCACTGTCCATCCCGACCAAGGCCTGGGGACACCCCAAGCTGTTTCCCAACGCAGTCGCGGTATCCGCTCTCGCCTGCCCGATCGCCGATCGGTGCGTCGGACTGGCCGGGCCGGTCGCGCTACGGACTGCCGCGCTCTCGTCGGCGACTGGCAACTGGCACCGGCGGCCGTTGGGCACGGTGAAGCTCGAGGGGATCGCTTGCGCCCAGACGGCGTGTGTCGCGGTGGGAAAGGCCGCCGCCTGGTTTGCCGGTTCCGATGTCGGCTCCAACTGGGAACGGGTTAACGAGGTCGCCGAATTCGACGCGATCCAGTGCCCCGCCACCTTCAGCGGGACCTGCGTCGCCGGCGGCTCGAAGGACCTCGGCGTGTCCCGCTCCCGCGGCGACTTGTGGTCGCTGCCGCTGAGCGGAGCGACCGGGCTCGACCTCAAGGCGGTCAACTGCACCGGCCCGTCCGAGTGCCTGTTCCTCGGTAAGACCCAGAGTCTGTTCACCGACGACCTGACCATCTTCGCGCCACGCCAGCCGACCAGCCCCGGCCCGCCCGGGACCAGCGCGCTGAGCTGCGTCACCAAGGATCTCTGCGTCGGGATCGGCGACCACGTCGTCTTCACGACGCTCGACGGTGCCAAGACGGACTGGAAGCACACGTCGTTCCCTGACACGGCGACCTCGGTGGCCTGTCTCGCCGGCCGCACGAATCCCGTCGTGTGCGTGGCGACGACGCTGGACTTCGTTCTTCTCGGCACGATGACCCAGACCGGCGGCCACATCCATTGGACCTGGAGGTCCACCGACGCCGATCCCTCCCAAGCGCTCGACGCGGTCGGATGCAGTCCCGGCGGCCAGTGCACCGTGGCGGGCGCGGCGGGCGTGATTCTCAGGTCCGCTGGAACCAACCTGATGCACTGGAGCGAACTCATCGTCCCCAGTCCGACCGCCCCGGTCGATGACCGCCCGCTCCTGCAGAGCGTGGCGTGTCCGGCCGAGGGCGTCTGCCTGGTCGGCGGCATCCATGGGGCCGACGCGGTCATCGCCTCCACCACCAAGAACTGGACCGAGTTCTCGTACCAAAAGATCCCGGGAATCGAGGGCGCCGCAGCCATGATCAAATCGATCGGTTGCGAGACCGCCTTCCGCTGTGTGGCCGTCGGTGGCACAGCCTTGGTCGGCGTGCGCAAACACTCTCTCTGAAGTCCCGGCAACGAGTTCCGGGCGTCTGGACCTTGGGCCGCGCCGCCTCGAGCTTGGCCGTCAGGTCTTTGTGCGGGGGGACGCCGGCGCCCGCCCGTGGACTGGGTGACGCTCGACGTGAGTGGATTTCGGGCGACTAGTGCCATAAATCCACTCCGAGTCACCGGGATGCGCCCACATCCACACCGGCCTTGTCACCACCGCCGCGTCAACGGCTACAGCGCAGCGCCGCGCTGACCGCTCCAGCCGCGGAATCCGCGATGGAGCAGGATGAAGCGGGCCAGGAAGAACAGCGGGATCAGGATCCACAGGCCGCTGACCACGCCAACGATCAGGTGAATGGCGACGATGGCCAGGATGATCGGGACGATCGGGATCATCCGCAGGCCGCCGAGCAGGCCGTACCTGGAGCGGCCGCCCGAGCCGCGCCGCGCCGGCTCGCCCGGGAGATCGCGCGTCAGCGCGGCCAGCTCGCCGAGCGTCTTGGCGGCGAAGCAGCTGTCCAGGCGCTCCTGGAATTCCTCGGGATCGAGTCGTCCGTCGGTGTGGTGCTGGCGCAGCCGGTCGGCGGTCGCGTCGCGGTCGGCATCGCTCGCGCGCAGGTTGGGGTCTTGCCTCATCTGGCTGATCGTGTTGTACCCGTACATCGGTGCTCCCTTTCGATCTGTGTGGTTCGGTCGCGTGCTGCAGGTACAAGCGTCCTCTCCGAGGGGCGATTTGTCGTCGGGCCAGGGGCGGCTTCTGCGCTGCTCCCGGCGTTCAACCTGAGCGGCGCCGTGTACTCCCGCTGGAGTAGGCGCGGCTGCGCCCGGGGGCCGATGACGATCCCCGCGGGCAGGACTATGGTGCGGCTGTGACCCGGTTGGGCTGGATCCGCCGCCGTGACGTGCGCCTCGCCGCGATGTGCGGGGTGATCCAGATCGCCGTCACGGCGGGGGCGGCGCATCACGCGTCGCGCGCGCCGGGCTGCTGGTGGGCGTCCGCGTGCCCCTCTGTGCGCGGGCTCGACGCCGGTGGCTACGCGCTGCTCGCGCTTGGCCCGCTCGCGCTCGTCCTGCGGCGGCGGTACCCGCGTGAGGTGCTCGCCGTTGTGTTCGCCGTCACGGTGGCGTACGTCGCGCGCGGCTACCCGCTTGGCCCGAACTTCCTGTCGCTCGGGTTCGCGATCGTCTCGGCGGCGTTCGCCGGGGAGCGGGTGCTCGCGCGGGCCGCGGTTGGGGCTGGCTGGCTGCTGTTCCTCGGGCTTCCGTGGGCGCTCGGGCACTCGGGCGCGCCCAAGGTGCTGGCGGCTCTCGCGATCGCCGCATGGCTGCTCGTGGCGCTGGCGGCCGTCGAGGGGATCCGCGGCCGCCAGGAGCGGTTCGCGCAGGCCAAGCGGGCGCGCGAGCTCCAGGCCCGCCGCCAGGCCGATGAGGAGCGGCTGCGGATTGCCCGCGAGCTGCACGACGTGCTGGCGCACAACATCTCGCTGATCAACGTCCAGTCCGGCGTCGCCCTGCACCTGATGGACGAGAAGCCCGAGCAGGCACGGATCGCGCTGACGGCGATCAACCAGGCGAGCGCCGACGCGCTGCGCGAGGTCCGCTCGGTGCTCGGCGTGTTGCGCGGCACCGGCGAGCAGGCGCCACGGGCGCCGACGGCGGGCCTGGACGGCCTCGGCGACCTCGTCTCCCGCACCACCGCGGCCGGCGTAGCGGTCAGGCTCGACGTGCACGGCGCGCGCCGGCAGCTGCCCGCCAGCATCGATCTGGCAGCGTTCCGGATCGTGCAGGAGTCGCTGACGAACATCGTCCGCCACGCCGGGGCCGGCACCGCTACCGTCGAGCTGACCTACGGCCCCGAGGAGCTGACCGTGCAGGTGGACGACAACGGACACGGCCCTGGCGCCTCCGATGGTCGCCGCGAGGCGTCGGCACCGGACGGTCGCGGCGGTGGCAACGGTATCCCGGGCATGCGCGAGCGGGCGGTTGCGCTCGGCGGCACACTCGAAGCCGGCCCCCGATCCGTCGGTGGGTTCCGCGTCCGCGCGCGGATCCCGCTCGCGGGCGAGTGACCGCTGTGATCCGCGTGCTGCTGGCTGACGACCAAGCGCTGCTGCGCGCCGGGTTCCGCGCGCTCCTTGACGCGCAGGACGGGATCGAGGTCGTCGGCGAGGCGACGAACGGGCGCGAGGCGGTCGACCTGGCTCGCGCGCTCACGCCCGACGTCGTGCTGATGGACATCCGTATGCCGACGCTCGATGGAATCGCCGCCACGCGCGAGATCGCCGCCGACCCGACGCTCGTCGGCGTCCGGATAGTGATTCTGACCACGTTCGAGCTCGACGAGTACGTATTCGACGCGATCCGGGCCGGTGCTGCCGGTTTCCTGGTCAAGGACACCAAGCCGAGCGAACTGATCGAGGGGGTGCGCGTCGTGGCCGGCGGCGAGGCGCTGCTGTCACCGTCGGTCACCCGCCGGCTGATCGGGGAGTTCGCCGCGCGCGCCAAGGAGCCGCCCGGTTCGGAGGCGCTGGAGGAACTGACCGAGCGCGAGCGCGAGGTGATGGCGCTCGCCGCGGCCGGCCTGTCGAACGAGCAGATCGCCGAGCGCCTCGTCATCAGCGCTGCCACGGCCAAGACGCACGTCAGCCGGGCGATGATCAAGCTCGGCGCCCGGGACCGCGCCCAACTCGTCGTGCTCGCCTATGAGTCCGGCCTCGTGCGACCCGGCTGGGTCCAGTGACCGGCGGGCGCAGGCGCTGATCGTCTGAAGTCGCTTGCGCTCTCGCCCTGGTCTTGACCGCGGCTACGGCTGCATCTAGTCTTTCCGCGGGGTCTGACAAGGGGAATCCGGTGTTCAGTGACCAGAACAGTCGCGGGCTGGCCATCCTGGCCGTCGGAGCTGCGCTGATCGCACTGTTTCTCGCCGCCGGGCTCATGGGGGCGTTTGGCCACGACGTTCCGCAAGAACTGTGGGCGTCGGCAGGAGCATTGAGCGGAGCGCTCGTGGGTGTCCTGGTACCGCCGCCGAAGGCGCCGCCCACACCACCGGCCACCACTGCGGTGTCCGTTGTAAACGACGCCGCGCTGCGGGCGGCGAAGACCGAGGGTCAGGCCATCGTCACCGCCAATGCGACCCAGGCGGACGCCGTTGCCAGCGCGATCGGTGCCGTCGAGCGGACCACGGCTCAGCCACCATCGGGAACGATGGGCCCCGCCGCCACGAGCGCTGTCGCTCAGCACACAGCTACGGCAGCTGCGGCGACTGACGCTGTGTCCCAGCAGGTCACGCAGGCGGCCGCTGCTGGCGCTGAGGCCGCGTTGCCCTCGGCGCTGACCTCGACGCTCGCGCAAGGCGAGGCGCTGCCGGCGTGGATCACCTGGGGCGTCAGCGCGCTGTGGCAGATCCTCAAGCCAATCGCTCTCGCTCTGATCACCTACATCGCGTTGCGGTCGGGGATTCGCATCTCTGACGGATCCATCAGTTACGCCGGTAAGTGCCCTGTCACGACCCCAATCGCCGCTAACCACTCCGCGGCGCCGTGCGCGACCGCGCTGTTTCAGGCGGGGACGGCACTGATCACCTTGGGTGCCGCCGCCGGTGGTGCCCTGGTCGGACTGTTCGCTCCCCCGTCCAACTCCGTCTCTGGCTCGAGCGGCGGGAAATAGGCGGCTCCGGCACCCGTTTCTCCCATGGACGAACCGCACCGTCAGTCTGGTCGTCACGGTGCGAGACTCAACACGTGAATCTGGACGATCGCAGCCGCGAGGTTGACCGCGTCCTGGTCGGGGCCACGCGAGGCGCGAGATCGTGATCGTCGAGTATCCCACCTGGCCGGCCCGGTTTGAGACCGAGCGCGCCCGCGTGCGGCAGGCACTCGGCGCCCGGGCGATCCGCGTCGAGCACGTCGGATCCACCTCGGTCCCTCGGAGAGGAGGTCAACGAGACGGCGCGGATCGAGGCCTGCGCAACCGGTGGTCGTGCGCTTGCCTCTAAGGCACTCCTCGAACGCCTCGACCCCGCGGACGCGACCGCACTCGACATCGACCCCGCGCAAGTCTCTTACACGCAGCTCGCCGGCCTCTCAACCGCGAGCGAGAAAGCACGACGCGACGCCCCTGCGATCGCCGTATGCGAGCTGTAGACATGGCGCGCGGATGGCGTGATCCGCAATGCTGAGCTTGGGCTCGATTTGATCTATTCCAGCTGGTCCGAGTGATCCCCGGGCTTTAGTGGGGGTGTAAGACCAGCGCGCGGAGCTGGGCGGTCTCGGCCTCTAGCTGGTGGATCTGATGTTGTTGGGAATGGAGTTGCCCGGTGAGCGCCGCACTCGAATGTCAGGAGGCCAGAGCGGCCCACACTCGATCGGCGGTCTTGGCCGTCGGCTTCCGGCTCAGCAGCCCCTCTTTGCCGAACGCGAGCAATCGGATCGTCGTCACCGGTGGATCCGCCCCGGCAACTGGTGAAAGCCTCAGGTCCACGACGATCTGCTGCAGACCGGTGTGTCCGAATGGGATCGCGATCCGCCAGACGTCGTCGTCACTGGGCAACGTCTGAGCCTGCGCGAACTCGTCTGCGACTCGTTGCCGGAACTCGGCAGGAACGCCGGATCGCTCGCCTGTGCGTTCCTCGACCAGCGTCTTGAGCATCCGCGCTCCTCGAGCTCCTCCGCGTGCCCCACCTCGGGGTACGCCGGCGCCGAGCTCGCCACCAAGACGGCCGGCCCCAGCATAAATGCCGATCAAGTATTCCTCGACCTCTGGCGGTACGCGTTCGTCCCGCGATGCCATGGAGCCATTATCTACGATCGCTTCACGCGGCGGAGGCAGCCTGCTGTACAGACCAAAGCGCGAAGGTCATTGCCGAGGTGACTGCCCCATCGTCGCGACACGGCAGTGAGGTCGAACCGCGCCGAGTACATCCTGCACTGCCCCTGCAAGCTGAGAGAATGGAGCTATGACCGAGCACTATCAGCGCCCGGGCTGGTTCACGACCCAGGTCTTCAATCGTCTCGTCGCCGGGCTGACGCGGGTTGGTGTCAGCGTCTACGGCTCGCGCGTGCTCGAGGTCAAGGGCCGTAAGTCGGGTCAGTGGCGCCAGACCCCGGTGAACCTGCTGCGGGTCGATGGCGCCGAGTATCTGGTCTCTCCCCGGGGCCACACGCAGTGGGTCAAGAATCTGCGCGCCAGCGGTGAGGGAAGGCTGCGTGTCGGCCGCCGCGTGGACGCGTTCGCGGCGGTGGAGCTTGGCGACGAGGATAAGGTGGCGCTGTTGCGGGCCTACCTGAAGAAGTGGAACTTCGAGGTCGGTGCGTTCTTCGCCGGCGTGGGGCCCGACGCGTCCGACGATGAACTGCGGCGGATCGGGCCGGACCACCCGGTCTTTCGCTTGACGCCGTCCTGAGCCTCCACGCTCGGCTTTTCCCACCGAGCCCCGGCGGCCGGACGTCGTCCGAAACGGGAGTCAGGTCCGTCGGGCGTCCCAGACGTAGAGGATGTCAGGCGCGCCTTCCTCATTGTCACCGGCTGTGCGGTCCCTCGCGTCGAAGCCGTGTCTCTCGTAGAAGCGTCTGGCGCCAAGGTTCGACTCGAATGTCCACAGCCGCAGCCCGTACGGGCGCTGGCGCTTTGCCAGTGAGATCAGCTCGCCGCCGATCCCTTGACCGGTGAGCGCTGGCTCAACGTAGAGCTGGTCGACCCAATCGTCATCGAGACCTAAGATGCCGACCAGCGAACCGTCACCGGCCTCGGCGACCCAGAGCTCGGTGTGGGGGACGACCCGTCGGGCGATCCAGCGCCGCGTTTCCTCGTCTGTGTGAACCATCATCGGGATCGCCGGGAACGCGCCGTTACGAGCCCGCAAATAGAGCTCGGCAACAGCTGCGGCATCACTGTCAAGTCCTCGCCGGAGCCGGAGCCGAAGGCGCATGAGGCGGATGAGGCGGCAGGGCTTGCAAGACGCGAGAAAGCGTTGGCAGGATCCGGTCGTGTTCAGGCGGCGGAGCCGGTGTCGCTTGGGTTCAGTTCGGGGGAGATGAGTCCGGTTTCATAGGCGAGCACGACGGCTTGTACGCGGTCGCGCAGGTCAAGCTTGCCCAGGATGTGGCCGACGTGGGTCTTGATCGTGTTCTCTCCGAGTACCAGTTCGGCGGCGATCTCGGCGTTTGAATGGCCGCGGGCGACGAGCCGCAGCACGTCAAGCTCTCGTGCTGTCAGCTCCGCGAGGGCGGCTGGGATCGTGCCCGGTTCGGGTCGTGCGGCGCGCGTGAACTGCTCGATCAGGCGGCGTGTGATCGATGGAGCGAGCAGCGCGTCACCCGCGGCGACGACGCGTATCGCGTCCAGGAGTCGGTCGGCGGGAGCGTCCTTGAGCAGGAATCCGCTGGCGCCGATCCGTAGCGCCTCGTAGATGTACTCGCTGACGTCGAAGGTGGTGAGCATCAGCACGGCAGTGTCGAGCTCAGGGTCCTTCAGGATCTCGCTAGCGGCGCTGAGGCCGTCGAGTTCGGGCATGCGGATGTCCATCAGGACGACGTCCGGGCGTCGCCGCTTGACGGTGTCGACGGCGGTGCGTCCGTCGGCGGCTTCTCCGACGACTTTGATGTCGGGTTCGGCGTCGAGGATCACCCGGAAGCCGGCTCGCAGCAATCGCTGGTCGTCGGCGACGACGACGGTGATCTCCGTGGGCGAGGCGATCGGCTCGAGCGGCGGCGCGTCAGGTGCGTTGCGCTGCCACTGCACGGTGGCGACCGTCACGCGGTCGGCGGCGCCCTTCAGGCGCAGGGCACCGACGGGATGCATCAGCTCCGCGACCCGGTGCCCCGCGATCTGACGCACTACCTCGGACGCCAGGATCTCGCCGGCCCCGGCGGAGTGGCACAGCCGGTTTGCCACGATCACGGGCGTGCCATAGAGATCGTCGCCATCGGCCAGCGGCTCGCCTGCATCAAGCCCGACGCGCAGCATCAGCCCGCCGCCGGCGTCGGACGCGACACGCTGCATGTCGACTGCGCAGCGGACCGCCGCCACGGCGCTGGCGAACGCAACCATCAGCCCGTCCCCGGTCGATTTGACCTCGCGGCCGCCGTGCTCGGCGACGGCCCCACGAAGCAGGTGAAAGTGCTCGCGGCGGATGGCGTCGGCTGCGTCGTCGCCGTGGCGGTCGAACAGGGCGGTGGAGCCGACGAGGTCGGTGAACAGGATCGTGACGAACGGCTGCTCCATCGTGCGCCAGAGAATTATGGTGGCTGCACCCGCGCGCGTCATCCACGCGGGTGATACGCGCCTTCTCGGTTCACCCGGCTGGGTGACGTAAGCGGATGCCGCATGACGGATGCTGGTCGTATTCCAAATTCTCTCTTCACGGAAGGACGTTGACGCGCGATGATCTCCTCGATGGCTTCCGCCGGACGGCCAGTTGCCAGACGCGATGTCGCGATCGCGCTTGTCGCGAGCGTGGCCGGAATGCTGATGATGTTCACGAACGTGCAGGACAAGTCGGTGAACGCCAGCGCGCTCGCAATTCCGCTGTTCCTCCTGGTCACAGCTCCGATCCTGTGGTGGCGGGTACGGCCGTTGGCCGCGCTCGTCGCGACACTCGCCGCGCTGCTGGTCCACGTCGCACTGATCGGCACCGTGACGCGCTGCGGCGTCTTGATTCCGGTGGTGCTCGCGCTCGTCTTCGCAGCTGGGGCGCGACTCGAGATCCGAGACAGTCTGATCGGGATGGGCCTCGGAGTTGTCCTGGTCCTCGTCGTGTGCTCGTCCGACTCCAGCGTGGACATGAAGGCATCGCCGTTCTTCGCTGTGCTGACCGCAGCGGCCTGGGGCATCGGCCGGATCGTGCGCTCGCGCAGTGACATGGTCAGCGAGCTACAGACGCAAACTTCGGATTTGCGTGACGCCCGCGATGAACGCGCGCGGCTGGAGATCGCGACTGATCGCGCGCGTCTGTCCGCCGAGCTCGATCAGCTGCTGCAGCGACGGCTTGGTGAGCTGGCGCGGATAGCCGACGCGGGTTCTCGCAGCAGCGACGCGGCGGCCGCGCAGTCCGGGCTGATTGAGATCGAACGCGGGAGCCGCCGCACGCTGGAGGAAATGCGGTCGATCGTGGGCGTGCTTCGCCACGATGAGTCCGGTCTTTCGATGGCCCCCCAGCCTGCGCTGACCCAGCTGGATGCGTTGCTCGTGCGCGTCAAGGGAGCAGACGCTCGGCTGAGGATCGAGGGAAATCCGCGCGTGCTTCCGGCCAGCCTGGAGCTGTCGGCCTACCGGATCGTCGAACAGCTGCTGTCGGCTCTGGATGACGGGGCTGAGGTCGACGTGCGCGTGCGGTTCGGTGAGGATGCGCTGGAGATCGCGGTCGCGGGTCCGGCCCGTCGTCGTGGGGAGGCGGCGATCGCCCGTGCCCGGGAGCGCGCGCAGCTGCACCGCGGAAGCTTGGAGGCGACCACGAGCGCCGGGCGCGCCGAGGCGATCGTGCGTCTCCCGATGCTCGCGGGAGGCTGAGGTGAGCCCGCGGCGGGCGGGGCTGGTGATCGGGTGCGCCGGTGCCGTCGCCGGCGGCGGCTATGTCGCGATCTGGGGCCACGGGCTAGGGCCGATCGCAGCGGCGGTGATCATGGGCGGTGCGCTGGGGGTCACCCGTAGATATCCGCTTGGCGCCTGCCTGGTTTCAGCGCTGGCGCTCCTGGCGATCGCCCCGTACGGGCTCTGTAGTCGCTGCTCCGGGGTGCCAGCGGCGCCGTTTGCGCCGTTTCTGGCTCTGGTTGCCGCCCAGGCGTTCTCCTCGGGCCGCTGGCATCAGCGCTGGCCCAGCATAATCGGCCCGATCGCGCTGATCGCGGCCTCGCAGGTCGATGCGGTGCTCCAGCATGGTTCTGCGGTGGCGTTCGTGTTCGTGCCGGCGGCGGCTTGGGCTGCCGGAACGGCGCTGGGCGAGCGCGAGCAGGTCGCCGCCCGCCTGACGGAGCGCGCCCAGGAGCTCGAGCAGGAACGCGAAGCCTACGCCCGCCTGTCAGTGCGCTACGAACGGGCGCGGATCGCGAGCGAGCTGCACGACATCGTCGCCCACGCGCTCAGCGTGATGGTCGTCCAGGCCACCGCCGGGCAGCGCCTGGCAGGCCTCGACCGCGAGTTGATCGATGAAACGTTCGACGCGATCTCGGGCGCCGCCCGTCAGGCAGAGCAGGACATGGGGCGCCTCGTCGCGCTGCTCGGCGACGCTGAGGCCATCGGTCCCGCCCCCGACCTCGCGCTTGTCGAGGAGCTCGTTGCCCGCGCGGCGGGCAGCGGTCTGAGCGTGACCCTGCGGCTGGAGGGCCAACGCGACGGACTGCCCGCCCCAGTTGCGCAAGCCGCCTACCGAGTCGTGCAGGAGAGCCTGACCAACGCGCTGCGCTACGCCTCAGGGGCCGCTGTCAGGGTGCTCCTGCGCACCGATGCGCAGACGCTGAGGATCGAGGTCGCCAACGGTCCCGCCGCCGCGCCGACCGCGCTCGCCGGGGCCGGGACCGGGAACGGGCTGCGCGGACTGCGCGAACTGCTCGCCGCAAACGGCGGAACCCTCGACGCCGGGGCGACTCCCGACCAGGGGTGGCTCGTCAACGCGCAGCTCCCACGCTCCGGCGTCCAACTCACAACGCACGCTCCGCGCGACCCGGCAACGTAGACACCCGGCCCCCGTCCCGCGGATCGCACCCGGCCGGAGGCTGAGCAGCGCGCTTGACGCCCCCGGGTTGTCATCCGTGGGGGTGAGTGCAACGCGCGCGGGTTCACCCCGCAGAGCGACGACAGCGCGATGCCCGCAGCCGAAGCTTCTCAGCGTCGGAACCGCAACGAACCACACACAAACCGCAGGGAGGAACATGCTCACGAATGTCACCCACCACCTTCGCGCAACATCGTCGCCTATCTGGCGCTGTTCGTGGCCCTCGGCGGCACTTCGTACGCCGCGTGGCTCGCGCCACCCAACTCCGTCAACTCGCGGGCGATCATCGACGGACAGGTCAAGACGCCTGATTTGGCGCCGAACGTGATCAGTGCCGACGAGTTCTGCCTCATGGGCTCATGCGCAGGGTCAAAGGAGATCGCGAACAACGCGGTGTCGTCTGGGGAGCTCGCCTCCGGTGCCGTCGGCACGTTCAAGGTCGCCGACCATGCCATCACCACTAGCAAGCTCGCGCCCGGCGCGGTCGGCAGCGGGCAGCTCGCGACCGGCGCGGTCGGCAACGCCAACCTCGCCACCGACGCCGTCACCGGGGACAAGGTGAAGGACGGCAGCCTGACCGCAGCCGACATCGCCGGCGGGATCCCGCCATCCGACGCCTACATCGCGCGAAAAGACTTCGCGTCCATCAGCGGGACCGGCGCGACAGTGGTGTCGCTGAACCTGCCCGCCGGCTACTACACGCTCACCGCCGAGACGGCGATCGTCAACATGGACACCGACCCCCAACTCGCCGATTGCACGCTGAGCACCGGAGCCACGACGGAGGTGAACATCCCGGGGATAGCGGACGCTTACGAGCAATCGGTGACGGTCGAGGACCTGTTGACCCTCACCGCGCCCGGGACCGCGTCCCTGCACTGCCATACCTACTTCGGCCAGACTAATAATGCGAAGTTGATCGCCGTCAAAGTCGCAGCCCTGCACGGCTGAGCGGCGGATGAGGAGCCCACGGCCTTCGGGTCAGGCGCCCGCCGAAATCGGTGCTTGAGCCTGGGCGGCGAGGCGGGGGCGCAGACGAGCGTAGGCGAGCGTGCCGCCGAGGGTTGGGATCCAGAACGCGACCGCGTGGTAGACGAGCACGGCCGCCGCGGCGTGCGCCAGAGGCAGCCCGTAGAGCGCGAGCGCGCCAACCAGCCCGGCGTCGAGCACGCCGATGCCGCCGGGAATGGGCAGCACGTTGACGAGGTATCCCGCGAGGTAGGCGACCACCAGCGCCGCCACCGGCGGCACCGGGCCGACCGCAGCCAGCGTCGTCCACAGCACGGCGATGTCGAACAGGAGGTAGCCGAGTGCCCCGAGCAGCCGCCAGCTGGGCCGCAGCAGCGCATGCCGGGCGGCGGGAACCCCCGCGCCGATGTCATCGAGCCAGGCTGCTCCGGGGTGCCGCCTGGAGACACGGCGCATGACCTTCGCCAGACCGAGGACGACGATGATCGCGGCGACGGCGACTGCAGCCGGAACCCCCGCGCGCAGCACGTCGTGGGGGCCGCCACCGATTCCCAGCAGCAGGACAAGGCTGCCGACGCCGAGCGTGATCACGTTGATCGCGCTAGTCAGGAAGAAGAGGCCGCTTGAGCGCTGAAGGATCTGACGGGTCGACATGCCGGCGAGGTGAAGCAGCCACCCCCCGGCGGCAAGCGAGCCGACGCCGCCGCCAGGCAGAAGGGCCCCTGATCCCATCTGCGACCACGCCATTTCTCGCGCCACGGCGCTCGGTACGGGGCTGAAGAACAGCCGGAAGATGACCACGAAGCTCAGGCACGAGGCCAGCTCCAGGGCAACTGCGACGGCCACGAGTGCCGGGTTCATGTCAGCGATCTCCCGCACCACGGGACGCAGGTCGGGAACTGCCAGCAGCACGGTCCCCACGCAGATGGCGAGCACCAGCACGGTGAGCAACCGCCGCCGCAGATCGTGGCGCTCGAGTGGGGCCGGCGCGGGCGCCTGGGCCGGCTCCGTCCGCCACGGCTTCATCGGAGCGGCGGCCACAGGGCTGGTGGCTGCGCCAGATGCCGGTAGCGGCGGCGGGGGGGCAGTGGCTGACAACGTGGGCGACCTGGACCGAGACCGGCGCCGCCGTGGCCTCAGGCGGTGGCCCGGCGTGCCGGGGCGGCGCGGACGATGAGCTCAGCGACCGACCACCGGCGCAGGACCCGCGCGACGCTCGCCGTGCTCGGAGTGGAAAGGCGCACCGTGCCGCCAGCCGCCGGCGCGCCGGCCGGTGCTTGCGCCCCGCCTGTCGGCCGGGGTGCCGTGGCGCGGCGGACGGCGCGCTCGGAGATGAAGTCTCCGGTGAGGTCGTGGGTGCTGGACTGCTTGCTCATCACAGATGCTCCGATCGTTGAGCGCGGCCGGTGTCGTGCCGGGTGGTTTCGGGGAAGCGTGGCCGGGGTCATGTGGTCTCCAGGCTGAGCTGGAGGTCACTGCCGGCCTCGGCGTTGGCGACGCGAGCACGGGCGGCGCCGTCCTTCGGGAGGATGAAAACCGCCACCAGCAGCCCGGCCGCGAACAGGCCCGCCGCCCATTGGAAGGCGGTGGTGTAGCCGTGGATCGAGGCCGCGGTGGCAAGCCCGGTGGCGCTGGCATGGGCGGAGGCGAAGCTGGCTGCCGCGCTGGCGAAGATCGTGCTCAGCAGGGCGGTGCCCACCGAACCTCCGACCTGCTGGGAGGTGTTGACCATCGCCGAGGCGATCCCCGCATCGCTGTTCTTGACTCCGAGCGTCGCTGTCGAGAACGCGGGAGCGAAAATGCAGCCCATTCCGACTCCGGTGAGCAGGAGTCCGGGCAGGACGTAGGTGACGTATGACCCGCTGGGGGTCAGCTGTGTAAACAGGAGCATGGCGATGATCCCGAGGCTCATGCCGCCCATCACCACCGGCCTGGCGCCGGTGCGATGCAGGACCCGCGTCTGCACCGTTGTCGAGGTGAGAACGATCATCGCGGTCATGGGCAGAAAGGCCAGCCCGGTCTTCAGGGGTGAGTAGCCGAGGTTCTGCTGCAGGTAGTAGGTGAGGAACAGGAAGACCGCGAACACCGCCGAGCCGGCCAGGGCGATCGTCGCGTAGGCGCCTCCGCGGGCTCGATCCCAGATGATGTGCAGGGGCAGAAGCGGGTGCGCGACGCGCCGCTCGAGCGCCACGAAGCTGCTCAGCAGCAGAGCGCTCGCCGAGAGCGCCGCGATCGTGATTGGATCCGACCACGAGTGCGTCTCCGCGTTGGAGAAGCCATAGACGAGGGCGAACAGGCCGCCCGAGGCAAGCAGGGTGCCGGTCAGATCGATGCGCGGCCGCTCGAGCTGGTGTTCGTTGTTCAGCAGTCGCCAGGCCAAGATCGCGGTCGGCACGGCGATCAGGAGGTTGACGTACAGGCTCCAGCGCCACGAAATGGCCTGTGTGAGCACGCCGCCGAGCAGCAGCCCGAGCGACGCGCCTCCAGCGGCAATCGCGCTGAAGATGCCAAATGCCTTGGGCCGGTCCGGAGAGCCCTGGAAGGTGACGGTCAGCAGGCCGAGCGCTGAGGGGGCGAGCATCGCTCCGAAGGCTCCCTGCAGTGCGCGGGCCCCTACCAGCATCCCGAAGGATTGGGAGAGCCCGCCGATCGCGGAGGCGACGGCAAAGCCGCTGAGGCCCCCGATCAGCATCCACTTGCGCCCGAACAGATCGCCGAGCTTGCCGCCCACGAGCAGAAGACTGCCGAAGGCCAGCGCGTAGGCGGTGATCACCCACTGCCGGTTGTCGTTGGAGAAATGCAGCGCATGCTGCGCCGACGGCAGCGCGATGTTCACGATCGTCGCGTCGAGCACCACCATCAGCTGGGCGATTCCGAGGAGGGCGAGGACAGCCCACCGATTGGGGCGGGGGATTGCGAGGCTGGTGATACTCATCTGAGTCCTTCCGGGTTGCATTGATGACCAGCCTAGCATGAATGATTCCTGTTGCAGGTATGAATTACTTAACGGATAGCATCTCTCCCGCGTGTATGATGCTTGAAATCGCGCTATACTCGTACCGTCATGGGTTACTCCGAGAGCCAGTGTGGTGGTGCCAGCGCGATGTTCCTGTTGCCACGGCTGGCGAAGCAGGTCATGCGACGCAGCAGTCCCGAGCTATTGGGGATGGACCTGCGTCTCGTCATGGCTCTGAGCTACGTGGGCGATCACGACGGGACCCCGCAACATGAGCTCGTCGACGCCCTGTGCATGGATGCCAAGAACGTCGTCCTGCTCCTCAACGAACTGGAGGAGCGTGGACATCTGGTCCGACGCCGCGATCCCGAGGATCGCCGTCGCCACCGCGTCCACATCACCCCCACGGGCCGTGACGCCCTGGAGCAGGCAAAGCAGGCGATGCAGGGGGTCGAGAAGCAGGTGCTGCAAGGCTTGGACTCCGACGAGCGCGCCACTCTGCTGGAGCTACTCGCCCGCGCCCTGCGCGAGGTCGAGCGTCCCGCCGACGAGACGCACCCCCGGGCGCTGGCACCGGCCACGCAGTAGCCGCTCCGCTGCCGTCGACACCACCGATAGCTCGCGAGCCGGGTTGGCATGACTCGATGGGCCCCTCAAACCGCCGGTCGAGCGCCGAATACTGTTACACCTGAGGGAGGGAGGTCCGCAGGTTTAACGGTTGCGACTTCTCTCGAGGGGCCCCCGAGCAGACGACGACGACTAGGTCAGGCTGTTGAGCAGCCGGCGCTCGGCCTGCCGGTTGGAGCTCACGGACTTGTCGAGGATGCCGATCTCCTCGACCTCGCCGCGGCGGACCTTCACGATGGCGCGGGGCGCTCCCACTTTGCTGACGTACCAGAAGTTCCTGCCGATGTGGAACCTGCGCCCCAGGTGCAGCCGGTGCGAGACCCGAGCCAGCCGCGCGCGCGGCCGGACGCCGTGCAGCGCGTAGTAGCGGTTGGAGGTCAGCGCCAGAACGACCCTGCCCCGGTGGCGCTTGCGGCCTGAGCGCGACAGCGCCCTGAGAACCGGAGCCGAGGGGTAGGCCACCCGGATCCCGATCGGGGTCAGGCAGAAGAAGTCCATGTTGCGCCGTCCGCGGGTGGCGCTGCGCGAGAACGCGCGCCGCGCCCGGGCGCGCGTCATGCCGAGGCTGACCGGGCCGAGCGAGCGCCCGGCGAGCCGGCCCCAGGCCAGAGGACAACTGGACTGCGATGCCCCCGCCGGAGGCCCCCCCGCCGGAGGCGACGCGGTCCCACCACCGGGCCAGACGTCGTTGGTGACCTGCAGCACGTAGAAGCCGGTGCCGCCGTCGGTGTACCAGATCTCGTGACGGGCGACGTCGAACGCGGGCTGGGACATGGCGTAGTCGCTCTCGGTGTACCCGGTCTCGGTGTTGGGCGTGGTGGGGGAGACGAAGTAGGCGATCTCCTTGGGGTGCAGGACGTCGGCGATGTTGAACACGCGCAGCCCAGACGCGATGAACGAGCAGGCGACGATCTTGGGATCGACGCGGGTGGGGATGTTGCAGTAGTGGGCGGCGTAGCCCTGCGCGGGACTGAACGTCCCGGGGTCGTTGCCGGCGGCATGGTGATCGGCGGGCTGGTCGACCTGCAGCCGCAGGTTGGAGACCACGACCGGCTTGGTCTCGTCAGCGATGTCGATGATCCGCGCGGCGCCGACGGTGTCGCGGCTGCCGGAGGGGTTCAGCGTGCCGGCGGTGTACTCGTCGAACTCCAACACGTAGGGATGGCCGTTCTCGGTGAAGGGGATCGCGTTCTGGGGGATCGACGCCGTAGCCCAGCCCAGCCGGCTGATCTCGTGCGCCTGGGGGTTGGGGTTGCGGGCCTTGATCTGACTCGTGTCGAGGATCAGCATGTCGCCGCCGCTGGGGTCGGCGATGTAGGCGCGGTTACCGTCGTCGCTGAGAGTCATGCCGTGGGCGAGGATGTTGCCCTCCCAGATGGCATGGGGCTGCTTGGGGTCGGTCACGTCGACGGCGGTGATCGAGGGCAGCGCCGTGCTGGTGGCATAGAAGGTGTTGCCGTCGGGCGAGAAGCCGCTCTCATGCCCGAAGCGGGCCACCAGCGAAGTCGAGTCCAGCACCGGGTGGCGGCAGTCGGCATGGGCATCGTAGATCGAGACCAGGCCGGGCTCGGTCGACGGGTTGCCGTTGACCGCGGCCAGCAGACCTCGCTTGACGTTGAGGTTCAACGACTCGTGGGGCGTCATCATCGGCACCTGGGTGAGGGTGTCGGTCTGGACCGGATGCGCCGGATCGGTCATGTCCAGGACCGCGACGCCCAGCGAGGCGCCCATCACATTGATGGCGTTGGTGGGGAAGAGCAAAGCCGTGTCGTAGAACGCGCAGACATGGCCCTGATCATCAACGTAGCGGAAGACCTTGAAGCCGCCCGAGGTCCCCTGGTGGGCGACCAGCGCCATGTTGCACCACAGCCCCGCGTCG
This sequence comes from uncultured Solirubrobacterales bacterium, assembly GCA_963792735.1. Classification (GTDB taxonomy): domain Bacteria; phylum Actinomycetota; class Thermoleophilia; order Solirubrobacterales; family Solirubrobacteraceae; genus Palsa-465. Next base: position 324,556 of record CAWBXK010000009.1, on the reverse strand, counting down.
CCCGAGCCGGCCGGCACACGGCCCTGAATGCCCGGCTCCGAATGGGACCCCGGACCGCACTGCCCCTGCGGAGTGGCCACCAGCGCCGGCTCCGCCGGATACTGGGTGGCGAGCCGCGTCGGACTCTGGCCGAGACCCTGGCCGAGAGCCCCGAGGTCGTTGAGAGGGTTTGGCGGCACGCCGACCGGCGGCAGGCCAAGGGCGTAGGCGGCCGACAGGATCGACAACACGATCACCACGAGCCCGATGACCATCAGCACCAGACGACCCGGAGTCCTACGACCTGATGACGGCACCCAGCCTCCCCTCTCCTCTCCACCCGGAAACCGGTAGGACGCTACCACGGCATCGCGCGCCGCAGCACTGGGCGGGCGAGCTTCAGGCGATCAACATCTCTGCCCAGCCGTACACGACGGCCGTGACGCGCGGGGCTTGGAGCAATAGGGCAAGAACTTCACGCAAGTTGAGCTGCTACAGCTCCAGCACGGCGATATAGCGGGGCGTTCCTAGCGCGCCCGGAGAGATTCGAACTCCCGACCTTCGGTTCCGTAGACCGATGAGAACACTCTCAATCCCGTAATTACGGGCGATTTGAGGTGGCAGAAGCGCTGTATTTGCGGTGATTCTGACCGGGAAGGTTGCCCGGTACCGTTGCCCGGAGGATCCGTTGCCCGACAGTTGCCCGGCCGCCGCGGGCAGTTGTAGAGTCGGTTCGGAGGCAGTCGATGGCGATCCCAAATCCCACCACCAGACCGTTCGTGCGAGCCCGCTCCACCGGGCCGTTCTGGTACGGGAAATGGTCAAGAAACGGGACCCCGGTGATCCGGGCGCTCGGACGGGCCTGGGTGGAACCTGACGGTTCTGGCGGATGGCGCCGCCGGCGTGGCCGACCGCCCGACGGCGCGCTCACCGAAGCACAAGCCGCTGCGAGGATGCTGGCGCTTGTCCGTGAGCACGACGCCGACCAGCAGCTGCTCGAGCGTGACGCTTCCGAGCGCTTGCGCCGGGGCGTCACCTTCCGGGAGGTGGCGGCCGCCTACCTGCAATGGCTGGAGCGAGTGAAGGGGGCGAAGCCGTCGACGCTGCGCGACCACCGCTCGGTGTTAGGTGAGCCCGCGGTGCCGCATCGCCGAGGCTCGGGCGTCTCGAGCGGACGGATCATGGCCGCACTCGGCGATCGGCCGGCTCGGGAGATCGCCACCCGGGAAATCGAGGAGCTGCTCGTGGCAATAGCCGTCTCCGGCGTGGCGCCGCGGACGGTCAATAAGGCTCGGGCGGTGATGTGCGCGGCCTTCAACTACGCGATGCGCCCGAGCGCGTTCGGGCTCCCCGCCAACCCGGTCACTCATGCGGACCGTCGCGCCGAGCCGCAGACGGCTGCGCTGGCCTTTTACTCGTCCGAGCAGATTGAGGCGTTGGCGCGCTCCCTCGCTGCGGGAACACACCGTGAGGCCTTGAAGCGGGTGATCGGTGGGGAGGAGGTCGCGGCGCGGGCGCACGAGGACGCCCAGGACGGAGAGCTCATCCGGGTCGCCGCCTACGCCGGTCTTCGCCGGGGGGAGTTGGTGGCGCTCCGCTGGCGTGATGTCGACTTCGTCAGACGCAAGCTCCTCGTACGCCGTGCGGTCTCTGGCGATGTCGAGGTCGCGTCGACCAAGAGCCGACGCGCGCGGGAGGTCCCGCTCCCCGACCAAGCCGCCGCCGCGCTCGATCGTCTGAGCCGGAGGGGAGACTTCACGGCGCCCGACGATTACGTGTTCATCAACCGTCTCGGCCGCCGGCTCGATGCCTCTGCGCTGCGCCGCCGCTTCGAGCGGGCCCGCGACACGGCCGGCTTGGAACCCCTTCGCTTCCACGACCTCCGCCATACCTACGGCTCGCTGCTCGTCGCCGGTGGCATCGATCTGGCCGGTGTGAAGGCCGCCATGGGCCACGCCCGGATCTCGACGACTGAGCGGTATCTCCATGCGCGGCCCGCCGATGAGCTGGCGGATCGGTTCACCGCAGCGCTCGGCGGTCTCGCACCGGCGACTGAGCCGGCCGTGGTGCGGTGAGTGAGCGACTCCGATCCGACGACGACTGATCCTGACGGGCGGCAGGTCGTCTTCGACGGCGGGCTCACGGCAGCATCTCGCATTGGGCCGCCGCGGCTGCCTACTGGAGCATCTCGAGTTGATTCTGGGCACGGTCGAGGCTCCCGATCGCCGAGAGCATGACCCGATACCTGGGCGTGAGCGGTTCTACCGGCAGAACGTCCTGCGACCCGGCCAGTGGCTCCGAGTGGTCGTAGACTTCAACGACGATCCCGGATGGGTCGTGACCGTGCTCGTGCAGGACAACGACCCGCGCGGGAGACAACGATGAGCGTGACCGTCGCCGGAATTGAATTCGATCAGCACGACTACGACGTCCGCGGCGATGTGCTCTACCTGAGTGCCGAGGGCTACGCCGGTCCGCCGGCGAATGCTTACGCCAGCCCCGAGGGGCATGGGATCGAATACGACGAGGCCGGGCGGGTCGTCGCGATGACCCTGGTGAATGTCCGGGCCCTGCTCGATCGCGACGGAGAGCTGACGATCACTTGGCCCGCCGGCCATGTTGGCGCCGGTGATCTCGCCGGCGTGCTTGTACCCGCCGCATAGGCGCCGCTGGGCGGCGCCAGCGCGGACATCTCCGGACATCTTCGGGCATCTTGGGACAGCAGCACTAAGTGCGTGGAGTGTATGTCTCTGCTTTGCACCGGAGAGATATCCGGGGGAACCGGCACGTCTCGGTTACCGGATGGGTGGACGGCGCGCTCGTCGGGATTGACTGCCGGCGAATCGGACGGCTACGAGCACGCACAGCCAGCGACGCTGCGGAGGCGGCAGTGGCGGCGCGAACGACGGACGAACTCACGGGGCGCGAAGCTCTGTCGCACGGACGCGAGATCCAAGCGATCCTTTCCGCACGCCACCTTGCCGTGGAGTCGCACGGCCGCCGTGGGGCGCGTGGTCGGTCACGCTCGGACGCGGGCAGGTTCCCCCGCGCGGGTTGAGCGGCTTAGTGTCAAGCCTCTCATTCCCATCCGGCAGGCTCGGACCGGGTCAAGCCGAGCTAGAGAGGCGTCGAGCCGGAGCGGGTGATCACCGCGTTGCCGGAGCAGGCGCCCCGGCGCGTCGGCGGCGGAGGCGGTGCTAGTGGCGGTAGGAACGTACGCGACGCCCTCACCAGCGGCTGGGCGGGTGGCGAGTCGACGGCAGCAGCGAGGGGAGGGGGAGGACGGGCTGGTGTCAGGTCCGCGCGGAGGGGACCGCTTCGCTTCCGCTGGTGATCTCGCTGGCGCTCGATCAGGTTGACGCGACGGAGGAGCTGCGCCGGCACGGTCGATCCGGCATCATCGCGTCGGTATGCCGCTCGGCCTCGGTCGTGAGCGCCGACGCACGCGGAAAACGCTGACGCCAACCGCGAAGGCGACCGTCAGCCGTGCGTCCGATCCCGGCCGCCCGGGCCAGCGCTTCGTCGCCGATGGGATCGTCCACTCGGCGGCCGCCAGATGACGGAAGCACTCGCCGGGCAACTTGCGCGCTCTCCGCGAGGGAGGTGCGAGCGTGGCGCTACCGAGCGACTCGCAAGCCGGCGTTGCAGGGAGGATGGTCGGGCGGCCATCGAACACGGACGGACGGTCAGCGGACGTGTCACCGAGACCTGCAATCGAAGAACACGCGGCCCGCGAGGCGAGTCGGACCTAGATGGATGAGCTCGCTCGAGCCCAAATAGGTCCGACATAACGACATCGTCGGCACCTCCATTCACAACTCTCGAGACCAGTGCATCGGGCGCGTGCTCGGCAGGTCGATCCTCATCCGGCGCAGAAAGGCGAAGGAGCTCGCTGACGGCGGCCATGGAATCTCCCCACTGGCGGTCATCGAAAGTCCCCACTGATGGCCACCGGTTCTCCCTATGGGTGGCCACGAATTTCCCGACTGCTTCTGTCCTGATCGGTTGGCTATTCACCGGGGTGAAAGTAGGCCACTTGAGGTTGGTCGCGCGTGCCTGATGGGAGTAGCTTTGTCGGCTAGAACTGCGTGAAATGGTGAAATGCGGGGCGAGCGGGGCTACGATGTGCAGGTGGCTGATTGTGGCGGCAGCGCACTGGTAAGAGCCGGAGCGCTCGGTTGGGTGGACGTTGTCGTTGGCCCGTGTCGGCGCGGTGGGATGTTTGCGCGCGCCCTCGCCTCTCGATGGTTTGGTTGCCGGGGCGAGGGATGACGAAGTACCGGATTCTGGGTCCGGTTGAGGTTTGGGCGGGGGAGGAGCGGCGGCCCGTCGGCGGTCCTCGGCAGCTGAAGCTGCTGGCATTTCTTCTCTTGCATGCCAATCGGGCTGTGTCCAGCGACCGGATTGTCGATGCGGTCTGGAACGGGGATCGGAGGGGTTCGGATAAACGGCTTCAGATGGCGACGACACGCCTGCGGAGAGCACTAGGCTCGCCGTCTCCGGGCGCTGAAGGGGCGTTGCGGACTGTCGCCGGGGGCTATCTGTTCGCGGTCGGGAGCGGCGAGCTCGACGCCGATCTGTTCGCGGAGCGGGTGAGGGACGGCTGCGGCTTGTTGGCGTCGGGCCAGCCGTCAAATGCCGCCGCGGTCTTGTCGTCGGCTCTCGACCTGTGGCGGGGACCGCCTCTCGCTGAGCTTGCCTTTGAGGACTTTGCCCAGGCTGAAGTTCGTCGCTTGGATGATCTGAGGCTCGGGGGTCTCGAGGCTCGGGTGGAGGCTGACCTGCAATTGGGCCGCCACAACGAGTTGGTCGGCGAGCTGGAAGGGCTTGTTGTCGAGCATCCGCTGCGAGAGCGGTTCGCGGCTGAGTTGATGCTCGCGTTGTACCGCTGCGGTCGGCAAGCTGAGGCTCTCGACGTGTTTCAGCGGACTCGTACGCGCCTCGCCGAGGATCTGGGCCTGGAGCCCGGACCGGCTCTGGCCTTGTTGCAGGCCGAGATACTGAGCCACGCGCCGACCCTGCGAGCGGACGAACAGACTCTGAGGGCGGATGCGGCGGGTTTGGCGCCCCCCCTCCCGGCCACCCCGACGATCGGCCGCGGGCCGGACACCAAGGCGGTATGTCGGCTGGTCGAAACTCCGGAGATTCGCCTCGTGACTCTGACGGGACCCGGGGGGGTCGGGAAAACGCGCCTGGCGTTGGTCGCTGCTCATGCTCTCCGGATGGCGTTTCCTGATGGTGTCCACTGGGTCGAGCTCGCTGGTGTGGCCGTTCCGGACGATGTCGCGCCGACAGTCCTGCGCGCGCTCTCGGTGGCGCCGTCGCCTGGCGAGACCCCGCTGGAGGCGCTCGTTCGCTATCTGGCCCCCCGTGCTTCGCTGCTGGTGATCGATAACTTCGAGCACGTTCTCGACGCGGTCTGGCTGGTGAGCGAGCTTCATAGCCGATGTCAAGGACTCACCATGCTGGTCACCAGTCGCGAGGCGCTCGACCTGGACGCCGAGCATCGCTTTGTCGTATCACCGCTCGAATTGCCGCCTGTGACTTCGCGAACCACGCTCAGCGAGCTTCAAGCGGCGCCTGCCAGTGCACTGTTTCTCTCCGCGGCGCACCGGCGTGACAGCGGCTTCGTGCTCCCGCCGCCAAGCGTGCCCTTGGTCGCCGGCATTTGCGCTCGGCTTGACGGCCTGCCGTTGGCGCTGGAGTTAGCCGCCGGCCGTACGGAGTTGGTGACCGTCGAAGAACTCGCGGCGGGTTTGGACGCCGTGTTCGACGCGACCGGCGTGGGATCGCGTGACGCCCCAGCACGACAGAGAACTCTCAGAGCCACCGTCGAGTGGAGCTTTCGGCTGCTGGATGATGAGACACAAAGAGCGTTCATCACGTTCGCCGTCTTTGCGGGAGGGGCGTCGGTTGAGGCCGCCGAACGAGTCCTCGGCTGCGGGCCGGAGACACTCCGGTCGCTCATCTCCAAGAGCCTGATCCACCGGCGGCGACACGCTGACGGGTCCAATCGGTTGGTCATGCTCGAGACGATGCGCCAGTACGGCGAACAGCGGCTGCACGAGAGTACCGAGCAGGACTCCGCGCGCGGTCGGCATTGCCGCTATTACCTGCATATCGCCGAAGACGCAACGAGCCGGCTGTTCACTCATCGCGAAGCTGAGGCTCTGACGCTGATCGACCGTGAGATCGACAACATGATGGCGGCGCTGCGATGGGCGCTGCGCGCTGCGCCGGGCGATGCGCTGCGGCTCGCCGGATACCTGGGCAAGTACTGGTGGATTCGGGCTGACATGTCGGGCTTGACGTGGCTCGACGCGGCTCTCGCCGCAGCCGGCGACCAGGCACCGACTCAAGATGTAGCCAGGGCGCAGCTCCAGCGTGTGGCCCAGCTGGGCGGGCTGCGCTGGGAGATGGAGGCGGCGATCAACGCCTCGCAGGCGGCGCTTGCGCTCTATCGCCAGTTGGAGGATCTCGCGGGGATTTCCCGAGCGCTGGGCGCGTTGTCGATCAGCGTCGGGGTCGTCGGAGACGTCGACGCCCAACGTCGTCACGCGCAGGAGGCCGTCGAGTGGGGCCGCCGGGCGGAAGATGACGCGGCGATCGGGGAGGCCCTTGCTCGGCTGGGTCCCGCGGCGGGTGATGAGACGCTTACGATCATGGAGGAAGCCTCGTCCCTGTTGGTTCGAGTGGGCAACCATCACGACCTCGCCCGGTTTGCCTCTAACGCCGCTTATAGCTCCTTGACGGAAGAGCGGGTTTCTGATGCTGTCGCGCTGCTCGAGGTCGCCCTTGAGGCAGTCGGCAAGACCGAGAGTCCCTTCTGGACCGCGCTCATCCTGTCCAACCGTGGCCTGGCCGGCCTGTTCTGCGATGACATCGCGGCGGCGGCTGCCGCGTTCGAGGGTGCGCTGGACTTGTCGCTCGAGCACGGTTTCACCACAGGGGAAGAGTCAGTCGTCGGGGCCGCGGCAGTCCTTGCCGCATACGGCCTGGACGCGACGTCCGGTCGCCTGTGGGCGGCCGGTAAGGCTGCTGGGTACCCCGCGCAGGCAGCGGACGAGATAATCCTTGACTGCCTCGAGCTCTCCTACTTCACGCCGGCGCGGCGGCGCGTCGGGGAGAGAGCATGGCGTGCGGGCGAGGAGCAGGGCGCGCGTATGTCGTACGAAGAGGCTCTTATTTTGGCGCGGGACGAGGTTCGTGCAGTCCAGGTTCTGGCGCAGGGGAGCAGGGCCTGATCCGGCTTGTGGCTCGAACCGCGGACACTTCGGGCGGCGGTCGCCCCAGCCTGGATCGCGTCGATCATCCAGTTGCTGACTCACGGTCGATGGTCGGTGGTCGCCACCGCAATGGGTGACGAGCACCCGCGGGACTCGCGGCGACCGTCGGCGAGCAGACCTCGGTCCCGCGGGCGCAAAAAGACCCCAAACTGAGCGTGGACGGCACCGCCCGCGCCACCACTACGGGGCGCGGGCGGTGCCGTGTGGTGCTACTGGGTGTCTTTGGTCCAGGTTCCGACCGGGGTTGCGATGATCGATCCGCCGCCGGCGTAGGAGCCGCCGTTGGCGTTGGTGTGGTTACACCAGACGGCGATCTGATCGCCCGGCTTGGTGGTTTTCCAGACGTCGACTGATGCGGCGTTGGCGTAGATGCCGGCCGGCCCGGTGCCTGATTCGCTGGCGCCGTTACCCGCACCCCCGAAGATTCCGTCATTCCCGGGACCGCCGCTGAGCGGCGCGGCCTCGCACACGATGTTGTCGCTCGGGCCGATCACTACGCCGATGCTGTAGTGAATTAGATACGTGCCGGCGGGCAGCGCGGGGGTGGTGAGAACCTGAGTTGGGGTTGACTGCAGTCCGAGCGGAATGTTCTTGTCTCGGGCAAAGCCCTGGTAGACGTCCTGGTAGACCTCTGGGTGACCGGCCGGGGTTACCGTCGTGGTGCCGGTCGTCAGCGCACCGGACTGGGCTGCGTAGGCGATTCCTGTGGCCAGGCCCGCGGTGGCGAGCAGCGCCAAGATTGAGAGCAACCTGCGGATTGTGAGCATCTGTCGTCTTCCTTTGTGTTGTCGTGTTGCCGTACGTGAAGAGGCTGTTTCATGTGGTCAAGCCGTGCGAGTCGTTCTGGGTCTCTTCCTCCTTGGTGGTGTGTGCGGTAGCGCGCGGTCTTGCGTCGTGTGACGGAGCACCGCTTCGGCCTACTGGGCGGTCAGGGTCAACTCGACGTGAGCTGGCCGCGGCGGGCGACCCGATCACTCGGTTGCTGCGGCCCGAGCAGCCCTCAACCGGCCATTGACCCAGGCGCGTCAGCATCACCGAACCACGAGGTGACCTCGAGGGATACCTAGCAACACGCGGCCGGGTGCACCGCCTCAGCGATCGTTCGGGACTGAGCGCACGTTGGCCATTCATGGTCTTCACTCCTTCGGGTTGGTGTTGACTCGCTAGGTTTTCCGCGCCCGCCCGCTTCATCCCGGAAGCTTGCGAACGGGACCAGAGTCAAAGTCAACCGTTGGTACGGTGGACCGCCGCGTTGTGATTACGGGTGGAGTCCTGTCGACCAGCCGTTCGGCGGCTTGGAGCCAACTGCTGCTTCGCGGTTTGGCCCGGACCGCCTTGTTGGCGGGATTTCGTAACGCCGCGAGCTGGTAGGGGGGATGGCGCCACATCATGTACGGCTCCTGGCTGTGGCAAGCGGGGTACGTGCCGTGCGGCGCGGCTGGCGTCGTCGCCAGATCGAGACGCGCGGCTTCTGACGCGAAATGTGGGGCCCGCCGCGGGCGGCGTCGGCGGCGAGGACTCGGCTGAACTCGGTGTGAAGCAGTGATTGCACGACGGCCTCCTGGGTGATGGTGGGAATGTGGACAGGACGATCTCCCTGGGCGGTCACGATGCGGTAACAGCCGGCCACAGCTGGGTATCGGGGCTTGGTGCCGCGTGCAGGTGCAGGGGTAACCTGGGCGCTGGGGACATGCCTGGCTTCGTAAGCGTGCGGGTTTTCGACCCCGGTCGAGGTGTGGCGGGGAGCGACCGGTCGGCCTGGGCGGCCCGCGTCGACTGCGGTCGCGATGCTGGTGGTGCACGCCGGCAGCGCTCTGTCCGCTGATGCGCTGATCGGCGCTATGTGCCAGCTGAGAGTGCGTCCGCCAGGACCCGCAAACGCTGCAGATGGCCGTGGTGCGCGTTCGCCAGGCACTCGGGTCGATCACCGGCGATGAAAAGTGCGAGCCGCGGAACTGTCAGCCTTGGGGTCGCACTACCGGGGCGAGGTCGCTTATACCCCGAGTGGTTGGGCTAGCGCCGAGGCCCGGACGCTTATAGACGATCGATCTTCGATGATCAAGCCAGGGAGCAGGCAGCGCATGAGCACATCCACAAGTACCGCGACGAGTTCTTCTTTCTAAAGACCGACGACCGGGCAGCTGAAAACGAGTTTCGCGGGTGTGCTGCTCAGTGGCGGCGAAAAGGAGTTGTTCATCCCATACGGGGATGCGTTTCAAGCAGTCGTGCTCCGGGAGGGCTTTCCCGAGTCCGAAGTGCCCGCCGTTGCCGCGTGTGAGGCAGCGGTCATCGTGGCTGCGACGCGTGATCTGGTCGCACGGCCGTCCGTGGGCTGTGCCGGCTCCCTAATCCTAATGAGCATTTGCGTCACCCCCCGTTGTCAGGTCCCTACACTTCTTCGCCTGCGTCCAGCACCGCGCGTCTGACGATCGCAGACCGGACGACTCCCTTCGGTCCCCAGCCGGCGAGCTGTCTGCGATTGCCTTGGCGACGCTGCGATGGGCCGGAAGGCGCCGAATGGCGCGTGGTCAAGGTCACCTTCCGACGCTCGGTGCTGGCAGACAAGTCCCCCGTATCTCGCTGAAGTGCTCCGCGCGCGAGCCAGCCCTATGGTTGGCCGAGCTTGATGGCCTGTCCGAGCCGCTTCGCGTCTGGATAACGCGCCGCGGGTTTAGGTGCGGTCGCCTTTGTGAGTACATCGACGATCGCGCCGAACTCGTGACGCTCCTCGGACGTCGGCGCGACGTAGTCCCGCTCGGTGCCTTCCTCCCGACTTTCGTAGGGGAGCCGGCCTGTTAGCAATTCGAACAGGACAACGCCTAAGGAGTAGACATCGGACGCCTTGCTCCAAGGCCCGCCCGAGTCGCTCTCGGGCGGCCTGTACAGCGATGTCCCAGCGGGCGCGACGACCCTCTCCTCGGCCACCAGATCGAAGTCCAGGAGCCTGACTGGGTCGCCGGGGTCCTCCGGGATCAGAATGTTGTCCCGGGCGATGTCGCGATGGACGAAGCCCGCTCTGTGGACCGCATCGAGTGCGTCGCGGACCGCGAGCGCCAGTGACGTGACCGCTGCGACGTCGCCCTGGAACTCGCTGCGGCGCGCCTCGAGCGCGACTCCGGCGATGTGATCCATTCGCAGGTGAAAGGGGTGCTCCCAGCTGTGGATCTCGTGCACGCGCGGGATGCCGGGGTGGTTGATCCTCTGCAGCGCGGCGAACTCGGCCCGGCGTTGGTCGAACGAGTCGCGCGGCTCGCGGAAGGCTTTGAGCACGTACTCGGTGCCCTCCTCGGTGTCGGCGGCTAGGTATACGATCGCGTCCTCGCCCTCGCCGAGGATCTGAGGATCCGGTAGTGGCCATCGACCACCTGACCCACTCCGGGCAGCGGGGGCCTGGCGAGCTCGGGCAGTGCGATTCGGATCGTGCCTTGCCCTGGCTCCTCAGCCGCCAGCGAGTGGCACATGAACTCGGCGCTCGCATTGGCCGGCCGCCATGAGCCGTTGGCGAGGTAGGTGTGCCCTTGGCGGACCTGCATGAGCGGCGCCACTGCAAATCCCAGCCGATCGAGGCAGAACACGAGCTCACCGCGCCGAAACGTGCTGTCTACGGCGATCGACTCCCGCGGGCGGGTGCCGTGCAGCAACCGCCCGTGTGTCGGCTTGGTCACCTGTACCAGTCTGACCTCCCATAGCGGGGTGTTCGAGAAGAGCCACCACACGGCGGACTCGACGATCTCAACGTGGTCCTCATAGAAGCTCGACTCGTAGGCGCCGTGAACGGTCTTGTTGCGAACCTGAAGGATCAGGTCCAGCAGGGCGCCCCGGGGCGGCGTCTTCTTCGTACGCCTCGGTTCCTGCAGCTGTAGCCGGGCCGCCAGCGGATCGAGCTCTTCAAAGATCGCAACGAACGCGCTCCTCTCGGCCTCGTCCTCAGATGGCGAGACGAGCCATTTCCGATCCGTTTGAGCTCGGGCTCAAGGTCGAACTCGCGCAGCCGTTTGCTGCAATCCAAGATCGCCGCCAGCCAATCGCCGGCGCCGCTGGAACGCACCAGCAAAAACGCGTGTCGCTGGGAGACCGCCGCTTCGAATGCGGCGACGACCGACACTACGAATGCGCCGTGGAGTCGAGTGAGCAGATCCCCGAGCAGCAGCGCCGTCGTGAAGTGCTGCATCGTGCCGGGTTCCTCGTTGGCGACCAGGTCCAGGCGCGCGGCGGCATGCGCGGCGGGCCTCCACGCGCGCTCCTCGAGGTTCGCGACACGCCGCGTGTCCTTCAGCTTCTCGGCCATCAGGTATTCGTAGGGGACGCGCAGACCTACGTCAACCGCGGCGTTTTGCACCACTTCCGCGCTATCCGTGAGATCCCCGCGTAGGCTCCATCGATTCTCAAGCTGATCCTTCTCATCGTGCCGCTCGGCCTCGACACGTTCGCGATCTCGGCGGCGCTCGGTCTCAGACGTCTGCCGCCCGGCGAGCGGCTCCGGATCAGCCTGCTGCTTTCCCTCTTCGAGGCCGCGATGCCGCTCGTCGGACTGCTGCTCGGTCGCGTCACCGGCGGCGCTGTCGGCTCGGCTGGGGACTACATCGCGTTCGCGATCCTCGCGGTCGTCGGACTGTGGATGTTGGTCGCAGACGAGGATGCCGAGGAGCGGCGGATCGCAGATCTCACCACCGGCCGCGGACTGGCGCTCGTCGCGTTCGGGATCAGCGTCAGCCTCGACGAGCTCGCGATGGGGTTGAGCGTCGGTCTGCTGCATCTCTCCGTCTGGCTCGCCATCATCCTGATCGGCGCACAAGCGTTTCTCATGGCCCAGCTCGGAATGCGTCTCGGTGCGCGCGGTGGCGAGGCGCTTAGCGAGAGAGCGGAGCGCTCAGCGGGACTTGCGCTGATCGCTCTCGCCATCCTGCTACTCGTCGAGAAACTCGCGAGGTGACACCTGCAGCCGACCAGCTCAACGCCTCCCGCGCTCAGGTGTGGAATCGCAGTTAGCAACCCGCCAGGCCGGCGATCGCTTCCACCGCGACACCCCACGCCCGGCCGGCGACCGCTTCGGCGACGTTTGGAGCGGCGCAGCCGGCGCGGGAGCGGCGCGCACCATGGCGGTGGCGATTGCCGGTCGGGCTGTCGACCGGATAGTCCCGTCGGGAGGCGAGTGTCGGGACGATGGTGGTGTCAACCATCGTCCAGAGGAGGACGTCATCGAACCCGTATCACCGTTGGACCGTGCTGGCCGCCGCCGGTCGCCCGCGACCACCTCCAGCTTCCACCAAGGCCTCCCGCCACGAAACAAGGGCCGTTGCTATCCGCCCGATCCGCCGACTGTGGAGGAGATCATCGCCGTGATGCGTGCCGCGGGGGACGATCCCGACGGGCTGCGGCTACGCGGCGTGATCTTGATGCTCTGGCGCGCGGGACTGCGGATCAGCGAAGCGCTAGCGCTAAACGAGACCGACTTGGACGCCGACCGTGGGTCGGTGCTCATTCGTCGAGGGAAAGGCGACAAGCGTCGCGAGGTCGGCATGGACCGCTGGGCGTGGGCACACCTAGGGCCGTGGCTCGAGCTCCGCGCAACCCTGCCGGCCGGCGCGCTCTTCTGCATCCTCCGCGGGCCCACGCGCGGACGGTCGTGCGCGCCCGCCGGGATCCGCAGCCAGCTCCATCACGCCGCCCGGCAGGCCGGCGTTCGCCGCCGGTTCGCCCCGCACCAGCTGCGCCAAGCGCACGCGGTCGAGATGTCGCGCGAGGGGATCTCGGTGATCGTGATCCAGCGGCAGCTCGGGCATGCCGACCTCGCGATCACATCCAGATATCTGCGGGGAATCGACAACAACGAGATCATCCAGGCCGTTCACGACCGGCCTGAACCGATGATTCCTGCAGGCCGACGGCTCGCGCGTCACCGCTGACTTCGCAAACAGTGAGGCCGCGGTGCCATCGCGGCCTCACGCCTCGCCGGGCTCTGCCGGTCGCTCAGGACGGCGCCTGCGCGGCCCCTCCAGCGTCGCCAATCCACTCGCCCGCTGCGCGTGGGCGCGAATCCTGAAAGGGATTTGGCTGATGGTGCGAGCGCCCCTCTGCGCCGAGGACACGAAGCTGCGCTGTCGCGAGAAGCGCCTAGGATCGCGATGACGGATGCCGAACGCCTGTGAGATCGGGAGATCGCTAGAAGTCCGCATAGCGGAGCTCGAGGCTGAGCTCAGCCAGCTCAGAGCGGCGCTCAGCGCGCTAACTGTTAGTTCGAGGACGATGACCGCGGATCGTGCGACGCGCAGAGGGTCACGGCGAGGCACGCCGGTCGCTGGCGGTGGCGGCCTGATACCGCACGCCGTCACGCGGGTCTGTGAACGTTGGGATGCTGAAGGCCGCCGTGCCCAGGCCGGAGCTGCCTGGCAGCGTGACCGCTGGTTGGCGGCGATGCCCAACCACATTCCGATGCTCCGAGACCTTCCGAACCGCCTAGACCGGTCAATCGTGCGCCAGCTCGTGCGTGACGCGCCTGCAACCACTCTAGGCATGTTCGACGCCATGGTGATCGTCTACGCCTGGGGGTGGTCGGTGACCTCCGTCGGCGTGAGTCGTGCACAGAGCGCGCTCGGCGCAGGCGTGGAGCGGCTGGGCACGGCGTTGTTGGCCGCGCACGACGCGATGAGGCTGAGCGGTCCTCTCGACGGTTACGCGGCGCTGGCAGGTCCGCATCGGGTGAAAGGACTCGGCCCGTCCTTCGGATCGAAGTTCCTCTACTTCGCTTCACCCCAGGACCGCCGCGCGCTGATTCTCGACCAGCTCGTGGCCGACTGGCTCGCTCGGGAAGCGGCGCTAAAACTGAACGCGACACGCTGGAGCGTCCGAACGTACGCGGCATATCTGAGCGCGATGGACCAGTGGTCGTCCGGACTCGGTATCTCGAGCCACCAACTCGAGGAGATCATCTTCACCGAGGAGGCAACCCGACGCGGACTCACCACATGGTCAGCTCGATGACGTGCCGCAAAACAAGCTCTCAGTCGTCGCCGATGCGATCACGAGCCGGTCGCCCTCCGCGAGGTCGAAGCGATCGTGAGCGCGTGAATGTCCGACGTCTCCTGGTAGGCGAAAGCGGGCGCGATCCGTTCGGTGCGTAAGGTCATCCGGGCTCAGCGATCCGACCGGGGACGCAGAGGTGGAGCTAGTGAGGGCCCAGGTTTCCTCTGGAGAGACGCGGCGGACCACTCCCTCCTGTCTGGCAGGTCTGCGGCCGGCCACAGCGCTCCGCTGTGACATGGCGCGTCCTGGGATCGGTCTGGACCAACCCATATCGTGGGTGGATGGCGCGCACCAGGCTTTATCGGGGGGGCGAGCTAGTGCTCGAGGACTTCCCGGTCGAAGGCATCTCCGCTTGAGACGGAAGGCGCGTGCGTGTGGTTGGACTACTGCGCCCCCAGCGACACAGAGTTGGCGACGATCGTGGAGGAGTTTCAACTGCACCCATTGGCAGTTGAGGATGCGGACACCCAGCACCAGCGGTCAAAGCTTGATCGCTACGACTCTAGGTAGACTGGACGACCGCCGTGGCCGTCGAATCCCTTCTCATGGCGGTCGGCAAGGCGACGCAAGTGGGCGCGCTGCGCATCACGATTCAGAGCGCCGCCTCGGACGACCAGTACGAAAGTCAAGTTCCCAAGCCAGCGCAGAGGCAAAACATCACTCCGCCCGAACCGCGACAGTTAATGTTTGGGGTGCTACGCGGTAAGCGACCCTTCGGGAGCGGACGAGGCATTGCGCTTGGGGGTACCCGACGAATGGAGAGAGCATGATCGTGTCCGAGCGTCGCGTTCGACGGATCTTTCGACGCGTTTTTGCGGGAATCTGTCGCGATCGCGCTGGTGAGGGCTTTTCCTCAGGCCGCGTGAGGGATGCTGCAGGAGCTCTTGCCCTGCGATGCCGCGGGCTGATTGTCGGGGTCGCGGTGACGCTGTTCGCGATCGGAGGGATGGCTCCCGCTGCTGGGGCGGCGAAGTGGACGCTCCAGTCGACCCCCTCATTCCCTCCGACTCATGCCAGAAACGGCGACGGGGGCACCTTCGGCGCGGTCTCGTGCACGTCCGCGACTGCTTGCGTTGCAGTGGGGAGGTACTACGCCGTGTTTAGCTTCGTGCGCCGGCCCGAGGGGTTCTCGAACACGCTGGCCGAGACGTGGAACGGGCACATTTGGAGGATCCAGTCGACTCCTACTCCTCCCGACAACGGCATACCGCTGGGCGATTTTAATGGCGTGTCATGCACGTCCGCAGCTGCCTGCATTGCCGTCGGGGAAAGGAGCGCCCTGCCGCTCGAGAGCCCGTTGGCTGAGCGCTGGGACGGCCACACGTGGATGGTCCAGGCGGTCCCCAATTTCCCGGGCGCCGGCCAATTCACTGCGGTGTCGTGTACATCGGCGGATGCCTGCATCGCCGTCGGTTACCGCCACGCGCGCAATGGAGTAGGCGCGATCACCCCGTTAGCGGAGCGCTGGGACGGCCAGACCTGGACGCTTCAGTCGACGGCGGCCTTGGGCGGCATGTTCCTTGGGGTGTCGTGTACGTCCGCTAATGCCTGCACCGCCGTCGGCAGAGGTGGCCGCGTTGCTTTGGGGAATCCGGGCGGGACGCCCTTCGCTGAACGCTGGAACGGCCACCGCTGGATGCTGCAGTCGACTTCGACCCACGCCAGGGGCTTGCTCGCTGGAGTGTCGTGTACGTCCGCGAGGGCCTGCATTGCCGTTGGATATGAGGGCGGTCGTAGCTTGGCGGAGCGCTGGAACGGCCACGCCTGGAGGATCCAGTCGACTCCTCACAACGCCAGCCGTACCTTTAAGGGAGTGTCCTGTACGTCCGCGACGGCCTGCATTGCGGTTGGGTATACGGTCGGGTCTAGGGGCTACCGGAGCTCGGCGGAGCGCTGGAACGGCCACAATTGGACGATCCAGTCGACTCCCAACCAGGCCGGCTCCGGCCGTATCCTAGCTGGCGTGTCGTGTACGTCCGCGAGGGCCTGCATCGGCGCGGGATCCGCCTCTGTTCCCGGCTCCGACGCGACCTTGGCGGAGCGATACGGATAAACCAGGGTGGGCAGGTGCCGCAGTCGGACTCGTTTGGGTCGGGCCCGCGCCGCAGCGCAGAGCCGGCTGGTGGATCTACGACATCGAGGTCGTCGAGCACCAGCGCGGGCGTGGGTACGGCCGCGCTCTCCTCGATGCTGCCGAGCGAAGTCCTAGCCCGTGATGGAGACGCGGTCGGTCTCAACGTCTTTGGCAGTAACACAGGGGCCAGAGGCTTGTGCGAATCCGGGCGCTATGAGGTTGGGGCGCGCCTGATGCGCAAGCGAGTGACCCACTGAATCCGAAAGCGCGGTGCGCTCGCGAAACAGGCATCGCTCCCAGAGGCGCCCTGCCAGCGCGCGGCGACCGGTGCGCGCCAGAGCACTCGCGGGGAATGACCTCTCCAGGCGAGGACGGCGGGGACGATCGTCCCCGCCTTGGGTCGGCAAACACCGCCGCTTGCGGAGCCGCACAGGGCGCACGGCGAAGGGGAGGTGGACCTCCGGGTGCTGGCGGCTATGGCGTTGCAAAGACGTCGACGAAGTTCTTGTCGGCGCCTCTGGTGGTCATGATCGTGGAGGCGCCGAGCGCAACGGTCGTACCCGTCGCGTCGACAGCGGCCCTGACTGCCTCCTGATAACCGCTGTTCCCGTTTGGTCCCGATCCTCGTAGGTGCATGATTGCCTGCCAGTGCCCAGCCCGACGCTTGTAGAGGACGCCCGCGGTGTGTCCGACCGCCGAAAAATCACTTACCACGGCCCCGTTGCCATCCTCGGTCAGCGCGATCTCGCCGACACCACGCCCGAAAGTGATCGTCGCCCCACGGGTCCACCTTCCATTTACGTACGTGAACGGATAGACGTTACGGCCTTGCTGGTCGCTGGTCAGGATCGCCGTTCCTCTCGGCGAAATGCTCGCGTCGTATCCAAACCCGTCATGAGCCGACCCCCCGGCAGGCTCGCGGAACGCGGCCGTTCGTGCCCACCCGCGAGGAAACTGGCGATAGACGTAGAGCATCCCTGGGGCGCCTCCAGCTCCGGCGTCACCGACAAGCAGGATCCTGCCGTTCGCGCTCAGCTGCGCTGGCGCGCCGAAACCGGTCGCGCCGTCGCCCGTCACCCGCCCGTCACCGACCCAGCCAGCGTTCGTCTGTCTGTAGAGATCGACGGCGCCAAACCCTCGCGTCAGCGCCACGACGTCGCCGGTGGCGGAGAGGCTGGCGACCTCACCCGCGAACCGGCGCACAATGTGCCACCCGGTCGATGCGCGCCGGTAGAGGACGGTCTGGCTGCCCCGGTCGTTGGAGACGGCCGCAACCTTGCCGCTTGACGACAGCGCGAACCCTAGACCCCCGAAGTGGGCTGCTCGCTTCCACGCCGCGCCTGCACGGACGAACAGTGTCGTGCCGCCGTAATGCGAGCCGACCAACAGCGTGCTCCCATCCGCTGATAGCGACACACCCGAGCCGAACCCCGGGGTTCGCGGCGAAGCCGGAATCACATCCCGCTGAACCAAAGCACCCGCGACAGCGAACGCCTGGGTTGCGGTGACTGCAGCGGCAAGCCCCGCCACGGCCAAACCACCTCTTAGTCGCATCACCCCCTCCTCTCACCAGTCACGGCAAGCATATAGCGATCGAACGCGATCTGGTTTCCACGCAGAGCATTTTGCTTCGGGCCTCAGGGCGGAGACTGGCGTCGTGGCAGGGCAGGTGGGCGATCGGACTAGGTTCTAGGCGCTGCGTGACGCCCCGTTCACGTCGGTCTGCGGCTGCTGTGGGAGGCCTAGATGTAGGCCTTGTGCGCGTTGCCACTTTCGTCGGGTGCGAACGGGCCGACGGCCGGCGGTTCCCATCGCCGATCTCGAGTCGTTGGCTACCGGCCCGCCGCGATCGCTTTTGCCGTCCAGCCGCTTGGTGGCGTGCCATCGCAATGGCGACAACTGGATGCTGCGAGGCGTGGCATTAATCCCGAAACCCCTTGCCCCCAGAGGCCGGAGCCGCGCACTGCGGGAGCCCGCCGCAAGGAGCGGGACAAAGGCGAGGTGAGCATTCCCAACGTGCTCTGGCTTACGCGAACCGCGGCCACTCGGACGGCCGCCTCGTTGATTTTCCTGATGGCCGTGTCCCGCTGGGGGTGAGCTGTTCGTCATCACATCAAAGGTCGGCATCCGTTCCGGCCGCGACCGAAAGGGTGTAGGAGATGGCGAATTACATGTTCGCGTACAGCGGCGGCAACGGTGTGGCCGCCGATCAGGCCGAGCGCGACGCCCAGATGGCTAAGTGGGGTCAGTGGCTCGGACAGCTTGGCTCGGCGGTCGTCGACCGCGGTGTCCCGACCGGGGTCGCCAAGACGGTCGGCTCGGGGGACTCGGTCAGCGATGGCGGCTCGCGTAGCCTGACGGGCTACTCGATCGTGTCGGCCGCGAGCCTCGATTCGGCGGTCGAGCTTGCAAAGGGCTGCCCGGTCCTCGAGGTCGGTGGCGCGGTCGACGTCTACGAAACGATCGCCATGTAAATGGGCGCACGGGGCCGCCGGGTCGGCGAAGGCCTTAGGGCCCGAGCGCGACCCGGTGCCGCGCGGCAAGTGAGCATCAGCTGACGATCGCCATCGCCTCTCAGACGCCGCTCGACCGGGCGAGCGCAACGGCGACAAAGGCGTGGTCCGTCGACGGCCGCAGAGGCCATCGCACGGCTCTGCTGGTGTTCAGCTCCCCGGGGCCGGAGCTGGGGTCAGGCCGTGACGGCGCATCACGGCACCGATGGCCGCGAGGTCCGGAGGATCCCCAGCCGAACTGGCCAAGACGTCACCCACCTCCCGAAAGTACGACGGCCCGAACACGCCTGGCGAAACTACCGCCAGGAACTTCGCATCGTCAGCGCCGGGGTTGCTGAACCCGTGGATGGTCCCGCGCGCCACGCACACCGAGTCGCCGGGTCCGATCTCTACGGTCTCACCGCCGATCGTCCAGGTCGACGTTCCCTCCAGTCCGTAGATCGTCTCCTCAAAGCCGTCATGGCTGTGTGGGGCCGGCATGCGTGCGTTCGCCGGCACAAAGCATTCGAACACCGTCACGCTTCCATTCGATTCTCCGCCCTCGACGAGAAACCGGACAGCAAGCTCACCCACGCGGATCAGCTCTTTAGACACGGCATACCCTCCAATGTGCGCGTAGTGCAAAGTGGTCGAAGCGGGCAGCAGCCTATCCGACTGGCTCGAGCCGGACGCTTTCCGTGGCAGGCCAAGACAGTTCGCCGCCGACCCGGTCTACGGCATCGAGGTGCCGAGAGCCGAAAGCGCCAACCATTCCGTTCGCCGTGATGCTGGCTCCAGGCCGACGATTGGATCGGCGACAAGCCGACGTGTGTGAGCGCGCCCGGTACGGCTGGGCTCACGACTCGCTCTTCGGCTCGCAGGCTGTTTCGGACCTGTGGGGGGCGGTGGATGATGAGGAGGTAGTCGTTCGTCGGCCAGAGGAGGGCGTCATGGAATCCATATCACTGCTGGATTGCGCGGGCAGGCGTCGGTCGCCTGCGACCACATCCAGCTTCCATTGGGGGCTCGCACCCAGGAATAAGGGCCTGCGTTATCCGCCTGACCCGCCGACGGTCGAGGAGATCGTGGCGGTCATGCGCGCCGCTGGCGAGAGTGCCGAGGGGGTGAGGTTGCGCGGCATCGTGGTTGTGCTGTGGCGTGCTGGGCTTCGGATCAGTGAGGCCCTGGCGCTCAACGAGACGGACCTCGACCCGGATCGTGGTTCGCTGCTCGTGCGGCACGGCAAGGGGGATAAGCGGCGCGAGGTCGGAATGGATCGATGGGGGTGGGCGCACCTCGGTCCGTGGCTCGAGCTGAGACGGGAACTGCCGGTCGGGCGGCTGTTCTGTGTCGTACGCGGTCCGACGCAGGGGCGTCCGTGCGCCGCGGCCGGGATCCGCGCGCAGCTTCACCACGCCGCTGCGATAGCGGGGGTTCGGCGCCGGTTCGCACCGCACCAGCTCCGACACGCGCACGCGGTAGAGATGTCGCGCGAAGGGATCTCACTGCTCGTTATCCAGCGACAGCTCGGACATGCCGACTTAGCGATCACGTTCCGGTACCTGCGCGGGATCGACAACACCGAGATCATCGCCGCCGTCCATGAACGACCGGCACCGATGGTCCCCGCTGACCCGCGAATCGGGCTTCGCCGCTGAGGGCGTGCGGCTTGAGCCGAATGATGTGTGGCCGCGCTTCCGCGCGGCCACGCGCCCGCCAGCGATCGACTTGCTGAACCCAAGCGGCGCGGCGCTGAGCCGGCCGACAAAGGGCGATTGCCAAATGCGATGGCCGACCTGCGGAAGCCGCGGGTGCCAAAGCGTCGTCCGGGGTACGACGTAGTCGCCGCCGGACAACGGGGGTTGGGCTAGCCCTGACTGGTTGGCTTCACTAGTTCTGAAGCGACGGGGTCGCACCGGCGCAGCGGGCACGGGAACACAAACCTCTGCAGCCCGCCTCCAACGCTGATCCGAATCGCGAGCTCCCGCTCGCACGACCGGCATCTAATGTGCTGTCGATGAACCACGGGCTAAGGCTATGGGGTAGCAGCGAATCCCGGGCGGCGATATTGGACACGACAGCCATCGCCTCGAGCAGCGCGATCTGAGGAACACCTCGGAACCCCGCTAACCTGCGTCAAGTACGCGCATCGGCAGCGCCAACCCCTCGCGCCGAATGGCCGGCGCCGGAGCCGCCAATCCGGCCGCGAAGGCCTACGCTCTGCGTAGGGAGATGCGTGACGGTAGCGACCGCAAATCTCGGCCCCGAAGAGCAGGTCTCGCAGACCGGGTTGAACCAACCCGCTGGGTGCTTGATTCACGAATTAGCGGGTACAACTTGCCCGCCGCCCCGCGCCAAACCGCTCGTTTGGCTCCGAGTACGCCAACCGCCGCCGACGATCCGGAGGGCCTTGAGGATGACTGGTTCAAACACCGGTTCGACTCCGGGTCGTCGCCGTCGGTGTTGTTCGTCTCAGCGAGACGTGTCCGCGTTGGGCCGGCGTATAGCGTCGCAGGATGGGACATCAAGAGCCGATCACCGCCGGTATGGTGCTTATCGTCGCTGAGCCTCGGCACGATGCGCCTCTTTTACACACCCGGCACCGGCCGCCCGTTCAGGGTGGCGTGGCTGCTGGCCGAGGCGGGCGTGGACTACGACACGGTGCCGGTCGGTTGGGATGCCCGCGATGCGGCCGAGCACCGGGCGCGCTCGCCGCTGGGCCGCGTGCCGGCGCTCGAGCTCGACGACGGCACGGTCCTGTTTGACTCCACCGCGATCCTGTTGCAGCTGGCCGACCTGTACCCCGAGGCCGGGCTGGTCGGTCGGCTCGGGTCCCAGGAGCGCGGCGACGCCTACGCGTGGGCGCTGACCGCGATGATCGAGATGGAGCCCGGCTCGATCCGGTGGGGCCTGGCCCAGGACGAGTCCGGTCGCGCGCAGTACCTGGACTGCGCCGGCGTCCTCGCTGAGGCGCTCATCCGGAGCCAGTTCCTGGTCGGCGAGCGGCTGAGCGTGGCCGATTTCGTACTGGCCGGCGTCCTGCTCGGGGCTGAGCACTTCGGGCTGTTGCCCGACGGTCCCCCGCGGCTGGCTGAGTACCTGGACGGGCTGCGATCGCGCCCGCACTTCGTGCCCGCACTGGAGCGCACCGAGTCCTTCTTTCTCAAGCGCGACTCCGCCTAGTCCGATCACCATCAGGAGGCACCTGAGGGCTGGCCTCGTGGCGGACACAACTACGGGATTGCCGCCCCCGACGCGGCGCCTCGATCAGACCGCCTCACGCACAGAGCGTAGCCGCGCCGACGTGATCCTTCAGAAGTCGAGCAGCCCGCGTACAAGAGACGACGTCCTTGCCTACGGCCAAAAACACGAAGCCCGCGATCGCTTTGATGTTGTCAAGGGACATCGAAGAATGTCGTTGGATCGCCATCGAAAAATGTCGTTGATGGGTGTGTCTTGTGCCGGGCGTCGGGCTGGAGCTCTGCCTGTTAGAGGCGCTCGAGCCAGGATGTGCCTGGGATCGTGCGCTTCGCGATCGCGATGACGTGTTCGGCAGGTAGTTCGGCGGCGATCGCAACGTCGGCGAGCGAGCAGCCCTGATGAAACGCTTGCCCGAGCACGAAGCCGACATGCGACTTGGTATCTGTCGGCGGGGCGTAGTTGGCCAAGTCGGTGGTCTGAGCGACCGCTGCGACCGCGACGAGAGCCTGGAGGCGCTCGTTGTAGACGGAGAGGCTGGCTGGTAGATCGCTGAAGTGTTGAGGGAACACGGGCAGGTTCCCTGTAGCACGCGGAATCAGGTCGTCGGCTAACGCCTGGGCAACGTTCTCGTCGGCCATGATGTCTTCGGCCATTTCCGTCAGCCTCGCAGCGAGCCGCGGGGGGACGTGCTCGTAGGGATTGTTGAAGACAGGGTCACGCCATCGCTCGAGCATGTCGGTCATAGCGCGAGTCTCGCATCTGCACCGCTAACTGATGCGCCGCGGGCGTCGATGTCTTTAACCGGCGTCGTGTGAGCCTTTCTGCGGCCCTGGGCGGGGTGGCCGAGGGTTCTCGGTCGGGCTGTTTCCACCGTTCTCGGTCGCTTTCGGCTGGTTGGCGAGGAGGTCGCCGCGGCCTCGCAGCCGCCAGGAAGGGCCGTTGATCGTGAGGACCTCGGCGTCGTGCAGGAGCCGGTCAACGATCGCGACGGCTTGGAGTTCGTCGCCGAACAGTTCCGCCCATTCGGACACGCGTCTGTTGCTCGTGACGATCATGGAGGAGCGGGTGTAGCGGCGGTTGATCAGCTGGAAGAACCGGTTCGCGTCGGCGTGCTCGAGTCTCATGTAGCCGACCTCGTCGACGATCAGAACGTGCGGGCGCTGGTAGTGCGCGAGCTTGTTGCGCAGAGTCCCAAGCTGATCGGCCTGGCGCAGCTCGCGCACGACATCATCGAGCGTCGTGTAGCGAACGAGGTAGCCGGCGCGCACCGCTTCCATCGCCAACCCCACCGCCAAGTGTGTCTTCCCGACCCCGGGCGGACCGAGGATCAGCGATGAGACCTTGTTCTGCACGAACCGCAGCGAGCGCAGCTCCGCGAGGCGCTTGGGATCGAGCTCGGGCTGGAAGCTGACGTCGAACTCATCCAGCGTCTTGTGGTGCGGCAGCCCGGACAGCTCAACCTTGACGCGTAGCGCCGGCCCTCGAGGACCCCGACTTCGGATTCGA
The DNA here is from genome assembly GCA_963792735.1 of uncultured Solirubrobacterales bacterium. GTDB lineage: Bacteria > Actinomycetota > Thermoleophilia > Solirubrobacterales > Solirubrobacteraceae > Palsa-465. The sequence goes on along the minus strand of CAWBXK010000009.1, from coordinate 300,995 downwards.
GGACGAGGTCGAGGAACTCGCGGTAACCGAGCTTCCCGGCGGTGTCCCGACCGGGGTCGCCAAGACGGTCGGCTCGGGGGACTCGGTCAGCGATGGCGGCTCGCGTAGCCTGACGGGCTACTCGATCGTGTCGGCCGCGAGCCTCGATTCGGCGGTCGAGCTTGCAAAGGGCTGCCCGGTCCTCGAGGTCGGTGGCGCGGTCGACGTCTACGAAACGATCGCCATGTAAATGGGCGCACGGGGCCGCCGGGTCGGCGAAGGCCTTAGGGCCCGAGCGCGACCCGGTGCCGCGCGGCAAGTGAGCATCAGCTGACGATCGCCATCGCCTCTCAGACGCCGCTCGACCGGGCGAGCGCAACGGCGACGAGGCGCTGGCCCGGGCGGCCGGGATCGGACGCACGGCTGACGATCGCCCTTCGCGATTGGCGCTGGAGTTTTCCCCATAACGCCAGCACTCACGACCGAGGCCGAGCGGCACATCGACGCGATGATGCCGGATCGACCGTGCCGGCGCAGCTCCTCCGTCGCGTCAACCTGATCGAGCGCCAGCGAGATCACCAGCGGAAGCGAAGCGGTCACCTCCGCGCGGACCCGACAGCGGCCCGTCCTCCCCCTCCCTTCGCTGCTGCCGTCGACTCGCCACCCGCCCAGCCGCTGGTGAGGGCGTCGCGTACGTTCCTACCGCCACCAGCACTCGCGTCCGCCGCCGACGCGTCGGCGGCCTGCATGGTGATCAATCGCGACCGGCGCCGTTGGCGCGCGCGCCCAACTGTGCGCTCAAGGGCAGGGTCGATGGCTAGATGTGCATTTCGCCGTATGCCGAACCCTGGGCATCCAGTCGACGCGCCGGCGTCCGACCTGGGCCGGACGGTTGCCCGTCACCGTTGCCCGTCGCGCCTTCACGCTCCCAACCGGGGATTAAAACGGCCCGAAACGCCCCGATTCCAGGCCTTCTGAGGAACGCGCCCGGAGAGATTCGAACTCCCGACCTTCGGTTCCGTAGACCGACGCTCTATCCAGCTGAGCTACGGGCGCGTGGCGGCCGATTCTAGCCTCAGTGCGCTGCTTGGCTGGACTCGCCCGGCTCAGGCGTGTCATAGCGCGCGACCGTGAACGCGATCAGGGTCGGGACCTGCGCCGCGTAGACCGCGAGCGACAGGGTGAGGATCACCAGCGGCCCGCCGCTGACGTGGTCACGCAGGAACGCGTACTCGATCATCGCCGCGGTGAACATGTAGGCGAGCAGGGCCCAGCGGGCGACCTGGAAGAAGCGGGGCCAGGCGAAATCGCGCACTCGGCGCAGCGACGCGAGGTTGGCCAGCAGCAGAGCGGCCGAGAGCACCAGCAGGATGATCGCGGGGCCCAGCGGGACGTGCTCAGGCAGGTGGGAGGAGAGGTAGATGCCGCCCGCGACGATCAGCGCCAGGGACGCCATCCCCACCTCGGTGAACGGCGGATAGCGCTGCTCGTTCACCCTGAGGAGAGCCTCGTCATGATCACCAGGGTGGCGATCTGGAGCACGCCGAGGATCCCGGCGCAGTAGAGGAAGCGCTTCATCAGACGCTCGATGACCTGGGGATTCGGGCGCCGCTTCTTGAGCTCGAACAGCACGGCGATGTTGGCCGGCTCGAGCAGCCCGAGGGCCAGGACCGCCATCACCCCGACCACGATGAAGCTCGCCACGACCCAGCCGTGGTGGGGGTACTGACTGGAGACCGTGCCGAGCTTGACGCCGAGCTGCCAGCCCGCCGCCAGCGTCACCGTCACCACGGTCGGCATGATCACCACCATCTTGGGCATCAACCGGGTCGTGAACTCGATGCGGGCCGGGACTGACATCTTGCCGATGATCGGCCCCAGTATCAGCCCCAGGAACAGGTCGATGATCGTCCACGCGGCCCCCCCGGCAACGTGCAGGAACTCAAGCGGCCAGAGCGTGTTAACGGCGATCGCCACGATCAGCATGACCATCGCGACGGCGACGATCACCAGGCCGCTACGGGGGACGATCTCGAAGTCGGGCCGCGCTGGGGCGGCGGCGTCGCCCGCGGGCGCGGTGAGAGATGGAGCGGGTACCACGATGTCGGTCATTTCGAGCAGCATCCTAATGGGGTGGGCGCTCGCGTGCACGGCTTGGCCCAGCTACCGTCCGTCGCGTGCCGATACCGACCCCGGGCAAGCTGATGATCGGACGGGCCGCGCTCGTGAGCCTCGTGCTGGCTCTGGCCGGATGCGGTACGACCAGTGCTGTAAGCACCCCGCCGAGCGACGGCGTCACCCAGGCCACCACGAGCAGCGTTCCGCGGGCCCGGCCGCAGGTGATCGAGCCGACGGCGGGCGCGCAGGCCGTGACAGGAACGCCATCCGCGCCGGTTGGCGACCCGAACGCCCATGCGCCATCGCTTCAAACCGTCAGGCACGAGCTGCGCCTGCAGCTGGTCGCCGCTCGCGTGTCGAGCGCCGGGTACATCGATCCGCTGCGGTACGTCACGAGATGGGAACGCACCGACCAGGGAGTGGACGCGAGCATGCCCGTGGGGGCGCCGATTCTTGCGCCGGGTTCGGTCAAGATCCTCGCGATCATCCCCGGCTGGTATGCCGGTCAGCCGCTGGTGTACTGGGAGCTGCTGGGCGGAGCGGATGCGGGGAAGGTGCAGTACGTCGCCGAGCAGATCACCAGCATCGCCCCGCCCGGCTCGATTCTCCAGCAGGGGCAGCCGATAGCGCGCTTCGCGGCGTCGGGCACCGGGATCGAGTTCGGGTGGTCGACGGTGAACGGCGTGACACTGGCCAGGGCGACGACCGGCTATGAGGAGGGCCAGGTCACGCCGGCCGGGCGATCGATCCGGGGCTGGCTGAACGCCCTCGGCGCCAACGCGGGGAACGGCTGAGCCCTTTTACAAAGTCCCGGCGATCCAGTCGCCGTGGGGCTTGCCGGCGATGCGGAGGATGGCGGCCGCCAGAGCGGAGACCGCCATCCCCCAGGCGTTGACTAGTAAATGGTGATCGTCGCGTCGACGACGGGGGCCGCCCCGCTACCGGGGTACGCCGACCCGATGCCGCTGAACTCCACGCCGATCACGTGGTACACGCCCGGCGCAGCGTACGTGTGCATCGGCGAAGGCCCGCTGCCCGTGGTGCCGTCGCCGAACTCCCACAGGTAGTTGCTCACCGGCTGCAGGCTGATCTCCCTCAGCCCGCTGAAGTGAACCGGCTTGCCCGCCACGGGCTGCGCGGGAATCCACGTCATTCCCGGGATGAACCCGTTGGTTCCGGTGTTGATGATCCCTCCCGCACCGGCGGAGAGCCCGTTCTTCTGGAACACGGCAAGCCCGACCGAGTAGAGACCCGACGCGGGGAAGCCCCTCCCGATCCACGGCGAGGTCGTCTCCACTGTCGAGTTGCACCCGGAGGTGCATCCAGGTGGCGAGTCGTTGAACTGCCAGCTGAAGTAGCTGGCTCCTGGACCCGAGCCTTGCGCGTTGAACGTCATCGCCGTCCCGCTGCCCGCGGTCGCGGTGAACTGCGCATGCGGAAGCGCCGCCGGCAGCGTCAGCCGCTGCAGACAGGTGGCGCCGTCGTTGCTCCACTCCTGCTGGTACCAGTACTTGTGTCCGTTCACGACCTGGTTGTAGGGGTAGCCGTTGACCGTGCCGAGCGGCGTGCCGTAGTTGTATGCGCACTGGTCGCCGACTTCCGAACCGTGGTTCGCCCCTACGCCGTTCGTCCACGCGTCGTTGGGAATCGGATCGGTGATCGACTCGTTGTGCTCGTGGGACAGCCCTGTCGACATGGCCGCGTCGGCGTAGTTCTTCGGATTCGTCTGCGAGTCGAAGCAGAGCGGCTGGCCGTTGTATCTCGCGTCGAACTGATACGGGTCGTTGGAATAGAACAGCATCGGCGAGGTCGCGGTTTGCATGTGGTAGGCGCAGTAGGCGGCGATGTTGATGTTCCCGATGCCTGCCGTGCAGTAGCCGTAATTCGTCTTCGGGTCGTTGCTGAAGCAGCCCTGGACGTGCGGCGGCGTGAGTAGAAAGACCTCATGGTTGAGGTCGCGCACCAGGTGGTTCGCCGTGGCGACCTTTTGCAGCTCGGTCTGGATCTGCGCGTCGGTCAGACAGTTCGTGTTCGGCTTGATCACCGGGCACTGGCTGGCGGGGTACGGATCGGAGTCCGTGATGGTGCCGCCGTAAATGACCTTGTACTGCACCTGCTGCCCGATCGCGTCGTTGTACTGCGTCGCGATCGACTCAACGTTGGTCGACTTGCCGTTGTCGGCCTGCAGGTTCTTGAAATAGTTCTGCACTCCGGCGACGTATCCAGCTGGGAACGGGCTCGAGCCGCTCGGCGCCCAGACCACGATGGTGTCCTTGTTGGACGGCATGACCGGACCACCGTTGTAGTCCATGTTGTTGAACGCCACGTCCGGAGGCTGGTGAGTCGGCACCGTAGTGCGCAAGGGCACGTACGACGCGACCTGGCCGTTCGGCAGCCGCGTGACTGCCGCCGAGGCGATTGGCGCAGCGATTGCGCAAGCCGCAAGCGCCGCCGCCAAGATAACCGGCAGCCGCCAGCTGGCTTGGCAAGTCTTTGGGGGCATTGGCCCTCCTTGGTAGTGATTGTCGCCCTCCGACGCGGCACCGCGCATCCGCAAGGACGGACCGGGACCGGGACAGGCTACAGTTCGACGGCGGTCGCTGGGAGTCAGACTTCTAACTTGGAAGGTGACGGCTTGAACGGAGAGGGCGGGATTCGAACCCGCGAAGGGGTATGAGCCCCTTACTCGCTTAGCAGGCGAGTGCCTTCAGCCACTCGGCCACCTCTCCCGGGAGATTTCGGGGCCAGTGTAGACGAGGGGGTGCGGGGCGGTGGGGCGATGAAGCGCGGCCCTGACATCGTGGCGGCCACAGCTAGGATCGGAGCCTGCGCGCCCGGAGGGGTGGCAGAGCGGTCGAATGCGCTGGTCTTGAAAACCAGAGTCCGTGCAAGCGGACCGCGGGTTCGAATCCCGCCCCCTCCGTCGAAACCGGCTAGGCCTGCTTCTTCGGGGCGGTCCCGAAGACGTGATCCCAGAACGGGGCGCTGACGCCGTAGCCACGCTCGTGATTCTGGAAGTGATGGCGCATGTGCAACTCGCGCATCCGCCTGCCCAGGGAGGTCTTGGGACGGTGATGGTGGACGTGATAGTGCAGCATGTCGTAGCCCAGGTAGCCGCCGAGGAAGCCCGCCCCGAAGGGGAGGAAGGCCGGGCTGCCGAGCACGGCGTAGAAGCCGAATACGAACACCGCCGCCAGCGGAATGCTCACCGAGGGAGGCATGACCAGGCGCATCGGATCGTTGGGATGGTCGTGGTGGACCCCGTGGATGATCCAATGCAGCCGGGCGCCGAGCCCCTGCTCGGGCTCGAAGTGGAACACGATCCGGTGCAGCCAGTACTCGGTCAGCGTCCAGAACACGTAGCCGCCGAACAGCCAGACCGGAGTGAGCCAAGCCGAGCCGCGGACGAGCCCCTCGATCAGCAGGATCGTGATCACCGGGCCGAACAGGATCGGCGGGACGGCGGGATGTACGCGGGAGAGCTTGTCGAGCAGATCGGAATCGAACATGCGCGGGGAGGCGCGCAGGGCGTCGGTCCGGCTCATACGTTCAACGTCGTTTGCCTGCTGGGTGGCCATGGACCTAAGTTTAGCTCGGGTCAGCCGAACTTCTGTGATCGTGGTCGGCCCGGGCGGGCGATGGCATCCTTGGTCCATGGCCTGGACCGACGGCGCCCGCTGGTGGTCTGTCCGCCGGGCGCAGAACCTCAAACCGGCGACCTATCGCTGTCCGCTCTGCGGCCGGCATCTGCCTGCGCTGACCGAGCACATGCTGGTTGCCCCCGAGGGTCGCTCCGAGCGCCGCCGCCATGCCCACTCCGCGTGCGTCCTCGCGGCGCGCCGGGCCGGGAAGCTTCCCACCCGAGAGGAGTGGCAGCGGACCCAGCCTCGGCCGCCGAGCCTGTGGACTCGGGTCCGGGCTCGTCTGGCCGGCCGCCGCGATGCGGCCGGCCGGTAGGGTGGGCCCGGCATGGCGCGAGAGCTGCGATTGGGTCTCAACACGGGCTACTGGGCCGGTGGTCCGCCTCCGGGGGCGGCCGAATCGGTGCTCGAGGCCGAGCGGCTTGGGTTTGACTCCGTGTGGACCGCCGAGGCGTATGGCTCCGACGCGCTGATGCCCCTGGCCTGGTGGGGCGCCGCGACGGAACGGATCAAGCTCGGCACCGCGATCGTGCAGATCTCGGCCCGCACCCCGGCCGCCACCGCGATGGCTGCGATGACGCTTGACCACCTCTCCGGGGGCCGCGTGATCCTCGGCCTGGGGGTGTCCGGCCCGCAGGTGGTGGAAGGGTGGTACGGCCGGCCGTTCGCCAAGCCGCTGGCCCGCATGCGCGAGTACATCGGGATCCTGCGCGACATCTGGGCGCGCGAGGGGCCGGTGACCAGCGACGGGCCCCACTACCCGCTCCCGCTGCCGGATGCAACCGGATTGGGCAAGCCGCTGAAGTCCAGCATTCGTCCGCTGCGCAGCGACATCCCGATCTATCTCGCCGCCGAAGGTCCGAAGAACATCGCCATGGCCGGTGAGCTGTGCGACGGCTGGCTGGCCCTCTTCTACTCGCCGTATCACGACGATTACTACCGTCAGGCACTTGGCGAAGGGCTCGCGCGGCCCGGGGCACACCGCAGGCAGGAGGAGTTCGAGGTGGCCGCGACGGTTCCGCTGATCGTCACCGACGACGTCGAGGCGGCCGCCGACGCGGTTCGGCCCATGTACGCGCTGTACTTCGGCGGCATGGGGGCGCGGGGAGCCAACTTCCACGCCGACGTGGCGATCCGGATGGGCTACGAGGACGACGTGGCCAAGATCCAGGAGCTCTATCTCTCCGGCCACAAGCAGGAGGCCGCGGCCGCGGTTCCGACCAGACTGGTGCAGCAACTGACCCTGATCGGGAGCAAGGACAAGATCCGCCACGACCTCGAGGCGTGGCGGGAGTCGATCGTGACGACGCTGCTGATCGGCGGAGATCCGGCGACCCTGCGCACCGCTGCCGAGTTGGTGCTGGGCTAGCGCCGCTCACCGCGCCGCGGTCCAGCCACCGGGCGCCGGCGGAGCCGTTGCCCCCGGTCAGGTCAGGGGGCCGTGGCGGGGACCTGGGACCCGACGAGGAAGGTCGGATCGTCGGCCGACAGCTGGTCCTGGGCGTTGATCCGCGCACCCGGAGGGGCCGGCACGGGACCGTCGAGCAGCGGATCGCCGGTGTCCTCCATCCACTGCTCCAGCCGCGCGCGCAGATCCGAGGCCACGCCGGCGTAGTCGGGGTCGTCGATCAGGTTGCGGCCTTCGCCGGGGTTGAAGAAGAGGTCGTGCAGGGCCTCTCGGCTCACCGGCCGCCGAGCCCAGCCCCGCGCGAGGTAGGCGTCCTTGCTCGGGCTGTCGTCGCAGTTGGCCAGCACGGGAAACGGGTACTCGTCGAAGCGGCGGATGTACTTGAAGCGCTCGGTGCGAATCGAACGCTGGGGCTCGTAGGCGGCGTGGTAGGTGAGCTCGGAGAAGATCTCCCGGCGCGAGGCCGGTGGCTCGGTGTCGGAGACCAGCGGCACCAGCGAGCGGCCCTGCAGCCAGGCCGGCGGATCGATACCCGCCACTTCGCAGATCGTCGGGAACAGGTCGATGTGGGAGACGAGATCGTCGCGGGCGATGCCGCCGGCAAAACCGGCGCCGCGGAGGATCAGCATCACGCCGATGCCGCGGTCAAGCAGGCTGGCCTTGGCGGTCGGGAAGGCGAGCCCATGGTCCGTGGTACAGATCACCAACGTGTTGCGATCGAGGCCGGTCTCGTTGAGGGTGTTGAGCACCGAGCCGACGCCGTGGTCCAAGGACCGGGCGCTCGCCTTGTAGGCGGCCACGTCCTGACGGATCTCGGGCGTGTCAGGCAGAAACGGCGGCGGCAGGGAGTAGACCCGGTCACGGACCGAGCTCGGGGCGAAGAAGCTGCGATGGGTCTCAAAGAAGCCGACCGACAGGAAGAACGGCTCCGGGATACCCGCCGACAGCGCTTCGATGGCGGCCGGCGCGACCGAGCTCGCGCGCGTGTTCTCGATCTTGTGGACGACGTCGTATCCCAGTGTCTTGGGATCGATCGAGACGTGCTGTTCGCCGATCAGCTCGGTGTGATATCCGGCGGCGCTCAGTGTGCGGACGATGTGCTGGTCGTAGTCGTGCAGGGTGAAGCCGCGGTGAGCTAGTCCCATCATGCCGTTGCTGTGACAGTAGGAGCCGGTTAGGAGCGCGGCGCGGCTTCCCGAGCACGACGGGGCGGCGCAGAAGGCGTGGCGGAACATGACCCCCTGGTCGGCGAGCCACTGGATATTCGGAGTGGGGATCGCGTGACCGTATGGCTGCACGTAGCGACCGGTGTCATGCGAGTTGAGGTAGAGGATGTTCGGCGGCACAGTCAGGAAGCGGTGTCAGTCAGGCGGTTGGGCGGGACGAGAGGTCAGGTCGTGGAGAGCGCAGCATCCGCTCCCGCACCTTCTCGCGCGGCATCCCGATGGTACGCCGCCACCCAGTCAGCTGACAGCGAGTCGGCCTGCCGCTTGATCGGCTCGGCCGCCTGCCAGCCGTGGGGAGCCTCGATTCCGAGGCGGTGCAGAACCGCGTCCACGGCGCGGCCATGGTTCACCTCGAGGTCATCTTCGTAGATGATCGCCAGGGCCGAAACGCCGTGAATGGCGAAGAACTCGCCCCACGCCGAGTCCTCGGCCTCCAACGAGCGAACGAGGTGCCGCAGGCCCTCGAAGCGATAGTGCAGCTCGACCGGTGCAGCGTCCCCGGGCGCGTGCTCCCGGCGCCAGGCACGGGTCTGCAGCGCGCGCCACAGACTGACCGCCTGACGAACCTTGTCACGCCGCGTGACTCGGACGAATGTGGGGCCGCGGAACAGCTTCTGCAGCAGCTGGAAGGCGTCCAGGCCGGCGAACTCGGGCAGCTCGCCCGCCAGCGAATGCAGCTCGGCGATTTGGCTCCACATCAGCTTGGCGCCGAAGACTCCGTTCGGCGTGGTGCCGAGCCGGAAGGTGCGCTCCAGGTGCTCGCGATAGCTCGAGAGCCCCGCCAGCGAGGAATGCGGGGGCGCCTCCGGCGGCGAGGGATCGTCGCGGATGCCGACACCGGTCCGGGGCAGACCGCCGAGATAATCGCCCGGGTGCGGAGGCAGGCCCGTTTCACGGCGCGCCTCGAAGTACTCCTCGGGCCGGCCGGCGACCCCGGTGTCCTTGAGCAGCTCGCACAGCAGCGTGCTGCCGCTGCGCTGCGTGGCACAGACCAGATAGGAGCACTTCATCTTGATGCAACTAAGTCTACTGACTTAGTACTTTTGGGTGGGAGCATCGTGGCGGCACTGCTCGGCATCGAGAATCTGATGCGCCTTGAGCCCGAGACTTAGGCGCTCGCGCCCATCGGACTCGTACGGAGACAGGCCCGAGACCTCGTGGACACGGGAGAGCCGGTAGCCGACCGTGTGACGATGCAGGTGCATGGCGTCGGCGGTCTCGGTCGTGGAGCCATCGTGGGCGAGAAACGCCCGCAGGGTCCAAAGCAGGTCGGTGTCGTGCCGGTCGTCGTACTGGACCAGGGGAGAGATGGTCCGCGCCTGTAGGAGCGACAGCTCTTCACGATCCCTCAGCAATACCCCGATCAGCAATCGGTAAGTCTCATCCTGCTCGGCCAGCTGGACGTCCGGCGCCAGCCCGAGCTCGACCAGCAGCTCGGCCTCGTGCAATGCCTCGTGCAGACAGGCGGGATCGCGCCGGGGGGCCGACACCGCCACGGTCCATCCCCGCTCGCGCAGCGAGCGCGTGATCTCGTCCAGTCCGGGGGACCCCAACGGGGCGATACCGAGCAGGCGCCCCCGACCGATCTCAGCCAGCAGCATGCCGAGCTCACGCGGCGCCACATCGAGTTCGGGCTCCAGTCCCGGGTTCCCCGCCTGGGCGCAGAGCGCCACCGCTCCGGCGTCCAGCTCTGACCCCAGCCGCCGCGCGCGATCCAGCAGTGCCGCCACGTCGCCGGGGGGGCCGGCCGCAAGCTCCTGCAGCACGGCTCGCTCGGAGTCATCGGGAGCTCCGTTCTGAGCGTTGCGAATCACCGCGGTGACCGACGCCGCGGCGGCTGCCGCGTCGAGCCAGGGCCGCCGATCCGGCGCCGAATCAGCCGTGGCCGAGCTGGCGGCGGCCGCCACTATGCCCACCACCTGCTCACCGATGCGGACGGCGACTGCCTCCGCTATCGCCGGCGGGACGGAAACCGGGTCCCCGCTGATCGTCGCGACGGCATGCGCGAGGATCGCGTTGCACTGCTCCGACGCGAGCGAGTCCGGTGGGCGCACCACCGGCTCACCGAGAGCCGGAATCGCGATCACCACCGAGCAACCCAGGGCCTCGGCGGCGGCGCCCGCGACGCTGCCCAGGTCGCCGCCGGCGACGGCGCCGGAGACGAGGGTCAGTGGCGTGGACCGGGGAGCGGATGAATCCGCCCCCCGGTCCGGCACCGACTGTTGGTTGCTCTCAGCCGTCCGTGCGCGTTGCATGCTCGCTGCGCACGCGGGCCCGAGCTACCGGGATCTGGATCATGCCGGCGTTGGCGTCGCCGGCTGACCCGATCCAGAGGAGAGACCCGGAAGCCCGTTGGGGTACCCGAGCGACGGAATGTCGGACGGATACACCTCGTGGCCGTGCTCGGCGGTGTCGCCGATCTCCATGTTCTCCTCCGACATCCGCAAGGGCACGAACACACCCACCAGCTTGAGCAGGATGAACGTGGCTATCCCTGACCAGAAGATCACGAACAGACCGGCGAACAGCTGCCACTTCAGCAGCGTCCAGTTGCCGTGGATCGCACCGGTTGCCGAGATGCTCGGGGTCTTGCCCACACCGGTGTAGACCGTCATGCCGGGATCGGCGAAGATCCCGGTCAGCAGGCCACCCGAGAGGCCGGCGATCCCGTGCGTATAGACCACGCCCAGGGTGTCGTCGACGTTGCGGAACGGTCGCACTCGGCTGAGGTAGTTCAGCGCGAAGTACACGATCGTCGACGCGATCACGCCCATCGCTATGGCTCCCCACCCGTTCACGTATCCCGCCGCCGGGGTGATCGCCACCAGACCGACGATCATGCCGTTGACGCCCGAGATCATTCCCGGCTTGCGACCGGTGAGGTAGTCCCACGCGACCCAGATCAGGAAGGCGACCGCTGTACAGAGGTTCGTGTTCAGAATCGCCGCCGACGCCGAGGCGCCCGCGAAGTACGGGTCACCACCGTTGAAGCCGTTCCAGCCCAGCCACAGCAACCCGGCCCCGATCGCCACCATGGCGACATTGTTGGGCGCGTCGATCTCCCGGTCTCGCTGGAGTCTGGGCCCCACGACCGCGGCAGCGACGAAGCCGGACACTCCGGCCGACAGGTGGATCACGTAACCACCGGAGAAGTCGACCGCGCCATGCTGGGCGAAGAACCCGCCGCCCCAGATCGTGAATGCGTCCACGGTGTAGACGATCGACGACCACAGTGCGACGAACGGGATCCAGGCTTTGAAGTTGATCCGTCCCAGCACCGAGCCCAGCATCAGGATGGGAGTGATCCCCGCGAAGACGAATTGGAAGTACGCCAGCGTCGCCTGCGGGAAGCGGAAGCTCGGACCGGTCGTCGCCAACGGGATCGTCGCCTGCCCCTGTTCGGCTGAATGGCTCAGGATCGCGCCCGGCTTACCGATGAAGTTGCCGAAGAAGCCCGAGTGCGAGATACCGGTGAACGGCGTGCCGAAGCCCATCTTGAATGCCCACAGCACCCACACGACGAGCACGACGGCGAACGCGGCGAAGGTCAGCATCATGCTGTTGATCGACCAGCGTTTCTGCATGACGCCGCCGTAGAGCACAACGAGTCCGGGCACGCTCATCAGACCGACGAGCGTCGCCGCCGTCATCTGCCAGGCGTTGTCTCCGGGGCTAAGCCACGTTGGATATGGCAGCCACATGTAGTTGGATCTCCTTGTCCTTGGGGACGGGGATGGGAAGTAGAAACGAACGAACGCCGCTGCCCTGGCAGCGGCCCGGCCATGGCGGCCCAATACGACCGGGTTGAGTTTGTCCTCGGCGCCTTCGCCAACCCATGGCCTCGCGTCCAGCAAACGGCGGTGTCTCCTGGACATAGGGATAAAGCGACCCCGCTATCACCGCAAAACGCCTGGTTTTGGGCCCCGCGGGGCGGCGAGCCGGTCGCCCCGGGAGCGGCTCAGGACGCCACCGGTGAGATCCCGGCGACGCTCACGCGTGGTCAGAGCTTGACCGGGGTGGCGCGGGGAAGCACCAGGGCCGAGCTGTGCGCCGCATCGAGCTGGGCTCGTGCGGAGCCGCTCAGCGCGATCCGTCCCGGTGGCGCGGACGGCTGGGATCCCACCACGATCAGGTCGGCGTCGTGGGCGCCCTCGGGCGCGATCGAGGCTCCAAGCGCTTCGGCCAGCGCAGCGGCAGTCTCACGGGTGGCGTCGTCGTTCTCGGCCGCGACAACGGAGATCGTCGCGACCGACCGGTCGTCCGAGGTCCGCAGTCCGGCGACAGCGACGGCCACTGGGACCGAGCCACCCTCCAGCATCGACTGGGCGGCGCTGCCCGGCTCGGTGCGGCCGGGCGCGGTGCGGTAGTCCGAGCCGAAGACCACCATCGTTGCCTGCTGTTCGGCCGCGAGCCTGGCCAGCCCCGCGCCGGTGGAGGGATCCACCACCACGTGACGGGGGACCTCTGAGTTTCCGAGCCAGACCGCGCCCTGATCGAGCCGCCGCTGCGCGTCGTGCTCGGCCAGCTCCTCACGCCGCGGGTCATACTCGCGAGCGTGACGCACGTAGGCGAGTGCGAGCGGCGTCCCGGAGGCGGCGAGCATCCGGCCCAGAGCCAGAGCGTCGTCGTCATTGGCGGTCCCGTCGTAGGAGACGATGATGACGGCGGCCATGAGCGATCATGCTGCGCGACCGCAGACGGGGAAGCATTGGCCACGTGGCTAATGATTGGCGCGGCTTGCTTATCCGGGCGGCGCGAGTTCGCAGCCGCTAAGGCGACGGTCGCGTGTGCGACGATCGCAGCGTGGAGCGATCGACTTGCGCGTAGGGCGCGCGGCGCTGGCCGTGCCAGTGCCGGCGCTGCTGCACATCCACCTTCATCTGCACCATCAGTTCCACGGCCCACCGTTCGACTACGCGGGCCTGGCTGCGGCCGTCTTTGCCAGCTGGGTCGGGGTCCCCGGCCCCGGCGAGCCGGTTCTGATCGCCGCGGGCGTGCTCGCCGCCAAACACCAGCTCGACATCGTCTCGGTCCTGGTCGTCTCGTTTTTGACGGCGACCGCCGGAGGGGTGATCGGCTGGATGATCGGCCTCAAGGCGGGGCGGGCGGTCGTAACCGCACCCGGACCGTTGCGGGGATTCAGGATCCGCGCCGTCGAGCGCGGCGAGGAGGTGTTCCAGCGCTATCCGGTCATCGCGATCGTGCTCACCCCGCCGTGGGTTGCCGGCATCCACGGCGTGCGCGCAGCGGTTTACCAGCCGGTCAATGCGGTCACGGCACTGGTATGGACGCTGGGCCTGGGGCTCGGCGGCTACGTCGCCGGTCCGGTGGTGGTGGAGGCGGTCAGCGACCTCGGGCTGGTCACCGCGGTCGGCCTGGGCCTGCTGATCGCGCTCGGCATCAGCGCCGAGGTGCGCCGGCGCCGGAGGCGCCGCTGAGGACTAGAGCTGCGTCTGGGACCAGTCGACGGGGAGCAGCGGCGGCGTGGGATTGCCGATGTCGAACTGGATATCGGCGTGGGGCTGCAGCGGTATCGCCGTCAGGCTCCGCTTCCACGGTTTCCCGTTCAGGAACGCGGTGATCTTGCCGTGCACGTTGCCGACCTGGGTGGCGCTGAGTGGCTGATGCCATTCGTCAAAGAAGTTGCCCAGCGTGTAGATCCGCTGAGTCGGGGACTCGATGTGGATCACCCCGTCGGCGGTGTGGGTGTGCAGCCAGTAGATGCAGTGGCCACCGGCCGCGACCAGCCCCTGCGGAGTCTGCTGCGCGACCGAGCCGGGGATCCCGATGCCGGCCGGAAGCGAGAACTCCCGGCCCAGGACGAACACGACGAAGTGGGCGTGGATGTGGTAGGCCAATTGCTCCGTCGAACCGCACTTGATCCCATCGACCGGTCCCGTTTGCGTGGTGCCGGCGGACGCCAGGGGCGGCCCGCCTTCCAGCGGCATCCCCTCAAACCCGACCACCGGCTGGCTCGACGCCGTGGCCGTCGTCGTGGCGCTCGAATTCGAACTCGAACTTACGCTGGCCGAGCTGGAGTGCGACGTGGTGGCGCTGCTACCGCAGGCGGCGAGCGCCACGGCGCCCAGCACCAGCAGCGCAAGGATGCAGACCCGGTTGGTCACGTCGGGTAACCGTAGCTTGATCCGCTCCGACTCGACGTTGATAGCGTTCGGCCCAGATGGCTGACGCTCCCGCTTCAGCAGGCCTGGCGATGACGACCGCGCTCGAGCTGCCGGGCCTGCGGGTGCGCGAGAATCTCGGCGTCTGCTACGGGCTGGTGGTGCGGAGCATGGGCTTCACCGGTGGCGTGGCCGCTTCGTTCAAGGGTCTCCGGCGGGGCGAGATCTCTCAATACACGCAGCTGCTCGAGGATTCCCGGCGCCACGCGATCGACCGGATGGTCGACAACGCCCGCCTGCTCGACGCGGACGCGGTCATAGCGGTGCGGTTCGACTCCTCCGAGATCGGTCAGCAGTTCACCGAGATCGTCGCCTACGGCACCGCGGTGAAGGTCGAGCCGGTGGCCTGAGCCGGAGGGCGGGTCCGGTGCGGCTCAGCGATGCAGACCGGGAGCAGCTCTTCGAGAGGCTGAGCCGCCACGCCGCGGCGGGGCGACTGGACGTTGCCGAACTGGAGCGGCGCGTGGAGGCGATCACGGCGGCGCAGACGCGCGAGCAGGCCTCGGAGGTGATGGCGGACCTGCCCGCGCTGCCGGGCGAGCCGCCTCCGGCTGGTGCCCGGGGCCGTCGCGGCCACGGCGACGCCGATGCCCCCGGGGCCGATTGGCGGCCGACCAGCGAGCGGTTCCGTGACCCGCGGACCAAGCGGGTGATGCGGGTCTGGGAGGACGCTGCGGGCGCGCGCCACTATGTAGTCGACGATCAGCCCTAGCCCAGCCGTGAATCAGCCAACCTAGTTCCGGCTGCCGCCGAACAACCGCAGCATGAACAGGAAGACGTTGAAGATGTCCAGGAAGATCCCGGCCGCGATCGGCACCGCGCTGGCCATGTTGGCGCGGCGCAGGCGGTTGAAGTCCAGAATCGTGAAACCGCCGAAGATCACCAGCCCGAGCACGGCGTAGATCAGGTTGCCGCCGGGGATGCTGACGAAGATCAGCACGATCCCGAACACGATCAGTGCGAGCAGGGCCCAGAACAACATCCGGGCCCAGGAGGAGAGATCCCGTCGGGTGGCGTAGCCATAGGAGCCGAGCGCAGCGACGAAGGCGCCGGTGGCGCCGGCTGCCTGCCACAGCGCGGCGGGATCGCTCGTCGCGTAGGCCGCGAGCAGCGGGGCCACCCCAACCCCGAGCAGCAGCCCGAGCCCGAACAGCAGGCCGATCGCGAGCTGGTCGTGGCCTTTGGCGGACGCGAACTGAAGACCGAAGACGCACGCCAGCGCGGCGATGAAAGCAATGATTCCGGTGCCACCGGTGAGATTGCGGCCGACGTAGGCCCCGAGCGCGGCGCAACCGACGGTGAGGGCGACGAGGCCCATGACCTGGCCGAACACGCTGCGCGCCTCGTCGCGAGTCTGCGCGCGGCCGCCGATGACCGCGTACTGGTCCGGCGTTCGCATGCTGTGAACGGTAGCCCAAGCGACCGCCGAGTCAACCCCTCAGGGATGCCGCGTCAGCCGCGCGCGATACTGGGGGAGTGTCCGACGTCACCATCGCCGCGGCTGACGGAGCCGAGGGCGGGTCCCGGCCGCAGGTCCCACGCGCGGCGTGGACACGGCTGGCGGCGTGCACCGCGGCCGCCGCGCTGTTGCAGCTCGACGGAACGCTGATCACCGTCGCACTGCCGTCAGTGGCACGTGGCCTCGGGGTCAAGGGCAGCTCGACCTCGGTCGTGTTGAGTGCCTACTTCGGCGCCTACGCGCTACTGCTTCTGCCCGCCGGCGAGCTGGTCGACCGTTTCGGTGCCCGCCGCCTGGCCCTGAGCGGTCTGGGCCTGTTCGCGATCGGGGCGATCGCGGGGGCGCTGGTCACGAGCTTCGACGCGCTGATCGTGGCGCGCGTCGTGCAGGGCGCGGGCGCCGGGCTGGTCAGCCCGGCGGCCCTGGCCGGGGCCGTCAGCGGCTTTCCGCCTGAGCGTCGGGGCAGCGCGCTCGGGATCTGGGGCGCCAGCGCGGGCATGTCGAACCTGCTCGGTCCGCTGCTGGGCGGCCTGCTCACGGTGGCGTTCGGCTGGCGCGCGGATTGGTGGGCGCTGGTGCCGCTGACCGCGGTGGTGGCGATCGCGATCGCCCGGCTGCTGCCCCGCATCGTCCAAGTCGACACCGGCGGGGCTCATCCCGCCATGAACCGGATCGTGCTGGCCGCGACGCTCGTGGCCGCGCTCACCTTCGCGGTGATGATCGGCGCCTTCTATATCGCCGAGCAGTACCTGCAGCGCGTGGCCGGATTCTCCGCCCTCGGCGCCTCCGGCGCGCTGGTGCTGGTGGCGCTGCTGGTCGGAGCGGCGGCACCGCTGGCGGGCAAGCTGGTCGATCGTCACGGCGAGCAGCTCCCGGCCGTGATCGGGTTCGTCAGCGCCGGTGTCGGGCTCGCGATCCTGGGAATCCCCGGCTTCACGCTCTCCGGCCTGGTCACGGTCCTGCCCCTGATTCCCGTCGGGCTCGGGCTGGGGATGCTGTTCGTACCGACCTCGCGGGCTGCGCTCAATGCCAGCCCCCTGGCCTCGCACGGTCGCACCTCGGCGGTCCTCTCGGTGGGACGGCTGCTCGGGGCGGCGGTCGGAGCGGCCCTGGCCGGCGTGGCGCTGACCGGAACCCTGACCGCCTCGACCGTCCACCACACGTTGCTGATCGCGGCCCTGCTGTGTCTGGTCGTCGGGATCCCCGCCTCGGCGCTGCTCGGCGGCGGCCGGGCGAAGCTGGATCAGGCCTGAGCCACGCCTCAGATCACGGCCGCAGCGTCGCGGCCGGGCGGCCCCGACCCGTCGCGCGCGTCGCCGCCGGTGGCGGCAAGCAGTATTTCGGCCAGCCGGTCTGGGGTGTCCCACATCGGGATGTGGCCCGCATCGGGCAGCTCCACGCTGTGCACATTGTCCGGTAGCCACGGCGGTCGGTTGATCAAGCGGTCGTACTCGGGCCACACCAGCGTGAGCGGGACGTGGATCCGTTCCAGCCCGCCAAACGTCCCGGCCCGCATCGCCTCGTTGACCGCGACGAAGCCGGGCGACTGCGCATAGGAGCGGACCAGATGGGCGGCGTCGGCGGCAGGCACCCGGCTGGGGTGCCGTACCGCGCTGCCCAACAGCAGCCGGCGCCCCACCGGAGTACTGGCCAGCGGCCCCACCACCGGCAGCACCCGAGCCGCCAGCCGGTGCGCCGAGGCCTGCTTGGGCATCAGCGGGCGCGACCACAGGCCGGCCGGGGCGATCGCGGTCACGCTGCTCGCAGCGCCGCTCAGGCCAAGGTCCAACGCGATCCAGCCGCCGAGCGAATTGCCCGCGACGTGTGGTCGCTCGATGCCCAGGGAGCGCAGCAACCCGGCGACCGCGTCGGCCAGCGCCTTCGGAGTGTGCTTCAGTTCCAACGGCGGGGACGCGCCGAAGCCGGGGAGGTCGACGGCAAGCAGCTCCCGGCGATCGCGCAGACGCTCGATCACCGGGTTCCATACGCAATGATCGGCCCCCAGCGGGTGCAGCAGGACGAGGGTGGGGCCGCGGCCGATTCGTTCGTAGGCGAGTTCCATCGACGGAGGTCCTCAGCGCTCGACCGAGACAGCGAGCGCCGCGCTGACCAGCGCCGAGCCGCCGCCGACGAGCACCGTCGCGCCGCCCGCCCCCGCCGGGAGCTGGTCCCGGCGGGCGATCGTCGCGGTGAGGTCGGTGAGATCCCCGGCGATGCTGGCCAGCAGCCACGGACGCAGCGGGGCGTCCCCGAAGGCGGCCCAGAGCGCTCCGAGATGCAGCACGATCTCCCGGGCACCGAGAGCCTGCAGGGGGATCTGGGTCGGCCCGGTGTCGGCGGCACGACCGAGCCAGCGCCGCGCCAGCCGGGCCGGGGCGGCGATCAGGCCCACCCCGTAGGCGACGCGAAGGCCGAGCACGGCGACTGTCGCGAGTCTTGACGGTGCGAGCGCCATCACAGTTATGCGTACGTCGCGTCGACGCGGATCACTACTCGTGGCGAGTCAGCGATTCACCGATCAGCCAGATCGTGGGAGGCCACAGGCCGACGAAGATCGCGCGTCGCTCGGCGTTGCCGCGCTCGTCCTGGTCGACCGTCTTGGCGCGGATCCACAGCCCGATGCACAGGCCGACCGAGCCCATCGAGAAAATCTGCATCTGCCAGGCCCGCAGGCCGGCGCGGTGAAGTCGCTTGGTGAGCACCGGCTGATCCTAGCGAGCGCCGATTCCCGTCCCGCCGGGGGGTTGGCCATCCCTGCGCAGCCGGGCGGGGGCGCCCGCTAGCCTCGCATCGTGCCCCGACGCCCCACCGCCTCCCGCCGCTGGCTGACCGCGATGACGTGGCCGGTCGGCGTCACCCTGACCTCGTGGGACTACATGTGGCGCTCCACGCCGCTGCATCGCCGCGAGGTGCTCGAGCCCGATTCCCATGGCCACCTGCCCCCGGCGCTGCCCGAAGGTGTCGACACGTCCGAGGTGATCGCTCCGCCGGACGGCCACGGGCCGCTGTTTCACCGCCGCTATCGAACGCGGATCCGCGAGACGGCGCTGTCCCCCGAGGAGCTGTTCGCGACGCTGACCGCGAACGTCAACCGGGCGGCGCCGACCAAGTTCGCACGCTTTCAGAAGGTGCACGGCGATAGCCGCACGCTGGCGGTGGGCGACGAGTACGTGGTCCGCATGCCCGGCCCCTGGGACGGGCCGGTGCGGGTGATCGACGTCGGCGAGCGCTCCTTCCGGCTGGCAACGCTGGCGGGCCACCTGGAGGCGGGGCAGATCGAGTTCCGCGTCGGCCAGGAGGATCTGATCGTGTTCGAGATCGAATCGTGGGCGCGCAGCGCCGACCGGCTTTCGAACCTGCTGTATCACCATGTCCGCATGGCCAAGGAGATCCAGCTGCACATGTGGATCTCGTTCCTCGAGGGTGTGGTCTCCATCTCGGATGGCCGGATGACCGGCGGGGTTGAGATCGAGACCCATCGGGTCGAGGCGCTGCCGGCACCATGACCCTCACGCCGCAGGCACCGCCGAGGCTCTCGCCGCGGGTTCGGCGCAAGCTCGCCGAGCTGTCGGACAAGCCGATCAACTACGACCCCGGCGAGCTCGATCTGGTCCATCCTCCCCACGGCTGGCACGTCGACGATCGCCATCAGCCGCTGCCGGAGGAGCCCCCCGGGGATCCCGTCCCCGGCGGGAGCTGGGAGATCGCTCGACGTCTGATCCGCGGCTACGAGTTCGCCGACCCCTCGATGGTGCGCGCCATCTACGACCCCGACCAGCCGCTGGAGGGGCGCAACATGCTGCTGGAGCTGCGGGCGCTGGGATTGCTCCACGTGTACGTCGGCGTTCGGGTCGGCGAGGTCTACGACCAGGTCCGTCAGGTCGACGGTCGCCAGGTGCGAGTGTCGGGCTGGTACTACCGGACGCTCGAGGGCCACGTCGAGCAGGGGCAGATGGACTGGGAGGTGTGGAAGTGCCTTGACTCCGGCGAGGTGGAGTTCCACGTGTACTCCGTGTCTCGTCCGGCGTCGATCGCCAATCCCATCATCCAGATCGGCTTCTGGCTCCTCCGCGGCCATGAGCGCGCCCTCTTCCTCGACAGCACGAATCGGCGCATGAGGAAGTTCACCGAGCTCGGGCTGGACCGCGATCAGCGTGGCGAGCGTATCCAGCAGGCCAGTCACGGGCTGACCGCACGCCGGCTGTCCCGCGATGACCCCTCGCACGCCGAACTGGCGCGTAATGTCGAGCGCGGCTAGGGCCCTGGGGTGAACCAATCGCGCCGCTGAGGCGTAGTTGAGACCATGGGCGTTCTCTCGACGCTACGCATGTACTTGCGCCGCACCCCCAAGCTGGCGCAGCCGACCGACATCTACGACCACCAGGTCAAGCTGCTGGACGGCGGCCGGCTGGACCTCGCGACCCTGCGGGGGCGCCCCACGCTGATCGTCAACACGGCCAGCAAGTGCGGGTTCACGCCGCAGTACGAAGGCCTGCAGGCGCTGTACGAGCGCTACGGCGACCGCGGCCTGCAGGTGCTCGGCTCACCGTCGGCCGACTTCAACGATCAGGAGTACGCCGAGGCGGAGGAGATCGGCGCGTTCTGTGAACGGAACTACGGCGTCAGCTTCCCGCTCACCGAGCGCACCTCGGTCCGCGCCGAGCCCTCGCCGCTGTGGAGCGACCTGGCCCGCCAGCCGAACTCGGCGCCGCCGGTGTGGAACTTCACCAAGTACCTCGTCGGGTCTGACGGAAGGCTGATCGCCCGCTGGCCGACCAAGGTGACGCCGGAGGATCCGAAGATCATCGCGGCGATCGAGTCGGCTCTCCCGCGGCTGAACTAAAGTTCGTCCGGGCGGAGCCGATGAACGCTCGGATGAGCGAGCTCGAGTTCCTCGGTGCGCTGCACGTCGATCTGCTGCGCCACGCCGAGCTGCGACCGGCGCACCCCGACCACGAGCTGTTTCAGACCTCGACGGTGCAGGCGTTGCTGGGGGGCGCGTTCGAGGGCGACGTCACGCTCGCCGAGTTGCTGGAGCACGGCGACCTGGGCCTGGGCACGCTCAACGGGCTCGACGGCGAGCTGATCATCCTCGACGGCCAGGTGTGGAAGGCCAATCTCGACGCGACCCTGGCGCGACCTGACCTCTTCGCCCGGACGCCGTACGCCGTGGTGGTGCAGTTCACGCCGGGGGCGCCGGTGCCGTTGCGAGGACCGCTCCAGGACGCCGACCTCGAGCGGCGCCTCAGCGGTCGCGCGGACGGGCCGCCGCGGCCCACGGCGATCCGCATCGACGGCCGCTTCGAGACGGTCCGCGTCCGCTCCGTGCCCAAGCAGGAGCCTCCATATCTCCGGCTGCCCGATGTGATCGCCCAGCAGGCGATCACCGATCTGGTCGGAGTGTCCGGAACGATGGTCGGGTTCCGCTTTCCCGACGCGCTGGATGGGATCGAGCTTGTCGGTTCGCATCTGCACTTCGTCACCGACGACCGGACTCGTGGCGGCCACGTGCTCAGCTACACGCTGCTCGACGCGATCGCCCACCTTGATGAGGCGACCGAGCTGCACGTCGAGCTGCCCCCGGCCGTCGGCATCCCCCGGCACGGCACGACGCTCGACCAGGCGGCGCTGCGGCGGCTGGAGACCGACGTCGGGACGGAGTCCGAGCTCGGGGCGGAACCTGAGTCGGTCACTCGCGATCCTCCGGGAGCGACTCAGGCGCGCTGCGGTAGCTCGGCGGCGTCCGCGACAGGCCGATCGGATTGCGGGTGAGCCGGACGGTCTCGCCGCCGGCGTCCGGCACGGCGACAATCGGCTCCAGTCCCAGGGAGTCGGCCAGCGCGAATGCCCCGGCGAGGTCGTTGACGACTCCGGCCGGGACCCGCACCGCGGTCAGCGCGCCGGCCCACTCCGCCGCCGGCCGCGCCGCCAGCCGGGCCCGGAGCTCGGCGCCCAGGGCAACGCGGTTGGCCACGCGCTCACTGTTGCCGGCAAAGCGGGGATCGGCGGCCAGCTCCGGGGCCTCGATCACGTCGCACAGCGCCGCGAACTGGCGGTCATTGCCGATCGCCAACACCAGCTCGCCCGCTCCGGTCCGATACAGCTCATAGGGAGAGATACTCGGGTGGGCGTTGCCGAGCCGGGTCGGCACCACCCCGGCGATGGTGTACGCCGAGCCCTGGTTGACCAGCGCGGCGAGCAGCGAGGAGAGTAGGTCGACCTCGACCCGCTGGCCCTCCCCGCTCCGGTCGCGGTGGCGCAGTGCCGCGAGAATCCCCACCGAGGCGAACAGCCCGGCCAGCACGTCGACCAAGGCGACGCCGACCTTCTGGGGCTCGCCGGCGGGTGTCCCGGTGATGCTCATCAGTCCCCCCAGCGCCTGGACCAGGAGGTCGTAGCCGGGCAGCTCGGCGCCCGCGCCCGCGCCGAAGCCGGTGATCGAGCAGTACACCAGGCCCGGGCTCTCGGCCCGGAGCGTCTCATACCCCAGGCCGAGACGATCCATCACGCCGGGCCGGAAGTTCTCGACGATCACATCCGAGGCGCGCGCAAGCTCCCGCGCTCGCTCACGACCCCGCTCGGCGCCGAGGTCGAGCAGCACGCTGTGCTTGTTGCGGTTGACCGCTTGGAAGTAGGTGGCCTGCCCGCGCTCGTCGAACGGCGGTCCCCAGCTCCGGGTCTCGTCCCCGACCCCGGGCCGCTCGATCTTGGTCACGGTGGCCCCGAGGTCGGCCAGCATCATCGTCGCGAATGGCCCCGCCAGTACGCGGGAGAAATCGAGGATGCGCAGGCCGCCGAGGGCGCCGCGCTCGCCGGGGTCGCCGGGGTCGCTCACGCCCTGCATCATTCCCGATGCGGGTAATCTCCGGGCCTGTGAGCGCCAGGTTCGTCCATACCTGCATTCGCGTCCGCGACATCGACCGCGCTCTGGAGTTCTACGGCTGGCTCGGCTTCGGGCCCCGCGGCCGGCTGAACTTCGAATCGGCCTACAACGTCTATCTCGGTCTTCCCGGCGACGGCGACGTACTCGAGCTGACGGTCAACGTCGGTCGCGAGCAGGCCTATGACCTGGGCGACGGCTACAACCACATGGCGTTGGTGGTCGATGATCTCGACGAGCTCCTGGCCGGACTCGCCGACCACGGCGTGGAGCCCGAGAAGCCGCCCTACAGGGTGGGTGGGGCCGATTCCCCGGAGGAGTACCGGATCTGCTTTGTGGCCGATCCGGACGGTTACCGGATCGAGTTGATCGATACGGCCTTTCCCACTCCGCAGGATCCTCCACACCCGTCCACGCGCTCCTGACGCGGCTCTCGACGCGGCGAGCCGGGCCCGCGGGATCGCTGAAGAAGTCTTCCGCGGACCTGGTGCGATGCCCTAAACTGCGAATCGCATGTCGAATCCGTGGCTGGCCATCGATGCGGCCACCCTTCCAGCTCAGCGAGCGCGGGAAATGAGGCGTGCGTGGGAGAGCATCGGCGGCGGCTGGCAGCAGTTCTCCGGCCGGAGCGAGTCGCCCTCGGTGCGCGAGTCGATCGTCGCATCCTGGCGCCGCTCCGCGGCGGCCGGTGTCGATCCCTCCAGATCTCGGATCGCACCCGTGGTGGCGGATGCCGATGAGACCTCGGCGAGAAGATGATGTCGACCCATTACGGGCGCATGGTCGTGCTCGACGACCGCATCATAATGTTCGCCAATCCGGAGGACGCGGCGGAGCACAGTAGCTTCGATCTTCAAGCGACCAGCTAGGCGGAGGGAGAGAGTTATGTACGAGAAGAACGGCGAGAAGTACTTCATCGTCGATGGCCACATCCACATGTGGGACGCCAGTCCGGAGAACTGGGTCAAGGGTCAGGAGGAGTACGCCAAGGGCTGGATCGAGTGCTTCCACGCTTACATGGGGCTCGGGCCGCCGGAGACCCACTGGCCGATCGAGAAGTTCATGAAGTACTCCGAGGAGGACTTCGTCTCAGACGTGTTCGAGGACGGCGGAGTTGACGTCGGGATCTTCCAGTCGACTTACCTGAAGGAGTGGTACACGACCGGGTTCAACACCGCCGAAGTCAACGGTGCCATGGCCGAGAAGCATCCCGGGAAGCTGATCGTCAATGGTCGCTTCGACCCCCGTGACGGTGACAACGGTCTCAAGCAGCTCGAGGAGGACGCCAAACGGTGGAACCTGCAGGGTGTCAAGCTCTACACCGCCGAGTGGAACAACGGCTCCCGCGGCTGGCGGCTCGATGACCCGCAGACCCAGCCGTTCCTCGACAAGTGCAAGGAGCTGGGCATCAAGAACATCCATGTCCACAAGGGCCCGACGATCTGGCCGCTGGACAAGGATGCCTTCGATCCTCGCGACGTCGACATCGCCGCGACCAACAACCAGGAGCTCAACTTCATCATCGAGCACGTGGGGCTGCCGCGGATCGAGGACTTCTGCTTCATGGCGACGCAGGAGCCCAACGTCTACGCCGGCCTGTCGGTGGTGATCGGCGGCCTGATGTTCGCGCGTCCGCGGTTCTTCGCCAAGGTGATGGGCGAGTTGCTGTTCTGGGTCGGCGAGGACAAGATGCTGTTCGGCTCTGACTACGGCATCTGGGAGCCGAAGTGGCAGATCGACGGGTTCCTCGACTGGGACTATCCCGACGACAGCTTCTCGGACTACCCGCGGGTGACCGACGCGACCCGGCGCAAGATCCTCGGGCTCAATGCCGCCAAGCTGTACGGCATCGATGTTCCCCAGGAGCTCCGCCTGCCCGACGAGGCGGGAACGCCGGCGGCGGAGGAGGACGCGCAGCTCGTCGAGTCGGCATGAGCAATAAGGAGCGCGTCCTGGCGGCGCTTGACGGGGTGATCGACCCCGAGCTGGACGAACCCATCACCACGTTGCGGTTCGTGAGCTCGTGCGAGATCACCGCGGACGGAGATGTCGAGGTGGAGCTGCGGTTGCCCACGCCGCAGTGCGCTCCCAATTTCGCATTCCTGATGGCGGCCGACGCGCGCGATGCCGTGCGCCGGCTGCCGGGAGTGCGCGGTGTGACGGTGCGCTTGGCCGACCACTACACCGGCCGCGAGATCAACGCCGCGCTTGGGCGCGACGAGGGCTTCACCGGAGCGTTTCCGGGCGAGACCGACGATGACAGCCTGGACGCTCTGCGTGAGCTGTTTCAGCGCAAGGCGCTGATCGCGCGCCAGTCCCAGGTGTGCGAGTCGTTGCTGGCCGGCGGCGCCACGCCCGAGCAGGTGGTCGCGCTGCGCGTCAGCGACCTGCCGATAACGCCCGAGGCCCGCCGCAGCCTCGAGCTCCGGGCCGAGCTGGGCCTCGATACCGGCCCCGAGTCGCCGGCGTTCCTGCTCCCGGGCGGCGAGCCGCTGGTCGCCGCTCAGCTCACCCGCTGGCTGCGGATGGCGCGGCTGATTCGGACCAGCCTGGAGGCCAACGGCGGCATCTGCCGCTCGCTGCTGGCGGTCCGCCATGACCTAGAAAGCGATCCAGAGGAGGTTGCCGGATGAAGGCCGCCAGGCTGCACGCCTACCACGATGCCCTCAAGGTCGAGAGCATCGACGAGCCCAAGATCGCGGGGCCGTTCGACGTGATCGTGCGGGTCGGCGCGGCCGGGCTGTGCCGGACCGACCTCCACATCCAGGAGGGTCAGTGGGCGGAGAAGTCAGAGGTGGCGTTGCCCTACACGCCCGGGCACGAGAACGCCGGCTGGGTCCACGAGGTCGGCTCGGGGGTGACCAACGTCGAGGTCGGGGATACGGTGATCGTGCACCCGTTCATCTCCTGCGGGCTGTGTCTGCCGTGTCGTGTCGGCGACGACATGCACTGCCTCAACGGGTCTTTTCCCGGCATCAATCGTGACGGCGGCTTCGCCGATCTGCTCCAGACCTCGGCACGATCGGTGGTCAAGCTCGACACCGGCTTGGAGCCCAAGGACATCGCCGCCCTGGCCGATGCCGGGCTGACCGCTATCCACGCCGTCAAGAAGGCGATCCCGGTCCTCACCGCCGGCACCCGCGCGGTGGTGATCGGGGCCGGGGGCCTAGGCCACATCGGGATCCAGTGCCTGAAGGCCATGACCCCGGCCGAGGTCATCGTCATCGACCCCTCCGAGCCGGCGCTGGCGCTGGCGGGGGAGATGGGCGCCGATCACACCGTCAAGGTGGACGGCAGCCAGGTCGACACGGTCAAGCAGATGACCGATGGGCTCGGCGCGGAGGCGATCATCGACTTCGTCGGCGAAAAAGGGGCGATCGAGGACGGGATCGCCATGGTCCGCGACGGCGGCTTCTACTACGTGATCGGCTACGGGGAGAACATCGACATTCCCACGATCGATGTGATCTCGCGTGAGATCTCGTTCATTGGAAACCTGGTGGGCACCTACGCCGATCTCTCGGAGCTGATGACCCTGACCGCGCAGGGCAAGGTCAGCCTCCACACCAGCACATATCCGCTTGACGCCATCAACGACGCCATGGCCGATCTCGATGGTGGGCGGCTGCAGGGCCGCGGCATCCTGATCCCGGCAGGCGCCTGAGGTCGAGACTGACCGCGCCGCCGGGCGCTGTTAACCCCGATTCCGGTCTGAGCCAGAACAGGAGCCGTGATTCCCGAGGGGAAAGATCCTCTACTTCAACCACGAGGCGCGCCAGCTGTTGCAGGCGGGCGTCGACGAGCTCGCCAATACGGTCAAGGTCACGCTCGGTCCCAAGGGCCGCAGCCGCTCAGCTGACGAGCGGGGCCGAGCTCGGAAGCGGCGAGGGCCGTCCGAACAGGTAGCCCTGCGCGAAGGTGACGCCCAGGTTGCGCAGCACCGCGGCGGTCTCGACGTTCTCGACGCCCTCGGCGATCGTCTGCTGTCCGAAACCGCGCGCGAGGGCGACGATCGCGCTCACGACCGACCGGTCACGCTGGCTGCGAGCGAGGTCCCGCACGAACTCGATGTCGATCTTCAGATATTGCACCGGGAGATGCTTGAGGTAGGTGAAGCTGCCGAATCCGGTGCCGAAGTCGTCCAGCGCAAAGCTGCACCCCAGCGCGACGATGCGCTCGGCGAACATCCGCCCTCGATCCAGGTTCTGCATCACCGCGGTCTCGGTGATCTCGAACATGATGTTCTTGGGGTTCGTCTCGTGGCGGCGAAGCTCGTGCTCGATCAGGTCCAGGACCACGGGATCCGCCGCGGATGCCGCCGACAGGTTTACTGCCACCGGCGTCCCCCGGGCGGCTATCTCGGCCGCCTGCCTGATGACCCACTGGTCGATCTGTCCGATCAGCCCACATCGTTCGGCGGTGGGTAGGAACGCCAGCGGGGAGATGAGCTTGTTGTCGCGATCGCGCAGGCGCAGCAGCAGCTCGCGCTGCACGATTCCCCCGGTAACAAGGTCGATGATGGGTTGGGAGTAGAGCACGAACCGGTCCTCGTCGAGCGCCTCGTGGATCCGTGCCGCCCAGGTATCCCGGTCGGCCTCGACGGCGGTCGGCGTGATGCCGGCTTCGAACAGCTTGGTCTTGGCGCCCCCGAGCGACTTGGCGTGATACATCGCCGTGTCGGCTTGTTGCAGCAGCCGATCCGGCTGCAGCGCGTGCTGCGCCAGGGTTTGATCGGAGACCGACACGCCGATGCTGGCGGTCACCGCCACGGCGCCATGCTCGAGCTTGATCGGGAGGTCGACCTGCGCCGCGATGCGACCGGCGACGCTGAGCGCGTCCTGCGACGCGCTCAGGGCGGGGAGCAGGATCACGAACTCATCGCCCCCGAGCCGGGACACGCTGTCCATGGGGCGCACGGTGTTCTGGAGACGGTTGGCGACCTCACGCAGGACGGTGTCGCCGGCGGCGTGGCCACGCGTGTCGTTGATCGCCTTGAAGCCGTCGAGGTCGACGAAGATCAGGCCGATGGACGACTTCGAACGCTCGGCGAGGGCCAGCGCCTGGACGATGCGGTCGACCAGCAGCGTACGGTTGGCGAGACCCGTCAGCGCATCGTGAGTCGCTTGCCGGGTCAGCGCGTCCTGGGCCTGCTCGAGCTCGAGCACGCGCTCGGCCTGCAGCTGATCGATCTCCCGCTTGTGCGCGTTCTGCTGGGTCAGATCGGCAAAGGTGAGGCAGAGGACCACGTGATCATCGACATTGAGCGTCGACGCGTTGATCCGGACCGGGACGCCGTCGCCGTGACTGGAGACGAGATCGACCTCGATCGTGCCGCCGGCCCGTGCATCGATCTCCCTCAATGCCGCCGTCCCGTCGCCGGCGATCATCGACGTCAGCGGCGAGCCGATCAGTTGTGCCAGCGGACGCGCGAGCAGCTCGGCCAGGCTCCGGTTGGCGTACAGCACGATGCCCCCTTCGGACACGGTCGCGGCGCCGTCACGCATGTTCTCCACGAACATCCGGTACGGCCGGTCGGCGCTGGAAAGCGTGAACACCTGCGCGTCAGGCGATGCATCGTGCACGACGAGGGCATCCACCTCACCGCTGCGAATGGCGCGCAGGGTTTCCTCTGCCTCGAGCAGTCGTGCCTGGACGTCGGGGAGCGTGTCCGTCGGCGAAAGCGGCGGTTGCGCCGGTCTCGACAACGGGCTCGGCTGGTCCCCCCGGTCAGCCGACGCGTCCTCAAGCACGGTCATGACCCGACCTGTCTGGAGTCCCCTGGTCGGCCTCCGCGGCTGGCGGATGTTGCACGGGCACATCGAGCGCGAGCAGGATCCTCACGTGGTCGGACATGTCGCCGACGAGCATGCGGGTCGGCAAGGGGTGGTCTTTGATCAGCGTGGGGGTGGCGAGTACGTGGTGCTGTCCGGCTCTGGCCGGCTCCTGGTTGAGGTCCACGACGCGCAGCTCGTGGCGACCGTTGAGGTGCGCATCGCAGATCTCACGCACGTTGGCGATCGCATGCGCCGATGAGTCGGACGCGCCGCTGACGAACAACGTCAGCGTGTAGGGCTCGGTCTCGAGTGCGGCCAGGGCACGTTCGAAACGCTCCAGGGTCGGTCTCGGGCCGACGTGCGTCATCTCGGGCCGGTCCGCGGCCTGAGGCCGAGGGGCCTCATCCGTGGCTGGGCCGTAGCTGGAGGCCCACGAGCACCCGTTCGGTGTCGCTGAGATCTCCGATGATCTTTCGCATCGGAGCCGGAAGTCGGCGCACCAGCGTGGGGATGGCGATGATCTCGTCGCCGGCCGCAAGCTGCGGATTGGCGACCAGATCGACGATCTCGATCTTGTAGCGCGACTGCATGTGCTCCTCACACAGGCGCTTGAGGTTGGCGAACGCCTTGAGCGACTTCGGAGACTGACCGGCAACGTAGAGGCGCAGGTCCCAGTGGTCGGCCGCCGGCCATGCATCGGTCGGCTCGATCGAGAGCGACGACGTCATCATCCTGTCTCCGGCGGATCGATCGGATCCGGGTCGGTCTCGGACAGCAGCGCGTCGCTGCTGCGCAGCCGGCCCTGCTCGAGGCGCTGCTCGGCGCCCTCCTCACGTCCGGTGGAACCCCGGTTGAGCAGTCGGTCGACGAGATCGGCCTCGTCCGCGAACTCTCGCCACAGCCCGGCCACCTGGGCCTCGACCGCCTCCCGCTGGCGCTGAAGGTTGGAGCGCCGCTGCTGCAGGTCCTCCTGGCGCTCGACCGATTCGGTGCGCTCCTTGGCCTCCTGCGCCGATCGCGCCGAGCCGGTCAGGACGCCCTGAGGCCCCACATACACGTCGGTGAGCTCGATCCCCTGATTGGTGAGACGGAATTCCCGGACCTGGTTGGAATGCGCCATGCCACGGGACTTGAGCACCGACAGCACCCGGTTGTGCTCGCCGTTTCCCTCCATCGTGCGGACCAGGAGCCAGGTGTCGATCAGCGATGCGACCACACGGGCGGTCGGTTCCTGGTGCACGTCGGCGGCCAACGTCGTGAACAGCGCGGTCACGCTCCGCGCCTTGAGGAAGTCGACCTGACGCGTGAGCATCGCGCTGACATCGCGGGCGCTCCCGACGAGGTCGGAAATCGGGTCCAGCACGACGACCGAGGGATCGAAGTCCTCCACCGCGGTCTGCATCGCCGAGAGATGAGCTTCGAGGCCGAGCAGGCTGGGGCGGACGCAGCGGAACCGCAGCAGGCCCTCGTTCACCCATCGGCCCAGGTCCAGGCCGACGGATCCCATGTTGCGGACGATCTGATCCTGGGACTCCTCGAAGGCGAAGTACACCGCTCGCTCACCGCGGCCGCACGCGGCGTCGCAGAACTGCGCCGCCAGTGTCGACTTGCCGGTGCCGGCGGTTCCGCTGACCAGGACCGAGCTGCCGCGGAAGGGGCCGAAGCCGCCGAGCATCACATCGAGACGATCAACCCCCGTGGATACCTGGTCGCTGGACACACCGTGCTGGAGACCGAGCGACGTGATCGGCTGGACCGAGATACCGTGCTCGCCGATCAGGAACGGGTACTGATTGGTCCCGTGCAACGAGCCTCGGTACTTGAGAACCCGTAGCCGCCGGATCGAACTCTCCTCGCTCACGAGATGGTCGAGGACGATGACGCAATCCGAGACGTACTCCTCGATCCCGTGACGCGTCAGCCCGCCGTCGCCTCGCTCGGCGGTGATCACGGCGGTGACCTCGCGCGCCTTGAGCCACAGGAACAGACGCTGCAGCTCGGAGCGCAACTTCCCGGTGGCGGTGAACGCGGTGAACAGCGTCTCGATCGTATCGATCACCACTCGGGTCGCACCGATGCTGTCGATCGCGGCGCCGAGGCGGATGAACAGCGCCTCCAGATCCCACTCGCCGGCCTCCACCAGCTCAGCGGCGACCACGTTGATGTGGTCGACTGCGAGCATGCCGTCGGCCTCGAACTGGGGCAGATCGAAGCCGAGCGAGGCCACGTTGGCGACGAGATCCTCGCGGGTCTCCTCAAGCGCCACGAACACTCCGGGCTCGTCGAACTGGGTGATCCCACGGACGAGGAACTCCATCGCCATCAGCGTCTTGCCGGACCCAGCCGGCCCGCACATCAGGGTCGGTCGCCCGCGCGGGAGGCCGCCCGCGGTCACCTCGTCGAGGCCCTTTATCCCGGTGGGCGCCTTGGCCAACGTGCGCAACCCCGAGGCGGTGTGCTTCGGGGTCGTCACGGGCTGTGTCGTCGTCGTCACGGTGCTCCCTGTGGCTTGGGCGGAGCCTCGACCGGAGCGCCGTAGGGGCGCGCGAGTCAAAACGCTGCTTTATGAGCTGCCGTGCGTCCAGCGCACGGTCCTGCATGCGCGATCCGCGCCTTCATCGGCAGAGAGCCGGTGGTCACACGCGCGCTGGCGGCGTGTATCGGTCAAAACCGGCTCTAGCTTGAGTCCAGCACCTCCAGCCCGCGTTCGATCGCCGGCGCCAAGGTCTGCGCGGCCCGCTCCAGCGTCGGATCGGGATCCGCCGCGCGCCGGTTGCGCTTGGCCAGCGCCGACATCGTCGAGGCAAGCTTGTAGTAGCCGTAGGCCACGAACCAATCGAGCTCTGAGCTCGCGCCACCGATCACCTGCTCATAAGCCGCCACCAGCGCGTCGCGGCCGGGGATCGCGGCCGCTGCGGTTTCGTTGGCGGCATCGCGAACGGCGGTGCGCTCGATCACGGGATCGGCGAACACCACCAGCCACGCGAGGTCGGTGCGGGGGTCACCGCTCGACCACAGTTCCCAGTCGATGATCGCGCGCAGATCGTCGCCGGCGAACTGCAGATTGCCGAGCCGGTAGTCGCCGTGCGTGATCCGGGGTGCGACCGGCTCCGGAAGCCGGCGGCGCAGCGCCTCTCGGAGGCTGCGCTCATCGCCGCGGAGCTCGTCACCGACAGTCTCGAACAGCCGAGCCCAGCGCTCGAGCTCCTGGCTGACCGTCAGTGCCGGCTCATCGGCCAGGCCCAACGCTTCCGGCGTGGGGAGATGCATGTGGGCGAGCATCGTCGTCGCCGCCAGCGCCCGTCGCGACACCACGCTTGGTGCGGGTGGCGTGGCCGCCGTGTCCCAGCGCGGCTCGTAGGAGTCCCCCGCCACGAACTCCATCACGAAGAAGGGCGGCGACCCGTCCTGCGCGGCGAGGACCTGAGGCACCCTCACGCCGCGGACGCCGTGCAGCGCGCGCAGCAGCCGGGACTGGCGCAGCACGTCGCGGTTGCGCACCGGCGCCAGTCCCGGTGGCGCTACCTTGACCACAACGCGGGAGTGTTCGCCCGCTCCGTCCAGGGTCGCCGCGAAGGTCAGGCTCGAGATGCCTCCCGGCAGCGGCTCGAGCTGGGCCACTCGCGCCCCAGGCCAGCGTTGCTCGAGGACCGCGGTGAGGCGTGACAGCAGGGCCGATCGGTCGAGCTCGGTCACGGGCGCATGCTGGCGCATCCCCGGGCATGCTGCCGCATGGCCCGATCCGAGGCCGCGGCGGCGCGGATCCAGTACTCAGACTATTCCGCGGGCCAAGCCGGCGAGTGAGGCTCCGCGACTTCGTCGGCGACCACGACCCGGGGCGGCATCTGAGCCGCCGCATACGCATCGAGCTCGTCGAGCGTCTCGGCCTCCAGCAGTCTCCGCGCCAGGCTCTCGAGCCGATCGCGGTGCTCGTTCAGCGCGGTGGTCACATCTCGGTGCGCGGTGTCGATCAGCCCGCGCACCTCCCGGTCGAGGACGCGTTGAGTGGACTCCGAGGTTTCTGCCCCACCGCCGAAGAAGGTCCCGCGGCCTTCGGTGGGCAGGACGTTCACGAACCCGATCGCCTCGCTCATTCCCCATCGGCCGACCATCTGCCGGGCGATCGAGGTGACCTGCTCGATGTCTGACTCGGCTCCGGTGGTGATCGTCCCGAAGGTGATCTCCTCGGCGACGCGCCCCCCCAGTGCCACCTTGATCTTGCCGAGCAGGTCCTCACGTGTGTAGGACACCTGGTCGTCGTCGGGGGTGGACAGGGTCACGCCCAGCGCGGCTCCCCGCGGGATGATCGAGACCTTGCGGACCGGGTCGGCGCCGGGGGTCAGCATTCCGATCAGAGCGTGGCCGGCTTCGTGGTAGGCGGTTCGCTCGCGGTCCTCGGCCGACAGCACGATCCCCCGAGGCGCGCCGAGGAGGATCTTCTCCAGCGAGTCCGTGAAATCGGCCGTCTGGACGGTGTGATGATTGCGGCGCGCGGCCAGGAGCGCCGCCTCGTTGGCGAGATTCGCCAGGTCGGCGCCGACCATGCCGGGCGTCGTCGCGGCAAGCGCTTCGAGATCGACTCCGGTCGCGAGCGGGATCGAGCGGGTATGGACCTCCAGGATCTGGCGCCGGCCGACGCGGTCCGGCGGCTGCACCGCGACGCGGCGATCGAAGCGCCCGGGGCGGAGCAGCGCCGGGTCGAGGATTTCCGGCCGGTTGGTCGCCGCCAGCACGACCACCGCCTCGATCGACTCGAACCCGTCCAGCTCGGTCAGGATCTGATTGAGGGTCTGCTCGCGCTCGTCGTTGGAGCCGGCCATCGAGACCGACCCCTGACGTGAGCGCCCGACGGCATCGAGCTCGTCGATGAAGATGATCGACGGTGCTGCCTCCTTGGCCTTCGTGAACAGGTCGCGGACGCGGGAGGCGCCAACTCCGACGATCGCCTCGATGAACTCCGAAGCGGAGATCGAGAAGAAGGCGGCGTGCGCTTCGCCCGCCACCGCGCGCGCCAGCAGCGTCTTGCCCGTCCCCGGCGCGCCCGAGAGCAGGACTCCGTGGGGCATGCGTCCGCCCAGGCGTCCGTAGCGTTGGGGGTTGCGCAGGAAGTCGACGATCTCGGTCAGCTCGGACTTTGCCTCGTCGATCCCCGCAACGTCGGCGAAGGTGATCCGGATCGTGCTCGGGTCGACGCGGCGGGCCTTCGAGCGGCCGAAGCTGCCCAGCGCACCCATCGAGCCGCCGCCCTTGGCGGCGCGCCTCGCGAACAGGACGAACAGGCCGACGATCAGCAGCGTCGGTCCGAAGCCGAGCAGCAGCGATTCGATCAGCGGGGTGCTCTGGGTCGTCGACTGCGCGTCGACCTGGACACCCTCTGCCTTGAGCAGCGCGGTGAGCTGATCGTTGTTCCAGAACGTCGGCACCTGAGTCGCGAACAGCGTCGTGGGCACAACCGACTTATCGGCGCTCGGATATCGCACCGGCGCCTTGAACGTTCCCTCGATCGTGTCGCCCTTGGATGCGATCGATGCCACGTGGCCGGCCTGCACCTCCGACAGGAAATACGGGCTGAACGACACGGCGACCCGCGATTGGCCCCCCGGCGAGAGCAGCAACACCGAGCCGATGTTGAACACCAGCAGCCCCAG
The DNA here is from genome assembly GCA_963792735.1 of uncultured Solirubrobacterales bacterium. Lineage (GTDB taxonomy): Bacteria > Actinomycetota > Thermoleophilia > Solirubrobacterales > Solirubrobacteraceae > Palsa-465. The sequence continues at coordinate 266,680 of CAWBXK010000009.1, read as the reverse complement.
TGCAAACCACAGAAACCAGCGTGAGCGGTGGGGGGGCCGAGCTTGCGGCGGGTCAGGCGCGCCTCGGCCGTCAGGGGCCGGGGCCACTCGCCAGCCCCGCTGGTCACGCGGCATCGGCTCCCGCGGGTCGGCGGTCTTGGGCGAGGGGCCAGGTGGCTGAGGGGAGGACTTGTCGGGCATCGTGATCTCCGGGTTGCAGGCGAACCTCGGAAGTCGAAGCAGGCTGCCGGCGGAGATTTCCTTCGACTTCCTGCTGATGCCCTCCAATCAGGAGGATAGCTACGGCGACGCGCGGGGCTGCGGGGAGATCTCGTGCGCGTCCACCAGGTCGGTGGGCGCCAGCACGAACACCTCGCACATCATGTCCGGCTCCTGCTGATTTCCACTCATGAAACCGATCACGTGCCTTCCCGTCGCCTGCTCGATCACCGCCTCGAAGCGCTCGCGCATCAGGGCCTGAAATTCCATCCGCTGGTCGATCACCGCGGCGCCGCGGCCACCTTCGAGCAGCGTCTGCTCCACGCGTGAGAAGCCGCCGCGCAGGACGCAGACCACCAGGTCGTCCTCGTAGTAGGACTTCGCCCGGGTCGGCCCGCGACCGTAGAACTCCTTCAGCAGCGACACCAGTCCATCGGAGATGGCCGTGAGCACGTCACCGTGAGGCGGCGATGCTGGAGTGGCGTCGGTTGCGCTCACAATGTCACCCGGATCGTAACTCATGCGACATCTGTCTCGGGCCGCGTCGGTCGGCCCGGCGCTGGAACCTAAAGCCTTCCGTGGCGCAGGCCGTTACTGTGAGCACACCGCCGCACCGACCAGGAGGGAAGCTGGTGAAGAGCTGGGACATAGCGTCACTCGATGCCGAACCGCACCTGCCGCGAATTCTCTCCTCCAGTGACGAGGCCCGCCTGGTGGTGCTGTCGCTGCCCGCCGGCGAGCGTCTGCAGGACCACGAGGTGCACGAACGGTCCTGGGTTATCGTGGTGGCAGGTCAGATCGAGGTCGCGGCGGGCTCGGAGGCTCCGGTCCGGGGGGATCCCGGGGCGCTGTTCGAGTTTGCCCCCCACGAGCGCCGTGAAGTGACCGGCCGCACCGACGCGCGGCTGCTGTTGCTGCTGGCGCCGTGGCCGGGCGAGGGACATCCGGGGGCCATGAGCCTCGAGCGCAAAGGTCAAGCTCGCGCCGACGCGGCCGAGTCATCGGTCCGGTCTCAGCGGGAGCCGGGGGCGTGACCCTGGCGGCCGACTCTCCCGTGAGACTGGTGCCGCGGCTGCGCGGAACGTCCCACATGATCGCCTTCTTTCTGGCTGTGGCGGCAGCGATCGTCGTGGTTTCGCTTGCCCCCAGCGGGCGTGCCACCGTCGCGCTGGCCATATACGGAGCCGGGCTGACCGCGTTGTTCGGCGGTAGTGCCCTCTATCACCGGTGGCCCGGCCCGCCGCGCCTGAAGCCGCTCTTGCGGCGCATCGATCACGGGATGATCTTCTTCTTCATCGCGGCGAGCTACACCCCGGTCGCGGTGATCGTGCTGCACGGATTGCTCGCCTGGGTGATCCTCGCCATCGCGTGGTTGGGGGCCGGCGCCGGCGTCGCGTTCTCGCTGGGATGGATCGACGCGCCGCGCCGGCTGATCACCGGCAGCTACCTGGCCCTGGGGTGGGTCGCCGTGATCGCCCTGCCCCAGCTGTTCGCCGAACTGCCGGCGACACCATTGATCCTGCTCGGCGCGGGCGGACTGCTGTACTCCGCGGGTGCGGTCATCTACACGCTGAAGCGGCCGGATCCGTGGCCGCGGACCTTTGGCTTCCACGAGGTCTTCCATGCGCTCGTGATCCTGGCTGCCGCGGCACAGTACGTCGCCGTGCTCGGGTGGGTGGTCCCGGCCGCGAGCGCGTGAGTCTCAGGGTCGATCGCGTCAGCTCGAGGGTTGATCGCCGCGCCCGCGGAGCACGCTGCGGGTGACCGATAGCGAGTTCAGCGACTGACCACCGTCGATCACCAGCTCCTGGCCGGTCACGCTCCCCGCCGCCCATGAGGCGAAGTACGCCACCGCCTCAGCGATCTCGGCCGTGCTGACGACCCGACCGGTCGGGATCCGCTCCAGCCACGCGTCGATGATCTCCTGCGGCATCGCCAGCACGCCGGCGCTGCCGACCAGGCCGGGCAGGATCGCGTTAGCGGTGATCCCCAGGGCGGCGTTCTCGGCGGCGATCGTCTTGACCATCCCCAGCAGGCCGGCCTTGCTGGCGCTGTAGGCCACCTGGGCCGGCATCCCGTAGGCCGCCGCGATGCTCGACATCACCACGATGCGTCCGAAACCCCGCTCGCGCATCCCGCGCAGGCACGCCTGGGCGACCCGGAAGGAGCCGGTCAGGTTGACGTCCAGGTCACGCCGCCAGCGCTCCAGGTCGATCGAGTGGGCGGCGCCGAAGATCGTCGGCAGGCCGGCGTTGCAGACCAGGACATCGATGTCGGCCAGCGGTGGCAGCTCGTCGGCGACGATGTCGACCTGAAAGGTGCAACCGGGCTCCACGTCGAGCGTGACGACCTCGATCCCGTCCGCCTCCAGTCGGGTGACGATGGCGGCTCCGATGCCACCCGGGCGAGCCGCGCCGGTGACCAGCGCCTTGAGCCGCCGGTCAGGCCGGGCGGCACCGATGTCGGGGGCGAGCACTCAGCGCTTCACTAGGCCATCGTCAGGCCGCCACTCACCGACAGCGTTTGGCCGGTGATGTAGCCCGCGCCCTCGCTGGCGAAGAAGCGGACCGCGGCAGCCACGTCCTCGGGCTTGCCCAGGCGCTTCATCGGCACCGCCCGGGCCAGACGCGCGAGCACCTTGTCGGCATCCGGGTGCGCCGCGGCGACGTCCTGGAGCATCTCGGTGTCGGTCGGGCCGGGGCACACGATGTTGGCGGTCACGCCCAGCCGGGCCGTCTCGCGCGCGAGCGTCTTGGTGAACGAGATGATCGCTCCCTTGGCTCCGGCGTAGACCGACTCCAGCGACGAACCGACCCGTCCCGCGTCAGAGCTGATGTTGATGATGCGCCCCCACCGGCGCTCGATCATCGACGGCACCAGCGCGTGGGTGAGCCGCAGGCCGCCCTTGAAATTGACCTCCAGGACCTCCTGCCAGAACTCCTCGTCGGTGTCCACGAACGGCTTGAGCTCATCCCAGCCGGCGACGTTGACCAGGACGTCGATCTCCCCGCACTGCTCACGAGCGGCGGCCACCCCGCCGGTGACGCTGGCGGCCTGGCGGATGTCCATCTCGATGGCCAGGCCGCGCCCGCCGGCCTGGTTGATCGCATTCGCGTTCGCCTCCGCCTGCTCGGTGCGGATGTCGGCGATCACCACCGCCATCCCGTCCTGTGCCAGCCCGCGCGCGATGGCGGCACCGATTCCGCGCGCGCCTCCGGTGACCAGCGCGACGCGCCCGTTCGTGCTCGAGGACATGGCCCGCCACGATACCGGCGCAGGCAGCGGCGCAGACTCTCGGGCACGCGTGCATCCACGCCCTCAGCTATCGACGATCCCCTTGGCCAGCAGCTCCTCGCGCGCCGCCGCCGTCTTCTCCAGCCCGTCGAGCCCCATCGCGTGCAGTACCCCTGGGGTCTTGGAGAACTGGACCTCGCGATAGTCGACGATCTCAAGCTGGTTACCGGACGGGTCTCGCACCCGCAGCCCGCGAGTCGCGGCCACCTCCTCGCCCCCCTCGAGCAGTGCCGCCCGCAGCGCCTCCTTGTCCTCCACCACCAGGCCGACATGCCGGTCGCGGTCGGGCTGCGGATCCCCTTCACTGAGCGCTATGAACTGGTCACCCAGGTCGATCCAAGCCATCTTGGCTCGGCGGCCACGGAGAGTGACCACGAAATAGCGCTGATACCACGCGAGGGCCTGATCGAGGTCGCGGACCTCGAACGCGACGTGGTTGACACCTACTGCCCGCACTGCCATGGCGGCCTCCCCGGAAGATATTGCACTCTAGCTGACCGCTGCGAGCAGCTCGCCGACCGCGGTCCGCGCCAGCTCGCGCAGCTCGTCGTCGGTGCGGTCCTGGATCGGATGGGTCACCAGCACGCGCCTCAGCTCGGGCTGGCCGAGCAGCTTGGACTGCTCGTCGGCTGCCTCCCGAAACGCAGTCGACGCCGCCAGCACGGCCGGCGTCCCCAGGGCCTCGAACTCCATCACGTCCCGCAGACCGCAGGACACGCAGGATCCTCAGTCGGCCAGCGCCTCGATCACGGCGTCACAGCGGGCGGCGATCTCACGCCGCAGATCGGCCGGCGCCGGCTTGGTGAAGGTGGGCTTGGCCTCCCGCAGCACTTCGATACCTTCCGCGCGCAGGCGCAGCTGCAGCTCGTCGAGGAAGATGTCGCCTCGTGGCTTGCGGATGTCCAGCAGTCCCACCGTGTGTGGCGAGCCCGGGCGCGGCGCCAGCGGACGACCCTCGGGATCGCGCTCGGCGCTCGGGTCCAGGATCGTCAGCGCCATGGCTCAACGCTAGCGCTCTGCGGGGCTGATCCGGCTTCGCCCGATACCCAGCCGCCGATCACCATCGAGAACAGCCCGGCGTCACCGCCGGCGTAGGCCAGCAGGATCTGCTCGGCGGCCCTGAACTTGGGCACCGGGGTGTCGGGATCGGGAAACCACTCGGCCGCCAGGCCGTCCGCGATCCCTTCGGCGCCCCGCACCAGTTCTCCGGCCGGCCGGTGGCTGCGCCGGTGAAGCTCTTCCTGCACCTGTTGGCGCGACCACCCGGCGGCGCGAAAGATGCGGCCGTGCTCGGGCCCGAGCACCAGCATCCCGTCCCAGGCCACCCGCTGGCGCGGGGAGGCGACGTGCTCCAGCGCGACCGCGAGCATCGCCGCCAGGGCGTCGGGGTCTCGCACGAGCTGATCCAGCGCCAGTCGCGGCGACTCCCCCGCGAACAGCGTCACCCCGGTCTCGTCGCCGTCGAGTCCGAGGCGGGCGTGCGCGAGCCCGGGCCACGGGGCGGTGCCGTCGAGCCGCTCGGCGAACGCGAAACCGACCTTGCCGGGCTGGCCGTGGGCGGCGCGGTCCTCACGCCCGGGCCGTCCGCCGCCGACGTTGCGAACCGTCAACTGCAGCGCCCGGCCGATGGTGGAGTTGGCGCGATTGCCCTGGCCAAGGACGTTGATCCCGGAGTTCATCCCGGCCCGCTCGGCATACGGTCCGCTCACCACCACCACCGGACCGGCCGGCGCGGTGGTCGCGATCAGCCCGTGCAGCGCAAAATCCTCCCGGCACGCCGCCTCTACCGCGGCCAGGACAATCGGCAGCTCCGGGCCGGCGCACCCGGCCATGACGGCGTTGATCGCCACCTTCTCCACGGTCGCCGAGCCACCGTAGGGCGGGACCACGCCGACGAGGTCCTGCGGATCACGCGATGTGTGCTCGAGCAGTGCCACCACGCGCTCGGGCGTCGGAGGCACGACCGGGAGCCCATCGGTCAGGCCCCGCTGATGGATCGCCTCGAAGGGGTCTTCAAGCTCGCCCAGTTGCAGCTCGCGAGCCCGGATCCTTCCGGACGCTCGCGCCCGCCGTGCGGCCAGCCGGACCGCGATCTCGGGATCTCGCGTGCGCGAGGCGCAGCCCGGGCGCATCTCCGGCAGGCCGTCGAGCGCCAGCGTTGCGCCCGCCCTCGCCACCAGCGCCGCCATCCGGTCGCGCGCCAGCCCGATCACCCGATCGCATTCGGCGCCATCCTCGAGCAGCAGCACGGCGGGCACCGCATCGGGGTCAAAGCGCTCCGACAGGGCCAGGTCGGCGTCGACCTCGGGCACCCGGGAGAGCCCCAGCCGCTCAGCCTGAGCGGCGGTCTGCTCCGGCGAGGACTGCGACACCAGCCTGGCGCCGGCGGCATCGAGCGCCGGCAGCACCTGATCGCACACCGGGCAGTCGTGCTTGACGATCGCGAGCACTTCGAGCGCCACCCGTTCGATCCTACTCCCGGCCGGGCGTGAGGTGGCCGACGAGGCCACCGCCGCGCCGCACGAGATCCGCTCTGGCACGCCGCCGCTGGGGAAGGCAGAGCTCGAGCCGATCTCGGAGTGCTGACTACAATAATTTCGCCATGAGTGCGATCGACAGCCCGCCGGTCAGCTACGAGGAGTGGCGGGAGGCCTACGGGCTCGGTCGGGAGCGCGATACGCCGTTCACCACCGTCTCGGGCGAGGCGATCAGACCGCTGTACACCGAGCGCGACCTGCCGCCGGACGCCGCCTCGATCGGGCTGCCGGGCCAGTATCCGTTCACCCGCGGGGTGTACCCCTCGATGTATCGCGGACAGCTGTGGACGATGCGCCAGTTCGCCGGGTTCGGGACCGCCGCCGAGACCAACCAGCGCTTCCACTACCTGCTCGAGCACGGCCAGACGGGGCTGTCGACCGCTTTCGACATGCCGTCGCTGATGGGACACGACTCCGACAGCCCGCGCTCGCTGGGCGAGGTCGGTCGCGAGGGGGTCGCGATCGACACCGTGCTCGACATGCAGACGCTGTTCGGCGGGATTCCACTGGACGAGGTCACGGTCTCGATGACCATCAACGCGCCGGCGGCGATCATGCTCGCGTTCTACGTGGTCGCGGCGGAGCGCCAGGGCGTGCCGCCCGAGCGGTTGGGGGGGACGATCCAGACCGACATCCTGAAGGAGTACATCGCTCAGAAGGAGTGGTGCTTCCCGGTCGATCCAGCGATGCGGCTGGTGATCGACATGATCGAATGGTGCTCTGAGCACATGCCGCGCTGGCATCCGGTCAGCATCTCCGGCTATCACATCCGGGAGGCCGGCTCGACGGCGGCCCAGGAGCTCGCGTTCACCCTCAAGGATGGGCTCACCTACGTTGAGCACGCGGTAGCGCGCGGGCTCGATGTGGACGATTTCGCCCCGCGGCTGTCGTTCTTCTTCAATGCTCAGATCGATTTCTTTGAGGAGATCGCCAAGTACCGCGCGGCGCGGCGGATCTGGGCGCGGGAGCTGCGCGAGACCTTCGGGGCCAAGAACCCGCGCTCATGGCTGATGCGAACCCATGTCCAGACCGCGGGCGTGTCACTCACGGCCCAGCAGCCGCTGAACAACATCATCCGCACCGCAGTGGAGGCGCTGGCGGGGGTCCTCGGCGGCACCCAGTCGCTGCACACCAACTCCTACGACGAGGCGCTGGCGCTGCCCACCGAGGAGGCGGTCAGAATCGCGTTGCGAACGCAGCAGATCATCGCCGAGGAGACCGGAGTGGCGAACACCATCGACCCGCTCGGGGGCTCGTACTTCGTCGAAGCGCTGACCGATCGCATGGAGGAGCTCTGCTACGAGTACTTCACCAAGATCGACGAGCTCGGGGGAATGGTGGAGGCGGTCAAGCGCGGCTATCCCCAGCGGGAGATCGCCGATGCAGCCTTCCTGCTGCAGGAGGAGATCGACTCCGGCCGCCGGGTCGTGGTCGGGCTCAACCGGTTCACCGAGGGCGAAGAGCAGGAGACCCAGATCCTGCGCATCGATCCCGCGCTCGAGCAACAGCAGATCGACCGGGTGCGGGCAGCGCGGTCTGACCGTGACACCCCCGCGGTACAGGCCGCGCTGGCCGCGATCCAGGACGCCGCCGCCGGCGAGCGCAACCTGATGCCGCTGCTGATCGACGCCGCACGGCTGCACATCTCCGAAGGCGAGATCGTGCAGGAGCTGCAGAAGGTGTGGGGCGACTACCGGGAGCAGCCGGTCTTCTAGGCCGTTCGACCGCCCCTGCGCCCGAGGTATGACGAGGCGTCCCCGGGTGAGCGAGCCGTCCCGGGTGGGCGAGGCGTCCCGGGTGGGCGAGGCGTCCCGGGTGAGCGAGGCGTCCCGGGTGAGCGAGCCGTCCCGGGTGAGCGAGCCGTCCCCTGGTTGCACATCGCTGAGCGGGCTCTAAGCGGACGTGATGAGTCTGAGTAACCGTATGCGCCGCTCAGACTCATCACGTCTGGTGCGGCGGCCATCGAGGGACCGATCCCGACACACACCCGACGCATTCGGCCGCGACCGCGGGTGGCTCCCGGACCGCGGTGGCTCGGCTCCGGCCCGCGGGTGGCTCCCGGCCCGCGGGGTGGCTCCCGGGACCGCGGCCGCCGCTCGTGGCGAGGCCCCTCGACCCAGCCAGCCGGAGTCGCACGGGCCTCAGGCCCCGGTCGTGAGCACCATCCGAAAGCGCGCGTCGCCGCTCATCATCTTCTCGTAGGCCTCGGCCGCCCGTTCCAGCGGCAGCGTCTCGATCATCGGCCGCACCCCGCTGAGCACGCTGAACTCAAGCGTGTCCTCCGAGTCACGGGAGGTGCCCGAGGCGTGCCCCACCATCGACTTGGCGCCGGCGATCAGCATCGCCGCCGGCACGCCGATCGGATCCATCGACGCGCCGACGATCATCAGCTTGCCGCGCGGGCGCAGTCCCCCGAACACGGCCGCCATCGCGTCGGAGCTGGTGACCGTGGAGAGGATCACGTCGGCCCCCCCGAGCTCGGCCAGCGCCTGTCCGGGGTCGCCGGCGGTGCTGTCGATGTAATGGTGGGCGCCAAGCTTGTGGGCGAGCTCCTGCTTGGAGGTGCCGCGCGCTATCGCCACCGTCTCGAAGCCGAGCTTGACCGCGAATTGCACGCCGAGGTGGCCGAGGCCGCCGACGCCCAGGACCGCCACTCGGTCGCCGCCGCGTGCGCCGCTTTGGCGCAGGGCGTTGTAAGTGGTGATCCCGGCGCACAGCAGGGGAGCGGCCTCGTCGGGCGACAGGTCATCGGGCATCGATGCCATCGCGTTGGCTCGGACGACCACGTAGTCGGCGTAGCCGCCGTCGACCGTGATTCCCGGGATCTCCATGTTCTCGCAATCGATCAGCCACCCACGCCGGCACCACTCGCAGTAGCCGCAGTTGCCCCCGAACCACCCGACGCCGACGCGCTGGCCGACCTCCCAGCCGTTGACTGCTTCGCCCAGCGACTCCACCACGCCCGCTATCTCGTGACCGGGCACGAGCGGGTGCGAGACGCCCGGATAGCCACCGTCCTTGGCGAACGAATCGCTGTGACACACACCACAGGCGTGCACCCGCACCAGGGCCTCGCCGAAGCCGGGCTCTGGCACCTCGCGCTCGACGAGCTCGAAGTCTCCGCCCGGCGTGGGCACTTGCATCACTCGCATCGTCGCCATCTCTACCGTCCTCGCTCAGGTTTCAGTCCGTGAGGAGAACCCTAGCTCGGCCCCGGGAGAATCCCCGGATGCCATCACAAGTCCGGTCCGCGCCAGCCACGTGGACTCGGGCCGGCGCGAGACCGTCTCCGCCCGTCTGGCCGGACCGCGGGTGCCGGTGACCTCATCAGCTGCCGCGGCCGGCCCGCTCGATCAGCGAGTGGCCTTCTTGACGGCGCTTCGTGCCTTACCGACTGCGTTGCGCGCCTTGCCCTTGGTCATCTCGCCGGCGCCTTCCGCCTCGGTTCCGGGCCGTCCGGCCGCCCGGCCGGTGTCCTTCTTGGCCCGGCCCTTGAGCTCTTCGGCCTTGCCTTTGACTCGTTGCATGCGGTCACCCATCTGCGCTACCTCCTGTTGGTTTGGACGGCGTGTGAAGTGATCACTCAGCGTGGCGGGTGGGCTCACGCGTCTCGCCGCGATCTGTCGGCACCGCCGACGTGCCGGCGAAGTGCTCGCGCTCATCGTCGGCGATCAACTCGTGATCGGCCAGCCCCTGCTCGTGCAGCTCAGCCCGCTCCTGCTCGAGGTTGGCATCGGCCCGCTGGCGGGCCGCCTCCTGCTCGGCGATGCGGGCGCGGCGCTCGGTGAGCTCCGCTTCCTGGGCGCGCTCGTCCGCCGCCTGTCGATGTTGAGTGGCGACCTGCTCCCGGCGCTGTTCAAGTTCACGCTCCCGCGCCCGCACGCGCGCGCTCTCGCGCGTGCGCGCAAAGGCGATCCCGATCGCGATCAGGATCACGACGACGATGGCAATTACGACGATTACGGCTGCGGACATCACTACCTCCGGTCGATCCAGATTTCGGTTCGTGGCGCGGGTTACCCTCGCCCAGAAGCCACTGGTCGCGGGATACTTCTCGAGCCACAGGGTTCACCCTCCGTGTGGCGACTGAGACGTCAATTCAAGCCGAGCTCGGCTTACCGGTTCTCAGCGCCGCTCGGAGTCACTTTCGTGGTGGAATTGATTGGTCCCAGACTTCACTGCTACCTCCCTCTCGAGGTCGTCATCTGCTCACACCGCACGCGGTGTAGGACGGGCAAATGGTCAGAGGTGATTTACCCGATCAGGTCTCACTTCACACAAATGACGCGTCACGCGAGACGGAGGTATCCGCCGGCTCCTACCGCGTCGGTGGCTCGCCGGTCAGCTTGGAGGCGAGCTCGTCGATCAGCTCCGAGACCCGCTTGGGCACATGCTGGGCGACATCGTGCTCGCGGGCTTCGGACAGGCGCCCACCGATCTCCGAAGCGGCATCGGCCAGAATCTTGCTGAAGCTGTCGTCGGTCTCGATGTAGCCGAGCTCTTCGTCGGATGGACGCTTTGAGGTCGCATCGGGCGGCTGCTCGGAGGTCTGCGCCCTGACTGCCTCGCGGGCTGCCCGCCGGGCCCGCTCGCGGGCTACACGCGCCGCCGTGCGCGCCGCGTTGAGCTCACGCTCGAGGTCGGCGAGCCGGGACTCCACCTTCGGGTCGACTTCCCCGGGGGGCGGGCCCGTCGGTCCGGCCGCGGGCGGGCGCGTCGGCCGGGCGCCGGGTCGCTTCGCCGTGCCCGGGTTTTGGCGCATCGCCCTGATCGCGGCGTAGGCCTCCTGGACCTCCTCAAACCGCCGGGCCGAATCGGCCGAACCGCCGTTGTGATCGGGATGGTGTAGCTGCACCAGTCGCCGGTAGGCGGCGCGCACCTCCGCATCGGACGCAGACGAGGTGACGCTCAGTGTCTGGTAGGGGTCTGCGCTGCCGTAAGCCATCTTGGAAAGGGTAGTGAGCCGTCAGGGCGGCCGGGGGGCGGCTCAGACGATCGGCGTCGGGCTCGGTGAGGTGGGGTTGCCCGGTGGCTTGGGACTGCCGTTGTCACCGGGATCGTCGGGCGCGCGGATCCACTCGACGATCCGTCCGTGCTCGATCACGAAGTTCGTCCGGGCGGTGGTGCCGGCGCCCGAGCCGCAGTCGCTGCCCCCGGGTCCGCGGCGTCCGGTCAACTTGAACAGGGCGTTGATGTACTTGCCGCGCTGGTCGCTGGAGATCAGCTTGGCGCCACACGGCAGCGTCGCATTCACCGCTTCGGCCTCAGCCAGCGTGCGGATCCTGATCACCGGCACGCTCGCGCCGCCGCCGTTGACGAACTCGCTCGGAAGATTGAACAGCGACGCCGCGGTGCGCACGTTTCCACGCTGGAGTGCGCTTGACCACGCCTTGATCACATTCACCGCAGCCGGGTCAGCGGGCGCCCCGGTCGCCGGCGGCGCGGGAATCGCCCGGAGATTGGGAAGGCGCGCATTCGGCTGATTGCGGGCCACCTGCGCGGATCCGGAGTGCGACAGCAACGAGCGCCCCGATCCGCAGCCCGCCAGCAGCAGCGCCGCGGTAAACCAGGACAGCACCACAGAGCGAGCCGGAACCATGACACCGATGATCGCAGGTGCCCGTTGCGCGTAGGACGGGTGCCGCGAAAGAATGGAGCGGACATGAGCCAGCCAAGCGCCGCCACCACTCCGGAGCAGATCACCGCCGACGTGCTGGCCAGCTTTCAGGATTGCTCCGATGACCGGCTGCGCGAGGTGATGGTCGCGCTGGTGCGACATCTGCATGCGCTCGCCGAGGAAGTGAGCTTGACCCCGGCTGAGTTGGAGCGGACGATCGAGGTCCTGACGCGGACCGGGGAGATCACCGACGAGCGCCGTCAGGAGTTCATCTTGTGGTCGGACTCGCTGGGTCTGTCGATGCTGGTCGATGCGATGGAGCACGATCTCCCGGCCGGCGCGACCGAGTCGACCGTGCGGGGTCCGTTCTACGTACCAGGCTCAGCGCTCCGCGAGTACGGCGCGAACATCGCCGCCGAGGCGGCCGGCGAGCCCGCGCTGGTCTACGGTCGCGTGCTCGATCTGAACGGTGATCCGATTCCCGGCGCCGAGCTCGACGTGTGGCAGAACGGGGACGACCGGCTGTACGCGGTGCAGCGGCCCGAAGCGCCCGAGGATCACCTGCGCGGTCGCTTCCTCGCGCGTGAGGACGGGGGCTATGCGTTCGTGGCGGTACGGCCGCTGCCGTATCCGATCCCCGACGACGGTCCGGTCGGCGCGATGCTGGAGGCCACCGGTCGGCATCCCTGGCGTCCTGCCCACATCCACATGATCATCCGCGCCGAGGGATACCGGACGCTCACCACCCACATCTTCGACCGCGCCAGCGAGTATCTGGACTCCGACGCGGTGTTCGCCGTCAAGCCTTCCCTGGTGCGCGAGTTCCGCCGCCACGACCCGGGAGATCCGCAGACGCCGCCAGGGGTGCAGGGCGAGTGGGTGTCGGTGCACAACGACCTCGTGCTGGCACCCGCCGCCTGACCGGTCACCCCGCCGCCGTGAGCCCCGGCTCCGTCGTCACCGCGTCGCGATGGTGAAGAAGTCTCTGGCGTAGGGAGCCAGGAACTGACCGGGCACACCCGGCTGCCCGGGCACGATCGGCACGGCGGCGGGCCGACCGACCCCACCGCGATGCCCATACACATAGGCCGCGACCCATTCGGGATTGATGTCGAGCTCGACGGCCCGCACAACGCGCGCGCCGAGCAGTGCGTCGGCAAGCTGCCCGACCGCGAGATGCTCGCCGCCGGCCCAGATCAGCCGGCCGTCGGCGGTGATTCCGAGCGCGGAGCGTGCCGGATCGGTGACACCGCCGAGCGTTGCCCCCCAGCAGGTCAAGCAGTCCAGGTTGGCCGCCGGGCGGCCGTGATCGATCAGTGGGGTGAGGTTCTGCCGGACCGAGGTCACGGCCCGGCCGGCGGCCGGCACCTCCCCGTGCCAGGTCCCGATGTCGGTGTATCCGTCGCTGTAGCTGACGATCGAGCCGAGGCCGTTCCGTAGTGGTATCGCCGTTCGGCCGGAGGACTCAAAGCCGCCGGCGCCGGTGTCGAATTTGAAGCCGCCGTTGAGGGCCGACACGAGATGGCGGCGTTCGGATCCCGCCACCGAGGGACCCCAGTGCCAGCCGGTGCTCCCGGCGTCGACGGTTCCCGAGTGCAGATGCAGCTCGACCAGCCGCTGATCGAACGACAGCAGCGCGATTCCCGACGACGTCCTGGCGACCCAGGCGGCGGTCCGCCCGTTCCAGGTGGCCACCGGCACGAAGCCGCTCGGCCGCGAGCTCTGCGCCGCGGGCAGCAATCGGGGATACGACGCCGGCTTGCGGTGGTGCCGGCCTGAACGCTTGACAACCACCGCACTCGACGAGGCGCGGGGGGCGGCGGAGCTTCCGCACGCCGCGAGCACCAGCACCGCGGCAGTCCAGATCCCCACCAACCAGGGCATCCGCCTCATCGGTTGGTCGCGGCCGTCATCAGGCACCTCCGGTCCCGAGCATCCCGGCAGTCTCGAGGCCGCCTACCCCCACTCCGCTAAATAGCGCGTCAGAGAGAGCTAAACCCAACGTGAGACTGCGCTTACGGCTGGCTGGTGGCCGGATTCCGATACGCCGGCGGTCACCGGGGGCCGGCTTCGATCACGGCCCGCACTTCGGCTGCTTTCGGTTGCGGGCCGAAGCCGGTGAGCACCCACGTCGCCCCCGCCGCCTCCCACGGTCGTGCGTCCTCGCCCGGGGAGATCTCCACCACCAGGTCGAAGGGATCGTCGCGTCCGTCGCGGGCCGACGCCACCTCGCGTGACAGCTCGGTCAGCTGATCCGGTCCGGGCAGCTCGATCGGAAACAGCCCATCCCAGCGGATCGCCCGTTGCAGAGGTCGCCGGTGCGGCCAGCGACCCGCCACCCAGACAGGAATCCTCGGTCGCTGCACCGGACGCGGCTCGAACTCGCCGCCCCAGAAGGCGCTCAGCCGGTCCAGGCCCTGGTCGAGCAGCACAGCTCGCTCGCGCGCGTCAACGACCTCCCCGAACGCCGTCAGCTCGCCGGTGCGTTCGCTGCCCAGCCCGACTCCGAGCGTCAGGCGCCCGCGGCTGAGGTGATCCAGTGTCGCCGTCTCTCGGGCCAGCTTGTGAACTCGTCGGCGTGACACCGGGGTGACCATCGGTCCGAGTCGCATCCGCTCGGTGGCGCAGGCAACGGCGCTGAGTGCCACCCAGGGATCGGCCACGGCCCGCACCGGCGGGCGGTAGGCAACGTGATCCCACAGAAACAGTCCCTCCCAGCCGCGATCCTCCGCGAGCGCTCCGAGGTCGGCCAGCAGGCGGGGATCGACCAGCTCATCGAACGGCGCCAGGAACAGTCCACGCTTAGCCAAGGATCACCTCGTCGCCGATCGCGCGTCCGCCACGGCCTCAGTCCGGACGTGCCCAGGCCCCCTCGCCCTGGACGCCGGCGAGCGCATCGGGTGCCATGAGACGGGCGGCGTCGGCGGTCTGGTCGTCGGCCTGGCGCTGGGAATCGCGCTCCGCTGCCACCCGAGCGTGGTAGAGCTCCACCTCGCGCGCGATTCGCTCCTCAGACCACCCGAGCACTTCGGCCATCAGACGGGCCACCGGTTCGGCCGCAGCCTCGCCGCGATCCCAGCTTTCGATCGAGATCCGGGTGCGCCGGGCCAGGACGTCGTCGACGTGTAACGCGCCCTCGTGAGAGGCGGCGTAGAGGGCCTCCACGGCCAGGTAGTCGTCGGCCCCGGGCAGCGGCTTGGCCAGCTCCGGCCGCGAGGCGACAAGCTCCAGCAGCTCGGGCGTGCCGGTTCCAAAGCGGCCCAGCAGATGCTCGATCCGGGCCACGTGCAGACCGGACTGCGCCGCGAGTCTGTGCCGCGCGTTCCACAGCGCGTGGAAGCCGTCGGCGCCGACCAATGGCGTCACGTCGGTGACGCAAGGCGGGACACGGGCGTCCAGCACGCGTGCGGCGGCGTCGACGGCGTCGCGGGCCATTACCCGGTAGGTGGTGTACTTACCGCCGGCGACCGCGACCAGCCCGGGGACGGGAATCGCCACGGAATGCTCACGGCTGAGCCGGCTGGTGTTCTCCGACTCGCCGGTCAGCAGCGGGCGCAGCCCCGCGTAGACGCCTTGCACGTCGTCGTACCCGAGCGGCTGGCTGAGCACGGCGTTGAGGTGCTCGAGCACGTAGTCGATGTCGGCTCGGCTCGCCGCCGGATGGGCCTTGTCAAGGGTCCAGTCGGTATCGGTGGTGCCGATCAGCCAGTGTCGGCCCCAGGGGATCACGAACAGCACACTCTTCTCGGTGCGCAGGATCAGCCCCGTGTCGAGCTGCAGCCGATCGCGGGGGACGACGAGATGGATGCCCTTGGAGGCCCGCACCTGGAACTTGCCCCGTTCGCCGACGAGGTGCTGGAGCTCATCGGTCCACACTCCGGTGGCGTTGATCACGACGCGTGCCTGGACCTCGAATTCCTCGTCGGAGACGTGGTCGCGCACGCGCACGCCGGTCACCCGACCGGACTCGCGCAGGAAGCCGATCACCGAGATCGAGTTGGCTGCCGCGGCGCCGAAGCGAGCCGCGGTGCGGGCCACGGCCAGGGTGTGACGCGCGTCGTCGACCTGGCAGTCGTCGTATTGCAGCGCGCCGATCAGCGAATCGGGATCCAACGCCGGCGCCAGCCTGAGCGCGGCGCGTTTGGTCAGATGGCGATGGCGGCGCATGCCCTTGTGCCCGCCGAGCTCGTCGTAGAGCAACATCCCCGCGCCGACGTACACGCGCTCCCACACGCGGTGCTCGAGCGGGTACAGGAACGACACCGGTCGGACCAGGTGCGGCGCGATCACGTTCAGCAGCAGGCTTCGCTCCCGCAGCGCCTCGCGGACGAGATGGAACTCCAGCTGCTCCAGGTAGCGCAGGCCCCCGTGGATCAGCTTCGACGAGCGACTCGAGGTGCCGGCGGCGTAGTCACGCGCTTCGATCAACGCCACCGACAGTCCGCGGCTGGCGGCGTCCAGAGCACAGCCGCTGCCGGTCGCCCCGCCGCCCACGACGACGACATCGAAGGTCTCATGGCGGAACCGGTCAATCGCGGCCGCTCGCTCGGCAGGACCGAGCCGGGCGGGATCGGTAATCGAAGCGACATGAGGGGTGTTTGCGGTCATGCCTTCGAGGCTATCCTAGGGACGGCTCGCGGAGGACGGGAGCGATAATATGCCGCAGAGAGGGAGCGGAGACCATGGCGCAGAGCAACGGTAGGCGTTGGAGCTGGCAGCGGTCCAGGGCCGGGGAGTTGGTGTCAGAGTTCCTCGGCACGTTCATCATCATCGCCTTCGGCGACGGGGTGGTGGCGATGGTGGTAGCGGGGCTCAACCAGTCGGGGCGCGGCAAGGCGCCTTTCCTCGCTCAGGCGGACTGGCTCCTGATCGCCTGGGGCTGGGGCTTCGCCGTGGCCTTCGCAGTCTGGGTTGCCGGCGGGGTGAGCGGCGCTCATCTCAATCCAGCCGTCACCCTCGCGCTGGCCCTGCGTCGCAAATTCGAATGGCGCAAGCTTCCGTCCTACTGGGCGGCGCAGGTGTTCGGTGCGTTCGTCGGTGCGGCGCTCGTGTACTTCAACTACCACGACGCGATCAACAGCTTCAACAACGCCATGCACGTCGTGCGTGGTAGCTCGCAATCGGTCGCGACCTACTCGATCTTCGCCACCTTCCCGGCGCCCTACTTCCATACCGTGATCGGGCCGTTCTTCGACCAGGTCATCGGCACCGCATTCCTGGTCGGCTTCATCTTCGCGATCACCGACGAGTTCAACGCGCCGGTCAAGGCGAACATGGCGCCCTTGATCGTCGGCTTCATCGTCGTAGCGATCGGCCTCTCCTATGGCGCCAACGCCGGTTACGCGATCAATCCCGCCCGTGACTTCGGACCTCGCATCTGGGCTTGGATCGCGGGTTGGAAATCGATCGCCTTCCCGGGCAACTACGGCAACGTGAACGACTATTTCTGGATTCCGATCATCGGTCCGCTGGTCGGCGCCGCCATCGGTGCGCTCATTTACGACCTGGGAATCCGCAACGTTTTGATCGCGCGCGGTGCGAAGCCCGACCCGGAGATGGTCGAACAGGGCGCCGACTCGCTCGACGAACCACAGAACAGGAGCTGACATGGCCAAGTACGTCGGAGCGATCGATCAGGGGACGACGAGCTCACGCTTCATCCTGTTCGACAAGGACGGGACGATCGTCCACGTCGACCAGCGTGAGCACGAGCAGATCAATCCGAAGGCAGGCTGGGTCGAGCATGACGCCAAGGAGATCTGGACCCGCACCCGCGAGGTGATCGGCGGCGCCCTGGCCGCCTCGCCGGCCGAGGCGGGCGACCTCGAGGCCGTCGGGATAACCAACCAGCGCGAGACCACCCTCGTGTGGGACCGCGAGACGGGCGAGCCGATCTACAACGCGATCGTGTGGCAGGACACCCGGACGGGCCCGCTGGTTCGTGAGCTGGCCGGCGATCAGGGTGTCGATCGCCTCCGTGACGCCGTCGGCCTGCCCCTCTCCACCTACTTCTCGGGTCCGAAGATTCGCTGGCTGCTGGACAATGTGGACGGTGCGCAGGAGAAGGCTGACAACGGCCAGCTCGCGTTCGGCAACATGGACACCTGGGTTCTGTGGAACCTGACCGGCGGCACCGACGGCGGGATACACGCGACGGATGTGACCAACGCCAGCCGCACCATGCTGATGAATCTCGAGAGCCTTGACTGGCACGAACCGAGCCTCGAGTTGATGGGGATCCCGCGCTCGATGCTTCCCGAAATCCGTTCCTCGTCGGAGAACTACGGCGAGGCCAAGGGAACCGCGATCGGCGGCGTCCCGGTGGCGGGCATCCTCGGCGACCAGCAGGCAGCTCTGTTCGGCCAGACCTGCTTTGACCGCGGGAGCGCGAAGAACACCTACGGCACCGGTTCCTTTTTGCTGGTCAACACGGGCGAGGAGATCGTCCACACCGAGAAGCTGCTGACCAGCGTCGGCTACAAGATCGCAGACAGCAAGCCGGTGTACGTCCTCGAAGGATCGATCGCCGTGACCGGCGCGTTGATCCAGTGGCTGCGTGACCGTCTGAAGATCATCCCCGACGCCCCCTCGGTGGAGAAGCTCGCGCGCACGGTGGATGACAACGGCGGCGTGTACTTCGTACCCGCCTTCTCGGGACTGTTCGCGCCCCGGTGGCGTGACGACGCCCGCGGCGTGATCGTCGGTTTGACCGCCTACGCGAATCAGGGCCATATCGCGCGTGCCGCTCTCGAAGCCACGGCATGGCAGAGCCGCGAGGTGGTCGATGCCGCCAACGAGGTCGCCGACGTGCCGTTCACCGATCTGCGCGTCGACGGTGGCATGACCGCCAACGAGCTGCTGATGCAGTTCCAGGCCGACGTGCTCGGTGTCCCGGTGATCCGCCCCGCGGTCACGGAGACCACCGCCTTGGGCGCCGCCTACGCGGCCGGGCTGGCGGTCGGCTACTGGTCAGGTCAGGACGAGCTACGCGAGCGCTGGAGCGAGGACAAACGGTGGGAGCCCCAGATGGAGGAGGACGTCCGCGAGGCCGAGTATGCCCGCTGGCTCAAGGCCGTTGAGCGATCGCTGAACTGGGAGGAGTAGCGCGGCGCTTACGGGTAGTCGCGCTTGCGCTGCTCGGACGGCGGGGGCTCGAGCCGGCGGCCTTCACGGCGTAGACCGATGGTGGCGACGAGCAGCACCGCGATCACCCCCGAGGTGGCAGCGCTCACGGGTTCGAGGCCATCGACGATGATGCGCGTGGCCAACGCCAGCAGTACCGCGGCGAGGACTCGGACGCCAACCTGAAGTCGCCTCATCTCGCGCTCCCACACCGCTCGCGGCAGCGCCTGCGGGGTGTAGGTCTGGGAACGCTCGGCGGGGGTCCCGGCCGGCGGCTGACGAACGCTGTCCGACGCCCGGGCGCCTTGACCCGGGCAGGATCGACGGTCCGCGCCCACGCGCTGGCGCCGCCGCTGACGCGACTTGGCGCCTCTATGCACCGTGCTGCCCTCGCAGGGCGGGCGGGAAGCGCGCCGGTGCGGTCCGTGGCCGCGACTCGCCCGGTGCTGCCATCTTCGCCGGTGCCGTGCGGGTCGGCGCGACCGGCCAAGCGGGGCGGTCTGAAACGTGCATCGGGACCGTCACCGCCGCGCGGCCCAGGCAGCGCGGGCAGCACTCCCAGACTGCCTGATCTGGCCGGAGTCGTACGCTCAACCCGCAGCGCACACAATTCATGTAAGGCACCTCATCGCCTTTCCTTGAATTTCCGGAAACGCGATGGCTCGACGGAGGACCGATCTGATCGCCGCCGCACCAGCTATCGGAAGCTCTCGCCGGCCCCTGCGGAGTCGCCAGAGCAGCAATACCGTAGCACCCGCGACTCGCTGCGCTAGCGTGTACCAGGCGGAGTCCGGGACACCGAAGCGCAACGTGGGCGATCTGGCTTCCGCAGGTCCCGAGGAACGGTCCTCACCGTCTCCACCCCTTTCTTCCTCCGGCCCCACCACTTAGGAAGGGAGACGAGAAGGGAGCCGGTCGAAATGCCCCGCACCGCAACGCCGCAAGACGGGCACATTTCCGTCGCTGCCAACATCTCCAACCACGTGGTTCACCTGATGAGCGAGTTCACCGGCCGCGGACCCACGAAGGCCCGGACCTCGATTGACGATGACCTCATCTCCGTGGTGCTTCGCGAAACCCTCACCAAGGGCGAGCGCACCCTGGTTGCCGACGGCAACAGCCAGCTCGTGCTGCGGACCCGCAAGGCCTACCAGGACGCCATGCGCATGGACCTGATCGAGGGCGTGGAGCGCCTCACGGGACGAACCGTGATCGCGCTGCTGAGTGACAACCACCTCGATCCAGACATCGCGGTCGAGAGCTTTGTGCTCTCACCGACGGTGCTCATCGACGCCGACGCGCAAGTGGACCTCGGTAACGGCGACGGCGGCACGTGATGGGAAATCCGGACGCTAGAGCCGGAGCAGTCGCTCCGCGTTGCCATGGGCGATCCGGTCCCGGTCGGACTGGCTGATCGGCGCGCCCAGGATGAAGTCGCGGCCCACCTCGTTGTCGCTATAGGGGTAGTCGACCGAGAACATCACCCGCTCGGAGCCGACAACCATCAGCAGGCACAACAGCGGTGGGTAGGAGAACAGGCCGCTGGTGGTGTAGTGAAAGTTCTCGTTGAAGTAATCCTCCAGCGGCTTGGTCAGGCCGCCGGCGCGGGCGAGCGCGTTCGACGAGCGGGCCAGCATGAACGGGATCGCCTCGCCCATGTGGCCGAGGATCACCTGGAGATCCGGGAACTCGTCGAACACGCCCCCGATGACCAGGCGCAGCGCGTGCAGTCCGGTATCCACGTGCCATCCCCAGCCCGCGGTTGCCAGGATCTGCGCTGCCGCCGCGGGTAGATCGCTGTAGTAGGCCGACCGCACTGCGTCGGGCGGTTGCGCCGGGTGCAGGTAGATCGGCACCCCGAGACGTTGAGCGGTCGCAAAGATCGGCCAGAACGAGCGGTCATCGAGAAAGCGCCCCTGGGTGTGACCGTTGATCAGCGCGCCCTTGAAGCCGAGCGAGGTGACCGCGCGTTCGAGCTCGTGCGCCGCGGCCGGGGGATCGGCGGTGGGGAGCGTGGCAAAGCCGGCGAAGCGATCTGGATGAGCCGCGACAGCTCCGGCGAGATAATCGTTGGCGGCCTCGGCGAGCGCCACAGCCCGACCGGCTGAAAACAGCTCGGTCGAAGGCACTCCATGGGAGAGCACCTGCAGATCGATTCCCCCTGCGTCCATGTCGGCCAGGCGGCCGGAACCGAGACCGTCGAGCTTCGCGAGTCGCTTAGCGGTGGGCGAGCCGGCCGGGGCGTCGCCGGCGGGGCTGAATCCCCCAGCCTCGACGGCCTGCGTCACCATCGGTGCGCGGTAGTGCTCTTCCAGTGTGATCAGGCGCATGGTCACGTCCTTGTCTTGAGTGGTTGCCCGGGCAGCGCGTCAAAGCGCCATCATGCAGGGTGGACGCGATGCTCGCGCGCGCCTTGACTGGGCGACTCTCCGCGGGACAATCCTGATAGCCGTCAGCTGAGCCAGGAGGAAGCATGACCACCGATTACACCCTCGCCTTCGGTACGCACGCCACGCCCGATGAAGGGCGATGCGCGATGGAGTGGGTCAGCCACCTGGCGGGCGAGCCGCACAGCGATCAGCCAGTCTGCGTCAGCCCGGTGCTGCGCGCGTTCTGCACGACGCTCAACGACAGCCTCGAGGACGGCCCACGCCAGCGGCTGCGCCCGTATCTGGCCCGGACGATCGGCACCGCCGGCGATGGCCTCGACGAAGCGAGATCGTGGGTGGCGCTGGACTGGCTGATTCGTACCTACGCGTCGAAATGGCTCACGGCGGCCGATCTGACCGCTTCCGCGCAACGTTTGGCCGGGCTGCCGGCGGTTGTGACCGTCTCCGACCTACCGGTTGCGCTGGTGGCGCTCGGCCAGGCGCGACGCCAGGCCCGGGCGGCGTGGGTCTCGACGCTCGGCACCAAGCGAGCCGCCGCCTGGGCCCCATGGGCGGCGGGACGGGCCGCTGCGCGCGAGGCCGCGTGGAGCGCAGCGGGCGCGCCCGCGTGGGCTGCAGCGCGAGTGGCGGTTGGTGACATGGCCGGAGATCGCGCCCGGGCCGCCGCGCGCGAGATCGCCGGCGACGCCGCGGCCACAGTGGCGCGCGAGGGCGGCGCCGGGGCCGGCCGGGCGGCGTCGCGGCAGGTCGCCCGGCTCACGCTGGCACCGATCCTGGATGAATTGCGCGAGTCGGCCTTCTCGCTCTTGGACCGGATGCTCCCCGGCGCGCCCGTCTCACTCGCGGACGCCGGCCCCGCGTCGCTGCTCTCCGGGCTCACGCCGGCGCTGGCGGGCGGTTAGAAGTGCCCGTGCACGCCGTTGGCGGAGATCCGGCGGGTGTCCTCGGGCGCGGGGCGCAGGATCAGGATCTCGGCGGGTACGCGCTGCAGCAGCCATTGTATGTCTTCACCGCTGAGCCCAGCCCGCGGGCTGTCGGTGGCTGAGACGATCACCCGGTCGAAGTGCTCCTCGTCGAGGAGGCGGGAAAGGGCGTCCCGGTAGGTGCGCCCGTGAGCCACGCGAGCGTCGACGGCGATTCCCTCCGAGCCGGCCCGCTGCTCGATCATCTCCAGCAGCGACATCGCCGTGGCGGCCTGAGCGGGGAGGGCTGAGTCGAGCGGCAGGGTTCTCGGCACGCGGGCCAGGAAGGCCGGCATCAGCGTGGCGTTCTCGGCGCGGGCCAGCCGGACCGCCGCTTCGAAGGCGCGCCGGGAAATCGCCTGACCGGTGAACGGCAGCAGGATGCGCCGCACGCTCGGCGGCCGGTCCCGGGCGAGGCGGTGGCCATGGGGTGGCAGCCAATACCCGATCGCCAGTCCGGCGGCGACACCCGCTCCGGCGGTCACGATCACGACGATCATGACCGGTCCGCGGCGGGCAGCCGGCTGCGGTCGGCGACGATGCGCACATCGACCCCCGGCAGCAGCTCCATCAGCCGTTGCGGCAGCGGCGTGCGCAACCGGGCGACGCCGTGCGCAGGCCGGCTGCGTCCCATCAGAACATAGGTGCTTCCCTGCCGGCGGGCCACCTCGGCGATCGTCTCCGGCAGGTTGTCCGATTCCTCGGTCAGCAGCCGCGCCCCCAACATGGACGCGAGGTGTCGCAGCGCGGCGAGCGATCGCTCCTGCTCCTCGTCCATCGCCCGTCCGGGCGGGCGGACCCACAGGAGGTCAACGTCGGCTCCGAGTCGCTGGGCCGATCGCCACGCCCGGCGTATCAGCCGCTGCGCGCCCGGATCCGGCTCGACCAGGGCCAGTAACCGCTCGCCAACCGCCTGCGGGGCCTGCGCGGCGATCGTCTCCTCGCGTGAGCCGACCGGCTCGACGGTGGTCAGCCGCTTGTTGCCCACCTCCTCCGCGACCTGTCGCAGCGCAACCTCGCGCAGCGCAGACAGGTTCTCGATCCGGAAGAAGTTGTTGAGTGCGGCATCGATCCGCTCGGGCCGGTAGATCTTCCCGGCGCGCAGGCGGTCCAGCAGCGCCTCGGGGGGGAGGTCGACGAGCACGATCTCGTCCGCATGAGCGAGCACGGCGTCCGGGATCGTCTCGCGCACGCGGATGCCGCTGAGCTCGGCGACCTGGTCGTTGAGCGACTCCAGGTGCTGGACGTTGAGCGTCGACAACACGTCGATCCCCGCCGCCAGCACCTGCTCGACGTCCTCGTATCGCTTGCCGTGCTCGAGACCCGGCGGATTGGAGTGGGCGAGCTCGTCGATCAGGCACAGCTCTGGTTCTCGGGCGAGGATTGCCGGCAGGTCCATCTCCTCGAGCGCGGTGCCCCGGTAGTCGACCCGGCGCCGTGGGATCGCGGGCAGGCCTCCCGCCAGGCGGGCCGTGTCGGCGCGGCCATGGCTCTCCATCAGGCCGATCCACACGTCGCGCCCCGCCTCCTGCTCGGCGTGTCCCTCGATCAGCATCCGAAACGTCTTGCCGACGCCCGCGGCCATCCCGAGAAACACGCGCAGATGTCCTGCCCCTGGCTCGCTCATGGCACGACTGGCGCTGTACCCGCGGCGCGGTCTAGGCGCCGAGAAGATTGTGGACGATGAGATCGATCAGCTTGATCCCGATGAAGGGGGCGATCAGTCCGCCGAGTCCGTAGATCAACAGGTTACGGCGCAGCAGCGCACTGGCGCCGATCGGCCGGTAGGCGACGCCGCGCAGCGAGATCGGGATCAGCATCGGGATCACGATCGCGTTGAAGACGATCGCGGAGATGACCGCGGACCGGGGAGTGCCGAGACTCATGATGTTCAGGACATGCAAGGGCCCCTGGCCGGCCTTGGTTGCCGCGTAGGTGGAGACGAAGATCGCCGGCAGGATCGCGAAATACTTGGCGACGTCGTTGGCGATGGAGAAGGTCGTCAGTGCTCCGCGCGTGATCAGTAGCTGCTTTCCGACTTCGACGATCTCGATGAGCTTGGTCGGGTTGGAGTCGAGGTCGACCATGTTCCCGGCCTCACGCGCGGCCTGGGTGCCGGAGTTCATGGCTACGCCCACGTCGGCCTGGGCGAGTGCCGGGGCATCGTTGGTGCCATCGCCGGTCATGGCCACCATCCGTCCAGCGGCCTGCTGTTCCTTGATCAGCGACAGCTTGGCCTCCGGGGTCGCTTCGGCCAGGAAATCGTCGACGCCTGATTCGTCGGCGATCTTGGCCGCGGTGAGACGGTTGTCACCGGTGATCATCACCGTCCGGATTCCCATCTGGCGGAGGTGGTCAAAGCGCTCCCGCATGCCCTCCTTGATCGTGTCCTTGAGATAGATGACGCCCATCACCTGCGCGTCGCGGGCGACTGCGAGCGGGGTCCCGCCCTCGCGGCCGATCCGCTCGAGCACCGGCTTCAGCTCGCTCGGGGGCCGACCGCCCTCCGTCCCGACGAAGTCGATCACGGCGTCGCCGGCACCCTTGCGCAGCCGGCGTCCGTCGAGATCGACGCCGCTCATCCGGGTCTGGGCGGAGAAGGGCACGAAGTTGGCGTGCAGCGACGCCATGTCGTGCTCGCGGATGCCGTACTGCTTGGCCAATACCACGATCGAGCGGCCCTCCGGCGTCTCGTCGGCGAGCGATGAGAGCTGGGCGACCTCGGCCAGCTCGGCCTCGGGTACGCCCGGCATCGGGATGAACTCGGAGGCAAGGCGGTTGCCGATGGTGATCGTCCCGGTCTTGTCGAGCAGCAGCACATCGACGTCGCCGGAGGCTTCTACCGCCCGGCCGGAGAGGGCCAGCACGTTGCGGCGCACCAGCCGGTCCATGCCGGCGATCCCGATCGCCGACAGCAGCGCGCCGATGGTGGTCGGGATCAACGCGACGAGCAGTGAGATCAGGGTGGTCTCGGAGATCGTCGTGTTTGCGAACAGCCCGAATGGCCGCAGCGTGGCGACGACGATCATGAAGATCAGGGTCAACCCCGCCAGCAGGATGTTCAGCGCGATCTCGTTCGGCGTCTTGCGCCGCGCGGCGCCCTCGACGAGGGCGATCATCCGGTCCAAAAATGACTGGCCGGGCTCCTGGGTGACCTCGACGACGATCCGGTCAGACAGGACGCGGGTGCCTCCCGTCACGGCGCTGCGGTCGCCGCCGGACTCGCGGATCACCGGCGCTGACTCGCCGGTGATCGCCGACTCGTCAACGGAGGCAATCCCCTCGATCACCGTGCCGTCACCTGGAATCAGTTCGCCCGCGACGATCACGACGACGTCTCCCTTGACCAGCTCGGAGGCGGGTTTGGCGCGGCCGTCGCGGAACGTGGCGACAGTCTCCTGGCGCATCGAGCGCAGGGTGTCGGCCTGCGCGCGTCCGCGTCCCTCGGCGAATGCTTCGGCCATGTTTGCGAACACGACCGTCAACCACAACCAAAACGAGATCACGAACGTGTACCAGGCCGGGTCGTTGCCGCCGAGGGCCTTGCCCCCGAACACCTGGATCAACCAGGTGACCGTGGTGACGACGGCGCCGATCTCGACCACGAACATCACCGGGTTGCGGATCTGCACGCGTGGATCGAGCTTGATCAGACTGTCGAGCAGTGCTCGCCTGGCGATGTCACGGCGGAACAGCGAGACCGCCCGACGCTGCGGCCGAGGAGCCGATGTGTTCGGTTCAGGCAAGACAGCGGGAGTATTGATTGACATCAACGACCTCCGGAGACACGGTCGAGGGCGAGGTTGAGCTCGAGCACATTGACCCCCGGTTCCCCGGAGAACCCGAGTCCCCGTCCCCCGGTATAGGTGGAGATCATCCGGTCGACCTGGGTCAGCATCAGGTGACGAACCGCCGCGATTCGGTGGGCTTGGATGTGCGCGTTGGCGACCGAGATATCGGGATCGATGCCGGATGCCGAGGTGTCGGCCGCATCGACCGGGACCTTGGCCTTGGTCAGCCCGGGGTCGTAGGGCCTCTCCAGCGCGAGGTAGGCGCTGATGTTGGCCCCGATGACCTGTTCGGTGACGATGCCGTTGGGGCCGTAGTTGGCAAACGCGGTGCCCGCCGCATTGTCGGCCGGGGTGGTCCCGGACGGACGGGTCTGGAAGTAGCGCGGATCCGGGACGGTGACCGGATTGTGGTTCTTGTCGAGCTGTACCTTGCCGCTCTTGACCACCGGGTCGGCGAAGCTCTGGCCCATCAGCTTGGATCCGACGAGCTTGCCGTGCACGAGGACCTGCTGGCCGTTGGCGTTGCCCGGAAAGGCGACCTGGCTGATGCCGGTGACAGCGAGCGGATACAGGATCCCGCACAGCAGTGTCAGCACGAGCATCCCGATGGTGGCGGTGATGAAGTCTTTTCTCATGTCAGGAGAGGTGTCCGGTCAGGCCCTGCACGATCGGACCGAGCAGCAGGGCGGGGAAGAAGGTGAGCGCGCCAACGAGCACGATCACGCCGATCAGCAGCAGCACGAACACCGGGTTGTCGGTGCGCATGGTTCCCAGCCCGGCCGGGCTGACGCGTTTGCCGGCCAGTGAGCCGGCCACCGCGAGCGCGAACAGGATCGGCATGTAGCGCGCGAAGATCATGTCGAAACCACCCAGCAGGTCAGCGAAGGTGACTCCGTGCGAGCCGATGTTCCCCGCGCTGGGCTGGACGAATCCGGTATAGCCCGCGAACGCCGATCCGTTGTTGTTGGCCTGCGAGAGATACGCGTAGAACGTCTCTGAGAAGCCCTGTGGACCATGCGCGATCGCCGTGTCGATAGATGCGCGCCCCGCGCTTGACGCGGTCGCCATCGCGGTACAGAACAGGGCAACGAGGGGAGTGATCAGGATCCCGAGTGAGACCAGCTTGATCTCCCTGGCCTCGATCTTCTTGCCCACATACTCCGGGGTGCGTCCAACCATCAGGCCGCCGATGAACACCGCCAGCAGGACATACAGCAGGATCGAGTAGAGCCCGGTGCCGACGCCCCCGAAGATCACCTCGCTCGCACTCAGGTTTGCGAACGGGACGGCGCCACCGATCCCCGTAAAGGACTCAAGCGCGCTGTTGACCGCGCCGCAGGACGTCACGGTCGTGACCACGTCGAACAGCGCTGAGCCGGCGATCCCGAAGCGCTGCTCCTTGCCCTCCAGGTTCCCGCCCGTCGAGCCTGCCATCACGCTGGTGTGCAACCCCGCGGCATGCTGCGCGGGGGATCCGTGCGCCTCGGCGATGTAGGCCACGATCACCGCGCCGAGGAACATGACCATCATCGCCGAGAAGATGGCGTAGCCCTGCCGGCGGTTACCGGCCATCCTGCCGTACATGAACACCAGCGACGCCGGGATGATCAACACCACCAGCATCTCGAGGAAGTTCGTAAAGCCGGTCGGATTCTCAAACGGATGCGCCGAGTTGACGTTGAAGAACCCGCCGCCGTTGGTTCCCAGTAGCTTGATCGCCTCCTGAGAAGCGACCGGACCCTGGGCGATCGTCTGTGACAGCCCGGTGATCCCGTGGACGGTCAGGGCGGAGGCGAAGTTCGCGATCACGCCCTGAGACACCAACACCAGCGCGACCACGATCGAAATCGGCATCAGCACGTACAGGATCGTGCGCACCATGTCCTGCCAGAAATTTCCCAGGCTCTTTCCGGAGCGCGAGATGATTCCCCGCACCAGCGCGACGGCGACGACGATGCCGACGCCGGCGGAGAGGAAGTTCTGGACGGTCAGCCCAGCCATCTGGCTGAAGTAGCTCATCGTCGTCTCGCCGCCGTAGTACTGCCAGTTGGTGTTGGTCAAGAACGACGAAGTCGTGTTGAACGTGACGTTCCACGGCGCCGAGTGGTAGCCCTGCGGATTGAGGCCGGTGAAGCTCCACAGCGTTTGCGTGCGCAGGATCAGATACAGCACCAGCCAACCGAGCAGCGAGAAGATGATCAGGCTCTTGGCGTAGGACTTCCAGTCCTGACCCTTGGTCGCGTCGACGCGCAGGATCCGGTACAGAAAACGCTCAGGGCGGCCGAGCAACCGATCCAGGAACGTGCGCTCACCCGTATAGACCGCGGCCATGTAATGACCCATCGGGATCGCCAATGCGGTGAGGATCCCGCAGAAGAGAAAGATCGTGAGCCAACCGGTGAACGTCATGGTCGATTCCGTCCCGGCATCAATTAGAACTTCTCCCCGCGCAGCAGCGCGTAGAGGAGATAGGCGCACACCAGCACCGAAACGATCAGTCCGAACAGGTCAGCGCCGCTCATATCCGCTCGATCCCGTAGACCAACGCGATCAGCAGCGCGAAGATCACCACTGCGAGGAGGAGGGCTACAACATCCATGTCCCCATGGTGGACGCCGAGCTGTCAGGGAGACGTGAAGAAACCCCCGTCGGCCATACAGATCTTGTGAAGAGGTCGCTCGCGCGCGGGCGACCGGCCCGACCGCCCGCGCCGGCGGCGAGCGCCAGGGCGCGGACGGCCGGTGAGACCGTCCGCGCCAGCGGCGAGCGCTACAGGCTCAGAAGCCCCGGTACGTTCAGGAGCTGCTGGAGGATGTTCAGCAGGCCGGTGGCCTGCGACACGGGCAGTCCCGGTCCGTTGAGGAGGTTCGCCACCGAGCACAGAAGGTTGCCAAGCAGATTGCCCGGTCCCGACTGCGCCGTGATGTTGAGTACGACCTGATTGAGGTGAACCTTCAGCCCGAGCAGGTTCAGGTTCAGCGGACCCAGAACCAGATGTAGGATCGGACAGGTCGGCCCTGCGGCGGTCGGTCCTGCGCCGGGCAGACCGGAGCTCGGCACCGAAACGGGCAGCGCAACGTTCTGCTGACTCACGCTGCGGCTGCCGAGCTTGCCCGCCAGCGTCCCGAGCGCATACTTCTTGCCCGCTCGCGTGACGAACTGGCTGACCGTGAACTGACCGACGAACTTCTTGCCGTTGCTGGTGGTGCCCGTGATCGGAACGTGGCGCAGCGACGTCACGGGGACACCCGTGGACGGGGTCTGCGCCCCCGCTGCGACGGGAACGAGCAGCGCCAAGGCGCACAGCGCGGCGAAGACAGTCGCAAGCTTGCGAACTGACATGGAGCCTCCTTTTGAGGTTGGACGTACCGCGTGCGAGCGCGGCACCTCTGAGGTCCCCGTAGCAACAGTGACACAAACCGGCACTGATGGCCGCCACAATGCTGTGACGGTCTGACCCGAAGACCAGCGGTGAATGCCAACATCGGCGAGCGAAACTTCAGGCTGGCAGGTGTGTTGCGTCCACCCGTGGACAGGAGAAGCCGGCAAACCCATAGTGCACGTATTAGTCAGAAAACAACGCGGTGGTGAAACACGACCACCGCCAACGGGCCGGCACGGCACTGGATCGGCAAAGGGCGCTTTGAACGTCAGTGGCCGTTGACGCGTGCGATGCTGTACCTGCCGATGGCCCGGTCGCCGCCGTGTTTGCGGATCGTCATCGCGGATTGACGGACCCGGCGCGACGCCAAGTAAGCGCGCGAATCAGGGGCGGCGTCCTGCGCGGCTTTATGCTGGTGGTACGTGAGGACGTGGAGCGCATGAACACCGGGTCAGCCTCTGCAGTCCGCCTTCTACGATTGGTGACCTGGAATGTGGCCCGGCGAAGGTCGCGGATCGTGGAGCAGGCCACCGTGCTCGCAGAACGCGCGCCGGACGTCGTGGCGCTGCAGGAGGTGACGCTTCGGACCGGGCCGCTGTGGCGCAGGGCGTTTGAGCTCATGGGGCTGATCCACGTCCGAGCCTCGCTCGACGATGCCGATCCGCAGCGAAGTCCGGCCAGCCGCCGCGCGACCGGAGTGATGCTCGCCTCGCGCACGCCCCTCGGCGACGTCCGCGGCGCGCTGGCGCTGCCGTGGCCGGAAACCGCTGTCGGCGCGGAGGTGCAAACCAGCCGTGGGCCGGTTGATATCCACTGCGTGCATGTGCCCAACGCCGCCAACGGCATCGTGAAGGTCGACAGTCTGCGCGCAATTCGCGACGGCCTGGCCGCGGCGGAGTCAGCGCCTCGAGTGCTCTGCGGTGACCTCAACACTCCGCGCCGAGAGCTTCCTGGCGGCGAGGTCATCTCCTTTGCCCGCGACTCGCGCGGACGCCTGCGTCCAGAGCGCGGTCCCGACTGGGACGCCGCGGAGCTCGGTGTCGTTCCCGGGCTCCGGGATCTGGGCTACCGCGACGCGTACCGCACGGTGAACGGATACGAGGCCAAGGACCCGAGCTGGACGTGGCGGCGGATCGCGGGGCACGGCGGTGGCTGGCGCATCGATCACGTCTTCGCCTCGGCACGTCTGCTGCCCGTGGCGTGTCGGTACCACCACGAGTGGCGCGAGCGCGACCTGAGCGATCACTCCGCGCTCGAGGCCGACCTTGCGTGACCGCTGACGCTCAGCCCACGCAGTCGCCGGGCTCAGACGCCAGCGGCCGCGGCATCGCCCCCCCGCGGCCACTGGCGTCTCAGATCCGCCTACCCGTGTCCGCGCCGTCAGGGGGTCGAGGTAGCCAACCCGGTTGTGGGCGCACCGAGCGTGCCGCTGGCGAGCTGGCAGAACAGGTTGCCCAGGACGCCCGCGCCGTTGGTGGCGGTTACGTTGAGATTGATCTGGTTCAGGGTCACCTCCAGCCCAAGCAGCTGCAGGTCCAGCGGCCCGAGGATGAGGTTCAGCACGGGACAGGTGGCACCCGCCGCCGTGCTCGTGGTAGCGGCCGGATTGATGAACGCCGTGAAGTGCAGCGCGTGTTGGCGCTTGCGCATGGCGGCGGTCAGGGCGTGGGCGGCAGCAACCCGTCCCAAGGCACTGACCTTGGCGTTGGCCAACGCGCAGAACAGCTTTCCGAGTACCCCTTGGCCCTTGTGGCCGGTGACGTCGAGATTGACCTTGCTCAGGTTTACGTTCAGGCCGAGCAGGGTCAGCGACAGCTGCTGGAGGTACAGATGCAGGATCTTGCAACCGCCGGAGGTGGAGGCAGTCAACGCGACTGGTTGTCTGATCGTCTGGACGATGCCATTGTTGCCAGTCAGCTTTGCGGTGACCAGGCCCGCCGCGTGGACCGAGCGTCCTGCCGGCGTGAAGCGCATCACCTGGACGTCCACGACCAAGCGACCAGGTTTGGCCACCGCAGTGGAAGTGGGGGGCGCAGCGGCGGAGGCAACCTGAGCCGTCGCCATCCCGGCGACAGCGACCGCCACCACTACAAGCGGCAGCACGGTCAAACGAATACGTGATAACACGAGCACCTTCCTCCTGGATTAAACGAGCGTAAAGGGGGCGACGACCGTACAGAGCCGTCCGTCCGGATCCGCTGCTTGGAGTCCCCGCGGCGCGCTTGAACCGGGCCCGCCTCGGCGCAAACCGCCGATTACCAGCACAAATCAACCGTGGGAGCGTTCGCGAGGCGTCAATCGGGGTTGACGCAATCGTCAACCTGGCTTGCCGGACCAGGGGCCGGGGTACAGACGCAGTGTGCCCGCGTACCCCGCGACGATCGAGCAGCTCGCCCGCGACACCGTTCAGATTCCCGACGCCCGCACGGCGTTACGGGCGCTCGGCGCGCTACGACAGGAGCTCGACCAGCTCGAGCGCGAGCTCGTCGGCCGCGCCCTCCAGGACGGGGCCTCGTGGAGCCAGATCGCTCGTGCCCTCGGCGTCAGCAAGCAGGCCGCGCACCGCAGACATCGCCACCTCACCGAGCAGGCGTTCGACGCAAGCGGCGCGACCAAGCTTCCCGCCACCACCGACGCGCTCCGCAGCATTCAGCTGGCCCGTGAGGAGGCCAAGCGCCTCGGGCAGCCGGCCATCGGAACCGAGCACCTCCTGCTCGGCATCCTGCGCTGCCAGCAAAGCCATGCGGCGGTCGCGCTCAACACGCTGGGTGTGACCCACCAGGCGGCCAGCGCGCGTATGCAGCCGACCATGCCCGGGATCCCGCAATCCTCTGAATCCCCGCCACGACCCGCCGCCGATCACGAAGGCGGAGTCAGTCCCCACGCCCGGCGCATCGTCAAGGGATCGCTGCGCGAGGCACTCAAGCGAAACGCCGACCACATCGACGTTGAGCATCTCCTGCTCGCGCTGCTCACCGATTCGCGCAACGGCGCTGTGCAGACGCTTGAAGCCCTGAACGTCACGCCGGCTCAGATCCGGCGGCAGCTGGAACAGACGCCGGCGGCTCTGGCGGGTTCCGAGTCCCCGAGCGATGGTCCGGATCACCCCCTGGGTGAAGTTCCGGATCCGCTCCCGAGTGAGCTTCCCGATCCGCCCGGCAGCGGCGCGCCGATCTTTCAGAGCTGACTCTCCGGCCAGGCTGGCCATCTCATAGCTGCGCCCACCTCCGGCGATCGACCGGGGTGGGCGCAGAATGGTACGGCCCTACGCTGTCAGGCCGGCGGGGCTAGGAGCGGCTCCGACCGCCCGATCTTGCCCGTGACTTGCGACGCGGCGGCTCGGGCTCGTCCTCGGGCTCCGGTTCGTCCTCGTCGTCGAAGTCCTCGTCGGTTTCGGCTTCGGGCTCCGGTTCGTCCTCGTCGTCGAAGTCCTCGTCGGTTTCGGCTTCGGGCTCCGGTTCGTCCTCGTCGTCGAAGTCCTCGTCGGTTTCGGCTTCGGGCTCCGGTTCGTCCTCGTCGTCGAAGTCCTCGTCGGTTTCGGCTTCGGGCTCCGGTTCGTCCTCGTCGTCGAAGTCCTCGTCGGTTTCGGCTTCGGGCTCCTCTTCGTCCTCGTCGTATTCCTCTTCGTCGTCGCTGCCCGTACTCTCACGGGCCTCCGCCATGAGCTGCTGGAGTGAGCCCACGACCTGACGTCCGCGTGAGCTGACGATGAACCGACCAGCGGTCATCAGGCCCGCACCCAGCAGCACGGCTCGTCCCGTGGAGAGGTGTGGCTTCTTGGGCTTCTCCGGAGCGGCGTTGTCCTGTTGAAGCGCGGCCTCAGCCAGCGCTTGGACGGTCCGGCGCATATCGATTGCCATCTTGCCCTTCCTCACTGGTTGTCGGCGCTTGCGCTGCGTGACCGGCCCCGCCGCCCCGTGCTCGAGCCGCCGGAGGAGGAACGTCCGGAGGAGGAACGCGAGCCTCCACTGCCACGGCTGCTCGAGGCGCTCCGTGAAGAGCTCGAGCGTCCGCCGCTGCCACTGCCACTGCCACTGCCACTGCTGGAACGCCGTGAGGATCCCGAGCTCTCGCCACTTCCGTTAGCCGAAGACCGGCGCGACGAACGTCCACGCCCGCTGGCCTGAGCGCGGGGGGAGCGGCGGCTTGACCCCGACTCCTCGTTGGCGCCGTGTCCATTGGTCGAGGGCTTGCGTTGACGCCGGGGTCGCTTGGCCTGCGGCTGCTCCTGCTCGTCCTCGTCCTCATCCGATTCCGATTCCGCGGCGCCGGCTTCTTCATCCTCGGCACCCTCGGAATCCTCGGAATCCTCGGAATCCTCGGAATCCTCGGAATCGTCCGAATCCTCCTCGAACGCCTCCGGGTCGGAATACTCGCGCTGCTCGTCGTAGCTGGGATCGTGCTCCTCGACGACCTCGCCGTCCTCGATCACTCCGCGCCAGGCGCCTGTCTCGTTCTCCTGCATTTCGATGAACGCCTTGAAGCGGTGCAGATCGCCGCGGGCGGCGCGCTTGACATGCCGCATCCCGCGAGCGGCCTTCTCCAACATGCCCCCGGGCTGCACGTCGAGGTCCAGAAGCACGCGCGTGAGGTGGGGGCCGAGCTCGTGGAAGGTCACCACGCCCGCGTGCGTGAGGCCCTGGCTCACACGCCACTTGATCCGCTCGTCGGGCCGCTGGGTCTCGATCTTGGCGGTGAATTCCTTGGTCTTGCCCCAGATCTTGACCGCGAACGACACGGTGTCGTCATCTTCCTGGGTAACCCGGGTCACGCGATGCATGAACTGGGGCCAATCCTCGAACTGAGTCCACTGGTTGTAGACGGACTCCAGCGCCACCCCGATATCGACGCTCTGCTGGACGGGCATCCGCCGGCCCTTGCCGATACCGAGCCCGCCGCCCTTGGTGCCACCGCTGCCACCGCCGAACGGCAGGGCGTCCTTGAGCGTGTCCTTGAGGAGTCCCGCGGGTCCGCCGGACTCGTCGACCTTGTCGCCGATCTTGTCCCCGATTCCCGATCCGACCTGACTGCCAAGATCCGACGTCAGCCCCTGGACCGCCTGCCCGGGCGATTTGACAATGTCTTCCAGGCTGTCGATGCCCATGTTCCGGGCCATCTTGCCCAGGCTCTTGACGGCTACCGGCGCCAACGCGGCGGCGCCCAGTCCGGCCGCCAGACCTTTAACGCCTGAGCCGCCACCGGATTTACTCGGCGTGGATGCCTTCGTGTCCTTGCCCGCACTCTCGATCGCGTTCATCAAGAGTTGTCGGACCGTGTCCTGAATGTCGTTTGCCATCCCCTACTCCCTCCGGACTCCAACGTTTTCTTGTTCACTAGGGGTACCCGGTGGGGCAACGAGGAAACGAGCCGCTGGCCACTCGTATCGCGATGACTGAAGCGCCAAAACCTTGTTAATCGCCAGTCGTCAGCACCCCGAGTGACGTCAACTCCAATCGGCTCGGCGCCAGCCGGGGTTAAACAGCCAACCACTGCAAGCGTGGGTGCATGAAACCCAACCGGCCGAATCGTCACGCTGAGTTGACGACGAGTGACGCATCATCGTTTACGGGGAGAATGGCAGCACGTGCGATCAGTCATGGCGTCAACCCCACGATCACCCGTCGAAATGCCAAGAAGTAGACCAGCGCGCAAGAACCCGTTCTCCCGGCGCCACGTGTGTGAAGGTACAAAAGTCCGGGTAGAGCAGAGGAAACATCTGCCCGCGGGCCCAGGCCGCTGAGTCACAGGGATCGCGCGGCAGATATCGATTTCCGAGAGAGAGGTAGTCATGTCCGTCGACACACAGCGCGGCGCGTCCAGTCGTGCGAAGTCGAGCGGCCGGTCGTCTTCAGAGAGCGGTGGCTCCGCGGCAGGTGGCGGTGCTACACGCAGGCGACGGGCCACCAGTAACGGTTCCAAAGCGAGCTCATCTGGCGCCACCAAGTCAGACGCCACCAAGTCAGACGCCACCAAGTCAGGCGCCACCAAGTCAAGCTCAAGCAAGTCCAAGCCCGCGTCCGGGGCGAGCTCGTCTTCCCGGTCCTCCGCGGCCAGATCACGCTCTGCGTCCTCGCAGGCCAGCTCGCGCTCCAAGCCGTCTGCTGCCAGCTCGGGCTCCAAGCCGTCTGCTGCGAGCTCGCGCTCCAAGCCGTCCGCTGCCAGCTCGCGTTCCAAGTCCTCGGGGGCCAGCTCGCGCTCCAAGCCGTCCGCTGCCAGCTTCGCGTTCCAAGTCCTCGGGGGCCGGCTCGGGCTCGAAGCCGTCCGCTGCCAGCTCGCGTTCCAAGTCCTCGGGGGCCAGCTCGGGCTCCAAGCCGTCCGCTGCCAGCTCGGGCTCCAAGTCCTCGGGGGCCAGCTCGGGCTCCAAGCCGTCCGGCGCCAGCTCGCGCTCCAAGCCGTCCGGCGCCAGCTCGAGCTCCAAGTCCTCCGGGGCCAGTTCGCGCTCCAAGTCGTCCGCTGCCAGCTCGGGCTCCAAGTCCTCCGGCACCAGCTCGCGTTCCAAGCCGGCCTCGGGCGGGAGCTCCCGCGCCAAGGCCGCGTCGGGTTCGACTACGCGGTCGAGGAGCGCATCCGGCGCCAGCGCCCGACCGAAGGCGGCCGCGAGCGGGGCTGGACGCGAACGCGCGGGCACGGGCGACCGCCCGTCAGGTAACCGCGAGCAGCGTGAAGCCCCCGCCGAGAATGGGAGTCATGGCGTCCGCGACGCTGTGACCAGGGTCGGGGTTCCGGCCGTCACCGCCGTCGTGGGCGTAGCCGGCGGTGTCCTGCTCGGTCGCAACAAGCTGCAGCGCAACGCCAAGGTGCTCGGCAAGCCCGTGCCGAGAGCCAAGATCGATCTCGGCGGACTCGCCCAGCAGGTCGGCGCCGCGGGACGACAGCTCGGCAAGCTGGCGCGAGAGGTGCAGGCGGTCCGCGAGAAGGCCGAGCAGGTCGGTCGCGTCATCTCCTAGGGATTCTCGTGGCTACCACCACCGCACCAGCCCGAGCCGCGCGCAAGAAGCCGAAACCTAGCAGGCCCAATCCGGGCCCCGTAGGCCGGCTGCTCGCACGAAACCGAAGGGCGCTCCCGCTGCGAAGAAGCTGACCGAGGTCGCGAAGTCAGCGGCGGGCGCCGTGTCCGAGCGTCCCCCGGCGCCGTCGAAGCTCGCGCGCAAGCTCGCGCTGAAGGCGCTCAAGACCGTCGCCCTGCGGGCGGTGCGGTCGGGCACGGAGGTCGCCCAGCGAGCGGCGGAGCTCACGACGAAGACGGAACATGGCGCTATCGGAGCAGTCCACCGCCGGCTGCCGATTCAACGGTCGGTTGATGCGGCCGTTCCGTTGTCGGTGGCCTGGGAGGAGTGGATGGCGTTTCACTGGCTTCCGGAGGGGTCTCACCGCGTTGAGGACATCGAGCGAGACGGATCGCGCCACCTGAGCGGGCGCATCTCGGGCTCGGGCGACATCAACTGGGAGGCGGAGATCCTCGACGAGCGCGATCGCGAGAGCTTCGCCTGGCAGTCGCTGCGAGGCTCGGACTGTGCGGGTCTTGTCACCTTCCACGCGCTCAGCGACAGGCTCACGCGGCTCGAGCTGAGTCTTGACGTCGTGCCGACGAGCCTTCCCGAGGCGCTGGCGCTCACGACTCATCTGGCCGATCGTCGGGCCGAGGCTGATCTGCGCGAGTTCAAGGCGCATCTGGAGCTCATCAATCCGGACCTGTACGAAGGCTCTGATGAGGCGCGAGGAGCCGGCGACCCCGCTGCGGACGATGACGAGTAGGTAACCGTCTCAAGCGAGCGGCGTGGCTTCCGGCTCGTCAACTCGCGCGCTATCGAACTCACCACTTCATCACGCTACGTCACCAACCCGAACGGAGGCTAGATGTCCACAGGCGCACTATCACGCGGAGCGGGCGGCGGCTACGTACAGCGGTCCAGCTCCAGCGGGCTCTACGAGATCCTGGACCTTCTGCTGGACAAGGGTCTGGTCATCGATGTCTTCCTGCGCGTCTCGTTGGTGGGGATCGAGCTGCTCACCGTCGATGCGCGGATCGTGATCGCCAGCGTCGACACCTATCTGCGCTTCGCCGAAGCGGTCAACCGCCTCGACCTGACGGACTCCGGCGGTCAGGGCCTGCCCGAGATCATGGAGAACATGACCGAGGGTGGCGCCGAGAACAAGACCAAGGGGGTCATCGAGGGCGCCAAGGACAAGCTCTTTGGAGGTTCGGACGATGACGACAGCGCCGACAAGGACGAGAAGAGCTCCAGCGGCTCAGGTCGTTCCTCCTCGCGGTCGGGGCGCAGCTCGCGCTCGCGTCAGAGCGCCTCGACGCGGGGGCGGTCCAGTTCATCGTGAGCACCACGTCGGGCAAATACGTGTATGGGGTCGTCGCCGCCACGGCGAGCGTTCCTGCGCGCACGGGAATTGGGGACGCACCGTTGGAGCTCATCTCCAGCGACGGTCTCGCCGCGCTCGTGAGCGACGTGCCCGACGCTGAGCTGAGAATGGGCCGCGAGGCGATGACGGTGCACGCGCGGGTCTTGGAAGAGGCGCATGCCCTCGGCACCGTCCTGCCGATGCGCTTCGGAGTGGTGATGGCCGGGCGCGCCGAGATCAGCCACGAGCTGCTTGAAGTCCACCGCGACGACTTGACGGCTCAGCTGACGGAGTTCGAGGGTAAGGTCGAGCTCAAACTGCGGGCGACATACGAGGAGGATCGGCTGTTACGCGAGGTGGTGCGTGAGGACCAGGACGTCGCCCGCCTGCGGGAGTCGCTGCGGGGGGCTCCGGAAGACGCCACCTACTACGGGCGCATCCAGCTCGGGGAGCTGATCGCCAGCGCGATCGAGCGCAAGCGCGCGGTGGATGCGAGTGACATCCTGGAGTCCTTGACACCCCTGGCGCTAGCGGTGGACGTCGCCGAACCCACCCACGAGCGGGTCGTCCTCAACGCCTCGTTCCTGGTCGAGCACGGGCGCATCGGTGAGTTCGACCGGGCGGTCGACCACATCGGAACGTCGCAGGCCGACCGGATGCGGCTCAAGTACACGGGGCCGCTGCCGCCTCACTCCTTTGTCCACTTCGCCGCGGAGGTCTAGACCGATGGGTTTGTTCACCGGCTTGCTGACGTTGCCCCTGGCGCCCGTACGCGGCGTGGCCTGGGTCGCAGACCAGGTAGCTCAAGAGGCGGACCGCCAGCTCTATGACGACGGCCGCATCCGTTCCGAGCTGCTGCAACTCGAGCTCGATGCCGAGGAAGGACGACTGAGCGAGGAGGAGATCCGGTCGCGTGAGGATGAGCTGTTCGCCCGCCTCGCGGTCAGTCAGGCTCGCGCCGCCTCGGGAGGCAGGGGAGCGGAAGTGACCGAACCATCGGAGGGCGACTGGAATGGCTGAATCCCGGGGTGGAGCCAGGCGTCGGAACGGTGGCCGCGGAAAAGGGCTGACCGCGCGTGACGCGGTGCAACGCGTCCGGGAGGAATTTCCTGAGCTGCTCGGGCGTCCGGTCGAATCGGTGCTCGGCGTGCAGCGCGACGACGACGACGACGGCGGATGGCTGGTGACCGTCCAGGTCGTGGAGCTGCGTCGCATACCCAATTCCACCGACGTGCTGGGCGCGTACGTGGTCACCCTCGCGCCGGACGGCGAGATGACCGGCTACCGGCGACGGCGCCGCTACAACCGCAGCCAGGCCGACGAGGACTAGAGCCCATGACCCCGCTTGATCCCGGTATGTCCAACCGCCTGCCGCAGACCTACGGCCGCTCCGATCTCACTCCCCGGGGCGGCGGTCCCGCCAATCTCGCCGACATTCTCGAGCGGGTACTCGACAAGGGCATCGTGATCGCCGGGGACATTCAGATCAACCTGCTCGACATAGAGCTGCTGACGATCAAGATCAGGCTGCTGATCGCGTCCGTCGACCGTGCCCGCGAGATGGGCATCAACTGGTGGGAGACCGATCCGAGCCTGTCCTCCAAGGCTGACCGCCTCGAGACCGAGAACCGCGAGCTGCGTGAACGTCTCGAACGCCTCGAGCGGGCCATCGGGGGCCCCGACGAATCCGGCGGCAAGGCAGAGGAATCCAGTGCGCGCGGGGGATGAATCGTTCCAGCGGCTCCGGGCCGCGCTTGAGCAGCTTGCCACCGACGACGTAGCCGAGCTCGTCGCCGAGGCGCGGGCCGAGGCGCGCTCCCGGGTACGGACGATGCTGACCGAGGCGATGGCACAGACGATGCTCGAGCGCGCCCATGAGCAGCTTGAGGTGGCGAGTTCGGCGGAAGCCGTCGCGCCGGCGCAGGTGCCTGCACCGACCCGCCCCCCACACGCACCTGAACCGGGCCGCCCCCCACGGGCACCCGAACCGAGCCCGCGGGCGGGCGCACCGGCTCAGCCCGAGCACGGCCTCGGCTGGTACGTGTACTGCGTCACGGCTGCCGACGGTCCCACCCTCCCCGAGCTGTCCGGGATCGATCCGGCTCATCCGGTGACGGCGCTGCGCGACGTGGACCTCGCGGCGATTGTCAGCCCGGTGGCGCTGCACGACTTCGACGAGGACCGGCTGCGTGAGCGACTCGCCGATATGGCGTGGCTGGAGCGGACCGCTCGCCGGCATGAAGAGGTGCTCGACTCGGTACGAGCGTTGCGGACCGTGATCCCGATGCGGTTGTGCACCATCTACCGCGACGAGAGCGGCGTCCGCGGGATGCTCGAACGCGAGGCCGGGGCCCTCCAGGATGCCCTGGAGAGCCTGGACGGCAAAGCCGAATGGGGCGTGAAGGTGTTTCTCAGCGCCACGCCGGACACGGCCCATGGGGATGCGCAGGCCTCGGCGCCGGGCTCAACGGGAGTCGACACCGGCGCTGCGTACATGGATCGTCGCCGGCACGAGCACCGGGAGCGGCGTGAAGCCGGCCAGCGGTTCGAGGCGGCATGCACGACGATCCACCAGCGCCTGGCGGCGATCTCGGCGGCGGACCTGATCGTCCCGCCGCAGCGACCCGAGGCCAGCGGTCACGACGGGGAGATGATCCTCAACGGCGTCTACCTGGTCCATGACAACGCTCAGGAGGCGTTCCACGAGGAGCTTTCGACGTTGCGGGCCGAATTCGAGCCAATCGGCTTGGAGCTGGAACCGACTGGACCGTGGCCGGCCTATAACTTCGTGCCGGGCACGATCGGAGCCGCCTGGTGAGGGGGGAGGTCGCCGCGACGCCCTCCCGCGCCCTGACCGCCCGTGAGGTAAGCCTCATCGACCTGCTCGATCGTCTGCTGCAGGGAGGGATCGTGATTCAGGGCGACCTCACGCTCGCCGCCGCGGACATAGACCTGGTGAAGCTCGATCTGCGCATACTCGTCGCGGCGATCGACAAGGCGGCCGGCCGGTGAGCCTGCTCCTCTACGCGATCACCGACGGCAGCCTCGCCGATGCCGTCGGCGGTGAGGGAGTGGCGGGGCGTCCCCTGCGGACGATCGGGGCGGACGGAATGGTGGGGGTGGTCAGCGACCACCGGGATCCACCTGAGCTCTGCGAAGCGACACTGTGGGCGTTCGAGCACGTGATCGAGAGGGTGATGGCCGACCGGACGGTGCTGCCGGCTCGGTTCGGCACCCTGGTCGAGGATGCCCCCACGCTGCAGGGCATCCTGCGTGATCGCCACGACGAGTTGAGCTCCAAGTTCGAGCGTATCCGGGGTGCGGTCGAGCTGGGCGTGCGTGCCAGCTGGCCGCCCGACGAGGCATCGGCGCCGGAGCCACCGGCCGGGCCGGACGCGGGCACGTCGTACATGCTCGCGCGCGTCGCGCGCGACACGCGCGCGCGAGACCTAGCCGTCCGGATCGACCAGCAGCTGGGCGACCTGGCGCGCGCGGCGCGCTACCGCGTGCTCACCCGGCCCACGTTTCCGGTCACCGCTGCGTATCTGGTGGATCGGGAACGCGCGGGCGAGTTCGTGACCCGCGTCGAGGAATTGCAAGCCGCGATCGATGACACCGAGCTGGTCTGCACCGGGCCGTGGCCTCCCTATAGCTTCGTCGGAGCCGAGACCGATGACTGACAAGCTGCTCGCCGGGATGCCCGGCTCGATCTCGGGTGGCGAGCTTGACCGGATCGAGGCTTCACTGTGCCGCCGGATCGGCGCCGACCCCGAAGGGCTGGAAAAGGGATTGGCCCAGCTCGTCCTGACGATCATCGAGCTGCTTCGCCAGCTCATGGAACGCCAGGCGGTGCACCGGGTCGAGGGCGGAACGCTCAGCCCGGACGAGGTCGAGCGCCTGGGACGCACGTTCATGGCGCTGGCCGAGCGCATGGAGGAGTTGAAGGCGGCGTTCGGATTGGAAGACGAGGATCTGAATCTCAACCTCGGTCCCCTCGGGGACCTCTTGTAAGGACAAGGAGGCCATCGTGCCCGCTTCGCAGGAGCGCTACTACGAGATGCTGATGGAACGCGTTCGCGCCGACCGCTATCCCAGCCATCAACTGCTGGACCGCATCGAGGCGTCGTTCTGGACGCCTGAGCAGCTGCACGCCTACGTCGAGATGTTGCTCGACAAGGCCGACGAGGCCTGGTATCCGAGCCATCAGCTGCTCGCCCGGATCCAGCGACTTCTCGCCGTGGCGGCGGCGACGTCATGACCAGCCCGCTGATTCGCACCCTCGGCAAGGCCGCCGGTGAGCGTGTGGCCGGCGTCGGGCCGGGACCGGTTCGTGCCTTCGTGGCTGCGGCGATCACGGGCACGGCCGCTGCCGTGCTGACCTACAAAGCCCTCCGCAGCGGCCCGGCCTCCGACGACTGAGGTCCCCGCGGCGGGGCCGCCCACGAGGTCAGGGCGTTGCGCCCGAGCGCTGAAACACGATCTCAGGGATGACGCAGGCGGGAGACAGCCGCAGCAGCATCCGGACGGCCTCGGCGATGTCCTCGGCGCGGATCATGTCCTCGGCCGGCACGCTCTGCTTGATGAAGTCGGTCATCGGGGTGTCCACGAACGCCGGGCAGAGCGCGCACGACTTGACGCCGTCGCCGCCGATCTCCTTGTTCATCGCCTCGGTGAAGCCGATCACGCCGGCCTTGGTGGCGGAATAGACCGACAGCCAGGCCTCGCCGGACTTGCCTGAGATCGAGGAGGTGTTGACCACCAGCGAGCTGCCCCGCTCGGCGGCGGCCGACTTGAGCAGCTCCACGCACTCCCGGTAGAACAGCACCACCGCGCGCAGGTTCACGGCAAGTTGCATATCGAGCCGCTTGGTCGGGATCTCCGCGACTGCGGCTCCGAACCCAAAGCCGGCGTTGTTGACCAGCACATCCAGCCGCCCGAATCGCTCGCGATGGGCCCGCACGACCGCCTGGATCACCTCTTCGGAGGCCATGTCGCCGGCCACGTGAGCGAGTTCTCGGTCGCCGCCGCCCAGCTCGGCCACGGCGGCCTCGAGCTTGTCGGAACGACGAGCGGCCACGGTGACCGCGAACCCTTCATCGAGCAGCATTCGCGCGACCGCGAACCCGATC
This sequence comes from uncultured Solirubrobacterales bacterium, assembly GCA_963792735.1. GTDB lineage: Bacteria > Actinomycetota > Thermoleophilia > Solirubrobacterales > Solirubrobacteraceae > Palsa-465. Next base: position 223,903 of record CAWBXK010000009.1, on the reverse strand, counting down.
CCACTGGAACCTCCGGTCACGATCGCTGCGCGCTCTGCCATCGAATCTCCTCGCCTGGGAACTTGGGTGATGCCACCGGCGCGCGTATCCAATCACGCCGAGGCCTCCGGGAGGCGCTCGCCGGCGGTCCGGTGAGGCTCCCCTCGCGAGTATCGTGCACGCCAGGTGCCGGGGCCGCCGACACCCCTACAGCGCCGGACTCCGGAGAGCGACATGGCTAGACCGATTGCGTTGTTCACAGGCCAGTGGGCCGACCTGCCGCTGGAGGACTTGGCGGCGAAATGCGCCGGATGGAGGTTCGATGGGCTGGAGCTCGCGTGTTGGGGCGATCACTTCGAGGTCGACCGCGCGCTGAGTGAACCGGGGTACGTTCGGGGCCGCCGTGAGCTGCTCGAGCGTCACGGGCTGAACTGCTGGGCGTTGGGCGCTCACCTGGTCGGGCAAGCGGTCTGCGATCCCATCGACCAGCGCCACCGCGCCGTGCTGGCGCCGGAGGTGTGGGGCGATGGTGATCCAGAGGGAGTGCGCACCCGCGCCGCGGAGCGGATCAAGGACACCGCGCGTGCCGCGGCCCAGTTCGGCGTGGAGGTTGTGACCGGGTTCACGGGTTCGCCGATCTGGCACATGCTGTATTCGTTTCCACCCAACGACTGGGCGGCGATCGACCGCGGCTACGAGCAGTTCGCCGAGCGCTGGGACCCCATCATCGACGTGTTCGACGCCGAGGGTGTGCGCTTTGCGCTCGAGGTTCACCCGACCGAGATCGCCTATGACTTCGTGACCACGCGCAGGTCCCTGGCCGCCTTGGACCATCGCTCCGGCTTCGGCATCAACCTCGATCCCAGTCACTTCGTCCCGCAGTTCCTGGACCCGGCGGCGTTCGCGCTGGAGTTCGCCGACCGCATCTACAACGTTCACGTCAAGGACGCTCAGGTCAAGCTGGACGGCCGGCGGTCGATCCTGGGCTCACACCTGGACTTCGGCGAAGTTGAGCGGGGGTGGACGTTTGTGTCGCCGGGCCACGGCGACGTTGATTTCGAGGCCCTGTTGCGAGCGCTCAACCGGATCGACTATCACGGGCCGCTGGCCGTGGAGTGGGAGGACTCGGGGATGGAACGAGACTGGGGTGCCCCGGACTCGGTGGCGTTCCTGCGGCGGACCGACTTCCCCGCCTCGGGTGTGATCTTCGACGCCGCCTTTCAGGGCTCAGAATGAGCGTCGACGACATTCCTCACATCGGCGTGGGTCTGCTCGGCTACGCCTTCATGGGCAAGGCCCACTCCAACGCCTACCGAACGCTGTCGTACATGACCTGGCCGCCGCCCATGTATCCCGATCTGGTGGCGATCGCGGGACGCGACCAGGCCGCGGTCAGCGAGGCCGCTCGGCGCTATGGCTATGAGCGCTCGGTCACCGATTGGCGTGAGCTCGTGGCCGACCAGCGCATCGAGCTGTTCGACAACGTCGCGCCCAACCACCTGCACGGCGAGCCGACGATCGCGGCCGCCGAGGCCGGCAAGCACGTGATCTGCGAGAAGCCACTGGGTCGCGACGCCGATGAAGCGCTGCGGATCTGGCAGCGGGTGAGGGCGACCGGGGTCAAGCACCTGTGCGCGTTCAACTACCGCTTCGTGCCGGCGGTGCGACTGGCCCGCGAAATGCTGGAGGCGGGCGAGCTCGGCGAGATCTATCACTTCCGTGGCAGCTACCTGCAGGAGTGGATCGCCGACCCGGCCACCCCGATGAGCTGGCGGCTGCAGGCCGATGACGCGGGCTCGGGCGCGCTGGGAGATCTCGGCGCTCACGTGATCGACCTCGCCCGCTATCTGGTGGGGGAGATCACCGGGGTGAGCGCGCTGACCACGACATTCGTCGGCGACCGACCCGGAGGACAGGTGAGTGTCGACGATGCCTTTGCCGCGGTGGTCGATTTCGAGCCCGGAGCGGTGGGAACGCTGGAGGCCTCGCGCTTCTGCCTCGGACGCAAGAACGCTCTGACCTGGGAGATCAACGGCTCAAAGGGCTCACTCCGGTTCGATCTGGAACGCCTCAACGAGCTCGGAGTACACCTGGCCGGATCCACCCCGGGTAAGCGCGCGCAGGGATTTCGCACGGTGCTCGTGTCCGAGGCCGATCATCCCTTCTGGGAGCACTGGTGGCCCGCGGGACACATGATCGGGTGGGAGCACACCTTCATACACGAACTGCACCATTTCCTGCGCGCGATCCGACACGGCGACGACGTGACACCTCACGGCGCCGATTTCGAGGACGGCTATCGAGCCGCCGAGGTCTGCGACGCCGTGCTGCGCTCGGCCGCCTCCGGCACGCGGGAGCCTGTGTCGTACCGAACCTGACCCGTCAGCGCACCGCCGCCCACACCTCGCGGCGCGGGTCCGAGGCGCACACCACCCCGCCGCCGGCGCCCAGACCCGCTGCCGCCGCGCTGCCGAACAGCGGATCGCCATCGCAGTAAGCGTCGACGAGATGGCCGCGCGCCACCAGGCCTTCGACCACGCCGGGATCGAACGAGGCCTCCATCGCCACGCGCCCCTCGATCGCCCGCCACCGCGGCACGTGCAGCGCCGCTGACAGTCCCATCGCCGCGTCGTTGAGCCGACGGACGATCTGCACCAGCGTCTGGACCTGTCCGTCGGCTCCCGGTGTCGACAGGGCCACGCGGCGCCCGTCCAGCTCGAGCATCATCGGCGACAGCGTGTGACCGGGTCGCCAGCCCGGCGGCAAGTCGGCCAGGTCAAGCTCGGAGCCGGCCAGGCCGCTGAGCCGGTTGTTGAGCAGGAACCCCCCGTCCGGGACCAGCACGCCGGATCCGAACTCGTGAAACACGCTGACCAGCATCGAGACGACGAGGCCGTCGCGGTCGGCGCCGACCACGGCGGCGGTGTGATCGGAGGCGGTGGCTTTGCGCAGGGCGCTGGCGCGGGCCCCGGCCGGCGCGATCGGCGTGTTGCGCAGCGCCTCCACGTCGGCGCCGCCGGCGAGCGCCTCGCGAAGCTCGAAGGCCTCCTTGATCGCCTCGATCGCCGCGTGCTCCCCTTCGGCCGTGCCCGGTGGCGGCGAGCCCTCGAGCGCGTTCAGGGCCAGCAGGGCCAGCAGCGCCTGTGACGGAGGGGGCACTACGGCCAGGCGCGCGCGGCCGTAGACGCCGGTCAGCGGCGCTTGGCCGAGGACCGAGTAATCGGCCAGATCGTGCACCGTGACGCCCCGTCCGTCGGGAGTGGACGCGGCGGCGGCGATGGCCCGGGCAACCGGGCCGGTGTAGAACCCCGCCGCGCCGTCGACGCGGATCGCCTCCAGAGTGCGCGCCAACTCGGGCTGGCGGAGAGTCGATCCCGTCACTGCCGCGAATCCGCTCCAGCCCGATGCCCCCGCCTGCAGTCGCTCGCGCCGGCGCGCCAGTGCGCTGGTCAATCCCGCCGAGACCGGGAAGCCGCCGGCAGCGAGCTCGACGCTCGGCGCCAGCACGCGCGCGATCGGCAGTCGCCCGAAGCGATCGTGCGCCTCACACCATGCCGCCACCGCGCCGGGCACGCCGACGCTGGCCGGTCCGTACACGGTGACGGGCAGGATCGGCTGTTGCGGCATCGCCGCGCCTCCGACGAAGGCCACGGGTGGTTCCCCCGGCGCCCCGACCAGCAACAGCGCGTCGCCGCCCAGCCCGCACGCATCGGGCGTCAGCACGGCGAGGGCCGCCGCCGCTGCCACCGCCGCATCCAGCGCGTTGCCGCCGGCCGCGAGCACATCGCTACCAGCGGCGACGGCCAGCGGGTGAGCGGCCGCGATCCCGGAACGAGGCCCGCGCAGCAGGGGACGAACGATGCGTACGCTCACAGGTCCCCTCCGCGCCACCACACTCCGGGCCCGGGCGCCGCCGAGATAGTGTCCCGTCGCACCCCATCAACAGAGAGAGAGCTGACATGGCCTATGTCCTCGTAGCCCGGATGACCACCCGTGATGGCGAGCAGGAACGCGCCGCCGAGCTGATCGGACAGCTCGCTGCCGCCACGGTAGGCGAGCCCGGCAACATCCACTACATCACCCACCGTTCCGCGGACGATCCGCGCACGTTCATGATCTACGAGCAGTACCGGGACAAGGCGGCGTTCGAGGAGCACGGGCAGACAGAGCATTTCAAGTCGATCGGGGCGGGGGAGCTGTTCCCGTTGATGGAGGAGCGCGAGCGCAACTTCTACGAGACGCTCTAGAAAACCGCCCGGCCCCCGGAGATGTCAAACGTCGCGCCCGTCGAGAACGACATCCGGCGGCTGACCAGGAAGGCGATCAGCTCCGCGACCTCCTCGCTGCGCCCCATCCGACCCATGGGGATCCGCTGCACCATGTAGTCGATGTGCTCCTGACTGAGCTGCTCGAGGATCGGCGTGGCGATGACCGCCGGCGCGATGCAGTTGACCAGGACTCCGCTGGTGGCCAGATCCTTACCGATCGACTTGGTCAGCCCGATCACGGCCGCCTTGCTCGCCGAGTAGGCGGCGGCCATCGGGTTGCCCTCCTTGCCGGCGATCGAGGCGATGTTGACGATCCGCCCGTAACCCCGCGGCACCATCACGCGCGCGGCGGCGCGATTGCAGAAGAACACCCCGTCGGTATTGATGGCAAACACGCGGCGCCACTCCTCGTCACTGACATCGACCGTGTGCAATGACTCACCGCCGGTACCGGCACAGCACACCAGGACCTCGAGGGCCCCGAGCTCGGTCTCGACCCGGTCGATCGCCGCGTCCACGGCCGCGGAGTCCGTGACGTCGCCGGCAATCCCCAACGCGCCCTCCGGCACCGCGGAGGGATCGAGGTCGAGGGCCGCCACCTGAGCGCCCCGATCGTGCAGCATCGCCACGGTGGCCGCGCCGATCCCGCTCGCGCCCCCGGTCACGAGCGCGACCGTCCCCTCGAACCCGCTCACCACCGGGCTCACCGCGCGACGTGCGTGGTGCCGCCCTCCGCGAGCATCAGGTCGCGCTCGCGGTCGGGCACGTGGTCCAAGGGGACCGGAGCGAGGGCTTCGAAGAACGTGACTCCGTGCTCGGAGTAGAGCTCGTGCTCGATTCCGCGATTGACGCACACAACGTCACCGGGCGCCAGCTCCCGTGTCTCGTCACCGATCGTCATGCGCACGGACCCCTCGAGCACCACCATCAGCTGCTCGGTGTGCTCGTGGGCGTGGCGGGCCACCTGCTTGCCGGCCTCATAGTGGACCCGGCACAGCAGGACCTGATCGCCACCGATCGCGTGCAGGGTCACGCCGTCGACGAACTCAAACGGCTCGATGCCGTTCCAGGTGCGAAACGCAGACGCCTCAGGCATCGACCCCCCAGAAACCCACGCCGCCGTTGGTGCTGACCGCGGCAATGGAGATCGCCTCGTCGAAGATCACGCGCTTGCCCTCCCGCCGCGGAGCGGCCTGTGCCTGCAGGGCGCGGAGCACCCGCTCGGGAGTGGCTGGCATCTCGGTCACCCACACCCCGACCGCGTCGTGGATGGCGGCGGCGATCGCCGGCGGCTGCGCGTTGTTGGCCATCTCGCCGATCGCCTTGGCGCCGAACGGGCCGTCGACGGACGGATTCTCGAGGATCACGTTGTCGATCTCGGGCATGTCGTGCAGCGACGGCGCCAGATAGGAGCCGAACTGCTCGCCGCGGTGCTCGACCGACGGGTAGGCCGGGTAGGCGTCCTCGAGCAGCCCGAGGCCGAGGCCCATCATCGCGCCGCCCTCGATCTGTCCCTCCACCAGCGTCGGGTTGATGGCCCGGCCGACGTCGTAGACCTGTGTCATCTTGAGCACGGTGACCTCACCGGTCTCATCGTCGACCTCGACGTCGATCACGCACGCCGCGTAGCTGATCGCCGAGTGGGGCTCGGCCGTGACCGAGCCGTCGTCGTCGTTGACCTCTGCCAACGGCTTCAGCGCCGTCCCCTGGCCGCTGATCAGCTCTCCGTAGCCATAGGTGGCGGCGCCGGCGACATCGGGCACCGAGATCTTGCGTTCCGGCGCGCCCTTGGCCAGCACCTCGCCCTCGACGATCTCCAGGTCATCGGCCGAGATCTCAAGCTCCTTGGAGGCGATATCCAGGATTCGCTCCCGGACCTTCTCGGCGGCATAGCGCACCGCGTTGCCACCGATGAACGTACCGCGCGAGGCGAACGTACCGGTGCACACCGCGGAGGAGTCGGTGTTGGAGTTGTCCATTGTGACCCAGTCATAGGGGACACCGAGAGCGTCGGCGACGATCTGCGTGTGGACGGTCTTTGAGCCCTGGCCGATATCCACGGTGCCGGCGAAGACGTCGACCCGGCCGTCGGGCTTGAGCTTGATCCACGCCTGGCTGGGGTCGCCGTTCTGGTTCATGCCGGTCGGATACTCGATCGTCGAGAAGCCGCGGCCGCGGTGCTTGGCCATCAGTGACTCCCTCCGTTGGTCGACGCGCTGTGCACCACGAGGTGCTCGTCATCGGGGGCCTGCTGTCCGACGAGGTGGTCCGGCAGGAGATCCCCGCTGCGGCGCGCGGCGGTCATCGCCCGGTAGTCATCGCCGAGCGGATAGCCGACCTTCTCTGCGGCGGCCAGGGTGACCACCACGGTGGAGGGATCGTGCATCACCACCCGATTACCGGTCGTATCGCCGACGCGGTTGGCGTTCTTCAGCCGCAGCTCCAGCGGATCCAGACCCAGCACGTCGGCGACCCGGTTGAGGTGGGTCTCCACGGCCAGCGACACCGAGGTCACCCCGAAGCCCCGCATCGCTGTCGTCGGTGTGCGGTTGGTGAACACCACGAAACCATCGAAGCGCACGGCGGGAATCGTGTACGCGCCCGTGTGGTGAAACGCGTGCTTGGTCAGCCCGTAGGGCGAGAACCGCGAGTACGCCCCGGAGTCGTGCAGGGTCAGAGTGCGCCGGCCGAGGATCCACCCGTCCTTGGTCACCGCATCCTGGATCTCGATGTGCCAGGGGGCGCGCGTGGAGGAAGCCAGGAACTCCTCCTCGCGGGTGAAACGCCACTTCACCGGCTTCTGCGCCTTGATCGCCAGCAGCGCGCAGACGGTCTCGGTGGCGGTGTCGACCTTACCGCCGAAGCCGCCGCCGACGGTACCGCCGACGAACTTCAGCTTGTTCAGCGGCCACTGCAGGTGAGCCGCGACGACCCCCATGGAGAAGTACATCGCCTGCGTGCAGGAGTAGATGGTGAGCCGCCCGTTGGCCTCGGGGACGACCAGCGAGACCTGGGTCTCCATCGGACAGTGCTCGATCGCCTGCGGACGGTAGACGCCCTCGACAATCGTGTCGGCAGCGGCGAAGGCGGCGTCGACGTCGCCCTTGCGCACGCGCCGATGGTTGTAGGGCCCGAAGTGCGGATACACCGGTCCCCACTGATGGATCTCGGGGGTCTCGTCGTCCAGCGCATGGCGGATGTCGAAGAACGCCGGGCGCTCCTCGAAACGCACGTCGATCGCCGCCACCGCGGCGGACGCCAGAGCCTCGGTCTCGGCGGCCACCGCCGCTATCGGCTGACCCTTGTAGCGAACCTCACCGTCGGCCAGCAGCGGCTCATCGGCGGGAACGCCCAGCGCCTCGAGGTGGCCATAGACGTTCTTGGGCACGTCGGCGCACGTCACCACCGCGTGCACGCCGGGCATCGCCTCGGCCGCGGACGTGTCGATGCTGACGATCTTCGCGTGGTCGTGCGGGGAGCGCAGCGCCTTGGTCCAGAGTTGCCCTGGGACGCGCACATCATCGACGTACTGGGTCCTGGCGGTGACGTGCGCGATGCCGTCATACCGCGGTAGCCGGGCACCCACGGCCTTCATGCCGGGCTCCCGGGGATCAGGCTCGGCTCGGCCTCGCCTTGCGGGCCCATGTCCGCTTCGACCGCCTCCACGTGCACATCGCCGCGGGCGGCGGCCATGATGGCGTCGATGATCTTGACGTAGCCGGTGCACCGACACACGTGACCGGACAGCGCCTCGATCACCTCCTCGCGGCTGGTGGCGCCGCCGGCATCGATCAGCGCCGTCGAGGCCATGAGGAAACCCGAGGTGCAAAAGCCGCACTGGGCCGCGTAGTGCTCGTCGAAGGCGGCCTGGATCGGCCTCAGGTTCGCCGGCCCGCCGAGTCCCTCGACCGTCGTGACCTGCGCTCCGTCAACCGCTGCCAGCGGGGTCAGGCAGGCCCGCCGAGGCTCGCCGTCAATCAGGATCGTGCAGCTGCCACAGCCGCCCTGCTGGCAGCCGGCCTTGGGACTGGTGACGCCGAGCTCCTCGCGCAGGACCGCCAGCAGGCTGGCGAGCGGCGGTGAGACGAGCTCTCGCGACACCCCATTGACCGTCAGTCTCATGCGCTCTCCTCTATCGCAGGTCGTTCAGAACACGGGTTACGAGCACGGGCAGGGTTTGCCTGCGGTACCACGCCGACGCCAGCGCATCATCGGCCGGGCTCACATCGTCAAGCGCGCGGGCGGCGGCGGCCTGGACATCGCCTTCGCCGCCGAGGGCCTGCTCGACCGAGATCAGCCGCACGCCGTGTGCCCCAGCACCGCATACGCCCAGTCGCAACCCCTGGCTCGTCGTGGCCCCGCTCACGGCGAGGATCGTGTAGGCATGGGCGTGAGGGCGGCGCACGGAGGCCGACGCCGACGCCGACGGGGCCTCGAAGCTGACATCGAGCACCAGCCGCCCATCGCTCCCGCCGGCCAGGAAGTCCTCGACCGGCTCGGTGCGCTCGCCGCCGCGCCCGGCCGACCGCACCTGCGCGCCGAGCGCGATCAACGGTCCCTGCAGATCTCCGCGTGGGCTCTCCGCAGCGGGTGGCGCGCACAGGTTTCCCCCCAGCGTGCCCTGGGCCCTGATCTCGCGGTCGGCGACGCCGCGGGCGCTGGTCCCCAGCGGCTCGACGGCGGTCTCGAGCTCGGCCACGGGCGTCATCGCGCCGATCGTGGTGCGAGCCCCCTCCGTGCGGACCCCGGCCATGTTCGCGCGGTCGAGCATCAGCACACGCTCCGGGGCCAGCCGGTTGTGCGACAGCTCGACCATCACGATCGAACCCCCGGCCAGAACGGTCACGCCATCGCCGTCGCCGAACTCCGAAATGGCGTCGTCGATCGATGTCGGTCTCACGACTTCGACCGCGTCCATCGGTGCTGTGCCCATTGCTTCTCCTCCATCAAACTGCGGGACACTTGTGGACGGTTGTTTATCACGTCGTCGGCTCGGCTAGGGTCGCCGTTGCATGCATGATGAGCGAGAGGACTCCAACGTGGGCGACGAGAGGCAGTTTCAGTCGATCGAGGCGATCGAGGCGGCGCTGCGCGCGCAGTCCTACCTCCCCGAGCGCGGATTGGCGACCGCCCTGTTCGTCTCGCAGGCGATTGGCAAGCCGCTGCTGCTGGAAGGCGAAGCCGGGGTCGGCAAGACCGAGGCGGCCAAGGCCCTGGCAGCGGCCCGAGGGGCCCGCCTGATCCGCTTGCAGTGCTACGAGGGACTGGACGTCGCCCATGCCGTATATGAGTGGAACTACGCGCGCCAGCTGCTGCACATCCGCGCGGCCCAGGAGGGCTCGGTGTCCGAGCAGGAACTGTTCGGTCCCGAGTTCCTGATTCGGCGACCGCTGCTCGAGGCGATCGGGTCGGCGGAGCCGGTGGTGCTGCTGATCGACGAGATCGATCGGGCCGACGAGGAGTTCGAGGCCTTCCTGCTCGAGGTCCTATCCGATTTCCAGATCACGATTCCCGAGATCGGCACGATCCGCGCTCAGCGCCGCCCGCTGGTGATCCTGACCTCCAACCGGACGCGCGAGTTGCATGACGCGCTCAAGCGCCGCTGCCTGTTTCACTGGATCTCGCACCCCACGCTGCAGCGCGAGATCGAGATCGTGCGGATGCGCGTTCCGGGGGTATCAGAGCGCCTGGCCGCACAGGCGGCGGCGTTCGTGGCCGGCCTGCGCGCGCTCGACCTCAACAAGGCGCCCGGGGTGGCCGAGACGATCGACTGGACCGATGCCCTGACAGCGCTGGGCTGCGAGCAGCTCGACCCGGAGATCGTGGAGCAGACGCTGGGCGCGGTGCTCAAATACCGCGAGGACTTCGACCTGGTGCGCGACGAGGCGGTCGCCGAGCTGATTCGCGAGGCCCGGGCCGCGGCGATGGCACTCGAGTCGTGAGCGAGGTCTTCACCCGACAGGTAGTCACCTTCGGCCGCGTGCTGCGAGAGGCCGGGTTGGAAGTCGGCGCCGGCCGCCTGGTCGACGCGCTGCGAGGGCTCGACCAGGTGGACCTCACCCGCCAGGACGACGTCTACTGGACGCTGCGCACCACGCTCGTGTCCCGGCGCGAGGAGATCGAGCCCTTCGACCGGGCATTTCGCGCCTGGTTTCTGCGCAGCCGGTTTCGCGCCGTGCCGCGTGACCAGGACCCGCGCGCTCCGCGCCCCGGGGCGCAGCGGGCGCGGCGCGACGCCTGGCTCAGCGGCGACCCGCCCCCCGCGGCCGGGGAGCCGGAAAGCATCGGCTACAGCGCCCACGAGGTCATCCGCGGCAAGGACTTCGCGGCGATGAGCGCCGAGGAGCTGGCCGCCGTGCGAAAGCTGATCGCCCAGCTGCAGGCGGCGCGCCCGCGCCGGCGCTCGCGGCGGCTGCGCGCCGATTCGCGCGGGCGCACCCTGGACATGCGCCGGCTGGCGCGCTCGAGCCTGGCCACCGGCGGCGATGCCGTTCAGCGCCGGTTCCGGCGCCCCACCGAGGCGCCCCGGAAACTGGTCGTGCTGTGCGACGTCTCGGGCTCGATGGAGGCATACAGCAGGGCGATGCTGGCCTACCTGCACGCGGTGACACGCACGGCCCGCGGAGTCGAGGTCTTTGCCTTCGGGACCAGGCTGACCAGAGTCACGACCGAGCTCGCCACGCGTGACCCCGATCAAGCGATGCGGGCGGCCGCGGCGCGTGTCGTCGACTGGGCCGCCGGAACCCGGATCGGCGAGTCGCTGAAGGTCTTCAACGACGTCTGGGGCCGACGGGCACTGACCCGCGGGGCGATCGTGCTGATCGTGTCCGACGGCTGGGAGCGCGGGAACACCGCTCAGCTCGCCCGGGAGATGGCCCGTCTGCACCGGGCCGCATTCGCCGTCGTGTGGGTGAGCCCGTTGAAGGGCAGCCCCGCCTACCAGCCATTGGGCGGCGGCATGCGCGCCGCGCTGCCGTTCGTCGATCGCTTCGTGGCCGGCCATAACCTGGCGAGCCTGGAACAGCTGTCCGGACTGTTGTCCGGTCTACAGAGGAGACACGCGGCATGAGGCACGTGTTAGGTTCGCCCCAGCGTGTCCGGGACACCGAGAGAGAGGACGAGATGACGCTGCAGGTCAACACGCCGTCGCTGCTCGAGCTGGTCGATGAGGCCGCCGAGCTCGAGCGCCTCGGCACCGGGTTCACGTTCACCGAGGGGCCGATCTGGAACCCCGCTGGCTATCTGCTGTTCAGTGACATGCCCGGCGACGTGCGCCGGCGCTGGGACGAGCGCGACGGCGTGAGCGAGGTCGCCAACCCCTCCAACAAGGGCAACGGCATGACGCTTGACGCCGACGGACGGCTGCTCGTCTGCGAGCACGTCACGAGCTCGGTGGTGCGGATGGACCCGGACGGGCGCGGAGGCGGGCGCGAGGTGCTGGCCACCCATTACCAGGGCCGAGAGCTCAACAGCCCCAACGACGTGATCGTCGCCGACGACGGCGCGATCTACTTCACCGATCCGACCTTCGGGCGCATGCCCGGATTCGGGATCGAGCGCCAGCAGGAGCTCGACTTCCAGGGGGTGTACCGGATTGGGCCCGGGGGCGGAGAGCCCGAGTTGCTGATCGACGACTTCGTGGAGCCCAACGGCCTGTGCTTCTCGCCCGACGAGAAGCTGCTCTACATCAATGACACCACGCGCGCCCACATCCGCGTCTTCGACGTGCAGGACGACGGCTCGATCGCCAACGGTCGCGTGCTGGCCGAGGGGGTCGGCTCAGGGGACCTCGAGCGCGGCGACCTCGCCGACGGGATGAAGGTCGACGAGCGCGGCAACGTCTGGGTCACGGGCACGGGCGGGGTCATGGTCTTCGCGCCCGACGGCGAGCACCTGGGGACCGTCGAGGTGCCCGAGAACGTGGGCAACATCAACTGGGGCGGCCCCGACTGGAGCTGGCTGTTCATCCCGGCCAGCACGTCGGTGTACCGCCTGAAGTGCAAAGTAGCCGGCAACCGTCTGTCCTACATGAGGTGAGCACATGAGCGTCAACGACAGCCTCAAGCTCGATCCCACGCGCACGGCGCTGATCATCCAGGACCTCCAGAACGACGTGATCATCGAAGGCGGCGCGTTCGCCGACTCGGGAGCTCCGGCCCACGCCACCGCGCAGGGGGTCGTCGCCAACGTCAAGGCGCTCGCCCAGGCCTGTCGCGACAAGGGTGTGCCGGTGATCCACGTCTGGTACGTCGTGGAACCAGGCGCGGTCGGTCTGAAGCAGAACGCGCCGCTGTTCATCGGCGTCAGGGAAGCCAACGCGCTGGTTCGGGGGACGTGGGGGGCCGCCCCGGTCGACGGCCTGGAGGCCCAGGACGGCGATCACGTGGTGGAGAAGATGCGAATGAACGGCTTCTATGACACGCGGCTGGACATTCTGCTGCGCGGCCTCGGGGTCCAGGCGATCGTGATCACCGGGGCGTGGACGAACATGTCGATCGAGCACACCGCTCGACACGGAGCCGACGCGGGCTACGAGGTCGTGGTCGCCTCCGACGGCACCTCGACCACCGGCGACGACTGGCAGCGGGCAGCGCTGGAGTACGCGATGACCAACGTCGGCCGGGTGGCCAGTTGCGACGAGATCACGAGGAGCCTGGGGTGAGCGCTCTGGCCCCGGACCTGTTGCAGCGGCAGGGCTACATCGATGGCCGCTGGGTCGACGCCGACGATGGCGACACGTTCGAGGTCAGCGATCCGGCGACGGGTGAGGCGATCGCTGCCGTCCCGCGGATGGGCGCCACGGAGACCCGGCGCGCGATCGAGGCCGCCGGCCGCGCGCTGCCCGGCTGGCGCTCGCTGCTGGCGCGCGAACGCGCTCGCATCCTGCGCCGCTGGGCTGACCTGATGCTGGAGCGCCAGGACGAGCTGGCCGCGCTGTTGACCACCGAGCAGGGCAAGCCGCTCGCCGAGTCACGGGTCGAGGTGGCGTATGCGGCGAGCTTCCTGGAATGGTTCGGCGAGGAGGCCAAACGGGTCTACGGCGACACCATTCCCACCTACGCGCCGGACCGGCGGGTCCTCGTCACCAAGGAACCGGTCGGCGTCACTGCCGGGATCACGCCGTGGAACTTCCCGGCGGCGATGCCCACCCGCAAAGCGGCCCCGGCGCTCGCAGCCGGCTGCACGATGGTGCTCAAGCCGGCCGAGCAGACCCCATTGACCGCGCTGGCGGTGATGCGGCTCGGCGACGAGGCCGGGCTTCCCGCCGGCGTGCTGAGCATGGTCACCGGCGATGCCGCCGACGCTCCGGCCATCGGACGCGAGATGACCGAGAACCCGCTGGTGAGGAAGCTGGGCTTCACCGGCTCGACCGAGGTCGGCAAGCTGCTGATGGCGCAATGCGCCGGGCAGGTCAAGCAGGTCTCGCTGGAGCTGGGGGGCAACGCCCCATTCATCGTCTTCGACGACGCGGATCTCGCGGCGGCGGTCGACGGGGCGGTGACCTGCAAGTACCGCAACTCCGGGCAGACCTGCATCTCGGCCAATCGCATCTACGTACAGGACGGGGTATTCGACGAGTTCCTGGTCCGCTTCTGCGAGCGCGTGCAATCGCTCGTGGTGGCCGACGGCTTCAGCGACGGGGTCAACGTCGGCCCGCTGATCGACGAGGCCGCGCTGGAGAAGGTCCAGCGCCACGTGGCCGACGCGCTGGAGCGGGGTGCGGAGCTGCGCCTCGGCGGCCGTGCCCACGAACGGGGCGGTCAGTTCTTCGAGCCGACGGTGCTCTGCGGCGTGACCGACACGATGCTGATGTCCAACGAGGAGACGTTCGGCCCAGTGGCCGGGATCAGCCGCTTCGCCACCGAGGAGGAGGCAGTGAGGCGGGCCAACGACACCCCCTACGGCCTGTCGAGTTACTTCTACAGTCGCGACGCAGCGCGCATCTGGCGGGTCTCGGAGGCGTTGGAGTACGGGATTCTCGGCATCAACACCGGCGTGATCTCCACCGAGGTTGCCCCGTTCGGCGGCGTCAAAGCGTCGGGCATCGGCCGCGAGGGTTCGCGCTACGGCCTCGAGGAGTGGCTGGAGATCAAGTACCTGTGCATGGGAGGCCTGTGAGGTGATCGTCGAGGAGCGGACCTATCACGTCTACACCGGCAAGCTGCCGGATGTGGTGCGGCTCTATGCCGAGGAGGGCACCGCGATTCAGCAGCGCATCCTGGGCCGGCTGATCGGCGCGTTCACGGTCGACATCGGCGACCTCAGCTCGATCGTGCAGCTGTGGGGATATGACTCCTTCGCCGAGCGTGAGCGGCGGCGGGACGAGCTCCAGGCCGAGCCGGCCTGGAAGGAGTTCCTGACTCGCCTGACCCCGATGCTTCACACGCAGCACAACCGCATCCTGATCCCGACCTCCTTCTCCCCGCTGCGATGACCCCGCTGGCGGGCAAGGTCGCGATCGTCACCGGCGGCGCCCAGGGCATCGGCCGGGCCATCGCCGAAGGGCTCGCCGAGGAGGGGGCGACGATCGTGATCGCCGACCTCAAGGGCGCGCAGGAGGCCGCGCGCGAGTTCGACGGGGCCCTCGGCATCACCGTCGACGTCGCGTCGGAGGAGGATGCCGAGCGCATGGCGGCCGAGACGGTGGAGCGCTACGGCGCCATCGACATCCTCGTCAACAATGCGGGTCTCTACGCGTCGCTGGCAATGCGGCCATTCGAGCAGATCCCGGTGGCGGAATGGCGTCAGGTCATGGACGTCAACGTGATGAGCATGTTTTTGACCTGCCGCGCCGTGGTCCCCCGGATGCGTGAGCGCGGCGGCGGCCGGATCGTGAACATCTCGTCGGGGACACCGTTTCGAGGGGTGCCTTTCCTGTTGCACTACGTGACCAGCAAGGGCGCGATCGTCGCACTGACCCGGGCGATGGCCAAGGAGCTGGGGGACGCCGAGGTGCTCGTCAACTGCGTCGCGCCCGGCTTCACGATGAGCGAAGGCGTGCGCGAACACCCCGCGGTGCTGGACGCCCTGCGCGAGGTCTCGGTGTCAGCGCGGACGCTCAAACGCGACCAGCAGCCGGCCGACGTGGTGGGCGCCGTGGTGTTCCTATGCGGGCCGGGATCGACGTTCGTCACCGGCCAGACGATCGTCATCGACGGCGGCCAGTACTTCCATTGAGACTGACCCTCCGTCACCATCCCGACGGCGTCGAACTCAGCGGGCCCGACGCGATCGTGTACGACGTCGGCGCCGGCGTCGCGCACGTCGCGCCCGCGGGGGTCACCGGCGAGGCGCTGAGCTGGACCCTCGCGGGCGACGATCACGACGCGCCGCCGGAGCCCGTGCTGGCCAGCACCGTCACGCTCGATCCGCAGACCGGGTGGCTGATGCGCTGTGACCGGGTCGAATTCGAGCCCGGCGGGGTCGCCTACCGCCACACCCATCCCGGTCCCGGGCTGCGCTGGCTGCTCTACGGCCAGATCACGGTCGACAGCCTGGGCCAGGTTGACACCTACGGTCCCGGCCAGGCCTGGTTTGAGCGCGGCCCCGATCCGGTGCTGGCGACGACCTCGGCGAGCGAGCCCTCAGCGTTCGCTCGGGTGCTGCTGCTCCCGGTCGCCTACGCCGGGCAACGAACGATCCGTTACGTCGATCCGGCCGACGCCGAGAAGCCCAAGACCCAGAAGGCGACGATCCTTTGCGAGGCGCCCCTGGTGGGGACGTGATGCGGCGGGGGGGTCAGATCCTCGTCGATCAGCTCGTGCTGCATGGGGCGGAAGTGGCGTTCGGCGTCCCGGGTGAGAGCTATCTCGCCGTGCTGGATGCTCTCTATGACTCCCCGCTGCGGTTGATCGCCACCCGCCACGAGGCGGGGGCCGCGAACATGGCCGAGGCCTACGGGAAGCTGACCGGCCGGCCCGGCATCTGCCTGGTGACCCGCGGGCCGGGGGCCACGCACGCCAGCGTCGGCGTTCATACCGCCGCTCAGGACTCAACGCCGATGATCCTGCTGGTGGGACAGGTCGCGCGAGGGACGATCGGGCGGGAGGGATTTCAGGAGCTGGACTACCGGCAGGTGTTCGGACCGATCGCCAAATGGGCCACGCAGGTCGACGACCCGGCCCGCCTGCCCGAGGTCATGGCCAGGGCGTTCTCACTGGCGTGCTCGGGACGCCCGGGGCCGGTGGTGGTGGCGCTGCCGGAGGACATGCTGACCGAACCGGCCGAGGTGTCCGATGCAGTGCGGGTGAGAACGGCCTCGCCGTCTCCCGGCCCGCATCAGCTGGCGCGTCTGGCCGAGCTGCTCGCTGCGTCGCGCCGTCCGCTGGCGATCGTCGGTGAGGGCGGCTGGACGGCTCAGGCCGGGGCGGACATCGTCGCGTTCGCGCAAGCGGCGGCGGTTCCGGTCGCCGTGTCCTTTCGCTGTCAGGACTACGTCGACAACGACGCCGAGGTGTACGCCGGGCACGCGGGGATCGGGATGGCGCCGGCCCTGGCGCGGCGGATCGCCGACGCCGATCTGCTGCTGGCGATCGGCGGGCGGCTCGGCGAGATTCCCTCCAGTGGCTACACGCTGCTGGAGATACCCCGTCCGCGTCAGCGTCTGGTGCACGTGCACCCTGACCCCGACGAGCTGGGGGCGGTCTACCAGCCTGAGCTTGGAATCGTCTCGGGCCTGCCCCAATTCGCCGCGGCGGTGCGGGCGCGGGAGGCGTGGCCATCCCGCGACGATCGCCGCGCGGTCGTCACCGAAGCTCGCGCCGAGTACGAGACCAACCGGCACGAGGTCCGGCGCCTGCCCGGCGAGCTGCAGCTGGCCGAGGTCATGGCCGTGCTGCGTGAGCGCCTGGATCCCCGGGCGATCCTTACCTGCGGCGCGGGGAACTTCACCGTCTGGGTGCACCGCTACTTCGCCTTTCGCACCTACCCGAGCCAGCTCGCGCCGCGCAGCGGCTCGATGGGCTATGGCTTTCCCGCCGCGATCGCCGCCAAGGCGGTGGCACCCGATCGGACCGTGGTCTGCGTGGCCGGCGACGGCGACTTTCTGATGACCGGCCAGGAGCTGGCGACCGCGGTTCAGGAGAAGCTGGCGGTGGTCGTGCTGATCGTCAACAACGGCATGTACGGGACCATCCGCATGCACCAGGAGCGCCAATATCCCGGTCGGGTGATGGCCACGAGCCTGGTCAACCCTGACTTCGTCGCGTACGCGCGGGCCTTTGGCGCCCACGGCGCCCTGGTGCGGAGGACCGATGAGTTCGCCGACGCCCTGGAGGAAGCCCTGGCGGCCGGGCGCCCGGCGCTGCTGGAGCTGCGGGTCGACAGCGAGGCGATCACCCCGCGCCAGACGCTGACCGAGATCCGCGAAGGGGCGCGATGAACCGTCGCGAGCTGCGCATCACCGGGCTCCCGGAGCCGATCAGTCACTACACCGACGCCGTCATCGCCGGTGACCTGCTGTTCATCTCGGGGGTGGTGCCCGTCGACGAGACCGGCGCGCTGGTGGCGCCCGATGACGTCGTGGCCCAGGCCGAGCAGGTCTTCTCGCTCATCGGCCGGGTGCTGGGCGGCGCCGGAGCCACGCCGTCGGACATCGTGAAGGTCACGGTGTACCTGCTCGACATCGATGACCGGCCGCTGATCAATCCGGTCCGCCAGGCGTTCTTCGGGCCGGCGCGCCCGGCCAGCACGCTCGTCGAGGTATCCCGGCTGGCGGTGCCCGGCGCGCGCTTGGAGGTCGAGGCCGTGGCGCTGCTGGGCGCCGGCCATTGAGCGCGACGCACTCTCGCGGTAGGTTGCCCGCATGAGAGCGACCCGGTTTAACCACGTGAGCATCCACGCCGTCGACATGGAGGAGTCGCTGCGCTTCTACGTCGAACTGTTCGGGATGGAGCACCTGCCCAGTCCGGACTTCGATATCCGCGTCGAGTGGCTGGCGCTCGGCGACCAGCAACTGCACCTGTTCCTGCGCGAGACCCCGGCACCCGATTTCCACCACATCAGCCTGGACGTCGACGACTTCGAGGCCGTCTACACGACCGCGCGCGAGCGCGGCCTGCTCGACGACAAGACCTTCGCCCCCACCGTCCGTCAGCTCAACGACGGCTCGGTCCAGATGTACCTGCGCGATCCCGCCGGCAACCTGGTCGAGATCGATTGGCCCGACGCGGATCAGCTTGACCGCAGCATCGTCACCGACATCCGCCACGTGGAGGACGAGCGCGCGCAGAGCGCACAGGCGCAGCGCGCGACGCTCTACACGCAACGCTAACAGTGGGGGGGAATTTGGCCCCTTGCGCATGTATGCATCGAACTGTTAGGTTGACGCCGCCTTGCGCATCTCTGGCGCTCTCACCCCGCCGAGAGTCATCGGCCGATTGGTGCTCGGAATCCTGGTCGTGTTTCCGATCGTCTGGGTGCTGTTCATCGCCAACGGCACGACCTTCGGGCCGGCGACCAGTGACCCCGCGGACTTCCTGATCACGCTGCTCAACGGGCTGACCGCCGCCGCGCTGTACTTCGTGGTGGCGAGCGGCTTCACGTTGATCTTCGGCTTGATGCGGGTCGTCAACATGGCCCACGGCTCGTTCTTCCTGCTCGGCGGGTACATCGCGCTCAAGGTCCAGCGCGGAGAGGTTGGCCAGGGGGGCGCCTTCGGTCTGGACTCAAGCCAGGTGAATCTGTTCGAGTGGGTCTTCCCGCTGATCGTGGCCGCCGGCGCGATCGCCCTGCTGGGACTGCTGATCCAGCAGCTCTTCCTGCGCTGGAATCAGGGTCAGGATCTGCGCCAGGCGCTGATCACGATCGCGATCTCGATCATCCTGGCCGACCAGATGCTCGCCCACTTCGGGGGTATCGCCGAGGACATCACCTGGCCCGGGACGTTCGACAAGTTCGTCAACCTGCACGTCGCCGGCGTCCAGTACACGCTCACGCGGTTGGTCATCGCCGGGTTCGGCGTGGTGGTCGGCGTGGCTCTGTGGTTCTGGCTCAAACGGACCCGCACGGGGATCGTCATCCGGGCCGGTGTCGATGACCGCGCGATGGTCTCGGCGATGGGGATCAACATCCAGCTCACGTTCGCGATCGCCTTCGTCGTCGGGTCGGCGCTCGCAGGGCTGGGTGGCGTGATCGGTGGCTCCTTCGCGAGCCTAGCGCCGGGCGTCGATTCCAACTGGCTGCTCAACTCGCTGGTGGTGGTGATCATCGGGGGGATGGGATCACTCGGGGGCGCGGCGGTGGGCTCCCTGCTGCTCGGGCTGACGACCAATTTCGCCGCCGCCTATCTGCCCTCCAACTACACCTATTACTCGATCATCTTCACCTTCGTGCTGCTGGCGATCGTGCTGGCGGTCCGGCCGCTCGGGCTGTGGGGCAGGCCGGCATGAGCCGGCTGCGGATCCGCTCGGTTGATCGAACCACCGGCGCGGTGCTGGTGCTGGTGGCGATCTTCGCGCCGCTGATCTTCAACTCCTACTGGATCGGCACCCTGCTCACCGACGCCCTGATCCTGGGCGTCCTCGCCGCCACCCTGATCTTCCTCTCGGCCTACGGCGGGATGGTGTCGCTGGCCCAGGTGGCGCTGTACGGAATCGGCGCGTTCGCGATCGGAAACCTGACCACCACCGGCAACACCAAGGGTCTGAACCTCGGCTGGTCACCGCTGGCGGCGGTGCCGGTGGCGATCGCCATCACGGCTTTGATGGGTCTGCTGTTCGGCTTCCTGGCGCGGCGCAGCCTGGGCATCTATTTCCTGATGATCACGCTCACGTTCTCGGTGATCGCGAACCTGTTCTTCGGGCAGGTGGTGACGCTGTCGGGATTCGGCGGCATCAGTGGAATCCCCACGCCCGCGATCCTGGGCGACCCCGGACTGCACCCCGACCGGCTGTATTTCGTCTGTCTGGTCGTCGCGCTGCTCGTTTACGCGCTGCTGCGCTACCTCGCGCGCACCCCGTTCGGGCTGACCCTGCAGGGGATCCGCGACGAGCCCGTCCGGATGAGCTCACTGGGCTACAACGTGGGGTTGCACCGCACCCTGGCATTCGGGCTGATGAGCGCGCTCGCGGCGGTGGCTGGGATCCTGTTCGCCTGGTGGAACGGACATGTCGATCCGGTGACGATCGGGATCGGCAACACGATCAACGTCCTGATCATCGCGGTCATCGGCGGGCTCTCCCGCATCGAGGGCGCCTGGATCGGCGCGCTGGTATTCGTGATCCTCAACAACTACGCCCAGCAGATCAGTTTCGTCTCCTCGCGCTTCGAGACGCTGATCGGCGTGATCTTCCTGGTCATCGTGCTGCTGTCGCCCGACGGTCTGATGGGACTGTGGGGACGCGCCGGTGAACTCGTCCGCCGCTCCCGCGGCGATCCGACGAGCGGGGCACAAGGAAAGGAGTCCGGTGAGCTGAAACCCACGGGCTGAGCGGCCCGTCGTTGGGAGTACCCCGAGTCAATCTGGAGTGCCTGTCCGATGGGGCAGGGGAACAGAGGAGAGAGGTCGATGCAGTTACGGAGAGACACGCGCGGAGGGCCCCGGAGGGGTCACTGCCTCGCGGCATTACTAGGAGTGGCTCTGGTCATCGCCGGTTGCGGATCGTCCAGCAGCTCTAGCAGCAGCAGCAGTGCCAGCGCGGGCACTTCCAGCGCCAGTGCGAGCAGCACGTCGTCTACCGCCCTCAGCGGCGGAGAGCCGATCCAGAAGGCCGTCGCTCCCCGCACGGGCACCGGCACGCCGATCAAGATCGCGGTGATGTCGGACTGCCAGGGTGCATTCGGCAGCTTCGACAACCAGGACCTGGCGGGCGTCGACGCCGCCATCTCCCAGTTCGCCGGCGGCCATCCCACCAACCCCAACCTGCCGCGGGCCGGATGGACCGGCGGCGCGATCGGCAACCATCCACTGAAGCTGGTGGGGATAGGTTGCTCCAATGACTCGGCCGACAAGGTCATCAGTGAGACCCGGCGCCTGATGGAGCAGGACGGGGCCGACATCATGATCGGTCCGCTATCCGGCGACGAGTCGATCGCCGTGGCCAACTACGCCAAGCAGCACCCGAACAAGACGTTCGTCGACGGCTCCGCGGGCGCGCAGGACACCACGCTCAAGGTGCGGGCGCCGAACTTCTTCCGTTTCAACGGCGATGGCGCGCAGTGGAATGCC
Source organism: uncultured Solirubrobacterales bacterium (assembly GCA_963792735.1). GTDB lineage: Bacteria > Actinomycetota > Thermoleophilia > Solirubrobacterales > Solirubrobacteraceae > Palsa-465. The sequence continues at coordinate 202,489 of CAWBXK010000009.1, read as the reverse complement.
GGTCTCGGCGACCTCGCCTACACCAAGCTCCACTGGAAGACGGCGGCGGTGATCTCCGACGACTACAGCTTCGGCTGGACGTCGACGGCAGGATTCATCGCCGACTTCTGTGCGGCCGGTGGAAAGGTCACCCAACGGATCTTCCCGCCGCTGAACACGACCGACTACTCGTCGTTCGCGCAGCAGGTGCCGACCAATGTCGACGGTTACTTCGTGGCCGTTGGAGGCTCCGGGCTGATCCCGTTCCTGAAGGCCTATGAGCAGGCAAAGGGTCCGATTCAGGGCAAGAAGTTCATCGGCAACCTGTTCTGGGGAACCCCGGGCCTGTTCGAGTCGCTGGGTCCGCGCGTTGCCGGGGCCTATGCCGGCGGTGCCGGCACGGCCGGCGACCTGGCCTCCCCGGCCGCTCAGGATTACGCCAACAACATCATCGGCAAGTGGTTCAAGACGATCCCACCGGCTGGAGCGGCGGCGCCACAGGCCGCGAGTACGTTCACCTACGGGTACTACGTCAACACCTGGGGGCTGCTCAAGGGCCTGACGGCCGTCAACGGGGACATCTCAGGTGGGCAGAAGAAGCTGCAGGCGGCGATCGGCAAGGTCTCGCTGCCGGCGCCGTACGGGAAGATCACGCTTGACCAGAATCGTCAGGCGATCATCACCAGCTACTACCAGCAGCTGTACCTGAAGAACGGCAAGCTGGCGATCAAGACGGTCGCGGCGATCCCGAACGTCAATCAGACCTTCGGGGGAACGTTCAGCAGCACGACTCCGGCTCCGGGACGGACGTTCCCGGGCTGTGTCAAGCGCAGCCTCCCGTGGCAGGGCAAGGAGGCGAGCGTGCCGGTGCTCGGCGGGTAGAGGATTGCCCGACGACAACCGCACCGAGAGCGCCGAGCCGATCCTCCGCCTTCGGGGGGTCGGCCGGCGCTTCGGTGGCCTCGATGCCGTGCGCGACGTCGATCTCGACGTCGCGCCCGGCGAGCGCCACGCGATTCTCGGCCCCAACGGCGCCGGGAAGACGACATTGTTCAACGTCATCTGCGGCGACATGCCCGCCACCGCGGGAACGATCGAGTTTCTCGGCGAGGACGTCGGTGCGATCTCCGCGGCCGGCCGCGCCCAACGCGGCATGGGCCGCACCTACCAGAACTCTCGCCTGTTCCTGGGTCTGTCGGTGCTGGACAACCTGTACCTCGCGGTGCTGGGCACCCAGAAGGGTCACCTGCGCCCCTTCATCTCAAAGCGCGACCGCGAGCTGCGTTCGCGGGCGCGAGAGATGGCGGCCGGCGCCGGCCTGGACCCGAAGGCCGACACCCTCGTGGGCGCCCTGTCCCACGGCGAGCAACGCGAGCTCGCGGTCGCGATGGCCAGAGCCGGCGATCCGAAGCTGATGCTCCTGGACGAGCCGGCGTCCGGGCTCTCCCGCGGCGAGCGCGTGGCGCTGATCGAGGTCCTGCTGGGACTTGATCCCAGCATCACCGTGATCCTGATCGAGCATGACATGGACGTTGCGCTGCGAGTGGCCAACCGCGTGACGATGATGCACGACGGACGCAAGATCGTGGAGGGCACGCCCGACGAGATTCGCGCCAACGAGCTCGTGCACGAGCTCTATCTCGGGGGTCGCGCGTCGGCTGGAGAACAGGGGCATTCGTGAGCAGCGCGGCGACGAATGGTCCCCTCCTGGCGATCCGTGAGCTCGACGCCCACTACGGGCGCGCGCATGTGCTGCAGGGGGTCAGCTTCGAGGTCGGCCAAGAGGCGGTCTCACTGATCGGACGCAACGGGATGGGGAAGAGCACGCTCTGCAACGCGATCATGCAGATCCGTCCCCCCAACGTCCGCGGGTCGATCCGGTTCGAAGACCAGGAGCTGATCGGGATGCCGTCCTACAAGGTCGCCGCGCTCGGCATCGGCTACGTCCCCCAGGGCCGGCGGCTGTTCCAGTCACTCACCGTCGCCGAGCACATGCGGATGGCTGCGCCCCGCGGGCGTCAGGGCGACCGCCGGTGGAACGTCGAGCGCGTATATGAGCTGTTTCCGCGGCTGGCCGAGCGCAAGCAGACCGGGGGGGCCCAGCTCTCCGGCGGCGAGCAGCAGATGCTGGCCATCGGGCGCGCGCTGCTGGGCAACCCCAAACTGCTGATCATGGACGAGCCTTCCGAGGGGTTGGCGCCCACGATCGTGGAAATGCTGATCTCGACCTTCCGTCGCCTCGCCGAAGACGGCCTGGCGATCCTCGTCGTGGAGCAGAACCTGACGGTGGCCACCGCCCTGGCTGAGCGTCAGCTGGTGATGGTGGCCGGGCAGATCGCGACCGAGACGACCGCGGGCGAACTGGTCGGCGACCTCGACGCGCAGCGTCGGTGGCTGGGCGTCGAGCGCGGCTGAGCTGTGGTGCGCGCCGCGCCTTGCCCCCCGACGATCGTCCTGGTCGGCACGCTTGACACCAAGGGCCGAGAGTACGCGTACCTCCGAGATCGGATTCGTGATGCCGGGGGCGAGGCCATCCTCGTCGACGCGGGCGTGCTCGGTGAGCCCCAGGTGGAGGCCGACATCTCTCGGGTCGAGGTCGCCCGCGCGGCCGGCGTCGATCACGCCGAGCTGGCGCAGACCGCCGATCGCGGTCAGGCCATCGCCGCGATGGGCCAGGGAGCTCGTGAGGTGATCGGCCGGCTGTTCGCCGCGGGAAAGTTGCAGGGCGCCGCCGCCGTGGGCGGGTCGGGCAACTCCTCGATTGCGGCCGCGGCGATGCGGGATCTGCCGGTGGGCGTACCGAAGCTGATCGTGTCGACTGTCGCGTCGGGCGACACCCGGCCGTACGTGGGGGCCAAGGACATCACGATGATGTACTCGGTCGTCGACATCGCCGGCATCAATCAGATCTCCGCCCAGATCCTCACCAACGCTGCGGGCGCGATCGTGGGGATGAGTGCCGCCCGGGTCACGTCCGCGGTGGCCGCCAAGCCCCTGGTGGGCGCCACGATGTTCGGGGTGACGACGGCGTGCGTCAACCACGCTCGCGAGCGCTTGGAGGAGCTCGGTTACGAGGTGCTCGTGTTCCACGCCACCGGTACGGGGGGTCAGTCGTTCGAGGCCCTGGCCAGCGGTGGCTTCCTGGTCGGGGCGCTGGACGTCACGACGACTGAACTGGCCGACGACCTGGTCGGCGGCGTACTCTCCGCCGGGCCCGACCGGCTGGAGGCGGCCGGACAAGCGGCGATCCCGCAGGTGGTTTCGCTGGGTGCGCTGGACATGGTCAACTTCGGCCCGGCCGACACCGTCCCGGAGCGGTTTGCCGAGCGCAACCTGTATGTCCACAATCCGACCGTAACGCTGATGCGCACCACACCGGCGGAGAACGCCGAGCTGGGCCGCCGGATCGGCCGCAAGCTCAACGACGCCAAATCGCCCACCGTGCTGTTCGTGCCGCTGGCCGGGGTGTCGGCGATCGACTCCGAAGGTCAGCCGTTTCATGACCCCGAGGCGGACACCGCCCTGTTCGAGGCGTTGCGCGAGGTCATCGACCCGGCCGAAGTCGAGGTTCATGAGATCGACGCGAACATCAACGATCGCGGGTTCGCCACGGCGATGGCCGATCGCCTTCACGAGCTCATCCGGGACGCCTGATGACACGCGCAGAGGCTCTGGCCAGGCTCCGGGACCAGGTCGCACGCCGGGCACCGGTCATCGGAGCCGGCGCGGGGACCGGGCTTTCGGCCAAGTGCGCCGAGGCTGGCGGCGTCGACCTGATCATCATCTACAACTCGGGTCGCTACCGGATGGCGGGTCGCGGCTCGCTGGCCGGCATGATGCCCTACGGCGATGCCAACGCGATCGTCATGGACATGGCCCGCGAGGTGCTGCCGGTCGTGGCGCACACCCCCGTCCTGGCGGGCGTGTGCGGTACCGATCCGTTCCGGCTGATGCCTCGGTTCCTGGAGGAGGTCCGCGCTGCGGGATTCAGCGGCGTACAGAATTTTCCGACCGTCGGGCTGATCGACGGAACGATGCGGGCGGGGCTGGAGGAAACCGGCATGGGTTACGACCTGGAGGTGCAGATGATCCGCCAGGCCCACGAGCTGGATCTGCTCACCGCGCCCTATGTCTTCAACGAAGCGGAGGCACGGGGGATGGCGGGAGCGGGTGCCGACGTGGTCGTTGCGCACATGGGGCTGACCACCGGCGGGGCGATCGGCGCCCGCACCGGGCTCAGCCTCGAGCAGGCCGTCTCTCGGGTGCAGGCCCTGGCCGATGCCGCTCGCGAAGTGAATCCCGAGATCCTCTGCCTCTGCCACGGGGGACCGATCGCCGAGCCAGCCGACGCGCAGCGCGTGCTCGATAGCACCACGGGCGTTGTGGGGTTCTTCGGCGCCTCCAGCATGGAGCGTCTGCCGACCGAGATCGCAATGACCGAGAACATGAAGCGCTTCAAGTCCATCCGGGTACAGGAGTCAGCATGAACGGAAGGTTCATCACCGAAGGCGACATCGTCCGCGAAACATTCGACTGGGGGGAGAGCGGATGGATCAGCCGGCCGTCGCTGACCGGTTCCACCGCGTTGTGCGTCATGGACGTGACGATCAATCCGGGCGGCGGTCACAACTTCCACCGTCACCCCGATCAGGAGGAGGTGATCTGGGTGCGCGAGGGCCGGATCGAGCAGTGGCTGGAGGACCAGCACCACGAGCTCGGTCCGGGTGAGGCGGTCTACATTCCCCGTGATGTCGTCCATGCCTCCTTCGCGGTCGGAGACGATGACGCCAGGCTCTCGGTGCTGCTCTCTCCCACCGCCGGCGAGGACGGATACTCGGTGATCGACGTATTCGAGGAGGAGCCCTGGGCGTCGCTGCGCAAGTAGCTCGGAGTTCGGAATGATCGACCGGCTCTCCAGCGCTATCGCCGGAGCGCTCGGCACGGCCGAGCGACCGCTGTTCGCGGCCGCCGGCCTGGTGCGACGTGCGTTTGCCGTCGACCGGGTGTCAATCGCGCGCATCGATGGGCGCTCGGCACGGTTTCAGATCGCCGACAGCGCGGGCGCCGACCTACTGGCGGCGGGTACCACGCTGCCGGTCAGTACGTGCTCCTACTTCGCCGAGGTCGCCGAGGACCGCACCTTTCACGAAGCGGACTTCGACACGGCGCGCTCGTTTGCCCGGCCCTTGGACGGGGTCATCATCGCCGCCGGGTTTCACGCCGGGTGCTCGGTGCCGATTCACCACGCGGGTGACCCGATCGGGGCCATCTCTCTGTCCTGCGCGGCGCCCCGGCCCGACATGGCCCAAGCCGCTCGTCGCCTGCAGGACGTCTGCCCCGAGCTCGCGCTCGGGCTTGACCGACCCGGACGCCGCCGCCCGCCGCTGGTGCTCGTCTGCGGGAGCGACTCCCTGGCCGTCAGGGGAATCGCGCGGCTGGCCGAGCAGACGCTGGGCGCCCGTACCGAGGTGGCCACGACGCTCGCCGCGGCCCTCGCCGCGGTGTTCGGCGGTGCACCCGACCTGATCGTGTGCGAGGACCGGATGGACGGCCATCCGGTCGATGCCGTGGCCAACGCCTTGCGCGCCGCCGGCGCGGCCGCACCGCTGCTGGTGCTGGCCTCGCATGACACCACCGAGGACCTGCGTGCGGCACGGCGCGCCGACGCGTCGGCGTATGTCAGGCGCCGTGACGCCGTCAGCGTGCTGCCGCGAGCGTTGTGCGCGGTGCAGGGTGGCCGCCAACTATTGCCGCCCGGCGCTCCTGAGGACGAGCGGCTCACCGTCCGAGAGCAAGAGCTGCTCGAGGCGCTCGACGAGGGGCTTCGCTTCAAGCAGGTCGCCGGCCGGCTCGGGATAGCCGAGGCGACAGCGAAGACGCATGGGCGCAACCTGTTCCGCAAGCTCGGCTCGAGCTCTCGCGCCGAGGCGGTGCGAGCGGCTCGCGACCGGGGCCTGCTGAGATGAGCTCACTAATCCGAACGTGCGATTGTCAGACCGTGGCGGCTGGTCCAGCATCCATGGGTCACGACAACCCACGTCACGAGGAGGATCCACATGGGTCTTGAGGTCAAGGTTCTGGACCTGGGGGATATCGAGCTGGACACGAGCTTTCTCGTGCTCGCGCTCGAGCCCGGCCAGGCACAGCAGGTCCCGACGTTCGGCTTTCTCATCACCGGTGGGGAAGCGCCGATCGTGGTCGACACCGGCTTCAGCCATCCAGAGATCATGGGCAACCTCGGCATGAAGGGCTGGTTCCGCGAGAACCAGGGCATGGAGGCTCAGCTGGAGAAGCACGGGCTCACGATGGCCGACGTGCGCTATGTCCTGCACACCCACCTCCACATCGATCACGCGGGATACGATGACCAGTTCCCGATGCATACAACGGTCGTGATCAATCGCCGGGAGCTCGAGTACTCGGTCTCCGGCCTGATGGGCGAGCAGTACCCGGCGCCCTACATCAAGCACCTGGTCGATCGGCTACATCACGACGACGGAGCACTGCGGCTGCTCGATCTCGAGGTGGTCGACTACGAGGAGATCATCCCCGGCGTGCGCGTTCAGGCCGCCGGCGGTCACACCGAGGGATCGATGAACATCCTCGTCGACACCGATGAGGGCACGGCGTGCATCTGTGGCGACGTCGTCTACGACGTCGTCCATCAGCTCGTCTCGCCGCATCTGCAGCGGATGGAGCAGGATCCGGCGGTGACCGGCAACCACGGCGGCAGCAAGCGGGGCGAGAAGGCGGCGATCCGCAAGGCGCTGGTCGGCTCGCGGTTCATCCTGCCTGCGCACGACCGCCCCGCCGTCGTGGAACACGGCCGCGTCATCGGCCGCACGTTCGACAGCGTTCCCGGTGAGGTGATCTCCCACGAGGAGTTCCCCGGCAAGCTCACCAGCGATTACGACAAGGCTGCCGCCGCCTGAGAGCCCACCCGCGTGTCCGGGGGCGGCCGCTCTGAGCCGCGCCGTCGCACCTCTGACCGACCGCGTCGCGGTGGTCACCGGGTCGTCCTCGGGCATCGGGCGGGCCATCGCGCTGGAATTGGCGCGGCGTGGCGCGACCGTCGTCGTGACCTCGCGGGAGCATTCCCGCGCGGCCGCGACGGCCGCTGCGATCGAGGACGAGGGTGGACGGGCCTCGGCCGTGGCGGTCGAGCTGACTCAACCCGGTGCCGGACAGGGGCTGATGGATCGCGCGCAAGCCGAGTACGGTCGGTTGGACGTGCTGGTCAACAACGCCGGCGCCGGTCAGGTCGCGGCATCTGAGACGCTGGCGCCGGCGGATTTCCGGCGCGTCATCGACCTCGACCTCGTCGCTCCGTTCGAGTGCGCGCAGGCCGCGGCGCGGGTGATGCTCTCCGCCCGCCGCGGGGTGATCGTCAACCTATCGTCGGTCACGGCGCACACCGGGCTGGCGCGGCGCGCCGCCTATAGCGCCGCCAAGCACGGCCTGGAGGGGCTCACCAAGACGCTGGCGGCGGAATGGTCGCCGCGTGGTGTCCGCGTCGTCTCGGTCGCGCCGGCCTACGTCGCCACGGACCTCCTGGCCGGGACGATGGCGGCCGGCGGGTTCACGCTCGAGGACGTCGCGGAGCGCACACCCCTGCGGCGCCTGGCCGAGCCCGAGGAGGTAGCGCGCGTGGTCGCGTTCCTGGTCTCCGACGAGGCGTCATATATCACCGGCTCGAGCGTGATGGTCGACGGCGGTTGGATGGCCGACGGAGGATGGCCCGGATCATGAGCACCGTCTCGGACCGCAGCGTCGAGGAGCCGCTGTGCCTGCTCGCCTCGGATGGCACCCTGGCCGAGGGGCACGTCCCTGCCCTCGATGACGGCGAGTTGCTGTCGGCCTGGCGGGCCATGAATCTCTCGCGGGCGTTCGACGAGCGGTGCTTCTCGCTGCAGCGCCAGGGCCGGTTGGGGACCTTCTCCACCGTCCACGGGGAGGAGGCCGCCGTCATCGGATCGTCCTGGACGCTGGATCCCGGCCGCGACTGGGTCGTACCGCAGTACCGCGAGCTCCCCGCGATGCTGCATCAGGGCTACAGCCTGACCAGCTTCCTGCGCTACTTCAAGGGCGATCCGGCCGGCAACTACATGCCGCCGGGGGTCAACGTGCTGCCGGTCCAGATCTCGCTGGCCGCCCAGCTCCCGCACGCCGTCGGTCTTGCCTGGGGTCTGCGCCACCAGGGCTCCGACGCCGTCGTGATCGCGTACTTCGGCGATGGAGCCTCATCGGAGGGCGACACGCATGAGGCGATGAACCTCGCCGGTCTGCGCCGCGCGCCGGTGGTCTTCCTGCTCAAGAACAACGGCTGGGCGATCTCCACGCCGGTGGCCAAGCAGACCGCGGCCCAGAGCTTTGCCGCTCGCGGCGCCGGCTACGGATTCCCCGGCGAGCTGGTCGACGGGAATGACCTGTTCGCCGTACACGACGCCACCAGCCGGGCGGTCGCCCGCGCCCGCGCCGGCGACGGACCGACCCTGATCGAGGCTCGCACCTATCGGATGGGCGCGCACAACACCGCCGATGATCCGACCCGATACGTCGACCCGGCTGAGCTGGAGCGCCGCCGTGCCGCCGATCCGATCGACCGGCTGCGCCGCTACCTGATCAGCCGCGGGCTCATCGACGATGCCGCCGAGGCCGAGCGGGCCGCCGAGATCGAGCAGGAGATCGAGGCCGCCGTCAGCGAGGCCGAAGCCGGACCGGCCCCGGGGCCGGCGGCGCTGTTCGACCACGTCTACGCCAAGCCGCCGCAGCGGGTCGTCGACCAGCGCGCCGGGGCCACGGAGGAGCCGGCCTGATGGCGACCATGAACATGGTCGAGGCGATTCGCTCGTGCCTCGCGCAGGAGATGCAGCGCGACGAGCGGATCATGCTGCTGGGCCAGGACATCGGCGTCAACGGCGGCGTGTTCCGAGCCACGGAGGGGCTACAGGAGCGCTTCGGCGCCGATCGCGTGGTCGACATGCCGCTGGCCGAGGGTGTGATCATCGGCTCGGCGGTCGGACTGGCGTGCAGCGGCCTGATCCCGATCCCCGAACTGCAGTTCCTCGGCTTCGGCAGCCAGGCGTTTCATCAGATCGAGGGTCAGGTGGCGCGGATGCGCTTTCGCTCCCAGGGTCGCTACGGAATGCCGATGGTGATCCGGGCGCCGTTCGGTGGAAACGTCCGCACCCCGGAGATGCACTCCGACGCCCACGAGGCCAAATACGCCGGTGCGGCCGGCCTGAAGGTGGTCATGCCGGCCACGGCCTATGACGCCAAGGGGTTGCTGGCCGAGTCGATCCGGGACCCCGACCCGGTCCTGTTCTGCGAGCCGCTGCGCGGCTACCGCCTGATCAAGGACGAGGTCCCGGTGGAGGAGTACACCGTGGCACTCGGACACGCGCGCCTGGCCCGCGAGGGTGACGACCTCGTGATCGTGGCCTGGAGCGCGGCGGTGGTGATCGCCGAGAAGGCGGCCGAGCTCGCCGCCGCGGAGGGCTATTCGGTGGCGGTGCTCGATCTGCGCACGCTGGTCCCGCTTGATGTCGACGCCGTGCGTGAAGCGGTCGGGCGTTGCGGTCGCGCGCTGGTTGTGCACGAGGCGACGTTGACGGCCGGATTCGGCGCCGAGATCGCCGCCACCATCCAGGAGGAGGCGTTCTGGTCACTGGAGGCGCCGATCGCTCGCGTGGCGGCCTACGACACCCCGTATCCGATCGCCTCGGTGGAGGAGTTCTACGTCCCGTCGGTGCAGCGAGTGCTGACCGCGATCCGCGCGGTGCTCGAGGCCTGATCGCGGTGATCGAGTTCCGCCTGCCGGACGTGGGGGAGGGCATCGCCAGCGCCGACATCGTCGGCTGGCTCGTGGCCCCGGGCGACCATGTGACCGAAGGCCAGGATCTGGTCGAGATCCAGACCGACAAGGCGATCGTCGTGATCCCGTCCCCGGCCACCGGCGTCGTCCAGCGGCTCGGTGCGGCCGCCGGTGAGAGCCTCGATGTCGGGGCGGTGCTGGCCGTCCTGGCGACGGCCGAACCCGCGCCCGCCGCCAGCGCAGCGACCGAACCCGCTTCCGCCGCCACCTCCGCGACCAAACCCGCCTCCGCCGCCACCCCCGCTCGGGCATCCACGCCGGGGCGCCGCCCGCTGGCCGCGCCGGCCACCCGACAGCTGGCTCGGGAGATGGGGATCGAGCTGGCCGGCATCTCCGGCAGCGGTCCGAACGGACGCATCATGCGTGAGGACCTGCAGCGCGCGGCATCGCCGGATGGGTCCCCGGCCCCGGATGGGCCGCCGGTCTCGGATGGGCCCCCGGTCTCGGACGGGCCCCCGGTTCCATCTGCGGGGCAGGCCGAGACCGGCGCGGTCGCGGGTCAGACCGTGCCGCTGCGCGGCATTCGCCGCTCGATCGCCCACACGCTGACGCGCGCATGGCAGGAGATCCCGCACGTGATCGACTACCGAGAGGTCGACGCGACCGAACTGATGCAGGCCCGCCGGCTCCTCAAGCAGGGAGCGCTGGCGCGCGGCGACGACGTCCTGGCCCAGGCGCTCTCGCCGACGCCGCTGATCGCCAAGGCGACCGCTGCAGCGCTGGCGGAGCATCCGTACGTGAACGCGTCGATCGACCTGGGACGCGAGGAGATCATCCTGCACGAGCGGATCAACCTCGGTATCGCCACCGCGACGCCGCAGGGCCTGGTGGTCCCCGTGGTGCCCGACGCCAACCACAAGTCGGTCGCCGAGCTCGCCCGGGAGATCGCCGAGCTGGCCCGCCTGGCCCGCGACGGCCGGCTGCGCCCAGCCCAGGTGAACGCGGGCACATTCACGGTCAACAACTACGGTGGCCTGGGGATCTGGCTCGGAACGCCGATCATCCGCCCGCCGGAGGTCGCCAACCTCGGGGTGGGCGCGATCCGCGATCGAGTCGTGCCCGTCAACGGCGAGCCCGCCGTGCGCCCGATCCTCGTCCTGGCCGTCTCCGGTGACCACCGCGTGCTCGACGGCCACACCCTCGCCGCGTTCGTGACGCAGGTCGTCGAGCTGCTCGAGCAGCCGCTGTTGCTGCTCGAGGGCCTGCGTTGATGATCGTCGGCGAGCTGGCGGAGTCCGTCGACCTGCTCGTGCTCGGGGGCGGGCCCGGCGGCTACGTCGCCGCCATCCGCGCCGCGCAGCTGGGGCGGGACGTGACCCTGGTCGAGCGCGCGGGTCCCGCCGGCCTGGGAGGCGTTTGCCTGCAGGTGGGTTGCATTCCCAGCAAGGCGCTGATCGAGCTCGCCAACGCGGTACTCCGGACGCAGGAGCTGGAACGGATGGGGCTGGCGGTGGGGGAGGTCGGAGTTTCACTGGAGCGCTTTCAGGCCTGGCGCCAGGAGATCTGCGCCGGCCTGGCTCGAGGCGTGAGCCGCCTGCTGAGCGCCGCGGGCGTCACCGTCGTACCCGGCAACGCGCGCTTCAACCGGCCCGATCGGGTCGCCGTGCACACCCCGGCGGACACCGCGATCTTCCTCGAGTTCGAGCAGGCGATCATCGCCACGGGGTCACGGAGCGTTGAGCTGCCGGAACTCGGCTTCGATGACGGTCGGGTGCTCGACACGACCGCCGCGCTGGCGCTCACGGCGGTGCCGGCCAGCGCCGTCGTGATCGGGGCGGGATACATCGGCCTGGAGCTCGCCACCGCGCTGGCCAAACTCGGCGCGAAGATCACCCTGGTCGAGGCGCGCGACCGCATCCTGCCCTCGCTTGATTCTGCGCTGAGCGCGCCGGCGCTGCGCCAGCTCGGCCGGCTGGATGTCGACGTGCGGCTGGGCAGCACCGCCCAGCGCCTGGACGGCGAGGAGCTGGTGCTCCGTGTGGCCGATCAGGAGGACCGGATCACCGCCGAGCAGGTGATCGTGGCGGCCGGCCGGGTACCCAATACCGACAACCTCGGGCTGGACGCCGCCGGTGTCCCAGTCGGCCGAGACGGTCTGATCGAAGTCGGCGCCGACATGCGCGTCAGCGACCGCATCGCCGCGATTGGGGACATCGTGAGCGGGCCGCCGCTTGCCCATAAGGCGAGCGCTCAGGGGATCGTGGCGGCCGAGGCGCTGAGCGGTCGCCCCACCGCGTATGACCCGGCCGCGTTCCCGATGGTGATCTTCTCCGACCCGGAGATCGCGACCGTCGGACTGAGCGAGGAACAGGCCCGCGGGCAGGGGATGGACGTCCGCGCCGCCAGCTTTCCCCTGGCCGCCTCGGGCCGGGGGGGCCTGGAGGGAGCGCGCGACGGCTTCGTCCGCCTCATCGCCGACGGTCACACGGACCGCCTGGTTGGCGTTCACGTCGTCGGGCCGCGGGCCACCGAGCTGGCCGCGGAGGGCACGCTGGCCATTGAGATGATGGTCTCGCCGGCCGATCTGGCCGGAACGCTGCACCCGCACCCGACGTTCAGCGAGGGTTTGCACGAGGCCGCCGAGATGCTGCTCGGCCACCCCATTCATGTCCCGCTCTCAGCGGCTAACCTCGGGAGTGCAACTCCCTCGATCCGTCGCCCCGTAGGAAGGAGCGCAAAGTGAGCCTTTCGTCTGAGGCCCAACCCGGGCGTGAACGTTTGCGACCGGCGCAGCACAGCGCCGCGACGGTGAGCGAGTGGCTGCGAGACGGGCGCCGGGTGGCTGCCGGGCTGCTCGTCGGCGTCGACGGGTCGGCGCCGCTGCAGGTCGGCGCGAGCGTCTACATCGACGGGGACGGAACGATCGAGGGGAGTGTCACCGGCGGCTGTGTCGAGAGCGCGGTGGCGCAGGAGGCGATGGACATGCTGGAGACCGGCGGGCCTCCCCGACTGGTCACCTACGGCATCTCCGACGACCTCGCGGGAACCGTCGGGCTGATGTGCGGAGGCACGGTGCACATCTTCATTCACGAGATCACCGCCGGCTCCCGGGACGCCATGCTCCAGGCGCTGGAGGCGTTGGTGCAGGAGCGCCCCAGCGCGGTCGCCACCGTACTTGACGGGCCGCAGGCCGGGAGCAAGCTCTACGTCGACGACACCACGTCGGTCGGAGGCCTGGGCGGCCCCGAGCTGCTCGACGCCAACGTGGAGCGCGAGGCGCGCGGGCTGGTCTCGCACGGGCGCACCACCGTACGCCACTTCGGTACCGATGGGACGACGCTCGGGACCGGCCTGCGCGTGCACGTGGCCGCGCAGGCGGAGCGTCCCCAGATGCTGATCGTGGGCGCGATCGACTTCTCCGCCGCGCTGGCGACTATCGCCGGCGGGATGGGCTACCGGGTAACCATCGCCGATCCCCGCGAGGCGTTCCTGTCCTCCGCTCGCTTCTCGGCCTCGGCCAACACGATGGCATCCTGGCCGCAGGAGGTGATCGCGCAGCTTGCTCCCGGGCCCCGCGACGCGGTCCTGGTCTTCTCCCACGACGCCAAGCTCGACGTTCCGGCGCTGATGGCCGCGTTCGCCACCGAGGCCGGCTACATCGGGGCACTGGGCAGCCGCAAGACGACGTCCGACCGCGAGATCCGGCTGCGCGAGGCAGGAGCGACGGACGCCGATCTGGAGCGGCTCTACGCGCCGGCGGGCCTGGATATCGGGGCCGCCACGGTGGAGGAGACCGCGATCGCCGTGCTGGCAGAGATCACCGTCGTCCGGGCCCGTCGTTCCGGTGTCTCACTGCGCGATTCCCACGGCTCGATCCGGCGGGAGCAGACAGGCTCCGCAGCGCTCCGGGCTCCGGTCACGGCGGCGTAGCGCCGAGGGCCAACCGCCGCCGGGGTCGTCACCGCAGCTGCGACAGCAGCACTGCGATCCGCTCCAGCGCCTCGGTCAGATTGGCGCGGGAGTTCGCGTAGGAGATCCGAAGATGACCCGCCCCGGCGGCGCCAAAGGCTGAGCCGGCCAGGACGGCGACCCCGGCGTCAACGAGCAGTCGTTCGGCGAGCTCCTCGGCGCCGATCGGCAGCTTCGACACGTTGGGAAAGGCGTAGAACGCGCCGCGCGGCGTGCGGCACTCCACCCCGGGGAGCTCGTTGAGCCCGGTGATCACCAGGTCACGGCGCGCCCGGAACTCGTCCACCATGGCCGTCACCGTGTCCTGCGGTCCCTCCAGCGCCGCTATACCGGCGTGCTGGATGAACGGCGGCACGCAGGACGTGCAGTTCACGAAGAATCGGGTCAGCGGCTCGATCAGAGCCTCGGGTACGCATGCGTAGCCACACCGCCACCCCGTCATCGCGTACGTCTTGGACAGGCCGTCGAGCACGACCGTGCGATCGAGCATCCCGTGGGTGCTCGCGATCGAGGCAAAGCCGCCCTCGTAGATGAGCCGCGAGTACACCTCGTCGGAGAGCACCCAGGCCGAGGTCGAAGCGATCATCTCGGCCGCGGCGCGCAGCTCTTCGGCCGCCGCGATCCCGCCAGTGGGATTGTGCGGCGAGTTGAGGATCACGAGCTTCGTCCGTTCGCTGAGCCGCGCGCCGAGAGCATCCACATCGAGGCCGAAGCCGGCGTCCTCGCGGAGCGGCAGCGGCACCGGCGTCGCTCCCGCCCAGCGGATCGCCGACTCGTAGATCGGAAAGCTCGGGTCGGGGTAGACAACCTCGTCTCCGGGCTCGCACACCGACAGGATCGTGAAGAACAGAAACGGCTTGGCTCCGTTTGCGACCAGCACGCGCTCGGCGGGGATGTCGATGCCGCGCGCCCGTGACATCTCTGAGGCGATGGTCGCACGGAACTCGGGCAATCCGGCGGTCGGGCAGTAGTGGGTGTGGCCGGCCCGCACGGCGGCGAAGGCGGCCTCCGAGATGTGCCCAGCGGTGGCGAAGTCAGGCTCGCCGATCTCCAGGTGAATCACATCGCGACCCATGCGCTCGAGCTCTCGCGCGCGAGCCAGGACCGCGAAAGCGGACTCGGTGCCAAGCTCGTCCACGCCTCGGGCCAGTTCAGGTGCTTGCGCGCGATCCATGATGTTCGCAATGACTAGCAAAACGGTGCGCCGGTGCTGTATAGAAACCCTATGGCGGCCCCCGACCGAGCGTACGCGTTCACCAAGGCACGCATCCTGGACGGTCGCTTCCCGGGCGGCACCCTGATTACCGAGGTCAACGTGGCCGCCGAGCTCGGTCTCAGTCGGACGCCGGTCCGCGAGGCCTTCTCAAGGCTCGCCTCCGAGGACCTGCTGAAGCTCTATCCCAAGCGCGGCGCGCTGGTGGTGCCGGTATCGGCGGGCGAGGTCGAGAGCGTGATGGAGACCCGGTTGCTGGTCGAGCAGTTCGCGATCGAGAAGGTGATTCAGTTCGAGACCGAGCTGGGCACGGCTCCGGCCGACGCGATCACCAAGCAGGAGCGGTTCGCCGCCGTCGACGATCTCCGCCGGTTCGTTGCCGCCGATCATCAGTTTCACCGCGCCTTCGTGGCTGCGGCCGGCAACACCATCATCCTCCAGCTCCACGATTCGATGCGCGACCGTCAGCACCGCATGGGACTGACCGCGCTGGCGCGCGACGAGGCCCGCACCCGCGAGGCGCTCGAAGAGCACCGCGCGCTGCTGCGAGCCGTCACGGCGCGGGATCGCCAGGCCGCGCGGACGATCATCCAGACGCACCTTCACGCCACGCTCGCGTTGCTTCGGGCCGACCCCGAGCGCCGGCGTGTCTGAGTTTGCGCTCGTCGGCCTGTGACTGGGAACGGGCGTCAGCTCAGGCCCGGGAACGCATCGCGGAGCGCCAGCTCCGTGGACCAGAAGGCAAGCTCGTGCCACGGGATCTCACTGGGGGCGAACGCGCGAACCTCGACGGCCTCCGCTGTGGTCCGCGGCGTGCCGAGGGTCCGCGCGCGGTAGACGATCAACACCACGCGGTCGTCGGCGCGCGAATACACGCCAACCAGCCCCTCGAGCTCGATGGCCATGCCGAGCTCCTCGTCGGTCTCCCGATGCGCCGCCTCCTGCACCGATTCGCCCAGATCGACGAAGCCACCGGGAAACGTCCACAGTCCCCGCCCGGGGTCGAACCCCCGGCGCAGGAGAATCACCTTGCCCTGCTCGTCGAGCGCGATCGCGGCAGCCACCGGCTTCGGGTTGTAGTAGGCGCTATAGCCGCAATGGGCGCAGGCGATCCGACGCGGGAAGTGCACTTCCGCCGGCTGGCCGCAACGCGGGCAGAACCGGGCTTCGGCCAAGGCGGGATTCAGCGACGCGTCCATCCCCACGATGCTAGGGGCCGGCCAGCAGCTTTATCCCCCCGCGGACGGCGGATTTGACTATGGTCAGCTCATCAGCCACACGATGGAGGAGGGACCGGATGGAGCTTTACGCGATTCTGCGCCGCTCGGGCTGGAGCTCGGGCGCCGAACTCGAACAAGCCGCGGCGCGGTCGACCAAGGTCGGCGACGAGGAGATGCCAGACGAGGTCCGCTGGATTCGCAGCTACGTGCTCGATGAGGGTGGAGGCTCCGTCGGCACTGTCTGCATCTACGAAGCGGTCAGTCCGGAGGCGATCCGCAAGCACGCATCGTCCGCAGACCTGCCGGTGGACGAGATCATCCAGATTGCGGACACCGTGGTGGTCCGGCCGGATCCACAGCCGGCGGCGAGCTAGCCGCGGCCGGGCGGGGTCGGACGGGACCGGACGCCGGGATCGGGACGCCCGGCCTCAGCTCGGGGATAACTCATGGCCTGCATGAGTTATGCCCCAACCTGGCTGAAGTTGTGCCCGCGTTCCCGGTAGGTTGACCCGCGTGAGCCGCACGGGCGGGCCGGTGGTTGAGTCCTCGGACGACGGGGCCGACCAGGCGTGGTTTGCCGAGCGGGCTCGGCACTGGGGTGACGATGACTGGTGGCAGGCACAGATTGACACGGCGGTGGCCGGCGGTGATCCCGTGATCTGCAATCTGCGGATCACGCTGGTTCACCGGGAGTTGTCCCTGGCCCTGGCAGCGGTGACCGGGCCCGACAGCGGCGCGAACTTTCACACCTGGGCGGTGTGGGGTTCCAAGACGGCGGGCCGGACGATCCGTCGAGACGACCTGCCGCGCCTACGGGAGGCGGGACCGATGCTGGGGACGCTGCTGGTTGCCGGCGCCGTCCTCGCGGTGGTGGGCGGGAACGTGGGTCGCCGCGTCGGCGCCGCCGTCGTCGGCGGCGCGACAGCGGGTGGGCTGCTGAGCTGGGCGGTGGAGAATCGCGTGAACCAGGCCGCGAGTCGGATCTTCGGCGGCAACGCGACGGTGCTGGACGACATCGGGCGTCAGACGGCGCGCTTTCTCAGCGTCGCCTACGCCTCGCGCGAGCGCCCGGACACGAACCTGTTGGGGGACTTCCTGGCTGGACTCCGGCCGGGGCCTGTTGTCAGCGGCGGTCAGGATCTGCTTCGCGGCGCCTATCGCCATTACCACGACGCCAGCCACGAAGTCGACCGCGATCGCCGTGACGAGCTGATGTTGTGCGCGAACCTACTCGCCATCCTGCATGAGCACCAGCGGCTGGAGCCCTACATCGACGCCTCCGTCCCGTGGCCGTTCAGGCGGTTTGTCACCAAACGCCTATTGAGCTTCTCAGTGGGGGCGGAGGCGATGAGGGTCGGCGTCGACGTACCGGTCACGGGGCCATCACCTTTCCCCGACACGTTGGCCACGATCGAAGACCCCGAGCTCAACCGCCTGCTGATCGGACCCCACGGATGGGACCGCACCCCGGACACCACGTCGGGCAGCGCCGCGGCGGACTGGACGAGTCTGTCTGACCGGATGAACTTCATCGTCGACCTGTTTCGCAGCCGGCAGGCCGATCCGAACCTGTTCGCCCCACCGTACTCAAGCTCCCAGCGAGCGATGATCCTCGCCGGCCGCAGGCCAGACGGGCCGCTGTGAGCCTGGAACGCGGGTGATCAGCCGGGAGTGAGGCGCTCACCCGCCCGTACCGGCACCGTGAGTCGATTGGCCGGCGGGGCCAGCGGGCACGTCCACCGCGAGTCGTAGGAGCACGACGGCTGGTAGGCGAAGTTGAAGTCCAGCACGGGCAGCCCGTCCCGCTGCCCGAGATCCGCCCCCTTGATGGTGTCGAGCACGTACCGTCCCGCGCCGTAGGTCTCCTCTCCGCTCGTGGCGTCCGCGAACGGGACGAACAGGCCGCCACCGTAACCCTCGAGCCAATAGAGCTCGAGGCTCAATGCTGTCTCGGCGAGGACGAAATGGGCGACGCCGAAGCGCGTGAAGGTCATGACTTCCACGTTGCTCGTCGGTATCTCGAAGCGCCTGGGCTCAACCGGCTCAACCGAGGCCGTGACACGCCATGCCGAGTCGTAGGGATAGAGATGAGGGCCCGTATAGCGCCGGCGCTGCGACGCCGGGACCGGCGATTGCGGATGCTCGCGAAATAGGCGCGATCGCACCGCCTGCCAGCGCTGCCACGCTGCGTGCCGGTCCGGCGTCGCTCTGACCTCGGCGTACAACTCGCCGATGGTCCGCCTCCAATCCAGGAGGGACAGCGAGTCGGCAACGGGATCAGCGTTCATGTCGGTGACCCATCGGTCGTCTCGGCACGGGGCTTTTAAGCTAGCCCTCCCGACGGCTCAGCGGCACGGCGAACCACAGACCAGCGATGCCCAGCGCGGCGACGATGCCGACAATCGCCGGTGCCGGTCCCCCCAACACGAAGTCCGAGAGCAGGGTCAGGATCCCGGTGAAGCCGACCGCCAAGAACACCATCGACGCGATCGCCAGGCGGTTGGCCATCGCGACCAGAAAGCGCTTCTGCCGTCTGCGGAACAGGAGCCGGTGCTGGATCGACGGGGCGATCAACAGGATTGACGAGATGGCAACGCTCATCAAGGTGGCGAAGTAGACCGTGCGCTCAAACGACGAGATACGCCGGAACGCGTTGTTGAACGGCACGATGAGCAGGAACCCGAACATGAACTGGATTCCGGTGGAGGCGACCCGCAGCTCGTTGAGCAGCTCGATCGTGTTGCGGTCAAGCTGCTCGAGAGTTGTTTCGTCACGCCCATCGTGGGCCGAATCGTCGGGTTCACTCATCGTCTGGGAGGCGTACCCCAGGCGCCGCCGGCGCTAACGACGCGGCTGACTCACGGGCGGTATCGTCGCCGCCGACGTGCTGGTCACCCAAGGGCACAAGCCGCCGGCCGAAGCTGGACGTTCGAGCGCGGGCCAACCCGACCCGAACATGCGTGAGGAGTATCGGCGTGCATTCTGATCTGGCGGGTTTCGCCGGAGTCGCGGCTCTGGTCACCATCGCTCCGGGAGCCGACTTCGCGCTGGTGAGTCGCCGGGCGCTGAGCGAGGGAGTGCGAACTGCGGTGGTAACCGCCTCAGGCGTGTGTTGCGGCGTGATGGTGTGGGGCGCACTCTCGGCGGTGGGCATCGCGGCGCTGCTCGCCGCTTCGGCCGATGCCTACAACGTGCTTCGCCTCGCCGGTGGCGCCTACCTCGTGCTGCTCGGTGTTCAGGCCCTTCTGCGCGCCCGGCGCCTCGCGACGCGGAGAGAGCGGCCCGAGGGCTCCGTACCTGGCCCCGAGGGTGGCACGGCGTTTCGTCAGGGTCTGTTGACCAACCTACTCAACCCGAAGGTCGGAGTCTTCTATTCCGCCGTCCTTCCCCAGTTCGTCTCCCACCACGACCCGGTCCTGCTCGTCTCGCTGCTGTTCGCGCTGGTGCACGCGCTGATGGGCATGGCGTGGTACTCCGCTAGCGCGCTCGTGCTTGCTCGCGGAAGGCGGGTGTTCGCCCGGCCACGGGCCCGCGCCGCGCTTGAGATGGTCACCGCCGTCGTTCTGATCGGGCTCGGGACGCGCATCGCGACCGAGCAGTAGCCGATCGCGATCGAGTATCGGCTTCGCGGCCGAGCCGTACCGAGGTCGTGACGGGTCCTACGCGCTTTTGCGTCAGCGCACGACTTCCGGGCCGATGTTGCTCGCGGCCAGCAGTGCGTCGATCGCGGCGGCGATCCGCTCGGCGACGACCGACGGAGCGGAGGCGTCGAGCTTGCCGTCGAGGTGCAGGACGGCGAGCCCATGGACAAGGGCCCAGACGGCGGTCGTGAGGGCCTCGGCTTCGGCTTGCGGGAAGATTCGCTCGACGATTGCGCGTACGTAGTGGGATACCGCCGCTGTGGCGGCGACGCGCTCGTCGTTGTCGCGATCGCAGGGCTCTGAGAACATGATCCGGAACAGGGCGGGTCGCTCGAGCGCGAACTGCACATAGGCGATCGCCACGCTGGCGAGCTGCTCTGGGGTCGACGGCGACGGGTGCGCCGCCGCCAGCCGCTCGGCCAGCTCGCCGTAGCCGACCGCCGCGACTGCTGAGACGAGCGCTTCGCGGTCGGCGTAGTGCCGATAGGGGGCAGCCGGCGACACGCCGGTGCGTCGCGCGACGGCGCGCAGCGACAGCTCGGCCTCGCCGCTCTCCTCAAGCAGCTCGATCGCGGCACGAACGAGCGCCGCGCGCAGATCTCCGTGGTGGTAGGTCGCCTTGGATGACATTGAGCACACAGATGTTGACAGCGTTCACTTCATCTCGCTAATGTGAGCACCGTAAACATTCTACCGAGTTGAGGCGGGTGCTTTCGATGTCGACCGAGCTGTTCTCTCCGCTGGTGCTGCGATCCGGTGGCACGCTTGAAAACCGGATCGCGAAGGCGGCAATGGAGGAAGGGATGGCGGGCAGCGCGCAGCTTCCCGATGAGCGGCTGGTCTCTCTGTACCGCCACTGGGGGGCCGGCGGGGCGGGCCTACTGATCACCGGGAATGTGATGGTGCAGGCCGAGGCGTTGACCGGGCCCGGTGGGGTCGTGCTCGACGAGCGGGCGCCACTTGATCCGTTTGCGCGTTGGGCGCAAGCCGCCAAGACCGGCGGCGCCGCGGTGTGGATGCAGGTCTGCCACCCCGGCCGGCAGGTACAGGCGGCGATGCCGGGCGTCGTCTGGGGGCCCTCACCGGTCGCGGTCGAGCTCGGGCGCCACAGCAAGCGGTTCGGCCGGCCGGTGGCCATGACCGAATCCCAGATCACGGCGACCATTGAGCGCTTCGCGACGACCGCCGCCCTGGCCGAGCGCGCCGGGTTCGACGGCGTCGAGGTGCACGCCGCGCACGGCTACCTGCTTTCGCAGTTCCTCTCCCCGCTGGTCAACCAGCGCAGCGACAGGTGGGGCGGGTCGTTGGAGAACCGGGCACGGCTGCTGCTCGGCGTTGTACGCGCGATCCGGCGGCTCGTGTCCCCGTCGTTCGCGGTCGCGGTCAAACTGAACTCTGCGGACTTCCAGCGTGGCGGCTTCGACGCCGACGACGCAGCGAGTGTCATCGCGATGCTCGAACCGCTCGGGGTTGACCTCGTCGAGCTGTCAGGCGGCAGCTACGAGAGCCCCGCCATGGCCGGCCGCCCCACCGACGGGCGCACGGCCGCGCGCGAGGCTTACTTCCTGGAGCTCGCCGCCGGGCTTGCCAGGACCAGCCCGCTGCCGCTGATGCTGACCGGCGGGATCACCCGCCGCGAGACCGCCGTGGAGGTTCTCGCCAGCGGCGTCAGTCTGGTCGGTATGGGCACCGCGATCGCCGTCACGCCAGACCTTCCGGACCGCTGGCGCCAAGGGCGCGAGGCCGCCGAGCGGCTGACGCCGGTCGGCTGGTCGGACAAGACGCTCGCGTCGGCCGCGAGCATGGCGCTGGTCCGCCACCAGATGCGCCGGATCACCCGCGACAAGCGCCCCACCGGCAAGACCCATCCCGTGCACGCGCTCATGTGCGACCAGCGCACGCAGCGGCGCGCACTCCGCCGGTACCGCACGTGGCTTCAGACTCGCACGTGATCCGCGCGCCCCGGCGCACCCCCAGACCCGAGAGGATGGTTTTTAGATGAAGGCAGCGGTTATCTACCAAAACGGCGGCCCCGAGATGCTCCGCCACGAAGACGCACCTGACCCCGAGGCTCCGGACGGGTGCGTGGTCGTCGATACGGAGGCGATCAGCCTCGAAGGCGGGGACCTGCTCGCGCGCGCCCGGGGCGCGCTGCCGTCGGTTCCGCACATCGTCGGCTATCTCAGCGCCGGAACCGTGAGCGAGGTCGGCGCCGGCGTTGAGGATCGCACCGTCGGCGACCGGGTGGTGGCATTGAACGCATTCGGATCGCACGCTGCACGGCGCGCGGTCCCCGCAGCCATGACCTGGCCGATCCCGGACGGGCTCGACGCGGCCCGCGCGGCGTGTGTGCCGGTGGCGTTCGGCACCGCCCATGAGTGTCTCTTCACCGCCGGGAACCTCGCTGAGGGGCAGACCGCGCTGATTCACGCGGGGGCCGGCGGTGTGGGGATGGCCGCGATTCAGCTCGGCAAGCAGGCGGGCGCCACCGTGATCTCGACCGCCTCCAGCGACGAGAAGCTCGATCGGCTGGAGGCGTTCGGTCTTGACCACGGGATCAACTACGCGACGGACGACTTCGTGCAGCGCACGAACGAGTTGACCGAATCGCGCGGCGTCGACGTCGTCCTCGACTCGGTCGGCGGCCAGACCCTCGTCGACAGCGTCGGCGTGCTCGCCTATCGCGGCAGGCTCGTCAGCGTCGGCGTGGCCTCGCGCGCGGGCTCGGCGATCGAGGCGCAGTCACTTTGGACGCGGAACAGCTCGCTCCACGGCGTCTACCTCGGCGGCGCGATCCTGCCCGAGTACGCCCGGATACACGCGATGATCGGCGACATGCTGCAGCGTGTCGCGAGCGGCGAGCTCAGGGTCGAGATCGATCGGTCGTTCCCGCTCGCCGATGCGGCCGCGGCGCACGCGTACGTCGAGAGCCGCAAGGCGTTCGGGCGGGTGGTCATCACGCCGTGAGGGCGCTCTCAGGGCTCGAATAGAGGTAGGCGGCGGCGAGCGTGCGCCACGGGCGGAAGGGCTCCCCGAGCGCGTCGACCTGCTCTACCGACGCCGGAGGATCGAGCCCCCAGGTCCGCTCGACCGCGCGGCGCAGGGCGAGGTCGGCCGCCGGCCAGACGTCCGGTCGGCGCAGCGCGAGCATCAGCACTCCGTCGGCGGTGAAGCGGCCGACGCCCTTGACCGCGGTGAGCGCGGTCCGGGCAGCGTCGTCGTCGAGGGCGCTGAGGCGATCGGGATCCAGCCGTCCGTCCTGCAGCCGTGCGGCGAGATCGTGCAGGTACACCGCTTTGGCGCGAGACAACCCGATACCCCGGAGTGTCCCGGCGTCGGTGGCCAGGAGCTCGGCCGGGGTGGGCATCCGGCCGCCCTGGAGGGCCTCGAGCCGCGCGAGGATCGCCGCCGCCGCCGCGAGCGAGATCTGCTGGCCGATCACCTGCAGCACGAGCGCTCCCCACAGGTCACTCGGCAGGCCGTCGAACAGGCGGTCGGGGTCCAAGCCAGGGTCGGCCTTGATCAGTGCCGCCATCCGCGGTTCGGCCCTGAGCAGAAGCGCCCGGCCGGCTGCCCAGCGGTCGACCCCGGCGCACGCCGGACCGCGGACAGGGCCCGCTGCCTTGCTCATTGGTTAGCGGGGGGGAGGACGAACGCGCGGAGCTGCGCGATCCGGGCCTTGAGCTGGTTGATCTGTGCTTGTTGGCGGTGCAGCTGGGTGGTGGTTTGGCTCAGGCGCTGCGCGAGCTTCCCGGCGGCGGGGCTCGTCGCGAGCGCATGCGTTGGGGCAGCGGCGGGTGCGGGCGCAGTTCCGAGTTGTCCGTTTGGGTTGACCACGACGGCTTGGGTGGGAGTGGGCCACGCTACGTCTCTGGCCCACGAGAACACTCAGATTCTGTCAGCCACACCAACACGAAAGCCCCGCAAAAATGAGGCTTGTGATGATGGGCACGGCTGGGCTCGAACCAGCGACCTCTCGCGTGTGAAGCGAGCGCTCTCCCGCTGAGCTACGCGCCCTGTGACGGGAGCGACGATTCTACGCGCCCGGCCCGCCGAGGGCCGCGGCCGGTCAGAGGCGGACGAGGTCCTGCACCCGCAGCCCGCGGGTGGTGCCGCGCAGGTCGACGAACAGCCGCGCGGTGTCGACGATGGCGAGATGGTCGACGCCCGGGTGGGCGGTCACCAGCACGACGGCGTCGGCTCCGCTGAGATCGTCGATCGGGCTGCTCTGCAGGCCGAACTCCGGCAGGGCCGCCACGAAGGGGTCGTGGTAACACAGCACGGCGCCGCGCTCGGCCAGCATCTCGATGATGCGCAGGGCCGGCGATTCACGGATGTCGCCGGTGCCCCCTTTGTAGCTGACGCCGAGGATCCCGATCCGGGAGCCCTTGACCGGCTTCTCGACGTCGTTGAGCGCGCGCTCGATCCGTTCCACGCAGTAGTAGGGCATCTGCTGGTTGATCTTGCCCGCGAGCTCGATGAACTCGGTTGACATGTGGAACTCACGCGCGCGCCAGGTGAGGTAGAAGGGGTCGACCGGCAGGCAGTGGCCGCCCATTCCGGGGCCGGGATCGAACCGCATGAACCCGTAGGGCTTGGTCGCGGCGGCGTCGATGACCTCCCAGATGTCGAGTCCCATCCGGTCGGCGAGGATCGCCAGCTCGTTGACCAGCGCGATGTTGACCGAGCGGAAGATGTTCTCCAGCAGCTTTGACATCTCGGCCGCCTCGGGGTTGGAGACCCGCACGACCTCGTCGCAGATCAGCCCGTATAGCTGAGCGGCGCGCTCGGTGCACTCGGGGGTCATGCCGCCGACCACCTTGGGGGTGTTGCGCAGCGTGTAGTCCAGCCGGCCTGGATCCACGCGCTCGGGCGAGAACGCCACGTTGAGACCATCTCCGACGCGGAGCCCGCTCTCTTCCAGCAGCGGCACCAGCTGCTCACGGGTGGTGCCCGGGTAGGTCGTGGACTCGAGCACGACCAGCTGCCCGCGCTGGATCAGCCCGGCCAGCGATCTCCCGGCGGCCAGGAGCGGCCCGAGGTCGGGCTCGCGATTGGGCGTCAGCGGCGTCGGTACGCAGATCAGCACCGCATCGGCCCGAGCCAGCGACTGCGGGTGGGTGGTGGCCTCGATCATCGAGCCCACCGCCGCCAGGCGCTCTGACGGCACGTCCTCGATGTAGGACTTGCCGGCGGTGATCGCCGCCACCTTGGACGAATCGATGTCGACCGCGATCACCCGTTCGCCCGCCTCGGCGAACGCAACCACGAGCGGGAGCCCCACGTACCCAAGTCCGATCACCCCAACTGGCATCTCACGCGGACGATACAGACCGCAGCCGGTGCGCGGACGTTCGTAAACCACTAGCATCCAACGCGACCGTGCTAGGCGGGGTGCTAGCGGTGCCCTGAACCCGTAATCCGCTCTAGCGGGGCTGAATTCCCTCTCGAGGGGCTTTAGGCCCGGGGTCAGCGCCTCGTTGGAAGGCGGTGATGGTTCGGTCCCGTTGCGATGCAGGCCCGTGAACCAGGTCAGGTCCGGAAGGAAGCAGCCTTAAGCGGTCACCTTCAGGCGCGACGGGAGTGCCGGACCGGAGTCCTCCGGCGGTGGCAGCGCCCTGGGTACGGCTTCGAAGGAGGGTGCACGGTCACTTTTCTCTGCGGCCCGCGCTCGCGGGCCGCAGCCGCGTCGCCATCTAGACTCGAAGGCGTGTCAACCGGCCCCTCGCTCTACCGCCGCCATCGCCCCCGGACCTTCTCCGACGTCGTCGGACAGGAGCAGGTCGTGCGCACGCTGAGCAATGCGGTGACCCGCGGGAAGGTCCATCACGCCTACCTGTTCGTCGGCTCACGCGGGACCGGCAAAACGAGCACGGCGAAGATCCTGGCCGCCTGCCTGAACTGCGAGAACGGCCCCACGATCGAGCCCTGTGGGGTGTGCGACTCGTGTGTCTCGATCGCCAGCGCCACCTCGCTGGACGTGATCGAGATGGACGCCGCCTCCAACAACTCGGTCGACGACATTCGTGACCTGCGCGAGAGCGTCGCCTATGCCCCCGTCTCGGGCCGCCACAAGGTCTACATCCTGGACGAAGCCCACATGCTCTCCCCGCAGGCGTGGAATGCCTTCCTGAAGACGCTGGAGGAGCCACCGCCGCGCACGATCTTCGTGCTGGCCACCACGGAGGCGCAGAAGGTGCTGCCGACCGTCGTGGACCGCTGTCATCGCTTCGACTTCGGGCGTCCCACCGTCGAGCAGGTCGCCACGGTGCTGCGCCGCGTCGCCGCCCGGGAGCAGATCGAGATCGAGGCCACCGCGGTGGCGCTGATCGCCCGTCATGCGACGGGCAGCTTCCGGGACGCGCTCGGCACGCTCGAGCAGCTGCTGACCTACGCCGGGGAGGAGACGATCACCGGTGCCGACGTGCTCGCCGTTCTCGGCGTGGCCGATGCCGAGCAGCTGTTCGAGGCGATCGACGCGGTGATCGCGCACGATCCGGCCCAGGCGCTGCGCGCGGCGGCCAAGCTCGCGGGGTCCGGGCGCGACCCCGGCCAGGTGCTGCGTGATCTCGAGGTCCACGGCCGGGAGTTGCTCGCCGTCCAGGTCCTGGAGGAGGTTCCCGACGAACTCCGGGTCACGCCCGAACGTGATGAGCGCCTGTACGGGCAGGCCCAGGCGCTGGCCGGGACCGACGCCGTGCGGCTGCTGGACCTGGTCGCCGCCGCGCTTGAGGCCACCGCCAACGGGGCCCAGCCTCGCATCCAGCTTGAGCTGGTGCTGATCAAGGCCGCGGCGCCCGAGGTCGACCCATCCACCACGGCCCTGCTGGCGCGGCTCGAGCGGCTCGAGAATGCGCTGCTCAGCGGCGACCCGCCCTCGGCCGTGCAGCGTCCCACGCAGCGCCCGACCTCGACCGCCGACAACGGGTCCTCGCCCGCGCCGAGCCCGACCGCGTCCGAGGCAGCATCCGCCCCGAAGCCGACCACCGCGCCCGCGCCGACCGCCGCACCGAAGCCAACCTCCGCCGTCCTCGAGCTCGACACCGTCGCAGCTTCGTGGCCGGCCGTGGTCGACATCGTCCGCCAGGACAACGCGATGCTCGCCGCCGCGCTCGACGCCGCGCGACCAATCGCCCTCGACGGCGGCGGCCTCACCCTGGCCTTTCCGTCTGGGGCCGCGTTCTTCAAGCGCAAGGCCGAGCAGGACGACCACCGCCGTGCGGCGACCGAAGCGGTGCGCACGGTCACCGGCGCGGCGCTGGCGCTCCGCTACGAACTGCGCGACGAGCCCGAACCGGCCGCGGTGTCGGCGTCGGGTCTCACCGGCGAGGAGCTCGTGAAACGCTTCATGGAGGAGTTCGACGCCGAGGAAGTTCTTGACGACCCCGATCAGGAAGAGGCCACCTAGAGATGCCCCCCCAGCCGAACATGCAGCAGCTGCTCAAGCAGGCCCAGAAGATGCAGGAGGACATGATCGCCGCGCAGGAGACCCTCAAGGACGAGGTCGTCGACGCGTCCGCAGGCGGTGGCATGGTCACCGTGCAGGTGACCGGCGACCTGGTTGTCAAGTCGATCAAGATCGACCCGGAGGCGGTCGACCCCGATGATGTCGAGCTGCTCCAGGACATGGTGCTGGCAGCGGTCAACGAGGGGTTGCGCTCGGCCCAGGAGCTGGCGGCGACCAAGATGGGCGGGATCGCCGGCGGTCTCGGGGGCCTCGGGCTCCCGGGCCTCTAGGCGGCGGAGGGTCACCCACCCTTGTACGCACCGCCCGTTCAGCGACTGATCACCGAGCTTTCCAAGCTCCCCGGTGTGGGCGGCCGCACCGCCCAGCGGCTGACGTTTCACATCCTGCGCGCCGGCGACGAGGAGGCGATGGCGCTGGCCGACGCGATCCGCGAGGTCAAGCTGCGCATCGGGCTGTGCGAGGTGTGCTTCAACCTCGCCGATGAGCCCCGATGCCGGATCTGCTCCGACGAGCGGCGTGACCCGGGGCTGATCTGCGTCGTCGAGGAGCCTTCCGATGTGATCTCGATTGAGCGCACGCACGAGTTCGCCGGGCGCTACCACGTGCTCGGTGGCGCGCTGTCGCCGATCGA
Organism: uncultured Solirubrobacterales bacterium; assembly: GCA_963792735.1. Lineage (GTDB taxonomy): Bacteria > Actinomycetota > Thermoleophilia > Solirubrobacterales > Solirubrobacteraceae > Palsa-465. The sequence continues at coordinate 174,554 of CAWBXK010000009.1, read as the reverse complement.
CGGGATCGATCCGGAGGATCTCAAGATCGCCGAGCTCTATGACCGGACCGATAACGGCGAGCTGCGCGAGGTGGTGATCGCCACCAACCCGACCACCACCGGCGAGGCGACCGCGCTGCACATCGCCGCCGGGCTGCGGGCGCGGCTGCCCGAGCTGTCGGTGACCCGGCTGGCCAGCGGGCTGCCGGTCGGCGCCGACCTGGAGTACGCCGACGAGCTGACCCTCGGGCGCGCGATGTCCGGTCGCCGCGCCGTATAGCGCGACGCGCTCTGGCGCGAGAGCCTCGTACCCTCACAGACCGTGCCTGAGACAGTGGTCATGAAGTTCGGCGGTACCTCCGTGGCCAACGCCGAGCGGATCAAGCGCGCCGCGCGGCGGATCGTCGCCCAACGCGACTCCGGCAAGCGCGTTGTCGCGGTCCTGTCCGCGCGCGGACAGACCACCGATGAGCTGATCGCGATGGCGGAGGAGGTGTCGCCTGACCCCGACCGGCGTGAGATGGACATGCTGCTGTCGACCGGGGAGCGGATCTCCTGTGCGCTGTGCGCGATGGCCATCAACGACCTCGGGCACCGCGCGATCTCGCTCACCGGGTCCCAGGCCGGGATCGTGACCGACACCTCGCACACCAAGGCACGCATCCTCGACGTGCGGGCCAACCGCATCAGTGACGCGCTCGCCCAGGACCTGATCGTGCTGGTGGCAGGATTCCAGGGGGTCTCCACCAGCCGCGACGTGACCACGCTCGGCCGGGGCGGCTCGGACACCACGGCGGTCGCGCTGGCAGCGGCGATCGGCGCCGAGGTCTGCGAGATCTACACCGACGTCGCCGGGGTGTTCAGCGCCGATCCGCGGATCGTCTCCGACGCTCGCAAGCTGCCCCAGGTCAGCTTTGAGGAGATGCTCGAGATGGCCGCGTCGGGCGCCAAGGTGCTGCAGTTGCGCGCGGTCGAATATGCCCGTACCCATGGGGTTCGGCTCCACTGTCGGTCGAGCTTCGATTCCAGTCCCGGTACCTTTGTGCTCGGAGAAGACGAGACCATGGAGCATCCCCTCATCACCGCCGTCACGCATTCGACCGACGAGGCCCGGATCACGCTGATCGGCGTGCCCGACCGCCCCGGCGCCGCCGCCTCGATCTTCGGTGCGCTCGCCGAGGCCAACTGCAACGTCGACACGATCATCCAGAACGAGCCGCGCGAAGAGGGCCGCGACGCGGAGGTCTCGTTCACGATCGGCACCGAGGATCTGCGCGCCGCCGAGCAGGCCCTGGGGCCGGTCCAGGTGGCGCTCGGGGTCACCCGCGTCGACACCGATCGGGAGATCGGGAAGGTCTCGATCGTCGGTGCCGGGATGCGCTCTCATCCGGGTGTCGCGGCCAAGGTGTTTCAGACCCTCGCCATCGAGGGGATCAACATCGAGATGATCTCCACCTCGCCGATCAAGATCTCCTGCGTGATCCGCTCCGGCGACGTACCCCAGGCCGTCCGGGCGCTGCACTCGGCGTTCGAGCTCGGCGAAGGCGGGATCGAGCCCGACCAGGGCCCCCGATGACCAGGATCGCGATCGTCGGCGCCACCGGACAGGTTGGTCGCACCATGCTCGAGCTCCTACGCGAGCGATCGTTTCCGGCCCGGGACATCACGTTGTTCGCCTCGGCGCGCTCGGCCGGGACCGAGATCGACGGACGCCCGGTGCACGTGCTCGACGACGCCGCGGACCTGACCGGCATCGATATCGCGCTGTTCTCGGCCGGCGCGGCGACCTCCCGTGAATGGGCTTCGCGGTTCGTGGCCCGCGGCACCGTGGTGATCGACAACTCCTCGGCGTTTCGCCGTGAGCCCGACGTGCCGCTGGTCGTCGCCGAGGTCAACCCCCACGCGCTGGAATGGCATACGGGGCTGATCGCCAACCCCAACTGCTCGACCATGCAGCTGACGGTTGCCCTGATGCCGATTCACCGTGTGGCCGGAATCGAGCGGCTGATCGTGGCCACCTATCAGTCGGTGTCGGGCACCGGTCACCGGGCGGTGGCCGAGCTCGAGGGCCAGGCCCACGCTTCGCTGCACGGGATGGAGATGCCCGCGCCGGAGGTCTACCCCGAGCCGATCGCCTTCAACGTCATCGGCGCGGCCGGCTCCTTCGCCGAGGGTGACGACCACACCGATGAAGAGCGCAAGATGATGTTCGAGACCCGCAAGATCCTCGAGGACGATTCGATCGGGGTCGCGGTGACGTGCGTGCGCGTCCCGGTGCGGGTGTGCCATTCCGAGGCCGTGAACATCCAGACCCGTGATCCGCTGAGTGTCGAGCAGGCCCGCGACCTGCTGGCCGGGGCGCCGGGCGTGATCCTGGAGAACGTACCGACGCCCCTGCGGGCGGCCGGTCGCGACGAAGTGTTCGTGGGGCGTCTGCGCCGCGACGAATCTCACCCCCGCGCGCTCAGCATGTGGGTGGTCAGTGACAACCTGCGCAAGGGGGCCGCCACCAACGCGATCCAGATCGCGGAGCTGCTGATCGCCGATCGAGCCGTTTCGTCTGTTGGCTGATCAGCTCTACGAGCTGATGCGGTGCGTCCCTTCGACGCGTTACTTCAGCCAGGAGCCGGTCCCGCGCGAGCGACTCGAGCGGGTGTTGGAGAACGCCCGGTTCGCCCCGAGCGGGGGTAACCGGCAGGGCTGGCGCGTGATCGTGGTCACCGACGCCGATACCCGGCGCAGGCTGCGCGAACTCTACGAGGCGCCTTGGGACGCGTACATGATCCAGACCGGCGGTCGCGCGGCGCTGGACGCCGGTGAGTCCAGCGGTCTGCCCGCCGGGCGGCTGCGGATGCTGCGCGGCGCCGACGAGTTCGCCCACAGCTTCGACGCCGTGCCGGTCCACCTGGTGGTGTGCGTGCAACTCGACGCGCTGGCCATCACCGACGCCGAGCTTGACCGGCCGAGCATCGTCGGCGGGGCGTCGATCTATCCGTTCGTCCACAATGTGCTGCTCGGGCTTCGCCACGAGGGGTTGGGGGCCGCGTTCACCACCTTGCTGGTTCCCGCCGAGGCCGAGGTGCGAGAACTGCTCGCGATCCCTGATGGCTTCGCGGTGGCCGGACACATCTCGGTCGGCTTCCGGGCCGACGACTGGCCGAAGCAGCTGCGCCGTAATCCGGTTGCGGAGTTCACGTTCGGCGAGCGCTTCGGCGAACCCTGGTGACAGCGAACCCTGGTGAGCGAACCCCGGTGAGCGAACCCTGGTGACAGCGAACCCTGGTGACGGGCTCACCTCGGGCGCAGCAACCTGTTCAATGTCCAAAATCGGTTGCCGCGCGGTGCGATTGTGGCGATCAGGCATGTCAGGCATGCGCGATGACGCAAATCGGTGGACCCGTCCGCGAGTCTCGACATCGGACAGGTCACATCCGTGTGACAGCGCCGTGACGTGTCTCGGCGCAGCTTGACCGAATCGCCGCGCCGGGGGCTCACGCAGCGCGCGACTGGGAGCGGAACCCGAGCTGCTACGCCGGCGCGCCGGCGACGACCGAGCTGGTCCAGTCGATCACGCTGGTGGTCTTGACCACGTGCTTGTTCATCCCGAGCTCCTTGGGCTCCAGACCGAGGGCCAGCCCGACCAGCTGCGGCAGGTGCAGCACCGGGAGCCCCAGCTCACGCCCGGCGACCCTGGCCGCGGCCGGCTGCTGAAGGTCGAGGTTCAGGTGGCACAGGGGGCACGGCACGACCAGGCAATCCGCCTCCGCGTCGATCGCGTCGCCGATGTGACGCCCGGCCATCCCCAGCGATGCCTCCTTGTTCATGGTGATGATCGGGAAGCCGCAGCACTTGTAGACACCCGCGTAGTCGATCACGGTTCCCCCGAGCGCCTCGATCACCATGTGCAGGTAGCGGTCGCGCGGATGCTCCTCATCAACGCCGAGGCGGTCGACCGGGCGCACGATGTAGCAACCGTAGAACGGCCCCACCTTGAGCTCGGTGAGTGGACGCGTCACCTTGGCCTTGAGTGCGTCGAGTCCGATCTCCTCCACCAGTAACCACAGGAAGTTCTTGTTGGTCAGCCCGCGCTCGTAGGTGAGTCCCTCATCAGAGAGATGGGTGTTGATGTGGGCGCGGTAATCGGTGTTGGCGTCGAGCCGCTCCTGGCACTCGGATTGGGCGCCCTGGCAGGTGGAGCAGATGTTCATCATCAGCTCACCGTCGGTCCTCTGGGCCAGCGCGAACGTGCGCGCGTTGAGCGCGTCGGCGAGCTCCTGGTTGTGCTCGGCGATCACGCCCGCACCGCAGCAGGCGGCGCGATCGAGCTCGATCAGCTCGATGTCAAGCAGGGGTGCGACCTTCGCCATGGAGCCGTGCAGCTCCGGCGTGAACCCTCGGCTCACGCAGCCCGGCCAGTACGCGACCTTCATGAACTCTCGCTTTCGCTCGACGAGGCGGACTCGGATTGCTCTCCTGGCCCTGGGAAGGTGGGCGACTTGTCCTGCGGCGCCGTCGTCGGCTCGGCCCCTTCGGTGACGTTCGGCGGCGCCTGGTCCTGCGGTGACTCGTCGGGCTCGTCCTCGTAGCCGACCACGTACAGGTTCAGCTCATAGCGCTCCGGCTTGCCGTCGATCGAGTCAAACAGCTGCTTGACCTCCTTGGGCGCCTTGTGCGTGTGCAGGAGCATCGTCTTCGGCGTCATCTTGCCGCGGGCCAGTCCCACCGCCGCCGTCGGCAACCCGCTGAGCAGCTCGGGCACAGCCTTGGGGCTGAACTTGCCGCCGTAAGAGTCGGCGAGCAGATCGGGCTCATGCAGGATCCCGTTCTTGCGGATGTTCTTGACGAACGCATGCTCGTGGTTGAAACCGTTGTTGCGGTCCTTGATCTCATAGTCAGATCCGGCCCGGCGCCGCAGCCGCATGATCTGGCTCATCGGGGCGACACCCTTGGGACACGCGTCGATGCAGTTGAAGCAATGCGTGCAGTCGTAGATCCCGTGTTCGTCCTCGGACAGATCCTTGAGCCGTTCCTCGTGCTCGGCGTCACGTGGGTCACCGACGAAGCGGTAGGCCTTGCTCAGGGCGGCGGGACCGATGAAGCCTGGATCGATCTCCATCGACAGGCAGTCGGATACGCACGCGCCGCATTGGATGCATGCCATCGTCTGGGTCACGTCGACCATGTTCTCGTGCGGGACGATGTACTCGCGCTCGGGAACCGGCTCCTGGTTGACCAGATACGGGGTGACCCGCTGGATCTTCTTCCAGTGGACCGCGTCCATGTCCACGATCAGGTCGCGGATCACCGGCATGTTGCCCATCGGCTCGACCTCGATCACGCCGGCCTCCGGATTCTGGCCATCCTCACCGTGTTGGGTCGCGTTCCAGCCCGTCCCGTGCATCCGCGCCGCGGCCTCGTCCAGATGCGTGTTGCAGGCGAGGCCCGGCTTACCGTTCATCCGCACCCCGCAGGAGCCGCAGATCGCCTGCTGACACGAACAGCGGATGCCGACCGACCCATCGACCTCGTCTCGCACCTTCAAGATCGCGTCCAGCACCGACTTGTTGCCTTCAAGCTCGACCTGATGATCATCCCAATACGCAGCCTCTCCAGACTGTGGATCAAACCGCCGGATCCTCAACGTGTACTCGGGCATGCGTCTAGTAGGTCCTTTCCTGGGGCTCCCACTTGGTGATCGTGACCGGTGAATAGCTGACTGTAGGCTCGTCGTCGCCGTTGGCGGCGACATCGATGTGCTTGAGCCACTCGTCGTCGTTGCGCTCGGGGAAGTCAGTGCGGAACTGCGCCCCGCGTGACTCCTTGCGCTCCTGGGCCGCGACGACGATTGCCTCCGCGCAGTCCAGCATGTAACCGAGCTCGATCGCGCCGATCACATCCTGGTTGAAGATCGTGCCGTGGTCGTCGATCGAGGCCTTGGGCGCCTCCTCTTTGAGCCGGCGAACGATCTCGTAGGCCTTCTGCAGCCCGTCGGCGTCGCGGAACACCGCGCAGTAGCGGTTCATCGTGTCGCCGAGCTCCTCTTTGATCGCCGACACTCGGCGGCCGCTCTCAGGGCGGTTGATGATCGCGTTGATCGCGGCGGCGGTGTCGTCGATCCGTGTCGCCGGGGTCGAGGGCATCGGCATGTGCATCGCCTGACGGGCGGCGTGCTCGCCGGAGCGACGGCCGAAGATCAAGGTGTCCAGTAGCGAGTTGGCGCCCAGGCGGTTGCCGCCGTGCACTGACACGCAGGCCACCTCGCCGGCTGCGTACAGCCCGGCAATCGTGGTCTGGCCGTCGACGTCGGTCTTGACTCCGCCCATGATGTAGTGCTGACCGGGGTGAATGTGGATCGGCTCGCTGGTGATGTCGACCCCGGCGAAATCCCTGCCGATGTTCACGATCTCCCGCAGAGCCTCGAGCACGCGCCGCTTGGGAACCTTGGTGATGTCGAGCGCGACCGTGCCGTCGGGAAAGCCGTTGCCCTCGTTGATCTCGGTCTGCTCGGCCCGGGAGACGACGTCACGCGAGGCGAGCTCGAGCTTGTTGGGGGCGTACTTCTCCATGAATCGCTCTCCCTTGGCGTTCAGCAACCACGCACCCTCGCCGCGGGCCCCCTCGGTGATCAGCAGGCCGTTGCCGGCCAGGGTGGTGGGGTGGTACTGGATCATCTCCATGTCCATCAGCCGAGCGCCGATGCGGTACGCCTGGGCGATCCCGTCCCCGGTGACGATCAGTCCGTTGGTGGTGGGACGGTACGCCTGTCCGGCGCCGCCGGAGGCGAGGATCGTCGCCTTGGCGTTGAATACCTGCAGCTCCCCATCGCGGAGGTTGCGGCAGACAGCGCCGATGCAGCGACCGTCGTCGTCCTGGAGCAGGTCGGTGGTGAACCACTCCTCGTAGCGGTCCACCGTGTCCGAATGCTTCATCAACTGCTCGTAGAGCACGTGCAGGATGGCGTGACCGGTGATATCGGCGACGTAGTAGGTGCGCGCCGCCGAGGCGCCCCCGAAGGCGCGGGTGCCGAGGTGGCCGGTCTCGTTGCGGTGAAACGTGACGCCGGCGTGCTCGAGCCAGAGGATCTCGTCCGGGGCCTCCCGGCACATGATCTCGATCGCGTCCTGGTCGCCGAGGTAGTCCGAGCCCTTAATCGTGTCGAAGGCGTGCGACTCCCAGGTGTCCTCGGGATTCAGCGCGGCGTTGATGCCGCCGGCGGCGGCGACCGAATGCGAGCGGACCGGATGGACCTTGGAGATGATCGCCACCGTGGCGCCCGCCTGAGCCGCCGCGAGCGCGGCTCGCTGGCCGGCGAGTCCGGCGCCGATGATCAGAACGTCGTGAGAGGGCACGCCAAGCAATATAAATGAGCCGACCCGCCGGGCGTGCGGCCAGCTACGCCGGCGTCGACCCGAACGCCGACTGCAGGGCGCGCCGCAACTGCTCGACGGTGACCACGCCGCGCAGCACGCCCTCGCCATCGACTGCCATGAGCGCTCCCATGCGCCCGAGCGGCTCGGAGGACAGCAGTTCGGAGATCGGCCGGTCGGAGCGAACCCGCCAGCTGGCGGCTTGCTCGGACTCCACGATCGCGGAGGTCGTGAGCCACTCCTCTCCGCCGTCGACCGACGCCTGTGCCGGCTCCTGACGGGCGATCCCGATGAACCGGCCTGACTCGTCGACCACGGGGAACCACGACCAGCCGTAGCGCAGGAAGTACTCCTCCAGCGCGCGACCCACCGGCGTGTCGGATGGGATCGCGACGGGGTGGGCGTCCATGATGTCGGCCACCCGCACACCCTCGATCCGCTCCGTGAGCGCCGACTGCAGCAGCGCGCCGCGTGCCGCCTGCCCGATCAGGAATGCCATCGCGACGAGCCACAGGCCGTCGAGGCCGCCGGCGGCGATGAACAGCCAGATCCCGAGCCCGGCCAGGATCACCGCGAAGCCCTGCCCGAGCCGGGCGGCCACCTGGGTACCACGCTGCTTGGATCCGGTCAGCCGCCATACGATCGCCCGTGCGATCCGGCCGCCGTCCAGCGGGAACGCGGGAACCAGGTTGAAGAACAGCAGCAGCACGTTCATCGCGAGCAGCCAGCTGAGTGACATCAGGACCGGAGTGATCTGGATGTCGCTGTCGAGCGCGATCGCGTGGATCAGGCGATGCGACCCGACAATTGCCAGATCCACGACGAGAAACACTACGATCATCGCGAACGTGGCCAACGGGCCGGCGGCTGCGATCTTGAATTCCTCTCCTGGCGTCGCAGCGTCACGGCTCATCTGGGTGAGACCACCGAACAGGAACAGATCGATTCGCTTGACCTCGATTCCCTGCCTTCTCGCGACCAGCGCATGTCCCAGCTCGTGGACGATCAGCGAGGCGAATAGGAGCAGCACAGTCACTACCGTGGTCGCATACGCGACCGTGTCGGAGCTGTGCAACGTCGCGCGGAATGATCCGGAGACCCAGAAGATCAGCAGGAACAGGATCACGAACCAGCTGGCGTCGACTCCGATGCGGAAGCCGAACGCGTCCATCAGTTTGATCGAGGTGGAACGGCGCGACATGTTGCAATGGTCGCATAGGGGCGTGCCCATGCCGCCAGGCCCCTCAAGGCAACCGAGGAGGAGTGTATGAGTGAGCGTCTAATCGCCCTGAAGGAACGGATGGCCAGGCTGTCGGACCTCCGCCATGTTTCAGCGCTGGCCCACTGGGATCAGCAGACGATGATGCCCCCGCGCGGGGCCCTGAGCCGGGCCGACTCGCTGGCCACGCTCGAGTTGATCAGTCACGAGCTGTTGGTCGACGATGAGACCGGGCGGCTCCTGGACGGCGCTGCCGCTGAGCTCACCGACGAGGGCGCCGAAACCGACGACGCATGCCTGATCAGGCTGGTCCGCCGGCACTGGGAGAAGGCTCGCCGGGTGCCTTCCGATCTGGCCGAGGAGCTTGCCCGGGCGGCCTCGGTGGGTCAGGAGGCGTGGGTCACGGCCCGCGAGAATTCTGACTTCTCCGCTTTCGCGCCCTTTCTGGAGCACAACTTCGAACTGGCCCGGCGCTACGTCGAGTGTCACGCCGGCGCTGGCTACGAGTGTGCCTATGACGTAGTGCTCGACGACTTTGAGCCCGGAATGAAAACGACCACGGTGCAGAGGCTGTTCGGGGAGCTCAAATCCGAGCTGGTGCCGCTGATCGCCACCATCGCCCAGCACGCCGACGTCATCGACGACAGCTTGCTCCATGGGGAGTTCCCGATCGAGCGCCAGCGCCGACTCGTGCGCGAGACCATCGCGATGATGGGTTTTGACCCGGAAAGCTGGCGACTCGACGACACGGTGCACCCGTTCGCGGTCAGCGTCGGCGGCCGCGATGTCCGGATCACCACCCGCTGGGAGGAGAATTACTTCCCCTCGGGCCTGTACGCGGCGATGCACGAGTGTGGCCACGGTCTCTACGAGGCCGGCATTCCGGACACCATGCGACGCAGCCCGCTGGGCACCGGTGAGTCGCTGGGCATGCACGAGTCCCAGAGTCGCATGTGGGAGAACATGGTCGGACGCGGCCGTCCGTTCAGCACCGTGCTGGCCCCGCGGATCGCCTCGCTGTTCGGCGGCGAGCTGGGTGGCCTCGAGCCGGACGCTCTGTACCGCGCCGTCAACCGAGTCAAGCCGTCCTACATTCGGGTAGAGGCCGACGAGGCCACCTACGCGCTGCACATCGTCCTGCGATTCGAGCTCGAACAGGAGCTGATCGAAGGCAGGCTGGCGATGAGGGATCTTCCCGAAGCGTGGAACGCCCGCTTCAAGGAGTACTTCGGACTCGAGGTGACCGACGATGCCGATGGTGTGCTGCAGGACGTCCACTGGTCGGCTGGCCTGATCGGATACTTTCCCACGTACGCCCTTGGCAACCTGATCGCGGCTCAGCTGTGGCAGCAGGCGCGACAGGACCTGCCTGACCTCGATCAGCGGATCGCGGCCGCCGACCTGGCGCCGTTGCGCGAGTGGCTGGGCCACCACGTCCATCGCCACGGCGCCAAGTTCACCACGGTTGAGCTGCTCGAGCGTGAGGCCGGAGGCCCGATTACCGTCCGGCCGTTCCTCAGCTACCTCAAGCGCAAGCTCGGCGACGTCTACGGACTCGACCTATAGCATCGAAGCCCGTTGGGACCCAAGCGACGATATGAGACCCGCGGCACCGGCGGTGCCCGGTCAAGGAGGAACAACCAGTGAGTTCATCTTCAGCAGACAGTCAATCGCCAGTAAAGGTGGCAGTCACCGGGGCGGCGGGTCAGATCGGCTACGCGATCCTGTTTCGCATCGCCAGTGGACAGCTCCTGGGTCCTGACACACCCGTCCGCCTGTCCCTGCTCGAGATCCCCGCTGCGGTCAAGGCCGCCGAGGGAACCGCGATGGAGCTTGACGATTGCGCGTTCGGGCTGCTGACCGGAGTTGACATCTACGACGACCCGAATCAGGCCTTCGATGGGGTGAACGTCGCCCTGCTGGTCGGCGCGCGCCCACGCACCAAGGGGATGGAGCGCAGCGACCTGTTGGAAGCCAACGGCGGCATCTTCAAGCCCCAGGGGCAGGCCCTGAATGACCATGCGGCATCTGACCTGAAGGTGCTCGTCGTCGGAAACCCGGCCAACACGAATTGCCTGATCGCGCAGAGCAACGCGCCGGATATCCCGCGTGAGCGGTTCACCGCGATGATGCGACTTGACCACAACCGCGCCATCGCGCAGGTGGCGGAGAAGACTGCGACGCGGGTGGGCGACATCACCAACATGACGATCTGGGGCAACCATTCGGCGACTCAGTACCCGGATGTGTTCCATGCCAAGGTCAAGGGCGAGCCGGCCGCTGAGGTGATCGGCGACCAGGACTGGATCGAGACCGACTTCATCCCCACGGTTCAGAAGCGCGGAGCCGCCATTATCGAGGCGCGCGGTGCCTCGAGCGCCGCCTCGGCAGCGAACGCTGCCATCGATCACATCCACAACTGGGTGCTGGGCACGGCGGCGGGTGACTGGGTGTCGATGGCAGTGCCGTCAGACGGCTCCTACGGTGTGCAGGAAGGGATCTTCTCGGGCTATCCGTGCACCTGCTCGGGGGGCGAGTACACGATTGTCGAGGGATTGGAACTGGACGAGTTCTCCCGCACTCGAATCGACGCAACGGTCAAAGAGCTTGGCGAGGAGCGCGAGGCGGTCAAGCAACTCGGGCTGATCTGAGCCGCTGAGCCGCGACCGGACTTAATGGACCCAGTGGGGGCGAAGGGACTGAATGGACCCAGTGGGGGCGAAGGGACTGAATGGACCCAGTGCGGGTTGGCGCACACCGGGTTCAGGGCCGCCGCGACCGCGTCAGTCGATCGCGGCGGTTCCCGTGACTTCCGAGGCGGCCTACGACCCGTCGCCCACCGGATGCCAGCCCTGACCGTTGCGTGACACCTTGCCGTCTTGCACCAGCTTGGGCATCACGCGGTAGAGATAGTTCGGCTCGATCTTGAGCTGCTCGGCGATCTGCGGGATCGTGATCCCGGGCTTTGAACGCACCAGCTCGAGTGCCTGGTTGGCCCGCGTATTGCCGCCGCGCCGACCGCGTGGGCGCGACGCCCGGCGAGTGGTGCCACGTCGCGTCGCGGTGCTCGTGCTCCGGCTGGCGCCGGCGCTGCCGCGGCTACGTGTGCCGGGTGGACGGCCGGGGCCGCGCCGGCTTCCGACCAGCGCGGAACGCGCCGCTTCGAGCTTGCTCACCTCCTGCTTGAGCTCCTGCAACCTGCTGTCGATGTCCTTGACCGTACTGTCAACGAAGTCTGCCAATTGAAGCCACCTCCGGGCGTGTAGACGTATTGGTGTATAGCAACGATACACACCGTTACTGTGGAGGACCTTCAGCCGCGTTCGAGTAGCGCCTTGAGCCGAGACAGTGAACCCTCGGCCTCACGCTCGGAAGTCGCCCCGACGATCTTGCGACTGGCGACGTTCCCTAACCGCCCACCGGGCGTCTGAAATTCATTTGTGTACACAAACGTGGTGCGACCGTCCTCATCACTGGAAAGCTCGTATCGGATCAGGGCACGGGAATGAGCCGGACCCGTACCTTCCCATTGAGCCCGGTGCGGCGCGCTGACCGCCACCAACGTCCAGTGGACGCGAAACCGCAGACCACGAATCTGCATCGTCTGGTCCATCGTGGCTCCCTGCCGCAGCGGTGAGGACGAGACGTCTCTGACCGACTTGTGGATCGTGACCCAGTCAGCCAGCCGCGAGGGGTCCATGACCGTTTCCCATACTCGCTCTATGGGCGCGTTGATTTGGATCTTGGCCTGAACTGTGCTCATCGACGTGCGGGGACACTAACGGGCCTGGCCTCGAGTCGCGCCGCCGTGAGTCGACGCGCCCCCGCGGGCACGCGCCGGTTAGCGCGCGGACAACGTTTCGGTGGACTCCCAATCACGCAGCGCGTGTTCGATCGCCGCGTCCAGTGAGTGGAGTCTGACCTTGAGCAACTGTTGGATGGCATCATCGCGCGGCAGCAGATCGCCATCCAGGCTCTCCATCAGCGGGCCGATCAGTTCATGGTCCTCACCGGCGAGGACCGCGGCGACCCGGCTTGCGATCGGTGTGGCCGTTATCCGTCGCAGGCTGATCGTCGGCCGCTCTACGAGCATCAGGTCACGGATGCGATTGATCAACTCCCCGTAGGAGACGACGTCACGGCCGCCGACATCGAGCGAGTGTCCGGCGACGGTATCGCTGGTGGCGCACTGAGCGAGCATCTCGACGACGTCACGCTCGTCGATCGGACGGGTGAGGTTGTCACGCCACGCCGGCAGCGCGAGCACGGGCAGTCGTTCGACCAGGTGAACGAGAAAGCGAAATGACCGCGACCGGGCTCCGATCACGATCGAGGCCCGCAAGGCGACCGAAGACGGAGACCCCTCGAGCAGGATGCGCTCGACCTCGAGCCGGCTCTTGAGATGCGGTGACTGCGCTCCGCTCGCCGGCACCAGTCCGCCCAGGTACACCAGGCGCCGGACTCCGGCGCGGTTCGCGGCCTGCACGAAGTTCTGCGCTGCGGTTTGCTCCCGCGTGGCGAACGGGTCGGAGTCGCCCGGCTCCATGGAATGCATCAGGTAGTACGCCACGTCGATGTCCTGCAGCGCGCGGTCCAGTCCCCGGCCCGAGACAGCGTCGCCCTTGACGACTGCGAAGTCTCCCTGCACGCGCTCAGGACTGCGGGCGAACCCGCGGACGGAGTGACTGTCACGTTGCAGGCGCACGGCGACCAGCGAGCCGACGTAGCCAGATACCCCAGTGACGAGGATGTTCATCGCGGTGGCGGCCCTGCGACCGCCCCCGGCGGGCTCGGGTCGCGGGTCTGCGCCCACGGCGCCGGAGCGACGAAGCTGCGGTCCAGCTGCCGGGCGCGGGGAGCGCCGGCCAGAGCCAGGGCGGTTTCGAACTCCGCCAGCAGGACCTCGATCACGCGCTGGACGCCGGCCGCGCCGTCGAGCGCGAGCCCGCACGACACCGGTCTGCCGATCAGGACGGCCGCCGCGCCCAGCGCGAGTGCCTTGAGCACATCGGTGCCGCGCCTGATGCCGCCATCGACCAGCACGTCGATCTGCGAGCCGACGGCATCGACGATCGGCGGCAGCGCGTCGGCGCCGGCCAGCACGGTGTCGAGCTGGCGGCCGCCGTGATTGGAGACGATCACGCCGGCCGCGCCGTGCGCGACCGCCAGCCGGGCGTCCTCGGCGGTGAGGATGCCCTTGATCAGCACCGGGAGGGGGCTGTCGGCGACGAACCGCTCGATGTCGGACCAGCGCAGGTCGGGATCCACCAGCGCGCCGAAATCCATGGTGGTCATCTCGCCGGCGGCTCCGGCGGCGGGCGCGTTCGGCACCTCGCCCATGGCCGAGGCCTGAACCGCCGCGCGCAGTTCACGCTCGCGTACGCCGACCACCGGCAGATCGACGGTGACGACCAGCGCCTCGTATCCGTTCTCGGCCGCCCGCGCCACGAGCTCGGCGCTCACGCCCCGGTCGGCGAAGACATAGAGCTGAAACCAGCGGGGGGCGGCGGGTACGGCCTGGGCCAGCGCGTCCGGCGATGTCGTGGCGAGGGTGGAGAGGCACATGATCGTGTCGGTCGCTGCGGCGGCGCGCGCGGTGGCGAGCTCCCCGTCCGGGTGGACCAGCCGCTGGTACGCCGTCGGCGCGAGCAGGACCGGATGCGGGCGCCGGCGGCCGAGCAGCTCCACGCTGGAGTCCAGCTGTCCGACCCCGACCAGCATCCGTGGCCGGATCGCGATCCGCCGCCACGACTCGACGTTGTCACGCAGGGTGATCTCGTCGCCGGCGCCCCCGGCGATGTAGCCGTGGGCCGCGAGATCGAGCCGGCCGGCCGCGGCGCGCTCGTAGTCGGCCAGCGAGATCAGGGTCTCGGGGTCTGGGGCATCCATCGCGTCTGAAAGCTACGGAATATGCGATGAGTTCCCGTCAGCGTTTGGAACACCCCGCAGTTTGCAGGTATTTCCCTGAGACTGAAGTTCCTGCGTTTTCCGAGAATCGACACTGCGGCCGGGGGGAGAAGTCCGCTTTGATGCGTGTCGCTTGGAGTTGAGCTTCGAACTGAACGGGGTACGGGTCAGGTATGGCAAATGGTCGTAGCACAGCGGCGAAGGCGAGCTGCGAAAACTGCTTCTTTCATCAGAATCGCCTGTGCGCGGTGACGGCCACGGGCCCGTGCGCGACGTTTCGCCCGGCCCATCCTGACGGCCTGCGGCCGCCCAGCCAGCTGCGCTTCGTGTTCCGTCAGGAGCGGCGGCTGCAGGTCGCCTGGGCCTTCCCGTCACCGAGCGAGCAGGTCAGCCTGCACGCCTAGGCTCCGGCGTGCCGGTGACCCGGCCCACGGGCGCGCTCGTATATGTTTACCGCCATGTACTGGCCGTTGATCGGCGGATTCATCGCGTTCGTGCTGCTCGCCGTGGTCCTGGGCTGGATCATGGATCCCGGGCGTCACGGCGACGCCGATCGCGATCGCCATTGACCTAGGCCGGCACTCGCTCCGAGCGCTCGGCGATCCAATGCGCGCCGGCGGTGTCGGTGACGCCGTGCAGCAGGATCGAGCAGAACACGGTCAGCGCGGCCAGGTTGAAGATCTTGCTCGCCGATGAGATCGGCTGACTCAGCACCAGCAGCGAGAAGGTCATCGTCGCGACGCCCTTGGGGCCGAACCACGCCATGAACGCGCGGGTCGCGGTATCGGTCGCGGTTCCGGCCAGGGCGGTGAACACCGCGACCGGCCGTGCCACCAGCAGCGTTATCGCCACCACACCGACGGCAGCCCAGCCGGACCCGAACAGCCCGTGCAGGGTGAGCAGGGAGCCGAACACCACGAACACTCCGAGCTTGGCGAGCTCCACCAGGCTGGCGGCCTGACGCTCGAAGTAGCGCCGGATGTCGGGCCGGCGGACGCCGAGCACGATGGCCGTGACGTACACCGCGATCAGGCCGTTGCCGTGCGGGACCAGCACCGCCACCCCGTAGGAGGCGAACGCCATCCCGAGCGCGTACAGGGACGTCTGATGGGGCGGAACACCTTGCGTCAGCCCGGCATCGCGTGGCATCAGCGCCGCCGCGACGAGCCCGATGACCAGGCCCACGCCCAGGCCGACGCCGATGTTCTGGAGCACGAAGCGCCACCACACGAAGTTGCTCTGGCCCGCGGCCAGCGCGGCGCTGAGCGCGAGCACGGCCGGGAGGGCCAGGCCGTCGTTGAGTCCTGACTCGAGGTTGAGGGAGTGACGGATCACTCGTGGTACGCGCGGGTTGGTGACCACGCTCGAGGAGAGGACCGGGTCGGTCGGCGAGAGCAGCGCTCCGAGCAGGAACGACTCTGTCCACGACAGGTCGGTCAACCACCGCGTGGCCAGCGCGATCACGGCCGCGGTCAGCGGCATCGCCAGTACCAGCTTGCGCAGCGGCAGGTGCCAGTGAGACTGCAACAGCTCGCCGTCGACCTCGAGCCCGTCCCGGAACAGGATCACGATCAGCGCGACCGTCGCGAGCTCGTTGACGAAGCCCGATCCCTTGTCGAAGTGCAGCGTTCGCGTGCCACCGTCGCCGAGGATGAAGCCGGCCAGCACGAACAGGGCCGCCAACGACACGAAGCTCCGACCGGCGATCCCTGAGACCAGGGCGCCGATCACCAGCAGCGCTCCGAGCGCCAGCGCCGAGACCTCGAAGCGATGCGAAGTCGCCGCTATCGGCAACGCCAGGTGGAGATGCCCGACGCCGAGGGTGACTAGAGTGTCGGGCACGAGGAAGATAGGAGTGGTGTGCTGATAACCGTCCTGGGCAAGTCACCATCCTGGCAGGATGCCGCTGGCGCGTGCAGCGGCTATCTGGTGCAGGAGGGCGACTTCAAGCTGCTGCTCGACTGCGGCAACGGAGTGTTCTCCAAGCTGCGGCACGTCTGTGACTACATCGACATCGATGCGGTCGTGATCAGTCATCTGCACGCAGACCACTTCCTCGATCTGGTCCCGTTCAGCTGCGCCCTCAGCTTCGCGCCGCGCCAGCAGCCGGTTCCGGTCGCCGGCTGGCCCGGGACCGACACGCCCGCGCGACCAGCCCTGTTCGTACCGTGCGGCGGCGGTTCGGTGCTGCGCCGGGTGGTCGGAGCCTGGGGGCAGGAGGATCTGATCGAGAACGCATTTGAGCTGCACGAGTACTCACCGCCGGATCAGCTCACCGTCGGTCCGCTTCGGATCCGCTTCTGTGAGGTGCCGCATTATCTGGCCACGTTCGCGGTCGAACTGGCGAGCAACGGCTCCCGGTTCACCTTCGGGGCGGACTGCAGCCCCAACGAGCAACTGGTGAGCTTCGCGCAGGACACCGACGTGCTGATGATCGAAGCCACCCTGCCCCGACCCGAGCGCAACGGGATTCGGGGCCACCTGACACCGCGCGAGGCCGGCCAGCACGGCAAGCTCGCTCGCGCGCGACGGCTGGTGCTGACGCATTACTCCGACGAGCTGGACCCGGAGTGGGCCCGTTCGGAGGCGGCGGAGAGCTATGGCGGTCCGGTGGAGCTGGCCCGGGAGGGCGACGTTTACACGGTGTGAGAGCGTAACCCCCTTGGCAGGCGGGGCCGACGGACTACGCTCCTAATCAGCCATGGCCGAGCGCGACCTGTTTGCGAATTTCGAACGCATGCGCCGCGAGATGGACGAGCTGTTCGGCGACGCGTTTCAGCGCGGCGGGTTCTCCCGTCGTCGGGGCGGGACCTGGCCGCCGGTCGACGTGGCCTACGCATCTGATCCTCCGCGCGCGATCGTCACGGCCGAGCTCGCCGGCGTCGACGCCGGCGCGCTTGCCCTCCACATCGAGGGTCGCCGGCTCATCCTCGCCGGCCGGCGGGGATCGTCCGCGGGCGAGGGCGAGGTCTACCAGCAGGTCGAGATCAGGCGGGGACCGTTCCGGCGGGTGATCGAGCTGGGCGCCGACGTGCGTGGCGACGAGGCCAGCGCTCGCTACGAGGACGGGATGCTGCGCGTCGAGCTGCCGCTGGTTCAACGGGCCAATCGCTCCCGCCCGGTGCCGATCGAGAGCAGCGAATCGCCATGATCGACGTCGGCGTCCCGACCGACGGCTCCCAGGACGCCGCCGCGCTCGGTACGCGGCAGCTGCCCGACCGGGTGGCCGTGCTCCCGCTCCGCGAAACGGTCCCGTTCCCGGACATGATGCTGCCGCTCAACATCGGCCAGGCGCGAAGCATCGAGCTGGTCAACGACGTCCTCCGCGGCGACCGCTCGGTGGTGATGGTGGCCAGCCGCGAGCCCGAGGTCGAGACGCCCGCGCCAGAGCAGCTGTATGCGGTCGGGGTGCTCGGCGTCGTCGCGCGGATGATCCGGCTGCCCGACGGCTCCCTGCGGGTGCTGATCCAGGGCGGCCAGCGGGTGCGGATCGAGGAGTGGTTACAGACCGATCCCTACCTGGTCGGCCTGGTGGCCGAGGCGCCTGACGTGGTCGTGCGCAGCAACGAGCTGGTGGCGCTGATGCGCAACGTCCAGCAGACCTTCACCAGCATCGTCGGGCAGGTTCCGTACCTGCCCGAGGAGCTGCAGATCATGGTGGCCAACGTCGAGGACCCGAGTGCGCTCTCCCACGTGATCGCGAGCGCGCTGAGGTTGCCGACCGAGGAGAAGCAGCACCTGCTGGAGGAGCTCGACGTGGCCAAGCGGCTGCGCCGGCTGTCGGAGATCCTGGCTCGCGAGCTCGAGGTCGTGGCGCTCGGCACCAAGATCCAGTCACAGGTCCAGTCCGAGCTCGAGCAGGGCCAGCGCGAGTACTTCCTGCGCCAGCAGATGAAGGCGATCCAGGAGGAGCTCGGCGAAGCCGACGAGGTCGGCGCCGAGGTGAACGAGCTGCGCGCGCAGCTTGACGCGATCACCCTGCCCGACGAGGTGCGCCGGCAGGTCGACCGCGAGCTCGCGCGTCTGCAGCGGCTGCAGCCGGCGATGGCCGAGTACGGCGTGGTGCGAAATTACCTCGAGTGGATCGCCTCGCTGCCGTGGGACAAGTCCACCCAGGACGACCTTGACCTTGCGCACGCGCGCAAGGTGCTCGATAACGATCACTACGACATCGAGCAGGTCAAGAAGCGGATTCTCGAGTTCCTCGCCGTCCGCTCGTTGATGACCAGCAACGGCAGGCCGGCCAGCCCGGCCGGCTCGATCCTGCTGTTCGTCGGGCCGCCGGGGGTGGGGAAGACCTCGCTGGGACGCTCGATGGCCCAGGCGCTGGGGCGCCGCTTTGAGCGCATCAGCGTCGGTGGGATGCGCGACGAGGCGGAGATCCGTGGACACCGGCGGACCTATATCGGAGCGATGCCCGGGGTGATCGTTCGCGCCCTGCGCGACGCCGGCGCCAACAATCCGCTGCTGATGATCGATGAGATCGACAAGATGGGCTCCGACTTCCGCGGCGACCCGGCCAGCGCCATGCTCGAAGTGCTTGACCCCGAGCAGAACCAGTCGTTCCGTGACTATTACCTCGACCTTCCGTTCGATCTCTCCAACGTGATCTTCGTGACCACCGCGAACACCCTGGAGACGATTCCCGGGCCGCTGCGCGATCGCATGGAGGTCATCCAGCTGGCCGGCTATACCGCCTTTGAGAAGCTCGAGATCGCCAAGCGATATCTGGTCCCGCGTCAGATCGAGCGCGGGGGGCTGTCCAGCCGTCAGATCGCCTACACCGATGCGGCTCTGCGCGTGATCATCTCCGACTACACACGTGAGGCGGGCGTACGCGAGCTCGAGCGAGAAATCGGGACAATCGTGCGCCGGGTCGCGCTCCAGGTCGCCGAGGGAAAGCTGAAGCGCAAACTCGCGATCACCGAGCCGCGCATCCGCGAGCTGCTGGGCAAGCGCCGGTACTTCTCCGAGACGCGGCGGCGGACCTCCCGCCCGGGCGTCGCCACCGGCCTGGCGTGGACTCCGGTCGGCGGCGAGGTCCTGTTCATCGAGGCCAGCGCGATGCCGGGCGCAGGCAGCCTGACGATCACCGGTCAGCTCGGCGAGGTGATGCGGGAGTCCGCCCAGGCCGCGCTCACCTACGTGCGCGCCAACGCCGCGCAACTGTTCGAGGACCTGCCCGCGGACTGGTTCGCCGGCCACGACATCCACATCCACGTGCCCGCCGGTGCGATCCCCAAGGACGGTCCGAGCGCCGGAGTGGCGATGGTCACCGCGCTGGCCTCGCTGCTGTCCAGCCGACCGGTCCGCTCCGATGTCGCGATGACCGGCGAGGTGACCCTGACCGGCCTGGTGCTGCCGATCGGCGGACTGAAGGAGAAGGCCCTGGCGGCGCAGCGCAACGGCATCCGCACCGTGATTGCCCCGGAGCTAAACGAACAGGACATCGACGAGATCCCGCCTCATCTTCTGCGAACCCTGCGGTTCGTATTCGTCTCGAGCGTCGACCAGGTGCTCGACACAGCGCTGGCCCGTCGGCGGGCGCGGGCATTTCGCGTATCCTGAGCGTTCAACCGGCCCACGCATCCGAGGGAGACCAATGGCATCTCGACGCAAGAAAGTCGCCAAGGCGGTGCCGTTCAACGCCACCGACCTGGCGAGCATCACCAAGGCGAACCCCTACCTCCAGCGCCTGATCGATGATTCCGAGTTGCGGGACAACGTCCGCAAGACGATCGATTCGGCCAAGAGCGCCTACAACCGCCTGCTCGGTTCCAAGACGCCGCAAAAGGCCCTGCTCGAGGACAAGAAGCTTCAGAGCGACGTCACCGACGCGGCGCAGGCCTTCCGCGACGCGGCGCTCGCGTTCATCGACGCACCGAAGCACAAGGCCAAGAAGAAGGGCAAGCGCCTCGGTCGCAAGCTCATGGTTCTCCTGCTCGGCGGCGGCGCCGCCGTGGCCGGCAGCGAGAAGCTGCGCTCCAAGGTCCTCGACACGCTGTTCGGGGCCGAGGAGGAGTTCCAGTACACCCCGCCGACCGGGACGCCGGCGGCGCCTCCGGCGAGCCCGGTGACCGCCGCCTGAGGGCCGGCTCAGTTCGCTTGTCTGCGCGAAGGCGCCCCCAGGGGGCGCCTTCGCGGTTTAACGGGCGTGAGGATGGCGCCACTAGAATCGCGCCCGATGGAGGCGGCTGCCCTCACCGAGCGCACCACGTCAGGCGGGCTGCCGGGCGACAAGGCCGCGCGGATCGTCGACGCGATGCGGAGCAGCGTGGCCGCGCGCGGGATCGCCGGCTCGACCTTCGATCACGTCGCGCGCGAAGCCGGCGTGTCACGTGGGCTGCTGCACTACTACTTCGGCAGCAAGGAGCGGCTGCTGGTGGAAGTGGTGCGTCGTGAGTGCGAGGTCCGCGGTGAGCTGCTTGACCTCGCTGTCGCCAGCGCCTCCGGCGCCGATGAGCTGATCGACGCGCTGGTGCGCAGCTTCGAGGCGATCCTGGGGGCGGGCGCGAGCGGGATGGTCATGTTCTATGAGCTGATGACGCTGGGTCAGCGCAACCGCGAGATCGCGGTGGAGCTGGCCGAGCTCGCCCGCAGCACGCGTGCGAAGCTGGCCGACGCGCTGCGCGCCGGAAGCGCGGCGGGGGTGTTCAAGCTGCGCGCCGGTCCCGACGACGTGGCGAGCTTCCTGTTCGCGCTCGCCGACGGGGTGATGATCAGGCGGCTCAGCGAGCCCGCGCTCGACGTTCGCCCGCTGATGGACCAGGCTGTCGCTGCGGCGCGCGCGTTGCTGGCCTGACCGCCGGCCGTGCTCGTGATCTCGCATCCAGGGCATTAGCGCACGGCCGTGCGCCGGCTGGTCGCGATCGCGTCCGTCCTGGTGGTGCTCGTGGTGCTGGGGCTGGCGCAGCTGGTGTTGCCGGGTATCGCCGCGCAGTCGCTGCGCGACCGCCTCCAGCGATCCGGACGGGTGCTGGACGTACAGGTGCACGCGTTCCCGGCGGTCGAGCTTCTCTGGCACCACGCCGACAGCGTGGTGGTCCGCCTGGCCAGCTATCACTCCACCTCGTCGGGGATCGGAACCACGCTGGATCAGAGCTCCGACGTTGGCTCGCTGGACGCTTCGGTCGGTCGGCTCGATACCGGCCTGCTCACCCTACGCAACGCCAGCCTGCACAAGCACGGCGACGTGCTCACCGGCCGGGCGGACGTGACCGAGGCCGACCTCCGCGCCGCTTTGCCGATCCTGCAGTCCGTCAAACCGGTGGCCTCGGGTAACGGTCAGCTCACCCTGCAGGGCACCGCGACGCTGTTCGGGGTCACCGCCACGGTGAACGCCAACGTGCGGGTCCAGGACGGCGCGATCGTGGTCGCCCCCGATGTGCCCCTCGGGGCGCTGGCGACGATCAAGGTGTTCTCCAACCCCCACCTCGCCGTGCAGAGCGTGGGGGCCGGCCCGACGTCCGACGGCTTCGCGGTCCTCGCCACCGGCCGGCTCCACTGAGAGCCCGTGTCGCTACGCCGCCGCCGGAGCGCTGTGCCCGAGCTCGCGGGCCAGAAACTCGGAGGTCAGGCGCCACGCCCGCTCGGCCGCCTCGGGCCGATGGAACATCTCCGAGTCGTGGTTGTCGAACGCGTGACCACCGTCGGGCTGGATGTGGCATTCCCAGTCTGCGCGGGTGTCCGCGGCGGCCTGGACGCGTTTGGCCTGGTCAAGCGGGATGTAGGGATCCTCGGCGCCGAAGTGAAACAGGACGGGGCAGTGGATCCGGTCACCCTCCTGCAGCGCGTCCGCGACGCCCGAGCCGTAGTAGGAAACCGCAGCGGCGGGATCGGCACCAGCGGCAACCGCGAACGCGAACGTGCCGCCGAGACAGAACCCGAGCACGGCCACCGGTCCGTCCACCTCGGGGAGCTCTCGGAGGTGATCCAGGCCGACGATCGCATCCTGCACCGCGCCGGCCGGATCAAGCTGACTCGCCGCCGCGATTCCCTGCTGGGTGCCCTCCGGGTCATGGGCGAACTCGACCCCCGGGCTGATGCGACGGTAAAGATCCGGGGCGAGCGCCACGTAGCCCAGCTCGGCGAGTCGCTCGGCGGCGCGGCGGATGTAGGAGCCGACGCCGTAGATCTCCATCAGCACCAGCACGCCCGCGCCGCGGCCCGACTCGGGAAGCGCGATGTAGGCGTCCATCTCGCCGCCGTCGGGCATCCCGATGCGCTCGGTACGTGTCTCGGCCGCCACGCCGTGCAGGCTACAACCGGCGGCCTCGGGGGCGCGGGGTCGGACCCCCGGCACGGCTACGGCTCACGGACGCGAGGTCAGAGCCGCCCGCCCCGGTACCTGGCCGGCCGCGACCATCCGCGTCAGGCCGGTGGCCGCACCCTTGAGGTAGCGGTCAAAGAAGGCGACCGTGACCCGCTCGACGATCCCCAACTGCGGCTGCTCGTAGGTGTAGGGCGGGAGGTGCGGAGCGCCGAGCAGCTGCAGGAGGTACTTGGGCCGCGGGGCGGCGCGGAAGAACGCGTAGGTGTAGCGCGGCCGGTTGATCGTGTCGGCGGTTCCCTGCGAGGCCAGCAACGGGGGGCTCGGAGACGGGAAGCGCAGGGCCCCGGCGCCGGGGAGCTGGGCGCCTGACAGGATCACCGCGGCACGCACTCGGGGGTCACGGTAGAAGCGGTCATAGGCCACCGCCAACGCGGTCTCACCGCCGTCGGACTGGCCGCTGACCGCGATCTGGCCCGGCGCGAGCAGACCCGCCAGGGGACTGGCCGGTTCGCTGCTGGCCTCCATCATCCGGGTGATCACAAACCGCATGTCCCGCGGCTGGTTGACCAGGTCGGACTCGTTCGGGCCGCCCGGAGCGTGCGCGTTCTCGAACGGGAACACGGGCGCCGCGACCACGTACCCGGCTCGCGCCCACGCTCGCAACAGCTGCGAGTAGTACGCCGGGGTCACCGCGAAGCCGTGCCCGAACACGATCAGCGGGAACGGCCCGGCGTTCGCGGCGGGCGCGGCGCCACGGATGTCCTGGCCGGAAGGGGGACCGACCGCCGGATAGCGGATCACCGTGACCAGCGAGCGAGGTTCGGGCCGCCGGTGGGGAAACCGAACCCGTCGGCTGTTGTCGACGAAGGTGATCACCCGCTCGCCGACGGCATAGGCGGGCGAGCTGGGGGAGGCGGGCGAGCTGGGGGAGGCGGTTGAGCTGGCCGAGGCGGTCGAGCCGGCCGAGGCGGTTGAGCCGGCCGAGGCGGTTGAGCTGGCGGACATGGTCGAGCTCTCGGCGGAAGCACCCAGGGCAGCCCCGCCACAGCCCGCGCCCGCCAGCCCACACAGCGCCGCCGCCGCGGACCGCCTCAGCAACCTCGGAGCGGTCATCTGGCTCCGACGGTCAGCGAACGTAGACGCCGAAGAAGTCCCGGTCGTCCGGCGTCAGATAGCGCTGGGACGAGCGATCCATATTGGAGAGCAGATTCGCCGCCCCGCTCGCTCCCGGATGGCGGTAGGTGATGAAGCTGGTCCAATAGGTGTTGATGTCGAGCTCCATCGCGCGGACGGCGCCGGCGTGAATCAGGATCGCCGCCAGGGAGCCGACGGTCTGGTTGTTGGCTGCAGCGTAGATCAGATTGCCGTGGCGGTCGATACCCACTCCGGAGCGCCATACCTGAACCGCGTTGCCGAGCGTCGCACCCCATTCCGGACCCGTGGAGAGATTCGGGTTGGGCCGGCCGTGATTGACGATCAGCGGCAGGTTCTGGCGCGCGTAGACCACATCGGAGCCGACGGTCGACGGGCCGTTCCAGGCGATCACGTTCATTTTTCCGCTGCGGTATCGCACGATCGTGGCGAAGCCCTGCTTCAGCGGTGCGTAGGTGTGGCCGCCGCTGGCAAAGCCGCCGCCGGAGTCAGCCAGCTTGAAGCCGCTGTTGAAGCTGGCCACGAGCTTGGAGCGCATATCGACGGGTATCTCCATCGGCCCCCGGTCGGTCATCCGGACGTTGGGCTCCAGCCGCCCCGGATAGAGCCAGGTCGAGGTCCGCGTGTGGTCAAGCCACGCCACGCCGGCCACGAGCTGCGGATAATCCGGTTGGGGCCGGTAGCTGGTGACCAGCACCGGCGGACGTGATCCGCCGCCGGCGAACGTGGCGTGCCACACGCCCTCCCCCGGGAGTGCCGGGTGGATGACGGGACGCAGCCGCGCAGGACGGTAGTGGTGCAGGCGCTTGGCGGCGGCAAGCGCGCTGGCCAGGGCGGCCTGGTGAGGGAGCGCGTGAAGGGCCGGGCCGCCCTTCGCCGGCGCGTTGAGCGAGTAGTAGATCGACTCGACCCGGTTGACCAGGCCGCGGCCGCCATTGTCGCGGATCCATTCCACGGTCCGGATCGAGAGGCTCGAATCCGATGGCGACGTGATCATCTTCGCGTAGGAGACGAACGCCGGCACGAGGCAGATCAGCGCCGCCATCGTGGCGACGCGACGCCACCGGCGACGGGCCTTTCGATTCACCGGTTGAGGCGATGCGTGTGGGTGACGCATCACGGGACGGCGCGTCGAAGGTGCTCTGGTCGGAGCCAGCATTGCAATGATCGTGCCAGGATTCGCTGCAGCACGAGCTAAAGGCAGCCTGAAAGCTCTCTCATCAACCCGACAGCCGTCCTTCATAGACCGCACCTACGTTGCTCCCGATGCCGGCCCCCCGACAACGATCGACGCTGCCCTGGCCCGGACGCGAGGAGCCGGTGGCTGCCGGTGCGACATCCGGTCCCGGCGGTGCGGCATCGGTTTCGCGCAGCGGAGGGCCGATGACGACCGGAATCGCATCCCGCCGGGCGAGCGGGCTCGAGCACGACCTCGCGCCGGTGCGCCCCCGCCGCGGACGCGCCCTCGCGGCGCTGGTGACCGCGCGTCCCCGGCAATGGCTGAAGAACCTGCTGGTGATCGCGGCCGCCGGTGCCGCCGGCGCATTGGGGCACGACGACGTGCCGGCTCGGGTCGGTCTCGCCTGCCTCGCGTTCTGCCTGATCTCCGCCGGTATCTACGCGCTCAACGACGTGCGCGACGCAGACGAGGATCGCCGCCATCCGCGCAAGCGCTTTCGTCCGGTCGCCGCCGGCGAGCTGCAGCCACGGGACGCGGTCCTGCTCGGCTCGGGATGGCTGCTGGCCGGGCTACTGCTGTGCCTGTCGATCCGCCCTCTGCTCGCGCTGGTGGGCCTCTCATATGTCGCTCTGACGCTCAGCTACACCTGGATCTGGCGCCATGTGCCGGGGCTCGACATCCTCGCGATCGCGGCCGGTTTCGTGCTGCGCGCGCTGGCCGGAGGAGTCGCGGCGCCGGTCACGCTGTCGCGCTGGTTCGTGCTGGTGGTCACCTGCGCGGCGCTGTTCGTGGCCGCCGGCAAGCGAAACGCCGAGCTCATGCGCACCACTGCCGACAACATCGGCGGTGCCCCGTCGCCGCGCCGACGAGTGCTCCGGCGTTACACCCCGGGCGGTCTGCGGCTGCTGCTCGCGGGCAGCGGTGCCGGAGCGCTGTTCGCCTACTGCGTGTGGGCGTTCCAACTCTCTGACATCGATGGGGTGCCGTGGCGGCTGCTGACCATGATCCCGTTTGCCGCCTGCCTGTTGCGCTACGGCTCGCTCGTGCGAGCGGGCGGAGGTGAGGCCCCCGAGGAGATGCTGCTGTCTGACCGGGTGCTCGCCCTCTCCGGAGTGGCGTGGCTGGTGATGTTCGCTCTGAGCGTCCATGCCGCTGGCTGAGCCGGCTCCCCCGGCGGCGGGGCAAAGTGGCGCGGCGCCCCCGTCACCGATCGCCGGCGCGCCGGCTGGCACGGCGCCGATCAGTCCCTCGCCCGCAGCCGTGGCCGGCTGGGGCGGCGGCCCGCGGGCGCCGGTCCAGCTGCTGCGAGCGGGGGCGGTAGACGAGCTCCGCGCAGCGGTCGTTGCGCTCGCCGGCGCGCAGCGGACGTCCGCGACCGCCCGGCGCAGCGCGGGCGGCGCGATCGCCCGCGGGATGGGACGCAGCTACGGCGACGCGGCCCAGATCGGGAACGGTCTGGTCTTCGACATGACCGCCCTGCGGTCGTTTCAGCTTGACGCTGACCGTGGCGTGGTGACCGCCCAGGCCGGCGCCACGCTGCAGGAGCTGCTCGCCGGACTGCCCCCGGCTGGGTGGACGCTGCCGGTCGTTCCCGGGACCCAGCACGTGACCGTCGGCGGCGCCATCGCCTGCGACATCCACGGTAAGAACCACGGCGTCGCCGGCACCTTCGGCCGGCACGTCCGGGCCCTCGGGCTGCTCAGCGCGGCCGGCGAGGTCACCGAGCTCACGCGTGAATCGCATCCCGAGCTGTTCGCGGCGACGCTCGGCGGAATGGGGTTGACCGGGGTGATCCTGTGGGCGGTGATCGAGCTGACGCCGCTGACCACGGCCTGGCTCTCGGTCGATTCCGATCGTGTGCGGTGCCTCGACGATGCGCTCGCGGCGCTGCTCGCCCCGGGCGGATCACATCGCGTGGCCTGGCTGGATCTGCTCGGCCCCCGGCCGCTGAGGGGCATCGTCACGCGCGCCGAGCCGATGATCGAGGCGCCCGGCCCGGCCCGCGAGCGGGCGCGCAGCACGGTGGCGGGACGGTTGACCGTTCCGGCGCGCTGGCCCGGCCGCCTGCTGCAGCCGAGCGTCGTGCGCGCCTACAACGATTACCGCTTCCGCCGCTGTCCCCAGCGTGAGATCGGGCGCCTCGAGGAGTTCGGCGCCCACATGTTCCCTCTGGACGCGCTGCGTGAGTGGCCCCGGCTCTACGGTCCGCGTGGCTTCGTCCAGTACCAGCTGGTGGTGCCCCGTGGCGCCGAGCCGATCCTGGAGGCGGCGATCGAGCGTCTGCGCAATTCGCCGGTTCCGTGCTTTCTGGCGGTGCTCAAGGACTTCGGCCCGGAGAACGGCGCCCCGCTCTCCTTCCCGATCGAGGGTTGGACGCTCGCGCTCGACCTACCGCGCTCGGCGCCTGGGCTCGAGTCCCTGCTGCGCGGCTTCGACGGCCTGGTGGCCGAGGCCGGCGGGCGGGTCTATCTGGCCAAGGATTCGCGCCTGCGCCCAGAGGCGGTGGCCGCCATGTACCCGCGCCTGAAGGAATGGCGCGCAGTGCGCGACGGCGCCGACCCCGAGCGGGTGTGGCGCTCGGATCTTGCCCTGCGAACCGGCCTGATCGAGGCGGCGTGAACGCGGCGGCGGCGCAGCGGGTGCTGCTCGTCGGCGGCAGCTCGGAGATCGGCGTGGCGATCATCCGGCGGCTCGCCGCGCAGGCGAGCGTGACGCCGCTGCTGCTCGGCCGCGACCGTGAGCGCCTCCAAGCGGCACTGGCCACGCTGGCGGCCGCGGGGTGTGAGGGGGGTGCGATCGAGGTTGTCGACGCTGACGACCTCGAGGCTCATCGGCAGGCCGTAACCAATGCATTTGAGGCCTTCGGCGGCTTCGAGATGGTCGTCGCCGCGATCGGCAAGCTCGGAGCGCAGGCGGGCCTCGACGCCGATCCCGCCGAGGCGATCGACGTGATGCGGGTCAACTTCCTCGGTGCCGGCTCGCTGCTGCTGCACAGCCTCCGGGCGCTGCGCGCGCAGGGCCACGGCACGCTGGTGGTGCTATCGACCGTCGCCGCCGAGCGGCCGCGCGCGAGCAACGCCATCTACGGGGCGGCCAAGGCCGGGCTCGACGCCCTCGCCCAGGGGCTCGCCGACGCCGCGCCGACCGGCATTCGGGTGCTGGTCGTGCGGCCCGGGTTCGTGACCACCCGGATGACGCAGGGGCTCAAACCCACTCCCATGGCCACCACCGCCGACGCGGTCGCGCAGGCCACGGTGGAGGCGCTGTCGGGACGGGCTCACACGATTTGGGTACCGGCGCGCCTGCGCTACGTGTTCGCTTTGCTCCGTCACATGCCGCGAGCGCTGTTCCGGAGGCTGCCGCTATGAGCCGCAACGCGCTGCTGGTGGACGTCACGATCGCCGTGATAGCGGCCGCGGTCGTGCTGATCGTGGCGCCCGGAGTGGCGGTCGTGGCGATCCTCGCCCTGCTGGTGCTGGCGGCATTGGGTGTCAGCTTGGCCATCGACGGCCGTCGCGGGCGTCGAGCCCAGCGAGCCAGGCGCCGGCCGCGATGAGCGAGGCGCCGCCGAGGTTCACGCGGCGCATGGTGCTGGGCGGGGCGGCGGCGCTTGGAGCCGGCGTGCTGCTCCGGCCCGCGATGGGCCGAGCCGCCGCGGGCGAGGGCGCGGTCCCGGCTGCAGCCGGCTCGGAGCACGAGCGCGTGTTCACGCGACGGCTTGGCGCTCTGTCCGGGCAGTCCGCCCCCATCCGCCCTGGCCGTCGCTTCGCCCTGGCCGGCGTGCAGTGGGCCGCGCCGGCAAAGGGTCGGATCGAGTTGCGCACCAGGGTCGATGGAGGCCGCTGGAGTCCGTGGGTGCTGGCCTCGGTGCAGGGTCACGCGCCCGACGGCCCGGAGCCCTCCGGTGCCCGGTTCGGCGAGCCGGTCTGGTCCGGTGGGGCAGACGAGATCCAGCTGCGCAGCCAGTGGCCGCTCACCGGAGTGGCGGTGCACTTCGTCACCCGGGCGGACCCGGGCGCCCGGGGCACGCCGGCCGGCCAGGGCGCCACGGCCGCCGTGACGCTGGGCCTGGCCCTCGCCCAGCCGGTGCTCAACGCCGGTCCCGGCCAGCCGCCGATCATCGCCCGCGCGGCCTGGGCCGGACACCGGGCGCCGGCGGCGGGCCCGGCCAACTACGGATCGGTCCAGTTGGCGTTCGTTCATCACACCGACAACCCCAACGGCTATGGCGCGGCCGAGGTCCCCGCGATGCTGCTGGCGATGTTCGACTACCACCGCTACGTCCGCGGCTTCTTCGACATCGCCTACAACTTCATCGTCGACGCGTACGGGCGGATCTGGGAGGCGCGCGCCGGTGGGATCGACGAGCCGGTGATCGGCGCCCACGCGGGCGGCTACAACCGGGTCTCGACCGGGATCGCGGTGCTCGGCACGTTCGTCTCGGCGGTCCCGTCGCGCGCGGCGCTGGACGCGGTCGAGCACCTGCTGGCATGGAAGCTCGCGCTCCATGGGGTGCCGGCGCTCGGCAAGGTGGGGGTGCGGGTCAACCCGGCCGACGCGTTCTTCACGCCGTTTCGGCCCGGGCAGCTCGTGCAACTGCACCGCGTCGCGGGCCACCGCGAGGGAGATTCCACCGACTGTCCGGGGGCCGCGTTCTACGCACGGTTGCCGTCGATGCGTCCCCGCATCGCGTTGCTGGCCGGGACGCCGTTGAAGCTGACGCTCACGGCGGATCATCAGACTGTCGCCCCGGGCACGCTGGTCACCGTCAGCGGCAGCCTGTCCGGGTTGCCGGCGCCGGGGGTGACGGGGTCACCCGGGGTCGGGACACCGGTGGTCGGCGCACCGGTCGCCGGAGCGCCGGTGCAGATTCAGACCGTGGACGGCGGGGTCGAGACGACGATCGCCACTGTCACCACCGACGCCAACGGGCTGTTCACGACGCCGCTGACGATCACGCGCAACGTGAACGTCCGCGCCCTGTACCTGCAGGTGCCACCGGCGGTCTCGGACGTGGTCACGATCGGGGTCGCCCCGGTGTTGACGCTGGCGGTGGTCGCCGGCTCGCCGGCTCGCGTCGGCGGTACCGTGACGCCGCCCAAGCCGCGGGTCACGATCGCCACCTACCGCATGGTGGCGGGGCGACAGCGGCTGCTCGCCTCTACGCGCGTATCGGTGCACCAGGGCCAGTTCTCCGCGCGGGTGCCGCTGCCCGCGCGAGCGCGGCGGCCCGGCTCCGTAGTGGTGATCGCCCGCACCGCCGCCGGCGGCGGGACCGGGGCCGGTCAGTCGCCGCCGGTGACCGTCCTGGTCTGAGCGCCGACCCGGTGGGGACGGCGGTCAGTCGGCCAGCGCCTTGGGCGAGCGCCAGGGCGCCCGCAGCCGCCGCTCGAGCTCATCGCCGAGCTCGTCGATCGCGATCCGGTCCTGGCTGAGGTTGTCGCGATCACGCACCGTGACGGTGCGGTCCTCGAGTGACTGGTGGTCGATCGTGACCGCCCACGGCGTGCCGATCTCATCCTGGCGGCGGTACCGGCGCCCGATCGCGCCGCCCTCGTCGTACTCGGCCTGCATCCGCTGGCGCAGATCGCGGTAGACCGCCTTGGCCAGCTCGGGCTGCCCATCCTTACGAACCAGCGGCAGCACCGCGACCTTGACCGGCGCCAGCAGCGGATGCAGCCGCAGGACCGTCCGCGACTCACCCTCGATCTCGTCCTCGTCGTAGGCGTCGACGAGGAACGCCAGCATGGCTCGATCCGCGCCGGCCGCCGGCTCGATCACGTGGGGCACGTAGCGCTCGCCCGACGCCGTGTCGACGTATTCGAGCTTCTGTCCCGAGTGTTGGGCGTGCTGGGTGAGGTCGAAGTCGCCGCGGTTGGCCACCCCCTCCAGCTCCTGCCAGCGGGCTCCGCCGGCGGAGCCGGTGGACGGAAATAGATACTCGACGTCGCTGGTCGCGCTGGAGTAGTGCGACAGCTCGTCCTGATCGTGGGCGCGCAGCCGCAGGTGGTCGGCGCGGATTCCCAGTCGCAGGTACCACTCCAGGCGCTGCGCCAGCCAGTGCTCGTGCCATTGCTCGGCTTCGGTCGGCGGCACGAAGAACTCCATCTCCATCTGCTCGAACTCCCGCGTGCGGAAGATGAAGTTGCCCGGCGTGATCTCGTTGCGGAAGCTCTTGCCGATCTGGGCGATGCCGAACGGCGGGCGCTTGCGCGAGAACTGGAGGTAGTTCTTGAAGTTGAGGAAGATCCCCTGGGCGGTCTCGGGCCGTAGGTACACGGTCGAGCCCTCATCCTTGACCGGCCCGACCGTGGTCTCGAACATGAGATTGAATTCGCGGGCCTCGGTCAGGTCGCAGTCCGGGGTCTCGCCGGGGCGCTTGGAGGGCTTGCGGCCGCAGGAGGCGAACTCCAGCTGGTCGGCGCGGAAGCGCAGCTTGCAGGTGCGGCAGTCGACCAGAGGGTCGGTGAAGCCGGCCAGATGACCGCTCGCCTCCCAGGTTCGCGGGTGCTGGATGATGGCCGAATCGAGCGCCACCACGTCGTCGCGCTCCTGCAGCATCGCCCGCCACCACATGGCCTTCACGTTGTTCTTGAGCAGGACGCCGTAGTGGCCGTAGTCGTAGCTCGAGCCGATGCCGCCGTAGATCTCGCTGCTCTGAAAGACGAAACCCCGGCGCTTGCTGAGCGAGACGATCTTGTCCATGGTGACTGCGTCGGCGGGCATCGAGCGCCGATGGTAGCCGCCGGAAATTCTTGGCACTCCTACCCGGTGAGTGCCAAGGCGGCTTAGCTATACTTGCTGAAGCGATGCCGATCTATGAGTACCGTTGTCAGCGGGGCCACAACTTCGATGTGAGACAGAGCTTCTCGGACGATCCCGTCACCGAGTGTGAAGTCTGCGCAGCGCCCGTCCAGCGGGTCTTTCGGCCCATCGCCGTGCACTTCAAGGGGTCAGGCTTCTACAACACCGACTACGGCACGCGCAAGCGCTCGCGTGAGATGAATGAGCACAAGGAGGCCTCCAAGCAGAGTGAGGCCGCCAAGACTGAGGGCTCCAAGGACTCCGGCGGCAAGTCCGGCTCGGATTCCAGCGCGACCAAGTCCGACTCGGGCGCCAAGAAGTCCGAGAGCAGCAAGACCCCTGCCGCCGACTAGCAACTAGCCGTTCATCAGCTTGCTCACGGCGCGATGGACCGCGCCGGGCGAGGCCACCAGCGCCGACTGCCCATCCGGGAGCGTCTGCGATCCCGTCGGCGTGAGGATCTTGGTCGGCGCCGATCCGCCGATCTCGGCGGCCGCGAACAGCGACAGCAGCGTGAAGCCGCCCATGTCGGTCCGGACGGTCTGGGGCGCGTCCCACGAGGCCCAGGGGAGCCGGAAGAAGGTCAGCGGTGACAGCAGCTTGGACTTGATCGAATTGAGGATCTTCTGCTGATAGCCGGCACGGGTGAGGTCGTTGCTGGCGGCGTTGCACTTGTTCTCCCGGGTCCGCGCGAGGGTCAGCGCCTGGGTCCCGGTCAGGTGGTGTGTCCCCGGGCGTAGGAACAGCGAGAAGCCACCGTTGGACGCACCGCCGCTGATCGTCGAGCAGATCCGGCCCGTGGTCACGTCAACCCCGCCGATGTCGTCGATGAACTTCGGGAAGTTGGCCAGGTTGATGACGATCAGGTGGTTGATCTTGATGCCCGTGAACTGCTCGATCGTCTTGATCGCCAGGGCCGGACCGCCGTAGGCATAGGCGGCGTTGATCTTGCTGGTCCCGAAGCCGGGGATCGATGCGACCGTGTCCCGCGGGATCGAGAGCCGCCGGGAGACCCCACCGCCGATCCGCCACAGCATGATCGTGTCCGAACGGCTGCCCTTGTCGCTGGTGTTGGCGCCGGGCTCCTTGGAGCCGGTCGGGCGCTGGTCAGTACCGAGCACCAGCACGGTGTCGGTGGAGGTCAGCATGTTCCCGCCTGAGGTGAGCGCGTTCTGGGCCGAGGCGGGGATCGAGCCGCTCTGGACCTGGGCGCTGATCAGGAACAGCACCAGCGAGAGCAGCAGCCATCCGACGATCGCGATCCCCAGGTAGGCGGCGATCCGCTTGGGCCTGAGCCAGCGGCGCCACGCCGGTCCCGTCTCCAGATCGGAACCCCGGTCACGGGACGGCTTGAGCTCACGCTGCGCGGCGGCGTCCTCGTCGCCTCGCAGGCGGGCACGCAGCCCGCGCGGTGCCGAGCGGTAGACGGTGTAGGGGCGATCGGGATCTGACGCGCTCCCGGCGGGACGGTCGCCGCCGGACAGGCGATTGGGGGATGGACGCTCGTCCTTGGCGGGGCGGTCGCCGGGGCGTTGGCCCTTGCCGGGACGACCCGATCCACCGCTTCGGTAGAGGCGGTAGGGAGGATCCTCCTCGGGCGTCCGATTGCGAGGCTCGCGTGGCATGGGTCACTGCATATAGTGACGAACTATGCCGGCGCGACGCACCATCGGCGTCGACCTGGGCGGCACCAAGCTGCTCGCCGGCGCGGTCGATCCGGGGTTCAGGGTTCATCACCGCGCGCGGCGAACCGTCACGGGTCTGGACCAGCCAGCCCTGCTCGACGTCGTCGTCGACGCGGTGTCCGAAGTGCGTGAAGCGGCCGGGGGAGAGGTCGAGGCGGTCGGCTTCGGGATCCCTTGCCTGATCGACCGCCGGACCGGCATCGCGATCATGGCGGTCAACCTCCCGCTGGGCGACATCGCCTTCGCCGACGTGATGACAGAGCGGCTCGGGCTGCCCGTGTTCGTCGACAACGACGGCAACGCGGCCGCGATCGCCGAGCATCGCGGGGGCGCCGCGCGCGGGGCCAGCGAAGCGGTGGTGCTGACGATCGGCACCGGTATCGCCGGCGGGCTGATCCTCCGTGGCGAGCCTTACCGCGGCGCGATCGGGGCCGGTGCCGAGCTCGGACACGTGGTGATCGATATGAACGGCCCCCGATGCCAGGGCAACTGCCCCAACCACGGCTGCGTCGAGGCGTTCGCCTCGGGCACGGCGCTGGCGCGGGAGGCGAAGCGGATCGCCGCCGAGTTCCCCGGCTCGGGGCTCGCCCGAGCCCAGGAAGCGGGCCAGGAGCTCGCCGGACCGCTGGTGACCGAGCTGGCCCATGACGGGGACGCGGCGGCGATCGCAGCGATCGAGCTGGTGGGCTCGCGCCTGGGCGTCGCGATCGCGAGCTTCGTCAACATCTTCAACCCCGAGGTGGTAGTCGTCGGGGGCGGGGTGATCGCTGCCGGCGAGCTGCTGCTGGGGCCCGCCCGGGCGATGGTGGAGCAGCGCGCGCTGCCGCCCTCGCGGGACCTGGTACGGATCGTGCCGGCCCGTTTCGGGGTCGAGGCGGGGATGATCGGAGCGGCGGCGCTGGCGTTCGACGGGCTGGCGGGTGCGGTCATATGAGCCAGAGCGCCGCTGCCGGTCGCACCGGAGCCGGCCGGCTGATCGTCTGTCCCACCCCGATCGGCAACCTGGAGGATGTGACCCTGCGGGTGCTGGCGGCGCTGCGCGAGGCCGATGTGGTCGCCTGCGAGGACACCCGCCGCACCCGGATCCTGCTTGACCGCTACGGCGTCGCGGGCCAGTTGGTCAGCTACCACGAGCACAACGAGCGCGCCCGCGCCGGCGAGCTGGTGGAGCGGATGCAACGAGGGGAAGTTGTCGCGCTGGTCTCCGATGCCGGGATGCCGCTGGTCTCGGACCCGGGTCTGATCCTGGTCCGCGCCTGCGTCGCGGCCGGGTTGGGGGTGGAGGTGCTGCCAGGGCCGTCGGCGGCGCTCAGTGCCCTGGTGGCCAGTGGACTGGCGGCGGAGCATTGGCGCTTCGTCGGCTTCCTGCCGCGCAAACGGGGCGAGCTCGAGCGAGTGCTGGCGTCGACCGAGACGCTGGTGGCGTTCGAGTCGCCGCACCGGTTGGCGGCCTCGCTCCAGGTGCTCGCGGCCATACATCCGAGCCGCCAGGTCGCCGTCTGCCGGGAGCTGACCAAGCTCCACGAGGAGGTGGTTCGGGGCAGCGCGGCCGATCTCGCCGCCCGCTACGCCGCGGAGACACCGCGAGGCGAGATCGTGCTGGTCGTCGGTCCGGCGCCCGCGCCGCCGCCGAACGATCTCGGCGCAGCGCTCGCGGCGTTGCAGCGTCTCGTGCAGGCGGGGGCCAAACCGCGACCCGCCGCCGCCGTGGTGTCCGAGCTGACCGGCGTCAGCGCCAACGCGCTGTATCGAGCCCTCACCGAAGCACGAGCGCCTTGACCTGCGCCGGGTCCTCGCGGGCCCCACGCGGACGCCAATCCCGGGCCGGCGGGCCAGGATAGCCTTGGTCTGAGGTCATGGATCAAACGTCCTTCTACATCACCACCCCGATCTACTACGTCAACGCGGAGCCCCACCTCGGCCACGCCTACACGACGATCGCCACCGACGTGCTGGCGCGCCACATGCGCCAGCGCGGCAAGGACGTGTTCTTTCTCACCGGCACCGACGAGCACGGCGAGCCCGTCGCCGACGCCGCCAAGGCGCAGGGAATGGAGCCCAAGGATCTGGCCGATCGCAACGCGGCGCGGTTCCAGGCGCTGATGCCGCGCCTCGACGCGTCCAACGACTTCTTCATCCGCACCACCGATGAGGAGCACAAGCGCCGGGTCCAGATCGTGCTCGAGCGCGTGCACGAGAACGGCCACACCTACAAGGGCCTGTATGAGGGCTGGTACTGCCCGCGGTGTGCCGACTTCAAGGTCGAGAACGAGATCGCCGAGGGCAACCGCTGTCCGATCCACGAGATCCCGCTCGAGCGCCACCAGGAGGAGAACTGGTTCTTTCGCCTGTCCACCTTCCAGGAGCGGCTCGAGCAGCTCTACGCCGACCGCCCAGATTTCGTGATGCCGCCGCACCACTACAACGAGGCGCGCTCATTCATCCTCTCCGGTCTGCAGGATGTGTCGCTCTCGCGTGCGCGGATGAAGTGGGGAGTGACGGTGCCGTGGGATCCGGGTCACGTCTTCTACGTCTGGTTCGACGCGCTGCTGAACTACTACACGGCGCTCGGCTACGCCCGTCCCGGCGAGGATCTCACCGACCGCTTCTGGCCGGCGACGTACCACATCATCGGCAAGGACATCCTCAAGTTCCACACGGTGTTCTGGCCGGCCCTGCTGATGGCGGCCGATCTGGCGGTGCCCGAGCACGTGTTCGTGCATGGGTTCCTGCTCGGTGCCGACGGCAGGAAGATGAGCAAGTCGCTGGGCAATGTGCTGGATCCGTTCGAGGTCATGTCCGAGTACGGCACCGATGCGCTGCGCTTCTACCTCCTGCGTGACGTGGCGTTCGGCGGCGACGGCGCCGTCGGTATGGATTCGGTCAAGTCACGCTACGAATCCGAGCTGGCCAACGAGTACGGCAACCTCGCCAGCCGCACGCTGGCCATGGTCCGCCGGTACCGCGATGGCGTCGTCCCCGACGTCGAGACCGACTCTGCGCTGGCGGCCGACTTCGCCGGACTTCCGCAGCATCTCGCCGAGCTGCTGGATCGGGCCGAGGTGACTCAGGCGCTCGAGCTGATCTGGCAGCGGGTGCGCCGGGCCAACCGCTACGTCGAGGAGCGCGCGCCCTGGCAGCTGGCCAAGGATCCGCAGACCGCCGGCGAGCTTGACTGCACGCTCGCCTCGCTGGCCGAGGCGGTGCGGGTGATCAGCGTGATGCTGCATCCCTATATGCCCGGCAGCACCGCTCGCCTGCTCGAGGCGCTGGGAGCACCCGAGCTCGGATTCGAGGACGCCGCCTTCGCCGGTCACGGCGGCGGCCGGACCGTCACTGCGCTCGAGCCCCTGTTCCCCAAGCGCGCCTGACCGGTGATCGACAGCCACACCCACCTGGACTCGTGCGAGCCGCCGAACGCCGATCTGGTGGCGGCCGCTGAAGCGGTCGGCGTGACCCGGATCGTCACCGTGGGGACCGACGGCGCCTCCTGCCGTGCGGCGCTCGCCGCGGCGGAGGACTTCCCGCAGGTGTATGCCGCCATCGGCCGTCATCCCAGCGAGGCGACCGGCTTCGACGACGCCGACCTGGCCGAGCTGGAAGCCCTGGCCAGCCACGACAAGTGCGTGGCGATCGGCGAGACCGGCCTTGACTATTACCGCGATTACGCGCCGCGGGAGGACCAGAAGCGCGCCTTCGAGGCCCAGATCGAGCTCGCGCGGAGCACCGGTAAGCCGCTGGTCATCCACACCCGCGCCGCCGACGAGGACACGCTGGAGCTGCTCGAAGCCCGGGCCGGCGGACTGAGCGTGATCCTGCACTGCTTCTCGATGCCCGCCCGGATCGAGGATTGCCTTGCTCACGCGGACTGGTGGCTCTCGTTCGCCGGCAACTGCACCTATCCCAAGGCCCAGGACCTGCGCGCCGCCGCGCTGCGCGTCCCGTCCGAGCGGTTGCTGGTCGAGACCGACGCTCCGTATCTGTCGCCGCAGCCGGTGCGGGGCCAGCCCAACGAGCCGGCCCACGTGGTTCGCACCGCCGAGGCGCTGGCGGTGGAGCGCCGGGTCCCCTACGCCGAGCTCGAGCGCTCGATCGAGCGCAGTGCCGCCGCCGTATTCGGATGGTGAGCGCGCGGTCGCCGCGTCAGCGCGAGCTGGGCCAGAACTTCCTCGTCGATCGCAACATTCTCGGGGTCATCGAGCGGCTGGCCGAGCTTCAGGCCGCCGACGTGGTGCTCGAGATCGGCGGCGGCCTGGGCGTGCTGTCCGAGCGGCTGGCGGCGCGGGCCGGCCACCTGCACGTGATCGAGGTCGACGGGCGGCTCGAGGCGCGCCTGCGCGCAGCGCTCGCGACCTACGACAACGTCACGCTGCACCTCACCGACGCGCTCACGCTCGACCTCGGGGCGCTTGACCCGCCCCCGGTCAAGGTTGTCGCCAACCTGCCGTA
Organism: uncultured Solirubrobacterales bacterium; assembly: GCA_963792735.1. Taxonomy (GTDB): domain Bacteria; phylum Actinomycetota; class Thermoleophilia; order Solirubrobacterales; family Solirubrobacteraceae; genus Palsa-465. Next base: position 136,540 of record CAWBXK010000009.1, on the reverse strand, counting down.
TGGCGTCGCCGCGACCGTGATCCTGCGCACCATCGACGCGCTGCCCGGCGTGCGCGATTGGGTGGTCATGGTCCAGCGGGAGGTCGGCGAGCGGTTCGCGGCGGCGCCGGGCAGCTCCGCCTACGGCGTCCCGTCGGTGCTGGCCCAGCTCGCCTGTGAGGTCAAGGTGCTTCGCCCGATCGCGCGGACCGTATTCCGGCCCGTGCCCAACGTCGACTCGGTGCTGCTCGGGCTGCACCGCGACCGGACCCGCCGCCGACCGCGACCTCAACGCGCTCGTGCACGGCGCCTTTGCGCATCGCCGCAAGGCGCTCGCCGGTTCGCTGGCGCTCGCGCCGGGGGCGCAGCCGGGGGTGCGAGAGCGGGCGCGGGCGGCGCTGGTGGAGCTCGGCCACCCTGCCGACGCCCGCGCCGAACGACTCGCGCCCGCGGAGTTCCGTGCGCTGGCCCGGAAGCTGGGACGGTGATGGTGCCGGGCGTCGAGCCGGCGTTCGCCAAGATCAACCTGTGCCTGTTTTTGGGCGGTGCGCGGTCCGACGGTCGTCACGAGCTGGTTACCCTGTTTGAGTCGGTCTCCCTCTGTGACGAGCTCCGCGTGAGCGAGAGCGCCGCGGCCCGGGACGTGGTGATCTGTCCCGGGGTCACCGGCCCCAACCTGGTGACCGGGGCGCTGGCCGGCCTGCGGGCCGCCGGCTGGGACGCTCCTACCGTGCGGGTGGAGATCGAGAAGCGGATACCGGTCGCGGCCGGGATGGGCGGCGGTTCGGCCGACGCGGCGGCGATGCTGCGTTACGCGCCCCGCCTGGCACCGGTGTCCCCGAGCACCCTGGCCAGGATCGCGACCGGTCTCGGCGCCGACGTCCCTGGTCAGCTCGATCCGGGCCCGAGCGTGGGTACTGGTGCCGGTGACGTCGTCGAGCCCGTCGCCGGTCTCAGCGCCCACAGCGTGCTGGTCGTGCCCCAGCCGTTCGGCCTGTCCACCGCCGAGGTGTACGGCGAGGCCGACCGGCTCGGACTCGGGCGCCCAGCGCAGGAGCTGGCCTCGCTCGGAGCCGAGCTCGAGCGCGCGGTGGGCGCGGACGCGGGCGAATCGCCGCTGCCCGAGCGGCTGATCGTCAACGATCTGCAGCCGGCCGCGCTGTCGCTGCGCCCCGAGCTCGGCGCCGCTCTGCGCGGGGCCGGTGACGCCGGCGCCGCCCGCGCGATGCTGTGCGGCTCGGGCCCGACGGTGGTGGGGATCTTCTGGGGTCCTGGCCATGCCCGCCGGGCCGGCGACGCGGCGCAGTCGCTGCGCGCGCGGTTTCCCGGCGCGGTCGCGGTCGCCGTCATCGGCAGAGGGGTCCTGGCTCCGGCGCCGAACGAGTGATCGTTTCTCGCTATTTGCGCCGATGTTGAGGCCGCGGAGTCGGTCATCCTCGACATTCGGCACAATCGGAGCTTCGCCACGTGACCAATCAGTCAGTCACCTATCTCGTGGGCGCGTGCCTCGGCGTGTTCGGCCTGGCGGCGTTCTGCGCGCTTGTGGTCGCCCCCGCGATCAGCGCCTACCGCCGTCCGCTGGAGAAGGTCGCCGTGGCGGTTCTGTCCGTGTACGTCCTGGCCGCGCTGGTTGGGGTCGGCATCCTGCTCGGGGCGCTGATCGTCCTCGAGTGGCCCCGCGTGTTCTGACGCGGGCTCGCGGCCTGGTCTTCCGAGGGTGAACGAAGTGGCCGGCAGCGCTGAGCGCGACAGTGTTCAGGGCCCCGATCTGGGTGCCTTCGCGGCGATCACCGACGCCGTCGAGGGCGGGGCCGGGCTGCCGGAGATCCTCCGCGCCGCCGCCCGCGCGCTGGACGCGAGCCTGATCTTGATCGACCGCTCGGCCACCGTCCTCGCGGTGGCGGCGCGCTCGCCCGCCGACGAGCGCTCGCTGATGCGCGACGCCGACGACGTGACCACGCTGGAGCTGAGGGTCGCCGAGGTACCGGTCGGCCAGCTCCGGATGCGCAGCCGTGTCCGCACTCCTGACAGTGCCGTGCTGCGGCTGGTCACGACGCTGATCGCCTCCGAGGTCGAACGCGTGAGAGCGCCTGAGCGCGCCTCCGAAGAGGCCGCGACGACCTTTCAGCGAGCGGTGCTCACGCGTGCGATCGCCGATCGCGACGATCTGATCGCCCGCGGCAAGGAACTCGGATCTGACCTCTCATCGGGAGCGAGCGTGGCGGTTGTCCGGGCGCACGCGCGCAACCCCACCGAAGACGATTGGCGCCGGCGGCTGCTGGCCGTGGCCGCCCGCGGCGCCCGCTCGATCGCGCCCGGCTCGATCGCCTCGCCGAGCGAGGCCGAGGCGGCCGAGGTGGTGGTGCTGCTCCCCGATGCCGACGGCGACACCGGACGCCGCGTATCCGCCGCGATCCTGCGCGAGCTCGAGGCCGGCCTGGCCGGGTTCGCCTTCGCGCTCGGCCGCAGCCGTCGGGTCGAGGATCCGCTCGATCTCCAGCGCGCGCACAACGAGGCGCTGCTGGCGCTCAACGTGGCCGAGGGCGACAACGAGCGCGTCGAGCTCGCCTACGAGGAGACCGGGACCTATCAGCTGCTGCTCCCCTATATGAGCGATCCCGCCGAGCTCAAGCGCTTCTACCACGAGACGGTGCGGCCGCTGGTGGCCTATGACGAGCAGTACGAGACCGATCTGCTCGGGACGCTCGCGACCTTCCTGGACTGCGACGCCAACGTCAATGCCACCGCGTCACGGCTGATCACCCACCGGCACACGATCCGCTACCGCTTCGAGCGGGTGCGCGAACTGACCGGGCTTGACGTGTCCTCCACCGATGGCCGGGAGAAGCTCTCGCTCGGCCTCAAGGCGATGCGCGTGCTGGGGATCGCTCCGCCGCGCGGGCCGGCCACCGAGCCCGGCGCCGAAGGCGGCCGCGTCCCGCGCTGAGCCCGGGGTGGCGCGGATCTAGGTTCCGCCCAGCTCTCGCGCTCGGCGCTCGATCCGGCGCGTCGCGCCACGCTTGGCCCGGCTCGGGACCAGCGGCCCGAGCGTGGTGCGGTGCCCGGCGATCCATCGGTACCCGCGCTCGGTGACCGGCGGTGACAGGGCCAGGACCGCGGCCGGAGCGGCGCCCGCCGGCAGCAACCTCAGAACGCCGGGCAGGGCGGCTCCCCCCGACAGGCGCTCGCCGTCCGGCGACACGAGATGAAACGAGGCCAGCCGCTGCGCCGGCGTGAGGTCTGACAGCAGCGCGTCGGCTTCCGTCGTGCCGAGCGCCACCGGACGCAGCCGATGCGCGCGGTCGGCGCTGAGCAGCATCCCGAGCAACCAGCGGCAGAAGCCGCAGTCAGCGTCGTAGATCAGGGTCCACGGCGGTTGCGGCTCAGGGCTGGAGGGGGTCATCGAGTAGAGGGTAGGATCGCGCGCCATGGCGATCGCGGTGATCACGGGGTCGGGGACCTACGCGTTACCCGGGTTCGGTCGCGCCCAAGCGGTCGACTGCGACACCCCGTTCGGCCGTGTCGCCGCCTCCCGCGGCGAGCTGGCCGGAACCGAGGTGCTCCACATCTCCCGCCACGGTGCCGGTCACGTGCGGCTGTCCAACCACGTCACCCATCGCGCCAACGTCTGGGCGCTGAGGCAGCTCGGCGCCACCGCGGTGATCGGCTGCACCGCGTGTGGTGCCGTTGATCCGACGCTCGAGCTGGGTTCGCTGGTGGTGTTCGACGATCTCCACTTCAGCTCCAACCGGCTACCGGATGGCTCCCTGTGCACCTTCTGGGAGCAGCCGGGAGACCGGCGGCGCGGTCACTGGATCCTGCACGGCGGCCCGTTCTCCGACGGCGTCCGGGCGGCCCTGCTGGCGGCGGGGGCCGAGGCCGGTCAGCCCGTGCGCGACGGCGGGACCTATGGCCACGTCGACGGTCCGCGCTTCAACACCCCGAGCGAGGTCGCCGAGCTCGCCGGTTGCGGCGTCGTGGCGGTCAGCCAGACCGGCGGGCCCGAAACGGTGCTGTGCGGCGAGCTCGAGCTGCCGTTCGGACTGATCGGGTACGTCACCGACCATGCCAACGAGGTCATGCCGGGCGAGCCCACCCCGGTGGCCACGCTGGGCGAGCTGATGGGGCGCAGCCCCGCCGTGTTCGCGCAGGTTCTGACCGGCGCCGTGGCCCGGCTGGCCGCCGAACCGCCGGCGCCCGCCGGCACGATGTACCGCTTCGAGCCGGGCTGAGCCTGCATTGAACGACACGCCGACGCCTCGGGCCGTGCTGTTGATGGCGCGCGCCCCGCGCCCAGGCACCGTCCGCCGCGCGCTGGAGCCGGTCCTCGGCCGGGCGCGTTGTGCCGCGCTTCAGGCGGCGCTGCTGGTCCAGGCGGCTGATTGGGCCGCCCTGGTCGCGCCCGGCGCGGTGCACGTCGCCTACGAACCGGCTGACGCCGGGCCCGAGCTGCGAGCCCTGCTGGGCTCCGCGGTGCATCTGCTGCCGCAGAACGGCACCGGTATCGCCGGCCGGCTCGCCGACGCCAGCGCGCGGATGTTCTCCCGCGGCGACATGCCGGTGCTGATCGTCTGGCCCGACCTGCTGCGATGGCGTCCGGAACACGGCGACGCGGCGCTGTCGGATCTGCGCTGCGGCTGCGATGTGGTGCTGGGGCCGGAGTTCGAGGGGGGTTTCTACCTGGTCGGGCTCGCCCGGCCGGTGCCGGCGCTGTTCGCGCTGCCCGAGGACGCCTGGCGCAGTCCCGACGCGACCGGGAGGGCGATCGCCGCCGTGCACGAAGCCCAGCTCGAGCTGGGGATCCTGCGCGCGGAGCGCGGGCTCAACCGTCCCGAGGACCTGCGAGCCGCGCTAGCCGACCCACTGACCTCGCCGGACATGGCCGCGCTCCTGCGCGGGCGCGTGACGTCGCCCTGACCTCAGGCGCTCGTCGCGTCGAGCAGCTGCAGCAGGTCGTGGGCGGCCAGCTCGACCGACTTGTGACGCCACTCGCTGGCGCGGTAGACCGACGCGATCAGCGCCGAGCGGTGCAGCCGCCGGAAGTCGCCGTAAACGAACGCGTAGCGCGCCTTGGTGTGATCTCGCGCCCCCTCGGTCAACCCGAGGTGCCACTGCGCGTACTCCTCCCAGGAGTGGCTCTTCAGAAACGCGTTCTGGGCCTCGGCACCCGGCTGCACCTCGCCCCATTCGCTGTCGAGCACGTACTGCCGTTTGCGGATCAGCTGCTCGGCGTGCGTGACCGCTTGTTGGTTGAGCGTGTAGGAGGCCACGTCCGCGGTGTGGCGGCTCCCGCGCGTGGCTACTGCCGGTAGTGCTCGACGACGTCGGCGCTGCGAACTTCCGCATCGCCGGGATCGCCCCCCTCTTCACGCAGCGCGCGACGCTGGCGCAGGAGGTCCCAGCACTGGTCGAGGGAGACCTTGAGCGCTTCCAGCCGCTGGCGGTCGTCGTCGCTGGCGTGGCCCGAGGACTCCCGGCCCCAGAGCTGGTGCTCCTCGGCCACGAGCTGCTCGATCCGGCCGTGAATCTGGTTGTCGTCCATGGCGGACAGGTTACTCCTCGCCGAGCGGCAGCCACTGGCCTGACGCGGCGGCTCGAGCACCGGCGCCGGGCGAATATTGGTTTACGCTAGACGGCGATCGCCAGCGCAATGCACTGGGGAGTGGTGTAATGGCAGCACGGATGGTTTTGGTCCATCTGGTCTTGGTTCGAATCCAGGCTCCCCAGCTCCTCCGATTCGCAGGAAAGACCTGCTAAAGCCGCTCTTTCCGTCCGCTTTAGGGGTTACTCTTCACCCATGAGATGGCAGCCGCGCTACACCGAGGTGGAGGTTCGAGACGCGGTTGAGAACTCGCCGAGTCTCGCGGCATCATTGCGTCGTCTGGGGCTTCGCGTGGGCGGCGGCAACCCGCGGACGCTGAAGCGGCATATCGCGTACTACGGCATCTCGACCGACCACTTCAATCCGAACTGGGCCCTCCGCGCCTCACCGCAACGCAGGGCGGTTGCGCTGCCCGAGGTCCTGGTGGAGCATTCCGACTACAACCGGGGTGTGCTGAAACGACGGCTCTACGAAGCCGGGCTGAAAGCCCGCGCCTGCGAGCTGTGCGGGCAGGGGGAGCTCTGGCACGGTCGCGCCATGGCGCTGATCCTCGATCACATCAATGGCATCGGCAACGACAATCGGTTGGAGAATCTTCGAATCGTTTGTCCAAACTGCGCCGCCACGCTCGAGACGCACTGCGGCCGCAAGAATCGGATCGACCTAGCACCGCGGCGGTGTCTGCACTGCGACCGCGAATTCGCGCCCCGTTACCGGACGCACCGATACTGCTCGCAGGCATGTGGTGTGCATAGCAAGGGAAGCCATGCGCCCAAGCCTCTCACGCGTCGAGTGACCCGGCCTCCGTACGAGCGTCTGATGGCGGAGATCGAGGAGCTCGGCTTCAGCGCGGTGGGCCGCCGATACGGCGTCTCGGACAACGCCGTGAGGAAGTGGATTCGTTGGTACGAAGCCGATCGCTGCCGCGAGCGCGACCGCAGACACGCCGCCTGAGCCGGCGGATCGCCTAGGATCAGGCCGTGGCCGCGCCCGTCGTCGTCATCCTCGCCGCGGGGCAGGGCACCCGCATGCGCTCCGCCGTCCCGAAGCTTCTGCACCCGCTGTGCGGCCGCCCGATCCTCGACTGGCCGGTGGCCGCCGCCCGGAAGGCCGGGGCGGCGAAGATCGTGGTGGTCGACTCTCCCCCCGCCGGCTCGAGGCCGCGCTCGCCGAGGATGTCGTGCTCGCGGTGCAGGAGCGCCCGCTGGGGACGGCCGATGCGGTTCGCGCCGCGCTGGCGCACATCGACGCCGACGAGACGGTGGTCGTGCTCAACGGCGACGTACCGCTGATCGGCTCCGAGACGCTGCGCGCGCTGGTTGAGCATCATGACCGGTCGGGCGCGGCGGGCACGATCGCGACGATGCTGCTGGACGACCCGGCCGGATACGGACGGGTGGTCCGAGCGCCTGACGGCACGGTCGAGCGGGTTGTCGAGACGAAGGCGACCGGCGACGCCAGTGAGCTCGAGCTGCACATCCGTGAGGTGAACACCGGCATGTTCGCGTTCGAGGGGGCGGCGCTGACCGCGGCCCTGGCCGAGGTGCGCGCCGACAACGCCCAGGGGGAGCACTACCTGCCTGACGTGCTCTCGATCCTGCGTGAGCACGAGCGCAGCGTGCTCGCGTTCGAGCTCTCCGACCCGCGTGAGATCCTCCAGATCAACGATCGCCGGCAGCTCGCGGAGGTCACCGCCGTGGCCCAGCAGCAGATCCACGAGCGCCACATGCTGGCCGGCGTGACGATCGTCAACCCGTTCGCCACCGTCATCGACGCCGACGTAGAGATCGGCCAGGATGCGGTGATCGAGCCGTTCACGACGCTGCGCGGCGTGACGCGGGTGGGCGAGCGGTCGACGATCGGCCCGCAGGCGACGGTGATCGACGCCGACGTCGGGGCCGACGCGCGGATCCTGCACTCGTATGTGACGGGCGCCGTCGTGGGCGACCGCGTGAGCGTCGGGCCGTTCGCGTACCTGCGTCCCGGCACGGTGATGCGGGAGGGCGCCAAGGCCGGGACGTTCGTGGAGATCAAAAACTCGGATATCGGTGCGGGCACCAAGGTGCCGCACCTCTCCTATGTCGGGGATACCGACATCGGCGAGCAGACCAACCTCGGCGCGGGCACGATCACCGCCAACTACGACTATGCGCGCAAGAACCGCACCACGATCGGATCGCGCGTGCGGGGCGGTGTGGACACGATGCTGATCGCACCGGTCACGGTCGGTGACGACGCGTACACCGCCGCTGGCTCGGTGATCAGCAAGGATGTCCCGCCCGGCGCGCTCGGAGTGGCTCGATCGCGTCAGGAGAACATCGAGGGGTACGCCGAACGGCGCCGTGAGCGTGAGGCCGCACGCTCCGAGCAGGCGCCGCCGGAGGGTGTTAGCCGAGATCCCGCAGAGAGCGCCAAGCCGAGATGACGACTATTGAACCGTCACCGACCGAGCGTAGACTCGCTGACGCGATGGGAGTCGTCGAAACCCATTCCGTCCCGACCGCTATGCGCCTCGACTATGACAAGCGTCTGATGCTCGTGAGCGGTCGGGCGAACCCCGAGCTAGCGGCCAAGATCGCCGCCAAGCTCGGCGTCGACCTCGCCCGCATCACGCTGAAGACCTTCGCCAACGGCGAGGTCTACTGCCGCTTCGAAGAATCGGTCCGCGGGGCCGACGTGTTCATCGTTCAGCCGACCTGCACCAACCCGGCGATCGGGATGAGCACCAACGACACGCTGTTCGAGTTGCTGGCGATGATCGACGCCGCCGTGGGCGGATCCGCGCACCGCGTGATCGCGGTGACCCCCTGGTACGGCTACTCGCGCCAGGACAAGAAGTCCGCTCCCCGTGAGCCGATCAGCGCCCGGCTGGTGGCGCGGATGCTCGAATCGGCGGGGATCGATCGGATTCTGACCATGGATCTGCACTCCGGCCAGATCCAGGGCTTCTTCCAGAAGCCGTGCGACCACATGACGGCGCTGTTCATGCTCACCCAGTACTTCGATGATCTCGGGCTGGAGGACCTCGTGGTGGTGGCTCCCGATGCCGGCCGGGTGAAGCTGAACAAGCAGTTTGCGGCCAAGATCGGCGCCGACCTGGCGATCCTCAACAAGGAGCGCCCGGCGCAGCAGGTGGCCGAGATCAGCTACGTGATCGGTGACGTGGCCGACAAGACCGCGCTGCTGGTGGACGACATGATCGGGACCGCGGGGACCCTGGCTGCCGCCGCCCAGGCCGTTCGGGACGCCGGCGCCCGGCGCATCTACGCGGCGGCGACGCACGGCAACTTCTCCGGCAACGCTTGGGAGAACCTCGCCGCAGCCGGGTTCGAGCAGGTGGTGGTGACCGACACGATCCCGCTGCCCCCGGGATCGCCCGACAATGTCCGGGTCCTCTCCTGCGCCGATCTGCTCACCAACTCCATCCGCCAGATCTTCACCGATGGCTCGGTGAGCGACGTGTTCGGCGGCGAGAATCAGCTGTTCTGAGCGCGCCGGTCACCCTCGAAAGGACACCCATGAGCGAAGCATCCGGCCCTCCGGTGACGGTGAGCCGCATCGTCCCCAACGTGTTCGACGCGCGGCCCCGGGCGACCGTCGAGTTCTACACCGACATGTTCGACTTCGACATCGGCATGGACGCCGGCTGGATCACCACCCTGATCTCCCCCGACCAGCGTGCGGCGCAGCTGAGCGTGTTCGAGGCTGACGCCGAGGCGGGGCGCAATCCGTTCGCCTCGATCGAGGTCTCCGATGTCAACGCAGTGCACCGGCGAGCGCTCGAACTGGGCCACGAGATCGTGTACGAGCTGCGTGACGAGCCGTGGGGAGTGCGGCGCTTCATGGTCCGCGATCCGGCCGGGCGTGTCGTCAACGTCCTGACCCATGGATGACGCGCCGCACGATGGTGGACGTGGGGGTCAGGTTCAGGGCGCTCGAGCCGCTCGGATCATGGAGCTGCTGGGACTCACCGAGGACGAGCTCTGTCAGGCCCTTGACGTCGATCCCCTGACGTTGCTGTCGGGCCAGCTCGAGCATCGCTCCGAGCTCCCGATCCTGCTCGAGCTGCTCGACGAGGCGGTCGACCGGGCCGGTCCGCCGGTACTGCGACGCTGGGTCCGCGTCGCCGGCCCGAACGGGCGCCCCATCGACGCCCTCCTGCGGCGGGACTTCGGCGCCTTTGAGGATTCGCTGGGGGAGCTCGCCCAACGGGGCTTCGTGCTGCGAGGCGGAGGCGGCGCCGATCCGGGTGGTGGCCGACCGCCCGCTGGGCCGGGCTAGCTCTGATCCTCGTGTTCGGGCTTCGGCGGCTTCTCGGGCCAGGCGCCGACGAGGTAACGGAACGTGCTGGCGAAGGCCCGGTCGACCGCCGCCGCCGCCCCGGCCATGACCGCGGCCTGTAGGGCCTGGGCGCCGACGACCTTTCCGGCGCTCGCCTCGCCCGTCCCGGGACGTGGCGGAGGCCGGTCGTCGATCGCCGACCACATGCTTCGAAACGCCGACCGCCCGACCCGTTTGGAGATCATGCCGGCGATGATCGCGAAGGGCTTGTAGAGGAGTCGCATCCGGCGCAGCCTATCGCTCGGCGGCCGCGGCCATGGCCCGTAGCGCCGCCGGGCGTCCGCCGGTCAGCCCGATGGCCAGCGGTTGGGGGACGCCATACTCCAGATGGCGATTGTGGACGACCGCCATTTTTGGGTAAATGTTCTTCACCCAGCAGCCGAACTGGAGACCGAGGAATCATGCTCGACGAGGATCACAGTGGTGACCGGGGCACAGGCGAGGAGCTCCTGCGCCGCGCCCTGCTTGATGACTCCGCCTCCGTCGCCGTCTCATTGCGCATCGGTGGGCTGCCGCTGAGCGAGGCGGTGACGGTGATCTTCCATGGGCGCCGCGACCTCGGCACGCTGCAGACCTACGTGACCTACGGCAGCCGGGGCGCCGGCGCGACGGTGTCGGCCAGCGAGCTGCTGCGGGTCCCATGCGATCTCGATCTCGCCGATGCCGAAGACCGTGAGGCAGCGGAACGCCTGTACGTGGAGCAGGCGACCGCGCTGCGTGACGCGCTGGTCGGCGCCGACACCGTGCTGCAGGTGTGGCGCGAGCCCCTGGGTGACCTGGCCGGCAGCGGCGTGGAGATCGATCACTCGATCGAGCTCTCGGTCCGGCCACCGGCGCCGCGCCTGCTTCCCACCGCGCTCGTGGCGACCGAGTCCAAGCTGGTCGTGACCCCGGTCTGCAGCGCCCGCACGCTCGCCGACGGCCGGCCGCCGATGGGGATCGCCTGCATGCAGCAGGACGTGACCCGGGTGTATCCACTCTCCGACGATCCCGAGCGCTGCGTGGAGGACTTCCTGGAGGTCGCCGCCGAACATGCTCTGGCCCTCGCCGAACGGCTCGATCACCAGGAGGCCTCGGTGCAGCGTTTCCTGGAGCTGAGCGACTCCTGAGCCGCCGGACCGGGTCCCACCCGGGCCCCGGCCGTTCGCAAAGTGGCTAGCGTGGGCGCCGGTGCGGCGCCCCTACATCCTCCTCCTGATCGCGGTCGGGGTGATCGTCTTTCTGGCGATCAGCGCGCTGCTGGCGCGGGCGTTCAGCGTCGGCGGAGCCGAGGACGCGGCGCTCACCGCGCTGGTCAGAGCCGAGGCGCGCGGCGACACGTCCGGCGTGATCTCGCTGATCCCGGGCTGCCGCACGGACCCCGGCTGCCAGAGCCGGGCGGCGGCGGTCGCGGCCAGCCTGCGGCGTCCCGGCAGCGTCTCGATCATCCAGATCACGCCCTCGTCGGGGTTCGCCCTCGCCGGCACCCTGGGCACCGCACGGGTGGCGTGGCTGGTGGGTTCCTCGTTGCCCCGCGTCCAGTGTGTCCGCGTCCGCCACACCGGGAACGTCCTGTCCGGGTTTCAGGTGCGGCTACTGCGCGTCAGCGTCCGGATCCGCAGTAACGCCGACTGCCCGAGCCACTTCTAGACCGCTGCGGCGTTCGCGCCGGCTGACGTGCGGGTTCGGGACGCTGGCGGCGCTGACGCTGGGGAAGTCGTTCCGACAGACGCCCGTGCTCACGCAGGCGTACACGCGCGGGCTCTGCGTCGAGCAACGGGATCCCGCCGCGCGGGGGTGTCGGCGGAGCCGGCGGAGGCTTCGGTCCTCGACCCCAGCCGTCGTCCCCGTCAGCGTCGGAGCGGCGCTTGGGCGGCGCCGGGTTGTCGCGCAGCGCGGGAATCAGCAATACCGCGACACACCCGAGTCCGATGATGTGCACTCCAGCGATCCACAGCAATAGCTGAGCTTCGCCTGACATGGATTAAGGTTAGCGCACGGCTTCTCCCGAGGGGAAGATTTTGACTGTGCCGAGGCGAGCGATTTCACGCTGCGTGCAGGTTGCTTTCGGGCCCCGCCACGGCACCTTCGTGTTTTGCTCGCTACCATCGATCGCCGTCCATGGCCCGCAACCAGTCAACCGCTCTGCATGTCGTTTCACGTGAGCCCTCCGGCTCGCGCAGCGCACGACGCCTGCGGCGCGAGGGCAACGTCCCCGGCGTCGTCTACGGCGGCGGCGAGGACCCGGCGTCGTTCCAGATCGAGGCGCGCGAGCTGCGATTGGCACTGGCCAACGCCGGCGCGGTGCTCGACCTGAGCTTCGACGGCGCTGCCGCCAGCCCGGTCGTGGTCAAGGAGCTCGATCGCCATCCCGTCACCGGCGCGACCGTGCACATCGATCTGCTGCGCGTGCGGCTCGACGTCAAGATCCAGTCGACGGTCGTGCTCGAGCTGACCGGTGCCGAGGACTCGCCCGGCGTCAAGGAGGGCGGCGTGCTGGAGCATGTCACCCGCGAGCTCACGATCGAGGCGCTTCCCAACGACATCCCCGACACGCTCGAGCACGACGTCTCCGAGATGGTGATCGGCGACATCCTGACCCTCGATGCGCTGAGCACACCCGCCAACGTCGAGTTGGTCGACGATCCCGAGACGGTGATCGCGACCTTGACCCCGCCTCGCCTCCAGGTCGAGGACGAGGACGAGATCGAGTCAGAGACCGAGGTCGTCGGCGAGGGCGAGCCCGGCGCCGAGGCATCGTCCGAGGACGACGGCGACTCGAGCGCCGCAGCGGACACCGACGCCTAGAGGCGCAGGTCATGCCACTGCCGGGTCGCCGCGGCGCGCCCGCCGATTGGTTGCTCGTTGGTCTGGGGAACCCCGGCGCGGAGTACGAACGTACCCGTCACAACATCGGCTTCGAGATCGCCCGGACGCTGATCGAGCGCTGGGATCTGCCCAAGCCCAAGGCTCGCTACCGCGGTCTGCTCAGCGAGGGCCGGACGGGGCCGGGGGGGCCGCGGGTGGCCGTGCTGATGCCCCAGACGTTCATGAACGACGCGGGCCAGTCGGTCGGGCCGGCCCGGGGGGCGCTCAAGGTTGCGCTGGACCACGTCCTCGTCCTACACGACGAGATCGACCTCCCGTTCGGTGACATCCGGGTCCGCCTCGGCGGCGGCCTGGCCGGCCACAACGGCCTGAAGTCGCTCAAGCAGGGCCTCGGATCGACCGATTTCGGTCGCGTCCGGGTGGGAGTCGGGCGCCCGCCGACCACCGATCCCGAGCTCGTCGCCGCCTACGTGCTGGGCCGGTTCCGAGAGCCGCAGGCCGAGGTCCGGGCGCTCATCTCCGAGGCCGCGGATGCGACCGAGCGGGTGCTGGACGAGGGGCTGCCGGGAAATCCGAGCGCGGCCCGGTCCGGTGCCTAGACTCAGAGGAGCAGGCCTAGATGCTCCGCGCCCTCCTCGCCAATGCCGACGACGACCAGCAGACCGCCGCGCTCGCGCGCGACGGCGGCAGCGCGTTCGTATCCCAGTCGCTGCGAGCCTATCTGGTCGCCGCGCTGCTGGACCGCGACCCCGACCGTGCCGCGATCGTGGTGGCGGGAGACGACCGGGCGGCTCGCGACCTGGCGGCGGGCCTGAGGTCCTGGCTCGAGCCGCGCACGGTTCGCTACTACCCCAGCCGCGGCGTCACCTACGAGTCGCACCTGGCGCCGCCGCCGCACCTCGTGGGCCTGCGGATCGCGGCCCTCGACGCGCTGCTCGAGTCCGCTGACACCGCGCCAGTGGTCGTCGTCAGCGCCGTGGCGCTGTCGGAGAAGGTGCCTGACCCGGCGATGCGCCCGCGGGCCTTCGAGCTGCGCTTGGGCGAGCTGATCGACCTCGACGAGACCGCCATGGACCTCGTGGCCGCCGGCTACGAGCACGTCGATCAGGTCGAGGACCGCGGCCAGTTCGCGATCCGCGGTGGCCTGCTCGACCTGTTCCCGGCGACCGAGGACCGCGCCGTGCGCGTTGACCTGTTCGGCGACGAGATCGAACGCCTGAGCTGGTTCTCCACCTTCACCCAGCGCTCGCTCGAGGACGCCGAGGTGATCGAGGTGGCGCCGGCCGCCGAGCTGGCCCAGGAGCACCGTGAGCTGGCCGAGATCGCCGCGCTCGAGGATGCCTCGGAGCGTCCCGACATCACCGAGCTGCTGCCGGTGGAGAACTTCCATCCCTTCCTTGAGCTGGCGGCCGACGCCTCGGTGCTGATCGCCGGCGAGGAGGACGTCGCGCCCGCACTGGCCGACCACTGGCAGGACGTGACGGCGGCGTTTCACGATGACGATGCCGACCATCTGTACGTGGCCCCGGCGGAGATCGTCGCGGCGCTCGATCAGCGCGTCAAGATCCGCCTCTCGAGCATCGACCAGGATCAGCGCTTCGCGTTCCGGGCCCAGACCGCCGACATCGCCGCGCGGGGGTTGAAGGAGGCCGAGCCGGAGCTCGAGAAGCTGGCCCGCTCGGGCTACCGCACCGTGCTCGCGTTCGCGCGCCGGGGAGAGGGTGAGCGGCTGGCCTACAACCTCGGACGGCTGAAGGTGAGGTGGCTCGGCGAGGACGGCGACGGCAACGCAGCCCAGGTCCCGGGAGCGATCACGTTCGCGCAGGCGAGGCTCCAGACCGGGTTCATCGCCCCCCAGTTCCATCTGGCGGTGATCCCCGACCACCGGCTGTTTCATCGCCGCCGCGCGGGTGGGCGGGACTCGGTCGCCGGCCGCGAGCGCCGTCGCGGCGTCCTGCGCAGCTTCGCCGATCTGCGCACGGGCGACATCGTGGTCCACGAGGATCACGGGATCGCCCGCTTCGCCGGCTTTGACACCAAGACGGTGGCCAACGTCACGCGGGACTACCTGTACCTCGAGTACGCGGGCTCTGACCGGGTGTTCGTGCCGGTGGACCAGCTGGCCAAGATCAGCCGGTACGTCGGCGGCGGCGGCGCCCACCCGCCCCTCTCAAAGCTGGGCGGCACGCGCTGGGACACGATCAAGGCCCGGGCGCGGCGGGCGGCGCAGGATCTGGCCGGCGAGCTGCTGAATCTGTACGCCGAGCGCAAGCGCCGCGAGGGCCACGCCTTTCCGTATGACACCGACTGGCAGCGGGAGTTCGAGGACGCGTTCCCGTACTCCGAGACGCCCGACCAGCGCGACGCGATCGAGTTCGTCAAAGCCGATATGGAGGCCCCGCGCCCGATGGATCGCCTGATCTGCGGCGATGTCGGCTACGGCAAGACCGAGGTCGCCCTGCGCGCCGCGTTCAAGGCCGTGCAGGACGGCAAGCAGGTGATGCTCCTGGTCCCCACCACGATCCTCGCCCAGCAGCACTACGGGACCTTCACGGAGCGGCTGAAGGACTACCCGGTGACGATCGAGCAGGTCTCGCGCTTCCGCCCGGCGGCCGACCAGAAGGCGGCGGTGGCCCGCTTCGCCGCCGGCGAGGCCGACATCCTCATCGGCACCCATCGGCTGCTGTCCCGTGACGTCCGGGCGAAGGACCTCGGGCTGCTGATCGTCGACGAGGAGCAGCGCTTCGGCGTCAAGCAGAAGGAGCTGCTGCGCCAGCTCAAGCTCAGGGTCGACGTGATCTCGATGAGCGCCACACCGATTCCCCGGACGCTGCAGATGTCGCTGGCGGGGGTGCGGGACATCAGCGTCATCGAGACCCCGCCGGAGGGCCGCCGCCCGGTCAAGACCTACGTCGGCGAGTACGACGAGGAACTGGTCCGCCGAGCCCTGCTGCGCGAGAAGGAGCGACACGGGCAGGCGTTCTTCCTGCACAACCGGGTCGAGACGATCGATGAGACCGCGGTGCGCCTGCGAGGCCTGTGCCCCGGGCTGCGGTTCGAGGTCGCGCACGGGCAGATGGACGAGAGCGTGCTCGAGAAGCGCATGCTCGCGTTCCTGCGCGGCGACGCGGACGTACTGGTGTGCACGAGCATCATCGAGTCGGGCATCGACATCCCGCAGGCCAACACCCTGATCGTCGAGCGCGCCGACGTCTTCGGCCTGTCGCAGCTCTACCAGATCCGGGGCCGGGTCGGGCGCTCGCGTGAGCGCGCCTATGCCTACCTGCTGTATCCGAGCGCGGCCGCCCTGACGCCTGAGGCGGCGCAGCGCCTGTCGGCCCTGTCGGACTACACCGAGCTCGGAGCCGGGTTCAAGATCGCGATGCGCGACCTCGAGCTCCGCGGGGCCGGAAACCTGCTCGGTGACGAGCAGTCAGGCCATGTCGCGGCACTCGGCTTCGAGCTCTACATGCAGATGCTCGACGAGGCCGTGGCGGCGTCCGAGGAAGCCGGGGGAGACCAGGAGTGGGAGCCGGTGCGACTCGACGTCAACGTCGACGCCTACGTGCCGGCCGACTACATCCCCTACGAGCAGGCCAAGGTCGACGTCCACCGGCGAATCGCCGGGGCGCGCGAGGTGGCGGACCTGGCCCTCCTGCGCGAGGAGCTCGAGGATCGCTTCGGCGAGCTGCCGGACCCCCTGCGCAACCTGATCGTCCTGCAGCAGGCCCGGATCAAGCTCGGCCAGGCGGGTGCCCGTGCCGTCACCTTCCGCGGCGATCGCCTCGCCGTCACGCCGATCGAGCTCGACTCGGTGCGGGCCAAGAAGATCCGCGCCGAGATCCCCGAGGCCCTGTACGAATCAGGCAAGTCGCAGCTGTCGGTGCGGGTGCCGTCGGATCCGGCCAAGCGGTTCCCGGCGATCGTCAAGGCGGCCGACGTGCTGCTCGCGGTGACCCGCGAGGCGGCCTAGCCGAGCCCAGGGTCCCCGGGCGCCCGACCGCCCGACCGCCTTTTTCTTCACCTCTCCTTACGCGGAGGCTCGCTACTATCGGCGCAGTCGAATGAAGAGTCTGAGGTCCATCCCGGCGCTTGGCGCCTTTTTTGTGCTCATCGCGCTTGCCGTCTCGGCTTGCGGCAGCGGCATCCCGGGCGATTCCGTCGCCGACGTGGCGGGCAATCCGATCAGCACGCGGGCGTTCAACCACTGGATGTTCGTGGCCGCCAAGGGTCAGGCCGCCCAGAGCCCCGGCCAGCCGGTGATCGTCCCCAACGATCCGCCCAACTTCAACAAGTGCGTCACGACGGTGCGAGCCGAGATCGCCGCGCTCAGGAAGACCGCCACCAAGCAGTTGCAGTCTGACTGCAAGCAGCTGTTCACCTCGCTCTCCAGCCAGGTGATGGACTTTCTCATCAAGGCCTACTGGTACCAGGCCGACGCCCACAAGCTGGGCATCAAGATCACCGACAAGCAGGTCCAGACCGCCCTCGCGGCGGCCAAGAAGAGCAGCCAGCTGTCCACCCCCGCCCAGTTCCAGCAGTTCCTCAGCACCAGCGGTCAGACGCTCCAGGACGTGCTGTTCCGCGTCCGCGTGCAGCAGATCTACGCCAAGCTGCTGGCCCGGCATCCGACGACCGTCACGCCGGCGATGATCTCCACCTACTACAGCGCCCACCAGTCGCAGTTCGGCTCGCCTCAGACGCGCAACCTGCGGATCGTGCTGACCAAGACCGCGGCTCAGGCATCCGCGGCCCAGAAGGCACTCCAGCACGGCACGAGCTGGAAGGCCGTGGCGAAGAAGTACTCGATCGACCCGACCACCAAGAACACCGGTGGCGTGCTGACCAACGTGACCGCGGGTCAGCAGGACGCCGCGCTGAGCAAGGCGGCATTCTCGGCGCCGTCGAACAAGCTCCTCGGTCCCATCAAGGGCCAGTTCGGTTACTACCTGATCGAGGTGACCAAGATCACCCCGGCCGTGACCAAGTCCCTGGCCGCGTCCAGCGCATTGATCAAGCAGACCCTGACCAGTCAGCTTCAGACCGCGGCCCAGACGGCGGTGACCAATCACGCCAAGAAGAACTGGGGCAAGCAGACGAAGTGCCGCGGGTTGTACTCGATGGCCGACTGCAGCGGCTACAAGGCGCCGAAGGCCTCGGCCGCCACGGGCGCCCCCGGCGCAGCCGGCGCAGCCGGCGCGGCCACGACTGCCGCTCCCTAGTGGGCGCCGGCTCCGGTCAGGACGCCGCTGACGCTCTGACGCGCCTGGACGCGATCACTCGACGCCTGCGCACGGAGTGCCCGTGGGACCGTGAGCAGGACGAGCGCTCGATCGTCCCTCACACCGTCGAGGAGGCCTACGAGCTCGCCGACGCCGCCCATCGCCGTGACGATGCCAAGCTCCGTGACGAGCTCGGAGACGTCCTGTTTCAGGTGCACTTCCTGTCGCTGCTGCTGGAGGAGCGCGGAGCCGGCGACCTGTCTGAGGTGGCCTCGCACGTGACCGAGAAGCTGATTCGCCGCCACCCGCACGTGTTCGGCGAAGCCCAGGCGCAGACGGCGCAGGACGTGCTTCGTAACTGGGACGCGATCAAACGTGACGAGCCCGGGCGCGAGCCCGGCCTGTTCGGCGAGGTTCCCGAGAACCTTCCGTCGCTGCTGCACGCCCGCAAGGTCCAGCGCCGGGCGGCTTCCAGCGGATTTGACTTCCCGGGCGTGGAGAACCCTCTGCAGGCGCTGCACGATGAGCTGGACGAGCTCGAGTCGGCGCCGGACGCGGCGGCGCGGTTCGACGAGCTCGGTGACGTGCTGTTCGCGGCCGTCAACGTGGCGCGCAAGCTCAAGCTCGATCCCGAGCTCGCGCTCCGGGCCGCGTCGGGCCGGTTTCAATCCCGCCTGCTCGCCGCCGCCGAGCTCGCGGCATCCGACGGCCGAAGCTGGGACGATCTCCCGCCAGACCAGCAGCTCGCCTACTACGTCCGCGTCCGGCTGACTGAAGGAGTCCGTCCCACGACATGAGCCACATCGAGCACGTGCATGCACGCCAGATCCTCGACAGCCGTGGCAACCCGACGGTCGAGGTCGAGCTCAGTCTGCAGTCAGGGGCTTGGGGCCGCGCCGCTGTGCCCTCGGGGGCGTCGACGGGCGAGTTCGAGGCGACCGAGCTGCGCGACGGTGGCTCGGACTGGCTCGGGAAAGGGGTCACGCGGGCCGTCGACAACGTCAACGGCGAGATCGCCACCGCGGTCCGCGGCCAGGACGCCGGCAGCCAGGCGGCGCTCGACCGGATCCTGATCACGCTGGACGGGACGCCCAACAAGTCGCGCCTGGGGGCCAACGCGCTGCTCGCCGTGTCGCTCGCCGCCGCCCACGCGTCGGCGGCCGAGGAGCGGCTGCCCCTGTGGCGCTATCTCGGCGGGGAGACCGCCCACATCCTGCCCGTGCCGATGATGAACGTGCTCAACGGAGGCGCTCACGCCGACAATCGGATCGACTTCCAGGAGTTCATGATCGTGCCGGTGGGAGCCCGCTCGTTCTCGGAGGGGCTGCGGATCGGCGCCGAGGTGTTTCACCATCTGAAGCGGACCTTGCATGAACAGGGCCTGTCGACCGCGGTCGGCGATGAGGGAGGGTTCGCGCCCGATCTCAATTCCAACGAGGAGGCCCTGGAGGCCCTGATGACCGGTATCCGCGCTGCCGGGTACGTGCCCGGTGACCAGGTCGCGATCGCGCTCGATCCGGCCGTGTCGGAGTTCTACCGTGACGAGAGTTACGTGCTCGAGCACGAGGGCCGGACCCTCAGTGCCGACGAGCTCGCCCGCTACTGGGCCGAGCTGGCCGGGCGCTATCCGATCGTGTCGATCGAGGACGGCATGGCCGAGGAGGACTGGGATGGTTGGTCGCTGCTGACCGATCGCCTCGGCAACCGCATCCAACTGGTCGGCGACGACCTGTTCGTGACCAACACCACCCGGCTCAAGCGCGGCATCGAAGCCGGCGTGGGCAACGCGATCCTGATCAAGGTCAACCAGATCGGAACCCTGACCGAAACCTTTGCCGCGATCCGGATGGCCCGGGACGCCGGCTACGCCGCGGTGATGTCACATCGCTCCGGCGAGACCGAGGACGTGACCATCGCCGACCTGGCGGTCGCCACCGGCTGCGGCCAGATCAAGACCGGCGCGCCGTCGCGCACCGATCGCGTCGCCAAGTACAACCAGCTGCTGCGGATCGAAGAAGCGCTCGGACCGGAGGCCAACTATCCGGGCCGCTCGGCGTTCAGAGCTTGACCGCGTCGAGTCTCACCGGTCCGTTCGTCGCGCCGGGCGCGCAGGCCGCGTTGCAGCAGGAAGGACAGCGGCAGTGTCGAACGAAGGGCTCACGGGATGCCGTCCGCCCGCTCCGCAGCCGCTGTGCCCCGCCGGCACGCCCGCACGCCGCCGCCAAAGCCGCGGCGCGTCCCGCTGCGCGGGCCGAAGCTCAGGGTCCGCTGGGACCGCGCCGGGCGGATCGGACTGCTGGTGGTGCTGACGGTCGTGGTCGGGCTGTATGTCCAGCACACGCTCGCCTACATCTCGATCCGCTCCCAGGCGAGCCAGCAGCAGGCGATCGTCAACCGGCTCCAGCGCCAGAACGCGGCGCTCGCGCGCGAGCAGCGGTCGCTGAGCGACCCCGCGACGGTCGTGCGCGACGCGCGGGCCCTCGGGATGGTTCGTCCCGGCGAGCGTCCCTACGTGATCACCGGCCTGGGCGGCCACTGACATGCGCACGTGATCACGGTCCTCGGGCAACCCTGACGCCCTACCTGCGCCCGCCACGGTGAGCTCTGGCTCGCTGGGGTTCGAGGCGCTGTCGGGCCATTGGCAGGACGGCCTGCGCCGCCTGGCCGAGGCCCCGCCGAGCGATCGCGCCGCCACGGAGCGGGTGATCGAGGAGATCGTGCTCGAGCTGCGGCGCCGGCTCGGGGGTCCCTTCAGCGTCCAGGAGCTGGCGCGGCTCTACACCGAGCAGGGCACCGACTGGTGCTTTGACATCGCCATCCGGGTCGCCGCGACGACGCCGAGCGCGTGGGACCTCACCACGGTCGCCGGCGCCGCGTTCGCGCGCTATGCCCGCGAGGCCGTGGACTATCCGGCCGGACGGCGTTAGCCGTCTTCGCTGGAGTCGGCGTCCGTGCCGGCGCGGCGGATGACGATCTGATCCTCTTCGATCGCGACCTCGACCTGGCGGTGCCCGGCCCAGTACTCGGCGTAGACCGGATCGTCCTGGACCGCCGGATCGAGCCACAGCCCGTAGCCCTCTTCGCCGTGATCGAACGTCGCCTCGAGCGCCGCGCCGGCCTGGCGACGGGTCCGGCCGCCTCGACCGCCGCGCCGTCCGCGGCGGCGACGGGCCGGCTTCTCGGCGCCGTCCTCGTCCTCGTCGTCGTCTTCGTCCTCTTCGCTCGGGCGCTCGGCTTCGGCGGCGTCAAGCTCAGCGGCGATCAACGCGTCGTCCTCCGCGCGGAGATCGATCTCATCGTCGAAGTCGACGGTGGCGCCGCCGCCGTTGGGCTCGTCGCCGGGCTCGAGCTGCTGCTCGCGCTTGAACGCCTGAATCTGCTGAACGGTGACCTCGAGTTGGTGGGCGATCCAGGCGTCGGTCCGTCCCTGGCGAACCCAGGCTCGGATACGGTTCAGCTCCGGTCGGAGTGATCTGCGGGCCATACGAGCCGGAGACTAGTACAGGCGACGGCCATAACAGCGCCAACCCCACCTGCGCGCCGAATCGCAATTGAAAGCGAGCGCGTTGTCGGTATGCTGATCAGTGGGCAGGATGCGACCCTGCGCGCCGTGTTCGGGCCCTGCTATGCAGTCAACGCAGGGAGGCAAACGATGCTGGTCCTGACTCGCAAATCCAATCAGAGCATCATGATCGGCGACGACATCGAGGTCTCGGTGCTGGCGATCATGGGAGAGAAGGTACGGATCGGGATCCAGGCACCCCGACACGTCCCGGTGTTCCGTAAAGAGGTCTATCTGGAGATCCAGCAGGAATCCGCCAGTGGTCCGAAAGACGCCCGTGAAGAGGTCGACGCCGCCCTGCGCGGCCTCGGCGACGACTGACTCCCGGGGGGTCGGCCGACGTCCCGGCGGGGCTAGGCGAGCAGGTAGTACAGCGTTTCGAACATCGCAATCGTCACGATCACGGCGGTGGCGATCAGCGACAGGATCAGCAGCCAGTAGCGCATCGAGCTGCGCTTTTGGGCACGTTCGTGCGTCCGCTTGCGCGACCGGCGTACGGCGTGACGCCGCAGCGTCTCTCTGCGTGACCGGTCAAGCTGCGTCTCGTGCCGGAACTCCTGCTCGAGCTGCGCAAGACTCTGGCGCATCTTCATCGCCATCGAGGGCGAGCCTACCAACTGCCGCGGTCCGCGGGACGTGAGCGAGGTCACGTCCCGCCGACCGAGCGGACTAGTGGACCTGCGAGCCCTCGTAGACCCCCACGAAGTGCAGGTAATTCTCGGCGATCTGGTTGGCCGCGGCCTCCCGCGGGAGCTCGTCGGCGAGGAATCCCTTGAGCGGGTCCCACCAGATCGAGCGACCGATCGCGAAGCCGATGAAGCCCTCGACGGTGGCGGCCGCCTCGAGCCATTGCTCGACCTTCTCGGTCGACGCGCCGCGTCCCAGCAGGACGCACTTGACGTTCTCACGCCCCTCGCCCGAGCGCGCCTGCTCGGCGAGCATCACGGCGTCCTCACGCGTGTCGACGCCCTCGATCTTCCAGACATCGACCTCGATCCCGAAGTCCTGGATGTCCTGCAGCGAGCGCCGCATCAGCTCCGGCCGCAGCTCGGCGTCGTAGCGGTCGGTGTCGCCGTCGACCTTGGCCAGCTGAGCGTCGGTAGCGGGCACCAGGAGCTCGAACAGGAACCTTCGGTCGTTATCGTGGAGCCAGTCGGCGAGCTCCTTGAGACGGCCGAGCTGACGCTGGTTCATCTCCGTATCAGGATCATCCGGGTTGTAGCGGACCAGGACCTTGGAGAAGTCGGGATCGAACGCTTCGATGTGCTTGGCGAAATCCGCGCCGTACTGGAAGTCGAACTCGTTCTGACCTGACTTCTCCACCGGCATCGCCAGCTTCAGATCGCCCTCGTGGGTTCGCTTCGGGATGTCGGAGCCGAACTGCTCGTCGACCAGTACGCCCGTGGCCGTCGCATCGGCGCCGCGCTTGACCGCCTCGAGCATCCCCTCGAAGATGACCCGCTTGCCGTCGCAGATCGTCTCGGTCTGCTCGGGCGTGGGGTCGCCCTCGATCCCGAACATCTTCTTCTGAAACGACCCGCGATGGTCGAACGCCAGGATGTAAAGCTTGCCGTCGTAGCCGAGGGCCATGACACCGTCCTTCACTCGATTTGGGGTCTCGGTCGGAGTCTAGGGACGAGTCGTGGGCGCCGCCGTTAGGCTTGCCGCCACAGTGCAGCATCGCTTCGCCGGCCACGCCTACACGATCGGCATCGAGGAGGAGTTGATGATCCTCGATGCCGAGACGTTCGAGCTCGTCAACGCGATCGAGGCCCTGCTCGAGCCCGCGCCCCTGGGGGAGATCAAACCCGAGTTGATGGAATCGGTGCTGGAGATCTCCACCGACCCGTGCGACACCATCGGCCAGGCCGGCGAGCAGCTGCGCGCGCTGCGCAGTCAGGTGGCCGATACCGCGGCGGCCAAGAAGCTGGCCATCGGCTCCGCCGGGACGCATCCGTTCGCGATGTGGGAGGACCAGCGGATCGTCGCCCGTCCCCGCTACCGCGACCTGATCTCCGCGCTGCGCTTCGTCGCGCGCCAGGAGCTGATCTTCGGCATGCACGTGCACGTCGGGGTCGACGACCCCGACAAGGCGATCCACGTCGCCAACGGCATGCGCGTGCACATGCCGGTCCTGCTCGGGCTGTCGGCCAATTCGCCCTTCTGGCGCGCCGACACGACCGGGATGGCCTCGACTCGGACGCCGATCTTCCGGGCCTTTCCGCGCGTCGGGATTCCGCCCACCTACCACGACTGGGAGGACTACGAGCGGCGGATCGAGTTCATGATCAACGCCCGCGTGATCGAGGACTACACCTACCTGTGGCACGACGTGCGGCCGCATCCGAACTTCGGCACGGTCGAGGTCCGGGTGATGGACTCCCAAACCCACGTCGAGCACTCGCTCGGGCTGGCGGCGCTGGTGCAGGCGCTGGTCCGTGAGCTGGCCGAGCACTACGACGCCGGCAAGCGCCTGTCCGAGTATCCGTTCGAGATGCTCGACGAGAACAAGTGGCTGGCCGCGCGCCATGGCCTGGACGGCGAGCTGGTCGATCTGCCCAGCTCGGACCGCATCCCCACGCGGGCGCTGGCGCGCCGCCTGATCGACCGGATGCGCGATCACTGCGCCGATCTGGGCTCGCTGGCGGAGCTCGAGGCGGTCGACGACCTGCTGACCCGGGGCAACGGCGCCGCCCGGCAGGTGGTCGTGTATGAGGCAAACCACGACCTCCGTGAGGTGATGGCGGAGATCGTGGCCGCGACTCATCCCTGATCGTCACCCTGAGCCCCTCGGGCCGGTTCTACAATCGGTTCGTGAGCGCTGGCGGCCCCGATCTGTTCGTGATCTGCAAGAGCTGCGGATCCGAAGTTAGCCCCTACATAACCGAGTGCCCGTATTGCGGCAACCGGCTGCGTAAACGCGCACCCAAGCTCGACCGTGACGGTCGCGTCACCGAGAAGCGCAAGCGGCGGCACTCGCCTCCACCGCTGCTCACGCGCCTGCGCCGCGACGAGATTCCGGGCATCCGGCCCGATGTGCGGCCGTACGCCACGATCCTGCTGGTGATCCTCGGGCTGGTCGGGACGCTGCTGTGGCGGACCGGCCTGGGCGGCAGCAACGAGCTCGAGATCCTGGGCAAGCCGGGATCGCACTGGTGGCGGCTGTTCACCGCGGCGTTCACCTACAACAACACCGGCTACGCGATCCTGACGATCGGGACGATCGGTCTGTTCGGCTGGCTGCTGGAGCGTCGCCACGGGCCCGTCGCGGTGCTCGGGCTGTTCCTCGTCGGCGGCGTTGGTGGCCTCGCCGCGACCTCGGCCGTGTACCCGATCCCGTTCGCCCTCGGCGCCAACGGGGCGGCGCTGGCGCTGGTGTGCGCCTGGGCCACCGCGGACCTGCTGGCGCTCCGGGCCGGGGACGATATCGGCGGCGACATGATCGGAGCCGCCGTGATCGGCGTCGTGGTGGCCCTGATGCCGCTGGCGGTGCCGGGGGCGAGCTGGGTCGCCGATGCAGTTGGCGTCCTGACCGGGTTCGCGGTCGGGCTGCCGCTGGCCCGCCTGGCTGCCCGCTGACGGTCGGGCTGCCGCTGGCCCGTTGGCCGCCCGCTGAGCTGCCCGCCGACCCCCGGGCGCCCCGCGGAGCCGCCCCGCGGACATTTCCCGACACGATCAGCGCGCTTCACCAAGCGTGTCCGCTCGTGTCCACCGTCCGCGTCGCTGACGGCACACCCCCCGTATCGGCTGAGATCGCGTCGAGATCGGTCCGCGGGCGTGTCGACGGGCGCTAAACGACGGTGATCTGGCCCGGCGGTCCGGGCACCAGCCGCCCGATCTGCGCCCCCGGCAACCCCTCCGCCTCCTGCGGGGCGACCGCCGCCAGCAGCCCGCCTGAGGTCATCGCGTCGCACACCAGCCAGCGCCGCGCTTGGTCGACGCTATCCGCGAAGCTGGCGAACGCCTGCGCGTGGGCGCGGTTACGGCGTGTGCCACCGGCGACCGACCCCTCGTCGGGATCGGCGAGCAGCGCGAGCACGCCGTCGATGACGGGCACCGCGTCGGCGCTGATCTCGGCGGCCAACCCGCTGGCCAGCGCGAGCTCGTGCAGGTGCCCGAGCAGGCCGAACCCGGTCACGTCGGTCAGCCCGTGGACGTCGACGGCCCGCACAGCGACGCCGGCGTCGCGGTTCAGCGTGCCCATCACCGCGATCGCCTCGGCCAGCGGCGCCTGGAGCCCGCGCTTGACGGCGGTGGTGACGGCACCCGCCCCGAGCGGCTTGGTCAGGACCAGCGCGTCGCCGGGACGACCGCCGGCGTTGGTGAGCAGCTCGGCCGGATGCACCACGCCGGTCACCGCCATGCCGTACTTGGGCTCGGCATCGTCGATCGAGTGGCCGCCCACGATCGCCACACCGGCCTCGGCGGCGATCTGCGCGCCGCCGCGCAGGATCTCGGCCAGCACGTCAGCCCCGATCTGCTCGATCGAGAACGCCACCAGGTTGAGCGCGCAGACCGGCGTGGCGCCCATCGCGTAGACATCCGACAGGGCGTTGCAGGCCGCGATCCTCCCGAACTGAAGGGGATCGTCGACGATCGGCGTGAAGAAGTCGACCGTCGAGACGATCGCCAGGTCCTCGCGGAGCTGATAGACGCCGGCGTCGTCGGAGGTCCCAAACCCCACCAGGACGTTCGGATCGGCGATTCGCGGCAGGCCCGCCAGCAGCGGCCCGATCGCCGCCGCCGGGAGCTTGCAGCCGCATCCGGCCCCGTGCGAGAGCGATGTCAGCGCCACGGCCATGCCACGTATGATGCTCCAAGCGAGTGCCGGACCGTGCCTACACCGATGCCGAGCTGGATGCTGCGATCGCGGACATCACCGACCCGACCCGGTTACGCGAAGCTCAGGATCTCGTCACGCGAGCCGCTCCGGCGTTGCAGCGCGTGCTCGCGGCGGCGATCGCCGAGGGTGGATGGTTCGACGCCGCCCATGAGCAGGCGGTCCGCGAGGCGGCCAACGAGTCCGACCCCGACTTCAGGCTGCGCGCGGTGAAGACCCTGCTGGCCGAGGAGACCCGGCTGGGGATGCTGGTCGGGGTGGCGGTCGGGTTCGAGCTCTCCCGCACCCTCCGCGCGCCTGAACATGAAATCGAACAGGAGGACTGACCCACGATGGATGTGCGCTTTCTCGGCCACGCCTGCTTCACGCTGTCTGACGGCGATACGACGGTGCTGATCGATCCGTTTCTCACCGGCAATCCGAAGGCGGCGATCAGCGCCGATGAAGTAGCCGCCACCACGCTGCTGCTCACGCACGGCCACGCCGACCACGTCGGCGACACGGCCGCGATCGGAAAGCGCACGGGAGCACCGCTGATGGCGATCACCGAGCTCGCCGGCGAGCTGGGTGAGGAGGGACTGGAGGTCAACGACTGCAACCTCGGGGGCACCGCCAGCTTCGACTGGGGCTGGGCCAAGCTGGTCCCGGCATGGCACACCTCGACCACCCCCAAGGGCACCGTCAGCACGCCGGCCGGGCTGCTGATCAACTTCAAGGACACGATCGTCTACCACCTCGGCGACACGTGCCTGTTCTCCGATCTGCAGCTGGTGGGCAAACGGCATCCGATCGACATCGCCCTGATGTGCATCGGCGGCCACTACACGATGGATCGCTTCGACGCCGTGGACGCGGCCGGATTCGTCGGCGCGAAGACCGTGATCCCGTGCCACTACGGCACCTTCCCGGCGATCGAGACCGACGCTCAGGCGTTCAAGTCCGACGTCGAGTCGGCGACCAGCTCAGAGGTCGTGGTGCTCGAGCCCGGCGACACCCAGACGTCATGACCCACGCCATCGTCCTGATCCAGGCCGAGGGCTCGGCCCTGGCCACGCTCGGCGGTGAGCTGGCCGGAATCGAGGGCGTCGCCGAGGCGTACTCGGTGACCGGGGAGTGGGACTTCGTGGCGATCCTCCGGCTGCGCGAGCAGGACACGCTGGCGCAGGTCGTCACGGGCAAGCTCTCGCAGCTCGCCGGGGTGCGCCGGACGCAGACCATGGTCGCCTTTGAGGTCTACTCGCGCCACGACCTGGAGGCGTTGTTCTCGGTCGGCCAATGAGGGCGCCGGCCGTCGCCCGGTTCTCGGTCGGGCCATGAGCGCCTCGAGCGCCGCGTGCTCGGCCGAGATGCACGACGGCGAGCGGTTGAGGATGCCCCTGGTGGCGGACCGGGCGGCCTGGCTGGAACAGCTGTGCGCGAGCACGACCGGGCCGGTCGCGCATCTGGGCTGCGCCGACAGTCCGTACACCGCCGACCTGATGGCAGCGGGGATCCTGCTGCACGAACGGCTGGTCCGCGTGGCCCGGGTGACCGGATACGATGTCGACCCGGCCGGGCTGGCGCTGCTGCGCGAGCGCTTGCCGGAGCAGCGCTTCGTCCAGGCCGACGTGACCGAGGAGATCCCGGAAGCCGAGCTCGGGCGCTACGCGCTGGTCATCGCCGGCGAGGTGCTCGAGCACGTTCCCGACGCCGACGCGTTCCTGCGCGGCTGCCGGCAACTGATGGCTGGGGGCGGGCGTCTGTGCGTGACCGTCCCCAACGCCTGCTCGCCCAAGATCGGGCTGCGCTCGCTCGCCGGCCGCGAGTCGGTGCACCCAGACCATCGCGTCTACTACGGCCCGCGCACGCTCGAGCGCACCCTCGACGGTGCCGGCTTTGAGCTCGAGCAGATCGCTTCATGCTTCGCGCCGCTGGCCGGCCGGGCCGGGAAGCTGATGTTCAACCCGCTGTTGCGGGCCAGTCACCGGGTGTTCGGCGGGCCGGTCGGTGACGGCCTGATCGCGGTGGCGAGCGCGCGGACAACGTCGTAGGTGGCGCGCTTGCGCGTCGCGGTCGTGGCCGAGTGGTACCCGTCGCCGACCGACCCCGTCCATGGGGTGTGGGCACATTGCCAGGCGGTGGCCACGCGTGACGCGGGAGCGGACGTACGCGTGATCGCCGCCCGGCGTCCGATTCCGCCGCTGTCGGTCGCCCGTCGCGGCCCGCGAGCCGTGGCCGCCTGGGCCCGCGGTGTCGCCGACCTGCTGGCCCCCTTCGAACCGGATGGCATCCCGGTCGTGACGGCGCCGTTCGTGAGCCCACCGCGCCCCTACAGCTACGGCGCGTGGGGGTACTGGATGGCGCCGTCGGTGGCGCGCGCGCTTGACCGGCTGGCCGCTCGGTGGCCGTTCGATGTCCTGCACGCCCACTGCGTGACCCCGCCGGGCTACGCCGCCGCGCGCTGGCTCGGCCGACGCGGGGGTGCTGCGCTGGCGGTCTCCACGCACGGGCCCGACGTCATCTCGGTGTATGCACGCAGCCGGTGGGCGCGCCACGCCACCGAGATCGCGCTCGAGGGGGCAGACGTGGTGATCGCCAATTCCTCGTGGGCCGCCGCGCGCTGCGAGGCGATCGCCGGACATCGGCTCCCCACCGAGGTCGTCCATCTCGGAGCCGACATTCCGGCGGTCGAGGCCGACCGGCGACCCCGGCCGACGATCGTGACGCTCGGACACCTGATCGCGCGCAAGCGCCACGCGGTTGTCCTGCACGCCCTGGCCGCCCTACCGGAGGCGGCCCGGCCCGACTACCTGGTGATCGGCGAGGGGCCGCTGCGGCCGGCACTGGAGCGCCTCGCGCAGGACCTGGGGCTGGCCGAACGGGTGCAGTTCTCGGGACAGCTCGAGCACGAGCGCGCGCTGGCCGAGGTGGCGCGCTGTCATCTGTTCGTGATGCCCAGCGTGGATGAGCCCTTCGGGGTGGCATACGTCGAGGCGATGGCGGCCGGGTTGCCGGTGATCGCGCTCGCCGACGAGGGCGGTCCCCGGGACATCGCCGCGGCCGGCGGGGGAATCACGCTGGTGCCCCGCGACGATCATCGTGCGCTGGCGACGGCCATCGCCGCGGAGCTGCGCAATCCGGCCGAGCTGGCCGCGCACGGCGCCGCGGCGCGGGAGACGGTGGAGCGTCACTTCACCTGGGCGCGCTGCGGGCAGCGCACGGTCAGCGCCTACGAGCACGCGCTCGCCCGGCGGGCCGCGAGTTCATGACCGACGTGCTCGTCGTCTCGCTCGGGACGACGCGAGGGCTGCGCGTGGCCGATTCACTGCTGCTGGCCATGCTGCACGAGGCCGGGGTGAGCGCAGAGGCGATCAGCGTCAAGCTCGGCGCCACCAACGCGCTGCGCCGCGGCTACCCGGTCAACGACCTGGTCGAGGCGGTGGCGGCGCGGCGTGCGCTGGCCGGTGCATTGGCGACCCGCTCCCGGCCTCGGGCGGTGCTGTTCTCCACCACCACGGCGGCGCTGCTGGCCGCCGCCGACGGGCTCGCCTACGCGGTGCGGCTCGACTCGCCGGCGGCGCTGAACCGCCCCGGCGTCCGCAATGCCCCCGTGCGCGCGCTCGAGCGCCGCAGCCTGGCCCGGGCTCGCCTGACCATCCCGCTTGGGGCCGCGGGCGCGGGGGCGCTGCCGGCGGGCAGCGCCCGGCCAGAGGTGGTGCCGGTGCCGATCGACCCCTCCGGCGAGATCACCGGGCCTCGGGACCTCGATCTGGCCGTCGGCTACGCCGCCGACCGGGCCAAGGGCCTCGATCTGCTGTGCGCGGCCTGGGCGCAGGTCCCCGGCGACACAGGCCGGCTGGAGATCTTCGGGATCGAGCCGGATGCCGCGCTGGCGTTCCTGGCCCGTCGTGGGGTGACCAAGCCGCCCGGCGTGACGTTCCGGGGGACGGTCAGCAGCGAGGCGTTCCGCGCGGCGCTGCGCACCGCCCGCTGCTTCATCTCCGCTGCCCGCTGGGAGGACTTCGGACAGGCGCCGCTGGAGGCGCTGCGCGACGGCGCGTTGCTGGTGACGACACCGGCCGGTGGTCCCTACGAGGCGCTGGCGATCGCGCGGGGTCTCGACCGCGGCCTGGTGGCCGCCGACCTCGAGCCCGCTTCATTGGCCACGGCGATCAACGCTGCCTATGCCCGCGACGACGCCGCCCGCGCCGTGTACCAGACACGCGCGGCGCAACGTCTGGAGCCCTACCGCTGGCCGGCCGCGGTCGCGGCGCTGCGCACGCGGGTGCTGCCGGTCCTACTCGGCCGCACTCAGCGGTAAGTCCGTGCCGGACAGACCGGGGAGGCCGCCCGCCCTACCGATCCCGGCCCGCTCGGCCCGCCAGCAGAACGGCCTGCGCGAAGGCATCCACGCTGCGCTCCAGTGGCCACTGCGCGTCGATCTCACGGCTGGCCTGCCCCATCGCGGCCCGGCGCCCGGGGTCGCCGGCGAGCGATCGCACCGCGGCGGCGATGGCGGTGCGGTCGTCGGGGTCGACCACGATCGCGTTGCGCCCGGCCACCGCGATGTCGCCCGTCGCGCCCGCCCACGCGCTCGCGATCAGCGGCAGCCCGGCCGCGGCACCCTCGCGCAGCGCCACCCCGAACGGCTCGTGTCGGCTGACGAGCGCGAGCACGTCAGCCTCCGCGTAGGCCTGAGCCGTCTGGGCCGGCGTCAGTGAGCCGTGAAAGCGGACCACCGCACCCAGCGACGCCGCCTGGGCTTGGAGATCGGCGCGCAGCGGACCGTCGCCGACCAGGTCGAGCTCGACCGTCCCGGGACCGGCGCTCGCCACGGCCTCGATCAGCGCCCCGAGGTTCTTATCGGCGACCAGGCGCGCTACGCACAGCAGCGCCAGCGGGCCCTCGGGGCGACGCGTGCGACCACCGGCCGCCACGGCGGCGCGGATCGCGTCGGCGTCGACGCTCTGCAGGCTCACGACCGTACGCGCGGGGTCGGCGCCCAGCGCCAGCAGACGATCGCGCGCCTGGGTGCTGGCGCCGATCGCCCCTGCGGCGCGGCGCGCGAGGAGGCGATGCAGTCGGCGCTGCGGCGCCGGCACGGCGCGAGCGGCAGCGGCGCCCAGCTCGCTGAAGTGCACGAGCCCGCGGCGATGGCGCGAGCACCAGGCGCGCGCCAGCAGGGCCGGGGGCCCGAACTCCGACACCACCACAACGTCCGGGGCGAAGGCGTCAAGCTCTGAACCGAGGCCGCGCGGGATCACGATCGGGCTGCGGCCGGTTCGAGCCCACTGCCGGGCCGGCATCACTCGGGTGTCGTAGGCATGGACCGAGGGAAACCAGTCCGCTTGGACATCCCATCCCTCGAGCCGCTGCGTGAGGTAGATCACGCGCAGGCAGAGATCGTCGCGCGCCGCCAGCGCGGCGAACAGCGGCTCACGGTAGGGCGCCGCGACCGGCCACAGCGCGGCACAACGCAGCGGGCGGCTCATGCCAGACTGCGTCATCCTCGTCGGCACAATAACGCCCACCCCGCCCGCCTTGCGCGTCCTGCTGCTGCACAACCGATACCGCGCACCGGGAGGCGAGGAGCGAGCTGTCGCGGACCTCGGGTCGCTGCTACGGGCCCGCGGGCACGAGGTGGCGCTGCTGGAGCGCTCCAGTGCGGCCGTCAGCTCGGTGACCGCTGCTCGGGCGCTGATGCTCGGCGGCGACGATCCCGGCGAGGTCGCGGCGGCGGTGCGGAGCCTGGGCGCCGACGTCGTCCACGCCCATAACGTCCATCCGCTGTTCGGTTGGCGCGCGCTGGCGGCGGCGCAGTCGGCCGGCGCGCGGACCGTGGTGCACCTGCACAACTTCCGGCTGTTCTGCGCGATCGCGATCGCCTACCGGGACGGCGCCCCCTGCTTTCGCTGCCGCGGGCGCGATACCCGCCCCGGCCTGCGGCTCCTCTGCCGCGGCTCGATGGGGGAGGCCGCCGCCTACGCCGCGGGCCTTTCGGCGCAGCAGCCCAAGCTGTTCGCTCACGCCGACCGGTTCGTCGCGGTGAGCGACGCCACGGCGCGGCGGCTGTACGAGCTCGGCCTGCCGGCCGAACGGACCACCGCGCTGACCAACTTCGTGCCGGCCGCGAACTTCGCCGCGGCCTCGCGCGCCGGGGAGGGCAGGTACGCGTTGGCCAGCGGCCGCCTGGTGGAGGAGAAGGGCTTCGACACCGCGATCGCGGCGGCGGGAATCGCGGGCGTGCCGCTGGTGATCGCCGGTGACGGGCCCGACGAGGGCCGGCTGCGGAACCTCGCCCGCGGTGATGAGGCCCATGGTGTCGAGGTGCGCTTCACGGGCCGGCTCGAGCCCGCCGCGCTGGCCGAGCTCCGTCGCGGCGCCGCCGTGGTGCTGATTCCCTCCCGCTGGGAGGAGCCCTGCCCGTATGCCGCGCTCGACGCGCTGGCGGACGGGGTGCCGGTGCTGGCGAGCGACCGCGGCGGCCTGCCTGAACTGGTCGGCGCGCAGGCGATCCTCCCGGCCGGCGATCCGGGTCGCTGGGGCGAGGCGCTGGGCCGGCTGTGGCGCGATCCGGCCGCGCGGGGCGCGAGCGGCGCCAGCGCGCTCACGCGGGCTCGATCGCGGTTCTCCGAGGATCGCTTCTACGAGCGCCTGATGGACGTCTATGGCGCCTGAGCGCAGCCCGGGCACGGCCGGCACGCGGGAGTGATGGCTCTATCCTCGGCGCGATGAGGCGGCGCACCAGGCAGCGGTGGCTCGCCTACCTGATCGTGTCGCTGGTGGTCGCCGGCTGCGGTGGGTCAAGCAGCTCCAGCCGCTCGTCCACGCCCTCGGCCACCGCCGTTTCGCCGTCCGCCGCCGCCACGACCTCAGCCGCCACGACCTCGGCCGCCACGACCTCGGCCACCGCGACGCGCTCCGCCGAGTCGAGCTCCGCTTCGACCGCGGCGGCCGGCGGCCCGGACACCAATGTGCGCCTCCCGGCGACGTTCTCGATCGGCGCCCACGGTGTGCTCTTCCCGCCGCTGATCGCCGCACCGAAGCGCACCGACGTCGCGCTGACCGTACGCGTCGTCGATACGCAGGTCCATGCCTTCGTCCTCAAAGCTCCCCACGAGTACCGGTTCACGGTGTCCCGAGGTCACCGGGTTCATGTCCTGCTGAAGGCGATACCGATCGGGCGCTACGCGATCGAGATCGACAACGTCCGGCGCGGGGCGTTGGTCATCGGGGCCGCGCCCGGCCCCTGATCGCCGCCACGTTCATACACCCTCAGGGTCAGGTTGACGGTTAGCTCGGAGAATCAGCCGATTCGCGACCCCGGCTCGGCGCCGCGGTCAGGCCGGAGCAGGACCACGCCCCGGTCCTGATCCAGCGCGCCGAGGACGAGCACCTCGGAGCGAAACGGCCCGATCTGGCGCGCGGGGAAGTTGACGACCGCGACGACCAGGCTGTGCTCGAGCTCCTCGCGGGAATAGTGGGTGATCTGGGCCGAGGAACGCTTGACCCCGATCTCTGCCCCGAAGTCGATCCTCAGCTTCCAGGCGGGCCGACGGGCTTCCGGGAACTCCTGCACCTCGAGGACCCGGCCGACGCGCATGTCGACCGCCTCGAACTGGTCGAACTCGATCACGCCGGCGGGTGAGCCAGCGACTTCTGCTTGCGGTGGCTGAAGTGGGTGCGCCGCTCGCCCCGGCTCGAGGCGGTCACGGCGACCGAACGCGTGCCCGTCCAGGCGGCGACGCGCGCGCCGGTGGTGCTGACGCCTGGGGTTGTCCGTGTCGGCGTGGTCGGCGTCGTAGTCGTTGGCGTGGTGGTGGTCGGGGTGGTCGTCGTCGGCGTGGTGGTGGTTGGCGTGGTGGTGGTCGGCGTGGTGGTGGTGGTCGGGGTGCCGTCGCCGGCCGTCGTGGTCGTCGGCGGCGTGGTGCTGGTGGTCGGCGTCGTGGCGGTCGGATCAGTGGTGGTGGGCGCGGCGGCAGGGGTTCCGGTCGTGCTCGTGGGGTCGGTCACCGGCGCCGGGGGCAGGACGGTGGGGTCGTTCTGATTCTGCGTCCGCCCGGTCGGGCTGGCCTTGACATTGGGCGGCGACTGGCTCGTCGCGACGGGCGGCTTGGGAGGAAGCTTGGTGACGGACTTGGCCGCCACCCTGGTCGGCGTCCCGGCCTTCGCCGTCGTCTTGGCCGCAGCCACCTTGACCTTCTTGCTGGGAGCGGGGACGGAGGACCTGGGCTCCGGCCGGCTGAACAGCGGCGTCACCGAGGCCTGCTGGGCCGGCGAGCCGGAGTGCTGCACCGCGGCCACCGTCGAGACCGGGGCCGAGGGGTGATGAGCCGGTGAGGCGCTGTGTCCGGCCTCGACCGCGGCTCCGGTGACCAGCGCGGCCGCCGCCAGTCCGGCCGCGGTCTTGGCCGCCAGCGCACCGATGCCCGCCGAGACGAAGCTGCCGCCGCCGATCGTGGAGCCCGCCAGCGCGGCACCGGCCCCTGCGCTCGCGGCGCCGGCCCCCGCGGCCCCGGCCCCAGCGCCGGTGCCCGCCGCTCCGGCACCGGCGGCGCCAGAGCCCGCGGCGGTCGCGCCCGAGCCCGCGCCGGCAGAGTGCCCCAGGTGGGCGATCAACAGCTTCTTCAAGAAGAACGCCGGTCCGATCGGTAGCAGCGCGGCGAGCGCCTTGTTGGTGTGCTTGAGCTCGGCTCGGAAGACCGTGCACCGCTTGCAACCACGGAGATGGCGGCGAACGAGCGGGGTGGGACGGCGGCGCAACCCCTCGGTCACCTCCGCCAGCTCGATCCGCACCTCATCGCAGGTGAGCAGGCGCGCCTCGGCCGCCTCGGCCAGCGACACCCGCGCGCGCACGAGCAGAGACTTGATGCTCGGGACCGTGGTCTCCATCGCCTCGGCGATCTGCTCGTAGGACAGGGCATCCATCTCACGCAGTACCAGCGCGGTCTTCTGCGTCTCAGGCAGCTCGTGAATGTCGCCGACGAGCAGCCGGAACTCCTCGCGCTCGTACACCTTGTCGGCGGTGCTGGCGCCGTTGTCGGAGAAGTGCAGGTCCATCGAGTCGACGCCGATCGCCTGGGTGCGCCGCATATGGTTGAGGCTGCGGTTACGGGCGATGCGGTAGAGCCAGGGGCGGACGTTGATGGGCCGCTCGTCGGCCAGCATCGCGTTGAACGCGGCAGTCATGACCTCCTGCAGCACGTCCTCGGCGTCCTCGCGGTTGCCCAACAGGTGGCGACAGAACGCCAGCAGCCGCGTCTCGTAACGCGCGAACAGGATCTCGAAGGCGGCGGTATTGCCCTTCCGCAGGAACGCGACGAGCCGCTCGTCGGATTGGAGCCTGAGCAGGCGCGACCGCCCGTGCAGCCCGATGCCCCCGGAATATTTAAGTGCTGAGACTTCCATCCGGATCGGTAGTGAGACTCCCGCTCAAGCGCTTCGACACGGTAGCAGCGCAGAAGTTGCGTTTATGCGAAAGGATTCGGCGCCTCGCACGACGTCAGGCAGCTTTGCGACCGCACGGATCCGAGACAGCACACAGCATAGATACCCGGGGAGGGACTCGAACCCTCATGCCACTTAAGGCAGTCGCTCTTAAGGCGACCGTGTCTGACCCATTTCCACCACCCGGGCTGGCTCTGGAGACGCTAGCGGCAAACCGGCCGGACGCCAAGCGCCCTGGGCCGCCCCGAGCCGGCCAAATGCCCCATCGGTTCCCAATTGACAGTGCATTGAGGCCCTTGCTAGCGTCGCCAGCCACGCGACTGGTGCGTCAGCCCCATGGCGCCGCGCGGGAGGAGATCGATTGGGCAGGACGCGCCGGTGCGTAACTCAAGTGTGATTGGCCGGGCAGCTGCGCTGGGCGCGGTCGTGCTGGCCGTCGTCGCGGTGGCCCTGATCGTGATGTCCAGCGGGTCCGGGTACCAGGTCAGGGCGATCTTCCAGAACGCCAGCCAGATCGTGAGCGGAGACCTCGTCGAGGTTGCCGGCAACCCGATCGGGACGGTATCGGGCATCGCGCTGACCCCTGACGGTCAGGCGCAGCTCACGCTGAGCATCAGCAACCCGGCCTACCAGCCGCTCCGTAAGGGCACGCTGGCGACCGTGCGCGAGCTGTCGCTATCGGGCATCGCCAGCCGCTACGTGAGCCTCCAGATGGGCAGACCCGACGCCCCCAAGATCAGCAGCAACGGGGTCATTCCGGCTACCAGCACCACCAGCGAGGTCGACCTCGACGAGATCTTCAACACGCTTGACGGACCGACCCGCAAGGGTCTGCAAGATGTCTTTCAGGGATCGGCGGCGCAGTTCAAGGGTCGCGGCAAGCTGGCTCAGCAGGCATTCGCGTACCTGAACCCCGCGGTCGCTGCCTCCAGCGCCCTGTTCGCCGAGGTCGACCGCAATACCGGCTCGTTTACGAACTACATCGTCAAGACCGGGAACCTGGTCACCGACCTCGCCCACCGCAGCGGAGATCTCAGCGGCCTGGTCTCGCATCTGGCGACCACGGTGCAGGCCCTCGCCGCGCAGCGCGTCCCGCTGGCGTCATCGCTGCAGCAGCTGCCCCGATTCATGCGGCTGGCCAACACCACGTTCGTGAACCTGCGCAGCGCGCTGGACGACCTCAAGCCGCTGGTCGACACGTCAAAGCCGGTGGCCCCCAAGCTCCAGAAGCTCTTGGTGCAGTTGCGCCCGCTCGCCCGCGACTCCGTTCCGACGCTGCGAGATCTCTCGAACATCATCAGCCGGCCGGGCGCCAACAACGACCTGATCGAGCTGATCAAGCTCGGCGTTCCGCTTCAGAACGCCACCGTCGCCAACATCAACGCCAACGGGAAGGTGCGTCCGGGTGCATTCCCGGTGTCCACGCAGGCGCTCAACAACTCCACGCCTGAGCTCGCGACGGCGCGCCCCTACGCGGTCGATCTGACCGGCTGGTTCGAGGGCTATACGCACCCCGGCACGATCGACGCCAACGGCGGCACCAGCCGGATCGCCCCGGTGATCGGCATCGGCTCGCTCGAGAACGGCGCGCTCAACATCCTGCCTCCGTTCGTCACCGCCACGCTGCGCAGCATCCTTGCGTTCGGGGGCCTCGGCGACCCCACCGGCGGTCTCCTCACCGGCGGCGGAGGGGGCGGAGGCGGCGGAGGCGGCGGAGGCGGCGGCACCGGCGGATCGGGCGGTGCCACGGGCGGTCTGCTCACCACCGGTTATGGGGATCGCTGTCCGGGCTCGTCCGAACGCGGCGCCGTCTACTACCCGGAGAGCGGCTTCCCGTGTAACCCCAACCAGACGCCGACTGGCCCATGAAGCGAATCCTGCTCAGCGCGGCGATCCTGATCGTCGCCGGCGCCTTCATCGTGGTGGCCGGCGGTGCCTCCAGCGGCAGCTCCAGCGCCACCTACAAGGTCGAGTTCGACAACGCGTTCGGCTTGGTGACCGGGGCCAGTTTCAAGGTCGCCGGGGTTCCGGCGGGGACGATCACTCAGATCAACCTCGACCAGAAGACGCTGCACGCCGTCGTGACCGTGTCGGTGACCCGAGCCGGATTCGGTCAGTTCCACAAGGACGCGCGCTGCGAATCACGCCCCGAGTCGCTGATCGGCGAGTACTACGTCGACTGCAACCCTGGGACCTCCGGCCCCGTGATCAAGTCCGGCAGCATGATTCCCGTCGGCAACACGCTGTCCACGATTCCGGCCGACCTGGTCCAGAACGTGATGCGGCTTCCCTACCGCGAGCGCTTCACGCTGATCATCAACGAGCTCGGCGCTGCCGCCGCCGCGCGCTCGGGCGACCTGCAGGCGGCGCTGCAGCGGGCGGTCCCGGCGCTGTCGGAGACCGACAACCTGCTCAACCTGCTCGGCAACGACTCGACCACGTTGCAGAACCTGACCCGGGATTCCAACAGCGTGATCACCGCGCTGGCGAACAACAGCACCCAGGTCAAGCGCTTCATCGACGAGGCGAACCGGACCGCCACCGCCACCGCCACCCAGCAGGGCAATCTGCGTCTCACCTTCCAGAGGCTGCCGGGCCTGCTGACGCAGCTGAAGCCCTCGTTGAGGCAGCTCGGCACCACGGTGGACGCCAACGAGCCCGTGCTCAACAACCTCAACGCGGCGTCGGGGCAGATCAGCCGGCTGCTCACCGACCTGCCCGGTTTCTCACGCTCCGCGCGTCCGGCCATCAAGAGCCTCGGCCAGGCGTCGGTGACCGGGAAGTCCGCGGTTCAGGCCGCCACGCCGACCGTGGCCGATCTGAATCGGTTCGCGCAGCCGACCCCGGAGCTCGCCCAGAACCTCGCGATCGTCCTGCATGACCTCGACGACCCCTCCCGCGCCGTCGAGCCCGATCCACGCAGCCCCGGCGGCACCGGCTTCACCGGTCTGCAGGCGCTGCTCGGCTATGTCTTCAACCAGACGCTGGCGATCAACACCTACGGTCCCTTCGGTCACCTCCTGGCCGTCGATGCGTTCTTCAGCCCGATGTGCTCGCCGTACGCGACCCCGGCGACGATCGCGCTGATGCTCAAGCAGTACGGATCGGCCTACCGGCAGTGCTACTCGTGGCTGGGCCCCAATCAGCCGGGGGTCAACGAGACCGATCCGTCCAATCCGGGCGCGGCCGTCCCCGATCCGGGCGGTGCCCCTCCCGGCCAGAACGGGCCGAGCACGGGTGCCACCCAGCTCACGGCTGCCGCCGTGCAGGCCAAGAACGCCAGCGCCGCCAAGTCGGCCGGGGCCGCCAGCAGCACCACCACGACCGGCACCTCCACCAGCACCAGCTCGAGCACCACGAGCACCACCAGCGCGACGAGCTCGACCAGCACGACCACCACCACGTCGAGCCCTCCGACCGGCACGACCGGCACCGGCACCACGGCGCCCGTCAGTGGCCCGCCGATCAACCTGCGCCGGACGCTCAGCCAGATCCTGTCCAGGCTGGGCGGCGCCGGCTCGGGCGCCGGCTCGGGCTCCAGCCCCGCGGCCGGTTCGGGCTCGGCGCCCGGCTCGAGCGCCGCCGGCGCCGGCAGCGGTTCAGCCTCGGGCACGAGCTCCCCGGGCGGCTCCGCGCAGGCCCTCCTCAACTACCTCCTGTCACCATGAGCGACGGAGGCCGCCGCCACCAGCAGTCAGCGCTGGCCAACCCGGTACTGGTCGGGGCGATGACCGTGCTGGTGGTGCTCGTGACCGTGTTCCTGGCCTACAACGCCAACCAGGGCCTTCCGTTCGTGCCCACCCGGGAGCTCAAGGTCGACATCGCCAGCGGTTCGGACCTGGTCCCCGGCAACGAGGTCCGCGAGGGCGGTTACCGCGTCGGGCTGGTTTCGCAGATGAAGCCGATCGAGCTCAAGACCGGCCAGATCGGCGCCCAGCTGACCCTGCAGCTGACCCAGGCGAACGGGAAGGTGCCGACCAACTCGTCGGTCAGCATCCGGCCGCTGTCGGTGCTGGGCCTGAAGTTCATCGAACTGCACACCGGCAACTCCCGCAAGACGTTCGCCGACGGCAGCACGATGCCGATCACCCAGACCAGCGTCCCGGTCCAGTTCGAGGACATCTTCCAGACCTTCAATCCGAAGACCAACAAAGCGATTCAGAACAACCTGGTCGGCTTCGGCGACGCGCTGGCGGGGCGGGGATCGTCGCTCAACGACACGATCGCGAGCCTGCCGGCGCTGTTCGGGCACCTTGCGCCGGTCGCCCGGTACCTGTCAGATCCTCACACTGAGCTGACCCGCCTGCTCACGTCGCTGGAGAGGTTCATGGGAACGGTGGCGCCGGTGGCGGGGACCAACGCCCGGCTGTTCACCGACATGGCGACGACGTTCGAAGCGATCTCCCGTGATCCGAACGCGCTGGAGGCGACGATTCGCGAGTCGCCCTCGACCGAGCAGGTGACCACGAACTCACTGCGCGTGCAGCAGCCGTTCCTGGTCGACTTCGCGACGCTCGGCCGGCAGCTCACTCCGGCGACGCAGGAGCTCAAAGCCGCGCTCCCCGACATCAACCCCGCGATCGAGATCGGGACCACGACCCTGGCGCGCACGCCGTCGCTCAACGCGAAGCTGCAGGGAGTGATGGGCGCGCTGAAGTCGCTCGCGCAGGCGCCGGGAACGAACGTCGCCATCAACGCGCTCGATGCCACCGTCACGACGCTGAACCCGATGGTCAAGTACCTCGGGCCCTACCAGACCGTGTGCGATGACTGGAACTACTTCTGGACCTACCTGTCCGAGCACATCTCCGAACAGACCAGCTTCGGCTTCGCCCAGCGCGTGCTGCTGAACCTCGGCAACCCGCTCCAGACCAACAACGTCGGGCAGCAGGGAGCCACCGCGCCTGCCAACGGCGGCGGCAGCGACACCACGCTGACCGGCGGCAACGAGTTCCTCCACGCCCAGCCCTACGGCGCGGCGATCGACAACTCGGGCAACGCCGACTGCGAGACCGGCCAGCGCGGGTATCCGCTGAAGCTCAACCACTTCGATCCCCAGGGCCGGAATCTCGCCAGCGACGTGCACACTCCCGGAAACCAGGGTCCGACGTTCAAGGGCCGGACGCGCGTCCCGGCCGGCGAGACGTTCACCCGCAACCCGCTGACCGGCCCGCAGCTGGCGCCGAACCCGGCCAACCCATGAGCCTGTTCGGACGCAAGAAAAAGCGCCGGAAGGGCATGAGCACGTTCGCGGCCGGGACGGTCGGAATCGTGTTGATCATCGTCTTCTCCTACCTTGCCTACACCAAGTTCGCCAACCCGTTCGCGAGCAAGTACACGATCCACGCGGTGTTCGCCAACGCCAACGGGCTTCAGTCCGATTCGCTGGTGCGGATCGCCGGGGTCAACGTCGGCACCGTGACCGCGGTCAGCACCGAGCCGGGGTGCAAGTCGGCCTCCAAGGACTACACCCAGTGCCAGGCGGCCGAGGTGACGATGACGATCCAGGACCAGGGAT
This sequence comes from uncultured Solirubrobacterales bacterium, assembly GCA_963792735.1. Classification (GTDB taxonomy): domain Bacteria; phylum Actinomycetota; class Thermoleophilia; order Solirubrobacterales; family Solirubrobacteraceae; genus Palsa-465. The sequence continues at coordinate 95,242 of CAWBXK010000009.1, read as the reverse complement.
TGCCGATCCACAACGACGCCACCTTCGCCATCCGCCCGCGGATCTTCCTGGAGGGCAACTTCTTCGTCGACATCAATCCGGGCACGCCGTCGGCCCCGGTCGCCGGCAACGGACACACGTTCGCGATCGGGCACGGAGTTGAGCCGGTGCAGTTCGACCAGGTGCTTACCTCGCTGCAGTCCGACACGCGTCGCAACCTCCAGACCCTGCTGCAGCAGTACGGAAAGGCCGTCAAGCAGTCGGGGGCGTCGTTCAACTCCTCGATTCAGTACTGGCTGCCGGCCTACGAGTACTCCTCGATCGTGGCTCACGACGCGCTCGGGATCCAGCCGCACGACCTTTCCAATTACATCGCGGCCCAGGGCAGCGTCGCGGCGGCGCTGTCCACCCATCCGCAGAACCTCGAGAACCTGATCACGGACTTCAACACCACCGCCAAGGCCTTCGCCACCCAGCAGCGGGCGCTCCAGAACACCATCATCCAATTGCCCAAGACCCTGACCGCCGCGACCCCTGCGTTCAACGCACTGAACGCCGCCTTCCCGCCGTTGCGCCGGCTCGCGCGCACGCTCGTCCCCGGCGTCAAATCCACCGGTCCGACGATCGACGCCAGCCTGCCGTTCATCTCTCAGCTCCGGCAGCTGGTCCAGCCCGCGGAGCTGCGCGGGCTGACCGCGGACCTGAGCCCGACCGTGCCCGCGCTGGCCAATCTGACCAACGAGACGATTCCGCTGATGCAGGATCAGGTCCGGCCCGCCTCCAGCTGCGTGGCCAACGTCATCTACCCGTGGTCGCAGCTGACCGTGCCAGACCCGAACTTCAATAGCTCCAACGGCTTCCCCTCGCAGAAGGTGTTCGTCGAAGCGGTCGACTACCTGCCCGGACTAGCCGGGGAGAGCCGTAACTTCGATGCCAACGGCCCGTACATCCGCATCCTCGGCACCGGCGGGACGCTGACCTACTCGCTGCAGCCGGGGCTGTTCGGGCAAGCGCTGACGAAGATCGACTCGGTCCAGCCCCAGCTTCCGGCCGGCGGCAAGCGGCCCGCTTACCAGGAGACGGTGCCGTGTGAGACGCAGGCCGCGATCACCAACCTCTCGACTCCGGCCGGCGGCCCGGTCGGCCAGGTGGCGACGGGGCTGAGCACCCCGGCCGCCAAGGCCCGCTGGATGGGCGTCACCAGCAACGCCCTGCAGGCGATGAAGGTCCAGGCCAACCAGGCCGGCCTCAGACTCAACACCTCCGCGATGCACAACAAGCCCTGATGACCCGCGCGATCAAGACCCACGCCTCCGACTTCGCCGCGATCATCGTGCTGCTGGTGCTGTCGATCGCCGTGGCCGGCTACATCCTCAACCACGAGCGGTTCCGCTTTCCGTTCATCCAGTCATCGCCGTTCACGCTCAACGCCGAGTTCTCCACCGCGCAGGCGGTGACCCCCGGGCAGGGCCAATTCGTCAGCGTCTCGGGGGTCCAGGTCGGGCTGATCTCGAGCGTCACGCTCAAGAACGGGATGGCCACCGTCCAGATGCAGATCGAACAGAAGTACAAGCACCTGATCCACACCGACGCGACGGCGCTGCTGCGGCCCCGGACCGGGCTGAAGGACATGTTCATCGAGATCAATCCCGGCAGCAAGTCAGCTTCGATGGCCAAGCCCGGTTTCACGATCCCGGTCGGCAACACCAATCCCGATGTCAATGTCGACGAGATCCTCTCCTCGCTTGACGCCGACACGCGCAGCTACCTGCAGCTGCTCGTCAACGGCGCCGGGGCGGGCCTGAAGGGCCACGGCGGCGACGAGCTCGCCCAGGTGTTCCAGCGCTTCGAGCCGACCCACCGTGACCTGGCTCGGCTCAACCAAGCGGTCGCGGTCCGCGGCACCGACCTGCGCCAGCTCGTCAACTCGCTGCAGCGACTCAACACCGCGCTCGCGACCAAGCAGGCCCAGATCGTCCAGCTGGTCGACTCCAGCGCGACGGTCTTCCGCGCCTTCGCCTCTCAGGACGCCAACATCCAGAAGGCGCTGGTCGATCTGCCCGGCACGCTGAGCCAGACCACGGCGACCCTGGCCAAGGTGCAGAAGTTCGCCAAGCTGCTCGGGCCCACGGCCGTGAACCTGCTCCCGGCGGCAAAGGCGCTGCCGGCGGCGAACACGGCGCTGGTCGCCCTGGCCAAGCCGAGCACCCCGATCGTCAAGAATCAGATCCGCCCGTTCGTGGTGGCGGCGCGCCCCCTGGTGCGCAACCTCCAGCCGGCCGCGGTCAACCTGGCCAAGGCCACTCCCAACCTGAGCAACACGTTCGTGACGCTCAACCGGTTCGTCAACATGCTCGGCTACAACCCGGGTGGGGGAACGGGCTCGTCGGCGAACCACGGCTATCTCTGGTGGCTGGCCTGGCTGGACCACAACGTGCGGACGCTGTTCTCGATCCAGGACGCCGCCGGGGTGATCCGGCCGCTGTTCCTGCAGGCCAGCTGCGCCACCTATGCGCAGCTGATCGACAACCTCAACATCATTCAGGGCGGGCTCGGCTCCGAGTTCGAGGCCCTGCTGAACCTCACGCCGATCCTGACCAGCGCCGGGCTGTGCCCGGCCCAGGCCGCCGGTCTCACCGCCGCTTATAAGAGCTACGTGGCCAAGCACCCCCAGGCCCAGGCGCAGACCGCCAACGTGGCCTCGAACGGAACCCCCACCGGCAACGTCTCCGCTCTGTCCACCTTCGACCCGTCCCTCCCCACCCGGTAGATGGAAACCGGCACTCCCTCAATCGCCAAGGTCCTGACGATGGTGCTGTTCGCGCTCTCGTGCGTGGGGCTGCTGCTGTTCCTCTGGCTGTCCTTTGGCGGCACGATCCCGTTCAACCCGCAGGGGTACCGCTTCGAGGTGGCATTCCCCGACGCCGGTCAGCTCGCCACGCAGGCCGACGTGCGGATCGCGGGAGTCAACGTCGGCAAGGTGGTCAGCAAGTCGCTTGACCCAAAGGGCAACCGTACGATCGCGACGCTCCAGCTGTCGAACCAATTCGCGCCGATCCATAAGGACGCGCGGGCGATCCTGCGCCAGAAGACGATCCTCGGCGAGACCTACGTGCAGCTGTCGCCGGGGACCCCGCACAGCCCGATGCTGCACGACGGTGCCCTGCTGGCACGCAGCAATGTCCAGTCGACGGTGCAGCTGGATCAGATCTTCAACGCGCTTGACCCGACCACCCGCCACGCGTTCCAGACGTGGCAGCAGCAGCTCGCCCAGGCCGTCAGCGGCAACGAGCAGAACCTCAGCAACGTGTTCGGCAACCTGCCGCAGTTCGCCGCCGACGCGACCGACCTGCTCCAGGTGCTCGACATCCAGCACACCGCGGTGGTGAACCTGGTCCAGAACGCCGGCACCGTGTTCGCGGCGCTCAGCCAGAACCAGAGCGCACTGCGCAACCTGATCACCAGCGGCGAGACGACGTTCAGGACCACCGCCAACAACAACAACGCGATCGCGGCGACGTTCCATGTCTTCCCGACCTTCCTGCACGAGACCAAGATCACGATGACGCGGTTGAAGAACTTCTCGCTGGACACCGATCCGCTGGTCAAGGCGCTCGAGCCGGTGGCCCGGAACCTCAGTCCGACGCTGCGTGACGTGCGCGCCCTGGCGCCGTCGCTGCATTCGTTCTTCGTCCACCTGGGCCCGTTGATCACGGTGTCCCAGACCGGGTTGCCGGGGATTCAGGCCACATTGGAAGGGGCCACGCCGCTCCTGGCCTCGCTCGGGCCCTTCCTGGAGCAGCTGAACCCGATTCTGACCTGGCTCTCCTCGCATCAGCAGCTGACCTCGGACTTCATCTCCAATGGCGCCGCCGGTCTGGCCGCCACGACCACCAGCTTCGCCGGCGGGGGCACCGGCCACTACCTGCGCCAGTTCCAGCCGATCGGCCCGGAGACCCTGTCGATCTCCCCTACCCGTAACCCCCAGAACCGCGGTAACACGTATCCGCCGCCACTGTGGCTCGCCGACCCGGCCGACTTCTCGGCCGGCGGTAACTTCCCGGGCAGCTTCGGATTGCCGAGCTGGGACTGCAATAACACCGGCGCGCCCGGGGACGGCTCTGAGCCCGCCGGCGGCCCCAACGACCTCAGCACGATGCTGCACCTGGGTCAGCAGGCCTGCTGGGTGGCACCTCCGGTCGCCAGCTTGATCGGTCAGAGCGGGAAGTTCCCCCACATCCTGGCCGCCCAGTATCCGAACAAGTAGCTGGGGACGCCTGGCGCCGCGGTCGGCGGGAGCGGCCCGTCAGCCGGGCGTGAGCTAGAGGCTCAAGCGGTGGCCGACTCGGAACCCGAGTCGACGGCGGCGTGCTCGCTGCCGAGAGCGAGCGCATCGAGCAGCGTGGTGGCCAGGGCGCGGTTGCCCGTGCTCTGCAGCCCGCCGCGGTCGCTGACCGGACAGAGCGCTCGGATCCAGGCTTCCGTGGTGCCGCGCACGTGGGCGTCGGCCCGTCCCGCGGGGCGTTCGATCACTGTCGTGCCGTCCGGCCCGAGTGTGACCAGATGGGTCAGCGGTTCGTCGTGATGGCCGTCGGAGATGGTCAGCTCGACGGTTCCCGAGGGGAGGCCGGGGGCATCGACGAGGCCGGGAATGAGCCGGAAGATCGCACTGATGTCGACGCTTTCACCCGCGCGCGGCGGACCCCACACCCACTCGTAGCCCCAACGAGCCAGGCCGCCGAGGACCGGAACCAGCTCGCGGGCGCGCTCGGTCAGCTCGTAGTCCACGCGAGGCGGAACCTCGCGGTAGCGCTTGCGCGTCAGCATGCCGTCGGCCACCATGCGATTCAGACGCGAGCGCAACTGCTCGGTGGAGATCCCGGGCAGCACGCGCTGCAACTCCACGAACCGGCGCGGGCCGGACACCAGGTCACGGACGATCAGCAGCGTCCACTTGTCGCCGACGAGGTCCAGCGCGCGCGCATCGGGCGACCACTGGTCGTAGGGGTGACGCTTTGGGGGCGGTACATGCGGAATGACGATCCCCTGACTATTTGGACGGTTCCCACCTACCGAAGTCCAGGATAACGAACGCTTGAACCATCTTCGCTGGTTCACGCAAGTTTCTGTGTCAGCCGTCGTTACAGGTTGGCGATGCGCTCAGTGATTCAGATCGCCCCAAACTGCGAAATCGGCTGAGATGGGTCAGCTGATCGATCTCGATGAGCGCCGGGCGGATCGTTCGCGGCTCTCGGATGGTCGCCCGGCGGCGTTCTTCTTTGACCTCTCCTGCCCGCTTTCGTACCTGACCGCGGAGCGAGTCGAGCGCACGCTCGGGGACGTGGAGTGGGTCCCCGTCGCCGCCGCTGCCGTCGGCGCCGGCACCGAGCCGGCCGGCACGGAGCTGATGCGCGAGCGCGCTCAGCAGCGCGCTCGCACGCTGCGGCTGCCGCTGGTGTGGCCTGACCGGTTTCCGGCCGGGGCGCCGTGTGCCTTGCGCGCCGCCGCTCATGCCTGTGAGGTCGGGGCCGGCTCGCGTTTCGTTCTGGCTGCCTGCCGCCTGGCGTTCTGCGGCGGCTTTGATCTAGAGGATCCGGAGACGCTGGCCGAGGCCGCCGCGGCAGCGGCCGTGCCGCTCGACGATTGCCTTGCCGCTGCCGGCGATCCGGCTCGCGACGCGCCGCTGCGAGCGACCGCCGAAGGCCTGCGCGCCCGCGGTGTGACCGAGCTTCCGGCGATCCGCGTCGACAAGCGCTGGTTCCAGGGCGAGGCCGGACTGGTGGCAGCGTGCGCGTTGCTGCGCTCGCCCAGCGCCTACGGCCGGCCACTGGCACCGGTCGGCTAGAGCCCACCTGGGCCCACTGACGGGCCTCACTGCCAGACTGTGGACATGATCGCGCGGATCCGCGGTGCCCCGGTGCGCGATTGACTGCGCGGTCGCTCGTCCCCGGGCCGATCCGGCGCTTCTGGCGGATCGGCTGGGACGCCAACATCACGGGTCTGTCGTCGATGCTGGCCTACAACATGCTGCTCGGGATCATTCCGATCGCGCTGCTGGGGCTGTTCGTCGCCGGGCAGGTGCTCTCCAGCCCCGCGGTGCAGCACAGCGTGCTGACCGACCTGCAGGAGATCTTCCCGGGCACCGCCGAGACGACCCTGAACGCGCTGCTGCGAGAGATCACGAACTCGACCACCAGCACCGGAGTGTTGGCGCTGCTCGCCAGCCTGTGGCTCGGGTCGTCGTTCTGGGGGGCACTGGACACGGCCTTCGCTCGCATCTACGGCTGCACCTCGCGGCCGTGGCTGGAGCAGAAGCGCTTCGGTCTGGCGATGCTCGGCGTGGTGCTCGTGTTCATGGTCACGACGGTCGCGGTGCCGGCCGCCCAGAGCATCCTGCGGGCCGGCGCCGCCGCGCTGCCGTTCGATCTCGCCCATGTCGCGGCGTTCGTGTACGCGGGGTCGCTGGCGGTCAGCCTGCTGGTGCTGTTCGGCTGCCTGGCGGTGATCTACGCGCGGGTGCCCAACCGGCGGGTGCCGTGGCGCGCGGTGTGGCCCGGGGCACTGGGTGCCACGATCGCCATCGGCGTCATCGACTTCGCCTTCCCCGCCTACCTGTCGAACATCTCGACGCTGGCCCGCTTCGGCACCACGATCGTGTTCGTCCTGATCATGCTGGGATGGTTCTACGTACTGGCGATGATCATCCTCGGCGGCGCGATCGTCAACTCGCTGAGGCTGCAGGCACCCGCCCCGAACCGCGAACCGGCTGTTAGCGTCTCGTCCGGTGGCGACTGACACCGAAACAAAGCTCCATGGGGGCCGCCTGATCGCGCGGTCGCTGCGCGCCCAGGGCGTGACCAAGCTGTTCACGCTGTCAGGCGGGCACCTGTTCTCGATCTATGACGGCTGCCGCGCCGAGGGGATCGACATCGTCGACGTCCGCCACGAGCAGTCGGCCGCGTTCGCTGCCGAGGGATGGGCCAAGGTGACGCGCTCGCTCGGCGTCTGCGCCCTGACCGCCGGCCCCGGCGTGACCAACGGGATGAGCGCGATCGCCTCCGCCCGGGAGAACCACTCTCCGATGCTGGTGCTGGCCGGGCGCGCGCCGGCCTTCCGCTGGGGGCAGGGCTCGCTGCAGGAGATCGACCATGTGCCGTTCGTCGCGCCGTTGGTCAAGCTGGCGGCCACCCCGTCGGGCACCGCCGAGATCCCCCAGTGGCTCGGTCGAGCGATGCGGGCAGCGCTTGAGCCGCGCTCGGGTCCGACGTTTCTCGACTTCCCGCTTGACCAGGTCTTCATGGAGGCCGATGCCCCGCTCGACGGCCGGCCGCTGCCCGAGCCCTGGCGGGGCCCCGGCGCCGACTCCGCCGAGCTTGACCGCGCCGCTGAGCTGCTGCGCGGCGCCGAGCGGCCGGTGATCATGGCCGGGACCGGGCTCTACTGGGGCCGCGGCGAGCACCAACTGCAGGCGTTGGCCGAGCGGCTGCGCGTGCCGGTGTTCCTCAACGGCCTGGCTCGGGGGTGCGTGCCCGCTGACCATGAGCTGTTCTTCTCCCGCGCGCGCAGCGTGGGGCTGGGGCAGGCCGACGTGGCGTTGGTGGTCGGCGTGCCGCTGGACTTCCGGCTCGGCTTCGGTGCCGCGTTCGCGCCGGAGGCGAAGATCGTCGCGATCGATGTCGCCGAGCCCGAGCGAGCGCATCCGCGCGAGGTCAGCCACGGGCTCTACGGGGCGCTGCCGGCCACGCTCGAGGGGCTGGCCGCCGCGGCCGCGGGCGGACCGACGTCCGGCCGCGACGAGTGGATTGCGTCGCTGCGCGCCACCGAGGCCGAGAAGCGCGCTGCCGAGGCCGCCGATTTCGCCGACGGGCGGGCACCGCTTCACCCGATGCGCATCTACGCGGAGCTCGCCGGGATGCTCGACCGTGACGCGATCGTGATCGGGGACGGCGGCGACTTCGTCTCGTTCGCCGGGCGCGTGGTGGACTCCTACCGCCCCGGCTGCTGGCTTGATCCCGGCCCGTTCGGCTGCCTGGGATCGGGACCGGGTTACGCGCTGGCGGCCAAGCTCGCGCATCCCGATCGCCAGGTCGTGCTGCTGCTCGGCGATGGCGCCTTCGGCTTCTCCGGGATGGAGTTCGACACGCTGGCCCGGCACGGCGTGGCGGTGGTGGGGGTGATCGGCAACAACGGGATCTGGGCGCTGGAAAAGCATCCGATGGAGTTTCTGTACGGCTACTCGGTGGCGGCCGACCTCCGGCCCGCGACGCGCTACGACGAGTTGGCCCAGGCGCTCGGCTGTCACGGCGAGCTGGTGCGCGAGCCGGCCGAGCTCAGGCCCGCCCTGGAGCGGGCCTTCGCCGCCCGAGGGCCGGCCCTGGTCAACGTGCTGACCGATCCCGCCGTCGCGTATCCACGACGCGCCAACCTGGCCTGACGCGAGGGCGCGTTACCGCGACCGGCCCCCAGGGCGGACACGAAAACCGCCCGCATGCGCGGGCGGCTTCCGATCCAGGTTTGGCCCAATCGGACGGGCAGGGGTACGTGCCAGACTGGGCCGGTTAGTGTGGTTCGAGCGGCGGGAGGCGCCGATGTCTGCGGCTAACGCTCGAACCTATGTGCGGGCCAGAATCGCCTAAACGGTCCCACCCCGCGCTCAATACTGCTGGTTAGCCAGCCAGGCGGCAATCGAACATTCGTCCAGATGAGGTTTAGAACGTCAACTGAGCGAGCTGAGCCCCAGCGCCGCGCCGCGGAGGATGTCGTGCTCGGAGATCTCCACGCGGCGCAGGCCGAACAGCGACAGCACCTCTCTGAAGATCAGCACGCCCGCGATGATCGTCGGTGCGCGGTCGGGGTGCAGCCCCGGCACCTCGCGCCGCTGGGCCAGGGGCAGGCCGGCCAGGCGGGCGAGGATTCGCTCGGTCTCGCCGGCATCGAGCTGGTAGCCGTGCACGCGGGCCGGGTCATAGGGGTCGAGCTCCTGCGCGATCGCCGCCAGCGAGGTTGCCGTGCCGGCGACGCCGATCCCGTGGTTGACGCGTTCGCGCCAGGCGGGCGGGACCGCCGCGGCGAGGATCTCCCGGACGTCGGCGGCGAGCGCCTGCTGCTGCGCTTCAGTGGGGGGATCGTCGTCGATGTGACGCTCGGTCTGGCGGACCACTCCGGCCTGGGTGGAGACGTGAAAATCGACCTCGGTCCCGGAGCCGATGACCAGCTCGGTCGAGCCGCCGCCGATGTCGAACACCAGGGTCGGCGTGCGGTCGGACGGGTCGCGCTCACTCGTGGCGCCCAGGAACGTCAGCCGCGCCTCCTCATCGCCGGTGAGCACGTGGGGCTCGAGACCGTAGCGCTCCTGGATGGTGTCGGCGAACTCGGCCCCGTTGGCGGAGTCGCGCACCGCGCTGGTGAGCACCGCCAGCCGCTGCTGGCATTCCTGCGCCTCGATCTCCGCCTGATACCGCGCCAGGGTGGCGTACACCCGCTCCATCGCGTCCTCGCGCAGGCGGCCGTCGGCATCGACGCCGGCGCCGAGGCGGGTCACCGTGCTGTGCCGGGCGAGCTCCCGGCCGACGCGGCCGCCCTCGACGTCTGCGATCAGCAGCCGGGTGGAATTGGACCCGATGTCAACGACGGCTACGCGCAATCCTCAGCCCGCCGGCACCGGATACGGCATCGGCCTGCCGTCGAGCCCGGCGAGCAGGTTCTCCACCGCACGCTCGGTCATCCGCTCACGCGCGGTATGCGTGGCCGAGCCGATGTGCGGGACGACGAGCACGTTGGGCGCTGCGAGGAGGGGATCCTCCGCCGCCAGCGGCTCGGGATCGGTGACATCGAGCGCGGCGCCGCCGATCGTCCCGTCCTCCAGCGCGCGCCGCAGCGCGGCCGGGTCGACGATCGGCCCCCGGGCGGTGTTGATCAGGATCGCGTGCGGGCGCATCCGGGCCAGCGCGTCGGCGTCGATCAGGTGATGGGTCTCGGGCGTCAGCGGGCAGTGCAGCGAGACGTAGTCGGATTGCTCCAGCAGTGGCTCGAGCGCGATGCCTCCGCTCCCGGTGTGGAGCACCTTCATGGCAAACCCCTCCGCGCGTTGGGCGACGGCATGCCCGATCCGTCCCATGCCGATGATCCCCAGCGTGGCGCCGTGGACGTCGTGGCCGAGGTGACGAGCGGGCTCCCAGGTGATCCAGTCGCCCGAGGTGACCGTGGCGGCCGCCTCCGACAGCTTGCGCGCCGCGGCCAGCAGCAGGGCGAAGGTCAGGTCGGCGGTCGCGTCGGTGAGCACGTCCGGGGTGTTGCCGACGGCGATGCCCCGGGCCGCGGCCGCGGGCACGTCGATGTTGTCGTAGCCGACGGCGTAGTTTGCGATCGCCCGCAGATGGGGGGACCCCTCGATCAGGGCCGCGTCGACTCGATCGGTGAGCAGCGTCAGGAGGCCCTCGGCCTCGGCGGCGCGGCGTCGCAGCTCCTCATAGGGGGGAGGAAGCCGCTGCGGCCAGACCTCCACCTCGTGGGCGTCGCGTAGGTGGTCCAGGGCCGGCCCGGGAAGTTCACGGGTGACGAAGCAGCGGGCCACAGAGCGAGCATCCTAGGCGGCTGTCCCGGCCCGTGCCAGCTTCCCCCTTTTGGCCGCACTCCCGATCGCCGCTGCCCCGGGGATTCGGCTTCGCCGAATCCCCCAAGGGAATTCAGCCTGCTGAATTCCCCAATCAGCCAGACTCGGCGCTGACCGGCTGGGCCGCGATCCGGGGACGGACCCGCGGCAGCCCGACCAGCGCCACCAGCCCGCCGGCGAGGGCGAAGGCCGCCGCGACCACGAACGCGACGTGGAAGCCGCTGGTCAGCGCGGCGTGGGCGCTCTCGCCGGCCTGGTGCAGATCGGCGTTGGTCTGGGCCGTGGCGATCGCCGCCAGGATCGCCAGGCCGAGCGCTCCTCCCATCAGCCTCGAGGTGTTGACCAGCCCGGACGCCAGGCCCGCCTCGCTCGGCGCCACGCCGGCCACCGCGGAGATCGTCACCGGCACGAACGAGAAGCCGATCCCCAGCGCCACCAGCAGCGAGGGCAGGAGCATGTCGCCGAGGTAGGTGCCGTGGACCGAGACGCGGGCGAACAGCAGCAGGCCCAGGGTCTGCGAGATCATCCCGCCCACCAGCAGGGGCTTGGTTCCGACGCGGCTGACCGCGCGTGAGGCCACGGTCGAGCCGGCGACGATGCAGAGCGTCATCGGTAGGAAGGCCAGTCCCGCCTTGATCGGCGAGTAGCCCAGCACCTGCTGGAGGTACAGCGAGACGAAGAACCACATCCCGAACGTCGCGCCGCCGACCAGCAGCACGATCACGTTGGAGGCGCTGAGCGTGCGTGAGGCGTAGATCCGCAGCGGCATCAGCGGCGCGCTTGCCCACCGCCCCTCGATCAGCAGGAACACCGCCAGCAGCACCAGTCCGCCGGCGATCACCGCGAGCGTGCTGACCGAGCCCCAGCCGGTCACGTCGGTGCGGACGATTCCGAGCACCAGCAGCGACAGGCCGAGCGTGGCGGTCACCGCGCCGCGCAGGTCATAGTCGCGGGTGCGGGTGGAGCCGAGGCCCTCGGCGATCATGCGCTGGGCGAACAGCGCCGCCAGCAGCCCGATCGGGACGTTGATGAACAGGATCCAGCGCCACCCGAGCGCGGTCGTCAGCACGCCGCCCAGGAGCACCCCGGCGGCCCCTCCTGCCCCGCCCATCGCGCCCCAGATCCCGACGGCACGGTTGCGCTCGCGCCCTTCCGAGAACGTCGTGGTGAGGATCGACAGCGACGCCGGTGCGATCACCGCGCCGCCGAGTCCCTGGGCCGCGCGAGCCGCAATCAGCAGCGCCTGGCTGTCGGCAAACCCGCCGGCCAGTGAGGCCACCGAGAACAGCACCAGTCCGCCGACGAACACCCGGCGTCGCCCGAGCAGATCGGCGGCCCGGCCGCCGAGCAGCAGAAAGCCGGCGAACGTGACCGTGTAGGCGTTGACCACCCACTGCAGGTCGACCTCGGAGAAGTGCAGCCCACTGCGGATCGCCGGCAGCGCTACGTTCACGACCGAGACGTCTAGGATCACCATGAACTGCGCCAGGCACGACAGCACCAGCGTCGCGCGCAGGTGGGGCCGGTCGGTGCTGGCGGTGTCAGGGCTCATAACGGTTGCATCCCAATTGGTACGATGATCGTCGTACATTGTAGTGAAGTTGGATGTATGACGTACAACGGTCCGGCGAGGGGACAGGTGAGGTGAGCAGATCCGCGGGCGCAGACGGCGCCCGGACGGTGGTGCTGAGCTTCGACAACCTGGGGGAGGCGAGTGAGCTCGAGCGTGGGACCTGGGCCGCCGGCGAGCCACTCGGCCGCCATCCCTCGGTGCGCCAGCTACTGCCGCCGCTGCTCGACGAGCTCGACGCGCACTCGCTGACGGCGACCTTCTTCGTCGAGGCGATCAACTGCGAGCTGTATCCGGAGGCCCTGCGGGAGATCGCCGGGCGCGGGCACGAGCTCGGTCACCACGGCTGGCGCCACGAGCCGTGGGCCGGGCTGGCGCCCGGACGCGAGCGCTCGCTGCTGCAGCGCGGTCAGGCGGCGTTTGAGTCACTCGGCCTGGAGGTGGAGGCGTTCCGGCCTCCGGGCGGAGGGCTGACCGAGGCCACCGCGGGACTCCTGGGCGAGCTCGGCTACCGCTGGTGCTCGCCCGCCGGCGGGCCACCCGGAGCTAACCACGGCCTGGTCTGGGTGCCGTTCGACTGGGAGCTGGTCGACGCCTACCACCTGATGGAGCGCTTCGGCGAGCTGCGCGCGAACCGCGGCGAGGACCGCAACCCGAGCCCGCCCGCGCAGACCGGCCGGCGCATGACTGCCACGCTGGCCGAGGGCGACGGTCTGCAGACGCTGATCCTGCATCCATTCCTGATGCTCGACCCGGCATGGTTTGCCGGGGTGCGGAGCCTGCTGAGGATGATCGCCGAGCTCCGGCGCGACGGCCGCGCCGAGGTCGTCCCGGGGGGCCGTTTCGCCGACGCCCTGCGCCGGGCGGTCCCGGAGTAGGGTGCACGAAATGAGCCCGGGAGCGCGGATCCCCACCACTCATGTCGGGAGCCTGCCGCGCCCGCAGGGAGTGGTCGATCTGGTGTTCGCCGAGGATCGCGACGAGGCCGTAGACCGCGCTGAATACGACCGGGTCATCGGCGAGGCGGTCCGTGATCGCGTGCAGCACCAGGTCGACGCCGGGATCGATCTGGTCAGCGACGGCGAGATGAGCAAGATCGGCTACGCGACCTACATCCGACACCGCCTCAGCGGCTTCGAGGTCGGCGATGTCCCGCGCGCCACGCCGGCCGATCTCGACGCCTACCCGCGATTCCGTGACCGCCTCGCCCGCGAGGGCGGGAGCGCGCGGTATCTGCGCCCGATCTGTCGCGGTCCGATCAGCTACGAGCACGCCGAGCCGGTCGAGCGCGACCTCGCGCGGCTGAGCGCGGCGATCGCCGGCCAGCCCGTGGCGGGCGCGTTCATGAACGCGCCCTCGCCGGGCATCATCGCCCTGTTTCAGCCCAACGAGTACTACGACACGCTCGACCAATACCTGGAGGCGATCGGCGAGGCGATGAAGGTCGAGTACGAGGCGATCGTGGCCGCCGGCGTGCGGCTGCAGATCGACGCGCCCGACCTGGCGATGGGCCGGCACATCATGTACCGGGACCGCTCCGACGCCGAATTCGTCACCAGCGTGGAGCGGCACGTGGAGGCGATCAACCGAGCCTTGCGTGACATCCCGGCGCAGAGCGTGCGCATGCACCTGTGCTGGGGCAACTACGAGGGACCCCATCACCTCGACATCGAGCTCGCCAAGATCATCGACGTGATCCTGCGCGCGAAGCCGGCGACGATTCTGTTCGAGGCGGCCAACCCGCGCCACGAGCACGAGTTCGCGGTGTGGCGTGAGGCGTCGCTTCCCGATGACAAGATCCTCGCGCCGGGCGTGCTGGACTCGACCACCAACTACATCGAGCATCCCGAGCTGGTCGCCCAGAGAATCCTCCGGTTCACCGAGATCGTCGGCCCCGACCGCGTGGTGGCCGCAACCGACTGCGGCTTCGGTACCTGGTCGGGGTTCGGCGCGATCGATCCCGACATCTGCTGGGCCAAGCTGACCTCGCTCGCCGAGGGGGCCAGGATTGCCGCGCAGCGCGTCTGATCCCGCCCCGGCGGGCAGGGCCGCCTGACGCCGAACCGCTTGCGTGCTCCCGTAGGATCAGCGGCGCGCAAGTATCGAGGAGAGGAGCAGGAGCAGTGCCGAATCCAGGCTTCGTACGGGGGACGCACCATCTGACGTTCTGCGTTGGGGGCGCCCAGGAGGACTACGACTTTCACGTCCGCCTGCTCGGCCTCAAGAGCGTCAAGAAGACGGTCCTGTTCGACGGGGAGATCCCCATCTACCACCTCTATTACGGCAACCGGCTCGGCGACGCGAGCACGCTGCTGACCGCGTTCCCGTACCGGCAGGCGGGGTGGATGGGCAAGCGCGGGACCAACCAGACCAAGGTCCTGAACCTGTCGGTGCCCCACACGTCGATCGGCTTCTGGGCCGACCGCCTCAGCGACTTCGGCGTGGACGGCGAACGCGTCGAGCTGTTCGGCACCGAGCGGCTGAACTTCAAGCATCCGTGTGGGATCGACTACACCCTCGTGGGCGATCCCGAACCCGACTCGCGTGAGCCCTACGAGGGTCCGGTGAGCGCCGAGCACGCGATCCGGGGCGCTTACGGAACCACCACCTCGGTTCGCGAGCCCGAGCCGATCACGCACTTCCTCACCGAGGGGCTGAACGCCGAGATGCTTCGGTCCGAGGGCGGGCATCACCAGTTTCAGATCGGCGACGACCAGGGTCACGGGCGCATGCTCGAGCTGGTGGAGGAACCCGACCTGCCGCAGGGCAGCTGGCACTTCGGCGAGGGCACGATCCACCATCACGCCCTCGACGCGGTCACCGCGGAGAACCAGGCGGTGGTCAAGGACCACATCGTCGGCCTTGGCTACACCGACGTCTCAGACGTCAAGGACCGCGGCTACTTCTTCTCGGTCTACATGCGCAGCCCGGGCGGGTCGCTGATCGAGCTGGCCTACTCGACGCCTGAGGGCTTCCTCATCGACGAGGCGCAGGACGAACTCGGAACGCACATGTGCATCCCGCCGCACTGGGAGGACCGCCGGAGCGAGATCGCCCAGCTGGAGCCGATCGAGACCGAGGAGAAGGTCGTCGGGTAGCGTCGCGTGATCGTGCCGCGGATCGCCCTGGGGTGCGGCAACTTCGGCGGCGTCGGTTCAGCCCCTGAGCTGTTCGGCCAGGGGCTGAACGACGATCAGGCGCTGGCGCTGATGGACGCCGCGTGGGAGTCGGGAATCTCGCACTTCGACACCGCCGACGCCTATGGCGGCGGTCGCAGCGAGCGCGCGATCGGGCGCTGGATCGCGTCCCGTGGCGCTGCGCCGACTCTGACGACCAAGACCTTCAACCCGATGGACACCGGCGCGGACTGGGGCCTGGCCCCCGAACGGGTCCAGCGCCAGCTTCTCGGCAGCCTCGAGCGGCTCGGCGTGGAGCGCGTCGAGCTGTTCCTGGCCCACGAGTTCGATCCCGGCGTGCCGCTGTCCGAGACGCTTGACACGTTCGAGTCGCTGCGTCACCAGGGACGGCTGCTCGACTACGGGGTCAGCAACTTCGACGCCGCCCAGGTGGAGCTCGCGCTGGACGCGGGCGCCCCCGTGGCGGTCCAGAACTCCTACTCGCTGCTGGCGCGCGGAGACGCCGCCGAGGTCCTCCCGCTGTGCGACGAGCGGGGGATCGCCTACCTTGCGTTCAGCCCCCTGGCGGGCGGCTGGCTGACCGGCAAGTACCGCCGGGGCGAGCCCTACCCGGGGGGCTCGCGCATGACACAGCGCCCGGGTCCGTACGCGCCGCTGGAGACCGAGGCCACCTTCGCTGCCCTCGACGCGCTGGAGGCGTTCGCCGGTGAGTACGGGATCTCGATGGCCGGTACGGCGCTGGCCTGGCTGCTGGCCGACCCGCGCGTGACCCAGGTGGTGGTCGGACCGGGGCGTCCCGAGCACCTCGAGCCGGTGCGCGAGGCGCTGGCGCACCCGCTCGGCGAGCTCGAGCGCGATCGGCTCACGGACGCGTTCGCCTGATGCCGGCTCTGGTCCTCAGCTACGCCGACGTCCGCGCCGCCCTGTCGCCGTCCGATTGCGCCGAGGCGATGGCGACGGTGCTCGCCGCGCACGCCCGGGGCGAGGCGTACATGCCGTTGCGCTCGGTCGTGATGCCGCCCGGGGCGCCGGGGTTCATGGGGCTGATGCCCGCTCACGCCGCCGGTGGCCCGTTCGCGCTCAAGGCGCTGTGCCTGATGCCGGGCAACCCCGCGCGCGGCCTGGACATGCACCAGGGGATCGTGACCCTGTTCGACGGCGACACCGGGGTGCCGACGGCGATCCTCAACGCGTCGGCGCTGACCGAGGTCCGGACCGCCGCCGTGACCGCCGTCGCAACGCGGCTGCTGGCGCGCGAGGACGCCCGGGTGCTGGCGATCATCGGTGCGGGGATCCAGGCCCGAGCGCACCTGGAGGCACTCGCCGCGGTGCGCGACTTCGTCGAGGTGCGGGTGTTCGCGCCGACCGAGGCGCACGCCCGTGCGCTCGTGGCCGGCCGGCCGCCAGGCGGCCCGGTGTACCAGGTGGCCACCAGCGCGCAGGCCGCGGTCGACTGGGCGGATGTGGTGGTCACGGCGACCAGCTCGCGCACCCCGGTGCTGGCGCACGGCTGGCTCGCCGGCGGGGTGCACGTCAACGCGGTCGGCGCCAGCACCCCCTCCGCGCGCGAGCTTGACGTCGCCACTGTCGCCGCTGGGACGCTGTTCTGCGACAGCCGCGAATCCCTGCGCAATGAGGCGGGCGAGTACCGGCTGGCGCTCGAGCAGGGCGCGATCGGCGGCGAGGACCACCTGCCCCCGGAGCTCGGCGAGGTGCTGGCCGGGCTGCGACCCGGACGCCGTGACGCCGGCGAGCTGACGGTGTTCCGCTCGCTGGGGATCGGCATCGAGGATCTCGCCGCGGCCGTGCTGGCGGTGGGCATGGCGAAGCGGATGGGGCTCGGGACCGAGGTGGAGCTGTGATCGAGCTCGCCGCGATCCGCGCCGCCCGGGAGCGAATCGCCGACGTCGCGGTGCGCACGCCGCTGGTCCGCCTCCACGTCGAGGACAGCCCGGCCGAGATCTACCTCAAGCTCGAGACCCTGCAGCCGATCAATTCGTTCAAGATCCGCGGCGCCGCCAACGCGATCCGCAGCGCGCCCGCCTCCGCCCGCGCGGCCGGGCTGCTCACCGCCAGCGCGGGCAACATGGCCCAGGGCGTGGCCTGGGTGGCGCGGGAGCTGGGGCTGACGGCGACGATCGCGGTCCCCGAGCACGCGCCGCAGGCCAAGCTGGCCGCGATCGAGCGGCTCGGCGGACGCGTGCTGAAGCTGCCCTACGAGGACTGGTGGCAGGCCATCGTCACCAGCCGGATCGACGGCGTGGAGGGGCTGTTCGTGCACCCCGTCCAGGATCCGGCCGTGATGGCCGGCAACGGGACGATCGGGCTGGAGATCCTCGAAGACCTGCCCGACCCCGACGCCGTCGTGACCCCCGTCGGCGGCGGCGGGCTGACGGTGGGAATCGCCAGCGCGATCAAGGCGCTGGCACCCCGGACCAAGATCTACACGGCCGAGCCCGAGACCGGCGCCGCGCTGCACGCGGCGCTGGCCGCCGGCACGCCGACCGACGTGGACTACACGGCATCGTTCGTCGACGGGTCCGGGAGCCGGCGCGTGCTGGACTCGATGTGGCCGCTGTTGGCGCCGCTCGTCGACGATGCCTTCGCGGTGTCGCTGGCCGACACCCGGGTGGCCGTGCGCACGATCGCCGAGCGCGTCCGAGTGATCGCCGAGGGGGCGGGGGCGCTGGCCACCGCGGCCGCGCTCGCCGGTCACGCCGGGGGTGGCAAAGTGGTCTGCCTCGTCTCGGGGGGAAACATCAACCTGGCCACCCTGGCCGAGATCCTGAAAGGTGAGCGATGAGCGAGCCAAGCGAGCCGATCCTCCCCGGCGCCGGCGCGAGCGACTACGAGCGCTACCTGTGCACCGACGAGCTGCTGTCGCTGCAGAAGCCGCCGGAGGAACAGGTCCATCGCGACGAGCTGCTGTTCCAGACCGTCCATCAGTCGTCGGAGCTGTGGCTCAAGTTCGCCACCCGGGAGGTCGAGCAGGCGGCGGCACTGATCGATCGCGATGAGCTTGGCGAGGCGTCCCGGCTGCTGCGCCGGGGGGTCCTGTGCCTGCAGTACGTCACCGCCAACCTCGACATGCTGGATCAGCTTGACCCGTGGGACTACCACCACATCCGGGTCGCGCTCGGGCACGGCAGCGGCTTTGACTCGCCCGGCTTCCGGCAGGTCGCCCGGGTGACGCCGCAGATCGGCGGCGCCTTTGACCGCGCGCTGGAGCGCTCCGGTGTGACGCTCGTCGAGCTGTACCGCCGCCGCGAGGACTTCGAGCGCCTGCATGAGGTGGCCGAGCTGCTGACCGACTGGGACGAGCGGATCACGACCTGGCGCTCCCGCCACTACGCGATCGTCGCCCGCGCGATCGGCGAGGACACGATCGGCATCCAGGGGGTCCCGGTGCAGATGCTCAGCAAGCTGGTCGCGCAGCGCCAGCTGCCCAAGCTGTGGGAGGTGCGAAGCCGGCTGGTGGAGCTGTTCGACGCCGAGCGCGGCGGCTCGTAGCGCGGGATCCCGGAGCCCGTAGTGGGCGTGCATTTCTGCGCCCAATCTGGCCCCCGGCGGGGGGCTTGCCGCGAGATGCACGGGGGGTGGACCGATCCCGACACACCGGCCAAAACGCCGCCGATCGGGCGCGAAAAGCCACGGTTTTGAGCAGAGATGGCCCGGCTAACCGGCCAGCGACTCCAGCGCCGCGACCAGCCGGTCGACCTCGTCGTCGGTGTTGTAGTGGATGAAGCCCAGCCGGACCGCATCCTGCTCGTAGCCGAGCCGCCGGTAGAGGTTCAGCGAGTACCAGGAGTCGTGGGCCCAGACCCCCATCTGCTGCTGGGCCAGCGCGGCGGCGACCGCGACGGCGTCGACCCCGGCGACGTTGATCAGGAAGGTGGGCACGCGCCCCTCCATCCCGGGCAGGCCGTAGACGGTCACCGCGCCGGACAGGCCGTCGAGGAACCGCTGACCGAGCGAGCGCTCATACGGCTGCACGGCGGCGATTCCCCCGAGCGAGTCCAGGTAGGCAAACGTGGCGCCCAGCCCGGCCAGGAGCTCGAACGGCAGCGTCCCCGTCTCGAAGCGGCGGCTGAGCGGTGACGTCGGCGCCGGCCGGGCCTTGTACGGACGCCATGTCTCCAGCATGTCCGCGCGACCGTAGGCGATGCCCAGATGCGGGCCGCAGAACTTGTAGGGGGAGCACAGCAGCAGGTCGGCGCCGACTGCGCGCACGTCGATCGGCTCGTGCGCGGCGTAGTGGACCGCGTCGATCCAGGCCAGGGCGCCGACCTCGTGCGCCATTGCGCAGACGCGCTCGGCGTCGACGATCGTGCCGATGGCGTTCGAGGCCCAGGCGAACGCCACCACCCGGGTGCGGGGTCCCAGCTTGCTGCGGAGGTCGTCGTAATCGAGCGTGGTGTCGGGCCGCAGCTCGATGTGCCTGACCACCAGCTCCCTATCGTGGGCCAGCTCGAGCCAGGGGGCGACGCCGCCGTCGTGATCCAGCGACGACACCAGGATCTCGTCCCCGGGCGCAAAGTCGCGCCCCGCGGTCCGCGAGAGCATGAAGTTCAGCGTGGTCATGTTGGGGCCGAAGATCACCTCGTGGGGGTCGCAGCCGAGGAAGCGGGCCGCGCCTGCCTCGGCCGTCTCGAGAATCTCCCGGGCGCGGTGGCTGGTGGCGTAGCCGGCCCCGAGGTTGGCGCTCGCTTCCCGCAGGGCGCCGGCGATGGCGTCGCCCACCTCATCGGGAACCTGCGAGCCCCCGGGGGCGTCGAAAAAGTGAAATCCCGTCAGCAGCGAGGAGAAGCGCTCGCGGATGCGGTTGACATCGATGGTCTGACTGGGCACTTGCACCCCTCCGGAGACAGTGATTTGATCACATTGTGACCATTCGCGTAACCCGCAGCGCTGAGGCGAGCTGGCAGGGCACCGTGCCCGAGGGCGGCGGTCGCATCGCCCTCGGCAGCCACGCCTTTGAAGGCCCGTTCACCCTGCGCGCCCGGATCGAGGACGTGGAGCGCTCGACCAATCCCGAGGAGCTGATCGGGGCCGCCTCGGCCGGCTGCTACACGATGTCGCTGGCGGATCTGCTCAGCACCGAGGGGCACCCCCCGGCTGATCTGCGGACCCGGGCACGCGTCCGGCTCGAGCAGACCGACGCCGGCTTTCGGATCACGCGCATCGAGCTGACCACCACCGGCGATGTACCGGGCGTCGACGCCGAGCGGTTCGCGGAGCTGGCTCAGCAGGCCAAATCCACCTGCCCGGTCTCGCTCGCCCTGGCCGGCACCGAGATCACAGTCGAGGCGACCAAGATCCAAACTGATCCCTAACGCTGCGGTGAAAGAGGTGATTGACCTCTTGGAGCCGAATGTGAAAGGGTGACCGACGGTCGAGCCGGGCGAGCTCGGCCCCACCTTTACCGAGTGAATCCCCATACGTCATCCAGATGACTCCAGGCCGGCCGTGGCGGTAGTCAACGCCGGCGAGGTGCAGCCGCGGCAGGGCCCGGCCGGCGTGCTGCTGCACGTACGTCCCACCCTGGGTCCGCCAACCGATTTCGCGCCGCTGGAGCAGGCGCTGCTCGAATGCCGTCCGGGCCGCACCGATGCGATCTCGGTCGGCGCGGCCGAGGAGACGCTGTTCGTGCTCAGCGGCCGCGGGAAGCTGCACGCCGCCGGCGAGGCCAGCGACGTCGAGCCCGAGGTGGGCGTCAGCTTCGCCCCCGGGGCGGTGTTCGAGCTCGAGAATCCCGGCCCGGAGACGCTGCGCCTGGTCGCCGTGCGGGTCCCGGATCCCGACCCGCGGGCAGACCCGGCGGGCGATACCGTGACCGTCGCGCGGCTGTCGGACCAGGAGCTCGAGGCGGCTACGACCCAACGCGAGTTCCGGATCGTCGCCGATCCCGGTAGCGGTCTGAGCTCGGCCACCCACTTCGTCGGCTACATCCCGCCCGCTCGCGCGCCTGATCACTTCCACACCTACGACGAGGTGATCTACGTGCTCGACGGCGAAGGGGTGATCCACGCCGGCGACCTCGAACAGCGCGTGGGCCCCGGCTCGTGCATCCAGCTCCCGGCGCGCTCCGTCCACTGCCTGGAGAACACGGGCGTCGAACCGATGCGCATAGCGGCGGTGTTTCGCCCCGCCGGATCGCCCGCGGCCGCCTACTACCCCGACGGGACCCCCGCCTACGGGGGCGGTTAGTGAGTTTCTCAAACGCCAAGCAACTCCAGAGGAGGAGTTACGCCATGAAGAGACGTTCGTACTTGACCGCGGCGGCGCTGACCGCGCTGATCGCGGCCGGCTGCGGGAGCAGCAGCAGCAGTAGTAGCAGTGGAAGCTCCTCCAAGTCCGCCAGTGCGGGCGGAGGGAAATGCACCGCGTCGATCGCGATGGAAGGGCCGTTCACCGGCCCGGTCGCCCAGGTCGGCCTCGAGCAGCTGCACTTTGCCCAGCTGGCGGTGGCCAACGACAACAAGGCCAACGGGACCAACGTGACCCTGGCCCAGGACGACACCCAGCTGACCCCGTCCCTCGCCACCCAGAAGACGCAGGCGATCATCGGCTCCAACGCCGTCGCGGTGATCGGACCGGCCGGAAGCCAGGAGGTCAACGCCGTCGGCCCGCTGTTCGGCAAGGCCGGCCTCGCCTTCATCTCCGGTTCGGCCACGCTGCCGGCGCTCGCCACCAGCGGCAAGAACCCGACGTTCTTCCGCGTGGTCCCCGATGACAACGTCCAGGGCCCGCAGGACGCCAACTACATCATCAATCACCTCAAGCCCAAGGCCGTGCTCATCATCGATGATGCCGAGGCGTACTCCCAGGGCCTGGCCAACGCGATGACGCCGATCCTCAAGAAGGCCGGGATCAAGGTCAACCGCCAGACCTACAACGGCACCGACACCGGCGCGACACTGGCCAGCGCGCTGTCGTCGCTGGTCACCTCGCAGCTGACCCCGGACGAGACGGTCACCGTGGTGCCATGGCAGACGGCCGCCAATGCCCAGCAGTTCGGGCTCGACGTCCAGCAGCAGCACAAGAAGACGATCCTGTTCGGCACCGACGGCACGAACTCGCCGTCGCAGTTCAAGATCCCCGGGACCTACGTGTCGAACTTCGGCCCGGACATCTCGAGCTCCACCAGCGCGCTGGACAAGTCGCTCGTCACCGGGGTCGCGCAGTACGGGCCCTACGGAGCGTTCGGTGTGCCGAGCTACTCGGCCGCGGACGTGGCGATGAAGGCGATCGCCTCGGTCTGCAAGTCCGGTCAGACCCCGAGCCGGTCCAATGTGCTGGCCGCGATCAAGAAGACCAACATCCCCGCCGCGGCGAATCCGCTCGGCGTGGTGATCGCGTTCCAGCCCAACGGCGACCTGGTCGGTGAGCCGGGCTACCTGTTCAAGATCAACAGCGCGGGCAAGTACATCTCGATCCCCAACAAGTAGTTGACCTGATCGGATCAGGCTAAGCGCGGCGTCGTCCTCGATCCAGGGGGCGGCGCCGCGGCCGTACCGCCACAACCGCCATGCAGCAGTTCATCAACACCCTCGTGACCGGGATCACCACCGGGATGCTCTACGCGCTGATCGCGCTCGGCTACACGATGGTCTACGGGGTGCTGAAGCTGCTGAACTTCGCCCACGGCGACATCTACATGGTCGGTGCCTATATCGGCTACTTCGTGATCCAGTGGTTCGGCGGCCCGACCGCCCTGACGGTGCCGGTGCCGCTGGTGCTGCTGGTCATGTTCACGCTGGCTGCCGGCGGGTGCGGCCTGCTCGGGGTCGCGATGGAGCGGTTCGCCTACCGTCCGCTGCGCAACGCCCCTCGGATCGCCCCCCTGATCACCGCGCTGGGGATCTCGTTCGTGCTCGAGAACACCGTGCTGCTGTTGTTCGGTGGCTTCACGCGCAGCTACTCGACGCCTTCGTTCTTGCCCTTCTCGACCGCGCTGCACATCGGGGCGCTGCGGATCGACGTCGTCCAGGGCATGATCATCGTGCTCGGCGTGCTGATGATGCTCGGCCTGCGCCAGCTGGTCAACCACACCGTGCTCGGCAAGTCGATGCGCGCGGTCGCATCCGATCGCGAGGCCGCGGAGATGCTCGGCATCAACGTCAACCGGACGATCGCCCTGACCTTCTTCATCGGCTCGGCGATGGCGGGCGTGGCCGGCGTGATGTCGGGCCTGGCCTTCAACCAGATCTCCAACACGATCGGCTTCCTGGCCGGGCTCAAGGCCTTCACCGCCGCCGTCGTCGGGCGGCATCGGGAGCATCCCCGGCGCGATGATCGGGGGCCTGTTCATCGGGCTGTGCGAGGCGTTCAGCGCCAGCTACATCTCGAGTCAGTTCACCGACCTGATCGTGTTCGGGATCCTGATCGCGGTGATGCTGATCCGGCCCACCGGCGTCTTCGGACAGCCGGCGCTGCAGAAGGTCTGAGATGGCTCCGATCGGCGTCGACGAATGGGTGGCTCGTTCGGATGAGCGGCGAGAGCAGCATTCGGGCTGGCGGGGGGCCGTGGCGCGGGTCCAGGAGCGCGTCGGCTGGTGGCCGCGACTGGCCCTGATCACCGTCGCCGGGCTGGTGTTCGGCCAGATCGCGACCAACGTCAACATCCAGACCGTCGCGATCAACAGCTTGATCTACGCGATGCTGGCGCTCGGGCTCAACATCGCGGTCGGCTGGGCGGGCCTGCTTGATCTCGGCTACATCGCGTTCTTCGGCTTCGGCGCCTACGGCTACGCGATCTTCTCCTCCACCGCGCTGGGCACGGGCGGCACGGGCGGCGCTGCACCTGGCGGCGATCGAGTCGGTCCCGATCGTGGTCGTGGCCGCGGGGGTGATCGGCGTGATGATCGGGCTGGTCGCGCTGCGGCTGTCGGGCGACTACCTGGCCATCGTCACGCTGTTCGTGGGCCAGGCGTTCGTGGAGGTCGTCAACAACGTCGATCCCGGGACCCTGGGCGGGGTGAACGGCATCTACGGCCTCGATTCCGTTCACAGCTTCGGGGCCCAGATCACCACCCCGATGGGCTACTACTACCTGGCGCTGATCATGGTCGCGCTCCTGGCCGGGATCCTGCACCTGCTCGACACGTCGCGAACCGGGCGCGCCTGGCGCGCGCTGCAGGACGATCCGCTCGCGGCCGAGGCGATGACGATCCCGGTGTCAAAGCTCAAGGTGATGGCGTTCAGCTTCAGCGCCATGGTCGGCGCGCTCGCCGGCACGGTGTTCGCCGCCAACCAGAGCAACGTGTTTCCGACCAACTTCAACTCCAACATCCTGATCCTGATCTACGCCTGCCTGGTGCTGGGCGGCGTCGGCAGCATCGCCGGGGCGATCCTCGGCGGCATCCTGGTGACCGTGGGCGAGCAGATGCTCTCCAGTCCCACCGACGCGGGCTATCTCTTCTACGGCCTGATCCTGCTCACCGTCTGTGGTCAAGGTCCGCCCCTGGCGCCACGCTGGCGGCGGTGCTGGCGGGGGTGGTCGCGTTCGGCTTCGCGCTGCACGCGATCGTCAGCGCGATCTCCTCATCGGCGGTGGCCGGCTCCCCCGGCAGCTCCGGCTGGATCGGCTCGGCGGTGCGCGACTACGTGATCGTGCCGTCGCAGCCCGCCAGCTACGGCAACATCCTGTACGTGGTCCTGATCTGCGCCCTGGTCGCGATCGTGCGCCTGCAGGGGCCCCGGCGCCTGCTGGCGGTGGTCCCGACGGTCTACATCGCCGCCTGCTGCTGGGAGTCGCGGCTGATCGTCAACCCGGCCATCACCACGCAGATCATGATCGGCGCGATCCTGATCGTCACGATGGCCGCGCGGCCCAACGGACTGCTCGGCAAGTATCGCCTGGAGACGACCCTGTAGCCATGGCGCTGCTCGAGCTCGATCGACTGTCGCTGGCGTTCGGCGGCCTGCTCGCGCTCAACGAGCTCGATCTGAGCGTCGAGGAGCATGAGATCGTCAGCGTGATCGGACCCAACGGCGCCGGCAAGTCGACGATCTTCAACGTGATCACCGGCGTGTATGAGCCGACCGGCGGCGACGTCCGGCTGGGCGGGGACTCGATCGCCGGCAAGCGCCCGCACAAGATCACCGACCTCGGGGTCGCGCGTACCTTCCAGAGCCTGCGCCTGTTTCTCAACCTGTCGGTCAAGGAGAACGTCAAGGCCGCCACCTACGGCAACACCCACGCCAGCCCGGTGGAGTCGATCCTGCGCTTGCCGCGGGCGCGTCGGGAGGAGCGCGAGGTCGACGCGCTCGCCGAGGAGGTCCTGTCGTTCTTCGGCCAGCGGCTGATGGGTTACCGCTGGAACCAACCCGCCTACGTGCTCTCCTACGCCAACCGCCGGCGGCTGGAGATCGCCCGCGCGCTGGCCACCGGGCCGCGCCTGCTGCTCCTCGACGAGCCCGCCGCCGGCATGAACCCCAACGAGACCCACGAGGTCACCGAGCTGATCGGCCGGCTGCGCGACGAACGCGGGCTGGCCATCCTGGTGATCGAGCACGACATGCACGTCGTCGAGGGCATCTCTGACCGCGTCGTCGCGCTCGATCACGGGGTCAAGATCGCCGAGGGGAGCTTCGACGCCGTGGCCGCCCACCCGGCCGTGGTCGAGGCCTACCTGGGCCGCGACCCCGAGGCGCTGGCCGAGGCCTGATCGTGGCCGAGCCTGCGGACACGGTGAGGGCGAGATGCTGCTGAGCCTCGAGGAGGTCACCACGTACTACGGCCAGATGCGGATCCTCGAGGGGATCTCGCTGCAGGTCGGCGAGGGCGAGCTGGTCTCGCTGCTGGGCGGCAACGCGTCGGGAAAGTCGACCACCCTGAAGACCGTGCTGGGGATCGTGCGCCCGCGCTCGGGGCGGGTCCTGATCGACGACGAGGAGGTCACCGCCTGCGACGTGCCGACCCGGATCGCCCGCGGACTGGCGATCGTCCCCGAGAATCGTCGCCTGTTCGGCCAGATGACGGTGCGGGAGAACCTGGAGCTCGGCGCGGTGCTGCGCCGCGGGGCGAACCTCGACGAGGACTTCGAGCGCGTGCATACCCTGTTCCCGCGGCTGCTGGAGCGGCGCGATCAGCTCGCCGGCACCCTGTCGGGCGGCGAGCAGCAGATGGTGGCGATGGGACGGGCGCTGATGTCGCGCCCGCGGCTGCTGCTGATGGACGAGCCGTCGATGGGGCTCTCGCCCGCGCTGGTCCAGCAGAACTTCACGATCATCAAGGAGGTCCACGAGTCGGGCGTCGCGATCCTGATGGTGGAGCAGAACGCGACCATGGCGCTGTCGATCGCCGACCGTGGCTACGTGCTGTCCACCGGTGAGATCGTCCTCTCCGGTCCGGCCTCCGAGCTGCTGCAGAGCGAGGACCTCAAGCGCGCCTACCTGGGGCGCTGACGGCACTGACACCGCCCGATCGGTGGCGCTCCGTCGCTGCTACCAGCGTCCGCGGTGAACGACCTCAGAGAACGGCCTGCGGTCGGGCGTTTTGATCGGCTTCAGCGGCCGATCGGCCGGATAGCCGAGGTCGACGAGGTAGGCGGCATAGGTGTCGGCGGGAAACCCGAGCACTCGGCGCGCCTGGTCCTGATCGCCGACTGCCGAGTGTCCGGCGCCGATGCCGAGGTCGGCGGCGGCAATCTGCATCGCCATCGTCGCCTGGCCGGCGTCGTACTGGGCGCGCTCGCGCTCGGTCGGGGCGCTTGAATCGGGAAGGATCAACGCGATCGTCGCCGCCGAGTCCGCGACGTGTCCCGCGCCGGCCCAGACCTTGGAGAGCTCCTTGAGCTGCTCGCGGTCGGTGACGACGACGAAGTGCCACGGCTGCCAGTTTCGCGAGGACGGGGCGCGCCGACCCGCTTCGAGAATCCTGTCGAGGTCTTCGCTGGAGACCGGACGATCCGCGAAGTTGCGTACGTTCCGGCGTGAGGTCAGCGCATCCCAAGTCTCCATATTCAGCGTCTCTCTCTCATTCCGCGTTGAGGGCCTGGGCCAACCAGTCCGCCATCCGGGGCCGAACCAGGTGACCCATGTTGTGAGCGCAGTGATCGCCCTTCTCTTCGATCACCACCTCCTTTGGGGTGTGTGCCAGGGCGTCCACGACAAGTTCCATCTGACGGCTCGGGAAGATCGGATCGTGGCGACCGTTGAGCAGGAGCGTGGGGGTCGACAGCCGCTCACCGACATCACCGAGCGAGAGCGCGGTGTCGAGATAGTTGCGTGCCTGATCGAAGCTCGGTTTACCTGTCACGTAGGCGAACCCGCGCTGAGTGGCGGCCGGGATCGTCGCGAAGTCGGACATGTCATAGAAGAAGCCCCAGGCGACGCAGGCGGCAAAGCGATCATCGTTCGCCGCGGATCGCAGCGCGTAATGACCACCGAGGCTGCGCCCGAGCACGCCCAGGCGCGAAGCGTCCAATTCGTCGCGAGTGACGAGGTGATCCACGACGGCCGATGTCCAGCGCTCGAAGTCCGGTTGGAGCTTGACGTCGAAGTACAACTCACCCTGGCCCGGGCCATCGAACGCGAACGTGGCCATGCCCCGGCGCAGGCACAGGTCCTCGAACCGAAGGCTCTCCTCCTTGGTGCTCTCCAGGCCACCGATCAGGACCGCGCACGGCCAGCCGGAGCTTGGCGGCGGGCTCTCCGGCCGCCGCAGGAAGCCGGGAATCACGGCTCCCTCGAATGTCACCTCGATGCGCTCCGCTGGCGGACTGAGGTAGGGGGCGGCGCGGTTATAGAGCTCGACCTTGCGACGTTGACCGGACTCGCGCCGCTGCGGGTCATGGAACGACATGAACTGCGCGTAGTGAAAGCTCAGGGCGCCGTGCCAGAGCAATTCGCCCGCCGAGACGGGATGCCCAGACGCCAGAGTTTGCTCTCCGATGCGTTCGTAGACCTCTCCCTTCGCCCACCAGAAGTCGAACCACTCATCCTGGTCACCGATGGTCTCGACCGCATCGTGATAGTCGGGGTAGGGGATGCCGTCGGACAGCATCCGCCCCGGATTGAGGATTGCCCTGATGCTCTCGGCGGCGCGAACGTTCACTTGACCTCCGTATTTGTATTACATATGCTAGACGAATGACGGCGGCGGCTCGCACCGAGCAGGCCAGGTCGGTGTTTGACGATGTGGGCAGTCAGCGGGCACGGAGAGGAGCTTGCCCATGACCACGAGGACCAGCCTGCTCAGCGCGACCGAAGACGAGTTCCGGCTCGACTCCCCGGCGTACCCGGGCGATCTCACGCGCTACTGGCACCCGGTGGCGCTGGCCGAGGAGGTGACCCGCGAGCCAGGGCGCTCGGTCCTGCTCGGGCGGCCCGTGGTGTTGTTCCGTGACGACCAGGGTGTGGTGGCCTTCCGCGACCTGTGCGTGCATCGCGGCACGCGTCTGTCGCTCGGCCGGATCACACCCGAGGGTCACCTTCAGTGTCCGTACCACGGCTGGGAATACGACCGCACCGGGCAATGTGTGCGGATCCCGGCCCGCCCTCCGGCGCCCCTATTCCCCGGACGGCATGCGCGCTCGCCTATAAGGTCCGGGAGGCCTACGGACTGGTGTGGCTGTGCCTTGACATGCCAGCACGCCCGATTCCTCCGTTTCCTGGCGGGGAGGATGACGATCCGGCCTGGCACCGGTTCTTTGCGTTCAGTGAGCGATGGGAGACCTCGGCCGGACGGATCCTCGAGAACTTCTGCGATTGGACGCATATCCCGTTCGTACACGACGGAATCCTGGGTAGCCAGGAACTGCCTCGAGTCACTCCCTCCGAGGTCGTCGAGCACGAGGATGAGGCGGGGTTCTCGATCTCCTACTCCTACGATCAGATCGATCAGAGCGAGCTCTACGGTGAGGGCGGCGCGCTGACGATTCGACGGACGTTCGTCGTCTATCTCCCGTTCATGGCGCACCTCTACAAGATCCGGCCAACGGGCGAGACGACCCTGCTGACGATGGCCCTGTGCCCGCATGGTCCGAAGGAGACGACGTTGTACCTCTGGATCTCACGCAATCACGACTTCGAGCGCCCCGACCAGGAGTACCGTCAGCTCTCATTGGACGTGTTCAGGCAGGACCGGCGCGTGGTCGAGACCCAGCTCCCGGAGCAGATACCGGTCGATCTGAGACGGGAGTTGCACCTGAAGCTTCCAGATGCCTTCAGCGTGGAGTACCGGCGGCTGTTCACCCGCCGAGCACCGCGGCTGTTCACCGGTGACCGGGCGGAGGACTAGAGCCGGGCGACCGGCATGTCGGCCGACGCCGGCGGCGGAGCGGCCTGGCGCCGGCGCAGTCCGGGCGTCAGCGCGAGGACGCCGGAGAACGTCCCGAGTACGGCCAGGGAGGCCATCGGCAGCACGAAGGCGCCGGTCAGGTCGTACAACCCGCCGACCACGAGTGGTCCGGTCGCGGACAGGATGTAACCGAATCCCAGCATCCAGGACGTCAGCTCAGTCACGGCTCCCTCGGTTTCGCCGAGGTCGAGCGGAAGGGTCAGGACCAGGGGGAACAACGCGCCGCTGCCGAGGCTGAAGACGATCAGCCACAACCATGGGGCTAGAGTTGGAGCGAAGGCCAAGCCAAGCATGCCGGTGCCCATCGCCAGCGCTGATCCCAACAGCCACGGGCCCGTTCTTGTCCGTCCGACAGCGCCGGAATCACGAGTGCCGCGGGAATGTTGAGCATTGACACCGCGGCCGTGGCGAGCGCCGCTGTACCGGCGCTCCATCCGGCTCGCACATAGATCTCCGCGACCCAATTGATCACCGCCGCGTAGCACATCGACTGCAGGCCGAACACCGCCGCGAGTAGCCATCCCCGCCTCGACGGGAGGCCGGCATGCCGCCCGCCGTGCGGCATGCTCCTGGCCGCGACGCTGTTCGCCTCGAAATGGTCTCGGCGCTGCAGCAGCAGCCACAGCGGCAACGCCAAGACCGTCGGCAGCACCGAGAAAGCGAACGCAGGGCGCCACCCGTGAAGGGCTCCGGCGAGGGGAACCATGGTCAGCGCCGTCGCGGCCGCCCCGATGCTCTGCGCGGCGACATAGGCGCCGGTGGCGGCACCCATGCGGGTGGCGAAGCTGCGCTTGATCACCGCCGGCAGAGCTAACCCGATCAGCGCGATCCCGATGCCGACCGGGATTGTCGCCATCACGATCAGGGCAGCGGTGGGCATCGCCGCCCGCGCGAGCGTCGCAGCGACGATCAGAGCCAGGGAGGCGGCTATCAGCCGCCGCACGCCAAAGCGCAGAACCAACGGCACGCCGACCTGGGCGAACAACCCCATGCACAAGAACGGGATCGCCCCCAGCGCGCCGGCGAGAATCGCGCCCATGCGGGTGTCCGCGCGGATCTGATCGAGCAACGGGCCGACGGCCACGACGGCAATCCGAAGATTGAACGCCGCCGCGACGATCGCAGCCAGCGCATCGACCGTGGGCTTACGGGCATCGCCGGTCGCCATCGGATATCACCGGTGAGCCCGAGGCGGAGTGTCACGCCGCCGTCCGGGTAGTGCTCGCCGCGTCGGCAACGTCACGATTGAGCTCGAGCAGGTCCTGGACGTTCTGGCTGAGCGGGCGGCGCCCCCAGCCGCATGGGGTCGCGACGCCGAAGGAGGGTAGGTCGGCTCGGCCAGTTGGATCCGGCGTAGTGCCCCCGCGACGCCATCGCTGAGATCGACCAGGCCGAGGTACACAGCGCGCGTCCAGCCTCGAGGCGCTGAAGCGGCGCGTAGAAGTCCGCCCTCAACTCCGACAGCTGGACCGGCATATGGACGTAATCGACGCGGCGACCGCACGCTCTGACGCCCTGGTTGAGCATCTCCACGGCGACCCTGAGGTCCTGAATCGGGACGAAGTGGGCCGAGTCAGGCGACTGGCCCGCCTTGTGCCGGAGCGAGCCATAGCACACGTGTAGCCCGAGCCAGGCGCGCTCCGGGATCGCGGGCGACAGCTCCGCCAGCGCCCGGCAGTAACGCTGCATGGGGTCGGCAGGAAGACCGACGAGGTCGGCGTCTGGGAAGTTGAACTGCAGACCCTCCACGCCGGCGGTCTCACGGGCCATGTCCCACTGGATTGCGAGGTCCTCGTGGGGGATGCTCGCCGCCAGATCGTGCAATTCCCGCGTCACCGCCTCGTTGTAGGCGCGCCAGACGATCTCGTAGTCGTGGGCGCTGTCGAAGAAGGGACGCACCGCGCTTTCGGTCAGCGGGTAGGCGACGAGAAAGCGGACCCCGGCGGCGATCACACCGTCGTCGCGAAGGCGGCGGAAGATCTCGTAGGAGCGCTTGGCCTCCTCGGCATAGCCGATCTTCTCGAGGCGAAGCCGCTCGACGCCGGGTCGTACGCCGAAACGCCATTGGTCGTCGTAGTGCCGGGGCTTCCAGTCTGAGTAGGTATGGCGCGACAGCGTGAGCAGATCTGGATGGCCGTGATAGACGTGACGCGCGATATAGGTGATCCAGGTCGAGCGATCGCCGATCTCCCCGTCTGGCAGCATCGAAACGCGGTCGTCCAGCGTCCGGCCGCTGTGACGGAACACCTCCTCGACCGACCAGCCGTCCTCCGGTCGAGCGATGCTTCCCACCAGCAAGACCTCTCCTTGATCCGGGGGCCCGTTCATCTCGCCAGGCCGACGGTCGCGCGAGCCTGTCCCCACACCGCTTCGAATGCGCCGCCGAGACTCAGGAGGGCGGCGTCCTGGCCGATGTGGCCGACGAGCTGGACCCCGACCGGGAGCCCCGTGGTCGGGACCGGGAGCGCCAACACGGGCTGGCCGGTGACGCTGAACGCACGGAGGAACCGCGTCAGCGGCTCGCGCCGGTCAGGATCGTCCAGCCTCGGAGCCACGCAGGCCGTCGCCGGGAGAATCAGCGCATCCCATCCGTCCATCGCCGCCGCCACGTCGCGCCGCACGCTCGCGTGAAGCCACCGCGGCGGTGTACTCGCCGGCCGAGACCTGCATCCCGTCCCGCAGCCTCATCAGCACGTCGTGCCCGTAGCGCTCGGGACAGTTCTCGACCCAGTTGCGATGAAACTCGGCGGCTTGAAATCCCGAGA
Source organism: uncultured Solirubrobacterales bacterium (assembly GCA_963792735.1). Lineage (GTDB taxonomy): Bacteria > Actinomycetota > Thermoleophilia > Solirubrobacterales > Solirubrobacteraceae > Palsa-465. The sequence continues at coordinate 62,874 of CAWBXK010000009.1, read as the reverse complement.
TGCACCTGAAGGTCTCGACCAGGACGTCACGGTCGGGAAAGTCGATCGCGGGAACCCCGGCGCTGACTCGGCGCCACACTTCGCCGGTCGGGTTGTCGAGACCGTCCACCCACCCTCGTGGCGCCGCGACCCGGTACGCCGCGGTGGGGACGGGGGGTGGACGGCACCATCCCGCGGCGGCCCGTCAGCATCTCGAGGCCGCGGGCCACGGTGGCGACGTCGGCTCCGATCGGTCCGACCGTGTCGAGCGACGGCGCCAGCGGAATCACCCCGTCCGTACTGACGGTGCCGTAGGTGGGTTTGAAGCCGACGATCCCGCACAGGGAGGCCGGGATCCGGATCGAGCCACCCGTATCGGTGCCGATCGCCCAGTCGCACAGCCCCGCCGCCACGGCGGCGGCGGATCCGCCCGAGGAGCCCCCGGGACCCGCTCGACGTCGTGGGGGTTGTGCACGGCTCCGTAGTGCGGATTCGAGCTGGTCGGCCCGAGCGCCCACTCGTGCAGGTTCGTCTTGCCGATCACCCACCCGCCGGCTTCGCGCAGCAAGCGGACGCACGGCGCGTCCCGCTCCGCCGGCGTGCTCGGCAGGATGACGCCGCCTCCGGTTGTCACCATGCCCGCGACGTCGATCAGATCCTTGACGGCCACCGCCGGTCCGGGCCCATCTTCCTCAGAGACGCTGATGAAGACATTGAGCGCAGCATTTGCGGCGATCCGGCTTCGAGCGGTCGCGGCGTCCATCGAGGGTCAGACCAGTCGGCGGGCGGCTCGATCAACTCGAGGATCCGCTCCGGCGTCAGCGGAAGCCGATTCGCCTCGACTCCGAGAGCGTCGGCGATTGCGTTGGCGATCGCCACCGGGCCGGCGATCGTCCCGCCCTCGCCCGCACCCTTCGTACCAAGCTCATGGTTGGTCGACGGTGTCTCGAATGATGGATGTCGATGTTAGGCACGTCCCACGCGGTCGGCAGCAGGTAGTCCATGAAGCCGCCGGGAAAGCTGACTGTTGTCGGAGATCTGATCTCCTCCAGCAGGGCGGTGGAGATGCCCTGGGCGACTCCGCCCTGGATCTGTCCGTCGACGATCAGCGGATTGATGATCCGCCCGCAGTCCTCGGGAACGAGATAGCGGAGCACGTCCACCTGCCCGGTGTCACGGTCGATCTCGACGAGGCACACGTGAGTGGCGTAGGGATGGCTGGCCGAGCGGCGTCGTAGGTCGCCTCGACGTCCAGCTTCACTCCGCCGTTCTCCTCGACGGTCGCCGCCCCGAGCTCCGCCAAGCTCACCGCCGTGGTCGGATCGCCGCGCACGTGCACGCCCGTTCCCTCAACGATCAGGTCCTCGACCGCGCCTCCAGGCGTCCTCCCGTCGCTTCGAGGATTGCCTCCCGCAGCGTCCTCCGCTCGCCCGACGCTCGTCGCACCGGCGGCGAGCTCCGGCTCATGCCTGTGCCGAAGCCGCGTCCGACCTTGGCCGTGTCCGTGTGCTCGATGACCACGGCGCAAGGTCCACTCCCAGCTTGTCGGTGGCCACCTGAGCGAAAGTGGCGTGGCTTCCCTGGCCGATATCCGGGCAGGTGCTCTGGATACGCACCACGCCGTCCCGATCGAGCCACAGGTGGGCTCGATCGACCGCCTCGACGTCGACCATCCCGCGCCCGACGAAGGTCCGCGAGCCGGCGGCCGTCACCTCGACGTAGGCGGCGATTCCGATCCCCACGGTTCTTCCTCGCGCGTGCGCGCTCCTGCGCAATTCTCGCCTGCTCGTAGTCGAACGCCTCGAGGGCCGCGTCGAGAGCGGCGAAGAAGTCGCCGCTCTCGTACGGATGTGACGTCACTGTGGTGTAGGGCATCAGCTCGGCCGGCACGAGGTTTCGCCGTCTGATCTCGGCGGGGTCGAGTCCGAGTTCGTGCGCGGCGATATCCATCATCCGTTCGTGGACGAGCGCCGCGGTGGTCATCCCGACGCCACGGAAGGCGCCCCCTGGGGCCTTGTTGGTGACCATGGCCGCGCTGTCATAGGAGTAGTTGCGGATGTCGTAGGGGCCGGGGATCAGTCCGGAGCAGGTCATCAGGTCAAGCAGCGGACCCATCGGGTGCACGCCGTAGGCCCCGACGTCCGATGTCACGTGGGCCTCGAGGCCGATGACGCGACCTTCGTTCGTCAGCCCGGCGCGGATGCGCACGCGTTGGTCGCGAGCGTGGTTTGAGCACGAGAGGTGCTCGAGCCGATCCTCGATCCACTGCACGGGCTGATCCAGCGTCAGCGCGAGCCACGGTACGAGAATGTCCTCGGGATAGACGTGGCCCTTGAGCCCGAAGCCGCCGCCGACCTCCGGCACGATGACGTTGAGCTCTGACTCGTCGATCCCGAGCACGCGCACGATCGCCGTATGGACAGCGTGGGGATTCTGCGCGGAGAGCCACACGGTCATGCCCTTGCCGTGTGGGGCGGCGAGAACGCCCCGGCATTCCATTGGGGCGCCCGTGATCCGGGGGTGGATGATCTCGCGCTCGATGATCACGTCAGCTGCCGCGAGCGCTGCCTCGACGTCACCGAACTCCACCTGGCGGCGGGCGTAGCAATTACGCGAAACGGTCTCGTGCACCAGTGGGAGACCTGTCCGCGACCGCGGTCAGGGGATCGAGCACCGGCTCCAGGGGCCGGTAGTCCACGTCGACCAGCGCTGCGGCGTCCTCGGCGAGGTAGCGGCTCTCGGCGACCACCACGGCGACGGCCTCACCGGCGAACGTGGCCTTGTCGACGGCCAGCAGCGGCCGGTCGGGAGAGTTGATGTCCGCGGCCCCGAGGATCGTGTGCAGGAGCGGATGCGAGCGGTGCACGTCACGTCCGGTGGCGACGAGTTCACCCCCGGCGAGCTTCGTGCCTCGGCGACATCGATCGACTCGATCAGCGCGTGCGGAAACGGGCTGCGGACGATGGCCGCGTGCAACCCGCCATCGGGATGGAGGTCGGCCACGTAGGTGGCCTCGCCGCGCAACAGGGCCTGATCGCCTGGTCGCAGAACCCTGCGCCCGATGTACCGGCCCGGCTCGGCGCTGCGCTCGACGGTGCTCGGCGCGTGACTCACGACGCGCCTGCGTGCTCCGGCTCGACTTCGACGTGGAGCGGTCCGAGCACGGCCGCACAGAGGTGGTACCACGCAACGGTCAAAACGAGATCGGTGAGCTCACCATCAGTGTGCGTCGCCTTGAGCTGCTCGAACACCGTGTCGTCGACATCGCGCGTCATGGCCACCGCGTGGGCGTAGGCGACCACCGCGCGCTCGCCCGGCTCGAGGCCTTCCCACTCGCCGGCCGCGATCGCGGCGACCTTGCTCTGAGGAACCCCGGCGGCCCGGGCCACCGGCTCGTGGTGTGCCTTCTCGTAGGGCTGCTCCAGGGCTCGCGCAGTCGCCAGGACCGCCATCTCCTTGAGCTTCGGCTCCAGGCTCTGACAGATCTCGGATGTAGTGCGACATGCCGAGAAATGCCTCCAGAGCGGCCGGTTGATGCGCGAGGACCTTGTAGACGCGGCCGACCGGTCGCCCCCAGCCGTTGATCTGCGCGTACAGGCCCCCGATCAGCTCAGGGTTCGACGATTGGTCGGCCTCGAGATAGGGGAGTCGCGCCAACGCGATCACTCGCCCTTGGCGAGCGCAACCTGCAGCTTGAACAGCCGTGCCGCGTTCTCGTATTCGATCTTCGCGCGGTCGGCGGGAGCCAGATCCAGAGAGTCCAGGACCTCGGTCGCCATCGACATCGACCAGAACGGGTGATCGCTGCCGACCATCAGCTTATCGACGCCGAAGAAGTCAAGCGCGAGCTCGAGCGCGGGTGGCCAGTTGCACACGGTGTCGACGTAGAACTTCCGAATCTGTTCGCCGGCGGAGGTCGAGAGGTCTCCGGTCGCACCCGGGCGGATCCGTCCGAAGTGATCGATTCGGCCGACGAAGTAGGGAACCAGGCTGCCGGCGTGCGGGACGATGAACTTGAAGTCCGGATGGCGCTCGTAGAGGCCGTCGAACACGAAGCGTAGCGCGGCGGTGGTCGTATCGAACAGGAACCCGGCGATTTCGATCATGCCGTGCGTCGCCACCGTTGGCGCGCACAGAGGGTAGGTGGGGTGCAGCAGGATCGGGACGTCGAACTCGGCGGCGGTGTCGAAGAAGGTTCGGCGGCCCGGGTCATCGAGGTGCCCGCCCGCGACGTTCGAATAGATCATCGCGCCCTTCAGGCCCATGTCCACACCGCGCCGCAGGACGTGCCCCGCCTCGTCGGGATACTGCAGCGGGACCGTCGCGAGTCCTGACAGCCGGTCGGCATACGTCCGGCACAACTCCGCCGTCTCACGGTTGCACTCGTCGGCGACCTGGATCGCGTCCTCGTGGTCGAACCAGTCCACGCCCGGAATCGTCACGCTGAGCACGGAGTGGTCGATGCTCGCCTCCTCCATCTGCTGGAGGATCACGTCGATATCCGTGAAACCGGGATGCAGCGGCACAGCGGACCGGGGGCCGTATTCGATCATGGTCCTTCCGTCTCCGTCGACGGCACGCGGCGCACTGCCGCGACGTTTCAGGGGTCCCAACAGCGCCTGCGGCAGATAGTGGCAATGCATGTCGATCAGCACATCAACCGCCTCTCGACCGGTTGGCCGGCTTCGCCTTGATCATTTGGTCAGCGCGGCGATCGCCGCGGGCCCGAACGTCGCGACGATGGGCTGCTTGCCGTTGCCCTGGGCGAACCCGAGCACCTCGAAGCCGCCGGCGGAGTTGTGCCACGGGTTGAAGGCGATCTGGCCGGTGGTTCCGATATACGCGATCTTCTTGCCCTTGGCGAGCAGCGCCTTGCCCTGCGCGAACGTCTTGACGACCGTGGCTCCGCTCCCGACCGTGGTGACCTTGGGGATGTAGGAATTCCACACCGCCGGGTTGGTGCTGTGGGCCGCCAGCATGGCGAGACTGCAGATGATCACCGTGTCAAAGCCACTCTCGCTGAAGACGTCCTGCAGCCACTGCTTCGGATTGGCGACCTGGGGGGACGCCAGGAGGTTCGTCTTGTACTGGGCGTAGGCAGGGCCACTGAACTGAGCCGTATTGAGAATCGTGTGGTACACCTGCGCGAGCGTCGACAGGCCGATGGCGTTGGTCACAGCCTTGATCCACGGCGTGTACTGGGCGGCAGTGGAAACGAGCGGCTGGACGCGCCCCTGCAGCTGCTTCAGCTCGCCGAGGAAGGTTGCCGCTGTTTGCGGATCGAGCTCGTTGAAGATGACGTCGGGTTTGGCGGCGATGAGCCGCTCGACTTCGCTGCGGTAGGAGCTCTGCTTGAGCGCCAGAGGCAGATTGACCGCGACGGTGCCGCCCAGCTTCTTGAAGCCGGCCAGGATCCCCGGCACAGTGCCTTGCGCGCTGATGTCATTCCCGTACACCAGGGCTGCTCGCATGTAGCCCTTCTGATGTGCGAACAGTGCCTCCGCGTAACCGGTGGCGGTGTCCGGGCTGACGATTCGCCAGAAGTAGTTGTAGCTGCTGTGGTCAAACAGCGACTGTCCTGTGTCGGCGAACATCGGCACGTGCCCCGCGTTGATTCGGGGGACCGTCGCGGCGGCCTCGTCAGAGCTCGGCCCGAGGACTCCCACCAAGTTGGTCGTGCTGGCGAGCATCTGGGCCGCGGCGGGGACCGCGTCCGCGGGATCCCCCCGGCTGTCCACGGCGTTGCACGTGATCTGGGTATGCCCGAGGACGCCTCCGGCCTGCTCGACGACCCGCGCCGCCGGATAGCAGCCGGCGCCCAGCTCTGGCCCGAAGCTCGCGTTGGCGCCCGAGTACGGGTTGAAGGTGTCGAAGACCAGCGGGCCCTTGCTGCTGGTGCTTCCGCCTCCCGAGCCTCCCGAGCTGCTTCCGCAACCAGCGACCAGTGCGGCGGCCAGCGCGCAAATGACGACGACGTAGCATTTCCTGCGCATGTTGCTCAACTCCCCAACTCGGATGATCGGGCGACTTCGGGAACGGCTTGGACGGCCGGCCGCGGCCGGCCGGTGACCTTGCCTGTCGGTGCAGCGTTCGCTGCCTGTCCGAGGAACATCTCCGCCACTGAGCTCGTGAGCATCTCGGCGGGCGCCGCCGACATGCGTACGTTGCCCGACACCAGCAAGTACCCCCAGCTGGAGGCCTGGAGGGCGGCCATCACCTTCTGCTCGACCAGGAGCACGGCAGCATCGGACTCGGCGATACGAGTCACGTGTTCTTCGAGCAGCTCCTTGGATAATTTTTCGGACAGACCGGCGGTCGGCTCGTCGAGCACATAGACGCTGGGCTTCATCATCATCACGCGACCGATGGCCACGAGCTTCTGCTCGCCGCCGCTCAGTTTGTGCACGCTTCGGCGCATCAGCGGAGCCAGGATCGGAAAGGTTGCGACGATCTCCTCGATGCGCTCGCCCACGTCGCGCTTGTGGAGGAGGTAGCCGCCCATCTTGAGGTTCTCCTCGACGTTGAGCGTTCCGAATACGTTGCGGGTCTGGGGGACGTAGGCGACACCCCGGCGGGCGAGCTGATCGGTTCGGAGGTTCGTGACGTCCTCACCGTCATGCAAGACGGTGCCCTCCATGGCCGGGATGACACCGAGGAGTGCCTTGATGAGCGTGCTCTTGCCCGCGCCGTTGGGGCCCACGATGGCGGCGATCTCCCCGCGCCCGACGCCGAGCTTGACGCCGGAGATGATCTTGGTGGTGCCGTAACCCGCGGCCAGGTCTCTGACCTCGAGGTGGTGGGCCGGGCGGGTGAGGTCAGCCGATGAGGTAGGCATTCTGGACTTCCGGGTTTGCGCGCAGTTCCTCGAGTGGTCCCTGGGCGAGCACCTTGCCCTGAGCCATGACGACGACGGGATCGCAGACACGCCCGACGGCGAGCAGATCGTGCTCGACCATGAGCATCGTCAGCCCCTCGTCGCGCAGCGCTTCGAGGTGTCCCATGATCCGGTTTGACAGATTCGGATTGACGCCTGCCAACGGCTCGTCGAGGAGCAGGAGCTTGGGCTTGGCGATCAGCCCGCGCATGATCTCCACCAATCGCTTCTGGCCGCCGCTGAGGTTGCCGGCGTACTCTTCCTCCTTCTCGCTCATGTCGAAGCGTGCCAGCAGGGCCCGCGCCTCGTCGACCAGTTCCTGCTCCTGCCGGCGCCAGTGGCGGGGCCCCCGGAGCGCTCCCAGGAAAGACTCTCCGCGCTGTCCGGGCGCCGCGACGAGCAGGTTCTCGAGCACGGTGAGCTTTCCGAACTCGCTCGAGAGCTGAAACGTCCGGATGACACCGCGCCTCGCCACTCGGTATGGCGCCAGGCCGGTGATGGCCGCACCCTCGAATCGGACCTCGCCCGAGCTCGGCTTGATCATTCCCGAGATCAGCCCGACGACGGTGGATTTGCCGGCGCCGTTCGGTCCGATCAGACCGGTGATCCGGCCGGGAGGGACCTCGAACGTCGCTCCGTCGACCGCACGCACGCCGCCGAATTCCCGCGCGATGTCACGCACTTCGAGAACGGCGTGCTTGGTCTGGGTCGGAGCCGTGGCCACGGCGCTCATGTCACTTTCCCGCCCTCGAACTCGCCGGCTGCGTCGCCCAGGCCCCGCTGGCGTTTGACACGCCATCCGGTCCACAACGTTGCGGGCCGGCCGTCGGCCAGGTACCGGCGCTTGCGCTCAGGGAATATCCCCTGCGGGCGAAACCACAGGAAGAGCAGGAACAGGAGGCCGATCGCGATCCACTGCAGCGCGTCGACCAGGCCGGCCTTTCCGATCGCGGGGATGTAGCGCGTCGCCTCGGCGAACCCGATCGGTACGAGGATCACGCCGATGATCGCGCCGAGGTCGTTGCCGGTGCCCCCGATGATGATCACGGCCAGGAGCACGAAGGTCTCCGGATACAGCCAACCGCTCGGCGCCCACGTGCCGATGAACTCGACCAGCAGGCCTCCACTGAGACCGGCCATCGCACCGCCCACCGCGAACGCCAGCAGTCGCAGCTGCGCCACGTTCTTTCCCAGCGACGCCGCCGCCTGGTCATTGTCCCGCATCGCTCGCATGGAGCGACCCAGTGGAGAGCGCACCAGCCGCCGGTACAGCACGTACACCAGCGCGCAGATGGCGAACGTGCAACCCACATAGAACCACTGATAGTTGACGGGGCTGAGACCCAGGCTGCCCGACAGCGGCTGCGGGACGAGGGCCAGCCCGGCGGCGCCGTTGAACAGGCCGGCCTGATTGGTGACCACGCTGGTGGCGATGATCGACACCACCAGCAGCGCGATCGCCTGATAATCGCTCCGTAGCCGGCGGAGCGTGATCAGTCCGATCGGGACCGACAGCGCCGCCCCCACGACCGCCGCGGCCAGGAGTGGAAGCGGGAACGGCAGGGTCATGCCGAATATGTAGTGCTGAAAGGCGCCGTTCCCAGTGTCGGGTCCAAGCGTGAGCACGGCCGCGGTGTACGCCCCGGCGGCCTGGAAGATAATGAAGCAGAAGCTCAGCAGGCCGGCCACACCGAACTGGAGGTTCATGCCCCACGCCGCCAGGACGTCCACCCCGGCATAGACCAGCAGCGTCGAGATATAGAACTGGGTCCCGGTGCTCATGCCGCGACCTCGCGCTGGGTGGCGATCTCCGCCAGGATGCCCTGGGGGCGGAGCAGGAGCACGATTATCAGGATCACGAACGCCGTGACGTCCTTGTAGGTCGGGTCGATGTACGCCGCCGAGATCTCAGTCGTCAGCCCCAGCACCAGCGCACCGAGCATCGCTCCGTACGCGTGGCCGACACCGCCGAGCACCGCTGCCGCGACGATGACGACGAGAAACTCGTTGGCGGTGGCCGACGTGAAGGTCGAGGTGTTGATGAACAGCGTCACGCCGGCCAGGCCGCACATCGCACCCGACATCAGCCAGGCGATGTCGACCACCCGGTCGGTCCTGATGCCGCAGCCACGCGCCAATGAGTTCTCGGCGGCCGTAGCCCGCATGGCGATCCCGAGCTTCGTATAGGTGAGGACGGCATGGACGATGAGCATGCACACCACCGCCAACGCGATGATCACCACCTGCGAACCATTGAGAACCATGGAGGCGAAATGAAACGTCGACTCGTGGGGGAGCCGGTAGCTGAAGAAATTGGGTCCCTCCACCGCCAGGATGACGTTCTCGATGACCAGTCCCACCGCCACCGTGACGATCACCATGCCGAACAGCCGGGTGCCGCGCCGGACGTACGGTGCGAGAATCAGTCGGTTCAGCGCGTACGAGCTGACGGCGCCGAAGATCGCGCCGATGGCCAGGCACAGCCAGATGCTGACACCGGCGTTGTTGAACAACAGGGCGACGAAGCCCGACGCACCCATGACCTCACCGTAGGCGAGGTTGAGGACGTTGGTGACCCCGAACTGCATCGTGAAGCCGACCGCGGCCAAGGCCAGGATCGAGGCGGTGACCAGTCCGAAGCCGATCGACGGGCCGAGTAAACTCACTCCTGCTCCTCCCCGACAAACGCCACGATCCGGCAGATGCTCGATTCGCCGCCGATGAACTTCCACGGGAACGCGCCGATCAGGCAGCGGGTGTTGAGGACCTGGTCGATGTCGCCGCCCACGTTCTCAGCGTGCACGATGCCCTTGGGAAACGGGATGCGGTGCATGGGGAACCACCCCTGCTCGTCGGCGTAGTCCGACGCGTCGGTGCCAGTCCGCCGCTTCCATTCCCGGGCCACGTCCTTGCGGTACAGGTGCGGGATCGAGGTGTTCATGATGTGGTCAAGCGAACCGGTGTCCTGGCCCACCCACGACAGCTCCATGTCGACGATCCACTGCGCCAGCTCGCGAGTGCCGCCGGGGTGATAGCAGAAGTACTTGACGTCGTTCTCCTCGGCGTTGTGCGTGTAGTACTTGTGCCACCCCGTGTGGATGATGACGATATCGCCCTTCTTGATCTCCATCTTGCTGGTGAGCATCTCCGGGGTGATCCAGGTGAACTCCTCGCACTCCTCGCTGATGTCCACGATGACCCCTTCGTGGACGAGCCGATCCAGCGGCATCGCGGCAATGTCACGGCCGCCCGGTACCGCATGAACCTCCCCGTCCATGTGCGTGGACACATGCAGCGATGTCTCGAGCCACTGTGACACGATTCCGTGGGTGTGGTGGCGCTGGAAATAGCTGACCTTCGGCGACGGATAGTTGACCCAGCCGGGGGTGTGCATGCTGAACGGCTGACTCAGGTCGACGACGTCAATCTTTGATGCGGGTACCCGGTTGGAAGCGGCCTTCGGGGCCTCGGTGTTAATTGCCATCTGTTGCTCCTCCGATCGTGGATGGACGCGGCGACGCCGTGTCCTCGCGCATCCGTTTCGCAGCTTCCAACACCGCGGTGACGATGTTCTGATAGCCGGTGCAGCGGCACAGGTTCCCCGACAGCGCGGTCCTGACCTGATCGGCGGTGGGGTCAGGCTCGGAGCGAAGGAAGGCCGACATGGTCATCAGGATTCCGGGCGTACAGAATCCGCATTGGAGGGCGTGAAATTCATGAAACGCCTGCTGTAGCGGATGCAGTTCCTCGGCGGACAGCGCCATCCCCTCGACGGTCGCGATCCGGTGCCCATTGGCTTGGACGGCGAACATCAGACACGAGCGCACGGCCTCTCCGTCCATCTGCACGGTGCAGGCGCCGCACACACCGTGCTCGCAGCCCAGATGAGTGCCGGTGAAGCCCAAGTCGTCGCGGATGAAGTCGGCGAGTAGGAGGCGGGGCTCCACTTGTCCCGCAACCTGGGATCCGTTGATCTCCAGCGAGATGTCCACTGTCATGTCTGATCCTTTCCACGTTTCGCCGCGATCGAGAGAGCCCGTTGGGCCATGGTTCGGAGCAGCTTGCGCCGATATGTCGTACTGCCGTGAATGTCGCCGGTCGGTTCCACGTCGGTCACGGCTGCCTGCGCCGCGGCGGCGATCGCGGCCTCATCGAGCGTCGTGCCCACCAGGTGCTGCTCGGCGTGGGTGGCTCGCTCCGGCGCCGGGGTGGCCGCGAGCAGGCAGAGCCTCGCTTCGGTGCAGACGCCGGACGAGTCCCGCACGAGCACCGCGCCGGCGCCGCCCAAGGCGAAGTCGCCGTGACGCCGAGCGAACTCCACGAACCCGGTGCTGGCCCCGGTTGGCAGCGCCGGGACCTCGATGTCGACCACCATCTCATCGGGTTCGAGAGCGGTGGTGAATCCCGCGACAAAGAATTCACGCCAGTCAAGGAAGCGATCGTCCTTGTGCGAGCGCACGTGAAACCGGGCATCCAGCACGGCCAGCGCGACCGGCAATTCGGCGGCCGGGTCGGCGTGGGCGACCGAGCCGCCGATCGTGCCGCGGTTGCGAATCTGCTCGTGTCCCACCCAGCGGATGGCCTCGGTGAGCAGCGGCCAGCCGGAGGCGAGCGCCGGTGAGTGTTCGGCGGTCGCGTGACGGGTCATCGCCCCGATCACGACGTGGCCGTTGCGCCGCTCCAGATGGGCCAGCTCGGCGATGCCGTTGAGGTCGATCAGCCGTTCCGGCCGGGCCAGCCTGAAGTTCATGAGCGGGACCAGGCTCTGGCCGCCCGCCAGCAGCTTTGCCTCGTCGGGCTGCTCGGCGAGGAGGCGCAGCGCCTCGTCGACGGTCGTGGGTGCGCTGTACTCGAACTGGGGTGGCTTCACGCCGCGCCTCCGATCAACGAGTTGATCCGATCCGGGGACAGGGGCAGTTGCGTCACCTCGACGCCCAAGGCGTCGGAAACGGCGTTGGCCAGCGCCGCTCCCACCGCAGCGGTTCCACCTTCGCCGGCGCCCTTCACGCCGAGCGGATTGAGCGGCGACGGAGCGTCTTCGGTGACGAGAATCTCGACCTCCGGCATCTCGGTGGCAGTCGGTAACAGGTAGTCCATGAAGCTCGCCGCGAGCGGCTGCCCCGATGCGTCGTACACGAACTCCTCCAGCAGCGCCCCCCCGATTCCCTGGGCAGCTCCTCCGCTGATCTGACCGTCGACGAGCACCGGGTTGATGCAGCGGCCAATGTCGTAGGCCACGGCGTAGCGCTTGATCGCGACGACGCCCGTCGCCGTGTCGACTTCCACGGCGGCGAGATGGAGCCCGTAGGGATAACCGAGAAGCTCGCATCGGTAGCGCCCCTCCTCGACGACGTCGCCACCATTCCTCTCCGCGATCCGCTCCCACGAGATCTTGGTCCAGGGGGCACCCTGGGCGGCGATGCCATCCTCGTGCAGGATCAGATCCTCCGGGGCGATCTCCAGCTCGTCTGCGGCCAGCTCGAGCACGCGGTCGCGCACCGCACGAGCTGCGGTCATCACCGCGGCCCCGCCGAGCATCGCGGCACGGCTCCCGAAGGCACCCATCCCCTCGGGGATCACCGCGGTGTCGCCGTGGCGGACGCTGATGCGGTCATAGGGGAGCCCCAGATGACTCGCGCAGACCTGCGCAAGCGTCGTTTCGACACCCTGCCCCACCGACGCCGAGCCCGAGAACACCACCACCTCTCCGTCTGATCCAATCTCCACGCGCGCGTATTCCTTGACGGCAGGACCGGCCTTTTCGACGAAGAAGCCGACCCCGAGCCCACGGCGCGAAGAGCCGCTCACAGGCTCGGCCCGCCAGCGGCGCATCGCTTCGAAATCGAAATGTCCCAGGCATTTGTCGAGCAGCAGCTCGTACTTGCCGCTGTCAAAGATGACCGGATGGCCGTCGTAGCTGGTCCCCACGTCGTACGGGAAGCCGTCCTCCTCGATCAGGTTCTGACGGCGGAGGTCGATGGGATCGCGGTTCAGGCGATGGGCCACGATGTCGAGCAGACGCTCGCGGACGAAGTTGGCCTCATAGCGCCCGGGCGCACGGTAGGTGCCGGCCGGCGTCTTGTTCGTGACCACACTGCGCACCTCACAGCGATAGCCCGGCCACCGGTAGGGGCCGGGAAGCATCGCGGCGGACATCGCCGGCACCGTCATCCCGTGGGTGCGGACGTACGCACCGGTGTTGTTGATCAGTTCGTCCTTGAGCGCGAGCAGCGTCCCATCCGCCTTGACGGCCACCGCGACGCGGTGAATCTGCTCACGTGAGTGATTCGTAGCGCGTAGGTTCTCCTCGCGGTCCTCGATCCAGGCCACGGGGCGGTTGGTCCGCATCGCACAGATCGGGATCAGGTAATCCTCGGGGTAGAACTCTCCGCGAGCCCCGAACCCGCCGCCAACGTGAAGCTCGACCAGCCGGATCCGGTCCTCGTCCTCCCAGCCGAGCAGCCGGGCGAGGATGCCCTTGTTGACATGCGGGATCTTCGCCGCCCCCCACACGGTGAGAGACTCGGTTGCCGGGTCGTATTCAGCGAGCAGGCCCCGGGTCTCCAGAGGCACGGCGGCGTGACGCTGGATGCGGAAGACCTCCTCCACGACCAAGTCGGCCTCGGCGAACAGCTCGTCGACCGGCCCCTGGTCGATGACCATCTCGCCAGCAACATTGGTGCCGGCGAGCGGATGCAGCAGCGGAGCATCGGTGGCCACCGCCAGGTCTCCGTCGAGCACCGGCGTCATCGGCTCATAGGCGATCTCGAGGAGCTCGGCGGCATCCTCGGCCAGATAGCGCGAGTCTGCGATGACGACGGCGACCGGCTCGCCGGAGTACCGCACCACGTCGGAGGCGAGCGGTGGCTGAAGGAAACGCTCAGACCCCGTCACGCGGAACTGCCGCATCGGTATCCGAAGCTCGGGGTCAGGCAGGTCCGCGGCCACGACGACGTCGATCACGCCGGGTGCCGCGAGCGCAGCGTCCTTGTCAACGTCGATGATGCGAGCGTGCGCGTACGGGCTTCTCACCACGGTCGCGTGCACCATGCCCGGTCGCTTGAAATCGGCGATGAAGCAGCCGAGCCCGGCGAGGAGCGGACGGTCCTCCTTGCGCAGGACCGACACGCCGATACCCATCACGTCCTCGGGGGCGACGACGTCGGCGAGCGTCTCGACGGTCGGGATCGGCGTCACAGACCCTCCCGCCGGCGGATGAGCTCGAAGCGAACGAAGCGATCATTGACGTGGATCGCGCTGAAGCCCAGTGGCGCCCCTGATTCCGAATAGTGGATCTCCCTGAGCAGGATGCAGGGCTGCGTGGGTGTCAATCCCAATTTCTCCACCAGTTCATCTCCGGCGGCGTGAGGCAGGATCTCCACCACCGCGTGATCGATCGGCTCGACGAACAGGTTCGGATCAATGTCGAACGGCGAGCGGGGGACGGTCGCGTCGGTGACCTCGAGTGCGCGCACGAAGCTGCTGACGGGAAACACATCGAGGGCCCACACGGCCGGCTGCCGATCGGCAAACAGCAGCCGTTCGATCTCATAGCACTGGGTCGTCGGCTCGATACCGAGGGCCTCGACGACGATCGAGTCGGGAGACTGGGTCACACCGAACGTCGGCGTGTATGTCACCTCATGACCCTGCTCGCGGATCAGGTCGGCGAAGCCGATCAAGCGCTGAAGGGCGACGAGGGGGGGACTCATGCGCTCGTGCACGCTGGTCCCCCGCCCCGGTGTGCGATTGACCACGCCGTGCTGCTCGAGCGATTGCAGCGCCGTTCGGACGGTGGTTCGGCTCACCCCCAGCAGGCGACCCAGCTCATCCTCAGGCGGGAGGCGTCCGTCCGGGAACTCGCGACGCAGAATCGCCCGCAGCAGTGCTTCACGGGCCCTGAGTGCCCGAGACGCTCCCCCCACGAACTCCAAGGCGCCGGTTGCGTCCGGATTGACATTTGGCGTTTTGATGGCTGAAGACCAGTGGGCTTGCAGAGTCGGCGTCTTTGTATTACAAATGATGGATTCTGTCAAGACGGCGCCGGGGAGATGCTCTCCACTGGTGTGCCGTATCCGGTGAGGTGAGGCCGTGCACTTTGAGAACTCGTTCGAGGTCCAAGCGGAACCGGACAACGTCTACAAGTTCCTGCTCGACGTGACAAAAGTTGTCACCTGCGTGCCGGGAGCCGAGCTGACCGAGGTGCTGGAAGACGACACCTTTCAGGGCCGCATGAAGGTCAAGGTCGGGGCGATCATGGCCTCCTATCGAGGTACCGCCAAGATCCTCTCGCGTGACGACGCGAGCAGGACCGCGACGCTGAGCGGGCAGGGGCGGGAGACCACCGGAGCGGGTGCGGCCACCATGGAGGCCGTGCTCAGCGTGACGCCGACCGAGACCTGGGCGGCGGTATCGATTGGGACCGAGCTCACCATCACCGGCCGAGTGGCGCAGTTCGGGCGCGGCGTCATCGAAGACGTGTCAAAGCGGCTCGTCGGCCAGATGGCCGACTGCATCAAGGCGAAGATCGAGCACGAGCGAGACGCGTCCGAGCCTGCCACCGCCATCGCGGCCGACACGACCACCGCCGCGCCTCCGGCAGCCCCGGTTTCGGCGCCTCCACTCAATCTGTTCGCGGTCCTGCCCTCGGTGCTGCGCGAGCGAATCGGGCGACGGTTCGGACGGGGTCGTGCGTCTGGGCGGCGGGCGTAACCGCGAAAGCGGCTGAGACGATGGATCGCTCGGTAGGCGGTAGGGCGATGACCGCGGCCGCGTCCCCCGTCACGGTCAGGGAAGCCCGAGCGCGGATCAACGAGCTGGCGCACCTGAACGCCTTCATCTCCATCTCCGACGAGCAGGGCGACGGGCCGGCGGTGGCGGTCAAGGATCTCATCGACGTTGCCGGCACCGTGCAGAACCCCGGCGGCGGCCGGTTGCTCCCCACGTTCCGGCCGCGCGTGACGCGACGGTCATTCAGCGTATTCGAGACCGCGGGTGCGTGGTCGTCGGCAAGACGAACCTCCACGAGTGGGCTTATGGCGCGACGAACATCAATCCCCACTTCGGTCCTACACGCCATCCGCTGGACCCCGATCGCATCTCCGGAGGCTCCTCCGGGCGGGTCAGCGGTCGCCGTGGCCACGTGCATGTGCGATTCGGGAATCGGGACCGACACCGCTGGTTCGCTGAGGATTCCGGCGTCGCTCCCCGGCGTGGTGAGCATCAAGCCCACCTACGGCAAGCTTCCCACCGACGGCGTGATTGAGCTGAGCCTGGTCGCTCGACACGCTCGGCCCGCTGGCGCGGGATGTCGATTGCGCCGCGGCGGCGCTGGCGCAGATGTCGCTCGGCCCGCCGCCGTCGCCGGGCGCCCCTCCGGCGCTGGGCGACCTTCGCATCGGATGTGCCACAGAACCGTGGGTCGAGGGGTTGGACGGCGCTACGGCATTCGCCCTGGGCGGCAATCTCGGCCGGGCTGCCGGCGATGGCAATCCCCGATCGGGTCCCGGCCAGCGACATCTGCACCACGATTTCGATGTACGAGGCCAGCCGGTTTCATCGGGACTGGATCGCGCAGGATGCCGATCGTTACGGAGCGGACGTTCGTGAGCGACTGCGTCAAGGCCTGCTGATTTCAGAGGCTGAATATCGCGGCGCGCTGAGCAGGCGGGCCCGCCTCGTGCGCGAGATGACAGCCGCGATGAGCGGGTGGGACGCGCTGCTCGTGCCCGCCACGGCAATGGTCGCGCCGCCGATCACCGGTCCGGACGTCCGCGAGCCGATGACCCGGTTCACCCGGCCATTCAGCGCGACGGGCCAGCCCGTGATCACGCTGCCGGCGCCTGTATCTGGACTGCCGGTCGGGATCCAGGTGGTTGGGCACCGTGACCAGGAGCTCGAGTTGATCGGGGTGGCCCGCGCGCTCGAGGCGGCGTGGCGATGAGCGTGAGAGGAGCAGATCAATGAGTCGAGCAGAATTCGACACGGCCATTGTCGGCGGCCTCGTGGCTGACAGTCGCCGGGTCGAGCGGTTGGACATCGGCATCCGCGAGGGCCGGATCTCGGCGCGGGAGCCGTCGATCGATCCCGCCACCGCGGAGCGGGTGATCGACGCCAGTGGGCGACTCGTCCTTCCGGGCGCGCTCGATGCGCACTTTCACCCCCAGTACGGCGACAACCTGCAGACGGGATCCCTGGCCGCCGCCTACGGGGGGATCACCACGCTGGTGGCGTTCGTCTATGCCTACAAGGGTCTCGGACTCGTGCAGGCGATCGACGAGCTGCGCGAGGGTGACGGTTCGAGATCGGTGCTGGACTACGGTCTGCACCTCGGGGTGGTCAATCCGGCCGACACAGTCGAGCAGATCCCTGAGGCGGCGACGCGCGGCATCCGCTCGTTCAAGTTCTTCCTCGCCTATCGCAAGCGCGGGATGATGATCGATGACGACCAATTCCTCCGGGCGCTCGAGCTGGTGGCCGGGGTGGACGGAATCGCGATGGTTCACGCGGAGAACGGATTGGCCATCGATCACCTGGAGAAGCGCTTCACCGCAGAGGGCAAGACAGGCGTCCGGTGGTTCGAGCCGAGTCGACCCAGGCGGCTCGAGTACGAGGCCGTGTTCCGAGCCATCCAGCTCGCCGCGGTGGCTGACTGCCCGCTGTACCTCGTCCACCAGACTACGGCGGAGGGCGCTGGGCTGGTCGCCGCGGCCCGCGCGGAGGGTCAATCCGTCGTCGGCGAAACCTGTCCGCAGTATCTGCTGTGGACCAATGATGACCTCGTGGAGTACGGGCCGGTGGCGCTGGCGCCGCCGTACCGCACGGTGGAAGATCAGGAGCACCTCTGGGCCGCCATCGCGGCAGGGGAGATCTCGGTGGTGGGTAGCGACCACGCCCCGCACGACAAGCGCGAGCTCGAGAAGTCTTCTCAGTCCCGGTGGGCACCGCTCAGGTCGAGACGATGCTCCCGCTGCTCTATGACCGGGGTGTGAACGGGGGGCGGATCACGCTCCCTCGGCTCGTCGCCGCGCTGTGCGAGAACCCGGCCCGGGTGTTCGGACTGTTCCCGAAGAAAGGATGCCTCGCTGTGGGTTCAGACGCGGATGTGGTGATCGTGGATCCGAGCGCCGATGCAGCGATCGCGGCCGAGGGGCTGCACAGCTCCATGCGTTACCCGAGCATCTACGAGGGCTGGCAGACCCTGGGCCGACCTGTGCACACGCTTCAGCGTGGATCTGACGTGCTCAGGGACGGAGCCGTGCTGCCCGAGGCGGGACGCGGGGAGTTTCTTGAGTCCGGCCCGCCGCTGGAGACCGTATGAGCGCAAGTCTCAGCCCTATGGGGGAGTCGATTCCCCGCTACGAGGATCGTGCGTTACTCCGAGGCAGCGCGAGCTTCATCGGCGACCTGCGCACCACGGAGATGGCGCACATCGCGTTCCTGCGCAGCCCCGTCGCGCACGCGCGCATCACGGCACTGCAACTCGCGGACGCCCGGCGGGACGACCACGTGGTGGCCGCCTTCGACGGCACCGCCCTTGAGCCCGAATGTCTGCCGTTCAGGGTTCACCTGACCACGCCCGGGGCGCGGGCGCCGGACCGTCCCCTGTTGGCCCGCGACAAGGTGCGCTTCGTCGGCGAGCCGGTCGCCGTGGTAGTCGCTGAGAACCGGTACGTGGCGGAGGATGCCGTGGAGCGGATCGAATTCGAGTATGAGCCGCTGCCGGCGGTCCACGACAGCGAGAACGCGCTCGAGCCCGATGGGGCGCTGGTGCACGACGACGTACCCGGCAATGTCTATTTCCGTTTGCAGAAGGAGTGGGGTGACCTCGATCGTGCGTTCGCCGCCGCCGATGCCGTGATCGAAGGGAGCGTCGTCCACCCGCGCGTCGCCGCTGCGCCGATGGAGTGCCGCGGCGTCGTCGCTGTCCCGATCGATGGCGGTGGCGTCACCGTCTGGAGCTCGACCCAGTGCCCGCATCTCGTAGCCGAGGTGATCGCGGAATGCTGCCAGCTGCCGGAGACCATGGTGCGCGTCGTGACCCCCGACATCGGCGGCGGGTCGGCGTCAAAGCCCATGTCTACACCGAGGAGGTGACGGTGGCATGGGTGGCGATGAAGCTGGGCCGAGCGGTGAGTGGCTCGAGGACCGCAGCGAGCACCTCCAGGGAGCCAGCCATGCCCGCGACCAGCGGGTTTCCTTCCGCGCCGCGATTCGGTCCGACGGTGTGGTGCTGGGTCTCCGGGCGCGGATCGTGTCCGACATCGGGGCCTACGGGATCCGGCCGCACGGACCGCTTCTGGATCCGATGACCACGGCGGGGCTGATCGTCGGGCCGTACAGGATCCGCGATTACAGCTACGACACGGTCGCGGTGGCGACCAACAAGGCTCCCGAAGGACCGTACCGGGGCGTGGGCATGCCCACCGCGGCGCTGACTCACGAACGTCTCATGGATCTGATCGCGGACGAGCTTGGCTTGGATCCGGCCGAGGTCCGGCGGCGCAACTACATCGCGGCCGAGGAGATGCCGTACACCACGGTGACGGGGCATCCGTATGAATCGGGTGATCACGCGGCCGCGCTGGAGATCGCGCTGCTGAGCTTCGATTACGCCGGAGCCCGCCAGGAGCGCCAGCTGGCGCGAGCGGGCGGACGGCTGCTCGGGATCGGACTCGGTTCCTACGTCGAGTTCACCGGCGGCGGCTCGGCAACGTTCGTCGGCCGGGGGATGGTCGGCATTCCCGGGGTCGACACCGTGCGGACGTGGCTCGACGCGGCGGGAACCGTGCGAGTCCAGTCGAGCTCACCGGCGATCGGGCAGGGCAGCCAGACCACCCTGGGCCAGGTGGTCGCCGCTGCCGTCGGTGTGAGCTCCGATGAGGTCATCGTCGAGCAGACCGATACTGCTGTCGTCTCAAGGGGAACGGGTACGTTCATGAGCCGAAGTTCGGTCGGCACGGCGACCGCCGCCCATCGAGCCGGACTCCTTCTGCGCCGAGCCATTCTCACCGCTGCCGCAGAGGTGCTCCACGAACCCGCGGATGAGCTTCGGCTGTCGGGCGAGCTGATCGTGGCCCGTGACGGAGCGCAGACAGGACTCGCGCTGACCGACCTCGTCGACCGCGCTGGGGAGGCGTTCGATGTAGAGGTGACATACGACCCGCCTGCAGCCGCGCATCCGCTCGCCACCCATATCTGTCTGGTCGAAGTTGACGCCGGCACGGGAGCCGTTACGGTGCTGCGCTACGTGGTGGGCGAGGACTGCGGGCCTCTGATCAACCCGATGATCGTCGACGGCCAGGTGCACGGCGGCATCGCGCAAGGGCTGGCGTCGGTCCTGACCGAGGAGATGATCTACTCAGACGAGGGACAGCTGCTGACCGGGAGCTTCATGGATTATCTGATCCCGACGGCAGCCGAGATGCCAGCGATCGAGATCCGCCACCTGGAGACCCGATCGCCCGTGCACGACCTGGGGTGCAAGGGGATCGGCGAGGGTGGGACGATCGGCGCTACCGCCGCCGTCGCCAACGCGGTCGCCGATGCGATCGGAATCAAGGCGGTGCGGCTTCCCCTGACCCCGGCCCGAATCCTCGAAGCACTGGCGGCGGCTGAGCCGGAGACCCGGAGATGATCGTCACACGCGATGGCAACGGGTGGACGTTGATCCGCCAGGTGGATCACGCGCAGCACGCAGGGGCCATCAGCGACGCCTGGGCACGTGGGGTGTTCGGCGCCCAGGACATCTCGCCCAGCCTGCGAAACGCGACCTCGGGTCATGACCTCGGCTGGACTGAAGCCGATCTGACGCCGAGCGTGGACCCGACGACCGGCGCGCCGCAGAACTTCACCTCGATCGACGAAGCCACCCACACGGCGTTTTATGCCCGTGCCGTCCGGACCATCGCCGAGGCGGACCCGGCGGCGGCCTACCTCGTCAGTCTGCATGCCTCGGGCCTCTATTCCCGGCGCTACGGATGGACCGGCCTGAAGGCGGTGGACTGGGAGGCGATCGGTCCGCACGGCCTCTCGCTGCTGAATTCCGAGCGTGAGTTTCGCGTCGAGCTGACATCACGAATGCCTGCCACCGAGGTTGAGTACGAGGCGGCGTGGCGCGGATACATGCTGCTGGAGACCTTCGACTGCCTTTCTCTGCTGACCTGCTTCGGTCACGACTGCGACGGTTGCGGCCCGGTCCCGACGCTACCGGGGCAGTGGGGGATGCTCTCGGTGCGCCGCGACGGCAGGTGGGAGGTCGCGCTCGATCCCTACCCGTTCGGTGAGCCGGAGCTGGTGATCGACGTCCCCTGCGCCCGGCTCGAGACCGAGCGCTTCACGAACTCGGCAGCGCTCCGCACGCAGCTCGAGAAAACCCCGCAGACCGTCCAGAGGACGGTCTACCGTCCGTTTTAGGAAAGCGCGGCATGAGCGGCGACGTCGTGCTCGCCAACGGCGTCTTCTGGGCACACGACCCAGCCTCGGTGCAGGCGGTTTCGCTCTCGGACGGCCGCATCCGTGGCGTGGGCACCCTTGAGGAGGCACGAGAGGCGGTGAGACGGGCCGAGGTGATCGACTTGGCCGGCGCGGCGGTGTTCCCCGGTTTCGTCGACAGCCATCTCCACGTTGTCAACTGGGGACGCGGACGGATGGGGGTTCCGTGCTGGCCGGCCGACGTGTCCTCGGTCGCTGACATCGTGGCGCGCGTCAGATCAGCCGGCCGAGACCTGCCGTCCGGAGCGTGTCTACGGGGCCGGGGGTTCGATCCCCGGCAGCTCGCCGAGGGACGGCCGCCCACGGCAGCCGAGCTGGACCTCGGACGTGACCGGCTCGTGGTCCTGGAGAGCATGGACTTTCACCGTCGCGTCGTGAACTCAACGGTGCTCGAGCGAGCTCGGATCGGGCCGCAGACCTCCGACCCGCCGGGAGGAAGGATCGTCAGAGACGCTGCCGGAACGCCCACCGGCGAGCTCGTCGACTCCGCCCGAGCCCTCGTCGATCCGGTGGTCCCGCCGTGGTCGGAGACCGAGAACGAGCAGGCCGTGCTGCTGACGGCGCGTCACCTCTTGCGCCAGGGGTTCACCCGGCTCACCAACGCCGCGCCGATCACCATGTCGGCCACCGGCGAGGAGGTCGCGGCCTTCAGCCGCCTCGCCATGCGAGGCGAACTTCCGGTCTGGGTTCGGTCGATGGTCAAGGTGCAAGCCGCTGGAGCCGTCGCCGACCTCGGATTGCCGGACGGCGTGCGCATGGGCCGGTTCGAGCTCGGTGGACTGAAGGTGTTCGCCGACGGCGCCTTCGGCCCGAGGACAGCTTGGCTCTCGGAGCCATATCGAGACGTCGATGGCACCGGCGGGCTCTCCGCCCCCGAGCCGGAGTTCGCTTCGGTGCTGGCGCGAGCCGCTGCCACCGGCTGGCAGGTCTGCGTCCACGCGATCGGCGATCGGGCGATCAGCCTGAGCGCCAGGTGCCTGGCCCGCTCCGGCCCTGCGGCTCGTCCGCACAGGATCGAGCACTGCTGCCTGACCGACCCGGAGACGATCGGTGTGATGGCGGCGGCCGGCCTGGTACCGGTTCCGCAGCTGTCGTTCCTCAGTGAGCGCGCCGACGACTTTCTCGCCGCGCTGGGCGAGGCCCGCATGCATCAGCTCTACCCCTTGCGCGATTGGATCGACTCGGGCCTCCGTCCTCTGCATGGTTCCGATGCCCCGGTGTCGCAGGACACCCGCCCGCTTCCCGCCTTGGCGGCGGCGGTGACGAGAACTGACCGGTCCGGCCGGGTCTGGGGGGCCAGGCAGGCGATCACGGCAGCCGAGGCGATCGCCATGCTGACGCTGTGGCCTGCGGTCGCTGACGGGACTCCGACCGGGGCCGCATTGCGGCAGGGTACCGGGCTGACCTCACTGTGCTCGCCCGAGCGCCCGAGGAGCGTCTGGCCGCGTCCTGGTCAGAGATCGAAACCGTGATGACGATCGTCGACGGCGTCGTGCAATGGGCCCGGTGAGATGCGAAATCGCCTAGCCCGTGACCGACTTGGCGAGCGCCGTCAGCTGGGATGCGGTGAGGCTGGCCACCTGATAGTTCTGCCCACTGCGCTTGAAACGCAGCACCACGAACGCGCCGGTGGAGTTGTGCCACTGATCGAACGGCTCCGGGCCGGTAGGTCCCACGTACTGCACTTTCTTGCCCGCAGCGAGCATCGCCTTGCCCTGGAGGAACGTGTGGACGACGACCGCGCCCGGTCGGGGAGCGGTCACCGAACGTATCGCGCCGTTGTAGACCGCAGGGTTGGTGCTGTGGGCGGCGAGCATGGCGAGGGCCATGACGGTGGTCGCGTCGTAGCGAGCTTCCGCCGTCGGATCGGTGAGGTACTGGGTGGCTTGTGGAACGCTCGAGGTGAGCAGGGCCTGCTTGTACGCCTGGTAGGCCGGGCCGCTCGACGCAGATGCGACGGCGACACCGCCCGCGTAGGTCTGACTGAGGGTCAGAGGAGTGATTGGCTTGGCCACCGCCTGAAACCAGGACTGAACCGCTGTCGCATTCGATCCGATGATCGGGATCGGCCCGTGCAACTGCTTGAGCTGGGCAAAGAAGGTGGCGCTGGACTGCGGGTCGGCCTCGGTATAGATGACCTGCGGCTTGGCCGCCACCATGCGCTCGATCTCGGAGCGGTACGAGCTCTGGCCCGCCGCAAGGCGCTCGTTGATGACGATCGTGCCCCCCAGCTTGGGCACGGCCTTGAGCAGCGTTGGCAACGTTCCCTGCGAGCTGATGTCGGTCCCGAAGATTGCCGCGGCACGGGTGTATCCCTTCTGGTGACCGAACAGCGCCATCGCGTAGCCCCCCACGTCGTCCGCGGGTTCGTTGCGCCAGAAGTAGGTGAAAGTCGAATGATCAAATTCCGACTGTCCCGTGTCGGAGAACATGACAACTTTGCTCTGGCTGAGCAGCGGCACGGTCGCAGAGGCCTCATCCGAGCTGGGACCGAGCACTCCGACGAGGTTCGAGGTACTGGCGAGCATCTGGCGCGCCGCCGGCACAGCGTCGGCGGCATCGCCGTGGGTGTCGACGGATTTGCAGGTGAGCCGGTGACCCAGAACGCCACCGCCGTTGTTGATGAGGTGGACGGCGGGGAGACATCCCGCGATGTCGAACGAGCCGAACGCGGCGTCCGGCCCTGTAAACGGGCTGAACACGGCGATGGTCAGGTTGCCATGCCCGCTGGAGCCCGTCGCCGAGCCACCCGAGCCGCCCGATCCACAGCCGGACAGGAGCGCGATTGCGATCAGCGCCAGACCGGTGGCCCAGAAACATCGATCACGACGATTCATGCGTTCTCCCTCTCTGAGGCCAGTCCGGCGAGCTCGTATCTGGGCCGGCGCGATGACTTCGTGCTGCTGTCTGACAATACAGAGAGCTAGGGGTGCGGGCAACCCCTTGGTTGGCGTTTCAAGCTTGACAACACCCCCAGACGCCGGGTATATCTGCTGTCAGACAGCAGTTTCGTTTGAGGGAGGCTCAGGTCGATGATCGTCAATGGCATGGAGACCGAGGAGACGGCGTTCGCTGCGGACGAGCGTCTCCTCGACGTCCTGCGGAATCGGCTTGGGCTGACCGGGACCAAAGAGGGATGCGGGCGGGGAGAGTGCGGCGCCTGCACGGTCCTGATCGACGGCCGTGCCGTGCTCTCGTGCATCACGCTGGCGGCCCGCGTCCGAGGACGGGTCGAGACAATCGAGGGTGTGGCCGAGGAAGCTCGTGGCCTACGCGCGGCATTCGCCGACCACGGTGCATTTCAATGCGGCTTCTGCACGCCCGGGCAGATCGTCCGGGGTGTCGCGATGCTGCGTGAGAGCCTGCCGGCAGGCGACATGGGGCTGCGCCACGCGCTGTCCGGCAACATCTGCCGCTGCACGGGATACACCGGCATCATCCAGGCGCTGCGCGAGGCCGAGGCGCAGCTCGCGTGACGCAGGTCACAGCTCCCGTACGAGAGCGAGTCGGTGAGCCCATCGGTGCCCGAGTCCGAAACGTCGACTGGGAAGCCAAGACCTCGGGGGCGGCGCGCTACACCGCTGACGTCGAGCTTCCCGGGACGCTGACGGCACGAATCCTGCGTAGCCCCCACGCCCACGCCCGCATCGAGTCGATCGACGCCTCCGCCGTGAAGCGGATGGATGGCGTCGTCGCCGTCCTCACCGCGGCTGACCTGCCGGAGGTCCACTACGTGCATCACGGCGGGCCCCTCGCCGACCGGCGGGTCCTGGCCCGCGAGGTCGTGCGCTTCGCCGGCGAGGAGATCGCGGCCGTGGCGGCCGAGACCCCGGCCGCAGCCGGGGAGGCGCTGCTTCGCTTCCGCGTGCGCTATCGGCGGCTGCCGGTCGCCGACACGATCGCCGCCGCTCTTGCGCCCGGCGCGCCGCTGGTCCACGAAGACCGCCAGGCCGGGAACGTGGCCATGACGATCGAGCGTTCGTGGGGTGACGCCGCCGCCCACGAGCGGGCAACTGCACGGGTTCGCGGCCGTTACCGCTTCGGACGTCAGACTCACGCCGCGATGGAGCCCAACAGCGTCCTGGCTCGCTGGGACGGAACGTCAGAACTGCTCGAGCTATGGGTCTCAACGCAATCGCCGTATTTCATCCGCAAGGAGGTCGCCAGTGCGCTGGAGCTCGAGTTCGAGCAGGTGCACGTGCACGAGGTGGCAGTCGGTGGCGGGTTCGGCTCGAAGTCGAAGATCTCCGAGCACGAGGTGATCGCCGCCGCGCTCGCGATCAAGACCGGTCGCCCCGTGCGGCTCGTGCTGACGCGCGACGAGGAGTTCTCGACCACCAAGTGCCGCCATGACTTCGATGTGGAACTGGAGACCGGCGCCGACGCGGACGGCCGACTGACCCACCGCTCGGCCCGGATGCTTGTGGACAACGGTGCCTACAACCACACCGGGCCCTCGGTGATGGGATACGGGACCCTCGTCATGGGGTCGCTCTATCGCACCGGCGGCGTGGACCTCCGGGCAGATCTCGTCTACACCAACAAGCACCCGGGTGGTCAGTTCCGCGGCTACGGCGGACCGCAGGCGACATTCGCGATCGAGTCGCAGATGGACGAGTTGGCCGACACGCTCGGGATCGACCCGGTCCAGCTGCGCATCGCGAACGCGAATCGGCCCGGCGATGTCACGCACACCGGCTGGCAACTCGGCTCAGCTCGCCTCGTCGAGTGCCTCACCGCGGCGCGCGACGCGATCGGCTGGGATGCCAAGCGGGCGCTCGGCGGCAGTGGCCGGGGCGTTGGACTGGCGGCGGCGATCCATGTCAGTGGCGCCAATGTGCACCCCGGCGCGGCCGACAGCTCCGCCGCGATCGATGTACGCGCGGACGGCACGGCCCTCGTTCGCTTCGGTGGGGCCGACGCAGGGACGGGACAGAAGACCCTGCTCGCCCAGATGGCCGCCGCCGAGCTCGGGCTCGAGGTGTCGGCGGTTGAGGTGCTGACGATGGACAGCGCACAGACACCGTTGGATGCCGGCGCGTGGTCCTCGCGCGGAACGTACATGAGCGGTTTGGCGGTCGGCGCGGCGGCGCGCGAGGCCGCGCGGCGGCTGCGCGAGGTCGCCGCCGACCGTGCGGGAGTCGACCCCGACGCGGTGCGGCTGTCCGGCGGCGACGCGATCGCCGGCGGTGAGCGCTACCGGATCGGCGAGCTCGTGCGCCACAGCGTCGACCCCGAAGACGGCGGTGACCCCGTCCTGTGGGTCAAGCAGGCGGTGACCGCCGACGTCGAGCCGCTGGACATGGCAACGGGCACCGGCAATATCTCCGGCGCCTACTCGTTCGCTGTGCACGCCGTGGAGGTCGAGGTGGACCGCGCCACGGGCAAGCTCCGACTGCTCGACGCTGTCGCGGTTCACGACGCGGGCCGGGCGTTGAACCCCGTGCTGCTCGAGAGTCAGATCGTCGGCGGGATGGCGATGGGCCTCGGCGCTGCCCTGGGCGAAGAACTCATCTACGAGGGGGGCAAGCTCGTCAACGGCGCGTACGTGGACTATCCGCTCCCGCGCGCCGCCGACCTCCCCCCGATCCGGGCGATCGTGCTCGACGGAAGCGACGACCCAGCGTCGCCGTACGGCGCCAAAGGTGCCGGCGAGATCTCCTTGATACCGGCGCCTGCGGCGCTCGCCAACGCGGTCGCTCACGCCGTCGGCGTCCGCGTCCGCGAGCTTCCGCTCACGCCCGACAAGGTGATGGCCGGCCTGGCGGAGCAACACCGCGGGGCCCAGCGTCGTCGCGGCTACGGCATCTGGCGGCGTCCGGATCGCTGGTGGATCGCCGGCATGCGCGCCGCCTATCCGCGCGGCGTGCACGCCGTTCTGCACCGCTACGGAACTCGGCTGGCCAGGCCGCTTCCGGCGGCGGACATCGAGCGTCTGACCCAGCCCTCCGAGATGGCCGACGCGGTCGACGCGCTGGCCCGCAACCCGCGTGCCTCCGCGCTCGCCGGCGGCACGGACCTGATCCCGGCGCGTCGGCAGGGGGTAGTGGCGCCGAACGAGCTGGTCGACCTGTCGGGCGTTGCGGAGATCGCCGAGCTCGAGCAAACGGTGGCGGGTGACCTCCGAATCGGTGCCGGGGTGGCGCTCGCGGACCTCCTGCGCCGTCCCGAGGTCGCGACCGACACGGCGCTGCGCGAAAGCATCGTCGCAATCGCGACGCCGCAGATCCGTGAGATGGCGACGGTCGGCGGCAACCTGTGCCAACAGAAGCGCTGCTGGTTTTACCGCAGCGGATTGATGTGTTACAAGCGCGGCGGGTCAACCTGCCCGTGCTACGCCGTACTGGGCGACCACCGCTTCTACCACGCCGCTATGGACGCCCATCGCTGCCAGGCAGTGACTCCCTCTGACCTGGGCACCGCGCTGCTCGCCCTCGATGCCACCGCGACCATCGCCGCTCAGAGCTCCGAGCGGACGATTGCATTTTCCGCGTTTTACACCGGCCCCGGAGAGACTTCGCTGCGTCCTGGCGAGCTGCTCACACATATCACGATCCCGGCCGCAGCGCGCCGGCGAGCCTCCGCATTCGAGAAGCTCCGGCTGTGGGACGGCGACTTTTCGGTCGTGTCTGTCTGCGCATCACTTGAGTTGCAAGGCGGCGGGGTGGTCGGCCAGGCCCGAGTGGCACTCGGCGCGGTCGCCCCCACGCCAATTCGCCTGCCCGAGGTGGAGCGGGCCTTGCGCAGTCGCCAGCTCACGTCAATCGGTGACCTCGCCGCCGTGGCGGCAGCATGGACCGTCCGGGCCCATCCACTGCCGGGAAACGAGTGGAAGCTCGAGGCAGCGAGCGGGCTCGTACGCCGCTGCCTGGAGCGCTGCGCGGCGTGATCGTCGACGTCCACAGTCACCTGTTTCCGCCCGCCTGGCGATCGGCCGGACGCATGCCCGACGACCTCTTCGATGTACCTGCGCTCCTCGAGCGTCAGGCGCAGGCGGGAGTGAACGTGAGCGTGATCTCAGACCCTCACATCTGGTACGGCGATCTTGATCTCGGCTCGATCGCATGCACGCGCCAGTACAACGATTTCGTCGCGGAGCTTCAGAGCGAGAGGCCCGACCGAATCATCGGTCTCGCCACCGTGACGCCTTGGCGCGGGACCGACCACGTCGATGAGGCGCGGCGCGCTGTGCAACAACTCGGCCTGCTTGGCCTGGCGATGCCGACGAGCGACTCCGGACGCTACCTCGAGAGCGTCCCGCAGGATTTCTGGGAGGCGGTGCTGGAGCTCGACGTCCCGGTGTTCGTGCATCCCGGCGGCAGCGTGGTGGGCCATGACGTCATGGAGGCCTACCGGATGGGCGAGGTCTGCGGCCGGCCCCTCGACATGACCGTCACCCTGTCGCGTTTCGTGTTGTGGGGCGCCTTCGAGCGCTTCGACCGCCTGCGCCTGCTGTGCGCCCACGCCGGCGGCGCAATTTGCTCGGTGGCAGATCGTCTGGATTTCGGTCACGAGCTCCGCAGCTACGCACCACTCGGCCCATGGGGCGAGCACGAGCTGAGCCGCCCGCCGTCGAGCTTCGTCAAGCGCCTTCATCTCGACACTGTGACGTACGGCGTGGGGCCGCTCCGGTTGGCGCTGGAGACGGTGGGAGCCGGTCAGCTGTGTCTCGGATCCGACAATCCTCCGGTCCCGTTCCCCCTGTCGCGCAGCATGGGCCTGGTCGACGCGCTCGGGCTGGACGGCGAGAACCGAGCGCGGGTGATGGGCGGCAACGCCGCGGAGCTGTTCGGACTGGAGCGTGATCCCAGTGGCTGAGCACCGGACGTGCTGGAACCCCGAGATCGAGACGATGCCGCTTGACGACGTCCGGGCGATGCAGACCTTCAAGCTGCGGCGACAGTTCGCTTACCTGGTCGAGAGCTCGCCGTTCTACGCGCGGAAGTTCGCCGACGCGGGCTTCGATCCCGCTAGCGTCCGCACCGTCGACGACCTCGGCCGGGCGCCGTTCACCGAAAAGCAGGAGCTCCGCGACACCCAGATCGCCACACCGCCGCTGGGCGACCACGCGGCAGTCGACATGGCTGACGTCATCCGGGTGCATTCCTCCAGCGGAACGACCGGCCGGCCGAGCTACGTCGGCATCACCCGAGCGGACGGGCGCCGCTGGACCGAGATCATCAGCCGCGTGTACTGGTGCGAGGGCGTTCGACCGGAGGATGTCCTGATCCATGGTTTCGGCCTGGGGTTCTTCGTCGGCGGGCTGCCACTCAAGGACGGCGTCGAAAATATCGGCGCGACTTTCGTGCCGATCGGCACTGGCGCTTCCGACAGGCTGGTCAGCGGCATTGAGCATCTCGGTGGCACGATCCTCACCTGTACTCCCTCCTACGCGAGCTACCTGGCCGAGTACGTTCGCGAGCGGTTCGGCGCGGAGCCGAGAGATCTGGGCCTGAAGCGGATCCTCCTCGGGGCCGAGCCGGGCGGCGCTGTGCCCGCCGTGCGCGAGCGCATCGCCGACACCTACGGCGCGTTCGTGACCGAGGGGCTCGGCAACGCCGACGTCTGCCCGGTGTACGCCGGGACCTGCGACGAGCTGGACGGCAACCACTTCCTGGCCCCGGATCAGATCGTGCTCGAGCTGATCGACCCCGACAGCGGCAGGGTGCTGGATTGGGAGGACGGCGCGGAAGGTGAGCTGGTGGCGACCCACATCGAGCGCGACTGCGTGCCGCTCGTCCGCTTTCGCACCCGCGATCGCGTGATCGTCGGGAGTTCGCCCTGCCCTTGTGGGCGTACGAGCCATCGGATCCGGTGTGTTGGCCGCACCGATGACATGGTGATCGTCGCCGGGGTGAACGTCTGGCCGTCGGCGATCAGTGACGTGATCATGCAGCTGCATCCGCGCACCACAGGGGCGATGCAGATCCTGTTGCTCGCACCGCCACCCAGGGTGGAGCCGCCCCTGCACCTGCAGGTCGAGTACGGATCGGAGGCGACCGATCTCGCCGCGCTCAAGGCCGAGCTTGAGGCAATCGTCCGCGACAAGCTGATCGTGAGATGCGATGTGGAGCTGGTGCCGCCGGGGACGCTGCCTCGGTTCGAGATGAAATCGCAGCCGCTGCGCCACGTCTACGAGGAAACCCGCAACCCCCGAGGCCAGGTGACCGTGAAATGAGCCAGCACATCGTGGCTGTCGACATCGGCGGGACGTTTTCGGATCTCGTCTGCCTCGATACCGCCACCGGCGAGATCCGCAACGCGAAGGTGCCGTCGACACCGCCGACGTTCATCGATGGTGTGATCAACGCGCTCGACAAGGTCGGGATCGACCCTGGCAGCATGACCGTGTTCAAGCACGGCTCGACGATCGCCACGAACGCGATCATCCAGCGGCGAGGCGCGAAGACGGCCCTGGTCACGACCGAGGGATTCCGTGACGTGCTGGGCGCTGCGCGCGCGGACCGAACCGACCACTTCGACCTGTCGTCGGTGGAGCGCCCACCGCTCGTGCCGCGGCGCGACGT
The DNA here is from genome assembly GCA_963792735.1 of uncultured Solirubrobacterales bacterium. GTDB lineage: Bacteria > Actinomycetota > Thermoleophilia > Solirubrobacterales > Solirubrobacteraceae > Palsa-465. The sequence continues at coordinate 32,001 of CAWBXK010000009.1, read as the reverse complement.
GCTGACCGTGCGCGAGCGCGTGGACTACGAGGGCGCGACGATCGAGCCGCTGGACGAGGCCAGCGTCACGCGGGCCATCGATCTGCTGCGCAAGCGCGGGATCGAAGCGGTGAGCGTCGTCTTCCTCAACTCCTTCATGAACAACGACCACGAATATCGCGTGCTGCGCGCGATCCGCGAGGCGCTTCCTGACGTCTACGCCTGCTGCTCGTACGACATCCTGCCGGAGCTCAAGGAGTTCGAGCGCACCTCGACCACCGTGGTCAACGCATACCTCGGCCCCATCGTCGACCGTTACCTGTCGAGCCTCACCGAGCGGCTCGCGGACTGGGGCTTTCGTGAGCAGACGATGATCATCCACTCGGGCGGCGGCGTCATGAGCCTCGACGCCGCACGCCGGCTCCCCGCCCGCACATGCATGTCAGGGCCCGCCGGGGGCGCCGTCGGCGCCGCTTACATCGGGTCGCTCGCGGGGTTTCCGAATCTCATCAGCTTCGACATGGGAGGGACTTCGTGTGATGTCGCGCTGATCGCGGACGGCCAACCGGGAACGCAGGCCGGCTGGAAGATCGAGCACAAGGTGCCGGTTCAATTCCCGGCTGTGGACGTCGAGACGATCGGCGCCGGCGGCGGAACGATCGCGTGGATCGACAGAGCGTCCACGTTGCGCTCGGGTCCGCAGAGCGCAGGCGCGAGCCCCGGTCCCGCCGCCTACGGTACGGGTGGTGAGGAGCCCACGAACACCGATGCGAACCTCGTCCTCGGCCGCCTGGACGCCGACAACTTCCTCGGTGGCGAGTTCAAGCTGCGGACCGAATTGGCGCGCGAAGCGATCCAGACCCGAGTCGCGGCGCCATTGGGAATGACGGTGGAAGACGCGGCCGAAGGCATTCTGCGCGTGTCCAACGAGAACATGGTCGAGGCATTGCGGCTGATCTCGGTCGAGCGCGGCAACGATCCGCGGGATTACGCCCTGATCGCATTCGGGGGCGCCGGCCCGGTCCACGCCGCGCACTGTGCCGCGGAGATGAGCATCCCCACCGTGATCGTGCCCCGCAGCCCGGGGCTCGCCAGCGCATTCGGCCAGCTGCGGGTGGAGATCCGCGACGATACTCAGCGACCGCTCCTGACCAAGCACAGTGACATGGGTCCGTCGCGACTGGAGTCGGTCTTCAGCGAGCTCGAGGACCAGGCGCGCCGGCTGCTCAGCCAGGAGGGCGTCGGTGTGGAGCAGACCGAGCTGCAGCGATCGGTGGATGTCAAGTACTACCCCCAGACGAGCTACATCAACTTACGCGTCCCGCCCGGCGTGATCGACCAGGCGGTGGTCGACTGCCTCGTGGACTCGTTCCTGGCCCGCCACGAAGAGGAGTTCGGGTACTCGGTCGGGCTCGAGCTGACGAGCGTCGAGTTCGTCAACGCGCGGCTGACCGCGCTCGCACCGGCGCCGGTCGGCGAGTTGGTGGCCGACACTCGCACGAGCGATGCCGCCCTGGCCGTCGTCGATACCCGCGAGGTGCACTTCGCCGAGGCGGGGGGTTGGCTGAGGACGAATGTCTATGACCGATCCAAGCTCTTTCACCGAGCGACGTTCGCCGGTCCGGCCATCGTGCAGGAGGTCGACTCGACGACGATCGTTCCGCCCCGGGCTCACGTGCACGTCGACCCATACCGCAATCTGATCATCGACGTGCGCGAAGTCGCGCGGGTCTGAGGAGGCTGACCATGACCTCGGCGCTGGACACCATCGATCCCATCACCTTCACGGTCCTCAGAAACGGCTTCCGCGGGATCTGCTCGCAGGGCTCGGCGCTGGTGGAACGCGTCGCATGGGGGCCGGTCATCACGCAGGGTCGCGACTACTCCGTGGGCATCCTGACCGGCGACGGGCGGCTCGTGGCCCACGGCACCGTGGACATCACGCCGCACATGGGGACCTATGAGTTCTCCGTCAAGGCCGTGCTGGAGGACTTCGGCGACACGCTCGAGCCTGGCGATGTCGTGATCGTCAATGACCCCTATCGTGCGGGCACGCACACGCAGGACGTGCGCCTCGTGCGCCCGGTATTCCACGACGGGCAGATCTTCGCGTTTGCGGTCGCGTGCGCACATTGGTCAGACATGGGAGGCCCCATACCGGGCACGTTCAACCCGTCGGCGACTGAGTCGTGGGCGGAAGGGATCATCATTCCGCCAACGCTTGTCTACAAAGGCGACAAGCCGGTCAAGTCCACCTTCGAGATGGTGCGGATGAACGTTCGGGTGCCACACGAGCGGATGGGTGACCTTGCCGCGCAATACCAAGCCACCAAGCTGCTTGAGCGCCGGCTCGGCGATTACATCGATCGCTACGGAGCGCAGACCGTCGAGCTCGGCTTCGAGGCGGTCATGGACTACGCCGAGCGGCTCCTGCACGAGGAGATTGGCGAGCTTCCTGACGGGGAGTACGTATTCACGGACTTCTGCGACCACGACATCGGCCGGGAGGGCCACCCCCGCGTGAAGTTCGTCTGCCGGCTGCGGATCGAGGGCGACCAGGCCACGATTGACTGGACCGATTCCGATGACGCGCCGGCCGGTCCCGCGGGCCTCACCCTCCCAGCGCTCTCGAGCGCCACCTACGACGGGACACTGCACTGCTTCCCGCATCTGGTGCCTCTGAGCCATGGGATCATCCGCGCCATCAATGTGATCACGCGGCCAGGCTCGGCGACGCACGTGCTGCATCCGACCCCGGTGGCCGGCTACTGCGCGTCGGGCTATGAGAAATGCGACACGGCCACGATGGGCGCCTGGGGCCAGGCGCTCGCCGCGGCGGGCCGGCCGGAGATGATCTTCGGCGGCACGGTGAACCTGCAGAACTGCTGCATCGGCGGGATTCATCCGAAGTCGGGTCAGCGTTACGTCTCCTACACCTGGTCGGAAGGTGGTCAGGGTGCGCGCAGTTACGGCGACGGCCCGAGCTTTGCCATGTTCCTCTACGGCGGCGGGGCGCAGAACCAGCCGATCGAGGTCCACGAACGGTGGTACCCGGTGCTGTATGAGAAGTTCGAGGTCGCACCGGACTCCGCGGGTTACGGCCGCTATCGCGGCGGTTACGGCTCGCACCGCCGGTGGATCATGCGCGGTGACGCAGTCAACTCAATCCACGGCGATCGAGAGGAGGTCACTCCGCCGGGCGTTGTCGGTGGGGCGAATGGCGGCCCCAACAAGCTGGTTCTCAACCAAGGCTCGGCGCAGGAGCGCAGCCTCGGCATGTTCGCCACCAACGTGCCGTTGCACGATGGCGACTCGATCGACTTTCTCTCCAACGGCGGCGGGGGGTACGGCAACCCCCTCGAACGCGAGCCGGAGGTGATCCTCGAGGAGGTGATCGACGGGTTTCTGTCGCTCGAGAAGGCGCGCGACGTCTACGGCGTCGTGATCGAGGTCCACGACCCCGAGGTCCACGACTTCCGTTTGGACTCGACCGCGACGGAGGCCAAGCGCCGTCAACTGGCCGACACTCCGCTTCCCGACGGCTATGGCCCGGGTGAGGTGCACCCTGACGGTAAGCGGACCGGCGAGCTCCTGGCCCACGCCCTTCGCGGCCATAGCCACGGCCATTCGCATTGAGGTTCGGGAAGGCATGCATCCCGCTCGGCGGCGTGTGGTCATCGCCGTTCTGCCGCTGGCAGGGTGCGCTCGGCGAGATATCGAGCCTCGATTTGGCCACCGACGTGACGAGGCGCGCGCTGGCCGAGCGCGCGATCGCGCCTGAGGAGCTGACCCAGATCGTCCTGGGGTGGACGGTGCCACAGCCCGGGGCCTTCTATGGGGCGCCGACTGTCGCCGCTCGGATCGGCGCGCCCGCCATCAGCGGACCGATGGTCGCCCAGGCCTGCGCGACGTCGGCGGTGGCGGTGGGGCTCGCAGCGACCGAGTTGCAGGCGGGCGGCGATGGACTGATCCTCGCGCTGCTCACCGACCGGACGAGCAACGGCCCGCATGTCGTGTGGCCGGCGCCCGGCGCACAGGGAGGCGCGCCGCACGTCGAGGATTGGGTGCTCGAGAACTTCCGCCGCGACCCGTGGGCGCTGGAGCCGATGGTGGCAACCGCCGAGGCGGTTGCCGCCGAGGGCGGCTTCACTCGTGAGCAGCTCGATGCGGTCACGCTCATGCGCTATGACCAGTACGCGCGTGCGCTCGACCACGATCGCGCCTTCCAGCGTCGGTATATGGTGGCCGCCGCGGTGCCCACCGGGCGGCGCGGCGAAACCATCATGATCGACGCTGACGAAGGCGTGCACGCGACCACCGCGGAGTCGCTGCGCTCGCTGAAGTCAGGCTCCGCTGCTGGTGTGATCACGTTCGGTTCACAAACGCACCCCGCTGACGGGACCGCCGGGGTGCTGATCAGTACCGAGGAGCGAGCGCGCAGCCTCGGCCGGGACGGCGCGTTCGCGCGTCTGCTCGGCTACGGCACCGCACGCGTCGAGAAGGCGCGGATGCCCAAAGCGCCGGTGCCGGCGGCCCGGCAGGCCATGGCCGACGCCGGCGTGTCGTTCGACGAGCTGGATGTCGTCACGACGCACAACCCGTTCGCGGTCAACGACCTTTGGCTGCACGCCCAGACTGGCATTGCGCTCGAGCGGATGAACCCGTTCGGCTGCAGCCTCGTCTACGGACACCCGCAGGCACCGACCGGGGCTCGCGCGTTGGCCGAGCTGATTGAGTCACTGGCACTTCGCGGAGGCGGCACCGGCCTGTTCACCGGATGCGCCGCGGGCGATACCGGCGCAGCGCTCGTGGTACGAGTCGACGGCTAGCTCGCGACCTACACCTAGGTCGCCGTCGGACCGCTAGCCGGACGGTGGCTCGATTCTCTGACCACGTGCTCGCGCATCAACGTCTCGGCACGGTCCGTGGCGCCTTCCGCTATCGCCGCCGCGATCGCGGCATGGTCTGTGCTCACCCGCGAGCGCCACTGCGCATCCTCGACGGCGTGGCGCATCGCCCAGTATGCCGCCGGCCGGAGCGTTTCCAGAACTCCCACGAACACGGGATTTCCAGCGATCCGAGCTACCTCAACGTGGAAGTCAAAGCTCGTTCGCAGCACTTCGGCCGGTCGATCATGATGCCCGTGAAGGCGCTCGATCGTCTCCGCCAACCCGTTGGCTGCGCCCGTGCCGCGGGCTGCTGCCAGCCGCGCGGCGTGCGGCTCGATCGCCGAACGTACATCGATGAGCTGGGCGGTGGAGACCGCGACGGCGGGAAGCGGCGGCGGCGGCACAGTCGTGAACTCCTCGGCCGGAGCGGCACACACGAAGGTCCCGCCACCGTACCCCCGCCGCACCTCGAGGTAGCCCGTCATCTCGAGCACCTTCAGCGCCTCGCGCACGACCGAGCGGGCAATCCCGAACAGGCTCGCGAGCTCCGGTTCGGAGGGAAGCTTGTCTCCCGCCTTGAGCTCCCCGACCTCGATCGCGCGGCGAAGCTGCTCGACCACGAGGGCAAAGGTGCGGCCTGCCGCGACCGGCCGGAACCACGGTGGGACCGAAGAGGGTTGCGGCTGTGTCCCCAAGGCGCTCGGGATTTAGTCTAAAGAAGCTCGGGTCCGCCCTTCAGATCGCCGCGGGCCGTCAGCTCGAACAGCGGCCCGCCGCCCATCTCGCCCGCGATGTGATTGGCGGTGCCGGCGAGATGGTCGTGCAGCGCGGTGGCGGCCCACTCGGGATCCTTGGCCACGCAGGCGTCGAGCAGCTGCTGGTGCTCGGCGCTGCGGGCGACGAGCCGGCGGCACTGGGGGAACTCGAGGCAGTAGCGCTCGCTGGTCTCCCATACCGGCCGGATCAGCCGCAGCAGCCAACCTGAGCCGGCGGCATCGTAGAGGGCGAAGTGAAACGCCGCGTGGGCCGCCGAGGTCATCGCTGAGTTGTCATCGGACATCTGCTGCAGGCTGAGCAGGCTCTCGTGAGCCTGCGCCTGGTGGCCCGCGCCGAAGCGCTCGGCGGCCCGCCGGATCGCCAGCGTCTCGAGCGCCAGACGGACCTCGTAGACCTCGGTCAGGTCGGTGACCGAGAGCTCGGTGACCCGCGCTCCACGGTGCGGGATGTTCTCCACCAGGCCGGCCTCGTGCAGCCGCCGCACCGCCTCCCGGATCGGCATCGGGCTCATCTCCAAGCGCTCCGCCAGCTCCTCGATCGGCAGCCGCGCGCCGGGCCGCAGCTGGCCGGTGACGATCGCGCTGTGCAGGGTGTCGAAGGCCTTCTCCGCCAGCGTTCGGTGGCTGCGGGAGCCGCGTGCGCCTTCGAGCACCGCCAGATGCGAGTCCATTCACCGGCTAGTAGACACGAAAGCTCGCTCAAAAGTCAAGATTCCGGAAGCGCTCGAACCTTTTCCCGGCGGGGAGCGATTCGGAGCGCTCGCTCGCTTCGCCCCGGAATTGCCGTTGCGGCCATCGCTCCGGCCAGCGAGAATGCGGCCGAGGCCGCGATCGCGACGGCGAAACCGTCGCCGAAGGCGCTGGCCGAGGCGTAGCTTCCCGCGCCGGCGAACACGGCCACGGCGATCGCCAGGCCGAATACCCCGCCCAGCTGACGCGTGGTGGTGAACGTGCCGGAGGCCTTGCCGATCTCCTCCGGAGCCACCGCGCTCATGACCGCGTTCTGGGCCGCGGGGATCGCCATCGAGATCCCCGCGCCGGCGACCACCAGCGGCGCCACCATCTCTCCGTAGGCCATTCCGGTCTTGGCGACCAGGGCGATCCAGGCCATGCCGGCCGCCTGCAGCAGCAGCCCCCCGACCACCAGTGGCCGCTCGCCGACGCGGTTGACCATCGATCCCGCCACCGGGGCGATCACGAACAGCGTCGCCGTCCACGGCAGCAGCCTCAGGCCGGCGTCGAGCGGCCCCTGGCCGAGCGCCGTCTGCTGAAACTGGGCCATGAAGAACACCGCGCTGAACAACGAGCAGGAGAGCAGGAAGGTGGCCGCGTTCCCGGCCGAGAAGCCGCGGGAGGAGAACAGCCGCATCGGCAGCATCGGGTCGTGCCGGCGCTGCTCGACGGCCACGAAAGCGGCTGCGAGCAGAATCCCTCCGGCCAGGGTGGCGACCACCTCGAGGCTGCCCCAGCCGGCGTTGTTGCCGCGCATCAGCCCCCACACGATCCCGAGCGTCGCGCCGGTGACCAGCAGCAGTCCGGGGACGTCAAGCCGGGCCCGGGGGCCGTAGCTCTCCTGCATCCGGGTGAGCACGAACGGGATCGCGATCAGCCCGATCGGGACGTTGAGCCAGAACACCCACTGCCACGCCAGGCCCTGCGTCACCGCGCCGCCGACCACCGGGCCGCCGAGCACGGCCAGACCGGTGATGCCGCTGTAAATCCCCAGCGCCCAGCCCCGCCGCTGCGGACCGAACGCCGCGCTCAGCAGCGACAGCGACAGCGGCGCGACCAGTGCCGCCGCGCCACCCTGGGCCGCTCGCGCGGTGATCAGCAGCCCCACGTTGGGCGCCAGCGCGCAGGCGATCGAGGCGAGCACGAACAGCCCCAGCCCGCCGGCGAACAGCCGCCGGCGCCCGAGCCGGTCCCCGAGCGCGGCCGCGCTGATCAGCAGCACGGCGAAGCTGAGGCCATAGGCGTTGACCGTCCATTCGAGCTGGTTGATGGAGGCGCCGAAATGGCGGTGGATCGCCGCGAGCGCGGTGGAGACGACGAGCACGTCGAGCGCCACCATCAGTGAGGCGACTGAGGTGAGCGCCAGCACCCAGCGCTGGGTGCTGGTTGCTCTGGTGGGGGTCTGTGGGGTCACGGTTTGCTCCTGTCTGACCAGATGGATGGACTGGTGGAGGAGACACCGCATCTGACCGGCAACTGACCGATGAGTTTCCGAGCGCCGCGGTGTCGTTTGCCCTTAGATGCTTGAGATGACCGATGAGCGCATGACCCACAATCGGCTGGCCCGCGCCCAGCGCGGCGACGAGGCCGCCTTCGCCGAGCTGACGGACCCCTACCGGCGCGAGCTCCAGCTCCACTGCTACCGGATCCTCGGCTCGCTTCAGGACGCCGAGGATCTGCTCCAGGAGACGCTGCTGGCTGCGTGGCGCGGCCTCGAGCGCTTCGAGGGACGCTCGTCCCTGCGGTCGTGGCTCTACACGATCGCCACCAACCGCTGCCTGAATGCGCTGCGCGACGGAGGGCGCCGGGCCCAGGCCGCCGGCCTGCCGGCGGTCGGTGGGGGGCGCTTCTCGGAGAGCTTTGCCGAGATCCCGTGGCTGCAGCCCTACCCCGACCGGCTGCTCGAGGGGCTGGCCGACCTCACCCCCGGTCCCGAGGCGCGCTACGAGGCCAAGGAGACCGTCGCCCTGGCGTTCGTCTCCGGCCTCCAGCACCTGGCGCCGAGGCAGCGCGCGGTGCTGGTGCTGCGTGACGTGCTCGGCTTCCGCGCCGGCGAGGTGGCCGAGATGCTCGGGACGAGCGAGGCCTCGGTCAACAGCGCCCTGCAGCGGGCTCGCTCGGCGCTGGACGACCGCGTCGCGCCGGCCGAGCTGGAGCGCCTGTCGGTGCCGCTGTCAGGGGCCGAGCGCGACCTGGTCGGCCGATTCGCGGATGCGTTTGAGAACGACGACATCGAAGCCGTGGTCGCGCTGCTGACCGAAGACGCCCTGATCAGCATGCCGCCGGAGCCCGAGTGGCACCTCGGCCCGGAGGCGATCGCCCGGTTCCTGACCGACCGCCACCGCTCACGGAAGGGTCGCTGGCGCTTCGTCGCAGTCGGCGCCAACCTCCAGCCCGCCTTCGCGTACTACCTGGAGGCGCAGGACGGCGGCTGGCGGCGCAACGGGATCTTCGTGGTGGCGGTGCGCGACGGTGCGATCGCGTCGATCACCCGCTTTCACGACAACGGGCTGCTGGCGAGGTTCGACGTCCCGGAACGGCTGCCTGGCTGACCAACCCGGACCGAACTGCGTCAGAGCACTGCGAACCAAAACCCGTGGGGGCTCCTGAACTGGTTTGGATTCCCGACCCATACGACATCGACTTCGAAGACATTGGTGCCGTATCCGTTACAGACGTTGCGGAGCGAGTTTGACTCGGTATTGACGACAATCGGGTCTCCGTCGTGGTACGCGCCGGCCATGATCGGGTTTGTGCTCGGGCTGGCCCCACTGACCCGGATGCAGTAGACATCAAACGACGGGCTGAACACGCTCAGGACGTTGCGGTTGTAGTCGAGCTGACAGTTCGAACCGTCGGCGTTGCAGGCACCGCTGCCGATGGCGCCCCATGCTCGCGGGGAGTCTGGCGGGATGCCGCCGCTGATGTCCCACGGGGTCAAGCTGCCGGACTTGACGTTGGCTGCAGTGATCGTGTTGTTCGCGATGTCGGCGCCGGACAATGATCCGTCCGCGACCTGCCCCGAGCCGACCGCGTTGTTGGCGATCTGCGAGGTCCCGATCGCCCCGTGGGCGAGCTGGGTGGTGCCGACCGCACCTGGCGCAAGCTCGCTGGAGGAGACGGCGTTATTGGCGATCTCTTTGGAGCCGACGCACGACCCCGACAGGCAGAACTGGTCGGCCTTGATCGCATTTGGCGCCAGGTCGGGGGTCATCACCTGCCCATCGATGATCGCCCGTGAGTTCACCGAGTTCGCGGGAGCGAGCGTGGTGGCGGCGTACGACACGCCGCCGAGCGACACGAACAGAGCCAGGTAGCCGACCACGTTGCCGCGGACGTGCTGAAGAATTCTCTTGTGCATCGGTGTCTCCTAGCTGGTTGGGTGGATGGTCGGGTCGTGGCCGGCAAGTCCATGCTGAGAAGCCTGTCGTCGGCGGGCCACCGTGTCATCCGTCGGCGGGATGAACCGTCTCCCGGCCGCTCACTCTCAAGGATGAGTCACAAGACTACGCCGTGGTGGATCGTTCGAGGGACCGATTAGTTCTGATGGAGAAGGGGGTGCTTCGTGAAGGTCAGCCCACGCACGGATTGCCGGCGAATGGCCGGCGGTCTCGGTTTCGGCCCTCACGGTCGGTAGGTCACGACCACGTCGACGCCGCCGCCGACGACTCTGCTGGTGACGTGGCCCGTGGCGTGGAGGAAGCGGCCGGAGCCGCGGGCCGAGCAAGCGCAGCGGACACGCGAGCGCATCCTTGACGCCGCCGAGCAGCAGTTCGCCCACTACGGCTACGGTGCCACCACCGTCGACGCGATCGCCCGCAGCGCGGGCGTCGCACCGGATACGGTTTACTCGACGTTCAAGAACAAGCGTGGCGTCCTTGGTGCGCTCGTTGAAACGCGCGTGCGCGGCGGAGAGGAGCCCGTGCTTCAGCAGCCCGGCCTCCAAGCTGTCCGCGTCGAGCCGGACCAGCGCCGCCACTCGAGCTGCTTGCCACTGACCTCGCGACCCGCCACGAGGGCTTTCAGACCGTATACGAGATCGTCACCGGCGCGGCGACGATCGAGCCCGAGGTCGACGCGCTCCTCCACACCATGCTCAGCGAGCGATTCAAGCACCTCAGCAAGGCGCTCGAGTGGGTCGCTGCCAACGGCCCCCTTCGCGACGGACTGGACCTCCACGCCGCCGCCGCCACGCTCTGGACCCTCACCAGCCCCGAAGTCCACCGCCTGCTGCGGACCGAACGCCGCTGGAGCAAAGCCAAATACCGCCGCTGGCTCACCGACAGCCTCAGCCGATTGCTGCTGCCGTAGAGCCGCGCCTTGACCGTGACCGCGCCCCGCTACGCCTGCATTCCTCCGCCGTCGATGACCAATGACTGGCCATTGATCGCGGTGGCGGCGGGGGAGGCGAGGTACACCACCGCGTCGGCGACCTCCTCGGGCTCGAGCAGCCGACCCAGCGGCGACATCGCGGCGAGCGTCGCCTCCGCGTCCGCCGCGGCGCGTCCCGTCCGCTCCACGATGTTGGCCACCGACCGAACCGTCATCTCGGTCCGTACGAACGTCGGGCACACCGCGTTGACCCGGACCCCGGTCCCGGCCAGCTCCGCCGCGACCGCGCGGGTGAGACCGATGACGGCGTGCTTGGAGGCGGTGTAGGCGCTGGTGTAGGGCACGCCGACCCGTCCGGTCACCGAGGCGACGGTGACGATCGCCCCGTCACCGCGCTCGCGCATTCCGGGCACCACCGCACGCATGCACAGAAACGCTCCGGTCACGTTGACGGCGAAGTGGCGCTCCCAGGTCGCCAAAGTGGTCTTGCCCAGGGGCGCCGACTCACCGATGCCGGCATTGTTGATCAGCACATCGACGTCGGCGAGACGCTCGAACGTGGCGATGACCGCGTCCTCGTCGGTCACGTCGCACACCATCGCCTCGACGTTGTCGTGCGCGGCGGCGAACAGCTGCAGCGCCTCGCGGTCGCGCCCCAGCACGATCACCTCGTCGCCGAGCCCGGCGAGCTGCTCCGCGACGGCCCGCCCGATCCCCTTGGCGCCGCCGGTGACGACGACCCGGCGGCTCAACGTCCCGCCTCGGCCGCCCGGAACATCGCGCGGGCGATGATCTCACGCTGGATCTCCGAGGCGCCCTCGTAGATCCGCGGGGCCCGGACGTCCCGGTAGAGGTGCTCGAGCGGGTGGCCCTGCTCCAGCGCTCGGGCGCCGTGGAACTGGACCGCGGCATCGACGGCCTCCTGCGCGGTTTCGGTGGCCAGCAGCTTGGCCATCGCGGCGACCGCCGGTTCCGGCGCGCCGGCGTCGTGAGCGGCGGCGGCGCGATGGACCAGCAGCCGGGCGGCCTCGGTTCGGGCCCACAGCTCGGCCAACCTGTGCGAGACCGCCTGGTGGTCCTTCAGCGGTCGGCCGAAGGACCGGCGCTCGAGCGTGTGGGCGACGGCGAGATCGAGCGCGGAGCGCGCCATGCCGATCGCGAACGCCCCGACGCTGGGGCGAAACAGGTCCAGCGTGTGCATCGCCACGCGAAAGCCGGCGCCGGGCTCGCCCAGGACCTGGGAGCGGTCGGCCGGCACCGCATCGAAGCGCAGCGAGCCGATCGCGTGGGGAGCTAGCAGCCGCTTGGGCTCGCCGCTCAGGCCGGGGCTGTCGCCGGGAATCGCGAACGCGGTCAGGCCGCGGGCGCCACGGGCCGGCTCTCCCGTGCGCGCGAACACGGTGTAGACGTCGGCGTCGGGCGCGTTGGAGATCCACATCTTCTCGCCGCTGAGCCGGTAGCCGCCGTTGCCGTCGGGCTCGGCTCGCATCGACACCGCCGCGACATCCGAGCCCGCGTCGGGCTCGGTCAAGGCGAACGCCGCCACCGCGGTGCCGGCGGCGATCAGCGGCATCCAGTGTCGCCGCAGTTCGTCACCGCCGGCCTGATCGATCGGGTAGCCGCCCAGCCCCTGCAGGGCGAAGACGGTCTCCGCCTCGGTGCAACCGCGGGCCAGCGCTTCGCGGATCAGGCACAGGTCGATCGCGCGTGGCCCGTCGTCGTCGAACAGCCGTCCGAGGAGACCGTGGTCGGCGAGTGCCTGCACCAGCGGCCGGTTCACCCGTCCAGGCGGGCCGGCGTCGGCGATCGGCTTCAGCGTCTCGGTGGCCAGCCGCCGGGTGCGTCCATAGAGCTCGCGCTGGGCCTGGCTCAGGTGCAGATCAAGCGCTTCGCTCATGTAGACCGGAGTCTCACCCCGGGGAGGCGAGGACGGCGACGCCCATCAGCTCGACCCTGGCCGCCGGGTCAAACAGCTCGCTCACCCCGAACAGGCCCATGGCGGGATACCGCCGCCCGAAGTGCCGGCGCCACACCCGCCCCAGCGGCAGCCGCGAATCCTTGTACTCGGCCACCGAGGTCACGAACACCTGCAGCGAGACCAGGTCCTCGGGCTCGCCGCCGGCCGCCCGCAGCGCCGTCACCAGGTTGGCCGCGGCGCGGTCGAATTGCTCGGCCATCGTCGCGCCGACGATGCTCCCGTCCGGGGCCTGCGCGGTCTGCCCCGCGAGGTACACCGTGTCGCCCGCGCGCACCGCGTGCGAGAACCCCACCGGCGCGGCAAGGCTCCGGGGCGTTGACGAGCTCACTCACCGGCTCCGCTCCGGGGGTCTCGGTCGCTCGCTCATCGGCCCTGCCACTCCGGCCGGCGGCCGTCGTTCCAGGCGCGGAAGAACTCGACGTGGTCCTCTGACTGCATCAGCAGCGCCTGGGTGATCGCCTCGAGCTCGATCGCGCTGCCCAGGCTCATGTCGAGCTCGCGGGTAAGCAGCGACTTGGTGGTCGCGAACGCGAACGCCGGGCCCACCGCGAGCCGTCCCGCCAGCGCCACGACCCGCTCCTCGAGCGCGGCGTCGGGCACCACCTCGGTGGCCAGCCCGATCTGCAGCGCCTTCTCCGCGCTGCACTTGTCGCCCAGGACCAGCAGCTCGGTGGCACGGCCGAGGCCGACGATCCGCGGCAGCAGATAGGCCGCGCCCATGTCGGCGCCGGCCAGGCCCACGCGCGTGAACAGGAACGCGAACGAGCCCGCCTCACCCAGCACCCGGAAGTCGCAGGCCAGCGCGATCACCGCGCCCGCTCCCGCCGCCACCCCGTTGACCGCCGCGATCACCGGCAGCGGGCACTCCCGCAGCGCCTTGACCACGCCGCCGGTCATGCGGGTGAACTCCAGCAGGTCGGCCGTGTCGACATCCTGCAGGCCGCCGATGATCTCCTCGACGTCGCCGCCGGAGCAGAACCCGCGGCCCCGTCCGGCGATCACCAGCACGCGCGTGTCGCCGCGGTGGGGAAGCTCGGCCAGCAGGTCCCGGAGGTCTGCGTAGACGTCGAAGGTCAGGGCATTGAGCTTGTCGGGACGGTTCAGCGTGACCGTCGCCACGCCTTCCTGCACGGCGAAGTCGAAATGCTTCCAATCCTCCGTCAGCGGCGCGCTCGCGCGGAACGGGCTCATCGGGTGGCGACGATACTCGACATAGAACTCCGGAGCAATGTTGGGTATGCTCGCTGACGACTTGGTGACCGGCGAGAGCGCTTACTGGAACCCGAAGGTTGAGACGCTGGAGCGTGAGCGGCTCGACGCGCTCCAGCTGGCCAAGCTCCGCCACCAGGCGCAGTGGGCCATGCAGCGCAGCCCGTGGTACCGCCGGGTGCTGGGCTCGCGGTTCGACCCGGCCAAGCTGCGGTCTCTCGACGACCTGCGCCGGCTGCCGATGCTGACCCGCGAGGAGTGGATGAGCTCCCAGGCTGACCATCCGCCCTACGGCGAGCTGCCCACGATCGGTGGGGAGGGCGCGATCCGGGTCCACACCACCTCGGGGACGACCGGCAAGGGGCCGCTACGAGCGCTGGACTCCCGCAAGGACTGGGCCTGGATCGCCGAGATGTGGGCCTACGGGATCTGGGGCTGCGGCGTGCGCCCCCATGACACCGCCTACATCGCGTTCGGCTACGGATCGTTCATCGGCTTCTGGGGCCTGCACTACTCGATGGAGAAGATCGGGGTGCTCAGCGTCCCCGGCGGCGCTCAGACCACCGAGGCCCGCGTGCGCCAGATCATCGACTTCGACGCGACCGTGGTCGCCTCCACCCCGACCTACGCCCTGCGGCTGGCCCAGGAGGCCGAGACGCTGGGAATCGACCTTCGCGGCTCACACGTCGAACGGTTGATCCTGTCCGGCGAGCCGGCCGGCTCGATCCCGCAGACCAAGGCGCTGATCGAGGAGCAGTGGGGGGCCAAGGCCTATGACACCGCTGGGATGACCGAGATCGGGACGATCATGGTGTTCGAGTGCTCCCATCAGCCCGGCGGCACCCACATCATCGAGGACCACGTGATCGAGGAGGTGATCGATCCAGCGTCGCTGGAGCCGGTCGGCTACGGCGAGCGCGGCGAGCGGGTGGTGACGTCGTTCGGGCGCGGCTCGACCCCCCTGCTGCGCTACCGCACCGGCGACCTGGTCTGCAAGGTCCCCGCTTCCACCTGCACCTGCGGACGGGGTTTTGACCTCTACGAGGGCGGGATCCTCGGTCGCGTCGACGACATGAAGATCATCCGCGGGACCAATGTCTACCCGCGGGCGATCGAGGCGATCGTCCGTGAGTGCTCCGAGGTCGACGAGTTCCAGACGGTGATCACGCGGGAGGGCGTGCGCGACGAGATCACGCTGCGCGTCGAGTGCAAGCCCGACTGGGAGGTGGAGCGCTGGGATGGTCTGGCCGAGACGCTGCACAACCGGCTCGCGCTCGCCCACGAGGGACTGAACTTCCGCATCGAGCTCGCCGGCGCCGGCGAGCTGCCGCGGTTCGAGCTCAAGGCCAAGCGCACCGTCGACAGGCGTGACGCGCCGATCGGGGCGGTGTCGTGACGGTCGATCTGCTGGGGGGTGAGCTGAGCGCGTCCGAGCAGCGGCTGCTGGCGGTCTACGATGAGCTCAAGGCCCTGTGTGGCGAGGACCTGGCGCCGATCGCGCATGCCAACGTGCAGGCCGCGCTGGCGCTGATGCACAACGTCGTGAACGGGCTCGGGCTGCGCTACGAGCACCTCTCCGACCTCGGCGTCTAGCCGTGCGAATCGCGATCGCCGGCGGCGGACCCGGGGGGCTGTACCTGTCGATCCTGATGCGCCGGGTTGCCCCGGACTGCGAGGTGACGGTCTTCGAGCGCAATCGCGCCTCTGATGCGTTCGGGTTCGGGGTGGTGTTCTCCGACGAGACGCTGACCGTGTTCGAGCACGCCGATCCGGCCAGCTACCGGGAGATCACCGAGCACTTCACGCGCTGGACCGACATCGACATCCACCACCGCGGGGCGTGCACCCGCTCCGGCGGGCACGGCTTCTCCGCGCTGGGTCGCCGCGAGCTGCTGGGGATCCTGCAGCGGCGCGCGGTGGCGTTGGGCGTGGACGTGCGCTTCGAATGCGAGGCACCGTCGCTGCCGGAGCTCGGGTGGGCAGACCTGATCGTGGGGGCGGACGGGGCCTCCAGCATGGTGCGGGCCGCTCGGGCCGACACGTTTCGTCCGTCGCTTGACCCGCGGCACTGCCGCTACATGTGGCTCGGCACCGACCTGGTGTTCGACGCGTTCAAGTTCTTCATCGCGGAGACGCCGTACGGAGTGTTCCAGGCCCATGCCTATCCGTACGACGAGACGATGAGCACGTTCATCGTCGAGACCGGCGAGGACACCTGGCGCCGTGCCGGGCTCGACGGGGTGGCGCCGGGCTCGCTGGCGCCGGGCCAGAGCGACGAGGCCAGCGTCCAGTTCTCGCGTGAGCTGTTCGCCGACGCGCTGGAGGGCCACTCGCTGGTGGCCAACAACTCCAAGTGGATCAACTTCGTGACCGTGCGCAACCAGCGCTGGCGCGCGGACAACGTGGTCCTGCTCGGCGATGCCGCGCACACCGCGCACTTCTCGATCGGGTCGGGGACCAAGCTGGCGATGGAGGACGCCGTCGCGCTGGCCTGGGCCTTCCGCTCAGCTGGGGTTGACGACGTCGGCGGCGCGTTGGCGGCGTATGAGGAAGAGCGGCGGCCGGTGGTGGAGAGCACCCAGCGCGCGGCCCAGGCCTCGCTGGAGTGGTTTGAGGGGATCTCGCGCTACGTGGGGCAGGAGCGGCTGCAGTTCGCGTTCAACCTGCTGACCCGTAGCCGTCGCGTCACCTACGACAACCTGCGGCTGCGCGATGCCTCGTTCGTGGCCGACGTGGACGATGTGTTCGCCGGCGAGGTCGGGGCGTCGGCACGGCCGCCGATGTTCATGCCGCTGAAGCTGCGCGAGTTGGAGTTGCCCAACCGGGTGATCGTCTCGCCGATGGACATGTACTCGGCCGAGGATGGGACGCCCAGCGACTTCCATCTGGTGCACCTCGGGTCCCGCTCGCTCGGCGGCGCGGCGCTGGTCTACAGCGAGATGATCTGCGTCTCGGACGTCGGGCGGATCACCCCGGGCTGTGCCGGGATGTACCGCGACGAGCACGTGGCGGCGTGGCGGCGGATCGTGGATTTCGCGCACCGCTACGCCGGGTGCGCGATGGCGGCCCAGCTCGGCCATTCCGGTCGCAAGGGATCGACCAAGCTGATGTGGGAGGGCATCGATGAGCCGCTCGAGCAGGGGGGATGGGAGGTCATGGCGCCGTCGCCGCTCCCGTACTCGGGGCGCAACCAGGTTCCGCGGGCGATGACCCGTTCCGACATGGACCTGGTTCGTGACCAGTTCGTGTCCGCCGCTCGTTGCGCTGTCGCCGCGGGCTTTGACCTGCTGGAGATCCACTGCGCGCACGGGTACCTGCTGTCGTCGTTCCTGTCGCCACTGACCAACGTGCGGACCGACGAATACGGCGGGTCGCTGGCGGCGCGGGCGCGGTTTCCGCTGGAGGTGTTCGATGCATGCCGCTCGGTGTGGCCGGCGGCGCGGCCCATGAGTGTCCGGATCTCCGCCACCGATTGGGTTTCGGGCGGATTCACGGCCGACGACGCGGTGGCCTTCGCCCGCATGCTGGCCGAGCACGGCTGCGATCTGGTCGACGTCTCCTCGGGGCAGGTCACGCCCGACGAGCGACCCGCGTTCGGGCGCAGCTTCCAGACCCCGTTCGCCGACCGGATCCGCAACGAGGTCGGGATCCCCACCATCGCGGTCGGCGCGATCGCCAGCTACGACGACGTCAACACGATCGTGCTGGCCGGCCGCGCCGACCTGTGCGCGCTCGCCCGGCCGCACCTCTATGACCCCAACTGGACGCTGCACGCGGCGGCCGAGCAGGACTACGCGGGCGACGCCGTTCATTGGGTCCCCCAGTACCGGGCCGGATCGCGCAAGCCGCCGGCCGGCCGGGAAGGGGTGCGCAAGGAGCTGCAGCGCTCGTTCGAGCCCGATCCACCGGAGCTGCTGGTGGCCCCGGACGGTTGGTCATGACACCGCCGGTGGTGACGCGGTTGGCGCCCCCGCTGGACCGGGGGACACCGCCGTTGCTGACGGCCCCGGGGGGCCTGCCCGCCAGCGATCAGCTCCAGCCCCAGGAGCTGGTGATCACCATGCTCGGCGTCTACGTGCGCCCGTTCGGCGACCGCGTGTGGTCCGGCGGCCTGGTGGTGCTGCTGGGTGAGCTGGGCTTCTCCGAGGGCGCGGCGCGCATCGCCCTGACCCGCCTGGTCCGCCGCGGCCTGATCGCGCGTTTGCGCGACGGGCGCCTGGTCCATTACCGCCTCACCCCGCGCGCCGACCGCCTGCTGGCCGAGGGCGACGGACGGATCTTCTCACTCGGCCATCCCCGCGACGACGATGGCACCTGGACCGTGCTCTGGCACCAGATCCCCGAGGACCGCCGGCTGGAGCGCAGCCGCCTGGGCCGCCGGCTGCGCTTCCTCGGCTTCGGCTCGGTTCAGGACGGATTGTGGGTCTCGCCCCACGACCATTCCGAGGAGGTCGAGCGGCTGCTGGCCGAGCTTGATGTCGCCGATCACGTCACCCTGTTCGCGGCCCAGCCCGACACGGTCGTCGGTCTGCCGGCGCTGATCTCGCGCGCGTGGGACCTCAGCGGCCTGGTCGACCGCTACGACAGCTTCACCGCCCAGTTCGCCCCGCTGCGCAGGCGGCGGGCGATTGCCGCGCTCAGCGACGGCGAGGCGTTTCTGATCCGGACCCGGCTCGTGCACCAGTTCCGCGGCTTCCCGGTGATCGACCCTGAGCTGCCCGAGGCCGTGGCAGCGGTGGCGCAGCCGCGTCAGCGGGCGGCCGATACGTTCCACGAGCTCTACGAGGGCCTCGCGCCGGCCTCGCAGCGGCACTTCGAAGCGGTCACCGCGGCTTACGCCGAGGCGGGGTAGTCCGCGGCGCGGCGCGATCTCGTCCGCGCTGACGACAGGCCGGCGGCGGATCAGCCGCCGGCGAGCATCCGGCGGATCCGATCGATCCCGTCGTACACGTCCACGAAGCGCGTGGTCAGCGGTGAGAGTCCGAGCCGGATCACGTTCGGGGTGCGGAAGTCGACGATCACCCCGTCCTCGATCAGCCGGGCCGACAGCCCCCGCGCGTCGGGGTGCACCAGTGCGACGTGGGCGCCGCGCCTGGCGCTGTCGCGGGGCGACCCGACGCTCACGTCCAGCCGCGCGAGCCATTCGTCGGCGAGCGTGATCGCATAGTCGGTCAATGCGACGCCCTTGCGCCGGACCGCGTCGATCCCCGCCTCGATCACCAGCTCGAGCCCGACGCTCACCGCGGTGAGCCCCAGCACCGGTGGCGTCCCGGACAGCATCGCGGCGACGCCCTCGGCGGGTTCGTAGCCCTGAGCCATCTCGAACGGGTCACGCCGCCCCAGCCAGCCCCAGATCGGCTGGCGGAGTTGGGCTTGGTGCTCGGCGCGTACGTACAGGAAGGCCGGCGCGCCGGGGCCGCCGTTGAGGTACTTGTAGGTGCAGCCGACGGCGAGATCGGCCTGGGCCTCGTCGAGCCTGACCGGGATCGAGCCGGCGCTGTGGGAGAGGTCCCACAGGGTCAGCGCGCCGGCGTCGTGCGCGACCCGTGTGATCGCCGCCATGTCAAGGATGAACGCCGAGCGGTAGGAGAGATGCGACAGCGAGACCAGGGCGGTGTTCTCACCCACCGCTTGCCGTATCTGATCTGGCTCGGGACCGGCCGAGGGATCGGCTTCGATCCAGCGGATCGTCAGCCCACGCTCGGCGGCCAGGCTCTCCAGCACATAACGGTCGGTGGGAAAATTGTCCCGGTCGGTGACGATCTCAGTCCGTTCCGGCCGGGCGCTCAGCGCCGCGCAGGCCAGCTTGTAGAAGCACACCGTGGTCGAATCCGCGATGGCGGTCTGTCCGGGCGCCGCGCCGAGCAGCTCACCGCCCAGGCGGTCGCCGAGCTGGGTCGGAAGCTCCATCCACCCTTCGGTCCAGGAGCGGATCAGGCGCTCGCCCCATTGGCGGTCGACCACCTCCTTCAGGCGGGCGCCGGTGTCGCGCGGGAGCCGGCCGAGCGAGTTGCCGTCGAGGTAGATCAGCCCCTGGTCATCGTCAGGCTGGTCGAAGACGAAGCGGTCGCGGAATGCCTTCAGCGGGTCGGCGTGGTCAAGCGCGACGGCCGCCGAGCGATCGGTCGGCTGCCCGGGAGTGGACATTCTCGGCTGCCCGGGAGTGGACATCCTCGGCGGTCCGGGAGTGGACATCCCGAGGGAGCGCTGCGGCTAGCCCCTCGGCACGAACGCGTAGACGCGGCTGGGGCTGCCGGTCCCGCCGACCAGCCGCAGCGGCGCCACCACCAGCAGCGCCCCGGTCATCGGCAGCTGCTCGAGGTTGGCCAGCTGGGTCAGCCCGAGCTTGCCCGAGCCGAGCAGGAGGTTGTGCAGCGGGAACGGGGGGTCCATCCCGCCCGCGGCGCCGGCATCGATCCCGACCGTCTCGGTGCCGAACCCGGCGATCCCGCGCTCGGAGGCCAGCCACCGTGACGCCTCGACGTCGGGGCCGGGCGTCTCGGGCCCGTTCTCACCGACGTTGAGGAACGCGTCCTGGTCCTGCGCGCGTGACCCCCATCCCGACCGCAGCAGCACCCACGCGCCGTCGGGGATCTGGCCGTGCTCGGCCTCCCACGCCTCCAGGTCGGCCACCGTGAGCAGGTAGTTGCCGTTCGCCGCCTCCGTTTCGGCGGTCTTGTCGATCACGCAGGCCGGGCCGACCAGGGTCTCGGGCTTGATCGAGCCGATGTCATCGCCGTCCTTGCCGGTCACCCAGTGGATCGGCGCGTCGACGTGGGTGCCGACGTGCTCGCCGATCGTCAGCGTGTACCACGCCCACGCGGGGCCGCGCTCGTCGTACCGGCTGATCTCCTCCCGCGTGAGACCGGGCGTGTTGGCGAACGGTGGCGGCAGCTGGATCACCGGCGTGGACTCGGTCAGCGGCTGCGTCAGGTCGACGATCGCCACCGATCCGGAGGCGAGCCCGTCGAGGAGCGCCGAGACCTGGCTTGACTGGGTGCTTGACATCGGGTTCTCCTCTTTCAGTTTGGGCTGGGTCGGCTTTAGGCAGCTTTAGCCGGCGCGGAACGCTTCGGCCAGCCAGTCGGCACAGATCGTCGGGTTGACCTTGGCGTCGAGCACCAGCGGTCGCGGGTCGGGTTCGGCCAGCCAGTCGGTGACCACGTCGAGGTCTGCCGCCGCGCGGACGGTCTTGGCGCGGGCGCCGGCGGCGGTGGCGAGCGCGGCCAGGTCGGCGTCGGGAAAACGTACCCGGGACACGTCGTGGCCCATCGGCTCGAAGTGGTGAACCTCCGCGCCGTAGGCCGCGTCGTCGTAGATCACCACCAGCAGCTTCAGCGCCAGGCGCGCGGCGGTCTCGAGCTCGGCCAGCGCCATGAACGCGCCGCCATCGCCGATCGCCGCGACGGTGGGCCGGTCCGGCCGTGCCACCGCGGCCCCGATCGCATTGCCCAGCCCGAGCCCGACGGCCTGAAAGCCGTTGGGGAACACCCAGGCGCGGGCGTCGGGCACCTCCAGGTACATCGCCGGGTAGCCCAGAAACGCCCCGGAGTCGACGGCGACGGCGCGCTGTTTCGGGAGCAGCTGGTCGAGGGTCCGGGTCAGGGTCCGGGGGTCGATCCATTCGTCGGTGGCGGCGTCGTCGTACGCGTCGTCGCGCCATTGCCGGGTGGCGATCTCGTGGGCCAGCTCGGGCGTCCTGAAGCCGACGTGGGTGTGGCCGCGGCGCTCGAGCTCGTCAGCGAGACGGCGCGCGGAGGCCCGTGCGTCCCCGAGCACGGCGAGGTCGGCCGGGCGGTTGCGGCCGATCCCGCGCGCCTCGACGTCGATCTGCGCGACCTGGGCGTCGGGCCCGATCAGGGCGCCGTGGCGGGTGGTCCAGTGATTCAGCGACGCGCCGACCACCAGGATCACGTCGGCCTGCGGCAGCAACTCCGCGGCGAACGGCGACGCGAACCCGCCGGAGATCCCGAGCGCGAACGGCAGCCCGATGAACAGGCCGTTGGCCGGCGCAGAGGTCGCCAGCACCGCGCCGGTGACCGCGCCGAGCCGCTCCAGCTCGTTGCGGGCATCGGCCAGCACTGCGCCGCGGCCGGCGATGATCGCCGGTCTCTGCGCAGTTTGCAGCAGGTCGGCGATGGCGTTGATCGCGTCTTGATTGGGTTCGGGCGGGGGGAGAGGGGGTGGCGGCGGCCGGCTCGGCACCGTGCTCTGGGGAGGCTGAGGCTGGATGTCGATCGGCAGCATCAGCACCACCGGCCGGCGCTCCACCACGGCGCGCTGGTAGGCGCGCTGGGCATCGTCGGCGGCGGTGGCGGCGCTGTGCACCCGGTCGGCGATCGCGCCGACGGACTCCACCAGGCCGTGCTGATCGATGCGGAAGTTCGAGGTGAGCGCCGCGGCCGGGGTCTCGCCCGCCAGCACCAGCAGCGGCGTGCGGCTCTTGGCCGCCTCGGTCAACCCGGTCATGGTGTTGGTCAGCCCGGGACCCTGGTGCACGCTGCACACCGCGAGGCGGCCGCTCACCCGCCCGTAGCCGTCGGCCATGCAGACCGCCCCGCACTCGTGGCGGGCGGCATGGAAGCGGACCCCGCCGTCACACAGGGCGTTGGTCACCACCAGGTTGCCGCTGCCGAGGACCCCGAACGCGTCTCGGACTCCCTGCGCGGCGATCGTGGCCCCGACCACGTCGGCCACCGACTGCACTCGCGTGGAGTGCACAGCGGTCATCGGGGGGGCCGCGCGACTGTCGGCCCGGTCGGTCCGGCGGTCATCGAGGGGGCCGCGCGACTGTCGGCCGGGTCCGGTCCGGCGGTCATCGAGAGCGTGTCTCTGGCTCCGGCTTGCACACAGGGCGGCCATGCTACTGGCGCCCGGCGGGGCTCGTCCAGCCTTTCGGTGCTCGGTCAAGGGTTGCCGGAGCGGTGCGGGCGCGCGCGTGGCCGTGGGCTGGCGGTAACCGTGTTTGCCCGGCGTGCGTATGGGTGATAGACAACGCGTATGAGCGCAGAGCGCGATTCGTCTGAGCGGACTGGGGCGTCGATGCCATTCGCCGCCGGCTCGGGTTCCTCGACGCCGGTCGGTAGCTCCGCCGGCTCGGGAGCCGATAGCGGGTCGGATTCGCTCAGCTCGCCGGGCGGGTCAGCACCTGATCCTCCGCCGCCGTTCGAGCGCGCGCCCTCGGGTGGGTCGACCGCCGCCGGCGAGACCGGCGCTGATAGCGCTGGGTCGACGGCGAATCCCTCGGCCCCGGCCACTTCCTCGCCCCCGTCCTCGGCCCCGGCGACTTCCTCGGCCCCGGAGACTTCCTCCGCCCCGGAGACCGGGCGTGGTCATCGCCACGAGACGGCGCCGAACATGCTCCCCGGCCGAGCGCGACGGACCTTGGGTCTCGAGCGATTGCTGGTTCGCATCATCGCGACCTGCGGCGTGATCGGCATCGGTGTGGCGATCGCCGCGATCCTCGTGTCCAACAAAACGCAGGGCTGGATCGTCGGGCTGGTCGTGGCGGTCGTCAGCGTGGTGCTCTCGGGGATCCTGTGGTCCTCGCGCCAGCTCTGATCTGACCGGTCACTTCGTCGCGTTGTACAGCGATGTGACGATCCCCAGCATCTCCGACGAGGTCTCGCCGTTGGACGGGCAGCACACCGGGCCTCCCGGCGCGCTGATCCCGATCTCCAGATGGGGCGCGCTTGAGATACCGACGCTGCCACAGCCCACGTCGGCGATCGGCTGACCGGCGGTCACCTGGGCCCCGACCGGCACGAGCGCCGGCGCGGCGTGGCCGTAGTAGACGTAGCGCCCGGCGTACTGGCCGCTGGCCACCTTGAGCACGGGGGCGTTGGGGCCAAATCCATCGATCCCCTCCTGCACGATCGTGCCCGATGTCACCGCCACCTCGACGACCGCAGGGCCGCACGCGTTGTTGACCGTGCCGATGTCGACGCCCTGGTCCTGGCTCCACTGCGAAGGTGCCAGGACCTTGCTCTTGGGCTGCAGGGGGAACACCCAGCCGCTCCCCGACGCCGGTGGGGTGCTCGCCGGTGGGGTGCTCGCCGGTGGGGCCGGGCTGGGGGTCGTCGTGGTGTGGCGTCCGGACTTCACCCAGGACTGCAGCGTCGTGACAGTCTTGTGGCCCGCGGTCCCGCTCGCCGGGGACAGGCCCGCGGCGTTCTGGAAAGCGATGACGGACGCTTTCGTCCCCGCGCCGAAGGTGCCATCTTGGCCGGTCGAAATGCCGACCTGGGTGAGCCACTTCTGCAGCGTCTTGACGTCCTGTCCGCTCATCCCCATCCGTAGCACCCGCTGGATCCCCGAGACCGAGCTGACGAACGAGGGCTTGCGCGTCGCGGTGTTGTTCGCGGTCGACCTGGCGACCTTGCGGTGACGTGACACCCAGCTCTTCAGCGTGCTTGCCGTGTGTGTACCGACGGCGCCGCTGACGGGCGAGAGCCGGGAAGCGCGCTGGAAGCGCATCACCGATTGCTTGGTGCCCTGGCCGAAATTGCCGTCCGCCCCGGTGCGGATGCCCACCTTGCCGAGCCAGGTCTGCAGGGTGTGGACATCGCGGCCACGCTCGCCCATGCGCAGCACCCGGCGAAACGGGGAGGCCGACGCGGCGGAGACGAGCACCAGGCTTGTGGCCAGGGCCAGGACGGCGACGCGGGCTGCAGTGCGCGGCCGCGAGCGAAGCGCGGACCGTACGGCTGTATGCGATTGGGGCAAGCGAAAATCCTCCGGCGGCATTGGGGACTCGCAGATAGCGCCTGATGCCTACGGGGTTAGCTGACGGGCTAGCGATCGCATCTCTGCGAGCGCTTCCCGCGGATCACCGCGGAATTCGCCCCAACGAATTGGGTTCCCCGCTCCCCGGATTGGCGCCCCGGGGATTCGGCTTTACGGTGCGAACACAGTACTCGGGCGGAGGTTGCGGTGCGCTGTCGTTGATCTTCGCTGCTGCCGGTCAGGCTTCGGCCGGCGCTGTGGTCAGGCTTCGGCCGGCGCTGTGGTCAGCGTTCGGCCGGCTCCGGCTCGAGCCCTTCCTCTCGGGCCAGCGAGGCGCCGATCCTGGCGGCGAGCCGGGGGGTTGCGAGCACGATCGCCAGGCCGATGATCAGCCAGATCCCAACCACCAGCGGGAAGCGGCTGTAGGGGAATGCGACGCCCTGGACATTCTTGTAGAGCGTGTAGAGCAGGAACGCTATCCCGAGCAGCGGGAACACGATCTCGTAGACGGGGGCCCGGCGGGCGCGGACGAACAGGAAGCTGATCGCGCCGACGTTGGTGACGAGGTAGGCCACCAGCAGGCTGAGCACTCCGATCGTGCCCGGATAGAAGAACGCGTTGACGGCGGACACGTTCGCGATCCGCTGGGCGATGATCGCTCCGACGCCGATGATCAGGACCACCGTCAGCGCCCCCGCCGGCGCGCCGGTCCGCGTCGACGTGCGCCCGAGCACGTCGCCCAGCCCGGTGTCGCGGCTCAGCGCGAACAGGATCCGCGCGCCGGCGGTGGCAGCACCGAGGCCGCTGGCGAACGCGCTCATGGTGGCGCCGAAGTTGATCGCGTCCGACATCGCCGACCCGACGTAGCTCTTGGCCAGGTCGCCGAGCGGCGCCGCGGAGGTGGAGAACGCCTTGACGCCGGCGGCGTTGGCCCCGAAGCCCCACGTCTGGACCAGGATGCAGAGGATGTAGAAGACGCCGGAGGCGATCACCGCCGTCCGGATCGCTCGCGGGATCTCCCGGCGCGGGTTGTCGGTCTCCTCGCCCAGGGCGGCGGCGCCCTCGAAGCCGGCGAACGACAGGAAGCCGAACACCGCGGCGCTGGCCACGGCCGAGAACGATGTGCCGCCCGGGATCTTGAACACGTCCAGGGTCAAGCTCTGGTGGTGCGGGGCCGAGCCGCCGATCAGCTTGGCGACGATCACCACCATCAGGATCACGATCAGCACCACCGAGATTCCCTCCATCCCGAGCAGCGACCGCGTCGCCACCCGGATGTCACCGAACGCCAGGACCGCGATCAGCACCGCGGCGACCAGGGCGATCACCAGGTAGTCGGCCGAGTTCCAGATGTTCGTCCCCTGCAGGAATGCCACCCCGAACGTGCCGGCTTCGGCCGTCGAGGCGCAGGTGAAGGCCAGGTAGGTGCCGAGCAGCGCCCACCCGGAGAAGAACCCCGCGCGCGGGCCCGAGCGTCACGCCGGAGAACGCGAACACCGATCCGGCGTGGCTGAAGTACCGCGACAGCCGGATGAACGCGTACGACACGAACAGCACCCCGATCGTGGCGAAGATGAACGCGAGCGGCACGGCGCGGCCGATCAGGCCCGCGGGGGCTGTGCCATTGAGCGCCATCGCGGCGGTCGGCGCCATGATCGCGATCGACAGCGCGATCGCCTCCCAGAACCTCAGCTCTCGTCGGAGGCCGCTCTTGGGCTTCTCGGCGCCGGTTGTATCGGTGTTCGTTGCCACGGAGTTTGTGCCCGCATACCCGGAGAGCGTCCGGCCTACCCGCCAGTCTCTGCCGTCCGCCTCCGGGGATGATCGCCTCGCGGCTGCCCGCGGTCGGTGCCGGCCGCCTCGGGGATGGTCGCCTCGCGGCTACCCGCGGTCGGTGCCGGCCGCCTCGGGGCATGGTCGCCTCCCGCCACCCTCCAGCGGATACGGTAGGCCGACATGGCAGATGTCCGGTGCGGGTCATGCGGCGAGGAGGTCCCCGAGGGCGCCTTCTGCGTGCGCTGCGGAGCCCACCTGGGGCCCGATCCGGCGGCGGCGTCTCCTTCGCGTGGTCGCGGTGCGTTCGCCGCCGCGCCGCACCAGGCACTGAACGTACCGTGGCTCGTCGCGAGCCTGTTCCCACATCTCCCGCGCCGTTCGACCGCCGGCTTCCGCATCGCGCTCGGGTTCGGCGTGGTGCTCGTGCTGGTGCTGGGGGCGCTGCGGATCCTGCCGGTGGCGCTGATCGCCGCCGCCGTTCTGCTGCCGCTGCTGACGCTGCTGTACCTGCGCGAGGTCGACGTCTACGAGGACGAACCCCTGCGGGTGGTCGCTTTGACGATGCTGTGGGGGGCCGTTGCCGGTGTCGCGCTGGGATTGCTGACCCGCACGGTGACGAGCACCGGAGCGGCGTACCTGTCGCAGTCACAGGGCACCACGATCCTGGCCCAGGGAGTGCTGCTGCCGCTGCTCGGTCTGGCCGTTGTGCTCCTCGGCCCGCTGGTGCTGCTGCGCTACCGCGGGTTCAACGACGTCCTTGACGGGGTTACCTTCGGAGCGTGCGCGGGCGCCGCCTTCGCTGGCGCCGAGGTGATCACCTACGGGTTCTCGATTCTGTCCGGCGGCCTGCGACCGGGTGGGGCTGTGGCCGAGTGGCTCGGGCGGCTGGCGACGATCGCCGTGGCGATCCCGGTGCTCGAGATGGCGGCGATCGCGGCGGTGGCGGGTGCGTTCTGGTTGCGCTATCGCGCCCCGGTGCGCGACCGCGAGTCGCTCGGAGTTCTCGGTCATCCGGTGGCCGCGCTGGCCGCGGCGGCCGTGCTGCTCGTGGTCGGCTTCTCGCTGCAGACCTTCATGGGGACCGGATGGTGGCTGGTGTGCCTGGTCGTTCTGGATGGTGTCGCGCTGCTATGGCTGCGCCGGGTGATTCATCTCGGGCTGCTCGAAGAGGCGGCCGAGATCCCGATCGGGCCGCCGATCACCTGTGCCAACTGTGGGGCGTCGACGCCGCGGCACACCTTCTGCATCAACTGCGGCGTGTCGCTGCAGGCGCTGCCCAAACAGCGCCCGGCCGACCGCCGCCGGCGATGCCACCGGCGCTGGCCGCCCGTCCACCGACGCCGGCGCTGGCGACGCGCCCGGCGCCCCTTCGGCCTCCCCCGGTCGACCGTCCGGCCCCACCCGTCCCGGTCTCGTGGGCGGCCGGTCAGCGTGGCGCGGGGGCGAGCGCCAGAGCCGGTCTGGTCAGGTGCGGATCGTCGCCGTGTTCGTGGCCCTGTTCATGATTCTCGCCGCGCCCGCGGTCCTGTTCGCCGCACTCGAGGCTCCGGCCGCGCCAAGGTCCGTGTGCCCGCTACACCGGCAGTGCGTCAACCCCCCGCGTAAGACCGGGCTGCCGTCGTTCGCCGCGCTTTCGGCGCCGCTTCAGCTCGGCGGCAAGGTTTTTGTGAGCTCGGGGCTCGGTTACCGGATCGAGTTCCCGGCCCAGTTCACCGTTGGCTCGAAGACTGCGAACGGGATCGAGCTGGTCTCGCCCAACGGCGCCTTCATCGTCCTGTTGCAGGGCGTGACCGCCGGCCAGGCGACTCCGCGCCAGCTCATGGCGCAGACCCTCAATGCTCTGCACAGCTCGATTCCCGACCTGCAGCCCGACGCCGCTTCGAACGTGCAGATCCTGGCCCCTGCCCTCGCGGGCAGGGCCGGCGTCGGCGGCTTCTATCAAGGCAACTTCGATTCGCCGAGCGGTCCGGTATCGCCCGCGGACGTGGCGGTGCTCGCGGCCGGCGACGGTCACCAGACGATCGCCGTCGCCGCGATCTGCGCCAATCGCTCGGAGACCACCCAGTTCCTCGAGTTCGTCGACCAGGAGATGCTCGACACGCTGCGCTTCCAGGCGGACGTGGCCCGATGAGATCCCGTGTGCTGCTGGTGGCAGTGACGCTTGCGGGGATGGCCGCAGCACTCGTGCTGGCGGTTGGTGCGTCCGGAGTCATTGGTGGCTCTGGTGTTTCAGGTGGCTCGGTTCGGGCGGGTGCGGGCCGGGGACCGTTACCTCGGGCCGCGTGGGGCCCGGGACGATCGTGCGCTTCGGGCTCACCCTGAAGGTGCGCAGCGCTGCGCTGGAGCGCTACGCCGCCGCGGTCGGCGCCGGCGGGGCGCCCGCGCTGAGCGCGGTTCAGATCGGAGCGCGGTTCGGTCCGTCTACGGCGGCACTCGGAGCTGTTCGGCGTGAGCTCCACCGGGCCGGGGTGCGCGTCGAGGAGGCATTCCGGCAGCGAACCGAGATGCTGGTGAGCGGGCCCGCGAGTGGGGTGGAGCGGCTGTTCAGGGTTCGGCTCGGCGAGTACGTCGACGCCGCTGGCCGGCATTACCGCAGGCCGATCGGAACGGCGGTGGTTCCCGCCGCGCTGCGTTCGACGGTTACCGGCGTGACGCAGCTCGACACCAAGCCCGTGCTGCTCGCCGACGACGTCCCCACCGGAGGGATGACCAGCGCCGACCTGCAGGCCCTGTACAACATCGCTCCGCTGCGGGCCCGGGGGCTCGACGGCAGCGGGCAGACGGTCGCGGTGTTCTCCGAGGACACGTTTCGGAACTCGGACATCGCTACGTTCGACCGCGAGCATCACATCACCGGCGCCCCGCCGATCCAGCGCGTCGAGGTCAATGGTCCGGTCGCATACCAGGGCGGCGCCAGCGGCGCCGAGGTCAACCTCGACACCGAGGTGATCCAGGAGCTCGCCCCCAAGGCCCAGATCGTCAACTACGAGATCTGCTGCGGCGTCGATGACTTCAGCGCCGGCATCGACAAGGTCGTCAGCGACGGCCGCGCCAAACTCGTGAACTTCTCCTACGGCTTCTGCGAGCTCGACGTCACCTCCCGCCAGGCCCTGATCGCCGCCAACAACTCGTTCGCCGCGGCGCAAGCGCGCGGCATCACCGTGTTCGCCTCCTCCGGCGACCACGGCTCCTACGAATGTCAACGCTACGACCGCACCGACCACCGCCTGTCGGTCGGCTGGCCCGGGTCTTCGCCCAACGTCGTCTCCGTCGGCGGCACTTTCGTCGACGTGCGCCAGAACGGGGCGCGTCTGGACGAGCTCGGCTGGGAGGACATCCTCAGCGGCGCGGGCGGCGGCGGCGGAGTCAGCTCGGTGTTCCCTCGCCCGAGCTGGCAGACCGGGGTGCCCGGGATCAACAGCGGCGTCAGTCCCACTGCCGCGCGGCGGCAGATCCCCGACGTCGCAGCGGCGTCCTCCCCCGCCAGCGGCTACTCGATCTACGCCCAAGGATCCAACGCCGAGCTCGGCGGGACCAGCGCCGCTGCCCCACTCTGGACCGGCACGTTTGCGCTGATCAACCAGCTCGCGCAGCGCCAGAACGGGCGCTTGCTGCCCTTCATCGCGCCGCTGCTGTACCGCGCTGCGGCGCGCGATCCGTCCGCGTTCTACGACGTAACCCTCGGCGGAAATCGCTACTACCGGGCTGGGCCGGGGTGGGATTACGCCACCGGGCTCGGGACGCCGAACATGACGCAGGCTGGCGAGCGACGTGATCGCCGAGGCCCGTCGGCGCTGAAGCCATCGTGGGACCGCGGCCCTCGCCGTCGCGTTTCGGCCCATCGCTGAACCGGGCGTTCACAGGCCCTCAGCTTCCTCGATGGAGGCCGCGACGTCCGTGTCACCGGTCCTCATGTCCGCGGGAGGCTCGTCGATCTCGATGATCATCGCCGCCTTGCGCTCGACCCAAAAGAACCTGATGCACGTGTACCCGTACTCGACATAGTCGGGCTGCGGAAGCCCGCCCTGGTCAAGCATCTCCCGTCCCCGCTGCTCTGCTTCGATCTTCTGCTTGAGAGTCGCCATGCACCGATGGTGCCCAAACTCCTGTGACCGATCTAGACGCAAACGTGCCAAATGTGGGTCAACTTTGCGGGGATTCTGCAACAGCCACGCTAGTCCGCGGAACGAGACGCCCCTTGTGATGTTCGGTCAGGATTTGCTATATCTGTATGTCCGCCGCGGGGTGGAGCAGTCTGGTAGCTCGTCGGGCTCATAACCCGAAGGTCGCGGGTTCGAATCCCGCCCCCGCTATTCACAGAAGTCGCCTGTAGATACGGGCAAACGAAGAGCCCCGGATCTCCGGGGCTCTTGTTGTTTCGGGCGTTTGTCAAACATTTGTCAAACGGATCCGCGGCGGACCATCGATCATCGCGGCGACCTGAGCGGCCGCCTCGGCCTGCATCCCGGGGATGACGTGGGCGTACTGCTTGAGCGTGAACGCCGGCGACTCGTGGCCGAGCCGCTCGCTGATCACCTTGACCGGCACGCCGGCCTTCAGCGCGAGCGTCGCGTGGGTGTGCCGGAGGTCGTGGAGCCGGATCCGGCGCAGGTTCGCCTTCTCGATCAGCCGCTCGAACGACTGGCTGAACGTGTGCGGATGGATCGGCTCGCCGTTCTCCTTGGCGACGACGAGGTCCTGGTCCTCGTAGTCGTCGCCCCACTCGGCCCGCTCCTCGTCCTGCCGCGCTCGATGAGCGCTGAGCTGAGCGACCGTCTCGGCGTCGAGGTCGATCACGCGGGCGTTGTGGCTCTTCGGCGTCGAGTGGATGACCTCGTAGCCGACTGCGACGAGCGCCTGCCGGACCGAGAGGCGTGCCCGGTCGAGGTCGAGGTCCTGCCACCGGAGGCCGAGCACCTCGCCCCGCCGCATCCCGGTCATCGCCGACAGGCGCCAGATCGGCCCGAGCCGCGTCTCCTTGACGACCTCGAGGAACTGCGCGAGCTCGTGAGGCTCCCACGCGTTGATTCCGCCGGTCGCCCGCTTCGCCGGCCGCGGCGGCTTCGCGCTCGGCGGCCACGTTCCTGCCGAGGAGTCCGGCGTCGACCGCGTCGGCGAGCACCTTGTGGAGCGTCGAGTGGATGTAGCTGATCGTCTTCGCGCTCAGCGGCCTCCGCGTCTCCGACCCGGCCGCCAGGTTGGCGTACAGGACGTTCAGCATCGGAGGCGTCAGCTGCTGGAGCAGCTTCGATCCGAGCGCCGGCAAGACGTGGATCTCCAGGTTCCGCTTGTACGAGAAGAACGTCGACGGCTTGACCCGCGGCTCGGTCATCGGCAGCCAGCTGTCGCGGATCCACTCGCCGAGCGTCGTCCGGCCGGGGAGCGACGTACGAGCCTGTGTTGACCTCGTTGACCAGCTTGGCCCTCGCCGCCTCGGCCTCGCGACGGGTGCGGAACCCGCCGTGCCACTTCTGTCGCCGCCGTCCCTCGTGGTCGAACCCGCGGTCGATGACGACGTACCAGCGGACGGTCTCCTTGCCGTGCCGGTCGGTGCGGACACGCTTGTGGATGTGGCCCTGCATCACGCCGCTCCCAGCCACTCGAG
>CAWBXK010000008.1:0-318642 GCA_963792735.1 uncultured Solirubrobacterales bacterium | reverse complement strand
GCCGAGCTGCGCGGCGACCGCCCGGCGATCGGTATCGAAGTTCACGCCGGCCAGGGCCCCGGCGCCGAGCGGCAGCTTGCGGGTCGCCGCGCTCACGGCGGCAAAGCGCTCGCGGTCACGCACCAGCATCCACACGTAGGCGAGCAGATGATGGCTCAGGTAGACGGGCTGAGCCCGCTGCAGGTGCGTGTAGCCGGGCATCGCCCAGTCCAGATGACGCTCGGCCAGCTCGATCAGCGTGTCGGCCAGATGCTCGATGCGGCCCTGCGCCTCGGCGGCGTGAGCGCGCACGAACATCGCCATGTCGGTCGCGACCTGATCGTTGCGCGACCGCGCGGTGTGCAGCTTGCCCCCGACCCGACCGACGACCTCGGTCAGGCGCCGCTCGATCGCCATGTGGATGTCCTCGTCGCCGTCGGCGAACGGGAACGAGCCGTCCTTTAGCTCGCGCCGAACCTGGTGCAGCCCGTCGCTGAGCTGGTCACGCTCGGCGTCGGTGATGATCCCCTGCGCGGCGAGCATCGCGGCGTGCGCGATCGACTGATCGACGTCGTACGGAGCCAGCCGCCAGTCGAAGCCGATCGAGTCGTTGAGGCGGCGGAAGGCCGCGTCCTGGGGTTCGGCGAAGCGCGAGATGGCGGGTTCAGCGCCCCAGCACGGCACGCAGCGCCTGCACCACCCGCGTGACCTGAGCCTCGGTCATGGTGGGAAAGAACGGCAGCGCGATCGACCGCGCCGCGACGTTCTCGCAGACCGGGAACTCGCCCTCGCGATGCCCGAACCGCTCGCGGTAGAAGCTCATCAGGTGGATCGCCGGCAGGTATGGCTTGCTCTGGATCCCGCGCTCGCCCAGCGCCCGGATCGTGTCGTCACGAGCGAAGCCGTGCGGCAGCTGAACCACGAACACGAACCATCCACGCCGGTTGCCACCCTGGTCGACGCACGGCAGCTCGAGGTCCTCCACCCCCGCCAGGGCGCTGCGGTACAGGTCGGCCACCGCGGCTCGTGCGGCGAGCCGCTCGTCGAGGCGCTCCAGCTGCCCCAGCCCGATCGCGCAGGCGACGTCGGATAGGCGGTAGTTGAAGCCGAGCCGGTCGTGGTCAAGCCATCCCATGTCCGGCGCGCGTCCCTGGTTGCGCTCGGAGTCGATTCGCGCTTTGACCGCTGCATCACCGGTGGTGACCATCCCCCCCTCTCCGGTGGTCAGCTGCTTGTTGGGATAGAACCCGAACGCGGACGGGTGGCCGCGCGCGCCGACCGGGATACCGTCGGCGTGGGCCGCACCGAGCGCCTCGCAGGCGTCCTCGACGATCGGCAGCCCGAACCGCTCGAACGCCGGCAGGTCAGCCGGATAGCCGAAGATGTGGACCGGCAGCAACGCCGCGGTGCGTGGTGTGACGGCCGCCGCCGCGGCGTCGGGATCGAGATTCAGGGTCACCGGGTCGATGTCGGCGAACACCGGTCGCGCGCGCTCGTAGAGCACCGCGTTGGCGCTGGCGACGAACGAGAACGGACTCGTCACAACCTCGTCGCCGTCGCTGACGCCGGCGGCGCGCAGCGCCAGATGCAGGCCGGCGGTGCCGCTCGACACCGCGCTCGCGTGCGCAACCCCGAGCCGCGTTGCGAACTCCTGCTCGAACTGCGCCAGCCACGGGCCGAGCGAGAGCTGGCCCGAGCGCAGCACCGCCAGCACCCGCTCCTCCTCGGCGGCCCCCAGCACCGGCTGCGCGAGGGGAACCTGCTCGAGGTCCGCTTCGATCACGCGCCCGACGCCGACGTTGCCTTGTCGGGCCCCCGGCGCCGGCTCATCTGCATGCCGTACTCAAGCGAATCCACCAGCGCCTCCCAGGAAGCCTCGATCACGTTCTCCGACACACCGATCGAACCCCACACGCGATCCCCGTCGGAGACGTCGAGCAGAACCCGGGTGACCGCGCCGGTCCCCTTGGTCTCGTCGAGGATGCGGACCTTGAAGTTGACCAGCTCGATGTCACGCAGGTGCGGATGAATCTCGACCAGCGCCTCGCGCAGCGCTCGATCGAGGGCGTTGACGGGGCCGTTGCCCTCCGCCGTGCGGACGTAGCGCTCGCCGTCGGGGCTGGGCGGGACCCAAATCTTGATCGTCGCCTCGGTCTCGACGCGGCCGTCGGCGCGTTTTTCCACGATCGCTCGCCACGACTCGAGCCGGAACAGGGGCTCGTACTCCCCCGTCTCCTTGCGCAGCAACAGCTCAAACGACCCGTCGGCCGCCTCGAAGTGGTAGCCGCCGTGCTCGAGCTGCTTGACCCGCTCCACCAGCCGCGACGCGGTCTCGTCGTCGAGCTCGATGCCGGCGTCGCGGGCGCGCGCCTGGACCGTCCCCTTGCCCGACAGCTCGGAGACCAGCAGCTCCCGGCGATTGCCGACGATCAGCGGCTCGACGTGCTCGAAGGTGGTGGGATCGACGGTCACGCCGGCGACGTGCATGCCACCCTTGTGGGCGAAGGCGTTGCGCCCGACGTAGGGCGAATCGGGGTCCGGGGTGAAGTTGAGCAGCTCCGCGACGTAAGTGGCAGTCGGCGTCAGGGCCGCCAGCTGCGGCTCGGTCAGGCATGCATAGCCGAGCTTGAGCTGCAGGTTGGGAATGATCGAGATCAGGTTGGCGTTGCCGCAGCGCTCGCCGTACCCGTTGATCGTGCCCTGGACGTGGGTGGCTCCCGCGGCCACGGCGGCGAGCGAGCCCGCGACGCCACAGCCGGCGTCGTCGTGGCAATGGATGCCGATCCGGACGCCGTCAGGCGAGAGCGCGGCGACCACGGCGCGCATCGCGCCGGCAATCCCGTCCGGGAGGGTGCCACCGTTGGTGTCGCAGCACACCACCGTGTGGGCGCCGGCCCCCACCGCGGTGCGCAGGCACATCAGTGCGTAACCCGGATCGTCGTCGAAGCCGTCGAAGAAGTGCTCGGCGTCGTAGTTGACCCGCTTGCCCTGACCGACCAGGAACGCGATCGACTCGGCGATCATGCGCAGGTTCTCCTCGCGGTCGACCCTGACCACTTTCTCGAGGTGCAGTCCCCAGGTCTTACCGACCAGCGTGCAGACCGGCGCGAAGCAATCCGCGATCA
Source organism: uncultured Solirubrobacterales bacterium (assembly GCA_963792735.1). Classification (GTDB taxonomy): domain Bacteria; phylum Actinomycetota; class Thermoleophilia; order Solirubrobacterales; family Solirubrobacteraceae; genus Palsa-465. The sequence continues at coordinate 315,538 of CAWBXK010000008.1, read as the reverse complement.
CGCGCAGCGCCGGATCGGCCTCGGCGCGGATCCCACGCCGGCGCGTCATGCCGAACGCGGCGATCTCGGCCTGGACGAAGCGCTCCCCCGCCAGCAGCTCGAACAACTCCAGCTCCTTGGGGTTGGAGCTCGGGAAGCCGGCCTCGATCAAGCCGATGCCGAGCTCGTCGAGCCGGTGGGCAAGGCGCACCTTCTCCTCCGCCGACAGCGACATCCCCTCGCCCTGCATCCCGTCGCGCAGGGTGGTGTCGTACAGCTCGATCTGATTCATGCCGCTTTCGAGGGCACCTCGACGATGTCCAGCCATTCCGCGTAGCGCGGGTCACGGCCGTGCAGGGCGTCCTCGAACACCCGCTGCAGCTCACGGGTAACCGATCCCCCGCCCTGATCGTCGGCGCCGATCCGGTGATCGTCGATCTCACGGACCGGCACGAGCTCGGCGGCGGTACCGGACATGAACACCTCGTCGGCCAGGTACAGCTCGGCGCGGGCGAGGTTTCGCTCCACCACCTCATAGCCGAGGTCGCGGGCGATCGTGAGGATGGACTTGCGGCTGATGCCGTCGAGAATCCCGGCCGTCTGGGGCGGGGTGACGATGACGCCGTTGCGGACCACGTAGATGTTCTCGCCGGAGCCCTCGCTGACGAAGCCGTGCGCGTCGAGCAGGATCGCCTCCTCATAGCCCGCCTTGGTCGCCTCGACCTTGGCCAGCACGCTGTTGAGGTACTGGCCGCTGGCCTTGGCGTGCGGGATCAGCGAGTCGGAGGAGATGCGCCGCCAGCTCGACACCTTGGCCGTGATGCCGGCCAGCTTGCTGTCCTCGCCGAGATAGGCGCCCCACGGCCACGCCGCGATCGACACCGACACCTCGCAGTCAAGCGGATACAGGCCCATCTGCCCGTAGCCGCGGAAGGCGATCGGCCGGATGTAGCACTCGCGCAGCTCGTTGGCGGCGATCAGCTCATGGGTGGCCGTCCGGAGCTCCTCCAACGTGTAGGGGATCGGCATGTAATAGAGCTCAGCTGACTTGAGCAGCCGCGCGAGATGATCCCGGTGGCGGAAGATCCCCGTGCCGCGGGAGGTCTCATAGGCGCGCTCACCTTCGAACACCCCCGTCCCGTAGTGCAGGCCGTGCGTGAGTACGTGGACCTTCGCGTCCTCCCAGGCAACGAGTTCTCCGTTGTGCCAGATGAGGTCCGCTTGTTCCACGACTGCTCCTTATAGGTGTTGAAGGACTCCCTGGGTGGCCTGCGCGGTGGTGGCGTCGCCCCCCAGGTCGGCGGTGCGCAGCCCGGCGGAGAGCGCACGATCGACGGCCGATTCTACCGCCGCTGCCTCGCTCTCCATGCCAAGTCCGTGTCGCAGCATCAGCGCCCCGGACAGGAACATGGCGAGCGGGTTGGCGATCCCGCGCCCGGCGATGTCCGGTGCCGACCCGTGCACGGGCTCGAACACCCCCGGCCCCTCGGCACCGAGCGAAGCGCTCGGCAGCATGCCGATGGAACCCGTCAGCATCGCCGCCTCGTCGCTGATGATGTCTCCGAACATGTTCTCGGTCACGATCACGTCGAACCTTCCCGGCGCGGCGACGAGCTGCATGGCCGCGTTGTCGACCAGCAGATGCTCGAGCTCGACCTCCGGGAACTCGGCCTCGTGGACCTCTCGCACGACCTCGCGCCACAGGCGGCTGGTCTCCAGCACGTTGGCCTTGTCGACGCTGGTCAGCCGGGTCCGGACCGCCCGGAACGCCACCCGGGCGATCCGCTCGATCTCGGCACGCGTGTAGACACAGTTGTCCGATGCGGAGTCCGCGGTCCGGGTCTTCTCGCCGAAGTAGATGCCGCCGGTCAGCTCGCGCACGACCAGGAGGTCGGTCCCCTCGATCCGCTCCCGGCGCAGCGGGCTGGCGTCATACAGAGCCGGCAGCGGCTTGACCGGTCGCAGGTTGGCGAACAGCCCGAGCCCCCGGCGCAGCCCCAGCAGACCCTGCTCGGGGCGGGGCCGGTGCGGGTCGGTGGTGTCCCACTTCGGCCCGCCGACCGCGGCCAGCAGGACCGCGTCGGCGCCACGGCAGGCCGCCAGCACCTCGTCGGTCAGCGCCGTCCCGTGGACATCGATCGCCGCGCCACCGAACAGGTGCGCCTCGAAGTGCAATTCGCCGGGCGCGACGGCATCCAGCACCTCGACGCCGGCGGCGGCTATCTCCGGGCCAATGCCGTCTCCGGCGAGGAGGATTATTCGTCGGGCCATGGTGGCTCGCCACGGTAGCCGATCTGCGCTGGGCTCAGGCGCGCCGGGCGACCATGTTGAGCCGGACGTAATCGAGCACCAGCGGCACGCCGACCCGGGCCAGCACGCGGTCGAGGAACGGGTCGCGCAGCTCCGGCGGCAGCGGGTCGAGGTGGCGCACCAGGCACACCGTCTCGACGAAGCTGCGCGGCTCGGCCAGCTCGATCGGCCGGTCCTCCAGCCAGCACGAGACGTCCTCGAATCCGGCCCGCTGCAGTCGCTCGGTCGTCTCCTCCGCGGTGGCGTAGTTCCACGGCCGCTGCCAGCCCTTGAAGTGCGGGGCGAATGGCGCCTGCGCGGCGATCTCATCGGCGGCGAGGCGGAAGGAGTCGATGTTGCCCCGGCCGCCGCACTGCGCCACCAGCCGGCCCCCGGGCCGCATGTTGCGGTGCAGCGCGGCGAACAACGCGTCGTGATCGGGGATCCAGTGGAAGGTGGCGTTGGAGAACACCACGTCGACCGGCTCGGGCAGCGCGAGCTCGGTCAGGTCCTGGCCCAGGATGGTGGCCCGGTCCCCCAGGGCCGCCTGCGCGTGCTGGACCATCGACGGCGCGGCATCGACGGCATAGACGGTGCCGTGGGGAACGCGGCGGACCAGTTCCAGGGTGATCTTCCCCGAGCCGCAGCCAGCGTCGAGCACCACCTCGTCGCCGGCCAGATCCAGCCGTTGAAGCTGCTCCGCCGCCCAGGCCTGCTGCGGGGCGGAGATGCGGTCATAGGTGCCGGCGTCCCAGTCGGTTGAGCTCATCTGACCTCTTTGGCGGCGGTGGCCGGAGCCCGCTCGCTCACAATGCGCTCGTCACCGGACCGGAGCGCTCGCGGGCGGACTCAAAGGCCCGGATCGCCTCGTCCTGATCGAGCGTGAGGGCGATGTCGTCGAGCCCGTTGAGGAGCCGGTGCTTGATCTCCGGATCGATCTCGAAGCCGGCCGCTCCGCCCGGCCAGCGGACCTCCTGACCGGCCAGGTCGACCTGGGCCTCGCCGGCGGCGGCGATCGAAGCGCATTGCTCGGCCGTGAGCTCCACCGGGAGCAGGCCGATCTTGGTGCAGTTGGAGCGGAAGATGTCGGCGAAGCTGGACGCGATGATCGCCTGAAAGCCATAGTCCTCCAGCGCCCAGGGAGCGTGCTCGCGGCTGGAACCGCAGCCGAAGTTGCGTCCCGCGACCAGGATGGGGTTGCGGGGCAGCTCCCAGCCGGGCTCCTTGGCCCAGTCGTAGAACAGGTACTGGCCGAAGCCGGTCCGCTCCACGCGCTTGAGGAACTGCTTGGGGATGATCTGATCGGTGTCGACGTCGTCGCGGTTGAGCACGCTGACGCGACCCGTGATCGTCTCGATCGCCTTCATGGCTTCTCCCACTCTCGAATGTCGACGAAATGCCCCTCGATCGCCGCCGCGGCGGCCATCTGGGGCGAGACCAGGTGCGAGCGGGCGCCGCGCCCCTGGCGGCCCTCGAAGTTGCGATTGGACGTCGAGGCCACCCGCTCGCCCGGGGCGGCGATGTCGGGATTCATGCCCAGACACATCGAGCAGCCCGCTCCCCGCCAATCGAAGCCGGCCCGGCGGAAGACCTCATCGAGTCCCTCCCGCTCGGCCTGGGCCTTGACCTGGGCCGAGCCCGGCACGACCATCGCGTAGACGCCGTCTGACACCCGGCGCCCGCCGACCAGCTCCGCCGCCGCCCGCAGGTCGCCGATCCGCGAGTTGGTGCAGGAGCCGATGAAGACGCGGTCGAGCCTGATCTCCGAGATCGGCGTGCCCGCCTCCAGGCCCATGTAGTGAAGCGCTCGCTCGTCCTGCTCGGAGTCCGGCTCGGGCACCCGCTCGCCGACCCCGACCACCATCTCGGGGTTGGTGCCCCACGTGACCATGGGGCTGATCGCGCCGGCGTCGACGACCTCCTCGCGGTCGAACCGGGCGCCATCGTCGCTGCGCAGTGATCGCCATTCATCCGGTAGCTCAGGAGGGGCGGCGGGGCGGCCGAGCACGTACTCGAAGGTGGTCTCGTCAGGGGCGATCATGCCGGCCCGCCCGCCGGCCTCGATGGTCATGTTGCAGACCGTCATGCGGCCCTCCATCGACAGCCGCTGTACCGCCGGACCGGCGTACTCGACCACGTGGCCGACGGCACCGGCGACGCCGATCTTCCCGATCGTGGCCAGGATCAGGTCCTTGGCGGTGACCCCGAAGCCGAGCTCGCCCTCGTAGCGGATCAGCATCGAGCGCGGCTTGGTCTGGACCAGGCACTGGGTCGCCAGCACGTGCTCCACCTCGCTGGTTCCAATCCCGAACGCCAGCGCTCCGAACGCGCCGTGGGTGGCCGTGTGCGAATCGCCGCAGACGATCGTCATGCCGGGCTGGGTGACCCCGAGCTCCGGACCGATCACGTGCACGATTCCCTGGCGATCGGAGCCCAGCGAATACAGCGGGATCGCGAACTCCTCGCAGTTTCGCTCCAGCGTCTGCACCTGCACGCGGGAGAGTTCGTCACGGATACGCTCGGCCACCGGAGTGCCGTCGGTGGGCACGTTGTGGTCGGCGGTGGCCAGCGTCCGGTCGGGGCGCCGCAGCCGGCGCCCGGCCAGGCGCAGCCCGTCGAACGCCTGCGGGCTGGTCACCTCATGGACCAGGTGCAGGTCGATGTAGAGCAGGCCGGGCGCGACCTCGTGGGCCTCCCAGATCTTGTCGAACAGGCTCTCGGGCATCGGTTTGGTCAGCTCCTTCGCAGCCCGGCGCTCACGACTGCGAGCAGCGTGGCCGCTTGATCTCCGGGGTTCTCGAAATGATGGGGAAGGTCGGCGTCGAACGTCACGCAGTCGCCGACGGCGAGCTCGTGTCGGACCGCGTCGCAATGCAGCACCACGGCGCCGGACTCGACCAGCGCGGTCTCACGGCTGCCGGGCTCGTGCATCGGGGGATCCCCCGGACCTCCGGTCACCGCCCCGGGCGCCAGCGTGTGGCGGGAGAGCTCGGCCCGCTGGCCCGGCAGCGGCGGAGTGAGGATCTCGTAACGATGGCCCTTGGCGCCGCCGGGACCGGTGCGCCGCTCGCCGCGGCGAACGATCGTCACCGCCCCGTCCTCGTCGAGACGCAGCAGCTGGGAGAGCCGCAGCTCGAGGCCCTGGGCGATCCGGGTGGCGACCTGGAGCGTCGGGCTGGTTTCTCCGCGCTCCACCTGGGAGAGCATCGGCGCGCTGACGCCGGAGCGCTCGGCGAGGTCTCGCAGGGACAGGTCCATCGCGTCACGCAGGGCGCGGATGCGAGGACCGAGGCTCTCCCCTGGCGCCTTGAGTTCCACAGCGGCCATACAAGCGTACGTTATCACGTACAAGCCATGTGTGAGGCTCGCCACCAGAGAGGTCGTCGCTAGCCTGCGCGCATGCGCTCCCGCCCTGATGTGCTCGTGCTCGGAGGCGGCGGCGTGCTCGGGGAGGCGTGGATGATGGGCGTGCTGGCTGGGATCGAGGACGCCGCCGGGCTTGACCTGCGTGACTGCGAGTCGCTGGTGGGAACCTCCGCCGGCGCGATTGTGGCCGCGCACCTGGCCGCCGGGCGCTCCCCGCGCCGGCCCTCGGCGGTCGGGACCGAGCTCGAGGTGGGAAACTCGCAGCCGGTCCGCGGCCTCGCGGTGGCCGCCGTCGCGGCGGCGCGCCGGGCCGGCTCACTGGCGCTCGCGGCCAGCTCGACCTTCGCGCCACTGGCGCTCGGTGTGGCCGCGCCCGGCGGCGCCCTGGTTCGCTCCCTGCTGCTGCGGGGCCTCCCGCGCCCACCCGACACCCTGACCCAGCTGCGGTCGCAGATCGAGCAATCCGGAGCGGGCTTCGACGGTCGCCTGCGCGTGGCGGCGGTGGATCGCGGATCCGGGCGCCGGGCGGTGTTCGGCAGTCCCGGCGCGCCGCGGGCCACCGTGGCCGAAGCGGTCACAGCTTCGTGCAGCGTCCCCTGGCTGTTCGCGCCGGTCAGGATCGGGGACCGCGAGTACGTCGACGGCGGCGTATGGAGCCCGACCAACCTCGATGCGGCCCCCGCCGGTCGCGACACTCACGTCCTGTGCCTCAACCCGACCGCGAGCCTGTCCACCACGCACACCCTGCTGGCGGTGATGCGCAACGTCGCGCGGTCGGCCGTCTCGATCGAGTCGCTGGCGCTGCAGCGGCGAGGCGCCGCCGTCAAGACGATCGCCCCCAACGCCGAATGTGCCGCGGCGATGGGCTCGAACTTCATGGATCAGGAGCCGCGCACCCGGGTGCTGGGAGCCGGCTACCGGCAGGGACTCCTGGTCGGCGCCGACGAGCGCCGCTGGTGACTGCGCACACTCGTCACCCCCGGCACCCGAGGGCGAGCTAGGGCGCCCGAACCGGCTCGGCGGCGACGGCTGTCGTCGCCTCGGCATCCTCGAGCAGCACCTGGCGGCGCACCGCGTTGGAGAGAGCACGCACGTAGGCGTTGGCGCCGGCCTCGAGGATGTCGGTCGAGACACCCTGGCCCGAACCGGTCACCCCGCCGAGCTCCACCACGACCGAGGTCTCGCCGAGGGCGTCCTGGCCGCCGGTGACCGCGTCCACGCGGAACTCGCGGAGGCGAGCGTCGACGCCGGTGGCGGCATTGATGGCGTGGAAGATCGCATCCACCGGGCCGTCGCCGGTGAACGAGCCGACCAGCTCCTCACCGTCGGGCCCGCGAACCGCCACGGTGGCGTGCGGCGGCCGCCGCGTGGAGGCCTCGACGTCGAACCACTCGAGCACGTAGCCGGCGATCTCCTGGCGCAACTCGTCGGTGACCAGCGCCTCGAGGTCCATCGCGGTCACCTGCTTCTTCTTGTCGGCGATCTCCTTGAAGCGCTTGAACGCGGTGACCAGCGCCTGTCCTGAGAGCTCGAAGCCCAGCTCGGCCAGCGCCTGCTGCAGCGCGTGGCGGCCCGAGTGCTTGCCGAGCACGATCGAGTTGGCGTCCAGCCCGACCGTGGTGGCGTCCATGATCTCGTAGGTGGTGCGCTCCTTGAGCACGCCATCCTGATGGATGCCCGATTCATGCGCGAACGCGTTGCGCCCGACGATCGCCTTGTTGGGCTGGACGGGATAGCCGGTCAGGCGCGAGACCATCCGTGACGTGCGGGCGATCTCCCGCGTGACCGCGCCCGTGCGCAGGCCCAGCTGCGCCTCGCGGGTGTGCAGCAGCATCACGATCTCCTCGAGCGACGCGTTTCCCGCTCGCTCGCCGATCCCGTTGATGGCGCACTCGACCTGGCGCGCGCCGGCCTGAAGCCCGGCCAGCGAGTTCGCCACGGCCAGCCCCAGGTCGTCGTGACAGTGAACCGACAGCACGACCTCGCGCAGATCCGGGACCAGCCTGTACAGGTCGCCGAGAAACGCGGCGTACTCGCCGGGGACCGCGTAGCCGACGGTGTCAGGGATGTTGATCGTGGTCGCTCCCTCGTCGATCGCGATCTGGCACACCTCGGCGGTGAACTCGAGCTCGGATCGGGTGGCGTCCATCGGGGAGAACTCGACGTCGTCGACGTACCCCTTGGCGTGAGCCACGGCCGCACGGGCCTGACCCTTGACGTCGTCGCGCGTGGTCTGAAGCTGGTACTGGATGTGGATGTCCGAGGTCGAGATGAAGGTGTGGATCCGCGGCCTCGCCGCGTCCTTGACGGCGTTGTAGGCAGCGTCGATGTCGCCCACATGGGTGCGCGCCAGCCCGGCGATCACCGGGCCGTCGACGCTGCGCGCGATCTGAGTCACCGCCTCGAAATCGCCGGGCGAGGTGATCGGGAAGCCGGCCTCGATCACGTCGACCCCGAGCCGGGCGAGCTGCTGGGCGATCTCGAGCTTCTCGTGCGTGTTCAGCGAGATCCCCGGCGACTGCTCTCCGTCGCGCAGCGTCGTGTCGAAGATCAGTACTCGGTTTGGATCGTCAGGCTTGGTCATGTCGCTGGTTCCCTTCGGGCTTGGGAAATTTGTCACTCCCTTGGGAGAACCTTTGGTTCTCCGGGCTTCTGCTTGGTGCTGGTTTTGCGGCTACGTGCGGCCGCCCACGCGCTATTCCCCCTTGCGGGGGAGCCGAAGAAGCGCGAGGTCGAGACACAGCGACATGCAGCGCCAAGCCTAGCAAGCGTGTGCCGCGCCGCAACCCGTGTTCACGGGGCCTGCGGCGCGAGAGATGCCACGATGGCATCCTTTGCCGTCCATGAGCACGAGCAGGACAGTTTCGCCGCGCAGCCGCTGGCCGTGGATCTCGCTGATGCCGATCGGACTCGGCGCGTGGGCGCCGATCTACGCGGGCGTCAAGGCGCAGGTCGCGAGCTGGATCGTGCTCGGCGTCCTGTGGTCGGCGATCGTTCTGGCCGGCTTCATCGACGCCAGCGCCCACAGAGGGACCAACGACTTCGCCGGCATGCTGCTGATCGTCGGCTGGGTCGGGGCGATCGCGACGTCGTTCGTGATCAGGGGACAGTACGAGCGGCGGATGGCCTCGCCCTTGCTGGCCGCCGCCGCGGCGGGGGAGCTGCGCCTGCAGGACCGCCGGGAGGCATTGCGCCTGGCGCGCCAGAACCCGGCGCTGGCGCATGAGATCGGCATCGGCCGGCCCGACAAGCCCGGCGCGGTCGATGCCGGCCTGGTCGACGTCAACAACGCATCGGTGACCGCGCTGCTCAAACTGCCGGGGATCGACGGCGATCTGGCGACGCAGATCATCGAAGCGCGCGGCAAGATCGGCGGCTTCTCCTCGCTGGAGGACATGGGCGTGGCGCTGGACCTCGCCGGCGACGTGGTCGAAGGCCTGCGCGACGCGGTCGTGTTCCTGCCGCGCGCCGGCTCGGGGTGAGAGCCGCCGGGCGCTCTACAGAGCGACGGTCTGGCCGGCTACGAAGCCGTCGCTGCCGACGATCCGGTCGACGACCTCACGCGGCGCCGGCGCGGTCGTGGTGATCGCCATGGCCGCGAGCTGGCCCTCCCCACCTGGTCGCTCGTCGGGCAGCCGCCCGACCGCAGCCGAGACGATGTTGACGCCGTGCTCCCCGAACGCGGTCCCGACGCGGCCGAGCATCCCCGGCAGGTCGCGATAGCGAAACAGGGTGATGTGCTCCTCGAGCTGGACATCGAAGCGCTGACCCCAGGCCTCGATCAGATGCGGTCGGTTGCGGCGGCCGATCAAGGTCCCGGCCACCCGTACGGTGGACTCACCGGCGGTTACCTCGACCCTGACCAGGTCGGTGTAATCACGCGCGGCGCTGTGCTTGGTCTCGACCACCCGGATCCCGCGCTCCTCCGCGATGGTCGGAGCGTTGACCGCGTTGACGTCCTCTTCGGTGTGTCCGGCCAGTACTCCCAGCAGGACCTCGATTGCCAGCAGCCGCGTGTCGTGCTCGGCCAGCCGCCCGAAGAAATCAGTCTGCACACGGTCGACCGATGGGCCCTCGTTGAGCGCCAGCGAGGTCGCGATCCGACCCAGCGAGCGGCACAGCGTCACGTAGGGGCCCAGCACCTCAACGTCCTCGGCCGATATCGCGGGTACGTTGACGGCGCTGGTCACCACCCCGCCGGTGAGCGCGGCGACGACCTGCTCGGCCGCCTGGTACCCGGCCCGATCGGTGGCCTCGGCGGTGGATGCGCCGAGATGCGGCGTCACGATCACGTTGGGATAGTGAAACAGCGGATGGTCGGTCACCGGCTCGGATCGGAAGACGTCAAGCGCGGCGCCCGCGACCTTGCCCGAGTCGAGCGCCGCCTGCAGATCCTCATCGACGACCAGAGGGCCCCGGGCCACGTTGAGGATGCGCACGCCGTGCTTGCACTTGGCCAGCGCCTCGGCGTTGAGCCATCCCTCTGTATCGGGCGTCTTGGGCAGGTGGAGCGTAAGGAAGTCCGCCACGGCGTACAACTCATCCGCGGAGGCGGCCTTCTCCACCCCGAGCTCGCGGTAGCGCTCGGTGCCGACGAACGGGTCAAACGCGATCACCTTCATGTTGAAGCCCCGCGCGCGCTGGGCCACGAGCTGTCCGATACGCCCGAAGCCGAGGATCCCCAGGGTCTTCTCGTACAGCTCAACGCCGGAGAACTTGGCGCGTTCCCAGGCACCGCCGGTCAGCGACGCGTGGGCCTGCGGGATGTTGCGCGCCAGCGCCAGCAGCAGCGCCATGGTGTGCTCCGCAGCGGTGATCACGTTGGACTGCGGCGCGTTGGCCACCACGATCCCCCGCTTGGTGGCGGCGGCGACGTCGACGTTGTCGACTCCGACGCCGGCCCGGCCCACCGCACGCAGGCGCTTGGCCTTGTCGAGCCGGCCGCTGTCCAGGCGGGTGGCGGAGCGGATCAGGATGCCCTCGTACTCGCCGATCCGGGCGTCGAGCTCCTCGGGGGTCCACGCGGCGCCGACGTCGACGTCGAAGTGCTCGCGCAGCAGGTCGATGCCGGAGTCGCCGATCCGCTCGGCGACGAGAACTCTGGTGTTGCTCACGAGCGCTCCAGGATCCAGTCGATGCAAGCGGTGAGCGCCTGCACGTCGGCTGGATCGGTCGCCGGGAACATCGCGATCCGCAGCTGATTGCGGCCCAGCTTGCGGTACGGCTCGACGTCCACGATCCCGTTGGCTCGCAGCGTTGACGCGAGCGCGGCGGCGTCGACGGCGTCGTCGAAATCGATCGTACCCACCACCAGCGAGCGTTTCGCCGGGTCGATCACGAACGGCGCCGCGTCGGGCCGGCGCTCGGCCCATGCGTACAGGTGCCGGCTGGAGGCCGAGGTCCGGTCCACCATCGCGTCCAGCCCTCCGCGCTCCAGCATCCACTCCAGCTGGTCGGCCAGCAGCAGCAGGGTCGCGATCGCGGGCGTGTTGTAGGTCTGGTCCTTGCGGGAGTTGTCCACCGCCGTGGTCAACGAGAGAAAGTCCGGGATCCAGCGTCCGCCGGTGCGAGGACCGGCCTCGATCTCCTCGATGCGAGCCAGCGCGGCCGGGCTCAGCAGCGCCAGCCACAGGCCGCCGTCGGAGGCGAAGCCCTTCTGCGGCGCGAAGTAGTAGACGTCGGCCTCCGAGACGTCCGCCGGGAGGCCGGCGGCGCCCGAGGTGGCGTCGATCAGCACCAGCGCTCCGTCCGCGCCGGCGGGACGGCGGACCGGGACCATCACCCCGGTCGAGGTCTCGTTGTGCGCCCACGCGATCACGTCGGCGGCCGGATCGGCGATCGGCTCGGGAGCGTCGCCGGGTTGCGCCTCGATCACGATCGGATCGCGCAAGAACGGGGCGCCGCGGGTGCAGGCCGCGAACCTGGCCGAGAACTCCCCGTAGGCGAGGTGCAACGCCCGTTCGCGGACCAGGCAGGCGGTGGCGGCGTCCCAGAACGCGGTCGTGCCGCCGTTGCCGAGCGCGACCTCGTAGCCATCGGGAACGTCGAACAGCTCCGCCAGTCCCGAGCGGATCCGGCCCACCAGCTCCCGGACCGGCTTCTGGCGATGTGAGGTGCCCATCACCGCCGCACCCGAGCCGGCCAGACGGCGCAGCTGCTCAGGGCGGACCCGGGACGGACCCGAGCCGAAGCGGCCGTCGGCCGGCTTGAGGTCGGGCGGGATCTGGACAACGGTCTGGGTCATCATGACTCCTCGAAGTTAGCGGGGAATCCGCCGGCGCGGGCTCCCTTTCAGGGTTCGCCTGGCGGCGAATCCCCCGAGTTGCAGATGTGCCCAGGCGCTCGGCTGTTCGACCCGCCGCTCCCCGGTGGTAGTCCACCCGTTCGCGCCAGTCACGGCGGCCCGCCCGATTGTACCGGCGATGATCCTGGCGAGCTCGACGCACGTGCGCGGGCGGCGCCGGGCCTACTTTCAGCTGCGGTGTCTCTGGACCGGCTCCGGCCGCCGCGGCCGACCGCGTCGCCTCATCAGGGCACGCAGGCGCAGGTTCGCGCGCCGGTTCCCAGCCTGCACTCGCACGAGGACGACCACGCGCACGGCGCGGAGGGAGGCGAGCAGACGCCGCCCCGAGGCGCGTCGCGGCCAGCACCACGGTCCCCGTCCGAGCGGCGCGGATCGAAGTCGTTCGCGGGCGTACGAGGCGTTTCCCGCGCGCTGACGCCGATGCGCAGGCGGCAGCGAGCGACAGCGAGGCATACCGAACGCGGGCACCGACGATTATGTGCGCGGTGTCAAGCGTCGGTCCAACGGCACGCCGACGTGGGAAGGTACCGGCTTGATCGTCGGGCACTCGCCCTTACCGTTGCTCGGCACGCGGTCGCTTGCAGCCGCCGCCCGGCGGCGAGGCTGTTGCGGTTTCGGCACCCCACGACACTGATCTGACACCAAGCAGGCACCATCCGGCGACGTGATGAGTCTGAGCGGCGCATGCGGTTACTCAGACTCTCCACGTCCCGGGGCGATCACTCGAACTCGGTGTCGATCCAGTCCATCTGCTCGCGCAGCTCTTTTCCGATGACCTCGACCTGGTGCCCGGCCTGCTCGGAACGCATGCGCTTGAAGTTCTCCTGTCCGGCCCGGTTCTCGGCGATCCATTCGCGGGCGAAGTCGCCGGACTGGATCTCGGCGAGCACCTGCTTCATGGCCGCCCGCGTCTCCTCGCCGATGATCCGCTGCCCGCGGGTCATGTCGCCGTACTCGGCGGTGTTGGAGATCGAATAGCGCATGCCCGAGATCCCCTTCTCATACATCAGGTCGACGATCAGCTTGAGTTCGTGCAGGACCTCGAAATAGGCCAGCCGGGGGTCATAGCCGGCGTCGGTGAGGGTCTCGTAGCCGGCCCGGACGAGTTCGGTGACGCCACCGCACAGCACGGCCTGCTCGCCGAACAGGTCGGTTTCGGTCTCGTCCTTGAAGGTCGTCTCGATCACGCCCCCGCGAGTTCCACCGATGCCCTTGGCATAGGCGAGCCCGATGCCGAGCGCGTCGCCGCTGGCGTCCTGCTGGACCGCGACCAGGCAGGGAACCCCCGAGCCCTCCAGGTACTGGCGGCGGACCAGGTGACCCGGGCCCTTGGGGGCCACGAGCGTCACATCGACCTCGGGGGGCGGGACGATCTGGTCGTAGTGGATCGAGAAGCCGTGCCCGAACATCAGCATGTTCCCGGGCGCGATTCCGTCCTTGACGCCGTCCTCCCACACCTGGCCGTGTAGCTCATCGGGCGTGAGCATCATCACGATGTCGCCCTCGCTGGCCGCGTCGGCCGGCTCGGCCACGCGCAGACCATGATCGATCGCCTTGGCCACGCTGCTCGAGCTCGGCCGCAGACCGACTACGACCGAGACGCCGGAGTCCTTGAGATTGAGCGCGTGGGCGTGGCCCTGTGAGCCGTAGCCGATGATCGCGACGGTCTTGCCGTCGAGCTTGTGAAGGTCAGCGTCGTCGTCGTAGAACATGAGGGTCCTGGAGGCTACAAGGCCGTCGCGCCGGACGGCCCGTTCCCCTACGGACCGCCGAAGCGCTGGCGCAGCGCCATCACGTTGTTGACGTACTGCTGGGTGTCGGTGTACAGCCCGTGCTGGCGCACCGACTGCAGGCCCTGGTAGTAGCCGGCAGCGGCCATGGCCGGATCGCCGCCCGTCTGATCCAGCAGAGATCGCAGCAGCAGCACCCCCCCGCGGACGTTGTCCTGTGCCGACGTCGCCGAGAGCGGCGGTGGTGTGGCGAGATTCTGGCCGATGTAGTTCCACGTGCCGGGCTCGATCTGCATCACGCCGGTCGCGCCGGTGCTGGAGACCAGATTGTTGTTGAACCCGCTCTCCTGATAGCCGATCGCCTCGGCCAGCGACGGCGACACCCCGTTGGCGGAGGCGACCGAACCGACGTCGGACGGGCTGACCGTCTCCGGCGTGGGCTGCAGAGCAGCGCTCGACGCGGTCGCGCCCGAGGCTTCGCGCGTCGTCGAGGCGTCGCCGGTCGTCGAGACGTCGGTCGGCGCGCTCGCCCCCGAGACGGTGATCGTCGCTCCGGCGGGCAGGATCCCGGCCGGATCGAGGCCATTGGCGGCGGCCAGCGCGCTCACGGTGGTTCCGCTGCGGGCCGCGAGCGCCGAGAGCGTGTCGCCCGGCTGCACGACGTAGGAGCCCGCCGTGGCCGACGCGCTGCTCTGCGTCGTCGCTGCGTCGCTGCTCGGAGCCGCGGCGGTCTGCGTCGCGGCGACGGTGCTGTCGGCCATGCCCGCCGTCTGCGGCGGGATCTGGAGCGTCGAGCCCGCGACCAGCTGCGAGTCAGACGAGATCCCGTTGGCGACGGCGAGCTGGGATACGGACAGGCCGTCGGCAGCGGCCACCGATGACAGCGACTCTCCGGGGGCGATGACGTGAGCGAACGCGGCTGACGCCCCGGCCGGCGCGGCGAGCGCCGCCGCCGCCATCAGCGTCGCCGCGACTGGGAACAGTTTTCTGGTGGGCATGGCGCGACAGTCTTATCCGTCGAGGCATCCCCGCAAAATCCTGCAATCGGGCTTTCAGCCTGCAAAATCGCTGTCACGCCGAGCCGAGCGCGACGAGCGAGCTGCCCGGCAGCCGCACTGTGCCGTCGGCGGCCGCGTACTCCTTCACCTGCGAGCTGATCAGGTCCAGGACCTCGGTCTGCTGCTCCGCTGCCAGCTCAGCGAAGAGCCGGCCGAACGTGGGCGACATGGCCACGGTCTCCTCGACGAAGTCATCGACCCTGGCGAAGCGGCGCTCAACCGCGACCGGCGTGACGCGCACGTCGACGAACCCGGCGTCCTCGAGCAGGCCCTGCAGCCGTCCCTCCGCTGCCAGCGTGAACATCCCCGGCGCCTGCGGGTCCGGTGGTGCGACGTGGCCGAGCGCCACCATCGCGCGACTCGGGATCGTCGCCCACGGGTTGCGCTCGGGGCGATCCCACACGGCGAACGTCGCTCGCCCGCCGCTGCGCAGCACGCGGCGGGCCTCGTGGGCAGCGGCGTCGGGGTCGACGATCAGCATGATCCCCCAGCGGCACAGCACCGCGTCGACGCTCGCGGTGGGGAGATCGATCCATTCGAGCTCGAGCCGCGCGAACTCGACGTTGTCGATGCCCGCCTGCTCCGCGCGGCTCCGCGCGACTTCGATCATCGCCTCGGCTCCGTCGCTGGAGACCAGCGTCCCGCCGGGACGGATCAGCTCGGCCGCCATGAAGCCGGTGTCTCCGGGTCCGGCGGCCAGCTCGAGCACCCGCTCGCCCGGCTGCAGGGCCAGGAGCTCCACCATCGCGACCGATACGGGCATCCCCCAGTCGCGCACCCGGTCGGCCCGCTCTCCCCAGCCGCTGGCCGCTCGTTCCCATCCGCGGCGGATGTCCGCTCGCTGCTGATCTGGATCCACCGGAGCCATCCCGGGCAGTTAATCAGCCGGCGGTCGGGGCGTCCGGGGGCCCCGACAGCCACGGCGTCAACCGGCCGAAGGCGGCCTCGATCTGCGCGCTCATCCGGCGTCCGAAGATCGCCAGCAGCGCCTCGGTGGCCAGCGGTCGTAACCGGTCGATCGACTGCTCGAGCTCTGACCAGCGCTCCACCGGCATGCCGGCCTGATGAAACGGTTGCCAGACCTCCCGCATGAACAGCTTCACGAACGCGCTCGAGACCGCGTCGCAGTGCTGCTCGATCTCCTCGAACACCGCCAGCGCTCCGTCCAGCGAGACCCCACGCGCCACCACCTGCTCGGCGACCTCGAGCAGGGACGGGCTCGGCGCCTGGAACGTATCGGGTCCGGCCCGCGTCAGCACCCCCAACCGCTCGGCCCGGGCCAGCACCCGTGGCGCGTCGGCGGCGGGAACGCGGAAGCGACGGCCGAGCTCGTCGATCGTCAGCGTCTGCGGCCGCTCGGCGTTGGGCGGCTCGGTCAGGGCCTGACGAAAGCGAGCTAGCCGCTGGGGCGTCTGATCGGTGTCGTCCAGCAGCCGCTTGATCCCGGCGAGGTTGAAGCCATCGTCCTGCAGCTCGCGGATCAGCCTGAGCTGGGCGACGTGCTCGGGGCCGTAATAACCCACCCGCAGGCGGACCTCCGGCGGCGCCAGCAGGCCACGCGCCTGGTGGGCGCGGATGTTGCGGACCGTCATCCCGGACTGCGAGGCCAGCTGTTCGATCGTGAGCTCGGCCGCCACGAGGGCGATCATACGCTTGATCACCGCGAACGATGTGACGTCGATCGATGTGACACCACGACCCGCGAGGGGCAGGGATGCCGAGCTTGGATGGCGCTCCGCCCGCGGCGACCCGGCGGGTGAACTCAGCCGCCGGACACGGTCAACATCGCCGCGCCGGCCGACGGCAGCGTGACCGCGTAGCCGCCGGACCCCGGCGCCACCGAGGTGCTGTCCGCAGGGCCAGACGGCACTCCGGTGGTGGAATCCGTGCCAAAGCTCTGCCCGCCGATGGTCAGCCCGGTCTTGGCCTGCAGGCTGGAGGCCTGCAGCCGCTCCAGCGTGGCCGGCCCGCTCACCGACGCCATTCGCACCCTCACCGTCTGGCGACTGGACTGCCGGTTGATCAACACGACGCGAACGCGTCCATCGGGGGCACGGGTGGCCCACGCCTGCACCCGGCTGGCCGCACGCCAGGAGACCCGCAGCAGCCGCGCGCCGGCCGGAGCGGCCTGCGCGAACATCATCATCCCGTAGTACTCGGGATGCACCGCGGCCTGCCAATGGCCGTTGACCCGCTGCGCGCCGATCACTTCGTTGATGGTGCCCGGGACGGTGTGGATGTTCACGCCCGAGACTCCGACGCGTGCCAGCGCAAACAGGGTGTTGAGCGCCCACAGGGACGATGCGAAGGTGTCGCTGACGCCGCGCTGGCCCCCGCAGGAGACCGCGTTGATCTCGTCGAGTCGCACCGCCGCGCCATGGCCGGCGGCCAGTCCGACGAACGGCGAGATGCTCGCGGCCAGCCCCGACGAGGCAGCATCGGACAGCAGTTGGCCGATCGAGACATGGTTGGCGCGAGTGCAGTGCTTGAGCGGATAGGCGTGGAGCGTGACGAGCTTGACCCGCGGCTCGTGGCGCAGGAACGACCCGAGCTGCGTGAGGATCTCCGGGCCGCCACTGCTCGGCCCGGCCAGCGGCTGCCCGGGCAGCGCCGCTGCGAACGCCGAGTAGTCGTGCAGGTAATTGGTGAAGTTGTATCCGCGGGGACGTCCGGTCACGTGCTGCCCCGCCGCGTTCTTGTACCAGCTGAAGCTTCCGTACAGCTCGGGCTCGTTGCCGATCTCCAGCGCCGCGATCGACTGGCGGCCGATGCCGCGCGTGAAGGCCTGGGCTTCGCCCGCGGCCACCGGGCGGCTGTTGGCCTCGAGGTTGATCCCCAGGATCAGGCGGCCGTCAGTCGCCTGCGTGAGCCCGTGGGCGACCTGCAGCCAGAGCGGATTGAGCGAGTACTTCACCCCCGGGGGCTGTTTGACGCCGGCGACCGGGTACCACGTCCAGTCGGTGCCATCGCCGCCGATCCGCAACACCGGCCTCGACGCCAGGTTGCGCAGCAGTCGCACGAACACCGGATCGATCGCCTTCGGATCCAGCCCGGTGTAGGCCTCCAGGCCCTTGAACTCGACCGACAGTCCCACGAATCCGTCCGGTATCGCGGGGCCGAAGGTCGCGCGCTGGACGGTGAGGACCTGGGCCCTGTCGGGCTGGGCGGAGGAGGAGCTGATCTCAGCGCCGATCGCGAGCGCGACCACCGCAGCGGCGACCAGCCACCACCCGTAGGGACGCATCCTGCGCGCGGAGCGGCTCATCGAACCAGTGTCCCGGCTTGGATGTCCACGTGACGCCTCACCACGCGCAATTGTCCCAACCGCGGCTGTCAGCGGTCGCGGTCAGGCCGGCCCAGCTCGCGCCGGAGCAGCTTGCCGGTCGCTCCGCGCGGGATGCCGGCGACCAGCTCCACCTGCTTGGGAACCTTGAACGACGCCAAGCGCGCGGCGCAGTGCGCACGCAGGTCCGCCTCGCTCGCGACGCCGCCCTCACGCAGCACGACCTTGGCCACCACGGCCTCCCCCCACTCAGGATCGGGGCGGCCGAACACCCCCGCGTCGGCGACGGCGGAGTGCTCCAGCAGCGCCGCCTCCACCTCGGCCGGTGCCACGTTCTCGCCACCGCTGACGATCGTGTCGGCCTTCCGTCCGGTGATCTCCAGGCGCGAGCGCCCGTCGAAGCGCCCCAGGTCGCCGGTGTGAAGCCAGCCGTCCTCGTCCAGCGCCCCCGCGGAGACAACCGGTCCGCGGACCACGATCTCGCCACCGGCGGTTCGCACCTCGACTCCCGGCAGCGGCCAACCGAAGGTGGCGATCTGCGAGCACGCCTCGGTCATGCCGTAGCTCGGCGCGACGGGCACCCCGGCGAGCTGAGCCCGCTGCACAAGCGCCCGCGCGATCGGGCCGCCGCCGAGCAGCGCCCAGCGCAACGTTGGCGGCCGATTGAGGCCCGCATCGAGCAGCCGCGCGAGCATCGTCGGTACCAGCGAGACCAGTGTGGTCCGCCGCCCCGGGTCCATCAGCTCGGCGAGCACGTCGCCGGTATCGAAACGCCCGTGGAGCACCGCGGTGGTGGCGTAGATCGCGCTGCGGATCGGGATCGAAAGCCCTCCGACGTGCGTGAGCGGCATCGGGCAGAGCCAGCGCTCGGCCGGGTCGAGTCCCAGCGCCACCGCCGAGCCAAGCGCACTGGCGAGGAAGTTTCCATGTGTGAGGACCACCGGCTTGGGTGCGGCCGTCGTGCCCGAGGTGTGCATCACAGCGACCGGGGGGTCTGCGCCGAAGACGGTCGGCATTCCGGTCGACGATTCGCGTAGCGGCTCGGAGACCACGACACTCGCCCCGGCCAGGCGCTGCGCGCGCTCATCCTCGCTCAGGCGCAGGTCGACAGGAACGGCCGGGTGCCCACTCAGCAGGCAACCATGCAAGGCGACTACGAACTCCTCGCCGGCTGGCAGTGCGAGCGCGACCCGCGATCCCGGTTCGAGCCCAAGGCGCCCGAGCGCGCGAGCCGCCGAGATCGCCTCCGCGCTCAACTCGGCGTAGGTGAGGCTGCGTTCAGGGCCTTCGATAGCGATCCGGTCGGGATGCTTGGCTGCAGCCAGGTGAATCCAGAAGGGCATGTTCGAGACGGTAGTCTCAACCGCCCGCCCGACGCAGGAGGATCGCCGCTTTGACCACCTGGCAGCCCACCGGCGAATACGCCGACATTCGCTACGAGCTCGCGACCGGCGAGAACGCCGGCGTCGCCAAGATCACCATCGATCGCCCCGAGGTCCGCAACGCGTTTCGACCCGAGACCGTGGTCGAGCTCATCGACGCCTTCGAGCGCGCCCGCGAGGACGAACGAGTGGGAGTGGTGATCCTCACCGGCGAGGGACCCGACGCCTTCTGCTCCGGAGGCGACCAACGGGTCCGCGGTGCGCGCGGCGGGTACGTGACCGGGGCCGACCCCGCCAACGCCGGGCGTCAGGCCGCGGTCGGGCGCTTCCACGTCACCGATCTGCACGTCCAGATCCGGCGACTGCCCAAGCCGGTGGTGGCCATGGTCGCCGGCTATGCCATCGGCGGGGGGCACGTGCTGCATGTGATCTGCGATCTCACCATCGCCGCCGACAACGCTCGCTTCGGCCAGACCGGCCCGAAGGTCGGATCGTTCGACGGCGGCTTCGGGGCCAGCGTGCTGTCGCGCCTGGTGGGACCCAAGCGGGCCAAGGAGATCTGGTTTCTGTGCCGTCAGTACGATGCCGCGCAGGCGCTGGAGATGGGGCTGGTCAACACGGTCGTGCCGCTGGACCGCCTCGAGGCCGAGACGCTGCAGTGGTGCCGGGAGATGCTGGCGCTGTCGCCGTTCGCGCTGCGCATGCTGAAGTCCAGCTTCAACGCCGACGAGGACGGCCTGGCCGGAATCCAGCAGCTGGCCCACGACGCGAACCTGCTCTTCTACATGAGCGAGGAGGCGCAGGAAGGCCGTGATGCCTACCTGCAGAAGCGCCGACCCGACTACTCGCAGTTCCCCCGGCGGGCCTAGGTCCCGGCGTGTCGGCCACGAGGGCAGCGCCCGAGCGCCCAAGGGTTCCGAGCGGGGTCCGGATCTGGCTCATGGCCGCCCGGCCGCGAACGCTGCCGGCGGCGGTGGCGCCGGTCCTGGTCGGCACCGCGCTGGCCGGCTACGGGGGGACGTTTCACGCCCTGCGCTTCGTCGCGGCGCTGCTCGGGGCGATCTTCATCCAGGTCGGCACCAACCTGTCCAACGACTACTCCGACGCGCGGCGCGGCGCCGACACCGAGGATCGGCTCGGGCCGGTGCGGGTGACCGCCGGCGGCCTGGTGCCGCCCAAGCAGGTGCTGATCGCGACCTACGTCTCGTTCGCGCTCGCGGTGCTGGCCGGCGTGTACCTGATCGTGGTGGCGGGCTGGCAGCTGCTGCTGGTCGGCGCCGCCTCGATCCTGGCCGGCGTCGCCTACACGGGCGGGCCGCGGCCGTACGGCTACGAGGGGCTCGGCGAGCTGTTCGTGTTCCTGTTCTTCGGCATCGTGGCGGTCGCGGGGTCGTTCTTCGTCCAGGTGCGCCACCTCAACTGGGAGGCATTCGCGCTCGCGGTCCCGGTGGGGCTGCTGGCCGCGGCGATCCTGGTGGTCAACAACACACGTGACATCGAGACCGACCGGCGTGCGGGCAAACGCACGCTCGCGGTGAGGCTCGGTCGGGGCCGAACGCGCACGATGTTCGCCGTGATCGTCTACCTCGCGTACCTGTTGGCCCCGATCACCTGGCTGTTTGGCCCCACCCGGCCGTGGGTGCTGCTGCCGTGGCTGACCCTGCCGCTGGCGGCCGGAGTGGTGCGGGTGGTTCGCAACCGGGCCGACGGCCCGTCGCTGAACGGGGCCCTGGCCCACAGCGGGATGCTGCAGCTGGCCTTCTGCGTGCTGCTGTCGGCCGGGCTGCTGCTGAGCCGCTGAAGTGGTGGGCGTGCACCTCCGCCTCAGATCTGTCCGCGTCGCGCTGCACGAGCCGTTCGTGGCCGGCCACGGCTCGGTCCACGAGCGCGAGCTGCTGCTGGTCTCCCTGGAGACCGACGACGGCCTGGTCGGCCACGGCGAGGCCGCCCCGCTGCCGTCCTACGACGGCGGCTCGACCGCCCAGGTCCGGACGGCGCTGGAGCGCGCCCGCGAGACGCTGGCGGCCGACCGCGGCGCCGGCCGGGCCGAGCTGCTGGCCCGCTGCGCCGAGGTGGTGCTGCTGCCCTCGGCGCTCGCGGCGCTGGACCTGGCCCTGTGGGACCTGGAGGGCCGGCGAGCCGGTGAGCCGCTCTGGCGGCTGCTGGGCGCCGCCGCCGCGGAACCGGTGCACGTCAACTGGACGATCGGCGCTGCCGACCGCGCCGGCGCCGCGCAGGAGGCGGCTGCCGCGCTGGCGGACGGCTTCTCGACCGTGAAGGCGAAGGTGGCCATCGGCGACGACGCCGGCCGGCTCGCCGCCGTGCGCGCCGTCGCCGGACCTGAGATGACGATCCGGATCGACGCCAACGGCGCCTGGTCGCCGGCCGAGGCCGCGGCGCACCTGCGCGTGCTGGCGCCGGTGGGTGTCGAGCTATGCGAGGAGCCCGTCCACGGCGTCGAGGCGATCCGCCGGCTGTCGGCCGAGACGGAGATCCCGCTCGCTCTCGACGAGTCGGCGACCGAGCCCGGTGCGCTGGATGGGCGGGCGTGCGCGCTGGTGTGCCTGAAGATCGTCGCCGCGGGCGGTCTGACCGGGCTGCTGGCCGCGGCCAAGCGGGCGCGCGAGGCCGGCTATGAGGTGTATCTCGCCTCGACGCTGGATGGGCCGCTCGGGATCTCAGCCGCGCTCTCAGCGGCGCTGGCCCTGGCTCCGGAGCGGGCCTGCGGGCTGGCGACATTGCGGCTGTTCGCCGGCCGGGCCGATCCGTTGCCGGTCCGGGCGGGGACGATCGCTGCACCCCCCGGACCCGGGTTGGGCGACGGACTGCTGGCCTGGTATGCGTGATCCGTAACACGCCCTCACCGAGTAACTCACTCAGATCTTCTATCGTGAAGCCCAGATGACGACGAGCACCGAGGACCTGACCGAGATTGATCGCGCCGGACGCCGCTGCGCGGTCTGCCGCAGCGGGCGCCATTGGCGCCAATTCGAGGTCGTCCGGGCCGAAGGACGCGAGCCCGTGGTCATGTGCGCCGCCTGCCGCGCGCGGTTCGGGGAGGCGCCCCCGGTGGCCGTGCGCCAGGAGGCGGTCGCCGAGGCCGCCCCTGAGCCCAAGCAGGCTCCCAAGGCCCGGCCCAAGCAGCACGAGGACCGGCTCAAGAAGGCGCTGCGAGAGTTGCCGCGCGGCGAGCATTCCACCGGGCGGATCGCCAAGGCCGCCGGCTTGAACCACGCCAAGACACTTGGCCGGCTGCACGAGCTCGAAGCGGCGGGTGAGGTTCAGCAGGTTGGCAAGCGCTGGTCGACCGAGCGGCCGTCAAGCGATATCGAGGGGGCGTTCGACCGGCTGCAGGCCCGCACCAGCAACGTTCGGATCGTCCGGGAGCGTTCGCGGGTCTAGTCCGCCTCCCCGGACCGTGGCGCGGCGTCAGCGCCGCGCGACGATCTCCGCGACTCGCTCCGGCGCCTCCAGATGAACGGCGTGCCCAGCCCCGGCGACGATCACGACCTCGGCGGCGGGTAGCTCGCTCGCCATCTGCTCGGCGATCGCGCTGAACTTCCGGTCTCGCTCACCGGCCACCAGCGTGACGGGCAGTTGCAGCTCACCGAGGCGCTCCCACAACGACGGCAGCGCCCCCGTGCCCAGCCCCCGCAGCGCCCGCGCCAGCCCCGCCGGCGTGCTCAGCCGCCGGTCGGCATTCACCGCGGCCTGGAGCTCGGGTGACTGATCGGCCAGGACCGGAGTCTGCGCCCACCGACGGGCCAACGCGTCGATGCTCATACCGGCGAGCTCGTCGGCCAGCTGATCGTCGGCGGCGCGGCGCGCCTGCCGCTCGACGGAGTCGCGGATCCCCGGACTGGCCCCGATCAGGATCAGGCGGGTGACCCGGTCGGGCAGCGCCAGCGCGACGTGCAGGGCGATCCGGCCGCCCATCGAGTAGCCCCCCAGCGCGAACCCCTCCGGGGCCAGCGCGTCGATGTCGTCGATCACGGCGGCGAGCGTGACCGGCGATACCTCCGACGACGCGCCGTGCCCGCGAATGTCGGGCGCCACGGACAGGTAGCGTTCACCGAGCGCCGACCCGACAGCGTCCCAGCTCGCGCCGGTATGCGTGAAGCCGTGCAGCAGTACCAGCTCTGGTGCCATCTCACAGATCTTGACCGCTACCGACACCTACCTGCTGCTGCGCGCGTTCTGCGACGAGCTGGCCCGCTGCGGGCTCCGGCATGCCTGCACCTCGCCGGGCTCGCGCTCGACGCCGGTTGTGCTGTCGCTCGTGCGCGAGCCGCGGATCCAGACGTGGTCGCACATCGACGAGCGCTGCGCGGGGTTCTTCGCCCTCGGCGCGGCCAAGGCCAGCCGGCGTCCGGTCGCGATCAGCTGCACGTCGGGCACTGCTGCGGCCAACTTCGCGCCCGCGGTGATCGAGGCGTTCGAGGCGCGGGTGCCGCTGCTGGTGCTGACCGCCGATCGCCCCCCGGAGCTGCGTGAAGTCGGAGCCGGCCAGGCGATCGACCAGCTCAAGCTCTACGGCGGGGCGGTCAAGTGGTTCTTCGAGGTCGGCGTCTATGAGGCCACGCCACCTCGCCTGCGCTGGATCCGCCAGCTCGCGTGCCGCGCCTACTGGACCGCGCTGGAAGGACGGCCGGGGCCGGTGCACCTCAACCTCCCGCTGCACGAGCCGCTGGTTCTGGACGGCCCCCTCCCCGCCGATCCCGTCCCGGGACGAGCGGACGGCCGCCCCTGGGTCACGCGCTCGACCCCGCCTTCCACCCCCCGCCCAGCCCGGCGCGGGCTGCCGCCGCGCGGGGTGATCGTCGCCGGGCGCGATGAGCGCGACGGTCACCTGGGCGCGGCGGCGACCCGTCTGGCCCAGCGCGCGGGCTATCCGCTGCTGGCCGATCCGCTCTCGGGTGCGCGGCACGGGAGCACGGCGATCGCGCGCTACGACCTGTTGCTGCGCGACGCGGCGTTCGCCGGCCGGATGGCCCCCGAGCTGGTGATCCGCGTGGGTGATCTTCCGACGTCCAAATCGCTCCGCACGTGGCTGGCCGGCCTGACCGACACCGCGCAGCTGGCGCTGGACCCCGAGGCGGCCTGGCAGGATCCAGCCGCCGCGGTGACCGAGATCGAGGCCGGCTCTCCGCACGACGCCCTGTCGTCCTTCACGATCCCCCATGCACCCGATCCGGCGTGGCTGGCCGGCTGGAAGGCGGCGGACCAAGCCGCTGGGGAAGCGATCGGCCGGACGCTCGGAGATCGGCTCTCCGAGCCGCTGGTGGCCGCTCGGCTGGGCGAGTGGATGCCCGCGGACACGATCATGTTTGTGGCCTCCTCGATGCCGATCCGCGACGTGGAGCTGTTCTTCCCGGCCGGCCGGGAGCTGCCGCGGGTGCTCTCCAACCGCGGCGCCAACGGTATCGACGGGACGGTGTCAAGCGCGTTTGGGGCGGCGGCCGGTTCGGGCCGGCCGGTGGTGCTGCTGATCGGCGACGTGGCGCTGCTGCACGACGTCGGCGGCCTGCTCGCGTCCCGCCGCCTGGAGCTGGCGCTGACGATCGTGCTGCTCAACAACGACGGCGGGGGAATCTTTCACTTCCTGCCGGTCAGCGGCGAACAGGATGCGTTCGAGGAGCACGTGGCGACCCCGCACGGACTGTCCTTCGAGCGCGTCGCGGCCCTCTACGGCCTGGCCTTTGAGCGGCCGGGGGGCGTCGAAGCGCTCGGCCACGCCGTCGAGGCGGCCGTCGGCTCGGGCGTGAGCAGTCTGATCGAGGTACGGACCGACCGCCGGCAGAACCTCGCCCTGCACCGTGAGGTGGAGAGCACCGTGATCAGCCCGCCAGCGCCGGCAGCATCACCTGCAGCTTGAGCTCTGACTCGGCCAGCTCGGCGGCCGGGTCGGAGTCGCCCATGATCCCGCAGCCGGCGTAGCACCGCGCGTGGCGATCGCGGAGCACTGCGCTGCGCAGGCCGACGCAGAACTCGCCATCTCCACTGGCGTCCGTCCACCCGATCGGGCTCGCGTACCACCCGCGGTCAAGGCCCTCCAGCGCTGGAATCAGCGCCAGGGCCGAGGCAGGCTCGGCCCCTACCGCGGGCGTCGGATGCAGCAGCGCGGCCAGCTCGATGGCGCCGAGTGGACGCGACAGCTGGGCGCGAATCGGACACGCGAGATGCTGGATGTTGGCCACCTTGACCAGGCCCGGCTCAGGCGCCGCGGCCACCCAGACCGAGTGCGGCCGCAGCGCGCGTTCGATTCGCCGCGCCACCACCGCGTTCTCCTCGCGGTCCTTCTCGCTGCGCAGCAGCGCCTCGCCGAGGTGGTCATCGACGGCCGGATCCGCGCTGCGCCGGGTGGAGCCGGCCAGCGCGACGGTGCTCGCCCGCTGCCCCTCTCGACGCACGAGCAGCTCGGGACTGGCCCCGATGAAGGTGGCATCGCCCCGCCCGACGGCGAACACGAACGAGGCCGAGAACGCCGCCCGCAACAGCCCGAACACGGCTCCAGGGTCGTGGGCGACGGGAGCATGCACGTCGACCTCGCGGGCGAGCACGATCTTCTCCAGCTCGCCGGCGCGGATCCGCTGAACGGCCCGGGTCACCGCCTCCTCGTAGTGCGCGGGCGGCATCGGACTGACCACCTCATACCGCCCCGCCGGCGCGGGATCCACCAGCGGCAGTGGTTCGGCCCGCAGCGACCGCAGCCGCCGATCGATTCGCCCCAGCACATCCGCTTCGGTGTCGTCGGGCGCGACCTCGGCGTTGACCGTCAGCCAGGTGCTCGCGCCGGCGCGGACGAGTGAGATCTCGGGCACGATCATGGAGGCCTGCGCGAATCCGCGCCAGGTCGGCGACGCCCCGCCACCGGCCGTGAACGAGAACCCCCCGAGGGCGACCAGGCCCGATCCCGGCGGACCGCCGCCACCTTCGCCGACCGCTCGGGAGACGAGCTTGCGCCATCGCGCCGCGACGTTGGTGAAGCGATCCTCGCCGCTGGCCTCGATCGCCCGTACGGCACCGAGCGCAGCCAGCGCGAAGCCGGCCCGATCCGGTTGCTCAAAGCAGAACCACGGCTCGCCGGGCTGGCGCGAGGCCGCGACAACGGCGCTGGGATCATCGATCTCCCCCGCGGGTGCGCCGGCGCTGACGAGAGCCGGGACCCCCGATCCTCGGGCGCTCCGGATCGCCCGGCCGAGCAGCGTCCTCAGCTGGGCCACCGCCTCCCCACCGAGCTCCACACGACCGGAGTGGGCGGTCAGATCGCTCATCGGAGATCAGCGTACCGCGGCGGCAATCACCGCTGGCGGAGCGCCACCTGGCCGGCGAGATTGACCGCCGAGAGAGCGCCCGTGGGTTCGGCCCCGCCGCCTGCATCGCGGCGGAGCCGGAGCGATCGCGGTCGCCCCGGCTCGACGAAGAAGTGGTCGTCCTCGGGAGTGAACCCCGGCAGGCGCACCCGGGCTCCCACCAGCAGGCGGCCGCTGGCGATCGTGACGAGCGCCCCGGATCGGGTCAGGCCCAGGGTCGCCGACAGTCCAAGCTGGTCTGCGGTCTGGCGTTCGGTGGGACGCCACACCGGCAGGCGGCAGGCCTGGGACAGCACGCGTCCATCGTCCGCGGGCGACGCGGCTTCCAGGGTCAGGACGACGACGTCCTGCGCCGGTGCTCCGAACCGGTACGCCCAGGTGACGTCGACGAATCGTCCCAACATCGACTCGACGTTCACGGCCATGGCCGAATGCGCGCTCAGCCTCGCGTCGACCGTCGCCTCGTCGACCCGCAGCTCGAAGTCGCGGTACAGGCTCACCCGCAGGCGCGCCTCCAGTGCTCGCGGGAGATCGTTGGCCACGTGAGCGACGATCCCGGACAGCCCTTCGTCAGACCCCCAGACCGCGACTGGCGCCAGCGCGCGGCGAAGCTGGTGATAGGCCGGCTTGGGAACGCCGCGGTGGTCGAGCACGCCCCAGCCAGACCCCGGGGCCAGATCTTTGAGCCACAGCACCAGCGCTCCCGCGCAGGATGACTGCGCGCGCCTGAATTCACCCATCACTTCGGCCATCAGCTCCCCCGACACGTGGCGCGAGAGCTCCAGGTAGCGCTCGGGGTCGACGCCCCGCAGGCGATCGGGATCGACGCCGTAAAGAAGCTGGAGGTAGTGATCGCGGACGTCCTGGAAGTCCCAGTCAGCTCCGGTGTCACGCGGGACGCCGAGTCGGTCACGTCCACCGACGGTGCGGCTCGAGCCGCCCTCGGGCAACGCCTCGGCGTCGGGCACGTTGGCGAACGCCAGGCACTCCGCCGCGAATTTGACCTCGGCCCGACGCGCGTCCTGGAGTGGACGCAGGTAGGCACCGACGCCGAAGTAGTGGGCGACGCCGTGCTCGGGCCGGAACGGCAGATCCCCTCCCCACGGGGTCGAGGGGATGTAGGGTGCGTCGACCCCGGCCGCCTCGACCAGCCGCGGGAGCAGCTCCGCGTACAGGGGCCCGGCGGCAAGCGCCGGATCCAGTCCCAGCATGGCGATCTGTTGCGCCACTTCGCTACCGCCGCAGAGGACCGCCAGGCTGGGCCGCCGGCCGAGCTGCGCCAGCACCGCGCGCGCCTCGCGCTCGACAGCCGCCATGAAGCCCGGATCCTCCTCGGGGTAGTCCAGGTTGGCGAACATGAAGTCCTGCCACACGAGGATCCCCAGCTCGTCACACAGGTCGTAGAACCGGCTCGATTCGTAGCAGCCGATCCCCGGCACGCGAAGCATGTTCATGCCGGCGTCGACGACGCGGCCGAGCACGCGGCGGAGATCTCCCTCGCTGGCATGCGGCGCCGTCAGGTCGAGCGGCGTCCAGACGGCTCCGCGGGCGAAGATGGGAACCCCGTTGACGGCCAGCCGCAGGCCGTCGCGCTCGAGCTCCGGGGCGGCTGACAGTACGCGAAAGCCGATGCGCCCAGCGTCGGTCGACACCTCCCGGTCGCCCGTGCGAACGTGCAGGGTGGTGTCGTACAGCGCCGGGGCGCCGTGCGTGTGGGGCCACCAGAGCTCGGGGTTCGCGATCGTCAGCACCCCCGCCGCGTGAACGCCGGCGCCTGCGGTTTCGAGCTCGAGCTCCTGACTCCGGCTGCCGCCCGGGCCTTTGAGCTCGATCGCCGCCGAGTCGACCGAGGCGGTGCCCGCCAGCGCCCGCAGCTCGGCCTGCACGGTAAGGCGGCCGGTTTCGCCGTCCACCCTCGTCCTCAGGCGAAGCGAGTCGATCCACATTCCCCGGCGGCGCTCGAGCACCACCGGCCGCCACGGCCCCACCACCGCCGGTCCGGGCGCGAACCCCGGACAGCGTCCGATCAGCATGGTGCGAAAGAACCGCAGGTTGGGCTCCGAGACCAGCCTCGTGCGCCACCTCGCTCGTGGCTTGCGCCGGATCTGCAGCAGCGGTCCGAGCGCGCGGCAGCAGATCGCCAGCTCGTTGTGTCCGCGCAGCAGATGGCCGACGTCGAGCTCGTGCGCGGCGAACATCGAGTCGCTGTCCAGCACCCGCCGGCCGTTGAGGTACACCTCGGCGACCGTCGCCAGGCCGCCGAGCGCGAGCACGGCCTCCTCGCCGGGCGCGGGCGGGTGAGCATCGAACTCGGCCCGAAACCACCAGTCGTCGGCGTCGAAGTCGAGCTGGTCGCCGCCGCGCTGGCTGACCGCAGCACCCGCGGCGGTCCCCGGAACCCGCGCGGGCGACCACCGCAGCTGCCCCAGGCCATCCGCCCCCGGGCACGCCCCGGGAACGGTCCGCGCGAGCTCCCAGCCTTCGGTCAGCGCCAGCCGGTCGCTGCCCTCTCCCCCCGTCTCAGGCACCGGCGGCGGTCGCCACGTAGTAGAGCGAAGTCCCCCGGCCGTCCTCGCCCTCAGCTACCGACCTCCCATCCAACTCGAGCACGTCGACGACCGAGTATCCGAGCTCGGCGAGCTGTCTCACCTGCTCGCCTCGGGATATGTAGTAGTGCAGCAGGCTGTAGTCGTGTGCGGAGTCGTTGACCACGGCATGATCGCCGGCCCGGTACTGCAACGGCGCGAGGCGTCTGTGGTTCGCTCGCCGTCGCGGCAGACTGAGGATGGCCCTCACGGTCCAGGCGATCGAGCGCCCCGAGAGGTCGTGCGCGAGGGCGGTCAGCTTCGATCGTGCCGGCAGCGCGCCTCGGGAAGGCGGCGTCCCCTCCCAGTTCGCGAGGTTGTGGGATGAGAACGCCAGCAGACCTCCGGGGACGAGCAGCCGGCGAACATCCGCCAGCGCGGCGCGGCGATGGGCGTCGTCCGCCACGTCGAGCACGTTGTCGGACATGAGCACGGCATCGAATGGTCCATCTACTTGACCGCTCAACGACATCAGATCCGCCTGGGTGACCTCGGCGTCCGGGAACCGCAGCCGGCAGTGTTCGACCATCTGGCTCGAGATGTCGACGCCGTGGGCATCGGCACCCAGCTGGACGAGATACGCCAGCAGGCGGCCGGCCCCGCAGCCGACATCGAGCACGCGTCCGGATAGCGCCTCGCGAAAGCGGGCGAGGATCAGCACCTCGGCCGGGAGCAGTAGCCGGTTGTCGTAGGCCGACAGGAACCGCCCCGCCTTCCACACGGACGCGTTCAGCTCCAGCTGCCGCGATTCGGGCGCCGCGATCGGCGTGGGCGCGGCTACGTCGGGCTGCGGGCGTGCCTTCACAGTCGGCGTCAGCCGGCCTCGGCCGCCAGGCTCGCCATCGCCCGTCCCCAGGCATCGGCCAGCGCCGCGATTCGCGGCTCGGGATCAAACGCGACCCCGCGCGCGAGCCGGAACGAAAGCGCCTTGCACCGCTGCACGATCTCGTCCATCGCGATCGCCGCGTCCGTCGCGCCAGACCCGAGCAACCAGCGCGTGTGGGCCGCCGCCAGCTCGAATCCGGAACCGGCCATCCGGACGGTCGCGAAGGCATAGGCGTGAAAGTCCTCGAGACCGCCTTCAAACAGGGTGGGCAGGTCTCGCGTGAGCTGCGCTCCGAAGCGCTCGAACGGGTTGGTGCGCGGACGCCGCTCCAGATGGCCGGCCAGCAGCTCGGCCGCCGCCGCCTTCAATCGGTCACCGGTCAGCGGCTCGCCGGCATCGAAGCGGACCAGCTCGGTGTACGGCGGCAGCGTGGATCCGGCCGGTTCGCCGATTCTGAACGCGCCGCGATAGTCCTCGCCGTTGAGCTCCCAGAGCCCGGCGTTGTGGAAGTAGCGCAGTCGCTGGCCCTCCAGATCGATCGCGTCCGCCGCGACCGACGTCTTGACATGGGCCGACCGGTAGCTCGTCGAGGCGGTGTCGGGCAGAAACCAGCTGTCGAGCTCGACCATGATCGTGCGGTCCTGCTCGATCTGCTCGTGGATCTGCTGCGGCAGCGGACGGTAGGGCTGCATCTCGTGAATGTCGACGCCGAACAGCCGCTCGAGATCCCCGGGCGGGGGTTTGAAGAACGTCCACTGATCACCTTCGAAATCCATCTGGACCAGATGCCCGAGCATGGCCAACGGCTCGTGGCCCCGAGCATGGAGCAGCTCGATCACGACGTCGGTGTAGCAGTTGGTCTCCTGGTACGCCCCGGCCCCCGCGTGCAGCGAGTGACGGCGGTAATGCGCCGGGTCGTGGCCGGTGAGGCTTCTCAGCGTGCCGGCGCTGACAGCGCTCATTCGCCGCTGAGCTCCGCCCGGACGGCACCCGGCCACGCCTCTGGGTCCAGGCCATGGGTGGCCAGCAGCGCCAGCACGATCCGCTCGTGGCCGAACCCGAGGCATGCCGTGTGGGCCACGTTGCCGTTGGACAGCTCGATGCCGTAGGTCGCGCCGAAGTGATCGCGATGATGATTGAACGACGCCAGCGCGGTCGGCTCGGAGGTGGTGATCTGGACCAGCAGCTCCAGCTTCAGCCGGTCGCCGCGCTGATTTGCCGACAGCATCCGCCCCTGCCGGCCGAAGAACGGATCGCTGGCGACGTCGAGCTCGGCTTTGAGTCCGAGGTTGCGCAACAGCTCCAGTCCGCGCTGAGCCCAGTCGTCGCGCCACTCCAGCACACGCTCGGGCTCGCCGATCCGGACCAGCTCGTGCTGGTGGAAGATCTGCCGACGCGCCGGGTCATGTGAAGGCTCGTGGCGGAAGACCCAAGCCCCGCCCGCGTCGACGAACACGCCTCCCTCCGGGAGCCGGCCTCGTGCCGCTACTGCCGGGTAGACCGGGTAACAGGCGGCCGGCATCAGCGTCAGCTCGGTCATCGCTTGATACTCCCCCCAGTCCTCATGCTGGGCCGCTCGCTCAGCCTGGACGCGTGCCTGGGCCTCCTCACCGTCGAACGCGTACACGCTGCCGGCGAGATGCGGGAACGAGGACAGATATCCGCTGGACTCGAGCTGGCGCCGGGGAAGCAGCGGCGGAAACCGCAGCCGCTCGGCGCCGCGCGCGGTCGCCTCGAAGCTCAGTCGCGCCTCCAGCTGCGAGCGCACGTCCTCGAACGCCGATCCGTGCCCGTACACGCCCGGCACCCCGCTGTCGATCAGCAGGTCGTGGGCGATCAGCTCGCCGAGAAACTGGGCCTGATCCTCGGTCGCCTCCCGTACCGCCGGCGTCACTGCGCGTCCTTGGCGATCAGCAGCAGTCTGGCGTCGACCGCGTGAATGCGCTCGTTGGCGACCATGATCCGAGCCGACAGGGCGTCGCGCAGATGGCGACCCACGGCGAATGGCGAGTCGTTCTTGTATCCGGCGATGCCGACCATCTCCAGCACGTCGGAACAGATCCGCGGCGCCTGCTCGGAGGCGGCCAGCTTGAGGTTGTTGTAGCGCAGAATCGACCCCATCGTGCCGAGCCGATGACGGCCGACCTCCTCGCTGGCGAGCTCGAACTCGTTCAGCGCCGAGCGCACCTCGGCGCGGAGCATCGCGAGCTCGGTCATCACCCGCGAGAGCTTCTGGGCTGCCGGCACCGGTTCGCCGGGACTTCGGCGGGCCAGGCCTCGCACGAAGCTACGGCCACGCTCGAAGGCCTCGGTGGCGATCCCGAGCCACACGTGTGACCACAGGATGTGCGAGATCGGGACATGTGACTGGTTCATCACATCCGAGAAGGGAGTGGGAAGCACCTGCTCGGGGAGGAACCGAGCCTGCACCGTGAAGCCCGGCGAACAGGTCCCGCGCATGCCGATCGTGTCCCAAGTTCCGGTCTGCTCGAGATCGGTCTGATCGCGATGGGTGAGGACCAG
This sequence comes from uncultured Solirubrobacterales bacterium, assembly GCA_963792735.1. Taxonomy (GTDB): domain Bacteria; phylum Actinomycetota; class Thermoleophilia; order Solirubrobacterales; family Solirubrobacteraceae; genus Palsa-465. The sequence goes on along the minus strand of CAWBXK010000008.1, from coordinate 282,900 downwards.
CAGCTGGTCACTCGGCTCGGCGATCTCGGAGCGACGGACCGTCGTGAACAGATCGTCGGCGCTCGCTCCGTAGCTGACGGTCGGCGCCAGCTTCGTGAACGCCAGTGAGCCGTCCGGCGACTCGGTCACCGGCGCGATCGAGCGGCCCATGTCGCCGCCGGTGCCGATCTCGGACGTCACCGAGGCGATCAACCGCTGCTGGGAGCTCAGCTCACGCAGATACGCCTGATACCACGGGGCCGCGTCGAGATGTCGCACGATCGTCGCCACCTGGATCTGATGCATCGCGAACACCATCGCCGCTGACGAGCAGCGCCGACCGAGCGCGAAACAGCCGCTGGCCACCGCCAGCAGCGACACGCCCCCGCCACCGTATTCCTCGGGAACAAACGCCGACAGCGCGCCGACCTCGCGCAGGGCGGCGATCGTCTCACCAGGAAATCTCGCCTCGCGGTCGACCTCGTCGGCATGCAGCGCGGCGACCTGCTCGGCGATCTTGCCGACGGAAAGGAGAAATTCCTGGTCGCGATCCAGCGCGATGCTCATGCTGCCTCGGCTCGGAGCTCGCTGACGGCGATGGCGATCGCGTCGATGCTCTCGAACACACTGCGCTTGAGCATCCGATCCGGGAACTCGATGTCGAATGCGTCCTCGAGCGCCAACATCAGGCTGATGCTCGCGTGCGAGCTCATGCCCGCGCCGAACAGATCGAAGTCGTCGCCCAGCGTGTCGAGGTCGACCAGGCCGCCGTGTTCGCCCACCACCCGCCGAACCTCTTGCGCCAGCGCCACATGGGTCATCGGGCCTCCGCGACGACGACGGCCGCAGCCAGGGAGCTCCCCTGGGTCAAGCTGACCGAGATCCCGGTCACCCCCCGACGGTCGGCGAGCTCTGCTGCCTGCCCGCTGAGCACCAATGACGGGCGCCCCATAGCGTCACAGCGGACCGCGATCGAGCGCCACGGCACGCCCTCCAGGGTGGCCAGCGCCTTCATCGTCGCCTCCTTGGCGGCGAAGCGCGCAGCCAGCCGTCGCGCGTCGGTGCCGCAGTCTTCGCGTTCGGCGGCCGTGTAGATCCGCTCCAGGTAGCGATCGCCGAAGTCGCGCACCGACTGTCGAACTTCGTCGACGCTGGCCAGGTCAAATCCGATCGCGTAGGGCATCTACCAATCGTATTCGGCGTCGCCGACGCCCGCCTTGAGCGGTGAGGTGATGTTGGCTGATGTGTGGGGTTTGCTTTCGTCGTTGAGATGACCTACGTTCGGGACCGAGAGTCGGGGGCTGGCGATTGGGAGGCGGCGAGCCGCCGAGGAGAGGTGCGGGCAGGCATGCGAGGCTTTGATTGGTCGATGACAACCCGGTCGCGGGTCTGGACGGTGGCGGTGGTAGTGGGTGTGATGCTGGCGCTGGCGGTGGCGCCCGCAGCGGGGGCTGCTGTGTGGTCGATTCAACCGACGCCGGCGGTGCCCGGTGCGACCAGCGTGGCCTTGGCCGGCGTGTCGTGCTCGAGCGGTAGCGGGTGCGTGGCGGTCGGCTCCTACGTGAATTCTTCGGGTACGACGCTGCCGTTGGCGGAGTCGTGGGACGGGTCGTCTTGGACCGTTCACGCGGTCCCGATCCCGCCGGGAAGCGCTCCCAACGCCTATGGCGGGTCACTGACGAGCGTCTCATGCACGAGTTCTGATGCGTGTACCGCCGTCGGCTCATTTCGGACCGATCAAGGGGCCGGGCTGCCATATCTGAACGGTTGGCCGCTGGCGGAGCGCTGGAATGGGAGCAGCTGGTCGATGCAGTCAACGCCGTGCGGTTGTGGTGACGGCGCTGATGTGACCGCGAACTCGTTTGAGGGGGTGTCCTGCACTACGGCGACGGCGTGCACCGCGGTGGGCTGGTACCGCAACGTCGGTAATGAGTTATCGTTGGCCGAGGCCTGGAACGGGAGCAGCTGGGTCGTCCAGCCGACCCAGGATCACACGACCGATGTCGGTGGCGACACGGAGAATTTTCTTCAGGGTGTTTCCTGCGTGACGGCGACTGCGTGTGAGGCTGGCGGTAGCAGTGGGACCCGCTACACCGGGTCCGGAACGGTTGTGCAGGCGTGGGATGGCGCCGGTTGGAACATCCAGCCGACACCGGATGGTGCGGACACTCCGCATCAGACCGCGCCGTTTTTGCAGGCAATGTCCTGCGCGGCGCTCGGGGCGTGCACGGCAGTCGGCGCGACAACTTCGGCGGGAGACCCGTCTTTGGCCACGGCGCTGGCCGAGCGCTGGGACGGGTCGAGCTGGAGCATCCAGCGTGCCGCGAACGTTGCCGGTACTGACTTTGATCAGCTCAACGGGGTGTCGTGCTCGGGAGTGTCGGCGTGTGTCGCGGTTGGGTCTTCGGGCGCCGGCCAGGGAGCGCCGCAGTCGACGCTGGCGGAGGCTTGGGACGGGACGGGCTGGTCGATCGAGGCAACGCCCGATCCGACCGCAGCGCCGAGCGCTGCGCTGAACGCGGTGTCGTGCACGACTGATGTTAATTGCACAGCAGTCGGTACATCCAGCGCGGGCGCGCTGGTCGAGCGCCGGAGCGCAGCAGCTCCCCCGGTGGTGGAGATGTTCTCGGCGTTCGGGGTCACGGACACCGCGGCGAGCCTGAATGCTTCGGTGGATCCCGAGGGTTCGCCCCTGTCGGTGTGTGAGTTTGACTGGGGAACCACATCGTCCTACGGGCAGGTCGCGCCTTGTAGCTCGACGCCAGGTTTGGGAGCTGGTTCGGTGCCGGTCACCGCGCGGATCACCGGCCTGTTGCCGGGCTCGACGTATCACTACCGGCTGGTCGCGACCAATGCCGGGGGCACGGCGTATGGGCTGGATGAGACCCTTGCGACAGCGAGCTCTCAAGTACGGCCGCCGCCACCGGTGGGTGTCGGGTCACCGGTGGGTGTCGCGCCACCGGTGGGTGTCGCGCCCCCGGTGGGTGTAGCGCCGGCGGCGGGATCGCCGCCGGTGGTTTCGACCCAGGTTGCTCCGGTCAAGCCAGCGGGAGTAGGCCGCGCAGCGGTCACGGCCGCGCTACGGCGCGCGATGCGGCCTGCGGGACGTCAAGCCGGCAGATCCGCCCTGATGGCCAGCCGCTTTTACCCGTTCTGGTTCACACCGCCCGCGGCTGGACGTCTTCAGATCTCCTGGTATGAGACGCCGGCCCGGCGGATCGGGCAGCACCGCTCCCGGCCGGTGCTCTACGGGCAACTTCGCATCCGCTTCTCTGACCGCCGCCGTGAGTACGTCAAACTCAGGTTGACCCCGCGAGCCCTCAGGGTGCTCGCCGGCGACAAGCGCGAGACCGTCACGGTCACCGCTAGGTACACCCCGGTCGGAGAGCACGCCGTCGCTGTCCATAGGACATTCACGCTGAAGCCCTGACACGATCGCGGCCGGCACGCTTAGATGCGTCCGAGTGCCCACCGTGGGCGCGCCCACAGCTGCCAGCGCTCGAGCACCACGTACCCGACGGCGCGGTAGAGCGGCTCGCCCTGGCTCGGTTGCGTACAGCAGCGAGTCCCGGGCCCCGCCGGCGGCGGCGTCGGCGTCGGCGAGCATGCCCCGCAGCAACGCGCCGCCGTAGCCGCGGCGGCGGGCTGCTCGGGCCGTGGCCATCCACCAGACCGCAACGGTGTCTCCGGTGCGAACCGCCGCCAGGCAGGAGGCGAGTTCGCCGTGCTCGTCGTGCACCCCCCAGACCGACTGACCGGGCCGCTGCGCCAGATCACGCGGGATCGCCACCTCGCCCGGCGCGGAGCCGACACCGAAGGCCTCCCCGACCGTCATCTGAATTCCGCCGCCTGCAGGCGACGCGGTACCGGGGCCGCCGGCACAGCGACGGCCAGTGCGAGGTCGCGGCGCATGAACGGCGCCGCGCCGACGCAGACCCAGCCGGCGGCGACCAGCGTCTGGACATCTCCCAGTGCGCGCGACCGGCGACCATCACGACGCAAGAGCTCGCTCCGCGGTCGCCACCGGATTGTGGCGACTGGCGGTGGCGACGGGCGCTGAGCGTGCCGACGACGCGGTCGCCGGCCGTCTCGGTCACCGGCTCGCGGCGGTGACGGCCCGGTCTATGGCTCCCGTCAGGGCTTGGTCCAAACTGGCGTGAACGTGGCGCTGAAGCGACGGCGCACGAAACATGTGATCACGCGAGGGGATCTGTCCGACGCGCAGATTCGGCCACCGATCCAGCCGATCGAGGAAGCCCTCGCGCTCGAGCTGAGCGTGCAGCGGCTCCTCGAGCGCGAACATCAGCAGGGCGTCCGTTCCTCGATCGCGAAGCCGGTCCAGCATCGCCGTGATCTCCTCGGTCTGAGCCCGCTCGACCTCATGCCGCGCCCCGGCGACGATGCGCCCTGGCCGAATGCTGCGAAACGCCCTCACCAGCTTGACAGCGCTGACGTCGCGGCGCATCAGGCGGCCGAGCCCCTCCCCCCGCAGCCGCGTGAGGGCCTCGCCCGGTTCGCGCTCGGCGACCAGTTCCGGGCTGTAGACGAAGGCGTACAGATTGAGCATCACGGCAAGCGCGACGCGCTCGTCGCGCAGGGCGGTGTGCAGGGCCACGTACGCGCCTGAGCACAGTCCGGTGAGCACGAACCGCGGCGGCAATCCAAGCTCCTGGAGCCGGTCCATGAGATTCAACGTCTCCTCGATCGGCTCCGGGCGGTAGAACGCGGCGATCTCGGCGTGATCCTCTCCGTCTGCCTCGGAATCGCCGATTCCCGGCAGATCAACCCGGACAGTGGTCACTCCCATCGCCGCCCAGCGGCGGGCCAGCTCGACCCAGGCTCGATTTGGGCCGGCGTGGCTGAGCGCGCCGGAGCTGAGCAGGACTGCGCAGAGCGGCTCGCAGTCTCGGTCCAGTGGCTCGCTGACAATCGCGAACAGATCCGACCCCCGACCCTCCAGGTGCAGCGCGGTCTCGCGGATACGAGTGTCGAGGTGCGAGAACTCGACCGAGGCGCGACGAGCGTGGCGATCGGCGTCCCGCGCCAGCCCGCTGCCGACGGCATCTGCCTCGGCAACCCCGCCCAGCCAGTTGATCGTTTCCGAAATCGTCTGCTCGGGAGCCACCGAATGGTGAGGCTCCATCAGCGCGGCGTATCCGGGGCCATCGACCGTCGTCGTTTCGGCACCGGAGTCGGAAAAGTACGCCTCGAGTTTCCCGGTCGAACTGAGACCGTCACGCCGCAGGAGCAGCACCCGCCGCTCGCCGGCCCGGTCAAGCCCGCGGTCGTCAAGCTTGAGTTGCATGAGCTCGGCCACCGCCTCAGCGGGAAGCCGGAATCCGATCGCCTCCAGCGAGCCGTCCAGATCCTCGGGTCGCCCGCCGTCGTCAGGGTGCCGGGCGGCGATCACCCCGGCGTGCATGCGCAGCTCGCGGATCAGGCTGCGTCCGTCGGCCGGTACCGACCACAGAATCAGGTCGTCGATCGCAGCGCCGTCGAGTAGGGAGGCGCAGGCCACCAGCCCACCCAGTCCGATCCCGATGGCTGCGACCCTGGATGCATCGGTCGCCTCGCGCAGCCACGCGGCCGCCCCTGCGACCGCCGCCTTCCAAGGCTCCAGTCGGCGCGCGTCGGGGCCACCAACGCTGTCCCCGGTGCCGGGCAAGTCGATCCGGGCGGTGGGGAAGCCCGCATGCGCGAGCCTTCGAGCCCAGATGGCCAGACCCCGGTGCGAGCATTCCCTCTCCCAGCCGAAGGGCGGACAGAGCAGGACCGAGGTCGAGCTGCGCCGGGCCGGAGCGCCGGCATGCAGCACGGCAAACGTCGGATCCGGTCCCACGTCGAGCCAGAACGGCTGCTCGCCACCCCCCATCGCCACCGCACCCGAGGGAGCTAGTCCTCCCCGTACCTGCCTCATACCACTTCCGTGCGCAGCTCATTGATCGCGGCGGCGATCCCGGACACGCTCTCGAACACGCTGCGCTTGAGCATCTGGTCAGGGAATTCGACGTCAAACGCCCATTCCAGCGCGAGCATCACGTTGACGCTGGCGTGCGAGCTCATGCCGGCCTGAAACAGATCCGCCTCGTCACTGAGCCCGTCGACGTCCACCGGGAGCCGGGCGTGAGCTTTGAGCACCGCGCGAATTTCTTCGTTCAGGTTCTCACTCATGCTGTCGTGCGTTGCCAATGCTCCCATACGGGGTCCCTTCGCGCGGAGTCGACCGGATCCGGCGGGAATGCCGGCGCAAAGTCATATATCGGGCGCGCGACCTGCGACCTTAGCGATATCGGCACAACTCGACCGGTTCACGTCCGAACGCCGCCTCCACGGGGGCTCGGGCGAGCTTAGTGGTTGCTGAAGACGACGTACCGGCCCGAAACCGGCTGCAGGTTGAGGAATCCGCCCGCGTTATTGCGCAGCTGGTTGCGGGCGATGACGAATTTCCCGAGCCCTCGCCGGCAGGACTCGGCGACCCCGCACACGAAGATGCCCGCGGAGCTGGTATCGCTGATCTTGTTGCCGATGAACCGGCTCGTTCCGCGGCGGCGGTCGTACTGGTACCAGGCGATCCCGATCCCGCCGTTGGAGATCGTGTTGCCGAGGATGTGAGCGTTGCGATAGCGCGCGGAGATCCCATCGTCACGGAAGTCGACGATGGTGTTGTTCTTCACGGTGGCGTTGGCGACCTTGACATAGATGCCGTGGGAGCCGTACGTGATGGCCGGATTCACCCCCGTGTGCTCGATCACGTTGTCGGCGACCAGATAATGACTTCCGCCGGCGGGAGCGCCCGGATAACCGGCGCTGAAGCCGAGCAGCATGCCGGAATCGCCGGTCTGAGCGATGTAGTTGCCCTTGATCACCCAATGGGAGCCCTCGGTGAGGATGGCCGATTCCATGTGGCTCACGGTCGGGAGCATGTTCGTGATCGACAGCCCCAGAAGCTTGATGTAGCTGCCTGTCCCCTGAAAGCCCGACCCGGGTCCGATCATGAGATTCTCAAAGGTGAGGTGCTGGGGCCCGTACGGATGCGCCGCATCGGTTCCCAGCCACACGCCGTCCGTGATCGTCGCCTCCCCCCCGCCATAGGAGCCGAAGGTGATCGGCGCCGGGCCGGTTCCGGACACCAGGTACCCACCGCCGGGCATCAGGGCGTCGTCGGCGAAATGGTCGTGGGCGCGAAACAGGACCGTGTCCCCCGGCCTGAGCTTGGCCCGGTCGACCCGACTCACCGAGGCCCACGGACGCCACGGGCTCGTGCCTGGGTTGGAGTCAAGTCCGTTCAGCGCGACGTAGAAGGTGCGCGGAGCGACGTGACGGGCTCTCGCACCCGCGGCTCCGGCCGCCATCAGCGAAGCCACCGTGAGGACAGCGATCACCGGGATGAGGCGAATGGGTGCAAGCGCCAGCGCGGCGCGTGTATGTCGCTGAGGAAACCGTGGCATACCTGAACCGTGTCCGGCGTTCAGACCTGAATACAGCCAGGACCGTCGGCGGCGCTGAGGGTCCCGGCGCCCACCATACCCGGTCCGGGCCCGATCTAATCGCCGGGGTCGCGCGCTCGCGGACCCGCGCGCGGGCGCGAGCAATCCGAGCCGATTAGACTGGGTCGATCAAGTGGCTGGACGCGGAGGCGTCCACCGCCAAAGCGCAAGCAGATGAAAGGAGGAAGGCCCGTGCGTGCAGTTGACGCTCTGATGGAGTGCTTGAAGGCAGAAGGTGTCGACGTCGTATTCGGACTGCCCGGCGGCGCCAACCTCCCGACCTACGACGCCTTCTATGACGCCGGAATCCGCCACATCCTGGTTCGCCACGAGGCGGGCGGGGGCCACGCCGCCGAGGGGTACGCCAAGGCGACCGGCAAGGTCGGCGTCTCGCTGGGTACCAGCGGACCTGGCGCGACCAACCTGGTGACGCCGATCTGCGACGCGATGATGGACTCCGTCCCGGTGGTGTTCCTGACCGGCCAGGTGAGGACCGACCTGCTCGGCACCGATGGCTTCCAGGAAGCGGACACGATCGGGATCACGATGCCGATCGTCAAGCACAGCTTCATGATCCAGCATCCGTTGGAGATCCCGCGCTCGCTGCACGAGGCGTTTCACATCGCCCGCACCGGCCGCCCCGGGCCGGTCGTGGTCGACATCCCCCAGGATCTCAGCCGGGCCGACATCCCCTATGTGCCGGTCACCGACTTGCATCTGCCCGGCTACCAGCCGACCACGGACGGCAATCAGAAGCAGATCCGCCTGGCGGCCAAGGCGCTCGCCAACGCTCGCCGGCCCGTCATCTACGCCGGCGGGGGCGTGGTCTCGGCCGGAGCCGCCGCGGAGCTGACCGAACTCGCCACCTCGGATCGATTCCCGGTCACGTGCACCGTGATGGGCCTTGGGGCCTTCCCGGCTCCGCACGAGCAATGGCTCGGGATGCTCGGCATGCACGGGACGCGGACGGCCAACTACGCCATGGATGAGGCTGACCTGATCATCGCGATCGGGGCCCGGTTCGACGATCGCATCACGGGCAAGCTGTCGGAGTTCGCGCCGCGAGCCAAGTTCATCCATATCGACGTCGACCCGGCGGAGATCTCCAAGAACGTGCCGGCCCACATCCCGATCGTCGGCGACGCCAAGAACATCCTGCCGCGCCTGACCGCGGAATACCGCGCCGTGGGCGGCGATCGCTCCCGGCTGGAGGAGTGGTGGTCCCGGATTCACACCTGGCAGCAGCGCCATCCGCTCGGCTATCAGGACTCGACCGACTCCGAGATCAAGCCCCAATACATGATCCAGGCGTTGTACGAGGCGACCGGGGGCGACGCGATCGTCACCAGCGACGTCGGTCAGCATCAGATGTGGGCCGCCCAGTACTTCCACTTCGCCAAGCCTCGCCGGTGGATCAACTCCGGGGGGCTGGGGACGATGGGCTTCGGGCTTCCCGCCGCCATGGGAGCCAAGGTGGGCTGTCCCGACGACACGGTGGTCTGCATCGCCGGCGACGGCTCGGTCCAGATGAACATGCAGGAGCTCGCGACCTGCGCCCAGGAGGGAATCGCGATCAAGGTGTTCATCATGAACAACGGCTATCTCGGCATGGTGCGCCAGTGGCAGGAGTTGTTCTGGGATAAGCGCTATAGCCAGGTGGAGATGGGTCAGTGGCCCGATTTCGTCAAGCTCGCCGAGGCCTACGGCGCCACCGGAGTCCGCCTCAGCGACAAGCGCACGCTGGTCAGTGACATGCAGGAGGCGATCGCCACCGAAGGGCCCGTGCTGGTCGACGTCCGCGTCACCCGGGAGGAGAACACCTACCCGATGATCCCGGCCGGACAGCCGGCGCGGAACATGGTGGGGTGAGCGCGATGGGAGAGCCGGCTACCAAAGAGGTCCTGTCGCTCGACGAGTTGGAGGCGGCGGTCGGTCTGCGCACCGGCCGCAAGCACATCCTGTCGATCACGGTCGAGAACAAGCCGGGTGTCCTGACCCGGATCACGGGGCTGTTCGCCCGCCGTGGCTTCAATATCGACACGCTCGCGGTGGGTCCGACCGACGACGAGACGATCTCCCGGATCACGTTGACCCTCGACGGCGCGGTGCATCCGATCGACCAGGTGACCAAGCAGCTGCACAAGCTGATCAACGTGCTCAAGATCCGCGACCTGGAGCCGGCGGAGACGCTGGCGCGCGAGTTGGCGCTGTTCAAGGTCAGCGCCGACGGCTCGGCCCGCGCCGAGGTCATGCAGATCTGTGAGATCTTCCGGGCCAAGGTCGTCGACGTGACCAAGCGCTCACTTGTCATCGAGGTCACCGGCGAGTGCGACAAGGTTGACGCGTTCGAAGCTCTGGTGCGCCCGTTTGGGCTGATCGAGATGGCCCGCACCGGCGAAATCGCGATCTCCCGCGGTCGCAGCGAGACCTGAGCACCTCGTCCATGCAGGAGATCAAGTGTGTCCTTTGCGAGGGCAGCCACGACGCCGCGGTCATCTCGGAGAACGGATTCACCGGTCGGCAATGTTCGAACTGCGGGCTGATCTTCGTCTCGCCGCGGCCGACGCGCCAACAGATTGACGAGGTGTACGAGAAGGGAGAGGCCTATCTGTCACCGGAGTGGTTCGTGCAGACCCCGGAATCACTGTCGGCCGTATTGCGCGCACGCCGAGATGCGAAACTGATACAGCGGCACATCGCCGGCGGGTCTCTGCTGGAGATCGGGCCGGGGCGCGGGACATTCCTGGTGGCCGCGCGGGAGCGCGGCTTTGAGGTTGCCGGCGTGGAGCTCAACCCGACCCAGGCCGCATTCATCGAGACTCACCACGGTATCCCGTGCGCGCAGTCACTGGAGGCGGCGGCCACCGTCGGACCCGGTCAGTATGACGTCATCTACCACCGTGACGTGCTCAGTCACTTCTACGATCCCCATGAGGAGATGGGCCGCCTGCGGGACCGCCTGAAGCCAGATGGACTGCAGATCTTCGAGACGGGGAACCTGGGCGATGTCGACCACCGCTATCTCGGCTTGATCAGATCGTTTCAGTACCCCGATCATCTCTTCTTCTACGGTGACCGGAGCCTGAAGCGATTGCTCGATCAGACCGGGTTCGAGCTGGTTCACACCTACCGGTGGTCGGTCCTTCCGGACCGCTGGGTTCGCGCTCGCCTGACGGCTCTGCTCCGTCGCCTGAACACGCTGCTTCGCGGCCATCGGAATCTCACCGCCGACGGTGCCGCGACGACGGCGGCTGTGCCCCCGGCGGCCGCCGGGCACGGACGCGCCGGGCAGATTGCCCGCCAGGCCCTCGATCTCTTCTACTACGGACTCCACCGCACCGTCGACGCGATTCCGGTCGCCGAGACGGTCCCGCAGACCCTGATCGTGGTGGCTCGCAAGCGCTGACGCCCGCCGTCTGAGGGGCGCGCGAGTCGCCGGGCGAAACGCTCAGCCGAACTCTGGGATCAGGGGCTTAGGTCCTTGGCCGGCGGTGGTTTGGATGGTGTTGTTTTTGATGGAGAAGCTTTCCTGGGCCTTGCGGCAGCCTTCGCGGGTGCCGCACACGAAGATCCCGACGTTGCTGATCGCGGTCAGGGTGTTGTTGTTCCAGGCGCTGGTCCCGGGGAGATTGTCGTACTGAAACCAGGCCAGGCCAATCGGCCCGTTGGAGATATGGTTGCCGGTCACGGTGTTATCGCGGTAGCGGATCGAGATCCCGTCATCGTGAAAGTTGGTGATCGTGTTATTGGTCACAGTGGCGTTGGCGACCTTGAGATAGATCCCGTGCGTGCCGTAGGTGTAGGCGCTGTTCATCCCGGTATCGGTGATCGTGTTCCCCGTCACCAGATAGCTATGCCCGCCCGGCGCGTCGCCGGGACGACCGGCATTGAAGCCCAGCAGCATCCCCGAGTCCCCGGTGTCAAAGATGGTGTTATCGACGATCTTCCAGTTATCGCCCACCGACTCGATCCCCAACGTGGCGTGCCCGATCGTCAAATTCTGCACCGTGATGTTATCCCCCGTCCCCTGCAACCCCCGGCCACTCATCCCACTCGGCGACCCCAACGTCAGATCCTCAAACGTCAGATTGCTATCACCGTTAAACCACACCCCCTGAGTCAACGTCGCCTGACCCGTCCCATACGACCCAAACGTGATCGGCGCCCCACTACTACCCGACGCATGCTGACCCCACCCCGGCATCAACCCATCATCCGAAAACGTCGACCCACCCTCAAACAACACCCTGTCACCCGGCCGCAACACCGCACGATCCACCTGCTGCACCGACCGCCACGCCGCCCCCGGACTCGTCCCCGCATTCCCATCCGACCCCGACGCAGACACAAAATACGTCACCCCCTGAACCGTGCTAGCCACCCGGGCACCCGCCGCCCAGCGCGGAGAAGATGCAGCCAGCACCGTGGCGATCAGCGCCAGCGCAACCCCCAACACGGTCATGAGCCGGATCATGTGCGACCAGCGGGCCTCAGAAAAAGTGGTGCGAGGAGCATGTTCATCAGGCTAACCGACGAGCTCGCGGTACACGCTCGCGACGCCGTTCATCATCGACTGGCGCGTGAAACGCCGACCCACCGCTTCCTTGGCGGCCACTCCGACCCGGGCCCGAAGCTCAGCATCGCCGAGCAGGGTCAGAAGCGCCGCCGCCAGCGCGTCCGGCCGGCGGGCTGGGACGAGCAGCCCACTGTCACCGTCCACCAGCGCCTCGCCGACGCCGCCGACGTTGCTGCTGACGATCGGGAGTCCCATCGACATTGCCTCGAGGATCGCATACGGAAACGCCTCGACCCAAGAGGGGAAGACGAACACATCGGCGGCGCGAAGCGCCGACATCGGGTCCGCGTATTCACCGAGAAAATGCACCGAAGCTTCGACTCCGCGGTCGCGTACGCGCGCTTGGAGGGACGCTCTCAGCGAGCCGTCGCCGACCAGCGCGAGCTGCAGTTTCGGCGAACCGGCGATCGTCTCGGGCCACGCGTCGATCAACGTCTCCAGGCCTTTGCCCGGCTGTAGCCGCGACACGGCGCAGACCACCGGGCCGCGACCAGCGAGCTCCAGAACCCGCGGATCCGCCGGGCCCGGCGGCACCGGATCGATTCCGTTGTGGACGACCCGCACCCGGTTTGCCGGCATCACCCGCCTGGCCAGCCTCGCCTCCGCCTCGCAGACCGCGATCACCCGGCTGGTCAAGAGCCCGAGGGAGCGTTCGGCCTCGCCGTAGGCCAGACGCTCGAGCCGATGCTCGAAGAATCCGGCCATGGCGTAGCCGTGGGGCGTGTACAGCACCGGGGTGCGGGGGTGAACCAGCCGGGCCAGGCGAGCGACCGCGCCGGCCTTCGAGCTGTGGGCGTGCACGATGTCTGGGCGGAGAGCGCGGACGATCTCCGCCAGCCGCTTGACCGCCGGCAGATCGGCCCGTGGCGCGACCGCGCGCTGGAGCGCGAGCGCGGCGTGCTGAGCCGGTGCGGCGGTGGCCGACCGCAGTGCGAGCGGGACCGCCGGGCCACAGAGGATCACGTCGAAGCCGTCGGCGCGCAATCCCGCGTAGAGGTCGGCGATGTGCCTCGCGACGCCACCGTCGATCGGCTGATGAATGAGGAGTACGCGGGTCAACGCGCGCCGTCAGACCCTGGATCCTCCAACGCCTTGCTGCGAACGCGCTTGCTCCATGCCCGGAGGCTCCGCAGCGGCGGGAGCGCCAGCATCGGCTCATAGAGCCCGAGGATCTTGAGCAGCACGATCGGGTACGGGTCGGCCGCGCCGACCATCGCCCGGGGGAGCTCGAACGGATCCCAGCCGCGGGCGCCGGTCGTCACGGCCGCCCGCAGGCCACAGTCGCGGACCGCCGCGACCGCTTCGGGCCCGTAACGACCGAACGGGTAGGCGAACGTCTCGACGCGCGTGCCGGTCAGGGCATGCAACGCGTCGCAGCTGCGTGCGATCTCGTCGTGAGCATCGCGGTACTCGAGCGTCGACAGGTCGGCGTGAGTGACCGTGTGCGCACCGATCTCCCACCCCGCAGCGGCGAGCTGGCGGATCTCGGCCGGCTCGAGGATTCGGTTGTCGCCGGTGTCGCCGATCCACCGGCTACGGCCCCCGATCCAACCGGTCGGGACATAGACGGTCGCCGGAATGCCCAGTTCGCGGAGGATCGGCGCTGCGGTGGTCAGGTTGTTCTGCATCCCGTCGTCGAAGCTGACCGCGGCAACTCCTGCCGGGGGCGCCCCCCCGGCAGCCTGCCGCGCGAGTTCCGCGACCGTGACGAAGCGAAAGCCCGCGTCGCGCATCATCTCCAGCTGGCGTCTGAATCGAGCGGTGGGCAGCTGAAGCAGGAACAGGTCGTCGCTGCGCCGGCAATTCGCGACGCCGTGATAGCCGAGGATGACCGCGCGACGACGGCAGACCTGGCGCAGTGCGCGAGTCCACAAGCCCCGAGAGATGCCGCGCAGAGCCGACTTCACCGAAGCGAATCTAAGCAGGACGGGCTTGGCGTGATCGCGGGCGAGGCCGCGGCCGACACCGGCCTCGGCGCGGGCGGCGGTTTCAGCGGATCAACTTGAGCCTACATACGCACGACCGCGGGAGACGCTCTGCAGGGTGGAGTTTGTTGACCTCGTCGGGGCGGAAGTCGGCACGATCGCCCAGCTCGTCCCGTCCCAACGCTCGGCCAACCCGGTGCAGCGATCGTCAGGATCCGGAGCGCACGTCGGGTTTGATCTTTAGGAGTGGTTGTTGGCGACGGCGTAAGTGCCGCTGATGGGCTGCAGGTTCAACCGGCTCGACGGCGGGCCGGTTTGGATGGTGTTGTTTTTGATGGAGAAGCTTTCCTGGGCCTTGCGGCAGCCTTCGCGGGTGCCGCACACGAAGATCCCGACGTTGCTGATCGCGGTCAGGGTGTTGTTGTTCCAGGCGCTGGTCCCGGGGAGATTGTCGTACTGAAACCAGGCCAGGCCAATCGGCCCGTTGGAGATATGGTTGCCGGTCACGGTGTTATCGCGGTAGCGGATCGAGATCCCGTCATCGTGAAAGTTGGTGATCGTGTTATTGGTCACAGTGGCGTTGGCGACCTTGAGATAGATCCCGTGCGTGCCGTAGGTGTAGGCGCTGTTCATCCCGGTATCGGTGATCGTGTTCCCCGTCACCAGATAGCTATGCCCGCCCGGCGCGTCGCCGGGACGACCGGCATTGAAGCCCAGCAGCATCCCCGAGTCCCCGGTGTCAAAGATGGTGTTATCGACGATCTTCCAGTTATCGCCCACCGACTCGATCCCCAACGTGGCGTGCCCGATCGTCAAATTCTGCACCGTGATGTTATCCCCCGTCCCCTGCAACCCCCGGCCACTCATCCCACTCGGCGACCCCAACGTCAGATCCTCAAACGTCAGATTGCTATCACCGTTAAACCACACCCCCTGAGTCAACGTCGCCTGACCCGTCCCATACGACCCAAACGTGATCGGCGCCCCACTACTACCCGACGCATGCTGACCCCACCCCGGCATCAACCCATCATCCGAAAACGTCGACCCACCCTCAAACAACACCCTGTCACCCGGCCGCAACACCGCACGATCCACCTGCTGCACCGACCGCCACGCCGCCCCCGGACTCGTCCCCGCATTCCCATCCGACCCCGACGCAGACACAAAATACGTCACCCCCTGAACCGTGCTAGCCACCCGGGCCAGAGACGGGCGATAGGTGCGATGGGAAACATGACGCCCAGCGGGCTGATCGGTCCGTGTGCCGCGCGTCGAGCGATGGTGGGAGACGTGCGCCATGGCGCTGGCCGGAAGGGCGAGTGATACGCCAAACGCGACGAACCAGCGAGTTAGTTTGGTCGGGGTCATAACACCCCTCTCGGGCGGCGGGCCCAGCCAACCCGCGTTGCGTCTCCCCAGGTGGACGAACGGACGACGCCGACGGGCCGCCAAAGCCAACGAAAGGACGACGCCGGCGTTCAGGCCAGGCCAACGTACGTCCGGAGCTCGACGCCGCTCCGGGGTGAGCCCGCCAGCCGTCGGGCTCGTCGGCTCGGTCCTCCCCCCGTTCGTTTCCCCGGCCGTCCCCACGTCGGGGCCGTCCTGTATCGGGACCGAGACCGTCCCCTACCGCGGCAGCATGCTCGCGCGTGCCCGCGGGCGCTCCGTTCCGCGCGGCCGCTGCTCAGGGAGCCTGAGTCGCCGACGGCTCAACACGCTGGAGCCGATCGGCTCAAGATCAGAGCGTCAGGGGCCGAATCGTCCCGAGAACGAAGGGACTGACCGAATTGCCCCGTATCATGCCTCCCAGACAATGGACGAGTTAGAACCGACAACCGCCCGCGTGTGGCCAATTCTGTGGCGCGAGAAGTACGTGATTCTCGTGACCGTAGTGGTGATGCTCGCACTTGCTCTCGCCTACACCGTGACCACGGCAAAGGTCTACCAGGCGACGGCGGACCTGCAGATCAGCATCGCGACGTCGACCCCGGGCAGCACCGACGTGACCGCGGCCAACCAGGCACTGGCCCAGAACTACGCGACGCTCTTGGTGTCACCGGGGTTCCTGAACCAGATCAAGGCGCACGTTGGCGGCGGCAAGCTGAGCTCGTCAGATCTCGAGTCCCGGCTCACCGCGACCGTGCTGCCCCAGAGCGCGCTGATCGAGGTGAAGGCGACCGGGCCATCTCCGCCGGCGGCTCAAAATGTCGCGCAGCAGGTCATCTCAGGTTTCATCGCCAACGTCGAAAGCACTGCGACCAGGCGCACCAGCTTGCTCCAGAGCCAGGTTCAGCAGTCGATCACTCAGCTCACGACCCAGATCGACACGCTCCAGAAGCAGGGCGCCAGCGCCAGTCAGATCAGCTCGCTGACGGCGTCCCGGCAGGCCCTGATCAATCAGAACGCCACGTTGATCGCCAACGGGCTGGCGCAAGGGACCAGCGTGACCGAATCCGCCGCGCCGGTCGCCGCGGCGAGTCCGATCAGTCCGAAGCGCTCGCTCAATCTGATCGCCGGCCTGCTGCTCGGCCTGCTGCTCGGCGTGGCGGTGGCCTGGGCTCGTCAGGCCTTCCGCCCGGCGCTTCACTCGACCGAGGACGTCAGGGCCCTCGTGGACCTGCCGTTGCTGGCCTCGATCCCCCTCAGTCCGCGGCTCAAGGGCGACGACCCCAACGTCGCCGAGGCATACCGGATCCTGCTGGCGAACCTGTCTTTTGCCCTGCGCCAGACCGACGGCCGCATCGTGACGGTGATCGGTGTGGACGCTCGAGTGGGCAAGACCTCTACGGTCCAGGGTCTGGCCCGGGTTGCCGCGGGGGGCCAGCGGCGGGTGTTGATCGTCGACGGCGACATGCGGGCAGCCGGTCTGTCGGAGCAGTACGGCGCGAAACAGGTCCCCGGGCTCGTGGATGTCCTGCACGGCGTCATCTCGCTCGAGCAGGCGGTGCGAGAAGTCGCACCGAACGTGTGGCTGCTACCGACCCGGCCGGCGCGCACCAACGCCGCCAGCCTGCTCTCGAGCGACAAGACGTTCGGCCTGATACACGGGATGCGCGAGCAGTTCGACCTCATCCTGATCGATTCGCCGCCGATCTCCGGGCTGGCCGACGGGCTCCTGCTGGCCTCGGAATCGGATGTTGTGGTGCTCGTCGTGCGCACCGGCGTGACGCGCCCGTCCAGCCTGACGTCCGGAATTGAATCGCTCTCCAATAACAAGATCCCGATCGCCGGCCTCGTCGTGTTTGACGAGATCTCGGTCGACCCCTACTACCCACCCGTGGACGGCGACTCTAAGCGAGCTCAAACCGCCGCGACCACGTCCTGACGCTCCGGCGCCCACAGATCCTGCTGGCCGGAGCGTGGCTGCTCGGCGTTATCGTGCTCGCACCCGCGATCGCGCGGCCGGTAATCGGAATCGGGATCGTCGGCGGCGCGCTCGCGATCTGGCTGGCCTCGAAATCTGTCGCGTATCCGCTGGCCCTCGCCGGCATCCCGAATCTGGTCACCGCGGTCGTCGGTTCAAATCCGCTGCCGAAGGGCGGCGCCACCGTCCTGACCGTCGCCTGGATTGGGCTCGCAGTCGCATTGGTCCTGTCGCGTCGGACCCAGGGACGAGCCGTCCAAGCGCTGCTCACGCTGCCTGCCGCGATGGCGTTTCTGATCCTGGGACTCATGGTCCTGAGACTCGGCGGCTCGCCGGCGGCCGCCTACGGGATGACCAAGACCGAGCTCTACGCCGCGGACAACCTCGCGTTTTTGATCGGCGCCGTGTTCGTCGGCTGCAGCCGCCAGAGCCTACGGCTATTTCTCCTCGTGACCATGGGTGTCGTGATCGCCGGCTCCCTGCTCTTGATTCTCAAACTGCTCAGCGGTAGCGGTCTCGTCCAATACACAGGCAGCGGTCGATTCGAGATCAGTGCTCAGGCAGGGTCGATCAACCTGGGCCGTGTGAGCTCGAACGGGGCTCTGATCGCAATCGGGGTTATCTTGATCGCGAAGCAGCCATGGGTGAGACTCGCCACGCTCGCGGTTCTGCCAATCATGGTTCTGTCCCTCGTGGCCGCCGGTTCACGAGGTCCGACCGTCGCGTTCGTGCTCGGCCTGCTCGTACTCGTGATCCTGGGCGCTGCCACCGGCCGGTCCCGTCGCCAGTTGCTGCTGGTCGGCGCGGGGCTCGTGGGAGCCGCGATCGTGATCCCACTGGTGGTCCCGAGCTCCTCGATCGGACGCTCCCTGTCAACCATTCTGGGAAGCTCGGCCGGCCTCTCCAGCAATGGACGCTCGGAGCTGTGGGCCCAGGCGTACACCCTGTTCAATGCCCACCCGTGGTTCGGGATCGGGACCGGTGGCTTCGACTCGCTCCAAACCCAGCCGTACCCTCACAACATCTTCCTCGAGACGGGTGCCGAGCTGGGAGTGTTCGGCGCTCTCGCCGTCGCGACGATGGTCGGCTCGATGGCGAGCCGGCTGAGAGCCATGTGGCTGAGCACGGAGGGAACCCAGCGACTTGAGATCTCCCTGCTCCTCGCGCTGTTCGTCTCGTCACTGTGCAACGCCCTGTTCAGCGGCCAGATCTCCGACAACTCCGACGTGTGGCTGTGGGGGGGCCTGGGTCTCGGGATCTATGCCCAGAACCGAACCAGGCTCCAGGCACGCCGGCCATCGTGGACGCGCCGCCGCTTGAGCCGATACGGCGACCTCGCCCGATGACGGGACGTGATCTGGTAATGGTCTGTGACGTCGATCTTGGGGTGCCTGACGGCGCGCGCACCCACACCGTCGAGGTGGCCCGCGGCTTCCAGCGCGCCGGTTGGACGGTCCATCTGATCGCCCGCGGGCCCGATCCAGCGTTGCCCGGTGTCAACTACGAGCGCGCGGGCGGCGCTGAGACCGAGCGCCGGTTGCGCACCTGGTCGATCAATCGAGCGGCAGCGCGTGTCCTTTGGCGGCACCGTCACAGCGCACGACGACTTTACGTGCGCCACAAATGGAGCACGATGCCGGCGGCGTTCATTGCTCGGCTGCTGCTCTATTGGGTGGTCAGCGAGGTCGATGACCTGCCCTATGGCCCGAGTTACCAGGGGGAGATTCGCCGGTCGGTCGACTGTTTCAAGCGGCTGATGACGTTCCTCATGGGGCAAATCTCGATCGGGGTGGTCGCCGGCACAGCGGAGGCTCGTTCCTTGCTGATCAAGGAATTCCGCGTTCCCGCGGGCAAAATCGGCGTCGTGCCGATCGGCGTCGACGTCGAGTACTTTCGTCCGCTTGATCGCGCCCAGTCCATCGCCCGCGCCGGCCTCGACGCCTCCAAGCGCTACGCGTTGTTCATCGGGCACTTCGCGGCGTGGGTCGATTTCGACACGTTGCTGGAGGCGTTCGCCTCCGTCGCCAGCGAGCATCCCGAAGCTCGGCTTCTGCTCGTCGGCGACGGGGAGCAGCGGGACCGGATCACCGCCATCGTGGCGGAGTTGGAGATCGAGAATGCGGTGATCATGACCGGCTTCGTGCACGACCGTGAGCGGATCAGAGATCTGCTGGGCGCAGCGACCGTCCTCCTGGCCTCGCATCGTGGGGAGCATCTCAATCGGATCGGAATGAACGCCACCAAGATCGCCGAGTATCTGGCGGCCGGCCGGCCGATCGTGGCCAAGGACGTAGCGCGCCTGCGCGAGATGATCGAGGCTCCGGGTGCCGGTCTTGTCGTGCCTGAGGACGCGACAGTGATGGCGGCTGCCATCGCATCGTTGCTCGAACCTGGCCGCGCCGAGGAGATGGGCGCTCGCGGCCGGCAAGAGGCGGAGCAACATTACTCGTGGGACGCGACGATCCAGCAGACACTGCCGCTGTTCGAGGCCAGATGACCGTCCTGCCGGTCTGAACGACACTCCCGTGCCAGGGGAACCTTTGGATGCCGATCGAGCCAATCGGTCGCTGGGGCGTTTCGTCACCTGGAACGTGCTCGGCGCCGGCGTCAGCCTCACGATCGGCTTCGTCGCGTCGGTGATCCTGGCGCGGTTGCTCGGCCCCGGGAATCGCGGATTGCTGGCGCTGATGCTCTCGGCGGGCATGCTCGCGCTCGTGCTGACGGCCGGCGGGCTGCCGGTGTCCGTGGTCTTCTTCGCCAGCCGTCGGCAGCGAGAAGGACCGGCGATCCTCGGAAACTGCCTGCTCCACGGGTCGATCCTGGCGTTGATCCTGATTCCGGCGGCCCTGTTGTTTCATCACCAGCTGGCGGCGGCCTTCGCCCATGGTCGCGGCGGCCGAACCTGGGTCCTGGCGGCCGCGCTCGTTCCGGTGACGTTCCTCGACTGGACAACGCACAGCCAGCTTCAGGGCACGCTGCAGTTTGGCCGCTTCAACGTCCTGCTGGTGATGCAGCGGGTGGCGTACACGCTCGGCATCCTGATTCTGCTCGGGGTCCTGTCGCTCGGCGTCGCCAGCGGATTGCTGGCGACGGCGCTGGGATCCGCAGTGATGATCGCCGGCTCGATGTTGCCGATCCTGCGGATCGGGCGGCCGCGACTGGACTTCGGCCTGATGAGGGAGATGCTCGGCTACGGTGCGAAGGCACAGATCGGATCGATCCTGCAGCTCGCCAACGGTCGTCTCGATGTGATCATCCTCGGCTTCTACCGGCCGGTCGCCCAGGTCGGCTACTACGTCGTCGCGCAAGCTATCGCCGAGCTGGTGATCCAGGTCGCCAACGCCTTTCAATGGAGCAACATGGCGCTCGTGTCGCGCAACGTGGGCGCCGATTCCGATACCGCCACCAGTGCCGTGGCCATCCGACACCTGGCGCTGATCTCCGGCCTGGCGGCGGTCTTCAACGCCGGTTTCGGCACCGTGATCATCCTGTTCGCCTACGGCCGAGCGTTTCATCCCGCCGTGGTTCCGATGCTGATTCTGTTGCCGGGCGTCTGGCTGCTGGGGACAGCGATCGTGGTGCAGGGCGATCTCGGCGGCCGCGGACGTCCGGGGCTCGCGTCGATCCTGGTCGGCGCGGCGGCTGTCGTCACCGTGGTGCTCGATCTGGCGCTGATCCCGCCGTTCGGGGTCTACGGGGCGGCGATTGCGTCGGTCTGCGCCTACTCCACGCTCGGGATCTCGTCACTGGTGGCCCTGCGTCGCGTCAGCGGGATCCCGATCCGGACGCTGCTCGTCCCAACCCGGGAAGACTTTGAGACCTACATCACGGTCGTGCGCAGGTTCATCTCGGCCCGCAGAGCCTCGGGCGCCGACGCCGACTAGCAGGTCCCCGAGGGCCGGCTCACGCGGTTCCCCGCCCGCGGCGATGCACGTCGGTGCCGAGCAGCTCGACATACAGGTCCTCGAGTTCGCGCACCAGCGCGTCGAGGTCGTATCTCGCCAGCTGACGCGCGTGCCCCGCGGCGCCCAGCCTCGCGGCGAGCTCGCGATCGTCCAGCAGCTGAGCGATCCCCTGGGCCAGTGCTCCGGGATTGCCGGCCTCGACGAGGACTCCCTGCTCGCCGTCGCCGACCAACTCGGGGACGCCGCCGACGGCGGTCGCGACGATCGGCGCCCCACCGGCCATGTACTCGAGCAACGCCAGCGGACTTCCCTCCCGAACCGAGCTCAGGACCGCCACATCCAGCTGGCCGATGATCTCGGGCACATCCCGCCGTCGGCCGAGCAACCTCACCTGCTGCCCCAGGTCGAGCCGGTCGATCAGCGCCTGCAACTCGGCCTCGCCGGGCCCGTCCCCGACGATCACGCAGCGCACGCGATAGCCGCGCTCGGACAGGATCCCCACGGCGCGGATCAGGTGGTCGTAGCCCTTCTCGGGCCACAGGCGGCCGACGGCGCCGATCAGGTGTGCGCCGGCGGGGCGCTCCAGCGGCTGCACGACATCCCCCGGCGACTCGGTGACCGCCGGGATCGCATTGGGGAGCACGCGGATGCGCTCGGGCGGGATCCCCTCGTGCTCGATCAGGTTCTTGCGGTCCCATTCCGACACCGCGATCATCACCGTGCTCAGCCGGGCAACGACCTCCCGATCGAGCAGCGCGCGCGCCCACCTGCCCTCCAGCGCGGATCCGTGCTCGTGACTGACCACGACCGGGACCCGGGCCAACCGGGCCAGGAGCGCGCCGGGGACGCTGGCCCGCGGCATGTGGGCGTGCACGACGTCGATCGACTCGCGCACCAGCAGCGAGTACAGGCGCCACCATGCGTGAGGCGTCAGCAGCACCATTCCCGGCTGCTCGAGCGCGAGCACCCGCACTCCGCGCGCCGACAGATCGACGGCGTCCGCGGCGGCCGCTGAGCGCCTCGTTTCGATGTCTGCACTGATCGTGCAGAGATAGCTGACGAACCTGGAGGGATCGAGCCGGCGCGCGAACTCGTAGGCGATCTTCTCCGCACCACCGTAGCCCGAGCCGGCGCTGAGCGAGAGTGTCAGCACGCGTGGGCGCGTGTCGCGGACTGGGTTTGTGGTCACAGGGGGTCCGTATGCTGCGGCTTCGATGACAGTCGCCGAGCCTGATCGTTTGAGCGCCCTGACTCGTCGCTGGGCGCACTGGCGACAGCACACGCCGGCGGTGGTCCCCGGGCTCATAGCCGTCGCGCTCATGGTTCTGTGGGCCGAGCACGACGGCGGCTACGACGCGGACACATGGTACTGGGGCGCGTTGGTGCTGCTCGCGCTCGTCACCGCCGTCGTGCTGGGACGGGGCGTCAGCCGGGCGACAGTGTCGCGCCGCAGCGGTTACGCGTTGGCTGCCTTCGGCCTCTATGTCGCCTGGTCGTATCTGTCGATCGCCTGGGCGCAGTCGCCGGGTACGGCGCTGGAGGGGAGCAATCGCGCGCTGCTGTATCTGATCCTGTTCGCGCTCATGACGATCGTTCCATGGACGCCGCAGGCAGCACGGGTGGCGCTCGTCGCGTTCGCGTTGGGCATCGGCGCGATCGCGATCGCGATCCTGCTCAAGCTGGCGGCGGGCGATCAGGTCGCGCAGCTCGTGGTCGACCGTCGCCTGGAGGCTCCGGCCGGCTATTTCAACGCGAGCGCGGCGCTGTTCACGATGGGCGCGCTCCTGTCGACCGCGCTCGCTTCGCGGCGTCAGTTACCCGGCATATTGCGAGGTGTTCTGATCGCGCTCGCCAGCGCCGAGCTTGAGCTTGCCGTGATGGCGCAGAGCCGCGGCTGGCTGTTCACGCTGCCGCTGGTGTTGATCGTGACGGTCGTGCTGGTTCCCGACCGGCTGCGTTTCGGTATCGCGGCGATTCTGCCGACCGCTGCGGCGGTGATCCCGGTCCACCGCCTGGTCAGCCTGTTCAGCAGCGACAACCCGACCGCACTGCGCCACGCGGCCGAGCGCGCCGGACAGGCGTCGCTGGTCCTGTGCACGGCGATGCTCGTCGTCGGGACGGTGATCGCGTGGTCGGAGGGTCTGGTCGGAGCGCCTCAGCTCACCCGTACGAGGCGCCGGCAGATCGGCACGGTCGCCGTCGTGGTCGTGGTCGCGGTCGGGCTGCTCGGTGGATCGGCGGCAACCCACGGCGATCCGCTCGGGTTCGTCAAGCGCCAGTGGCAGGGCTTCAGTAATCCCACCAGCTCGATTCCGTCCGGTTCGCACTTCGCCACCGTCGGTACCAGCCGGTATGACTTCTGGCGCGTCGCGATCAAGGGATTCGCGTCGAATCCGATCGGCGGCCTTGGCCAGGACAACTTCGCCGACTACTACGTCAGCCGGCGTCGCACCAGCGAGGAGCCGGCCTGGACCCACAGCCTGGAGCTGCGTCTGCTGACGCACACCGGAGTGGTCGGCTTCGTGCTGTTCTTCACCTTTCTCGCCTCGGCGGTCGCCGCGGCGCTGATCGGGCGCCGGCGCGGCGATCCGTTGACTGCGCAGATGGCTGCGTGGGCTTTGCTCCCGCTGGTGGTCTGGCTGATCCATGGATCGATCGACTGGTTCTGGGAGCTGCCCGCGCTCGCGGGGCCGGCGCTGGGGTTCCTTGGGATGGCGGGCTCGCTGAGCTCGCGGACCGCGGTCGCAACGGGGGGGCGCGAGCCGTCAGCGCCAGCGGCTGCGCCGCGCGTCGCCGCAGCCCGGAGCCTGCACCGCGTGGCAGCCATGCTGGGCGTGGCGGTGTCGATTCTCGCCGCGTCGATCACCCTCGGTCTCCCCTACCTGTCGGTGCGAGAATTCTCGCTCGCCTCCGACGCGCAGGCGACCGACCCGGCGGGCGCGCTAGCGGATCTATCGCGCGCGGCCGACCTCAACCCGCTGAATTCCGAACCCGG
Organism: uncultured Solirubrobacterales bacterium; assembly: GCA_963792735.1. Taxonomy (GTDB): domain Bacteria; phylum Actinomycetota; class Thermoleophilia; order Solirubrobacterales; family Solirubrobacteraceae; genus Palsa-465. Next base: position 258,666 of record CAWBXK010000008.1, on the reverse strand, counting down.
CCGGCTCGGCGGCTCGATCGCCCTGCAGAACGGAGAGTACGTCGTGGCCGAGCAGCGCTTCCGCCAGTCGATCGCCCGTGAGCCGGGCGGCTGGTTTGCGTGGCTGGGTGCCGGCCTGGCGGCCTCCGCCCAGGGGCTACGTCAGCAAGCGCACCGTGACTTCGCGACCGCTTACGCGATCAACTCCAGAGCGCCCGCAGTTCGGCAGGCCCTTGACCGTGTCAACGGCAGCCACCCCTTGACGGCGGGCGAAGCCTTCAAGCTGCTGGTGATCGCCCACTGAAGTGACCGTCTGAACCCGCGTCCGTCCGCCCGCCCGCCGGACGTGCCCCACCCCCCGCCCGTCGCTCACCCCGCGTTGCTGCGGACGCGACCGAGCATGCCCGCCTCGGACGCGATCGCTGTCTCGGGAAAGTCGAGCTCGGTTCCGCAGTGCATGCAGACGGCATCGTGGAGCTTGACGACGCGCCCGCATTCCGGGCACTGCCGGCGCAGCTCGTGATCATCCCGGCGGTAACAGATCGCCGTGAGCAGACCGATGAACGGGACGCACCCCGAGACCAGAAACCACATGAAGAACGAGCTGCCCTTGAGGCGACCGACCGTTCCACCCGCGAGCCCGAAAAAGAACAGGATCACGAGCAGGCCCAAGCCCTGCAATGGTCGTCCCTACCAGACGATGGTCTTGAGCGCCCAGATCACCGCGACGGCGACCGCAACGGCGACGGCGACCCAGAAGATCGTCATCACCAAGCCGATGACGACTTTGACCGCCAGCGCAGCAGCAACGACCAGGACCAGACCGGCGGCGGCCTTACGCACCACTGGGGTCCGTGACCGCGAAGCCTCTACGTTTGTGTTCATACCGATAAGCGTAGCGCGGGGCGCACCCGGGTTCGCCGGCTCCCGAGCTAGGGCTTTGTCTGCTGCAGCCGGCTCGGGCCGACCGAGGGTCGGTCCTCGAACCGGAGCCTGGCCAGCCGGTACCTGCGAACGGCGCCACCAAACTGCGATGCCGCTCGCCGGTCGGCCACCAGGAGAACTTTGGATGAAGTGCCTGAACGGATCATGTCCGCAGCATGCTCATCGATTGCGACTCGCGCATTGGCCCCAGGGCCAAAGTTACGATCGTCACATACGCCTTGCGGCGAGCGCGGCGCTCGCGAGCCCTTCCCGCGCTGGTTGCGCCAGCCGGCGGCGCAGACGCCAGGGGGCCCCGCAGAACGACAGATTGGCCACCGTGGCGAAGCCCGACTCGTCGGACCGCACGGCGAGGAGCAGGTGAGCCAGCCGATCGCCGGAGGGTAAGTCGGGGTCGGCGACCTTGACGCAATAGCAAAACACGCGCCGTCCCCCGGGACGCACAAGCACCGCCCCGGCTTCACCGACCAGCCACGATCCGAGCGAACCCGGCTCGAGCACGAGACCGGTGCGCGCGTGAAGCTCACGGGCATCGTGGCCGATCAGGTCGCCCAGCAGTCCGAGGGCCCGTCGCTCCGGGACCGTCCCGAGCCGCGGTCGGGGTCGCAGAACCCCTGCGCCTCGCGCTGCGTACAGCTCGGGGATGATCCACGCGTGCGCGAGCAGGATCACTGAGACCGGGGCCGTTATCGGCTTGACCGCGAGCAGCAGCGCGGCCGCGGCCAGGAAAGGAAGTGTGTGGCCGGCGGTGCACAGCGTCCACCGGTGGCCCGCGTGCGTCAACGAGCGCTCGTCGACGCGCCGGCGCCAGCCGACGCTGGCGAGCTCCGGGAGGCCGTCGGCGATCCAGCCGCCGCCGGGTTGGCTGGAGGCGCTCGTCTAGCCTCCGGCGATCGGCCGGCGAAGTATCACCAGTGACGCGTCGATGGGCAGCTCTCGAACCTGCTCGGCGCTCCCATCGGCGCGGGAAACTACTGCGTAGAACCCTTGCTCGAGCTCGTGCGTGAGCGCCGCCGTTGCCGCCTGGACCGTCGCCGGGTTGTCAGCGTTCCACTCCGCGAGCGTCGTGTGTCCGGTCCTGTCCATCCGGATCAGTCGTGACATGGCTTGACCTCCGTGGCGAAAATAAACTCGACTTGACGGGCCGCCGATTCACGCGCGCCGTTCCCGGAAAGTGTACCGAGACGATGACTGTTCCGCCCGGTATGGAACCGTATTTATCCCCAGCTCAATCCGTAGAAAAACCGGGCCCCTTAGGGTTCGCCGGCGACGATCAGAGCAGAGGATGGCGCAGGCGAACGACGAAGCAGGTTCCTCGGCCGAGGCACAGTCCCGGATCGAGCCTACCCGCCTCTCTCATTCGGACACGCCCGCCGATACCACTCCGATGCTGTCGCGCCCTGATACCACGCCTCTGCAGTCGCCCGCTCCCGGGTCCGAAGCTGATCACCCGGAAAGCGGAGACGCGGCCGGAAGTGGCGCTATGATGCTGGGGCGGGAGTCCAGATACATCCGGTCACCGGAGCCCGAGGTCGGGTCGAGGGATTTCGCCGAGAGGCCGGGGAGTTCTCCTGGTAATGGACATCGGTGGGCGGTTGGGGCCGCAAAGGCAAAACCTATGACACGAGGACCGGCCGGTAGCCAGATAGCAGCCGAACCAGCCGTCCGCGTCGCCGGTGAAGTCCGACGTCAGCGCGGCGCTGAGGTCGGGTTGCGCGTGCTGGACCCGCGCGAGTGGGCTCGCCTGCGACTGCTCATCGACGTCATCGTCCTCTGCCTGGCCGCGAGCCTCGCCCTGTTCGCTGACTCCTCGGTCAGCACGATCACATCGAATCGCTGGCTCGCGCTGAGCTTTCCGCTCGTGGTGGTGGCGATGATGCACGCCCGCCGATCGCCGGAGGACCGCTTCAACGCCTCCCTGCTGGAGACGTTCGGGAACGTGCTCGGAGTTGTGTCCCTGGCCGCGATGCTGACGATTTCAGTCGACTCGATTCTCGGCGGCTCCGACCCGCTCGGGATCGCCCCGCGGCTTTGGCTGTTCAGCGTCGTGTACCTCGGCACGGCCCGGATGGTGCTCGTCTCGGTGCGCCGTCAGGCGATGCGCTCGGAGACATTCGCCACGCCGACGCTGATCGTGGGCGCGGGCGTGATCGGCGCTCACCTGGTCAAGCGACTGATCGGCGAGCCCGGCTACGGACTGCGCCCAGTCGGCTTCCTTGACTCCGACCCGCTGCCGGCGAGCGTGCCCGCGAGCGTGCCGGCGGTTCCCGTCCTCGGAGGCCCCGACGACCTCGCCTCCGCGCTGGCCACGACCGGCGCGCGCCACGTCATCCTCGCTTTCTCAGCCGAGCCCGACCACATCATGATCTCCAAGGTCAGGGAATGCCAGGCGCTCGGGGTCGAGGTGTCGCTCGTGCCGCGTCTGTACGAGTCGATAAACGAGCGCACCACCCTCGACCACCTCGGCGGTCTGCCGCTGCTGACCCTGCACTCGATCGACCCGCGCGGCTGGCAGTTCGCCGTCAAGCATTCGATCGATCGCAGCGTCGCGCTGCTCTCGCTCTCCCTGCTCAGCCCGCTCCTGATCGCGGTGGCGATCGGGGTGCGCATGTCGTCTCCCGGACCCGTTCTCTTCCGTCAGCGGCGGGTGGGACGTGATGGCCGCGAGTTCACGATGCTCAAGTTCCGCACCATGCGCGGGCATCCCTCAGCCCTGGGAGAGGCCGACGCCGGCTGGGCCGCAGAGATCCAGGGAGTGCCGTCGGCCCCCGACACGGTGGAGTTACCGACGACGGCGCGCCCGGTCGACCGAACCACCGGGGTGGGCCGGATCCTGCGCGCATACTCGCTGGACGAGCTTCCGCAGCTGGTCAACGTGTTGCGCGGGGACATGTCGCTCGTCGGACCTCGACCTGAGCGCGTCGCCTATGTGCGTGAATTCGAGCGTTTTGTCGATGGTTATGCTCTGCGCCACCGCGTGAGATCGGGGCTCACCGGTTGGGCCCAGGTCAACGGGCTGCGCGGCCAGACGTCGATCGAGGATCGGGTCGAGTGGGACAACTACTACATCCAGAATTGGTCGCTGCGGTTCGATCTGCGAATCATCGCCATGACGGCCGCCGAGATCCTCAAGTTGCGCGGCTAGACCGTTGTCTGTCCGGAGCGTCGAGGGTTCGCGGCGCTCGAATGGGGTCGTTCCCGCCATGGGTCGCGATGCCCGCCGTATCGTCGTCGATCCACTGAGCAGCATCGCAGCGGCACGCGACGTATGGATCGCCGCGGCGCAGCAGAGCGACAACCTCTTCTCCACCTGGGAGTGGGCCGACATCTGGTGGAAGCACTTCGGCGCCGGTCGGCACCTTCGGCTGGCTCACGTTCACGACGGCGCCGGGCATACCGTCGCGCTGCTCCCGCTGTACGCAGAGCAACGGGCCGGGATCCGGTTGACCCGATTCCTCGGTCATGGGGTCGCCGATCAACTCGGACCGGTCTGCGCCCTCGCCGACACCCGAGCGGCAGCCGAGGCACTGAACGCCGCCGGGGCGGACGGGGACGTCCTGGTGGCCGAACGTCTGGCCGCCGGCCGAGCTTGGGAGCACGAATTGCGGGGACGATTGCTCTACGAGGTCCCCAGCCCGGTTATCGCCCTCGCCGAGGAAGGCGGCTGGGATGATTACCTCTCGCGTCGCAGCGCCAACTTTCGTCACCAGGTCCGGCGCCGGTCGCGTCGCCTGCCGCAACAGATCAATCTTCGCTACCGGCTGGCTGACGACCCAGCTCGCCTGAGCGCTGACTTCGACACCCTGCTCCGCTTACACGCGGCGCGTTGGGGCTCGACCTCCAGCGCGTTCACCGGGGCCCGCAAGGCCTTTCACCGTGACTTTGCGGCCTGCGCCCTCCAGCGCGGCTGGCTGCGCCTGTGGCTGGCGGAGTGCGATGGCCGGGCGGTGGCGGCGTGGTACGGGTTCCGCTTCGCCGACGTCGAGTATTACTACCAGGCCGGACGGCTTCCGGCGTTCGACCGGTTCGCAGTGGGGGCGGGAATCCTCGAGCACTCGATCCGCGAGGCATTCGGCGACGGTGTGCGCGAGTACAGAATGCTGCTCGGCGACGAGCAATACAAGAGCCGTTACGCCACCTCGGTCGAGTCGGTGAAGACGGTCGTCACTCCGCACAGTCCACTGGGGCGTGCAGTGGTCGCCGTCACGCCGACCGTCGCGCGGTTCACCCCCGGCCGGAGGCTGCTCAACTCCGATTCCCTGCGGCACGCGGGCGTTTGGCGCGCCGGTCGGTCGTGATCCGCGCGCGGGCGGAGATTTTGCGTTCAAGCCGCCGATGATGCCTTACGATCAGCCCATGCTCAGCTCAGCGGACACCGGGATCCTGCACCTGGACGCTCTGCAATTCGCCGCGGCGTTTGCCCGGCGACCGCTGGCCGTGGACCACACGCTCGTGGATCACCCCCTGCTCGAACTCGACGCGATCGCGGAGCTGGCCGACCGCTTTCCGGGGCGCATCGAGCGCCACCGGGGCGATCAGGCCCTGGTCACCCCTGGAGGGGCGGCGGAGCTCGACGTTCCACCATCCGAGACCGTGCGCGGCATCGACCACAACGGCTGCTGGATGGTCTTCTGGTACATCGAGCAGGATCCGGCCTATAAGGAGCTGCTCGATCGCTGCCTGGACGAGGCCGAGTCATACCGCCCGCGCGGTGCCGGGGCGACACGTCAGCGGGAGGGCTTTCTGTTTCTGTCGGCTCCGAACGCCGTGACCCCCGTGCACTTCGATCCGGAGCACAACTTCCTGCTGCAGATTCGCGGGCATAAGGACATGAACCTGTGCGAGTTCCCGTCGCGCGAGAACGAGCTGCGCGAGTTGGAGCGCTATTACGACGGGGGCCATCGCAACCTCGAGGCGATGCCCTCCGCGGGCGAGACCGTCGGGCTCGATCCGGGCCGGGGGGTCTACGTTCCGCCGTTCATGCCCCATTGGGTGCAGAACGGTCCGGAGGCGTCGATCTCGCTGTCGATCACATTTCGGACCAAGGCCAGCCTCCGCGCCGAGCGAGTTCACACCATCAACTCACGCCTTCGCCGCGTTGGTATCTCGCCGCAGCCCCCGGGCGCCTCGAGGGTGCGCGATGTCGCCAAGGAGTCGTTGTTCGTCGCGGCCAAAGAACCGGCGCGCCGACTTCCGCGGGTAAAGCGCGCGCTTGCCGGAGCGCGACAGGCCCCGCCGGCCACCTAGAGCTCGAGGTCCAGCCGCCATGGAGGGCCTGCGCCTCCACAGTGACAACGCCGGAGGCCATCTGGAGCGGTCCCGAAGCGACTGGGAAGCGTTGGCCGACCGGGTGAACGCGTCTCCGTTCATGCGTCCAGGATGGATCGCGGTATGGACGAGCGTGTTCGGCAACGGTCGTCTGGAGATCCACACCGCCTATCGCGGCGGCGACCTTCAGGCCGCGCTGCCGATCGTCGTCCACGGCGGCACGGCGTCGTCGCCCAGCAACTGGCACACGCCGGTTTTCGGCCTTGTCCGCGCGGACGCGCCGTCGGCGGCCGCGGTCATCGCCGAGCTCTTTGCCCGGCCAAGCCATCGCGTCTCACTCGGTTTCCTTGACTGCACCGACCCTGATCTCGACGCGTTGAGAGCCGCCGCCGAGGCGGCCCGGTACCACGTGGTGGTTAGCCCGCTCCAGCGCTCCCCGTGGGTGCTGCTCGAAGGCGAGTGGAGTACCTACGAACGCTCGCTCGGCGGCAACCTACGCCGTGACGTCAGGCGTTGCCTGCGGCGCCTGCGCGAGCTGGGCCGGGTCACCGTCGACGTGACGGACGGCTCCGCCGGGCTCGATGCGCGCCTCGCGGAGGCGTTCGCGGTGGAACGCTCCGGCTGGAAGGGCGCCAGACGGACCGCCATCAACTCGAGACGCCAGACCGCCGATTTCTACAGCGAGGTCGCCCACTGGGCGGCCGCACGCGGCTGGCTACGGCTCATCTTTCTTCGCCTCGACGGCCGTCCGATCGCCGTGCACCTGGCGATCGAGCAGGGCGGCGCCTACTTCCCCCTCAAGGGCGGATTTGACCCCGCCTTCGGTATCTACTCGCCGGGCAAGCTCATGATCGCCGCGACGCTGGAACGAGCTTTCGCGATCGGGCTCGAGCGTTACGAGTTCCTCGGCGGCGATGACGATTACAAGCGGCGGTGGGCGACGGGCACTCGGACCCTGCTCCGGTTCGAGGCGTTCGCCGCTACGCCGTTGGGTCTGGTCAATCGTGCGGCCTTCGGCTACGGACGTCCGCTGGCCCGGCGCGTGCTGGCTGATGTGCGACGGCGCCCGCGGACGAATCTGCGCTGGCCGCGGGCGGGCTAGACACGCGCGTCAACGCGCGTCAACGCTGCCCTTGCGTTCCGGCATGGCGTTGGTGTACCCTGCCGAAGGGGGAACGTCTACTGGCTATGCTCTTCGCTGGCATAAATCAGTTCTAAACTTCAGAAAGGTCTCACGTGGGGCTCATGAAACGAATCGCGCCGGTGATTGTAGGGTTGGCTTTGCTGCTCCCGAGCGCGGCTTTCGCGTCCGGCAGTTCGACCTGTCAGTCGTACAGCCCACAACTCTGCTCTTCGGTAGCGAGTGGTAACACGACCTCCGCCACGGCGCAGAACACGTTGCCGTTCACCGGTCTCGATGTCGTCCTGCTTGCCGCCGGGGGCGGCACGCTCCTGGGCGCCGGACTGATCGTCCGCCGGTTCTCCGGCGGCGCCCGCGAGTAATCGACCGTCCACCGATAGGTCTTCTCGGCGTCCCGGCACGCCTCGCGAAAGCGGTGGCTGCCGGAGACGCCGGTTTTCTATCAGGCGACGCGCTCGCGGATCAGCCGCGTGACCTCGCCACCATCGGCGCGCCCCCGCGTCTCGCGCATCACATAGCCGACCAACGGCCCGATCGCCTTCATGTTGCCTGTCTTGACCTTGGCCGCGGCGTCGGGATCGGCGGCGATCGCCTGGTCGACAAGGGCCGCCAGCTCCCCGTCGCCGTCCCCGTCGCTGCCGAGCGCCCCGAGGCCCTCCCGCTCGACGATCGCCCGCGGTTCTCCGCCCTCACGCACCAGTGTGGTGAGCACTTCCCGAGCGGCGTCACGACTGACCTCCCGGGCGCTCACCATCGCCACCAACCGCGCCAGGGCCTCGGGCTCGACGTTGCCGGCGGCCGGATCGGAATCTGAGCCGATCCGCTCGACCAGCTGCGGGATCCAGTTGGCGAGCTCCACGGCGGTCGCGCTGCCGTCGCCCGCCGCCGCCACCGCTCGCTCGAAATAGTCCGCCAGCTCACGGCGGAAGGCCAGATCGCGCGCGCGGGGGGCGGTCAATCCCAGATCACGCTCGAACCGCTCGGCTCGCGCCGCCGGAAGCTCGGGCAGCTCGGTCGCCGCCTCGGCCAGCATCTTCTCGGTCGCCGTCAGCGGGACCAGGTCAGGCTCCGGGAAGTAGCGGTAGTCGTGGGCCTCCTCCTTGGAGCGCAGCGACGTCAGCCGACCCGAGACGGGATCGAAGTGAAGCGTCTCCTGGACGACGGGCTGTCCGGACTCGAGCAGTTCGATCTGCCGAGCGATCTCCGTCCTGACGCCCCGCTCGAGAAACCGGAACGAGTTCATGTTCTTGAGCTCGGTTTTGGTTCCCAGCCCGGTGCTGGAAGTCGGCCTGACCGAGACGTTGGCATCACAGCGCAAAGATCCCTCGTCCATGTTGACGTCGGATACCCCCAGCTGCCTCAGCGTCGTCCGCAGCAGGCTGAGCCACTCGTGGGCCTGCTCCGGTGAGCGCAGGTCCGGCTCGGTCACGATCTCGACCAGCGGCGTCCCGCAGCGATTGAAGTCGACGACGCTTCGATCCGAGCCGTGGATCCGCCCGCTGTGGCCGATGTGGATCAGCTTGGCGGCATCCTCCTCGAGGTGCACGCGGTGGATGCCCACCTCGCCCAGACGGCCCCCGCGGCACAGCGGGACGTCGTACTGGGAGATCTGGTAGCCCTTCGGCGAGTCTGGATAGAAGTAGTTCTTGCGATGAAACAACGATCGCGGGGCGATCTCGGAGCCGAGGGCGAGTCCGATCATGATTCCGAACTTCACCGCGCGAGCGTTGAGCACCGGAAGGGCGCCGGGTAGACCCAGGCAGGTCGGACACGTGTGGGTGTTGGGCGGATCGCCGAACGAGAGCTCGCAGCCGCAGAACATCTTCGTCCGCGTCTTGAGCTGGACGTGGATCTCCAAGCCGATGACCGGCTCATACGTGGTTGCCGTCGTGCTCATAGGCGCGCTGCGCTTCCGTCGAAGCCGATGGCCTGCTCGAGCGCGTAGGCGGCATCGAGCAGGCGGCTCTCGCTGAACGCCGGGCCGGCCAGCTGAAAGCCGACCGGAAGGCCCTCGCTGAGTCCGCCCGGGATCGAGATCGCGGGAATCCCGGCCAGCGACATCGGCACCGTGCAGAAGTCGTTGAGATACATCGCCAGGGGATCGTCGGTCTTGGCCTGCAACTCAAAGGCGGTCCATGGACTCGTCGGCGTGACCATGAAATCGAACTGCTCGAAGGCCGCGCGGAAGTCCTCACCGATCTTGGTTCGCACCTTCTGCGCCGTGCCGTAGTAGGCGTCGTAGTAGCCGCTGGAGAGGGCGTAGGTGCCGAGCATGATCCGCCGCTTGACCTCCGGGCCGAAGCCCGCCGCGCGGGTGTCGCTGTACATCGTCTCGAGATCCCCGTCGCCGCTGATCCGCAGGCCGTAGCGCACGCCGTCGAAACGCGCCAGGTTGGCGGAGGCCTCGGCCGGCGCGATCAGGTAGTAGGCCGCCAGCGCGTGGGGGGCGTGCGGCAGGCGGCACGGGTGGACCTCCGCCCCAAGGCCTTCGGCCAGCGTCAGAACCGCTTCGAAGCGCTCCCGGACCCCGGGCTCGATGCCGGCGTCCGACTCGGCCCCACCCAGCAGCTCCTCCGGTACGCCCAGCTTGATCCCGCGCAGATCTGTTGCGCCGGGGGGTGCGATCGCCCCGGGGAACGCCAACGACGTCGAGTCCCGGGGGTCGTGTCCGACCATCTCAGAGAACAGCAGCCCGGCGTCGGTCACGTTCCGGGCCAGCGGCCCGGCCTGATCAAGCGAGGACGCGAACGCGATCATCCCGTAGCGCGAGCATGCGCCGTAGGTCGGTTTCAGCCCGACGATGCCGCACAGCGCCGCCGGCTGACGGATCGACCCGCCGGTGTCGGTGCCGATCGCCCACGGCGCCGCCCCGGCCGCCACGGCCGCCGCGCTGCCCCCCGACGAGCCTCCCGGTACGCGGCGGCGATCCCACGGGTTGAGCACGGGGCCGAAGGCCGAGTTCTCGTTCGATGAGCCCATCGCGAACTCGTCCTGATTGGTCTTGCCCAGCAGCGGCGCCCCAGCCGCGTGCAGCTTCGCGACCACTGTCGCGGTGTACGGCGGCCGGTATCCCTCCAAAATCCGTGAGCCGGCCTGGCTCGGGACGCCTTCGGTGCAGAACAGGTCCTTGACCGCTACGGGAACCCCGGCCAGAGGCAGCTCGCGGTAGCGCCCGGCGGGCTCGTCGGCCGGTGGTTCCCCGGCGACCCAGGTGAACGCGTTCAGCTCATCAGCCGCAGCCCGCTCGCGATAGGCCTGAAACAGCTCGGCGGGCTCGATCTCGCCCGCGTGAACGGCCGTGGCCGCGTCGACGGCCGTGAGCTCGATGAGTTCGTCGCCGGCGCGGGTCATTCGCCGGTCGGGCCGGGGCTGGGTACTCCGAAGCCCCCGTCGACGGGCTCGGGGGCTGCCGCCAGCACGACCTCGCGCGGCAGCGACGGCACCGGCTCGTCGGGTCTCATCACGCCGGTCACGTCGACCACGTGGGAGGTCGGAGCCACACCGGTCAGGTCGAGCTCGCGGATCCTCTCGACGTGGTCGAGCACCTTTGAGAGCTCCGCCGCCATCCGCTGCACCTCCGCCTCGTCCAACCTGAGGCGGGCGAGCCGAGCGACGTGTAAAACCTGCGCGCGGTCGAGCATTCGAGCTCTCATTCTAGGATCGCCACCGCAGCGACCGCCGCCCGGTCAGCTCTGGGCGCGGCTGTCAGCCCGGGTGCGGGAGCGTGACCGTGCGGATCTCCCCACCGGAGCCGTCAGCCGGCGCCTCCACTCGCATCGAACGGAACGACCCGTAGGTCAGGACGCACGCGGCGAGCAGCCCCAGATACGCGCCGGGCTTGGCTTCCAGCAGCGAGTCGGGCCCCGGGACGTTGAGCAGCACCCGATAGATGAGCGCGAGCACTATCACCAGGCCCAGCACCGTCGCGATCACACTGAAGCTGACCGGCAGCGCCGGAGCACGCTGCGTGCCCTGAAGCGTGAACAGCGCGATGGCGGCCAGTGCCGCCAGCAGCATCAGCCAGCGCACCACGGTCAGTCCGTTCCAGCCGTCCACCGAGGTCGATGCGCCGAGCGCCGCCGCCACGCGCGCCGCGCGACCGGTGAGCCCGTACCACGGGAGCAGGAACATGAGCGCCAGCAGCAGCACGCCGCCGGCGCCCGCGATCACCTCTCCGCTACGAAGCCTGGCAGCGTCGAACCCCATCCGCGGAGCTCGCGTTGACCCGCTGGCCGAATCAGACCGCCCCGGGCGTCCTGACCCCGGCGTTGCGCGCCTGGAGCGAGAAGTAGACCAGCGCCACAGTGAGAACGATCCCCAGCCAGAAGCCGAAACCGAACTCGCTGAAATGAATCTGCAGCAGGAACTTGATCAGCACGAACAGGGCGACGACGCACGCGATGATGAAGCGGGTCTCCGTCCGACTGTGGTTGACCGCCGGCAGGGCGGTTTGCGGTGAGAACCGCTCGATCGCCAGATCGACGATGAACACGATCGCGGCCAGCATGGCCAGGATTCCGGCCCACGCGTCCGGAGCACTGGTAGCGGACGCGCTGACGCTGCCCAGTGGTCCCAGCGAAATACTGAACCACGGGAAGAACAGCAGGTCGATCACCAGCACCAGCGCGATGCCACCGAGGATCCAGTCCTCTCTCGAGACATTCTCGACGTTCACTTAGCCCTCCCTATTCGGTCACCGGTCTAGCGAAGCTTTGTTCGCGGAAGATTGACGCCCTCCTGCCTGCCTCGAGACTCAAGGCGACGGGCACACCCTACCGCGCTCGCTCTCCGGAAGCGAGCGGGTCCGGGGGTCGTGATCGCCGCTTCGCTCGGCGGGCGAGCGTCTGGCGCTCACGCATCGACTCATAGCCGCCGAGCGCGATCCCCCCGGCGCAGAGCAATCCGAGGACCGCCCCCAGCTTCTGGTCGATCACCTGGCTCGAGCCAGGCAGATCGATCAGCACCCGATCGACCAGCAGGGCGAAGGTCACCGTGCCCAGTGCGGCGCGCAGGCGACTGGTATCGGTCTTGGTCCCGTGCGTTCGCTGCGTGGTGCGCAGCACGACCGACCCGAGCGCAGCGCCGATCGTGATCAGCATCACCCAGCGCACCACGCTGAGGCTGTTCCAAGCGTTGACCGCGGTCGTGATCGCGGGCCGCGCCGCGGACGGGTCGGGGACCCCCGCCACGCCGTACCACTTGGTCAGGAACATCAGCACCAGCAGCGCCAGCGCGCTGCCGGCGCTGATCAGCTCCCCGTGATGGATCCGCGGCCGGCGCGCGGCCGGCCGGGTGTCGGCGGCCGGCCGGGTGTCGGCGGTGGGACCTGTATCGGCGGTGGGCCGGGCGTCGTCGGCGGCACCGGCGGGAATTGGTCCGCCCCCCTCCGGCTCGCCGGCCGGCGTGGTGTCGGTCATCAGCGCTTGGAGATCGGCGCGAGGTCGGCCACCAGCTTGCGCTCGGAGCGATCGCCGCTGAAGCGGATCACGACGATCCCCCCGGGCTCGACCCCGGTCACCACGCCTTCACCGAACGCGGCGTGCACGACGTCGTCGCCGAGCCGGTAGGCGGGAGTGGGCGCCCGGTCTGCGGCGGGCAGATCGGCGGCGCCGGAGCCCCACGAGGTCATTCGGCTGCGGAAGCTGCCAAACGCGCGCGGCGCCTGGCGCTCGCGGTCGGTCAGCTCGGCCGGGACCTCGCCGATGAACCGGCTGGGCGCCCCGAAGCTGCGCGCTCCGAACACCGTCCGGCTGCGGGCCGAGGTGAGGTACAGATCCCTTTCGGCACGCGTGATGCCCACATAGCAGAGCCGGCGCTCCTCCTCCAGACCGCCCTCGTCCAGCGCCCGCGAGTGTGGGAACACTCCTTCCTCGCAGCCGATCATGAACACGATCGGATACTCCAGGCCCTTGGCGTTGTGCAGCGTCATCAGCGTCACCAGACCCTCGTCGTCGGTACGCGCGTCGGCGTCGGCGACCAGCGCGACCTGCTGCAGGAACTCGCCCAGCGAGCCCTGGTCACCCGCGCCTGCATCGAACTCGACCGCTACGTTGACGAGCTCCTCCAGGTTCTCGATCCGGCCCTGGGCTTCGATCGTCCGCTCCGCCTGCAGTGCCTCCATATAGCCGGTCTCCCCCAGCGTCTCCTTCAGCAGGACGCTGATCGCGACGCCCGACTCGGCGCGTTCGTGCAGCACCTCCATGGTGCCCATGAACCGTCGCAGCGCCTTGATCGCGGCCGGGCCGAGGCCGGGCACGTCCTCGGGCGCCGCCGCCAGCTCCCACACGGTCTCGCCCGTGGTATTGGCGTGCGCCAGCAGCCGCGAGAGCGACGTGGAGCCGATCCCGCGCCGCGGCGAGTTCACGATCCGAGTGAAGGCACCCACGTCCTGGGGATTGACCAGCACGGTCAGATACGCGATTGCGTCCTTGATCTCCGCCCGCTCATAGAACTTGGTGCCGCCGATGACCTGATAGGCGATCTCGGCCCGGACCAGCGTGTCCTCCAGCACGCGCGACTGGGAGTTGGTCCGGTAGAACACGGCGATCTCCGCGCGCGACGTCCCCTCGTCCACAAGCCGCTGGATCTCCCCGGTCACGTACCGCGCCTCGGCGTGCTCGTCATCGAGCTCGCGCACCTTGATCGGATCGCCCTGCCCGATCTCGGTCCACAGCGACTTCGGCTTCTGACCGCGGTTGTTGCGAATCACCGCATTGGCCGCGTCCAGGATCGTCTGCGTCGAGCGGTAGTTCTGCTCCAGCTTGACCACATGGGCGTCCGGGAACGTGTCCTCGAACTCCAGGATGTTCGTGATGTCGGCCCCGCGGAACCCGTAGATCGAGTTGTGGGTGACCAGCCCCTCGCCGACGAAGTTGTGCGTACAGGCGATGTCCAGGTCGTAGACCGGCTTATCGAGCGAGACGCGCGTGACCGACTCGACCACGTCATAGCCGCCTTCGTCATCGAACATCACCATCCCGGGGCGCACCGACGATGCTGGTGTGAAGGGAAGCGAGTTGGCCGAGAGGCCGTCTCGATTGTGTCCGAGACGGGCGGTGGGCCGGATCGAGACATCGCCCAGAGCTTCGGAGATACGCGTCGCCACCTTCTCGATCGTCGCCATGTCCTTGCAGGAGGTCTCAAAGCGCCACCCCTCCGAGCCGCGGCGAGCCGGACGCACCCGGAGACCTATCTGCTCGAGCCGGCTCCTCCCCGGCTCGTCGTAACCGAACAGCGCGATGCGATGCATCGGAGTCCGCCCCCGCCGGTCTCCGCACAGCGAGATTGCCAGCCGCCGCCGGCGAACTTCGGTCTTCGTGTCCATGACGTGAGTCATGTAGAGCTGCGGCGTTCTTCCCAGTTGATACCCCGCGAAATGGACGTGCTCAGGAGTGCTGACGATGCGACGGCCCGAGCGGGTGGTGATCGCGATCCCGTCGGCGCGTTCGGAACGGTGCACGGCGAGCACCTCGGCCGCCCGAAAGTCACCGCTCCCGTACGCCGACAGAACCTGATCCCCCGGCACGATCCGCTCGATCGGCCGCCGCGTCCCGTCGGCCATCGTGACCCGGGTGCCCTCGATCAGGCACTGCGCATCGTCGCCAACCACCATCAGGTTGCGGTGCTCGCCGGCGAGCAGTTGCAGCCACCGGTACTGGGCGTGGTTGGTGTCCTGATACTCGTCGACCAGCACGTGACGGAAACCGGCGGCGTAGCGCTCGCGGACCTCGGGGAACAGCTCCAACACGTTGACCGCGCGCACCAGCAGGTCATCGAAGTCCATCGCGTTCATGCGATGCAACTCGCGTTCGTAGGAGCGGTAGACGTCGGCGACAGTCTGTTCGAAGAACGAGCCGACCATCTGGCCGTAGGCGTCGGCGTCACGCAGCTTGTTCTTGGCGTCGGAGATCTGGGCGCCGACCGACCCGGGGGTGAAGCGCTTGGGGTCGATCCCGAGGTCGTCGAGGCAGCGCTTGATCAGCCGCCGCGAGTCGGCCTGGTCATAGATCGTGAACTGGCGCGTGTAGCCGAGGCGTGGAGCCTCCGCGCGGAGCATCCGGGCGCACGCCGAGTGGAAGGTCATCACCCACATCGCCCGGACCTGGCGACCCACCAGCAGTCCGGCCCGGTCACGCATCTCCCCCGCCGCCTTGTTGGTGAAGGTGATGGCCAGGATCTCGTTCGGCTTGGCACCGCCGGTGGCTATCAGGTAGGCGATCCGGTGCGTCAGCACCCTCGTCTTGCCGGATCCTGCTCCAGCCAGGATGAGCAGCGGTCCTTCACCGTAGGTAACGGCTTCACGCTGGGGCTCGTTGAGGCCCGACAGCAGGCTCTCGAGGTCGGTGGTCAGCTCGGTCATGGCTGAACTCTTCACGTTAGCGGCCGCCCCGGAAGGGTTGGCACGGCATGCTTGGCGGGATGAGACAGCTCCGCCAGACATGCGCCATCATCGCCCAGCGTGCCACCTCGGTGCGCATCCAACCCGGGGCGATCGGCGCCTACGCCGCCGGATTGCCGCTGACCGCGCCGGCCGTCGGCGGCCACGACGAGGACTCCCCCGCGCTCGGCTCCCGCGAGGCGCTGGCGGCGTTCTGGCTGACCCTCGACGCGATCAACTTCGGCTCGGGCTGGTTCCCCACGCTGCGCAAGCGCGACGGACGCTCGGGTTATCACACAATCTCGCGAGGGCTGGTTGAGCGGGCACGGGACGCCGGGCCGTGGAGCGCGGCCGAGCTCGCGCGGATCGACACGCCAGCCTTGGCGGCGGTGCTCGGCCAGGAACCCGAGCATCCGCTCCTGGGGCTGTTCAAGGGGTCGCTGCGTGACCTCGGCGAACACGTGCAGCGCGACCACGACGGGTCCTTCGCCGATCTCGTGGACGCGGCCCGCGGGTCGGCCGTGAAGCTGGCGCTGACGCTCGGCGCCTGGCCGTGCTTCGCGGATCGCTCGAGCTATCAGGAGCTCGAGGTGGAGTTTCTCAAGCGTGCCCAGATCGCCGCCGCCGATCTGGCCAGAGCCGGCGTGGCCGACTTCGCCGACCTCGGCTCGCTGACCATGTTCGCCGACAATCTGGTCCCCCACGTGCTGCGACTCGACGGCGTGCTCGAGTTCGATCCGGGGCTGGCGGGTCGGATCGAGCGCGGCGCGCTGATCGAGCACGGTTCGCCCGAAGAGGTCGAGATCCGAGCGTGTGCGCTGCATGCGGTGGAGCTGATCGTGACCGCGCGCGGGGATACCTGCGCTGCCGCGGTCGACCAGCTGTTGTGGCAGCGCGGGCAGCAGCCGCGCTACAAGGCCGTCCCACGCCACCGCTCGCGCTGCACGGCCTACTGAGCGTTGTGGCCCGGTGCGGGGCCGCCGCCGGCTCTACCCGTCGGCGCTGCCCTCGGATACCTCGGCGCGGGTCCGGGCGATCGCCTCGGCCCCGGCCTCGCCGACCAGCAGCTCGGGCCGTAGCGTGCCGCTGGCCATGATGTCCAACGCGGGGAAGCGACCGATACTGGCCAGCGTCACGTCGAGCGCGATCACCGTCGTCTCGCCGCCGATCGGCTCCGCGGCGGTCGCGATCACGGTCAGCGAGCCGCCGTCGACGATGTTGCGGGCCGCGGCCAGCGCCTTGCGTGCCGTCTGCGGGCTGCTGCCGTCAAGCGTGTCGATCAGGACCACCGCGTCCGTGCCGCGCGCGGCCAGACGCCGCGCCTGCTCGATCACCGGCTCGATCGCGCTGTTGCGCCCGTCTTCGCTGGCGGCGAAGCTGACCGCTGCGACAGGCACCGCAGGACCCTGATTCCACGCGGAGATCTCCTCGGGACGGACTCCCGCCAGGACGACCGTCAGCACCAGGTCCTCGCGATCGGCCAGAGCCACGGCGAGACGTCGCAGCGCCTCGGTCTTCCCCGACCGCGGCGGACCGACGATCGTCACCCGCGACCCCTTCCCGAATGGGGTCAGCCACTCGATCGCCTTGAGCGTCGGGTCCTCGGAGCCGATCTTCAGGCGCTGGTCGGGGTAGGCGGCCGGGAGGTCATCGAAGCGGACCCCGTCGGCCAGCTCGGAGGCAGGGCGCCCGTTGATGGTCTCGATCCGGATCATTGACGCGAACCGCTCCGATCGCCGCGGCGCACGCTTGGGCCCGGCGACGCGATCGCCGGACACCAGCTCGCAGCGCTTGACCTGGGCCGAGGAGATGTACACGTCGTCGTCGGACGGATCCGGCGGCTCGACGCGAACAAAGCCAGATCCGTTGGCCAGCAGCTCCACGACGCCATCGACCAGCCCCTCCTCAGCGGACTCCTCCTCGTCGTCCTCGGTCCCGGCCTCATCCGCGCCTGACCTTGCGGCAACGGGGGCTTCGGCGTGGGCTCCATTCTCCTCTCGCGCCGCGGAGCGACCCCGTCCACCCCGCCGGCCGCGACGCCGCCGGGGTCCGGAGCGATCGTCGTCCTCGTCGCTGTCGCCAGCGGCGGGACGCTCGGGCTGCGTCTCAGCTTCCGGCGTCGACGCGCTCGGCGCCTTGACGGCCGGTGCGTCCTCGGACGGCTCGGCTTGCGCCTCGGTCTCCTCGGCGGGGCGCTCCGTCGGCTCGGCCGCGGCGGCGCGACGACCGCCGGACCTGGACGCCCTGCGCCGGGCCGGAGCCGGGGCGTCGAGACCGTCCGACGTCGGGGTGTCCGCTTCTGCGCTGGCCGGAACGTCCGCTTCGGCGCTGGCCGAGACGTCCGCACCGTCGGACTCCTCGCCGCCCTGCTTGTTGATGATCGCGGTGATCAGCTCGGCGCGCCGGAGCCGGCGATAACCGTCGATCGAAAGCTCAGAGGCGATCGTATGCAGATCGGCGAGCGGGCTGGCTTCCAGCGAACTGCGGTCCAGGACTGACATGGGAACTCCCTTTGCGTGGATGGATCGGTGGGCCCCGGTCGCGTTGAGCCAGCGACCGGCGATTCACTATCTCCTCGAATCTAGCGGCTGGTCCGGTCAGGAGACCCCTGGGCCCAGCGCAACTCATCCGCCAGGCGCAACTCTGGATCGGTACTGCGCTCGCCGTTGAGCGCCGCGCGTACGGTCAGGAAGTCCGCGGTCGCGCCGACGTCATGCACCCTCAGCACGTGCGCCCCGGCGTCGACGCCGTGTGCGACGGCGGCCAGAGTGCCGGCCAGGCGGTCTCTCGGGCCACGCTGCACGAGCGCGCCGATGAAATCCTTGCGTGACACCGCCAGCAGCAGCGGACGGCCGAGCTCCGCCAGCGACGCGAGCGCCGTGAGGACCAGAATCGTCTGGGCCGGCGTCTTGGCGAAATCGGGTCCCGGGTCGAGCATCAGCTGCTCGTAGGCCACTCCGTGCGCGAGCGCAAGCTCGATCCGCTGTTGCAGGAAGGCGCGCACGTCGGCGACGATGCTGTCGTCGAGGGACGGATCCAGGAGCTTGCGCTTGGGGGCGACGGTGGTGTGCATCAGGATCAGCGCGGCCCCGGCCTGGGCGCACACGTCCGCCAGCTCGGGGTCGCGCAGACCGCTGGTGTCGTTGACGATCGACGCTCCCGCTGCGATCGCCGCCCGCGCCACCGCGGGTTTGTAGGTGTCGACCGACACCCGGGCGCCGAGCTCCCCCGTGACCCGCTTGATCAGCGGCACGACGCGTGCGATCTCCTCGTCGGGATCGACGGGGGGCCGGTTGGTGACGCCGGACTCACCGCCGACATCGATGATCTGCGCGCCGGCAGCCAGGTGCGTCCGGGCCAGCTCGACCCGATCCTCAAGGGTTCGATCGGCGCCGTCGTCGGAGAAGGAGTCGGGGGTGGCGTTGACGATTCCCATCAGCCACGGCCGCCCTCCCAGCCGCAGCTCACCCGCGCTGGTGCGCAGGGACCGCTGCGGTGCGCCGCTCACGGCTCGGCGGAGGCAGGTGCGGGCGTCACCTGCCAGGCGCGATAGCGCACCGAGGCCTCGAGCATCGCGGCGTGGGCCTGCCCACACCCGGTGCAGTGTCCGACATGTTCGAGCAGCCAATCGTCGTCGACCGCCGGAACGCTCTCGTGATCCTGTCGCAGCGTGATCGTTCGCAGCGCCCGATCGCGTTCGGGACAGTCTCCGGCGCTCAAGCCGGTGCCGCGAAGCTCCGCGTGCAGCCGCAGCCGGGCCCGGGCCAGCAACGGCGCCACGGCCACCGGCTCCATCCCGATCACCTCGGCGACCTCGGAGTGCGACAACCTCAGCGACTCCCGCAATGCCAGCGCCTCCCGCTGCCGCTGGGGCAGGCGGGCGTTGGCCGAAGCGAGCTCGGCGGCCACCGCGACGGCCATGCTCGGATCGGAGTCCGAACCCGGCTCGGCGTCCAGGCGATGGGCGGAGTCCGAGTCCGACGCATAGCGCAAGCCCGGGGCGGAGTCCGAACTCGACGCTGGATTCGACGCGGAGGCATGGCCGGCAGTGCTCGACGCCGTCTCCTCCGCGCCGGCGGCGTGACGGCAGGCCGCCACGGCACGGGCCAACTCCTGCATGCGGTCAGCGGATCCGTCCTGGCGCGCCTCGGCGACGACTCGAGCGGCTGCCTCGCGATCACCGAGCATTCGCGCGCAGAACTCGTGCAGCTCGTCCATCGAGGACCGAGCTTATCCGTATCGGTTACGGCCCGGCGTGCATCGCCGTGGCGCCGGCCTTGATCGCCTCGCGGATGCGGGCGTAGGTGCCGCAGCGGCAGATGTTGCGGATCTCGTCGAGCTCGGCATCGGTGATCGGCTGGCCCTTGGCCTGTAACTCCTTGACCTTGGACACCGCGGTCATGATCTGGCCCGGCTGGCAGTAGCCGCACTGGGCCACGTCGAAGTCCAGCCACGCCTGCTGCATGGGGTGAAGGTCGGCTTTGACCGTCGCCGCGAGACCTTCGATCGTGGTGATCCGGTCGGTGGGCTTGATCTGTGAAACCGGCACCGCGCACGGATTGAAGGCGAGCCCGTTGATGTGGCTGGTGCAGGCCCGGCACACGCGCAGCCCGCAGCCGTACTTCGGCCCGGTGACCCCCAGGATGTCCCTCAGCACCCACAGCAGCCGGACGTCGCCGTGGCAATTGACGTGCACGCGGCGGCCGTTGAGGATGAAGGTGTAACTGGGCACTGTCGCTCCTCCTCCTACTCGGTAAAGGCCAGGCCGTCGGTGGGCGACTGGGGTATCGGCGGGACGGTCGGAAACGGCGTGAAGCCGAGTGGACCGTCGTGGTTGATCGGAAAGCGGGTCGGCAACGTGCCGGTGGCACGCGCGTAGGCGCAGGCAGTCGCCGCCATCGACGCCGCCACCCCGAACTCGCCCGCGCCCCCGGGCTCACCTGTGCTCGGCGGCATCACGATGACGTTGACCTCGAACGGGGTGTTCCATTGCCGCGTGTAGTAGGCGTCGTCCCAGCTTCCCTCCAGGAAGTGGCCATCCTTGAGGTGCAGGCTGTAGCTCAGCGTCTGCGCGATCCCATCCATGATCCCACCCATCATCTGGGCCTGGAGCCCGAGCGGATTGATCGGCAGACCGGCGTCGACGGCGTAGACGGCCTTGGTCACCCGCGGTCCCGTATAGCCGTGGGGCACCTGGCGGTTGACCGTCTTCGGCGTGCAGTCGATCTCGACCACGCAGGCGGCACGGCCCTTGTACTCACTGTGCACGGCGATGCCCTGGGCTGTCCCCGGCGCCATCGCCCGACCCCAGTTGGCGGCCTTCGCGACGGTGTCGAGCACGGCAACCATGCGACTGTCCTTGGCGAACGCCCGGCGGAACTTGTACGGATCCTGCCCCATCGCCTTGGCGACCTGATCGACCATCAACTCGGTCGCGGTCCCGACCTCCGGGCTGTAGACGTTACGGACGCTGCTGGTGTTGAACGTGTTGTATTGGTAGACCTCGTTGAGCAGCTGGGTCGCCACCCCGAAGTTGTAGGGGACGTTGGCGGTCAGGTTGAAGATCGACTGCGAGTACTCGAGGAAATTCTGCTCGGGCAGCGTCGCGATCATCGCGGTCAACAGGTCTCCGAGTCCTTGGGTGAAGTCGGTCGCGACGCTGGTTTGACGCTGGTCGAAGCCGACCACGTTCGAACCCAGATACTGGATCCGGACCCTCGACGTGACCATCGGATGCGAGCGGCCCTGGCGGAAGCTGTCGGTCCGGTGCCACATCAGCTTCACCGGCTTGCCGACCAGCTTGGAGATCGTGGCCGCCTCGAAGGCGGCGTCGCAGAACAGGTGGCGCCCGAATGAGCCGCCCCCCTGGGCCACGTGCACGGTGACCGCGTCGACCGGCAGGCCGAGACTTTGCGCGATCTGACCCTGGGCCCAGATCGGCGACTTCAGACTCGACCAGATCTCGGCGCTGCCGGCTCGGACGTCGGCGACGGCGCAGTTGGGCTCCAGCGGATCACCGGGCCGGAAGTGGAAGGTGAACACCTGCTCGAGCGTCGCGGCCAGGGGAACCGCGGGCGTGAGCGGCAGCTCGGCCGCATGGAGATCGGCCAGCACGCTGGCTTCGGTCTTGCCCTCCACGGAGCCGGGCGCCCAGTTGACCTTCAGCGCGCGGATCGCGTCGATGCACTGGCCGAAGGTCTGCGCGCGCACCGCCACCCCGCCGGGTACGAAGCCGGTGTGGGGGACGATCACGACATCGGTGACGCCGGGCATCGCCTTGACCTTGGCCAGGTTGCTCACCGACAGGGCACTGCCGTTGATCGTGGGCGGCCGGCAGACCATCGTCGGCAGCGCGCCCGGAACGTTGAGGTCCATCGCGAACTGCTTGGCGCCGGTGACGATGTCATGCCCGTCGATGCGCTTCTGCGGCGTCCCCACGATCTTCTGCTGCGAGGCGGGCTTGAGCGCGACCTGCATCCGCCGGGTCTGCTTGACCGCCGCCCGCTTGGCGAGCTGGCCGAAGGTCACCGATCCGCCTCCAGGCGATCGAATCACGCCGTTGCGCACGGTGTATCCCGACGCGGTACCGCCCAGGTGCTGAGCGGCGGCACTGGTGAGCTGCTGACGCGCGAGCGCGGCCGCCACCCGCACCGGGGTGTAGATCGCGTGCATGCTGTTCGAGCCGCCGGTGAGCTGGTTGAACAGCAACTCGGGCCGCGCGTCGGCCAGGGTGACGTTGACGTGCTCGATCGCCAGGTCCATCTCGTCGGCGATCGTCATGGCCACCGCGGTGGTTATGCCCTGTCCCACCTCGGCCCGATGCAGGGCGAACGAGACCGTTCCGTCCGAATTGACCTGGACGGTGATCAGGTTTGAGGTCGGCAGCGCCGCGTCGGTCAGCAGGTCGCTGAGGTCATAGAAGTCGACCGGCTGGACCGTGGGGATCGCGGCCTGCGCCGGCTGCGTTCCCAGCTCCGCGGCGGCGATCAGAGTGGGTGCGGCGATCAGGTATCCGATGAAGCGCCGGCGAGAGATCCCGCCGGAGGCGTCAGCCGCTCCGGGCGCAAGGTCGGCTTCGCTCGAGCGCGAACGGCGGGATGCGACCTTGGCCATGCTCTGTCTCCCTTGTCACCGGCGTTGCTGCGGCACGCTGTCGTCGATCTCCCGCTGCCCGCCAGACGGCCGGCGACGGGCGAAGTCTAATACCCCGAAAGCCTGGTTGTCGAGAGTCGACTCCCGGTCACGCCGGCACGACGATGCCCTCGGCGGCCGCCTCATCGACGAAGCGCTGCACCTCGAGCGTCACCCGGTCGTCGCTCCAACCGAGTTGCGCCCCCATCGCCTGGGCCACCCGCAATGGCGCATCGCTGTCGGGCCGGCACAGCTCCCGAGCGCAGAGCAGACCGAGCCGGGTCCGGCGCAGCAGCACATCGGCGACGCTGCGCGCCTGCTCCCAACGGGCCGCGAAGGGCGCTTCGGCCACCAGGTCGGGGAATCCGGCGACGATCGGCTGGGCGAGCTCCACCCGGCCGGCGGCAGTCTCCAGCACCCGCTCGGCGGCGTGGCCGTACCGCGCGGCGAGCTGGGGGTATGACTCCTCGCCGACCCCCGGGACGCGGGGGAGCTCGGTCGGATCTACCGGTGCGCCGAGCGGGATCTCGTGGGTGCGACAGGGGGCCTGGCGGCCGTCGCGCTCGACCAGCCGGTCGACCGCCAACTTGGCCATCCGCCGCCACGTGGTGAGCTTGCCGCCGGTGATGGTGATCAGCCCGCTCGAGGTCTCATACAGCTCGGCCTTGCGCGAGATGTCGACCGACTTGCGTGTGTCACCGCTCGAGATCAGCGGCCGAACCCCAGCATAGGCCCCCGCTACGTCCCGGCGGGTCAGCCTCGCGCCGAAGAACTCGTTCACGGCTCGCAGCAGGTACTCCACGTCCGCTCCGGCCGGCTGCACGTGATCGATGGGCCCCTCGTAGTTCTCGTCGGTGGTTCCGATCAGGCTGCGTCCGAGCCACGGCAGGGCGAAGATCGATCGCCCGTCGCCGACCGGCACGATCGCGCCCCCCACCAGCGGCAGGTCCTCGTGGCGCAGCGTGATGTGAGTACCCCGGCTCGGGGCGATGTGGGGCAGCTCGGCCTCGGAGTGCAGCTCCTCCGGCCGGATCCGGTCCGCCCACACGCCGGTGGCGTTGACGACGTTCTCAGCCCGGACCACGAACTCCGTGCCGGTTTCGCCGTCGAGCAGGGTGACACCGGCCGCGAGATCGCCGCGCCAGCCGAGCGCCGTCACCTTCAGGCGGTTGGCGCAGATCGCGCCGAATCGCTCGGCCTCGCCGAGAACGGTCAGCACCAGCCGCACATCGTCGGTCTGGCAGTCGTAGAACAGGTAGCCCCCGGTGGGGGCTCGACCCTCGATCGCCGGCAGCAGCTCGGTGACCTCGGGGCCGGAGATGATGCGATGGCGGGCCGGGCTCCAATCTGCCTCCCCCGAATCGGTGCTGGCGCGACGCGAGTTGCGGCGAGCGCGCAATGACGGGGCTGCCATCACGTCGTACATGTTCAGCCCGATTCCCGTCAACCGGGCGGGCCGGGATCCGTCGAAGGCGGCCACCACCAGCGGCAGCGGGCGTACCAGGTGCGGCGCCAGCTTGACCATCAGCTGTCGCTCCAACAGCGCCTCCCGGACCAGGCCCAGGTCGAAGTTCTGCAGGTAGCGCAGACCGCCGTGCACGAGCTTGGAGGAGCGGCTACTGGTCCCCGAGGCGAAATCTGCCTGTTCCACCAGCGCGACGCTGTATCCGCGTGAAGCCGCATCCAGTGCCACACCGGCCCCCGTGATGCCGCCGCCGATCACGACGATGTCGAAGGTTTCGCTCGCCAGGACCTCGAGCGCGCGATCGCGATTCAGCACCGGCGCAGCCTACCCGGACGCCGCCGCCCCGAGCCCGCGCCTGGCGTCAGCCGCCGGCCTGCTGGTAGAGGCCGAGCACAACGTCATACCAGGCGGGCGAGGTCTCCTGATAGCCCGGGCAGCAGACCGGGCCTCCGGGGGAACTGATCCCGATCTCGATGTGCGGACCGGTGGAGATGCCGACGTCGCCGCAGCCGAGTTCGGCGATCGGCTGGCCGGCGGTCACCTGCGTGCCGACCGGGACCAGAGCCGGGGCGGCGTGCCCGTAGTAGATGTAGCGACCGGCGTAGGTTCCGCTGGCGACCTTGAGGACCGGCGCGTCGGGACCGAAGCCGTCGATGCCCTCCTGCACGATCGTCCCCGAGGCCATCGCCACCTCGGTCACCTGCGGGCCGCAGGCGCCGCCGACCGTGCTGATGTCGATCCCTTGATCCAGCGACCATGACGACGGCCCCACGATCTTGGAGAGCGGCTGGAGCGGGAACACCAGCCCGTCCACACTCGTGGTCGTGCCGGTACCGGTGGGGGCCGGTGCGGGGGTGGTGCCGTTCCCGACTGGGACCTTGTTGGTCTTCGCGGCCTTCTGGACCGCGGCGCTCAGTGCGGACGCGGTGCGCCGTCCGACGGAGCCGCTGGCGGGCGTGAGGCCGGAGGCAAGCTGGAATCTGCGGACCGCGGCCTTGGTCATGGCGCCGAAGAACCCGGTCTGGGGAACGGAGTAGCCGACGTCGGTCAGCCATGTCTGCAGGGTCTTGACGTCCACGCCGTGCTGTCCCTTGCGCAGCGTGCGGGTGAACAGGCGGTTGACGTGGACGGGGGACACGATCCCCTTGGGGTTGCCGGTCGTGATCAGCCCGGCGCCGCCGGTGATCTTGGCCGTCGCGCCGAGCGCGCCGGCGGCCGGCAGGGTCAGGGCCAATGCCACCATGATCGCCAATCGGCGCGCGTGCTTCATCACCTGACAGGGTTCGACGCGGTCCGCCGAGCGGATCGGGTCCGGACTCGGCTTGCACACGTTCTGATTTGTGAAGCTGCTGAAAATGGACACGTAGGGCGTACCGCGGGCGCGGTGTTGCACAACTGGTGCCTTTGGGCCTACGGGGTTAGCTGACGGGCTGGCGCTCAAACAACGAGCGCTTCTCGCGGATCACCGCGAGACTCGCCCCAACAAATTGGGCTCCCCGCTTCCCGGGGCGGCATTCCGGGAACTCGGCGATGCGGGACGGTACCAGATCTGAAGGACACGTTCGGAGCGGCCGCGATGCGGGGCCGTGGGGCCGCTCACAGCGCCGCGCCGGCACGCCGGCTGGGTGGGTGACGGTCAGTCGGAGTGGTGAGAGGGGTCGGCGACGCCGTCCTGGCGGCGCTGGTCGATCGTCGCCTTGATGCGGTTGACGGTGTCGTCGGACATCCGCCGGATCTCCCAGTGGGTGAGCTTGATCAGGCGCATCGGCGAGCTCGCGATCACGTCGGCGTTGCGAGGCCGTCGCTCCATCAGACCCATCTCGCCGATCAGGTCGCCCTGACCGAGCGACGCGATCTTCTTGCCGCCCTGGATCACGTCGGCGGTGCCCTCTTCGATCGCGATCAGCTCGACCGAGTAGTCGCCCTCCTTGACCAGGATCTGGCCCTCGGCGGCGCTCGTCTCGGTCGCGAACGCGGCCAGGCGCTTGGCTTCCTCGGGCGAGAGCTCGGAGAAGATCGGTATCGCTGTGAGCCGGTTGGGGTCTATGCCCATGGTCGATCCTCGCTTGCTGGATGGGTCTGCTTCGCGACTCTAGCCGCGGGCGCGGCGTCGGAAACCCTAGAGCGCCTGCACCTCGGCGGTGATCTCGCTGACCGAACCCTTGGCGTCGCCGAACAGCAGCGAGGTCTTGGGGTCGTAGAACAGGGGGTTGTCGATGCCGGCGAACCCGGACGCCATCGAGCGCTTGAGCACCACGACGGCACCGGATTTGTCGACCTCCAGGATCGGCATTCCGAAGATCGGCGAACCGGGCTCGTTCTTGGCCGCCGGGTTGGTCACATCGTTGGCGCCGATCACCAGCGTCACGTCGGTGCGGGAGAACTCCGGGTTGATGTCATCCATCTCCCGGAGCAGGTCGTAGGGGACGTCCGCCTCGGCCAGCAGCACGTTCATATGGCCGGGCATTCGCCCGGCGACGGGGTGGATGGCGTACTTGACCTCGACGCCCTTGGCCTCGAGCGCGCGCTCCAGTTCCCGCACCGCGTGCTGGGCCTGCGCCACCGCCATGCCGTATCCCGGTGCGATCACCACCAGCCGCGCGTAGGACAGCTGGATCGCGACGTCCTGGGCGCTGGTGGAGCGCACCGTGCCACCCTCGCCGCCGGTCCCAGCGGCCGGAGCCGCCACGGCACCGCCGAAGCCACCGGCGACGATCGCCGGGACCGACCGGTTCATCGCCTGGGCCATCAGGTTGGTGAGGATCGAGCCCGAGGCGCCGACGATCATGCCGGCGACGATCAGCGCGGTGTTGCCCAGCGCCAGCCCGGTCGCCGCGGCCGAGAGGCCGGTGAACGCGTTCAGGAGTGAGATCACCACCGGCATGTCGGCGCCGCCGATCGGCAGCACGACCATGTTCCCCAGGATCGCCGCGGCGATCAGGATCCCGACGATGAACAGCCCCTGGGAGTGGGTGCCGGCGGCGAGCACGACCGCGCTGCCCACCGCGATCAGCAGCAGGGCACCGTTGATCAGCGTCTGGCCCGGCAGCTTGATCGGCTTGCCGGGCAGGATCTCCTGAAGCTTGGCGAAGGCGATGTTCGACCCCCAGAACGAGACCGACCCGACGATCGCCGCGAACAGCGAGGGGATCTCGACGCGCAGCGGGAAGTCGCCGCCGAAGTGATGGCGATACTCGACCCATGCGATCAGCGCGACCGCCCCGCCGCCGACGCCGTTGAACAGCGCCACCATCTGGGGCATCTGGGTCATCTTCACGTTGCGCGCGGCCGGGACCCCGATCGCCGTACCGAGCACCAGGCCGAGCAAGATCAGCCAGGGCGTGCTGGAACCGTGAAATTCCCCCTTGTGCAACAGCGTGGCGATCACGGCGATCGCCATGCCGACCGCGGCGATCTTGTTTCCGCGGACCGCCGTCCTCGGTCCCGTCAACCCACTCAGCCCGTAGATGAACAGCGAGAACGCGACGATGTACAGGACATCGATGAAGTTCAGGCTCTGCAGGAACGTGGCCGGGGCGATCACTTCGCATCGCTCCCGGGGGAAGGAGGCGAACCGGCGCCAGGCGCTGTGGAATCCGTCGGCGCCGATTCCGCGGCTTTGGGCGGATCTTTGCGCTTGAACATCCCGAGCATCCGGTCGGTCACGAGGAAGCCGCCAACCACGTTGATGGTTCCGAACGTCACCGCGATCACCAGGATCACCTTCTCCAGCACGCCGCTGGACTCCGCCACGAGCAGCAGACCGCCGAGCACGACGATCCCGTGGATCGCGTTGGTCCCCGACATCAGCGGTGTGTGCAGGGTATTGGGCACCTTCGAGATCACCGCGAACCCGACGAACCCGGCCAGCACCAGCACTGCGATGTCGATTACGAGTCTGTCCATGTCGACTCCTTCTGAGAGCTAGGCGGCGGCCGCCTTGGCGCCTTCGTGGACGATCTCTCCCCCGCGCGTGATGCACGCGCCGGCGATCACCTCATCGTCGAAGTCGAGCGCCAGCGCTCCGTCCTCGCCGATCATCAGCCCCAGCAGGGCCTGGATGTTGCGGGCGTAAAGCTGCGAGGCGTGCTCGGCCAGGGTGCTGGGCACGTTCAGCGGCGCCAGGATCTTGACGTGGTTGACCAGCACCGTCTGACCTGGCTCCGACAGCGCGCAGTTCCCCCCCGCCTCTCCGGCCAGATCGACGATCACCGAGCCGGGCTTCATCTTCTTGACCGCTTCCTCGGTGACCAGGATCGGAGCGCGGCGCCCCGGGACCAGCGCGGTGGTGATCACCACGTCGACCTTGCCGATCGCCTCGGCCATCAGCTCCTGCTGGCGCGCCTGCTGCTCGGGCGTGAGCTCCTTGGCGTAGCCTCCCGCACCCTCCAGATCCCCACCGAGGTCAAACTCCAGGAAGTGCGCGCCGAGCGACTCGACCTGTTCCTTGACCGCCGCCCGGACGTCGAAACCCTGCACCACCGCGCCGAGGCGGCGGGCCGTGGCGATCGCCTGCAGCCCCGCCACGCCGGCGCCGAGCACCAGCACCGTGGCGGGGCGGATCGTCCCCGCCGCGGTCATCAGCATCGGGAAGTATCGGCCCAGCTCCTGGGCTCCGATCAAGGCGGCCCGGTAGCCGGAGATGTTGGCCTGCGAGGACAGGGCATCCATCGACTGGGCCCGGCTGATGCGGGGAACCGCCTCCAGCGCGAAGCTGGTCGCTCCGGTCGCCGCGATCGCCTTCACCCCCTCGCCGTTGGTCAAGGGCCCCAGAAAGGCGATCAGGACGCTGTCGGCGCCCAGTGACGACGTTTCCTGCGGATTCGGCGCCGCGACCTTCACCACCACGTCGGCGCCCAGCGCCTGCCCCGGATCGTCGACCAGCGTCGCCCCCGCCTCCTCATAGGCCGAGTCGGGGATCAGTGCGCCATCCCCCGCCCCGCGCTGGACCACGACCTCGAGCCCCTGACCGATCAGCTTGGCGACGACGTCCGGAACCAGCGCCACCCGGCGCTCGCCTTCGGTCGTCTCCTTCGGGACTCCGATCCTCATGCGGCGGTGCAGCGTATCGGTTGCCGGCGCCGTGCGGCGGGCTCGCCCGCCGGCTCGGGGGTCAACCGAAGCCGAGCGGGGCCAGCACGAGCGCCGTCGCGAGCCCGGCATCGCCGATCAGGCCCGCGATCGGACTCGTGGCGGGCGTGGCACCGGCCCGGGCGCCGGCGATACGTCGGGGCGACTCTGAGGGGCGCGGCGAGGTCACCGGCGCGGGGTGAGATCCCGATGCTGCGGATGGCCGGCGCGGACGGGCAGCGGGTCGAACTGAGCCGACCGCCGGCGGTGAGGCGGGGGCCGGCGATGCGGCCTGGGGCGCGGTGGCGTTCACCGGTGGCGCCAGCGGAAGCGGCTTGCCCTCGAGCGCCGTCAGCGCCTGCGCCGTGACCCACACCGGCGTCTGCTCAGTTCCGCGCGCGTAGCGAATCGAGCCGTTGGCGGCGATCATCGAGCGCAGGAACGACTGCGGCGTGCCCGATCCGCCGTGGTGCCAGCTCGACGGGTCGGCGTGGGCGGCGTCGAGTCCCTGGATCGCCCATGCGGTCGACTGGGAGTTGGATTCGCCGCCGGGCTGGGAGGGAAAGCCGCCGTCACGGTTCTGCTGGTGGCGCAGGTAGGCGATGGCCCGCGAGCGAACCGTGTCGGCGGGGCCGCCTTGGCCGGCCAGCGCCTCGAGCACCGCACCCGTGTCGTCGACATCGCTGGTGGCGCCGGCGCCGCCGCCGACGAAGCTGAAGCCGCCGTCACCGTCCTGCTGTCGCTCCAGCCACGCGATCGTCCTGGCCCGTGGCGTCACGCCGGCACTTCGCAGCGCCAGCACGGCAAACGCGGTGAGGTTGACCTGGCCGGACACCGAGCCGTCTGAACGCTCGCGTCGCTGCAATGCGGCGATCAGGTTCTGGCCGGCGAAGCTGCGCGGCGAGACGCCCGCGGCGCTGAGCACCAGGATCGTGCGCTCCACCGAGCCGACATCCGAGTTCGAGCCGGCTTCGGTGCGCAAGTAGGTCAGCAGCCCGTGCGAGCCGCGCGCAACGTGCTGGAGGTCAAGGCCGGCCGATGCCAGCCCCAGCCCAGCCCAACCGGTGTACGACCCGGCCGAGGGCTGCCCCGGCGCGGAGCCGAAACCGCCGTCTGGATTCTCGGCGCCGAGCAGATACGAGATCGATCCGCCCAGCCCGCTCGCGGCTCGGGCGGTTTGCGGTGCCCGCAGACCCGCTGCCCCGCACAGGAGCAGGGCGGCGGCGATCAAGGGGGCCGCAGCCGCGCCGGGGCTCACCCAGGTCACCTGCAGCCGCCGCGCGAAGCGCTGGATCGATCGCGTCAGAGCGGGACCGAAGGCCAGCGCGAAGGCAAGGCAACCGGCGGCGTGAACGGCGTCGAAGCCCAGTCCCTGGCCGACGTAGACCCCGAGCGCCGCCATGCTGTGGGCGCTGTAGGTGACCCAGTCCCCGACGTCCTGGATGACGGTGAAAACGAACCCGGCGGCGCAGCAGACGATGGCCAGCGGCCAGCGTCCGATCGGCTCCTGCCCGGACTCCCGAGGCGCGCCGCGCGGCCGGCGCGGACGGAGGGCGGCCAGCCGGGCCAAGCCCGCCCCCAGCACTCCGGTGGCCCCCCAGGCGGCCATCTGCCACGGTGTCCACGGCCCCTGTCCGAAGAAGAAGTTGGAGGTCAGTCCGGCCAGCGCCCCGACCGCGAAGCCGGGGCCACCGCCCAGCGCGTAGCCCGAGATCAGCACGATGTCGGTGGTCGGCTTGACGTTCGGGAGCGCCGCGAAGGCGATCCGTCCGAGCGCGGCGAACGCCGCCAGGGTGCCGACCAGGGCCACGATCCGGGCGTCGGGCCGCTGGCGCTCATACCAGGCGAAGCCGGCCACCAGCGTGAGTCCGAGCAGCGTCAGCGCGCCGAGTTGCCAGCTCACACGATCGCCTCCCGCGCCCGCGCGCGCTGGAGCACCGCCGCCCCTTCACCCGGGGTCAGGGCGCCGCCGGCGCCCCCGAGGATGCGGGCCGTCTCGGTGGCGAAGTAGCTGCCGCCGGTGAGGACCTGACGTGCCGGTCCGTCGGCGATCGGGGCGCCGTCGGCCATCAGCACCACACGGTCGGCGAAGGCGGCGACGAACTCGGGGTCGTGGGTGGCGACCAGCACCGCGGCATCGAGCTCCCCGAGCAGGCCGGCGAGCCGCGCCCCGTGGTCGCGGTCCATCCCCCGCGTGGGCTCATCGAGGCAGACCACTGCCGCGGGCTCGGATCCGTCGCCGAGCACGATCGCGAGGGCCAGCCGCTGCCGCTCGCCGCCGGAGAGCTCTCGGGGATGGCGGGCGGCAAGGGTCGGACCGCCCAGGCCAACCGCCGCCAAGGCGCGCGGGGATGCCTCCTGTGCGACCAGCTCGTGCACCAGGTAGTCACCGGGGTTCTGCAGCAGCAGCGCCACCCGGCCCGAGCTCGACACGCGCCCGCGCGTGGGGCGCATGAGGCCCGCTGCGTGGCGCAGCAGCGTCGACTTGCCGGCACCGTTGCGGCCCATCAGGGCGACCCGCTCGCCCGGCGCGAGCTTGAGCGAGGCGCCGCGCAGGATCGCCGGGCCGGAGCGCAGCTCGTGCCACACGCGCTCGAGCTCGAGCGCCGGCGCCGGCCCGGGATGGCGCCGCGCTGCCAGCCGCGTGCGCAGCGACGCAGCCGCCGGGGCGCGGTCCGCCTCGTCCTCGGGCCGGGTCCGCTCCAGCTCGGCCAGCTCGCCGAGGCGCCCGGCCGCCCGCAGGGTTGCTCGGGCGCGTTTGACGCCCGGTACGGGCGCCGCCCCGATGCCGGCCAGAAGCTGCGCGCCCGGCGTCTGAAGCGCGGGCGCCGAGCCCCCGGCCCACTGCAGGAACTCCTGGGGCGAGCCGTCGCACACCACCCGTCCCGCGCCGAGCGCAATGACGCGGTCAGCAGCGCCGAGACAGCGTTCGAGCCGGTGCTCGGCGAGCACGATCGCGGTGTCGAAATCGTCGTTGCAGCGCCGCAGCAGGCCGAGCAGCTCGTCCCCCGCGACCGGGTCAAGCTGTGAGGTCGGCTCGTCCAGCACCAGCAGCGGGGGCCGGCCCGCCAGCGCCGCCCCGAGCGCGACCCGCTGCAGCTCGCCGCCGGACAGCTCTGAGGTCGAGCGGTCGAGCAGGTGGGCGATCCCGAGCGCGAGCGCTGCCTCCTCGACGGCGCGGGCGACGGCGGCCGCCGCCGCGCCGCGGTTCTCGAGTCCGAACGCCAGCTCGGCCCGGACCGTGCCCATCACGATCTGCGTCTCCGGATCCTGAAACAGGGTCCCGGCCACCCGGGCGAGCTCTCCGGGTCCGTTCTCACGGGTATCCAGGCCGGCCACGACCGCGCGGCCGGCGAATCTGCCGCCGTGGAAGTGCGGCACCAGACCCCCGGCTACGCGCAGCAGCGTCGATTTCCCCGAGCCCGACGCCCCGGCCAAGATCACCATCTGCCCGGGCGGGATCTCCAGCGTCACATCTCGCAGCGCCGGGACCGGCGCTCCGGGATAGGTGTAGCTCACTTCGTGCAGCTCGAGCGCGTTCATGTCCGAATCCCCCGTCGCACGGCGAACGGAAGCAGCGCACACGTCAGCAGTGCGCCGGAGACGACGAGCGCGCTGACCTCCGCCGGGTCACTCAGCGACGGGTAGGCGTGAAACGCCGCCAGGCCGCCGAATCTCGCCGCCACGGCCAGGACCACCACCGCCAGCGCCGAGGCGGCAAAGGTCAGGTCGTGGCGGGAGTACGGACGCGGGCGTCGTGGCGGGCGCCGGCCCGCACCGTAGCCGCGCACCTCGAGCGCCGCCGCCACGTCCAGGGCGCGATCCAGGACGCCGCTGCTGGCCGCCCGCATCAGTGCGAACCGGCCCGGCGGCGGGCCCGGCCGGCAGCGCTGGGCGTCCGCGAGCCGTTTGGCATCGCGGATCAGCACCGGGACCATCCGCGTGGCGAGGGTCGCGGTCAGGGCGGAGCGAAACGACACGCGGCGAAACAACCGCAGCACCTCGTCGGGATCGACCGCGGTCGTGTACAGCGCGCCGCACAGGATCAGCGCCAGCGCGCGCAGGCCGAGGATGCCGCCGTAGGCCGTTGCCTCCAGTGTGATGTCGGTATGCCCGAGCAGCGGCAGGTCGCCGAGTCGCAGGATCACGGTCAGCCCATCGCGTGAGACCAGCGCGTTGATGGCGGCGATGGCCAGGGCCAGCGGCACCCCCAGTCGCGCGGCGCGGGCCAGCTCGCGGCCGACGCCCGCCGCGACGGCGGCCAGCACTGTCGCCAGGGTCACCGCGCCGAGCACCACCGGGTTTGAGACCATCAACGCCGCGAGGGCAAGGGCGAGGCAGTAGGCGCAACCCGCTCCGGCCCGGGCGCTGTGCAGCGGACTCGGGCGCCGGCGGTAGCTCACCGGCCCGCCTGCAGCGGCACCGGCAGCAGTGAGCCGCCCTGCACCGCGAGCGCGAAGTGGTCGTGCAGCGCGCGGACCGTGAGCGCGTGCGCGGCCGCGGTGACCCCGGCCACGTCGGTGCCGGTGATGAGCCAGGTGGGAGCGGAGGTGCTGTCGGCGGTCGCCGCGATCAGCCCCGCGCCGGCACCAAGCGTCCTGGCCACCTGGCCGCTGGGATTCAGCAGCTGCAGTGAGCTGCCCCGGGGACCGTTGAAGCGCGCATACACGCCGCTCGCGCCGGGGCCGTGGTCGACCAGACTGGCCGCCACCTCGGTCGCCAGCTCACTCCATGTGCCGACCACCACTCCGAGCGTGTCGGGGCCCGAGCCGGTACCGATGAGCTGGCTGGCGACGGGTATGTGGGCGGCGTTCAGCGCCGTCGTGACCTGCTTGCACGCGGCCGCGACGTCGCCGGCGCACTCGAGCGTCGTCGGGTAGCGCTTGCCGCCCACGCCATGAACGAAGGGCTCGGGGAACGACCCCACCACCGCGGGGATCGAGTCGGTGGCCCGCCAGTCGTGCAGGTCCCACCAGATCTGATCGCCGTGGTGAACGGCGGTGGTGGCGGCACCCTGCGGCGCCTGGACCCCGTTGACGTAATAGAACCAGTCGGTCCGCGTGCCGTCGCCCGCGAGGCCGTCGATGGCCTGGACGAACCCTCCCCCGTACCGGGTCTGGACGTGAAAGGAACGCTCGAGCATTCGCATCACGGTCTCAGACCCGGGTGTATGCGCCGCGGTCAGTGAGCCGACCTGATGGCTGCCGAACCCGCGGGTGATCAGGACACTGGCCCCCCCGGTCCCGGGGCCCGAGCCCAAGCCGCACCCGCCGAGCGTTGCCGCGACGGCGAGCGCGGCGAGTGCGGTTCGGACCCGGAGCGCCACCTCTGCCTACGAGACGCGCACGGTCAGGCGCGCGGAGCGGATGTAGCCGGACTTGCTGGCGGTGTAGGTGTGCTTGCCGGTGCTCGGGGCGGCGACCGACACCACCCCTTGCTTGTTGCTGACCTTGTTCAGGCCGCCGCCGTGCACGTGCGCTCCGGCCAGCGGCTTGGCGACGCCCCTGGTGTTGTAGTAGACGACCTTGAGATCGAACGAGTGGCCCGCCGTGGGGTGACGCGGGGCCCGGAGCCCGGTCGGGTACACGGTGCCCGTCTGGGGGATCGCCGCGAACAGAATGTGGTCGTTGCGATGGAGCGTGATCTGGCACATGCCGGTCTGCGCGAAGCGGTTGTTGACCCACACGCTCCAGTAGTCCTTGCGCTGGCTGAACGGCCACGCCTCGCCGAGGATCGAGGTGAGCTCGAGTCCGCCGACGCTGGAGCTGTAGACCCCGCCCCAGTGACCGTGGGTGGCCGCGGCGAGCGCTCCGGCGGCGCTGGTGGCGGGACACGAGCCGGGGGGCGCGCCGCCCTTGGTGATCGAACCGAACCGCGTCTGCACGCCGGTGCCGGCGATCAGGGTGCGGTTCTTGCCTTCCACGCGCACCCTGACCTGGGTGCCGGCGGCGAGCGCGGACGCCGCCGGCACCAGAGCGAGCGTCATCAGCGCGCCACAGAGAGCGATCATTCGTCGGTATTGCATGAGGGGCCACCCCTTTCCACGAGGGCTTTCGGCTTTTGCGGTCGGAGGCTGGTCTCCTGGCTTACGGGCCGATCAGTCGCGCCTTCCCGGGAGGCTGGAGCGCCGCCCAGTGGCGTGATGCGACTGACGTCCCCGATCACAGTGGCGGGTCCGCGCCGGATTCGAACCGGCTTCCCATCGCCACCGACCTTGAACGCCCCGATCGTACCGCTCTCAGCCGCCGGCGAGCCAGACGGCGGTCGGCGCCGCGCGTAGACTGACGCCACGATGACGGTGAACCTGACGCGGATCTACACCCGCCTCGGCGATGGGGGTGAGACTCATCTCGGCGACATGAGCCGGGTCTCGAAGACCCACCCGAGGATCGCAGCGTACGGAACCGTCGACGAGCTCAACGCCCAGATCGGGGTGACGCTCACGGTCGAGGGCCTCGACGATCGCCACGCCGGCTGGCTGAGACGGATCCAGAACGACCTGTTCGATGTCGGCGCCGACATCGCGGCGCCGGCCGATCCCGAGCGCGAGCGGCTGCGGGTCCTCCCGGAGCAGACCACGTGGCTGGAAGCGCGCTGCGACGAGGTCAACGAGACCCTGTCGCCGCTGAAGTCCTTCGTGCTCCCGGGCGGGACGGTCGCCGCGGCGCATCTGCACGTCGGCCGGACCGTGTGCCGCCGGGCCGAGCGGCTGGCGATCGCGTGCGGGGAGCTCTGCAGTCCCGAGGTGGTGCGGTACCTGAACCGGCTCTCCGACCTGCTGTTCATCCTCAGCCGGGCGGCGAATCAGGGCGACGAGCCGCTCTGGGAGCCCGGGCGCTTCCGCGGTCCGGACTGACACCGCCGGGCGGCGCTGAGCTCGGCGGGTGACGGGGGCTCGTGCGCCCCTCCGTCATGCTCTGGGCGGGTGAAGGACCAGCGCGGACATTTCTGCGCCCAATTTGAGCCCTGGCGGGGGCTTGCCGTCTACGGCACGGGGGGTGGGGCGATGAAAGACTAGGCTTCAGGCGGGTCGCGCCGGAACGC
This sequence comes from uncultured Solirubrobacterales bacterium, assembly GCA_963792735.1. Taxonomy (GTDB): domain Bacteria; phylum Actinomycetota; class Thermoleophilia; order Solirubrobacterales; family Solirubrobacteraceae; genus Palsa-465. The sequence continues at coordinate 222,249 of CAWBXK010000008.1, read as the reverse complement.
GAGCATCGCCGCGGTGGCCATCATCAGGGCCACCGCGCCGATACCGGCGGCGCCGATGATGAATGCCTCGTGCGCGCGAGCGTAGGTCACCACCGCGTGAGGCCGGGCGATCGCCAGCAGGGCAGCGAACGCCAGGGCGACGAGCAACACGACCACCACCGGCGCCAGGGCCCGACCGAGCGGGACCGGCGTTGCCCGCCCCGACTCCTGGCGCCCGGCTCGCGGCCAGCGCGCGTCGATCAACGACAGCGCCGCGGTGCCGAGCAGGGTCCAGGTTCCGGCGACGAGAAAGCCGCCCAGCACGTCGCTGGGGTAATGCCAGCGCAGCTCGAGGAACGAGTAGCAGACCGCCACCGCGAAGGCCGCCATGACCGCCGCCACGCGGGGGCGCCACCGCGCGGGCGCCGCGATCACCGAGCACAGCGCGAGTGACATCGCCGCGGTGGCGTGGCCGCTCGGAAACGAGGCCGGCGCCAGCCCGGGAAGCAACCCTCCGTGGGACTCGGCCAGGAGCGGCTTGAGCTGCTGAGTGGTGGCGTTGGCGCCGAGGATGACCACGCCGATCATCGCCGCCACGCGCGGTCGGCGCCGCGCCAGCGCGACCAGTATCGGGATCGCGGCGAGCAGCAAGTACGGGTTGGGGTTGCACAGGCCGGCGACGAAGTTGGTCAACTGATTCAGGCGGGGTCGATCGAGACCCGCGAAGCCGACCAGGATCGAGCGATCGGCCCGCTGGACGATGCCGAGGTGGCCCCGCAGGTACCACGTCAGAATCAGCAGGACGATTCCGAACGAGGCGCCGATCAGGGCGGTTCGCGCGCGGCGGTGCATGCTCCTCAGCGTAGCTGGCGGCGTCCCCCCACCCGCCGGTGCGGTCAGGCGATCGACGCTACCGACGCAGGTCGCAAAGCCGGCCCACTGGCGCTGAACCGGCGCGGGCGGAAATCCGCGCCGGCAGATCTCAGACGGTTTCCTGGCCGGCCTGGGTCTTGCGGATGACGCGGAACTCGGGCGCCGTCCCGGTCCGCCGCACGTGTGAGTAGTGCTCGAGGTCCTCTGGCGATGCCACCTCCACCGTCAGTCCAGGTGCCAGCTCGATGCGCCCCGCCTCGTAGAGCAGCTCCTGGTAACCGGGAGTCCCACCGATCGTCGACCGCGACGAGTCCGGGCCGCCCACCGGCACCCCCTCGATATCGAGGTCGTAGGCGCCGAAGCGCAGCATCCAGCGCTTCCCGCGCGCGAGCTTGTCGGCGGTCAGCTTGACCGACACCGCGTCGTGACGCTCCGTCGGGCCGAATGGGCCGCGCTCGGCGCGGAGCCCGGCGCGTTCCGCCACCAGCGCCGTGTTGAGCCGGTCGAAGTTGCGTCCGTACGGGGCGGGCACGATCGCCACCGGCCCCTTGGCGTACAGGTCCCCCCGAATCGCCTGGGCGACGGGGCCTACGACCACGAAGTCCACCTTGTTGGCGACCAGCCAGCGCAGCACGGCGACCGACGTCTGCTCGAGGTGCTCGAGCCCTTCGCGAAGCCGCGCGGGCTGTGAGTCGATCCCGGGCGGACGGTGTTTGAGGAGCATGGGTGCTGCGTTCGCTGCGGCGCATGCGAGTCCTTCCCGAAATCCCGGGAGCGCCGTGCCAGGCTATACGCTCGCTGGTGATGGACGCAGAGCAGCTGCAACGCCGACGGGCCGCCCGGGCGCACGAGCGCCGGCGCCGGACAGCGCGTCGCCGGATGGGCGCCGTCGGGGCATTGGTGGCGGTGGTCGTCGCGGCCGGAATCGCCGTGGCGGCGTCGGGCGGCAGCTCGCCCCCCGATGCGCACGGACGGCGCACAGCAGCCAGCGGCCGGCGGACTCAGCGGCGCCACGCCGCCGCTGCCACCCACCCGGCGCGGGGGGCGTCGACCGCCGCGGTCCTGGGCCCGGCCACCGGCAAGCCCGGCACGGCGACGGTCCCTGTGCTCATGTACCACGTGATCGCAGCACCGCCGCCCGGGGCGCCGTTCCCCGGGCTGTATGTCCAGCCGGCCGAGTTCGCGGCGCAGATGCAGGCGCTCAAGGCGGCGGGCTGGCATCCGGTGACGCTCGATCAGCTGCGCGCCTACTGGATGCACGGCGCGCAGCTCCCGGCGGGCAAGCCGATCGTGCTCACGTTTGACAACGGCTACCGCTCGCAGTACGTCAATGCTCTGCCGGTGCTCGCGCGTCTCGGCTGGGTCGCCGACGAGAACATCCAGCTCAGCGGGCTGCCGCCCTCCCAGGGTGGCCTGACCGACGCGCAGGTGCGGGGTCTGGTCAACGCCGGCTGGGAGCTCGACACCCAGGGCATCAGCCACGCCGACCTGATCACCCTCGGCGCTTCGGCGCTGCACTATCAGGTCGCGACCGCCCGCCAGACCCTGCGCCGCCGCTACGGCGTCCCCGTCAACTGGTTCTGCTATCCGTCCGGCCATTACAACGACACGGTTATCGCCGCCGTCCGCGCGGCCGGCTTCGTCGGCTCCACCACCGTGATCCCCGGCTGGGCCGGGCCCAGCAGCGATGCCTACCGGCTCCCGCGCCTGCGGGTGCTCGGCGGCACCGGTCCGTCGGCGCTGCTCGAGCAGATCGCCTCCACCCGAAGCGCCTCATCACCGCCGAGTTCCTACGGAGGAGCCTGAGCAGCGGGTGAGCACGTTCTTCCGCCGGCGCCCGTGGTCCGACGCGGACGCGGTCCCTGCGACAGCCGTCGGGGCCCTCCGAGGTGCCCGGCCCCGCTTCATCGTGGGGATCACCGTCGCAACGCTGGCCATCGCCGTCGCCACGGCGGCGATCTGGCCGCTTCGCCACATCGCGCCGGTTGCCTCGCTCAGCGTCGTCTACCTGCCGGCGGTGCTGCTGGTCTCGATCTACTGGGGACCGGCGCTCGGACTCAGCACATCGCTGGTCAGCGCGGCCGCGTTCAACTTCTTCCATCTTCCTCCGACCGGACGCTTTGACATCGTCGACAGCCGCAACTGGGTCGCGCTGGCCGCATTTGTGGTCGTCGCGGCAGCCGCGAGCACGATCGGAGAGCTGGCTCGGGCGCGGGCAGTGGAGGCCGAGCGCCGCCGCGCCGAGGCCGACCTCGCCGCCGCCCTCGCGCGCGAGCTGCTGCTCGGCGCCGACACCGCGCACGCGCTCGCCACGACCGCCCGGCGGGTGGCCGAGGCGCTCGGCCTGCGCTCGGCGGCGATCGAGCTCGGGGCCGCGGCCGGTGACGAGCGGCGGATGGCGCTCGAGCTCAGCGATGCCGACGGGCGTCAGGTCGCCACGCTGCTCGTGCCGCGAGACCTGCCGCCCGGTACCGAGAACTACCTGCGCACCCGGGTGGTGCCCACGCTCGAGGCGCTGGTGGCGATCGCCGAGCGCCGGGACGCGCTCCAGGCCGAGGCGGTCGAGACCGCCGCACTGCGGCGCAGCGATGACATCAAGACCGCGTTGCTGAGAGCGGTCTCCCATGACCTGCGCTCACCGCTGACGGCGATCGTTGCGGCCGGTCACGCGCTCGGGGCCGGCTCACTGAGCGCCTCGGATCGAACCGAGCTGAGCGGGGCCGTGGTCGAGGAAGGCACCCGCCTGGCCACGCTGGTCGACAAGCTTCTGGACCTCTCCAAGCTCCAGGCCGGGGGCGCCTCACCGCGGGCCGACTGGGTCTCGGTCGAAGAGCTCGTGACCGCGGCCGGCGACGGCCTGGGCGAACCACGGGTCGACATCCGTCTGGCCATCGATCCCGACCTGCCCGAGATCCGTGCCGACGCCGCCCAGCTGGAACGAGCGTTCGCCAATCTGCTGGAGAACGCTCGCCGCTATTCGGGCGATCGCCCGATCTCGGTTCATGCGCGCCGGGCCGGCCCCCAGATCCTGGTCAGCGTCGTCGACCAGGGGCCGGGGATCGAGGCTGCCGAGCTCGGGCGGATCTTCGAGCCGTTCTACCGCGGCCGCGACTCGGGCGCCGGGCAGTGGACCGGCTCGGGACTGGGGCTGGCCATCGCCAAGGGTTTCGTGGAGGCCAACGGCGGCACGATCGCGGTGCGGTCGCTGCCGGGGCAGGGCACCAGCTTCGTGATCTCCCTCCCGGTGGCCGAGCGGTCGGTCGCGAGGTTGGGGGTTTGAGCGCCAACCGTCCCAAGATCCTCGTCTGCGACTCCGCGTCATCGCCATGAGCGCCAACCGTCCCAAGATCCTCGTCTGCGACTCCGCGTCATCGCCATGAGCGCCAACCGTCCCAAGATCCTCGTCTGCGACTCCGCGTCATCGCCATGAGCGCCAACCGTCCCAAGATCCTCGTCTGCGATGACGAGCATCAGATCCTGCGGGCGCTCCGGGTGATCCTGCGTGACGCCGGCTTCGAGGCCCTGCCGGCCAGCACCGGAGAGGAGGCGCTCGACGTGGCCGCCGTGGGCCGTCCGGACGCCGCGATCATCGACCTGGTGCTGCCGGACATCGATGGGATCGAGCTGTGCCGGCGGCTGCGGGAGTGGACCCGGATGCCGCTGATCGTGCTGTCCGCGGTCGGCGAGGAGGACGCCAAGGTTCGGGCGCTGGCGGCCGGTGCCGACGACTACGTGACCAAGCCGTTCGGACCGCGCGAGCTGATCGCCCGTTTGCAGGCCAACCTGCGGCGGATCTCCCCCGATCCCGAGCCGTCCCTGATCGAGGCGGGCGAGCTCGAGGTCGATCTCGCCTCGCGGACGGTGCGCCGGTCCGGCGAGGAGGTTCACCTGACCCCGACCGAGTTCGACCTGCTGCGGCTGCTGGTGCGCAACCGCGGGCGCCTGATGACCCATCACGACCTGCTGGTCTCCGTGTGGGGAGCCGGATACGGAGAGGACACTCAGGTGCTGCGCGGCCATATCGCCAATCTGCGGCGCAAGATCGAGCCGCCTGACGGCCCCCGCTACATTCGGACCGATCCCGGGGTCGGTTACCGGTTCGCCGGATGAACCGGCGTCGGCGGCAGGCAATCTCCGTGCCTGTCCCGGCCACCCAATCTCCCTGCATGTCCCGGCCAGACGTGATACAGGTTGCGCGGCATGGACGCTACCGTTGATACCGAGTTGTACGACCACATTTCGAGGCAGAGTGAGGGGCGAACGGTGATGGGGCCCGTGGAGCTGCCGGCATGACTCCCTCTCGCGGTCGTCGGACCCTGGACGAGGGGGCCCACAAGCTCGATCCGGCCGCTGGCGCCGACGGCGACGTGGTGACAGCCAAGCCGGCGTCCAAGCGCAACTTCAACGAGGCGGCCCACAAGCTCGGATACTGGCCGGTGCGCCCGGCACCGATCCCCGAGGGCACAGAGCCCTCCGCGGCGATCCGGGCGGCGGCCGACGATCAACGCGACGTCGTGGCCCACGCCGGACGCCTGGTCCTCGCGCTCGGGGCCCTCGGAATCGTGTACGGCGACCTCGGCACGAGCCCGTTGTACACCGAGCAGGTCATCTTCAGCACCCACAAAGCCGCCGTCCACACGACCGTGGCCGGCGTGTACGGCATCAGCTCGCTGATCTTCTGGGCCCTGATGATCGTCGTCTCGCTCAAGTACGCCGTCGTCATCATGCGCGCGCACAACCGCGGCGACGGGGGGATCATGGCCCTGACCGCATTGATCCAGCGCCGGGGAGCCGCCCGGAGCACGATCCTGGTGACGCTGGGACTGATCGGAGCCGGGTTGTTCTTCGGCGACGGGATGATCACGCCGGCGATCTCGGTGACGTCGGCCGTGGAGGGCCTCAACGTGGTCGACCCCGGCCTGTCGCATCTGGTCGTCCCGATCGCGCTGGGGATCCTGATCGCGCTGTTCGCGGTGCAGCATCGTGGTACCGGCGCGGTCGGGTGGCTGTTCGGGCCGGTGATCCTGGTCTGGTTCATCGCCATCGGCCTCCTCGGGGCACACCAGGTGGTCATGCATCCGGGCGTGCTCCAAGGCCTCTCCCCCAGCTGGGGAGTGCGATTCATCCTCGATCACGGTTTCGCCGCCTTCCTGGTGCTCGGCGGGGTGGTCCTCGCCGTCACCGGGGCGGAGGCCCTGTACGCGGACCGAGGCCACTTCGGGGCGCTCCCGATCCGCATGACGTGGTTCACGATCGTGCTGCCGGCGGTGCTGCTCTCCTACCTGGGTCAGGGCGCGCTGATCCTCAGTCACCCGCGAACCATCTCCAATCCGTTCTACCTGCTCGCTCCCAGCGTGGCGCGGCTGCCGATGGTGGTGCTGGCCACCCTGGCCACGATCATCGCCTCCCAGGCCGCGCTCACGGGCTCGTTCTCGGTCGCCAAGCAGGCGGTCCAGCTCGGGTTCCTCCCGCGGCTGAAGATCGTCCACACCTCGGCCCTGGAAGGCCAGATCTACGTCCCGCTGATCAACTGGGGTCTGTGTCTCGGCGTCGCGACGCTGGTGCTGGTCTTCCAGCGCTCAACCCGGCTGGCCGACATCTACGGCGTGGCGGTCACCGGGACGTTCATCCTCGACACGACGCTGTTCATCGCCGTCGCCCGGTCGCTGTGGAAAACCCCGTGGTGGCGGCTCGCCCCGCTCGGAGCGCTGTTCTTGACCGTCGAGGTCTCGTTCTTCACCTCCAACCTGTCCAAGGTCCAGCACGGCGCCTGGCTTCCCCTGTGCGTCGGGGGGTTGGTGGCGACGGTGATGATCATCTGGCGGCGAGGCCGCGACCGGGTGACACAAAATCGCAACGAGGAGGAGGGGCCGCTGGACGAATTCCTGGCTGCCCTGCCCGAGCACAAACCCCCGATCATGCGCCTGGCCGGCGCGGCGATCTTTCTCAGTCCCGGCAAGGAGACGACGCCGCTGGCGCTGCGGGCCGAGGTCGAGCACATCCACGCTCTGCACGAGAAGGTGGTGATCGTCTCCCTGGACCACGTCAGCATCCCCAACGTCGACAAGTCGGATCGGTTCGCGGTCGAGCGGCTCGGCAAGGGCCTGTTCAAGATCGTGCACCTCACCATCCGCGTCGGCTACCACGACCGCTCAAACGTCCCCGAGGCGCTGGCGCTGGCTCGCAAACGAGGCCTCCTGGAGCGCAACCTGGACCTCGAGCACGCCTCCTACTTCGTCTCGCGGATGACGATCGTCCCGACCGGCAGCCCGGGCATGGCACCGTGGCGCAAGAAGCTGTTCGTGGCCATGGCGCGCAATGCGACGAGCCCGATCGACGCGTTCGGACTGCCGACCGATCGCACCGTGATGACCGGCTCGCAGGTCGCGATCTAGAAAGAAACCGACCCAGGAGAAACGAAGTTTCTCTCAAGGGGGATGGCGCCGCCATCAAACCGACCCAGGAGAAACGGAGTTTCTCTCAAGGGGATGGCGCAGCCATCAAACCGACCCAGGAGAAACGAAGTTTCTCTCAAGGGGATGGCGCAGCCATCAAACCGACCCAGGAGAAACGGAGTTTCTCTCAAGGGGATGGCGCAGCCATCCCCCATCTTCACAACATCTGTATAGGCGAGGGGCAGTTCTGCACGGGTCCTCGACGCAGGAGGATCGAGCATCTGGGGAGACATGGCTCCCACGCGAATCCGACGCACCCTGGACGAGGGCGCCCACAAGCTCGACCCCGTCGGCCAGCGCAACGGAGACGCACTCGCCCACGAGCCCGGGATCAGGCGCAACTTCAACGAGGCCGCTCACAAGCTCGGTTACTGGCCCGTGCGCCCGGCGCCGGCCCCCGAGGCGACCGAGCCCTCCGAGGCGATCCGCGCGGCCGGGGACGACCAGCGCGACGTCGTCGCGCACGCCAGCCGAGCCGTCCTGGGCCTGGGTGCACTGGGGATCGTCTACGGCGACATCGGCACCAGCCCGCTCTACACCGAGCAGGTCATCTTCAACTCCCACCGAGCCGCCGTCCACTCGACCGTGGCTGGCGTTTACGGCATCTCCTCACTGATCTTCTGGGCGCTGACGATCGTCGTCTCGATCAAGTACGCCGGCTTCATCATGCGCGCCCACAACCGTGGCGACGGCGGCATCATGGCGCTGACCGCGCTGGTCCAGCGGCGCCGCGTGCCGCACGCGTTGCTGCTGGTGACCCTGGGGATCTTCGGCGCGGGGCTGTTCTTCGGCGATGGGATGATCACCCCGGCGATCTCCGTCATCTCCGCGGTGGAGGGGCTGAACGTGGCGACACCCGGCCTGTCGCATCTTGTCGTCCCGATCGCGCTGGGGATCCTGATCGCGCTGTTCGCCGTCCAGCACCGTGGCACCGGCGCGGTCGGGTGGCTGTTCGGCCCCGTGATCATGGTCTGGTTCATCGCCATCGGCCTCCTCGGGGCACACCAGGTGGTCATGCATCCGGGCGTGCTCGAGGCGCTGTCGCCGGTATGGGGCGCGCGCTTCATGATCGACCACGGCGGCGCGGCGTTCCTCACCCTGGGTGGAGTGGTGCTCTGCGTCACGGGCGCGGAGGCGCTGTATGCCGATCGGGGGCACTTCGGGTCGACGCCGATCCGCCTGACGTGGTTCACGATCGTGTTTCCGGCCGTGCTGCTCAACTACCTCGGCCAGGCGGCGCTGATCCTCTCGCATCCGAGCACGATCTCCAACCCGTTCTATCTGCTCGTACCCAGCGGGCTGCGGCTGCCGATGGTGGTCCTGGCCACGATGGCGACGGTGATCGCGTCCCAGGCTGCCGTGACCGGGTCGTTCTCCGTCGCCAAGCAGGCGGTGGCGCTCGGGCTCCTCCCGCGGCTGAAGATCGTTCACACCTCGGCGCTGGAGGGCCAGATCTACGTCCCGCTGATCAACTGGGGACTGTGCCTCGGCGTCGCCGCGCTGGTGCTCGTGTTCCAGCACTCGGCCAAGCTGGGGGACATCTATGGCGTGGCGGTGACGGGAACGTTCATCCTCAACACGATCCTGTTCATCGCCGTCTCCCGTTCGCTGTGGCGAACCCGCCGGTGGAAGCTCGCCCTGCTCGGCGTGCTGTTTTTGACCGTCGAGGTCGCGTTCTTCACCGCCAACCTGGCCAAGGTCGAGCACGGCGCTTACCTCTCGCTGGTGGCGGGGCTGGTGATCGCCACGGTGATGGTCACCTGGCGCCGGGGCCGTGAGATCGTGACGCGCAACCGCACCGAGCAGGAGGGCTCACTGACGCAATTCCTCGGCGACCTGCCTGCCATCAAGCCTGCGGTCGTCAGGTTGCCCGGCGTCGGGATCTTCCTCAGCCCCGGCAAGGAGACCACGCCGCTCGCCCTCCGCGCCCAGGTCGAGCACATCAACGCCTTCCAGGAGAAGGTGGTGATCGTCTCGATGGATCCGGTCAGCATCCCGCACGTCGACGAGCCCGACCGGTGCGCCGTCGAGCCGCTCGGCCAGGGCCTGTTCAAGATCCTGCACGTCACCATCCGGGTCGGCTACCAGGACCGGGTCAACGTGCCCGACGCGCTGGCCCTGGCCCGCAAGCGCGGTCTGCTCGAGCGCAACCTGGACCTCGAGCACGCCTCCTACTTCGTCTCGCGCATCACCATCGTGCCGACCGCGGCCCCGGGGCTGGCTCGCTGGCGCAAGGCGATGTTCATCGCCATGGCGCGCAACGCGACCAGTCCGATCGACGCCTTCGGGCTCCCCAGCGCTCACACGGTGACGACCGGCTCCAACGTGGCCCTCTGACCGCGCGAGCGATCACTCAGTCGTGCAGCTTGAACGGCAGGATCGCCACGATCACATCCGTACGCGCCTTGAGCGCCGCCTCCAAAAGCCGCCCGCGCTGATTGTGGAGGATCTCGTGACGGCGCTTGCGGGGCACGATCTCCGGGATCAGCACGGTCACCACCGCGTCCTCCTCGTGGATCGACTCGACGTACTTGAGCACGGTCCGGATCAGCGAGCGGTTCGGATCGACCAGCACCTCGATCGGCGGCCCGCACTCCCATTCGCTCCAGTTGCGGAGGATCTGCCGTTTCTCCTCCTCGTCGCCCGCGACGGCGAGCGCGATCACGGTGTCACCCAGCGATATCGCCGCGCTGACCGCCCGCTCGGTCAGCAGATTCACGGTTGAGGTCGGCACCAGCACGATGCTCTGGCGCTTGATCGGCAGCGGCGGTGTCCGGCCGAGCCTCAGCTCGCGCCCGACCCCCTCGTAATACGCCTCGGTGCGGGCGAACAGGAAGATCAGCGACGGCACCGCGATCACCACCACCCACGCCCCGGTCAGGAACTTCGTCCCGAGCAGCACGATCACCACGATTCCGGTCATCACCGCGCCGGCACCGTTGACCACCGCCCGGGGGCGCCAATGGCTGATGCGCGTAACGAGCCAGTGCCTGACCAGGCCGACCTGGCTCAACGTGAAGCCGATGAAGACGCCGATCGCGTAAAGCGGGATCAGGTTGTTGACCTGTGCCCCCGAGGCCACCAGCAGCAGCAACGCCGCCATGGCGAGCGAAACGATGCCGGTCCGGTAGATCGGCTTCTCCGCGCGCAGATAGAAGGCATGCGGCAGCCGATGGTCCTTGGCCAGCAGGCTCATCAGCACCGGCAGGCCCCCGAAGCTCGTATTGGCGGCCAGCCCCAGCACCGCGGTGACCGCGAGGTTGGAGACATAGAACGGCCACCCGGTGCCCATCGTCCCCGCGGTCAACTGCGACAGCACGGTCACGCCGCCGCGCGGCTGGACGTGATGGATGTGCACGACGACCGCGAGGCCCACCAGCATCACCCCGAGCAGCACCCCCAGCGTGATCTCGGTGCGCTGGGCGGTCCGCGCGCGCGGCTCCCGGAACGCCGGGACCCCGTTGGCGATCGCCTCGATCCCCGTCACCGCCGAGCAGCCGGCGGCAAATGCCTTCAGGATCAGGATCAGCCCGACGGCGTCGGTGATCGGGAACGCGAGCCGCTTGCCGATGAGCGCCTCGCTGTGGGGATGGACAAGTCCGATCACGATCGTCGCCGCGACGCTGAGCACGAAGATCGCCGCCGGGAGCAGCAGCAGCCTGGCCGACTCGCTGATGCCGAACATGTTGACCGCGGTCAGCAGGGCCAGCCCGGCCAGCGACACGAGCAGTAGGTGATTGGCCAGGGCCGGGAACACGCTGCCGAGGCTGGCGGCCCCGGCGGCCAGGCTGACCGCCACCGTGAGCACGTAGTCCACCACCAGCGAGGACGCCGCCAGCAGCGCCGGCCAGCGTCCCAGGTTGGCTTTGGACACCGCATAGGCGCCCCCGCCGTCGGGGTGCGCGGTGATCACCTGGGAGTAGGAGATCACCAGCAGCACGAGCATGCCGGTGATCACCAGCGTCAGCGGGAGCGTGAACCGCAGCGCGCCCGCACCACCGAGGACCAGCACCACCATCATCGCCTCGGGTCCGTAGGCGACGCTCGAGAGGGCATCGAGGCTGAGCGCGGCCAGCCCTCCGATCACGCTCAGGTCGTGGCCCTGCTCGGCGTGCTTGCCCGTCCGGGGGCGGGGCACCATCCGCGCTGATGGCCCGCGGCGGGCCGGACGGACGCGCGACGGGCGGGGGGCAGGTCCCGGCGCTCGCGTACCTGCTGAGTCTGGAATCGTGTCGCTCAAGCCGGGAAACCGGGTCCGCTCGCGGTTTAACCATTACACGCCGGCCGCATGGCGCGGGCTACCGTGAGCTGACTACCCCTGCTGGGCCCGCTCGATGCTCAGCGCCGCGTCTCTCACCGCCGCAGTCGCGCGCGGCAGGTCTGCCGCGATCCGCGGCGCCGGCCCGGCCACCGAGATCCCGGCCTCGATGCGCCCGCGCCGGTCGAGAATCGGTGCCGCGACCGCCCCGGCGCCCTCGTCGAGCTCACCCGAGGTGTACGCGAACCCGGCGCGGCGGATCTGATCCAGCTCGGCCGCGAGCCCCGGCACCCGCACGGCTTCGAGCAGCCGCTCCCGGTCGCCCGTCTCCAGGTAGGCGGCGAGCACCTTGCCCGACGCGCCCCGGTGCATCGGGGCCCGCTTGAGGCGGGCGTAGGACAGCCGAACCGAGTGCAGCTCGGTCTCGACCACATGCAGGACGATGCCCTCCAGCGCGCACGGGGCCGACAGGATCACCGTCTCCCCGATCTCCTCGCAGAGCCCCTGCATGATCGGAGCCGCGGGCTCCACCAGCCGGTCGTGCAGCCCGGCCTCGGCGATCCGGCCGAGCGCCACCAGGCGGGCGCCCAGCACGACGGTCCGGTCGGCGCCGCGTTGCACCAGACCGTGCTGCTCGAGCTCGGCGAGTAGCCGGTAGGCGGTGCTGGTCGGCATTCCGGTCCCGTCGGCAAGCTCGGCGACGGTCAGCTCGGCGGGCTGATCACCGAGGCACCCGAGCAACTCGACGGCGCGCTGCAGGGCTCCCTCGGGCATCTCAGATCCCCGGAGGCTCGTGCTCGGACAGGGCCGGACGGGCTCCCGCCACGTAGGCCACCCGATGGGCCAGCTGGCCGTCGCCCACCAGCTTGGCGAGGCCCTCGAGGTCGGCATTCCACTCGGTCTCGTCGGTCAGCGTGCCGGCGTACTCGCGTACCACCGCGTAGGCCCGTCCGGTTCCGCCGCCCAGCCGCTCGGGACCGCCGCGCAGGTCCACCGCCTGGGCCGCGATGATCAGCTCGAGCGCGACCAGCCGGTGGGCGAGGCTGACCAGACTCGAGGTCGTGCTGACCGCCAGCGGCGCCATCGAAGCATGATCCTCCACCCCTTCGGCCAACTGGCCCCGGTAGTCGAGCGACACCGGGTTGGCCAGAAAGCGCGCCTCGGAGGCCAGCGCCGCGAACGAGCGCCCGAGCGGGCGCAGGCCCCCGGTGGGTCCGTCGTGGGGGGCCAGCCCGGTCGGCAGTCCGCTGAAGTGGCGCCACAGAAGCTTCTGGACGCGTTCGTTGGCGACCTGCGCGGCATGCGCGATCCCGAGGCGCATGTAGTCAAACGCCATCGCCAGCGAGGTCACATCGAAGTTGCCCACCGATACGATCGCGCCCTCCTCCACGAGCACCAGCGGATTGTCACCCGCCGAGTTGAGCTCGATCTCCATCATGCCGCGGGCCACCGAGAGCGCGTCGTAGACGGCGCCATGGGTCTGCGGGACACAGCGGATAGAGAGCGGATCCTGGAGATTGCGCGCCGCGCCGGGGCGCCACAGCTCGCTGCCCTCCAGCAGCTCCCGCAGGCGGGCGCTGGCTCGGGCCTGCCCGGTGTGGGGTCGCACCCGTTCGGCGGCGGGGTGGATGACCGAGAAGTTGGCGGCGAACGCCTCAAAGCTGAGCGCCGCGGTGATCTGCATGCTCTCGATCAGATCGGCGGCGTCGACCAGCACCAGCGAGCCACGCCCCATCGTCACCCCGTTGGCGCTGATCAGCCCGAGCGCCTCCTTGGGCTCGAGCGTGATCGGCTCCAGACCGGCGCGTCGCATCGCCACGGCCCCGGGCAGCGTCTCGCCCTGATACTCGGCAAAGCCGCGGCCGATCAGCACCTTCCCGATGTCCGCCATCTCCGACAGGTCCCCCTGGCCGACGGAGCCGATCATCCGGACGATCGGGTGGATCCCGACGTTGAGCACCGCGACCAACAGCTCGATCAGCTCGCGGGTCACCCCGACGCCGGCCTTGAGCATGCCGTTGACCCGCGACAGCATCATCGCCCGGACGACGTCGGTGTCCAGCGGGCGGCCATAGGAGGAGACCTGGTCGGCCACGGTGGCGAAGGAGAAGGCGCCGATCTCCTCCAGCGGGATCCGATGACGCGAGAGCGAGCCGAGGCCCGTGTTGAGGCCGTAGACCGATTCGCCGCTGGCCAGCACGCGGTCGACCACCTCCCGCGCGGCCCGGACGCGCACCAGCGCTCCCGGATCGAGGTCCACCTGCGAGCCGCCGCGCGCCACCGCCAGGACGCCGTCGACGGTGAGGCCGTCGCCGCTCAGCAGGATTCTCTCGTTAGCTGAGACGACTGTCATCCAGACGGGTACGATAACCTATCCGCATCTCAGTGACCGAGAAGATCGCCGGTCGTATTCTGATGCCCGAAGGGCCCGCCCGGAGAGCCGGTCTGACCATCCGTGACGGCCGTATCGAGGCCGTCGGCGAGCCCGCCCCGGGCGGGTTGGACTTCGGTGACGCGTTGCTGCTCCCGGGCGCGGTGGACGTGCACGTCCACACCCGCAGCTACGCCGGGGAGGGAATCGAGCGGTGCACCCGCGCCGCGGCGGCCGGGGGGGTCACCACGATCGTCGACATGCCCTACGACGCCACCGGCCCGGTTGACTCGCTGGCCGCGCTGGAGGCCAAGATCTCCGACGTGCAGCGCGAGGCTCACGTGGACGTGGCGCTATGGGCGACGGTGCCACCGCGCGGCCCGATCGAGGCGGTGCAGGCGCTCGTCGACGCCGGGGCGGCCGCATTCAAGCTCTCGACCTTCGAGACCCACCCCACTCGCTTTCCGCGCATTCCCGACGGCCAGATGCTGAACGCGTTTGCCGCGATCGCGGCGGCGGGAGGGCTGGCCGGCGTGCATGCCGAGAACGACGAGATCGTGCGAGCCGGGATCGAGTCCGAGCGCGCGGCCGGGCACAGCGCCGACCCGCTCGCCCACGCCCGCTCGCGACCGCCGGTGGCCGAGCACGAGGCGATCGCGCGATGCCTGGAGCTGGCCCGAGCGACCGGGGCGCGACTGCACGTGTGCCACGTTTCCACTCCGCGCGGAGTGGCGCTGATCACGGCTGCTCGCCGTGACGGTCTCGACGTCAGCGGTGAGACGTGCCCGCACTATCTGCTGCTGGACGAATCCGAGCTCCAGCGTCAGGGCGGGCAGGCGAAGATCAACCCGCCGCTGCGCACACGGTCGCTGCCCGCCGACGGGCTCGACCTGATCTCCTCCGATCACGTGGGATGGCCACTGGAGCGCAAGCTCGGCGCTGACATCTTCTCGCTCGCCTCCGGCGCGCCCGGCGTCGAGCTGATCGTCGCCCTGGTCCATGACGCACTCGGCGCGGCGGAGCTCACGCGGCTGGTCAGCGAAGCGCCGGCTCGCCGCTTCGGCCTATGGCCCCGCAAGGGGAACCTGCGACCCGGCGCCGATGCCGACGTGCTCGTCCTCGATCCCGCGCTGGAATGGGAGGTCGACCCGGCACGGCTGGTGACCGAGGCCGGTTGGAGCCCGTACGCGGGCCGCCGCCTGCGCGGACGCGCGATCGCCGCATTCTCACGCGGGGTGCAGGTCTGGGACGGCGTGCACGCCGGCGCAGCCGGCGGCCCCGGCCACGGCCGGTATGTGGCGGCCTCGACCGGGCGAGTGCCGGCCCGTGTCTGATAGCGGACTGCGCTGTACCGGATGGCGCGCCGAGGCCATCCTGCGCCTGCTGGAGAACAACCTGGCAATCGCCGAAGACCCCGCGCACCTCGTCGTCTACGCCGCCCACGCCAAGGCGGCGCGCGACCCCGACAGCCTCGCCGCGATCGTGGCCGCGCTGCGCCGGCTCCGCGATGAGCAGACGCTGATCGTCCAATCGGGCAAGCCGATCGCCGTGCTGCCCACCGGTCCCCGCGCGCCGGCGGTGCTGCTGGCCAACTGCAACCTGGTGGGGCGCTGGGCCACGCCGGAGAACTTCTATGAGCTGGAGCGGCGCAACCTGATCGCGTGGGGCGGGCTGACGGCCGGTTGCTGGCAGTACATCGGCGCCCAGGGCGTGCTCCAGGGCACCTACGAGACGTTCGCGCAGGTGGGCCGGGAGCACTTCGGCGGCTCGCTGCGCGGGCGCTTGGTCGCCAGCGCCGGACTCGGTGGCATGGGGTCGGCCCAACCCCTGGCCGTCACCCGGATGCTGGGTGGCATCTCGCTGATCGCCGAGGTCGACGGCGACAAGGCTCGGCGCCGGGGCCGCGATGGCCTGGTCGATCTCGTCACCGAGGACCTCGACGAGGCGCTCGACGCGGCGTTGGAGGCCCGCGGTACTGGGCGCGCGCTGGCGATCGCGCTGGTCGCGGGTGCCGCCGAGCTCCTGGAGGGACTGCTGGCACGGGATGTGGTCCCCGACGTGGTGACCGACCTGACCGCGGCGCACGACCTCCGCAGCGGTTATCTGCCGTCGGGGGTCACGCCGGAGCAGGCGGCGTCGCTGCGGCGCGGCGACCCGGGCAAGCTCGAGGCGCTCGCCCTGGCGACGCTGGTCCGCCACGTCGCAGCGATGCTGGAGCTCCGCGCGCGCGGGGCGGTGACCTTCGATTACGGCAACAACATCCGCCCCCACGCGGCGGCCGGAGGCCTGCCTCAGGCGCTCGAGATCGACATCTTCACCGCGCGCTACCTGCGGCCGCTGTTCTGCCGCGGGATCGGCCCGTTCCGCTGGATCTGCCTGTCCGGCGACGATCACGACCTGGCGCTGATCGACGAGCTGTGTCTGGAGCTGTTCGCCGGCGTGGACCGGATCACCGACTGGATCGCCCTGGCTCGAGAGCACGTGACCCGCCAGGGGCTCCCGGCCCGGATCGCGTGGCTGGGCCACGGCGAACGCACCCGGCTGGGATTGGCGGTCAACTCGGCGGTCGCCGACGGGCGCCTGCAGGCGCCGGTCGCCTTCACCCGCGATCACATGGACGGGGGCGCGATGACCCACCCCAACATCATCACCGAGGGCATGGCCGACGGGTCGGACGCGATCAGCGACTGGCCGCTGCTCAACGCGCTGCTGGGCACGGCGGCGGGGGCGGATCTGGTGGCGCTTCACGCGGGTGGCGGCGGCTACGCCGGCTATTCGCAGAGCGCCGGGATGACCGTGGTGGCCACCGGCAGCGCGGATGCCGCGGCCCGGCTGGAGGGATCGCTGAACGTCGACACCGCGCTCGGGGTGCTGCGCCACGCCGACGCGGGCTACGTCGAGGCGATCGACGCCGCGCGGGAGCATCACCTTGGATTGGGCTCGCGCGCATGAGAGAGTCATGGCGATGAGAGACCTCGACCTGCACGCCGTGCACGCCGCGGTGGCGGGCGGTTCGGTGCTCGCCGCGGGCGGGGGCGGCTGGGTCGACCACGGGTTGCTCGTCGGCACCACCGCGGTCCAGTCCGGGACGCCACGGCTGGCCACACTCGATGAGATCGATCCCGCGGCGATGCTGGCCACGGTGAGCGCGATCGGGGCCCCCGCCGCAGTGGGCTGGGAGATGCGCCCCGGTGATTACGTCCGGGCGCTGCGGTTGCTGATGGATGCCGTGGAGGAGCCCATCGTCGGCACCGTCACGGCCCAGAACGGCTCCTCCACCACCTGCAACGGGTGGCTCGCCTCAGCCGTACTCGGGACGCTGGTGATCGATGCCGCCGGCGACGGCCGCGCCCACCCCACCGGCAAGATGGGGTCATTCGGCCTCGCCGCCGACGACGACTATCAGACCGTCCAGGCCGTGGCCGGGGGCAACCGGGCCGAGAACCGCTATCTGGAGGTGGTGGCGCGCGGGACGGTGCGCCACACCGCGGGCGTGCTGCGGACTGCCGCCGACCAGTCGGGCGGGTTCATCTCCGCCGCGCGAAACCCGCTGCCCGCGTCGTTTGTCGCCGAGCACGCCGCTGTCGGCGCGATCAGCTTCGCGATCGAGCTGGGCGAGGCGATCCTGGCGGCAGAGGCGGCCGGGCCGAGGCGGATGATCGACGTCACCGCGGCGCACCTGGGGGGCACGATCATCGGTGAGGGACAGGTCGACCGCCGCGAGCTGCGCACCGAGAACGCCTTCGACATCGGGAGGATCGTGGTGGGTGGGTTCGAGCTCGGCTTCGTGAACGAGTACCTCACCGCCGAGTCCGCCGGCGAGCGGCTGGCCACGTTTCCCGACGTACTGGCGACGCTGTCGCCGAGCAGCGGGCGGATCATCTCGATCGCCGACATTCGCGAAGGCGACGAGGTCGCGATTCTGCACGTCCCCAAGGCGCTGGTGCCGCTCGGCGACGGGGTCAGGGAGCCGAGCGTCTACCCCGAGGTGGAGGCGATGCTCGGCAAGCCGCTGGCCGAGTACGCGCTTGCCTGACGAGGAGCGCATCGCCCGGCGCCTGGAGGCGCTGTGGCAGATCGCGTTCGGCCCTGGCGGCGGCGCCGATCGCCCCGCCTTCTCTCCGGCCGAGGCGGCGGCGATGCGGCTCGTCGCCGGCTGGGCCGCTGAGGCGGGCCTGGAGGCCGGGATCGACCGCCATGGCAACCTATGGGCGCTCCCGGAAGGGTGGCCGGGCCCCCTGGTCACCTCCGGCTCGCACGTGGACACCGTCCCCGATGGAGGCCGCTACGACGGCGCGCTGGGGACCGTGCTCGGGCTCGAGCTGGCCCACGATCTGCACGCCGGGGCGGCGGGCGGTGCCCGCCCCGGCCTGCTGGTGTGCGCGGCGGAGGAGGCGCCCCGGTTCGGAGCGGGCACGATCGGCTCCCGTCTGCTGGTCGGCTCGCTGGATCAAGCCGAGCTGCGCGAGCTGCGAGACGAACGCGGGATCAGCGCGGCCGAGGCCCAGGCGGGGTATCTCGAGGTCCTGTCCGGACTCGACCGCGTCGACCCGCCGGTGGGACGTCTGCACGCTCACGTCGAGGTTCACGTCGCCCAGCGGCGGGCGCTGCGTACCCTGGGGGTAGTCACGCGGGTGGCCTCGCCGCGCCGCTTTGAGGTGGTCATCGAGGGTGCCGCCGGCCACTGCGGCGAGATCTCCATGGATGAGCGCCGCGACGCGCTGGCGGCCGCGGCCGAGCTGATTCTGGGCGTCGAGGCGGCCGCCCGGGCCGAGCCGCCGGAGACCGTGGCGACCGTCGGCACCCTGACGGTGTCCCCCAGCGCCGTGAGCGTGATCCCGGGACTGGTGCGGTTGGCGATCGACGCCCGGGCGATCGACTCCGAATCTCTGGCCCGGCTCGACGCCGCGATCCGGGCCGCCGCAGCCGACATCGCCGACCGCCGCGGCGTCCGAGCAGACCTGCGGCTGACCCGCGGTGGTGAGCCGGTCGAGCTCGACGCGGCCCTCGCCACGACCGCGTTGCACGCCGCCGCGGCGCTCGGGGTCCCGGCGCAGGAGACCTGGTCCGGCGCCGGCCACGACGCCCAGCACCTGGCCGCGCTGACCGCGACCCTGCTGCTGTTCGTGCCGCTCGAGGGCGGCGAGAGCCATACACCACAGGAAGGCGCCGACCACAGCGGTATCCTTGCCGCAGCATGGCTGACCCGGCAGGCCCTTGGGCCGCAGGGCTCTTGACAACGGATCGGGTGTGAGGCAACGGCGACAGGTGAAAGGCGATGAAGCCGTCAGACCGGTGTCACCGGGGGTTGCCTCTAGAAAGGGGACGGAGTATGGCCAGACAAGCGCTTAAGCTCGACGGTGTCCGCGACAGTCGTAGCGAGCTCGAGAACCACTACATCGACGAGCTCGTGGCGGGACGCATCAGCCGCCGGCAGTTCATCCGCAAGGGCGCCGTGATCGGGATGTCCACCTCGCTGATGGGAACGATCCTGGCGGCCTGCGGCAACGCCAACTCGCCCGCCTCGTCGTCGTCCGCGTCGTCGGGGGGGCCCAGCGCCGCGCCGGTCAAGGGCGGAGTCCTGCGGCTCGCCTCGCAGGCCCCGGCGGCTGCCGTGAACCCGCTCACCATCGCCGACGCCGGCGGGCTGTGCATGCTCGCCCAGACCGGCGAGTTCCTCACCTTCGACAACAACATGCTGCTGCAGCTCCAGCCGATGCTGGCGACGAGCTGGACGCCCACCAAGGGCGGGGCGGTGTGGACGTTCAAGCTCCGTCCCGGGGTCAAGTTCCACAGCGGCGCGCCGCTGACCGCCGACGACGTCGTCTACACCTTCCAGCAGCTTTCAGACCCCAAGAACGCCTCCAACGCGCTGTCGACGTTCGTCGACGTGCTCAAACCGGCGGGCGTGGTCAAGGTCGACCCCACCACCGTCGCGTTCCACCTCGAGGCGCCGAACGGCAACTTCCCCTATCTGGTCTCCTCCGACAACTACAACGCGATCATCGTCCCCAAGGGGACCGATTTCAGCAAGTGGCAGGGCACCTTCATCGGGACGGGGCCGTTCAAGCTCAAGAGCTATACCCAGAACGTGGGCGCGAATTTCGTCGCCAATCCCGATTACTGGGGCGGGCCGCCCCATCTCGCCTCCACCGCCTTCACGTTCTACAGCTCCCAGCAGCCCCAGATCCTGGCGTTGCAGGGCGGCCAGGTTGACGTGATCGTGCAATTCGTCACCCAGGGCGCCCAGTCGCTGCTGAACAATCCGCAGTACAACATCATCAAGCTCAAGTCCGCCAACCACCGTGAGTTGTCGATGCGCAACGACCAGGCGCCGTTCACCGATGCGCGGGTCCGCCAGGCCGTCGCGCTCTGCCTCGACCGTCCGGGGATGGTCAAGGCGCTGCTCAACGGCGACGGGGTGCTCGGCAACGACAGCCCGTTCTCGCCGAAGTTCCCCTCGACGGATCTGAGCGTGCCCCAGCGCGCCCAGGACATCGCCAAAGCCAAGCAGCTGCTGTCCGCGGCCGGTCATGCGAGCGGCTTCTCGACCACGCTGACCACCGAGCAGTACGAGGAGGTTCCGCAGCTCGCCCAGGTGATCGCCGAGGCGGCCACCAAGATCGGCGTCACGATCAAGCTCAAGGTCGAGAACCAGACCAACTACTACGGCAAGTCGACATACGGGAACTCCGATTGGCTCGACGCCGCGATGAGCCTGGTCGACTACGGCGATCGCGGCGTCCCGAACGTGTTCCTCGAGGCCCCGCTGACCTCCGGCGGTCCCTGGAACGCCGCCCACTTCAAGAACCCCGCCTACGACAAGCTCGTCAAGCAGTACGTCGCCGCCGTCGATCTGCAGACCCAGAAGACGATCGCCGGCAAGATCGAGACCCTGCTGCTGGCCGAGACACCACTCGTGATCCCGTACTTCATCGACGGCCTCACGGCGACGGCCTCCACCGTGCACGGTGTCAACCCCACGTCGATCGCGGCCATCTACCTCAAGGATGCGTTTAAGTCGGCATAATGTTCCGGGGCCTTCGGAGGGTTTGAGAGGGAGACACACAACATGCTGGCGTTTATCCTCAAGCGCGTCGGGCTTGGCCTGATCACGCTGCTGATCCTGAGCCTGATCGTGTTCATGTCCGCGCAGGTGCTTCCGGGCGATCCCGCCCGCGCGATCCTCGGGCCGCTGGCGTCTCCCTCGGCGGTCAAGGCCCTGGCTCACCAGCTCGGCACCGACAAGTCGGTGTTCTCGCAGTACCTGACCTGGATCGGGCATTTCGTCACCGGCAACCCCGGCACCTCGTATCAGTACCAGGCGGCGATCGGCCCGCTGTTGACCAAGGCGCTCGGCAACTCGCTGAAGCTGGCGGCGGTGGCGTTCGTGATGGTCGTCCCGCTGGGGATCCTGGGCGGGGTGATCGCGGCGCTCAACGTGGGCCGGCCGATCGACCGCGTGATCAGCGTCGTCGGCCTGTCGGCCACCGTGATCCCCGAGGTGGTGTCGGGAATCATCCTGATCCTGATCTTCGGGATCGCGCTGAACGTGCTTCCGATCTCGGCCACCTCTCCCCCGGGTGCGGGCATCGGCACCCAGATCTACCACCTGCTGATGCCGGCGATCCCGCTCACGCTGATCCTGTTCGGCTACATCCAGCAGATGGCGCGGGCCGGCACGGTCGAGGCCCTGGCGTCGGACTACGCCCGTACCGCAACACTGAAGGGCCTGCCGCGCGGCGTCATGATCCGCCGCCACATCCTGCGCAACTCGCTGCTGCCGACGATCACCGTGATCGCGACCCAGACGGGTTACCTGATCGGCGGCCTGGTGCTCGTCGAGACGCTGTTTCACTATCAGGGGATCGGCTCGCTGATCTACAACGCGGCCAACAGCAAGGACTTCCCCATGCTCGAGGCCGGCGTGCTGGTGATCGGCATCGTCTACATGCTCGCCACTCTGATCGCCGACATCCTCTACTCGCTGCTGAACCCGCGGATCCGCTACCGGGGGGTCGAATGAGCATCGCTGAGATCCCCGTCGAATCGGCCGGCGCCGTATCGGCCGGGCGGTCCACCGAGGGGCGGGACGAGTTCCTGCGCAACCTCACCCACTCCAAGACGTTCGCGTTCGGCGCGACGATCCTGGTGTTCTGGATCCTGGCGGCGATCTTCGGCAACCTGCTGGTACCCCACGATCCTCTGGCCCAGGACCTCAGCGCGATCAACCAGGCCCCCTCGGGCACGCACTGGTTCGGGACCGATCAGCTCGGCCGCGACGTGTTCGCCCGCGTGATCACCGGCTCGCGAGACATTCTCATCATCGCGCCGCTGGCGACGCTGATCGGGACCCTGCTCGGCACGGCGCTGGGCCTGGTGATGGGGTATTTCCGCGGTGCCGTCGACGAGATCATCGGCCGCTTCGTCGAGGCCTTCCTGGCCCTACCGCTGGTGGTCACCGGCATCCTCGGCATCGTCGCGCTGGGGCCGTCCAACACCACCCTGATCTTCGTCATCGGGATCGTGTTCGCGCCGCTGATCGCGCGTACCGTGCGCGCGGCGGTGCTGCTGGAGCGTGAACTGGATTACGTGTCGGCGGCGCGACTTCGCGGCGAGACCTCGCGTTACATCATGTTCGTCGAGATCCTCCCCAACGTGCTGGCGCCGATCATGGTCGAGTTCACCGTCCGGCTCGGCTACGCCGTATTCACGATCGTGACGCTGTCGTTCCTGGGCTTCGGGATCCCGCCGCCCTCGGCCAACTGGGGCCTCGAGCTGTCCTCCAACTACGGCCAGGTCACCGCCGGATACTGGTGGGAGGTACTGTTCGACGCCCTCGCCATCGCCTCGCTGGTGATCGGCGTCAACATGATCGCCAACTCGATCGAATCCGCCCTGGACGCGTCGTGAGCACCATCGCGAACCACACCGCAACCACCTCAGGGGCCGAGATATGAGCGCAATCCCCGAGACCACGGCGCCGAACCCAGGGGCCGAGTCCGCCGACGCGCTGACGCTCAAGGACGTCGAGATCAGCTATCGCGTGCGCCGCCGCGACCAGCGCGTGGTCCGAGGCGTCAGCTTCCATGTCGCCCGCGGGGAGTCCTTCGGGCTGGTTGGCGAGTCCGGCTGTGGAAAGTCGACGATCGCGCTGGCGATCGTCCGCTACCTCGCCCGCAACGGTCGTGTCAGCGCCGGCACGATCGAGATCGGCGGTCGCGATGTCCTGTCGCTCAACAAGTCCGAGCTGCGCAAGCTGCGCGCCAGCCAGGTCTCGATGGTCTACCAGGAGCCCGGCCGGGCGCTGAACCCGTCGATCCTGGTCGGCCGCCAGGTCGCCGAGGTCTACGAGATCGCCGGGGTCGACCGCAAGCAGGCGCTGAACCGCGCCGAGGAGATCCTCGGCAAGGTGCGCATCTCCGATCCGGCCGGGGTGATGGGCCGCTATCCCCATCAGCTCTCGGGCGGCATGCTTCAGCGCGTGGTGATCGCGATGGCGCTCGCCTCCGAGCCCGCGCTGCTGATCCTCGATGAGCCGACCACCGCGCTGGATGCCACCGTGGAGGCCGAGGTGCTGGACCTGGTCAGGGGCCTGCGCAGCGAGTTCGACACCTCCCTGCTGTTCATCAGCCATAACCTGGCGGTGATCGCGCAGATGTGCGACCGGGTCGGTGTCCTGTACGCCGGCGAGCTGGTGGAGGAGGGGCCGGCGCAGGAGGTGTTCGGCTCGGCGCGTCATCCCTACACGGTCGGTCTGCTGCGCTCGATTCCCAGCCGCCAGACGGCGGTTCGCGATCACGCACGCTCGAGGCTGGCCACGATCCCGGGCTCGCTGCCGTCCCCGGGCTCGGTCATCACCGGCTGCATCTTCGCCGATCGCTGCGGGCTGGCCACCGACCGCTGCCGTACCGAAACGCCGCCGATGTACGAGATCGGCGGCGGCCGCGGCTCGCGCTGCCACTACCACGAGCGGGCCCAGAGCCTGCCCGTCGAGACCGACGATGCGGGGCCGGCCCCCGAGGCGGTCAAGCACCCGGAGCGGACCGAGCCGCTGGTCAGGGTCCGGGCCGCCAGCAAGACCTTCCACATGTCAGGCC
The DNA here is from genome assembly GCA_963792735.1 of uncultured Solirubrobacterales bacterium. Taxonomy (GTDB): domain Bacteria; phylum Actinomycetota; class Thermoleophilia; order Solirubrobacterales; family Solirubrobacteraceae; genus Palsa-465. The sequence goes on along the minus strand of CAWBXK010000008.1, from coordinate 198,213 downwards.
AGAGCGTGCGCGGGTTGTTCGGCGTCGACCTCGAGATCCGGCCCGGTGAGACCGTCGGGCTGGTGGGCGAGTCAGGCAGTGGCAAGACCACGCTGGCCCGTGTGCTGATGGGGATCACCGCCCCGGATGAAGGCGCGGAGCTCCAGCTCGACGGCCATGACCTCGCGCCGCTGGCCGGACGCCGCCAGTCCGCCGATCAGAAGGCGCTGCAGATCGTGTTCCAGAACCCCGACTCAGCGCTGAACCGCAGACACTCGGTCAGGCAGCTGATCTCGCGGTCGCTGTCGAAGCTGGGGGGTTACGGCGGCGATCAGCTCAAAGCCCGGCTGCTGTCCCTGGTCGAGTCGGTGCGTCTGTCCGAGCGCTATCTGCCGATGCGCCCCTCGCAGCTGTCAGGCGGTCTCAAGCAGCGCGTCGCGATCGCCCGTGCGTTCGCCGGTGACCCGCGCATCGTCGTCTGCGACGAGCCCACGTCGGCGCTCGACGTCTCGGTTCAGGCCGCGATCCTCAACCTGCTGACCGATCTGCAACTGCGCAAGGAGGTCGCCTACCTGTTCATCAGCCACGACCTCGGCGTGGTCCGCTACCTCGCCGACCGGATCGTGGTGCTCTACCTCGGACGGGTGATGGAGATCGGCCCCGCCGACAAGGTCTTCACCGGCCCGCACCATCCCTACACCGAAGCGCTGCTCTCGGCCGTGCCGACGCTCGATGACCGCGACCGGCTCAGGATCCGGCTCGAGGGCGAGATTCCCAGCGCCGCCGATCCGCCCACCGGCTGCCCGTTCCAAACGCGCTGCCCGCGCAAGATCGGCGAGATCTGCGAGACCACCGAACCCGACCTGCTCGAGGAGGAAGCCGGGCACGGGATCCGCTGCCACATCCCACTGGAGGAGCTCAGGCGCCTCCAGCGGGTCGAAAACGGAGCTTCGCCCTCCCCGGCGAAGGCCGCGCCGGCGCAGCAGAGCTAGCCCGCGGCCAGCTCGCGGTAGGGCTTTAGCCCGCGGCCAGCCGGCTCGGGGTGTGGCGCCGGGGTCCCGATCGCGCCATCAGGGCCGCCGCGATCAGGCAGGAGGGCACGATCACCGCCAGATAGGCCGCCGCCGCGCCGTGGCTCTGCTCGAGCAGTCCGGCCAGCAGCGGCGTCAGCACCATCGCTCCGGCCCACGCCCCGTTGAGCATCCCGAACACGAACCCGTCCCCCCCGCCGCCTCGGTCGCCGGGCTGCGCGGCGAGCGAATAGGCGATCGTGCTGATCGCGGCGCGCGGCAGGGCGGTCAGCAGCAGCGCCAGCACCAGCGCGGCAGGCCCGCCCCCGGCCAGGGCCGGTATCAACGCCAGCGAGAGCAGCAACGTCGCCACCGCGTTGACCCGCGGGGTCGATGCCCGCGGGCCGAGCCTGACGGTCACAAGGCTGATCAGGATGTAGGCGACCGCGGCGGCGGAGAACGCCAGGCCGATCTTGCCGGTGGACAGTCCGTCGCCATGCAGGCCGCTGCTGATCAGCAGCTGGGCCGTGCCCGACACCGCGCCCGAGACGATCAGGCCACCCGCGGCGGCGCCGACACCGGGCCGCCGGGCCAGCCGGGCCAGGCCGGGCAGGGACGGCGCTGACCTGTCCTCGGTGCCCTCGGGAGCCTCGGCATCCGACGAAGTGACCGCCGGTGCGGTGCGGGATCCGAGCCAGAGCGGCGCCACCACCAGCCCCGTGACCGCGGCGATCAGCACGAAGGGAACGCCGATGCCGGCGCGCTGGGCCAGCAGGCCGCCGACGGCGGGACCCACCATCACGCCGACCGAGGAGCACGTCACCGACGGGCCGAGCCGTACGCCCGAGCTGCTGCGATCGATCTCTGAGACCCACGCCATACCGGTCGTCCAGACGACGCCGAACGAGACCCCGAATGCGATCCGGCCCAGCAGCAGCAGCGGCAGCGACGGCGTGGCCTGCGCGAGGCAGGACAGACACAGCAGCGCGCCCGAGGCGAGCGTGACGCGACGGGCACCGAACCGGTCCGCCGCAAGCCCGGACGGCATCGACACCGCCAGGGTCGCCAGCCCGGGCGCTGCCAGCAGCAGGCCGGTCTGCGACGGCGACAGGTCATACAGGCCGGCGAGCCGCGGCAGCAGCGGCACGATCGCGGCCTGCGCCACTCCGGCGGCAAAGAACAGCGCGTAGACGAGCCACAGCAGCTGGTTGCCGCGCAGCTGCGGACGCCCGCGGCGGCGGAGCCGGGACGGCGGGCTGGCCGGACGGATGAGGCGACTGGAAAGCATCTCCCTGACACGGTACGATTCTCAGGGCGTGTTGCCAAATGATACTTTTGCGTTGATATGACAGATTCTGTCGATCATTCTGCGATAGACCTTCGCGCGCTGAGAGCTCTCGTGGCGATCGCCGACCGAGGCTCCTTCCGCGCCGCGGCCAAAGCGCTGGGCTACACCCAGTCGGCGATCTCACACCAGATCGCCGCGCTGGAGCGCTCCCTGGCCGCACCGCTGTTGACGCGTCCGGGCGGGCGTGGCGCGACCGCCCTGACCGCCGCCGGTGACGTCGCCTATCGCCGGGCGCGGCGCGTGCTGGGTGAGATGGAGTCACTCGGGGCGGACATCGCCGCGATCCAGCGCGGTGAGCGCCAGACCCTACGGATCGGCGTGTTTCAGACCGCCACCACGGAATTGCTGCCGGGCGCGTTGCGCACCCTGCGTGAGCACCGGCCCGACGTTGAGGTCGTGCTGTCGGAGATCCATGACTCGGCCCGGACCTACGATCGCCTCGCCGGCGGCCAGCTCGATCTGGCCTTCATGGTCAACCCCGAGCCCGACGATCGGATCGACTCGATCCCCCTGCTCGATGACCCGTGGGTGATTCTCACCCGTCGTGACAGCGAGCTCGCCGCCGCCGAGGTCGCGTCGTTCGACCTGCTCGACGGAGTCGACGTGGTGGCGTGGACCCGGCGCTGGCGCACCCAGCTGGAGCTCGAGGACGCCTGGCGCCGGCGCGCCATCAGCCCTCGCGTCGTGTACCGCACCGACGACAACCTGGCCCTGCAGCGGCTGGTCGCCGCGGGCTACGGCCACGCCTGCCTCGACCGGCTCGGCGCCAGCGGCGCGGTCGAGCCGTCGCTCACCTGGCTCGAGCCCAAGGAGATCCTGATCCCCCGCACCATCGCTCTGTGCCATCCGCGGCATCGTGATCCCAGCGTCTCGGCGCTGACGCTGATGGACTCGGTACGGAGCCAGTTCGGAGCCTGAGCGTCTCGCCGTGTCCGAGTGCGGGGGGACCAGCGCTTGACAGGCCCGGGCGGGTGTGCCACAACCGCCTCCCAATGGTAGGACCGGGAGTTGCCTAGATGAGCGGCGCGCCAATCGCCGGGTCGGTCCTCGAGCCGTCCGCCGGCGCGCCGACCGAGCGCGAGATTCGCGCCTGCGTGCTGCGTGAGCCGGGACGCCCGGTGACGGTCGAGACCGTGCTGCTGGCGCCGCCGCGGGCCGCCGAGGTGCTCGTCCGGGTGGCGGCCGCCGGGGTCTGTCATTCCGACATTCACCTCGCCGATGGTCAGCTGGGAGCGGGGCGCTGGCCGATGGTCCTCGGTCACGAAGGCGCGGGCATCGTCGAGGCGGTCGGCGAGGGGGTCGTGGGCCTCGAACCCGGGGACCATGTCGTCTTCTGCCTGGTCCCCTCGTGCGGCGTCTGCCCCTCCTGCCGCACCGGCCGCCGGACCCTGTGCGAGCCGGTGGGACGAAACTCCGTCGCCGGCACGCTGCTCGACGGCAGCTCGCGGCTGCGAGCCCGCGACGGCACCGTGCTGCAGCACGGCCTCAGTGTCGCCTGCTTCGCCGACTACGCCGTCGTGGCGGCCGCCGGCGCGATCCCGATCCCGCACGACATTCCGCTCTGGCAGGCTGCGCTGCTCGGCTGCGGCGTGGTCACCGCGTTCGGGGCGGTCACGCAAGCGGCCGGCGTGCGGATCGGCGAGCGGGTGTGCGTGATCGGCTGCGGCGGCGTCGGGCTGCAGGTGGTCGCGGCCGCTCGGCTGGCGGGAGCCGCGACGATCATCGCCGTCGATCGGCGACCGGACAAGCTCGAGCATGCGCTGCGCCGGGGCGCCACCCACGCCGTCGACGCCAGCGCCGTCGACGCGCCGGCCGCGATCCGCGCGCTCACCGGCGGCGGGGTCGACCACGCCTTTGAGGTGGTGGGCGCCGCCGCCGCGATCCGCACCGCCTGGGACTCGCTGCGACCCGGCGGCACGGCGATCGTGGTCGGCCTGGTACCCGCCGGGGTGGAGGTGTCACTGCCGGCGATCGAGTTCCTCTCGGAGAAATCGATCCTCGGCAGCTACTACGGGTCGGCCGACCCGGCCGAGACGTTCCCCGGCCTGGTCGAGCTGGTCCGCTCGGGCCGGCTTGACCTCGGCGATGTGGTCTCGGACCTGATCGAGCTCGACGGAGTGCAGGACGCCTTTGACCGCCTGCGCCGTGGCGAGGGTGGCCGCTCGGTCGTGGTCGTCGACCCCTCCCTGGCGGGGGCCCGGGGGGGGCGATGAGCGCCGGCCGGCCGATGCGACCCCAGGCGGAGCGCGGCGAGCGCGCCGCCACACCCGGGCTGGGCTTCGACGGCCTGATCGGCGAGGGCTGGAGCGGCACCGACCCCGACGGGGCCCACGTCAACGTGGTCCTCGCGGAGCGCGGCACGCCGACGGCTGCCTCCCTGCTCGGCACCTTCACCTCCCCCGCTCCCGGCCACGCGCCGATCCTGGTCGTGGTCGGCGAGGACAAGCAGCACTACGAGCCGGTGTGGCCGCCGACGATCATGATCAACAAGGCCACGGCCACCGAAGCGCTGCACCAGACGATCACCTGGGGCGCGGGCCAGCTCGGCATCGCCCAGGGGGTGCTCGACGCCGTGGCCGCGGAGCTGCTGGTCGCCAGCGTCGATCTGCTGGTGCTGGTGGCGATCTACATCGATCCCGACGCCGCCGATGAGACCGCGGTGCGGATCGCCAGCCGGGCGGCGACCCTGAAGGGCATCCGCACGGCCGTCGAGGGGCGCGACCCCGACGCGGCGCAGGCGCTGGTCGCGGGCCGGGATCGTCTGCGCAGCCCGTTCTACGGCGGAGATTGAGCGCCCGCTCGCCGTGAAGATCACCGCGATCGGGATCGAGCGCCTGCGAGTGCCGCTGCAACCGCCGTTCCACGCCGCCTGGGACCTCGATCCGCGCACTCGGTTCGACGCAACGCTGGTGCGGGTGCACACCGACGAGGGACTGACCGGGATCGGCAGCGGGGACACCATGGCCGACTTCGCCGCGTTCGAGCACCTGTTCATCGGCCGCGACCCGCTGGCGCTGGCCGCTCATGCCCGCACGCTCGAGACGATCTCGTTTCACGCCGGGCGCTACTGGCCGCTGGAGGCGGCACTGTGGGATCTCGCCGGCCAGGCGCTCCGGGCGCCGGTGGCGACGCTGCTCGGCGGGGCGGTCGACCGGGTGGCCGCGTACGCCTCGCTAGGGGAGCTGCGGCCCGCAGCCCAGCGCGCCGAGGACGCCCGGGCCCTCGTCCAGGAGGGCTTCCGGGCGGTGAAGGTGCGAATCGCGCGGGACCGGATCGCCGAGGGCGTCGCGGTGGTGGCGGCGATGCGCGATGCCGTCGGTGATGCCCTGGAGATCCTCGTCGATCTCAACCAGTGGTGGCGGATGCCCGGCGACATCGCACCGGGGCTGGGCCCGCAGGATGCCCGCCGGGTGATCGATCGGCTCGCCGAGCACAGCGTGCTGTGGGTCGAGGAGCCGCTCGCGGGCGCCGACCTGCCGGGGATGAGGATGTTGCGTGAGAGCACAGGCGTACGCGTCGCGGGCGGCGAGATGGCGCGCAGCTTCGACGAGTTGCGCCTGGCGCTGGAGGCAGACGCTCTCGACGTCTACCAGCCCGACGTGGTCCTTGCGCTGGGGATCTCGGGCGCCCGGACGCTGGCCGAGCTCGCGCTGCGCCGCAACCGCTGGTTCACGCCGCACACCTGGACCAATGGCATCGGAGTGCTCGCCAACCTGCATGTCTGCTGCGGCGTCGGTGGGGGGCCGTTCATCGAGTTCCCCTATGACCCGCCCGGGTGGACCCCGGCCCGGCGTGACTTCATGCTGGCCGAGCCGCTGCGGATCGACCACGACGGATGGCTCGTAGTGCCGCCCGCGCCCGGGCTGGGGATCGAGCTCGATGAGGACGCCGTCGCCCACTATGGGCTGGGGTCAGGATGACCAGGGTCGGGTTCATCGGACTCGGCCACATGGGCGGCCACATGTGCCGGCACGTGATCACCGGCGGCTTCGAGGTGAGCGCGTTCGACCTCGACCCGGCGGCAGTGGCGCGCGTCGCGGCATCCGGAGCGCGGCCGGGGGAGTCGATCGCCGACTGCGTCGCCGGCGTCGACGTGGTGGTGACCAGCCTGCCCGGGCCGCCAGAGGTCGACGCGGTCCTGCACGGCCCCGACGGCGCGATCGCCGCGCTCGCACCAGGGGCACTGGTGATCGAGATGAGCACCAGCTCGCAGGAGGTGGGGCGCAAGGCGCTGGCGGCCGCCGGCCAGCGCGGCGTGCAACTGCTTGACGCTCCGGTCGCCGGCCAGACGATCGGCGCGGAGGCGGGCACGCTGGCGATCTATGCCGGCGGCGAGCGCGAGGCGTTCACCCGCGCTCTGCCCGTGCTCGAGACGATGGGCGATCCGCAGCGGATCTTTCACCTCGGGCCCAACGGCAGCGGCTACGCGGTCAAGCTGCTGCTCAACCTGACCTGGTTCATCCACGCGGTGGCGACCGCCGAGGCGCTCGCGGTGGGGGTCAAGGCCGGCGTCGATCTCGACACCCTGCACAGCGCGCTGGTGCACTCACCCGCCAACTCGGTCTTCCTCGAGCGCGACGTGCGGATGGTGCTCGATCACGGCGACTACGACGAGGGCTTTGCGATGAAGCTCGTGACCAAGGATCTCGGCCTCGCGGTCGATCTGGCCCGTGACGTCGGCGTGCCCGTTGAGCTCGCGTCGCTGGTCGAGCAGATCCAACGCCGGGCCCGCGCCACCTACGGGGACGAGGCGGGCGAGATGAGCTCCCTGCGCCTGTACGAGGACCTGGCCGGTGTGCGGCTGCGCTCACGGCGCGCCGGAGGTCAGCCTCCCACCCCGCGGTGAACGACCGCCGCCGAGGCGCAGGTGGCCAGCGCCAGCCGCAGGTCCTCCTCAGCCACCCCGGCCAGATCCGGATGGTCGAGATCGAGCTCGATCTCGGCCGCGCCGGAGTCCGCCGGCGCCAGACCCAGGCTGGCCGCGCCGTTGACCGCCGTCCGGCCCCACAGATCGCCGCCGGCCGCGTCGAGCAGGGCAAACCGGGTCTGGCCCTCGCGGCGGGCGAGGGTCTCGAGCTCGCGCAGCTCCTCGAATGGGTCGATCCGGACCTGCTCATCGGTGCCGATGGCCAGGCGGACCCCGGCGTCGCGGTAGCGCAGCGCCGGGAGGTAGCCGTCGCCGAGGTTGCCCTCGGTGGTCGGGCAGGTGACGACGATCGTGCCGCTCGCCGCCAGCAGCTCGATGTCGCGGGTGGTGACATGGATCCCGTGCACGACGCTCGTGCGCTCCCCGAGAAAGCCGCAGCGGTCAAGCAGCTCGATCGGTGAGCAGCCGTGCTCGGCGGCGCACTCCTCCAGCTCGCGGCGTTGCTCGCAGGCGTGCACATGACGCACGAGCCCGTGACGATCGCCGTACGCGGCGACCGCCTCGATCCAGTCCGCGGGCACCGCGCGGACGCTGTGCACGGCGACTCCGACCCCCACGCCGGGACGGTCGGCCGCCCACGATCGCAGCCGGTCCGTCCGCGCCAGGAACGTCTCCACGTCCCGATCGCAGAACCGCCGCTGGCCGGGACCGGCCGGGCGCCCGGGGCCGTCGCGGTGGTAGGCGGCAGGCAGCAGCACGATCTCCAGGCCGTTGGCGACCGCCGCCTCGGCGAGCGAGATCGCCATCGCGTTGGGCTCGGGGTAGGGCGCGCCGTCGGACTGATGCACGACGTAGTGAAACTCGCCGACGGCGCCGTAGCCGGCGGCTGCCATCTGTGCGTAGGCGCGCTCGCCGACGGCGCGCATCGAGGCGGGATCGTGCGAGGCGGCCAATCGGTACATCTCGGTGCGCCAGCTCCAGAAGTCATCGCCGGGGTGAGGGCGCTCGCCGATCCCCCGCAGGTCAAGCTGGAAGGCGTGGCTGTGGGCGTTGACCATCGCGGGCACGGTGGTGATCCTCATCGCTGACGGACCCGCGCCGCCGCGCGCTCGTCGCGCACGTAGACGGGCTTGCCCGCCACGAACGCGACCTCCACCGGGTTGTGCCCGAAGCGGTAGGCGATCTGCTCCACCGGACCGTCGAGCAGCAGCAGGTCGGCCCGCTTGCCGACCTCGATCGAGCCGAGTGCGGGCTCGAGGCCGAGCGTCCAGGCGGCGTTGAGCGTGGCCGCCGCCAGCGTCTCGCGGACGCTCATCCCGTAGAGCCGGGCGCCGAGCCCGATCACCAGGGGCATCGAGACAACCGGAGCGGTGCCTGGGTTGGCGTCGGTGGCCAGCACGACGATCGCGCCCGCCTGCAGCAACGCCCGGCCGGGCGCGCGGTGCTCGGCGCCGAGGAATTCCGCCGCCGGCAGCAGCACCGCGGCGCAGTCTCCGGCGCCCAGCGGCGCCACGTCGGTGGCCGGCAGGCTCGAGAGATGGTCGACCGAGCGCGCGCCGGCGGCCAGCGCCACCGGGACCGACCCGTGGGTGGCGAACTGCTCGACGTGGCAGCGCAGCGCGACTCCCACCGCCGCGGCGAGCTCGCCCATCCGCGCCAGGTGAGCGTTGGAGAACGCGATCGACTCGACGAAGATGTCCAGCGCGCTGACGCCCCCGGGCGCGAGCGCGACGGGGAGCATCTCGGCGACCTCGTCCATCCACTGGTCCGCGGTGTACCCGCTCGGCACCGAGTGGGCCAGCAGGGCGGTCAGGGTGGTGGTCTGCGGGACCCGAGCGGCGAGCTCCCGGGCCAGGGCCAGCGCGCGCAGCTCGCCGTCACGCGAGAGCCCGTAGCCGGACTTGCATTCAAACGTCGTCGTGCCGGCGGCCAGCATCTCCGCTGCCAGCGCACCGGCCTGATCCAGCACCTGCTGATCGGAGCTTTCGCGCAGCGCTCGCGCCGAGGCCGCGATCCCACCACCGGCGCGGGAGATCTCCTCGTAGGGAACGCCACGCAGCTTCTGCTCGTACTCGCCGGCGCGCCAGCCCGCGAACGGCAGGTGGGTGTGGCAGTCGACGAAGCCCGGGATCAACGCACAGCCCGCGGCGTCGATCAGCAGATCCGCATCGTCGTCAGGCTGGTGGGCGGTGATCAACCCGCCGCGGAGCGTCAGGCCGCCGGGCTCGAGCGTCTGCTGTTCGATCAGCTCGCCGCGCAGGTGGGGCAGGCCGTCCTGCGGGGGCCGCAGGATCTGCGCGGCGCCGGTGAACGAGACCGAGCTCAACGCGCGATCACATCCCCGACCGGAGATCGGGCAGCGGCTGGCCCTCCGGCTCGGGGTCGAGCATTGGCATCTTGATCCCGCCGGCGCGGGCGGCGTCCAGCGCCTCCGGATATCCGGCGTCCGCGTGGCGCACCACTCCGAGCCCCGGGTCGGCGCTCAGCACGCGGCGAACGCGCTCCCCGGCCTCGCGGGTCCCGTCGGCCACCACCACCTGACCGGCGTGGATCGACTTCCCCATCCCGACACCGCCGCCGTGATGGATCGAGACCCAGCTCGCGCCGCAGGCCGTCATCAGCATCGCGTTGAGCAGCGGCCAGTCCGCGACCGCGTCGGAGCCGTCGCGCATCGACTCGGTCTCGCGCTCGGGCGAGGCCACCGAGCCGGCGTCGAGGTGGTCACGGCCGATCACGATCGGTCCGTTCAGCTCCCCGCTGGCGACCATCTCGTTGAAGCGCACGCCCGCCCGGTCACGCTCGCCGTGGCCCAGCCAGCAGATGCGCGCCGGCAGGCCCTGGAAGCGGACCCGCTCGCCGGCCAGCTCGATCCAGCGCGCGATGTGCTCCTGGTCGCCGAACAGATCCAGAATCGCCTGGTCGGTGGCGTAGATGTCGGCCGGATCGCCCGACAGCGCGACCCACCGAAATGGCCCCTTGCCCTCGCAGAACAGCGGCCGGATGTAGGCGGGAACGAACCCGGGGTAGGAGAACGCCTCCTGGTCGCCGTACTCAGACGCCAGGCCCCGCAGCGCGTTGCCGTAGTCAAACGCGTCCGCCCCGGCCGCCTGCAACGCGCGAATGGCCCCGACGTGGGCGACCGCGCTCGCCCCCACCCGGCGTAGATACTCGTCGGGGTCAGACCGGCGCAGGGCCTGCGCCTGCTCCACCGTCAGCCCTCCCGGGACATAGCCGTTCAACGGGTCGTGGGCGCTCGTCTGATCGGTCACGATGTCGACCTCGACGCCGCGGCGAACGATCTCCGGCAGCACCTCGGCGGCGTTGCCGGCCAGGCCGATCGAGAGGCCTCGCCGCTGCGCCCGAGCACCGTCGAGCCGCGCCAGGGCGTCGTCCAGATCGGCGGCGCGCTCATCCAGATAGCCGCTCTCGATGCGGCGCTCGATGCGCTGAAGATCCACCTCCACGCACAGCGCCGCGCCGCCCAGCATGGTGATCGCCAGCGGCTGCGCGCCGCCCATGCCGCCAAGGCCGGCGGTCACGACCAGGCGCCCCTCCAGCGTGGCGCCGAAGCGCTGTCGGGCGGCGGCGGCGAACGTCTCGTAGGTGCCCTGCAGGATCCCCTGGCTGCCGATGTAGATCCAGGACCCGGCGGTCATCTGTCCGTACATCATCAGCCCGGCGGCGTCGAGTTGGCGGAAGTGCTCCCAGGTGGCCCACTGGGGGACCAGGTTGGAGTTGGCGATCAGCACCCGCGGGGCATCCGGGTGGGTCTCGAACACCGCGACCGGCTTGCCGGACTGGACCAGCAGGGTCTCGCCGCCGCCGAGCCGCTGCAGCTCACGCTCGATCGTGTGATAGCTGGACCAGTTGCGCGCCGCCTTGCCGATGCCGCCGTAGACGACCAGCTCCTGGGGGTTCTCGGCGACGTCGGGATGGAGGTTGTTGTGCAGCATCCGCAACGCGGCCTCCTGCGGCCAGCCGCGACAGCGCATGCCGATGTTGCCGTCCACTCCCATCGAGCGCCGCACGCTACCGCAGCGCCCCGCCCCGTACTAGGTCCGGTAGGGCAACCGCATCCCCACCCCCTGGGCCAGGGCCTTGCGCAACAGAGCCTCCCCCAGCGCGATGTCGGTTATCGACAGGCCCCGGTGCCAGAACAGGATGGTCTCGTCGTCGCGCTCCCGGCCGGGCCGCGCGCCCGCCACGATCTGACCCAGCTCGGCGTGCAGGTTGGCCTCCGACAGCCGGCCCGAGTCAACGTGCGCGCGCAGTGCTCCCAGCGGCCCGATGCCGGCCTGGCCCCAGTCGTCGACGACGATCTTGTCCATGATCTCGGTCAGGTCGAGCTCGACGGCGCTGACCGTCCCGTACGGGACCACCAGCGCGCCCGGGGCGATCCACTCGGTTCGCAGCATCGGCGCCGGTTCGGTCAACCGGGTGGCCTCGACGAGCACATCGGCGCCACGCGCGCACTGCTCCCAGGTCTGCACCGAGCGAACCTCACGACCCAGGTCCTCGGTCAGCCGTTGCGCGAACGCGTCGCGGCTCTCGCGGCGGCGGGAGTGGACGCGGATCTCGGAAAGCTCGGGCAGCACGTGGCAGAGCAATCGCACATTCCAGTAGGCGGTGCCGCGCGCGCCGATGTGCCCGAGGGTGCGGGCGTCGCGCCGAGCCAGGTGCTCAGCCCCGATCGCCGTCACCGCACCGGTCCGCATCTCGGTGATCTCGGTCGCGTCGATGATCGCCCCCGGCACGCCCGTCATCGGATCCATCATCAGCAACAGCGCGAGCTCCGACGGGAGCCCGAGGCGATGGTTATCGAGATAGTCGCCGACGACCTTGACCCCGGCGAACGCGGCGGTGGCCCCGCGCAGAACGTTGAAGTGACCGCGGGCGTCGCGCGGGAACAGATGCGCCCGTGGCTCAATCACCGTCTCACGCCGCCCCTGGGCGCCCAGCACCGCCCGGACCGCCGCCAAGATCTCCTCGTCGCTGAGCGCGAGTGCCGCGACGTCCGGGCCGCTCAGATAGGTGATCGAGATCTCAGGCACCTGACACCCGCGCCACCCTCTCCAGCAGCACGCCGTTGGCGAGCGCGGCGCCCGCGAGGAGTTCGACGTCGGCACCGAGCGGCCGGTCCTCCCGCAGCGGCGCCACCAGTTCGCGCACGCACCGGTGGGCGGCGGCGGTGCCCTCACCAAGCCGCGGCACCGCGGCCAGGTCGACCGCCTGCGCGGCGACCAGCAGCTCGACCGCGATCAGCCGGCGCAGCAGCTCGAGCTGCGCTCGCAGCCGCAGCGCTGCCTGGGTGGCGCCGGTGGAGTCGTCTTCGACGCCGTCGGCGTCAACCGTCGCGGACATCGCCAGCGGTGCCGCGAGGTGGCGGATCTCGATCATCAGCGCCTGGGCGGTCTTGCTGAGCGGAGCCACCCCGGATCGGACCGATCCGGTGGCGGTGAGATTGATGGGCAGCCCGCTGAGCCTTGCCGTGGCCAGCCGGGCCTGGCGCTGCGCCGCCGCCTCACCGATCTGCGTGATCGCGATCGCGGCGGCGTCCAGGGCCAGCGCGAGGGCCGGTCCGTGGAAATTCCCGGTGGAGATGATCTCGTCGTCGTCGGCGAGCACCAGCGGGTTGTCGGCCGCGCCGTTGAGCTCGGGCTCGAGCGCCGCGGCGAGGTGATCGAGGGCGGTGCGCAGTGACCCGTGGATCTGGCTGGCGCAGCGGAAGCTGAGCGGGTCCTGCAGGCGCCGGGCGGCGCCCGGCGCGCCCAGCTCCCCGCCGGCCAGCAGGGTCCGCAGCCCCGACGCCGACCACTCCTGCCCGGGCGCCGGCCGCGCCGCCACGACCCGCGGATCAAGCGGGCTGAGGTTGGCGCGAAAGCCCTCCATCGACAGCGCGGCCGCGATCTGAGCCGCGCGCAGACACGCTTCGGCGTCGAGCAGCGTCATCGCCGCCACCCCGACGGCGACCGCCGAGCTGCTGCAGATGGCCAGCCCATCCTTGGGACCCAGCGCCACCGGGGCCAGCCCCGCTCGCTGGAGCGCCGTCGCCGAAGCGAGCCGCTCCCCATCCAGCTCGGCTTCGCCCTCGCCGATCAGCGACAGCCCGACGTGGGCGAGCAGACACAGGTCGGCGGCGCCGACGGAACCGCTGCGGGGGATGATCGGGTGAATTCCGGCGTTGAGCAGCGCGGCGAGGCCGTCGGCGACGGCGGGGCCGGCGCCGGCGCCGCCGGCGCAGAGCCCGTTGAGACGGACGGTCATCGCCGCGCGGGAGAGCTCACCGGCCAGCGGCTCGCCCACCGCCGTCGCGCGGCCGCGCACCGTCTGCAGCGAGAACGCGGCGGCGGCCGCGCCGTCGAGCGTCTCGACCACGCGTGAGCCCAGACCGGTCGTGACGCCGTACACCGGCCGCCCGGCCGCCGCCGCCCGGCCGACCACCGCCGCGGCGGCCTCGATTCGTGCTCGCGCCCCGGCGTCGATCTCGACGCGAGCGCCACCGCGGGCCACCGCGGCGAGGGTCGCGGGGTTGAGATCACGTCCCGTGATGCGCACGGCGCCGTCCATCGCGGCGACGATACCGTTCCCCTTGCCAGCCGGATTAGAGTCCCACGGCGATGGTCGTGCAACCCCTCTCCGACGGCGGCGCCGTACCCCTGCCCGCGCCGGTGACGCTCGATGGCGCCACATTGACCCCGAAGAAGGTGGCGCTGATCGCGCGCGAGGGCGCGGTGGCCGAGCTCGCCCCGGAGGCCCATGCGCGCAACGATCGAGCCCGCCAGGCGATCGAAGCTCTACTCGCCCGCGGTGACGATCTGTACGGCGTGACCACCGGCGTTGGGGCGCTGCGCGCCTACCGGGTACCCAAGGCCCGGCGGGAGCGCTACTCGCTGGGGCTGCTGCGCAGCCATGCCTGCGGAGCGGGCACACCGCTGCCGGCGCAGCTGGTCAGAGCGGCGATGGCGACCCGCGCCAATCAGCTCGGCGCCGGCGGCGGGGGCGTCGCCCCCGAGCTGCTGGACACGCTGATCGGCGCGCTCAACGCCGGCCTGTCGCCGTTCACGCGTGAGCTCGGCTCGCTCGGCACCGGCGACCTGACCAATCTCGCCGATGTGGCCCTGGCCCTGCTCGGCGAAGGTGAGCTGTGGCGGGGCGATGAGCTCGTGGACGCGGCGACTGCGCTGGCCGACGCAGGTCTCGAGCCCGCGCGCCTGGGTCCCCGGGACGGACTGGCGTTCATGAGCAGCAATGCGGTCAGCGTCGGGCGCGCCGCGCTGCTGGTGGTGGACGCGCGTCGCCTGCTGGACGCGTGGCTGTCGGTGGCGGCGCTGTCGTTCGAAGCGGCCGCCGCCGACCCGGTGGTGCTCGATCCACGGATCCACTCCTGGGCGCACCGCCCGGGCCAGGCCGCGGTTGCCGCCCGCATGCGGGAGCTGCTGGACGGTCTTCAAACGCGCACGCGCCGGCCCGGGCCGCTGGGAATCCAGGACCCATATCCGTTCCGCGCCCAGCCGCAGGTCGACGGTACCGTCCACGACGCGCTGCGGGCACTCGAGGAGACGGTCTGCCACGAGCTCAATTTCGCCGGCGAGAACGCGCTGATCATCGCGGGCGAAGATGTGGCGCTGCCCAACGGCAATCCGCACGCGGCCCCGCTGGCCAACGCCATCGACGGCCTGCGGACCGCGCTGGCGCAATCGGCCGCGCTGATCGCGGCCCGGGTCAGCACGCTGCTCGACGCCGGCCTGACCGGCCTGCCGCCGTTTCTGGCCCGCCATCCGGGACCCGAATCCGGCGCCCTGGTGCTCGAGTACACCGCCCACGCGGCCGTCGCCGAGGTCCGCTCGCTGGTGACCCCGGTCGCGGCCCAGACCGTCTCGGTCTCACGCGGAGTGGAGTCCCATTCCAGTCTGGCGCCGATCGCCGCTCGGCGGGCCCAGGAGACCCTCGGGGCGCTGCGGGTCGCCGTGGCGACGGAGCTGGTGGTGGCCGTCCGCGCACTGCGCCTGGCCGGCCAGGACCCGGTCGGAACCGGCACCCGCACGCTCTGGGCGGCGGCCACCGACCGGCTCGATCCCGATCTCCGCGACCGCCCCCTGCACCCCGATGTGGAGGCCGCCCGGCAGCTGATCGAGAGCTGGCCGTCAGAGCTCGGCTGAAACCGCGGATCGGCCCGACCGCCGCGGCCGGCTTACTAGCATCGTGATCTGTGAGCGCCTCCAGAGCCGAGCAGTCACAGGGCGTTCCGGATCGCCGTCAGCGCCTGGTGATCCTCGGGATCTGCTCGATGAGCCTGCTGATCGTCGGCCTCGACACCACGATCGTCAACGTGGCGCTGCCCGCGATCCACCGCTCGTTTCACTCCTCGCTGTCGGGCCTGCAGTGGGCGATCGACGCCTACACCCTGGTGCTCGCGAGCCTGCTGATGCTGGCAGGCTCGACGGCCGATCGGGTCGGGCGCCGGCGCGTGTTCCAGCTCGGCCTGACGTTGTTCTCGCTGGGGTCACTGGTGTGCGCCGTGGCTCCGGACCTGAAGCTGCTGATCGCCGCCCGCGTGCTGCAGGCGATCGGCGGCTCGATGCTCAATCCGGTGGCGATGTCGATCATCCGCAACGTGTTCGAGGACCCGCGGGAGCGCGCCCGGGCGATCGGGGTGTGGGGTGGTGTGATCGGCATCAGCATGGCCCTCGGACCGGTCGTCGGCGGCGTGCTGGTGGCCTCGGTGGGATGGCGGTCGGTGTTCCTGGTCAACGTCCCGGTGGGGCTCGCCGCGATCGTGCTGACGGCCCTGTACGTCCCCGAATCACGGGCGCAACGTCCGCGGAGGATCGACCCCGTCGGCCAGGTGCTGGTGATCATCGCGCTGGCGGCCCTCACCTACGGGATCATCGAAGGGCCCACCAGCGGCTGGCTGTCGGGACAGACGCTCGCTCTGTTCGGGGTCACGCTGGCCGCCTTCGCCGCGCTGACCGCCTACGAGCTGCGGCGCGCCGAGCCGCTGCTCGAGGTGCGCTTCTTCGCCAGCGCACCGTTCAGCGGCGCGAGCGCGATCGCGGTCTGCGCCTTCGCCGCCCTGGGCGGGTTCTTGTTCTTGAACACGCTCTACCTGCAGGATGTCCGGGGCCTCTCCCCCCTTGCGGCCGGCCTCTACACGTTGCCGATGGCCGCGATGATGCTGGTCGTGGCCCCCCTGTCCGGGCGCGTGGTGGCCGCTCGAGGCCCGCGGCTGCCGCTGATCGGGGGCAGCCTCGGGGTGATCGCCAGCGGACTGGTGCTCACCGGGCTGACTGCTAGCACGCCGTTCTGGTTGCTGATCGTCGCCTACGCCCTGTTCGGGCTGGGGTTCGCGCTCGTCAATCCGCCGATCACCAACACCGCGGTGTCGGGCATGCCGCCATCCCAGGCCGGGGTCGCGGCAGCCGTCGCATCGACCAGCCGGCAGGTGGGCGCGACGCTCGGGGTGGCCGTGCTCGGCGCGCTGGCGGGTGGTGGCGTGCTCGGCGCGATCGGGCCGTCATTCGCTGGTGCAACCCACAGCAGCTGGTGGATCGTCGTCGCCCTCGGGGGAGTGATCCTGTTCTTGGCGGTGCTCACGACCAGTGCCTGGGCGCAACGAACGGCGGTAGGAACCGCGGAGCGCTTCCGCGAGGACGCCTCCCCCGGCGACCCCCCGCCCCACCGGCCGGCCACCGTGGGCGCGCCGGCCTAACCGGCGCAAGACCAGAGCCCAAAACCCCGTTCGGCGTCCCGCCGGCCCGCTAGCGTTGAAACCGCATGAGACTGGCCCCCGAGCGTCCCAACGTCGAGCTGCGCCACAACCGCGAGGGGGAGCAGATCGTCGTGCTCTCGTTCCCCTACGACCGGTCGCTGGTGGAGCTGGTGCGGACGATTCCCCATCGCCGGTTTGATTGGGATGCCCGGGAATGGTCGGCTCCGGCCGAGGACCGGACGGCACTGAAGGTCGTCGAGCTACTCGAGCGCTCTCCCGAGCTGACCGTGGATCCCAGTGTCCGTGAGTGGCTGGCCGGCGTCCGTCGACGTTGGATCGGCTCGGTCAGCACGATCCGCCACGACGGCCGCGGGTGGTGGGTTCTGCACACCCTGGCCGGTCCGGTGCCCGAGCCACTGCAGGCGGCGGCGGTCCATGTCGAGGGAAGGCTGCTGGTCCCGCTGACCCAGCACGCCGGCCGGGTGCTGCGCGCGCAGCAGTCGGCCCGCCTGGACGCTCCCGCCGAGCGCTGCCTTCAAATCGTCGAGCGCGGCGGTGAGCCGCCTCCGGCCCGGCTGGTCTGGGCCCGCGGCGTCGACGGCGAGGAGCTTCGCCTGGAGATCATCTGGGATCCCGACGTCGGCTCGGCCTTCGAGCAGCTTCCCGGCGCCGAGGGTACCCGCACCGTGCCTTTGGACCCGTGGCTGGCGGAGGGGCTCGATGCGTTCGTGGCCCGCTACGACGTCGAGGTCAACGGACATGCCGTCGAGGTGCTGGCGACGCTGCTGGCCGAGCACCGGGAGGCGGCCGGCGCGGTCCGCCGCTCCCGCGCCACCGCGGCCGAAGCGATCGACGCAACGGCCGTCGTGCTGGGCGGCGAGCTGGCCCCGTTCCAGTGGGCGGCGGTCCGCTACGCCCTGGATGCACGCCGGGTGTTCCTCGCCGACGAACAGGGCCTGGGCAAGACCGTCGAGGCGCTCGCGGCGCTCGAGGCCGACCAGGCGTATCCGGCGATCGTGGTGTGCCCGGCATCGATGAAGCTGGGCTGGCAGCGGGAGGCGCAGCGGTGGCTGCCGCACCGGTCTGTCGCGGTGGTGCAGGGCCGCTGCGCGGTCCCGCCCAGCGGCGACATCACGATCCTCAACTACGAGATCGTCGCCGCCCATCGCGAGGCACTGATCCGTCGCCGCCCCCGCGCGATCGTGGTCGACGAGTCCCACTACTGCAAGAACCCGCAGGCCAAGCGCACCCAGGCGGTGCGGCGCCTGGCGGGGGCGGTAGCCCCCGACGGCCTGCGACTCGCCCTGACCGGGACGCCCGTGCTCAACCACGCCGACGAGCTGATCGCCCAGCTGCGGGTGCTCGGGCGCCTGGAGGACTTCGGCTCCGGCGCGCGGTTCTCCCGGCAGTTCCGGGGACGGTTGAGCGAAGAGCGCCTGCACTGGCATCTGCGCCGCCGCTGCTTCGTGCGGCGGCTCAAGTCAGAGGTGCTCCCGCAGCTGCCGGCCAAGCGCCAGGTCGTGGTGCCAGTCGCGCTCACCAACGAGCCGGAGTACCGGCTGGCCGAGCGCGACGTGATCGAATGGCTACGCTCGCAGCCGCTGGATCTCTCCGAGCTGAACGCTCGCATCGCCGCAACGTTACGCGCCCAGCGACTGGCGCAGCTGGGCACCCTGCAGCGCCTGGCCGCGCGCGGAAAGCTGGCGGCAGCCCTGGCTTGGATCGGCGACTTCCTGGCCTCCGGCGAGCCACTGGTGGTGTTCGCGCGCCACATCGAGGTGCAGCAAGCCGTGCTGGCGCGATTTCCGGATGCGCTGCATCTCCTCGGCGGGGACTCGCTGAGCGATCGCGACGCGGCGATCCGGGCCTTCCAGGAGCCCGACGGGCCGCAGCTGATCATCGGCGCTACGCGGGTGGCGGCTCAGGGCATCACGCTCACGCGGGCCTCCAACGTGGCCTTCCTTGAGCTCGAGTGGACTCCGGCGATGCACGACCAGGCGGAGGATCGCTGCCACCGGATCGGTCAGCACGACGCCGTTACGGCGTGGTACCTGCTGGCGGCCGGGACGATCGACGAGAGCATGGCTCGCCTGATCCAGAGCAAGCGCGCGATCGTCGCCGCCGTCACCGACGGGCGAGTGCTGCATACCGACGGGCTGGTGCAAGCAGTGGTGCGCGAGCTGCGCGAGGGGCGCCCGTTCTCGCACCTGCGGGCGGTGGGATGATTTGGCGACGATGACATCGGTTCCCATCAGAACCCCGAACGTGCACCCCCGCTGCGTGAACGTTCCGCGCATCGGCGATGACGGCTTTGAGGAGCTGTGCCACCTGGTGACCGAGGACGAGCCCGACCGGGCGCTGTGCGGCCAGGACGTCACCGGCTATCCCTGGAACCCGCCGTGGCCGCGTTGCGAAGCCTGCCTGGCGATCGCCCGCGGGCAGCAGAATTAGTGGATTCGCCGCAGATCCAACGCTAGCTCGTGGCGGAGCGCCGGTAGCGCGCGACCGCCAGCGGCGAGAAGACCACCAGGATCACCACCGCCCACACGACCGCGCCCCACACGTAATTGCCGGCGGGCTGACCGGTCCACAGCGCGCGCATCGCGTCGACCACGATCGTGAACGGGTTGACCTGGGCGAAGTCCTTGAGCACCGTGGGCATCGAGCTGACCGGGACGAACGCGGACGAGATGAACGTCAGCGGAAAGACGGCGAGAAATCCGACCGAGTTGGCCGATTCCGGGGTGGTGGCAATCAGCCCGACCAGGGCGAACACCCAGGAGAAGGCGTAGCCGAACAGCAGCAGCAGGCCGAAGCCGGCGATCACGTTGAGCAGGCTGGAGTGAAACGAGAAGCCGATGATCACGCCGGTGATCACCAGCACGCAGATCGACAGGAAGTTGGTGACCACATCGGCGAGCGTTCGTCCGGCCAGGACCGCGGGGCGGGCCATCGGCAAGGAGCGAAAGCGGTCGATCAGCCCCTTGTGGACGTCTTCGTTGAGCCCGAGCGCGGTGACAAAGCCGCCGAAGGCGATGTTCTGGACGATGATCCCCGGGATCAGGTAGTCGACGTAGGGAATCCCGCCGGTCCGGATCGCGCCGCCGAACACATAGCGAAACAGCAGCACGAACATGATCGGCTGGACCGTGAACGCGATCAGCAGCTCAGGCTTGCGCGGCAGGCGGATCAGGTTGCGCTCGGCGATGATCATGGTGTCGGTCACCAGCCGTCTCATGTCGTCGCCACCTCCGCCACCTCGATCGATTCGGCGGCCTCCTCCGCGGCATGACCGGTCAGCGTCATGAACACGTCGTCGAGCGTGGGGCGCCGGATCGAGATGTCGGCGACTCCAACCCCGACCTCGCCGAGGCGGCGCACGGCTTCGACGATCACGCCGCTGCGCTTGTGGACACTGGCGCTGACGACCAGATCCTTGACGGTCGGCGGCTCGTCGGACATCGGCGCGAGGGCGCCTACCGCCGTCTCGGCTTCCTCGGCCCGCTCGAGTACCACTTCCAGCCGCTCGCCGCCAACGCGATCCTTGAGCTCGTCCGAGGTCCCGTAGGCGATCACACTGCCGTGGTCGATCACGGTGATCTCGTCGGCCAGCCGGTCGGCCTCGTCCAGATACTGGGTCGTCAGCAGCACGGTGGTTCCCTCGGCGACCAATCCCTCGATCGTCTCCCACAGGCTGATCCGGCTGCGCGGATCCAGTCCGGTGGTGGGCTCGTCGAGAAACAGCACCGGCGGGTTGGCGACCAACGCGGCCGCGAGGTCAAGCCGGCGACGCATGCCACCGGAGTACGTCGCGGTGGTGCGATCCCCGGCCTCGAGGAGATCGAAGCGCTCGAGCAACTCGCGGCCGCGGCGCTTGGCCTCGGCGCGGGAGAATCCGTACAGGCGTCCGACCATGGTCAGGTTCTCCAGGCCGGTGAGGTTCTCGTCGACCGCGGCGTACTGGCCGGCCAGTCCGATCTTCTCGCGCAGCTTGGCCGCGTCTCGCATGACGTCCAAGCCGACCACCGTCGCTGTCCCGGAGTCGGGCTTCAGCAGCGTCGTCAGCACGCGGACCACGGTCGTCTTGCCCGCCCCGTTGGGACCCAGCAGTCCCAGGACGCTGCCGCTCCGGACGTCCAGGTCAACGCCATCGAGCGCTCGCACCGAGCCAAACGACTTGGTCAGCCCGCGCACACTGATCGCCGGTTCGCCACCGGGCATGGTCAGACCACCTGCGCCATCTACAGGACCGGGGAGCACCTCAGACAAGTTACGCGATCACGCCGTGGGCGCAAGGTCCACTATCAGCCTCGACGGGAGGACCAATTTCGGGGTGACTCAGTGCGCGGGAGGCGTCAGGATGCGACCAGCTGGTCGAGCTTGTGGGCGATCCCGTCGATCAGCTCCCG
This sequence comes from uncultured Solirubrobacterales bacterium, assembly GCA_963792735.1. Taxonomy (GTDB): domain Bacteria; phylum Actinomycetota; class Thermoleophilia; order Solirubrobacterales; family Solirubrobacteraceae; genus Palsa-465. Next base: position 176,891 of record CAWBXK010000008.1, on the reverse strand, counting down.
GAACGAGGCGGCGAACTTCTCCACCCCTTCGCGCTCCAGCACCGCGACCACGTCGTCGTAATCGATGCCGGCGGCGGCGAACTGCTCCAGTGTCTTGCGGGCGCCATCGATATCGTGCTCGAGCGTGTCCTCGACCACGCCGTGGTCCTGGAAGTCCTCGATCGTCTCCCGGGGCATGGTGTTGACGGTCTTGGGGCCGATCAGCTCCTCGACGTAGGTCACATCCCGGTACTCGGGGTTCTTGGTCGAGGTGGATGCCCACAGGCAGCGCTGCGGCGAGCCGCCGACCGACTCGAGCTCCTCCCACTCAGCACCGCTGAACAGCTCCTTGTAGGTCTGGTAGGCGAGCTTGGCGTTGGCGATCGCCAGCTTGCCCTTGAGCTCGTCGTGGCCGCCGATCTCGTCCAGCCTGCGGTCGGCTTCGGTGTCCACGCGAGAGACGAAGAACGAGGCCACGGAGGCAACCGTGCTCAGATCTCCGCCGCTGTCACGCAGCCGGCGCAGGCCGCGCAGGTAGGCTTGCGCCGCCTCGCGGTGGCGCTGCAGCGAGAACAGCAGCGTGACGTTCACCGGGATGCCGGCGGCGATGCTGTCCTCGATCGCCTTCAGTCCCGCCTCAGTGCCCGGAATCTTCACGAACAGATTCGGCCGCTCGATCATGGCGTGGATCCGTCGCGCCTCCGCCAGGGTTCCCTCCGCGTCCATGGCGAGGTTGGGGTCCACCTCGAGCGACACCCAGCCATCACGGGTTGAGTCCCCGCGCTCGAAGACCTCCTTGAACAGGTCGCACGCGGCGCGGATGTCGTCCCGGGCGAGCTCGAAGAACACGTCCTTGGGATCGGTCTCCGAGCCCAGCAGATCGCGCAGCTGGTCGTCGTAGGCATCCCCCTCGGAGACGGCCTTCTGAAAGATCGTGGGGTTGGAGGTCAGCCCGACGATGCCGTCGTCGATCAGTCCGGCGAGGTCGCCGTCGCGAACGAACGGACGCGAGAGAAAGTCGATCCAAGGACTCTGGCCATGCTCGGCGAGAGCTTTGAGAGGCGTGGCCATGGCAACGGGCTCCTTTTGGTGGTGTCGGGCGGAACTATTTGCGCGGCATACGTTCCCACACACACTACTCGGCTAGGGACGGCGTCCCAGGCCGGTCATCAGTTCTCGGATCCGACCCGGTCCACTTGTCTGCCGCGCCAGCGGCGGCGTCCCGAAGTCCGCTGCGGCACGCATTCCCTCGATCAGCTCCAGCAGCGTGTCCGTGGCGGCATGCTCGGGCGCCCAGCCGAGCTCGCGCCGCGCGCGGGTGGTGTCCAGCAGCGGAACCGCCAGCGCCATATCGACCCATCCCGGGGAGGTCGGCTGCAGACGCAGCGCGAACATTGCCGCGACGCCGGCCCGCAGCACGGACGCCGGCAGTTTGACCTTGCGCGCTCCCAGCAGCTCGGCGAGCTGCGACGGATCGAGGACCGGTTCGGCCGCCAGGTTGAAGGGCCCGCGGACATCGGCGAGCACAGCTCGGCGGTAGGCGTCCCCGACATCGCGCGAATGGACGGCCTGGAAGCGCAGCCGTGGTACGTCGGGAACGAACGGGATCAGGCCGGGTCGCAGCAGCTTGGAGGGTAGGAACGGCCCCGCGAACAGCCGCCGGATCTCGGTCGCGGCGTGGCGCTTGAAGATCAGGCCGGGTCGCATCCGGACCACCCGCAGACCGGGCTGCTCGCGCTCGAGGCGGTCAAGCTGGCGCTCCACCGCCGCCTTGTGGCGCGCGTAGAAGGAGCTGGGGATGCCCTCGGTCGGCCACGACTCGTCGACGCGCCGGTCCTTGGGCCCGGGCGAGTAGGCCCCCACCGAGGAGGCGTAGATCAGCGAGGGCACCTTGGCCTGCACGGTCGCCGCGAACACTCGCTCGCTGCCCCGGACGTTGACGGCATAGGTCACCGACTCATCCCGGCCCGGCTGGATCAGCCAGGCCAGGTGCACGACCGCATCGGCGCCGCGCAGGATCGGCGCCAGGTCGGACTGAACCACGTCGGCGGCCACGAACACGGTGCGGGGAAAGGTCTGCTGCGGCGCGCGCCGGGCCACCGCGATGATCTCGTCGACCCCCGCCTCGCCGGCCAGTGCCTCCAGGACGCTGGTGCCCACATTGCCGGTGGCTCCGGTGACCACGACCCGCATCGGCTACCGCCCGTCCGTCAGCAGTGCCGGTGGGCGCAGCGGGCCGGCACCGGTCACGGACAATCTCGGCTCGAGCCGGTTTGAGAGCAAGCCAGGAGTCACGCGAGGGTGGCTACCCGGGATCAGGCGCGCGAATCATCGCCTCCGTGGCGCCGGCTAGATCATGCGGATGCTGAGCTCGCCGGCGAGCCGCTTCTGGATCGAGTTCACGGCGCGGAACGCCTCGCGCAGGTGGCTTCGCATCAGCGGGCTGAGCTCCGCCGGGTCGACGTGGTCGTCGGGCTCCGCGCCGGCCCGAAGTTGTGTCACCTGGTGCTCGAGCCGCAGATTGTTGATCAGCGAGAAGGCGTCCTGCAGCGTATGGGCATCGGCCTCGGACAGCGTGCCCGCGGCACCGGCGGCACGCAGCCGCTCGGTGGTCGAGGCGCTCGTCACTCCGGCGGCGATGGCGCCCCAGCGGGCCAGGTCGACGATCGGCACGACGCCTCGCTGCTTGAGATCCAGCTGGCCCCGGTGCTCACCGGTGTGCTCGACCACGAGCCCGCGAAAGAAGCCGGTGGGGGGACGATGGGAGAGCGCGAAGCGAGCGAGCAGACGAAGCAGGTCGGGGTGATCAGGCGCCAGCCGGAAGGTGTCCGAGACGGGCGTCCCGGTGTGAACCCCCCACACGGGCCGGCTGTCGACCAGCACGGAGGCGAGGATCAGTGCCTTCTCCTGCGTCGGATCCTCGATCCAGCTCCGGGTCACCCGGCGCCAGGACTCCAGTGAGCGCACAAACGGGGGCGCCGAGGCGTTGACGCCGTTCTCGTCGGTACGCAGCCCGCAGCGCTGAAGGTCCGCGACCACGGCCTGGGAGAGCTCGAGCAACGCCGCACGGAGCGGCTCCTCCTCGCCCTGACCGAACCACACGATCGCACTGTCGACGTCCGAGCTCGGTAGGGCCTCCCGCCGAGCCTGGCTGCCGAGCGCCAGCCATGCGAACTCGACCGGAGGGCGGGCCGGTTCCCGGCGCCGCAATTCGAGCTCGAGCAGCCGGCGGGTGAGGGCGTCGATGACCACCGCGTACACGGCCATCACGTTGGCGGCAGCCACGCGGGAATCGTGCAGGGACATCACCATCGGGCGCAGCTCGGCGGCGACCAGCGCGAGCTCCGAAACGCTGCGGGCAATTCCGATCCGCTGTCGCAGATAGAACGACGAGCGGGTCTGGGCCGCGACCAGGTCCATGTCCTCCACCACCCCGAGGACGGTCCCCCGCGACGAGACGACGGGGAAGTGGCGCAGGCCGCGGTCGAGCATCTCCAGCATCACCTCGCCGGCCGGGCGGTCCGCCGTGCAGGTATAGGCGGGCGCGGACATCGCCGCCGACACCGGTGCGTCCCCGGGCAGGCCGGCGGCCACCACGCGCGTGCGCAGATCTCGGTCGGTGAGGATCCCGAGCTCGCCGTCGCCGAGATCGACGACCAGCGACGACGCCCCCGCGGCGGTCATCAACTCGGCTGCGGCACGCATCGCCAGCCCGGGGGCGCAGATGACCGGCTCACGGCTGACCAGCGCGGCGATCGGCTGATCGGCGAGGTTGCGGGTCGAGTCACGCGCCAGCGAGTACAGCTCGGTGGGTGGCTCGAGCAGCGAGCGCGCCACGAACCGCAGCCCCTCGGGCGCCGACAGCAACCCCTGAGCGACATCGGCGCCGATGCGGTAACACATCGTGTCCTCCGCCGCGCGCGCTTCGAAGCCAGGCGGAAATCCCGACAGCATCGAGGCGTGGCCGAACAGCTCTCCCTCGCCGAGCAGATCGAGCACGCGGCCGTCGGAGACGATCTCCACGGCGCCGCTGCGCACCACGCGAAGATGCTCCACCGGACCGGCGCCCTGCGCGAAGATCGTCGTCCCAGCCGGCAGCTGCTCGAGCTCCGCGGCGGCCGCCACCCGGCCGACGTCGTCGGGGTCCAGCGCGTCGAACGGCGGGTGGACCCGCAGAAAGCCGGTGATCTCGGCCGGCGCCTGCGTGCTCACCACGCGGGCCTCAGACCACCGCCGCCGGAGCCTCCACGTTCGCATCCTGCTTGATCATGTCGGCGCACTTCTCGCCGATCATCATCGTGGTGATGCAGGGATTGATCGCCGGAAGGAAGGGCAGGATCGAGCCGTCGGCGATCCGCAGCCGGCTCACCCCCCGCACCCGCAGCCTCGGATCGACCACCGCCAGCGGATCGGACTCCGGCCCCATATGGGCCGAGCACGCAGGGTGATAGACGGTGTTGTGCGTCTTGTGCATGTAGTCGATCAGCTCGTCGTCGGTCTGCGCGTCGGGTCCCGGCGCCAGCTCCCGGGCAGCCCAGTCGGCCATCGGGGACTGCGACACGATCTTTCGGGCCAGGCGCATCCCGAACGCCATCACGCGCTCGTCGTGGCCGTCGGGATCGGTGAAGTAACGCGGGTCCACTCGCGCTCGGTCACGGTAGTCCGGCGAGCGCAGGCGCACGGTTCCGCGGGATTGGCCGCGGCACACGTTCGGTGTCAGGCAGAAGCCGTTCTCGGTCGTCGGGTAGCCCCACCGCATGGTGTTCATGTCAAACGGCACCGAGCCGTAGTGCATCATCAGGTCAGGACGGTCCAGGCCCGCCTGCGAGGTCGCGAACAGGCCGATCTCCCACCACTGGGTCGAGTGGCGGATCATGGGCTGCTTGGCCTCCCACTGGACGATGCCCTCGACGTGGTCATCGAGGTTGGAACCCACCCCGGGCGAGTCGACCAGCGTCTGGATCCCGAACTCCTGCAGGTGCTCGCCGGGTCCGATCCCCGACAGCATCAGCAGCTTCGGCGTGTCGATCGCGCCGGCGCTGAGGATCACCTCGCGCCGGGCTCCGACCGCGGCCTGGGTGAGCAGATCTGGGGTCAGGTAGTGCACCGCGGTCGCGCGGCCGTCCTCGATCGCGACCTTCTTGACCCAGCAATGGGTCCGTATCTCGAGGTTCGGGCGGGTGCCGATGATCGGGTGCAGGTACGCGTGTGACGACGACATGCGCGTGTTGTCGGCCGCGGAGTTGATCTGAAACCAGCCCGCCCCGTTGGTGACCGTCCGTCCCTCGTTGAAGCGGCTGGTCGGCAGCCCCGCCTGCGCCGCGGCCTCCAGGATCGCCACCCCGCACGGATCCTCCGGCGGGACCGTGCGGATGTTGACCGGACCGCTGCGGCCGTGGTGATCGCCGGGGCCGTCGTTGGTCTCCAGCCGGGCGATCAGTGGCCAGCATTCGGCCGAGCTCCACCCCTCGCAGCCCATCGCCGCCCATTCGTCGAGATCCTCCTTGGGGGTCCAGAACGCGATGCATGAATTGTGTGAGGAGCAGCCCCCCAGCACCTTCGCCCGCGCGTGGCGCATGAAGCTGTTGCCCTTCTCCTGAGGCTCGATCAGGTAGTCCCAGTCATAGCCCGAGTCGAGCAGGAACATCCAGTCCTCCAGGCGCAGGATCGCCGGATCATCGACGTCCGAGGGCCCCGCCTCCAGCAGGCACACCGTCACCGACGGATCCTCCGAGAGCCGCGCCGCCAGCACGCAGCCGGCGGTGCCCCCGCCGGCGATCACGTAGTCGAACTCGCCCGCGCCGATCATGGTGTCGCTCCGCTCAGGTGCTCATCGGGGAGCGTCGGGATCTCGGCCCGGTGCTCCGCCAGGACCTCCGGCGGCTTGCGGGTCTGGATCAGGAAGTAGTACAGCGCACCGATGAGGATCGACCCGCCGATGAACTCATACGCGCCGAAGCGGAAGTACCACTTGGTCCCGTACACCACCGACCGGGGCCACGCGATGTTGAACGCGACCACTGTCCCGTAGACGACGGCGAAGATGTTTATCGGCAGGCCGAAACGGCCCATGTTGAAGTAGGGCCCGTGCTCGGGCCGCGGCCACTCGCCGCGCAGGCGCTTGCGCAGCATCCCCCCGGTGACCGCCAGGTACGGCAGGTAGAACATGATGATCGCCACCGAGGTGAGCGTCAAAAACGCCGATTGGTTGGCCAGATTGATGGCCAGCAGGACCAGGGACATGGCGCCTACGAACAGCGCCGGGACGATCGGCACCCGGGCTCGACCGGACACCCGGGCCAGGCTCGAGCCGCCCGGGAGGCGGCCGTCGCGGGCCATTGAGAACAGCATCCGGATGCAGGCGGTGCAGACCGCCAGGGTGCATACGGTGATCGCGATCGCCGAGTCGATCAGGAACACGTTGCCGGTGGTGTTGCCCAGCGCCTGCTTGATGATGTACGGCAGTCCGAGCAGGCCGATGTTCTTGTCACCGATGTTCTTGACCGACATCAGCGCGAACAGGATCAGCAGGGCGCCGATGATCGCCGACGTGATCAGCGCCCGAATGATCGCGGGCGGAGCGTTGCGCCGCGGATCGTTGGTCTCCTCGGCCAGGGTCCCGGCGGTATCGAACCCGTACATCACGTAGGCGCTCATGATTCCGCCGATCAGGAAGGCGCCGAAGTAGCCCCAGGCGTGCCCGGTGCCAGTGCCGAGCGTGTGCCCGACGACTCCCGGCCCGCGCTGGAAATGAAAGATCAGCAGGATGACCAGGATCGTCGATCCGATCAACTCGGCGATCACGCCGAAGTTGTTGATCCGGGCCATGACCTTGACCCCGAGCATGTTGATCACGGTGGCGAAGATGATCAGGATGGCGCCGAGAATCAGCGCGTTCTTGGCTCCGTTGGGGGTGCTGTATGTGCCGGCGTCGGCGGCGGTCCCAACGAACTGGAGTTTGGTCGACACCTGCGGCAGCACCACCTGCCACGCCACCGCCACCGCGGCCACGGTGACGATCGAGCCGATGATCAGGATCCAGCCGGTCATCCACGAGATGAAGTCGCTGCCGATGCGCTTGGACCACTGATAGACCGAGCCGGCCAGTGGGAACTGGCCGGCGAGCTCGGCGAAGCACAGCGCCACCGCCATCTGACCGGCGAGGACCACCAGCCATGACCACCACACCGCCGGGCCGGCGTTGTTGAAGCCGAAACCGAACAGCTCAAATACGCCGGTCAGAATCGAGATGTAGCTGAATCCCGCGGCGAACGAGGAGAAGCTGCCGAGCGAGCGGTCGAGCTCCTGCTTGTAGCCGAACCCGGCGAGCTCTGAGCTGTCGCCGCTCATACCGGCGCCGCCTGACGACTCAACGGTTGCCATCGATCAACCTCCCCGGTCGCGCCGTGGGCGCAACTCATCGGACACGATTGAGCACTCGGCCATCGACGCACGCCACCCGCTGCTGAAAGCCATTGACCCGGTGCAGATGAGGCTGTTATATATCAGTTGTCGAATTGTGTCAACGAGTGGCTGGCCGCAGCCGGGATCGCGGCCCCGGACGGGAGGCAGGCATGGTCACAATCCCCGCGCAGGAGATGTTCGTGGGCGGCGGGTGGAAGCCCAGCGCCAGCGGCGAGACGTTCGAGGCGATGAGTCCGGCCACCGGAGCGCTGATCGGAACGGTCCCCCAGGGGGACCGCAACGACGCGATCGACGCGATCGCCGCCGCCCGCGCGGCGGCCGAGGCATGGGCCCGGCTGACCGCGTTCGAGCGCGCGGCGAAGATGCACCAGGTGGGCGACATCATCGAGTCCCGGCGCGACGAACTGGCGCGCACGCTCACCCTCGACCAGGGCAAGCCACTGGCGGGCGAGGCGTTCGACGAGGTCGATGAGCTCGTGGAGTACTGGCGGATGGCGGCCGAGGACGGCAAGCGGCTGGGCGGCGAGCTGCCCAATTCGGTCTCGCCGGGCAAGCGGGTGCTGCTGGCCCGGCGCGCGCGCGGCGTGGTCGGCGTGATCAGCCCGTGGAACTGGCCCTACACGATGCCCGCCGAGCTGATCGCACCGGCGCTGGCCTGCGGCAACGCGGTGGTGTGGACGCCGGCCCCGAGCACCTCGCTGTGTGCGGTGGCGCTGGCGCAGTGCATCGCCGACGCCGACCTCCCGCCCGGGGTGTTCAACCTGGTGACCGGACCGGGACCGGTGGTGGGCGATGAGATCGCCCGTAACCCCGGCACCGACGGCGTCGCGTTCATCGGCTCCACCGCCACGGGCCGCCTCGTCGCGCAGGCCGCCGCGGGCAAGGCGACGCTGCTCGAGATGGGAGGCAACGGCCCGATTGTCGTGCTCGAGGACGGAGACGTGGACGCCGCGGTGAGCGCGACGCTGACGGCCTGCTACCTGTGCGCCGGCCAGAGCTGCACGGCCGGCGAGCGGATCCTGGTGCACCGGGAGGTGTACGACCACTACGTCGACGCTCTGGCCCGCGCCGTGGCCGAGCGAATCGTGCTCGGTGACCCGTTTGACGAGCGCACCACGATGGGTCCGCTCAACAACGAGCCGGTGGCGGCCAAGATGGACGAGCACGTCGGCGACGCGGTGGCCCGCGGCGCCCGCATCCTCAGCGGCGGTGCCCGCGGCGAGGGCTTCCCCACTGACCTCTACTGGCAGCCTACGGTCCTGGCAGGGGTTCCGGCCGACGCTCGCGTCGCGGTCGAGGAGACGTTCGGGCCCATCGCTCCAGTGGTCGCGATCGACTCGCTCGAGCATGCGATCACGCTCGCCAACGCCTCGCCGTACGGACTGCTGGCGGCGATCTTCACGGCCGACCTCTCGCGCGGCCTGGAGTTTGCCGACCGGGTGCGGACCGGCTGGGTCAACATCAACGAGTCGAGCAACTACTGGGAGGCGCACCTGCCGTTCGGGGGCCGCTCGGGCAGCGACAGCGGGATCGGGAAGGTCGGCGGTCCCCACGTCATGCATTCGTTCACCGAACTGCAGACGATCGTCATGACGCCTGACGGCCGGCGCCCGTGAGTCACCCGCCGCCGGTCGTCCCATCGCCGCTGAATCCGGCCCCTGAGCAGGTAGCTCAGGTCCTGGCGGCGGTGCTCGAGCGCTCGCCGTGGACGGTGCGTGAGCTCGCCGCCGGCGTCGACCTCACCCCCGGGGAGCTCGAGCCTGTGCTCGACGGGCTCGAGCGCCATGGACTGGTGGCGCGGCAGGACGACCGGACCAGCGTTGCACCGGGTCTGGCCGTGATGCGCTTCGCCCGTTCTGACCGCGGGCGCGCCGGCCTGATGGAGCTGGCGCGGCGCAGCCTGCGCCGGCTCGCCGCCGAGAGTGGCGAGACCGCGAACCTGATCACGCCGCGACCCGGCGGGACCGAGGCGATCGCACAGGTGGACGGATCCCATCTGCTCGGCGTCACCAACTGGGTCGGCCGTCCGCTCGGACTTCACACCACGGCGGCCGGGAAGGTGTTCCTGGCGTGGGGGGCGGCGTCATTGGCCGACGGAGAGCTCGAGGCGCCGACGCCGGCCACGATCACCGACCGCCACAAGCTCGACGAGGAGCTCGAGGCGGTCCGCAGCGCGGGCTTCGCCACGATCGTCGACGAGCTCGAGCAGGGCCTGGCGGCAGTGGCCGCCCCGGTCCGTGAGCGCGGCGGCGCCGTGGTCGCGGCGCTGTGTGTTTCGGGCGCCTCGCTGCGACTGCTCCCCCAGCGCCTCGAGCTGCTCGGGCGGGTCACGGTCGAGCAGGCCGACGAGCTCTCCGGCCGGCTGGGCTACGACGGCTGAACGTCCGGCGTTACAGGACCGCGCGGATCTCGCGCTCGAAGGTCTCGATGTGGTCGGCCAGGATCGCGCGAGCGCGATCGGCTTGACCGGCGTCGATCGCGTGCAGGAGGTCGTCGTGTTCGTGCACGCGCGTGAACAGATGCGGGAGCCGGTCCAGGACCAGATGCCAGATCCGCAACGACAGATTGAAATAGCGCCCCAGCGTCTCCTCGAGATACGGATTGCCGGCGCAACGATGGATGAACCGGTGCACGCGGGCGTCGAGCGCCATCAGCGCCTCGACATCGTCGCTGCCCTGACTGTGCGCGAGCTCCTGGAGCAGCTCGGCGAGCTCGGACCGCTGCCCGTCGGTGATCCGCTGCGCGGCTCGATACGCCGCGTGCCCCTCGAGCTGGGTGCGGACGTCGGAGATATCGGCGAGATCGGTGATGTTGATCTCGGATGCGAATGTGCCCCGCCGCGGGAACACCGTGACCAGGTTCTCCAGCGCCAGGCGCTTGATCGCCTCACGCACGGGCGTGCGGCCGATGCTCAGCTCGCCGCCGAGCAGATCCTCATCGATCGGCGCTCCCGGGGCGATCGTAAGCGTGACGATCCGGTCGCGCAGCTCGGCGTAGGCGCGGTCGGCCAGCAGCTCGCGTGGACCCCGGGCGTCTCCCCGCGTCGTCGCCGTGGTCACCGGCCCCTACCACACATGACTGATATATGAGTCATCGTTTAGGAGTCTAACATTGAGGTGATCGTGCGCCAATCCTTCCGCAGCGCGTCCCCAACCCGCCGGGCGTACCGGTGAGCGCCGGCGCCGAGGCCGATCAGGTCGCACGCCGGATCGCGGCCGGCGAGGCCGAGGTCGCGCGCCGGGTCGTCGCTTCACTGGCCCGGCACACGCCGCTGCTGAGCTCCCGCAGCCTCTCGGAGGGGTGCGGTGGCCGGGTTGTGCTGAAGGCCGAGAACCTGCAACGCACCGGCTCGTTCAAGCTGCGCGGCGCGCTGCACAAGATCTCGCGGCTCGATCGGCCGTCCGGCGTCGTCGCCGGCAGCGCCGGGAATCACGGGCAGTCGCTGGCCTACGCGGCGCGGGCGCAGGCCATCCCGTGCGAGGTGTTCATGCCCCGGGAGGCGCCGGTGGCCAAGGTGGCCGCAGTGGAGGCATTCGGCGGCATCGTGAACCTCGGCGGAGAGTCAGTCGACGCCTGCGTGTCGGCCGCGCTCGCGCGGGCCGAGGAGACGGGTGCCGGCTTCGTTCACCCCTTTGACGACCCCGAGGTGATCCTCGGTCAGGCGACGCTTGGGCTGGAGCTACTCGAGGACGTGCCTGACCTCGAAACGGTGGTCGTCCCGGTCGGCGGCGGCGGGCTCATCTCCGGCATCGCGGGCGTACTGAAGAGCGCACGTCCATCGGTGCGCGTGATCGGTGTCCAGGTCGAGGCGTGCGCGGCGTTCGAGGCTTCGCTGCGGGCGTCCACACCGGTCACCTTCGACGCCCGGGCGACGATCGCCGACGGGATCGCCATCAAGCGTCCGGGCGAGATCACCCTCCCGCTGGTGCAGCGCTGGGTCGACGAGCTGGTGGTGGTCGGAGAGGACGACATCGCCGAGGCGATGGTGTGGCTGCTGGAGCGCGCCAAGCTGGTGGTCGAGGGCGGCGGGGCGGTCGGGGTGGCGGCCCTGCTCGCGGGCACGGTGACCCCCGCCTCGCACGGCTCCACGGTCATCGTGCTGTCCGGCGGCAACGTCGATGCGGGCCTGCTGGCGACGATCGCCCACCGCCACGAGACGACCGCGGGAAGGCGGCTGCGGCTGTACACCCGCATCTCGGACCGGCCCGGAGGACTGGCGGCCCTGCTGGCCACGATCGCTGAGGCTGGCGGGAACGTCGTCCACGCCGACCACGTGCGCGAGGCGGTGCCGCTGCACGTGCGTGAGACGGGAGTCGAGATCGCGCTGGAGACGCGCGGGCCCGAGCATGGGGAGTCGATCATGACCGCGCTGCGCGCGGCGGGCTACGACGTGCGCCGCCCCCAGAACCCATTTGAGCCAGACGAAGGGTGATGCCAGGCAGGGCCCTCAGGCGGCTTCGCCGCGGACCCGCCACGACCCTCACGAGGACCACAACCCGCAGGCGCCCGCGCGCTCCCGCGGCGCCGATCAGCCGCCGCCCGGCCGCCCGCAGCCGCAGCTGGACCAATCGCCGCCGGTGCGGACCTATTCTCGCCGGCGAACCGCTCCGCGTCCGGGCGACCAGCATGCCTCCGGACAGGCGGCTGCGGCGCGCTGCTCGGACGCTGCGTACGGCGATGCTCACCCGGCAGGTCTGAGCCACCAGGCAGCGCAAGGAGAGGGCAAACCTGCCGCGGCGGTCGACCACCACCCCCGCCCGGGGCACCGACAGCCGCGCGAGGACAACCTGCCGTCCTGCGGGGGTCCTCGGCCCACCGCTCGCGCCTGGTCCGCCCCCAGCGCTTGGCCCGCCACTCGAGCCCGGCCCGCCGCCCGAACCCGGGGTGCCTCCAGCTCCCCCGCTGCCTGTGCCTCCCGAACCGCCGCCGCCTCCCCCGTCGTTGCCCACCAGGCGCGCGTCGATGGCGCTCGTGGTCTGACCGGCCTGCACCGTGATCGGGTCAGCCTGGGCGAGCGTGCTCTCGGCGTCGAAGTACTGCGGTGAATACGCCGGTTGGCGGCCGGTGCACCCGTCGTCGACGAACTCGAGCTTGTACTGACCGGCGGGCAGTTGCTCGAGGTCGTAGGCGCCCGATGGGTCGGTCGGCTGCTGCAGAATGAAGTCCCCCTGCAGGCCGAGCAGCCGGGCGCAGACCCCCGCCAGAGGCTGCCCGTCACCGGCCGCGGCGGCCTGCCCGGTGATCCCGCCACCCTCGACCAGCGCGGCGTCGATGCCGCTTGTGGTCGTCCCGGCGCCGACCGTCACCGACGTCGCCTGCGCCGGGCTGGCCACGCCCGGGTAGTACTGAAAGGCATAGGTTCCGGCCTGCGACAGGCAGCCTCCGTCGTCGACGAACTCAACCCGATAGGCGCCGGCGGCCAGACCGGACAGCGCATAACTTCCCGCGGCATCGGTCGAGGTCGATCCGGTCGCGTCTCCGTCGGGGTTGAGTGCCAGGACGCAGACGTAGCTGGTCGGGGGCCCGGCCGCCGCGGCGTCGGTGACGGTGCCTGAGATCGTCCCGGCCTGGGCCGGAACGACGCCGAAGGCGAGCCCGGCGGTGGCGACGGCGAGCCCGGCCGTGGCGAAGGCGACGGCGACCCGGAGCCGCGCTGTCGCCCGGCGGGCGATCCCCGCGGGCCGGCTCACCGCAGTGACGCGCGTGTCACCCGCCCGCCGCGACGATGACGCCGATGCGCGGTGGGGCGCAGCCGCAGGCGGCGGTCGGGCCGCAGGCTGGAGACCTTTGGCCGGTGGCTGGAACTGGTGACGGCGGTGCTGAGGTCGTAGGCGTGCAGGAACCCGTCCTCGGAGCCGACGTACACGGCTCCGTCGGCCACCGCCGGCGAGGAGTAGATCGGGCCGCCGGTGCTGGCCTGCCAAACCGGGGAGCAGAACCCGTCACCGGTGTTACAGCCGACGGCGAACGCGTACAGGCTGTGGTCGAGTGACCCCATGTACACGACGCCGTCGGCCACCGCCGGTGAGGAGTAGTTCGACGCGTTGGTCGCGCCCTGCCACACCGGGGTGCAGGTACCGCCACTGGCTGCGCAACCGACGGCGAACGCGTACAGGACGCCGTTCCAGCCACCGACGTAGACGACCCCGTTGGCCACCGCCGGCGATGAGTAGACCGGGCCGCCGGTGGCGCCCGTCCACACGGGTGAACACGAGCCACCACCCGACGAGCAGCCGGCCGCGAACGCGTACAGCTTGTCGTCCGCGGAACCCACGTACACGACCCCGTTGGCCACGGCCGGCGACGAGTCGATCAGGCCGGCGGTGGAACCCTTCCACAGCGGGCTGCAGGCGCGCCCGCCGGAGTTACATCCGACCGCGAACGCATACAGGTCGTGGTCCTCAGAGCCGACGTACACCACCCCGTTGGCTACCGCCGGCGAGGACTGGATGAGCCCCCCGGTCGCGCCCGTCCACAATGGTGTGCAGGAACCGCCTCCGGAGCTGCAGGCGGCCGCGAACGCATACAGCTTGCCGTCGTAGCTACCGACGTAGACGACGCCGTTGGACACCGTCGGCGAGGAGTACGCCGAGTTGCCGAGCGCGGCCTTCCACCGTGGCGTCGTGCACAGTCCACCGTCGGTCCGGCAAAGATAGGGATAGGCGAGGACCTGGCTGTTCTGCGTGCCGATGTAGACGTAGCCCCCCGCCGCTGCCGGCGAAGCGCCGATGCCCCCGCCCGGCGTGGCAAACCACAGCAGCTTGTGTGTGGATTCGCTGAACGCATACAGATGCCCGCTGCCGGCAGCGGGCTGGGTCGCCACGTAGACGACTCCTGAGTACACCGCCGGCGAGGATTGCACGATCACGCCCGTTGACCCCGTCCAGGACTCCAGCAGCCCGCCCACCCGCGCCGGGCCGATCGTGTTCTCCAGCGGGTTGTTTCGGCGCCCTGATGCGTCCAGGCCTCCCCGTCCCGCCCAGTAGGTGAGGACGGTGACCTGGACCTGAGCGCTCAGCCCGGTCGAGCCCTGCACCGCGGTGATCCAGTGCTTGCCGGGTGACGCCGAGAGCGGCACGGGAACTGAGAAGTTCGTGAACGCTCCCGTGGCGCCGGATGCCACCAGTGCCACATCGGTCGTGTCGAAGTACACGTTGATGGCCTGGCTGGCCGCAAATCCTGAGCCCGAGACCAGCAGCGGATTCCCCGGTGGCGCGATCCTGGTGCTCGTGACCACCGGCGCCGCCAGCGGGCATTGCCAGGCAATGCCACAGCCGATCGGCAGGCCCGGCCCGGCATCGGCTAGCAATGCCACAGCCAATCCGCGCGAGCGGGCTCAGTCCCCCAGCTCGGCCCGCCGGCGCACCACGAACTCCTCCAGCTCGGCCCGGATGGCGTCGTCGAGCGGCGGCGGCTCGTAGCTCTCCAGCGTGGCGCGCCAGATCTCTGCGGCCCGGGCGGTGGTGTCACGCGCGCCCTTCTTGGTCCAGCGGTCGAAGTTCTCGGTCGAGGACAGCAGCGGCCGGTAGAAGCAATCCCGGAAGCGCTCCAGCGTGTGAACCGCGCCGAGGAAGTGCCCGCCCGCACCGACCTCGGTGTGGGCGTCGAAGGCGAGGCTCGCCTCGTCGATCTCCAGCGGCGTGAACTCGTGCTTGAGCTCGCGCAGCAGCTCGATGTCGACGATGAACTTCTCATAGCAGGAGACCAGGCCTCCCTCGAGCCAGCCGGCCGAGTGCATGACGAAGTTGGCCCCGGCCAGGAACGTCGGCAGGAAGGTCATCAACGATTCGTAGGCGGCCTGGGCGTCGACGGTCTGAGACGCGTTGAGCGCCCCGCCACCGCGCCACGGCAGGCCGTAGCGCCGGGCGATCTGGCCCGTGCAGAGGACCCCGATCCCCGATTCGGGGGTGCCGAACGACGGCGAGCCGGATTGCATGTCGGTGTTGGACAGAAATGAGCCGAACACCACCGGGGCGCCGGGCCGGATCAGCTGGGCCAGCGCGATTCCGGCCAGGCCCTCGGCCATCTGCTGCACCAGCGTGGCGGGCAGCGACACGGGCGACATCGCGCCCATCAGCAGAAACGGCGTGATCACCACGGCCTGGCCCGCCTTGACGTACTCGAACATCGCGCCCAGCATCCGGTCGTCGTAGCGCAGCGGCGAGTTGACGTTGATCAGGGAGATCGATGCCGGAGCGCGCTCGATCGCTTCGCGGCCACCGAACAGGATCTCCCCCATCTTGATCGTGTCAGCCGCGTTGGGCCCCGACGTGACCGATCCCATGTACGGCTTGTCCGACAGGGTCTGCAGGGCGAAGACCATGTCCAGGTGGCGGGAGTCAAGCGGCCGATCCTCGGGCTCGCAGATCGTGCCGCCGGGGGAATCGAGCTCGGGGAACGCCTGGGCCAGCTTGACCAGATTCTCGAAGTCGGCCATCTTGGCATCGCGCCTGACGTCGCCCTCGCGGATGAACGGGCAGCCGTACACGGGCGCGAACACCATGTTGTCGCCACCGATGTGCGCGGTGTTGGCGGGGTTGCGCGCCTGCAGGTCGAACTCGGACGGCGCCTTGGCCACCTGCTCGAGGATGAATTCGGGATCGAAGCGAACCCGGTTCTCGTCCTCGACGATCTGGCCCGCGTCGCGCAGCAACTCAACCGCCTCGGGCAGCAGGAACTCGATCCCGAGCTCGGAGACGATCCGGCGCCAGCCCTTGTCGAGCACCTCCATCGCGTCCTCACTGAGGATCTCATAGCGGGGCATCGCGTTTACGAACAAGGAGGGGCCTCCCTCGGGTCGACTCTTGGCGGCTTGACGCGCCCGGTACTCAATCAGCTTGACGCGGCGGTGTTCAGCCGTAATATATCTCCCGTGGAACGACAGTTTCAAATTTCTGGGGCGGGACCCGAGGCAGGCCGCGGGACCACTGCGGTGGACCGCGGTGCCGAGCTGCTGGTTCGCGTGCTGGAATCCGCCCAGCCCATGGCCCTGGCCGAGCTCGCGTCGGCCAGCGGCATCCCCAAGAGCACGGCCTCGCGCCTGCTCAGCGCGCTGGAACGCCAGGGACTGGTGGAGCAGGACGGCGAGCGCGGGCGAATCCGGCCCGGTCCCGCGATCCTGCGAGTGGCCGAGCGCAGCCTGCTGGAACGCAATGTGGTCGAGCTCGCGCATCCCTCGCTGGACGCCCTGGGTCAGATCAGCGGCGAGACGATCAACCTCGCGGTCCCCGCGCGCAGCGGTGTCGAGCACGTGGCTCAGGTCGAGAGCCGCCACTTCCTCGGCGCGGGCCAGTGGCTCGGCCGCTCGGTCGACTATCACTGCACCGCCGTGGGCAAGGTGTTCATGGCCTTCGGCCGCGCGACGATGGCGGCGCGGGCGCTGACCCGCCTGACCCAGAGCACCGTCACCGATCCGGTGCGGCTGCGGGCAGAGCTGGAAGTCGTGCGACGCGAGGAGTTCGCCACCGCCGTGGACGAGCTCGAGCTCGGCCTGGCGGCGATCGCGGCTCCCGTCCGCGGCGCCGGCGGCGAAGTCGTCGCTGCCCTCAGCATCTCGGGTCCGACCACTCGCTTGACGGCCGAGAGGATCGCCGAGCTGAAGCCGATTCTGATCGACGAGGCGCACACCATGAGCCGGCGCCTCGGCAACACCGAGCAAGGAGAACACGCGGCATGACCCACGAGGAAATCCTGCAGATGCTCTACGACGAGACGCTCGTGGGCAACGCGCCGGCCGTCAAGGGCGGGGTCGAGGACGGACTCGCCGACGGCATGGAACCTGAATCGATGCTCTACGACGCGCTGATCCCATCGCTGGAGGAGGTCGGCGCGCGATTCGAACGCGGCGACTACTTCGTCCCCGAGATGCTGATCGCGGCCCGCGCGATGCAGGGCGCGCTGGACATCCTGCGCCCGCTGCTGGCCGAGAGCGACACCCAACAGGTCGGCACCTTCCTGATGGGCACCGTCAAGGGCGACGTGCACGACATCGGCAAGAACCTCTGCAACATCATGCTCGAGGGCGCCGGGTTCACCGTCATCGACCTCGGCGTCAACGTACCACCGGAGAAGTTTGTCGAGCAGATCGGCGAGCACAACCCCGACGTGGTCGGTTTCTCGGCGTTCTTGACCACCACGATGCCGATGTTCAAGGCCAACATCAACGCGCTCGAGAAGGCCGGGATCCGCGACGACGTGATCGTCATGGTCGGCGGCGCGCCGGTGACCCAGGAGTACGCCGACGCGGTTGGCGCCGACGGGTACTCGGCCGATGCCTCTTCGGCGGTCAAGAAGGCCAAGGAGCTGATCCAGCTGCGGCGCGACCGAGT
Source organism: uncultured Solirubrobacterales bacterium (assembly GCA_963792735.1). Classification (GTDB taxonomy): domain Bacteria; phylum Actinomycetota; class Thermoleophilia; order Solirubrobacterales; family Solirubrobacteraceae; genus Palsa-465. The sequence goes on along the minus strand of CAWBXK010000008.1, from coordinate 159,159 downwards.
GCCGGCGTGAATGGCGCCGCAGTCCTCGCGGCCGTCGAGCACGCGGTCAAGAAGCCGATCTGGGGTTGTCAGATGTGCGGCCAGTGCGTGCTGCACTCCACCGGCCTGACCTGCCCGATGACCTGTCCCAAGACGTTGCGCAACGGGCCCTGCGGCGGGGTGCGGCCCGACGGGCACTGCGAGGTCAAGCCCGAGATGCGCTGCGTTTGGCTCAAGGCCGTCGAGCGCTCGGAGCGGCTGCCGGTGTGGGGCCCTCACATCGACGATCTGCGCCCACCGGTCGACAATACGCTGCAGGACACCTCGTCATGGCTGAATCTGGTGACCGGGCGCGATCGCCAGGTCCCGGCCGGGTGGGGGCAGGGGCGCCAGCCGCGCCAGTCTGGTCCGCTCGATGTCCAACCTTGAGCGCAAGCTCGCCGCGCGGGAGTTCGTCGTAACCGCGGAGATGCCGGTGATCGACGGCGGCGGGCAGGCGGACGTCCTTCGTCACCTCGAGCCGATGGCGCCGTTCGTCGACGCGTTCAACGCCACCGACAACCCCTCGGCCAAGGCCCACTGCTCGCCACTGGCGGTGGCGATCGGGCTCGCGCAGGCCGGCGTCGAGCCGGTCATGCAGCTGGTCTGCCGTGACCGCAACCGGCTCGCGCTGGAGGCGGACCTGATGGGCGCGGCGATGCACGGGATCGAGAACCTCTGCTGCCTGACCGGCGACGACGTGACGGCCGGCGACGAGCCCGAGTCCCGGCGCGTCTTCGATCTCGACGGGCCGCAGCTGGTCGCGCTGGCGCGGACCCTCGGCGCCGGGCGCTATCTGTCGGGGCGGCGGGTCTCTCCCGCCCCCCACTTCCTCATCGGCGCCGTCGAGAACCCCAGCGCTCCGCCGCTGGAGTACCGCGTCCGGCGGGCGGCCAAGAAGGCCCTGGCGGGGGCGCGGTTCCTGCAGCTTCAGCTCTGCTACCGCACCCGGCTGCTGGAGCGGTTCATGCGCGAGGCGTACGAGTCAGGGATCAGCGAACGGCTCGCGCTGATTCCCTCGGTCTGCATCCTGCGCTCGGTCGCCGGGATGCGGTTCGTGGCCACCGGCGTGCCCGGGATCGACGTCCCGCCCGAGACCGTGAGGCGCGTCGAGCAGGCCGCCGATCCCGAGACGGAATGCTTTGAGATCGCCTACGAGCTCGCCACCCACGCCCTGGCCCAGCCCGGCGTCGCCGGGCTTCACTTCATCTCGTTCCGCCAGGACGCCGGCATCGCCGCGCTGTGTAAACGCCTGGGGATCCCACCTCGAGTCGAAAGAGAGTCCAATGGATACAGTGCTTCGGTCGCGCTCTAAGAGCGTCACCATCGGGTCCGAGCAGCCCTTCTGCGTGATCGGCGAGCGGATCAATCCGACCGGACGCAAGCACTTTGCCGAGGAGCTGCGCGCCGGGGACCTGTCGACGGTGACCGCGGATGCGCTCGCGCAGGTGGCGGCCGGAGCGGACATGCTCGATGTCAACGCGGGAATCCCGCTGGTCGACGAGCCCGAGCTGCTGATGGCGATGCTGCGCAACGTCCAGGACGCCGTCGAGGCACCGATCTGCATCGACTCCTCGGTGATCGAGGCGCTCGAGGCCGGGCTCTCGGTCTACGAGGGGCGGGCGCTGGTGAACTCGGTCACGGCCGAGGATGAGCGCCTGGAGGAGATCCTGCCGCTGGTGGCCAAGTACGACGCGGCGGTGATCGGCCTGGCCAACGACGAGACCGGCATTCCCGAGACGCCCGAGAAGCGCCTGGAGTGCGCGCGTAAGATCGTCAGCGTGGCCAACGATCACGGGATCGCCACCGCGGACGTGATCATCGATCCGCTGGCGATGACCGTCGGCGCCGCCACCGATGCGGTCACGATCACGCTGGCCACGATCAGCCTGATCCGTGATGAGCTGGGCGTCAACATGTGCCTGGGTGCCTCCAATGTCTCCTTCGGCCTCCCGCAGCGCCACGTGCTCAACGCCGGCTTCCTGCCGATGGCGATGGCCGCCGGCCTGACCAGTGCGATCATGTCCACGGCCGAGGTCTGCGTGCAGGCCGTGCGGGCGTCGGACCTGCTGCTCGGCCACGATCCGTGGGGGTCCAGCTGGATCGCCGCGCACCGGGCGCGCCAGGCCGCCCTGCAGGAGGCAGCGCCCACGGCATGAGTGCGTCGTCGCCCAAGCCGCGCCGGCTGCTCGAACGCGACGACGCGGTCGTCGAGACCGACGGCGCGCAGCGCGTCCGGCTGCGGTTCCTGCCCGACGGCGGCGAGGTCCGCGTCCCCAGCGGGACGCCGATCTTCGACGCCGCGAGTTGGAACGGGATCGCGATCGATTCCACCTGCGGCGGCCACGGCACCTGCAAGAAGTGCAAGGTGAGGATCGTCTCCGGGGAGGTCCCGGTCGGCGCGATCGATCCGCGGGCGTTCACCACCGACGAGCTGCGCGAGGGGTGGCGGCTGGCCTGCCGGGCCGGGGCGCGCAGCGACCTGGTGGTCGAGGTTCCCCCGCTGCAGACTCGGCCCAAGGCCGCACTGGTCGGGGTCGGTCGCCACGTGATCCTGCGCCCGGCGGTGCAGAAGCGCCACCTGGTGCTGGAGGAGCCGACCCTCGAGGACCAGCGATCCGACCTGCAGCGGGTGCTGGACGGGCTGGACGATCTCGAGCCCCACGCCTCCCTGGAGCTCCTGCGAACGCTGGGCGGGACGCTGCGCAGCTCGTTCTTCGACGTCACCGCGGTGGTCTGCGACGACGAGCTGATCGCCGTGGAGCCGGGCGACACCACGGCCCGGCGGTTCGCGATCGCGTTCGATCTCGGCACCACCACGGTGGTCGCCACGCTGCTTGACCTCGACAGCGGCCAGCCCGCATCGGTGCGCTCGATGCTCAACCGCCAGCAGCCCTACGGGGCGGACGTGATCACCCGGGTGTCGGCGACGATGATGGACGATCGTGCGCTCGGCGCGCTGCGCGAGCGCGCGCACGAGACCTTTGCCGAGCTGACCGGTGAGGTGCTGGCCGAGGCGGGGGTCGACGCCAGCGAGGTCTACGAGATCACCGTGTGCGGGAACGTCACCATGATGCAGATGGCCCTCGGGATCGACCCCGAGCCGCTGTCGATGGCGCCGTTCACGGTCTCGACCCACGTGTTTCCCCCGATGCGCGCGGCCGAGTTCGGGGTGGCGGTGCATCCGCGCGCGTCCGCCTACGTGTTCCCGTCGCTCGGGGCCTACGTGGGCGGGGACATCGTCGCCGGCCTGCTCGCCACCGGCCTCACGCGGGATCGCCGGGTCCGGCTGTTCATCGACGTCGGGACCAACAGCGAGATCGCGCTGGGCTCGGTGGAGCGGGTGCTGGCGACCGCGGCCCCGGCCGGACCGGCCTTCGAGGCGGCCCAGATCAAGTGCGGGATGCGCGCCGCCGAGGGGGCGATCGAAGGCGTGCGCCTCGGCGAGGATTCGCTGACGCTCGACGTGATCGGCGACGTCGAGGCGGTGGGGATGTGCGGGTCGGGGTTGGTCGACGCCGTGGCCGAGCTGGTCCACGCCGGCCTGCTCGACCATTCCGGGCGCTTCATCCCCGACGAGCAGGCCGCCGAGCTGCACCCCGGCCTCGCCTCGCGGCTGGTCAAGATCGGCGAGGAGCGCGTGTTCGTGCTGCACTGGCGCGGTCCCGATCCGGCCGCGTCGGTGTATCTCTCCCAGCGTGACGTGCGCGAGCTGCAGTTCGCCAAGGGGTCGATCGCCACCGGCTGGCAGATCCTGCTGCGCGAGATGGGGATCGGTGTCGACGACGTCTCGCAGGTGCTGCTGGCCGGAAGCTTCGGCGCCTACCTGACGCCGCTGAGCGCGGTGCGGATCGGCCTGGTCCCGAGGATCGCGCTGCCGCGGATCGTCTCCGCCGGAAACGTCGCCGGCGAGGGGGCCAAGATCGCGGCGCTGTCGCTGCGCGAGCGCGCCGAGGCGGAGTCGATCCTGCGCGAGGTCCAGTACGTGGAGCTGTCCGGGCGCGCGGACTTCAACGACCTGTTCATCGACCAGCTGTCGTTTCCGGGATGAGCGCCTCGATCGTCGCCTGCGGCGCGCTGGCGCTCGACATCCGCAGGATCGCGGCACGCCGCGGTTGGGACGTGGAGGTCGTCCCGGTGCCGGCGCTGTTGCACAACCGGCCCCAGCAGATCCCGGCCGCTGTCGCCCGGGCCTCGCGCGGCCGCGACGTCGTGGCGGTGGCCTATGGCGATTGCGGCACCCAGGGGCAGCTTGATGGCCTGCCGCGACTCTCCGGCGACACCTGCTACGACGTCCTGGCCCGCGACGAGGTCCGCGCCGCGCTGGCCGAGCAGCCGGGCACCTACTTTCTCACCGATTTCCTCGCCCGCACCTTCGAGCACACGGTCGTGCGGGAGCTCGGGCTCGACCGCTTTCCGTCGCTGCGAGACGACTACTTCCGCCATTACACGCGCGTGCTGTGGCTGGCTCAGCGCCCCACGCCCGCGACCCGGGCGGCCGCCGAACGGGCGGCGGCGCGGATCGGGCTGCCGCTGGAGGTGCTCACGGTGAGCACCACCGGGCTGGAGCGCGAGCTCGAACGATTGCTCGCTCCAGCTGCGACTCGGAGTGGATTCCGGGCACCCGACGCCCGAATTGCACTCCCAGTGGACGGCTAGTCCCCGTCGATCGACTCCATCAGCAGCGTCGCCACGTCGACCACGCGGAGATCCTCGCCCACGCTCTGCACGCCGTCGTCGAGCATCACTGTGCAGAACGGACACGCCACCGCGAGCGTCCCGGCGCCGGTGCCCGCCGCCTCGCGGACGCGGTCCTCGTTGATACCGGAGCCGCGCTCCTCCATCCACATGTGCGCGCCGCCGGCGCCGCAGCAGAACGTCTGCCTGCCGCTGCGCTCCATCTCGATCGGGTCGCCGAGGGTCGCGAGCAGCTCCCGCGGCGGGGCCAGCACGTCGTTGTGGCGCGCGAGGTAACAGGAGTCGTGGTAGGTGACCTTCAGCGCCTCGTCACGCCGCGGGGTCAGCCGCCCTTCGCTGACCAGCCGCGCCAGCACGTCGGAGTGATGGATCACCTCGTAGTCGCCGCCGAAGTCCGGGTACTCGTTGCCGAGCGTGTTGAAGCAGTGCGGGCAGTTGGCGATGATCTTCGTCACCCCTGCCTCGTTGAGGGTCGCGACGTTCTGCTCGGCGAAGGCCTGGAACACGTACTCGTTGCCGATCCGCCGGGCCGGATCGCCGGTGCACGCCTCGCGCGGGCCCAGGATCGCGAAATCCACCCCGGCGCGCTGCAGCAGCTTCGCCGTTGACTCGGCGGTGCGGCGCGCGCGCTCGTCAAACGAGGTCGCGCAGCCCACCCAGTACAGGTACTCCGGCGCGGGATCGCCGGGCTCGAGGATCCGCACCCCCAATTGCGCCGCCCAGTCGGCGCGCTCTGACTGCGCCTGGCCCCACGGGTTGGACGCCCGCTCGACGTCTCGCAGCATCGGCTCGGACTCCGGCGGGAAGCTCGACTCGACCATGACCAGGTGGCGCCGCAGGTCGACGATGTGGTCGACATGCTCGATCGAGACCGGGCAGGCCTGTACGCAGGCGCCGCAGGTGACGCAGTCCCACACCGACTCCTCGGGGACCGCCGTCGGTACCAGGGCGGTGAGGTCCAGCGGCTTATCGGCTCCGTCTCCGTCCGCCCGGGCCTTGACCAGCGCCCCGCCGTCGGCGAACACCTGGTCACGCAGGCCCATGATCAGCAGCTTGGGCGAAAGCACCTTGCCGGTGGCGAATGCCGGGCACGCATCCTGGCAGCGGCCGCACTCGGTGCACGAGAACGTGTCCAGCATCTCCTTCCAGGTCAGGTCTGCGGCCGTGCCCGCGCCGAAGCGGATGTCCTCCTCGGGGATCTCGGGATCGTCGAAGCGCAGCGTCTCGAGCTTGCCGCCCGGGCCGGTGCGCCCGTACCACACGTTGAACGCGGCGCTGACGATGTGGAGGTGCTTGGAGCGCGGCAGATAGGCGAGGAAGCCGAGGATGGTGATCACGTGCGCCCATACGAACACGCGCTCAAGGACGCGCGTGGTGCCGTCGGGTCCGAACAGATGGGAGAGCAGATGCGAGACGGGCGCCGACGACGCCGGCCATTCGTTCAGTCGCAGCGCGATCCGCGTCGCGTGCCACAGCAGCAGGGTCAGCGCGATCGTCGCGATCAGCGCCAGGATCAGGTCGGCCTCGCCGAGGTGGCTGCCGTCAAAGCGGCGGGGCCGCTGCACCTTGCGGATCCACAGGGCGCTGAGGACGCCGACGAGGACGAGCACGGCGAACACGTCGACGAGGAAGGCGTACCAGCCCTGCTCGCCCAGCCACGGGAACGTGGCGTGCTTGGAGACGACGCCGATCATCGCGATCACGATCGTCGGGCCGAGTACCAGAAAGCCCCAGAAGATGAAGGCGTGGATCAGCCCGGGGACGATCCGCTGCAGCAGCTTGCGCTGTCCGAGCACGATCGTCGCCTCGTTGCGCACCCGGCGCTCTCGGTCGCCCGTGCGCGCGGTGGGAGCAGCCGAGCGCACGAGCTCCACCAGGAACCGAACGCGTAGGGTGAAGAGCGTCCCGCTCGCCGCCAGCGCGGCAGCGAGCACCACGGCAGAGACGGCGACGCCTATGACCCTCGAGCCTTCCTGATCTCGGCCGAGATCGCCGGCACCACCTCGTGCAGGTCGCCGATGACCGCGTAGTCGGCGCCGGCGAAGATCGAGGCTTCGCCGTCCGGGTTGATCGCCAGCAGGCGCTTTGCTCCCCTGACCCCGGCCATGTGCTGGGTGGCCCCGCTGATCCCGCAGGCGATGTAGATCTCCGGCGAGACCTTGCTGCCGGTCTGCCCGACCTGGTCGGAGTGCGGACGCCAGCCGGCGCTCGTCACGGCGCGGGAGCACCCCACCGCGCCCCCCAGCAGCTCGGCGAGCTCCTCGATGATCGAGAAGCCCTCGGCCGAGCCGACGCCACGACCCCCGGACACGACCACGTCGGCATCGGTCAGCGAAACGCCCGCGGTCGACGCGGGCACCTGCTCGACCACCCGCACGACCTGATCGACCTCGGACAGCGCGGACGTGACCGGCACTGTCTCCACGGCCGCGATCGGCTCGGCGGCGACCGCGTGGGCGGCGCTTGTGAACAGCAGCGGTGACCCGAGGACCTGCGCCTCCTCGAGCAGCGAGCCGCCCCAGCGCACGCGAATCACGGTCGCGGGGTCGCCGGGCGTCACTGACACGCAGTTGGCGGCCATCGGCTGGTCGAGCTTGGCCGCGACGTGCGCGAGGATCTCGTTGCCGCGCTCCGAGCCGGGGCCGGTGATGGCCGTCGCGCCCCGCGACCGGGCGATCTCGACGAGCGTCTGCGCCCACGCGGCGGGGGCATAGCCGCCGCTCGGATCGATGGCCACGGGGGCCACGTCGCCGCCCAGGCCATTGGCCATCACCACCGCCTGTTGGGAGAGCTCGTCCGACGCGTCCTCGACGAACACGAGCGTGCTCATCTACATCACTCCGATCGACTGCAGGATCTCCACGACCGCCGGCGCCGCCTCGACGCCGTGCCCCAGGACCTCGGCCTGCTTGTTGGAGGTTTCCGGGAGGACGAGGCGGACCATGGCCAGCCGCGGCTCGACCTTGGCCGGCTGAGAGGCCTCGACCGGCTTGCGTTTGGCCCGCATCCGTCCGGGCACCGACGGATACCGCGGCAGGTTGATGCCCTCCTTGACCGTCACCACGGCCGGCGTGGGCACGACGTAGACATCGCGCCCGGCGGGGGTGTCCTGCTCGCAGCGCAGGCTCGAGCCGTCGACGGCGATGGCCTTGATGCCGTTCACGACCGGCAGCCCGAGCGCCTCGGCGACGCGGATCGCCACCTGGTAGTTGCCGGCGTCGGCTGACTCGGTGCCGAACAGGATCAGGTCGTAGGGCTCGGGCTGGGCCCGGATCGCGGCGACGATCGCCGCTGCGGTCGCCTGGGGATCCCACTCCGAGCCGTCGGTGACGAGGTGGATGCCCTGATCGATCCCGATCGCCATCAGGTCGCGCAGCTGCTCCTCGGCCTCGGCGGGCCCGAGGGTGAGCGCCGTCGATGCGCCGCCGTGCAGCTCGACGAGGCGGACCGCCTCCTCCGCGCCGCACTCCTCGTGCGGGCTGACGGTGAAGCCGAGGTGGCGGGTCTGGATCGCCTGCTGGTCTTCGGTCAGGGTGATCTTGCCGCCGGTCAGCGGTACCCGCTTCACGCACACCAGGACGTTCACGATCGCACCCGCGAGTTGTCGGGGTCGAAAACCGGGGTCGAGTCGTTGGTGGCGACGGTGACCGCATACGGCTCGCCCATGTACTGGACCGTGAGCTCGTTACCGACCGCGGCGTGCTCGGGCGGCAGGTAGCCCATCAGGATGTACTTGCCGATCGACGGCCCCGCGCCGGCGCTGGTCACGTATGACCGTCGGCCCTTGGCATCGGTGATCGGCTCCCCGCCGCGGGTGAGGATCGGCTCACCGCCCAGCATGTAGCGCTTGACCCCGGAGCGGGAGGTGTGGTCCTCCACGAGCAGTGTGCACATGTGCGCCGCCGGCTCGGCTTCACGGTGGCTGATGTGCGCCTCCCGGCCGACGAAATCCTGGTCCTTGACCTTGCCCCAGGCCATGCCGGCCTCGACCACGTTGTACTCGCCCTCGAGCTCGGCGCCGTAGGCGCGGTAGCACTTCTCCAGGCGACCGGTCGAGCCGTAGACCCCCGCCCCGACCGGGACCGCGCCGTGCGGCAGGCCCGCCTCGGCGATGACGTCCCACAGCTTGGCGCCCTGCTCGATCGGAACGTACAGCTCCCATCCCAGGTCGCCGACATAGGAGATCCGGCTCGCGAGAACCTCCAGCGAGCCGACCTCGATCGACTTCCAGCGTGCAAACGGAAGGCCCTCGTTCGACACGTCGTCGCCGGTCACGCTGGCGAGGATGTCACGCGCGCGCGGGCCCCACAGCCCGAGCGTGGTCAGCGAGTTGGTGCGGTCGTGGATCTGCACCGACCCGTCAGCCGGGAGGTGGTCGGAGAACCACTTCAGGTCCGACAGGCCCCAGGTGCCGCCGGTGACCACGCGGAAGGTCTCGTCCGCCATCCGCATGATCGTCAGGTCGGCCTTGAAGCCTCCGCTCGGCGTGAGGATCGGCGTGTAGACGACGCGTCCGACGGCCACGTCCATCTGGCGCATGGCGATTCGCTGGACCGCGCCGAGCGCGCCCGGGCCGGAAACGTCGAAGATGCAGAACGCGGTGAGGTCGGTGTACCCGGCTCGGTCGCGCAGCGCCAGGTGCTCGGCGTTGATGAGCGGCGACCACCAGCGCGACTCCCACTCCGCCTCGCGCCGGTTCACCCGATCGCCGTACTCCTCCAGCAGCGGTGCGTTGGACTCATACCACTGAGGACGCTCCCATCCCGCGGCCTCATAGAAGATCGCGCCCAGTTCCTGCTGGCGCTCGTAGTAGGGCGAGAGCTTGACCCGGCGATCGGATTCCCACTGCTCGGCCGGATGGACGATCCCGTACATCTTGTTGAACCCCTCCGAGGCCCGGGCCTGAACGTGGGCCTTGGTCTTCTGGTGCGGATAGGCGCGCGCGATGTTGGAGTCATAGACATCGATCTCCGATTCGCCATGCACGATCAGCTCGGCGACCGTCTTGCCCGCGCCCGGTCCCTCCTTGATCCAGATCGCGGCCGCCGACCACAGACCCTTGACCTCCGGCGTCTCGCCGATCAGGGGCAGCCCGTCGAGCGTTACCGACAGCAGGCCGTTGATCGCGTAACGGACGCCCACCGACTCGTCGCCGACGATGTCGGGCATGAGCTCGAGCGCCTGTTCCATCTGCAGCTCGAAGTCGGCCTGGGTGAACGGCAGCTCCGTCGGGCTGAGCGCGGACTCCTCGATCGAGGGGATCTCGTCGGCATCCATCAGGATCGGACGGTGGGCGTAGGAGCCGATCTCCAGCCCTCCCCCATCCTGGCGCTCATACATGTTGGTGTCCATGTCGCGCACGATCGGATAGTCGACGAGTGTCCGGGCGTCGGCAAAGCGGGGCACCGGACCGATGTCGAGCATCTGGTGCACGGCCGGGGTGAGCGGGATGTTGGCGCCGGCCATGCGGGCGATCCGCGGACTCCAGCAACCGCACGCGATGACCACCCGGTCGGCTTCGACGTCGCCGCGGTCGGTGCGCACCCGGGTGATCCGGCCGTGCTCGACGTCGAGCCCGATCACCTCGGTGTTGGCCGCCACGGTCATGCCGGCGTCGACGGCCCGCTCGCGCATGATCGTCGCGGCGCGCAGGCTGTCGACCACGCCCGCTCCCGGCGAGTAGAAGCCGCCGAGCAGGAGTTCCTCGTTGATGAACGGCACCAGCGCCTTGATCTGCACCGGCGTGACCAGCGACACCGGCTCGATACCCCACGTCTTGGCTGAGACCATCCGCCGTTGCAACTCCTGCATGCGCTCCTCGGAGCGTGCCACCTCGATGCCACCGCACTCGAGATAGACGTCGAGGTCCTTGTACTGGCGCATGCTCTCCTTGGTCAGCGCAGTCATCTCCTTGGAGTGATCGACCGGGAAGATGAAGTTGGAGGCGTGGCCGGTGGAACCGCCCGGGTTGGGCAGCGGCCCCTTGTCGATCAGCGTGATCTCGGTCTCGCCCAGTGCGGCCAGGTGATAGGCGACGCTGTTGCCCACGATCCCGGCGCCGATGATTACGACGCTCTGGCGCTCGGGCAGGCGCTTAGCTTCGCTGCTGGTTGCCATCGCTCTGATATATCAGATGCAGGTCAGGGACGTCAACGCGGCGGCGCGCCCGGCATCCGCGGGTACACTGACCGCGACCGGGCAGTCACTCTCACCCACCACCCAGAGGGAGATCGACATGCGTACGTGTGACCGACCCGGCGCCTCACATCGCCGTGCCCGTCAGCTGGTCTTCGGCGTCGCGCTTCTGTTCGTGCCGGCGGCATTTGCGGCGCAGGCCTCCGCCGCGACGATCGGCGTGACCGCACCCTGCTACGTCAACGTCAACCCCGCTCAGGGAGCCCCGATCACGATCGTCGGGGCCGGCTTCCCCGCGGGGGATCAGGTCGGGATCTCAGGCGACGGAGTGTTCTCGCCCGCCACCGTCGACCCCGCGGGCAACTTCACGGTGACCACCACGGGACCGATCCTGTCCACCGCCGGGCCGGGCACCCACACCTACTCGCTGCTGGCGACCGACGAGACCACCGCGGGCGTCACCGCGAGCACATCGGTGACGATGGCGAACCTGTCGGTCGCGACCAATCCGAGCCATGCCAGGTTCACCAAGCGGGTCACCTGGAGCTTCTCCGGCTTCCAGCCCGGGCACTACATCTACGCCCACTACCTGCGTAGGCATCCGGTGGCGCGGGCGCGCTTCGGCCGCGCCCAGGGGGCCTGCGGAGTGCTCAAGGTGCGGGCCCTCCTCTACCCCGGCGGTCACCCGCACAACAAGAGCTACAAGGTCCAGATCGACGATTCCAAGCGCTACTCCAAGCAGGCCGCGCCGAGGATCGACACGACGCTGACCACGTTCACGATCTGAGGCCGGCGTCCGATGAAGGTGCGACCGGCCGGCGACGGTCTCCGGCTCACGCGGGGGACGATCGGTGCGTTGGCGATGCTCGGCCCGGGAGCGTTCGCCGCCGAGGCCCCGGCCCAGACGCTCACCGTCGACAAGCCGTGCTACGTCAACGTCGCCAACACCGCGGCGGTGATGACCGTGAGTGGGACCGGGTACGCACCCGGAGATCCCGTGCTGATCTCCAGCAGCGACGGCTCGGTCGATACGCAGACGACGGCCGACCCGTCTGGATCGATTCTCGTCCAGACCGACGCGCCCACGCCGAGCCTGACGCACCCGGGCGCCCAGACGGTGACGCTGACCGCACAGGACTTCACGGCGACGGGCACGACGCTCACCGCCAGTACGCCCGTGATGGCCACGGATCTCGGCGTGGAGCCGCAACCGACGCGGGCCAAGTTGACGAGCAGGGTGACGTGGTACTTCTCGGGCTTCGCTCCCGGGAAGCCCATCTACGGCCACTACCTGCGCAAGCAGCAGGTCGCACTGGCCCGCTTCGGCCTGGCGCGGGGAGCCTGCGGCGTGCTCAAGGTCAGAGCCCGCTTCTACCCCGGCGGCAATCCCCGCAGGCGCAAGTACCGGCTCCAGTTCGATGACTCCCAGCGCTACTCCAAGCACTCGCTGCCGCGCTACACCGTGCAGATCACCAAGACGACCCTGTGACGCCCACCTCGCCTTGGCCAGGCGGGGTGCGAGGCCCGCTCACGGGAGCCTCAGGCCGCCTGCGGCACCCGGTCTCGGAGCGTGACCGCGAGCGTCGCCGCCAAGGCTGAGGACAGGCATGAGATCACGAACGGAGCGCTGACCCCGACGGACCCGATCGACGCACCGCCCGCGGCTGAGCCGACGGCGATGCCGGCGATCAGCGCGGCCGAGACCCAGGTGAACGCCTCGGTCTCGCTGCCGACCGTGACCGCCCGCCCGACCAGCGCGTACTGGCATGAGAACACCGGCGCGATCATCGTCCCGGCCAGGACGCTGCAGACGGCGCCGGCCGCGATCGAGTGCGCGGCAATCAGCGGTGCGGTGAAGACGATCGTCAGCACCAGCAGCCTGCGGTAGCGACCGGCCAGAGGCGAGCGCCAAGCGCGTGAGCCATACCACAGGCCCCCGGCCATGCTGCCGACGGCCCACAATGCGAGCAGCAGCCCCGAGGCGGGACGGGAGCCGGCGTGCAGCGCGAGCGAGGGCAGGCCGACCTCGATCGCCCCCAGCCCCATTCCGGTCAGGGCGACCGGGCCCAGCAGCACTCGCAACTCGGGGTTGGCGAGCACCGATCCGCGGGCCTGCCCCGCCTCCCGCCGACCGGTTCCGCGCGCCAGCGGGGAGCGAACGAACAGGGCCGTCCCCACCACACACACGGCTCCCAGCAGCAATACGGCCGCCGCCGGCGAGGTGGTGGCGATGACCACTGCCACCAGTAGCGGACCGGTGATCCACACGAACTCCTGGACCACCGAGTCCAGCGAGTAGGCGGTCTCGCGGATGCCCTGGTCCGGGTAGACCTCGCGCAGCAGCGCCCTCACCGTCGGCGCGATCGGCGGGACCAGCGCGCCCGCCAGCGCCGCCAGCAGCACCAGCGTCGCGCCACCGGCACGGGCCGACGCGCCGAGCACCAGAACCCCGAGTACGACGGCCTGTGCGACGGCGAACGGTGCGAGCACCCGCATTCGGCCGAAGCGGTCGACGAGGCGGCCCTGCACCGGCCCGAAGGCCGCACTGGCAAACGCGTACGCGCCGACGGCGAGCCCCGCGGCGGCGTAGGAATGCGTGGTACCGCGGACCAGCAGCAGGATCGCCAGCGACGACATCCCCTGCGGCAGACGGCCCACCAGCGCGCTCGTCAACAGGCGCGTGGCGCCGGGAACCGACAGCACCGACCGGTACGGGGTCACCATCGCTCCGAGGCTACAAGGGGACCTGAGTCGCAAAACGCAAGTTTTGCCCGACCGCGACGTTTCAGTCGATATGACCCGCAGAACGCTCCGCGTCGCCACGCCGATGGCCGCGATCCTGCTCGCCGTGCCGGCGGTGAGCTCCCTCTCCAACGCCGCCACGCTTCCGAAGGTCAGCCTCTCGGTGCCGAAGATCGCCACCCCGTCGGTGACCGTGCCCAGCGTGACCGTGCCGGGTGTGAAAGTGCCGAGCGTGACCGTGCCGAGCGTGACCGTGCCCACCGTGACCGTGCCGCCGGTGACCATCCCCAAGGTCACGACGCCATCGATCCCCACCCCCGTCGGTACGGTGCCCAGCGTCTCGACGCCCCCCGTGTCCACCCCGAAGGTCACGACTCCCTCGGTCTCCACGCCGTCGGGCAAGAGCCCGTCCGTGTCGACGCCGCCGGTATCCCCCGGGTCGAGCAAACCAGCTTCCGGCTCGTCCTCCTCTGGGAGTTCGACCGGTGCGCCGAGCACGTTCAACAGCGGCTCGGCCGGGTCTCCGGCTGCCCAGGCATCGCCGGCCCAGACCGGACCCAGCGCCAGCGCCGCGGGCACGAGCTCCGGACCTTCGGCGGCCGGATCCTCGTCCAGCGCGCGCGCGGGCTCCCGAACCCTGACGCCGGCCGGTGGGCGCCTCGGCGAGCGGCGCCGAGCGGCCGCACAAGCGGACAACCGGCGCCTGCGCCGCCTGGTGGCGCGGCTGCATGCCTGCCTCGGGTCGCTGACGCCGCAGTCGCAGCGGCTGCTGACGCTGCGGGCCGGGTTGGGGGCCTCAGCGCCGCTGAGCGCCGTCGCCGTCGCGCGCCTCATGCACCTCAGCCGGCGCCGTGAAGCGCTCCTGGAGCAGATGTCGGTGACCACCCTGCGGATGGCTGCAAACACTGGCTGCGGCGCCGCCGTGGTCGCGTCAACCGCGGAGCCCGCGGTCGCTCAGCTGGTCCCCGTCGCGGCATCGCTTCCGGTCAGCGCGACCCCCCCCGCCGCGCCGGCACCGGGCACCTCGGTCGCGGGATCGCCGAGGGCGGCAGCACGCGCCCGGCCCGCCCACTCCCGCCACAAGGCCGGTCACGGCGCTCCCCCCGCCGGGACGGCGACCCCGCGTCAGAGCTATGAGCGCGCGTCGACTTCTGACAGCACGCTGCCGGTCTTGACGATCGCGCTGATCGCTCTGCTGCTGGCGGCTCCGCTGCTCGTGTGGCCGCCCAGCCGGCGCCGGCTGCTCGCCGCTCCCGCCCTCCTGGCCGCTGCGTCGGCAACGGAGCGGCGGACCAAGCCCGGCACGGGCGTGACCGCGCCGAGTCCTGGCGGCCCCGTCCGAACCAGCGCCCAGGCGGCGGCGCCGGCGGCACCGGTGCTCGCGCCACCCGCGCCCCAGTCGGGCGCAGGGGCCGCCCCCACCCCTCGGGTCGAGCCGGCCGACGCCGACGCCGCCGTCGCGCGCTGGCGCCCGCCCGGGCCGGCGGCGCCGGTCGATGCGCCGTCGCCCCCATCGCGCCCGTCCGCGCCGTCCGCGCCGTCCGCGAGCCCGCTGCGACCCGTGCCCCCGGCCGCTCCCCATGCCGCCGCGCCGCCGCGAGCCAGGCCGCAGGGTCGCCAATGGCTTCGCGAGCACGCGACGCAGACCGCGCTGGTCGTGACCGCGATCGGCGGGGTGATCGCGCGCGGCCTCGGCCGGTCACGTCGTCGCCGCTGAGCCGCGCGGGGCCGGCCTTGCCCCGGTACCTCAGCGACCCGAGATCAGATCGGCGACCCTGGCGATCCGTGACGACCGCGGGCGCAGCTGCTCGCGATGGTCAGCGAGCCGATACAGCGCGTAGATTCCTCGCGCGCCCATGAAGCGAAACGGCTCGGGCTCCCAATTCCGCGCGGGGCGGCCGACCCAGGGAAGACGGGTGAGCTCGGTGTCGCGCTCCAGCACCAGATCGCGCAGCGTCCGCCCGGCGAGGTTGCTGGCCGCGACCCCCTCGCCGGCGTAGCCACCGGCGAAGCCCAGGCCGGTGCTGCGGTCCAGCCCCACCGTCGGGCACCAGTCCCGCGCGACGCCGAGCACGCCGTGCCAGGCCCGCGCGACCGCGACCGATCGCAGCGACGGAAACAGCGTGCACAGGCGCTCGCGCAGCTCCTCGACCGTGCCGGCGGGCACCGGCCCCTCGCGGTCGGTACGCGAGCCGTAGCGGTACGGGACGCCCCGGCCGCCGATCGCGATGCGGCCGTCGGCGGTGCGCTGGGAGTAGGTGTACAGATGGGCCCCGTCGAGCACCGTCTCTGCTCCCTCCCAGCCCAGCTCTCCCCACGCTGCGTCCCCCAGCGGCTCGGTCACGATCATCGCGCTGTTGAGGGGCAGCAGCGCACGATGCTGTCCCGGCAGGTCGGCGGTGTAGCCCTCGGTGGCCCGCAGCACATATCTGGCCCGCACGCCACCCTGTGGGGTCGCCGCCAAGCCGGGCGATACCGAGCGGACCGGGCTGGACTCATAGATGGTCGCCCCGGCGTGCTCGGCCGCCGCGGCCAGGCCTTGCACCAGCCGCGCCGGCTGAACCCGCGCGCAGTGCGGGGTGTACAGCGCGCCGTGGCCCTCGTGCACCGCCAACCGGGCGCGTAGCTGCTGCGCGTCGAGGAGCTCCCATCCGAAGTCCTCCGCGGCCCACTCGCGCTCGGCTTCGAATGCCGTCCGCAGGCGCGCCATCTGGGTGTCGCTCTGCGCGACGGTCAGCGAGCCCCCGTGCACGTAGTCGCAATCGATTCCCTCGCGCTGGACCACCGCCCCCACCTCGCCGACGGTGGCCTGAATCGCGCGCGCCATCGCCCGGGGTCCGCCGGGACCACCCCGCGCGCGCCACGCCGCGGCCGACCCCGACAGCTTGCCGATCACCCACCCTCCGTTGCGCCCTGATGCTCCGAATCCGACGTGCCGGGCCTCGAGCACAACGACCTCCAAGCCGGGGTCGGCGCGCCGCAGCTCATAGGCGGTCCACAGCCCCGTGAAGCCGGCGCCGACGATGCAAACGTCGGCCTCGCGGTCGTGCGCGAGTGCCGGCCGGGGCGGCGGTGGGCCCGGCTGGTCCAGCCAGAACGACGGTGCTGCCGGCACGGCGGCCTGTCGCCGGCTTTCAGAGCATCGAGTCCGCTGGGGCGAACTCGGCCTCGGGGGTCACGGTCTCGATCTTGTCGCCGTACACCATCCGGCGCTCGCGCTTGAAGAAGCCAGGGCTCGTGACGCGGCGGACCAGCATCAGGATGACGCCGCTGGCGATCCCGAACAGGCCGATCCAGTCCGGCACGCCGAGCCCCAGGAACGGCGGGCTGGAGTCGTTGGCGGCATGCCCGTAGAAGATGAACCCTCGGATGAACACGAATCCCAGGACCGCGGTGCCGAACAGCGGCAGCACCTCGAACATGAAGAAGTTGCGGGCCGACTTCAGCGCCTCGCGGCGGTAGAAGATCGCGCAGGCCAAGCCGGTGAAGCCGTAGTAGAAGGCCACCAGGAAGCCCAGTCCAGTCACGCAGTCGGCCAGCACGTTGGTCGAGACCGTGACGATGAACACGAACCAGATCACCGACAGCACGCCGGCCGTGATCGTCGCGTAGGCCGGCACCAGGTTGCGCGGATGGATCTGAGCGAAGCGAGCCGGAATCGCGCCGCGGCGGGCCATCGAGAGCGCCGAGCGCGCCGCCGGCAGGATCGTCGTCTGGGTCGCCGCGGTGGCCGATGTCAGCACCGCGATGATGAGCAGGAAGTGCAGCGGCCCGAGCACGCCTCGGGCCAATCCCCCGGCGAAGATGTCGTTGGCGTTGTTGCCCAGATAGCTCGTTCCGGCGTACGCCTGGGCGGCCGTGCTGACCAGCAGGAAGATCCCGATCAGCACCAGGTTGGACACCAGCGCCGCACGCCCAGGGGCGGTGCTGGAGTTCTCGGTCTCCTCGTTGACCGACACACCGGAGTCCCAACCCCAGTACAGGAACACGCCCAGCAGTAACCCCAGCGTCAGCGGGGTGATCCCGACGCCGAACGGGTTGAACCACTCCAGCTTCACCGGCATCGAGTGCTTGGGGTGGTTGGCGTAGACCTTGATCAGCGCCACCACGGCGAAGATGATCAGGGTGACCATCTCGAACCCGAGCAGGAACTGCTGGGTCCGCGCGGAGAGCTCGATCCCCCGCCAGCAGATCCAGGTCAGGACGACGATGAACACCACGCCGAGGATCGTCACGTCGAGGGTGCTGTTGGCCGCGCCGTTGAGACCGAACAGCTGGAAGCCGTAGCCGCCGGCGATCTGGGCCTGGTTGGCGTTGACCACGATGTCGGCGAACAGGACGGTCCAGCCGCCCACCCAGCCCCAGCCGGCGCCCATCGCCCGGCTCATCCACGAGAACGTGGTCCCGCAGTCCGGGTCGGCTTGGTTCATGTACTTGTAGGCCCAGGCGATGCAGATCATCGGGATGAACGAGACGATGATCACCGCCGGGGTGTGCACGCCCATCCCGCCGATGACGGCGATGAAGCCGATCGTCGCGGCCAGGCTGTATCCAGGCGCGGTCGACGCGACGCCGATCACGATGTTGCTCAGGTAGCTGATAGCGCCCAGCTTCAGCTCGGGTCTGCCCGTGTTGCGGGCAGCGGGAGCAGGCTCGCCGATCGACGTAGCTTCCATCCTCATCCTCCGTACGGTTGGCTGACAGCCGTTGAATCGTCCTGCGCGAGCGACCGGGTGGATAGATGCGCTGTGTCGCTAGTTGAGCCGAACGCTTTACGAACTGTCATAGGGGGGCAGCGGATCATAGGCGCTCATCCGGCGCCAGCGCCTGGGTCAGCCGCAGCGCCCGGACGGCCAGGTGCAGGGTGAGCAGCGCTTCCGGGTCGTCGAGATCGACCCCGAGCAGCGCCTCGATGCGCGCCAGGCGCAGATACAGCGACTGGCGGCTGAGATGCAGCGCCCGGGCGGCCTGGGCCTTGCCGCCTGAGCTGGCCAGGTAGGCCTCGAGCGTTTGCAGCAGCTCACGTCCGCGCGGCTCGCTGGCCTCGAACAGTGATCCCAGCTGCTCACGCGCGAACGCCAGCAGCTCCGAGCTGCGGCGCAGCGCGTAGAGCAGATCGACCAGCGAGCCCCGGCGCGCGTCGCGCCACAGGCTCGGAGCGGTGGCCCGCGCCGCCATGACGGCGTCGGAGGCTCGCCCCAGCTCGCGTCCCACCCCGATCCACGTCGGCTCGCTGCGGGCGATCGCGATCGCCGCGTCCGCCTCCCCCAGCCCGAGGCGCTCCAGCGGCCGTCGCAGGTCGGTGGCGAGGGAGACCAGCGTCGGCTCGTCGGGCTCACCCTCGCCGACCGAGCAGACCACCAGCAGCCGCCCGTCGTGCAGACCCAGCAACGCCCGGCGATCCGAGCCGAGAGCGACCCGCAGCGACGGCATCAGCGTGGCCCAGGCGTCGTCGGCAGTGTCGGCGAGCTCGACCCAACGCTCGGACCGCCAGCCGAGCGCCGCGGCCAGCAGCCTGCCCTTGCCGACCGGGAACTCGAGCGCGGCGGCGCGCCTGGCCGCCACCTCCTCCTGCATTCGGGCCTGGATCAGGTCGACCAGAAAGGTCCCGCGCGCCCGCGCGCGCAGCTGCTCGTCATGCTGCTCGTAGAGCAGCTCCAGCGCCACCGCCACCGCGCCCCGCTCCAAGACGGCGGTCTGTTCCTCCGCCAACAGCGGCGAGTCGAGCTCGAGCGCGGTCAGGTGACCCCACGGCTGTCCGCGGGACCGGACCTCCGTGGCCAGCCAGCCTCTCCCCCGCAGCGCGCTGGGATCACGCGCCCGGCGATGTTCGTCGCGCGCCTCGAGCATCTCCTGCTCGCTGGTCTCATAGGCCGCGAAGCTGACCAGCTGGCCCGCGATGTTCTCCAGCATCACCGGGTTCTGAACGGTCAACGCCAGCTCGCCCAGCAGCGCTCCCAGACCTCGCCGCTCGAGCACGATCGTGGTGAGGCGATCACCCGTCATCTCAGACCGGCGCAGCAGCGACAGGCGACGGTCGACGAGCGCCCCGTGGATCGCCTCGGTGATGTCCACGAAGCGCAGCGCGCGGTGCGTCGCGATCAGTGGCAATCCCCGCGCTCGCGCCTCGGCGATCAGCGCGGGAGGGAGCGCCCGCCGGTAGGTGTAGCCGAGCTCGATCACCAGCCCGGCCGCGCCCTGATCGCTGAGACTCCGGATGAACTGGCGTTGCGCGGCGGGATCGTCGCCGGGGCCGAGGCCGGTCGACAGTACGAGCTCGCCGCCGCGCAGCAGATCGTCCGGCTCGGGGACGTCCACGATATGCACCCAGCGGACCACGCGCTCGAGATTCTCCGCGCCGGCCACCACCTCGGGAACCGCGTGACGAAGCACGGGCAGCGCCAGCGCGCCGGCCACGCTCAGCGGGTCCGCGTGGGTGGGAGCCTGGGTTGGGGCGATCCGGTCAGGCTATCTCGGTCGGTGCCAGCCGGCCGGTGGCGACGCGCTCGATCGCGTCGGCCGCCCGGACCGTGCCGGGATCAGCCGACAGACGCGCGGCGATGCGGTTCAGACGCCGTGCCAGCGTCGCGTCGGCCAGCAGCCGGGTGAGCGCCTCGAGCAGCTCGGACGGCTCGTGGCGGTAGGTGTCGAGCCGCACTCCGTAGCCGGTTTCCTGCACTCGCTGGGCGTTGTCGTACTGATCCCAGAACAGCGGCAGCACGACCATCGGACAGCCGAAGTGAATGCTCTCGGTGACCGTGTTGTTACCGCCGTGGGTGATCACCGCGTTGGCCTGCGCCAGGATCTGGGTCTGGGGCAGGAACTCGGCGCCGTGGACATGCGGCGGTACCCGCAGCAGTTCGTGCTGGGGTCCGAGCGAGACGACCAGGCGCAGATCGTGGCGCGGCGCCAGCGCATCGATCAGCCGCTGCATCAGCTCGGTGTCGGCTGACCCGAGTGAACCGAGGCTCAGGTACACCAGCGGCCGCTCGTCCTCGGCCTCGGATCCATCCTCCCAAGGTGAGCGCCACGCCGGCTCCTCGGCACGCACGCACGACTCCAGCGCCAGCCAACGACCGGGCGGTGGCTGCTCGCGCGAGTAGTCCAGCTCCCGGGGATAGAGGTAGACGTTCAGCCACGGTGAGACCCCGATCAGCTCGAGGTCAGCCAGCCCCGGCGCGCCGCGTGCCCGGCAGAACTCGTCGTGCTCACGGTGAAGGGGCTCGATCACCCGGCGGTACTCCGCCCAGTACTCCGCCCAGGGCCGTCGGTCATCGTCGGTCTGATAGCCGGAGAAGGTCGGCGGCACGCCCGCGTCCTTCAGCTCCGCCGGGTTGCAGGAGACGATCCGGACCCATGGCCGCCCGCTCGCCGCCAACGCCGGAAAGCCGATCACGTTGTCCTCGACGATCACGTCGGCCGCGAGCTCCTCGAGGATCGCGCCGAGACGGTCGTCGACGTACCTCGCCCCGTCGGTCAGCGCCGCGAATGTCGGCGCGATGAACGCCTCGAGCTGCTCGATCGTCGGCCGCTGGAACACCGGGGCGGTCTCGCGGATGTAGTCCTTCCAGAACTGGCCCGGAGCCTCCTCGTGCTCGGGCGCGGGCCCGAGCCGCATCAGCCGCTCTTCGAATCCGCGCGCCTCGAGCGTTCCGGCAAAGGACTCCTCGACGATGAACACCACGCGATGGCCCCGCTCGCGCAGCACCGCGGCGATGCCGGCGCAGTTGTTCGTCGGGCCGAACGCCCCCTCGGGGAAGAACGCGATTGTCGCCACCGCGCTGAGCTCGGCTATCCGATCGCCGGCTGGCTCGTCACGGGGCGCGACCATATCGCACCCGTACGCGATCGCCGCGTTCGATGCTGGGCATCTAAGCGAACTCCTGGTTCGCTTAAACGCCCCGCATCGGACATGCGGGCCATGGTTGCGCGAAAAGAGGAGCTCCCGCACCAGCCAGGTAGAGCCCGGCAGGCCGGTGGCGGATCGCTGCACTAGGCTCTATGCGTTGCGGAGGACGGTTTGCGCTCGGGGTCTGATCCGGCCCGGGGGCGGCCCGTCGGAAAACACTCTTGGCGGAGGCGCGTGGACGATCGGGGCGATTGCCCCGGTTGCGCGTCTCAGCCGGTACGGGAGAGTCATGGCTAGCCGCGCCGACCTCGATTTCACTTATTCCCTGACCGATCGCGTCGTACGGCTCAGCCTGGGCGAGATGGCCGATTTCAGTGGCGCGAAGTTCGACGGTGATTTCACCCTCAGCCTCGCGGAGGCCCAGCGCCGCAAGCACCAGTACGTGGCCGAGCAGATCGGGGTCGGACCCGGCCGGCGGGTGCTCGATCTCGGTTGTGGCTGGGGTTCGCTGCTCAACTATGTGCGGGAGCAGGGCGGCTCGGGCGTTGGGTTGACGCTGTCCTCGGCCCAGCGCGCAGCCTGCTGCCGCCACGGTCTGGAAGTCCACCTGCAGGACGCGCGGAAGATAACCCCGGAGCAGTTCGGGCGCTTCGATGCCGCGGCAAGCCTGGGGGCGTTTGAGCATTTCAGCTCGCCCGAGGACTACGAGGCCGGGCGTCAGGAGTCGATCTACCGGGACTTCTTCGCCCGTGTCGCGAGCGTGTTGCCTGCGACGGGCCGCTTTTATCTGCAGACCATGGTCTTCGGCGCCAACATGATCCCGGCCGGCCAGATCGACATGGAGGCGCTGAGAGGCGTCCCGCCCCGTGGCTCTGACGAGTGGCTGATAGCGCTGCTCGGACGGCAGTTTCCCGGCTCCTG
Organism: uncultured Solirubrobacterales bacterium; assembly: GCA_963792735.1. GTDB lineage: Bacteria > Actinomycetota > Thermoleophilia > Solirubrobacterales > Solirubrobacteraceae > Palsa-465. The sequence goes on along the minus strand of CAWBXK010000008.1, from coordinate 136,796 downwards.
GCTCCCGTTTGGGCAGGAGCAGGTGGTCCGATCCGCGCAGCCGCACTTCCGCCTCGTTTCGAGCAGCAGCGGCCGTCTGGACTACATCGAGACGATCAATCGCTGGAACGCGAAGATCGGTCGGCGCAGCCTGCGCAAGACGCTGCTGAAGATCCAGTTGGTTCCCCGCTGGCTGACCGACGCGGACTTCCGGCTGGCGTTCACCTCGGGCGTGAGCGCCAACAAGATCTGCTTCGAACGTGAACTGCTCGATCACTACCGGCTCGTGTTCGAGCGCCAAACCCCGGCCGAGCCTGACTGAAATCCGGCCCCAGGCGTCGAGAGCCGCTCAAGGGTTGCCCGCCAGGACCCGATGGGACCTGATGGCGAGCAGTCACACGGATCAGCGCGCTCCGCCGCGCGTTGTCGGCCACAGCCGCATCAGCGACTCCGCCGCCGCGGGGCGAGAGGCAGTGCAGATGGCATTACGTGGCCACGAGCCGACCGCCGAGGACCTGGTCATCCTGTTTGCCAGCGTCGACCTGGATCTCGTCGCGGTTCACGCCGCCGCGATCGAAGCGGCGTCTCCGGCCGGCGTCGTCGGCTGCTCGAGCACGGGCGGCTTCACGGTCGACGAGCAGGTTCCCAATGGCTGTGTGGCGGCACTATTGGCGGCGGAGGAGACCTCCTTCGGCGTCTGCCACGTTGAGCGCGATGACGGCGACATCGCCGACTGCGCCCGGCGCGCGGCTCAGACCGCCCGTGACCGGGCCGGCGAACGCCACCCCCACTCCGTGCTGCTGCTGCTCACCGACGGACTCACGCCCGACCAGCGCGAGATCGCGCGGGGTGCCTACGAGGTCACGACCGCGCTGACCCCCTTCGTCGGGGGCGTTGCCGGCGACAGCCTCACCTGGGACTGCACCTATACGTTCGGTGAGGGGCGGGTCCTGACCAACGGGATCGTGGCGGTCTGGATCAACTCGGAGCGTCCGATGGGCGTCAGCGTTGATCATGGCTGGCGGCCGGTCGGCAAGCCGATGCTCGTGACCCGTGCCGAGGGCACGATCGTCTACGAGCTCGACGGCACACCGGCGCTGGAGGCGTACATGTCAGAACGGGACGACTCGCTCGATCAGGCGATCGAACCGGGCGACTCTCTGGCCCACGCGGACGCCGACTTCTTCCGGAAGGTGATGGCGAGTCCGGTGGGCCTGCCCAACGCCCGCGGGCGTTACGACGTCCGGCAACTGCACGCCTATCTGCCCGAAGGCGGGGGAATCAATTTCAACACCGGGATCTCCGCGCAGAGCATCCTGCAGGTGATGTCGACCGACGACGAGGGGCTGATTGAAGGGGCCCGGCGCGCGGCGCAGGAGGCGGTGGGAAGCCTCGCTGAAAAGGCGCGCCTGGTGCTGGTGTTCTCCTGCGTTTCACGCGTGCCGCTGCTCGGGGATCGCTGCCGGGACGAGGTTGCGGCGATCTCGTCGGTGCTCGACGGCGTTCCGGTCTGCGGCTTCTACACCTACGGCGAATTTGCGCGCACCACGGGTTCCAGCGGGGTTCACAACTCCAGCGTGGCCGTACTGGCGCTCTGAACATGAGCCGGACCGAACCGAGCAACGGCGATGCAGTCATCGCTGCCGCCCACGCGTCGGAGATCGCGTCGCTGCGCGTGCGGCTCGAGCGCTCCGAAGAGCACATGGCCCGGACCCTGATGCGCGCCACCCGGCTGGCTCAGGTGATCTCGGTGCTCGGCAACGAGAAGGACCTCGAGACCACGGTCGAACGAGCCGCGATCGAACTCGGCGAGCTGTTCTTCGCCGACGTCGCGCTCCTGATCCTCGACTCGGATGCGGGGCTGAGCATTGCCGGCCACTGGGGAGTCGCCGCCGGCGACCTCCCGGACGAGCCGTTCGCACTCCCCGACGTCGCCGACGCCACGAAGCTGCGCTCCGTGCGCATCGGGCCGGCCGCTGCGGTGCCGCTGCCTCGGTGGCTGGAGCGTTACGAGTTGCTTCATGTCGCCTGGGTGCGGCTGATCGTCGGCGAGGAGGCGCTCGGGCTGATGCTGCTCGGACGCCGGGGCGACGAGCCGTTCGAGGACTCCGAGGCGACCGAGCTGCGCGCCGTCGCCTATCGCGTTGCACTCGCGATCGAGAACGGACAGCTCCATGATCGGATGACGGAACAGCTCGCCCAGCTTCACCGCTTGCAGAAGCTGACCGCGGCGCTGGCGGGCATGCTCGAGCTCGATGACGTCGGGCGCCGCGTCACGGAGACCCTCGTCGCCGAGGTGCCGGTCTCCGCGAGTGTCGTGCTGATCGACCGCGGCGGAGAGCTGATAGTGCTGTCGAGCGCCGGCGCGGCCCGCGAGCTCGGCATCGCCGCTGACGGCACGCCGAGCGCCGAGCTCGACGAGCGCTGGACCACCTTCCCGCTGGCGGTGGCCGGCAGCACATTCGGAGCCGTGGCCGTGACCGCTGCCCCCGACGCCGGCTCTGAGCAGCATCAGCGCCTGCTGCATCTCGTCAATCTGGGCGCCCTGTCGCTCGACAAGGCGCTGCTCTACGAGCAGAGTCGCGAACAGGCCCGACACGACTCGCTGACCGGGCTGCTCGGCCACCGGGTTTTCCACGAGGTGCTCAAGGCGGCGCTCGCGGCCGCGAACCCGTTCAGCCTGTTGCTGTTCGACATCGACGACTTCAAGCAGATCAACGACCTCCACGGACACCAGACCGGAGACCACGCGCTCCGCCTCGTCTCCAGCGCACTGCGCGGAGGAACTCGCAGCGGCGACACCGTCTTTCGCATCGGCGGCGAGGAATTCAGCGCACTGCTGCCGGGCCTCGACGAGCACGACGCGTACTCCGTCGCGGAAGGGATCAGGCAGAAGGTCGCCGCGATCGTATCGACGCTCCCGATCCCGATGACGGTCAGCGTCGGCGTAGCCACGTTCCCCGCGCACGGCCACCGGCGTGATGAGCTCCTCGCCGCCGCCGATGGCGCTCTCTACGCGGCCAAGCGAGCTGGGAAGAACTGCACCACCGTCGCCGGAGACGGGACGGCCCGCGATCTGATGCCGGCACGGCGCGAGGTCGGGCTCGAGCTGCTGCACAAGAAGGATCCCGTGACGGCCACCCACAGCATCCACGTGGCGATCCTGACCCTGGAGATCGCTCGAGAGATCGGCCTCGATCCGGTCCTGCTGGACGACCTGCGGACCGCCGCGCGGTTACACGACATCGGCAAGCTCGCCGTGCCGGACGCGATCCTGAACAAGCCGGGTCCCCTCGGCGAGGACGAATTCAACGTCATCAAGACCCACTCCGTGCTGGGTGCCGAGCTTCTGCGCAGCTGGGGTCTGCCGGAGGCGGCCACGATCGTCCTGGAGCACCACGAGCGCATCGACGGATCCGGCTACCCGGCTGGGCTCCGCGGCGAGGCGATCAGCATCGAAGCGCGGATCGTCCACGCTGCCGACGCATATGTGGCGATGATGATCGACCGCCCGTATCACCAGTCGATGCGGCAGGACGAGGCCCTGGCTGAGCTTCGACTCCACAGCGGTACCCAATTCGACTCCGACGTGGTGGACGCCCTGATCGCGGTCGAGCGCGGCCGGCCAATTCCGGTCAGCGAACTCGAGACGCTGGCCGTGGCGCGGGACGGCGGCGGACGCAACGCCGGCTGACATCAGCGACACGAACACGATGACTTAACTCGTTGGACTCATCGCCAAACATCGGACTCGCAAGACTCGGGTCATGCCCGATCTTCACGGTCGGCCACGTCGTCGGCGGTCGGTCTCCTCGGGTTGGGCCAGGATTCTGCCCTTGGTGGGGTTCCGGTACGACCATTTTCGTGATGCCTTCGTAATGCGCGTGGTCGGCAACCGCATCGGCCCGGTGATCCAGCCGCGGAACCCCGCCAGGTCCGGCTCGCCGTAGCCGTGACCGTGGCGGTCACCACGACCGTCCGCCGGCCGTGCCCCAGTCTCGAGCTCGTATCTTTGGGGAGGGTTGCACCCGCCGCTGTCATCGTCGCCCGCCCGCCGCATTCAAGGGGTCCGGATCCCGCTGCCGTCGCGGTTGGCGGTCGACGTCGCGGTCCTGTGGCTGCGCGAGGATGCGCGGCCGTTCGCGCTCGCCGGCGACTGGCTGGGTGGCTTGACCGTCCTGGGATCCGAGCCGGTCGAAGTGGCCGCCCCGGGCAGTGACCCGTTCTCGACACTGGAGGATCAGCGCGACCCGAGTCCCGGGGAGGCGGCGGTCGGTGGGGGCTGGGTCGGCTGGCTCGGTTACCGCCTCGGCGCTGAGATCGAGCGGGTGCCGTCGGGACCGCCGGCGCCCGCCCCCCGCCCTGAATGCTCACTGGCGTTCTATGACCACGTGGTGCTGTTCGATGGCGAGCAGTGGTGGTTCGAGGCGCTGTGGAGCGCAGAGCGCGATGCCGCGCTACGCGAGCGCCTGGAGGTATGGAAGTTGCGTTTGCGAACGGAGCCGGCGGCCGCCCGAGCATCGGCGCTGACGCCGTTCGCGTTGGTCGGCAACGGGGCGCCCGGCCACCTCTCGGCGGTGGCCGATTGCCGGCGGCGGATTGCTGCCGGCGAGCTCTTCCAGGCCAACCTGGCGGTGCGGCTCGAGGCGGATTTCGACGGTGACCCGGTGGATCTGTTCGCGCGGGCGCTGCCCCGCGCCCGGGCTCGTTTTGGCGCCTTGGTCGATGGGGTCGTCAGTCTCTCGCCGGAACGTTTCCTGCGTCGGGTGGGGCAAACGGTGTGGACCGAGCCGATCAAAGGGACACGCCCCCGGACCGGCGCGGGCGGCGAGCGTGAGGCTGCGCTGACCGCTCTGCTGGCGTCCACCAAGGACGCCGCCGAGCACGTGATGATCGTCGACCTGATGCGCAACGACCTCGGCCGGGTCTGCGCCTACGGGACGATAACGGTGCAACCGCCCCGAGTGGAGGCGCACTCCGGTGTGTGGCATCTGGTCTCGACGGTGTCGGGTCGCCTGCGGTCGGGGGCCGGTGACGGGGCGCTCCTGCGCGCCACGTTCCCGCCGGGCTCGGTGACGGGCGCGCCGAAGGTGCAGGCGATGAAGGTCATCGCGGCTCTGGAATCGACGAGACGGGAGGTCTACACCGGCGCGATCGGGATCGCCAGCCCGATCGCCGGTCTCGACCTCAGCGTCGCGATCCGCACGTTCGAGATGCAGGGCCGGCGGATCTGGTTCGGCGCGGGCGGAGGGATCGTGGCGGACTCAGATCCGCAGCTCGAGCTGGACGAGGCCCTGGCCAAGGCGGCTGGCCCGGTCGCGGCAATCGGCGGTCGTGTCTGCTCGCCGACGTACCGCCGCGGGCGCTCCTCCGAGCTCGCGGAGCGAGCCCTGGAGCATGGATCGCGCCCCGATCCGGGCTGTGGCGCGTTCGAGACGGTGCTGGTCGAGAACGGCCGGCCGGATCGGCTCGACGAGCATCTCGCCCGGCTGTCGAGCTCGGTGACCGAGCTCTACGGCGCTCAGCTGGATCCCGGCACAGCGGCGCGTGCCCGCGAGGTTGCCGCGGGCGCGGGCGGCGGACGCTCGCGCCTGCGGATCCTGGCCGACCCCGATGGCTCAGTGGCGGTGACGAGCTCGCCGGCTGTCGCGCGCGGGGCAGTGGTGGCCCGCCTGACCCCGTTTGCGTTGCCTGGCGGGCTCGGCGCTCACAAGTGGCGCGACCGGCGACTGCTGGACGCACTTGGCGCTCGCGCGCCCGGTCGCGTCGCACTGCTGATCGACACCGACGGCCTGGTGCTCGAGGCCGCCTACGCCAACGTCTGGATCGTCGAACGCGACGCGATCATCACACCTCCGGCCGACGGTCGGATCCTGCCCGGGGTTACCCGCGCGGTCCTGCTCGCGGCCGAACCCGCCGCCGAGGAACAGCCGATCGAGCTCGATCGCCTGCGCAGCGCCGACGCGATCTTCCTGACGTCCTCGATCGCGCTGCGTCACCCGGCGGAGCTTGCCCGGACGCCGTAGACCGCGGCGGGGGTCAAGGCCCTCGCGTGGGCTGGCTCAGGTGCCCGAGCGGTTTTGCGCAAGCTCGTAGTTGGCGAGGATGTCCGAGGCCGTCGTCGGGATCGTCGAGCCAGTCCACGCGTCTTCGAGCACGAACTGACTCGGCGTCTTTCGGTCCACCCGGTACAGGCAGATCCCCTTGGTGATGTAGGCACCCACGACCAGGCGAGGATCGGCACCGGTCTGCGTGGTGCTCAGCAGGTCCATAGGGCAAGGTACTCGCGCCCCCGGCGGAACCGGCTCGAGTCGACCCGCCGGGCGTTTGGCGGCGCGGGTCAGCCCGGCTGCAGAGCGAGCTCGGCGAGCCGCTTGATGCCCTCGTGCGACCGCGCGACGACCAGGAATCGCTTGGCGTGGCAGAACAGCGCCTCCTCGACGCCGGTCGCCGCGACGAGATCGGCGCCTTCGAGCCCGCCCCACGCGGCCGGCAGGTCACGTCGGTTCTCAAACGAGCCGAGCTGTCGCGGAACCGCTTCGAGGCCGAAGCCCTGGCGCTTGGGGTAGATCACGAACAGGGCGTCTTCGGTCTCGGGGACGAGCGCCTGCTTCCACGGCGCATTGACGGGCAGTTCGACGATCCGCGGGTCGGCCGCAGCGCCGATCGCCTCGCGCACGATGCGTGCAGAGCGGCGGCTGGAGGCGGCGGCCCCGACCTCGCGAGCGAGGATGTCCCGGGCCAGGGCGACGGCCGCATCAAAGCGCTCGCGCTCCGCCTCGCGCGTGAGATCTTCATCCCACCGCGGGTTGAAGCCGCCGATGATGCCGTTGACGGTGATCGGATGCACGCCGTCGATCACCGACCGCGTCAGTGGCTGCCCGGTGTCGTTGGCGTCGACCGTCTGCACCAGCGTGTCGTCGACGGCATCGGCGACGTCCTGGTCGCCGTCGCAGACCCGGGCGCCGAACTCGCGCCATACCAGACCAAAGGAGGCATAGCGCACGCCGTTGTCCCGCGCGCGGTCGAAGTCTCGCTGATGGTGGTCGAAGTCCCCGGTGGACGGGTCGTCGCGAAAGCCGACGTCGACGCGGAGGTCGGCCCGCGCCAGGGCGTCACGATCGCGCGTGCGCACCACCTCGACCGGGCCGCCGCCCAGACCAAGCGCGGCGATCGCGAACACCTCGTCGGCGTGAAACGAACCGTCATGGGTGGCAACCAGCATCGCGCAAGACTCTAGACACGCCCCCAGCTGGCTACCCGGCGAGGACGGGTCGGCAGGATCGGTGGTGCCGTCCAGCCACGTGCTTCGCCTCGCGCAGAGTTATCCTGGGTCCGAGGCGATATGAGCACCGTCATGTACGTCAAGCCGAACTGCCCGTACTGCCAGGCTGCCCGGGAGCATCTCGCCGCCGACGGAGAGACCGTGGAGGAACGCGACGCGACACGCAGCTCAGCCTGGAAGGACGAGCTCATGGGCTACACCAATAACCGGGGGATCGTCCCAACCATCGTCTGGAGCGACGGCCGACGCCAAGTCGGATTCCCGCCCGGTCGCGGCTGACACGTGCACTGAGCGGTCGGTCGCCCGCGTCAGTCAGGCCGTGATCCCGCGGATGTCGAGCTTGGCGACGAGCTCGGCGTCGTTGAACACGTCGATCCCCACCGCGCGGTCGCCGACGACGGTGAACGCCAGTACCGCGAACGGCCGCTCGCCGTCGAACGCCACCGCGCCGGCGGCGCCGTTGATCAGCGCCGCGCGAACGTACGGTGCGAAACGCCGCGCCGTCATCGCGCCGCGCGCGACCCGCGCGGCCCCGTGCAGCTCAAGCGGGCCGCCGTCGCGGCGGTGGTGGCGGAGCACAACGTCGGGGTCGAGCACCGCCACCAGTGCCTCGAGGTCGCCCTCACGGGCGGCGGCGAAGTAGGCGTCGACGACCGCCCGCTGGCGGGTCAGGTCCGGCTCCGGCGCCGGCGCCGCTTCCCGCACGCGGCGGCGGCCGCGACTGGCGAGCTGCCGTGTCGCCTGCGGAGAGCGGTCCAGCATCGCCGCGATTTCGTCGAACGGCACGGCGAACATGTCGTGCAGCACGAACGCGAGCCGCTCGGCTGGGCTGAGCGTGTCCAGCACGACCTGCAGCGCGATCCCGACCGAGTCCGCCAGCAACGCTTCGTGCTCGGGATCGGTCCCGACCGCTGGGTCGTCGATGATCGGCTCCGGCCGGAAATCGTCGAGCGGCTGCTCGCGACGGGTTCGGCGCGACCGGAGGATGTTGAGGCAGATCCGGGCGACTACCGTCGTGAGCCATCCCTCGAGGCTGTCGATCTGCTCCGCGTCGGTCCGGCGCAGCCGTAGCCACGCCTCCTGCACCGCGTCGTCAGCCTCGCTCAAAGACCCGAGGATCCGGTAGGCGAGCGCGCGCAGCTGGGGCCGCTGACGGTCGAACTTATTGGCCAGCTCGAATTCGTCCATTGCTCTAACACCGTCCGGGGTCTCGCGGGTCACACCGAGTAGACCCATGTGACCCGACCTATGTGACAGGAGACCCGCCAGGCTCGACCCTCGGCTGAAACGCGGCTGACAACTCGGCTCGCGAACCGATCCCGAGCTTCTGATAGACGTGGCGCAGGTGGTACTCCACCGTCTTCGGGCTCAGGAACAGCTGTCCGGCCGCCGTGCGAGTGGTGAGGCCGCGCGCGAGCAGCAGGGCAACCTGAAGCTCCTGCGGCGTCAGCTGATCCAGCGTGCTCACGTCACGTCGGCGTGCCGTCTCCCCGGTCGCCTCGAGCTCGTTCGAGCTCTGTTGGATCCACGGCTCCGCGCCCAGCCGCTCGAATACCGTCAAGGCTTCCCGTAGCTGCTCGCGAGCGCGAACGCGCTGCCGGGCACGGCGCAAGCGCGCCCCGTAGGCCAGATGCGTTCGCGCCTGCTCGAATATGTCCGGCGTCTTCGCATGGAGCGCGAGCGCCGTGTCGAACGGAGCGTCGAGCGCATCGTCGCCCGCCAGCAGCCCGATGCAGCGCGCCGCGCGCGCGCGTGACCACGGCTGTCCCTTCGCGGCCGCCTGCTCGGTGTACGGCGCCGCGAGGCGATTGGCACCGTCCGCGTCGCCGAGCCGGACGAGGATCTCGACCAGCTCGGGAACGGGAGACAGATCGACGTCGTCGATTCCAAGGCTGTGCAGCATCTGCTCCTGGGCGCGTAGATGCTCGAGCGCCGCGTCCAGGCGCCCCGCGCCCAGCTCGAGGTCGGCCAGGGCCGCCAGCGTCCACACGTAGTGCGTCGCTACGCCGAGACGGGCGGCGAGCTCCTGGGCCTCTCGGGCGTGCGCGCGACACTCGGGGTCCTTGCCCTGTCGGGCCTCCAGCCACGAGATGCCGGCGAGCGTGGCGGCGAGGTCCGTTCCGTAGCCGGTCTCGCGGGCCAGCCTTATCGCCTCGTGGTAGCCGGCGGCCGCTTCGGTCCACCGATCGGCGACGGCGTGGTAGCGCGAGGCGAGCTCCAGGACGTGCCCGAGCCGGCTGCCGGCGGCCTGGCGACGGCCCTCGGTCACCGCCCAGTCGACCACCTCGTCGCCGGCGGCCTCTCGCAACCACAGCGATCCCAACACCGTCCAGTGCAGCAGCGAGGAGTCCCGCTGGAGCTCCGGCGAGGAGTTGAGCATCGCCGCGGCACCCCGGATCATCCTGGCACCGAGGTCGCCCTCCCCCACCATCACGAGAGCGAGACCGTGGGCCATTCGGCAGACGAAGGCGGTCCGGGGGCTCGACTCCGCAGGCAGCAGGGCGAGCGCGCGCGCCGTCGTGGTCGCCATCGTCGCGGCGGCACCGGCGTAGAAGCAGGCGTGGGCCGCGTCAGCCAGCATCAGCGCGCCGAGCTCTGCCTCGCCGGCCTGCGCCGCCAGCTCCGCCGCCGCGAGCAGCGTCCTCTGCCCCTGCAGCACAGGTCCGCGTCGGGCCAGCACCTGACCGTGGAGGTGCTCGACCCGCGCCGCGAGCGCGCCGTGAGGCGCCCGCGCCCGCAGCTCCTCGATCAGCCGAGCCGTCCGCTCGGCGGTACCCGCCGTCCACGCGGCGTCGGCCGCCGCGTACAGGAGCCGATCGCCGGCCTGTTCCTCCGCGGTGAGCCGCGCGGCCCGCTCAAAGGCCGCGCTCGCCGAAGCGTAGGCGCTCCGCGCCCGTGCCCGGACTGCAGCGCCCTCAAGCGCGGCCGCCGCCACCTCGTCGGGGCCGGACACGGCCGCCGCCAGATGCCACGCGCGCCGGTCGGCGTCACGGTCGGGCAGCGCGCCGGCGAGGGCCCGGTGAGCCCGACGCCGCTCCTCCACCGAGGCGGCGTTGTACATCGCCGCGCGCGCGAGGGGGTGACGGAACTCGACGACGCCGTCACTCAGCGACACCAACCCGGCCGCCTCGCCGGGCTCGAGGTCCGATAGCTCCAGTCCGAGCTCCTCCGCGGCGCGAGCAAGGACGGGCAGCGCCACGCCGTCGCTCGCGGCAGCGAGGGTCAGCACGCGGCGAGCGCGGACCGTCAGCGGCGCCGAGCGGTCCAGGAACGCATCGGTGATCCGCCGGGACACGGGCACCGGGATCTCGGTGCCGCCGGCCACGAACCCCTCCGCCTCGGGCGCCACCTCCAGCAGCGCCAGCGGGTTGCCGGCGGTTGCCTCGTAGAGCCGCTCGGCGACGTCACCGGCGATCGCCTCCCCGGCCTCGCGCGTGAGGAGCTCAAGCGTGCCGTCAAGGTCCAGGCCGGTTACTCGCTGGGTGGGAAGATCGGCCCCGTCCAGCAGCGAGGGATGTCCTTCACGGACCGCGATCAGGACGACGACCGCGTCGGCCAGGAGCCGGCGGATCGCAAACAGGAGTGCTGCGGCACTCGGGCCATCAAGCCAGTGCGCGTCGTCGATGAGCACGAGTACCGGCGCCTCCTCCGCGTAGGCGGCGAGCAGGCTGAGTGTCGCCGCGCCGACCGCAAATCGATCCTGGGCGTCGCCCGGGCGAAGCGCGAGGGCACGCTCCAGCGCGGCCGCCTGCGGCTCCGGCACGCGGTCAAGCGCCCCGAGAGCCGGGCGCAGGAGCTCGAGCAGGCCGGCAAACGGTACGTCGGCTTCGGACTCGATGCCCCGAGCCCGCAGGAGCTGCATACCCTCGGCCGATGCGGCGGCTTCACCGAGCAGCGCGGTCTTGCCGATGCCGGGCTCCCCGACCAGGGCCAGCACGCCACTTCGGCCCGTGCGAGCGTCGGCCATGAGACGCCGCAGAGCAAACCGTTCCGCGTCCCGGCCGACCAGCATGACCCGATTCTAGGTCCCGCCCCCCAATCGGCCACGCGGCGCCAACCCCATCACTAGGTGGGTCCCTGATGCGAGCCTGGGAGGTCCCGCCTACGGTCCGCGTCACCGATCACCGATGCGGCCGCCGGCCGCCAGCAAGGGGGAAGTCAATGTCAACGATCGAAGCTCAGCGGCCGCTGGACGAGGACCGTCTGCACGCCTTCGTATTCCGCGCCGTCGAAGAGGTCGGCGCCACGCTCAACGCCGCGCTGGTCGTGATGGGGGACAAGCTGGGTCTGTACCGCGCGATGGCTGGGGCGGGGCCACTGACCGCCAGCCAGCTGGCCGAGCGAACCGGTCTGGCCGAGCGCTATGTCCGCGAGTGGTGCAACGCCCAGGCCGCCGGCGGCTTCGTCGACTACGAACCCGACGGCAACCGCTATTCACTGGCCCCGGAGCAGGCGGTCGCCCTGACCGACGCCTCGAGCCCGGCGTTCCTGCCCGGCTTCTTCCAGGTCGCGATCGGCTCCGTGCTGGACTCCCCCCGGATCATCGAGGCGGCGCGGAGCGGCGCCGGCGTGGGGTGGCACGAGCACAGCCATGACGTGTTCGACGGTTGCGAGCGGTTCTTCCGACCCGGTTACAACGCCAACCTGGTTCCGAGCTGGCTGCCGTCATTGGACGGCGTCGTCGAGAAACTGGACCGCGGCGCAAAGGTCGCTGACCTCGGATGCGGCCACGGCTCTTCGACCATCCTCATGGCGCAGGCCTATCCGAACTCGACGTTCGTCGGCTCGGACTACCACGCCGGATCGATCGAGACAGCGCGCCAGCGGGCCGGGGAGGCCGGCGTCGGCGACCGAGTCACCTTCGAACACGCCCCGGCCGCATCGCACCCGGGCAGCGGCTATGACCTGATCACGATGTTCGACTGCCTGCACGACATGGGCGACCCGGTCGGAGCGGCCCGGCACGTCCATGACGTCCTCGCTCCTGACGGCACCTGGATGATCGTCGAGCCGCAGGCCGGCGACCGGATCGAGGACAACCTCAATCCGGTCGGTCGCGCCTACTACGGCTTCTCGACACTGTTGTGCACGCCCGCATCGCTATCTCAGGAGGTGGGCCTCGCCCTCGGCGCGCAGGCCGGCGAGGCGCGCATCCGCGACGTCGTCACCGCGGGCGGAATGTCCCGCTTTCGCCGCGCCACGGAGACGCCGTTCAACAACGTGTTCGAGGCACGGCGATAGCTGACACCCAGCCGGGTTAGGATCGCTGCGCGATGGGCCGGACCCCAACCGAAACGCCCGCACGCCTGCCTGACGTGAGCGGGTACGTCGAGAGACACGGCGTGCGGGTGTGGTGGGAGTCCTACGGCGCGGGCGAGCTCACGATCCTGCTCATGCCGACGTGGGCGATCGTCCACTCGCGGCACTGGAAGGCTCAGATCCATTACCTCTCGCGGCATTTCCGCGTCGTGACGTTCGACGGCCGGGGTAACGGGCTATCGGACCGGCCGACCGAATCGGCGGCCTACGCGGACGCTGAAACGGTCGCCGATGCCGTCGGAGTGCTCGACGCTGCCGGCGTGGACAGGGCGCTGGTCGTGGGGCTGTCATGCGGCGGGCGCTACGGCTTGGCGCTCGCCGCGGCGCACCCAGACCGGGTGCGCGGCGTGGTGGCGATCGCGCCGTCGTTGCCGGAATTGACCCCGCCGCACCCGTGGCGGGCCGAGCACGACTTCGATGTGCCACTCGATGCCTACCACGGGTGGGGTAAGGACAATCGCCATTACTGGCTCGCACACTACGCCGACTTCCTCCAGTTCTTCTTCTCCGAGGTTTACAACGAGCCCCACTCGACCAAACAGATCGAGGACTGCGTCGCCTGGGGGCTCGACACCACCCCGGAGACGCTGCTGCTCACCGAGTGTGATCTCGGTTATGCGGGCCGTGCTGGGGCCGAGGCCCTGTGCCGGGCCGTCCGGGCGCCGGTGCTGGTGATTCACGGTGACGCGGACCGGATCACACCCTACGAGCGCGGGGCACGGGTGGCGGAGTTGACCGGTGGGCGGCTCGTCACCCTGGAGGGCGCCGGGCATTGTCCGCAGGCGCGCGACCCGGTGCAGATCAACCGCCTCATTCGCTCGTTCGCCGACGGCATCTGCGGAGGGCCGTCGCCACCGCCCCGTTGGGTCCGCGCGCGCTCGCGCGGGCGGCGCGTGCTCTACGTGTCCTCGCCGATCGGGCTCGGGCATGCCTGGCGCGATGTCGCGATCGCCGATCAGCTTCGACGCCTGGTGCCTGACCTGCAAATCGAGTGGCTCGCCCAGTCCCCCGTCACCGCGGTGCTCGAGCAGCGCGGCGAGACGATCCACCCGGCCAGCACGTCGCTGGCCAGCGAGTCGGGGCATTTCGACCGCGAGGCCGGCGAGCACGAGCTGAACGCCTTCCAGGCGATCCGCAGGATGGACGAGATCCTCTGTGCGAACTTCATGGTCTTCCACGACGTGGTCGCCGACGACGCCTACGATCTATGGATCGGTGACGAGGCGTGGGACGTCGACCACTTCCTGCACGAGAATCCCGAGCTGAAAACCGCCCCGTACGTCTGGCTAACCGATTTCGTCGGCTTCCTTCCGCTGCCGGCCGGGGGCGAGCACGAGGCGTTCCTGGCCGCCGACGTCAACGCCGAGATGATCGAGCACGTCGAGCGGTTCCCGCGCGTGCGTGACCGCGCCATCTTCGTCGGCGAGCCTGCCGACATCGCGCCGAGGACGTTTGGGCCTGACCTGCCTGACATCCGGGCGTGGTCCGAACGCCACTACGACTTCAGTGGCTACATCCCGGCAACCGACTTCAGAGCTCTCCCCGATCGTATTGCGGCGCGCGCGGCGCTCGGCTGGGGTCCGGATGAGACGGTCTGTCTGGTTGCCGTCGGCGGCACCGCCGTCGGGGCCCCGCTCCTGCGCCGCGTAATCGAAGCGCTGCCCGTGATGAGGAAGCGGCTCCCGGGCCTGCGCATGATCGCGGTCGCCGGCCCCCGCATCGATCCCGCCTCGCTGCCCTCGCTGCCCGGGCTGAGCGTTCGGGGCTATGTTCACGCGCTGCACCGCGAGTTCGCCGCCTGCGACGTGGCGATTGTCCAGGGCGGCCTCGCGACCGGGATGGAGCTGATCGCGGCGGGCCGCCCGTTCGTCTCGATCCCGCTGCAGCGGCACTTCGAGCAGCAGCTGCACGTCCGCCATCGGCTCGAGCGCTACGGCGCGCGCCTCAGCCTCGAGTACGCCGATGCCACTCCCGAGGCGCTCGCCGCCACCGTCGCGCGGGCGATCGCGACGCCGGTCGCCTACCGAGCCGTTCCGACCGACGGCAGTGCGCGGGCCGCCGCGCTGATCGCGGAATTGCTGTAGAGGGTCAGTCGGTGCTCGGCGCCGCTCGCCGCGGATTAGCCTCGCTCGCGTCCTCACGAGTTGTGCTTTAGACGTCGATGCAGATGGGTAGACAGGGGCCGTGCCCGTCCTGAAGCCTGTACCGCGCTTTCAAGCGATCGATCTGCGCGCGATCCTGATCGCCGGGCTGTTGCTGGTCATCCTCCCGTCGAGCGCGCTCGCACGCCGCAGCACCGCTCGCGGGCGCGACGGGGCGGTGGCCTCGGACACGACCCAGGCGACACAAGCCGGGCTGGCGGTGCTCAGGCGCGGGGGGACGGCGGCCGACGCGGCGGTGGCCGTCGCATCGACCCTGGGGGTAACGGACCCATTCGTCGCCGGCATCGGCGGCGGCGGCTACTTCGTCTACTACGACGCCCGAACCCGCCACGTGTACACGATCGACGGCCGGGAGACCGCACCCGCTGCGGCCACCAGCCAGATGTTCATCGACAGCGCCACCGGCAAGCCGCTTCCGTTCGCGACGGCGGTCACGAGCGGGCTCTCGGTGGGGGTCCCCGGAACGTTGATGACCTGGCATCAGGCCCTCCGTCGCTGGGGGCGCTTCAGCCTCGCCGCCGATCTTCAGCCGGCTGAGCGGATCGCGCGGGCAGGTTTCCCGGTGACCGCCACCCTGCGCGAGCAGACACGCGAGAACGCGTTCCGCTTTGATCAATTCAGCCCCACGCGGAGACTGTTCCTGCCGCACGGGGGGCTGCCGAGAGTGGGCTCGAAGATGCGCAACCCCCAGCTCGCCACCACCTACCGGCAGATCGGGCGCACGGGCGTCGGCACCCTTTACGGCGGCGCGATCGGTCGTGACGTCGTGGCGACGGTCCATCATCTCCCGTTAGCTGCGGGAGCGACGCTCGCCCCGCTGCCGGGTCTCATGAAGCTCGCCGACCTGCGGCACTACCACGCGCCGTACGTCAAGCCGACACACGTCGACTACCGCGGCAACGACGTCTACTCGATGGCTCCATCCTCCAGCGGTGGGACGACCGTCGGGGAGGCGTTGAACATCCTGGCCAATTTCAACCTGCCCCGGGAGAGCCGGGTACAGGCGCTGCACCACTACCTCGAGGCGACGCGGCTGGCGTTCGCGGATCGCAACCGCTACATCGGCGACCGGCGGTACGTGCACGTGCCCGAAGCGCGCCTCCTGTCCACGGGCTTCGCCCGTCAGCGAGCATGCGTGATCAATCCTGACCATGCGCTGATCAGCCCAGTTGCGCCCGGAAACCCGTTCGCCGGCTCCGCTGGCTGCGCGCCGGTGCAGCCCACCACCGCCGCCCAGCCTCAGGAGGGCACCAACACCAACCACTTCGTGGTCGCCGACCGCTTTGGCGACGTGGTGTCGTACACGAACACGATCGAGGAGCTCGGCGGGAGCGCGATCGCCGTTCCCGGACGTGGGTTCCTGCTCAACAACGAGCTGACCGACTTCGACTTCGCTCCGATCCAGACCGGGGTCCCCGACCCCAACCTGCCGGCCGGCGGTAAGCGGCCGCGATCGAGCATGTCCCCGACGATCGTGCTGAGACACGGCAAGCCCCTGCTGGCGGTGGGTGCCGCCGGGGGATCCACGATCATCACCACCGTGCTGCAGATCCTGATCGACAAGCTCGATTTTCGGCTGAGCCTGCCGCAGGCCCTCGCCGCGCCGCGAGCTTCGCAGCGCAACGCCGCCGTCACGACCGCCGAGCCCGCGTTCATCGCGCAACCAACCACCCCGGGCCTCGAGCAACTCGGCCAGACGTTCGCGATCTCCAACACGTCGCCGCTCGACCCGCAGATCCAGATCGCTCCAACGATCGGCGTGGCCACCGCGTTGCAGATCCTCGGCGGGCGTCGCTATATCGCGGTAGCCGAGCCCGTGCGTCGCGGTGGCGGCGCCGCCGGTGTACTTGCGCCCTGAATCGCTCCGGGCGGCGGCGTTGGAACCGGCCGACCGCCGGTTCCTCCCGGTGGGGTAGCGAGCGAACTGCAGGCAAGACGCGCGGGCCTGGGGCGGCGTTGTCGCGCCCGCGGCCGCGCTTTTCATGCCGGGGGTGTCACAGCGGGCTCTGCCGTGTTGTCTGTGGGGTGTAGGTGATCCTCGATTGGAGTTGGTGATGAGAGTGTCCGTGACAGGTGCGACGGGGGCGATTGGAAAGCGGCCGGTGGCCGGGGGTGGTGAGGTTCATGGGATGACGCGGAGCGCCACCGCGCCCGGGTACCGGACCCCGGCGCCGGATCTCGACTTGGTCAGCGACGTGGCAGACCTCGCGTTCGGGGCCGGACTGCTGGTGTTCGTACTGGCTCCATTCACGCTGCCGGCCCTGGCCCTGCTAGCACTCGTTGCCGTGGTCGTTCTGGTCCCCGCGCTCGTCGTCGCGTTGCTCCTCGCGCCGTTCATTCTCGCGCGGCGCTTCTGGCGGTCACGCGACCGGCCACCAGGGGCCACGAGGCCTGGGCGCTCCGGCGATGGTGACGCGGGCCACGAAACAGTACGCCACGTGGTCGTGCTGAGAGGAGGACTGGGCGCATGACCGATCGGGAGCGACTGCTTGACGAGCTGCGGCCGGTCTCCTTTCCGATCGCCTACCGGATGCTCGGCAGCGTCTCGGAGGCCGAGGACGTGGTGCAGGAAGCGCTGCTTCGGGTCCATCAGGCGCTTGACGCAGGCGAGCGGATCGCGTCGCCGCGCGCGTTCGTGGCCACCGTGACCACCCGGCTGGCCATCAACGAGCTGCGCTCCGCGCGCGCTCGTCGTGAGCGCTACGTCGGCGAGTGGCTGCCCGAGCCGATCATCACCGACGGCCGCGACGATCCGGCCCGGCATGCTGAGACAGCCGACTCGCTGTCGCTGGCGATGCTGGTGCTGCTGGAGAGCCTGTCGCCCGAGCAGCGAGCCGTGCTGCTACTGCACGATGTGTTCGACTACCGCTATCCGGAGATCGCGGCGATCGTCGGCAAGAGCGAGGACAACGTCCGCCAGCTCGCTACCCGGGCCAGAAAGCACGTTGAGCAGCGCCGGCCCCGCTTTCAAACTACGCCTGAGCAGCAACAAGAGCTGGCAGCCCGGTTCTTTGCGGCCGCCGAGCGCGGCGACCTCGCCGGGCTCGAGGCACTGCTCGCTGCAGACGTGCAGCTGACCGGCGACGGCGGCGGCAAGGTCCCGGCGCTCGCGCGATCACTGTTCGGGCGCAACCGCGTCGCGCGCGCGCTCGTCAACTGGGGCCGCCTGGCCGAGCGCCTTCCGGGTATCACGTTGCGCCCCGTCGAGGTCAACGGCAGCCCGGGAGCGCTCTATCTCGACGCGCAGCAGCGGCTGATCTCCGTGGTGGCACTCGAGATCGCCGACGGGCAGATCACCAGCATCAGCTCGATCGTCAACCCCGACAAGCTGGCCCACCTCGGCCCAGTCGCCGACCTCAAATCGCTACTGAAGCCGGCAACATGAGGCGAGACGGTTACCGCTCCCGGACTGCGTAGGTCAGGTGGGTCACGCGCTGCGTCGGCTCCGCGCGGACCGGCTCCAGGGCCACGCGGCCCGCGTCCACGCCCTCGAACAGGCGGATTCCGGAGCCGAACAACACGGGTGACAGGGCGATCGTGAACTCGTCGATCAGGCCGGCGTTCACGTACTGCAGGAGCGTTGCGCCACCGCCCGCGACGCGGACGTCCCGGTCGCCCGCGGCCTCGCGGGCCTGGTCGAGCGCGGTCTCGATGCCCTCGTTGATGAACTGGAAGGTGGTCCCGCCCGGCCGCTGCCAGGGGTCACGCTTCTCGTGCGTCACGACGAAGACCGGCGTGTGGAACGGCACCTCCTCCGGCCACATCTGCTCGCCGGCGTCGAACATGCGCTTGCCCATCACGCTCGCGCCGGTGCGCTGGAACGTCTCCCGCACGATGTCGTTCTCGCGTCCTTCCTCCCCGCCGTCGCCAAGCTTCAGGTTCTCCCGGAAGAACCGCTGCGCGAACAGCCACTGCTGCAGCTCCATCCACTGCTTCCCCATCAGGTCCCCGAGGGACCCGGGGGCGATGAATCCGTCCAGCGACATCGACACGCTGAAGAACACCTTCCCGGCCATCAGGCCTCAACTCCTTTCCGAACGATTCCGGTGACGTAGGCAGCCAGGTTGCTCAGGGTCTGCTGGCCGCCCTCGATCGCGTGGTACTTCTCGACCGCCTCGTCGCGCAGCTCCTTGGTGGGGAACACCGTGTGCATCTCGATCCGGGTCGCCGTGCCGTCGGGCGCGAACGTCACGAGCGACTCGAAGGCGTTCGGGTCGCCGCGGAACTCACCGTGCAGCAGCGCGATCCGCTCCGGCGGGGCGATCTCGATCCAGGAGATCCACTCCTGGTAGTCCGTCCCGTCCGGTCCGTGCATCACGAACTCCCACTCCCCGCCCACGCGGAACTCGAACGCCCGCGTGGTGGTGCTGAACCCCTCCGGGCCCCACCACTGCGACAGGTGCCGCACCTCGGTGAACGCCTCGAACACCAGCTCCCGTGGGGCACTGATGACCCGGGAAATCACGATCTCGCGGTCGGCCGTCGCGGACTGCGCCGGCGCTCCTGGTCCCGTCACGCTCATCGGCTACTCCTCCTGCCTTGTTTGCTTGAGGTCCTGTACGTACTCGTCCAGCCGGTCGAAGCTCTCGTTCCAGAACCGCTCGAACCCGCCGGTCCACTCGTGAACCGGTCGCAGCCCGCGGGCGTCGAGGCCGTACAGGCGTTGCTTGCCTACCTTGCGGCACCGCACCAGTCCGACCTCCCGGAGCACCCTCAGGTGTTTGGACGCCCCCGGCTGGGTCATCCCCAGCTCCAGGGCCAACTCGGTCACCGCCTCCTCACCCGTCCGCAGCAGCATCAGGATCTCCCGGCGCTGCGGCTCGGCGATCGCGTTGAAGACGTCCGACGTCGTCGCTGCTCGTGCCATGGCTCGATCATATTCCTATATAGGCAAATGTCAAGCCGAGAGGGAATCAGCTTCTATGAGGCATAGCATATATACGTGCAGACTGATATAACTGCGGTTGTGGAGGCGTTTGACATCCTCGGTGATCCCGTCCGGCGGCGAATCCTTGAGCTGCTGGCGACCGGCGAGCGCGGGGCTGGCGATGTCGTTGACGTCATCCGGGCGGAGTTCGGGCTCACGCAGCCCGCCGTTTCGCGTCAGCTGCGCGTGCTCAGGGAGAGCGGCTTCGCCGACGTGCGCCCCGCAGGCACCCGCCGTCTCTATGCCCTCAATGGCGAAGCTCTCGACGGGGTCGAGGGCTGGCTCGCCGACCTGCGCCGGCAATGGAGCCAGCGCCTGGACGCATTGCAGACCGAGCTGGCACGAGGTACCGATCGACGATCCAGGAGGAACCGACATGCTGCATGACCTCATCGCCGAATTCGACCGCACCGGACGCGCCGTCGCCGACGCAGATCTCGGCGGCGCTCCGGCGCACATCGTCGAACTGCGTCGCCGGCTGCAGGCGCCCGTCGACGATGTCTGGGACGCCTGCACGGACCCCGAGCGGGTTGGGCGCTGGTTCCTGCCGCTCAGTGGCGACCTGCGACCCGGCGGGCACTTTCAGCTCAAGGGCAACGCCGGCGGCAGAATCACCATCTGCACGCCTCCACATCGACTACAGCTGACCTGGCAGTTCGGCGATGCCGAGCCGAGTCTCGTCTCGCTCGAGCTGACCGCCGCCGGCGACGACACCGAACTCGTGCTGCGTCACACCGTCCCCGACGACGAGCACTGGGCCCAGTACGGCCCCGGGGCCGTCGGGGTGGGCTGGGACGGCGCCCTGGCGGGGTTCGCCGCCTTCATCGCCGGCCACGATCGTCCCGACGACGACCGCCTCCTGGCGGCTTTCATGCGCCGGAGCGCAGCCTCATGGGGAACCGCCCATCAGGCAGCAGGCGCCACTCCCGAAGCGGCACGCGACGCGTCGGCTCGAACCAGCGCCTTCTACGCCCCCACGGCGTAACCGCGCCCGGGAACGTGCGGCCATGGCTGTGTCGTCCCAGCCCTGGCATTCCCGGGCGAGCGTCGGGCTAGCCGGCCAGTACCTCGTGGGCGTAGCGGACGACCATGCCGCCATCGCCGACCGCGCCCGCCACGCGGTTGGCCGCCCCCGAGCGCACATCGCCGGCCGCGAACACGCCGGGGCGGACGGTCTCAAGGAGATGCGGCTCGCGGTCTGGCAGCGGCCAGCCGAGGTGCCCGTCCGCCGCCGCCGCGCCGGTGCCGCACAGCAGATAGCCGGCGGTGTCAACTGCCAGGAGCCCGGTGACCGCCTCGGTGCACGGGTCCGCGCCGATCATCACGAACACCGCCGTCGCTGCCACGTCATGCACGCGGCCGTCGCGACGATCGACGAGCGTCACGGACTCGACCGTGGCCGTGCCGCGGACGGCCG
The DNA here is from genome assembly GCA_963792735.1 of uncultured Solirubrobacterales bacterium. GTDB lineage: Bacteria > Actinomycetota > Thermoleophilia > Solirubrobacterales > Solirubrobacteraceae > Palsa-465. The sequence goes on along the minus strand of CAWBXK010000008.1, from coordinate 115,707 downwards.
AAATTTCGGTGTCGGTCATCACCTCGATCCGCGGCGAGCGCTCGATGCGATCGACGAGGTAGTGGGACATCGTCGACTTCAACGCTGCGCCGCGGACCACGACGCGCACGCTGCGGGCCCGGGAGGCGAGGTGCGTCGCGGCCTGTCCCGCCGAATTGCCGCCACCGACGACGATCACGTCCTCGCCGCGGCAACGCTCGGCATCGGTCGCCATCGCGGCGTGATAGACCCCGGCCCCACGGAAGCGGTCGACGCCGTCGGCCTGCAGCTCGCGCCAACGCGCGCCGGTTGCCATCACGACGCACCGAGCGAGCACGTGCTGGCCGTCGTCGAGATCGACCCGGACCAGTCCCTCGGGGCCGTCGGCCAGCTCGACCGCGCGATGAAAGCTCGACAGCACCGCGTCAAACCGACGCGCCTGGAGCGTCGCCTTGCGCGTCAGTTCCGTTCCGGAGACCCCGCTCGGGAATCCGAGATAGTTCTCGATCCGTGTGCTCGTACCGGCCTGCCCGCCCGGCGCCCACGCCTCGGCGACGAACGTCCGCAGCCCCTCTGAACCGCTGTACACCGCGGCAGCCAGGCCCGCCGGTCCCGCACCCAGGACGGCCAGATCAAAACGCTGCCCGTCCACCTCGGCGCGCAGCCCCAGCGACCGCGCGACCTGGGCGGCGGACGGGTTGCGCATCACATCGGTGGCGTGCACCAGCACCGGCGTCTCGGACGCCGGGATCTTCAGCCAATCGAGCATCGCGGCGGCCTCGGCGTCGGTGTCGACGTCGTACCAACGCACCGGCAGAAGGTTGCGCTCGAGCAGGTCACGCACCTCAAATGCCCGGCGAGAGCCGCGCGGCGCAATCAGGCGCATGACCCCGTGGCCCCCGGCCTCGTGCCACGCCCGCCGCGCCAACAGCGTCTCAAACACATGCTCGCCGAACTCCGGCCAGCGCGCGAGCATGTCCCGCAACCCGGCCCGGTCGAACACGATCACATCCGTCGGCTCGACGGCCACGCACGCGCTGAGCGTCGGCTCCCCCGTAAACGCGGCGATGTCGCCGATGAACGTGCGAGCATCGGCCTGCGCGATGTACACGTCCTTGCCGGGCTTGCGATCGATGAACTCGACCCGTCCGCGCTCAATCACATAGAACGGAGCATTGCGGACCGCGTGCTCGTACAGCACTTCCCCGGGCTCGAACGTGCGCCGCTCCCCGCGCTTGGCCAGCCACGCCAGCTTGGCGTCCGACAGCCGCGGGTACAGCACCTCGTCGCCGAGGTCGGGAAACCGGTCGCTGCGAACTATCTGTGTTGTTGCCACACAGCGAGGCTACCGAGAAAGCATGCTCCCGCGGCACGGGGCGACGCGGGTGAAGTGTGCCGGGATCGTCACGAGCGACCTGTCCATCTGCACGATTCGGAATCGGCCCCGGCGATTGTGCATCTGATGCAGCACTGACCTGCTCGATTGCACAACACGCGAGGGGGCAAATCGGTTTTGCATATCGAACAGCTCGCACCTCACAGCGACCCGTCGACCTCCTTGAGCAGGCGCGCGCCGACCAGCGCCCGCACGCCCCACAAGATGAGATCCACGCCCACCAGCAGGCCGATCGCCCAGGTTCCGGAACTCGGCAGGCTCGCGGCGATCATGAATCCCAGGATCACCGACAGGATCCCACCCAGGCCGAATATCCAGCTGCCGGGAGCGCCGCGCCATTGCATCGCATACGTCAGGGTCAGGATTCCCCTCGCGAACAACCAGACGGCGAGCACGAACGAGAAGGAGCGCAACCGGGGCGCTTGATTGATCCGCGCGTGGCCCTTATGGTCGGGCGCAACACACCCGTGACAGAGGAGGCTCGATGGGTAGGGGGCAGGGGGCGCGGCGGCCCACGACCGGCGGCGACGTAACCGCGGTCGGACGGACCTGGCTGGTCGTGGCACTTGCCGTCGCGTGGGGAATGGCGCTGCTCGGAACATTGGTGCCGGCGTCAACCGCGAAGGCGGCACTACCCGCGCCCGCCACGTCCTCGGTGACCCTGACCGCCACGGGCTGCTCAGTGCTGACGATTCCGTCGGGCATGAACACGGTGGCGATCCAGGCCACCGGAGCAACCGGGTCATATGGATTGGCCGGCTCCAGCACCGGAGTCCAGGCCTACGCCCCGGGCGGTGACGGCAGCACGGTCTCGGCGAATCTGACCTTCGTGAGCGGGCAGCTATACGTGTGTGTCAACGTCGGCGGTGGCACCGGCACCTCAACCTATCCGGGCAGCGGCTGGGGCAACGGGGGCGGCGCCTCGGGCGTCAGCCTCGGTCCGGACTTCTCCCGGCCGGTCGTGGTGGCCGGCGGGGGTGGTGGCGGGGCGGACTTCCCCATCGGCGGATGCTCTCCGTGCGGGGACGGCCACGGCGGAAGCGCAGGCTACCCCAACGGTGCCAACGGCGATCTGGGCACCACCTACATCGACGGCGCCGGCGGCGGCGGGGGGACGCAGACCTCGGGCGGAGCTGGGGGCCGGGACTACAGCTCGAATGCTCCGGGGGGATCCTGCAGCAGCAGCACCGGCCCGGGCGTCGGAGGGAGCGACAACGACAGCGGAGGCTACGGTGCGGGCGGAGGAGCCGGCTATTGCGCGGGCGGGGCCGGCGGCGGTACCGGCCAGAGCACGGGCGCCGGGGGCGGCGGATCGGACTTCTGCACCAACGGTGTGCTGCCCTCAGTTCCGGTGGTCTGGAACTGCAGCGAGAACGCGGCGGGGGGCGCCCAGGCGCAGGTTGTGCTGACCTACTCCTACACCACCCCGCAGCCGACCGTCTACGTCGCCGACGCCGGCAGTGGGTACGAGTCAGAGGTCCCGGGCTGGGGGGCAGCGCAGCGCTGGCTCGGCTACGGCGCGGACCCGCCGGATTATTCCAAGGCGGCGGGGCTGGCCGTGGACGCAAATGGCAATCTGTTCTACGCGGACTACGGCAACGGGATCTTTGAGACGGTCGGCGGCGATCCGAACACCGAAGTCCAGTTCGATGGCAACGTCACTAATCCGACCGGGGTGGCGATCGACCAACGCGGCGACTTGTTCATGGCCACCGGGACCGGGGTGCTCAAGCTCCCCGCCGGTGGCGACACGTCTCACCCTGTGTCTGTGGGTAGCACGGCGTCCGCGCCGCAGGGAGTGGCGGTTGACGCTGTCGGGAACGTGTTCATTGCCGACACCAACAACAACCGCGTGGTCGAGGTGCCAGCCAATGGCGGCCCGCAGATCACGATTTATGGTGGCCCGAAGACCTCTAGCCTCGGCAGCCCGAACTTGCCCAATGGGGTGGCGGTGGACTCGGCCGGGGACGTCTTGATCGCCGACACGATGAACAATCGCGTGCTCAAGGTCAGACCGTCTGGTGTGGTGTCGACCGTCGGGAGCGGTCTGAGTTATCCGGAGGGGATCGCGCTGGACGCCAACGGGGATGTGTTCATCGCCAACGCGGGTGGCGCCGACGTGGTCGAGGTGCCGGCTGATGGGAGCACGCAGACGATGGTTGGCAGCGGGTTCTCCCGGCCGTCTGGTGTAGCGGTGTTCGCCCCGCCGCCGACGTTCACGGCCGACACGCCCCCCGGCTACGCCCCTCAGGGCCAGCCCTACACCTATACCTACACCGCGCAGACCCCGGCAGGCCAGCCGGCGGCTACATTCGCCGTGGCCAGCGGCAGTCTGCCCCCCGGGCTGACCCTCGACCCAACCACCGGCGTCCTCTCGGGCACCCCCACGGCCGGAGGAGCCTGGACGTTCCAGGTGCAGACCGAGAACGCCGCCAACGCCACGGCCAGTCCGCCCACCACGATCGTCACCGCACTTCCGACCGTCACCGGGGTGAGCCCGGCGGCAGGGCCGACGAGCGCGGGTACCCCGGTCACGATCACCGGGACGAACTTCGCCATCGGGTTCACCATGGTCGACTTCGGGTCCAACGCGGCCACCTCCGTGCAGGTGCAGTCCCCGACCACGCTGACCGCGCTCGCCCCGGCTGGTGACCCGGGCTCGGTCGATGTGACGGTAACCACGGCGGGCGGGACGAGCCTGGAGTCCTCCGCGGATCAGTACACCTACGTCGCCGCCCCGACGGTCAGCCAGGTGAGTCCGAACTTCGGGCCGATCGCGGGTCAGAACACGGTCACGATCACCGGAGCCAACTTCGTCTCGGGGGCTACGGTGAACTTCGGCTCCAACGCGGCCACCTCGGTCAACGTCCAGTCCTCCACCACGTTGACCGCGGTCGCTCCGGTGGGCAGTTACGGCACGGTCGACGTGACCGTCACCACTCCGGGCGGGACCAGCGCGACCTCGACCGCGGACCAGTACCGCTACGGCCGGCCCACGGTCACCGCCGTCAGCCCCACCGCAGGACCGCCGGGCGGCGGGAACACGGTCACGATCACCGGAACCAACTTCGCCTCCGGGGCCAGGGTCAAGTTCGGCGCGAATGCCGGCACATCGGTGAACGTCCAGTCAGCCACGCAACTAACTGCCGTCGCCCCGGCCGGCACCGGGACGGTCAGCGTGACCGTCACCACTGCCGGCGGGGCCAGCGCGACCTCGGCAGCTGACCAGTACGCCTACGCCCCGCCCTCGGTCAGCGCCGTCAATCCCTCCTTCGGACCGACGGCGGGCGGGAACACGGTCACGATCACTGGCACGAACTTCGTCGCCGACGCCACGGTCGACTTCGGCTCGAATCCCGCCACCGCCGTGAGCGTCCAGTCGGCGACCCATCTGACCGCCACGGCCCCGGCCGGCACCTACGGCACGGTCGACGTGACGGTCGGTAACGCTGATGGGACCAGTGCGACCTCCAGCGGCGACAAGTATGGATACGGTCAACCGTCGGTCAGCGTGGTGAGCCCGAAATCGGGTCCCGGGAACGGAGGCCAGTCGGTGACGATCACCGGCACGAACTTCGCCACCGGAGCCACCGTCCAGTTTGGCTCGGCGGCCGCCACATCGGTGCAGGTGTCCTCCAGCACCCAGCTGACCGCCACCGCTCCGCCCGGCACCGGCACCGTTGACGTGACCGTCACCACACCCCAGGGCGGGCCGAGCGCAACCGCAGCCGCCGACCATTACGCCTACATCGCCTCCCCGTCCGTCACCGCGGTCAGCCCCAGCTCGGGACCGGTGGGCGGCGGGAACACGATCACGATCACGGGCGCGCACTTCGCCTCCGGGGCCACGGTGAACGTCGGGGCAAATGCCGCCACGTCGGTGACCCTGGTGTCAGGCTCGAAGCTGACCGCGGTCGCGCCGGCCGGCGGCTACGGCGCGGTCGATGTCACGGTCACCACGCCACAGGGTGCGACGAGCCTGACGTCGTCGGCCGACAGGTATACCTACCGGCCGCAGGCCGGCGCGTTGTACGCCGTCGATACCGGCAATACCCTCGGGAGTGGGGAGCTCGTGCAGATGTTCCCCGGGGGCCCACAGACGACTCTGGCCTCCGGCCTGGGTGACCCGGGCGGCGTCGCTGTCGACGCGGCCGGCGATGTGTTCGTCGCCCAGTACTCTCCCGCTAACAACGTCGTCGAGTATCTCGCAGATGGCGGGCAGCGAACGTTGGCGAGCGGGACCAATCCAACTTCGGTGGCCGTTGACCCCCGGGGCGACGTGTTCGTGGGGGACTCGAGTACGGCGTGCAGGAGTTCCCCGTCGGCGGCGGTCAGGTCACGCTCGACCCGAACATCCCGTATGCGCCCGGTTTGGCGGTCGACGGTCAGGGTGATGTGTTCGTCTCGGGCGACAAATTCGGGAGCAGCGGTGACGTGATCGAGCTGCACGCGAACGGGACGCAGACCACGGTGGCGACCGGGCTGAATAGCCCGCAGGGTCTGGCCGTTGACCTCAAGGGCGACGTGTTCGTCGCGGAAAACGGCAGTAACCAGGTGGTTGAGGTACCGGCCGGGGGCGGCACGCCGATCCCCGTGGGCAGCGGGCTGCAGAAGCCCACCGGCGTCGCGCTGGACGCCGCCGGCAATGTGTTCATCTCCCAGGGCTATCCCGTTGACAACGTCATCGAAGTACCGGCGGGCGGAGGGGCGCAGACCACGCTGGGCAATCTGACCGGACCAACGGGGGTGGCGGCGTATGCCCCCGCCCCGACGCTCACCGCCGACACCCCGCCGAGTTACGCCCCGGTCGGTAAGGCCTACAGCTACACCTACACGGCGAGCACCCCGCCGGGGGAGCCGAACGCCACCTTTGCGCTGGCCAGCGGCAAGCTGCCCCCGGGCCTGACCCTGAACCCGACGACCGGGGTGCTGTCGGGCACCCCCACGTCGGCGGGGACCTACACCTTCCAGGTGCAGACCCAGAACGCGGTCCAGCGCTCCGTAAGCCCGCTGACCGGGATCACCACGCTGACCCCGACGGTGACCAAGGTCACCCCGAACGCGGGCTCGACCGCGGGTGGGGGCAGCGTCACGATCACCGGGACGGGGTTCGTGCCCGGCGCCCGCGTCGCGTTCGGGGCGGGCAGCTACGCCAGCAACGTGACCTATAAGACCGCCACCACCCTCACCGCCACCGCGCCCGCGCACGCCACCGCCGGCGTGGTCAACGTGAACGTGCTCACCACCGGCGGGACCAGCCCCATCAACTCAGCCGACCTGTACGCCTACGGCGCACCCGCCATCACCAAGGTGTCTCCCAACGCCGGACCCACCGCCGGCGGGGGGACGGTAACGATCACCGGAACCGGGTTCGTGCCCGGCGCCACGGTCGAGTTCGGCGCCGTGGCGGCCACCAACGTGACCTACAAGACCACCACCAGCCTGACCGCCACCGCACCCGGGCAGGGCGCTGGCGCGGTCCGGGTGTCGGTGCGCACCGCCGCCGGCATCAGCCCGATCACCACCGCCGACCAGTACGCCTACGGCCCGCCCACGATCACCAAGGTCTCCCCCAACGCCGGCCCGACCACCGGCGGAGGGACGGTAACGATCACCGGAACCGGGTTCGTGCCCGGCGCCACCGTCAAGTTCGGCACCGCCGCAGCCACCAACGTGACCTACAAGACCGCCACCACCCTCACCGCAACCGCGCCCCCGCACGCCGCCGCCGGCGCCGTGCGGGTATCGGTGGACACCGCCGCCGGCATCAGCCCCATCAGCACGGCCGACACCTACACCTTCACCACATCCGCATCCCCCGCAGCAAAGCCCGTCTCTACCAGGTAACGCCGGCGCGGCGAACGATGCCCTCGAGGGCGAGTACCTCGTCGATCAGTCCGCCCACGAAGACCAGGGATGCGCGCGACCTCGGGCGGCACCGGCGAGGGGTCAGGCGACATAGCATGCATCTGTGGCTTACGACGCTCTGACGGAGAGCCTCGCCCTGATCGAGTCGCGGCGCGTGGAGCCCGTCCGGCGGTTGACCCGCCGACGACGCTTTGCCGCGATGGCGCTCGACGTAGTCGGCGACACCGCGGCGTCGATGTTTGCGCGTCGGGGGGTGGGATGCATCTGGCAGGAGACGCACGTGCTCGCCCTTCGAGACGGGCAGTGGACGCGGCTTGGAGGTGGCGGCCTCACGAGCGACGCGGACCTGCTGGCCGACCGGCCCGCGGTGCTGCCGGACTATCTCAGGCTGGGGCGTGACGCAGTGACAGGCGCCGATCCCCAGGTCATCGCGGTCAACTGCAGTGGGGGCGTCCTCGATGGCTGCGACGAGCCCGATCGGTGGCCCGACAGCGGGCGGTGGATTAGCTACGCCGACGTGCGAGTCAACGCACAGGTGACATCAGTACAGGTCTTTGACAGGTGGCTGATCGTGCCCTGGCACGGGCACGTCTTGGTGGTCTGGTCGGGAGGTCCACCACCACGGGTAGTCGCTCACGATGAGGGCGGCCAAACACTGGGTGAAGTGCTGCTCTCATCGACGCAGTAGCCGCACATGCTCCCGCTCGCCCTCAGCCGTCCCATCGGCTCGATCCTGTCACCGCCGGCAGACGGCCCGGACCGGTCGACTATTGCCCGTCGAGCAGCGGATCAGCGACAGTGTGGCGGTCGCGCGACCGTGCACGGGCGTGATCGAGCCGCTCGCTCAGATCGAGATCGGTCATCGCTTGCTCCGACCTGTGCACACGGACTCGCTCACGTTGCTCCAGCGAACGCTCAGCTCACCCACCGGAACAGCCGTCTGCCGCCCCGGCGCCACCACACGCGCGTGCGGCCGTACGTGCTCCACGAGCAGTCATCGCAACAGCCGAGCGCGGCAGGCCTCCTGCTGAGTCAGCGCGATTTGCCGAACCGGCGCGACCGCCATATCGCGAAGCGCTTGACGGCCAGCCGGCATCCGCTAACGCACTCAAGGGGTTGACACAGGACGTCTTTCGCTTTGCGGCGGTACTTGGGCTCAGTCGGCGGTTGTGCGGATCTCTTCTGGTCCCTGGCCGACCATCAGGCCACTGGCGCCCTCGTCCTCCTGGTCATCGTCGGTTCCGACGCTCGCGGGTCAGACGCTCGGTTGGCCGTGGCGACGGAGACTTCTTGGCCGAGTCGATGTAGCGGCGCTTGCCAGCCGAAGCCAGAGTCTTGGCCGGTGCGCGGGTGGTCCATGCTGTGGCTGTTCGCGCTGGGGTCGGTTGCTTTGCGGGCTGGCGCTCTCTTGGACATCGAGCCGGGGCATCGACCGTCGCTTTAGTTCCTTCAGGGTGCTCGCAGCCGATGCGCATCGGAGCGGCTACGCGACCGCGGCGAGTTCCGCCAGGCGCTTCATTGAGCTTGTGATGATCTCGCGCTGGGTGTCGAGGCGGTGCGCCTCGGTCTCGGGGATCTCGACATATACCGTGATGCGCGTACCTTCGCCGTTTGGCTCGAGCCGCCACTCAAAGCGCAGATCTGACACCAAGCAGGAGACGGCCACGCGCTGCTGGTCGCGCTGGGTTTCGAGCAACTGGGCCATCGGGAAGTCCGGATAGCCGTCTGGGTACATCGTGTACTCCCCGTCGTTCTCGACTTCGACGGTGCCGATGCCTGCCCACCAGTCGGGGAATCGAGATGGGTCGTACAGCAGCTTCCACACTTCCTCAGGGGGCGCGATTGATGTGGCGCTGTGATGAAACGCGGGCATCGGCGATCTCCTCTCGGACTTTGGCGAGCTCGCGCTCGGGTTCGACCAGTCCGACGACCGGGCGGCCGAGGGCGGCCACCGCCGAGCTGACGCTGTCGGCCTTGACGGACCGCTCGAGCAGCCGCTCCCAGCCGGCGAGCGCTTCCTCGAAGCGCCGCTCAGCCTCGGGCCGATCACCGCGCGCGACCGCGACGAGGCCCTGGACCCGCGCCAGCCGGGGCACCAGTGCGTCGGGGATGTCGCTCGCCCCGATCGGCTCGAGCACCGTAGCCCGGATCTGCTCGGCGGCCGCATCCGGCTGCCCGCCGCGGGCCAGCGCCTCCGCCACCGCGAGGCGGGTCAGCGGCCGGCTGATCGGTGCACCGTCGACGAGCGCGCCGGACAGCAGCGCCGCCGCCGCCCCGCACTCGCCTTCCTCGAGCGCGACCAGACCCCGGTCGTGATCGGCCATCGCCTCCAGCTCAGGCTGCCCGAGCTGCTCCGCGAGCGCCTGCTCGGCCGAGGCAGCCTCCCGCGCCTGCGCCAGACGGCCCATACCCCGCAGCACGAACGAACGTGCCCCCAGCATCTGGATCTCCAAGCTCTGAAGGCCGCATCCGGCCACCGCCTCCATACCGCGGTCGAGAAACTTGAGCGCTCGCTCCGGCTCCCCAGCCGCCGTCGCGGCTCCGGCCGCGTTGGCCCAGCAGCCGTAGGTCAGGTCAGGCCGGCCGGCGCGGGCTATGGCTTGAGCGGCGGCGACGAACGGGGCGTAGGCGTCGGTGAACCGGCCACGTCGCATCAGGGCGTGGGCCCGCGCATGGCCGGCGTCGTAGGTCCTCAGATCGTCGGTTGCCGGGGCGAGGTCGTTCAGCTCAACCAGCAGCCGCTCGGCCTCCTCGACGCTGCCGGCGGCCGCCTGCGCCCATGCGGCCGCGGCCACCGCCTCGCTGCGCTCGGTGTCCGTCTGGGCGTCGAGGCGCTCGAGCAGCTCTAGCGCGGTCTGTGAGCTCTCGAGCACCGCCCGCGGGTCGCAGATCGGGCCGTGGTAGGCGCGCCCGCGCCGCAGCCAGCCGCGGGCGTGCGCCGCCGAGTCGCCGCAGGCCAGCAGCTGAAGTGCCCGCTGGAACGCCGCCTCTGAGGGCTCGCGGCGGCCCCGCCACGCCTCCAGCTCGCCGAGCTCGAGCCACTCGTCGGCCCGATCGGGCTCGATCGCCAGCGCCTCCTCGAGATATGCGACTGCCTCGGCCAGCGCGGCCACCGCGCGGGCATCGGCCGCCGCCCGGATGAGATGCGGTACCGCTTCCTGGTCGGCGCCCGCCAGCCGCAGGTGGCGCGCCGCTTCGTCTGGCCGGCGGGTCGCATCGGCCCAGCTGCGATGAAGCATGCGCCGGCGCGGCTCGGCGATTTCCTCGTAGGCGGCTTCCCGCAGCAGAGCATGCCGGAAGCCCAGCCGCCCGCCGTCGATCGCGAGCAGACCTGTTTGCAGCGCATCCGCTGCGGCGTCGTCGAGCGACAGCTCATCGAGCTCGGCCGGTTCGAGCCGCCGCGCGGCGACGGCGGCAATCTCGACCAGGCGGCGGACGTCACCCGACAGCGGCGAGACGGTCGCACGCACCGAGCCGCGAATGCTCGGAGCCACCTGCTCGTGGACCACCTTCGCGCTCTCGACCGCCAGCAGCGGATTTCCTTCGGCGCGCTCGACCACTCTCGCTACGTCGGCCTCGCTGAGCGCGGCTGCCTTGCGAGCCAGCACCCCGACCGCCACGGGGGGCAGCGGGCCCAGGCGCAGCTCTGAGGCCAGCACCCCGCGGGAGCGCAGCGCGTGCTCGAGCCTGTCGAGGTCCGGCGAGTCGGGCAGCTCGCGTCGGGTGATCAGGAACATGACGGGCAGCGCGGCGAGGCGACGGGCCGCGTAACCGGCCAGCTCGAGGCTCGGCGTGTCGGCGTCATGGGCGTCCTCGAGCACCAGCAGGAGCGGCTTATCGCGGGCGGCCCAGCCCAGCAGCGCGACGACCGCCTCAAACAGCCGCGTGCGCTGCAGATCGGGTGCGACGGTGATCGCCGGCACTCCGCTGCGCCCGAAGTGCGACGGCAGCTCGGCGACGAGCACGGCGAGGTCGTCGGGCCAGGCGGCGTCGGCTGGCGGCGCCGGCAGCGTCGGCAGCAGCTCCCTGATCAGCTCCGCCCAGAGGCTGAATGGCGCTGTGCCACCGAGGTCGAGCGCTCCGCATGTCGCCGTTCGTGCTCCGGAGGCCGCCGCGCGCAGGCGCACCTCGACCGCCAACCGCGTCTTGCCAATGCCCGCCTCGCCGCGGACCAGGGCGACTACGCCCGCGCCTTTAGTTGCGGCGTGCCAGGCACGCTTGAGCTCTGACAGCTCGGCCTGCCGGCCTACGAGCGGCAGGAGACCCGGAGCGAGCACAGGGCCGGCCGGCGGCGGCACCTCACCGGTCAGCCCCTCAACGAGCCCTCGGGTCGATGCCGACGTCGCCACGCCGAGCTCGCGCCGCAAGCGCTCGGCGAACGCGCGGTACGTGCGGATCGCGCCGGCGCGGTCGCCTGCCGCGGCTTGACGCTCGATCAGGCGCCGGTGGGCCCGCTCGTCGAACGGGTCGCGCTCGACCTGGAGCCGCGTGAGCCGGATCGCCTCGCTCGGCTCGGCCGCCTGGGCCTGCTCCTCAAGCAGCTCGATCACGCGCTCGCGGTGGCGCGCCCGTGCCTGGAGCGCCCACTCGTCGTCGAGCCCTTCGAGCAGCTCGCCGCGGGAGAGGGCGAGCGCCTCGGCCGGCGCAAGCCGCTCGAATTCCCTGACGTCGACCCAGGCGTGGCCGCTCAACTGCACGCGCTCGCCGTCCACGAGCAGCTCATCGCCGATCCGCCGCCGTAGCGCCCACAGCGCGCTACGCAAGCTCGCGCGCGAACTCTGATCGAGCACGTCGGGCCAGAACGTGTTCGCCAGCTCCGCCCGAGTCGCGGGCCGATCCGCCAGCGCCAGGTATGCAAAGACTGCCCAAGGGCGCTGCGTAGCGGGGGAATCGATCACGGTCCCGTTGAGCTCGATCTCGAGCGCTCCAAGCAAGCGTGCGCGCAGCACTTTGTCGACACAGCGTAGAGCTTTGACGCTGGTTTGACGCGATCACAACGCCGTCTCGCGAACCTGGCCGCTAACCGACCCAAGGAGGCTCTTGTGAGCACCATCACCACATTCGACCTGGCCCGCTTCGCGCGGGCAGCCGAGGAGCGCGACGCCGCGACGCAGCTGTCGATGTACGGCCCGGACGCGACCGTCACGATCGTCGACAAGATCACTCAGCCCGGCTCGCCGCGCGTGCTCCGCACCCACGACGAGCTCAAAGCGTGGCTCGAAGACATCTGCGGCCGGGACATGACCCACAAGGTCACCCACCGGGTGGGTGGCGAGGAAGGAGCGGCGTTCACACTCGCCTGCCGCTATCCGGACGGAACGCAAGTCTTGTGCTCGACAGTGATCGAGCTCGAGGGCGGCCAGGTCTCAGACCAGACCGTTGTCCAGGTCTGGGACGAGAAGTAGCCATGGCGACCACCGCACAGACAATCGATGAGGCCAAGCTCGATGAGTTCATGGGTCGCTTCGTCGGCGATCTCGGCGCGGCGCTGAGCGCGGCGCTGGTCGTGATCGGCGATCGTCTCGGCCTCTATCGAGCGATGGCCGACGGCGAGCCGCTCACGCCCGAGCAGCTCGCCGAGCGCACGAGCACCGACCCCCGCTATGTCCGCGAATGGCTCTCAGGCCAGGCGGCGGGCGGGTACGTGACCTATGAGGACGGCCGGTTCCGGCTCACGCCCGAGCAGTCGTTCGCGCTCGCCCAGGAGGGCAGCCCGGCGTTCGTGCCCGGCGCGTTCCAGCTCGCGACCTCGCTGGTCAAAGACGAGGAGAAGATCAGCTCCGCGTTCCAAACGGGCAAGGGTGTCGGCTGGCACGAGCACCACCACGACCTGTTCGCGGGGACCGAGCGGTTCTTTCGCCCCGGCTACGCCGCGAATCTGGTCGGCGCCTGGATCCCGGCGCTCGACGGCGTGCATGAGAAGCTCGAGCGCGGCGCGCTGGTGGCCGACGTCGGCTGCGGTCACGGGGCCTCGACGATCCTGATGGCGCAGGCGTACCCGCGGTCGGATTTCGTCGGGTTCGACTACCACGAGGGCTCGATCGACGCGGCCCGCGAGAAGGCAGCTCAAGCGGGGCTCGATGGACGGGTCTCGTTCGAGGTCGCCAAGGCCAAGGAGTACCCCGGCGACGGCTACGACCTGGTGGCGATGTTCGACTGCCTGCACGACATGGGCGACCCCGTCGGTGCAGCAGCTCACGTGCTCCAGACGCTCGGCGCCGACGGCACGTGGATGATCGTCGAACCGTTCGCGAACGACCGGCTCGAAGACAACCTCAATCCCGTCGGGCGCGTGTTCTACAGCGGCTCGACGCTCGTCTGCACGCCGGCCTCACGCGATCAGGAGGTCGGGCTCGCGCTCGGCGCCCAGGCCGGCGAGGCGCGGCTGCGCACGGTCGTGACCGAGGGCGGGTTCACCCGCTTCCGGCGCGCAACCGAGACGCCGTTCAACCTCGTGCTGGAGGCCAAGCCGTAGCCATAACTCTACGCGTGGCCGCCGTTCAGGACAGGTGATGCTGGATCGCGCGGCGACGCTCGATCTGGTCGACGAGATGATCCGAGCGGCGGCCGCGCCTGTCGTTTATGGACTCTTCTGGGTTGAAGGTCCTCATGAACCTCGACCGTCGCTCCAAGCGCGAAGGCTGGTCGCTGGCGATCATCAACCCGGGGGGCCAAGTGCTGCGACTGCTTGAGCTGTGCGGCTTTGACCAGCGAGTCCCGATCACACAGACATAGGTGACCCGTCAACCGGAACCGCTCGCCATAACCCTCCCCGGCGCGCCAGAGTCGGTCGGCGAGATCCGCACTGCTGTCTGCGAACTGGCGCGCAGCTTCAGGTTTTCCGAGGAGAGGGTGGACATCACCTCGCCGATGAACGGGGCGGGTACCGAAGTCCACTTGTACTTCCGTGCCGGCTGACGCGCCACCGCGCTCGTCACCGGCAATCGGTTGCGTGCGCGCGTCGCGCCTCCGTCGGCCTAAGGTGCCAGTGAACAGGAGGGGTCCCGACCGGGGCGCAAGGCGGGGTCCCTAGAGCGGGTGTTGATCGCAGCGTTCGGTGAGCACGTCGATCCCGCCGGTTGGGACGCCGCCGCTGACTTGTGCGGCGCGTTCGAGGAAGTGTGCCCACATGTCGAGTTGCAGCTCGCGTCCGATCGCCATCCGGTCATAGACTAGGTCGAATACGCGATTGCTGCTTCGCGCCCATGACTCGATCTCGAAGGTCAGCCCGTCGTTGGCGTCGCGCGCGCGAAATTCGATCTCGCCCGCTTCCATGTGACCGCTGTGCGTGGCGAGGCGAAACGAGCAGTCGGACAGGCCGATCACGCTGACCGGACCGTTCCACGGGCCGGGCAGCCGAACCTTCAACTCCTCGCCGACGCTGAGTGCACCGGTGTTCGGGGCTCGCTCAAACCGGGCCACCTCGAGGGGACAGGCGACATTCGGATCGTTTTGGATCACGGACATCAGCTCTGCGGCGCCCAGAACGGGTCGTTTGACCTGAATGGTGTAGAGGCGGTGAAAGGCGGGTCCGCATCCCTGGGATGCACACAGAATCGGTCCGCGGCTGGTCGTTGGTTCGCCGTCATCCGCTGGGAAGCCTTCCAGTGGCCAGCACACGTTGGTCTCTTGGCGGTGGATGTCGGTCTCCCGTTGGAGATAGCGCCACGAGGCGAACGGCAGGCCCACGGCCCAGCCGATCATCCGTTCGGCAGGATTGAGGACTCGGCCGGCCATATCCTCAGGTATACCCCTTGTGATGATCGGGAAGCCGAACTGCCTCCAGCCCTCGCAGCGAACCCGCGGTGGCCGCCCCGGTCAGGCGACATGCTGAGTCGCCGGCTGGCGCGCCGCTGGATGCGCCGGCTCGGCTGGCTGCTGGGAGCGCCGCTGGCGGTCTTCCGGTTTCTGCGCCGCACGATTCCCATCGAGGAGATCGACGCCGCGGGCCCCGTCGCGCCGCTCCCAGCCGCCGACCATCGCGACTCATCGAGTCAAACCGAACCTGGGCTCGGACCGCTCGCGCACCGCCTCTATGCAGCAACGACCCGCAGCCCAAAGCTCGCACCCGAGCAGCTGCTGGCGATCATCGCCGCCAACCCGAACGTGGTCGCACCGACCGAGGTGCTGCGCTTTGAACGCCCGCCCGGTACGTCCAGCACCTTGCAGGAGGGCGATGAGCTGTTGATTCGCATGGCTGGCCCGTGGAACGGGCCGATGCGGGTGACCGAACGAGGGGATGATCGGCTGCGGCTCGCGGCGATGCCCGGCCACCCGCAGCAGGGCCAGATCGAGCTGCGCGTCCGGTTCCGAGACGGCGACCGCGACGCCGTCGTGATCGAACTCCAGACCCGCGAGCGCGCCGCCGGGCTCGGCTTCTACCTGCTGCAGCGGGTGGGTCTCATGCGGCGCATGCAGTCCTACACGTGGGCCGAGATACTGCAGAACACCGCGCGGCTCGCCGGGGGCCGGCCCCCGGACCGGATCACCGTTCAGTCCTGGCGCGACACGCACGAAGCGTGAGCCTCCTTTGCCTGGGAGCTGCACAGGAGTAGGGTGGCTGGCGGTGCCGGTGGGTGCCAGGAATGGGAGGTGCGAGCGTGGATGTGACGCAGTTGATTCTTGATGATCATCACGAGCAGCGCAGGCTGTTTGCGATGTTGCAGGACATCGGTCGCGCGAATACGGATGCGCTCGCGGCGGTCTGGGGGCGGCTGGGAGCGTTGCTGGATCTGCACGCGGCGGCCGAGGAGCGGCTGTTCTATCCGGCGCTTTTGAAGCTGGGGAAGGGTCTCGGGGGTGATGAGACGCCCGAGGCGGAGACTGAGGATGCGATTCACGATCACAACGAGATTCGGGATGCGGTGGCTGCGGTCGCTGAGCACGCGGTCGGGAGTGACGGCTGGTTTGCGGCGGTCGCGGCTGCCGATGAGGCCAACGGCGATCACATGGCCGAGGAGGAGCGAGAGGGGCTGAAGGACTTTCGCATCCACGCGTCGGTACAGACCCGACATGACCTCGCGGTGACGTTTGCGGCGTTTGAGGCTGCACACGCCGCCGGTGTCGAGGCCCGCGATCAGGATCCGCAGGCGTACATCGACCAACACTCCTCGAAAGCCTGAGGACTGCCATGAAGAAACTCGCGCAGCTGCTGGTCTGCATCCTGCATCCGCTGGCCGTGGTGCTGATCTGGGTGAACCTGCTTGGGCGAAATGACATCGGGCTGGTGTCCAAGTTGGTCTGGGCGCTGGTGTCGATCGTGCCGGCGGTCCCGTTTGTGTACGTGCTGACCAGCGGGGAGCTCTGGTAGCACGATCTCGGTGGTGCGAGTCTCGGCGCCGCTTCCCGCAGGTCAACCGGTGGAGGTAGGCATGGAGCATCGGAAGCTGGTGGCTGAGGCGCGTTGGGGACGGCGGTGCTGGTGCTGGTCGGCGTGGGGGTGGCGACGTTGAGCTTTGGGTTCAAGCTGTCCGGTGGGTCGACGTCGGCTGGGGTGGTCGCGACCGCGCTGGCGTTCGGTGTGGTGCTGCTCGCGCTGGCCGACGTTCTCGACCCGCTGTCGGGCTGCCATGTCAACCGGCGGTGACGATGGGCTTCGTCGTGTCGGGACGGATGAGTCTGCGCGAGGCCGCCGGCTACTGGGTGGCACAGTTCCTCGGCGGGATCCTCGGGGCACTGGTGCTGTGGGGCATCGTGTCCGGCGCACCGAGCTACTCGACATGAGCGGTCGGGCTGGGCACCGCGACCAGCCGGGTCGGTTCGCCGGGGTTCGCGGGCCTGGCGATCGGCCAGGCGCTGACCGCGGTGCACCTGATCGGGATCCCGCTGGACGGCACGTCGGTCAAGCCCGCGCGCAGCCTCGGACCCGCGATCATCGTCGCCGGCACCGCCCTGTCGCAGGTGTGGCTTCATCATTGCGCCACTGCTCGGCGGGGCGATTGCGGCGCTGCTCTACCGCTACATCGTTCCCACCGAACCCGCCGGCGCCCGTCCGCGATCGCCGACGGCGAGATCCAGCGCACCACCGCCACCCATGACGCTGAGCTGACCGTCCACCTCAGCACGCGTCACGACGCGGAAGCGACGGATGGACCGCTCGTCGGTGACGAGATAGCGGTTTTCGCTGCGGCCGTGATCGTGGCGCCCGCCCTCGCGGAGACCGGATGAGCCGCCACCGTCTCGGGTTCGCCGTCAAGGTCCTCGGCGGGGGCGGACTGCCCTCGCATGACACGCGTCGCTGGCAGTCGGAGCCGCACCTTCGCTTCTCGCTTGAGCGTTTGCGGGTGATCCTCGACCGCCTTGACGAGCTCGACATCCGTATGTACCGGATGGCGACCCAGCTCGCTCCCTACGCGAGCCACCCCCAGCTGCCCCAGTTTCACGGTCAGGTGCAGGAGTGCGAGGTGGAGCTCGCAGCGGTCGGCGCGCTCGCTCGCGAGCGGGGTATCCGCCTCTCGATGCACCCTGGCCAGTACACGGTGCTCAACTCAACCAATCCCGCCGTCGTCGACGCGGCGGTGGCCGAGCTGGAGGTCCACGGTGAGCTATTCGCGGCGCTCGGGGCGCCGGCCGAGTGGGTCATCGTGATCCACGTCGGGGGCGCCGAAGGCGGCGCGAAGGCCGGCCTCGCGCGCTTCGCCCGAGGCTTTGAAAAGCTCTCCGAGCGAGCGCGCGCACACCTCGTCATCGAGAATGACGATCGCACGTTCTCGCTCAGCGAGGTCCTGCCGCTCAGCCGGTCACTCGGAGTCCCCGTCGTCTGGGACATCCTCCACCACCGGGTGCGCGACCCCGAGAACATCCCCGACGCGGAGGCACTCCGACTCGCCTGCGCGACCTGGCCCCACGGCGTGACCCCGAAGATCCACTACTCCTCGCCGCGGCTTGACATCGAGGTCGCCAAACGGCGTGAGGGCCGGCGCGTCGTTGAGCGGCTCGTGCTACCGCAGACCCGCGCCCACGCCGACCTCATCGATCCCATCGGTTTCGAGGTGTTCCTGCGCTACGAGGCGGCAGGACGCGACTTCGACATCATGCTCGAGGCCAAAGGCAAGGACCTCGCCCTCCTACGCCTCCGCGAATCACTCGCCAGGCGGGGGCTCGCGAGCTCCAACGGCGCGCTTGCCGTGCCCGAGCCGGTCCGCGGCGCCCCGTAACAACCAAGCGATGGGCCGCTCGATCCCGGCGCGCGCCCGTCTCGCTTCGCGACCTCCGGGGCATGAGCGAGGGAAGCTCCGCTCGTGCACCGAGAAGAAAACGTCGTATCTGGCGGCTGAACCTGCGAACACATCCCGGGCGAAACGGCGATCGAGCCAGGGTCAACAAGACGTGCTTTCGCCGCCGCGCGAGAATCTCACGGCCCAGCCTGCCGGACCGCTAAGCGCGGACAGCAGGGCTCGTCGCAGAAGCTCATCCCTAGTGAGACCCCCCGTCGGGCGCGGCGGCGCTACCGGATCGAAAAGACGATGGTGAACCACGTGCACAACGTCGTTTCGGCGTCGACCTATGCGGCGGCCCGGAGCGAACCAGCGCGCCGCTTTGAGCGACTCGCCGGGTTGCCATTGGGTTGTGCGCTACCGGCCTCTGGGGCACGGTGAAGCTTTTAGGAGTATCGGCTGGCTCAATCATGAGCCTTGGGGTGAGCGGGCGGCGTCGGCCCGGCGGGTGGAGCGAGCTCGAGGGTGAACCAGACTGTCTTGGCTGAGTCTGACTTCTGCTCCACGCCCCACCGGGTAGAGACCATATTGACGATCTGCAGCCCTCGGCCCGTGAGCGCGTCTGGTTGCGGGGTTCGCATCGCTGGCGTGCCGCGGCCGGAATCGGTGACCTCAACGCGGATTTCCTGCCGGCTGCGTTGGATGCTGAGCTCAAAGCTGGCTATCGCGTGTTCGATGGCGTTGCTGGCCAGCTCTGAGACCATCAGCCGGATGTCGTCTACGACATCAGTGGGGGTATCGGCTAGCGCGTGGGCCGCGAAGCTGCGAGCGTCGGTCACCGATGATGCAGTGGCGGGGAAAGTCCGCATGCAGACCTCGGGGGGTTCTCCGCCTTCTAGGTCAGGCGGATGGAGGGCGCGGGCCGCAGCGGCTGGGTTTACGTCGTGGAGCGCCTCTTCTGAGAGTTGCGATGCCGTGTTCGCAGGTTGCGCCATCGGCGATTCGGACGCAGCCGCTTCCAAGATCACGTCATCTGCCCGCCTGGCCAGTTCTGAGGCGAGCTCCGGCTTGAGCGCGGTGCTGCTCGGATCAAGCTCAGAGAGGGACGTGATCTCCACGCTCGTAGGCTCCGCCACCACGTTGGGGCGCTCGGCGGCCAGTTCGACGACCTGCGCGTCCTGCGGGATGACCTCGTCCGGGCGTCTGACGAGCTCTGATGCGTCCTGCGGCTCGCGGGCGGGGTTGCTCGGCTCGGGCTCGCAAACAGGCACGGTGCTAGCGCTTGGCGGATCGGGGGCGACCGCGGGACCAGTCGCGGCCTGTTCAGCGACCCGTGCGTCCTCGTCGACTTCACCGGGTTCTGGTTTATCCACTGGTCCAGTATCCTGGTTTATCCACTGGTCCAGTATCACTGTTCCGCCAAGGCCACGTGCCGTGCGCGAGTGGTAGAGGTGAACGCGCCGAGGTCTGTGGGGTCGTGAACCTGGAGTTGCCGAACGGTTCGATGCGATCGTCCTCGAGTCGCTCGGTAGCGTCGGGCATGAGGATCGTGACTATCGGCGGCTGAGCCGGTCTCGAGGGGACAGGTGCAGGGCTTCGCTCGGCAGAGGCGCTTGGCCTAGCAGCAGTAGGCGTGAGCTGACTCATGGGCCGTAGAGGCTTGGCTGTCGTGATCCGCCTGTTTCGCGAGGTCTAGGACAGGAGCTAGCCACGCTGGCGACGTCCCGTGGGAGCCGGCTCACCGACAGATGGGCATTTAGGCCACGGCGCGGCATTTAGGACCCGGCGGCCGCCCTATCGATGTCAGCAAAGGTCGCCTTTGCGCATAAACATATGCCGATACTTCGAGAAAGCTTCGCCGTACGCTCTAAGCTCTAGGTCGAGCAGACCAGCGTGTTGCCCTTGGACCGGCTCGGTGGGCTGCAGTGGGTTATTGGATGATTTGGCAGACACATCGTGGCTGCCAGTCTCGCTGACCGCCCTTCCCGTACCGGACACATTCACGGAAGCTGATGGTCATCACGTGCAGATCGAGAGCACAGTCAGATCCTTACAGACGCTCGCGGACGATCAGACGCTAGCTGATCGCGATCGCTCGCTGGCGGATGCTGACCGGCAGGCGGCTGAAAGCGACCAGACCGCCGCCGGTAGAGAGCAAGCGGCCGCTGATAGCGATCAGGCAGCAAGTGATCGCGACCTATTGCACGGCAGCGACCCAGAGGTCCACGACGCGTCCCGCGAAGCTCGCAACCGCAGCGCGCAACAGCGGCTGTACAGCGCCCAAGGGCGCGCCGCGGCCGCGGGTGCTCGTGATGAAGTTGCGCACGCTCGTGATCTGATGGCGTTGGCTCGCGATCAGGCCGCCGAGCTGCGTGACCGCGAGCTGGCCAGCCACGACGGTGCGACGGGTGAACCCGCGCATAAGGTTGCGCTTGCGGAGCACCGCAGGATTGCAGCGGCTGAACGCGACGTGGCGGCCGCGGGTCGAGCCGGGGCGGCGGCCGATCGCGAGCAGGCTGCCCTTGATCGCGAGCAAGCCGCTCATGACCGGTCACAGGCCCAGACAGACCGCGACCACCTGCTGCAACAGCTGGCGAGGTCTAAGACCGATGGGCTCACAGGGACGCGCTCGCGCGCGACGGGCCTGGAAGATTTTGATCACGAAATCGATCGCGCGCACCGAACAATGGCTCCGCTCGTGATTGCCTACGTTGATGTAGTCGGTCTCAAGGCGGTCAACGACACACACGGTCATGCCGCCGGCGATGCATTACTGCAGCGTGCGGTGAACGCGATCCGTGGACGCTTGCGCTCCTATGACTTGATCGTTCGCATCGGCGGCGACGAATTTCTCTCCGTGATGTCCGGCGCAACGATCAAAGACGCCCGCCAACGCTTTGCTGCCATCCAGACCGCACTCGCAGACGACCCCGATCCGTGCGAGATCAAGGTCGGACTCGCCGCGCTCAAGGCAGACGACAGCGCCGCCGAACTCCTCCAACGCGCCGACGCCGAATTGCCGACCAGCCACCGACGCTAGCGCGATATCAAAAGCGCTCACGACAACCGCGGACACGTAGCTGCCGGCACTAGGCGAAGCATCACGCGAAGCGAGTGCGGAGCCGACACCGCCCCCTTCCCCTCGAGTCACATTTCGGGCCGCATCTCACCCGATCTCCACGGCCACGCTCCTGAGTGAAACGCGACCCCCTCCGACCCTGCTCCTGGCCGCAAAAGCTATATCAGCGTTCGCCCGCTGCGAACAGCTGCGCGAACCTCAGCATCGCCCGGCGGCGGGTCGGGTCGGCTCTCCCCGAGAACCACGATTTCCCGCCTGGCGGCGCGCATGGCAGCGGCGCCCGTAATGGGTTGTTCGATCGGGCTCCATAACAACTGCGAGCCGCAGGTCGCCACGAGTGCTGATGCCTGGCTGCCCCGCCCGCGGGTAGGGCAGCCGGACCCCAACCCCACCGCAGGTCGGCTAATCCTCAATTGTGAAGCGGTCGTTGATACCGGTCAGCTCGAAGAGTGTGGCGGTGACCCGGCCGGTCATCGCTCGTGCTTCGCACCCGAAGGCCATCACACGAATCCCGAGAGGGTGGGTGTGCCTGCTCGACTGTCGTAACGAAGGTCGGCGACTGCCTACGCGAGTGGTCGCGGCGGCGGTGGCGCTCCCGACCCGACGCCGGCTGACCGAAGCCAGATTCGTTGGTCGCGAGGCGTGCGGGGGTATCGTGAAGGATTGCAAAAATCAGGTAGGGTTCCCTTCTAGACCAGCATCGACGATCGGCCAGGGACCGGGAGCGATGCTGTGCTGTCCAGGGTGCGATGACGTCTTCCCGGCCAGCGGAACCGCACCCGCTGAAATCCACGGCAAGGAGATCGGTTTGCGCTGGCTCAACTACGTCCCACGATTCTTGCGTCACTATCGACATAGGCGCAAGTCTGGTTACACGTTCGAGCAAGCGGTCCGCAGCACGCGGGAACGGATGCTGGCATACGCGACGGAGAGGGAATCCCCAAGGGGACGCGAGGCCGGACCGCGACTGAGCAAGAGGTAGCTCGTCCTCACGCCTAAAGGAAACTGCGCCCGGGACCGTGCGTAGCCTAGCCGGTTCGCGTCCACACGCCAAGCCCCCGCTGCCATGCTAAGGCGAAGTCGGTGTTTGCGGGTAGGTAGGGTCCAGGATGGACACAAATATGCGCTTCGAGACTGAGTTGCCGCGCGAGCTGGGCGCCTCTTCGTGGGCACGGCGGGAGCTCCAGGAGATGCAAGCGAGCTACGAGACGAGGAGCTGAACGTAGCTAAGTTGTTTGCCATCGAGCTGGTCAACAACGCCGGTGATTCACGGTCACGGCGCAAACCCAGCCCGACGGCCGTGAGAACCAGCAGCCCGCCGAGAGTCGCCGCTCCCGCGATCACGACCGCGAACCCGAGCAGCCCGATGACGACGCTCCCCAGCGCCGCCTTTCCCGCGTGAGGCAGCCGGCGATACTGCTGGAGACGCGCGTAATTCACACGGCGACCCGCCTGGAGCTCGTAGCCACCGTCGAACGCCCCCTCGCTCTCGGTTGGCTCAAACATTGCTCGATCGTCCCACCGGTGCCAGACGGTCCTGCAAGGCGTCCGGTATCGGTCCGGGCTACGCCCTTTTGCGGTCCGGCTTCGCAGGATTGGTCCGCGAATGGACCACAAGGAACAGAGAAAGCCCCGCGTTACCAGGGCTTTTGTGAAGTACCGCTACCGGGATTCGAACCCGGGTTTCCGCCGTGAGAGGGCGGCGTCCTAGTCCCCTAGACGATAGCGGCGGGTGGCGATTACCAGGGATTTTCGGCCTGCACCGGCGCCCCTCGAAGCTCGTCGCGAACTCCAAGACGGACCGATCCGACGCCCTGAACGCACGAGCAAGGCTAGCGGGTCTATGTCGCGTTGTGGTTCGGGTCGGGGCCGCCGCGAACGGGCGTGAATCTGGCGACCCGAGCCGCTTTGACGCGGGCACCGCTCCGAGGCCGGCGACGCTGTGATGCACGCCGGCCTCGGAGAAGATGTCGGGTCAAGCGGTCGCTGTCACGTGGTCGTAAACGTGTGGTCGGTGCCGACGAACGTCCCGAAGTCGGTCACGACCACCGCGCGGTAGTGGAACGTCGTTCCGGACGACAGCCCGCTGACGGTCGCGCTGAACGGCGTAGGCGCGTTGGCCACCCCCGTGGGCTGGGACGGTGTCGTCTGGCCGTAGGCGGTGGTGGTTCCGAACTGGAAGAACGCCGCCGCCGAGGCGCCGACCGGGTTCACGCTGCCGTGCAACGTCGCACCGGAGTCGGTGATCGCGGTTGCGGCGCCCGTGACCGGCGTGCCCGGCTGGTAGGCATCTCCGAACAGCGAGCGAGGAGTGGTCCCGTTGGTGAACAGGAAGAACGGCGTGCCCACCGCCCCACCCTGGCAGGCACTCCCGTCCGCGTTGAACGGATTTGCCGTACAGGCCGACGAAATCGGCTCTCGGACGTCGGCTTGTGCGCTCGGCGTTAGCGGTACGTTGCTCGCGTCGAGCACGAACGTCGGGTCGGCGGCGTTGACGAAGTGCCCCACGAAGGCGTGGTCCACGGCAGCGCCGGGCACTGGCTGTCGCCACGTGACGTACGGCGTGTTACCCGAGAACGTTATGTCGGCTCGAGTCGCGGTGCTGTTGGGGGACGAGATCGGTTTGCCGCCGTTGGCGATCTGGAAGTGACCGGTGGGGCCGCCGACCAGGCGCGACACGAAGATCTGCTTGATCGATCCCACCTGCTCATCCCACACGACCCAGGGTGCCGTCGGGCTGCCCGGACTCATCGTCCCGGCCGCCACCTGCGCGTCCTCGGCGAGTGCCGCCGGATTGTGGTTCAGCGAGCAGCCCGCCTCGTTGGGCCCCGACTGGGCGCAGGGGCCGAAATGATGGCTCCCGGTGGTGTCCAACGGTCCCTGGAGCGTATTGCCAACCGCGACCCAGTGAAAGCCGCCGTTGGCGGCGACGCCGTCACTGATCCCCTTGGCCGCGAACACCATCTCGTTGGGATGTAGGCCGGGTATGGCTGACCCCCCGAGCTCATACCAGACCACCCACGGCACGCTGTCGTTGGCACCGGTGAAGGCGATGTCGGGTTCGACTCCGTTGCGGGTCGGGTCGACGTTGAGGCTTGGGTCGGCCGTACCGGCACCGACACGGGGAATCCCGGTCTGCTGCCAACAGAAGCCGCCGATCGCCGGGACGTGACCGCTGACCTTTACGCCAGAGGGCTTGACCCCATCGCAGTTGGCTGTCCCCGGACCGATCGGCCGGACCACGAAGATCTGGTCCCTGCCGCTGACCGGAGCGGTGTCGGTCTCCTGCCAGGCGATCCAGGGGCCTGGCTTGGTCGGATCGACCGCCGAGCCGCCCGCCACCGACGGGTTCTCGGCGTTCTGGTTGGTGTGGATGTTGAGGGAAGGGACCTCGAAGCTGCCGAACCTGCCGCGGGCCTGGCCGCCGAAGATCCACTTGTTCTGATTCGCGTCGCCGGTGTTGTCGAAGCGGCTGGCGAAGATGTTGTTGTTGCCGAACAGGACACCGGGACTGTTCTCGTACCAGGTCGCCCATGGCACGGCGCGGCCTGCTCCGGCGAAGTCGATCGACGGGGCCTCGCCGTCCACGGTCTGGTTGAAGTTCAGAGAGCCCTTGAAGAACGGCCTGGCGCTCGATGCGCCGCCGACCGTGCCGTTGCCGCGGGTCGCCCACGCGCCGCCGGCGAACGAGCGCACGAAGACCTGGTCGTGGTTGCCTGGCTTCTCCTGCTGGCGGAAGATCGCCCACGGAACCGCCCTGTTGCCGGCAACCAGCGTGCCGCCCACGACGTCGGAGTTGGTCGGTTCCGCTCCGCTCACACTCAACGCCGGGTTGATGCCCGCCGCCGGATCATCGTTGACCTGGCCACCGGGTGGAAGCCCTTGGAACGCCAACGCGGCGCCAGCGCCAGCTAAGGCGCCCACCACCACGACGGTAAGGACGATCCGGCGGATCCTCCTGGGTTCACGAACACGAGCATGGGTGATCATCGCGACGGTCCCTTCGCGTTGTGACGCCTCCCAGCCCCTTCGGACTCGGAAAGCTTAGCCGCCGAGTAGCACCCGTGGGAAAAAAATTAAGCCTCTTCTTATGGCGGCGAATCGTCTCCCCACCCCTGGCGCCAGACAGCGGCTCCGGAGGCCGGTCGGCGGTAGGTTGACCTCGCCCTCTTTCGCGACCTCGGCCTCGGCCGGGCGCGAGCCACGCCTCGGTCTCGGCCCGGCGACGTCCAGTTGCTAAGTTGCAGCCTGCCAGCGGCTGTGGTGAAACTGGTATACACGCACGGTTCAGGTCCGTGTGGGCGAGAGCCCGTGGAGGTTCGAATCCTCTCAGCCGCACTCCGTGGTCTGTTTGATGCGAACTTCGCACCAAACAGACCACCGACCATGCCGGGTCTCACTCAAAGCCAGCCGCGCTCCTCGGCCACACGTACCGCTTCGGCCCGGTTCCGGGCGTCGAGTCTGCATCACCGAGGAGAGGTGGTTGCGCACGGTGCCGTGCGATAGGTAGAGCGCATTCGCGAGCTCGGCGACCGTGGCGTGCTCCGTGACGCAGCCAGCACCTCGTGCTCACGCGGGGTGAGCGGACATTCACCCTGAGACAGCGCCGCCGCGGCGAGGCCGGGATCGACGATGCGCTCCCCCGCCATCGCCCGCCGGATCGCGGCAGCGAGCTCGCTCGCCGGTGCGTCCTTGAGCAGGAAGCCCGAAGCGCCGGCTTCCATGGCGCGCCGCAGGTAGCCCAGGCGACCGAAGGTGGTGAGGATCAGAACGCGGCAGCCGGGCAGTGCTCCGCGGAGCTCCTCGGCGGCTTGAAGCCCGGTGGCACCGGGCATTTCGATGTCGAGCAGGGCGATGTCAGGTGTGGCGGTGAGCGCCGCGTCGAGCACCTCGTCGCCGCGCGGGACCTGAGCCACCACCTCTATGTCTGGCTCAAGCTCGAGCAGGCTGGCCAGCGCTCCCCGGACCATTCCCTGGTCCTCGGCCATCAGGACTTTGATCACGATCGCGGACCCCAGCCAACCGAGGCCCCGCTCACGATCCCGGACCCCAGCCAACCGAGGCCCCGCTCACGATCCCGGACCCCAGCCAACCGAGGCCCCGATCACGATCCCGGACCCCAGCCCGTCGAGGCCCCGCTCACGATCCCGGACCCAGCCAATCGAGACCCGCAATCATGGCCCGACCGGAACCGACACGGCGAGCCGGAAGCCCCCGCCGGGGAGCCCGGCTGCGTCGATCCGTCCGCGCAGGACTTCCGCCCGCTCCCCCAGCCCGGCCAGCCCGTTGCCTCGATGGCCGTTGCGGGAACCGCCCCCGTCGTCGATCACCTCGACCGCGGCTTCGGTCAGTCCAGCGCTGATGCGCAGCGTGCAGCGCTTGGCGCCGCTGTGGCGGATCACGTTGGTGGCACCCTCGGGCACCGCCCACGCCAGCACCGCCTCGACACGTCGGGGTCAATCGTCACCGTCGCGCGCTCCACCGCGGCTCGGATACCGGCCGCCGACAGCGCTATCCGAGCGCCGGCCAGCTCGCCGTCCAGGGTGGGCTGACGGTAGCCGCTCACCGCCTGGCGCACCTCGGTGAGCGCTGCGCGCGCCACCTGTTCCGCGTCCTGCACCTCGTTGGCCGCCTGCTGCGGACGGTCCGGCAGGAGCCGGCCGGCCAGCTCAGCCTTGAGCGCGATCACCGACAGGGTGTGGCCGAGCAGGTCGTGCAGATCACGCGCAAAGCGCCTCGCGTTCCTGGGCCACTGCGGTGCGCGCGAGCTCGGCGCGAGCCTCGGTCAGCTCCTCGTTGCGCTCCCGCAGGTCGCGCATCAGCACCATCAGCAGTCCCACCCCCAGCGTGCTGGCGCCGTAACCGAGGGCCCCATCCGCCCCTCCTCCCGAGACCAATGTGCCGCCGGCCGACAGCGCCGCCAGCCCCAGCACGCCCGGGAAGGTCAGCGACGAGGGAGCCGCCACGGCTGTGCAGGCCGCGCAGTAGGT
Source organism: uncultured Solirubrobacterales bacterium (assembly GCA_963792735.1). Lineage (GTDB taxonomy): Bacteria > Actinomycetota > Thermoleophilia > Solirubrobacterales > Solirubrobacteraceae > Palsa-465. The sequence goes on along the minus strand of CAWBXK010000008.1, from coordinate 88,239 downwards.
GAACAGAAATCCCCAGCCGGGGGCGTCGCCGAACGTCAGCGCCGCGGCGACGACGATCATGACCGGCAACAGAGCCTGCGGGCGGCGGGCGTCCCGGCGGACACGCCAGGTCACGACCATCCACGCGTAGATCGCCACGAACCCCGTCGCGGCGGCGATCACCAGCCCGCTGCCGAGGGGCGAGTTGTGCTCGCCCAGCGCATTGATCAGCGGGAAGATGATGAATGCGAGCCAGATCAGCCCGCCGAACCACCCGGCTGCGGGCGTACGGTCGTCCGGCCGGCCAGGAGACCCCGAGCGGCCGGTCCTCGGACTCGGTCACGTGACCTCGCCCCCACTCCGGCCCGAGAACCCGGTCACGTGACCTCGCCCCACTCCGGCCCGAGAACCCGGTCACGTGACCTCGCCCCCACTCCGGCCCGAGAACCCGGTCACGTGACCTCGCCCCACCCTGGCCGGGAACCCGGTCACGTGACCTCGCTCTCGACCTGGCTCACCAACTCCTCGCTCACCCGACCTCGCCCTGGGGTTGACGCAGGAACCGGATCATCAGGAACACTCCCACCGCCGTCCAGATCAGCAGCGTCCGCAGATCCTTACCGTTGATCCCGGCGCCGTGAAAGCGCGGGTCAAAGGCATACTGCAGGCCCGCGGCCAGCGGCTTGATCGGGAAGATGTCGGCGATCGTGTTGAGCCACTTGGGCAGTGAGTCGGCTGGGAACCAGATGCTCGAGATGAAGGTCAGCGGCAGGACCACCAGGTTGACCACCACCGGCGCCGCCTCGGCGTTGGGGACGAACCGGGTGATGCCGATCCCCAGGGCCGTGAACGCCGCCGTTCCGACCACCAGGATCAGGATCAATCCCGGTAGCGCGCCGGCGCGGAAATGCACTCCGTAGGCGACGACACCGAGACCGATGACGATCACGGTCATCGCCAGCATGATCAGCGTCGTCGAGCCGATCCGGGCCGCCACGTAGGCCCAGCGTGGAAGCGGTGTGCCCTGCATCCGCTTCAGGACACCCTCGTCGCGCAGGATCGCCGTGCTGATAGCCATGTTCACGAACGTGGTGGCGATCACGCCGTAGGCCAGGATGCCCGGGACGAAGAAGTCGTCGTAGGGGATCCCGCCGCGGGTCGAGACGTGCTGGCCCTTGTCGAGGCTGGCGAAGATGACCAGGAACATGATCGGGAACGCGAAGGTGAAGATCCCGCGGCCGCGATTGCGCCAGTAGGCACGCTGCTCGTAGCGGATCTGCCAGCCGACCAGGCCGAGATCGCGCCCCAGCGACGACGTCGGCCGGCCGGCGGCCGTCGATTGCGTTAGGGGATTCATGCCACGACCTCCTGGGTACTTGTGTGGTTATCGCTGGGTCGGGTCAGCTCGAGGTAGATGTCCTCGAGCGTCGGCTGCGTGACCGAGAAGTGCCCGAGCTCGACGTCGCGGTCGATCGCCCAGGTACTCAGGACCTGGACCGCGCGGACCGCTTCGTGGGTCAAGACGAGAACCCGGTCCTCGTCCATCGACACCTTCTCCGAGGGCAGGCTCGGCACGTCGCCCACCGACCATGGGGCCGGCAGGGAGAAGCGGATCTCGGCCGGCCGCACATCCCGCCCGCCGAGTTCGTCGGGGCGGCCCGCGGCGATGATCTCGCCTGCGCGCATGACCGCGACCCGGTCGGCCAGGTGCTGTGCCTCGTCCATGAAATGGGTGGTCAGGAAGACCGTCTTGCCGAGCTCACACAGCGAGCGGATCGTCGACCACGCCTGGCGGCGGGCGGCGGGATCAAACCCGGTGGTGGGCTCGTCGAGAAAGATCAGCTCTGGATCGCCGACCAGCGCCAGGGCGAGATCCAGCCGGCGCCGCTGCCCGCCGGACAGGTTCTTGGCGCGAACATCGCGCTTCTCGGTCAGCTCGACGAGCTCGATCACCTCGTCGACCGGGCGCCCCCGTACGTGATAGCGCCCGTACATCTCGACCAGTTCGGCGACGGTCAGGTCCTGCTGCACGCCGCATTGCTGCAGGACGATCCCCACCTGCTCGTGCAGCTCCCGGGCTCCGCTCGCCGGATCGATGCCCAGCACCAGCGCATCGCCCGCGCTGCGCGTCCGGTAGCCCTCCAGGATCTCCACGATCGTCGTCTTCCCCGCTCCGTTGGGACCGAGCAGGCAGAAGACCTCCCCGCGCGCAACCTCGAAGCTGACGCCGCGCACAGCTTCCATGTCGCCATAGGACTTGCGCAGATCGCGCACTTCGATGGCGGATCCTTCTCTGGAGTGTTGAGTTGAACTCATGCCAAGCAGCGTAGGGCGTGACCCTCGTCACCGTAAGTGGTGGGCGACCGCATTCACCCATGACGTTTGTCACGACCCTTACGCGCTCCAGCGCTCGATCACCTCGGTCTCGCGCTCGTGGCCGAGCAAGCCGATCGCGCCGGCGGCGAGCTTGAAGCGCGCGCCCGCCGCTACTCCCATCTGCAGCCAGCGCGCGGTCAGAACGCGCAGCGAGTGCCCGTGGGCAAACGCGAGCGCGTCGCCCTCGACCTCGCGCAGGCGCGCGAGCACCCGGTCCAGGCGCGCCCCGATCTGCTCCGGCGTCTCACCAGCGGGGCAGCCATCGCGCCACAGGTTCCAGTCCGGATTGATCGCCCGGATCTGCGGCGTGGTCATCCCCTCGTAGTCCCCGTAGTCCCATTCCCGCAGGTCGTCGCAGGTCTCGGCCTGATCCTCGAAGCCCGCCAGCGCACACGTCTCCCGCGCTCGGAGCAATGGGCTGCAGAGCACCACTGTGAAGTGGTGGCCGGCCAGCTTGGACGCCAGCCCGGCGGCCTGGGCACGGCCGGCCTCGGTCAGCGGCAGGTCGGTCTGGCCGGTGTGCTGGCCACTCAGGCTCCACTCGGTCTCGCCATGGCGAACGATGAAGATCCGCTCGGCCACCGCGGCTGCCCTCAGCCGACCAGCGGGCCGTCGACGTCGCCGCCGGTCCGCTCGATCTCGGCCACCTTGGCCCGCCGGCGGACGTGACGCTCCGCGTCGGAGATCTTCGCCCGCAGGAACGCGGTGACGATCTCAGCGGCGACCTCGACGCCGACCACCCGGCCTCCCAGGCAGAGCACGTTGACCCCATCGTGCTCGACGCCCTGATGGGCGGTGTAGGTGTCGTGGATCGTCGCCGCGCGCACGCCGCGGATCTTGCACGCCGCCACCGAGACGCCCGCCCCCGAGCCGCAGACGATGATCCCTCGCTCGGCGGCGCCCGAGACGACCGCGCGCCCTACTTCCAGCGCCTTGTCGGGGTAGTCGATCGGCACGGGAGAGTCGGTCCCGAGGTCGAGCACCTCGTGGCCCTCGGCGCGGATCAGCGGGAGCAGGCGCCCGCGAAGCACGAACCCGGCGTGGTCGAACCCGCAGGCGACGATCATCGACCGACCTCGATACCGCAGGCGACGATCATCGACCGACCTCGCTCGGCGCGCGCGACGGCCACCCGGCGAGCTCGTGCTCTGCCAGCAGCGCGGCCCCGAGCACGCCCGCGCCGATGCCGTGACGCGCGAGCCTGATCGTGGTGCGATTGCCCAGCCCGGGGGTCACGTAACCGGCCGCGATCCGGCGCACGGGCTCCAGCAGCAGGTCACCCGCCTGCGCGGCGCCGCCGCCGATCACCACCTCTTCGGGGTCGAAGGTGTTGATCGCGTTGGCGACCCCGACGCCGACGCGCTCTGCCCACAACTCCACCAGCGCGGCCGCAGTCGAATCCTCATGGGCGACGGCAACGGCGTCGGCACCGAGCACCTTCTTGCCCTCGGCGCGCAGCCGCGCGAGCGCCGAGCCGGGGTGCGCGTCGGCACTCTCCGCCACCAGTCCGTCAAGCGCCCGCCCGGCGGCAACGTGCTCGAGCGAGCCCGGTTGCGGAAAGCCGGTCGGCTCGGGCACGGGCGAAGCTCCCGTGAGGTTCAGGCCCACCAGGGTGTGGCCGAGCTCCCCCGCCCCCCCGGTCGCACCGCGGTAGATACGGCCGCCGAGCACCAGGCCGCCACCCACTCCGGTCCCGATGGTCAGCATCACCAGATCCCGGGCGGTCATCTGCAGGTCCTCGTCGTGGGCCTCGGCCAGCGCCGCGACGGTGGCGTCGTTGTCGACGAACACGGGCACGCCGATGCGTTCCTCGAGAACCTCGCGCAGCCGCACGTCGGCTAGCGGCAGGTTGACCGAGGAGACGACCCGGCCGGTCTCGAACTCCACCACGGACGGGACCCCGATCCCGACGCCATCGAGCTCTTCGCCGCGGCACTTGGCGACCACGGCGGCGATCTGGTCGATCAGGCCGTCCGAGCCGGAGCAGTCGGTCGGCTCGGTCAGCGCCTCTGACAGATCCCGGTCGCGCAGGCGCGCCACCGCGACCTTGGTTCCGCCGAGGTCGACGCCGATCACCTCGGTCACGGCGACACCTCCGGGCTGAGGTGCGATGCCGCAGCGCGGTCCAGCAGCACGGTGACCGGCTTCCCCGACGCCGCCAGCATCGACGCCGGCACGTGCGGGTTGGGCTCGGCGCCCGGGCCGAAGGCGGCGGCGACGGCGTCGGCTTTTGACTCGCCTGACACCAGGACGACGATCTTCCCGCCCGCGGTCAGCGCCGGCAGCGTCAGCGAGACCCTCGGGACGAACGGCTCAAACCCGGCCTCGGGCACGCCGACGACCAGCCGGGATCGCTCTGTCAGCGAAGCCTGATCGGGGAACAGCGACGCGATATGGCCATCCGGACCGATTCCGAGGAGGACCAGGTCGAATCCCGACGGCCCGCCGGCCTCGCGCAGCGTCCGCTCGTAGTCCTCGGCGCCGCGGTCGGGACCGAGCTCTCCCTTGATTGGCCACATCACCGGTCGATTTGACTCCTGCAGCGAATCGAGCAGGGTCTCCTTGATCATCTTGAAGTTCGAGCGATCATCGTCGGGCTCGACGCAGCGCTCGTCACCGAGCCACAACGTCGTCTTGGTCAGGTCGAGGCCGACCTCCCGCACCGCGCGCACGAATTCCTCGTAGGCGGTCCGAGGCGTCGAGCCGCCGGTGAGAACGATCTCGCCACCGCCGATCGCGCAGCTGACCAGCATCGCCGCGCACGCGCGGGCGGGGTCCTCGACGATCTCCAGGGTGACCGTCATGCCGGACACAGCTCCCGGGCGGCGTCGAGCGCCGGCCCGTAGGTCGGGTCGCGCAGCAACGCCTGCCTGACGCCCTCGCCGAGGATGCCGCCTTCGCCGCGGGAGGCGCCGAGGATCTTCCATTCGCGCACGGTGCCATCGGTCGATCGCTCCTGCGCATCGAGTCCGCCGCGGCCGCGCTGCAGCGACAGGGAGCTCTCACGATCGCAGCAGACCGTGACCCCGGCGAGGCCGGGGGACTCCTGAGCGGTGTGCCGGAGGCGCACCTGCACTTCGCCCCCCTCGCGGTGGGCTCTGCCCTCCAGCAGTCCGCGGCTCTCGTCGCGCAGACGCTCCCGGTCCCAGTCCAGCCGCGAGCCCAGCCAGCCGGCGAGCAGCAATGCGCTGGCGGTCGACGCCTCCTGATGGCGAACCTCGAGCTCGGCGATCCGGCGTAACGCCAGCAGCCGCTGCGGCAGATCGAAGCTCGCGGCCAGGCGTTCGCGCCACGGCGTGGTCCGCAGCCAGGCCAGATCGACGATGTAGACGTGCTCGCGGAGCCGGTGCGCGCGGTTGAAGGCCGCTGCCGGCTCCGGCAGGTCATCGGAGTCGAGCATCAGCACGTCGATCAGCGGCAGCAACGCCTGCACCGCCTCGTCGTGGCCGTGCGGCGACCACGTCACCGTCGGCATCTCCGAGACCAGCACCGGATCGACGATCGTCTGGAGCCCCGGCAGGTGCTGGGGGCCGAGATCGATCTCGACGTGCTCCCGCATCACGCCGATTCCACGCGGCCCGTGCTCCTCGTAGCTCACGCGCGCCACCGCGTCGAGCGTTCGGCGGCCCTCCTCCACGGCGCACAGAACCGTGCGGGAGGCGTGGTAGCGACCCGCGCGCTCGAGCCGGTTGGCGATCTCACCCTTCCACTCGCGATCGACGATCACCACCAGGTTGAGCACCCGGGCGGGGGCGAGCGCCTCGTCGGCGGCGTGGCGCCGGCGCAGCAGCTCGCGCATCGCGGCGTCAATCGAGTCGGGGTCGGTGTCCTGCGCCGCCCAGACGTCCTCGCTCACAGCCGCCGCCACACGTGTCCGTCGTCCATCAGTCGATTTGCCTCCTCAGGGCCTGCGGTGCCGGCCGCGTACTGGGGGATCGGGGTGGAGGTGTCGGCGGCCCAGGCGTCGAGGATCGGATTGATGATCCCCCACAGGGCCTCGATCTCGTCGTTGCGGGTGAACAGGGTCGCGTCGCCGCGCATCGCGTCGAGGATCAATCGCTCGTAGGCCTCCGGCGACTCCGACAGGAACGACGTTCCGTAGCGGAACTCCATGTTGACGGGCCGGATCCGCATCCTCGAGCCCGGGATCTTGGCTCCGATCGAGACCGACACGCCTTCGTCGGGCTGCAGCGTGAAGATGATCTGGTTGGCCTGGATGCCCACCGAGCCGGAGCTCTGAAAGGCGATGTGGGGGACCGGCTTGAGGATCACCGCGATCTCGGTCAGCTTGCGCGACAGCCGCTTGCCGGTGCGCAGGTAGAACGGGACTCCCGCCCAGCGCCAGTTGGAGACGTGCAGCCGCAGCGCCGCGTAGGTCGGCGTGCGCGAGTCCGGCGCGACCCCGTCCTCTTGCAGATAGCCGGGCACGGGCTTGCCGCCGACGATCCCCGGCCCGTACTGGGCGCGGAACGACATCGCCGCCACTTCGTCGGCGCCGGGGGGGACGATCGCCTCGAGCACCTTGAGCTTCTCGTCGCGCAACCGATTGGCGTCGAATGCCGTGGGGGGCTCCATGGCCAGCAGCGCCAGCAGCTGCAGCATGTGGTTCTGCACGAGGTCGCGGAGCGCGCCGGCGCCCTCGTAGTAACCGGCGCGCCCCTCGATCCCGATGTCCTCGGCGGCAGTGATCTGAACGTGATCGATGTAATTGCGGTTCCACACCGGCTCGAACAGTGCGTTGGCGAAGCGCAGCGCCATCAGGTTCTGGACCGTCTCCTTGCCCAGGTAATGGTCGATCCGGAAGATCTGCGGCTCCTCGAAGACCTCCAGCAGCTGCGCGTTGAGCCGGCGGGCGGAGTCCAGGTCGTAGCCGAACGGCTTCTCGATCACGATCCGGACGTCGGCGTCCGGCGTTTCGTTGAGACCGAACTCGCCGAGTTTGTCCGCGATCGTCGGGAAGAACTCGGGCGCGGTGGACAGGTAGAAGACGCGGTCCAGCGCGTGTCCCGCCCGCTCGTCGAACTCCCTCAGGGTTTCGGTCAGCTCGGCGTACACCTGGCTGTCGTCGAATGAGCCCTGGACGTATCGGACCCCGTCGAGCAGTCCATCGAGCACGGCCGGGTCGGGCCGCTGGCGGGAGAAGCGCTGGATCGACGCCAGGGCCGCGTCTCGAAAGTCCTCGTCCTCCTGGCCACGCCGGCCGACGCCGATCAGGTCAAAGCGCTCTGGCAGGGCGCCCTCGTGGGCCAGGTTGTACAGCGCCGGCATGAGCTTGCGATGCGCGAGATCACCGGTCGCGCCGAAGATCACCAGCGAGGTGGGATGGACCGGCAGCCGTTCGAGCCCTTCGACCAGCGGGTTCTCCTGCTCGGCGACGCCGATTACCATCAGCCCGTCCCTGGTCGCTCAGCAGGCATGGCCACTGTCGGCAGCATAGTGGCAACCCGTCACCCGAACAGGACCCCGTAGCGGCCGTATTCCTCCGGCGGGACGCGCCGGACCTCGGCGACGGCGTCGGCCAATGCCACGAGCTCGATCGCGGTCCCGTGCAGGGCGGTCATCGTGCCCCAGCGTTCGTCGTGGGCGGCGTCGATCGCGGCCAGGCCCAGCCGGGTGGCGAGCACCCGGTCAAACGCGGTCGGGGTCCCGCCCCGCTGAACGTGGCCGAGCACGGTGGCCCGCGTCTCGAACCCCGTGCGCTGCTCGATCTCACGCTCCAACCGCTGCCCGATCCCACCCAGCCGCGGATGGCCGAACTCGTCCAGCTCGCCGGTGGCGACGTCCATCGTCCCCTCCTTGGGCCGGGCACCCTCGGCGGCCACGACGATCGAGAAGTAACGCCCGCGCCCGTGGCGGCGGCCGATCAGCCGGCAGACCTCGTCGATGTCGAACGGGATTTCCGGGATCAGGATCACGTCGGCCCCACCGGCCAGTCCCGAGTGCAACGCGATCCAGCCCGCGTTTCGTCCCATGACCTCGACCACGAGGATCCGGTGATGGCTCTCGGCGGTGGTGTGAAGCCGGTCGATCGCCTCGGTGGCCACCTGCAGCGCGGTATCGAAGCCGAACGTGACGTCGGTGGCACCGAGATCGTTGTCGATCGTCTTGGGCACGCCGATCACGTTGATCCCGTCCGCGCTGAGGCGGTTGGCGGCACCCAGCGTGTCCTCTCCGCCGATCGCGATCAGGCCATCGAGCTGGTGGCGCTCGAGCGTCGAGCGCACCAGTCCCGTTCCATCCTCGCGCTTTGACGGATTGGTACGGGAGCTGCCGAGGATCGTGCCACCGCGCGGCAGGATCCCGCGCGTGGACTCCAGCGTCAGCTCCTCCGCCACGTCATCCAGGACGCCGCGCCAGCCGTCGCGGAAGCCCACCAGCTGGTCGCCGTAGGCATCGATGCCCTTGCGCACCACGGCGCGGATCACGGCGTTCAGACCGGGGCAGTCACCGCCGCCGGTGAGCAGTCCGATGCGCACGGGCGCAATGCTACGCGCAGCGCGCCCAGCGCCGCGATGTAGGGTTGGCGTCGATGGCGGCTCGGCGGCACCGGTCAACTGGGGCGCGCGCGCTGGCCCTGTCCACGGCGGCCGCGGGCGCCGCCGCTGCGTTCGTGCTCGAGCGCCGCCATCTCCGCCGGCTGGCCCACGATCCGGACTACCGCCGGCTCAGCGCTCCGCTGCGAGGCCGCGGGTTGGCCGTTCAATCGGCCGATGGGACGCGGCTGCACGCCGAGGCGTTCGGCCCCGAGGCGGGGCCAACGGTCGTACTCGCGCACGGCTGGACCGAGCAGCTCAGCCTCTGGGGCCCCGTCATCCTGGCGCTGGTGGCGCGCGGGATGCGCCCGGTCGCCTACGACCTGCGGGGCCATGGCCGCAGCGCGCCGGGGACCGGGCACGACTACTCGCTGCGGCGGTTCGGCGAGGACCTCGAGGCGGTGCTGGCCGCCGCCGTTCCCGCCGGCGAGCGGGCGACCGTCGCCGGTCACTCGCTCGGGGCGATGTCGATCGCCGCGTGGGCCGAGCATCATGACGTCGGTGCGCGCGTGTGCGCCGCCGCGATGATCAACACCGGCCTCGGCGACCTGATCGCCGATCACACGCTGCTGGGAGAACTGGCCAAGCGGCTCGGCAGTCCGATCGCAGGCCGCCTGTTCCTCGGTTCACGGGCTCCCGTCCCCCGCGTCTCCACCCCGATCCAGTCGGCGATCATCCGCTATACGGCGTTCGGACCAACCGCGACGACGGGCCAGGTCGCGTTCTACGAGCGCATGCTGATCGCCTGTCCCCCGGACGTTCGGGCGGCCTGCGGTGTGGCGATGGCGAAGATGGACCTGTGGCACGCGGTCACGCGCCTGACCGTCCCGACCCTGGTCATCGCGGGCGAGGACGACCGTCTCACCCCCCCAAAGGCGGGACGGCGGATCGCCGAGACCCTGCCGCACCCGGCGGGGCTGCTCGAGCTTGCCCAGACGGGCCACATGTCACCGCTGGAGCGACCGGACGCGCTCAGCTCTGCGCTGGCGAAGCTCGTTTCGGACTGTGCGCGGTGAGCGGCATGGCGGCCTGACACCGCCACGGCTCTGACAGAGTGCCCGTGATGAGCACGGTGCCGCGCCCCAGCCCGAACGCCTGCTACGTCCTGCGCGAGGACCCGGAGCTGGCCGAGGCGATCGATCCCGAGCGCCGCCAGCAGGCGCTGGAAGCCTGTGTCGCGCGCGAGATCAGTCTGCCGGCGGGCTCGTGGCGTCGCGAGCGCCCGCCGTCGCTGGATGGCGTCGTCGGGCTGCTCGTGCTGGAGGGCGTCCTGATCCACCGCATCGGGATCGACCGGCGGTTCGGCGCCGAGATAATCGGCGAGGGCGATGTGCTGAGGCCCCCCACTCCCGATCGTGATTCGGCCACGTTGTCCGCGACCAGCGCGTGGCTGGTGCTCGAGCCGTCCCGGGTGGCGGTGCTCGACGAGCGTTTCATGCGACAGGTGGCGCAGTTCCCGCAGCTCCCGGGGCGGCTTTTGGCCCGCGCCGTGGGACGTTCGCGGCAGCTGATCGTCAACCTGGCAATCGTGCACCAGGCCCGCGTGGACATCCGCCTGCACATGCTGCTGTGGCATCTGGCGGGACGTTGGGGCCGGGTGCGCAGCGACGGGGTGCTGGTCCCGTTGCGGCTGACCCACACGATCCTCTCCGACCTGGTCGCGGCGCGCCGGCCCACGGTCACCAGCGCCCTGTCGGATCTCGCCCGGCGCGGGCTGGTTCGCTCTGTGGGCGAAGGATGGCTACTCTCCGGCCATCCACCCGGTGAGCTGCCGGACGCACACGAGAGCGCGAAAGCGCCCGGCGAGCGTCCAGACGCCCCGTCCGGCCGCTGAACACGTGCACATCGATCCATACATCGTCCTGGGGAGCGCGATCATCGGCCTGCTGGTCGGCATGACCGGGGCTGGCGGCGGAGCGCTGATGACGCCGATGCTGATCCTCCTGTTCGGGGTCAAACCATCGACCGCGATCTCCAGTGACCTCGTCGCCGCGGTCGTGATGCGGCCGATCGGGGCTGCCGTCCACATGCGCGCCGGTACGGTCAACCTGAAGCTGGTGCGCTGGATGGTGCTGGGATCGGTCCCGTCGGCCTTCCTGGGTGCGTACCTGCTGCACCTGCTCGGCAACGCCAAGGCGGCCGAGAACAAGATCGAGGTCTTCCTCGGCGTCGCGCTGCTGATCGGAGCCGGCGCGATGGCGCTGCGCTTCGTGCTGGACCGCAGGGGAGGTCATCGCCGCACGGCCTACGTCACAGACGTGCATCCCCGCCCGCTGCTCACGCTGGCGATCGGCGTCGTGGGCGGCATCATCGTGGGGATCACCTCGGTCGGCTCCGGGTCGCTGATGATCATCGGCCTGCTGTTCATCTACCCCACCCTCGGCGCCAATCAGCTGGTCGGGACCGACCTGACCCAGGCGGTGCCGCTGACCATGGCGGCGGCGCTGGGAGCGCTCGCGTTCGGACACGTGGAGTTCGCCGTCACCGGGTCGCTGATCCTCGGCAGCGTTCCCGCCGTGCTGGTCGGCTCGCTGCTGTCCTCACGCGTGCCCGATCGCTACGTCCGCCCCGCCATCGCCTTCGTGATCTTCGCCTCAGGGCTCAAGTACGTCGGCGTCGATACGACCGCTCTGGGCTGGATCCTCTGCGCGACGCTGCTGGGAGCCGCGCTGGCGTGGCTGGTGATCGCCCGGCCCTGGATCCCCCCTGCCTCGTCCGCGCATCCCGACGCGCCCAACGAGGAGGTCAGCGAGGAGGACCGCCTGCTCGCCGATGACCGGACGGGTTGACGTCACAACGACCTCAGTGCCGGAAGCAGCTCGCGTTCGGCCCACGAGATGAACTGCTCCTGCTGGGCCTCACCGATCTGGACCAGCGCCACCTCGGTGAACCCGGCGTCGACAAACGGCTTGATCTTCGCGACGTGTTCGTCGACGTCGGGACCGCAGGCGAGCTGCTCGGCGACCTGATCGGGCGTGACGAACTGGGTCGCGCCTTCAAACGACTCCGGATTGGGGAGATCGGCGTTGACCTTCCAGCCGAGCCCGAACCACCGGAACTGCTCGTGGGCGCGCTGGACGGCCGCCTCGCGGTCGGGATCGTAGGCGAGCGCGATCTGGCCCACCCGCGGCTTGCCGCTACCGCCCGCGGCGTCGAACCACTCGCCGAGCTCGGGTTTGGGCTCGGTGGCGATCATCAGATCCGTCTTGCTCCCGGCCAGGTGGCACGAGCTCGGGCCTGAGACCGCGAGCCCGATCGGGACACGCTGCTCGGGCCGATCCCACAGCTTGGCCTGCTCGACGTCGAAGTGACGGCCACGGAAGTTCACGCTGCCGTCGCTGTCGAACAGCGCGGCGATGATGTCGACCGCCTCGCTCAGCATCTCGTGGCGGACACCCACCGCCGGCCATCGCTTGCCGACGACGTGCTCGTTGAGGTTCTCGCCGGCTCCGAGCCCGAGGCGGAAGCGGTTTGCCGACAGGATCTGCATGGTGGCGGCCTTCTGGGCCACGATCGCGGGGTGATAGCGCAGCGTCGGGCAGGTGACGTAGGTCATCAGGCCGATCGTCTCGGTGGCCTGAGCCGCGGCTCCGAGGATCGACCAGGCGTAGCCGGAATGCCCCTGCTCGGCCAGCCACGGCTGGAAGTGGTCGCTGATGACCGAGAACTCAAAGCCGGCCGCCTCGGCCCGCTGAACGTCTCGCACGAGCTGGTCGGGCGGGGCCTGCTCGCACATCATCGTGTATCCGAATTGGGTCATGGCTCCCGGTTACCCCCGGTTGCGGCTTTAATAGCGACAGATGATCAGATGAGCGGTGACCCGGATCCCGTGGAGGAAGAGCACGCCTTCCTCTGCGTCGTCGAGATCCCCAAGGGAACTCGCAACAAGTACGAGTACGACGCCGAGCTGGGAGGAATCAAGTTCGACCGCCTGCTGATGAGCGCCGCCACCTATCCGACCGACTACGGCTACCTGCGCGGGACGTTGGGGGCCGATGGCGATGAGCTCGACGCACTGGTGTGCCTGACCGAGCCCACGTTCCCCGGCTGCCTGATTCCGGTCCAGCCGATCGGGATGTTCGTGATGAGCGACGAGAAGGGCTCTGACGACAAGATCCTCTGTGTCCCGCTGCACGATCCGTACTGGAATCACTACGAGGAGGTCGAGGAGCTTCCGCTGCTGCTACGGCAGGAGATAGAGCAGTTCTTCTCGATCTACAAGGAGCTGGAGGCGGACAAGTCGGTCCAGATCGGCGGCTGGCGCTCCCGGGCGCAGGCGCTGGACGAGATCGCGCTGTCGCGCCGCCGGCTCGGAGACCGGGCCTGACCTCAGCGATGGTCCGGTCGGCTCGTGCCGCGCCCGAACGGGGCGCTGAAGTCGTCGGCCAGGTACCGCGCCACCGACGCCATCGCGCCGCAGTCGTCCCGGACCTGGCGCTGGCGCGAGGCCCCGGTCTCGCGGGCCAGGGCCGCCACGCTCTCGAGCGCCTCCACGCAACCGAGCACCTCGGCATAGGGCCGGGTCGCGTCGATCAGACGCCCGACCGCCGTCAGCGCCGGCACCTGTTCCTCGTTGACCGCGTCGATCAGCCGCGCCTGCATGCCATCCCGTGAGGCCAGGAAGCGGTTCTCGGCCAGGACCTCGGCTCCCCCGGCCAGATCGCTGGAGTGATAACCCTCCTCGAGCTCCAGATAGGCGATGGACTGCACGAGGGCGACCAGCGCTCGCGTGTCGGTGGGGTTGAGCTGCACGTCCATGATCCGTACCTCGACTGTCCCGAACCGCGGCTGTGGCCTGATGTCCCACCACAGGTAGGTGGGATCCGGGAACGCGCCGCAGCGCAGGAGCCGGTCGACCGTTTCCACGTAGTCCTGGTAGTCGTCAAATTCGCGCGGGATTCCGACGCGCGGAAATGCCTGGAAGATCGGCGTCCGCGCCGAGGCCAACCCGGTGTCGCGGCCCTGCCAGAACGGGGAGTTGGCCGACAGCGCCAGCAGCAACGGCAGGTGGGCGCGCAGCCGGTTGTGCAGAGAGATGGCGGCTTCCGGGTCGTCCACCCCGATGTGGACGTGCAGTCCCAGCGTCGGCTCCCGCCGGGCCAGTTCCCGCATCGCCGCGTGGACCTCCTGGTAGCGGTCTCCGGCCGAGACCACGATCTCGGTCCATACCGCGCGGGGGTGGGTTCCGGCGCAGGCGGCCCGCAGCCCCATCGGGCCCAGCTCGTCGGCGAGGCGCGCGCGCAGCCGCCCCGCCTGCTCGGCGACACTCTCAACGTCCGGGTGGGGGAAGGTGGCGAGCTCGATGACCGAGCTGTGGGTCTCCGCCGAGACGTGCTCGGCCAACTCGGGGGACAGCGCCGGCAGGACGTCGTCGGAACGCTGGGCCAGAGCCCAGTCGTGATCGGGCGCCAGGAGCATCACCTCCTCCTCCAAACCGACCGAGAACGGCCGCGACGGAACCCACTCAGACCACGTCGGGGCGTCCATGGAGCTCTCGCATGGTTGGGCGGTTTCGCTCACCTGGACATTAAGCCCGCCACGGCACCGGCGTGCCTTGGCCATCTGTCCAGCGATCCCCTGCCACCACCTTCCGCACGTCCAGGCCCCTCCGTCAGCGCAGCGGCGTCTCCTCGAGCCGTTCGCACAGCTCCGCCACCGACTCGAACACCGCGGCGGCGCCGGCGTCGCGCAGCTCCTGCGAGGCAAAACCCCCCGTGACCACGGCGATGGTCTGCACATCGGCCGCGGCCGCCGCCTTGACGTCCCACGGCGTGTCGCCGACCATGACCGCCGGGCCGGGATGGTTCTCGACCCGCTTCAATGCGGCTCGGACCAGGTCCGGGGCGGGCTTGGTCTCCTCCACGTCAGCCGACGTGGTCCAGGCGTCAGCGAGCGAGCGGGCGTCGAGCAGGTCCAGATAGTGGTCGGCCTCGTCCTGCTTGGCCGAGCTCGCGAGCACGACCGCGTGATCACGCTCCTTGAGCGCGACGATCAGCTCACGCGCTCCCTCCATCGTCTTCACCTCGTCGATCAGCTCGCGGTAGCGCTCGCCCTCCGCGGCACGGATGTCGTCGCCGAGCTCGTTCTCCACCTCGTCGCCGCACAGGGCGGCCACGACCTGGTCGCCGCCCATTCCGATGTGACGGTGCACGCGCCACAGCGCCAGCACGATCTCGTACTGCTCGAAGGCCCGGGCCCACGCGATCACGTGGTGGTAGTTGGTGTCCACCAGCGTGCCGTCGATATCGAGGATCGCAATCGCCATCGTCCCTCACTACCCCCAAACGCCCCACCGTCTAACCCGCGTAGCATCGATGCCTCCCGAGTGATGAAGCTCCTCCCGCGGGTAGATGTTCTAAGTGCAGGCGCTCGCGCTGACATTCGACGATGGGCCGGACGGCCGTTACACGCCGCCGCTGCTCGACCTGCTCGCCCGCAGCGGAGCCGAGGCGACGTTCTTTCCGATCGCTCCCCGGGCCGCCGAACATCCGGCGCTGATCGAGCGGATGCTGGCCGAGGGCCACACGGTCGGCCTGCACTGCGATCGTCACGTGCGCCACTCCGCCCAGGACGCGGAGTGGTGTCGGATCGACACCGGGCGCGCCCTCACCCGCCTGCGCCGGCTCGGCGTCAAGCCGTCGCTGTGGCGCACGCCGTGGGGTGACACCGCGTCGTGGACGCCACGGATCGCCGCCGATCACGGCCTGCGCCTGGTCGGCTGGAGCGTGGACACGCACGACTGGCGCGGCGACGCGGCACCCGAGATGTTCGCCGCCACGCGTGACGCGTTGACGGCCGGAGCGATCGTGCTCGCCCACGACGGGATCGGCCCTGGATCACGGCGGCAGGACGCCACGGCAACGCTGGCCTACGCCGAGCTGGCGATCGATCACGCCCGCCGCCACGGTCTCGCGCTGAGGGCCCTGCGGTGACCGCGCTGCTGGCCCGCGCCGAGGCCGCGGCGGAGCTCGAGCAGGCGCTTGAACTGATCGCCACCGAGGCGGGGAAGCTCGACGCCGAGCCCCACCCTGCCTTTCCCGAGGCGGCGATCGCCCGCCTCGAGCGGGCCGGCGCGCTGGCGTTCAACGCCGGGCTCGGGCCGCAGCGACCGCCCGCCGCCGACGAGCTCGGGCTGGTCCGGCGGGTGGCGGCGGCCGACGGCTCGGTCGGGCGGATCTTCGACGGGCATCTCAACGCGGTCGAGCGGATCGCCGTGCAGGGACCGCCGGGCCTGCGTGAGCGCGAGCTGGCCGCCGTGGCGTCCGGCGAGCTGCGCGCAGGCGTGTGGGGCGGTGACCCCGTGCCGGGGAAGGAGCCCCCGCGATGGTGCTCGAGCGGGGTGGGGCGCGGGTCCTGCGCGGTGTGAAGACGTTCTGCTCCGGCGCGGGTGGGCTGCACCGCGCCCTCGTGCTGGCCCGCGCCGAACACGGCGGGCCACCGCTTCTGGTGTGGATCGACATGACCGACCACGCGCGGATCGAGATCGACGAGTCCTGGTATCTCTCCCACGGCCTGCGGGCGTCGGTGTCACACCGCGTGGTGTTCGACGACGCGCCGGTGATGGCCCAGCTCGGAGGACCCGGAAGCATTTCCGAGCCGCCCTGGTTCGCCCGCGACGCGCTGCGTACCGCGGCGTCCTGGGCCGGCATGGCCGATACCGCCGTGCGGGCGGCGCTGGCCGGGCTGGCGGCGCGGCCGGCGAGCAGCCAGCTCGAGGCCGTGGCCGCGGGCCGCATGCTCACCGCCCAGCGGACCATTTCGGTCTGGATCGACGCGGCGGCCTCGGCGATGGACCTCTCCGGCCCGGATCTGGCCGCGGTCGGTCTGCACGCGCGAGCGGCGATCTCCGACGCCTGCCGGTTGCTCCTGGACGAGGCCGCGCGAGCGTGCGGATCGCGGCCGTTCGTGCGCGCCGATGCGCTTGATCGCTCGCGTCGCGACCTGCAGGTGTTCCTGCTTCAGCATCGGCTCGATCCGCTGCTCGCGCGGGCGGGCGAAGCCGCCATCGCGGACGCCGCGACGGTCGACGGTGTCTGAGATGGCCCACATGTCCCCCGCCGACTTCGAAGCCCGCTATCAGACCGATCCCGACCCCTGGGGCTACAACAGCCGTGCCTACGAGCGTGAGAAGTACGAGGCCACGCTGGACGCCTGCGGCCCCGGTCGGTTCGCGAGCGCGCTGGAGCTGGGGAGCTCGATCGGCGTGTTCAGCGAGCTGCTGGCGCCCCGCTGCGATTCGCTGGTCACCGTCGACGCCGCCCCCACCGCGGTGACGGTGGCGCGGGAGCGGTTGTCAGGCCGGCACAACGTCACGGCGATCCTGGGCCGGATTCCGGACGCGATCCCGCGCCGGCCCTACGACCTGGTCGTCGCCTCCGAGATCCTCTACTACCTCCCCCCCGCCGAGCTCGGCTCAACCCTCGCGGTGCTGGGGGAGCTGCTGACCCGCGGCGGCCGGCTGGTCGCGGTGCACTGGCGCCCGCCCGGCCCGGAGCGGCCGTTCAGCGCCCAGCAGGTGCACCAGCAGCTGCGCGACCAGTCCTGGTTGGCGCCGGTCGCCTCGGCCGGCACGACTGATTACGAGCTCGATGTGCTGGAGCGTTCGTGAGCGCGGCGTTCGGGCTGCTGGCGATCGGCGGGGGGCCGGCCGGGCTCTCGGCGGTGCGGGCCTATCGCGATGCCGGCGGTGCTGGGGCGGTGGCGATCATCGCCGACGAGCACCGCATGCCGTACAACCGACCGCCCCTGACCAAGGAGCTGCTGCGCGGGGAGATGGCCGAGGAGGAGCTGCCGCTCGAGGATGAGCGCTGGTTCTGCGGCAATCACGTGGCCCTGGTCTCGGGCCGGGCCGCCCACCTCGATCCGCACGCGCGCACGGTGACCCTCTCGGGCGGCCGTGAGCTCGAATACCGACACTGCGTGCTCGCCACCGGGGCCGAGCCCAAGCGCATCCCCGTGCCGGGCGCCGATGATCCCGGCGTCGTGGTCCTGCGGTCGCTCGATCATCTGCGCGAGTTGCAGCACCGCCTGGCGCCGGGGGCGCGGGCGGTCGTGATCGGCTCGGGCTTCATCGGCTGCGAGATCGCTGCCTCGCTACGGCGGCGCGGTCATCCGGTGGCGCTCGTATCCGACGAGCCTGCGCCCAACGTCGGCCGTCTCGGCGAGGAGGCGGGCGCGGAGATTCTGGGCTGGCTGCGCCAGGAGGGCGTCGAGCTGGGGCTGGGGGAAGCGGTGGAGGCGATCGAGCGCACCGAGACCGGGCTCGATGTAGTGGCCGCAGGCGCCCGGACCTCCGGCACGATCGTGATCATGGCCACCGGAGTCGCCCCGCGACTCGAGCTCGCCGTGGCCGCGGGCGCGCACGTCATCGACGGGGGCGGCGTCGCCGCCGACGCCGCGATGCGCACCAGCCTGCCGTACGTGCTCGCCGCCGGCGATGTCTGCTCGGCCGAGAACGCCACCGCCGGTCGCCGGTTACGGGTCGAGCACTGGGGTGACGCGCTCGGCCAGGGCGCTGTGGCCGGTCGCACGGCGGCGGCCCGGCCCGAACCCTGGGGCGACGTTCCCGGGTTCTGGTCGACGATCGCGACGCGCACGCTGAAGTACGCCGCCTGGGGTGACGGCTACGACGTGTCCCGGTTCGAGCGGGGGCCGGAAGGCGCCTTCGCCGTCTGGTACGGCCGGGAGGGCCGGGTGGTGGGCGTCCTGGCGCACGACCGCGACGACGCCTACGAGCAGGGGCGCTCGCTGATCGAGGAGGGGGCCGCATGGAACTGAGCTGCATCGTCGTGGTGCCGGCGCGCGACGAGGCGCGGCGGATCGCAGCGTGCCTGCGCGCGCTGGCCAACCAGACCGTATCCGCCGAGACGTTCGAGACGATCGTGGTGCTCGACGACTGCCGGGACGACACCGGGGCGGTGGTGAACTCGGTCGCCGGCGAACTCGGCCTCGCGCTGAGCACGCTGCCTGGACCCGGGCTCGGTCCCGGCGCGGCGAGACGAGCTGGGATGGACGCCGCCGCGGCCCGGCTGCTGGCCCTGGGCCGGCCCGACGGGCTGATCGCGTGTACTGACGCGGACTCCTGTCCGGCCGCCGACTGGCTCGAGCGCCAGCGAGCGCACGTGCAACTGGGGGCGAGTGCCATCGCCGGCCTGATCGAGCTCGATCCGACTGAGCTCGCCGAGCTGCCCGACGGCGTGCTGGCGCGACGCGAGCGAGATGCCGCGGCACGGCTGCAACGGGTTCGCGCGGTGGACCCCGACGCGCGCCACCATCACTTCGCGGGTGCCTCGCTCGGGGTGACGGCCGCCGTGTACCGAGCCGTCGGAGGCCTGGAGGCGGTCCCCGTGCTCGAGGACGCAGCGTTCGCGGCCCGCCTCGAGGACCATCGCATCCCCATTCTGCGCCCGTCCGACGTCCGCGTGCGAACCTCGGCACGCTCGGACGGACGCGTGGCCCGCGGCCTGTCCGTGGACCTCGACGTCTCCGTGTGGACCGAGCGGCGGCGCTACCGCGCCGGCGACTTCGCACCCGAGATGCTCGCCGCGCGCAAAGGCGCGACGTCGGTGACGGTGATCATCCCGACCAAGGACTGCGCTGACACGATCGCGTCGGTGCTGCGCCAGACCGTCGCGCCGCTGGCCGAGCTGGGACTGGTCGACGAGCTCGTCGTGGTCGACGCCGGCTCTCAGGACGGGACGGCCGCGATCGCCGCCGCCGCGGGGGCCCGGGTCCTGCAGCAGGATCAGCTGCTGACCGACCGCGGCCCGGCCCTGGGCAAGGGCGACGCGATGTGGCGCTCGCTGCGAGCCACCGGAGGCGACGTGGTGTGCTTCCTGGACGGCGACACGCGAAATCCTCAGCCGAGCCACCTTCAGGGCCTGCTCGGCCCGATGCTGACCGACGACTCCCTGGTCCTCGTCAAGGGGGCCTTCGACCGGCCGCTGCAGGCCGGCGCCGAGCAGCTGGCTCACGAGGGAGGCCGGGTGACCGAGCTCATGGCCCGGCCGCTGCTGAACCTGCACGAGCCGCGGCTGGCCGGCTTCGCGCAGCCGCTGGCGGGCGAGTTCGCCGGTCGGCGAGAGCTGTTGGAGGCGATTCCGTTCCCGGTCGGCTACGGCGTGGAGATCGCGGTGCTGATCGACGCCCTCCGCCTCTACGGACTCGACGCGCTGGCGGAGTGCCATCTCGGCAGCCGCCAGAATCGCCATCAGCCGCTGCGGTTGCTCGGAGAGATGGCCTACGCCGTGCTGGCGGCGGTGGAGCGGCGGCTCGGTGGCGGGCGCAGCCCGATCGGCGGCACCTATGTGCGGCCCTGGGACGACGGCGCGGTGGCGGCGGTTCCGGTGCTCGAGCGTCCCCCGCTCGCCGACCTGGAGGGCCGCCGGCAGGACGGGCTCCCCACCCGGGCCGGGTAGGGAGCCCCTCCGGGTCAGACCGGGGCGCCCGGCTCTGACTTGCGCTCCTCCTTGACGCGAGCCGCGGCGTCGCCCAAGCGCTGGGCCTCGTCGCTGCGATCAAGCGCGGCCTCACGCTCCTCGAGCGCCCGCGCCTCCTCCGCCATGGCCGGCAGGCGGGCTTCGGCGGCCTCGGCCTCGATCTGCTCGGCCGTCCGATCCTCCTGCTTGCGGCTGGCTTGAACTCGCTCGCGCTCGCTCTCCTGCGCACGGCGGCTCCGGCTGCGCTGCTTCTGGGTGGCATCCGTGCGCCGCGCGTTGGCCTTGGCGCTCGCGCGCTCGCGCCGCCCGGCGGCCTCCTGGTGGCGGGACTCGACGCGAGCTTCGGCGTGCTCGGCCTGCGCCTCGGCTTGGCGGCGCAGATCGGCCGCCTGCTCGCGTTCGGACGCGGCCGCGCGGCGGCGCTGAGCGTCCTGCTTGAGACCCTCGTTGCGCAGTGCCGTGCCGACGACTGCCCGCACGGTTGCGTCAACACGGTCCAGGGTCACCTTGGCCGTGGCGCCGGGCCCGGTTCGGCGGCCCGGCAGCAGGCTGACAGCGAAGTCGGCCGGGCGCCGCACCAGCTTCAGATAGCCGTCGATCGTGGCAGTGGCGATGTCACGCGTCTTCATGACTCCTCCTTGGGATCCAGGTGCTCGGCGCGGCGCTCGGCGGCACTGGCCTCACGCTCGAGCCGGTTCGCCTCCTCCGTCGTGGCCACGCGCTGGCGCTCGGCCGCCTGCACGGAGCGCTCCGCGTTGTCCTGCTCGGCCTGTAGCTGGGATTGCGCGGCCGCGCGCTCCTGTGCGGCTTGCGCCGCGGCACGCTGTTCGGCCTCGCGCCGGTCCTGCTCGATCCGTTCCTCGCGCTGGTTGGCGGCCACCTCATTCTGGAGCCGCTCGCGCTCGGTCTCGACCTCCACCTGGCGTTCGCGGACCTCGGCTCGCTGCTCCTGCGCCTTTGCCTCCTGGGCCTCGCGGCGGGCTTCGAGCTCGGTTTCGGACTGGGCCTGCTGCAGGCGCCCCTCGCGGGCCAGCTCGTCATTGTCGATGACGCTGCCGAGCGCCTCCTTGGCTTTGCCGACCGCGCGGCCGACCACGCCGCCGGCGGTGCGTTCGCCCTGATTGTCTTCAGGCATCAATTGCTCCTTTGGGGGTTGGTATTCATATGTACCCCGTTCGTCGGGGTCGGGTCCGCCTAAAGCGCGCAACCGTGACCGACGTCACACAACTCGAGTCGGAATCGCTCCGGACCGGCCGGAATCCGGGCGTGATGAGACTGAGCGGCGCATGCGGTCACTCAGACTCATCACGTCCGTTCCCGGGGTGCCCGAGCGCCGCGCACAGGACGGGCCGGGTTCGCCCCGAATACAGAGCGGTGTACGCCATAGGTCTCGTGCGCCGGGCCGCCGGCGAGCTTCGCCGCATCGTCCGGGCCGAGACGCCCACCCACGGTGAGCTGCGCGACCGGATCATGGGGCTGCTGATCGTCAGCGTCGCCGTCGACCTGATCTGCGCCGCGCTGTCGTTCTGGTTCGAGCACGGCCAGCCGATGACGCAGCTGAAGTCCTACGGCAGCGCCCTGTTCTGGACCTCGACGCAGCTGCTCACGGTGTCCTCGCAGATCCAGAACCCGACCTCGGCGCCCGGGCGGATCCTCGACATCGGCATGGAGGCCTACGCGATCACGGTCGTCGGGACGATGGCCGGCTCGATCGGCGCGTTCATGCTCCGGCGGGCGCGAGATCAAGAGCGCGAAGCCGGGGCGAAGTAGACGGCGGCGGCTCCAGCCAGCGCCAGCGCCGCCGCGCTGACGGCGTTGTGCGTCGCCAGTCTCCGCCGGGCCGGATCGAGCACGGCCAGCGCCACCATCGAGGCAGCGTGAACTGAGTCGACCCCGACCCCGAGGCGCCGCACGGCGCGGGTGGGATACCGGCATGTCAGCTCGGCCTGGAGCAGCTCCCGCGCCCCCAGCACCCGCGCCACGGTACGGGCGCGGGAGTCGACCGGCGCGCCGGACAGGCGGCTGAGGAGATGCTCGGAGCCCAGCAGCAGGACCGCACCGTAGACGGCCCGAACGGCGGTGAGAATCTGACTCACTGCGTCCTGGCCTCATCCTGGGTCACGGCGCACTGGAGCAGCACGGCGTGCACGAACGCCTGCGGCAGGTTCCCGCGCAGCTGGCGCTCGGCGACGTCGAACTCCTCCGAGACGAGCCCCGGGGGGCCGCAGGCGGCCCGGTTGCGCTCGAACCAGCGCGCCGCCCGGACTGCGTCGCCCTGCTGGGCCCAGGCCAGCGAGAGCAAGAAGCCGCACAGCAGGAACGCGCCCTCGGACTCGCCCAGGGGGCGCTCGTCGGGGCGGTAGCGGAAGCAGTAGCCGTCCACGGTCAGCTCGCGCTCGACCGCCTCCAGCGTGGCCACGGAGCGGGGGTCGGCTGCCGGGATCGCGCCCCGGATCGCCGGCAGCAGCAGGGCCGCGTCGATCCGCGTGTCGGTCGGGGAGCGCTGCCAGCGCCCCTCGGGGTGAACCGCCTCGGCGCCGGTCCTAGCGACGATCGCGTCGCCCAGGGCCACCCAGCGGGCGGCCCGCTCCGAGGACTGATGGGCGGCGATCGCGCGCAGCCCGGCGGCGCAGATCAGCCGGCTGTGGGTCCAGTGGTCGGGCTCGAGCTCCCAGATGCCGGCGTCGGCCTCGCGCCAGCGCCGCTCGATCGCGTCGACCGCGATTTCCACCGCACGCCAGCCGTCGGCGTCGAGGTGGTCATGGCCCGCCGCGGCGGCGAACAGCAGCAGCGACTCGCCGAAGGCGTCGAGCTGGAACTGATGGTTGACCCAGTTTCCGACCACGTCGGTCCCGCCCGGGTAGCCCGGCAGGCCGAGGCTGCGCTGGTCGGGCACGGGGCCGCCGGTGACCGTGTAGGCGGGCACCATGTTCGGCCCGTCCGCCAGCAGGCGATCGCGCACGAACCCCACGGCATCGTCCAGCAGGGGGAACGGACCGGCCTTGGCCACGGCCTGGCCGGTCAGGCACTGATCCCGGATCCACACGTAGCGGTAGTCGTAATTGCGTCCCTGGCGGGCGCGCTCGGGCAGCGACATCGTGGCCGCCGCCACCATCCCGCCGCCGGCGCTGGTCAGTCCCTGCAGCACCGCGTAGGAGTGACGCGCATCGCGGGCCGCCACCGGGCACTGCAGCTCGGGCAGGCGCTCGCGCCACGCCGCTTCGGTGCCCGACCAGGCGCGCGCCGGCTCGGGCGCCGGCTCGCCGTCGGGCCGAGAGTCGATGACCAGGACCAGGTCGTGGACGGCGCCTTCCGCGAGCTCGAGCGCCATCACCAGGGGCTCGCCCCCGTGACCGTCGGCGCGGGGCTTGGCCGTGCCCGCCCCCGTCCACTGCACGTGAGACTCCCCCACCTGCGCGCTCCAGCTTCCGTCGTCGGCACGCGTGAGGCGGCGGGCCCGCTGAGCGCCGAAGTCCGCCCGCAGGTCGAGGACCACGTTCACGCGCGCGGGTCCGGTGCGCGCGAGGAGCTGGCGCAGCACCACCACCCGGTCGGGCCGCGCGGGTAGCGCCAGGGCCTCGCGGCACTCGATCAGGCCGCCGTCGTCGGTGACCCACCGGCTGCGCCAGATCAGGCCGTGCTCGTAGTAGCCTCCCCACACGAAGCGGGCGTCGGGGGTCACCGCGTAGACGCCCTGGCCGCCGATCAGGGTCGCGAAGCACGCCGCCGAGTCCCAGCGGGGGAAGCACATCCAGGCGTAGTCGCCGCGCGGACCGACCAGGACGCCGCGCTCGCCGTCGGCGAGCAGTGCGTAATCACGCAGCGCGTGAGGGACACCCACGCCCGTGAGCGCCGCGATCATCGCAACCGTGACGTCACTGCGACCGCTCCGAGCACCGCACCAAGCGCGGCCGCCGCGATCTGCGAGCGGTGCGTCGTGGCCCACAGCTGCGGGCTGCGGGACTTGGCCTGGTCGTCGAAGATGCCGTGCGTGGCCGCCAGCGAGGGCACCGGCTCGAACAGGTTGTCGGGGCGATCCGGGGCAACCGGCCTGTTCTTGATCTGCTGTCCGGAGATGCCGGTCTTGGCCAGGTAGCGATCGGCCAGGCTGGGCGCGATCATGTTGCCCACGATCGCTTCGACGGCGCTGTAGCCGACCCACAGCTCGCGGCGGTGGTGGTGCGCGGCCCAGTACACGGCCTCGGCGGGGATCTCGGGCTGATAGATCGGCGGGACCGGCTGGGGATGATTGGGCAGCTTGGACCGGCACCAGTTGAACTGAGTGGTGTTGACGCCGGGCAGCTGGACCATGGTGATCTGCACGTGGCTGCGGTCGTGCAGCAGCTCGGTGCGGATCGAATCGGTGAACCCGCGGATGCCGAACTTGGCGCCGCAGTAGGCGGCCTGAAGGGGGATGGCCCGATACGACAGCGCTGACCCGACCTGGACGATCTTCCCGCGATCGCGCGCGGTCATCCGTTTCAGCGCCGCCATCGTTCCGTAGACCGTGCCCAGATAGGTGACCTGGGTGGCGCGGGTGAACTCCTCGGCGGTGGTGTCGATCACGCGCGCGAACACGGTCGCCATCGCGTCGTTGACCCAGATGTCGATCGGGCCGAAATGCGCCTCGATCGCCTCGGCGGCGGCCTCCACCTGCTCGGCGTGCGCGACGTCGGTGGGTACCACCAGCGCCTGGCCACCCAGCTCCTGCACCTCCCGGCGCACGTCCTGCAACGCGCTCTCCCCGCGGGCCACCAGGCCCACGTGCGCGCTCCGCCTGGCGAACGCATGCGCGATCGCGCGGCCGACGCCGCCTGAGGACCCCGTGACGACGACGACTTCCGGGCGTTGGGTGTCACCCATGGCGGGCTCCTTGAGATCGTAGGGACGCGGGCACAGCGGCGCCGGCCGCGAGTCGTTCGGCCAGACGGGAGGCCAGCGCCATGATCGTCAGGGCAGGGTTGGCGCTGCCCTGGGTCGGGCACACGCTGCCGTCACACAGATAGAGGTTGGGCATTCCCCAGACGCGATGGTCGCCGTCGACCACGCTGTCCTGGGGCGTGAAGCCCATCCGCGCTCCCCCGATCAGATGGGCAAAGCGGTTGATCGTGAGAACGTCCTGGGCCCCCGCGGCGTCCAGGATGTCCTTGATCACCCCGGTCGAGAACTCGATGTTGCGCTGGTCGTTCTCGCACAGGCTGTAGTCCATCCGCGACACCGGCAGGCCCCATCGATCCCGGTCGTCAGCCAGGGTCACCCGGTTCTTGGCCTGGGGCAGCAGTTCGTTGAGGACCCCCACCGTGGCCCAGTGGTTGTAGTCGCGCATGTACTCCCGCAGCGCCCGGCCCCAGTGCCCGTCGGCCAGCACGTGCTCGGCCCAGCCGATCGGCAGCGGCGAGACGGTCTGGATCGAGAACCCGCGGGCGAACCCCCGGGCCGCGTCGGTCTCATAGAAATCCTCCGAGGACACCTCCGGCGGGGGCGCCTTGTACATCCGCAGCTCGTCGGGGAACCGACCGGCCGTCTGCGCCGCACCCTGCACCATCACGTAGCGCCCGACCTGGTCCTCCCCGTTTCCGACCCCGTGCGGGAAACGTCTCGAAACAGAGTTCAGCAGTAGCCGCGGTGTCTCGATCGAATAGCACGCCACCGCCACCGCGTCGGCCCGCTGCATCCGCTCGCGCCCGCTCGCCTCGTCGAAATAGCTCACGCCGGTGGCCGCGCCGCTGCCCTCGTCGATCTCAACGCGGGCGGCCATGCTCCGGGCTCTGACCTCCACCCCATGCTCGATGGCGTCGGGGAGATGGCTTACGTAGGGGCTGCCCTTGGCGTTGACCTTGCAGCCCTGCAGGCAGTAGCCGCGATAGATGCAGTGCGGCCGGTTGCCGAAGGTGCCGTTGACGATCGCCACCGGCCCCACCCGCATCTCGATCTCGAGCTCCCGGGCGCCCTTCCACAGCACCGCCGCCGCGCCGGAGATCGGATGCGGCGTGAACGGATAGGAATGCCGGTCGCCCCACGGCCAGTTCTGGCCGGCCACCGGCAGCTCGCGCTCGATCTCCTCATAGTGGGGCTTGAGGTCCCAGTAGGACACCGGCCAGTCGGCGCCGACGCCGTCGCGCCGCGCGGTCTCGAAGTCAGAGGGATGAAAGCGCGGCGCGTAGCCCGCGTAGTGGACCATCGATCCGCCGACGCCACGGCCACAGTTGTTCTTGCCGAGCTCGACCGGATCCGAGCCCCCGATCACCCGCGGCTCGGTCCAGTACAGCTCGTGTGAGCCGGCCTCGTCTGAAACCCAGTCGGCGTCGGGGTCCCAGAACGGTCCCGCCTCGAGCACGACGATCCGCCACCCGGCCCGCGCCAGCCGCTGGGCCAGCACCGACCCGCCCGCCCCCGCGCCGACGATGCAGAGGTCCACGCTGTCGTCGTCGCGGTAGCGTCGCATCCGCACACGGCCCGGGATGGCCCGCGAGTGCACGTCGAGCAGAAAGCGCGAATCGTTGGCCCGCGGTCCCACCGAGCCCTTCAGAACACTTCTCAGCGTCACTGATCCTGCTCGTGGACGGCACGCTCGGGATCCTCGTCGGTGGCGCCGCCCCGCTCGAACGGCTCAAGCGAGCTGACGCCCTGACCGAGCCGCATGTAGCCGCGGGGGTAGGCCGGACCCCCAAAGCCGATCTCGTTCCAGGCCCACGGATGCGAATAGAAGGCGGCCAGGATCCCCCTCATGCAGACCGACCAGGCTCGCTTGACGTTGAGCCGCTCCCACGCCCCGCCGAGCAGCTCGCCCGCGGCCAGCGCGGCGACGATCTGCTCACGATCGGCGGCGTCCAGCGCTCCGAAGCCGGCGGCGCCGCGCTCGCGGGCCACCTCGTCGAGCCCGGTCAGCACGAGCTTCCAGGTCTCCCGGTCGTCGGGCATGTCGTGGTAGCGAAACCCGTCGAGCCGGCCGTCGGCCAGCTTCTGGTCGATCATCTCCGCCACCGGGACCCGCGGCTCCCGGTCCTGGGCGGTGGCGGTGTCACAGAACGCACGCAGCGCGCCCTCCTGCTCGGCGCTGAAGAACTGCATCGCGCCGCCGGTCGCCAGCCGCCGCTTGACCACGCGGGCGGTCACCTGGTCCCAACTGGTCTCCGCCGTGAACACGTCGTAGTCCGGATACCGGCCGATCATCTGCGGCGTTATGCCGCGGCGCTGGCGCGGCAGCCACAACGGATCCGGCGGTTGGCGGTCCGGCCGCCGGTTGGGGAGATGGTCGGGACGTCGCAGGTTGCGATGGTCCGTCACTCGCCCTCCCGCCGCAGCACGGCCGCCAGGACCCCCAGCGCCCCCACGATCGACATCAGCCCGGGCGCCATGATCGGCGGGCCCATGGCGAGGTTGTAGACCACCACGTCGCGGTCATAGCCGCCGGGTCGCCGCGCCACACCGCGGGCGTGGTAGTACTCGCCCAGCAGCCCGTTGGCGGTGTAGAGGGCGGCGCTGACCGGCAGATAGCGCTTGGCCCACCGGCGCGAGAACACCCCGCCGACCCCGGCCACGATCACCGGCGGCGTCAACACGATCGGGCTCCACATCATCTTGTGGCCGAAGCTCGCCCGGTAGTGCTCCAGATACACCTCGGCCGTCGTCACCAGCGCCGCAAACGCCGTCAGGCCCGACAACGAGCGTTCGAAGCGGCCGTGCTCGACGTTCGCGGCCATACGGTCGATCAGGTGCTGCGGCCTGCGCGCGGCAGGAAGCGATCGGCGTGGACGGCGCACGGGGAGGGACTACCCGATCAGGCCTGCCCTCTCACCCGCCCGTCATTTTTAGGCCTCGGAATGTCCGCGGGCGTAGTGGCCCGGCGCGCAGCGGCGAGCTAAAAGCGCGGCCGCCGCCGAACGCCGGCAACAGCGCGTGCTTACGCCGTGGCGCCGGAGGTCGCCACCTGATGGCGGCCCTCCGCGAACTCCTCGACGATCTTGGCGCAGAAGGCCGGCAGATCGTCGGGATTCCGTGAGGAGACGAGCCCCTCGTCGACGACGACCTCTTCGTCCACGACCGTTCCGCCGGCGTTGCGGATGTCGGTCCGGATGCTCGGATACGAGGTCAGCGTGCGGCCTCGCACGAGGTCCGCCTCGACCAGTGTCCAGGGGCCGTGACAGATCACCCCGACCGGCTTGCCCGACCGGAGGAACTCCTGCACGAACGAGATCACGTCCTCCTCGATCCGGAGCTTGTCGGCGTTGACCGTCCCGCCCGGAAGGATCAACCCGTCGTAGTCCTCGGCCGAAGCATCGCCGATGCGCTTGTCGACGCTGAACTTGTCCGCGGGCTCGAGGTCGTGGTTCATCGCCTGGATCTCGCCGTCGCCCGGCGACAGCAGCTCGGCCTCGGCCCCGGCGTCCTGTACCGCCTCGCGCGGCTTGACCAGCTCCACCTGCTCCACGCCGTCGGTGGCGATGATCGCGATCTTCTTGCCCTTCAGTTCTTCTGCCATCTCAACTCCAATCGATTGCTCGCTTAGAGAAGGGGTACCCCGCCCGTCTGTGCGTACACCTCATCCCGACCGGAGTCGCTCGCCGACCCGCCGGCGCTGCGGACCGACCACGTAGCGAGGATCGGCGGCTGAGCGGCGGCCCGCTTCAAACACGGTCCACCGGGTCGCGAACGCGCCGGCGCACAGCAGCGCGCCTGAGGCCACCGCGGCCGTGCGGCTGACCGCGCCGCGGGTGGCCAGCAGCGCCGCTCCGCTGACGATGAAGCCGCGGCTGAGCCACGAGTACCGGCCCGCGCGTCCGGTTCGATAGGTCTCGGCGTGGACGCCCAGCCCGCGCTCCATGATCTGGGTCGCGGCCAGTTCGACCCCGGCCGCCCCCAGGGCCAGCCGCCGCGCCGCGCCGGCGTGGGCGGGCGGCGTGACCGCAGTGCACGCCGCCCCGGCGCTCAACGCGGCGCCGGCGCCGAACACAAACGGCAGCGTCCGTCTGGCTTCATGCCAGGCCGGGACCGCGGTGTTGGCCAGCAACGCGCCGGTGTAGGTGGCCAGCGGCAGCCCGGACAGCGCCGCCACCGGGCGCGCCAGGGCGGCGCCGCGGGGAAGCTTGCCGGTGACAGCGTGAAACGCCGCCAGCGAGATGCCGGTCCCGGAGACCGAGAGGATCCAGGAACCGACGCTCATCGGCGAGGTGACCTTGAACACCCGCAGCATGTAGGCGAACCGCTCCGGCCGTCCCAGATCGGAGATCAGCAGCGGCGGGCTGGCGCCGATTCCCGCCGCCGACACCACCCACGCCCGGCGAGCGAGCGTCCGGTCGCCCCGCAGCCCGGCCAGGTACGCGACGCCGGCCGACGCGCCGGCCAGCCCGCCGGTGAACAGGTAGCACGGGATCTCCCAGCTCCACACCGGCATCTTGAGCACCGGCTGCCCGTGGTATGAGGTCTCCGCGTCCTCGTTCATCGTCGCCCGCCGAGCATCGCCGCGGCCAGACCGGCGCCCAGCGCGAGCGCGGCGGCACCGGTGGCGTTCCAGATCGACCCGAGCTCGCGCACGGTGTCCACCGGGTCAGGCGGCAGCCCGTACACCTCGGGCTCGTCCAGCAGCAGGAAGAAGGCGCCCGCTCCCCCCACCCCGTCGTGCTCGTCGGCGAGGTAGAGCTGCGCGCGTTCCTGGCCGGCGGCCTGGAGCTTCGCCACGCGCTGCTCGGCGCGGTCGCGCAGCTCAAGCAGGTCGCCGAACTGGATCGAGTCGGTGGGGCAGGCCTTGGCGCAGGCCGGCTCCAGATCGTCCTTGAGGCGGTCGTAGCACAGCGTGCACTTCCACACGCGCCCGTCGTCCTCGCGACGGTCGATGACCCCGAAGGGGCAGGCCGATACGCAGTAGCCGCACCCGTTGCACACGTCCGGCTGGACGACCACCGTGCCGAACTCGGTGCGAAACAGGGCTCCGGTCGGACACACCTCCAGGCACGCGGCGTCGGTGCAGTGCTTGCAGACGTCGGAGGCCATCAGCCAGCGCAGCCCGTCGCCCTCCTGGTGACTGGCCACCCCGGCGTCGACGGCGGTGTGGCGCTCGGCGGATTGGACCAGCGATGCTCCATCGCCGACTTCGGTCGGGAGTCGCTGCTCGATGAATGCCACGTGGCGCCAGCGATCGGCACCGAGCGCGACGGAGTTGTCGTACGAGTTGCCGCTGAACCCCTCGATCGAGGCCGGCACCTGGTTCCACTCCTTGCAGGCGACCTCGCAGGCCTTGCAGCCGATGCAGATCGAGGTGTCGGTGAAGAAGCCCTTTCGGGGCTTGGCCTGCTCACCGTAGGCGGCCGGCCACTTGTGAGTCTCGAGCTTCACGAGGAGATCCCGGCCCGCCGGCGATACTGCTCCACCAGCTCCAGGCGCGCCGGACCGCGGGGGCGCCGGCCGGGCCGGATGTCACAGGTGGCGACCTTGTACTCGTTGATGTGCACGTTGCCGTCGAGCACGATCGGCAGCAGCTCGTTGGCCGGGTCCCCGGTGACGACCCCGACCCCACCCCAGTGGTACGGAGCACCGACGAGGTGCAGGGTTCTGCCTTGGATCCGCAGCGGCTTGATCCGTTCGGTCACCAGCACGCGCGCTTCGACGGCCGCGCGCGCGGTGATGATCGTGGCCCAGCCGGCGGGCTCGAGCCCCCGCTCGGCGGCGAGCTCCGGTGAGACCTCACAGAAGAACTCCGGCTGCAGCTCGGCCAGGTACGGGACGGTCCGCGACATCCCGCCCGCGGTGTGGTGCTCGGTCAGGCGGTAGGTGGTGAGCGCATACGGGAACACCCCCTCCTCGGGACCGCCGGGGTCATACGCGTTCTCGCGCCGCGGGAACTGCTGCCGGGTGGGGTTGCGCTGCTGACCGTAGAGGGGATTGCGAGCGTGGCTCTCGTGGGGCTCGTAGTGGAGCGGGAGCGGCCCATCGACCAGTCCCGTCGGGGCGAAGATCCAGCTGCGCCCGTCAGGAGTGATGATGAACGGCTTGTCACCCGCGATCGCGTCCAGGCTCTCGGCGTCGTCGTCGGGCCGGTAGCCCGGATCTTTGGTGGTCGGGAAGTCGGCCGCGTCGCCCAGTCCCGTCCAGCGCCCCTGGTCAGCGTCCCACCACACATAGCGCTTGCGCTCTGACCAGGGCTTGCCCTCCGGGTCGGCCGAGGCGCGGTTGTAGAGGATGCGGACGTTCTTGGGCCACGCCCACCCCCACTCGGGGGCGATCCAGTTCTGCTCCGAGCCCGGCCGCCGCCGCGCCGCCTGGTTGACGCCATCGGCGAAGATCCCGGCGTGGATCCACGAACCGCACGCGGTCGAGCCGTCGGGCTTGAGCGCGTCGTAGCTGGGCAGTGGCGCCCGATCGGCGTCGTGGCCCCCGATCTCACGCAAGATCGCGGTCGCGTCGGGCTCGTCGTGGGGTCCGCTGACCGGGTAGTCCCAGGTCAGCTGGAGGATCGGCCGATCCTTGGGATCGTCGGAATCGGCCAGCTTGCGGCGCACCGCCCGGCCCAGGTGGTAGATCCAGTGCAGGTCCGAGCGCGCCTCCCCGGGTGGCTCGCAGCCCTTCTCACGCCACTGCAGCAGCCGCTGGGTATTGGTGAAGCAGCCCTCCTTCTCGGTGTGCGCGGCGGTCGGGAGGAAGAACACCTCGGTCTGGATGTCCCGCGCGCGCACTTCCCCGGATTCATGCTCGGGCGAGTCCAGCCAGAACGAACCGGTCTCGGTGGGCTGGAAATCGCGCACCACGAGCCAGTCGAGCTTGGCCAGGGCGAGGCGCATCAGCTTTGAGTTCGCCGAGCCCACGGTTGGGTTCTGGCCGACGCAGAACATACCCCGTACCCCGCCGTCGAGCATCTTCAGCATCATCGCGTAGTGCGAATGGTCGCCGTCGATCCGCGGCAGGTGGCCGAAGCAGTAATCGTTGGCCTCGGTGGCGGCGTCGCCCCACCAGGCCTTGAGCAGGGAGACCACGTAGTTGCACAGGTTTCCCCAGGCACCGGTCTCCGGTCCGCTGTGCTCGACGAACGCCTGAAGCGTTGGATGCCTCTGCGGGTGGGGCATCGGGATGTACCCGGGCAGGATGTTGTAGAGCGTCGGTATGTCGGTCGAGCCCTGGATGTTGGCGTGCCCGCGCAGGGCGAGGATGCCGCCACCGGGGCGACCGATGTTGCCCAGCAGCATCTGCACGATCGACGCGGCGCGAATGTTCTGCACCCCCACCGTGTGCTGGGTCCAGCCGACCGCGTAGACGATGGCGGAGGTGCGTTCGCGGCCGGAGTTCTCACACAGAGTCCGGGCCACCGCGAGGAAGTCCTCCTCTGAGCATCCGCACAGGTCGGCCACCAGCTCCGGGGTGTAACGGGCGAAGTGGCGTTTGGCGATCTGCAGCACGCAGCGCTCGTGCTCCATCGTCGGGTCGAGATGGGGCGGGTTGCCCCCCACCAGCTTCAGCCCATGAGCGCCGTGGGACTGCTCGCCTGACTGGTCGGCCTCGGCTTCCCGCGACCCCGCCTGCGAGCCCGGCGAGGTCTCGTCGTAGCCCCAGCTGTCGGTGTCGTAGGCGCCCGTCTCCGGGTTCCAGCCCGAGAACAGTCCGCCTCCGTGCTCCGCGTCGTCGAAGTCCTCCCGGATCAGGACCGGGGCGTTGGTGTAGTGCTCGACGTACTCGCGGAACCAGGCGTCGTGCTCGAAGATGTAGTTGACGATCCCGCCGAGGAAGGCAATGTCGCTTCCGGCCCGGATCGGCACGTGGCGGTCGGCCATCGCGCTGGTGCGGGTGAACCGAGGGTCGACGTGGATCACCTTGGCTCCGCGCGCCTTGGCCTCCACCACCCATTGGAAGCCGACCGGGTGCTGCTCGGCCATGTTGGAGCCCATGATCAGGATGCAGTCGGAGTTCTGCAGATCCTGCTGAAACGTGGTGGCACCGCCGCGCCCGAACGAGGCTCCCAGACCGGGAACCGTGGAGCTGTGTCATATCCGCGCCTGGTTCTCGACCGACACCGCACCGGCCGAGGTGAAGAACTTCTTGATCAGGTAGTTCTCCTCGCTGTCCAGTGTCGCCCCGCCCAGGAAGTGGACGCCGAGTGTGCGCTTCAGCGGCTCGCCGTCGTCATTGGTGTCCTCCCAGGTCTCCTCGCGGACGCGGATCAGGCGCTCGGCGATCATCTCGGTCGCCTGCTCGAGCGACAGCTCCTCCCAGCCGGTGCCGCCCGGCCGCCGGTACTTGACCTTGGTTTCGCGCTGCGGCGAGTTGACCAGCTGCTCGGACGCCGATCCCTTGGGGCACAGGCGGCCGCGGGAGATCGGAGAATCCGGATCGCCCTCGATGTGGATCACGCGCTCATCCTTGACATACACGCGCTGGCCGCAGCCGACCGCGCAGTAGGGACATACCGATCTGACCACCTTGTCGGCACTCGCGGTGCGCGGAGTGAGGTGGACCGAGCGCGGGGATTGCGCCGCTCGGCTGAGCCCCAGCGGGTCCGAGCCGAGTTGGCGAACCAGGGGCGGGGTCAGGCGCTCGCGGAGCGACACGACCGAAACCCTACCCGGGTCGGCCCGGATCCGTAACACCGGATGCGCAGCGCCGGTACCGGGGTGCGGGCGGACCGGGTGGGCGATGTTTCGTGCCGTCACGACGCGGGCATTTCCGCACCCTGTCCGGCGATCCACAGAGCGAGGTGGCGTTCGGCTCCGGCGATCCGTTCTCGGTCGGGGTCGAGGAGGAGCTGTTCCTGGTCGATCCTGTCAGCGGGCGGCTGGCCAACTCCTCGACGGCCGTGCAGAGACAGCTGCAACCGGTGCGCGGCAGCGTCGAGCCCGAGCTGCACGCCTGCCAGGTCGAGCTGATCAGCGAAGTCTGCGGGCGGGCCGGCGAGGCGATCGACCAGCTTGCCGC
Organism: uncultured Solirubrobacterales bacterium; assembly: GCA_963792735.1. Lineage (GTDB taxonomy): Bacteria > Actinomycetota > Thermoleophilia > Solirubrobacterales > Solirubrobacteraceae > Palsa-465. Next base: position 54,017 of record CAWBXK010000008.1, on the reverse strand, counting down.
GATGCGGCGTGCAGTCCGGGACACCGGCGCCGGTCTGATCGGAGCCGGGACGCATCCCTCGGCCGGCGAGGACGATGCCGAGATCACCGATAAGGAGCGCTACGAGCGTATCCGTGAGCTGCTCGGGGATGCCGCCGCGACGCCGGTCGGCGGGCTGCACATTCACGTCGGGATGCCAGATGCGGACACCGCCATCCGCGTGTACAACGGACTCCGCCGGCACCTTCCACTGCTGCAGGCGCTGGCGGCCAACTCCCCGTTCCGCCACGGTCGTGACACCGGCCTGGCGTCCGCGCGCGAGGTGACGATCCGCGCCTGGCCCCGCTCAGGCGTGCCCCGCGCGCTGGTGGACTTCGACGACTTCCGTGAGCTGGAGGCGCTGCTGACCCGCGCGGCCGGCGTGCCCGACTACACCTGGTTCTGGTGGAAGCTGCGACCCCATCCCCGGCTGGGCACCGTCGAGCTGCGCGCGCTCGACGTCCAGACCTCGCTCCCCTGCACCGCTGCGCTGGCCGCGCTGGTGCACTGCCTGGCACGGGACGCCGCCGACGCCCCGCCCGCGGTCAACCCCTCCGCTGAGCTGCTCGAGGAAGGCGTGTTCCGAGCCGCGCGCTACGGCGTGCAGGCCCGGCTGCCGGATTCGGAGGGTCGTCTGCGACCGCTTGGCGACCTTCTCGGTGAGGCGGTCGCCGTGGCCGATCGACACGCCCGTGAGCTCGGCTGTGACGATCAGCTCGCCGAGTTGACGTCGCTGACCCAGCATGGCGGGGCCGCCCAGCGACAGCGTGATCAGTACGAGATCGCCGGCATGGACGCGCTGCTGCGGTGGCTGACCGCGCAGACCGCGCGGTGATCCCGCCGAGCCGACATCGATTGCACGTCCTGGCGCGCGGGTAGAGCCCGGCCCAGCAGCGCAACCTCGACACCGGGAGCACAAGCCCATGGCACAGACGAAGGCAGACCGCTCGGCGGCGGCCAAGAAGGCCGCCGCGACCAGGAAGCGAAACCAGCAGCAGGCCCAGTCCGAGCTGGCCGGAAAGAAGGCGGCCGGCACCCGTCGCAAGCACGCCGCCGAGGAGTCCGCGCAGGACGCCAAGCAGGCCGCCCGCGGGGCATTGAGTGGTGCCGCCAAAGCCGCCCGCGCGGCGGGCACCGCGGCCAAGCAGGCCGCCAAGGCGGCCGGCACCGATGTGAGTGGCACCGGCAAGGGCGGCCGCGCGAAGCAGACCAAGCGGACCAAGTGACGGCCGACTGAGCCTGAGGGCCCTCACGCGGCGGCGACGCAGGCGGGCGGGCTCTTACTTGCAGGCAACGCTGCACGCCTCGCCCGCTCACGCGCCGCTCGCGCAAGGACGGGCACCCCGACTTACCAATCAACCTGATACCACCAGCTCGGGGCGTCTAACCGTTGCGGTGCAGGTTTGCCGTCACCGCTCGGGAGCCTTGGAGCGATGGACGGCCTGCAGCAACTCAGATCCCGAGAAGATCGTCAGCACCGACGCCAGCCAGCGGGTCAAGCGGGGCGCCACCAGCAACATTGCAGTCAATGCGGCGCTGGTCCACATTCCCAGACAGTACGGGCAGACCAGCAGCTCGCCGATCGCGCGACGCACGCCTCGGCCGCGAGCTCGTTCGGCCACCTCCCCCGGGCCCGCGTCATGCTCGAAGGTCGTGAACGGCGCCCGCACGCCGCTGGTGACGCGATCCCTGGCGATCACGCGCGCCGCCTTGTGGCTGGCCACGGTGAGCAGCAGCAGGTCCCTGACCGAGATCGCCTCGGGCAGCTCACGGCCACTGCGGCGAAACCAGACGCCGAACGCGGTGGCGGCGCCCGTGAAGGTGCTCATCACCGCGACATAGCCACCCAAGGGCCGGTACCGGGTCGGGGAATGTCCGGCCAGTACGCCGGTGGCGTCCGGCCCGCGCTCGGGCCGATCGCTCGAGGCGGCCGCGCGCTCTCCGAGGTCCTCCGGGGGCCCACTGACGGAAAAGGTGGTCGACGACATCTCAGCCCACTCGCTACCCGGCGCCGGGCCCGGCAAACACCGGGTCTTTGCCGGGCCCGACCCGGCCAGCACCGGTCACCACCAGCACCCCCCGGAACCGGGATCGAGGATCACCGCCGGATGGCGGTTTTAGTTTGTCGCCCTCCCGGGCGGGTAGCGAAGCTCCATGAACTCATACTCAGAGCACGATCAGCCGGCTGCCGACGAGGACGATCGGCCCACCCATGCCCCCGAGGACGATCCCGTCGAGCCCGGCGCCGAGGGTGGATCGAGCAGCGACGCCAGCGAGAAGCTTCCCGGCGCCCCGTCAGACGACGACTCGCCGCTCGGCGACACCGACCAGCATTCACAGGGCTAGCTTCGCCGCGGTGGCCTGGCTGGCGCCGTCTGCGGAGCCGGGCTGCAGTCAGCCGTCCTGAGCTGACCCGCCCGAGGCGCGGCTCGGATCGATGAGCTCGGTGAGCCGGGATGCCGCGCGTCGCAGCAACCGCGACACCTGCATCTGAGAGCAGCCCAGACGGGCGGCGATCTCGGTCTGCTTCATGTCCTCCCGCAGGCGCAGACTGAGCGCTTGACGTTCGAGATGCGGGAGGTGCGTGAGCGCTGCCGAAAGCGACACGGTGGTGTCGATCAGGCCGAACCGCTCGTCGACATCGCCGAGCCGTTCCGTCAGGGACTCCGGATCGGATTCGCTATCGGCGCCGGCATGGGGCGCGTCGAGCGACACCGAGTAGTGGGCTGAGCCGGCCTCCAGGCCGGTGATCACCTCTTCGGTGGTCAACTCCAGATACTGCGCCAGCTCGGCCACCGATGGCGGCGGGCCGGGCCGCTCGGCGAGTTGACGCGACGCCGTCTCGACCCTCAGCGCCAGCTCCTGGGCCCGCCGCGGAACATGGGCCGACCAGCCCGTGCCGCGGAAGTAGCGCTTGAGCTCCCCCAGGATGGTCGGAATCGCGAACGAGGAGAACTCCACCCCACGTTCGGGATCAAACCGATCGACCGCGCCGAGCAATCCGAGGCTGGCCACCTGGACCAGATCCTCGAACGGCTCGTACGGGCTCATGTACCGCGATGCGAGCTTGCGGGCGAGGGGAAGGTAACGCCCGACGAGCTCCTGTCGCGCGGTCTGATCGCCGAAACGACGCCAGCGGTCAAACAGAGCGGCGGTGCTGAGATCGGTGTGAGCTCGCCCCGGAGCGAGCGGTACAGCTGCTCGCGGGGCGCGAGCTACATCTGGCGACACCGTGCCGTTATCCATCTGTCTCCTTTCGAGATTCGCAAACCTTGCGATAGCTCGTCAGAAGACCGCGTGGCGATCGTCTGCCGGTTGCTTCGAAACGACTCCCGCTACACCATTGTCCGCGCTACGGGCGCTCGCTTCCTAGCTTAGGGCATCCTCGGCACCAGGCAACCCGGTCCGAGGGCAAAAGGAGGATGCTCCGGCCCGGATCCACGAGTCTCCGCCGAAGGTCAGGCCGAGACGAAGTCGAAGCGGTCGAGCGTTCCCGTCATCTCGAACAACCGCTGTACCTGATTGGGCCCGGGCCGCAGCTCGAGGCGGTATCCGGCCGCCAACGCCATCTGCTGCGCTCGGATCATCAGGGCGAGGCCGCTGCTGTCCATGAACTTCAGCTTCCGCAGATCGATCAGGATGCGGCCGGGGATGGTGTCGTCAAGCTCGCGCAGCAGCGTTTCGAGTGTGGGCGCGGAGCTCAGGTCCAACTCGCCATGGAGTGCCACCACGGTGCCATCCGCGTCGTCGACGCGTCGTATTTGCAGATGCCCCGGGGCCGGAGAGTCGCTGAGGACGTTCTCACGCACGGCATCGGCGCCGGTTGGCGATCGGGTGGGGTTGGTTGCGAGCAAGCATCAGATCATCCGCCTCGATAACGCTGATGGTCCCCGAACGACCGTTCAGATCGCCCTGAGTCCCGCTATTTGCGACTCTGCCGCCACCCCGGACGCGATGTGCTCATCCGTTGCCGCTAGCCGACTAAAAGTACCACTCCGGCCGGGCCGCTATGACGAGGGCGCAAGCTCCGCCCACACGCAATAACCGTCGGGTCGCTCGGAACCCCAGCGACGTGCGAGCTGATCCACGATCCGCAACCCCCAGCCTCCGACCCGTGCGCCTGGCGAAACCCCGGTTGCCGACACGGCGCCATCCGTTGATGGCTGAGGCCGCTGCGTCGCCTCCGGCGCGCTCGCCTCCCACCGGGGCGTGGCATCCTGCCGCGTGATGCCGGGATCGTGGACCGAGATCAGCAGGCGGCCGTCCACCACACGGGCCCCGACGCGGAGTCGGTGATCCTCCTCACACCCCGAGTGCAGGACGGCGTTGGTGACCAGTTCGCTCGCCACCAGCAGGCCGTCTTGAAGCAGGGCAAGTGCTGCGCCGGCGTTGCCCAGAGCTTGCCGAACGGTGGCTGGCGCGTGCTCGTTGCACGGAAGCTCCAGCGACAGGAGTTGGATCGGATCGGCCATCGCGTCTGTGCTACCCAAGTGACCGGGCGGTGAACCCTTCTCGGCGCGTCGTTTTAGCTTGACTTCTTGCCGCCTTTTCTCCCCGCGGCGGCCTTCTGCGCGCGGTTCCCGCCGCTGCCACTGCCACTGCTCTTGCGGCTCTGGCTGCTGGCCTGCCCGCTGCCCGACCGCTTGCCGCCCTTGCTCGATGCGTCCGGCGTGTTGGCGATGGCCGCCGCTCGGCCTTTGCTCATCCCCTTCTTGCGCAGACCCTCGTATTGCTTGTCGTTCTTGACGCTCGGACCGTGATCCTTTGCCATCGTCGCCTCCTGTTCTGGAACACGTGCTCGTCAGTGGACAGTCGCGCTGGCAAGCTGATCGGCCAGCTCAGCCGGCCGGCGTGAGCTGGCGGCTCGCCCCTCCGCCCGCCACGTCTCCCAATACCGGCGGACTCGCCGCCGCATCGCCTTCGGCGTCTCGGCGTATAGGCGTTCGCCGGCGAAGAAGGCGTCGGCCCGAAGTTGATCCTGGCGGTGATCGATCAGCCCGATCACCGAGCCGACGTCAGCCGGTATGTCGCCGCCGATCCGGGCGATCGCCGGGCGCAGCTCAGACAGGTCGTGGTCGTCGCCGAGCAGATCCGACAGGCGGTGTGCCTCCTTGGCCTGCCCGCGCATCGTGCCCGGAGCGATCGGCGCGAGCAGCCGTAGCTCATACCAGACGTCTTTGGTCCGCTTGCGCCACGCGTGCAGGTTCTCGGGTGTGGGGTTCGCCCGCGCCTTCCTGGAGGCCCGGCGGCCGCGTCGATAGCTCCGGCTCAGACCAGCGCCGACCACGCGCCAGCCGCCGCCCCGGATGGGCCAGCCCTCCAGACGGCGTCCCGCCTCGATCAGCTCGGCCGCGGCGTCGCCGATCGAGGCCGAGTTGACGAGCTGGAGCCGGGCGCCGTCGCGCTGGAGCTCGAGGCGTTCGCGAATCACGGCAAAGCTCACCTCCGGCACCTGGCCGGCGAACCGGTCGGCGAGCTCGTCGAGGGTCTGGACCATGACGTCAGCGTCGCGAGCGGCGCTCAGGTCCTGGGCCACGCCGCGCAGTACTCTGGCCTCGCGCCTGCGCGCGCCGGGCGCGAACGCATCCCTACCGAGGCGAAGCAGCGAGCGCTCCTTCTTGAGTGCCTTGCGCGCCCGGTGAACCGCCTTGACCGGATCCGACTGCACTCCTTCGGTGAGCTCGGCGATGGCGATGTCGAGCTGCTCACGCGCGCAGCGGCGAAGCCCATCCGGCACCGTCTCGGCGTTATCGAGCCTGTAGGGCATGTGTCACTCCCGCGATCGTCCGCATATCTGCTACTCAGCTACCCGCCCGCCCGGCCGCGGAACCGCGAATCACCGCGGGATGCGAAGCCGACCGACGATCTCGGGCCAGGCACGGTCGGCCTGCTCGCTCAGTTCGGCGGCGCTGAGCAGTTGCACCGGGTGCGGGGTGAGCACCATGCGGTAGTCCGGCATGCCGAGCAGCTGAGCCTGCTCCAGCGCCTCGTCGATGAACGGCTCGGTCGCCACCGCCGCGGTGGCGATGCCCAGACGCTCCAACGTCACCATGTCGTGCACACTGCACGACGTGCAGGACCCTCAGTCGGCGAGACCCTCGACGACGAGGTCGCCACGGTTGGCAATACGGCGGATGATCTCCGGTGCCGCCGGCTTGGAGAAGATCGTCTTGGCTACCCGGAACGGGTGCGCTCCCTCCGCCCGCAACCGGACCTCGATCCGGTCCAGGAACTCATCCGAGCGCCGCTTGTTGATGTCCAGGAGCGCGATCTGCGCGCCGCGCAGCGTGGACGGGCGCGGCGCGAGCGGGAACGTCTCGCGGCGGCGCTGATCGATCGGGCTCACGTATTCCATGTGACCTCCTGGGAAATGATCTGAGCGTCCATGCCGAGGCACGGACCGAACACCGCCGAGTATCGGCCGGCCTCGCCGCCGGCCACCATCAGGACGATATCTTCGGGCCGCGTCCACTTGGCGATCGGCGCGTCGGGTGGCGCCGCGTGAACCTCCGGTGTGGTCTCCCCCCAGCGCAGCTCGTGCGCGGGTCGGCGCACCGCAGCGAACATCTCCTCGCGCACGCGCGTCTTGCTCCAGCCTGCCGCCCGGAACAGGCCGGCATGCTCAGGACAGATCACGAACAGCGAGGCGCCTCCCAGCGGCCACCAGTTCGGACTCCACGTCGCCGCCGCTGCCCAGCCCAGGACGTGGGCCAGCTCCTGCGGGTCGCGGCTGCGGTGGTCTGAGATCGAAAGCGGCGCATCGCATGAGATCAGCGTCACGACCGAGTCCTCGGCCGCGTACCCGCGCTCCACGTGCAACGGCTCCCACGGACTCTGCTCCTCGGCCTCGGCCACACACAGCCCGAGCTTCCCGGAGTGACCGAGCGTGGCTCGATCCAGGCGGCCCGGGAAGCCGCCGCCGGTCAGGCTCACCAACAGTCGCAGCGCCCGGCCGATGGTCATGTTCGCGCGCGTGCCGGGGCCGAGTGCCCCGATCGATCCGTTGAGGCCGATCGCTTCGCGCACCGGTCCGTTGACGATCACCAGCTGGCCGGCGGGTTGAGTCGTCACCGCCTGGCCACCGAGGTTGAAGGCCGGCGCGAGCGCCGCCTCCGCCGCCGCCAGGACGACCGGGAAGTAGTCCGGGCGGCACCCCGCCAGCACGGCGCAAGCGGCGAGTCGCTCGAGTGTCACCTCGCCCATCGCCGGCGGCGCGCGCCCGAGCGAGCGAGCGGGGTCGCGGCCCGCCAGCATCGCCTCCACGCGCTGCGCCGTGGGCGGTATGACCGGCAGGCCGTCGGACCATCCGCGCTCGAACATGTCCTCGTACTCATCGACCCCGCTTTCCCCCGCCATCAGCGCCAGCGTGTCTGCGTCGTAGGTGCTCTTGGACGCGCAGCCGGGCTTGCGGCGCGGCTCCTGGCCCGGAACCAACGGCGCCTTCGCGCCGAGCGACTCGCACGCCGCACCGAGCATCCGATCGAGGCCGGCGGCATCCCAGCCCACCACTCGCTGAGCCATCCTTCCCTGGCGATCGACGAGCACGATCGTCGGGACGCTGACAAGCCCATACGCCCGAGAGACCGCGTACGGGTCCGGCTCGGACAGCACCGCGCCGGTGAAACCGGCCCGCCTCGCCGTGCGCGCCGCCACCTCGAGCGGGTCCTCGAACACGGCGGCCACCTCCACCCCGGCTCGTTGCAGCTCGCCCACCAGTGGCGCCAGCCGGCGCAGGGTCAGAGCGCAGGTGGGACATTCCTCGGCCACGAACAACACCAGCACCGGGCCATGAGCCCGCAGTTCGGCGAGACGTACCGGTCCGGCCGCGACGGTGGGCAGCTCGAATTCCGGAGCCGCCTCCACGTCAGCCCTCACTCACTCCAACCGCCCACTGTCACGCCGAGAAGCCTACGGGCTGCGAGCGGGACTGGCCGGGAGGGTAGGCTGGAGGCCGTGCCGGATCCCGACAACCTGAGGTAGGTTCCGGGGGTGAGCGACCGACTGGAGCGCTACCGCGGCCGCCGAGATGCGGAGCGGACGAGTGAGCCGGGCGTGCGTGAAGGTCGCCGCGGCAAGCGATCCGACGGTCGTGGCACCGAGCCGCGGTTTGTGATCCAGAAGCACGCCGCCTCCAGCCTGCACTACGACTTCCGTCTCGAGGTCGACGGGACATTGCGATCGTGGGCGGTGCCGAAGGGACTGTCCACCGATCCGCGGGAGAAGCGGCTCGCCGTCGAGGTCGAGGATCACCCACTCGAGTACGCAGACTTTGAAGGGGTGATCGGCGAGGGCAACTACGGCGCGGGCTCCGTGATCGTGTGGGACGCCGGCACCTACCGCAACCTCGACGAGCGGCCGATCGCCGAGACGCTCGACGCCGGCCACGCCAAGGTGTGGCTGGAGGGCCGCAAGCTCAACGGCGGATGGACCCTGCAGCGGACTCGAGGGGGCGCCAAGCCCCAGTGGCTGCTGATCAAGCGCCGTGACGAGGGCGCCGACGCCCGGCGCAACCCCCAGAGCAGCCAGCCGGAATCGGTCAAATCCGGCCGTACCGTCGAGCAGGTCGCCGAGGAGGAGCCGCAATGAGCTCCGTCGTTGACGAGCTCGGGCCGGCCGAGCGCTCGCGGGTGCCCGCCAGCGACCCCCCGGAGCGCGCAGACGTGATGAAGGCCGTCCTGACCAAGCAGCGCTTCAGCGACCCGAACTGGATCTTCGAGCGCAAGCTCGACGGGATCCGCTGTGTGGCGATCCGCTCCGGGGAGCATGTGCGCATGCTCTCGCGCAACGACCTGTCGCTCAACGGTCGCTACCCCGAGATCGCCGCCGCGCTGGAGATCGAGCGGTGCGAGCGATTCGCCGTCGACGGGGAGATCGTGGCCTTCGACGGGTCGCGGACCAGCTTCGCCCGGCTCGCCCAGCGCGGGCGACATCCCGTGCCGGTGTTCTACTACGTCTTCGACCTGCTGTGGGTGGACGGGTGCGACGTCAGGCCGCTGCCGCTGCGCAGCCGCAAGCGGTTGTTGCGGGCGGCCTTGACGTTCGCCGACGGTGTGCGGCTGACCCCGCATCGCAACGAGACGGGCGAGGAGTGGTTTCAGGAGGCCTGCCGCAAGGGCTGGGAGGGACTGATCGCCAAGCGCGCCGATAGTCCCTATGTCACAACCCGCTCGCGGGACTGGCTGAAGTTCAAGTGCGAGCAGGGACAGGAGCTGGTGATCGGCGGCTTCACGTCCCCGCACGGCTCGCGCACCGAGTTCGGAGCCCTCCTGGTGGGCTACTACGATCACGGCAGCCTCCGCTACGCGGGCAAGGTGGGGACCGGGTTCGATCGCCCGACGCTGAGCGACCTCGGCGCGCGCCTGCGCCAGCTGGCCCAACCCGAGCCTCCGTTCGCCGATGCCTCCCAGATCCGCGAGCGCGGTGTGACCTGGACGCAGCCCGCGCTGGTCGCCCAGGTCGGCTTCACCGAATGGACCTCGCACGGGCGCCTGCGCCACCCTCGCTTCCTGGGCCTGCGCGACGACAAGCCGGCCGGCCAGGTCGTCCGCGAAGGATGAGCTAACGCGGCTTACGGCACCAGCTGAGCTGGACCTGGGCTGGGCAGCGATTGCTCGTCAGGAGCCTGCACTCGACCGCGGGGCAACCAGCGCAGCGCGACGAGGAACGTCGCGGCCATGACGGCCGCCATGACGTAGAAGACCGTCTGCGTCGAGTGGGCGAAGGCGAGTGCGACGTCGTGCACCAGTCCTCGTCCATGGCCCGTGCCGGCTTGCGACCCGGCGGCGGCGGATCCGAACGAACCGGCGACCTTCTCGGCCGCTGCCTTCGGGACTCCGGCCTTGGTCAGCGCACCGGTGAGATTGACCTTGTCGCGGCTGACCAGAAGCGCCCCGAGAACCGCCAGCCCGAGACTGGCGCCGAAGTTCCGGGCGGTCTGCGTCACTCCAGTCACTTCGCTGTAGCTCGTGCTCGGAGCCCGGTTGACGGCGTCGGTGCTAGCCGTGCCGAGCATCAGGCCCAGCCCGGCGCCGGCGAGGATCACGTATGTCGTCTGGGCGCTCAGCGACAGGTTGGTCACCTTGCCGGCGAGTAGGTAGAACCCCACCGCGCCGAGCGCACTGCCGCCGACGACGGCTGGCCACGCGCCCCGCTTGTCGAGGATTCGACCCCCGATCTGGGCCGCGATCACGAACCCCAGGAAGAAGTACATGATGTAGATGCCGGCGTCGGAGGAGGTCTCTCCCAGCGACACCTGGGCATACACGCTGGCGAAGAAGAAGAACGGGACGAACACCACCGACATCAAGCCCAGGACGACAGTCTCGGTGGCGAAGCCGCGATCCCGGAAGATCTGCAGCCGCAGCAGTGGATCAGGCGTCCGCAGCTCCCACGCCACGAATCCGACCATCAGCAGCAGACCGACCAGGATGCACGCCCACGTCCTGGCGCTGCTCCACCCCCACAGGCCGGACTGCTGCAGACCCAGGACCGTCAGCCCCATCGCCCCCGTGATCAGCACCGTCCCGCGGTAGTCGAGCTTGGTCGGGTGCCGCTGCTCATCCGGTTGCGACTTCCAGGTCAACAGCAGCGCGATGATCGCCACCGGGATGTTGATCCAGAAGATCGACCGCCAGGTCCACTGGGTCAGAAAGCCGCCGGCGATCGGGCCGATCGCGGTCAGCCCCCCGGAGATACCGAAGAAGATCGCCATCGCCCGGCCGCGCTCCTGCAGCGGGAACGATGCGACCACGATCCCGACCGCCGCCGGGAACATCATTGCTGCGGCCGCTCCCTGCAACACCCGGAAGACGATGATCCACACCTCTGCCACGCTCCCCTTCGGCGTCAGCCCGCAGCATCCCGACGCGACCGCGAAGCCGATCACCCCGATCACCACCATGCGCCGGCGTCCCAGCACATCCCCCAGCTTGCCGCCAAACGCGAACAGCGCCGAGAGCGCGAGCAGATACCCGTTGATCACCCATTGCGAGCCGGTCGCCGACAGGGACAGCTCGCGCTGGATGTTCGGGATCGCGATGGCCACGATCGTCTGATCGATGAACGTCATTGCGACGGCGAACACCATCGCCGCCAGCACCAGGTTCTTGTTCGCGGGCGCCAGGCACGTCGTTGACTGCGAAGGAGCCTGCTCGGTCATGGCTCTCCGATCAGCTGCTGAGATGGGCGGAGCCTGACATCCTCCAGGGGTCGTGCGCCCTCGTCAAGGGCTTTCAGTCCTGCTCACGCTCCCGTTTCGCCAACCCCTCTGTCCGGCGAACCTGTTCGGTCACCTCGCCGCCACGGCCGTTCCGGGCGTTGAAGAGGTCCGGGAAGGCGCCTACCGCCGGACGCTGCGCCTGCCCCACGGACCGGGCATCGTCGCGCTCGTCCCCGAGCCCGATCACGTCCGGTGCCGGATCGCGCTCACCGACCCGCGCGACCAGCCTGCAGCCGTGTCACGCTGCCGGTGGCTGCTCGACCTCGACGCCGACCCCGAGACGATCGACCAGGCGCTCGCCGGTGATCGGTGGTTGCGCCCGCTCATCGGGCTCGCCCCGGGCCGACGGGTGCCGCGCTGCGTGGACGGGGCCGAGCTTGCCGTCCGAGCGGTGCTCGGCCAGCAGATCTCGACCGCCGCTGCCCGCACCCACGCCGGCCGGATCGTGGCGGCCTTCGGCGAGCCCGTGACGGACCCCGACGGTGGTCTCACCCATCTGTTCCCCGCCCCTGCGTCGATCGACACCGCCGGCCTGGCGCTGCCGGCCAGCCGGCGACACAGCCTGGCCGCGCTGCTCGAGGCGCTCGCATCCGGACAGCTCTCACTCGAGCCGGGCTGCGACCGCGACGCAGCCCTCGCCGTCTTGGGCCGGCTCCCCGGCATCGGACCATGGACGACCGAGCTGATCGCGATGCGGGCGCTCGGCGACCCCGACGCATTCCCCAGCACCGACCTGGGGGTCCGCCGCGGCGCCACCACCATCGGCCTGCCCAGCGCCTCTCGGGAGCTTACGGCTCACGCCGAGCGGTGGCGCCCGTGGCGAGCCTACGCGGTCCAGCACCTGTGGGGCGCCAACCGCCACGCGATCAACCAGTGGCCGGTCGCCGGCTCTCCGCCACGGGCGGCCGCCGCTGGGTGAGGCCATGCCTTCCCGGCTCGGTGCTCACCGGCGGGGACGTCGCGTCCGAGCTCGTCTTAGGCGGGCTGGGCCTGAGTGGCCGGCTCGAGCGGCTCTGCGGCGCGCATCGGCACTCCGGCGGCCGCGTAGGCATCGATCGCGTCGAGGGTCTCGGCCTCGAGCAGCGCGTGGGCGAGCTGGTCAAGCTGGGAGCGATGTTCGGTCAGCAGCCGGCTGACCTGGGCGTGCGACTCGTCGACGAGACGGTGGACCTCTTCGTCGACCAGCCACTGGGTTTGGGGCGAGGTCTCACTGACGCCAGGCAGAAACGGTCCCGCGCCCTCGCTTGGCAGCAGGCTGATCGGTCCGAGCTTGTCGCTCATTCCCCAGCGGGCGACCATCTGGCGCGCGATCTGGGTCAGCTGCTGGATGTCTGATTCCGCCCCGGTGGTGATCTTGGCGTAGACGATCTCCTCGGCCGACCGCCCACCGAGCGCCACCCTGATCTTGGCCTCGAGCTCCTCACGCGAGTAGGAGACCCGATCCGCGTCGGGCGTGGAGAGCGTGACCCCGAGCGCCATCCCGCGGGGGATGATCGAGACCTTGCGCACCGGATCGGCCTCGGGTGTGAGCATCCCGACCAGGGCATGACCGGACTCGTGGTAGGCGGTCCGCTCGCGGTCCTCGGACGAGAGCAGGATTCCGCGTGGGGCACCGAGCATGATCTTCTCCAGCGCGTCGGTGAAGTCGTCCATCTGCACCTTGTCGTGGTTGCGCCGGGTTCCCAGCAGCGCCGCCTCGTTGGCCAGATTGGCCAGATCAGCGCCGACCATCCCCGGGGTGGCCGCCGCGATCGCGTCGAGATCGACGTCGTCGGCCAGCGGCAGCGCTCGGGTGTGGACCTGCAGGATCTTCAGCCGTCCGACGCGGTCGGGTGGCTGCACGGACACGCGGCGGTCAAACCGGCCGGGCCGCAGCAGGGCGGGATCGAGGATCTCGGGACGGTTGGTCGCGCCGAGTACCACCACCGCCTCGGTGCTCTCGAACCCGTCCATCTCGGTCAGGATCTGGTCGAGCGTCTGCTCGCGCTCGTCGTTGGCCCCGGTCACCGACACCGAGCCCGCGCGCGAGCGCCCGATGGCGTCGAGCTCGTCGATGAAGATGATCGCCGGCGCGGCCTCCTTGGCCTTGGCGAACAGATCCCGCACGCGGGAAGCGCCGACCCCCACGATCGCCTCGATGAACTCCGATGCGGCGATCGAGAAGAACGCCGCGTGCGCCTCCCCGGCCACCGCCCGCGCCAGCAGCGTCTTGCCGGTGCCCGGCGGCCCGAACAGCAGCACCCCGTGCGGCATCCGCCCGCCCAGCCGCGCGTAGCGCTCGGGGGTCTTGAGAAAGTCGACGATCTCGGTCAGCTCCGCCTTCGCCTCGTCGATTCCGGCTACGTCGTCAAAGGTGACGCGGATCTTCTCGGGATCGACTCGCCGCGCCTGCGAGCGCCCGAAGTTCCCCAGCGCGCCCATTCCCCCGCCGGCCTGAGCGCGCCGCGCCAGCAGTATGAACAACCCCACGATCAGCAGCGTGGGGCCGAACCCGAGCAGGATCTCGGCCAGCAGCGACCGGCTCGTCGATGTCGACTGGGCGTTGACCTGCACGCCCTTGGAGCGCAGCAGATCGGTCAGCTCCTGATTGCTCCAGAACGTCGGCACCTGGGTGGAGAACAACGTCGTCGGCGTAGCGTTCCTGTTGTTCGGCGGATATCTCACCTTGGTGGCGAAGGTGCCCTCGACCGTGTCACCCTTGGCCGAGATCGACTTGACCATCCCGGCCTGAACCTGCTCCAGGAAGTAGGGATTGAACGGCACGGTCACACGCGGCTGGGCCGACGGCTGGAAGGCGAGGACCGAGATCCAGTTCAACGCCAGCAGCACGATCAGGAACATCCAGAAGCCCCGCCACCGGTGCGGCGGCGTCGGCTTGTGCTGTTCAGGCGTCCCGCGGCCGTCCGGCGCGGGCGCGACTCGCCAACCCTGCTGATCGCGCGGCATCGGAGCCGGTGAGCTCCCCTTCTGAGGGCCGTCCCGTTGTGCCCGCGTCTCCATGGTTGCGCACATCCTCCCAGATCGCGGCCACCGGCCTCCCTGGCGCCGACCCCTTCAGTGCACGAGGCCGAGCGCGAACGTCAACACCCAGGCGAGTCCGGTGACATGGATGAATCGGTCACCGAGGAGGACCTCCTCCGGCGCCCCTCCAGCGCCGCCGGAGACGAGCAGGACGTAACGCAGGATCGCGAATGTGAACGGGACGATGGTCACCTCGCGCCAGCCGGCGGTGCCCGGTGCCGCCGCCTGAAACGCCCATAGACAGTACGCCGCGACCGCCACCGCCAGCGCGGCCGTGATCAGCATCCGCAGGAAGTCGGCGTTGTAGTCGGCCAGCGCGGCCCGCGAGGCCCGCGCCGCCGGATCCAGGAAATCCGCATACCGCTTGCCGGCCGCCACCACCAGGGCGGCAGACGAGACGACGACGAAGAACCACGGCGAGATCGTCACGGCGGCGGCGACGCCGCCGGCGGCGGCCCGGATCACGAACGCGCCTGCGATCGTCGCGATGTCGGCGATCGCCACGCGGCGCAGCCACGTCGTGTAGGCGAAGTTCAGCGCGACGTACGAGCCCGCTATGGCCAGCGACGCGCCTCCCAGGGAGGCCGACGCGCACAGTCCCACCAGGATCGTGATCAGCGCCGCAGCCAGGGCGCGGCCGGGAGCGATCACGCGCGCGGCAATCGGACGGTGGCGCTTGACCGGATGGCGCCGGTCCTCAGGCGCGTCACGCAGGTCGTTGAGCAGATAGGCACCGCTGGAAAGCAGGCAGAAGGCAAGCGCGGCGAGCGAGACCCGGCCGAGGACCGACGGACGCCACAGAGCTCCGGCGGCGGCCGGAGCGCCGAACACGAGCAGATTCTTGGGCCACTGCCGCACCCGGACCGAGCGGACCCAGGCGGCGACACCAGACGCCGGCGGTCGGAGTGCGGCTACCCGGGTGGCCGGGTCCTGGCGCGCGGGCGCTCGGCGCCCGATGGCACCGGCAACGTCCTGTTCAGCCGCAAAGTGTGCGCGCGGCGCCGCCTCAGCTCCAGCCACGAATTGACCTCTGCCTGTTCGGTTCTGCGCCCCTGAGCGATCGCCTGCCGGCGCCGGTGAGATTCCTCACAGATGACCCTCCGCGGTGCGACCGCGCGGATGTCCGCGCCGGATCGGCCCCTGCGTTTGGCTGAATACCGCAGGAAGGCTTGGTAGGATTGCTTCCGGTTCGACGGGCGAAGCACGGCTGAACTGCGCAGGAGCAGGGCGGCGGTCGAGCGGTTCGTGACGGAGCGATCGGTCCCTCCCCAAACATCAGCCGCATGAAGGTGAGCACATGGCCGTTGGCGCTTTCGCGCCCCCCTCTGTACCGACAAAGCGATCCGCGACCAGAGCCGCGAGACCCCGCTGCGCCTGCCCTCGCGCAGCGGGATCTGGCGGTTCCCTCTCCCGCCACCAAGGCGCCGGCCGCCGGGGTCTATCCCCGGCGGCCGGCGGCTTCCAAGCCCGACCGACCTCGTCGCACATCGGGAGGAACAGCTAGAACCATGCTTGCTGCGGGTAATGTGTGAGCTACCCGGCCCGTACGGATACGGACAGGGCGGCCGCGGATCAGCCGCCGGTAGGCAGCCCAACATCCAGCGACGCGCACCGACCTCCGAAAGGTGGGATGCAGAATCAATCCGCATACGCCGTTTGAGACCGAGCTGCCACGTGATCTGCACGCGTCATCACGGGCGCGGCGACGCCTGGACGATGAATATGCGACGGCGCTGGCCGGCGACGAGCTCGACGCGGCGAAGCTGCTGGTCACCGAGCTCGTCAATAACGCGGTGCTCCACGGACACGGCACGATCTCGCTTCGCGCCGCGCTTGATGAGAACCGGCTCCTGATCGAGGTGATCGACGAGGGTTCGGGGTTTGAGCGGGTCCTCGATGACCATGACTTCGATTCGATTGGGGGGAGGGGACTTGACATCGTCGAAGCGGTCGCCAGCCGCTGGGGCGTGCACGAGGGGACCACCCACGTGTGGTTTGAGCTCGAGCGGCCCGGCCCCCGGGTCGGGGCCGACAGCAAGCCTCCGACCGAGGGATGACGTTCGCGCCGCCTGGTCCGAGCGATCGGCTTTAGGCGGATTCTCGACGCCGCCCTCCCCGTCCGGTCTTGCCCGCGCGCGTTGCCTGGAGCCGCTTTGAGACGGACCGGCTGAGCCAATGTGGGCAGCACGACGATGGCGTCCGCACCCGGCTCCGGAGTAGTAACGTCCCCGCGGATGTGGCGCACTGTCGCGATCGTGGCGGCGACGTGCTTGGTGGCAGCTTGTGGATCCACCGGATCGAACGTTCGTCATCTCACCGGCCCGGCGGTCGTCGCCGGAGGATGCGGAGCAACCAAGCTCTACCGGGGCCGCGTTCCGGCCTGGACAGCGCCGGCGTTGAGTAACAGCAGCCCCGGTCCGCCACCGTGGCCTCACGCGCTCAGCGGCCGCGGTTTCGTCATCGCGCTCGTGTTCGGCTATCCCCTCCGCGCGGGCAATCCCTCAGATCGCGCCAACAAGATCCTGTGGATCATGCGTCTGCCTCGGCACGGCTCGCCCTTGTCAATCCAGGCGAAGCCCCTGCACGCCAGCGCTCCGCTGGTCACCCACCAGTGGCCGGCAGACTCCAGTCCCGGAGAGATCTATCCATCGGCCGTCAACGTGCCGACGGCAGGATGTTGGCGCCTGACCCTGCGCTGGGCCCGGCACACCGACTGGATCGACCTTCGCTACAGGACATAGGGTTACGCCGCGCTATCCCAGATTCGACACGCTTCGGCGGGAGGATCGTCACGTCTTCGGCTGACGGCGCGAGGTGCCGGATGCGGAGCAGGTGCAGATGGGTGTTGTACACAGCGATGGTGCCGCGCAGCAGCGATGAGGTGACGACGTATCCGCCGCCGGCGTCGAGCTCGAACGAGCCGTACGGTGCGGTGGCGCGTTTGAGGATGCGACCGCTGGCGCGGGAGACCTGCTCGATCTGGCTGCCGTAGCCGCTGGTCACGTAGGCGTACGGCCCGTCGAAAGCGACATGCTGGGGCGGCGGGCCGCCGGGGACACGGAACATGAGGCGGTGGTTGCGGGCGTTGAAGACGCCGACGCCGGAACCGCTGGCGGAGGTGATCCAGACCCGTCGCCCGTCGGGTGTGAATCGCAGGTCGTGCGCGAGGTATCCGGGGTGAAACGTTCCGACCAGGCGGGGATGGCCGGGATCGGCGATGACGCTGGACGGCGGCGGAGGCCGGCTTACGACCGTGCTGAGGATGGCGACCGTGGACGCGGATTGTCCAAGGGCGATCCATACCTGCTGCCCATCGGGGCTGAAGGCGAGGTGGTGCGCGCCGGCTCCGACGAAGGTACGCGAGACGACCTTGTCGGTGCGGAGCAGGATCGCGTCGACCTGGCCGCGAGCGTCGTCGGTGACGTAGGCGTAGCCGCCGCCCGGGGCCATCGCCGGGATGTGCGGACCACCAAAGCCATGCAGCACCTTGATCACGTGCGCTGGCGAGCCGCCGAGCACAGTCACTGTGCCGGAGGCCGAGCTGGGCACGACGATCGGGCCGCCGGGCCCCATCGTGGCCACATACTCAGGGTCGCCCGGCACCGTGACCCGGCGCACGACACGCCCGTTGGGGAGGTCCACCGCCAGGAGCCGATCTTCGGTCTGGGCGGTCATCAGAGCCTGCCACCGCCGCTGCCGTGCCGGGTGGCGACCGCCCTTGGAGGTGAACGCGCGCGTCCGGGGGGTCGCTGCGCGGGTGGCGGTCAGACGGCGTGCCTGAGGGCGGGCTCGGGGTGGACCCGAGCCAACGCAGCTAGCCGGCAGTAACGCCACGACAAGTAGCAGCACCCCATAACGCATAGCCCAGATACGCAACGCAGGGCCGCAAAGGTCCCCGTGAGACGTCGAGCCACCCGGAGCCCGTGTGACGGCCTTTGCGATGATGGCTCGAGATGGGCGCGAAGAATTCCGTGTCTAGGGACCTCGCGCTGGCCGCGGCACGTATATGGAGTGATGGGTCGGCCCGTGACGCTCCGGTGAGTGACCGTGACCGCTCCGACGCTGCCCTCATTCGCGCCGCTCGCGACGGCTCAGAGGCAGCGCTTGCGACGCTGTTTCAACGCCACTGGTCAAACGCCCACCGGGCCGCGTATCTGGTCTGCCAAGATCGCGCCGGCGCCGAGGACGTTGCGCAGGAAGCGTTTCTGGCCGCGGTGCGGTCGCTTGGACGCTTTGACCGCCGCCGGCCGTTCGCGCCATGGCTTCACCGGATCGTCGTCAACCGCGCAATCGACTGGACGCGGATGCGAGCCGCCCGCCACGAGACCACCACCGAGGCCGTCCCTGAGCTCTTGGCCGAAACCGAACCCGAACCCGATGACGACGTGCTCGCCGCTCTGGCCGAGCTGGACCCCGATCATCGTGCCGTGATCGTCATGCGCTATCTCCAGGATCTCTCGCCCGGCGAGATCGCCCGGGCGTTAGGCCTGCCGCGCGGCACCGTCAACTCGCGGCTGCGACGCGGGCTGGACAAGCTGGCAGAGCAGCTGAGCCGGGAGCACGTCACATGATCGAACGCGAGCTTCGAGAGCGGCTGGCGGCGATACCGATAGACAGCGACGCCGAGGTGCAGGAGCGCGCCTGGCGCGTCGTGCGGAGCGCCTACGAGCCGACATCGGCGTTTCGGGCGAGATCTCGGTGGCGGGTGGCGGTGCCGGCGGTCGCTGGCCTGATCGCCGTCGCGGCGATCGTCCTGGCGACGGCAAGCGCGCCGCGCGAGGCGCTTGCCCGCTGGTTTCGCCAAGCCATCGGCGTCACCGCCCCGCTGCGTCCACGTCCGGTGCTGGCCGGACTCCCGGGCGGAGGCCGGCTACTGGTCAACTCTCCGGTCGGGCCGTGGATCGTGCACGCCGACGGCAGCCGCCGGTACCTCGGCCGCTATACCGCCGCGGCCTGGTCACCGCACAGCCTCTACGTCGTGGCGTGGCGCGGCTCGGAGCTCGCGGCGCTCGACCCCCGAGGCCATCGGCAATGGATTCTCGCCGGCGACGCCCCCGTCACGCTCGCGCGCTGGTCGCCGGACGGGTACCGGATCGCCTACATCGCCGGGGGGTCCCTGTGGATCGTCGCCGGGGACGGCAGCGAGAAGCACCGGCTCGACGGTCGAGTGGCCCCGGTGACACCGGCGTGGCAGCCCGCCACCGCCCAGTCGCACCGGATCGCTTTTCTGGACCCCGGCGGACTCATCGAGCTGCGCGACGCCGACACCGGCGCTCTGCTGTGGCGCATCAAGCCGGCCGTCGCACCCCGACAGCTGCTCTGGACAGCCGACGGAGCCCGGCTGCTTGCGGTGGCGAACCACCACCTCAGTCTCTACAGCGCCGGCGGACGCCAAATCGCCACAGGCTCGGTGCCGGCCGGCGAGACCGTCGGACCCGCGGCAGTCACGACCGGCGACCGGCTCGCCATCATCGTTCACCACCTCAACCAGCCGGCCGACAGCGTCGCCCTGGTTGACGCCAGCCGGCCGGGACTTCGACGGACCCCTGAGACCGTTTTCACCGCCCCCGAGCGGCTGACGGGGATCGACTGGTCCCCCCAACATCAATGGCTGCTCACCTCCAGCCCGTCAGCCGACCAGTGGATCTTCATCCGCGTCAGCGCGCCCACCCGGTTCACCGCCGTAGGCGAGATCGCCAACCAATTCGGAGCCAAGGGTGCCCAGCCGCCCGGAGCTCCCATTCTCGCCGGCTGGCAGCCCTGATCTCGCCCGCGATGGCGACCCGGTGGCCCGGCGGACCTGTCGGGAGCCCGCCGACGTATGGTCGGTATGCGCAAAATCGCCGTGGTCCTGCTCGCGGTGTCGGTGCTCGTCCTGACGGCGGCGGCGGCGGGGAGCCGGAGCTCCAGCGATGGGCGCAGGTACGTGGCAGGGCGCATCAGCATCAGCGTGCTGCCGGGCTGGCATCTGATCCGCAGATCGCTGACCGACGTCGTCGAACCGATACCACGGCTCGCCCTGGCTTCCTTCGCCGTGACACTGTCCGCACACGCATGCGAGTGCGGGCTGCCGAACGTGCGTGATTTCCCCCGCGCCGGCGCGTTTCTGTTCGTGTGGGAGTACCCCCACCCTCCGCCCCGGATGCTCGAGCACTTCCCCCGCCGCCCGCCCCACTTCCGCATCACGTCCGACACTCCCCAGCGTCACGTGTGCCAAGGCCCCAGCGACGAGATCATCTTTCAGGACGCCGGACGCGCCTTTCAGGCCGAGATCTACCTCGGGCCAGCCGCTGGACAGCTGATCCGCGCCCGGCTGCTGGCGATGATCGACAGCCTCCGCGTGGCTCAGAGGCCCGCCCGCGCCGGAGGTGACACGAGCCCATAGAACCCGTGCCTCTGCGCCGGCCGCGGGGGCCGGCGCCCCACACGGCTCACTGGTTGGCCGCGCCACGGGCGATCTCGCGCCCGATCTCGCTTGCGGCGGCCGAGATGCCGGCGGTGCTGTCAACTCGGGGGTCGTAAGCCGTGAGCGCAGCTGCCTTCACCTGGCAACGGGCGAACGTCTCCGAGACCGCTGTGAGCACAGTGCTGAGGGCTGGACCGCCGGCGGCGGCGTAGGGGTTCGCGTGCCCGACCGAGATATCGAGCACGTCGAGGTCGACATGAAGGTAGACCTGGTCAACGCGGTGCCGCAGATCACCCAGCGCGCTGCGCATCTCGTCGACATCCACCGCGTCACCGACGACACGTATCCGGGAGGCATTCAGTCGTTCGCGTTGGTAGCGCTCGAGGTCCCGAGTGCCGATCGTGACTACGTGCCGCTCGTCGATCGTCCTGAACCCCGGAACCGTGTTGCGCAGCGCGCGCCAGCAGCTTCCGGTGAGGATCGAGAGGCCCATGACGTCGGTGAACCCCGACAGATTGTCCTCGGGTGTGTCGAAGTCGGCGTGGGCGTCGAGCCAGATGACGCCCAGGTCTCGCTCGTCGCCGACGCCGGCGGTGGTGCCGAGGCAGCTGATGCAGTTGCCGCCCAGGACCAACGGAAACTGACCTCGGTCGCGGGCGTCGGCGACGCGCCGCGCGAGCCGACGGTCAAGTTCGAAGATGCGAGCCAATTCTGGCAGCGACGGGTCGACCGGCTCGACGCGTTCGACGGTCACCTCGTCGACCTCCTGGCCCAGTGCCCGGTGCAGTCGCTCGTCAGCCGCCAGTGTGGTCGCGCCCAGGCCCATGCCAGCGTCGACGAGACCGGCGTGGTACGGCCACACGATCATGGCGAGAGACGACATCGCCACAGGTTACGGTCGCCTCGTCTGGCGGCGCGGACGCCGTGAACTGACGGGCTGGATATTGACTATGGTGTGTGCCTAGCTAATATCCGGGGGTGATGCCGGCGGTGACACCCCAGAGTTCGCGCAAGCGCGGCTACCGATCTGAGATGCGTGAGCGCCGAGCCCGCCTGACACGAGAGCGAATTCTTGCTGCGGCCAGTGCCGAGTTCGTCCGCGTGGGGTATGGCGCCACGACGATGCGGG
This sequence comes from uncultured Solirubrobacterales bacterium, assembly GCA_963792735.1. Lineage (GTDB taxonomy): Bacteria > Actinomycetota > Thermoleophilia > Solirubrobacterales > Solirubrobacteraceae > Palsa-465. The sequence continues at coordinate 32,225 of CAWBXK010000008.1, read as the reverse complement.
CGGTGGCCGGCGCGGCCCAGGTGTCGGTGCCAACGGTTGAGCTGGCGTTCGGGACCAAGCCACAGCTTCTGCGAGCGGCGATCAGCTTCACCATCCGTGGCGACGGCGAGCCGGTCCCGATGTTGGAACGCGACTGGGCGGCGAGGGCCGAGTCGGCCGAATCCGTCGTGGACTTCCTGGCGATCGTGGAGCCCGTTCTGACTGAGGCGGAGCTGCGATCTGCGGGCCTGGTCGTGGCCGCGTTCGAGGCCGCCCGCGTGGATGAGTCGATGCGCGCGCTGGCCGATCAGCTCCGCGCTCAGCGGGCTGAGACCGCCGCCTGGATCGTCGATGGCCTGATCAAGCGCTCGTCTTTGCGCGCCGAGCTTGGCCGAGACCGGGCGATCGACACGGTCTGGCTGCTGATGGACCCACACGGTTTCTCCGCCTTGACGCGAGACCGCGGCTGGACCGCCGAGCAGTTCGGCCGATGGTTCACCGACAGCCTCTGCCGGCTTCTGCTCGCCCCGGCTGACACCGCCGGGGCCGACACCCCGGAGCGCCCGGGCGCATCGTTCCAGCGATCCAGGATCCCTCGCAAGCCAAGGAGACCGACGTCATGAGCCAAGATGCAGAGCACCCGCGTACCGCCGGCGAGGAGCACGGCGCCGACCCGAGCCTGGCCACGCCCGGAGCCATCACCTACCTGCATATTCCCGCCACCGACGTTCGGCGCGCGGCAGCGTTCTACGGCGGCGTGTTCGGTTGGCACATCCACAACCCAGACAGCGACAGGCCCAGTTTCGACACGCCCAATGGTCACTTGAGCGGCGCATGGGTCAGCGACCACCCCGCCGCCACCCAGCCCGGATTGCTGCCCTACATCTATGTCGATCAGGTCGAGGAGACGATCGAGCGGATCCTCGCTCACGGAGGCGAGATCGTCACCAGTCCGTTTTCCGAGGGACTGCTCACCGTCGCGACCTTCCGCGACCCGGCTGGAAACGTGATCGGCCTGTGGCACGACACCACGCGCTGAACGGGCGCAGTTGCAGGAGCGTTCGCGAGCCGGTGCTCTCCCCTGGCACGCCAGGAGGCGGCCAAGGCTCCTCACGGGCACCTGGTCGTGGTAGCGGGCTCTGGTCACTCGGTGCAGACGGGCTCAAGAGCCGCTTTTGCGCGCCGGATGGTGCGACAATTCCTGGCCGCCTAACCCGCGTCGGTCGGCCGGATTCCGAGCTGGTGGGCCAGCGATCCCGCGGCCGTTCGCGTGCTCACGCCGAGCTTGCCGAGGATGCGTGAGACGTGGTGCTCGGCGGTCTTTTCACTGATGTACAGGATGGCGGCGATCTGCTTGTTGGTCAGGCCGCCGGCGAGCAGCTCCAGCACCTCGGTCTCCCGTGGGCTCAGACCGAAGTGGGCTGGTGCGGGTGACTCCGGATCGGCCGTGAGCGAGATCCGTGCGCGCCGGGCCAAGACCGCGATCTCCCGGGTCAGCGGCTCGTGCTCGAGCGCCGCGGCCCGATGCGCCGCGTCGCGGAGCGCGGTCTGCGCACGGTCGCGGATTGAGTTTTCCAGCAACGCCTCGGCCAGCCGCCAGCGGGCGTAGATGCTGCGGGTCGCATGCCGCGCGGCGTCGGCGGCGACGACCGCGACTGCCCACGCGTCGTTGTCCGGATCGCCGCAAGCACGGAGGGCCTCGGCACGGCAGAGCGCGACGTCGGCCGATACCCGGGGCGGGGCGGCGCCGAGCGGAAAGGCAGTGGTGAGTCTGGTCTCGAGACGGGCCAGCAGGGAGGCTGACTCGATGGCCGCGGTCGAGTCTTGGTGTCGGGCTCGCGCTGCGACGGCGAGGTCGGCGAGGGCTTGCCCGCCGACCGCGTGTAGCTCGCTGGTGTGCTGGAGGCACTGGCGCTCGGGCGCGACCGCGAGCGCGGCGCGGACGATCTCCGCGGCGTGCGGCGTCCGCCCGCGCCACAGCTCGAGCTCGGCCCTCACCGCGGCGACTGGGCCGATCCACATCGGGTCGCCGACACGCGTGGCCATCGCATCGGCGGCAACGACGTGCCGCTCGGCCGCGTCGAATTGGCCTCGCACGATCTCGTAGCGGGCACGGGCTTCGAGCGCGTTGAAGGCGAAGAACGTCTGCTCGCCGAGCTCGAGCGCCGCTCGGGTCAGCTCGCCGGCCTCGGTGGTGTGCCCGAGCGCGAGCGCGCACAGCGCGCCACGCCCCATCAGCACGAGGCCGTAGGAGCGCTGAAGGCCGACCTCCTGGGCGGCGGCGATGCCTTCGGCGGCGATATCGCGCGCGTGCTCGGGCTGGCCGGCTTCGGAGAGGACCTCGCTGAGATTCTCGTACTGCGACAGCCCGCGGGGCAGCGACCCGATCTCGCAGGCGATTCGCACCGCCGAGCGGAGATGCTCGATCCCACCGGTGTAATCGCCGAGGAACGCAAGTGCACTGCCTAGGTAGTTGAGCGCCTGCGCCTCCTCGCTGGAGGCTCCAACTGCGCGCGCGATCTCGAGCGACTCTTGCAGCCGCTCGCGCGCTTCCTGGTTGCGGCTGCGCATCACGAGCATGCGACCCTCGGCGCAGAGTGCGCGAGCGCGTTGGGCCGAAGGTTTGCCGCCCTCGAGCCGGGCCACCGCTCGGCGCCCCGCCTGAAGCGCGCCGTCGGAGTCTCCCGCGCCCCACAGGTAATGGGCCAGGCGGTCCTCGACCCGGGCTGCGCCGGCATCGTCATGCTGGAGTTCAGGGTGCTCGAGGGCCTCGCGAGCGAGCGCCACCGCACGCGTTTCATTCCCGGCGAGCCACTCCGCGTCGGCGGCCCGAGCCAGGATCACCGAGCGCTGCACTCCGGTGATGCGCTCGGGCTCGGGCACCCGATCCCACAGGTCGAGCACCCGCTCGTACTGCCGGCGCGCCTCCTGCATGGCATACATCCGCTCTGCCTCGGCGGCCGCCCGGACCGAGGCCGCCAGCCCGGGCTCGATCTCGCCCGCGGCAGTCCAGTGATGCGCGATCTCGGCGGCCACCCCGGCGTGAGCCCCCGCGAGCGTGGGCACCAGGGAGAGCGTTTCCGCGAGCGCGGCATGAACTGGGGTGCGCTGGCCGGCGACGAGATCGGCGTAGACGGCCTCCCGCAGGAGCGCATGCCGGAATGCGTAGCTGAGACCATCGCTGATCAGCACCTGCTGGGCGACTGCCTCGCGCAACGCTGCGATCAACTCGCCGTCCTCCATCACAACGAGCGCTCTGAGCAGTCGGTGGTCGATCGCGCGGCCGGCGACCGCCGCCACGCCGACGATCTCACGAGCACGCTCCGAGAGTCGGCGCAGGCGAACCAGGAGTGCTTCCCGCAGGGAGTCGGGCAGTTCGTTCCCGGCTCCGGCCGCCAGCAACTCCTCGACGAAGAACGGGTTGCCTCCGGCGCGATCGTGCAGGGTGTGGCTGAGCGCTGCGGTCGGAGGGGTGCCGGTGATGTCGAGGACCTGCTCGGCCACATGCGCGGGAGAGAGGGGATCGAGCTCGATCCGCTGGGCGCGGCCGCCGTGTTCGAGCTCAGCGAGACACGCGAGCACGGGGTGATCGGGCGGGAGTTCGCCAGAGCGGAACGTGATGACCGTGGCGAGCCGTTCCGAGCGCTGGTTGCGAACGAGAAAGGCGACCAGGTCGAGGCTTGCGCTGTCGGCCCAGTGGACATCCTCGATCACGAGTACGACCGGCCGCTCCTGGCTGAGGCGGCTGAGGACCCCGAGCAGCAGCTCGAACAGGCGGGTCTGCCCGACCGAAGGCTGGACGCTCGGGGCCGGATCGCCGAGCTCGGGCAGGAGCCGTGCCAGCTCGCTGCGGGCGGCGCCAAAGAGCTTGACCAGGCCCCGCTCGCTGCGTTCGCGGACCACGGCGCGAAGGGCGGCGATGACCGGAGCGTAGGGAAGCTCAGCTTCCGCGAGGTCGACGCACTCGCCGACCAGGACGAGGGTCCCGTGCTCACCGGCACGACGAGCGAACTCGTTGACCAGACGGCTCTTTCCGATCCCCGCCTCGCCAACGACCAGTGCCGCGCCTCCGTCACCCTCGCCGGCGCGTCGCACCAGCCCCAGCAACAGGTCCAGCTCATGATCTCGCCCGACCAGCCCGCGGCTCGAGACGCGGTTCGCCATGGCGCCATTATCGATCCCCGAGCCATGATGCCCCGCCCATGTCGGGCGGGGCACCTGCACCGTCCTACGCGCTGGTGACCAGGTAGCGGAAGGCCGAGCCGATCACGTACCCGCCCGAAGGCTGACGGAACGGCTCAATCGACGCCGCGACGGCGTCTCGCGCTGCCGCCTCACCCGTGAAGCGGATCGCCTTGATCGCGGGACCGGCGGCGAGCATCCCGGTGAGAGCCGACTCGAGGTCTGCAAACGTCCACGGGCATGAGACCTCCGCGGCATCCACCGGTGTGAGCCCTGCCTCGGTCGCCAGCCGTTCGAGCCCGCCCGGAGCCGAGAGCGCGAACGGCCCGGGGGCGCCGGGCGGAGGCGGGGGCATCAGCGGGCCGAGAGCGGCCAGGTAGGCAGCCGCCTCGCAACGCTCGGGGACTGCCCACGTGGCAATCACGACGGGAGCACCGGAGCGCGCCACCCGGCGCGCCTGCTCGAGCGCCACCCGCGGCCTCGCCGCGTACTGAAAGGAGTTAAAGCCAACGACAGCGTCGAAGGAATCATCACGATACGGCAGTGACTCCAGGTCACCCGCGGCAAAGTCGCCATTCGGCACACGCTCGGCGGCGATCGCCAGCAGCGCCGGCGTCGCATCGAAGCCGCTGACCACCGCTCCGCGCTGGGCGGCCAGCTGAGCCGCGAGGCCGGCGCCGCAGCCGGCGTCGAGCAGCTCGGTACCGTTGCCGATCCCGACCCGCTCGAGGACCGTCTCGTAGAGCGGCCGCATCTGCGCCTCCATCGCGCACCACTCGCGAGCGCGCTCGCCCCACAGATCGCTCTGGACTGCGGCGGAACCGTCGGTAACAGACAGCCCTGACATGACAAACCTCCTGGTAGATGAACGAGGCTCCATGCTGGGGCGCGCAGGCCATTCGCACATCGGGGATGCTGCCCATTCTCACCCCCCAATCCGTGGCCCCCGGAGGACCGCCAACCGCCCGCAGCCGGTGGTCGTTCGCGATCCGGCTATCGGCCTGGATTTCGTGGCACCCTTCCGGATTTCGTGGCCCCCCGGATCTCAGATGCTTTGGCGTTGGCGCGCCGGGTGGTTGCTTCTCCACGGCGCTCTGGCCGCCAGGTCTGGCGGTGGCCGATGGCCGCCGTCGTGCTGGCGGCGATGGTGGCGGCACTCGTCGGCCTGACCGGCTCGGAGCGCTTGGCGCCCGCGAAGCGCGCCCGCACAGCTCCCTTTGGGCGCTCGGAGCTCGGGGGCGCATCAGCGGCGCCATCGGCGGTGACCGTGGGCGCGCCGCTCCCGGTGCGCCCGCTGCCCAGCGACTTCATGGGGCTATCGCTCGAGTACAAAGCGATCGAGGAGTACGGCGGGCACGATCCGCGCGCGATCAATCCACTCCTCGTGCGCCTGATTCAGGGTCTCTCCCCCGGCGAGCGGCCGGAGTTGCGGATCGGAGGCGACAGCACCGACCGCGCATGGTGGCCGGGGCCAGGGGTTCGCAAACCCCTCGGGGCATACATCCGGCTCAATCACCACTGGGGAGCCGTCGCGCGGGCACTCGTCCGCGCTACCAACGCGCGGGTCATGCTCGGCATCGACCTCGAGGCTGGCACTGGCGCTTCCGCGCGTGTCGAGGCGACGAGGCTGGCGGCGGCAATCGGACGCCCTTGGGTGCAGGCGCTCGAGCTTGGCAACGAGCCCGAGCTCTACAGCGCCTTCACCTGGTACCACGTGCACGGGCGGAAGATGACCGGACGCCCGCGCGGTTGGAACTTTGCCGACTACCTGCGGGAGTTCTCGAAGATCGCCGGATCGCTTCCGCGTCTGCCGTTGGCGGGTCCCGCGGCAGGCTCGCCGAAATGGATGGGTTACGTCGGCCGGTTCATTGCCGCCGAGCCACGGGTCCGGATCGTCACGCTTCACCGCTATCCGCTCCAGCGCTGCTACGTCCCACGCGCCGCCCCCGCCTACCCGACGATCGCGCATCTGCTCACACCGGCGTCCACGACTGGGCTCGCCGGCAGCGTCGTCAGAGATGTCGCGCTCGCACACGCGCACGGGCTCCAGGTACGGATCGACGAGGTCAACACGATCTCCTGCGGCCGCGTATCTGCGGTGGACGAGTCATTCGCCTCAGCGCTGTGGGTCCTGCAGACGCTGTTCGCGTTCGCCCGCACCGGCGCCGACGGGGTCAACATCCACACGTACGCGGGCTCGCCCTATGCGCTGTTCAAGTTCCACCATCACCGCGGCGGTTGGAGCGCGGTCGTCTACCCCGAGTACTACGGGATGCTCATGTTCGCCCAGGCGGCGCCCGCTGGATCGAGCCTTCTGTCGATCGCCGGCGCCCGGCCGGCGGGGATCCAAGGGTGGGCCACCCGAGCCCGGGACGGCCACATCCGCGTGGTCCTGATCAATACTCGTCCCGGGAGGCGCATGCTGGCGGTACGCGTCCCGGGCGGGGGCGCCAGCGCGACCGTCGAGCGCTTGCTCGCGCCGAGCCTGCGGGCTCGGACTCGCGTGACGATCGGTGGGCGCAGCTTCTCAGCGACGAGCGCCGCTGCCGTCCCGGCCGGGCAGGCTCAGATCGACCGGGTCGCCCTTCGGCGCGGCGCCTACCTGGTCAGGATCCCGGGGGCGAGCGCGGCGCTGCTGACGATCGCGACGCGCTGACGCTCAGCGGCACGTCCGTTGTTGCGCCCGGGGGGCAACGACCTTGATCTCAGCCCCGGTCGCGACGCGCAGCCGGTCTGCCGCAGGGTGCCCGGGCGCTCGCAACGGCCGGTGTCGCGCGGGCAGCAGCACGAGGTCGACACCACTGGCCGCCGCGAATTCGCCGAGCGACGACGACGCGCGCTCGATCAGCAACTCGTAGGAGGCGCGAGCGCCGAACTCCTCGAGCCACGCGCGCGCGTGGTCCAGGTCTTTGACGACGGAGTCTTGGAGGGCGAGGTTGTAGTCGAGCGGCGAGTACCCGCAACGCGCACCCGACCCCACCTGAGGGACGACGCTGACGACAGTCAGCGTGGCACCCTGGCGCTCGGCGAGCTCGCGAGCCAGCTCGAGGACGGCCGCCCCACCACGCCCCGGTTCAAAGACCACCAGCACTCGCTTGCCGTCCATCGCGTCCATCCGAACCGTACTCGATGACGAGCTCTGCGGCGCTCGGTGCGAGTCGTAGGAGCCGCGACGTTGCGGTTCAGGCCCGCGAGTGCTCTTCGTGGGAGGCGTGAACGTTAGGGTGCGAGTGGACGTAGTTGCCGTGGGTGTGGAGATCGCCGCCGTGGGATTGACCACGTGAGGCGTGTTCGTCAGTCGGATTTGTGACCGGGGGCGGACTCGCGGCGCAGCGTTCGCAGAGCCCGACGATCGCGAAGTGGGTGAATCGTGCCTCGTAGCCGAATCGCTGCTTGATGCTCTTGCGCACGGGGTCCAGCTGCTTGGGTGTGACGGCGGTGACCTTGGCGCATCGCTCGCAGTAGAGATATTCGACTTCATGGCGCCCGACGAGTGCGTAGAGGCCTGGTCCGTGTCCGAGGTGGACGTGGCGGATCAGCCCGTGGTGCTCGAGCACCTCCAGGTTTCGGTAGACCGACGACTCGTCGATCGACAGGGTGTGCGCGAGGTGCACCGCCGAGACCGGGCCGTCGGCGGCGAAGAACGCCTCGAGCACGAGACGCCGGGGGGTGGAGAGGCGCATGCCTCCCGCGCGGACCGCACGAATCGCCTCCTCGATCGTGTCGAATGCGAGCGGCGGTGTCTGTGCAGCGACGGTCATGGGTCGATCACTCCGCCGCTTAGGGCTGCGGTTGAACGGGCGTCGGCCTGCTGCATCCCGGCGGTCCACCTCTCCTCGATCCGCGCGAAGCGCCAGATCGCGAGCGAGAACACCCAGGTCGCGACGAACATGGCGACGATGATGAACCCGGCGGTGTTGATGTTGAAGTTCTGAAACCAGTCGGCGACCGACCCGGTCATTCCGAGCTTCTGGGTGATCAAGCCGACCAGCTCGATCGTGCCGATGAACAGCGCGACCGCAACCGACAGGCCGGTGATCGTGATGTTGTAATAGACCTTGCGGACCGGCTTCGAGAACGCCCAGCCGTAGGCGAAGTTCATAAACGACCCGTCGATCGTGTCAAGCAGCGACATCCCGGCGGCGAACAGGACCGGCAGGCAGATGATCGCGTAGAACGGCAGGCCGGCCGCCCCGGCACTCCCGGCGATAACGAGCAGCGCGACCTCGGTCGCGGTATCGAACCCCAGGCCGAACAGCACGCCGACGGGGTACATCTGCCGCGGCTGCTTGATCTTGTTCAGGCGCCTGCCGAACAGGCGGCTCATCAGCCCGCGCGAGTTGAGCTCCTTCTCCAGCTGCTCCTCGCTGTAGGTGCCGCGGCGCATCTCGAAGAAGATCTTCACGATGCTGACCAGGATGATGATGTTCAGGATCGCGATCACATAGAGAAACGTTCCCGACACCGTCGTGCCGATGACGTTGGTCGTCCCGTGCAGCAGTGACCCGGTGTGGCGCACCGGATCGGCGAGCGCCTTGACACCGACTGCGATCAGAAACGCAAGACCGAACACGATCGTGGAGTGCCCGAGTGAGAAGAAGAACCCGACGCTCAACGGCCGTTTGCCCTCGCTCATGAACTTCCGCGTGGTGTTGTCGATGGCCGAGATGTGATCGGCGTCGAAGGCGTGGCGCAGACCGAGCGTGTAGGCGGTCACTCCGGTCCCGATCGCGAACGTGCCCGAGGACCCGAGGCTGTACTTGTGGGGTGCCACGACCAGGATCAGGATCCCGAACCCGATCACGTGCAGCCCCGCGATCACCGCCGCCATCCCCCCGGCCTGCCGCCACTCCCGGGGGGACATCGAACCCTTCACGCGCTCCCATCGCGACGCCGGTGGCACAGCGAGAACCTATGACCACTCGGGCGCTAATGCAACCGGCTGGTAATTGTGATGACGTCGGAGCACTTATCGATCCGACGAGCCGCCGGCGACGCCGCCGGCGGCCTGCGCGTTCACCCTTAGCCCGTCACCGATTCCTGAGCCCAGCCCGTGGCCTGCGCGCCGACCGTGGCCGCCACGGTGATGATCGTCGTCGCGGAGGGAGTCGGGATCGTGGCCGCGTACGCACCGTGGGAGTCGGCGACGGTCGCCACCACGGCGGTGGCGTTCGCCGGAGATCCCGGCTGACCGGCGGCCACGTCCACTCGTGCCCCCGGCTTCGTCGTCCCGGTCACGACCGTGCTGGCGCCGCTCACGGTCGCGCCGTTGGCCGGCGAAGTGATCGCCACCGGCACGTCCGCCGGCGCCGCCGGCCCCAGATACCGGGCGCGGGTGATCTGCGGCTGATCGATCAGAGTGCCGGACTGGAGGTCGAGCACCAGCCTCAGGTACTGCGCCTGGCCCCAGATCAACGGGGTAGCGGAGCCGGCGGCCTGGCCGTTGCTGAAGCCGATCGAGGCGGTGGTGGGGTCCGCTCCGAACGGCGACGCCGGTGTGTCAGGGTCCTCCCACGCCTGCTCGGGCACGTATCCCAAGCCCCAGGTCATCCGCTGGAAATCGACCGCCAAGCCGGAAGCGGCAGCTTTGGCGCCCGACTGGAGGTCCTGCTCGGCGCGCTCGCCGGTGAGCAGCGGCCACAGGTGACCGGAGCCGACCGCGTGCGTGAACCACGGCTCGCCCGTCGGCGCGCAGGTGGTCGGATCCGGCATGTAGCAGTCTCCGTAGCCGTCGGTGGCGCCGGGGGCCTTGATCCCATAGCGGTGCCAGCCGGGGCCCGACCTGGTCTGGCGCTTCAGCACGGAGTCGACAACGCGCAGCGATGCCCGGACGTCGGGATCGCGCGCGGACAGCTCGCCCATCCGTGTCAGCTCCAGGAAGCCGGCGTCGATGATCGAGCGCTGGTCGACGTGGCTGAGGCTGCCGTTGCCGAGGTCGTAGGTCTGTGCCGTGTTGGGGTGGCCGTCGACCGACTCGCGGATGAAGTACCGGGGCCCGTCGGGACCGGTCGTGGTCACCGTCCAGCGCTTGACGTTGCGCTGGTAGTAGTCGGCGGTGGCAAGGTACAGATGGGCGCGCGGAGTATCGCCGGCCGCGGTGGCCAGCTTGCCCGCCGCCACCAGGCCCGCTATCTCCGACGCGATCGTCGCCGGCGAGAACCCCGGATGCTCCTCCCAGCGCTCGGCGCCTGTGCTCGGGCCGTGGTCGACGATGTAATCCGCCGCCGGCCGGATGTGGTCCCGGTAGAGGGCCACGTTCCCGGCCAGCCCGGCCTCCCACGCCATCAGCAGCGGGTAGGCGACCTCGTCGATCTCCGATAGCCCGAACGTGTCGGGGGCGACCGTGCCGTCGAGCTCGGAGTCGCGGGGGAAGCTCCCGTCGGGCTGCTGGACGCGGTCGAACAGGAACAGGGTCATGTCCCTGGCGCTGGCCGTGTCGCCGTCGGCGAGCAGGCCGGTGAACGTCTCGTAGCTGTCACGGGCGAACACCTCCCGGTAGGTCCACCCGGCGTGCGTGGTGGCGGCCGGAACCGACTGGCCCCACGGGTCGGTCGGTGAGGCCACGAACGCCCCGATGTTCGTCTTGTCCTCGGCGGCCTTGATGACGTTCGCCGACACCCAGTAGGTGCTCTTCATCGCGGCGTTCTGGGCGTCGGTGAGCCCGGCCAGGCGCCGCGGTGGGCGGCGCAGAGCGGCGTCGTAGCTGCGCCAGCCGGCCACATACTGCCCCAGCGTCCGCGCAAACGGCGCCGCGGCGCTGCCCCTGGCCGCGGCGATCGCCCCGGGGGCGTCCGGCGCGAATCCCAGCGCGAGCGTGAACGGCCGTCCCGGCTTCATAGCCACGCGGGCCGTCTGAACGACGTTCCCGTCGACCGCCGAGCGGTACTCGGCGACGAGGCGGTGGCGGGCATCGAGCTGGTTCAGGCCGTCGTTGGCGCTGCCGACGAACCCGCTGGACTCCGTCCGGAAGCGGTGATCGGCCACCAGCGCGCCGACGACCTGCGCCGAGAACGGACCGGTCGGAGTGGTGGTGTCGGAGGAGACCAGAGCCGTCGTCGCCGGATCGATGGTGGCGTTGTTGGGGCCTCCATTGGCCGCGCCGCCGCCGCCCGTGTTGTCGATGGTGGCGTCATAGCGGACGTAGACCTTGAGCTTGCGGACCGAGCGCACGCCCCCGCCGATCGGCATCAGCGTCGTGTGGATGACGACGCTGTCACGCGCCGGATCGGCGACGTAGTCACTGACCAGACGGAAGCGGTGAGCGCGGTCAATGCTCGTCACCCGGCAGACCATGCCGCTCGGATCCGGCGAGCTCACCGAGTAGGTCATGTCCCGCTGCTGCAGGTCGGCGAACGTGCGCCCGTCGGTGACGATGTACTGAACGGTGCTCACGTTGGTGTTCTCGATCGTCGGGCTGAACACGTCGGACAGCACCCCACCGGCCACGGTGAACCAAACCTTCGACGTGGTGTTGCGCGCCGTCCCAAAACAGTCCTTGCGGGCCACGTCCAGGTAGGAGGTGGCGCCCGGACCACCCGGAGCCTCGCCCGAGGGTGCAGCGGCGCGCGGTGACGCCAGGGCCGGCGCCGCCATGGACGCGGCCGCAACCACCACCGCGCAGACGCTCCCCGCGCCGATGATCCCGCGCCGGATCGCCCCGGTCCCGATCGTCCCTCTGGACATGAGTTCTCCTCCCGACCGTATGCAGTGGCGCAGAGATACCCGCGCCCCCGCGCCCGGCAAACCGACCTCGAGAGGGCTGGAAGCTGCGGCAAGATGGCGGCATGGCGTCGTCTCCGCTGACCGGCTCTGAGAGTGCCTTTCGCCGCCTATGGCGGCGCCCGCGCTATCCCGGGTTTGTGCTGACCGTTGCCCTGTCACGGACGAGCGCGACGATGTTCAACACCGCCGGGGTGCTTCTGGTCCTGGTGCGGACGGGAAATGCGCCGTTGGCGGGAGCGACGGCCGCGGCGGCTGTCGTGCCCGGTGCGCTGGCCGGTCCCGTGCTCGGCGCGTGGCTCGATGTCGTCCGTCGCCGGCGCGTGCTGATCGTGTTCGACCAGCTGTTGAGTGTCGCGGGGCTGCTGGCGATCGTCGCGCTCGCCGGCCACGCGCCAGGCTGGACGGTGCCTGCGGTGGCCGCTCTGTACAGCATCACGCGGCCGCTTAGCACGGGTAGCTTCTTCAGCGCTCTGGCCGACATCGCCGGTCCAGAGCTGCTTGACCAGGCGAGCACGGTCGAGGCCACCAGCCTCAACCTGGCGGTGATCATCGGTCCCGCGCTGGCCGGCGTGCTCGCGGGAGCGATCGGGGCTGCGCGAACGGTCGAGCTGCAGGCGGCGCTGACCGTGATCGTTGCCGTGCTGGTGGCGCTGAACCCCGCCTTTGAGGCCAGGGGCCGCGACCGCTCCCCGAGCTTGACTCAGGCGCTCCGTGGTGGTCTGCGGGCCCTCGCGCGCGAGCGGACGCTGCTGGCAACCTCTTTTTCGGGCAGCATGGCCGCGTTCGGCTGGGGACTGATGCTGGTCGGTTTCCCTCTCTACGCGGTCCAGACGCTGCACAGCCCGGCGCACACCAGCGGATACCTCTGGGCGGCGGTGGCGGCCGGTTCAATCCTCGGGACCTTCGTCCTGCACGGCCCGCCGGGACTGCGCCGCGTCGGCTTGTCCTACGGGATCCTCGCTCTGTCGGCATTGCTCTGGCCGCTGGCCGGAACGCTCGCGGTTGGTGTCGCCCTCATCGGGCTGACGGGCTTTCTCGAAGGGCCGGCCTACTCCGGCACGATCGCGCTCCGCCAGCGCCACGCCCCGCCGGCGGTCCGGGCCCAGGTGATGACCACCGTCAGCAGCTTGTCGGGCCTGACGATCGCCGGCGGCGCGGCGCTCGGAGGGCTCGTCCACGACCCGCTCGCGCTGATCATCGGGTTCACGGCGATCAACCTGATTGCGGCATCAGCAGCCATCATCCTGAGCGAGCCGGTGGCCGACCAGCTCTGACGCCGGAGTAGGTCGCTGCCGGCGTACGCGCCTCCTCTCGTCATCAGAGGGACAGCGCGGCCGCATCCTCGGTGTCCAGCCAGCGGGTAAACGTCGGCCCGGCGAGCCGGGCGTCGGGGCCGGGCAGCAGCGCGTCGACGGGAAGCCCAGCGATGGTCCCGCTGTCGGCGACGATCTCGATCGGCTCGTCCCGCCGCGCCACGAACGCCCGGGCCTGCTCGACCAGCCAGGCCGGCTCGGGGCCACCCAGGTCCGGCACGCGCGGCTGCGGCGCGCTCTCGCAGGCGTCGATGAGCGCCTCGGCGACGGTCCGGGCGGCCACGGTCTGCACGCAGGTCAAACACGCTGGCGGTCCCGCCACGCCGGGTGGCGGCGATCAGTTGCCCGGCGAACTCGTGAAATTGCGTGGCGCGCAGGATGGTGGACGCGACCGGGCCGTCGTGGGCCGCTTGCTCGTGCGCGAGCTTGGCCGCGTAGTAGCCGAACGGTGCACGGTCGATCCCGACGATCGAGAGGGTCACGATCCGCTCCACGCCCTGCGCGGCCGCCGCCTGCTGCAGATTGCCGGCGGCGCGGGTGAAGAACGCCGTGGCCGCGGCCTCCTCGGTCGTGCCGGCGTTGGCGACGTCGACGACGAGATCGACCCCCGCCAGCGCCTCGGTCAGGCCCGCGCCGGTGGCGACCTCGACGTTCATGCTGCGGCTCAGCGACACCGGGACGTGCCCGCGCCCGCCCCCGCGATCAGATCAGCCTGCTCGACGTCGTGCAGCGGGGCGGGTTTTCCGCAGGAGTTGACGGACTTTGTAGGCTAATGCGCTGTCCTCCGCGGCAACTCCGTCCTCGATGTTCTCGCCGCTGCACTTCCACTTCGCTGAGAACTTGCCGAAGACCCGGCAGGCGCTGGGGTTCGCGCGGTCTCGCCACGGCGATCAGCACCGCAGTGGTGATGGCGCGGTGTTTCTCGTCCATCCCGCGGAGGTGGCGTCGCTGCTGGCCCGCTTGGGCTACGGCGACGATGTCGTGACGGCCGCTGTCCTGCATGACGTTCTGGAGGACACCGACGCCGAGCTGGCCGACTTGCACTCGAGGTTTGGCTCGCGGGTCGCGGAGCTGGTGGCGGTGGTCAGCGACGACCCGGCGATCGGCGACGAGGATCGGCGCAAGGCCGAGGTGCGTGACCGTGTCCGGGCGTTCGGTGGGGATGCGCTGGCGGTCTATGCCGCCGATAAGGTCAGCAAGGTCCGCGAGCTGCGACTGCTGATCGTCACCGGTCTGCCACCGGACGAGGCCGAGGCAAAAGTTCAATCGCTACCAGAAGTCGCTGGTGATGCTCGAGCAAGAGCTCGACGACGCCCACCTCATCGAACTACTGCGGTTCGAGGTCGAAGCGCTGGCGCAGCTACCACCGGAGCCCGTGCCACCGCAACGGACGCCGGCGCCCACCGAAGGGCAGGACACAGCCCCGATATTGGCAAGCCGGCAGCGACACGCCGCGCTCACGCTGGCCAATACCGTGCGCGGGGAACGAGCCGCGCTCAAGCGAGACATCGGCGACGGCGCGGTCACGGTGCGCGATCTGCTGCAGGGGCCCTCAGCGCCTGCCGACGGGTGCACAGTCGCCGAGCTGCTGCGCAGCCAGACCGGCTGGGGACCCCGCCGGACGCAGACCTTCCTAACCCGACACGCGGTCGGGGAGCACAAACAGCTCGGACAGCTCACCGCCCGCCAGCGCTCGGTCATGGCCGCCGACCTCGCCTGACCCCGCCGTGGCCACGAGCGACACTCGTACCTCGGTCGCCCGGTTTCACCAGTTCGCCTTGCGCGACACGGGGCGAAGCCGGTAGACATGCCGCAATGAGAGTACGGGCGCCCGCCATCGACGACGCGTCCGCCGTCCTCGAGGTGCTCGCGGCCCGAGATATCGCCGACATCGGCGTACCCGACTACGTGCTGGAGGACCTGCTCGACGAATGGCGCGGCAGCGACCTCGATCTCGCCGCGGATTCCCGAGTGGTCGAGCTGGACGGACGGATCGTCGCGTACGCGATCGTGCGCCGGCTGGGAACGCTCGTCGCCGTCGCTCCCGCGTACGAGGGCCACGGCATCGGGGCGCGGCTGCTGGATTGGGTGGAGCCGCGCGAGCGCGTGCTGGGCCGCTCGCACCATCGCCAATGGATCGGCTCCGCCAACGAGCGCGCCAAGACGCTCCTGCGCGCCGCCGGATACGCTCTGGACCGCAGCTACTGGCGGATGGGGCTCGGGCTTGAGGACCTGTGCGATTACCCGGTCAGCCCTCCAGCCGGCCTGCGACTGCGCTCGCTCGAGGTAGAGCGGGACGCCACCACCCTGCACGCGCTCGACGCTGCCAGCTTTGCCGGCGCTCCGGACTACCACCCCGAATCGCTCGAGGCCTTCCGCGAGGAGCACCTCGGCGCCCACGACCTTGATCCGGAGCTGAGCCGCGTCGCCGAGCTCGGCGGCCAGATCGCCGGCTTCCTGCTGGCGCGACGCTGGACCGAGGCGCCGGTCGGGTTCGTCGACATCCTCGCCGTTCATCCCGATCACCAGCGCATCGGGATCGGGACGAACCTGCTCGTCGAAGCGTTCCGTCGGTTCCGCGCGGCCGGGCTCCGAGAAGCCCAGCTCGGGGTCGCGTCAAGCAACCCGCGGGCCCTCAGGGTCTACGAGCAGCTCGGCATGACACCTCGATTTCGCTATGACACCTACCAGCGGCCAGTGGTCCATCCTGGTGAGTCTGCAACGGCTCCCGAGACATCTGCGCAACCGACGCCCAGCAACCCCTAGAGGCGTACCGCGGCTCGGCCGAGCTGGCGTAGTCTGACGCGATGCCGTTCATCGACCCCGCGGCGATGATCGAGGTCGCGCCGCTCGACGGATGGTCCGGGCGCTTCTTTCACTCCACCAACATGACGTTTGGCCAGTGGGAGATCGCCGCGGGTGCTACCGATCTTCACCAACATCACCACGAGCAGGAAGAGGTCTGGAACGTGGTCAGCGGCGCGATCCTTCTCGTCATCGACGGGACCGAGCGCCGGTTGGAGGCACGCGACGCCGCGGTGGTCCCGCCCTCTGTCTGGCATGGCGCGCGCGTGGTTGGCGCCTGCCGCGCCATCGTCGTCGATTACCCGGTACGGCTCCACTTGCCGACGCGGCACAGCGGCTGACGGCCCCCCCCAGCCGGTCCTGCGCGCCGGAACAGCGCGCGCGGATGTAGCCTTGTGCGGTGCCGGCCGCCGGTCGAGATCATGAGCTCGTATGCGTGGCCGCTGAAGCGCGCTGTCCGCGGGCACCAGGCGTCGCTCACCGCGGGGACGATCTTCCGTCGAGCCCGGACTCCGCTGCGCTGTGGTTCGCGGCCGGTTGACAGATGACCACGCCCCGCCTGAGTCCCCAGGTTCACAAGATCGTGACAGAACGTCCAGCCCAGCGGATATGAATCCGAGCGCGATGTTCAAGCCCGCTCCCAGCCACCGGCGCCGGCGCGGCCATTCCCGCCGCTGGCTCGGGGTGCTGGTCTCCGTGATCGTTCTGGGTCTCGCCGGTGTGGCGGTGGCCGCGAGCATCACGGCCGGCGAGGTGGGGCCCTCACAGCGCCTGACCGCCAACGGTCACCTGCTCCATCCGGCCGGGCGGCTGACCACGGTCGGAGACTTTCCGACCGGCAGCGCGGTCCTGCCGGGCGGTCGTTACCTCTGGGTTGTCGACTGCGGTCACGGCAAGGACGACGTCAAGGTGGTCGATCTGTCGCGTCACTCGGTGATCCAGACCCTGCCGCTGCCCGGTTGCTACGGGGGCGTGGCGTTCGCACCCGACGGCGGCCGCGCCTACGTCAGCGGGACGCCCAAGGGCAGCTCTCCCACCGAAGGTCCGACCCATGGCGACCAGGGAGACGTGATCCACATCTTCACCGTCAACCGCCGGACGGGTCGGGGCGTCGAAGGCACCCCGCTCCAGCTCCCAGCGACGACGGGGGGAAGCGGGCGCACGGAATCACTGCCTCCGGTGTCCGGCGTCGGGACCGCTCAGCCCGAGGGGCTGGCCGTGTCTCGGGACGGGCGTTATCTCGTCGTCGCGCTCAACGCGGCTGACGATGCCGTCGTCGTCGATCTGCGCACGCTGACCCAGACCGTGGTGCCCGTTGGCCACTACCCCGAAGGGGTGGCGTTCGACCCGCGGGGCCGCGCGTACGTCTCCAACGAGTACGACGGGACGCTTTCGGTGATCGACCCGAAAGCCGCCAAGGTGACGGCGACGATCAGGGGCCTCGGGGGACGCCTGGGCGACCTGACCAGTCATCCCGAGGGTATGGTGGCCGACCCCCGGCGACCGGCGCTCTACGTCGCGGTCACCAATCGTGATCTCGTGGCTGTGGTGAACACACGGCGGAGGGTCGTGACGCACCGGGTCTCGGTGGCGAGGCGCCAAGGGCTCGGGACGGCGCCCACGAACCTCGCCATCTCGCCCGACGGTCGCACTCTGTACGCCTCCGACGCCGGAGAGGACACGATCGCCGTGATCGCGCTGTCCCGGCGCCGGCACATTGCTGGCCGTGGCCATCGCTTCGGCCTCAACCTGCGCCCCTTCCGTCTCATCGGCCGGATCCCCACCGCGGCCTATCCGAACAGCGTGCAGACAACATCGCGGGGGCAGCTCGTCTGGGTCGCCGGCAAGGGCCTCGGCTCGGGTCCCAACCCCACTTACTACTTCGGCGGCGCCCGCACGCCGTACCAAACGCCTCCGAACGCTTACGGCACCTACGTGCTGGACCTGCTGATCGGCCGGGTCGGGTCGCTGGCCATACCCACCGACCGGCAGGTCATCGCCGACACGGCGGCGGCGAACGCGCAGGCCAAGCCGTACAACGGCGAGATCCGGCCGCCGGGCAGTCCCATTCCCGCCCGCACCGGGCACCCGAGCGCCCAGATCAAGCACGTCTTCTACATCATTCGTGAGAACCGGACCTATGACCAGGTCTTCGGCTCTGACCGGCGCGGTGACGGGTCCCGCCGGCTCGAGCTGTTTGACCGCAACGGGGTCGCGGGTCCGACGGGTGGGATCACCCCCAACGCGCACGCGCTGAGCCAGCGCTTTCCACTCCTGGACCACTTCTACCAGGACTCGGAGGTGTCGGTCGACGGGCATCTCATCGCCGCCGGCGCCTACGCCACCGACTACGTGCAGAAGGCCACCGCGGCAAATTACTCAAACCGGCGCGGCACATATGACTTCGGTATCGCGCCGGTCACGTTCCCGCCGAAGTTCTTCATCTTCGATCAGGCCGCCAAGCAGGGGGTCAGCTTCCGTGACTACGGTGAGGCGGTCGGCGCGATTTCGCTGGTACCGACGCCCAACCGCCCTGAGGCCGCGAAGGTCGCCGCCAACGTGGACGCGGCCTACCCCGACAACCTGTTCATCGGCTGTCTCAAGCCAGGCGTTCAGTCGAGCTGCACCCAGGATTCCGGGCAGTACCACGGGACCGGCACGACATTTGCCGGAAACAGTCGCTTCAACGAGTGGTACTCGCAGTTCCAGGCGCAGCTGGCGACACGGACTGTCCCGAGATTCACCTTCATGATCCTCCCCAACGATCACACCAATGGCACCACTGCCGGCGACCCCACCCCTCAGGCCTTCATCGCCGACAACGACCTCGCGCTCGGACAGATCGTGGACGCGATCTCGCACTCGTCGATCTGGCCCTCCACGGCGATCTTCGTGGAGGAGGACGACTCCCAGGACGGAGCCGACCACGTCGATTCGCATCGCTCTCCCGGCTTTGTCATCAGCCCGTGGGCGCGCCGCGGCGCCGTAGTTCACACGCGCTATGACCAGTACTCGATCCTGCGCACGATGGAACTGATCCTGGGGCTGAACCCGCTGGCCCTCAACGACGCGCTGGCGACCCCGATGTACGACGCGTTCACCCGCGGCGTGCAGAAGCCCGACAATGCTCCGTATACCGTGCGCACGCCGGCGTATGCGCTGACGAGCACCAACACAGTGGCGTCACCGGCGGCGAAGCTCTCAGCCGAGCTGGTCTGGAACCGGCTCGACGCCGTGCCGCAGGCGATCTCAGACGCGGTTCTCTGGGCCTCGGTGCACGGAACGACCGCGACGGCTCCGGCGGCCGGACCCAATGCCTCGCCGCAAGCGGTCGACGACGCGGCGATCGTGCGTCAGATGCTGAGGATGGACCCGAACGCCTTCCGCTCCGCCGCCGCCAGGTCTGCGCGCGGCAAGGCGAGCCTGGCTTGTCCGATCACCTGGGCCTGCCGGCCCGGTCCCCCCGGCGAGGGATGACCTCGCCCGGGCACATGGCTACAGGATGTCGACGCACCCATAGATCGTCACCAGCGGGTTGACGACGACCCGGCCGCGTCTGTCTCGAATCTGCGCGGCCCCGACGTACGCGGGCGGCGACGTGGCCTTGTAGCAGCCGTTGGACTGAACGCTGACGTCATAGCTGACCGGTGTGTCGCTCAGTGGCTGCCGCGCTCCCGGCAGGATGACGTAGACGTTCATCGTGCACTTCCACTCTCCCGGCCCCTGCCGCCGGGTGCCCCGGCCCCCGCAAACGGGCAGGATTCGATACCGGGCTCCAGCCGGGATCGGGTGACCAAGCAGGTCCTGCTGGAGGAGCGTCAGGCGTCGAAACTCGGGGCCGAGGCTCGCGGTCAGCCGCTGGGCGGTGACTCCGACCGGCCCCCAGCTCGAGGCCAGGGCAAGCAGGACTATCAGCGCAATGACAGCGAACGAGAGTCGCAGTGGCGTCTGCCAACCCGTTCGCGATGAACCGGCGCCGGCGACGAAGTCTCGTCGGCTCAGGACCACCCAGGCGCCACCGAGTGCGCCGGCGACCCAGACCAGACAGACGATCAGCGACACCAGCAGCGGACCGAAGAAGGGATGAGCCGCGAACAGTCCGTGCCACGCGTCGAAGCCGGAGCCGATCAGCAGGAAGTGGACCCAGATCCCTTTGCCGACGAGGGCCAGAAGCTGGGTCACCAGTGCCACCAGCACCGGACCGAGGACACCGACGATGCCATTACGGCTGAGGACTGAGAAGAGGATCGCCAGGCTGCTGTAGGCCATCAGCGGCGCCAGGCAGATGAGCCAGCTGGCGACCACCAACACGAGCAGGTGACCTGGCGCCAACTGGCGACCGCCGAAGTCGACCAGCCGATGGGCGCCGACAAGCGTCAGGCCGGCGACCAGGCTCATCGCTGCCAGCAGCAGCCCGAGCACGAGCGTGAGCGTGAGCGCCGCCAGCGCCTTTCCGGCGAACACCTCCTCCAGGGTGCGGGAACGCGTCAGGATCGTGTTCCACGTTCGCTGCCGATCCTCGCCGGCGAACAGATCGCCCGCCAGGACACCCGCGATGATCGGAAAGCCCCAGGTGCCGGCGAAGCCGAGGACGACGAGCGAGACCGCGAAGCCCGACGAATGCACCCAGGCACCGAACAGGGCGTCGCTCGGCGCGCCGCTCTGCGCTTTGAGCAGGATGGCGAACATGAGCGGACCGGCGAGACAGGCCACTGCCAGCAGGCGCAGTGGTAACTGGGCGATCAACTTGCTCCGCTCGACCCGGGCGGCTGCGCTCACGCCGCCCAGTCTGAATGCGGGGCCCTCCACCCGCGGCTCCTGCGCCGCCGCGGTCATGGCGCGATGGCCGCCTCGTCGCGCGCCTTGACCTGAGCGGCGATCCAGTCCTCGGGGCCGCTCCCGTCACCTGCGGTCAGTGAGAAGAACATGCTCTCGAGCGGGCTGACCAGCAGCTCGAGGCGATGCAGCGCCAATCCATCGTGCACGATCGCGGCGACGTAGCCGTCGAGCGCATCGCCTTCGACCGTGAGACGGATGCCCGGGCTGGGCTCGAGACGGACCCCCGAGAGCCCCTCACGGTTCTGCGCGAGCTCGAGCGCCCGCGTGTCGTCGTTGGTGTTGACCAGATAGACCGAGCCCGGAGCCTGCCGCGCCAGCTGCGCCGCACTGCCGGTCCAGACCACGCTGCCGGCTCGGAGGATCGTGTAGGACTGACAGAGCGCCTCGAGCTCGCCGATCAGGTGGCTGCTCAGGAGCATCGCCACTCCCCGCGCGGACAACTCACGCAGCAGCGCGCTGACCGCGCGGACACCACCGGGATCAAGCCCGCTGGTCGGCTCGTCGAGCAGCAGCAACCTGGGGTCGCGCAGCAACGCGGCCGCGATCCCCAGCCGCTGCCGCATCCCGGTGGAATAGCTGCCAACCCGATCCTGGGCTCGCCCGGCCATCCCGACGCGCTCCAGCGCGCCGTCGATTCCCGTCCGCCCGACGTCATCGAGGTCGGCCAACAGCTCCAGATTGGCCCGACCCGTGAGATATGAGTAGAACGCGGGCGCCTCGACAAAGCCCGCGACGCCGCGCGAGGGCCGCCTTCGACCCTCGGCCAGCTCGCGGCCGAACAGCTGCACCGAACCGCTGTCAACCCGCACCAAGCCAAACAGCGCCCGCAGCAGCGTCGTCTTGCCGGCGCCGTTGGGGCCGAGCAGACCTCGGAGCTCGCCCGGCGCGACCTCAAGGTCGACGCCGTCGAGCGCAAGCTTGTCCCCGTAACGCTTGGTCAAGCCGCAGACGCGAGCAGCGGGGGCGAGCGTCCGAGCTGCCGTCACGTCGGCAAGGCTAGCCAGCCCAGCGCCCGGGCGCAGTCAAAGCCCTCCCTGGGGGCCGATGATCCCGCCTTGTGTTCGGAGATCGTCCCGTTCGCTCAAGAGGCGCTAGCAGAGGCCACTCGGTCGCCGCGGCCGTCCAGGCTGCTGACGGGGCATCGAGATGTGCGCGGGGACCGGATAGGGCGAGACCGTGCTGGCAGCGCATTCGCCGGTGGTGACCAGCGGTGAGGTGTCGCTCGTCGGCGGGAGGCGCGGGACGGAGTAGTCCGGAGCGGCGGCGAAGTTGAATGCCGTCGTCAGATCGCCGGTGACCGAGCGCCGCCAGCGACTGAGATTGGGCACCTCCGCGCCGAAACGGCGCTCGATCAGTCGCAAGACAGACGTGTGATCAAACGTGTCGGAGCACACGAGGCCGCCCCGAGACCACGGTGAGACGATGATGCAGGGAACGCGGAAGCCCAGGCCGATTGGCCCGCGGATCCCGCCCGCAGCCGCCGGTAGGCGGCCAACCGTCAGGAACTCCCCCTTGGTGCCCTTGGGGGGAGTGGGTGGCGGGACGTGATCGAAGAACCCGCCGTTCTCATCATGGTTGATGATCACCACCGTTTTGCGCCAGATGTGGGGGCGGCGCCAAATCGCTCTCAGCACCTGGTCTACGGCGTACTCGCCCTTGGCCGGCGGGAAGCCGGGGTGCTCGGAGTCGTTGAAGGCCACCTGTATCCAGGACACGGACGGCAGCTGGTCATGATCCAGATCGGCCTGGAAGTCGGCCGGATAGGTGGGCTGGATCCCGAGTCGGTTGAGCTCCGGCTTGTTGCGGAACTGGCGAAAGGCCGGAAACGGACTGTCGAACTGGCCACCGGCCGCGGTGTAGCTCTTCCACGACACCCCCCGCGCCTGCAGCTGCTCGGGCATCGTCGTCCAGCGAAAGTCGCCGACCAGTCCCTGCGCGTCGAAGACTGTCTCCAAGCACGGCCCGCCGCGCCTGCCCTCCGGATCAAGCGTGGCCGAGATCGAATACACGCGGTTGGGCTCGGTCGGTCCGATCACCGAGCAGAAGTACATGTCACAGAGGGTGTAGGCGCGCGCCAGCGCCCAGAAGTACGGAATGTCGGGCTGCCGGAAATAGCCCATGACGTTGGCCCCGAACTTCCCATCCCACCGCGCGCGCGAATGAACCTCATAGAAACGGTCGTTGCGTCCGCCATTCCAGCTCTGATGCTGAGGTATCCAGTCGTGGTTCGGTCGGTCCAGGTCGCCAAGGCACTGACCGATTGGCTTACGGCCGTCGACATGGAACGGCAGCAGCCGCCCCTTACGCGCCCCTGGACCTCTATAGCCGGGTTGGGCGAATGCCTGACGGTGGCTCCGATCGTTGAAGCCGCGCACACCTGGGAACGTGCCGAAGAACTCATCAAACGACCGGTTCTCCTGCATGAGAACGACGATGTGCTCTATGTCGTTCAGTCGCCCGCCACAGCGGCGAGGCCGCGCGTTGGCCGATGCCAGCAAAGAGCCGCCCAGAGGATCCAGGGCGAGTCCCGCCGCGCCCAGCGCCGCGCCGGTCTTCAGAAAGCCACGGCGGGTGATATCGGGGGCATCTGGCACCGGCGACCTCCAAGCTCGAGAAATGGCAGCGCAACCTACCATGGGATCGAGCGCCAGCGGCACGTTCCTGCCGCCCGCGTGAGGTTGCTTGTAGGCCCAGGCCTTGTGATGAACCCGCCGGCTTCGTACGAGCCGTTTGGCCGCCGGGGTTTGACGCGCGCGCAGCCGTCGTCGAGTATGCACCCGTGACTCGTTTTAGACGGGCTGGCCTTTTGGCGGTGATCGCGCTCATGCTGGCCGCGAGCGGTGCGCAGGCGACGAACGGGCCGAGTCCGAGCCGCGAGAAGATCGCGCGGACGGTGCGCGGGCTCAAGGCGCGGTACCGCCTGCGGTCCGTCCTGTTCGGAGTCTGGGTGAATGGGCGTCGTCTAGTCAGTGGCGCACTCGGGGAGTCCCAGCCAGGCGTCCCGGCGAGGAGGACCGATCAGTTCAGGATCGGCAACACCACAGAGTCGTTCACTACGACGCTCCTATTGCAGCTGGTCGACCAAGGGCGTCTGCGCCTCGATGATCCGCTGTCGAAATGGTTTCCCAGGCTCCCGCACGCGAACCAGGTAACAGTCGGCATGCTCGCCCGAAGCACGTCGGGCTACGCCGACTACGTCACGACAAAGCCGTTCGTCACGTCCTTTGACGCGGATCCGTTTCAGGCGTGGAGGGTCTCCGAGTTGCTCCGGATCGCCTTCAGCCGCCCGGCGCTATTCGCTCCCGGCACGAGCTGGGCGTTCTCTGACACCAACTTCGTGCTGTTGGGGGAGGTCCTGCGACGCGTCGGCGGTATGCCCGTGGACCAACTCCTACGGCGGCGGATCCTCAGCAAGCTCGATCTTCGCCACACCGCGATGCGGTTCAACTCATACATCCCGGCGCCGGTCATGCACGGATACACCAGCGACAGGGGGCTCTACGAGGACTCAAGTTCCTGGAGCCCGACCTGGGCTGTGTACACGGGCAACATGACCTCCACCCTGGGCGACATGGGCAGGTGGGCCCGTGCGCTGGGCACCGGATCGCTGCTCTCGCCTAAATCCCACGCGCGGCAGATCGGCCCCCAGAACGTCGGCCTGGGTCCTCTCACCTCGAGCCGCTACTACGCGATGGGATTCGGGGTGAGCAACGGCTGGATCGCCACCAATCCCCAGCTGATGGGCTACAACGGAGTCGTCAGCTACCTGCCGTCCAAGAAAACGGCCGTGGTCGTTTTCACCACTCAGGGGCTCAAGGGAAACCCGTCCGAAGCTTACGCTTCGGCGATCTACAACCGCATCGGAGCGCTCCTTGTCCCGGCGCAGCCGCCCAGTCTCCCCGTCTGCCCGCGACCGCCCTGCTGACAGCAAGACGGCGGTTGAAGCCATGAGCAGAATTAGGTCAGCGTTCGGGGCCTTCCTTACATCGGGGAGACAGGATTTGAACCTGCGACCGCCCGGCCCCCAGCCGGGCTCTGGGAGCCGCCTCCAGGAGAAAACCCTTATTCCACGGGGGTTTTCTTGTCTGGCGAAGCGCGCAGTTGTGCTCAGTTTGATGCCCCCGTTGATGCCCTTGGCCGCCAGGGAGTCGACTACCCGCATGTAATGTTTGCATTAGATGCAACGCATGTAACACTTGCGTCCAGTGCAATACTGTTGGTATGTGGATCAAAGACGTCTCGCGTGCCGAACATGTTCGCGCGCTCCCGACCTTCGCCGAGACGGCTTCGCTGCTCGGGCTGGATCCGTCTGGGGTCAGCCGTGCTGTCCGGAAGCTCGGGATCGAGCCGCTGCCCTGGGGGAACCGGGAGAAGCACCTGACGGTCGCCGACCTGTTCCGGATCGCGATAGACGCGAACAGGCTTGCGCTGGAGGAAGTCGGTGGGGGACTCCTCGATTGGGCCCAACGGAAGCATCCGGAGCAGGCGGAAGCGATCCAGGCGGAGATTGATGCGTTCTTCGCCTCGCTGCCCGAGCCGCAGGCGACCCCTCGCGATCAATTCATCGCTGAGCTTCGGGCCGGGTTGCCGCCTGAGGCGGCGGAGCGGGCGATCGAGATCTACCTCGACCTCGCCTCGAAGACGAAGTAGTCGCCTCGGTACCCGCCGCGCGTCGAGCTGCGAACCAGACCGAGGCTCACCAACTCACCCGGGGTTAGTTCGATGGCGTTGTCGAGGACCAGGCCGATCTGCCCCCGCTCGATGGTCAGCTGGTCGATCGCGCGGTGTTCGTATAGCGCCCCCTTGTGCGAAATTTGTGCGCACACGGTATGTGAGACGCGGTCAAATCCGGCGGCGCAGCGGATCGGTGCCCTGACCGCGGTGAGTGGCGGCTGTGCGGTGGTGGATCGGCTTGTGCGAAGAGACCTCCTTTCACGCGCACTGCAAGAAAGTCGGCGTGACGACAGAGATGCTCCAGACGAAGGCGGGCTTGGGCGCTACGTCTCGCCTGGCCGGACGAGAAGCCGATCAGAGCCAGTGCTGTCGGGGGACACGAAGCCGGCCCGGTGGTAGAAGGCGGTCGCTTGTTGACTAGGTGAGAGCACAAGCCGCACGTAGCACCTGGCGCGCGCGAACTTGACCAGCTCTTGAAGAAGTGCCGAGCCGATGCCGCGCCTGCGGAAATTCTCCAGCACAAACATGTTGCTGACATAGCCCCAGCGCGAATCAGCACGCCCGGGATGCGGCATCCGACGGTACTCGACCAGTGACGCCATCCCGACCGGCAGATCGCTAACCCGCGCTAGCCACGTGGTGCGTCGATCACCCTCGTCGGCGAGCCAGTCAGCCAGCCGCCGCTCGAACTCTGGCTCGGCTGGGTCTCCGGTGCTCCAGATCGCTCTCAACGCGGCAAGCGCCGCGACGTCGCTCCCCCGGGCCACATGAATACTCACCTCGCCGAACGCTTCGAGCATGTCCTCGTTGTAGCGAATCACGCCCCCGCGGCAGAGTTGACATCGGGCTCCTAGCTCCGCGCCACACAACCATAAACGGGGAAGGGTTGGAACTCGCTGCCCCATCCACCAGGAGCAGCCCCATGCTGGCTGCCGTGGGTGCTTGAGACTGCCGCTCCCGGGAGGGACGCAGTCACCAAGCCGGGTACGTCCGAGGCTCTCACGCGACGGATGGGGGTAGACCGAGCGTGACGCCGCAACTGCTCGTCGCCAAACCCAGGGCCCAGTCCACACCGCGGACGTGAGTAGAGGGTTGGTCGGTGAGACGGTCAGAGCGTCTAGGCGTGGTGGCGGAGAGGATGCGACGTGGGTCGCGGTGGGTCAGCGTCGGGCTGGGACGCGTCGGAGGACCTGTCCGTTGGCGTCATACCAGGTCATCGGGGTCGAGAGACCGGGCTGGCCACTCCCGGACAGCACTGCGACGTTGCCAATCACGTTTGCCCGTATGGTCCGTTTGAGGAGGTGTACGGCAAGGGCACGTACCCCGTCGGGGACGAGCACGAGTGCCTCGTTTGCGCCGCCCTGGCCAGAGTCTGAGGAGATGGCGCCGAAGTTGAGGAGCTCGCTTGGGGTGGTGCAGCAGCTGCCGCCGTGAGCGTCCTGCACGAGCACCCCGGCGGTGCCGTCCGCGGTCTCGCGTACGAGCGCGATAACGATCGGGCCTGAGGCCGGTGTCGTGCTTGCCACGCGGGCGCTGTCGGCGATGAGCGTGTCCCCGGGCGGTGCGGCTTCACGCAGCGCCGACTGCTGCGCGCGGTCGGCCGCGGTCGGGCGGCGCTGGAGCACGGCCAGGTGCGCGCGCAGGGTGCGGATCGATACGTTGACCTGGGCGTGCAGCTGCGCGAGGCTGGGAAGATGCGCGCCGGCGACCCGGTGAACCACCCGGCCTGCGGCATCAAGCCACGTCATACCCAGTTGCTTGGAGAGGCTGGTGGCGCTGACGTTTGACAGGCGGAATCCGGCGACATTCTCGCGCACGGTGGCGACTGGCTCGCCGGGGGCGTCCAGCCGCACCCGGGTCACCCCATCAGGGACAAGGACCGCGTAATCCTGGGTGCCGTCACGGTCCTGGCCCAGCCACGTTCCAATGCCGCTGGCGCGCAGCTGGGCGACGGTCGAGTACGCCTGATCGGTCTGATTTGCGTAGAGGTACATCATCTGCGAGTTGCCCTGTCCCGAGGCCGAGTGCGCCGGCACGGTGAGACCGATCAGCTGCCGCCCGTCGGCGGCACGCACGACCGCGAGGTCGAGCGGAACCGTGGCATCAGGCGCGACGCTCACCGGGATCTGGCGCAGGCTGGCGCGCTGCAGGGCAACGGTCGGACCGCGGACCGAGATGGCGATCCGCTCGACGCTGCTCAGCGCCTGGCCGTGCGGGGCTATCCCGGGACGGCGCAGCACGCTAAGCACGGAGCTGGGAGCCGCTCCCAGCGGCGACGGGACGCCCGGCGTGTGCGAGCTGCCAGAACCCGAGCGCACGGCCAGCGCCACGGCCAGAACGACGAGCACCGGAACGATCACACCAACGGATAGCAGCGCCCGGCGTAGTGGTCGCCTCATCAGACGGGCAGAACCCACAGCGCCGGCCCGGTCGGGCGTGCCATGGGTAGCGCGGCGAGCGGCCGCGAGCAGTTCGCGCTCGAGGGCGTGGATCGGATCGTCGGTCACCGCTCAGCCTCCTGACAGCCGTTCTCTCATCGCCCGCACCCCGCGGCTGACTCGCTGGCGCACCACGCTCTCCGAGCACGCCAAGTCGGTGGCTATCTCACCGTAGGGACGATCGTCGATCACACGCGCACGAACCGCCTCGCGCTGGGGTGACGGCAAGCTCTCCAGCGCTTCCACAGCAGGCCCGTCGGCCAAACTCTCAAGACACGCCAGCGCGGCGTCGCTCAGCGTCACAGGAGCCATCCCGAGCGCTCGACGGGCCGTGTCCTCAGCTCGACCACGGCGGTATGCCTCGTGCAGCTTGTTCCACGCGATCCCGTACAACCAGCCCCGGGCCGGCTCGCCACGCAGCTGGTAGCGCGGTACGGCCTCCAGCGCGGCTGCGAACGTCTCGGCGGTCAGATCAAAAGCGACCTCCACCGTCGCCGTGCGCCGACGAAAGAACGACAGCACACCGCGTACGTGGCGCCGATAGAAAACCCCGAACGCCTCCGGGTCCGAGCCGGTCGCCACCAGCAACTCTCCGTCGCTACGCGGATCGCGTAAGGCCGCCTGCATGCCCTCTCATTGTCTCGGCCGCGGCAATTTGTGACAGCCGCGACCCAAAAAGCCCACAACCAAACAAAACACCCGGCCATCTCAACGACCGCGCCGAGGAGCAATAAACTCGGCTCAATGGGGTCCGGGAAGGATGACTTCGGCTTGCGTCTCGCAGCAAAGGCCGCGGACCGAGGGAAAGTCGCCAGCCCGGAGTGGCCAGTTTTTGAGGAGCGGCTGACGGAGCTGGGCTACAGCCCACGAGCGATTGCGCACGCGTTCAGCACTCTGAGTGGCCCTGGCACTGTGGCCGAGGCGCTACAGGTGCTGAAAAGCATGTCCCAGCCCGGATCGGATCCCATCGCGCTGAGCTTCGAAGTCACCGGGGCTCGCGGCGATGCGTCGGTGGCGAACCGTGTCACGATCACGTCGGTCGAGCGCCACGACTTCGGGATCCGCGTGAACTACGACGCCGCCGCGCCGCTCGGCCTTGGTTCTCACGGACCTCGAGGCGAGGCCAAGGACGATCTTGGCAATGACTACGACAATCTCTGCAGCCATCTCGGACTCGCTGGAGGCGGATAGCGCGGCGGACTCACGATGCCGCTACCTCCGCCGGCGGCAACCATGCTCGCATCCGGATGACGTGGGACGCGTCCGTCTCATCGATATGGGAACGACCAGCGCACGAAATCCAGGTCTCGCTTCCGGATTGATCGAACCCCGCCACTCCAGTCTGGCCCCGCCCGATGTTCGATGACCGTTGGTGTTTGAAACGTGGATTGGCGGCCCGTCGTAATAGGCGCCGGCACCCAGGCTGGCCCACCAGAGTTCACCGAGCGCGGGGTAGTCCACGACCCCCACCACTGACTCATCGACACGCGCGTGGGCGATCAACGCCATCCGCTTTGGGTCCCCGGCCACATCGCGCTTGGTCCCATGATCGGATCCAGAAACCAGCGCCACCTCGACTGACCCAGCCCGGATGTGCCGTCCTCCTCACCGAGGACCGCGTCATCTGCTCGCCTGGCGTGGATTCGGGTCCGCGGGATCCGCTTAACGTCACGATCGACCTCCGGACCCCTCCGGCTTTGTCTCGACCTCAACGTCTCGCTGTGAATCGCGGCAGTGACACGCTAGCCGCCAGATCTGCCAGTTCGAACGCAAACGGCAGCTCGGCCTGCACGTCGGTTTCTTGGCCCATCACATCACCCTATTCCTGGAAGGATCAGCTGGGCGACCGCGAAGAACGCGCCGACGGCGGCTGCCGGTAGCGTCTGGACTATGACATCGGAGCGGCGGACCGACGCAGCTCGAGCGGCGAACGCCGGCGATCTGTTTGAACTGCTCCGGCTCTACCGCCAGCTGCAGCCCGCCGACCCCGAGCTTGCTAACGATGCCGCTGTCGCGGCGCTCGACGTGATCCTGCGAGCACCGGGTATGACGCTCATAGTCATCGACCGTGCGGGTCAGCTGATCGCGACGTCGTACCTCAACGTCATACCGAACCTGACGCGCTCGGCGTCCCCGTACGCCGTGATCGAGAACGTAGTCGTCGATGAGCCATTTCGCGGAACCGGCCTCGGAAAAGCGATCATGACCGCCACCCTGAATACGGCATGGGCCGCCGGGTGCCACAAGGCGATGCTCCTCAGCGGCTCCCGACACGCATCGACCCACGCGTTCTACCGAGCATGTGGGTTCGCGGGCGACGAAAAGACGGCGTACGTCGCGCGCCCCGGAAACGGCGCAACCGGGCGTGCTCCGGCTACCGGAAGACATCAATAGCTCGGAGGATGACCCGGCAAGCCGGTCGCACTCAGCGTTGGGATGTGAGACGCCGTCATCGCCAGAGGCGTCTCGAGCACGATCCGGGACATCCGTGGCTTGGTCCACAACGCTACCGGCCTACAGCGGAGCGCGACGTTTGATGCCCCTTTGATGCCCTCTGGAGTATCTCGGATCAAAGCAGCACCGGTCGAAAGCCGAGATTTGCAGGCACTTCAGTAATCGGGGAGACAGGATTTGAACCTGCGACCGCCCGGCCCCCAGCCGGGTGCGCTACCAGACTGCGCCACTCCCCGTGGTCGAGCTGATCATAACCGGCTCACGTTGCCAGTCGGAGAGCGGGCGACGGGAATCGAACCCGCCCTAAAAGCTTGGAAGGCTTTTGTGCAACCACAACACTTCGCCCGCGAGCCTGTCGACATCGTACCGCTCGACCGGGACTCAGCTGCCTGCCGGGCGACGCTCTTCCGTGGGCACCTCGCCGTCGCGTGACAGCTCCTCCGGCGGCCACGGTCCGGTCCAGTTGTCGAGGGCCCCATCGAGCGTGACCACCGAGCCTGACAGCGCCCGCCCGAGCGGCGAGGCGAGCAGCGCCACGAGCCAGCCGTACTCCTGCATCTCGCCGAGACGCTGCAACGGCACGCTCAACGCCGCGCGCCGCCACAGTTCGGCCGGATACTTGCGCAGCGACTCGGTCGCCAGACGCCCGAGGGCGACGGCGGTGACTGCGATCCCGGAGGGCCCCCACTCCAGTGCGTGCTCACGGGTGATCGCCTCCACCGCCGCCCGTGCCGCTCCGGTGTGCGCCATCGCGGGCATCCCATGGTGCGGCGACACCGTCACGTTGACGATCGTGCCGGCGCCGGCCGGCTGCATGGCCAGCCGGTAGGCGGCCTCGGACATCGTCAGCGTGCCACCGACGTTCAGCCGGTGCACGGCGCTCCAGCCCTTGGCCGTGATGCCCTCGGCCGCGACGAAGTACTGGCCGCCGGCGTTGTTGAGCAGGAAGTCGAGCCGGCCGTGTCGCTCCTGCGCGGCGGTGACGATCGCCTCGGCCGAGCTTTGATCTCGGATGTCGCCAGCCACCCACGAGCACCCCTCGCCGAGTTCGCCGGCGGCCGCCTCCAGGACCTCCGCGCGACGCCCCGCGATCAGCACCCGAGCCCCGCAGCGGATCAGCTCGGCCGCGGCTGCCTTGCCCAGATTGGTGCCGCCGCCCGTGATCAGGGCCACCTGTCCCTCCAGCAGCTCCGGCGCGAACACCAGCGAGGCCGGCAGGGCCTACTCCCCCAGCACCTTGATCACGAGCCGCTTGGGCCGCCCGCCGTCGAACTCGCAGTAGAAGATCTGCTGCCAGGGGCCCAGGTCCAAACGGGCCTCGGTGACGGGGACGATCACCTGGTGGTGCACCAGCAGGTTCTTCAGGTGGGCGTCGCCGTTGTCCTCGCCGCCGCGATGGTGTCGGTAATCGCCCGGGTCGGGCAGTAGCTCCCGCGCGACCTCGCCGTCGGGCTCACGCCAGCTCGGGGGCGCCAGCTTGTCCAGCCACTCGAGCGCGTCCGCCTGGATCCCCGGCTCGTCGTCATTGATCCATACGCCGGCGGTGATGTGCATCGCGCATACCAGCGCCATCCCCTCGGCGATCGCGGCCTGGTTGACCGCCTCGGCCACATCATCGGTGATCCGGACGAACTCTCGCCGCCGTTCGGTGTTGAAGGTCCGGTAGACGGTATGCGCCTTCACTGAGCAGGGGAGCCGGGATTCGAACCCGGATTCATGGTTTTGGAGACCATGCGCATAGCCATTAACTCACTCCCCTGGGAGTCCGCGATGGTATCTGCAATGCGGATGCGGGCGGAGGGACTCGAACCCCCAAGGG
>CAWBXK010000007.1:0-585997 GCA_963792735.1 uncultured Solirubrobacterales bacterium | reverse complement strand
CCGCGTGGCGCCGAACCTGCTGATCCGCGCCATGGCTCTGTTCGACGGCAGTATCCGCTCGGTCGTTGGTGATCTCGGGAAGCAGTCCTGGTTCTCGAGCGAGAAGGCGCGCACGACCCTTGACTGGCGAACGAGACCCGTGGAGGACTCGATCGAGGATTGCGCACGCAGTCTCGTCTGAAGCATGGCGCCGTCTGACGCAGCGGTCGTGGACGCCGGGGGACGCGAATTGCGCGTGTCCAACCCTGAGCGCGTGATCTTTCCGGCGACGGCGCGCGGACGAGAGCTCACGAAGCTCGACATCGTCAACTACTACCTCTCCGTCGAGGACGGAATCATGCGCGCGCTCTGCCGGCGGCCGACGACGCTCGAGCGCTGGCCAAGGGGCGTGCATGAAGGGATCGTGCTCTCGACCCGTGAGAAGGGTGGCGGTGACGCCTTCTTTCAGAAGCGGGTCCCACGCGGAGCACCGGACTACGTGAAGACAGCGCGGATCCAATTCCCCTCAGGGCGCGACGCGGATGAGATCTGCCCCACCGAAGTAGCCGTGGTGGCCTGGGCGGCACAGATGGGCACGATCACCTTCCATCCGTGGCCGGTCCGCCGCGACGACGTCGACCACCCGGACGAGCTGCGCATCGACCTCGACCCGCAACCCGGCACCGACTTCGCCGACGCCGTCGCGTCGCCGCGCGAAGCGCGGGCGCTGCTGCGACGAGCTCGGCTACGCCGGCTTCCCGAAGACCTCCGGCGGCCGCGGCATGCACATCTACGTTCGGATCGAGCCGCGCTGGACGTTCACCGACGTCCGCCACGCCGCGATCGCGTTCGGCCGCGAGCTGGAGCGGCGGCTGCCCGGACCAGGTGACGACCAGCCTGGTGGAAGGAGGAGCGCGGCGAGCGCATCTTCGTCGACTACAACCAGAACGCGCGCGACCGCACGATCGCCTCGGCCTACAGCGTGCGGCCGAAGCCGGCGCGCCGGTCTCCGCGCCGCTGACGCTGGGACGAGCTCGCCGAGGTCGCGCCCGAGGACTTCACGGTTGCGACGATGCCGGCTCGGTTCGCCGAGATGGGCGATCGCCACGCCGCGATCGACGACGCCGCCCACTCGCTGCAGCCGCTGCTGGACATGTCCGAGCGCGACGCCGCCGAGGGCCGGGCGACATGCCCTACCCGCCGGACTATCCGAAGATGCCGGGCGAGCCGAAGCGGGTGCAGCCCTCGCGGGACCGCGACCGCCCGCGGATGAGCCAGCGGACCGCGCTTGCGCGTCACCGGCGACTGAGGCAGCTTGACGCGCCGCGCCTGGCGCGCCGGCGCCGACGGCGGCGGCACGACCGGCCCGATGTCGCCGTCCGGCGCCTCGTCGAGGTCGACGATCACCGGCGCGTGGTCGCTCGGCCCGCTGCCCTTGCGGGCCTGGCGGTCGACCCAGGCCGCCCGCACCCGCTCGGCCACCGGCGCGCTGGCCAGCACCAGGTCGATCCGCATCCCGAGGTCCTGGTGGAACATCCCGGCCCGGTAGTCCCAGTAGGTGAACACGCGCTCGGTCGGCCACCGCTCGCGCACGACGTCGTGCAGGCCCCAGCGCCTGCAGCTCGGCAAGCGCCGCCCGCTCGGGCGGCGTGACGTGCGTCTGGCCGACGTACGCGCTCGGGATCGAAGACGTCGTCGTCGGTCGGCGCGATGTTCATGTCGCCGCAGACGATCGCGGCCTCCGGGCCGCCGGCGACCATCTCCCGCAGCGCCGCCAGCCAGGCGAGCTTGTACTGGTAGTGCTCGGAGTCCGGCACGCGCCCGTTGGGCACGTACACGCGAGACGCACGCGGATCCCGCCGCAGGTCGCGGACACCGCCCGCGCCTCCGGATGCGGGAAGCCGGGCGCCCCGGCGAGCCCCGGCCACGACGTCGTCGAGGCCGACCCGCGAGAGGATCGCGACCCCGTTCCACGTCGCCTCGCCGTGGACGCGCGACCGCGTAGCCGCGCTCGGCGAGCTCGCTCGCCGAGCAGCTCGATGAACGCCGTCGTCGGCGAGCTTCGTCTCCTGCAGGCAGACGACGTCCGGCTGGCGCTCGTCCAGCCAGGGAAGCAGCCGCGGCAACCGCTGCTTGACCGAGTTGACATTCCAGGTCGCGATCCGCACGCAGTGCCACGGTAGCGGCCCCGGCTATGTCGGGCAGCGGCGCGAAGGCTCACGCCCCAACGGGCAAGGGCTTCGATGCGCGTGGCAGCCGTCGATCCTTGAAGCGCAGGATCGGTCGCTCGACAAGGTAGTAGCTCCCGGACGCGCACGCGATCGTCAACGCGAGAGTGCAGATCAGGAGCAGTGGCGCGGCGCGCACGCCGTGGTCGCGGAGCCACAGCAAGATCGGCAGGTGCCACAAGAAGATCCCATACGAGATCAACCCAATCCAACGCATCCAGCCCCAGGTAAGGACCTGCCTCGGCCAGCCGCCGGCCCGTCCCCGAACACTGCGGGAACGACGACAAGGAACGCCACGACCCCTCGCAACGCATGATCTTCGGCCGCCTGGACGTTGGAGAACAGAAAATGCTGCGGGGCGCCTGCGACCAATGCGCTGAGCACGACATAGACCGCGAGTGCCGTCGCCCAGCACGCCGCAGGATGAGCGCTCACAAGCTCGATCGTCCGCGACCGCATCGTGCCGGTGCCGACTGCAACGCTGGCACGCCAAGCATCATCCCGAGGGCGAACCAGTCGAAGAATGTCAACAGCGACGGTGCCGTCGTGTTTCCGTGCCAAACCCAGCCGCCGACCAGCGACAACACACCGAGCAAGGTCAGAGAGGCAATCTGGAAGCGAACTTTCACCGCGAGACTCATGTTGCGAGTCAGCCAGAGTGACCCGGCGGCATAGAACGGCAGCGCCAGGTAGAACGACACTTCGATGCACAATGACCACGCGACCGGGATACCGGTGATCCGGAGCAACGGCGGGGAGCTGTAGACCTGTAAAAAGCCGTAGTGCCACCAATGGTCCGAGAACACGCCGACCAGACCTGGGAAGATCGCGAGCGCAGTCAGCGCGAGCCAGTAGGCGGGAACGATGCGCAAAACGCGGCGACGCGCGAAATCACGGATCCGAGGTCGGGGGGCATCGGTCAGTTCGGCATTGAAGAACGGCCGATACAGCAGGAAGCCCGAGAGCACAAAGAAGACGGCCACGCCGAAACCAAGGCTGGACAGCGCGATCCCGTAGAAGTGGGTCTGCTGGAAGTGCCCAAGAACCCCACGTGGTAAGTCAGTACGGTCAGGACCGCGATCGCGCGGACCGAGTCCATCAGCGGAAAGCGAGGGTTACCCGGGGGCGGCGTCAGCGCTGGCGATACGTGCTCGACGTGCGCTCTCTCTGACGATACGCGCTCTCCGTCTGCTCGCGCCGGCCGCGCCCCCGGCGACGACGTCGGGCTGGTCATCGCTTGCGAGCGTAGGCGATCGGCTAGTCGCTCGCAACCTGGGACTCGGCCACGACCGTTAGGAAGTAATCGAGCGAGACCGCGTCCACTTACCGAGACTCCGGCGGCGCGGCGTCCATGACCGCGCCGTGCTATGCCCGGGCTTCGAGGGTGGTCTTCTGGCGCTGGCGCTCGGGCGTGATCCGCACCACGTTCCAGGCCAGGCCGAGGCGCTCGAGCGCCGGAGATGATCAGGCCCGAGGGATCGAGTTCCCACCGGCGCAGCCCGTGGTAGGCGGAGCGCGGGAAGGCGTGGTGGTTGTGGTGCCAGGACTCGCCGAGCGACAGCACCGAGAGCCAGGCGACGTTGGTCGAGCGGTCCTCGATGTCGAAGCGCCGGCGTCCGAAGAAGTGGCAGATCGAGTTGACCGACCAGGTCACATGGTGGACGAGGAAGATCCGGACCAGGCCGCCCCACACGTAGCCGCGCAGCGCGCCGCCGAGCGTGAAGCCGTGCAGGACGAAGCCGGCCACCGTCGGGATCAGCAGCGAGAGCAGCACGAGCAGCGGGAACCGGCGGCCGATCCGCCGCATCCGCGGATCCTCGTAGAGCTCGCCGGCGTATCGCTTCCAGTCGGCCTGGCCCTGGGTCTCGAGCAGCCAGCCGTGTGGGCGTGCCACAGACCGCGCAGCCCGCTGCCGTGGCCGACGTGCGGGCTGTGCGGATCGCCCTCCTCGTCGGTGTGGGCGTGGTGCTTGCGGTGGTCGGCCACCCAGTCCATGACCGAGCCCTGGACCGACAGCGAGCCGAGCACGGCGAACGTGCGCTCGAGCCAGGGGTAGGTCTGAAACGCCCGGTGGGTCAGCAGGCGGTGAAAGCCGACCGTGACGCCGACGGCGGTGAGCAGGTACATGACCGCCAGGATCGCCAGGTCGACGTCGTCGACGGCGCGGTTCCACAGCAGCCGACGGCCACGAGCACCCCCACGAATGGGAGCACGACTCCGATCAGATTGGCGATGCGCTCGGTCGGGTCACGGTTCCCAGCGTTGCATACGTTCCTGATTATTTCTTCGTTGCTTCTCGCACCCGAGACGTCAGAACTTATAGCTATCTAACAAGTGCTACCCCGCGATACGGAGAGGTACGCCGGCACCAATATGCATAGCCAGCCAGGTGATGGCGGGCGTGTCCAATCTGATGCAACCGTGCGAGGAAGCCGTTCCGAGGGCTCCTGAAAGGTTGTCCATCCCGTGAAGGGCGATCTGCCCCGGGCCGCCATCGAACTCCTGATAGACGTCCGAGCGGGCGCTGGTCGCGAGTGCGTACGGGCCACCGGCGGCCTGTGAGCCCATCGTAAGCCCCTCTTCGATAAAGAAGTGGCCCTGCGGCGTTGGCGTGGAAGGCGCGCCAACGATTGCCGGATACGTGGCGACGACTCGGCCTCGCTTGTAGACCGTAACTTGCCTGGCACTCCGATCGACCGACAGGGCCCACGGGGTCCACGAGGGCATCGTGCCGCCGGTCAGGATCCAGCCGTCGCTTGAGTTCGGACGCCCGGGCAGGCGCACGTCCAGCCACGACCGTCCGTGTTTCCTGGCTCGGCCGAGCACCGGAAGGATGGTCGTCACGCCCGTAAGTGGGCGGTGGGAGGCTACGATCGCCACCACGGGCGCGTTCACCGACGGCGCGACACGGGCGGTCTTGTCGCGCAACAAGACCACAAGAGCTTGCCCAGCCGAGCCGCCGGCGGCGCTCGCCCGGGGCGCCGACACGATGCAGAACGTCAGCGCCGCGAGCAGTGCAGCCGTCGCGCTCAGGGCCCCTCGGCGCAAACCGAGGGACTTCCGAGCGGTGTGACCCGAACGAGTCATCCCGTGAACGTTGAGGGCGCGGGCAGTGGCTGTACGACAGCCGCGGCACATGCCCGGTAGACCATGTTCAGCGTGCGGGCCCGCGTGGCGTCCTTGAACGTCACTCGCGCCTTGAGATGTCCGCTACCGGAGAATGTCGCCGGAACGTGCACCTGGAACGGTGAGCGGGCCATGCTGGCGAGCCGCTTTCCATCGAGCGTGAAGACGACGCGCTTGATCTGACGGCCGATGACACTCGCGGTGAATCCGTAGTTGCACAGCGCCGTCCGCGGATGCCTCGGATGGTCGAACCTGGCCCGCCCTCTTCGGGGAACCTTCCGGCGGGTCGGCGGCTTGGGGTTGCCGGTCGGCGGCTTGGGATTGCCCGTCGGCGGCTTGGGATTGCCCGTCGGCGGCTTGGGATTGCCCGTCGGCGGCTTGGGGGTGCGCGGCGCTGGGATTGCCCGTCGGCGGCTTGGGAGTGCCCGTCGGCGGCGTGGGAGTGCCCGTCGGCGGCGTGGTGGTGGCGCACATGGAGCCGTCGAGCAGGTTGTTGTGGAGCGTGATCGCCGCGGTGCTGGCGAACAGGCGGCCTCGGACTGAGGCGGCGTTGTTCAGGGTGATGGCGATGTTGGCCATCACGTTGCCGGCGAACGCCGTGGTGGTGCCGAGCGTCGCCGAGCTGCCGACCTCCCAGTAGATGTTGCAGGGGAGGCACCGTTGATCAGCCGAACCGAGCTGGCCGACGCGGTTGTCAGGGTGCTGCCGATCTCGAACACGAACTGGGCGTTAGGATCGCCGGCCGCATCGAGGGTGAGCCGCCCGGTTAGCTGGGCAGATGAGGAGAACTTGTAGGCACCGGGTGTCAGCTTCAGATTGCCCAGATCCTGGCCCGTCAGCTGATGGCTGGGGGAACCGGCTGACCGGCCGCGACGTTGTAGGCGGTGGTCACATCGCTTTGTGCCTGGAGGGCGACAGCGTCAGCCTTGTGCGTCGCGCCATTGACGACAGCTGGGAGTCCGAAGCCCGTAAGCGAGGTTCCAGGATCGACCCCGAGATCGCCGTTGAGCACTGAGGGGCCCGTATTGGTGACGGCTGAGCCCCCGAGGACAACGAACGGTTTCGCGCTGCCGAGATCGACAGCAGACGCGCTGGCCACGGCCGGAACGACGCCGCACGCAACAGCGGAGGCAAGGACGATCCCGGCACGGCGAGCGCACGCGAGTCGGAGACTCTTGGACATATGAATCACTCCTATTTGCGGGCAGCCGCTCTAACGTCCTCCGGTTCTCCACAGTGCTCGCCCAGTTGGCGGCAGCGTGGAGGAAGATTCCCTCGGGAGCCCGGCGAACTCCGGCGGAGTTCCTTGGCTTTGCGGACCCGCCTCACGACGGGGGTGCCCTATCGAGTGAACTGCCCTAGTACGAGGGCTATCGTCACAAGTGGACCCTCGCTTGAATTCACGAGCGGCATCCGCCAGGTCGTGGCGGTGCTTTGACATAGCGTAACGGTACCGTTACGGTTAGGATGGTGCGGACGCTCGACCCGGATGTCGATGACGCGATCGCGGCTGCCGCGCTCGCGCTCCTGGTCGAGCGCGGCTTCGCGCGAATGACGATCGAGGCCGTCGCCGAGGCGGCCGGCGTCGGCAAGCCGGCGATCTATCGCCGCTTCACCGACAAGGCGAGTCTGGTGGCCCACGTGATCGCCCGTCAGCTGCCAGTGCTCGGGACATCGGATCTCGGCGGCTCCCGCGACGAACTGTGGCGCGCGGTGGAGCAAGGGCTTCCGGCTGATGGGCCAGCCTATGTGGGGTTGATCGGCGGGTTGATCGCCGAACAGGATCGTCACCCCGAGCTGATCGAAGCGTTTCGCCAAACCATCCTGCTCCCACGTCGCGCGATGGTGCGATCGATCATCGAGCGCGGACAAGCACGCCGCGAAATCCGCCGCGACATCGATCCCGAAATGGCGCTTGAG
Source organism: uncultured Solirubrobacterales bacterium (assembly GCA_963792735.1). Taxonomy (GTDB): domain Bacteria; phylum Actinomycetota; class Thermoleophilia; order Solirubrobacterales; family Solirubrobacteraceae; genus Palsa-465. The sequence goes on along the minus strand of CAWBXK010000007.1, from coordinate 578,744 downwards.
CTGATTGCCGGTCCGTTCCTGGCGCGCGTATTCGCCGGTCTCGACACCGGCCCCGACTGGCGCAGGACCGCGTTTGAGACCTGGTGGGAAATCCTCCGAGAAAGGCAGTCCAAATGATCAAGTTCACCGTCGGGACCGAGATCGCCCGTCCCGTGAGCGACGTGTTCGGATACGTGACCGACCCAGCCAAACTCGCGAACTGGCAGACGAACACGATCTCAGCAGTGCCACAGGACGACAGGCCGATTGGCCTCGGCACCCGCATACGAGAGGTGCACCGCGCCCCGGGGGGCAAGCAGCTTGCCTCGCTCGTCGAGGTCTCCGAATACGACCCTAACCGTGTGTTCGCGCTACGCATGCTCGAAGGACCACTACCGATCGACGCCCGCATCACGTTCGACCCGACGGAGCTCGGGACACGACTCCAGCTCGACGCGCACGGACAACCGAGTGGCCCCATGCGCCTCGTCCAGCCGGTCCTACGCCACACCCTCAAGCGCCAGTTCGCCGGCTACTGCGCCACCCTCAAGAAAGTGCTCGAGAACACTCCGCCGACGGCGTGATCGCGGCCGCCCTCACTCAGATGGAGCCAGCCGGGATCGAACCGGCGACCTCCTGCTTGCAAAGCAGATCGGATTGTCCACTCGTGTCTCATGGTGTCTCGGAAAGCCCTGCAAATCTGATCGTTCTGTTGGACATAGGGGGACACGAAAGGACGGCGCGAGACAATCTGATGCACCCCTGGTGCACCCTCAGCGTGCGTCTCGGCGGCGCGCCAGTCCGTGACCGCGGACGAACTCGCTGCGCGAGTGCTGGCCGAGCACATCCCTGCCCGACGGAAGCTCGGGTTCGTCGCGCTTGGCGCGTCGAGCTCCGGACGCACCGCCGCTGAGGCGGAGGACATGCTCGCCGAGGGGTTCGGTCGCTGACGCTGGTCGTCGACACCGGCGTGCTGCTCGCTGCCGCCGATCGAAGCGACCCCGACCACACGGCCTGCCGGGAGCTGCTGGAGGCGCATCCCGGACCGCTCGTCACGACCGAGCTCGTGATCGCCGAGACCGGATGGCTGATCGACCGGCAGCTCGGAGCGGCGGCCGAAGCCGCGCTCTACGAGTCCGCAGCCGCCGGCGAGATCCTTGTCGAGCCGCTGTCGGCAGCCGACTGGACTCGATTCGCCGCGCTCACCGTTCAATACGCCGATCAGCACCTCGGCGGCGTCGATAGCAGCCTTATCGCCATCGCCGAGCGACTTGGTGCAACCAGCATCGGAACCCTTGACAGACGCCATTTCGGCCTCGTTCGCCCTCATCACATCACCGGCTTCGAGCTGCTTCCGTAACTCATCGCCACGGCCCCACTGCATCCTTCGCTGGCCTGCACGAGCTTGCTTCCCTCGGGCATGAACCAGCCCCGCCGCACCCCTTCAATCAAGCAACGACCCCGACTACCCGCACCCTTCCCTCGTGACATACGTGGGGGGCGGGTAGTCGGGGTCGTAAGCGAGCTGAAAGCTCAGGTGCGGCGGGGCTGTTCGGGGGCTCAAGGGTGGACTCGCAAGTCCACCCTTCCGTCCACCCTTCTGTCCACGCCACTGATACCATTTTGGTATGCGAGGCGGTGACTACGTAATGATGGCCCGGCGTCGAGCGGGACTCACGCAGCGCCAGCTGGCCGAACGCCTCGGCCTCCGCCAGGCTACGATCGCACGCTGGGAACGCGGCGACCGCGGCGTCGGCCTCGACGACGTCGAGCTGGTCGCGCACGCATGCGGCCTGCAGCTCGACTCCCATCTCCTAGTCGAGGACCGCAGCTGGTGGCCGCAAATCGCCATGCAACTCGAACTCGATCCGCTCGAGCGGGTACGGCGGCTCACCCCTCCGGGTGCTTCAGACATCGCAGCGGGGTTGTCCGAGCTTGCCGAGGCGGGCGTGTTAGGGCTCGTCATCGGAGAGGTAGCTGGGGCGCTGCATGGCTGGCCGCTCGTGCTCGGTTCGTCGATGATCGAGGTATGTGGGCTTGTCGACGCCGTGGGCTATCGCCTCCGAGAGATGGGCGCTCGGCAGACCCGGAGCGGCAGGCACATGGTTTCCGGCGGGGCGAGCGTGGTCATCGTCGAGGCGCCCGCAGGTACGGGAGGCGAAGCGGACCTTGCCCGCAACCGGGTGGCGTTCGACACACCGGCCGGAGCCCTCGAGGCAGCTGGACTCATCGACCTGCTGAGGATCGCCGACGCGTCGGACGCTCGCACGGCACGGCGCGACTCGCTCGCGTTTCAAGCCGTGCTCGACGTCCAACGCGAACGCCAGGCCGTTAGCAGCCCCGACGAGCGGGCGGCGGGGGACAGGATTGCTGAATGGCTGAGCCAACAGACTCCGGTCTCGTGAGCCCTGCGATCGACGCTGAGCGCGAGGCGCTCCTGAAGGTTCTGGTCGATCACGACGTGCAGTTCGTCGTCATCGGCGGCGCCGGCATTCAGTCGCACGGCCGTCGCTACGACACCCTCGACATCGATCTCACGCCCGACCGTGACGAGGCCAACCTGCACCTTCTTGCCGATGCGCTGAACGAGCTCGACTGCCGACTCGTCACCGATCCCGCGAACACAGCCGCCTGGGTGCGACTCCCACCCGGCTACTTCACCCCGCGCAGCCTCCTCGCAGCCACCGTCTGGAACCTGGCAACGCGACACGGCCAGCTCGACCTCACGTTCTCCCCGAGCGGCTTCCCTGGCGGCTACGGAGAACTCGCGCCCCGCGCGGAGCACCTCACTGTCGCCGGCACGCGCATTGCCGTGCTCGTGGCTGCCCTCGACGACATCCACAAATCAAAACGTGCGGCCGACAGGCCGAAGGACCGGGCGTACTTCCTAGCTGCCGGCGAACCAGGCCGCGCATAGCCGATCTGCGTGCGCTCAGGCGCTCATCTCGGACAAGCGCTGGGAGGAGCTCACGCAGAGAGCCGGCGGTCGATCGAAGCGGCCCCTCGGGCGCTCCCTCGTTTTCCGCGCATTGCGAGACTGTCCGCGCTGACGCGAACACGCTCGTGCGAAAACAAGAGCAGGTCTCGATCAGCGCCCAGCCTCGGGCTAGGCGTTCGACTTCAGCGAGGCGCTGCGCGCGGTCCTTGCCGGTGAGTGCCTTGAGGTTCAGCGGTCGCTGACGAGCCGCGTTACGTGATGTGACGCCGTCTCGCGCAGGAAGGTCCCGCGTCGCTTCGAGGACGGTTTCCTGACCTCTCTGACCGCGTTGTGGTGCGGGGGCATTTGCGTTCTCGGGTTATCGACCCAGTTGCTGGCACGAAGCGTGACGCCCGTGAGGGGCTGACGAGGACGGCCCTCCCGAAGCGGTCTGCGTTGGCGCTCGCGATCGGCGTCAGCCCCGCGGGAGAGTTCCGGCCGCAGTATGGCACCGGAGCGTCCCGTAGCCGCAGTTCAGGGCGAGATCCTCGAACCTGCTACAACTTGACAACTACTGAGTTGTAGGCCTTTGGAAGGATCGAGCCATGACGCCATCTATCCCGCACCCATTGCCGATGCCGCTCATCGAGCTCATCGCGCAGCGCTTTCGTTGCTTGGGCGAGCCCATGCGCATCGCGCTGCTCGATGCGCTTCGCGACGGTGAGGCGACCGTCGGTGAGCTGCAGGAAGCGACCGGTGCCTCACAGCAGAACGTTTCCAAGCATCTCGGCGTGCTGGCGCAGGCGGGGATGGTGAGCCGGACCAAGCGCGGGACCTCGGCCGTATACGCCATCGCCGACGAGTCGGTCTTCGAGCTCTGCGAGCAGGTGTGCGGCGGGTTGCGCCGCCAACTTCGATGACCTCGACGCAATTCTTCAGGGAGGTAGCGACCGATGACCACCAGACAGAGCTGCGCGCGCGGCGGCTGGCCGCTTGAGCGCGCGCTGTTCGCCCTCGCGGGGACGGTGACGCTCACCAGCGCGCTCCTGGCCGCCACGGTTTCGCTGTGGTTTCTGCTGCTGACGGCGTTTGTCGGGGTCAGCCAGTGGCTGTACGTCGTCTTCGGCGCCTGCCCCGCTTCGCTGGTCCTCTCGCGGGTGTTCGCCCTGCGATCTGCCGCCTACCCCAAGGAGGTTCTCCGATGAGCCAGCTCGGCCCCGTCGGCAAGCTCGGTCGCTGGACCGCCACCCACTTCCGCGCGGTCGCTGCCGTTTGGCTGCTCATCGCGGTCGCGTTCGGCATCTTCGCGCCGCGCGTGGAGACGGCGCTGTCAGGCGCCGGCTGGGAGGCATCGGGCTCGCAGTCCGTTCAAGCGCGCAACCTCATCGATAAGAACTTCAAGGGTCTCGGCAGCTACGGCCTGATGGTCGTTGTTCACTCGCCGCCGTCAGACGGTGCGCGACCCGCAGTTTCAGCACACCCTGAGAGCGGTGGCGGACAGGCTGCGCGCCAGCAAGGCCGTCACCGTGGTCGTGCCACCCAGATCGGGCATCTCCATCTCGCGCGACGGCCACACCGCCGTTGTGCAGGCTGGTGCCGGCCGGAACCCAAACGAGATGGTCCGCGCCGCTGATGACCTGAAGGCGCCGCTGGCCGCGCTGGGCGTCCGTGGCGTGCAGGTCAACCTGACCGGCGCGCCCGGGATGTGGTCTGACTTCAACGCGGCCAACCGCTCGGCGATGTTGAAGTCAGAGGTCATCTCCTGGCCGGTCACGCTCGGCATCCTCGTCCTGGCGTTCGGCTCGCTGGTCGCCGCTGGTCTGCCGCTGATGTTGACCATCCTCGGCCTCGTCGCCGCGGCCGGGTCGTTGTACCTGGGTACGCAGGTCATGGACATCTCCATCTGGGCGATGAACTTCGCGCTGATGTTCGCGCTCGCGCTCGGCATCGACTACGCGCTGTTCGTGGTTATGCGTTTCCGCGGAGCGTTCTTCGGCAGCCGCCTCAGCGCTGAGGAGGCGGTCGCGGAGACGATGGACACGGCCGGCAAGGCCGTGCTGTTCTCCGGTTTGACGGTGCTCATCTCGCTCTCGGCGGTGATGTTCGTCCCCAGCCCCGCCTTTCGTTCGATGAGCCTCGGCATCATGCTCGCAGTCATCTTCGTGCTCGGCGCAACGTTGACGCTGCTGCCTGCCGTCCTGGCCAAGCTCGGCCCGCGCGTCGACAAGCTGTCGCTCAAGTGGGTCCACTCGGGCGAGCATCGCTCCCCGCGCTTTGCCGCCTGGGGTGAGCGCCTCTGGCGCCGGCCGCTGCCGTATGCGTTGGTGGCGCTCGCGGTGCTCGTCGCGCTGGCAATCCCCGTGTTCTCGCTGAGCACCGGCATGCCGTCCATCAAGGTCGTGCCCACCAGCGACCATTCCCGCCAGGGCTATACGCAGGTACAGCAGGGGTTCGGGCCGGGCGCGACCGGGCCGCTACAGGTGCTCACCTCGCAGGCCTCCGCCGGCAAGGTCGCCGCGCTCGTCAAGGCTGACCCGGCCATCGCACAGGTGCTGCCACCCGAGCCTGGCAGCAACGGCTTGGCGCTCATCCAAGCGGTGTCCAAGAGCGACCCGTCGGCCAAGAGCCTGGGCGCCACCATCGACCGGCTGCGCGCGAAGCTGCCGAGCGGAACGCTGGTCGGCGGTGCTGTCGCCGAGAACCACGACCTCGAAGCCGTGCTGTCGGCCAAGACGCCGCTAGTCATCGGCGTCGTCCTCGCGCTCGGGTTCCTGCTGCTGCTCTTCGCGCTGCAGGCGCCGCTCATCGCCGCAGTCGGCGTGATCACGAACCTGCTCGCCACCGGCGCCGCGTTCGGCGTGGCCAAGCTCATCTTCCAGGACGGCAACCTGCACTCGCTGCTCGGCTTCGAACCCCAGGGCTTCCTGGACGCCTGGGGTCCCGTGTTCTTCTTCGCGATGATTTTCGCCATCTCTATGGACTACACCGTGTTCCTGCTGAGCTCAGCCAAGGAGCACTGGGCGCGCTCCAGTGGAGACCCGAAGGAGGCGATGGTCGGCGGGATGGCGCACTCCGGCCGGGTCATCTTCGCGGCCGGCGCGGTGATGGTGGCGGTGTTCTTCACCTTCGCGCTGTCGGGCCCGCTGCCGCCGAAGGAGATGGGCGTCATCCTCGGTGTTGCCGTGCTCCTCGACGCCGCGCTCGTCCGGCTGCTGCTCGTGCCCGTGATGCTGCGTTTGCTCGGCAAGTGGGCGTGGTGGCTGCCCAAGCCGCTGCACCGTGTCCTGCCCGACGTCCGCTTCGGTCACGCGTGATGGCCGGTCGCGACGCCAAGAAGTTCGACCCCGCTCGGGCGCACGTGCTCGACGCGCCCGAGCGGGAGCGCTACTTGCCGACGGTTGAGCTCATCGACCAACTCCGGCTCGGTGGCGACGAGATGGTCGTTGACTACGGCGCCGGGACCGGGCGCGTGAGCCGTGCGATCGCTGAACAACTCAGACGCGGGGAGCTCCTCGCCGTCGACGAGAGCCCGGAGATGTTCGAGCATCTGCGCGCGAATCTGGCGGACTGCGACAGCGCCCGAGCGCTGCTCATCACCGGCAACCGCGTCCCGCTGCCCGACGGGCGGGCGGACCGCGTGCTCGCCGTGAACCTGCTGCACGAAACGCGGGGCGAACCGGCGCTCGCAGAGATGCGCCGGCTGCTGGCACCCGGCGGCTTCATCCTGGTCGTGGACTGGGAACGCGGCCGCGAGCGCGACAGCGGACCGCCCGACGGGCTGCTCTACACCGCCACAGAAGCCGCCGACGAGCTGCATGCGGCGGGGCTGACGCCCGAGCCGCTTGATGCCCGCCTGCCATTTCACTTCGCCATCAGGGCCAGCAAGACCGACACACAGGAGGAGAACTGATGCTGTTTCGCCGCTCGAAATCCATGACCCCCGCCGAGGCCGCCGACGCCATGCGTCGCGGCGAGCTGCAACTCGTCGACGTGCGCGAACCCGCCGAGCTGCCCCAAGCACGAATCGAAGGCGCGACGCACATCCCACTCGGCCAGCTCAAAGCCCGGCTCGGCGAGCTCGATCGCGGCCGCCCCATCGCCTTCCTATGCGCGTCCGGAAACCGTAGCGCGGATGGCGACGCGCGCCGCCGCCAATGTCGGCCTCGACGCCCGCAACATCGACGGCGGCCTCAAGGCCTGGGCGGGCGCCGGACTACCGGTCACGACCGACGAGCCAGCGTGGTGTCGCATGATCTTCCGCCAGATCACCCACGACGACCTCGGCTGCGCCTCCTATCTCATCGGCGATGAGAACGCGGGCGTCGCGGCCGTCGTCGACCCCAGGCTCGACATCGACGAGTACCTGCGCCTGGCGCGCTACATGGGCGTGCGCATCGAGCACATCCTGGAGACGCACAACCACGCCGACCACGTTTCCGGCCATGGACGGCTCGCGGCCGCAACCGACGCCACCATCCACATCCACCGCGCCGCGGACCCCGACTACGAGCACGAGCCGTTCGACGACGGCTTCGAGCTGGCCCTCGGCAGCGTCACCGTCCGCGCGCTGCACACCCCCGGTCACCGACCCGAGCACACCGCCTTTGCCCTCATCGATACCGCACGTGGCCCCGAGCCGTGGGCGGTGCTGAGCGGCGACACGCTGTTCGTCGGTGACATCGCCCGCCCCGACCTTGCCGTCGACAAGCAGGAGGGCGCGCGGGGCATCTTTCACGCCCTGCACGACAAGCTGCTGGCCCTCCCGGGTGAGTGCGAGGTCTGGCCCGGGCACCTCGGCGGCTCACTGTGCGGCGGACCCGGCATGGACATGAAGGTCTCCTCGACCATCGCCTACGAGCGCGCTCACAACGAGCTGCTCGCCCTCGAGGACGAGGATGCCTTCGTCAAGCAGACGACATCGACCCTCGGGCCGCAGCCGCCGAACTTCCAGGCCATCGTCGCCCTCAACCGCGGCGCGCTGCACAGCCATCGGACCGACATCGAGCCGCTCACCCCCCGCCAGGTCGACGCCCACAGGCAAGCCGGCGCGCTGCTCGTCGACGTCCGGACCGACCTGCAGTTCGACGAGGCCCACATTCCCGGCGCGGTCTGCAACCCCGCCGTACGCGCCGGGTTCGGGACCAAGCTGGCCTGGGTCGCCGACCGTGAGACGCCCGTCGTGCTCGATCGGCCGCGACGACGCGGACGCGGTGCACGCCGCGCACCTCGCCGCCAGCGTCGGCATCACCAACGTCGTCGGCTACCTGGCCGGCGGCATGACGAGCTGGCGTGAAGAGAAGCGCGAGACCGCCAGCGTCGAGCGCATCGACGTCCGCGCCCTGCACGACCGCATCGATGATGTCCAGGTGCTCGACGTGCGCGAGCAGGCCGAATGGCAGGCCGGGCACATCCCCGGCGCCGTCCACACGCCCTACCACGACATCGACCAGGTTCCCGACGGCATCAACCCCGCGCGCACCGGTCGCGGTCATCTGCTCCTCCGGGCAGCGCAGCGCGCTCGCCGGCTCGCTGCTGCTGCGCCACGGCGCCGAGCGGGTCATCCACGTCGCCGACGGCGGCGTCGGAACGTGGGGCAAGCACGGCTGGCCCATCGAAGAGCCACACCCCGCCGACGGCGAGAGCTAACCCGCTGATGGCGCTGGCCGCTATCCCGTTCGGTCTGGCTCATCGGCGTCGCCGTCGGCATGCTTGGCGGCGGCGGCTCGGTCCTTGCTGTTCCGGTGCTGGTCTACATCCTCGGCCAGAGCGTGCACCAGGCGACCACCGCTTCACTGGTCATCGTCACCATGGGCGCGATCGCCGGCGGCCTCGGGCATGCCCGCGAAGGTCGCATCTGCTGGCGCCACGCCGGCGTCTTCACCGCTGCCGCGCTGCCGGGGGTGCTCGTCGGCACCGCACTCGGCAACGCCGTCAGCGGCACCGCCCTCATCGCCGCCTTTGCCGTCATCATGCTCCTGGCCGCTGCCGCCACGTGGCGCAAGGCCAGCGCCGGGGAGGCGAGCAACGAACTACGGCCGGCGGTGGCATGTCCGCCGCTGCGACCCGGCCGCGATCTCCTCGCTGGGCTGACGATTGGCGCCATGACCGGCTTCTTCGGCGTCGGTGGCGGCTTCCTCATCGTGCCGACGCTCGCCATCTTTCTCTCGTTGTCCATGCGCCTCGCCGTCGGTACGTCCCTGGCCATCATCACCGCCACCTCGGTCATGGGACTGGCCGCTCACCTGCTCGCCGGGCGCGGCCTCGACATCGGCATCACCGCGACCATGACCGCCGCGTGCGTCGCCGGAGCGCTCGCCGGCGCCGCGTTCGCCGGGCACGTCCCCCAGCGCCAACTCGGGCGCGGCTTCGCCAGCCTCGTCGTCGCCGTCGCCACCTACCTGCTCATCTCAGCCGCCTTCCTCGGCGGCCCGCCCGGCTCATCCTGACCCCAACACAAGGAGCCCCGAATGCACAACGTCAACGTCGATGCTGTCGAGCAGACCGCGGCGAAAGCCGCCGAAAACCCCGCTGCGGTCCTACAGCACGTCACCTTCGAAGGTGAGTGGCAAACCCGCGGACCGCAGTTCCGCGCCAGTATCCCAATCCCAAACGGGCAACCGGTGGTATTTGAGGCTGACTTCCCGCCGCCGATGGGCGGCAGCGGCTCAGCTCCCAACCCACTCGCCTACTGCTTCTGGGGAGGGCTGGCGTGTTACGCCATGACCTACGCTCAGGAAGCCGCACGGCGCGGCATCGAGCTGCGAAGCCTCCGCGCCCGCGTCGAGACCGACGTCAACCTCGCGCGCGCACTCGGTGTCAGCGAACAGCCCCCCGTCACTCACATCGACTGGCAACTCGATGTCGACGCCGACGCGCCGTCCGACGTGCTCGACGAGCTCAAACACGCCGCTGACGACCACTGCCCGGGCGCCTACTGCATCCGCAACCCCATCGAACTGCGCACCACGGTCAACGCCGAGCCGAGCAGGTAAGCGGCCTCGCCAGCCAAACCACTGACCGTCATCGCTGCAGCCTCTGCCGCAGCCGCGAAACAAGGCCCGGGATTTTGAGCTCGGTCGCCACAGTACGTGTCGGCCTCCGCGCCAGGCTAGGCGTCGCCGTGGGACCGTGCCGTGAGCGTGGGCGTCGCCGGGCCGGGAACATCCAGCCCGGTCTCCTTGAGCTCGCTCGTCATAAGCGCCTCTTGGAACTCGACATCACCCGCGGCACCCGACTTGACGTATAAGTAAGGCGGGCACTGATGCTGCCGCTGTCGGACAAACCAACCGCGACATCGCGGGCCGGAAGCCCGGAAGGGAGCGAAAGCGAGTCTTGATCAGCGTGCCGGCGCGCACCTCCTCCTCGCCACGAGCACAACAGCTCGGGTCGGCGAGCGGCACGAACTGCAGGAATGCCCTGCCTACCGCGCTAGCGGGTCTGACCCCGGTCATGAGCGGAGCCTTCTCCGAGATAGAAAGCAGGGCGCGCCGAGCCGCTACCCGGAGGCAGAGGCTCGCCCCGGCCGTGACCCTAGTTACTCGATGCAGCCGTCGTCCTGGCGGCCGTTGCTCGACGTCGTGTCGACGCCGGGCATGGTGTGGCAGCCGCACTCCTCGCCGCGCCAGAGCTCGCGGCCTTCCTTGGCTGCGATCCCGGCGATCAGCAGAGCGGCAAGCGGGTCGATCACGGTGATGCCGGCGCCGGCAGCGATGACTGCGATGAGCGCGGCGAGCGCCTGGGCGGCGCAGAGGAGGTTTTGCACACCCTCGCCGGAGGTCGCGTCCGAGTCAAGGCGACGACCGAGCCCGAGCTTCGCCCGGGCGAGCAACGGCATCAGAACGACGCTCGAGGCGGTCAGCGCGATCGCCAACACCGTCGCCTCGGGGCGGGTGCCCTGAATGAGCCGGTCCACCGCTTCGTAGACGAAGTACGGCGTGAGGAGGAAGAAGCTGCCGGCGACCCAGCGTTGAGCCCGGCGCTCGGAGTGTTCGGAGAGGGTGCGCGGGCCGGTGAAGCGCCAGATCACGATCGCGGAGGCCATGCCCTCGACCGCGGAGGATGCCGCCCAGGTCAGCACGCTGATCGAGTTCGCCTCGACGCCGGCCAGAACCCCGAGCGCGCCTTCGAGCGTCATCCAGAACAGGCTCGCCCACGCGAGCAGTCTGGCTTGGCGCGCCGCCCGTAGCCACGGCGCCGATCGCTTCGCCGCGGAGGGCGTGGTGGCGATCGGGAGTTGCGTGGGCGCAGTTTCACGGCTCACGAGATTGACCTTCGCCTGGGGTGCTGGCTACGCGCAGCAGACCGCGGACGCTGCCGGGTAGCGACGGCGAGTGGTGACACGGGCCAGGAACCCCGGACGCGTCATCTCCCGCCGGTGCTCCGCCGCGGGCGTGCAGCAGCCGGCTTGGCGCTCGAGTTCGTGCTGGTGTTCGGTGACCAGGGCGTGCATCAGATTGGGACTCATGAGACTGTCTCCTTGGGCTTTCGGGCGCGGATGATCGCGGCCGACGCGTGTTCGTGGACTTGGTGAGTGGGGTGGATCTCGACGCTCTCGAAGCCGGCGGCGGTCAAGCGCGGAGCGGAATTCGGCTTCGGTGAGCGCCCCGGCGACGCAGCCGGTCCAGGCGGCCATGTCGGCTTTGGTCGCCTCGTCCATGTCGGGGTCGGCGATCACGTCTGAGATCGCGAACCGGCCGCCGGGTCGCAGCACGCGCGCGGCTTCGGCGATCGTCTTGGGCTTGTCGCCGGAGAGGTTGATGACGCAGTTGGAGATGACGACGTCGACGCTTGAGTCGGGGAGCGGCATGTCCTCGAGGTAGCCCTTGATGAACTCGACGTTCGTGACGCCGGCCTCCCGCGCGTTGGCGCGGGCGAGTTCGAGCATCTCGTCGGTCATGTCGAGGCCGATCGCCTTGCCGGTCGGCGCGACCCGGCGGGCGCTGATCAGAACGTCGGCGCCGGCGCCCGGAGCCGAGATCGAGCACGATCTCGCCGTCGAGCAGGTCGGCGACCGCGGTTGGGACGCCGCAGCCCAGCGAGGCGCTGACAGCCGCGTCCGGGCACCTCTTCTCGGCTGGCTTCGTCGTACAGCGTGGCGCCGAACACGCCGGTCTCGTCCGCGGGGCTGCAGCAGGCCGATCCGGAGCCGCAGCAGCCCGATTCGGATTCCAGTGCCCGCGCCTCGCCATAGGCGCCGCTGGCCGCTGCCTGTGCGGCGCTCGCGTAGCGCTCACGGACCGTCTCGCGAATATCGGTCAGCTCAGCCATGCGGAGAGCTCCTTCAGTGCGTCGGGGATCACGTAGTAGTAGGCCCACAGCCCTTCGCGTTCGGAGCCGACGATCCCGGCCTGGCGGAGAACCTTGAGGTGGTGAGAGACGGTCGGCTGGGAGAGGTCGAACAGCGGCACGAGCTCGCAGACGCAGACCTTCCCGGCGTGCTTGCGCAGCACGTCGACGAGTTGCAGGCGGACTGGGTCGCCGAGGGCTTTGGCGATGCTCGCCATGCGTGCGGCCTGGTCTCGCTCGACGTCGGGGTACACGACCGGCTCGCAGCAGGGCTCGCCGGCGGGGCGTTTGGTCTTGGGGGTCAGTTCCAGATTGATGCTCATCGATATACATATACCGATTGAACTTATGTCTGTCAATGGATAGAGTCGCGCGGTGTGTCGTCGAGGAGGTCTGCCATGCCCCCAGAGATGAGTCAGCTGTTGCGTCGTTGCCTCGACGCCACGGTGCGGGAGTTGTCCGATGAGTTCCGCGGCGTGTTCTCGACCGAGACGGTCGCGCGGTACGTGTCGGCGTCCTATGAGCAGGTGGGCGAACGGCGGACGGTCGGCCCGGATTTCCTGCCGGTGATCATCGAGCGGTTCGCGCGTGAGCAGTTGTGGGCGGTCGCCCAGTCCACGGGGCTCGTCGCGAAGCCCCTGCCGGAGGTGTTGTTCGTGTGCGAGCGCAACGCGGGGCGCAGCCAGATGGCGGCAGCGCTCGCTCATCACCTCTCCAACGGGTGGGTCGGCGTCCGCTCCGCGGGATCTCATCCCGACGAGCAGATCGACCCCGTCGTGGTGGAGGCGATGAACGAGCTCGGCATCGATGTCTCACAGGAGTTCCCCAAGCCGCTCACCGATGATGTACTCCGTGCGGCGGATGTCGTGGTGACCTTGGGCTGCGGCGACGCGTGCGCGGTTTATCCCGGCCGGCGCTATCTCGACTGGAGGGTCGCGGATCCGGCCGGGCAGCCGCTGGATGTGGTCCGCCGGATCCGTTACGAGCTCTACCACCATGTCTGCGAACTCCTCGACACGCTCGAGCCCCACGAAGCCGGCTCAACCCCCATCGACAGGGAGTGCGAGTGGTGAACCGGGTCGCGGTGATCACCGACATCCACGGCAACCTGCCCGCGCTCGAGGCGAGCCTCGACGCGATCGAGCAGATCGGCGTCGACGCGACCTACTGCGGCGGCGACCTGGTCGGCTACGGCCCGCACCCGAACGAGGTCTGCGCGCTGATCGCCGAGCGGGAGATCCCGACGATCTACGGCAACTACGACTACGCGATCGCCCGCGACCTGGAGGACTGCGGCTGCGCGTACGTCACCCAGCACGACCGCGAGCTCGGGCAGCTGTCGGTCGCGTGGACGCTCGCGCACACCGACCAGCCGCGCCAAGGATTTCATGCGCGAGCTGCCGTTCGATCTCCGTTTCGAGGTCGGCGACGTTCCGGTGCACCTGGTGCACGGCTCGCCGCGGAAGGTCAACGAGTACCTGTTCGAGGACAAGCCCGGCCGGCTGTATGAGCGTCTCGCGCGTGCTGAGGAGGCCCGAGTGCTCGTGTTCGGGCACACCCACAAGCCGTGGATCCACTCCTACGGCGGGGTTCTGTTCGTCAACTGCGGGTCGGTCGGCAAGCCCAAGGACGGCGACCCCCGCGCCGCGTTCGCCGTCCTGGAGCTCGACGCTACCGGCGAAGTGCAGGTTTCGATCGAGCGGGTGCCCTACGACGCCGAGGCGGTCGCCCGTGAGGTCACGCGCCGCTGGGCTGCCCGACGAGTACGCCGAGAAATTGGTCGCCGCCGCATGAATAAGGAGAAGGGTCTGTGAAGTACGTGCTGTTCGTGTGCACCCACAACGCCGGGCGCTCGCAGATGGCCCAAGCCCTGTTCGAGCGCTACGCCCCGGCCGATATCCGGGCCGAGTCGGCCGGCTCTGACCCCGCCCGCGCGGTGTGGCCGGAGGTGATCGAGGTGATGCGCGAGTTTGACATCGACCTCTCGGACCGCAAACCGAAGCGTCTGTCGGTCGAGATGCAGCTTCACGCCGACTGGGCGGTCACCATGGGATGCGGAGACGCCTGCCCGTACGTCCCCACGACCGTCGAGGCATGGGAGATTCCCGACCCGGCCGGCCTCCCGATCGACCAGGTCCGTGAGATCCGCGACACGATCGACACGCTGGTTCAGCAGCTCGTGCAGGACCGGATCGACGCGATCCGCTCAGACGCGACCGCTCATCAGTCCCGGCTGACCAGGCTGCTGCCCGACCTGGTCACCGAATTCGCCGAGCGCCATCCCCCAGCAGTGATCCGTGGCTGCGCCGACCGCGTCCTCGATGAGTACGACGATGTCCCGGTCCGCAGCTACATCCTGACGCTCGCGCACAAACGCACCCGCGACTGCCTACGTCAGGAGCACTGCGACCTTCTCGAAACGACCCCGGCCTAGCCTCCGAGAACGTGCACGTCCTCTTCGTCTGCCTTCAGAACGCCGGGCGCTCCCAGATGAGCCGCGCACTCTTCGAGCGCGCCGCCGACGGGCGCCATGAGGCCCGGTCGGCGGGCACGACACCGGCTGAGCGGATCCACCCTGAGGTGTTGGAGGTCATGCGAGAGCTGGACATCGACCTCTCGGGTATCACGCCGCGGCGGCTGACCCGTGAGCTGGCCGAGTGGGCTGACGTGCTGGTCACGATGGGCTGCGGAGACCAGTGCCCATTCGTCCCCGGTGTCCGATATATCGATTGGGAGCTGCCCGATCCGGCCGGCCGTCCGATCGCTGAGGTACGCGCGACCCGCGATGAGATCGCCCGACGTGTCGAGAACCTTGTGAGCGAACTCGACGATTCGATCACGACAACAATGAACCCGAAGAACAAGGAGCACGCATGAGCATCACCAGGCAGAACCCAAACGAGCCGAGCACAGCGAGCATCCAGCAGCTCGAGCTCTACGAGGGCGCCATGTGCTGCGAGACCGGGGTGTGCGGCCCAAGCGTCGACGAACAGCTCCTGGCGGTCCGCGAGAGCCTCCGGTGGGCCGAGACGCAGGGAGCCCGCGTCGCACGGCATAACCTCGCCTCGGACCCCGATGCATTCGTCGCCAACCCGAAGGTGACCGGACTCATGCAGGCGTTCGGAGACAAAGCGCTCCCCGTGCTGGTGATCGATGGCGAGATCCAAACGCACGGCCACTACCCCACCCGCGACGAGCTCGCCTCCCTGCTCGCCCCCGGCCCCGCCTCCACGCCGGTCGTGACCGAGAAGTCCTCGGGCTGCGGCTGCTCGCCCGGATCGGGCTGCTGAGCGTGGCGCTGCCCCCGCCTGACGAGCTTCCGCGGCTGGATTGGAGTGACTGGCCGACCCGGCACCTCTTCTTCACCGGCAAGGGCGGGGTCGGGAAGACCACGACCGCGAGCGCCGTCGCGGTCGCGCTCGCGACCGCCGGGCTACGAACACTGCTGATCAGCACCGACCCAGCGTCAAACCTCGACGACATGTTCGGGATCACCGCAAGCAGTGCCCCCACGCCGGTCGGGGACGTCGCCGGCCTGCACATCGCGAACATCGATCCGGAGCAGGCCGCCGCGGACTACCGCGAGCGGACGCTCGCCCCGTATCGGGGCGTGCTTCCGGACAGTGCCCTCCAGAACATGGAGGAGCAGCTCTCCGGGGCATGCACCGTCGAGATCGCCGCGTTCAACGAATTCACGACCATCCTCACCGCCGAGCTGGGCGGCGAGTATGACCGGGTCCTGTTCGATACTGCCCCGACCGGACACACGCTCAGGCTCCTGACCCTTCCCAGCGCCTGGAGCGGTTACGCCGAGGACCATCCGTCCGGCGCGAGCTGCCTCGGCCCGCTGGCCGGGCTCGACCGTCAACGCCGTCAATACGCGGCCGCCGTCGCGACGCTCGCCGACCCAGACGTGACCACGCTCGTTCTCGTCGCCCGCGCCGACACGGGCGCACTACGCGAGGCCGCACGCGCTAGCCAAGAACTCCGCGCGCTCGGAGTCACCAACCAGCAGCTCGTCATCAACGGCGTGCTCGCCAAACCCGGACGCGACCCCACTGCACAGGCGTTCTCCGCTCGCCAAAAGGCTGCGCTGGCCGAGGCGCCAACCGCGCTGAAGGAGATCCCCGCGGTGGGCGTCCCCCTCGCCGCCGGAGACCTCACCGGCATTGCGGCACTGCACCGGCTCATGACCGGCGACGCCCCGCCACACAGCGAATCGGCGCTTCCAGCCCCACCACCGGCGTTCGCTCCGCTCGACGCACTGATCGACGAGCTCGATCGCGCCGGCCGAGGCGTGGTCATGACGATGGGCAAGGGGGGCGTCGGCAAGACGACCATCGCCGCAGCGATCGCGGTTGCGCTCGCCGACCGCGGACACGAGGTCACCCTCTCCACCACCGATCCCGCCGCGCGCCTCGCCGACGCGGTCGCCGAGGACAGCCTCTCCGGTCTCCGCGTCGAACGGATCGACCCCAGCGTCGAGACCGAGCGCTACAGCGCCGAGGTGCTCGCCGCCGCGACCGGTCTTGATGCCGACGGGCGCGCGCTGCTCGCCGAGGATCTCCGCTCGCCCTGCACGGAGGAGATCGCCGTGTTCCGCGCCTTCGCCCGAACCGTCGATCAAGCCCAGGAGAGGATCGTCGTGCTCGATACCGCCCCCACCGGACATACCCTGCTGCTGCTCGACGCCGCCGAGAGCTACCAGCGCGAGATCGAGCGCACCAACGCGAACGTCCCCGACTCCGTCCGCGCACTCGCCCAGCGCCTGCGCGACCCCGAATACGCCCGAGTCCTCATCCTCACCCTCGCCGAAAGCACGCCAATCCACGAAGCGGGACGGCTGCAGGATGACCTGCGGCGCGCCGGCATCGAACCCCACGGATGGCTGATCAACGCAACCCTCACCAGCACCGGCACCGAACACCCAACCCTTGCCACCCGCGCGCAGGCCGAGAACACCCACCTCGCGCGGATCGCCCAGCTCTCGCAGCGCCGGACCTTCTCCGTCCCCTGGCAGCCTCATCAGCCCACCGGAGCCGACGCGCTGAGAACACTCGCCGCCGATACCCGCGCGATCGCCGCCGGCCACCCGTAGACCGTGATCGAGCACCTGCTGTCACGCCGCCTGTTCGCGGAGCTGCTCGGATCGGCGTTCCTGGCCGCGGTCGTGGTCGGCTCTGGCATCGCCGCCCAACAGCTCTCACCCGGCGACGTCGGCCTCGAGCTGCTCGAGAACGCGGCCGCGACCGCGACCGGTCTGTTCACGATCATCCTCATGTTCGGACCGGTGTCGGGCGGGCACTTCAACCCTGTCGTCTCGCTCGTCGACGCGAGCTTCGGCGGCCTGTCCTGGCGCGACGCGCTCGCCTACATCCCCGCCCAGATCACCGGCTGCATCCTCGGGGCCATCGCCGCCAACGGCATGTTCGCCCTGTCACTGGTCTCGATCTCGACCAAGCATCGCGCCACCGGGGCGCACTTCTTCTCCGAGATCATCGCGACGCTCGGGTTGCTGCTCGTGATCTTCTCCCTCGCCCGCACCAAGCGCGGTGCCGCTGCGCCCGCCGCCGTCGGCGCCTACATCGGCGCCGCCTACTTCTTCACCAGCTCCGCCAGCTTCGCCAACCCGGCGATCAGCATCGGCCGAATGTTCTCCAATACCTTCGCCGGCATCGCGCCATCTTCCGTCCCCACCTACATCGTCGCGCAACTGCTCGGTGGTGCCATCGCCGTTGCGACGATCAGGACGCTCTATCCCAACGTCACACCCGAGCAAGCCGCCGACGTTGTCCTCCCCCACAGCGAGGAGAACCCGCGCTCCGATCGCGCGACCCGCGAGCCCACCCGTCGTTGAGGTCGCTCACGACCATCGGAGGGCGGCCACGCCGCCACGCAGCGCCCCCTGCCCCGATGAGCCCTCCCGATGAGCCCTCTACGCTCCCACGATGCCGTGGGAATGGCCCGTCGGGGCGCTCTGCGCGTTTCTGCTCGAGCTGCTCCAGCCGGCCAGCCGCTGATGGCTGATATCGGCGATCCGGCGCCGCCGGCTGCAGACCGATCATTGGCGGGTGTGGCACGAGACTGGACCCGGATCGGGCTCACCGGTTTCGGCGGCCCACCAGCGCACATTGCGCTGCTGCGTCGACTTGTCGTCGAGCGTTACCACTGGATGGACGCGCGCGAGTTCGAGGATGCCAACGCCGCCTGCGGGCTGCTCCCGGGGCCAGCATCGACGCAGCTGGCGATCTTTTGCGCCTACCGCGTCGCGGGGCCAGCGGGCGCGATCGTGGGGGGACTGGGGTTCATCGTGCCGGCGGTCGTGATGATCCTCGCGCTGTCGGTGGTGTTCCTCGGGAGCGCGCCACCCGTCTGGATACGTGGGGCGGGCGCCGGAGCGGGCGCCGCGGTTGCCGCCGTCGCCGTCCAAGCCGCGCGCGGACTGCTCGGCCCGAGCTACAAGCGCGTGAACGAGCACCGCGATCGTCTTGCGCGTTGGCTCGTCTATCTCGTCATCGGGACCGCCGCCGCGGTGCTGGTCGGCGCCTATGTGGTGCTAGCGCTGCTCGCCTGCGGCATCGTCGAGCTACTCGTGCGGCAACGCGCGCTGTCTGGTCTTGGGGGGCGGGCCGGGTCGCTCGGGGCGTTGCTGCCGGCAGCGATCACGACCGGTGGGATCGGCGCGTTGGTGTGGACCGCGTTCAAGGTCGGAGCGCTGTCGTTCGGTGGGGGGTTCGTGATCATCCCGCTGATGCAGACCGACGCCGTGCACACCTACCACTGGATGAGCAACCCGCAGTTCCTCAACGCGGTCGCGCTCGGTCAGATTACCCCCGGCCCGGTAGTCGCGACCATTGCCGCCGTCGGGTACGCCGCGCACGGCATCGCCGGCGGACTGCTCGCCGCGGCCGTCGCGTTCTCTCCGTCGTTCTCATTCATCCTGCTCGGCGGACAGCGCTTCGAGCGCATCCGAGGCAACACGGGAGCCCGCGCGTTTCTCGACGGCGCAGGACCTGCTGCGATCGGCGCGATCCTCGGCGCAGCGATCACGCTTGCCGCGGCCCTGACCGAGACCTGGCAGTTCGCGATCCTCGCCGTCGCCGCCGTTGCCTTGCTCGTGCTCCGCCGCGGCGTCGTGCAAACGTTGCTCGGCGCCGCACTCATCGGCGTGATCGCTGCTCTGGCCGGCGCGCCACTGTCGTGACCTGCCGATGTGAGCTCCTGAGACGATCTAATGGTCGGCAGGGTGTCGCTGGTACAGGCTCGCGACGACGAGCAGAACGGCGACGGCGCTGAGGAACGCCATCGTCATCACCTGGGAAGGATGACTTCAGCGATCAGGGGAAGGCGGGAACCGGGTGCTGCGGCGCTGACCCTGGCGGCGGACACGTGGTGACCATCGTCATCCCCAACCACAGTCCCGGCCACGTCACGGACAACACGGCCTACAACCTTCTACTCGCTGCTCCGGACCTCCGAAGCGGCGTTCGGCCTCCCGTGCCTGGCCCACGCCTGCGACAGCGTGGTACCGACAATGGCCCCGCTGTTCGCCAACGGCCGCAGGGACTCCGACCGCCGCAGGCACCGGTAGCACCACGGTCCGTCGGGTCGGCCTGAGCCCCAGCGGCGTCGGGCCGACCCACCACGCGCCCCCGCCACGACTTTCTGCGGGACGGCCGTCATCGCCCGCACGTTGACGCAGTGGCCCATGAATTCGGGATCGCCGTTCGACGAGGCCGGGTTACCGGGGGAGAGCGCGATCTCAAGGAACCGGATGGCAACAAGCTTCGATTGGGACGCCCACTCCTGACGCTTGGGATCACGGCTGCGTTTTTGACAGGTCCCGGATGTCTCGATCGGCTCCTCGAAGCGCCCTCAAACACTCCCACTCCGGAAGGAAACGCGAAGCACCGCCGCTATCCAAGCTGACTACCGCGACCACGGCAAGGCAGGTCTCTCGACCCAGAGCGCCAAGCGACCCGCTTGTCGCCAGGAGCAGCACTCTCAGCGCACGCGCAGCCTCCTCTCGGGGGCTAAGCGCAGCAGCGGAGACCGGCTGCCAAGATCCCAGTGCACCCCTCATGCACCCCGGGCGGCCACCGGAACCGTCGTCACCCCAAATCCTACTGGCGAGAAAGCGCCCATTTGCAGCACTTTCCTCTAGTGGAGCCAGCCGGGATCGAACCGGCGACCTCCTGCTTGCAAAGCAGGCGCTCTCCCAACTGAGCTATGGCCCCTTTCCGCCCGCGAGTGTAACGGCGCCCCGAACCCGGTCCGCACCTTCCGGGCGGATTCCGAACGCCGCTACCGCAATGAGAGCTCAGTCCAGGCCGAGCTCGAGCTCGATGCCGCGCATGCCCAGATCCGGAACCCCGCCCCCGGCCACGCGCACCACGTCGCGCCGGCCGGCCCGTCGTAGCAGGCTGGCCGCGAACGCGGCCCGGGCGCCGGCCGCGCAGGCGACGGCGGTGGTGCGACCGTTGTGAGGCAGACGGATCGCTCCGACGTCGCGCAGGAGCTTGAGGGGAACGTGGTGCGAGTTGCGGATGTGACCGGCGGCCCACTCGTTGGGCTCTCGCACGTCGACGAGCTCGACGGCGTCTCCATGTAGCCCCTGGACCAGCCGGTCGAGATCCCAGGAGTCCGCTTCGGCGACCGGCAGGCCTGACGCTTCCCAGTCACCCCGGTCGGCGATCGCGTAGCCGGCCAGCGCCCAGAAGCCGACCGCCTGGAGCGCGCTGGACATCTCCCGGGCATCGGCTTCGTCGTCTGCCACGACCACAATCTGCTCTTCGGGCTCGAGCGCCCAACCGGCGCGTGTACCGACGCCGGGTGAGCTCACCGGCAGGTTCACCGCCCCCGCCAGGTGGCCGGCATCGAAGCGATCCGGGAGGCGGCTGTCAAGCACAGTGACGCCGCCCTCCAGGAGCGTGCGCAAGCCGGGCCCGTCGAGCACCGGGGGATCGATCGGCGCGGCGTGCTCGGCCCGGCGGTTCAGTCCGACGATGCGGTCGATGTTAGGCGGGCGCGAGGGAAGGCTGGCGGTGAGCCCGGCGACGAACCGCGCCTGGTCGGCCATCAGCAGCGGGTTGCTGCGACGCTCGAAGCCGACCGTCGAGCTCGTCTTACCGCTCAGATCGGCGCCGCCGCAGAGCGAGCCGCCGACGTGCGCGGGCCAGACCTCGACGTGGTCGCCGGATGCGAGCAGCGCTCTCAGGCTGGCGTGCAGATCGCGGGCGCCGTCCGCAGCCTCGCAGGCGAGATCAGGCCGCGCGACGTCGCCCACCAGCAGCGAGTCACCGGTCAGCACCATCCAGGGCTCCGGGTTGCGGGAGAGGTCGATCACGGCGAAGCTGAGATGCTCGGGGCGGTGGCCCGGCGTCCCGATCGCCCGAATCCGCAGCGATCCGACCGCGATCTCGTCGCCGGGGCCGATGCGCTCGCGGGCGTCAAGCTGGGCTTTGGGGCGGTACGCACGGGCCCCGGTGACCGCGGCCAGGCGCAGGCGACCGGAAACGTGATCGGCGTGATCGTGGGTATCGATCACATGGGCGATGCGCAGGTGCTGGGCCCGCGCGATACGCAGATACACCTCGATGTCCCAGCGGGGATCGACAACGACCGCTTCGCCCCCATCCCCCAGTACGTACGAGGCGCAACCCAGATCTCGGTACAGCACTTGCTCGAAGAACAAGCTCGGTCCTTTCCCACGGATTCTTCACTGACCCAGTGCACTTTGTATAGCCGACAACCTGCCAGCCGTCAATGGCGGGAAAACGGGGCGACGTTGCACTGATTCGAGTGCGGACGAGCCGGAAAGCCGTCCACACTCAGCCGTTGAAGTCGAAGTCCTTCGGCGGACGCTGCTCGAACCAGAGACGGTCGTGGTCTGGCGTGTCCTGGAGAAACTCGGGCGTCTCCTCGAGCACGTCTTCTCCCTCGGGCGGCGGCTCGGGATGGGGTGCCGGCTCGACCTCGTACTCGGTCGTCTCGTCGCCTTCGCCCCCGGCGGGCTGAGGGGCCGGCGCGGCCCGGGGCGGTGGGGTGGAGCGATGGGACTCCGGCTGCTCAGGTGAATCGAGGGGCTCGCTCGGACGCGGCGCCCGCGTCGGCGGAGGCATCGGGGCCGGCTCCTCGAACTCAGGATCCTCGAGCGCGGGGTCCCGAAGCGCGTGGTCTCCCAGGGCAGGATCGGTTAGCGCGGGATCTTCGAACCGGGAGTCATCGAACCGGGAGTCGTCGAACCGGGGATCGTGAAGCTCGGGTTCCGCGAGTTCGGGCTCCGGCTCGGGCTCCGGATCGGCCCGACCGAAGATCCGCGCCAGCCGCGACGGACGCTGCGGCGGCTCGGCAGGGGTCGGGGGCTCGTCGAACGGCTCGTCATCGAAGTCGGGCTCCAGATCCCGACCACGCCGGGCGGTGCCGGAGGCTCGCGGCGGCACGTCACGCGGATCGCCGGTCCATCCGAACTCGTCCTCGTGGTCGTAGGCAGATCCCGCCTCGGGTTGCTGCTGGTCGGCAACCTCGACGCTCTGGGACGTCGGCGCACGCCTGACCGGACCCAGCGCCTCGCGCTCGGCGCGCTCGACGTCGGCCGGGTCGGCGCCACGGCGCCGTTTCAGATCGAGGTGCTCTCTGATCGCATCATCAAGAAGACCCATGTCCAAAAGCCTACTCGCCACCGACCACGTTCGCGGTTTCTATGTGTGCTTTGACGGTCCGGTTCTTCCCTGCTCGCTTGGCGGCGTATAGCGCACTGTCGGCAGCGGTGATGAGAGCATTCTTGCTTCCCGCCCCGGCGGCGGCCGCTCCGGCGCTGGCGGTGATCTGCAGTGAGCCGGCGCCGTCCAGCAGCGGGGCCTCCATCTGCTCGATCGATTCTCGTATCCGCTCGGCGATCGCGTAGGTGCCGTCGAGGTCGGTATGGGGCAGGATAAGCGCGAATTCCTCGCCGCCATACCGGGCGGCAACATCCGGATCACGCGAGTTCCGCAGTAGCACCTCGGCGACGTGGCGAAGCACCACATCGCCCTGCTGGTGTCCATATAGGTCGTTGATCGACTTGAAGTCATCGATGTCGATCATGATCAGCCCGACCGAGTACTGGTAGCGGCGAACCTCCACCATCTCGGCGGCGAGCAGCTCCTGGAAGTGTCCGTGAGTGGCAAGGCCCGTGAGGTCGTCGGTCACCGCCTGGCGCCGCATGTCGAAGTGCAGATTGACGTTGGCCAGCGCGAGCGTTGCGCGGGCCGCGAGCGAGCGCAACAACTCGCGCTCGTCGTCGCCGAACCGCCGGGTTGACCGGCAGACCGTGATCAGCCCGTGGGTGGGGCCGCCGGGCACCACCGCGCCCAGCGCAACTGTCGCGGAGTACGTGTCGTCGGCGGAGAGCTCGCCGAACCCGCCGCGCCCAAGGGCACGGCGCTCGGACTCGTAGATCAGGCGGCCGAGATCACCCACGGAGCCGAAGTGGGCCAGCTCGACGAGCGGCTCGACCCGGTGCTCACGAGCACTCACGCGCCCGCAATCGGAGCCCGTCGCGTCCATGGCCGTCTTGAGCGCCAGTTCCAGGATTCCCACACGGTCGAGGTTCGCGGCAAACGCCTCACCGATCCGGCGGATCGATTGGCGCAGGCGAGCGCGTTCGCGGTCGAGGTCGTCAAGGCGATCGGCGAGCTGCAGCGACATGCTGTTGAACTCCTCGCCGAGCGCGGCGAACCCGTCGCTGCCGGTGGTCGGGATCGGGGCCGACAGGTCGCCGCTGCGCAAGCGCCGCGCCGCCGCCAGAAGGGCAGGCAGACGCTGATCGAGCGCCTTGGACCTCAGCATCAAGAACCAGAACGCCACCGCCAGACAGACGCCGATGAACACCCCGGAGAGCAGCCGGTCGGTCCCCACCGGACCCGGCGTCGTCGATAGATCCGACAGCGCTGTGACCTCGAGACGGCCCGGACCGATGGCGCCAAAGCTGCTCGTCGAGGCACCGTATGAATCGTTGTCGAGCGTGATAGCGCCGCTGCGCGGCAGGCGTCGATGACTCGCCGCCGCCAACGTCGTGCCGAGCGTCCGACCCTGCTGGCGGACCACGACGGCGATCCCAGGGGCCTCCAGGACGTCGGCGAGCTGCTGTGCGGTCAGCTGGGAGACGGTGATTCGCCACGGCGGACGAGCGCCGGCGCCGGGCAGGAGCGCCAGGCCGGGAGCGACGGCATCCTTCACCCCGGCCGCGCCGACCAGCGTTGGACCGGCCCTGACCGTGATACGGACGGCGTCGCCCCGGGAAACGAGGGCGGACAGACGCGCGGCAAGCTGTGCCCGGCTGGTTCGCCGCAGCTCCCGGGCCACCATCCCGGCCTCGAGACTCGCGGCGCGGGTGGCAGTCGCGTAAACGGCACCAGCGGCGCGGGCGATCCCGCTCCCGCGGGCGTTGGCCCGACCCTGCTGGCCGTCGGCGATGAGGCGGAACACGAGTACTCCGGCCACCACCATGGGCACCACCACGACCAACCCAAAGAGACTTGTCAAGCGTGTTCTAAAGCTCATGAGGCGATTCGCCCCGCTGAGCCTACTGCCGCGAAGCAACCAGATCGCAAGCGTTAGTTCACAATGCGCAGCTCTGGCCAGCTGCGGGTGGAGGTTTTCCGCGGGGCTAAACTACACCGACACCGCGCGGCAGACGCCGCCGCACGGGGCTATAGCTCAGTTGGGAGAGCGCCTGGATCGCACCCAGGAGGTCGGGGGTTCGAGTCCCCCTAGCTCCACTTCGCTGATCGCCCGTATCCGCGGGCGATTAGCGGCGCTCGCCGCATCCTCGGGACGACCGAGATTATTCGGATCGGCGGTTCGATCGACTTGGCACCGGAGTGCTGAGTGCGTCGGTCATCTGGTCGACCCATTGGATCTTGGCCTCGGTAGTCAGCAGGCCGTACAGCGCGGTGGCGCGTCCGTAGATGCTCTCAGGGCGGTCCTCGAGCTTGTCGACGATCGTCTGCAGCTCGACGCGGTACTCGTCGACTTCGGCGCGGTACTCCTCCAGCAGCGTGAGGCGCTGATCGTCGGTCATCTCCGCGGCGAAGAAAAACTTCGCCAAGAACCCGCTGCGCGTGCGGTCGGGGGCGTAGCCGCCCGTGGCGAGCCATGAGCTGAGCACCTCATCGCCGGCCGGGGTGAGCTCGTAGCGCCGCTTGTCAGGGCGGTTGTCCTGTTCGACGTGGGTGCCCGCGATGTAGCCGTCGGCCTCGAGCCTCGATAGCTCGGCGTAGACCTGGCTCTTGCTGATCGGCCAGAAGTGGGCAACCGATCGTGTCGCGGCCGCTGCCAGGTCGTAGCCGGACGTCGGGCGTTTGGCGACGAGGCCGAGAACGACGCATGAGGTTGTGCCGAGAGCGCGCGGGGTCATTGACGATTAGTAAAGACAGGTATAGTCTGAACCGGACTAGATGAGCTTGGACCGAGATTCAATTATCGCCGCTCACGCCCGTCGCCGCCGCGGCACCCGCTCGGCACGATGATTTCCCTCGCACGGCTGGCCGCAAAGCATTCGCGCCGGGTTCTCACGCTGGTCGGCATCTGTTTCGCGATCTCGGTCGCGGTCGGTTCACAGGTTTTCAGCGTTCTGAGGAGTGGCAATGACTTCGAGGATCCCGGCTCGCAGAGCGCCCAGACCCGCGGCCTACTCCAGCGAGCAGCGGGTAGGCAGGTCGCGCCCGGGCTGGTCGCACTCCTGCGCACTCGAACGCAGGTCGCGACCGACCCCGCAACGGGGGCCGAGGTACAGGCGATCGTCCGCGTGCTCGCGGCCGATCCGGCGGTGGCGAGCGTCGTCAGCTTCGATTCGACGCACCAGCGGGCCTTCGTCTCTAACGACGGACGGTCGACATACGTCGCCGCGACGTTTCGCAACTTGTCCGACAAGCGCGTCGAGGACGCCGGCACCCGGTTACAAACGCGGCTTCAGAAGTTGCCCGGGGTCTCGGTCGGTGGCTCGGCATTGTCAGGTCCGGCGATCGGCAAGCAGGTCGGGCAGGACATCGGGAAGGCGGAGGGGCTTGCGTTCCCGCTCCTATTCCTGCTGGCGCTGATCTTCTTCCGCGGGCTGGTCGCGGCCCTGCTGCCGCTGTTCGTCGGCGTGATCACGATCTTCGGCGCGTTCTTCCTGCTGCGCGTGGTGACCATCGCCCTCCCGCTGTCGGTATTCGCGCTGAACCTGGTCATCGCTCTGGGCCTCGGCCTCGCGATCGACTACAGCCTGTTCATCGTCTCGCGTTTCCGAGAAGAGCTGGTCATCGACGGAGACACACCGGCTGCGATTCGTCGGACATTGGCGAGCGCTGGACGGACCGTGACCTTCAGCGCGCTGACCGTCGCGGCCGCGCTCGCGTCGCTGTTGATCTTCCCGCAGCGGTTTCTCTACTCGATGGGCCTCGGCGGTGTACTCGTCACGCTTGTAGCGTTGGCGACCTCGCTGATCGCGCTGCCGGCGCTGCTCGTGCTGCTCGGCCCGCGCGTCAATGCCGGCTCGCCGGCGCGCTGGAAGCGCGCGATCGACCGCACCGCACGGCACGAACAAGGAGGCGCGTGGTATCGGATCGCGCGCGCCGTCACCCGTCGTCCGGTCCTGGTCGCGGTTCTCAGCGCCGCGGTCCTGATTGCAGCCGGCCTGCCCGCACTTGGGATCAAATTCACCGGCACCTCGGCGAGCGACCTGCCGGCAAGCTCGGTGCCGCGCCAGGTCGACGACGCCCTGCACACGGACTTCCCGCCGAACTTCACTTCTCCGATCCAGATCGCCGTTCGCACCGGACCGCAAGACGCGACGCGCGTGCGCGCGTACGCACGCCAGTTGGACTCGTTGCGAGGCGTCGCCGCCCTGAACGCGCCGCGCTACCTCGCCCACGACGTCTGGCAGGCCGATGTCGTACCGCGCTACACATCGCTCGATCCACGCTCCCAACAGCTGGTCAGACTCATCCGCGGCACGATTGCACCGTTCCAGACCAGCGCGACCGGCGACACTGCCGCGTTCATCGATCAGCAGAGCAGCCTCGCATCTCGCCTGCCGCTAGGCATCATCCTGCTCGCGGGCTCAACGATGACGATCCTGTTCCTGCTGACCGGATCGGTGGTGCTGCCAGTCAAGTCGATCGTGATGAACATCCTCACGCTGAGCGCGGCGTTCGGGCTTCTGGTGCTGATCTTCCAGAACGGGAACCTCCAAGGACCGCTCGGGTTCGCCAGCCAGGGAGCACTCGAATCCACCCAGCCGATCCTGCTGGCCGTGCTCGTGTTCGGGCTCTCAACCGACTACGCCGTATTCCTGCTCGCGCGGATCAAGGAGGCGCACGACACGGGCCTCGAGAACCGGGAGGCCGTCGCAGTCGGGCTCGAGCGCACCGGAAGGATCGTCAGCGCCGCCGCACTGCTGTTCTGCGTCGCGATCGGCGCGTTCGCGACGTCAAAGATCATCTTCATCAAGGAAGTCGGCGTCGGGACAGCGCTCGCGGTGATCATCGATGCGACGATCATCCGCGCGCTGCTCGTGCCGTCCCTGATGGCGCTGCTCGGAGATCGCAACTGGTGGGCGCCCGCGCCACTGCGACGCATCCACCGGCGCTTCGGCATCACCGAACACCAGCCGAGAAAGGCGTGAACGCTCTGCGCTACACGTCGCTCGTGCTCGCGGGACTGCTCGCCGGGAGCGAGCTCACGTCCCGGCTGATCGTTCACCCCGCGAGAAACTCCGCCGCCGATGGGACCTCATCCACACGGTCCGAGTCGTACTCGACAGCAGCGGCTTTGCCCTCATCGCCGCTGCCGCCGTCTGGCACTGACGATGCGCTTGCTCGTGACCGGGACCACCGGCAAACTCGGGCAGGCGATCGTCCGCTACACGCGGGCTTGGCCTTCGCGACGACAGTGGCCCTCTCCAAGCCCGCGGATCGCCAGGAACCATCGGCGTCCCGTCGGGAAGCACGTATGTGGCAGGCCCTGAACCACACGCCCCGTGCAAGTGCGCCTAGGCGCTCGCCTTGGGCGGCGAGCGGCCGTTTGATCAAGCTTCCCCCGCAGCGGCAGCCGTGGCTATATCAGCCAGCCGATGGTTGACGGTGTAGCTGGGGTTGAGGAGTGGGAGACTACGCCGATGCTCGAGAGGCAGACCGTCTTCGATTGGGATGGCCTGCAGATCGGCGACATTGCGTGCCGCCACCCACGCGGGCGCGGGAAGGACGAGGAAGCGCCCGCGCACGGGGTCGCCTTCGTCCGCCGCGGCTGCTTCATCCATAGCATCGCCGGCGAGGAGCGACTGCTCGACCCGTCCTCGGTCTACTTCTTCAACCCCGGCGACGAGGTGCGATACGACCACCCGAATGACGGCGGCGACGACTGCACGGCGCTTCTTCTCTCGCCGCAGCTCCTGGCCTCGGTCTGGGGCGGCGAACCGGACCTCCCCGCAGCGCCCTTCCACTGCCCGTCCCAGCTCGATCTCGAGCAGCGGTTGCTCCTGGCCGCGGCGCGCGGGGGCGCCGACCCCGACCAGATCGGCGAGCGGGCGATAGTGCTGCTGGCGGCGACGCTCGAACTGAGCAACCAGCCCCGGGTGCAGTCGGGACGGCCCGCGAGCATCAGCTCCCGCCGCCGGCTGGTCGAAGCCGCGCAAGAGGCGCTAGCCGCCGACACCTCGCTCTCGTTGTCGGCGCTCGCCCGTCAACTCGCGACCTCGCCGCACCATCTGAGCCGGATCTTTCGCCTCGCGACTGGCCACACGCTCTCCCGCCACCGGATGCGGCTGCGGGCCCGGGCGGCGCTGGAGCGGTTGGCCGAGGGCGAGCACGACCTGGCCCGACTCGCCGCCGACCTCGGCTTCGCCGACCAGAGCCACCTTTGCCGAGTCATTCGCTCGGAGACCGGGTCCACGCCCTCCGCGTTGCGGCGGGCCTTGGGCGCGGCAGACGAGGGCGGCATCGCGGCCCCGAGCTAAGTCCCACCGCTGTCGCGCCGCCGGCTCACCGTCGCACGTCGCATCCGAGCATGAATGTCCAAGCCATCAGTCTTGCGCAGGGGGATCCTGAAGCGAGACCCAGGGAGCGACGGAGGGAGAGCGATGGCAAGCATCACAAACGAGCGTGTGCTCGAGGTCGACGCGGAGCAGGCATGGGCCGCTCTGCGCGACTGGGAGGGGCTGCAGGAGCGGCTGGTCCGCGGACTCGTCGTTGATACGAGGATGGAGGACGGTGACCGGATCCTCACCTTCTCCAACGGGATGGTCGCCCGCGAGCGCCTCGTCGATCTCGACGAGCGGCGGCGGCGCCTCGTGTGGACCGTCGTCGACGGCCCGTTCGCGCATTACAACGGGGCGGCGCAGGTCCTCCCCGGCGAGGACGGCCAGACCCGGTTCGTCTGGACCTCAGACTTGCTCCCCGACGAGCTCGCCGGCGCGGTCGCCGAGATGATGCAGGAGGGAATCGAGGCGATCCAGCGCACCCTGCGCGCAAGCGGCGTGCGAAGCTGATTCGACCGCCGGCAATCGTCACGGAGCTACGTCGCCGTGGCGGCACTGTCGCCGGAGACTACGCGGCTGCGTATCGGCGGCAGTTGGTGATGGAGCGCCATTGCTTCGTCTCAACCATCGATCGCGCCTCACCGGCGGCTAGGAGACCAATCGAAATGCGAGACTGATCAATTCCACCGGCCAAGAGCTTCTCGAGCGACGCTGGATCAGGCGAATGCCTGAACCCCGCATCGTCCGTCTCACCCCGGCCGGCCGCGATGGGCTCGGACGCACCTTCGGGCTCACCCACATCCCCGACCCGCGCGTTGACCTAGACAGGGCCCCGCACGTCGACCCCAATCCTGCGTCGCCGACTCGTCGATCAAGAAAGGGTGTCGCCGTTCTCTCCCTGGCGGGAAGAGCCTAGATGTAGACCCCGTGCCGCGGACTTTGCACGAGTGAGTCCCGGGCTCGGCACCCGGCCGCCCCCGCTCGGCTCCCATAGCCGGGCGACTGGCTATACGCGCTGGGGATTGCGTTCTCGGCTGGGCTGGAGTGACTGGTGATGTTGGGTGCTCTTTGCCCGGATCAGAGTGATGGCGATGGCACCGCCGGCGGCGAGCGCAATGCCGCTGGCCAGCAGTGATGTGCTCACCGAGCCAAAGCCGCCGATCAGGGCGACGCCAACGGCGCCGCCGACCTGACGGCTGGTGTTGTTGATAGCGGAGCCGATGCCGCCGCGGTCGGGACCGAGCGCCTCGGTGGCGCCAGCGACGAGAGCTGGAGTGGCGATCCCCATTCCGGTTCCCGCCAGGGCAAGAAGAGCCCAGCCGGCGGGACCGTCGATCGAGGTTTCCAATTGCGACAGCGCCAGATAGCCGGCGGCGCAGGCGAGCAGCCCCAAGCCAGCCGGCAACCGCGGCCCGATCCGCGCCACCAGCCGGCCCGAAACCAGTGCGAGCAGCGCCAGCGGTGCGGCGAGTGGCATCAAGTTCAGCCCGGTTTGCAAGGGCGAGAGCCCGCGTTCGTCCTGGAGAAAGAGACTCAGCGCGAAGAGGGACCCGAGCGTCCCGAGGTTCATCAGCCCGGCGCCGGCGTTGGCGCCGCTGAATTCCGGCCGCGAGAACCAGCGGACGTCGACCAACGGACGGCGGCGGCGCAGCTCGACCGCGACGAAGGACGCGAGCGCCAGGAGGGCAACCACCGCGGCGGCGACCACCGGCGGGGTCCCAAAGCCGGAATGACCGCCGTCAATCAGCGCAAGAACGAGCGCGGCAAGGGCGAGAGTCCCGAGCAACTGCCCCGGGACGTCAGGGTCCGCGCTCCTCGCGATCGGTCCCGGCGGCAACCGCTTCACAGCAGCGAAAAGCGAGACGACGACGAGGGGCACGTTCAGGACGAAGATCGACCGCCAACCCAGCGGCCCCACCAGCAACCCCCCGAGCACCGGCCCCAACACGAGCGCCAGACTTCCGACCCCCGCCCACACACCGATCGCCTGCGGGCGCTCCTCAGGCGCGGGATAGAGCTGACTGACGATGGCCAGCGACGTCGGCAGGATCGCCGCCGCGCCGAGCCCCTGGGCCACGCGCGCAGCGATCAGCACCGGCGCGCTCGGCGCCGCCGCACACGCCGCCGAGGCCAGCCCGAACATCGTCATCCCCCCGAGAAACATCCGCCGCGAGCCGAGCCGATCAACCAGGTCGCCGGCGCCCAGCATGAACGCGGCAAGACACAGCGCGTATGCGTCGACCACCCACTGCAACTGCGCCCGGGACGCATTCAGATCCGAGCCGACACTCGCCAGCGCGACATTGACGATCGTCACATCCAAAAGAACGAAGAAGTAGCCAGCCGAGGCGACCACCAACGGCCTGCGGCGCGACTCATGCATGCGCGCAGACTAGCTCCGTGACGATTGCCGACGGTCGAATCAGCTCGCACGCCACTCGCGCGCAGGTCGCGCTGGAGGTGCCTCGACCAGACCTTGTTTGGATGCTCGCCATCGCTCCCTCCATCGCTCCTCGGGTCTCGCTTCAGGATCCCCAGCGCGGGCCTCGATGGCTCGGACATTCATGTTCGAGTGGACCGGGCGCGGCGGTGAGGCACCGTACCGTGCGCTCCAATGGCAGGGCCGGCGGCGGCGGGCTCAGACCTGGGCCTCGACGGCTGTCGCGCGGGCGCGGGCGGTTCGATCGCGTCCCAGTCCCGCGCTGATCGCGGCCAGCGCCAGGAGACCGGCAATGATCCCGGTGGTGGTCGTCAGGGCGCCCGCTGAGCCGTGCGGGGCGAGGCTGAGGTAAACGCCGACAAGCCCGGCCACGCCGGCGTTCTGGCTGAGCACGTTGACGGTCAGGATCAACCCACTCAGATCGCCGGCCTGGGCGGGGCGGATCGTGGTGGTGAGCTGATGGGCCAGCGGTGAGAATCCCAGCGCGTGGCCGGCGCCGGCAATGAACAGCAGCGGAGCGATGGCCGCGATCGGCCAGCCGCCGTTGCGCGCGAACAGGCCGATGGCGAAGAGCGCCGCCCCCATCGCCAGCGGCCCCGTAGTCGGCAGCCAGGCGCGCAGGCGCTGCGGTGCGCGCCGCCATGTCAGGCTGGCGCTCCCAAACCCGCTCGCGTAGATCGCGAAGATGACCCCGGCGTGCAGCGCGGTGAAGTGCAGGTTGCCCTGCAGGTAGAGGGTCAACATCAGCAGAAAGCCGGCGTAGGAGCCCATCACGAGCCACACGCTGAGCATGCCGGGCCGCACGCCTGAGATCTTGAAGAGGTCCAGGTCGAACACCGGACGCCCACCGCGAGCGGCTAGACGCCGCTCCCACAGCACGAACGCGCGGGCGAGCACCAGGGCCGCGAGCAGGCATGGCCAGACCCATCCCGGCCAGCCGAGCTGGCGACCGAAGGTCAGCGAAACGATGAGCGCGACCAGCGCGCCGGAGAGGAGCCCGACGCCGCCGAGGTCAAGTCGCTGCCGGCTTGGCGCTGTGGCCGGCAGCCGCCTGCGGGAGGCCAGCAGCAACACCACGCCGATGGGAGGGTTGAGCAGCAACGCGGGACGCCAGGCGCCAGCCAGCAGGTTCGCGCTGACGAGCAGGCCCCCGATGATCTGGCCGGCAGCGACGCCGGCGGCCAGGATCATCGAGTAGGCACCGATCGCGCGGGCCCGGCGCTCTCCGTCGAAGCTTGACTGGATGATCGACAGCACCTGCGGAGTCATCACCGCTGCCGCTGCTCCCTGCAACACGCGCGCCGCTATCAGGACCTCGGGGGTCGGCGCCAGCCCGCCCACCAACGAGGCCACCGTGAAGACGACCAGCCCTGCTCTGAACGCAGTGCTGTGGCCGACGTTGTCCCCGAAGCGAGCTCCCGTGACCACCAGCCCACCGAAAGCCAACGTGTATACCCCGACAATCAGCTGCAGCTCGGCTGCGGAAGCGTGCAGGCTCGCCTGCAGCGACGGGGCCGCCACGACCAGAACCGACGCGTCCATGGACGCCATCCCCTGGCCGACGAGCAGTATCAGAAGCGTTGGCATGGGACATGGTCGCGACGGCGCTACGCAGGGTCTTGAACATTCGTGCGCAGTTGAAAATGAAGGGCATGCCGGTCAGCCAGACGTCGTGTGACGATGGCGCGGGTGGCTGATCTGCGGCCCGGGGTTGGCGTCGCTGGCGGGGCTCCAACCGAGGCCGCGACCAGGGCCTCAGCGTGGTCTTGATCTCTTCAGGAATAAACGGATCTTCCCGCGCCTCGCCGGGCGTTTGCGGGATAAGGAGCGAGATCGTCAATGTGCCCGGGCACCTCCGCCACCCGCCGCAGCCATCCCGTGATCGCTGGCCGAGCAGACAGGTCATAGCCGGCGTCCCCGGCGACATGCAGATATCCGTACATCGCGATATCCGCGATCGTGTAGGCATCGGCAACGAAGAACTCCCTGCTGGCCAGATGCCGGTCCACCAACTCCAGCAGGATCTCTCCGGCGTGGCGCCGGCTCACCGCCTCCGGTTGGTCGGCCGTCAGACGCCCGGTCTGCAGGCGGAAGCGAAGACCGCCGACCGCCGGCACGACCTCGGTCTGCTCGCGAAAAAGCCACTGCAGAGTCTGCGCGACTCGGAGCGGATCCGTTGGAAGGAATCTCGATCCGTCGGCGAGGTAGAAAAGAATCGCACCAGACTCGCTCAGCACCTCTCCGTTGGACAGCTCCAGGGCGGGCGTGGCACGGAGCGGGTTGATCCTCGCGTACCCATCGGTGAGCGTATCCCCATCAAAGATGTCTACGAGCATCCGCTCGTAGCTCCTCCCCAGCTGCGCGAGCAACAGGCGGACTTTGTAGCAATTTGCAGAGGCCGGGTAGTCGTACAACCGAATGATTTTCATGAAAGACAAACGCCGGGCTTGCCCAGAACGTGAGATCGAGAGCGCCGCCTCGGCGAGCGCAGGAGAAGGACGGTGAGGCGTCAAGGAGCGAGTAACCCGAGGCCGCGATCGCCGCGACGCCGCGGTGCGATACTGAAAACCCCTCGTGCCGCGTCTTTACTACATGCCCCGCACGCGCTCGAGCCGAGTGCTGTGGTTGCTGGCCGAGCTCGACGCGCCGTGCGAGCTGGTCAGGATCGCGCCCGAGGACCGCAAGTCCGCCGAGCATCGCGCGCGCCATCCGCTGGGGCGCGTTCCCGCGCTCGAGCTCGACGACGGCACGGTCATGTTCGAGTCAGCGGCGATCTGCCTGCAGCTGGCCGACCTCCATCCCGAAGCCGGCCTCATCGCCCCACTGGGATCGCCTGAGCGGGCGCTGATCTATCAATGGGTCCTGTTCGCGATGACCGAGCTCGAGGGGCCGCTGTTTCGCTGGATCGCCGAGGCCACCGGAACCTCGGCCGATTCCCCGTCGCGCGAGCGCTTCGCTCAAGCCGCCGCTGCGCTCCAGACGACGCTCGACGGTCGCGACTGGCTGCTGGGCGATCGCTTCTCCGTCGCCGACGTGATGTGCGCCAGCGTGCTCGGCGGCGCTCACTCACGGGGATTGCTGGCCGAATGGCCGGGCTTGCAGGCCTACGTCGAGCGCGGCGAGTCGCGTCCCGCCTTCATCCAGGCCGCCGCCATCTCCGTGGCTTAGCGCAGTAGCTCCCGCACGGCGAGGTCAACGGCCTGTG
Organism: uncultured Solirubrobacterales bacterium; assembly: GCA_963792735.1. Lineage (GTDB taxonomy): Bacteria > Actinomycetota > Thermoleophilia > Solirubrobacterales > Solirubrobacteraceae > Palsa-465. The sequence goes on along the minus strand of CAWBXK010000007.1, from coordinate 543,919 downwards.
TCCGGTTGAGCGTGCCGTGATCGGCGGCCATGAAGTGGTAGCCGATCGCGAGCGAGAAGGCGAGGACGGAGCGGCCCTCGACCTCCTCCTCGTCGGTGCAGATAGCGCCGAACAACGAACGGAGGTACTCCATCCGCCGGTTGTCCGCCCTTCTGAGGCGCGTCGCGACACGCGGGTCACGTCGCGACCAGTCGCGGATCGCGAGCTCGACCGGCAGCAGCTGCTGGCTGAAGGTGAGTGCCCCGGCGCGCCGGATCTTTGCGCGGGGGTCGCCGCCGCGGCTTTCGACCTGTGGCTGGACTTCGTCGATGGCTGCGCGCTCCCAGGTGTCGAGCATCGCGTCGAGCAGGGCGTGGCGGTCCTCGAAGTGTCCATAGAACCCACCGCGCGTCACTCCGAGCGCCTTGGCGAGGGGCGCGATGCGAACCGCGTCGGGGCCGCCGGCCGCCAACGCTCGCAAGCCCGCCTCGATCCAGGCGGCGCGGGGTGTCCGGATTGGTGGCGCCATCACGTTCTCTCTATCGGGTTCGCTGCGTGGTTGACATGGCCCTCGATGTTGCCTACTCTGGCGGATACATACAGAAGTGTATATATGGAACTCGGGAAGACGAAATCGGAACGCACCGCAACGCCGCGCACGGTGACCCAGATCTCGCTGCCGGCCGATGCGCGCGCGCTCAGCACCCTGCCGCGCATCGACTACCACGATGCGTTCAGGGTGGACAGCAACATCGAGCACGACGGCGAGCAATGGGCGCGCGCGGTGCTCGAGGACACGCCGCTGGCCGTCCGCGCGCGGCTGTTGTCGGGGTGGGCGGCGCTCGGACTGAGGCTCGGACCGCCGTGGTCTGAGCGGCGGGTGCTCGGTTGGAGGATCGAGCGCAGGACCCCGGCCTTCGTGCTGCTCGGCGCCCGGTCGGGGCTGGGGCTGCGCGGCGAGCTGTTGTTTCGCCGCGAGCCGCACGGGCTGTTGTTCGCGACGCTCATCCAGCAGAGCAACCCCGCGGCGCGGGCCGTGTGGGCCGCGATCACCACGACCCATCAGGAAGTCGTCGACTCACTGCTCACGCACGCGGCCCGCCGCGAGGCAGCGGTGCCCCGCCGGGGTGCGCAGCTTCCCCTGAGTTTGTGATCTCGAAGCTCCAGCGGGCGGGCGCCCTCGGAGCTGAGCGCCCCTGAACGAGGCCGGCGACAGGGGGCAAGCGCCCTCCACCGTCCAGCGTGAAGGAGAATCGGTCGATGCGGCTGGCGTCCGATCTCGACGTGCTGCGGCTGCGCGATTTCCGGCTGGTGTTCGGAGGGGCGCTGGTATCGCTGTTGGGCGACGGCATGGTCCCGGTGGCACTGACGTTCGCGGTCCTCGACCTCACCGGTTCGGCTACCGACCTCGGAGTTGTGCTGGCGGCGCGCACGGTGGCCCTGGTGGGCTCGCTGTTGGTCGGCGGCGTGGTGGCCGATCGCGTCAGCCGGCGGACGGTGATGATCGGCGCCGACCTGGTGCGGCTGGTGGCTCAGGGGGCGATCGCGGTCACGCTCGTCAGCGGACAGGCGACGGTCGTGGAGATCGCCGTTTCCCAGGCGTTCCTTGGTGGCGCCACGGGTTTCTTCAACCCCGCCTCGAGCGGTCTGATCCCGCTGGTCGCGGGCAAGTGGTTGCAACAGGCCAACTCGTTGCGCGGTATGGCGATGGCAGCGGGCAGCATCGCCGGGCCGGCGATTGCGGGAGTGCTGGTGGTTGCCACCAGCCCGGGGGTGGCGCTGCTGATCGACGCCGGCAGCTATGGGGCCAGCGCCGTCCTGCTCGCGCGGGTCAGCAGCGACGTTCGCGCTGGCGCTCCGCAGCGGTTTCTCACCGAGTTGCGCGAGGGCTTTGCGGAATTACGCGCACGGACCTGGGTGTGGGCGACGATCGCCGCGGCCTCGATCGCCAACGCCGTCGGCGTGGCGTTTCCGGTCCTGGGAGCGCTGATCGCAAAGCGGGAGCTGGGCGGAGCGGGAGCCTGGGCCCTGGTTCTCGCCGTCCAGGGAGTTGGCGCACTGGTTGCCGGGACGACCTTGCTGCGTTTCGTCCCGCGCCGTCCGCTGCTGGTTGCGACGCTGATCGGGTTGGTCCCGGCGCTGCCGACGCTCTTGTTGGCTGTCCCGGCACCGCTGGCCCTGATCGCCATCGCCGCGTTCATATCCGGTATCGGAAACATGGTCTTCAACACCCTGTGGGAAACGACGCTGCAACAGCACATCCCCGCGGCTGCGCGCTCGCGGGTCAGCTCGTATGACTGGTTCGGATCGCTTGCGCTTCAGTCCCTCGGGTTCGCGTTCATCGGACCATTCGCGGTGGCCGTTGGCACCTCGACGGCGCTCTATGTGTGCGGCGCTGCGGACATCCTCGTGTTCGCCATCCTCCTCGGGGTCAGAGACATCCGGACGCTCACATCGGCCCCGGCGGCGTCTGAGCACGAGTAGACGAAGGCCTGCCGCCAGGCCGGGATGCGTCAGGCTCGGAGGGGATTGCTAGCTCTGCGCTGCCCGATCGGCGTGGTGGGGCAACGCGCTCGACCGGACCAGGAGCTCGGTGGCCAGGAGCTGCGGCGCGCTGGGTGGGTGTCCATCGATCAGGGCGAGGAGCGCGCCGGCGGCGAGCTCGCCCTTCCGTCGATGGGGCTGTTTGATGGTGGTCAGTCCTAACTCTGCGGAGCGTGGCGCATCGTCAAAGCCGACGATCGAGAGGTCACGCGGAATCTCAAGCCGCCGCGCACGGGCGGTTTGCATCGCGCCTTCGGCGAGGCGGTCAGACAGACATAGGATCGCCGTGAGTTGTGGTGAGTGATCGAGCAGCGCCGCCGCCGCCGTTGCGCCTTCGGCGATGGTGCTGTCGGTTCCGCTGGCGACAGGTACCTGCGACCAGTTCAGACCAGCTTGTGTGACGGCGTCCCGGTAGCCCTCGAGCCGGTGTCGGGTGACGGCGTAGGTTGCCGCGGCTTGCGCTGGTTCGTCCGCGATGCCTCGGCGTGGGCGGCGATGCAGCCCGAAGGTGATGACGCCGAGCTCGCGATGGCCCAGCTCGAGCAGATGCTCGGCGGCGAGCCGGGCCGCTGCGCGATCGTCGACTCCGACCCACGCGGGGCTCGGACGTGTCAGCAGGTCAGGGCCTGGCTGATCGATGACCACTGTGGGCAGGCGACGGGTCAGCGCGGCTTTGATCAGCGGATCGTCATCGGCGAGTGAGTAGATCACCAGACCGTCGATCACCGCGCCGCTGACGGCGGCGGAGTTTCGGTCGGCGGTCGCGGAGCCGGGCACCAGCAGCAGCCCGCTGCCGACGTTCTCGGCCACCGAACTGATCCCCGCCAGCACCTGCGCCGCCACCGGGTCGTCAAACGCGTAGCTCAAGCGGTTGGCGTAGGCGAAGCCGAGGGCGCCGACGTGGCCTCGCCGCAGTCCGGCGGCGAGCGGATTGGGGCCCGGGTAGCCCAGCCGTGCCGCGGTGGCGAGGACCCGGTCCCGGGTGGCCGGCGATAACTGGTCGGGTCGGTTGAAGGCGTTGGCGACGGTCTTGGCCGAGCAACCAACATGCTCGGCCACGAATTTGAGGGTCATCCGGGGCTCCACGGGGTATCAACAGTGAATCTACTTCATCGATGAAGAAGCCGCTCGGTGAGTCCCGCGTTGCAGCGCCGGGTCACGGCCCCGCAGTGATCGTGCTGTGCGCGGTGCAGTTCGTGGACGTGCTCGGGGTCACCGAGGTGATCACCGCGCTGCCCAAGATCCTGGTCACGCTTCCGGCGCCCCAGACGGCAGCATCGGTTCTGTTGACGGCGTATGCGATGTGCTTCGGGGGGCTGCTGATGTTCGGCGCGCGACTGGGAGACCGCTGCGGACATCGCAAGGTCCTGCAGATCGGCATCCTCGCCTTTGCCGCAGGCTCGCTGCTGGCGGCCACCGCCCCCTCCGAGGTGCCGCTGATCGCCGGACGATGCCTGCAGGGCGGAGCGGCGGCAGTCTCCGTTCCGACGGCGCTGCGGCTGCTCACCTCGGCCACCCCACTGGCGGCCGACCGCCGCCACGCGCTGTCGGCGTGGAGCGCAGCCGGTGCCGCCGCCGGCGCCGTCGGATACGTGCTCGGAGGAGCCCTTACGGAGTTCGCCGGTTGGCGAGCCATGTTCTGGATCAACCTCCCGATCGCCGCTCTGATGGCCCTCGGGGTCGCGCGCCACACCTCCATCGAGCCACAGCGACGCTCGACTCATCTCGATGCGCCCGGCGCAGTGCTCTTCACCACGGTGGTCATGGGTTTGGTGCTCGCCGCCACCGAATTTCAACAACCGGGCCGGTTGCGCAGTGGGCTGCTGATCATCACGGTGGTCACCGGGCTGGCGGCAGCGTTGGTGAGTATCGAGCGGCGGGCACCGAGCCCGCTGATCTCGATCGAGGCTCTGCGTCAGTCTCACCTGGGGACTGGCGTCACCGCGGCATTCCTGAACTGCGCCACCACCAGCCCCGCGATCGCGATCGCCACACTCCAACTGCAGGGTGACGATCGACTGACTCCAGCCTCAGCCGGACTTCGACTCCTGCCGTTCAGCCTGTGCGTCATAGCCGGCTCAACCGCCGCCGCTCGGCCCCTGCGACGACTATCGCAACCGGTCGTGATCGCGATCGGGCTGGGCGCGATCGGCGCCGCCGACACGCTCCTCACCGCATTCGCCCCGTCGCTGCTGCCCTTCGGCGTCGCCATCGCCGGTCTCGGCATCGGGATCTCCTCGGTGGCCTCGACCAGCATCGGGATCAGCATCCCAGAGCCGCTTCAGGGCATGGCCGCCGGCGCCATGAACACCGCGGCGCAACTCGGCACCGCGCTCGGCGTGGCAACCCTGCTGCTCCTGGTCAGCGTCACCACCCACAGCGAGCTCCCGCTCACCGGGCACAAACTCGGCTGGGCGGTCGCCGCCGTCCTCGCTGTTCTAGGCGCCGCATGGGCAACGACCCGGAGACCCAGGACCGGCCCGGACAGGCATAGGAGCGCAAACGGGGAGTAGGGTCGAGGCGGCTCGGGGACCTCCTGCGAGCGCGCTCACCCGCTCGCGGCACCGACGACGCCCCCGAGCTCGTCGTCGATGTACACGCGGACGATCTCATCGAAGTCCGCCTCGGCCCGGAACCCAAGCGTCGACGCTCGACGGGCATCGAAGGAGCGCGGCCAACCAGCCACCATGCGTGCGATGAGCTCGTCGGGTTCGCTCTTGATCAGCGCCACGACGTCATCACCCGCCGCACGTCGCAACGCCTCGATCTCCATCGCGACGGTCGCCGAGACACCAGGCATCGTCAAGGATCGCTGGGGACCGATCACCCGGCTTTCCAGGGTCGCGGCGTGGAGGAGGAACTGAACCGCGGCCCGCGGAGAAGCAAACCAGTGCCGTACCTCCGGCGACACCGGGAGCACCGCGGTCCTGCCGTTCAAGGGCTCACGAATGATGCTCGAGAAGAAGCCCGACGCCGCCAGGTTGGGCTCGCCCGGCCGCACGCAGATCGTCGGCAGCCTGATGCCTATGCCATCGAGGAACCCGCGCCGCGTGTAGTCGGAGAGAAGTAGCTCGGCGATGGCCTTCTGCGTCCCGTAGCTCGTCGCCGGCGTGGTGGCGTGCTCGTCGCCGATCACGTCGGGAAACGGCGGCCCGAAGACCGCGATCGAGGAACAGAAGACAAGACGCGGCCGATAGCGGCGGATCGAGGAACGCGCGGCATCGAACAAGCGGCGGGTGGCATCGAGATTCACGCGATAGCCCTTCTCGAAGTCGGCCTCCGCCTCGCCTGAGACGACCGCGGCCAAATCGAATATGACGTCAGGGAGCCCGGACAGAAGGTCCTCACCGACGCCCGGTTCGGCAATGTCAGCCACGCGCGACTCGATGCCGACCTCGCCCGCCTCGACAGACCGCACCGGTACGACATCGACCAGCAGCATCTCCGAGATCGGCTCAGCCCCGAGCCGCGGGTCTGATGCGAGTCGCTGCACCAGCTTTCGTCCCAGCATTCCCGCGGCACCGATTACGAGCACTCTCATCAGGTCACCAGCCCTTCCGGACCCCACCAATCGCGCGTCCTGTGGGGGCGCACCCCCGAGCCGCCGCCGCGGTGGCGAGCGCGGACCTCCCGCTCTCGCTAGCCGGCGCTGGCGGCCTTGGCGCCAATCTGCGGGCCGAGCTCGACCAGGCGGCGGGCGGCGGTGGCGATGTGCTCGGCGTCGATTCCGACGTCGGCGAGCAGCTCGGCCATCTTGCCCGAACCGGGCAGATGACTGACGCCGAGCTTGACGACACGGGGCCGCTCATCGCTGTCGGCGAAGACGTTCAGCACAGCGTCGCCGATCCCGCCCTCGGGCCAGTGGTCCTCGGCGACGATGAGGCGTCCGCCCGTGGCGCTCGAGGCGGCGGCGAGCGTCTCCCCGTCGATCGGCTTGACCGAGTAGACGTCGATCACTCGCGCGCTCACGCCCTCCTCGGCCAGCATGTCCGCGGCCTTGACGGCCTCGTGCAACGTGACCCCGGCGCCGATCAGGGTCACCTGGTCGTCGTCGGACTCGCGCACCACCCGGGAGCCGCCGATCCTGAACTGCTCCTCGGGGCCGTACAGCGTCGGGAAGCCCGAGCGCGTCGAGCGCAGGTAGGAGATCCCGTCGAAATCGGCCATCTCGGCCACGAGCTTGGCGGTCTGGTTGGGATCGCAGGGGTAGAGCACCACCGAGCTGCCGAGCGCGCGGAACTCGGCCAGATCCTCAAGCGCCATCTGCGACGGTCCGTCCTCGCCGATCGAGACGCCGGCGTGGGAGCCGTTGAGGCACAGCTTCGCCTGGGAGATCACGCCCATGCGCACGAAGTCATACGCCCGGGAGAGAAACGCCGCAAAGGTGGCCGCGAACGGCGTCCAACCGCGGACCTGGAAGCCAACCGCCGTGGCGATCATCATCTGCTCGGCGATGTAGGCCTCGAAGTAGCGGTCTGGCGTGTCCTTGAGCACCTCCTCGAGGTGGGTTGAGTTGCCGACCTCGCCGTCGATCGCGGCCACGTCGCCGCGGCGGCGCATGAGCGCGGCGAGACCCTCGCCAAACGCCTTGCGGGTGGGCACGGGGTCGCCGTCGAGCTGGTACTCCGGCAGTGGCGCCGACGGGTCGGTGTCGAACTTGTGGGGGGTCCCGCTCGTCTCGGGCTTGGCGACGTCAACCACGATCGGCGGAACGTCGCCCAGCTCCTGGATGGCCTTCTCGGGATCCTTGAGCGGCTGTCCGTGCTTGCCCTCGACGTTCGCTGTCTCGGTGGCGCCGTAGCCCTTGATGGTGCGAGCGATGACCATCGTGGGCCGGCCCGAGGTCGCCTCCGCCTCGGCGTAGGCGCGATCGATCTCCGCCGCGTCGTGACCGTCGATCTCGATCGTATGCCAGCCGCTGGCCTGGGCGCGCCCCGCGTAGGAGCCGAGATCCCACGCGTGCATGGTCTCACCACGCTGGCCCAGGCGGTTGACGTCGATGATCGCGACGAGGTTGTCGAGCCCGGCGACGCCGGCGTGCTCGACGGCCTCCCAGATCGAGCCCTCGGCCATCTCCGAGTCGCCGCACAGGCACCACACGCGGTACGGCAGCCGATCGAGGGAGCGGGCGCAGAGGGCGACCCCGGTTGCGATCGGAAGCCCCTGCCCGAGCGAGCCGGTGGCCACATCGACCCACGGCAGCACCGGCGTGGGATGACCCTCGAGGCGGGAGCCGAACTGGCGAAATGTCAACAGCTCTTCATCGGTGATCGCCCCAGCCGCCCGGAACATGGCGTACACCAGGGGCGAGGCGTGGCCCTTGGAGAAGATCAGGTGATCGTTGTTGGGATTCTCGGGATGGTCGTAGTCGTAGTGCAGATAATTCCCCATCAGCACCGCCATCAGATCGGCCGCCGACATCGAGGAGGTCGGGTGGCCCGAGGAAGCGGCCGCCGCGGCCCGAATCGAATCGATTCGCAGGCGCTGGGCAAGTTGGTGCAGTTCCTCGTGGTTCATCGGGCAGCCTCCGGGACGTAGTCGGTCTCCCTGCATCATGGCGCGTCGGGCACGCAGGTCACAACATACCCGCCCCTGACCCACTGTCATCCACAACATCGAGCCGCCGCCGGCGGCGGCCCCGAACGTCGTGGCGCCGTGCCACGTCGCCTGGAGGCGGAGATCCGGCTCGGCCGGCTGAGGCTCAGGGCGTCTGCTGGAGCGAGAGCGTGTTGCCGTCGGGATCGGCAAACCACGCGATGCGCGATCCCGACGGGGCGAGCCACACATCGTTCGCATCCTGGGTCAGGCCGTCGTAGCGCTTGAACGACACCCCCGCCCGACGCAGCGCTTCGATGGTCTCGTCGATGTCGTCCACCCGCCATCCGAGCACCGTGTGCGGCATCGCCACGAAGCGATCCACATGGGTCACCCGTAGCTGCGTGCCGTTGACGTCGTAGGCATTGGCGAACGGGCTCGCTTCGATCAGCTCGAGCCCCAGCGTGTCGCCGTAGAACCGCGCGGACACGGCCAGATCCCGGCTCGCCACGAACGCCACGAGATCGGCACCCCCCAACACACCGTCAGCCTACCGTTGATCGGGAACCCGTCGGGATCGGGACGGCGACCGAGGCGCGCGAACCAGCTACCGAAGGATCGCGCAGCCGGTGGTGGCGTGGGCGATCAGGCCGCCGTCGCTCTCCACGAACAGACGTGCATCGGCCGTGGCGGTCCGGCGACCGGCATGGATCACTCGGCCCTCGGCCAGCACCCGGCCGGTGGTGTTGGTCATCGCGCGGATATAGCGCACGTGCAGGTCGGTGGTGGTGTAGGCCACCCCGGCCTCCAGCGTGGTGTGGATCGCGCATCCCATGCACGAATCGAGCACCGTGGCGGCGATCCCTCCGTGCACGCTGCCGATCGGGTTGTCCATCCACTCCTGCGGGTCGACGGCGAACACCGCCCGGCCCGTGGCCACCTCGACGATCGAGAGCCCCAGCAGCTCCGCGACGGGCGGCGGCGGCAGAGTGCCGGCCGCGACCTCTCGCAGGTACTCGATTCCGGGACGGCGCAGGCCGTCCTGCGCTGCCACCGGGTCGGCCCAGGTGAAGGTCCGGCTGCGCCGGCCGACGCTCACGACGCCGCCTCGGCGACCAGCGGGGCCGGCGCCCGGGCGCGCGCCGCCGGGCCGAGCGCCGCGAGTGCCACGGCCGCCGAAACGCCGCCGAAGACGCTGATCAGCCACCCCGAGTGGAAGTCCGAAAGGGTCACCAGGCCGGTGCCGAGCACCGCGACCAGGATCGCGATTCCGAGCGCCGAGCCCACCTGCCGCCCCATGGTCAGCACCGCGGCGCCGGTGGCGAAGCGCTCCGGCGCCAGCGAGGACGCCCCCGCGCCGGTGAGCGTCGGGATCACCAGCCCGACGCCGGAGCCGGCGATCAACATCCCCGGAAGGTACTCCGAGGCGTATGCCGGCGTGCCGTGAACGCCCACGACCCACCACACCGAAGCGGCGGAGAACAGCAGCGCCCCGACCGTTCCCGGAAGGCGGAAGCCGACGCGGGCCCCGAGCCGGGCCGAGGGGACGCTGAACGCCGCCGCCATGAACGGCCCGGGGAACAGCATCAATCCCGTCGTCAGCACGCTCTCGTGCCACACGGTGGTGAGGAACAGAACGCCGTTGAGCAACATGGCGGCAAATCCGGCGAAGAACAGGATCGAGGCGCCGACCGCGAGGCTGAAGCTTCGGACCCTCAGCATCGAGGGATCGATCAGCGGCGCGGGATGAGTCCCGGAGCGGCGCCAGATCGCCGCCAGCAGCGCCAGCGTCGCGAGCAGCAGCACGATCACCTGGGCCGAGCCCCAGCCCCAGTCCGAGCCCTTCACGATGGCCAGCACCAGCGCCCCGATGGCCGCGGCGAAGGCGACCGCGCCGGGCAGGTCGGGGCGCAGTGCGCTCTGCTCGCGTCGCTCACGCAGGACCCGGTGGCCGATCCACAGGCCCATCAGCCCGACCGGCAGGTTGACGAGGAAGACCAGGCGCCAGTCGGCCTGCACGAGCAAACCGCCGAGCGGAGGGCCGGTGGCCGCCGCGATGCCGCCGGTCGCGGCCCAGACGCCGATCGCGGCGTGGCGCTCCGACGGGGCGAACTCGGGCAGGATCAACCCCAGCGAGGTCGGGAGCATCATCGCGCCGCCCGCCGCCTGGACCACGCGCGCCGCGATCAGGAAATCCACCGACGGGGCGGCGGCACAGGCCGCGCTGGCGAGCACGAACACCGCCAGGCCGAGCAGGAAGGCGCGCTTGCGCCCGAACGCGTCGGCCCAGCGCCCGGCGGGCACCAGCAGGGCGGCGAACACGATCGAGTATCCGCTCACCACCCATGACAGCGAGCTCAGCGAGGCGTGTCCGAAGTCACGCTCGATGCTCGGGAAGGCGATGTTGACGATGAACAGGTCGAGGCTCGACATGAACACCCCGGTGCACACGATCAACGTCACGAGCCACTTGCGTTGCATGATGAGACGCACTCTACACAGATGAGTTGCTTCATGCAACCAAGAGGTCTAAGATGAGCTCGTGCTTGGCAACGACTATCGCGACCAGACGTGCAGCGTGGCCGCCGCCCTCGAGGTGGTCGGCGAGCGCTGGTCGCTGCTGATCGTTCGCGACGTGATGCTCGGGATGCGCCGCTTCGACGAGCTCCAGGCCGATCTGGGGGTGGCGCGCAACGTGCTCCAGACCAGGCTCACCCGGCTGCTCGAGCACGGTGTGCTGCGCAAGCGCCTGTACCAGGAGCGCCCGGCGCGGTATGAGTACCTGCTGACCGAGAAGGGCCTGGATCTGTGGCCGACGATCGTCTCCCTGCTGCAGTGGGGCGACAAGTACGCGGCGCCGAGCGGCCCGCCGGTGGTGCTCGAGCACCGGGGCTGTGGCGGGACGATCGACGTCCACCGGATCTGCTCGGCTTGCGGCGAACGGCTGACCGCGCGACAAGCGGTGGCCCGCGCAGGGCCCGGAGCCGACCCCGAGCACCCGCTCGGCCGGCGCCTGGCCCGCACGGCGTAGCGGTACGCCCTTCAGCTGAGCGGGCCGGAGGCGTACGATTAAATCTCATGACTGGCCTGGGCATAGCCCTGTTGGTGGCCGGAGCCCTGGTGGCAGTGGCCGAGGCGCACTATCCGGCGCACGGAATCGCCGGCGGGATCGGCGTGGTGGTGATGGCGCTGGGCGCCGTGCTGGCCATCAGCGGCCTGGGTGCCGGGCTCCTGCTGGGGCTGATCGGCGGGCTGCTCCTGGCCGGCGCCGGGGTGGGCGTCTTGGCGCTGTCACTCAGGCAGGGCGTGGCGGTGCGGGGCCGGCGGGTCCAGAGCGGCGCCGAGACCCTCGTGGGACAGATGGCGATCGTGCGCAGCTGGTCGGACTCCAGCGGCAGCGTGGCGCTCGATGGGGCGCTGTGGCGCGCACGGCGCTCGGTTCTGGAGGATGAGGACGACGACCCCGAGCTTCACGCCGGCGATTCGGTCGTGGTCGAGCGGCTCACCGGCCTGACCCTGTCGGTGCGTCCGGCCGAGAAGTGGGAGCTGCTGTGATCACCGCGATCGTGGTCGTGCTGGCGGTGCTGCTGGTCCTCGGCCTGACCGCCCTGTCGAGCTCGGTCCGGGTGTTGCGCGAGTACGAGCGCGGAGTGGTGTTCCGCCTCGGGCGATTGATGGAGCAGCGTGGTCCCGGGCTGGTCCTGCTGGTGCCGTCGCTTGACCGGCTCGTGCGGGTCAGCCTGCGCACGGTCACCCTGACCGTGCCGCCGCAGGAGACGATTACCCGCGACAACGTACCGGCGCGGGTCACGGCGGTTGCCTACTACCGGGTGATCGATCCGGGCAAGGCCGTGACCGAAGTCGAGAGCTACAACAACGCGACACTGCAGATCGCGCAGACCACGCTGCGCTCGGTCGTGGGTGGCGTCGACCTCGACACGCTGCTGTCCGAGCGCGAGCAGCTCAACCAGTCCCTGCAGCACGTCATCGACGCTCAGACCGAGCCGTGGGGGATCAAGGTGACGATGGTCGAGATCAAGGACGTCGAGATCCCCGAGCGCATGCAACACGCGATCGCGCGCCAGGCCGAGGCCGAGCGCGAGCGTCGCGCCAAGATCATCAACGCCGAGGGCGAGTTCCAGGCCGCCGCGAAGCTCGCCGACGCGGCCGACGTGATCGGCCGCAACCCGGTCACCCTGCAGCTGCGCTATCTCCAGACCCTGCGCGAGATCGGTGGCAGCCAGAACTCCACGATCGTGTTCCCGATGCCGGTCGACATCCTGCGCCCGATGCTCGACGCGCTCGGCAGTGGTGCGACGGCCGCGCAGAATGCCGAGCCCGCTCGGGAGGGCGAGGCGGCGCAGGCCGGCCAGCTTGCGGCGGGATCGACTCCCGTGCTCGGCCCGGCGGCTACCACGACCAGCGCCCTGAACGCGGCTTCGTCGGTGGAGGCCGCCACCCTCGCTGAGGGGGCCAACGGCCGCGCCGGCGACCCAACGGGGTCACCGGACCCGGCGGGCGGCTAGCGGCGGCGACGAAGACCCGAGGGCCGGCCGATCGATCAGCCGGTGCGGGCGGTGATCGCCACGCCCTCCAGGGCGACGGTGCCGCGGAGCACCTTGACGGTCAGATGGTGGACCCGGGAGTTGAGGTTCTTTGCGTACAGCACCCGTTCGGTGTGCCGCCGCGAGGAGTGCAGGTGGATCGTCCGGGAGTGCCCGTCGACCGTGACCTTGGCGGCACCGCCGGCGGGGGTGGTCTCCCCGATCAGGTTCAGATTGCCGCCGACGAAGCGCAGCTTGAAGGTGGCACCGGGGCTCTGGCTGACGATCGCCTTGCCCTGCCATGCGCCCCGGACGTGATGGGTGCGCCACCCCCGGCTGAAGTGTCCCTTGAAAGGACGGGCGCCGCTGGGGATCACCGATGTGACACTGGCGAAGCCACTGGTCTGCCCGGCGGTGTTTACCGCCTGCACTTGGAACTTATAGGTGTGGCCGAGGTGACCGCCGAAGGTCAGCGACGTCTGCTGGCTTGCGCTGAGCAGGGTCTGCCACTGGGGATGGCTGACGCTCTGATCGAGCACCTGAACCGTATAGGACGACAGCGGGGTGCCTCCCGTGGTGTCCGCGCTCCAGCTGACCGGAATCTGAGCGCGCGTGGACACCTTGGACAGCAACGGCGGCGCGTTGATGCTGGCATTGGGCGCCGCCGACCCGCACTGCCGGTTGAAGACGTCAGAACCGAACGATGTCTCGCCGGGCAGACCGGCGTAGGCCAGGTGCGGCAGCCCGAACATGTCCTCCACGCTGCGCAGCATCGAGTAGTGGTTGTAGGCGGTGGTGGTGACCGTCCCGGGCGCGATGCACGGCGACAGCAGCACGGTCCCGACATTGCCCCCGCCGGGTCCGTTGATGCCGGGCATGGCGGCGTTGGGCCCGGGGATCTCGCCGCAGCAGGAGCTCGAGTCGCTCCCGTCGGACTCGTCGAAGGTGACGATCAGCAATCCGTTCTGGCGGAAGGCCGGGGAGCTGGTGATCTGCGGCACCCAGTTCTGGAGAAACGCATTGGCCTGAACCAGGCCACCGGGCTGGCCATTGGCGCACGGATGGTCGTGGCCGTCGTCGCACAGATTCGGAGAGATGAAGGTGTAGTTGGGCGTGGTGTTGACGTTGGACAGGTCGGATGGGAGCTGGTTGAGGTTCACCACGTCGGCGTTGCACAGGGCGGCGTTGTCGATGATCGAGTGGAAGTACACGAACGGGTTGTGGCGCGTGGCGTACTGGTCGGTCGGGCTGGCGACTTCGGTGTTGTCGGGTGAGCCCACCGCCGGATGGCCACAGGTGGCGGCCTCGCGGGCGGGATCGTTGCCCATGTCCGCGTTGTAGTCACGCCAGGTCAGGCCGGCACCGTTGAGCTGCGAGGCGATGGTCGGCACGTTGGCCGGATACACACAGCCGCCCACGCCGGTGGGATCGTTCTGCTGTCCCGAGGAGTCCAGGGCCGAGCCGGCCGGCCAGTCAGCGAAGGTCGGGCAGTCGCCCTGGGTCAGCGGATTGGGCGCCTGCCCGCTGATCATGGCGATGTAGTTGTCGTTGCTGTGGTGGCCGATGCCGAAGTAGTTGGGGACAAAGGCTCCCTGGGAGGGCAGCGTCGAGGCCAGGTACGGAGCCGGGGAGCCGGGGCCAAAGGTGGTGGCCTCGGGCTGGTTCTCGAGCACGATCACGAACACGTGCCGGATCGAGCTGATATCGGCGCGGGCGGGAGCGGCGCGGGCGACCAGGCCGCTCAACGCGGCCACCAGCACCGCGAGCGCCAACAGGCTCCCCCGCCGGGGAATGTGGAACCTGGAATCCACGGGCGGGAACAATAGGGCCCCAGCCCGAAGCTGGCAAGCTCCAAGCAACCGGGTGTGCGCGAAATGACCCTCGCCGGGCCCCCTCACGGGCCGCCCCGGCCGGCCGCCATCCGGGGGCGGCTCGCGAGGTGTGGCTAACGTGGACTGCCTATGGCCGTCCGCCAGGACATCCGCAACATCGCGATCATCGCCCACGTCGACCACGGCAAGACGACGCTGGTCGACGCCTTGCTGTGGCAATCCGGCGCGTTTCGCTCCGGGCAGTCGGTCAACGAGCGAGTGCTCGACTCGATGGACCTCGAGCGCGAGAAGGGCATCACGATCCTGGCCAAGAACACGGCCATCCGCTACGGCGACGTCAAGCTCAACATCGTCGACACACCCGGCCACGCCGACTTCGGCGGCGAGGTGGAGCGAGGCCTGACGATGGTGGACGGCGTGCTGCTGCTGGTGGATGCCAGCGAGGGCCCGCTGCCGCAGACCCGATTCGTGCTGCGCAAGACGCTGGAGCGGCGGCTACCGGTGATCCTGGTGATCAACAAGGTGGACCGGCCCGACGCCCGGATCGACGAGGTGGTCGACGAGGTCTACGAGCTGTTCCTGGACCTCGACGCCGACGAATCGCAGATCGACTTCCCGATCGTCTACACCAACGCCAAGGCCGGACGGGCCTCGCTTGATCCGGCCGATGAGGGAACCAACCTCCAGCCGCTGCTCGACCTGCTGGTCGAGCACGTGCCGGCCCCCGAGTTCGACCCCGGGCACCCGCTCCAGGCCCACGTCACGAATCTCGACGCCTCCCCCTACGTCGGCCGGCTGGCGATCTGCCGGGTGCGCCACGGAACCATCCACCGCGGAGAGACGGTGGCCTGGTGCCGGGCCGACGGGTCCGTGCAGGGGGTCAAGATCTCCGAGCTGTACGTGACCGAGGCGCTGGACCGCGTGGAGGCGACCGAGGCGCAGGCGGGCGAGATCATCGCCGTGGCCGGGATCCCGGAGATCACGATCGGCGAGACCCTGGCGGACGCCGAGGACCCGCATCCGCTGCCGGTGATCACCGTCGACGAGCCGTCGCTGTCGGTGACGATCGGGATCAACGCCTCCCCGCTGGCGGGACAGGACGGCACCTTCCTGACCGCCAGCCAGCTCAAGGCCCGGCTCGAGCGTGAGCTGATCGGCAACGTCTCACTGCGCATCACCGAGACCGAGCGCCCCGACGTGTGGGAGGTCCAGGGTCGCGGCGAGCTGGCCCTGGCGATCCTGGTGGAGCTGATGCGCCGCGAGGGGTTCGAGCTGACCGTGGGCAAGCCCCAGGTGGTGACCCGTGAGATCGACGGCATCGAGCACGAGCCGGTGGAGCGGATGAGCGTCGACGCACCCGAGGACTACATTGGCGTGATCACCCAGCTGCTCGCGCTCCGCAAGGGACGGCTCGAGCAGATGGTCAACCACGGCACCGGTTGGGTGCGGATGGAGTACCTGGTGCCGGCGCGTGGGCTGATCGGCTTTCGGACCGAGTTCCTGACCGAGACCCGCGGCACGGGCCTGGTGCACCACGTGTTCGACCGCTGGGAGCCCTGGCACGGCGAGCTGCGCACGCGCCCGACCGGCTCGCTGGTGTCTGACCGGCGCGGCACCGTGGCGGCATTCGCACTGTTCAACCTGCAGGAGCGCGGGACGCTGTTCGTGGAGCCCGGCGACGAGGTCTATGAGGGGATGATCGTCGGCGAGAACTCCCGCCAGGAGGACCTCGACGTCAACGCCACCAAGGAGAAGCACCTCACCAACATGCGTCAGTCGACGGCGGACGAGCTGGTGCGCCTGGTGCCCAAGCGCGAGTTGTCACTCGACCAGGCGCTTGAGTTCCTGCGCGCCGACGAGTGCGTGGAGGTGACGCCCAAGAACGTGCGCCTGCGCAAGGTCGAGTTGGACAAGACCGCCCGGCTGAAGCTGGCCCGCGCGGGCAACCGCGAACGCGTGGCGGGCTAGGCCCTAGCCGCGGGCGCGATCGATGCGCCTGGCGCGTGCGGGCGGCTGCAGCTGATCCGGGGCCCGGTCGGTACGCCGGTAGTCCCCGCGGCTGAGGTGGTGCTCGAGCCAGACGTAGAGGATGATGAACGCGTAGCGGCTGCCCATCTCCTGGAGGCGGAGCTTGGACATCCCGTACCTGCGGTTGGTCCACGTCACCGGCACGACCGCGTAGGTGTAGCCGCGGACGATCGCCTTCAGCGGCAGCTCGACCGTCATGTTGAAGTGGTGAGACAGCAGCGGCTGCACCTGGTCGATGACGTGGCGGCGGTAGGCCTTGAAAGCGTTGGTGGTGTCGTTGTAGCCGTGCTGGAACAGCAGCCGGATGCCGGTGTTGGTGACCCGGTTGAGGATCAGCTTGGCCCGCGGATAGCCGTGCGTGCGCCCGCCGGAGCCGAATCGGGTTCCGAACGCGCAGTCATAGCCTTCCTCGAGCCGGCGGTAGTAGGCGATCAGATCCCGGGGAGAGTCCGACAGGTCGGCCATCATGATCGCCACCGCATCGCCGGTGTAGAGGTCCAGCCCGGCGCGAACCGCGTGCCCGAAGCCGGGCGGGTAGTGAGAGCGCACGCACCTGACGCGCGGGTTGCGCTGCGCGATCCGCTCCGCCGCGTCGGCCGTGCCGTCCTCGCTGGCGTCGTCGACCACCAGCACCTCGTAGTCGATCCCCTCCCGCGAGAGCTCGGCGACGACGGCATCGACCGTTGGCCCGATGGACTCGACCTCGTCCTGGGCCGGGATCACGACCGACAGCTTCAGCGGGAAGGGGCCCACATCGCGTTCGGCATACGAGCGTAGTGAACCAGCTATCGGCAGCCGAGGCGGTTAGCTGCCGCCGGGAGCGACCAGGCGTGCCTACAAGAGGTGGCGGACGTCGTCCTCGTGAGCGCGGATCCAGGCGTGGATGTCGGCGAGGACCTCCCGCGGGCCGCGTCGCGGCCGCCATTCAGTGAGCTCGAACACGCGCGAGCAATCGGAGATGTAGAGCGGCACGTCGCCGGCCCGAGTGTCGGCCACGCTGTCGGGCCGGAGCACGTTCCCGGTGATCTGCTCGCACAGCGCCGTGGTTTCGCGCAGCGACAGGCTGCTCGTTCGCCCGCCACCGACGTTGACCGTGACGCCGTCCCAGCGCGATGCCTGCAGCAGCTGTGACTCGATCAGATCGAGCAGGTCGTCGACGTGCAGGAGGTCCCGGACCTGCTTGCCCGTGCCGCCGAAGCCGATGTAGGTCAGCCGGCGGCGGAAGTGGTGGGCGAGCATCCAGTAGGTGAATACGCCCTGATCGACGCGGCCCATCTGCCACGGTCCGGCGATCACCCCACAGCGGTCGATTACGGCCCGGATGCCGTAGGCGGCCCGATATTCCTCGATCAGCAGCTCGGCGGCGAGCTTCGTCGCGCCGTAGAGCGTGCGGGCGCCGGTGAGGGCAAAATCCTCGGAGATCCCGGCGGCGGACGCACCCGCGGCGGTCTGCGATGCCGTCAGCTCAAAGCGGTCCTCGGTCTCGCGCAGTTCCAGCGCGCAGAGGCCCGCGACCGGATAGACGCGGCTCGATGACAGGAACACGAGCTGGGCGCGGCGACGTCGCGCCAACTCGAGGCAGTGATAGGCGCCGATGAGATTGGACTGCACGACGTATTCGGGGCTCCCGTCGACGCCGGCCAGCGCCGACGGTTCGGCTGAGCACTCGACGATCGCGTCGAGCTCCCCCAGCGAGAGCAGGTCCTCGAGCACACGCACGTCGCCGTGAACGAACGAGATCCCGGCCGCGCGCAGCCGCGCCAGGTTGAGCTCCGAGCCGCGCCGCTTGAGATTGTCCAGCGCCGTTATCTCCCAATCGGGGTGGCGCCCGGCCAGCCCTACGCACACGCCGGCGCCGACAAAGCCCGCCCCCCCAGTGACGACCACGCGCATCGGTTCACTGTAGTCAGCCCCCGGGGACCGGGACCGGCGCCGGGCCCGCAGCGCGGGCCGATCGGGGGCCGGAGCTCAGGCCTGCGGCGGGCCGAGCCGCGCGGCGAGCTCGGTCCACACCGATCGCGCCATTCCCATGCCGATGTGGCTGGTATCGACCTCGATCAGGGTCGCCGCGGGGTCGAGGCAGGCCTTCCAGCGGACGACCTCGTCACTGCGGGAATACAGCGACAGAAATTGCACGTCGGCCGGAAACGGAGCGCTGACCGCGCGCCGGGTGCGCGCGCAGCAGTCACCGTTGAAGCAGCTCAGGCTGAACATGCCCGGCAGCCCGATCGTGCCCAGCGCCCCCACACCGACGATCGAGAGCCAGGTGCGCGGCTGGACGGCGAGCTGATCGAGCAGGGGCGAGCCGAGTGTCACCAGCGTCTGCACGAGATCGGGGCGGAGAACCGCGATCGCGCGGCCGATGCTCCCACCGCGGCTCTGGCCGACCACCAGCGCCGGCATCCCGCTGCGCTGCACGGCCCGCTCGAGCCGCTGCTCGAGCGACCGCACCGTCGGCTCCATGCAATCGGTGTTCCAGCGGATGCCGCTGCGGGCCAGGGTGTAGTCGCCGGTCCGCAGCCACAGCGCCATCCGCGTGAGGCTGGCGTCACCGGCGAGAAAGCCGGGGATCAGCATCACCGGACGGCCGTCGCCGGGAGGAGGCTCGGGCCAGCCCTGACGATCGCGCGTGGAGTTCCACTCCGACAGGATCCGCACGCGCGGCGGCGCCAGCGGGAAGCCGATTCTGGGAAAGGTGCTCGCATCCGTGCTCATGATCTCGCCCCAACTTTCTGAATTATTGACGTTAATGTAGCTGGGCGGGCAAGCCGGCGCGCCGAACAGGCTCGGCGCGCCTCGGGACCGAGGGCGCTGCTACTCGCTGAACAGCCGCGAGCGGACGATCCTGGTGCGATGCAGCGCCAGCCGCATCATGGTCAGCAACGTCTTGAGGCCGTAGACGAGACTCTGGCGCAGGGAGGCCGACGAGGCCTCCGGGAAGTATCTCGTGGCCACGGGCACCTCGACGATGCGCATCTGCCACACGACCGCTTGGGCGATCACCTGCGTGTCGAACACGAAGTCGTTGCCGTTGCGCAGGTACGGAATCGTCTGGAGGAACTCCCGGCTGTAGGCCCGGTAGCCGGTGTGCAGCTCGCTGAAGCGATGTCCCAACACGAAGTTCTCGACCGTGGTGAGAAATCGGTTTGACACGTACTTATACAGTGGCATGCCGCCGGCTCGCGCCCCGCCGGGATCGAGAAACCGGGAGCCGAGCACCATGTCAGCTTCACCGCGGAGGATCGGCCGGACCAGGTCGGGCAGCAGGGTCGGGTCGTACTGCCCGTCCGGGTGGAGCATCACGATGACGTCCGCATTCTCGCGCAGGGCCGCCGTGTAACAGGTCTTCTGATTGCCCCCGTAACCGACGTTGTGGTGATGCCGGATCAGATCCAGTGACAACGACCTGGCGATGTCACTGGTGTTATCTCGCGATGCGTCGTCAACCAGAATGACACCGTTGACCCATCCGGGAGGTATCTCGCGCCAGGTCTTCTCGAGTGTCTCGGCGGCGTTGTAGGCGGGCATGACGACGACCACGCGCTTATCGGCCAGAAGCTCCGCATCCGACGTCGGGGTGTCGTGAGCTCCAACGTTCATGGGCGTCGCGCGGGTGTGCTCACCGGACGGCGTCCCGGAGGCCCCGGCGGGCGTACCAGAGCACCCCGGTGATGACGAGGATGTACTGCGCGAACTGGGCGATAGCTTCCAGCACGGTCGGCTCGTGCCACGGCTGGGCGGAGAACAGACCCCGGATCGCGCTCACGACCGAACCATAGGGTTGCCAGATGAGCGAGGCGAGCACGAAGGCGGTGAGCAGCCCCGCCCACGTGCCGAGGGTCGCTCCTTCGCGCACGAACCGGATGAACAGCAGACAGAACAGCGGCGCGAGCATGATCTGGTAATGCGTCCAAGCCACTGAACTGAGCATCACCGACAGCGGACAGGTGAAGGCCAGAACCTCCCAGCTCGTGGCACCGCGACCCCGCAGGGCATCAACCACCCACGCCCCCAGCAACAGCACCGCCAACGCCACGGCGACGCGCTGCGCGTTCCAATCCTGCACGCCGCCCACCGACCGGCACAGCAGCGATGACGGCGAGAAGTTGAGCGGCAGGCACACGCCGATGCTTGGCTTGGTCTTGTCGAGGAAGTTGCGCAGACCGATGAGCGGATCCAGCGTGGCAAGATCATGAGCGCGCTGCGCCATCAGCGCCTGCGCCGCGACGTTGAGCCCCACCACCCACGCCACCGCCAGCGCACCCGCCCGCCGCGTCTCGCGACGCGCCAGCATCACCACCGGGAGCAGCACCACCAACGGCTTGATCGCCACCGACAAGCCGATCGCCGCCGCACCCCACCCCACCCGCCGCCGGCGCACAAGCTCAAAACCAGCGACCGACAACACCAACGCCATCACGTTGAACTGCTTAAACCACACCGACGACATCAACGGAGCGAAGCTCAGCAGCGCCAACGCCAAGATCCACCACCACACCGCTGACAACACTCCCCGCATCCGGTGCAGCAGCACCCCCACCGCCCCGACCCACAACACCACATTCACCACCGTCACCAGATCAGCCACACCACGCACGCTGAACACCCGGCTCAACAGCGCCATCACCGCCCCCAGAAACGGCGTGCTGATCCACGACGCCAAATGCTCCGGATGCCCCGTCGCCCAGGCCACCTGCCCAGCCGTATACGCCAACCCAGTGTCCCACGGCATCGCGTCATCGAACGCCCGCCAAGCCCACCACGCCACCAGAGCCACCAGAGCCGCATACCCCACCCACGACGGCCGCCACCGTCCACGCACCACCGCCACATCCTCAGCACCCGCCCCGGCGACCGCCATCATCTCAAATCGTCCCCGGCCGCGGCCTGGCCACCAGCCCCCAGCGGCCGCGCGCGGAGGGACTGGCGCCGGAGGTACCACACCACACCGGTGACCACTAGCAGATACTGCGCGAGCTGTGCGACCCCTTCGACGAACCTGGGCTCGTTCGGTGGCGGCGGCCTGCCGACGACACCCTTGATGGCCATGAAGATCGAGCCGTAGGGCGAGCCGCGCTGAGGCGCCCAGATGAGCGAGGCGAGCACGAAGGCGGTGAGCAGCCCCGCCCACGTGCCGAGGGTCGCTCCTTCGCGCACGAACCGGATGAACAGCAGACAGAACAGCGGCGCGAGCATGATCTGGTAATGCGTCCAAGCCACTGAACTGAGCATCACCGACAGCGGACAGGTGAAGGCCAGAACCTCCCAGCTCGTGGCACCGCGACCCCGCAGGGCATCAACCACCCACGCCCCCAGCAGCGCCACCGCGAACACCGACGCGAAGCGCTGCCACTTCCAGTCGAGCAGCGGGTCCCCTCCGCCCATGCGGCAGATCAGGGAAACGGGAGCGAAGTTCGACGGCAGGCACGAGAAGAAATTGGGCTTGGTCTTGTCGAGGACGTTGCGCAGACCGATGAGCGGATCCAGCGTGGCAAGATCATGAGCGCGCTGCGCCATCAGCGCCTGCGCCGCGACGTTGAGCCCCACCACCCACGCCACCGCCAGCGCACCCGCCCGCCGCGTCTCGCGACGCGCCAGCATCACCACCGGGAGCAGCACCACCAACGGCTTGATCGCCACCGACAAGCCGATCGCCGCCGCACCCCACCCCACCCGCCGCCGGCGCACAAGCTCAAAACCAGCGACCGACAACACCAACGCCATCACGTTGAACTGCTTAAACCACACCGACGACATCAACGGAGCGAAGCTCAGCAGCGCCAACGCCAAGATCCACCACCACACCGCTGACAACACTCCCCGCATCCGGTGCAGCAGCACCCCCACCGCCCCGACCCACAACACCACATTCACCACCGTCACCAGATCAGCCACACCACGCACGCTGAACACCCGGCTCAACAGCGCCATCACCGCCCCCAGAAACGGCGTGCTGATCCACGACGCCAAATGCTCCGGATGCCCCGTCGCCCAGGCCACCTGCCCAGCCGTATACGCCAACCCAGTGTCCCACGGCATCGCGTCATCGAACGCCCGCCAAGCCCACCACGCCACCAGAGCCACCAGAGCCGCATACCCCACCCACGACGGCCGCCACCGTCCACGCACCACCGCCACATCCTCAGCACCCGCCCCGGCGACCGCCATCATGCGTTGCATTCGCCGGTGCGAAGGCGACCCCGGATCGGTCGTGACGGGACGACAACCTCGATCGGCACGCTCGACAAGCGGCGCAGCACGCGCCGTTCGCGCAGCATCTCCCGGAGCAGGGGCAGCGCTGCCGCCGCTCCCCGCAGGTGCCAGAGCAGCCGACGCTCGAGGAGCGCATGCCAGGCCCAGCCCGCCTGGCGGTAGGCGACGAGTGGCAGCCAGCGCGCGGGAAACCCCTTGACCACGAGCAGCAGCGTGTTGCGCTCGACGAGATAGGCATGGCCGCCGGCGAGCTGATGGGATGACCCCTCGCCGGCGTGCAGAGCGACCGCCGGCTCGTAACGGCAGCTCCAGCCGGCGAGGCGGAGCCTCATGGCAAGGTCGACGTCCTCCAGATACGCGAAGTAGCGCTCGTCGAAGCCACCGAGCTCGAGCACGGCGCTGCGCCGATACAGCGCCGCGCCCGCGCAGGCCCCGAACACGTCGCCGGGGATGTCCCAGCGTCCGTCGTCCGGGCAGAACCGTCCCCGCTGCTCGCAGACGCCGTCGCGGCGCAGGACGTCGCCGGCATCGTAGACGCGGTCCGGCTCACGGAGGGCGAGCATCTTCGACGCCACAGCCGCCGCCTGCGGATGGCGGTGAAGGGCGCCGGCCATGCGCGCGATCCAGTCCGGGGCCAGCTTGACGTCGGTGTTGACCAGGGCCACGAACTCACACTTGGCGGCCTCTAGGCCGCGGTTGGCGGCATACGCGAAGCCGCTGTTCCGACCGAGCTCGACCACCCTCACGCCGGGGTGCGTGTCTCGCAGATACTCCGTCGAGCCATCACGCGATCCGTTGTCGACGACGATCAGTTCCGCCGCCGGCAGCACCTGGCGATCCAGGCTCAGCAGGCAGTCGGGGAGCCAATCACGACCGTTCCAGTTCGGCAGGACAACCGATACTGGAGGGGTGGGACGGCTGGTATCCATCGCGCTCCCGATCGGCGCCCGAACTGCGATCATGCGGTCGTGAGGATCGCAAATCTGCTGATCGCTTGCGTCGCGCTGGTCGTCTGTGCGTGGTTCGTCATCGGGATACGCCAGGCCCGAACGTTGGATCAGGCGACCGCGATCGTCACACAATCGCCGACACCGACCAGGTCCGAGTTGGCCCACGCCGGTTCGCTGCTGCGCTCCGCCGCCACGCTCAACCCCGACCTGCAGGTCAAGCTGGTGCGCGCGAGCCTGGCGCTGGTGAGCAACCAGCCCGCCCTCGCCGAGCGTATCGCCAAGGCTGCTGTGCACGACGAGCCGCAGAACCTGCTGGCCTGGTACGAGTTGGCCAAGGTGGCCGGCCGAGACCAGCGGACGTTCTTCGGCGCGCTGGCCGAGATCAAGCGGCTGGACCCCGCTCCGCCGCGCTCGAGGTGAGCCCGGACCGCCGTTCTCAGCGCTCCTTGCGTCTCAGGATCGGCAGCTCGACGGCGTAGTAGCTGGCCGCGGCGACGCCGAGGCTGAGAACGAGCGTGGCGACGAAGAGGACCGGCGTCGACAGGACGTGCACGTGGGCGAGCAGCCCGAGACCGGTGGCCGAGAACTGAGACGGGTCCGCAGACCGGGCCAGCCACTCGGCGATCGGCAGATGCCAGAGATAGACGCCGTAGGAGATCAGACCGATCCAGGCCATGGCCGGCGAGCGGAGAAACCGCCGCGGCCAGCCGCCCGCCTGCTCGCCGAAGACAGCGGGGCCGACCAGCAGCACCATCAGCGCTCCGGTCAGCGCGATGGCGCCCAGCGTCCGCGCGTAGGGCTGCTTGGTCTCAAGTTGGAGCACGATGTTGAACACGCTGCCGGGACGCAGAACCGCGGCCACCGCGACCAGACACGCCCCGGCGCCAGCCCAGCAGAGCCCGGGATGGTCGACCACGATCGCCTTGGGCCGCGGCGGCAGCTGGCCACGAGCGTCGGCCACGCTGAGGACCGCCAGGGTCATGCCCAGCGCGAACCACACGCACTCGCCCAGCAGGCTGTCGGCGACCGTGTTGGAGATCAGTCGGCGCGACGCCAGGACGTCAACCACGATGCCGCCCAACGCCATCAGGCTGAGTGCGGACAGCTCCGCCGTCAGCCAGCCGCGGCTCCCGGAGCGCGGTCGCCAGGCGCGCATCGCGAACGCCCAGAGAGGGAGCGCGAGGTAGAACGTGACCTCCACGCAGAGCGTCCACGCGACGGGAATGCCGGTGACGAGCGTCCGCTGGGTGTAGAGCGAGAGAAACAGGTAGTACCGCCACCAGTCCCCGCTGAACACACCGACGATGCCCGGAAACATCGCCAGGATGGTCAGTGCCAGCCAGTAGGCGGGCACGATGCGCAGGACCCTCCGTCGCGCATACCGGGCCACGCTGGGCACCGGAGCGCCGCGAGCGCGAGCGGCGACGAATGGGCGATAGAGCAGGAAGCCCGACAGGACGAAGAACACCGTCAAGCCCTGGTTGCCGAGCACGCCGAATACGTCGCCGAGGAGCCCGTCGCTCGTGGCGTTGGTGATGCTTGTCACGTGGAAGACGAGGACGGCGATGACCGCAATCGCCCGCAGGGAGTCGAACAGCACGAAGCGGGGGTTGCCCGGTGGCGGCGCCACCGCGGGGCTGGCCGCTGCGGCGGGGGCCGCCGATGACACCGTCTCGGACATCAGCCCCCCAGCAGCTCGTTCACGCGGACGATCAGGGCGTCCGAGAACGACTCGTCCCAGTTCCGGCTCCAACTGACCGTGGCTCCGCGGGCGCGACGCGCGTAGTCGTCGACCTCCGCGGCCGCCTGGCGCACGGCGTCGGCGATCGCCGGCACGGTCGGCGCCGCGGCCAGGAGGTTGGTCGAGATGCTGGTCATCGCCTCCGGCGTCTTGTTCTCGAAGCTGTTGGTCACGGTCAGCATCCCGGCCGAGGCCATCTCGATCGGCACCAGGCTCGGGTGCGGGGTGTACATCAGAGCCAGTCCCAGATCGTGCTCGCGCAGCACATCTCCGTAGGACGCCTGATCCGAGCGGGGCGCCATCTCCAGTCGCGCTGCGCCGCCGAGCGTCAGGCTGCGCTCGTTCCCGATCGAGCCGATCCCCCGCAGCTCCCAGCCCGCGAGCGCGCCCTCCCGCACTGCTCGGGTCAGCGCCATCACGCCCAGCTCGAACATGTTGCGGCTGGCGTGCGGCTCGGGCCGGGCGTAGAACAGGAGTCGCCGCGTGCGTCTGGCCGACAACTCGGCCACTGTCGGCGCCGCCACCGCCGTGATCGCGTTCTGAAACGAGGCCGAGGCCGCGTCCCCGGTGGCGAGCCCGGCGGCGTAGACGCCGACCATGTGCCGCCGAAAGTAGTCGCGCAGGAGCTCGGTGGAGAACAGCGCGGTATGGGCAAAGGTGTAGGACTCGGCCGCGAGCGCGGCGTGGGTACCCATCGCGAACGTGAACGGCTCGTACTCCTGGATCAGATACAGAAAGCGATCGCGCTCGAGGGTGTCCAGGGCGCAACGAGCAATGTGGGCCGTCCACCACGTGGTCGCGATGAAGGCGTCGCCTCGGCTGACCTCGAGCCCGTGCGACTCGCGCCCGAAGGCCACCTCGACGCGGTCAAATATGCCGCTCAGACCGTCGTAACCTGCGATCCGCTGCTGCCAGTCCCGCGGCAGCGGCTCGACCGGATCGACGGTGACAATTCGGACCCTGAGGCCACGTTCGGCCAAGCGGCGCGCCAGGTTGAACTTGCCGATGTAGCCACCGAAGAAGTGGCCGAGATCGATGGTCGGGATCAGGAGGTTGACGCGCTCGGGGGCGCTGTCGGAGACCGCCAGCCGCAGGGGCGCGATCTTGTCCTCGATCACCCGCACGGTCGGGTTGTCGGCGACCTGGCGACCCGGCGCCATGACGAGATCGGGCGGCGGCACGGCGTCGAGGCGCAGACCCCGCACCGGCCGGGGACGAGCGCTCGCGCTCAGCAGGCGCCGCCAGCTGAAGGCATAGGCGAGCATCCACTCGGCGCCGAGCGTCTCGGGCCGCCCGACCAGCTCACGCGCACCACGCCGCCACAGATTGGCCAGCGCGAGGAACGAGGTGTCGGCGGCCAGGAAGCCGGTCAACGCACGCCGCTTGGATGCGGTCATCCGTGCGCCGACGCGCATCCGCAGGACGGTGGCCACCTGTTGCAGGCGGGCGACGTCCACGAAGTAGTGCAGCCGCCACATCCGCACCCGCTCCCGTGGGTCGGCGCGGAGTGAGCCGAGCCGGTCCCGGAGCGCGGTCATGCGGTTGGCGGCGGCGTGACCGAGCGCGGCATCGCCGTGCTGCACATAGTCGTACAGGGGCCGATCCACGAACTCAACGTCCCCGAGCGCGAGCGCCACCAGCCCGATCCAATGATCGTGAAAGTGGGCGAACTGCGCCGGCGGGAACGGAAGCACGTCGTCGAGCAGGCGGCGCGGCAGCAGCGATGCCGCTCCGGTCACCGAATTGGCGACCAGCAACGACAGCAGGTCGGTGTGGTTGTTGCGGCGCCTGACCCAATAGGAGTCGGAGATCACGGCGCCGTCGCCGTCGATCACCCGTGCGTCGCTGTAGACGAGCTCGGCGTCCCCGATCGCGGCGAGCAGGGCATCGAGCTTGTCCGGATACCACACGTCGTCCTGGTCGGCGAGCGCCACGTAATCGGCATTGGTCGGCGCGAGCGCCAGCGCTCGCTCGAAGTTCAGGTAGAAGCCCAGCCGCCGCGACGAGCGCGAGACGACGAAGCGGGGATCTCCGGCCACCTCCTCCTGGAGGCCGGCGAAGCTGGCGGCGCTGGAGCAGTCGTCGCTGATCACGCAAATCCAGTTGCGGTGCGTCTGGGCCCGGATCGAGTCCAGCTGGCGGCGCAGCAGCTGCGGCGGAGGCTGGTAGGTGGCCATGCAGATGGCGATCAGCGGCCCGGCGTCGGGATCCGGCGCCGGGAGGGCGCTGCCGCGGGCAAGCTCGCTGACGGGGATGCGGGCGAGGGCCACCGAGACCCGCTCGCCGCCGTCCAGGCGGGCGCTCAGCATCAGCTCGCACGTCGGACCGGTGCCCGGCGGGATCTCGACGATGCCCCAGAAGCCACTGAGGTAACTGTGCAGGCGCGGATCCTCGGCCGAGTCCGCGTCGGCGTCGACTGCGGCGGTGGCAAACGGATCCAGGCCCGGATGCAGCGACCGGAACAGATCCAGCCGGGGCATTGAGTGACGGGACACCGGTTGCTCAACGCCGTCGACGACAAAGCTCAGCGTGTCGATTTTGGCATCGGGGTGAAAGCAGCTGCCGCAGACGAACAGCGCCGTGCCATTGCCCACGGCGAGCTCGCGCGCAAGCGGGGCGTCGAGGCGGACGTCCAGGGGCTCGTGAGTCTCACCACCCATGATCGGCGCCAACCCTAGATGGTCGCCGAACGTTAGCCTGCCGTGCATCTCGGACCTGACCCGGAGGATCACGCGCCGGCTGGCGCACGAGCTCACGGCGCGCGCCGGCGGCTCGCCCTCGCCGCCCCTCCCCGGGCGACGCTACGACTCGTGGCTGCGCGGGTTCTGCGCCGATGAGCTGGATCCGATCGAGGCCGCCTGCGCCGGGGCGGGAGCCGAGGCGATGTCGCTGTTCGCCGAGCTGGACTCCGACCTATGGGGGCTGCTGCTCACGCAGGAGTACAGCGTCTACCCGAACATCCGCGCGCTGCTTCCCGACGTCCCGGACCCGGCCCTGCAGGAGACCTGGAACGGAGCGTCCGGAATGGCTCTGGCTGCGCAGAGCCGCGCCTTCTACGACAAGCTGCGGCAGCGGTATGCGCGGGCGGCCGGGCGGGACCTGCGCCACAGCCGGGTGCTCGACTTCGGCTGCGGATGGGGCCGGCTGACGCGCTTCTTCGCCCGCGATGTCGCGCCGGGGTATCTGTTCGGCTGTGATCCCGTACAGGCGATCCTCGACGTGTGCGAGCGCAGCCGCGTCCCCGCCGACCTGCGCCGGTGCGAGTTCGTGCCCGACGCGCTGCCGTTCGATGAGCCGTTTGACCTCGCGTACGCGTTCTCGGTCTTCACGCATCTCTCCGAAGCCGCGCACGCGGCCAGCCTGCGGGCCCTGCACGGGGCGATCGCACCCGGCGGCCTGCTGTTGCTCACGATCAGGCCGCCCGAGTATCTGCACCTCTCGCCGCTGCTGGCGCCGGCGCTGGCCTCGCTCGGCCCGCGCCCCCTGGAGCGGCTGCACGGCGCCGCGTACCTGTTCGCCCCCCACGGCGGCCAGCCGCTCGGCGCCGAGGCTCCGGGCGGCGAGATCACCTATGGCGAGACGGTGATCACGCTGCCCTACGTACGCGAGAACTGGCAGGAGCAGTTCGAGCTGCTCGGCGTCGATCTGCTGCTCGGCGACCCGTATCAGGTGCTGCTGACCCTGCGCCGAAGTCCGTAGGAAACGCTGCTCTACACTGCGCCGCGCATGGAACGCGTACAGCTGAACCTGGGAACCGAGTCGACGATTCGCGCGCTGCAGCGCGGCGAGCTTCCGTGGACCCTTCACCCCGCCTGCGACTTCGCCAGCGACCCCGGTCAATGGGGGGCTTCTCTGATCAACAACGCCGAGGCGATGATCGCCTGCCTGGAGACGGCGGGCGCTGAGTCGGTGGTCGAGGTGGGGGCCTACGCCGGCGACCTGACCCGCTTCCTGCTGGATTGGGCGACGAACTCGGGGGCGCAGGTGTGGGCCATCGACCCCTCCCCGCAGAAGGAGCTGATCGCGCTGGACCGGGAGCGCGACGCCCTGAAGCTGTTCCGCGCCACCAGCCACGAGGCGCTGAAGGAGATGGAGCGCGCCGACGCCTACGTGATCGACGGGGATCACAACTACTTCACGGTCACCGAGGAGATCCGGCTGATCGTCGAGAACGACACCAGGGCGGAGATGCCGCTGCTGATGTTCCACGACGTCGGCTGGCCCCACGCCCGCCGTGACGACTACTTCGCGCCCGAGCAGATCCCCGACGAGTATCGCCAGCCGACGATCGAGGGCGGCGGGCTGTTCCCGGGGCTGTCCGAGCCGCGGCCCGGAGGCCTGCCCTACAAATGGCCGGCCGCCCAGGAGGGCGGACCGCGCAACGGGGTCCTGACGGCGGTGGAGGATTTCGTGGGTCGCGACGAGAACCTGCGGTTCGCGATCCTCCCCTCGTTCTTCGGCCTCGGCATCGTGTGGGACGCGCGCGCTCGGTACGCCGACCGGCTCGCGGAGATGCTCAGCCCGCTGGACCGCAACCCGATCATCGCGCGCCTGGAAGCCAACCGCACCTACCACCTCGCGGCCGTTCACCACCAGATGATGGAGGTCACCGCCGCCCGCCAGCGGATCCATCGCCAAGAGGTGTTATTGCGCCGGCTCCTGAACTCGAGCGCGTTCGCCCTGGCCGAGCAGCTCTCGCGGCTGCGCCACCGGGCCGGCATCGCGCCGGCCGACGCCGCCGTGTCCAAGGAAGAGGTCCTGAAGGTCCTGGACGACTGACGGGTCAGGTCCGCCTGGCCCGCCGGCGCGCGGCCCGGACGAGCGAGTTCCCGCGCCGAAGAGATTCGGTGATGCGCCAGCTCCGGCTATTGCGAACCCCCTCCAGCTGGCGCTCGAACTCGCGAGCCGAGGCGTCGGCCTGGAGCAGCTTGGAGGCCGCCAGCAGCCGCGCGGCCGCGGCGCCGGCCTCAGCTCTGCGGGCCCGCGGGCGCCACGCGGCGTCGGAGTCCGGCTCGTCGGCCCGGTCCTGCGCCCACGCGTCGGCGGCGCGTATGTGCGCCGCGACCCAGATCTCGATCTGGGTGACCAGATCCAGCGAGTGATGGTGCGCCAGCCCCAGGTTGGCCGTCATCACCTTCTTGCCCGCGGCCCGAGCCTGCCGGCAGAGGTCGGCGTCGTAGCCGTGCAGGAGCCCGATCGACTCGTCGAAACGCAGGGTGCGGACCGCCCACGGCGTCAGGACCATCAGCACGCCGTAGATCGTGTCGACCTCGCCCGGCGTCTGGGCGCCGCCCTTGTGCCAGGTGAGCTCGCCGCCGCCGGCTTCGCCGTGGTGATAGGGCGCCGAGTTCCACGTGACCTCGCCCTCCCACCAGGCGATCCCGTCGGCGCCGCGGGACCCCACGCACCCGACCACAGCGACGTCGGGATCGGCGAGCGTCTCGCGGATCCGGGAGCAGAAGTCCGCGTCGAGGATCTCCGCGTCCTCGTGCAGGAGCACCAGAGCCTCGAGCCCCTCGAGCGCGGCGGCCCGATCCAGCAGCAGGTTGAAGCTGCGCGCCACCGATCCCGACGCCGCATGGGCGAGAACCTGCGAGTCGGGCTCTCGGGCCCGTTGGATCCCGGGCCGGGCGCAGCGCTCGTAGACGTCGGGCATGATGATCGAGCAGCCGAAGGCGAACATCGCGGCGGGCGATGATAGCTGCGCCACGATCGGCCGCCCGGTGCCCGCGGAACCTGGCATCACAGAGCTCCGACGGCTGCGGCCGCTCCTCGTCACTACCATGCGGACCGCGTTGCGCCCTCGATCAGGAGAAATCCACCCGGTCTCCGCCGGCGCCGGGCCACAACGCAGCCTGGACAGGCGCATCGAAGCCCGCCTCCGGGCACTGCCCACTTCACTGCCGGGATGGTGGTCCTGGCTGGCCGGGGCTGTGCTCCTGGCCGCGGGCGCCGCCGTCCTCGTCCACGAGACGCGAGGGACGCTGTTCTGGGCCGATGAGTGGCAGTGGATCCTCACCCGGCGCGGCGGCGGCCTGCACAGCCTGTTGGCACCGCACAACAGCCATCTCTCGCTGGTCCCGGTCCTCATCTACAAGGTGCTGTTCGCCGTGGTCGGTCTGCGTCATTACTGGCCCTACCGGGGAGTGCTGATCAGCGCCGATCTGCTGTGCGCCGCGCTGGTGTTCGTCTACGCGCACCGGCGAGTGGGCGGCTACTACGCGCTGCTGTGCGCGGCGCTGATTCTGTTCTTCGGCCCGGGATGGCAGGACATCCTGTGGCCGTTTCAGATCGCCTGGCTGGTGAACATCGCAGCCGGGGTCGGAGCGCTGCTGGCGCTCGACCGCGAGGATCGTGCCGGGGACCTCGCGGCCTGCCTGCTGCTGGGGATCGCGCTGGCGAGTACGAGCGCGGGCCTGGCCTTGGCGATCGGCCTGGGCATCGAGGTGCTGTGGCGACGGCGGCGGCGGGACCTGTGGATCGTGGCGATCCCCCTCGGGCTCTACGTGCTCTGGTGGCTGGGCTATCAGCAGACGCATTTCCAGGCACACGCGCTCGTCCTGGTGCCGCGGTTCGTATTCGACTCGGCGGCGGGGACCCTGAGCGCGCTGACCGGCGTCGCCCAGATCAATGTGCTCAACGATGCCGGCGACTTCCTGTCGTGGGGTGCTCCGCTGGTGGGGCTCGCGCTCATCGCAGCGGTCTGGCGCTTGAGGGTGCTGGGCCACGTCCCCCCGCGAGCGGCGGCGCTGGGCGCCATCCTGCTCGCGTTCTGGCTGTTGACCGGGGTGGGCCGGGCCTATGTCGTGGCGGGGCCGATCGTCCTGACCTCGACCGGGGACGAGAGTCGTTACCTGTACATGGGCGCTGTTTTCGCCGTGCTGTTGATCGTGGAGCTCGCGCCGAGGGGGGACCGGCCCAGCCTGGTGCTGGGAGCGGTCGTCGGCGTGATCGCCGCCGCGGCGACGGTGTCGAACCTTGGATCGCTCCAAGCCGGCGCGAGGCTGCTGCGCGATCAGGCCAGTTACACCCAGGCGGAGCTCGCGACGCTGAATCTCAGCCGGCCGATCGTGGCGCCGAGCTACGTCTCGGAGGGATTCATCTTTGGGATCGTCAAGGCCCGCGCGTGGTTTGCCGCCGAGTCGGTTCTCGGCGCGCCTCCGCTGTCGCCCGCGCTGATCACCCAGCTCCCCGAGTTCGCCAAGGTGGCCGCTGACTCCCAGCTGCTCAAGATCCAGACCCTCGGTCTGCACGAGCCTGGGCCGGGCGCGGCGACTGCCACCGCACCGCCGAGCGTCGAGGCCGCGGGATCAGGCACCGAGACCGCAGCCGGCGGGTGCATCAATTTCCGGCCCGCGGCGTTCACGCCGTCGGGCGCGACCAACTCACTGACGTTGACGGTTCCAGCTGCGGGCCTGCTCGTGCGCACCGGAGGGGCCGGGGCCACGGTGGGCCTGCGCCGCTTCTCGACCCAGTTTCTCCCGCTCGGGACGGTCGCGCCCGGGGCCAGTGCGGAGCTGACGATCAAACCCGACCTGGCGGCCCAACCCTGGCACGCCCAGATCGCCGCCCCCGGCTCGTTCACGGTCTGCAGCCTCGGCTGACTTCCGCCGGGAGCGGCGCGAGTGAGCCGGACGAGGGCCAATACACTCGCCGGCGATGATCGTCTTCGCCACCGCGGTGACCAAACCCGAGGTCTTTCGCGCCTGCGCCGAACCCGGCATCAGGGCCGCAGCCGAGCCCGACAGCCTGGTCCTGCCCCGGACCGCGGAGGGCTCGATCTTTCGCAACTACAACGCGATCATGGACGAGGCGGCCGGGATCGAAGGGCTCGAGGCGCTCGTGCTACTGCACCAGGACTCTGAGATCGAGGACCCCGGCTTCTGCGTCAAGCTACGCGCGGCGCTGACCGATCCCGCGGTCGGGGTGGTCGGGTGCGTGGGGTCGATCGGGGCGCGCACGATCGCCTGGTGGGAGGGCTCGGTGACCTGGGCCTCGTTCATTCATCGCTACACCGAGCTCGGCGGTGGCGACTTCCCCTCGCTGACCTGGAACGAGGCCGACAAGCCGCCGTACGCGCGGCTCGGCGAGGTCGACACGGTCGACGGCTTCGTGCTCGGACTATCGCCCTGGGTGGTTGCGAACATCCGCTTCGACGAATCGCTGGGGCAGCTGCTGCACGGCTACGACTTCGACTTCTGCCTGCAGGTGCGCGAGGCGGGCCGCAAGGTCGTCACCGCCGACTTCAAGGTGATCCACAACCACTCGCTCGAGCTGGCCAGCGACCTCGCGCACTGGTCCGAGGCGCACATGGCCGTGGCGGAGAAATGGGACGGACGGATGCCCGGGGTCGGCACCGGCGCCAGCAGCTGGAAGCAGCGCGCCCGGCGGGGCGAGGCCGAGGCGGCGGTGACGCGGGCGGTGGCGTTCTCGACCCAGATGAAGATCGACGCCCGAGCGGCCCAGCACCGCCGGGAGCTGGCCGTGATGACCGAGAGCCTGGCCTGGCGTCTGACCGCTCCGCTGCGACTCCTGAGCGCGCTGCAGCGGCGCCGGACCGACACCACACAGTCCTTCGACACCGGGGATGGCCACCGCGTGCGCCGGGTCTCGACGGTCCTGGGGCGCCGGCTCTCGGGTCCCTATCTGCGCCGGCCCCCCCGGTAGTCCCGCGCCGCCTTGGCCGCGGCGCGCAGCGGACGGGTCGACCGCCAGCTCAGCGAGCCCTCGTACACCCCCTGCTGCTCGGCCATCGCCTCGGCCCGGCGCTGCTCGCCGAGGCGGCGTTCCGCCTCCACGCCGTCGCGCAGCGCCTGCTGGGCAACCTCGAGCTCACGCTGAACCTGACGCAGGTTGTGCTGCAGGGCGGCGTACTCGCGCGGGTCGTCCCCCGGCCGTTGCAGGTCGGCCACCGACAGCTCGAGATCGCGCTTGGACAGGACGGCCCAGCTCTGGTTGTGGATGTTGGGCTCGATGTGCACGACGTCGAAGGCCCGGCCCCAGTGCTCGCGCAGCCA
This sequence comes from uncultured Solirubrobacterales bacterium, assembly GCA_963792735.1. Lineage (GTDB taxonomy): Bacteria > Actinomycetota > Thermoleophilia > Solirubrobacterales > Solirubrobacteraceae > Palsa-465. Next base: position 509,536 of record CAWBXK010000007.1, on the reverse strand, counting down.
CCAGTCCGAGATCAGTACCAGCGGCGCGCCATCGCTGGCGGGATGGCGGTGGCGCAGCACGTTCATGCCGATGCGGTCCTCATCCCACGGCTCGCCCGCCAGCAGCTCCGACGTCCACCGGCCCATGTAGGTGGCGATCAGGATCCCCCCGGGCCTCAACAGCCGATGCAGCTCCAGCAGCCACGGCAGCGAGTTGTCGGTCAGGTGGGTGAATACCGAGATCGTCCAGATCAGGTCAAACGAGCCACCCTCGAGCTCCAGCGGCGGCAGGTATTCCGAGCGCATGACCGAAAACGGCGGACACACGGTCTGGCGCAGCAGATCGACGCTGGCGGCGTCGATGTCGACGCCCCAGATCTCCGCGGTCTGCGCCTCGGCGGTGAAGTGCTTCAGCGTGCGCCCGGCGCCGCACCCGAAGTCCAGCACCCGCTTGCCCGCAAACGACCAGTCAGTTCCGAGCAGGTCGACGATCGCGGTCCTGGTCTCGGGTCCGAGCTCTTCCCACAGCTGGGCGAAGCGTTCAATCCATCCTGGCTCGACGTACGTGGACATGGTTCTCGGGATCGGGTGGGGACGGGTGGCGGGGTAACGTTGCCCTCTATGGCCGCCCGTCGACCGGACACTGTAATCGCTGATCGCCACACGCCCCCAGCCGTGAGAGCACCCGGATCTCTTGCCCAGTAACGCCGACCGCCGCGCCCAGCTTCGGCGCCGGCCGGTCCTGATCGAGGTGTCCGACCTCCACAAGACGTTCCGGATCCCCGACCAGCGGGTGGACACCCTCAAGGAGCGGGTGGCGCATCCGTGGCGTCAGGTCGAGTACCGCGAGCTCAAGGCGCTGCGCGGGATCACCTTCGAGGTGCACCAAGGTGAGTTCTTCGGGATCGTGGGCCGCAACGGCTCGGGCAAGAGCACCCTGCTCAAAGTCCTGGCCAGCATCTACCGCGCCGACTCAGGCCGGATCCGCATGGCGGGGCGCCTGGCGCCGTTCATCGAACTCGGCGTCGGCTTCAACCCCGAGCTGACCGCCCGCGAAAACGTCGAGCTCAACGGCGTCATGATGGGCCTGGGCCGCCGCGAAGCGCGACGGCGCCTGGACTCCGTCCTGGAATTCGCCGAGCTGGCCGAATTCGTCGACCTCAAACTCAAGAACTACTCCTCGGGCATGATGGTCCGCCTCGCCTTCGCGGTCATGGTGCAAGCCGACGCCGACGTGATGCTCGTCGACGAGGTCCTCGCCGTCGGCGACGCCGCGTTCGCCCAGAAATGCACCGACGTGTTCCGCGAGAAACGCGCCGCCGGCAAAACCCTGATCCTCGTCACCCACGACATGGCCTCAGTCCAAGCCTTCTGCGACCGCGCGATGCTGATCCACGACGGCGAGCAACGCTACCTCGGCGACCCCGAAGAAGCCGCCCTGCGCTACTACCGCCTCAACTTCGCCGGCCACAGCGACGCCGGCGCCCCGAGTGCCGTGTCGGTACCGGATGTCAACGTCAACCTCCTCGACGTATGGCTGGAGGATCGCGACGGCCGGCGCGTGGACAACGTCGAGCAGGACAAGGTCTTTCGCTTCAACCTGCTGGCGGAGGCGCGCCAGGACATGGTCGCGCCCGTGTTCAACTTCCATTGCCTGAACATGGACGGGCACTGGGTGTTCGCCTTCAGCAAGGCCGTCGAGGACGTCGACGGCGAGCCGCGCCGCGTGGCCGCCGGGGAGCGGGTGCGGATCGTGGCGGAGATCGACAACCCGCTGGTTCCCGGTCGCTACGCGCTCGAGTGCTGGATCTCGCGCAACCGTGACGAGGGGGCGATGGCGATCCACATTCTGCGCCTGCTCGACTTCTTCGTGTTCGGCACCCGGCCCGGCGCGGGGAACATCGCCATGACCGGCGATGTGGAGGCCGTCATCGAGGTCGCGGGCAGCGCTTGAGCCTGGTCGTCGAACTCGACCGCCCGCTGCCCCGCCGGCTCCCGGTCGGCCGCGCGACCGCGGTGTTCTGCATCGGGACCTGTTTTGACACCGCGCAGCGCATCGAGCAGCTCCAGATCCGGGTGGACGGGATGGCCCATGAGGTCGCCGCGTTCGGCATGGCACGACCTGACCTGGCCGACGGGCGGCTGCAGGCCTCGGCCGATGGCCTGCACAGTGGCTTCTGGGGCACGGTCCCGATCGCCGGGCGCTCGGCTCCCGGCGAGATCCTGCTCGAGGTCCTGGCTCGCCGCTGCGATGGCGTCGCGGTGAGCGCCGAACTGGGCCGGATCGAGGTCGTCGCGCCCGGGACGGTCGGGGGGACGGACGCCGGCCCGGAGCCGGCCAACCCCGAGCGGGAGCCGATCGCCGTCTGCATGGCCACGTTTGAGCCGGACATGACGCTGTTCGCCGCGCAGATCGAATCGCTGCGCGAGCAGCACGACGACGGCTGGATCTGCCTGATCAGCGACGACTGCTCGAGCCCGGAGCACTTTGCCCGCATCCGGGAGCTGATCGGCGACGATCCCCGCTTCGCCGTTTCGCGGTCCGAGCAGCGCGTGGGCTTCTACCGCAACTTCGAGCGCGCCCTGGAGATGGCCCCGGCATCGGCCGGCCTGGTGGCGCTCAGCGATCAGGACGATCGCTGGCATCCGGAAAAGCTGTCAGTCCTGCGCGCCCAGATCGGCGACGCGATCCTGGTCTACTCCGACCAGCGACTGGTGGAGGCCGACGGGAGGGTGCTGCGGGACTCGCTGTGGGTGGGGCGCGCCAACAACTACGAAAGCCTCGCCTCGGTGCTGGTGGCAAATACCATCACCGGCGCCGCGATGCTCTTCCGGCGAGAGCTGCTCCCGCTCGCGCTGCCGTTTCCCGACACGCCCGGCTTTCAGTTTCACGACAGCTGGCTGGCGGTGATCGCGCTGGCGGCGGGTCGTGTGGCTTACGTCGACCGTCCCCTCTATGACTATGTCCAGCACCCCGGCGCCGTGTTCGGCGACGTCACCCACGGGCGGCGTGAGCCCGGCGCCGGAGCGCTCGCGCGCCTGAGCGCCTGGCGCCACCGCCCCGCCGCGTGGCGGGCCGCCTACTTCTATGGCTACCTCGCTCGTGAAGCCCAGGCGCAGGTCGCGCTGGCCCGCTGCGGTCCGCGCCTGGCGCCGGCAAAGCGCAGCGTGCTGAGGCGCTTCGTGGCCTGCCAGCGTTCGCTGCCCGCGCTCACCTGGCTCACCCTGCGGCCGGCCCGGGCGCTGTGGGGTCACACCGAGACGCTCGGCAGCGAGCTGGGATTGGTGCAGGGAGTGGCCTGGAAATGGGTCGCCACGGCGTGGGCGCGACACCTGCGGCGGTTCGGTGGTCCGCTCGCCGACGCCAGCGTGCCACCGCCGCAGGTCTTCTCCCAGAAGCGCCTGCGACGCTGGCGCGCGAAGTTGTGACGCGCGCCGCCCCGTAGCATCCTGGCGACTCGATGTTGAACCTTCAGCACTCACTGCAGCGAGCCGCCTTCGGGCTCGAGGACGACGGGCTGATCGCCGAGCGCGCGCAGGCGCGTGAGCGTGTGCTGAGAGGACCGGCGGTGATCGAGGTCAGGGATCTGCACAAGAGCTTCCGCATCCCGGATCGGCGTGCGACCACGATCTCCGAGCGGGTGGCGCATCCGTGGCGTCAGGTCGAGTACCGCGAGCTCAAGGCGCTGCGCGGGATCACCTTCGAGGTGCACCAAGGTGAGTTCTTCGGGATCGTGGGCCGCAACGGCTCGGGCAAGAGCACCCTGCTCAAAGTCCTGGCCAGCATCTACCGCGCCGACTCAGGCCGGATCCGCATGGCGGGGCGCCTGGCGCCGTTCATCGAACTCGGCGTCGGCTTCAACCCCGAGCTGACCGCCCGCGAAAACGTCGAGCTCAACGGCGTCATGATGGGCCTGGGCCGCCGCGAAGCGCGACGGCGCCTGGACTCCGTCCTGGAATTCGCCGAGCTGGCCGAATTCGTCGACCTCAAACTCAAGAACTACTCCTCGGGCATGATGGTCCGCCTCGCCTTCGCGGTCATGGTGCAAGCCGACGCCGACGTGATGCTCGTCGACGAGGTCCTCGCCGTCGGCGACGCCGCGTTCGCCCAGAAATGCACCGACGTGTTCCGCGAGAAACGCGCCGCCGGCAAAACCCTGATCCTCGTCACCCACGACATGGCCTCAGTCCAAGCCTTCTGCGACCGCGCGATGCTGATCCACGACGGCGAGCAACGCTACCTCGGCGACCCCGAAGAAGCCGCCCTGCGCTACTACCGCCTCAACTTCGCCGGCGCCCACGACCCCGGCGGCACCGATGGCGCGGGGCCCGACGTGAACGTCGTCGATGCGTGGCTGGAGGACCTCGACGGCACGCGGCGGGAGAACATCGAGCAGGGACAGGGCTTTCGCTTCAAGCTGAGCGTGCAGGCGCAGCGTGATCTGCCCGCGGCGACGCTCGGCTTCGAGTTGCTCAACGTCGACGACGTGTCGGTGCTCGGGTTCGGCGAGGCGCTTGCGCGCGACGACGGAACGCCGATCCCGCTGCGCGCCGGCGATTGCGTGCACGTGTCCGCCGAGCTGGACGGCACCCTGGTGCCGGGTCGCTACTCGGTGCTGTGCTCGGTGTCGCGCAGCCGCGACCGAGGCGACGACGCGCTGCGGGATCTGCGCGTGATCGACTTCCTGGTCACCGGAAGCGACCCGATGCCCGGCATGGTGTTCGTGCGCGCGAGCGTCCAGGCCACGGTCGAAGACGGGCCGCGCGCCGCGTGAGCGCCGAAACCGCCACTCCGCAGCTGCAAGACGTCACCGGCCCGGGGGCGCTCAGCGGGGGCCTGCGCCGGTTCTGGGAACTGACGCTGCTGTTGGCCACGACCGAGTTCAAGCGCACCTACTTCGGCACCGCGCTCGGTTATCTGTGGTCGGTGGGCCGCCCGCTGATCCTGTTCGCGGTCCTGGTCGAGGTCTTCACCCACATCATCAACCTCGGCAAGGAGGTCCCGCACTACCCGGTGTTCCTCCTCTTCAACATGGTCCTGTTCGGGTTCTTTCAGGAGGGCTCCACGCTGGCCGTCGCCTCGATCGTCAGCCAGGAGGGCATCGTCCGCAAGACCCAGTTCCCCCGTCTGGCGATCCCGATGGCGGTGGTCATGACCGCGTTCTTCAACCTGCTGCTGAACCTGATCATCGTGTTCGTGTTCGTGCTCGCGTTCGGGATCACGCCGACCTGGACCTGGCTGCTGCTCCCCGTGATCCTGGCCCTGATGTTCCTGGTCACGCTGGCGGTGGCGATGATCGTCTCCTCCCTGTATCCCCGCTTCCGCGACATCGGGATCATCTGGTCGGTGTTCACGACGGCGCTGTTCTACGCCACCCCGGTGCTGTTCCCGCTCCAGGTCGCCGTCCAGCGCTCGCACACGCTCGGGCAGCTGATCTCGCTGAACCCGTTCACGCCGATCCTGGAGCTCGGCCAGGTGTGGATCATCAATCCCCATGCGCCCTACCCGGGCACCGTGGCCGGCGGCGGCAGCAACCACCTCCTGTTCGCGATCGCCATCATCGTCGCGCTGTGCGTGTTCGCGGTGTGGGTGTTCCGCCGTGAGGCGCCGCGGATCGCGGAGGAGCTCTAGCCCGTCCGGCCCGCGGCCGGTTGATCGCCGGCGGCCACCAGCGCTCCGATCAGCACCATCGCCACCAGCGTCACGGCCGGCATCTGCCAGTCCCAGTCCAGCGGCGAGTGTGCGAAGTAGACGACCACCGCGGCGACCGGCCCCGCCGCCATCGGGCTGAGGCGCAGCGCGCGGCGACCCGCCAGGACGACTCCGGCCACGAACGCCCCCAGCAGCAGGATGCCGATCAGTCCGAGCTCGGCCAGCGTCTGCAGCGGCAGCGAATGGGCGTCGTGAGCCGACTCCGCGACACCGCGCCATCGCAGCCAATCCACGCTCCAGCCGCCGGCGCCGACGCCCCGCAGCGGCTCGGTCGCGAACGCCCGCAGGGCCACCGACCAGTAGTCATAGCGATTGGTCTGCAGCGACGCCAGGCGCGTAACCCCACCCATCAGGGGATGCGCGCCGCTGCTCTCGCTGGAGCCGACGACGATCGCCAGCGCCAGGCCGGCGACGATGGCCCCGAGGGCGATCAGCGGGGTATGGCGCGGCAGCTTCAGCTCTCCGCCGCGCTCACGACGGCTCAGCACGATCTGGACCACCGCGGCCGCGGCCATGATCAGCGCCAGCGCTACGAGCACGGCCGCACCCTGGCTCTCCCGGGACGACAGGCTCCCGCCGAGCGACTGGACACCCTGGAACGGCGCGGACGCCAGCGCGGCCAGGGCTCCGACGGCAAGCGCGCGGACGGTCGCCCACAGCTGCTCACGGCGGGGCGCGACCGCGATCAGGGTGATCAGTCCGGCCGCGCACGCAAACAGCGCCCCCCGGGAGAAGGAGATGTACAGCCCCAGCCCGAGCGGCGCCACCGCCGCCGCGGCCGCGGCGCGTAGCCAGCTCGCTCGCTCGGGGTCGCCGGCAAGCCGTACGCAGAGCACGAACCCGATCGCCGCCAGCTCGCCGATCGCGTTCCAATACGTCAGGGGTTGCTCCAGGCGGCCCTCGGCACTGATCGAGCGGGCGAAATGCAGCAGACCGGGCAGCAGGCGCTCCGACAGCGCGTAGCCGATCACCACGACCGTCCCCGCGGCCAGGGCGGGCTCCACCAGCCGCGCCGGGCGACCTCTCAGGAGCATCGTCGCGGCCACCAGGGCGCCCAGGTACAAGAAGGCGATCTGCGCCGCGTGGTAGGCGTCGCCGGCGATCGGCGCCCATAGGATCGAGAGCAGGGTCCACAGCGCCAGCAGGGCCAGCCCGCCGAGCACCAGCTGGGCCGCGCGCCCACGGGGGAGCGGCGCGCCGGCCGCGGCCGCCAGCCCGACGGTCACCCAGGCGGCGACGCCGGCCCACGCTCGTGCCTCGTCGAAGTAGCCACCGGCGAAGAACGCCAGCGCGGTCGGACCGGCCAGCGCCACCAGCAGCGGGGCGCTGAGCGCAGCCCGGCGCACGACCCTACCGGTGCGGGTCCCGTCCGGCGCGCCGGACCAGGCGCGTGGAGGCCAGCGGCTGCCGTCCGGCGACCACCGGGCGCCACTCATGGGCGCAGGCGGCCTCGATCTCCTTGGTCAGGCCCCGCCGGAAGCTCTTGATCCCGAACCGCTCGGCATGACGCACGCACGCCAGCGGATCGATCGCCGCCTCGTCGAACTCCACCACGGCCTCGGCCAGTTGGTCGGGGCCGCCGGCCCAGAAGCAGCCGGTGACACCGTCGATGATCGTCTCGAGCACCCCTCCGGCGGCTCGAGCGATCACCGGCCGCCCCGCGGCCTGGCTTTCCACCGCGGTGATCCCGAACTCCTCGACGGAGGTCACGATCAGCGCCCTGGCACCCTGGATGACCTTCGCCACGTCGGTGTCCGAGAGCCGTCCGACGAGATCGACCGTCGGTCCGGTCTGACGCGCCAGGCGCCGCGCGTGCGGGCCGTCGCCGACGATCACGAGCGGGAGCCTGAGCTGGTTGAAGGCCTCGATCGCGACATCGATCTGCTTGTGGGCCATCAACTCGGACACGATCAGGTAGTAATCGCCGACCTGGCCGGGCGAGAACCGCGCCGTGTCGACGGGGGGGTACACGATCTCGGATTCGCGCCCGAAATAGGCGCGGATGCGCGCCTGGGTGACGCGTGAGTTGGCGACGTAGCGGTTGGTTCGCTGGGCGGCGATCCAGTCCCATTGGCGCCAGCGCCGGAACGCACCCCGCAGGAAGGCGCGCGTGACTGGATCACGGCGGGCCAGCGTCTGGTCACGGTCGTTCCAGGCATAGCGAAACGGGTTGTGGCAGTAGCTCACGTGGATCGAGTTCTCGCTGCAGAGCACCGCATGGGCCCAGGCCGAGGAACTCGACACGACGAGGTCATAACTGGAGAGGTCAAAGGACTCGATCGCCGCCGGATACAGCGGCAGCAGGGCGCGAAAGGTGCTCGACGACGGCCGCAGCCGCTGCAGGAACGAGGTGTGGACGTTGCGGTGGGCGAAACGGCCCTCGGTTCCGTGCTCGTCGTACACCGCGGTGAAGATGTCCGCCTCGGGCCACATCTCGCACAACTCAACGAACACTCGCTCTGCGCCGCGTACGTCGAGCAGGAAGTCGTGGACAAGCGCCACCCTCGCCGGCGCAGCGAAACTCATCGCATGGTCTGGCACCCCCGCAGTCTAAGCAGGGATGGTTCTTGCCTGCGTCGGACCCCCTTCTCGCTCCTGGTGACGATTGACACCAAGTCTTTCTGTGCGTTCAGGCGCGTGCGGGCGACAGGTAGCCTGCCAGGCGCGTGCCTGCTCTTCTGTTCGTCAGCTACTCCGGCGTGCTCGGCGGCGCGGAGCGCGTTCTGCTCGATTGCTCGGAGGCGATTGCGGGGGATCACATCCTCGCCTGTCCGGACGGCCCGCTGGCCGTGGCGGCCCGCGGGCGGGGGCTGCGGGTGGTCTCACTCTCCCAGCGGCGCCTGGACCTCCGCGGTGACATCCGCGATCGTGTGCTCGCTCCATGGCGGCTGGCGGGACACACGCTCGAGCTCCGCCGGCTGGTTGGCGACCTCGCCCCCGACCTGACCGTCGCCTGGGGCATGCGCTCGGTGCTCGCCTGCGCGCTGGTGGCGTTCCGGCGCGGCTTTGCCTTCTCGCACCACGACTTTCTCCCCGGGCCGCTGATCGCGGTGGCGGTTCGTGCCGCCGCCGCCCGCGCCGGGGTCGTGATCGCGTCCTCGCACGCGGTCGCCCACGACCTCGATCCCGGCGACCGCCTCGGCCACCGGTTGCGGGTGGTGCATCCCGGCGTGGACGGCGAGTGCTTTGCGCCCGGGGAGCGGGCCAATCCGCCTGAGGTGCTGGTGCTGGGAGCCCTGACCGCCTGGAAGCGTCCGGACCTGGCCCTGGAGATCTGCGCCCTGGCCCGGAGCGCTTTCCCCTCTCTGCGGCTTCGCTTCGTCGGCGGCCCGGTTACGCCCGGCGATCCGGTCCCCGAGCGCCTGCGAGCGCGCGCCGCCCGCCCCGACCTGGCCGGGGCGGTGGAGTTCGCCGGACCACGCGAGGATCCGCGGGCGGACCTGCTGCGCGCCAGCTGCCTGCTGCACTGCGCTTCGCGCGAGCCGTTCGGCATCGCGCTGATCGAAGCCCTCGCCGCCGGCCGGCCCGTCGTCGCGCCCAACGCCGGCGGTCCGCGCGAGATCGTCGACCCCTCGTGCGGATGGCTGTATCCGCCCGAGGACGCGGGGGCCGGCGCCGAGGCGCTCACCGCGGTGCTGGCAGACCCGGCACGAGCAGAGGCGATGGGTGCGGCCGGCCGCGAGCGTGCCCGGTCGCAATTCGCTCGCGGCCTGACCCGGGCCGGTTTCGCCGACGCCGTCGGACCGCTGCTGCCCCCCGGCGCGGGGCCGAGGCTCGACTCCGATCGGCTGACGCTGCTGACGGTCACCCACAACTCCGCGGCCGCGCTCGAGGCGCTGATGGCGTCAGTGCAGCGCCATCTGCCGGCCGCGAGGATGATCGTCGTCGACTGCAATTCACGGGACCGCAGCGTCGCCGTGGGCCGGGCCGGAGCGCAGGTGATCGAGCTCGGCGAGAACGTCGGCTTCGGCCGTGCCTGTAACCGTGGTCTGCGCGAGGTCCGCACCCCGGTCACCGCGCTGATCAATCCCGACGTGGAGCTGCTCGACGACTCGGTGCTGGCGCTGGCGGCGGAGGCGATGCGGCCGGAGGCGCCACCGCGGCTGCTGGCGCCGCTGGTGCTCAACGACGACGGAACCCGGCAGGACACCGTGCATCCGGTCCCGGCCTCCGCGCCGGACCTCGTCGCCGCGCTGCTGCCCCCCGGGATCGTTCCCGGACCGGCCGGCGCGATGCTGGCGCCGTGGCGCAGCCGGGCCCCGCGCCGGGTGGGCTGGGCGGTCGGCGCCGCATTGGTGGCGCCGACGGAGACGTTGATCGAGCTGGGGCCATTCGACGAGACGATCTTCATGTACGGCGAGGACATCGAGCTCGGGCTGCGCGCCGCCCGGAGCGGCGTCGAGACGTGGTTCTGGCCGACGGCGCGGGTGCTGCATCACAGCGCCCATTCGACGCTGACGGCGTTTGCGGGCGAGCCGTTCGAACGCCTGGCGCGAGCGCGCCACGACACGGTGGCGCGACGCCTGGGAGCACGACGCGCGGTGCTGGATGACGGCGCCCAGGCGGTGACCTTCGGCTCGCGGATCGTCCTCAAGCGGGCGCTGAGACGTCCGACGATGCGCGAGCGTCGCCAGCTGTCGGCGGTCCTGTCGCTGCGATCGTCGCGGTTATCACGGGCGTTCGGACGCAACGTCCTCCGGGGCCCGGGGTCACGATGAGGCGGTTTCCGAGCCGGCGGGCCGGCATGTCGCTGATCGCCGGCATCGCGGTGGTGGTGGTCGCGGCCGTGTTGGTGCTCACCGGGCCGGCGCCGCACCGGCATCCGAGCACCCCCCTGGTTACCACCGGCACGCTCAGCACCCCGACCACCACCACCACTCAGAGCGCTTCACCGAGCCCCACCGTCTCCACCAAATCGCGCGCTCCGGCCACGCTTGCTCCGGCCCGGCCCGCGCCGAGCTCCCAGCAGTTCGGCGCCAGTGTCAACGTGCTGTTCATCGGTGGCGGCTCCACCCCGCAGCAGATCGCGAGCCAACTCCAGAGGCTGAGTGCGAGCGGCGCGACGCTGGCCCGCAGCGATGCGCTGTGGGAGGCGACCGAGCCGACGGCGCCCGTGAAGGGAACTCATCGTTACGACTGGACGTTCGATGACACGATCGCCGGCGCCATGGCCGCCCACCACCTGCAGTGGCTGCCGATCCTCGACTACAGCGCGCCGTGGGCCCAGTCGATCCCCGGGCAGGATCACTCCCCCCCGAGTTCGGCCGCCGACTATGCCGCCTACGCGGGTGCGTTCGCGGCCCGCTACGGAACCGGCGGCAGCTTCTGGTCCGAGCACCCGTCGCTGCCGGCCGAGCCGATCCAGACCTACGAGATCTGGAATGAGCCCGATAACGCCGAGTTCTGGACCCCCACCCCGGACGCCGCCCGCTACGCGGACCTCTACCTAGCGGCCCGAGGGGCGATCGACGCCGCCGATCCGTCCGCGCGGGTGATCGTCGGGGGCCTGACCACGCCGAGCACCTTCGTGCCGGCGATGGTCGCGGCGCGGCCGCAGCTCCGTGGCCATGTCGACGGCATCGCGATCCACCCGTATGGCACCCCGTCCGTAGTCCTGGCCAAGCTCCGCGACGATCGGGCGACGCTGGTGTCGCTCGGGACCGGGATCGCCACGGTGCCCCTGTACGTGACCGAGTTCGGCTGGACCACGAGCCCACCCGGAGCGCTTGACTACGTCCTCGCCGCCCGCCGCCCCAGCTACATCTACGGGACCCTGGCGTTTCTGGGCCACACCAACTGCGGCGTCGCCATGACCGTGCTCTACACGTGGTTCACGCCGCGGCAGAATCCCGCCGACAGCCAGCAGTTCTACGGCATCGACGGGCCGACCGGCGCGCCGACGGCCGATACCAGGGCCTTTGCGCACGGACTCCGGCGCGCGGCCGGACCGGCCACGGTGATCTCCCTGTGCCTCTGATGGATCTCTATCGTTGCGCGCACCTGGTCGCGAGATTGCTCTTGCGCTTGCACTGCTCGAGCGCGAGCGCGGCCCGCGAGAACGCGCGCAGCGCGGGCTTGGAGAAGGTCCGGCCAGTGGCGCTCGAATAGCCCTCGAGGCCCGCAAAATCGAAGGCCAGGTCATGATGGCCGGGGCTCTCGTCGCCGACCCAGGTGTAGTAATAGAAGCCCATCAGGCCCAGACTCTTGCGCTGCTGGCCGAGCATCGGCAGAAGCGTCGCGATGTTCTGCGCCTGCCCGCGCTGAGTGACATCGAAGTCGAACTGCTGACTGGTGTGCTTCCCCGCCGCCGCCGGCCAGCTGAGCTCGGTTCCCAGCAGCGCCTTGTGACGGTAGCCCAGGGCATTCATGGCCCGGCGCATCAGGCGCAGGTAGAGGATCACGTTGGCGGGGTGCTTGGTGAAGCCGTTGACGGCGGCGACGTCGAACTGATGCTTGATGCCGTGAAGCTTCCCGAGCGAAACCCAGGCGGCATTGGTGAGCGCCGCGAGCACGACCTTCGCGCCGGGATCGGCGCTCTTGATCGCGCCATGGGCCGCACGTAGGAGCGCGGCGTAGCCTTGAGCGAAGGGCTGCGGCCAGTAGTAGGCGATGTTGGGCTCGTTCCAGATCTGCCACATCCGGATCGGAAGCCTGGGGATCCCCGGATTGGAGCTCCAGAAGCTCCCGTTTGGGCCGTAGCGTCCGACCAGCGCCGCCGCGAACGCCGCGAACGGTCCCGCCTGGGTCGGGGTCGGCAGCCCGCCGCTCGGATTGGCCGTAGCGTCCCACGAGGTCGCGTAGAGGATCGTGGGCAGGACCGTAAGACCATGCTGGGCGGCGGCCGCGACGATCGAGTCAGTGGGGGCGAAATTGGTCGGGACGCCGCCGACATTCGTGTACTGGGTCGAATCGGTGGCGGGGATATCGCCGAAGCTCGCGTAAGGCTGGGCCGCCGACCAATCGAACGCAACTCGCATGCTCTCGACCCCGTTGGCGACCATCGTCTTGGTCTCCTGGCCCAGGTTGAGATTGAAGGCGGCGCCACCGAAGTCCACTCCGACAAATCCGGGGGGGACCGGCGTGCCCGATTGCGTCTGGCGGGCGTGGCGAATTCCCGATGCGGCGCGAGCGAGCGCTGTCGAGCCAAAGGCGGCCAGTAGGACGGCCGAGACCAGCAGCGCCAGCGGCAGGCGCCAGCGTCCCTGTGACGCAGATCGACAAATTGACTCGTTACGGATCACGCGGGTCACTCCGGAGTTAGGGCGGCGCGCCGGTCAGGCGTGCCGCAGTTTGCGTCTCAAGCCGATGCCCCCGAGCACCAGCAAAAAGCCGATGGCGGTGGCCAGCAATCCGTTATAGCCGGTGTAGGGGAGCTGTCGCGCCCTCGCCGCGGATAGCGTGCTCGTGCCCGTCGTCTGAGCGGTGGTGGCCGTCGGGGTCGTCCCCGTGGGCGCGGTCGCCGTGGCGGTCGACGGGGCGCTGGCGGCCGGGGTGGTCGAAGGCGCGCTTGACGTCGGCGTCGGCGCGACCGAGGTCTGGGTATCCGGTGGCGGGGTGGTGGTGGTGCTCGATGTCGTGCTCGGGCTCTTGGTGCCCGAGAGCGGATCGGTGTACTGCTGGTCACCCGCCGAGCCGCCGCCGTTGGCCAGCGCCACCACCGGCGCGGCGAGCACGAGCAATCCGAAGACGAACAGGCAGAGCAGGATTTTGCGCGAGCCGGGCATGGGCGCCGAGTATGCCAAGGGTCGCCCGGACACGCATCCAGTAGCGTCACCGGGCCAAATCGCAGGTATCTCGCAAACCGGCGGTTTGCAGGATTTATTGCAGTGGAGGATGTCCGTGCGCGGTGCCGACGGGGCGTGTTAGGGTGCTTCCCGCCGCGCCGCCGAGCCCCCGGTCGGCACGGCCGGCAGCCACCTGAAGACGGCGGCCCGAAGACCTCCAACCAGACCTACCTGATCGGCCGATCGCGTCGTGGCGATCCGCCGCGCCGTCGTGCCCATGCGCATACCCAGATCCGACCTCCCCAACGCCAGCCTGGCCGTCGCTCGCGGAGCGCGTGCCGTCCGTCCCGTCCTGGTGCGGGCGCTGGCTCTCTGCGCTGTCGCCGCCGCGCTGCTCGGGAGCAACCTGACCGCCAGCAGCGCCGGTGACCTGCAGGGGCAGATCTCGTCGGCGCGCTCCGCCGCTGACGCGCTGCGATCGCAGATCGCCGCCGACTCCAAGCAGATCGCGAGCACCACCGGCGGCCTGCAGGCCGCGCAGGGCCGCCTGGCGCAGATCCAGGGCCAGCTCAACACCCGGGAGGGCGAGCTGCGCACGGTGCAGACGTCGCTGCTGGCGGCGCGCAACCACCTGGTGGATCTGGAGAACCGCCTGCACATGGCGTCGACGGCCCTGGCCAGCAATCTGGTGGCCGGCTACGAGGGCGGCAAGCCCGACCTGATGAACGTGATCCTTGAAGCCCACGGCTTCGGCGACCTGCTGGAGCAGGTCAGCTTCATGACCCGGGTCGCGCACCAGGACAGTCAGGTGGTGGGCCTGACCCGGGCTGCGCGCGCCGACGTGGCGCGCCAGGCCACGTCGCTGGCCTCGCTGGAGTCCCGTGACCGCAAGCTCGCCACCCAGATCCTGGTGCAGCGAAATCAGGCGGCCGCGCTCCAGTCGGCGCTCCTGCACGAGCAGATCTCAGAGCTCGCCCGCCGCTCCGGCGTCAGCTCCCGCTACCAGGCGGTGTCCGGGCACCTGAAGACGCTCGAGCAGCGCGCGGCGAAGCTCCAGCAGCAGGCCGCCGAGCAGGCCACCCGTGCGGCGGCGACCGGCAACGCCAACGTCGGCGGCATCGCCGTCAACACCAGCGGCATGGTGCAGCCGCCGGCCGGAGCGCCGGCGGCGATCGGGCAGGTGATGGCGGCCGGTAACGCGATCGCCACGCTGCCGTACATCTACGGCGGCGGCCACGCCTCCTTTCATGCCAACGGTTACGACTGCTCGGGCTCGGTCAGCTATGCGCTGGCGGCGGCCGGACTGGTCAGCTCACCGATGGTGTCCGGAGATTTCGAGAGCTGGGGAGCCCCCGGGCCCGGCCGTTGGATCACGGTCTACGCCAACGCCGGCCACGTCTGGATGACCGTCGCGGGCTGGCGCTTTGACACCGTGGCGCTCGCCGAGAGCGGGACGCGGTGGGCTCAGGGGGGCGGCGAGTTCTCGGGGTTCGTGGTCCGGCACCCGGCCGGGCTATAGCGCGCTCGGTAGCCCGCCCGGCGCTCGGCGCCGCCCGGCGCCGGCCCGGGCCGTTCAAGCGTCATGTTGGAGTGGATTCTGGGCGCCCACTGCCCCAAATCCACTCCCACATCCGGCACGGGCCGGTTTACGACCGGACCGGGACCCCGGCGGTCGGCACCGATCCGGCCCTCACACCGCGGATGTCGGCGGGGTGGCGCTCGCCTGAGCCGATGGGCGGACGCCCAGCCGAGCCGGCGGGCCGGCGCTGGCTTGAACCCGTGGGCGGGCGCTGGCTTGAACCTGTGGGCGGACGGCTCCGGGAGCGCTCCAGCCGGGCCGCGAGCAGCGCCAGCGCCGGCACCACGACCAGCCCGATCATGGCCAGGAACCACAGCTGGCCCGCGTCGGTGCCCTCACCCAGCGCGTGCACCAGGCCCGCCAGCCACGCCAGCGCGGTCAGGCGGTGCAGCTTGCGCCACCGGGCCGCCCCGATCCAGCGGCGCGCGTAGTAGGAGAGGCCGAGCAGCGCCAGGCTCCAGCCGCCGATGATCCCGAGGCTCGTCCAGATGGTCTTGTAGCCGCTCACGAAGGGAATCGAGATATCGGCGATCGAGGGGTGCAGGAAGGCATCGCCGAGCAGCGCGACGCCGTGAACGACGATCGCGACGATCGTCGCCAGCGACAGGATCTCGTGCGTGGCGATCAGATCGGGCCCCCGCTTGCGCAGGAGTTTGGTGCTCATCAGCAGGCCCAGCGAGACGGCCAGGCTCGCCAGCACGAGGGCGGCGATGCCGGCGGCGCGGCTCGTGAGCCAGAACAGGTGGGGACTTGCGCTCGTTGTCATGGCCGACACGATCGCGGGCCGGCGGTAGACCGCCGTAGTAACGGGATAAGAAATCCCTAGGAGCGGCGGTCGGTTTCCGTCAGCGAAGCGCGAGCGCCGGGCGCACCAGCGATCCCGCCGGCGCGCTGCGCTGACGGCTCGCGGCGAACGCCGGCGTCACGCTGGTGGCGCTCCGGTAGGTGACCGAGAACGAACTGCCGCTCGCGGCCAGCGACGAGGGCAGCGCCGATGCCGATGCGCCGGAGCCCCCCTGACCGATGAAATGGCGGCCGGAGGAGGCGAGGGTGATCTCGCTCACATCCCAGCGCCGGTTCGAGATGCTGCCAGTGTGCCCGCCGATGGTGACCGCGGTCGCGTGGCTGAAGCTGGTCGAGCCGAAGTCGGCCAGCGTCAGCGTCTGGCAGGCGAAGCTGCTCGTGCACTCCGACGGCGCCTCGACGATCCACTCGGCCGAGCCGACATCGATCACCGATGCGCGCAGGCGCCGGATGAACGAGCGGCCACGGGTGAGGTCGTGCAGCGTCAGCGTGACCTCGTGGCCGGCCACGCTGACACTGGCGCTGAGCTCATCGCCCGGCGCGACCGTCATCCGGATCGTCCGCGAGGCGGCCGGCACCAGCTCATACCAGGCGGACGACACGGCCTTGCCGCTGAGATTGCAGTCGACCTCGCTGCCGATCTGCTCCAGCGCATTTGAGCTCTCGCTGTAGCCGCCGAGGCCGATCCAGACCGACGAGTAGGTCGGGTTGCCGGCCACGCAGTTGGCGTTCGGCTGCCTCCAGCGGCCGATCACCCGCTTGAACTGCACACCGGAACGGTGGATCGCATAACCGGCCCAGTTGGAGCTCTGGGCGGTGGCCGCCTGCGCCGCCGGCGCGCCGGCCAGGGCGGCGGCGATCCCGATCACGATGGCGGCGGCGATCCAGGCTCTTCGCATCTCAGGACTTCCCGGCGGCGGCCAGGATCGCGGTCGCCCGGCCCTGGCAGTCGTACATGGTTGCTTTGGTGCTACCGGAAACAGTAAACCGCACGGCCGTGCACGTCTTCGCCACCACGGCCATCGCCGCCTGGCTGCCCTGCCGGGTGTCGCCCGGACCCTGGAAGCCCTGGTTGGCGCCGGCTATGACCCAGCGCAGGTGGCCGCCGCTGACCTCCGAGGCGATCCAGGTGGCGGTGACCGAGCTCTCACGCCCCGAGAAGCCGCCGAGCCCGGCGACGTCGGCGTTGGAGGACACGATCGCCGCGGCGGCGCTGCTCTGGCTGGAGACCCCGATCGTGCCGCCGCCATGGGCCTTGGCGTAGCGAACCGCGGCGGTCAGCTCGGCGCTGTTGCCGCCGAACATCCCGCCCCCGCCGAATCCGCCGGCCGGGCCGGGGAAGCGGCCCGCGCCCGCAGTGCCCGGAGCCCCGCCCGCGGCGCCCGGAGCACCGCCCGCAGTGCCCGGAGCAGCGCCCGCAGTGCCCGGAGCAGCGCCCGCGCCCGGAGTGCCCGGAGTGCCCGGAGTGCCCGGAGCGCCCAGGCCTCCAGCGCCGAGTGCGCCCGGAGCCCCCAGCCCGCCGGGCGGGAAGCCCGGGCGGCCACCGCGGAACGGAAAGCGCCCGCGGCCACCGAACCCGCCGTGTCCGCCCCCGGGGCCGAAGTCCATCGAGGCGCTGGCCGACCCGCCGGCCGGGAAGGTGCTGCTGGCAGGGTGGCCGAGAGTCTCGGCCGCCCACGTCGCGGGCGCCGCGAACAGCGCCGCCAGCGCCACCACCAGCACGCCCCAGCGGATCCGGGGCGCGAGCTTGAACGCGAGCACAATCGCGGACACGCCGCCCACGGCGATCACCAGCGGCCTGGCCCACGACAGCGCCCCACCCAGCGTGCCGAGCACGACCAGCTCGGTCACCGCGCCGGCGACGATCGCCAGCGGCGCGACGATTCGCGCCGTGCGCCCGCCCGGCAGGATCTCGCCCACGCCGGCGCCGACCAGCGCCGCCGCGAACGGGGCCAGGAACGAGACGTAGTACGGGTGGAAGATCCCCGAAGCCAGGCTGAACACGACGGCGGTGGTGAGAAACGCGCCGCCGATCACGATCAGCCATCCGGTTCGAGGATCGCGGCGCCGCAGACGCGACGAGATGAGCACGGCCAGGCCCGCGACGATGGCAAAGCCGAGCAGCCAGCCGGCCTGGTCGCCGAGGCCGGTCTGCAGCAGCCGGAACACCCCGGTGGAGCCGCCGAACGCGCCGCCGCCACCGCCGCCACCGCCGCCACCGATGGCGCCCGGAGCCCCGGTTTGCCCGGCGATCCGGCCGACCCCGTTGTAGCTGAAGATCAGCGACCACACGCTGTTGTCAGACGTACCGGAGATCCACGGCCGATCGGAGACCGGAGTGAGGGTCACGAGCACGGGCCAGGCCAGACCAACGGCCGCCAGCGCCGCCCCGCCCGCGAGCAGCTGCCGAATCGCCGCGATCCGTCCGCGCGGAGCCACCCACATGTAGGCGGCGGCGATACCCGGGACCACCATCAGCGCCACGCCCATCTTGGTCTCGAAGCCCAGCCCGACGAGAGCGCCGGCGAGCACCAGCCACTTGGTGGCGCCGGTGTCAAGCGCGCGCAGCGCGCACCACAACGCCCCCACGCAGCACAGCACCAGCAGCTCGTCGGGGTTGTTGTGCCGCGACATCGCCACCGCGATCGGCGTGATCGCGAGCGCCAGGCCGGCGGCGAACCCGGCGGCGCGACCGAACCGCCGGCGGGTCAGGTCATAGATCAGCCCGGTGGCGGCGACTCCCATCAGGGCCTGCGGGATCAGGACGCTGAGCGGATGAAAGCCGAAGATGCGCGCCGACAGCGCCTGGACCCAGAGGCTGAGCGGCGGCTTGTCGACGGTCATCAGACCGGTCTTGTCCATCGAGGCGAACAGGAAGTCGTGCCAGCTCGTGGACATCGCGCGCACGGCGGCGGAGTAGTAGGTGTTGGCCCAGCCGTTGAGGCTGAGCCCCCAGAGGTTCAGGAACGCCGCGATGCCCAGCACGCCGAGCAGCTCGGGACGAGCGCGGAGCCGATGAGCAGCCATCGCCACCGCTCGCGACAGCCGCGCCGAGCGCAGCGGCTGGCGGTATGAGATCGAGTCAGAGCTCATCGCGACAGGCTCCGCGAGACAGGTGAGAGAAGCCTAAGAGGACAGCGCATCGTGTGACGGGCCTCCCCGCTAGGGCTGGTCCGGCGCGCGTCTGGACTCGGTATAGGCACCGGCGGCGGCCAGCGCCCCGACGGCGCCGATGGCCAGTGTGGTGAGCGTGCGGTTGAGGATCTTCATGGTCGTCTCCTTGAGGCTTGCCGATCCGGGCTGAGGCGCAGCATCCGCAACCGATCGAAGCCAGCTGCAAGACGGTGCTAAGAGACCTGTAGGAGCCCGGCCGCTATTTCGCCCGGGCGGCGCCGACGACGAGCGCCGCGAGCACGGTCGCCACCGCGATGCTCAGCACCAGGCGATCAACGGCGAGCGCCACGAGCGTGAGCGCGAGCAGGCCGCCGAGTCCGGCCAGCAGGGGCCCGAGGGATCCCCGCCCGACCGAGCGCTTGAACATCGCCAGCCCGGCCAGGTAGATCGCGGGACCACCGAGAATCGCCGCGCCCACCGACGCGGGGACGCTGGCCCCCGGATCGGCGATCGTCAGCCGGACGGCCACCGCCGTCACGATCACCCCCGCCACCATGATCGCGTGGGCGTAGGCGTAGGCCGCCCGGCCGAGCCTCGCCGCGTCCGCCGGCGAGTGTGCGATCGCCTCAGCGCCCCGCTCGGCGTGGCGCAGGAAGTAGGTCGCCCATAGCGAGGCAGTGACGATGAAGCCGACCACGAAAGACGCATCGACCGCCGCGCTCCCGCGCTGCATCGAGAAGGTCAGGCCGACCCGGAGGACCGACTCGCCGAGCGCGATCATCAGTACCAGCTGGCAGCGCTCGGCCAGGTGGGAGCCGGCCAGGGTCCAGTCCTCGATCGGCGTCGGGGCGACGCCGGGCAACCGGAAGCCATGAACCGGGGCGGCCACGTCGAGCACGATCGCCAGCACCCAGACCGCGATCCGCCCGTCGCCGTCGACGAACGCCCCGGCGAGCCACACCACCCCCGCGATCGCCGACCACGCCAGCAGCTGGGCGTAGTTGCGCCGCATCCGCTCCCCGCGGCGGAAGGCGAGCACCATGAAGCCGCTGCGGACCACCTGGATCGAAACGTAGGCGGCAGCGAACGGGAGGCCCCGGCCGGCGAACGCCCGCGGGATCGCGGCCGACATGACCAGGCTGATCACCATCAGCACGATCATCAGCAGCGCCACCGGCGGGCGCTCGGGGTCGATCCAGTTCGTCGCCCACGCCGTGTAGTTCCACGCCCACCAGACGGCGGTGAACAGCACCAGGGTCTGGACCGCGCCGCGCAGCGAGAGACTCGCGAACAGCAGGTCCGACAACTGCGTGATCGCGAACACGTACACGAGGTCGAAGAACAGCTCCATGCTCGTGACATTCGGCGCGCCCGCTGCGGACCGCGGGCGCAGGACGGTACTGAAGCTCACGCGGCCCTAGAGTACGAGTCACCGACTCTGAAACCCAGGAGTGCCAACCATGTCCGCCAACAGTTTTGATGCCTGTGCCACGCTGAGCGTCGGCGATCGTTCCTATGAGATCTACCGACTGGACGCGTTGCAGTCCTCCTACGATGTCGCGCGGCTGCCGTTCTCGCTCAAGATCCTGCTCGAGAACCTGCTGCGCAACGAGGACGGCGAGTCGATCCGCGCCCAGGACATCGAGGCGCTGGCCAGCTGGAACGCCAAGGACGAGCCCAGCCAGGAGATCGCCTTCACCCCGGCCCGCGTGGTGATGCAGGATTTCACCGGCGTTCCGGCCGTTGTGGACCTGGCGGCAATGCGAGACGCGATGAAAGACCTGGGTGGCGAGGAGAGCCGGATCAACCCGCTCGTCCCGGCCGAGCTGGTGATCGACCACTCCGTGCAGGTCGATGTGTTCGGGACCCGGCAGGCGTTCGGGCGCAACGCCGAGCTGGAGTTTGAGCGAAATCAGGAGCGCTACGCCTTCCTGCGCTGGGGCCAGGGGGCGTTTGACAACTTCAGCGTGGTCCCGCCGGACACCGGCATCGTCCACCAGGTCAACCTCGAGTACCTGTCGCGCGTGGTGTTCGTGAAGGACGGAGATGGATCAGACGCACCCCAGGCCTACCCGGACACCCTGGTCGGCACCGACTCGCACACCACGATGGTCAACGGCCTCGGTGTGCTGGGCTGGGGCGTCGGGGGGATCGAGGCCGAGGCCGCGATGCTCGGCCAGCCGATGTCGATGCTGATCCCCCAGGTGCTGGGGTTCAAACTCGTCGGCGCGCTCCCTGAGGGCGCCACCGCCACCGACCTCGTGCTGACGGTGACCGAGAAGCTCCGCGAGCGGGGCGTGGTCGGCAAGTTCGTCGAGTTCTACGGCGCCGGCCTGGCCAACCTGCCGCTGGCTGACCGCGCCACGATCGGCAACATGTCGCCCGAGTTCGGCTCGACCTGCGCGATCTTCCCGATCGATGCCGAGACGCTGCGCTACCTCGAGTTCTCCGGGCGTCCCAAGGACCGCGTGGCGCTCGTCGAGGCGTACGCCAAGGAGCAGGGCCTGTGGCACGACGAGCACTCCGAGGATCCCATTTTCTCCGACCAGATCGAGCTCGACCTGGCGACCGTGGTGCCGAGCATCGCCGGACCCAAGCGACCGCAGGACCGTGTGTCGTTGACCGAGGCCAAGTCATCGTTTCGGATGGCGCTGGATGGGATGCTGCCCGACGATGAGGAGGGCGACAACGAGGAGGACGACACGCTCGCGGACTCCTTCCCCGCCAGCGATCCCGTGTCCACGCACCACCGTAATCACGAGGGCTACGAGCCCTCCGGCGGAACCGGGGGCACCCAGGTCGCCGACCGCGAGAAAACGGCCGCGCCGGTGACGCTCGCCGACGGAACCGAGACCGAGCTCGATCACGGCCACGTGGTGATCGCGGCGATCACCAGCTGCACCAACACCTCCAACCCGTCGGTCATGCTCGGCGCCGGGATCCTGGCCCGTAACGCGGTCCAGCGGGGCCTGCAGGTCAAGCCCTGGGTCAAGACCTCGCTCGCCCCCGGCTCCAAGGTGGTGACCGAGTACCTGGACCGCGCCGGGCTGACCGAGTACCTGGAGCAGCTCGGCTTCAACCTGGTCGGGTACGGCTGCACCACGTGCATCGGCAACAGCGGGCCGCTGCCCGAGGAGATCTCCGAGGTCGTCAACGACAGCGACCTGGCCGTCGTGTCGGTGCTGTCGGGCAACCGCAACTTCGAGGGGCGCATCAATCCCGACGTGAAGATGAACTACCTGGCCTCACCGCCTCTGTGCGTCGCGTACGCACTGGCCGGAACGATGGACATCGATCTCTACGACGAGCCGCTCGGCGAGGACGAACGAGGCGAGCCGGTCTATCTCAAGGACATCTGGCCAGACTCCGTAGAGGTGGCCCAGACGATCGAGGACGCCGTCCAGTCCGACATGTTCCGCAAGAGCTATGACGCCGTGTTCGACGGGGACGAGCGCTGGAATTCACTCCAGGTGCCCGAGGGTGAAAGCTACGCCTGGAACGACGAGTCCACCTATGTTCAGAAGCCGCCGTACTTCGACGATCTCCAGCACGAGCCCGAGCCCCTGCGTGACATCGAGGACGCGCGCGTGCTGGCGATCCTCGGCGACAGCGTGACCACCGATCACATCTCCCCCGCGGGCTCGATCAAGCGCGACAGCCCGGCCGGCAAGTACCTGATCGAGCACGGCGTCGAGCCCAGGGACTTCAACTCATACGGTGCCCGGCGCGGCAACCACGAGGTGATGATGCGCGGCACGTTCGCCAACATCCGCCTGCGCAACCAGCTGGCGCCAGGCACCGAGGGCGGCGTCACCCTCTACCTGGGGGACGACGGCGAAGACGAGATGACGATCTACGACGCCGCGATGCGCTACCTGGAATCCGACACGCCGCTGGTGGTGCTCGCGGGAAAGGAGTACGGCTCCGGATCCTCGCGTGACTGGGCCGCCAAGGGCACCCGGCTGCTCGGTGTCCGGGCCGTGATCGCTGAGAGCTTCGAACGCATCCACCGCTCCAACCTGGTCGGGATGGGCGTGCTGCCGCTGCAGTTCTCCGACGGCGATTCGGTGGAGTCACTCGGCCTGACCGGGAAGGAGAGGTTCTCGATCGTCGGCATCGCCGACGCGGACGAGATTCCGCGCCGGCTCACCGTGAGGGCCGGTGAGACCGAATTCGAGGTCACGGTCCGGATCGACACGCCCAAGGAGCAGCGCTATTTCCATCACGGCGGAATCCTGCACTACGTGCTGCGTGAGCTGCTTGATTCAGGTGGTCGCGATGCCCACGCCTGAGCTACTCCATCGGCTGCTGACCGCCGCCGGCCCGTCCGGCCGCGAGACCGACCCGGCCCGGATCTGGCGGGAAGGCTGCGCCGAGTTCGCGCCCGATGTCCGCGCCGATCGGGTCGGTTCCTCGGTGGCCCGGGTTCCCGGCACCGCCGACGGGCCGACGCTGGCGGTAATCGGCCACATCGACGAGATTGGCCTGCACGTCTCGCATATCGATGACGACGGGTTCCTGCGCTTCGGCGAGGTGGGGGGCTGGGACCAGCTCGTACTGATCGGTCAGCGCGTGCGGATCACCACCCACGCGGGCACCATCCCGGGGGTGATCGGACGCAAGCCGATCCACCTGATCAAAGGCCCAGACCGTGACAAGTCGCCCGCGATCAAGGATCTGCACATCGACATCGGCGCCAAGGACGGCGATCAGGCTCGGGAGCTGGTGCGGATCGGCGACGTGGCGGTGATCGACGGCGAACCCGTGTCGATGCCCAACGATCGGCTTGTCTCACGCGCGCTCGACAATCGGATTGGCTGCTACGTGGCCGCGCAGGCGGCCCGGCTGGTGGCGCAGGACGGCGGCGCGCCGGGTGACGTCCTTGCCCTCGCCGTGGTCCAGGAGGAGACGTCGTTCGCCGGGGCGCGGACGAGCGCGTTCGCACTCGAGCCGGATCTGGCGATCGTCGTCGACGTCACCTTTGCCACCGATCAACCCGGGATCGAGCTCGGTCCCATCACCAAGCACCCGCTCGATTCGGGTGCGGTGATCGCGCGCGGGACGGCTCTGCACCCACGGGTGACCGAATTGCTGTACGAGACGGCCGAGCGGGAGGGCCTTCCCTTCACCGTGGAGTCGCTGGGACGCGCGACCGGAACCGACGCCGATGCGTTTCACCTCAGCCGAGCGGGCATTCCCACCGGGTTGGTCTCGATCCCGATCCGGTACATGCACTCGCCCGTCGAACTGGTCTCGCTCGCCGATATCGAGGTCGCCGCGAAGCTGATCGCCGCCTTCGCACGTCGGCTCGAGCCCGGCATGTCGTTCGAGCGCTGAGCGCCCGGACGATCGATGTTGCTGCTGCTGTTCGACATCGACGGAACGCTGCTCGGCGGAGCGGCCGAGGCGCACCGTGATGCGCTTCACGCGGCGCTGCTGGCGGTGCATGGGATCGACGCCCAGACCGTGCGCCGAACGATCTCTCCCGCCGGGCGGACCGACGGGGAGATCGCCCGGGCGTTGCTACTGGCCGCCGGCGTGTCGGCGCTCAGGATCGACGAGGGCGCGCAGGCGGTACGCGAGCAGTGCGTCCGCGCCTACGCGGAGCTGTGCCCGCCGTCGCTCGCGGACAAGGTGATGCCCGGGATCGTCGATCTGCTCGATTGGCTGCACCCGCGTGAGGATCTGAAGCTGTCGCTGGTCACCGGCAACTACGAGCCGGTGGCGCGGCTGAAGCTGGCGCGGGCCGGGCTGGGGCGCTACTTCCCGGCCGGCCAGGGCGGATTCGGATCCGATTCCGAGGACCGGGCGGCGCTGCCGCCGCTGGCGCGTCGGCGTGCCGGGACCGTTGGCGCCCCTCATCCCCGTGACCACACGATCGTCATCGGTGATACTCCGCGCGATATCGCGTGCGCGCAGGCGGACGCCGTGCGCTGCTTCGCGGTCGCCACCGGGCCCTACGGGACGGCGGAGCTCACCGGCGCGGACGCGGTGGCGCAGCGGGCCGGTGAGCTGCGTCCGCTGCTGGAGGCCGACCTCGCCGGCTGAGAACGGCGTTTGTCACCCGGCCTTGCTTCACGCCGTTCCTGAGGCGGCTCACCCAGATCGCCCGCTGAGACCGGGAGGGTCAGGCCTTCGGGGTTGGGAACTGCGCGCGCATGATCAAGTCCCACATCCGGTCAGGCGTCAGCCGGCGCTGGTTGATCAGCAGGTGCGCGCTGGGCGTGACCGGGTACCGGGCCTTGGGCCGCTTGGCGGCGAGCGCACCGGCGATCGCGGCCGCGACCTTCTCCGGGCCGCCTCCGAGCTTGACCATCGGACCGTCGTAGGCCTCAGCGGTGAGCTTGGCGACGTGTCGGTTGAAATCCCGGTAGGGCCCGTCGCCGGACGTGGCGTCGTCCACTGAGCCGGCGGCGACGTCGCCGAACCCGGTGGTGATCAGACCCGGCTCAATCAGGATCACGTCGACACCGAAGCCGCGCACCTCGAACCGCAACGAGTCGCTGAGCGCCTCGAGCGCGTATTTGGTGGCGTGATAGATGCCGCCGCCGGGAAAGGTCAGCCGGCCGCCCATAGAGCCGATGTTGACGATCTTGCCCCAGCCCTGGTCGCGCATCCCCGGCAGCGCCAGCTGACACATCCTCAGCAGGCCGAAGACGTTGGTCTCGAACTGCCGGCGCACCTCGTCGATCGGCACCGTCTCGACCGCGCCCGACTGGCTGTAGCCGGCGTTGTTGATCAGCACTCCGACAGCGCCCTCGGCCTCGATCACGGTCGACACGGCCGCGGTCATCGACGTCTCGTCGGTGACGTCCAGCGCCAGCGTCGTCGCGCCGGCGGCGGCGAGATCAGCGATCGACTCAGGGCGTCTCGCGGTCGCGTACACCGTCCACCCGTCGGCCAGCAGCCTCAGCGCGGTGGCGTGGCCGATGCCCGAGGAGCACCCGGTGATCAGGACCGCCTTGGAGGACATAGGGGCGGGAGTCTATTCGCGTCAGCTTCGTTAGCGCGGGCTCGTTAAGTCCTGGGAGCGGGCTGGCGCGCGGGGCCCATCCGGCCTTGACTCAGGTCAAGCGCCACGGGTACGTTGTGGGGAGAGGCAGTTGAGATCCCGAGTACGACGACTCCCCTCACCCGCCCTGGTCATCGCGACGCTAGCGCTTGTGCTGGGCGCCGGCGGGTCTGCGGTCGCCACCGGTCTCATCACCGGCAGCCAAATCGCCAAGGGCACGATCCAACTCTCGAACCTAAGCCCCCAGGCGCGGCTGGCGCTGGAGCAGAGCAACGGATCCGCAGGTTCGATCGGTCGCGCCCGAGCGGCAGCGGCCCCGCAGGCGATCTCCAATGCCTACTACCTGACGCGGACCACGGCAGTCAACCCGCTTCCGCATCCGGCGACGACCGTCGCCACGCTGACCGGGCTTCCGGCCGGCAAGTACGTCTTCACCGGCGACGTCGCCGCCGTCAATTACGGCACCGCCGACTACGTGCGGTGCGCCATCAAGGCGCAGGGCAAGTCGTTCGCCGGCTCGACGGCGTTGGTCGGCCCATCCGCCGGCGCGACCACCGTAGCCGATATCACGACGACCGCGCCGGTGGTGGGCACCGCGACCTTCAGCGCGGCGCTCGTCTGCAGCCACGACAACTCGGCCAACAGCCCCTACGTCGAGTCGATCAGGCTGTGGGGGATCCAGGTCACCGCGCTGTCGGCGCGGACCTCGTCCAACTAGCGTCGGGCCGCGACTCTAGTTGCGGACGAGCTTCTTATAGGTGATCCGATGTGGGCGGTCGGCCTCGGCGCCGAGCTGCGTCCGCTGCTGCAGGACGGACTCAGCGGCCGGCGAGGTGGAGCCAGCAGTAGCTTTGGAGTGGTATAACCAGAATTTAGAGGCGGCTCGGACCGAGGATCGGGAGGCGGTGGAACCGCCAGCCAACTACAGAGGGGTGGATTGATGCATCGGAATCGCAGGATCGCGATCGGCGCGGTCGTGGTCGGATCACTCGTTCCGGCGGCCATCGGCGCAGTTCCGGCCGTGGCCAGCCCCGGGAGCTACGCTCGCCTGGCTCCGGGTCAGCTTGGCGTCGCCAGCGCCGCCACGCCGCTGGTCAACAACGTCAGCCACAGCTTCGCCGGATGGGTGTTCCAGAAGACGGGCAGCACGAGCGTGACGTCGGTCTTCAAGGTCCCGACGATCAAGTGCACCACCGCCACGACGGGTGTCAGCCCCGGCTCGTTCATGCTCACGGGCGTCCCCGGCAAGCTGCACTTCAACGGTGCCGGGGTGATATTCGTATGCTCCAACGGGCAGCCGGGAGCCGCGGCAAACACGATCATCGACCTCAACGAGACGTTCGACAGCACGCATTCGGTGTCCGTGGGTGACCTGATAAAGGCCACGGTGACCACGTCGGCGACGAAGACCACGGCGACGGTGTCGGACCTGACCCACAGGTTCACGTACACGAACTCGGGCACTGGTAATCCTGCGGCTGAAGAGAGAATCATCGACGATTCGGTGGTCTCGTCGAACCCGTCCGGAGTGCAGTATCCGGTCCTCAACTTCGGCGAGATCTCCTACACCTCGGGCGCGATCGGCGGGAAGGCGCTCGGCCTGGTCACCCCCCGGGGGCCGTTCGACATGAGGACGACCGCCAACGTCCTGCAGATTCAGACTGGAGCGCTGGGTGGACCCACGAAGAACCTGTTCAACACGTTCTTCCGGCACGCCTGAGCGCTGATCGCCTGGCGGGGCCCTGCGGGGCCCCGCCACCGGTCGGTGGCGCTCAGACCCGCACGGATGAGAAGCCGTAGTAGACCACCACCGGAATCATCACCAGCCACAGACATGCGCTGGCAACGAGCAGCAGGTACGTGGGGCGCCTCGCTGAGATGAGGGCACGGACCGAGCGCAGCCCCGGTTCGAGCCGGGGCGAAAGATAGGGAAGGCAGATCAGCGCTGCCAGCACGATCGCGATCGATTGCCGGCCCATCGAGGTGTAGGTGTCCCACACCTTCCCGCTCGCCAGGACGATCAGGAGACCTACGTTGACGAGCAGGCAGAGGAGCTCGGTCCGTCCCGCGCCGAGCCTCAGGCGCCTGACGGCAACGGCCGCGACCAGCATGGCCGGCAGTGCCGCAAACAGAATGTCCACCGGCTGGCGAACGGCTCGGAACGGCACCTGAAACGCACCGGCGAACGGGGGCGCCAGATTGGTGGCCTGACCGCTGGCCGCGCCCAGCCAGGACCAGAGGGCGACCGTCCAGACGAGCACCGGTCCGAGGGCCAACAGGCCGAAGGCAGCCGCTGACACGATTCGTGAGCGGCGCTCCGCCATGCTCCCGGTGGCGTTGGGGCGGCCCAAGATGATCGATACGCCGAACAGCAGGGCAAAGACCAGCGTCGTCTCCCGAGCGAGCGCAGCCAGGCCGAAGGCGAGGCCCGACCACAGCAGCCCGCGGCGACCGCCGAAGTCCAACAGATAGATCGCCAGCGCCACCAGACCGTAGGCGAGCGGTTCCGTCAGGTCCCGTTGCAGGGCGATGAACATCCCCGGAAACAGGCCATAGATCAGGGCGAACCAGCAGGAAATGCCCTTTCGCGCCAGCCAAGCACCGAGCGCGATGACGCCGCCGGCGACAGCGAGCCAATTCAGGATCAGCATCGTCCAGGGCACGGCCGAGGCCCGTTCGAGTGCCGTGAATCGCGCCAGCATTGGGTACAGGATCCGCTGGTAACGGTAAGACGGCGCGTCAATGTAGAAACGGGCCTTGGACGGATCCAGAGCGATGTAATAGCTGAACTGGCCGTCGTATCCGCTCCCCGCCGAACCCGCCTGGTGATTCTGCGGGTAGGCGTAGTGTGGGTCGAAGCGAATCACGGAGGAAACGTGACTTCTCGTCACATAGGTGCGTCCGATCTTGATGAAATCGCGCACCTCGTGGCCGGCGGCGAAATACAGCGCGATCCACACCGCGTGCACGGCCAGGACGACCAACCCAACCTGGACCGGTGACGGACTGCCCCTGCGCAAACCGTGTCGTTCAGCCCAACTCAAGGCCGGGATCCGGGCCCCCTCGCACCGCGTCGGGGTTAGTTGCGTACGAGCTTCTTGTAGGTGATCCGGTGGGGCCGGTCGGCCTCGGCGCCGAGCTGCTCGTGGCGGAAGCTCTCATAGGCCTCGAAGTTGCCCTCGAACCACCGCACCTGGGAGTCCCCCTCAAACGCCAGCACGTGGGTCGCGATCCGATCCAGGAACCAGCGATCGTGGGAGACGACCACCGCGCAGCCGGCGAAGGACAGCAGCGCCTCCTCGAGCGCGCGCAGCGTGTCGGTGTCCAGGTCGTTGGTCGGCTCGTCGAGCAACAGCAGGTTGCCGCCGCTGCGCAGCAGCTTGGCCAGGTGCAGGCGGTTGCGCTCACCGCCGGAGAGCTTGGCGACCTTGGTCTGCTGGTCGGTGCCCTTGAAGTTGAAGCCGGCCACGTAGGCACGGCTGGCAACGACGCGGTCGCCGAGCGTGATCTCGTCCAATCCGCCGGAGATCTCCTCCCACACGGTCTTGCCGGGGTCCAGCGCGTCACGCGACTGGTCGACGTAGGCGAGCTTGACGGTGTCGCCGAGCTTCAGCGTGCCCGCATCGGGCTGCTCGCTCCCGGTGATCATCCGCAGCAGGGTGGTCTTGCCGGCGCCGTTGGGCCCGATCACGCCGACGATCCCGCCGCGGGGCAGCGTGAAGCTGAGGTCGTCGATCAGCAGCCGGTCGCCGTAGGCCTTGCGCACGCCGTCGGCCTGCACCACGAGGTCGCCGAGGCGCGGGCCCGCGGGGATGTGAATCTGGACCTGGTCGAGCTTGACGTTGCGGTCCTCGGCCAGCAGCGCCTCGTAGGCGTTCAGGCGTGCCTTGGGCTTGCCGCGCCGCGCCGACGCGTTCATGCGCACCCACTCCAGCTCCTGCTGGATCGTGCGCTGGCGGGTGGACTCCTGGCGCTCCTCCTGGGCGAGACGCAACTGCTTCTGCTCGAGCCAGCCCGAGTAGTTGCCCTGATAGGGGATGCCGCGCCCGCGATCGAGCTCGAGGATCCAGCCGGCCACGTTGTCCAGGAAGTAACGATCGTGGGTGACGGCCACGATCGTGCCGGCGTAGTCGCGCAGGTGCTGCTCGAGCCAGGCGACCGACTCGGCGTCGAGGTGGTTGGTCGGCTCGTCGAGCAGCAGCAGCTCGGGCTGGCGCAGCAGCAGCCGGCACAGCGCGACCCGGCGCCGCTCGCCGCCGGAGAGCTTGGTCACGTCGGCGTCCGCCGGCGGGCAGCGCAGCGCATCCATGGCGTACTCGAGCGTGGTGTCCAGGTTCCATCCGTCGACCGCGTCGATCTGCTCCTGAACCCGGGAGAACTCGTCGGCGGTCTCCTCGGAGTAGTTCATCGAGAGCTCGGTGAAGCGGTCCAGCAGCGCCCGGACCTCGGCCACGCCGTCCTCGACGTTGCCGCGGACGTCCTTGTCCGGATCCAGGCTCGGCTCCTGGCCGAGCATCCCGACGCTGGCACCCGGCGCCAGCTGGGCCTCACCGTCGAAGTCGGAGTCCAGGCCGGCCATGATCCGCAGCAGCGTCGACTTGCCCGCCCCGTTGTAGCCGAGCACCCCGATCTTGGCGCCGGGCAGGAACGACAGCGAGACGTCAGTCAGGACCTCGCGATCGGGCGGATAGCGGCGGGAGAGCTTGTGCGTCGTGAATATGTACTGGGCGGGCACTGCCCCCAGCATACGAACCTAGGCGCGCGCACCTTCCTCGAGCCCGGCGGCCGAACGCAGCGCGTCGGCCTTGTCGATGCGCTCCCAGGTGAAATCGGCCTCTTCGCGGCCGAAGTGCCCGTACGCCGCCGTGCGCTGGTAGATCGGCCGATGCAGTCGCAGATACTGGCGGAACGCCCCTGGACGGAGGTCGAAATGCTCGCCGATCAGCTCCAGGATGCGCGAGCGGGAGATCTTCTCGGTGCCGAACGTCTCGACCATCACCGACACCGGGTGCGCCACCCCGATGGCGTACGCGACCTGCACCTCGGCGCGGTCGGCCAGGCCCGCGGCGACCAAGTTCTTGGCCACGTAGCGCACGGCATAGGCGGCCGAGCGGTCGACCTTGGAGGGGTCCTTGCCCGAGAACGCGCCGCCGCCGTGGCGGGCCATCCCCCCGTAGGTGTCGACGATGATCTTGCGACCGGTCAGCCCGCAGTCGCCCATCGGGCCGCCGACCACGAACCGGCCGGTGGGATTGACCAGGAAGCTGCGCTCGAGCTCACGCGGGTCATACATCCCGTCCGGCATCACCGGCGCGACGACGTGCTCCCACAGATCCTCCTTGATCAGCGACTCGGCCCCCTCCCGGTGCTGGGAGGAGATCAGCACCTTCTCGACCTGGACGGGGCGGCCGTTCTCGTATCGCACCGTCACCTGGGTCTTGCCGTCGGGACGCAGATACGGCACCAGCTCGGCCTTGCGGACGTCGGACAGGCGCTTGGCCAGCTTGTGCGCCAGAGAGATCGGCAGCGGCATCAGCTCGGGCGTCTCGTTGGAGGCGTAGCCGAACATCATCCCCTGGTCTCCGGCCCCGGCCAGGTCGAGCTCGTCGTCGCCGCCGTGCCCGGAGCGTGTCTCGTAGGCGGTGTCGACGCCCTGGGCGATGTCGGGCGACTGCTTGTCGATCGCGTTGAGCACCGCGCACGTGTGGTAGTCGAAGCCGAACTCCGCGTTGGTGTAGCCGATCCGCTTGACCGTGTCGCGCGCGATCCCCTGGATGTCGACGTAGGTCTTGGTCGAGATCTCCCCGGAGACCACGACCAGCCCGGTGTTCACCAGCGTCTCACACGCCACGCGACCGGTCGGATCGTCGGCCATGACGGCGTCCAGCACGCCGTCGGAGATCTGATCGGCGATCTTGTCGGGGTGGCCCTCGGTGACCGACTCCGAGGTGAACAGGTACTCGTTGTCAGAATCATTCATCGGCGTGTGCGTCCTCGCGCTTGCGGGTGATTTCAAGTAGGTAGGAGACCATAACCTCGGTTGTACCGAACGTGAGGTGGTACGCGTCGGAACGTTCCTCCACGCGGGCGATGTGCTCGCCCTTGGCCTTGAACAGGTCGCTGAACTCAAAGAACGCGAAATCCACCACCCGAGCCTCATAGCCGTGGCGCTCGAGCAGCTCTGCGGTGCGGCGCTGGCCGATGATCGAGAGCTGCATCACGTACGCCGTGCCGTCCTCGGCCAACGCCTCGGGGAGCAGATGAATGAGATGGTCAAGCAGGTTGCGTCCCCAGTAGTCGAGCGGGCGGTGCGTGGTGACCTGCTCGAACGGGTCCACCGGCATCTGGTAGAGGCTCGCCACGATCAGGTCGTACTTCTCCTCCGGCACCCACGGATAGAGATCCTGCGCGGATGCCGACACCCGGTCCGCCACGCCGTTGCGAAAGGCGTTGGTGAGCGTGTTCTTGACCGCGGCCTCGTCGATGTCGATCGCGTGAACGTGAGCCGCGCCGTTGCGCGCGAGCTGGATCGTCAGCAGGCCGGTTCCACAGCCGATGTCCAGACACCGCTGGTGGGCGCCGATCTCCTCGCGATGCAGGTACTTCCAGGTCAGAAAGCTCCCCTGGGTGGGCACGAAGACGCCTTCGTCGACGTCGATCTCGGGCATGTCCAGCGGGAACATGGAGCGGCCGTGCGAGTCCTCCCACGGCAGCGCCGGAATCGCCTTCTGCCCGGCCGCGGCCTCGCGCTCCTCTCCCAGCTCGACCGGCCGGGCGTGGCCGGGCTTGGTGTCAGCCAGGGCCAGGCGCGCGGCGGCGAGGTGCTCGGGCCGGACCCCGCAACAGCCCCCGATGATCTGCGCTCCCTCGTCCCGCCAGCGCAGCGCCAGCTCGGCGTACTCGTGGCCGGCCACACCGGGCTCCTGGCGCCAGCCGGCGGCCGACAGGTAGCCGAGGTTCGGGTAGACGCCGAGCGGGAGGTCGGTGAAATCCCGCAGCCAGGAGAGCATCCCGGTGACGTGGTCAGGCGGGATGCAGTTGATCGCGAGCGCCCGGACTCCCATCTCCTCGAAGCGCCGCGCGGCCCGGCCGAACGCGTCGCCCTCCGGTCCGCCCCAGTGCTCGCCGTAGACACCGCAGACCCCCTGGCGACAGCGGCGAAAGCTCAGCCACACCGGCAGCCCCGTCGCCAGCAGCGCCTCGACGGTCGCGTAGGTGGAGCTGCGCACCAGCGACAGGGTCTCGATCAGGATCAGGTCCGGCGGCTCCTCCTCAAACGCCCGTGACAGCAGCCGGATCGTCTCGCGCCCATCCGGGGTATCGACATCGCCGTTGATGCTGAACGCGATCGCCGCCTCGTCCACGCGGCCGGCCCCGGCCGCCGCGTCGCGGGCCAGCCGCACGGCCCGGCGGGCCACGTCCATCCAGTGCACGGGCTCGGCGCGATTGGACAGACGCTCGCCACCGTCGCGCAGCGCGGTGGGCAGCCCCCAGGTGTTGGTACAGATCACATCGCAGCCGACGTCGATGTAGGTGCGGTGCACCGCGGCAACGCGCTCCGGAGAATCGAGCAGCGCGGTCAGACCCCAGACGTGCTCCTCGACCTCGGGACGCTGACCGCCCACCTTGATCAGCTCGGTCCCGATGGCGCCGTCGAGGATCACGCACTGGTCGGTGGCGATCATCCGCGCCACCCGGCCGTATCGATCCCCGGGCTCCGGGGGGTTGGGCTCAGAGCGGGCGACCTGGGCCACCGCCGACCTCGATTGAGTGTTCATGCTCGATCTCTCTCTCCACTGCCAGGACGACACGGAACACCGCCCGGCCAAGCCGGGCCGCAGAGACAGCTTCTACCCCCGCCGATCCCCGCGCGACCCCCACACCTCCTAAACGACCTGGCCTTTCGGGTAGGTCGGCGGGATTTGTCGCCGCAGGCGGAGGGAGGCGGAGCGTAATCGCCCGCTGCCTCCTGATATGTAGGGTAACTCCTCCCAAAAGAGAGGGGTCAAGCCGCTCGGCCGGCGCTACGGTGGCGCTGTCGTGTCAGTCCACGCCTCCGACCTCACCGCTGCGACCGCGCTCGCCGCGTGCGTGAGCGGCGCCGGCATGGCCGACTGCTCGGAGCTGATCAAGCTGGAGCTCAGCGGCTCGCCCGAGACGCTCCGCGCCCTCAGCCTCCAGCTCACCGGGACGGCGCTCGCGGCCCGAGGGGCGCTAGCGGCCGGCGGCGCGTGGTGGTGCGGTGAGCCGGCGACGCCGGGCGCCGGCGTGGCGCGGGAGACCGACCTGGGGCGGCTGATCGTGCTGGGTGAGCCCTCGGCGGGAGCGCGTCTGCTCGACCGGCTGCAGGGGATCGCGGCTCAGTGGCCGGCGCTGCGGCTGCATGACCGTTCAGCGCAGTGGGACGCGATCGCGGTGGTCGGCCGGCACGCCGGGCGGCTGCTGGCCCGATTGGGCGTGTACGGGCCCTCGGGCGACCCCCGCCACACCTCACCCTTCACGGCTCACCCCGTCGGCGGCGCGTCGGTGCGATGGCTGCTCGAGTCCGATCAGCGGGCGGTGGCGCTGGTGGATCGCACGTACGCGGATCGGGCGTGGCGCGCGATCGAGCGGGCCGGACGGACGCTCGGGGTCTGCTGCATCGGCCAGGACGTCCTGGCCCGGCACGCGCTGCTGGAGCGCCGGCGCGGCCTCACCCCGCTGGTCTGACCGCGACTCGGCGCGTTTGCGTGCCGAGCCTATATTTCGTCGGGGTTCTCAGTGATTGCGCCGACGTCCGACAGTCAGCCCGTCGTCCCCGAGACCGAGCGCGTTCTGGTCGAGCTGCTGGCCCTGGAGCGCGAGATCGCCGAACTGGAGTACGTGCGCCGCGCCGATGCGCTGGAGCGAGTCGACGAGGCCGTCCGCCGGCTCGGCGAGCTTCCCACGACCGAGGGGATCCTGGCCAGAGCGGCCCTCGAGCTGGGCGTCAACTCGCAGTTCGACCGGGTGCTGATCAGCGAGGTGGTCGACGGGACGATGCAGCCGCTGGCCATCTGGGACGGCGCCGACGAGCCCGAGGCGCAGGCGCGGCTGAGCGTTCTGCGCGACGCCCCGATCCGGCTTGAGTACCCGCTGATGGAGGCCGAGGTGGTCCGCCGCAGGTCGGTCGAGATCGTGACCATCGAGCGCGCCCGGCCCCGTGTCCCCGGGCGGCTGGCCGAGACGTTCGGCTGGCGCAGCTACCTCGCCGCCGCGCTGACGGTGCAGGGGGACACGATCGGGCTGCTGCACGCCGATGCCGACTTCAGCGGGCGGTCGCTCGATCCGCTCGACGTCGAAGTCGCCGCCCGCTACACCGCCGGCCTGGCCGGAGTGTTCGAGCGTGCGGTGGTCCGCCATACCCTGGCGCTGCACCAGGCCGAACTGCGGGCGGCCGCGCAGTGGATGAGCGACCGTCTCAGCCGGCTCTCCGACGCGGCGGCGTTTGCGCCCGGCCGGCCCGGTGCCGACGCGGAGCTGCGCCTGGTGGAGTCGCTCACCCCGCGCGAGCTGGAGGTTCTGCGGCTGCTGGCGCAGGGCGCCACCAATGTGGCGATCGCCAACGCGCTCGTGGTGCGCGAGGGCACCGTGAAGTACCACGTCAAGAACATCCTGCGCAAGCTCGGCGCGACCAGCCGCACCGACGCGGTCGCGCGCTTCCTGCGCTCGAGCTGGCCCGAGGCTGCGCGATGAGCACCGGGCCGGCGGGGCTGGCGGGGCCGCTCGGCCAGGAGCTGCGCCGGCGCCTGTCACGCGCCACGGCGGAGGCGCAGGAGCTGCTGGGGCGGCCGGTCGATCCCACCGGGGGCACCGATCCGGCTCAGCT
This sequence comes from uncultured Solirubrobacterales bacterium, assembly GCA_963792735.1. Taxonomy (GTDB): domain Bacteria; phylum Actinomycetota; class Thermoleophilia; order Solirubrobacterales; family Solirubrobacteraceae; genus Palsa-465. The sequence continues at coordinate 473,764 of CAWBXK010000007.1, read as the reverse complement.
GCGCGGGCTGATCGCGGAGCTGAGCGCGATGCGGTCCGATGGCGACGGCGATCAGCTCCTGCGGGAGCACGACATGGCGCTGGAGCGCCTCCGGCACCGCTTCGACGCGCGGTTTGAGGCGATCTCCCGGATCCACGCCGCGGTATCAGAGCTTCGCGAGATCACCTCGCCGGCGACGATCCTGGCCCGGGCGCCGGCCGCGCTGTGCCTCGCGTCACGGTTCGAGCGGGTGATCGTGAGTCTGGTCAACGACGGGACCATGGTGGCGCAGGCGACCCATTTTCAGGGCGACCGTGCCGGCGCCGAGCGAGTGCTGGCCGAGCTGCGGGCCAACGCCATCCGGCTCGAGCACCCGCTGATCGAGACCGAGCTGCTGCGCCGGCGGCGGGCCACGATCGTGATCGACGCGCGCGTGCACCCGCGGGTCGACCGCCGCCTCGGCGCACTCATGGACTGGTCCTCCTATGCCGCCGCCCCGATGATCGTCGGTGCGCGGGTGCTCGGCGTGCTGCACGCCGACCGCGGGCACGACGGCAAGCTCGACGTCCTCGACCGCGACCTGCTGTGGGCGTTCGCCAGCGCCCTCGGCCAAGCGTACGAGAGCGCCGGCCTGATGCGCGCGCTGCGGCACGAGCGCGAGCAGATGCGACAGTTCCTGGACTGGCTGGGCGCTCGCTCCAGCGAGTTGACCAACGCCCCGATCAGGCTCGCCACCGTGCAGCGGCCGCCGCGCCCGCCGAGCTCGTCGCCGGCGCCGCCGCCGGAGCTGGGCCGCCGCGATGACCGGACCGTGTTCGAGGGACTGCTCACTCGCCGCGAGCTCGACGTGCTGCGGCTGCTGGCCGAGGGGCAGACGAACAAGGCGATCGCCGAGACGCTGGTGATCTCCGACGGAACGGTGAAGTTTCACGTCAACAGCATCCTGCGCAAGCTCCGGGTTTCCAACCGCTCCGAGGCCGTCTCACGCTACCTGAGGCTGCTCGGCATGCGGGCACCGTGACGGCGCTGCGGGCGCTGGCGGCGGCGTTCGCCGTGGGCGCCGTCGTCTGCATGGTGTTCGCCACCGCCGGGATGGTCACCGGGCGCCAGACGGCGCGCACCGGCTGGGTCCTGAGAGCACTCGCGCTGCTGTGCTTCGCGATCACCGTGGTCCTGAACGTCGCCGCCCACTGAGGTCGGCCACGGCGTGCGCGCGCCGCGCCGCGCCGACAGGAGAACCACAGCGACGGCCTCACACTCGCGCCACCCGGGTCGTTCTATCTGTACTGATCGACGATGGAGGTTTCGAGCAATGCCCAGAGCACGTGCCGTGCGAACCAGCTGGCTGCTGGGCATCCTCCTGATGGGGCCGTTCATGGCCCAAGCCGACGCGACCATCGCCAATGTCGCGACGCCCTCGGTCCAGGCCGACCTCGGTGCCTCGGGATCCACCCTGGAGCTGGTGATCGGCGGCTATCTGATTGCCTTTGCCGTGCTCCTGATCACTGGCGCCAGACTTGGCCAGACGCATGGCTACAGGCGGCTGTTCCTGGCCGGGATGGCGGGCGATCTTCCTGATCAGCGTCCCGGTCGGGATCGCCGGGCTGATCGCCGCCACGCGCTACCTGCCCGCCGACGCCGCCCGCGGCTCGCGTCGCGTCGACCTTCCCGGCGTGGCGCTCCTGTCCATCAGCGTGCTGCTGGTGGTGCTGCCGCTGAGCCTGGGCCGCGGGGCAGGCTGGCCGACATGGACGTGGGTGTGCCTGGCGGCGAGCCTGCCCGCCGCCGTCGCCTTCATCGTGGCTCAGCGACGCCTCGCCGGCCGGGGCGGCTCCCCGCTGGTCAACCTGCAGATGCTCGCCAAGGCACCGGTCCTGCACGGACTCGGCGCGTTGCTGGCCGCCACCGGCACCTACTACGCGCTGCTGTTCACGCTGGCCCAGTACCTCCAGCACGGTCTCGGCCACAGCGCGCTGGTCTCCGGGCTCACCCTGGTGCCATGGGTCGCCGCCTTCGGGGTCGCCGGCCAGATCGTCCGCCGCCTCCCGTCGCGCCTGGCGCCACGCGCTCCCGCGGCCGGTTGCCTGCTGCTCGCGGCGGCCTACGCGGCGATCAGCGCGACGGCGTTCGCCGGACACCACGGGGAGCCGCTGCTGATCGTCCTGCTGGGGATCGGCGGGCTCGGGCTCGGCATCCAGTTCAGCGCCCTGCTCGGGCACCTCACCGCGACCGTGTCCACCCGGTATGCCGCCGACATCAGCGGCGTGAGCACCACTACGATGCAGATCGGGGGTGCGCTCGGCGTGGCCGCGCTCGGCACCCTGTACCTCAGCCAGGGTCAGAGCAGTCCGGCGCACGCCGGCCATGCCTTCGCCGTCACGACCGCCGCCCTCGCCGCGGTCGCGCTGCTGGCCACCCTGATGGCTCACCGCGCCACGCGGACGGGCAGAGCACGGCGGTTCAGTTCTCCGGCTGCCACGAGCTCAGCACCCACTGGCCGGGTCGCAGCCTGATGACTGTCGCCAGCGCGAGGTGCCACGCCGGGTGCAGGCCCTGGTAGGCGGTCGTGTGGGTGGCGGTGGTCAGCTCCCGCGTGACGACCGCGTACTGGTCGGGATGTCCGAGCACCGGCGCGATCGCCTCGACCACGCCCGAGTTGGCGATCCCGCCCGTCCGCAGCTCGTAGTCCTGGGCGGTCTGCGCCGCCTCGAGTGCCAGCTCGGACCGGGCCTGGCCGACGCTGATCTGCTCGAGCGCGCGCATCGTCGGGGCGACGGTCCCGGCGGTCCAGTTGATGTAGGCGGTGGCGAACGCCTGGATGACCGGCACCGGACGGCTGGCGCCGCTGGCGGCGGTCTGGTGCTGGGGCGCACCCGGGTACTCGTGCGTGCGCTGAGCCTGCGCCAGCTTGGCCGCCGGTGAGCCGGGCTGTGGTCGCCCCGACGGTGGGGCCGGGGGGGCGTGCGACGAGGACCGGGACGACGTGCTCGCCGCGCCCGAGCCCCCCGTCAGCCCGGCGCAACCCCCGAGCAGGCCGCCGCCGAGGGCGAGCGCGGCGCAGAGCAGTGACCGGCGGGCGGCGCTGGGCATTGGCTACAGCCCCACCGGGTGTCGCTCGACGAACCCGGCCGAGCTGCGCACCAGCGGATGCCAGCCGATGCCGGTGCTCCCGTCCTGCGGACCGGCCGCGTTGTGCGTGTCCCAGCGCAGGCCGGCGACGTACATGAACACGTGGTCGGCGCTGGCGTAGATCGTCACCCACCGGCCCGGCCCGGGGAGGCCAAAGGATTCAAGCTGGCCCGAGGCCGCGTCGTAGCTGACCGGGAGCAGGCGCCCGCCGTAGAGCAGGTGCTCGACGCTGCTGGAGCAGTCATAGGCGGGCCCCACCTGATCAAGCGCCAGCCCGTGCCCTCCGCCGTACAGGTACGGCCTGCCGGCGATCTGGTTGCCGGCGGCGATGATGCCCTTGACGGCGGCCGGCGCGCTCCGGGGCGCGGCGGCGCGCCCGCCGGGCAGCAGGGTGGCGCGCGGGCCGGGGGTGAGCGGCACCCCGCCACCTCCGGGCGGGGAGCAGGCGGCGCCCGCGGCCGGGTCGATCGCCGCCGAGGACGGCTGTGCCGCCTGGCCCAGCACGTTCCCGGCCCCCGCCGCCGGCGGCCGGCCGATCCGGACCGGACCCGACCACAGCCCGTGCTCGTAGGGAATGCCGAGGGCCTGCGCGAACTGCCACCACAGGTCGATGACCCGCGGCAGCCCGGCGACGGGGCCACCGCCGAACCCGAAATCGCGCTTGTAGGCGATCGCCGAGTGCGCGCCCCAGGTCACCCGCAGCGGGGTCATGTAGGCCAGGCCGCCCATCGCGGTGGCGGTTGGGAAGGTGCGGCCGCCCAGCTCCGCGTAGCTGTCGGGATGCTCGAGCAGGTCGGCCCCGGAGGCGCCGACCGAGCCGCTGCTGGGGTCGCCCGGGCCACCGTACTCGGTCGCCCCGACTTGCTGCCCGGTACCCGGCGGCCCCAGCGTGATCGAGCTCGGGGCGCCGGTCGAGCCGCACGGCGCGGTCTGACTCGTGACCGTGATCAACAGGGCGAACAGGGCCACCGCGAGGGCGGCGGCGAGGATCGCGGCCATCGCGGTGGCGACCAGCATCGCCGCGCGGCTGGACGAACGCTGGCCGGTGGTGGGCATGCCCGAAAGCTTGGCCCGATTCGGCCGCGGCGGCGCGAAAAGGCACTGATTTGTTGCACTCGTCCCCGCCGGCCCGGCGCCGGCCCGATGACGTCCGACTGAGCTCTGATCCGGTCGGCCTCGCTAACGTATTTTCTTCATGGCTCGCATCCTCGACGTCGAAGCGGCGCTGCTGCTCCTGGAGCTGGAGGCTCCGTTTGATCAGCGCACCGTGCAGCTGGCCCGCCGCCGGATGGCCAAGCGCTGGCACCCCGACATCGCGCCTCCCGGGCGCCGCCACGAGCACCAGCGCCACCTGCAGGCGATCAACGAGGCGGCCGATGAGCTCGAGCAGCTGGCCGAGTCGTTCCGCGGCGGCCGCGTCACCCGCAATGCGGTCAAGGCATCGGCGGCGGCGACGCGGCGCGCGCGCGCCGATGCGGGCCGGCGGGCCTACGAGAACGAGCAGCGCGAGCGGGCCACGGCCGAGGAGCGGGCCAAGCACGATCCGTTCGGATCACGCGTTCCCGATCACTCCGTCGTGCACCGGTACGCGCGCTGCATGTCCTATCCGGAATGGGGCGTGGGGACCGTCTCGGGTATCTACTTCTCCGGCGAGGAGGATGACGTGCAGCAGTGGGCGCGGCTGATGTTCGCGGTCGGGGTGCGCACGGTCCCGGCCGGCTCGCTTCAGTTCGTCGACTTCTCCAAGCCCGATCCGGCCGCCGACCGGGTGCAGCGCTTCATGACCGCGGCCCAGCACGCACTGGCCGAGGGCGACGCCGCCCTGGCCGCCCAGCGGCTCGTCTACGCGCGTGACGCCGAGCCCGACAATCCGGCCGTGCTGAGACTGCTCACGGTCGCGTTCTGGCAGGCCCGCAACCTTCCCGCCGCGGCGCGCTCGGTCCGCGACTGGGCCCGCGTGGACACCGACCGCCCCACGCCGGAGCGCTTCGCGTCCCGGATCTACGAGGACATGGGAGCGTTCGACCTCGCGGCCGACGCCGCCGAGCGGGCGGCCGAGCGCGCACCGGCCGATGCGTCGGCGTGGGAGCGCCTGGGCCGCCTGCGCCTACGGCTGATGGACCGCTCCGCCGCGATCACCGCGCTCGAGCGGGCCCGGCTGGCCGGCCCGTCGGTGGAGGGCATGCTGGACCTGGCTCTGGCCTACCACCTCGCCGGCGATGTCGGCGCGGAGGTGTCAGCGGCGCAGGCGGCGACCCTGGTGGAGCCGGGATCGCGCCGCGCCTGGTCCTCCTACGCGCACGCGCTGGCCAGAACCGATCGGCTCAGCGAGTGCGAGGAAGCCTGCCGCCGCGCGCTGGAGCTCGGGGACGACGGCGAGGTGCGCGAGCTGCTCAAGCGGGTGCTCGCCGCCGCCCCGCGCGGGCTGTCGGCGCGCACCGCCGCTTAGGTCCGCGGGCTGCGCGCGCCGCTCAGGTCCGCGGGGGCGGATCGGTCGGGCGACCTGTATTAGATGCAGATTCGGATTTGCCGTTCCCGAGTTTTGCGATCGGACATCGCCTACATGCTGCAGGCGCACAATCGCCGAGAGGAATTCCGATTAGGGCGATCGAGCAGGTCCCGCCAACGCACCCGGTCGCGCCGACGCAGTGGCCCGCCCCGGGTCAGGGCGACGCGACGGAGCCCTCGCGCCCGCAGACCGGGCAGGACTCCTGGGGACCGAGCGGGCGCCCGCCGCACGCCGGGCACGCCTCCACCTGCTCGAGCACGCCCAGCAGCTCGCCGACGCGGCAGACCAGCAGGCGCTCCTCCTCGATCTCGATCCAGGCCCCCGCCGCGGCCGGAAACACCACGTGGTCGCCGGGCCGGACCGGCATGTGGACGCCGACGTGGTCCCACCAGTCGAGCCCCGGCCCGACCGCGAGCACGATTCCATGCTGGGGCGGCGGCTCGTCGGAGCCGGCCGGCACGAGCAGCCCCGAGCGGCGCACACGATCGGGGTCGAGCTCCTTGATCACGACGCGGTCGAACAGTGGCCTGAGCTGGCTGCGCATGACCCTGATGATATGGCGACGGTGCGCGCGTCGGTCCGCCGGAAAATCTAGGCTGTCGGAATGCGCTTGGTCGTCGCCCGCTGCTCGATCACCTACTCCGGCCGGCTCAGCACCCAGCTGGCGCTGGCCACGCGGCTGCTGATGATCAAGGCCGATGGCACCGTGCTGGTGTGGTCAGACCACGGGAGCCAGAGCGTCAAGCCGCTGAACTGGATGACGCCGCCGACCGTGATCGAGGAGTCGGCCGACGCGATCGTGGTCCGCAAGCGCACGGGCGCCAGCGAGGAGCGTCTGGAGATCGAGCTGGCCGAGGTGGTGTCGGACGTCACGCACGAGATGGGCTCGCCCGGCGCGGACACGGCGCTGGCCAAGGACGGGGTCGAGGCGCACCTGCAGGAGCTGCTGGCCGAGCAGCCCGGATGGTGCGGGGACGGCTTTCGGCTGGTGCGGCGTGAATGGCCGACCGACATCGGACCCGTCGACCTGATGTGCCGGGACGAGCGGGACGAGTGGATCGCGGTGGAGATCAAGCGGATGGCCGGCATCGAGGCGGTCGAGCAGCTGTGCCGCTATCTGGAGCGGATCCGGCTCGATCCCGCGTTTGCCAACTGCCGCGGGGTCCTGGCGGCACAGGCGATCAAGCCGCAGGCCCGGGTGCTGGCGCAGGCGCGAGGGATCGCGTGCGTGGAGGTCGACCTCGCGGTGCTGCGAGGCGAGCGCGAGCCAGAGCTGAGATTGTTCGCGGCGTGAGCGAGTCAGGTTCCACCCCCACCGCCCCCACCGCGTCCGGCGCCGTCCTCACCGAGCGCCGCGAGCGCGTGCTGGTGATCACCCTCAACCGGCCCGATCAGCGCAACGCGGTCAATGCGGCGGTGGCCGAGGGCATCGCCGCGGCGCTGGACGAGCTCGACGCCGACCCCGGGCTCTCGGTCGGGGTCATCACCGGCGCCGGCAAGGGATTCTGCGCCGGCATGGACCTGAAGGCGTTCGTGGCGGGCGAATCGCCCTACGCGGGCGATCGGGGCTTTGCCGGCATCACGCGGCGGGCCGCGGCCAAGCCGCTGATCGCGGCGATCGAGGGGTTCGCCGTGGCGGGTGGGCTCGAGGTGGCGCTCTCCTGCGACCTGATCGTCGCCGCGCGGGGAGCGAAGCTCGGCATTCCGGAGGTCAAGCGCTCGCTGGTCGCGGCGGGCGGAGGGCTGCTGCGCCTGCCGCGAGTGCTGCCGCGCAACATCGCGATGGAGATGGCGCTGACCGGCGATCCGATCACCGCCGAGCGCGGGGCCGAGCTCGGGCTGGTCAACCGGCTGGCCGAACCCGGCGCGGCGCTGGAGGATGGGTTGGCCCTGGCGGCGCTGATCGCTGCCAACGGACCGCTGGCGCTGGCCGCCAGCAAGCGGATCCTGACCGAGGCGACCGACTGGCCGGAAGCGGAGTTCTTCGAGCGCCAGGGCGAGATCGCCGGGCCGGTGATGGGGTCAGAGGACGCGCGGGAGGGAGCGACGGCGTTCGCCGAGAAGCGCGCGCCGGTGTGGAAGGGGCGTTAGCCCTCCTCGCCCCAGGCGGTGGAGGGAGTTAGCCCTCCTCGCCCCAGGCGGTGGCCATCAGCGAGCGCTCCCCGCCGCGGTCGCGGTGCTCGCACAGGTAAATGCCCTGCCAGGTTCCCAGGGCGAGCCTCCCGTCCGCCACCGGCAGCGTCAACGAGGGTCCCAGCAGCGCGGCCTTGATGTGCGCCGGCATGTCGTCGGGCCCCTCGAGCGTGTGGGTCCAGTACCGCGCCCGCTCGGGCACCGCCTGATCGAACCAAGCCTCGAAGTCACGCCGAACGTCGGGGGAGGCGTTCTCGTTTAAGGCCAGCGAGGCCGAGGTGTGGAGGATCAGCAGGTGCAGCATCCCGACCCTGAGGCGGCGAAGCTCAGACAGCGCCCCGAGCACCTCGCCGGTGACGAGGTGAAAGCCCCGCGGCCGCGCGGCCAGCTTGATCTGGCGCTGGATCCAGATCACAGGTCGGGATGAAACCAGATCACAGGTCGGGAACCCGGGCCACGGACATCTGCACCCTCTCGCCGCGAAACGGCACTCCCTCACGCTCCAGCAGCCGCCGCTGGCGCCGCCCCTTGGCCAGGGAGCCGTCGGCTCGGACGATCCGGTGCCACGGCACGGTGGGGTCCTCACACGCACTCAGCACCGCTCCCGCGAGCCGTGGGGCGCCGGGCGAGATGTCGCCGTAACTGCGGACGAAGCCCGGCGGCGTATCCCGCACCCGCGACAGGATCAGCTCCTCGCGGCGATCAAGCGTCGAAGCTGAGCGCTGCGGCTGCACGTTCTCGAGCATAAGGCCGACAGACGCCGCCCAACCACCCGCCGTCCTCGAGCTTCCTGGTATCGTCGCCGCGGTCGCCGAATTCCCCGCTAATCACGGGAAAGCGCGGTAGGCGCACGAATATGAACCTCCGGCGCACCATCGTGATCCGACTGGCCACCGTCACCGCGGCGGTGCTCGCCATGCTCGGCGCCGGGGGGATCGGACCGATGAGATCGGCCGCCACGCCGAGCCTCGGGACGCTCAATTCCCAGCTTGGCCAGGAGCAGGCCCACCAGCACAGCCTCGCCGCGAGCCTGGCCAGCCTGAACCGGCTGATCAGCTCGCTGGACAGTCAGATCGCGCTGGTGCAGAGCCGCGAGGCAGCCGTGCAGGCCGAGCTCGCCAGCGATCGCGCGGCGCTCGCCGGGGTCAAGGCCTCGTTGAAGCGCGAGCGTCATCTGCTGGGGGTGCTCCGCCGCCGGCTGGCGGCTGCCCGCTCGCTGCTCTCCAACCAGCTCGTCTCCAGTTACGAGAGCGACAAGCCCGACCTGGTGACGGTCGTGCTCAACGCGCGCGGCTTCAACGACCTGTTGGAGCAGGTCGCGTTCCTGGGCCGCGCGAAGAGCGAGCAGAAGACGCTGATCACCCACACCCGTGACGCGAAGGCCAAGGCCGATCGCGCGGCTCGCCAACTCGCCGCGCTCGAGGTGACAGACCGTCAGATCACTCAGCGGACGCAGCTCCGCGTCAACGCGCTGGCCGGCATGAACATCCTGCTGCAGTCCAAGCAGAACGCCCTGCAGAGAGCCCAGAGCGCGCAGCAGGGCGCGCTGGCCGCCAGCCGCGCCCGCGGGCGGCAGCTGCAGTCCGAGATCAACCATGTCGAGGCCGAGCAGGCCGCGGCGCAGCGCGCGGCGGCGCAGGCGGCGCAGCCGTCCTCGCTCGGGGCGCCCGGTCCGGGAGCCCTCGGGCCGTCAGGTGGATGGGTGATCCCCTACGCGATCGTGCTATGCGAGTCCGGCGGCCAGAACCTCCCGCCCAACAGCGCCGGAGCGTCGGGGTACTACCAGATCATTCCCAGCACCTGGAGGCTGTTCAACGGCACCGGCCCCGCCGCGTACCTGGCCAGCAAGGCCGAGCAGGACGCGGTGGCGACCAGGATCTGGAACGGCGGCGCCGGCGCGTCCAATTGGGTCTGCGCCGGGATCGTCGGGATCCACTGACGGATAAGTAAGCTCCGACGCCGTGCTCCCCGCCCGTCCGGCCAAGGCGGTGCTCGTCGCGGTGGTGCTGATCGCGGCGCTGGCGATCCGCATCGCGTACGTCGAGACCACCCAGTACCACGCCATCAACGATGCCGGCACCTACAACCGGCTCGGGAGCCTGATCGCGCAGACCGGCGACTACTCCACCGGTTCGGCGCCGCGCTCCGGCGCCGGCGGCTCACGAGGGCCGACCGCGTACTTCCCGCCGGCCTACCCATACTTCATCGCCCTCGTCGACCTGATCGACGGTCACCAGGCTGGGGGCAAGACCGCGATCGAACCCGTGCGGTTCGCCCAGACGCTGACCGGCACCGTCACGGTGGGGTTGATCGGGCTGATCGCACTGGAGGCGTTCGGGCCCGAGGTCGGGCTCGTCGCGCTGGTCCTCGCCGCGATCTACGGGGTACTGGTCGAGCTCACCGGCACGCTGGTGTCCGAGAACCTGATGGTGATGTTCGAGCTCGGCGCGGTGTGGACCGCACTGCGCGCCCGCCGGGCGGCTCATCCGTATGGCTGGATCGCCGCCACGGGTGTGCTCACCGGCCTGGCCACGCTCACCCATCAGAACGCCATCCTGCTGCTGATCCCGCTCGCCTTCGCCGCCCACGCGGTGGCGCGACCGCGCCTCAACCGCACCCATCCCCGCCTCCGCGCCCTGACGGCGCCAACCATCCTAATCCTCACAGCGCTGCTCACCATCTCCCCGTGGACGATCCGCAACGCGGTGGAGCTGCACCGCTTCGTCCCCGTCTCCGACGAGGCGGGGATCACGCTGGTGGGCACCTACAACCCGGTCTCTGCCGCCAACCGGCTGGTCCCCTACAAGTGGCGCCTGTACAGCCATCTCCCCGAGGATCAGCAGCTGATGCACACCGCCGCCGACTATTCGGAGCCGGCCCTCGGTGACAAGCTCCAGGCGCAGGCGCTGAGCTACATCGGCGCGCACCCGCTCTCGCCGCTCGACGTCGGCTGGCACAACACGCTGCGGATGTTCGAGCTCGAGGGCACCTACGCGTGGCAGGCGTCGGCCAAGGCCATGGGCCTGCACGAGAGCAACGCCCGGGTCGGCATCGACGAATTCTGGGTCGTCTGCGTGCTGGCGGCGATCGGACTGGCGACGCGGGTGTTCCGTCGAGCCCCGCGCTGGCTGTGGGGGATCCCGCTGCTGCTGGCGCTCAGCGTGGTGCTGATCAACATGGAGACGCCGCGCTTCCGCGAGCCGGTGGATCCGTTCCTGCTGCTGCTGGCGTCGTGCGCGATCGCCACCGGTGTGGAGAAGCTGGCGCCCCGCTTCGCTAGGACTGGGCGGTCCGCCAGTCCGGCGTGGTCGGCAGGCGCCGCTGCTGGCCGGCTACCGACAACTGGTCGAGATGATCCAGCGCCTGTCCTGAGCCGACCGCGACGCAGGTGAGCGGCGAGTCGGCACGATATACCGGCATCCCGGTCTCGGCCGCCACCATGTCGTCAAAGCCCCGGATGAGCGTGCCGCCGCCGGCGAGCAGAATCCCGTCGCGGGCGATGTCCGAGGCGAGCTCAGGCGGTGTCTGCTCCAGCGTGTCGCGGATCGCCCGCAGGATCTCGCGCAGCGGTCCGGAGATCGCCGAGCGGACCTCGGCGCTGGAGAGCTGTACGGCGGTGGGCAGGCCGGTGACGAGGTGGCGGCCGCGCACCTCGGTCGTCTCCTCGGAGGCGAGCGGGATCGCCGAGCCGAGCGAGATCTTGATCGTCTCGGCCGTCTTGGAGCCGATCGAGAGCTGGTAGACGTTGCGGATGTAGTTGGTGATCGCGTCGTCCATCTCATAGCCCCCGACGCGGACCGACTGCGAGTTCACGATCGAGCCGAGCGAGATCACCGCCATCTCGCTGGTGCCGCCCCCGACGTCGACCACGAGCCGGCCGATCGGCTCCTCGATCGCCATACCGGCTCCGATCGCGGCGGCGATGGGCTCCTCGATCAGGTGCACCTGCCGTGCGCCGGCCGCCAGCGAGGCCTCTTCGACGGCGCGCTTCTCCACTTCGGTGACGCCCGAGGGAGCGCACACGATCAGCCGCGGGTGCGCCATCCGGCGGTCGATGACCTTGCGGATGAAGTAGCGCAGCATCTCCTCGGTGACCTCGAAGTCGGCGATCACCCCGTGGCGGAGGGGTCGCGTGGCCGAGATGTTGGCCGGGGTGCGCCCGATCATCCGCTCGGCGTCAGCGCCGACCGCGTGCACCTCGCCGGTGGCGAGGTCAGACGCCACCACCGAGGGCTCGGAGACCACGATCCCGCGTCCACCCACGTACACCAGCGTGTTGGCGGTCCCGAGGTCGATGGCCATGTCATGCACCCCGAGACTCGGAATGATGTGGCGCCTTGAATTGTCGCGACGGGAGCCGTCTCTACGGAACCGGATGCTGACAGACTGCCAAAGCCGGGGCCTCGGCGCGCAGCGCCTCGGACTAGCTAGTTCAGCTGGGCGCTTTCCGGGGTGCCGGCGTGCTCCCAGGTCAGGGTGTCGCCGGACAGGCGCAGGCCGGTCAGGACGGGGGCGCTGGGCTCCGGCTGCGTAGCCGAGTCAAGCGTCTGCACACCGGCGCTGTCGTGGACGATGATCTGCTCCACGGTGCAACTGGGCGACAACGTCGAGCACGTGGAGCCTCCCTGGATGAGGGTGTGAACCGCCGAGAAGCCGTTGCTGCCGAGCGCCAGCTGGTTCATCTGGGCGGAGCAGGTGTACTCGTAGTCCGGACAGGAGATCATCTCCCGGCCGCGGTCCGGGACCTGGGCCCCGGTCCGCAGGTCATACACCGCGACGGTATAGCTCGAGCCTCCGTAATGCGGATCGGTGGTGGCGTTGACCAGCGCCACGTAGTTCCCAGCGGCGGCCGCCCCCGTAACGCTCTGCTCGTAGTCGTAACTGCTGAAGGTAAAGCTCTGCAGCAACCGCTCGCCCCCGTCGGCGGTCAGGCATCCCATATAGGCCGTCGGCCGGTTGCCGCCGTCGACCGGCGGGCTCGCCGCGGTGTCGCTGGTGACCACCGCCCCGGGCGCGCTGGCGAGCACGCTCGAGCCCGGCGGCGCGATGCAGCCGGCGGGTGGGGTCGCCGACACCGGCTCCCAGTCCACCGAACGGCCCTGCACGCCGCCGACCGGACGGTTATGACCACCCGACGCGCCGGTGATGCGCACGTGGTGATGCTTGGCGATGAACGCGATCGACTTGCCGTCGGGTGACCATGCTGGAGCTCCCCCGCGCACCAGGCGCCTGGCCCGATGACCGAGGCGGGCGACCATCACCCAGCCGTTGTGGGCGAAGGCGATCCGGCGCCCCAGGGGCGACCATGAGGGGTCGCTACCTCGGCTGATGCGGCGCAGATGACCCGGCCGCCCCGCCCACACGCGGCCCGAGCGGACGATCGCCAGCTCGCCCTGCCCCGACCACACCGCATCCGAGACTCCGTGGCTGAGGATCGTGGCCTTGAACAGGCCATCGATCCCGGCCTGCACCAGCGCCCCGCTGGACACGTAGGTGACCAGCGACGGGTTCGCCGTGTACGCAGGATGGCTGCCCGCCGCCGGTACGCCCGCCAGGTCGTTGGACTGGGCGATCGAACAGCTCTGACACGAGCCGTTGGAGTAGATCAGGTCGATTCCGGTGGACGTGCTGAACGCGATCGCGCGCCCGTCGGGCGACCAGCGCGGCCCGGTCACGCGGCCGCACGCCGAAGGGCACACCCGTTCGGCATTCCCGCCGCGAGTGTCGGTGACGAACACGCCGCCGCCGTGCAACGGCGCCACGGCCAGCATGCCGTTGCCAGCGGGGAACGCCGCCGACGCGACCGAGACCATCGGCCCGGCGAGCGCGGCGAGCGCGGCGAGCGCGACCAGGGCCGGGACGGCGAGGGCGACCAGGCCGGCGAGGCGGCGCTGCATACCCGATGAAACGAGTGCCGATCCCGGAAGTAGCGGGTTGGTGATCAGCGCTCCCCGGGGAGGTGCAGCGGGTACTGCGACACCGGCCGGGACAGATCGAAGGCGGTCGAGACGATACGGCCCTGCTCGGTGGCATGGGCGATCGGATAGCCCTCGCCCGAGGCGGCCCGCTCGGGCCGCCCGATGTAGCCGAACTGGAGCGCCTCCGGGAGGACCTGGAGCAGCCGCGGGGACATGAAGGCGCGGGCGCCCATGTTGCGCGGCTCCTCCTGCACCCACACCACCTCGGTCAGCTTCGGATAGCTCTGCACCAGCTCCAGCAGCTCGGCCTGGGGGAACGGGTACAGCAGCTCGACCCGCCCGATCGCCACCGCCGGGGTGTGCTCCCGGGCGGGGTGCGCGACCAGGTCGTAGTAGATCTTGCCGGTGCACAGCACCAGCCGCGTGACCTGGGCCGGATCGACGCCGGGATCGGGCAGGACGGGCCGGAAGCGGCCCTCCACCAGCTCGTCGACCCGGCTGGCCGCCAGCGGCAGCCGCAACAGGCTCTTGGGGGTCATGATCACCAGCGGGCGCTGCTTGGCGATCCGGGCCTGGCGGCGCAGGAGGTGGAAGTACTGCGCCGGCGTGGTCGGGGTGGCGACGCGAATGTTGCCCTCGGCGGCGAGCTGCAGGAAGCGCTCCAGCCGCGCGGACGAGTGTTCGGGCCCGGACCCCTCGTAACCATGGGGGAGCAGCAGCGTGAGCCGCGAGGTCTGGCCCCACTTGGCCAGCCCGGAGACGATGAACTGGTCGACGATCACCTGGGCGCTGTTGACGAAGTCGCCGAACTGCGCCTCCCACAGCACCAGCGTCTCCGGACCCTCCTGTGAGTAGCCGTACTCGAACCCGACGCAGGCCATCTCCGACAGCGGCGAGTTGTGCAGCTCCATCGGCGCCAGCGCGCCCGGCAGATGCTGCATCGCGCAATGCTCCTGACCGGTCTTGGGGTCATGCAGCACCAAATGGCGCTGGCTGAAGGTGCCGCGCTCGGTGTCCTGGCCGGTGAGCCGGATCGGGATCCCCTCGGTCAGCAGCGAGGCGAAGGCCAGCGCCTCTCCGTGCGCCCACACCACACCTTCGCCGGTGTTGAACGCCTCGCGGCGCTGCTCGAGCTGCTTGGCCAGCTTGGGGTGAACGTTGAAGCCGTCGGGGACGGCCAGCAGCTCGTCGTTGAGCACCTCCAGGCGATCGCGCGCGACCGCGGTCCTGACCTCGGGTGAGGGGGTGCGATCGAGCTGGTACTCGCCGGTGGCGTGCTCGAGCTCCTTGGCCGCGGCGATCCGCTCCTTGAGCTTCTGATGCTGGTCGGACAGGACCGCCCAGACCTGATCGGTCATCTCGGTGGACTCCTGCTCGGTGACCACTCCCTGATCGACCAGCTGGCGCGCGAACAGCTCCCGGACCGACGGGTGCTTCTTGATCGCCTGGTACATCTCGGGCTGGGTGTAGGCCGGCTCGTCGGCTTCGTTGTGGCCGAAGCGGCGGTAGCCGATCAGGTCGATGAGGACGTCGTGACCGAACTCCTGGCGGAAGGCGAACGCCAGCCGGACGGCGGAGATGCAGGCCGCCACGTCGTCGGCGTTGACATGGATGATGGGGACGTCGAAGCCCTTGGCCAGGTCCGACGCCCAGGTGGTGGAGCGGGCGTCGTCGGGGTCGGTGGTGAAGCCGACCTGGTTGTTCTGGATCAGGTGGACCGTGCCGCCGACGGTGTAGCCGTCGAGCGCCTGCAGGTTCAGCGTCTCGGCAACCACGCCCTGGGCCGGGAAGGCGGCGTCGCCGTGCAGGATGATCGGCATCGCGGCGTTGGTGTCCTGGTGGGCGTGGGGGCCCTGGCGAGTGGTCTGCGCCGCGCGCGTGGCACCGGCCGCAACCGGCGCGACGAACTCCAGATGGCTCGGGTTGGACTCCAGCCGCACGATGATCGACTCTCCGCCGGGCACCTGGTAGGAGCCCTGGGCGCCGTGGTGGTACTTGACGTCGCCGGTGCCGCCCTGGGGCAGGGTGGTGATCGGCTCCAGCGTCGAAGAGCCCTCGAACTCGGCGAAGATCGTCGCGTAGCGCCGGCCCAGGTTGTGCGCGAGCACGTTCAGGCGGCCGCGGTGGGCCATCCCGATCACCACCTCCCGCGCCCCGCGCGAGGCCGACAGCTTGGTCAGCTCGTCGAGCATCGGCACGGTCATGTCCAGGCCCTCGACCGAGAACTGCTTCTGGCCCAGGTAGGCCTTGTGCATGAACCGCTCGAACGCGTCGACCTCGGTCAGGCGCTTGAGCAGCTGCTTCTGCTCCTCGGTGGTGAGCGGGTGGCGGAACTCCCCGGACTCGATCGCCTCGCGCAGCCACAGCCGCTGGCGGTGCGAAGCGATGTGCTCGATCTCGTAGGCGATCGTCCCGCAGTAGGTTTCGCGCAGGTGAGGCAGCGCGTCGGCGAGGGTCGCGCCCGGGACGTACATCCGCAGGATGCGCGCGGGAATCCGCGCCATCAGCTCCTCGGTCAGGCCGAGCGGCTCGGGATCCAGCGCCGGGTCGCCCTCGGACTCGCGTCCGAGCGGATCCAGCTTGGCGGCGAGATGGCCGTGGGTGCGGTGGGCCTTGAGCAGCGAGGTAGCGGCCTGCACGGCCTGGAGGAGCTCCTCGTTGAACCCGGTGTCCGGGGCGGGGGCGGCGTCGGGGGCGTGGACGCTCGCGGCCGCCACCGCCGGGGACGGCGGCGCTGGAAGCTCGGCAAGCTCGACACCGAGGTCGGCGAACAGGCGCTCGTAGAAGGCCTCGTCACCGTGCAGCAGCGCCTCGATCCGCTGCAGGAAGCGGCCCGACTCCGCGCCCTGGATGATGCGGTGGTCATAGGTCGAGGTCATCGTCATGACCTTCTCGGCGCCGATCGTCGCGCCGATCTTCTCCAGCCCGACGGGATACCCGATCGAGCCGGTGGCGACGATCGTGCCCTGTCCCACCATCAGCCTCGGCACCGACGCGATCGTTCCGATCCCGCCGGGGTTGGTCAGCGTGAGGTTGCCGCCGGTGAGGTCATCGGCGGTGAGCGTGTTGGTGCGGGCCTTCTCGACCAGGGCGTTGTAGGCGTCGAGGAACGCGGCGAAGTCCAGGCGCCCGGCGTCGCGGATGACCGGGACCATCAGCGTCCGCGAGCCGTCCTTCTTGGCCACGTCGACGGCCAGCCCCAGGTTCACGGCGCCGTCGTCGTAACGGTATGGCTTGCCCTCGACTTCGGCGAAGTGGTGGGCCATGACCGGCATCTCCTCGGTTCCCACACGCGCGATCGCGTACGCGATCAGGTGGGTGAACGAGACCTTGCGGCCGGCGTTCTTGAGCTGGGTGCGCCGCTGGTCCAGGACGGTGACGGTGAGCGTGCGGAACGAGGTGGCGGTCGGGATCGAGCGGCTCTGATCCATGTAGCGAGCCAGCGCCGCGCCGCTGCCCTTGATCAATTGAGCGCCACTCGAGTCCGGTGACGGGGTGGGCGGGGCGGGCGGGGCTCCATTCCCCACCGCGAGCACGTCCGCCTTGGTGATCCGGCCGCCGCGCGCGGTCCCCTGAACCCGGCTCAGGTCGACGCCTTCGGCCGCGGCGATGCGCCGGGCGACCGGCGAGGCGTTGGCGGCGTCGCCGTTGGCGGGCGCCGCGGTGGTCGGGGCCGAGCTGCCGCCGTTCTGGGCCTGGGTGGCGGTGGACGTCGCCGGGGCGGCGGGTTCGGCCGCCGCCGAGCCGGGGCTCATGCGCCCGATGACCTGCCCCACCGTGACGGTCTCGCCCTCCTGGGCCAGGATCTCGGTGATCGTCCCCGCGGCCGGCGCGGGAAGCTCCATGTCGACCTTGTCGGTCGAGATCTCGACCACGGTGTCGCCGTCCTTGACCTCGTCGCCGACCTTGACCGACCACTCGAGCACCGTCCCTTCGGTGACCGACTCCCCGCCGGTGGGGGTGACGATGTCGATCATCTGGCCGGCGGCCGATTCGACGGCGGCGAGGCCCTCGGCCTCGGTGGTGGCGCCCGCGGCGGCCTCCTCGACGGTGACCGGGGGCGACTCGCCCGAGACGGGCGGCGCTTGCGCCGGCCGAACGCCGTTGCCGTCAGCCGGTTCAGACGGGGCGCCATCGGTCGAGATCTCCGCCAGCAGCGCCCCCACGGCGATCGTGTCGCCCTCGGCGACGTGGATCCTGGTCACGGTCCCGGACGCGGGCGAGGGAACCTCGGCATCGACCTTGTCGGTCGAGATCTCGACCAGCGTCTCGTCGACCGCGACGGCGTCACCGACCTGCTTGTGCCACTCGAGAACGGTCCCTTCCGCGACGGAGTCGCCCATCGCGGGCATCACGACCTGGACCATGCTGGTGTCTACTGCCATTTCCGGTAATTCACTCTAACGCGTAGCGGGGGACCGCCGGCGGTCTGCAACCACGAAGCCGATCGTGCCGGCGAAGGGTCCGAGGCCCCCGAGCACCGCGACGGTCACCGCGAGCCAGAACGGGATCACCCGTGCCCGCGCCGCCGCGATGCAGACCAGCGACATGACGATCCAGATCAGGCCGTGGGACAGACCCAGGACGAACGTCTCGGGCTCCGGTTTGCCCAGGATGAAGGCGCAGACCAGCAGCGCCAGGTAGACGGTCGAATGGGTGAATGAGGCCACCTCGAGGCGGCGAAAGGTGATCGGGCCCACGCTTCATCCCGCGACCGCGGAGGACAGCAGCGCGGCCGTGCGCCGCAACGGCTCGTCGGCATGCTCGGGCCAGTGCGCCACGTCGGCCGGCCACCAGGCGAAATCGTCGTGCTCCGCATCGGGCGTGACCACCGCGCCGGCCGGGAGCCACGCCATACCGAGCAGCATCGCGATCCCGCTGGGGAGCCGGATCAGCGCCTCCACGGTGAGCCGGTCCGGGGAGACCGACCATTCCTCGGCCAGCTCGCGGGTGAGCGTGTCGACCGGATTCTCGCCAACCTCCACCGACCCGGCCGCCCCCAGCGCCCAGCGCCCGGCCCAGGTCGCCAGCCACCCCGCGCGCCGGCCGGCCAGCCACGCGCCGTCGGCCGAGCGCACCACACACAGCGCCGAGAGGCTGCCCAGCGCATCGTCGGGCAGCAGCCGCAGCGACCAGCGCGCCGGCTCGCACTCCAGCGACAGGCCGCCGTCCGTGGCTTCGAACCCGCGCAGGCGGGCGGCCAGGCCGTCGTGGCTCGGCGAGCCCCGGCCCCGGAGGTCGGCGATCGCCTCGTCGGCCAGCTCGGCGACCTCCGCCGGCGGCTCGAACGCCGCGTCGCGCCAGGTCACCTCGATCCGCGACGGCTGCCACGGACCGCGGGCGAGAATGCCTGCCGGGACGGCCATGGCTGAAACCGTAGCGGGGTGGCACGAGGCCGGCCCTCGAGGGGGACCGGTGAGCGGAGACAGCGGAGCGGGTGAGGATAGGCTGACGCGGTGGATCCGCGGCGCAAGCACTGGGGCTGGGGACACGAGGATGAGCAGCCCTCGGTGGCCGAGCTTGGCTCGGCGGCGTCGTTTTTGGCGGGGCACCTCGGCTTCGGCTCCGCCTCGCCCGAGCCTGCCGTGCCGCTGGCGGCCGTCCGCCTGCCGGCGCCGCGGCTTTCGCCGCCGCCGCGGCTGGCCGAGATCTGCCGGCAGGACCGGTACGAGCGGGCGCTGCACACCTACGGCAGCTCCTACCGCGACGTCGTCCGCGGTTTCCGGGGGCAGTTCGAGCACCCGCCCGACGTGGTGGCGCGTCCGCGTGACGAGCCGGAGCTGACCGCGGTGCTCGAGTGGGCGCTGGGGGCCGGGGCGGCGGTGATCCCGTTCGGCGGCGGCACGAGCGTCGTCGGGGGTGTCGAGCCGGTCGTCCCGGACCGCTTCAACGGGGTGGTGACGATCGACCTGGGGGCGTTTGATCGCGTGCTCGAGGTCGACCCGGTATCGATGTCGGCGCGGATCCAAGCCGGCGCCAGCGGCCCGCAGCTGGAGGAGCGGTTGCGCGAGCACGGCCTGACGCTGCGTCATTTCCCGCAGTCGTTTCAGTTCGCCACCCTGGGCGGAATGATCGCCACCCGTGCGGGCGGTCACTTCGCGACCCTGTACACCCACATCGACGACCTGGTCGAGTCAGTCCGGGCTGTGACCCCGACGGGAGTGTGGGAGTCGCGGCGGCTGCCGGGCTCGGGCGCGGGCGTTTCCCCCGACCGGATGCTGATCGGGTCCGAGGGCACCCTCGGCGTGATCACCGAGGCGTGGATGCGGGTGCGCGAGCGGCCGCGGCATCGCAGCTCCGCCGCGGTGCGGTTTGCCCGCCTCGAGCAGGGTGCGGACGCGGTGCGGGCGCTGTCGCAGTCCGGGCTGCATCCGTCCAACTGCCGGCTGATCGATCCCGCCGAGGCGAAGCTGACCGGAGCCGGTGACGGCTCGGGCGCGGTGCTGATGCTGGGGTTCGAGTCCGCCGGCCACGACACCGAGCCGTGGATGGCGCCGGCGCTGGAGTGCTGCGGGGACCATGGCGGCAGCTGGGACCGGGGTTCCGGCCGTCCGGCCGCGAGCGCCGGCTCGCCCGCGGGCGACGGCGGTGCGGTGGCCGGCTGGCGCGAGGCGTTCCTGCGCGCGCCCTACCTGCGCGACATCTTCGTGGCGATGGGCGTGCTGTCGGAGACGTTCGAGACCGCGATCACCTGGGATCGGTTCCCCGCCTTTCACGCCGCCGTGCTGGAGCGGGCCACCGCCGCGGTGCGCGACGTGTGCGGCTCGGGATCGGTGACCTGCCGCTTCACGCACGTATACCCCGATGGCCCGGCGCCGTACTACACCGTGCTGGCGCCGGCCCGGCGGGGCGCCGAGCTCGAGCAGTGGGCCGCGATCAAGCGGGCGGCGGCGGACGCGGTGATCGCCGGCGGGGGAACGATCACCCACCATCACGCGGTCGGGCGCGACCACCGGCCGTGGTATGACCGCCAGCGCCCGGAGGTGTTCGCGACCGCGCTGCGGGGGGCCAAAGCGGCGGTGGATCCAGCCGGGGCGCTGAACCCGGGAGTGCTGATCGACCCGCCGGCTCGGTGAGCGGCCAGCCGCCGTCTACTCGGCCTGCTCGAGGCGCTCGAGCACGGCGGCCGCGGATGGCGCGACCTCGGCCGGCAGGCGCGGGAGCAGCTCGCGCCACCCGGGGTGGGCCGCGATCGCGGCCTGCACGTCGCGTACCCCGGCGTCGAGGTCGCCCAGCTGGGCCGCGCCGAGACCGGCCCAGAAGCGGAGCTCGGCGATCTCCGGCGCCAGCTCGCTCGCCCGCGCATAGAGACGGGCGGCCTCATCGTGGCGGCCCTCGTTGACGAGGTCGTCGCCCTGGCCGGCCAGGGCGTAGACGGCGTCGAGCCCGACCAGCCGCCGCAGCTCGTCCAGCGGGTCGGGATGGTCCTCGACGCGGAGCGAGAGCACGGTGTCCCAGGCATTCCCGGCGGCCGGCACGACCAGGATCGCGGCGGACTGGCGGCCACGGAGGTCGCCGCCCTCCGTCTCGGCCGCGTCCAGGGCGGCCAGCAGGCGGGACGCCAGGGGCCCGCGCGCCGAGGTGTAGGCCTCGAGCATGGCGGGCCAGACGCGCTCGGAGGCCATGATGTTGGCCTGACAGGAGACCTGGTCCCCGGTGACGTGTCCGGCGGCCGGCATGCAGCTCTCACCGGTGTGCGCCGCGACGGCGCCGTTGGCGTCGACGATCGCCACCTGGCGTCCGGCCGATCCCGGGTCCTGATGCACCAGCTGCGTCAGCGCCGCCGGGGCGTCGAGCCCGCCGCCCAGCAGCTCGAGCGCCCTCGGGCCATAGGCCACCTCGACGTTGGCCTGCGTCGCGACTGCTCCCACGCCGGGGCGGGCCCACGGAACGATCGGCCCGACCGAGAACCAGTGCGACTGGACCGCGACGCCCAGATCGCCCGTGCCCGGGTCGCGGGCGACGATCGAGTAGGTGCCCTGGCGGGCCCGGGTGGAGGTGAGGCGCGGATCAGCGATCCGGGAAGAATATGGGCGGCCCCGATCCGGCGAGATGCGGGCCGGCGCTCAGGCGGCGAGCGTGCGATTGAACCGGCGCAGCGCGAGCGGCACGCACACCGCCATGATCACCACGCACCACAGCGCCATCGCCAGCTCGGGGTGCGTGAGCTGCCACGAGCCGCTGCTGTGAACGCCCTGGGTCAGCGAGCGCACGCTCGCCACCAGCGCCGAGATCGGGTCCCAGTGCGCGATCGCCCGCGGGATCGAATCCATACCGGCGATCGGGACGAAGGTCCCGGCCATGAAGCTGAGCGGGAAGATGATGATGAAGCCCACGCCCTGCATCGCGTCGGGCGAGCGCACCAGCATTCCCAGCAGGACACCGGCCCAGGTGAACGCGAGCATCCCCAGCACCATCAGCCCGACCAGCTCGAATCCGTGGGCGACGGTGAGGTGGGGGCTCCAGCCGAGCAGCAGGCCGAAGCTGACCACGAGCACCATCCCCAGCACCTGCTCGCAGAACTGCCCCATGACCTGCCCGCTGATGATCGACAGGCGGTTGATCGGCATCGACCGGAAGCGATCGATCACTCCCTCGGTCATGTCGTTGGAGGTGGCGACGCCGGCGCCGATGATCCCGAACGCCAGCGACTGTCCGATGATCCCCGGGAACAGATAGTCCTTGTAGCTGATCCCGGGCACGTGGATGGCGGATCCGAACACGTACAGAAACAGCAGGATGAAGACGATCGGCTGGATCGTGACGTCGAGCAGCCGTTCGGGCACGCGCGGGATCGCCCGCAGGCTGCGCCCGGTCAGCAGCAGCGTGTCACGCACGTAGCGGACGGGTCCGCCGCGCATCTCGGTGGTGGCGGTGATGGAACTCATGCGGCGGCCTGCGCCCTGGTCGGCTCTGATGCCGCGGCGGGGTGCCCGGTGAGCGCAAGGAAGGCGTCATCGAGCGTGGGGCGCCGCAGCGCAATCTCATCGACGCCGATGCCGGCGGCATCGACGACGTCGGCCACGCGAGCCAGATCGCGCGCCTCGTCAGGCGCCGCCACCGAGACCGTGCGCTGCTCGCCGTGCGGCGTGATCGCAAAGCGACCGCCGAGCAGTTCTACGAGCTGATCGAACCCGGCGCGTTCCGTGGCCACGACGTCGACCCGCTGGCGGCCCACCTGGGCCTTGAGCTGAGCCGGGGTCCCGGCCGCCACCTCACGTCCGTGATCGATCAGCACGACACGATCGGCCAGGGCGTCGGCCTCCTCGAGGTATTGCGTGGTGAGCAGGAGCGTGACCCCCTCCAGCACGAGCTCGCGGATCGTGGCCCAGACGACCTGGCGGCTACGGGGGTCAAGACCGGTGGTCGGCTCGTCGAGCACGAGCACGTGCGGACGGTCGATCAGGCCGGCGGCGAGGTCAACGCGGCGGCGCTCCCCGCCGGACAGCGACTTGACCAGTCGATCGCGGAACTCACCGGCGTCGAAGCGCTCGATCAGGGCGTCCGCGGTGGCCCGCGCGGCCTGCAGGTCGCGTCCCCGCAGCCGCGCCATCAGCACCAGGTTCTCCCGCGCGGTGAGGTTCTTGTCGAGCGCGGCGAACTGGCCGGTCAGCGAGATCAGCGCGCGGACCCGAGCCGCGTCGCGCACCACGTCGTGGCCGGCGACCCGGGCGCGCCCGCCATCGGGGCGCAGCAGGGTGGCCAGCATTCTCACGATCGTCGTCTTACCGGCGCCGTTGGGGCCGAGCAGCGACACGACCGTGCCCACCTCGACCTCCAGGTCGAGCTCGGCCACGGCGACGGAGTCCCCGAAGCGCTTGGACAGGCCCTTGGTTTCGATTGCTTTGGTCATAGACAGTAAATCTATAGTTACTGAAAGAATGCTGCAAGTGAAATTTAGGTGGTACGCTGAGGTAGAGACCGCTCTCGAGCCGGAAACTGAGCGAATGGACGCCGAAAGCCGCCTGGATTCCGACGACCCCGAAGCAATGGGCGATCCGTCGGGCGATGAGATCATCCACCGGGTGATCGCCGACGAGGTGGGCGAATCGATTGCCGAGCTGATGCTCCAGGCCCGGCGAGCCCACGAGGCGTGGCACCGGCGGACGCACCCCGGCGAGGGCTTGCGCGAACGCAAGCGGCGCCTCACGCGCCAGCTGATCTCCGATGCCGCCACCAGCATGTTCGCCATCCGCGGGTTTGACCAGGTCAAGGTCTCGGAGGTCGCCGAGCGGGTCGGGGTGTCGGAGAAGACCGTCTACAACTACTTTCCGACCAAGGAGGCGCTGGTCCTCGACACCGCCGACGAGTCGCTCGAGGCGATGGCTCGCGCGTTGCGCGAGTGCCGCCCCGACGAGTCGCTGACCGACGCCGTGGTCCGCGCGATCAAGGCCGACACGGCGCGCTTTGACGACGCGCCGGACGAACTGACCGAGTTCGTTCCGAGGTTCGCCGAGATGATCGAGCGCACGCCGGCGCTGCGGGCGGCTTGGCTGGAGCTTCACGATCGCCTGGCCCAGGTCGCCCGCGACGAGCTCGCGGCTCGGGCCGACGTGGCTCCGAGCGACCCCGAGCCGATGATCGCCGGCCGGGCGCTGGCCGGACTGGCCCACGTGGCGTTCGATTCGCGTGTGCACCACATCAAAGGCGGCCTGCGGGGCGCGGAGCTGACGGTCGCGGTGTTCGCCGACCTGGAGCGGGCCGCCCGGATGCTCGAGACCGGACTGTGGTCGTTCAATCTGCTCGCGCGTGGAGCCCGGACCAAGCGTCAGGTGCTCGAGGCGACCCGGGCTGCCGAGGAGGCCCGGGCGCAGGTCCTCAAGGCGCTGCGCCAGGCTCGCGCGGCGTGGCGAGAGCTGCGAGAGGTCAAACGCGGATGATCGCGGTCCTCGGGCCGGGCGGCGTGGGTGGATTCGTGGCGGCGGCGCTCACGCGGGCGGGCGAGGAGGTCGTGGTGGTCGCCCACGCGGAGACCGCCGAGGTGATCGCCAAGCGCGGGCTCGAGGTCTCGAGCGTCGCGCTGGGGGCGGACTTCACCGCTCGCCCGGCCGCCTGCGCCCAGCTGTCCCGAGCACCCGACGTCCTGCTCGTGGCCACCAAGGCCAGCGGCCTGACGCCGGCGCTGGAGCGGATCCGAGCCGAGCCCGGACTGGTCGTACCGCTGCTCAACGGCCTCGAGCACATGGCGACGCTGCGCTCGCGGTTCGGAGCCGAACGCGTCGCCGCCGGCGTGATCAGGATCGAGTCCGACCGGCCCGAGCCCGGGCGGATCGTGCAGTCGAGCCCTTCGGTGCGCGTCGACGTGGCGACCGAACAGCCCGAACTGCGCGAGCCGCTGGCGTCGCTGGCGGCGGCGCTGGAGTCGGCGGCGATCCCGGTCCGCGTCGGCGACAGCGAGGTCCAGGTCCTGTGGTCAAAGCTGACCCGGCTCAACGCGCTGTCGCTGACCACCAGCGCCAGCGACCGCCCGATCGGATTCGTGCGCTCCGATCCGCGCTGGCGCTCGGCCCTGGAGGGCGCGGTCAACGAGACCGTCGCCGTCGCCAACGCCGATGGCGCCTCACTGCGGGCGTCCGACACCCTGGCCGAGCTCGAGTCGGCCCACGCCGAGCTCGGATCGTCGATGCGGCGAGACCTCGCGGCCGGACGCGAGCCCGAGCTCGACGCGCTGGCGGGCGCCGTGCTGCGCGCGGCGGCCCGGCACGGGCTACGCTGCCCGACCGTGGCGTGGCTGGCCGAGCGGGTCGCCGCCCGCAGCTACAGCGGCGGGCGGATCGGGGCCGCGGGAGCTTCGACGTAGACCGGCTCGCCGATCTCCTCCGAGGCGACCGCATCGACCACTTCGGCCTCCTGCTGTTCGCCTTCGGCATCGTGCTCGCCGTCGCAGAGCACGCGGAAGTTGCCCGTCACTCCACCGTCGGCCTGCAGGACGATGCCGGGAAGGATCTCCTCCCCCTCCTCAAGGCCGAGGCGCTCGATGTCGAAGTGGGCCATTCCGATCCCCCAACTGCTGTGGTCGGGGTTCTCGCGATCGTGGGCCGCCACGCCCTGAGCGAAGCGCTCGAGCAGCTTTCCCATCGTGGCGGTGTCGACCATCAGCCGGCTCCGCGCTCGAGCAACTCGATCCGGTAGCCGTCGGGGTCGCGCACGAAGCACAGCCGGTTGCCGCCCTCGCGGATCGTGTAGGGAGGCTTCTCGGGCTCGATCCCCTGCTCGCCCAGCCGGGCCAGCGTCGAGTCGAGGTCGTCGGTGGTGATCGCGATGTGCCCGTACCCGGTGCCGAGCTCGTACGGCTCGGTCTGGTCGAAGTTGTGGGTCAGCTCGAGCCGCGGCTCGGAGCCATCCTCGGGCAGGTTCATGAAGACATTCACGGCCTCGTCGCGGATCTTGGTCCGGCGGACCTCGTCGAAGCCGAGCGCCTGGTAGAAGGCCACCGAGCGATCGATGTCGAGGATGCGATAACAGGTGTGGATCAGGCTCATATCTGCCCCATAGCCTACCCCGATAGGCTGCCTGAGGTGATCGTCGAGCGCTCGATGAGCGACCAGTGGCTTTCGAACACCTACGTCGTGGCCGACGAGCTGGGCGGGCATGCCGTGATGGTCGACGCCGGCGGTCCGGTGGCGCCGCTGCTGGACTACCTGCGCCGGGGTCAGTTCACGCTCACCCACGTGCTGCTGACCCACCATCATCACGACCACGTGGCCGATCTGGACGCGGTGCTCGAGCGGTATCCCGGCACGCCGGTGCTGATTCACCCGCTCGAGCGCGAGCTGGTTCCGGCGGCGACCGGGACGATGGAGCCGGGGCAGGTGATCGAGACCGGAGCGCTGCGGATCGAGCCGATCCACACCCCCGGGCACACCGCGGGGATGCTGTCGCTGCTGTTCGACGGCACCGACGTGTTCACCGGCGACACGTTGTTCAAGGGCTCGGTCGGTGGTGTCCGCGCGCCGGGCGCCACCAGCTACGCCGATCTGAAGGACTCGATCATGGAGAAGCTGCTCAAGTTGCCCCCGGAGACGCGGATTCATCCCGGCCACACGGACCCGACCACGGTCGCCGACGAGCTGGAGCGAAACCGCTTCGTGCGGATCTGGCGCGGCGCCGACCCCGAGGGAGCCGAGCCCACCCAGGCCATGGGTGAGGACGCCACGCTGATCCTGCTCGGCGACGATTACGACGGCGGGCACAAGGCATGGGTGCGCTGGCCCGACGGATCCGACGACATCGTCCCGGGTTCCAGGGTTCAGTCGGGCGACGCCTAGACTCGATCAGCAGTGGCAAAGGACAAGATCCCCACCTCACGCGTGGGGCGAACCGCGAAGATCGGCGGACTGGCCGCGGGGCAGGCGATCCGACAGGCGGGCACGCACGCGGCCAACGTCACGCGCTCCAAGCAGGGCCGCGACGCGGCGCTCGAACGGCGCCACATCGAAGCGGCCGAGCAGATCGTCGCGGCGCTGGGGACGATGAAGGGCGCCGCGATGAAGGTCGGTCAGGTGATGTCCTTCCTCGACATCGGCCTGGTCCCGGAGGAGTACCGCGAGGAGTTCCAGCACAAGCTCGCCGCGTTGCGCGACGCGGCGCCGACGGTGACCTTCAAGGACATGCGCAAGGTGATCGAGGAGGAGCTCGACGACCGCGTGAGCAACATCTTCGAGGACTTCGACGAGGAGCCGATCGCTGCCGCTTCGATCGGCCAGGTGTACCGCGCCACGCTCGACGGTGGGCGGCCGGTGGCGGTCAAGGTCCAGTATCCGGGGGTGGCGGCGGCGGTCCGGGCCGACATGCAGAACCTGGGTCTGATCCTGCGGCTGGCCAAGCGCATCGCCCCCGGCATGGACCCCAAGGCGATCGGCGAGGAGATCCGCTCGCGGATCCAGGAGGAGCTTGACTACGAGCTCGAGGCCCAGAACCAGCGCACGCTGGCGCGGATCTTCCGCGGCCACCCGTTCATCGTAATCCCCGGCGTCGTCACCTCGCTCTCACGCGAGCGCGTGATGGTCTCCGAGTACGTGCACGGGACCGGCTTCGAGGAGCTCAAGAAATACCCCCAGGGGCAACGCGACCGGATCGGCGAGATGCTGTTCCGCTTCTACTTCGGCTGCCTCTACCGCCACGGCCAGTTCTCCGGCGACCCCCACCCCGGCAACTCGATGCTGCTCGACGACGGCCGGCTGGCGTTCTTCGACTTCGGGCTGTTCAAGCGGATGCCGCCGGGAGCGGTGGAGCTCGAGATCAACGTCGCGCGAGCGGTGATAGAGGGCGATACCGAGACGATCATGCGGCTCGGCACCGAGACGGGCTTCTTTCCCGAGCCCGAGAAGTTCAACCCCGACCGCGTGCTGGCCCACTTCCGCGCGGCCACGTCGTGGTACACGGCCGACCGCGAGCTGGAGCTGACCCCCGAGTACGCCACCCAGGTGCTGATCGACATGAGCGATCCTCGCTCGGAGTACTTCGGCTACCTGCGCCACGAGTCGGCCCCGCCCGACCACATCTTCGGCCGGCGGATGGAGGTCCTGACGCTGGCGGTGATCGCACAGCTGCGCGCCCGCGGCAACTTCCACCGGATCGCCCGCGAGTGGTTCTACGGCGATCCGCCCGCCACCGAGCTCGGCCGTCAGGAAGCCGAGTTCTACGCGCGCGCCGTCGCCTAGTCCGCTCACGGATTACCCAGGCCCTGGAGATTCGCGCCAGCGAATCTCCCCAGGTAATCGGCGCCAGCCGATTACCCAACCTGGAGATTCGCGCCAGCGAATCTCCCCAGGTAATCGGCGCCAGCCGATTACCCAACCTCCTGGACCTGGAACAGGCTGGTGGTCCCGGGCCGCCCGCTGGGCAACCCGGCCGTGATGCCGACCCGCTGACCCGGCTTGACCCAGCCGAGCTCCACCACCCTATGGGCGGCGTCGGCGATCAGCTCCTCGGTGACCTCGTGGCGGCGCATCGAGGCCGCCTGCACTCCCCACATCAGGCTGCAGCGCCGCACCGTCTCCTTGCCCGGCGACAGACAGTAGATCGGGACCTGGGGGCGGTGGGCGGAGATCAGCCGGGCCGAGCGTCCTGACAGCGTCGGTACGACCAGCGCGGCCAGACCGAGGTCACGGGCGGCCGAGCAGGCGCTGTAGGCGATCGTGTAGGCCGGGTCACGCGCGTCGCGCCGGACCCGGTTCTCATTCCAGTCCCGGTAGGGCAGCACCCGCTCGGTCCGTTCGGCCACCGCCGCCATCATCGCCACCGCCTCGGCCGGATATGAGCCGATCGCGGTCTCCTGGGACAGCATCACGGCGTCGGTGCCGTCCAGGATCGCGTTGGCGACGTCGGCGACCTCCGCCCGGGTGGGGCGCGACGAGGACACCATCGAGTCGAGCATCTGGGTCGCGGTGATCGACGGCCGCGCCAGACGTCCGGCAATCCGCAGCAGCTGCTTCTGGACGATCGGCACGTCCTCGATCGGGAGCTCGATCCCGAGGTCGCCGCGGGCCACCATTACCGTGTCGGCGGCGCGGATGATCTCCTCGGCGGCATCGACCGCCTGTGGTTTCTCGATCTTGGCGATCAGAGGCAGGCGGGTATGTCCACGTACCGTCTCGATGTCCTCGGCCGTCCGCACGAACGACAGGGCCACGATGTCGACGCCGATCGACTCGCCGAAGCGGAGCATGTCGAGGTCCTCCTCGGGCACGGCGGCCAGGCCGCGCGTGGCGCCGGGGATGTTGAGTCCCTGGCGCGAGGCCACCGCCCCCCCGATCTCGACCACGGTGTCGACCTCGCACGCCTCGGTGCGGACCCGCTGAACCCGGAGCCGGATCGCTCCGTCGGACAGGTAGATCACATCGTGCGGGTCGACGGACTCCGCCAGCCCGGCCCAGCTGACTGACATCCGTCGCTCGTTGCCGAGCTCGGTC
This sequence comes from uncultured Solirubrobacterales bacterium, assembly GCA_963792735.1. Taxonomy (GTDB): domain Bacteria; phylum Actinomycetota; class Thermoleophilia; order Solirubrobacterales; family Solirubrobacteraceae; genus Palsa-465. Next base: position 444,182 of record CAWBXK010000007.1, on the reverse strand, counting down.
GACCCGCACACCAGCGCCAGCTCCTCCCCCGGCTTCAGTTCGACGATGTCGTCCGCCAGGGCGCCGATCCTCAGCTTGGGACCCGGCAGGTCCTGGAGGATCGCGACCGGGCGGCCGGCGCTCGAAGCTGCCGCCCGCACCCGCTCGGCGTTCTCCGCGTGCACCTCGCGTTCGCCATGGGAGAAGTTGAGCCGAGCGACGTCGAGGCCGGCGTCGACCATCCGGGCGAGCGTGTCGGGGTCCCGGGAGGCGGGACCAATGGTGGCGACGATCTTGGTGCGGCGCATCGCGTGCACGCTACTGAACCGTCGGTGCGCGCCGGTTAAGGGTCGGTGAGCCGCGCCCAGGCGAGCCGATCGGCGTTGGCGGGCGGCGTTTGAAGGCGGTTCGCCGCCGGGCGCCCGCGCCGGATGTGGATTTTCGCCTGGACGCTCGCCATTTGTCTATGCGAGCGTCCAGGGCTGCAGGTCGGCGCTGGACCGCCGAACCAAATCCTGCAACCCCCCGCCTCGATCCAAAACCGGGTCGAGGCGATCACCCGTCTTTTCGGTCCGAACCCGGTCTGAGCAAGTCGCTCGCGTTGTTCGACCCGACCCCGGCCGGAGCCATCCCGTGGTCTCTCGATCCGTAACCCGGAGCGAGCGACCCCCGTAGCGCGCTTCGATCTCGGAGCTGCACTACGGGCAGGGGATCTCCAAGCTCCTCGGCGGTGCCCACTTCATCGTCAACAGCGGCGAGAACGGGCGCGGCTTGGGGCCGATCACGGTGCGAAACGGCGTCGCCCAGCAGACCGGATACGCCGCCGCCGACGGCTTCCTGTGGTTCTCAGATCCGGGCGGCAGCGGCGGTCAGTGTTCCCGGCGCGCCGCCGACCGGCGTGTTCTGTCCGGCCTACGCCGTGATGCTGGCCAAGAACGCCGAAGCCGGCGTGACCGGACCGCACCACCCGCTGACGCACAGCGCGCTGTAGGCGCGGGCTGGCTGTAGGCCAGGGGTCAGGCGACGACGCGGCCGGCTTCGATCACGGTCTCTCCGTCGGCGGTGAGCCGCCCGCCGTGACGCAGGTCGCAGATCAGATCCCAGTGCAAGGCGGACCGGTTGGTCCCACCGGTCTCCGGATAGGAGCGGCCCAGCGCGAGATGCACCGTCCCGGCCATCTTCTCGTCAAGCAGGATGTGGCCCGTGGCGCGGTCGATGCCGGTGTTGGTGCCGATTCCGATCTCGCCCAGCAGCCGCGCGCCGGCGTCCGTGGCGAGCGCGGCGTCAAGGTAATCGCCGCCGCGCTCGGCCCGGGCGTCGACGACCTCACCGTCGACGAATGCCAGCTGCACTCCGGTGACCGTGACGCCGCCCGGTCCGGTCGGCACCGTGAAGCGGATGGTGCCGTTGGCGGAGTGCTCGAGGGGCCCGGTGAAGACCTCGCCGCTGGGCATGTTGCGCCGCCCATCGGAGTTGATCCAGGTGCGTCCCTCGACGCTCAGCCCGAGATCGGTTCCCTCGGCCTCGATCCGGATCTCGCCGGCGCGGGACAGCCGCGCCACCAGCCTCGCCTGCGCGGCGCTCAGCTCGCGCCATGCCCCGGCCGGGTCGTGGCGGTCCAGGAACAGCGCCCGTGTGACGAACGCCGCGTACTCGCCCTGTGCCATGCCCGCCTGTTGGGCCAGCGCCGGGGTCGGCAGCAGCGTCCCGCACCAGCGCCTCGACAGCGAAGCTTCCCGCAGCGCCTGGCGGGCCCCCGCCACGCGAGCGACGAGCGCCGGATCGATGTCCGCCAGCTCGGTCGTGCTGGCCGGGGCGTCGACCCGCACCTGCGCGTCGATCGCGCCCGCCAACGCGAGATCGACCGGCGGCGGCTCTGACTGATGGCGCGCCAGGGCATGGCGATAGAACTCGCCGGCCAAGGTCGGCGGCGTCAGACGGACGAACGGCCACGCGTCACGTTCCAGGATCGCCTGGTGCAGCGCGAGCGCGAGCGGCTCGCCCAGCGTGGTCGTGTCGACCAGTATCCGCTGTCCCGGGGCCACCTCCAGGCACCAGTCGCACAACAGCGCGGCGAACGCGTCGGGGTCCGGCCCCGGCTGCGAGCCGCTCATCACGGCGCCTGGAGTTCGGGAAAGTGCTCCACCACGTGCTCCCGCAATGAGTCGCGCACGAACTGCCGCTCGCCCGCCGACGCCATCCGGTAGCGGCCGAGCAGCTCTCGCTGGCGGTCGGTGACCAGGCCGGCGATCGTCCACGACACCGCGAGGCGCTCGAACAGCAGCTCAACCGCGCGCTGCCAGGCGTCCTCGCGATGCAGACCCGCGGCCAGCACTTCGGAGTACTCCCGCCGCGCGGCCGGCGTCAGCGAGCCCCGCAGCCTCAGCACGTTTCCCTCGGCGTCGCGGTACTCGGCGACCGGGGCCGCGAGCTTGACCCGCTGGCGGTTGCGACGTCCCACTACAGCGCCGCCGAGGCGGTCTGCATGAGCTGGGCGCGGACGTCGCCGGTGACCGGCTGGGCATGTCCCGGCCATGCTGCGGATGGCTCCAGCTCGGCCACCTTGCGAATCGATGCCCGGGTCTGCTCGAGGTCGGCGTCGAAGGCGGGATGGGGAATCCGGGGAGCGGCCCTGCGCCCGGTCTGGGGATCAAGCGTGTAGAAGCAGTCCGACACCAGCGCGATCCGGTCGGACTCCCGGAACAGCCCGATCAGGCCGGGGGCGTGCCCGGGAAGGTCGAGCACCCGAAAGCCCGCGACGTCGTCGCCCTCCTGCACGGTGCCGTCGATTCGGACCGCCCCGCCGTCCCACGCCCGCAACAGCTTGGGGTACACGGTGCGGACTCCGGGCGCGAGCTTGCGCAGATCCCAGTAGTCCCGGAACGGGTCCGGGGACTCGGCGGCGGCGCGCTCGAGCGGGTGGGAGTAGGCCGGAGCGCCGACCGCCGGGGCCGCGCCACGGTGATCGGCGTCGGCGTGACTGAGGATCACGCGCTTGATTCCGCCCAGGCGAGCGCCGGCGGCCAGCACCGCGCCGCCCATCGCCTCGATCCCCGCGTCGAACATCGTCACCCCGTCGCCGTCCTCGATCAGGTAGACGTTCATGGTCCGCAGCGGAAAGCCGCCGCGGAGCACGAACACGCCGTCGGCCACCCGCTCAAGCGCGCTTCCGTGAATCCTCGCGCGCAACCGGGTGCGCAGGTTGGCCAGCCCGGTCAGTCTGGCCTGCGCCGCCGATCCCTCCGGTGGCAGCAGCCCCAGCTGACGCGCCACGTCGCCACTGTCGAGGTAGGCATCGTTGCGGCGGATCAGATCATCCTGCACCGTGAGCACGTCGCAGCCCTCGATGGTGATCCGGGCGTCGTTGGGGATAAAGCCCTCAAAGCGTCCCGGGCCGGCGAACGTTCCGGCCGCCCGCCAGCGCACCGCCGTGCGGTTGCGAGCGGAGGTCAACTCGACGATCTCCAGCCTGAAGTCGGGGAACGCCGCAAACAACGCCGCGAAGTACTCCCGGATCCCGTCCGGCGCGACGAGCTCCCGAGCCCCCACCAGACGATCGATCGCTCCCGGCGCCCAGCACGCCAGGGCGGCATCCAGGTCGTGCGCCGAAAGCGCGGCGAAGTACCGCTTCGCGATCTCGGCCGTGGTTGCCATGCAGGGGGCGCAGTCTACGCAGCGTCTGACGGCTGGCGCGGGCAATAGGGTGGCTGAGATGACGCGCCACCGCGAGCTCGGACGGGGAGAGCGGGTGATACCCGGCCTGTGGCGCCTGCGGCTGCCGCTTCCGTGGCCGGGAGTGCCGCACTGCAACGCCTGGGCGATCGCCGCCGGCTCCGGGATCGTCCTGATCGACACCGGGATGCACGAACCCGGATCCCTGGCTCAGCTCGAACGTGCGCTTGACCAGGTGAATCTCCGGATCGAGCACGTGCGCCTGCTCGTATGCACCCATGCCCACTCCGACCACTGGGGCCAGGCTGGCCCGATCATCGATCGGGCGGGCTGCGAACTGTGGATGAGCCCGCATCACCAGCACGCCACCAGCGGTGCCGCCGATCCGGACGCCGCGCTGGCCCGGCGCCTGGAGGTGGGTCGCCAGAGCGGCGTCTCCGAGGACGCGCTGCGACGCTATGCCGAGCGGGCCAAGGGGATCCCGTCGGGCGTGGCACGCATCGTCGAGCCCGACCGGGCGCTGGTCCCCGGCGTCGAGGTCGAGACCGACCTCGGTACCTGGTCGGTGCTCGAGACGCCGGGTCACGCGCCCTCCCACGTGTGCCTGTGGCAATCCGAGCGCCGGCTGCTGATCTCAGGCGATCATGTGCTCGGCCGGATCTCCCTGTACTACGACTACGGCTGGACGCCTGATCCGGTCGGCGAGTTCCTGGACTCGCTCGCTCGCGTCGACCGGCTCGACGCGCGCCTGGCGTTGTCGGGGCACGGCAAGCCGTTCGTCGACGTCCGCGGCCACATCGAGGGCAATCGCAAGCTCGTGCACGAGCGCCTCCAGACCACCGAGGGGGCGCTCGGCGACGAGCCGCGAACCGCGGTGGAGATCGCGCCCGCCGTGTACGGGGAGCCGCTGGCGCTGCACAACGCCTCGTGGTTCTTGGCCCAGACGCTGTGCTACCTGCGCCACCTGGAGCTCCGCGGACGGGTTCGCCGAACGCCGGTGGCTGGGGCGGACGGGTGGGTCAGGGCGTAGCGGCTTCAGTACGGCCGGCTGGCGTAACCCGGCCCCAGCTTGCCCTGGGCGCGAGCCGCGAGGCCCAGCGCTCGGGCGCGCCAGAACGTCCCCGCCGGCGGGCCTCCCCGGCAGGATCCCGAGCTGTTGCCGGGCACTCCGGTCCAGACGAACGCGTCAACCTGACTCAAGCCGGTCGCGACCAGGCGGTCACGAACGGTGGGCCGGGGTCCCAGACCGCGACCGGGCGGGTTGCACAGATCCTCGACGCCCTGCGTCGCCGGATGGGGGTTCAGCTTCGGACCCTGCCCGTTGGTCGAGGTGTTGACGATGACGTGGACGTGGTGGGTGAAGCGTGAGATCGCCTGCGCCCACCGGACTTCGTTGATGGTCCACTGGTTGTGGGTGTCATTGGTGAAGAACCCGCGAATCGCTCGGACCCCGACGGCGTTCAGGACCCGGGCGGTGTAACCGACGCTGTTCGCGTCGGAGTAGCCGGCCTCGAGGTAGACGACGGCATGCGCAAGCGTCGCGTCACGGCCGACCTCGTAGCGCAGCTCGGCCTCGAACGCGGGCAGCGCTCCGGTTCGAGCCAGGCAGCCGGAGGAGCCAACCGCCCCGATCTCCACGAGCAGGACGACCGGACGCCGCTCGATCGCCGCGACCAGCTCGTCGACCTGACGCTGAAACCGCGGCTGGTCGGCCAGGATCTGCTGGCGTGTGCGACAGGCTCCGGGGTGCGCCACGAAGCTGGTGGTGATGATCGGGATCGACTGAGGATCGGCGGCGAGCCGGTGGCAGAGGATCTTCTCGGCCTGGGCGAAGATCGCGCCGGGGCCCCCACCCGCCGAGAACTGGCTGATGCGCTGCTCCTCGGGTTGGTTGGCGATCTTCGCCAGCAGCTTGACCCGACGGTCGAGCTGCGGATCGGCCGCCAGCCGGGCGCGCAGCGCACCGTGGCCGAGGTCGGCCCGGAAGCGGCCCCACGAGTAGAAGTCGGAATAGCTCTGCGGGTCCAGGCCCAGCAGCCGGACGATGGCGCTGGCCGCCTCGCCGTGCGCGGGGCCATTGACGAATAGCTTGACGCCCGTGAGTGGATTGGGCCCCGGCGGCCGCCTGAGCATCAGCGGATTGCCGGGATCACGCGCCGCCGGATTGAGGTCGGGGCATTGCTGGACGTAGACATCGGTGGCACGCGCGGCGTGACCGGTGGCGCCGCCGGCGAGCGTGGCCAGGGCGAGCAACGCGACCAACCCCGCATAAAACCTCCTCATAGTTGCGCTCTACCCTGCCTCCGGGGAGCTAAGCGGGGGAACCTTGACACGTTCGTGTCAAGGTTGGTAAGGTCCCGTCGCATGCGAATCGACCAGATCCTGGACCACTCCGAAGCGCCCGTGTTCTCGTTCGAGTTCTTCCCCCCCAAGAACGACGAGGGGGAGCGCAACCTACGGGCGACGCTCGAAGATCTGCGGGCTTTCGATCCTGACTTCGTCTCGGTCACCTACGGGGCGGGGGGCTCGACGCGCGGCCGCACGATCGAGGTCACGAAATGGCTCAAGCAGGAGCTCGGGATCGAAGCGATGGCACACCTCAGCTGTGTGGGCGCCAGCCGCGACGAGGTGCGGGGCATCCTCGACGGCATCGCCGACGCGGGGATCGAGAACGTGCTGGCCCTGCGAGGCGACCCACCGCGCGGTGAGACCGAGTGGCGGCCCCACCCGGAGGGACTGCGCTACTCGACCGAGCTGGCAACGATGATCCGCGCCGACTACCCCTTCTGCATCGGCGCGGCGTGCTTCCCCGAGGTCCACCCCGAGGCGCCCGACCTGACCCACGATCTGCACTTCCTGCGTGAGAAGGTGGAGTGCGGCGCGTCGTTTCTGATCACGAACCTGTTCCTCGATAACGAGCTGTACTTCCACTTCGTCGAGGAGGCGCGAGGCGCCGGGATCGAGGTTCCGATCATCCCCGGGATCATGCCGGTCACCAACGCCGGCCAGATCAAGACGATGACCGAGATGTGCGGGGCGAGCATCCCCGTGGCGCTGCGCGAGGCGCTCGAGTGGCGCTCTCCCGATCCCGACGCGGTGCTACAGCTCGGCGTCGCCTACGCCACCCTGCAATGCGCCGAGCTGCTCGCCCGCGGCGCGCCGGGGATTCACTTCTACACGCTCAACCGCTCGCCGGCGACGCGAGCGATCCTGTCGGCGCTCAAGCTGCTGCGCCCCTGGGTGCGGCGCGAGGTGGTCAGGACGGCGGGATGATGTCGAGCGCGTGGGCGACCATCGGTCGCCCGTCGAGCTCGTAGCGCACGTCGACCTCGTCGTTGCGCTTGTAGGTCCCGATGCCCCAGAATCCGAGCAGCCAGGCCCGTACGCCGAGCTTCTGGCGCACCAGCTCGCGCGCAAACAGCAGCTCGCCGGACGCGACGCGGTAATCGGTTCCCAGTTCCTGCGGGACCCCGTTGACGTAGACCTCGAACGGCGACTTGATGCCCCGCGGCAGGATCACGCGCCACTGCTTCATGCGCCGGCCAGATCACTGGGGAGCAGCGACATGATCGTCACGTCAAGTCGTTGCCCACGCTCGCGGACGTAGGCACGCAGAACACCCTCCTCGACGAAGCCGGCGGCCCGGGCGGCCCGGATCATCGGCTCGTTGTCGGGCTCGGTGAGCAGCTCCACCCGGGCCAGCCGGCACACCTCGCACAGCCAGCGGCCGGCCAGGCGCAGCGCACCGGCGCCCAGCCCTCGGCCCCGCCGGTTCGGGGCGGTCCAGATCCCGAGCTCAGCCCGCTGGTGATCCCAATCGACGCGATGGACATCCAGCTGACCGCGGCAGATATCCGATCCCGGCTCGAGGATCGTGAACCTCACCCCGGCGCCGTGGCGCCGGTCGTCGGGCTCCGCTTCGGTGCGGCGCCCCAGCTCAGCGCCGCTGGGTGGCCGCTCGAACCCGAGCCGGACGTGCAGCAGCGGGTCGTCCTGGTGGGCGATCAGGACGTCAGGGATATCGCGCTCGGCGGCGAATCGCAGCGTCACGCCTTCCCCCTGCAGCGGCTCGGGCAGGTCTGGAAACGACGGCATGTCGGGTCCTGACCGTACTCTGTCGCGCGGTGCGAGAGATCCCTTACCTGATCAGACGCTCGGAGCGCGCCCGGCGGGTCCGGGTGACCGTCGACGCCGGCCGAGGAGTCGAGGTGGTATTGCCGCGGCGGGCGCCCGAGCGCGAGGCCGCCGCCGCCGTGCGGGAGCTGCGGCCGTGGATCGAGCGCCGGATCCGCGAGCTCGAGCGCGCTCAGGCGACTGTCGCGGAACGCGGCGATGCGGTCCCGTATCTCGGCGAGCTGCTGGCGACGCGCCGCGAGCCCGGACGCCGCCGGGTGCACCGGCGCGGCGCGGTCCTGCTCACGCCCGCGGGCGCGGAGCGGCTGCCGGCCCTGGAACGCTGGTACCGCCGGGCCGCCCGCGACGAGATCGCCCCGCGGTTGCAGCGGGCGTGCTCGCTCGCCGGCAGCTCGTACACGAACCTGACCATCCGCGGCCAGCGCACCCGCTGGGCCAGCTGCTCGCCGACGGGCGCGATGAGCTTCAACTGGCGGCTGCTGCTGGCGCCCGAGGCGGTGCTCGACTACGTCATCTGGCACGAGGTCTGTCACCTGGAGGTGATGGACCACTCGCCGCGCTTCTGGGCGCTGCTGGGGCGCCGCTGCCCCGATTACCGTGAGCAGGCGCGGTGGCTGCGCCGCCACGGTCAGACGCTGGTGCTCTAGTTCAGCCCGGGTCGGATTCGCCGGCGGACTGCAGCTCCCGGCGCAGCGCCGCGTAAGCGCTCTCCCCACGCTGTTCCTGGATCACCTGGCGGCGCACCCGCCCGCGGTAGGGCTCGGCCGACCCGTCGCCGCGGATGTCGACGCCGCCGCGAACGCTGGCCACGAAGCGCTCGGGCCCCGCCACCTCGAGCCGCGCCGACACCCGCTGCACCGCATCGAAGCGCTTGAACTTGGCGTCCAGCGCCTCTCGGGGCGCCGATTCGGACAGATCCTGGGCCCGCCGCTCCAGCGCGTCGAGGGCCGGCGCCAGGTCATCGAAGTAGTAACGCTGGACACGCGGCCCGGAGCGTACGGTCAGCTTCCAGCGCACGCCGCGATCATCGCACGAGCGCTGGGCCGCCGGTTCGCGGCAGCGGGAGCGAATCCGGGCGGATGCGGGTCCCTCGGGGGGCGAGCTTGATCTCGACCTCCGAGGTCGCGCCGAGGCGCCGGACGTCCAGCGGTGCCTCGGCCACCCGCTCGAGCAGCCGGTGGATCGCGAGGTTATCGGCGAGCATCGTCGCGCGGAAGCGATTGACGCCGCGCTCCAGGGCCGCCAGCGCAAGTCGTCGCGTCAGCTCGGTGGCCAGACCCTGGCGCTGAAACTGGTCCCCGACGACGATCGCGAACTCGGCCACGCGCGGCGAGTCGGGGAAGCGGACGTAGCGGGCCACGGCGATGATCGCCTCCTCCCCATCGTCGACCGTCGCCACCAGTGCGAAATGATCGCGACCGTCGACCTCGACCAGGTAGCGGGCGTCCGCCGCGGTCAGCTGGGGTTTGACGCCGAGAAAGCGGCGGTAACGGGATTCAGGCGAAAGCCGGTCGTGCGATTCGCGCAGTCGCCGGCCGTCGTCGGCACGTATGGGCCGGATCTCGACCTCGGTGCCATCGTTGAGTACGTAAGTATCCACTCCCAACACGGTAGGGGCCGGAAGTGAAGCCGAGTGTGGGTCTGGTCACATGAATTGTCGACCATCGACCATTGTCAGGAGCGCTGCTCGAGCGGGACGTAGTCCAGCCCGCGCTCGCCCGTGTAGATCTGGCGGGGACGCGCGATCTTCTGCTCGGGATCTTCGATCATCTCCAGCCACTGCGCGATCCAGCCGCTGGTCCGGCCGATCGCGAACAGGACCGGGAACATCTCCACCGGCATCCCGAGGGCCTCGTAGATCAGCCCCGAGTAGAAGTCCACGTTCGGGTAGAGCTTGCGCGAGATGAAGTAATCGTCCTCGAGCGCGATCTTCTCCAGCTCGGTGGCGATCTCCAGCAACGGGTTCTTGCCCGTCACCTCGAACACCTCGTCCACCGCCTTCTTGATGATCTTCGCCCGCGGGTCGAAGTTCTTGTAGACCCGGTGGCCGAAGCCCATCAGGCGCTCGTTGCCGTCCTTGACGCCCTTGATGAAGTCCGGCACGTTCTCCTTGGTCTCGATCCGGTTGAGCATCCGCAGCACGGCCTCGTTGGCACCCCCGTGCAGCGGCCCGTACAGAGCCGCGACGCCGGCCGCCACCGACGAGTAGGGGTCGACCTGCGAAGAGCCGACGCTCCGCACCGCGCTGGTGGAGCAGTTCTGCTCGTGGTCGGCATGCAGGATGAACAGGACATCGAGCGCGTGCTCGAGCCGGGGGTCGGGCTCGTACTTCAGCTCGGCGACCTTGTAGATCATCGAGAGGAAGTTGCCGGCGTAGCTGAGGTCGTTGTCGGGATATACGTACGGCATGCCGCGGTTGTGGCGATAGGAGAACGCGGCCAGGGTCGGCATCTTGGCCAGCAGGCGGATGACCTGGATGTAGCGTGACTCGGGATCCTTGATCGCCGCGGCCTCGGGGTAGAAGGTCGAGAGCGCGCCGACGGAGGCCAGCAGCATGCCCATCGGGTGGGCGTCGTAGCGAAAGCCCTGCATGAACTCCTTGACGTTCTCGTGCACGAACGTGTGGATCGTGATCAGGTGGTCCCAATCGGCCAGCTGGCGCTCGGACGGAAGCTCACCGTTGATCAGCAGATACGCCACCTCGAGGTAGCTGGACTTCTCGGCCAGCTGCTCGATCGGATACCCCCGGTACTCGAGGACACCCTTCTCGCCGTCGATGAACGTGATCGCCGAGCGGCACGACGCGGTGGCCATGTAGGCCGGGTCGTAGGTCATCAAGCCGAAGTCGTCTTCACTCGTCTTGATGTTCCGCAGCTCGGTGGCGCGGATCGTGTTGTCCTCGATCGGAATCTCGTACTGCCTGCCGGTGCGGTTGTCCGTAACGGTCAGCGTGTCCTGGGACGTCGCTGTGCCCGCGCCGTCGGCTCCTGGCTGGGTCTCAGTGGTCATCGCACTCCTGTCGCGCGGTCGCCGGGGGCCTTGCTCCGGCTCGAGTTGGGTCTGGAGAGACTCTATTACCCGTTTATCTATCCGCGACTACGGGTCGGTGAGCACGCCGGACAGGATCGCGATCACGATCAGCACGAAGCTGAACGTCATGACCGAACGTGCGCCTCGGTTTCCGTAGGGAAAATCAGGGCGCGACAGCCCGATCGCCGCGAGCACGACCGCCCACACCGCGAGCAAGCCGCCGGCGATGTAGAACGGGACCTTGGACGGTTCGGCGGCGGCGAGCAGGAGGGCCAGCACGGCGCCAGCCTATCCAATCTCGCCCTGATCCGGCGTGCCTCGATAGCGGCTCTCGGTCGCCGCCCGCTGGCCCTGGTAATGGCTGCCGAGCTCAGGACTTCCGTAGGGGCGGATGGCGGGCCGGTCGAGCATCATGAACGACAGCTGGGCGATCTCCAGGCCGGGATAGAGCTTGATCGGAACGCGGGTGAGGTTGTTGAGCTCGAGCGTCAGCGTCCCCTTCCAGCCGGGATCGCAGAATCCCGCCGTGGCGTGGACGATGAGGCCGAGACGCCCGAGGCTCGACTTGCCCTCGATCCGCGCCACGATGTCGTCGGGCAGCTCGACCCACTCCAGCGTCCGTCCGAGGCAGAACTCGCCCGGGTGGATCACGAACGACTCTCCGCCCGGGACCACGACCTCCTCGGTCAGGTTCTCCGGCGGCCGGCGCAGGTCGATGGCCGAGGCGCGGTGGTTGTGGAACACCCGGAACGAATCGCCCAGGCGCAGATCCACGCTGGCGGGCTGCACCAGGTCGGGATCCCAGGGGTCGATCCGGATCCGGCCCTCCCCCACCAGCCGGGAGATCGTCCCGTCGGACAGAACCGATGCCGGGCGGGCCGACTCGGGCGTCGGACTGCTCATGGTCGCCAAGTCTGTCAGCGACGACGGCGGTCAGTGGCCGAGCGTGCGTGCCCTCGCCCGCACTGTCCGGACTCGGGCCGGCGGCTGCGGCGCGGGATCCCCGTGCGGACCGCGGCGCGGGCGGCGCGGGAACGGCGGCGGAGAATGTGGGCGCGGATGGCGCCGTTTGACCCCGCCGTCGTCGTCAGAGGAGGACGATTCGTCGGGCTCCTGCTTGATCGCCCACCAGACGATGTAGATCAGCGCCGCGAGCGGCAGCTTGAGCGCCAGCATCAGCCACAGGAAACCCCACGTCACTTGTCCGCCCAACCCTTCGCAGATGGCTGGATACAACGCAGGACAAGTGGCGCCGTCACTTGTCCGCCCAACCCTTCGCGGATGGCTGGATACAACGCAGGACAAGTGGCGCCGTCACTTGTCCGCTGTCCAATCATTCGCAGATGGCTGGATACAACGCAGGACAAGTGGCGCCGTCACAGGAGCGCGATCCTATCTGGATTGCGTCAAGATGTCACCCCGCCGCGGACGCGTTCGCCGGAAGGATCAAACAGCGGCTCGTCCGCCACCTGGCCCGCCACCCAGCGGCCGAAGATGTCGACTGTCACCTCGGTCCCAACCTCGACCTCGGGCGGTAGGTAGGCGTAGGCGATCGAGCGCTGCACGGTGTAGCCGTAGCCCCCGCTGGTGACCCGGCCGCAGACCTCGTCGTCGACTCGCACCGGCTCGTTGCCGAGCGCGACCGAGCGCGGATCCTCCAGCACCAGGCAGCGCAGGCGCTTTCGCGGCGCACCGAGCGCGTCGGAGCCGATGAACGACTGGTCGGCGCGCACGCAGAAGTCCAGGCCCGCCTCGAGCGGGGTCTCGTCCGGGGTGATGTCCGCGGCCCAGACGCGGTAGCCCTTCTCGAGCCGCAGCGAATCGATCGCCCGGTAGCCGCCGGCGAGCAGGCCGTGCGGCTGGCCCGCCTCCCACAGCGTCCGCCACAGGCCGGCTCCGTATTCGGTCGGGCAGTACAGCTCCCACCCGGCCTCCCCGACGAAGGTCACGCGGAGGGCGCGTACGGGAACATCCCCGACGGCCAGCTCGCGCATCGTCATGTAGCCGAAGGTCAGCGGGTCGGGCGTGAGCGGGGCGAGGATCCGCCCCGCCGCCGGACCCCACAGCGCGAAGCACGCCCACCGCGAGGTCACGTCGTCCAGGCGCACCGAGCCGTCGTGGGGCAGGTGCCGGCGGATCCAGCTGGCGTCGTGGTTGCCGAACGCGGTGCCGGTGACGATCGAGAAGACCTCGTCCGACACCCGCGTGACCGTGAAGTCACATTCGATCCCGCCGCGCCGGTTGAGCATCTGCGTGTAGGTGATCTGACCGACCTTCCGCACCACGCGGTTGTCGCACAGGCGCTCGAGCAGGGTGGCGGCCCCGGGCCCGCTGAGCTCGAGCTTGGCGAACGATGACTCGTCGAACAGGGCCGCCGTCCGGCGCGCAGCGAGCGCCTCGGCCCCGATCGCCGGCGACCAGTGCATCCCCGCCCAACCGCGCGGGCGCAGGCCTTCGTCCCCGGCCGCCGCGTTGCGCTCATACCAGTTCACCCGCTCCCAGCCCGACTTCTCGCCGAACGCCGCCTCATGCGCACGGTGCCACGAGTACGCGCTGGAGGTCCGCAGCGGGCGGCCGGCCTGGCGCTCGTGACCGGGATAGCGGATGTCGTAGTAGGTCTCATAGACCTCCCTGGCGCGCGCCAGGGTGTAGCGCGGTGAGCGGTACTGGGGGCCGAAGCGCCGGATGTCCATCTCCCACACGTCGAGCGAGGGTTCGCCGGCCACGATCCACTCGGCCATCACCCGGCCGATTCCGCCCGCCCCAGCGAGCCCGTGGGCGCAGAACCCGGCGGCCACGAACAGCCCGCTGACCTCGGTCTCGCCGAGACAGAACTCGTTGTCAGGGGTGAACGCCTCCGGTCCGTTGATCAACCGGGTGACCTTGACCTCCTCCATCGCGGGGACCCGACGCGAGGAGTTCTGCGCGATCTCCTCAAACCGCGGCCAGTCCTCCTCCAGCAGACGGCCGTTGAAATCAGCCGGGATCCGGTCCAGGAGCCGCTCGTCCAGCGACCACGGGGCACTGTGGCGCTCGTAGCCGCCCATCACCAGGCCGGCGCCCTCTTCGCGGAAGTACACCAGCAGGTCGGGATCCCGCAGCGTCGGCAGATGTGTGCCGGGAGCCCGTTCGCGGAACGGCTGCGTGACCAGATACTCGTGCGCGAACGGGATCACCGGCACCCGGACGCCCGCCATCCGGCCCAGCTCGGCCGCGAACATCCCGCCGGCGTTGACCACGGTCTCGGCCTCGATCTCGCCCCACTGCGTGCCGACACCACGGACCCGGCCATCGCTGACGGAGATCTCGTTCACGCGCGTGTGCGTGAACACGCTGACCCCGCCGCGACGCGCGCCGTCGATCAGCGCATAGGTCAACTGGGAGGGATCGAGATAGCCGTCGGTCGGGAGGTAGGAGGCGCAGCGGACACCGTCGGTGACCATCAGCGGGAACAGCGCCTGCGCCTCGGCGGGCGACAGGAGCTCCAGCGGCAGGCCGAAGGTCCTGGCCCAGGCGACCTGACGCAGGACTTCCTGCTCGCGCTCCTCGCTGCAGGCCAGGCGCAGGCCGCCGCACTCCACCCAGCCGCAGTCGAGCTGCCGGTAGAGCTCCACCGAGTCCATCATCAGCCGCGTCAGCGAGACGCTGCCCCGCAGTTGCCCGACCAGCCCGGCCGAGTGGAAGGTCGATCCGCTGGTCAGCTCGTTGCGGTCCAGCAGGACCACGTCGGGCTCGCCGAGCTGGGCCAGGTGGTAGGCGATCGAGGCGCCGCCGACACCGCCACCGATGATTACGACCCGGGCGCGATCGGGCAGCTCACGCGGTCGCGCCATGCAGCCACTGTTCCAATCGGGGATCCCGGGCGGCTCGCGCGAGCCGGGCGAAGTGCTGGTCGGCGTACGCCGTGAAGTCGAACTCCAGCTCGGAGATGGCGCCCTGCACGACGCCCCAGGCGGCCTCGCGAGCGTCGGACATGATCCGCATCAGCTTGATCGCGGCGCGCCGGCCGGGCGTGGGCTCGCCGCCGTAGTACGCGCGTAGCAGCCGCTCCTCGGCCGGCTCGTCGAACTCGTTGTTCACCGCGAGGTTGCCGAGATCGAACATCCGGTGGCCCATCCCGGCGTACTCCCAGTCCACCAGCACGGCCCGGTCGGGCTCGCCACGGCGCGCCAGGATGTTGCCGGGGAGCAGATCGTCGTGGCAGGCAACGGGCTCGTCCAGCGGCAGTGCGGCGGCAATCCGGCGGGCCATCGCTCGCGCCTCCCGGTAGCTCTGAGGCAGGCTTGCGCCCCGTTCGTGGACGATCTCGGCGTAGCGTTCGAGTAGATCGGGGACCCAGAAGCGCGTCGGCAGGCGCAGACCGCTGTCGTGAAACGCCCGCAGCGCCCGGGCCGCCGACGCGGGCGCGGCGCGCAGACGCCCGCCGTCGATCGGGGCGGCGTCCAGGTACTCGGTCACCATGTAGTCCTCGCCGCCCGCGACCACGGCCGGGGCGATGCCCAGCCGAGCCGCCCGCTCGCTGGCCAGCCGCTCCGCCTCACGGCTGATCCCCAGCAGCTCGGTCTCCCGGCCCGGCAGGCGCAGCACGCAGTCGCGCTGACCGAACCGGATGCGGTAGTTGCGATTGGTGATCCCGCCCTCCAGCGCCACCGGCGGTCCGGCGGCAGGGCCCAGGCGCCCGGCCAGCCGACCGACGATCGCGCTGAGCTCAGCCATCGGCGGAAACCTAGCGTTTAAGGCCCGGTTCCTATACCTTCGCAGCCGATGGCGGGAGAGAAACCGGGTCACGGGGGGCGCTTGGAGCTCGACGAGCTGCGAGCCCGGACCGAGACCGGCGAGATCGACACCGTCCTGCTGGCCCTGACCGACATGCAGGGAAGGCTGCAGGGCAAGCGCCTGACCGCCCGCCACTTCCTCGAGGAGGTGGCCGAGCACGGCGCCGAGGGCTGTAACTACCTGCTCGCGGTGGACGTGGAGATGAATCCTGTCGACGGCTATGAGATGGCATCGTGGGAGCGCGGTTACGGCGACTTCTCGTTGCGACCCGACCTCGACACGCTGCGCCTGGTGCCGTGGCAGGAGGGGACCGCGATGTGCCTGTGCGATCTGGGCTGGGAGGACGGCTCGGATGTCGTCGCCTCTCCGCGGCAGGTGCTCCGCGGGCAGCTCGGGCGCTTGGCGCAGCGGGGCTGGAGCGCCAACGCCAGCACCGAGCTCGAGCTGCTGGTGTTCCGTGACGACTACGAGTCGGCGTGGCGCAAGGGGTACCGCGAGCTCGAGCCGGCCAACCTCTACAACGTCGACTACTCGCTGCTCGGCACCGCCCGGGTCGAGCCGCTGATCCGCCGGATCCGCAACAGCATGGAGCAGGCCGGGATGGCGGTGGAGAACTCCAAGGGGGAGTGCAACCTCGGCCAGCACGAGATCAACTTCCGCTACGCCGACGCTCTGCGGACCGCCGACGACCATTCGATCTACAAGAACGGCGCCAAGGAGATCGCCGCCCAGGATGGGATGGCGATCAGCTTCATGGCCAAGTTCGACCAGCGTGAGGGCAGCTCCTGCCACATCCATTTCTCCCTCGCCGACGAGCAGGGCATGTTGTTCGCCCGTGACGACGCGGTGTTCCGCTCCTTCCTCGCCGGCCAGCTCGCCTGCCTGCGCGAGCTGACCCTGCTGCTGGCGCCGAACGTGAACTCCTACAAGCGCTACGCGGCGGGTTCGTTCGCCCCCACCGCGGTGGCGTGGGCCCGTGACAACCGCACCTGCGCGCTGCGGGTGGTCGGACACGGCGCGGGGTTGCGCTTCGAGAACCGCGCCGGCGGCTCGGACCTGAACCCGTACATGGCTTTGAGCGCGATCATCGCGGCTGGGCTGCACGGGGTCTCGGAGGGGTTGACGCTGGAGCCGGCGTATGAGGGCAATGCCTATCTGGCCCGCGACAAGCCGCGGCTGCCGCGAACGCTGCGCGAGGCACGCGACCTGTTCGCGGCCAGCGAGGTCGCCCGGGCCGCGTTCGGAGACGAGGTGCTCAGGCACTATGTGCACGCCGCCGATGTGGAGCTCGAGGCGTTCGAGGCCGCGGTGACCGATTGGGAGCGGATGCGCGGATTCGAGCGGTTGTGAGCTCGCCGGGCGGGGCGGGAGCCGCGGCACTTGCCGAGGCTCGGGCACCGGTCACCTCACTCGATACCGTGTTCGCGCCGGTCCACTCCCAGACCGCGTTCGAGGAAACGGTCGAGCGCCTGGGCACGGCGATCAAGCTCGGTCTGCTCTCTCCCGGTACCCGTCTGCCGGCCGAGCGCGAGCTGTGCGCCAAGCTCGGAATTGCCCGCTCGACGCTGCGCCAGGCGCTGGTGGCGCTGGGTCAGAGCGGACACCTGCACGCCACCCGGGGCCGGGGCGGCGGAACCTTCGTGGCCGATCCCCAGCCCCCCTCACAGCCGCCGTCGCCGGACCTGCTCGCGCACTGGCGCGAGGTGTGCGACGAGCGGATGACGGTGGAGGTGGGTGTCGCGGTGCTGGCCGCCGAGCGCGCCGGCTCCGAGGCGGTGGACGCGCTGGACGCGCTGGTGGTCGAGATCGACGGGCGGCTCAACGATTTCCCCGCCTACCGCCAGCTCGACATCCGGCTGCACGTGGGGCTGGCCGAATCCACCCGCAGCCCGCGCCTGGTGACCGCGATGACCGAAACCCAGGGAGCCATGAGCGGGCTGATCTCGCTGATCGCGCACCCGCCCGAGGTGCTCGACTCCTCCAACGCCCAGCATCGCCGCTTGCTGGCCGCGGTCCGGCGCCGCGACGAGGCGGCGGCGGCGCGCGAGATGACCGAGCACCTGCGCGGGACCGAGCACATCCTCGTCGCGCTGCTGCCGCCGGGGTGAGTTGCGCGATGCCTTGACTTTGGTCCCCCCGCGAGCGTATGTTTGCCGCGCTGAAGGACGGATCACCAGACCTTTTCACCCAGGAGGGGCCGCATGAGCACCGGGAGCGAAGCACTATCCACCGATGAGCAACGGCTGGCTGAGCTCGGCTACAAGCAGGAGCTCAAGCGAGGGTGGAGCGGCTTCTCGAACTTCGCGATCTCGTTCTCGATCATCTCGATCCTGGCGGGCTGCTTCACCACCTACGGGCAGGCCTGGCTCAACGGAGGGCCGATCGCGATCTCACTGGGCTGGCCGATCATCAGCGTCTTCGTCCTGATGGTGGCGTTCTCGATGTCCGAGCTGGCGTCCGCGATGCCGACCGCCGGCGGGATCTACTACTGGGCGTCGAAGCTCGGTGGCCCGGCGTGGGGCTGGTTCACCGGCTGGTTCAACCTGATCGGCCTCGTCGCGGTCACCGCCTCGGTCGACTACGCCGCGGCGACCTTCTTGAACTCGACCCTGTCGTTCTATGGCCTGCACTTCATCGCCAACTTCGCCACGACGAGCGTGTCAGCGTCGCTGCATCACACGTTCGCGCTGTTCGTGCTGATCCTGCTCCTGCACGCGCTGATCAACATCTTCTCCTCGTCGCTTGTGGCCACGCTCACGAACGTCTCCGTCTGGTGGCACGTGGTCGGCGTGCTGGTGATCATCGTGATCCTGATCGCGGTCCCAGCTCACCACCAGAGCTTCACGTTCGTGTTCGGGCATCGCATCAACCTCTCCGGGTTCAGCAGCCACATGTATTGGTTCTACGTGCTGCCGCTCGGGTTCCTGTTGACGATGTACACGATCACCGGCTACGACGCCTCCGCGCACATCTCCGAGGAGACGCACAACGCCGCGATGGCGGCGCCCAAGGGCGTCTGGCGTTCGGTGTTCTACTCGGCGGTGTTCGGCTGGATGGTGCTGCTGGCGCTGACCTTCGCGGCGACGCACGTGAAGGCGATCAACGCCGCCGGCGGAACCTCGCAGTCGATCATCGAGTCGGCATTGAGCTCGGCCGCCGCCAAGGCGGTGCTGGTCATCTCGACGGTCGGTCAGATCTTCTGCGGGATGGCGTGCTTGACCAGCGCCTCGAGGATGACGTTCGCGTTCTCACGCGATGGCGCGGTCCCCGGCCACAACCTGTGGCGGCGGCTCGGCAAGAACCGGACACCGACGTGGGCGGTCGTGTTCGTGGCCGTGTCCGCGCTGATCATCACGATTCCCGCCTACAAGGGCAACCATGCCGGCCTTCCGGTCGCGTTTCTCGCCGTCACCTCGATCTCGGTGATCGGGCTCTACATCGCCTACACGATCCCGGTGTTCCTGCGCTGGCGGATGGGCGACCGGTTTGAGCCCGGACCGTGGACGCTCGGCGCCAAGTACAAGTGGATCAACCTGATCGCGATCGTCTGGGTGACCCTGTGCGTGATCATCTTCTGCCTGCCGTTCACGCCGGCCGCAGTTCCGTTCAGCAGCACGTTCAGCTGGTCGGCGGTCAACTACGCCCCGATCGTGACCATCGTGGTGATGATCGCCGTCACCCTGTGGTACGTACTCTCGGCGCGGCGCACGTTCAAGGGCCCGATCCGGACGGTCGAGTTCGCCGAGGGAGGGGCCGAGGTGATCGGCACCGCACCGGCCGCTCCGTCCGACCTCTAGGCGCGAGTTCGCCCGTGGCGTCGACCCTGAGCGTGATCGAGCCCGCCACGGAGGCGGTGCTCTCGGAGCTTCCGCGCGGCGGCGTGGACGATGTCGATCGGGCCGTCGCCCGCGCCCGGGACGCATTCCCGGGCTGGCGGGCGGTGTCGCCGGGTGACCGGGCGATGCTCCTGCGCCGGTTGTCCGAGGCGGTGGCGGGGGCGAGCGAGGAGCTCGCTACGCTGGAGGCCCGCAACGCCGGCAAGCCGATCGCCGACGCTCGTGGCGAGATGGACATGGTCGCCCAGACCTTCGCCTACTACGCGGGCGCCCCCGAGCGGCTGCTCGGCGACTCGATCCCGGTCAGCGGCGGCCACGCCTGGACGGTGCGCGAGCCGCTGGGGGTGGTGGGGCTGATCGTGCCGTGGAACTTCCCGCTGACGATCGCGGCGTGGAAGCTCGGGCCCGCGCTGGCCGCCGGGAACACCGTGGTGCTGAAGCCCGCCGAGCTGACGCCGCTCACCGCGTTGCGGTTTTCCGACCTGTGTCTGCAGGCGGGCCTTCCCGAGGGGGTGGTCAATGTGGTGGTGGGTCCGGGCTCGGTCTGCGGGGCGCGGTTGGTCGAGCACCCGGACGTGGCCAAGATCGCCTTCACGGGATCGACGTCGGTGGGACGATCGATCGCGGCCGGGGCGGCGGAGACGATCAAGCGGGTGACGCTCGAGCTCGGCGGCAAGTCGCCCAACATCGTGTTCGCCGACGCCGATCTGGCGGCGGCCGCGGCGGCCGCCCCGAGCGCGGTGTTCGGCAACGCCGGCCAGGACTGCTGCGCCCGCTCGCGGATCCTGGTCGCCGCCCCGGTCCTGGACGAGTTCATGGGTTACCTGGAGACGGCGGTGGGGGCTCTGCGCGTCGGCGATCCGCTGGACGAATCGACCGAGATGGGGCCGCTGATCTCGGCGTCGCACCGCGCCGGCGTGGCGTCGTTTCTCGATGACGGAGCCCCGCTGGCGTTCCGCGGGACCGCTCCGTCCGGGCCGGGGTTCTGGTTCGCGCCGACGGTGCTGTGTCCGGTGGCGCCGGACGCGCGCGCGGCGCGCGAGGAGATCTTCGGGCCGGTGGCGACGGTGATCCCGTTCGACAGCGAGGAGGAGGCGCTGCGGTTGGCCAACGACACCATCTACGGGCTGTCGGGCTCGATCTGGACCGAGAACGGAGCTCGTGCCCTGCGCGTCGCGCGGGCACTCGACGCCGGGGTCCTGTCGATCAACTCCAACACCTCGGTGCGGGTGACGACGCCGTTCGGAGGCTTCAAGCAGTCCGGCTACGGGCGCGAGCTGGGACCGCACGCGACCGACGCCTACACCGAGGTCAAGTCGATCTTCTACGCCACATGAGACTCGCCGGCAAGGTGTGCGTGATCACCGGCGCGGCCGGGGGGATCGGCAGCGCGACGGCTTCGATGTTCGCGCGCGAGGGGGCGGCGGTGGTCGGCGTGGACCTGCGGTCGCATTCGGTGGGGGAGCTCGCGCTGACCGCGGACCTCAGCTCCGAGCCGGAGGTGAGCGAGCTGTTCACGCGGGTGATGGGAGAGCTCGGCCGGGTGGACGTGCTGTTCAACAACGCCGGCATCTCGCCGACCGATGATGCGTCGGTGCTCGACACCGCCCTGGAGGCCTGGGAACGGGTGCAGGCGACCAACCTGCGCGCCGTGTTCCTGTGCTGCAAGCACGGCATCCCCTGTCTGCTGCAGGGCGGCGGCGGCTCGGTCATCAACACCGCCTCGTTCGTGGCGGTGATGGGGTCGGCCACCTCGCAGATCGCCTACACGGCGTCCAAGGGCGGCGTGCTGTCGCTGTCGCGGGAGCTCGGCGTGGAGTTCGCCAAGCGCGGGGTGCGCGTCAACGCGCTGTGCCCGGGGCCGGTCGACACGCCGCTGCTGCGCGAGCTGTACGCCGCCGACCCGGTGGAGGCCCAGCGGCGGATGGTCCACGTGCCGATGGGCCGCTTCGCCCGGGCGGACGAGATCGCCAACGCGGCCCTGTTTCTGGCCAGCGACGAGTCCAGCTACGTCACCGCCAGCACGTTTTTGGTCGACGGGGGCATCAGCGGGGCGTACACCACCCCCCTCTAGACGCCTGCGCACCTGGATGCTGGGCATCTAAACGAACCAGGAGTTCGCTTAGGTACCCAGCATCCGCTCAAGGACCCGGCATCGGGGGGCCGAGCGCTTACTCGGCCGCGCCCTCGACCGCCGCCCGCGGCGGCAGCGACGGCTTGACCCGCAGCAGCCGCGCCGGCCACTCCGGCAGCCACCAGTTCCAGCGGCCGAACAGCGACACCACCGCCGGCACCAGCAACGCCCGGATCACCGTGGCGTCGAGCATGATCCCCGCCGCCAGACCGGTGGCGAACACCTTGACGTCGGTCTCCGGTCCCGACGCCATCGACACGAACGCCAAGAACAGGATCAGTGCGGCGCTGGTGACCAGCCGACCGGTGCGCCCGATCCCACGCACCACCGCCGTGTCGGTCGACCCGGTGGCGTCGTACTCCTCGCGCATGCGAGAGAGGATGAACACCTCGTAGTCCATCGACAGGCCGAACAGGAACGCGAACACCATCAGCGGGATCCAGGCGCTGACCGAATGCGTGGCGGCGATCCCGAAGACGGCCTGCGACCCGTGGCCCTGCTGCCACACCAGTGTGATCACGCCCCAGGCGGCGGCGACGCTGACCACGTTGAGCAGCACCGCCTTCAGAGGCAGCAGCAGGGAGCGGAACGCCCGCGCCAGCAGCACGAAGGTCAGCACGGCGATCAGGGCGATCATCAGCGGGAAGCTCCCGTAGATGGCCGAGACGAAGTCGGAGTTCTCGGCCCCGATGCCGCCGACCCGGACACCGGGCTCGAGCGAATGGGCGGCCGCCCGGACTCGATCGAGCGTGTCGGTGCCCGTCGATGTGGAGCCGTCGGCGACCGAGATGGCGTCGATCACCGCGGTCCCGTTCCGGCGCCACTGCGGGCTCGCGGGCGCGACCGCGCCGTGCACCCCGCTGACCCCGGACAGCACGCCGGCCACCCGAGTCGCTGCGCCGGCCGGGCTGAGCAACTCGATCGGCGTCAGCGCACCCGGGCCGATGCCGGAGCGCTCCAGCGCCACCAGTCCGGAGTGAGCGTTGCCCTGCTTGCTGAGCGTGTTGACGTTGGCCTGGCCCGGCTGCAGCCCGGTCGCCGCGATCAGCAGCGCCACCAGCACCGCGCCGGCGCCGAGCGCCGCGAACCAGCGCCGGTGCACCACCAGCCGCGCCCATCGCGTCCAGCCGCGGCTGGCCTGGTCCTCACTGCGGATGTGCGGCCAGTCAAGCCGGCTGCCGGCCTTGGCCAGCACGATCGGCAGCAGCGTGATCGCGACCACCACGCTGACCAGCGGGATCAGCATCCCGGCGTAGCCGATCGAGCGCAGGAACGGCAGCGGCAGCACGATCATCGCCAGCAGACCGATCGCGACCGTGGTGCCGCTGAACACGACCGCGCGGCCGGCGGTCTGCATCGCGCGCACCACCGCCTCGTCTCCCCCATAGCCGTGGGCGCGCTCCTCGCGCCAGCGGACCACGACGATCAGCGCGTAGTCGATCGCCACCCCGAGTCCGATCAGCGCGACCAGGAACTCGACGATGAACGAGACATTGGTCAGCGCCGTCACGCCCCACAGCACCAGGAAGGTGGTCATGATCGAGACGATCGCCATCAGCATCGGCACCAGCGCCAGCAACGACGCGAACACGAAGCCGAGCACGACGAGCGCCCCGAGGCCGCCGAGGATCGATTCGAGCAGCACACCCGGTCCTCCGCTGCCGCCGGTCTGGCTCGACAGCGCGTCGATCCCGGTGACGTAGACGGGCGCGCCGGCGATCCGATCGCCCGCCAGCGTCGCGGTGGCGCGCTTCGCAGCCGTCGTGTTGGCGCCGAAGGACTCGTGGTCGGGCGGCGGATAGGCGAGCACGAAGGTGGTGTGCCCATCGCCGGAGACGAACGCGTGGCTGCCGGTCGACGCGAACGAGGCGGCCCGCACGCCGGGGAGCGCCGCGCTCAGCCTGGCCTGGACCTGCTCCAGGCCCGAGCGCACCGCGGGCGAGGAGACCGCCGCGCCCGGTGGCAGCGTCACCACGGCGAGCAACGGCGCGTTGCGGCCGCCCTGGTGATACAGGTGCGCGATCGTGGAGTTGGTCACGAAGCCCTCCCGGCCGGGAACGCTGAACTCCTTGCTGAACGACTTGGTCGACTGCCCGACGGTGGCGATCCCCACCACGGTGACAAGGACCCAGAGGATCGAGACGATTCGCTTGTGGGCCAGAACCCAGCGGGTGATGGTGGTCATCATGGTGAGGACTCCCCCGTTAGTGCGTTGGACGTATCGTTTCTAGCACAAACTATTCGTGACTGCCACTTTAAGTGGTTAGAATCTTGAGAACATGGCTGGACCCCCTCCCGGACTGCACGCGGCGCTGATCCGCCACACCGGGTATCTGCTCAGCCGGGTCGGCAGCTACGCCCAGCGAGAGTTCGCGCATCGCCTGCAGACGCTCGGCCTCACGCCGCGTATGTGGGGGGCGCTGAACGTGCTCGACGCCGAGGGCATGATCACCCAGCACGCGCTCGGCACGTCCATCGGGATGGATCCCAGCACGATGGTCTCCACGATCGACGAGCTCGAGGCCCAGGGACTGGTGGAGCGCCGCCGCCACCCGCACGATCGCCGCGCCCACGCGCTGCACCTCACCGACGAGGGCCGGACGACGCTGGCGCGCGGGCGCCGGCTGGCCAAGCAGGCTCAGGAAGAGCTGCTGTCGCCGCTCGACGACGACGCTCGCCGCCAGCTCCACGAACTGCTGCTGGCGATCGCCCAGGCGATGAACCCGGTCACGAGCGAGCCGGCGCCGGCGTCGGCGCCTCCGAAGCGCTGAGGCTCGAGCTCGCTCCGCCCGGCCGCAGCGGACCGGTGGCCAGCGCCACCCCGATGCCCAGCAGTGCCCACGTCTCGGGGTCCTCGAGGAAGTCCGCGTAGAGCATGGTGTGGAAGACCAGCGCCGCGAAGGCCGCGGCCAGTGCCGAGCGCACCGGATCGCCGCGAGCCCGGCGGAACAGGCACACCAGGGCCGTCACCACGAGCGCGACGTAGACCAGCTCGCCGATGATGCCCTGCTCCGCCGCCACCGTGACGGGGATCGTGTGCGAGGCCGATAGCGACGTGGCCGTGGCCCGATGATGGGCGCGGTACTCGGTCACGAAGGATCCGGATCCATAGCCCCACCCCGGCCGATCCGCGAACAGCCCCAGGCCGCCGCTGACCAGACCGCCGCGCCCGCTGGAGGCGCCGTTGACGCCCTGGTTGAGGCCGAACGTCGTCGGCGTCACGGCGACCAGGGCGGCCCCCAGCCCGATCACCACCACCGCCACCACCAGCGCTCGCGAGGGGTTCCAGCGCAGCGCGGCGAGCACTCCCAGTCCGAGCAGCAGCGCCCCGAGGCTGGAGCGCGACAGGGTCAGCACCAACCCGGCCCACAGGATCGCCAGCACCACCGCGGCGGCGAGCTGGACGCGCTGGGCGACCCCGTACAGGAGCACGACCGCGAGCATGATCATCACCAGCGCCAGGAAGCGTCCGAAGATGTCGGGGTCGAAGAACACCGAGTTGACGGTGAAGTACGTGTGCAGATCGTTGGTGACGACCAGCTTGGGGTTGAGGATGATGGTCTTGGTCGCGTATTCCACGAACCCGACCACGGAGAACACGACCGCGAGCACGACCAGCAACCGCACGCAGTTGCGGATCAGCTCGGGCGTCCACCGCAGTCCACGCAGGAGCTGGTAGAGCAGCGTGAACGGGATGTAGAAGAACACCACGTTCTGGAGCGCCTGCCGGAAGTCCGGCGAGTAGACCGCCTGTACGGCGTACAGCACGATGTACAGCGCGAGCAGCCGCTCCACCCACACCGCCCAGCCGCCCGACGCGTCGGGCGCGCCCGCCGGCGAGGGCCCGATCGGCCCCGGCGCCGACCGGCGCAATGCCGGCACGATCCACGCCAGCGCGCCGACGGCGACGACCAGGTACAGCGGGACCAGGAGGTTCGAGGTGACGCCGCCGGCCTGGATCGGCACTCGGAATGGCAGCGCGAACACGGCCAGCAGGGCGAGCAGCGAGGGGCGCCGGGCGATCAGCGCCGCGGCGACCCCCAGCACCGCCACGGCCACGATCGCGCCGAGCAGGGCCGGCAACGGGTGGCGGTGCACGATCCGCAACTGCGGCGAGCTCCAGATGTCGCTCAACAGCAGCACCGGGGAGAGCACCAGCGCTCCCAGCATCGCCAGCGCGCGCGTGTGGAGGTCCCGGTGCAGCAGACCGAGCGCGGCGAGCGCGGCGAGCGCGACCACCCCGGCTTTCGGCAGCGGTCCCGACAGAACGGCGAATGCGATCACGTGACCAGATCATCCTCTACCCTCTCCCGGCATGTCCTCCGCGAAGTTCGCGCTGGCCGCTGCGCTGGCGGCGATCTCGCTCGCCGCCTGCGGGAGCTCCACCAAACCGCAGGCCGGCACCCTGAAAGCGGTCACCACCGTCCACAAGGGTCTCGACGACCCGCGCACGAAGCACATCGTCTGCCTGCGGCAGGACCACATACCGGTGGTCAGGCTGGGGAGATGGGCGATGCAGATCGAAACCAAGCCCGACGGCCCCACGGTGTACTTCGAGCCCACCCCCGGCGCGGCCCAGGAGATGCAGATCGACGGGCAGGTCCAGGGCGCCGAGGCGATCGGCAGCGCGCTGCTCTACCCCAACCAGGCCCCCGACCAGCTGCTGCAGACGGTCGAGAGCTGCGTCGCCCAGGGAGTATCGGGGTAGCGCGGCTCGCGCTCACCGTGGTTCTCGCCGCGCTCGGCGTCGGCGGAGCGCTCGGGTCGATGCACGGGCACGACGGCCCGGCCCGGCCCGCCGCCGCTCAGGCCAAGCCATCCGGCGGCGGGGTCGCACCGGCGCCGGGCCACGGCCCGGATTCGATCGCTCTGCCCCGATCGGCCTCCAAACTGCTCGGCCAGCGGATCATGGTCGGATTCGCCGGCCGCACCCCGCCCGCCGCGCTGCTCGGCGCGGTTCGCCGCGGCGAAGTCGGCTCGGTGATCCTGTTCGGGTCCAACCTGGTCACGCGGTCGCAGACGGTCGCGCTGACCGCTGCGCTCCAGCGCGCCGCGCGGGCCGGCGGCAATCCACCGCTGCTGATCGCCACCGACCAGGAGGGCGGCGAGGTCAAGCGGCTCCCCGGCGGCCCTCCCGACCTCTCGCCGCCGCAGATCACCGCCACCCACGACCCCGCCGTGGCCGCTCGCGAGGGCCGCGCGACCGGGTCGTATCTGCGTGGCTGGGGCATCGACATGGATCTCGCCCCGGTCGCCGACGTACCCACCTTCGGCGGGGCGTTCATCTCGCGCCAGGGCCGCGCGTTCTCGTTCCGAGCCGATACCGTCGCCACCTACGCGACCGCCTTCGCCCTCGGGCTACAGGCCCGCGGCGTGGCGGCGACCGCCAAGCACTTTCCCGGCCTGGGCTCGGCCGCGGTGTCCACCGACGTCCAGCGCGAGGAGCTCAATCCCACGCGCGCGCAGCGGCTGAGCGCGCTGGTGCCCTACCGGGCCATGATCCCGCGCGGACTTGACGCCGTGATGCTCGCGGTGGCGGGCTTTCCGGGTTACGACCGCAGCGGCACCGCCGCCGCGCTGTCGCGGCCGATCATCGCCGGTGTCCTGCGCGGCCGCCTGGGGTTCCGCGGCGTGACGATCACCGACGCGCTCGGCTCGACCAGCGGCCATGGCGAGACCGTGGCCGGAACGCTGGCCGCCGCCGCCGGAGCCGACATCCTGCTGTTCACGGATTCGGCCCCCGGCGAGTTGGGGTCGCTGCGCGCGGCGCTGCACAGCGGTGAGATATCACGGCAGGACGCGGCCGCTTCCTACCGGCGGATCGTGGCGCTCAAGCGGCAGCTCGGCGCGGGCTGAGCGGCGGCGCCGGAGGCCCGAGCCGGACCGCCCGCCGGCGCACTACAATTCGCCCGCGACGCCCGTCCCCGCGCGGCTCGTCAGCTTCGCAGGGCGAACCCGTGGTCCGCCAGGCGTGTCAGCACCCGCAACTCGAGCCGGGCCCCCAGGGGCCCCGCAGCGCCCCAGCCCGTGTCCCGACGACCGCTCGCCCACATGCTCTCTGCCTCGACCACGGACCTTCCCGTGAGCTCGACGGCTCCCGCGACCGCCAAGTCGGGCTCCTCACCGGCAGAGCCCTGGTATCGCCTGTCACCGGGGCGCTTCTACGCCGCGCTGATCGCGGCCGCGCTGCTCGTCGGCGCAGTTTCGCTGTTGATTCCGTCCACTCCCAGCTACGACCCGTGGGCGTGGATCGTATGGGGACGCGAGATCGTCCACCTCGACCTGCACACCATCGGCGGACCGTCCTGGAAGCCCTTGCCGATGGTCTTCACGACCCTGTTCGCACCGTTCGGCAGCGCCGCTCCCGATCTGTGGCTGGTGGTGGCCCGGGCGGGGGCGTTCGCCGCCGTGGTGATGGTGTTCCGCCTGGCCGTCCGCCTGACCCGTCAGATCGGCAGCTACTTCACCGCGTCCGAAGCCGACCGGGAGGTGGGCTGGGACCGGTTCACCGCGCTCGCGCCGGCGCTGCTGGCCGGGTTGATCGCCGCGGTCGGCTTGGCGCTGTCCACCGGCTACGTGTCCGACAACGCGCTCGGCTACTCCGAGGGGCTGGCCACGGCGCTGATGCTGATCGCGATGGAGCGCCACCTCGACGGCAGGCCGCGACAGGCGTTCGCGGTCGGCTTCCTGGTCGCGCTCGACCGACCCGAGATCTGGCTCTTCTGGGGTCCCTACGGACTGTGGCTGTTCTGGAAGGATCCAGACGCGCGCAAGCTGGTGGTGGCGCTGTTCGTGTTGATCCCGGTGTTTTGGTTCCTGCCCGAGTACTGGGGTTCGGGTCACTTCCTGCGCGGGGTCAACCGGGCCCAGCACCCCCGCTCAAACAGCCTGGCCTTCGCCAAGGTCCCGTTCGTGAGCGAGCTGGTCAACGCCGCCTGGCCGACGATCCTGTTGCGGATCAAGGTCGTCGCCGCGATCCTGGTCGCCGTGGTGGCCGCGGTGCTGTGGCGCGGCTGGCGCCGCGACGGTCACGCTGCGCTGCGCCGGCCGCAGGCCGTGGCCCAAGCCACGGCCGCGCTGGCGGGCATCGCCGGGCTGACCTGGTTCGTGGTGATCGCGACGATGACCCAGATCGGCTTCTCGGGCAACAACCGCTATCTGGTGCTCGGCTCGGCGCTGGTGGAGGTGTGCGGAGCCGTCGGCTGGGGCTGGGCCGCGCGGGAGATCGGCAACTTCGCCGGCCGGGCGCTGCGACGCCGGCGTCAGTCCGCGCCGGCTCTCGCCCGGGCGTCGTCGTGGGCCGCCCTGGTCGTGGTCGCGGCGGTGTTCGCGCTGGTGCCGTCGTGGGTCGGAAACAGCCTGATCTCGCTCCCGCGCACGCATCGCTCGCTCGTGTACCAGGCCCAGCTGCGCGACGGCGTGACCGGGCTCGTCGCGCGCTACGGAGGCCCGGCCAAGCTGCTGCGCTGCGGGTCGGTCATGACCGAGGGCTTCCAGGTTCCGATGGTCGCCTGGACGCTTGGCGTCCACACGGCGCAGATCGAGGCGCCACCACCGCCGAAGGCGACCGTAACCGCCCCCAACGTGATTCTCCAGACGCGTGACACGCGCCACTCGTCCCTGCTGCCGCTGGTCCGCACCTGGCCGAGCGTCCAATACACGTACATCGGCTCGGGTGGTCCGTTCAACCTGTTCACGAGCTGCCGCGGGTAGTCTCGGGCCGTGATCCCCACCACCCCTCAGCCCTGATGGCCACCGTAACCGCGCCCAAGTCCGGCCCCAGCGTCCCGCGGCGCGGCCTGGCCGACTTCACACCGCGCCTGCCGGCCCGGCTGGAGCGCGTTCCCGCCTGGGTGTGGATCAGCGGCGGCCTGGTGGCGCTGATGGCACTCTCGGGGTTCATCCGCACGCGTTACGTCGGCGGCCAGTACTGGATGGACGAGGCGATCACCACCGGCGTGGCGCTGCACAAGCTGACCGCGATCCCGGGCGTGCTGCGCCACGACGGCAACCCTCCGCTCTACTACATGACGCTGCATGTCTGGATGTCGGTGTTCGGCTCGTCGGAGACCGCCACGCACTCCCTCTCGGCCCTGTTCGGGGTCCTCACCGTGCCGGCTGGCTGCTGGGCCGCCTGGAGTCTGTTCGGGCGGCGGGCCGGGATCATGGCGGCGCTGCTGTTCGCCCTCAACGCATGGCTCACCGCGTACGCGCAGGAGACTCGGATGTACGAGCTGATGGGCCTGCTCGGGCTCGTGGCGACGACCGCCTTCATCCACGGGTTCGTCTACCGGCGACGGCGCTACCTGTTCCTGTTCGGGGCGATGCTGACCCTGATGCTCTACACCCACTCGTGGGGCACGTTCTTCTTCATCGGATCGGTCCTGGCGCTGATCCCGACCCTGCTGGCCAGCGACGACCGCCGCGGGCTGCTGCGCGACGCGGCGGTCACCTTCGTCACCGCCGGGATCCTGTACCTGCCGTGGGTCCCCAACCTCCTCTACCAGGTCGCCCACACGGCGGCACCGTGGGACTCGGCGCCCCGGTTCGGTGCGCCGATCCTGATCTCGCGAGACCTGCTCGGCGGCGACCGGATCACCGTGGTGCTGACGGTGTCGGCCCTGATCGGGCTGGGGCCGCTGTTCACCCGGGCGCATCGCCGCACGCGGGAGTGGGCGACGGTGTGGACCCTGATCGCGCTGCCGGTCGCGACCCTCGGGGTCGCCTGGCTGTCCTCGCAGATCACGCCGGCGTTCGTCTCGCGCTACTTCGCGCCGATCCTGGGGGCGATCGTGCTGCTGATCGCCTGGGGCCTGTCCCGCGCGCGAGTGGTCGGGTTGGTGGCCATCGTGCTGGCGATCGTGTTCATGGCCAACCCCGCCACCTACGCCCCCCAGTACAAGAGTGATATGCGGGATGTGGCGGGGGAGGTCGGGCCGCTGCTGCACCAGGGCGACCTGGTCGTCGTGGGCCAGCCCGAGCAGACCCCGCTGGCGTGGTACTACCTGCCCGCCGGGCTGCGCTACGCCAACACCGCCGGCGCGGTGACCGACCCGCGCTACATGAACTGGGTCGACGCGCTGCCCCGCCTGCGCCAGACCAACCCCCAAGCCACGCTGGGACCACTGGTTGCTAGTCTCAAACCCGGCCAGCAGCTGCTTTACGTGCGCCCGTTGACCGAAGGCGCTCAGAACTGGCAAGCGTCGTGGACACAGCTCGTGCGACGACGCTCCGCCCAGTGGGGAGCGATCCTTCAACGCGACGTCACCGCCGGAACGCTGAAGCAGGTCGCCTGGGCACCACACAACTACCGAGGCGCCTGCTGCGTGGCCGACAGCGCCATCCTCTATGAGAGGGTCGCCTAGCGCGTCAGCGCGGTCCCGGCCGTTAGCGCGCGGCCTCGAGCACTCTCCTCCATGACCACCGCCGCCCCTAGACGACCGCTCGCCTCGCTGCTGGAGTCGCCGCCGATCGCCGACGTTCACGCGCCGCAGTGGTTTCACCGCCTGCCGCGGTGGGTCACCGTTGCGGCGGTGCTGCTGGTGCTCGTCGCCGTGTCGGCCTTCGTGCGCACGCGGGTGCTCAGCGGCGAGCTGTGGTTCAACGAGGCGATCGCCACCGGGATCGCCTCGCATTCGGTCAGCTCGATGTTCGGGGTCCTGCGTCAGGGTGGCTCCGCGCCGCTGTACTACCTGGTGCTGCACTTCTGGATCAGCCTGTTCGGCTCCGGTGAGAGCACCACTCACGCGCTGTCGGTGCTGCTGGGGCTGCTGAGCATCCCCGCGGCCATGTGGGCCGGCTGGAGCCTGTTCGGACGCCGGGCCGGATTCTTCGCCGCCGTGCTGTTCGCGTTCAGCGCGTTCCTGACGCAGTTCTCCCAGGAGACGCAGATGTACGAGCTGATGGTGCTGCTGTCGCTGTTGGCCATGACCGGGTTCATCCACGGCTTCGTGTATCGCCGGCGGCGGTACCTGCTGCTGTTCGGAGCCGCGCTGGCCCTGATGCTCTACACGCAGGGCTCGGCGGTCCTGTTCTGGTTCGGTGCCGCCGCTGCGGTGGGTGCCGTCTATCTCAGCAGCGAGGAGCGCACCGGGCTGCTCCGCGATGCCGCGATCACGTTCGGCGGCGCCTTCGTGCTCTACCTGCCCTGGCTGCCGACGACGATCTATCAGATATCGCACACCACCTCGCCGTGGCACTACGCCCCGAAGCTCGGCGCCGCGGTTCCGAGCCAGCTGCTCGGCGGCGAGCGAGTCGACATGGCGCTGTTGGTGGCCGCGGTGGTCGGGCTCGCGCCGCTGTTCACCCGAGCTAACCGCCGAACCCCGGAATGGCGCGCGATGTGGGCGCTGCTGGCCGTGCCCGCGGCGGGACTGGTGCTGGCCCGGCTGTCCACGGTGCTGATGCCCGGCTGGGTGGAGCGGTATTTCGCCTGCCTTGTAGCGCCGCTGCTGCTGTTCGGGGCGTTCTCGTCCGCCCGGGCCCGGGTGGTCGGCGTGGTGGCGATGGTGTTGTGCGTGGCCTTCCTGGCCAACGCGTCGTCGTTCGCCGCGAGCTACAAGAGTGATATGCGGGATGTGGCGGGGGAGGTCGGGCCGCTGCTGCACCAGGGCGACCTGGTCGTCGTGGGCCAGCCCGAGCAGACCCCGCTGGCGTGGTACTACCTGCCCGCCGGGCTGCGCTACGCCAACACCGCCGGCGCGGTGACCGACCCGCGCTACATGAACTGGGTCGACGCGCTGCCCCGCCTGCGCCAGACCAACCCCCAAGCCACGCTGGGACCACTGGTTGCTAGTCTCAAACCCGGCCAGCAGCTGCTTTACGTGCGCCCGTTGACCGAAGGCGCTCAGAACTGGCAAGCGTCGTGGACACAGCTCGTGCGACGACGCTCCGCCCAGTGGGGAGCGATCCTTCAACGCGACGTCACCGCCGGAACGCTGAAGCAGGTCGCCTGGGCACCACACAACTACCGAGGCGCCTGCTGCGTGGCCGACAGCGCCATCCTCTACCAGAAGGTCGCCTAGGACACCCATGACCGAGACCAGCCCGGCAGGACCGCAAGTCACCGAGATCACCCCGGAGCACCCCGTTCTGGTCCTGGGCGCCGGCCCGGCCGGCCTGACCGCCGGCTACCTGCTGGCCAAGCAGGGCAAGTCCGTGATCGTGCTGGAGTCCACCGATCAGATCGGCGGCCTGGCCCGGACCGAGGTCCGTGACGGCTACCGCTTCGATCTCGGCGGCCACCGCTTCTTCACCAAGGTCAAGGAGGTCGACGACCTCTGGCACGAGATCATGAAGGAAGAGTTCCTCCGCCGCCCGCGCCAGAGCCGGATCTACTGGAACGACAAGTTCCTCGAGTATCCGCTGCAGGGCATGGACGTGATCAAGAAGCTCGGTCCGGTGGAGCTGACCCGCTGCATGGCCTCGTATCTGTGGGCGGCGGTCAAGCCCAAGGGCCCCGAGGACACATTCGAGCAGTGGGTGTCCAACCGCTTCGGCAAGCGGCTCTACCAGCACTTCTTCAAGACCTACACGGAGAAGCTGTGGGGGGTGTCGACCGACGAGATCCGCGCCGAATGGGCCGCTCAGCGGATCAAGGGCCTGTCCTTCTTCAGCGCCGCCCGCGCCGCCTTCTTCGGCAACCGCGGCAACAAGATCAAGTCGCTGATCTCCGAGTTCAACTACCCCCGCTACGGACCGGGCCAGATGTGGGAGCAGATGGCGGCCGACATCCATGAGCACGGCGGCGAGGTGCGCATGAACGCACCGGTCACGCGGTTGCGGGTCGAGGGCGGCCGGGTGCTCGAGGTGGTGGCCGGCGGAGAGACTCTGGTTCCCTCCCACGTCATCTCCTCACTGCCGCTGCGCACCACGGTGGGGATCGTCGAACCGGAGGCACCGGGCGAGGTGCGCGATGCGGCCCGCGGCCTGCGCTACCGGGACTTCCTCACCGTCTCACTGGTCATCGAGGGCACCAAGGACCTGTTCCCCGATAACTGGATCTACATCCACCAGCCCGGGGTCCGGGTCCTGCGGATCCAGAACTTCCGCTCCTGGAGTCCCTGGATGGTGCCCAACGACACCGACGCCTCGGTGGGGATGGAGTACTTCTGCTTCGAGGGCGACGACCTCTGGAGCATGGCCGACGACGACCTCGTCGAGCTGGCCAAGTCCGAGATCGAGAAGCTCGGCCTGGCCCGGGCCGACTCGGTCAAGTTCGGCTTCGTCGTTCGCGTGCACAAGGCCTACCCGATCTACGACGTCGAGTACGCCCAGCGTGTCGCCACGATCCGCGGCTGGCTGGGCACGATCGGCAATCTGACCCAGGTCGGGCGCAACGGACTGCACCGCTACAACAACTCCGATCACTCGATGCTCACCGCGATGCGTGCGGTCGACAACCTGGTGCTGGGCACGCACCACGACATCTGGTCGGTCAACGTCGAAAGCGTGTACCACGAGGAGGACACCGAGGTCGAGGATCCCTACCGGAACCCGCCCTCGACGCCGGCGATGGAGCAGCCCCTCGCATCGGATCGGTGAGCGCGGGGCACCGCATGCGCCCAGTCGCGGTCCTGCTCGCACTCCTCGCCCTGCTGCCGGCCGTGGTGCCGGCCGCCCTGCCCGCGACCGCACTGGCGGCCACGACGAGCACCCCGAGCCCGGCGCTCCCGGGTTCCAGCAGCCCGCTCTCACCCGGAGTTCCGTTGGCGCCGGTCACGTCCACCACCGCCCCGACGCCCACGATCCTGTCGAACAGCTCGGCCGCGACCTCGGGCTCGAGCTCGCTGAGCAGCAGCAGCGCGATCGGGATCGCGGTGGGCGCGATGGTGGTGTTGGTCGGGATCTCCCTGTTCATCTGGCGTGACGCCCGCCGGCGCGCCCCGGTGCGCGCCTCCGGCTCCGCTGCCGGCGTCGACCCCCGCCCCGGATCCAAGCGGGCCAAGCCGCGCAAGCTGAGCCCGGCCGAGCGGCGGCGGCGCAAGCGGGGGCGGGCGCGCCGTTAGCGTCCGGCGATCGCCGGGCGCGGCGAACGCCCTGGCGTGAGCGGCGGCGGCGCGGGGCAGCGTGTTTTGCGCCCAATCGGCGTTGTTCGGGGCGGTGTGTCGGGATCGGCCCACCCCCCGTGGCCCTGGCGGCAAACCCCTCGTCTGGCGCCAGATTGGGCGCAAGAACGGTCCGCCAAACTTGGCCCGAAGCGGGTCGCGTGACCTCGACCGGGCCAGAAACGGGTCGCATGACCTCGACCGAGTGCCCCGCGTGTCGCCGTTACCTCAGAGCGGACCCAGAGCCCGCTTGGCGCGGAGCAGCTGACGCTCCACGGTACGCGTGGTCGCGCCGGTGTACCCGGCCATCTCGGCGTAGCTGAACCCCAGCCCCTGTAGCCAGACCAGCCGCCGCTGGCGCTCCGGCAGCGCTCTGATCGCGTCCAGTCGCGCGCGTCGCTCGACGAGATCCTCCAGCGGCGCGGAGGCGGCGGCGACGCCATCGCCCGAGCGCTCGAGAAGATCGTCCAGCGACACATAGCGCCGCTCGCGGCGGATCAGCCTGAGCGCCTCCCGGACCGCGGTCGTCACCAGCCAGGCGAGCACGGTCTCACGCCGGACCCGCTCACGATGATCGATCAGCCGGCTCCACGCGCACTGGCAGGCGTCCTCGATCACGGCGTCGGGCGCCCGGACGTCGTGTCGGACGATCTGAGTCAACCGTCCGCCCAGCGTCGCGTACAGATCGGCGAGCTCGTCGTTGGCGCAGGTGCGTACCGGGTCCATCGTCGCGACGCTCATCTCGCTTCTCCTTTGAGTCTAATTGAGCCTAAGTATTGACAAAGGAAGCTAGCAGACATCCGATGCCTCTACTAGACTGTCGCAGACTCAATTGGCTCAATTAGCTTCAAAGGAGCGATCTGTGATGACAGAGCTCGGCACTCTTGCGGCGCCACCCGTGGCAGTGTCCGCGCACCCGGATCTCACCGGGCTGCCCGGCAGCAACGTCCTGCAGCAGCTGGTCAATGGCGCCGAGGCGTGGTCGCTCGCCATAGCGCTCCTGGGCGCGTTCGTCGGCGCTGGCCTGTGGGCCGTGGCGTCACACACGCACAACCATCAGTACGCCGCGCGCGGACGGATGGCGGCGCTCATCTCGGGCGCCGCGGCGCTGATCGTCGGTGCGGCGCCGGGCCTGGTGAACTTCTTCCAGCACCTCGGAACCACCGCCCGATGACCCCGCGGCCCGGCCGACCGATCCCGCTCGCGGCTCGATGACCGCGCGGCGGGGAGGATCGATTCTCCTGCTGGTCGTGGTGCTCGCGGTGGCGCGCTGCGCTGCCCCGTCCCCGGCCCAGGCGCTGAACCCGATCAAGCCGATCTGCTCGCTGGCCGGGCTGGTCAGCACGCTGGCGGGCAAGGTGTGCTCGGCGGCAAGCCACCCCGGCCGCGTGCTCAGCGCCGGCAAGCGGCTGCTGGGAGGCCACCTCGGCGGCGCGGTGGAGTCGCTGGCGGGCCAGGGAGCCAGCGGGGTCGCGAAGGGGGCCGCCGCCGCCGCGGGGATCGCCGCGATCGGGACCTGGGTGGCGGGCGGCGCGAAGTTCGCGCTGAACGAGACCGCATCGGTGATCTCGGCGACGACGCGACCGGAGCTGCAGGGCACCTGGTTCTCGTCGGTCTACTGGCGGATGGCGGCGATCTCGGCGCTGCTCACCCTGCCCTTCCTGTTCGCGGCGGCGATCCAGGCGATCACGCACTCCGACCTGGCCCTGCTCACGCGCGCCGCTCTGGGCTACCTGCCCCTGGCGGTATTGGCGGTCAGCGTGGCGGCGCCGGTGACGACGTTGCTGCTCGCCGCCTCCGACGAGATGTCGGGAATCGTGTCGTCGGCGTCAAACGGCGCCAGCGTGTCGTTTCTCGCCCACGCCGCGCAGGTCGCGGGCGGGGTCACCGTGCTCAGCCGCTCTCCGTTCCTGGTCTTCGTGGTTGGACTGCTGACCGCCGCTGCGACGCTCACGCTGTGGATCGAGCTCGTGATCCGGTCGGCCGCGGTGTACGTCATCGTGCTGCTGCTGCCGCTGTTCTTCGCCGCCCTGGTGTGGCCCGCGCGCCGGATCTGGGCGGTCCGGGCGGTGGAGCTGCTCGTCGCGCTGATCCTGTCCAAGTTCGCGATCGTGGCGGTCCTGGCCCTCGGAGGGGCCGCCCTCGGCCACACCGGCTCGACCAGTGTCACCACCATGCTCGCGGGCGCGACACTGGTCCTGCTGGCGGCATTCTCGCCGTGGGCGCTGCTGCGCATGCTTCCGCTGCACGAGCTCGCCGGTGGCGCCGTCGGTGGGCTGCGCAGCGAGACCCGCCAGCTGCCCGCTCAGGCGCAGCGCGGCATGAACACCTCCGATGTCGCCCAGGAGATCGTGCAGGAGCTGCCGGCGCAGCTGGCGCTCCGAGAGGCTCGCGAGACCGGAGCGGCACAGGCCGCGCTTGACGGGCTGGCCCCGGCCGGTGCGAGGTCGGTCAACGGCGGCCAGGACCGTGACCTGGATCACGGCGCGACGAACGGTGCCAGCGACGCCCCGCACGTCGATGGCGCCGGCCCCGGTTCGGCTCGGTCGACGTCCTCCTCCGGCGGCGCCGCGGCTGACTCGCTGGCCGACGCATTCACCCCGCCGCCATCGGGATCGACCCCGCCCGGCTCGGACTCACAGGCGAGCGAGGCGGCCCCGGAGCGCTCGCCCGGCATGTCGGCGTATGCGCAGGCGCCGGACAACAGCCTGCCGACGATGACGCTGGGACTCGACGATGGCTGGCCGCCGCGCCCGCTGGGCTCGGAGCCCGGCCCCGGCCCCGGCCCGGCAGCCCCCGGGGACGGCGCAGCGCCGGGGGAGGCCGACGGTCGGGCCGCAGCAGAAGACCACGATCCGCGCCCGCCCCGCCAGGAGCCAGACGAAGGCCGGCTGTGAGCGAGCGCCGGCTGACCTACACCTTCGGCCCGCTGGAGCGGCGGGGGATCCTCGGCCCGATCCGCGGCGCCCAGGCCGCCGTGGTCGCAACGGGAGCGGTGGCGGCGATCGTCGTACTCGACTCGTCGCCGTCCGCCGCCGGGGCGCTGGTGGCGGCCATCGTGGTCGCGGTGACCCTGTGCGCGAGCTTCGCGCCCCTCG
Organism: uncultured Solirubrobacterales bacterium; assembly: GCA_963792735.1. Taxonomy (GTDB): domain Bacteria; phylum Actinomycetota; class Thermoleophilia; order Solirubrobacterales; family Solirubrobacteraceae; genus Palsa-465. Next base: position 406,477 of record CAWBXK010000007.1, on the reverse strand, counting down.
GCGGCCGAACCGCGGAGGAATGGGCACCCGTCGCGGCGGCCTTCGCGGCCCGCCGGTTGACCGCCCGGGCGCGCTTCGTGTCCACCGCTCCCACCGCGGGCTCGCGCGGCCTGGGGCTGCGGCGCCGGAGTCCCGAGTTGCGTGACCCGTCTCCCTGTGCCCCCGAAGCGCTGAGCGACGTCCGGATCGTCGAGGCCGCCTACCGGGACCGTCCAATCGGCGCCCTCTCGGAGCGATCGGGCCGGCGCCTGACCGCGGTGCTGGCGTGCCGGGTGGTGGCCTTCTCGCTGCTGGATCCCGAGGCCCAGGAGCGGCGCCTGGCGCGCTGGGGGTTGGTGCTGTCCAACGCCGCCGGCTCGGCGATCAGGCGGTTGCAGTGGATCGAGCGGACCGCACCGGCGCAGGGGGACGAGCTCGCGCGCTGGGTCCACGCCGAGCGAGACCCCACGGTCCCGCTGCGGGGGACGCCGATGATCGAGTCCTACCTGGAGCTGATCGGGACCAGCGCCCGCCTCACCCAGCAGCACGAGATCCTGGTCGCGGTCCAGATCGAGGCTGCGCGCGTCCGCGACCGCGGCGAGGCGGCGGTCACGGCCGCGCTGGTGGAGGAGACCGAGCGCGTGGCCCAGGGTCTGGAGGCCGCCGAGGTGGTCGTCCTCGGAGGCCTCAGCGCGGGTCAGCTGGCCCGCACGCTGCGGACCGCCTTCGATCCCTACGCCCGCGCCGAGCTGGCCGCGCTCGAGGCGGCCGATCCGGGACGTGACGGGCTCTCGGAGCTGGGCGCCTGGCCGCTTGGCGCGCGGGAGACCTGGGACAGCTATCAGAGCGACGGCGCCGTGCACGCGACGTACTGGATCGGCGCCTGGCCCCGGGTCGACGTGTCGCCGCTGTTCATGGACGCCCTGCTGGGTCACGCCGGCGTGGTGCGCACCGTCGCGGTCAGCTTCGAACCGCTGCCCGCGGCCCGCTCGACCCGAGAGGTGGAGGCGGCGATCACCCGGGATCGTGCCGACCGCGATCTTCGCGCGCGGTTCGGCCAGTCCGAGACCGCTCGCCAACGCCAGGCGCGTGAGGCCACCGCCCGCCGCGAAGCCGAGCTGGCCGCGGGCCACGGCGAGGTGCGGCTGAGCGGGTTCGTCACCGTGTCGGGACGGGATCGCGACGAGTTGCGGCGCGCGTGCTCGGAGGTGCTGGACCACGCCGCGCGAGCCCGTCTGGAGCTGCACCGTCTGTACGGTCAGCAGGCCGACGCGTTCACGTTCACGCTGCCGCTGTGCCGGGGGCTGCGATGAGCGTCCGCACCACCGAGCGGCCGGGTCACCGCTGCACCACCCGTCACGCCCAGGCCATCTACCCGTTCATCGGGGCGGGGGGCCTCAGCAGCCGGGGGGTGTTCATCGGACGCGATTCCGGTGGCGGAGCGTTCTGCTACGACCCGTGGGTCCTGTACGGCGAGGGCATCCTCGACGACCCCAACACGATCGTGCTGGGCAAGCTCGGCCAGGGCAAGAGCGCGCTGGTCAAGACGCTGCTGTGGCGGATGCTGCTGTTCGGCCGCCGGGCGTTCGTGCTCGACATCAAGCGTGAGTACGGCCCTCTGTGCGAGGCGGTCGGCGTGAAACCGATCTCACTGATCCCCGGCGGTGGGGTGCGCCTGAACCCGCTCGCCTCGCGACCCGAGGAGCACGCCCAGCTGGAGCTGCTGCGCGCGGTAGCGGTCACGGCCCTCGGCGGCCCGCTGACCCAGCTTGAGGCCGGCGCGCTGCGGGAGGCGCTGCGGACGGTCCGGGCCCGCGGCGGGGCCGAGCCGACGCTGCCGGAGATCGCCGCGGTTCTGTTCGAGCCGGCGGGCGAGATGGCGGCGCGACTGCAGACCAGCGCCGAGCGCCTCGCGGCCGACGCCCGGCGCGCCGCGCTGGCGCTCCAGGATCTCTGCGAGGGACCGCTGGCCGGCATGTTCGACGGGCCCACCACACCGGGCCTGGACCTCGACGCCAGGCTGCTGGTGCTCGATCTGCACGCCGTGCGCGACTCCCCCGCGGTGGGGATCCTGATGGCCTGCGCGACCGCCTGGATCAGTGCGCTGCTGGCCCGCACCGCCGAGCGACCGGGGCGCGAGCGCTTGATCAACGTCGCCGACGAGTCGTGGAAGATCGTCCAGCACACCGGCCTCGGCGAGTGGTTTCAGTCCAACTTCAAGCTCGCGCGCCAGTTCGGCGTGATGAATCTGGTCGTCCTGCACAAGCTCGCCGACCTGCAGGCCGCGGGCGACGCCGGCTCGCGAGCGGCCCGCATCGCCGAGGGCCTCGTCGCCGACGCGTCGACGCGCATCGTCTACCACCAGGACGAGAGCCAGGTGCCGCTGACACGGTCGCTGCTCGGTCTCTCACGCAGCGAAGGGGAGCTGATCTCGATGCTGTCAGCCGGCCAGGCGCTGTGGCGAGTCGGCAACCGGTCGTTCGTGGTCCAGCACCACCGGTCGCGGATCGAGGCGCGGCTGACCGACACCGACAGCGGCATGCAGGCCACCGCGGTGTCGAGGCTGGGGCGGCGATGAGCCACGGGCGGGAGGGAGGGATCACCGACGGAGCGATGCTCGCGCTGATCGCGTGCGCGGCCACCGTGGTGGCGATGCTGTGGCTGTGGGGCGGCATCGCCGGCGCGATCTTCGGTGGCGGCTGGCCGCACGTGTCGGCGGGAGCGCTGCCGGACGTCCTGATCCGCCTGCCCGAGCGGCTCTCGCGCCCGGCCCAGGCCTGGCCACCCAGCAGCCGGGCGCGCCTCCCCGGCCCGGCCGGCTTCTACGCCGCGCTGGCGCTACTGGTGGGACTGGGCGCCGCGCTGTTGGCGGTGTCGGTCCGCACCGGACTGGCGGCCGCGGTCCGCGGACACGCGGGTGGAGCGCGATGGGCGGGCGCGGGCGAGCTGCGCGCGCTGGTGAGATCGGCGGGCGCCGGACGGCTGGCGCTGGGGCGCTACCGGGGCCGGCTGCTGTACGCCGAGCAGCGCCACGCGCTGGTGGCGTTCGGCCCGCCGCAGTCGGGCAAGTCGGCCGGACTGGCGGTGCCGGCCCTGCTGGAGTGGGACGGCCCGGCGGTCGCCTCCTCCATCAAGACCGACCTGCTCACCGGCACGCTGGATCGTCGCCGTCGACTCGGGACGGTGTTCGTGTTCGACCCGTTCGGGCTCGCCGGCACCGAATCGCACACCTGGTCGCCTCTGGGCGGCGCACGGGACTGGGACGGCGCGCTGGAGGTCGCCTGGCGCCTGGCCGCCGCCGGCGAGCTTGACCAGCGCGGCGTCGAGGGCGGGGACTTCTGGGCGGTCGCGGCCGAGCAGCGCCTGGCCCCGCTGCTGTTCACCGCCGCGGCCACGGACGGGACCATGGATGACGTCGTGCGATGGACCTACGGCCAGGGTTCTCGCGAGCTGTTTGAGGCGGTGTCGCAGCTGACCGGCTCGGCGCGCGACGAGCGAGAGCTCGAGGGCGCCCACGCCGCCTACGACGCTCTGCGCGCGTTCGAGTCCCAGGCCGACCGCACCCGCACCTCGATCGAGGCCACCGCGCAGGCGCTGCTGCGGGCGTATCGCTTCGCCCGGGTGCTGCGGTCGGCACGCTCGTGCGAGATCACGGCCGATCGGCTGCTGGACGAGCGCGCGACGCTGTACCTGATCGGCGACGCGAAGGCGTCCAAGCTGCTGCGGCCGATCTTCCTGGCGCTGGTGTCGGAGATCGTCGACCGCGCCTACGAGCGAGCGACGCTGGCCGGCGGCCGACTCGAGCTGCCGCTGCTGCTGTGCCTCGATGAGGCCGGCAACGTTGCCCCGCTCCCCAATCTGGCCGAGATCGCCTCGACGGCCCCGAGCCACAACATCCAGCTGGTGTCGATCTTCCACGACCTCGCCCAGGCGCGCAGCCGTTACGGCCGCCAGACGGAGACCGTGGTCAACAGCCACCGCGCCCGGATGCTGCTGCCCGGCGTCGCAGACCTCGACACGCTGCGCTACTTCGCGGGCCTGGTCGGCGAGGAGGAGGCACGCGAGCTGAGCCGGACCACCGGCGCCGGCGGCGTCACCAAGACGAGCGGGTGGCGGCGGCGCCCCCTGGTCGCCGCCGAGGCGTTGCGCCAGCTGCGCGACGGTCACGCGCTGCTGCTCTACGGACGCCTGCCGCCGGCGGTGATCCGGCTGCGGATGTGGTTTGCCGACCGGCGGCTACGTCGACTGGCGGCATCGTGAACCGGCGCGACCCCGACGAGTGGCCCGACGGCCATCCCCCCGACGACGACTTCCCCGAACACGAGGGCCGGCGCTGGCCCCTGACCTGGCGGGAGCTGTACCCGCGTGAGCGATGGCTCTGGTTCGAGCAGCTGTGGAGCGACGTCTGCTCGATGCGCGAGCGCTACCGGCTGGCGGTGAGGTCGGACTGGTGGGAGGACGAGATCCAGGTCGAGGCGCTGGCCGCGCTGGCGGCCTGGACGGAGCGCTATGACTCCGGGGAGTGGGATGACCCGCCGGGCAAGCTAGCGCTCCTGTTCGAGCTCGAGCGCGTCGCGGCCCTGCTGCGTGACGGGCTCGAGCCGTTCCGGCCCGACCGGGACCGAACCGCCTTCGTGTGTCACCTCGTGCAGCTCGGTTGCCAGCCGCCGCCGGGGAGGGACCGGGAGGGCTGAGGCCCGGTCCGCCACCACGAGGAGGACGCACCCAGGATCAAGGCAGTCAGAATCAAGCCATGCCGCCCGACCCCGTGAGCCGAGCCGAAGCCTTCCCGCTGGGCGCCGCGGTGACCCTCGAGCAGCTCGACGGCGACCCGCACCCGACGCTCGCGGCATTGCGCCGGCACGAGCCGGTGTCGTGGCTGCCGAGCCTCGACGGCTGGCTGATCACGCGTCACGACCTCGCCCTCGCCGCGATGCGCGACGCGACCGCGTTCACCGTCGACGATCCGCGCTTCTCGACCGCGCAGGTGATCGGCCCGAGCATGCTCAGCCTCGACGGTGACGAGCACGCGCGCCACCGCGCTCCGTTCACCGGTCCGTTCCGGGCGGCCGCGGTCACGGCGCGCTTCGCCGAGATGGCGCGCGCCGAGGCGGAGCGGCTGCTCGACGCGCTGGCGCCGGCCGGTGGGGGCGAGCTGCGGCGATCGTTCGCCGGGCCGATGTCGGCGTCGATCGTGACGCGCGCGCTCGGGCTCGGGGGCGATGAGGTCGACGACGTGCTGGGGTGGTACGAGGCGATCGTCGCCTCGGTCACCGCGATCACCGCCGGAAGCGGCCCCACCGGCGACGGCGAGGCGGCGTTTGCCGGGTTGCGTGAGCGCCTGCAGTCAGTGATCGCCGATCGCGGCCGGTCCTCGCTGCTGTCCAGCGCCGCCGCCGAGTCGGCCCTCTCACCCGAGCAGATCGTCTCCAACGCGGCGGTGCTCCTGTTCGGCGGGATCGAAACGACCGAGGGAATGATCGCCAACGCCGCGTTGATGCTGCTGGAGCGGCCCGATCAGCTCCAGCTGGCGCGGGACGCGACGACGGCGCTGGACGCCGCGATCGACGAGTCGCTGCGGCTCGAGCCGGCCGCCGCGGTCATCGACCGCTATGCCACCGCCGACGTGGTCCTCGGCGGTGCGCCGATCGCCGGCGGCGAGCTGGTGAGGATCTCACTGGCCGCGGCCAACCGCGACCCGGCGGTGTTCGGCGATCCCGACGCGTTTGACCCCGGGCGACCGCGGCGCGGGAACCTCGCGTTCGCGCAGGGCCCGCATGTCTGCGTCGGCATTCATCTGGCGCGTCTGGAGGCGCGGGCCGCTCTCGCCGCGCTGCTGGCACGCCTGCCCGCGCTGCGGCTGGACCCGGCGCACCGGCCGGAGGTGCGTGGGCTGGTGTTCCGCAAGCCGCCCCGGCTGGACGCGCTCTGGAGCTAACGCCTCGCTCGACTCAGGCCACCGTGGCCCCGGCGACGCCGCATGAGCGCAGCCCGTAGCGCGAGGCGAGCGAGGCGACCGGACTCCCCGCCAGCGCGGCCTGCGCGCTCGCCACGCCCTGGGCGTCGTTAGCTCGCGCTGCGGTCGCGAGCGTCCGGTAGTCGCCGATCGTCTGGTTCAGAGCAGCGAGGTAGCTCGCCAGCGCGGTGCGGTCGTGGGCTCGCTGCAGGGAACGGCGCAGGGCGCGCAGCTGGTCGGCCTCCGACTGCACGATGGGCACGACTTCGGCCACGTAGCGGGCCAGGGCGGAGAGCCGCTGACGCTCGCCGGTGGTCACGCTGGGCGGCGCAACCGAGCGAATCGAGCGAAGGGTGCTGGCGCAGATGGCGTCGGCGCCGGCGACGAAGTTGCCGGTATGCGCGCCACCGCCGCCGCAACCTCCCAGCACCGCGATCAGGGCCGGCAGGACGACGGCGCTTCCCCACCGACGCGAGGCGCGAGCATGGGACGCTGGCACGCGCCACAGCGTACCTTCGGCCAGAGCCCCACCGAGGCCAGCGTCCCAGTGTCGCCATCTGCCCGCGCGGACGGCACCGTACCTAGGCAATGCCTATACCATGGCGCGATGATCAGCCCTTCCCATCCCTCTCGTCGCCCCGTGCGGCCGGACGTCCTTCGTGATCGCCCCAGTGTCCTGCGCCGCTGTTTCCCGCTCGCCTGGCTCGGTTGTCTCAGCGCCGCGGCGCTGTTGCTGACCCCGGCGCCGGCGAGCGCTGACACCTCGTCGACGCTGACGGTCGTCGGCACCAGCGATGTCAGTGACTCCGGCCTGATCCCGAATCTGATTCAGCCGGAATTTCAGAGCGCGTTTCCGCAGTACCAGTTCAAATACATCGGGACGGCGACGGGGACGGCGATCAGTGATGCTGAGACGGGGTCGGTCGGGGCGAGCGCGTTGATCGTGCATGCGCCGTCGCTGGAGAACCAGTTCGTGGCCAACGGGTTTTCGTCTGAGCAGTATGGCCGGGCGCTGTTCACCAACGATTTCGTGCTCGGGGGGCCGTCGGGCGATCCCGCGGGGGTCGCGGCCAATGCGGGCAACAACATCGCGCAGGCGTTCGCGGATGTCGCGGCCGCGGGCATGAATGGGCAGGCGACGTTCGTGTCACGGGGCGGGACGCCGGGGACGACGGTGGAGGAGCATCAGATCTGGGGACTGGTGCAGAACGCGGGAATGGCCCCGGCGGGTCTACTGCTGTGCGCGGTCAACGCCACCAACGGGGGTGGTGAGACACCGATCGCCGCGGGTAACGGCGTCACCGCTTCGGGACAGTCCTGCCCGGGCGGCGGGGTGCTGCCGACCGGCGCGGCGCTGCCGCCGTGGTACGTGGCGACCGGGCTGACGCAGGGTCCCAACGTGGTCGCGGCCAACGCGTGCAACGGCTTCCCCAGCGGCGCTAACACGTGTTACGTGCTGACTGACCGCGGAACGTTTGACTATCTCGCGTCGGGGACCGATCCGGCGGGTTCGATCCCGGCGCTGAAGATCGTGACGCGCGGCCCGCAGAGCGCCTCGGCGCCGGGCGGGGTCAACGCGCTGATCAACTACTTCCACGGCTACATCATCAACCCGTCAAAGCCGGGGCAGTCGATCAACCTGCCCGCCGCGCAGGCGTTCTTGAACTTCATCACCTCCCCCGCGGTGCAGGCGCAGCTCAGCGGCTACCTGGCCCACACCAGCGATCCGGCGGGCCCGCCGTTCGTGGCTGACGCGTCGCCGATCATCACCGCGTCAAGGCTGCCCGGTGACTATCACGCCGGCAAGAAGCTGACCGTGACCGGGACCGTGGCCAACGCCCAGCCCGGGTATCCCGCGCCGGCCGGCAAGCCGGTATCCGTCGACCTGGTCCAGGGCGGTCTGGCGGTACCCGTCGCATCCACCACCACCAGCTCCAGCGGCGCGTACAGCATCAGGTTCGCGCCGGCCGCGACGGGGTCCTATGAGGTCGCGACCCCCCAGATCGCCCAGATCGAGGACTCCACCCCGAACCCCGCGTTTGGGGATCTGCTCTCCCCCGGCGCCACCAGCCCGGCCAAGATCACCGTGCACGCCGCGGTCACCGGCCTGCGGGTCAAGTCAACCGGCGCGCGGGCGCTCGTGATCGGCTCCGTCGCGCCCGGCACCGGGCACGTCAAGGCGACCGTGGAGGTGTTCGCTCGCCGCAATGGCTCCAAGGGCGCGTTCAAGCAGATCGCCACCGACCGCCTCGCCGCCAATGACGGCAACTTCGCGATCGCGGTCGCGCTCAAGACCAACCGCTGGCAGATCAAGGTCAAGGCCCAAGACCCCAAGCAGGTCGTGTCCACGACCTCGAAGCCGATCACGGCCAGCGTCACCGCGACCAGGCCCCCCGCCGGCGTGACCGTACGCTCGCTGTCGGTGTCAAAGAGCGCCGGGCTGACGCTGACCGCCCGCGTAAAACCGAGCACCAGTAGCGGGAAGGTCCAGCTTCTGGCGATGAACACCAGCGCCGGCAAGGCCCCCCGGTTCGGCGTGTTCGCCACAACGACGGTCCGCCGCGGCAAGGCGACGCTGCGCGCCCGCCTCCGGCACGGAAATCGCTACATATTCCAACTGCAGTACGTCAACCGGGGACAGACCACGAGTTACTCCGGGCTGCGAACGGCCAACGTGAGGTAGGGCGCGTGCATGGCCCGCTGACTCGCCTCGGCCGACCGCAACGATCAGCCAGCCGCCGTCCCGGGATCATCCCGAGACGGCGGTGCACGGTCATGCTCGCGCTGGTGGTCGTCTCGGCCGGTCACGGGGCGGCAGCGGCCGCCGCCGATCCCACGGTCGTGAGCGCGACGATCTACCAGGGGTCGGGCGGCGGGGGTGTCACCTCGCCGTCGGTCACACTCTCCACGCTGGAGAACAACTGTCCTCCGTACTCGGGCTCGAGCCCGATGTACCTGTACCCCAGTGGCCAGCCCTACCAGCCCGCCACCAATTCGTCCTGGGCGCTGTCGACCATCCTCACCTGCGGGTTACAGGTCCCGCTCGCCGAACTCAGCAGCGTCCAGGTCGACAATCCGCAGTCCGGGTTCGAGACGCCGCTGAGCCGCGCTCAGCTGTCCGACCCGAGCCAGTTCCACGATCCGGCGGCCCCGACGGCGCTGCCGGTGATCTCCAGCGACGGCGGCGAAGACCAGAACACCTACACCCGTCCCTGGCTCGGCGGGACCGATGACAACGCAAGCGACCACGTCGTCCAGACCGGCGCCCCGATCGCGCTGGTGGTCTACGAGAACGGGGCGCCGCTGCAGGTCACCGCTGCGTCGAATATCGCCTCCGCGACGGCCAGCACCATGAGCGTGAATTTCAGCGCGACCGTACAGGGCTCCGACGGGGCCGCCGTCCCCGCGTCCGCGCTCACCTGGAGCTGGAGCTTCGGGGACAGCACGACTTCCACCGAGCCGACCCCCGTCCACTCCTACCCGACCGGCGATTACTTCGTGACGGTTCAGGTCACCGACGCGAGCGCCGGCCTGGGCGGCACGGCCACGATCAAGGTGAGCGCTCCCCCCACCGGAGGGTCCGGCCCACCCCCGAACGGCGGCAAGCAGAAGCAGGCCAAATCCCCCACCGGCACCAAACGCGGTGGCGGAACCCAGGCCGGTGGCCCGACGAAGCAGCACAAGTCCCACCAGCCGGGGACGTCGGGTCAGAATCAGGGCGCCGACGGCAAGGCCACCGGCAAGCACGGCGGCAGGTCAACCGGCGCCACGACGCCGGGTCGCACCACGACCCCAGCCGGCCCCGGCACGGCGGAGGCGCCCGTCACCCCGGCGCCCGTGCCGACCCCGCCGCCCCCCGTCGCCACGCCGACCCAGCGCCGCCCAGCTCCCCGGGCCCTCGTGCCGACCAAGGTCAAGCGCCCATCGGCGCCCACGACGTCATCCGGGCCGTTGGTCACGGGCCGCCTGATCAGCTACGTGACGCCCCTCCCGCCCAGCGCCAGCCCGCTCGTACACGCGCTCGCCGCGCCACCGGCCACGGCGCCGGCGGTGCGCCGCGGGAGCGCCGGCTCGTCGCTGGCGGCCATCGGCGCCGGACTCGCGATCGTGCTGCTCCTGGGTCTCGGCGCCGCGCGGGAACTGCGTTGGCCCCGCCGGCAGCGCTGGTGGCGCCCGCTGGGCTTTGGCAGCTGACACGATGCACGCGCTTGACACCCCGGACGTGCTTCGATCCCCGCCATGAGCACGACCCCCGCCGTGAGCACGCACGCCATCGACGAGGCCATCTTTCACGTGGCCAGCGCTCTGCAGGTGCCGGTCCTGATCCTGGCGTTGCTCGCGCTCGCGCTGGTCATCTTCGAGCTCGGCAGCTTCGCGGTCGAGCTTCGGGGGCGGCGCCGGCGCCAGTTCGCCGCGCTCTCGCTCGGGGCCGAGCAGGCGCGCTCGGCGCTGCTGGCCGACGATCGAGCCGCGGCGGCGGCGGCCGTCACGGGAGTCGCCCGGAGCCCCGCGATGGCCACCACGCTGGCCTTCATCATCGAGCACGCGCGGACCGACGGAGGTGAGCATCAGCTCAACAAGGCGCTCGCCGACTTCGACTTCGACGCCCAACGCCGCCTCGGACGGACCCGGATGCTGGTCCGGGCCGGCCCGGCGCTGGGACTGATGGGAACGCTGATCCCGCTCTCGCCGGCGCTCACCGGCCTCGCCAACGGCAACACGACGGCGCTCAGCCAGAACCTGCGGCTGGCCTTCAGCGTCACCGTCGTCGGGTTGCTGATCGGCGCCGTCGCATTCGGCCTGTCGTTGTCACGCGATCGCATGTACGGGCAGGACCTCTCCGACCTGCAGTATCTGGCCGCCGTGATCAGCGACCCGCGTCTGTCGGAAGTCGCGACGTGATCTCGGTCACCCCCAGCGCCGGCCGCCGCGAGGACCGCGCCGGTGATCCGCTCGACGGATTGGTCAACCTGTTCGACCTCGGAATCGTGCTCTCGGTGGCGTTTCTGCTGGCGGCCCTGTCCTCGCTGCACCTGGGCGGGGCGATCACCCGCAACGGCCTGCACGCCAACCCCGCCAAGGTGATCCAGCTCCAGCCGGGACAGACGGTCGCGCCGCTGCCCAAACCCGGTGCCCGGACCATCGGCCGCGGCACCCAGGCGGGAGTCGTCTACCGCCTCGCCAACGGAGAGCTCGTGTACGTCCAGCAGGCCCCGCGCCCGAGCCGGCACTGAAATGGGGCACCTGTGGGCGCAGCTGCGCCAGGCCGTGCCGCTCATCGCGAGCGGGAATTCCTACGTCCTCAACGTGGCCTGGGTCACGATTCGCGTCGCCCTGGTGTCGACCGCGGTCGCCCTCGTGATCGGTCTGCCGCTCGGGCTGGCGCTAGGGCTGGGACGGTTCCGAGGCCGCCGGGCGCTGCACATCCTCGCCAACGCCAGCCTCGCGCTTCCCCCGGTGATCGTCGGGGTGGGGGTGCTGATCCTGCTGCTCCCCCACGGGGTGTTCGGCTCCCTGCACATCGCGTTCACGCTGACGGCGGTGTACGTAGCGCAGACGGTGCTCGCCCTTCCCTACATCGTCGCGCTCACCCCGGCGGCGATCCAGGGGCTGCCTCCGGGCCTGCTCGCCCAGGCGCGCGTGCTCGGAGCCGGCCGGTGGCAGCTGTCCCTGCTCGCACTGCGCGAGGCCAAGATCGGCATGATCGCCGCCGTGATCGCCGCCCTCGGAGCGACCCTGTCCGAAGTCGGGGCGGTGGTGATCGTGGGCGGCAACATCCAGAACTACGATCAGACGCTGGCCAGCGCCGTGCTCCAGCAGGTCAGCGACTACGCCGACTATCCGTACGCGATCGCGATCGGCCTGGTGCTGCTGGCGCTCATCCTCGTGCTGATGGCCGCCCTCACGGTGCTCCAGCAGCGCACCAGCGGCATCCGCCTGCGCTTCCGGACGGGCTGAGATGCAGCTGCTGTGGGACCTGCTGCGCCGGGCCGTCCCGCTCATCGCGCACGGAAACCCGTATCTGTTCAGCGTGATCTGGTTCACCGTCCAGGTGGCGGTGGTCGCCACCGTGGCTGCGGCGGCGATCGGCTTGCCGATCGGACTGGCGATCGGACTGGGTCGCTTCCGAGGCCGGCGCCCGCTGCAGATCCTCGCCAACGCCAGCCTCGGCCTCCCGCCGGTGCTGGTCGGCCTGTTCCTGTTCCTCCTGTTCGTTCCGCAAGGTCCGCTCGGCTCGCTGCGCCTGCCGGTGACCAAGCAGGCCGTGTTCATCGCCCAGACCGTGCTCGCCCTCCCGTACATCGTCGCGCTCACCGCCGCGGCGATCCAGGGCCTCCCACCCGGGCTCCTGGCCCAGGCTCGGGTGCTCGGCGCCGGCCGGCGCCAGCTCGCCGCGCTCGCGCTGCGCGAGGCCAGGATCGGCGTTCTCGCCGCCGTCATCGCCGCGCTCGGGACGACGCTCTCGGAGGTGGGCGCGATCGTGATCGTCGGCGGCAACGTCTACGGCTTTGACCAGACGCTCGCCAGCGCGGCGCTGTATGAGGCCAACGCGGCTCACTACGCCGACGCCGTCGCGATCGGGATCGTGCTGACGGGACTGATCCTTCTCCTCATGGGCGGCGTCAGCCTGCTGCAGCAGCGGGGCAGTGGAATCCGGCTGCGCTTCCGGTCGGCGACGTGACGCCGGCGCCCAGCGCCGGCCCGGTGCTCCTGCGCTGCGAGCACGTGAGCGTGCGCCGCGGCGAGCGCGAGGTCGTGCGGGACGTCAGCGTCGAGCTTCGCAGCGGGGAACTGGTCGCTCTGCTCGGACCCAACGGCGCCGGCAAGAGCACGCTGCTCGACGCGCTCGGCGGGGTGCTCGCCCCGGCGCAGGGTCAAATCGAGCGCCACGGCCGTGCCGCGATCGCGCTGCAGTCGGCCGACCTGGCGCGCCGCAGCGTGCTCGTGAACGTGATCCTGGCGCTCACCTGGTGGGGGGTCCCGCGTCCCGAGCGATCCGACCGCGCTCACGCCGCGCTGGCGGCGATGGGCGCCGCCCACCTCGCGCAGCGTCCCGCCGGGACGCTCTCAGGCGGCGAGCGAAGGCGGGTGCACCTGGCTCGCGCGATCGCGGTCCAGCCGGACATCCTGATGCTCGACGAGCCGTTCGCCGGCCTCGACGCCGAGACCCGTGCCAACCTGCTCGAGGACGCCGTCTCGGCCCTGCGCTCGGACACCCGCGCGACGCTGGTGGTGGTTCACGACCGAGCCGAGGCGTGGGCCCTGGCCGATCGCCTGCTGGTCCTGATCGATGGCGAGCTCGTCGCCACCGGCCCTCCCCGAACGCTGCTCGAGCATCCTCCCAGCCCGACGGTCGCGCGGTTCCTCGGCTTCGACGGATCGCTGCAGGAGGGCGACACGCTCCTGCTCACACGCCCTGCCCACGTCATGCTCGACCCGGCCGGACCGCTGCGGGGCCGCGTGACCCGGACCGTGACGCTCGAGGACGGCGTTCGCCTCGAGCTCGAGCTCGAGCACGGCCGGCTCTACACCGTCGCGCCGCTCCCGGCGCCCGCGGTGGGCGACACCGTCCGGGTTCGCCTTGGCGGTGGCGCTCGCTTCGCTCGCTCCGCGACGGATCGCTTTCGCTCGAGCCCTGATCCAGGGTAGGCTGGGGCCCCGACGAATGATCGCGAGGCGCCGGCATGAGGAACCGCTCACGTGCAACCTGACGGATCCCCGCTTGACGAACTCGTGAAGATCGGCGCGGCGGCCGCTTCCCTTGGCGTCAGCGTCGACACGCTCCGACGCTGGGAGAAGGCGGGCCGGATCACGTTCGCCCGCCGCGGCAACCAGCGCTACATCTCCTCCCAGGATCTGTCCACGCTCCTGCGTGAACGCGGCGCGGCCGGGCTGACCAGCGCCCGCAACCGCCTCCAGGGAATCATCGTGGCGGTCAAGCGAGACGGCGTCATGGCCCAGATCGACCTTGTCTGCGGCCCGTACCGAATCGTGTCGCTGATGTCGCGTGAGGCCGCCGACGAGCTCGCCCTCAAACCGGGCGACCCGGCCACCGCGGTGGTCAAGGCGACTACGGTGATCGTGGAGACCCGCCAACAACAAGGGGAAACTGGATGAAACTCAGCGCTCGCAACCAACTACGGGGAACCGTCACCGAGATCCGGCGCGGCGAGGCGATCGCCAACGTGGTCGTGGACGTCGCCGGGCAGCGGCTGGTCGCCTCGATCACCGTCGAGGCCGTCGACGAGCTCGGACTGGCCTCGGGGAGCGAGATCACGGCGATCATCAAGGCCTCGGACGTGCTGCTCGCGGCTGATTAGGCTTGCGGCGCCGCACCAGCTGCCTAACACCCCCGCCAGCAACCTGTAAACGACGAAGGAGAGCCCGGCATGGCCCTGTCCGCCCGCCTGCTGCAGCGAGCACACAACCGTCCGCTGACGTTGCCGATCCGTCAGGTCGAAGTGGAGATGCCGATCGACCGATTGGGCGAGACCGGGATCGGGAGCGAAGCAGCGTACGAGCTGATCACCAGCGAGTTGCTGCTCGACGGACAGTCGCGGCTGAACCTGGCGACGTTCGTGACCACCTGGATGCCGTCGACGGCGGCAAAGCTCATGGCCGAGACCGCCGACAAGAACATGATCGACAAGGACGAGTATCCGCAGACCGCGGAGCTCGAGGCCCGCTGCGTCAACATCCTCGCCGACCTGTGGAATTCGCCCGAGCACGAGAGCGCTACGGGGTGTTCCACGACCGGGTCAAGTGAGGCCGCGATGCTGGCGGGCATGGCGCTGAAATGGCGTTGGCGAGCGCGCATGCGCGCCGCCGGCAAGGCCACCGACCAACCCAACCTGGTGATGGGCGCCAACGTCCAGGTCTGCTGGGAGAAGTTCTGCCGCTACTGGGAGGTGGAGCCGCGGATGGTGCCGATGGAGGGCGAGACCTACCACCTGACCGCCGACCGCGCGGTGGCCCAATGCGACGAGAACACGATCGGGGTGGTGGCGATTCTGGGCTCGACCTTCGACGGCAGCTACGAGCCGGTCAAGGAGATCGCCGCCGCGCTGGATCAGCTGCAGGCAGAGCGCGGTATCGACGTGCCGATACACGTCGACGCCGCCTCCGGGGGCTTTGTCGCGCCGTTTCTGGACCCGGGGCTGGAGTGGGACTTCCGGATCGAGCGGGTGCAGTCCATCAACGCCTCGGGCCACAAGTACGGACTCGTGTACCCGGGGGTCGGCTGGGCGGTGTGGCGCGACAAGGAGGCGCTGCCCCAGGACCTGGTATTCGACGTCAACTACCTGGGCGGCCACATGCCGACCTTCTCGCTGAACTTCTCCCGGCCCGGCAGCGAGGTGGTGGCGCAGTACTTCATGTTCATGACCCTCGGCCGCAAGGGCTACACCAGCACGATGCAGACCCTCCGCGAGATCGCCATGCACCTGTCCGAGGGCGTGGCCGAGATCGGGCCCTATCGGCTGCTGTCCGACGGCTCCGAGCTGCCGGTGTTCTCGTTCGCGCTCTCGCCCGAGGTCAAGAACTACTCCGTGTTCGACGTCTCCGAGCGCCTGCGCGAGCGTGGCTGGCTGGTGCCGGCTTACACCTTCCCAGCCAACCGCCAGGACCTCAGCGTGCTGCGATTCGTGGTGCGAGTCGGCATGCACCTGGAGATGGCCGACCTGCTGCTCGGTCACCTGCGGGAGCAGACCGGCCACCTGACCCAGCAGAACATGACGCTCGCCAATCGCGCCGGGGAGCAGCGCCAGGCGTTCGCGCACTGAGCGGGCCGGCCGGGCGCTCGCGCACTGAGCGGGCCGGCCGGCGCTCGGCCCTCAGATCACCGCGGCCAGCCCCCGCCCGGCGGCTTGCAGCTCAGCCAGGGTCCGGGCCTCCGACACCGTCTGGAGGTCCAGGATCCGCACGCCGAAGGAGTCGAGCTCACGCGTGCCCACGACCGCGTGGCAGGGAACCCCGGCCTGCCGCGCCCGGGTCGCGATCTCCGACACCACCTTTCCGACCAGGCTCTGGCGGTCGAGCTTGCCCTCGCCGGTCACCACCGCGTGGGCGGAGAGCATGCGCGCGTCGAAGCCGATCGCGTCGAGCACGAACGCGGCACCGGGGACGAGCTCGGCCCCGAGGGCGGCCCACAGACCCCCGGAGAGGCCCCCGGCGGCCCCGGTCATCGCCACCCCGCGGGGGTCGCGCTGCAGCCGGCGCGCGAGCGCGTTCAGCCGCGCGGTCAGGCGTGTCACCTGCCGCTCGTCGGCGCCCTTCTGGGGGCCGAATACGCGGGCGGCATCCTCGAACGGGGTGCGGACGTCGCACAGGACCACCAGCCGCACGCCGGGCAGGCCTCCTCCGCGCTTGATCGCCCTGATCGCGCCGGCGCCGCCGTCGGTGGTGGCGCTTCCCCCCACGCCGAGATACACCGTCTCGGCGCCCGCGGCGACGGCGGCCAGGATCAGCTCGCCGGTCCCGCCGGTGCTGGCGGTCAACGCATCACGCTCGGCCGGCGCCACCAGCCCGAGGCCGCTGGCCGCCGCCGTCTCGACGAACCCCTGGTTGCCGCTGATCGCGAACTCCGCCTCGATGGGGCGCCCGAGTGGATCCGTCCCGGCGACCGATCGCCGCTCACCCCCGAGCGCCGCCACCAGTGCGTCGAGCGTGCCCTCGCCCCCGTCGGCCACGGCGCACTCGTCGACCGCGCGGCCACCCTCCCGGAGTCCTCGGCCGATCGCCGCTGCCACCTCGCCAGCCGTGAAGGTCCCCTTGAACGAATCCGGCGCCACCAGCACCGTCTGTGGAACGCTCAGGTTCGCCGCCACGCTGGCAGTATGCCTCCGCAGCCGTCATCCTGTCTGACGCCATGCCCGAGTACGCGACGATCGAGGCGGCCGGAATCGAGGTGCGGATCTCCAATCCGCAGAAGGTCTTCTTCCCCGAGCGCGGGGTGACCAAGCTCGATCTGGTCAACTACTACCTGCAGCTGGGCGAGCCGGTGATCAACCATCTGCGCAATCGCCCCACCGTGCTCAAACGCTTCGTCGACGGAGCGGCCGGCCAGCCGTTCTTTCAGAAGCGGGTCCCCGACACGGCGCCCGACTGGCTGCAGACCGCCGTCGTCCAGTTCCCGAGCGGGCGCTCCGCCCGCGAGCTGCTTCCCAACGACGCCGCCCACCTGGTGTGGGGCGTCAACCTCGGGGTGATCGACTGGAACCCGTGGCAGGTGCGGATCTCCGACCTTGACCACCCCGACGAGCTGCGCGTCGATCTCGACCCGACGCCGGAGGCGAGTTGGGACGACGTCCGGCAGGTGGCGCTGGCGGCCGGAGGGGTGCTGAGCGACCACGGGCTGACGGGCTTTCCGAAGACCAGCGGCTCCCGCGGGATCCACATCAACGTCAGGATCCAACCCGAGCATGACTTCATCGAGGTCCGACGGGCCGCGGTGGCGCTGGCCCGCGAAGTGGAGCGGCGGATCCCTGAGCTGGCCACCAGCAAGTGGTGGAAGGAGGAGCGCCACGGGGTGTTCGTGGACTACAACCAGAACGCCCGTGACCGCACCGTCGCCTCGGCCTACAGCGTGCGCCCGACCCCGGACGCCCGGGTCTCCACGCCGCTGCGGTGGGACGAGGTCGCAGACGTGGAGCCGGCCGAGCTGCGGATCGACACCGTCCCGGCCCGGGTGGCCGAGCTCGGTGACCCCAGCGCCGACATCGACGCGCACGCCGGCTCGCTTCGCGGTCTGCTCGAGCTGGCCCGCCGCGACGAGGAGGCCGGACTGAGCGACGCGCCGTGGCCGCCGCACTTTCGCAAGCAGCGTGGGGAGCCGAAGCGAGTCCAGCCCAGCCGGGCCAGGCGCGACTCAGCCTAGGCGCTCAGGAGAGCTGCTCCAGCCGGCACTCGCCGGGGGGCTTGTCCTCGCGCCAACGCAGGATCGACGTCCCGTGGCGGATGCGCCCATCGCTGACGTGGTCGTAGGTCACCTCGACGACCAGCTCGGGACGCAGCGAGATCCACTCCAGGTCCTTCTCGCTCTTCCAGCGGCTGGGGTCGCCGTGACCCCGCTGACCGGTCTCATACGGCGCCAGCTTCGCCACCAACGCTCGCTTCTCGGCGGCCTTGAGGCCCGAGGAGTGGCCCACGACATGGAGCTTGGCGTCGGCGTCATAGAGCCCGAGGATCAGCGACCCGACGGTGCCCGGCTCCTTGCCCGGCCGGTAACCGGCCACCACCGCGTCGATCGTCCGCTGGCGCTTGACCTTGACCATCCCGGCGCGCTGGCCGGGCCGATAGGCAGCGCCGAGGTCCTTGGCCACCACCCCTTCGCCATGGGCGAGCCACGGCTCGGTCTCGGCCGGGACGACGGTCAGGGGCGTCAGTCCGATCTCCATCTCGGCCGTGAGCTGCTCCAGCGCGGCGCGCCGCTGCGCGAACGGAAGCGCCAGCAGCGACTCGTCGTCGTGTACCAGCAGGTCGAAGGCGAGGTAGTGCGCCGGGGTCTGCTCGGCGAGCAGGGCGATACGAGACGCGGCGGGATGGATGCGCTGCTGCAGCGCCCCGAAGTCCTGCTGACCTTCGGGCCCGTCGATCACGATCTCTCCGTCGATCACGTAGCGCCCGGGCGGAAACGACAGCTCGGGGAAGTACCGTCCCAGCGGCTTGGCGCCGCGGGATTGGATCAGGAACTCGTCCCGATCGACGAACGCGATTGCCCGGAAGCCGTCGAACTTGGGCTCGTAGGCCCACTGCTCGCCGAGCGGCAGAGCTTTGGCCGAGCGGGCCAGCTGGGGTTCGATCGGGGGCTTGAGGGCCAGGTCCACGGTGCCTCGATGCTATCCGTCGCGGGGCCACCGGACGGCCCCGGTTACTCGCTACGATCGGACGATGACCGTCGAACAAGCGACCGTCGCCGAGGAGGAATACCTCGAGACGCTGTTCTGGCTGTTCGAGGCCGGGCTGCCGATGACCGGCGCCAACATGGCTCGCGCCATGCAGCTGTCGGCCCCCACGGTGCACGAGATGCTCGTCCGGCTCGAGCGCGACGGGTACATCGCCCGCAGCGCCGGCCGTCCGATCGAGTTCACCCCCACCGGCCGCGAGCACGCCGAGCGGATCGTGGGCCGTCACCGGATGATCGAGCGGTTCCTGACCGACGTCGTCGGAGTGCCGTGGGACGACGTCCACGAGGAGGCCGAGCACCTCGAGCATGCCATGACGCCGCGCTTTGAGGCCTACGTCCGCGCGGCCGTGGGCGACGCCAAGACCTGTCCTCACGGCCATCCGATCCGCGTCGGGGAGCGGATCGACGGCGTCCCGCTGGCCGATTGCGCGGTCGGAGCGACCGTCACCATCCTGCGGCTGGAGAACGAGGCCGAGGATCTGCTGCACTACCTGAAGGCCGCCGGCATCGAGCCGGGTATGCATGGCTCGGTGGCCGGCAAAGATGACGCCCAGGTGCAGCTGAGCACGGATGACGGCGTCGCGGTGGTGACGATCTC
This sequence comes from uncultured Solirubrobacterales bacterium, assembly GCA_963792735.1. GTDB lineage: Bacteria > Actinomycetota > Thermoleophilia > Solirubrobacterales > Solirubrobacteraceae > Palsa-465. The sequence continues at coordinate 387,040 of CAWBXK010000007.1, read as the reverse complement.
GGTCGCCGAGACGGTGTCGGTGCTCGCCGACCCCTCACCGCCGCCGCGGACCGCGCTGCCCGACCAGCTGGTGCTCGGGCGCGAGCGTTACGGACGCTGAGGCGCGCCGGTCGAGCCGCACCGGGGCAGCGCTCTCCGGGGTGCCGGCAGCGCCCGGCCGGTCCCCAGCCAGCGCCGGATCTGCTCGTAGACCGCCGGGTGGTTGAGCAGCGCGAAGTGTGAGGCGCCGCCGAGGTGGCGGTAGTGGTCGGCGGGGAAGCGCAGCCGCTCGCCCCGCCCGCCATGCGACCACGCGCTCGCCGGCAGCGCGACGAGGTCCCCGAGCATCCGACCCGCCGGCGCGTCGGCCTCGCACGTGAGGGAGGCGGAGACGAAGTAGTGATTGGCGCCGGCGCTGCGGCTCAGCCGGGCCAGGGCTCGCGTCTCGGGCACCAGCGAGACGGCGTGGGCGACGGCGCTGACGGCCGTCTCCAGGGGCATGCCGCGGTGCGGCGCTCCGAGCATGGATTGGACACGTGCCGGACCCGCTCGCGCCACGAGCCGGGCGCGGCGTAGTGGCAGGCGCTGCGCGCCACCAGGCCGCCCATCGAGTGGCCGATCAACGCAATCTCGGCCACCTCCGTCGGCCAGCCAGCCGTCACCTGCCCCAGCAGCCGCGCGAGGCTGCGGCCGTTGTCGGAGATGTGCAGGCCGGTATTGAAGCGCACGTACAGCGGCGTGTAGCCGAGCTCGGTGCGCAGCCGCTCGCCGTAGGGCCGGTGCCGCGCGGCGCCGATGCGCCAGGCGTCGTCGGTCTCACCCAGCCCGTGAATGAACACCGCCAGCCGCGCGGTGGCATCGGGAAAGGCGCGCGCCAGCGAATCGGCGTCCGCGGCCCCGTCGCGGCCACGCCGGCGCAGCGTCATCGGCATCGCCAGGGGGCCCGCGGTGGACCCCCTGCGCCTGCGTCACCGCGCCGGCGGCGGCACCGCCGAGGAACTCCCCCAGGGCTCCTACCTCATCACGCCGCATGCGCCGGCGAGCCGACCTCGGCGTAGGCCTCCGCGAGCCGCTTGACGCCTTCCTCGATCTCCGCCGGCGTCACGCCCGAGTAAGCCAGCCGCAGCGAGGATTCGCCGCCCTCGAGCAGGAAGTCCGAACCCTTGACGAACTGCACACCGCGTTCCGCCGCGGCGGCGAACAGGGCGTCGACGTCGCTGCCGCGCGGCAGATCCACCCACAGGAAGTAACCGCCCTCGGGCGCGACGAAGCGGGCGTCGGGAAGCGCCTCTGACAGCGCGCGACACAGCGTCTGGGCGCGCTCGCGCAGGGCATCGCGCACGGTCGCGATCGAGCGCTCGATCGCGCCCGAGCGGCAGAACTGGTTGACGATCGCCTGCGAGACCATGCTCGGCGAGATGTAGGTGCTCGTGGCGAGCTTGGCGATCCGGGCGATGAGCTCCGGCGCGGCGACCAGGTAGCCCACGCGGATGCCGGGACAGACGGTCTTTGAGAACGACGAGGCGTAGACCACGGTCTCGCCGTCCAGCGAGGCCATCGTGGGCAGGGACTCGCCCTCAAAGCGCAGCGCCACGTAGGGGTCGTCCTCGAAGATCGTGAACTCGTACTCGCGCGCCAGCTCCAGCAGGCGGGCGCGCTTGGGCCCCGAGAGCGTGTATCCGGCCGGGTTCTGGAAGTTCGGGATGATGTGGGCCAGCTTGGGCCTGGGGCCGGAGGCGAGCAGGCGCTCCAGCGCCGCGGTGTCAATCCCGTCGGGCTCGAGCTCGACCATGCGCACGTCGGCGCCGCGGTTGCGCAGCGCCAGCAGCGTCCGGTCGTAGGTGGGGCGCTCGACGATCACCGCGTCGCCGGGGCCGACCAGCGTGTCGAACAGGAATGCGTCGGCCTGCATCGAGCCGTTGGTGACCAGCACGTGCCGGGGATCGACGCCGTGGCGCTCGGCGATCCACTCCCGCAGCGGGACGTAACCGACCGACGTCCCGTAGCCGGTCATGCCCCCGGGATCGGCGGCGAACGCCTGCTCGGCGGCAGCGCGCAATCCGTCGACGTCGACGATGTCGAGCGACGGCGCGCCGCGGGCGAAGGAGATCGTGCTGGCCACGGCCCCGAAGACTACGACGTTGAGTCGAACAGGTGCACGTCGACGATTGCGCGGTCCCCGCCCTCGTAACCGCGGACGTCGACCTCGCGCACCTCCGGGATCCGCGCCAGGCTCCGCTCGAATCCGCGCAGCGCCTCGGTGCTCTTCAGGGGGCCGGCCGAGAGGCTCAGCTCCCGGACGGTCGCCGGCGCCGGTGGCGGGCCCGGGGGAGCCGGCGCGGCGGCCTCCGCCCGGGCGATCGCGCGCTCGTAGCCCGCGACGAGCTCGCGCATCGAGTCGAGCAGGCGCGCGTGGGCGCCGGCGAGCTCTCGCAGCTCGGCGATCAGCTCGGCCGCCTCGGGGCGGGCCGGCGCGGCCGGCGCGGCGGGCGCGGCGGGCGCGGCGGGCGGCGCTTCAGCGGCGGGGGCGGGCGGCGCTTCAGCGGCGGGCGCGGGCGGCGCTTCGGCGGCGCGGGCCAGCTCGGCCTCGTCCGCCACCAGCCCGGTCTGGATCACGCCCAGCCGGCGGTCGATCTCGGCCAGGCGAGCATCGAGGATGGAGATCGGCTGAGGCTCGGACACGCTCGGTCGAGCCTACCGCGCCGGTCGGCGGTGCCCGGGCGATCTTCCATGTCAGCCATGAGTTATCCCCCACGCTCCCCGGCTGAACGCAGAGGATGGTCCCGGTCCAGCGACGGCTGAACCCTCGCCGGCCGGCGGCTAAGCGACGGCTGAACCCTCGCCCGCCGGCGGCTAAGCGACGGTGCCGAGCAGCGAAACCGCCAGCTCGGCGACCTGGGTGGGAGTCCGTCCCACCTGCACGCCCTTGCCCTCCAGCGCCTCGGCCTTGGCGACGGCGGTCCCGTGCGAGCCGGACACGATCGCTCCGGCGTGGCCCATGGTCTTACCCGGCGGCGCGGTGAAGCCGGCGATGTAGGCGACGGTCGGCTTGGTGACGCTGTCGGCGATGAACTCAGCGGCGCGCTCCTCGGCGTCGCCCCCGATCTCACCGCACATCACGATCAGCTCGGTCTCGGGATCCTGCTCGAACATCCCGATCACGTCGATGAAGTCGGTGCCCGGGACAGGGTCCCCGCCGATCCCCACGATCGACGAGTTGCCGAAGCCGCTCAGGGCCAGCACGTTGCCGATCTGGTAGGTCAGCGTGCCCGAGCGCGACACCAGTCCGACGTTGCCCTGGCGGAAGAAGGAGGCCGGGATGATCCCGACGCTGGCCTTGCCCGGCGACAGGATGCCCGGGCAGTTGGGGCCGACCAGGCGAGCGCGGCCGTTCTTGTGCAGCGTGTTGTAGACCCGCAGCTCGTCGTGGGCCGGAATTCCCTCGGTGATGCAGACGATCAGCTCGATGCCGGCGTCCTCGGCCTCGAGGATCGAGTCGGCGGCGAAACGGGGGGGTACGAACACCATCGCGGTATTGGCGCCGACCCGGTCAACCGCCTCGTGGAAGGTGTTGAAGACGGGGATCCCGTCGACGTCCTGACCCCCCTTCCCCGGGGTCACGCCCCCGACCACCTGGGTTCCGTAGTCACGGTTGCGCAGCGAGTGAAAGGTTCCCTCGCGGCCGGTGATACCGGATGTGCACAGCCGGGTCTCGGTGTCGACGAGGATGCTCATGCGCTCGCCCGGGCCAGCTCGACCACCTTCTCGGCCGCCCCGTCCATGGTCGTCTCGGCGTGAACGTTGGGCAGTGCGGCCTCGGCCAGCAGCCGTCGTCCCTCGACGTCGTTGGTCCCGTCGAGGCGGACCACGAACGGGACCTGCGGGTTGATCTGGGCGAACGCCTCGATCAGACCCTTGGCCACCTCGTCGCAGCGGGTGATGCCGCCGAAGATGTTGAACAGCACGGCGTTGACCTTGGGATCGGACAGGATGACCTCTACGGCGCTGGTGATCGCGTCGGCCCGGGAGCCGCCGCCGGCGTCGAGGAAGTTGGCCGGCGCGCCGCCCGCCTGGGCCACCACGTCGAGGGTGGACATCACCAGGCCGGCGCCGTTGCCGAGGATGCCGATGTCGCCGTCGAGCTTGACGTAGGTGAGCCCGCGCTCCTTGGCCATCCGCTCCTGGCGGTCTTCGCCCGAGAGGTCACGCAGGGCGGCGTTGTCGGCGTGGCGGTAGAGGGCGTTGGCGTCGAGCGTCACCTTGGCATCAAGCGCCATGACCTCGCGTCCCCCGGCTTGGCCGGCGGAGCCCGGGGTGATGATCAGCGGGTTGACCTCGACCAGCGTGGCCTCTTCGCCGACGAACACGTCGTAGAGCTTGGCCAGCATGGCGCCCACCGGCCGCACCACGTCGACGTCGACACCGGCCTCGAACGCCAGCCGCCGGCCGTGGAAGTCCTGAAAGCCGAGCAGCGGGTCGACGTGGAGCATCGCGATCGCGTCGGGGTCCTCTTCGGCCACCTGCTCGATGTCCATCCCGCCCTTGGTCGAGAGCATCACCAGCGGGGCCTTGGCCGAGCGGTCGAACACCACCGAGGCGTAGTACTCGGCGGCGATCTCCGAGGCGGCCTCGACCCACACCTCGTGCACGGTGAGGCCGCGGATATCCATCCCCAGGATCGCCTGCGCGTTGACCTCAGCCTCGGCGCGGTCCTGGCACAGCTTGATCCCGCCGAGCTTGCCCCGGCCGCCGATCTGGACCTGGGCCTTGACCACGCAGGGATAGCCGATCTCGTCCGCGGCGGCGACAGCCTCCTGAACGGAGCTGGCCGGCTTACCCGCCGGGACCGGCACGCCGTGGCGCGCGAACAGCTGCTTGCCCTGATATTCGAGGAGGTCCATCCGGCTCCTCACTGTATTGATTGCGCCCCGGCCGCGCCGCCAAGACTCGGGGACAGGCCCCGCCAAGACGCAGTCATCACGATCGCCGTCATATCATCAACATCCATGGCGATTCCAAAGAATGTCTCGTTCGTCACCTTCGATGTCTATGGGACCCTGATCGACTGGGAGACCGGCGTCTTCGAGGCATTCAGCGCGGAAGCGCAGCGAGACGGCTTCACGATCGAGCGCAGCGAGTTGATCCCGCTGTTTCACGAGGTCCAGCAGCAGATCCAGGCCGGGTCCTACGAGCTCTACGCCGAGGTGCTGCGCCGAACCGCCGTACAGATCGCCAAGCAGATGGGCTGGCCCCTGGAGCCCTCGCGCTCGGGCTTCCTGCCTGACTCGGTCCAGCGCTGGAAGCCGTTCAAGGAGACCAATTCGGTGCTCCAGAAGATCGCCAAGACGCACAAGATCGGGCTGATCTCGAACATCGACGACAAGCTTTTGGGCCAGACGCGGCGCCACATCCCGCTGGACTTCGACCTCGTGGTCACCGCCCAGCAGGTTCGCTCCTACAAGCCCGATCCCGCCCACTTCACCGAGTGCGAGCGCCGGATCGGGACCAAGAAGGGCTGGGTCCACATCGCCGCCAGCTACTACCACGACATCGATCCGTGCCTGAAGAAGAAGGTGCCGGTGATCTGGGTCAACCGCAGCAAGCAGCAGCTCGAGCCGGGGCAGAAGAAGCCCGACGCGGAAGTCGCCAACCTCCGCGAGGCGGCCAAGCTCATCGGCGTCGGCTGATCGCGTCCCGGGTGTGCTGATGCCAGCGGTCCCCGGGCCCGTGCACGGCTGATGCGAGCGGTCGCCCTGCACGCCGATGTGCTGGTCTTCGTCAGCGAGGTGTGGCAGACCACCAGCGTCGCGGTGCGCGACGCCGACGAGGGATTCCTGATCGATTCACCGGTGTATCCCGAGGAGCTGCGGGCGCTGCCCGAGATCCTGGAGCAGGCGGGCTTCCCGGTTTCGGGCCTGCTGAGCACGCATGGTGACTGGGATCATCTGCTCGGCCGATTGGCGTTTCCCGGCGCCTCCCTGGGCTGCGCCGAGTCGACGGTGACGCGGCTGGCGGCCGAGCCAGGGGGCGCGCAGCGGCGGCTGCGGGAGTTCGACGACGAGCACTATGTCGACGGGCGCGGCCCGCTGGCGCTCGGCTCGCTGCAATCGCTGCCGGTGCCGGGCCGCGTGGGGCTGGGGGCGAGAGAGCTCGAGCTGCGCGAGGCCACCGGTCACACCGCCGACGGAACCGCCTACTGGCTGCCGTGGCTGAGCGTTCTGGCCTGTGGCGACTACCTCTCGCCGGTGGAGATCCCGATGCTCTCGGCCGGCGGCTCGCTCACCGCCTACCGGGCGACGCTGGACCGGCTGCGCGAGCTCGTGGAGCAGGCCGCTTGGGTCGTGCCCGGGCACGGTGCGCCGGTGTCCGGTGAGCGCGCGCTGACGATCCTGGGCGAGGACGACGCCTATCTGGAACAGCTGGCCCGGGAGCCCGCTGCCGCCGTACCGCCCCGCTCACGCGCCAGCGCAGCGCAGCGACGGATCCACGACGCCAACCTCGCCGCGCTCGGCTCATAGGAGTCTGAATCTTCAGCATGCCGCGGCCCCCCGACAGCAACGCGAGGAACGGCAACCCGGATGACCCCACCGCCGAGCGGGTGATCACCTTGCTACAGGCGGAGGGAGCGGACCAGCGTGGCCACGGTGCTGGGCGGAGCCTGCTCGATCACCTGGTGGGGACCTACGAGATCGCCCGTCGCTGGGAGCAGCCATCGTGGCTGGCGCACGCGGCGCTGATCCACAGCATCTACGGGACCGAGGCCTACCGGCAGCGGCTCATCCCGCCGAGCCGGCGGCGTGAGGTGAGCGCTGTGGCGGGTGAGCGGGCCGAGCGACTGGCGCATCTGTTCGCCGTCACCCCGCGGCGGCTCCTGTTCGCGCGGACCCACCGGTGGGCCCCGGACCTCGTCGCGGCGTCGGGACGTCGTGACGACGAGGCGTCCGCGGCGCGTCCGGCCACCGGCGACGAGTTCGATGCCCTGGTGCTCCTGCACCTGGCAAATCTCGCCGAACAGGCCCGGGCGCCGGACGGCTCACCCGGCACGTGGCTGGTTGACCTCCGTGACCTCGCGGAGGTCGTGTTCGACAGCGATGCCGTGACTCCGCCCCTGTTCGTCGCCACGCTCGCCGGATTCTCCCGGGCCGACGAGTCCGCCTGCCGCGGCGCCTACCGGGACGGCCTGGGTGAGATCAATTCGGCGCTGCGCACCGAAAGGCTGGCGATGGCCGCGGCCACGTGTCCGGTCGTGGGCGAGCCGTGCGTGTGGCTGGCCTACGAGGCACGTCGCCGCGGCGACCTCTCAGCGGCACGCGAATGGGCGCACACGGCGCAGCGACGGCTCCTCGCGCTGGGCGCCACCTGGGACAAGCGGCTGCGCTTCGACGACTGGCTCACGGTGACCGCCCGGCTCGGCGGAGAGCTCGAGCTGAGCTCCGCCGCCGCCACCGATCCGAAGGCTCTCTTCGACGAGGTCGCCCGCGCGGCCGGCCACCACGGAGCATCCGCGCACGCGCCGCCGGCCGATCCGCGTCCCGAGCCCGCCGCCGCGATCGCGCGATTCCAGCGCTACATGGGCAGGCTGGCCGACGCCACAACTCCGGGCGGGCGGCTGCTGTACCCGGACCTGGATCACCGGCCGTGGTGGGAGCCCGAGGCGTGCGGGCTGCCCGCCGACCTGGAGTCGCACTTTACGGAGATCCGCAGCGAGCTCCTGGCGCTGGATCCGTCACGGTTCACGCCGGAGAGCGAGCAGATCCCCCGCGCCGGCGACTGGGACGTGGTGTTCTTCTACGAGCGCGGGCGCCGGCACGACGACGTCTGCGACGCGTGTCCGGTGACGACCCGGCTCATCGAGGGCGACGGCGCGATCCGGACCGCCGCCGGGCTGATCTACGTCTCGCGGATGCGGCCGGGAACGCACATCCAGGCCCACCGCGGGCCCACCAACCTGCGGGTGCGCTGCCATCTGGGAATCGCCGTCCCCGACGGCGACTGCGCCATCCGTGTGGAGGACCAGTCCCGACGCTGGAGCGAGGGACGCTGCCTCGTCTTCGACGACACCTTCGAGCACGAGGCGTGGAACCACACCACCGGCGATCGCATCGTCCTGATCGTCGATCTCTGGCACCCCGGCCTGTCGAGCGCCGAGATTCACCTCCTCGGGGGGTTGCACCGGTATGCGTCCGGATACGCCCGGCGGCTCGACCGCTACTGGGCGGTCAACGCGGCGGCGCGTAGCGACGGGCCCGGGACCTGACCGGGCACCGCCCGGAGGTCCCGCCGCCGAGCCTAGAAGTCCCCGCCGCCGAAGTCTCCGCCGTCGCCGCCGAAGTCTCCGCCGTCTCCGCCGAAGTCTCCGCCGTCCCCATCTCCGCCGTCGCCATCCCCGCGGTCTCCGTCGCCGTCGCCGTCACCGTCGCCGAACAGGCCACCGACCAGCTCCCCGCCCAAGCCGAGACCGGCTCCGAGCGCCGAGCCCATGAGCAGGGTTGAGACCAGCGAGCCGCCGCCGAAGCCATTGAAGTACCCGCCCATCATCGGGCCGAAGTGGCGGGGAGCGTTCCAGTAATCAGTCGGCCGCCCGTTGACCTCCACCTGGCGCCCGTGCGGCGCGAAGCCGTCCCTGATTCGAGTCGCGTCGGCGGCGCAGGCGGGGACCGGTCGCGGAGCGCCATTCGGAGGCGCCCACTCGATGTCCTCGGTGGAGGGGCCATGACGCGGATCAAAGAAACAGGGCGGTCGCCGCTCGGGGGGCGGCCGCCCCTCCAGGAGGGCCTTGGCGTAGGACATCGCAAACCGTCCCTCCTCGAGGGTCTCGCTCACCGGGGCCAGATCCTCCGGTTGCCGGGCACGGTCGAAGATCTGACTGGCTCGCTGATATGCCTGGAGCGACTGTTCGTAGCGATCCTTGGCCTCCTGGGTGACGCCGGGCATCGCGATATCGACGTCGAGCGCGCGGATGTCGTCACCGAGTGCGACGAGGTCGTCCTGAGCCGAGGACCGAACCTCCTCCCACTCACGCTCGCGGCGGGACTTGTGACCGAAGAAGGGCATATGCCCACCATACGGCAGCCGAGAGGAGAGTGGGCCGGAGCGCGGCGGTTCGGTGGGCTGACTTTCATGGCAAGCTGCACGCAGGGACGACGCTTTTCTGGCACATTCCCTGGCCATGCCGCACCAACTCGATCAACTAACCCATCTTCAGCGGCTCGAGGCCGAGAGCATCCACGTGATGCGCGAGGTGGTCGCGGAGGCCGAGAATCCGGTGATGCTGTATTCGATCGGCAAGGACAGCGCCGTGATGCTCGACCTGGCCCTGCGAGCGTTCTACCCGGCGCCGCCGCCGTTTCCGCTCCTGCACGTTGATACGACCTGGAAGTTCCGCGACATGTACGCGTTCCGGGACCGGATCACCCGGGAGCTCGGGGTCGAGCTACTGGTCCACATCAATCCGGACGGGGTGGCCAGAAACATAAATCCGTTCGACCACGGCTCCGAGGTCCACACCAACATCATGAAGACCGAGGCGCTCAAACAGGCGCTGGACGAGCACCGCTTCGATGTCGCCTTCGGTGGCGCCCGGCGCGACGAGGAGCGCTCGCGGGCCAAGGAGCGGATCTTCTCGTTTCGCACCGCGAAGCACGGCTGGGACCCCAAGAACCAGCGCCCCGAGCTGTGGCACCTGTTCAATGCCCGCACCCACAAGGGAGAGTCGATTCGCGTCTTTCCCCTGTCCAACTGGACCGAGCTCGACGTGTGGCTCTACATCTACCTGCACCAGATCCCGATCGTGCCGCTCTACCTCGCGGCCGAGCGCCCGGTGGTGGAGCGTGACGGGACCCTGATCATGGTCGACGACGAGCGCTTCCCGCTCCGCGACGGCGAGCAGCCCGAGATGCGCAAGGTGCGCTTTCGCACCCTGGGCTGCTACCCGCTGACCGGCGCGATCGAGAGCGACGCGGACACGCTGCCTGCGATCATCAGCGAGATGCTGCTGACGACCTCGTCCGAGCGGCAGGGCCGGCTGATCGACCACGACGCCTCGGCCTCGATGGAGCGCAAGAAGCAGGAGGGCTACTTCTGAGCACCTACTCACGATCCGGACCGCGGGAGCAACTCCAGCATGGGGCGGAGATCGCCGCCCTGCTCGAGGCGCACGAGCGCAAGAGCCTGCTGCGCCTGCTGCTCTGCGGTTCGGTCGACGACGGCAAGAGCACCCTGATCGGGCGCCTGCTGTACGAGACCCAGGCGCTCTACGCCGACCAGCTCGCGGCGTTGGAGGCCGACTCCCGGCGCAACGGAACCCAGGGCGACGAGCTGGACTTCGCCCTGCTCACCGACGGACTGGCGGCCGAGCGCGAGCAGGGGATCACCATCGACGTCGCCTACCGCCACTTCTCCACCGAGCGCCGGCACTTCATCGTCGCCGATGCCCCCGGGCACGAGCAGTACACGCGAAACATGGTCACCGGGGCATCGACGGCCGATTGCGCGGTGATCCTCATCGATGCCCGTAAGGGGGTCCTGCGCCAGACCCGGCGCCACAGCTACCTGGTGACGATGCTGGGGATCCCCCACGTGGTGGTGGCGGTCAACAAGATGGATCAGGTCGACTACGCCCAGGAGGCCTTCGCGGCGATCGACGCGGATTACGGCGATGTCGCCCGGCGGATCGGGCTGGAGAGCTTCACCTGCATCCCGGTCTCCGCGCTGCGCGGAGACAACGTGCTGAACCGCGGCGAGCGGATGCGGTGGTTCGGCGGTCCCTCGCTGATGGAGTACCTGGAATCGGTCGAGGTCGATCGATCAACGCTCCAGGCCCCGTTCCGGATGCCGGTGCAGTGGGTCAACCGCGCCAGCGCCGACTTTCGCGGGTTCGCCGGAACGGTGGTCGGCGGAGTGGTGCGACCGGGGGATTCGATCTCGATCAAGCCGTCGGGCGCCACCAGCCGGATCGCGCGCATCGTCACCTACGACGGCGACCTCGAGGCGGCGTCGGCCGGGCAGTCGGTGACCCTGACGCTGACCGACGAGGTCGACACCAGTCGCGGCGACGTGATCGCCGCGGCCGACGCGCCGCCGCAGGTCTCGGACCTGCTGCAGGCAACGGTCGTGTGGATGCACGAGGAGCCGATGCTCCCCGGCCGCAGCTACCTGATGCGGATCGGCCCCAAGACGGTGACCGCCACCGTCGCGCCACTGAAGTACAAGCTCAACGTGGACTCGCTGGAGCACGTGGCGGCGACCAAGCTCGAGCTCAACGAGATCGGAGTCTGTGACCTCGAGCTGAGCCAGCCGGTGGCGTTCGACCACTACACCGAGAACCGTGAAACCGGCAGCTTCATCCTGATCGACCGGATCACCAACGACACGGTGGGAGCCGGACTGATCCAGTTCGCGCTGCGACGCTCGCAGAACATCCGCTGGCAGGCGGTCACCGTGGATCAGGGGGCCCGGGCGCGGGCCATGGGGCAGAGTCCCTGCGTGCTGTGGTTCACCGGGCTCTCCGGCGCCGGCAAGTCCACGATCGCCAATCGCGTCGAGGCCGAGCTGCACCGGCGCGGGCACCACACCTACCTGCTGGACGGAGACAACGTCCGCCACGGACTCAACCGTGACCTCGGCTTCACCGACGCCGACCGCGTGGAGAACATCCGCCGGGTGGCCGAGGTGGCCAAGCTGATGGTCGACGCCGGCCTGATCGTGCTGGTCTCGTTCATCTCGCCGTTTCGCAGCGAGCGGCAGATGGCGCGCGTGCTGTTCGACGAGAACCAGTTCTTCGAGGTGTTCGTGGACGCCCCTCTGGCCATCGCCGAGACCCGCGATCCCAAGGGGCTCTACAAGAAGGCCCGGCGCGGCGAGCTGCGCCACTTCACGGGGATCGACTCTCCGTACGAGCCGCCCGAGCGGCCTGAGCTCAGACTCGACACCGATGCGCTGGAGATCCCGGATGCGTGCGGATCGGTGCTCGAGCTGCTGGAGAGCCGGGACGTCCTGCGGCGCTCCTAGCGCCGCGATTACTCCGTCGCCGGCGTGATGACCGCGAGCGTGTCGCCGTTGGCGACCGAAGCGCCGACGGCGATCGGCAGCTCTGACACCTTGCCCGACTTGTGCGCGGTGATCTCGTTCTCCATCTTCATCGCCTCGATCACGCACACCAGAGCCCCCTCCTCGACGTCCGCCCCGGCCTGGACGGCGACCTTGAGCACGGTGCCCTGGATCGGGGAGGCGAGCGTGTCGCCGCCACCGCCGCCGCCACCCGCAGCCCGCTCGCTCCGGCGCGCAGGCTTGCGCCCCGCCGCCGCCGTGCCGGCGGGTACCGAGCCGTTCACCGCGGCGCCGCCCTGAGGCGGCGGACCGATCACCTTGACGTCGAAGCGCTTGCCCGAGACCTCGACCGTGTAGGTCTGCTCCACCGTCGGCTCCTCGTCCGGGCCGGAGGCGGCCTCAGCCGGCGCGAACGCCAGCGTCCCGAGCCACTTGCGGTCCTCGATCAGGTCGCGACAGGTCTCGGCGTTGGCCCACTGGTCGGTCTGCAGGATCGCGTGGTGAAACGGAACCAGCGTCTTCAATCCCCCGATCTCGAACTCGCCCAGCGCCCGCAGCATCCGCGCGGTCGCCTGTTCGCGGTCGGCGTCCCACACGATCAGCTTCGCCACCATCGGGTCGTACATCGGCGAGATCTCCGACCCGGGACCGACGCCGGAATCCACGCGAACCCCGGGTCCGCTCGGTTCCCGATAGGCCCCGATCGCCCCCGGCGCGGGCGCGAAGTTCTTGCTGGCGTCCTCGGCGTTGATCCGGCACTCGATGGCATGGCCGCGCAGCTCCACGTCCTCCTGGGCGATCGGCAGCGGCTCGCCCGCGGCGACCCGGATGCCCGCCTTGACGATGTCGATCCCGGTCACCATCTCGGTCACGCAATGCTCGACCTGGACGCGGGTGTTCATCTCGAGAAAGAAGTACTCGCCGTCCTGGAGCAGCCCTTCGATCGTCCCGGCGCCGGTGTAGGCGACCGCGGCCGCCGCCTCGGTGGCGATCTTGCCGATCCGCGCGCGGAGCGCCGCGTCGACGGCCGGCGCCGGAGCCTCCTCGATCAGCTTCTGGTGGCGACGCTGCAGCGAGCAGTCCCGCTCGCCGAGGTGGATCACGTGACCGTGCGAGTCGGCCAGCACCTGGACCTCGACGTGGCGCGGGTCGGGCAGGTAGCGTTCCAGGTACACGGTCGCGTCCCCGAAGAACTTCTCGCCCTCGCGGCCCGCCCCTTCGAATGCATCTTTGAGCTTGTCCTCGGTCAGTGCGACGCGGAAGCCCTTGCCGCCGCCGCCGCCCGCGGCCTTGACCGCGACCGGGTACCCGATCGTGTCCGCGATGACCTTGCGGGCGTCCTCGATCGTCTCCACCGGTTCCGTCGTCCCCGGCACGATCGGGACTCCGGCCGCGGACATCAGCTCGCGGGCGCGGGTCTTGGAGCCCATCGCCTCGATCGCCGACGACGGCGGCCCGATGAACGTCGTGCCGCGGTCCTCCAGCGCCTTGGCGAAGGCGGCATTCTCGGCCAGGAAGCCGTATCCGGGATGCACCGCATCAGCGCCGGAGCGCTCGACGGCGTCAAGCAGCTTCTCGATCGACAGGTAGCTCTCGGTGGCGGGACCCGGACCCAGCAGATAGGCCTCGTCGGCGCGCTTGACATGCAGCGCGTCCCGGTCGAGCTCGGAGTAGACGGCCACCGTGGCGATCCCCAGCTCCTCGCAGGCACGGATGATGCGGACGGCGATTTCACCGCGGTTGGCGATCAGAACCTTCGAGAACATGGGCGGCGCGGACTCTAGCGGCCAGCACGGGACAAAGCCGACCCCTGGCCGGCTATTCCGCGCTCAGGACCATGCCCGCTGCGACGGTGTCGTTGGTCGACTCGTCGATCAGGATGAAGCTGCCGGTGGTTCGATTGCGGGCATACGGGTCGACCACCAGCGGCGCGCTGCAGCGCAGCACGACGCGGCCGATCTCGTTCAGGCCCAGCTCGGCGGCGGGGACGTGCTCAAGCGTGTTGACATCGACGCGGTGCTCGATCCGCTCCACGACCGCCTTGGCCGTCCGGGTGGTGTGCTTGATGGCATAGCGCCCCCGCAGGCGCAGCGGCTGCTCACTCATCCAGCAGATGACGGCCTCGATCTCACGCGCACTGACCGGCTGGTCCTCGGCCTCGACGATCATGTCCCCGCGCGAGACATCGATCTCGTCCTGCAGCCGCAGGGCGACCGACATGGTGGGGAACGCGGCCTCGAGCTCGCCGGCGTAGGAGTCGATCGCCGCCACCGTGGTGCGCTGCCCGCCCGGCAGGACCATGATCTCGTGACCGGGGCGCAGCACGCCACCCGCCACCTGGCCGGCATAGCCGCGATAGTCGTGATGCTCGTCGCTCATCGGCCGGATCACCCACTGGATCGGAAACCGCACGTCATTGAGGTTGCGGTCGGTCGCGATCACGACGTTCTCAAGGTGGTACAGCAGCGGTGCTCCCCCGTACCACTGCATCGCCAGGGAGCGGTCGACGACGTTGTCACCGTGCAGGGCGGAGATCGGGATGAACGTCATGTCGGGGATCTGCAGTCGTGCCGCCCAATCGCTCATCTCCTCGAGAATGCCGTAGAAGACGTTCTCGTCGTAGCGGACCAGGTCCATCTTGTTGACGCACACCACCACGTGCGGGATCCGCAGCAGCGAGGAGATGAAGGCGTGGCGCCGGGTCTGCTCACTGACCCCCTTGCGCGCGTCGACCAGCACGATCGACAGGTCCGCGGTGGAGGCGCCGGTGACCATGTTGCGCGTGTACTGCTCGTGGCCGGGCGTGTCGGCGATGATGAACTTCCGGCGCGGGGTCTGGAAGTAGCGGTAGGCCACGTCGATGGTGATGCCCTGCTCGCGCTCGGCGCGCAGGCCGTCGGTCAGCAGCGCCAGGTTCAGATACCCATCGCCGCGCCGCTCGGAGGTCAGCTGGACGTGCTCGAGCTGATCCTCCAGGATCGCCTTGGAGTCGTGCAGCAGCCGCCCGATCAGCGTCGATTTGCCGTCGTCGACCGAGCCTGCGGTGGCGATGCGCAGCAGCTCGCTGGTCCGCCGGCGGATGGCGTAGCCATTGCTGGCCGGGATGGTGGTGCCGCTCACGGGCTAGAAGTATCCCTCGCGCTTGCGGTCCTCCATGGCGGCCTCGGTGGCCCGGTCGTCGGCCCGGGTCTCGCCCCGCTCGGTGATCCGGGTGGCGGCGATCTCGGCCACCACCTCCTCCAGCGTGTTGGCCCGCGAGCGGACCGCGCCGGTACAGGTCATGTCGCCCACCGTCCGGTAGCGGACCGACTCCTGAAACGGCGTCTCGCCGTCGATCAGCTCGATGAACTCGTTATGCGCGTACAGCATCCCGTCGCGCGCGAAGACCTGGCGCGGATGCGAGAAGTAGATCGAGGGCACCTCGAGCCCTTCGGCGGCGATGTACTGCCAAACGTCGAGCTCGGTCCAGTTGGAGATCGGAAACACGCGCACGTGCTCGCCCTTGCGGATGCGGCCGTTGTACAGCGACCACAGCTCGGGGCGCTGGCGCTTGGGATCCCATTGACCGAAGTCGTCCCGGAAGGAGAACATCCGCTCCTTGGCCCGGGCGCGCTCCTCGTCACGGCGCGCGCCGCCGAACGCGGCGTCAAAGCCGTTGGACTCGATCGCGTCGAGCAGCGTGGTGGTCTGCAGCCGGTTGCGCGACGCGCGCGGGCCGGTCTCCTCCACCACCCGGCCCTGATCGATGGAGTCCTGCACGCTGGCGACGATCAGCCGCTCCCCGAGCTGGGAGACGATCCGATCGCGGAACTCGATCACCTCGGGGAAGTTGTGGCCCGTGTCCACGTGCATGATCGGAAACGGGAACTTTCCGGGACGGAAGGCCTTCTCGGCCAGCCGGAGCAGGATGATCGAGTCCTTGCCGCCGCTGAACAGCAGCACCGGGCGTTCCAATTCGGCCGCCACCTCACGGAAGATGTGAATCGACTCGGCCTCGAGCACCTCGAGGTGAGACAGCTCGTAATGCAGCGGGTTCATGTGACGTTCAAACGTGGATTCCGCACTCGGTCCGGTCTTGACCGGTCCACCGGCCCTCACGGCCCTGCCCCGGCAGCGTGCACGGAGCGCAGCCGATCGAGGCATACCCCTGATCGTGCAGCGGATGGTACGGCAGATCGTGCTCGAAGATGTAGCGCCACAGATCCTTCTCGGTCCAGTCGGCCAGCGGGTTGAGCTTCCAGATCCCGCGCCGCTCGTCGCGCTCGAGCTTCGGCGCCGCGGCTCGCGTGGGGGCCTGCTCGCGGCGGATGCCCGTGATCCAGGCGTCGACGTCGGCGAGGCCGCGTTCCAGCGCCTCGACTTTGGCCGCGCTGCAGCACCGCTCGGCGGTCCAGGGGGTATCGGGGCTCTGGGCGTCGAGCACGTCGATCTTGATCGGATAGCGCTCCTCGAACCGCTTCCAGGTGGCGAGCGTCTCCGGGAACAGCACGCCGGTATCGATCGTGAACGCCCGAACCCCTGGCTCGATCGCCGACAGCATGTGGAACAGCACCGACTCCTCCTTCTGGAAGGAGCAGGCGAGCGTCAGGCGCGGATGGAAGCGCTGCACGCCGTAGGCGAGCACCTCCTCGGCACTGGCGCGCTCCAGATCAGGGATGGTGGCGCTCATACGGCGCATTCTCCCTCACCCCGCTGCACCTCGAACGGACGGTCGCGGTTGAAGTCGATGAATTGGTTCATGTTCTCCAGGTTGAATTCGATCGGCATCGTCAGGTCCTTCACCTGCAGCTCGAACTGCTGCGTGCCGACGCGGTCAACAAAAGCCCGGAACAGCTCCCCATCGGCGCGTTCGGCCTCGTAGAAGCGTACCCACCGCTGCACCGCCTCGGGAACCCGCTTGGCCGGAAGCCGCGCCTTGAGCCGCTGGCCGTAGCGCACCTCGCCGCCCTCGTAGGAGCCGCCGATGTGCGGGATGTAGGCGGGGATGGTCCGCTCGCCGACCTTGATCGAAGCCCCGTAGAAGCCGATGTCGGCGATGTGGTGCTGGCTGCAGCCGTTCGGGCAGCCGCTCATCTTGATGTGGATCTGCCGGGTCAGCGGATCATCGATCTCCATCGCCACAACCTGATCCTGGACGGCCTGGTTGAGGCCCATCGAGCTGGTGATGCCGAGCTTGCACGAGTCGGTGCCGGGGCAGCTGACCACGTCGGTGATCTCGTCGGCGCCGGCGTCGCCGAGCTCGAGCTCATCGAGCGCCCGCCACACCGCATAGACCGACTCGTCGCGGACCCAGCGCAGGACCACGTTCTGGTGCACCGTGGTCCGCGCGAAGCCGCCGGAATAGCGGCGCATGACCTCGCCGAGCCCGCGGAGCTGCTCGGGGGTGAGGTCGCCGCGGCGGACCTTGACCTCGACGGTGGAGAAACCGCGCTGGCGCTGGGCCTGCACGTTGGATTCCAGGAAATGGTCGAACTCACGCCGATCGCCGTTGGGGCTGGCGCTCGCGGGCTCGGCCTCCGGGGCGTTGGCCTCCTCGTCGGTGTGGAGCAGGATCTCGTCGATCGAGAAGTCGCGCTCGGCGACCCAGTCGCCCTCCAGCTCCGCTTCCACCAGCTCACGGAACGCGTCGATCCCGATCTTGTCGATCAGCACCTTGATCCGGGCCCGGGCCCGGTTGACGCGCAGGAAGTCCTGGCGGTCGAAGATCCGCATGCAGGCCTCGGTGACCTTGAGGTAGTCGCCGTTGTCCAGCTCGACGAACTCGTACAGCGTGGGAGCGATCCGGGGCATGATCGAGGTGCCGCCGCCGACCTTGACCTCGACGCCGCGGACGCCGTCGCGGACCCGGGGGATGAAGGCCATGTCGTGGATGCCGGTGATCGCGTTGTCGTCGTCGGTGGCGGTGAACGCGGTCTTGACCTTGCGCGGCATCGCCTGCGTGGTGGGATGGCGCACGAAGTAGCGGACGTACGCGCCGGCGTAGGGGGTGATGTCGAACAGCTCGCCGGCGATCACGCCGGCGCGAGGGTCGCCGGTCACGTTGCGCATCGTGTTGCCGCAGCCCTCGCGTGAGGACAGCCCGGCATCGCCGAGCTCGCGGATGAGCTGCGCCGCGTCCGGGAGCGGGACGTGGTGCATCTGGATGTTCTGGCGCGTGGTGATGTGGCCCTTGCGCAGCGGGACGTACCGCTCGATGACCTCAGCGAAGGCATCGAGCTGATCCGGCGTGACGCCACCCATCGGCAGCTTGACCCGGACCATCTGCACGTCGGCCTGCCGCTGGCCGTACACGCCCTGCTTGAGACGGAACTTGATGAAGTCGTCCTCCCGCAGCTCACCCTGGAGAAAGCGCGTGGATTCGGTGTCGAAGTCGTCGAACTCGCGCTCCAGGATCGGGATCACGTGGCCGGGAACGTTCTCGACGATCTCAGGGTTCTCCAGGGACCCGGAACGGGGGGCTTTCTTGGTCTCCAGCGAAGCGGGTTCCATCGGGATCCTTCCGGTCGGGATCGGGCGGGCCCGGGCGGGCTCGGTACGAATCTACCAAAAGGCGATCTGGTTATAGCCTTTTTGGCCGTGAGCTGTTGCCCACTTCGCCTCTGCCCCTCCCTGCCAGCGCCAGTCGCGCCGGGTGGATCAGCCCCTCAGCTCGATCCTCGCCGTCTTACGGCTGGTCTTTCCGCTGGTCGGCACGAACCGCGGCTTCAGGGTGATCGTCAGTTTGTGCCTGCTGTGCAGCCGGTCGCGCTGGGACCGGCTCAGCCTGACCTTGATCGTGATCGTACGCGGCCGGCCGACGCGGATCTTTCTGGATCCGAGCTTCAGCACGCCGGGGCCGCTGACCGTCACCCTGACCCGCTCGAGCGTCCTTCCCAGCCCGACCCTGACCTTGACGATCGACGGCGCCGTGACCGGGACCGAGACCGCCGCGGCCGAGATCGCACCGGTGGCGTCGGTGACGGTCAGGGTGACGTGGTAGGTGCCGACCTTGGCGAAGGTGTGAGCCGGCGAGATCCCGCTCGCGTGGCCTCCGTCGCCAAAGCTCCAGCGGTAGCCGGCCAACGGAGCGCCGGCGTCCTGAGACGGGGAACCGCTGAACGAGAACCGGACACCGGCGATCGCCTTACGGCGGGTTTTCGCGATCCCGGCCGACGCGACGCTTGACACATGGATCACCTGACTCGCGCTGGCGCTCCCCCCGGACGCGTCGTTCACGGTCAGCCTGGCCGTGTAGATGCCGGGCACGGCATAGGCGTGGCTGGTGCCGGCGCCGGTGCTCGACGTCCCGTCGCCGAAGTCCCAGCTATAGGAGGAGATCGATCCACCCGGTTGGCTGGAGGTCGAGCCGTCAAACGAGACCGGCGCGCCGACGGCGACGACGGGGCTCGAGGCCGTGAACGCTGCCGTCAGCGGTCCGTGTATGGCGAGGGCATCGCTGGCGGTCGACAGATTTCCGTAGCTGTCGACCACGGTCACCGTGACGGTGTACGTCCCGTAGGCAGAGTACGTGTGCGACGTGGGCGTTGGCGCGCTCGCGGAGAACGATTGCGTGCCGTCTCCGAAGTTCCACGTGGTACTCGTGTAGCCGCCGGAGCTCGTGCTGGCGGACGGATCGAAGCTCACCGTCGTTCCGGGGGCGGCCGAGCTGGGCCCGGCCAGCGCCGCGCTCAGGGCCATCGCGGTCGGCTGCAGCTTGCAGGTGCCCTCGCCGTTGCTCCACTCGCTCTGCGTGTAGTAGCGATCCCCGTTGATGGCCTGGTTGAACAGCGTCCCGGCCGACGCCGACCCTCCCAGGTACGGCGTGAACGCGTTCGGGTTGGAGCCAGCCGCGGGATCGAACCCGCCGAAGAAGTTGCAATTGTCGCCGTCCTCCTGCCCGGTGGCGCTGTCATACCAGCCGCTGCTGTTGACCGGATCGGTGATCGTCTCGTTGAATTCATGGCTCATGTACGTGAGCGCCACGTCGGTGATCGGATCGCCGTTCGGGTTCTGCACCACGGCGTTGCCGTCGGCCTGACAGCCCTTGGGATCGTTCGCCGCGAACACCGTGGGGATGTCCGCGTAGAGCACGGTGCTGCCCGCATCGGTGTAGCTCGAGTGATAGGCGCAGAAGACGTTGTCCGCGCAGGTCCCGTTATCGGCCAAGCAGCTATTGACGTTCGGCGGAGTCACCACGAAGTAGATCGGCGCATAGCCGGTGATCCCGGTCGGCAGGGAGTTGGCGCCGATCAGCCGGCTGATCTCGGCCTGCAGCTGGGAGTCATAAAGGCACGTGGTCTCGGGGTACCAGGTCTCCGAGCAGTTGCCCGTGGTCGGGTATGCCTGCGTGTCGGTGATGGCCTGGCTGGGAGCGAACGACTGCGCGGAGCCCGCGAAGCCGGTCGCGTCCGTGTACTGACGATCGACCGAGAAGACGTTCGTCGCCGCGCCACTGACGGCGGCGGCGTCGGCGAGATAGCGCCCGTAGAGAGCTTTCGACGACGCGCTGATCTCGTGGCCGGGATCCCAGAAGATCAGAAACGGAGCGGTGGCATGGAGCACCGGGCCACCGTGGTAGTCGAGATTTCCGCCACCGGCGAACGCGCTGGCGCCTGCGCGCCGGGCGAAGCTGCCCGGGATCGAGCTGACGGCGACGTTGGCCCGCGGGGCGATCCCCGCCACCTGCCCGGGCCTGACGTGGATCAGAACCGCGCCCGCGCTCGGTGCGAACACGCCCAGCGCGGCCACCGCGCCGATCAGGACCCCCAGCCGGCTATTGCCAAGGCGACGGCGCATACGGCTGGCGCGCCACTCCTTCCGTCAGCGCAGCCCGCTGCCACGCGCTCCCCGCTGGCGCCGGCGCCACCCGCGGTGGGGCCGTGGCGCGTATGAACCGCTCCACCGCCGCGACCACCGCGGCGGCCTCCTCCGGCGAGGCGGTCGGGGCGACGATGCTGAGCTTGGGACGGCGATTCACGATCGCGCCCGAGGGTATCGTGAGCCGCCCGTGCCGTCGCTACCCGTGCTCGATCACGACACCGTCCTGCGCGCCGTCTCACCGGCCGACGCGATCGACCGGGTGGACGAGGCGTTTGCGCGCTTTCACGCCGGCGAATGGGTGATGCCGGCCAAGGTGTACCTGCCCAGCCCGCCGTTCGGGGACTTCCGGGCCATGCCGGCCCGCGGCGACGGCCTGGCGCTGCTGAAGTGGATCACCTCCTTCCCCGGCAACCCCGGCCGCGGTCTGCCCACCGTGACCGGGGTGATCTGCCTGTCCGACGCCGAGACCGGCCAGCCGCTGATGCTGCTCGACGCCCGCTCGGTCACCGCCCTGCGGACGGGCGCCGTGGCCGCGGTGGCCACCCGGGCCCTCGCGACGACGGGGGCACGCACGGTCGGGATCGTGGGCTGCGGGCTGCATGGGGCCTGGACCGCTCGCTGCCTCGCCGCCGCCGGCTACGGCCCCGGCGTGTGCTCGGACCCCAACGCCGGCGCCGCTGCCGCCATCGCCGGCGAGCTGGGCTGGCGCGTCGGGTCCCGGGAGGAGGCGATCCAGGCCGAGATCGTGTGCTGCGTGACGCCGGGCGCCAAGGTGGTGATCGACACCGGCGACCTGCACCCCGGCCAGCACCTGAACATGCTCGGCGCCGACGGCCCGGGCAAGGCCGAGGCGACGATCGAGGCGGTCGCAGGCTGTGCGCTGTTCTGCGACGAGTGGGAGCAGGCCTCCCACGGCGGTGAGCTGACCGGCGCGATCGAGGCCGGTCTGGTCGAGCGCGAGCAGGTGCGCGAGCTCGGCGCCGTGCTGGCGGGGGACGCCCCCGGCCGCCCCGGTCCCGACGCCGTGACGATGTTCGACTCCACCGGGCTGGCGATCCAGGATCTGGCCGTCGCCGCGGCGGCGCTGGAGGCCTGGCGTTTGGGCGCGGTGCAGGCCCAGGCCGTCAACCTCTGACGCTGGGCCAGCTGCGCTGGCCTTGCGAGTTCGGCCGGGGGCCGAACTCGGTCTCTACAACGGAATGTTTCCGTGCTTGGGCCAGCTGCGCTGGCCTTGCGAGTTCGGCCGGGGGCCGAACTCGGTCTCTACAACGGGATGTTTCCGTGCTTTCTTTTGGGTCCCGGCTCGCGCTTGGTCTGCAGCGTCTCCAGGGCGGTGATGACCTTGGGGCGGGTCTCGTGCGGGATGATCACGTCGTCGATATAGCCGCGTTCCGCCGCCACGTACGGATTGGCGAAGTGCGCCTTGTAGTCGGTGATCAGCTTCTGCCGGCGCGTGTCGGGCGTCGGCGAGGAGGCGATGTCACGGCGGTAGATGATGTTGACCGCACCCTCCGGCCCCATCACCGCGACCTCGGCCGTCGGCCACGCGAAGTTGAAGTCGGCCGCCAGGTGCTTTGAGCCCATCACGTCGTACGCGCCGCCGTAGGCCTTGCGGGTGATGATCGTGATCTTGGGCACCGTCGCCTCCGCGTAGGCGTACAGCAGCTTGGCCCCGTGGCGGATGATCCCGCCCCACTCCTGGGTCGTGCCCGGCAGGAAGCCGGGAACGTCGCAGAAGGTGATGATCGGGATGTTGAAGGCATCGCAGGTGCGGATGAACCGCGCCGCCTTCTCGGAGGACGCGATGTCCAGCACGCCCGGCCAGCTGGGCCGGCTGATTGCCGACGATCCCGACCGAGTAGCCGTTCAGGCGCGAGTAGCCGCAGACGATGTTGCGCGCGAAGTGCTCGTGCACCTCCAGGAACTCGCCGTCGTCGACGACGTGGCGGATCACGTTGCGCATGTCGTAGGGCTTGTTGGGGCTGTCGGGAACCACCGTGTCGAGCTCGGGCTCCTCACGCCGCGGATCGTCGGTGGGCATCACCCGGGGCGGGATCTCAAGGTTGTTCTGGGGCAGGAAGGAGAGCAGGTAGCGGCAGTCCTCCAGGCAGGCATCCTCGTCATCGGAGGCGAAGTGCGCCACGCCGGACTTGGAGTTGTGGCTCATGGCGCCACCCAGCTCCTCGAACCCGACCTCCTCGCCGGTCACCGTCTTGATCACCTCGGGGCCGGTGATGAACATGTGCGAGGTCTCCTTGACCATGAAGATGAAGTCGGTGATCGCCGGGGAGTAGACGGCGCCGCCCGCGCACGGTCCCATGATCAGGCTGATCTGCGGGATCACCCCGCTCGAGCGAACGTTGCGCAGGAACACGTCGCCGTAGGCGCCCAGCGAGACCACGCCCTCCTGGATCCGGGCGCCGCCCGAGTCGTTGATCCCGATCACCGGGCAGCCGATCTTGGCCGCCAGGTCCATGATCTTGCACATCTTCTCGGCCATCACCTCGCCCAGCGAGCCGCCGAAGACGGTGAAGTCCTGGCTGAACACGCACACCCGGCGCCCGTCGACGGTGCCGTGTCCGGTGACCACGGCGTCGCCCCAGGGCCGGTTCTTCTGCATGTCGAAGTCGAGCGTCCGGTGGCGGACGAACGTGTCGAGCTCCTGGAACGAGCCCGGGTCGAGCAGCTTCTCCACGCGCTCGCGGGCGGTGTACTTGCCCTTCTCGTGCTGCTTGGCCACCGCCGCCTGGGTGCCCGAGTGGACCGCCTCCTCGCGCAGCGCCTGCAGCGCGGCCAGCTTCTCCTCGTAGGTCTCCGGGGCCTGGTCACGCATGGCGGGCGAGTCTAGGCGAGTTGCGACCGCCGAGCGGCCGGGGCGCCTGACGCCCCGGCCGCTCGAACCGGTCTTTCAGCCGCGCGCTGAGCTACGGCGCGGCTTGTTGCTAGCGGGAACTCTTGGCGTGCTTGCTGAGGCCGTTGGGGTTGTCAGCCGCGTTCGCGGTGATGCAGGTGGCGACCACGTTGAACGTGCGGGCGTTGGGGGTGAAGTTGTCAACGAAGACGAACCACTCGTCGGGGCCCACGGTGGACGCACCGGAGCTTTGGGGCGTCGGATTCGTTCAGTTCCAGGCCCCCCGAGCTCGTCTGCACGCCGCCCCCGACAGCGACCATGCCGGCCGGGCAGGTGACGCTGCCCGCGGTGTCGCTGAACGGCGCCGGCGCATGGAGTCGCGCCGCATCCGGGACTGGTGATCGGGGCGCTCACCTGGTAGGAGACCGAGGCCAGCGCGTTGGCCGTGCCGGCCGTGCCGGCCGTGGTGGCCGTGGTCGCCGTGGTGGCCTTGGTGGCGTTGTCCGCGTTGGTGGCGTGGTTGGCGTTGTTCGCCGACGGGACGGTGCCCAGGGCGCCGAGGTTGAGGTTGGAACCCGTGATCGTGCCGTTCTGGATGTTGGTTCCGCTCACCGAGCCGGGCTTGAGCTTGGCGTTGCCCACCGAGCCGTTGCGCAGCTTGACGTTGCTGACGGAGTTGTTCTTGAGCTGCTTGTTGCCGACGCTGTTCTTCGGCAGGCTGAACGCCGCGTAGCTCGTGCCGCCCAAGGCGACGAGCAGCGCGACCATCGAGACGACGAGCGCCGGGCTCGGACGCACGAAACGTGACCACCTCATGCAAATCCTCCTGTTTGGTTTCCGGGGACCGACAGGCCGAAGCGTCTCTGGGGTGGCACCGTCGTCGGCGCGGCCACAGGCGATCGTTTCTGTTGTTCCACCCCCGCTGGACCCCAGTTGGTTACCTACGTCTTCGAACCTATCCGACCGCCGTTGGGAAAGTCAAGACCGAACAGTGGGCGCCGGCAGCAGCAGGTGACGGTCAGGTCGGGCGGCGTGTGCGGTTGAGTCCCGGCTCGTTTTCGGCCGTCCGGCTCAGCCGCGTGAATATGGTCGGTGATGGGCCCGGCCGAGGCTGTCGAGCGCTCCCACCAGGGCCGGGGCCGGCGGCGGCGCTGCCTCACGGGGCGCTGCGGACATGGACGGCATAGCGGGCAGCCGGCGGGGGGCAACGCCGGCGCCCCGCAGGCGGCCGATCCAGCGGGCGAGCAAGCCCGGCCGTGGCGGCGCCGGCACCGGCTCGGCGGCCACGTCGGCGTTCTCCTCCTGGACCCCGGTCGCCTCCCCCGCCTCGGCCTGAACCGCGGTCGCGGTCAGGATCACCCGGGTTCCCCATCCCGACGGCTCGAGCCGCACCGTGCCGCTCGCGCGTTCGCCCTCCCAGGCAACGGCGGTTTCCGGCTCGAGCCTCGTGATGCGGATCTCCCCGAAGCGATCCAGGTGACGTGCCAGCGACGCGGCGTCGCTGCACTGCGCCCACAGTTCGGGGTGGGACTTGACCAGGGTACGGCTGGCCTCATGAGTGGTCATGAATCGGGTTTCGCCCACCCCCACCCGAGTCCTTCACGTCACCACGGGCTTGCAGCGGCGATCACACAACCGCTTTTCAGATTGCGAACCGCAC
Organism: uncultured Solirubrobacterales bacterium; assembly: GCA_963792735.1. Lineage (GTDB taxonomy): Bacteria > Actinomycetota > Thermoleophilia > Solirubrobacterales > Solirubrobacteraceae > Palsa-465. The sequence goes on along the minus strand of CAWBXK010000007.1, from coordinate 361,703 downwards.
CGTCGCCGAGGCGCCCCGAATTGAGCGCCGAGCCGTCAGGAGCCCGCGTGCGTGACCATCAGGAACACCGTCACGACGACGATCGCCTGCACGGCCAGTCCGGCTCTGGTCAGACGGCGCAGGCCCGCGGTGTACTCGGGGCTCCAGGTGGCGCTGGTGCGCTGGCCGCCGGCGGGAACGGCGGTGCCCGCCAGGTCACGCTCGGCGAGCCCGGCCAGGGTGCCCGCCGAGCGGATGATCACCGAGCCCTCGATGGCGCCGATCGCGATCACCGCGAGGACGCCCCAGCCGACGTAGAACGAGCCCCACTGGTGCAGGTCGCTGGCCAGATAGATGCCGGCGAGGAGCAGCACCAGCAGCCCCGGGTTGACGAAGTAGCGGCCGATCTGCTGGCGGCCGCGCAGCAGCCACGGCAGCGCCGTCGGCTCGGCGCGTGAGGCGGCGCTGAGCAGCGCCGGATAGGCGAACACGACCCCGAAGCCGACGATCGCGGCCAGGATGTGGATGGCCAGGATGAAGTCCGAGAACGCGACGGCGGGGGCGAGCATCGATGCGCCCTAGAAGGAGGGGTGGTAGTCGCCGAACACGTCGCGCATGGCGCCGCACACCTCGCCCAGCGAACAGCGGTCCTCGAGCGCCTCGCGCAGCACCGGCAGCAGGTTGCCGGTGCCGCGGGCGCACTCGCGCACCGCCTCCAGCCGGCTCGCCACCAGCGACTGGTCCCGGTCGGCCTTGAACGCCTTCAGGCGATCGAGCTGCTGGCGCTCGGACTCGGGGTCCACGCGCAGGATGTCGGTCACCTCGAGCGAGTCCTCGACGAACTTGTTGACGCCGACGACGATGTCCTGCTCGGTCCGGTAGCGCTCGTGATAGCCGAAGGCCGACTCCTCGATCTCGGCGGTCATGAACTCGATCGCGTGCACCGAGCCGCCGAGCTGGTCGATCTTTCCGATCAGCTCGCGGGCGCGCTGCTCGATCTCGTCGGTCAGCGCCTCGACGAAGTACGAGCCCGCGAACGGGTCGACGGTGTCGGCGGCGCCCGATTCGTAGCCGATGATCTGCTGGGTGCGCAGCGCGATCTTGGCGGCGCGCTCGGTCGGCAGCGCCAGCGCCTCGTCGAAGCCGTTGGTGTGCAGCGACTGGGTTCCCCCGCAGACGGCGGCGAAGCCCTGCAGCGCGACGCGGACGATGTTGTTCTCGGGCTGCTGGGCGGTCAGGGTCACGCCGCCGGTCTGGGTGTGGAACCGCAGCCGCCACGAGCGCTCGTCCTCGGCGCCGAAGCGCTCGCGCATGATCTCGGCCCACATCCGGCGCGCCGCGCGGAACTTGGCCACCTCCTGAAAGACGTTGTTGTGGCCGTTGAAGAAGAACGCCAGGCGGGGCCCGAACCTGTCGATCTGGAGTCCCGCGTCGAGCGCCGCCTGGACGTAGGCGATCCCGTTGGCCAGCGTGAACGCCACCTCCTGGACCGCCGAGCAGCCCTTCTCGCGGAAGTGATAGCCGCTGATCGAGACCGTGTTCCACTTCGGCACCCGCTCGTTGCAGTACGCGAACAGGTCGGTGGTCAGGCGGATCGCGCCCTCGGGCGGGTAGATGTAGTTGCCGCGGGCGATGTACTCCTTGAGGATGTCGTTCTGGGTCGTGCCCCGCAGCTGCTCGCTCGGGACTCCCTGTTCCGCTCCCACCAGTTCGTACAGGAGCAGCAGCACGCTGGCGGGAGCATTGATGGTCATCGAGGTCGAGACCTCGTCCAGCGGAATGTCCTTGAAGGCGGTGCGCATGTCGTCGATCGTGTCGATCGCGACACCGGTCCGGCCCACCTCGCCGAGACACCGGGGGTCATCGGAGTCCAGCCCCAGCTGGGTGGGCAGGTCGAAGGCCATCGAGAGCCCCGTCGAGCCCTTGGAGAGCAGGTAGCGGTAGCGCTGGTTGGACTCCTTGGCGCTGGCGTAGCCGGCGTACTGGCGCATGGTCCACAGCTGCTGGCGGTACATGTCGGGATGGATGCCGCGCGTGTACGGGTACTGACCGGGCTCACCGAGGCGCTCGGGGAGGTCCTCGGGCAGGCTGCGCTCGTCGTAGACGGGCTGGATCTCGATCCCCGAATCGGTGAAGTGCCGCGGGTCGTCGGGGCCGACGATCGGGGCGATCGTGCGGTGCTCGTCGGCGGTGGCCATCTCGTTTGAGAGATTACCGGCGCGAGGCTGGAACACCACGGCTCCGTGGTCTGTTTGATTCGAACTTCGCACCAAACAGACCACGGTAGCCTCTGTCTGAGATGGAGGTCAGAGTCCGCTTGTTCGCCGGTCTGCGTGAGCGGGCCGGGACCGCTGAGGTCGCGCTGGAGCTGCCCGACGGCGCCGTGGTGCGCGACGCGCTGGCGCAGATGCAGGCGCTGACCGACGGCGTGCCGGTGGTGCTGGCGGTCAACCAGGAGTACGCCGGCGCCGAGGAACCGCTGCATCCCGGGGACGAGCTCGCCCTGATCCCGCCGGTCTCGGGCGGCTCGGTCGGCGTCGCGTATGCCCGCGTGACCACCGAGGCGCTGACGCTCGACCCGCTGCTGCAGCGGGTCCGCGATCCCCGAGCCGGAGCGGTGGTCACGTTCCTGGGCGTGACCCGCGACGTTGCCGAGCTGGACTACGAGGCCTACGTGCCGATGGCCGAGCGGCGGATCGAGCAGATCGTCCAGGCGGCGATCGAGCGCCACGGACTGTGCGCCGCCGCGGCCGAGCACCGGATCGGGGTGGTGGCGCTGTCGGAGGCGTCGGTCGCCGTCGCCGCGTCGGCTCCGCACCGGGCGCAGGCCTTCGCGGGCGCGCGGGAGATCATCGACGAGATCAAGGCCCAGGCGCCGATCTGGAAGAAGGAAGAGGGCGCGTGGGTGGACGGCGTGACGCCGAGCTGAGGGCGCTGCCGGCCGTGCACGAGCTCGCGGCCGAGCTCGACGCGCCGCACGGGTTGGCGGTGGCTGCCGCACGGCGTGCGATCGACGAGCAGAGGTCATTGTTGATTGCCGAGGCCGACGCCGAGGTGAGTCTCTTGCAGCTCGCTCGCGGTCACCTGGCCGCCCTCTCATCCGCGTCCTTGCGGCCGGTGATCAACGCCACGGGCGTGATCGTGCACACCAATCTGGGACGCGCGCCCCTGGCCGACAGCGCCCGGGCGGCGGTGGCGCGGGTGGCCGCCGGCTACTCCAATCTGGAGCTGGACCTGGAGTCGGGTCAGCGCGGCTCCCGCCAGGCCCACGTGGCCGGACTGCTGGCCGAGCTGACCGGCGCGCAGGACGCGGTCGTGGTCAACAACGGCGCCGGCGCGGTGCTGCTGGCCACCGCCGCCCTGGCCGGCCCGGGCCGGGCGGTGATCGTCTCCCGGGGCCAGCTGGTCGAGATCGGGGGCGGCTTCCGGATCCCCGACGTGATCGCGCAATCGGGCTCGACGATGATCGAGGTCGGGACCACCAACCGGACCGACCGGCGCGACTACGAGCGCGCGCTGAGCCGGGCCGAGCTCCCGGTCGGCGCGATCCTGCGCGTGCATCAGTCCAACTTCCGCACGCTCGGATTCGTGCACGAGGTCCCGGTCGAGGAGCTGTGCGGTCTCGGCGCACCGGTGATCGACGACGTCGGGTCGGGCGTGCTGAGCGCAGACGGGCCGGCCGCGGCGATGCTCGCGCTCGGGGGCGAGCCCGACCTGAAACGGTCGATCGCGGCCGGGTCGGCCCTGGTGTGCTGCTCGGGCGACAAGCTGCTGGGCGGCCCCCAGGCCGGGCTGGTGCTGGGGACGCGGGCCGCGGTGGCCGCCGCGCGCGAGCATCCGCTGGCGCGGGCGCTGCGCATCGACAAGCTCTCGCTGGCCGCGCTGGAGGCGACGCTGATGCTGTTCCGGGACCCCGAGCGCGCCCGCCGCGAGATTCCGGTGCTGGCGATGCTCGATCAGCCTGAGGAGCTGCTGGCGGCGCGCGCGGCGCGGTTGCACGACGGGATCGGGCCGGGCGCGGAGCTCGTCCGGACCCAGTCACGGGTGGGGGGCGGGGCGCTGCCTCTGACCGAGCTCGACGGTCCGGCGGTGGCGCTGGAGGCGTCGGGCCAGCCGGGGCTGGTCGCCGCGGCCCTGCGCCACGGCGATCCCCCGGTGATCGTCCGCGTGCACGACGGTCGCGTGCTGCTCGATCCCCGGACGCTGACCGACGACGAGGTCGAGCTGGTGCTGGTGGCGGTGCGCGAGGCGCTCGCGGGCGGATGAGCGACGCGCCGCTGACCCTGGGGACGGCCGGGCACATCGATCACGGCAAGTCGACGCTGATCCGGGCGCTGACCGGCGTCGACCCCGACCGGCTCCCGGAGGAGCACGCGCGAGGGATCTCGATCGAGCTCGGCTACGCCAGCCTGGCCTTGCCGTCGGGACGGGCGCTGTCGATCGTCGACGTGCCCGGTCACGAGCGTTACGTGCGCACGATGGTGGCCGGCGCCACCGGGATCGACCTGTACCTGATGGCGATCGCCGCCGACGATGGCGTCATGCCCCAGACCCGTGAGCACGCCGCCGTGCTGACCGCGCTCGACGTCAGGCGCGGCGTGGTGGCGGTGACCAAGTGCGATCTGGCCGACCCCGAGCTGGCCATGCTCGAGGCCTCCGAGCTGCTGCCCGAAGCCGAGCTGGTGGCGGTCTCGGCGCGGACCGGACACGGGCTCGATGCGCTGCGTGAGGCGCTGGACCGGGTCGCCGGGCAGACGCCGAGCCGCGCTGACCCGGTCTCGGATCCCGCCGACCGCGCCGCTCGCCTGGCGCGCCTGCACGTCGACCGGGCGTTCACGATCAAGGGCGCCGGCACCGTGGTGACCGGCACGCTGTGGTCGGGCCAGATCGCCCGCGGGGATCCGCTCGTGCTGCTGCCGGGTTCCCGCCACGCTCGCGCCCGGGAGGTCCAGGTCCACGCCCAGCCGGTGCAGCGGGCCGCCGCCGGTCAGCGGGTGGCGGTCAACCTGGGCGGCCTGTCGGTCGCCGAGGTGGCCCGAGGCGACGTCGTCCTGGGGGGCGACGGCGACGGGGAGCTGAGCGAGACCTATCTGATCGACGCGGAGCTGGCGTTCGCCGACGCCGAGCCCGAGCACGGCGACCGCGTCCAGATCCACCACGGCACCCGCGAGGCGCCGGCGCGGCTGGCGTGGCTCGGCGGCAGGTTCTGGCAGATCCGGCTCGAGCAGCCGCTGATCGCCGCCGCCGGCGACCGTTTCGTGGTGCGGCAGATCGCGCCCCCTGACACCCTGGGAGGGGGCGCGGTCCTCGACCCCCACGCCCGTAAGCACGGCCCCAGCCGTGAGCTGTTGGGGACGTTGCATCGTCTGTCGCGCGGAGAGCCGGCGTCCGCACCCCCGCCGGCCCCCGCCAGCGCCCCCGCGGTCACCCCTGCGCCGGCGCCCCCGCCCCTGAGCGCCTCGGCCCTGGAGCTCGAGCGCCGCCTGCTCGAGGCCGGCTTCGAGCCGCCGCTCGCGGCCGAGCTCGACGCCGAGGACCTCGCCGCGCTGCACGCCGCCGGCCGGGCGGTGCGGGTCTCCCAGGCCCTCTACTACCACCCCGAGGCGCTCGCCGAGGTCACGCGCCGAACGATCGCCGCCGCGAGTCGCCACGACGGCGCGATCACGCTGGGCCAGCTGCGCGACGAGCTCGGCACCTCACGCAAGTTCGCCCAGGCGCTGCTCGAGCACCTGGACGCCCAGCGGGTCACGATCCGGCGGGGCGACGCGCACGTGGTGCGCCGCAGCCGCGCGACGAGCTGAGCACCGCGGGCCTCGATTCGCGGCGGGCCGGTAGATTGCCGCACATGTCAACGTGTCTGGTCACCGGCGGCGCGGGTTTCCTCGGCTCGCACCTCTGCGACGAGTTGCTCAAGCGCGGCAACCGCGTGGTCTGCGTCGACAACCTCGAGACGGGCTCGCTGGCGAACATCGAGCACATCCGCAGCGACAGCTTCGTGCACCGCAGCATCGACATCATCGAGCCGTATTTCGTCGAGGAGCAGATCGACTTCGTCTACCACCTCGCCTCGCCGGCATCGCCGATCGACTACCTGCGGCTGCCGCTGCACACGCTGAAGGTCGGCTCCTACGGGACCCACCACACGCTGGGACTGGCCAAGCGCCACCGGGCCCGCTTCCTCACCGCCTCCACCAGCGAGGTCTACGGCGACCCCGAGAAGCACCCCCAGCCCGAGAGCTACTGGGGCAACGTCAACCCGATCGGGCCGCGCGGCGTCTACGACGAGGCCAAGCGCTACGCCGAGGCGCTGACCATGGCCTACCACCGACAGCAGGGTGTCGACACCGCGATCGTGCGGATCTTCAACACCTACGGGCCGCGGATGCGACCCCACGACGGCCGTGCGATCCCCACCTTCCTGCGTCAGGCGCTCCAGGACCGCCCGATCACCGTGTTCGGCGACGGTTCGCAGACGCGCTCGTTCTGTTACGTCGACGATCTGATCCGTGGGATCATCGCGCTGGCGGAGTCCGGCTACCACGACCCAGTCAATGTCGGCAACCCGAACGAGTTCACCCTGCTCGAGCTGGCCCACGAGGTGATCGCGGCGACCGGATCGAGCTCTGAGATCGTCTATGAGGCGCTGCCGGTCGATGACCCGCAGGTGCGCCAGCCCGATATCAGCCTCGCGCGGGAGGTCCTCGGGTGGGAGCCGGAGATCAACCTCAAAGAGGGATTGCGCCGAACGATCGAGAACTCCGGCGTGCAGGCGCTGGTCGGAGCCGCTGTTTAGAGCCGCGGCACGGGCGGCGCGAAGTGAGCTTCGTGCGCCATCTACTTCGTAACTTCGCTGCCGGGATACCGTTACTCAGGTGCGGGGGGAGTCCGACCTGTCCTGCTGTGAGCGATGATCGACCATAAAGAGGCCATAGACAGCCCGAGTAACGGCGCCTACGGCGGCTCTGTGCCGGTGGGGCTGCCCGATCGTGATGTCAGGCGTAAGCGCCCGCCGGTGCTGATGTTCCTGCTGCGGTGGGAGACCCTGCGGCGGCTGATCCGGGTGATCTCGCTGCTGGCGCTGGACTTCATCGGCGTCACCGCCGCATTATTCACCGCAATCCTCGTCAAGTTGCTGCTGGAGGGTAATTTCGGGCTCCGTACGGCCTGGACCGACACCCGGCCCACGCTGGCCTTCGCGTATCTGATCACGGTGCTGATGTTCGCCCACGCGGACCTGTACGCCGACCGGCCTCGGCGCCCCGGGCTGGCCAAGATCGTCTCGGCCCTGTTCCAGAGCACTGTGATCGCGCTGGTGTTCGCGCTGGCCAACGGCGAGCACTTCTCCAGTTACTACATCTTCTACGGGTCGCTGTTCTTCGGGACCGTCTACCTGTCCGGCCTGCGCGAGCTCTACACCCGGGTGACGGCCCAGCTGCTGGAACGGGCCGGCTATCGCCGGCGCGCGCTGCTGGTGGGCTCGGGCCAGCACATCGAAGCGGTGGCGCACGCCCTGGGGGGACGGGCCCGGACCCGGGTCGACCTCGTCGGCTACATCTCGCTGACTCCCCGTCCCGAGAACGGCCTGCGCTCGCTGGGGCGCCTGGATCAGCTGACCCAGGTGCTGGCGGGGGAACGGATCGACGAGGTGATCATCGCCGATCCCGACTTCCCGCAGGAGCGCGCGCTGGATCTCGTCGACCGCTGCCACCAGCGGGGCGTCACAGTCCACGTGGCCCCCTCGACGATGGAGATCCTGGTCGACCGAGCGGAGTTCATGCCGGGCGAGTCGGTGCCCCTGTTCACCCTGCGCCCGCCGGTGTTCGAGGGGATCGAGTACGCGGTCAAGCGCAGCTTCGACCTCGTCCTGGCGTCGACCGGGCTGGTGCTGATGTCCCCCATGCTGCTGGCCATCGCCGTGGCGGTCAAGCTCAGCTCACGCGGACCGGTGATCTACCGCTCGGTGCGTCCGGGCATGGCCGGCAAGCCATTTCGCTGCTTCAAGTTCCGCACCATGCGCCAGCACTCCGATCAGATCCAGGACGACCTGGAGTCGCTCAACGAGCTCTCCGGAGCGCTGTTCAAGATCCGCAACGATCCGCGGCTGACCGGCGTGGGGCGGCTGCTGCGCCGGTTCTCGCTCGACGAGCTCCCGCAGCTGGCCAACGTGATCCGCGGCGAGATGTCGCTGGTGGGGCCGCGGCCGCTCCCGATGCGGGACTTCGAGCGGCTCGAGGACTGGCACAAGAAGCGTTACCTGGTGCTGCCGGGGATCACCGGCCTGTGGCAGGTGTCCGGCCGCGCCGAGCTCGATTTCGACGATCTGGTGCGTCTTGACTTCCTGTATCTGGAGCGGTGGTCGATCTTCCTGGACCTCTCGATCCTGTTGAAGACGATTCCCGCCGTGCTCAGCCGCCGCGGCGCGTTCTAGGCCCCGCGCCGCCGACGGCGTGTAGGCTCCCGCCCCGCTATGCCGCCCACCGACCGGTTCGTGATCAGCTTCGCCGCCGAGCCTCCGCAGGAGGCGCTGCCCTACGGACGCTGGGCCGACACGCTGCGGGAGTACTTCCTGGCCGCGTGCCGGGAGATCGACTCAGACGGCGAGGACATCGGCGAGCCCGGCGAGGTGTCGTGGTTCCCCGACCGCACCTTCTCAGGGCGCACCTATGTGCCGGCGGTGGCGCGAACCACTACGGGCTACGAGCTGTTCGGGTTCGTCTCGTTCAGCGAGGGCTCGGGCGGCCCCAACGACTTCGCGGCGCGAGCGGACTTCACCGCCGAGCTGGCCGAGTCAAATCCGGACTGGAAGCTCGACCTCAACGACGACGTCGTCGCCACCTGGCGGGGGGAGGAGGGCAAGAGCGCCGAGATGACGCTGGTGTGGGGAATCCCGATGATTCCCGGCGGCGCGGTCGTGACCGCCGAGCTGGCCAATCTCGCCGTCGACCAGTGCACCCTGATCGATGAGCGCTTCACGCTGCTGGCCCCCGACAACTACCGCTCGGACTATCTCGAGGTCAAGCTGTGGGACAAGGGCGGCGGCGAGCTCGCCGTGGAATCGCTCTACGTCGACGACGAGGACGCCGAGGCCGACGCGGAAGCGGACGCCGGCGCCTGAGCGGAGCGGGTCAGCGCCGACGGTAGGCTGCTGGCGATCTCCTCGTCGGTGAGCGGGTAGTGGCAGGCGGCCACGCTGCCGCCGGGCTTGGTCTCCAGTGGTGGCTCCTGCTCGGAGCACAGCGGCTGCGCCTTCGGGCAGCGAGTGTGAAACCGGCACGCCGACGGCGGATTGGCCGGGCTGGGGACGTCGCCGCTGAGCAGCTGCCGTTCGCGCTTGGAGCTCCCCGGATCGGCCACCGGAACGGCCGACAGCAGCGCACCGGTGTAGGGGTGGCGGGGTGCGCCATAGAGGATGTCGCTGGAGGTCAGCTCGACGACCTTGCCCAGGTACATGACCGCCACGCGGTCGCACATGTGGCGCACGACCGACAGGTCGTGGGCGATGAAGACCAGCGTCAATCCCAGTTCGCGCTGGAGCCCGCGCAGCAGGTTGAGCACCTGGGCCTGGATCGAGACGTCCAGCGCGGAGACCGGCTCGTCGGCGATCAGCAGCTTCGGCTCGAGCGCGATCGCTCGGGCCACGCCGATTCGCTGGCGCTGACCGCCGGAGAACTCGTGCGGATAGCGGTTGTAGTGCTCGGGGTTCAGGCCCACCCGGTCCATCAGGTCCTGGACGCGCCGCTTACGCTCGCCGGCGCCGGAGTGCAGGCCATGGATCACGAACGGATCGGCGATGATCGAGCCGACCGTCTTACGCGGATTGAGCGAGGAGTACGGGTCCTGGAAGACCATCTGCATGTCCCGGTGCAGCGCTTTCAGCTCATCGCCCTTCTGGGCCCCGACGTCCCGGCCGTCGAAGGTGATGCTCCCCGAGGTGGGATCCATCAGCCGGCACATCAGCCGCGCCGTGGTGCTCTTGCCACAACCCGTCTCGCCGACGATCCCGAGCGTTTCGCCCTGGAGCACGTCGAACGACACGCCGTCGACCGCTTTCACCGCGCCGATCTGCTTCTGGAAGATGATCCCGCGCTTGATCGGAAAGTGCTTGACGAGGTCACGGACCTCGACCAGAGGTGTGCTCATGGCTCACCGTCGATCGCGGCAGGAGCCGACACGGCTGCCTGACCGTTTCCGGAAGCGGCCAGCGCCTGAAGCGTCTCCGGGGCATGGCCGTCCCGGAGACCCTGCCACAGCCGCTCGCGGATGTCGGCGGGCAGCAGGCAGGCGACTCCGTGACCCGGGTCGCCGACGATCGGCTCCAGGCGCGGGTCGATCCGCTTGTGGGACTCCTGCACGTAGGGGCAGCGGGGGTGGAAGTGGCACCCGCTGGGGCGGTTGATGAGGCTGGGGGGACGGCCGGAGATGGGGACGAGCTCCTCGGAGCGTGGGCTGTCCAGGCGCGGGATCGACTTCAGCAACCCCCAGGTGTAGGGGTGCTGTGGCGCGTGGAAGATCTGCTGGGCGGTGCCCCGCTCGACGATCCGCCCGGCGTACATCACCGCGATCTCATCGGCGATCTCGGCGACCACCCCGAGGTCGTGCGTGATGATGATGATCGCGGTGCCCAGACGGTTCTGCAGGTCCGCCAGCAGCGCCAGGATCTGGGCCTGCACCGTGACGTCGAGGGCTGTGGTCGGCTCGTCGGCGATCAGCAGCTTGGGCTCGTTGGAGAGCGCCATGGCGATCATCGCGCGCTGACGCATGCCGCCTGAGAACTCGTGCGGATACTGATCGACCCGGCGCTGGGGATCGGGGATCCCGACCAGCTCCAACAGCTCTACGGCGCGCCCGCGGGCGGCTGAGCGTGACAGCGATCGGTGCGCCTGCATCGCCTCAACGAGCTGGGCCCCCACCTTGTAGAAGGGATGCAGCGCCGACAGCGGGTCCTGGAAGATCATCGAGACGTCATTGCCACGGATACTGCGCAGATCGTCGCCGTCCATGGCCACGAGGTCCTGGCCCGCGAACACGATCCGTCCCTCGATCGTCGAGTTGCGGCTGCGCGTCAGACCGAGCGTGGTCAGCGACGAGACGGTCTTGCCCGACCCCGACTCGCCGACGATCCCGAGGGTGTGGCCGGCGTCAAGCGTGTAGGAGATGCCGTCGACCGCATGCACGATGCCGTCGTCGGTCCGGAACGACACGCGCAGGTCCTCGACGTTGAGCAGTGGCTCGCTCACCAGCGCATTATCCCGGCTGGCCTGGGAGAAATCTCCCATTCCTCCCAATCGAAACTCGCTTCCGATCCTGGCCGCACATCTCTCCGATTTCGCGTAATGGAAAATCGCCTGCGATTTCTCACGAGTAGCGGACGCGCGGGTCCAGATACGCATAGGCAATATCGACAACGATATTGGCGACGATGATGAAGAGTGCAGCGAGCAGCACGGTCCCCTGGACGATCGGGAAGTCCGCGTGGACGATCGCATCGTAGTTGAGGCGTCCGATCCCGGGGATGTCGAACACCGTCTCGGTGATCACCGCGCCGCCCAGCAGCGCGCCGATATCGAGGCCCAGGATCGTCACCACCGGCGTGATCGCCGAGCGCACGCCGTGGTGCCAGATCACTCGCCGCTCACGCAGGCCCTTGGCGCGAGCGGTGCGGATGTAGTCCTCGCCCATGGCCTCGATCAGGCTGCCGCGGAGCAGGCGCGAGTAGATCGCCGCCGATGTCGCGGCGAGCACGATCCAAGGCAGGATCAGCGAGGTGAACCAGTGCACCGGGCTGGTGGTCAGGCCGACGTAGGTGTTGGCGCCGGGAAGGATCGTGAACCGGCCGATGTCGTTGGCGAACAGGTAGAGCAGGACCAGACCGAGCCAGAACACGGGCATCGACACGAACACCAGCGCGACGCCCATCGACAACCGGTCGAGCACCGACCCGCGCTTGATCGCGGAGATGATCCCGACCGGGATTCCGGCCAGCAGCCAGACCACCGCAGCGCCGGCGGTGAGCGACAGCGTCGCCGGGAGGCGGTCCTTGATCAGCCCCAGGACCGAGGCGCCCGAGTAGAAGCTGTAGCCGAAGTTGAAGTGCAGGAACAGGTTCTTCATGTAAACGAAGAACTGCGTGTAGATCGGCTTATCCAGACCAAGCTCGTGGCGGATGTAGGCGATCGTGTGGGGGTCGGAGTTTCGGCCGGCGCGTAGGATCGCCGGGTCCACGGACGGGAAGATGTCGAAGAACAGGAACGTCAGCGCGCTGACCAGAATCAGCAACACGACGCCCCACAGCAGACGGCGGATTATGTAGGTGACCATTGGTGGTTAGGCAGGTGGGTGACGCTGAGTGGGGACCCCGCCAGCGTGGCTGACAGGGTCCCCCTCGGCGAGGAGCTCTACTTCAACGAAGTGAAGCTGAGGTCCCATCCTCCTTCGTTCCACAGCTGGTTCACGCCGTGGACGTTCTTGCTCTCGATGTTGGGCTGGCTGTCGAACTCCTCCGGCACCGCGACCGCCTGGTCGACGAGCATCTTGTCGACGTTCGCCCAGGCCTGAGCACGCGTGGTCGGGTCGACCACCAGCGCTGCCTTCTGCATCGCGGCGTTGATGGCGGGATCGTTGACCTGGCCCCAGTTGGAGTTGTTGGTCGGGACGATCGACGGGCCGTAGAACGTCGCGTAGAGCACGGACAGCGGGTCCGAGAAGTCACGGATCCACCCGACTGCCGGGCAGGCGTCGATGTTCTGTTTCGGCACACCGCAGTACTTGCTGTACATCGTGGCCTGATCGACCAGGCTCACATGCGTCTTGAAGCCCAGGCTGGTCAGGTCGGAGTTGACGATCTGGGCGATCGCCGGGTCGTTTCCGGTGTTGGTCCCGACCACCTGCACGGTGGCGGCGCCGGTGTACTTGCCCGTCTTGAACCCGGCCGCCTTCATGTACTTCGTGGCCACCGCCATGTTGCCGTTGACGTTTGCGTTGAAGTCGACCTGTGGGCCGGCCGCGCCTCCCGCCTGCTGGTAGCCGTTGACGCCGGGATAGATGAAGTGCGTCGCCGGAGCCGCCACGAGCGAGCCGCCGCGTGCCTTGACGATCGCCTCCCGGTCGAGCCCCGCCCAAACTGCCCGGCGCAGGTTGACGTTCTTGAACGGGCCCGCGGCGTTGTTGAGGGCCACGTAGTGGTCACCCGAGCCTGCCGTGAACGTGATCTGCGACGGGAACTGCTCGTAGGCCAGCTTGACGGTCGTCTGCGCCGGAGTGTCGAGCTGGACCAGGCTCGAGCCCTTCAGCACCTGCTGGCCGATCACCGTCGCCGAGCCGCCGATGTTGAAGTGGACCGAGTCCAGGTAGGCGGGACGGAAGTCCGTCGACGCCTTCCAGTTGGGGTTGCGCACCAGCGTGTAGGCCTTGCCCGGCTGGAGGCCGATCCCGGCGACCTTGCCGGTCTTGTCGGCCTGGATCATGTACGGCCCGGTGGACAGCAGGAACTGGGTGCCGTACGTGGTCGGGGCGTGCTTGTCCAGCGGGGCCACGAACGACTGCGGCAGGGGTGCCGTGAGCGGCAGGCTGAGCGCGTTGAGCAGGAGCGTCGCCCCGGGCTTGGTCATGTGGAACACGATCGTCGTCTTGTTCGGCGTGGTGATGCCCGGGATCGGGCCACCCTTGTAGCTGGCGCTGGTGGTGCCGACCAGCGGCGCCGGTGAGGCCGCGCCGAAGTACGCCGGGAAGTACGCATTGCCGACGTTGGGGTTGGCACCACGCTCGATCGCGTACGCCACGTCGGATGAGGTGACTGCCCGGTTGACCGGCGGACTGAAGTGCACGTCGGGGCGGATGTGGATCGTGACGGTCTTGCCGCCGTCGGTGATGCCTCCGTTGGAGGTCGTCGGCATCGTCGTGGCGAGGTCGGGCCGTGCGGCCGACGCCACGTTCGGCATGTAGGAGAACAACGGGCGATTGGTCGCGTAGACGACCCCATAGTCCAGGGCGTAGTAGGACTGGCCCGGGTCAAGATGCTGGAAGTCGCCGCTGATCAGGACATTCAGGGTGCCCCCCTTCTTGCCCGTCAGCGTCTCGGTGGTCGGATCCTCGCCAGCCTTGAGCGGAATCGTCTGGGCGGTGGTGCTGGCGCTAGAGCTCGATCCTCCCCCGGACGAGCTACTGGAACTGCCACTGGAGCCGCAGGCCGAAACCCCAACGGCCAGCAGCCCGGTGATAACCGCGGCGATCAGGTTGCGACTACCCCTCATAGGGTTGCCTCCTCTGGTTTGAGATGCGCGTACAGACCACCTTCATCGGTTCTGCCCGCGTGGGTTAAGCGCGTCCAGCAGGCCGTCGCCGACCAGGTTGAACGCGAGAACGGTGAGCAGCAGAGCTGCTCCGGGAAAGACCATGTACCACCAAGCCGTGTTGAAGATAGGGCTGGCGTCGGAGATCATCTGACCCCAGCTTGCGGTCGGCGGGCGAATGCCCACCCCCAGGAACGACAGGGCGGCCTCGAGCAGGATGTTGGTGGGAATCAGCAGGCTCGAGTAGACGATCAGCGGCGCCAGGAGATTCGGGAGGATCTCCCGGAACAGGATCCGCCGGTTCGACGCGCCCAGCGAGCGCGCCGCCTCGATGAACTCCTTCTCGCGCAGCGACAGCACCTGCCCGCGCGCGATCCGCGCGATGTAGGTGAAGCTGGACAGCGCGATGATGAAGATCACCGTCGCCAGCCCGGGCTGGATCAGGCCGCCGGCGCACCCGCGTACGCCACAAGCGGCCCCGATCCCGAGACCGAGAACGAGCACCGGGAAGGCCAGGAAGACGTCCACCGTGCGTGAGACGAGCGTGTCGACCCAGCCGCGGTAATAGCCGGCCACCAAGCCCATGACGGTGCCGATCGCCGCCGCGATCGCCGTCCCGATGATGCCCACCTCAAGCGATACCCGAGAGCCGTAGATAACGCGGGCGAGCACGTCGCGGCCGAGCTGATCGACGCCGAACGGATGTGCGGCGCTCGGGCCGGTCGGGCTACCGAAGGCGTCCAGCGCGTTGGGGTCGTTGGCGTTCGGGCCCGGCAGGCCGAAGATGTTCAGGACCAGCGGGGCGGCGATCGCGATCACGATCAGGACCAGGATGAACATCGCCGACACCATCGAGATGCGGTCGGCGCGGAACCGCCGCCAGAACAGCTGCCGCGGCGATTTCGCGGTGATGTCACCGGGGAGCAGCTCGGCGCTGTCGTCGGCGCCGTGAGGGTCGATCTCCAGCAGCTCGGACGCGCCGACGCTCATCGAGTAGGCGCGGCCCCACGGCGCACCTCAGCTACCTCCATAGTCGCAGCAAATCACATGCTGGCCCCGCTGTCACCCCACATTAATGGTTCCTCAACGAAGTCACGTGACCACCGGCCTCGGGGCCGATGCCGGCCGCGATGCTCTCTCGCCGGGTTACCGGACGGATACCCTGGCTCGGTCCAGCCCTCGTAGCTCAATGGATAGAGCACGCGCCTCCTAAGCGCGGGATGCAGGTTCGATTCCTGCCGGGGGCAAATCGCTGCGCGTGCGGCCAGCTCACGAAGGATCCGCTCAGCGGCCGGGGACCTCCCGCCTGCGTGCTACGGTCCGCCCGTCCTCGTGTCAGAGAGCACGCTAGAAGCCGCCCCGGGCAGTCCCCCGCCGCCCCGCAGCCCCGACTCCCCCACCGAACCCTGGACGCTGCGGTTGTTCGTCCGCCGGCATCCGTGGTGGATCACGGGGATCGGTCTGACGGTGTTCTCCGCCGTGCTCGTCTACTGGGCCGGGACCTACCCGGGCTTCGACCCCTACGGATGGCTGGTGTGGGGTCACCAGACGCTGAGCGCGTCGCTGGACACCAACGCGGCGCCGTCGTGGAAGCCGCTGCCGTACATCTTCACCGTCCCGTTCTCGCTCGCGGGGCATCTCGAGCTGCGGCTGTGGATGATCACCTCGGTCGCCGTGTCGCTCAGCGGGGTGGTGTTCGCGGGGCGGATCGCCTACCGGCTGACCGGGGCTCCGCCGGAGCGACGCTGGGCGGGGATCGCGGCCGCCGTGTTCGCCGGCGCGGCGCTGCTGGGGATCCAGAACTATGCCCACTACTACCTGAGCGCCCAGTCCGATCCGATGATCGTCGCCTTCGTCCTGGGCGCCATCGACCTGCACCTGTCGGGCCACCCCCGCGCGGCGTTCGTGCTCGCCGTCCTGGCCGGACTGGGACGGCCGGAGGTGTGGCCGTTCGAGGGCCTGTACGCGATCTGGCTGTGGATGCGGGTGCCGCGAGCCCGCGGGCTGGTGATCGGTGCGGTCGTGGTCAGCTTGCTGCTGTGGTTCGGGATCCCCGCGCTCAGCTCGCGAAGCCCGTTCGTGGCCGCCAGCAACGCCTACAAGTCCGGCCGGCGGTTGACCAGCAATCAGGTGGGCGGGACGATCACCCGCTTCTTGTCGATCAACGAGCTCCCGGTCGAGCTCGCCGCGCTGGTCGCGGTCGGGCTGGCCGCGCTGCGCCGAGACAGGATCGTGCTGAGCCTGGCGGCGGGGACTCTGCTGTGGGTGGCCATCGAGGCTGCATTCGCGCTGCACGGCTGGCCGGGCCTGGTGCGCTACATGTTCGAGGCCGGAGGCGTGGTCGCGGTGCTCGCCGGGGTGGCCGTCGGCTGGCTGCTGCTGGAGCGTCCGTTTCCCGCGCGGGGCACCGGCGCGTCCGGCACCGCTGGGTCCCCGGTGGCCGCGCGGCTCGGGCCCTGGCTCGGTCCCCTGCTGGTGGTTGTGCTGGTCGCGAGCCTGGTCCCGGCCGGGATCTCTCACGCCCGCGACGAGCACGCGGACCTGCGTTCGCAGCGCAAGCGCACGCAGGAGATCAAGCTGCTGCCCAACATCATCGGCCAGCTCGGCGGCGCGGCCAGGCTGCGCGGCTGTGGCGAGCCGCTGACGCGGTTGGAGTACCAGACGATGCTCGCCTACACGCTGGGCGACAACGTCAACCGGGTCGGCTTCAAGTACGGCCCTTCGATCGCCCACGGCAACCCGATCATCCTGTTCACGCCGCGGGCCGTCGGGCTCGGCTGGGAGGTGCGAGCGGTGCATCAGACCAGCCCCGCCTGCCGCTCGCTGCCGACCGGGCACTAGACAGCCGGCCGCCCGCGTGGCGCAGTCGGTCCCCGGAAACTACGGGCGATCGGGGCGGTCGGGATACACCTCGTCGATCGTGGTCAGGGCCACGAACGGTGCGCCGGCGGCCTGCTCGATCGCCTCGGCCCCCCCGGCCAGCCGGTCGCAGATCGCCAGCACGCCGCACACCTCGTGGCCCTCGTCGCGGAGCGCCTGCAGAGCGCGGATCGTCGAGCCTCCGGTCGTGACCACGTCCTCCACCAGCATGCAGCGATCCGAGGCGTCCAGCAGCGGGCCCTCGATCCGCCGCGCCAGCCCGTGGCTCTTGGTCTCCTTGCGGACGAAGAAGGCCTTCACCTCGGCGCCTCCGGCCAGCGCCGCGCAGGCGATCGGGTCGGCCCCCATGGTCATGCCGCCGACGGCGGTGGCCGACCACACGCCGGCGTGGTGCGCCACCAGCTCGGCGAGCGCGCGGAAGCCGGCGGGCAGAAGGATCGCCCGCTTGGCGTCGATGAGGTAGCGCGCGGTGGCGCCGCTGGTCAGCACCACCTCCCCGATCACCAGCGCGTGAGCCCGCAGCTCGGCCAGCAAGCGCCGGCGCGCATCGGTGTCCGGCCCCGTCATCGGCCGCCGATCAGCCGTAGACGTCGACCACGTCGCCGTAGGTCAGCCAATCAAAGACCCCGATCGCGTCGACGATCGGCAGTCGCATGCAGCCGTGGCTGGCGGGGTAGTCGGGCGCCGGGTCATAGCCGTGGATGGCGTATCCGCCGTAGAAGAAATCCGAGTAGTACATCCCGTCGGGCAGGTAGCCGGGGTCACGCAGGTAGACGTGGAAGTGGCCGAGGATCGTCGGCGTCGAGGGCTTGCCCGAGCTGATCGGGTAGATCCGGTAGACCTTGGAGCCGTAGATCAGGGCCAGCAGCTGCTTGGACAGGTTGCCCTCGACGTGCTTGCCGTCCCGCGGGTTGCGGACCTTGAACGTCCCGACACCGTTGAGCAGATCCCTGACCGTGGTCGCGTCGAGGCTCTGGGCGGTCCCGCGACCGATGAGACGGTGGTAGGCGTCGAGGGCCAGGCCCGTCTGCTGGTCGTAGACGCCGGTCTGCGGTACGAACACGTGAAGCGCGGTGAGCCGCTGCTGGATCAGCGCCACGAACGTCCCGCGGGAGCCGAAGCCGGCGTGCTCGGCGAGCACGCCGATCCGCCGCTCGGCGGAAAAGCCGAGCATCTGCGCAGTCGGGACATGGGTCACCTTCACGTCCAGCAGGCCGGCGCGAGAGCTCACCACCCGCTCGGTGAACTGGCCGGACTGACCGGTGACCGACGGCTTGATTCGCAGCCGGTCGGACTTGACCAGCTTGCGACCGGCGAACGCCTTCACGTCCACCCACTGGCCTGCCACGTAGGGCTTGACCACGCCGTCGACGTGGACCGCGCGGCCGGCAACCGAGACAGACCGATGCCGCACCACGAACACGTCGGGTGCAAACAGCGTGGCCGCCGCACCGATCGGGGCGCCGGGGGGGGTCGCAGCCGGCGGGGTTGTGGGCGGGGGCGTCGGAGCCGGCGCGGTCGGCACCGTCGGGGTGCTGCTGGACGAATTGGCGGCGGGGGCGGCGGCGAGCGCGGGCGCGGCGACGAGGCCGAGCGAGACGATCACGGCGGCGCAAGCCGCGGCGGATGACGCGAGATGACGGTGCATGAAGAGAAAGTAAATCAGTCAACTAGTTATTCCGGGCGCGATCCTCAGGCCAGGCTGGGCGTGCGTGCCCCGAGCGGGACCGTGATCAGCGCGATCATCAGCCACGAGGCGAGCACCAGACCGACGATCTCCGGCGGGTTCCAGCCGAGCTGGTTGACGCCCAGAGCCAGCGCGTTGTTGGCGCTGTGCAGCGCCATGCAGGGGTACAGCGACCGGGTTCGCCAGCGAACGATGCAGAGCACGAAGCCGAGGAAACCGAGCGGGACCAGATACTGCGAGGAGGCCGAGCCGGTGTGGGCGAGCCCGAACAGGATCCCGGTGATGACCGCCGCAATCCAGATCCCCACGTTGCGCCCGGCGATCTCGACCCTCCACCCCCGCAGCGCGCCGAAGAAGAAGCCGCGAAAGAAGAACTCCTCGGCGATCGGCGCGATCACGCACACGAACACCGACGCCCCCACGAGCGCGGCCGTGCTGTGGGTCACCCCGAGCTCGCTCGGCAGCTTGTCGCTGCCGTGCAGGCGGAAGATCGCCCCGTAGACCGCGGTCAGCCCGTAGTAGCCGACGGCGGCGAGCGCGAACGCCTTGACGGCCAGCGGCACGCGCACCCACCGAAAGCCGAAGTCGGCCGGGCCGGGCCGGCCACGCAACGAGGCCAGATACAGAGCGGCGGTGACGAAGCCGAGGTCGAACACGACGTCTCCGACGATGCTGACCGCCGGCGTGGGGTGGCTCAGACTGGAGCCACCGGCCTGCGCCGCGACATCGACCAGGATCGTCGCCAGCGCTCCCAGAGCCAGGCCGAGCGCGACCCCGGCGGGTGCGGTCCAGATGCCCCAGGGCGGCACATCGGACGCCGATGACGGGGGCTGACTCGACATGGACTCAGGACAGGAGGTTAGGCCAGGCTCGCGGTCAGGGTTAGGTCAGGTCCGTCAGGCTCGCGATCGTCTCCACCCCGCTGGGGCCCGGTTCGCCGTCGCGGCGCAACAGCACCGCGTGCAGACCGGCCGCCCGGGCCCCCGTGACGTCCTCATCGAGGCTGTCGCCGACGTGGGTGGCCCGCTCTGCGACCGTCCCGGCCCGTGCCAGCGCCGCCTGGAAGATGGCCGGGGCGGGCTTGCGGACGCCGATCTCGGCCGAGGTCAGGACGCCGTCGAGCATCGAGTCGAGCCCGAGTTGCGCCAGCACGCCGTGCAGCGAGAGGTCCCAGTTGCTGACCACGATCACCCGTTCCCCCCGCCCATGCGCGGCCAGGAGCGCGGGACGCGTGTCGGGAAAGGGCGTGAAGCGCAGGGAGGCGAGCAACGCCTCGGTTAGGTCCGCCGTGCTGATCGCCGCCAGCGCCTCGTGGTCGGGGAGCGCGGCGCGCAGGACCTCCGCACATTGCGCCCGCAGCGCGGCCAGACCCGACTCGTCGCGGCCCTGCTGCAGGTGAGCGCGGTAGTAGGAGATCTCGGCGGCGAGCGCGCGCGTCGCCTGGGCAGTGGTGAACTCGAGCCCGAAGCGGTGCAACAGCTCCCGGCGCAGGGCGGGGGCGGGCGGCCGGAGCGCGATGATCGTTCCCAGAGCGTCGAGCAGAAGAGCTGATCGGATTGTCCGCATCGAGGCTCCGATCTTCCCAGGCCGGCAGGAGCCCGAAGCGGCGGGGCGAAACAGCCCGTGTAGCTACACTGGCTGGTCCACGCCGCGCTCGTCGCGTAGTACCAGGCGCGGGCCGAGCCTTTCTGCACCGAACCCATGAGCCGACGCGATCGACAGCGGCGACGCCGCCGCAACCGCGGCTCGCCGATCCGGCGAGTCTTCGCGCTGACTGGCGTGCTGATGGTGTGCGGGATCGTCGTCGGCGCGCTGGCGATCGCCGGGTGGGTGGTGAACGTCGCCCAGTCAGCGCCCGATCTGCGCGACCTGCCCGCTCAGACTCCGGGATCGCCGTCCCAGGTGTTCGCCGCCGACGGGAGCTCGCTCGGCTACATCTGGTCCCCCGACCTGCACTCGCCGGTGACCGCCGCCCAGATTCCGCAGATGGTCAAGAACGCGACGATCTCGATCGAGGACCGTCGCTTCTACCAGCACGGAGCGCTGGATTACCAGGGCATCCTGCGCGCGGCGATCAAGGACGCCTTCAACGGCGGCACCAGCCTGCAGGGCGCGTCGACACTGACGATGCAGCTGGTCGACAACGTCTACCTGCCGAATTACCTCAGAGCCCAGCACGATCTGAAGTACAAGATCATCCAGGCCAAGCTGGCCGAACAGCTGGAGGGGATGCACAGCAAGAACTGGATCCTGACCAGTTACCTCAACGATGTTCCGTACGGGACCGTCGGGGGCCAGACCGCCTACGGCGTCGGCGCCGCGGCGAGGATGTTCTTCGACAAGCCGGTGAACCGATTGAGCCTCGCGCAGGCGGCGCTGCTGGCCGGCCTGCCGCAGGCGCCGTCTCAGTACAACCCGTTCATCGACGCCGGCGCTGCCCGTCTGCGCCGGGGCGAGGTCCTGCGGGCGATGGTGCAGGCGCACTACATAACCCAGGCCCAGGCCAATTCCGCCAACCGCCAGCGCCTCGGGGTCAAGGCCGCGAATCTCTACAGGGTGCGCCGGGATCCGTATGTGTTCGACTACATCCAGCAGGCGGTGGCCAAGGATCTGTGCCCCAAGACCCCCAACAATTGCACCAAGCTGGAGAAGGGCGGGCTGAAGATCTACACGACGATCGATCTGCGCAAGGAGGCCCTGGCCCGCCAGGCGATCCTCGCGCACGAGGGCGGGCCGGGCCAACCATCAGCCGGGCTGGCGTCGGTGAATCCCAGCAACGGTCACATCCTGGCGATCGCGTCCTCCTCGAACTACAGCCAGACGAGCTTTGACTACGCCACGCAGGCCCACCGGCAGCCGGGCTCCTCGTTCAAGGTGTTC
The DNA here is from genome assembly GCA_963792735.1 of uncultured Solirubrobacterales bacterium. Lineage (GTDB taxonomy): Bacteria > Actinomycetota > Thermoleophilia > Solirubrobacterales > Solirubrobacteraceae > Palsa-465. The sequence continues at coordinate 339,989 of CAWBXK010000007.1, read as the reverse complement.
GCGCTGATGACGCTGATCCACGATTACCACGGCGATCCGGCCAGCACCTACTACACCTCCAAGTTCCTGCCGGCCGGTTGGCTGTCCAGCGATCCGACATGGTCGGTGCACACCGCCGAGCTCTCCTACCAGGGGAACATCAACATCACCAAGGCCACGATCGTGTCCGACAACACGGTGTTCGTGCAGCTCGCCGCCGACCTCGGCTGGGGCAAGATCGACTCGATGGCGCATGCGATGGGCATCACCTCGCCGCTGGACGGAAATCCCTCCGAGGTGATCGGCGGTCTCCGGATCGGCGTAACGCCGCTGGAGATGGCCGACGCCTACTCCACGATCGCCAACGGCGGTTCCCACGTCCCGGCGACGATCATCAACAAGGTCGTATTCCCGGACGGGAGCGTCGCGAACTACGGCAATCCGCCGCATACGCCGGTGTTCTCCGACGGCGAGGCCTTCACCGCCACCAACGTGCTCAAGCAGGTGATCACCAGCGGGACCGGTACCGCGGCAGGCTACGGCTGCCCGGCCGCCGGCAAGACCGGTACCGCCAACAACCTCGAGAACGCCTGGTTCGTCGGCTACACGCCGCGGATGTCAACCGCCGTCTGGGTCGGCTACTCGCAGGGGAACATCCCGATGGCCGGCGGGTTCGGCGGCACGCTGGCCGCACCGATCTGGCACGACTACATGCAGGCGGCCAGTAGCGGCTACTGCGGCGATTTCTCGCAGCCCACCACGACCTTCTCGGGGACCGCCTTCAGCGGCCCGCACGCCAACGCCGGTGGTCTGAGCACGACCACGGCCCAGAGCGGATCCGGTTCCGGCGTCACCGCCGCGGCCACCACCGCCACCACCCCGTACAACAACCGCACGCTGTTCGCGCAACCGCCCCAGCCCGCGCCCCAGACCGGTGCCGGTACCGGCAACGCGCCGATCTCGCCCAGCGGTGGCGCCGGCGTCGGGAAAAAGAAACACTGACCCGGCTGGTAGCGTAGGGCGCAATGCCCAAAGAGGAAAAAGTCGAGCTCGAAGGCGAAGTTGTCGAGGCCCTGCCGAACGCCATGTTCCGCGTCAAGCTCGACAACATGGATCGCGTCGTCCTCGGCCACGTGGCCGGCAAGATGCGCCGCTTCCGGATTCGCATCCTGCCCGGAGACCGGGTCCGCGTCGAGCTCTCGCCGTACGACCTCGACCGCGCGCGGATCGTCTACCGCCACCGCTGAGACTCCGCGGGACCGCGGGATCGGATGCGCGAGCGTGAGCTGATCGAGTCGCTGCGCTCGGTGCTGACTTCGGGCGGGCCCCGCGTCCTGCGCTGGCTGGGCGACGATGCGTCGGTCGTGCGAGCGGGCCGCTATGCGGTGACCTCGGTCGACACGATGGTCGATGGAGTGCACTTCCGCAGCGCGGAGCTCAGTCCCCACGAGATCGGCCACCGCGCCGTGGCCGGCGCGCTGTCAGATCTCGCCGCGATGGGCGCCCGGGCCGGGGAGGCCTACCTGGCCCTGGGGTTCCCGCCTGGCACCGAGCTCGCCGACGCACGCGCTCTCGCCGACGGCGCGCAGGCCCTTGCCGCCTCGTGCGGGGTGACGATCGCGGGGGGTGATGTCAGTGCGGCCAACGATCTCACCGTGTCGGTGACAGTCGTCGGGTGGGCGGCGGATCCGGGCGAGCTGGTCGGGCGCGATGGTGCCCGACCGGGAGACCTCGTCGCGGTCACCGGCACGCTCGGAGGGTCGGGGGCGGGGCTGGCCCTGCTCGAAGGCAAGGTGGCGCCCGGGACGGTTTCCGACGCCGTCGCGGCGGGATTGCACCGGCGCTACGCGCGACCGCTCCCCCGTCTGGACGACGGCAGGGCACTGAGCTCGCTCGGCGCCACGGCGATGATCGACCTGTCCGACGGCGTCGCCACCGACGCGGGTCACCTGGCCCGGTGCAGCGACGTGCGGATCGAGCTGACCCTGGGCGAATTTCCCCTCAGCCCGGGGGTGGCGGAGGTGGCGTTGGCGCGCGGGGAGGACCCGGCGACGTTCGCGGCCACGGCCGGCGAGGACTACGAGCTCTGCGTCTGCCTTCCCGCGGCCGGCCGCGAGACGATCGCTCGCTCGCGACGGCTCGAGTCGAGCCTGACCTGGATCGGCCGGGTGCTCGATGGCCCGGCCGGGCTGTCGTTCACGGACGCCGCGACGGCGCTCTCCGGCTATGAGCACCGCTCCTGAGCGTCTTTGGGCCTTACTTCCCAGAGGGTTTCTTGCGGGGAAACGAGGCGTTGAACTCCTCGACGAGGCGCCGCAGGATGGCGTCGGCGACCGCTTTCGCGTCGATCCGGTACTCCCCGTTACCGATCTGGTGTTGTAGTTCAGATAGTCGCATGGCGCGATGGTTCCCATCCCCTGTCGGCTTAGGCGGCCGCATAAATGTCTGTCCCCTCTGTCGGCACCAGGCGGAAATCGCTGGAATCCGTCGGCCCGGGAGTGGACATTCTGGCCTCGTCCGCGGCGCTAGCCGCCGGGGCGTGACCGACGTCGGAGTCAGTCGCGGGCCGGGCCGAGTGGCTGCACCGACTGCAGGCGCGCGAACACCACGATCCGCTGGGCGGCGCTGTAGAGCGGATTGCACGCCGACAGGACGAGGCGATCGTATCCGACGTTGCGCGTCACCCAGAGTGCCGTGGGCACCACGATCCGGTGGTACTGAACGACGTAGGTGAACTTGCCGTAGGGCATGCTGACGACGATCCGATTGCCCGGCGCCAGCGCGTCGAGGTGCCGAAACGGAGCCAGATAGGTGGTGCGGTGCCCGGCGATCGCGACCGTCTGGCCCATGCCCGGGAAGGCCGTTCCCGGATAGTGACCCGGACCCTTCTCCAGGCTGAGGGTGTCGGTGCCCTGGATGATCGTGTAGGTCGCGTCGATCTTCGGGATCTTGAGCTCTCCGATCCCATCGCCGGTGCGCACGTGGCTGCGCTCGACGCGGGCCAGATAGGTGAGCCGCTCCTCCCGGGATCGCAGGCTGATCAGCGCGCTCTGGTCGATGGTCGACAGCGGCGAGGTGCGGTAGCTGAGGTAGCGCTGGTTGACCTGCGAGCGCAGGACCACACCGATGGCCGCGGTGACCGGCTCCTGCCACACCAGCGTGACGGCGGCGTCGAGCACGATCAGCAGGCCCGAGAGGATCAGGACCGACGATATGTCGCGGATCAGCCGTCGCATCGTCGTTTGATCGTAATTGGTCGGATTGCACCCTTAACGGCGCAGCGCCGACCGGGTGCCGCCGAGCGAGCCCGGCCCGGCGTAGCCGATCGGTCCCCGCACGGTGATCGGCGCCGGCTCCTCACGCGGCTGGCGCGCCGCCAGCGCCACGATCGCGACCGCGGTGAGCGCGCATCCGAGCACCACGCTGCACTCCAGCACCCCGAGCGGGGTCACGCCGCCGCCGGCGATCAGCAGCGCCGCGGCCCACACGGCCTGCAAGGGCGAGAAGCCGAGCGTGACCGAGTAGTACACGGCGATGAGCGCGAGCGGGGCCAGCCCGACCAGGATCAGCCCCAGCCGCAGGATCGGGTGCAGGCGCGTCCTGGAGTTGACCGCCGGCAGCCACAGGTGCAGAGCCGGCACCAGCAGCAGCGCCGCGAACGGGTTGGCGATCCAGACCGCCACCGTGACCAGGACCATGATCAGCAACACCGCCACACCACCACCGCCGGTGGATGTGGGATCGACGGCGTCGACATGAAACCCGCTGTCGCGGTTTGCCCTGCGGCGACCGATCCGCAGCGCGCTGGCCAGCATTCGCAGGAGCGCCAGCCCTGCCAGCCCCACACACGCGGCGACGGCCAGCACGGCGATGCCGGGCCCGTTCAGCGGCACCGTGCCGGCCGGCACCGGGCCGGGTGGTGCGACGTTGAGCCAGCCGACCACCTTGGCGCCGAGCACCACCATCGCCGCGAGCCCGAACGGGATCGCCGCCGCGAGCACCAGCACCACCCAGCGCCAGACGACCGCGGCGCGGCGGCGGGCCCGCGCCAGGCCGTCGATCGTGGCCAGCAGGACTGGCACGATCAGCGCCAGCACGAACAGGGAGATCGCCCAACCCGGGATGACCTTGCCGCTGAGCAGCAGATACGGGGAGGGGGCGGGCACGCTCGGGCCCGAGTCCAGCGCCGAGATCGACTCGAGCACCGCGCGTCCGAGCGCGGTCACGGTGGCCACTCCTCCCAGACCGGCATCGGGCGCGGGACCGCGCTCGCCGGAGAGCGACAGCATCACCGCAGGTATGCCCTGGGGGCCGAACGCCCCCTGCGGAGAGACCGTCAGCGGAAACGCGAGGTGGGCGAACTGCCCCGCGAAGTCGATCCCGCCTGGCGCCAGCGTGGCCTGGGAGCCCAGCGCCGCCGCGAGCGTGTTGCGCAACGCCGGCGGGGCCACCACCGGCGAGTTCGACCACGGGACCACGATCGGCTGGCGCGGACGCGCGCCGGCGAGGTCGCCGAGCACGATCACCGCGTCGACGGGCCCGTTCAGCGTGGTGGCGAGCCGGATCGCGCCGGCCGCCCCCTGAGTGCCGCTGGTGGAGGCGAGCACCACCGTGCGATTGAGCGTCTCACCGGCCAGGTCGCGCCCCAGCTCGAGCAGCGTCGCGGTCGCCGACAGGCTCGCGAGCGCCGGCTGGCCGCGGGCATCGCGCGGCGGGGCGCGGGCATCGCGCGGCGCGACGATGACCACGCTGCCGCTCTCCATTCCGGGTCTGACCGCGACCACGTTCTCCAGCGTCCGCGTTCCGTCGGCGCTGGCGCCGGTGAACGTGTCGGTCGAAACCGAGAAGTGGTTGCCGCGCAAGCTGCTGGCGACCTGGGCGGCAAGCGAGTAGTCCCCGGCCGAGCCGGGTCGGCGGTCGGGATCCCCCGCCGCGATCGTGTTCATGGTGGCGTAGACGTTCTGGCCGTTGAACGCGTCAGGCGCCAGCGACGAGGAGAGTCCCGTCGGCTGATTCTGAAGCGAGAAGGCGAGCACGACCGCGGCCACCGCCACCACGACCAAGCCGGTCCGGTAGATGCGCGGATCGAGCATCGACGCAGAGGTTATCCGGGCGCGAGGCGGGCGGGCGGGTACCAACTACTCTTCTGGGTCACACTGGAGAGCTGACCGTGTCCGATCATTCAGCGCGCATCCTGCTCGTGGACGATGAGCAGTCGATCCAGACACTGCTCTCGTATCCGCTGCGCAAGGAGGGCTACGACGTCGTGCAGGCGACCGACGGCCGCCAGGCCCTCGATCGCTTCGACGAGCAGCCGTTCGACCTCGTGGTGCTGGACCTGATGCTGCCCCGCATCGACGGTCTGGAGGTATGCCGGCGGCTGCGCAGCCGCAGCTCGGTGCCGATCATCATGCTGACCGCGAAGTCCGAGGAGATCGACAAGGTGGTGGGGCTCGAGCTCGGCGCCGACGACTACATCACCAAGCCGTTCTCGCTGCGGGAGTTCTCGAGCCGGATCAAGGCGGCACTGCGCCGGGCGGAGCTGAGCCGGCCGGCTGAGACCGCCCCCGACGAGATCCCGCTTGAGATCCGCGAGGTGCGGATCGATTTTCCCAAGCGGACCGTTCGGGTCCGCGGCAATGACGCGCAGCTGACCTACGTGGAGTTCGAGATCCTGTCGGTGCTGGCCCGGGCGCCGGGGCGCGTGTTCACGCGGGACATGCTGCTGGCCCGGATCTGGGGCGATTCCGCCTACCGCGATCCGCGCACCATCGACGTCCACATCCGGCACCTGCGCGAGAAGCTGGAGCGCGATCCGAAAGAGCCGGAGTACCTGTTCACGGTTCGCGGCGTCGGCTACCGGTTCCGCGACACGGAGCCCTAGGACCGGCTGTCGATGGTGCTGTCCCTGCGTAACCGGCTGGCGCTGGTGTTCTTCGCGATCACGCTGCTGTCGATCGGCGGCCTGTACCTGTACATCGCCCCGGGACTCCAGACCCGCCTGATGGGGGCCAAGCTGGCGCAGCTGAGCTCCGCCGCGCGCTCGCACTCCGGGAGGATCCGCCGCACCGTCGGCAGCTCGACTTCGGTCCATGCCGTCCGAGAGCTCGTGGTCCGTACCGGTGGCACCTCGGGGGATCGGGTGACGCTGCTGTCGGTCAATCGCGTCCAGGGCGCGCTGCAGCTCTCGCCGGAGGCCGACTCGAGCAGCCCGGCCGCGAGTGCCGCGCTGCGGTTCCCCGTCGCCTACCAGGCGATCGCCCGGCGCAGGATCGTCACCGGCACCGAGGCAAGCCGTTCCGGCACGGTGGCGGAGGCGGCGGATCCGGTCGCCCTGGGAGGCCGCGTGGTCGCCGTGATCATCTACTCGTCGCCCGTGGCGGATGTGATCCGCACGGTCAGCACGGTCCGGCACGAGATCCTCGTCGCCGGGGTGATCGCGCTGGCGCTGGCGCTGATCGGCGGCTACCTGGTGGCGGGAGCGCTGGCCCAGCGCGTCAAACGCCTGGAGCTCGCAGCCAAGCGAGTGGCGGCGGGTGAGTTCAGCCATCCGATCCCGGTTGACTCCGCCGACGAGCTGGGACAGCTGGCGGTCGCCTTCAACGAGATGCAGCAACAGCTGGCGCAGCTGGAGCTGGCGCGCAAGAAGTTCATCGCCACCGCGTCGCACGAGCTGCGAACGCCGGTGTTCTCGCTGGGGGGCTTCGTCGAGTTGCTCGAGGACGACGAGCTCGACGTCGAGACCAGGCGCCGGTTCCTGGAACAGGTGCGCGGCCAGGTGCGGCGACTCGGAAAGCTCTCGGTCGACCTGCTCGATCTGTCCCGGCTGGAGTCCGGATCCCTGGAGCTGCGCCCCGAGGAGGTCGACCTGGGCGAGCTCACACGGTCGGTGTCAGGCGAGTTCGAGCCCACGCTGGCCCAGCACGACGCGCGGCTGGAGCTGCGTCTGCCGGCGGGCGGGCGGGGTTCGATCCAGGCCCAGTGCGACCCGGTGCGGGTGGCGCAGATCTTGCGCATCCTGATCGACAACGCGCTGACCCACACCCCGCCCGGCACTCAGGTCGTGGTCACCGCCGCCCGTGACGACGGGCGGATTGCGCTCGCGGTCCGCGACGACGGTGAGGGCATCGACCGCCACGCGCTGCCGCGGATCTTCGAGCCGTTCTACACCGCCGACGACGCGCAGGGCTCGGGGCTGGGCCTGGCCATAGCCAGCGAGCTGGCCGACCGCATGTCCGGAGAGCTGTCGGTGACCTCGGCCTCGGGGGCGACCGTCTTCACGCTGGAGATCCCGGCCTAGTCCGGGGCGCTCAGCCGGCCCAATCCGAGAGCAGCGTCAGCCACACCTCGCTGCGGGTGGGGAAGGCGGGGATCGCGTGGATCAGGCGCTCGAGTGGCACCTCGCCCACGATCGCAATCGTCGCGGCGTGGATCACGTCAGCGACCTCAGGTCCGGTGAGGGTCGCGCCGACGATCACCCGGCGGTCCTCGTCGACGACGATCCGCGCCGTCGCCGCGGCGCCCTTGCCGACGAAGCTCGCACCCGGCGTGCGAGCGATGTCGGCGTCCACCGCCCGCGCCCGGATCCCGGCCCGTAGCGCCTGCACCAGCGTCCGGCCGACCGCGGCGATCTGGGGCTCGGTGAATACGACCCGCGGTGACAGCTCGCCATCCCAGATCGCGCGGTCGTCACGGTTCATGATCACGTTGGCGGCGACGCGAGCCTGATATTTGCCGGCATGGGTGAGCAGCGCGCGGCCGTTGACGTCTCCGATGGCGTACAGCCATGGGCGTCCGGGGACGCGCATCTGGTCATCGACCGAGATCGTCGCGCCCGGCTTCAGATCGACCGTCTCCAGGCCCAGCTCGTCGGTGTGGGGCCGGCGGCCCACCGCCACCAGCAGCTCGTCGCTGCGCAACTGCCCGCCATCGGCGAGGGTGAGCGTGAAGCCCCCGTGACCGTCTCGGGAGGCCTTGACCGCCTGGACGCCGACGCGGACGTCGACGCCCTGCTGCCGCAGTGATTGGGCCAGCTGTTCGCTGGCGAACGGTTCCTCGGCGGCCACGAGCTTCGGCTGCGCCTCGACGAGCGTCACCTCGGAGCCGAGCGAGCACCAGGCCTGCGCGAGCTCGCAGCCAACCGCACCGCCACCGAGGACGTTGAGTCGCCTCGGCACCGTCTTGGCCCCGGTCCCCTGCCGGTTGGTCCACGGCGAGATCTCCCTCAGGCCGTCGACCGGCGGAGTCGCCGCGCCGCTGCCGACCGCGACCACGACCGCGCGGCGCGCCTGCAGCAGCTCATCCCCCACCCTCACCCGTCGCTCGCCCTCCAGGCGCGCCGGCCCGCGGATGAGCTGAATGCCGCGCTTCTCGATCCACGGCAGCTGGACCGAGTCGTCGAGATCGTGGATCACCTCGTCGCGGCGCGCGAGCACGGCGGCGGCGTCGATCTCGCCGGTCACCGCCTCACGCGCGCCCGGGACCCGGGCCACCTCCGCCAGCAGGGCGACGGGTCTGAGCAGCGCCTTGGCGGGCATGCAGGCCCAGTACGCACACTCGCCGCCGACCAGCTCGCGCTCGACCAGCGCGACGTCGAGTCCCTCGGCGGAGAGCCGGCCGGCGCACACCTCGCCCGCCGGGCCGGCCCCGATCACGATCACATCGTGTTCGCTCATCGCTCACCAACGGTACGGCGTCGGGCCGGCCCGTCTCAAACCGCGTGCTACGGAGCAGGGGCGGGCTGGCCCTGTGCCACCCGGGAGTTGCGGAGCAGTTCTCAAGGTGATCCCGCGGGGATCACCCAACTTCGCGCAGGCGCCCACTCTCCACCTCGTAGACAAAGCCCCGGACCGAGTTCTTGTTGGGGATGAACGGGGACGCCTTGATCCGCCCGATCGACTGGCGCACGTCCTCGTCGAGATCGCTGAACGCCTCGACTGCCCACTCGGGCTTGATCCCGACATCACCCTGGATCGAGGCCTTGAAGTCATCGTCGGTGAACGTGAGCATGCCGCAGTCGGTGTGGTGGATGAGGATGATCTCCTCGGTGCCCAGCAGCCGCTGTGAGATCGCCAGCGAGCGGATCTCATCGTCGGTGACGACGCCGCCGGCGTTGCGGATCACGTGGGCGTCACCCTCCTGGAGCCCGAGCACCCCGTAGACGTTCAGACGCGCGTCCATGCACGCGACCACGGCGAGCTTCTTGGCCGGAGGCATGGGCAGGTCGGCCTTGTCGAACGATGCGACGTAGGCCTCGTTGTTCGCCAGCAGGTCGTCGGTGGTGCTCATCGATGATCTCCTTTATGGGTGGGCCGGCTACCGTAGCAATTCGATAGAGATTGTCTTTTGGGTCGCTCGCCCGGTCCCGCGCGTGAGGCGCGCGTGAGTTGCATGTGAGGGATCGGACGAACGGGCACCGGTACGTTTGCACAGTGCCCGCCGATCCGAACTCGAAATCCGACTCCCGCCAGCTGGTGCTGGACCTGGGGCTGCGCCTGCGCGAGCTGATCGTCCCCGAGCTCGGCTCATTCGCCGGTCGGGCCCACGCCGGCGACGGGGCCGGCGGGGACATCACCTTCGCCGTCGATGCGATCGCCGAGGACGCCCTGGTGGAGTTTCTGGCCGAGCGGGCGCCACGGATCGCCTTCTACTCCGAGGATCGCGGCCTGGTCGCCGACGGGCAGGCCACGGACGTGCTCGTGGTCGATCCGATCGACGGAACCAGACCGGCGATGGCGGGGCTGGAGTCCGCCTGCGTCGCGGTGGCGCTGGCGCCGCTCGGGGACGGCGAGCCGACGATGGCCGACGTCCGGGCCGGATGCGTGGTGGAGATCAAATCCGGAGATTGGTTCTTGGCCGTCCGCGGCGAAGGGCTTGTCGATTGCAGCCGGCCAGTCCGGCTGAGTCCCAACTCCGACCTGAGCCGCATGTTCTGGGGCTACGGTTTCCGCGGCCGGCCGGTGCGGGCCACAGCTGAGGTCCTCGCCGAGCTGATCGACGGCTCCTCCGTGGGCGGTGGCACCTTCGAGCTCGGGTCCCAGGCGTTCGCCATGACGCGGATCGTCACGGGCCAGTTCGACGCCGTGATCGAGGTCGGCTCACGTCTGATCGACGAGCTGCCGGGGCTGCGCCGGGAGTTCGAGCAGATCGGCGGGGGCCAGGTCCTGAACAACTCGCCCTATGACCTCGCCGCACCATGGCTGTGCCTGGTCGAGGCGGGTGGCGTCGTCAGCGACGGCTGGGGCGAGCCGCTTGATCGCCACCGCCTGCTCGGGGCCGGTCACGACTACCAGATGTCCTCGATCTCGGCCGCCAATCGAGCCCTGCACGGGCAGCTCGTCCGCGCCATCGACGCGGGCATCGAGCGGCTGCGGAGATTACGCGGCTGAGGTCGCGCGCGGGGCGCACGAGATGGCGCCTGACGGTGCGGTTATCGTCTGCTCGAGTCCGCCACCGCTCCCAGCCGCCGCCCGGCCCATGCTCCAGCCCGTTTCGCTCGCCCACAAGCATCTCTCCGACTACGCCAGCCTGATCGGGCGTGCGCTGGTTGAAGACATCCGCGGGCGCGCGGCACGGCTCGAGGGCAAGCGCATCCTCCACGTTTCGGCGACCGCATTCGGCGGCGGCGTAGCGGAGATCCTCTACACGCTGGTGCCGCTCATGGTCGACGTCGGCTTGGACTGCGAGTGGCACGTGATCTATGGCCGCGAGGAGTTCTTCAACGCCACCAAGGTGCTGCACAACGCCCTGCAGGGCAATCCACTGGACCTCACCGCCGAGCAGTGGGACATCTGGCGCCGCTACAACGAGATCAACGCCGAGGAGCTCTCGAGCGACTGGGATGTCTGCATCGTCCACGATCCGCAGCCGGCGGCGCTCGCCACGCTCGTGGGCGAAAAGGCCCGCCGGTGGGTGTGGCGCTGCCACATCGACCTGTCCACTCCCAATCCCGCCACGCTGGAGCGGCTGTTGCCCTACCTACAGCCGTACGAGGCCGCCGTCTTCCACATCCCCGAGTACGTACCCGCGGGGATGGACGGTCGCGCCCATACCATCCCACCGGCGATCGACCCGCTGGCCCCCAAGAACATGGCCTTCTCGCCCGATGACGCCGTCTACATCTGCGAGCAGTTCGGCATCGACACCGACCGGCCGCTGCTGTGTCAGGTTTCCCGGTTTGACCCGTGGAAGGATCCGCTCGGCGTGATCGACGCCTACCGTCTGGTCAAGGCGAGCCTCCCCTCGGTGCAGCTCGCGCTGGTCGGATCGATGGCCACCGACGACCCCGAGGGCTGGGATTTCTTCAACGCCACCGTGGCGCACGCCGACGGCGATCCGGACATCCACATTCTCAACAACCTCAACAACGTCGGGGCGATCGAGGTCAACGCGTTCCAATCACACAGCGACGTGGTGATCCAGAAGTCGACGCGCGAGGGTTTCGGCCTCACCGTCACCGAGGCGATCTGGAAGGCGCGGCCGTTCATCGGCGGCGCCGTCGGCGGCATCCCCCTCCAGATCTCGGACGGGGAGACGGGATTCCTCGTCTCGACCGTCGAGCAGTGCGCCGAGCGCGCGCTGCAGATTCTCCAGGATCCCGAGCTCGGGCGGCGGCTCGGGCGCGCAGGCAAGGAGAGCGCCCGTCGACGCTTCCTGACCCCGCGGTTGTTACGTGACTGGCTCGAGCTGTTCGAGCAGATCAATGCCTGATGAAAGCCCGGTGACGCCCCATGTCCACTGACAACCCCCTGGTTCTGGTCTCCAATCGCGGGCCGGTGACCTTCCAACCCGGCGGCGAGATCAAGCGCGGCACCGGTGGGTTGGTGACCGCGCTGATCGGCCTCGCCTCCCACCGCCCGGTGACCTGGATCGCCTCGGCCATGACCGACGAGGACATCGCCGCGACCGAGGAGCACGACGGCCGCCCGTTCCCGGTCCGCACCCCCGACGGCGACGAGTACCGCGTCAAGCTGGTCGCCTCCGACGCCGACGCCTACGACGGCTTCTACAACATCATCGCCAACCCGATGCTGTGGTTCATCCAGCACTACCTGTGGGACCTGTCCAACGCGCCGGACATCCGTCGCAACGAGACCGAGGCGTTCGAGTTCGGCTACAACGTTGTCAACGAGGACCTGGCGCGAGCGGTCCTCGATGAGATCGAGGGGATCGAGAAGCCGGTCGTGATGGTGCACGACTATCACCTGTACACGCTGCCGGGACTGATCCGCCGCAGCCGTCCCGATGCGTTCCTGCACCACTTCGTCCACATCCCGTGGAGCCAGTCGGACTCCTGGCGCGTGCTTCCCACGATGATTCGCAAGGAGATCTACCAGGGGATCCTGTCCAACGACATCATCGGCTTCCACACCCGCTCCTATCGGCACAACTTCCTCCAGTGCTGCCAGGACCTGATGGACCTCGAGGTCGACTTCGAGGGTGGCGTGGTGAAGTGCGGCGACCGCGAGGTCTGGGTCCGCGCCTACCCGCTGCCGATCGACTCCGGCGCCGTCCAGGCCGTAGCCGAACGTCCCCGCGTGCGCGAGTTCGAGGGCGAGCTCCTGCGGCGGCGTCGCGACCACCTGATCCTGCGCGTCGATCGCGCCGACCTGAGCAAGAACGTGCTCCGTGGCTTCAGCGCGTTCGACACGTTCCTCGAGCAGCACCCCGAGTTCCGCGAGAAGGTGACCTTCATCGCCCAGCTGATGCCGTCACGAACCGACATCACCGAGTACGCCGAGTACCTGGAGCGGATCGAGGCAGTGGTGGCGGTGGTCAATCACCGCCACGGATCGCCCGACTGGATGCCGATCCAGCTCAAGCTCCGTGACGACCTGGAGGAGGCCGTCGCCGCCTACAAGCATTACGACGTGCTGATGGTCAACGCGATGTTCGACGGCATGAACCTGGTCGCCAAGGAGGGCCCGATGGTCAACGAGCGCGCGGGCGTCTCGGTCCTATCGGAGAACACGGGCGCTCACGAGGAACTCGGCGAGTTCGCGCTGTCGGTCAATCCATTCGACATCCAGGAGCTGGCCGACTCGATCCACGCCGCGCTGACGATGCCGAGCGCCGAGCGCCGTCGCCGCCACGAAGGGCTGAAGTCGATCGTCACCGCCCGCGACCCCGGCGACTGGATCGACGACCAGCTGGCCGACATCCGCGCCAAGGAGCACGCTCAGCAGATCAGTTGAGCGTCCGGCCCTCGCTGAGCAGGACGATGTACTGCTCAATCCGCTGTGCGCGCGCCAGCGGGGCCGATACCTGGTGCAGGCGGTACAGGAACGCGTATCGCCGGGCCCCGGTGAGCGTTGCGAAGAACTCCCGCGCCGCCGGGTTCTGGTCCAGCGCCCGCTGCAGATCGTCGGGCACGGTCGCGCGACTCTGCGGCTCATAGGCGGCATCCCAGCGGCCGTCGGCCTGCGCCGCCCGGATCTGCTCGAGCCCGGCTTCGTGCATCCGGCCCGCGTCGATCAGCGCCGTGGCCTTGTCGCGATTGACCTGTGACCATCTGCTGCGGGGACCGCGCGGAGTGAAGCGCTGGAGCCAGAACGACTCGTCAAGCCCGCGCTTCTGGCCGTCGATCCAGCCGTGGCAGATGGCGACATCGAGCGCCTCCGCGTAGCTCACCGTGGCCGCGGCCGCGCCCTTCTTGGCGATCTTCAGCCACACGCCGGGCGAGTCGGCGCGATGCGCCGCCAGCCAGCGCTCCCAGTCGGCGCCGGCGGCGCACTCCAGTATCTCGAGCTCCACTTTCGGGGTCATGACCTCGCGCGATCCATGTTCGCACCATCGCCGATATGCCAGCCGCTATAGTCATCCGCCGCCCCTCGAGGCGCATTTCCCATGGCCGCCAACTCCCCCCTCTACGACCTGATGCTGGTGCTCTCGGTGACCGCCGACGACGAGCGCCGCGCCGCCATCCTGTCCGATGTGCAGGCTCAGATCAGCTCCGGCGGGGGCTCGCTGGAGCGCAACGACGACTGGCACGCGCGGCCGCTCGCCTACGAGATCCGCCATCAGACCGAGGGCGAGTACCACCTGCTCCAGTTCACGGGGCCCTCGGAGCTGCTCGAGTCCCTCTCGCACAGCCTCCGCATCGAGGACATGGTCCTGCGCTTCCGGATCATCAAGGTGGTGCCGGGCACGCCCCCGCCGCCGAGCGCCCCGCCGGTGGCCGCCGCGGTCGCCGCCCCGGTCGCCTCCGAGTCCTAGTCAGGAGATCCCTGAAGGCCGCGTCGCCGTTGGCTCGGGCGGCCTGCCTTTGTGCCGAATCCGTCACCGCCTGCGACGAGCCGGGGCCGTGAGCGCAACGTTTCCGACCATTTTCCGCTGAGACCCCAGGCAGCCGCCTGGCTCGGGCCTAGACTCGGCGACGACCTTTCAACGTTCCTGGAGAGGAGCCAAAGCAATGGCAGGCAGCAACATCAACCGCGTGATCATCACCGGCAACCTGACGCGAGATCCAGAGCTCAGCTCGCTGTCTTCGAGCGGGACCTCGGTGTGCTCGCTGCGGGTGGCCTGCAACGGCCGCCGCAAGAACAACGAGACCGGGCAGTGGGAAGATCAGCCCAACTACTTCGATGTCACCGTCTGGGGCGCGCAGGGCGAGAACTGCGCCAAGTTCCTCAGCAAGGGGCGTCCCGTGGCCATCGACGGCCGGCTGCGCTGGCGCGAGTGGACGAGCAACGAGGGACAAAAGCGCCAGGCGGTCGATATCATCGCTGAATCCGTGCAGTTCCTCGGCGGGCGTGAAGACGCTGGTAACGGGAACGGGTTCTCGAGCAGTGTCCGCACCACTGAGAGCGACGTCCCGATCGACACCGGCGATTTTGAGCGCACGCCCGTGAGCGCCGGAGCCGACGACGACATCCCGTTCTAGTACGCCGGAGAGCGTAAACACCGCAACCAAGCTAGGCTGAACAACCGTGGCAAAGCAACGCAGACGACCGGTACGCCGGCGCGACAGGAAGGGCGGGCCGACTTCGATCCGCCGCAAGTCGTGCCCGTATTGCCGTGACAAGGTCGATCAGGTCGACTACAAGGACGTGTCGATGCTGCGGCGCTTCATCTCCGACCGCGGCAAGATCCGCTCGCGGAGGATCACGGGCGCGTGTCGCCGCCATCAGAGCCAGGTCGCGCGCGCGGTCAAGCGCGCGCGAGAGCTCGCGCTGCTCCCCTACGTCGCCGAAGGCAGCGAGCATCGGGGCGGGCGCGGGGACCGTGACCGCGGCGACCGCGATCGCGACCGCTGAGTCGAGGAGCCGTTCGAGGTGCCGCAGGCGATTCTGCTCCAAGACGTCGATGCGCTCGGTGAGCGCGGGAACGTCGTCGACGTCTCCGCGGGCTATCTGCGCAATTACCTGATGCCCCGTAAGCTCGCCGAGCCGGCGACCGATACGTCGATCAGGGTCGCCCGCAAGCGCCAGGAGGACGCCGAGCGCAGTGTGCGTGAAGCCGCCGAACGCCAGCGTGAGAGCGCGGCCGTGCTGGGCCGGACCGTACTGACGATCCCCCAGCAGGCGGGTGACGACGGGCGCCTGTTCGGGTCGGTCACCACGCAGGACATCGCCGACGCGATCCGGGACGCCCGCGGCATCAAGATCGACCGGCGCAAGATCCATCTGGAGGATCCGATCCGCAACATCGGCACCTACATGGTGGTGGTCGAGATCGCCGACGATGTGACGGCGGCGGTCAAGACCATGGTCGTCGCTACTTCCTAGGCGTCACGTCAGCCGAGCGGCTCATCCGCCGGCGGCCGAGCAGTTCGAGGGCGCCGGCCGGCGGGCGAACCGATCGGCGATCCAGCGGGTGTACTGCGGCGCGGCGGCCGTCGGGATCGTCTGGTGGGTCTGGTTGGGATAGGCGCTGAACTGCACGCGATCGTTGAGCGCGCAGGCCCGCGTCACGTACTGAGCGGTCGAATTCGGGTTGATCACCGTGTCGGCGGTTCCCTGCATCACGAGCATCGGCGGACGCGCATGGGCGTAGCCGGGCGTGTTCGCCTTCAGCGCGGTGGCCCACGATGTGGGCAGGGCCGCGGCGCGGAAGAGGTGCGCGCTCGGGTCCAGCCCCCAGCCGTTGTCGACCGAGGTCTGCAGGACGTTGTTGGCGAAATGCTCGATGCACTGGTGCGCGAGGCCGCCGATCGTGGTCAGTCCCTCCGCCGACAGCACGTCACTGGGATGCAGGCTGGGATAGGCGGCCTCCAAGCCGCGGAACACGGCGAGCGCCAGCGCGTCGTCGTGCGAGGGAGCGAGGGCATCGGTCGGTCCCGGCGGGACGGCGACCGCACCGGTGAACTGGTTGTAGAGGTCGGCGTTGGGCGCCAGCGCGGCCGACCCGAGCATCTTCACGGGAGCACCATAAGCGGCGTCCTGGCCGGCCCAGAGCGAGGCGCCGCCGCCTTCGGACCAGCCGAGCACGACCGTGCGCAGGCCCGCGCGGGCGGCGGTCAGCCGGTGGGCGGCCTTGACCGAGTCCAGCACGCTGTGCGCCTCGGTGCCGCCGACCGAGTACTGATGCACGCCGGAGGTACCGAGGCCCTGATAGTCGGTCGCCGCGACGACGTAGCCGGCCTTCAGGAACGTGGTCAGCGAGGGGACGCCGACATCGAATCCGTCCTGGCTCTCATAGCTGAAGTAGTTCACCAGGTTGCGGGCGGCATTCGGCACCCCGGACGGCGCGCATTCGGTGGTCAGGCCAGTGGTGCCGTGGGCCCACGCGAGTACGCTGCGACCGCCGCGAGGCGCCCTGCCCCGGGGCGCCACCACCATCCCGGATACCTCCACCGGCCGGCCGCTCGTGGTGGTCGATCGGTACAGGATCCGCCACGCGAGCGCGCCCGCGGGCGCCGGGATGCGATGCGCCGAGATCAGGGTCCCCGGCGGGCCCTGGAGCCGCAACGCGCGCAGCGCCTTGGCGTGAGCAGCCACGGCAACGATCAGGCACGCCGCTCCCACTGCGGTGCTCACCATCTGGATCCTGCGGCTCATCGGCGTGATCCCTTCCCTTGGAGGCCGGCGATCGGCGGCTCATCCGCGAGATCGCCCTCAGTTGGGATGCCGGCCCCGCAGTCGCTCACGGCCCGCCCCCAACGGATGACCGACAGCGTAGGCGGGCCCGCGGGCGCCATCCCCGTTTGGCGCTAATTGCAGATGAACACGGTGAGAAAGCTACGGCTGGACTCGGCTATGGCCTCACGACCGAAGCCAAGGCCCTCGCTCGCGGCGCAGTCGGACCGCAACGGGGGCGCAACGACAAACGTTCGCAGGTAGCGGGATCGGTCCGCGCGCTGCCGCCTGACCCGAACCTACACTCGACCCCAGGACATGAGCGCCGTTCAGAACATCGCGGTCGCACCCCATAACCTGGAGGCCGAGAAGTCGGTCCTCGGCGCGGTGCTGCTCGACGAGCGCCACCTTCATTCGCTCCTGGTGGAGGAGCAGCTGCGCCCCCAGCACTTCTATCGCGAGCAGTACGGGGCGGTGTTCGAAGCGATGCTGGGGCTGTACGAGAGCGACCGCAAGATCGACCATCTGACCGTGGCCGAGGTGTTGCGCCAGAACGGCAAGCTCGAGGAAGTCGGCGGCGTCGAGACGATCGATGATCTCGCCGGCTGGGTCCCCGCCGCCGGCCATGCCCGTGAGTACGGCCGGATCGTGCGTGACAACGCCCAGCTGCGAGCGCTGCTGAGCACGTCCTACCAGATCCAGGCGAGCGTCCTGGCGCGCGAGGCGCCGGCGCGCGACCTGGTGGAGCGTGCCGAGCGGTCGGTGCTCGACGTGGCGCACGACGACCGCCAGAAGAAGATCCGCTCGATCGCCGACATCCTGCACGACGAGACCGACAAGCTGCACCGGCTCTCGGTCGCCAAGACGCCGCTCACCGGCACCCCGTCGGGGTTCAAGGACCTCGACGAGAAGACGGGCGGGTTTCAGCCGGGGAACCTGATCGTGATCGCCGCGCGGCCGTCGATGGGCAAGTCGGCACTGGTGGCCAACATCGCCGAGAACGCGGTGCTGGCCGGCCACGCCGTGGCGCTGTTCTCGCTTGAGATGTCCGAGTCCGAGCTGGCCCAGAGATTCGTCGCCTCACAGGCGCGGATCAAGGGTGAGGACCTGCGACGCGGCAAGGTGCCCGAGCAGCGCTGGCCGAAGATCCTGGAGGCGTGCCAGCGGCTGGCGCAGGCGCCGATGTACGTCGACGACTCCAGCGACACCGGCGTGCTGGAGGTGCGCGCCAAGGCCCGGCGCCTGCACAATCAGGTCGAGGGAGGCCTGGGACTGATCATCATCGACTACCTGCAGTTGATGCGCCACGAGGGCCGGGTCGAGAGCCGGGTCGAGCAGGTGGGCCAGATCAGCCGCGGTCTCAAGGGCCTCGCGCGCGAGCTGGACGTGCCGGTGATCGCGCTCTCGCAGCTGAGCCGCGCGGTCGAGCAGCGCGGCGGTGAGAAGAAGCCGATCCTGTCGGACCTCAGGGAGTCCGGTCAGATCGAGCAGGACTCCGATTTGGTGATGTTCATCTACCGGGAGGAGTACTACGACAAGGACTCCGAGCGCCCCGGCGAAGCGGACATCATCATCGCCAAGCACCGCAACGGGCCCGTCGGCGACGTCGTGCTCACCTTCCAGAAGGAGTACCCGAAGTTCATGAACTACGCCGGGGAGCGGTTCGCGGCGTGAGCGAGGGCTGCCCGTTCGACCTCTGCGACGGCACCGGGTTCCGCTACGACGAAGCGACCAACACCGCGTACGACTGCCGCTGCCGCGCTCAACGCGTCTCACGAGCCAAGGCGCGGAGCCTGTCGGCGGTGATCCCCCGCCGCTACCGAGAGGTGTCGTTCGAAGTGCCGCCGGTCAGCGAGATGGCGCCGATGATCGTGACCGCGACGCGGCGGTTTGCCGCCGACATCGACGCCCAGCTCGACGCCGGCCGCGGGCTGTGGTTCATGGGCCCGGTCGGGACCGGCAAGACGACGCTGGCGATGCTGGTCTCCAAGGCGGCGATCAAGGCCGGTCGCTCGGTCGCGATCTACTCGCTGCCGCGGCTGCTGAACGAGATCCGCGACACCCACCGGGCCGAGCGCTCCCACGTGGCGCTACTCGATCGACTGACCGCCGTGGACCTGCTGCACATCGACGACGTCGGCGCGGAGCGGAGCACCGACTGGGTATTGGAGGAGCTGTACTCGATCGTCAACGGCCGCTACGAGGATGAGCGCTCGATGGTCATCACCACCAACATCGACAACCGCGAGGCGCTGTGCGACCAGATCACCGCGCGCACCGTTTCGCGGCTGACCGAGATGTGCGATGAGCTGCCGGTGCTCGGCTACGACCACCGGATGGATCCGCGGGTGGCGTAGGGCCGGAGCTCAGTTGGCTCGCTGCACCGGGCCGACCCGCAGGTCGCAGAACGTTCCCGTGTGCGGCTGGCGGATCGCCGCCCGCTGATTGGGCGGAAAGACCTGCAGGGTGGTCCCCGTGTAGGGCCGCGGGCAGCCCGGGCTGGGAATCACATCGGTGCTGTTGACCAGGAACTTGGCCCGGCGGCCGGGCCTGAGGGTCAGGAGCTTGACCGGCGCCGGAAGCGCCGCGCCGCGCCGGGCCGGGTGCTGAACGATGTTCCCGCTGGCGTCCAGCACGGCGACGCCGGGGTAGCCGACCATCGAGCAGGGTCCCACGCCGACGTTGGTGAGGTCGTAGTAGGTGTAGGTCGTTCCCGCCGCCGCACCGGCTGCGCCCAGCGACAGCCGCAGGTTGCTGGTCTGGCAGGGCGGAGCCCCGGCCGCGTTCGCCGTCGGCGCTGGCGCGGCGGTGGTCTGCGCCGAGGTCGTGACCGTGGTCGTGGTCGTGCTGACGCTCGCCGACGCGGAGCGGCTGGTCTGGCTGGAGGTCGAGCTTCCGCAGGCGCTGATCGTCACGGCCGCGACCACGAGTCCCACCGCTCCGGGATACCGCCCTCGACGCTTGGCCATGCCCGAGAGGGTACGGCCCCCGATCCCGGCATGGGCCCGGGCAGCGGAGATGAGGCAGCGGAGGGCGCCCCTACACTGGACGCGATGCCAGGAATCGTGATCGTCGGCGCTCAGTGGGGCGACGAGGGCAAAGGGAAGGTCACCGACATGCTCGCCGAGCGGGCCGACGCCGTCGTGCGCTTCCAGGGTGGCAACAACGCCGGCCACACCATCGTGCGCGACGGTCAGACCTGGAAGCTGCACCTGATGCCCTCCGGCATCCTGCATCCCGGCAAGCTGTGCGTGATCGGCAACGGCGTGGTGATCGATCCCAAGGTGCTCGTCGACGAGCTTGACGGGCTGCGACGCCGGGGCGTTGACACGCGCGCCCTGCGGATCTCCGCCAACGCGCATCTGATCATGCCCTACCACCTGATGCTCGACCACGCCGGCGAGGCGAAGCTCGGCAAGCTGGAGATCGGCACCACCAGACGGGGGATCGGGCCGTGCTACGCGGACAAGGCGGCTCGGCTCGGGATCCGCATGCAGGACCTGCTCGACGAGAAGATCCTCAAGAAGAAGATCGTGGCGGCGCTCGAGCCCAAGCGGCTGTCGCTGCGACCGTTCGCCAAGGACCCCGCCCTGGACCTGCAGTCGATGACCGACGAGTACCTGACCTACGGGCACGTCCTGGAGCCATACATCGCCGACACCTCGCGGCTCGTGCTGCAACGGCTCGATCAGGACGACATGGTGGTGTTCGAGGGGGCTCAGGGCGCCCTGCTGGACATCGATCACGGCACCTATCCGTTCGTGACCTCGTCCAACCCGGTCGCCGGGGCGGCCTGCATCGGCGCCGGCGTGGGCCCCAAGGACATCGACGAGGTGTGGGGCGTGGCCAAGGCGTACTCCACCCGGGTCGGCGCCGGCCCGTTTCCGACCGAGCTCGACGGTGACCTGGCCGATGAGATCCGCGACCGTGGCGGCGAGTACGGCACGACCACCGGCCGGGCGCGCCGGGTGGGCTGGATCGACCTCGTCGCGCTGCGCTACGCCGCGCGGCTGAACTCACTCACGGCGCTGGCGATCACCAAGCTCGATGTGCTGGCGGGCCTGGACCCGATCCGGGTCTGCACCCGCTACCGAGGCGCCGAGGGAGCCGAGTTCGACTACTTCCCCTACCACCAGACCGTCCTGCATCACGCCGCCGGCGAATATGTCGAGCTGGCCGGCTTCACCGAGGACCTGAGCGAGTGCCGCAGAGAAGCCGACCTGCCGGCTGCCGCGCGTGACTACCTGCGCTTCGTGTCGGAGTTCGTCGGCGTCCCGATCGCACTGATCGGCGTCGGCCCGGGGCGCGAGCAGGTGATCTGGACCGAGGACTCGGCCGGGATGGCGGGCGCCGACTACGGCACCGGCAACGGCAGCAAGCCCCATTAGCGCTAGCGCCAGCGCTCCAGCAGATCCTCGTCGGCGACCCGGCGCACCATTCGCGCGGGCACGCCCATCACCACCTCTCGCGGCCCGACATCGCGGGTCACCACCGCGCCGGCGGCGACGAACGCCTCCTCGCCGATCACGATCCCCGGAGTGAGCACGACGCCCCCGCCCACGCGGCAGGCCCGCCGGAACACCGGTCCGAGCAGCGGCTCACCGCGGGCGTGGCGGCCCATGGCATGGTCGTTGGTGGTCGTCACGCCGGGCCCCAGGAAGACGTCGTCCTCAACCACCGCGCCTCCCGTGACGTAGACGCCGGTCTGGATCAGGACACGCTCGCCCACGCGTGCTTGGAAGTCGACGGTCGAACCCCGGCCGACCACCGAGCCGGCTCCCACCACCGCGCGCTCGCGCACCTGCGACTGATCGCCCAGGATCGCGTTATCGCCGATGCTCGCCCCGGCGTACACGATCGCTCCGCAGCAGACGGTGGCCCCGGAGCCGATCCGCAGACGACCGACCTCGCCGGCCGCACTCGAGCCCGGGCGCAGCCGCGGACGCTTGCCGAGCACGGCGGTGTCCTCGACCACGCACGCATCGCCGATCTCGGTGCCGGCGTGGATCACGGCTCCCGACCCGATGCTCGAGCCCGCTCCGATGCGCACCCCGTCGTGGATCACCGCGCCGGGCGCGACCGACACCCCATCGGCGAGCCGGGCGCCGGGGGCGACGTGAGCCCCCGTGCGCAGGTGGTCAGCCTCTGGCGTCACCGGACCGGCACGTCCCGCCGCGAGCGCTCGAGCGAGTGCTGCAGGGCCTCCAGCACCCGCACCACGCGCAGGCCGCTGTTGCCATCCGACAGTGGCTGGGCGCCGGTCCGGGCGCAGTGGACGAAATGCTCGCACTCGACGCGCAACGGCTCGAGGTTGGCGACCCGCGGCGAGGAGATGTCCCCGCTGCGGGTGATGTACTCGCCGTAGCTGTGGGCGTCCTCGTCAAAGCCCTTGTCGTAGACGGTCAGCTTGCGCTCCAGCTCCATGTCGTCGAAGGTCGCCATCCGCCGTGAGCCGACGACCGTGAAGCGCCGCTCCTTGTGCGGGTCGAGCCACGACAGGTGCAGGTGCGCGGTGAGTCCCGAGGGGAAGCGCATGAAGCAGAACACGACGTCCTGCACCCCGCGCCGAACATACGACTCACCGTGGGCCACCGCCTCGCAGGGCTCCTCCCCGGCGAGGTAGAGGACGACCGAGACGTCGTGCGCGCCCAGGCTCCAGAGCGCGTTCTCGTCGGCGCGCAGCTTGCCGAGGTTGAGCCGGTTGCCGTAGATGTAGAAGATGTGCTCGCCGAGCTCGCCGGAGTCGGCCAGGCTCTTGAGCTGACGCACCCCGGGGTGGTACTCGAGCAGGTGTCCGACCATCAGCACGCGACCGCTCGCCTCGGCCGCGTCCACCGCCCGCTGCGCATCCGCCACCGATTGGGCCAGCGGCTTCTCCACGAAGCAGTGCTTGTCGGCCTCCAGCACGCTGACCGTCAGCTCGGCGTGGCTGGGGACCGGGGTCGCTAGCGCCACGGCGTCCAGCGACGGGTCGGCCAGCAGCTCGTCCAGCTCGGCGCAGATCCGTGCCCCCGGGAACAGGAGCGCCGCCCGCTCGCGCGCCTGAGCGTCGCCGTCGCAGCAGTAGGCGAGCTCGCAGCCCGGGATCGCGGCGAAGTTACGCGCCAGATTCGGTCCCCAATAGCCGAGCCCGGCGACGCCGACCCGCAGCGGACGGTCGCTGATCACGTCGCGGTCTCCATGCGCGCCAGCAGTGTATGGGCAATCGCCGGCACCTTAGGGCGATCGCCGGCGGTGTTTCCCCGTCAGGGCGGCGACCACGCGCTCGCCGGCGTGCCCGTCGCCGTAGAGCTCGGGACGGATCGGCGGCGGCTCGCGCCCCAGCGCCGCCAGCGCGCGGTCACGATCGAGATCGACGAGCACGTTCCAGCCGTTCTCGACCGTCTCGGTCCACTCGGTGTTGGGGCGCAGGGTGATGCAGGGGACACCCGCCAGGTAGGCCTCCTTCTGCAGGCCGCCGGAGTCGGTCAGCACAGCGCGTGCGTTGCACATCAGCGCGGTCAGCTCCACATACCCCAGCGGCGGGACCAACCGCACCTGTGGCGCGCTCTGCAGCTGCTCCAGCAGGGAGAACCCGCGCAGCCGCGCCGCCGTGCGCGGATGCAGCGCCATCACCACCGGCAGGGGCATCGCGCGCAACAGGTCCACCAGCCGCCGCAGCCGATCGGGCGCATCGACGTTTCCGGCTCGGTGCGCGGTGGCGAGCAGGTATTCGCCGGGCTCGACGCCGTGCCCGGCCACCAGGTCCAGCCGCTCCCGTGCCCCTGGCGAAACCGCCATCGCCACGTCCACCATCACGTCACCCACCAGCTCGGTCGGCGCCGTCACCGCCTCGTGGCGGAGGTTGGTCATCGCCACCTCGGTCGAGCACAGCAGCAGCGAACTGGCGTGGTCGACCAGCACACGGTTGAGCTCCTCCGGCATCGAGCGGTCAAACGACCGCATCCCGGCCTCCACGTGCGCCACGGCGACGCCCGCCTGAGCGCCGGCCAGGGCTCCCGCGAGCGTTGAGTTGGTGTCGCCGTAGACCAGCACGGCGTCGGGCGCCACTTCGGTCAGGACCGGCTCCAGCGCCTCGAGCATGCGCGCCGTCTGGGAGCTGCTCGAGCCCAGGGCGATGCCCAGCTCTCGATCCGGGCGGGGCAGACCGAGCTCGGCGAAGAAGATCGCCGACAACCGGTCGTCGAAGTGCTGGCCGGTGTGCACCAGCACCTCCTGGTGGGACTCTCGCAGCCGCGGGGAGACCGCCGCAGCCTTGATGAACTGGGGGCGGTTACCGATTACGGTGAGGACCTTCAGGAGCGCAGCTCCGAGCGGATCCGTGCCTCGACCGCTACGGCGGTGCGCTCGGTGACCGCTCCGGACCGCTCGAAGGTGTGATCGTCCACCGCGCTGACCGGCTGCACCTCGCGGCCGGTGGAGGCCAGGAACACCTCGTCGGCGGAAAACAGCCGCTCGAGCGTGCAGGAGCACTCCTGCGCGCCGGTCAGGTCAATGACCATCGCTCGCGTGATCGAGGCGAGGATGCGCTCCTGGAGCGGTGGGGTGAAGATCGCCTCCCCCTCGATCCAGAAGATCGAGCTGGTGGGCGCCTCGAGCACGCGCCCGTGCGGCGTCACCAGCAGTGCTTCGTCGAAACCCTGTTCACGGGCGAGCCGGCCCGCCAGCATGTTGGCCGCGTAGGACAGCGACTTGATGCCGTCGAGCACCCGGGTGGGCGCGTAGGTGATGGTCTTCAGCCGCGCGCGGTCAGGCGTGGGGGCGAGGGGCTCGGTCAAGCACACCCTTCGCCCCCCGCGCGTGATCATGATCCGCAGCGTCTCGTGGTCGGCGCCGCCACCGGCCCGCGCCAGCAGCCGGTTGGCCTCGGCTCTGACCACTTCGAGGTCGAGCGCCAAGCGCAGCCCGCGCGCCGAGCGCTCCAGCCGCGCCAGGTGCTCGTCGAAGGCGAACGGCACGCCGTCGTAGACGCGGATGACCTCGAACGCGCCGTCGCCGCGGATCAGCCCCTCGTCGGTGACCGGGATCATCGCCTCGGTGGCGAGCATGATCTCGCCGTCGAGCGAGGCCAGTGAGCTGGGGCCGGGAGCCGTCATGTCCGAGACCCTACTTCGCTCCGTTGCGGGTCCATACCCCGGCCAGCCGGACGATCGTCGCGGCGGCCGAGGCCATGTCGTTGACCGAGGCCCATTCGCGCACCGAGTGGTACTCGTGGCCGCCGGTGAAGATGTTGGGCGTCGGGAGGCCCATCTCGCTCAGCCGCGAGCCATCGGTCCCGCCGCGGATCGTGGTCAGCTTCGGCTCCAGTCCCTCGGCTTGGATCGCCGTCATCGCCGCTTCGGTCACGTGCGGGACCTGCTCCAGGTAGGCGCCCATGTTGCGGTACTGCCGCCGCACGTCGAGCTCGAGCGTCGCGCCCGGTTCACGCGCCGCCACCTCCCGGGCGGTGCGGTCAAGCAGCTCAACGTGGTCCTGCAGCAGCGTCTCGTCGAAGTCGCGCACGATGAAACGGGCCTGCGCCTCGCCCGCTGTGCCGGTCAACTCGTAGGGATGGATGAACCCCTGGCGCCCGGACGTGGTCTCGGGCGTGAGGCCGTCGGTGGGAAGTGCGGCGACGATCTGCGCGGCCAGGCGCAGGGCGTTGACGAGCTTGCCGGTGGCCTGCCCGGGGTGCACCTCGACGCCGCGCACGGTCGCGATCACCTCGATCGCCGAGAACGTCTCGCTCTGGACCTCGCCCACCTCGGAGCCGTCCAAGGTGTATGCGCACTGCGCTCCGAACCGCTCGATGTCGAACAGGGTCGCGCCTTCGCCGATCTCCTCATCGGGGGTGAACGCGACCCGCAGGGTCGGGCGCGGGAGCTCGGGGTGAGCCGCCATATGCGCGACCGCGGCGACGATCTCGGCGACTCCGGCCTTGTCGTCGGCGCCGAGCAGGGTGTCGCCGCTGGAGGTCACGAGATCATGTCCTCGCTTGGAACTCAGCTCCGGCATCGTGGCGGGATCCAGTCGCGTGCCGCGCCGCGGAAGCTCCAGCACGCCGCCGGTGTAGCCACGGTGGACGATCGGCTCGACGCCCTCTCCGGGCGCATCCGGCGAGGTGTCCATGTGCGCGATCAGCCCGATCACGTGCTCGGAGTCGACGTTGGCGGCCAGCGTGGCGGTGACGTAACCGTGCTCGTCCAGCGCCGCGTCGGGCAGGCCCGCCTGCAGCAGCTCACCGACCAGCAGGCGTCCGAGCTCGAGCTGGCCCGGGGTGCTGGGGGAGCGGGTGCGGCCCCGGGTGGACTGGGTGTCGATTCGCACGTAGCGGTCAAAGCGCGCGAGCAGGTCGGGAGCCAGCGCGGCGGCGAGCTCAGAGGTGTAAGGGGAGTCGTCCATCGGATCAGTATTCCAATCCGTCGGTAGAGCGTCGTCGGGACCGGGTATGCAGTCCTCATGAGCAACGAGCTGCCCAAGCTGGACTGGGAGAGCGCCAGCGTCCATGACGAGACCCTGACCGTGGAGCTGGCGGGAGAGCGGCCCAAGCACTGGCGCAAGAGCTTCGAGCAGACGGTCAAGCTGCTCCCAAGCGGCGAATGGGAGGACGTGGCGTGCAAGGAGGGCACGATCACGGTCACGGGTGTCCGAGCCGGCGTGGAGGACCGGCTGGCGCACTTTCTCGAGAGCGTCGTGCAGCAGGTCAACGCCAATTTCGCGTCGGCCGACGACAGCGAGGAGGATCAGCCGGACGCCGAGGCGTCTGCCGAGGAGGGCAAGGAAGGCCAGAAAGACCCCGACGCGGAGCTGACGGCTCGCTTCCGCGCCTTCGGGCAGTGACACCGCCCATCGCGACGGCGCCGCGGCCGACGGGCCGCCGACAGCGCCTGCGGCGCTCGGATTGCTCCGGACCGGGCTGCCACCGCCAGCGGCGCGGCCGCGGCTTCGTCTACCTCGACGATGACGGGCAGCGGATCAGCGATCCCGAGGAGATCCTGCGCATCAAGGCGCTGGCGATCCCGCCGGCGTGGCGCGACGTGTGGATCTGCACCGATCCGCTGGGACACCTGCAGGCCACCGGGGTCGACGCCGCCGGCCGCAAACAGTACCTGTACCACCCCCGCTGGCGCGAGCTGCGCGACCGTCAGAAATTCGACCACATGGTCAGCTTCGCCCGGGCCCTCCCGCGCCTGCGCAGGCGGATGCTGGCCGACCTCGCCGGAGACGAGCTCGACGCGCGGCGCGTGCTCGCGTGTGCGGTCCGCCTGCTCGACGTGGGGCTGTTCCGGATCGGCAGCGAGCAGTACGCCGACGAGGATGGCGGGGTGGGGCTGGCCACGGTCAGCAAGCGCAATGTCCGGATCGACAACGGCGAGGTGGTGTTCGACTATCTCGGCAAGGCCGGGATCAGGCGCGTGCAAGCGGTCCAGGATCCACTCTCCCAGGATGTCGTTCGGGCGCTGAAGCGGCGACGCTCCGGCGGCGATCAGCTGCTCGCCTACCGTCACGGCCGGCGCTGGCACAAGGTTCGCTCGGACCAGATCAGCGAGTACCTCAAGGCCCAGATCGGCGAGGAGTACAGCGCCAAGGACTTCCGGACCTGGAACGCGACCGTGTTCGCGGCCGTTTCGCTCGCCGCCGACGGACGTGATGCTGGCACCCAGCGCGCGCGCCGGCGAGCGATCGACGGCGCCGTGCGTGGGGTCTCGGAGGTGCTCGGCAACACTCCGACGGTGGCCCGCCGCTCCTACATCGACCCCCGCGTGTTCGATCGCTATCTGTCGGGCTGGACGATCGGCGGAGCCGTCGACCGGCTCGGGGCCCTTGACGGTCCCGACGACCGGCGCCGGGCGCGTCTGGAGAAGGCGGTGCTCGACCTCCTCGACGACGAGCGCGGCTCCTCCTCGCTGCAGCGCACCGTGGGACCCAAGGCGGCGTAGTCGCGGCAGCCACGGCCGGGCCGCCCGTGCCCGCTGTGATAGAACACGAGGGGTCTGCAAACCCCGGGAGGTCAGCGATGGCGGTGTCCTGCACCACGGGTCCTACTCTGACAACCGTCAGCTCTGCCGAGCTGTTCAAACGGTGGCGCACAGCTCGTGACCGTCACGCGCGTGACGTCCTGATCGAGCGCTTCCTGCCGCTGGCCCGAAAGCTGGCGCGGCGCTATCTCGGGTCCAACGAGCCCTACGAGGATCTCGTGCAGGTCGCGAGCCTGGGGCTGGTGAAAGCGGTCGAGCGCTTCGATCCCGATCGCGGATTCGCCTTCACGTCGTTCGCGGTGCCGACCATCGTGGGGGAGATCAAGCGCTACTTCCGTGACACTGCCTGGGCTCTGCACGTGGACCGCAGTGCTCAGGAGCGGGCCCGCAAGATCGCCGACGCCCGGCGGGAGATCGGAGCGCAGCGGGGGCGCGCGCCGACGGTCGGCGAGCTCTCGGAGTATCTGGAGTGCAGCCACGAGGCGGTACTCGACGGCCTGCAGATCGGCGAGGCCTACGACACGGTGTCGCTCGACGCGCCCCGCGCCGCCGAGGATGGCCCGGCCAGCCGGATCGAGGCGCTCGGGAACGAGGACGACCGGCTGGGCCTGGTCGACGACCAGGCGACCATCTTCGCGGCGGCGCAGCATCTCCCCCAGCGCGAGCGGCAGATCCTGTTCCTGCGCTTCGGCGAGGACCTCACCCAGACCGAGATCGCGGAACGGGTGGGCGTCTCGCAGATGCAGGTATCGCGGCTGCTGCGCAAGTCGCTGCAACGTCTGCGCGAGCTGACCAACGACTGCCCCGCGACCTGACCGCGGTCCGCTCTCGACGTCGGTGACGCCCGGGTCAGTGGTCGGCCCCGCGTGTCGAGGTCGGCCAATCAGCTGAGCCTCCGGGCCCGCCGACAGCGGCAGCAAGCCGGCGCAGAGATCAGTAGGCTCGGGCGCAGCGTGCAGAGTCAGTTCCGGGTAGAGGTGCGTACGGAGGGCCGGACGGCGGTGGTCTCCGTCAGCGGGGAGCTGGACCTGGCCTCAGGTCCTGAGCTCGAGCTGGCCCTGGACGGGATCTCGGGCTCCCCCGTGGTGATCGACCTCAGACGGCTCGAGTTCATGGATTCCACCGGACTCAGCATCATCGTCAAGGCCCATCAGCGCCTCGAGGGGGAGGGACGCGAGCTCGGTCTCGTCAGGGGTCCCGCGCAGGTTCAGCGACTGTTCGACCTGACCGGAGTGGCCGAGCGCCTCCGGCTCGTCGACGCGCCCGAAGAGCTCCTCGACGGGGCCTGAGCCTGAGCTCTCCCCGCCGCTCGGCCGGTCACTCGCGGCGGTGGTCGATCACCAGGACGCGCAGCAATTCGCCGTCACCGTCACCTTCCACCGAGACGGCATCGCTCAACAGCACCAGCGGTGACGCCCCGCGGTCCGGCGCATCGGCCCGTAGCTGCGCGGCGGTGCCGGGGCGGAAGGGGCCCACGGCCAGCTCCAGCCGCCGTTCCTGAGCGGTCAGCCGCACCCCGATGCGCGGCCCGGCCGCCGCGCTGGCCGCGTGCGCGGCCAGGGTGTCGGTGACGAGGTAGACATCGGAGAAGCGGTCGAGGGAGAAGTGGGCGATCGCCGCCAGCGTCCGGGCCAGGCGGCCGAGCACGCCGGTGAGCAGGGTCACGGGCGAGAGCGAGACGAATACGTCGCCGGGTTCACGGCGTGAGAACCCATCGTCCGGACCGGGCTCGCTGGGCAGCTCGAGCAGCCGACGGCCGTCACGATGCGCGGCGAAGTCCATCCGGACCTCGGTGCCTCCCTCCGCCCGTCGGAGGAACCGCACATCGTCGGCGAGGGCACGGATGACCGAGACACCGATCCCCTCCAGCCGCTCGGGGGCGAGCCCCTCGACGGGCATGCCCACCCCCTCGTCCTCGACGGTGATGCGAATCCGCTCGGCGTCGATGAACAGCCGCACCGCCATCGGCCCCGGCTGTCCGTCGTAGGCATGCAGCACGACGTTGTTGCACGCCTCGCTGACGGCGGTCTTGAGGTCGTCCAGCAACTCCGGATCGACCGTCAGCAGCTCGGCGATGCCGCCCAGCATGGCGCGGACGATCGTGAGCGTCTGCGGCTTGCTCTCGAGGTCAAGACGTACGGTTGGAGCTTCAGCGGTCACGCCAGCACTCCGGGGCTGCCCAGGCCCGCCCGTACTCAAACGAGCATCCCGTGTCAGATCAGACTGGCTCGGCCCCGGCGTCGGTCAGCTCGGAGAGCCGAGCGAGCGCCCGACGCAGAATCCGTGAGACCTGCATCTGCGATACACCGATCAGAGCCGCGATCTGCGTCTGCGTCATGTCCTCGACGAAGCGCAGCAGCAACACCTCGCGCTCACGCGCGGCCAGTTGACGGGCGGCGGCGCCGACCGTCACGCGCGCATCGGCCATGCGAAGGTCGGGGTCCTCTCCGCCGAAGGTGTCCAGCACCGTGCCGCTTTCACCCTCCCCGTCGTCGTACGGGGTGTCGAGCGAGGCAGCATGGTGCGCGCGAGAGGTCTCAAGCGAGTCGAGCACGTTCTCGATGCTCAGCTCCAGGTACTCGGCCAGTTCCGGGACGGTGGGCGAGCGGCCGGATTTGGCGCTCAGCTGCTGCTGGGCCTCCTCCACCTTGACCGCCTGCTCCTGGGCACCGCGGGGCACGTGCACCGCCCAACCGAGATCGCGGAAGTACCGCTTCAGCTCGCCCAGGATGGTCGGCACCGCGAATGAGGAGAACGCCGTGCCGCGACTCACGTCGTAGCGGTCAACGGCTTTCACCAAGCCCAGTGATGCGACCTGGAGAAGATCCTCGAACGGCTCTCGGGCGCCGCTGTAACGACGGGCCAGTTTGCGGGCGAGGGGCAGGAAGCGCCGCACCAGCTCCTCCCGCAACCGGGGGTCGTGATCCTTGCGGTAGCGCACGAACAGTGCGTCGGTTTCCAGTCGCGACGTGGTTCCGCCGCTCCGCGAGCGGGGCGCGCGGCCGGATCCGTTCGTGGCGCGTTCCGTGCGGCCGATGGGGGCGAGGGTGGCCATGGCAACTCTCTACCCCGTTTGTTGGCCTTCAATCAACGGGAGCGCGGATCGTCGCCAGCGCGGAACGGCAAGCGCATCAGCTAAACATGTCGTATGGCTCCGGTCACCGCCGCCAAGGCCCCTCGCGACTCGCGGCATGGCTACTTCACCAACGATTCGATCATGCGACGGGTGCAACGCGAACGCGCGGTCGCGCTGGCCGGACCGCGTGCGCTGCTGATGCAGGCCGCCCACCCGCTCGCCGTCGCGGGTCTGCTGTCGCACTCCGGCGCGCTCGACGACCCCTACGTCCGGCTCGCCCGCACGGCGGAGGTGATGAACCTGATCACGTTCGGTCCCCGCGCTGAGGCCGACCGCGTCACCAGGCGGGTGCGGGCCATGCACCGGGCGGTGAACGGCCGGCTGCCGGAGACCGTGGGCACGTTCCCGGCCGGCACGCCTTACCGGGCCGACGACCCACAGCTGCTCCTGTGGATCCTCTACACGCTGATCGACTCGAGCATCGTGCTGTACCGCACCTACGTGGGGCGCCTGAGCACGCGTGAGACCGATGCGCTGTGGGAGGACTACAAGATCGTGGGGCGACTGTTCGGGCTCAGTCGGGCCGAGCTGCCCGACAGCTTCGAGGACCTGCGCCGGTACGGCCGGGAGATGCTCGCGGGGGACACGCTGGTGGTGGGGGACTGGGCGCGCCGACGGGCTCGGGAGATCGTCCTCGAGCCACCGGTCCCGAACCTGGCTCGGCCGCTCCTCGAGACAGTCAACTTCATCACGATCGCGCTGCTGCCGGATCGGATCCGCTCCCAGTACGGATTCACGCCGCTCCCGCCGGCCACGGTCCGCCGGGCGCTGGTTCGCGCGGGAGCGGTGTATGTCCGCCGCGGACTCCTGCCGCTGCTGCCGACCCAGCTGCGAGAGGTGCCGGCGGCGCGGCGCGCGGCCTGACGCGCGGTTTGCCGCGCGGGGCGGATAGCCTCCCCGGGCGTGACACGAGTGGCAGTCGTCGGCCACGTCGAATGGGTCGACTTCGTATGTGTGGCGCGATATCCGGCGCGCGGCGAGGTGCTGCAGGCGAGAGGCGGCTTCGCCCACGCGGCCGGCGGCGGCGTGGTGGCGGCCGCCGTACTGGCCGACCTCGGCGCCGAGGTGGATTTCTTCTGCGCCCTCGGCCGCGACGACAACGGCCGCGCGGCCGCTTCCGAGCTCGCCGATCGCGGCGTGACGGTTCACGCGGCCTGGCGGGAGCAGCCGACGCGACGCGTCTTCACCCTGCTCGAGGACGGCGGCGAACGCACCATCGTGACGCTCGGCGAGCGCCTGGCGCCGCGCGGGGACGACGACCTGGACTGGGCCGCGCTGACGCGGGCGGACGGCGTCTACGTCACCGCTGCTGACGCGGGTGCGATGTGGCGGGCGCGCGCGGCGGGGGTGCTCGTCGCCACCCCCCGGGCCCGCGAGGGGTTCGTCGAGGACGGGCCGGTGATCGACGCGCAGGTGTTGAGCGCTGCGGACCGCGACGAGTGCGAGTGGGCGCGAGCCGCCGAGTCACGCACGCGACTGATGGTGGCCACCGAGGGCGCCGCCGGCGGGCGCTGGTGGGGCGAGTCAGAGGGGCGGTGGCCGGCCGTCCCGGTGCCGGGCGAGCCGCGCGACGACTACGGGTGCGGCGACTCGTTCGCCGCCGGGTTCACGTTCGGGCTCGCGCAGGGTCTGCCGGTCCCCGAGGCGGTGCACATCGGAGCGCAATGCGGCGCGCGGATGCTCACGCGCGTCGGCGCTCCCTGATCGGGAAGCGAAGGTCGATCAGGCCTCCGGCTGGCGCGGCGGACCCTTTCCATCCGGGCCGGATGCGAACATGCGTTCGTGTCAACGGCCGGTCCCACCATCATCCACGCCGACCTCGATTCGTTCTACGCCTCGGTGGAGCAGCGTGACGATCCCAGCCTTCGCGGCCGGCCGGTGATCGTCGGGGGCGGGGTGGTGCTGGCGGCCAGCTACGAGGCCAAGGCGTGTGGCGTGAGGACAGCGATGGGGGGCTGGCGAGCCAAGGCCCTGTGCCCGCGGGCGGTTGTCGTGGCGCCGCGGATGTCGGCCTATTCCGAGGCGAGCCGGGCGGTGTTCGCGGTGTTCGAGCAGACCGCGCCGACGGTCGAGGCGCTGTCGATCGACGAGGCGTTCCTGGACGTCCGGGGGCTCGAGCGGATCTCCGGCACGCCGACCGAGGTCGCGATCAAGCTTCGCCGGCGCGTGGCCGAGGAGGTCGGCCTGCCGATCACGGTGGGCCTGGCGTGCACCAAGTTCCTGGCCAAGGTCGCGAGCGCAGTGGCCAAGCCCGACGGACTGCTGGTGATCCCGGCCGGGGGCGAGCTGGCGTTCCTGCACCCGCTTCCGGTGGAGCGGCTATGGGGCGTGGGGCGGGTGACCTCGGCGCGCCTGCACGAGCAGGGCCTCCAGACCGTTGGCGAGGTCGCGCGGCTCGGAGAGGAGGCGCTGGTGGCGATGCTCGGGCGGGCGGCGGGCCGCCAGCTGCACGCGCTTTCGCACAACCATGATCCCCGCGCGGTCCGGCCGCGACGGCGGCGGCGGTCGATCGGCGCGCAGCACGCGCTGGGGCGGCGGGCCCGAGCACCGACGGAGGTCGCAGCCGCGCTGATGACCCTCGTGGACCGGGTCGCGCGCCGGCTGCGGACGGCGCAGCGGGCGTGCCGGACGGTGGTGCTACGAATGCGCTTTGACGACTACTCGCGAGCGACCCGCTCGCACACGATGGCGGAGGCCACGTCGCGCACGGCGACCCTGCTGAAGATCGCCCGGGGCCTGCTCGCCGCCGCGTGTGGGCTGATCGAGCGACGGGGCCTGACGCTGATCGGGGTCGCGCTGACCAACCTGTGCGACGAGCGCGCGGTCCAGCTCGTGCTGCCATTTGATCGTGCGGCCGACCTCGACCGCACGCTCGACAGGCTGCGGGAGCGTTTCGGCTCGAGCGCGATCTCCCGGGGCGCGCTGGTGGGCCGCGAACCGGGGCCGTGGGTGCCGCTGCTGCCCGATTAGCGTCAGGACGCCAGAGCGCCGGGCGACGGAATCGGCGCCGGAGCGTCCGCGCCGGGCAGCCCCGGCTCGAGCGCGGCGCCGGCGACGGGTGCCCCGTCCCGGATCACCAGCCAGATCCGTTCACGTTCGCTCAGCACCTCGGGATGGGCGATCGGGTCGCCGTCGATGACCAGCAGGTCGGCCAGCTTGCCCGGCGCGACGGTGCCGACGTGGCCGTCGAGCCCGAGTGCGTACGCCGAGCCCGCCGTCGCCGCCACCAGCGCCTCGGTGGGACTGAGGCCGTGGGCGATCATCCGGCGGATCTCGATCGCGCTGTTGAAGAACGGATGCCAGTCGTGCCCGGCCGCGATCCGGACGCCGGCGGCGCGGGCCGCCTTCAGCGTGCGGTCGGCCTGCTGCAGGTTGTAATGGGCCAGCTCCACGAGCAGGGGCGACCAGGTCGGCGCGGGCGGCTGCCCGGGCGCCGCGGCCGGTATGACTTCGGTCCCGGGCTCGCCGGGCTCCCCGTCCAGGATCGCGTGCTCCAGGCCGGCGACGCCGTAGAAGCAGGAGAGCGTCGGCACCAGCACCTGACCCGAGGCGGCCATCCGCTCCAGCAGATCGGGCCGCTGGCAAAGGTACATCCCGTGCTCGATCGTGTCGATGCCCTCGTCGATGGCGATCTCGGTCCCGGCGATACCCTCCGCGTGCGCCGCGACGCGATAGCCCTGACGGTGGGCCTCCTCCACCAGGGTCGCGATCTCGGTTCGGCTCAGCTGCGCCGGGTCGGGATCCTCGAGCTCGACGCTGCGGGCTCCCGTGGTCATCACCTTGATGAAGTCGGCGCCGCGGCGAAGCTGCTCGCGCACGGCTCGTCGCACGTCGTCGGCCCCATCGGCCTCGCGGTACATGGTCTCGAAGAAACGCCCGCCGGGCGCGGTGGCGGACACGATTCGCCCGCAGCTGAGCAGGCGCGGCCCCGCGAACGCGCCGTAGCGCATGCCCTGGCGCGCCTCGAACACGAGGTCGCCCCAGGAGCCGACGTCCCTGATCGTGGTGATCCCGCGCCGCAGGGTCTCACGCAGGTCGGCGGCCAGGAAGTGGGCATCGGTCCCCGCTCGCAGGGGCTCGACGCCGGGGGCGGGGGGCGGCGGGTCCACCTTCACGTGCGCGTGGGCGTCGATCAACCCGGGCATCAGCGTGCGCCCGCCGAGCTCGATCACCGTCGCTCCGTCGGGAACGCCGTCAGTCGCGCCGGCGACGGCCTCGATCCGCCCCGCCTGCACGAGCACCGCGGCGGACTCGCGTGCCGGCGCCCCGAAGCCGTCGAACAGCCGCCCGCCCGTCAGCCACAGCCGCCCGTCCGGCGGCGGCGGATCGGCGAGCAGCGCGGGGAGGCGAGCGGGCACGGCCGCACTCTAAACCCTCCCCGCCAACTCGCCATGTCCTACTCCACCACCGGGCGGATCTCCACCGATCCGCTGAGGCGGGCCGCGGGAATCCGGCCCGCGAGCGCCAGCGCGGCATCGATGTCGTCCAGCTCAAACAGGTAGTAGCCGCCGAACACCTCCTTGGTGTCCGCGAACGGCCCGTCGGTGGTCAGCACCTCTCCGTCCCGGATCCTCACCGTGGTCGCTGTCTGCGGCGGGTGCAGCTGGCCGCTGGCGAGAAACCCGGGCTCATCGCGCAGCGCTATGTACTCGTCCATCACCTGCTTGAACTCGTCTTCGGGGAGAGCCTCGTGGCTCCCCGGTTCGCTGTAGACCAGCAGTGCGTACTTCATCTGTCCTCCTTGGTGGTGTTGCACTCCTTACCAAGACGAGCGGGGAGGACGGCGAGGGGACAGCCACACCGCAATTGTCTTCGCCCCGGCGCGCGACCGCGCGGGCCCGCGGGGCTAGCCGGCGTCCGTGGGGGACTCGAACAGCATCAACACCACCGACGCGGTTCGCTGCCCGTCGTGCTCGGCGCGCCCGAGCCGTTGCTCGGATTCGGCCTGGATCTGCTCGATCCGTTCGGTCATCGCCTCCAGCTCGCGGGCGAGCGCCTGCCATCCCTGCTCGTCGACGGTCAGCGGACTGCGGGTCAGGTGCGCCTCGGGCGCGTCAAAGCCACCGTCGGCAGCCGCCGCGCCGACATCCGATCCCACCTGTTCGAGCGCCGCCGTGACCGCGGTGTGCTTGACGAGTGCCGGTGCCGATGCCCACGCGCTGTCCGGCGGGCGCGGCCGCCTGACCGCGGTGTAGTAATGCTCGACGGCGCCGCGCCGTGGCACCCGCTTGACGAGCCTGACGAATCCCAGGGAGGTCAGGCGCCGGACGTGGTAGCTGAGCACGCCCAGCGAGGCCTCCAGCTCGGTGGCGAGCTCGCTGGGGCTGGCCGTGCGGTCCTCCAACGCGGCCAGGATCCGGGTCCGCAAAGGGTGCGCGAGGGCCTTGGCCACCGCCGGATCGGTGATATCTCGATAGGTCTTCACGTTACTGTCGAGCCACTAGGTGCTCGTCTCGCTCCCTGCGAGCCGCATCACTGCGGTCACCTCTGGGTGGCTTCCTTGTCGATCTCCGGGAGCGAAGGCGTCGTATGTATACCTTAAGTGAGCAAAGAGGAAGGCTGTCGGGGCCGGGCGCGAGTGTCTACAGCGAGGTGAGCGCGATCCCGCTCAGCGCGATCGCGGTGAGCCACAGGCGGCGGTCGGTGCTCAGCGCCGCCAGCGGCAACAACCAGGCGACGTACCACGGCAGCAGCAGGCCAGTGGTCAGCAACAGCGCCACCGTGGCCCAGCCGGCTCCGGTGATCCAGTCCAGCTCGCCGCTCCAGACTCGCCGGAGCAACCCCACCACGACGACCAGAAAACCGGCGGCGAGCACCAGCGAAACGACGCTGCCGAGGCTCCCGAGGCCAACGGCAGTCAGGATGAAGCCCGAGAAGCTGTGCGAGCCACCCTGGGTCTGGATCTTCTGCAACGTCCCGACGAGGTGCAGTGGGCCGGTGCCGAACATGGTGACGCCAAGGACCGCGAACACCAGAGCGGCGATGGCCGCCCCGATCAGGATCCCGCGGCGACCCTGTCCGCCCTGTCGGCGGCCGGCCTCGCCGGCGAGGGCGAACGGCAACAGCAGCCCCGCGGTCAGTTTCACCGCGGCAGCGGCGACCATCAGGGCTCCTCCCGCCCGCTCGCGCTGTTGCAGCAGCACGTACAGCCCGGTCACCAGCAGTGCCAGCATCGGCAGATCGTTGTGGCCGCCCCCAACTCCGTATACGACGAGCACCGGGTTGAGACCCACGAACGCGACCGCTTTGACCTGATCCAGGCCACGCAGCCGCGCGGCCTTCCAGACCACCACGATGATCACCAGGCTCGAGATCGCAGCGATCGACTTGTAGGCGAAGACGTTCGCCGCGATGTCAAGCGGAGCAAGCAGATAGCTCACCGCAGTGAACAGCGGGCCGTAGGCGGTCGGCGTGGTGACCCATTGCGCGCCCACGAACGGATACAGAGGATCCAGCGCGATCGCGCTTGGGCCGTAGAAGTAGGGATTGGCGTGATACACCTCGCCCAGCCGGCCGTAGGCGCCGTAGCTGAAGACGTCGGTGGACAGCAGCGGGGGCGCGAACAACACCATCGCGACCAGCGCGGCGACGGTCATCAGGACCGCCCGAGCCGAGAGCTGATCGGCGGCGCGCATCGCCACCGCGTACGAGACGAACATCAGTACGAATGCGGCGATACAGCCGCCGAGGCCGAGGTTCAGTCCGGCGCCGCCGAACGGCCCGGCCAGCCAGCCCGGCACGGGTCGCACCGACTGTGGCAGCAGCAGGGCGGTCTGGGCGGCCGAGACCGAGATCACCAGACCGGTGACGAGCAATCCGGCCAAACCGAGCCAACCTCGCTGCGAGATTCGATCTCGGCCCTCAGATCGCGGTCGATGCCGGCGCAATGCCGGCGTGCCGAGCTCGAACGCGCCGCCGTGCGGCGTGCTCCCGAGCGGCTCGCGCACACTCATCTCAGACAACATGACGGTCGAGCGGCGTGACTCCCGTTGGGCGGCTTGGCTTGAGTTGGGCATCGTGGCAGTTGGATTACGGCCCGCATCGTCAATCCCTGCAGCTTAAGGCGGCGAGGGGTGGCCCTGCCGTTACGATCCTATAACGGAGCGAGCCGATGCTCTCAGCCAGGTGACGCCACGCTGGCGCCCGGCATATGCTCCGGACTTGGGCGATCTCGACGGCAAGACGTTCCTGGTCACCGGCGCTAACACGGGAATCGGGCGTGAGACGGCACGGGGGCTGGCGCAGGCCGGCGCGAAGGTCTTCCTCGCCGGCCGGTCTGAGACCAAGACTCGATCGGTGATCGACGAGATCGTCGCCGAGACCGGCAACCGCGCGCTGCACTTCCTGGCGCTCGATCTCGGTGAGCTGTCTTCGGTGCGAGCCTGCGCCGGCTCGTTGCTGGCCACCGGTGAGCCACTTCACGGCCTGATCAACAACGCCGGTGTCGCCGGCCAGCGAGGTCTCACATCGAGCGGCTTCGAGCTTGCGTTCGGGACCAATCACGTCGGGCCGTTCCTGCTCACCGGCCTGCTTCTGGACCGACTGCGCGAGAGCGCCCCGGCCCGGATCGTCAACCTCTCCAGCGAGGCCCACCGTCAGGTGCCCGGAATCGACTTCGAGGTGGTCCACGAGGCGACGCGCACCCGCACCGGACTGCGCGAGTACGCGGTCTCCAAGCTCGCCAACGTGCTCCACGCTCAGGAGCTCGCCCGGCGCCTCGATGGCTCGGGCGTGACGAGCTACGCGCTGCACCCCGGGGTGATCGCGTCCGACATCTGGCGCCGCGTACCGTGGCCGGTGAGATCGCTGATCAAGCTGCGAATGCGGTCCCCGCAGGAGGGGGCCCGGACCACGCTGTACTGCGCGACCTCGCCCGAGGTGGCAGGTGAGACGGGGCTCTACTACGACGCAGGGCGCCGCAAACCGGCCGGACGGGGGGCGACGCCGGAGCTGGCGCGGAAGCTGTGGGAGCGCAGTGCCGAGTGGGTCGGGCTCCCCCCGACCTGATCCCGCCTGACGCGTGACGCCAGCGCCTATTGCAGGGGCAGCGACTCGTCGCGCCCCTCGGCGCCACGCGGCCCGAAGATGCGCCGTTCGGCGACGGTGATCGCCACATCGTTGATGCTCGCCTCGCGCCGGCGCATGTAGCCCCCGGGGTCGAACTCCCAGTTCTCGTTGCCATAACTGCGCCACCACTGGCCGGCGTCGTCGTGGCATTCGTACTGAAACCGAACCGCGATCCGATCGGCGGTGAACGCCCACAGACTCTTGCGCAGCGCGTACTCGTGCTCGCGCTGCCATTTGCGGGTCAGGAACGCAACCACCGCCTCGCGACCGGTCAGGAACTCCGATCGGTTGCGCCAGACGGTGTCGCTGGTGTAGGCGGCCGCGACCCGTTCAGGATCCCGGGTATTCCAGGCGTCCTCGGCGGCCTGCACCTTCTGGCGGGCGCTCTGCTCATCAAACGGCGGGACCGGGGGGCGGCTCATGATCCTCCTGGTTGTCCGAGGGACCACATGGTACGGCGACCGCGAGTCGCGGGTCCACGGCGAAGGCGTCGACCGGCGGGCCTCCCCACTAGGTGAGGGCGGCCAGCAGCTCCTCGGTCGACGCGTCGCTGAAGGCCCCTCGGTCGGTCTCGCCCGCCTCGGAGGCTCGGACGATGTCGATCGCGATCGAGCGGACCTGACCGGCGATCTCGTTGAGGCTGATGTCAGGGTCGCGCGAAGCTGCTGCCGTAGCGCGGCCACCGGCCTGCAGGGCGATGCGGAGCACATCACCGCTGCGCCAGGGCTCTTCAAACTGAGCCGGTAGCTCCCACGCCGCCAAGCCCAGATCGCGCACCGCCTCCGCGAGCTCGGGTTGCGGCGCGCGCCCGCCGCGAACGTGATGCAGCACGTTGCGCGAAAGCTCACGGGCGCTGCGGGCGGCGAGGTCGGCATGATCCACGGTGCGCGAGTAACGCTCGAGCTCCCCTCGGGAGGTCCGCCGCAACGGCGCCCACCGAGCCGTGTCGGCACCGAGCACGACCGCATGCCTCAGGTCACGGACATGGGTCTCGACGTTGTCCGCCGCCCGTGTCGCGGCCTCCCCGTGACGCACGTCACCGGTCGCCAGCGCGCTGCCCGCGTCACGCAGCACCACGCCCAACTCGCCGAACACGACGTTCGTGGCGCGCGCGACACTGAGCAGGGGATCGGGCGGGAACACCAGCGTGTGCACCACCAGCGCGACGCCGCCGCCGATCAACACGTCGAGCAGCCGCACCTCAGGCGTCGACGACAGGGTCGCGACGAGGATCGCCGACACCGCCGCCTCGGTCACCAGCAGCTCCTCGCCACCGAGCACCACGGCGGCCAGCATCGCCAGCACGACCAGCAGTCCGATCTGACCCAGGCCGCCGCCGATCGCCCGGAGCAGGAGATCCGCCAGCACGATCCCCAGCATCACTCCGCCGATCAGCTGCACGGCCCGCTGGCGGCGCTCCCCGAACGCCGCACCCAGCGA
This sequence comes from uncultured Solirubrobacterales bacterium, assembly GCA_963792735.1. GTDB lineage: Bacteria > Actinomycetota > Thermoleophilia > Solirubrobacterales > Solirubrobacteraceae > Palsa-465. The sequence goes on along the minus strand of CAWBXK010000007.1, from coordinate 299,394 downwards.
GATCACCGCCGCGATGGAGGCGAACGTGGGCCGGTGCTCGACTCCGAGCAGCACCGCGATGTACCAGGCCGCGACCGCGGCGACAGCCGTCTGGACAATCGGCCAGAGGTGTCCGTGCGCTCGCCGGCGCGCGAGCTGGATGATCCCGGTAGTGGTCACGCACACACAAAACCCTGCCTCCACACGCTGTTACACGCCGGCGGCCCGTGATAACCCGGCGACCACATTCGGATCCGCGCGCGTGCTCTCCGATCCCGGATCTCACGACCCGGGCGCCGCCGGCGTTTCATCACCATGAACTCCTTTCGTCACCACACACACCCCAGCCCGCTCGGCCCGCTGATGCTCGTCGCCGACGATGGCGACCAGCTCCGCGGCGTATACCTCCCCGGCCACAGGCGGGCCCCGGGCACAGCCCCGGTCCGGCGCGACGCCGGCGGTGTCATCGACCGCGCGGCCGCCCAGCTCGACGAGTACTTCGCCGGGGATCGGATGGCGTTCGACCTGCCCCTGGCCACCGCCGGGAGCCCCGTGCAGGAGCGCGTCTGGGCCGCGCTGCGTGCCGTGCCCTACGGGACCACGACCACCTACGGCCGGATCGCCGCCGACCTCGGGATGGGGCCGGGCTCAGCCCGCGCCGTTGGCAGCGCCAACGCCCGCAACCCGCTGTCGATCGTCGTGCCGTGTCATCGCGTGGTCGGGGCAGCGGGCGCGCTGACCGGATACGCCGGCGGGCTCGAGGCCAAGCGACGCCTGCTGACCCACGAGGCCCGGGTCACGGGCGGAGTCCTCGATCTCGACGATGACGCCTGCTGGGCGCTGGTGCAGGGCCGCGACTCCGCGGCGGATGGGCGCTTCATCGTCGGCGTGCGGACTACCGGCGTGTATTGCCGCCCGACGTGCGCGGGGCGCCCCCTGCGCCAGAATGTCGTCTACGTCCGCGACGTCGAGGCCGCCCGCCGGTATGGCCTGCGCGCGTGCCGGCGCTGCCTCCCCGACGCGGTCTGAGCCCTGTCTCGCGCCCGGTGTCAGCCCGCGTGGTCAGGCGGTTTCTCAACGGTGGCGCCGGCTCGCCGTGCGCGTCGTCGGACCAGCCTGCGGGCAATGAAGGCGACGATCAGCACGCCGGCCGCGATCGCGAGGTAGGTGCTGAAGCGGCTGGCCGTGCTGTAGATGCTGTCGATGTGGCTGCCCGACAGGTACCCGATGCCGGTCCAGACAGCGACCCACAATGCGGCACCGAGCGCGTTGAACGCGAGGAACTTCGCCCAGTGCATTCCGGTGATGCCGGCGATGATGCCGTTGGCCTGTCGGAGGCCCTCGATGAAACGTGCAATGACCACGATCTTGCCGCCATGGCGTTCGAAGAAGCTGGTCGTCTTCTCCAGCCGCTCAGGCGTGAGCAGCACGTAGCGGCCGTAGCGCTCGACCAGCCGGCGGCCGCCGAAGTGGCCGATCGCGAAGCCGATGTTGTCCCCGAGGGTGGCGGCCATGAAGGCCAGCAGGGCGACGAGAACGACGTTCAGCCGGCCCGCGCCGGCGTATACGGCCGCGAGGATCAGTGTTGTCTCGCCCGGCACCGGGACGCCGAAGTCCTCCAGCAGGACCAGCCCGACGACGGCGAGGTAACCGTAGTTGTTCAGCGTCGGCTCCAGGGCGTGAAGCACGCCGGGGAGATGTGGGGGCGCGGCGGCAGCGAGCAGCGGCGCCGCGAATTGAGCTGTGAAGCTCACCCGGCGCTCGTTTCGGTCGCCTGCTCCGGCTCGGCCAAGGAGGTACCCACCACTGCGATCATCGCAGCCACAGATGAGAGCGACCCCATAAGGCCCGAGCCAGCCCCCTGAAGCCACCGGCACCGGCACCGGCACCGACGCCGTCTCGGCCTTGGCCTGGGCGCGGCGGTGGCGATCTGGCCGGCCCAGCGATTAGATCCGCGGGCCCGGCCGGTCTCTGTGGGTGCAAGCAATCACCCCCGCGAAACCGAAAGGAAGCAGCAACGTGACCTCAGCCCGCTCAAATAGTCGCTCTCGCTGGTTTGCCCTGATCGTGCTCTGCATGGGCTCGCTGATGATCGTGCTGGACAGCACGATCGTGAACGTGGCGCTTCCCTCGATCAAGCGGGACCTCGGCTTTTCGCAAACATCGCTGGCGTGGGTCGTGAACGGCTACCTGCTCACGTTCGGCGGCTTCTTGCTGCTGGGCGGACGGCTCGGAGACGTGTTCGGCCACCGGCGGTTGTTCCTCGGCGGGATCGTCCTGTTCACGCTGGCCTCCGCAGCGTGCGGCCTGGCCACGGCCCAGGCCACCCTCGTCGCCGCTCGCGTCATCCAGGGGTTCGGCGGCGCGATCGTGTCGGCGGTGGCGCTCTCGCTGATGGTGTCCCTGTTCGTCGAGCCGGTCGAGCGGGCCAAGGCCATGGGCGTGTTCGGTTTCGTCGCTGCCGGCGGCGGCACCCTCGGTGTCCTGCTCGGCGGCATCCTCACCGATGTGCTCAATTGGCACTGGATCTTCCTGGTCAACCTTCCGATCGGACTTGCCGTGTGCGTCCTGGCGACGAGAGTTCTTCCGGCGGACAGCGGCGCGACCTCCGGCGGACCTCGCCTTGACGTCGCCGGCGCGCTCACCGTCACCGCCGCATTGATGCTCGCCGTTTACGCGATCGTCAACGGAAACCAGGCGGGTTGGACGTCCACCCAGACGGTCGGCCTGCTGGCCGCCGCCGCGATGCTGCTCGCGGGGTTCGTGGCCCTCGAGGCACGCGTTCGCTCGCCCCTGGTGCCGCTGGGCCTGCTCCGGCTGCGTAACCTCGCCACCGCCAACGGGGTCGGAGTGCTGTGGGCCGGAGCGATGTTCGCGTGGTTCTTCCTCTCGGCGCTGTACCTGCAGCTCGTGCTCGGGTACAGCCCGCTCAAGGTCGGCCTCGCGTTTCTCCCCGCGAACCTGATCATGGGTGCTTTCTCGCTGGGCATCTCGGCGAAGCTCGTGATGCGATTCGGGATCAAGCTCCCCCTGGCCACCGGGCTGTTGCTCGCCGCTGTCGGCCTCGGACTGTTCGCCCGTGCCCCGGTAGACGGGCACTTCACCGCCGACGTGCTCCCGAGCATGATCCTGCTCGGTTTCGGTGCGGGGATCGCGTTCAACCCGGTGCTGCTCGCCGCCATGGGCGACGTCGACCCGAGCGATTCGGGTCTCGCGTCGGGGATCGTCAACACCTCGTTCATGATGGGCGGCGCACTCGGACTCGCCATCCTCGCGAGCATCGCGGCGTCCCGGACCGGTCACCTGCTCGCGGCCGGGCACAGCCGCATCGGCGCCCTCAACAGCGGGTACCACACGGCGTTCCTGATCGGAGCGATGTTCGCGGTCCTCGCGGCCATACTCGCCGCTGTCCTGCTCCGCGCCCCGGCCACGATGGCGGCCGCCGACAATGCGTCCGCACCCCGATGCGACGCCGCGCCGGCGGACGCAACCGTGTGATCTACCGGACCTCGCATCGCGACCACGTGACGATCATCGCCCAGCTTGGAGGCGTGCCGACTGGACCACTGGGTCAGCGGCGGTCTGCCAGGGGAGGGTTTCTTACGGACTTGTGAGGTTCTCGGATGCTGCCCTTCACCGAGGTGGAGCATCCTCATCACCAACGAAAGGAATCTCACCATGTCCACGATCCTCATCCTGAACTCGGTTTCGTCACTTCTGGCCGCCGTCGGGATCGGCGCCTACCTGCAGCGAAAGGCTCGGCGCCTCCTTCGCGAGCGGACGCTGCGCACGATCTACGTCACCACGCCGACGCGGCCCGAGCCGCGCCGCTGAGCTTCGCGGGCGTTCACAGGCGCCGGGCCACCGCCGCAATCAACGCGCGGCGAGATCGACGGACAGCGGTCCGTAGCGCAGCAGCGTCGCCAGGGTCCGAGCCGACTGGGGCGTAAAGCCGGCCACGATGTCCGCGCCTGTACCGCCGGAGATCCCGTCGGGATAGTTCCTGAAGTCGATCGAGGGGACCGTGACCAGCTGATTGTCCAGGGCGACCGCGAAGTGCTGGTTCAGCATCTGACCGAACCTGCTGATGTTCGCTCCGCGCCGCGCGATCCGCGCGGTGACGCTCTGAAACTTATGTGCGCCTGCCGAGCTGAAGGCGAAGGTGACATCGGGGCTTCCGGTCTGATCGGTCGACTTGCTGGGGTTGGTGATGTCGGCGCCCGATAGCGCGACGTTGTCCTTGAGCACGTAGAACTGGGCGGTTGGTGAGGAGAGCGGCGTCGGTTGCGCTGCGGTTGCGTTCATCGCTTGGAGCACGACCATGCCCTGAGGCACTTTCAGCCGTTGACCCTGGGAGGCGCTGACTCCCGCTGGGAGGCTGGAGTCCAGAGCGTGAGCCGTGCTGGCGGGACCCGCTAGGAGGCAGTGAACGGTGGCGGTGGCCCGGTCGCCCCGGTCCCTGGCCGTGGTCTGGCACGCCCGGCTTCCCGGCGCCGCGAACAGGTAGTACAGAGGCCCCGAGCGGGCGTTGACCGGATTGGCGAGCGGTTGCTGCCTGAACGCCAGCTTGACGGCTTCATACAGTGGCAGGCTTCCGGCTCCGGGCTCCCCCGGCGCGAGCGCACTGTTGCCCTGGCTGATCCTCACGGCGGCGGCATCCTGGCTGTTCAGCCGGCTCGCGACGTTGCTTCCGTTGGCCGTCAGCGCGTTGGCCTCCCAGTCGTAGAACTCGAGCCGGGCTGGCACGGCGAGCGCGACGATCCGTTCACGGCTGACCCCCGCCGCCTTGGGGACAGACACCACCACGTCGCCACCGGCCCGTGATACGCGAACGCCCTGGAAGACGGCGTCAAGGCGCTGGCGCAGGACCTGGACGGAGTGCTCAACCGATCGTTGCAGCGGCGTTCGCGGGTCCAGCCGAGAGACGCTGAATCGAATCCTGACGGTACGACCGGGCGCCGGCCCCCCCGTCGTGCCACGTCCGCGCGTGACCACGAACACGGCGACCACGGCGATGACCACCAGTACGGAAGCAGCGACCGCGAGGTGCTCCAGCCGAACCGGGATCCGCGTCCGCCGCCGCACCCCGGTCTCCACCTTCCGCACCAGTTGACGCTCGAGCCGGTCGAAGTAGTCGCTCATTGCCCACGCTCCTTCAGTTCGTCTCTGAGTCGCGCGAGCCCGCGACTCACGCGCTGGCGCACCACCAACTCCGAGCACCTCAGCTCGTTGGCGATCTCGCCGTATGAACGCCCGTCGATGACACGCGCGCGTAGCGCCGCGCGCTGACGCTCGGGAAGACCATCCACGAGCTCCATCACCCCGCCTGCCGCACCGCTCGCCAGCTCGTCCACGCGGGCAAGGTCATCGTCGTCGAGCGCTTCGGGCTCGAACGCGAGCCGGCGGCGCGCTCGGTCCTCCACGCGGCCTCGACGACGACTCTCCCGCAGCTTGTTCTGAGCGATCCCGCGCACCCAAGGAACCGCCGACCCAGCCTCCCGCGGCCGAAAGCGCCCGGCGACCAGCAGCACCGCGGCGAACACCTCAGCGGCCAGGTCCGCCGCGACCTCGCGATCGCCGGTCTCACGAAGCAGAAAGCCGACCACTCCGGGCAGATGGCGACGGTAGAAGACCGCGAACGCCGGACCGTCCCCGGTGGCCACCGCCGCCAGCAACTCGCCATCCGTCCGCGCTCTGTCCACTGACATCTCAGAACAGACTTTGCACCAGCTCCCGAAACGTGACACTCCGGGACTGGCCGTTCGGCGGTTTGTCCGATCCGCGCGGCGCTGCTGCGGGCGGCGACTTGCGCCGCCGCCCGCGTCCAGCGATCCGGCTTAGAACGTGAAGTGATCCAGCGTCGTGATCGGGCTGGACCCGCCGGGGGTCAAGACCCGTTACATCCACAGTGCCCGCGGCGGGCGCCGGGCTGACTGCGGTCATCTGCGTGTCACTGACCACATGGAAGCTCAGCGCGGGTGCTGTCGCCGCGCCGAAGTACACCTTCGTGCACCGGTGAAGTGCGATCCGATGATCGTCACGGTGGTGTGACCGGTGGTCGGACCCGAGGTGGGCGCGACCTTCGTGATCGCCGGCGCAAGCTGCACGACCGCCGACACGTTGAGCCGGAGCATGCCCGGAGACGGGCTCGACGGCGTGACCTTGGCGCCGACAGCCGGGTTTCCGGAGCCGTAAGACAGCATGTCTTTGGGGTCATACGAGCTGCTAGAACCGAACATCGGCGCACTCCCGGCCACGTCGGTGAGCCCGAGCACGTCGCCCGGCTTGACGGCGATCGAGACGGCGAACGTGTTCAGGACGCTCGGCTTGATCGTCTCGGCGACGCTCGAACCGATGGTCTTCCACGTATTGGCCGTCGTGGTCGTCCGGAACACCTTGAGCTCAACCTGCGAGCCCGTGCTGCTGCTTCCCCCCGCTGGGGGCGATGTTCTGGTTGAGGTGAAAGACGTTGTCGGGGTCATAGGCGTCCTTGAGCGCGGTCAGCCGCGCGAGCTTGGCCGGCGTGTACGCCCGACGAACGCCGCTGACGCCCTCGTCGTTGAGCGTGTTGACATACGCCCCGGTGGCGAACGGCTCAAGCTGCTCGGCGCAGTGCCGGGTCAGCTGGCGGTGGATTCGGTCGTCGCCGGGATCGGTCCAGCCGGTCGCCGTGACGTACTCAAACTGCGTGGCGCGGTGGCTGAACGCGGTGTCCTTGTCGGGGACGTCGGCGATCGCGCCGCCGTAGGTCTGCAGGCTTGCGTTCGGCAGGTCGGATCCGGGCTCGCGGCCCGTCAACAGCCGCGCGATCGCCGCGTCGGGGAGGCCTGGTAGGTAGTGCCCTTTCCAGTACCGGCGGACCGCGTGACCCTGGATGCTGTCGTCGCGGCACTGCAGCGCGAGGTACGACGGCTCGGTGATCTGCTCGGCAGCGGGACGGCCGAGATCGCGAAGCGCGGGCAGCAGCCGCCGGCCACGCGCTGGGTCTCCGACCCAGACAAAGCCGACGCTGACGTGGTCATTCGCGATCGCGGCGGTGAACGTCGCCTCACGGGGGGCGTTGACCGCCAGTTCGCGCCACCCCGCCAACGCCGAGGACGCCGAGGCGATCGGAAACGACAGGTCGGCGACCAGCGTCCGGGTTCCCACCGGGTGCAGGCGAAATTCGAATTCGGTGACGATCCCGAAGTTCCCGCCTCCGCCGCGCAGTCCCCAGAACAGGTCGGGGTGCTCGTCCTCGCTGACGCGCCGGACCTCGCCGTCAGCGGTGACGATCGTGTACGCGACGACGTTGTCGCAGGCGAGGCCGTGCTGGCGGGCCAGCCACCCCATGCCGCCGCCGAGCGTGAGCCCGCCAGCACCGGTGTGCGATACGTTGCCCGCCGTGGTGGCCAGGCCGTAGCGCTGCGCGGCGTGGTCGAGCGCGCCGAGCATCGCCCCGCCCTGCACCCACGCCCGGCGGCGCCGCGGGTCGACCCGGACTTCGCCCATCGGCCGCAGGTCGATCATCAGGCCATCGTCGGGGACCGACAGGCCGGCGATGTTGTGACCGCCGCAGCGGACTCCGATCTCGAGGTCACGCTCGCGCGCGATCCGTACCGCGGCGACCACGTCGGCGACGGTCGCGCAGCGGACGATGACCCGAGGCCGGTGGTCGACCATCGCATTCCAGACCATGCGGGTGTGGTCGTAGTCGGCGTCGCCGGGTGAGATCACACGGCCGTCGAAGTGGGTACCGGATGTGAGAGCTGCTGTGGTTGTTTGCATAGCCAGAGGCTCCCAACAATCGGTCCTGATGGTAAGGTCCAATCTGGTGACTGTTTCCAGGGCCGATTTCGGGATCGCCGGGGATCTACTCGTCGCGCTGGAACGTGACAGCAACGTCGCACTGCACCGTCAGCTCGAGCTGGCACTGCGCGACGGCATCCGCACCGGGCGGCTGGCAGCCGGCGTTGCGTTGCCCGCGACTCGAACGCTGGCCGCCGATCTGGGAGTCTCACGGGGGGTCGTGGTCGAGGCGTACGCCCAGCTCGTCGCCGAGGGGTACCTGACCAGTCGCAGCGGCGGCTACACGCACGTCGCCACCGGCGTGAGCGGCGGGCCTCAGAGCGGCGCGGTTAGCCCACCCGGCTCGCGCTCCGCCACGGCCATCAAGCCGGAGGTCGACTTCGGGTACGGGCGAGCCAACGTATCGGCATTTCCACGCGCCGCGTGGCTTCGCTCAGTACGCCGAGTGCTCACCGGGGCGCCCGACGAGCGGCTGAACTATCTCGATGGCCGTGGCGTCCCGGAACTGCGCACCGCGCTCGCCGACTACCTCAACCGGGTGCGCGGCACGCTGGCCCGGCCCGAGAATGTCGTCATCACCAACGGCTTCGCGCAGGGCATAGCGCTGCTCCTCGGGACTCTGGCGGCGGCTGGAGCCAGGCGCCTGGCGGTGGAGGATCCGTCAGCCAACGACGACGCGCGCCTGATCGCCCCGACGCTGGGGTTGGAGGTGGTCCCGGTCCCGGTTGGGCCGCAGGGCGTACGCGTGGAGGCGCTTGACGACCTGCGGGCCGATGCCCTGATCCTCACGCCGTCGCACCAATGGCCCACCGGCGCCGTGCTGTCGGCCGACGCGCGAGCCGCGCTGCTCAGCTGGGCGCAGCGCTCCGGGGCACTGCTGATCGAAGACGACTACGACGCGGAGTACCGCTATGACCACGCCCCGATCGGCGCGATCCAGGGACTCTCGCCGGACCGAGTGGTGTACGCGGGCACGGCGAGCAAGACGCTGGCGCCAGGATTCCGGCTCGGCTGGTTCGTGCTGCCGGCCGACCTGACAGCGCGATTCGCCGACGCCAAGCTCCTCGCCGACCGCGGCTCACCGGTCCTGGACCAACTGACGTTCGCCGACTTCCTGTCCCGCGGCGAGTTCGACCGCCACCTGCGCCGCATGCGCCCGATCTATCGCACTCGCCGCGACACGCTCGTCGCTGCCCTCGCCGAGCGCGTGCCTGACCTGCGCCCGGCCGGGATCGCCGCCGGGCTGCACCTCGTCGCGTGGTTGCCGGACGACCTCGACGAAGCGGACGTCATTGCCGCCGCGGCCGCCCGTGGGATCGCGGTGAATGGCGTCTCGCCCTACCGGATCGGGGCGGGTGCCGCCGGCCTCATCTTCGGCTATTCCACCGCCAGCGAGAGCGCCATCCGCCGCGGCGTGGACGGGCTGGCCCAAGCGATCGCCGAGATTCGCGCCCGGGCCTGAGTTCAGCGACGCATGGCTCGGCGAGAGCCGACGTTGCGCGGCGGCGTCTACCTTCCACAGGATGACCACGACTCACCGGGCTCGGGTCGAGACCCTGCTCAGCGATGCCGCCGCCGCGCACGCCACGCTCGTGTCCCGTCTGCCGCCGGACCTGCAGGCATCCCTGCCCGTGGATGCGCAGGGCGTGACCCAGGCCATCGACCACCTCGCGACGGCGGCCGGATTGTCGAACAGCCAGCGCCGAGCCCTGATTCGCCCTCATGCCATCAATCCGGCCGTTTTGCACGCCCGCGTGTTCGGCGGGGCGCCGCTGGCCCGGGCGACCGTGATCGGCTCCTACGTCGAGGGCGCGCGGGTGCGAGCCGATGCGCTGGCCGCGCTGGCCGACGCTGTCGGAGGCGAGTCACTCGGCCGCGAGGTGCGTAGGCTGCTGGTGGCCCATCCGCCTCCGCTCGGACCCGACGGTGCCGATGTAGTGCCCGCGTTGCGGGCCACCTACGGCGCGCACGAAAGCGCGGCGCTGATGATCGCCGACGGCCTCGATGACGCTGGCCGCCAGCCCGGACCTCCAGGGTCACCGTGACCACGACATAGCTCTTCGCTGTGGCTTGTCGATCGCACACGGTCTCGTTCGACGTCTGACCAGAGAAGGCAGTTCAAACGTGGAGCGATTGGGTCTGTATGTCCGGAGTGCACGTAGGGCTCGGCCGCACGCCCATGTCCTTCCCCGAATCGTGAATGCTGCGATGATTTTTGCGTGGCCCGCCGGTCTGAGGGTTGGGCGTGCACGGCGGTCGCCGCCGATGCCCGACGGCCGCCACGCCATGCGACGAACGCCAAACGGAGGTAGCGATGTCCGACCACACGATTGGAACCCGCGAGCAATGGCAGGCGGCTCGCGATGAGCTCGGGAAGCTCGAGGCCGAGCAGGCCAAGCTCGGCCAGAAGGTGATCGAGCAACGCCGTCAGCTTCCCTGGGTCCCGGTGGAGAAGGAGTACCAGTTCGACACCGAGGACGGTAAGAAGACGCTCGCCGAACTGTTCGACGGGCGCTCGCAGCTGCTCGCTTACAACATCATGTTCGGACCCGATTACGAGCACGGCGCTTGCCCCGGATGTTCGAACCTCGGGGATGAGCTCAGCGCCACGCGCGTGCACCTGAACCACCGCGACGTGACACTGATCTGTTTCTCCCGCGCGCCGATCGATCGGCTAACCGCCTACAAGCAGCGCATGGGTTGGGAGTTCCCCTACGTCTCGACCTATGAGACCGAGTTTCCGTTCGACTTCCGGCTCGCCCTCAGACCCGAGCAGGTGCAGGAGATCCCCGAGGTCAAGGGGATGATCGAGAACCCTCCCGAGTGGCTCGAGGAGTGGAGCCGGCAGGTTGGCGCCAAGCTCGAGGACGGCTTGCGCGAGGGACCGGGCTTCATCGCCTTCGCACGTGAGAACGGAAGCGTGTTTCACACGTACACGGTCATGGCCCCCGATCCGTTCGTCGGGCCCTACCACTCGTCATTGCTCGACCGAACGCCGAAGGGTGGGCTCTCTGAACCCCGAGCCTGGCGCAAGGACGAGTACCCGAGCTGATCTGTGAGAGGTTCCCCGTGGTGCTGTCCGAACCATCACGCTGACCGACCCGCCGACCCAGGATGCACCCGCCCCCGGTCCCCGACGGGTCATTACGCGGGGTGACGTTGGGCGAGCTGCTGGTGGGCTTGCATCACTCGCCGGGCCGCGTCGGGGTCGGCGATCTCCAGAGCAGCTGAGACGCCGCTGAGGGCAAGAACGCGATCGATCTGGGCGGGTCCCCGAACGAGGATGAGCCGGCGACCGACGCGGCCGGCCCGGGCGCTGGCGCTGACGAGCGCATGGACGCCTGAGCAATCCATGAACGCGAGCTGACGCAGATCGATCACGACCAGCCGCGCGTGGAGCTCAGCTTCGCGCAGGTCGCGCTCCAACGTGGGCACCGTCGCGATGTCCAGCTCACCTGTTACGCGTACCCACACCGCGTCGCTCTGTCTTGACCAGGAGCAGGTGAAATCGGGGGCCACGGCGAGCGGACCAACGGCGCCCGAGGCCGGCGAAGGTACGGCCTCAGACATCGCAGCCTCCGCGCCACGCTCGGACAACCGGGAGATTGATGAAGCGCATGTGGCCGTGTGGCGCTCGCGGTTGGACTGTGGAGTGACCAAGATCCGGCTCTAGGTTGTGCTGGGCTGCTTGGGTTCAGAGCGCGGGTCGAGCTGGATTTCGCGCTCGGCGCCGGGAGTGCCGGCCTTCAGTTCATGGGTGCGTTCACGCTCGGCGTTTAGCTCGGCGCCGAGCAGCAGCGCGGAGTTGGTGATCCAGAGCCACACCAGGAACGCGACCACGCCACCGAGAGTGCCGTAGGTCTTGTCATACGAGGCGAAGTTGGCCACATAGAAGGCGAACCCCGCCGACGCGAGAAGCCAGACCACCAGAGCGAACGCGGCGCCGGGAAAAACCCAGCGAAAGCCACGCAGCTTCACGTTGGGCGAGGCGTAGTAGAGCACCGTGAACATCACGATCATCAGAAGTACCAGCACCGGCCACTTGGCGATATTCCAGACCGAGATCGCCGTGCTGCCCACTCCGAGCGGGCCGGCGATCGCGGAGACGATCGGGCCGGTGAGCACGAGCGCCAGGGCGATCACGATGAGCAGCAGCAACATGACGAGCGTGACGAGCATCTGCAACGGGCGCAACTTCCAGAATGGGCGGCCCTCGGGCGTCTCGAAGATCACGTTGGAGGCGCGCATGAACGCGCCCACGTAGCTGGACGCCGAGTACAGCGCCCCGACGATCCCCACGATCAACAGCACGCCCGAGGCGGTTTTGTGCGCGGTGATCGACTTGATCGGACCAGCGAACGTCTGCGCCGACGACGCCTGCCCGAGTTTGGTCACGATCTCGGTCAGTGTCTTGATCGTGGCGGCGGGGTTACCGACCAGGCCGACGATCGAAACCAGCGCGATGAGCGCCGGGAACACGGCCAGCAGTCCGTAGTAGGTCAGCGCCGCCGCCGAGTCGCTCATGTTGTCCTCGCTGAACTCCGTGAACGTGCGCTTCAGCGTCTGAAACCGCGACGTCCCCCGCGCGCTCCCCTCAGGCGCGTAATCCTGACGCGGCGGCCTCGCCGAGTCTGCTGGCTGGTCGCTGGTCGCCATCACCGCTCCTCCCTTGAGACCAGCCGCTGTTTACGTTGTCGGGCGCTTGGCTCCTGGCCTCCTCGGCCTGCCGCCGAGCGCGGCGCTTGCCCGTACGCGGGCGGAAATAGCCGACCACCAGGATGATCAGGAACCCGATCAGATTTCGGTCGGAACCCCAGCAGGCCGTCCAGCGCCTTCTGGATGCGGTCAGCGAGTTGGACTGATGCAACCACAGGAAACTCCTCTAAATGGTCAATCGCGAAGTTGGCTGGTGTCATGGGCCAGCTGATCGACAGAGGAGATGTCCCACCCCGCTCGGCAGATCAGGTGCGCCAACTTCTCAGACCGACGACCGAGCAGTTCAGTTACAAGTTTGTCCTAGCCGGCTTCGCCCTCAGCGAACCCGTCGGGTATTAGCCGCGTTGGTCAGGCGGTTGCGGGCGGGGGTCCTCGATCGGCTCGGTCCAGCCGCCGAGCGCCGCTTGTGACGCCGGCCGTGCTTATGTAAGACTGCGAGGGGTGGAAGCCACTGTGCAGCTACCCGGAGAGGGAGAGCGGCATTCGACAGGCGACTTCGAGGTCGTGATCAAGGCGGCGGGCGAGGACACGGGCGGAACGTTCTTCCTGTCTGAGACTACGATCGCCGCCGGATTTCCAGGTCCACCTCCGCACCGCCATGAGCGTCTTGTCGACATGTTCTACGTCCTTGATGGTGTCCTCAGCGTCCGCCTTGGCGATGAGACGCTTCAGTCCGGTCCGGGCTCGTTCATATGTGTGCCGCCTGGCGTCGTCCACACCTTTAGCAACACGAGCGACAGCCCCGCCCGGTTCTTGAACTTCAACACGCCTGCCGGCTGGGAGAACTACATGCGCGATCTCGCCGAGGCTGCGGAGTCGGGGCCGCTCACCCCGGGGGTCATCGGCTCGGTCGCCTCGCGCTATGACTTTCACGTGGCCTAGCCGAGCCTCGGGTCCCCGTTTGCAGACCACGAAGTCCTGCGAGCGTCGACACCGACGACGCGCCCGCCTGCACCTACCATCTCGGCATGAACCGCGAGCCCGCGGAGCGACAGTTACGGAGGGCCGGACGACTGCCAAACGGTCGCCGTGCGTGGTGTTGGTCGTCGCCGGGAGCAGGGCTCGACGAGACTGAGTGCAGGATCGCCGCCGTGGCTACTAGGTATGGCGTCCGAGCGCTCAGGCCTGGGAAAGGCGGGCTCGCGCTACCGATTTCTCGCCCGCCACCTCGGCCATTGTGAGCTCACGGAAGGAGCCGGGCATCTCGTCCAGGGCTAGGTCGAGGCGCGCCAGCCGAACATTCTGTTCGGCGACTGCCGTCGAGGCTGCGTCGCGTACACCCTGGTAGGCCGTGAGAGCATCGTGCATCCGCTGCTCGTCCTCCCATCCTGAGATCACGGCCTCGGCCAGCAGTTGGCTGTCACGCCACGCGTCGCTTATCCCGCGCGCCACGAGCGGATCCTTGTGATGGCCGGCATCACCCACGAGCGCCCACCCTGGCCCGAAAGGCTCCCTGAAGAAGTTCGGTATCTCGGCCATGCCGAGGAGCCGCCCATGGCGCTTGGCCGATGTGAGCCTGTCTGCCACCGGCGCAATCTCGCCCAGGGCTGCCTGGTAGTTGCCTTCGATGTCTGACTTGACAGCCCCGCGCTCTGACACAGGCCACTGCACGAAGATCAGAGCCTGCTCGGCGTGGGTCGGGAAGACGCCCACCACCCGCCCGGGCTGGAAGTAGATCTCCACCTTATCGGTGGCAACGTCGTTCCAGTAGCCGTAGTAGGCGATCGAGACGGTCTCGGCGCGCCCGTACTCACGAGCACGGGCCAGGCGGGCGACACTCGAGTTGCGTCCGTCGGCGCCAATCACCATACGAGCATGGACCTCCCGGATCCCACCGGCTCGATCCCGGATCACCGCACCGACGACTCGATCCTCAGCCCAGAGAAGCGACTGCATCGGGGCGCCCTCCCATACTTCGGCTCCAGCGGCTCGGGCTGCGTGAAGGAGCAGCGCATCCAGCACGAGGCGCCGCGGTGCGAGCGGAGGCAGCGTGCCCGGTGGCGGGGCTGGAAGGTCGAGGACGTGCTCGCCGAACTGGACATGACGGCCGCGAATAGGCGGGCAGCCGGTCTCAAGCAGGTCATCCAGGAGCCCCCAACGCTGCAGGTACCCCACTCCGGCCGGCTTGATCATGTGGCCAGAGATCGTGTCGCTGGGAAACGTCGCACGATCGACGATGAGCACGCCAAACCCAGCCCGGGCCAGCAACATCGCCGTAGGCGAGCCCGCGCACCGCGCCCCGATCACGACAACGTCGTACCCCGAGGCCGATCCACCAGAACTCACGGCAAGATCCTCCGCTCGATGCGATGCACGGATCCTCGCGACCTCGATGCCACAGCCGGGCCAGCCGAATGTCGGCTCACCAGGGCACGGCCTTTCTCGTTCCGTTCTCCCCGCGGGTGAAGAAACCTCCCGTCGGTCCGTCGGCTCCGAGTAGCGCCAGCTCGACTGGAAGCTCCGCTCCCTGTTCGGGCGTGAGCGCGCCGCGCTGCTGGTTGAGGTCGGTGGCGACGTAACCGGGCCACGCCGCGTTGACCAGGACGCCGTCGTCGCGCAGCGCGTTCGCGTACAGAACGGTGGCGCAGTTGAGTGCGCTCTTTGACGAGCTGTAGGCGAGCAGACCCATCTTCGCGACGTGCGTTTCAGGATCGGAGATTAACGACAGAGACCCAAGCGGGGTGCTCATGTTCACGATCCGCGCCGGCGCGGAGCGTCGCAGCAGCGGTATCGATGCCTGCGTAACCGCAATCGCACCGATCAGGTTGACCGCGAAGGTCTCCCGGAGTTGCTCCCCGCCGGTCTCGGTTACCGGGGTCTCTAGCTCGAGCAGGATGCCGGCGTTGTTAACCAGTACGTCGAGTCGGCCGATCTCCGCATCCAACCGGGCGAATGCGGCGTCGATCTGAGCTTGGTCGGTGACGTCGAGCCGTAGGAACCGCACGTCCCCTCCCTCGACGCCGAGGTCCTCGGCGGCGGCGCGGCCACGCTTCTCATCGCGAGCGCCGAGATAGACGATCATCCCTTCGGCGGCCAGGCGTCGAGCGATCTCGCGTCCTAGGCCCTTGTTGGCTCCTGTGACCATCGCGACCTCTCCTGCATGTGCTCCTTGGCTCATTTGGGGTGCTCCTGTGTCGGGACCGGTAGCGCTCATGCCTTCACCGCCACGACCTCGAGGCACTCCGCCTCGGCCACGAGCGTGCCGTCGGTCGCCCGGTTGAAACGCTCCGCCGCGGCCGCAAGATCGGCGGCCAGAGTCGCCTGACCTGTCTCATCCAGGCGTGCGAACGCCGTCCGCGTCGGACCGAACCAGGTGCGGTGGAACTGCACCAGCTCGGCGGCCGAACCGGCGCCCGACTCGATCGTCCTGTGCTCGGTCCGCAGCTCGCTCAGGCGCGCGGCTACTCGAGCGAAGTCGCCGGTAGACCACATTGCCCGAGCCATGTCCGCAAACCGTGCCTCCGCTGATTGATCCACCGTCGCGGTGGTGCTCTGCGCTTCCACTGAGGAGCCTCCGAAAGTTGTCGTTTTGACCATCGGGGCCACCGTAGGATTCGGATCAGGGGTGCATAAGGAGGGAAGTACTCAACCGCTACTCAGTCGCTTCCAGTGCCTGGGATGGAGCGTCGGAGGCGCTGCTCCAACGCTCTACGTTGTCGGGGTGGCCGGGATGCGCGGGAGTCTCCCTGCGGCGACTGGACCGACACTCAAGGTGGGCTTGCTGGCGGCTCACTACGATGGGCTTGTGAGCGGCCAGAGAGTGCCCGGTGGGGTGGTACATGAACTGCCCGCGGACCTGCGCACGGCGCTGGTCGCCAACGCCACGGCGCTCGATGCCTGGAAGGACATCACGCCCCTAGCCCGCAACGAGTTCATCTGCTGGGTCGAGGATGCCAAGCAGGAGACCACCCGGGAGCGCCGCATTCGGCGCACCCAGGAGGAGCTTGAGGAGGGCCAGCGCCGGCCCTGCTGCTGGCCGGGGTGCAAGCACCGCGAACGCACCGGCCGATAGCCGCCTGCGTCTGGCTCGGTAATCCCCTAGCCGCTCACTGGTTCGCGCGCCGGCCCGGCAGCAGGATGCACGCAACCGCGCCGAGTGCCACGGCGGGCGAGTCCCGGGCCGCCGAGCGTCGCTCGAGGGCCCTGCGCCATGGTGAGCGGTCCGCCGGGCCCGTGCCCGGCGGCGATGCGGTGACCAGTGTCGCGCGCGTGAGCCAGGAGGTGAGCTGTGCCGGTTTCGTGGCGACGCGTCACGAAAACGTCAAGAGGCGGTCATGAAGATGTCACGAACGACCTGTTCGATGTCGCGAATCAGAAATGGCGCTTGCGATTCGCGACGTAGGGCATGCGGAGGATGCTCAATGTCCACAATCGCGGCGCTCTGATCTGATTTTGTAGTTCTTACAGGTGCCGGACCGGCCGCCTGGGCAAGCAGAAACCGACCTGAACGTTTGCCCGGTCGGGCTCAAGCGGGCGCTCGCCGCGGTCGATCCGACCGATCGCTGCGCGACTGACAATCCCAAGCGGCGATCCGACATGCGCTGTCGGCTGTCCGTCGACAGGCGGGTGCTCCCAGCGTCCGCTGAGGTCGTGCAGCCGCACGCATATGCGTACGCCGCCGACTCGGGCGAGGGTGTTGGATTCGATCGAAACCAGCAGTCGCAACGGGCAGCATCGGGCGATGGCAGAAGTCTGTCTGCGGCAGTGGCGCGTCGACGACGTCGAGGCCATTGCCTTGATGGCCGGCGACGAGCATGCCCGTCGGTGGTGGCGATGAGCATTGATCTTGATGCCTGGATCCAGCACGAGGTCGCTGAGGGATCGAGGTCCCTCAAGAGCGATCACGCTCCCCGACGACGATCGCGCGATCGGAAGAGTGGCACTGCGCTTGCCTGAGTTCGCGTCTGATGCTGTCCGATGCGAGGCGATCGACGACGAGGCAGACCTTCCCGCGGGCGAGCTCAGCTACTGGCTCGTTCCCGCGGCGCGGGGCCGCGGCCTGGCGGACGCTGCCGTTCGACTGATGATCCAGATCGCTTCGTCTACGAAGCTCCGGTCAGTAGTGCTGGACATCGAACCTGGAAACGCGGCCTCGGTCCGGCTCGCTGAGCGACTCGGAGCACAACGGCGAAGCCCCAGCCGAGTCGAGGTGGATCGCAATGGAGAGCCACGGGAACTCGTCGTGTTCGTCCTGCCCATCGAGCCCTGAGCACCTCCCGGCCTCGGCTACGACCGGGCGAGGATCAACAGCTGACGGTTGGCGCGTCACTCGGTACCGCAAGGCGAGCGCGAACGAAGTCGCCGCCGGGTCGGCCGAAAAACGATCCCGCGACGTCAAGCGATCAGAGGCCCGGACGCATTCCGCCTCGTGGGTGCAACAGCGAGTGTCGAGCTCCTCGCGCCTGCTAGGCGTTGCCGACCAGGCTTGGAAGCTCCGCTGCTTGGCGAGCAATGTGATCGAGACGGCCTGCCTCGAGCTGAATCGTGACTCGCGCCTTCCAGTCAGGTTCGTAGTAGACGTTCGGCGCAACCTGGATGTCGACGGAGACACGACCCAGTCCATCGTGGGTCGCGGCGAGGATGAGTGGCCCGTTGCCCTCGCCCCCCCACCTGCGTTGCCCTGGCCACCCGCGCCAGTCAGCCGCGAGCGCACGGAAGAACTCGCCGATCGGCCCGACGGTGTGGCGGATCGAGTCGAGGTCGATATCGGTGCTCGCAGCCAGCCCACCCGATGTGAGGGTGACGCGCCAATACAGCGGCTCTGGCTTCTCGTCACTGGAAATCGTGAGCGACCCGCCGCCACCGGATAGGTGCAAAGTGCGCATCGCACGCAGGATGTCACGGCAGTCGCGGCTCAGAAAGGGATCCCTCACCGCACGCCGCTGAAAACGATCGCGACGGTTCCGCGGAGACGTTCGCGAGGGAGCGTCGGCCGACGGGGGCGCCGGATGACTTCTCAGGTCGCGCGTGTGCGAACGATCGCGGATGCGGTCGCTGTGGCCACGACCTCCTCGCTCGCGCTGCGCAGCTCGCCCGCCAGAAAGGCGATCTCCCGTCCTCGCCGCACGACCCGTCCCTGACCACGAAGCTGGCCAGGTCTAGCCGGCGCGAGGAACTGGACGTGCAGCTCGATCGTGGGTGCCCATTCACCCTCGGCGAGCGTCGCGACCAGCGCGGGGCCCAACGTGTCGTCAAGCATCGCAGCGAGGAATCCTCCTTGGACGTCGCCGGCCGGGTTGACGAACTGCTCGGTAGCGGTGAACGAGACCTCGATGGTTCCGGCCGCCGGATCGACGGCAACCAGCCGCCATCCCAGCAGGACCGCAGCTGACGGAGGATCCCGCCTTCCTTCGATCACGTCCCAGAACGCCCCCTTGCGACCGGTTCCCAGCGAGCGATGATCGCGGCCTGGCACCGCGACAGCCTACCGGAGCGATGCCGCTACGTTCCTGCGGGGACTGGGCGCCGCCTGAGGTCGTCTCAGATGCTGAAAGAGGAGAAGTTCTCGACGCCCGTGCTGCGCTCGCCGGCGTAGCGCAGTGTCAGTATTGTGCTGAAAGGCCCCGTTGATGACCGCTGTCGACACACTCGACGCAGGGCGCGCCGCACTGTTGCGCGGCGCTTGGGTGGAGGCCTCGCGGAGCTTTAGCGACGCCCTTGCCACGGAGGAGTCGCCGGCTGCGTATGACGGACTCGGAGTCGCAGCTCGGTATCGCGGGGACCTCGCCGCTGCCGTCGCCGCTCACGAGCGGGGTTACCGCCTGGCGCGGTCGCTGGGGGACCGGGAGCTTGCCGCCAAGCTAGCGGCGCAGCTTGCGATCGACGCGTATGGGCAGGCGCGAATGGCGGAGGCCAATGGGTGGATCGAGCGCGCGATGATGATCACCGATGCCACCGAGCCCAGTGAGGGCCGTGCGCTCGCCCTGGCGCTCAGAGCCCATGCTGCGATGCTCGTCCGCAATGATCCGTTGGCGGCCCGTAAGCTCGCCGGGGAGGCGGTAGAGGCCGCCCGCGCGGCGGACGCGAGCGATGTTGAGATGGTGGCACTCGCGTTGGAGGGGTTGGCACTGGTTTGTGTTGGCGCGATTGATGAGGGCATGCGGAGGCTCGATGCCGCAACGGCTTCGGTCGTGGCCGGGGAGGTCGGCGACGTCGACCTGGCGGAGACGATCTGTTGTTACCTGATCGACGCATGCAAGCGTGTGCGCGACTTGAAGCGCGCCGCGGAATGGTGCACGCGCGTCGGTGAGATCGCCTCACGCTTCGAGGACCGGTTCATGTTCGCTGTGTGTCGTATCCACCACTCGGACATCCTGGTTTGGGGCGGTGATTGGGCTAAGGCGATCAAGGAGCTCGAGGTCGCAGCTGGGGTGCTCGGAGAGATGGGGACCTCCAAAGCCAGTGACATTGACGTTCGGTTGGCCGAGTTACGACGGCGCCAGGGACGGAGCGAGGAGGCAGCCGCCCTGCTTTCAACGTGCGAGGGTCACCGCCTTCACGCGCTCCATGCCGGTCTGCTCGCACTTGACCAACGCGATGTCCGGGGCGCGGTCGAGGCTGCGCACCGTTTCCTGCGGCGCATCGGGGACAGCGACCGTTTCGAGCGCGTGGCCGGCTTGGAACTACTGGTGCGGGCGACCGTGCAGACAGGCGACCTGGGGGCGGCGACCGAAGCGACGAGGGAGATCCGAGCGACCGCCGATGCCGCGGGGAC
This sequence comes from uncultured Solirubrobacterales bacterium, assembly GCA_963792735.1. GTDB lineage: Bacteria > Actinomycetota > Thermoleophilia > Solirubrobacterales > Solirubrobacteraceae > Palsa-465. Next base: position 279,197 of record CAWBXK010000007.1, on the reverse strand, counting down.
CGGTCCCCTGCTGGCCTCGGCACTGCTCGCTGAGGGCCGGATGGAGGCTGCGGCGGGGCGCCATGATCGAGCGCGCGGGCAGCTCGAGGATGCCGTGGCGGCGTTCGAGACGGCCGGGGCTCCGTTCGAAGCGGCCCACGCCCGGCTCGAGCTTGCCGAGACGTTGCGCGCGCTCGGCCTCGAGCCGGCGGCACGCGTCGTGAGCGCCAGCGCGCAAGCGGCTCTGGCTGGACTGGGTGCCGCCATCGCTCCAGCGTCTGACGGCGGTCCTCTGTCCCAGCGAGAGCGCGAGGTGCTGGGCCTGGTCGCCCAGGGCAGTTCCAACGACGAGATCGCGGCCGTCCTGGTCCTAAGCGTCCGGACCGTCGAGCGCCACGTCGCGAATATCTACGGCAAGCTAGGCCTGTCTGGGCGGACGGCGCGCGCTGCTGTGACTGCATGGGCGTACGCACACGGAATTACGTAGCCGGTCGGCGTTGTTGGGTGCCGGCGCCGATGCGCACCCGGCCCGCTTCGTCCATGCTCGCGGTCGAACCCCAACAGATGGAGAGAGGCCATGTCAACAACGCAGATCGATGCAGGCCGGGCGCAGAAGTTCGGAGACCGGATGCTCCAGGTATTCAACGACGGCATGCTCACGCTGCTGATCAGCCTCGGACACCAGTCGAGGTTGTTCGACACGATGGCAGAGCTCGATCCGGCCACGAGCGAGCAGATCGCCCAGGCCGCGGGCCTCGAAGAGCGGTACGTCCGCGAATGGCTCGCGGGGATCACGGTCGGCGGGATCGTCGAGTATCACCCCGACCCCCAGACCTACGTTCTGCCGCCGGAGCACGCGGCTTGCCTGACCCGGAAGGCCGGGCCTGACAACCTCGCTTCGCTGACTCAGTACGCCGGTCTGTTCGGGGAGCTTGAGCAGCGGGTGCTCGACTGCTTCCGCCACGGGGGCGGCGTTCCGTACTCGGCGATGCCTCGCTTCCAAGCGCTGCAGGCCGAAGAGTCCGCACAGGTCCAAGACGCCGGGCTGATCGAAGTGACTTTGCCGCTCGTGGACGGGCTCGTAGAGCGGCTGCGTTCGGGTATCGCCGTTATCGACGTCGGCTGCGGCCACGGTCACGCCGCGAATCTGATCGCTGACGCGTTTCCCGCTAGCCGCGTCAGCGGGATCGACAGCTCCGAGCAGGGGATCGCTGCGGCGCGGGCCGCCGCGGTGAGCCTGCGGCTCGGCAACGTCGCCTTCGAGCTGCGCGATGCGAAGTCGCTCGAGCCGAGCTCCTACGACCTCGTGACCGCGTTTGACGTGATCCACGACCTGCCGGACCCGCATGGAACCGTCGCGGCCATCCACGCCGCGCTGAGACCGAACGGCGTCTTTCTCATGGTCGACGTCGCCGCATCGAGCCATTTGCACGGCAACATCGACCATCCGTTTGGCCCAGCGCTCTACACCGCCTCGGTGTTTCACTGCATGACCGTCTCGCTGGCTAACAACGGGCCCGGCCTTGGAACGATGTGGGGCGAGCAACAAGCGCTCGAGCTGCTCGCCGACGCCGGCTTCGCGGACGTCGAGATCAAACGCGTCGAGGCCGACTTCCTCAACGCGTACTACGTAGCGCGGCGCTGAGCAGCCGGCACTCCCCAGACCGTCTTTGGTGCGACGCCCGTCGGCGATTACGCTGCCCCCGGATGGTCGTCGATCTACGCCATTTCCGGTCGTTCGTCGTCTGCGTTCTGGTTTCCCCGTCCTCAAGAACCCGCTGAACCGGCACCGCGCCGTACCGATCACCGCAGAGGAGTTTCACTACGCGTTCACCAACAAGCTGAGCGAGGAGGAGTCGGCACAGGTGTACGAGCGCTACTGGGTGCCCGGTCCCGGCCGCGTCCTGTTTGAGGGCGCCCTCGCGAACCTCAGCCCGCACTCGCCGCTGCACGTCGACTTCGGCAACGCAGACCATAAAAGTCAACCTCAAGCACTACAAGTCCGATGCGGTGACCGAGCTCAAGGTCTACCCGGGGCGCCCGCACTTCCACGTCGGACTGGAGGGCTGGGAAGAGGTCGCCGACCACGCGATCGACTGGTCGCTTCGTCACGCCCGCTAACGCCATGGAACTCGGACTCTCAGACCATGTAGCGATCGTGACCGGCGCCAGCAAAGGCATCGGCTTGGCGATTACGACGGCACTGGCGGCGGAGGGAGCCCACGTGCTCGCCGCTGCCCGCACGACGGATGCGGTGGCCGGGCTCGCCGGCGTCACCCCGGTCGCCGCCGACCTGACCAACGCTGAGGCCGCCGGCGCCATCGTGCGCCGCGCGATGGACGACCACGGCCGCCTCGACGTCCTCGTCAACAACGTCGGCGCGGTGCGGCTGCGGCTCGACGGCTTTCTGGCGCTCGGCGACGAGGACTTTCAGTGGGCGCTGGACACGAACTTCTTCACGACGCTCGGGATGACACGCGCTCGTGCCGATGGTCGACCAGGGTCACGGGACGATCGTCAACATCGCATCCGTCAACGCGTTCCTTCAGCCCGACGGCGGGACCATCGACTATGGCCTGGTGATCGTCGGGTCCGAGCTGCTTGAGGGTTTCCTTTTTGGTGCACCGTGAGGACATTCGTGCGCGGCCGCCCGACGCGACGCCGCACGCACGTCCTGCGCGATTCACCTGGCCGGGATTGACGCCAACGAATTGCGGCCTCGCCTGCAGGCAAGGCCGCAATTTAGCTCTCAGTGGTTGCGATACTGCTTGGGACCGTAGTTGGCCGGGAGGATGTTGCCTGCGGCGTCAATCGCGCGCAGGTTGTCGCACCCGGCACAGCTACCGGGACGGCGCCCGACCATCACGAAGTAGCGGCCGTCGATCAGCGGCGCGGTTTGACCGTTGGCGGGATCTTTGACTCGGACAGCGCCGTTCGCCGAGACGACCCCGTAGTAGATGTCCCACCAGCGTCCGGCCGAGTCTTTGATCGAGACGGATTGCTCGTCGACGGACATCGGCGCCAAGCCCACGTGGCTGTTGCCCTGGGCCACGACGAGCTGTTCCCGGGTTGGGCCACAACCTGGCAGCTGGCCGGCGCCGGTGCCGTTATCCGGGTAGCCGGCCCATGTCCGGTCTGGACGCCGGAAGGCTTGGCAGAGCCCGTGCTGGGCGGTGTCTGCGACCCAGTACTGCACGGCGCCGACTCCGGGCACCCTGAACGTGTCGATCACATGAACTGTCGACGGGATCACGATCTCGTGTGGGACGTCAAGCCCGGACACCTCGGGAGGGCTCTCTTTGAACAGCGTCGTGGGGCTGGACTGGAACAGCGCAACGGTGCCGGCCGCCGCCGCTGCCGTCACGGCGAACGTGAGCAGCGCCGCCGGCATCAGCGCGCTGCTCCTAGAGCCGAACGGCAGCCGGACACGCCGGCCGCGTCGTCGAGGCCCGTTGATCTCGCGCTCAAGCGCGCTCCGCACCCGCCGGTCCCCGGAGTCGCCGGCGGCCGGGCTGGCCACCCCGACGTCCCGCAACACGGTCAATAGATCGGTCGTGTCAGACATTTTTGGTCTCTCCGTTCAATCGAAGTTCAGCGGCGAGCGCCGGCGGCGTCGGTCTCAGGGCGGCCGCTAGACGCTTGCGGGCCCGCGCGATCCGTGAGCTGACCGTGCCGGCCGGTACTCCGAGCGCGGCAGCGGCCTCGTCCTGGGTGAGCTCACCCCAGACGACGAGCAACAGCGTGTCTCGCTCGGCGGCTGGTAGCCGGCGCAGCGCAGCGACGAGCTCTGGCGCAAGGCCAGTGTCGTGATGCGCGACCAGGTCGGGCGCCTCGCTGGCCAAGCGCTCGAGCGCTGCCAGACGCCGGCGCTCGAGTCGCCGGTGATCGGCGATCACGTTGTTGGCGATACCGAGCAACCAGGGCAGCGCGGCGTCACGCTGGGCCAGATAGCGGCCTCGCGCGCGGAACGCGCGGACGAACACTTCAGACGCGAGGTCGTCGCCTGCCGCGTCCCCGGTCCGTCGTATGACGTAGCGCCTCACAGCGAGTCCGTATCGCTCGTAGAGTCCGGCGAACAATGCGGGCTCTTCGACTGACCAAAGGAGCAGCTCGGCGTCAGTTGAGAGGGATTCCATATCTCTCACATCGTCCATGAGAGCGAAATCCCTCACAGAATGAAGATTTGCGCGGCAACTGCCCTTCGCGCTGAGCGAACCGTGTGAGACCCCCGTGAAGTGCGTTCGCCGGCTTTGGCCAGGTCGTTCGTGTTCCGGTGAACTGCTCCAAAAGTCCGGGGCCGAGATCCTTGTCAACGGCGTCGTCGTCAGAGTCCGTCCAGGAATCCGAGGAGTGCGTCTGGGGGGCGGTAGCGGCCGGGTTTGCTGTCCAGTGGCTTGGTGCGGGCGAGCGCGCGTTCTTTGATGGAGAGGTCGGCGTGGAGGTACATCTGCGTGGTTTCGACTTGTTCGTGTCCGAGCCAGAGCGCGCACGGCGACACCCTCGGCCGCCAGCCAGCCGCTCAACGACACGACCAATCCGAGCTGCTTGCCCACCGGCTGGGGCTTGTATCCCTGCCGCGACAACTCAGTGGCGAACCCGGCCACGAAGGGGCCAAGGGGACCCGGCACCCCTACTCCCGACACTTCAGCCATCTCAACCGTCTCCTCTCCGGCGATCAACACGTCGGAGACAATCTCGGCCACGCGGCTCAGATTATGTACCCCTCATTCGGGCCCGAAGACGTCCGGCACCACGTCCCGCTTGAGGGGATCAGGCCACTATTGAGGGGATCGTGGCGGCGGCGCCGACAAGCACCAGCGCCGCAAGGTCGCGGGCGTGAAGCCGGTTGGCTGGGTGCGCCGGCATTGTGGGGCCGCCGCGCAGCGCGATGACCTCGCCAAGATCGCTTGCACGGCGGACGGCTGCCGCCATGCTGGCGGTGATCACGTCGGTGATCACCCCCGCCACCTGAGCGGGGTCACGGGGTGGCATCTGGCGCTGCCGTCGTGCCGCCAGGACGGTGCGACACTCGTCGAGCATCAGCGGCAGGCAGCGCACAGCTAACGCAGCTGTGATGGCCCATTCATCGACCGGTAAGCCGAGGCGGTGCAGTGGCGTGCCGACCCTGCGAAGCGTGGGCGCCAGATCGCCCAGGTCGATCGTCCAGGCGATCACCATCGACAGGACGGTGAACAGCAGCGAGAAGCCGATGAGGCGAAGAAACCGGTCGGCGCCGCCACCGGCAGCCGCCAGCCCGAAGCCGATCAGGATCATGACCCAAAACCAGATCGGCAGCCGCGGTACGGCCCGCCACGGCACGCGGGCGGCGGTAACAGCCAGTACGACGATCGTCGCGACGCTGATCAACTGCGCCCAGCTCGTGTTCAGCCCGATGGCGACCGTGAGAGCGGTCAGGCAGATCAGCTTTGTGCCGGCTGCGAGGCGGTGCATGCAGCTGTCATGCGGCAGCCTGCGCAGGAGCACCGCATCGATTCCACCGCGCCGGGCGGACCGCCGTCGCCGCAAGAGAACGGGGTGAGCAGTCACGCAGCCTCGCTTTGCGGCACACGAGGTGAGGAGAGCGTCACCGCGTCACCGGTGACCCGCCCGTGGTCAAGGCGGACCGTACGCGGGCAGACCGGGCTCAGGGGCTCGGGGTCGTGCGTGACGACGATCAGCGTCAGCCCGTCCCGCTCACGCAGCTCGGCTAGCAGCGCGACCAGCGCGGACCGGCTTGGCGCGTCGAGCCCGGCGAGCGGCTCATCCAATACGAGCACCCGCGCGCGCCGCGCCAGCAATCCCGCAACCGCGACACGCCGCTGCTGGCCGCCGCTGAGCTCCTCGATCGAGCGGCCCGCGAGCGCCGCATCAAGGCCGACCGCAGCCAGGGCAGCGGCGACACGCCCCTCGAGCTCACCGCTGAGCGCGGCTCGGCGGCCGAGCTGGCGGCTCATGCCCTGTAACCATCCGGCCGCGTCGGCGATGTCGGTGGCGACCGTCGGGCGCTGGAGCTGAAGCCGGGCATGCTGGAACCCAATCCCCACGACACCGCGACGGCGGTGGGTCGGCGACTCACCGAGCAGGCATGCTCCTTGCGTCGGGCGGATCAGGCCGGCAAGCACCCAGGCCAGCGTCGACTTGCCGGAGCCGTTCTCACCGACGACGAGCACTCCCTCGCCCGGCTGGATCGACAACGTGATTGCATCCAGCGCCCTGTGCTCCCAGACGGTGCGGTACGCGTAGCTATGACCGACACTGCGCAACCGCAGGCCCTCGGTTGCCGCGGCACCCACCGGCGTCCCCGGTACCGGGACCGACGTGAGCTCAGGCGGTTGGACTGGCGACTGGGTGCTCGGCGGGGGCACGGGTGTGGCTTGGCTCGTCGCTAGGAAGTCCGCAACCACCCGGCCAGTTTCGAGACGTACGACCCGATCGGCGGCTGCGACCTCGTCATCGTTATGTGTGATGTGCACCACTGTCATGGGCCAGCGGCGCGGCAACTCGGCGAACAGGCGGGTCAGCTCCCGCCGGCCGGCGGGATCGATCATCGCCGTGGACTCATCGGAAATGAGCAGCCGAGGACGACGGGCGAGCGCGGCGGCGACAGCCAGGCGCTGCAGCTCCCCACCGGACAGCGAGGCGGTATCACGCGTCCCCATTCCCGCCAGCCCCACGGTCGCCAGCAGATCCTCGACGTCGACTCCGTGCTCGGTAGGAAGTCCCCACACCACATCATCGGCAACCCGAAGGCCCAGCACCTGGGCGTCGGGTCGCTGACCGATCAGGGCCGTGCCGCCGGACCGGCCCAGCCCGACCGGGCCGCCCCGTTCAACCATCCCCGCAGTCGGCTGCACGCCCGCCAGCAGCCGGGCCAGCGTCGACTTCCCCGAACCGTTGTCGCCGACAATCGCGATGAACTGCCCGACCGAGACCCGAAGATCGACAGCCGTGAGCGCCTCCACGGCGCCATATCGCACAGACACTCCGCGCAGGTCGACCGGCAAAGGCGCCGGACGACGGGAAAGCTCATCCCGACCTGGAACCAGCTTCGACAGCTCGCTGGCAGCGACCCACCGCAGCCGCTCCAGTACCTCGCCGATCAGCAGCCAGCTCCCCAGCAAAGCAGCAGGCGTGGCGATCAGCACGACGACCGCCACCGAACCGGCCCAGTGGCTCGCGAAGAATGTGCCCGCCTGATCAAGCCAGCTCCCGACTGACCCCAAGGGACCGAACTGGTGCAGCGTCGAACTCAGCCCACGCAGCGTGCTCTGCACACTCTGGAGCAGCAACCGTCGGTACGGGGCGAACACGAGCAGGAGCAGATCGAGTCCCAAGGCCGCCAGCGGCGCAAGCACCGCTGCCGCAACCACGACAGTCCCGACCCCCCGGCCGCGCCGCTTCAGCTGCCCAACCAAGCCGCCCAGCGCGGCGCATACGGCCAGCCCGACTGCGCTCCCGACGCCGAGCACCAACGCTGCGATAAACGCGGCGGCCACAAGCGAGGCAATCAGCGCCCGCACGCGATGGCGATGCGCGACGATCCCGAACGGGACGACCGCCGCGAGCTGCAGCGGTCCCGCATGCGGAATCACCGAACCGAGCACAACCAGACCGACGCAGACCGAGGCCATCACCGCTGCGGCGGCCAGCTCACCCGGGTCCAGTCCGCCGGCAGGCCCGGATCGGAGTCCGATAGGCATCTGGTCAGCCTGACAAGCCGAACCATGAGTTTCTTAAAGACCCCGTCAACGTGATGTCAGGCGCGTGGCGGCTGTTCTAGCCGTAAGCAGGGCGCGGGACGGAGCGGGCAGTGCACGCTCGAGTGCTATGCGCCGTCAGGGCCATCATTGGCCGGTAGGAGCACCTCGATGAGCAGGGCGGTCAGCCATGCCGCGGCGCGTTTGGGCTGCCAGCCGCAACGGATCATGAGCGAGCGGAGGGTGTCGGGGGAGGCCAGGGTGAAGACGATGTCCGCCACGTCGTCCGGTGTCAGTCCGGTGCGCAGGGTGCCGTCGGTGGCGAGGGGCCCGAGGAGCTGCAGTGGTCCCTCTCGCCGTCCGTTCTCCATCTGCTCGAGGAACGCTGCGACATCGGGCTCGGAGGGGGCAGTGGCCCGGAGCACGTCGATCAGGGTGGTGATTCGCGGCGCGACGGCGAGGATTTGTCGGACGTAGAGCTCGATCTTGCGCCGGGGATCCGTGGTTGCCTGGATCTCTTGCGCCCAGCGCCGTTGGCTGGGGTGGGTGGCGGGATCCTCGTCGCCGGCGACAAGCCGGGCCGCGCAGGCAGCGAGGACGGCGGCCTTTGTGTGGTAGGCGAGATAGATCGTCTGTACGTGCACTCCGGCGGCGTCAGCGATCGCCTGCATCGTGCTGGCGGTATAGCCGTTGGCGGTGAAGAGTTCGGCAGCGGCCTCCTCGACACGCCGCTGCGTATCGACACCACGGCGACGGCGCGAGCGGGGAGCGTCAGATGCTTCCGGGACGGTTGACATGGCTATATGCAGACTATATAGTAAGACTACATTTCATGAGAGGGGAGACCATGCGGGTACTTTGCAGCACAACTCCGATGGACGGCGTCTTTGGGCCTTTCGTGCCGGTGGGGCGGGCCTTGGTGGATGCGGGTCACGAGGTCGTGGTGGCCACCGGCGCGAACCTGCAGGGCAGGGTCGCGGAAGAGGGATTTGCCACTGCGCTCGCCGGACCGAGCGCGATGGATGGTGCGATCGAGGCGATGGCCGATCCGGCCGTCCAGAGCGGCGGTCCCGGGGAGCGGTGGCGGTTCCCCGCCACGATGTTCGGCGGTGTGATCGCGCCGCGCAAGATTCCCGCGCTGCGGCAATTGACAGACGAGTTCGCACCCCATCTCGTGCTCCACCCGCCCGTGGATGTCGCCGGCCCGCTACTGGCCGCAGAGCGGGGTCTACCGTCGGTCTGCTACGGCTTCATGCAGCCGCTCGATCCGAAGATCGTGGAGGGCATCGCGCTCCGCGTCGAGCCCATGTGGGAGGACGCGGGGCTTGAGGCAGATCCCCACGCCGGGCTGTACCGCTGCCGATACCTCGACCCGTGCCCTCCATCGCTGCGTTTCGATCGCGGCGCTGCCGAGACCGTCGCCCAGCCGATACGCCCCGAGATCCCCGGAGACTGGCAAGCCAGGCTCCCGAGCTGGTCCGAGGAGCTGGGCAGCCGGCCAACGGTGTACGTGTCGCTTGGAACGGTTCCCTTCTTCAACCAGCCCGCGCGCTTCCAGGCGCTGCTGCAAGAGCTCGTCAAAGAAGATCTGCAGCTCGTGGTCACCGTCAGCGACCTGCACGAGCCAGGCGCGCTCGGCGAGCTCCCGCCGAACGTGCACGTCGAGCAATGGCTACCTCTCGCCTCGCTGCTTCCCCGCTGCGACGCAGTCCTGTGCCATGCCGGTAGCGGGACCACACTCGCCGGCCTCGCCGCGGGTCTGCCGCTCGTACTCGTGCCCGACGGGGCCGATCAGTTCAGCAACGCGGATGCCTGCCAAACCGCCGGCGCGGCCCGCGCCATTCTGCCGGATGAGCTCACCCCAGCGGCTGTGAGTGACGCCGTGCGGGCCGTGCTCGCGGCCGACTCCCCGGAACGGGCGGTAGCGCGGCGAATCGCCCACGAGATCGCGGCCATGCCGGCGGCCGAAGACGTCGTCCACGACCTGGAAGACCTCGTGGCGGCAGAGCAGAGGCAGCGCGCGGCGCGATAAGCCAACCAGCCGGCGAACGCGGCCCGGTACGCGGGCGGCGTGGTCAGGCGACCGTGCCGCTCGCGTACCAGGCGCGCGCGTCCAGCGAGAATCGGCCTTCAGGCACAAGCGCGCGACAGCCATCGCGTACCGCTGCCCGCTCCTCCGACGGAAGGCTCGCCAGCGCCTGCCCGGCCGGCCCGACAGCGAGCGTCAATGGCTCCCAGAAGTCGTCAAAGCCCGCGTAGTCGGCAGAGGCGTGCAGCGCCCCGCCGGTGACGCCGGTCAGGCCGGCACGCTCGAGGCGATCGGCGATATCGCCCTCCCGCGTGCCCGGGCGCCCCTGCTCACCGGGAACGTTTGGGTGCAGGTCGCGCATCACCGACCAGAAGATCCGCAGCATCGTCATGCCGCCGCCCGCGATATCCCACATGCAGATCGCCACCGTGCCCTTCGGCCGGGTCACGCGGGCCATCTCGCGCACGCCGCGGTCGGCGTCGCGCATGAAGCCGATGACCAGGCAGGAGAGCGCGGCGTCGAAGGCGCCGTCCTCCCACGGCAGCTCCTCGGCGACGCCCTCACGTGCATCGACGCCCGGGTTTCGCGCGACGCACGCCGCGACGAACTGCGGCGCGGGATCGATCGCGGCGACCCGTTCGGCGCCCGTCCGCGCCACCAGCTCGGCGGTCAGGCCGCCGGGACCGCAGCCGACGTCGAGCACCCGCTGCCCGTCCACGACCCCGGCGGCGTCCGCGAGCGCCGCCGCCAGCGACGTTGTGTAGCGACCCATGAAGCGGTCGTAGTGCTCGGCGGGCGTCAGGAACTGCCTGGCTTCGCTCATCTCATCTCCTCGATCGCTCAGTGCAGACAGTGTGCATCGCTGGTCCAATGCTGACAACGCTTCGCAACCAGAGCGTTGCTTTCGATCGAGAGGCGAGCAAGTCTGCCGGCGTGGGGAGAATTGTCGAGTCGCGGGTTTCAGCTTCCGGACCGGCCCGACGATTGCCTCGAGCTCGTGTGGGTGGGCTCACTGCCGCGCGGTGCTCGCGGCACGTAACTACGGGCAACGATCCACGGTTGCGGCTCAGCTCGTTGTCTGGTCCGAGCGGCGCGTCGTGCTCATGCGAGCCCGATCTGTTGGGCGATGAGGGCGGAGTCCCAGAAGACGTATTCCTCGACGAGTTGGTCGTCCTCCCACTTTGCAGTGGTGGTGAAGGCGAGGTCGAAGGCTTTGCCGGTCCCAGGGATGACGTTGCCGTCGGGGAGCTCCATCTCGCCGCTGAACGTTCCCGTGGTCCGCCCCCGCTGGCTGACTGAGACAGAGCAGATCCGGGACTGAACCGCCCGGCCCCTCGCGTACGCCTGGCCAACGATGCGTCTAGCCCTGTGGGAGCATGGGGCGGTGCGACTCGGCCTTCATGCGCTGGGGATCGGGCCCGGCGCGCGTCGCGACGTGATCGACGCCGTGGCGGCAGCGGCGGAGCGATCGGGCTTTGCCACCCTGTGGGCGGGCGAGCACGTGGTCATGGTCGACCGACCGCAATCGCGGTATCCGTACGCGCCCGACGGTCAGATCGCGGTGCCGGCAGCGGCTGATTGGCTCGATCCGGTGGTGGCGCTCAGCTTCGCCGCGGCTGCCACCAGCCGCATCCGGATCGCCACCGGTGTTCTGCTGCTGCCCGAGCACAACCCGGTGCGGCTGGCCAAGCTAGCCGCGAGCCTCGACGTTCTCTGCGGGGGGCGGCTGACCTTGGGCGTGGGTGTCGGCTGGTCGCGGGAGGAGTTCGCCGCGCTGGGCATTCCGTTCGCGGACCGGGGAAAGCGCGCGGCCGAGTACGCACGGGCGATGCGGACGCTGTGGCACGACGATGTGGCCTGCTTTGATGGCGAGTTCGTGTCGTTCTCAGAGGTTCGGGTCAATCCCAAGCCCGTACGGGACCGCCGCATCCCGATTGTGCTCGGCGGCAACAGCGACGCCGCGTTGCGGCGTGTGGCCGACTGGGGGGACGGCTGGTATGGATTCAACCTGGCCGGCCTTGACGCGGTGCGCGAACGCCTGTCGGTCCTTCGGCGCTACTGCGAGGCGGCGGGACGAGACTTCGCCAGGCTCGACATCTCCGTGGCGCTGGCCTCTGCCCCGCCTGACAACCTCACGGCGCTGACCGAGATGGGCGTAAGCGAGCTCGTGCTGGTGGAAAGCCCTCCGGTTGATCCCGGCGCGGCCGAGCAGTGGGTCGCGGGACTGGCGAGCGGCTGGCAGCACTAACCAGGTCGCGCGAGCGGGCGCCGTTCCTGGCGCGCGGAGTGGTTGCGGTCCACGTGCACAAGTCGCGATCGCGCGCTGCGATCCTGGCAATCCGACATCAATGTCATGTTCGATGTCGCGATCCGTCAGCACTGGGTTCGAGTTGTGCGTTTGAGCAGGTCGACGGCTGACCCGAGCTCGCTCCACCCCGTGTCAGAAACGCGAAAACCCCGGCTACCCGGGGCTTTCGAAGTGGGCCGTGGAGGAATCGAACCTCCAACCTTGGGATTAAGAGTCCCCTGCTCTGCCAATTGAGCTAACGGCCCTTCGTCGCGGCGATGTTACCCGTGCGGCTTCATACCCATCTGAGCGAGGCTCAGCAGGATTGGGCCACGGATGGGGTGGTCTTGGCCGCCTGGATCTGGGATTTGAGCGTGGTGCGGCTGAGCTTGGGGACCAGGCTCAACGCCTTGGTCAGCGCGAGGTCTCCCTTGCGCGTCTGCTTGGCCGCGTAGGCCGATGCCGCCAGGCATTCGTAGCCCTTGGGCGCGCTCGGGTCCGCCACCGTCTGGATCTCCCAGGCGCCGGCCGCGCCGGCGTACTTGCCCTGGTCGGCGTAGGCGCGGGCGGCGAGGATGGCGAGGTTGGGATCCGGTGACTTGATGAGCTGGAGGTAGCGCTCCCAAGCGGCGGTCGTGGCCGCCAACTCCTTCTTTCCCGTGGAGGTGAACGTCCCGGTGGAGCTGTTGTAGTCGGCCGGGTTGCTGCTGGCCGATACGTAGCGTGCGCTCACCAGGTTGGCCCAGCCGGTCGGGCTGGTGGGGTTGAGCTTGGTCTGGCGCAGGGCGGACTTCTCCTGCTGGCTGAGAACCTGAGACTGGGCGTTGCCTGAGCCGTTGCCGGTGAACGCGTTGAGCAGGCCGCCGACGCCGTTGCCGGCGCCGACGCCGAACAGCACCAGGCCTCCGCCCATCAGGAGCGCCAGGCCCAGATAGACCACCTGTACGGTCCGCCGTCGTCCGCGGCTGCGGAGGTCGAAGAGCATGGATCAGGAATCGTCGGGGTCGATGTGGTCGTCGATCGCGGTCAGCTCCGCCCGTGCGCGGGCCGCGTCACGGCGGTCGGTGATCTTGAGCATCACGATACTGGCCAGGAACAGGATCACCAGGGGCAGCGTCTCGAGCAGCGTGGTGACCGGATCTGCTCCGGGCATCGCCGCCGCGATCACCGCGATGATCACGGTAGCGTAACGCCAGTGGCGGGTCAGAGTGCTGCCGTTGATGACCCCCAGCCGCTGCAGACCGAGGAGTCCGATCGGCAGCTGGAAGGCCAGGCCGACCGCGGCCATGGTGAGAATCTCGAACGAATACAAGGGTTTGGCCTGGACCAGGGCGTTGAACTCGTTGCTGTTGTAGCCCTGCAGGAAGCGAATCGCGGGGGGCATCACGACCAGGTAGGTGAAGACCACGCCGACCACGAACAGCACCGGGGCGGCGAGCATGATCGGGAGCGCGACCTGTCGCTCCTGGGGTTTGAGGGCTGGAATCACGAACGCGTACGCCTGGTAGAGCAGGAGCGGAAGCGTGAACAGCAGCGCGAAGTAGGCGCAGACCGTGAGCGTGGTGGTGAATGGCTCACCGACGCCGATGGTGATCGGCACGTTCTTGGGCGTCGATTGGGGCAGCGCCTTGGCCGCGGCCCCGAGCCGGTTCGCGGCCGCCGCGATCAACGCGCTGTCGGCGAGCGACAGATCCGGCGACAGCGATAGCTGCTTGAACAGGGCGGCGCTGGCGGCGATGTCCTGCGCCGCGTTGACGGAGTCCTTGGTCAGTCCCCCGAGGTGGTTGGCCGCGGTCTTCTGAGGCGCCGGCAGCGGGCTGTTGAGCACGTCCAGCAGGGGATGGTTCTGCCAGAAGCAGATCCCGAAGACAACGATCAGCGCCGCGCCGCAGACCATGAGCCGGGTCCGCAGTTCGTCGAGATGATCGACGATGCTCAGCCGCTCCTCATGGCCGACGGGCCGGATAACCCTCGGCATCGACCCTCCTCCGCGCCAGCGCTAGGACTGGCGCTCGGATCCGACCTCGGTGGAGCCGCGATCCGGTGTCACCGCCGGTTCGGAGCCTTCGCGCCGGACTGGCTCGGGCATGGCCGAGCCCTGTGCGATCGCGGGCTTGTCCGGTTCGTCGTCCTTGGAATCGCCGGTGATCGAGTCCTTGAACTCACGCATTCCCTGCCCCAGGCTCCGTCCCAAACCTGGCAGTCGCTTCGGCCCGAGGAACAGCAGGACGATCACCAGCACGATGATCAGATCGGTGGTTGGGTTACGGAACATTCAAGGCCTCCGAGTGGGGCCCCCAAGGGTAGCGGGAGATCGGCTGTCCCGGTCACCGGGAAGCTCAAGCTCCCTCCGACTCAGGCCGATAGACACTCCGGATCAGCGATGGACCCGACTCCTGACAACCGCTCCGTCCGCCGCATCGTCCTACCCAGCGGCCGCTCGATCGAGGTCGTCAAGGTCGACTTCCAGGCGCCTCCGCGACCCGGGCTGCACCTCTGCGCGGAGTGTGGGTCGACACTCATGCAGCCCGTGCGGTGGAGCGAGGTTCAGCCGCGGTCCTGGGCGCTCACGGTCGTCTGCCCCAACTGCGATTTCGTCGCCGCCGGCGTGTTCGCTCAGGAGCAGATCGATCGCTACGAGGAGCAACTCGACCTCGGGCTGACCGAGATGCTCCGTGACCTGCGCCGGTTGACCCAGGCGAACATGTGCGAGGAGATCGATCGGTTCGTCGCGGGACTGAACGCCGACCTGATCCTGCCTGAGGACTTCTGACGCGTCGGTCACGAGTAGCGGGCGACCACGCCGTCCGCCACCAGCTCCAGGGCGGCGCGCTGGCGGTCGGGCAGCGGCGGGAGCGCCGACTTGGCGGCACGGACGTGCTCGAGCGCCCGCGCGCGAGCCACCAGCAGCGCCCCGGTGGCGGTGATGCGCTCGCAGACCGCTTCCGCGTCGACCGGTGTGCGGAGCCGGCGCAGGTCGAGCTCGGCCAGCTCGGGGTCGGATTGGCGCGCCAGGATCAGCGGTAGCGTGACCGTGCCGTCGAGCAGGTCGGCGCCCCTGGGCTTGCCGGTGCGCTGCGCCGGCCCGGAGACGTCCAGGACGTCGTCGAGCAGCTGAAAGGCCACGCCGATCCGTTCGCCGAACGTGGCCAGGGCTGGGAGCGGACCGCCACCCTCGATCGCCCCCAGCTCGCACGCCGCGCGGAACAGCACCGCCGTCTTGAGGCGGCATCGCTCCAGGTATCGCTGCACGTCGACCGCGGTCCACGCGTCGGCCCGCTGCATCAGCTCACCGGCGGCGAGCTCAGAGCTGGCCCGCGAGAGCACCCGCACCGACGCCACCGAGCGAGATTTGACCAGCTCGGCGAAGGCGCGGGAGAACAGCAGGTCCCCGGTGGCGGTGGCGAGTCTGCGGCCCGCGGCAGCGACCACAGTTGGACGGCCGCGGCGCAGCGGCGATCCGTCCAGGACATCGTCGTGGACCAGCGTGGCGCTATGCACCAGCTCCACCGCCACAGCGGCGCGCAGCAGGCCCTCAGTCTCAGGCGGTGGCACGCCGGCGGCGAGGAATACCAGCAGGGGGCGCAGGCGCTTGCCGCCGGCCGCGATCGTCTCGCCGGCGTGACAGCCGAGCAGCGGGCCATGCCCGGTGGCGAGCTCGGACATGCGCAGCTCGAGCCGGTCCATCAGCCGCGTGGCCGGCTCGCCGCCGGCCTGCACCACCGCCTCCACCGCGCTCACCGCGGGACCTCCCCGACGTGCAGGGCGATGATCCCACCGGCGGTGAGCACGTACCTGACGTTACGCAGGCCGCAGCTCCACATCACCGCGGCCAACTCGGCCGGGGGCGGAAACCTCCGAACCGAGCTCGGCAGATAGCTGTAGGCCTCGGCGTCTCCGACCAGCCGGCCCAGGGCCGGGACGAGGCGATCGAACCACAGCTCGAGAAAGGTCGAGAGCGGCGGCCGGGTCGGCGTCGTGATCTCGAGCACCACCACCCGTCCCCCCGGCCGCACCACGCGCGTCATCTCGTTGAGGCCGCGCTCGAGCTCGGCGAAGTTCCGCGCTCCGAAGCCCACGGTGGCGGCATCGAACTCGTCATCCGCGTAGGGGAGCGCGAGCGCGTTGGCCTGCTCGAAGCGCAGCTCGACCCCGTCCAGCCGTCCCGGCCCCGGAGCGCTCGCCTTGGCCCGGGCGAGCTCGAGCATGCGGTCGGAGAAGTCGGCCCCGACCACCGTTCCCCCCGGCGCCGTGCGGCGAGCCAGCTCCAAGGCCAGGTCCCCGGTGCCCGTGGCCACGTCAAGCGCCCGGTTCCCGGGGCCCACGCCCGACAGGTCTGCCGCCCGGCGGCGCCAGCTGTGGTGCAGGCCGCCGGTCATGACGGCGTTCATGCGGTCGTACACCCCCGCGATGCGATCGAACATCGCCCTCACCTGGGGCTCGGCCAGGGTGCCGGGGGTGGACGCGGTCCCGCCGGGGTCCGGGCCCGGCGGCACGGGTGCGGTCGCCGTCATGGCGCGTGCCGCCGGCCTACTGCAGCTCGGCGAGGAAGTTGACCAGGTTCTGGAACTTCTGCGGGTAGGTGTGCGCGAGCGACGTGAACGACGGCATCGGGGCGGTCGGATTGCGCAGTGTCGACGCGATCGCGGCCGGCCGCAGGATCGAGCCGACGTGGGTCAGCGGCGGACCGGGCCCGTTATTGCCGTTGGAGCCGATCACGTGGCAGGCCAGACAGCCCGACTGGCCCACGACCAGCTCTCCGGCGCTGAACGACGCCTTCTGCGAGGCGGTGAGATTCGCCGGCGGGGTCATGTCGACCGAGTTGGGCGAGCCGGTGTTGGCGCCCGAGTACGTCAGATACGCCATCGCGAAGATCGTCGCCAGCCCGGCTACCAGCGCCACCGGCCGGCGCTCGATCCGGCGCTCCGGGCTGCGGTCGTAGAAGGGCAGCAGGAACAGCAGGATCATGCAGATCGTCGGGACGCCGATCGTCGCCATGTCGGTGAACTTCGGCACGTTCTTCATCACCCGCAGGACCTCGAACAGGAAGTAGAAGTACCAGTCGGGTCGCGGGACGTAGGTCGTGGTGGTCGGGTCCACCTTGGGCCCGAGCTCGGCGCCGAACATCAGGGCCAGGAAGATGATCGCGAACAGGACCATCACCGCCATCACCGAGTCCTTGGCCACGGCGTAGGGGAAGAACGGCTTGCCCTGGTTCTTCAGGATCGAGTATTCGCGGAGGTATGCCTCCTTCTCAGCCTGGTTCATGCGCGGCTCACCGACTCACACCTCGGCCTCGCGCAGCTCGGGCTCCTCCTCCGCCTTGATCCACGGGGGCGCGGAGATGCCGAGCTTCGTGATCAGGTAGAGGTGAGCGCCGATCAGGGCCGCGATCAGGCCGGGGATCAGCATCATGTGGATGGCGTAGAAGCGCGATAGCGTCGTCGCCCCGAATTCGGGTCCGGCTCGCAGGAAGTCCGAAAGATACGGGCCGATCAGCGGACCGGTGCCGTTGATGTTGACGCCGACGATGGTGGCCCAGTAGGACTGCTGATTGAACGGCAGCAGATACCCTGTGAAGCCCATCGCCAGCGTCAGGATCAGCAGCACGACGCCGATGACCCAGGTCAGCTCACGCGGGTACTTGTAGGCGCCGAAGAAGAACACGCGCCCCATGTGCAGGAAGATCAGGATGATCATCACCGAGGCGCCCCACTTGTGCATCGCGCGCACGGTCTGACCTAGGAACGCGTCGTCGGTGATGTATCGCACCGATTCATAGGCGCCGCCGGCGACATCGGGCCGGTAGTACATGGCCAGAAAGACGCCGGTGACCGCCTGCGAGAGGAACGCGAACATCGTCGCCGAGCCGAGCGTATAGGCCCAGTTGATGCCCCGCGGGACCTTGCGGAACAGCAGCCAGCGGATGCCGCCGGAGAGTGAGGTCCGCTCGTCGATCCAGTCGACGACGGTGATTCCCGCCTCGGCCGGCGTCAGCTTGCCGTTGCCGTCGCCATTGCCATTGCCGTTCTGGCCCGGGCGCTTGGGCTTGGGCTGTAGGACCTTGGGAAGGGGGGGAGCGGGGAGCCGGGGCATCGTCTCTTGAGCTAGGTCTTGGGGAGAATCGAGGTGTCGAAGCGAGAGGGGTAGAGATATTGCCCGATTCCATCCAGCGGCTGAGCCGGGTCCCGCGGGGAGAAGCGCCGCAGCTCGGAGTTGACCGAGTACCGGGGGCCGATCTCCACCAGACCCGTGGACTTGTTCAGCCGCGTGTAGAAGCGGTCCAGCGGACGAACCGGGGGTCCGCCGGCGACCATCCCGCGGAAGTCGTACACGCCGCCGTGGCACGGGCAGATGAAGCGGGAGGCGGCGGCCACGAAGCGGACAGGACAGCCGAGGTGCATGCAGCGCGAGGAGAGCGCGATCCAGTGGTTGTACTGGTCCTCAGGCTCGGTGTCGATCGCCGGATCACGCGTACGCACGTAGGCGATCGAGCGTCCGGCCTCGCCGATTCCCTGGACGATCGTGATCACCTTGATCACGTAGGTGTTCGCGACAAAATCCGCCGGCGTGCCGATCGGCTGCCAGTTGAAGGGCACACGGCTGAAGATCGGGCCGATCGCGAACCCGAGGGCCGGCAGCGTGAAGGCGGCGGCGGCGATTCCGCCTGAGCTGTGGACCACGGCCGACATGAAACGACGGCGCGTGACCGTCTCGCCCTCGAAGGAGCCGGGCATCTGCCGATCGGCGGTGTATTTGGATTGTCCTTCTTTGTGTCTGTCTGCCACGACGCCTCGATCAGCAACGGCTCAGCGGTATTGAACGCATAGATAAGCGTAACGTCAACAAAGAGGCGAGAGTCACGATGTTGGCGAATCCGCTAAAGCGGATTCGCTTAAGTTTCCGTGCGGGAAAATCCTGGCGGCGGCCGCATCAAGGGCTTTCCGAGCGCCGGGATCGCCCGCCCGGGCGAGCGATTTGGCGGCCTCGTGTTCGCCGCTGGCACCCCACCCGATCGCCGCCGCACCGGCGTACCAGACCGCCTTGGAGAGCTCCGCGTCTCCGGCCGCCTGAGCGGCCGCCAGCAGTGAGATCAGGTCGGCCAGCTCGGCCACCGCATCGAGGTCGCCGAGCTCGGCCAGGCGTGAGAGCCCGAGCGCATACAGCTGGTCGCCGAGCAGCAGCGCGAGGTCCGGGTCATCGCTGCGCAGCACGCGTCCGGTGCCGTAATGCAGCCGCGTGCCCTCCAGGATCATCTCGAGCAGGAGCTCGTACTCGTCGGGCGCCGCCGCCGCGCGCGGTCCGGCGGCGGCGAGCTGCGCTGGGCCGGGACGATCGGCCTCGGGGTCGGGCGCGGCAGCCGAGAGCTCCGCGCCCGCGAAACGCTGAACGGAGTCCGCGCCGGCCGACCCCCCGTGAAGGGCCCGGGTCAGAGCCAGCGCGCCGTCACGGGCGCTCCTCATCCGCGGCTCAGCTCCGCGAACGCCTCTTCAGCCGCCTGGACGGTGCGCCGTACGTGTTCGGGGCCGTGGGCCAGCGACGGAAACCAGGCCTCGAACTGCGAGGCGGGCGGGTACACCCCGCGGGCGAGCAGGCCGCGGCACCAGGCGCCGTAGGCGTCCAGGTCACACGCGGCCGCGTCGGCGTAGTCGCGCACCGGCCGCGTCGAGAAGAAGACCGTCAAGAGCCCGGGGAGCGCCTGGACCTGGACCGCGCATCCGGCGTTGCGGGCCGCCTCACGCAAGCCCCCGGCCAACGCCTCGGTGATCGTGGCGAGCTGTTCGTAGGCCGCACCGTCGAGGCGCTCCAGGGTGGCGAGCGCGGCGGCGACCGCGAGTGGGTTGCCCGACAATGTCCCCGCCTGATAGACGTCGCCGGCGGGGGCGATCCGCTGCATCAGCTCGCGTGAGCCGCCGTAAGCCGCGGCGGGCAGCCCGCCGCCGATGATCTTGCCGAGGATGGTCAGGTCAGGCAGCACGCCGTAGTGCTGCTGCGCCCCCCCTCGAGCCACCCGAAAGCCAGTGATCACCTCGTCGAACACCAGCAGCGCGCCGATCCTGTCGGCGCGCTCGCGCAGCAGCGCCAGGAAGCCGGGCTCGGGCGGCACCAGGCCCATGTTGGCAGGCACCGGCTCGGCCAGGATCGCCGCCAGCTCGTAGCGGTCGGTGGCCTCGACGAGCGCGTCGGGATCGTTCCAGGGCACGATCACGGTCGCGGCGGCCGCTGCCGCGGGAACCCCGGGGCTGGCCGGAATGCCCTGCGTGGCGAGCCCCGAGCCGGCCTGCGCCAGGAGACCGTCGACGTGGCCGTGATAGGCGCCGGCGAACTTGAGCACGCGATCGCGGCCGGTCGCCGCCCGGGCCAGGCGGATCGCGCTCATCGCCGCTTCGGTGCCCGAGGAGGTCATGCGCAGCATCTGCACCGACGGGATGCGCTCGACGACCCGCTCGGCGAGCTCGACCTCGCCGGCGGTGGGGGCGCCGAAGGTCGTGCCGCGGCCGGCCGCCGCGGTCACCGCCGCGATCACCTCCGGATCGGCGTGTCCCAGGATCAACGGACCCCAGGAGCCGACCCAGTCGATGTAGTCGTTGCCGTCGACGTCCCGCAGGCAGGCCCCGTCGCCCGAGGCGATGAAGATCGGATCGCGGGAGATCGAGCGCATCGCGCGGACGGGCGAGTTGACCCCGCCCGGTAGCAGCGTCGTGGCCCGCGCGTAGAGCTCGCTGGAGCGTGTGGCGCTCACACGCCGGCGTGCTCGCGTTCCCAGGCCCGGTATTCCTCGGTGAAGTAGAGCAGCCGGATCTTCTTGAACTCGGTCGAGGAGTACAGCGTCGAGCGCTCCTCGATGCCGGTATCGGCGGCGATCGAGTCGAGGATCGCGTCGCACTCCTCCTTGGAGCGGCCGTGGGCCATGGTGAAGACCGAATAGGGCCAGTCGGGATAGGTCGGACGCTGGTAGCAGTGCGAGATCCCGCGGAACGAGGCCATCCGCTTCCCGAGCTCCAGGATCCGCTCGTCGGGCACCTTCCAGACCCCCATCCCGTTGGCGCTGAAGCCGGCGCGACGGTGAAACAGGATCGCCGCCACGCGGCGCAGCAGCCGGCGCTCCTGCATGCCGCGCAGGTGCTCGAGCAGTGCCTCCGGCGCCATCCCCAGCTCGGCCGCGGCGGGCGCGTAGGGCTCGGGGATCACCGGCAGGTCGCCCTGGAGAGCCTTGATCACCGACTTGTCAAGCTCGTCGTAGGGCTGAGCCTCGATCTCGGCCGGCTCGGCCGCCTCCGCCGCCCTGGCCAGCGCGTCGGTGCCGCCCTCCATCTCCAGGTCCATCCGGATCTTGAACAGCTTCAGGGTCGGCAGCTGGCGGACGGACTCCGCGCCGGCGATCCGCGCCAGCACCTCCAGCGTCCCCTCCAGCCCGAGCGGCGAGTCGGGCTCGGTGGCGATCGTGAACCAGATATTGAACTCGTGATTGCGCAGGTAGTTGTGCGAGACGCCGGGGTGGGCGTTGATCACGTTGGCCGCCCGCCACGGGTTGTCGGGGTCGACCTTGGCGGCCACCAGCATCGAGGAGTAGCCCAGCGCCCGGGTGTCGAAGATCGGCGTGACCTGGCGGATGATCCGCTCGTCGAGCAACTGCTGCACGCGGGCGAGCACCTCGGACTCCTCGACCCCCGCCTGGGCGGCCACGTGCTGGTAGGGCCGGGGCGCGATCGGGAACTGGCCCTGCATCAGGTTCAGCAGGCGCTTGTCGAACTCGTCGAGTTCGATCGCCGCGCCGTGCTTACGGCTGCGTAGCTTAGGCCCGTGCTGAGAGCCGCTGTGAGAAGTGTCTATTGCAGCCATCTTGCACAGTCCTTCGCGTGGTAGGTGATGATGATGTCCGCTCCCGCCCGGCGGATCGACGTCAGCGCCTCGAGCACGGCGCTTCGCTCATCCAGGTACCCGGCCGCCGCCGCCGCCTTCAGCATGGCGTACTCACCGCTGACGTTGTAGGCGGCCAGGGGCATCCCCGTCTCGTCCTTGACGCGCCGGATCACGTCCAGATAGGGCAGCGCCGGCTTGACCATCAGGATGTCGGCCCCCTCATCGGCGTCCAGCCGCGCCTCGCGGACCGCTTCGTCTCCATTGGCCGGATCCATCTGATAGCCGCGCCGGTCACCGAACGCGGGGGTCGAGTCGGCGGCGTCGCGAAACGGCCCGTAGAAGGCCGAGGCGAACTTGGCCGAGTAGGCCAGGATCGGAGTCTCGGTGAGGCCGTCCTCGTCCAGCGCGGCGCGGATCGAGCCGACGCGGCCGTCCATCATGTCGCTGGGGGCGATGATGTCGGCCCCCGCTCGGGCCTGCGAGACCGCCGTGCGCGCCAGCAGTTCCAGCGTGGCGTCGTTATCGACGACACCGTCGGACCTGACCAAACCGCAGTGGCCATGGCTGGTGTACTCGCACAGGCACAGGTCGGTGATCACCAGCAGCTCGGGATAGGCATCCTTGATCGCCCGCGTGGCCAGCTGCACGATGCCCTCCTCGTCCCAGGCCCCCGAGCCGTGCTCGTCCTTGGCGGCGGGGATCCCGAACAGCAGCACGGCGGGAATCCCCAGCGCCGCCGCCTCGCCGGCCTCCGCGACGGCGTGCGCGATCGACAGGCGGGCAACGCCCGGCATCGCGTCGATCGGCTCCCGCCGGTCGATGCCGTGAGCGACGAACATCGGGTACACGAAGTCGGCCGGGTGCAGGCGTGTCTCGCGAACCAGGCCGCGGAGCCCGTGGCTGGCCCGGAGCCTGCGCAGGCGGGTCTGGGGGAACGGCATAGCTTCCAGCGAGCATACCGGCGCCGCGCCCGCGGCCTTCGGTGCCCAGACCAGGTTCCAGGGCCGCGTCCGGGGGGCGGCTCAGGCCGGCGGAGCGCTACGCTTGCGAGTAATGAGCAACCTCCAGAAACGCAGCGGCTACACCCCCAGGCGCCAGCGTGAGCAGCGCGCCTACCGCCTGGTCGTCGCCGGCGGGGGCGCCGGAGCACTCGGCGTAGTCACGCTGGTGCTGGCGGTCGTCGGCGTGGTGAGCTGGTCGCTGCCGATCATCCTGCTCCTCGTGGCCGCCGCGTGCATGTTCGGTTTCCAGCGCGCCACCGGCCAGCGCTGAGCGCGGAACCGAGGCCCGGGGCTACGGGGCCGCGAAGCGCCGCAGCGCGACCCGGCCCAGTACCCCGAACACCAGCGCCAGCACCGCGAGGTGCACCAGCGGCAGCCCGATTCCGGGCGTAGTGGCGCTGAACGCGTTGCTGACCGCCTGCAGCGCCGCCCGGAACGGGAACACGAACGCGATCACGTCGAGTACGGTCTTGAGCGTGCCCGACACCGCGCTGGCCGGCACCAGCGCCACGAACGCCACCGGCAGCGAGACCAGGAAGGCGAACAGCGAGGCGGCGCTGACCTCGCGCGCCACGCCTCCGATCATCACCCCGAGCGCACCGAAGGCGATCCCTCCGAGCCCCAGGGCCAGCACCCAGAGCTCAAAACGCGACCAGTCGAGGGGCACGAACAACGACACGAACGCCGCCATCAGAAGCGTCACCGCGGTCGCGCAGCCGCCCGACAGCACGATCTTCTCCGAGAGCAGCTCTCCGGGCGAGACCAGGCCGCGCACGAGCCGGGAGTAGGCGTTCTCCGAGCGCTCGACGGCGAGCATCCCCGCCGCCAGCAGCATCGTCACGAACATCAGCGAGACGATCACCGCGATCGCCGCCGCGTAGGTGTCGGTCGGCGTGGTCCGTCCCGCGAGCTGGGTCTCGTTGACGGTCAGCGGCCGGCCGATCGATCCCAGCACGGGGCTTGCGAAGCCGAGTCCCTCGATGGCCAGGTTCGCGAACCCCACCACCTGCGCCAGCGCGACCCGCAGGGGCGAGCGGGGTGGCAGCGAGGCGATCGCCCCCTGGATGATCGTGCGCGAGTTGCGCAGCCCCAGCAGGTGGAAGTTCTGTCCCAGCAGCTGGATGGTGCCGCCACTGAGCACCTGCTGCAGGTCGGTGATGGCGACCCGCAGCACTCCCTTGGAGACTGCCTGCTCGACGTCGTTGAGGCGGGCGGAGATGGTCGAGTCGACGAGCTGGCGCTCAATCGGATCCTTGGTGTTGACGATCAGCTCCACGGTCGGGCTGCCGACCCCGGAGGTGACCAGTCCCTGGATCTCCTGCGGCAGCGCGGCCGGGATGATCACGGCGGCCAGCGCCTCACCGTCGCGGACCTTGGCCACCGCCTCGGCCCGCGAGTGCACCTTGACGGCCTGGATCGAGCGCAGCAGCTGCCCGGCCAGGCTGGCGACGTTGATCTGCTGGCTGCCGAAGCCGATCTTGCCCTTGCCCGGGGCGACCTCGTTGTAGAACGCCACCTTCGGCTTGCCGGGAGGACTGGACAGGGCAAAGCCGATCATCAGCGCGATCGCGATCGGGTAGACGACCAGCAGCCCCACCAGCAACGGCGAGCGCTTGAGGATCTGCAGATCTTTGAGCAGCAGCCAGCGCAAAGGTTCGCTAGTGCCCGCGTTGGTGCAGGAAGTGAAGCAATGCGGCCTCGAAATCCCGCGGGTCGCCTCCGACGGCGCGCTCGAGCTCGGGGGCGCTGCCGGTGAACAGCAGCTCGCCATCGGCCAGGAGCAGCACGCGGGTGGCGTAGCGCTCCACCTCGGCGACGTTGTGAGTCGAGAACACGACGGTCGTCCCCCGCCCGGCCAGCGCCGAGATGAACTCCCACAGCCGCTCGCGCTGACGCGGATCCAGCGACGCCGAGGGCTCGTCGAGGAGCAGCACCGAGGGATCCGACAGCAGGCCGATCGCGATGTTGACGCGTTGCTGGTTGCCGCCGGAGAGTCGCCCCACCTCCTCGTCGGCGCGATCCTCGAGCGCGGCCTGGACGAGCATGCGCGAGACGGCCTGATCGGGAGCGGGCAACTTCTCCAGCCGGGCGAACAGCCGCAGGTTCTCCGCCACCGACAGCTTGGAGTACAGCGAGGGCTGCTGGGGGACCCATCCGACGTCGCGGCCGGTCCCGACAACCTCGCCCTCGTCGGGGGACAGGACGCCGGCCAGGATCGACAGCAGGGTGGTCTTGCCCGCCCCGTTGGGCCCGATGATCCCGACCAGCTCCCCGGGGCTGAGCTCGAAGCTGACGTCGTCCAACGCCGCTCGCGAGCCGAAGCGCTTGGTCAGCGAACGGACCGCGAGTGTGGTCGCCGGCTGCGTGGGTGGGATCCGGTCTCCCGCGGCGGTTGGCACCGCGGTCAGGCTAGATCATCGACGGCGCGGTCGCCTCACCCCGATGTGCGCACGGTGGGCTCCAGCGAGGCGCCGCAGGCGCGGCAGAACTCGTCCGCCGAGCCCGCCTTGCTGCCGCAGTCAGGACATCGCTCCGGGCTCATTGACAGCAACCCGACCCCGGCGCCGAGGCGCCCCCACGGCTCGAAGACCAAATGGCGGCGCAGATACAGAACGGTCTGGCGGATCACCGCGATCACCGGCAGGGCCACCAGCGAGCCTGCGATGCCGTAGAGCTGGTATCCGATCAGCAGCGCGAGGATGATCAGGATCGGGTTGATCCGCAGCGAGATCCTGAACACCTGCGGGGCGACCACGTGCCCCTCGAGCTGCTGCAGGGCGATGAACATGATGATCACCCAGACGGCGGTGATCGGGTTGGTGAACAGCGCCAGCAGCACCGCCGGCACCGGGCCGATGATCGGGCCGATATAGGGGATGAACTCCATCAGCCCGTAGAAGGCGCCAAGGAACACGGCGTACCGCTCGCCGTCAGGGAAGATGCCGACCAGGCCGAAGACCGTCAGCGCGACCGCGGCGCTGGCGCCCATGACCAGGCTGAACAGGAACTGCCCGCGCACGTAGCCCGAGACGGCCCGCTGGATCAGGAGCGGGTAGTCGTCCTCCGGCGTCCCATCGCCCGGCGGCATGATCCGGCGCACGAGCTCGCCGATCTGGTTGCCGTAGATGAGCAGGTAGACCGAGAGGACCAGCACCAGCACCAGGTCGAAGCCGATCGTGATGATCCCCGAGAGCAGATCACGCGAGAAGGAGACGATGTCGCCCGAGCGCTTGAGCACGTCCTTCTGGAGCGTCTGCAGGGCGGTCTGGCCCTGCTGCTGCACGTGGAGGTTGATCCCGTGGCGGTTCAGCCAGCCCTGGAAGTTGGCGAGATCGCGGTTGGCGCTGGTGATGATCTGAGGCACGTTGTGCTCAAAACGGGTGATCTGCGTGGTGACGGGGCTGGCGAGCAGCACGCCGACGCCGCCCAGCACGGCGAAACCGCCGATGTACACGAGCAGGATGGCCAGGCCGCGGGGTATGCGCCGCTCGAGCAGCCGCACCAGCGGCGCCAGGATCAGAGCGACCATGCTCGCGACGATCAGGACCAGCAGAACCGAGCCGGCGGCGCGGGCCAGCGCCCACAAGCCGAGCAGCGCGATCGGCAGCAGCACGAGCTGGACCCAGCGCGGGACGACGACCGGGGTGGAGGGGCCGACGACCGGCCTCAACTCGAGCTCCGGAGCGTTCGCGGCCGCATCGTGTTGGTCCTGCTGTTCGGTCCCAGGCTGGCTCGGCTCGACCGGCGCCCGGGAGGTCTTGGTGCGCGCTGCGACCCTGAAACGCATACTCATGGAAGTATGCGCCCCGGGACGACATGAGCAAGCCCATCAAGATCCTGTTCGTCGGCGACCTCGTCGGAGGTCTCGGAAAGCGCACGCTCCTGGGGCTGCTTCCAAGCCTGCGGGAGCGGCTGGCGCCGGACTTCGTGGTCGTCAACGGCGAGAACGTCGCCGGGGGCCTGGGGATCACGCCAAAGCTGGCCGATCAGCTGCTCCAGGCCGGCGTGGACGTGATCACCCTGGGCAATCACACCTACCGCCAGCGCGAGATCTATCCCTACCTCGATCAGCAGCAGCGGATCCTGCGTCCGGCGAACTTCCTGCGCAGTCAGCCGGGCCACGGCTCGTGCGTGGTCACGCGCGACGGCGTGCGGCTGGGAGTCGTATCGCTGTCGGGCAACCTGTTCATGGACGCCGGCCGTCCGGCCTTTGCCGAGGCCGACGCCGCGCTGCACGCCCTGCGCGGTGATGTCGATCACGTCCTGGTCGACATGCACGCCGAGGCCACCAGCGAGAAGGTCGGGATGGGCTGGTACCTCGACGGCCGGGTGACCGGCGTGGTGGGAACGCACACGCACATCCCGACCGCAGACGCCCGGGTGCTCCCGGGCGGGACCGCCTACATCACCGACGTCGGCATGACCGGGCCGCGGGGCGGAGTGATCGGGGTCAAGCGCGAGCTGGCGGTGGAGGCGATGTCCACCAAGATGCCGGTCCGCTTTGAGACCTCGACCGAGGATCCATGGCTGAACGGCGTGCTGATCTCCACCGGTGAGCAGCCGCTGCGAGCGACGGCGATCGAGCAGATCCTGGAACCCGCCGCGGTGGTTTAGGTTCAGGCGACGGGGATAGGCGCCTCGGCGTCGTTGCGCAGCGATGGCCGCTGGAGCCACATCCGGCGCTCCGGGTGACTGGCGAACAGCGCCACCGCCACGAGCGGAAAGAACCACACGATGTAGGGATAGAGCCAGTAGTTGACGGTCAGCTGCAGCGCGATCAGCACCGCCGCGCCGAGCGCGGCGACTTCAACCATTCCGCGCCGGACGGGAACGAAGGCGACCACGATCACGAGCGCCACCCCAGCGCCCTGCAACAGGTGCTGAACAAACCCGAGGCCGCCCCACAGACCCCAGACCGAGAACGGCGTGACGCGATCGGACTGATAGGCGACCGAGTGGCGCCAGAACAAGCTCAGGTCACCGTTGAGCAGGACCGGGAGCATCGCCGCCAGCACGGTCGCCCCGAAGCAGACGATGAAGGTCACCACGGAGCGCCTCCCGGGCGGTCGTCCGACTCCGCGCAGCAACAGGGGTGCCAGCGCGAACGGGGCGAACTTGGTCAGCCCGGCCAGCGCTGCAGCCACTCCGCGCGCCGGCGCCGAGCTGATCGCCAGCAGCGACAGCACCACCAACGCCGACACGAGCGCGTCGTTGGTATTGGAGCTCAGTGTGTAAAGGGTGAACGGATACGCGGCCCACGCGTAGGCGAGGATCACCCCCAGGTCGTGACCCCGTATCCGGCGGCCGAGCACGTACAGGCCACCGAGCGTCAGCAGGTCGAACGTGATCGCGGCGGCGTGAGCGGTGGGCAGCGCGTCCCATGCGCCGCTCCAGCCGAATACGGCCAGGAACGGGACGTAGGCGAGGTAGTTGACCGGTCCGTAGGTGTCGCCGTAGGGGTTGTCGTGCGGCCACAGGCCGTACAGCAGGTGGCCGTGGACCAGCTTGGAGGCGCCGATCACGCCGGCGTAGCCGACATCGATCACATTGGAGTTCAGGATGTTCAGCCCGATCCGGAGCCCGACCAGGAACACCACCCCGCTCAGCAGCCAGGGGATCGGGACGTTGACCTGCAGCGCTCGCCGGGGGATCCCCCGCCCGAACGCGAGCAGCAGCATCCGCACCAGCAGATAGATCAAGAACGGGTACACCAGCGGCACTGACAGGCCGATCTGGGCGTGGTTGAAGAACGCCAGCGAGATCGAGAACCCGAGCAGCATCAGCAGGTCGAAATGCAACAGCGACGCCCGGCGGCGGCGGCCCAGGGGGAGGAACGGCGCCAGGAACAGCAGGCTCAGCGGCAGCCAGACGTAGACCGCGTTGACGCGGCGCCCGAACGCCCCCGGATAGCCCCGCGCCATCGACCACGCTACCTGAAAGCCGGTCCAGACCTGGGTCACGCGGGCG
This sequence comes from uncultured Solirubrobacterales bacterium, assembly GCA_963792735.1. Classification (GTDB taxonomy): domain Bacteria; phylum Actinomycetota; class Thermoleophilia; order Solirubrobacterales; family Solirubrobacteraceae; genus Palsa-465. The sequence goes on along the minus strand of CAWBXK010000007.1, from coordinate 250,373 downwards.
CCGCCGTCGTCGACGTAGACCTGGATCAGCTCCTTCTGCTTTCGGCCGGCCGTGAACCAGCTCACCTGCCACGTGGGCGGCCCCTTGGTGTACTCGTAGGCCAGCGCCCTGGGGTGCTTGCGCAGCTCGGCTTTGACCAGCGGGTCTCCCTGGGCGATCGCCAGCACTCGTGCCGCGGTCAGCCGGTAGCCCGCGGGCGGGCGATGGAGGTCGGTCACCAGCACCGGCGTGTTGGCGTTGGCCGCCGCCGCGGCCGTTGTCGTCCTATGTGACGCAGCCGCGGATGCCTTCGCGGGGTGGGTGGAGGCGGCTCGCGCCCCGGCGGCCAACACCAGCAGGGCCGAGACCAGTGCCGCCAGCAGCGCCACCGAGACGGCCAGGCGGCGCAGACCCGCGCCCGGGGGCAACACCGAAGGCCAGCCGAAGCTCTGCGACCGGCCGGGGATCGCTACGCGCGGAAGCTCCAGAGCTTCTGTCCGACGAACGACAGCGGCGTACCGGCCGCGATCGCGATCGCCTGCGCCACCACCTTGGCGATCCCCGCTCCGCTGACCAGCGACACCAGGACCACGTAGGTGAAGCCGAACGTCACCAGCGAGACGGCGAAGAAGCGCGCGCCCTGCCGGATCGGATGAGCCTCCCTGGCGCAGAACGTCCAGTGACGGTTCCACCAGAAGTTGTTGACGACGGAAACGGCGAACGCGACCACCGCGGCGAGCTTGTAGTTGACCGCCAGCAGATGCACGCAGGCGGCGAAGACGACGAGGTTCACAACGTATCCGCTCGCGCCGACGGCGGCAAACCGGAACAGCTGCAACCAGTTGTGGGGCCGGCGGACGCCGTGCCGGACTCGGACGCGGAACGGCAGCTCGACGGTCGTCGTGAGCTCATCGGGCATGTCGCAAATGTATCCGCGGTTTATCCAATCCCCGTAAGAGCAGGACCGGATTAACGGGCTGCTAATCGCCGCCGGCGTCCGGCGGCACCCCGAAATGGCCGCGGATCATCGGGGCGATGTCGCGCAGCGACCACTGGTCGCGGACGCCGCGAGAGTCGGGTCCGGTGCCGCACCACAGCAGGGCTCCCAGCGAATCGGAGCGGTGCAGGGAGCCGTGTGATCCACCGCCGACATGGTCAGATCCGCCCCAATCCACGAACTCGAAGCCCGGGGCGGCGGACAGCAGCACGTCACCCGCGTTGGGACAGCGCAGCGACGACCAGATCCGCGCCAGCGCATCGGGGTACTCGGTGCTGAGAAACCGCCCGTCCTGCAGCTCGGCGCGGAGCACGGCGAGATCGCCGGTGACGCTCCAGCGCTCGCCGCGAGCGTCCAGCAGGTCCCCACCGGCGGTGAACCGCAGCTCCCCCCGCCGGCTGCGCACGACGGCCTCGCCGTCGGGTCCGCCGGCCAGCGTCATGATCAGATCGACCCCCTCGAGCTCTGAGACGGCTTCGATCGCGCGGGTCACGACCGCTTCGGTTCGTTCGGGATCCAGCGCGTAGATCATGGCCGAGCGCTGCGCGGGGCTCAGAGCCACCTCGGCGCCGATCGAGCGTGACGGGCTGGGCGTCGCGACGTCGAAGTCGGCGAACGCGAGGTCGAGTCTGATCCGCTCCTCCACCGGTGCCTGTGAATGGTCGGAGCACACGATCACCGCGTAGTTCTCGAGGAACTCGTCCGGCCCCCCGGCGGCGTGCATCAAGCGCTCGATCTGGCGGTCGGCGGCGGCGATCGACGTGACCTGGGCGTGGGGACCGTTGCGGTGCGAGTAGGCGTCGTTGTCAGGCAGGGAGAAGAGCAGGAAGTCGAACAGGTCGTGCTCGGTGAGGTAGGCGCCGACGCAGCCGGTGTGCTGGTCCCGAGCCCCGGGCAGGCCGAGCTGACCGCGACAGCCGGTCTTGCGCGAGGCGTAGAGATCGGCGTAGAACAGCTCCTGCGGCCCGAGGATGGTCCGCCGGAAGACCGTCGAGGTGACGATCCGCGCCAGCGCGGACTCGTTGGCCACCTCGTGCGGATGGCGTCCCCGATAGATCAGATAGGTCGTCCCGGCGGTGCGCGCCTCGATGTCATCGAGGGACTCGAACACCGTCTCCACGTCGTGCGAGAGGTGCTCGTCGTTCATCCGGTAGACCGTGTCGGTCAGCGATCGCAGGACTCCGAACTGGCGCGAGGCCGAGAAGCTCGAGCCGTATTCGATGTAGCGCGCCTCCTCGCGGTGATACCAGTTCATGCTGGGGATCAGATGCCGGTCGGGACCCACGCCGGTGGTGATCGTCGCCGCGCATACCGGCGTCACCGAGGGAAACGCGGCGGCGCAGTCGCCGACGTAGACACCCTCCTGGCTGATCCGCGCCAGCGCCGGGGCACGACCGGCGGCGATCGCGCGCTCGAGCATCGCCGGCTTGAGCGCGTCCACCACGATCAGGACGAGCTTCTTGCCCTCCCAGCTCACGCCGGCCTCAACGCAGGATGCGCAGGCCGGCGTACTTCTGCTCGTCGCGGCCCCGGCTGGCGAACAGCAGCCACAGCAGCAGCGCGAACACGACCACGCCAACCGGTGGCAGCAGGACCGACAGCACCGCGGCGAGGAGCGCCGCGCCCTCTGCGAACAACGGCAGAGCGGCAGCGGCCTCGTCGTCGAGCCGTGCTCGTACGCGTAACAGCAGCGGCCGCGTGGCCACGAGCCCAACCGCAGCGCAGATCAGGCCGCCGATGATCCCGGGCCAGAATGCGTACCCACCCCGGGCCAGCGAGCCCGCGAACAGCAGCGCGCCGACGGCCAGCGCGGCGGCGGCAATCGCCAGGGCGGCCGGTCCGCGCTCCAGCTGCTCGCGCCCGAGCCGGCGTTCGGCGAACGCCACCAGGACGGCTCCGAGCACCATCGCAAGCAGGAAAGGGGCCGATTGGAGGAAAGAGAAGTCGCTGTGAGCGAAATCGATCTGGACATCGCCGGCGGCCAGCGCACCGACCACGAGGCTGGGCAGGAACGGCCTGATCCCCACTGCCGCGGCAACGCCGATCCCCTGGAAGATGTCGAAGACGAGATGCATCGTGCTGTACCGTGACGAAGCGTGACGATAGACGACGTGCCGGCTTCGCCGGCATTGCGAGTTCGCCTGGCGGCGAACGTCGCTGCGCCACCATGGAGGAGCCCGTGAATGTGAAGCGCCCGCGGTCAACGGTACGTGACATCGAGCGTTACGCCGCGCTGTTCGCCGAGCGCACGAAGGTCATGCGGTCCTCGGCGATGCGCGACCTGATGGCGCTGACCGAGCGTGACGACGTCATCTCGCTCGCCGGCGGCCTGCCCGACACATCCACCTTCCCGCCTGACTCCTACGCAGCGCTGATGGGCACGGTGGCCGGCCAGTCGTGTGCGCGCGCGCTTCAGTACGGCCCGACGGAGGGCTTCGCGGTGGTCAAGCGGTGCATCACGCAGGTGATGCGCGCCGAGGGGATGGAGATCGACGCCGACGAGATACTGGTGACCAGCGGCGGCCAGCAGGTGATCGACCTGGTCTGCAAGACCCTGATCGACCCCGGCGACGTCGTGGTCGCCGAGGCTCCCACATATCCGGGCGCGATACCGACGTTCAGCGCCTACCAGGCCGAGGTGGTCCAGATCGAGATGGATCGCGACGGCATGCGGGTGGAGCTACTCGAGGCTCAGCTTGACGAGCTCGAGCGGCGCGGGCGGCGCCCGAAGTTCATCTACACGGTGCCCAACTTCCACAATCCGGCCGGGGTCACGATGTCGCTGCAAAGGCGCCGCGAGCTCGTGCGGATCGCCGGGGAACGCGAGCTGCTGGTGCTGGAGGACAATCCGTACGGCCTGCTGCGCTATGAGGGCGAGCCGCTCCCGACGCTGCATTCGCTCGACGACGAGTTCGTGATCTACGCCAGCACGTTCTCCAAGATCCTCTCGCCCGGCGTCCGTCTGGGCTGGACCACGGCGCCGGCGCCGATCCTGCAGAAGATGCAGATCGGCAAGCAATCGACCGACCTGTGCTCGTCATCGGTCTCCCAGTACTTCGTCAGCGCCTATTTCGACTCGGGACCGTGGGAGCACTACGTGCGCTCGCTGCGGGAGATCTACCGGCGCCGGCGCGATGTGATGCTCGACTCGCTGGCCGAGCACTTCCCCCGTGAGGCGGAATGGACCCACCCGCAGGGCGGGCTGTTCATCTGGGCCACGATGCCCGACTACATCGACACCACCGACCTGCTGGCACGGGCGCTCGAGGAGCACGTGGCGTTCGTCCCGGGCCGCGCCGCGTACGTGGACGGCCGCGGCGGGTCGTCGATGCGCCTGAACTTCTCCGGCGTCAGCGAGGACTCGATCCGAGAGGGGATCCGCCTGATCGGCGAGGTCGTCCGCGAGCAGGTGGCGATGTACGGCACCCTGACTGGCGTGCGCGCCCCGATCGACTCGCGCCGGGGCGAGAGCCCCCAGCCCCGCGAGGACCTGGCCCGCTCGCCGGACCTCGAGCCCGGCATCACGGACCCTGAGCCCGGGGTCGCGGACCCCGAGCTGGCTCAGATTCTGAGGCTGCCGGCCGCCAAGCGCCAGCGGACCGGCTAGCGCTGACTGCATGAGCCGAGTGGCGGTGCTGAAGGGCGGACGCTCGCTCGAGCGTCAGGTGTCGCTGCGCTCGGGCGCGCGAGTGCAGGACGCCCTCGAGCACCTCGGTCACGAGGTGCTCGCGATCGACGTCGGGCCGGAGCTGGTCGCCGTGTTGAGCCAGGCGCCGCCCGAGGTGGCCTTCGTGGCGCTGCACGGCCGTGACGGCGAGGACGGCACCGTGCAGGAGCTGCTCGAGGTGATGGGCATCCCCTACACCGGCTCGGGCGTATCGGCGTGCATCCGGGCGGCCGACAAGGTGCTGGCCAAGCACGCGATGCGCGACCGCGGCATCCCCACGCCGGACTTCTACGCCTTCAACGAGACCGCCTTCAAGGCGCTCGGCGCGGCCCGGGCGCTGCCCGCGATCGAGGAGCGGCTGCAGTTCCCGATCGTCGTCAAGCCGGCGCGGCAGGGGTCGGCGCTGGGGATCAAGTTCGCGCGCACCCCGGCGGACGTGCCGGCGGCGCTGGTGGCGGCCTTCTCCTATGACCGCAAGGTGCTGCTCGAGCGCTACGTCCGCGGCCGGGAGCTGGCCGTCTCGATCCTCGAGCGGGCGGGGACGCCGGTGACGCTGCCGATCGTGGAGGCCGTCCCGGAGCAGGACAGCTTCTACGACTTCGAGTCCCGCTATGAGATCGGGCGGACGCGGTTCGTGTGCCCGGCTGAGCTCGAGCCCGCGCTGGCCCGGCGGGCGAGCGAGATCGCGCTGGAGACCTACCAGCTGCTCGGCTGCGCCGGCTTTGCGCGCGTCGATCTGATGCTCGCCCACGACACCGGCGAGCTATTCGTGCTGGAGGCCAACACGATCCCGGGGCTGACCGAGACGAGCCTGCTGCCGCAGGCGGCCGAGGCGGCCGGGATCTCGTTCGATCAGCTCGTCGAGAGCGTGCTGGCGGCGGTGCCTGGATAGACGCATTCCCGCATCCGGCGAGCCCCCTCGCCGGCCGGGCTTCATTCGTCGCTGGCGAAGTCCTCGGGGGTGACCTGGTCGAGGAAGTCCTTGAACTTCTCGACCACCTCCTCGGTGTCCTCGACCTCGTGCTCGAACTCGATCGCGGACTCGGAGATCACCTCGTCGGCGGCGAAGATCGGCGCGCCCGACCGGACCGCCAGGGCCAGGGCGTCGCTGGGCCGGGAGTCGATCTCCAGGTCCCGGCCGCCCGCGCGGAGGCTGATCGACGCATAGAAGGTGTTCTCACGCAGTTCGGTGACGGCTACGCGCGTGCACTCGACTTCCAGCTCGCCGAGCATCTCGGAGAGCAGGTCATGGGTCATGGGACGCGGCGTCGAGGCGCCCTGCAGCTTCATCAAGATCGCCGCCGCCTCCGGGTGCCCGATCCAGATCGGCAGGAACTTGTTGCTCTCGACGGTTTTGAGCAACACGATTGGCTGCTTGCCGACCATATCGAAGCTAACGCCGTAGATCACCATTTCCTGCACGCGTCGCTCCTCGTTGGGGTGGGGCAAGTATAGGGGCCTTGATCGCGCCCTCCGGCGCGCCGGGTGGACGCGGCGACGGGCGGGGGCGGACCTCAGGCCGGCGTGCCCGAAGGCGCCCCGGGGTCGGCCAGCGCCATCCGACGCGAGCGTTTGGCCTCGAACATGGCCGCGTCGGCCAGGCGCAGGAGCGAGTCGGCATCACCGGCATCCAGCGGATAGATCGAGCGCCCAACGCTGACGCCGAGCCGGAGCGCATGCCCGTCGATCGAGAATGACTGCGCGAAGGCCTCCCGAATCCGCCGGGCCATGCGGTTGAGGTCGACGGTGTCCTGCGCGGTGAGGAGCACCGCGAACTCGTCGCCACCGAGCCGGGCCACCACGTCGCGGGCGCGCGTGCACGCGGTCAGCCGCTGCCCCACGGCGGCCAGCAGCGCGTCACCGACTTCGTGCCCGTACTCGTCATTGACCGGCTTGAACCGGTCGAGATCGAGATAGAACACGGTGACCAGCTCCGAGCGCTCGCGGGCGACGTGCACGGCGCTGCGCAGTGCCGTGGTGAACTGGACCCGGTTGGCCAGACCGGTGAGCTGATCGTGTAGCGCCTGATGGGTGATCTCGTCCATCAGGCGGCCGTTCTGCAGCGCGGTCGTGGCCTGGGCGGCGACGCCGGACAGGCGATCGAGCAGGTCATCGGATGGCCTCAGTCGCTCCGGCGCCGTCGTCACCGACACCGCCAGCAACCCCAGGAATCGGCTCGGACTGGCCAGCGGCACCATGATCGTGGCGGCGAAACCGGCTGCCGTGAACCACTTTCCCACCGCGGGGTCGCCGGTCTGGTGGTCGAAGAAGATGGGGTCTGGCCGGGGATCGAGCAGCAGTTCGGCCAGCAGCCCGCCGGGCGTCGGTGGCCAGGCCGCGCGATCGCCTTCCGACGCCGGAACGCCATCGCCGACCTGCGCGACGGCCTCACGCACCAGCTCGTCCCGAGCGGCGTCCCACAGGTACACCCCGACCCGATCGCAATCCACGACGACCGGGACCGAGTCGGCCAGGCGGCGGGCGACCTCGGCGCTGGTGCCCGCCGAGGCCAGCGCGCGGGCGAGCTCCAGCAGGGCGCTGGACTGCCCGTAGCGCTGCTCGGCCTCGTGCAGCGCCGAAGCGCTGTCCAGCGCGCTGGCCGCGTAGCGTGCGTAGACCTCGAGCAGCTCACGTTCCTGCGGGAAGAACTGGACTCCCTCGTCGTACATCGCCAGCAGGCGGCCGTAGTCGGAGCGATTGGAGCGGACCGGCACGACCAGCCACGACGGGGGCAGCTGCGACGGGTCCTGATGCATGAGCGCGTCGGTGTATTCCGCCACCTCGCGGTCGTCGAAGCCCTTGCGGTGGTAGTGGAACTCGGCGTCGGGGGACATCCGGACGGCGAGCAGGTACCGCGGGGCCCGGACCTCGATCGCGGCGCGGTCGGCGATCCGGGCGAGGACGTGTTCGATCTCGCCCGCCCCGATCAGATCGGCGGCGGTCTGGAACATGCTCTGCTGGCGCTCCTTCATGGCCTCGAGCTGCTCAGTCAGATGGTGAATCCGCGCCGACGCGCCGCCGGGGTGGGGGACCGGCTCGGGGGCCCAGGTGATCCGGTACTCACACGCATCCGCGCCGAACGCCTGACAGCGTTCGTGCTCCACGGTGGCGGGCGGCAATCCGAACAGTACGGGCGTCTGAGTCAGCAAGCCGCAGGTCGACGCGCAGTGGTTGGCGTCACGGGGGAACCCCTCGGCTGCGACGGCGACGATCTCGGCAAACCCCGCTCCCCACCGGACCGCCTCGAAAGAGGCAACGGTGCTGTACTTGCTCGCCGCCGTCGCGATCTGCCGGTACACGTCCTCGGGTGAGCCGAGTGAGCGCAGCAGCGCCGCCACCGGCGAGCCACTCAGGCGGCGTGCCGAGTCCTCCCCGACGGCTCGGGCGAACTGCGGATGATGCGTGACCAGCGCTCCGGCGCGCCACAGGGCGACAGCCTCGTCGTAGGAGATCCAGTTGACGATGTCCAGCAGCTCCGGCACCGTGCGCTGACTGCCGGCACGCGCGAGCAGGTCTGTCACGGCATCGTCGCCGCCGAAGTCCTGGACCCGGGCCAACAGGACGGCGGTCATGGAGCATGAGAAGTGGGCGGCGCGCGTCGAGGGACGCCGCGCGGGCGCGGCCGCGGACGTGGCCCAGCGGGAAGCCATCTCTATTCATCGGTTGGCCGGATGGCTAGCCAGTCAGTAGTTCGCCCCCGGGCGGGTGGGTGGGAGCTACTGAGCCCAGCCGCCCGGTCGAGGCGCGATGGTAACGTTCGGAATCCTGATACTGCACGGTTGCCGGCGGGATCGAGGTCAGCGATCCTGTGCGGACCCGAGAATCTGGGAGGAGCGCTTGAGCAGTTCAGACACGGCGGGGCTGGTCACCGACATGGCAAGCCTGCACGAACACGTCGGAGAGCATCTCGGCTACACCGAATGGCGCGTGATGGAGCAGGAGCGCGTCGACCGCTTTGCCGACGTGACCGAGGATCACAACTACATCCACGTCGACGTCGAGCGGGCCAAGGCCTCACCCTTCGGCGGCACGATCGCCCACGGCTACCTGACGCTGTCGCTGGTGGCACCGATCTCGATGCAGCTGCTGCGGGTCACCGACGCGAGCGTGGGCATCAACTACGGCCTTGACCGGGTTCGCTTCCCGGCTCCCCTGCCGGTGGGCGCGCAGTGGCGGGGCGGGGCGGCGCTGCTGGAGGTGAGCGAGGTCGGCGGAGGACTGCAGGGCAAGCTCCTGGTGACGATCGAGGTCAAGGGCTCCCCGAAGCCGGCCATGGTCGCGGAGTCCCTGGTCCGCATGTACGGATGAGAGGCCGGCGATGAGCGCAGCCGGTATCGACCTCGACGCCATCGTCGCGATCGACGTCCACACTCACGCCGAGCGCAACGAGGGCCAGGAGCAGGATCCCGTCACGCTCGAGGTGCTGCACGCGGCCGCCCGGTACTTCGGTGGCAGTCCGCCCCAACCGAGCGCCGCGGAGGTCGCGGCCTACTACCGCGAGCGCAAGATGCTCGCCGTGGTGTTCACCGTCGACGATGAGGCCGGTATGGGCCGTCCGCGGATCGGCAACGATCAGGTGCTCGCCGCGGCCCGCGACAATCCCGATGTCCTGATCCCGTTCGCCAGCGTCGATCCCCATAAGGGCAAGCTGGGCGTGCGCCAGGCTCGCGAGCTGGTGCAGGCGGGGGCGCGCGGGTTCAAGTTCCATCCCAATACACAGGCCTTCTGGCCCAACGACCGCAGCTTCTACCCGCTCTACGAGGTGATCGCCGAGGCCGGCCTGATCGCGTTGTTTCACTCCGGCACCACCGGCATCGGGGCCGGGATGCCAGGTGGAGGCGGGGTCCGGCTGAAGTACTCGGCCCCCATGGCGGTCGACGATGTCGCAGCCGACTTCCCGGAGCTCGACATCATCCTCGCCCACCCGTCGTTTCCGTGGCAGGAGGAAGCGCTGGCGATCGCGGTGCACAAGCCCAACGTCTACATCGACCTCAGCGGCTGGTCGCCGAAATACTTTCCGGACATCCTCGTCCGCTACACCAACACACTGCTGAAGACCAAGATGCTGTTCGGCTCGGACTTCCCGCTGATCACGCCCGATCGCTGGCTGTCGGACTTCGCAAAGCTGCCGATCCGGGACGAGGTGCGCCCGCTGGTGCTCAAGGAGAACGCGATCCGGCTACTCGGGCTGGGCGGCTGAGAGCCGGTTCATCGCGCTCAGCATCGCGTCCAGAACGATCTCCCGCCGCTCCGGCGGCACGTCGGCCAGGATCTCGTCCTGTATCGCGGCCACCTCCGGATCGGCATGGGCCAGCAGCTCGCGGGCGGCCGCGGTCGTGGCCGCGCGCAGGATACGACCGTGCTCGGGGTCGACCTCGCGCCGCACCAGGCCACGCCGCTCGAGCTTGCTCAGGATCTCGATCATCGACTGCGGCGTCACCAGGGAGCGCCGGGCCAGCTGTGCGTTGGACAGCCCCGGTCGCGAGCGCAGCACCGACAGCGCCGTGTACTCGGGAACGCTCAGCCCCTGGCCGGCCAGCCGGCCGCGCAGCTCTCGGCGGATCCCCTGGTTCACCCGGCCGATCACGTAGATCAGGGAGACCGGCTCCGCGCCGCGCTCAGGGCTCGCCATCCGTTCACGCTACACGTCGCTGGCGTCAGCGCCAGGCGATGCGGCGGCTTAACGAGAGCGCCCCGGATTCGGCGGGATATGAGGCCGGATCTGCGGGGCGCGCTCGAGGGAGGAGAGGTACTGCGCCGCTCATGATGGCGGCAACGTCGCTAGAAGTCCAAGACCAGTATCGGGAGTGATTCATAATGAAGGCTTATGGAACTTCGGCAGCTCCGGTATCTCGTCGCACTCGCCGAGGAGCGGAACTTCACCCGCGCGGCGGCCGCTGAGCACATCGCCCAGCCTGCGCTCTCGCAGCAGATCCGCCGGCTCGAAGACGAGCTGGGGCTCGCGCTGGTGGAGCGGACGACGCGGCGGGTCACGCTCACCGATGCGGGCGAGCTGCTGGTGGTGCGCGCACGCCGGATCCTGGCTGAGCTTGAGGCGGCCGGAACCGAGCTGCAGGCGCTGAGCGGGATGTTCGCCGGCCACGTCACGATCGGGGCGATGCACACGATGGGGCCGGTGGACCTCTCGCTGGCGCTGGCGCGCTTCAGCGAGCGACATCCTGAGGTGGTCTTCACGGTGCGGGAGCAGTCCAGCGGCGAGATGGCGGAGATGCTCCGCGTCGACGAGCTTGACCTCGCGTTCCTCTCGGTCACCGAGCGCGTTGAGAGTCACGGCCTGGGGTTGCACCAGCTGGTCTCGGAGGAGCTCGTCGTGCTGCTGCCGCGCGAGCACCGGCTGGGTAAGCGCCGGGAGGTGAGGATGGCCGAGCTGGCCAAGGAGCGCTTCATCAGCTTCCGGGAGGGAGCCCGGCTGCGCGAGCTCCTGGTCTCGGCCGGCCGCGACGCCTCGTTCGAGCCGCACATAATGCTCGAGTCCAACGAGAGCCAGCGCGTCCGGCGTCTGGTCTCGAGGGGGCTCGGGGTGGCGATCCTGCCGCGCTCCGATGCCGAGGGGCCGGGGGCCGATGTCGCCGTGGCGACTCTCCTGGAGCCCACCCTGAGCCGGGACATCACCCTCGCCTGGCGCGAGGGACGCCGTCACCCCCCCGCGGCGGCGGAGTTCCTGGAGCTCTCGCGCGAGCTGTTCACGGAGCCATCCAGCCCCTAGGCCCTGTTTATGAGGCCGTATGGAAGGGCACCAAAATATGAACCCCCCGCTGCCGAACAGCCCCAAACTGTGGGCCAAAGCATAGTTCGACGATCATCGAACTATTTGCTATGATTTCGTTCGGAGCAAAAACATGCGAATTACGGAGCTAGATCTGAACAGCATTGATACCCAGGCTCACGAGCCCTCTGCGGGTCGTGAACACGATGGGACCCCAAATGCGCGTGCTCGCACGCGCGGAGATCACACGCCGGTAGCCGCTAAGCCGACTCGCCGGCGCCAGACGCGTCGTCGGCCCGCTCACGGAAGCGACCTGCGCCAAGCCGGCGAGCAACGTTCGACGGCGGTCGAAGGATCGTCGCTGAGCGAGAATTCATTGGACCAGTTCCTGCGCGCCGCGCGTGCGCATGCGCTACTGACGGCGGCCGAAGAGGTCGACCTGGCGCAGCGCATCGAGCGCGGTGACCTGGCGGCCAAGGAGCGGATGATCAACGCGAACCTGCGTCTGGTCGTTTCCCAGGCCCGGCGCTATCAGGGCCACGGACTGCCGATGGAGGACCTGGTCCAGGAGGGCATGCTCGGGCTGATCCGGGCCGTCGAGAAGTTCGACTGGCGGCGCGGGTTCAAGTTCTCGACCTACGGCACCCTGTGGATCCGCCAGGCGCTTCAGCGGGGCCTGCAGAACCACGGGCGGACGATCCGCCTGCCGGTTCATGTCGCGCAGCGCCAGACCAAGGTTCGCAAGGTCGAAAGCGAGCTCAGCACCAAGCTGGGACGCGAGCCAACCGATGAGGAGATCGCCGCCGAGGCCAAGCTCCCGATCGAGGAGGTCGCGGAGCTGCGGGAGCTGACGCGAGGACTAACCAGCCTCGATCAGCCGGTCGGCGAGGACGGCGAGACCGCCTTCGGAGACCTGCTGGCCAGTGAGCGCCCCGAGCCGGCCGAAGAGGTGGAGAGCGCGGAGCGCCAGGAGTTGATCAACGGCGCCGTTGACCAGCTGCCGGAGGCCGAGCGCAGCGTGATCCGGCTTCGCTTCGGACTGGCCGGAGCCGAGCCGCTCAACCTCCGTCAGACGGGAATCGAGCTGGGCATCCCGCTCGGCAAGGCTCGCGAGCTCGAACAGCAGGGCCTGAGCCGGTTGGCGCAGAGCTCGGGTCTCGACGAGCTTCGTCGAGCCGCCTGACCCGGGGCGGCCTCACCGGGGCCGCCGCAGTGACAGCACACGCCGGTCGCGAGCCGGGGCATGAAGCCTCTCTCGGGCCGGCGTTCTGGCGCTCCGCCCCGCCGTCGTGCGGCATGTCCCGGTTTCAGTCAGGCGTGGGATCGTTCCCGGGCGGAACCTGGTCGGGGATCGCGGTTTGGGTCGCGTCCAGTGTGGCGATCGCTGCGGCCGCTCCCGCCTCAGCGGCGCGCGCGCCGGCCGTCGTCGGTCCGAGACGAGCGGAGTAGATCGACGGCGCACCGAGCCGGCGCGCGATCACCGTGGCCTCCACCACGGCGATCAGCGTCGGTGCCATCAGGGCGTCGAAATGGCCCGTCAGCTCGAGCACGAGCACGACGCCGGACAGAGGGCCCTGCATCGCCGCGGCGAGAAACGCTCCGCCGCCGATCAGGGCATAGCTGCCCGGCACGGTTCCGGGCCAGATGTGAGACCACACCCCAGCCAGCACGCTGCTCAGCAGGACGCCGACCGTCAGGGTCGGGGTGAACAGGCCGCCGATCCCGCCGGCACCGAGGCAGAACGCCGTCGCCAGCGGCTTTAGCGCCAGCAGGAGCGCGGACAGGCCGAGTGAGATCTCTCCGACCACCGCGAGCTGGACGACCCCCTTGCCGTTGCCCAGCAACTGGGGGTAGGGGATCGAGATCAGCCCGAGGGCGGCGAACACGATCAACGGCGCCAGATACCGGCCCCGGTGCGTCGGACGCAGCGAGCTCGCCCGCGCGATCAGGTGTACCCACCCCACCGCGGCGACGCCGATCACCGGGCCCGCCAGCACCGCCCAGGCCATCTGCGCGGGATGGACGCCGTAGGCCGGCATCGTGTAGGTCCGGTTGGTTCCCAGCGTGATCCACGCGACCGCGGTGGCGATCACCGACACCGCCAGCGCGGGCAGCACGAGCGGCAGCGCCAGCGTGCCCAGCAACACCTCGAGCGCGAACATCGCCCCGCCCAGCGGCACGTTGTAGACGGCGGCGAATCCCGCCCCGGCGCCGGACGCGACCAGCAGGCGGCGCTGCCAGGTCGGCAGATCCGCCCAGTCCGAGAGCCAGCTCGCCGTGGCTGCCCCGGCCAGCTGCGGTGCCGCCTCACGCCCGAGCGAGACTCCCATGCCGACTGTCACAGTCGACAGCAGGGCCCGTCCCAGGCTGGGCAGGACCGCGAGCCGAGCGCCCCGCAGCCACACCGCGTCAGATACCTCGGTCCCGCCCGACACCGGTAGCCGACGCAGGAGCGACCCGCCGGCTCCGACCAGCAGCGCCGCCAGCACCAGCACGGCAACGTGCCGCCACCCCGCCGACGAGCTCACACCGTCGAGAAACGGGCCCGCGCGGTAGCCGTAGGAGAGATGCTCCACCAGTTTCAGCACCCCGATCAGCACCGACGCGCCGATCCCGGTCGCCACGCCGAGGACGACCACCAGCATCCAGAAGCGGGACCCGTAACTTGCGACGATCCCGCGGCCGGTGACGTTCGGCTGATGAGAGAACCAACGATGGGTGTGGCTCGGCATCCGCGTGCGCATCTTTCAGCCGTTCTCGTCGTGTCGCGGCCGGCGCGGGCGTCGGCCGGACGCGCCCGCTCAGGATATGCGCAGCCACCCCCGTCTAGGCGACGAAGCCCGCCCTCACCATTGCGATGTCCGCGAGCGGGACGGCCGGGCCCGCGCGCGGACGCTGCGGCGGCGCTCTGGATGCACGCCCGCGTCGACCTCGTCGGCCACCGGGGGCCGGGGCGGGAGCCTTTCCAGTTCTCGCCGCGAGGACACGCCGAGCTTGCGATAGATGTTGCGCGCGTGGGTGCGGATGGTCTCCACGCCGACGCCCAGCGCGACCGCGATCTGCGCGTTGGAGCGGCCCTGCTGAAGCAGTGGGAGCACCTCGGCCTCGCGCACCGTGAGCAGGGTCGCTGCGTGCGGCATCGCCCCGGGCAGGCGCCGATCGTGGGGCATGAGCTGAAGCCCGCGTGAGGCCAGATGGACGGCCGCCAGGACGTCGCGGGCCTGGGTGTCGGTGCCGAGGCAGGCGCTGGCCCCGAACGCAAGCAACTGGGCGGATTCAGCCTTCGTCGGGTGACTGGTCAGCAGCACCCACCGGGTATCCGGATACTGACGGCTGAGCTCGCGGACCCGAGCCAGGTTCGGCAGGGCATCGGCGTCGAGGATCGCCACCTGTGGACGGTGCGCGCGCAGGACCACCCCGATGCGGTCAAGCTCGACGTCGTCGGCCACGATGGTCAGACTCGCATCCCCCGCTATCACCACGCGCAGGCCGCGGGCAAGCAGGTCCGTGAACCGGGCCAGGGCGAGCGTGATCTGTGGAGAAGCGGGCATCAGGAGACGTGCCGCGCGGTGCGCGCACACCGCAGCATCGGCAGAACTGGTCGGAAGGGTGAGCCCGACCCCACCCATCCCGTCACCCGTCCCCCCCGGAAGATCACCCGCCGGGGCGGACGAAAACGGGGTCCGGCTGCTCCAGCCTTGGAGGCATGAACCGACTCCTCTTCGTCTCCGCCGCCGCCGCCTCGCTGTGTGTCTGGAGCGGCCTCACCGCTGCCTCCGCGATCGCCGCCACCGCGCCCGGCCACGTGCCCGCCACCCAGGCTCTGACCGAGGTGCTGGTGGACCACAGCGCGTACCGCTCGCCCACCACGAGCTCGCCCCGGGTCGACTCGGTGCCCGCCCAGACCCCGATCACCGGTGACCACACCACGCTGCCGGTCATCGGGCAGACAACCGACGCCAAGGGCACGCGGTGGCTGAAGGTGATGCTGCCCGGCCGGCCCAACGGCCGGACCGGCTGGATCAGCGCAGGCGCCACCCACGAGTTGGACACCGGCTGGCACATCTATGTCAGCCTTTCGGACCGCCGCTTGTCGATCTACCTCCACGGCCGCATGTGGAGGACCTTCTCGGCAGACATCGGCAACGCCTCAACGCCGACCCCCACGGGCAACTTCTTCGTCCAGGAGACCGTGATCATGCCCGCCGCCGACGCCGGCGGCCCGTTCGCCCTCGCGCTCAGCGCCCGCTCGACCGTGCTGCAGCAGTTCAACGGCGGCCCGGGCCAGATCGCCATCCATGGACTCAACTTCATCGGCGGCCCCCTGGGCCAAGCGCTGTCTCATGGGTGCGTGCGGCTCGCCACCCCCGCGATCACCTGGCTGGCCAACCGCATCGGCCCCGGAGTCCCGGTCAGCATCGAGGCTTAGCGCTCCCAGCGTTGAAACTGCTCCTTTTGGGTAGATCGTGACCTGCCTGCTCGCCTAGGAGCAGGCGGTGCATTAAGCTGGGCCGGCGCCGGCGACGGCCACACGCACCAAGGGTCAAGCGGGAGAGAGGGTTCGAGATGCGGTTGCACGGCTATGGATCAACGGCGGTGGGAGCCGCCGCCAGGACGACCTCGCGAGCGATCGGTGCCCGGGGGTTGCTCCGGGCGTGCCTTCTCGCCGTCGCCGTCACCGCACTCGCGCTGCCCGCCGCGGCAGTCGCCGCCCCCGCTCCGTTCGGGCACCCCTGCACCGCTCAGAACGGTGTCCGGTACTGCCCGACCAGCACCCTGGCGCAGCGGGTGCCGTCGTTCGATGGTGTCCCGCTCGATGTCGACGTGACGCTGCCGGCATCGGGCAACGGTCCGTTTCCGACGATCGTGATGCTGCACGGCTGGGGCGGAAGCAAGACCTCGTTTGAGTCCAGCAGCGCCGCCGGTGATGGCAACATCACCTATGACTACAACAACATCTACTACGCCCAGCACGGGTACGCGGTGGTGAACTACAGCGCGCGCGGGTGGGGCAACTCGTGCGGCGCCCCGAGTTCGCGCACGCCGGACTGCGCCAAGGGCTGGATCCACCTGGCCGATCAGCGCTACGAAGCACGTGACACCCAGGTTCTGCTCGGCGACCTCGTCGACGAGCATGTGTCCGATCCAAAGGGGCTCGGGGTGACGGGGATCTCCTACGGCGGCGGACAGAGCATCGAGCTTGCCTACCTGAAGAACCGGATCCGCCAGCCGGACGGCACCTTCGCTCCGTGGAGGAGCCCGAAGGGCACCGCCCTGTCGATCCGCGCTGCCTATCCCCGCTGGCCGTGGTCCGATCTGGTCGACGCGCTGCTGCCCAACGGTCGCTTCCTCGACACCCAAATCGCGTCGCCGCGCCAGAGCCGCAATCCGATCGGCGTCGAGATCCAGAGCTACGTCAGCGGCCTGTATGCCGACGGCCAGGCGAGCGGATACATCGCACCTGCGGGCGTCGATCCCCAAGCCGACATCACCAACTGGTTCGCGGTCATCAACGCCGGCGAGCCCTACGGAGCCCAAGCGCAGGCGATCGCGGACCAGATCTACAACTATCACCAGGGCTACGGCCTGGCCGGAACGCCGGCCCCGATGCTGCTCCAGAGCGGCTGGACCGACGATCTGTTCCCACCGGCCCAGTCGCTGCGCGTGTACAACGCGACCAGAGCGGCAGGAGGCTATGCCGCGCTTCAGTTCGGCGACCTCGGCCACAGCCGCGGTTCGAACAAGGTCAACACCGATCAAGCCTTCAACGACCAGGCGGCGGGTTTCTTCGACGCACGGCTGCGCGGCGCCGGATCGGCGCCGGCGGCGGGCAGTGTCACCGCCTTCACGCAAACCTGTCCCCAGAGCGCTCCGGGTGGCGGCCCGTACACCGCCGCGAGCTGGCCGGCGCTGCACCCGGGCAGCCAGACGTTCGGCTCGGTCGCGCCGCAGACGGTGACCTCGGCCGGCGGCAGCCCGGCGGTCGCCGCGGCGTTCGATCCGATCGGTGGCACCAGCGACGCCTGCAAGACGATCACGGCGGAGTCCGATCCCGGCACCGCTGTCTACACCATGGCGAGCCCCGGCTTCACGCTGATGGGCCTGCCGACCGTGACCGCGACGGTCAACACCGTCGGCCCGTTCGGTGAGCTGGTCGCGCGCCTATGGGACGTGCTGCCGGACGGAACGCAGCGCCTCATCAGTCGCGGGATCTACCGGCTGGCTGACAACCAGCAGGGCGGGCTGACGTTCCAGCTGCACGGCAACGGCTACACGTTCGCCGCCGGCGACACGGTCAAGCTCGAGCTGCTCGGGCGCGACGCCCCGTACTACCGCGCGAGCAACGGCGCGTTCACGATCGCCGTTTCCAACCTGGTCGCCTCACTCCCGACGACCTGACCCACCCACCCGGTTGGCTCGCGTGAGCACCGTGGCGGCGGGTTCCACGCAGGCCGGTGAGCCGGCCAGGCCCGCCGGGTTGATCCGGTAGCCACCCCGCGCGGGGGCCCCGGGTTGACAACACGACCGTAGCGTCAAATAATGTGACGCATGGCAGAGCCGACGCTTCGCGCGGTCAGCGCGACGGCCAGCCTCCTGCACGCGGCCGAGGACGCCCAGCACGAGGCGATCCGCGCCGCCAACGAAGCTGGCGTGTCCCTGCGTCAGATCGCCACCGCGGCGGGGCTCTCGCACGAGCAGGTCAGGCGCATCGTCCAGGGAAAGTCGGTCGCCCCCTACTTCGTCACCGTCGAGCGCCACGGCGTCGCTCCGCTACAGGTGCAGCTACAGGTCCGCGCGCCCTCCAAGCGAGCCGCCGGCGAACGCGCGAGCTGGATTGCCGAGCGCAGCCGGGGCGGCATCTTCGAGGCCTCGAGGATCCACCGTGCGGCCAGAAAGACATCGGCATTTCCCGCCGCGACCTACGACGACGCCGATCTGATCTACGACCCGTGATCCCGGGGCCGCGGCGCGTTCGGGAGCCCCGGCTCGATGCCCTGGTAGGCGTAGTGACAAAAGTCACTTGACCGCACCGTCCCTCGTGGTAGGTTGCCCCGGGTCAGCTCGATCGGGGGTGGAACATGAATCGGCGGGTGCGTACTGGGGTCCTCAGACTGCTGTCGTCGGCCGCGGTCCTGACCGTGACATTGGCCGTATCGGCGGCCGCGCAGGCGACACCGGGCTGGACCTCTCAGCCCACAACCTCCCCCAGCGGGGCCGCTACGGCCCTCTTCCACAGCGTCTCGTGTCCCACAACGTCCTTCTGCTTGGGGGTGGGAACGTCGAACTTCACCAGCTCTACGCCGGCAGGCCTGTACGCAACCTCGGACGGCAGGGCGTGGACGCCGGACCGGCAGCTCCTTCCCACCGGGGCCGCGTCGGCGGGACTTATCGGCGTGTCGTGCGTCAGCCCGGCGTTCTGCGTCGCGGTCGGCGACTTCGGCCCCGGGGGCGCCAGCGTGGCGCCGCTGGCTGAGCACTGGGACGGCTCCGGATGGACGCAGAAGACCGCGCCCATGCCCCGCTTTGGCTCCGACGACGTTCTCTTCTCCGTCAGCTGCACCAGCGCCGATTCCTGCTTTGCCGTCGGGGGCAACGACAACGGGCCGCTCGCAGAGCATTGGGATGGTTCGGCGTGGACGCTGCAGGCTGTGGTCGCCACGGGTTCGATCCACGCCGGCCGCCTGACTGGCGTGTCGTGCGTCTCGGCCACCTCGTGTACCGCCGTGGGGTCCTATCTCCCGGGTTCGGGCACCGATGAGCTGCCGCTGGTCGCCCACCTCGCCGGCTCGGAGTGGAACCTCTCGGCAGGCGCCGGTGCGGCCGGAGCGACGAGTACACGCCTGGAGGAGATCTCGTGCCCGTCGTCTGCCTCGTGCTTTGCCGTGGGCTTTGCGGTGAACGGCACCGGCCAGCATCCATTCATCACCCACTGGAACGGCACAACGTGGAATCAGCAGGCGCCACAGGTCCCCAGCGGTGCGACCGGCGGCGATCTGGCGAGCATCTCCTGCACGTCCGTCACTGCGTGCACCGCGGTTGGGTCCTACCAGTCGTCGGGGTCGAGCACGACTCTGGCTGAGCGATGGAACGGCTCCTCCTGGGTGCTCCAACCGGTCACCGCCGCGACAGGCGCCAGCGCATACACCGAATACGGCGTTTCCTGCCCGACAGATCTCGCCTGCACCGCCGTCGGCGCCACCACCGCCGCCGCACCGCTGACTGCGGCCGCCCAGTGGGGCGGCCCGGCATGGGCAACGCTGTCCATTCCCGCGCCGCCGACGATGAAGTCGGCTGACCTGTTCGCCACGTCGTGTCCGAACGCGAACTGGTGCGTGGCCGTCGGGCAGTACGACCGCACCAGCGATGGGCGCCTCGTCCCGTTCGCCGAGTACTGGAACGGGTCGGTCTGGCGGATCCTGCCGCCCGTGACGCTTCCCTCCGGCGCGGGCAGCGCGACGCTGCTGGCGGTGTCCTGCCCGGTGGTGAGGGGGTGCGTCGCCGTCGGCGCTTATACCCGCAGCTCCGATGGCGTGCTCGTGCCGCTGCTGGTGTCCTGGAACGGCTCCGCGTGGGGGGCGATCAGCGCGGCGCCGGTCGGAACCTATGCCCAGCTCGAGGGCGTCTCCTGTACGACGATCCACGCCTGCGAGGCCGTGGGCCTCACGTTCCCGTCGGGCACGTCCGGGTTCAGCGTCCCGCTGGCGGAGGCGCTCACCGGCACGAGCGCGGCCGTCCAGCCTGTCCCGGCGCCGCCCCAGAACGCGGGAAGCGGGCTGCACAGCGTCTCCTGCGACGCCGGCCTGAACTGCGTCGCGGTGGGCAACCGGGATGACGGCCACGGCGAGAAGACCCTGACCTACCACCGCGTCGCGGGCGGGGCCTGGTCCACGATCCTCAGCCCCAACGCCGGCGACGGCGCCGGCGAGGACAACCTCTTCGGTGTCTCGTGCGTCCATTTCAACACCTGCGTGGCGGCCGGCGTGCTCGAATTCAGCCACGAGACGCCTCTCGGCCTCACGTTCAACGGCATCTGGACCGACGTGAGTCCGGCCGCGCCCGCCGGCGGTGCCTTCAAGGCCATCTCCTGCCCCACGATCACCGCCTGTACCGCTGTCGGCTACGACGCCATCGCTTCGACCCGCATCACCTTCGCCGAGCGCTGGGACGGCACCCGCTGGTCCCACACCCCCACGGTCAGCCCCGGCTCCGACGATTTGCTGTTCGGCGTCTCGTGCCCCACCACCCAGAACTGCATGAGCGTCGGCGCCCAACCGAGCACCCACCAGCCCCTGGCCGAGATCTACTCGTAGCGGACGTCCGGCGCGGTGACAAGCCTTCCCGGCCTCGCTCGACACTCCGCTGACCTCAGGGGTGTCGAGTGGGCGATCCAGGACTCGAACCTGGGACCTCTTCCTTATCAGAGAAGCGCTCTAACCGACTGAGCTAATCGCCCGTCGGCGCGATTCTAACGCCGTGATCCCGCGGTGGTCCCGAGCCGGACCGCAGCCGCCCGGCGAGCTCCAGTGCCTCGTCGGCCGACTCGAAGCGCAGCGCAACCCGATAGCCGCCCCCGGGGCCGGCGGTCACGTCCACGTCGCGTCCCAGCGCCGCTCCCAGCGAGTCGCCGATCTCGGTGATCGCCGCTTCCTGGTCGGGGTGCAGAGCCCTGCGACGCCGGCGTGACCGGGTGCGACGAGCCGAAGCGGCATTGGCGCCGCGGGCGTGCTCCTCGAGCTCGCGCACCGACCAGCGGCCGTCGACGGCGTCGCGGGCGAGGCCCCGGCGCTCGGAGTGATCGGTCGCGGTCAGCAGCGCGCGGCCGTGACCCTCGCTCAGCTCGCGCTGTTCGATCAGCTCGAGTGCCTCGTCGGGGAGATCGAGCAGCCGGATCAGGTTCGACACCGCGACCCGGCTGCGCCCCACCCGCCGGCCGACCTCCTCACGCGAGAGCCCGAGCTCCTCGGTCAGCGCGGCACAGGCCCGTGCCTCCTCGACGGGATTGAGGTCCTCCCGCGCCATGTTCTCGATCAGCGCGACCTCGAGCGAGGCGGCGTCGTCGTGGTGACGAACGATCGCGGGGATCGTCTCGAGCTCGGCGAGCTGGGCCGCCCGCCAGCGGCGCTCGCCCGCGACGAGCTCGTAGGTGCCCCCCGGGAGCGGTCGCACGAGCACCGGCTGCAGCACCCCACGGGACTTGATCGACTCGGCCAGAGCCAGCAGCGATGCCTCGTCGAACACCTGCCTGGGCTGCAGGGGGTTGGGGGAGATCAGCTCGGGCGGGAGCTCGCGCAGCTCCTCGGGCACCTCTCGGGGCGCCACCGACAGGATCGCCGCCAGCCCGCGCCCCATTCCGCGCTGGCGCTCAGCCACGGGCCGCGACCTCCTTGGCCAGCTCGAAGTAGGCATCGGCGCCGGCGCAGTGCGGGTCGTAGTGGATCACGGGCTGGCCGAAGCTGGGGGCCTCGCCCACGCGGACGTTACGCGGGATCACGGTGTCGAACACCAGGGCCGGGAAGTGCTCACGGACCTCGCGCTCGACATCCTGGGCGAGGCGGGTTCGTCCGTCGTGCATCGTCAGCAGCATGCCGGCGACGGTCAATCGGGGGTTGAGCTCACGCTGCACCAGCGAGAGCGTGTCGAGCAGCCCGGCCAGCCCCTCCAGCGCGAAGTACTCCGCCTGCACCGGGACGATCACGCGGTCGGCGGCCACCAGCGCGTTGACGGTCAGAGGACCCAGCGAGGGGGGGCAGTCGAGGAACACGAAGGCGTAGCTCTCGCGCAGCGGCGCGAGCGCCTCGCGCAGCCGATTCTCCGACCCGGCGATCCGGGGCAGCTCGATCGTCGCCCCGGCCAGGTCCGGTCCGGCGGGGACCACCCACAGATGCGGAATCGCGCTCGGCACGACCGCCTCGGCCAGCGGAAGCTCGCCCACCAGCGCCTCGTAGACGGTCGGCTTTATCCGCTTGTCGATGCCGAGTCCGAGCGTCGCGTTGGATTGCGGGTCGATGTCGACCAGCAGCGACTCATAGCCGGCCTCGGCGACGCAGGCGGCCAGGTTCACCGCGGTGGTGGTCTTGCCAACCCCGCCCTTCTGGTTGGCGATCGCGTAGACGGTCCCCATGAGACCCTTGAAGCTAGCGCCGGGGGCGGTCAGATGCTCACCCAGCGCTGGTGCCGAGAGGGCGTTTGCGGGCCATCCCGGGACGGCGCGGAAACCGGGCGGGCGTGGGGCGGGTCTTGATCATCACCTGCAGATGCCGGTTGGTCGCGGCGGGGTAGGGCGTCACCGGGATCGGCTCACACACCTCCAAGCCGAGGTCTTCGGCGGCGCGCGCCGCGGCGGCCTCATCATCCGGATCGCGGCGTCCCCGCCAGACCACCAGCGCCCCGCCGACCTCCAGCAGCGGGGCTCCATATTCAGCCACCACGCCCAGCGGCGCGAGGGCACGCGCAGTCACGAGCTCGAAGCGCTCGAGCCCCTCCGGCCACGCCTCCGCGCGCGCACACACCGCCGATGCGTTGGGCACCTCGCACACCTCGATCGCGTGCTGGATGAACTCGCTCTTGCGCGCGTTGCTCTCGACCAGCACGACCCGCGCGGACCCCAGGGCAATTGCCAGCGGCAACCCCGGGACCCCGGCGCCCGAGCCCAGGTCGACTATGCGGGCGGCGGCGCGGACCCGGTGGAGCTCCAATGCCACCAGGGCGTCGGCCAGATGATCCTCCAGCACCCGCGCCGGCTCCCGGACGTTCGTCGGTGCCGCCGGATCGCGGGCCAGGAGATCCTGCAGGCGACCAAGTTGCGCGGCGGCGGCCACGGAGAGGCCGAATCGATCGGCCACAGCCGAGACCGACCGCGTCGGCCCGCGCTGGCGGGGCGGCGGGCCGCCCTCCGGATGTTTCACGTGAAACACCGGGCGCCGTGCAGCCGCGAAACGCGTTTCACGTGAAACGCGTCGACCCGTGGTCAGTCGACGAGCGGCGCCACGACAAGCCGCCGGGACGGCTCCTGGCCCTCGCTGTAGGTCTCCACGTCGTGGCGTCCCTTCAGGTGCTCGTGGATCACCTTGCGCTCCAGCGGGCTCATCGCCTCAAGCGGCACGGCACGGCGGTCGCTGATCGCCGCCTCGGCCGCCTGGTCGGCCGTCGCCCGCAGCGCCACGGCGCGCCGCTCGCGGTAACCGGCGGCGTCGACCAGCACCGGCCTCCGTTCCCCATCACCCTTGATCGCGACCCGATAGGCCAGATGCTGGATCGCGTCGATGGTCTCGCCGTGATTGCCGATCAGCACACCGAGGTCGTCGCCCACGTATTCCGCGCTCACCCCGTCCGGGCCGTCGTGCACCTCGACCGCGGCGGCCACACCCGCCGCCTGCGCGATCCGCTGGAGCAGCTCGCGAACCCGTGACGACGCATCCTGTCCCGTCGCCGACACGGCTACCTCCTGCGCCCGGAGCGCTTCTTCTTCTTGCGCGGCGGTCTCGGCGGCGGCCCCGAGCGCGGTCCGGTTGCGACGGCGGGCTCCTCACCGGCCTTGCGACCACGCAGGAGTCCGCCCAGCCCACCACCGCCCGAGCCATTGCCGGACGGCTGCGCCGCGGGCTTGCGGTCAGCGTTGGCGTCACGCCGCGACGATCCACGCGCGGTCGGGACCACGCTCGTGGTGCCGACCGCCGTCGCCGCCGCCGGGGGGGCTCGTGTCGGCCCGATTCGCCTCTTGACCACGTACTGCTGCAGGATCGTCCAGGAGTTGGTGGTGATCCAGTAGACGATCACGCCAGCGGGGAAATTGATCACGAACAGCACGAAGAACAGCGGCATGAACAGCATGATCTTGCGCTGAGTTGGATCCATCGTGGCGCTCGACATCATCAGGCTCGAGGCGAGCTGAGTCCCGATGTAGAGCAGGATCAGGACGATCAGCGTCACACCGGTTGCCTTGTCGGTGAGGTCGCTGACGAACAGGAAGCCGGCTCCCCCGTGGGGGCCGCACGGGACCGTGTGCGAGGAGCTGAGGATGCCGTGGTTGTGGGCCCGCTCGATGGCGGGACAGATGTCCACGCGCAGGCTCTGGCGCAGCATGTAGAACAGCGAGATGAAGACCGGCAGCTGAGCTACCAGCGGGAGACAGGAACCCAGCGGGTTGACCTTGTTCTCCTTGTAGAACTTCATCATCTCCTGCTGCTGGCGCTGCTTGTCCTCCTTGTACTTCGCCTGGATCGCCTTCAGCTCCGGCTGCAACTGCTGCATCCGCTGCATCGAGCCGAACTGCTTCACGGTCAGGGGGATCAGGCACGCGCGGACGGCGACCGTCAACAGCACGATCGACCAGCCCCAGGGAACTCCCACACTGTTGTGGAAGAACTTCAGGACCGTCTCGAAGACGTCGATCAGCGGCTGGAAGATGTTTGCGGTGACGAACAGCATGATCAGACGCCCGGGGTAGTCGCCCGTAAGGTGAACAACCGCTGATCCTCGACCGGATCGAAGCCGCCATGGCTCCAGGGATTGCAGCGAAGCAGCCGCCAGCCGGCGAGTACCAGCCCCCGCAGTATGCCGAATCGCTCGATCGACTGCACGGCGTACTCCGAGCAGGACGGGTAGTACTTGCAGCGCTGGCCCAGCACCGGCGAGAACAGGCGCTGATAGCCGCGGATCGGCAGCACGATGAGCAAGCGCAGGCGCCTCACGAACCGCCGCTCTCGGCTCGGGGTGAGTCGTCGGCGCCGGGAACCTTGGCGATCAACTCGGCGAGTGCCGCCTGGATTCCGGCCAAGCCCTCGCGCTCGGCGAGCTCTCGCGCTCCGTGACGCGCGACTACGACCGCATCGGTGGCGGCGGGCAGACGGGCGCTCTCCCGGGAGAACGCCTCGCGCAGGAGCCGCTTGACCTTGTTGCGCTCGACGGCGCCGCCGACCTTCCGGGAAACCGACAGCCCCAGCCGCGGCAGCTCGTCGCTCGTCCCGCGCGGGAACACGTACAGCACGAGGTCACGGCCGGCGTGGGAGCGACCGTGACGGAAGACCCGATCGAACTCCGCGCTGCGCGAGAGCCGCCCACGCCCCGGCCGCTGCCCGGACCCAGCAGCGACGCGCATCAGACCGTCAGGCGCTTGCGTCCCTTGTCGCGCCTGCGCTTGAGCGTGGAGCGCCCGGCGCGCGTATGCATGCGGGCGCGGAAGCCATGGGTCCGCGCTCGTTTGCGCTTCTTTGGCTGATAGGTGCGTTTCATAATTCGCGGCCCGAGACGGGGTCGAGTGAGTATACGCAGCCTCCGCTTGCGCTCCTGACCGACCCCGGGAACGGGCTTCTGAGCGGCTTGGCAACATCTCCGGCACTTGGCGTTCACTTTTTCTCGCGCTTTGCGTCAAGCCCCCCTGAAACCGACTCGGAGGCCAGATCCGCGTTGGTATATTCGCCGCCCCGAGCGGTTCTCAGCTCGGCCCCTCACGAACAGTTGCAACGAATGCTCCCGGGAGGAGTCGCTTGGCGCTGCATGCGCAACCCGAGCCGGTGTCCGCATGGCAGAAGATCCGCGCCGAGTTGCTGCGGGTGGTCGGCGAATCGACGTTCGAGATCTGGTTCGCCGCGATCGAGGTCAAGGGCTGGGATGGAGACCTGCTGCTGCTGCAAGCGCCGGCCTCGACCCAGAGCTGGGTCTCGGATCGCTTCGGCCGCACGCTCGAGCGCTGCGCGCGACAGATCCTCGGCTCCGCCGCGAGGGTCGCCTTCGACGGGCCCAAGGAAAGAGCTACCCGGGCCGCCACCCGGGCCCTGACGCCGCCCCAGCCGGACTCGGCGGCGATCTTCAACCCGCGGTACAGCTTCGACCAGTTCATCATCGGCCAGGGCAACCGGCTGGCCCATGCGGCGGCCCTCGCCGTCTCCGAGCTCCCCGGACAGGCGTACAACCCGCTCTTCCTGCATGCCCCGCCCGGTATGGGCAAGACCCATCTGCTGCATGCGATCGGGAACTACGTCCAGGCCTTCGGAGGCGGCGCTGTGGTGCGCTACACCACCGCCGAGGCATTCACCAACCACTTCATCGCCGCCCTCGGCTCCAGAGCGCTGGAGCCGTTCAAGCGCGCCTACCGCAACGTCGACGTGCTGTTGATCGACGACGTTCAGTTTCTGGCCAGCAAGGCCAAGACCGAGGAAGAGTTCTTTCACACCTTCAACGCGCTGTACGAGAGCGGACGCCAGCTCGTGCTGACCTGCGACCGCCTGCCCCGCGCGCTGGTGTCGATCGAGGACCGCCTGCGCGAGCGCTTCGAGGCGGGCCTGGTCGCCGACATCAGCCCGCCGGACCACCAGACCCGCGTGGCCATCCTGTGCAAGCGGGCCCAGCTGGACCAGATCTCGATCGCCGATCCAGGCGTCCTCGAGCTGATCGCCGACCGCGTCGACACCAACGTGCGCGCGCTCGAAGGGGCGCTGATCCGCGTGGTCGCCCACCACTCCCTGACCCAGCGGCCAATCGACGTCGCCCTCGCCGCCGAGGTGATGGACGTCATGTATCCGGCCAGCGGCTCGCGTGGCCCTTCGATCGAGAACGTCAAGGCGACCGTCGCCGGCTACTACGAGATCTCCGTCGCCGAGCTGATCTCGCCCTCACGTTCCGCACGCGTGACCTGGCCCCGCCAGGTAGCGATCCATCTCGCCCGCGAGCTCGGCATCGCCTCGCTGCAGGTCCTCGGTGGAGCCTTCGGAGGCCGCAACCACGCCACCGTCCTGCACGCCTGTAAGCGCGTGTCACAACGAATGCGCGACGATCAACACGCTGTTGACGAAATCGCCGAGATCAGGCGCCGGCTGCGCGACTGCACAGCCGACCGCGACTGTTGACAGACTTGCCTGTCGCCCTGCAGCGACAACTAACCCGCTAGATGCGAGCGATCGCGTACTTCTCCACAGACTCAATTCCCCCTATGACTTCTAAATCCTTCTGAGGTATTCATCGTGAAGATCTCTCTCGAGCGCGACGTCCTGCTGGCACAGCTCCAGACGGTCAGTCGCGTTGCCTCTACCCGCAGCGCCATCCAGGCGCTCTCCGGCGTGCAGCTGCTCGCCGAGGCTTCCGGCTGCGAGCTGCGCGCGACCGACATGGACGTCGGCCTGCGCGTTCCCCTCGATGCCGAGGTCGCCCGTGAGGGGACCGTGGTCCTACCGGCACGCCTGCTGCTCGACGTGGTGCGGTCGCTGCCGGCGCAGGGCGTTTCGCTCGAGCTGCGGTCGGCCGAGCAGGACGTAGAGATGGTTTCCGGCAACGCGACGTTCCACATTCGCACGCTGCGCGCCGACGACTTCCCACCCTTCCCGGAGCCCGATCCGGAGTCGGCAGTGGGGCTGCCGGCCGGCGCGTTCGTCGGCACGGCGCTCAAGGTCGCCGGCTCGGCCTCGCGTGACGAGACCCGCCCGGTGCTCACCGGAATCCTGGTCTCCGCCTCCGATCGTGAGCTGCGGATGGTCGCCACCGACTCCTACCGGCTGAGCGTCAAGGAGACCACGCTGGAGTCGCCGCTGTCGTCCGCCTTCGAGGTCAACGTCCCGGCCCGCGCGCTGCAGGAGCTCGGCCGCCTGGTCACGCACGCCGAGGGGGAGGATCTCAGCGTCAGCGTCCGCCAGAACCAGGTGCTGTTCACGCTCGGCCGCGTGGTGCTCTCGTCGCGGCTGATCGACGGCCAGTTCCCCAACTACCGCCAACTGCTGCCGGAGACCTTCGAGCACGAGCTGCAGCTGGCGGGCCCCGAGTTCACCGAGGTGGTGCGACGAATCAGTCTGCTGGCGCAGAAGAACGCTCCGTTGCGGCTGGCGTTCGCCCCCGGTGAGCTGACCGTCTCGGCCCAGACGCCCGACGTCGGCGAGGCGCTGGAATCGATGCCGGTGGCGTTTCAGGGCGATCCGTTCGAGATCGGCTTCAACCCGGAGTTCCTGCGCGCCGGCCTCGAGGCGATCGAGGACGGTGACGTGCTGCTCAAGCTCATCAGCCCGCTACGCCCCGGTCTGATCGAGGCGGCGGACGAGAGTCGCTTCCGGTACCTGATCATGCCCATCCGGTTGAACGTCTAGGAGGCGTAGCGGCGTGCGGGTGGTGCGCGTGACGATGCGTGACTTCCGCGGCTACCGGGACGCGCAGGCCGAGTTCGGAGCCGGGCTGACGGTGATCACCGGCCCCAACGGCGCCGGCAAGACGAACTTGGTCGAGGCGCTGTATTTCGGTTGCACGGGCCGCTCGTGCCGGACCGCCAACGAGCGTGAAGTCGTCCGCTTCGGCCAGCCGGCGACCCGGATCGCGGTCACGGCCGAGGGTGCCGACGGCGCCCACGAGCTCAGCGTCGGCTTCGCCCCCGGCGAGCCGAAGCGCATGCGGGTGGACGGGGCACCGGTCGAGCGCCTGCTGGAGGTCTCCGAGCGACCCCTGGTCAGCGTCTTCATGCCGGACCGGCTCGAGCTGATCAAGGGCGCGCCGTCGCTGCGGCGAGCCCATCTTGATCAGGTCGTCGCCGCCCTGTGGCCGGCGCGGGTGGCGACCCGGCGGACGTACGCCCAGACTCTGGCCCAGCGCAACGCGCTGATCGCGCGGATCAGGTCGGGCGCTGGGCGCCGTGACTCGCTGGCCAGCTGGGACGTGCAACTGGCCCAGCACGGGATCGCGCTGATGAACGACCGCTCGGCGGCGGTGCAGTCGATGAGCGAGCCGTTCGAGCGCTACTGCGACCGCCTGGGCCTCGACGGAACCCCGGCGCTGGTGTACCGGCCGCGCTCGCGTGCCGCCGATCCCGAGCAGCTGCGCGCCGAGCTGGCTCAGCGCGTCGCCGGCGACCTCGAGCGGGGGTTCACCGGCCACGGCCCGCACCGCGACGACATCGCGACGCTCAGAGAGGGCCGCGAGTTGCGGGCCTACGGGTCCCAGGGTCAGCAGCGGCTCGCGCTCCTGGCCCTGCTGCTGGCCGAGCGTGAGGCCATCGCCACGCGGCGCGACGCGCCACCGGTGATGCTGCTCGATGACGTGATGAGCGAACTCGATCGCCACCGCCGCCGCTCGCTGGTGGACCTGCTGCGCTCCAGCGGCGGTCAATCGGTCATCACGGCCACCGACCTCGAGCAGATTCCCGGCGCGGCGGAGAGCGGCGTGACCCGGCTGGCGGTGGCGGCCGGGACCGTGCTGGGTGAGGCGATGGCGGCGGCCGGATGATTCATGCGGCCGCCATCGACGGAGTCCGGGTGACGCGCGGCGGCCAGGCGTGAGTAACTACCGCCGCGCCCCCCGCCGGATGGAGCTCGCCCTCGGTGATCTCGCCGACGCGCTGGCGCCCGACACCCTGCTCGCCGACGTCCAGCGCGTGTGGGCCGCCACGGTCGGATCATCGATCGCGGCGGAGGCCAGCCCCACCGCCGAACGCGGCGGCGTGGTGACGGTTTCGTGCTCGGCCTCGGTCTGGGCGCAGGAGCTCGACCTGATGTCGGCGCAGATCATCGCGAGACTCAATGAGGCGCTGGCCGGCGGTGCCGTGCAGCGCCTGCGGTGCGTGGCGGTCGGACACGGTCGCTAGGTCCCGTCGCGGTTCATCGTTTTTCCTCATTTTGCAGGTAAAACCGCTCGCCTCGGGGGTCCGATCTGACCGTCCCCTGTGCTATCCTCATGTACATCAATTCTTGACGCCCCGGCGCGCCTCGCGTGGCGCGGGACCGGGGCGTCTCAACGTCATCGGAGGATCGTGGCGAACGACGACGGCGCCCAGACGGACGCCAGCAAGAACTCAACTTACGACGCGCAGGACATCACGGTCCTCGAGGGCCTCGAGGCGGTTCGCAAGCGTCCGGGAATGTACATCGGGTCGACCGGTGAGCGCGGCCTGCACCACCTCGTCTACGAGGTCGTCGACAACTCTGTCGACGAGGCGCTGGCCGGCCGTTGCGACCGGGTCTCGGTCACGATTCACCCCGACAGCTCGGTGACGGTCGTTGACAACGGTGCCGGGATTCCGGTCGCGATCATGGAGAAGGAACAGCGGCCCGCGCTCGAGGTGGTGCTCACCGTGTTGCACGCCGGCGGGAAGTTCGGCGACGGCGGGGGCTACAAGGTCTCCGGCGGCCTGCACGGCGTCGGCGTCTCGGTGGTCAACGCGCTGTCGGAGCGCCTCACCGCCGAGGTCAGGCGTGACGGTTTCACGTGGACGCAGAAGTACGAGCGCGGCAAGCCCGTGACCGACGTGATCAAGGGCGCGCCGACCCAGGAGACCGGCACGACGATCAGCTTCCTGCCCGACGCCGACATCTTCGAGGATCTCAACTTCAACTTCACCACGATCGAGCAGCGCCTGCGCGAGACGGCGTTTCTCACCGCCGGCTTCCGGATCACGCTGATCGACGAGCGAGGCGACGGGCATCGCGCCGAGTTCTATTACGAGGGCGGGATCGTCGACTTCGTCTCGTATCTGAATGAGAACAAGGAGCCGATCCACCGGAAGGTGATCTCGCTCTCGGGCGATGGCAAGGAGGGCGCGGTCGAGGTGGCGATGCAGTGGAACGCCTCCTATCAGGAGTCGGTGTTCTCGTTCGCCAACAACATCAACACGATCGAGGGCGGCTCGCACCTGTCGGGCTTTCGCTCGGCGCTGACGCGCGTGCTCAACGATTACGCGCGCGACAAGGGCTTCCTCAAGGACAAGGACGACAACCTCGCCGGCGAAGATGTCCGCGAGGGTCTGACCGCGGTGATCTCGGCCAAGCTCACCGACCCGCAGTTCGAGGGTCAGACCAAGACCAAGCTCGGCAACCCCGGCATGGCCGGGTTCGTGCAGTCGATCGTCAATGCTCGCCTGGCCGAGTTTTTGGAGGAGAACCCGAAGGATGCCCGTGTCGTGATCACCAAGGCGGTGCAGGCCGCGCAGGCCCGCTCCGCCGCCCGCAAGGCGCGTGACCTCACCCGGCGCAAGTCGGCGCTGGAGAACTCCACCCTGCCCGGCAAGCTGGCCGACTGCTCGGTCAAGGATCCGTCGCTGGCGGAACTGTTCGTCGTCGAGGGCGACTCGGCCGGCGGCTCGGCGGTGAGCGCGCGGGATCGCAACACGCAGGCGATCCTGCCGCTGCGCGGGAAGATCCTCAACGTCGAGAAGAGCCGCATCGACAAGGTGCTGAGCAATATCGAGATCCAGGCTCTGATCACCGCGATCGGGACCGGCGTGCGCGACGAGTTCGACATCACCAAGGCGCGCTACCACAAGGTCGTGCTGTTGACCGATGCCGACGTCGACGGCGCCCACATCCGCACGCTCGCGCTGACCTTGCTGTTCCGCGAGATGCAGCCGCTGATCGAGGCCGGGTACGTCTACATCGCCAAGCCGCCGCTGTATGCGCTGCGCCAGGGGCGCAAGCACCGCTACATCGAGCGCGAATCAGAGCTGGAGGACATCCTGCTCGGCGACAAGTTCGAGAAGATCGAGGTCTACGACCACACGGGCAAGCAGTTCAAGCTCACCGACACTCGCTGGAAGCGCTTCTCCCGGCTGCTCAAGCAGTACGAGGGCTGGGCCGCGGCGCTGCGCTCGGCCCACGGGCACGGGATCGTGGCGTTCGTGCAGGAGGGCCGGCTGCTCGAGGAGCAGATCACCGACGTCGAGGGCCTGCTGCGCCACGTGCGCACGGAGTCCGAGAACGGTGACGCCCACCGCACCGAGCTGCTGTCGGAGGACCCGATCGAGATCGTCGTCAGGACGATCGAGCTCAAGAGTGGCCTGGCCAGCACCCACCACGTCCGGCGCGCCGCGCTGGAAGCCAACGAATACCAGCATCTCGCCGATGTCCACGGCGATCTCGCCGCGCTGGCGGGATCCCCTCCGTTCACGGTGAAGCTGGGTGATCAGACCAGCGAGGCGTCGAGCTTCGAGGAGCTGCGCGCCACCATCCTCGCCGTGGCCCAGAAGGGCGTCGACTACGTCCGCTTCAAGGGTCTGGGCGAGATGGACGCCGACGAGCTCCGCGACACCACGATGGATCCGGCCTCGCGCACCCTGGTGCAGGTGACGATGGAGGACGCCGCCTCGGCGGACCTGGTGTTCGCGATGCTGATGGGCGACCAAGTCGAGCCCCGCCGGGCGTTCATCGAAGAGAACGCCCGCCTCGTAACCAACCTGGATGTGTAAGCGATGTCAGCGATAGACACCATCGGCGGCGGCAACATCGAGCCTCGCGGGCTCGAGGAGGAGATGCGCTCGGCGTATCTGGACTACGCCATGTCGGTCATCGTCGGCCGCGCCCTGCCCGACGTGCGGGACGGCCTCAAGCCGGTGCACCGCCGCGTGCTGTACGTGATGAACGAGCTCGGCTTGCAGCCGACGCGCAAGCACGTCAAGTGCGCCCAGATCGTCGGCGAGGTGATGGGTAAATACCACCCCCACGGCGACGCCTCGATCTACGACGCCCTGGTGCGCCTCGCGCAGGACTTCTCGATGCGCTACCCGCTGGTCGACGGCCACGGGAACTTCGGCAACATCGACGGCTACGGCGCCGCGGCGATGCGCTACACCGAGGCGCGGCTTGACCGGCTCGCCACGGAGATGCTGCGCGATCTCGACGCCGAGACGGTCGACTTCGCGCCCACCTACGACGGCACCCGGCAGGAGCCCTTGGTGCTCCCGTCGCGCTTCCCGAACCTGCTCGTCAACGGCGCCACCGGCATCGCGGTGGGGATGGCGACGAACATCCCGCCCCACAACCTGCGTGAGGTCATCGGCGCGACGATCGCCTACCTCGAGGACCCGGAGATCGACGTCGAGGGATTGATGCGTCACGTCAAGGGGCCGGATTTCCCCACCGCCGGCGCAATCCTCGGCCGGGAGGGAATCCGCGATGCCTATGCCACCGGCCGCGGCCGCGTGCGGGTCCAGGCCCGGGCTCACATCGAGCCGATCGGGCAGGGCAAGGAGGCGATCATCGTCACCGAGCTGCCCTACCAGGTCCGCAAGGGCGGCGACGGGGGGCTGATCCTGAAGATCCGCGATCTGGTGGTCGACAAGCGGATCAGCGAGATCTCCGACCTGCGCGACGAATCGGATCGTCGCGGGATGCGGATCGTGATCGAGCTCAAACGCGACGCGATCCCCAAGGTCGTGCTCAACAAGCTCTACAAGCACACCCCGATGCAGACCACGTTCGGCGTCAACATGGTCGCGCTGGTCGACAACGTGCCGCGCACGCTGTCGCTGCGCGAGGTGATCGGCCATTACGTCGATCACCAGCGCGAGGTGATCATCCGCCGCACCCAGTTCGAGTTGCGGCGCGCCGAGGAGCGCGCCCACGTGCTGGAGGGCCTGCTCGTCGCGCTGGACAACCTCGACGAGGTCATCGCGATGATCCGCCGTTCGCCTGATCCGAGCACCGCGCGCGCCGGGCTGGTCGAGCGCTTCGAACTGTCGGTGATCCAGGCCCAGGCGATCCTCCAGCTGACCCTCAGCCGGCTGACCGCACTCGAGGCCGACAAGATCAAGCAGGAGCACGCCGACCTGGTTGAGCGGATCGGGGAGCTGCGTGAGATCCTCGGCGACGAGAGTCGCGTCAACGCGCTGATCAAGGACGAGCTGTCTGAGATCGCCGAGGTGTACGGAGACGATCGCCGCACCGAGATCACCCACGCCGAGGGCGAGATCGACATCGAGGACCTGATCGCCGATCAGCAGATGGTCGTGTCGATCACCCATTCCGGCTACATCAAGTCGCTGCCGCTGTCGACCTACCGCCAGCAGCGCCGCGGCGGCATCGGCGTCACCGGCATGGACATGAAGGACGACGACTACATCGAGCACCTGTTCGTCGCCTCGACGCACGACTACCTGCTGTTCTTCACCAACCGCGGCAAGGTCTACCGGCTCAAGGTATATGAGCTCCCCGAGGCGCAGCGCACCGCCAAGGGGCGGGCGCTGGTCAACCTGCTTCCCCTGCGAGAGGGCGAGCGAGTCCAGTCGGTGCTGTCGACCCGGGACTTCACCGAGGGCCAGTACCTGGTCTTCGCCACCCGCAACGGCATCGTCAAGAAGACCGAGTTCCTGGCCTACAACACGCCGATCAAGGCCGACGGCATCATCGCCATCAACATCCGCGACGACGATGAGCTGATCGCCGTTCGCCGCACCAGCGGGCACGACGACATCATCATGGTCTCACGCTCGGGTCAGGCCGCTCGCTTCAGCGAGGACGCCGTGCGCTCGATGGGTCGCGACACCAGCGGCGTACGCGGCATGAACGTGTCCCAGAAGGGCAACGCGGTGCTCGCGATGGACGTCGCGCGGGACGACGATGAACTGCTGGTGGTGACCGAGAACGGTTACGGCAAGCGCAGCCCGATGTCGGACTATCCGGTCAAGGGACGCGGCACGATGGGTGTCAAGACGATCACGCTGACCGAGAACAAGGGAGCGCTGGCCGGCGCGCTGGTCGTCCGTGAGCATCAGGAGCTCGTGTTCATCTCCCAGAACGGGATGGTCCAGCGGACCTCCGTGCGAGGGATCAATCGCTACGGACGCTCCTCGCAGGGCGTGCGGGTGATGAACATCCGTGACGACGACCAGGTCAGCGCCGTCGCGCTGGTGGTCGAGTCCGAGGCCACCACGGCGGCTCAGGTGCTCGAGGAGGCGGACGTGGCTTCACTGGGGTCCGCCGTCCCCGAGATCGCGGACGTCGCCGACGCGCTTGACGCCCTCGACTCACCTGACGCACCTGACGCGCCCGCTTCCGACGAGAGCGACGAGAGCGACGAAACGGACGGTTAGCGCTCTGAGCCCGGGCGTTCAGACCCACCTTGGACTCGTTTTCGAGGCTGCTGCAGATTCCGCCGCCACGATTCGATAATCTGAGGGGACCAGAGAAAGGAGGTGGTCCGAACTTGTCTGACAGTTTATGCGGGACCCTGGAGGTGTCCGGCCGCTAGGTCGGAGGCTGACCCCGCTTAGCGGAGTCCCCCCGCGACACCGCCGTCGATGGGCGCCGGGATTAGTCCCTCCGGCAGCGCAGTAGCTCATGGCGGAAAAGCAGCCAGCAGTTTGCGAAGGGCGCCGGCGTCGACGGCGCCCTTCGTGCGTCCGGGCCCGGATCCCCGCGGGCCGAGCCGAGCGAGGCCCCCGATCCCCGTGGGCCGAGCTGAGCGAGGCCCCGGATCCCCGTGGGCCGACGCGATACGCTCACCCCATGTGCCGAAACATCCGAACTCTCCACAACTTCGACCCGCCCGCGACCGAGGCAGAAGCCCAGGCGGCCGCGCTGCAGTACGTGCGAAAGATCAGCGGCTTCACCAAGCCCTCCCGCGCCAACGAGCGGGCCTTCGAGGCGGCGGTGGCGGCGGTGACAGCCGCGTCGCTGGAGCTGCTGGCCGAGCTGACCAGCTCCGCTCCGCCCAAGGATCGCGAGGTCGAGGCGGCCAAGGCGCGCGCTCGGTCCGCCCAGCGCTACGCGGCCTGAACCGCCCGGACGCGCGCTCAGGAGGCCAGACGGCAGCCGGACGCGCTCAGGAGGCCAGACGGCAGCTCAGGCGGCGAGGTAGGCCCGCCAGGCCGCCGGGATCGTCGGCGAGGCGACCTGGATGAACACGTGCGGGCTGGGCGTGCCCGGCTGCCGGCTCAGGTTCATGCCGGCCTGGCGCGGCAGGGCATTGCCCTTGCGGCGGTTGCACGGCGCGCAGGAGGCGACGATGTTCTCCCAGCTCGAGGGGCCGCCCTTGGAGCGTGGCACGACGTGGTCGACGGTCAGGTTGGAGCGCGAGCCGCAGTACTGGCAGGTCCAGTCGTCGCGAGCGAACACCGCCCGACGGGTGATCTTGCGCCGATGGGTGTCACGCGGAATGCGGACATAGCTGACCAGCCGGATCACCACCGGCCGCGCCATGGTCGTGGTGGCGGCGTGCAGCTGCCAGTTGGAGTGCTCGATCACCTCGGCCTTCTCCTTTAGCAGCAGCACGACCGCGCGGCGCACGGTGCAGACGTTGATCGGCTCGTACGTCGCGTTCAATACGAGCACCCGCCCACCCTGTCGCCCGCGCCGCTGGTGCTCTGAAAGCGGCGCGGACCCCAATGGCTCTGGTGGTACGGAGGAGGCCATGGCTCTGCTGGCGAGCAGTCTACCGGTGCGGATGGCGTCCTCATCGTGCGCGCCGGGGCATGCGGGGCGGCGGTCTGCGGCTTGTCAAGAGGTCGTGAATCAGGCGGCCGGGAATGACCCGAGCACCCGCAGCGCCTCGACGTGCTCCCGCAGGCCGACGAGGCTGTTGGCCACCGGCGGCTCGGTGTCGCGCCCCTCCAGATCGGCGAAGAACATGTAGCGCCCCAATCCCTGCTTGCGGGGCCGCGACTCGATCCGGGTCAGGTTCACGCCGCGGTCGGCGAACTCCGACAGGCACGCCACCAGCCACCCCGGGGCCTCGGAGCCGATGCCCCAGAACACGATCGCCGTCTTCCACGGGCCCAGCGGCGGCGTGGCCGCCGGGCCACCCGCCGACACCCCCGAGGGCCCCAGCCACACGAACCGGGTCTCGTTGTCGGCGACGTCCTCGACCCCGGCCCGCAGCACCACGCAGCCGTAGCGCTCGGCCGCCAGCCGGGTTCCGAGCGCGGCCCACGGTCCGGGCTCAGCCGCCACCGTGCGCACGGCCTCGGCCGTGGAGCTGCCGGCCATCACGCGGGCGCCGGGCAGCCGGGAGCGGATGAAGCGCGCGCACTGCGCGCTCGCCTGCGGGTGGGAGACGACCACCTCAACCTCGGAGAGCTCGAGCGCGGTCCGGGCGATCAGGCAGTGCCGGATCGGATGCACCACCTCTCCGACGATCGCGACATCCTCGGTCTCCATCGCCAGCGCGTCGAGGGTCGCATTGACCGATCCCTCGAGCGAGTTCTCGATCGGCACCAGGGCCCGCTGCACGTCGCCGTGATGAACTGCCATCACGGTGTCGTAGATCGTGGGCAGCGGCACCAGCTCGAGCACCGCCGCCCCCGCATCCGCGAGCAGCGCCTCCTGGGTGAAGGTGCCCTCGGGCCCGAAGTACCCGACTCGCATCAGCTCGCGCCCGGCTACCCGAACTCCTGGATGCCGCCCTCGAGCGCGAGCTTGATCGCCTCGCTCTCCTCCGGAGAGAGCTCAAGCTGTCCCTGGCCCCCCTGGATCTGCTTGGCGTACAGCCGGGCCTGGTCGCGATGGTGGATCGACGACAGCACCACCCCGGATTGAGTCGCATCCAACAGGGCGATCGAGGTGGACTGGCGGCCGGACATCTCGCCGTAGGCGTCATAGCGGATCAGAGAGCGGTAGGCGATGGCGCCGTCGAGTCGGCCTTCAGCCGTCGCCATCCGCTCGTCGAGCCGGCCGGCCACATCCTGGATGTAGTCGTTCAACGCCTCGAACTGGCTCTGCAACGTCGCGGCATGGGAGACGAGGTCGCGCTGGCGGTCACCGAGCACGGTCCGCTGGTCGGCGCGGACACGCCGGAGGCGGAGCGCCAGGGTCAGGCTGGTCGCCAGCGCCACCAGCGCTACCGCGCCGGCCGCTATCGCGACGATCCCGACCGTGCTGCTGAGGTCGTGCACGGCTGCAAGGATAGGCGCAGCGGCGGAGCGCTCAGCGCCGGACGGGGTCGTCAGGCCGCCCCGCGGCTACTGGAAGGTGACCGGGAACGACAGCGAGTTGTTGGACTTGTTCTTCTCGCCCGGGACCCCTTCGACGGTCGCCACCACCGTCTGGGTCCCGGCCGCGGGCTTGGTGCTGAGCGTCACCTTGCAGGTCGCCGGCTTGCCGGCGAGCGTCTGGGGAACCACCGTCTGGCCACTGGTGCTCGTGCCGGTGACCGAGACCCGGCAGACCACGTTGGTCTCGTTGTTCGTGCCGCCGTTGGTGAAGTTGAGCGTGAACGAGGGGGCGGGGTTGGCCGGGATCGTGTTGGTGGATCCGGTCTGCAGCGTCGTGCCGGCGACGCTGACCGAGTTCAGAACGTGTCCGTGCAGGCCCGGGGTGACCTTGGTCTTGCCCTGGGAGGCTGCCGCGACGTTCAATTCGGTGCTTATGAAGCTCGGTAACAGCCACTGCACGTTGGACACGAATTGGCCGCCGGCGATCGTCTCCCCGTTGGGGCCACCGACCGGGATTCCGGCCGCGTGCAGGGCCGCCGTGATCGCCGTCGCCGTGTAGTCCTTGTAGAGCACGTCGGAGGCGTAGAAACGGGCCGTCTGGGCGGCGATCGCGTTGATCGCGTCCTGGCTGGTCGCGGTGCCGAGCGCCGGCTGGATCTCGGCGGCGATGTTGGTGATGCCGTCCTGGCGCATCTGCAGCGTGAGCAGGAAGTTCTGCTGGGCCCCCTTGAGCTCGTCGGGGACGCTGAGCGCCCGGGCGTGGTTCAGCTGGGAGGCGGCGCTGACCCGGGTCTGGTTGATCTGGTTCTGCAGGCTCGTCGCGTTGGCCTGGCCGCCGCCATGGGCCAGGTCGTCGAACAGTTGCGTACCGGTCTGGGTTGACTGCTGGGTCAGCGAGGAGACGTTGTTGGTGTAGTCACGCAGCGCGCTGTTGCGGGCGCTGACCTGGCAGCTGTGGACGCCGAGCGCGATCAGGATGATGATGATGACCAGGGCGACGGCCGCCACGCCCCGGCGCACCTGGATCGACTGCTGGTCGCCGGGCGGGCGCCGACCAGTCCCCGAGGGTCGACGTCTGCGCGTTGCGGTACGAGGCGGTGTACGAGGTTCGTCCACCTCGTCGAAGAACGACAAGCTGAAATCGCTCCTTTAAGGGCTTGTGAAGACGCCAGTATGACCGTCGGCACGGCTGGATAGTCAAACGCGCAATCGCGCGTGCAAGCTGGGCCGAGCTCGTCTGCGCACGTGCGCGTCGCAGGGACGGCAGCCATCGCGTGGAACCCCGGACCATGAGCGCGAGCCAGCTGCCGACCGCCGGGTTGGCGAGCGGACGGCAGGGCGGCTCGCCGGCGGGGGCCCCGGCCCCGGTCGTGCTCGGCCGCTACCGTCTGCACGCCCGGCTCGGCGCCGGCGCCTTCGGGACCGTGTGGATGGCCCGCGACGAGCGGCTGGAGCGCGACGTGGCGGTGAAGCTCCTGCCCCGTGAGCGCATCGTCGGGGGCCGCTTTGAGCGGGAGGCCCGAGCCGCCGCTCGCCTGGCCCACCCGGGGATCGTGACGCTGTACGAGGCGGCGATCGACGACGAGGGCGCCTACCTGGTCTCCGAGCTGGTCCGCGGCCCGACGTTCGAGGAGCTGCTGCGAGCCGGGCGTCTGTCGGACCGCGACATTGTCGCGGTGGGGAGCGCGCTCTGCGACGCTCTCGATCACGCCCACCAGCAGGGAGTGGTGCACCGTGACGTCAAGCCCTCCAACATCCTGGTGCCCGAGCAGCCGGCCAGTCCGGCCCAGCTCGCCAAGCTGACCGATTTCGGCGTCGCGAGGGTGGTGGGCGGCGACACGTTGACGCTGACCGGTGACGTGATCGGCACGCTCGCCTACATGGCCCCCGAGCAGGCGGAAGGGCGCGAGGCGGGGGCCACGGCCGACCTGTACTCACTCGCGTTGGTGCTCTACGAGGCCCTCACGGGAATCAACCCGGTGCGGGTGGGCACCGCGGCGCAGCGCGCCCGGCGCCTCGGGGCCTACCTCCCACCGCTGCGCCGCCAGCGCCGCGATCTCCCGCGTGAGCTCGGCCAGGGAATCGATCTCGCCCTGCGGCCCCGCCCGCGTGAGCGCGGCAGCGTCCCCGAGCTGGCCCGGGCGCTGGCCGCGGCCCTGTCCCAGGTGGGAGACGAGCCGGGTGTGGTCGATGCGCCGTGGTCCCGGCGAGAGGAGCGTCCTGGAGCCGAGACCCGGTCGGCTCGGCGACAGGAGCGCTCTGCCGACGAGGCTGCGCCGGCCCGGCCAGAGGAGCGTGCTCAAGCCGAGGACCAGGTATCGCGTGTCGGGGGCTGGCCCGCCCGCGCCCTGGCGGCGCTGGCCTGCGCCGGGACGGCGACCTGGCTGTCGGTCAACCTGCTGACACCGGCCCCGCTGGCACCCGCCGCGGCGGCCCTGCTCACGGCCGGACTGACCTTGATCCTGCCCCGGGTGGGTTGGCTCGCCCTGGCCTGCGCCGCGGGCTCCATCGCGGTCACGCAGCATCACGGGGGTGCTGCGGTGCTGGTGCTGATCGGGATGCTGGTCCCGGTCGTGTTGCTGCCACGTCGTCCCAGCGCTTGGCCGCTCGCGGTCGGCGCCCCCGCGCTCGGCCTGATCTGGCTCGCCGGCGCCTGGCCCGCGTTTGCCGCCCTGGCCACCACCCCCTGGCGCCGAGCGGCGATTGCGGTGGCCGGCTGGGTCCTCCTGCTGTTGGCGGCGCCGCTGACCGGCCGGGCGCTGTATCTGTCGCGCCCGCCGCGACCCTCGTCGTCGAGCCTCTGGCTGGGGTCGCCCTACGACACGGTGCATCACGTGCTGCTGGGGCTGCTCAGCTCAGGCGCGCTCGCGGTGGCGCCGGTGTGGGCGGTGGCTGCGGCGATCGCACCGTGGGTGCTGCGGAGCCGCTCGCCGGTGCTCGGCGTCG
The DNA here is from genome assembly GCA_963792735.1 of uncultured Solirubrobacterales bacterium. Lineage (GTDB taxonomy): Bacteria > Actinomycetota > Thermoleophilia > Solirubrobacterales > Solirubrobacteraceae > Palsa-465. Next base: position 209,452 of record CAWBXK010000007.1, on the reverse strand, counting down.
TGCGGGGGATCGTCTGGGCCGGACTGCTGGTGACGGCGACGATCGTTGCGTTGACGGCGGTCCACGGTCGCCAGAGCCTGCCGACATCGGTGGCGGCGCTGGGCGCGGCCGCGGCCGCGGCGGTGGCCCTGACTCCCTCGATCGCCATGGCCCTGCGGGGCAAACGCCACACCGCCCGGTCCGGGCCCGGATTTCCGTAGCATGGACCAGCCCTGCGGGGCGTCTCATGAGTGTGCTCAGAAGCCTGGAGAGCAAGATCGCTGGCCTCGTCGAAGGGACGTTCAGCCGTGCCTTCAGGTCGGAGGTCAGGCCGGTGGAGATCGCCCGCAAGCTCGCGCGCGAGATGGAGGAGCACAAATCGTTCTCGGTCTCGCGCACCTACGTCCCCAACGAATACCGCGTCTACCTCTCCGTCCGGGACCGCGATCGCTTCGCCGACTACGAGGAAGCACTCGCGGCGGAGCTGTCGGGATACCTGCTGGAGCACGCCCGCCGGGAGCGGCTGGTGATGATGTCGCGCCCCGTGGTGGAGTTCGAGACAGACGAGCGGCTGGGACTGGGCGAATTCGGGATTCAGACCCGGGTCGTCGGCCCCGAGCCCGACGACGAGCCGCTGCCCGACGCCGGGCCGGCCCGCGCGGAGTCCGGTCGCACGATGATCTACAGCACCGCGGGTCGCGTCGCCGAGCCGCTCGAGGAGCGCGCCAGGGCCCGCCATGACACCGCGCTGCTGCTGCTCGACGACAAGCGCCTGGTCGTCGGCCCAACCGGCGTCACGCTGGGGCGCAGCCGTCAATGCGATGTGATGCTCGATGACCCCAACGTCTCGCGCACGCACGCCGAGATCCGACCGCGCGGCGGCTCGTGGGTGCTCTCGGACCTCGGGTCGACCAACGGTTCACGTCTGAACGGCCGCAGGGTGGAGCAGCCTGAGGTGCTCAAGCCCGGCGACGAAATCGAGATCGGCACCTCGCTGATCAGGTTCGAGCTCGAGTAGGAGATAGGAGTGCTACAGCCCGTTTCGGTAGGACTGAAGTACGGCTTTTTGATCGTGCTCTACCTGTTCCTGATGTGGGTCGCCTGGAGCGCGTTGCGCGACATGCGCCGCGGTCGCGGGGGGGTGGTTCAAGCCGACCACACGGCCGCCCCCGACGCGACGGGCATGTACGACGCCGCGGCGGGCTTGGGCGACGTGGAGGAGTCCGAGCCACGGTTGCTGGTCGAGCGCGCGCCGGGCCACGAGAGCGGCGTGGCGTACGACCTCGGCCAGGGCGCTACGCTCGGCCGCGGCGACGTCGAGATCCACCTCGACGACCCGTTTGCGTCCTCGCGGCACGCTCGCATCTCACGCGAGGGCCACGCGGTCGTGATCGAGGATCTCGGATCCACCAATGGCACTTATCTGAACGAAGAGCCGCTGACCGGGCCCCAGCCGTTGCACCACGGGGACCGGATCCGGATCGGCGACAGCGAGTTCTCATACCTGCAATGACGGTTCTCGCCGCCAAGACCTGAGTCCCATGCTCCGAGCAGCCCAGACAACCTGGAAGACCGACACCGGACGCCAGCGGCGCGACAACGAGGACAGCGCGTTCGCTCGCGCGCCCGTGTTCGTGGTGGCCGATGGCATGGGCGGCGCGCAGGCCGGGGAGGTCGCGTCGAAGCTGGCGGTCGAGGCATTTCAGCGCGAACTGCCGCGGGAGGGGCCGCCGCTGCAGCGGCTGGTGGAGTGCGCCCAGGCGGCCAATCGCCGGATCTATGAGATCTCGCGCACCGAGCACGAGCGCGCGGGCATGGGCACCACCCTCACCGCGGTGTACGTCGACGACTCGGCGCTCGCCGTGGCGCACGTCGGCGACTCGCGCGCCTATCTGTTCCGGGACGGTGCGCTCACCCGCATGACCCAGGACCACTCGCTGGTCGAGGAGCTCGTCCGGCACGGCAAGCTGACCGAGGAGCAGGCGGCCGAGCATCCGCAGCGCTCGATCATCACTCGCGCACTCGGAATCGACCCGGAGGTGGAGGTCGACACGTGGACCTATCCGGCCCGCGCCGGAGACGTCGTGCTGCTGTGCAGCGACGGGCTCACGTCGATGATCGACGAAAAGCAGATCGCCGCGGTCCTGACGCGGGAATCCGACCTCGACCGTGCCGGCGAGCTGCTGATCGCGGCCGCCAACGAGGCGGGAGGACGCGACAACATCACGGTCATCCTGTTCCGGCTCGAGGACGTCGGTGGCAGCGACGTGGCCGATCAGCCGACCGTGGTCAGCCTCGAGTCGCCCACCCCGGCCGAGAGCTCCGACGGTGAGCACCGCGTCAGCGACGGCACGAGCGCGCGGTCCGCGGGACGCCGCAGCGGGACCCTCACCGCGCCCGCTCCCGCTCCCGCTCCGGCCCGGGAGCGTGCCCGCAGGCGGGAACCGCCGCGAACCGAGCCGCCGCGGCCGGTCACGCCGTCGCCTCGCCGCGATCCTCCGGCCGCCCGGACCCGCCGGCGGGGCCCACGGCGGTTCGCCAAGCCCCTGGCCGCGCTGCTGGCGGTGGTCATCGTCCTGTTCCTGGTCGGCGGTGGGGGCTATCTGGCCACTCGTCAGCTGTTCTTTGTCGGCACCAACGGGCAGGGGATCGTGACGGTGTTCCGCGGTCTGCCCTATCAGCTTCCGCTGGGGATCCACCTCTACGAGCAGTTCTACGTCTCCGGCGTCCCAGCCCAGTACGTCCCCGCCGCGCGCCGCGGCGAGCTGTTGAACCATCAGCTGCGCTCGCAGGCCGACGCGATCAGCCTCGTGCACGCGGCCGAGCTCGGCCAGCTCAGCCGATGACCGCGCGCAACCGTGAGCTGGTCGGCCTGATTCCGGCCTCGCTGCTGGTGACGGCCGGCTTCGCCGGCGTGTTCATCCAGCGCTCCAATGTCCTCTCCAACGTGTCGCTCACCTATGGGGCGATCTTCCTGGGCCTGTGCCTCGCCGGGCACATCGTGATCCGGATGACGCTTCCCTACGCCGACCCCTACATGTTCCCCCTGGCGGCGCTGCTGGCCAGTTTCGGACTGGTGATGATCTACCGGATCGATGCGACGCAGGCGCGGTTGCAGGCACAGTGGTTCGTGCTCGGCCTGGTCCTGTTCGCGCTGACGATCGTGATCTTCCGCGACTACCGCAAGCTCGAGCGCTATCGCTACACGATCGTGGCGATCTCGCTCGCCCTGCTGCTGCTGCCCCGCCTGCCGGGGATCGGATATCAGGCCAACGGTGCCTACCTGGGGATCCACATACCGGGGCTGTTCGTGTTCCAGCCGACCGAGTTCGCCAAGCTCGGGCTGGTCATCTTCCTGGCCAGTTACCTGCGTGACACCCGCCAGGTCCTGGTGCTGGGAGCACGTCGGGTGCTCGGCGTCACGCTTCCACCGATCAAGCACTTCGGTCCGGTGCTGGTGATCTGGGGCGTGGCGATGATCATCCTCGTGCTCCTGCACGACATCGGCTCGTCGCTGATGTTCTACGGCGCGCTGCTGTCGATGCTGTATGTGGCGACGGGACGGTTCTCGTTCGTGGTCGTGGGGATGATCGCGTTCGGGCTCGGCTCCTGGTACCTGGGGAGTCACATCCAGCACATCAACGCGCGCGTCGAGGACTGGTTGCACCCCTTCAACCCGCGCCTGTACAACGCTCCGCTGGGCAGCTACCAGATCGCCAACGGGATCTTCGCGCAGGCGGCCGGAGGGCTGTTCGGGCAGGGCTTCGGTCAGGCCGTCCTGACCACGATCAACGGCACGCCGCTGGTGCCCGCGCCTCAGACCGACATGATCTACGCCGTGATCACCGACGAGGTCGGGCTGTTCGGTGGCGCGGCCGTGCTGCTCACCTACCTGCTGCTGGTGGCGCGCGGGCTCAAGACCGCGGTACTGGCCCGCGATTCGTTCTCGACGCTGCTGGCCGCCGGGCTATCGTCGGTGCTGGCGCTGCAGGTGTTCGTGATCGTCGGCGGGGTGACCAGGGTGATCCCCCTCACGGGTGTGACGCTGCCGTTCATCTCCTACGGCGGGTCGTCGATCATCGCGAACTTCGTGCTGCTCGCGCTGCTGCTGCTCGTCTCCGACCGGGCCCGGAGGCCGGCGCCGTCATGAGCTCGCAGATCATGCGCCTGTTCGGCCTGATCGTGGTGCTGTTCCTGCTGCTGATCGTGTGGACCTCGCGCTGGACGGTGTTCGAGGCCTCCGGCCTGAACAACAACCAGCTCAACGTGCGCACGCTGATCGACGAGCTGCGGATCAAGCGCGGACGGATCCTGGCCGACGACAGCTCCGTTCTGGCCCGCTCGGTCCCGGCCCGATCCCACACGTGGAGCCGCACGTACCCCACCGGGCCGCTGTTCGCGCAGACCGTGGGCTACTCGACCGCCGCCGCCGGCGACGCCGCCGGCCTGGAGCTCTCCCGCGGCTCGGATCTGCGCGGGGTCCAGACCGGGCTCAGCTCGGTGTTCGGCCCGTTCGGCGGCTCCCAGCGCGTCGGCGACGACGTCCAGACCACGCTCGATCCCAAGGCGCAGAAGGTGGCCCAACAGGCATTGGCGGGCCGGGCCGGAGCCGTCGTGGCGATCGATCCCAGGAGCGGCGCGATCAAGGTCATGTACGCCAACCCGTCCTACAACGACAACCACCCGCACGCCCAGGGTGCGGGGGTGTCGGCCTTCAACCGCGCCACCCAGGCGGGCTATCCCCCCGGCTCGACGTTCAAGGTGGTGACCGCCGCCGCCGCGATCGACAGCGGCAAGTACACGCCGAGTTCGATTGTCAACGGCAAGTCGCCGGTCACGATCTCAGGCGTGCCGCTGTCCAACGACAACAATCAGGCGTTCGGCCCGATCGACCTGACCACCGCGCTGACCTACTCCGTGAACACGGTGTGGGCACAGGTGGCGGAGGCGCTGGGACGCGGAGTGATGACCAGGTACATGAAGCGCTTCGGCTTCTACTCCAAGCCACCGCTGGACCTGCCGTCCAATGAGATCAACGTCAGTCGCCCCTACTCTCCCCGGGGCAAGCCGTTGTCACCGGGGACCCCCAACGAGGACATCGGCCGGATCGCGATCGGCCAGGGAGGGCTGCAGGTGACCCCGCTGCAGATGGCGATGGTCGCGGCGGCGGTGGCCAACCACGGCACCCTGATGGCGCCCCACCTGACCTCCAAGGTCGTTGACCAGACCGGCCGCACGGTGCAGGCGATCACGCCTCAGGTCTACAGCCAGGTGATGAAGCCGTCCACGGCGGACGCGGTCGCGCAGATGATGAAGAAGGTCGTCGACGAGGGAACCGGTACGCCCGCCCAGCTCGGCGGCGGGATCACGTTCGCCGGCAAGACCGGAACGGCGTCGGTCGGATTGGCGGGCCTGAACGTGACCCAGCCGTGGTTCATCGGCTTCGCCCCGGTCCAGAACCCCAGGGTCGCGATCGCGGTCACCGTGGAGCGGTCCCAGGGCGGCTTCGGCGGGACCGTCGCCGCGCCGATCGCCAAGGCGGTGGTGCAGACGCTGCTCTCGGAGGGGCAGTAGGGCGGTGTCGGAGCCCAGCCCCAACACGATCATCGACGGGCGCTACAAGGTTCTGTCGCGCCTGGGCTCGGGCGGGATGGCCGACGTGTTCCTGGTCGAGGACCAGCAGCTCGGCCGTAAGGTCGCGCTGAAGCTGCTGCACGGCCGCTTCGCCGCCGACCCGGACTTCGTCGAGCGCTTCCGCCGAGAAGCGCAGGCGGCAGCCGGGCTGCAGCACCCCAACGTGGTCGGCGTCTATGACCGCGGCAGCTACGACGACACGTACTACATCGCGATGGAGTACCTGCCCGGCCGGTCGCTGAAGCAGCTGATCCGCGAGGAGGCTCCGCTCGAGCCGCTGCGCGCGATCGACATCGCGCTGCAGATCCTCAAGGCGGCGCGGTTCGCGCACCGTCGCGGGGTCATCCACCGTGACCTCAAGCCCCACAACGTGATCATCGACGATGCCGACCAGGCCAAGGTGACCGACTTCGGGATCGCGCGCGCCGGAGCCTCCGACATGACCGAGACCGGCTCGATCATGGGGACCGCGCAATACCTCTCGCCCGAGCAGGCCCAGGGCCATTCGGTCGCCGCCTCGTCCGATCTCTACTCGGTGGGGATCGTGCTCTACGAGATGCTGACCGCGCACGTGCCGTTCGACGCGGAGGCCGCCGTCACGATCGCGCTCAAGCACGTCTCCGAAGCGCCCATCCCGCCCCGCGAGATCAATCCGAACGTTCCGCCCGAGCTCGAGCAGGTGGTGCTGTGGGTGCTGAACAAGAATCCCGCCGACCGTCCCGAGAACGCAGACCAGCTGATCGCCGCGCTCGAGCACTGCAGGGCGTCGATCCAGTCGGGGACCGGCGGCCAGCACACCGCCAGCATGGCCGCCGTGGCCGCCGGCGCCGCGGCCGGAGCGGGTGCCGCGGCCGCCGCGGCCGCCCTGGCCGGCGAGTCGGAGCGGTATCCCGATCCAGCACTCGAAGTCGCCGCCGAGTACGCGAACGAGGAGCCCCTCGAGCCAGACGAAGACCCCAGGAGCTGGCTCCCGTGGTTGCTGGTCGCGCTCGTGGTGCTGCTGATCGCGGGAGCCGCGACCGCCGCGTACCTGATCTCCAGACCCAAGCAGCGGGTCGTGCCCTCGGTGACCGGAGAGCAGCTCAACCTCGCCCGCACGGTGCTCCAGAACGCGGGCTTCTCGGTCGGCGTGATCCGGGTGGCCAACCCGAAGGGCTCCGGAACCGTCATCGGCGAGAATCCGCAGGCCGGTACCAAGGCCGACAAGAACTCGACCGTGACGGTCACCGTGTCGCAGGGTCCGGGCAATCGGCTGGTGCCGTCGGTCCAGGGCCTGAGCCAGGGCAAGGCGACGGCGCTGATCAGGGCGGCCAACCTCAAGCCGGCCCGGAGGTTGAGACAGCCCTCGCAGCAATTCCCGGACGGTCAGGCCACCGGCACCGATCCGGCCGCCGGCACCAAGCTGCCGACCGGCGCCTCGGTCACTCTGATCATCTCCTCGGGGCCGCCGGCCAAGACCGTCCCGGACGTCACGGGAGACAGCGAGGCAGCCGCCACCACCGCCCTGACCTCCGCCGGATTCAAGGTCAACGTCAACACGCAGTCGTCCACCGGGACCCAGCCCGGCAATGTGATCAGCCAGGACCCGGCGGGAGGTGCGAGCTCGGCGACCGGAAGTGTGGTCACGATCGTCGTCGCGTCGGCGCCACCCACCGCAACGGTGCCCAACGTGGTCGGGGATCCGGCCGGCCAGGCGACCAGCGCACTGACCTCGGCCGGGTTCAAGGTCGCGCGCACCACCAAGACCGTGACCCAGCAGAATCAGGACGGCAACGTCATCACACAGAGCCCCAGCGGCGGCTCGACGGCGAAGAAGAACAGCACCGTGACGATCGTGGTCGGTAGCTTCAAGGCGCCGAACACCTCGACCACCACGACCAGCCAGAGCTCCACTCCCACCAGCAGCACCTCGAGCTCCTCGACGACGTCCTCGTCGAGCACCGCCGCGCCATGACGCGGCGGCGCGTGGCAGTGCTCTCCGGGGGGCGGTCCTCCGAGCACGAGGTATCGCTCGCGTCCGCGGCGTCGGTCGCCGGCGGCCTGCGCACCGCCGGCCATGAGGTATCGATGATCGACGTGGGACGCGACGGCAGCTGGCGCCGCGACGGCGAGCCGGTCACCCTGGCACCCGGCGGCGGCCTGCCCGGCCACGACGTCGTGTTCCCGGTGCTGCACGGGCCGTTCGGGGAGGACGGCACGGTCCAGGGCCTGCTGGAGTGCCTCGACGTTCCCTACGTCGGCGCGGGCGTGCTCGCGTCGGCGCTGTGCATGCACAAGGTCCTGTTCAAGGAGCTGATGGCGCAGGCGGGAATCCCGCAGGTCGACTATCGAGCCGTCCGGATGGAGGATCACCGCTCCGACCCGGCTGCGGTCACGCGCTCCCTGGGCGCGCTCGGGTTCCCGGTGTTCGTCAAGCCCGCCCGCCTCGGCTCCTCGGTCGGGATCGCGCGGGTCGATGCGTCCGAGCAGCTCGACGCCGCGCTGCAGACCGCGTTCGCCCACGACGCCGTGGCGATCGTCGAGGCGGCCGCGACGGGACGCGAGGTGGAGTGCTCGGTGCTGGGCAACGAGGCGCCGCTGGCCTCCCAGCCGGGAGAGATCCTGCTCGCCGCAGGCGAGGGGGGCTGGTACGACTACGCGGCCAAGTACTCGCCGGGTGGTATGCGGCTGATCGCGCCCGCGCGGCTGCCGCCCGCGGTCTCCGAGCGGGTCCGCGAGCTCGCCGTGCAGGCGTTCGTGCTCACCGGCTGCAGCGGCCTGGCCCGGGTCGACTTCTTCGTCGTCGGAGAGACGGTGCTGGTCAACGAGCTCAACACGATGCCGGGCTTCACCGAGACCTCTGTGTTCGGATCGCTGTTCGCGGCCAGCGGGATACCGTACCCGGACCTGCTCGCGCGGCTGGTCGAGCTGGCGTTCGCGCGCTACGAGGCCGAGCGGGCGCTTCGGCACTAGCCCGGTCGAACCCCGTGAGCGGGCATTTTTGCGCCCGCTCGGCCGGTTCTCGGACGGTGTGTCGAGAACGGCCCACCCCCCGGGCCCTGGACGGCGAACCCCCCGTCAGGAGCCAGATCGGGCGCAGAAAAGTCCGCCCCAGACACCCTGGGCCCCTGAGCGGCCCGGGCACGCAGGCCTATTGCCCGGTCCCCGGCTCGCGGCGCAGCTGCACCCCCGCACGCTCGGCCACCAGCCGCGCGCCGAGCAGCTCGCCGTCGACATCGCCGTAGCGCTCGAGCGCGCGCAGGTGCAGTTCGCTGACCGCGGCGGCGAGCTCCAGCGGCACCTCGAGCTCGCGGCCGATCGCTCGTACCGACTCCAGCTCCTCGCAGCAGCGCGCCAGCGGGAACGTCGTCAGGTCGTCACCGTCGAGCAGCGCCGGGACGTCGTGGGCGATGAACCCGCTCGCCGCCGCGCTCTGCATCAGCGCCTCCCGAACGACCTCCAGGTCGAGCTGCATCCGCCGCGCCAGCGTCAGTGCCTCCGCCGTGGCCACCGCCTGCTCGAACCAGAGCAGGTTGATGAGCAGCTTGACCGCGTAACCACTGCCGGCGGGGCCGACGTGGAGAACGCGTTGGGCCAGCCTGTCGAGCAGTGGCCGGCAGCGGCGCAGGTCCCCGGCATCACCGCCGGCGATCGCCACCAGCCGGCCCTCGCGGGCCGCCTCGGGCCCGCCGCCCACCGGCGCGTCCAACGTGACCACCCCGCGGCGGCCGGCGGCAGCCGTGATCTGACGCCCGATCGCGGGCGAGGCGGTGCTCATGTCGATCCAGCACGCCCCGGGCGCGAGCGCCGCGACGATCTCCTCCGTCGCGCTCCCCACCTCGCCCGGTCCCGGCAGCATGGTGATCACGAACTCGGCCTCGGCGCAGGCGCCGGCGATGGTGGGCGCCCACTGCGCTCCGAGCTCCTGCGCGGCGGCCTGCAGCTCAGGGCGCAGATCCGTGGCGACCACCTCGAAGGATGCCGCGGTGAGACGGGCACACATGGGCAGCCCCATCCGGCCGAGGCCGACGAAGGCGATCTGGTTGGGGCGCGGGCTCATGGGGAGGCCATGGTGTCCGATCCCGAACGCTACCGTCCCGCCGGTGTCGTCCTACCGCTACTGCTGGAGTTGCGGCCAGCACCTATCCGAGCCCCCGCCGACCTACTGCCGGCACTGTGGGCAGCGGCACTTCCTCAACCCCAAGCCGTGCGGCGAGGCGGTGGTGATCGAGCAGGGGCGGGTGCTGCTGCTGCGGCGTGCCCGTGACCCGTGGCGAGGGGCGTGGGACGTTCCGGGAGGATTCTGCGAGGGGGGCGAGCACCCGATGCGTGCCGCCGAGCGGGAGCTGAGCGAGGAGCTGGGGATCGAAGCCGAGGCGGTCGCCTACGTCGGCACGTGGATCGACGTCTACGGCCCCCCGGCGCTCGACGGGGTGCAGGAGCACACCCTCAACAGCTCCTATCTGATGCGGCTGGCCGAGCCCGTCGGCGACCTGCGACTCCAGGCCGACGAGGTGCTCGAGGCGGGGTGGTTCCCGCTTGACGGGCTGCCCGACCCGCTTGGATTTCCCGACCACATGGGCGCGATGCTGAGCGCCGCCGCCCGCGTGCACGAGGGCAGCGCGACGCCGCTGCCGGACCGCTCGTGGTGAGCCCGCGGGCTCAGGTGTACAGCGCGATCTCGTTGATCGCGACCTGGTTGTGGCTGCCGAGGGTCGTGATCCACGCCAGGTAATAGCGGTAGCGGGTGTCGCCGGCGGCAAGCGGGATCGTCTGCGTGCTGTGGACCGAACGAGCCGCGCCGACCTTGACCCAGCCCTTGGGCCCGACGTCGAAGGTGTTGGGATCGGGGCGGCTCTTGCGCGCGTAGATCACCACCGAGTAGCCGGGCGTGGCGGTGTCGATCACCATCGAACGGGCGGCAACCCCGGGAGAGGCATCGACGTAGAGCCCGACGCCGGCCTTCTGCAGCCCGGCGTAGTACTGCTCGGTCGTCCACGCCGTGTTGCGATTGCCGTCGATGGCCAATCCGACCGTGCTCGAGTGCTGGGACTTCGGCCCGACCGGAGCCACCGGGTTGTAATCGTGCGCGCATGACGCGCACAGCACCACCTGACTCGGGGTGGCCTTGGGGGGCGGCTGGGGGAGCTTGGCGGTTCCGTGGTGGGTGCGGCCGGCCAGGAACACGGCGCCGCCGGCCACGGCCGCGAGCACGACCACCAGCACGGCGATCAGCGCCAGGGGGTGGCGCAGGCGGAACGGGACGCGCCGCTGCGCCCGGGACGGCAGCGTGCGCAGCACCGAGGTGACCTCGCCGGTCGCGCTCCCGCTCCGGGCGGCCTCGATCGCGAGCACGTCCTCCAGGTCCGCGATCAGCTCGGCATCGTCGGCGTAGCGGTCCTCCTGGGCCTTGGCGGTGGCGGTTTCGACGACCGCGGCGAGCGCGGCCGACACCTCGGGCCGCTTGACCTGCACGTCGGGAATCTCGTCGCGCACGTGCATCATCGCCACCGCGACCTGGTTGTCGCCCTTGAACGGGACCTCGCCGGTGAGCATCTCGTACAGCACCACCCCGAGCGAGTACAGGTCGGACTGACCGGTGACGTGCTGGCCGAGCGCCTGCTCGGGTGAGACGTAGTCGGTCGTGCCGAGCACGCGCCCGTCCGCGGTGAGGCCCTCCTCCTCGAGCGTCCGGGCGATCCCGAAGTCGGTCACCTTGGCCGAGCCCTCCTCGTCGATCAGCACGTTCTGCGGCTTCACGTCGCGGTGCACGATGTGGCGAGCGTGGGCGGCGCCGAGCGCCCGCGCGATCTCGATCGCGTACGCGAGGGCCTCGGTGATCGGCAGCCGGCCCAGCCGGCGGATGCGGTCCTTGAGCGTCTCGCCCTCGACATACTCGAGCACGATGTAGGGCCGGCCGTCGTCCTCGCCGGCGTCGATGACGCCGACGATGTGCGGATGCGAGAGCTGGGCCACGGCGCGGGCCTCGCGACGGAAGCGCTCGAGCTGGTCGGAATCGCTGGCGACCTCGCGATTCATCAGCTTGACCGCGACCTCGCGCTCGAGTGTCCCGTCCAGGGCGCGGTACACGGTGGACATGCCGCCGGCACCGATTCGCGCCTCCAATCGGTAACGGCCGTTGAGACTGGTCCCCAGCAGCGTGCTCATGTGGAGCCCCCTATTTTGCGCCAACCCGGCATCGGACGTGCCTGTCCGCTGCGCCATTGCTCCAACGGGAAGCACTTAGGTCGTTCTGAGTCCGCCGGGTCCTCCCTCGATCCCGAGCGCCGGGACCCGGACCAGGCGGGCGTGGTCGGTCACGCGGCCGACGACGGCCGTGCCGGGATGGTGACCACCCAGCAGTGCCACCGTCTCGGCGGCGCTGGCCTCGGGCACGACCACGCAGAAGCCGCAGCCCATGTTGAACACCTCCCACATCTCGGCGGGCGCCACCTCGCCGAGCGCGGCAATCAGATCGAACACCGGGGGGACCGGTAGCGGCGCGGTGATCGCAAAGCCGATGCGGTCGCCCAGACGCAGCAGGTTGAGCAGGCCGCCGCCGGTGATGTGGGCCAGGCCGTGCACCGGGATCTCGCTGCGCAGCAGCGCCAGGATCGCCCGCACGTAGATGACGGTGGGCTCCAGCAACGCGTCCGCGACCGTGTCCCCCGCGAGCTCGGTCGGCGCCGAGTCCAGCGTCAGACCGCCCCGCTCCAGTAGCGTCCGGCGGGCGAGCGTGAGGCCGTTGGAGTGCACGCCCGAGGCCGGCAGGCCAATGATCGCGTCCCCCGGGACGCAGGCGGCACCGGTGATGACGCGGTCCAGCGCCACCGTGCCGAAGGCCGACCCCACCAGGTCAAAGCCATACGGCGACGGATGGCCGCGAATGACCTCGGGAAGCTGGCACACCTCGCCACCGGGAATCTCGACACCGGCGGCCTCGGCGCCGATCCTCAGTCCCACCGCGATCTCCCGCAGCTGTGCCGGGTCGGCGCGTTCGACCGCGAGATAGTCGAGCAGCGCCAGGGGCTCCGCCCCGACGCAGATCAGGTCATTGACGTTCATGGCCACGCAGTCGATCCCGATCGTGTCGAAGCGGCCGGCCTGCTCCGCGACGATCACCTTCGACCCCACGCTGTCGGTGGCCAGGGCGATACCGAGGCCCGGACCGATCCGCAACACGCTGGCGTAGTGGCCGGGAAGCGAGACCGCCAGAGACTCGCGCCCGGTGTCGATGCGCCGCAGCACATCAACGAGGGCGGCGACGCCCTGGTCAGCTTCCTGGGTGTCGACACCGGCGGCTGCGTAGGTGTCCGTCACGACGCCATTGTCTTACATCGGGCGGACCCGCTGGGAGACGCGGCCGCGCCGCAGCCGCCGCAGCACCGTGGCGGCCAGCAGGATGCGGTAGCCGGCGTAGGGCAGCAGGGAGCGATCGCGCTCGACCTGCTTGATCAGCCAGGTCGAACCGAGCGTGGATACGAACGACGCCGATGCGCCGAGCGCGAACGGGAGCCGGGTCCCAGGCGGCAGTCCGTGGCGTCCGAGCCGGGCGCCCTTGAGCAGCGTCGCCCCGGCGATCACCGGTAGCGCCACGTGACGGGAGAGTCGATTCGCGTCCTCCCGTGTGAAGCCTCGCCGTCGGGCGGCGACCAGCGTGGCCCCGTTGCGCGAAACCCCCGGGACCAGCGCGCAGGCCTGGGCGAGACCGAGCAGCAGCGCGTCGAGGACCCCGGCCTCCTGGGAGGGGCGGACCTGCGGGGCTCGGTCGGCCCAGGCCATCGCCAGCGCGCCGAGAATCAGGCCAGCCGCGATCGTCGGTGGCGTGCCCAGACGACCCTCGATCACCCGCTCGAGCTTGTACCCGACGATTGCCGGCGGAGCGAATGACAGCCCGATGAACGCGGCCACGCGGGGGGACATGCCCTGGACGGCGTCGAGAACCTCGGCGCGCAGCGTGATCAGCAGCGCCGCCGCCGTGCCGGCGTGCAGCGCAACCTCGAACGACTTGCGCAGCTCCGGGTCGAGGCGGTCGTACTCCCACCCCAGCAGCCAGGGGACCAAGGTCACATGCCCCGACGATGAGATCGGCAGCAACTCCGCCGGGCCGTGCAGGACGCCCAGGACCAGCGCTGCGGGCAGCGACAGCCCGTCAGCTGCCGGCATCGACGGCCGGCTCGGGCTCTCCGCGCCCCCGGTCGCGACGTCGGCGGATCACGAGGTAGATGATCCCGATCACTACGGCGACCACGACGGCGTAGTCGACGTAGGCGAGGCCGTCCTTGACGTTTCGCCAATTGCTCTTGGTCAGAAATCCGACCCATCCGAGGACGAAGACCCAGGGGATGCAGCCGATCACGGTCAGCACGGTGAAGCGCTTGAACGGCATCCGCGCTGCGCCGGCCGGAAGCGAGATGAACGTCCGCACCAGCGGCATGACCCGGGTGACCAGCACCGTCACCGCGCCGTGGTGGGCGAACCATCGATCGGCCCGCTCCAGCTGCTTGGCGGAGATATGGAGCCACCCACCGTGCTTCTCGAGCAGTTCGCGGCGACCGTAGTAGCCCACGCCGTAGGCGATCCATGAGCCGACCAGGTTGCCCAGCACCCCAGCCACGGTGATCGCCAACAGGCTGTAGTGGTGGTTGGCGACGTTGAACCCGGCGAACAGCATCGTGACCTCAGACGGGATCGGGATGCACGCGCTCTCTAGCAGCATCAGCAGGAAGATCCCGCCCAGCCCGAGCGACCCCACCAGGCTGGTGGCGGTGTCGGCTAGGCTGGCGGTGACGGAGGCCATGGGCAAGAGCACGTGACTAGGCTATCGCCAGTCTCGGTGCCATCGCTTGGCGACGCTACTGTTGCCGTCGATTCACGTGCCTTCGCCCGGTTCCGTAGCCGCCGCCGCCCGCTGTCGACGGCTGAGGTGTGCGCCCCGGTGAAGGTCTGGATCGACCTGACCAACTCGCCGCACGTCCTCGTTATGCGACCGGTGATCGAGACGCTGCGCGACCGGGGCCACGAGGTTCAGGTGACCGCCCGGGACTTCGCCCAGACGCTGGCGCTGTGCCGGCGGTTCGGGATCGAGCACACCGCGATCGGGCAGCATCGCGGCGCCGGCCTGCTCGACAAGGGACGCGGGATGGCGGCGCGCTCGCGTGCTCTGGGGCGTTGGGCGCGCCAGCGAGGCTTCGACCTCGCCCTGGGCCACGGCTCCAACGACATCACGGTCGCGGCGGCGTTCCTGCGGATCCCCTGCGCGACCACGTTCGACTACGAGTGGGCGCGGGTCCAGCACCACGTCAACTGCCGCCTCGCGGGGGCGGTCGTGGTTCCCGATGTGATTCCGCCTGAGCGCCTGTATCGCTACGGGGCGCGCGGAAAGCTGCACGGCTATCCCGGCCTCAAGGAGGAGTACTACCTCGCCGACTTCGAGCCCGACCCGGCCGTGCTGGCCGAGCTGGGCCTCGACCGGACGGCGCCGATCGCCGTTGTCCGCACCCCGCCGGCGGTGTCGCTCTACCACCGGTTCGAGAACGACCTGTTCGACAGCGTCCTGGCGCGGCTGGGCAGCGGTCAGGTGGTGGTCCTGCCGCGAACTCCGGAGCAGCGGGCGGCGCTGCACCAGATCGGGGGACTGATCATCCCCGAGCAGGCTGTGGATGCTCAGTCCCTGGTCGCCTATGCCGATCTCGTGGTGTCAGCCGGCGGCACCATGAACCGTGAGGCCGTCGCCCTGGGGACCCCGGTGTTCACCGTGTTCGAGGGACGCCTCGGCGCGGTCGATGAGCGGTTGATCGCCGAGGGCCGGTTGCGGCACCTGCGGCGCGCCGACGAGGTGACGCTCGTCAAGCGTCCTGAGAGATCCCAAGCCCCTGAACGCGTGCGCCGCGATCCCGGCGTGCTCGTCGACCTGCTCTTATGTGCGCTCGATTAGCGGTTGCTTAGCGCTGCACGAGCCTGGCCGCCGAGTCGCCTGCCGCTCGTCGCAGCGAGTTGACGGGCTGGTACCGTCCGAACCCCCTCGTGTCCGACACCACGCTAGACAGGCCACAGACCCTGGGCTCGGCGGACGGCTCATCCACGCCCTCGTCCGACTCGCCCGGCCCCCGCTCCCTCGTCGCCCGCCACGTCTGGTGGCTGGTGGCGCTGGGCGTCATCGCCGTCTCAGGAGTGCTGATCCTCCTCACCGGCACCCGACCCGGCTACGACCCCTACGGCTGGATGGATTGGGGCTATCAGACGCTGCGCGGGACGCTGGACCTCGGCGGGGCTCCGTCGTGGAAGCCGTTCACGTACCTGTTCAACGTCCCCTTTGCCCTGTTTGGCCACTACGCGTTGTGGCTGTGGATGCTCACGTCGGTCTCGGTCGCGCTGGCGGGCGCCGTGTTCGGCGGCCGAATCGCCTACCGGCTGACGGCGGCCGGCGAGCGCCATCGCTATGCCGCGATCGGAGCTGCCGTCTTCGCGGGCGCTGCGGTGCTGGGCATCGACCAGTACTCCCACTACGTCCTCAGCGTTCAGTCGGACCCGATGCTGGTGGCCGTCTGCCTGGCGGCGATCGACTGCCATCTCAATGGCCGTCGTCGCTGGGCCTGGTGGCTGGGCGCACTCGCCGCCCTGGGTCGGCCCGAGGTGTGGCCATTCGTGGGCCTGTATGCGATTTGGCTGTGGCTGAAGGTTCCGTCCATGCGCTGGATGTTGTACGCGGCGGTGCTCGTGATTGCCTTCATGTGGTTCGGGATCCCGACGATCACCAACCACCGGCCGAACATCGCCGGTCAGCTCGCGCTCAAGTCCCCGCGCAAGTGCACCAGCAGCAAGATCAGCTGCACGGGCGACCGCTTCCTAGCGCTGGACTATCTGCCGATTCAGCTCGCGGCGCTCCTGGCGGTCGTCCTGGCCGCGCTGCGGCGCAACCGGGTGGTGCTGGCCCTGGGCGGCGCGGTGGTGCTGTGGGTGGTCGTCGAGATCGCCTTCGCCCTGCACGGTTTCCCGGGAGTGCCACGGTATCTATTCGAGCCCGCAGCCCTCACGGGGGTGCTGGCGGGCATCATGTTCGGCTGGCTGCTGCTCGATGTGTCCGAGGTCCATCCGCGCCTGCCCCCCTGGTCTGGGATTCCGCTCGCCGTGATCCTGGTCGCTGCGATGGTTCCGGACGCCATCTCGCAGGCCCGATTCGAGCACAAGGACCTGTTCCACGAGCAGGCGCGCACCACCGAGATCAACCGGCTGGCAGCGACTCTCAATGTGCTCGGGGGCTACAAGAAGGTGCTCTCATGCGGCCGTCCGGTGGTCAACGTCGAGTACGTGAGCATCATGGCCTGGTTCACCCATCGCAACACCGGCACCATCGGCTACCGCCCCGTGATCGAGCGCTTCCACCGCCGGTATCCGATCGTGCGCTTCACCCCGGTGCCCTCCGGATGGAAGGTCCAGCCCTATCGCACCCCGGCGAGCCTGCGCAGCACATGCGCACCCATGAAGGCGGTGTTTGCGTCCACACCCCAGCACTCGCAGGGCGTCCTGATCCGCCGCTGACGAAGTGAAGCACCGAGACGCCGGTTTGGGGGTCCGCTCAGCGCTAACAGTGCCTTATCGCAGACGCCGGGGCGCTCGGCACTAGAATCTCCGCCGCATGCGCCGGCGGATCCGATCCGCGGCCTTTCCCGTCCACCGTCACGCGCTCCCCCAGCTGCTGGCGGACGGTGTCCTGGTCGCGTTGGCATATTTCCTTGCGTTCTGGCTTCGGTTCGAGGGCGGCTTCCAGGGCTCCAACCAGCGCTACGGTCACCTGCTCGGCGTCACGATCGGGTGGGTCGTGGCCGTCACCGTGATTGCACTCGCCGCCTTCGGCCAGTACCAGCGGCTGTGGCGCTTCATCGGCCAGCGCGACTACGTGGCCGTACTCAAGGGGGTGGTGGTCGCCACGGTGATCGTGGTCGGGGTGATCGCGCTGCTGCATCCGGTCGAGGCGGCGACCACGCAGCGCATCGCCGTAGTTCAAATCCGCCACGGCGTCGAGCATCTGTCCTCCCAGGTCACCCGGGGCCCGGTGACCGCGATCACGCTGCCCGGCAGCGTCATCTCGCTGTTCTTCCTGCTGACGCTGGCCCTGCTGGTGGGGGCGCGCTTCGTCGTGCAGCTGATCGCCGAGGGTCGGGTGCGCAGCTTCAGCGTCGGCAAGGGAGCCCATGAGGCCCTGATCGTCGGCGGCGGCGATGGCGGTCGCCTGGTGGTGCGCGAGCTGCTGCGTAATCCGCAGCTGTCGCTGCGCCCGGTCGGGTTCCTCGATGACGATCCCCGCAAGCAGGGGATCAAGGACGAGCATGGGCTCAAGGTTCTCGGTACGACTTCGGCGTCGGACCTCGAGCGTGTGCTCGATGAGGTCGAGCCCGACGAGGTCGTGATCGCGATCCCCTCGGCTCCGGGCACCCTGCGGGCGCGGGTGGTGGCCGCCTGCCGGGCGCGCGGGATCCCGGTGCGGACGACGCCGACCGTGTTCGAGCTGCTGCGCGACGGTTCCGGACAGCTCCAGGTGACCCGGCAGCTGCGCGAGGTCCGGGTCGAGGACATGCTGGGTCGCGAGCCGGTCCGGGAAGAGCTCGGGCGGGTCGGCGCCTACCTGGCGGGCGAGGTCGTGCTGGTGACCGGCGCCGGCGGTTCGATCGGCTCAGAGCTGTGCCGCCAGATCGCGCGTGTCGGGCCGCGTTCGCTGGTGCTGGTCGACCACGCCGAGGACAACCTGTTCGAGATCGTCCGCGAGCTCGAGGAGGACCGCCACATCCGCACCGCGGTCCCGGTGCTGGCCGACTGCAAAGAGGAGGAGCGGATGCGGGAGGTGCTCACCGAGCACCGCCCCGCGGTCGTGTTCCATGCCGCCGCCTACAAGCACGTCGGTCTGATGGAACAGAACCCGGTCGAGGCGGTGCGCAACAACGCGCTCGCCACCCGGCTGGTCGCGCGGATCGCCGGCGAGGTCGGGGTGAGCACGTTCGTGCTGGTGTCCACCGACAAGGCGGTTCAGCCCGCAACCGTGATGGGGGCATCGAAGGCGCTCGCGGAGTGGGCGGTCGAGGCCGCCGCGGTCAAGCACCCCGGCACCCGGTACGCGACGGTGCGATTCGGCAACGTGCTCGGTTCCTCGGGGTCGGTGGTGCCGATCTTCCGCCGCCAGATTGCGGCGGGCGGTCCGGTGACGGTGACCGACGAGCGCATGAGCCGCTACTTCATGACGATCCCGGAAGCGGTGCAGCTGATCATCCGCGCCGGCTCGCTCGGCGACAGCAGCGGCGAGGTGTTCGTGCTTGAGATGGGCGAGCCGGTCCTGATCATCGATCTGGCCAACACCATGATCCGGCTGTCCGGACTGGAGCCCGAGCGCGACATCGCCATCGAGATCGTCGGCGCGAGGCCCGGTGAGAAGTTCCACGAAGAGCTGTTCAACCCGAGCGAGCACCCCCAGCCGACGCCGGCGCAGCGCATCCTTCGCGCCAGCCACGAGTGGCTCGACCCGGCGTGGGTCGAGCGCACATTCGCCGAGATCAACCTGCTGGTGCTTGAAGGTGACGCCGCGGCGCTAGCGAAACACGTCTCTGACCTATCCGGCGCGCGCGTAACCCGTCCCGAGGGTGAAGGCGCCGGTGTAGCCCCTTAGACTGGCGCTGACATCATGGGAGCCATTCCTTACGCATTCTCAGTCCACCACTTCATCTCCACGGTGGGCGCCGACGCCGGGTTTGCCGCGATCATCGGGCTCGCGATCCTGATCCTGCTGTATTTCTCCCAGGCTCGGGAGACGGCGTCGCTGCGTGACTGGGCCGCGGAGTCCGCCGAGCACGTCCAGGAGCTCGAGGCCAGGCTCGCGCAGCTCACCCGGGCCCAGGTCTCATCCCCGGTCAAGGGGACCTCGGCGACCACGCCGGCACCGCCACCTCCCGGGATCGTCCGAGCCGGCGGGGTTCCGGTCGGCGCGGCGGCCAGAGCCGGCGCCGGCGCACCGGTCAGCGCGCGCTCGGTCGCGCCGGCGCCCGCCACGGTTCCGGCGGCGCCCGCGGGCGTCGGGGCTCCGGCTCTGAGCGCCGCGACCAGGCTGATCCCGAGCGCGGACCGGGAGCCGATCTCGATCCGCGCGGGCAGCGGCGGCGCTGTGGCCAGCGAGGAGCGTCCCGCTCTGGATGGCGCCGCCGCGGTGATGACCCCCGCCGGCCCGCCTCCGGCCACAGCGGCCGGCGCGGCCAACGGAAGCGGTTCGCCGCGAGCGCCGACGCCCGCCGCCGGCGGACGGCTGCCGAGTCAGTCGCCTCCGCGTCGAGGCGATAACCCGGCCGTCGCCCGACCCGCGGCCGTTCGCCCCGTCGGCAATGGCCCGCGCCGGCCCGTCATGCCCCCCGGCCGGTCCGGTTCGCCGTCCGGCGGGCGGTCCCCGATCGGCCGTGGGGTGATCGCCGTGCTGGCGTTGCTGGGGTTGATCGCCGTGGTCGTCGTGGTCGTGGTAGTGGCCACCTCCGGCGCCACCAACAACGCCAACACCAGCGCCTCCACGAGCGCCGCGCAGACCGCCGGCGCCAACACCAAGCAGCGGCGGACGGCCCGCACCGGGAGCGCGGTGGCGGCGTCGTCGGTGACCGTCGCGGTGCTCAACGGCACCTCGACGCCCAACCTGGCGCACACTGTCGCCGGCCGTCTCACCGCCGCGGGCTTCAAGGAGGGCAATGTTGTGACCGCCCCGGATCAGACCCAGACGGCCACCGTGGTGGGGTACCTTCCCCATCACCGGCCCGATGCGCTGATCGTTGCCCGGTCGCTCAAGCTTGGGTCGGCATCGGTCCAGCCGGTCGATCAGAGCAACCAGACGGTGGCGTGTCCGCCGTCGTCGACGCCGTGCAGCGCCCAGGTCGTGGTCACCGTCGGCTCCGATCTCGCCCCGAACACCTAGGAGTCCACATGCCGTTGACGGACCTGCTCGACCTCCCCCAGAGGGCTGCCAAGCCGAGGCAGGAAGGCCTCACGCACGTGCTCGATCGCGGCCTCTCGGTGGCGGACGTCGACGGGCTGGCCGAGGTGGCCGGCGATTACATCGACGTGGTCAAGCTCGGCTGGGGCACGGCGATCGCGACGGGTAACCTGCCGGCCAAGCTCGCGCGCTACCGCGAGCATGGGATCCCGGTGATGCTGGGCGGGACCCTGACTGAGCTGGCGATCGCCCAGAATCGCCTCGACGCGCTGGTCGCGTCGCTGCACGAGCTGGGCTTGGAGCACATCGAGCTCTCCGACGGGACGATCACGCTGGAGCATGAGCGCAAGCTCGAGCTGATCGGGCGCCTGGCGCAGGAGTTCACCGTGCTGTCCGAAGTGGGATCCAAGGACAACACCAGGATCATGGCGCCGTTCCGGTGGGTGGAGCAGATCGAGTCCGAGCTGGAGGCCGGCGCCTGGAAGGTGATCGCGGAGGCGCGGGAGAGCGGCACCGTGGGGATCTTCCGCCACGACGGAGAGGTGCGGATGGGCCTGATCGACGAGATCGTCCACGCCATCCCGCCGGAGCGGATCCTGTTCGAGGCCCCGCGCCGGGACCAGCAGGTGTGGTTCGTGCGCCGTTTCGGGCCCGACGTGAACCTCGGCAACATCGCCCCCGAGGAGGTTCTCTCGCTCGAGACGATTCGCGTCGGCCTGCGCTCGGATACCGCCGTCGCGGACCTCGATGACTGACGGGTCGATGGCTGACGGGTTGCCGCCTGGACCAGCCGTCCACCCGGGATGAGCCTGCGCGGCATCCTCCTCGCCCGCCATGGGGAGACGAACGACAACCGAGAGCCGATCCGGGTGCAGGGCTTCACCGATACGCCCCTGAACGACACCGGACGCCGGCAGGCGCACGAGCTGGCCGAGCGAGTCTCCGGCGACGGAGTTCGCTCGCTGTGGGCGTCTGATCTGAGCCGGGCGCGCGAGACGGCGGAGATCGTGGGAGCGCGGATCGGGGTCACGGTCGCGCTCGACGCCCGCCTGCGCGAGGCCAACCGGGGTGAGTGGGAGGGCCGGCGCTTCATCGATATCGAGCGCGAGGACCCCGCCGGCCACGCTGCCTGGCTGCGGGCCGGATCCGAGTTCCGCTTCCCCGGCGGCGAGTCGCTGCTCGATCAGCAGCAACGGGTCACCGCGGCGCTGCAGGACATCCATGCCGCCGGGGAGCTGCCGGCGCTGGTGGTCTGCCACGGCGGCTCGATTCGCGTGATGCTGTGCGCCCGCGATCCTCGGGGGCTCGACGCGTTCCACGAATTCGACGTGCCTAACGTGGCGGTGGTACCCCTGTGAGGCGACTGCCGGTCGCGGCATTTGTCGCACTGGCGATAGCGACGGTCGCTGCGTTCTTCGTCACGCAGCACCTGAAGGTGACAACGCCGCTGATCGCCGGCTTTCCGGCTCCCGCCCCCGGGACGATCGACCCCGTCAGCGGCGGGGTCTGCAAGGGCGTCAGCCACCGCTCGATGTCGGTCTCCTTCTACCTCCTGCACCGCTCCGACGATGTCGACGTCTACATCGTCAACAGCGACGGCTCGATCGTCGCGACGCTCGCCACGGGCCGCCACATGCGGCGTGGGGTGCGCAGGCCCGACGGATTGTTCCAGTGGGACGGCCGGGTGGGCGGCGGGGCGGTGGCCCCGGACGGGGCCTACTACATCAAGGTCTCGCTGATCCATCAGGGCCGCTCGGTGACGATCTCCAACAACACCGGGCCGGAGCCGGTCACCGTCCAGACGGTCCCCCCGCGGCCCCGGATCACCCGCGTCTCGCCGGCGCTGATCCCGCAGCCCGGTGGCGCCGGCGCCATGATCCGGTACACCGGCAACGTCAGCCGCAGCGGCCGGATCCTGATCTACCGCACCGACCTGCCCGGCCTGCCGCGTCTGGTCAAGAGCTACGCCTCGCGGGCGGGTGGGGTATCGAGATGGGACGGGACGATCAGCGGGCGCCCGGCGCCTCAGGGCACCTATCTGGTGGGTTTCAAGGTCACCGACAAGGCGTGTGACACGGGCCGGTTCCCGCCTGAGCTGCCGCCGGTCCCCGGCACCACCCCACACGCGGGCGTGACCGTGCGCTATCTGGCGGCCGAGCCGCCGCCGACGCCCGTCAGCGCCGGCTCGACGGCGACCGTCTACGTCGACGCGCTCCGGCACACCTACCACTGGGCGCTGCGGCGCGCGGGCGCGCAGAAGGTGCTGGCCTCGGGCGCGACGCACTCCTTCGAGCTCAGAGTCCCTCTCCCTCGCGGCGGTCCGGGCCTGTACGAGCTGGCGCTGCGCTACGGCGCGCACCGCACCGACGTCCCGCTGCTCGCCCGTGCCTCCGGATCGCACCGGGCGCCCGTCCTGGTCGTGTTGCCGGCGCTGACCTGGCAGGGCTACAACCCGGTCGACGACACCGGCAGCGGGCTTCCGAGCACGCTCCCGGCCGGTGGTCCGATCCAGCTCAACCGACCCCTCGCCAACGGGCTGCCGGCCGGGCTGGCCGGCGAGGCGGCGCTGCTGGCCCACCTGCAGAAAGCGGGGCTCAGATACGACCTGACCAGCGATGTCGCCCTAACCGAGGGTGTGGGACCGGCGCTGGCCGGTTACCGGGGCGTCGTCCTGGCCGGCGACGAGCGCTGGTTGCCCGCCGGGCTCGCCACGTCACTGCGCGCCTACGTCGAGCGCGGCGGACGGGTCCTGTCACTGGGGATCGACTCGCTGCGCCGCGAGGTCACCGTCTCGGGCGGGCGCGCCTTGAATCCGACCGGCCCGCGCGCCACCGACGTTCTCGGCGCCACACCGGGACGCGTGACGGCCAGTCGCGGGGCGCTGATCCTGGCCGGCCGCGACGGCCTGCACATCTTCTCCGGCACCTCCGGGGCGCTACGCGGCTACCGCACGTATCAGCCGTTCGCGCCGGCGGCGTCGGGGGCGGGCGTCGCTTCGGAGGCGGGACCCAGCAGCTCGGAGCCGGCGATCATCGCCTACCACCTGGGCCGCGGGATCGTGATCGACATAGGTCTGCCCGGCTTCGGTTCGAGTCTGACGCGCAACTTCGACGCCCAGCAGTTGGTGGCGCGGATCTGGAAGGTGCTCTCGGGCTGACGCCGCCACGTGCGTCCAAGCTGGAGGTTCGACGTGGCACATGCCCGCCCCGGCACCTGTTCACAACGCACAATCGATTCAGACGGCCGCGACTGTGGCAATCGAGCATGCTCTACATGCCCGATGCCGCGAATCGCGAGGGCGATGTTTCGATTCGCGACATCGAACACGTCATCCGTGACGGTTTCGTGACGCGTCGCCATGACACCGGCACACCTTCCACGGGGGCCCCCCGGATGGACCCGCTAAATCCGGATGGACCCGCTAGGACTGATACCCGGCGGTGAAGCGCCGTCGCGAGAACTGCGGCGCCTCGAGCTCGTCGAGCAGCGCGGCGGCGAGATCGCCCGAGGCGATCGCGTTGCGCCCATTCTCGTCGGCGACCGGCTGGTCATCGCCCCGTACGGCGTAGCCACCCCGCTTGTCGCCCGGCGTGAGCTCCGCGTGCGGTGGGCTGATGTAGGTCCAGTCAAGCGTCGCCGGTGCCGCGCGCAGCAGCTCCAGCGCCTCGCCCTGCGCCAGCGCCTCGGGCTTGTGTTGCTCGGGGAAGCCGGGCTGATCGACGAACCGCTCTCCGGCGGGGGTCAGCAGGGTGCCGCCGCCGCCGACGAAGGCCAGCCTCGGCACTCCGGCGGCGGGCACCGCCTCGATCAGCGCCCGGGCCACGGCCGGAATCGTGCTGCGGTCCGGCCCGCTGCGGTCGGTGACCGCCGCGACGACGACGTCGTGGCCGGCGATCACCGGCGCCAGCGAGGTGGCGTCGGTCGCGTCAGTGGCGCGCGCATCGACTCCCTCGAGCTCGGCCAAGCGGTCGGCGTGGCGGGCGATCGCCGTCACCTCGTGACCGCGTGCGAGCGCCTCGCGCGCGATTGCGCCGCCCAGCCAGCCCGAGGCTCCGATCACCGCTATCCGCACAGCGATCATTGTGACACCGCCGCGACCCGTACCGTTAGGCCCGCCGTGACCGCCTATCTCAAGCGCCTGGTGTCCTCGCTGGCCGCCTACCAGCTGGCTGACGTGGTCTCCAAGCTGATCGCGGTGCTGCTGCTGCCGGTTTACACCCGATACATCGATCCGGCCGGCTACGGCGTGGTCGAGCTGCTCGCCAACGGGGTCATCCTGATCAGCATCGCGGTGCGCTTCGGGATCATCGAGGCGTTTCTGCGCTTCTACTTCACCGACGAGGACGCCGAGCGCCGCGATGCGCTGGTGCGGCGGGCGACCGGCTTCCTGCTCGCCACGACCACCGTCACCGCTGCCGTGCTGGCGGTGTTCGCGGCGCCGCTGAGCCAGATCGTGCTGAGCCACCGTGACACCGCGACCTTCGACGTGGCGGTGCTGGGGCTGTGGTCGTTCACCAACCTCGAGCTGGCCTACGGCCTGCTGCGCGTCGACGAGCGCCTGCGCACGTATGCGATCGCCTCGTTGAGCAACGTGCTGATGACTGTCGCGGCGTCGGTGGTGCTCGTGGTCGGCTTCGGCGACGGTGCGCGGGGCCTGCTGCTCGCCAACTACGGCGTCTCGACCGTGGTCCTGGTGATGCTGTGGTGGACCATGCGGGATCGCCTCGCGCCGCGCCGCGGCCGCGCCGAGGCGATGGCGGTGCTGTTGCGCTTCGGGCTGCCGACGGTGCCGGCCGAGGCCTCGGTCTACGCGCTCAGCATCGTCGACCGCTACTACATCTACCACGACCGCAGTCAAGCCCTGGCCGGCCTCTACTCGATCGCGATCAAGCTGGCGGGCGCGGTCGCGTTCATCGTCCGCGCATTTCAGTACGCGTGGCCGCCGCTGGCCTACTCCGTCCGAGATGACGCCGAAGCGGCCCGGCTGTATGGGCTCGTGACCACGTACTACCTGTTCGTCAGCGGCTGGGTCGTGGCCGGCCTGGCCCTGCTCGGGCGCTGGGTGCTGAGGCTCCTCACCGCCCACCAGTACTTCGGCGCCTATCGGGCCCTGCCGTGGGTGGCCCTCGGGTGGGCCCTGTACGGGCTGTGGGTGGTGTTTCTGGTCATCGCCGGGCGTGCCAGGGTGACCACCCGCAACTTCCCCGCCTCGCTCGCCGGGCTGGCCGCCAACGTGATCCTGATCGTCGTGCTGGTCCCGCCGCTGGGGATCGCCGGCGCCGGGATCGCGCTGTGCGGGGCTTACGTGGTGATGTTGGGTGCCATGTACGCGTTGACCCGGAACGTGTTCCGGGTCGGGTTCGAATGGCTGCGATTGGCTCGGCTGGTGGTGGTGATGGGCGGCCTGGCCGCGGCCGGGGATCTTCTCCTGCCCACCCACGGGGCGGTGGGGCTGCTGACCCGAGCGGCGGTCACCGGCGCGATCCCCCTGGTCCTGCTGGCGACCGGTTTCGCGCACCGCGCCGAGCTCGCCCAGCTGCGGTCGCTGATCGCGCGCGGTCGCCGGACGCTTCCGCCGGCGGCCGGGAGCGAGTCGTGAGCCGCCCGGCGGTCAGCGTGGTGATGCCCTTTGCCGGCTCTGGCGCCGAGGCCGAGGCAGCACTGCGGGCGCTGCTCGAGCTCGACTCCGCGCCCGGGGACGAGCTGATCCTGGCTGACAATGGCGAATCGCCTCCCGATTCGCCGACGGGTTCGCTTCGCCAACCCGGGGCCGGTGATTCGGTTCGCGACCCCGGACCAGCCGGAAAGCCGGCGATCACCGTGGTCCGTGTCGGCGGGGAGAGGTCACCGTCGCACGCCCGCAACGCCGGAGCCGAGCGCGCCGGAGGCGATTGGCTGCTGTTCCTCGACGCGGATTGCCACCCGGAGCCGGGGCTGATCCAGAGCTACTTCGCGACGCCGATCGATTCCGACGTCGGAGCGCTCGCCGGCGAGGTGGTGCCGGCCGTCGACGGCGACAGCTTCGCCGAGCGCTACGGCGCCGCTCGCAGCTTCCTGGGTCAGGCCACGCACCTCGCCCACCCCTATATGCCGCGCGCAGTGGCGGCGAATCTGCTGGTGCGCCGGCGGGCCTTCGATCAGGTCGGCGGCTTCTATGAGGGCGTGCGGGCCGCCGAGGACACCGACTTCAGCTGGCGTCTGCAACGCGCCGGGTGGCGGCTGGTGGCTCGGCCGCAGGCGCGGGTGGAGCACCGCTATCGTCCCACCGTCAGGGCGCTGCGCCGCCAATGGCGGGGATATGCCGCCGGTCGCGCCTGGCTGGGGCGCCGCTACGAGGACTTCGAGCCCGAGCCGGCGATCGCGAGAGCCGCGAGCCGGTCCTGGCGCATCGTCTCACGACGGAGCCGCGGCCGCCCGCGCGCCGCCCCGCCGGGTGCGAGCACGGGATCGGGGCGCCTGGAGCGCGGCCGGTTCCTCGCGCTCGACGCGCTGCTCGGACTCGAGGAGCTGGCCGGCATCACGCTCTCCAACCGCCCGCGTGGGCCCGAAAGCGCCGAAGCCGGGACCCGTGTGGTGCTGGTGGCCGAGCGCTTTCCGGCCCGTGGCGACCCTCTGGGCGATTTCGCCCGCACGCTGGCCGGCGTTCGCGTCGAGGCGGCGGCGCGGCCCGAGGCGGTCGACACCGCCGTGTCCCGCGAACTGCGCGTCGACTACCGCGAAGACGACGGCGCCGCCACCCGCGCCGCCGCGGTATTGCGCCTGATCGCACGCCACCCCCTGCGCAGTGCGCGTGACGTCCTGCGCCGCGCGTCCGGAGCGCCGGGCCTGGCCGCCCTGGCGCCGGCCGTGTTCCGACTGGCCGGGGAGCGCGATGCCCGCGTGTACGCGCTCGGCGGCGACGAGGCCGCGGCGGTGGCCCGGCGCCTCGCCGCGCTGGGCGGACGCCGGTTCGCCGACGAGGCGCCGTGATGCGCGTCCAGGTCGTCGACCCCTCGGCGTTCACGCCGCCCTACGACCACGCGCTGTGTGCCGCGCTGACCCGGCTCGGCGCGCAGGTCGAGCTGGTGACCAGCCGTTTCGCCTACGGGGCCGTGCCGGCGGCGGCCGGATACACGCGGCGCGAGAGCTTCTACGTGTACGCGCGCGGGGCCCCGGGCTCGCGACTGCGCCGCGCGACCAAGCTGCTCGAGCACGTCCCCGACATGCTCGCCTACCGCCGGCACGCGGCGCGCGCGGACGTTGTTCACTTCCAGTGGCTGGCGATGCAGTGGCTGGACACCGGGCTGCTCCCGGGCCGCCCGGTCGTGCTCACCGCGCATGACCTGCTCCCGCGCGAGGCGCGGCCCGGGCAGGCGCGGGCTCAGCGGCGGCTCTACGAGCGCGTCGACGCGCTGGTGGTGCACTCCGAGTACGGCCGCCGCCAGCTCGTGGCCGGGCTCGGTGTCGATCCGGCCAAGGTCCACGTCATCCCCCACGGCGCCTTCGATCACCTGCTGGCCCCGTCCGAGCCGCAACCCCTACCCGCCGAGCTCGCCCGCGTGGAGGCCCCGGTGGTCCTGTTCTTCGGGCTGCTGCGCCCGTACAAGGGCCTGGAGTCGCTGCTGGAGGCGTGGCGCGGGATCGAGGGCGCCGAGCTGTGGATCGTGGGCCGGTCGCGGATGGCGCTGGAGCCGTTGCGGGCGCTCGCGCCCCCCAACGTCAGGTTCGTCTCCCGCTTCGTCTCCGATGCGGAGCTGCCCGCCTACTTCCGCCGCGCCGACGTGGTGGTGCTGCCCTACTCCCGGACCGAGCGCTTTGACCAGTCGGGCGTGCTCGCCACTGCGCTGGCGTTCGGCAAGGCCGGCGTACTCAGCGATGTCGGAGGCTTTTCCGAGGTCGCCGCCGTGGGCGCGGCGCGCCTGGTGGCGCCCGACGACCCCGCCGCACTACGCCAAGCCCTCGCGAGCCTGATCGCCGATCCCGCCGAGCGGCAGCGCTTGGCCGCGGCCGCGCTCGCCGCGGCGCAACCCGGCGGACCCTATTCGTGGGAGCAGGCGGCGCGCCGGACGCTCGCGCTGTACCAGACCCTGGTCCAGACGGTCACGCGGCGCTGACGGGTTCCGGCCGGCTCGCGCGCCGGGCCATGCGCGCCGCCACCTCGGCCCGGACGATCGGCGCGACCTCGGTGCCGAACAGCTCGATCGAGCGCATCACGTCGCGGTGGGCGACCGCCCCCACGCTCATCTGCCCGATGTAGCGCGTGTTGCCGAACAGCTCGTGCTCGACCAGGATCTTCTCCGCCACCTGCTCCGGCGAGCCGGCCGCCACCGCTCCGCGCGGTGAGCGCAGAGCGTCATATTCGGCCCGTCCCGAGGCAGGCCATCCGCGCTCGCGCCCGATCCGGTTCATCATCGCCAGGTAGGGCTGGGCGAAAGCGGCGTCGGCCGCCGCCGAGGTCTCGCCGACGAAGGCATGCGTATTGATCGCGAGCCCGAGCGAGGCTGTGTCGTGTCCGGCCTGCATGGCCGCCCGCCGGTACAGCGCCACCAGGGGCGCAAAGCGCTCCGGCTGGCCGCCGATGATGGCCAGCGTCAGCGGCAGACCGAGCGTGCCGGCGCGAACGACCGACTGCGGAGAGCCGCCGACGGCCACCCACACCGGGAGCGGGTCCTGGATCGGGCGCGGGTACACGCCGGCATCGTTGAGCGGCGGTCGCAGGCGCCCTGACCAGGTGACGTGGTCGGATTGGCGCAGCTTGAGCAGCAGCTCGAGCTTCTCGGCGTAGAGCTCGTCGTAGTCGTCGAGCTCGTATCCGAACAACGCGAAGGATTCGATGAACGAGCCGCGCCCGGCCATGATCTCGGCCCGGCCGCCCGACAGCAGGTCGACCTGCGCGAAGTCCTGGAACACGCGCACGGGGTCGTCGGAGCTCAGCACGGTGACGGCGCTCGAGAGCCGGATCCGCTCCGTCTTGACCGCGATCGCCGCCAGCGCGATCGCCGGCGAGGAGATCAGGAAGTCCGGGCGGTGGTGCTCACCGACCGCGAACACGTCGAGGCCGAGCTGATCGGCCAGCACCGCCTCCTCGAGCAGATCACGCATGCGCTGCTCGGAGCTGATGCCTGAGCTGAGGTCCGCGAAGGTGGCGAGTCCAAGTTCCATGCAAACCAGGATAGCAAGGTCATTGTGCGCGCAACTATCTCTCCGGGACCGGCCACGCCGGTGGGTCTGCGCCAGAATGCCAGCGCCATGACGACGAGGAAGATCGCCTTCTGGGCTTCCGCCGGCCTGCTCGCCTACACCCACGCCGGTTACGGACTCGCGCTCGCGGGGCTGGCCCGCAGACGCGGACAGGGTCCGCGCCGGCCGGCGCCGGCCGAGCCGCCGACGGTCTCGGTGATCGTCGCCGCCTATGCCGAGCAGGAAGTGATCGCCGACCGGGTCGCCAACCTGCGGGCGCTGCGCTATCCGCCAGAGCGCGTCGAGGTGATCGTCGCCTGCGACGGCTCACCGGACGCGACCGCGGTCCGCGCCCGGGAGGCCGGCGCCGACATCGTGCTCGAACTCCCGCGTGCCGGCAAGGTCCGCGCCCAAGATGCCGGGGTGGGGAGCGCCCGTGGCGAGATCATGGCCTTCTCGGACGCCAACGTGGGCTGGGCGCCGGATGCCCTCAGCGCCCTGGTGGCTCCGTTCGCCGACGAGCGCGTCGGCTACGTGTGCGGTGACGTCAGCTTCGTGAGCCCGCGCGGGACCAACCAGGAGGGTCTGTACTGGCGCTATGAGATGGCGCTGCGACGGCTGGAGTCACGCGTGGCGTCGGTGACCGGCGGCAACGGAGCGATCTACGCCACCCGCCGTGACTCCTATCTGATCGTCGATCCGATCATGGGTCACGATCTGTCGTTTCCGTTCAACATGGTCAAGCGCGGCTGGCGGGCCGTGTACGCGTCCGACGCGCACGCCAGCGAGAAGATGGTGCCGACGATCGAGGGCGAGTTTGCTCGCAAGCGGCGGATGATGAGCCACGGCTGGCCGATCATGCTCCGCGGCGGCATGCTCTCGCCCCGGGGTTATGACCCCCTGTACGCGGCGATGATCTTCTCCCATCGCGTCCTGCGTTATGCCTCGCCGTTTCTGCACGTGATCGCGCTGGCCGGCAGTCTCACGTTGCTGCGCCACGGCCGGGTCTATGCCATCGCGGTTGCGCTTCAGGCGGCGCTGCTGGTGGCGGCATGGGCCGCGGCGGCCGTGCCGGCCCGGCCGCTGCTGATCGCTCGTTATTACGTGCTCACCACGGCCGCGTTGGCGGCCGGACTGTGGGACTGGGTGGCGCACGGCACCGAGGCGGGCTGGGAGCCCGCGGCGGGAACGCGGTGATGGGTAATGCGCTTTCGCGAATTTCGGTGCGGGCGCTCGATCTCGTGCTGGCCGCGGTCGGCTCGATGCTGACGGCGCCGCTGGTGGCGCTGCTGGCGCTGGCCATCCGCCTGGAGTCACCGGGTGACCCGATCTACCGTCAGGTCCGGGTCGGCCGCGACGGGGAGCTGTTTGAGATCTACAAGCTGCGCACGATGGTCAGCGGCGCCGAGTTCACCGGGGCGGGGCTGGCGATCTCCGCCGGCGATGACCGCATCACGCGGCTGGGCAGCATCCTGCGCCGATATTCGCTTGACGAGCTGCCCAACCTGTGGAACGTCCTGGGGGGAGAGATGTCGATCGTCGGGCCGCGGCCCACGCTCAAGGGCCAGGTCGACCAGTACACCCCGCGCCAGCGCGGCCGGCTGGCGGTCAAGCCCGGCATCACCGGCTGGGCCCAGATCAACGGGCGCGCGGCGCTGCCGTGGCCGGAGCGCATCGAGCTCGACCTCTGGTACGTCGAGCACCGCTCGCTGGCCTTGGACCTGAGGATCCTGTCGCGCACGCTCGGGCTGGTGCTCCGCGGCAGCGGTCTCTACAAGGGAACGGAGGGCGGATGGCAGCCGCCGACCGAGACGTAGCCGTCCTGCTGACCGGCGTGGGCAAGCGCTACGACATCGTGTCGGCGTTCGCCGAGCATGCGCCGGTCATCGCCGCCGACCCCAACCCGCTGGCGCCGGCTCAGTACGCCGCCCACCATCGCCGTTCGGTGCCGCCGATTCACGACGCCGGCTACGTCCCGGCGCTGGCCGCCCTGTGCGCGGAGTTCGGCGTCGGCGCCGTGGTGCCGTTGACCGACCTGGACCTGGAGGTGCTCGGGCATGCCCGCGTGGCGGGTCATCTGCCGGCCCTCGTCCCCGACCCCGAGATCGCTCGCGCGACGTTCGACAAGTACGACGCCCACCTGCTGCTCGAGCGCCTGGGGTTGCCTTCGCCCCCCACGGTGCTGCCGGGCGAGCCGGTGTCAGGCTATCCGGTGATGGTCAAGCCGCGACAGGGATCGGGTGCGCGCTCGATCCATCCCGCCCCCGACCGCCGCGCCGCGGAGTTCTTCATCGACTACGTCAAGGAGCCGGTGATGGTGCAGAAGCTGATGGACGGACCCGAGTTCTCGATCGACTGCCTGTCCGACCTCGACGGCCGCTGCCTGAACGCGATCCCGCGCACGATGATCGAGTCGCGCGGCGGCGAGTCGATCAAGGGCACGGTGATCGACGATCCCGAGCTGATCGCGCTCGGCCGCCGCGTCGTTGAGGCGCTCGGGACTCGCGGCCCCTGCACCGTGCAGGTGTTCCGCGACAGCGAGGTCGGCCTCGGGATAACCGATGTCAATACTCGCTTCGGCGGCGCCTTCCCGGCGCCGATGTACGCCGCGCTGCCCGGGCGCACCTACCCCGAGCTGATCGTCCGCATGGCCCGCGGGGAGCGCATCGAGCCGCACGTGGGCGAGTTCACCGCGGGGATCACGTTCACGCGTTACTACTGGCAGCTGGAGCTCGACGCGTCGCTGCAACCGACTGGCCGTGACATCGTCAGTCCCCCCGGGCCGCCCGCCCCGCGCTGAGCCGATGCTGAGGCGATGGCTGACGCTCGCGGTGGTCGCCGTGGTCTGGGTGTCGGTTGCGCCACCGGCCATTGCCGCGCCGGTGGGCTGGGCCGGGGCGGGTATCGTCCAGGCGCCGGGCGGCCCGTATCTGGCCGACGCGCTCGGGCGCCGGCTGGAGCTCCATGGCGTCAATCTGGTGGCCAAGTGCGGGGGCGGGGCGCGGTCCACGACAGCGCTCGGGACGCCGTGTGTCGGCCCGGCCCAGGGCCCGAGGCTGGCCTACGTGCTGTCCCCCGCGGCTCGGGATCCCGGGCGTCGCTTCACCCCCGCTGACGCGCGGACGCTGGCGCGGCTGGGGTTCAACGTGGTGCGGCTGGGGATCATCTGGGAGGGCCTGGAGCCCGGTCGCGCCGGCCCCAACGATCCGCGCTACTGCGCCGCTCACCGCGGTGGCGCTCCGTTCCCGTCGCTGGGCCGCGCGGATCCGTATGACCCGGCGACGGTGCGCGCCTACCTGGCGCGGACCGACCGAATCGTCGCTCTGCTCTCCGCCGCCGGAATCCGAGTGGTGATCGACATGCATCAGGACGCCTGGGGGTCGGTGTTCGCCTACGGTCAGGGCCCGACACCGTGGAACGGCGAGGGCGCTCCGGCGTGGGCCACCTGCACCGGCCCGGCGCCGTACACGCTCCCGGTCACCTGGGGGGAAGCCGACGGAGCCCCGGCGGTCCAGACGGCGCTGCATCACTTCTGGGCCAACGATGTGCGCGGTGACCTGCAGGGTCAGTTCGCGCGGGTGTGGCAGGCGGTGGCGCGCCATTACCGCGGCGATGCGGACGTGATCGGCTATGAGGTCGTCAACGAGCCCAATGACTTCGTCTCACCCCGCTTTGACTCAGAGCTCCAATGCGATTACGGCGGCCCCGCCCACGAGCCACGATCGTGCGCAGCCGGCCGCCCGGCCGCCCTCCGCAACGGCCTGATCGGCGCGATCCAGGCTGCCGACCCCAACCACGTGGTGCTGTTCGAGCCCAGCGGCGCCACCAACTACGGTGCGCCGGAGACGATCGGAATCGCCGAGCCGCTGCGCTTCCACGGCCTGGCGCTGGCGTTTCACATGTACGGCTCCCCGGCCACGCTGCTGCCTTCGGCGATGCGGGAGCGCGGCCTCACGCGGACCGGTCAGCCGGGCGGCCCGCCGGCGATCATGGACGAGTTCGGGGCCTCCAACGACGCGATCGGCACCGCGGCGACGGTGTCCCGGGCCGGCGCCGCCAACCTCTCCTGGACCTACTGGTCGGCGATGCAGCTGCACGACCCCACCGCGGCGGACCCGTTCGAGGGGTTGCTCGACCAGCAGACGCGCCAGCCGTATCCGGCGCTGGCGCGGGCCCTGGCGGTCCCGTACCCGTGGGCGACCGCGGGGCGGCCCGGACCGCAATCGTTTGACCCCGCGCGGCTGCGGTTTCACTACAGCTACACGGTGGCGACCGCGATCCGGGCGCCGACCGAGATCGCGGTGCCGCGCTATGCCTATCCGCACGGCTATGCCGTCCGAGCCGTCGGCGCCCGGGTGGTGTCGCGCCGCGACGCAGCGGTGCTCGAGCTTGCCGCGAATCGCGGCGCCGCCCGAGTCACCGTCACCGTTCTCCCGGCCCACGGGTAGCCATAGGACCGGACGCGTGGGGCGGACGATCGTGTCGTTTGGGACACGATCGGCAGCGTCTCGAGAGGTGTGTCGGGATCGGCCCACCCCCCGGGTCGCAGGAGGCAAACCCTCCAGAAACAGACACATTGGGCGCAGAACCGTCCGCCCCCCTGACCGGCCCTGACCGGCCCTGACCGGCCTACCCGGTTGCGCCCGCCCCCGCCCCCGCCGCCCGCCGGCCCCGCCGAGCCGGCTGCTCCCAGCACTCCGCCACGAAGCCGGCGATCTCGCCGGTCAGCCGCTCCGGGTGTAGGCGCAGCTCGAGGATCGAGTTCGCTTGCACCAGCCGAGCGTCGGGCAGCTCGGAGACGAGCATGCCGGCGTCGGAGAACGGATGCAGGGGATCACGTGGGTGTCCGATCACCAGCGCCGGCGCCCGGAACGTCGCGCGCTGGCGGTGATCGGGCGCCACCCGGCCGTAGAGGATTCCGGCCAGCACCGCGGCGCTCGGCCCCGGGTCCTGCGCGATCGAATCGAGGCCGATCTGGAGCAGGAACGGCACCGCTCGGCGCGGGATCACGCGGGCGCCGCGCGCCAGCAGCTTCATCGCCGGCTCGCCGTACCGGAGCGCGAACAGCAGCGGAGTGAAGGCGGCGGCGCAGGCCGCCACGGCGTGATCGAGCACCGGCATCTCCACCACCATGCCGCGCAGACGCTCCGGCGCCAGCGCGGCCAGCTCGAGGGTGATGTTGGCTCCCAGGGAGGTGCCCCCGACGATCGCCTCCGGCACCTCGAGATGGTCGAGCAGTGCGATCGTCTGCTGCGCGAAGGCGGTCATCGAATACCGCCAGGGCTCCTCGGGCCGGTCTGAGGCGCCGTGACCGAGCGGGTCCATGGTGATCACCCGGTTGCCACGGCAGGCCAGCTCTCGCGCGAGCGGAGCCTGCATCGCCGCGGATAGCAACAGCCCGGGCAACAGCACGGTTGTGCGCGCGCCCTTGCCGTAGGCGGTGTAGGCGAGCCGCTGGCCGTCGTGGCGGAAGTACGCCATCGGGGCGGCAGGATAGCCGCCGCCTGCTTGGCTGGCCAGCCAAGCACGTCGGCCACCGCCGAACCGGTAGGTTGTAGGCCGCCACCGCGTCGGATTACCAGGAGGAAGTCTCACATGGCCAGAGCTCCACGATCGCTCGCCGGACAGGTCGTCGCCATCACGGGCGGCGCGAGGGGAATCGGGCGCGCCACCGCCACGGCGCTGGTCCGTCAGGGTGCGAGGGTCGCAATCGGCGACATCGAGGCGCCGCTGGCCGAGCACACCGCTCGGGAGCTGGGCGGCGGCACGGTTGGCCTGCCGCTCGACGTCACCGACCGCCACAGCTTCGAGAGCTTCCTGCAGGCGGTGGAGGAGCGGCTCGGTCCGCTTGACGTGCTGGTCAACAACGCCGGGATCATGCCGGTGGGACCGTTCGTACAGGAGTCCGACGCGATCGCCGAGCGAATCGTAGACATCAACCTCAACGGCGTCATCTACGGCTGCAAGCTGGCGCTGATGCGCTTCCTGCCCCGGGGCCGCGGTCACCTGGTCAACATCGCCTCCAGCGCCGGCAAGGTCGGCGTCGCCGGCGGTGCCACCTATTCGGCTACGAAGTTCGGCGTCGTCGGGCTGAGCGAGGCCATCCGGACCGAGGTTCGCGCCACCGGCATCAAGGTCAGCATCGTGATGCCGGTCGGTGTCAACACCGAGCTCTACTCGGGACTGCCGGCGCTGCGCGGGTTCGCGACCGCGGAGCCCGAGGACGTCGCCGACGCGATCGTCGAGGCCCTTCAGACCGGCCGCGTCGACGTGTACGTGCCGAGGTCGCTGGGTCGGACGGTGCGGATGGCCAATCTGGTCCCGCGCCGGGTCTCGGACCTGATCACCCGGTTGACCAAGGGCGACCGGGTGCTGCTGAGCGCAGACCATGTCCGCCGGGCGGCGTACGAGCGGCGGACCGGCGACGACCCGGCGCCCCCCGTGCCGACCCCGGCCCAGACGGCGAGCGAGCCCGAGCGCGAGACGCAGACCGTCTAGCCGCCCAGCCAGGCCGCGATCAGCTCGCCGATCTGCGGTCCGGCGTCCTCCTGCATGAAGTGACCGGCATCGGGGATCACTTGGGCCACCTCGCTGCCGAGGGCGGCGGCGAGGCGCTCGCCGGTCTGCAGCGGGAGGATCGGATCCGAGTCGGCCCAGAGGATCAGCTTCGGGCGCGGATCGCCGCGTAGCGCCTGCAGGACCCTCTGCCCGGTCGCGGCACCGGGCATCTCGGGCGCGGTCGGGATCAAGAGCGGAAACGCCCGGGCGCCCGCCTTGGCCTCCGCGCTCGGAAACGGCGCCTCGTAGGCCGCGATCACCGCCTCACCGGGATCGCGATGGCACGCGCCCCGGACCAGGAAGCCGACCGGGAGGTCGTCGGTGCGCGCGACGAAGTCCCGGAACGCCGTCCACGCCTCGGTCATCTTCTGGTGCCCGGTGAACAGACCGGTGTCCAGGATCACCATTCGCGCGATCCGCTCCGGATGCTCCACCGCGAGCCGCAGTCCGATCGGTCCACCCCAATCGTGCACGACGATCGTCGCACGCCGCAGATCTAGCTCCTCCAACTGCGCCGCGACGGCGGCGGTGTGCCGGTCATAGCTGTACCAGTCGACATCGGTCGGCTTGTCCGAGCGGCCGAAGCCCGGCAGATCGGGGGCGATGCAGCGATACCCGGCGTCGCGGACCGCGGGAATCACCCGGCGCCACAGGAACGACCACGTCGGCTCGCCGTGCAGGAACAGCACCGGCTCGCCCTCACCCTCGTCGATGTGGGCCAGCCGGATCCCCTCGAACTGACGCCACTGTGGCTCGAACGGGAAATCGGGGAGATTCTCGAACCGTTCCGGCGGGGTGCGGATCGCGTCGGGCACGCGTCCAAGCTATCGCTACAGACCGTGGCCTGCCGTGACCGCACCGTCGGACGCCACCGTCACCCGGATCACCGACGTCTCGCGGGCCCACGCGATCAGGTTGAGCGACTGCAGGCGGTCAAGCACGGCCTGGAACGCCTGCGCCTGGGCCGTGCTCGCGTAATGACGCTGGATCTCGAACGAGTATCCCGTCGTGGCCGACGGGTCGTCCAGCCCCATCTGCTGCTGGTACTGCCGGTCGTTGACGGTGGTGTGGACCGTCAGCGGGGCGCTGGCGCCAGACAGCGCCCGGACTCGCCCGGCCAGCTCGACCAGCAACCGCATCGCCTCCGGACGGAGCCCGCGATACAGCGCCGCCGTGGCGCCGAGCCGGCGCGCCCCCTTCCCCATCGCCGGGTCGACGGTCAGGCCGAGGCTGAGTCCGTTGGATGGCAGCGGCACCAGGGTCCGGTTCTGGTAGGCGGCCGCCAGCGCCCCCGGATCCGCGAACGTCTGCGTCCGGTCTGGGGGGTGCAGGACGGCGGCACCGGCATCGTCGGCCAAGTGCAGCGTGGCGAGGCGCTTGAGCACGGTGGGAGCGGTTCGGAACAGGTGCATGATCTGCATGGCACCGAGCACGCGCCAGTAGTAGAGCCGGGAGTCGTCGCTGAACCCCGCCAGCAGGCGATATGCCGCCGCGTGATGGTCGGGGGCCGAGTCGAAGTACAGCTGGGGGTAGGGGACCGCGCGGCCGCCGTCGTAATCGGCGAGCACCTGACCCAGGTTGCCGATCCCCATGTGATAGCTCTCGACCGCCAGATCCATGCGCCCGAACTGGTGCTCGGCGAAGCGCAGGTAGCGCACCGTCCCGGCCAGCTCACGGGCAGGATTGAAGCGGTCATCGATCGCCGCCCGGCGGGCCAGCAGGGGCGCGACGCGGCCGGTACGGGTCCCCGCCGCGATCGCGGCGATCTGCTGGGTCAGCCGCCGGCTCTGCGCCAGGTCGATGTGCATCGCCAGCAGCGACTGACCCGTCTGCGCCAGGATCTGGGTCAGGCCCGCGGCCGCGGCCGGGTCCGAGCCGGCGATGATCTGCGGCTCTCCGGCGCTCTCGACGAACACCAGGCCCTCCAGCAGGTTCGGGTCGATCCCGGTGCCGGCGGTGGCGCGATCGATCAGCGGGCGAAACGCCGCCACTCGGGCGGCGGTGGCG
Source organism: uncultured Solirubrobacterales bacterium (assembly GCA_963792735.1). GTDB lineage: Bacteria > Actinomycetota > Thermoleophilia > Solirubrobacterales > Solirubrobacteraceae > Palsa-465. The sequence continues at coordinate 171,180 of CAWBXK010000007.1, read as the reverse complement.
GTCGCACCACCGGGACTCTTGACAAACAGGACGTGGGCTTCTCCGGCCGTGGCCCGGGCCACGTAGTCGGCTCGACGTGCCGCCACGTACCCGAACGGATCGCCGCCGGCCGCGGCGGCCGGCCGGGCCGGCGGCGGTAGCGGTAGGGATCCGCCGCCAAGGGCCGAGACGAGGGCGACGATCACCAGCACCAGCGCGCCGGCCAGTACCAGCAGCCGGAGACGGCGCTGCCTGAGCGTAGGCCCGGGAGCCTGTCGGCGACCACCCGGCGTCACGGTCATGTCCGCAGCGCGAGACCGGCGCGGCGCGCCGCCTCGCCGGGGTTCTGCGCCCAGCGGTAGCGGTGGAGATGACGGATCGCCGCCTCGCGGGGCCGGCGGGGCTCCGGGCGGCCCGCCCCGGGATGCTCCCGGGGCCGGGGAGCCTGAACAGTCTGCGCGGACACGTCAGCGCCCGAAAGTAGCAAGCGCTCGGCGGGGAGCCGCAGGGCTGGCGCAATCCCGTAACATCCGCCGTCCGTCCCGGTGAATGAGTCAGTTCGCCCGGTCGGCTATTCTCGTGCGCTCGCAGGTAAGCGAGGTGTCTCGCTGTCGGTCGCACCGCTGAGACAGGCCGCGAGCGCCGAAGGCGGCAGCCGATGGAAGGCACTGCAACGTCCGAATGAATATCTTGCTCCCGAAGCCCACGCTCCCGTCCACGGCGCCTCGCAGCTCCAGCGAGTTGGCCCGCGCGAAGTGAGCCCCTCCGCCGCGGGGACCCTGCAGGGGCAGAGGGTCCTGGTCACCGGGGGCTCCGGCTTCATCGGCCGCCATGTGGTGTCGGAACTGGCCGCTGATGGCGCGCTGGTCCGCGTCGTCGACCTCCAACCACACCCGGACCCGGCGGTGGAGATCGTGATCGGGGACATCGCCGATCCGGCGGTGCTGGAGCAGGCGTTCGATGGCGGCGTGCAGTCGATCGTCCACCTTGCCGCGGTGACCTCGGTGCTGCGTTCGCTCGAGCATCCGCAGCTGACCTACCGGACCAACGTGGCGGGCACCGCGGCACTGCTGGAGGCCGGCCGCGAAGCCGGTACGAGCTCGCTGGCGTTCGCCTCCACCAACGCGGTGACGGGACCGATGGAGGCGCCCAAGATCTCCGAGGCGGCGAGGCTCAGACCGCTGACCCCCTACGGCTCCACCAAGGCGGCGGCGGAGATGCTGATGTCGGCCTATACCGCTGCCTACGGACTGCGCTGCGCGTGCATCCGCCTGACCAATGTCTACGGTCCGGGCATGCAGGCCAAGGACAGCATCATCGCGCGTCTGATGCGAGCGATCAGGCTCGGCTCCACGTTTGAGATCTACGGCGACGGCAACCAGGTCCGCGACTACGTCCATGTCACCGACGTCGTCGCGGCGATGCGCCTGGCGCTGCGCAGCGAGCAGTGGACGGGACCGATGGTGATCGGCTCCGGGACGTCGCTTTCGGTCCATGAGGTGCTCGACGCGGTGCGAGCGGTCAGCGGCGCCGAGCTGCCGGTTCGCCACGGCGCGGCCAAGCCCGGTGAGATGCCGGCGGTGATCGTCGACCCCAGCCGAGCGCGGGCGGCCGGCTGGTCGCCCCGTTTCCCGCAGCTCGCCGATGGGCTGGTGGGCGTGTGGGACGAGTGGTCGCGGGCTGACGTGCAAGCGCCCGCATCCGCGCCGACCGCCCCGGCGTGATGCTGGCCGACTCCGAGCCGATGATCACCCAAGCCGAGTACGAGCGCCTGGAGCCTGCCGAGCTCGGCGCGGCGCAGGCGTTTCTCGCGGCTCATCCGGTCGGCGCCGGAGCGCCGCTGGCGGTGGTGATCCCGGCCTACAACGAGGAGCCCACCGTGGCCGAGGTGGTGTCCGGGATCCCGGCCGAGGTGGCCGGCCTGGAGGCCGAGGTGATCGTCGTGGTCGACGGCGCCAGGGACGCGACCGCGCAACAGGCGGCCGAGGCCGGGGCGCTGGTGTGCGACGTGCCGGTCAACCGCGGGCAGGGTGCTGCACTGCGGCTCGGCTACTGGCTCGCGCGCGCTCGCGGCGCCCGGCTGATCGTCACGATCGACGCCGACGGTCAGTACGAGGCGCACGAGATCGCGCGGGTGGTCGAGCCGATCCTGGCCGGCGACGCTGACTTCGTCTCAGGCTCCCGCCGTCTCGGCACCGAGCTCACCACTGACGCCACGCGTCACCTGGGCGTGATCGTGTTCGGGGCGTTGATCAGCCTGCTGGTGCGACAGCGGATCACCGACCCCGCCTGCGGACTGCGCGCGATGCGCTCCGAGGTGACCGCTGCGGTGACGCTCGAGCAGCCCCAGTACCAGTCAAGCGAGCTGATGATCAGCGCTGCGCTGAACGGCTTCCGGCTGGCCGAGGTGCCGACCACCATGCGCGACCGCGGCCGGCACGCCACGGGGACCAAGAAGGGTGGAAACCTCGGTTACGGGGTGCGGTTCGCCCGGGCGGCGGTCCACACCTGGTGGCGTGACCGCACTGCCGCGCGCAGGCGGCTGCGGCCCGAGAACACCCAGTGCTCGTAGACCACGAACTTGGCCACGAATAGCAGTGCCTGCACCGCCACGTAGGAGGCGGTGACGATCAGCACGCGGATGCCGTGGTGGGGGGGAATTCCGTTCACCTGATCCGCCGTCCACCCGGTGGCGGCCGAGGAACAGACCAGCGCCAGCACTGAGATCAGGATGTATCCGACGATCTCCCGCAGGAAGGCGACCTGCCCGCTGATCCGCCAGGCCCAGCGACGGTTGAGGATCCAGTTCGGAATCGCGCCGGCCAGGAACGCCAGAATCGAGCACACCGTGGTGCTGAGCCCGATCACGTAGCAGAGCGCAAATACGACGATGCTCGTGATCAGCGCTATGACCGATCCGATCGCGTAACGAGTGATCTTGCCCGCGAATTCGGATTCCCGGGCGCGCCTGTATGCGTTCGAGAGCACCGTCAGATCCTAGCGGCTCTGCTGAGTTTGACCGCTATCGCCGCTACGTTGACTGCGGTTTGAAAGTCCAATCATCTTCCGCTGACCTCGTACTTGACGACGACCTGGTGATCGAGGGCGACAACCAGACGGTCCTCACGCGTCTGCCTACGGGGGCCTTCGATCTCGTCTACATGGATCCTCCCTTCAACACCGGTCGACTCCAGTCGCGCCACACCGTCGCGGTCGCCGCCGACCCCGAGGCCGATCGGGTCGGGTTCGGCGGTCGCCGGTACCGCTCGCAGCGGTTGCGCTCGCTCAGCTACGACGATGACTTCGCCGACTACCTGGGGTTCCTGGAGCCCCGCCTGCTGCGCGTCCGTGAGCTGCTGGCCCCTCACGGCACCCTGTACTTCCACATCGACTATCGCGAGGCGCATTACTGCAAGCTGCTGCTCGACGAGCTGTTCGGTCGCGACGCGTTCCTCAACGAGCTGATCTGGGCCTACGACTACGGGGCCAAGCCGCGCCGGCGCTGGCCGGCCAAGCACGACACGATCCTGGTCTACGTCCGCACGCCGGGGGCGCACCACTTCGACGCCGAGGCGGTTGACCGGGAGCCTTACATGGCCCCCGGCCTGGTGAGCGCGGAGAAGGCGGCGCGGGGCAAGCGCCCGACTGACGTGTGGTTTCACACCATCGTCCCCACCGCCGGCCGCGAGAAGACCGGCTATCCGACTCAGAAGCCCGAGGGGGTGCTGAGGCGCATGGTGGCGGCTTCCTCACGCCGGCATGGCTGGTGCCTGGATCCGTTCGCCGGCTCGGGCACCCTGGGCGCCGTCTGCCGCGAGCTCGGTCGCCGCTACGTGCTCATCGATCGCAACCCGGTCGCGATCGAGGTGATGCGCAAACGTCTGGGGGCAGTCGCGAGTTCGCCAGCGACCCTGGCTCGCCGTGACGGCCTCTAGTCGTGGATCAGCGGAACGAACCTGACCGGATCAAGGCGCTCGCGCAGCAGCCCCTGTTCGGTGCGGCGGACGCGGACCAGGTGCTGACGGTCGGTCCCCACCGGCGCGACGAGCCGACCCCGGGGCGCCAGCTGAGCCTCGAGCGCCGCCGGTACCGTCGCCCCGGTGGCGGCGGCCACGTTGATCGCGTCAAACGGCGCCGCGTCGGGCAGTCCGTCCCAGCCGTCCCCCACCACGTAGGTGACGTTGGCGATGCCCAGCTCGGACAGGGCCCCCCGCGCGCCGGCGCTCAGCTCGGCGTAGCGCTCGATCGTCCACACTTGACCCGCCAGCAAGGCCAGCAGCGCGGCGTGATAGCCCGAGCCGGTGCCCACGTCGAGCACGCGGTCGCCGGGGGCGGGCTCGAGCAGCTCGAGCATCCGGGCGACCACGATCGGCTGCGAGATCGTCTGACCGCACTCGATCGGCAGGGCCACGTTCTCGTACGCGCGAGTCAGGTCGGGCTCGCACACGAACCGCTCACGGGGGATCGAGGCGATCGCCTCGAGCACCCGCTCGTCCTGGACGGCGGCCCGAAGCCTTCTGGACAGGGCGAGGGCTTGATCCATCACCGATCAGTCTCCCCCTAAGCGCCCCTCGGCACACGGCCGGGGTTGGCGAAGCCCGGCGATTCCCCCCACCCTGGCAGAATCAACCCATGGCCGCCAGCGCCAACGTGCAGCGTGCGCTGATGCTCACCCTGGTCGCGCTGCTCGTCGCGATCGGCGCGATCGTCCTGAGCAACCAGGACACGCCCACCGCTGCGGTGGCCAACTCGGGCTCGGAGTTCGTCGGTCCGACGATGCCGCCCGGGCTGCGGGCCGCCAACTTCTCGCTGGTGGATCAGAACGGTCACCGCGTCACGCTCGATCGCTACCGGGGAAAGGTCGTGGTCCTGACCTTCATCCACTCGTTGTGCCACGACACCTGTCCGTTCATGGTCGAGCAGATCAAGGGCGCCCTCAACGACCTTCCGCAGGGCGGCCGGGGTGTCCCCGCGATCGGCGTCAGCGTCGATCCCTCGGAGGACACCGTGGCCAGCCGGCGCCGGTTCCTGGCCCGGCATCAGATGACCGACCGGCTGGCGTTCGTCAACGGCCCGATGCCCGCGATGCGCCGCGTCTGGCATGCCTACGCGATGCAGCCGGTGACGCCGAAGATCGACCACTCGACGTTCGTGATCCTGGTCGACAAGCGCGGCCTCGAGCGGGTCGGATTCGCCGCCGATCAGCTCACCCCGGAGGGGCTCGCGCACGACATCCGGGTGCTCCAACGCGGGCGCACATAGCGCCGGCGGGATCTCAGCGAATCGCCGCGTCAACCGCCACAGCGGCGAACAGCAGCGCGAGGTAGAGCAGCGAGCAGTGGAACAGAACGGCGGCGCGGGCTGGCGTGGCGTCACGCCAGAGGCGCCAGGCGAGCGTGCACAGGACACCGTCGAGCACCACGGCCATCGCGAGGTAGGACGCTCCGAAGGTGCCAAGCAGACCGGGCGCGAGCGTCGCCGCCACCAATGCCAGCGTGTAGAGCAAGACCTGGCGTGCGGTGACGGCGTCGCCTCGAACCACCGGCAGCATCGGAACGTTCGCCGCCTTGTAGTGGGGAGCCAGGAGCAGGGCGAGCGCCCAGAAGTGCGGCGGCGTCCAGAGGAGCACGATCAGGAACAGAAAGCCGGCTCCGAGGCCGAGCCGGCCGTGGGCGGCGGCCCAGCCGGCCAGCGGGGGGATTGCGCCGGCCGCTCCGCCGATCACGATGTTCTGACTGGTGGTGCGCTTGAGCCAGAGCGTGTACACGAGCACGTAGAACGCCCCGCCGCCGGCGGCGAGAACCGCCGCGAGCGGATTGGCGAACGCCGCGAGCACCAGGAACGACAGCGCGGAGAGGGTGAGACCGAACGCAACCCCGCGCGCGGGGGAGATGCGTCCCGCGGCAACTGGTCGCGATGCCGTCCGTGGCCCCATCAGGCGGTCGATGTCACGGTCGAGCACATGGTTCAGGGCGCTCGCGCCGCCACACGCCAGCCCACCGCCCAGCACGAGCGCCGCCAACGGCATCACCGCCGGCGCCCCACCGGCGCCGGCGACCATCGCGCATACCGAGGTCAACACCAGCAGCGACATGATCCGCGGTTTGGTCAGCGTCACGTAGTCGCGGGCGACAGCCGACCAAACGGTGCGGATCGCCGGGAGCGCCGCGGCGAGTTGCTGGCTCTGGGGCCGTCCGCGCGTCCCGTCCGGATGCAGACCCACCCCGGCCTCCATCAGATCTGACTGGCCGGGGGTTCGGCTTGGATGTCCTCGGCCTCCGGGTCGGCCGCGGCGACCACGTCAGCCGACGGCAGCGCCGACGAAGAGGTGGGAGTGTCCTCCGGAACACGCCTGACGGCGACGAGATACCAGATCGCGATCGCGATCAGCAGGCCGGCGGGCAGCAGCAGCGATAGCAGAGAGCCGGCGAGAAAGTTATCGGCGAACAGGACGGGTGACATGCGCGTCGGCGCTCCTCAGGTTGTGAATGCGGTCTCACGCGGGCGGGTTTCGCCTTGCGGCTCGAGCCAGCGATAGAAGCCGATCACGAATGTGATCGCGTAGCTCAGCGAGCCGGGCACCCACATGATCCCGCCCGCGATCTGCTGGTCGGTCAGCGCTGTGATCCCGCCGGGGCGATGCGCGAGGAGCGCGTAGGGGGCGTACAGCGGGTCAGGCACGAGCACGAGCGCGATCGCCAGCCCCCAGCCGACGATCATCGCACCGACCACGAACGCGATCCGCGCCAGCCAGGTGAGGCGCGGGCGCAGGGGCCCGGGATCGATCACGCGGGCCCAGAACAGCAGGCCGGTGAAGAAGAACATGGCGTGCTCGAGCTGGTGAATGGCCCCGTAGCGCAGCGTGGCGTCGTACGCGCCGGGGATGTGCCATCCGATGATCGTCGCGTTGAACAGCAGCCAGGCCGGCCAGGGCCGTGCCAGCGCGCGAATCGGGGCGGTCCAGGACCCGAGCGCCAGCGCCCGCCCGACTCGCGTGCGCCAGCGCAACGGCAGCGCTCGCCACATCCTCGGCCACGGCCGGCCGAGGAGGATCAGCGGTGGCGCGACGGTGAGGAGCAGCACATGCTGCGTCATGTGCGCCCAGAACAGCTGATCCGCGTACCCGTCGAGCGGCGAGTCGAGCGCGATCACGATCGTCGCCAAACCCGCGATGAACGCCGCCGTGTGGATGGGATCGTTCCCGGCGCCGCCGCGACGCCGGCGGCCGCCGAGCCAGTAGAGCGCTGCCGCGATCGCGACATAGGCCAGCGGGGGCTCGATCGACCAGCCGCCCAGGCTCATCGCCGCCCACCATCCGGGTCCGTCGGATTCCCGATGGCGTGGCTGCGCGGGCCGGTCATGCTCAGATCACGTACAGGAGCACGAACAACACGACTCCGCAGGCCACGTAGAACGTCCAGAAGAACGAGCACGCCTTCAGTCCGGCGTTCAGCGTCGGTGCGTCGGTCAGCACCTCCGCTGGGGTGACCAGCACGCCGTGACGACGCCGGCGCCAGTGGGTGGCGACCTGGGTCTCGATCCAGTAGGCACAGAACAGGGTGAACACGGCATAGAAGGCGGTCCAGCCGATGTAGACGCTGGCATAGCCGCCGCTGGCGGGACCGAAGCCCAGCGTCGTCCACTGGATCACCTGGAGCAGGACGGCCAGCAGCGCGAGCACGAGCGCGGCGGCCCCGGCCCGCACCGTCAGCTCAGGCTGCGTGGCCGCGGCCCGCATTGCGGCGGCGCTCAACAGCAGCGCCACGACGATCGCCACGCCGAGGCCGATCGACGGATTGACCGGGCCGATCTTCCAGTCCTTGTGGGTGTCCAGCGAGCGAAGATAGAAATAGGCGAAGACGAAGGCCAGGAAGAAGAAGGCGGCCGCCCCGCAGAGCTGCCGGGCTCCGACCCACATCGCCCGGGGCTGCCACTCGGGTGGCTCGAGCTCGATCTGCGGATGGGTGGGGGCTGATGCGGAGCCTTCCATCGCCTAGCCTCCTGTCCCCGCTGGTGCCAACTCCGCGTCACCCGAGCGCTGCACTCCGTAGGGATAGGGATCGCCGTCGAATACGGGGAACCGATCGAAGTCGTGCAGCGGGACCGGCGTCGGCAGCTGCCACTCCGCCGACTTCGAGTGCCACGGATTCGCCTCCGAGGGCTCCCGCTTGAGCAGCATCGACCAGACCAGGTTCACGAGGAAGACCAGCATCGAGAGTCCGATCACGAACGCCGATACCGAGACCCAGTCGTTGAGCGCCTGCAGGTTCGCCGGATAGGTGACGACACGCCTGGGCTGCCCGAGGATCCCGAGCGCAAACAGCGGCGCGAAGGTCGAGTTGAAGGCCAGGAACAGGGACCAGAAATGGATCCTCGCGAGCCGCTCGTTGAACTTGAAGCCGGTCATCTTCGGTCCCCAGTAATAGGTGGCGGCGAACAGCGTGAACACCAGCCCGCCCATGATCGTGTAGTGAAAGTGCGCCATCGAGAAGAAGCTGCCGTGCGTCGTCACGTCGCTGGGAACGTCGGAGAGGAACACGCCGGAGATGCCGCCGACGAGGAAGTTGAACACCCATCCGAGGCAGAACAGCATCGGCACGGTGAAGCGGATCCGGCCTCGCCAGATGGTTCCCATCGCACATAGGAAGATGAAGCCGGTGGGGAGGGAGATGAGCTCGGTCGAGAACATGTAGAACGGGCGCAGGTCGGCGTTGATGCCACTCACGAACAGATGGTGCTGCCAGACGAAGAAGCTCAGCAGCGCCACGCCGAGCATCCCGGCGACGGCGAGCCGATAGCCCCACAGGGGCTTGCGGGAGAACACCGGCAGCAGCTCGAGCACGATCCCGAAGCCGGGCAGCGCGACGATGTAGACCTCGGGGTGCCCGAAGACCCAGAAGAGGTTCTGCCACAGATAGGAGCTGCCCCCGTTGCCCGCCACGAAGAAAGCGGTCTGCGCGGTGCGGTCGAGCGCCCCCATCATCAGTGCCGCGAGGAGCATCGGCGCGGCCAGCATCATCAGCACCGCGGTCGCGAGCACGCTCCAGACGAAGATCGGCACCCGAGACCAGGTCATGCCCGGCGCGCGCATCGTGATGATCGTCGCCAGCAGGTTGAATCCCAGCAGGCACATCGATATTCCGACCAGCGCGAAGAAGCCGAGATAGGCGTCATAACCGGCCGTGCCCTGGTCGCCCAGCGGCTGGTAGCCGGTCCAGCCGGTTTGGAAGCCGCCAAACAGGATCGTCGTCACCAGGACCACCCCGGCTGCCATCAGCAGCCAGAAGGTGAACGACTCGATCCGGGGGAAGGCCATCCGGCGGGTGCCGAGCATCAACGGCACGACCCAGTTGGCGAACGGCCCCAGGATGACCGAGGTCATCACCCCCATCATCATCGTGCCGTGCATCCCGACCAGGGTCAGATACTGATTCGGACCGAATACGTGCACGTTGGGTTGCAGCAGCTCGACGCGGATCAGCATCGCGTTGATGCCGCCCACCAGGAAGAAGACGCCGATGCCGACGATGTATTGGACCGCCACGACCTTGTGGTCGGTGCACAGGCGGAAGTAGCGGGCGACGCCCTCGCCTTCGCTCTCGTGCTCGGCCAGCGTCGGCGGGTGGCCCATCATCCGCCGGATCGGATAGTTGGCAAAGCCCAGCCCGACCAGGAAGCCGATCACTCCGAACAGGTAACCGAGCAGCACCGAGACGTCGTTCTGCCCGGCCTGGTCGGCGTAGTAGTTGAGGCTCTCGGCGTGGATGTGGTTGCCGATCACGCTGCCCACCAGCCAGCCCACGATCGCGAGCACGATCCCGGTCAGCAGGTTGAAGCCGATCAGGCCGCGCCACGCGGGACGCCGGCCGGCGGGGATCGAGACAGCGGTCATCCACCTCTCCTTCCGGGAGCTGGGAAGTACTTAAGGGAGTACGGCGTCAGTGACTTGGCCACCGGGGCGTAGCGCTGCTGCTGCTGGGCGATCCAGCTCGCGAACTGGGCCGGGGGCACCACGTGCCCGGTCTCGTACATGTAGCCATGGAAGACGCCACACAGCTCGGCGCAGTGGATGTTGAACTTCAACGGCCCCTTCGTCGTCACGTAGGCGATGTTGTCGATGCCCGGGTTGGCGTCGGCCTTGACCGCGAGCTGATAGGCCCAGAACGAATGGATCACGTCGAGCGAGGTCACGTGGAACTCGATCGTGCGGTTCGCGGGCAGCTCGAGCGCCGGGGTCTCGATGCCGCCATAGGAAGGCCACCGATAGGTGAACTTCCACTGTTGGGCGATGACCTGAACCTGGAGCGCGTGACTGGAGCCGGCGGGCGCGCCGATCGGATTCGGTCCCTGCCCGCCGCCGGCGCCGTCGGCCAGCATGCGAACCGTGCCGTACCCGGCGAGGAACAGCACGAGCGTGGTGGTGACGATCAGCCACGTGGTCTGCACGCCGGCGTGGCCGAGCACCGGCGGCCCGTCGAGCACCGTCTCAGGCTCGCGCTCGCGGAACACGATCAACGCATAGATGAAGAACACGAGCACCCCCAGCGCCACGGGCGTCGAGAGGCCCAGCAGCACGGTGTTGTCGACCACCTGCCCGGAGGACTCGACCGTGCCGTTGCCGGGCGGCAGCCCCGGTGCCGCGACGAACACGACCAGCGGTGTCGCGATCACGCTCGCCAGGAGCCAGTACAGCGCGACGCGCCGTACGTGGTTGACCTCGCTCATCGTCAGCTACGTCTCATGCGATTTTGATGAAGCCGTCCATGTAACCGACGGTCTGCATGGGCCCGCCCCACCCCTGGATGAACCCCGCCGCACACGGAACAAAGCACTGCCAGCGGTACAGCCCCGGTCCCGGCGTCCGGAACGTGAAGCTGGTCGTGGTGTGGCTGAAACTGAGCGCGCACGGCGCGTTGCTGCACGGGTTCTTGGCCGTCGCTGCGGTCCCCTCGACGGGAACCGAGAGGCCGATCTGCGGGATCGCGAACACGTGCGAGGCGGTGGCGGGGCCGATCGCCTGCGTGGGCTTGCCGTCAAGCGAGAACCCGCCCCCGACCGTGCCCTGTGACTGCGAGATGAACTCATTGCGCAAGCCGGTCTGCGAGTCGAAGTTGTAGATCGTCACATGCACGAGCGTGTTCTTCGGCAGGTCGAACGTGGTGACATGACGCCAGTCGCCGCCGTTCGCGTTGACCGCGTAGTAGGAGACCCAACTCGGATTGGCGTCGGTAAGCGCAGCCGCCGGGACGGTGGCGAGGTAGAGCTGCGCCCCGGTGGTCGTCGGCGCGGCGGAAGCCGACCCTGGCGCGTTGGTCAGGTAGGCCCCGACGTAGAGGCCGAGCAGCACGCACGCCAGCACGGTCACGAGTGCGATCCCCACCAGCCTCTTTGCGTATGAGCTCATTGCACCTCTCCGTCGGCGCGGGAAACTATCGCTGCCGCCACGAAAGGCAAGGCAGATGACGGCGATGTCATTCTGCGGTCATTTACAAGTCATCCGCCGAGAGCTATGTTGCTGGCGGACGACGGAGCGAGAGGGTCATGCGAATACTGGTGGTGGAGGACGAGGCGCGGATCCGCGCATTCCTGGCCCGCGCGTTTGAGGCCGAGGGGTTCACGGTCGACGTCGTGGCGGATGGCGAGCACGGGGTTTCGCAGGCGCTGACCGGCACGTATGACCTGGTGATCCTGGACCTGCTGCTACCCGGGCGCGATGGCCTGGACGTCCTGCGCGAGCTCCATCGCCAGCGGCCCAGCCTCCCCGTGCTGATCCTGTCCGCGCGGGCTGACATGGCGACCAAGCTGCGAGGTTTTGAGCTCGGCGCCGTGGACTACCTGGCCAAGCCGTTCTCGCTTGACGAGCTGCTCGCCCGAGCCCGGGTGCAGCTGCGCGGGTCCCATAGCGTCGAGGAGGGAGCCGTCATTCACGCCGGCGGACTCGCGCTCGACCTGGCGCGCCGCCAGGCACGCGTCGGCGAGACCGTGGCCCATCTCTCCGATCGTGAGTTTCGCCTCCTGCACTTCCTGATGCTGCACGTCGGAGAGGTGATCAGTCGCGAGCGCATCCTGTCCGAGGTGTGGGGCTTTGACTTCGACCCGCGATCTAACGTCGTCGACGTCTGCGTGCGGAGGCTGCGACGCCAGCTCGGTCCCGACTCGCCGATCGAAACCGTCCGTAACGCCGGTTACCGCGCCGCTGCATGAGCTCGGCCCCGCTGCTGCGGCGCTATCGCGTAGAGCTGCTGTGGGTGGCGTTCGCGGCGGCGAACTACGTGGCCATGGTCGTGTGGCCGAGCTGGGAGACGATCCCGTTTCACTTCGTGTGGATCAGCCTCACGCTTCTCTATGGCTTCCGCGTGTGGCCGCTGCGCGGAACCCTGATCGTGCTCGCGGGCGTCATGACGATGACCGCCGTATCGATCGGGCTCGATGCCTTCGAGGGCATCCAGCTGTGGGGTGAGCTGTTCGAGGTGCCGCTGATGGCAGCGATGTTTCTGGCCATGGTCTGGCACGCGCGCCGGCGCGTCCAAGCCCTACGGATCGCCCAGGCGCAGGCCGAGGAGCGCCGCTCGATGCTCGAGCGCCAGGAACGCTTCATCCACGACGCCTCGCACGAGCTGCGCACGCCCGTGACGATCGCGCGCGGCCACCTCGAGCTGCTGTGCGGCCACGGTGAGGACGCACCCGAGCTCGATGTGGCACTCGAGGAGCTCGCGCGCATCGACGCGATCATCGAGCGCCTGCTGCTGCTCGCCAGTGCCGACCAGCCGGACTTCCTCCGGACCGCCGACATGGACCTCGAGCCGTTCCTGGAGGACATCTTCATGCGGTGGTCGGAGGTCGCCCCGCGGACGTGGCGGCTTGGGCCGCTGGCGCCCGGCCGGCTCCTGGCCGACGCCGAGCGCCTGCGAACGGCGTTGGACGCGCTGCTGGAGAACGCCGTGAAGTACACCCGGCCCCACGCCGCGATCGAGCTGCGGGCGCGCGACGACGGCCTTGGGCGGGTCGTGATAGAGGTCGAGGACCAGGGGTCCGGAGTGCCCGACCAGGCGTTGCAGCGGATCTTCGACCGTTTTGCGCGCGCCGACTCAGCGCGTACCCGCGCCGCGGGGGGCGTCGGTCTGGGGCTGGCGATCGTCGATGCGATCGCCAAGGGTCACGGCGGCGGATGCACTGTGACGAGCACCGAGCGCGGCTCGATCTTTGCGCTGCACCTGCCCAACTTCAGGCCAACCGCCTCAGAGCTGAGCGAGCTCCAGCCGTTCGCGCACATCCGCTAGGAAGCGGGCCGCCTCGCGGCCAAACAGGATCCGGTGGTCGCACGCCAGCGTCAGTGCCATCGACCGGCTCGCTACCACGGCGCCGTCTCTCAACGCGGGCACGGCACGGACCGCGCCCGCGCTCAGCGCGGCGGCCTGGGGCGGCGTGACGAGCGGGCTCCACCGATCCACGCCGTAAGCGCTGAGATCCGACAGCGTGAAGGTGGCCCCGGCCAGCTCGGGTGGGGTGAGCTCGCCGGCCCGCGCCCGCGCCCCGAGCACCTCGAGTTCGGCGTCCAGCTGCTCGAGCGACTTGCCGTCGGCGTCCAGCACCGTCGGCGTGATCTGCCCGTCCGGGGTCAACACGACGACCCCGACGTTAACGCGTGAATACAACTCATAACGCGCGTCGCGGTAGGCGCCGTTGGCGCGGGGGTTGGAGCGCAACGCGAGCCCGCAGGCGCGGACGAGGATCGCGGTGACCGAGTGCGAGTGCCGGTCGGCGAGGGCCAGCGCTGCGCTCACGTCAACATCGGTCTCGAGCTCGAGGTCGGGGACCGTGGCCCGCGTCTCCGCGGTCCGGCGCGCGATCGCACGCTGGGCGCGGTCAGGCTCCTCGATGCGGGTCTCGCCCTTGAGCCCCGGCGGCTCGGACCCTGGCGGCGGCAGCTCCACGGTGCGCTGAACATACCCGCTCGGCGCATCGGCGCCGGGCCCGGCGGGCCACGGGCCTAGAACGGCCAGTCGGCCGTCACGTCCGCGCCCTCCCACCGGCGGATGAACGCGTCGGCTTCGAGTCCGACGAGGTCCTCACGCAGTGCCTTGACCAGCTTCGTGGCCGGCTTGGCCGGCAGCTCCCAGTACAGGACCACCTCTCCGTCATCGATCGAGATGACCTCGATCCGGTCGGTCCGATGGCGGTCGGCCATGAATGCCGGCTCCAGTCCCGCTCTCGAGACGATCAGATGAAACGCGCGGTTGGCCTTCACCGGCTCATCCGGTCGGGGCCAGCGCGATGGCGGCCCGCTCGAGGCATCGCTCGCCCTCAAACAGCTCCCCCGCGACCTCAATCGCCGGCAGCGAGCCGAGTCCAGCCGCCCGCGCCCGCCCTCCGGCCTCGCGCAACGCGTCGCCGACCGACCGCAGCCCCATCCCCTTCAGCACCGCGGTCGGGTGCATCTCGCACGCGGCCGCGGCGATCAGGATCGTGCTGTCGTCGCCGAGATCGCGCCCGCCCGCGAACGCCTGGCGAAACGCCGCGAGCGAGAACGCCACCGCCCGGCCCACCCGCTTGGCGTAGGTCGCGGCGAGCATCGCCCGCTCGGTGTCAGGCGGCCACCGCGCCGGCCAGCGCAACGGCTGCAGACCGGCCGCCCCGATCTCCGTCCGCAGCCGGTCCAGATCGGGCGCTGGCTCGATGACGCCGACCTCTGCCGCCAGCACCGGCTCCCACTCCGGCACCACGCCGAGCTCGGACAGCACGCGCTCGGCGACCAGATAGCACGCTGGGCTGCCGAGGTCGTAGAAGAAGATCGGTTGGTCGGCGGCCGGCTCCACGCTCGGCTCCGCGTCCTCAGCCGTGGATCAGCCAGCCGTCGGCGGCCCGAGCGGCTTCCATCACGGCCTCGGCCATCGTCGGGTGCCCGTGAACCAGGCGGGCGATCTCCGGATAGCCGCCCTCGAGGGCGCGCGCGTTGACCAGCTCCTGGATCAGCTCGGTCGCCTTGGCGCCGACGATGTGGCCACCCAGCAGCTCCCCATACCGCTTCTCGCCCACGATCTTGACCAATCCCGTGCGGTCGCCGTAGACGGTGCCGGCGCCGACCGCTCCGTACTGCACCTTGCCGACCACCACGTCGTGGCCCTGCTCGCGCGCCTGCGCCTCGGTCAGGCCGAAGCTGGCGACGTTCGGGGTGCAGAAGGTGGCACGCGGGATGTCGATGTACTCGATCGGGTGCGTCGGCATGCCGGCGACGTCCTCGACCGCGATCACGCCCTCGTCAGATGCCTTGTGGGCGAGGGCCGGGCCGTGCACCAGGTCCCCGATCGCGTAGATCCCAGCGGCGCTCGTGCGCAGGGCTCCGTCGACCTCGATCAGACCGTTCTCGGCGAGCCTCACTCCGGCGTCGTCAAGCCCCAGCCCCTCGACATCGGGCCCGCGACCGGCCGCGATCACCAACCAGTCGACCTCGCCCTGGTGCTCGCCGTAGGAGAACTTCACGCTGCTCTCGCCGGACTCGATGTTCTGCACCAGCGTGCCCGTGTGGATCGTCATCCCCTGGCGCTTGAGTCCGCGCTCAGCCAGCTTGGAGATGTCGGCGTCCTCGGTCGGCAGCACGCGGTCGAGTGCCTCCAGCAACGTCACCTCGACGCCCAGCCGCGCGTATCCGGAGGCGATCTCGGCTCCCGACGCGCCCGCGCCGACCACCGCCATCGTCGCCGGCAGCTCGGCCAGTGCCCAGGCCTCCTCGGTGCCGATCACCCGACCGCCGAACTGGGCGCCCGGGATCGGCCGCTTGACCGATCCGGTCGCCAGGATGATCGTCTTGGCGGTGATGGTCTGGCCGCCGACCTTGACCTTCCCGTCGCCGGCGAGCACTCCGGTTCCCTCGATCAGCTCGATCGAGTTCTTCTTGAACAGACCCGAGACGCCTCCGGTCAGCGTCTTGACCACCTTCTCGCGGCGCGCGATCACGGCGGGGTAGTCGATCTCCGGCTCGCCGACCCGGATTCCGAACTCGCCGGCATCGCGCACCTCCGACAGCACGTCGGCGACTCGCAGCACTGCCTTGGCGGGGATGCAGGCGTAGTTCAAGCACCGTCCGCCGACCTTGTCCTTCTCGATCACGGCCGTCTTGAGGCCGAGCTGAGCGGCGCGGATGGCGGCCACGTAACCCCCCGGGCCGGAGCCGACGACCACGCAGTCATAACTGGATTCGGGCATCAATCCCAGCCTATCGCGCCCGGGGAAGCGCGCTTAGCGCGATTCCCCGCGACCCGGGTAGCGCGGCATCTGGATCCGGCTCAGCACCCGCACGAGCTTGAAGAACAGATAGCCGGCGCCGGTGATCACCGCCAGCGCCACGACCAGGCCCAGGACGTTGCTGGCTTCGATCAGCAGCAGCGCGAAGACGGTTGCGATGATCGCCAGCAGGGCCATGAAGCCGAGGACGGCCCCGTACCACAGGCGCCACATCCCGACGGCGCAGGCGACCATGAGCGCCGAGAAGATGATGATCCCGCCCGCCGCCGGATGCTTCCCGCCGATCTTCACCCCGGCCACAAATGCGATCAGGTTGCCGAGGCCGAGCAGCGCTGCCACCGTCGCGGCGATCACGATCGCGCGCGGCCGCTCCCCCGGCGCGATCGGCGTGATCCCCGCCCGCACCTGGGCGTCACGCCGCTGGGACCGCGTCATCGGCGGTTCGACCGGCCAGCCGGCGACTGAGGGCGCCGGACGCGGCTCGGGCTTGGTCTCGGCCTCGTTCCCGGCCGCCTCCGGCGGGCGTCCGGCCCGCCCCGCGCCCGGCTTGACGGCCCGCGCCGCGCCCGGCTTGGCGCCCCGGCGCCGCTTGCGGCTACGTTGCGCCAACGCCGACCTCGCTGGCGACGCCGTCGCCGTCCAGACTCGCTCGCAGCGCGCGTGCGGCCGCCTCGGGCTCCGCCGCCTCGGTCAGCGCCCGCACCACGGCCACGCGCCGGCCCCCAGCGCCGCGCACCGCCGGCACCGCCGCCGCGTCGATCCCGCCGATCGCGAAGAACGGGACCGTGGCATGGCCGGCGGCGTAGCGGACCAGCTCGAGCCCGACGGCCGCGCGGCCGGGCTTGGTCGGCGTGGCGTGAACCGGGCCCACCCCGATGTAGTCCACGCCGGCCGCGTTGGCCGCGTCGATCTGCGCCGGCGAGTGCGTGGAGAGGCCCACCAGCCGCTCGCTTCCGACCAGCCCCCGCGCCTCGCTCACCGAGACGTCGTCCTGGCCGACGTGAACCCCGTCGACGCCGGCCACCGCGGCCAGGTCGGGGCGGTCGTTGAGAATCAGCAGCGCGCCGTGCCGCTCGCAGACGCGCGCAAACCGTCGGGCTGCGGCGAGGATCCTGCCGTCATCGGCGCCGTCCTTGATCCGCAGCTGAACGAGGTCGACGCCCCCGCTGAGGACGCGCCCCAGAAAATCGTCAGGACGCTCGTCGCAGACGAGGTACAGGCGCGCTTGCGCCAGCCGTCGTCGCCGGTCGCTCGCGTGCGGGTGGCGATCGCTCACGCCGCAAGTCTGCCAGGAGTGCCGCGCTAGCATTGATCGCAACGGGAGCCCCAACCGCTGGGCTGAGAGGGCGGACCGCCAGTCCGCCGACCGTCAACACCTGACCGGGTAATGCCGGCGCAGGGAGGTTTCTTGTCAGAGCACAACGAAGCATCAGTCGATCTGGCCGTGGTCGGTGGCGGGGTCATCGGTCTGGCGATCGCCTGGCGCGCCGCTCAGCGTGGGCTGCGCGTCACCGTCCTGGAGCGCGGCGAGATCGGCGGCGGCACCTCGCACGTCGCGGCCGGGATGATCGCGCCGATCGCCGAGGTCACCCCTGGGGAGGAGCCGCTGCTGGCGCTCGGGCTGCGCGGCGCCCGCGGCTATGCGCGCTTCGCCGCCGAGCTTGCCGTCGCGGCCGGGGTTGCCGATGTCGGCTACCTGCCGTGCGGCACGCTGCTGGTCGCGCGCGACAGCGACGAGGCCGAGGCACTCGAGCGCGCGCTGGAGCTGCGCCGCCGCCACGGACTGGCGGTGGAGCGCCTGCGCGCCAGCGAGGCACGACGCCGGGAGCCGGGCCTGGCGCCCACTTTGAGGCTAGCCCTCGACGTGCCCGACGACCACGCGATCGACCCCCGGATCCTCACCAGCGCTCTCGCCTCGGCGGTCCTCGCCGCGGGCGGCGCGATCCGGCACGGCGCCGACTTCGCCCGGCTGGAATGCGACGGCGGTCGCGTCACCGGCGTGACGCTGCGCGATGGATCGGCGCTGCGGGCCGACCAGGTGGTCGTCGCCGCCGGCGTCTGGTCCTCCCAGCTCGACGGCATTCCCGCGCGCGCGCAGGTGCCGGTCCGGCCCGTCAAGGGCCAGATCCTTCGACTCCACGACGCCGCCGGACCCGGCCTGCTGACCCGGGTCATCCGGATGGGAAGCTCCTACATCGTCCCGCGGGGTGACGGACGGTATGTGATCGGGGCCACGTCGGAGGAGCGCGGGTTCGACACCACCGTGACCGCCGGCGGGGCCTTCGAGCTGCTGCGCGATGCGACGGAGCTCGTGCCGGGCATCTCCGAGCTCGTGATCGATGAGTTCTCCGCCGGTCTGCGACCGGGCACGCCTGACAACCTGCCGATCATCGGGCCGGCCGCGATCCCCGGCCTGTACTGGGCCACCGGCCATCGCCGGGGCGGGATCCTGCTCGCGTCGATCACGGCCGAGCTGATCCTGGACGCGATCGGGAACGGCGAACCTGACGCGCTGGCGTGGGCATTCGCACCGGGGCGTTTCGGGACCGGCTCCGAGCCTGGGGTCGGCGACGCCCACGCCGCGGCCGGGAGATCAGCGTGAGCGTGCAGGTGACCGTCAACGGCGACCGCCGCGAGCTGCCCGCCGGCGCTACTGTCGCCAGCGTGGTGGAACTGCTCGCCGTCGCGCCGGGCGCCCGCGGCGTCGCCGTCGCGCTCGACGGCGAGGTCGTGACCCGCTCGCGCTGGTCCGATACCGAACTCACCGACGGCGCCCTGATCGAGATCGTCGCCGCGATCCAAGGAGGTTGAGACACATGGACGATCCACTTCGCATCGCTGACCGCGAGTTGCAATCGCGGCTGATCCTGGGCAGCGGCGGCTTTGCCAACCACGAGCTCCTGGCTCAGGCATGCCACGAGTCTGGAGCCGAGCTGTGCACGGTGGCGCTGCGCCGCCTGGATCCGGCCGCCCAGGGCTCGATCCTGGACGTGCTCGACGCCGCCGGGTTGCAGGTGCTGCCCAACACCGCCGGATGCTTCACCGCGCGTGACGCGGTCACCACCGCGCACCTGGCCCGTGAGGCGCTGCAGACCGACTGGATCAAGCTCGAGGTGATCGGAGACGATCGCACCCTGTTGCCCGATGCAGTCGAGCTCGTGGCCGCGGCGGAGGAACTGGTCGACGACGGCTTCGTGGTGCTGCCCTACACCACCGACGATCCCGTCCTGGCGCGGCGGCTGGAGGACCTCGGCTGCGCTGCGGTGATGCCGCTCGGCTCGCCGATCGGCAGCGGAATGGGGATCTGCAACCCATACAACATCTCGCTCATCGTGGAGCGGGCCGGTGTGCCGGTGATCCTCGATGCCGGCGTCGGGACCGCCTCCGATGGCGCCCTGGCCATGGAGCTGGGCTGCGATGCAGTCCTCTGCGCCAGCGCCATCTCCCGCGCGCATGATCCGGCCGCCATGGCCCGTGCGGTCCGGCTCGGGGTGCAGGCCGGGCGTCTGGCCCGCGGGGCCGGCCGGATCCCGCGGCGCCGCTTCGCCCGGGCCTCGTCGCCCGTGCAGGGCGTTCCCGAGCTCAGTCGCGCGCTGGAGGCGCCGGGCACCGGGCAATGACCGTCGACGAGCTGATGGACGGCTGGGAGGCGGCGTGGTCAGGCAAGGACTCGAGCGCGTTCGCCGAGGTGTGCGCCGGCGGCATCCAGTACGAGGACCCGCTGACCACCGCCCCCCTGCACGGCGCCGAGCAGGTCGCCGGCCACGCCGAGCGGCTGTGGGCGGCATTTCCCGACGCTCGCGTGGAGCGGACCGGAGCGCGGCTGGCCAGCGGCAGCTTCGTGGCGGCGCCGTGCAAGGCGCTCGGCACCCACCGCGAGCCACTGGAGGGACTGCCCGCCACCAACCGCTTCGTGGTCGTGCACTGCATCTTCTACTGCGAGCTCCAGCACGATCTGCTGCTGCGCGTGCGTGCGTTCTACGACGTCTACGGCGCCGCGACGCAGCTCGGCGTCCTGCCCGGGCGCGGAACGCTCGGGGAGAAGGCGCTGCTGATGCTGCGCGGGTTTGGCCTGCGCGCCGCACGGGGCTGAGGCGCGGCCCGTCATAGACTGCGGCGCTTGCCGCGCCACTTTCTCACCGGTCAAGAGCTCTCCGCCGCCGAGCTGCAGCAGCTGCTGCAACGGGCGTCGGCGCTCAAGTCGTCTCCGCTGAGCTCTGACTGTCTGGCCCGGCGCACGGTTGCCCTGATCTTCCAGGCCGCCTCGACCCGGACCCGGGTCTCGTTCGAGACCGGCATCGTCGAGCTGGGCGGACACCCGATGGTGCTGCGCACCGATGAGCTGCAGCTGAGTCGGGGCGAGTCGATCCGGGACACCGCGTACGTGCTCTCCCGTCATGCCGCGGCGGTGGGCATCCGCACCGGGTCCGACGAGCTCGTCGCCGAACTCGCCGAGCACGCCGGCGTGCCGGTGTTCAACATGCTGACCCCGCTGCATCACCCCTGTCAGGCGCTCGCCGATCTGCTGACCTTGCGCGAGGCGTTCGAAGAGCTCCGCGGTCTCAAGCTCGCCTACATCGGGGACGGCAACAACGTCGCGCGGTCGCTGGCGATCGCGGGCGCGCTGGCCGGGGTGGAGGTCAGGGTGGCCGCACCGGCCGGCTTTCAGCTCGAGCCGGTGGCCGGCGCGATCCTCACCGACGACCCGCGCGCAGCGGCCGCCGGTGCCGACGCCGTGTACACGGATGTCTGGCTCAGCATGAGCGACGATCCCGCCACCGCGCAGCAGCGGCGCCGCGCCCTGGCCGGGTACCGAATCGACGACGAGCTGCTCGACCTCGCGGCGCCGCACGCGATCGCGCTGCACTGCCTGCCGGCTCACCCGGGTGAGGAGATCACGGCCTCGGTGCTCTACGGCGAGCGCCAGCGAATCTGGGATCAGGCCGAGAACCGCCGGCACGCGCAGAAGGCCCTGCTGGAGCTGCTGCTCCGTTAGGACCCCACTTGGGATAGGCTCGCCCCAGCGCCAAGCCCAATGAGGAGCCCCCAGCATGCCCGCCCCGAAACGCTCGTCCTCCGCCAGCCGTAAGACTTCGTCGACTGCCAAGACCGCCGCCAAGCGAGCGGGTACCTCCGCCAGCCAGGCGCAGAAATCCTCGCGCAGCGCCGCCAAGAGCACCGCCACCAGCACCCGCAAGGCCGCGAGTCGCACCGCCACGCAAGCCAAGTCCGGCGCCTCCAAGACCGCCAACACCGCCCGGGCCGGCGCGGCCAAGACCAGCCGCTCGTCACGCTCGGGGGGCGCCGGGTCCACCGCCCGGGCCGCCGGCGCGGCCGCTGCCGGCACCACCAAGAGCGCGCGCAGTGGCGCCCGCGGCACCGCCACCGCGGCCCGCGCCGGAGCCGGCCAGGTCAAGAGCACGGCCAAGGCCGGAGCCACCCAGACCCGTCGTGCCAGCGGGGGCAATGAGGGGATCGGGTCCGTCGCCGAGCAGCTGGCCAAGGGAGCGGGCAAGCCGCGGGACCTGGTCATGCTGACGCGTGACCGGATCCAGGAGACGCTCGATGACGCCGCATCCCGCGGTCGCGTGACGCGCAAGGATGCCAACGAGCTGGTGTCCGAGCTGGTCCGCCGCGGTCGCCAGCAGGGCGATGAGCTGCTGCGTGATATCGAGCAGCTGCTCGATAAGGGGCGCGGGCAGCTCGAATCGGCCACCAAGCTCGCCCGCAAGTCCGACTCGGTCGATCGGATCGTGCGCGGCGCCGACCGGGCCCGACGGACGGTCGGGGTCGGGCCGACCTTCCCGATCCTCGGCTACGACGACCTCAACGGCGCTCAGGTGCAGAGCCGGCTGGGCGATCTGAGCAAACCCGAGCTGCGCAAAGTGCGGACCTACGAGCGCAACCACGCCAACCGCAAGACCGTGATCGCGGCGCTGGAGCGGGCGATCGGCTGACGGTCGCCGGCCCCCCGCGGGGGCGGCTCACGGGCGGCCGGGACAGCTCGGCGCTGGCGGGCTGCCATGCTAGGCGGATGGACAGCACCCATACGGTCGCGGCCCGTCCCCAGCGCGGCGACGAGATAGAGCTGACGATCGACTCACTGGCCTACGGCGGCGCCGGGGTGGCGCGCACCGACGGCTACGTGGTGTTCGTCCCCGGCACCGTTCCCGGCGATCGTGTGCGCGCCACGATCGGCAAGCGCAAGCGCGCGTACGCCGAAGCCCGGATGACCGAGATCATCACGCCGAGCCCCGACCGGATCGCCCCCCTCGCCGCGCACCCGGGCGCCCCCTGGCAGGTGCTCCCCTACGAGCGCCAGCTGGAAGTCAAGCAGTCCCAGGTGGAGGATGCGCTGCGACGGATCGGCCGGCTTGACTCGTTCCAGCTCGAGCCGATCGTTCCCGCGGTGGCGCAATGGCGCTACCGCAACAAGCTCGAGTACTCGTTCGGGACCGACGCCCAGGGCACCCTGGCGTGCGGCTTCCACGCCCCCGGTCGCTGGGACGAGATCGTCCCGCTGACCGATTGCCTGCTCGCGTCCGAGCGCGGCAACGAAGCCCGCGAGCGAATCGTCGCCTGGTGCCGGGCGCAGGGGTTGGCCGCGTATGACCGGCGCACCGGCGAGGGCCGGCTGCGCAATCTGGTCGTGCGCGAGGGCCGGCGGACCGGAGCGATCCAGGTCCGTCTGGTCACGGGTCCCGGCGAGCTGGACCGAGACTCGCTCGCACGCGCCGGCGAGGGTCTCGACGGAGTGCTGTGGACGCGCCAGCCGAGCGTGGCCGAGACCACCCACGGGGGTGAGACCGAGTTGCTGGCGGGCTCTGATCGCTTCGAGGAGGAGCTCGGCGGGATGCGCTTCGACATCTCCTCCCAGGCCTTCTTTCAGACCAACACCGAGATGGCCGAGCGGCTGTATCAGGTGGCGATCGAGTACGCGGCCGCGACCGGCTTCGAGCGCGTCTACGACCTGTATTGCGGGATCGGGACGATCGGCCTGCTGATCTCCCCCCGGGTCGCCGAGGTGTGGGGGCTCGAACTGGTCCCCGAGGCGATCGCTGACGCGATCGCCAACGCGCGCGCCAACGAGGTCGACAACACCCACTTCTTCGCCGGCGACGTGCGGCTGGCCCTGCGCGAGCTCACTGAGCGCGCCGGGCGGCCCGACGTGCTGATCGTCGACCCGCCTCGCGCGGGGCTGTCGCAGAAGGTCGTGCGCCGGATCATCGAGACGTCTCCCCGGCGTCTGGTCTATGTCTCCTGTAACCCGACCACGCTGGCGCCCAACGCGGCTCAACTCGTGCAGGCAGGCTATGAGCTCAAGCGTGTGCAGCCGGTCGACATGTTCCCCCAGACGCCGCATATCGAGTGCGTGGCCGAGCTGGTCCGCACCCCGGCCGGCGCCGCCGGCTGAGCCGCAAAGACCCCGTTTTCCGCGGCCTCGCCCGACGCAGCGCTTGACTTCAGGCGCCCGTTGATGTAGAAGCTCGCTGCGCTCTCGCAAGGGGAAGTTGTGCGTAAGCGCGTCACATACAACCAAAGGGGTTTAGTTGCGAACTAGATTGATCACTTCGCTGTGCGCCTGCGCGGCGCTGCTGATGGCCGTCGGCGCGTCCGCGGCGTCAGCCGAGTCCTCCCAGATCGCAAACCCCGGGGCGGCGCCAGCGTCCTCTGGTCAGATCGGGACGCCCCGGTACACGGTCATTCCGCTGCGCGGCGTCAGCCCGGCGGCGATCGGCAAGCAGGTTGCAGCAGCCACCACGGTGGGCACGTGGGCCTCGTCGATCACGTCGCCCACCGACCACCACACCTACAGCTACCGGATGGTGGGCAACAGTCCGCTCGTCCACGAGGCAAGCCCGATCTCCAAGGTCCCGACCGACGTGATCCCGGTCGCATTTCACTTCGCCGACAGCGGGATCACGTTCGATCCGACCGCGCCGAGCCCCGGCTGCCTGAACGGCCCCGGGACGGCCGACTCGCTGTTCCTCGGCTCGCCGGTCGTGGGGAACCACGCGTACGTGGTGGGTGGTACGACCGTTGGCAACACCCAGTACCTCGATGCGTTCCAGCGTGAGAACTTCGCCAAGTACGACATTAATCCGGGCGCCATCAACCCGGGCTATCACGTCCTGCTGAGTCCCGTGGTCAACCGCGCGAAGGTCTCGATTACCGTCACGGGGGGCGGCACCAACTTCGTTGGGTGCACCGGGGCGATCGGCGAGCTGGACATCGGTTCGTGGGACAGCTACGTGCAGAGCACACTGCTCCCGCAGCTGGTCGCGGCGAAGCTGACCAGCCCGACCCACTTCCCGTTCTTCCTGTTCTACAACGTCGTGCTGACCCAGGGTGGGGGCTGCTGCATCATCGGGTACCACTCGGCCTACCAGCCCACCGCATCCAGCCCGATCCAGACGTATGGCAACGGTGACTACGTCGAGCCGGGCCTGTTCACGGGCCTGAACGACGGCGCCGCGCTCACCCACGAGGTGGGCGAGTGGATGGATGATCCCTACGGGAACAACGCCACTCCGGCGTGGGGCCACATCGGACAGGTCTCGGGCTGTCAGGGCAACCTTGAGGTGGGCGATCCGCTCAGCGGAACCCAGATCGGCGTGAAGATGGGCAACAACGTGGTCTACCACGCCCAGGAACTCGCCTTCCGTGACTGGTTCTACCGGACGCCCTCGGTGGGGCTGCACGGGTGGTTCTCGTCCAACGGGAAGTTCAAGACCAGCGCCGGTGCGCTCTGCCACTGAGCTGACGCCAGCGCTCAGCTGACGGCTTGCGGCCGGGGCGATTCGCCCCGGCCGCGGTCGTTCTGGAGCGCCGCATCGGCTCACCGGCCTGCCCCGGCGCAGGTCGTTAGTCTCTCCGGCGCATGCGCGCCGTCACGATTCGCGACAACGAGCTAACGGTCGAGGACCACCCCGACCCCTCGCCGGGGTCCGGCGAGGTGCTGGTACGAGTTCACGCCGCCGGGCTCAACGGCGCCGACATGATGCAGCTGCGCGGTGGCTATCCGGCCCCGCCGGGCTCACCGCCGGACATCCCGGGACTGGAGCTGGCCGGCGAGGTGATCGCGTGCGGACCGGGCGCGATGCGCTTCGAGGAGGGCGACCGAGTGATGAGCATCGTCGGCGGCGGCGGCCAGGCCGAGCTGGCCACGGTGCACGAGCGGATCGCGATGCCGGTGCCCGAGTCGCTGTCGTGGACCGAGGCCGGCGCCGTGCCCGAGGTGTTCACCACCGCCCATGACGCGGTCTTCACGCAGGCCGGGCTGAAGCCGGGCGAGCGGCTGCTCGTCCACGGCGCCGCCGGCGGCGTCGGCACCGCCGCGATCCAGCTCGGGCGTGCCGCCGGTGCGCAGGTCATCGCAACCGTTCGCAACGCCGACCTGCGCGAAGCCGTGGGCCGGCTCGGCGCCGAGGTGATCGCGCCGGAGGGATTCGCCGAGCACGGTCCGTTCGACGTGATCCTGGAGCTGGTCGGCGCGCCGAACCTCAAGGACAACCTCAAAGCGCTCCAGACCGGAGGGCGGCTCGTCGTGATCGGTACCAGCGCCGGCGCGACCGGCGAGATCAACCTCGGCCTGGTGATGATGAAGCGCGCACGGGTGTACGGCTCGACCCTCCGCGCCCGGCCGCTGGAGCAGAAGGCCCTCACCGCACGGGGGATGGAGTCCTCGGTCCTGCCCCTCCTGGCCTCGGGCGCGGTCAAGGTGCCGATCGCGCAGACGTTCCCGCTTGAGCAGGCCAGCAGCGCCTACGAGCGGTTCGCGGCCGGGGGCAAGCTGGGCAAGATCGTGCTCGAAATGGACGGTTGAGTGGTCCGAGCCTGGGCGTCGGGGAGACCGACGGCGGGTGTTTGACGCCCAGGGACCGTTCGGGTCGCTGTCGGAGGGTTGAGCGCTCCCGCGGATGTGACGACCTGTTCGGAGTGCAAAATCCAGTTCGCCCGGTCGCGACTTTGCGGATCGGACATGCCCTGCATGTTCGATGGCCCGAATCTCTCGGGGGACGTGGCGAATCGAGCCGTCGAACAGGTCGACAGTCCCGCTGTCAGTCGCCCCCCGCAGCTGACCAACGGGCTCTCACCCCTCCGAGCCCGGCGGCCCGTCTAATACGGGGGCAAATCCGCCCACCACTGGCCGAGCACCCGGAACGCGGCCCAGAACTCCCGCTTGGCGCTCTCCTCGTCGAGCGCGTCGTCGATGTTGGGTACGTACAGAGCCTCGATCGCCGGCGTGAGGTTCTGCACCTCGCCGGGGACGGCGACCAGCTCCTGCCCCAGCGGGATCCCGAGCTCGTTGATCACCGCCAGCGCCTCGACCCCCATCACCACCACGAGCTTGGGCGAGACGATCGCCAGCTCCTCGATCAGCCGCGCCACGCACGCCGGGTCGGCCATCGCCGGATCGGCCACCGGGCACTTGACGCACAGGGTTCCGTACACCGCCAATGGATCGATCGACAGACGCTTCAGCGACTTCATCAGGGCGTTGCCGGTGCGCCCGTAGAACGCGACACCCTCTTCCACCTCGGAGGGCCGGGCGGAATACTTGACCATGAAGATGTCGGCCTGCGGGTGGCCGGACCCGAGCACGGGCATCAGCTGGCCGCGCGGACACTGCGAGCACTCGCTCAGCCGCCGCGCGAACGTGTTGAGCTCGCGGATGGCGCGCTCCAGGTACTTCTCCCGGATCTCGTCGTCGGTGGCGGGCATCTGACTCCGATTGGACGGCTGGCGTGCTTGTCCTTGCGAGTGCATCAGGACTTGCGCCCCGTGGCGCGCCTGACGCGGCGCTCGCGAGAGGCCCGGCGGGCCGCTTCGGGCATCGCCTTGGTCTGCAGGAACTTCAGCGCCTGGACGTAGAGCAGGCTGGCCGGGTTGCGAATGATGTCGGCATCGCGCAGCGACTCCATGAACTCCTGCGGGCCGGTGAAGTCCCGCATCCGGATCCGGACCGAGCCGAGTCCCTGCGGCACATGGGCATCGGACCCGGCGCCCGCCGGGATCCGGTACTTGGCCGCGAACCGCACCGCCTCCTCGTTGAATTCGGCGATCGCCACGCGGGGATTGAAGATCTCGATCGCGTCGACGTCGTCGATCACCGGCAGCAGGTGCTCATAATCGGGCACTGAGTGCATGCGGTCAAACGGATGGGGCACGTAGACCAGGCCGCCCTGGCGCTTGATCTCGGCGATCGTCTCCGCCAGCGTCATCCCGCGCGGGATCTTCTCGTTGATGAACAGACCGATGACCTCTCCCTGATCGGCGGTCTTGACCTCCTCGGCGACGATCACCTGGACGCCATCGGCCTTCGCCAGCGCCTCCTTGGCCCCCGAGATCTCGTTGTGGTCGGTGATCGCGATCGCGCCCAGGCCGCGTGTCCGCGCCTCGGCGATCAGCACCTCGACGGGAGTGGCGCAATCGTAGGAGTGGTCGGTGTGCATGTGCAGATCGACGTCGATCAGCCGTCGCGAGGCCAGCCGCGCGCGGACCCGGCCGTTTCCCCGCTGGTCATGGCGGCGGGCGGTCAGCTCGACGTACGTCTCCTCGAGCTCGGCCGCCACCCGGGGCCAGCCGAAGGTCGCTTTCAGCTTGCCGGTCGCCGCCGCGCTGCGAGCCAACAGGTCGGCATCCTCCAGGAGCGCGGTGAGGTGGGCGCCGAGGGTCTGCGTCTCGCCGGGCTCGAACATGAACCCGCGCTCGCCCTCGGCCAGCACCTCCTCGTACACGGGCAGGCGCGAGGCGATCGTGACCGCCCCGGCTCCGAGCGCTCGCACCACCGTTCCGGGGATCGCGCGGACCCCTTCGGAGGCGAACACGGCGATGTTGGCGCCGGCCAGCGCCTGTGCCTCGGTGCACTCGCCGGCGTCGGTGAAGGTGACGCGCTCACTGAGCGCCCGTCCCAGCGTGGCGGGCGGCGCGGTGGGGCGCCGCAGCCATACCGTGGCGTGCCAGTCCAGCTCGGGTCCCAGGGTGCGCAGCGCGCGCAGGAAGGTCCGCAGGGCAGCGCGCTCCTCGGTCGCGATCATCACCAGCTCCGGCGGGTTGCCGCCGACGTGCGGCGGCGCGGGGCCGGCGCCCGGCGTGATCACTCGGTAATCACCGGGGAAGTAGCGCTGGAGCAGGGTGCGGGTGGCGCGGTAACTCGCGGTGCGAGCATCAAGGCGCGCGAACAGCAGCCGCGACAGCGGGCGGGTCAGCTGGGTGGACAGGATCCGCTCCGTCGGGGCATGGAAGCTGCCGACGTTCAACGCGCGCGAGTGGCGCAGGGCGACGCTGGACGCGCTGGGCGCGAACGGCTCGTGCACGTTGACGACGTCGAGCGCCAGCACGCTCAGCGCCTCCTCGATCGTGCGCGCGACATCGACCGGCAGCGACGCGGCTCGCCGCCGGGTGGGAGCGAACGGCAGCACCTCGCCCACCCCGAGCACGAGCGGGTTCTCATCGGCGTCGGTGAGCAGCGCCTCGCCGCGGGAGCGAATCGCGCGACGGCTCTCGCGCACCAGCTCGCTGGACACCGACGGCGCGACGATCAGCACCCGGTGGCCGCGCTGGGCCAACTCGTCAGACACCCGCGCGATGTACTGGTTGACCTCGTTCTCCACCTCCCAGGCGAACGGCGTCACCTGCGCGATGGCGAGACCTGGCACGAGGCCGGATTGTATTAGGGGACCGCTTGCGCGGTCCTGTCTTCTGGCTCTACCTGGACGCAGCCTTGCGTTTCGCGCCCGCGGCCTTGGTCGTCGCCTTGCGGCCGTACTTGGCGATGAACGCCTCGGTCAGCGCGTGCGCCTCATCGTCGGGGCGCTGGTGCATGGGGGACTTCATCAGGTAGGAGCTCGGGCCG
This sequence comes from uncultured Solirubrobacterales bacterium, assembly GCA_963792735.1. GTDB lineage: Bacteria > Actinomycetota > Thermoleophilia > Solirubrobacterales > Solirubrobacteraceae > Palsa-465. Next base: position 142,100 of record CAWBXK010000007.1, on the reverse strand, counting down.
TCAAGCTGGCCCGAGAGGCCGTGGTTGAGCGCGAGCTTGCAGCAGCGCACGGCGTCGGTGACGATCCCGGCGGAGTTCGGCGAGTCCCACACCTCGAGCTTGAGCTCGGCGGTCAGCGGCACGTCTCCGAACGCCTGCCCCTCGAGCCGGATGTGGGCCCACTTGCGGTCGGTCAGCCACGGGACGTAGTCCGAGGGACCGACGTGGACGTCCCCGGGCGGCAGCTCATGGCCCATGATCGAGGTGACGGCGTTGGTCTTGGAGATCTTCTTGGACTCCAGGCGCTCGCGTTCGAGCATGTTGTAGAAGTCCATGTTGCCGCCGACGTTCAGCTGCGAGGTGCGCACCAGCTTGACCCCGCGATCGTGGAACAGCCGCGCCAGCGCACGGTGCACGATCGTGGCGCCGACCTGGGACTTGATGTCGTCGCCGACGATCGGCAGCCCGGCCTTCTGAAAGCGCCGGTTCCAGTATTCCTCGCGCGCGATGAACACCGGGATGCAGTTCACGAAGCCACAGCCGGCATCGAGGATCTGCTCCACGTACCACTTGGTGGCGTCCTCGGAGCCGACCGGGAGGTAGGAGACGACGACGTCGGTGCGGGTGGCTTTCAGCACCTCGACGATGTCGACCGTCGGCCCGGGCGCCTTGGTGATCTTCTCCTTGAGGTACTTGCCGAGGCCGTCGTGGGTCATGCCGCGCATCACCTCGACGCCCAGCTTGGGCACGTCGTCGCCGAGCTTGATCGTGTTGTTCTGCCCGGCGAAGATCGCCTCTGAAAGGTCCTTACCGACCTTCTCGGCGTCGATGTCGAAGGCGGCGCTGAACTCGATGTCGCGCACGTGATAGCCGCCGAGCTCGACGTGCATGAGGCCCGGAACGCGCTCGGTCGGGTCGGCGTCCTGGTAGTACTGAACGCCCTGCACGAACGAGCTGGCACAGTTGCCGACGCCGATGATCGCGACCCGGACCTTGTCGTCCTGATGGCGCGGGTTGCCGTTGGCGGAGCCGTTGGTGGTGCTCACTGACAGTTCCCTTCTCGAAATTTGGCTCGGCGCGGCAGGGTGCGGCGCGCGAGGACGATCTAGGTAGTCCGGCCGGCGCGGTTTGTTACACCACTCAGGCGCCGCGGGCGGGCGCGTTGAGCTGTTTGCGCACGTAGAGGATCCGCTGGATCATCGTCACCGCCGTCAGGACGGCGAGCACATATACGGCCGGCGCCAGCAGCTCGAAATGGCCGATCGAGGCCCCCCGCGCGAACACCAGCCCGATCGAGAGGATCACCACTCGCACCGGCCGGGTCGCGAGCCCGACCTTGCAGGCGACGCCCAGGGCCTCCGCGCGCGCCCGTGTGTAGGAGACCATCAGCGAGCCGAGCACGGCGACCACCAGCGCGGCGACCGCGACCTGATCGTGCCGGGAGGCGAAGTACGCCGCCACGGCGGTCAGCACGATCCCCTCCTCCAGGCGATCCAGCGTCGAGTCCAGGAACGCCCCGAACGGCGTGCCCTTGCCCGACATCCTCGAATAGCGCCCATCCAGCGTGTCCATCACCGAGCCGAGGATGAACGCCACCCCGGCGAGGAAGAACAACCGGTCGACCACCAGCGCGGCGGCGGCCAGGTTTCCGATGAACCCCGTGAGCGAGATCGCGTTCGGGGTCAGGCGGGACTCGATCAGCCGGTCGCGCATCAGCTCCTGGGTCGTCGGTCCGTCGCCGCGCCCGCGAGAGCGGCGGGGCCGGGGGGACTGTGGGCGCACGGGTGTCGTCGGTTCGGCCAACGGCGCCATCCTACCCGCGCGAGGCGCCCGATCCGGAGGCGATGCTCAACTCTTCTCCGGCCCGGCCAGGAAACTCGCGATCTGTCCGACCAACGCCGGCTGATCGAGCCACGGCCAGTGGCCGGCCCCCGCCACGGGCTGGAGCGTCGCGCCGGGCAGGCGCGCGGCGTAGGCGTCACCGAACGCCGCCGGGAGCCACGGATCGCGCTCGCCCCACGCCACCAGCGCCGGGCAGTCGATCTCATCCAGGTCAGAGCCGGCCGCGGCCAGCGAGGGAGCGTCGACCGAGCGGTGCAGTCGCAGGATGGCCCGCTGGGTGCCCTGGTCGAACTGCTCCCAGATCGTTTCGATGCGCGAATCCGGCCATGCCCCGGGGCTCACCGAGCCGGCGCGCAGGGTCCGCGCCAGCAGCCACCGGTTGACCGCGCCCATCTCCAGCTCGCCCAGCGCCGGGCGGCGCCAGTGGCGCACCATCCTGGGCCAGGTGAAGCCGGGCAGCAGCGGAACCGCGTCGATGATGGCCAGACGCTCGACCCGGTCGGGATGGCGCTGGGCGAACGCCAGCCCGATCGCCGCGCCCCAGCCGTGGCCCACCAGCGCGATCTGCTCGACCTCGAGCGTGGCCAGGAACCGCTCCAGGAAATCCGCGTAGCCACCCAGCGAGTAGTCCAGGTGGCCGGCCTTGCTCGAGCGCCCGAATCCGATCAGGTCCGGCGCGAGGCCGCCGGTCAGGGCCAGGAAGGGCAGCCAGTCGTCTGAGCTGGTCGGAACGCTGTGGAGATACAGAGTGCTGGCGCCGGGCCCCGGTGCGCCGCGATAGAACACGGGCCCCGCGGCGACCTCGATCGTTTGCTCGTCGACGGCCAACCCGCCGCCGAGGATAACGTCCCGCCTGATGAGCACGACGCCAGAATCGCCATCCGGTCCGTTGCGGACCCTGTGTCTCGGCGACGCGCTGGTCGACATGGTCGGTCAGTCGCCGGGCCGGCCGCTCACCGAGGTGGAGCGCTTCTCTGCGCACTTCGGGGGCGTGGCGGCCAACGTCGCCGTCGTCGCGGCGCGACTTGGCGCGCGCATCGCGCTGGCGGGTGGAGCCGGGGACGACATCTGGGGCCGCTGGCTGCTCGAGCGGATGCGCCAGGAGCGGGTCGACGTCTCCCTGTTCGAGCTGCGGGAGGGGCTGCAGACGCCGATCGCGTTCGTCGCGATCGACGCCGACGGCGAGCCGAGCTACGAACTCCACGGCGAGTACAGCGGCTCGGTGGCACACGCCCTCGGCGACCGGCTGGAGCAGGCCGTGCAGGAGTCCGCCGCCGTGTTCATCAGCACCAACACGCTCGTGTCCGGGCAGGAGCGGGCGGTGACGATGCGCGCCCGCGAGCTGGCGCTCGAGCTCGGCCGGCCGGTGATCTTCGACGCCAATCTGCGCCTGCACCGCTGGGGCTCGCGCAGTGATGCCGCCGCCAGCGCCAACGCCTGCGTGCGCGGCGCGCTGCTGGTGCGGGCCAACCGCGCCGAGGCGGCGCTGATGACCGGGGAGGAGGATCCCGAACGGGCCGCGCTGGCGCTGGTCAAGGCAGGCGCGCGGCTGGTCGTGCTGACCCTCGGCCCCGACGGAGCGATCCTCCGCGGCGCGATGCGGGCCTCGGTCCCCGGCGTCACGACCACGATTCGCAACACCGCCGGCGCCGGCGACGCCCTGACCGGGACGTTGCTGGCGCGGCTGGCGCTGAGCGGCTTCTACCCGTCCTCGGCGACGGCGGCCCTGCCCGAGGCGGTGGCGGCCGCCGCCGCGGCGTGCCAGCGGTGGGGGGCCCTTGACTAGCCAGGCGTTCGCCTGGCGCCGGCCGTCGGCCCGTCGCGTACGGGCGATCCGGGACCGGCTGCGCCTGCTGTACGGGATCCCCAGCGCCGGGCCCCACGGGCATCCCATCGCCGAGCTGGTGCTGACCGTGCTGTCGCAGTCGACCAACGATCGCAATCGTGATGTCGCCTATCTGCGCTTGCGGGAGCGGTTCGACGAGTGGACCGAGATCCGCGACGCGCCGGTGGACGAGATCGAGGAGGCGATCCGGCCCGGCGGGATCTCCAAGGTCAAGTCGGCGCGGATCAAGTCGATCCTGCGGGCGATCACCGAGACTTCGCAGCGCGATCACGAGCTGTCGCTGGACTGGCTGCGCGAGCTGACCGTGCCGCAGGCGCAGGACTATCTGTGCGGGTTGCCGGGCGTGGGGCGCAAGACCGCCGCCTGCGTGCTGCTGTTCGCCTTGGGAATGCGCGACGTGCCGGTCGACACCCACGTCTCCCGGGTGGGCATGCGGTTGCACCTGCTGCGCCCCGGAGCGCCGTTCGAGGAGCTGCACGACACCATGCTGGCGATAACCCCGCCCGGCCAGGAGCTCGAGCTGCACATGAACCTGCTGCGTCACGGCCGGCGCACCTGTCACGCGCGGCGCCCGGAATGCGGCGCCTGCGCGCTCGCCCGGATGTGCCCCAGCGCCGGGACGTTCTCGTAGCGGCTGGTGAAGAGAGCGGACACTTTCGGGCCCGTTAAGGTGACGAATGAGGGGCTTGCCGCCAGCACCACGGGGGGCGGGCCGATCCCGACACACCTCCGAAAAGCCGGCGAACCGGGCGCAAAAGACCACGTCACCGCGGTCCTCGCAGCCTTCACGGGCCGTAACCCAGCGAGACGGGACAGACGTGAGCGCCCACAACCGTAGACGCCCGGGACGCGGCCCAAGAATGCGTCTGAGCAGCCGTTTCGCCCGCCGCCCAAATCTGCTACGCTCCCACTAAGATTTTTTCGACTGAATAGGAGCAACAAGACATGGGCAAGACGATCGGAATCGATCTCGGCACGACCAACTCGTGTATGGCCGTACTCGAGGGCGGCGAGCCGACGGTGATCGAAAACGCCGAGGGTGGACGCACCACCCCGTCGGTGGTGGCCTTCGCCTCCAGCGGCGAGCGGCTGGTCGGCACCGTGGCCAAGCGCCAGGCCGTGACCAACCCGCAGAACACGATCTTCTCGATCAAGCGCTTCATGGGCCGCAAGGAGGCCGAGGTGCAGGAGGAGGAGTCGATCGTGCCGTACAAGGTGGTCTCGGGCCCGGGCGGCGACGCCCGCGTGGAGGCCGACGGCAAGCAGTACTCCCCGCCTGAGATCAGCGCGATGATCCTCGGCAAGCTCAAGGCCGACGCTGAGGCCTACCTCGGCGAGACGGTCGACGGCGCCGTGATCACCGTCCCCGCTTACTTCAACGACGACCAGCGCCAGGCCACCAAGGACGCCGGCAAGGTCGCCGGGCTCGACGTCAAGCGGATCATCAACGAGCCCACGGCCGCTTCGCTGGCCTACGGCCTCGACAAGGAATCCGACCAGACGATCCTGATCTTCGACCTCGGCGGCGGCACCTTCGACGTGTCCGTGCTCGAGATCGGCGACGGCGTGTTCGAGGTCAAGGCGACCGCGGGTGACAACCACCTCGGCGGCGACAACTTCGACAAGGCGCTGGTCGACTGGCTGGTGAGCGAGTTCAAGAAGTCCCAGGGCATCGATCTCAGCGCCGACCCGATGGCGCTGCAGCGGCTCTACGAGGCGGCCGAGAAGGCCAAGATCGAGCTCTCCACCACACAGGAGACGCAGATCAACCTCCCCTTCATCACCGCCGACTCGAGCGGACCCAAGCATCTCGACACGCGCCTCACGCGGGCCAAGCTCAACGAGCTCACGAGCACGTTGCTCGACCGCACGATCGCGCCGGTGCGCCAGGCCCTCGACGACGCCAAGGAGAAGGGGGCATCGACGATCGACCACGTCGTCCTGGTCGGCGGCATGACCCGCATGCCCGCCGTGCAGGAGAAGGTCAAGGAGCTGACCGGCAAGGAGCCGCACCGGGGCGTCAACCCCGATGAGGTCGTCGCCGTCGGCGCCGCGATCCAGGCCGGCGTGCTGGCCGGAGACGTCAAGGACGTGCTGCTGCTCGACGTCACCCCGCTGACCCTCGGGATTGAGACCAAGGGTGGCGTGATGACCAAGCTGATCGAGCGCAACACGACGATCCCGACGCGCAAGTCAGAGGTGTTCTCGACCGCCGAGGACAACCAGCCGAGCGTGGAGATCCACGTTCTGCAGGGTGAGCGTGAGATGGCGACCTACAACAAGTCGCTGGGCAAGTTCCAGCTCACCGGCATCCCGCCGGCGCCGCGTGGCATCCCGCAGATCGAGGTCGCGTTCGACATCGACGCCAACGGCATCCTCAACGTGTCCGCCAAGGATCTGGGCACCGGCAAGGAGCAGAAGATCGAGATCAAGGCCGGCTCGGGGCTGTCCGACGATGAGATCAAGCGGATGGTGACCGACGCCGAGTCCCACGCCGAGGACGACAAGCGCCAGCGCGAGCTGGCCGAGGCCCGCAACAACGCCGAGAACGCCGCCTACCAGGCCGAGCGCCAGCTCAAGGACCTGGGCGAGACGGTCGACGCATCCTCCAAGGAGGAGATCGAGTCGGCGATCAAGGCGGTCCGCGAGTCGCTGACCTCCGAGGACGCGGCCGAGATCAACGCCAAGACCGAGGCCCTGCAGTCGTCCTTCCACAAGGTCTCCGAGGCGATGTACCAGCGCGCCCAGGAGCAGTCAGCGGCTTCTGACGCCGACGGCGCGACCGCGGGCTCGACCAACGGCGCCAGCGCCGAAGAGGACGTGGTGGACGCCGAAGTGGTGGACGAGGGAAAGAAGTAATTGATGAGCTTCGATCCCAGCATCAAGACCCCGGAGTCATGCGCTGACTCCGGGGCCGTGGAGTCCGCTGGCGCGGACTCCATTGAGAGTGTGGAATCCGCTGACGCGGATTCCATTGAGAGTTCCGCTGGCGCGGAACTCCCGGGGCCTGTGGAATCCGCTGACGCGGATTCCATTGAGAGTTCCGCTGGCGCGGAACTCCCGGGGCCTGTGGAATCCGCTGACGCGGAACCTCCGGACGCTGACGTCGAGGCTCTCGCCGCCAAGGCCCAGAAGGCCGACGAGTATCTGGACCTCGCCCAGCGCACGCGGGCGGAGTTCGAGAACTACCGCAAGCGGGCGACGCGTGAGGCCGCGGCCGCGCAGGAGCGAGGCGCGGTCAAGCTCGCGCTGGCTCTGCTGCCGGCGGTCGACAACCTCGAGCGCGCGCTCGCTCACGCTCCGGCCGCCGAGGGCGAGAACGGCGCCGACAGCTTCGTGTCGGGCATCAAGCACGTGCACAGCGACGTGGTGGGCGCGCTCAAGCGCGTGGGGATCGAGTGGTACTCGCCCGAGGGCGAGGCGTTTGACCCTCAGTACCACGAGGCGGTCGCCCAGCAACCCGTCGAGGGCGCCGAGCCCGGCACGGTGGTCGAGGTGTTTCAGCGCGGCTACCGGCTCGGCGAGAACGTGCTGCGGCCGGCGCGCGTGGTCGTCGCCGGGTGAGGTGGTGAGCGACAGTGGCTGACCGCACGGACTACTACAAGGTCCTCGGCGTGGGCAAGAACGCGTCCGAGGAAGAGATCAAGAAGGCCTATCGAAAGCTCGCGCGCAAGTACCACCCCGATACCAATCAGGGCGACAAGCAGGCCGAGGAGCGCTTCAAGGAGATCTCGCAGGCGCACGACGTGTTGTCGGATCCCGACAAGCGCAAGGCCTATGACCGCGGCACCGGGCCGTTCGGCGGCTTCAACATGCCGGGCGGATTTGACCCGGCCTCGTTTGGCGGCGTCAGCGACATCCTCTCCAACCTGTTCGGCGGCGGTCCCGGCGGCGCCGCCGGGCGCACCCAGGGCGGAGTCCGCGGCGGCAATCCGCGACAGGCCCGTGGCCGCGACCTGGAGACCGAGGTGACGCTGGACTTCGACCAGGCCGTCAACGGGGCTCAGATCCCGCTGGCGGTTCCCACCTCGCAGCCCTGCCCGACCTGCAGCGGCTCGGGCGCCAAGCCCGGCACGGTCCCCAAGGTGTGCCCGGTCTGCAACGGCCGCGGCCTGGAGTCTCAGAGTCAGGGCATCTTCTCGATGTCGCAGCCGTGCTCCAACTGCCACGGCTCCGGCACCGTGATCGAGGATCCCTGCCCGACCTGCGGCGGCTCCGGCGCTCAGCGCTCGGTGAAGCGGATGCGGGTCAACATTCCCGCCGGCGTACGCGACGGCAGCCGGATCCGGCTGGCCGGCAAGGGCGAGCCGGGATTGCGCGGCGCGGAGCCCGGGGACCTGTACGTGATCACGCGCGTGTCCGACTCACCGGTGTTCAAGCGCAACGGCGACAACCTGGAGGTCGAGGTTCCGCTCACGATTCCCGAGGCGCTCCAGGGCGCGGTGATCGACGTCCCCACCCTGAACGGCTCCAAGCGCCTGCGCGTGGCGCCCGGGACCAAGCACGGCACGCTGCAGCGCCTGCGCGGCGAGGGCCCTCCGCGGCTCAACGGCAAGGGCCGCGGCGACCTGCACTACCGGTTCGTGCTCGACGTACCGGCGTCGCTGTCACCCGAGCAGTCCGAAGCGGTCGAGAGGCTGTCGCAGGTGATGAACGGCGATCCCCGGGCGCGGCTGTTCCCGGCCGGCGCGGAAGCGAGTTGATGGCCATGCGCCGGATGCGGACCACGACGCGGGTCGAGGTCTCCTCCGACCGCGGGGTGTTCATGATCTCGGTCGCCGCCGAGCTGGCCGAGATGCACCCTCAGACGCTGCGGATGTACGAGGCCCGCGGCCTGATCGAGCCCAAGCGCTCGCCGAAGGGGACCCGGCTGTACTCCCGCCAGGATGTCGACCGCCTGCGGCGCATCCAGGCGATGACCGCCGAGCTCGGCATGAACCTGGCCGGCGTCGAGCGGGTGTTCGAGCTGGAAGAGCAGCTCGACTCGATGGCCCGCAAGGTGGCGGCGCTGGAGAAGCGCGCCGGTGAACTGGGGGCCGAGGTCGAGCGCCTGGAAGCGCTGCGAAGCGAGCTGCGCGCCGAGATCGTCCCGTACGCCCGAGGCGGTGCGCTGGTGCGCCACGCCGACCTGCAGCGCTTCCGGCTGGCCGCCGAGCGCGACCGCCCGCACAACGCCTAGACGCCGCTCGCGGGGCGCCTCGATTGAGGCCGGCGTGCGCCCGGTATGCGACGATTCTCCTGGGAGTCGTCCGTTTGCTGCGGTCTTGGCTTGGTAGGTCCACGATCAGGGGAGTACACAGGGAATGCGTACGCGCTCGAGGTTTGTTGAATGGTCAGCTTCGACGCTGGCGTCGCTCGCCGGTGTATGCCTCACGCTGGGCGGGTTCGCAGCGCCGGCGCTGGCCGCGGGACCGATCGGCGGCGCCACCCGCATGGGTTCCGCCCCCACGGGGCAGCCGATCCAACTGGTCCTGCCCCTGGCCGCCAACGTCGCCGGGCTCGAGCGCCTGGCCACCGCGGTCACCACCGTGGGCTCGCCCCAGTACGGGCAGTTCGAGCCCCCGGCCACCCTGGAGCGCCGCTTCGGCGCCCCGGCCGCGGACCGGACGCGGGTGCTGAGCTACCTTCACCATGCCGGGGCCACCGGCGCGAAGATCGACGCGACCGGCCTGTTCGCCGACGCGACCATGAAGGTGTCACTGGCCCAGCGCCTGTTCGGCACCTCGCTGGCCCGGTATGAGTCCGCCCGGGCCGGGCGCTTCCTCGCCCCCACCGGCCCCTCCCGCGTTCCCCGCGCGCTGGCCGGTGCGGTCACCGGGGTGGTGGGACTCGATACCCGCCCGGTGTTCAACCCCTCCCATTTCAGCGCCGACAACGTCCCGTCCGGAGTGGACCAGCGCAGTGGGACCCCCGCCGCGAGTGCCTGCGCAGGCGCGCTGCAGCAGCGCGGCTTCACCCCCAACCAGTACCTCACGGCCTACGACTACTCGGCCCTGCAGAGCCAGGGGATCACGGGTCAGGGTGAGCGGGTGGCGTTGATCGAGATCAACGGGTTCCATTACTCCGACGTGAGCTCGTTCGCCCGGTGCTTCGGACTCCGGCTGCCGGCGATCAACTCCTACGGCGTCGGAATCAAGCATCCGCTGGCCCCCGGTGGCGAGACGACGCTGGACCTGGAGGTGCTCGACGCGGCTGCGCCAGGGCTGAAGGAGATCGATGTCTACGAATCGTCGCCACGTGCCTCGGATGTCCTGCGGTCGCTGACCGCACCGGTCCAGAATCGCAACAAGACGCCGGCCGTGATCTCGGCCTCGCTGGGGACGTGTGAGCCGGCGCTGCTGGAGGCGATCGGGGTGTCGGGGCTCCGCTCGGCGGAGGGCGCCCTGGCCTTCGCCGCCGCCGCCGGGATCTCCGTCCTGGCCTCCAGCGGCGACGTCGGCTCGACGGCCTGCATCGGGCACGACGGGATGCCGCTCGACGCCCTCGCGGTCAGCTACCCGGCGTCGTCGCCGTTCGTGACCGGCGTCGGCGGCACCAATCTGACCCTCGGCGTGGACAACACGATCAGTGCCCAGCCGGTGTGGAACGACGGCCCCTTCGACCTCTCGGCCGGGGGCGGCGGCGTCAGCGACGTGTTTCGCCGTCCGGCCTACCAGAACGGCTTCGTCGCTCCCAACCGGCGGATCGTGCCAGACGTCTCGATGCTCGCCGACGTACTGCCGGGCTACGACATCTTCTGCACCGCGCACGGCGACTGCATCAACAAGGACAACTCGAGCAATCCCTGGGTGGCGGTCGGCGGTACCAGTGCCGCCGCCCCGCTCCTGGCCGGCGGCATCGCGCTGGTGGATCAGGCCCTGCGGGGGCAGGGCCGGGAGCAGCTCGGGGCCGCCAACTCGCTGCTGTACACGATCGGCAGATCAAGCGCTGCCGGCAGCGTGTTCTACGACGTGACCGCCAACGACAACGATCTGGGCCCCTACATCGGCAGCCACCAGCCGCTCGCCTGCTGCTCGGCCGGCCCGGGCTTTGACTACGCCTCGGGCCTGGGGAGCGTCGACCTGGCCAAGCTCGTGTTCGCGGCCGCCGGGCTGCAGCCGCCGATCGCCGCGGTGGGGGTGTCGCTCCCCCGCCAGCGTCCGTTCGCACTCGGCCATCTCCTGGCCCGGCTGTCGTGCTCGCGCCACTGCCTGGTCGGCTCCTTCGCCGACGTGTCGATCGGCCGTGCGAAGCCGTTCAAGGTGCGCTCCGACACGTTCGTGTTCAATCGCCGGGGCGGCCGGACGGTGAAGCTCAGGTTCTCGCATGGCCAGCTGCGCAGCCTGCACGGAGGTCTGCGCGCCCACAGGCGGATCTCCGCGACGGTGTACGCGGTGATCGTCGATTCCAGCGGCAACGTCGAGAGCACCAGCGCCGGCCGGCGGCTGCGCATCAGTCACTGAGATCGGCCCGGGCCGATTCCTTGCGCTGTAGCGGGTTTCGTGCGATAATCTCAGTCCTACTGACTAAGATTTAGATACGGGAACCGCTTATGCAACCAGACCGCTTTACGATCAAATCACAGGAGGCGCTACAGGCCGCGCAGCTGCTGGCCGACGAGCGCCGTAACCCGCAGACCACGCCCGAGCACCTGCTCGCGGTCCTGCTCGAGCTTGATGCCGGCGTCGTCGTGCCGGTGCTGCGCAAGCTCGGCGTCGAGCCCGCCACGGTCCGCCAGACTGTCGGCGCGGCGCTGGAGGGACTGCCCAAGCTGACCACCGACGGCGGGCGCGAGGAGCCGGCGGGGGGCTCAGGTGAGCTCGTCCAGATCCTGCGCGCGGCCGAGAAGGAGATGCGCGATCTGCGCGACGAGTACGTCTCGACCGAGCATCTGATGCTGGCGCTGTCAGCCCACCCGGGCGCCGCCGGCAACGCGCTGCGAGCCAATGGCGCCACGCACGATGCGCTGCTGGCCGCCCTCGGAGAGGTACGGGGCTCGCACCGCGTCACCGACCAGAGCCCGGAGGACAAGTTCCAGGCGCTGGAGAAGTACGGACGTGACCTCACCGACGCCGCCGCCCAGGGTCAGCTTGACCCGGTGATCGGCCGCGACGACGAGATCCGCCGCGTGATCCAGGTCCTGTCCCGGCGCACCAAGAACAACCCCGTCCTGATCGGCGAGCCCGGCGTGGGCAAGACCGCGATCGCCGAGGGCCTGGCCCAGCGGATCGTCTCCGGCGACGTGCCCGAGGGTCTGCGTGACCGTCGCGTGATCTCGCTTGACATCGGCTCGCTGATCGCGGGCTCCAAGTACCGCGGAGAGTTCGAGGACCGCCTCAAGGCCGTCCTGAAGGAGATCGCCGACGCGCGCGGGACGATCATCCTGTTCATCGACGAGCTGCACACGATCGTCGGCGCCGGCGCCGCCGAGGGCGCGGTCGACGCCGCCAACCTGCTCAAGCCGATGCTCGCCCGGGGTGAGCTGCGGGCGGTCGGCGCGACGACGCTCGACGAATACCGCAAGCACATCGAGAAGGACGCCGCCCTTGAGCGGCGCTTCCAGCCCGTCTACGTCGGCGAGCCATCGGTGCAGGACACGATCGCGATCCTGCGCGGGCTCAAGGAGCGCTACCAGGTTCACCATAAGGTCCGCATCCAGGACTCGGCGCTGGTGGCGGCGGCGACGCTGAGCCATCGCTATATCGCCGACCGCTTCCTGCCCGACAAGGCGATCGATCTGGTCGATGAGTCGGCATCGCGGATCCGGATGGAGATCGACTCCAAGCCGACCGAGATCGACGAGGTCGACCGTCACATCATGCAGCTCGAGATCGAGCTGCAGTCGCTGGGCGACGACGACGACCCCGGCACCTCGGCCCGCCGCGAGCAGCTCGAGCGGGCGCTGGCGGAGGAGCGCGAGACCTCGGCCGCGATGCACGCCGAGTGGCAGCGCGAGAAGGAGACGCTCGGGGCTGTGGCCGACGTTCAGGAGAAGCTCGAGCAGGCCCGGACCGCGCTCGAACGCGCCCAGCGCGAGGCCGATCTGGGCCTCGCCGCGGAGCTGCAGTACGGCACCATCCCGGAGCTCGAGAAGCAGCTCGCCGCGGCCGAGTCGGCCGAGCACGAGGCGGCGTCGCTGCAGGGCGGCCCGAAGTTCCTCAAGGACGTCGTCGACGCCGATGACGTGGCCGAGATCGTCGCCAAATGGACCGGTGTCCCGGTCTCCCGGCTCCTGGAGGGCGAAATCGAGAAGCTCGTCCACATGGAGGACCGTCTGCACCAGCGCGTGATCGGCCAGGACGAGGCCGTGGTGGCCGTGGCCAGCGCGCTGCGGCGCTCGCGGGCCGGCCTGCAGGATCCGGACCGGCCGATCGGCACGTTCCTGTTCCTCGGCCCGACCGGCGTGGGCAAGACCGAGCTGGCTCGGGCCCTGGCCGAGTTCATGTTCGACAGCCAGGACGCGATGGTCCGGATCGACATGTCGGAGTACATGGAGAAGCATTCGGTCTCCCGCCTGGTCGGTGCGCCCCCCGGCTACGTCGGCTACGAGGAGGGTGGCCAGCTGACCGAAGCGGTCCGCCGCCGCCCGTACTCGGTGGTGCTGCTGGACGAGATCGAGAAGGCCCATCCGGACGTGTTCAACACGCTTCTGCAGGTGATGGACGACGGCCGGCTGACCGACGGTCAGGGCCGCACCGTCTCGTTCAAGAACACGGTGCTGATCATGACCTCCAACATTCCGGGTGGCCGCGCCGGTGTCGAGGGTCACTTCAAGCCCGAGTTCATCAACCGGCTCGACGACATCGTGGAGTTCGCCTCTCTCACCCGTGACCAGATCGGCGCGATCGTCGATCTGCAGGTCGCCAATTTGGTCAGGCGCGTCCGCGAGCGGGAGATCGAGATCGAGTTGACCGACGACGCCCGCACGCTGATCGGCAATCTCGGCTATGACCCCACCTACGGCGCCCGGCCGCTCAAGCGCGTGATTCAGAAGCGCCTGGTCGACCCGCTGGCCCTGGCCATCCTGGAGGGACGCTTCGTCGCCGGCGACACCGTCAAGGTCGACGCCGTCGACGGGGAGCTGGTGCTCGAGCGGGCGCCGGCCGTGGCCGCGGCGGCGTGACGACGTCGGCGCGGTGAGTGAGCCCGCTGCCAGGCTCCTGGCGGTGGGCGCTTGGTGGCGGGAGACGCCGGCGTGGCTGAGCGTGCCGTTGGTGCGGTGAAGGTGTAGGTGTCGGCCGTGCTGATGGGGCTGATGCCGGCGGCGGTGTCCACCGATACCCGCACGGCGCCGGCGGCGGCGTGCGGGGGCGCGGTTGCGGTGAGGGTGGTGGCGGTCTTGTAGGTCACGTTGGTGGCTGCGGCGGTGCCGAACTTGACGGTGGCGCCGGGCACGAACCCGTTTCCGGTGATCGTTACCGTCCCTCCGCCGGTGGTCGGGCCGGCGTTGGGGGAGACCTTGGTGATCGTGGGCGGGCCGTAGGCGTACTGGTCGGCGGTGGTGATCGGGCTGATGCCGGCGGCGGTGCGCACCGACACCCGGACCGCGCCAGCGCCCTGCCCGGGTGCGGTGGCGGTCAGGCTGGTGGTGGTCTTGTAGGTCACGTTGGTGGCCGCCACGGCGCCGAACCCGACCGTGGCGCCGGGCACGAACCCGGTTCCGGTGATCGTTACCGTCCCTCCGCCGGCGGTGGGTCCGGCGTTGGGAGACACCTTGGTGATGGCGGGTGCGCCGTAGGCGTACAGGTCGGCTGAGTTGATGGGGCTGGTCCCGCCGGTGGTGAGCACGTTCACGTTGACCACGCCGGCGGTGGCGTGCGCGGGCGCGGTGGCGGTGAGGGTGGTGGCGGTCTTATAGGTCACGTTGCTGGCGTAGCTGCCCGCCCCGAACGCGACGCGGGCGCCGGGCACGAACCCCGTCCCGGTGATCGTGACGCTGCCCCCACCCGCGGTCGAGCCCGCGTTCGGGGTGACCTTGGTCACCGTCGGGGTCAGCGTGGTGATCCCGGTCAGCGGGCTTACGGAGCGCTGGACCGCGTTCTGGGTCTGCACCTGGAAGGTGTAGGTCCCCGCCGACGTGGGGGTGCCCGACAGCACCCCGGTCGTCGGGTTCAGGGTCAGGCCCGGGGGCAGCTTGCCGCTGGCCAGCGCAAAGGTGGCGTTCGGCTCCCCCGGCGGGGTGCTCGCCGTGTAGGTGTAGCTGTAGGCCTTACCGACCGGGGCGTAACTCGGCGGGGTGTCGGCGGTGAGCGTCGGGGCGGGGGCATACGCCGCCACCCCCGTTGGTCCGGTCAGATTGCCCAGCGTGGTCTGCGCCCCTCCGCCCGCCGGTACTTCGACGACGTTGTCAACGGGATAGCCCTGGGAGATGAACACATTGCCGGCGGCGTCCAGCGCGACGCCGGTGGGCTTCTGCAGCCCGCTGCCCACGGGGATCGGCGTGCCGCCCCCGGCCGGTACCTCAACCACCTGGTTACTGCCGTTTTCCGCGACGAACACGTCGCCCTTGAGGTCAACGGCCAGACCCTGCGGGCTATTCAGCCCGGTCGCCACCGTGGTCTGCGTCCCGTTCGCGTGCAGCTCGATCACGTCACCGCTGCTCCCGAATTTGTCGCCCGAGACGAACACATCACCCTGACCGTCGACCGCCAAACCGGGCGCATACGGGATGTTCGGGTCGAGCGTGACCTGACCGCCGCCGACGGGGAACTCCTGCACGCCGTATCCGTTTCCCACGAACGCGTCGCCCCGGGGGTCAACGGCCACCGACTCTGGATACCCGCTGCCCGCCAGCGTCAGTTGGGCACTGCCGTCCGCGGGGTACTCGACGACGTAGCTGTTGAAGATCACCACGAACACGTCGCCCGCCGCGTCGACCCCGACCCCGGACGGGTTGTTCAAGCCGGAGGCCAGAGTGCTCTGCGGCCCCCCGGGGAACATCTGCACGAGCTCCCCACTCCCGCCCGTATTACCGCTATCGACGGCGAACACTGCGCCCGCCTGCGGTGTGTAGGCGTAGTTGTCGGCGCTGGACGTCGCGCTGGACCCGCCGGGGGTGCTGACGGTCACGTCCACCGTGCCGCCGCTGCCGGCCGGCGCGACCGCGGTCAGCTTGGTGGAGGACTGGACGTTCACCGAGGTGCCAGCCTTCGTGCCGAAGTCGACGGTCACCCCGGAGACGAAGTTGGTTCCGGTGATCGTGACCGTGTTCCCGCCCGTCGTGGGTCCTGTGACGGGATTGACGCTGCTGACCGAGGGCGGGCCGTAGGCGTACTGGTCGGCGCCGGAGGTCGCGCTGGACCCGCCGGGGGTGCTGACCGTCACGTCGACCGTGCCGTCGCTGCCGGCCGGCGCGACCGCGGTCAGCGTCGTGGCTGACTGGACAGTCACCGATGTGCCGGCCCTCGAACCGAAGTGGACCGTCGCCCGGGCGACGAAGTTGGTCCCGGTGATGGTGACCGTGGTCCCGCCCGCGGGCGGCCCGCCGTCGGGACTCAGTCCGGCGACGGTTGGCGTCGCGTCGTATGTGTACCGGTCGGCGGAGGAGGTGGGGCTCGTCCCGCCGGTGGTGGTGACCGTCACGTCGACCGCGCCGGGGCTGGCGGCCGGGGCCGTGGCGGTCAGATGGGTCGCCGACTGGACGCTCACGGCAGTGGCGGGATTCGAGCCGAAGGCGACCGTCGCGCCGGAGGCGAAGTTCGTGCCGGTGATCGTGATCGTGTTCCCGCCGGCGAGCGGCCCGGCTGCGGGGCTCACAGTTCTGACCGTCGGCCGGTCATAGCCGTACTGGTCCGCGGGAGAGGTGGGGCTCGTGCCGCCCGGGGTGGTGACCGTGACGTCGACGGTGCCGGGGCTGGCGGCCGGGACGGTCGCGGTCAGCCGGGTGGCGGACCTGAAGCTCACCGAGGTGGCGGTATTCGGACCGAAGGCGACCGTCGCGCCGGGCACGAAGCCGGTGCCCGTGATCGTGACCGTGGTGCCGCCCGCGGGGGGGCCGCCGGCGGGGCTCACGCCGGTGACGGACGGCGTCGCGTCGTAGGTGTACTGGTCGGCGGAGGAGGTGGAGCTCGTCCCGCCGTCGGTGGCAACGGTCACGTGCACAGTGCCGCTACCCGGAGGGACTGTCGCCGTCAAAGAGCCGGGCGATTGCACATGCACGGATGTGGCCGCGGTGGAGCCGAAGGCCACGTGGGAGCCCTGGGCGAACCCGGTGCCGGTGACCGTGATCTTGTCGCCACCGGCCGTCGGTCCGGCGGCGGGGCTGACGGTACTGACCGCCGGCACGGCGTTGGTGATCGTCGTCACCGGACCCAGCGACGCGGTGACCGCGTTCCGGGCCTCGACGGCGAACTGCCAGGTTCCGGTCGCGCTGACCGCGCCCGACAGCACGCCCGTCGATGGATCCAGCGTCAGCCCCGGCGGCAGTGTGCCGCTGGCCAGCGCGAAGGTCGGCGTGGGCTCTCCGCTGGAGACCGTCGCGGTGTAGGTGTAGCTGTACGACTGGCCCTGAGGCGCCAGGTCCGGCGGGGTGTCGGCGGTGAACGTCGGCGGTGGGGCGGCCACGGCAACCCCGGCCAGGTTGTTGCCGGGGTTGATCACCGTGAGCTGCGCGCTGCCGTCCGCGGGGACCTCGACCACCCCATCGATCTCGTCGGAGACGTACAGGTTTCCAGCCGCGTCGAGGGCGACGCCCATTGCGACGCCGAACGCGCCGATCGTCTTGGTCGGTCCCCCGGGGGGCACCTCCAGGACACTGCCATTGCCCTGGAAGTTGGCCCTATTGGCAATGAACACATCTCCGGCCGTGTTCACCGCCACCCCGGCCGGATCGTTCACCCCATTCGACCCGTTGGCGATCGTGATCTCCTGAGCGGTCGTGGCCGGCTGGGCGCTTCCGGCCGGGACCTCGATCACGTCGTTGTTGGCGCTGTCGGCGATGAACACGTCGCCATGAGGGTCGACGGCCACGGCCTGGGGGTAGCCGAGATTGTCAGCGATGGTGACCGCCGGGCCGCCGCCCGCGGGCAGTTCGACGACCCGCTGGTTGTTGGCGTCGGCGATGAACACGTTCCCGAGCGTGTCGACCGCGACGCCCCACGGTTGGGAGACATTGGTGTCGATGGGGGTCGGAGCCCCCCCGCCGGCCGGAACCTCGACGACCTGGTTGTTGTTCGTATCTGCGATGAACACGTTGCCGGCTGGGTCGACCGCCATGCCCTGGGGGTTGCTCAGGCCGCCGGCCACTGTGGTCAGCGGCCCCGAGTAGGGCGCCTGCTCCACGACCTGCCCGTTGTTCGGCTCAGCCAGGTAGACGGCCGGGTTCGGGTTGCTGTAGCTGAAGGTCAGCGACACGCCCGGGCTCCCGCTCGCGGTCGCTTCGCTGCAGCCCCACAGGGCGCCCGTCGCCAGGGTCCCGATCCCCTCGTCACAGAGGTCTGACCCGCCGCCGCCGCCGCCGGCCAAGCCAGCACCGCCACCGTAATAGCCGGCGCCTCCGCCTGCGGCTCCCGCGCCGGATTCGTTGCCCCCGCCGCCGGGGCCGCCGCTTGTCGTCGCGCCCCCCGTCGTTTCGGGGAAGCCGGAACACGCGCCCGGACCGGTCTGGCTGCCGCCAGAGCCTCCGCAGGAATAGTTGTTGTTGCTCGACGTGAAGGAAACGACTCCGCTGACGCCCGATGGATAACCGGCATCGCCCCCGGCACCGGACTGATAGTTCGACTCCCCGGGCGGGTTGCCGCCCCCGCCACCACCACCTCCGGCGATCAGCACGGGGTGGGAGAAGTCGCTGCCGACGCTCACTCCGGAGGCCCCGCCGCCGTTTCCGCCGTAGAACCCGCCGTTGACCTGATTCACGGTCCCCCCGCCGACATTGACGCACACGTCGAGCTGGCCCGACACGCCGGAGAGGGTGCCCGAGACCGTGCTTCCTCGTCCAGGCGGGTTCCCACTCTGGTAGCCGTAGCCACCTGAAGCGCCGGACGCCTGGATCGCCACCGTATTGTCGCCTTGCGGGATGGTTTGGACCGAGCAGCCCTGAGTGCTGAGGGTGGCCGAGGCGCCCGAGGCACCCGCCGCGCCCGACGTGGCTCGCACGGGTGCCGCCGCGCCCGACGTGGCTCGCACGGGTGCCGCCGCGTCGTGGGCGCCGTCGAGAGCAGACCGGCAGCGACCGATGTCCAGACGATTGCCGTCGCCAGCAGAGTCCGCATGGCACCCGCCACATAGGTAAGTCGCCTGCCCCTCGGCGCCCGCCGCTGGTGCCTCATCCTGCCCCTCGCTTTTCGGGCGTATACCACCGCCGGCTGAGTCGGCCGCGACGAAAGGCCCCCGAGCCCACTCATCGCGAAATGAGAGTATCGCATCCGATCGTCGGGGATTCCCATCGCCAGACCGTCAGCTCGCTATCCGGGCGGGGGTCCGTGGTAGAAGTGCGCTGCCACGATTCCGACCGAGAAGGAGACGGCTGTGCCCACGTACATCATGCTCACGACGCTGAACCCCGACGGGGTGCAGACGATCAAGAACAATCCGGGCCGGATCAAGGAGGTCAACAAGGAGGTCGAGCAGCTCGGCGCCACGGTGAAGGCGCAGTGGGCCACGCTCGGCCAGTTCGACTTCGTCAACGTGATCGAGGCGCCCGATGAGCAGACGATCGCGCGCGTGTCGCTCGAGCTCGGCTCGCGGGGGACCGGCCGCTATGAAACCCTGATCGCGATCCCGATCGACGACTTCATCGGTTCGATCTGATTTGAGCCAAGCCACCCGAGTTCTCGTCCTCGGCGCGGGGGCGCGCGAGCACGCGATCGTGCAGGCCCTGAATCGGTCGCCCCAGGCGAGCGTGGTCCTGTCCGCACCGGGCAACCCGGGGATCGCGCTCGAGGCCGAGGTTCTCGACCCCGGTCTGGTGGTCGAAGACGTCGACGCGGTGCTGGCGACGGCGCGGCGGGCCCGGGCCGAGCTGGTAGTGGTGGGGCCCGAGGCCCCGCTGGTGGCCGGGGTGGCCGACGCGCTCGCCGGCGCGGGGTTCCGCTGCTTTGGCCCCGGCGCTGCCGCCGCCCGGCTGGAGGGCTCCAAGGCGTTCTGCAAGGAGATCATGGCCGCGGCGGGCATTCCCACTGCCGCCCACACGGTGGTCACCGAGCCCGAGGCCGGCCTGCGCGCGATCACCGGCTACCCGGCGGTGATCAAGGCCGACGGCCTGGCCGCGGGCAAGGGAGTGATCATCGCGCAGGACGAGGCCGAGGCACGCGAGGCCCTCGACGACCTCCTGGTGGCGCGGCGCTTCGGCACCGAACGCGTGGTGGTGGAGGCGTTCCTGGACGGCGAGGAGCTCTCGTTGCTGGCGATCTGCGACGGACGCACCGCGGTTCCGCTGGCCTCCGCCCAGGACTACAAGCGCATCTTCGACGGCGACCAGGGACCCAACACCGGCGGGATGGGTTCCTACTCGCCGGTCCCCGCGGTCGACCACGCGCGGGCGCGCGAGATCTCCCAGCTCGTGCATCAGCCGGTGCTCGACGAGCTGGCCCGCCGCGGCATCCCCTTCCACGGCGTCCTCTACGCCGGCCTGATGATGACCGCCGAGGGTCCTCAGGTGCTCGAGTACAACGTTCGCTTCGGCGACCCCGAGACCCAGGCGATCCTGCCGCGCCTGCGCTCGGACCTGCTGGGTCTGCTCGAGGCGGCGATCGAACCGGGAGGGCTGGCTGGGGTGGGCCTCGAGTGGGCGCCGGAACCGGCGGTCACGGTCGTGCTGGCCAGCGCCGGGTATCCGGCCTCGGCATCGCACGGTGACGTGATCACGGGCCTGGACGACGTCGGTCCCGAGGTGTCCGTCACCCACGCCGGGACGGCCCGGACGGCGGCGGGCGAGCTCGTCACCGGCGGTGGACGCGTCCTCAGCGTCACGGCGCCGGGCCCCGATTACGCCGCCGCCCGCGCTGGCGCATATGCTGCCACCGACATGATCGAGTTTTCCGGCAAGCAGCTGCGTCGTGACATCGCCCTGCGAGCGGTTCGATGAGCACCGAGGAACCGCCGCCCGAGCTGGTGCCGCCGGTCCCGGACGAACCGACGCCGGAGCCGTCGCCGGCGGTCCCGGAGGAACCCGCGCCCGTGCTGGCGCCGCCCCCCGAACGGGGTGAGCCGATGGCCGAGACCGCGGCCGAGATCGAGCAGCTCGACGTCGACGCGCCGCAGGTGGGGATCGTGATGGGCTCCAAGAGCGACATGGAGGCGATGGAGGCGGCCGAGCGGGAACTGACCAAGCGCGGGATCAGCTCTGAGACGCGGGTCATGTCGGCCCACCGCGAGCCCGATCTGGTCTCCGACTACGCCCGCAACGCGCGCCTGCGCGGGCTGCGGGTGATCATCGCCGGCGCCGGCCTGTCGGCCGCGCTGCCGGGCGTGGTCGCGGCGCACACCGACCTACCGGTGATCGGGGTGCCGCTGACCAGCCGCACGTCGGTGGCCGGCGGGCTCGACGCGCTGCTCTCGATCGCACAGATGCCCCCCGGGGTTCCCGTCGCCTGCGTCGGGGTCGACAACGCCCGGAATGCCGCGGTGCTGGCGGCGCGGATCCTCGCGATCTGAGGGTCCGGGGCGGTCGAGGCCTCGGGTACTGGGAGCGGCCTGGGGGTGCTAGGAGGGCCCTGGGGTGCTGAGAGGGTCTGTGGTGCACCTGAGTTTGATGCACAATCGCATCCGCCCGGGGCGATTCTTGCGATCGCCCATGCATGTCATGCGTAACTGCAAGAAACGCTGGGACGGACTTACGATTTGGGCAATCGAACAGGTTTCCGGGACGGTTGTGTACTTCTGAGCGACCGTATGGGTACCGCGCCCGTCAGTCGGTGGCGCCCAGACCGGCTCAGCGCCTAGCCGCCGGCGGTCGTGATCAGGCCGGATCGGGGGCCGGCCTTGAGACGCCGGCCGACAGATCCTGGATGTACTGCGCGATCACCGCCGCGTCGGTACGGGTGGCGCGGCGGACGCGGCCGGCCTGCGGGGTTGAGCTGCGGGGGGATTGGCTCATGGGCGTGCTCCGTCGCGATCCGTTGTACGATGAGTACCGTACGATACCAGAAGTTCGATAACCGTCGTACAATGGGTAGTACACAGATGTCCCTTTACGCCACCGAACCAATCGCACAACCTGCGCGCGACACGCTCGAGCTGAGCGCCGTGCTGCATGCTCTGAGCGATCCGGTGCGCCTGATGATCGTGGCCGAGCTCGCCAAGGGCGAGCGCGAGTACACCTGCGGGAGCTTCGAGCTTCCGGTGACCAAGTCGACCTGCACGCATCACTTCAAGGTGCTGCGCGAGGCCGGCGTGATCCAGCAGCGCCAGCAGGGCACCACGCGTCTGAACACGCTCAGGCGCGAGGACCTCGAGGCGCGGTTCCCAGGCCTGCTCGCCACGATCCTCCAGGCCGCCGATAGCACCGAGCTTCCGCACCCCCAGCTCGTCTAGCCGGTCGCCGCCGGTGATCCCGCGCTACACACGCCCCGAGCTGGCCGCGATCTGGTCCGACCATGCCCGCTTTGACGCGATGCGCGAGGTCGAGGTGGCCGCCTGCGAGGAGATGGACGGCCCGAGCGCCGAGGAACTCGACGCGATTCGTGCCGCCGGCTTCACCGTCGCCGAGATCGACGAGCGCGAGAAGCTGACCGATCACGACACGGCCGCGTTCGTCGACGTGCTCTCGGCCTCGGCCGGCCCGGCGGGTCGCTGGATCCACTATGGCCTGACCTCGAGCGACGTGCTCGACACCGGCCTCGCGCTTCAGCTCAGGCGGGCCGGCGAGCTGGTGTTGCCCGACTCCTGGCACCTGGTCAAGGCGCTCGCATCCAAGGCGCGCGAGCACGCCGACACGTTGTGCGCGGGCCGGACGCACGGGATCCACGCCGAGCCGACCACCTTCGGGGTCAAGCTCGCCGGGTTCGCGTTCGAAGCGCACCGCAACGCTGTCCGGCTCGAGCGAGCCTTCGCCCAGGTGGCGGTCGGGGCCGTGTCGGGGGCGGTCGGCACCTATTCCGCGACCTCGCCGGAGTTCGAGCGCCGCGTGCTGGCGCGCCTGCGCCTGGAGGCCGAGCCGGTCTCCACCCAGGTGGTGGCCCGCGACCGCCATGCCGAGCTGCTGCAGGCGATCGCGCTGGCCGGTGCCGGTCTGGAGCGGTTCGCGACCGAGCTGCGCCACCTCGCGCGGACCGAGGTCGGCGAGGTCCGCGAGCCGTTCGGCCGAGGCCAGAAGGGCTCCAGCGCGATGCCCCACAAGCGCAACCCGATCAAGTCCGAGCAGGTGGCGGGATTGGCCCGCGTTCTGCGCGCCGATGCCCAGGCCGCGCTCGAGAACGTCGTCCTGTGGCACGAGCGTGACATCTCGCACTCCTCGGTGGAGCGGATCATCCTGCCCGACGCCACCAGTCTGCTCGACCATCTTCAGCGCCGGGTGCTCGCGCTCGTCGACGGCATGGTCGTCGACCCCGACCGGATGCGGTCCAACCTCGAGCTGACCCACGGCGGTCTGTTCTCTCAGCGCCTGCTGCTGGCGCTGGTGGCCCGCGGTCAGACGCGCGACGACGCCTACCGGGTGGTGCAGCGGCTGGCCCAGCGGGCCCTCGACGAGCGGACACCGCTGCGCGCGCTGGTGGCGGAGGATCCGGGCGGCGAGGGCCTGGATCTCGATGCGATCTTCGACTACGCCCCGTTCGTCCGCCACGCGGCCGAGATCGTCGCGCGGCTGGACGCGATCGCCTAGTTCCTCGCAATTTGCGTGTACCCGACGGCGCCAGTCCAGGCAGCCCGGTCACGTCAGAACCAGCCGCTAGCATCGGCCCCATGAGCACGCTTGAAGACCTGCCGCTCGTGGCTTCGGGCAAGGTCCGTGAGATCTATGACGTCGGTGATTCGCTGCTGATCGTCGCCTCGGACCGGATCTCGACCTACGACGTCGTGCACCCCACACCGATCCCCGACAAGGGCAATGTCCTCACCGGCCTGTCGACGTTCTGGTTCGAGCGCACCGCTGGAATCGTCCCCAACCACGTGATCTCGGTCACCGACGGGGTGCCGGACGAGGTGCGCGGTCGCGGGATGGTGGTCCGCAAGCTCGAGATGCTCAGCGTCGAGTGCGTGGTCCGCGGCTACATCACTGGCTCGGGGTGGAAGGACTACCAGCGCACCGGCGCGGTGTCCGGGATCCAGCTGCCCGAGGGGCTGCGTGAGTCAGACCGGCTGCCCGAGCCGCTGTTCACCCCCAGCACCAAGGCCGACGTCGGGCACGACGAGGCGATCGACTTCGAGGGCGCGGTGACACTGATCGGCGACCGCGGGCTGGCCGAGCGCGTGCGCGACGTCTCGATCGCGCTGTACGAGCACGCCGCCGAGCACGCGCGCCAGCACGGGATCATCCTGGCCGACACCAAGTTCGAGCTCGGCCTGGACCCGGACGGCACGCTGACGATCGGCGACGAGATGTGCACGCCAGACTCCTCGCGCTTCTGGCCCGCCGATGAGTACGAGCCGGGGCGCGGCCAGCCGAGCTTCGACAAGCAGTACGTCCGCGACTGGGCCTCCTCCACCGGCTGGGATCGGACCCCGCCGGCCCCTCCGATTCCCGAGGAGGTCGTGGCCCAGACGAGCCGGAAGTACATCGAGGCCTACGAGCGCATCACCGGCGAGCCCTTCGACGCTTGGCTGCGTCGCACCGGCGCCGGTTAGCCGATGCGCGCGCGTGTTCTGGTCACGCCCAAGGCCGGAATCCTCGACCCGCAGGGCCAGGCGGTGGAGCGGGCGCTGCCGGCGCTCGGCTTCACCGGGGTCAGCCGCGTTCACGTCGGGCGGCTGATCGAGCTCGAGCTCGAGGATCCGACCCAGCTGCCGGAGATGTGCGAACGGCTGCTGACCAATCCGCTGATCGAGGACTTCCAGATATTGGATGAGCGGTGAAGTTCGGCGTCATCCGCTTCCCCGGCTCGTGTGACGAGGTCGACGCGCTGCAGGCAGCGCGGTTGGTCGGCGAGGCGGTGATCCTGTGGCACGGCGACCGTGACCTGCAGGGGGTCGACGCCGTCATCGTCCCCGGCGGCTTCTCCTACGGCGATTACCTGCGCGCGGGGGCGATCGCGCGGTTTGCACCGGTGATGGACGAGGTGGCGGAGTTCGCGCGCGCCGGCGGGATCGTGCTGGGCATCTGCAACGGCTTTCAGGTCCTGTGCGAGGCGCGGCTGCTGCCCGGGGCGTTGCTGCCCAACATCACCCTGCGGTTCGTGTTTCGCCAGGTCCAGCTGCAGGTCGTCCACACCGATACGCCGTTCACGCGCGCGTGCATTCCCGGCGAGCGGCTCTCGATCCCGGTCAAGCACATGAGCGGCCGCTTCTACGCACCTGACGAGCAGCTGGCACAGCTCGAGTCCGATGGCCAGGTCCTGCTGCGCTACGCGCCCAACCACAACCCCAACGGCTCGCTGAACGAGATCGCCGGGATCTGCAACGAGACCCGCAACGTATTCGGCCTGATGCCGCATCCCGAGCACGCGGTCGACCCGCTGACGGGCTCCACCGACGGCCTGAAGTTGTTTGAGTCGATCCGAGCCCACGTTGCCGACGGCGCCCTCGTCTAGCCCCGCCCGCCACCGTCAGCTCGGTCTCACCGACTCCGAGTACGCGCTGATCGTCGAGGGGCTCGGCCGCGAGCCGACGGGCACCGAGCTGGCGATGCTGTCGCTGATGTGGTCTGAGCACTGTGCCTACAAGCACTCCAAGAAGCTGCTGCGGCGGCTGCCGACCGAGGGGCCGAACGTGCTGATGGGGCCGGGTGAGAACGCCGGCGTGGTCGACGTCGGCGCCGGTCTCGGGGTGGCGTTCAAGGTCGAGTCGCACAACCACCCCAGCGCGGTGGAGCCGTTTCAGGGCGCCGCGACCGGCGTCGGCGGAATCCTGCGGGACGTGTTCGCGGTCGGCGCGAGGCCGATCGCGGTGCTCGATTCGCTGCGCTTCGGCGAGCCGGCCGGCTCGGAGCGCTCGCGCTACCTGCTCGAGCACGCGGTCGCCGGCATCGGCCACTACGGCAACTCGATCGGGGTGCCCACCGTCGGCGGCGAGATCTATTTCGAGCCGAGCTATGAGCAGAACTGCCTGGTCAACGCGATGTGCCTCGGCCTGGCCCCCCACGAACGGCTGATCCGCAGCGCCGCCGCCGGGCCCGGCAACACGGTGGTCCTGCTGGGCGCCCTGACCGGCCGGGACGGGATCGGCGGCGCGTCGGTGCTCGCGAGCGCCGAGCTCGGCGAGGGCGACGCGGCCAAACGACCCTCGGTGCAGATTGGTGATCCGTTCGCGGAGAAGAAGCTGCTCGAATGCTGTCTGGAGCTGCTCGACCGCGAGTTGCTGGTCTCGCTTCAGGATCTCGGCGCGGCTGGGCTGACCTCGTCGTCGGCCGAGATGGCCAGCAAGGGCGGGGTCGGGCTCGACCTCGACGCCTCGGCGGTGCCCCTGCGCGAAGCCGGGATGGAGGCGTTCGAGATCATGGTGTCCGAGTCGCAGGAGCGGATGCTGTGCGTGGTCGAGCCCGCTCGGGTGGCCGAGGTGATCGCGGTCTGCGAGCGGTGGGAGACGCTGGCCACGGAGATCGGCACCGTCAACGACAGCGGCCGCCTGCGGGTGCTGTGGGAAGGAACAGTCGCCGCCGATCTGCCGGTGGAGATCCTGGTCGACGACTGCCCGCTGTACGACCTGGCCCCCGAGGCGGGAATCGCCATCTATGCGGCGAGTCCCGCGGTCCTCACCGGCACCGAGTCGCCGGGTGAGACCCTGCTGGCGCTGCTGGGCTCGCCTAACATCGCCTCGCGCCGACCCGTGTTCGAGCAATACGACCCGATCGTGCAGTCGCGCACCGTTCGCCGCCCCGAGCAGGCCGACGCGGCCGTCCTGGCCCTCCCCAGCGGCGAGGCGATCGCCGTCTCGATCGACGGCAACGGGCGCCGGGTGGCCTGTGATGCCCGCCTTGGAGCCGCCGAGGCGGTCTACGAGTGCGCGGCCAACCTGGCCTGTGTCGGCGCGACGCCGCTCGGTCTGACCAACTGCCTGAACTTCGGCAATCCTGAGAAGCCGCACGTGGCGTGGCAGCTGGTGGAGGCGGTGGAGGGGATCGCGCTCGCCTGCGAGGCGCTCGGGGTCCCGGTCGTCGGCGGCAACGTGTCGCTCTACAACGAAGCTCCGGGCGGCCCGATCCTGCCGACCCCGGTGGTCGGGATGGTCGGCCGGCTGCCCGATCCGGCCCGGGCGGGACGGCTTGGCTTCGCCGCCGAGGGCGACGTGATCGCGCTCGTGGGGGCGTTCACGCCGGCGGCGGCGGGTTCGGAATTGGCCAAGTTGAGGGGGGAGGAAATCGCCGGGCCGCTGCCTCTAATAGATGAGCAGGCTGTCCGTGATGCGCATGAGACGGTCCGGCTCATGGTCAACTCAGGAGCGCTCCACAATGCACATGACATAGCCGAGGGCGGCATCGCAGTGGCGGTGGCCGAGTGCTGCATCGCCGGCGGGATCGGCGCGACGGTGTCGCTGCCGGACGGGCTGGATCCGTTCGCGGAGGCTCCTGGCCGCGCGTTCGTGGTCTCTGGCTCCCGGGCCGACCTGGCCGACCTGGTCCGGTCTGGCCCCCGGGGCGGTCCGCGCGAGCACCTCATCCTCGGCCACGTCGGCGGCGACACGCTTGAGCTGACCGGACATCTGAAGATCGCCGTCTCCGAGCTCCACCAGGCTCGCGAAGGCGGACTCGCCGGGTTCATGTGAAGCGCGATCCGAGACCAAGCTCTGGGTCGAGGCCGGTGCCGTTGCTAGCCTTGACCACAGGTCCTCTGGTGCCTCGAGTCGACGACCATCGCGACGGCCCCCGCGACGAATGTGGCGTCTTCGGGATCTACGCTCCCGAGCATGACGTTGCACGGCTCGCGTACTTTGGCCTATTCGCACTCCAGCACCGTGGCCAGGAGTCGGCGGGCATCGCCACCTCGGCACGCGGGGGCAACATCATGGCGATCCGTGACCAGGGGCTCGTGGCCCAGGTGTTCGACGAGCACATGCTCCGCTCGATGGTCGGCGACATGGCGATCGGCCATGTCCGCTACTCGACGACGGGCTCCTCGGACTGGGAGAACGCCCAGCCGATCGTTCGCGACGATCGCCGCACCTTGGCGCTGGCCCACAACGGCAATCTGATCAACGCCGTCGAGCTGCACTCCGAGCTGCGCGGCCGCGACGTGCCGTTCCGCTCCACCTCGGACTCCGAGATCATCGCCGCCCTGCTCGCGACCCATCCCGCCGAGCGGATCGAGGATGCGGTGGTCGACGTGCTGCCCCGCCTCAAGGGCGCCTTCTCGACCGTGGTCATGACCGACGACGCCGTGGTCGCGTTCCGCGATCCGTACGGGCTGCGTCCGCTCGCGCTCGGCATGATCGAGCCGCCCGAGGGCGGCCGGCCCGCCTACTGCGTCGCCAGCGAGTCGTGCGCCCTTGACCTGATCGGCGCTCGCTTCCTGCGTGACGTGGCGCCCGGCGAGGTGGTGACCCTGACCGACGGTGGGTTCCGCTCACGGCTGGTAGCGGGAGCCGAGCGCCAGGCGTTCTGCGTGTTCGAGCACATCTACTTCGCGCGGCCGGATTCCCGGATGGGCGGCTCCGTGCTGCAGGTTTCCCGCGCGCGGATGGGGGAGCTGCTCTGGCACGAGGCACCGGTCGAGGCCGACGTGGTGATCCCGGTGCCCGACTCGGGCAACGCCGCCGCCCGCGGGCTGGCCCGCGCGGCCGGTCTGCCGCAGGACGACGGGTTCATCAAGAACCGCTACGTCGCCCGCACGTTCATCCAGCCCGGACAGGAGCTCCGCCGCCAGGGGCTGCGGCTGAAGTTCAACCCCCTGCCCGAAGTGGTCGCCGGCCAGCGCCTGGTGGTCGTCGACGACTCGATCGTCCGGGGCAACACCACCCGCCAGATCGTGCAGATGCTGCGTGACGCCGGGGCGGCCGAAGTCCATCTGCGGATCTCGGCTCCGCCGATCAAGCATCCCTGCCACTACGGGATCGACATGTCCACGCGCGAGGAGATGATCGCCCACGGGCGCACCGTCGAGGAGGTGTGCGCCGAGCTCGGCGCCGATTCGCTGCACTACCTGTCGCTGCAGGGGGTCTATGAGGCGATCCGGGCTCCGCGTGAGAACCACTGCGACGCCTGCTTCAGCGGCGACTACCCGATGGCAGGGTCCGAGACCGCCAACGGCAAGTACGCGCTCGAGCCCGCGCTGCCCCTCGTTCGCGCCTAGCGACTCGTACGTCTGCGCCGGCACGCCGCCGCGTCACGCCCTCCCCTTGCGCGGGCTGTGGACGCCGATCGCGGCGCTATGGTCGGCGACCCGATGGACCCTCGCGAGGCATTGCGCACGCTGTTCGGTTTCCCTCAGTTCCGCCCCGGCCAGGCCGAGGCCGTCAGCGCTGCCCTGGAGAATCGCGACGCTCTGGTGGTGATGCCGACCGGCTCGGGCAAGTCGCTGTGCTACCAGCTGCCGGCACTGATCCGAGATGACCTGACGCTGGTCGTCTCGCCGCTGGTGTCGCTGATGCAGGATCAGGTCTCGGCGCTCGAGCTCATCGCGCCGGGCCGCGTGGCGCTGATCAACGCCCAGCGCGGCCGGGCCGCCAACGCCGAGGCGATGCGGCGCGCGCGGGAGGGGGAGGTGCGCCTGCTCTACGTCGCGCCAGAGCGGTTCGCGGCGCCGGCGTTCGCCGAGGCGATCGCCCGCGCGCGCGTGGGGCTGTTCGTGGTCGACGAGGCCCACTGCGTGTCCCAGTGGGGTCACGACTTCCGGCCCGACTACTTCACGCTGGCCGACGCCGCGGCCGGCGTGGGAGCGCGGGTCACCATGGCACTGACCGCCACCGCGACCCCGGAGGTGGCGCAGGACATCGTGCGGCGCCTGCGCCTGCGCGATCCGGTCCGCGTCACGACCGGCTTTGACCGCCCCAACCTGAGCTTCGCGGTGGTTCCGTGCGCCGGCGGCCTGGATAAGGAGCGGCGGCTGGCGGCGGCGCTGAGCGAGCCGGGCGCGCTGCCGGCGATCGTCTACGCGGGCACGCGTGACGCCAGCGTGCAGCTCGCCCGCGGCCTCGAGGCGGCGCTGGGCGAGCCCGTACTCACCTATCACGCCGGGATCGACCGGGCAGCGCGGGCGACCACGCAGGAGCGGTTCATGTCGGGCCAGGTGCGGGTGATCGTGGCCACCAACGCGTTCGGGATGGGGATCGACAAGTCCGACGTGCGAACTGTGTGCCATGCCACTGTGCCCGGCTCACTGGAGGCCTACTACCAGGAAGCGGGACGGGCAGGTCGCGACGGCGCCCCGGCGCGCTGCCTGCTGTTCGCCGAGCAGCGCGACAAGGGGCTGCACGTGTTCTTCATCCAGCGCGCCAAGCTCACGGCCGACGCGTTCGAGCGGGTGGGAGAGCGGCTGGCCTGGGCGGGGCTCGACGGTCGCTACGACATGCCCCTGTCCGAGCTGGCCGGCTACGGCACCGATCGCCGTCAGCGTGGCGACGAGGACACCGTCCGCGCGATCATCGGCCACCTGGCCCGAGCGGGGGCGCTGGAGCCGCTGCCGGCCCCGCCCGACCGTGCCGCCGGGCGGATCGTGGGCGGCTGGGACCGGCGGGTGGCAGCGCTCTGCCTGAGCTCCGCGCGCGAGGCCGAGCGGGTCCGCTGGGCGCAATATCGCTCGGTGTGGGACTACGTGGAACGGTCTCGGTGTCGCCGCGTCGCGCTGCTCGAGCACTTCGGTGACCGGCGGGTGGCGGCACCTGCGGTGGCGTGCTGCGACGTGTGCGACCCGTCGCTGGCGCCGGCGCCGCCCACCCCGCTCGCACCGCCGGCGCCCGCAGCAAGCCCGACGCGTAGGCGCGCCGGGACCAGCGCCCCGGCGGCCGGCGATCTGGACCGCGCGATCGTGGACGTGGTCGCGTCGGCCCAACCCCCGGTCGGCCGCACCCGCGCGGTCGAGATTCTGCGTGGCGGCCGCTCCAAGGTGGTGGCCCAGCACGCCTATCACGGGCTCGCCGGCTACGGAGCCTTCGCCCACCTGCGCTCTGAGGAGGTGCTCGGGCGGGTGGATGTGCTGCTCAACTCCGGGACGCTGCGCTCCACCGGCGGCCGGTTCCCGAAGCTGCGAGCGACGTGAACGTCGGCGTCCTGGCCTCCGGCGCCGGCACCAACCTGCAGGCGCTGATCGACCGCGCCCACGGCCAGGGGGTGACGATCGTGGCGGTAGCGTCGGACAAGCCGGCCGCTCCGGCGCTGGCGCGCGCGCGGGCGGCCGGGATCGAAACCGGCGAGTTCCCGCTGGGCCCCGGGGGCGACCGCGGGCAGCGAGACCACGCGATCGCCGAATGGCTGCGGGCCCGGGGCGTCGAGCTCGTCGTGCTCGCCGGCTACATGCAGCTGCTGAGCCCGGACTTCCTGACCGCATTTCCCAACCAGGTGATCAACGTGCACCCCTCGCTGCTGCCGGCGTTTCCCGGGCTCAATGCGGTTCAGCAGGCGCTCGACTACGGCGTCAAGGTGTTCGGGGTCACGGTGTTCTACGTCGACGGGGGAATCGACACCGGCCCGGTGATACTCCAGCGTGCCGTCGAGCTGCCCTCGGCCCGCGACCGCGACGAGGTGCTCGCGCGCCTGCATGAGATCGAGCATGAGCTGCTCCCGCAGGCGGTCCTCCTGATCGCGCGGGGAGCGGTCGATTTCGATCCCGCCAACCCACGTCACGTGGTGATCGCCCGGTAGAGTCGGGGGCCGATGCAGACGAGTGCTGAGCCCCTGAGCGCCTTGCAGCCGGTGGCCGCTGACCCCCAGGTCTCCCGCGCCCTGCTGTCGGTCTCCGACAAGACCGGAATCGTGGAGTTCGCGCGCGGGTTGGCGGAGATCGGCGTGGAGATCATCTCCACCGGCGGCACGGCCCGGGCCCTGGCCGACGCCGGCGTTCCGGTCCGCTCGATCACCGATCTGACCGGCTTTCCCGAAATCATGGACGGCCGAGTCAAGACACTTCATCCCAAGCTCTACGCCGGGCTCCTGGCGGTGCGCGACAACCCTGAGCACGTCGGCTCGGCGCAGCAGCACGACGTCGAGTTCATCGACCTGGTGTGCGTGAACCTGTACCCGTTCGAGCGCGTCGCGGCCAAGCGCGGCGTGTCCGAGTCGGAGGTGATCGAGAACATCGACATCGGCGGCCCGACGATGATCCGCGCTGCCGCCAAGAATCACGCCTACGTCGCGCCGGTGGTCAGTCCCGAGAGCTACGACGCGGTG
Source organism: uncultured Solirubrobacterales bacterium (assembly GCA_963792735.1). Taxonomy (GTDB): domain Bacteria; phylum Actinomycetota; class Thermoleophilia; order Solirubrobacterales; family Solirubrobacteraceae; genus Palsa-465. The sequence continues at coordinate 110,106 of CAWBXK010000007.1, read as the reverse complement.
CTGGCTGAGCTGCGTGAGTCCGGCCGCCACCTGTCCCCGGCCACGCGAGAGAACCTGGCGGCAGAGGCGTTCGCCTACACGGCTCGCTACGACACCGCGATCGCGCGCTGGTTTCAGGAGAAGCGCGAGGACTTCCCACCCCTGTTCGTGCGCGCGTTTCAGAAGGTGCTGGAGCTGCCGTACGGTGAGAACCCCCACCAGCGCGCCGCCTACTACGAGCAGGTGGGCGCTCGCACGCACGTGCTCTCGATGGTGTCTCAGCTCGGCGGCAAGCAGATCTCGTTCAACAATCTGCTCGACCTCGACGCCGGCCGCCTGCTCCTGAGCGAGTTCCAGATCCCCGCCTGCGTGATCATCAAGCACAACAACCCAGCCGGGGTCGCGGTCGGGACCTCCGCGATCGAGGCGTACACGCGGGCCCTGGCGTGCGATCCGATGTCGGCCTTCGGCGGCGTGGTGTGCATCAACCGGCCGGTCGATGTCGAACTCGCGGAGGCCCTCAGCGATCAGTTCGTGGAGGTCCTGTTCGCGCGCGGCTACGAGGACGCCGCGGTGGAGGTACTTGCGCACAAGCCCAACGTGCGGATCCTGGACGACCGCGAGCGGCGCGAGCCGCACCTGATCGAGCCCGATCTGCGCCAGGTCGTCGGCGGGATGCTGGTGCAGGACCGCGACAATGTCGTCGAGGACCGCAGCACGATGCAGGTCGCCACCGCGCGAGCCCCGACCGAGGCCGAATGGCAGGAGATGCTGTTCGCGTGGAAGGTCTGCAAGCACGTGCGTTCCAACGCGATCGTGATCACGCGGGACCTCGCGACGATCGGCGTCGGGGCGGGCCAGATGAGTCGCGTCGACGCCGTTCGGATCGCGCTCGAGAAGGCCCGCGACGGCGTTGCGGGGGCCGCGCTGGCCTCCGATGCCTACTTCCCGTTCGCCGACGGGCCTGAGCTCGCGCTCGAGGCGGGGGTCATCGCGATCATCCAGCCGGGGGGCTCGGTGCGCGATCCCGAGGTCGTGGCCGCCGCCGACCGCGCCGGCGCCACGATGGTGTTCACCGGCCGACGCCACTTCCGCCATTGACCGAGCGCTGGCCCGGCGACCCTCCGTCGCCCTGGGAAGGTCAGTTCGGCTTCAGCCGGATCGTCACGGCGGGCGGGTTCGTGCTGATCGGAGGGACCACCTCCGTAGACGAGGACGGCGGCGTCGTCGGCGAGACGCCCTACGAGCAGACGGTGGAGATCCTGCGCAAGCTCACCCACGAACTGCAGCGCGCCGGGGTCGGTCCCGCCGAGGTGGTCCAGACCCGCGTGTACGTGACCGACATATCCCGCGCGGACGAGGTCGGCCGGGCCCACGGTGAGGTGTTCGCGGCGTTTCGCCCGCTGATGACCATGGTCGAGGTCAGCTCCCTGATCGACCCGCGGATGCTGGTGGAGATCGAGGCCGTGGCGCTGGCGGCGGCCTAGGGCGACCGGAGCGCCCTCGCTCGGGGCACGAGGTGCGCGATGATGAGGGTCGGCCGCCGTAGCTCAGCTGGCAGAGCAGCGGACTTTTAATCCGAAGGTCGTGGGTTCGATCCCCACCGGCGGCATCAGGAAGTGGCTGCTAATCAGTAGGTTTGGTGTCTGGGCGAGGCGGCCAAAATGTAAATATGTCCCCAATATGTCCCGGGATCAGCGTACGGTGGGCGCATGAGCGCTGTGGTGCGCGTCCCCACTGGCCGCGTCTTCCGGGTCGACCGAGCCCGGGGTCCGTCGTGGTACGCGAAGTACCGCCTGCCTGACGGCCGCCAGGTCCAGAAGAAGCTTGGGCCGGCGGGTGCTCTGGGCTAACAGGAAGCTAGTCGTGCTTGGCGGCGGTCTGGGCGAGCGCCTCCTCGATTGCACCTTTGCCACCGGGCTTGCCGGTGATCGCCAGCTCCGGGGACCAAGTGGGGACGCGGCCGGCGAGCGCTGCGGCGCGTTTGCGGCCCGCGACCTCGATGGGTGCGCGCTGACGCAGTTGGGCGAGAAGCCGGGTGCTGTACTGCTGCGGTGACTCCTCAGGAGCGATCGCCGGTCGATCGAACTCGAAGAATTCGACTCGTACGTGCGGCCGAGCTCTGGGGAACTGCGGGATCGCGACCGTGCCGTTGCAGGCGATCCCGATGATCGTCGTCTCCGGCACGGCCCGCGCTAGGTAGCCGATACCGCTATGAGCCCGTAGCACTCGGCCAAGTGAGCGAGTGCCCTCGGGGTAGATCCCGATACATGCGCCCTGGCGGAGCTCCTCGATCACGCGATCGAGCGCTCCGGTGTCGCCGGACCCACGGTCGATCGGGATCTGGCCCATTCCGGTCAGGACCGCGCTGAGCAACCTGTTCTTCCACATCGAAGACTTCGCCAATGCCCTGATCTGCCGACGGGGCATCGCCGCGATCCCGGTCGCCACCGTGTCCCAGTAGCTGTCATGGTCGCCAACGACCAGCAGCGGCCCCTCCAGCGGAAGCAGCTCAAGGCCGGTCACGCGCAAGCGGCCCCACCAGACAACACCGGGAGTGGAGGCGATCATCACACCGCGATACGCCGAAGTGATGGGCTCGATCCGATCCGACATTTCTCGCAGGCTACTCGGCCGGCGCCACGAAGCTGAGGGTGCGCCGCGACTTCCTGTCCCCGCGGACGCCCACGATCCCGCAGGCGATGAGCGTCGCGTCGCCGTTGCGCGCGAGGTCCCGCTTCGTTGCCGACGTCATCCAGACGGTTCGAGCCCGGCTAGCTCCACATCACGAGTCCCGATCGTGCTCAGCGCGTGATCCTGAACTTCACCGTCTCGGAATTGCCGTTACTGGCTGCGCCGGTGAGCCGGTAGGTGCCGCGTCCGAGCTTGCTGCCGCCGATCTTCCCGTTGAAGTTCAAGGCGTTGGCTCCGCTGACCCCGTTCTGGTTGAACGTGCCGCGCACCGATGTCAACCGTGTGCAGTGCCGGTGCTTGCGGTTTTTCCTGTTGGGCTTCACGCAGCGTCCGTTGGCCTTGCGGCCGGCGTTTTCGCGATTGATCGTGAACGTTACCTTCGCCGGCGACGTGAGCTTGTAGCTCACGCGCAAGTTGATCGGCCGACGGCAGGACTTGTGATGCCTGTTCTTGCCCGTGGGCTTGACGCAACTGCCGTCGACCCGGCGCCCCGCGATCGACACGCTCCCCGGTGACACCCGCAACGCCGACAAGCTCGGAGAGCCCAGCGGTGTCGGCTGGCTGGCCACCACCGTCAGAGCGTGCGTGGTCGTGGCCTGCGGTCCGCCCTGGTTGCTGACCGTCTGCCCGGTGAAGACCTGCGCCAGGGACGTGCCGGCGGAGTTGGTGACCGTCAGCCGGGCCGTGTAGGCGCCCACTTGCCCGTACACATGCGTTGTCGCGGGCGTTGTCGTCGTCGCGCTCTGCCCATCCCCGAAGTCCCAGTGATAGCTGGCGATCGACCCCGCCGGGCTCGAAGAGGCCGAGCCATCAAAGATCGAAGGTTGGCTGGCGGACCCCACCGTCACCGAGAACGCAGCAGTTGGCGCTTGATCAGGGGTGATCGCAACCGCGGTCGGGTTCGAGCCGGCGGGGATCGCCGTGCCTGCCGTGTTGGTGGCGGTGTTGATCGGCGACACTGTGTCGGGAAATGCGGTGGCGACGTAGACGGTCTTGCTGTCCGGAGTCACGGCAAGCCCCTCGGGCACCTGCCCTACAGGGATTGGCGTCCCGGGCGTGTTGGTATCGATGCTGATCGGCCTCACCAGCCCCACCGTCGCGCCGCTACTGGCGACGTAAGCGGTCTTGCCGTCCGGGGTGATCCCCACCCCGGTGGGTTGGTTGCCGCCGGCAGGGATCGGCGTCCCTTTCGTGTTGGTCGCGGTGCTGATCGGCGTCACAGTGTTGTCGGTGAAGTCCCCCTCGTAAACGGTCTTGCCGTCGGGAGTGATGGCCAGGAAAAAGGGGCCTTTGCCGACGGGGATGGCAGTCCCCGGTGTATTGGTGGCGGTACTGATCGGCGTCAGCGCATTGTCGTTGAAGGCGGTGACGTAGGCCGTCTTGCCGTCCGGGCTGATGGCCACATACTCCGGGTGCGCGCCGACTGGGATGGCGGTCCCCGGTTGGTTGGTGGCAGTGCTGATTGGCGTCACCGTGTTGTCGTCCTTGTTGACGACGTAGGCGGTCTTGCCGTCCGGCGTGATGGCAACGCCTCTGGGGCCCTTCCCCACCGGAATGGCCGTCCCGGGCGTGTTCGTGGCCGTGCTGATTGGCGTCACCGTGTTGTCGGTGTTGTTGGTGACATACGCGGTCTTGCCGTCCGGAGTGATGGCTATCCCGAGGGGCCCGACGCCGACCGGGATCGCCGTCCCGATCGGCATGTTAGTCGCCGTGTCGATCTGCGTCACCGTGTTGCCCTGGGAGTCGGCGACGTACGCCGTCCAGCCCGACGCCGCCAACGCCGAGCCAGCGAACGCTGTCAGCACGCCCACGACCAGCGCCAACAGACCCACAACCGTCGTCACCCGTCGCTGCATCAGCCTGCCCCTTTGCCCGGTCACCCAAATGCTTGCGGGAGGCATCCTACAGCAGCCAGAGACTCACCAGCCCCAGTTCGAGTTCAACCCAAGAACGGCTTTAGTCGCCCGGACATCTCGGCCTCCTACTCCGGCCGCTCCTTGGCCGCCTCCAGCGCGGCCGGCGGATTCAGCGCCCGCAGACGGGCCAGCTCCAGCGCCCGGTCGGCCAGGTCCGAGGATCGCCAGGTTCACGGCGACGGCCTGGGCTGGCGCAAGCTTGTCGGCCGCCAGTGCTTGCAGGTCGCCGATATCCGCAGGCAGGTGTGAGCTGTGGCGCTCGATCGTGGCGGCCGACTGCGACGTCCCCGGCATCGTCATCCCAGTTCCAACGGCGGGACCGGCCCCCGATGGCGCGATCGTCGGCATCGAGTGGCACGCCCTCGCGGCGCAACCACGCGCGCGCCTCCTCGGCGGTGCGAGGTCCCAGGCCGCCACCGTGGAAGTCGTCGGGGACCCTGCCGTCCACGTCGATCACCCGCCAGTAATTGTCAATGGTCCTCGCTCTTGGCGAGCCAATGACCGGCACCGAACCCTGTCATCGGGTCATGGTCCCCTCCGACCTCAGCGACATCACCGTAGGTCGTCCATCTTCCGGCGGGGACGGCGAGGATGAAGCGGGACGCGATATCGGGATCGAACGGCATCGAGCGGAGATCCTCGCGGGATGTCGGTCCTCCGCAAGGGATCGGTCTCGCGTTCCGCGCGCAGCAGCTATTTCCGCTAGCCGATGTTCGGCTCCTCCGTCCCCGTTACCTTCGCCACCGCGGAGTCCACCAGCTTCGTATGGGTGGATTTCAGATCCTCGATAGCGGACGCCTGGAACTCAATCCGGCGGCCATCTTCGGTGTAGGCCGTGATGTGGCCAACCGCCATCACCGTAGTTCGCGCTAGACGCATGGCCAAGGCGACAGAGCCGCGGCGCGCGTGCGCGATCGCGCTGCTCCTCGCAAACGTGGCCGTGCAAGGTGTGATGCAAGCGCCTCGGCTCACGAGTGCTTTTCTCGTCCGACAGTCGCGAAGCCGACGAGCGCACTGGCGACAACAGAATGGCCGCCCGCCGTCCTTCGGATCCGCACCGCGAGTCTCGGAATGGGCGGAAAGCGGGGGTTGCTGTCGTGCGGGGTGAGTGCTGCGTTGCTGCACCGCGAGCGTGCGGTCTCTGCTCGGACCGGGTCTCGTGGGGGCTGCCCGTACGAGAGTTGGTGGTCGTCTCTAGACGTGGCGGTTGAGGAAGTCGATCTGGTCGGCGATGACGGCGTCGAAATGGGGCTCGAGGTATGGGTCGAAGTGGCCGCAGTCGTAGCTGCGGATTTCACCGTTCGGGATTCGTTTCGCGGCTTTCATCGCGATGTTGTATGGGGTGACGATGTCGTGCTTGGCGAGCTGGATGAGCGTCGGGGCGGTGATCTGGTTGGTGGTCCGTCCGGGGGTGTAGAACGGAACGCGGAGTGCGATTCGGGCGGCGACGTTGTTCTCGGAGAGCAGTTCCTCGTATCGGTCGCCGGCGAGGCGTTTGGCCATCGGGGCTGCGTCTGGGGAGGTCAGCATCGCGAAACTGCCGGGCTCGCCGGCGGCGTCGACGCGGTAGGGCTCTCGGCCGAGCAGCGCGCCAAGCTGGTCGTAGGCTCCGGCGAGGATGAGCCGGGCGACGAGCTGTGGTGGGCGGGCGAACGCTGATGCAGGGCCATTGATGTGCGGGACTTGGGCGATCACTGCGGCGAAAGATTGGTCGCGTGCGGCGAGGTGGAGCGCGTGACCGCCTCCGAATGACGAGCCCCACGCGATCACGCGACTGCTGTCGACGCCGGCGATCGAGCGGGCATGCGCGATCGCGGCGCGCCAGTCGGCGTGTTGGGCCCTGATGTCAAGCACGCGGCGTGGCTCGCCAGCGCTGTCGCCCCATCCGCGGTAGTCGAACACCAGAGCGGCATAGCCGGCCTGCGCGAACCGAGTCGCGTAGGCGTCGAGGCGTAGCGCCCGGATCGCGGCGAACCCGTGCGCCATCACGACAATCGGCGGACGGTCGACACCGTCGGGCCGGTACAGCCACGCGGCGCAGGACGTCCCGTGGGAATTGAACGAGGTGCCGTCGCGGGTGTAGCTGAGCATCGAGGTCGGTCCTTCCGTAAGCAGTTCTTGAATGCCGCTCAAGAGGCGACGGGGCGGGACCATAACAGCATCTTGATCAGCGTTCAAGAGCCGGTAACATCGGTGGCATGCCAGCCACGAAGCGTCTGCAGGACCACGACGAGAAACGCGCCGAGATCGTCAGCGCTGCACGGCGCCTCTTTATCGATCACGGCTACGAGCACACCCCGATGAACAAGCTCGCGCAGGCCGCCGGCGTGGCTGGGAACACGATCTACTGGTACTTCACCGACAAGGACGATGTCCTGATCGCGGTCCTCAACGACGTGATGAACGACGCGATCGGCGACTACCAGGACGTCGCCGCGGGCCCGCTTGAGGACCAACTGCTGTGGGCCGTCGGGCAGCTGCAGGAAATGCGCCGTCTGGTCACCACCGTCCACGCGCGCATCCGCGCATCACCAGCGATCAACGAGTGGCACGACGCGTTCCACGTGATGACCGAAGGTCTCCTGCGCGTACTGCTAGAGCAAGCCGGAGCGAAAGACGCGAGCGTTGATGCGGCGGTCAAGATCGCCGTGTTCACGATCGAGGGGATACTCACGCACGAACTCGACCCGGCCCAGCAGCAAGCGATCTGCCACCGCCTCGCGGAGCCGCCGATCTAACCTCAGCAAACACTACGCGACCGTTTGGCCAAGCGCTGCTCGGCTCCCGACACGAGCGCGAGTGCAACGCAGCTTACCCTTGCGCGGACACGAGGGCGTGCATGCGGTAATTGTCAGCCCTTCCGCGGCAGCGGCGGCTCGGCTCAAATAGCAGCCACCGTCAACCCATCCAAGGGAGGGTCGATGGAATCCCTGCTGCTGGACGCCGCTGGGCATCGCCGCTCGCCGGCGACGATGCCCGGCTATCACCGAGGTCGCCCGCCGCGCAACAAGGGGGAGGAGTATCCGCCGACCCGTCTACCGTTGAGGAGGCAAGCGACGAGAGGTCGGGATGGACCGCTGGGCGTGGGAACAGCTCGACCCATGGCTGCAGATCCGCCGCAACCTTCCGATCGGAGCGCTTCTGTGCGTGATCCACGGGCCGACCGCCGGCCGACGCTGGGAAGCTTCGGCCGCACGCAAACAGCTCCATCACGCCGCCTCCGGAGCTGGAGTTGGGCGTCGGTCCGCGCCCCATCAACTGAGGCATGCCCATGCGGCATCGGGAAAACCAAGCGCGTGGCGGCGGGCTAGCGCTTCGTTGGGGCAGCTAGCAGGTGTTCGTCGCCGGGACCGTCTGACAAGGGCTGCTGACGGTCTGGCCGCTGCCGCCGAGGATCGCGGACTTGGAGGCGCTCGCGACGTTGGCGGCGCCGCCGGTGACCGACGAGGACTGGCCAGAGGCGGTATTGAAGGCGCCCCCGGTGACCGAGGACCAGATCGTTGTGGCTTGGCCGGCCATGCCGCCGGTGACGACGGCGAACGAGCTGGGATGGCCGGTTGTATCCGCGCAGATGCCAGTGACGATCGTGACGCCTGGGCCGCCGGCGGTGTTGGCGCAGCCGCCAAGGACGTCGCTGTAGCTGCTCGTGGCGGTGTTGGCGTAGCCGCCGGTCACGCTCGCGGCGGTTCCCTTGGCGCGGTTGTTCTGACCGCCCGTGACGGTCGCGTCCGGGCCCGAAGCGGTGTTCGAGCTTCCGAGCACCGCTGAGTAGTTGCCGGTGGCCGTGTTCTGAAACCCGCCCACCAGCTGCGCGAATCCCGTAAATGAGTGGTTTCTTCCCACGATCAAGTCGTGCGAGCCAGTCTGCTTCAGCGCCGCCGGGTTCTCGTCATAACCGACCACCAGATTCCCCGCCCCGTTCATCGACGCGGTCGAACCCGCCCCGTTGACAATCTGCACGTTCACCGCCGCGAACTGCACCGTCGGCTTGCCGCCAACCCCCGATGAGACATACGTCGGCGCTAGCACCGCCGTCCCCGACCCGCATGACGGGGCCGTCCCCGTCCCCCCCGACACGACCGGGTGACCCGCCGCGGTCGGGATGCACTCCCACCCCGGTGTCACCGCCGCCAACACCCCACCAGCCAGCACCAACCACCCCGCGCAGACAACAAGCACCGCACCGAACTGCGACGCGCTTCGAGCACCCATAACAACACCCTCCATTTCCGCCCCACGCACCACGCGGCACGCGGCACGCGACGGGCAACGAACATCACGACCCCCAGGAACCCTCCACGGCCAACAGTGACGCGAACACGCGCCCGGAGGACACCAACCTACACCTCATGCCACAGCGGCGCACGGCCTTTAATCCGAACGTCTTGGGTTCGATCCCTACCGGCGCGACTGGGAAATCCTGGACGGAACGTACGCGTTCTAACCGGGTCGTCTTCCGCCGTGCAGTCTCGGCATTTACCTCCAGCCAGCGCCGTCGGGCGTGTCAGCCGATCCGCTCAGCCAGGGAAACGATGATCCCCTCGGGCCCGCGAACGTAGGCCATTCGCCAGCTGTTCTCGTGCTGACCGATGCCGCCGACCAGGCCGTAGCCGTCCGCAGTCAGCTGGTCGACCGTCGCCTGCAGGTCGTCGACTTCGAATGAGACGTTGCGCAGCCCCAGTTCGGTGGCCATGGCAGCCGGCGACCCGGGCTCGTGCTCGGGCCAGACGAAGCTCGACAGCTCCAGCCCAGCACCTCCCCCGGGCGGCCGTAGCACGACGATGTGACTGCGGGAGCCTGGGATGCCGATGACGGTGTCCACGAACTCGCCCTCTACGAACGTCCGGCCGTCGACCTCGAGGCCCAGCCCGACGAAGAACGCCGTCGCCGTGTCAAGGTCCGCGACGGTGATGCCGACATGGTCGAAACGTCGGATAGGCGACATGGGGTACATCCTCCGGTCTCTGGTGTCGTTGGCCCCGCCGGTCGAGGCCCTCACGTAGTGAGCGGATCCGGCCGGCGGTTCTCGACATGAAATCGCGCATTCAGCCCAAACTCATCGCGCAGGGGGACGCCTACGGGAACCGGGGTCCAAACCCGCGGAGCCGGTGACGGCGGAGATCGTCGGCGATGGCCGTCCGTGGTGTCCGTAGATCACACGGACAAGCCTCGTTGGCGGCCCGGTATCGCTGCTAGGCCTGCGTCGCCACCTCCCACTGTCCTCGCTCGACTAGCTCCACGCCCGTCGCGGTGATCGTGCGCTCGCGGCTCTGTTCGGCCGTCGCGTCACTGGCGACAGCGGCGTCTTCGTCCTGCCAGAGCGTCAACGTGAGCGCGCGGCCCTCGGCGCGATCGACGAAGAAGTAGGCACCGGCGTTGCCCGGGAGGCGCTCGACCATCGGCCGCACGTTCGCGGCGACGTGCTCAGCCCATCGGTCGATCGTGTCCGCGGATCCCTTCCAACTTGATGTCCTGGCGTGCATGGCGCTCCTTTGACGGTTGGCTTACGACCACCACAGTCGCGTGCCGCGACCCCGTCGTCCATCCCAAATATCCGGGATGGGGCGCCCGAGTCAACGCTGTCCGAGCGACACTGAGGCCTCGTTGCGCCCGCGGGGGCGCGGTGCATCGATGAAGGATGCGTCGTCGCCAACGGCGACTTGGTGCTCGATGCGCGGCAGGTGTTCGCCGAAGAAGAGCGTCGCGGAGAGCTCGCCGCGAGTGCGGGCGCCGGTTTTCTCGAAGATGGCCTTGACGTGGTCAGTGACCGTGTGCGATGAGATCGCGAGTCGTCTTGAGGCCTGGATCGTCGTCGCGCCGCGGAGCACCAGTTGGGTCACCTCCTGCTCGCGCGGGGTCAGACCGTATGCCTTGAGCAGCAGCGGCGCTACGAGGTTCGGGTGGGCGCGCTGCACGAAGACCGAGACCTGGCCATGGCGCAGGTCGCCCAGCAGCGCTCCGTGGAGCACGAGCCAGGTTCCGGCGGGGGTCTTGACGGCGGCGCTGGGCAGCTCGGGCGTGGCGCCGGCGACCGCCGCGTCGATCGCGGTCCGTGTGGCGCTCGCGACGGTGAGCAGCGCGGGGGAGCCCAGGCCGGCCTGCGCGGTTGTCCCGGACAGCTCGGCGAGCAGCGGCTCGGCCGAGGAGGAGGCACGGATTAGACCGCCGGAGGAATCGAGCTCGACCACCCCGGGCGCGTCGGCCGGGAACGCGTCGGGCGCTGATGCCTCGGCGACCAGTCCGCGGCGCACAGCGCGGGCGAACAGAGATGAGGCGCGGTCGAGCAGCTCGACGTCTCGGGCGTTGAATTCGGGCTGGTCGGCCCGGCGCACCAGGATCAGGGCGCCCCAGGTCGCGCCGTCAGCGACGAACGCGCTCCGCAGCTCGGCGGCCAGGCCGGCACGCGTGAGCAGATCGCGGAACCTCGGGCTGCGCTCGGGATGCCCGCCGGTGGCCTGACTCAGCGTCGCGGCTCTGCACTGCGCGTGCGCGAGCTGCTCGAACTTGTTCACGTCATCGACCGCATACTCGTTGTTCGCGAGCACCGGAAAGCGGTCGGGCAGATCCTGCAGGCGGTGCTGCGTGATCAGGTCAGAGCCCGGGTCCAGCGTGTGCCAGCACGCCCCATCGAACGGAAGGGCGCGCTTCAGCCGCGCCGCGGCCTCGTCGAAGAACACGTCACGGGTGGGGGCACGGAGCGCCAGCCGTTCGAGATCGGCGAGCGCCCGTGCGGGCTCCCATGTCGCGGGGCTTGAGCTCATCGTCGATTTCTCTCCCAGGCAAGGCTACCCCCAAGAATGTGGGATGTCATTCACCCCGGTGAGGGGTGATGATCGTCGCATGCAGCCACTAATCACGATCAACGAGCGCCCGACCACCGCCGTCACGGTCCGTCGGGCGACCACGCAGGACACAGACGCGTGCGCGCGGATCTTCTACGACTCGTTCGAGTCGATCGCCGCCCGTCACAGCTTCCCCGTCGAGCCGCCCTCGCGCGAGTTCACCCAATTCAAGGCATCAGAGATGCTGTCGAGCGAGGGATTCGTCGGGTTTGCCGCCGAGCACGACGGGGAGCTGGTCGGTTGCGCGTTCGTTGACGAGCGCGACGCGATCGCCGGGATCGGTCCCGTGACCGTCGACCCGGCGGTCCAGGACGACGGCATCGGCCGGACCCTGATGGAGGCTGCGCTCAAACGCGAACGGGGCCGCCGCGCTCCCGGCGTACGCCTGGTCCAGACCGCATATCACTACCGTTCGCTGGCGCTCTACGCAAAGCTGGGCTTCGTCGTCCGTGAGCCCCTCTCGGTGATGCGAGGCACCCCACCGGCAATGGGTGTTCCCGGTCGCGGGGTCCGTCCCGCGGCCACGGCGGACCTCGAGGCATGCGGGGCGCTGTGCGCGCGCGTTCACGGCCACGATCGAAACGGCGAGCTAGCCGACGCGCTCCGCGCCGGCAGCGCGCGAGTCGTCGAGCGTCCCGGGCGCATCTGCGGCTACGCGACCGGATTCGGCTACGGCTGGCACGCCGTCGCCGAGACCGACGAGGACCTCATCGCCTTGCTGAGCTCCGCCGAGGCGTATATCGGCCTCGGGATCCTCGTGCCCACACGTAACGCCAACCTCCTGCGCTGGGGCCTGGAACACGGCCTGCGGATCGTCCAGCAGAGCACGCTGATGACGATAGGCCTCTACAACGAACCAGCCGGCGCCTACCTCCCCTCGATCCTCTACTGAATTCTGGCGCGCTTGCCGCGCGGTTATCCGGCGGCGATGACGGCGACGCCCACACGGCCGCCGTCGACGTCGATGACCGTGCCGTTGACGAACCGCGATCGTCAGAGGCGAGGTATACCGCTGCGTGTGCGATCGCGTCTGGCGTGCCGAACGTTCCGTACGGGGTGCCGTTCATCATTGCGGCGGCGGGGTCGTTCTCGATCGGGGTCCTCACGACACCAGGGGAGATCGCGTTGACGCGTAGGCCCGGGGAGCCGAACTCCGCGGCCCAGGCCCGGGTCAGGGTCTCCATCGCCCCTTTCGTTGATGCGTACAGCGCGCCGACGGGGATTCCCAATCGAGCCACCCACGAGCCGAGGTTGATGATCGATCCCGATCCGCGCGCGGTCATTTCCGGCGCGATCGCAGCGGTGAGGAAGAACGGCGCCTTGACGTTGACCGCGTAGACCTCGTCGAACATCGCTTCGTCGACGGTCGGCGTGGTCGAGCCCGGAAAGATCCCCGCGCTGTTGACGAGCACGTCGATCCGTCCGCCAAGCGCCCGCGTGGCATCGGCAGCGAGACCCCGGGACGCCTGCGCGGAGCCATCGAGGTCCGCGGCAATGAATTCTGCCTGCCCGCCGGCCGCGTTGATCTGCTCGACCACCTCGGCGCCGCGCTGGCGGCTGCGTCCGCTCACGATGACGTGCGCTCCCTCGGCCGCGCACGCGGCCGCGATTGCGCGGCCGATGTTGCTGGTAGCTCCGGTAACGAGCGCAGTCTTGTGCTCGAGTCGTGTGCTCATCAGGCGATCCCTGACCTGATCCTCCTCCGGGGCGTCGGCGGGACGAACCTCGACGACATCTGCGCGGGAACCGCTACGAGCAAGGGCCAGGTCTTCCACTACTTCCCGGGCGGCAAGAGCGATCTCGTCGGCGCGATCGCCTCACTCCAGGCCGAGAGGGTGCTCGACGCCCAGCGACCCTTCCTCGAGACGCTCGACACATGGGACGACTGGGAGCGTTGGCGTGATGCCGTCCTTGCCCACTATCGCTCACAGTCAGAGCCGCTGGAAGCCGCTCTGGACGGCGCTCTCACCGCCTTACGCAGCGCAGCCACGACCTCACCAAGCTGAAGTTCCCAGGCGGCCGTCTGAGGCGGGCGTCAGAGGCCAGCGGCGAGCCGCAAAGCGTCCGGAAAGATGTCGATGAGCCCAAACGTGGCGGCGCCGGGCACAACGGTCACTGGCGGTTCGCCTCCGAGCAGGCCGGCGATGCGGCGGGCGTGGCTGGGCGGGTGCGTGGTGTCGAGCTCGCCGGTCCACAGCGCGGTGGGGATCGCGCCTGCAGGCGCCGGGGTGATGTTCCACGGCCGGGCGACCAGGCGGATGTCCTCGATCATCGCGTCTGGATTGCTGAGGATCTCGCTGCTCGTCCGCAGGTGGAGCTCGCGGATCCAGGGGTCGTCCAAGAACCGGCGCTCGTGCTCGGGGAGCTGCGCGATTGCGCTGTCGGGCAGCTTCTTGGCGGCACGCTTCAGGCCGGCGCGGAGAACGAACGGCAACCGGCGCGATAGGAACGCTGCGGTCCGCAGTTGCCGGCCCGCCTCGCGGCGCGCGTCGGGGTCGGTCAGCGGAGCGAGCGCGCCGAACAGCACGAGTCCGGTCACCCGGTCAGGCGCCTCTGCGGCGACCGCGATCCCGTACGGGGTACCCGCGGACTGCGCGACGATTCCGGCGCGCTCTACTCCGAGCGTGTCGAGTAGCGCGAAATGGTCTGCCGGCCAGTCGGCGATGCGGCGCCCAGGCTGAGGCGTGCTGGCCTGTGCACCGGGACGGTCTGGGATCAGCAGGCGGACGCCGAGCTCGCGCGCGGTCGGTGCGAGGGCGCGCCCCAGACCTCGGGAACACGGCCCGTCGAGTACCGCCACGAGCGGACCCGTGTCGGCCCCAGCCAGGAGATACGAGAGCGTACGCCCGTCCGGACGCGTGAGCGTGGCGGTCCTCTCGTCTTGCGACAGCATGTCGCGACGTAGCATGACAGACTTTGCGACATCATGTCGCAAAGATCTGCGCGCATCCCCTCCGACGAGGCACGGCGCCGCATCCTCGCCGCCACCCGCGAGTTGCTCCTCGACCGTCCGTTCGGCGCACTCACCGTCGGGGACGTGATGGATCGGGCGGGCCTGACGCGGACCGTGTTCTACCGCCACTTCGACGACCTCGCCCAGATGGCGCCCGAGCTCCTGCCCGATGTCGAGGACCCGCTCGTCGACCGCCTCGAGCGCGACACGCCCGAGGACCTGATCGGGACGATGGTCGCCGGCCTAGTCGCGCTCTATGCCGAGCACGGACGGCTGCTCCGCGCGATCGACGCGGCGGCTGCTGCCGACCCGGCGGTCGCGACGCAACTCGACCGTGCCCTCGTGGCCCCGCGCCGCCTGCTCGAGCGAGTCGTTATCGGGGCCCCACACCCACCGCCGAACCCGCGGGAGTTCGCGCTGCTGCTGATGGCGACCCACCGTGCCTACCTGCTCGACACCTTCGGGAGCGGCAACGCGACACCGCGACGGCGCCGCGAGGCGACCACCGCCCTCACCGCCCTCTGGCAGCGGCTTCTGGCCCAGTGACACTCCGCCACCCGAGGGTTGCCGTCAAGTTTCCGCTCATCAAGACGACTATCCCGCCGGCCGAGGGGCTTGTGATCGGTAACGCACCTGACGCGGCACCGCTCCCGTCGATTTGCAGCCGGCGAGAGCGGGTAACAAACCATAAGCCGCGAAACCAAACTTCCTAGCTTGCGCGGCTGGAGAGAAGAGGCTATGCCAGACCAAGAGGGCAAGACCGCCAGCGACGAGGACACAGTTCCCGATACTTCCCTTCACGCGTACAAAGAGGGCCGTGACGAGGACATCAAGGGGAACAGCGAGAAGCTCTCGTCAGATGACCCGAAGGACCTCAGGGCATCCGAGCTCGAGGGCCAGGACGAGCACGGGGGCGCCACCCCCAAGCACTAGTCGAGGTGCGGACAGACCCGCACCCCTGGACGCCAGACCGGTCCAGCTAATGAGCATCGAGGCCCCGGACCGGTAGGGACCGGGGTCTCGACGCCAGTGGTCGACACAGCTCTGAACGGATTTGATCCGAGGTCGTGGGTTCGATCTGCCCGCCCGTCTGAGCGCCGACGCCTTCGCTCGGCGCTGATTGCGGTCTGCGACGTCCAGGCGTGGTGGATTCTCACGCACGACCTCGAGCTCTCGCGGGCAGACGTTCGGGCCACGCTGATTTTGACGATCAACCGTCTCCTAGGGGAGGACCGATGAAGATTCTGGCGTATACATCCCCCGCGCGCGGGCACCTGTATCCGCTCGTTCCGATCCTCGACGAGTTGGCTCGTCGCGGTCACTGCATCGCGGTCCGGACGCTCGCCGCGGAAGTGGAGCTGATGGCCGAGCGCGGATTCGACGCGGCGCCGATCGCACCCGCGATCGAGGCGATCGAGCACGACGACTACCGCGCCCGCACGCCGCCGGCGAAGCTGAAGCGGGCCATGGCCACGTTCGGGCAGCGCTCGGCGCACGAGGTCGCAGACCTCCGAGCGGCGATCGACGCAGAGCGACCTGACGCGATCCTCGTGGACTGCATGACGTGGGGAGCCACGGCGGTTGCCGAGAGCTGGGGCGGCCCCTGGGCGCAGTGGTTTCCGTTCCCGCTCGCTATGACCTCGCCAGACGTTCCGCCCTTCGGTCCGGGGCTCAAGCCCGCCGCCGGGGTCGCCGGGAGAGCGCGCGACCGGCTCCTTGGTCCGGTGCTCACGGGCGCGCTCAAGCGGGCATGCTTTCCGACCCTCAATGCCACCCGGAAGGCGGTCGGGGTTCGACCGTTCGTCACGACCGACGAGATGTTCGCTGTCGCCCCGCTACTTCTCTACATGACGGCTGAGCCGTTCGAATACCCGCGCTCCGACTGGCCGCGGTCGGTCCGGATGGTCGGCCCATGCTGTTGGGAACCGCCCGCGGATCCTCCGGCGTGGCTCAACGAGCTCACGAGGCCGCTCGTCCTCGTGACCACCTCGTCGGAGTTCCAGGACGACGGGCGTCTTGTCCGGACTGCGCTCGATGCGCTCGCGGATGAAGACCTGGAAGTGGTGGCAACGACGCCGGCGGCAAAGCTCACCGGCGGCGTGCCGGCGACTGCTCGGGTCGAGCGCTTCATCCCGCACGCTCCGCTGCTCTCCCGTGCGGTCTGCGCGGTTACGCACGGTGGCGCGGGGGCTACACAGAAGGCGCTTGCGTCAAGCGTGCCGGTGTGCGTCGTACCGTTCGGACGAGATCAGCTCGAGGTCGCTCGCCGGGTCGAGATCGCCGACGCCGGTACGAGACTGCCGGCCCACAAGCTGAACCCGGAGCGGCTCCGCGAACAGATCCGGCTCGCGATGACCAAGCAAGACGGAGCTCGCCGCGTCGCCGCCGGATACACCGCGACGGGCGGAGCGTCTGCCGCCGCCGACGCATTCGAAGGCCTTTCCCCCGAAAGCTCGAACTTGTCACCCGCGCTCGGGTCAGATTCCCCCAGCATCCGAAGCTGACCCCAGCGCAGGCTGCTCCTATGGCGGGCGAGTCGGTGGTCGATGTCGGTTGCGGCACCGGCAACGCGACGCTGCTCGCCGCTGCTCGAGGAGCCCGCGTGATGGACCGGCGCTATTTGCCTGGCACGACCCCACCAGCCTTGGCGAGCTGTTCTCCCCCTTCGGCTTCGAGGTCGTCGTCAAGGAACACCAGCTGGCGTTCACGGCGAAATCGGCTCGGGACTATCTCGATCTGGAGTCAGCCAACCATCCGCTCGCCCTCGCAGGACGCGCCCTCCTGGAATCCCGCGGCGAGAATCAGACGCTGTACGAACGGATGCTCTCGATCTACGAGATCGCCAACGAAGACCCGAACGCGTTTCGCGTCACCAGCCGCTACATCGTCGCGACGATCCGGCGACTATCGCCCTGACGCGATGACGGGACACGCTTACGTGGACGAATTTCCTCATCTGTCAGTGTGCGATGGCGCGGTGGGTAGTCCGACCGTGACACAGAGCCCGCCGCCGGCCCGGGGGGTGAGGGCGAGGGTTCCATCGTGCGCTTGGGCGATGCGGTTGACGATGGCCAGGCCGAGGCCGACGCCTGCGTGGTCGGTGCGTATGCGTTCGGTTCCGCGCTGAAACGGCTCGGCAAGCGTGGAGACCAACTGGGGGGTGAGCTGCTCGCCGGTGTTCTCGACAGTGAGGACCACGCTCTCGGGGTGAACGCTGGTCGTGACCCACGCGGTGCCCTGCTGAGGGAGGTTGTGGACGATCGCGTTGTGCACAAGGTTGGTCGTCAACTGCAGCAGGAGCGGATGTGAGCCGATGGTGGGAGCCATGTCGCCCGAGGTCTCGATGGTGACACCGCGCCTTTCGGCGAGGGGGAGGAGCGTTTCGGTGGCTTCTTCCGCTATGAGGGACAGGTCAACGTAGGCTGGGGTGAAGGACCGTTGGTCGGCGCGGCTGAGCAGGAGCAGGGCTTCGGTGAGGTCTATGGCTCGGGTGTTGACGGCGTGGAGGCGATCGACAAGTTCGCCCGTGTCGTGGTTCGGATCGTTGCGAGCCACGTCGAGCAGTGTCTGGGTGATCGCCAGTGGGGTGCGCAGCTCGTGCGAGGCGTTGGCGGCGAATCTCTGCTGTTCGGCGACGTGTGCCTCGAGCCGCGCGAGCATGGCGTCGAAGGCGTCGGCGAGCTCTCGAAACTCGTCTCTGCGGCCCGGTAGCCGGAGTCGGTGGGAGAGTGATCCGTTCGCGGCTGTGCGTGTGGCGTCCGTGATGCGCGACAGGGGGGCGAGCATGCGGCCGGCGAGAATCCATCCTCCCAGGAGACCGAACACCAGCAGGAACCCCAACACCGCGGCTGCCCTCGGAGCGAAAACATGCAGGAGGTTGGACCGGATGGGGAAAGGACCCGGAACGGGGGTGGTGATGAGCGCATTCTCGGGCACATAACGCAGCAGGAACAGCCACACGGCTGCGAGCAGCAAGGCACCGGCGAGCATGAGGAACCCGGCGTAGCTGATGGTTAGCTTGAGGCGAACGCTCAACCCAGGGGCTCTATCCACGGTGTTCTCCCTCACGCCCGGTGTCTGGTTGAGTGTCGATTCGGTAGCCGGCGCCGGCCACGGTGGCGATGATCCAGGGTTCGCCGAGGCGTTTGCGCAGTGCCGAGACCGTGATGCGCACGGCGTTGGTGAACGGGTCTGCGTTCCCGTCCCACGCTCGCTCCAGGAGTTCTTCGGCGCTGACGACGCCGCCTTCGGCGGCGATGAGAACCTCGAGGACGGCGAACTGCTTGCGGGTGAGCGCGACGTAGCGGCCGCCACGGTGGACCTCGCGGCGGAACGGGTCCAGGCGCAGGTCCGCGATCTCTCGCACGGGTGGCCGGTTGTGAGCGCGCCTGCGGTCGAGCGCTCTGAGGCGGAGCACGAGTTCCCGGAGCTCGAACGGCTTGGTGAGGTAGTCGTCGGCGCCGAGCTCGAACCCGGAGACCTTGTCGTCGAGCCGGTCGGCGGCGGTGAGCATGAGGATCGGCGTGCCGCTGGCGGAGGCGATGATGCGTTTGGCGATCTCGTCGCCGGACGGCCCGGGGATGTCGCGGTCGAGGACGGCGATGTCGTAGGCGTTGACGCTCAGCAGCTCCAGAGCGCTGTCGCCGTCGCCGGCGATGTCGGCGGCGATCGCTTCCAGGCGTAGGCCGTCGCGGATGGCATCGGCCATCAACGGCTCGTCCTCGACGATCAGCACACGCATGCTCTCGATGCTGCCAGCTGGCGCATATCGTCGGCGTATCGAAAAACGCATACGTGCTGGCAACACCCCGCTGTCTTGACTGGGATGCGTGACCTACAGCCAGCCGGCACGAACACCAGCCCGCCGTACCCGAGCGACCGTATACGGCCGCCGCCGGCGCGTGCTGCTCGGCGCGGTGCTCGCTCTACTCCTCGCGGCGATGGCCCTCGCGGCATCCCGCCACCCGCGTAGCGACAAGGGTCAGACGCTCGACGAGAGGGGCCGCACGTACCGGTCGCCGGTGAGGTGGCCGCTGCGCGGTCAGGCGGCGTTGGTGCTCGGCAACGGCCGGCCGGCGGCGAGCCCGCACGAGCAGGCGGCCGCGATCGCCAGCCTGGCAAAGGTGATGACCGCCTACCTGACCCTCGAGCGGTATCCGTTGAGTGGCGCGCAGGACGGGTTCACGATCACCGTCAGCGAGGAGCAGGCGAAGGTTGAGGCCAAGGGCCAGTCGGTCGTGGCGGTGCGGGCCGGCGAGCAACTGACCGAGCGCCAGCTGCTGGAGGCGCTGCTGGTCCCCTCGGGCAACAACATCGCCCGGATGCTCGCCACCGGGGTGGCGGGCAGCGAGGCGCGCTTTGTCGCCGAGATGAACGCCGAGGCGCGTGCGCTGGGAATGGACCACACGACCTACACCGATCCGAGCGGGTTCGATCCGAGCACGGTTTCCACCGCCGCCGACCAGCTGCGCGTGTTTGAGCGGGCGATGCGCTTCCCGGTCTTCCGCCAGATCGTCTCGATGGCCAGCGTGACGCTGCCGGTCGCCGGCACGCTCACCAACTACAACCCCCTGATCGCCGAGGGCTACGCCGGGAAGACCGGGTCGGACGCCGCGGCGGAGGGGTGCCTGGCGTTCTTCACTCCCGTGACGATCCGTGGGCGCCGACTGACCGCGGTCGGCGTGGTGATGGGACAGGGGGAGGGCAACGACACGTCGGTGATCCTCGCCGCCGCGGGCGCGGCCGCCACGCAGCTGGTCGAATCCGTCGCCCCGGCGATCCGTGGGCGCACGGTCGCCGCGCCCGGCCCGGGCGGCCCAGGTGCAGACGCTGGCCGACACAGCCCTCCGCTGCCGCCCGCTCTCGGTCGCGCCTCTGCGCCGAACTGATGTCAACCCACTCACTACCTGCAGGAGAACACATGAGTAACAGACGATGGCCGCTGGCCCCCCTTGCCCTGATCGCCCTGGTCGCCTTGATCAGCGGGTGCGGTTCAAGCGCACCTGCCGAGACCGCCAGCGGCGGCGGCGCCAACCACACCGACGCCAATGCGCGAAAGGCGGTGAAGTTCGCCGAGTGCATGCGCACCAATGGGGTCAGGCAGTTCCCGGACCCGCCCGCGGGCAAGGTCACCCTCGATGGGATAGTGAACGGCTCGTCGCTGGACCCGAGCACCCCGGCGTTCAAGCTCGCCCTCAGCGCGTGTAGGAACCTGGAGCCAGCGGGGTTCACGGGAGGCAAGCGGAGCCCCCGGCAGATGGACGCCGGGCGCAGGTTCGCCCAGTGCGTTCGCGCGAACGGCGTGCCCGACTTTCCGGACCCCGTCAATGGTCAGCCCCTCATCGACACGAATCGAATTCCATCATCCAATCAGCCGGGTGGTATGACCATTCTCAACGCGGCGACGCACAAGTGCGGCGGTGTGTTGCGATTGGCAGTGGGAGGGCAGCGGTGATGCGGAAGACCTGGGCTCTGGCCGCGGCGGCCGTCCTGGCTGCCGTCACCGTCACCGGCGGTGTGCTCGTCATGTCAGGCAGCAAGCAACAGGCCCTGGCCGCACAGCAGGCGCCGGCGCACACTGCGCAGGTGGAGAGGAGGACGCTCTCGGCCACGGTCGCCCAGACTGGGATCCTGACCTATCGGGCGCGATCGGACGGCTCGCCGTACTCGGTGATCAACCAGGCCCGCGGGACATACACGCAGCTGCCCACGGCCGGGCAGGTGATCTCGCAGGGTCAGGTGGTCTACCGGGTGAACAATCGCCCGGTGGTGTTGCTGCATGGCTTAACACCCGCCTACCGGTCGCTGTCGGCCGGGGCGACGGGCCCCGACGTGGCCGAACTCAACGCGGATCTGGTCGCGCTCGGCTATGCCACCCGAGCTCACCTCAGCCCAAGGTCCACCTCCTTCGGGCCGGCCACCACCACGGCCGTGGACAAGCTTCAAGCGTCTCTGGGGGTGAGCCAGAACGGGACGCTGGCGCTTGGCCAGGCCGTGTTCGAACCCACCGCGGTGCGGGTGACAAGCCTCTCAGCGCCGCTCGGGGGCAGCACCCGGGCGGGCGAGACGGTGGTGCAGGCCACCTCGACCACACGGCAGGTGCAGGTGGCGCTGAGCGCCTCGGAGCAGACCACGATGGCGGTCGGGGACAGGGTGACCATCACCCTTCCCAACAACCACACCAGCGCAGGTGTCGTCTCCTCGGTGGCGAAGGTCGCCACCTGCCCGTCGAGCTCCGGGTCGGGCGGCCCGGGATCGAGCTCCGCCGCGCCGGGAACGGACACCTGCTCACCAGGTAGCTCGGGGAGCAGCACCACCCCGACCATCACCGTCGGCGTCACCCCCTCTGACCCGGCCGCTACGGGCGCGTGGGATCAGGCCCCGGTGCAGGTCGGGATCACCACTGCCAGCGTGCCCAACGCCCTGGTGGTGCCAGTGACCGCGCTCCTGGCCCGGTCCGGCGGGGGCTACGCCGTCGAGGTCGTCGGCGCGGGCGCCCGCAACCATCTCGTGCCCGTCTCGCTCGGGCTGTTCGACGACGCTGAGGGGCTGGTGCAGGTCACCGCCTCGCAGCTGGCCGCCGGCCAGAGCGTGGTGGTCCCGGGAACATGACCCACACCCCGCCGCCCCCACCGAGCCATGACGCGGCCGCGGCCGGCAACGGCTTCGCGACCGGCGGTGCCGGCGTGCCGGTGCTCGACGTGGACAACGTGACCAAGAGCTATCCCGGCGAGCCGCCGGTCCAGGCCCTGCGGGAGGTGAGTCTCACCATTGGCCAGGGGGAGCTGGTCGGGATCGCCGGCCCGTCGGGATCGGGCAAGACCACGCTGCTGCAGCTGATGGGGACTCTCGACCGGCCGACCAGCGGCCGGGTCCGGATCACCGGGCTGGACGTGGCAACGATGGCCGACGAGGACGTGGCCTACCTGAGGGCCACCCGGATCGGGTTCATCTTCCAGCAGTTCTTCCTGGCCGAGCACTCCACCGTGCTGGACAACGTCGCCGACGGGCTCCTCTATGCCGGCATCCCAGTCAGGGAGCGTCGCGAGCGCGCCCTCCACGCCCTGGCGCTGGTCGGCCTGAACCAGCGCCCCGATGCCCGTCCCACCCAGCTCTCCGGCGGGCAACGCCAACGGGTCGCGATCGCCCGGGCCCTGGTCGGCCAGCCCGCCATCGTGCTCGCCGACGAGCCGACTGGGAACCTGGACCAGGCGACCGGGCAGTCGATCCTGGCCCTGATCGACGAGCTCCACCAGGCCGGCTCGACCATCGTGGTCATCACCCATGCCCACGCGATCGCCGAGCGGATGCCCCGCAGAGTGGAGATCCTCGACGGTCGCATCGTCGCCGACACCGGCCCCGCCGCAGCCACCGAGCCCCGGCTGTGCCCGCTCGCGGGGCCGCCCATCCACGCACGCCAGACCGCGTCCGGCGCGCCCGTCAGCGAGGAGCCGTTGTGAGCGCCACCGCCACCCCGGACCGCAGGCGCGTACAACTCGCCGATCTGACCCGGATCTCCACCGTCGGACTACGCACCCGGAAACTGCGGGCCGGGCTGTCGGCCCTCGGCATCGCCATCGGTGTCGCGGCCATCGTCGCCGTCCTCGGCCTATCCGCCTCCTCCCAGGCCGGCCTCCTGGCCGAGATCAACCAGCTCGGCACCAACCTGCTCACCGTCAGCAACGGCCAAAGCCTCACCGGCGGCACCGCCGAACTACCCACCAGCGCGCCGCCCATGATCGGCCGCATCGGTGGTGTGGAGCACGTGCAGAGCACCGGGGACGTAGGCGGCGCCAACGCCTTCCGCACCCCTTACATCCCGTCGGTCGACACCAACGGCCTGACCGTCCAAGCGGCGGGTCTCGATCTTCTCCCGATCGTCGCCACCACCGTCGCACAAGGCCACTACCTCAACGCCGCTAGCGCCCGAGAACCCGTCGCCGTGCTCGGCGCCACTGCCGCCCAGCTGCTCGGCATCGACCACATCTACCCCGACGAACGGATCTGGGTCGGCGGTCAATGGTTCTACCTCGCCGGCACCCTCAAACCCGCCGTGCTCGCCTCGGCCATTGACACCTCAGTCCTCGTCGGTTACCCCGCAGCACAGAAATACCTGGGCTTCGACGGCCACCCCTCCACCATCTACCTCCGAGCCCAGACCGACCGCGTCAATGCGGTCGACAGCCTCCTCGCCGCCACCGCCAACCCGGAGAACCCCAGCGCGGTCAACGTCAGCCAGCCCTCCGACGCCCTCGTCGCCCAAGCCGACGCCAGGAGCGCGCTCAACGGCCTCTTCCTCGGCCTCGGCGCCGTCGCCCTTCTGGTCGGCGCGGTCGGCGTCGCCAACATCATGATCATCTCCGTCCTCGAACGCCGCTCCGAGATCGGCCTGCGCCGCGCGCTCGGTGCCACCAAAGGGCACATCCGCACCCAGTTCCTCTCCGAGGCCGTTCTTCTCGGACTGCTCGGCGGCACCGTCGGCGTCGTCGCCGGCGCCGCGGCCACCGCCGTGTATGCCCACACCAAACACTGGGCCACCGTCATCCCCACCGAAGCGTGGGCCGGCGGCATCGCCGCCTCCCTGATCATCGGCGCCCTCGCCGGGCTCATCCCCGCCCTACGCGCCGCACGCCTCTCACCCACCCAAGCGCTGTGGTCCGTCTAGCAGGGCGGCGATCATCGCCTCGGCGATGAATGCGCCGTACTGCTCAAGGGGCCAGCCGCGGGTGAGTATCAGCAGCTCGTAGAGCTCGGGTGAACTGTAGGTCCACATGATCTCCGCGGCGCGTTTGACGGTCACGCCTTCGTGCAGGGTGGCGGTGTCGGCCAAGTTACGGGCGTTGTGGGTCATGCGTTCCAGGCGCTGCGCCCCGAGCTGGGCTTGGAGGCGTGCCATCTCTGGATCTGCTGTTGCCGCCGCGCGCACCAGCAGGAGGATCGGAGCGACCCGAGGAGCGACCTCGGTGGTGAGCGCAGCCCAGCCCCGGATTATCTCGCGCGGGTCGCTTTCGGCCGCCTGCATCGCATCGGAGCGGACCTCGGCCGGCACGGGCCCCTCGCCGGCCAGCGCTTGCTGGCAGATCGCGCTGACCAGGCCGGGCTTACC
Source organism: uncultured Solirubrobacterales bacterium (assembly GCA_963792735.1). Lineage (GTDB taxonomy): Bacteria > Actinomycetota > Thermoleophilia > Solirubrobacterales > Solirubrobacteraceae > Palsa-465. The sequence continues at coordinate 85,617 of CAWBXK010000007.1, read as the reverse complement.
GCCGAAGGTCTTGTAGATCGTGTCCACCGACACGCGGGCCTCGCTGGCGATCGCGACGATCGTGGTGGGCGCGAAACCATCGTCGAGGAACCGGCGCCGCGCGACATCGAGGATCGCCTCCCGGGTCTGGCGGGCCTGCTCGCGGCGTCGGACCGAGTCGTAGCGGCGCTTCGGGTTGACATCGTGCTGAATTGGGTCCATAGTGCTAGATCAGTTCTAGCTTACTAGATCTAATCGGACGGAAAGGCACGCGGAATGAACGACTCCCAAGCTGCACCGGCGGCGGTGGTGCAGCGCCTCGAGCGGGCCACCAACGAGCACGACCTGGAAGCGCTCGTCGCGTGCTTCGCCTCTGACTACCGCAACGAGACCCCGGCTCACCCCGAACGCGGGTTCACCGGCCGAGATCAGGTCCGCGCCAACTGGTCGCAGATCTTCGCCGCGATCCCCGACCTCACCTGCGAGGTGCTTCGCTGCACGGTCGACACGGACACAGCATGGAGCGAATGGGAGCACCGGGGAACGCGGCCCGACGGCACGCCTCACCTTATGCGCGGAGTGATCATCTTCGGGGTCGCGGACGGTCTCGCCGCCTGGGCTCGCTTCTACCTCGAGCCAGTCCAAGCGGACGCGGGCACCGTCGACCAGGCAGTCAAGCGGCAGGTCGTTCCCGGCGGCCAACGATGATCCTCGTCGCCGGCGGCACCGGCCGGCTCGGCGCCCTTCTCGTCGAGCGCCTGGCCGGCCGCGGACATCAGGTCCGCATCCTCACCCGCGATCCAGCCCGCGCCGAGCGTCCCGGCGGCGGTCAGGTGACGATGGCGCGCGGCGACGTGCGCGATCGCCAGAGCCTTCAAGCGGCGGTCGACGGCGTCGAGACCGTTGTGTCCGCGGTGCACGGGTTCAACCAACCCGCTCGTGACTCGCTGGCCGCAGTCGACCGTGACGGCAACACCAACCTGATCAGCGCGGCGCAAGCCGCCGGCGCCCGGTTCGTGCTGCTCTCCACCGTCGGAGCGGCCGCGGACAGTCCGATGGAGCTGTTTCGCATGAAATACGCCGCTGAGCAGCGCGCCACCAGCAGCGGCGTTGAGTGCACGATCGTGCGCGCGACAGCGTTCCTCGAGTTGTGGATCGAGGTGCTGGAGCAGACCGCCGGGCGCGCCGGCCGGCCACTGGTGTTCGGCCGCGGTCAGAACCCCATCAACTTCGTCTCCGTCGGCGATGTCGCCGCTCTCGTCGAGCGAGCCTGCATCGATCCAGCGACGCACGGGGCGACCCTCGAGATAGGAGGTCCCGAGAACCTCACCTTCGTCCAGCTCGCCCAAGCCGTGCAGAGCGCCGCCGGCCGCAGCGCGCCACCGAGACACGTGCCGTCACCGGTGCTGCGCCTGATGGCCGGCACAGTCGGACGAGTCAAGCCGCAACTCGGACGGCAGGCCCGCGCCGCGCTCGCCATGGACCGCACCGATCTCGCCCTTGACGCCACCGCGATCCATAACCTCTACCCCGAGCTTCCCTGCACCTCGGCCGCTGAAGTCCTCGCCGGTCCTCGCCCATCAGGGCTCGAGATCGCCACCCCCGGTAAATGAGGGCGCTCTCCGGAGAGCGAGCGAATCACATCCAGCGGCGGACACGGCGTTTGTAGTCGACGTACGGGGTGGCGAACTTCCGCTCCAAGTAACGCTCCTCGCGTGCGATCACGCCGCGGTCGATGACTGCGATGGCGACGGACAGCGGAACGAGTGCCCAGAGCGTGTTGGAGACGATCGCGATCCCGGCATACGTGAGCGCCATCCCAAGGTAGGCAGGGTTGCGAGTCAGCCGGTACGGACCGTCCGTGACGATCGCCTCGGACGGCGTGTACGGGTCAATCGGCGTGCGAGCGCGCTGGAAGGCGCGTACGAACGACCCCAGCAGCCCCGCGCCACCGACGATCGACGCCGCTCCGGCGGGTACCGCGATCGAGGATGGCAGCGAGCCGGAGCCGATCACGGCGTCGAGAGCGAAGCCGACTCCGAGCGCGCCCAGGTAGATCAGTGGTGGCGGCGCGATCACGCCCGCGGTGTCACCCCGCGGCCCGCTTTCCTGGTCTAACTCGAGTTGGGGTGCAGCGGCGGTTGTCATGGGTTCGGCCTCCTTGTGGGGTGGTGGGTTCGTTCAACGCTGCCGCCGCGCGTTCAGGCGCGCGATGGCGTCGGTGCGGGGCTCGGTGTCCCTCCGCCGTCTCGGAGTCCGATCCGGTCGTGCAGTCGCCGCAACGGTCTGGGCGCCCACCAGTTGGCCGAGCCGAGCAGGCGCATCAGCGACGGGACGAGTAGCGCGCGGATGATCGTCGCGTCAATCAGAACCGCGAGTGCGGCACCGATGCCGAGCTCCTTGATGAAGACGATCTGCGAGGTCGCGAACGCGCCTATCGCCACCGCGAACAGCAGCGCCGCAGCGGTCACGACCCGGCCTGTGCGTTCGAGCCCGACCGCGGCGGCTTCTGCGTTGGAGGCGCCGGCCTCGCGGGCCTCCGTGATCCGGGAGAGCAGGAACACCCCATAGTCTGTCGCCAGCCCAAAGGCGACCGCGAACAGGAAGATCGGCTGGGTGGCGTCGAGTGCGCCCTCGCTGCGGAACGAGAGCAGGCTCTGCAGGTGCCCATCCTGGAAGACGAACACGAGGATCCCGTACATCGCGCTCAGGGTGAGGAAGTTCATGACCACCGCCTTGACGGGCAACACGACGGAGCCGGTGAACAGGAACAGGGCCAGGAGCGTCGCACTGATCACGATCGCGAGCACCACCGGGAGGTGCACGCCGAGGCTGTGCTCGAGGTCGACGAAAGAAGCGGTCTCGCCCGCGACGCCGACGTAGACCAGCGTTTTGATCGCGCGGATGGTACGGACGAGCTGCTCGGTCTGCGATGTCAGGGGACCACGGACCGCAGCGACCGCGATCAGCGCGTTATGCGGTCCGGCGGACTGCGTTGCGACGGCGGAGACGTCGGGCAGGCTCCCGATTCGCGTGACGAGCTGCTCGACCTGCGCGGAGTTCGCGCGCGCGCCGACGACCACCTCGAGCGGCGAGGTCCGGTTCGGCGCAAACTGCCGGCGCAGCGCGGTGTCGACCTGGCGGGCGCTCGCGGTGGGGGGCAGCACGCGCGCGTCGGTCTGGATGAACTTGATCTGGGTGAACGGAATACCGAGCGCGACCAGCAGCGCCGCGCTCGCAACCGCGATCGGCGCCGGGCGGCGCATCACAAAGTTCGAGAGCCGGTACCAGAACCCGTGCTCGGCGGGTCGAGCCTCGCGCTCGGCTGCGCGCTGGAGCCGCTTCGGTCCGAGCGCGTTGACGCGCGGTCCGAGCACGGTCAGGATTGCGGGCAGCACGGTAAGCGCGAGCGTCGCCGCCGTCACTGCGACGGTCGCGCCGGCGATGCCCATCGAGTACAGGAAGCTCTGCGGGAACACCATCAGCGAGGCGACGGCGGCCGCGATCGTCAGCGAGCTGAACAAGACGGTGCGCCCGGCCGTCTGGAGCGTGCGCGTCAGCGCCGCGGCGCCAAACCCGTGCTTCGCCGATTCCTCGCGGTAGCGCGAGACCATGAACAGGCTGTAGTCGATCGCTAGCCCCAGGCCCAAACCGGTCGTGAAGTTGAGCGCGAACACCGACACGTCGACGAACGAGGCGACGATCCGCAGCACGAAGAAGGTGACGACGATCGCGAGTCCGCCCAGCAGCGGGGGCAGCAGTGCGGCCACGAGCGAGCGGAAGAACAGCAGCGAGAGCAGGAAGATGACCGGGAACGCGAGCAGCTCCGCATGCGCGAGGTCATTGCCGACCTGGGTGTTCGCCTGGGCGTTCGCGACCGCATCGCCGCCGAGCGTCACGTCGCTCTGGCGGGCGAAGCGATTCTCGAGCTGCTGCGCGACGTTCTTGAGCGCCTTGTCGGAGAGCGGCTTGAAGTAGGCGAGCACATACGTCGACCGCTGGTCGCGCGAGACCATGGCCGGGTTGTGGGTGGTGTAGAACGACTGCACCTGCGCCACCTGGGGTTGGGCGCGCAGCTTCGCCGCGACGCCGTCGACGCGCTGGTGTGCGGCCGCTGCGCCGACGTTCCCCGAGCGGACCAGCGCGACGACGCCGGCGTCGATCTGACGCCCCGTGCTCGCTTCGAACCGCTGCCCGGCTTTGACGCTCTGGCTCGTCGGGTCCTTCGCGCTGTACGGCCACAGGCTGTTCGACACGCCAACGCCGAACACGCCGGCGGGGACCGCGCAGATCACCGCGACGATCAGGACCCGGCGGCCGTGCGCATGGAGAAAGGCCGCGAGTCGCGGGAGCATCGCCGCCCCCCGGTTTCGACCGGCAGGTGGTGTGGGTCTCCGGTAACTCATGGCGTTTTCTCTCCTGTCGCATCGGTGGTGGGGATGGGCTGGCCCACGCCGTGGGTGCGCGCCAGCCCGCGGATCGCATCTGCGAGCAGGTCTGGATGCTCGGAGGTCGTCAGATGCCCACCCGGGAACCACTGGATGTCGACCCCAAGCGATCCGAGCCGCTCGCGCGCGGCGACGATCTGTCGAGGCTCGAACGGGTCCTCCTCGCTCCCCGCGACGTGAAAGGCAACGGTGTCCCGGAGCTCGCGAGCGACCGCCGCGAGATCCCACCGCTCGGCGTTGCGGCGATGCTCGTCAACAAACCCGGCGGCGCGATGCATGAAAGCCGCGCCACCACGGCGCCGGATCGCGTCGCTCAGGTCGGCCAGCTCGGGGTCGCTGACCTCGTATGACGGGGAGAAGAGCTTCCCGTTCCGGAGCGTCGCTTCCAGCACGCCCGGCGCGTGTTGGCCGAACCACATCGCCACCCGGCCGAGTGGCGTCCGGAGCATCGGCGTTGTGTCCCACGGGTGCGAATGGCAATCCGCGAACAACCCGCCGTTGACGATGAACACCGCGTCGATCCTCGCCCCCGAAGCGTCGGCCGCGGCGGCGCGCTCATGCTGGCGGCGCAGCAGCTCCAGCAGTGCCAGCGACGAGTAGTCGAACGACACGACCATCGTGCGGCGGATACCGTGCGCCCGCCACTGCGCCTCGACGAGATCGGCGCGCTCGACCGACGAGTAGCTATGACGCGCGGGCTTATCGGAGTCCCCCTGGCCGAGGTACTCGACGTACAGGCGTGGGCCGGGCTCGGGGCCGAGGTGCCGGTCGACCTGCGCGTAGCCGTAGGAGCCGTCGGGATACCCCGGCAACATCGTCAGCCACCGGGTATCGCCGCCACCGAGCTCAGCCGCAACGACTTTCTCGAACACGTGCAGCGACCGCGGGGAGCCTTCGCCGCCCGCTGTCTCCAGCACGGTCTTGGTGACCGGGTCATACGGCCGGCGGGTTCCGGAGGCGAACCACTCGCAGGCGGTCACACGCTGCTCGCTGGCGCCGGGGAGCGCCGCGCTCGTGCGGGCTGCGAGCGTCGCGGGGTGGGTGGTCATCTCACCTTTGCTCCGCAGTCGGGGCAGCGATATGGCCTGATTGCCGCGGCTCCGCGCGCGATGCCGGTGACCTCTACCGGGAACTTGAGTTTTGGGACTTGCTTCTTGGCGGGCACCTGGCCGTGGATGGGGCACGTTGCGGGCCGGCTGTGTGTCGCGTTGTCGATCATTGCCATCGTCTGCTTTCTCCTTGAATTTGCGGTTGGGTTCGGGGTCGGCGGGGGCGGCGGGCTGGGCACGGAGTGGGTCAGAGCGCCGCGGTATGAGCGGGCGCAGCGGGGTGGGGCTTGTCATGTCGGTCTCGTTGGTTTGGTCAGGTGCTCGCTGAGCACCGGAATCTGACGCCGCGGCGAGGTCTGCGATTGGGTGGGGGGGTGGTGTGAGCATGGCCAGCAAGTTAGGTTTCGCCCGCCCCTGTGTCATCGGCGCCACGATCGATCTTTCGCTGCCGGCTGCCCTCGTGCCACGGACGGAGACGTCTCCGCCCCCGGGTGGAGACACGCGCGGGCCCATATCTCCACCCCCACGCCGATGACACGCCCCGTTCGCGGACCTACATTTCACACATGACCGAAAGGGCCGCCGCTCCCACGGCACCGAGCGACCCGTCGCCGCCGGCATTCCGCCGGGCGCGGCGGCTCGCCCCAGTCGTGATCGCGGTCGTCGTCGTACTGTCGTTCGCCCAGCACCCGACGCCCTCGCTGACCGGGTCCGGGCTGGGTGTGTCACTGTCGCTCGCTGTGCTGGTCGCTGCAATCGCGACGCTCGTACTCCGCGCCGACGCGCTGGTCACCGCGATCGCGCTGGCGGGACTGATCGTTGCGTCGGCGTGCCTCGTCTGGCTGCAGCCCAGTGGCGCCGCCGAACCGGGCCTGTTCGTGGCGGTCGCGCTCGCCGGCATCCGCTTATCCGACACGCCGTCGCTCGTCGTGCTCGCGCTGGCCGCCGCCGCGTTCCTACCCCCTGCCGTGCACGTGAATCGCTCCGCCGGGATGATCGCCGGCACCGAGCTGGGGATCGTCGCGTTCTACCTCGTCGCGCGCTTCGGACGCAGCGCCGCCGCTGCCCACGCGCAGACCAGACGGCTATTGCTCGAGCTTCAGGCCAGCCGCACCGCAGAGGCCGAAGCGGCGATGCTGCGCGAGCGCAGCCGGCTGGCCCGGGACATGCATGACGTGCTCGCACACTCGCTCTCGGGACTGATGCTCCAGCTCGAGGGAGCACGAATGCTGTCCACGCAGCCCGATGCCAGCGGACAGCTGCCGCCCGCGCTCGATCGCGCCCACCACCTCGCCCGCGCAGGCCTGGAAGAGGCCCGCCGGGCGATCGCGGCGCTGCGCGACGAGGACTTGCCCGGCCCCGACAGGCTCCGGCAACTTACGACAGTCTTCGAGCAGGACTCGCACGTCCGCACCTCGCTCCAGATCAGCGGGACCGCGCGCACGCTCGACAGCGAAACCGCGCTCACCATCTACCGCGTCGCGCAGGAAGCCCTGACCAACATCCGTAAGCACGCCACCCCCGAGGGCGTCGAGGTGTCGCTGAGCTACGATCCCACCGGCACCCGCCTGACCGTCCGCGACTACGCGCCAGCGCCCTCCGCGGCCAGTTTCCCCCGTCGGCGTGATGGAGACGGATACGGGCTGACTGGGATGCGCGAACGCGCCGAGCTGCTCGGCGGCTCGCTCAGCGCAGATCACACGCCCGACGGATTCCGCGTCGAGCTATGGATACCGGCATGACCGACCAACGAACGACTGTGCTGATCGCCGACGACCAGCGAGTTGTACGCGAAGGACTGACAATGGTCCTCGGCCTGATGCCGGGTGTCGAGATCGTCGGCAGCGCCCGCGACGGCGAGGAGGCAATCGCGCTCGTCGAGCAGTTGCACCCCGATGTCGTGCTGATGGATCTGCGCATGCCCCGCTGCGATGGCGTGGAAGCAACCCGCCGTCTCAGCCGGAGCGGGAGCCCGACGAAGGTGGTCGTATTGACCACCTACGCCGACGATCACAGCGTCATCCAGGCACTGCGCGCCGGAGCCTGTGGGTTCTTGACCAAGGATGCCGGCAGTCCCGAGATCGCCGCCGCGCTGGCGGCGGCGAAACGCGGCAAGTCCGCGATCGACCCCGCCGTCCAGCATCACCTCGTCAAAGCGATCGCCCGCACGGCACCACTGCAATGGTCCGCACCCGACGAGACCCACCTGCCCGATGGTCTCACGCCACGCGAAGCGGCCATCCTCACGCTGATCGCCGAAGGCCTCTCCAACGCCGAGATCGCCGAGCGCCTCACCGTGACTGAGACCACCGTCAAGAGCCACATCAACCACCTGTACGGCAAGACCGGTGCGCGCGATCGTGCACAAGCTGTCGCCTACGCCTACCGCCACGGCCTCGCCCCCGGATCTCAAAACCGCTGACGACGGCTGGTCATGGTGTGTTTCCTTTCATCCGGGGTTGTCGATCCGGGTGCTGGCAGGAAGGCTGCAAGCACCCGGCCGCCCTCAGAGGACGGCCAAGCGCAGCAGCTCGATGGGATGTCGAGGCCGGCGGGGCGTGCCGTGGGCGATCTGCTGGCGGCAGGAGACGCCCGTGGCGGCCACGAGGACACCGGGGTCTTCGGCTGCGAGGGTGGGGAACAGACGCAAGGCCCCGATCCGCATCGAGAGCTCGTAGTGCTCGGACTCGAAGCCGAATGACCCGGCCATTCCACAGCACCCAGCGTCGATCTCCTGGACGGTGGCACCCGGGATGCGGCGCAGCAATTCGAGAGTGGCCTGGGTTCCGGTGACGGCCTTCTCATGGCAGTGCCCGTGCAGCACGATCCGCCGACCGGCGAGCGCCGAGGCGGGATTTAGCCGCAGGTCGCCGTCGTCGATCGCGCTCACCAGCAGCTCGGGGAGGAGCTGGACCTGCTCGGCAACGGTACGCACGTGCGGATCGTCCGGGATCAGCTGCAGGTATTCATCGCGCAACGCGAGCACGCACGACGGCTCGCAGCCGACGATCGGAACACCTAGCTCAGCGTAAGTGGCCAGGCGCTCGACCAACCCACCGGCCATCGAGCGAGCCTGGTCAAGCAGGCCCTTTGACAGGCTCGATCGCCCGCAGCAGCCCCGGCTGTGGAGGTGAACGCGCCAGCCCGCCCGCTCGAGCAGCTCGACGCAGGCGCGCCCGACGGCGGGCTCGGTGAAGGTCGTGAACGAGTCCGCCAGGAACACGACGTCGCCGCGCGGAAACGGCCCGACGGGGTTGGTGCGGCGCGCGAACCAGCGGATCAGGGTCTCGCGCTCGAAGCGCGGGAGGGGGCGCTGAGCGGCGATACCGAGGCGGGCCTGTAATGCGCGGCGCACGACGGGCATGCGGCCCGGCGCATTGGAGAGTGGAGCCATCGCCGCGCCCGCTCGGTTGAGCAGGCGGATGGCCCCGAACACCCGTGAGCGGACCGGCGTGCCGTGGATCGCCTGGTACTGGGCCAGGAACTCGCTCTTCAGCGACGCCATGTCGACGGTGAGCGGGCATTCGCTCTTGCACGCCTTGCACTCGAGGCAGAGGTCCATGATCTCGTGAAGCCGCTCGTCGCCCAGTTGCGCTCGGGGGTCCGGTGTGGACAGCGCCTTGACCAGGGCGTTGGCGCGCCCACGCGTCGAGTGCTGCTCGTCGCGCGTGGCCATGAACGACGGGCACATGACCCCAGCGTCGGTCTTGCGACAGGCGCCGATGTTCATGCAGCGATCCGCCGCGTTGCGCATGCTCCCCTCGGCGAAGCGCAGATGCGTGCGCAGCGGCCCGGCCGCCGGGAGGGTCACGTCGCGGAGGTTCGCGGTCATCGCCGGCGCGTCGACGATCTTTCCCGGGTTGAGGCGACGGTCAGGATCGAACAGGAGCTTGACTTCGCACATGGCCGAATAGAGCTCGTCGCCGAACACACGGCGGTTGAACTCGCTGCGGGCCAGGCCATCGCCGTGCTCGCTGGAATTGACTCCGCGATAGCGAACCACGAGCTCGAGGATCTCCTCCGCCACGGCGCGCATCGTCGCCACCTGGGGCGGTTCTCGTAGATCGAGGAACGGCCGGATGTGCAGGCAGCCGACCGAGCAGTGGCCGTAGAAGCCGGCCTGCAGATGGTGTCGCGCCAGTACCGCCGAGAACTCCTCCACATACTCCGGCAGCCGTTGGGGGGGCACGGCGGTGTCCTCGACGAACGCCAGCGGGCGCCGGCCGCCGCGACTGGCCGCCATCAGGAGACCGAGCCCGGCCTTGCGCACCTTCAGCAGCGCAGCCCGGTCAGCCTCGCGGACCGCATGCAGAGTGTGGTAGCCGTGTCCGTGCCGCGACCAGTCGGCCGCAAGACGATTGACTTCGGCGGCCGCTTCCGCTTCGGTGTCGGCAAAGAACGTGACGAACAGGAGGGCGTTCGGGTCCCCCTCGAGGATGCCCGACAGGCCGCCGTACTCCAATCGTTGCCGGGAGAGGGCCAGGATCATGTGGTCGAGCAGTTCGACGGCGGCGGCATCGCGGGCGATCGCGTCCGCGCTGGCGGCGATCGCCTCGGCGGTCGAATGGAAGTGGCCGACCGCGATCGCCTGGGCGGCTGGTCGCGCCACCAGATCGAGTTCGGCCTCGGTCACCACGACCAGCGTTCCCTCGGAGCCGACGACGAACTTCGCCAGGTCAAAGGGCTCGCCACTCAAAGCCAGCCGGTCAAGCCGGTAACCGCCGGACTGGCGCCAGAACGTGGGGTGATCACGCACGATCGCCGCGCGGTTGCGCTCGACGATGGCCGGCAGCTCCCGGTAGATCCCGCCCTCCAGCGTCGGTCGGCTCGCCCGATTGGCCCATTGATCCGCATCGCCCGGTCCGAGGCGAGCCACCTGGCCGTCTGCGAGCACGACCTCCAGTGACCGGACGTGGTCACACGTCGTGCCGAAGCGAACCGAGTGGCTACCCGAGGAGTTGTTGCCGATCATCCCCCCGAGCGTGGCCCGGTTGCTGGTCGAGGTGTCGGCCCCGAACATCAGGCCATGGCGCCGTGCCGCCTGGTTGAGGTCGTCCTGGACGACGCCGGGTTGGACGCGCGCCGTGCTCGTCTCCGGATCGACGTCGACGATCTGTTTCATGTGGCGAGATAGGTCGAGCACCAGAGCGCGGGCGACCGTCTGCCCGGCCAGGCTCGTCCCCGCCCCGCGCGCCAGCAGCGGCACCCCGCGGTCGCGGCATACCTCGATCGCCGCGACGACGTCGGCCCGGTGGCGGGGGAAGGCCACCGCCAGCGGCTCGATCGCGTACATGCTGGCGTCGCGGGCGAAGAGATGCCGGGTGTAGGCGTCGCTGCGCACCTCCCCCTCGAGCTGTGCGCTGAGTGCCGCGTGGAGACCCGGGATGTCGGCCCCGAGCTCGGAGGCGGGCAGTGAGGGGGCGATGCGGTCGATGCGCTGCCGGTCTTTCGTAGCTGCTCTGACGCTCAGCGAAGGCTTGTACCGTAGCGTACGACGCGTTCTGCGCACTCAGCCTGAGGATCGATGAGCGCACCCCATCAGTCCGGCCGTCATTTTCTTCAGATCCCGGGCCCGACCAACGTGCCCGACCGGATCCTGCGGGCGATGGCGCGGCCTACGATCGACCACCGCGGACCCGAGTTCGCCGAGCTCGTACGCGCGTTGTTGCCGGCCGTGAGCCGGGTCTTTCAAACCGCCGGGCCGGTGATCATCTACCCCAGCTCCGGAACCGGGGCCTGGGAGGCGGCGCTGGTGAACGTGCTCGCGTCCGGCGACCACGTGCTGGCCTTCGACACCGGCCACTTCGCCGGCCTCTGGCGGGAGATGGCCACGCGCCTGGGGATGCAGGTCGAGTTCGTGCCCGGCGACTGGCGCCACGGCGTGCAGCCGGAGACGGTTCACGACCGACTCGCCGCCGATCAGCGTCGGGCGATCAAAGCCGTGATGGTGGTGCACAACGAGACCTCGACCGGCGTGACGAGTCGCGTGGCCGAGGTTCGCGCCGCGATCGATGCCGCCCAGCATCCGGCCCTGCTGCTGGTCGACACCATTTCCTCGCTCGGCTCAATCGACTACCGCCACGATGCTTGGGGGGTGGACGTCACCGTCGGTGGTTCGCAGAAGGGACTGATGCTGCCGCCAGGGCTGGGCTTCAATGCCGTGAGTGCAAAGGCCCTCGACATGGCCGCTCAGGGCGGCTCTCCGCGCTCCTATTTCGACTGGGCCGCGATCATTGCGGCCAACCGCAAGGGCGTGTATCCGTACACCCCGGCCACCAACCTGCTCTACGGGTTGCGCGAGGCGATCACGATGCTGGAGGAGCAGACGCTCGCCGCCGTGTTTGCCCGCCACCGGAGACACGCCGAGGCCACGCGGGCGGCCGTGCGGAGCTGGGGAATGGAGGTCTTGGGTCAGGACGAGCGTGAGCACTCGGCGGCGCTGACCGCCGTGGTGATGCCCGAGGGGCACGACGCCGACCGCCTGCGGGCGCGGATCCTCGAGTGCTTCGACATGTCCCTGGGCGCCGGCCTGGGCCGGCTCGGGGGTCGCGTGTTCCGCATCGGGCACCTCGGCGACTTCAACGACCTGATGCTCGCCGGCACGTTGGCCGGCGTCGAGATGGGCCTCGCGCTATGTGACGTGCCCGTCGCCGGAAGCGGCGTCGTCGCGGCACTGGGCCACCTCGAGGTCGCCGCCGGCAGCCGCGTGGCTGCGTTTGTCGACCGGACCTGAACCAGCCCAGATCACGTAAGCGTTCCGCGCGGCTGACGCTCGGGTCGCTGAAACGCTCGGAGTTCGGGGCTTGACATCCTGCTGCCCGCTTGCGTATGGTTGCCGACGAAAGAGGACTAGCCACTTGCTGACCGGGTCACTGGCGGTCTTCGATTTTGCCGGCGGCAGCGGTCGCGGAACCCTTGCATCAGTTCCTTCTCTACATCGGCTTCGGTATCGTCACGGCTTCCGTGCTTTCGCTGTCGGCGGTGGCGCTCACGCTGCAGTACGCCGTCAGCCGGGTCGCCAACCTCGCCCACGGTGAGCTCCTGACGATCGGCGCCTACGCCGCCTATGAGTTCCTGCGCTGGACGCACAGCATTCCGATCGCCGCGCTCGGCTCTGCGCTCGTGGGCGCGCTCGCCGGGGTTGCGATGAACCTGGGGCTGATCGAGCGTTTCGCCGGGCGCCCGCCGATCGTCACGGTGATCGCGACGCTGGGAGTGTCATTGGTGATTCAGAACATCCTGATCATCATCTTCGGCGCCGCCAGCGTGGGCTATTCGATCAGCCAGGGATCGCCGCATCACATCGGGCCGTTTCTGCTGACCAACGCGGAGATCCTGGTGACGCTCAGCGCGTTCGCGGTGGCCACCGCGCTGTACCTGCTGCTGCAGCGCACGAAGTTCGGCAAAGCGCTGCGCGCGGTGTCCGATAACCGCGAGCTCGCCCGGGCCAGCGGCATCCCGGCCCAACACGTTGTCACCGCCACGTGGGCGATCGCCGGACTGATCGCCGGCTTCGCCGGCTTCGTGCTCGCCGAGACGATCGGCACGTTCAACCCCTCCCTCGGCTTCGGATACCTGCTGATCACGCTCACCGCCGCCGTCGCCGGTGGGCTGGGGCGGCCCTATGGAACGCTCGTCGGCGCGCTGCTCGTCGGCTTGGTGCTCGAGCTGGCCGGGGCCTACTCGAACGCGAGCTATCAGGTCGCGTTCGCTCTCGGCGTGCTGGTGCTGTTGCTGCTGTTCCGGCCCAACGGAATCCTTGTCGCCGGACGCCAGGTGAGCCGCTGATGACCTACTGGATCTCGATCGTCACCGAGGCGTGCATCTTCTCGGTCATGGCGCAGGGACTGAATGTCATCTGGGGCTGGGCGGGCGACTTCGACCTTGCCCTGTATGGCTATGTCGCCCTGGGGGTCTATCTCACGATCACCTTGACCACCGGACCTCCGCTGCCCCCCACGGAGTACATCCTCGGTGCACATCTCCCGTATCTGGTCGCGGTGCTCGTTGCCGTGCTGATCGTGCTGCCGGTCGCCGCGATCGTGGGAGCGGTCGCGCTGCGCAACCTGCGCGAGATCTACTTCGCCATCACCACGCTCGGGGTCATCAGCGTGCTGTACGTCATCGTGCAGGTCGACACGTCGCTGTTCAACGGGTTCAACGGGATCGCCGGGCTGGTGACGCCGATGGCGGGACCGCTGGGCATCTCCTACAGCAACTACAAGTACTTCCTGCTGGCGATGTGTGCGGTAGTGCTGCTGATCATCGTGCTGGTGCTCCAGCGGCTCTCCTCGAGTCCCTACGGCCGCGCAATGCGCTCCATCCGCGACAACGAGGAGGCCGCCGCGGCATTCGGGCGCAACGTGTTTCGCTCCAAGCTGATTGCGTACGTGATGGGCGCGGGACTGGCGGCTCTGGGCGGCGGGTTGTTCGCGGCCTACCTCGGAGCCTTCAACCCGTCCGCGTGGGCGCCGCAGGAGATCCTCACCCTGTACGCCGCGGTCCTCGTCGGCGGACGCGGCAACGTCCGCGGCATCGTGGTCGGGACGTTCATCGTCTACATCGGCTTCATCGAGGTGACGCGCTACCTGCCCAACGTCGGCGGACGCACCGAATTCGGACCGTCGGTGCGGCAGGTCCTGATCGGCCTGATGATCGTCCTGATGCTCAAGTACCGCCCGCAGGGAATCTTCCCCGATTGGCACGGCGTGCCCCGCTCGGCCCGCCGCCGCAACGGGCCGCCCGGCGCGCCGAGGGGCGGATGGCGCGCCCGGCTGGCATTGCCGGGGGGCCGGTCTGAACGCGAGCGACCCGAGGAGAGCGTGACCTCGTGAGTGCGAGCCCGATTCTCGAGGTGACCGCGCTGACCAAGGCCTTCGGCGGCGTCAAGGCCGTCGATGACTGCACGTTCAAGGTGCCGGAGGGCAGCGTGGTCGGGTTGATCGGGCCGAATGGAGCGGGCAAAAGCACGACGATCGACATGGTCTCAGGCTTCGGCCGGCCCGATGAGGGATCCGTGCGCTTTGACGGCAAGGAGGTCGTCAACCGGCCTCCGCATTGGATCTCGCGCCTCGGTCTGATTCGGACATTTCAGGCTCCGCGTGAGTGGGGCAGTCTGACTGTGCTGGACAACGTGATGCTAGGAATGCGGGCCTATGGTCGCGAGTCGATCGTGCGAAATCTCTTCGCCGGGCGCAGTGTCCGGCGAGGCGAGGCGGCCGATCGGGTGCGTGTGCAGGAGATCCTCGAGCAGTTCAACCTCGCCAATCTGCGCTTCGACCGAGCCGAGACGCTGAGCGGCGGCCAGAAGCGGCTGGTGGAATTCGCCCGGGTGGCGGCCGCCGAGCCGCGACTGGTGATCCTCGACGAGCCGATGGGCGGGGTCAACCCGGTGCTGGGCGAGCGCATGAGTCAGGCCATCAAGCAATTCGTCACCGGCGGCAGCACCGTCGTGATCGTCGAGCACAACATGAAGTTCATCGAGGCGACGTGCGACCAGGTGGTCGTCATGGACCTCGGTCACGTGATCGCGCAGGGGCCATATCGAGCCCTGCGGGACGACGAGCGCGTGGTCTCGGCGTACCTCGGATCGGTGGATGACCGTGACTGAGCCCGGCGGGATCAGCGCTGCGTCGCCGCCAGTGGTGCTGGAGGTCGACTCCGTGACGGCCGGATACGGAGGCACTCCAGTGATCTCCGACGTCAGCCTCCGGACGCGAGCCGGGCAGATCACGGCGATCGTCGGCCCCAACGGAGCCGGCAAGTCGACACTGCTCAAGGCTCTGGTGGGCATCATCCGCATGAGCTCGGGAAGCGTGCAGCTCAACGGCCAGGACGTCACCGGCGTGGCCACCGAGAAGCTCGTGCGCCGCGGCATCTCCTACGTGCCCCAGGTGGCGAACGTGTTCTCGGGCCTGACCGTACGCGAGAACCTGGAGATGGGCGGATTCTGTCGCAAGACGGGTCTGGCGGAGCGGCTGAACGAGCTCTGCCAGCTGTTTCCCGATCTCACCGGCGCGCTGAAGCGCAAGGCCGGCACCCTTAGCGGCGGCCAGCGCACCATGCTGGCCATGGCTCGGGGGCTGGTGCTCGATCCGACAGTGCTGGTGCTCGACGAGCCCAGCGCGGGTCTGTCACCCATCTTTCAGGGAATGCTGTGGGAGCAGATCACCAAGATCGCGGCCACTGGGGTCAGCATTCTGGTGGTGGAGCAGAACACGCGCCGGACGCTCAAGCATGCCGACTGGGCGTACGTACTGGTGCTGGGCAAGAACCAGCTTGACGGGCCGGCGCAGGAACTGGCCGACAACGAGGCCGTGGTCGACCTGTACGTGGGGCGGCTGTCGTGACGCTGCTGGCGGCACGGCGAGCCAGCCCAGCCGAAAGCTGGTCAGCGCAGGCCAACTTCAATGAAGGACCAGGAGAGGGATGGTGATGGGCGTGAAGGCCAGAAAGTTCAGCACCCTGGGAGTCATGATCGTGGCGGTGGCCGTGTTGGCCGGGTGCGGCAGTTCGTCGAGCAGTCCAGCGGCGGGTGGCGGGAGCGGGGGCGGCGGGAGCGGACCGGGCAACTACGGTGTGCTGTCCTGCTTCAGTGGGCGCCTGGCGAGCCTCGGTCAGGCCATGCTTCAGGGCTCGCAGGTGGCCAAGCAGGCGATCGACGCGGCCGGCGGGGTCATGGGCCAGAAGGTCTCCCTCTCCCAGCAGGACACCCAATGTGACCTGGCCGATGCCGTGCCGGCGACTCAGCAGTTGCTGTCGAAGGGCGTCACGGGAGTCATCGGGCCGGAGACCCAGGAGATCGCCGCGGTCGAGCCGATTCTCAAGAACTCCAGGATCGTCGACGAGTTCCAGGGCGGCGACACGGGCCGCGATCATCAGACCGACCCGTTCCTGTTCCGCGACAGCCCCTCGGACTCCCAGCTCGGGGTGGCGATGGCGCTTTACGCCTACCAGCACGGTTATCACCGTGCGGCGATGCTGTTCTACACCGACATCGCGGCGCAGACGCTGATCAAGCCGATCATCACCACCTTCCAGAAACTGGGCGGGACGATTCTCACCACTGTCAATGTGGCGCCCGGTCAGACCTCGTACGTGCCCGAGGTGCAGAAGGTCCTTGCCACCAAACCGGACGTGATCTTCACCCAGACTGACGCGCCGACGGCCGCGGTGCTGTACCGCGACCTCAAGCAGACCAACAACCTGGCGATCCCGCTCGTCGGCACCGACGTGACCGGCGCGAGTGAGTATCTGAAGGCGGTCACCTTCCCGGTCGCGCACGCTCACCTCATCTCGGTGTACGGCACCTCGGTCAGCGGGAAGGCCAGCGAGGAGTTCACCAAGCAGTTCAACAAGATGTTCCCCGGTCAACAGCCGCTGGCGAACGCCAACTACGCCTACGACGCGGTCGTCTCGCTGGCGCTCGCGCAGGAGGCGGCCAAGACGTCTGACGGCACAAAGGTCGCCGCCGAGATGAAAAAGGTGACCAACCCACCCGGAACGGCCTGCTTCGCTTTTGCCGATTGCAAGAAGCTCGTGGACGCCGGCACCAAGATCAACTACGAGGGCGCCAGCGGAAGTCTCGACTACAACCAGTACAACAACGTATTCGGACCTTACGGAGCCTGGCAGGTTGACCTGCAGGGCAACGAGCACCAGGTGCACCTGCTGTCGGCGGCGGCGCTGGCAAAGGCAACCCCATAGGGCATGGGCGGGCTGAGCACATCCCTCCCCCGGACCGGCCAGCCCTGGCCGGCCCCCGCCCCGCACCGTGCCGGGACACGTCGGCACAATCGTCGCGGGCCGGGGAGGGGTTGCGATGGGCACTGAGGGCGAGATGGCCGCGGGGCCGGCCCCTGGACCGCGAGAGCCTCCGCTGGCCGGAGTTCATGTGCTCGATGTCTCGCGGGTGCTGGCCGGCCCGTATCTGACCATGGTTCTGGGCGATCTGGGCGCAGAGGTGATCAAGGTCGAACGACCACGGGTCGGCGATGACACGCGCGCGTGGGGACCGCCGTTCGTCGGTCCGGAGGGTCACGAGGAGAGCACCTACTTCCTGTCCACCAACCGCGGCAAGCTCAGTGTCACGCTCGATCTGAAAGACGCCGATGACCGTGCGCTATTCGACCGCATGCTCGTGTGGGCCGACGTGCTGGTGGAGAACTTTCGTCCCGGGGTGATGGCGCGGCTCGGCCTCACCTCGGAATCGCTGCATCAGACCAATCCCGAGCTGATCGTGCTCACGATCACGGGCTTCGGTAGCTCTGGCCCCGAGCGCGATCGAGTGGCGTACGACCAGATCCTGCAGGCCGAGGGAGGCGTGATGAGCCTCACCGGGAACGGGCCGGGCGAACCGCTTCGGGTCGGCGTCCCGATCGCTGATCTGACCGCGGGTCTGTTCGGGACCATCGGCGTGTTGGCGGCTCTGCACGAGCGCGCGCGCAGCGGTCAGGGCCAGCGGGTGGAAACGTCGCTGTTGGCCGGTCAGATCGCCATTCACGCGTTCCAGGGAACCCGTTTCCTGGTGGCGGGCGAGGTGCCACAGCCGACCGGCAACCACCACCCGACCGTTTCGCCCTACGGGGCGTTCTCGGCGGCCGACGGACAGATCATCCTGGCCGTCGGCAACGAGGTGACCTGGCGTCGGTTTGCCGACTTGCTCGACATTCCGCCCGATTCACCTCACTACGCGGGCAACCAGAGCCGTGTCGCGCATCGCGACGAGTTGCAGGCGCTGATCGAGCAGCGACTCGGCAAGCGCAGCGTGGCCGAGTGGATCACGTTGTTCGCCGAGCACGGGGTGCCCGCGGGGGAGATCAAGGCCCTCGATCGCGTGTACGCGAGCGAGCAGGTCGGCGACCAGGAGTTGGTCGTCGATGTGTCGCACACGACGCTGGGCCCGATCTCGCTCCCCGGACGGCCCCTGCGCTTCGAGGCATCGCCCCTCGGCGCGGCCGCTCCGCCGCCCGTGCTCGGCGAGCATTCGAACGAGATCCGAGCGCGGTTCCCGCGCGCTCCGGGCACGGCGGGACAGCATGTCGGGTGACGTCAGCGTGACGGAGGGCGCTTGCGCCATGAGCGCGATCGACGATCTCGTCGACGCCTTTGAGCCGTTCAGCGGGCAGGCTCTCAGCGAGGATCCGCTGGGCTGGCCGGGTTACCCGGCCGCGCTCGCACGCGCGCGCGAACGGACCGGCGACGAGCAGTCGGTCACGGCCGGATGCGCGGTCGCCGACGGACGTGCCTGCATCGTCGTGGCCTTCAACTTCGCCTTCATGGGCGGTTCGATGGGAGAGGCCGAGGGGCGGCGGATCACGGAGGCGATCGCCGTGGCCGCGAGTGACCGCCTGCCGCTGGTCTCGGTGCTCAGCTCGGGTGGTGCTCGTATGCAGGAGGGGATGCGGTCGTTGATCCAGATGCAACGAGTCGCGGGCGCGCTGGTGGCGCTCGGTGCGGCTCGGGTTCCTCACGTGTGCGTGCTGCGGCACCCGACCACCGGCGGCGTATGGGCGTCGCTGGGTGCGGCCGCCGATGTCATCCTCGGCGACGCCGGCGCAGCCGTGGCATTCGCCGGATCCCGGGTGCGAGGAGCCGACCAAGGCGACGACGCCGTGTTCACGGCCGAGGGTAAGTGGGAACTCGGGTTCATCGACGGGGTACACGGTCCCGAGCGACTGCGCGAGCAGCTGGCGCTGGCGCTCGAGTTGCTGTCACCGGGCACGCGCGGGATCCCGCAGCTGCCGCCACTGCCGGTCAGCCGAGGCGAGTCGACCCCGCTGTCGGGTTGGGCACAGGTACAGCGTGCCCGTGATCCGGCGAGACCGACCGCCGACGAGTACCTGGAGGACTACTTCACTCGCGCCCTTGAGATTCGCGGCGACCGGATGGGCGGGGTCGATCCCAGCATCCGTTGCGGCTTCGGACGTCGCGATGGGCGGACGATCGCGTTCGTGTCGCAGTCGGGTGTCGTCACTCGTGCCGCCGGCTACCGCACCGCGCAGCGCCTGGTGGAGCTCGCCACCAAGCTCGATCTCCCCGTCCTCACGCTGGTCGATTCACCGGGGGCGGACGGCACCGCGGCCGGGGAGGCAGCCGGCGTGGGCTCGGCGATCGCCGGTCTGCTCCAGACCATCGCCGCGGCGACGGTGCCGATCCTGACGGTGACCGTCGGTGAAGGGGGTTCGGGCGGAACTCTGGCGGTGGCCTCGCCCGATCGTTTGTGGATTACCGCGGACGGCTACTTCTCGGTGATCACGCCCGAATCGGCGGCGGCGATCCTCAAGCGGCCCCCTGAGGACGTGCCGACGCTGGCGGGCCAGCTCCGACTCGCACCTGATGATCTGAGAGCACTCGGCGTTGTGCGCGGCGTCCTGGGCCGATAACGGGTGGCGCGCTCCGACATCAAGAAGCAGCTCGACACGAGCAGCTTGCGCGCTCCCGAGGGCCGTCGGCTCTACGAGCAGCTCGAGCAGCTGCTGCGCAGCTACGTGCACGAGCACGGCCTGCGCCCCGGAGATCGCCTTCCGTCCGAGCGGGCGCTGGCCACCGCGCTGAAGGTGAGCCGCGTCTCGTTACGCCAAGCGACCGTGTCCCTGGAGGTCCAGGGCCTGCTCGAGGTGCGCCATGGCGGTGGGATCTATGTGCGATCGCTCAATGTCGACCCCGAACGGCTCAAGACGATGCTCACCCGGCGCCGACGCCTGCCCGACGTGCTCGAGGCCCGCGAGGCGATCGAGTGCATGCTGGCTCGCCTCGCCGCTCAGCGCCGGACTGACAAAGACCTGGCGGCGATCCAGTCAGCGATGAAGGCCATGGCCCTGGACATCGATAAGGGCGGGATCGGCGAAGTGGCCGATCGGCGCTTTCATGCCGCCATCGCCCGGGCGGCCAAGAACAAGCTGCTCCTCGAGGTGATGGACGCACTGGAGGACCCGATCCACGAGACGCGGCTGGCGTCGCTCGGCGAACCCGGGCGGCCACCGCGTTCGCTGGGAGACCACCGCCGCATCGCCGAAGCGATCCGACGCAAGGATCCCCGCGGCGCCGAGGCGGCCATGCGACGCCACCTGAAGGTTGTCTCGGACACCCGCCTGCTGCGCTGGTCTCCCGGCGACCTCGACGAATCCGCGGGTTCGACCAACGGCCCGCCGCGTTGACCCCGTGAGTTGACCATCTTTGGCACAGAATCCGATCCGTCGTCGGATCAGGACGACGTGGATCCGGCCCGGATCCTCCTGGTGGATCTCGAGGATCTTCCCCACGCGGCTGTTCCGACCGTACGCCTCGAGCGCACGGGCATCCTCCAGCCTGAAGCGGTGCTCGTAGACCGTGACGGTTACGAGGCTGTGCCGAGTGAGCGTGACGGTGTCCGTCGAGCCCTGGGGCAGCGGCGACCTGGCGCTGCTCGAGCGGCTGATGGGCGACCCGCGCATGACCGAGCACCTCGGCGGCCCCGAGAGCCCGGACAAGCTGCGCGAGCGTCAGGTCCGCTACGAGCACCTCGAGGGCGGCGATCGCATGTTCAAGATCGTCGAGGTGGCGAGCGGCGCCGGCGTCGGCTCGGTCGGCTTCTGGACCAAAGCGTGGCGCGACGGGCAGGTCTACGAGGTCGGCTGGATGGTCGCGCCGGAGTTCCAGGGCCGCGGCTTCGCGGTGGCGGCGACCGCGCAGGCGATCGAGATCGCCAAGCGCGACGACAAGCACCGCTTCATGCACGCCTTCCCGAATGTCGACAACGCGCCGTCGAACGCGATCTGTCGCAAGCTCGGCTTCGAGCTGCTCGAGGCGTGCGAGTTCGAGTTCCCCAAGGGGCACTTCATGACCTGCAACGACTGGCGGCTGGACCTGCGCGCCTAGACGGCAGTCGCCCTACCGGTAGACCACGGACGCAAAGTTGACCCCGTAGCGACGATCGAGTAGAAGTTGACATGCGCCGAAGTCGACTGCGTGTGTTTCTGGCCATAACGACCGCGGCGATCGCATGCGGGGCCATCGCCGCCCCAATCGCCGACGCGACTACCCATCGCACGCCGCTGTTCGTCGCCGGGAGCTGGACCGGCCGCCGACCCGTGGAGATCGCCATCAGCGGCGACGGCGGGAACATCGTCACGCGGATCCACTGGCGTGCGTGGAAGCACTCCTACGCCTACGGAGTGGGAACCAGCGACATCCTCGGGTGTGTTCCGGACTGCGCCACGGGATCCGCGACCCCGGTGCGTACCACGATCACGTTGTCTTACCCCGCCTCCCGGCATTGGACGAAGCTCGTGGAGATCCGGCGAGGCCAGAAGCTCACCGCCCATTACGGCGGGACATTCTGGCCACTCGGTGCGGGGTAGGAGCCCCGAGCACCCCGACTCGGAAGTCAGCTGACGCAGGTGGGATGGTATGCGCTCAGCGGCCCTGGGTTGAGTCTTCGTGGGGCTTTTCGCCGACCTCGCGCCCTTGGGTTGAATCCTCGTGCGGCTGCTGCGGCGCCTGAGCGTCTTGCGCGAACCATTGCGCGGACGTATCGAGGTTTAGCACTCGGAGGCGCGGCTGCCTAGATGCTCCCACGACCAAGCGTGGGCACGCTATTGACGGCCGACGATCCGTAAAGCTATACTTACCGTTCGTGCCTACTTACCAAGTCGATGGGTGGACGGCACTCGGCGATCCGACTCGCAAGGCGATCTTCGAGCGGCTGGTGGACCGGCCGCGGGCGGTTGTCGAATTGGCCGATGAGCTGCCGGTCAGCCGGCCGGCAGTCTCGCAGCATCTGAGGGTGCTCAAGGAGGCCGGGTTGGTGATCTCCCAGCCAGTCGGCACGCGCCGCATCTACCGGATCGACCCGGACGGGCTCGCCGCGCTTCGTGCGGATCTCGACCGGTTCTGGGGACAGGCGCTGGCAAGCTACAAGACCGTCGTCGAGCAACCACGCGAGCAGCAGCGATGAGGACTCGAGAGACCTCTCTCCACCGACCGGGTCGGGAGGCACGAGACGCGTGACGGCAGCCATCGGCGACGGGTTGAAACCGGAAATTGGGGGTACGTTGATCGCTGAAAAGTGCGATCGCGGCCGCGCTCTGCTCGCGCGGCCCCGGGAACGAGAGAGGACTCCAGATGCAGACCAAGCGACCTTCGCTGCTCATTCGCGTGCTCATGCTCGCCGTTTCGGTCGGGGTTCTCGGCGTGGCCGGATCGGCCCGTGCCGCCCAGACGGTCGGCAACTTCTCCTACGGGCAGATGCAGTCCGCCACCGTCGGGGCGAAGGGCTGTGGTACCAACGCCGCGGGAGAGCCGGCGATCCACGTCTCCCGTGCGAACAATGTGTTCCTGGGATCCGAGCTTGGGGTCGGAGGCGGCAGCCTATTGTGGCGGGGACTGGGAGCCGTCGGCGGTTCTGCCGCATCGGGCTGCGGCCTCGAGTTCCGCGGGCAGCCCAACGCCGTCAGCGGCACTGGCGCCTCGGGCGGTGACATCGACATCGCGATCGCCAACGCCAAGAACGCCAGCGGAAAGTACAACCTCTACGTCGCCAGCCTGAACCTCGGATCGATCAACGTCGCCACCTCCACCAACAACGCCACGACCTTCTCCCAGACCCCGGTGCAGGCGGGACTGCCGATCGATGACCGCGAGTGGATCGCGGCGTTCGGCGCCAGTACTTCGCTGCTGACCTATCACGACATCGCGACCAACGACATCGACGTGCTGCGCTCCGATAACGCTGGCGCGTCGTACACGCAAATCTCGCAGGTGATCCCCGAGACCGACTACAAGGCCCAGAACAACGAGCTCGGCAACCTGGTCATCGACCATCGCAACGTGCCCAAGACGCCCGGCGCGTTCTACGCCTATCAGGCGTTCGTGGCGCCCTCGAGCTCCTCGGGGACCCACTACAACGAGGCGTTCCTCGGCGTCTCTGCGGATGGCGGTCACACCTGGAGCGATCGAGCGATCCCCTGCAGCACCGCGCCGGCCTCAACTGACCTGAACCACAACTTCCCCAACATCTCCGTCGACCCGGCGGGCAAGATCTGGTACGCGTGGTCGGATGACACGAGCATTCACACCGCCGAATCGAGTAACCGCGGCCAGACGTGGACCTGCTCCAAGCCGGTCAGCACGACGTCGGCTCAGTCGATCTTTCCCTGGCTGGCGGCGACGTCGCGCGGCGTCGACCTCGTCTACTACGGTGCCCTGACGAAGACCAACCAGACCTGGTTCGTGTACTTCGCCCAGAACCTTGCCGGGACTGCAACCGGCTGGGGCACGCCTCAGCGACTGATGTCAGTGCACAAGGGCGCCGTGTGTGAGAGTGGCATCAACTGCACGACCGGACGTCAGCTCTTCGACGACTTCGGCGTCGACACCGACAGCCTCGGCTTCGCCCACATCGCCTTCTCTCACGACAGCCCCAACCTCGGGGGGTCGGGCACGTATACCGGCTACGCCGTGCAGACCGGCGGGACGAAAGTCGGATCGCCGAACAACTAGAGTCAGCCACCGTCCGGTCAGGTGGTGCTCACGCTTCTGGCCGCCGGCGCCCTCGGGCGCTGAAGCAGCGCGAGCCCGGCGGCCACGAGCAGGGCCTCGGCTCCGGCGACCAGCGCGGGCCCGGCGATGCCCAGCCCGGCGATCGCCAACGCGCCGGCCGCCGCCCCGATCGCGTTGGCGAGGTTGAACGCGCTGATGTTCACGGCCGCAGCCATCAGTGGCGCCTCGGCCGCCTGGGTCACGACTGCGGCCTGGAGGATCGGGATCGCCGCGAAGGCGCTGAACCCGAATAGGACACAGGCCGGTACTGCCAGTTCGGGCAGGCTCGCCGTGGCGCCGAGGAGGAGGAGTGCCAGGCCGATGCCGATGGACGCCGCGATCAGGGAGCGGTTGGATCCCCGGTCCCACGAGCGGCCGCCCAGATGTGTACCGGCGGCGGCGCCCACTCCGAACGCGACCAGCGTGCCGGCGATCTCCGCGCCGTTCAGCCCGGTGCGATCGGCCAGAAGCGGCGTCAGGTAGGTATAGGCGCAGAACAGCGCCGGATCGACGAGAACGGTGGTGAGCAGCGCGCGCCGTACCGACGGGCGCCAGGTGAGCTCGAGCTGTCGCCGGCCCGAGACTCCGGAGGCGTCCGCGCTGGGCGGGATCAGGCGCGAGAGGCCGGCCGCCATCGCCGCGGCGAGCGCCGCGATGAGCCAGAACACCGCGCGCCATCCCGCCGCCGAGCTGATGATGCTGGCCAGCGGAGCGCCGGCCACTGTCGCCAGCGTGATACCGAGGGTCACCGTCGCCAGCGCTCGGCCCTTCCGTCCCGGCGTGGCGACGTCGTAGGCGGTCACCGTGACCGTGGCAAAGCAGGCGCCGGCCACCAGTCCCGAGACGGCGCGGGCGAGCAGGATGGTGAGAAGGCCGGGGGCGAGCGCAGTCGCCACCTGCGACAGCGCGAACACGGCCATCAGCGAGCTGAGCAGCCGGCGCCGATCGAGTCTGACCAGCGTGAGGGTGAGCAGCGGACCGCCGACGGCCACCCCGAGCGAGTAGGCGATCACGAGCGAACCGGCGGCGCCGTCGGCGACATGGAGATCGCGGGCCAGCGCGCGCTCGATTCCGACCGCCGCGACCTCGGTGGCCATCACGGTGAATGAGGTCAGGGCCAGGAACCAGAGAAGCAGCCGTGACGAGCCGGCGCGCCGCGGCGAGATGCCGGAGGTGGGGGCGATCACGCCGGCCTCCAGCTCGCCAGGGCCGAGTCGGTGAGGATCGTGTCGAACGCGTGGTCCGCGGCGCCGATCAGAGGCGCGCGGTCGCCGAGAGCCCCGAGGGTCAGGGCAGGCGGTCGTCTGGCGATGGTGCTCATCAGGCCGTCGCGGTAGGCCGACCTCATCTCGCCCGAGTGCAGCTCCATGAGCTCTACGGCCAGACCTCCGAGCGTCACGCGATCGGGGTCAAGGGCGTTGACCAGGCCGGCCGCGCCGCGGCCCAAGGCCCGGGCGGTCTCGCGCACCACGCGCTGCTCGGGGGCGTTGCCGGCCCGTGCCGCCGCGATGACCGAGCGGATGAACGTGACCTCGTCGGCGGGCGGCTCCCGGTCCAGCTGACGGGCCAGGGCGGCGCCGTCGAGGACGGTGTTCCAGCAGCCCAGCGCGCCGCATCGGCAGCGCGCATCGGGCGGGCCGAAAGGGAGGTGGCCGAACTCGCCGGACATCCCCCGCGCGCCGCCGACCACCCGGCCGCCGTCGAGCAGCGCGCCTCCGACTCCGGAATGCATGAACAGGTGAAGGGACGATTCGGCGCCCACGGCCGCACCGTGGCGTGACTCGGCCAGTGCCGAGAAGGTGGCGTCGTTGCCCGCCAGCAGGGCAACGTGTGCGGCTTGGGGGGGTCGCAGCCGTTCGAGGTCGACCTCGCGCCACCCGACGTTGGGAGCCTCGATGAGCCGGGTCCCGCTGACCGTGCCCGGAAGCGACACCGAGAGCGCGCGGACGCGATGGCCACCCTGCCGGCAGGCCACCTCGAGCGCATCCGCGACGCCGGCGATCACCGCCTCCAGCCGGCGGTCATGGGTCCCCTCCCAGGCCTGGACGGTGTCGCCCCCCAGCGCCACCAGCGCCACCTCCCATTGCTCGTGTGAGATGACCACGATCGCCGCCAGCGGCCCTTCGGCGTGCGGGCCCAGACACCGGCTGGGGCGGCCCCGTCGGTGGGTCTCGGGGGCGGGCCGCTCATCGAGCAGCCGGCGCTCGACGAGCCGGGCGATGGCGTCGGTCGCCAGTCCGCTGGAGATTCCCAGCGACCGCACCAGCCGTGCCCGGGTGATGCCGGGCTGGGCGTGCACGGCGCGCAGGATGCAAACCGCGCGCGAGCCCGACGACGCTGGTCCAGGATCGATCGAAGGGAATGTCACGAGAATTTACTCTAACACAGAGGAAAACCCTCACGACGCCCAACCCTCCCACTTCGCCGCGGGCGCTGCTGTTCGCCGAGAATCTGCTGGGACTGCTGCTCGCCGGAGGGATCGGCCACCAGGACGCCGCCTGGGCCTGCGACGTGCTCCCCCTGATCACGACGGCGACGGCGATCGAGACCGATGTTCGTCTCGCCCGGGGGGACAGCGAGGACGACGAGCTCAAGTGGGTCGACGACCTGCGCCGGAAGTTCAGCTCGCTGCCCGCCTCACAGTTCCCGCTGCTGTCCTCATTCGCCGACGAGCTCACCTCCGGCGACGGCGACAAGCGCTTTCATTTCGCGGTCGACGCCCTCCTCGACGGCCTGGTGGCTCGCGCGAAGCTCGACTGATGGCGGCTACCGGCGCTCGCGCCACCCACGCTCAAACGGCAGGCGCCAGGCGTGCGGAGCGATGAGCTGGTGGATCGCGTTGGGTCCCCAGGTGCCGGGTGGGTAGGTCTTGACCGGGGGCGGGTCGTCCAGCAGCGGCGCGGAACGCTCCCACAGGCTCTCGATTCCTTCCGCGGTGGTGAACAGCGTGTGGTCGCCGCGCATGGTGTCCAGCAGGAGGCGCTCGTAGGCCTCCAGGACATCGGCGGCCTGCTCGGTCTCGCTGGTCGCAAACTGCATGCTCAGCTTGTCGAGCCGCATACCGGGTCCGGGCCGCTTGCCGTAGAACGACAGCGACATCCTGGAGGCGTCGGCGAGGTCGAAGGTGAGATGGTCGGGACCGGCGGCCCCGAGGCCCGATCCGGCCGGGAACATGCTCTTGGGGGCCTGCCGGAACGCAATTGAGACGATCCGCTGTCCCTCGGCCATCCGCTTGCCCGTGCGCAGGTAGAACGGCACTCCGGCCCAGCGCCAGTTGTCCAGGCCACACTTCAGGGCGATGAACGTCTCGGTGTCGGAATGGGATGACACGCCCTCCTCGTTGCGGTAACCGTCGTACTGGCCCCTCACCACATCGGCCGGATCGATCGGCAGCAGGGACCGGAACACCTTGTTCTTCTCTTCGCTGATCGCCCGAGGTTCGAGGGCCGTAGGTGGTTCGATCGCCACGAACGCCAGCACCTGCAGAAGATGGGTGACGACCATGTCCTTATAGGCACCGGTCGATTCGTAGAAATCGACGCGACGATCGAGCCCCAGGGTCTCCGGGATGTCGATCTGCACGTGATCGATGAAATTGCGGTTCCAAATCGGCTCGAAGAGTCCGTTGGCAAACCGGAAGGCGAGAATGTTCTGCGCCGGTTCCTTGCCCAGGAAGTGGTCGATCCGAAAGATCTGCTCCTCGGCGAACGTCTCGTGCAGCTGGTCGTTGAGCTTGACCGCACTGTCGAGGTCGCTGCCGAACGGTTTCTCCATCACCACGCGGGAGTGGTCCACGAGATCGGCGGCCCGCAGGGTGTCGATCACCGCCAGCGCGGCCTTTGGCGGAACGCTCAAGTAGTGGAGTCGACGAACATCCTCACCCAACCGCCGTTCCGCGGCGGCCACCGCTTCGGCCAGCGCCTCGGGTCCCGCATCCTGCCGGACATAGTGAAGCTTCTCGGCGAACCCCGCCCACTGCTCATCGGTCAGCTCGTGGCTGCCGAACTCATCGACCGCCTGGCGAGCGAAGTCCCGAAACGATTCGTCGTCGTAGTCCTCCAGCGAGGTTCCCACGATCTCGACGTCGGGCGCCAGCGTGGACGACGACAAGCGAGTCAGGCCGGGAAGCAGCTTTCGGCGGGCCAGGTCGCCGGTCGCCCCGAACAGCACCACGACATGAGGCACCACGTGCTCGTGAGAACCGCGTCGCGGCCGGGAGCTGGCGGCCGGATAGGCGACGTCCGCTTGGTCCGGTCTGTTCACGCCGCCGATGATGCCAGCTTTCGAGACGTCCACGCGGGTCGCAGGGGCGCCGGACGCGTGTTCGCCGGCTGCATTCTGCGCATCCAGTCGATCGGCCGCGGCGACTGAGGCGGCCCCCGGTCGGCAGGAGATCTGCCAAGCTCCCAGCGCTGACAGGTGAGACCGCCGATGACGTCACACGACTCACAGGCCTTGCTGGCCGAGACCCGGGCCTTCAATGAGCAGCTCGAGAAGCTGCTGGCGACGATGCCCTCGGTCGAGACGGTCGCGCCTGAGACCACCCGGCGGGCGCGGCGCGAGGGGCGTGGCATCTATCCGGCGCCCGTGTTTCTCCCTGAGGCCCGCACGATTGAGATCGACGGACCGGGCGCCCCGCTGTCGCTGCGGGTCATCGCTCCCAAGGGCGAGCCGACGGGGGTCTTCCTGCACATCCACGGCGGTGGATGGACGCTGGGACAGAACGACATGCAGGATCCGCGCCTGCAAACGCTGGCGAATGAGACCGGCCTCACGGCGGTGAGCGTCGGCTACCGACTCGCCCCCGAGCACCCCTATCCGGCCGCGCCCGATGACTGCGAGGCGGCTGCCCTGTGGCTGCTGAGCGAGGACGGAAAGGCCGCCGTGGGCGACGCGGGCCCGCTGGCGATAGGCGGCGATTCGGCCGGCGCGCAGCTGGCGGCGGTGACGCTGTTGCGCCTGCGTGACCGTCACGGGATCGTGGGCGCGTTTGGCGCAGCGGTGTTCCAGTACGGCGGTTTTGATCTGTCGATGACCCCGAGCCAGCGGCTGTGGGGTGAGCGCAATCTGGTCCTTTCCGGGCCCATCCTCACCTGGTTCGGCGATCAGTTCCTGCCGGGGCGCGATCGCGAACAGCGTCGTGACCCGGACATCTCACCGCTGTTCGCCGAGCTCTCGGGGATGCCCCCGGCGATCTTCACCGTGGGCACCCAGGACGCCCTTCTCGACGACACGCTGTTCATGGAGGCCCGTTGGCGCGCGGCCGGACACATGACCGAATTGCAGATCTGGCCCGAGGCCCCGCACGGGTTCATCTCGTTGCCGATGACCGTCACGGACGCCGCGGTGGCCGCCGAGCACGACTTCCTTCGCCGTACGCTCGGCGCACCGCGCTGAGGCGGGTCTACTCGTCGGGGTTGGCGTCAAGCTGAGCACGACCCCTCATTCGTCCTTCACATCAGGGCAACGTCCGAGTCGGCGCCGGTTCATATAACGGCTGGCACCCCCAATAAGGAGTTGCGATTCATGCGTGGACGTTTCAGGAAGGGGGCGCTCGCTGCCGTAGCAGTCGGCGCCCTCGCGGTTGGTATCCCGGTCGCCGCGGTCGCGAGCCACGGTCCCAGTCAAGGCGCCCCCCCAGCCCACGCGATCAAGCACGTGTTGCTGATCTCGGTCGATGGTCTGCACCAGTCCGACCTGGCGTGGTACATCGCCAGGCACCCCGGCTCGGAGCTGGCGAAGCTCACGGCCGGTGGTGCCGAGTTCACGGCGGCCCACACTCCGGTCCCGTCGGACTCCGATCCGGGGATGACGGCCCAGATGACCGGCGGCAACCCGAAGACCACGGGCGTCTTCTACGACGTCGAGTACAACCACAAGCTGCTCCCGCCCGGGACGAAGTCCTGTCACGGCCAGCCGCTGGGCGCCAACGTCGTCTACGACTCGCCGGATGACAAGAACGTCAACCGCCTCGACGCCGGCCAGGGACTCACCGGGTTGCCGGGCAGCATCTTGAAGATGACGAGCACCCCCCAGGACCTCCTCGTCCCATCGACGTTCCCGGTCGACCCGGTGACGTGCAAGCCCATCTACCCACACTCATACCTGAAGGTGAACACCATCTTCAACGTCGCCCACGACGCCGGGCTGCTGACGGCGTGGTCAGACAAGCACCCGGTGTATGAGTCCTTCAACGGACCCTCCGGAAACGGGATCAGCGATCTGTTCGCTCCCGAGATCGACTCCACCGCGCTCAAGCCCGACGGGACTCCGTACCCGGGCGGGATCGCCTGGACCGGTGACAACGCCGCGACCATGCAGTACGACTCCTACAAGGTCCACGCGGTGATGAACTGGATCGACGGCTACAACCACAGCCGCACGCAGAAGGTCGGCGTGCCGGCGATCTTCGGGATGAACTTCCAGACCGTCTCGACGGCTGAGAAGCTCCCGAGCTCCGATGGGCTGGCCGGCGGCGACGTGCCCGGCACGACCACTCCGGGGCCGCTGCTGCGGCGAGCGCTGACGTACGTCGACGATCAGCTGCTGGGGATGGCCCACGAGATCCAGGCGCAGGGCTTGGCCGGATCGACGGCGATCATCGTCTCGGCCAAGCACGGGCAGTCCCCGCAAGACCCCAAGCAGCTGACGCGGATCGACGACGGTCCGATCATCAGTGGCGTCAATGCCGCCTGGGCGGCAACGCATCACGGGGCGCCGCCGCTGGTCGTGGCCGGAACTGACGACGACGCGATCATGTGGTGGCTGTCGAATCGGTCGCCGGCCGCTGTGGGGTTCGTCAGGCACTACCTGTGGACTCACTCTGCGACCGGTACCACCGTCGCGGGCGGCCCGCGGACGCTGCAGCACTCCGGTCTGGTGAACGTCTACACCGGCGCGGGCGCGGCGGGCTACTTCGGCGTGCCGGCCTCCGACCCGCGGCACCCCGATGTGTGGGGGGTCGTCCAGGTCGGGGTCGTCTACACCGGCGGCAAGGGCAAGATCGCCGAACATGGCGGTCCCAACCCGGCCGACCGCGACGTGCCCCTCGTCGTCTACGCGCCCGGCTCCGTCGCGCATGGAGTGTTCAACCACGGGGTCGAGACGACCCAGATCGCGCCGACGATCGTGCAGCTGCTGGGGTTGGCCCCCAGCGCCCTGCGAGCGGTGAGGATCGAGGGGACGCCGGTTCTCCCCGGCACCCCCCACTGACGCGCTCTCCGGGGGCGGCTTGCGCCGCCCCCGGTCCCGCGTCGGCTTGAGGTGGCGGACGCCCGGGGCTAGGCGGGCGTCCCGGTCTCGATCCACCGCGCGAACGTGTCGATCCACTCCTGGGGCCATGAGCCGTCACACGGCATCGAGCCGTTGCGGACGCGTTCGAGAATGGCGTCGGCATGCGTTCGCACGTCCTCGTAGGACCACAGGTCAAACGCGAAGCTCATCGACTGGCGGTCACGCTCGCGGAACAGCTGCCGCACGTGCTTCTCGTACCGGATCGGTTCGTCGGCGGCGGGTAGCACGACGGGTTCCGGCGCGGGGGCCGGGGCGAGCGCCGAGATCCTGCTGCCGGGCGGACCGGCGGCCGTGTGCCAGTCCCACCGGGGCATCGGCATGTGCTCCGGCGGCTTGGCATCGGCCTGGGAGTTCTCCACGGCAAGGCGCGAGCCCCACTCGATGTAGGCCTGAAACGCAGAACGGAACTCGGCGTCATTCGGCAGTCCGGCCTCGCGCGCGGACTGCAGCAGCAGCGCCACCCACCGCCCCCGCCACTCCTCGGTGAGGCCCTTGCCTACGTGCTGGGAGATCATCCGCGGGTATCCGCCGTACTCATCGCTGTAGCAGGGCGGCCCACCGAAGACCTCGCCCAGCCATTTGGCCACGCGCTGAGGATGATCGGCGGACATATTCGCAAACAGCGGGCCGAGCATCGGATCGTCGGGGACGTGCTTCTCGTAGAAGAGCCGCGTCATCCGCGTCAGCGCCGGTAGACCTCCGCACCACTCGAATATCGTCGCCGGACGAGCCGGGCCGGGTAGCGGATCGTGGAAGTCGACGTACCAGTGCATGCCGCTGCAGAACGGCTTGTTCTGCGAGTGACCACATCGGCACAGCGCGTAGTGCTCTCGCGAGGCCCCCTGATTGCGCTTGACCTCGTTTCCGTCTGCATCGACCAGGTCGATTGCGCCGATGACACGGTACGGGCCGTCCTTGGTCACTTCGATGCTCGGCTGGCGTTGGCCGTGGTAATTGACCTCTGCCTCCGCCTCGACTCCGTCCAGCGCGTAGCTGAGCGCGCCGGACGGACAGTCCCGCACCGCGCGGATGATCTCGTCCATGCGGCCTCCGCTTGGCGTCACGAACGGTTCCTCACCGAGGTGAAAGACCGTCGCGAGGCGGTCGGTGCACAACCCCGAGTGCTGACAGGTGCCTCGATTGTCGAGGATCGTGACCTGCTGTCCAACGTAGGCATCGCGGCGGTCCGCCACTCGGGCTGGATCCTTGGCATCGGAGAACCCGACGTCCCTGTGCGTACCGTCGCACAGTGGTTTGCGCTTTGACTGCCCGCAGCGGCATAGTGCCATCTGCGGTGTCGTCTCGATCGGCGTTCCCAGCCAGCTCTCGAGCTCCGGCGGGTTGGTCACCAGGTACGGGCCGTCGCGCTCAGTCACGATCTCCACGGCCAGAGCCTTTTGCAGATCCGCCAGGACTTCGAGTCGCTGCCGGCGGCCCTCCTCGTCGGGAGCCAGCGCGCGGGCCAGGTCCTGCAGGGCGGCGGTGGCCTCCAAGACCTCGGCGGGCTGACCGCCACCGGCGCGCAGCGCGGTGGCCTCCCGGGCGAGTGCCCAGGCCGCCTGCTCCCAGGCGGATGCCTCGAGGGAGGCGACCGCAGGGCCGACCGGTTGCGGGGCGCCGTCGGAGGACGGGTCGGCGCCAGCCTCACGCAGCGGGCGTACCACCGAATGGGCCAGCCGATCGCCGGCACCCGCATACCGACCGGCCAGCTCCGGATCAGCCGACGCGAGGCTCTGGGCCTCCCGCGCGAGTTGCTGGGCCGCCGCCAGCAAACGGGACACCTGTTCCGTGACCATCATCTGCCTCCCGTGGAAGAATCTTGAGAACGAGATATAGGGTAGCTTGACATGAAGATATCTGCCAGTACACCATCGCCGGGGCAACTCGATCACGTGGACCGCGTGCGCGCGCAGTGGCGCGAGGTTCGGGCAGATCTGGACACCACCCCGGTCGGCATCGTCGCGCGCGTGGGGCGCACCGCCGCCTTCTTCGATCAATCGACCAACGCGCTGATGGCGCGCTACGGCCTCTCCCGTAGTGCCTGGGACGTGCTCTCGAGCCTCCGCCGCGCCGGAGCACCTTACGAGTGCTCGCCGACGGAGCTCTACCGCGGACTCATGCGGACCTCCGGCACGATGACCAACCGCCTCAAACGGCTGGAGAACGACGGACTCATCGAACGCCGGCCGGACCCGCAGGACGGCCGCGGGCTGCTGGTCCGACTCACCGGCAAAGGGCTGGCGCTGGTTGACGAGATCGCCCCCCTGCACCTCGAGAACGAGCGCCGGCTCCTGGAGTCCCTGACGGGCGCCGATCGGGAACTGCTTGAGAAGCTGCTGCGAGGTTTGCTGCTCGACCTCGAGGCCTCACAGCCCGAGCCGCCCCGGCAGGGCGCAGTCGGGCGACCACCAGCCGGCTAGGCCCAGCGCGACGGCGAAGGCGTGGGATGTTCGTGACGGATGTCGATCTCCCCGTCGGTGGTTCGTGTCAGAGATAAAGCGCCACGTCGAGCTGGCGCGTTATCGAAAGGAACCGCGATGAGCGATGTCATCGTCACCAACAACGTATCGCTGGATGGCGTCATGCAGGCGCCGGGACGTGAGGACGAGGACCGGCGGGGTGGATTTGACCGCGGCGGTTGGGCGCGCCCTTACAACGATCACGTGATGGGGGAGGAGATGGGCAAGGCGATGGCCAGACCGGGCGCGCTGCTGCTCGGCCGCCGCACGTATGAGGATTTCGCGTCCTTCTGGCCTCACCAGAGCGACAATCCGATCACTGAGGTGCTGAACAACACTCAGAAGTACGTCGCTTCTCGGACCCTGAGCGAGCCGCTGCCGTGGCAGAACTCGACGCTGCTGTCCGGCGACGCCGTCGACGCCGTGGCCGAGCTCAAGCAGCGGCGGCCCGGCCAGGATCTCGCGATCCTGGGCAGCGGGGAGCTGATCGGAGCCCTGGAGCGTCGTGGTCTGATCGACCGCTACGTGCTGCTGATCCACCCGCTGCTGCTCGGACCGGGTCGCAAGTTGTTCGCCGACAACGTCCCGCCGGCTGCGTTCAAGCTGCGCGACAGCGTCACCACGACCACCGGTGTGATCATCGCCACTTACGACCGGAGATGAGCGAATCCAGCAGGTCCGGCCGGGGTCAGGTCGAAAGACCTCAGGGATGCAACCAGAGCGCGCAACCGGATCAGAGCCGGCGGTTCCGCCTGCTCCGGCCGGCCCCCCGGGTCCGGCCGCGCCGGCCGGCCGGCCCTCGTTCTCGCCGGATCGAGCGCTCGCGCTGGTTTCGGAGTTCCTGGGCTGGCTGTCTCGGCCGCGGGTCCGCCTCGCGGTGATTGGCGCGGTCCTGTTGCTGACCGGCGGAGTGTTCATGACCAGCTCGGTATGGACGTTGCCGCTCGTGGTGGTAGGCGCGTTGATGGTCGCGATCGCGTGGATCGGGCGCCGACTGGATGGTCGGCTCGCGATCGAGTGGGGGGACAGCGGCACCCAGCTTGAATTTCGCGCGAAGATCAAGGCCCCCCAACCGGCGGAGGCCGCCTCGGCCGGTCCGCCCGCGACCTCCCACAGGCTGGTGCGCGTCATCGGGTCTGAGCCTGGGCACGCGGGGATCATCGACGGCGAGGCGCACACGGTCGAGATCGAGGTTTCCGAACTCGAGGCGCTGATCGCCGCGGTGGAGCAGACCGAGGCCCACATCCCCGAGACCGAGGGCTCAGGGGACCGGTCGCCGGCGTTCCGAGTCGGCCGCGGCGCTGCCGGGGCGTCCGACCCCGCGCGCTGACACGCCCCAGCGAACACGTACTCCTGACGGAGTATGTGTTTCCCGCTGAGAACCGCCGCAGCACTCCTGACGAA
Organism: uncultured Solirubrobacterales bacterium; assembly: GCA_963792735.1. Taxonomy (GTDB): domain Bacteria; phylum Actinomycetota; class Thermoleophilia; order Solirubrobacterales; family Solirubrobacteraceae; genus Palsa-465. The sequence continues at coordinate 50,466 of CAWBXK010000007.1, read as the reverse complement.
GTAGGTCAAGTGCGTCCCGACGGCCGACGACAGCGCGACCGTTCGGCCATAGCTTGCCGGCATGACCTCAATCACTCGTGTCGCCCTGCGCCATCGCCGACTCGTGGCCGTTGCCTGGATCCTGCTCGCCGTCGCCGGCGGGTTGACCCTTTCGTCCACCACTGGCAGGTTGACGCACTCGCTTGCCACGCCCGGCACGCCGGGCTATGACGCCAATCAGGCGATCCAGCAGCGCTTCGGTATCGCCGGCGCTGAGCAGCCGACGATCGCCGTGCTGCGGCTGCCGGCCGGGCAGACGATGCGCACGGCGGCAGGCCGGGCCGAGGCGGCACGGACGTTCGCGGCGGCGCCCCGCGCGGGGCACCTCGCGGTCGCCGACTACGCGAACACCAAGAACCCGAGGTTCGTCTCCTCCGACGGTCGCACGACCTGGGCGCTGATCGACATGCCCGATCCGGATATCCCGCTGGGCAGCGGCGTGATCGATCGGATCCCGCCGGCGCTGCGCGCGGCTGCCCCAGCCGGGGCGACGGTCAGCATCACCGGGTATGAGCAGCTGCAGGCCGTCGGCGGTGGGGGTGGCGGAGGGCCCGGGACGCTCGCGGAGACGCTGATCGGGATGCTGGGTGCACTGGTCGTGCTCACGGTCGTGTTCGGTTCGGCGCTGGCCGTCGTGCCGCTGCTGATGGCGATCCCGTCGATTCTGATCAGCTTCCTGCTCCTCGGCGGTCTCGAGCAGCTCACCAGTATGAGCTTCCTGCTCGAGTATCTGATCGCGTTGATCGGTCTGGGGGTCGCGATCGACTATTCGCTGCTGGTGGTGACCCGCTGGCGCGAGGAGCGCGAACGCGGACTCGACAACGAGGCCGCCGTGCTCGCCGCCGGCGCCACGGCGGGACGGGCTGTGGTGCTCAGCGGACTGACCGTCGCCATCGGTCTGTTCTCGCTGTTCGTGCTGCCGGTGCCGTTCCTGCGCAGCGTCGGCTACGGCGGGATGATGATCCCGCTGGTGGCTCTGGTGGCGGCGATCACGCTGCTTCCGGTGACGCTCGCCGCATGGGGCCCGGCCCTGGATCGCCACCGCCTGCGGCGATCCTCCTCGACGCTCAGCCGCGGCTGGGAACGCTGGGGAACGCTCATCGTCCGCCGGCGCTGGATCGCCGGCGCCATCGGGCTGGCCGTGATCATGGCGCTCGCGATCCCGGCACTGTCGATCAATACCGGGCACGCCAACACGTCGGCGTACCCGAGGACGACCCCTGCGGCTCACGCGCTGGAGGGCCTCAACCGGCAGGGTGTCCCGAGCGCCGTCGTGTTCCCGGTGCAGATCTTCACCCACGGCGGCGCGGCGGGGGCCGCTCGGATCGCGAGCATCGCCGAGACGACCCCCGGGGTATACACGGCGTTCGCCCCGGCGACGGCGAGCTTTCGCCACGGCACCGATGCCTTTGTCAGCGTCATCCCGCGCCAGCAGGGCAACACCAGCGCGGGCCAGGCGCTGATCGCCGGGCTGCGCTCGCGGATGACGTCGGTGCCGGGGGGCGCTCAGGTCGGCGGCTACACCGCCCAGAGCCGCGACTTCGTCACGGCGGTGTACGGCAATTTCCCGCTGATGCTCGGCGTGATCGCCGTGATCACCTTCCTGCTGCTGGCGCGCTCGTTCCGGTCGGTCGTGCTGGCGGCCAAGGCGGTCGTGCTCAACGTCATCTCGCTCGGGGCCTCCTACGGCTTCCTCGTGCTGTTCTGGCAGCAGGGTCACGGCTCCAAGCTCATCTATGGAGTCCCCGCGACCGGAGCCACGCAGGACTTCATCCCGATCCTGGTGTTCGCGTTTCTGTTCGGGCTGTCGATGGACTACGAGGTGTTCGTGCTCGCCCGGATGCGCGAGGAATACGATCGCACCCGGTCGACCCCGCAGGCCGTGGTCGGCGCTCTGTCTCGCACCGGCCGGCTCGTGACGTCGGCGTCGCTCATCCTGGCCATCTCGTTTCTCTCCTTGAGCACCAACCCCGACCTGCCGGTCCGCGTGATCGCCACTGGGCTCGCGTTCGGCATCCTGCTCGACGCGTTCGTGGTGCGCACGCTGCTCGTCCCGGCGCTGGTCGCGATCATGGGGCGCTGGAACTGGTGGATGCCCACGCCCCTGGCCCGGGCGCTGCGCATCGCCGAGCCGGAGCCATCGCCGGGCCGGGCCGGCGCGTGACCGTCCACCTGCCGCGGCTATCGCCCACCCCTGGCCGCCCCGACGTGTCCGGGGTTATGGTGTCCTCGATGCGGGCGTCTTGGTCACCGAGGTACGATCTCGCGCTCGCCGTGGCGGGAGCGGCGATGCTGATCGTGGAGGCGGCCACGCGGGGAGCGGGCGGTTTGTCACCCGGCGGCTACCTGCTCGCCATCGCCGCCGCGGCCCCGCTCGCCTGGCGCTCGAGGGCACCGTTGGCGGTGCTGTTCGCCGTCGAAGCGGGGGCCATCGCCTGCGTGTTCACGTTCGACGCGGGCTGGGCCGCGACCGCCATCGTGATGGTGATGCTGTTCACCGTCGCGCTGCAGGGCGACCGGCAGCGCTCGCTCGTCGTCGGCACGGTCACCGCGGTGGCCGTCGTGGTCATCTTCCTGCTGATCGAGGGAACGCTCGATCTCGGCGCCGTCGCGGGACGCGTCTCACTGGTCTTCGCGTCGCTGGCGCTCGGCGACACGATCCGCTCTCGCCGCGCGCTGCGCGACGCCGCGCGCGAGCGCGATTCACGCGAGGCGCGCGAGCGCGAGCAGGACAGCCGGCGCCGAGTGACGGATGAACGCCTGCGTATCGCGCGTGAGCTGCACGACACGGTGGCGCACGCGCTGGTGGCGATCAACGTCCGCGCCGGCGTGGCGAATCATCTTGCCGGCTCACCGGATCCCGCCGCGCTGCAGGACATCAAGGCGGTGTCGGCGACTGCGCTGGCGGATCTGCGGGCCACGCTGACGCTTCTGCGCGAGGATGGCGATACCGCGCCAACCGAGCCGGCGTTTGACCTGGAGGCGCTGCCGCGGCTCGCTGAGCACGCTCGCACCACCGGACTGAACGCCGATATTGACGTTGAGACCAATGGGACCGTTATCCCGTCCGCGATCGGCCAGGCGGCCTTCCGCATCGTCCAGGAGGCGCTCACCAACGTGCTGCGCCACGCGGACGCCTCCGCCGCCCAGGTCCGCGTGCGGACGATCTCCAACGCACTGGACATCGAGGTCCTCGACGACGGGCGCAACGAGCCTTCACCCGGGAGGGCCGGCTTCGGGTTGATCGGCATGAGCGAACGCGCGAGCGCACTGGGTGGCGGGGTGCAGACCGGTCCGCGCCGGGGTGGTGGCTGGCGGGTGCACGCGGTGCTGCCGCTGCCCGGCGACGCCGCCCCATGAGCTTCCGGCGGCGCCGGCCGGCGACCGCCGGGATCGCCCGATGAGCGTGATCCGGGTTGTACTCGCCGAGGATCAGCCCATCGTTCGCGCCGGCTTCCGGGCTCTGCTGGACTCCGAGCCCGACATCGAGGTCGCGGGGGAGGCGGCGACGGGTTCGCAGGCGCTCGACCAGGTCGGCGCGCTGCACCCTGATGTCGTCGTGATGGACATTCGCATGCCCGAGATGGACGGGCTGGAAGCCACTCGCCGGATCACAGCGGACAGAGCGCTGAGCCGGACCCGCGTCCTGGTGCTCACGACGTTCGAGCTCGACGAGTACGTCTTCGCCGCACTTGACGCCGGCGCGAGCGGTTTTCTGCTCAAGGGCGGCGAGCCGGCAGACCTGATCCAGGCGGTTCGCGTGGTGGCGGGCGGAGAGTCACTGTTGGCGCCCAGCGTGACCCGTCGACTCATCCAGACCTACGTGTCACGACCGCAGCCATCGGCCAAGCCCCCGGTTCCCGGGATCGATCAACTGACAACCCGTGAGTCGGAGGTACTCGGACTGGTCGCCGCCGGCCTGACCAACGCAGAGATCGCACAGTCGCTGCACCTCAGCCCGCTGACTGCCAAGACCCACGTCTCGAGGATCCTGATGAAGCTCGGTGCCCGCGACCGCGTCCAGCTCGTGGTCATGGCCTATCAGGCCGGCCTGGTTGGTAGCTAGGATCAGCCGCATGCCATCACTTGATCAAATCCGCCAATCGATAGAAGCTCGCCTGACCGAGCTGCAAAGCGAAATCGTCACGCTTGAGACGGCGCGTGCCGCCCTGCACGCCAGCGCCCCCACCGCGGCCAGCAACGGCGCCGGCGCCGGCCCGGCGCCCAGCGCCCCCACCGTGGCCGCCAACGGCGCCGGCGGCGACGCGGCGCCCACCCGCGCCCCGCGCCCGCGCCGGGCTCGGCGTAAGCCCCGCAAGTCCGAGCAGCGGGTCGAGGTGTTGCTGGCGGGCAAGCTAGAAGCGATGCTGGGTGAAGCTCAGGACGGGCTCAGCGCGATCACGATCTCCAAGCGCGCCAACGCCGGCTACAAGCAGGTTCGCGATCTCCTGCGAGAGCTCGAGGCCTCCGGCCAGGTCCGTCGTACGGGAACTCGGCGGACCAGCGTGTGGAAGCTGATCACCGAGGAGGAGCAGATCGCGGAGCGAGCGGCTGAGCTTGAGCGTCTGAGCCTCGCCAGGCGCGGCGCCTAGCAGCTCAGCAGGCGCACGGCGCTCAACTCGTCTCGCCCCCGACCACGGCGGGCTCACGAGGCTCCGCCTCGCCGGCCGGTTCGGATGACGAGAGCCGGCGGTTACGTCCCGCCAACAGCCCGATCACCAGCTGAGGGCCGATCATCGCCAGCAGCAGGATCAGCGCCGGCGTCCAGGACCGCGCCAGTCCGTGAATTGCTCCCACCGCCAGCGGCGCCAGCGCCCCCAGGACGTAGCCGACTGACTGCGCCAGCGTCGACAGCCCCTCGGTCGTGGCGACGTCGCCACCCCGCAGCACGATCAACATCAGCGCGAGCGGGAACGCGGCGTTCTGTCCCAAGCCGAGCAGCACCGCCCACAGGTAAGACGCCGCCGTTGGAGCGAGCAGGATGCCGAGCAGGCCGGCCGCGGTCAGCCCGCACGTGACGGCCACCAGCGGGCGCTGGTCGCGGGCGCGGGTGGCGATCCCGGGGAGTACCAATGCCGTGAGCAGACCCACCGCCATGGTCAGGCTGAGCAGCAGCCCGGCGTGGGCCGCGCTGGCGCCGTGGCTGCGAAAGATGCTCGGTAGCCACGCCAAGGTGGCGTAGAAGCCGCCCGCTTGCAGGCCGAAGTACAGCGTCACCTGCCAGGCCAGGGGCTCTCGCAGCAACGTCCGCGCGGAACCGGCGGCCGGGCGCGCCTGCGCCGCCGGCGCGGCGCGATCCCGCCGCCGGACCGGGGCGTCGCTTCGCAGCAGCGCCGGCACCCACGCCAGCGCGGCCACCGCGGCCGGGATCGCCCACACCGCCAGCCCGGGTCGCCAGCCGCCCCCGAGCGCATCGGCCAGGGGCACCGTCACACCCGCGGACAGAGCGGCAAACCCAATCAGTGCGGTGGAGTAGATGGCCATCGCGGTGCCGGTGCGCTCAGAGAAGTCCCGTCGCACCAGCACCGGCACGAGGACGTTGGCGATGGCGATGGCCGCGCCGGCCAGCGCGGTTCCGAAGAACAGGAAGCCCGCGCCTGGGATCAGCCGCAACAGGATGCCCGCCAGCAACGCAAACATGGCGGCGGCGATGGAGGTCCGCACCCCCCGGCGCCGCGCCAGCACGGGGGCCAGCGGCGCCAGCACCCCGAAGCACAGCACCGGCAGGGTGGTCAGGACGCCGGCCCAACCGGAGGAAAGTCCCGCCCCGGACTGGATCCGACCGAGCACCGGACCGACGCTGGCCGCGGCCGGACGCAGGTTGATCGCGACCAGGATCATCCCACCGGCGAGCAGCGCCGGGGAGAGCGGAAGCCGAGCGGAGTTTGAATCGCGCACTCTCACAACCTAGCCTCGCGGCCGGGCTGGCCAAATTCCGGGACATGCCCGGGCGCCTCGATTAGCTGCGCCGGCGCCGGACGCGCGTCAGGCGATGAGGCCGGTGCGAGCGGCCCGGAGCCGGTCGGCGAGCGCGTCCCCCCGCCGGTCGGTGTAGGCCGGCCCGGCGCCGTCGGTGAGGATCAGCTTGAGCATCGCCAGACCGCGGGCGTAGAGGGGGCGATCGCGCCGCAACAATCCTGCGATCTCCAGTATCTCCGAGCGGTTGGCGAGCATCGCGGCACGCGACGGCAGGACCCGCGCGCGGCTGCGGGGGTGGTCGGCGGACAGGGCCAAGCGCTCTAGGCCGTCGGCAATCCGCTCGCGCATCGAAGCGCTGCTCAGCTGGCCGGCCCGGGCTGCCAGCAGGCGCGAAGCCGCGGGGTCGGCCCCCCGGATCAGCGCGCGGTCAAGCCGCGGCCCCCGAATGCGGGCGGCGGCTCGCACGGTGAGGCTCGGTCCGAGCAGACACGTGGCGCACTGCAACGGCGAGCCGCGGAAACCCTCGGTCGTGGTGGCGAACGCATCATTGGCTAGCATGGCGCAACACCTCCGTTCCGACTTGGCTGGTGTCGTTGTAACCTATCATCTAGTTATGACGGTTTCAAGTCCACAACCTCCCCACGGCCTCCAATTGGTGATCGAGTTCGTCAATACGCTCGACTTCGAGCTTGAGACGGACGAACTCGGCACACCTGAAACGCTCGCCGATTGGCTGCGTGACCACGGGCTGCTCGACGACGCGGCGCCGGCCATCGGGACGGCGGAGCGCGCGGAGGCGGTGGCCCTGCGCGAGGCCCTGCGCGCGGTGATGCGTTTCCACAACGGCGTCAATGGCGACCCACCGGACGCCGCCGAATTGGAGCGAACCGCCCGGCGCGGAGAGTTGGCGGTCTCCTTTCGGCCTGACGGATCGACTCGGCTGCAGCCACGAGCCGGCGGCTTTGCCGGAGCGCTCGCACGGCTGCTGGTGCCGGTCGCGGGGGCCGTCGCCGACGGCACCTGGGAACGGGCCAAGGTCTGTCGGGACGGCGACTGCCAGTGGGCGTTCTACGACCAATCGCGCAACCGTTCGGGACGGTGGTGCGACATGGCGGTGTGCGGCAACCGCACGAAGGTGCGCGCCTACCGAACCAAGCGAGCCCAGCGATGACGGGCTCGGGGCTCGGAGTCCCGCAACCGCCGGAAGTGCTCGAGGATCAGCACGCTGATCAGGGCGGCGTACAGACACCACACTGAGGTCAGCTCGTCGGTGCGGATGATCGCCGCGGCGATCACTCCGACCAGGCTCACCAACCCGAACCAACGTAGGTACCGGCGGCTGGACAGCAGCGCCGGACCGCAGGTGACCGCGACGTACAGGACGGCGATCAGGTAATCGTTGGGAGTGTGGGTGGTGTAGTCGATGCAGTGGGCCTGCTCGCTTGCGCCGACCGGATAGGCGGTGACCTGCCACAGGAGGTAGGAGCCCAGCCCGACGCCCAAGCCGGCCAGCAGCCACAGGCACCGGGCACGACGACGGTTCGGCTCGGCGAGGGCGAACCCAACCGGGACGATGACCGGCAGCACCGCGTGGGCGAAGACGATGTACGCCTGACTGGCGGCCCCTTGCACGCCCGCGGAGACCTGGTCCCGGAGCCCCAGCCACACGAACCCCTCCACCAACTGGTGCACGCCGAGCAGCAGCGGCAACCAACCAACCAGCAGCTCACGCGGGCCCCGCACCCGCCGCAGCGTCTGCACGCCCACCGCGGCAACCACCGCGCCGGCCGTGAAGTCCGCCTCCGGCGAGAAGCACATCGCAGCGCAGCCTATTGCCCCGCCGGCGCTCCGGGGCCCACGCGGCGCGGCGCGTCCACTATGTTTGCGCGGTGCCCGCGCCCCTCACCGGCCGTCTCGATGCGACTCGAGCTCGGTAGCCCCGTCCACTGCTCCGATGCGCCGTTCGGCGAGTTGGCCGACGTCGTCATCGATCCGATCCAGCGGCGGGTGACGCATCTGGTGGTGGCGCCGCCGCATCGCCACGACGAGGCGCGGCTGGTGCCGATCGAGCGGGCGCAGGCGCAGGCTCCCGGGCAGACCGACATCCGGCTGGACTACACCACCGATGAGGTCGCCCAGCTCGAGCCAGTGCAGCGATCGGCCTACCTGCGTCTGGGCGAGATCCCGGTCGAGGACCCCGACTGGGAGATCGGGGTCACGGACGTCCTCGCGCTGCCCTATTACGGCAGCATGGCTCCCGGCAGCGTGGGACTCGGCCTGCCGCCGATCGGCCGCGATGACCACTTCACCGAGCTCTACGACCGGGTACCCAAGGACAAGATCGAGGTCCGTCGCGCCAGTGCCGTCACCTCCGCCGACGAACATGACCTCGGACACGTCGACGGCTTTGTCGTCGACCAGCAGGAACAGATCACCCATCTCGTGCTTGAGCATGGGCACCTGTGGGGAAAGCGCGAGATCACGATTCCGATCGCTGCGATCGCGAGCATCGAGACCGATCACGTGACGCTGCGCCTGTCCCGGGATCAGGTCGGCGAGCTGGACTCGGTCCCGGTCCATCGCTGGTCGAGCTGAACGCCGGCCGGGGCACGGGGTCAGCAGGCGGCGAGCCGGCTCTCGGTGGCCTCGTCCGCGGCCCCTCCGAAGTACTTGTCCAGGACGGCTTGGAACACCCCCTCGTCCGGCGACGCCCGCATGAACAGGGTCATCGATGAACGGAGCTTCATCGCGTCGATGGACCCGAAGATCTCCTCGGCCGTCCGTCCCGTGAGCGCGGTGAGGATCCGCGTGCTCGTCAGCAGGCGCGACCCGAGCACGGGATGAGCCAGGTACGCCTGCGCCTCGGCCAGCGAGGCTATGGCGTACTTGCGTGCTATCGCGCTGCGCCCCAGCCCGGCGATCTGCGGGAAGATGAACCACATCCAGTGGCTGGACTTGCGGCCCGCCCGTAGTTCCGCCACCGCCCGCGCGTAGGTGCCTCCCTGATCCTGGGCGGTTTCGAAACGGTGAAGCTGGTACGGGTCTGTCACGTCGCGGTGGCGGTCAGCCGGGCCTCGCTGTCCACCCGATTATGCATCGTCCGGCGCCTGCTGATGCAGCGCGACGCCGGCGACCACGAGCGCGATGCCGGCGATCTGGATCGCGGTCGGGAGCTGCGCGAGCACGACGATCCCGGTGACGGTCGCTATCGCGGGGAGCAGCGAGACCATCAGGGCGTACGTCGCACGGCGCAGCCGGGCCAGCGCGAGCTGGTCGGTGATGTAGGGAATCACCGACGATGACACGCCGACTCCCACGCCGGCCAGGATCAGGGCCGGATGACCGAAGGCCGGAATGGCCTGCCAGCCGGCGATCGGCGTGACCGCCACCGCCGCGATCAACATCGACGCGGCGAGCCCGTCGATGCCGCTGAGCTGGGGACGCTTGGCCACCTTGTCGGCGAGGATGATGTAGAGGGCGAACAGGATTGCGTTGGCAAACGCAAACGCGATGCCCAACGGCTGCCCGGCCAGCTGCACGTCGGTGAGCAGGTACACGCCGGGCACGGCCAGCGCCAAGGCCAGCGCGTTACGAGGCGTGCGGGCGCCCACGGCGGCCAGCGCGACCACGGGCAGAAACTCGATCGCCGCCACGGTTCCGAGCGGCAACCGGCTGATCGCCGTGTAGAAGCAGCAGTTCATCGCCGCCAGCACACCGCCCCAGGCCAGCAGCAGCAGTCGTGCCTCGCGATCGAGCGCGGCAAAGGTCCGCCACGGGCGTCGCCACGCGGCGAAGATCAGCGCGGCCGAGGCGATGCGCATCCAGGCCACGCCGAGTACGTCCACGCGCGCGAACAGGAGCACGGCAAACGAGGGACCCAGGTAGTGAAAGATCGCGCTGACGAGGAAATAGGCATGGGGTGGCACGTCGGCCGACAGGCGCGCCAGCGTGCGGCTCCAAGCGCCGGCCCGGGCTGGGTGGACGATCGGCTCGTCTGAGGGTAGGGCATCCATAGATCCGCCCTTGGAGTATCACCAGCCAAAATGGCTGAAGGAAGAATCAACTGACGGTATAATCGGCAGTGTGCCTAACAATCAAAGGCCAACTACGGTTACTGCCGAAGACGGTCACTTTGACGAGATCAACCGCCGGCTGCTGATCGAGCTACAGCACAACGCTCGTCTCAGCCTGGCTGAGCTCGGGCGCAGGGTGGGCCTGTCCTCGCCGGCCGTGGCAGAACGCCTACAACGCCTCGAAGCGGACGGGGTGATCTGCGGCTACCGGGCCGAGCTCGATCCGTCGGCCGTCGGGTATCCCCTCAGTGCAATCGTCCGGATCCGCCCGGCGCCGCGGCAGCTGGCCAAGGTCGCCGAGCTCGCCCGCGCGACCGCCGAGGTGGTCGAATGTCATCGCATCACCGGCGAGGACTGCTTCCTGCTCAAGGCGCACGTCCGCTCGGTGGCTCATCTCGAGGAGATCATCGACCGGTTCGTCATCTACGGGCAGACGACCACCTCGATCATCCAGTCCTCACCGGTGCCCAGCCGGGGTGTCGCCGTGCGCGGCTAGGCTTGCCTGTAGCCGGCAAACAGAAAGGGTGAGAGACATGGCACAGGTGCTTTACACGGCGGAGGCGACCGTCACCGGCGGTCGCACCGAGGGCCATGGCGTCACGACCGACGGGGCCCTCGATGTGCAGATGCGCACCCCCGAGGCGTTGGGTGGAGACGGTGGCGGTACCAATCCGGAGCAGCTGTTCGCGGTCGGCTTCGCCGCGTGCTTTGAGAGCGCGCTCGGAGTGGTGGCCAGGCGGGAGCGCTCCGAGGTCGGCGACGTTTCGATCGACAGCCGCGTCAGCCTGCTGCCGACTGAAGAGCGCGGCTTCAAGCTGGCCGTAGAGCTCGACGTCACCGTTCCCTCGGTGCAGGACGCCGAGCAGGCGAAGCGGATCGTCGCGGCCGCGCACCAGGTGTGTCCGTACTCGAACGCCACACGCGGCAACATCGAGGTCAAGCTGACCGCTAACGGCGAGCCGGTGGGCTAGCGCGGTGACCCGGGGCTAGCCCTTGGCCGGCAGCGATCGCGCGTAGCTCACCCCGCGGGCGACCCAGCGCTCGAGCTCGCGCTTGCCGCCCAGCCCCTCGGGCGCGACCCTCAGCCAGCCCTGCATCTCGCGTCCACGCATCACGAACGGCTCGGCGTGCGGCTCTCCCCGCAGCGCTTCGGTCTGCTCCGGGTCGACGCGCAGCAGCAGGCCGCCCTGGCCGCTGGCGCTGACCGACATGTTGCCTCCGATCAGGAACGCCAGACCACCGAACATCTTTTTCTCGACGACGTCCGGCTCGCTCGCGATCAGCTCGCGGATGCGATTGGCGAGATCCTCGTCGTAGGCCATGGGGAATTATGTCGCTCCGGTTCAAGCCGCGACGGGAGCCTCGCGTGCTCGCCGTGACGCTCCCACCGAGGCAGCCACCACCAGCGCAATCCCGACCAGCGCGCGGACGCTCAGTCCCTGCCCCAGAACGAGGAAGCCGGCCAGCCCGGCCATGGCCGGCTCAAGGCTCATCAGGACCCCGAACACCGACACCGCAATCCGCCGCAGCGCCTCGAGCTCGAACGAGTACGGGATCGCCGAGGAGAGCATGCCCACCGTCGCACCGAGCAGCAGCGACCGGGGCTCCAGCAGGTGCGTGCCGCCCTCGCTCAGGCCTACCGGGAGGGCCGCCACCGACGCGACACACATCGCCAGTGCGAGTCCGGCGCCGCCCTCGAAGGCCTTGCCCAGCCGCGCGTTGAGCAGGATGTAGGCGCCCCAAAAGGCCCCCGCGATCAATGCGAAGGCGACCCCCAGCGCGTTCAGACCGTGGGTCCCGCCGCGCGTGAGCGCCAGGATCCCAGCGGCCGCGAGCGCGACCCACACCAGGTCCGTCCGTCGCCGTGATCCGCCGACCGCCACCGCCAGCGGGCCCACGAACTCCAAGGTGACAGCGACCCCCAACGGGATGCGGTGGATGGCCTGGTAGAAGCTCAGGTTCATCCCGGCCAGAGTCAACCCGAACACGGTCGCCAGCAGCCACTCACGACGCGTGTGGTCTCGCACCCGCGGCCGCCACAGGACGAGTAACGCCGCACTGGCCGTGACCAGCCGCAGCAGCACTGCACCGCCCGGGCCGACCTGCGCGAACAGCTTGGCGGCCAGCGCGGAGCCGAACTGCACGGAGGCGATCGCGCCGATCACCAGGGCGCCGGATGGCGCCCGTTTGAGCATCAGGAGTCCGGGTGGGTTTCCTCCCAGCGCAACGCGGCGGCTGCGGCGCTGGCCGAGGGGCGGGTTCCGCTCCAGTCCCAGTTCAGGATGACTGACGCCGAGCGCTCGTGGTGAGCATCCTCGGGTACGTCGATCTCGATCCGCTCCTCCTCGATCGGGCCCAGGCCCTCGGCGAGATAACGACGGCGCACGGGATGCTCGAGGTAGGACGTGAGCGCGTCGTCGTCAGAGAGCTTGACGATCAGCGCGTGCGTGAACCCGTGATCTGCGCTCCCGCGATTGCGCCCCAGCGTCACGCGCTCGACGCTGTCGATCTGATTGACCAGCGCCTGGGCCTGGTCGAAGGCTTCGTCGATCTGGGCGTCAGTCGTTCCCGGCTTCCATTTCAGCAGCACTATGTGTTGGATCACCTCGGAGGCTCCTCTCTCGGCTCGGGATGACTGCGTCCTGGTTGGTTTCCCTCAGTCGCACATCGTATTCGCGGTCGCGTGGCCGGCGGGGCGACGCTGGCTAGCATCCCGGCCATCGCCCGCTCGCACACCAAGCTCGCGCATCCTCCTCCCAGCCCGGGCGCAGTCCCGGCGCGCCGATGAGCGAGGTCGTCGGACGCGTGGTGGCGCTGTTCCGATATCCGGTCAAGTCGATGGGAGGGGAGCGCCTGGAGAACGTGGAGGTCTCCTGGAACGGATTCGCCGGCGACCGCCGCTGGGCTTTCGTCCAGGGCAGGCTGGTCAGCAGCAACTTCCCCTGGCTGACGGGCCGCGAGCGCGGGGACCTGCTTCACCACCGCCCGTCGTTCGCCGACCCCGGCTCCCCCGAGAGCTCACGCACCGTGGTCCGCAGCCCCGCCGGTGCCGAGTTCGACGTGACCGATCCGCGGCTAGCCGACAGCCTTGGCGAGGACATTCGTCTGATCAAGCAGAACCGCGGCGTGTTCGACACGATGCCGCTGTCGTTGATCACCACGCAGACCTTGAGCTCGCTGGGGGCGCAGGTCGGGCGCGAGCTTGAGGTCGAGCGCTTCCGTCCCAATCTTCTGATCGACGCCGAGGGCGGCGAGGACTTTCCCGAGGACGGCTGGGTCGGATCGGTGCTGAGGATCGGGGGCGCTCGCATGCGCGTCGACCAGCGTGATTCGCGCTGCGTCATGGTCAACGTGGACCCCCTCACCATCGAGCGAGATCCCCTGATCCTTCGCACGATCGCCGGCCAGCGGCAGGCATGCCTCGGCGTCTACGGCAGCACGGTCCAGCCGGGCCTGGTGTCGCTTGGCGACGCTGTCGTCAGATCTGGTTGACGTAGCTGTCGCGCAGGTGCTCCGCCACGGCGGCGGCGTCGCCGAGGCCGGTGTGCGTGCTCAGGATCTCTGCGGCCGACGGGAGCTCGTCCTGCCCGGCCCACGTGTCGCTGCGCCAGATGCCCGAGCGCATGATCGATTTGGCGCAGTGCAGATAGGCCTGTTGCACGTGGACCACGATCGCCAGCGCGGCGGGACGACCGCCGGTCTGCAGGGGGCCCAGCAGCTCGGGATCCCGGGTCAGCTCCACGGTCCCGTTGACCCGCAGCGTCTCGCCCATGCCCGGGATCAGGAACACCAGCCCTACGTGAGGGTTCTCGAGCAGGTTCTGCAGCGAGTCGACACGGCGGTTTCCGGTCGCGTCGGGGATCAGCAAGCGGTGTTGGTCGAGCACGGGCACGAATCCGGGCGGGCCGCCCTTGGGCGAGCAGTCGCATTCGCCTGATCGCGCCGCGCTCGCCATCAGCATGAACGGCGACATCGCGATGAACTCCCGGCAGTGGGCATCGAGATGGTCGATCTCCTTGCGAACCGCACGGTCCGACGGAGGTGGATAGAGCTCGCGCAGCTGCTCGAGGCTGGTGATCTGATGCGCAGCCATGGACCGCGATGTTACGCGCCTGGGGCAGAGACCTTCCCGGAGCGCGTTCGTCTGCCCTCCCCCGCGGGGCACAGTCCGCCCTCGTTCTCGCGGGCTGTGGTCGTACCCGGACCAACCTACAATGACTTCGGCACCCGCCCCCATGGTCTAGCGGTTAGGACGCCTGCCTTTCACGCAGGAGATCGCCGGTTCGAGTCCGGCTGGGGGTACTGCTCGGGCAGCCTTGCCTGCCCCACTTCCCCAGCGTTAGGCTGGCCGCCGATGCCAACCCGTGCCCGGACCACGGACTCACCCGCTTCCCCGGCGGCGTCGCAGCGTAGGCGCATGTGGTCTCGTGCGCGTTTGCTCCCAGCAGCGCTGCTCGCCACCGGGCTGCTCCTGTTGGCAGGACCGGCGAGCTCACCGGCGCTGTCGTGGTCGGCAGCGATCAACCCTCCGCGGCCCGACGCCACGCCTGGCGATTTGGGGCCATTGTCGTGCCCGAGTATGGCCCTGTGCGTGGCAGCGGACGGATACGGCCAGGGCGATCTGGTCGTCTCCACGATCCCGCTGGCGGGCGCCGCGAGCTGGAGTGTCGTGACGCTGCCCGGCGTGAACCTGATCTCCAGCGTCTCATGTCCGACGGTCAGCTTGTGTGTCGCCGGCGACGGCGACGGCAACGTGTGGGCGAGCACGAACCCGGCCGGTGGCTTCCACGCGTGGCGCAGGACCCACCTCGAAACGCCGATCAACACCGACGGTCTGAGCGGGATGTCCTGCCCCTCGGCGTCGCTGTGTGTGGCGACTGACGTCAACGGCAACGTGTGGAGTTCGGCGGATCCAACCGGTGGCCGCGGGGCCTGGCATCACGCGACGATCCCGCTCGGGGCGAACATCAACGGTCCCGCGTCGTGCCCGACGACGTCAATGTGCGTCGTACTCGGCGACGACGGACGGACCTACTCCAGCCAGACGCCGCTGACCGGAGGGTGGGCACCCACCGGCAGCCCTCGGACCCCGGGGCTCGATATTGCGGGGCTCACCTGTCCAGCCGAGAACCTCTGCGTGACCGGCGGGTCCGACCCGGCTCAGATCGACAGCGTGTTCACCACCAGCGACCCAACCGGGTCGAGCGGGTGGACGGCGGATGTGCTGCCGGGCGGCGGCAAGGGCGGCGTCGCGGTGTCATGCCCGAGCGCATCACAGTGTCTGGCCTACGACACGCACGGCGAGCTGTTCAGCTCCGCCTCGCCGGGCACTGCGGGCTCGTGGCAGGCCAGCCAGGTGGGCGTCGGCGTGCCGACCAACGTCGCCTGCCTCACCCCGGGCGGCTGCGTCGCTGTCAGCAAGGCAGGCCGCGTGTTCACGGCCCCCGCCGCGACGGGGCCGTGGTCGGCCGGAGAGATCACCGGTTGGAGCCCGGTCTCCGGGGTCGACTGTCCGACCGTGTCGACATGCCTCGCGGTTGACACGGCCGGCAACGTGCTGCACACCACGAGACTGGCGGCCGGCGCCGCGCCGTGGTCGGTGACCAGGCCGGCCGGCGTCGGCGGGTTCGGCGCCTTGGCGTGCCGTGGCATCCGCCTGTGCATCGCAGGTGCGCAACGGGGCAGACTATGGCTGTCGCGCCAGCCGGCCCGAGGCGCCACAGCATGGAAGCACGTGCGACTCGCTGGCCTGGGGCGGGAGGACGGTTCCTCGGGCGCGACCCAAGGGACAGGAGTGACAATCACCGGGATCGCCTGTCCATCTCGCACGCTGTGCGTGGCGGTCGACGATACCGGCGACCTGATCGCCACCGCCGACCCCGTTGGCGGGGCTCGGAAGTGGAAGGTCCTGCTCAGGCTGCCGGCGCATGGGACGCGTGGCGGCCCGATCCCGGAAGCCCTGACCTACGTCACCTGCCCGTCGACGCACCTGTGTATGGCGGGCGACCCATCGACCCCCTACCTCGAGCAATCAGAGCGTGGCATGTTTCTGGTCTCTCACCATCCTGACCGGCGAGGCAGCTGGCACGGTGAGCGGCTAGGACTGTCAACGGTCGCCTGCCCGTCGGCACGGCTGTGTTTAGCGGGCTCAGTTGGCCCCAGGAATCTGGCCTACACGCGCCACCCCTCCGCGAGCAGAAAGGCGTGGAGGTACCTTCGGCTGCCGGGCTTTGACCGTCGGGCCGGTCGCGTCGTCGCATCGGTTGCATGTGCTGGGCGGGTGTGCGTGGCCGCGGGCGGCGGGAACGGCGGCGGGGCCGTGGCCGAATCGAGCACGCCGACTGCGGCTCGCTCCTGGCGAGTGACTCAGCTGACCGGCAGCCCGGTCGTCGGCGTCCGGTGTTTCCGGGGGCCAGTCTGCATCGCCTACTCACAGGTCGGCGAGCTGTTCGTCGGGCGTTGAGCGGCGTCGCCAGAGCCGCCACCATCGACCGCCCCCCTTCCGTGAGGCTATTGGTAGCTGACGTATGCGGGACGGGTGCGCAACCTCATGATCGCGTGCGGCGATAGGAGCACGGGGTCGTTTGAGCGCTGGAGGAAGATCTTGAAGCCGGGGAAGAAGTTTCCGGCGCCCCGCATGACCTGGTGGTAGGCCGCGAGCTTGACCGCAACCGATCCCAGCCCATCCATCTGCAGCACGGTAGCCAGGCCCGCGCGGAAGGCGATGCGCTGGCGGTCGGGAAGCTCCGACAGACGAAACTCGTGGATGATGAACAGCTTCTGGGGCAGCCGGTAGCGGGCCACCAATTCCGAGAGATAGCGCGAGACCGCATTGATCGACGCCGACGACGAGGACCCGATCGCCTCGTTGGGCACCTGATCGCTGGAGACTTTCCACTCGGGATCCAGCGCCACTGAAACCGCGGGATCCTCCAGGAACCGGGCGTAGCGCCGGACCTCAGGAAGGAACTCTCCCCGCCCGGGCTGGAAGTCCAGAATCAGCAGCAGCCGGTGGCGATGGGCCGCCCGGAGATACCGGGACACGATCGCCTCGTCAATCGGTGAGCTAAAGGTGCCGGAAGGCCCCGGGTCGGGTGAGGCGATCGTCGTGACGAGCTCGAAGGCCGGCAGCACCGGCCGACCGTAGCCCGCGTAGGCCCGGGCCCGTCGCTGCACCCCGGCGGCGTCAGCCTCTGGATCGCGCGTGTGGCCGAGGACGTTCGACGTACCGATGATCCCGTAGTAGGCAACCACGAGATGCCCCGGCAAGATGGTTCGGCCGCCTCGCGGCAGCCCGATCACAGGCGCGGACCCGCGCGGGGATCGCGTGGTCCCGCCAGACGCATGCCGTGCCCGGCCACCACCGCCGACCGCGAGCACAACCCCGAGCACGGCCACCGCGCACACCAGCAGTCCTCCGTTACGCCGCCGGCGATTGCGGCGCCGGTGGCGCAGCGCTCGGCGGCGCTGCAGCAGCGCCTCGCGCGTGTGGCCCCCCGCCCCATCCCGCGAAACCTGCTCTCCACCGTACTCGGACAAGCCGAGAACCTACCCCACTCCTGCGGCCGCCACGCACCCCTGGAACTAGCCAGCGGCGAGGCGGCAAGGCCGACGCGCGAGAACTCTTCGGCCATCTTTGCTCCGACCACCTGAAGGGCAGACGCCGGTCGAAGCACACCGGTCGAGCACCCGTCGCCGAGGCCTAGAAGTCCCAGCGGCTGGCACCGTGTGGCGAGCGCAAGCCCACACCGAAGGCCGTACGGATCCGAAACCGAAACATGTGCCACGGGCCGGGCCCAGCGCTCTGAGCGCTGTAGGGCGCGATGAGCGCATCGCCCTCTACGCGCGCGGGCCAACCGCCCACGTCGTAGGCGGCCGCCACGGCAGCGAGCGTCGCGGGGTCGGTCTCGCGGCGCGCCTCACCTTCGAGGATGAGGTCAATACCGTCGAGCCGCATCGACAAGGTGCACGCGGGGTCAGCGAGGAGGTTGCGCGTCTTGCGCGTCGCGGGACCGCTGGTGAAGAAGAGGTCGCCGTCGTGCACGGCCACACCCACGCCGGCAGCATGCGGGCGTCCGTCGGGTCGGACCGTCCCGAGAAAGCACGGCAATTCGGGTCCGAGCGAGCCAGTACCGAGCGCCTCGGCGGCCCGACTCCAGGGCATCAAGTCCTGTTCATAAAGGGTGGCGAGGTTGACGGTTTTATGCGGCGTACGCTGTTCCAAGGCCGTCCTTTGTGGGTTGAGAGTCCAAGATAGGACCCGACCACTGCGCAAAGCTCATCGGTGCCGCCGCAGCGCGCCAGTGCGAGATCAAGATTCACAACGCGGGTCGTGCTTCCGATTAGGGCACGCGTGCCCGCAACTGCGTCGAATCCCCGCTGACCCGAGTGGATCTCGGCGACGACGACGGTACGTCCCAACGTCGAAAAGCTCCGCCAACGACTGCGGATTCCTGGGACAGACCACACTTGTGTCCCCGTCCTTTCACGCAGGAGATCGCCGGTTCGAGGCCGGCTGGGGGTAATCGCCCGTCGTTGTTGAAGATCCGGTTTATCGCGTTCGTCAGGACAGGGCGACGATTGCTTACCCCTTGCAGAGGCCCTGCTAAAGCCCAGCTGTCGAGGCCGCTCGAGAACGCAGGCGACCCCTGCATGTCGGCCGGCAGCCCGAGGATCAGCGCGGCACGGCCGCGGCGGCCTTCGCCAGCAGAGGACCTCGACGCGGTTGGGTGGCTATGGGCCATGCCTCCCACGGTAGATGCTCTCCCATGCAGATTCTCGGCCCGAGCCGGGGCGGCTGGACCATGGACCGTCACGCCGCGGCGTCGCGGCCGCGGGTCCCGCGCCGGCGCTAGGAGATCACATCAGCCGACTGAGCGGAGCTCAACGAAGGGGCCTCGCGCAACCGCGGGGTCGGCGTCCTCAGTCCAGGATCGGGGGCCGACCGGCGCCACCGCCGCGACATCCGCCGTGATGGCCGCCGGGGCCGACGGTCGCGTCCGCCACGCCAGCGCAGCCACGATCAGAGCCACGCCGGCGACCACGCTGCCGAAGATCTCGAAGGTGGCGTTGAGGCCCAGGGGGGTGGCGAGCACGCCGGCCATGATCGCCGGCACCGAGATCGACGCGTAGGCGACGAGGTAGAAGGCCGACATCACCGCGCTGCGGTGCTCGGGCGGGATCGCGCTCGAGAGCGCTCGCAGAGCGCCGAGGAAGGCGACCCCGAACCCGGCCCCGGCCACCACGGTCGCGCCGACGTAGAGAAAGCCCGAGCCGGTCGCGGCGGCCGCCACGATGCCGAGCAAACCGGCCGCCAGGGCCAGCGATCCGCTCACGGCCGCGGCCCACGGTGCACCGCGCCGAAACGCGATCTGGGCCACGGCGGCCGCCCCGGCCAGGACGAAGACGCTGAGACCGCCTACGAGGTGATCGGTGCTGTGAAACAGCTTGGCCAGCAGCTCGGGGCCCAGCGAGAGCGACAGCCCTGCGATCGACCATGAGGACAGGACCCCCAGGGCCGCGAGCAGGAACGCCGGGCGAACCGCCGGCGGTACTCCCGGCCGCTGCGGGCGAAGTCGCAGGCCCACCGGCTCCGAGACGGGCTCGGTCATGGTCAGTGTGCCGGCAAAGGCGACCGCGAACAGCAGGAACGCGGCCACGTAGGGCAGGACGCGCGGCGCCGGCGCCAGCTCCACGATCAGCGCCGAGATCAGCACGCCGAGTCCCATGCCGGTGGTGCTGGCAACGCCGTTGTGCAGGCCGACCGCGCGCGGATCGCGGCGCGGGTGCAGGTCCAGCAGGGCGGCGCTGGCCGCGCTGAGCGCCAGGCCGGTGGCCAGCCCCTGCACGGCACGCGCGGCGAACAGCCACGCCACCGAGTCGGCGAGCATGAAGATCACGGTGGCCGACATCAGCGCGCCGAGAGCGACGAGCAGGACGGGCCGGCGGCCGGCGGAGTCCGAGACCGGGCCGGCGAGCAGCAGCGTCGCGAGCACCCCGAACGCGTACACCGCGTAGACCAGGGTCAGGACTACGGGCGACAGCGACCACATGGCGCTGTAGGTGCCGTACAGCGGCGACGGCGTGCCCGAGGCGAACAGGGCCAGCCCGATGACGGCGGCCATCAGCCCATACGCCGCGCGAGGCGACAGGACACGGCGGGAGAGGAGGTGGGGGTGGGGGTGGGCTGGCTGGAGCACGCGACGCCGTCCTGAATTCGTTATTTCCAAATGTTTGGAAGTAAGGTAGCACGCTATCCTCAGCGGCATGGCGACGCGCACTCCCAGCCTCGAGAAGATCCCCCACCCAGACGTCGCCGCGTTCGACCTGGCCACGATCATGCGGGCTCTGGGCGACCCGGTGCGCCTTGAGATCGTCCGCCTGCTGGCCGATGGGCAGGCGCGCCTGTGCGGCGAGATCTACGCGACGCTGGGCCTGCCCAACTCCACCGGCTCCTATCACCTGCGGACGATGCGCGAGGCCGGTCTCACCCGCCACCGCCCGGCGGGTCCGCAGCGCTACGTCTCGCTGCGGCGCGAGGACCTGGAGGAGCGCTTCCCCGGGTTGGTGGACGTCCTCATGGGAGCACCAGCAGCGGGCTGAAGGTCCGGTCCCCCGGGGAGTCGCTGCTGAGCGCGTTGGTCGACGCCTGCAAGGTGTAGGTGCCGAGCAGGCCGACCGGGGCCTCGATCTGCTTATGGACGTCTGCGAGCTGTCGGTAGTCGGGTCCCACTGCTCCAGTAGTCGCACGAGCGGCTCAGAAGTGTCATGGCCATGAATAACCCTCCGCGGTGGTTCGTGGAGCACCGTCCGGTCTTTGGGTCCTGCACATAGCGGCGGGGGCCTCGGCTCCCCCCACAGTCAGGGTCGGCGGCCGATGCGCCGGAAGCCGGGGTGCACGCCGGGCGACAGGTTCTGTTCCTCGGCGAGCCGCCGGAGCAGCGCGAGTAGCTGGGCGCGCTCGTCGTTGTCGAGCGCGGCGGTGATCGCGAGCTCGTGCTCACGGGCGACGCCGGCGAGCTCGGCGAGTGCCCGCCGGCCCTCGTCGGTCAGCGTGATCGCGTAGTTGCGGCGATCGTCCGGGTCGCGGTCTCGCGCGACGAGGCCCCGGTCCTCGAGCTCGTCGATCAAGGCGACAAGGCGTGGGGCGTGCATGCCCAGCGCGTCGGCGAGCCCCCGCTGGCTCTGTCCGGGGAACTGGCCGAGGCGGCGGAGCACTCCGGCCTGGGGCGGCGTGAGCTCCAGTGGCCGAATGCGCTCGGCGAACGCGGCGGCGGCGTGCGCCCCGAGCTGCGCGAGCAGGAAGGCGACGCCGCCCTGGCTCGCCGGTCCTTGGTTGTCGGCGGGGCGTGAAGTCATCGGCGACAGAGTACAGACATTCCGTAATGAGTACAGATAATAATCGTTACTGCTAGTATCGGTCTATGCACTTATCTCCCGGCCCTCCGCCCTCACGCGTTCCGCGTCACGTCGGGCCGCCGCTCGTGCCAGTGGCGGTTATCTCGGTGGCGCTGTTCGCGGCGAGCCTCGTCGTTGGCGCCGCCGGCGGCGGTCCATTCCCATCCCCGTACGACCACGCGAGCGAGGTCATCGCGTTCTTCTCGGCTCACTCCACGACCGTTCGGGTCGCTGCCACGCTGCAGTTCGCCTCGGCGGTGCCGCTGGCGATCCTCGCCGCCTCGCTGTCGAGCCGACTCCGCTACCTGGGCTTCGCTCGGGTTCCCGGCGTGCTCATCGCCTCCACCGGCGGCACCCTGGCCAGCGGCATGCTCGCAACGAGCGCGCTGGCGCAGTGGGTCCTCTCCCGGCCCGGGACAGCGACGAACTCGGACGTCGTCCGGCCGCTCGCCGACCTCGCGTTCGCCGCGGGCGGCCCGGGCACGGTCGTGTTCCTCGGCCTGCTCGTGGCCGGCTTGGCCGTGCCCGCGGCTGTCGGTCGCCTGTTGCCCAGACCGGCCTGGATCGCCGGGATCGCGTTCGCCGCGATCGCGGAGCTCTCCACCATCGCGCTGCTCTCGAAGCCAGCCGCGGTGCTGCTGCCGATCGCCCGGTTCGGCAGCCTGGCCTGGCTTATCGCCGCCGCCGCGCTGCTTCCCGTCTCACGAAAACCCACCACCACCACCGCTGACCGCGAAGGGAGCACACCATGAACGGCACCCTTACCGATCAAGTCGCGATCGTCACCGGCGCCAGTCGAGGCATCGGCGCAGCGACCGCACGCGCCCTCGCCGAGGTCGGCGCGACCGTCGCGCTGGCCGCACGCGACGCCACACGCCTCGAGCAGCTCGCTGCCGAGATCGAGGCCGGCGGCGGCACCGCGCTCAGCGTCCCGACCGACATCGGCAATCCAGACAGCGTGCAACGCATGGTCACACGGACACTCGACGCGTTCGGCCGCCTCGACATCGCCGTCAACAACGCAGCCGGCGGCGGCCATCCTCCAACCCCGCTGATCGACGTCGCCACCGCGGACTTCGACAGCGCCCTGGCGATCAACCTGCGCGGCACCTTCCTCTGCCTCAAGCACGAGATCGCCGCGATGCTCGAAAGCGGCGGCGGCGCGATCGTCAACATGACCTCCACCGCTGGTCTGGAGGCGGTCGGGGGCCTCGCGGCCTACGTGTCGACCAAGCACGGCATCGTCGGACTGACCAAGGTCGCCGCACTCGAATACGCCGCCCGCAACATCCGCGTCAACGCGATCGCCCCCGGACCCATCCTGACCGAGCAGCTCGAGCGGGCCGGCGAGGCCGCTCAACACGGCGCCGCGCAAGCCATGCCGATGCGCCGCATCGGACGTCCCGACGAGGTCGCGGCCGCAGTCCTCTGGCTATGCACCGACGCCGCGTCATTCATCACCGGCGCGACCATCCCCATCGACGGGGGCAAGCTCGCCGGGATGGCCCCCTTCGCCCGGCAAGCGCCAGCCGCCTAGGTGCATCACAAACCATCACCACCGAACCGGAGGCATCAAATGATCACCAACGATGAGCAGATCGTGACCATGACCAGAAGCGAGATCACGGACCTGCTGGCACGCTACGCCCAAGCCCAGCGACGGCCCGACGTCAACGAGCTATCCGGGTTGCTGACAGACGACTTCAAGCTCGTCGGTCCGCTCGGGTTCGTCGTCCCGAAGGAGCAATGGCTCGAACAATTCCGCACCCGCAGGCTCCAGATCCAGTCGCTCGAATGGGACGACCTCGACATACGAACCCATGCCTACGCGCGCTTCGCAATCGCCATCGGCCGGCTCACGCAGGCGGCCACCTACGCAGGGAAGCCAGCCGACGGCGAGTTTCGAGTGACCGCGATCGCGATCGGGCACGGCACGAGCTGGCATCTGGCCGGGGCCCACTACAGCGGTATTCCGGCGCGGCAGCCGGACGCCACGACAACCACAAGCGACACGGGACGGGAATGACACCCAACACCCGCACACCACATTCTTCCGCCCGGCGAGCAGTCGACCGACGACGTCGGGATCATCGAGCTCGCTGTCCCAGCTGGGCTTCCTAGGGTGGTTGCCACGCGGTCGAAGCGCGTATCTCCATCAATCGACTTGACTCGATAAGGGAGCGCATATAAAGTCACCCAATCAACCGTGAGCCGGGCCGAGGGCGGCTGGCTCACCATACATAAAGGGGTACCATCATGGGGAATCTCAGGCGTAGCCTTCGCTACCGCCGGGTTCGGATCGGGGTATTGGCCGTCGTCGTGCTGGCGGCAGGGGTGGTAGCAAGTGCGAGTGTCGGGCCTGCGGGCGCGACCGGGCCCAAGCAGCAGGCGGTGGCGGCGCCGGCGGCACCAAGCTTGAGCCGAGCAGCGACGAACAAGAGTGCCAGCGCCGTTTACGCCTACTGGACCAAGGCGCGCTTGGCTTCTGCCAAGCCCGCCGTGGCGCAGGGGATCTCAACCGGCAGCTCCGCGGTCAACGCCGGTAATTCAGCGACCGGAGTCCCTGGCACCGCCGGGGGAGACGCTCCGAGCAGTCTTGGCGGCCTGAGCGGCGCGCCGGGTACGCCGCCGAACTCAATCACGGGCAATTCCAGCGTCATGCCTGCCGACGGCGGGTACGCCGGGCCGAACAGTACGTTCAACTGGATCGGGATTCCGCGTACCTATCCCGTGTCAACCGTGGGCAAGCTGTTCTTCACCGAGCCGAGCGGTAACTTTGTCTGCACGGCTGCGACCACCTACGGCGGTGGCAGCTTGGACATGGTGTGGACAGCCGGCCACTGCGTAGGCCCGCAGGGAGGCAAGAGCTACTACAGCAATTTCCTGTTCTGCCCGTCCTATAGCAACGGCGAGAACCCGAGCATCGGGTGTTGGTCGTGGGCCCAGGCCCAGCAGACCGGTGGTTGGTACTTCAACGGCTCATGGAGCGCCGACTACGCGTACCTCAAGATGGCCGCCGCGAGCGACAAGGTCAGCAAGCACGTGGAGACTATGACCGGCGGCCTGGGGTTCGGATGGAACTGGCCGCGTGACCAGCACTGGATGGACTTCGGCTATCCGTCTGGGAGCCCGTACAACGGGAGCTACCTCGTCGTCACCGCTGCCGAGCATCGGTATGACGTCAACAACCCGAGCAGCGGCGACACCTCCCAGGACAACTCGATCGGCTCGAGGCAGACGCCAGGGTTCAGTGGTGGACCGTGGATTCTCAGCTTCGGCAAGTCAACCAACGATCCGATCGGTCACGGCAACTGGATCAACGGAGACAACAGTTACTACTTCACCTCTGGAGCGAACGGCAACGAGTACGGCCAGGAGATCCAGAGCCCGTACTACGACACCGCTGCCTGCAACTTCTGGAAGGGTGGTAGCGGCTGGACCGGCACCTGCTGAGGCAACCAGCAACACCACGCACGTAGCGGTCCGTCCAACGTGACGGCATGCCGGGGGAGCCCACTTCTGTTGGCTCCCCCGGCGCCGCTCGTGTAGGCGCAGGAGTCGGCGTAACATCCAATCCGTGAGCAACGGCCTTCGGACGAGGACAAAGCGGATGCGAACGTTGGCGTTTTGGGTGACCTGCGCAGCGCTGGTGCTGCTCGGAGCAGCGGCGTGCGCTCGTAACGGGACGACTGCTCAGGGGTCGGCAAGAGCCGGCGGCGCCGGCGGAGGCCCGCCGGCAGCCCAGAGTCCGCTGACGGCGCCTGCCTTGCCGCCGACTGCCCCTAACTCAACCGGTGGTGACAGCTACTGGACGCCGGAGAAGATGGCGCACGCGCGGCCCGCGACGCCAGGGGTCAAACGCTGAGGACGGACAGCAGGCGCTCAGACGAGGTCCGCGGCAGCCCGATCGGCGGCCTGGGGTTCGGCCGCCCGCTCGCCCTCCACGGGCGCCGGAGTTGGAGACCCACCGTCGCGCGCAACGGCCACCCGTGTCGGCCGCGGACGTCCCCGCAGCAGCACCGGCTCGCCGACAATCCATCTCCCGGCCTCGTGCGCGCCGGCGCGACTGACGATTTCCTCGGAGGCCAGCAGGCGCGAGGGCTCCTCCTTGGCGAGCTCCGAGAGCCGCGCAGCCTCGTTCACCGCGTCACCGATCACCGTGTACTCATAGCGGTTCGCGGCGCCGATGTTGCCGGCTACCACCTGCCCTGCCGAGACCCCAATCGCCGCATCGAACGCGTCGAGCTCGAGGTGCAGTCGCCGGCGTAGCTCTCGGGCTGCGGTCAGCGCGGCGGTGGCGGCTTCGGGATGAGAAGCGGGGGCCCCGAACGCGCACAGCGCGGCATCCCCCTCGAACTTATTGACCCAGCCGCCGTGCCGCGTGACCACCTCGACGACAATCCCGAAGAACTGGTTGAGCGTCTCGACAACCTCGCGCGGGTCGCGCTTGGAGGCAAACGGAGTTGAGCCGATCACGTCCACGAACAGGATCGCGGCGTCGCGCAACTCGCCGCCAAGCTCCACGCCCTGAGCGAGCGCCGAGCGTGCCACCTCCTCGCCCACATGCCGCCCGAACAGGTCGCGGACACGGTCACGCTCACGCAGACCGGCGACCATGCGGTTGAACCCGGCCTGGAGCAGCCCTACCTCGCCGCCGTCGTCGACCGGCACTTGGACATCGGTACTCCCGGCCTCGACACGCGCCATCGCGTCGCGGAGTCGGCGCACCGGGTGCGCCACTGAGCGAACCGCCACCAGCAGGGTGGCAAAGCCGACCACCAGCGCGATCGCGCCCAGGAAGATCACCGTCGCGGCCATCCGCCGCGGTGACATCCCGGCGCCCGCCAGATACGCGATCGCCGCGATCACCGCGCCGGAGACGGCCGCGGCCGTGCCGAATTCCCACGCCAGGTAGATGCGCGTCGTGATCCCCGTCGAGCGCGGGCGTTCGGCGGGGTCGCCCGCGAGCGCGAGCGCGATCACCGGCCGCATGATCCACTCCACGGCCAGGTAGGTGAGCGCGGACGCGCTGAGCCCGCCAACCGCGACCATGACCGCCATCAGCGCGCCCGCGGCAGCCGAGCCGCCTACCGCCACGTCCACCGCGCCGAACCCAGCGCCGGCGATCAACCACACCACGAGCGTGTGCCCCGCCTCATGCAACGCCAGGCGCACAGCGCGCGTACGCGCCAGATCGTCCGCCTCCCCGCCGCGCTCGAGCCAGCGCCGGACGGGCCTGAACGAGTGCCTGCCCCACAACTCGCTCACCGCCCACGCCACGACAAAGCCCACGATCGCGGCGGCCAGGACCATGATTCGTGCCCTCGCCGGCGGTGCGCGGCCCGGGAGCGGCACGACGTAGGCGACGAACACGTACGTGACGGTCGCGATCACGAGATTGACCGGCGCGATCACCAGTGTGAATCGGCGCATCACCTGCCGGGGAAGCACGGCGGTTTCGCGGCGCGCCGGGACCTGCACCGCGTCCGGCACCGGTTGACGCAGGGCCGTCAACTTCGGTCCGGGCTGGCCAGCCACCATCCCCTCGTACTACCCGGAAATGGCGCGAATGGATGTGACGGACGTCACAGTGAGACTCGTCGCGTGGGACGATGTAGATCATGTCCTCCAGCGAGCCCGCCGGGTCCCGGCACGCTCAGCGGCGACTTGTCGCCACGATCGCCGTCGTCGTGGTGGCGCTGGACGCAGCGACCAAGGCGATTGCTGCCCATGCGCTGGCCGGTCGCGGCGTGGTCAACCTGCTCGGTGGCCGCTTCCATCTCGAGCTCTATCGCAACTTCGCCGGTCCCGGCAACATCCTGCCCGGACACGCTGTGCTCGTCTCGGTTCTGAGCCTGATCGCCGTAGCGTTGATCACCGTCGCCGCGTGGTTGGTGCGCACCACCAGCTATGCGGTCGCGATCGATTTGCTGCTCGGTGGGGGCATCGGCAACCTCTGGACCGCCTCCTGAGCGCCCCGGGCCGCTGCGCGGCGGGGTGATCGCTGGATCAAACCGACCCTCGCCGGCGGCAGCCTCAACCTCGCCGATCTGGCGATCAACGGCGCGGTCGTCGCTGTCCTCGTCGGATTCGTTCTTGACTGGCACCAGCAACGCCGCACGAAGCCCGCAGGCGACGGCGCACCGGCGTAGAAGGCCTGCTTGCTATCGAGCGCCCGGGACGACGTTGCCCGCGACGAAGTCAGTGAGAGGATCGACGAGCTCTGGCAACTGCGCGGTTCGGCCATCTTCGAGGCGGGTCGCCACAAGCTCGAGGATGGCCCCGACGAGGGCGAGCGCGATGTCGTGGGACAGGGGCGGGATTGAAGCGTCGCGCGCGCGTGCGTGACGGTTGATGTCCTCGTAGCGACGGGCAAACTCCTCCAGCGTCGCGCGCCGGCGCCTGACCGCTTGGCGGCCGGCCGCGTGGACCTCGAGGATGATGGCACGGCTGAAGGCAGGCTCCTCGGCGAGCACGGCGAGAAACGCTCGCAGCCCGACGGCGACCCGGGCGCGTGGATCGCGCTCAGCGGGCGACTCGAGCGTGTCGGCGATGCGCCCGAGTACGTACGCGATGCCGACGTCGTACAGGGCGAGGAAGCAGGCCTCCTTGTCACTGAAGTGCTCGTAGAAGGTCTTGCGCGAGACCCCGGCGAGCGCGACGACGTGTGCAACGGTGGCCTCTCCGTACCCGTGCTCCGCGACGGCCTGGGCCATCGCGGCGAGCACGCGACCACGCTGGGACGCGAGCACCACCTCACGGGTTAGCGAGTGACGACCGGCCGGCAGCGGCCCGGCGGACACCATGAGCTCCCCGGGGGAGTCTGAGACGCTCGATCGATATTGCATCTTCGAAAACAACAGTGTACTGTCTGGAAACGCTGGTGTTTCTAAACCGCTGTCGAGGAGGATTCCCTAGATGCCCCGCTCTCGCCGCGCCCGTTGGCTCGCGCTCGCAGTTGCCTGCGCCATCTCCGCCGTCGGGACACAAGCCGCTCAGGCGACGGCCGCGCCCCTGAGCTATGTGGCGCTGGGCGACTCCTACAGCGCCGCCTCCGGGGTACTGCCGCCCGATCCCTCCGCGCCGCCCGAGTGTCTGCGCTCCACTCTCAACTACCCGCACGTGATCGCCGGCCAGATCGGCGCGCAGCTGGCCGATGTGACGTGCGGCGCGGCTGACACCAGCCACTTCTTCATCTCGCAGTACCCCGGTGTGGCGCCGCAGCTCAACGCCGTGAGCTCGCACACACAGCTCGTGACGATGACCATCGGAGGCAACGACAACAGCGTCTTCATCAACTCCATCATCGACTGTGGCTCGGCCGGGATATCGACGCTCGGCCAGGGCAGCCCGTGCAAGGACCGGTATGGCTCCTCCTTCGACAACACCATCCGCACCAAGACCTATCCGTCGCTGGTGAAGGCACTTCACGCCGTCCGGGCCAGGGCGCCGCGGGCGAAGGTCGGCATCCTCGGTTACCCGTGGATCCTGCCGGCGACAGCCGGCTGCTACCCCACGATGCCGGTCGCGTCAGGCGATGTCCCGTACGTGCGAGACATCCAGGCCACGCTGAACAATGCCGTCAAGCGTGCCGCCGCTGCGACCGGCGTGACCTACATCAACCTCAGCGCGGTCTCAAACGGCCACAACGCCTGCGAGCCGATCGGCGTCCGGTGGATCGAGCCCGTGCTCGGGGGCACCAATCCGGTGATCGTGCATCCCAACGCGCTCGGCGAGTCCCAGATGGCGGCCCAGACGATCAAGGTGCTCGGCCTCGGCTGAGCTTCTTGATGGATGTTGCTGCCCGCTCGGCGGATTATGTCTTCGACGACGACGAGGTTCAGACGCTGACGGTGGGGGATCTTCCATGTCACGCATGAGTTATCCCCCAGCCTGCCGGCCGGCCTGCTGAGGTGCGGCCCTTACATCGGCGCTCAGCTCTGTGAGAGCTCGAGCCGTCCGATCCGGTTTCCCTGCGTCGTGTACCAGAGGTTGCCGTCGGGTCCGGTGATGATCTCGTACGCGCTCTCGCCCGCGGTCGGCAGGGTGTAGGAGGTGATCGCGTGCGTCGTCGTGTCGAAGCGCTCGAGTGTGGACGCCGCCCCGTCCATCGCCAGCCACAGCTTGCGGTCGTACCCGATGGTGAGACCACTCGGACCGTGGCGACCGCTGCTGACGTTGAACTCCTTGATGCCGGTGGTCGGACCGCTGCCGGTCAGCTGGCCAACGTCGCCGTTGCCGTACTCGGTGAACCACACATGCTGATCTGGACCGAGTCCGATTCCCAGCGGTCCGATCGTGTTGTTGGGGGTAGAGATCTCCTTCACCGCGTAGGGGCTCGGCGTGATCACCCCGATCTGGCCTGTGCCTGTGCCGGCGGCGGCCGTCAGCTCGGTGAAGTACAGATAGCCGTCTCCGCCGTTGACGATCTCGTATGGCCTGGCGCTCGCGGTGGGCACCCGCTGGCGGTTGACCTCGACTCCGGCCGTGCTCTCGACGTAGATCTCGTTGTTGCCGGGATCGCAGATGTAGAGGTTGCCGTCCGGGCCCGCGGCGATCCCGCGAGGAGCACCGCCCGCCTGCAGCGTGTGGTAGGTGTGGATGGTTGCGCCGTTGGGGGAGATGCTGCCGAAGAAGTTGGCGCCCGAGTCGGTGAACCACATGTTCCCGTCGGGGCCCCGGGTGATGTCCTGGAGCTGGCTGGCGCCAGGGACGCTGAACTCCTTGACGCTTCCATCGACCCCCGCAACGCCGACCTTGGTGCCTTCGGTGAACCACACGCCGTTGGGCCCGTTGGCGATGCCGGTGGTCGCGCCTGAGGTCGGGAACTCGGTGATCGGCTGAGTCCCGGAGGGCAGGCTGGTCGGCACCATCCAAGCGCTGCGGCCGTGCGTCCAGGCGACGATCCGCTTGGTGTCGCGCGTGAGCGTCAGCGCGGTGACCCAGACGCCCGGCAGGCCCGTCCCGTAGTGCTCCCAGGTCCCGACCGGCGCGCTCCCGCCGCAGGTGCTGCACACGTACACGCCGTCGGCCGCGCCAATGTAGATCGTGTCCTTCTGACGGGGATCGACGAGCACACTCGAGACCGGCCTGTCGCCCAGGTTGCCGGTGATGTCCTGCCACGAGGTCCCGCCGTTGTCGGTGTGCCAGACGTGACCGATCTTTGAGCCCGTCATCGCGACCCAGGCTTCGTCAGTGTTCCATGGGTTGACCGCAATCTGGCTGCCCCACGGCCAGCCGTTCGTCGTCTTGGCCGGGTTGGCCGGCGGCAGGTTTCCCGTGACGTTGCTGAAGTGCTTGTCGTCCAGGGTGCGGAAGGCGCGGCCTTGCTCGCTCAACGTGTAGATCACGTCTGACTCGCCCTTGGGCGCGACTGAGATCGAGGAGATCGCGTCCTTGGCGTGGAACGGATACGGGTGGGCAGCGCCGTACGTGAGGTTCTTGCCGATGTCGGTCCAGGACGCGGTCCCACCATTGCCACCGCCCGTGTAGTGACCGTCGGCTGCCTTGCTCTCCCACAGATCGGTCGTGCCCGCCAGCAGCCGCTTCGGGTAGGTGGGGTCAAGAACGAACGGGGCCGAGAAGTCGGCGGTGTTGCAGTTGTTCACGCAGGGGCTGATCGGGTCTGAGGTGGCAGGGTTGGCCGAAGAGCCCCTGAGCATCCCGAGGTTGAAGTACTCGCCGTAGATTGCGTTCGACCCGGCCGTATAGTCGATTGCGGTGAAGAAGCCGTCGCCGGCGATGGTGTATTTGGTCCACGCCGTCGTCTGACCGTTGAAGAACCCACTGTTCCCGTTGTCCTGGGCTCCGCCGAACACGTTGGCACTGTCGAGCGCACTGCCGCTGTAGAACTGTGTCGTGGCGAGCGTGTTGTTGAGGTTGTGCCAGTCGGCGGCGGTGCCGGTGCCGCCCAGATCGGAGGTCGACCACACGCCGCCGTCGTTGCCGGCGTAGAACGAATCCGCGCCGGTGAACAGGATCGCGTGGAAGTCGGGATGGACCACGCCGCCGCTGTACACCTTTCCGATCGGATGAACGCTCTTGCCGCCGTCAGCGGTCGCGAACGCGTCCACGCCCTCGAACACCGCCCGGCCGGCGTTGGTCGGGTCCACGCCGATCGCGATGTCGTACCAGCCCTGGCCACCGTCGCCGGTGGGATTGAAGAGGTCATAGGGCAGTGTCGCGGGAATCGGCTTCCAGCTGCCGGCGGCACCGCCGAGGGTCGATTTCCAGATGTTGTACACGGTCCCGTTGCATTGGGCCGCGATCGCCCACTCGGTGTTCTTGGGTCCGCTCGCGACGGCGATTCGAGACGCGGGCGCGGCGGTGAGCACCGGAGCCCAGGACACGCCCTTGTTGCCGCTGGCCAGGATCGAGGCGCTGGTCAAGCCGTTCTGGCAGTTGTTGCCGACGGTGGTGAAGAACTTCGTGGCCACCGAAGCGTCCTGGATGACCCCGGTCGCGTGCGACGGCAGATTGTTTGCTGCCACGGCGCTCGCGAACCCGCTGTTTGCCTTCCACGACCCGGCACCACCGCCGGTCGAGCCGTAGAGGCCGAGGCTCGTCGCCGCGAACAGCCGCAGCGAGGCGTGCGCCGTGGTGCGGTCGACGGCGATCCCGCCGATCGTCGCTCCGGCCAGATTGGACGCCACGTTGGTCACGGTCGTGTTGACCAGCCGCAGGATTCCGACGCCGGGAACGGCATCGGAGTTGAAGTTGTCCTCGCCGGTGCCCACGTACACCGCCTGGCTGGTGGTATCGCTGGCCAGGGACCCGACTGACAGGTTGCCGGCTTTGTCGAGGAGCGGGATCCACGTCCCGCCCTGGTTCGTGCTCTTCCACACCCCGCCGTCGGCGGTCCCGGCGTAGATGTCCAGTGGGCTGCCCGGCAGCGTGGTGAGAGACGTCACCCGGCCGCTGTCGAGATTGCCGTAGGTCGGATCCTTGACAGGCCGCGGACCGATGAAGGCCCACGCCGGCCCGGTCGTCGGCAGATTGGGCTGAGGCCCGGGGCGCACTTGCGCCGGCCTGCGCAGCCCGTACGTGTCCCGTGGTTGCAGGCCCGAGCTGACATCGCGGCCGCCGCCGGTCGGGGCGGCGATCGAGCCGGCCGCCAGCCCGGCCAGCACCACGGCGATGCTCGCGACGGTTACGAGCAGCCGCGCTGCACCTCGGCTGGATCCGTCCAGATGCTGCTTCATCTCGTCCCTCTGCCCGGCCTGCCGGCCCCGGTGACGCCAGCGAGCGATTTTCAAGCCCGTGGCGATCCTAGTCCCCGGGCTCGAGGTTAGTCAAGCCTGCCTAACCCTTCGGTGGCCCCGAGTAGAAGAGGCGGGCCACCTGTCGGCGGCCCGCCTCTCAAGCGATACTGCCTCAGCGAGGTCGCGTGGACCTACGAGCCGTCCTTGAGGCCACCGCTGGCGATGTAGTTCGCGCTGAACGCGCCGGAGGGTCCGGTGGTGCAGCCGAAGCCGGCCGTGGGGATCGACGCCTTGCTGAACACCGATGCGTGGCTTGTCTCGTTGTACGCGGCGGTGATCGAAGCGGGAGCGGTCGGTGCCGCGATCACGGCACACCCCGAGAGGAGGCTGCTCTGGATCGTCACGCCCTGCTTGGGCATGGTGAGCTTGATCTTGTCGCCGGTGGCGGTCTCCTTGGCCTCGTCATTCGGGGCGTCAATGTAGGTCGCCGTCCACCTTCCGTTGGTGCTGCTGCTCCTGACGGTGTCCGTTCCGCCGAGGCTGTCGGTGCAGCCGGTAAATGTGGGATTGCTCGTCACGACCGGACCGAGGCCCTTCGCCAGGGTCTTGAACGTGACCGACGAGCCGGTGCAGTTGGAGGTCACGGGGACGCCATTTACGGTCCCGGTCAGTACGGTCACCGTGCCGGTCTTGAGCGTGGCCTTTATGACCGTGCTGGCCGGAGACAAGCTGTCGCCGGTATCCGCAGCGGCGAGCGCCATCGGAGCGCTCACGGCGCAAAGCGCCACCGCGAATGCCATGGCGAACTTCGTCTTACGTTTGATCATCTTGCACCTTTCTGCCTGCCGGCGCGGCCCTCTGCATGACCGGTC
The DNA here is from genome assembly GCA_963792735.1 of uncultured Solirubrobacterales bacterium. Taxonomy (GTDB): domain Bacteria; phylum Actinomycetota; class Thermoleophilia; order Solirubrobacterales; family Solirubrobacteraceae; genus Palsa-465. The sequence continues at coordinate 16,965 of CAWBXK010000007.1, read as the reverse complement.
AAACCGGTTTCACGCAGGGCCAAGGCCAGCTGAATTGTTGTTCGAACACTCCCGTCGTCCGGCCGCCGACAAGGCGCCGTCCGTGCCTGCTGTACTCGATTCGTGCCGGTCCCGGGCGCTCTCCTCTCGTTCGGGAAGATGCCGACTTCCTCCGCCACCCCGCAGAGAGGCCAGCACCAGAGCCCGCGGGCTAGCGTACGCGGGCCATGGACCGTCTGTCAACTATCTTCGGCTCATGGCGATGCAATCCCTTCGCCCGAGCCGCCTGGCAGGGGTCGTGGCCGACCTCCTCGAGCTTTGGCGCGGTCGTGCCTGACCGCAGCAGCTGATCCGGAGACTCAGCCGGGCGTGTCGGTGGAGCCGCCGTTGCCGGGTCGGGCCCCCGGCATGCGGAACAGCGACGCGAGCTTGGCGGCGAGCATGATGTCGCCGGCGAGCTGTATGCGACCCTGGAAGTAAGCCTGCATGGGATCCGAGTTACCGCTCGCGAGTCGCAGGAACTCGACGCCGTCCATGGTGATCGTCACGCTTGCGTCGGGTCCTCGAGGCTCGCGGACCGTCCGGCATCGACCCGACTCGATCTCCAGCTGATAGGTGTCGACGCCACCATCCGAGCGCCCGGTGATGCACCACCGGATGGACGACTTCACGCCCGCTGCCTGCTCCGGATCAAGCTGCTTGGGCATCTGCCAGAAGATTCCGTCGAGGATCGGCTTGCGGGCCGGTGAGCGCATCAGCTGCTCGATCCGCTCGGGTGGGGCGTCGCGAACCAGCCGCCCGAACCCGTCGGCCAGCTGAGCCGGCGCCTCGGCCACCGAGTGGCGGATGAACTCGAGCGCCCGCTGGGGATCAAAGCCGAAATCTCTCATGGCCAAGACGGTACTAGGCGGCCGACCGCCGGAGCGGGAACGCCACATCGCCCGAGCCGATCGACCACGGCGCTGTCCCCGTCGACCGCTGAGACCCGGGGCACCAGCGCGATCTGCGAGACGCGCTCGCAGTGCGCAATGTCGCCGGCCAGCCCGGCCCGACGCAGCGCGGAGGCCCCTGCGCCGGCGTTCAGCGCAGCGGACGGCGTCGGGTAAGCACGGGACACCGACTCGGCGATGCGTGCCGTATCGGTGCGTGCTCCCTGCAGCGCGGCGCACAGCGCACCGGCGACAAAGGTGTCCTCGACCGCCGGCGCTCCGTCGGTCCCGGCACACACGACCAGCAGTTGCAGCTCGTCGAGGTCTCCGAGCCCGGCCACCGCTTCGATCACCGCCCCGAGATTGAGCAGACACGCGACTATCACCTCACTGGCCTGGTGCGCCGCATTGACGATCGCCGGAGCGCCATTGGTGGTGGCCAGCACCAGCTCGCGTCCTCGCTGCAACCTGGCCTCGACCGGAGAGTTGCCCTGATCGAATCCTGGTGGCATCAGGCAGCCGCGCTCTCCGGCCAGCACCCTGCCGGGCGCGCGCAGCAGCTCCGCCTGCTCGATGCCGGCCACGCACCGCACGCGCTCATAGCCGGCCGCGAGCGCCTCTGTCACCGTCGTCGTGGCGCGAAGCACGTCGATCACCACCGCCACGTCCGCTGAGCCCAGTCCGATCCCCGTCAGGGCGACGTCGATCACGGCGCTAGGCGCCAGCGCCGGTGGCGAGGCCGCATTCGTCCATACATAAACTCTACACTATCTAATAATGCGAAAGAACAAGTTGACGTCTATCTATTGCGCCTCTACGCTGGCACCCACACTGCTTCGACCGAAGGCGCGATCAAACCATGACGCTGACCCCTGTCAATCCTGCTGACCAACCGGCCGTCGCCGACAAGGTCGACGCCAGGAAGAAGGATCGCTGGGCCGCCGGTGTCACCCCGTACGCCGAGATGGGTTACTGGGATGCCGACTACGAGCCGAAGGACACCGACATCCTGTGTGCCTTCCGGATCACACCCCAACCTGGTGTCGACCCGATCGAGGCCGCGGCCGCAGTCGCCGGCGAATCCTCCACAGCGACCTGGACCGTCGTCTGGACCGACCGTCTGACCCCGCATGAGCACTATCAGGCCAAGGCCTACCAGCTCGACAAGGTGCCCGGATCCGAGGATCAGTACATCGCCCGGATCGCCTACGACATCGATCTCTTCGAGGAGGGGTCGGTGGCGAACCTCACCTCATCGATCATCGGCAACGTGTTCGGTTTCAAGGCGCTCAAGGCCCTGCGTCTGGAGGACATGCGGATTCCTCCGCACTATCTGAAGACCTTCCAGGGGCCGCCCCACGGAATCGTGATGGAGCGCGAGTACCTGGACAAGTTCGGGCGCCCTCTGCTCGGCGCCACGACCAAGCCGAAGCTCGGACTGTCGGCCAAGAACTACGGACGGGTGGTCTACGAGGCGCTCAGAGGCGGACTGGACTTCACCAAGGACGACGAGAACATCAACTCGCAGCCGTTCATGCGCTGGCGTGACCGTTACCTCCACGCGATCGAGGCCGTGAATCGCGCGTCCGCCGCCACCGGTGAGGTCAAGGGCCACTACATGAATGTCACGGCCGGAACGATGGAGGACATGTACGAGCGCGCCGAGTTCGCCAAGGAGATCGGCAGCGTGATCATCATGATGGACCTCACCATCGGTTACACCGCGATGCAGTCCATGTCCAAGTGGGCCCGGCGCAACGGCATGCTCCTGCATCTGCATCGCGCCGGCCACGGCACCTATACGCGGCAGAAGTACCACGGTGTGAGCTTCCGCGTGATCGCCAAGTGGTGCCGGATGATCGGCGTCGACCACATCCATGCCGGCACCGTGGTCGGCAAGCTCGAGGGCGACCCGCACATGATCAAGGGCTACTACGACGTGTGCCGCCAGCGCTTCAACCACGCCAACCCGCAGACCGGGATCTACTTCGACCAGGACTGGGCGTCGCTGGCTCCGGTGATGCCGGTCGCCTCCGGCGGCATTCATGCCGGGCAGATGCACCAGCTGCTGCATTACCTCGGCGAGGACGTCGTACTCCAGTTCGGCGGCGGCACGATCGGGCACCCGATGGGGATCGCCGCGGGCGCCACCGCCAACCGCGTCGCGGTGGAGGCGATGATCAAGGCCCGCAACGAGGGCAAGGACTACTACTCCGAGGGCCCCGACATCCTGCGGGATGCGGCCCGGGGCTGCCCCGAGCTCGATGCCGCCCTCGAGGTCTGGAAGGACATCACGTTCGACTTCGAGTCGACCGACACGCCTGACGCCGTGGCGACTCCCACGGTCAGTCACTAGACCGCCGGAAGGGAGCAAGTCATGAGGATCACACAGGGAACGTTCTCGTTCTTGGAGGACCTGACCGACGACGAGATCGCAGCGCAACTTCGCTACGCGCTGGAGAACGGCTGGGCGATCATGGTGGAATACACCGACGATCCGCATCCCCGCAACAGCTTCTGGGACATGTGGAACCAGCCGGAGTTCGACCTCAGCCCGGAGGAGGTCGACGTCGCGATGGCTGACGTGCACGCCTGTCGGCAGGCCTACCCCAATCACTACGTGAAGGTGGTCTGCTACGACAACTCGCTCGGTCGCCAGACCTCGCGGCTGAGCTTCATGGTCAACCGCCCCGCGCAGGAGCCCGGGTTCCGGCTCGAGCGACAGGAGAAGGCCGATCGTCAGATGCGCTACACGATCGTTCCCTACGCACAACGGGATCCGGTCGGCCGACGCTACGGCAACCGCGGCGATCTCGCCAGCACGCGTGATCCGGCTGCGGTCCAGAACGCCACACCGGGCCGCGACTCTCAGCATGCGGCGTCCAACGGCGGTCCCGTACGCGACGGGTTCGGCCCGGCCACCGACGACGGGGTCGGCGACTCCTGATGGCACCCCGTGGCCTCGATACCACGGGCCGGCCCCTCGACCCACCCGCCGACGGCAGCCCGCCTGCGCGGGGGCGCGGTTTCGGCACGGGCGAGCGCGGGTCGCCCGCCTTCGCTGATGAGTTCGGCGGCCGGGTCGTCCGGCCGGCCGACGGGGCGCGGGCCGGTTCAGCCGTCGAGTCGGTGGACTTCGCCGAAGCCGTGTCAGGCGGGGAAGCCGACATCGAGTCGGTGATCCGCAACTCGCGGGTCAACGAGGTGCTGGAGGGCATCGACCGTGACCTGGTGGGGCTGGAGCCGGTCAAGCAGCGGATCCGGGAAATTGCGGCGCTGCTGGTCATCGACCGCCTGCGCGACCAGATGGGCCTGCGCTCTCAGCGCCCCACCCTGCACATGAGCTTCACCGGGAATCCGGGAACCGGGAAGACGACCGTGGCGCTGCGGATCGCCAGCATCCTGCACGGTCTCGGGTACATCGACAAGGGCCACCTGGTTTCGGTCACCCGCGATGACCTCGTGGGTCAGTACGTCGGCCACACCGCCCCCAAGACCAAGGACGTGGTCAAACGGGCCTACGGGGGCGTACTGTTCATCGACGAGGCCTATTACCTGCACCGTCAGGAGAATGAGCGCGATTACGGCCAGGAGGCGATCGAGGTCCTGCTCCAGGTGATGGAGTCCGAGCGTCAGAACTTGGTGGTGGTGATGGCCGGCTACAAAGATCGGATGGAGGAGTTCTTCCAGGCCAACCCGGGGATGGGTTCACGGGTGGCACACCACATCCACTTCCCCGATTACGACACCGACGAGCTGTTGGCCATAGCCCGGCTGATGGTCGATCGGCAGGGTTACGTGATGAGTGAAGAGGCGGCCGGAGCGCTGCGCGACTACATCCAGCGGCGTGTGGGGCGCCCTCGCTTCGCTCACGGGCGCAGCATTCGCAATGCCGTCGAGCGCGCGCGCATGCGGCAGGCCACGCGGCTGTTCGACAGCCACCAGAAGCTGACCCGCAGCGATCTGCTCACCATCGAGCCCGGCGACTTTCTCCAGAGCTCGGTGTTCAGCGAGAACTAGGAGCGACCATCCCGCGCCCCATCATTCTCGGTGTCGTCGGTGACTCGGCGGCTGGAAAGACCACCATGACCCGTGGCCTGGTGCGGATCCTCGGCGAGGATCAGGTGACGGCGGTCTCGACCGACGATTACCACCGCTATGACCGCCGGCAGCGTGCCGAGCATGGGATCACACCGTTGCACCCGGATTGCAACTACGTCGACATCATGTCCCAGCACCTGCGTCACCTTCGCCGCGGCGAGCCGATCCTCAAGCCCGTATACGTGCACGCCGACGGTACCTTCGGGCCGCCGGTGTATGTGGCTCCCAAGCCGTTCACGATCGTCGAGGGGCTGCTCGGCTATCACTCGGAGTCACTGCTCGACGCCTACGACGTCCGGGTTTATCTGGCTCCGCCAGAGGATCTGCGGCGTCGATGGAAGGTCAAACGCGATACGTCGAGGCGGGGATACACCACCGATCAGGTGCTGCGCGAGCTTGACAAGCGTGAACCCGACTCGGCTCAGTTCATCCGGCCGCAGGAGCGCTACGCGGACGTGGTGGTCTCCTTCCGGGAAGGAGAGGGCAACGATCCCCAGTCGCTCGACGCCGAGCTGCTGCTGCGAGACACGCTGCCGCACCCCGATCTCTCGCCGGTCAACGGCGGCGGTGGACGCGGGATCACCGTCACCGCGCGCGACTCCGAACTGGTGGTGAGCATCGCCGGCGCGATCGAGCACGACCAGGCCGCCGAGATCGAGGAGGCGATCTGGGAAAAGCTGCACTTCGCCTCGCACCTGCGCTCGGACCGGCTGGGGCAGTTCATCGTCGGAACCGATCTGCAGCGCTCCGCCTCGCTGGCACTGGTGCAGTTGTTGATCCTCTACCACCTGGTGACCGCTAAGGCCGCGATCGCCCTCGGTGGCATCGGGCCGCGCGCCGAGGCCGAGGGCGGCCTGGAGAAAGACGGTGGGGCGGAGAAAGACGGCGGCGCGGAGCCGGACGCGGCCGGACTGGAGAAAGAGGCGGCGGGTGTGGAGTGAATCCGCGCCCGGTAATCCTCGGCGTCGTCGGCGACTCTGCCGGCGGTAAGACCACCATCACTCGCGGGCTGGTGCGCGTGCTCGGCGAGGAGCACGTCGCGCACATCTGCACCGATGACTATCACCGCTTCGACCGCCGGCAACGCGCCGAGATGGGCGTCACCCCCCTGCATCCGGACTGCAACTACCTCGACATCATGGCCCAGGACCTCGTCCACCTGCGGCGGGGAGAGCCGATCCTCAAGCCGGTCTACAGTCATGCCGACGGGTCGTTCGCCGCACCGGTGTACGTCCGGCCCAGCCGGTTCATGGTGATCGAAGGGCTGCTCGGCTACTACCTGCCGGAGATGCTCGACATCTACGACGTGCGCGTGTTCCTCAACCCGCCGGAGCCGCTGAGGCGCCGGTGGAAGGTACAGCGCGACTGCTCGCGCCGCGGCTACACGACTGACCAGGTCCTCGCCGAGCTTGACCGCCGCGAGTCGGATTCGGAGGCTTTCATCCGGCCGCAGCGGCGCAACGCCGACATGCTCGTCTCGTTCCTGGCGCCGGCCGAGGACGAGCGCGACCCGACCCACCTCGACGCCGAGCTGACCCTGCGGGATGGCCTACCCCATCCCGACCTCAAGCCGTTCGTGCAGGATGGGGCGGACGGGCTGACGCTGCTCGAGCGCGACGGAGAGCGGCTGTTGCGCATCCCCGGGCGGATGGACCCCGACCAGGCGGCGGCGATCGAGGAGGCGGTGTGGGCTCGGATGCACTTCGCCACGCACCTCCGGGCGCGTCGCCTCGGCGAGTTCACGGTCGGGACCGAGCTGTACCGATCGGAGTCATTGGCCCTGGTCCAGCTTCTGATCCTCTATCACCTGGTCACGGCCAAGGCCGCCATCGCGCTGGGCAGCGACGGCGCGCGCAGCAGCGATCGGCCAGGGGTGCTGTCCGCGGCCGGAGCGGGCGCCCCGGCCGAGGCCGAGCTGGGCGCCTCGTGTGACCGGTAAACCGGCGGTCTGGGGACCTGGAGCGCCGACGGCGTCCGGGCTTCGGCGCCGCGGGTACCATCACCACGATCGCGGGCGGTTAGCTCAGCTGGTAGAGCGCCTGCCTTACACGCAGGAGGTCACTGGTTCGAGCCCAGTACCGCCCACTGGTGAAAGTGCTGCAACTTGAGCGCTGCAATTTCGACGGACGTAGGGTGCATCAGTCGAGTCTCGGCTTAGGCTTCTTGGGGCCCGGCGTCGCGGAACTGGGCGACGAGAAGTTCGATGCGGTCGGTGTCGAGGCCTAGGCGTAGTCGGTCGGTGCGGGCGAGTGTGGTCAGGCCGTGTAGCGACGCCCACACCACCTCGGTGAGGGTCTCAACATCGCGACCGCCGGTGCCGGTGTCGACGACGGCTTGGCGCAGTTCGGCGAACGCTGCGGCTAATGATGCTGGGGTTTCGGGCGCGCCGAAGCGCAGTCGTGTCGCGCGTGTGAAAATCGCGTCATAGATGAGCGGGGTTGCCGAAGCCCCGTGAGGCACTTCGCGGCCTAGCCTGCCGTGCTCCCCGGGTCATCGGCCCAGGGTGGTCTTGTTGCACGGACGCACAGTATGCGTCCGTGCAACACCAGCCCTACGAACGTCGACAGCCACAGCCGCGCTCCTCGCAGATCCTTCCCTTGTGCGACGGGATCTCGGCGGTCGTGGGTTGCTAACGATGGACGGCGGTCCCGGCGACGTTGATGTTGTTCAGGAGCGCGGTGCGCTGGCGCTGGTCGGGGCCTTGGGCCAGCAGCCAGGCGTTGCCGACGCGTTTGGCAGTAATTTGCCCGCCAGCCGAGCTGTCCTCTTCGTAGTCGCCGGGGTGGGTACTCGGTGTGAGCCCCGGCAGGTTCGGCGCCGTGCGGGCTGGGTTCTGGGCGTCGAGGAGAATCGCTGCGGAGTAGACCGCGTGTGCGCTGGGGAATGCGTACCAGGCGCGGGCGCAGCTGAACAGCGCATCTGGGGGGGCATTGCGGCCGCGGGTGGGCGCGCGGTCGGCGACGACCTCCCATTGGCTTGCGACCCTGGGTAGGTCGGAGGCTCCGAGCGAGCAGACCGCTGCTGGCGGGTGGCGCGGGTTGACTGTCGTGACCGGCACGGTGGGCACAGCCCGTTGCGCGCCAGTCTGGTCGACCACCCGTCCGTGCCGATCGATCATCTCGAACGTCGCTAGCGGCCCCCGGGTGAAGAACACGGCCGCGCGCCAGTCCGGTGCGAGCTCCGGGTCGGGCCGCGGCACAAATGAGACATTGCCGACCCTGATGCGTGCGACCTGGTCTCTGACCACGAACGAGTTGATCAAGACGGTCTGGCGCATCGCGCGTTGGATGTTCGCGATCGAGGGGCGGCCGCCGCTCGCTTGCGGCCGATGGAGGCCCGGGAGGCTCGAGAGGACGTTTGTGAGCGCGCCGCCGCCAGCGACAATCGTGACGGCGTGAGCACTCGCGGGTGCGCAGGCGCTGCCCCCATCGATGAGACGCGTCCGAGCGGCCGGGAGCGTGAACTCGGTGCTCGAGCACCAGCCCGTGTCGCCCACTTCAAGATCGGGGGTCACCGGAATCGCGTAACGCAACCCAGCGGGTAGCCGCAGCCGGCGCCGCACGCCGCGTCGGCCTCTTCGCAGCCGATTCGGACGGGGAGCTTGCTGATCGTTCGCGAGCTGCACCGCGCGGACAAAATCCGCCCCGAACGCCTCAAGTGCGGGCGGCAGCTGTAGATCAGTGTCCTCAGGCACGTTCACGGCTCCCTTCAAGGCTCGTTGTCGCTTTGGACAGGGCGCGCAGGGCCCGGCTCACACGCGCTCGCACGGTCGGCTCAGACACGCCAAGCGTCCGGGCGATGCCCGGGTAGGATTGCTCCTCAACGACGCGCAGACGCGGCGCCTCGCGATGTTCGACACTGAGTTGCGCGAGCGCATCGCTCACCGTGAGCCGGAGCAATCGAAGGTCGGCGAGTTCCTCGACCCGCTCGTAGTCGGCGTCAATCAGCGGCGCGACCGAAAGTCCAAGCTTTGCCAATGCCCGACGCTCCACCGCACCGCGACGAAAGTAGGCGCTTAGCTCGTGACGCGCGATGCCAAACACCCACGCGATCGCTTCGCTCTCAGTGCTACCGCGGAACTGCGCGCGGTTCGCGAAGGCTCGCGCGAACGTCTCGGCAACGAGATCGATCGCGACATCGGCCTGCAGAGTCCGCCGCGCGAAGAAACGCAGAACCCCTGCGGCCTGCGTTTCATAGAGGCGGGCAAGATCTTCTGCTCAAGCTTCATCGCACAGTCTCAACCTATAAGAGGGATGAACCCCCAATCTTGTGACCGCGGCGGCCCCACGACGCACCGCGCGCTACTTGTGCGCAAGGACAGCAGCGACTCGAGCGCATTCGGGTTGGTCGAGCGATTCGAGCACACATCTCGCAAACAGCCACTGGATGACCCGCTCGGGGTCAAGCTCTAGGAGCCTGGCCATACGATGGGCAAACCGCAGCGGTTCGATGGTCAGCCGCTCGCAGTTGAGCATGTGCTGCAAGGCGTCGTAGGCCGGATCGCCGAGGTAGGGCTTGGGGTCGATGACCAGCCATGGCTCGCGGTCAGAGGCCACGACGTTTCCAGCATGCAGATCGGTCGCGAGCAACGCGCTGCGCTCAGCGCTGCCCGGCAGCTCGCGCCAGAGATCCATCCCGGCCTGCATAAGACCCGGATCCAAGCGGCTTGAGGATGCGGAGAGCCGCTGCTGGAATCCGGTTGCCCACCTGTCACACATCACCTGCAACGACCGAAACGAGAACCCTCCGGCAGGCGCGCTCCAGAGGCGCGACAGCAGGCCCGCGATCACCACATCCTGCTCAAGCTCCCCCTTTGTCTGCGCCAGTAGGGTGCCCGGCCGGCAGCGCTCAAGCAGCAACGCGCTCGTCGCACCGAACGCATGCGCGTCGTGCAGCACAACCGCGCCGTGACCTTGCCATGCCCGCAAAGCATCGGCCTCGCTCTCGGCCTCATCGTGGCGCCAGCCGACCTTGAGCACGAGGTCCAGCCCGGCTGCGCTCTGCGCCGGCGCCACCCAAGAGCACGACCCACCAGGTTCGTAAGGGTCGCCCAGCCGAAGCGACCAGCGCTCTGCGAGCTCGCACACGATCTCGGGAAGATGCAGAACCCACTCACCGCGCTCACCATGATCCGCGCGCGTGACATCCGCAAGGTTTGTCGGCAGACGGAATGCCACCACCCCGGCATCGTCTCAGCCCGAGCGGCACGCTTAATCGTCGCGGCCTGACGTCGAAGCCGAGGCCGTCGGACTACTTCAGACCGTTTCGTCTGTCGAGTTGCTGGGTGCGCCGGCAGTACAGCGTCACGCATCCGTAGCCGAGCACGAAGAAGACCACAACGCCTACCAAGCCGCTTAGCCAATGGGGGCGAGCGCGAGCGCGGCGACCAGCACCACCAGAATCAGCGGGAACATCCACTGAAAACGCCACCGGAGACCGCGGCAAGTCGTTCATCACCTCGAACCATCGCAGAGCGACAGGGAGCGCAACGAGGGGGACAGAGTCGGCCGGCCGCTTGCTTGCACCGTGCGTCGGTCCGTTGCTTTCTTGATGCTCGTTTCTCGCCGATGTCAGGGTCAGCCGGCCGGCTGTCGTCTGCCCGTTGAACGGGGAATCGCGAGTTGCATGCGCAGCGCAGAGCCGAACGGCGTCTCGCATTCGTGCATGGGCTCGAACCCGACGCTGCGGTAGAACCCGTCCGCGTGCGGGTTGGCCGTGACCTCGATGCACGCGCAGCCATCGCGTCTCGCCGTCGCGACGACATCTGCCAACAAACTCCGCGCGACCCCCTGACGCATCCAATCGGGATCGACGAACAGGTCCTCGAGCTGTAGCACGGAGCCCTTGCCGGGGAGCACGGTGATGAATCCCACGACGGAACCATCGCCGGTCACCGCGGCGCGGCTCCGTCCGTCGGTCACCGCGTCATCACGCAGCTCGAGCGCCTCTGGGTGGGCCAAGAGCACGTCTCGGTCTTCGTCGTTAGAAAGGGAGGCTTGCCGAAAGATGCGGCGCAGAGCCGGGAGGTCATCCGCAACCGCAAGCCGGATGTCGACGGCGCTCATTCGGTCACGATGAAGCAGCATCCGATGAGCGTCAAGGGGACCGTCCTCTCCATCCTTGCACGCAGGTGGTTCCTCTTGGCGTCGCCTCTCGCACATCGCGGTGTCGACAAGCCCTGCGAGGGAGCCGGAGCGCTTCGCGACTGGAGCAGTCCTGGATGGCCTTGTCCGTTGCGTGGGTGCCTGCGGCGGGGTGTCCGGCGGTCGGGAGAGGACGCCGCGGGATGGGTGAGGCGACAATGGGGAGATGACCGCGACCGTCCCGCCCAGTGATGAGGTGACGCCCGGCGGCGCTACGCGGCGTCGCGCCGAGATCGCCTGCGTGACGGGCATCGCGGTCAAGACCGTGTTTTCCCTCGCGCTCTTGCCCTTCGTGCCCTCCCTGCTGGGGACCGATCCGGTGCTCCTCGAGGCGCTGCGTGGATCGACGTCAGCGATGGCATCCGGTGGCGCGTTCGCCCGGGTGGGTGAGGCATCGCTTGTGCTGGCCGTCCTCGCTCCGCTTCCAACGCTGCTCTTCGCTACGCCGTTCTTCTGGTGGGCGGGGCGGCTGTGGGGTCCGAAGGCGGCGGCCACGCTGGGTGGTGGCCACCCGAAGGCGGAGAAGTGGGCGCAGCGCTCCGGCGCTCACCTGCAACGCTTCGGCGGGCTCGCGGTCGCGTTGGCGCCGTTCCTCCCGGTTCCGTCGTCGTTCATCTACGCGGCCGCGGGCTGGACCGGGATGACCCTCCGTCGTTTCCTGGCGTTTGACGTCCTCGGGATGCTCTTGTGGACCGGCCTGATCGTTGGCCTCGGTTACGCGGTCGGACATCCCGCGGTGCAGGTCGCCAAGGCGATCTCCCACTATGCACTGCTGGTCACGATCGCAGTAGTGGCATTAGCAGTCGCGGTCGCAGTACTGCGCGCGCGTAGGGCCGCTGGCCAAGCGACCACACCGGCCGAGTGATTGGCGAGCGACACGCCAGAAGCTCGATCAGAAGCGGGTCCGGGGGTCAGTTACGGTCCTGCTCTCAGAGGAGTTCGATGACCGCCCGGGTGAGGGCTGTAGTCACGTTGTGTCGCAGGCGAACGCGATCATGCTCGTTCACCCGGCTCCAGCTGCTGCCGGCAGATCCGTTGGACGGTCTGCGCTGGATGCGCAGATCACCGTCGGTCGGGCCGTGCGGCCGTTCCAGTGCGCCTGGACGGTTCCTCGCCAGGTGTCAAGCGTGGCCGTGCCCGAGTCAAGTAGTTCGGCGGCGGCGTCTTTGATCGCAGCCGCGAGCCATTTCGGGGGCCGCAGCTGGTGAGCGTCGTCAGGCGATGTGGGCTGAGCTTCAAGGCGTGGGTTGGCGAGCGCGTCGCTGATCAGCGTGGCTGGCCCGCCGAGGTAGGTCCAGGCGAGATCGAGTTCGGTGGCGACGCACCGGGCGCGATCATCGGGCCACCACAGGTTCGGGGAGTGCTCGTGCTGGGCGTCCATGAGGAACGGCAAGCCAGCGAGCGGGCCAACGAAGAGCGCGTAATCTCGTCCCGGTAATTCAACAGCTACGCACGTGCGCGACCGACTCGGCCTCTGTGATCCTGCCGATCTAGCCGGGGTTCTACTGACCCAGGATGGCGAACAGGCCGTCCTGGCGCTGCCCTTACTGCCTCTTCGTCGCCTGCGGAGGCGTGTTGGTCTCGCTGCCGCTTCGGGCCGGCGCTCGGCCCAAGCGGAAGCCTGCGCCGCCCCGGTGGGGTCCGCTGGGCGGGTCCATGCATGTTGATACCCGAGCGTGCGCGCTGGTAGTTGTCGTTTGGCCGATGGCGTCTTATGGTGCGCCCCATGGAGGAGCCTGAGCAGGACCCGCCCGCCTCGTTTGCTGCGCTTGAGGCCGAGCAGGTGGCCGCCTTCAGAGCGTTTCAGCGCCCCCGGACTCCTGAGGATGCTGGGTTGGCGCTGACCCTGCCATGGTGTCTGCGCTTGGCCCACATCTGAACGCTGATCTGTCGCGGCGGGTCTATGCGGGGCCGGAAGGGACCATTGATCTGGTACCTGGCCCGGGCGCTGTCTGCTGCGTCGTCGCAGTGGCCGGGGGGGCGAGCGGATCTCTGGAACCACATCGACTGAGCTGGCTGAGCGTGCGGCTCATGTCTTTGCCTCCCAGCGGGCCGGAGAGCCGACCTTGTTTCGCGGTGTCCTGGCGACCGGCGTGCGGAGCATGCTCATCGCCACCGCATCGGGAGAGACGGTCGCCACGGCAGTCAACGCCGACGACGCGTACTGGATGACCGTCCGCGACCCGGTCACTCAGACCCTCACACTGCACGACGGGACCCATCACGTGATCCCGTTCTCAGGATTTCATGCCTGAGCCGCCCTGGCCGAATCGGCTGAACCACGCACCTCGGCGGCTGCCGGTTCGTCGCCCGAGCAGCCACGGCGTCAGGGCTACTGCTTCGTGCGGGCGGCCTGTCGGAGCGGAACTGGGCCTTGGTGGTGCTCAGGCGCGGCGCGCGATCTGCGCGAGGCGGTTGTCGTAGGTCAGCAGGTCGGCGTCGAGTTCGCGCGCGGTGGCGAGCACGAGTGCGTCGGGCAGCCGCAGAGCAGAGTGCATCGCGCGCAGACCGGCGGCGCGTTCGGCGATGTCAGCCGTGAGCGGTGTGACCGTGATGCCCATGCCCGCCACCGCGGCGCGCGCCTCGGGCACCCGGTCGGCGCGTGCGAACGCGACGAGCGTTTCGCTGTACGCACTGGCGGGTGTTTGCAACGACCGGCCGGCATGATCGGATGTCTCGACATCGTCGACCGCGGTGGCGTGATGGGGATCGGAGCTGTCCATCAGTCCGATCAGGACGCTGGCGTCAAGGATCAGCGTTGCCACTCGTCGCGCAGCCGCTCAAGTTCGCCAGGCTCATAGATCCCGTCGGCGATGCCGGCGTGGCGACGGACGCGGGAACCGCGCACTGCGACCAGCACTTCGCCGTCGCCGACGGGACGAACCGTGACCTCGTCGCCGGGATGCAGGCCGGCGGCTCGCATCGCTTCGACCGGGAGCGTGATCTGGTTCTTGGAGGACACCTTCGCCATACCTTTACTTTAGTGCGCCGATCGGTAAAGGTCAATCGGCCACCCCGACCATCTGCAACGAGACGCGAGACTTCCCCTTGGTCGCCCGGGCAGCCACGAGAAGCCGACTATCGCTTTGCCCGGCGCGATGCGCGGAGCAGAAGTGGAGCGCGGGCCAGGGACGCCGGCGACGTGACCGGTCGTTCGTGCAAGCAGGCACCTCGGCGTCTGGGTTTGGCGAGGAGGAGGGTCCGACGCGGAGCACCACGTCGGTCTTGCTTTCGCAACGGCCCGGGTCTCGCGATCAGCCCGCGCTGAGCAGGGACGACGGGGGTTAGTCGGCAGCTGCGGTAGGTGGGGAGCTGAGTCGACGACCTCGCGCTCGCCTCGACGCGCACCGCGCCCTGTCCGAACGCTTTGAGCTGCACGCTGATGCGGGTCGCTGGTTCGCATGCCTCTGTGCGGGTGAGAGGGACTGACATCGTTTCGCGCCGGTCTGCGCTACTGGCCGTGGCAGTCTTGGCTGGCGAGACCGCGAACGAGCGTGGCCAGCCCCTGGCGCCAGAGTCGCTCGGTGCTCGAGGGATCGAAGGTTCCGCGCAGTTCGTGGGCGGCGAGCCCTTCGCAGACCGCGTGGAAGTGAAGGGTCGCATCGTCGACCTCGTAGACCATCAGCCCGGCCTCCTTCAGCCGGCCGATCATGCCTTTGAGGACCTCGAGCGCCGACTGCGCAGCGGTGCGAACCGCGGGGGTTGTTCGCAGCGGGCTCGGGCTGGACTGAAAGGCGATCCGGAACAGCGAGGGATGCTCGATCGCGTAGCGCCTGAAGACAAGGCCAGCCTCGACGAGATCGTGTTGCGGAGCGGACGTGCTCGGTAGTTCTCCGACGCCGGCGGCGAGCAGATCGAAGCCGTGTGCGGCGAGCGCGGCGATCAGGCCCCGCTTGGAGTCGAACAGGCTGTAGACGGCCCGCGTTGTCGTCCCGACTTCGCTGGCGACACGCCGTACTGACAGGGCGTCGGGGCCGTCTTCCTCGACGATCCGCTCCGCCGCGGTGAGCAGCATGGCTGCGGTTTGTGCACCGTGCTCGCGAGGTCGCCCCACCCTTGACAGCATAGCGGGACATCGTTACGTTACGCCGTAACACTAACTGGTCCGGAGATCCTATGACAACAGCCACCCGTCGCGTGCCCCTCGCTTACGACGACCGAGGCGGGGGAACCCCCGTCGTTTTTCTGCATGGCCTCACGTTTGACCGCACCGCCTGGGCGCCGATCGTCGGGAACCTCGGCAAGGAGGTCCGCACCGTGGCGATCGACCTGCCCGGTCATGGCGAGACTGGGGGTTCTCCATGCTCGCTTTGGGACGCGGCCGCGCGGGTTCACGAGACGGTGACCGGGCTCGGGATCGAGCGACCCATCGTGGTCGGTCACTCAATGTCCGCGTCGATCGCCGGCATCTACGCCGCGTCCTATCCAGCGCTCGGGCTCGTCAACATCGACCAGCCGTTCGAGATCCGCCCGTTCGCGCGGATGGTACGCGGCCTATGGCCGGCGCTCTCGGGACCGGACTTCGCCTCCGCGTTCGAGCCGTTTCGGCAGAGCATCGGGATCGATCGTATACCTCAGCCGCTACGCAGCGAGGTGCAACGGCACCAACACGTCCGGCAGGAGGTTGTCCTCGGCTACTGGGATGAGCTTCTCCATACGGATCCCGACGACATGCAGAGACGAATCGACGACACGATCCGCCGCATCGCATGCCCCGTCCTCATCGTCTCGGGGCGCACGCTCGAACTCGGCGAGCGGCAGGAGCTGCTCGTTCGCATCCCGAGCGTCGAGATTGAGGAATGGTCAGGCAGTGGCCACTGCGTCCATCTTGTCGAGGCCGAACACTTCGCGAGCCGACTGCGGGCGTTCATCAATGCGTGCACATCCGAAGGTGCGCGGACCCCGACCCGGCGCGCCCCGGCAGGCGCCGGAGATCGGCTGAGCGCATGACAGGCTACGTTCTGGCCACCGAGGCGGACGACGTCGAGCGGCGACGGATGGAGCTGCTCTTCGACTATCACGGTGCGGTGTCGATCGAGGTGCTCGAAGCGGCTGGGGTCTCCCGGGCTTGGCGCTGTCTCGAGGTCGGAGCCGGGGGCGGCGACATCACTCGCTGGCTCGCGAACCGCATCGACCGCACAGGCGCCGTGGTCGCCGTCGACCTGGAAACCCATTGGCTCGAGCCACTCAAAAGTGACGTGGTAGACGTTCGCCGCGGCGACTTCGCGCAGCTCGATCTCGACCAAGCGAGCTTCGATCTCGTCATCGCCCAGATGGTGCTGCTGCATCTACCGGACCCCGCCAACGCGTGCCGGCGCCTCGTCCAGCTCACCGCGCCCGGGGGACAGATCGTCATCCACGACGCCGACTTCTCGCCTCTCGCGCTCGCCGAGGCGAACGCGCTGGAAGCCGCCGGCCTAGCGGTAATGACCGATGTGATGCGCGCTGCCGGCGTCGACGCGGCACTCGGACCGAAGATCGCCGGACTGCTCGAAGCCGCCGGCGCCACGATTGAGCAAGTCGAAACCCGGCCAGGCGACCCCTCGCACGACGGCCCGACCGCCGCCGAAATCTCTGCGATCACGATCGAGCGCTTCCGAGACCGCACAAACGCGCCGGATCAGGCTATCGACGCAGCCGTCGCCGCGCTCAGGAACCCCGACAGAAAGTTCACCGGCCCCACCCGTTGGGTCATCCGCGCACGCCGCGCATAGCACTCGCACACGCGACGGTTCCGCGGCGCGCACAGCCACGATGGTGCGACTAACTCACCATGAAGCAAACCTCAGCGCATGCAACCCGCCTCGAGTGAT
>CAWBXK010000006.1:0-853642 GCA_963792735.1 uncultured Solirubrobacterales bacterium | reverse complement strand
CGACCGCAACCTGCTCGGCATCGATCCAGCGGGCGTCGTGCACATCGCCGGAAGACTGTTGAACGAGGTCGATGGCCCGATGCTCACGACCGGCCTGCAGGGCTTCCACGGCCACGCGATTGCGGTGCCGAGGCGGCCTGCCGACCGTCCGGATCCAGTCCGGCTTCAGACGCGGTTCGACCAGTTCGTGGCGGCTGCGTAGCAGGCGCCCCCGCCGGTGACGTGAGCCCCGAGGCTACGCGGCGTCGCGCCGGCGAACGATCCACTCCTCGAGGTCGGCGCGGCGGTAGCGCCAGTGCTTCCCGATCTTGAACGCCGGCAGCACGCCTCGCCGGCTCAGGTCGAGGACAGTCGAGTGGCGGAGCTTGAGCAGCTGGGCGACCTCGTGAGGCTCGAGGATGCCGAGCTCCGCCATTACGTCGATCGAGGTTTCGGTGGTCATTGCAAGCGCGAAGGGACGCGGAGGGGACTGTCGAGTCAGGTATTGCCCCGGCGACGGAGAGTCCCGCTCCGCCTACGTGAAGACGCCGTGTGAGATGCCGAGCGCGAGCTGGATCATCCGCTCGTAGCGGCCGCCGGCGATCTCGTCGAGCGGGTTGGCGCCGTCGAGAACGTCCACCTGACCGTCGAGCCACCATCCAGCGAGGGTCTCGCCGCGCATGTTGCGCGCCATCTCCTGGACGAACGCCACGAGCTCTGTCAGCCGCTGGGCCTGCAGCCCGCCGGGAGCCTCCCGACGCTCGAGCCACGCTGCGACCGTCGCCCGGTCGGCCCGGGTCGCTCGCGCGATCTGCGCTTCGCTCATCGGGACCCGCTCCCGCAGCGCGATCAGAAGATCCGCCAGCGCGATCGTCGGAGCCGGAGCCGTTCGCCGTCATCACACGCTCAGCGAGGCCGCGCCGCTTGCCAATAGCCGATCACGAACCGCGGAGAGCCGTCGTCCCGCCTTTGCCACGCCTCGGCGATCCCGCGCTCGGTCTCGTCGCAGACGCGCACCATCTCGTCGACGATCTCACCCCTTCGCCGGGCCGTTATGCGCTGCCAACCCGAGCGCTCGAGCACGGCGAGGAGCTCGCCGTCCGGGTCGCAGAAGCCGGCTCGGATCTCGATCTCCACGGCCCCAGGATACGACCGGCAGCCGGCGATCCGACCGGGATCAGCGCCGCCGTCGACGTCCCGAACGGTATGCGTGATTCCCGCGACGTCCGTACCCACTACCTAAGTCACCGGGCGAAATCGGGGTCTACTCCGCGCTAGGTCCCGAGGGAATCCCTGCAAAACGCCGGTTTCCGACCTGGCGACGGGTCCGAACCTAAAGACGACTTAGAGCGGAGTTGGGCGATTCGGGCCCAACTCCGCCGTAGGTCATAGAAATCCCTGCAAAACGGGACTGTCCGGGCGCCGAACGGCCTTGACTTAGTGCGGAGTTGGACCGACCTAATGCGGAGAAGACGGCACCTTTTGCATTTGGCCCAAAAGTCGATCCAGCGCCTGCGGTATCTCCGCACTAGCCCGTCACTACGGGGATGACGGTGGCAAGCGTGGCCGAGCGCTTGCAGCTATCACGATGTTTGCGCCTACACTCAAGCATCGCAATTTTGCAAGGATCTACTAGCTCTGAACCGATCGAGATCAGCGATTGGGAAGGCCCGTGCGTCGCTGTCGATCGACGGCAGACGCATGCGGTCGTTTGCGGTCCGACGCGTCGATGTCTTGACTCGCGCCGGGGCGGAAGGTCTCGCCGAAGAGGCTCGCCGTTCCCGTCGCCCGATCATGATCGCGTTCGAGCGTTCTTCGCCGGAGGCGCGGGCGTACTTGCGCGAGCGCAGGGCGTCCTACGCGGCGGCGGACGGAGAGCTGTTCGTGTACGCACCGCCCGTGTTCGTCGAGCGGCCGCCGCGACGGAAGGTCGTGCCGGTCGGCGCGGCGCCGGCGGCGCCGTTCGCGAACCGCGCGAGCCGCGTGCCGCGCTGGCTGCTTCTCCACGCTAACGACCAACCGTCGTTTCGTGAACTCGCGACCCGGCTTGAGCTGAGCGAAGCGATGGTCTCGCGCACGATGCGCGCCCTGGCGGACGATGGCCTTGTGGCGATCGGGTCCGACCCACGGGACGCTCGGCTGCGACTCGCTCGGCTGCCGGAGCCTGCACGGCTGCTCGACGCCTTCGAGCGGGCCGTCGCGCTGCGCCGGCCGCGGCGGGTCACGTGGGAAATCGGCGCGCGCGACGCGCCGGAGGCCATGAAGGCTCTCCAGGCAGCGGCTCACAAACTCAACGTGCCGTACGCCGTCGGCGGGGTGGCCGGAGCCTCGTTCGTTCGCCCCGCGGTCGAGCCCGTCGACGTGGTCGTCTGGATCCGGCGAGACGATGCTGACCTCTGGGCCAAACGGCTCGCGGCTACGCCGTCCAGGCCGGCACCTGGTCGGGTCACGATGCAGCTGACTCGAGATCCGTTCGTCCTGTCACTGGCCAGCGACCGCAACGGGATCCAGGTCGCCGATCCGGTGCAGCTCTATCTCGATTGTCGATCGGCGGGCGAACGCGCCCTTGAGGCCGCGGATGCGATCCGAGTCGAGATGCGCTGGTGAGGAGGTGTGCGCTCGCCGCTGCCTCGGCGCGTCTACGGGCAGCCGAGGTCGCTCTCTGCCGACAGTTGAAACGCGCAGCGTGGCGCCGTAGCTGTCAAGAGACGCCGGGATTCACAGACCCGTCACGCTGTGTGCCAGGTCGCGTGTCCGGCTGCGAGGTCGAGTTCGAGCCATCTGCGGGATCCGAGCACGGCGCCGGGGTTGAGCACTGCGCGATGGTCGTCGGCGAGGGCGTGGCTGTCCGGGTTCTCGTCGTACTCGATCGTCGTGCCGTTGTTCTCGGCGATCAACGGTCGGTGGGTGTGCCCGACGAGCCCGATCCGGGCTTGCTGGCGGGCGAGATGATCCGCCGCGTCTTGCGGGCTTGAGATCCAGCCGGTGATTGGGTCCTGGGCGCTGCCGTGCCAGAGCTCGATGTCGTGAGCCCGACCCTGGGCGGGCAGCGCTGCCAGCCATGTGAGCTGCTCGTTGGAGAGCACACGGTGCTGCCATTGCAGCTGCGCGCGTTGGCGGGGCAGTGGCAGCATGCTGAGCGAGAGCTGGCCAGTGACCCAGCGGTCGTGGTTCCCGGCGAGCGCGAGTGCGCAGCGATCGCGAACGAGGTCGACGACCTCGGCCGGCGCGGTCGCGCCGAGCCCGACGATGTCGCCCAGGCACCAGATCTGTTCGGTGGCCGCCCGATCGATCGCGGTGAGCACGCTGCGCAGCGAGTCGAGGTCGCCGTGGATGTCGGAGATCACAGCGATGCGCATCAATGCCTCCACGTCCGGGACATCGAGGACTGGCTGTTGCTACCGGGCGGGTACCCGGACGCTCTTCTCGAACTCATCGACCAAGTTGAGCAGCTGGTCGCACTCCCAGACGCGGCCCCACTTGCGCTCGTTGAGCCTCTGCAGGATTCCCGCACGCTCGAGCTCTTGCAGAGCCTTGCCGGCGGTGACGTGGGACTTGCCTGTGAGCGTCTGGGCGACCGCGACGTCGATCACGGGCTGCTGCGGCAGCGCACTGATGAGCTGGCGGACGGCGGCGTCCCGGCGTGGCTGGCCGAGGTCGTCGAGCCAGGTTGATTGGAGCTGCTCGATCTCGTCGGCGAGTCGCTCGGCCTCTGTCGCCGCCCGTGCAGTCGCGTCGGCGAACTGCGCGATCCATGAGCTGACGTCGCCCTCTCGGTACAAAGTGAGCCCGCCGACGTACCCCTTCGGCTCCGCCGCCAGGATGAGGCTGATCGGAGGGATGTAGTTGGGGATCTCGCCACGGCGACGAATGACCGCGTAAATCAGCGCTCGGCCCACGCGACCGTTGCCGTCGGCGAACGGGTGGATGGTCTCGAACTGGGCGTGCACGATCCCGGCCTGGACGATTGGCGCGAGATCGGTTCGTGTAGCGAACGCACAGAGATCGTCGAGCAGCGGCCGAACGTACTCGGGCGGCGGCGGCACGTAGGCCGCGCCGATCGGGTTGTAGTCGTTCCCACCGATCCAGTTCTGTGACTCCCGCACAACGCCGGCGATGTCTGCGTCTTCGGTGAACCGCAGCAGTGTCCGGTGAATGTCTTCGATGTCCGAAGGCGTGAGCGGTTTGCCGGCTGTCCCGATCTCGATCGCGTGCTTCATCGCTTCGACGTTTCCGAGGACTTCGGCGGCGCGCCGGTCGCGCTGGCCCCTGTCGGCCTGATAGGCAGCGCGCGCGAGTCGCTTGTGCGAAAGATGAACGCCCTCGATCCGAGAAGACGCCACGCTCTCGGAGCGCAGCAGGTTCTGCGCAAGCGCTCCCAGCGTTGCGATGCGTGGCGGCGAAGCCTCCAGATGTTGCAGCGCTCGGGTCGCTTCGGTTACCGCCGCGACGGCATCGCCGTCGAGCGGGAAGTCGCGCCCTGAGATCTCATCCGGGATGAAGACTTCGTACGCGCCGGGCCGTCGTGCCTTTCGACCCCCGTAGGCGCCCGGGTCAGCGGGCCACAGCCGCTTCTCGGTGTGGCCGAGCGGGACCGTCGGGATAGGCTGGGAGATGCTTGGGATCGACACGCGAACCTTTCAGAGCTTCCGGAGCTTTGTAAGGATAGATGAGGATCCTTACGGAACGATCTGAGCTATGAAATGTTCGTAGCCTGGCCCAGGCACAGCGGACGAGTGTCGCCGGCGATCGCGGGCGCCGAGACGAAAACGGGTACCAAACGGGTACCAAAACAAGCAAATTTGACCTCACGCAACCGGACCCAATTTCACGAAATCCCTGCAAATCGGCAGGTACCCAACACCCCTGAAGCGACTCATAACCCGAAGGTCGCGGGTTCGAATCCCGCCCCCGCTACTTTGAACAGGTCCGCGTTTGCGGCCTTTTCTATTTCTAGTGCGTAATTCCCACCGATCTTGTTGTGGTGGAGTACATGGAGTACCAAACAGGGCTCGAAACGACGGATTTGACCCGACTCGGAGCGCCTGGATCGTCGCTGACACAATCAAGTCGGCCCGGTCCTGCAGGTTACGGCCGCCCCCTACGCCGCGACGAGGCGCGCGACCTCGAGCAGCGATTCGGGCATCGGTGTATGCAGCTGCCACGTGATCTGGATCGGCCGCTCGCCACGGTCCTCGACGAACGTCGCCGGGCCGAGCAACGTGAAGGGCGCTGCCGCGCCGTTGGCGAGCGTTGGGCTCTCGCGCACGAAGAGTAGGACCGTGGTGCCGGCTTCGCGTTGCTGGCGATAACGACGCCCCGTTGGACTGTCCCGGGTCGTCGTGCTCTGCGATTCCCAGTGGACGAGTCGAGACGAGAGTGCGTAGTCGCGGTAACGGGTTGACGGCGAATACCGGCTCTCGCTTTTTCTCAGCGTCACAAAGAGGACATCCGTACTGATGTCGCTGAGCCAGCGAACGCCCTCGCGAGCGGTAGGTGGCTTTTCGAAGGTGCCGTCGCCCAGCGCGAGAAGCGCCTCGTCTCGTGTGTAGCGCGCGTGAACGCGAAGCGGGCCGAAGTCGAACGGTTCGGTCGCAGAGTCAGCTTCCTCTCCGAGAATCTCCAGGACCTGGGCAAGCTCGTCGCGGACGGCCGGATTGCCCCAGATGGCATCCAGCGCGGCGTCGAGATCGACCATGCCGTGCCGCCGACCAAAGATGTCGATCGCGAGCATGCTCAGGAGACGCCGGTCGCGGCCCGAGAGCCGTATTGGTTCGTTCGCCGCGGTCAAGAACCGACGGTAGGTCTCGACCCGGTCTGCGTCGTCGATGTGCAGGAGCCGATGGACCGCTCGTAGCAGGGTCTCCTGATGCGCATCTCCGGCCGCAACCGGGAGCCCGGCATCGCGGCGAAGCCGAGTCCACGTGCGATCCCGTGATCGGTAGAGGTCGCCCAGACTCCGTTCGGAATCACGGAGGAAGGCTCGCAGCGACACATCACCCATACGTCGCAAATCGTCGACGAGCACCGACCAATTTCCGGCGCCTGCGGCGGCGCGGAGGCTGCTCAGGATCACCTCGCGACTCTGGCGGTCGAGCTTGATTTCACAGCCGGCTGGGAGGTACGGGAAGTCGTTCTCGACTTGGTCGACAAGTCGCCCGTTGCGGGAGTCGATCAGTGCCCGGAGCTTCGTGTCGAATCGGAAGCGCCGGTGCTGTTGGCCGATCAGGTCCACCACTGTGAGCGTGGTCTTATTCTGATGCTCTCGTAGACCGCGACCGATTTGCTGGGTCAGGACTGTGGCGGACTGAGTTGGCCGCAGAAGCAGCACGGTGTCGACGGACGGAACGTCAACGCCCTCGCCGAGGACATCGACGCTGAACACACAGCGGAGCTCGCCTTGCTCAAGGCGCCTGAGGATCGAGTCACGCTCAGCGGTATCCGTTTCACCGGACAGGGCCACGCTAGGAAGGTCGCGGTTCGTGAAGGCATGAGCCATGTATTCCGCGTGCTTGACGGACACGCAGAAACCGAGCGCACTCATTTGACCGGGGTCCAGGAGGATCCGCTCGAGCGCATGCAGCAGTCGCACTACGCGTGCGTCATCACCGGTGAAGATGCGGTCGAGGTCTTCCGTCCGATAGCCGCCGCGACGCCATTCCAGGGCCGACAGATCGACATCGTCGTGGACGCCGAAATACTGAAATGGCGCGAGATAGCCGTCGTCGATCGCCTCCCACAAGCGGAGTTCGACGGCTGTCCGATGACCGAACCAACGGGTGATGTCCTCGCCATCCATGCGTTCGGGTGTTGCCGTCAGACCGAGCAATTCGACGGGCTGGAGGTGCTCGAGCAACGCGCGGTAGCGCGGCGCAGCAGCGTGGTGAACCTCGTCGATCACGACGACGTCGAAGGCGTCGGGGCTGAGCCTCTCTATCGATTCGTTCGGCAGCGATTGCACCATCGCGAAGACGTGACGACCAACGAGGGGCTGCTCGCCGTCTCCGAGGATCTCGCCAAAGTCTGGGTCCTTTAGGACCGTGGCATACGTCGCCCGGCTCTGATCGAGGATGCGCCTGCGATGCGCGACGAAGAGCAACTTCGGCTTGCGTCCGAGTTGGTCGCAGAGGCGGCGATAGTCGAGCGCCGCCATCACGGTCTTGCCTGTGCCGGTCGCGGCGACGAGCAGGTTCCGGTGGCGGTCGTGGCGGTCGCGCTGGGCCTGCAACTGCTCGAGCATCCGTGCTTGATGCGGCTTGGGAGTCACGTCAAACGCGACGTAACCGCCGCCGAGATTTCGCCGTTTGGCCCGTCGTTGGCTGTCCAACGCTTCGCGTAGCCGCTGACCGTCCCGTTCAGGATCAAAGGCCTCGAAGGTATCGCTCGCCCAGTACGTCTCGAACGTTGCGCGCATGCGGTCGACCAGTCCGGGGACAGCGACCTCGCTGAGCCTGACGTTCCACTCCATGCCCTGGTGAAGCGCCGTGAATGACACGTTCGACGAGCCGAGGAAGGCAGTCGTCAGGCCCCCGGGCCGATGGACAATCCAAGCCTTCGCGTGAAGCTTGGTCCGGTCCGCTTCATAGTCGACCCGTACCTCGGCGCCCGCCTTGACGAGCTCCTCGAGCGCCTTTGGCTCAGTCGCGCTCATATAGGTCGTCGTGATGACACGGACGCGCCCTCGGCGTTGAACGACGTCAGCGAGCTCGTCGATAAGCGTCCGTATGCCCGTCCAACGGACGAAACTCACGAGGAAATCGACGTCCGATGCGCTTGGCAGTTCGCTGCGGATCTGTTGACCGATCGCAGGTTGTGCGTGGCCATTGACGAGTAGCTCGTTCGCCGACAGCGCGATCATCGGGCTCGCCGGGAGGATCGGTATGCCCAGACCCACCGCCGGCCGGCGCAGACCAGTGAGCAGCCGCGACGGAAGACTGATCGCGTCGTCGTCAGAGAGGTTGATTGCGTCCCCCGCTAGGACGTGGATCACTCTGTTCACCGCGACCGCCTGGGCGTCGACCGACTCGTCCGCGTCGTTCATGTCCTCGAGGGCGCGGCGAATAGCCTCTCCCGCGTGTCGCCCGAAACGCTCCGGCGCGTCAGCTCCGTCCAGCTGGGCCAGCTCAACAAGCTCTTCGCCCATAGCCGACAGGCGCTCAGCCAGGCGGCGCGTGACCAGCTCATCACGCAGCCCCGGCATCTCGTCGGACACGCTTGTGAAGATACTCGGGCGTGCATGCCGCAGCGCGGGGGAGGTCAGCGGTCAGATGGGCCCTCCGCGCATCGAGAACCGACTCTCACGCGTCAGACCCGCCAACGGCGGGCGCGCCACGCGGCCTCGAGCACTCAAACTCATTATCCGTCCGAGCCGTTCGCCGTTCGCCGTCCGCCGTCCGCCCGTCTGGACCCGGCTAAATCCGTGGCGCGCAGCTGACGCCCCGGGTCCCCCGACGGCGAGGACGACTACGTCGTCGCCAATACGGTCGCGGTTCTTCTCGGTCCCGACGACGAATGCGATAATCCGGGCCGGCTTTGACGGAGGCGCGTTCGTCGCCGGATCCAGGCCAGCACCGGATTGGTGCAAGGCCGCCAGATGCCTATGCAAAGTTGTCTCGCCCACCCCGCGCCCTAGGGTGCGGGCCTCGGGCTGTGCGCGGGCGTGCTGTTTTCCCTATTGCAGGAGGTAGCGGAGCTCCTTGCGATGTGGCCCGAGCATCTCGAACACGGCGTCGCTTGCGGTGCCGATCCAGAGGGGGCGTTCGCTCGGCGACCGCAGGTACGCGGCGCGGGCGATGCGGTGGGAGCGTGGATGGTCGCGGGGCCATCGGCGTTCGGTTGCCAGCGCGGCGAGATCCGTGTCCCAGGCATAGTTTCGGTCGATAAGCCGCGCGAGGTGGTGGGGACCGGGAAGGTTTGCCCGCTTGCTGTTGTTGCACCGGCGGCAGGCGGCGACGAGGTTGTCCAGGCCGTCGTCGCCGCTATAGCTCCAGGGGACGAAGTGATCGATCTCGCGGTTACGACCGACACCGACGTCGCAGTAGAAGCAGCCGCCGCCTTGGAGATCCATCAGCCCCTCGGCGATCCGCTCCAATGCGACGCGGTCTCGCCCGAACAGGAAGTCCTCGAACTCGACGACCGACCGGGCGGCTTCGACCTCGGGGTTGAGTTGCGCGGCCTTGTCGGTCCACCACCGGGTGATGAACGGCCGCAGCAGCGGCCCGAGCGCGGTCAGCGCCTGACCAACGCCGGCAAAGAGCGTGATCGCCCGCTCGCCGGTCCGGTAGGCACGGACCGACCACCCACCGGCAGCCTCCCACCCCCAGGCAAAGTCGTAGAGGAACGGCGCGTAGGGGCGCTGAAGACGTGGAATCGGCCACTGCGCCAACGTCTCCTCGACCCGGTCCACGAGCGTCTGCCACGACTGATCGTGCCGGACCGCCGGAGGAAGCGCCCGTGAAGACGTGCCATGTCGTTGGCGGAAGTCAGTGACGACCGAAACGATCGTTGCGCGACGTCCGGCTTGGCTTTGCTTGAGAATGCTGCCGGTGGTCGGGTAGGCCAGGGTCTGGGGCCAGTAGAGCTCGATCACCCGCTCCGCGAGTGCCCGGACCGGAACGCTGTCCTGGTCGACGTACTCCTGCGCGCGATCGATAAGGGCGAGTAAAAGCGCGGGCTTGTAGGTCGTCGTGCGCGCCGAGTCCTCCAGAAGCGAAAGGAGTTTTTCGCCAAGCGCGAGCGCGTCAGTCACTGGTGGCTCCAGTAGTCGGCTCGCGCCGGGATCACGCCGCGTACCCCGCCGCGAGGATCCTCGACATCACCATGTCTGCGCGGGATCACGTGAACGTGGGCATGCTCGACGGTCTGCCCAGCGGCCGCGCCGCTGTTAACGCCGATGTTCAGCCCGACGACATCGCCGTGACCGGCAAGCTCGCGGCACACCTGGCGCACGAGCCCAAATACGCCCAGCCACTCCTGGTCTTCGAGCTCCTCAATGCGCGCGACATGGCGTCGCGGAACGACCAGCACGTGGCCATCGGCCACCGGAAAGCAATCGGAAAACGCCACCGCAAAGGGCGCAGCGTGGGCGACCGATGACCCAACCGAGATGCGATCACAGAAAGCACAGGCCGCCACTACGGCAGTATCTCCCACATCCGAATCGCGGTGCGCCCGCTTGCACCTAGGCGGACTTACCTGCTGCGCGCAAGGGAGGTTGCGATCCGCCCTAGCGCTGCGTCGGGGATCAGACCAGGGGTCGGTTTACGAACGTCGATCGCACGAGGCGAACGCGACACTGATGCTTATGCGGAGCTACTGAAACGTGAGCTTCGCGAATTGACTGCGGACGCCCCGAGGCGCGCGTCCGTGAACGATCATCGTTGTCGCCATCGTGCCATTGGGCTCGAGGTCGATCACGATGCGCTCTTTGCCCGAGCGCGTGAACTCCAAGCTCGTCGGCGTCTGGCGCATGAGTTCCCAGCGGCTGCGGTTGAGGCCCGTGGCGATCGTATCTAGCACCGCGACGCGCGTGCGCTCCAGCGGCGACGGTATGACCAGCCGATAGGTGAATGGTCGAACACCCGGCAGCCCCACTCGTACCTCCGGACGTGTGGGCTGCTCCACGGGAAGCGCCGTTCGGGGAAGGTCGTGGACCAGAGTCGCGAGTTCGCGAACACTCTGAGCCGACATGGCCTGCTCGAGGCGACGCTCAAGCTCCTCGACCGTGATCCGACCCGCAACGCAGTGAACGCGGAGCTGGTCGGTGATTCGATTGCGCTCGTCGTCAGACGCTCGCACTTCACCCCGTTCGAGCTCTCCGGGTCCGGTCATGTCAGCTTGTCTATCACGTACCGATACGCTGCTCTGCACGCCGAGCGGCCCGCGTCCGCCGCGCTGAAGTCGTTGACAGGTTTGTCGCACTCAGGGGCGCCAGACCGACTCGCGCCTGCGGCCGGGCCGCAGCTCGTCACCCGTGCCAACGCGAAAGCAAGGGCCGGCCATCATGCCGATGCGGAAAAACCCGCTCGTCGCCGCTCTCGAGATTGCGCCCGCGCAATTTTCAATGCGAACGTTCGTTTTTGCAAGCCTCGACGTGCGCCCTGGTCCCGGCGACACGTCTGACATCGAAGCGCTCCCGGTTCGGCTGCTTGGCTCGCGGAATGCGCGAGCGGTCGCACGTCTCGCTCGCGGCGGGCTCGACGCCTACCGGCTCGGCGTTTGGTGGTACGTGCTAGCTTCGTTGGTGCGCTCAGCGAGCCTTGTGCTCTTCTCGCTTTCCGGGCGACGTGTTCGTCAGAGGAGCAGGCCACCGGTTGCTTCGGCTGCACCGGTGGGCGACAAGGGAGACTCGATGGGAGCATGGAGGCATGTATCGGCTGGGGACCGCGCGCGTCCGGCTCTGCGCGGCTCAGGAACTGGATCTCGACGGCCGCTGGTGACGCTGCTCACGGCGACGGCGATGTTCTTCGGTGCGCTGAGCACGGACGCCCTCGCCAGCGGCGCGCGCGTGACCGCGGGGCGTCCGCTGTCGCTGGCGCTGAAGGCCGACGGGTCGCCGCGGCATATCCACGGCTCGTTCGATGCGCGCGGTTACCGTCTCATCCTCGGCAAGAACGGCGCGCCACGATTCGTGAGGGCCCCCGCAACACGCCGGACGGATCTCGCCGCTCCCGTCCCAAGCCCTCTCGGACGTTCGGCGCTCACCGCCGCGCTCAACCCGGCTGATGCGTCCTGGAGCGACAGTTTCGACAACGTCGGACTCGCCAACGCCCCGACGGTCCTCGCGGTTGCGATCAGCGGCTCGAATCTCTACGTGGGTGGCTCGTTCACGTCGATCAGTCGTGACGCCGGGACGGTGTTCAACAACGTCGCGATGTGGAACGGTCATGGCTGGCACGCGCTGGGGAGCGGGACCAACGGCGAGGTTGACGCGGTCGCGGTGAGCGGCGCCAACATCTATTTCGGAGGCAAGTTCAGCAGCGCTGGGGGCGCGCCGGCGAGCTCGGTCGCGCGCTGGAACGGCACCGGCTGGTCGGCGCTCGGCGCTGGCGTGAGCAACCCGACGAGCGGCACGTTGAGCGTCAACGCCCTCGCCGTCTCGGGTACGACGGTCTACGCGGGCGGGACGTTCGATCAGGCTGGAACCGTGGTTGCGCACAGCATCGCGGCGTGGGACGGCACGAACTGGTCGGCGCTGGGCACGGGCATCCAGGACTGTGGTTACTTCGACACGCCCAACCACTGCTTCTCAACCCCCGGCACCGGTGAGGTCGACGCGCTGCTCGTGTCCGGCTCGACGCTCTATGCCGGCGGCCGCTTCCAGTATGTGGGTGGCACGACGCTGTTCAGTCTGGCGGCCTGGAACGGGGCGGCGTGGTCATCGGTCAACGGGGTGGGCGCTTCTCGTAGCGGCGCGTCCGGCGCCGTCTACGCGCTCGCCGCGAACGGTGGGACCTTGTACGTCGGGGGGCAGTTCGACCACGTCGGCGGCGCGTTGTCCTCTGGAACGATCACGGGAGCAGTGCCCGCCGCCAGCGTCGCAAGCCTGACGGGCTCGAAGTGGATCGCGCTTGGCGGCGGCGCGGAGTACTGCTGCGGGCCCGCGATTGTCACCTCGCTGGCGTTCCGGTCCGCCCGGCTCTACATGGGGGGCACCTTCACCGGCGCGGGCGGTGACGGCGCGCCATACCTCGGGCAATGGAACGGCACCGGGTGGTCAGCGGTCGGCGGTGGGACGGATGGCTCCGGTCCGACGGCGCTCGTCTCCTCATCCTCTGGCGTGATCGCCTTAGGGACGTTCACCGCCGCTGGGGCCGGAGCGGTGACGCTGAACCACATCGGGCTGTGGACCGGCACCCGGTGGACAGGCTACGGGCTCGGAGTCTCTGGCGGTCCGGGCTCAGGTAACGTGAGAGTCGCCGCGGCATCCAATCACACCCTGTATGTCGGCGGCGGTTTCACCACCGCCGGCTCCACCCCAGTGACCAACATCTCGCAGTTCGACGGCACCAGCTGGAGCAATATGGCCGGCGGCGTCAGCGGCGCTCTCGCGCAGCCCTACGCGATCGCGATCAACGGCAAGAGCGTTTACGTCGGCGGTAGCTTCACCGCGGCCGGTACCGTCCCGGCGTCGAACATCGCGATGTGGGACGGCGTCGCTTGGCACGCGCTTGGCAGCGCTGGCGGCGGAGGGGGAGTCGATGGTGACGTCAACGCGCTGCTCTTCTACAACGGAAAGCTATGGGTCGGAGGCGCCTTCCTGCATGCCGGTGGAGGCCGGGCCAGCGGGGTCGCCACCTGGGACCCGGTTGCGCAGAAGTGGGCTGCGGTCGGTGGTGACCTGAACATCGACAACGGGACCGTGAACGCCCTCACCGGCGTGACCGATACGGTCAACTCGAGCAACAACCACTACGTGATCATCGGCGGCAGCTTCACGCAGGCCGACGACGGGGCATCGCCAACTCCGGTCACCAAGCAGGTCAACGGGCTGCTGATATTCGACACCACAGCCACGATCGCGAAACCGTTTGATGGCTACGGCGTCACGCCGGGGACCGGCGGCTCAGTTGGCGTGGCGGGAGCCGTCGCCGCGTTGTACGCCGACGGGCTGAAGATCTACGTCGGCGGTTCCTTCGGCACCGCCGGGGGTGTCACCTCGCAAGGCTTCGCGCTCTACGACCTGAGTGTGGCACCGCCGAACGGCTGGTCCAGCCCAGGGGCCGTCGGGGGA
Source organism: uncultured Solirubrobacterales bacterium (assembly GCA_963792735.1). Lineage (GTDB taxonomy): Bacteria > Actinomycetota > Thermoleophilia > Solirubrobacterales > Solirubrobacteraceae > Palsa-465. Next base: position 839,931 of record CAWBXK010000006.1, on the reverse strand, counting down.
GCCACCGCCACGGTCGAGGCGATCACCAAGGCCGGCTCGAGCCTGTACCTGGCCGGCGACTTCACCACCGCCGGACCGGTGTCGGCGATGGACGTCGCGCAGTACACGCCCACAACGCGCGGCTGGGCGGCGCTCGGTTCGGGCCTCGGTGGGTCGAGCTCCATCAATTCTGCCCACACCCTCGCGTCGAGCGCCGATGGGCTGTACGTCGGCGGAAGCTTCGGTCTAGCCGGTGCCAAGGCATCCCAGAACGTCGGGCTTTGGACGAAGACAGCGTTCCCGCTCACCGTCACGGAGGTCGGGAGCCCGGCATCGGCTGCGGTGGACTCCCCGGTGACGTTCAGCGCGACGGTGAAGAACACCGCGGCCACAAGCGCTACCGGGGTTGTCATGAGCGAATCGTTGCCCGGCACGGTGCAGTTCGTCTCGGCCTCGCCTAGTCAGGGAACCTGCACCCGGAGCGGCTACTCGCTGAGCTGCAGTGTGGGCACACTCGCGGCCGGCGCGTCGGTGACGGTGGCGATCAAGATAATCCCGGTGTATCCAGGCGCGGTCACCAATGTCGTGACCGCGATGCAGAGCGGCTCGACGAACACCAACACCGCCACCGCTACCACGACTGCCACGGCACAGCCCGCCACCAGCTACGCGCAGCTCAGGGACACGGGGGCCCTTCCGTCCTCGCTGCTGGTTGCGCCGGGCCAAACCGTTCAGTTCGATTTCTTCGGTCCGAGCCAGCACTCGGCCAAGGACGGAAGCCCGTTGGCGCTGTTCGACTCGGGAGCCAAGCTGCCGGTGAGCTACTACAGCTTCCGCTACATGGCCGCAGGCACCTACCCGGTGCTGGACGCCTTCTCGGCGCACACGATCAGCGTCGGCGTTCACGACACGCTCTCGGCCACAAGGGCTCAGCACGCGACCGGGGTGACCGTGACCATGTCGGCGGTGGCGCCCGCCGCCGGCTATGCCCTCGACCTCCAGGTGCTTCTGCCCGGAGCCACGACCTGGACGCCAGCGCGCAGCGGCGTAACCACAGCCTCCACGACCTACACGCCAGCACTTGCCGGGACTTACCAGCTTCGTTCACGGCTGCGGGACGTCGCCACCAACGGCTCCAGCGCGTATAGCCCGCCGGTGAACCTCACCGCAACCTGATCAGTCGTAGCGACGCTACGAGGCGGGATCCTCTCCAGGGGCTCCTGGGATCTCGGCTGCTGGCTGTGAAAAGTGTGATCGGGCCCGTCGGTCGTGGCCGGAGGTGCTGGCGCGCTCGGCGTTTGAGTAGCGCGGCTCCGACGCCGGCCGCGAGGGCCGGGCCGGCACCGTTGCCGGTCAGCGCCGCTGGCCTGCGTGAGAAGCGACGCCTCGCGTAGCGCTCTGACGGTCTCTGGGCGTCGATCCTGAGCAGAGGTTGGTCTGTCTCAGGCCTTTGCGCGGTGGGCCTGGCCGTGAGCGCGCCGGGTGTCTTCGACGGCCGCAAAATCGCCTGGGGTTGTCCGTGCCTCGTCCAGCGCCGGGGGCGCTGGAACCCGTCGATGTGTCCAGTGGGTCCAACCGGATCGCACCACGCCCGCCAAGCAGGTCTGCCCCGCGATCGTCGCACTTTCCTCCTTGCCTGCGGAAGCGGCCGCCAAGCCGTCGTGGTCCGCAGTCGGCGTGAAGCAGCAGCAATCGACCGTCGTAACGCGGGCCGACCACGGCCCTGGTTCCGGTTGCCACGAGCATCTCCGCGCCGGCGGTACAACACCTGCCTTGCGCGGAACCGCGCATCTCGCTGGTGCCTGAATCCCTTACACCCAGGCCCGATTCCGCGAGCGGACAAAATGCCCAACAGCGACGCGGTTCGGCGTAGGATCAGCCGCGTCGGTCTCAGCGCCGTTTTGGGGAGGTTGCAATGAAGAAGTGGATGGCCTTTGGCACCGCCTTCGCGGTCATCGTGCTCGCGGTCCTCGTGTCGACGCAGACCGGCGGGAAATCCGGTCAGCCGGGACGTGATGCGGGCCGCAAGGAAGCTGACCGTGCGGGTCAGCGGGGCGCCCGCTTCGAGGTGGCGGAGCCGGATAAGAACGCCAAGCCGGGCACGATCACCCCGGCCAGAGAGGCGTTCGTCAACCGCGCATACCCACGCAGCTACATCCCGGCGGCCGCCGTTCAGAAGGCCACGCTGGCCACGCGCTCGATGCCGACCCGCCTGAGGACCTCGCAATTTCGCCCGGGCACCAGCAACGCAGCCGCGAGCGCCGCCGTTGGGTCCGACTGGTCGTTCCTGGGCCCGACGACGGGCTTCGCCCCCGGCGCGACGACCGAGAGCCTCAAGGACTCGATCACCTCCGGGCGCGTGACTGCCCTCGCGATCGATCCCAACTGCGGTAAGCCGGGCCACGGCTGTCGCCTGTGGGTGGCGTCCGCCGGCGGTGGAATCTGGCGTACCGACGATGCCAAGGCCACGACGATCGCGTGGACGTCGCTCGATAACGGTTTGCCGACGAACGCGTTCGGCGCGTTGATCGTCGATCCGACCGATCCGACCGGGAACACGCTCTACGCCGGCACCGGCGAGGCGAACGCCATCAACCAGGCGGGCCTCGGCCTCTACAAGAGCACCGACGGCGGGGACCACTGGGCGCTCGTCCCGGGCTCCTTTGCCGTCGCGCACGACCGCTCGATCGGCGCGGTCCGGGTCGATCCAACCGACCCCGGCACGATTTGGATGGGCACGGCCGATGGTCGCCAGGGCCAGTCCAACGTGAACGGTGGCGCGGTCCCGCCCCCGGGCGCCCCGCCCTTGGGCGTGTACGTCTCCCATGACGGCGGTGCCAGCTTCCGACTGGCGTTCTCACTGCCCGCCAACCTCAACCCCGGCTTTGAGGAGGACGGCGGAGTCACCGACATCGAGCTCGATCCGGCCAACCACAGGGCGGTGTACGCCTCGTTCCTCGACGGAGGGGTGTGGCGCACCGATGCGGCCGACGAGACCGGGCACAACGCAGGCTGGAAGCAGGTCTTCGCGCCGACCGGCGCGGCGTTCAACCGCACCGAGATCGCGATCACGCGTAAGGCCAACAAGACTCGAATCTACGCCGCCGACGGCGGCTTCGACGCCAACTTCAACGTCACGGGCGAGTTCTTCCGCACGGACAACGCCAACCGGTCCGCGGCCGTCCTGCTGGGGGCGGGCGACAACGCCGGCTGGACGAAGCTCTCGAACTCGAAAAACGGCACCCCGGGCTTCGCTACCTACCACCTATGCCAGAGCCAGTGCGATTACGACCTCTTCGTCAAGGTCGATCCGACTAACCCGGACGTCGTCTGGTTCGGCGGATCGATGGTCTATGAGGAGATTCGGCCCTTGCAGGACAGCTCGCTCAAGGGTGTCGCGCCGTGGCGTTCCAATGGACGGGCGGTCATGCGCTCGACGAACGCGGGCGTCTCGTGGACGGACATGACGGCCGATACCCAAGGGCATCTACAGCCCGGCAAGCACCAGTACGAACAGATGCATCCCGATCAGCACGCGATCGTGTTCGACCCAACGAACCCGGGGATCGCGTTCGTGGGCTCCGATGGCGGCGTTGTGCGCACGGACGGTTCGTATGTGGACATGTCGGCCGAATGCGACCGGCCGGCCCGCGAGATCGTGACTGAAACCGACCCAGCGGCGAAGGCCGCGGACCTGGCCGACTGCCACCGTTGGCTCTCGTCAGTCCCGCATCGGATCATCAATCTCAACGACGGCCTCGCGGACCTGCAGTTCGTGCAGCTGTCGGTGGATCCGAAGGACCCGCTCGGCGACATGCTGGGTGGCACCCAGGACAACGGCACGTTCTCCTACTCAGCCACCTTTAGCCCGGACCGCAGATGGTTCGAGTCGGTCAACGGCGATGGGTCGGCGTCGGGCTTCGACGCCGCGAACTCGAACATCCGCTATCACACGTACTTCCTCGGCCTGGGCGACATCAACTACCACGGTGCTGACCCGAACACCTGGGCGTTCATCACCGAGCCGGTCGCCACCTCCGGCGAGGCGGTGTCGTTCTACACGCCGGTCATCATGGACCCGAAGGTTCCCGGGACGATCTTCCTGGCTGCGCAGCACGTGTGGCGGACCCAGGACAACGGCGGCGACCAGGCGTTCCTTGAATCCCACTGCCTGTCGCCGGGCGGGGTCCCGCAATACACCGTCCCCGACAATCCGCCGTGCGGCGACTTCATCCCGATCGGGGCCGACCTCACGACCAGCGCCGGCTCCAAGGGCGGCTCCTACCTTGCTGCCGTCGAGCGGGCGCCGAGCGACAGCTCGACCCTGTGGGTCGGCGGCCGGCACGGAAGGCTATTCGTGTCCAAGAACGCCGACGATCCGAAGCCCGAGAAGGTGGCGTTTGACCGCATCGACACCGACAGCCAGCCGGGGCGGTTCATCTCAGGCATCGCGGTCGATCCGGCCGATCCAAACCATGCGTTTGTGTCGTTCTCCGGCTACAACGCCTCCACCCCGACGCAGCCGGGGCATGTCTTTGACGTGCGCTATGACCCTGCTACCTCGAGCGCGACCTGGACGTCGCTTGACGCGAACCTGCCGGATACGCCAGTCACCGACATTGCCTACGACGACATGACGGGAGACCTGTACATCGGCACCGACTATGCAGTGCTGCGCCGGCCCGCCGGAGCGACTGCTTGGGAGCAGGCGGCGCCAGGCCTGCCGCTCGCGTCGGTGACCAACACCGTCCTGCGCTCCGACGGCCGCGTGCTGTACGCGGCCACCTACGGTCGCGCTGCATGGCGGCTGGCGCTTGGCCCGGGCGCGCGGATCGACGGTCCGGACGGGCTCACGGCCGGTGAGTCCGCCGTCTACGACGGCGGCCAGTCAAAGGCGTTCGGCGGTGCCGCACTTACCTACCAGTGGACGCTTCCGGATGGCAGCCAGGCGTCGACCCCAACGGTCACCTACGTGGCCAGTGCGACCGGAGCGACGACATTGACGCTCACGGTGACTGCGCCCGACGGCCGTAGCGCGACGACGACCAAGACGGTCGAGGTCAGCCCGGCCAGCGGTGGCGGTGGTGGCGGTGGCGGTGCCGGCGGCGGCGGTGGTTCCGGCGGGTGCGGCGGTGGTGGGGGCGCCGGTGGCGGTGCCGGGGGCGGTGGTGGCCCCGGCGTGGCGTTTGCGCCGATCAAGCTGCGGTCGTCGCTCGTGCACCTGCGCCGCGACCGCAGATTCCGCTTCACGCTCTTGTGCCCAGCCGGCAATACGCTGGGGTGCGCGGGTTCGGCCAAGGTCGCCGTCAAAGTGGGCAAGCGCAACTGGACGATCGGAGTCACGACACTGGCGATCCCGAGGGGCCGGCGCGCCCTCATCCGCATGCGGATGTCCAAGGCGTTGCGGAGCAGCCTCAAGCACCGAACCCGCCTGACGGCGAGAATCGAGATCACCCTGGTTGACGCTGCGATCAAGACGCACCATCAGCGCCTCCGGCTGCATATCACCCTTCCCAGGAGGTAGCCGGACCTGGATCCAGACTCCACCGCGACGGCACCAGGGCGGCCTGAGTAGCTGCGGACGAGCGCTTCGCTACGGGCTGGGTGCCGATCGTCGCGGATGTGATCTAGCGTCGCTTAGGATCACAAAGTCCTGCAAATCGACCCCTACGCAAAACTCGTCAGGCGCCGCATAACCCGAAGGTCGCGGGTTCGAATCCTGCCCCCGCTACTAACTAACGATGTCGCCGGCGGCGAGCGCTTCGGGCGTGAAGCAGGAGGTGGCGGACCGTCGAGCGGCCCGCCACCTCCGACCTTCAGTGTCTCGCGTTGCCGTGTGAGGATCCGGCGTCGGTTGTGAGGCCGTAGCCGTACGGATACAGCGGGTTGTAGTTGGGGTCGCCGACGTTGATCGGCTCCTGCGCGAGCGTCCGCGGCCAGGACACGGGCAGCTTGCCCATGAACGGGTGTGCCCCGAACAGGTCGTCGGCCACGCCCGCGCCCTCGCTGCCCGGCAGCCAGGCCGCCACGATCGCGTCGGCCTCGTCGCGCTGGGCGGGATCGAGGATGAGCGGCCGGCCGGAGACGATCACCATGATGCATCGCTTCGCTGCTGCGCACACCTTGTCGACCGCCGCCTTGTCTGCCGCCGAGAGCTGCATGTCCTTGACCGGCCGCGGCACGCCGTGGTCGCCGGGGTCATACGCCCATCGCGGCCCGTAGACGTCGCCGAAGCCCTCCGCATACGGGGTCTCGCCAACCACGACGATGCCCGTGGCGTTGTGCGGGATCGGCGCAGAGGCGTCCTGGCTGTACGTGACGTTGCCGCGAGCCAGCTGGCGAATGCCGTCGAGGATCGTCGTGCCGGGGATGACATTGGTCGAGCCGCCCTGCCACGTCAGCGTCCAGCCGCCGGCCTGGTTGCCTATGTTGTCGGCGTTCGAGCCGGCGACGTAGATGTTGCGGTGGCCGTGGATCGGCAGCACGTGCCGGCTGTTCTTGAGCAGCACCTGGGACTCCGCGGCCGCCCGACGCGCCAGCGCGTGGTGCGCTGGTGAGCCGACCTGGTTGATGTAGCGGCGGTCGGTGTAGGGATGCTCAAACAAACCCAGCTGGAACTTCTTGGTCAGGATGCGGCTCACCGCATCGTCGATCCGCGCCATCGGCACCTGGCCCGTGTTGACGAGGTCGGTCAGCGTCGACTCGAACTGCTCGAAGTTCTGCGGCTGCATGAACATGTCGATGCCGGCGTTCACGCCCGCCTCCACCTGCTGGGCGAAGGTGTAAGTCCCCGGATGGATGTGATCGATGCCGTTGTAGTCGGAGATCACGATCCCGCTGAAGTTCATCGCATTCTTCAGCCAGCCTGTGATCAGAGCCCGGTTGGCGTGCATGTTGATCCGGTTGCCGAGCCCATCCTCGGTCCAGTCGACGTCTGAATACGACGGCATGACCGCGGCCACCTGGTGCTGGCGCACGGCTGGCACGTACGGCGAGAGAGCGAGCCGGTCGAACGTCGCGTGACTGACCTGGTCGACGCCCTGATCGATCGGATAGTTACCGGTCGTCTGCATGTTGGACCCGGTGCCGTACGAGGTCAGGCCGTCGCCAGCGAAGTGCTTGGCGGTGGCCATCACGCGGTCGGGATCCGAGAGATGACCGGGAGGGCCCTGGAAGCCGTCGATCGCGGTCTCCATCATTTTCACGAGCCCAGGGGTCTCGCCGAAGGACTCATACGTGCGGCCCCAGCGGTCATCGCGCGCGACGCAGATGCAGGGGGCAAAGGCCCACTGGGGCCCCGTCGTCCGCGTCTCCTCGGCGGCGACATGCTCCACGTTGCGCACCAGCGCCGGGTCGCGGGTGGCGCCCAGGCCGATGTTGTGCGGGAACACCGTCGCTCCGTACATATTTCCGTCGCCGTGCACGGTGTCGATGCCGTACAGGAGGGGGATGTGCAGTCGTGTCGCGAGCGCCGCCTGCTGGTAGCGGTCGACCATGTCCGCCCACGCTGTCGGGGTGTTGGGCGTCGGCACCGAGCCGCCCCCCGAAAGCAGGCTTCCGAGCTTGTCCGTGGTGATCTTCGACGTGTCGGTGTCGACGCTGGCGCGCTCGGCCTGGGTCATCTGACCGATCTTCTCGGCCAGCGTCATCCTCGACAGCAGGTCCTGGACCCGCTGACTGACCGGTAGTAGCGGGTTCTGGTACGGCAACGACGGCGCGCCGTGCGGACGCGCGGCGTTGGTGCTTCGGTGTCCCGTCGCGCCGACTGTCGGCGCGGCGAGTACCGCTGCAGCGAGCGCGACCCCCACCGCGGCGAGCAACCGGCGCCGGAGCGATCCGAATGAATGCATCTTAAGTGTCTCCTCTCTCCTGGATGGCCTGACGAGGCGTAGGCCCCCTGCGTCCGCGGCCCTGCGGGTACCCTGCTGCGATCCGTCTCAAACACAGCTTCAAGGCCACGAAGGGCCGACCCTCCCTCGCCCGAGGCGGGCCTGCAACGGCCGAGGCAAAAACACGCTTCTGCGCGCGTGTTCCCGGCGAGTTCGGCGCGGTCGCGCGGGACCTAAGCCGCTTCACCGCGGTCGACGCCGACACCGCCCACCAGGAGCTCGAGCGCTTCGATGCGAACTGGGGGCAGCGGTCCCCGGTGATACTTCGGAGACCGCGTACCCGACTAACGCGCTTACACAGATACTCGCACGCCCTCGCCAAGCCCCTCGGGCCCGCGCGCAGATGGAGCATCGCCCTGATGTTGGGCTACGCTCGGCGGGATGCTCTCGCCCTATCGCGAGTACCGGGCGCCCGTCGGCGTGGCAGCCGTGGTGGCGTGCGTGTGGGAGCACGAGCCGGCGGAGGACCGTTCGCAGCTGGTGGTACCCGACGGTTGCGTCGACCTGATCTGGTTGGCTGACCGCGAGCTGGTGATCGCCGGTGCTAATTCCGGCCCTCGCCGCGTGCAACTACCGGGGCGGTCGTTGTCATCCGGCATCCGGGTGCGCCCTGGGGCGGCTGGGGCGGTCCTGGGTCTGCCGGCGTCAGAGTTGCGCGACCTGCAGGTTGGTGCGGTGGCTGTGTGGGGTCAGTTCGCTGTGGCACTCGAGGAGGCCATGGACGGTGCGCCGCCTGCTGTGCGACTGGAGCGTTTGGTCGAGGCGGTCGAGCGGCGCGAGGCCCAGGCGGATCCTCTCGTGGTCGCTGCCGCGCGGAGGCTCGGCGTTGCGAACGCCCGGGTCGCCCGCGTCGCTGGCGAGCTTGGAGTCAGCGAGCGTCACTTGCACCGGCGGACGCTGGCTGCCGTGGGCTATGGGCCCAAGGTCCTTGCCCGGGTCGCGCGCTTGCGCCGGCTCGTTGCGTTCAGCGATGACTCGCTGCCACTGCGAGCGCTGACGGCCGGGTACGCCAGCCAGGCCCATATGAACGACGAGATACGTCGACTGACCGGAACGACGCCCGTCCGATTCTTGAAAGACGCCGCGCTCACCGCAGCCTAAGCTGGCGGCATGCCAGTCGACGTCGACTCCGCTGAACGATTCGTCCTCGCCAACGCCCGCTTGCTCGATCGACACCGGCTCTCCGTGCTCCTGCACGCCGCGCCGGTCGCATCGGTCCTCGACGCACTCCGCGCCTACCGCAACCCGGACGGCGGCTTCGGTCACGCTCTGGAGCCCGACGTGCGCGCGCCAAGTAGCGAGCCGGCCGCGACCCTCCATGCTCTGGAGGTGCTGGCTGAGATCGGGGCGCTCGATGATCCGATGGTCGCCGATGCCGCCGCCTGGGTTGCGACCATCGCCGAACCAGACGGCGGACTCCCGTTCGTGCTGCCCGCTGCCGTGCGCTACCCGCGCGCGCCATGGATGGTGCCCTCCGAGGGCGGGTCCCATCTCACGTTCGCGATCGCGGGGGTGCTGTTGGCAGCTGGCTGCAGCGAGCCATGGCTTCGGCGCACGACTGACTGGTGCTGGGCAAAGCTGGAGCGCCCGGAGGAGCTCAGCGGCTACTGGGTGAAGTTCTCACTCGGCTTCCTGGACCACGTTCCCGAGCCCGAGCGCGCAAGTGCAGCTATCGAGAATCTGCGGTCACTGATCAGTGCGGACGGCTCGATGCCCGTTCCCGGCGGCACCGAGAACGAACGGCTGACACCGCTGACGCTGTCGGCGCGCCCCGGTCAGCGCAGCCGGGCCCTGTTCAGCCACGACCAGGTCGAGGCCGACCTCGACCGGCTGCAAGCTCGACAGCAGGATGACGGGGGCTGGACCTTCGACTGGCTGGCATGGTCGCCAGGACAATCCGTGGAGTGGCGCGGGGCCGTGACGCTGCTCGCTCTCGCCACGTTGAGTGCACACGGACGCATTGAGCTGCCGCACCGCGACTGATCTCGCGTCCCCCCGAACCCGTTCTCCACTGTCTCGATCGGCGCTTAGTGCCGACGCCATGCCCGCGGTCGTGTTTCTCAGAACGCGGGTCAGGGTCTTCGTTTCATGGTTACGTTCCGATTCGAAACATAACAGTTTCGGGGTACACTGCCGTATGAAGCGAGTTCCCGTCGATTCGGCTCCGGGCGCGCGGGTGGGTCGTCCGCGTGACCGGCAGATCGATGCCGCCGTGCTGGACGCGACGCTTGCGGTGCTGGACCGGTCTGGCTACGGGCGGTTGACGCTGGAGGAGGTCGCGCGCCAGGCGGGGACAACGAAGCCGGCGATCTACCGTCGCTGGCCGAGCCGTCAGCGGCTCGTGCTCGCTGCGCTCGGAACGCGCCTCGGCGAGGCGCGGGCGCCGGACATTGGTTGCACACTCTGTGACCTCGATGAGTGCCTGAAGGTGTTCGTGGCCGCCTTCAGGCGCATGGGGCCGGATGTGCTCGGCGCGCTGTTCGCTGACTGCGCTGGTGACCGAGAGCTACGGGCGGAGTTCATGACGGCGCTGTTCGACCCGCCGCGTGCGGCCGTCCGCGAGACGCTCGACCGGGCCTACGCCCGCGGCGATCTGCGCGATGACGTCGATCTCGACCTGATCCTCGATCTGATCGGTTCGCTCGTCTATTACCGCGCCGTGTTCGGTCACGCGCGAACCAGTGATGTCGAGATCGAGCGCGCGGTCGAGGCGCTCCTGCAGGGCGTCGCCACCGACTATCAGGGCCTGCTGGAACACAGCCGTCGCTTGAGCGGCGATCCGAAGCTGCATCGTCTTCACGCTTGACCGTCCAGCCCTTGTGGGCGGCGTCCGGCGGCGACGATTCAACCGTTGTCGGGTCGCAGCCGCGCGGGTGCGGGCAGCAGGCGCGGGCACGGGGGTAGGTTGCGCGTTCTCGGGTGCGGACGGAGGTTCAGGGCGACGAGCGCGGTGACCGCGATCCCGGCCGCGACGACCAGTACGGCAGCGCTGAGCCCGTCGGCGGTGGCGACCCGCAGCTGCTCGCCGGCGAGCCCCCTGGTGCCGGAGTTGGCCACCAGAACGAGCAGGGCGAGTCCGACGGCGGCTCCGATCGAGGTGCTGGTGGAGGCGATGCCGGCTGCGACACCCTGCTCACTGTCGGCGACCCCGGTCCCCGCCGCGATGAACATCGTGGTGAACACCACGCCGTCGCCGATGCTGAGCAGGACCAGCCCGGGGATCAGCGTGGCGTAGGAGCCGTTCGGGGACATCGCCAGGCCGAGGGCCAGCGCGCCGAGCGCACCGCTGGCGAGGGCGCCGAGGAGGATGGGCTTCAGGCCGTAACGCGTGACCAGCCGGCCGGCGAGTGCCGAGCCGGCGACCACGACCGCGGTCGGGAGCAGAAACCCGACGCCGGTGTGCAGAGCGTCGTAGCCGTGCACACCCTGGAAGTAGAGCGTGAGGAAGTACAACACCGAGCCGAAGGTCGCCGAGAACAACACCGCGATCCCTGCTGCGGTGGCGAGGTTACGGTTGGCGAGCAGACGCAGCGGCAGGAGCGGGTCGCGACTGCGCCGCTCGATTGCCGCGAAGGTCGCCAGCAGGAGTAGGCTCGCCGACGCGCTGGCCAGGATGGGCGGCGACCCCCACCCGAGTGTCGGGCCCCGCACGAGGACGAACACGAGCAGAGTGACGCCGAGTGTGACGCAGAGCGCGCCGGGTACGTCGAACTTGCGGCCCGTGTCGCGCTCGCTGTCGGCGGGGATCAGCCCAAAGGCGAGTAGCACCGTGCTTGCGGCCAGCGGCACGTTGACGAAGAACACCGCCTCCCAGCCGAGCGCCTGGGTCAGCACGCCGCCAAGCAGCACGCCGATGACCAGACCGGCCGCGCCGGCGCCCCCCCATACCGCCAAGGCGCGGTTGCGCTCGCGGCCCTCGGCAAACGTGGTGTTGACCAGCGCGAGGGTGGCGGGAAACACAAGCGCTCCGCCGAGCCCTTGAACGGCACGGGCTGCAAGCAGGATCACCGGAGCCGGCGCGAGGCCGCCGGCGAGCGACGCGCCGGCGTAGAGCGCGAGTCCCGACACGAACACCCGCCGCGGCCCGAGCAGGTCGGCAGCACGACCACCGAGCAGCAGGAGACCGGCGGACGCCACCGCGTAGGCGCTGATCACCAACTGCAGCGTTTGCGCCGAGTAGCCCAGCTCGCGCCCGATCACGGGCAGCGCGACCACCACGATGTATTGGTCGAGCGAGACGATCAGCATCGCGAACGCCAACAGCGCCAGCGCCGGCGCCTTGCGGTCCCCACCAGACCGGCCAGAGGGGGAGCCTGCTTTGGTGAAAGACACGATCCGGACTCCTTGGCTGGAAGGGAACTACGATTACAATTCGATACGGATCGTAACGCATAGCGCAAGTGGTTGCGGCGAGCTGTTGGCCGCCATCGTCGAACATGCTCGATCACGCACGCCGCTGCAGCGCTCGGGCTGACCTGGACGCCGCGCGGAGTCTGTTTGCCCAGTGGGGCCTGTCCGGCGTGTCGGTGAGCGACATCGCGCTGGAGGCCGGCGTGTTCCCGAGCCAACTGACCTACTACTTCGGCTCCAAGGAGGCGCTGTTCGTCGAAGCTGCGTGCCGTGAGCTCCTGGTCCTGGCCTCGGAAGTTGAGCGGCGGGCCGCCGTGCGCGCTCCCCGGCGCAGTGGGTGCGCGCAACGGTCCGGACGCCGCTCTCGGGGTCGACCCTGGTGATGTTCATCGAGGCGATGCTGTTGGCTCGCCGACGGCCTGAGCTGGCGCCGATGATCGGCAGGACGATGGAGCGCCTGCACGTTGAGGGGGAGCGGGCAATGGCAGACAAGGTGGCCGCGGGACGTTGGGAAATCCGGACGACCCCGGCGCGGGAGGCGCGGGCGTTCTGGGCGGCGGTGCTAGGCGTCGCGTTCGAGCAAGCGGTGGCCGGGGAATTATCGAGCCGGACTCGGCCGAGGCGGTGGTGCTGCTCGTGCTTAATCTGCTCAGTGACGGAACCGCAGAGACGGCGCGATGACACCGAGGCAGCCTGGGCCATGAGACGGGCAACGTGGTCAGGCCCGGCGGCTGTCGGCTGGCATGGGATCTTGATGTTCGACTGCGGCGGCCGATGGATCCAAACCATCCCGAGCGTCGGTGTTGAGCTCCGGCGGGGTCCTCCCACCTAGCCCGCCCGGTCGGGCAGCGTCGTGAGTCACCTCCTTTCCTTCGTTGGCGTCTCGGTCGTGGTGATCATCACGCCGGGCCCCGACACCGTGCTCACGAAAATGGCCGCGTTCTTCACCAGCTTAATTCCACAGTTCGCACCGGCTCACGGCGCGGCCTTCCTCGCGCTGCTCCCGCTCGGCATCACATTCTCGGTGCTCACAATGCATGGCTGGGGCTCTACGCCGCGGTCGCGGCTCGGATGGGTGATCTGCTGCGCCGCTGCGCAGCGCCATCGAGGGGCGACCGGACTCGTTCTGATCGCGCTGGGGATCCGCATCGCAGCCGAACGCAGTCCTTAGCCGCCGCGGACGACCGAGGGCGCGATCAGACATCCCTGACCTCGTAGAGTTCGAGTCGAGCCTGCGCCTCGGCGAGCAGACTCGAGTGATCGGCCCGCCGGGGGTCATTGCGATATTCAGAGAAGTGAGCGTGGCTGGGAAAGGAGACGAGGTGGATCTCCGTCTGCTCATCGGCGGTGCGGAGCCTGCGCTCAAGCCGCCCCTGATGGTGTGAGAGCAAGGCCAGCACGGCCGTCTCGTAGCGTTGAAAGGCGTCGACCCCTTCGGGGGGGAGATGGGCGAGCAGCACGTAGGTGACGCGCACCGGATTCCCTTCGACCGTCCCCGGCATGTCCCTGCGTTGAGACCTCACCCCGCAGTGTCAGGTGAGAGCCGGTCGGTGGAATAAGCCGGGTCAGTTCAGGACGACGGAGCGCGACAGGCGCGGCGGATTGTCCGGATCGAGGTTCTTGCGGTGGGCCAGGGCCAGCGCGGCGCGGTGAATCCGCACCAGCTCAACCAGCGGATCCTCATTGGAGTCCTCGAGTGCCGCCCCGGTCTCGCGCACCTCGTCGGCCAGACCGGGGGGGAGGGGCCCGAGCGCCCAGACCAGCGAGCGCGGGCCGAGCAGGCTGATCGGTCCGTGCCGGAGCTCCATGGCCGGATAGGCCTCGGTCCACACCAGCGCCGTCTCCCGGAACTTGAGCGAGGCCTCGTTGGCCAACCCGACGGCCGGGCCGGTGCCCAGAAACACGAACTGCTCGCACTCTTCGAGCGTGGCCGGAAGGGGGGTGGAGAGCATGTCCTGCGCCCGTTGGCTGAGGCGCTCGATGTCGTGTCCGAGTTGGGCACGCCAGACGGCGATCACGCTGGTGGGAAATCTTGTCTGGGGGATTGCCGTCTCGTCGGCGAACGGCAGGTAGATGGTGTGGTTCGCCGCGCTGCTGATGGGGCTGGGGTCCGTGCTCGTGAAGGCGGTGACCGGTCCGTCGTGGTCAAGGCGCTGGAGCGCGGAGAGCAATTCGCTGGTCGTGCCCGAGCGGGAGATGACGACGACGTCATCGTAATGGCGGCCCAGCGGCACCTCGGAAGCGGCGAAGGCATCGGTCTCGCCCTGTCCAGCCGCCTCGCGCCAGGCGGCGATCGCCTGGCCCGCAAACAGGGATGTGCCACAGCCCAAGATGAGCACACGGTGCCCGGGCACGGGCAGCTCCGCCCGGTTGGCCAGCTCCGCGGCCGACCGCCAGGCCTGCGGCTGGCTGCACACCTCCGTTTCCAAGGCGCTCGGGTTTGCTCGGTCGGTGCTCATAGCCCGCAATCTAGACCAACCAGCGTCCGGGACCGCAACCGTTGCCGGGTCCCGGTGGCCGGCTAAACGGCGGCAGCGTTTACGAGCCCACGCCGTACTGCCGACGCCGTGCTCGTGCTGTTGGACATCGAGGCGAAATCGCGTGGGCGATCCTGCTCGACGCCGGTGTATCCGTGGAGCGCATCGACGCTCTCGCGGGAGGGCGCGGATCGACCTGCTCAACGTCAACAATCGAATTTGCCCGGAGCGATTGTCGACATCGAACATGCCATACGTGCTTCAGAGCCAAAATCGCCGGGGTCGTTTTCGAGTTGTGCCATCCAGCAGCGCGCCGCGCTGGAGCTCGCAACGCGACCGGCGGCGGTCGACCGCGCTATCGCGGAGCTCACGCGAGTGGCCCTCGACTCTGGAGAGAACCTGATGATCCGGTAGATCGCCGGTAGCGCGATCACTGCGTTTAACCGGGGGGTGAATTGTCGGGCCCGGTGACTCGGGACCGGTATGAACGACCACGTTGATCCATCCAAGCCGCCGGACGCCCTCGACGAGCTGGTCACGCAGCTGCTGCAGTGCGGCGGTGTACTGAGCCAGATCATCAGCCATATGGTCCGGTTCCAAGCGGCAGGCCGGTCTGCTCCAGACGCTGCGCCGATCCCCGAGGTCGCCCACTCGCTGATCCGCGGCGTCCTCGCCGGCGTCGGCAAGCGGCACTCCAAGCGCGACATCAAGGTCGCCGCCGCGATCGTCAAGCAGGCGACAGCCTCGATCTGTGACGAAATCTACTTCGTCGGGCCGGAGCTGAACTGACACTCGGATCCCGACAGTGCCCCTGACTGGATGAGCGCGACGGTGGTCGCGATGTCCGCGTCGAGATAGCGATCCCGGTCCAGGAACGAGACGTGCTCGCGGACCAGCCGGAAGGCCTGCTGGGTGCGTGGGCTGGCCTGATCGATCCCCCGCAGCTCGAGCGCCTGGCAGCAGGCCATCAGGTGGATGGCGGCGATGTTCTGGGCCAGCTCGACGATCGAGCGGGCGTCGCGCGCCGCGATCGTGCCCATCGAGACCTTGTCCTGGTTGTGGGCCTCGGTCGAGCGCGAGTGAATCGTGGTGGGCGCGCACAGGTGCATGGCCTCGGCGGTCATCGCCGACGCGCACAGCTGGAGGCCCTTGAACCCATGGTGCAGGCCGGCCTCGGGATGGGTGGGCTCGAGGCGCGCGATCAGGTTGGGGGTCAGACCCCGGTTGAACTTCTCGTCGACCACACACTCGAGCTGGCGGTCGATCAGGTCGCAGAGGTTGGCCAGGGCAACCTTCAGGGAGTCCATCGCCTGCCCGATGTGTCCGCCGTAGAAGTTGCCGCCGCTCTCGACGCGCCCGCCGGCAACGTTGAACAGGGGGTTGTCGTCGGAGGAGTTGATCTCGATCGTGATCCACTGCTTGATCCAGTCGAGCACGTCGCGCAGCGGTCCGATCACGTGCGGCGCGCAGCGGATCGAGTACTTGTCCTGGACGTGGCGGTCGAGCTCGAGAAACTCGGCCCCGTGCATGCCACCGGCGAACAGCGCATCGCTGTCGGCGGCCAGGTGCGAATCGGCCAGCAGCTCGCGGATGTGGCGGGCGCTGGTGACCATCCCGGGATGGGGCTTGGCCTCGTCAAACAGGAACGAGTTGAAGTGGCCTCGGTTCCCGAGCAGCGCTTCGGACGCCATCGCGGTCATCAGATCCGCCAGATCGGCGAGCTCGGAGGCGGCGCCGACGGCCAGGCACGCGAAGGCGCTCATGAACGAGGTGCCGTTGGTCAGCGCGAGCCCCTCCTTGGCCTCGAGCTGGAAGGGCTCGAACCCGAGCTCGCCCAGCACCTCATCCGCGCGGCGCGGCACGCCGTCGAACAGCACGTCGCCGTCGCCGGCCAGCGCCCGGCCCACGTATGACAGTGGAGCCAGGTCGCCGCTCGCCCCGCAGGAGCCACGCTCGGGGATGAGCGGCAGCACGTCGTGGTTGAGGAGGCCGAGCACGCGCTCGATCAGCTCCACCCGCACGCCTGAGTTCCCCTTCGACAGGCAGTTTGAGCGCAGCAGCATGGTCACGCGCGCGACCTCGGGCGGGGCGATCGGCCCCGTCCCGACGCCCATGAAGCGAAGGATGTTCTGCTGCAGCTTGGCCGCCTTGTCCGGCGAGATCTGGCGATGGGCGCTGTCGCCGAATCCGGTGGTCACGCCGTAGATCGGGATCTCCTGAGCGATCAGCTCGTTCTTGAGGCTCCGGCTGGCCCGGACGGCCTCGGCGGCATGGTCAGACAACCCCACGGTGCGACCCCGCCGGGCGACGTCCAGCGCGTCCGCGATCGTGAGCGAGGCACCGTCGAGGTCGAGGGGCCCAAGAGTGGTGGCTTCAGAAGGCAGAACGGTTGTGGCCATGTGTGCAATGTTGCGCGCTGATAGGCTCGGCGCAACCGAGACGCAGTGAACCGGTACCAACATGCAGCTCAGTCGCCCCCTGGACAGCATCGACCGCAGAATCATTGCGTTGCTGCAGGAAAGTGCCAAACGCACGTTTGCCGACATCGGTGGCGACGTCGGGCTATCGGCGACCGCCGTCAAGCGCCGCGTCGATCGTCTCGAGCGCGACGGGGTGATCATCGGCTACGGGGCGCGGGTCAACTGGCGGGCGCTCGGAGAGGCGATCGAGTCGCTGATCGAGATCTACTGCGCCGACCGCACCTCGCCGGCCGACGTGGGACGCTCATTGACCACGGTGGAGGAGATCATCTCGGCGTTCACGGTCTCCGGGGAGCCCGACGCGGTCATCCGGGTCCGGGTCGAGAGCATCGACCACCTCGAGAAGCTGGTCGAGCGCCTCCGGCGCGACCCGAACATCGTGCGCACGCGAACGCTGATCGTCCTGTCGACCTTGCTGGACCGCGCTTGAGTCGCACCGCGCGAGGAGAGGAGGAGCCACCCATGAGCCCGCGGCTGGAGCTCCAGACGTTCACACCGCCCGACATCAACATGGAGCGCCGAGATGATGGCTCGGTGCTGCTCTCCTCGCGCCAGGCGCTGGCCGGCGAGGAGCCGTCGATCACCGCCGTGCTGCGGAGGCGGGCCGCCGAGCACCCCGACCTCCCGCTGGCGGCGCAGCGAGATCACGAGGCCCGCTGGACCGCGCTCACCTACGGCGAGGCCCACCTGAAGTCCCAGGCTCTCGGCCGGGCCTTCGCCAGCCTCGGGCTGAGCGCGGACAAGCCGCTGATGATCCTGTCGGGCAACTCGCTCGAGCACCTGCTGGTCAGCCTCGGTGCCTATGCCGCAAACGTTCCGGTGATGCCGATCAGCGTCGCCTACTCCCTGATGAGCTCAGACCACGCCCGGATCAGGGCGATCGCCGAAGCCACAGCGCCGGGCCTGGTGTTCGCCGACGACGCGCAGCCGTTCAGCGCCGCGCTCGATGCGCTGACGCCGATCGTTCCCAAGGTCCTGGTGGCACGAGGAGAACGCGACAAAGCGCTGCGCCTCGATGCCCTCCTCGCTACGGCCCCGCACGACGGCCAAACCGCCGGCGCCGGCGACCCAGGTCCCGACACCGTCGCCAAGCTTCTCTTCACCTCGGGCTCAACCGGCATCCCCAAGGGCGTCATCAACACACACCGGATGTTGTGCGCCAATCAGGCCATGCTCCAGGCCATCTGGCCGTTCCTGGCCGAGGAGCCTCCGGTGCTCGTCGATTGGCTGCCGTGGAGCCACACTTTCGGGGCCAACCACAACCTCAACCTGGCGCTGTTCAACGGCGGCACGATCTACATCGACGACGGCAGGCCGGCGCCACCGCTGTTCCCTCGCACGGTCCAGGCGATCAAGGACGTCAGTCCCACGCTCTACTTCAACGTGCCCGCCGGCTACGCGCTGCTGGCACCGGCGCTGGAGACCGACGCCGAACTGGCCAAGCGGTTCTTCCACCGCCTGCGCTTCATGTTCTACGCCGCAGCGGCCCTTCCCGAAGCGCTCGCCGCGCGGCTGGTCAGGCTGGCCGGCCACCACGCCGATCATGACGTCCCGCTGACCTCGAGCTGGGGCACCACCGAGACGGCTCCCTGTGCCACCAGCATGCATTTCGTCGGTGCGCCGATCGGCTGCATCGGGGTCCCGATCCCGGGCTGCACGATCAAGCTGGCACCGGTCGGTGACCGCCTCGAGATCCGTGTCAGGGGCCCCAACGTCACCCCCGGCTACTTCGGCCAACCCGAGCTGACGAAGGCGGCCTTCGACGAGGAGGGCTTCTACCGCTCGGGCGACGCGGTCAGGCTGACCGACGAGCAGGACCCCAATCAGGGCATGCTTTTCGACGGGCGGATCGCCGAGAACTTCAAGCTGCTGACCGGCACCTGGGTCGCGGTCGGCGCGCTCCGTACCCGTCTGATCAGCGCCGCCGGCGTACTCAGCGACGCGGTGATCTGCGGCCACGACGCCGACTACGTGGCGGCGATGGCCTGGGTCAACCAGCCCGAGGCCCGACGGCTGACCGGAGCGACGGAGGACGTCTCACTCGACGACCCAAGCCTGCGCGAGCATCTGACCAAGACCCTCCGGGCCCTCAACCAGGGCGCCGGCTCCTCGTCACGAATCGAACGGTTGCTCCTGCTCGAGCAGCCACCGAGCCTCGACGCGGGCGAGATCACCGACAAGGGGTACCTGAACCAGCGCCGCGCACTTGAATGCCGGGCCGCCGATCTGGCGAAGGTCTACGCCGACGCTCCCGGTGCCGACGTGATCACGACGTCCCCGCGATGACGACCATCCGCTCACCAGCTACCGTGAGGGACTTGCCCGAGCCAACAGACAGCCAGAGCGCGACCGGGGGACCGTCGACTGAGGTGCAGCGGTTCGACTTTCGGTTCGCGCCGGCGTACCGGCGCGCCGCCAAGATCTTCGCCGTCACGCCGAGGACGGCGTGGGTCGAGATCGATGCCGAGGCGCTGCACGCCCGTTTTGGTCCGTGGCGAGTGCGTACTCCGCTGGCCAACGTCGCGAGCGTCGAGATCACCGGCCCGTACGCGTTCTGGAAGACCGCCGGGCCGGCCCGGCTGGCGGTCACCGATCGGGGGCTGACATTCGCCACCAACGGCGACCGTGGCGTGCTGATCAGCTTCCGGCGCCCGGTCCCCGGGCTGGAGCCGACCGGCCGGCTGCTTCACCCGGAGTTGACCGTCACCGTCTCTGATGTGGACGGCCTGGCCTCCCTGCTCCGCGCGAGGTCGGGAAGCTGACGACTACGGCGACGAGCGCGACTGACCGCCCTCGACGCTTCGAACCGGACGATCAGACGCCCGTCGCACCGTAGAACAGCTCCCGGGTCTCCTGAGTCAGCTTGTGCTCAGGCGCGCTCGCGTAGGCCAGGACCGCGTTGATCCTCGGCGTCGCGCCGCGGATCGGGGTGACCCGATGAATCGAGTAGCGACCTTGGAAGAGCGCCAGGGTTCCGGCCGCGCCGTCCATGGTGCGCACGCCGTTCCGCCCGCCGGCAAGGAGTGCGCGTACCGCTTCATAGTTCTCGTTCTCGTCGCTGCGTAGACGCGGGACGTACTCGAATGAGCCTCCCTGGCCGGATGGCGCCAGCATCAGCGTCACCGCGAACTCACTGTTGTCGAAGTGCCAGCCGAGCTCGTCGCCTTCGTCGTAGACCATGATCGAGCAGGCACCGACAGGGTCGGAGTCGCGGTAGAGACGCTCCAGCCCGAGCGCGCTGCGCACGAGGGCGGTCAGTCCATCCCATTCATACAGCGCTCGGAGAGCCGACGCACCGCCTAAACGATCAAAGCCAATCGCGTACTTGGCCGAGCGGACTAACGCCCGACGGGGATCGTCGGCATCCCCACTGACGTCAGCCGGCGTGAAATAGACGTTGTGGGTGCTCTCGGTTCGATGGGCATGTGGTCTGCCGACGGCGGCATCGATCAGAATCTGTTCCACCGCGGCGGGCCGGACGAACCCCTCCAGCTGGGTGGCTCCTGTGGTCTGCAGCTCCCTCCGACACCGCTCGAGGACGCGCCGCGCCGCAGTGGCATCGATGTCCCCAACCGGATACCGATCGAGGTCGACGATCTCTTCAATCTTCGGTGGCGGCGAATCGTTCATGACACTCCCAGCAGTCGCGCGTCGTAGGGATAGGTGGAGAGCAGCTCGCAGCCGCTGGCTGTGAGCAGGACCTGGTCCTCGAGCTTAACTCCGAACTTGCCCCCGACCTCTCCGACGTAGCACTCAAAGCACAAGGCCATGTTCTCACGCAGGAACATGTCGTCGGGATTATCGTCCTGGCCGGGGTAGTAGATGGTCGGCCCCTCGTCTTCGAGGCCCGCGCCGTGCACCATGATGTCGTACCGCTGAGCCTCGAAGCGCTGGGGCAACTTCGGCGCCTGCTCGGCGAACTCGCGGTAGGACATCCCTGCCCGCGCGACTTCACGCATGCCCGTCAGGCACTCGTGAGCGACGCGATACAGCTCGATCTGCTCGCTCGTCGGCCGCTCGCCGCAGCAGAACGTGCGCGACACATCGATCACGTAGCCCTCGTAACCGCAGGCATCCGTGTCCACTCCCACCAGGTCGCCCGGCATCACGAGCTTCCCGTGCGCCTCGGACCCCCAGGGGTTGGTGTTACGCCCGGACGCCACCAGACGGGTGAACACGACCTCGCCGTGGCGGCGCATTATCCCGTCGGAGAGGACGGCGAGCAGCTCGTATTCGGCGATGCCCGGCCGGACGGCCGCCTCGAACTCGGCCAGCACGGCGTCGCAGATCGCACCGTTGATCTTCAACAGCTTGATCTCCTCGCGAGTCTTGATCTCTCGGGCGGCCTCGACAGTGGTGCCGGCCTCGGTGAGATCGAGTCCGGCGCGTTGCAGGGCGAGGAACCCGAGCGTGTCAAGACGATCGACCGCGATCGGACCGTCAACGAGGCCGAGCTCTTTCAAGGTGTCATGAAGCTCAGCGGCGAACGGGCGCACGCGCGCCTGCGCCCGGTCGCCGTGAAACTGCCACCAGTGCCCCACCCGAACGTCGTCCACCAGGTGCGACGCCTGGGTCACCGCCAGCTCCTGCTCGAACAGGATCGGAGGTTGGTCGGCCGGCACGATGCAGTAGCGGTTCGTGGTCGTGGTACCCCAGATGTACATCGTGGAAGTGCCAGTGGCATAGCGGATGTTCGCCGGCACGAAGAAGATGCAGACCGGAACCCGGCGCTCACGCATCGTCGTCTGCAGGCGCTCCAAACGCTCACGGCGCAGCTGTGCGAGATCGACATCGGTGATGGCCGGCACGTGCAGCCCCGAGGTGGGCTGCACCGCCTGATCCGAGTCAGGCTGAACTCGTGGGCCGGAGCTGCTCACGCCTTCGCGGCGTTGTGGAGGAAGAGATGGCCGATCGCCGTTGGGTACACCCCCGTGACGCCCTTCGCGGTGGCGGTCAGGTAGTTGTAGAAGTAGGCATAGATGATCGGCGTCTGCTCGAGCAGCAGCGTTTGGATCTGGCCGGCCAGGCCCTTCTGCGTGCTGACGTCGACCGCCGCATTGAACTGCCGGACCAGTTTGTCGTAGGCGGGGTCGCTGAAGCGCGATGCATTCCACGCACCGTTGGTCATCAGCGGCGCTCCCAGGAGGACGTTGGGGACGCTGCGGTGGCCGTAATCGACCAGGCTCATCGTGCCGTCGAGCCAATCGGACTTGCCGACGACGGACTGACCGTAGTAGGCCGACGACGTCTCGATCGTGAGGTCGATGTTGACACCGATCTTGGCGGCGTCCGCCTTGATGGTCTGAGCGTAGAGCGGTATCTCCTGCAACTGCTCGGTCCACAGACGGGTGCTGAAGCCGTTGGGATGGCCGGCCGCGGCGAGCAGTTGCTTGGCCTGAGCGAGGTCTTGATGGCGCTGCGGTACGCTGGTGTCGGTCGAGGCGAATATCGGCGAGAACGGGCTGTCGTTGCCGAGCTGGGCGTTTCCCCGGAACAGGGCGTTGATGAGACCCGGCCTGTCGATGGTCAACGCGATCGCCCGCCGCACGCGTGGGTCCTTGAACGGGGCCAGATCCGTGCGCATCGACAGCTCGCGGTGGGTGCTCGCCTTCAGGTTGATGACGTTGTAACTGGGGTTGTTCAGGAGCGTTTGACCTCCGGAAACCGAGAACTGGCCGACGACATCAAGCGCTCCATTCTCAAGTGCGAGCAGAAGTGGCTGCTCGGTCGCGTAGAACGTGAACGCGGTCTTGGCCGGCAGAGCCTTGGCGCCCCAGTACGCCTCGTTGCGGACGAAGCCGGCGCCGACGTTCTGGGCGTAGCTCAGCATGGTGAACGGCCCCGTGCCGACAAACGAGTGCTGCCACTTGGCGGGGTCAAACCCCTTTGGCAGGATGATCATGTTGTAGTTATCCGAGGAGCACAGGTAGGGGAAGTTGCCGTTGGGCGCCAAGAGGTGAAAGGCAACCGTGTAGTCGTCGACCTTGCGCACGCCATCCGGAACGAGGACGTTGGCAAACGCTGACAGCGCGTTCGATGACCCCTTGGGATTGCACTGCAGCTGGTAGGTGTAGACGACATCGTCTGCGGTCATCGGCTGACCGTTGTGGAAGCGGACACCCCTGCGCAGCGTGAACGTCCATACGGTGCCATTGTGGTTCGGCCGCCAGCTCTCGGCCAGCACGGGACGCAAGCTGAGCTGCTGGTCGGCCAGGCAGAGGTACTCACCGGCCTGCGCCAGCATGTCCTGACCTCCCTGGTCGGACACGGTCACCGGGTTGATCGCCGAGGTGGGAGTGATGATCCCGGCGCGGATCGTGGCGCCCGGTTTTCCGGCGGCGGGGTTGCCGGTGGCACTCGACGTCGACGTCGACGTCGACGAGCTCGAGCTGCTGCCGCAGGCCGCCAGGATGGCGCCGACCAGCGGGACCGAGATGCCCGTCGTCGTGGCGCGCCGGATGAACTCCCGGCGAGAGACGCGGCCCGCCGCGAGCTCGTCGATGAGATGATTTTCGATCTCACCCCGGTCCGGG
This sequence comes from uncultured Solirubrobacterales bacterium, assembly GCA_963792735.1. GTDB lineage: Bacteria > Actinomycetota > Thermoleophilia > Solirubrobacterales > Solirubrobacteraceae > Palsa-465. The sequence goes on along the minus strand of CAWBXK010000006.1, from coordinate 816,223 downwards.
CGCAGGAGGTCAAGTCGTCTACGGTCGACACTCATGTGAGCTGCTCCTAGTGCGCTGAGGGTGACGGTGTCCTGCGGGCAAGACCGGAGGCGGGGATTGGGCGGGAGTCACGGTGGCCAGCTGGCGAAACCGCAGACAGCGTATCCGACGCTGCAACAGGCCACTAGGTGCGATCCGATTCGATCCGGCCCGCCCGCCGCGAGGTCGGCGTAGCTGCGTCGCGAGTGCGACGGCGGCCGGCACCCCGGCCGTCTCAACGAAGGGGGTGAGTTCCCGCTCGACCAGGCTCTTAATGACATGCGAGCTGAGAGCACCGAGGATCACGTCCGCGATCTCGATCTCCGGTCGGGCTGACCGTGGGCTGGGGTTTGCAGCGCGGTTATGCCACCACCTGCCAAGTCACATTGGGAGATCAGGTTCACGACGCAGGCCGACAGGTGGTACAAGGCGCTGAATGTCGAAGACACAACGCGGATCGCGGCCGCGATCGACGAGCTTCGGCACACGGGGCCCGCCCTGGGCCGACCGCTTGTGGGCTCGATCAGGGGCTCACGTCACCACCACATGAAGGAGCTGCGTTCGAGCGGGGGCAACCTGCGGGCGCTGTTCGCGTTCGATCCCCGCCGACGCGCAGTCGTGCTCGTCGGAGGCGATAAGACCAATGACTGGAAGGGCTGGTACCAGCGAAACATCCCGCGGGCCGATCGGCTCTACGACCGATATCTACAGAGCTTGGGAAAGGAGGGGCCGTGCCACCCAGGTTCACGAAGAGCTGGGAGACCGTCCGGGCCGAGAAGCCGCTGAACGAGGAAAGAGTGGCCGAGTACAGGCGCGTGATGCACGCCCAGGAACAGATCGCCCAGGCCCGCTGGCGGCGTGGCGAAACCGACGCGCGGATCGACCAGGCGCTCAGGATCAGCGAGCTGAGCGACCTGGAGCTGGAGGCGGGGGAGGACCTGTACATGACCACCCTGGCCCGCTACGTGGCAGCGCTCGGCGGCCACCTCGAGGTGCGAGGGGCGCCCCCGGAGGAACGCCTCCCGGAGGAGAGCCGGCTCGAGGTTCGGGCGGTATTCCCGGAGGAGACGATCACGCTGACCGAAACACTCCCCGGGCGGGGTTCCCGGCCTTGATCCTCCACCGTCGTCCACGTAGGGTTGTGCCATGGCGGTGCAATGGGTGCACCTCGGGGCAGACGAGGTTCTCGTGGCCTCCCGGGCGGGCGCGTGGATACAGCGGCCGGAGCCCGGCACGCTCGGGCTCAGCGGGGCCATGCCGGAGTCGCTGCCCGCCACCGACGAGACGACGCGCCACCTGCTGGACGGGGCGATCGCGGCCGCGGAGCGCGCGGCGCCGCGCCGGCAACCGCTGCCGCTCACCGCCCGGCGCTGGGCCTGGCATCTCGTCAGTCAATGGCATTGCGCCCACCACAGCGTCGCGCTGCTGCCGGCGGCGATCGAGCGCTACGACGCGGCGGGACGGCCCGAGCTGGCCGAGTTCGCGCGTCTGAAGCTCGAGGAGGAGCAGGGCCACGACCGGTTCTCGCTCGCCGATCTGCGAGCCCTGGGCTATGACGCCGAAGCGCTGGTGCAGCGCGTGGGCCCGGCGCCCGAGGTGGCGGCGGGACTCGACTATGCCCGCCAATGCGTGTACGGGGAACATCCGGTCGAGTTCCTGGGCTACGTGTACGCGCTCGAGCGCAGGGTGCTTCGACTCTCCGACGAGAGTTTTGCCGCCTTGGACGCCGTACTTCCGTCCGGTGTCGAGGCGGCGTCGGGGGCCCGCGCCCACGCCACCGTGCTCGACATGGGGCACGTCGCCGAGGCGGTCTCCTTCATCGCGGGATTGCCGGCGGACGATCGAACTCAGATCGCGCTGGCGTGCCATCGCATCACGCGCCTGTACTGCGGCCCGCTTGCCCACGACCATCCATCCGAAGCCGAACTCGAGCGTCTGCTCGCGCGCGCGTGTTACGCGGACGCGGGTCCGGTGGCCGAGCACGGCGCCGATCAACAGCAAGGAGAACGACGGTGAGCCCCGATTCCAAAGCCAACAAGGGCATCGAGATCCTGGACGGCGTGGCCGCCCGGGCGCTGGACGACGAGGAATACCGCGAGCGGCTGATCGACGATCCGGTGAAGGTTCTGCGTGATGCGGGGATGACCGTCCCCGATGACCTCGAGGTGGTGGTCCATCAGAACTCATCCGACCGGCTGCATCTCGTGCTGCCGACAAAGGTCGGCCCGGATCTCGACGTGGACCAAGTCGACCTGCGCGACGTGATCAACTGCATTCACTTCTAACCGGCCCGACCATGAGCCTCCCAGCCAGTTCTAACCGGGCCCCCCGACCATGAGCCTTTCAGTCACCTAACCGGTGGCCCCCGACGATTGACCTCTCGGTCAGGTCTAGCCGGGGCCCGCGGCCATGAGCGTCGCGGCCGCCTCGCGGCCGCGACAGTCGCCCTTGGCCTCAAACAGCGCGAGCGCTGCCCGGGCCTCCGATTGCGCCTGGCCCGCGAGGCCGCGCTCCGATAGGACACTTGCGAGCTCGAGCCGAGTCTCCGCCTGCAGCTGCAGAAAGTCGGTTTCCAGCGCCCTGTCCACGGCACTCCTGGCCCAGCGCTCGGCGGCCTCCCCGTCCCCGTCGGCCAGCGCGAGCCGGGCTCGAACCCCGTGGGTGATGGCAAAGTTGGCCACGTCCTCGGGAGCGCTCAGCTCCTCGGCGAGCTCCAACGCCGCACGCGCGGCGTCGATGGACTCCAGCCGTGCGTGGACGCGCGCCAGCATGGCCTGAGTGGTGGAGCGCATCGCCCGCTCCTCAAAGCGGGCCAGGATCGTCTCGGAGCGCAACAGCGATGCGCGGGCGGCGGGCAGGTCCCCGCGGCACAACTGGATCGATGCGCACGACTGCTCACAGGCGGCCGCCATCGAGTCCATCCCGAGCGCGCGGAATCGATCCAGAGCGCCCTGCGCGAGCCGCTGAGCCTCGTCGAATCGTCCCTGCAGCCGCTCCACCTCGGCTCGTCCGAGACCGACGCACGCGGCCAGATAGGGCCCCGGCTGGTCCTGCTCGATCAGGTCCAGCTCGTCGGCGATCGCGGCGGCGTCCGCCGGTCCGTAGATCAGCGTCGCGACATACCAGCCGAGCGCGCGTGACCACAGGCCGATGTCACCGCCGCGCCGGGCGTGCTCAGCCGCGAGCCGGGCCTGCTCGGCCGCGAGCGTCGCCTGGCTGGCCGCCCATTGGACGCAGAACGCGAGCCAGTGCGCCTTGGCCAGGCCGCGCTCGTCCCCGGCGCTGGCGAGCTGCTCGAGCATCCGCGCCTGGATGGACTCGATCGTCGTGGTGGCGTCCCCGGGGCGGGAGTAGAACAACCACTCGAGCCGGCTGAGCGAGGCGAGGCCGAACTCATCAGACTGCTGCTCGGCGAGCGACAACAGTTCGTCCGCGCGGGCGAGGTCACCCGCCTCGATCAGTCGCTCGGCCAGCGCCGCGCTGATCTGGACGCTCAGAGCATCCCCCTCGGGCGCCAGCGAGAGGGCACGCTCAAGCAGGTTTCTCGCCGCCGCCACATCGCTGCGGTCGCCGGCGCGGCGGCCCGCGGCGTACAGATGCTCGGCTGCCCGCTCCGCGATCGAGGCCCGAACGGCGCGGCCCAGATCCCGTTCGTTATGCGCCACCTGCTCGAGGTGCCAGCCCGCTAGCTCGTGTACCTCGGCGAAATCATCGCCCACGCTCTCGAGCCAGCGTGCGTAGCGCTCGTGGAGATCGACGCGTGCTGCCTTCGGTAGCCGCGAGTAGGCGGCGTCGCGGATCAGCAGGTGGCGAAAGCGGAACGCCGTCTGCCCAGGCACATTGGGCGGATGAGGGCGCAGAAGGTCCTTGCGCACGAGTCCGGCCAGCGCCGCATCCAGCGTCTCCCCGCAGTCCTGGCCGGCCAAGGCGTGGACCGCCGAGACGTGGAAAACCTGACCCTCCACGGCTCCTCGCTCGAGCAGGCCTCGCTCCGCGGCGGTCAGGCGTTCCAGCCGGGCCGCGAGCAGGGCCTGGATCGTGGGCGGGACGTCCGCACCGACGCCTTCATCGACGAGCATCACCATCTCCTCCAGGAACAGCGGATTTCCCTCGCTGGTCCTGATGACTCTGGCTCGCTCCTCCGGCGCCAGTCCCGGTCCGAGCTGGTCCAGCAGTAACTCGCACTCGACGCCGCCCAGCGGCTCGAGGCCGACTGACGTGCTGTTGAGCTTTCCTCCGCCCCAGTCGGCGTGCTCCTCAAGCAGCTCCGGACGCGCGGTACACAGCACCAGGAGCGGCGCCCCCCGTGAAAGCTCGACGATGTGGTCGAGCAGGTCGATCAACATCGGCTCGCCCCAATGCAGATCGTCGACGTGCAGGATCACGGGCCGCCGACCGGCCATCTCCTCCAGCCGCTGCCGCACCTCCCAGAAGAGCTCCTCCGGCGTGGCGGCGCCGCCACTGGAGAGTTGATCGACGATCGCGTCGCCGGATTCACCGGCAGCGGTGAGCGCCTCGATGATCGGCCAGAACGTGATCCCCTCGCCGTAGGGCAGGCAGCGCCCGCTCAGCTTGGTCGCGGTGCCGTCAAGCTGCTCCAGCAGCTCCGCGACCAAGCGGGACTTCCCCACGCCCGGGGCGCCGAGCAACGTGAACAGGTGACACTCGGACGCGTCGACGGTCCGACCCCAGACGTCGCGCAGGAGGCGCAGCTCGCGCTTGCGGTCGACCAGCGGGACATCAAGCCGCCTCGCCACGCCGGGCCCGAGCGGATCGACGCTCAGCAACCGAAACGCGGCGACCGGCTCTGACTTGCCCTTCAGCGCGAGCGGCTCGAGCGCCTCCACCTCGACGGCGTCGCGGACCAGGCGGAGGGTCTCGGAGCCCAGCACGATCTCTCCCGGCTGCGCGGCCTGCTCCAGGCGCGCGGCCACGTTGACGGCATCACCCATCGCCAGGTTTCGCGCGTCACCGGTGAGTACGAGACCGGTGTTGAGCCCGATACGGACGCGGAGCGGAACGCCGACCTCGGGGGCGAGCAAGGCCAGCCGCTCACCGACCTCGACGGCGGCTCGCACCGAGCGCAGCGCGTCGTCCTCGTGCACGTGAGGGACTCCGAAGATCGCCAGCACGGCATCGCCGGCGAACTTCTGGACGGTGCCGCCGTGGCGCTCGATTGTCGCGCTGATCGCCTCGAAATACCGTGAGAGCACGCCGTGCAGCACCTCTGGGTCGAGCTGCTCGGCCAGCGTCGAGAACCCCACCACATCGCAGAACAGCGCGGTTACGACCTTGCGCGCGTCCCGCTGCTCGACACTCCCGGCCAGCGGGGCGCCGCAGGTTCCACAGAATCGAAATCCGGCGGGGCTCTCGGTGGCGCAGCGCTCGCAGATGATCATCGGATCGACCGGGGTGCCGCTGGTGTCGGCTGTTTCGCCCCTCGGTCGCGGCGCGACCGAAATTGCGTTCCCGATCCCCCATTCTGGCACCGACGATCGCGCCGGGCTAACTATTGACGATCGCGCCGGGCTAGCTATCGCGTGAGCCCCGCCACCTCGGTCGCCCCCCGGTCCGTCGCTGCGACCGACCTGTGCTGAGCGATCCCGGTGAGGGTCTCGTGGACCACGCGCGCGGCGACCAGGGCGGTGATGTCACTCGAGCCCACGCCGCTTGGGATCACCTCCACGACGTCCATGCCGACCAGCCGCACCTCACGCGCCAGCGTCCGGCAAGCCCACAGGAGATCGAGCGAGGTCATGCCACCCGGTTCGGGCGTGCCGGTGCCGGGGGCAAAGGCGGGATCGAGCACGTCGACGTCGACCGACAGAAAGCAGGGGCCGTCGCCGATCGTCTCGATCGTCTGGCGCACGACGTCGGCGATCCCGCGCTCGCGGATGTCGTGCATGAACAGCGAGGTGACGCCCTGCTCGCGCTGCCAGGCGAATGCGGCCTCGCCGGGCCAGTAGCCGCGCAGGCCGAGCTGGACATAGCGGTTCGGATCGACGTGCCCGGCCTGCACCAGCCGGTACATGGGGGTGCCGTGGGAGCGAGCGACGCCGAAGACGGTGCTGCCGGTATCGGTGTGGGTGTCGAAATGGATCAGGCCGACCGGCCCGTAGGTGGCGGCGCAGGCGCCGATGTCCGGCTCGGCGATCGAGTGGTCGCCGCCGAGGACTATCGGGATCGCGCCGGCCGCGACCACCGCACCGACGGTCTGCTCGATCGCGGCATGGGAGCGCGTGGGGTCGCCGGGAAGTACGGGCGCGTCCCCGAAGTCCACCACGTGCATGGCCGCGAACGGGTCGACGCCGGCCTCGAGATGGGCGCCGGGCTGGATGCTGGCGCCGCGGATGGCCCGCGGTCCAAGCCGGGTGCCGGGGTGATCGGAGACCAGGTCGTCCATCGGCGCTCCGACTATCGCGGCGTCGGCGCCGGCGAGCTCGGCCGGATCCTCGGTGTAGGGCAGCGCGGAGAAGGTGAGCAGGCCGGCGTAGTCGGGCTTCTCTCCGTACGCCGCCCAGCGGGACATGGGGTGGATCATGCGGTCCTCCAGGGGGTTGTGATTACGGCTTACGGGTGACGCTCCAGCGCGTCGGCGGCCGCCGCCTCCGGCCGCCGGCGGAAATATCCGCCGCGGTAGGCGGCGTAGGACGGGATCAGCAGCACCAGGCCGAGGAGCACCGAGCCGATTCCGATCACGATCGGGATCTGGACGCCCAGCAGCGGCGGGGAGGCGCCGGCGCCGGTCTGGCTGTAGTTCATGTACGCGCGCACGAACACGAACGCGAGCGCCAGGAATCCGAGCATCGGCATGACCCCCGCGAACAGGAAGTTCCTGACGCTGCGCAGCAGCGTGCGCCGGTAGTAGATCGTGCACGCCAGCCCGGTGAAGCCGTAGTAGAAGGCGATCAGAAAGCCCAGCCCGGTGACGGAGTCGACGAGGACGTTCTTGCTGAGGATCTCCAGGGCCACGAACCACACGATCGACACCACCCCGAAGCTGATCGTCGACACCCAGGGGGTCTGAAAGCGCGGATGCACCTCGCCGAACGCCTTGGGCAGCGCGCCCCAGCGGGCCATCGACAGCGTCGTCCGGGCGGTCGGGAGGATGGTGGTCTGGGTGGAGGCCGAGGCCGAGGTCAGCACGGCGAGGATCAGCAGCCGGTCCCAGCCCGAGCCGAACGTCCGGGAACCGAGCGCGCTCAAGACGTCGCTGGAGTTGTCGACCAGCAGCTGAGGCCCGGCGAAGGACTGGGCGGCGTAGGCGACGACCACGAACACCACCACCAGCAGCAGCGTGCTGATGATCGCCGAGCGTCCGGGCCCCGAGGCCGAGTTGCGGGACTCCTCGTTGACGGCCACCCCGGCGTCCCAGCCCCAGTAGATGAACAGTCCCAGCAGCACTCCGTCGATCAGCGCGCTGAAGGTGGGGATGTGAAACGGATTGAGCCACGACGGCGACGGGGCCACGTAGCCGGCCGGATGCGTGCCGGCGCCCTTGATGAACGCCACCACCGCGAAGGCGGTCAGGATCGTCACCTCGGCCCCCAGCAGGACCGCCTGGGTGCGCGCGTTGAGCTCGACGCCGATCAGGCAGATCGCCACCATGCCGACGATCCACACCACCCCGACGATCGTCACCGCCAACGTGGAGCTTGCGAGCGAATGGGCGCCGATGAGCAGGAACGTGTACGTCCCGGCGATCTGCGACAGGCTCGCCATCACGACGATGTCGGCGGCCACGATCACCCAGCCGTTGAGCCAGCCCAGCTGGGGGCCCATGGCCCGCGTCACCCAGGCGAACGTCGTCCCGCAGTCGGGGTCGGCCCGGTTCATGTAGTAGTAGCCGAAGGCGATGCACAGCATCGGCACGAACGAGACGATCAGGATCGCGGGAGCCGAGAGTCCGATGCCCTTGATCGCCACGATCGCGCCCAGCGTGGCGGCGAGACTGTAGGCCGGGGCGGTCGACGAGACCCCGATGACGACGTTCGACACGGCGCCGATCGCGCCGGACTTCAGCCCCTTGCCAGGCGGGAGCGCAGCGCCCGGGCCGGGCTGGTCCGGCTCGGCGGCGGTCGACACTGCCCTTGCGTCATCCTTCAGTGTGCGAATGGTGTCCATGAGGACGAATATAGTAATTTCCGCCGTTAAACGCAACTACATCCGTAGATGAATGCCCAATAGAGACCGCATATCGTCTGAATCTCCCGGCAACGCACAGCCGGATCAGCCCGGCTCCACCCCGGTCGACGAGCTCGACGAGACGATCATCGCCCTGCTGCAGGAGGACGGCCGCCGCTCCTACGGGGAGATCGGACGAGCCGTCGGTCTGTCCGAAGCCGGCGCCCGGCAGCGGGTCAACCGCCTGCGTGAGTCCGGCCTGATCCGGATCGTCGCGATCAGCGATCCCCTGCGATTGGGACGAGCGGTGGTGGCCACCGTCGGCATCCGCGTGGGAGGCGATCCGCGCGTGGTGGCCGAGCGCCTGGCTGCAGTCGAGGCGATCGAGTGGGTGGTGATCACCGCCGGGTCGTTCGACCTGCTGGTCGAGATCGTGTGCCGCAGCGAGGCCGAGCTGCTCGCGATCATCAGCGAGCAGATCCGGTCGATCGACACGGTCGGCCAGACCGAGACGTTCATGCATCTGCACACGGAGAAGAACGTCTTCGCGTGGGGCCAGCGTCTGGCTCGCAGCGCCAAACCGAGATCAGCGCGGGGCGGCTAGACCATCTCAGCGGGGCGGGACGTCAAGGGCCGGGTTGCGGTCAAAGAAGCCGACCGGCTTGAGCCAGAACGAGACCGTGTCGACCGCCATCACCGGCCATTCCTCGGGCCGAGTGATGTGGTGGATGCCGAAGACGTACCACAGCACGACGTCGGTGTCCTCGATCGGGCGGTCCTGCGCGGTCCACACCGGCAATCCCCGATCCTCACGGCTCTGCACCACGAACTCGCCGCAGGGCCAGCGCTCATCCTCGGCAAACGGCGTCACCCAGAGCGTATGGCCGATGACCTGGGCGCGGCGAAACACCGGTGACTGCGGATCGAACATGGAGGGGAACGCGCCGCCCGGGACGAGCCTGTAGCCGACCGGCGTCCCGAGCCCGTTGCGGACCTGCTGGTTGACCACCGTCCAGGCCCGCTGGGTGCCCCAGTCGTAGTCCTGCTTGCCCTCCTGCTCGGTGCGCAGCGGCGTGCTGCGCTGCACCAGCGCAACGCCGTGCGGGTTCTCCGGCCCGATCGGGAGCGCCTCGGACTCGGTGGCGTGAACGGTGTTGGCCTCGCCGTCGACGTCGAGATCAAGCCGCGCGACCAGGAAGTGCTGATGAAACGGCGCGTAGGTGCGCTCGTCGATCACGGTTCCGTAGGGTGGCTGGCGGCCCGGGGCGAAGTGGGTGGTCACCATGATCCCGCTCGCGCGGACCTCGGCCTGGATGTTGCCGTCCTGGTACAGCCGCCAGTACACGAGGTACTCGTAGTTGCCGACGGTGACGTGGAAGGACACCACAAGCCGGCGCGCGCGGCGGGTCTCGGCGCCGAACTCGGCATCGACGTGCTTCCACAGGACGCCGTCATCCTCCTCGTGGATACAGATCGCGTTGCGGATCGTGTACGGCTCGCCCGTGCTGTCGTGCAGCACCGCGTCGAGGTAGGAGATCTGGCCCAGGCAGTCACAGCCGAGCTCCAGCGAGGTGGTCATGAACCCCAGCCCCCACTCGCCGACATCGAACGCGGTGCGCCGGTAGTGAGCGGGCGTGGGATCGCGGTAGGGGACCACCATCTCGGCGAACGACAGCCGGTGCGCGACCGAGCGGGTGCGACCGCCGTCCTGGTAGCCGACGGTGTGCAGCACCAGGCCCTCGCGAGGGTTGAAGCCGATCCGCAGCGACCACTTCTGCCACCGCAGCAGGTTGCCGTCCAGGCGGAAGGAGGCACCCTCCGGCTGGACGATCTCAAGCGGCTTGAGGTCCTCGCGCAGGTGCTGGCCGGGGACCAGGCGCGGGACGTACTCGCCCATCGTCTCCGGCTCGGGCACGCCGCCGTCGTCCTCCACCTCGAGCAACTCCATCCGGTTGAGGTCGACGATGAAATGCAGGCCGGAGACGGGATTGGCGTACAGGTTGGAGCCCTGCGCCTTGCGGTACCACACATCGGCCCAGCCGAGCCGGCGGCCGGTGTACGCCTCAGGCAGCAGGTGCGCGCCGTAGGCCCAGGCCTCGATCAGCACACGGTCCAGATCGGTGATCCCGCGGCCGGCCAGCGCCTCGATCACGCGCGGCTCGCGCCGCATCGCCTGGTCGCACTCCAGGTACTCGTCGACGGTCATGTTCGGCTGCCCGTCGACAACGTGGCGCCAGTCGATGACGCGGTCGTCGCTCAGCGAGACCAGGGCCTTGTAGGTGCGCCCGTCGTCGCGGTTCCAGCACACCACTCGGGCCTCGCGCGCGAACGGCGCCCCCGGCCGGTGATCCCGGACCACTGGCTTAGCGGGCTCGCGCAGCTCGATCGAGGCAAAGCGCCAGCGGTCGGTCACGCCCTGCTCGCGGCGCAGGATCGCGGCTGCCTGCCGGATCTCGTCGGCGCTCAGTGGGTCAAGCGGGTGGCGATCCCCGGTGCCAGAGTCGGCGGTCAGCGAATACAGGGGGGCCATCGTGGCGGATGCTCCACGATCGCCGCGCGGGAAGCAAGCGCCCAGGTCGCCCGGGCGCGCCCCGCGGCACCTCTTAAGAACTTCTCACCAACACCGCCTACCTTGCAGCAAAGCCTATGAGTGGACCCAAGCACCTCTGGTCTGGCAACTGGCAGCACGAGTCTGCGGCCGCCTCGGACGAGCTCGCCGACCGCCGGCCCAAGGCACCGGACCCCGAACCGACGGCTACGCGCCCGCGGCCACCCGCGCGTAAGCAAACGGGCCGCACGCGGCGCGTGCTTCTGATCGCCCTCCCCGTGGTGCTGGTTCTCGCCGTCGGCGCCTGGGCGCTGACCTCGCTCGGCGGCTCCTCTGGACCCCGGCCCTCGACAGCCGCTGGGCAACCGTCCCTTCCCGGGACCACACCGTCGTTTTCTCCCCCCGCGACGGTCCCGACCGTCCCGTCGGTGACCCCGGCGAGCAACCTGCCACGGCCTGTCTACTGGCTCGGCATGGAGGTCCAGACCGTTCCCCCGGGCGCGGCAGTGATCGAGACGGTGGGGCAGAGCAGCCCCGCTGGGCTCGGCCCCGGAGACGTGATCGTCTCGGTCAACAATCGACCTATCAACGGCACCAGTGACATTGCGCGGGCGATCCAGGGTCTCGGCGCCGGCGACGTGGTCCCGCTGCAGGTCAGCCACGGATCCGGGCTCTACGGAACCGAGGTCACCCTGGCGAGCCCGCCGTCCCTGTACCCATGAGCTTCGCCACCCCGTTGTTGCTGCTTGGGCTGATTGCCGTCCCGGTGCTGATCGGCTGGTACCTGAGCCAGCGACGCACTCGCGCGCGAGCGGCCGAGGCCTTCACCGCGCCGGCGCTGACGCTCTCGGTGGCGCCGCGCCGGCCGGGCTGGCGCCGCCACGCGCCGATGCTGGCGTTCGCGGTCGCGATCACCGCGCTGATCGTCGCGGCCGCTCGCCCCCAGCGGACGGTCGCCGTACCGGTCGACCGCGCCGCGATCATGCTCGCCAACGACGTCAGCAGCTCGATGATGGCGACGGACGTAAAGCCGTCGCGGCTGAGCGCGGCGCAACGGGCCGCCAAGCGCTTCGTGGCCGGTGCTCCCAGCACGGTCGAGGTCGGCCAGATCGAGTTCGCCCGCCGGCCGGTCCTGCTGCAGTCGCCGACCACCGATCACTCGCTCACGCAGGCGGCGATCGATCAGCTGCGCCCCGGCGGCGGCGGGACCGCGATCGGCGACACGATCGCGACCGCGCTGCGAGTGCTCACCCGGGTGACGCCGATTGCCGGCAAGCGTCCGCCGGGGGCGATCGTGATCCTGTCGGACGGCGCTTCCAACTTCGGAACCGACCCGATGGCACAAGCTCGCCAGGCCAAGTCGCAGCACATCCCGATCTACACCATCGCGCTCGGGACACCGAACGGGGCGATTCCGATCAAGCGTGGCGGGCATACGGTCACCACGCCCGTGCCGGTGAGCGCGCAGGAGCTCGGGCAGATCGCGAACGCTTCCGGCGGCCGCGCGTACACCGCCGCCGACAGCGCGAGTGCCAGCGCTGTGTACGCCCATCTCGCCACCACGCTTGGCCACCGGAAGGTCAAGCGCGAGCTCACCGCCGGCTTCGCCGGCGGGGGCCTGGTGCTGCTGCTGCTCGGCAGTGTCCTGTCCCTGCGCTGGTTTGGCCGGCTGATCTAGATACCCACCATGGAGGACCGATGACCGACATCCACGACACGAACCAGTTACGCGGCGACGCGCGCGATTCCTTGCAGCAGGTGCTCTACGAGATCAAGCGCGTGATCGTCGGACAGGACGCGATGCTGGAGCGACTGCTCGTGAGCCTGCTGGCCGGCGGCCACGTGCTGCTCGAGGGCGTCCCCGGACTGGCCAAGACGCTCACGGTGAAGACGCTGGCGGCGGCGCTGGGGGGCTCCTACGGACGCGTCCAGTTCACTCCGGACCTGGTGCCGGCCGACCTCGTGGGCACGCGGGTGTGGAGGCCTGACACCGGCCGCTTCGACACCGAGCTGGGCCCGGTGTTTCACAACTTCGTGCTCGCCGACGAGATCAACCGCGCGCCGGCCAAGGTCCAGTCGGCCCTGCTCGAGGTGATGCAGGAGCAGCAGGTGACGATCGGCGGGACCACGTACCCGGTGCCACTGCCGTTCATCGTTCTGGCGACACAGAACCCGATCGAGTCCGAGGGCACGTATCCGTTGCCCGAGGCCCAGGTCGACCGCTTCCTGATGAAGATACTCGTCGACTACCCCACCGTCGGCGAGGAGGCCGCCGTCGTGGGACGCAGTCTCAACGCTTCCGCCGACATCCGGGAATGCCTCTCGCTGGACGATCTGCGCCGCCACGCGCAGACGGCGAGAACGGTGATGGTCGACCGTGAGTCGATCGGTTACGCGGTCGCGCTCGCGGACGCGACCCGACATCCCGCCAAGTATGGGCTCGAGGAGATGCAGAACCTGATCGAGTTCGGAGCCAGCCCGCGCGGTCCGATCGGCCTCGTCTCGGCGGCCCGCGCGCTCGCGCTGCTGCGCGGCCGCGGACACGTCGAGCTGCAGGACATCCGAGATCTCGCGCCCGATCTGCTGCGACACCGCATTGTGCTGTCCTACGACGCGCTCAGCGACGGAGTGACGGCCGATCAATTGCTCGAGCGGGTGATGGCCGCGGTGGCAGAGCCGGGTGCCGACCGGCTCATGCGTGAGCACGCGACCGAGACCACCGCCGGGGGATTGATGAGCGCGTGACCGAGGTCGTGCTGGCACCCCCGGCGGCGCGCCAGGGTCCAGGTCCGCTGGCGCAGCCCCTGATCGAGGCGCTCGATCTCGCCGTCAACCGGCTCGTCGCGCGGACGCTGCCCGGCGATCGCCGGGCCGCGGGCGTGGGTCTGGGCACCGAGCTCGCGCAGCTGCGCCCGTACGAGCTCGGCGATGACGTACGTCACATCGACGCCGCGGCGAGCGCCCGCACCGGCAGTCCCCACGTTCGCCTGCACGTGCCCGAGCGGGCGCTGACTACCTGGATCGTGCTCGATGTCTCCCCCTCGATGGCGTTCGGCACCGCGCGCCGGCTCAAGGCCGACATCGCCGAGGGAGCCGCGCTCGTGTTCGGCCGCCTCGGCGTGCGCCGAGCCGGCAGCGCGGGACTGGTCGCCTTCGGTGCCGGGGCGCCGCGCGTGCTCCCCCCGCGCGGAGCCAGGCCCGGCATGGTCGCATTGCGCCGAGTCCTCGCCGCCGGCGTCGCCCCCGACGGCCGCCAGGATCCCGAGGCGCTGGCAGACGCGCTGCAGCGGGCGGGACGGCTGGCGCGTCAGCCGGGTCTGGTGGTGGTGATCTCCGACTTTCGTGATCAGCGCGCCTGGGAGCGACCGCTGGGATCGTTGGGCATGCGCCATTCGGTTCTGGCAGTTGAGATCGTCGATCCGCGCGAGGCGGAATTGCCCGCCGTCGGCCATCTGGCCCTGGTCGATCCCGAGACCGGCGAGCGGATCGAGATCAATACCTCGCGCCGCGGCGTCCGCGAGCGGTTCGCCGAGCTCGAGCGCGTCCGCCGCACGGTGCTGGCCAGCGAGCTTCGCCGCCTGCACGTGCATCACACCACCCTGTCCACCGAGGCGGACTGGCTCGTCGAGCTGGGACGGCAGCTGCGATGAGCTTCGGCGCCCCACTCTGGCTGCTGGCGCTGGCGCTGGTTCCGATCGCGCTGGCCGCCTACGTCCGTGCCCGCCGGCGGGGCAGGCGTTACGCGATCCGCTTCCCCGCGGTCTCGACCGTACGTGAGGCCGTCGCGGCGACGCCGTCCTGGGAGCGTCATCTTCCCGCCGCGCTCGCGCTGGCCGCCGTCGCACTGCTGGCGATCGCTCTCGCCCGCCCGCACATCAGCTACCGCGCGCCGACCAAACAGGCGTCGCTGATGCTCGTCACCGACCACTCCGGCTCGATGGCGGCCAACGACGTGCAGCCGAGCCGGCTGTCCGCCGCGGTGTCCGCCGCCAACACGTTCATCAACCAGCTGCCTGGCACGGTCCGTCTCGGCGCGATCGGCTTTTCGAGCTCGGCTGACGCGGTGCAGGGGCCGGTCTCCGATCACGCCGCGGCGCGGGCGATCATCGACGCGCAGTCGGCTGGCGGCGGGACCGACACCGGCGACGCCCTGAACCTCGCGCTGCAGCTCCTGCACGCCGCCGATCCCAGGCACGCTCCGGCGGCGGTCGTACTGCTGTCAGACGGCGCGGCCAACGCCGGGCCGGATCCGGTCACCGTCGGCCGGCAGGCCGGCCGCGATCGGGTCCCGATCTACACCGTCGCGCTCGGCACGCCCGGAGGCGTGCTGACCAACCCTGACCCGTTGGGGGCGCCGGTGTCGGTGCCGCCCGACCCCCAGCTGATGCAGCAGATCGCGCGGGTCTCAGGCGCGCATGCCTTCAACGCGCAGAGTGCCGATCAGCTCAGCTCGATCTACAAGCGGCTCGGTAGTCAGCTCGGCACGGTCAGCCGTCAGCGCGAGATCACGTTTGGATTCGCGATCGCGGGGCTGGTGGCGCTGCTGGGGGCGGCGGCCGGGTCGGTGCGCTGGTCGGGCCGGTTTCCCTAGGTCAGACGCCAGCCACCGAGACCGCAAACCATCAACAGGGGTTGGTGGGCAAGACGCGCTGGTAGTTGTCGATGACGGCCGCGGTTGCGCCGCCGCCATTGAACACGTAGTAGTAGCTCGCGTGCAGGTGACCGAACTCGGTGGCGGAGCTGCCGCCGAAGTTGTTCAAGGTGTTCGGGAGCGTCGACCCGATGCCCCAACGGCACGCACCGGTGGTGCCGGTCGTTGAGAAGTAGGGATAGAATGCCGCCGGGTGCCCGTCGTCGGTCGGCGGCGGGTTCGTGCAGCCGGCGCCCGTCGTCCGGTCACAGCTACCGCCGAAGTCCGCGGCTTCAATCCTGGGCAGGTCAGCCTCAAAGGCCATCTGGCTGTACCTGGCGCCGCCAACGGTCAGCGGGCTGGTGAACAGGATCGGAGTCGGGTGCACCGTGGTATTGCCGTCCGGCCACAACGGGTGGTATGGCACTCCGTCGAATCCCGGGTCGTTGGTGTCAGTGCAGCCACTGGCCGGGTAACGCAACGACTCGTCGGAGGGGAAGCAGAAGTTGTCATCGCCATCCGCCGGCTCCTGGTCTCCGGGGATGCCCTCGAGGCCGTTGCAGCTGCCACTGTTGGCATCGATGTGGGTACAGAAGTCGAAGTGACCGATCTCGTCGGCGAAGGCGATGTTGTAGGTGTGCGCCGTCCACGGGACCGTGGTGTTCGGCCCGCTGGTCGAGTACATCGGATGGAAGTCGTAGTACTTGACGTTGCACGAGGTGCCGGTGGGAGCGGGCACGATGTGGCCGAAGTGGTTGGCGGCACTGGCCGTCATGAAGCCGGTCTGTCCGGTCGTCTTGTCCACAATTCTCGTCACCAGGCCGTTGGGTGAGTCGGCAAGCGACACAACGAGGTTGTCGCCCGGATTCATGTAGAGGACGTTCGGGCCGGGAATGCCCGATGCGGCCGCGCTGAACTGAAGCGGGTTGGGGGGGCCCTGCGGCTCGCCGTTGCGCGTCAGATAGGCGTAGTTGATGTACTCGATGCCGCCCAGGATCTGCGACTGGCAGGTGGGATTCAGGGTGGTGCCCGCGATCGGGTTCTCCGACAGGCTGTCGATGTTCAAGGCCGCGCACCACTTCGTCGGGTCACACGATGTGGCTGCGAACTGCGGAATCCAACCAGGCGGGTAGAACTGAAGCTCCATGTATCCCGCGCCCGGGTGGCGGGGATTGGTACGCACATCGACCGCGTTCGAATCGCTGTCGGGCTTGCAGGCGGGGTTGGTCTGCGGGTACGAGAACGTGTCACACATCGCCATCCCGAACCAGAACGCCGGGTGCAACTCGAAGTTGTAGGACTTGCTGTTGCTGTAGGCGCCCGCGGGATCGCGCGGGAGCTTGAGCGAGTAGCTCATGCGGTAGCCGGAGCCAGGGATCCTGGAGTAGAAGAGCACCGAGGGCTCGTCATGGCCGACGTACCACTTACCCCAGAAGTCCTGCGGGTTGGCGATCTCCGTGCACAGCGAGGTGCTGTTCCAGCATGACGTCTTGGCGCTCCCGTAGCCGCCCATGGCGAAGATCGCCTTGGCGTTGTCGGAGGCGCTGAGTGCAACTGCCGACGGTGCCGCGGCAAGCCCCAGTGCCGTGCACATCCCCGCAAGAAGGACAAACAGACGACATTTGCTCATGCCACCCTCCCGACGCGTACCTATAAGCCTGTGGCGACCGCCTAGGGGCGCGACGCAAATCCTATGCACGGTTGCGAGGCGAAGTCAACCACGTTTCGCGTCGGCCTCGGCTGTAGTCGGGTAGCGTCGTGGACCGGACGGGCTGTGACCGAACGCGAGAAAGGACCACAGATGGCGACGATGCGCAACGGCGGGTACGAAGACGCGAACGGGCGTCGAAGCTCGGGCTGGTTTGAGCGCAAGGACCTCGACGGGTTTCTACACCGCTCGTGGCTGAAGTCCACCGGCGTCTCGGACGAATCGTTTCGGGGCCGGCCGGTGATCGGGATCTGCAATTCGTGGTCGGAGCTGGTCAATTGCAACGTGCACCTGCGAGGCCTCGCCGAGGCGGTCAAGCGCGGCGTGATGCAGGCCGGCGGCTTCCCGCGCGAGTTCCCGGTGATGTCGCTCGGCGAGTCGCTGATGAAGCCCACCACGATGCTGTACCGCAACCTGATGGCGATGGACGTGGAGGAATCGATCCGCTCCTATCCGCTCGATGGGGTCGTGTTGCTCACCGGCTGCGACAAGACCAACCCGGCCTCGATCATGGGCGCCTGCTCAGCGGACATTCCCACCATCGTGGTCACCGGGGGGCCGATGCTCAACGGTCACTGGCGGGGCAAGGAGCTCGGCTCGTGCTCGGATTGCTGGCACTACCACGAGGAGTTGCGCGGGGGCCGGATCACCGAGTCTGAATTCGCCGAGATCGAGAACGCGATGTCGCGCTCCAACGGCCACTGCATGACGATGGGGACCGCCTCGACGATGGCCTGCATGACCGAGGCGCTGGGCCTGACGCTTCCGGGCGGCGCGGCGATCCCCGCCGTGGACTCGCGCCGCGCCCACCTCGCGGAGGCGGCGGGGCGGCAGATCGTCGAGCTCGTGCAGCGGGGCATCAAGCCCTCCGACATCGTCACCGTGGAGGCACTTCAAAACGCGATCCGCACTCTGCATGCCATCTCCGGCTCGACCAACGCGATCCTGCACCTGGTGGCCTACGCCGGACGGCTGGGGCTCGAGCTGCCGATCTCGCGCTTCGATGAGCTCGGCGAGACCACCCCGTGGCTGGTCGATCTCAAGCCCGCCGGCAAGCGGCTGATGGAGGACTTCTACTACGCCGGAGGGCTCCCGGCCGTGCTCGAGCAGATTCGCGACCTGCTTCACGGCGACGCGCTCACGGTGACCGGACGGACCCTGGCCGAGAACCTCGACTCGATTCCCACCGAGATCGTCGACGAGACGGTGATCCGGACGCGTGTGAATCCGCTTGGAGCGCGGGGCTCGCTGGCGGTCCTGCGCGGCAACCTGTGCCCCGATGGCGCGGTGATGAAGTTCTCGGCGGCCGAGCCGCACCTGCTCCAGCACGAGGGTCCGGCCATCGTGTTCGAGGACATCACCGACCTGGCGGCGCGGATCGACGATCCCGATCTGGAGGTCGACGCCGACTCGGTGCTGGTACTGCGCAACGCCGGCCCGATCGGCGGTCCGGGCATGCCCGAGTGGGGCCAGCTGCCGATCCCGGCGAAGCTCCTGCGGCAGGGGGTGTCCGACATCCTGCGGATCTCCGATGCTCGCATGAGCGGTACGTCCTATGGCGCCGTGGTCCTCCACGTCGCGCCGGAGTCGGCGGTGGGGGGACCACTCGCGCTCATCCGCACGGGCGACCGGGTGCGGGTCGACGTCCCGGGGCGGACGCTCGACATGCTGGTCGACGCGGCCGAGCTCGACCGCCGGCGCGCGGACTGGGCTCCCCGTGGCCGTGAGGAGCGGGGTTACCGGCGCCTGCACGCCGAACACGTCCTGCAGGCCGACCAGGGCTGCGACCTGGACTTTCTGCGCGGCCGCTCGTCGGTCGTGACCAACGCCGCCACCTACCACTAGATCCGGCCGGTGGCGCTGGTCTGAGCGCGGTTCGCCGACGGCCGTGATGGGTAAGCGAGGCGTGTGAGGGACTGCGAGATCACCGGCGTGGAGGTGCATGACGTGCGCTTCCCCACCTCGCGCACGCTGGCCGGCTCGGATGCCATGAACCAGGCGCCCGACTACTCGGCCGCCTACGTGATCCTGGAGACCGACACCGAACTCCGCGGTCACGGGATGACGTTCACGATCGGCCGCGGCACCGAGATCGTGGTCGGCGCGATTCACGCGCTTGCGCCGCTGGTGAAGGGCCGCCGCCTGTCCGACATCGCCGCTGACCCGCGGGGGTTCTGGCGCGCGGTGACGGGCGACTCGCAGCTGCGCTGGGTCGGACCGGAGAAGGGCGTCATCCATCTCGCCACCGCGGGCCTGGTCAACGCCGTGTGGGACCTGTGGGCGACCGCCGAGGGCAAGCCGCTGTGGAAGCTGGTCACCGATATGACCCCACAGCAGCTCGTCGGCTGTGTGGACTTTCGCTACATGACCGACGTGCTCAAGCCAGAACAGGCGATCGAGCTGCTGGAGTCGATCGCGGCGGGTAAGGCGCAGCGGGAAGCCAGGATCCGTCGCGAGGGTCTGCCCGCCTACACCACGTCGGTGGGATGGCTCGGCTACTCCGACGAGGAGGTTCGGCGGCGCTGCCGCGATGCCGTGCGGCAGGGATGGACCCACGTCAAGATGAAGGTCGGGGGGAGCCTCGAGGACGACGTCCACCGGGCTGCGATGATCCGGGAGGAGATCGGCCCCGATCGCTTCCTGATGATGGACGCCAACCAGGTGTGGGAGGTGGATCAGGCGATTGCCGCGACCCGGCGGCTGGCGGAGTTCGACCCCTGGTGGATGGAGGAGCCGACCAGCCCGGACGACATCCTCGGGCATGCCCGCATCGCTCGCGAGGTGGCACCGATTCGCATCGCCACCGGTGAGCACTGCCAGAACCGCACCATGTTCAAGCAGTTCATGCAAGCCGGTGGTCTGCAGGTGTGCCAGCTTGACGCCTGTCGCCTCGGCGGGGTCAACGAGGTCCTGGCGGTGATGCTGCTCGCCGCCCGCTTCGGTCTGTCGGTGTGTCCGCATGCCGGAGGCGTCGGGCTCTCGGAGTACGTGCAGCACCTGTCGGTGATCGACTGCATCGCCATCGGCGGGGAACGCGAGGACCGGGTGATCGAGTACGTCGACGAGCTGCACGAGCACTTCGTGACACCGGTCCAGATCTCCGACGGCCACTATGTGGTCCCCGAGGCGCCGGGCTACAGCATCGAGATGTACCCCGAGTCATTGGCCGAGTACGGGTTTCCCGACGGCGCCGCCTGGGCCGGCGTGGCGGCGAGCGCGCGAGCATGAGTCACGGGCTCGCGGGAATGCGCCTGGCGCGGGTCAGAGACGACCATGGTCAGGTTCGCCTCGGCGTCGCGGCCGGAGACGAGCTGCGACTGCTGGCCGGCGACGACATGCTGGCGATCCTCGAGCGTGGAGAGCTGCCGGCCGTGGTGGACCAGGTGCCGATCGCGGACACCGAGACGCTGGCGCTGCCGGAGCCGTGGAGCGCGCTGGTGCCGGTGGTGGCGCCGGAGACCTGGGCGGCCGGGGTCACCTACGAGCGCAGCCGGGAGGCGCGCCGGGCCGAGAGCCAGGGACGGGATGTCTATGACCTCGTCTACGACGCCGAGCGTCCGGAGCTGTTCCTCAAGGACGCGGGCGGACGGCGGACGGTCGGTCCCGACGACCCGATCGCGGCCCGCAGTGATGCCACGTGGACGGTTCCGGAACCCGAGCTGGCGGTCGTGCTGGGCGCCGACGCGAGACCGCTCGCGGTGACGATCGGCAACGACGTCTCCTCGCGCGACATCGAAGGCGCCAATCCGCTGTATCTGCCGCAGGCCAAGATCTACGCGCGGGCCTGCGCGCTCGGCCCGGCACTGCTCGTCCCGGGCGACTGGAACGCCACCTACGACATCGAGCTGCGGATCCTCGATGCCTCGGGACAACCTGTGTTCGAGGATCAGACGTCGACGGCGACCATGTGCCGCTCGGTGTCGGAGCTGACCGAGTTCCTGCGGCGGGACAATCCGGTCCCGGCCGGGAGCGTACTGTTGACCGGTACGGGCATCGTCCCCGATGACGAGGTGACGCTGGCGGCGGGCCTGACGGTCGAGATCCGCATCCCCGGAATCGGCGTGCTGCGCAATCCGGTCGCGGCCGCCCAATCGAACGACTCACAGGAGGCAAGCGCCCATGTCTGAGACTGCCGCCGAGCTGCGCCCGGCGAACTTCATCGCCGGCGAGTGGACTCCGAGCCGCGACGGCGCGACGTACGAGCGGCGCAATCCGTGGCGGCCGTCGGAGATCATCGGGGAGTTCCCCAGCTCCGGCGCCGCCGACGTCGAGGCCGCGACCGAGGCCGCCCACCGGGCCTGGCCCGAGTGGTCCGGGCTGGCGGCCGCCCAGCGTGGGGCCGTCCTGCGTGGCGCGGCGGACGTGATCGAGGATCGCGTGGAGGAGATCGCGCAGGACATGACGCGGGAGATGGGCAAGCCGCTGCGTGAGTCCCGGATGGAGGCCGCGCGGGCGGCGGCGATCTTCCGCTTCTTCTCCGGCGAGGGCTGGCGACCGCTGGGCCAGGTCTATGAGCAGTCGGCCAAGCGCTCCATGGTCTACACGCGGCGGCGCCCGGTGGGGGTGGTCGGCTTGATCACGCCCTGGAACTTCCCCGCTGCGATCCCCACCTGGAAGCTGGCCCCGGCGCTGGCCTACGGCAACACCGTGGTGATCAAGCTCGCCCAGGACAGTCCCCTCACCGGGCTGCACCTCGCGCGCGCCCTGGAGGAGGCGGAGCTACCCAGCGGCGTGCTGAACGTGGTGATCGGCACCGGCGCCAAGGTCGGGGAACCGCTCGTCACCGACCCCCGCGTGCGCGCGATCTCCTTCACCGGCTCGATGTCGGTGGGGCGCGGCGTCCGTGAGCACGCTGCGAACCTCGGCAAGCGGGTGCAGCTGGAGCTCGGCGGCCAGAATCCGCTGATCGTCGCCGCCGACGCCGACCTCGGCGCCGCGGTCGAGGGTGCCTACATGGGGGCGTTCTGGTCGGCGGGACAGAAGTGCACGTCCACGCGCCGGATGTACGTCGAGGACGCGGTCTATGACGAGTTCCGCGAGCGCCTGCTGGCGCGGATCGCCGACGGCAAGGTCGGCGACCCGGCCGATCCGGACACCGAGGTCGGGCCGGTCGTCAACGAGCGCCAGTGCGAAGATGTGCTCGCCGGGATCGCCCGGGGCCGGGAGGAGGGCGGCACCGTGATCGCCGGCGGCGAGCGCGCCGACCCCGACGCCTACCTGATCCCCCCGACCGTGTTCGAAGGTGTCGGCGACGGTGACTTCCTGTCCTGCGAGGAGGTGTTCGGGCCGGTCACCACGCTGTATCGCTACGCCACCCTGGACGAGGCCATCACGCGAGCCAACAGCGTGCCCTTCGGTCTCTCGGCGGCGGTGTTCACGACCAACCTGGTGACGGCGCAGCGCTGCCTGGACGAGCTGCAGGCCGGCATCCTGCACGTCAACTCGCAGACCGCCGGCGCCGACGTCCACGTGCCGTTTGGCGGTTCCAAGGACTCCGGCTACGGTCCGCACGAGCAGGGCCGCGCGGCGATCGAGTTCTACACCGAGGAGATCACGGTCTACCAGGACGTCTAGCCATCTGGCCCCGGCTGTCGCAGACGTCGAGCCCGGTCGCGGGCTTAGGGCGTCCAGCCCAGACGCTTGCGTTTATCGTGTGCCCGTGTCGAGCCGTTCTGTCGCTGGTCCGCGCTCCGACTCCGGAGTGAGGCTTGATCGAGGACAGCGCGTGGCCCTATTGGCGGCGCAGCTTGCGTTCACCGCGCTTCCGGCGCCGGCCCTCGGCGAGGTTGCCGAGGCGCTGAGTGAGGAACGCTATGAACCCGGTGAAGTGGTGCTGTTCGAAGGCGAGGTTGGGGATCGCCTGGTGATACTGGCCAGCGGTCAGGCTGAACTGTCGAGCTCGGATTCAAAGGGTCAAGTCCCGATCGCGGTGCTGGGTCCGGACGAGCTGGTGGGGGAGCTGTCATTACTCGCGGGGGATGAAACGCGCAACGCCCAGTTGACCGCGCTCACTCCACTCGTGGCCATGAGCCTCGGCAGGGAAGCCTTCGAACGTGTTCTGGTCGCCCATCCGCTGACGCGCGCCGCCTTCGAAGCGCGCGCCGAAGATCTGCTCGTGGCCCGGTTCATCAAGGGCGTGGCCCCGTTCATGTGCCTCAATGACGTCGAGCGGCGCGCCTTGGCCGAGCGGCTGGTCAGGCGCAGCCTCACTGCCGGAGAGTTGATCGTGCGCCAAGGTGACCCCGGAGACAGCTGTTACCTGCTGCGCACCGGTGAAGCGGAGGTGTTGCTCGGCCAGGGGGGTGTCGAGCGGCGCGTGGATGTGCTGCACCCCGGAGCGATCTTCGGGGAGATCACGCTGCTCACCCACGGCCCCCGGTCCGCGAGTGTCAGAACGCTGGTGCCGTGCGAGCTGCTCGAGCTCCGGCGAGATGATCTGGCCGCCGTGTTGCCCGCCGAGCACGCCGCCGGTCATGACCTGGTCCAGCTTCTTCGCCTGCGCGAGCGCCCACGCCGGGTCTCCGGCGTGCTGGTCTTCTCCCACCGCACCCCGGAGGGTGAACCGCTGACAGTGCTCAAGAATCCCGACTGCCGGACCTATCACCGTCTCTCCGAACGCGGCCGGTTCATCTGGGAGCGCCTGGACGGGTGTCGCAACCTCCGGGACCTGACCCTCGAGCTCTACGCGCAGTTCGGTCAGCTGGCTCCTCACGCGATCGCCGATACTCTGGCGGGGCTGGCCCGCAGCCGGATGATCGAGGTGGGCGAAGTGACCGCCGGAGTGGGCAACCCGATGGTCAAGCCGAGCCGGCGAAAGCGGCTCCCGGCGGCCGCCCGAGGCCTGCTCGAGAAGCAGCTGTGGCTGAACGACATCGACCGGTGGTTGACCTCTGCCTATGACCATGGCGTCCGCCGTCTGTTCTCCCGGCCGGCCCAGGTCATCCTGGCCGCGGTCGCGCTGACCGGACTTGTCGCCTTCGGGATACTGGCCACCCGCGTCCACCATACGCTCACCGGGCCGCACAAAGTCCTCCTGCTTCTCGTCATCCCGGGGTTTTTGTGCGCCACCCTCGTGCACGAGTGTGGTCACGCTTTTGCCGTCAAGGCGTTCGGCCGGGAGGTCAATCGTGCCGGCGTGGGGTGGTACTGGTTTGGTCCGGTGGCCTTCGTCGACACGTCGGACATGTGGCTGGGCAGCCGCCGCGAACGCGTCCTCGTCAGCCTCGCCGGCCCGTACACGGACATGATCCTGGCCGGCGTCGCCTGTCTGGTGGCCATCGGCATCTCCAGCCCGACCGTTTCCGCGCTCCTGTGGAGCTTTGCGCTGCCCGCATATCTCACCGTGCTGGCCAACCTCAACCCGCTGCTCGAGTACGACGGCTACTACGTTCTCAGCGACCTCCTGGATCGCCCCAACCTGCGCGCGCAGGCCCTGGGCTGGGTCGGGTCTCGGTTCCCCCACCTGCTGCGCGACCGCGAGGATCTGCGCCGACATCGCGTGGATCTCCTGTACGGAATTGCCGCGGTTCTCTACGTCCTGGTGGCGGCCGTGGCCATGGTCGTGCTCTACCGGCTGGTCCTCCAGGGCTGGATCGGGACCGTCCTACCGGCCTCGGTGGCAGCAGCGCTGGCATGGGTGTTCGCGCTGCTGGTCAGCGTGCTCGCGGCCGGCGGCCTGATCGCCGACCTGCGCAGGGCGCGCGGCGGCCCGTACAACGTCGCCTGAGGAGCTCGCAGCATGCGGGCGAGCGCGCGGAGTCGTTGCCCTCGGGGCACGAGTGTGCATAACGCCACGTTCGCGGCGTGCGAAATGCGTGGTGCGAAGGACAGGGTGCTGCATGATGCCGGGTTACAGGCACCGAGCCACAGCGCCTCATCGCAGGCTAGGCGAGGAACACCCTCTGACCCGCTGACTCGGTGCAACACCACAAGGAGGCACACGATGGGACAGCAGGAGATGCAGGCATTGGCAGAACGACTGACCAGTGATCCGCGGTTGCGGGAGGAGTTTCAGCGCGACCCGGAGGCCGCCGCGGCGGGTGCGGGAATCCAACTCGATGATTCCGACCGCGAGGCATTGCGCTCGGAGAACTGGTCACGGGTGGCCGACCAGGAGCTATCCAGCCGCGTCAGCAAGAGCCGCGGTATACACCGCGACTGAAGGCAGACAACTCCTATCCGGTTGGTGAGCGGGCACTGACGGCTGACGGAAGGCCGCAGCGCCCGCTTCGCGCCTTGAGACAAGGTTTGCGCGGGTCGGCGCTCGCGGCTAGGGTCACATCGTGCTACGGCGGCAGAAGTCAGCGCCGCTGCGCTCTGGGCGGATCAGACAGCGACTGGGGCGCAGCCCTCCAACCGCGGCGGCGTGGGCGTGACGTTTCTGGAGGACCTGAACCCGGAGGATCGCGATGAGCTGATCAAGTTGGCGTCCCCGCGACGGTTCACGCGGGGGGTGACGTTGTTTCACGCCGGCGACGACCGAGGCATCGTGTCAGTGGTGAGGGCCGGGCACGTGAAGGTCTCGGCGATGGCCCGAGACGGGCGTGAGGTCGTGCTCGGCGTCGCGGGACCCGGCGAGCTGCTCGGGGACCTATCGGCGATCGACGGCGCCCAGCGATCCGCCACGGTCACCGCGCTCGACGAGGTCGAGGTCCTTAGCGTCTCCGGCGAGGCCTTCCGGGCGCTGCTCGAGCGCCGTCCGCGGATCGCCCTGGTTCTGCTGCGTCGCGTCGCGGCCCGGCTGCGCGCGGCCGATCGCCAGCGTCTGGAGTTCGCGGCCTACGATGTGTTCGGGCGCGTCGGGCAGCGGCTGCTCGACCTCGCCGAAGGCTCGGGCCCGGCTGGCTCCGATGGTGTGGTGATCGATCTCGCACTGACCCAAGACGAGCTGGCCGCCTGGACCGGATCATCGCGGGAGGCGGTGAGCAAGGCCCTGTCGGCGATGCGACAGCTCGGTTGGATCGAGACCGGGCGCCGCAAGATCATCGTGCGCGACATTGAGGCGCTGCGCCATCGGACCAACCTGCCGTGAACCGCGCCGGCGCGCCGCGCTCCCTGGCCATGCCTCGGACCGGCTCGTGCGATCAAGTCCGGAGCGTCGCTGGTAGTCCGGCCAGCAACTCCCGGACCCGGTCGAGAGCTGGTGCGGCAGCCAGGCTCTCGAGGACGACAGCGGCCTGCTCGAGTTGCGCTGTGGCTTCGGAGACCCGGTGCTGGTCGATGAGCCAGGCCACCAGGTCGGTCTGTGCACGGGCGTGCCAGTAGGGGTAGCCAAGGGAGCTGAGAGTGGCGATCGCCTCGCCGAGACCAGCCTCGACGGAGCCATGGTTGCCGGTTGCGGCGTTCAGGAGCGCGCGACCGCGGGCAAGCTGAGCCCTCAGGTAGGGTGGGATGTGCCCGGGCGGCAGGTGATCCAGGAGAGCGATGAGCTCAGCCGCTTGGTCGAGGCGGTCCAGCCGCAGGGCCGCATCGAGGGTGTCCGGCCAAGCGTGTCGCACGGCCTCGTTCGAGGCGCCGAGGGTCGTGATGGCGTCCCCGAGCATCCTCCGGCCCTGGCTCAGCGCCTGCTCCGCTTGACCCTCGGACAGGTGCACCACGACCGCGGTTGCCGCATGGGTCGCCCTGCGCTCGGCGTCGTCGGCGAATTCCCAGGGGGCGATTACGCCAAGACACCGCTTAGCATCCTCGATCTCGCCCCGCAACGAGTGCAGAATCGCCAGGAAGTAGTGCACGAGGTCCGCCGCAGGACGGTGCTGACCTGGGTCGTCGAGCAGGTCGGCGGCCAGGCGATCGGTTGCCTCCCAGCGCCCGGCGAGGATGTGGACGTGCATGAGGCCCGCGGCGGCGTAGCTCTCGTCATCCCGGTCGCCGCGCCGTCGGGCGAGCGCGAGGGCGGCCTGGAAGTGCTCCGCCGCGTGCGGTAGGTCCCATTGCAGGTCCAGGTTGCCGCTGTTCAGCAGCGCTCGAATCATCGCTTCGGTGAGGTCGTGGCGCTCGGCCACGGCGACCGCCCCATCGAGAAAAACCCGGGCCTCCTCGGCCCGGCTCTTCTCCAGGTATATGACGCCCTTGGTGGTGAGGGCGTCGCTGAACACCGCGGGCAGCGCCAAGGCCTGTGCGGTGCGCAGGGCCAGCTCCAGCGGCGGCCCGGCCTGCTCGTACTGACCCGAAGAAGCCAGCGCTCGGCTTAGTGCGGCGTTCAGCGCGGCCACGTCGGCATCCAAAACCTCAGCACCGAGCGTCCTTAGGGCGCTGCGGATCTGTTCGATGGCATCCTCGAGTCGCCCGGCGCGGATTAGAGTATGGCCCGCGCGCCCGGTTACGTGGGCGGCGATCCGATGGCGGCCGCCGGCCAGATGGGCTTCGGCGGCAGCGGCAAACAGGTCCAGCGCCGCGTCGGACCTCCCGGCCTGCAGCGCCATCTCGCCGGCCGCACTGGTCAGGTCGGCTTGCTCGAGCTCATTATCGGCGAGTTCGATGGCTGTGCGGTAGGCCTTCTCGGCGACCTCTGGGGCCCCGACTGTAGCGGCGCGCTGGGCCGCCCGGTGCAGGGCGCTGACTGCCCCGGCGCGCAGCTCTGCCGCGTCCGGGTCGTCGAGGGCGGCGCGATAGGCACCGAGGTAGTGCGCGGCGATCGCCTCGGCCACGTCCTCGCCGTCGCTGGGGAACGCGGCGCGAAGGTGCTCGGCCGCAGCGCGGTGGAGGCGCTTTCGCTCCCGGCGCGAGAGCATTTCGTAGGCCACCGTGCGCAGCAGCCCTTGGGCAAACGCGTACTGCCCGACATCAGGGGAGAGTGGGTCGGCGCGGATGGTGAGAATCTGCTTGCGCACCAAGCGGCCCAGTAGCTCGTCGAGTTGATCGTCGGGCACCTCGCTGAGCGCGGCGATCGCCGCCCGCGGGCAGTCGCCCGAGAAGATCGCCGTCGACTTGACCAGCTCGCGCTCCGGCGGGTCGAGTGCATCCAGGCGGGCCAACAGGAGCGAGCTCAGGCTGACTGGCACGTCCAGCTCGCCCACCTCGCCGGTAAGCACCAGGCGTCCCTCAGGGCCGGAGGCGGCCAGTACGCCACGGTCAGCGAGCGCCCGGATCATCTCGATCGCGTACAGCGGGATGCCCTCCGCGTGGGCGGCGATACGCGCGCGCGTCCGCGTCGGCAATCCGTCGACCAGCCGATCCAGAAGCTCACCGATCGCGCCGTCGTCCAGCGGCTCGAGCTGCAGCAGCGTGGCACCTCGGCGCCCGGCCGGCCAGGCCGCGCGGCGCTCGGCCAGATCATGCCGGGCGAGGGTCAGGATAAATATCCGTTGGGTAGCCGACCACTCCAGCAGATGCTCGATGAAGTCGAGCAGCCCCTCGTCGGCCCATTGCAGGTCCTCGAAGACCATGACCACCGGTTCGTGCTCGGCCAAACGCTCGAAGAACAGCCGCCATCCGGCGAACAGTTCCTCGCGTCCCAGCCCCGGCTCGGCTATCCCCAGCAGTGCGCCCAATCGCGGCGTCAGGAACGCGCGCTCGCGGCTGTCCACGACCCAGCGGTCCAAGCCCGCCGCCAGCCGCATCTCGACCTCAGGCACGGCCAGATCCTCGGCGATGCCCAGCCGTTGGCGCACCATCTCCGCAAGCGCCCAGTAGGCCACTCCCTCCCCGTAGGAGAGACAGCGTCCCGAGTGCCAGAGAAAGCTGTGAGCAAGACCGTCGACGTAGTTATCGAACTCCCGCCGCAATCGCGTCTTGCCGACGCCCGCGGCCCCCGAGACAGCCACGAGCCGAGCCGCTCCTCGCTCCACTGCACCGTGGAATAGCTCCTTGAGCAGCCGCAGGTCCCCATCCCGGCCTACGAACGGCGCCTCAAGACCCTCCTCCCGGAGCGTGCCCCCTCGCCCGGCGACCACGCGCACGGCCCGCCATAGGCGCAGCCGGTCGCGCTTACCCTTTACGGCGTGCTGTCCGGCATCCTCGTAGGCGACCGCCGCCGACGTCACCTGCCTGGTCACCTCGTCGACGAAGACCGTTCCCGGCTGCGCAGTCGACTGTACTCGCGCGGCGGTGTTGACCCGGTCACCAACCACCAAGCCCTCTCCCGGATTCACCAGGGACGCGACCTGACCCGTCACCACTCCGGCGCGGGCACGTAGGCCCGCGGCCCCGACCTCGTCACCGAAGGCGCTCACCGCCTCGACCATCTCCAGCGCTGCCCGCACGGCGCGCTCGGCGTCGTCCTCGCGGGCGACCGGGACCCCCCATACCGCCATCACCGCATCGCCGATGAACTTCTCGATCGCCCCGCCATAACGATCCACCACCGTCCGCGCCGTGTCGAAATAGCGGCCCAGCAGCTCCCGCACGTCCTCTGGCGTCCGAGCCTCTGACAGCGCGGTGTAGCTCACCAGGTCAACGAACAACACCGACACCACCCGCAACTCCGTCGCCGCGGCCGGTTCGACCGTGTCGGAGGGTCGTCCTGACGCGCCGCCCGGGGGGCTCAGCGCCAGCCCGCACGAGTCACAGAATCTCTGGCCCGGACGATGATCAGCCCCGCACGATGGACAGCGCAGGCCTAGCGCCGTAGCGCACTCGTTACAGAACTTTGCCCCTTCGCGATTCTCCGCCTGACAAGCCGGACAGACCACGTCGCTCCCTCACACTGCAGACGAACCCAAAGAATATCCCGCTGCACAGCACCGGCAGGCCCTGGGGCCCGCGAGCTCGTGGCGACTTCAGCGCCAAAACGATACCCGGCCCAGGGGGACCGACCGCGGGGTCCATCGAGTTCGCCGGCCCCGCGCCGGCGTCTAGGCCGGCGCTGCGGCGACGCCGAGCCGGGACCTGACGCTCTGCGCGATCGCGTCGGCCTGGGGTAGGAACGCGTCCTCGAGTGTGGGGCTGTAGGGGATCGGCGTCTCCGCGGTCGTCAGCAGCCACACGTCATCGAGGTCGTGCAGTCCCTCCGCGGCCACCGCGCCGAGCAGACCGGAGGCCCAACCGCCGGTTTGCGGTCCCTCCTCCACAGCCAGCAGGCGGTTGGTTCTGGCCACCGACTCCAGCACCGTCTCGAGGTCGAGGGGGCGCAGCGTGCGCAGGTCGATGACCTCGGCCGAGATGCCGTCCTGCTGCAGGGTCTGGGCCGCCTCGAGCGCGTCGGCGACCCCCTTGCCGACCGAGGCGATCGTCACATCGTCCCCGGAGCGCGGGATTCCGGCGCGGCCGAGCGGGATGATCTCCTGCTCAGGCGAGGGCGGGGGGCCCTTGACCGAGTAGAGCCGCTTGTGTTCCAGGAAGACGACCGGATTGTCGTCCCGGATCGATGCCTTGAGCAGCCCCTTGGCCTCGGCCGGCGACGACGGGAAGACGATCTTCAGCCCCGGAATGCCCTGATACCACGTGCCGTGGGTCTGGGAGTGGATGGCGCCGAAGCGCCCGCCCGCCCCGACGGCCGATCGGACCACCAGGGGCACGGTGCCCTGCTCGTTTGAGATGTACCAGAACTTGGCCGCCTGGTTGACCAGGCTGTCCATCGCCAGCGCCATGAAGTCCCCGAACATGACCTCGAACACCGGCCGCAGACCGGTGACCGCAGCCCCGTAGGCGGCGCCGGCCAGCGCGAGCTCGGAGATCGGGGTGTCGAACACCCGGTCGGGCCCGAAGCGCTTGAACAGGTCTGGCGTGGCCTTGAACACGCCGCCGGCCACGGCCACGTCCTCGCCGAAGAACACCACGGCGGGGTCGCGCTCGAGCTCCTCGGCCAGCGCGTCGCGGATCGCGACCCTGAACTCGAGCGCGCTCATGCGCTGAACTCCGTCGCCGCCTCGAGCTCCGGATCGGGGTAGGGAGCGGCCAGCGCGTTCTCGATCGCGTGCTCCACCAGCGCCGTGGTGGCCTGCTCGGCCGCGTTGACCTGCTCCTCGGTCACGCCCTCCTCCAGCAGCCGGGGGCGGGCGAGCTTGAGCGGATCACGCGCGAACCACTGCTCGACCTCCTCCTTGGTCCGGTACGGCGCCGGGTCGCCCTTGGAGTGGCCGTAGTGACGGTAGGTCTTGCACTCCAGCAGGGTCGGACCGTCACCCCGCCGGGCCCGGTCGATGGCCGGCGCGGCCGCGGCCTGCACCGCCCACAGGTCATTTCCGTCGACCACGGCCGACGGGAGCGCGTAGCCCTTGGCGCGCGCCGCGATGTCGGCGCCGGCGGTGGCGTCGGCCAGCGGTGTGAACTCCGCGTAGAGGTTGTTCTCGCAAACGAACACGACCGGGAGGCTCAGGACCGCGGCCATGTTCAGGCACTCGTGGAAGTAGCCCTGATTGCTCGCCCCGTCACCGAAGAACCCGACCGACACCCGGCCCTGACGCTGGGCCGACATCCCGGCCCCCAGCGCCGCGGCGATCGATCCGCCGACGATGCCGTAGCAGCCGACCAGCCCGTGCTCGAGGTCGATCACGTTCATCGAGCCGGCGCGGCCGCCGCACACCCCGGTGGCGCGACCGAGCATCTCGGCGATCAGCGGCTCGGGCTCGGTGCCCTTGGCCAGCGCGTGACCGTGGCCCCGGTAGGTGCCGGTCACGTAATCCTCGGGATCCAGGCACATGCAGACGCCGACGGCGACCGCCTCCTGGCCAGCGTAGAGATGGGTCGTTCCGTGGACCTCACCCTTGAGAAACAGGCGATGCATGGCCGTCTCGAACTGCCTGATCAGCAGCATGCGGGCGTACGCCTCGAGGTACACGCCCGTCGCCTCCTGCTGCTCCGGGGCTTGGAGCCTGGCCATCCCGTCTCCTTCCCGACTCGATTCCAACGCGCTTTCGGTACGATCGTATCGCAATCGTTTGCAAGCAGCTGGTTCTGGGAGAGAATCGTGGCCGTCGAAATCGTCATGCCCCGCCTGTCGGACTCGATGGAGGAGGGCACGATCCTGCAGTGGCTCGTCGCCGAAGGTGACGCCGTCGCGGCGGGCGAGCCGCTGGTCGAGGTGGAGACCGACAAGGCCAGCGTGACGTATGAGTCCGAGCACGACGGCACCCTGCTGGCGGTCAATGCGCAGACCGGCGACAGCGTTGCGGTGGGGGCGGTGATCGCGGTCATCGGGGAGGCGGGCGAGAGCGTGGGCGGCTCGAGCGCGCCGGCTGAGTCGAGCGCGGGCGCTGGGTCGAGCACGCCGGCTCAGGCGAGCGCGGGCGATGGGTCGGGCGCGGGCGCGGTGGCCGTGGCGGGCGGGACGACTACCGGTGGTTCGGGCCGGGTCAAGGCCTCGCCGCTGGCGCGGCGGATCGCCGCGGAGCTGGGAGTCGACCTCGCCACGCTCGCGGGTTCCGGCCCGCAGGGACGGGTGACCCGGGCCGATGTGGAGCGCTCGGCCAAGCCCGCCGAGGCCGCCGCCCCCGCCCCTTCGTCCCGGCCGGGCACGGCCAGGGGCGAGCCGACGGTGCAACCGCTGACCCGGCTGCAGCAGACGGTCGCCCGGCGCATGGCCGAGTCCCGCGCCACCGTGCCCGACTTCGAGCTGCGCTGCGAGGTGGACATGAGCCGCGCGGTGGCCCTGCGCGAGCAGCTGCGGGAGATCTCCGACCCGCCGCCGTCCTACAACGACTTCATCGTCAAGGCCGCCGCGCTCGCCCTGCGGGAGTTCCCCCGGGTCAACGGCGCCTACGTCGACGCCACCTTCGAAACCTACTCACGGGTCAATGTCGGGATCGCCGTCGCCGCGCAGGACGCGCTGGTGGTGCCGACGGTGTTCGACGCGGACACCAAGTCCCTGACCGAGATCGCCGCCACCGCGCGGGACCTGGCCGCGCGCGTGCGCGACGGTTCGATCTCGCCATCGGATCTGGGCGGCGGCACGTTCTCGATCTCCAACCTCGGGATGTACGGAACTGACAGCTTCTCGGCGGTGATCAACCCGCCGCAGGCGTCGATCCTCGCCGTCGGCTCGCTCAAGCCGCGTCCCGTGGTCGACGAGGACGGCGCGGTGGTGGCGCGGCCGACGATCAACCTCACCCTGGCCTGCGATCACCGGATCCTCTACGGCGCCGACGGCGCGCGCTTCCTGGCGCGGGTGCGCGAGCGGCTGGAGAAGCCCTTGGCGCTGCTGGTGTGAGGGAGGGGCGGGCCTGCGGCCCGCTGCGGTTTGCGACGCCTAACCCTGGGTCTTGGCGGCGGTGCGGCCGGGCTGGTCGCCGTTGGGGCTCGGCGCCAGCGCATTCAGGCCGTCGTCGACCTCGACGTTCTCGGGCTCGAGCTCGAGGCCGGAAGCCTTCGCCGTCAGCTCCAGCAACGCCGCGAAGTCGACCTCGTTGCCGCACAGCCCGACCATCCCCTGCACGATCTGCTCGGTCGCGGCGGCCAGCGGCATCGCCACGTTGGTCTCCCGGGCCGCTTCGAAGCCGAGGTGGAAGTCCTTGAGCAGCAGCGACGGGGTGAAGGTGGGGGTGAAGTCCAGGTTGACGTAGGCGGGGGTCTTGTAGCGGGTGAACGTCGACCCCATCACGCTGTCGTTGAGGAACTCCAGGAAGTCGGCGCGGCTGACGCCGCCCTTCTCGGCCAGGACGGTGATCTCGGCCATGCACTGCGCCACCACGCCGAGCATCAGGTTGTGGCAGATCTTGACCAGCCGGGCCCGTTCGCCCTCGCCCACGTAGGTGACCCGCTGGCCCAGCAGCTCGAGGTAGGGGCGGGCCAGCTCCCAGGCATCGGCCGGCCCGGAGGCGACGATCGTCAGCCGCCCGCTTTCGGCCACTCGGGGATTCCCGCTCACCGGGGCGGCGAGCATCGCCGTGCCGCGCTCGAGCGCGTAGGCGCGGATGTGCTCGGCGGCGGCCGGCGAGATCGTGGTCGAATCGACGATCAGGCGGGGGTGGACGCCGTCTCGGGACAGCAGGCCGGCGACGACCTCCTCAACGTCGGCCGAGCTCGCCACCATCGTGAACACGATGTCGCGGTCGGCCAGGTCGGAGGGCGAGTCGACGATCGTCGCGCCGACCTGCTCCAGGTCGGCCGCCTTCTCCCGCGTGCGATTGTAGACGCCGACGTCGTGACCGGCCTCGAGCAATCTCGTGACCAGCGCACGACCCATGCGTCCAACGCCAACCCAACCGAGGCGTGTCACCTGGTCGGCACTCATTCGCGATTCCTCTCTTTGCAATCGATTGCAGAAATGTAGCCGAGCGGTCGGGGCCAGTCAAGGAGCCGGTATGCTTTCTGCAATCGTTTGCAAGCACGAGAAGGGTGGAGAGCGTGGGTTTGCACAGCTATGGCGTCATGGGCGTCGATTGGGAAGAGCGGGTCCGCTATGACCGGCTGCGAGAGGAGCGCCTGGCGCGGGTCAACTCGCTGCTGGCGGAGTCAGAGCTCGGCGCCCTGCTGTGCTTCGACATGTCCAACATCCGCTACATCACCGCCACCCACATCGGTACCTGGGCCGCCGACAAGCTCAACCGCTTCTGTCTGCTCCCCCAGGGCGACGAGCCGATCATGTGGGATTTCGGCTCCGCCGCGCGCCACCATCAGCTCTACAACCCCTGGCTGGGGGACGGTCGCTCGCGCGCGGGCATCTCCACGATGCGCGGCGCCATGTCGCCTGAGTCCGGCCGGGCCGAGGACGTCGCTCGCAAGATCCGGGTGGAGCTCGAGCAGCGTGACCTGCTCGGCGAGCCGGTGGGGATCGACGCGATCGAGCCGCCGGTGCTGTTCGCCCTGCAGCGCGAGGGCATCGACGTCGTCGACGGCCAGCAGCTGATGCAGCAGGCGCGGATGATCAAGACCCGCGACGAGATCACCCTGCTCAACATGGCCTGCTCGATGGTCGACGGCGCCTACGAGGAGCTCTACCGCACGATGCGGGCGGGGATCCGGGAGAACGACTGCGTGGCGCTGGTCAACCGAGTGCTCTACGAGATGGGCTCGGAGTTCGTCGAGGGCGTCAACGCGATCTCCGGCGAGCGCTGCAGCCCGCACCCGCACGTGTTCACCGACCGCGCGCTGCGCCCCGGCGATCCCGCGTACTTCGACATCCTGCACAGTTACATGGGCTACCGGACCTGCTACTACCGCACGTTCGCGGTTGCCAGCGCCTCGCGCCCGCTGGTGGACGCCTACAAGCGCTGCCGCTACTACCTCGACGCGGCGATCGCGCTGATCCGCCCCGGGGTCACCACCGGCGAAGTGGTGTCGGTGTGGCCCAGGGCGCAGGAGTTCGGCTTCCCCGATGAAGAGGCGGCCTTTGCGCTGCAATTCGGGCACGGAGTGGGGCTGACGATCTGGGAGAAGCCGATCTTCAGCCGCCTGGTCTCACTCGACCATCCCGAGGAGATCAAGGAGGGGATGGTGTTCGCCCTGGAGACCTTCTGGCCGGCCACCGACGGCTGGTCGGCGGCCCGGATCGAGGAGCAGCTCGTCGTCACCGGGGACGGCTGCGAGATCATCACCCGCTTCCCGGCCGAGGACCTGGTGATCGCCGGTAAGCCCTACTTCACCGCCGGCGGCAGCCTGCCGCTGGAGCGAGACCCCCAGTCCAACCTCAACACCGTGCTGGACGCCGACGCCAAGGAGGCGGTCCCCAAGGGGTCGGCTTAGTCCACGCCCGTGGCCCCGGCCGCCGCCTGGACCGCCGCGACGATCCCCTCGTAGCCGGTGCAGCGGCAGAGGTTGCCGGCCAGCCCCTCGCGGATCTCCGCCTCGCTGGCCTCCGGGTGGCGGCGCAGCAGCGCGTCGGCGGTGATCAGAAAGCCGGCGGTGCAGAACCCGCACTGCAGTGCGTGGTGCTCGGTGAACGCGCGCTGCAGCGGGGTCAGCTCGCCCCCCGGGCCGGCCAGGCCCTCGACGGTGAGAATCGCGCGTCCCCCCGCCTGCACGGCCAGCATCAGGCAGGAGCGCACGGGTTCGCCGTCGAGCTGCACGGTGCACGCGCCGCAGACGCCGTGCTCGCAGCCGACGTGGGTGCCGGTCAGTCCGGCCTGATGGCGGATGAAGTCCGACAGCAGGGTGCGCGGTTCGACCTCGTCGTCGTACACCGAGCCGTTGATCTCGACCGAGATCCTCACCGGTCCATCCCCGCCCACCGCCGGCTCACCCCCCCACCTGCTCCAGGGCGCGGCGGACCATCTCCGTGACCAGCGCCCGCCGGTACTCGTCAGGCACACCCTCGCCGGCCAGCGCCGCCGCTTCGGCGGCGCCGGCGCCGCTCACCAGCGCCGACTCGGCCGCGACCGCGCGAACCGGGGTCGGACCGGCGCCCAGCAGGGCGATCGCGGCGGACTCTCCGGGCGCGAGCACCACCGCTGCGCCGGCGAGCGCGAAGTCACCGTGGGTACGAGCGTGCTCGACGAACGCCATCCGCGCCCCTGGCGGTGGCGCCGGAACCTCGATCTCGGTCAGCAGCTCGTCGGCGTCGATCGTCGTCATCATCGGCCCGCGGAACAGCGCGGGCGCGCTCAGGGTGCGCTCGCCCCGCGGCGAGCGCAGGTGAAAGCGGGCGTCCAGCGCGGCCAGCGCCACCGGCAGCTCGGCGCTCGGATCGGCGTGGGCGACCGATCCACCGACGGTGCCTCGATTGCGGATGGCGGGATGGCCGACCCTGCCCACGGCCTGGCGTAACAGCGGCCAGGAGCGCTCCACCAGCGCCGAGCGCTCCAGCGCCGCCTGGCGCGTGAGCGCGCCGATCCGCAGCACCCCGCCCGAGCGCCGCAGGTAGGCCAGCTCGGTGACCGGGTTCAGATCGACCAGCAGCGACGGCCGGGCGAGGCGGAAGTTCAGCAGCGCCACCAGGCTCTGCCCGCCGGCCAGGGCCTTGGCGTCCGGTTCGCCGAGCAGCCGCAACGCCCCGGCCACCGTGCGAGCGGCCTCGTAGGCAAACGGAGCGGGCTTCATCGCCGCCAGACGGCGCGGCCCAACGCCAATCCGGCCAGGACTCCGGCCAGCAGGATCGCTGCGCGCTCCAGCAGCGGCCGGTAGACCGCGGCACCGGCGTCGAACACCTCGTCGCCGCCGTCCGCACCGCCGTCCGCACCGCCGTCCGCGCCGCCGGACCCGTCGGCGAGGATTGCCCGCTGCAGCCGGGAGGCGAACTCGGTCAGCACCGCGGAGGCGACCTCCTCCATGATCCCCCGGCCGA
Organism: uncultured Solirubrobacterales bacterium; assembly: GCA_963792735.1. Classification (GTDB taxonomy): domain Bacteria; phylum Actinomycetota; class Thermoleophilia; order Solirubrobacterales; family Solirubrobacteraceae; genus Palsa-465. The sequence goes on along the minus strand of CAWBXK010000006.1, from coordinate 779,100 downwards.
GCTGGGCCTGGCGGCCGGTCACGGCGAGCTCGGTGTCGACTCGCATCTGCGTGGCGCCGGCGTCCTCGCGCGCTCGGACGGTGATCGTCGCCTCGGCGGTTCCCTGGCCGCGGGCCTCGCGGCCCTGCACCCGGTAGCTCACCACGTGCTCGTCGTCGTCGACGTCCTGCAGCGCCGCGACGCCCGTGTACTGGGCCGTGACCGGCCCGAGCTTGACCTTCATCTCGCCGCGGTACTCGCCCTGCACCGGTTCGGGGTCGATCGACGCGCCGGGAAGCGCGCGCGCCACGCGTGGCACGTCGAGCAGCATCGTCCACGCGCTGCGCAGGGGGGCGTCGACCCGCAGCTCGTCGGTCAGCCGCATGCCCGCTCCGGCGCCGCATCGAGGGCCGGCTCGTGCAGCGCCCGCCACAGCTTCTCCTCACCGTAGGGCGGGTCGAGGTGGCGGCCGCCGAGCGCGTCGGCGACCGCGTTGGCGACCGCCGGCAGCGTGCCCACCGCGCCCCCCTCGCCGGCACCCTTGGCGCCCAGCGGGTTCAGCGGCGTCGGGCTTGACACCTCTCCGGTGAGGATCTCGGGGATCTCGGCCGCGGTGAGCAGGCTGTAGTCCATGAACGAGCCGCTGCGGTTCTGCCCGGCGGAATCGTGAATCGCCTCCTCCACCAGGCACTCGCCGAGCGCCTGCACGGCGCCGCCGAGAATCTGCCCGTGCACCAGCAGCGGGTTGATCACCGTGCCGGTGTCGTCGACGGCGGCGATCCGAACCACGCGCAGCCGCCCGGTCGCCCGCTCGATCTCGACCACGGCCGCGTAGGCGCCCGAGGAGAACACCAGCGGCGACTGGAACCGGGCCGAGACGCGCAGTCCCACCTCCATCCCGGCCGGCAGGCGCTCGGGCTGGTAGGCCGCGCGCGCCAGCTCCGACCACGAGATCGCGGGGCCGCCGGCGCCCGCGGCAAACCGGCCCGCGCTGAGGACGACCTCGTCTGGCTCGACCTCCAGCAGCTGCGCGGCCAGCGGCCGGGCGGCCGCCACCAGCTTCTCGATCGCCACCACGATCGCCGATCCGGCCATCGCCACCGAACGGCTGCCGAACGTCCCCACGCCGCGCGGCACCGTGGCGCTGTCGCCGAAGCGCAGCACGATCTGATCGAGCTCGCACCCGAGCCGGTCGGCGGCGATCTGCGCGAAGGTGGTCTCGTGGCCCTGACCGTGCGGGGAGGAGCTGCTGGCGATGGCAAAGCGACCGCCACGCTCGAGCTCGATCTCCGCACCCTCCCACTGGCCCCCGGCACGCTCGACGTAGAGGGCGACGCCGGTCCCGGTGACGGTCCCGTCGTCGCCGGTCCCGGTGACGGTCCCGTCGTCGCCGGCGCCCGCGGGCTCGTCCAGGCGACCGAGCGAAACCGCCACGTCGAGGCAGCGCTCGTAGTCGCCCGAGTCGTACTCGAACCCCAACGGTGTGCGGTGGGGAAAGCGCCGGATCAGGTTGCGCCGGCGCAGCTCGATGCGGTCGATTCCCAGCTCGCTCGCGGCCTGATCGACGAGCCGCTCGAGCATGTAGGCGGCGTCGGGCCGGCCGGCGCCGCGATACGGGCCGATCGGCACCTTGTGCGTCCGCGCGCCGATCAATTGCACCGAAGCGGCGGCGATGTCGTAGCAGCCGGTCATCAGCATGGCCGCCGTGTGGGGCGGGATCGCCGTGGTCGACAACAGGTAGCCGCCGAGATCGGCCCACAGCCGGGCGCGGACGGCGAGCATCCGGCCGTCGCCATCGAGGGCCAGCTCGACGTCGCCCTCCAGCCCGCGCCCCTGGGAAGCGCCGAGGAAGTTCTCCAGGCGATCCTCGGCCCACTTCAGCGGCCGGCCGAGCTTGATCGCCGCCGCCGCCACGGCGGCCACCTCGGGCGCGATCACGCCCTTGCTCCCGAAGGCGCCGCCGACGTCGGGGACGATCACCCGCACGGTGTCGTCGGGGCGCGACAGCATGTGGGCGAGCTGGGCACGGGGGCGGTGGGGATCCTGGACCGACGACCAGACCGTGAGCTCGTCGCGTCCGGCGTCGTACTCGGCGATCGCCCCCCGGGTCTCGATCGGGGCCGCGACCAGTCGCGGCAGCGCGTAGCGGCCGCCGACGACGTGCTCGGCGGCGGCGAAGGCACCGTCCACGTCGCCCCCACGGCGCGACCACCGCATCAGGGCGAGGTCTGAATCACGGGCGCTCGTCACGGCCTGGCGCGGCTCGTAGTGCACCTCCACCAGCTCGGCCGCGTCCTCGGCCAGGGCCCGGGTGTGCGCGATCACCGCCGCCACCGGCTGCCCGGCGTAGCGCACCTCGGAGTGGGGGAGAACGGGGTGCGGTTCGGACGCGAGCTCGGCGCCGTCCAGCGGCGGAACCGGGAACGGCTGCACCAGGCCATCGAGATCGTCCGCGGTCAGCACCGCCACCAGGCCCGCGGCGGCGCCGGGTTTGTCGATCGCGGTGATCGACGCGTGGGCGTGGGGGCTGCGGACGAACGCGACGTGGGCGAGCCCCGCGTGCTGGATGTCGTCCAGGTAGGTGGTCTGGCCCAGCAGGACGCGGGCGTCCTCACGCCGCGGGAGCGATTCCCCGATCATCTAGAGGTGCTCGCGCATCCAGTCTGCGACGAGCGGGCGGTACTTGAACGGGATGTTGTTGCAGACGTGGGTGCCGTCCTCGTAGAGGACCCACTCGGAGTTCGGCGCCTCGTCGGCGATGCGCCTGGTCTGCTCCCACGGGATCACCCGGTCCAGGGTCCCGGTGACCACCAGGCAGGGCTGGCGCACCTGCTCGGCCACCCCGTCCAGGTTCACCCGATGGGCTCGCCGGCGGGCTTCGGCGTCGCTGTCGGCGCCGGTGTGATGGGCGATCGTCTCACGTGTGAGCGACGGCATCGACTCCCAGCTGGCGGCGAGGTCATACGGCCCGCTGATGCCGGCGAGCGCCCTGATCCGCGGCTCGAAGGCGGCGGCGCGAACCACGTAGTGGCCGCCGAGGCTCACACCGACGGCGCCGATCCGCCCGGAATCGAGCTCGGGGCGGCCGGAGACGGCGTCGAGGATCGCCGCCACGGCGATCTCGTAGTCGGGCCGGATGTCCATGTGAAACCCGGTCTCGCCCTGACCGGGGCCGTCGAGGGAGAGCGTGGCCATCCCGCGATCGAGGAACACCGACTCCCAGGCGAAGAACTCCTCCTTGGTCGAGTCCAGCCCCGGGATCAGCACGACCAGCGGGGCGGGCGGCTGCCCGGCGGGGCGTCGCAGGTTGGCCACCACGGTGCCGCCGTCGGCGGCCGCCTCGATCCGCTCGGCGGTCGGGTCAAGCAGCTCGTGCGCGATCGACATGGCTCGCACCGCCGAGTCGGTGTTGCGCCGGTTGAGCGCGGGATCGAGCACCCAAACGAACTTGGAGAAGTGGTAGCTCACCGCGGCGCGGACGTATGCCTCGCCGGCGCTGCGGCGATGTCCCTGGGCCAGCCAGCGCTCCCCCAACCCGGCGTGCACCTCGGCGGTGGCGGTCCAGGCGTCCAGCCACTGGTCCCATTCGCTGATCGAGCCGGTTGTCCGCATGAAGTCGTTGTAGTCGACCCCGTTGGCGATGAAGCGCGAGGCCCAGTGCCTGATCGCCGCCTGCACGCGTTCGTCGGCCATCGCATGAGCTCCTATCGCGGCGGTGCCGCGGTGGACGCCCGGACTACCAGCGAGGGCTCGAGCAGGATCTCGCGAGCGGTCCGCGCGCCGTCGCTGAGCTGCTGCAGCAGCAGGTCGGCCGCAACCGTGCCGATCTCACGTTGGGGCACCCGCACCGTGGTCAGCGGCGGTCGCAGCCGATCGACCAGCGGCATGTCGTTGAAGCCGACCACAGACACGTCGACGGGGCAGGTGAGACGGTGGGCCTCAAGCGCGTCATAGCAGCCGATCGCCAGCCGGTCGTTGGCGGCCACGATCGCCGTGACGCGCGGCTCGTGCGCCAGCACCTCGGCGCAGGCGCGGGCGCCGTCGTCCTCGGTGAACGCGCCGGCGAAACTGATGTGCGCCGATGGCAGTGCCAGGCCGAGGTCACGCATCGACTCCAGGAAGCCGAGATACCGGCGGTGTCCGGTGGAGACGTTCTGCGGCCCGGCGACATGGGCGATGCGGCGGTGTCCGAGCGCAGCCACGTGCTCCACCGCCAGGCGGATGCCGGCCCGGTCGTTGATCGTCACCGCCGGCAGCGAGCCGTCCTCGAGACTGCGGTTGACCAGGACCATCGGCGCGCCGCCCGCGGCGGCGTCGGCGAGCAGCTCGCTGTCCAGCCGGGCGGTGGCGGCGATGAACCCGTCCACCTGACGGGCGCGCATCGCCTCCATGTGGCTGCGCTCGCGCCCGGCGTCGTTGTCGGTGTTGACGATCAGCAGGTTGTAGCCGGCGTCGGCGAGGCGATCCTCGATTCCTCGCATGATCGGGGGAAACAGCGGATTGGTCAGGTCCGGGATCAGCACTCCGACGGTGAAGGAGCGGTTGGTCTTCAACCCCCGCGCGATCGGATTGGGGCGGTAACCCAGCTCCGCGGCGGCGCGGAGCACGCGCTCGGCCGTCTCCTCGTTGACCAGGGCTCGGGTCTGATCATTGAGCGCGCGGGAGACCGTGCCGGGGTGGACCTCGGCCAGCCGGGCCACGTCGCGGATCGTCACCGATGTCCGCATCGGGCGAATTATGCGTCCGATGCCAAGATCAACTTGCGACCCCGGCTCTGCCGCTGCGCTCCATGATCTCGGCCGGGTCATGACCGAGATCGACCAGCATCACGATCGCGGCGTTGCGCCCGGGGCCACCGGTCACCGAGCCGCCGGGATGCGTCGTGCCGCCGGTCTGGTAGAGGCCGGGAATCGGCATCCGATGCTGGGCCCAGCCCGGGGCGGGGCGCAGTGCGCCGCTGTTGGCCAAAGAGCGGTCCCCACCGTGGAAGGTGCCGTGCCACATGTGAGGATTGGAGCGCTCGAGGTCGACGGGGGAGACGATCAGCTCGGCGAGGATCGTGGCGTCGACGAGGTTGGGCGCGGCGCGGCGCAGGTGACCGAGGTGCACGGCCGAGATCTCCTCGCGCAGCAGCGCCCAGGACGCCGCCGGATCGGCCCCCTGCCCCTCGGTGGTCGGGACAACCGGGTCATACGGCTGCATCCCCAGGATCTTCACCGTGTGATGACCGTCCGGCGCGCGCGTCGGATCGGCGACCGTCGGAGTCGGGAACAGCAGCCAGGCGCCGTCGCGGACCAGCCGTCCCTCGCGCACATCGCGCCCCATCCGCAGGATGTCCTCGGGCCAGCCCGCCACGCCGGCCGATACGACCTCGATCTCGCCGCCGTCGCGGGTGGGGTAACGCGGGGCCTGTGTGGTGGCGTAATGCGTGGCGAACGCCGCGATGCCCTCGTCGTAGGTGTCGATCGCGTAGCGGAAGTCCTCGCCCCAGGCCTGCGGCGGGGCCATGCCCAGCAGGTCCTTGACGTGGATCGTCGACAGCACCGCCTCGCGCGCCAGGTGGCGCTCGCCGTCCTCGGTTACGACCCCGACGCAGCGGCCGTGGGTCAGCACCAGGTCCACCACCCGGCGGTCGCACAGCACCTCGCCCCCGCCCTGCTCGATCACCGCCACGAGCGCGCGGGCGAGCTCGCCTGAGCCACCGCGGGGCAGCGTCCAGCTGCGCCGCTGGCGTCCGAACACGATCGAGTAGGCCAGCGGGGCCGAGCCGGCCGAACCGACCGGCTGCCCGGTCTGAAACGCCATCCACAGCATGAACGCCTGCACGTGGCGACTCTCGAACTCGTGGCGGACGACGTCCCAGGCGCTCATCGCGGCCCGGCGGCGCCAGCGATCCGCGCCGGGGCGTCCCTCCAGCAGCGCGTCGAAGCTGCGCCCGAACCCAACCGGGGTGAAGCGCTGGCGGTTGAACACGTCCTTGACGTCGTCGTACTCGGCCAGCAGGCGCCGATAGGCCTGCTCGTCAGCGCGGGAGAAGCGAGCGATCTCCTCGCAGGTGCGCTCGAGCTCGAGCCACATGGTCAGCGACTCGCCGTCGGGGAATACGACGTGGGCGACCGGATCGGGCTGCAGGTAGGTGAGCCCGTGCTCCGAGATCAGCCCGAGCTCGTCGTCGGCCAGCACCGGATTGGTCTGGATCAGGGTGTGGCCCGTCGAGCACGAGTCCACCCAGAAGCCGGGCAGCAGCAGCTCCTCGGAGGCGACGCCGCCGCCGGGTGCGGGCCGAGCGTCGAGCACGAGGCAGCGGTGGCCGGCGCGCGTCAGGTAGGCGGCGGTGATCAGGCTGTTGTGGCCGGCCCCGGCTACGACCACGTCGGCGGTTGGGGTCGCGCCGCTGGTGGTGGTCACGGCGCCGCGGATGCGGTCGTGACCGTGCCGCCGAGATACAGAGCGCCGATCTCAGGATGCTCGAGCACCTCGCGGCCGGACCCGGTCAGGCGGACCACGCCGTTCTCGAGCACCACTCCGTGAGAGCTCAGCTTCAGCCCCGCGCGGGCGTTCTGCTCGACCAGCAGGATCGTCTTGCCCTGCCGGTTCATCAGCTCGATCATCGAGAAGACCATCTGCCGCGTGTTCGGGTCCAGTCCCATGGAGGGCTCGTCGAGCATGATCAGCGTGGGGTCGAGCATCAGACACCGCGCGAACTCGACCAGCCGCTGCTGGCCGCCGGACAGGCTTCCGGCCTTCTCGTGGGCCCGGTCACGCACGATCGGATACAGCTCCTCCACGGTCTTCAACCTTGTCTGCACGAGCGTCCGGTCCTTGACCGTGAAGGCGCCCATCTCGACGTTCTCGCGCACCGTCATGTCGGCGAACAGGCTGTGCGCCTGGGGGATCTGGGAAATCCCCCGAGTCAGAACCTGCTTTGGCGTCAGCCCCGAGACGCGATCTCCATCGAAGGTGATCTCGCCTTCACGAGGATGCAGCAGTCCGCTGATCGTCGCCATCAGGGTTGACTTGCCGGCACCGTTGGGGCCTACCACGCAGGTGATGCCGCCGCGCGGGACGTCGAGCGAGACCTGCTTGAGGATGTCACCGCCGCCGTACCCGGCGGTGATCCCGCGCACGCTGAGCAACGTCGAGGAATCGCCCAGGCGCTCCCGCGGGACGGTGTGCCCCGCCGACACCGAGGTGCGCCGCGGGCCGGGATGATGGGCGACATCCTCGGCGATCCCGCGCTGCGTCTCCGGGTCGTCGGCGCCACCGAGGTAGGCATCCAGGACCGCCGGATCGCTGCGCACGACGTCGGGAGTGCCCGAGATGAGTGCCGTCCCCTGGCTGAGCACAGTCACGCGATCGCAGATGCCCATCACGAACTCCATGTTGTGCTCGACGATGAGCATCGTCTTGCCGGCCTTGTTGAGCTCCTTGATGCGATCCGCCAGGTGGGTGATCAAGGTGGGATTGATTCCGCCGGCGGGTTCATCGAGCAGGAGCACGGCGGGGTCGGAGACCAGCAGCGACGCAAGTTCCAGCAGTTTTCGCTGCCCGTAGGACAGGTTGCCGGCCGGCTCGTGCGCGAGCCGGGAGATGCCGACGAAGTCCAACAGCTCCATCGCGCGGCGCTTCTCGCTCGCCGACCCGGCCAGCCGCATCACACCGCGCAACCAGCCCTCCTTTCGCTGCGTGGCCACGAGCATGTTCTCGAGCACGGATAGGCGCATGAACAGCCGTGTGAGCTGGAAGGTGCGCCCGATCCCGAGCTTGAACACGCGATCGGGCGGCGCGTTGGTGATCTCGGCGCCGTTGAAGTGAACCCGTCCCTGCTGGATGCGCTCGTACCCGGTGACGACGTTGAATAGTGTCGTCTTGCCCGAGCCATTGGGCCCGATCAACCCGTTGATCTCTCCCTCGCGGACCTGGAGATCGCACAACGACAGCGCCTTGACGCCGCCGTAGGACTTCGACACCTCCGTGACTTCGAGCAGGTTGCTCACCGCGCCGCCCCTTGCAGCCCGCCTCGGACCTTCGACCCCGGCTTGCCGTCGTCGCCTTGCGCTCTGTCGCTGTCTCGCTCCGCTGCTCGTAGGCGGCGGCGTTCGAGCAGCCCGGCCAGGCTCGGGACGACCCCCCGCGGCAGCAGCAGGATGACGACGAGGAACAGGATTCCGTAGGCGATCAGGTAGACCCCGGGTTTGGAGAAGGTGAGCGTGAACCACTGCTGCAGCGATTCGAGCACGAGCGCGCCGAGCAACGGGCCGAGGAGGGTGCCGAGGCCGCCGAGGAAGGCCATCAGCGCGATCGAGACGTCAAACAGGGCATCGAAGGCGAACTGCGGATAGATCTGCCCGAGGAAGTAGAAGTACAGGCCGCCGACCATCCCGACCGGGAACGCCGACAGCATGAACGCCGTGAGCTTGACCCTCCGCGTCCTCACGCCGAGCCCGAGAGCGCGGTCCTCGTCGTCACGGATCGCCAGCAGCTGCAATCCGAACCGGGACCGGCGCACGGTCCATGACAGCGTTACGGTCAAGATCAGGATCAGCAGCGCTACGTAATAGAACGGCTGGTTGTAGTTGGCGGCCGAGAATGACGCGATCGGCAGCAGGATCCCGGAGGTGCCGCCCGTGAAGTTGAGGTTGAACGCCGCCAGCTGGAAGACGAAGAAGATCGCGATCGTGATCACGACGAAGGTGTGACGGCGGGTCCGGAGCGCAATCAAGCCCACCGGGACCGCGATCGCTGCCGCCACCAGGCCGCCGAACGGCAACAGCGCGAACACCCCCCAACCTCCCGCGACATGCCAGTCGCGCGCCGCCAGCGCGACCGCATACCCGCCACTACCGAAGAACACGGCATGGCCCAGGGCGAGGTAGCCGGAATAGCCGCTGAACATGTTCCACGCGGTCGCGGCGACCATGAATACGAGTGCGAAGACCGCGATCGACGTGGCCGTGGGATCGGTGATCACGAGCGGAAACAGGCCGCAGACCGCGAGCGCGACGGCGATTGCCGCGATCGTCGGTCCGCGCCGCCGGGCCCGGTCGCCAGGCCCCGAGGTCTCGGCGGTGGCCTCGATCCGCTGTTGCTCGGTGGCGCTCACTGGGCTCGCACCGCGGCTCTGCCGAACAGGCCCTGGGGCCGGACCGAGAGCACGACGACCAGCGCCGCGAAGTAGACCAGCGGCGCCCACGTCGGAGACCACGCGACCGACACGATGTCATTGATCACCAGCAGGAAGACCGCGGCGATCATCGCGCCGCCGATGCTGCCCAGACCGCCGAGGATGACGATCGCCAGCAGCCGCGAGATCAGGTCATAGCCGCTGTTGGAGTTGAACGCGTTCGTGGCTCCGAAGACCACGCCACCCACGGCCGTGAGCGAAATCCCGATACCGACCGAGATCGTCCGCACGCGGTCGACGTTGATCCCGATCAGATCGGCAGCGGTGCGGTTCTGCAGCGAAGCGCGTACCGCTCGTCCGAATTGCGTGCGGTAGAGCAGGTAGTACAGCCCGGCCAGCAGCGCGACCGCGAGCGCGAAGCCGATCAGGTAGATGTAGGGCAGATAGAAGCCGAACACGTGCAGCGACCGATCGACGTAGGAGGCATGCAACTGCACGTAGTCGATCCCGAAGATCGCGCTCAGGGCGCCCTCGATCAGAATCGCCACGGCGAACGTGATCAGGATCGACATCGACGTTCGGTCGGCTTCCCGGAGGCGGCGCATGAAGCAGAACTCCATCGCGACGCCGAGCGCGAACATCGCGGGGACAGTGATCACCAGCCCCAGCAGCGGGTCGATCCCCAGGTGCACCGAGAGCACATAGCTCAGGTAACCCGCCAGGATGACCATCACGCCCTGAGCGATGTTGATGATGTCCATGACGCCGAAGATCAGGCTCAGGCCGGCCGCCATCAGCGCGTAGACGCCGCCGGTCAGGATCCCGTCGACGACGGCTTGGAGCAGGTCGGTGCCCGACATCGAGGCCCTACTTCCAGGCGGGCTTTGGGATCAGCGGGGGGCTGGAGCCGGCCACCGAGGTGGGTAGCGCCTGCGTCAGGACCCCTTTCTGCCACTGGAACGTCAGCGGCTTCTGGGCCGTGTTCTCACCGTCGGAGGCGAAGTGCACCGGGCCCTGCACGCTGTCGAAGGTCTTCCCGCTGTGCAGATAGGCGATGATCTTCGCGTTGTCCAGACTGTGGGTCGCCGCGACCGCCTGCGCGATCACCTGACCAACCGAGTACGCCTCGGCGACGTCGGAGCTGATCGTCGACGCGGTGCCGCCGTACTTGGCGAGGTACTCCTTGACCATCTTCTGGCTGTCGGCCTTCTTGAAGCCGGGGTACCAGCCGTTGGGCACGAAGATCCCATTTTCGTTGCCGGCTCCGACCGCCTTGACGAATGCGGCGCCCTGATCCGGCCCACCGGTGGCGATGAACTCGCGAGGGTTGTAATGCTGCTGGATGAACGTGTGGACGAATGCGGACACGGTCGGCACGTCCACCGAGCCGAGCACGACCGCGTCGGGGTTGGCGCTGGCCACCTGCCCCGCGATCGGGGTGTAGTCGGTGACCTCCGCCGGGAACACCTTCGAAACCACGGTCTTGACTCCCGCTGCCTGCATGATCTGCTGTGCGACGGGAAGCTGGGGCTGGGTGAACTGCTCGTTGACCGTCACGAAGGCGGCAGTCTTGGGGCGCTGGCTCGCGGGCAGCGAAGCGATCCACTGGGCGAACGTCACGAGGTTGTTCTTGACCGGCACCGAGACATCGAAGAGGTTCTTCAGCCCGTTGCCGAACACCGCCGGGCCGCCGCCGGCGCCCTCCACGAATGCGTAGCCGTAGCGCGCCGCCACCCGCGCCGCCGGGATCGTGAGCAGCGTCGAGAACGGCCCGAACACCAGCGGATCCTTGTCGGAGCCGATCAGCTTCTGGTAGTTGGTGGTCGCCTGGGCCGGGCTCGACGAGTCGGAGATGACGTTGATCTTGACCTGATGCCCGAGCAGCCCGCCCTGCTTGTTCTGATCGGCGGCCCACAGTTCATAGCCCTTCTGGAACGCCTGCCCGTCGGCGGCGAAGTCGCCCGAGAGCGACAGCGACGTCCCGATCGTGATCGGCCCCGAGCCCGATCCGGACCCGCCGCCACCACCGCTCGACGAACCGCCGCACGCCGCCACCAACGTGACTGCGGCGAGCATCAGCCCGAGCGCCACACACTTTCGAAGGACCGTCATCTCTCTAGCCACCTCCACTCTCTCACAACACGCCCGCAGCCTCGGGCCAGGCCCTGCAATCGATTGCAAGGAAGTTATCGATGAAGCGTAGCCCTGTCAACGGCAATCGTGTGCAGTGATCCCGTTAGGGCGGCTTGGCGCCGGGTTACGGGGTCGAGCGGGACCGCGCAGGTAGCGACCGCCCGTGGATTTGGGCCGTTGTGCGGGTAGCCCTTCCCGGTGCCCGCCACCGGCAAACTCGTCCGCTACCGGTACGTCTCCCGCCTGGGCGTCGGAGGGATGGCGACGGTCGTGCTGGCCGAGGACACGCTGCTCGGCCGCCAGGTGGCGCTCAAGCGCGTGAACGCGGCGGCCGATGTGCGGGGACTGCAGCGTCTGCGCCGGGAGGCGCTGACCGGGGCCTCGATCAGCCATCGCAACCTGGTCTCGATCTACGACGTGATCGACGACGAGGCCGGCGACCTGGTCATCGTCATGGAGTACGTCCGTGGCCGGACACTGCGCCAGGCGCTGGACGAGCAGGGCCGGCTGGCGGTGCCGGAGGCGCTGCGGATCCTCGAGGGGGTGGCCGCGGGCCTCGACACGATCCACCGGCAGGGCATCGTGCACCGTGACGTCAAGCCATCCAACATCCTGCTGGGAGAAGGCGGCGCGGTGAAGGTGGCCGACCTGGGAATCGCCTCGGTCCCCGACCGCACCCGGATCACCACCACCGGCTCGGTGCTCGGCTCGCTGAGCTACATGGCCCCTGAGCAGCTGGCTGACCGCCCTTCGACTCCCGCCATCGACGTGTACGCCCTGGCGGTGGTCAGCTTCGAGGTCCTGTCAGGACGCCGGGCCCGCCGGGCGCCGAACGCGATGGCGCTGGCCCACGCGATCGCGACGCAGCCTCCGCCCGATCTGCGGGAGGTGTGGGCGGGCGCACCGTCCGAGGTGGCAGAGCTGCTGACGCGCGGCATGTCGCGTGACCCGGCCGCGCGTCCCCGTTCGGCCGGTGAGCTGATCGGCCGGCTGCGAGCCGGGCTTGACCCCACCACGACCGCGTCGAACGCGCCCCAACCACCACCGCCACCGATCCCCCCGCGGTCGGCGCGGCCCGCTCAGACGCCGCCGCCCGATCCCCCGCGCCGCTCGCGGCAGCTCCCACCCATGCCCGCAGCGCAAGGTCAACCGGCTGCTGCCGGTGCTGCGTCGGGCCCGAGCGAACCGGATACGCGGGTCGACGCCGCGGCCACCGGCAGTCCCTCGCGGCGCTGGGCTCCCGCCGTCGCGCTGCTGGCGCTGGTCGCGGCCGCGGCGGTGATCGTGGTGCTGTTGACCAACGGCTCGGCGCCGCGCGCCACCGCGACCTCCACCAGCACCGGCTCGACCTCCACGGCGACGGCCGGCGCGAGCTCGAGCACCGCCACCGGGGGCTCAGCCCCGGGCAGCTCCTCCCCCTCCGCGGGGGCGCCCGCGGGTGGCCCGGTTGCGGCGGTCAAGTCCTTCTACGGCTTCGCCGCGGGGCATAACTACGCCGCGGCGTGGGCGCTGGCCGATCCCACCTTTCGTGCTCAGCTCGGAGGCTATGACAGCTTCCAGGGCGGCCAGTCCGGCGACAAGTCGATCACCTTCCACACCGCGCAGATCGTCAGCCAGTCAGGCGGGAGCGCGACCGTGTCGGTCCGGACCACCTCGGTGCGCACTGATGGCACCCACCAGTGCTCCGGCACGGTCGATGTCAGGGCTGACGGCCCGGCCGGACGCTGGCTGGTGCACACGATTTCGATCAACTGCAGCTGAGGCGGGTTGCCCGCGGCCGCTCGCGCCGGCGCGCACTACGATCGCGCAGCGTCAGATGCTGGTCCCGGCCCGGCGCCTGACCACGGCGTCGAGCGTCACCGCGGCGATCAGCACGATCGCGGTGGCGATGAACTGGACGGCGTCGCTGACTCCCATCAGCCCGAGACCGTTGAACACGGTGGCGATGATGATCCCGCCCAGCAGCGCGTGCAGCGGCTTGCCGCGACCGCCGAACAGGCTGGTGCCGCCGATCACCGCCGCCGCCACGGCGTACAGGACCAGGTTGCCGCCCTGGACGCTGGTCGACATCGATCCGAGGCGCGACTCGTAGACCAGGCCGGCGATCCCGGCGGTCATGGCGCACAGCGCGAAGCCGGCGGTGCGGATCCGCGCCACGTTGATGCCGGCTCGGCGCGCGCCCTCCGGATTGGCCCCGATCGCGTAGATGTAGCGACCGAGCCGGGTCCGGCTGAGCAGCCAGGTGGCGCCGACCAGGATCAGGATCACGAACGGGACGACCCAGGGAACGCCACGCAGCGGCGTCAGGGCGCCGCGGTTGAGGTTGCAGATGAAGACGACGGCGATACCGCCGATCGCGGTCACGGCCACGGTCAGCAGCGTGATCCCGATCGGCGGAGCGCTCAGGCCCTGCGACCGCCGGCGCGCCGCGCGGGACAGGGACACGGCGGCGAACAGCGCCAAGCCGGCGACCAGCACGATCCAGCTCAGCACCGGGCTCATGTTGCTGCTGACGAGCTTGGCCACCGGGCTGTTGGGGTCGATCGGGATCACGCCGCCGACCGCCGACGAGTCGACGTTGGCGAGCTCGAGCATCACGCCGTTCATGAACAGCAGGCCACCCAGGGTGACCACGAACGAGGGCAGACCCAGCCGCGTGATCAGCGTTCCCTGCAGCGCGCCGAACGCACCGGTGGCGGCGAGTCCGGCCAGGATCGCGATCCACCACGGCAGGTTGACCGGCGCGGCGATCAGCTCTGCGATGATGAAGGCGCCGACGGCCGCCGTATACCCGACCGAGAGGTCGATCTCGGACAGCAGCAGCGCGAAGATCTCGGCCACCCCGAACAGGATGTACTCGGCCGCCTGCACGAGCAGGTTGACGATGTTCCCCGAAGTCAAGAACGATGACTGCTCGATCTGAAAGAAGATCACCAGCGCCACGAGGCCGGCGATGATCGGCAGGGCGCCGCTGCCGCCGGTGCGGATCCGGGTCAGCCAGGCGCGCACGTACTCCTGCAGAGAATCGGCCAGAACCTCTGGCGCGGCGAGCGTCAGGGCAGCAGCGTCCGCCGATTCCTCGTCGGGTGCGGCGAGTGTGGAGCTCGCGGCCGCGGGCGCGGCTGGCGCCTCGGTGCTGTCTGCGGAATCGGCCAACGTTTAGTTCCTCCTCCTAGGAAACCGTCTGGGCGGCGCCCGGGCTCCCCGTGGCGGTGCCCGCGGTCCCAGTCGTCATGTATTCCACCACGCTCTGGCGGTCGAAGTCCGCTGCCGGTCCACTCACGACCAGTCGCCCCAGGTACAGGACGGCGATCCGGTCGGCGACCTCGAAGACGTCGACGAGGTTGTGAGAGATGACCAGCACGGCCACCCCACGGCCGGACAGGGTCTTGATCAGGTTCAGCACCATCGAAGTCTGCGCGACCCCGAGCGCCGCGGTGGGCTCGTCCATGATCACGAGCTTGGCCTGCGACATCACCGCTTTGGCCACCGCGACCGATTGGCGCTGCCCTCCGGACAGGGACGCCACCGGCTGGCGGATCGAGCGGACGGTGGTGACCGACAGTTCCTCCAGCGTCTTGCGTGCGGCCAGCTCCATCTTCGCTTCGTCGAGCATCCGATGGCGCAGGGGCTCGTGACCCAGGAACATGTTCTGGACGATGTCCAGGTTGTCGGCCAGCGCGAGGTCCTGGTAGATGGTGGTGATGCCCAGGGCCTCGGCGTCGCGGGGACCGTGAAGAACAACCGGCTTTCCCTCCCAGAGGATCTGCCCTCCGTCAGGTGCCCACAGGCCGGAGACGGTCTTGATCAGCGATGACTTGCCGGCGCCGTTGTCGCCGACCAGCGCCGTGACCTTCCCCGGGGGTACGTCGAGGTTGACATCGGTCAGTGCCCTGACCGGGCCGAAGGTCTTGGTGATTCCCCGTAGTTGCAGCAGCGGCGCCGCGCTGTCAGCCGGGGTGCGGTTGGTGGTGCCGCTCGCCGGCGGCATGTCTGAAGCGCTCATGGTTCAGCTCGCCGATGCCGCGGTGCCCGTCCGCCGAAGCGGACGGGCACGCAGCGAATTGGCTTCGCCGTGGATGCTCGGCTCAGCTGATCCCCGCCTTCTTGCACGGCCCGGCGTAGGCGCCGGCGCAGAGCTGCGCGGTGGGCACGAAGTTGTCCTTGACAATCGTGTCCTTCATGTTGGCGCTGGTGACCCACTCCGGGGCGAGCAGGACCGACGGCACCGCGGTGTTGGACTTGGTGTCCATGGTGCTGCCGTTGGCCAGCGATGGCGGCGGGGTCTTGCTGGCGCGGAGGTAGATGGCCAGCGCGACCGCGGCCTGGGCCTCCTTGTAGACGGCCTTGTAGACCGTCCCGCACTGGTAGCCCGACAGTACGTTCTGAAGACCCGTCAAGGTCGCGTCCTGCCCGGTGGTCGGGAAGGTCTTGGCCTTGATTCCCTTGGTCTTCAGGTAGGTGATGATCGGCGCCCCGTTCTCGTCGTTGGGGATCAGAGCGGCGTTGATGTTCGGATGGGCGGTGTACGCCTGCTGGAAACTGGTCAACGCGGTCGGCGGGTCCCAGGTCCCGGCTGGGTTGGCGACATCCTTGTACTTGCCGGCGGTGAACAGCGGCTTGAGCACGCCGTCGTAGTAGCCCTGGTAGAAGAGCGTCGCGTTGTTGTCGGTGGGATCACCGTGCATCACGACCAGGTTGGGCTTGGCGACGTGCCAGGCGGCGACGCAGGACACCATGCCCTGACCCATGACCTTACCGACCTGGACGTTGTTGAAGCTGACGTAGTACGAGCGGCTTCCGCCGAGCGTCAGGCGGTCATAGTCGATGACCTTGACGCCGTGGGACTTGGCGTAGTTCTCGATCTGGGTGCCAACTCCGGAATCGATCGGGTCGATCAACAGCACCGTGGCCCCGTTGGTGATGTCGCTCTGGGCATCGGTCAGCATCGTCGAGTCGCTGCCCCCGGCGTTCTGGACGATCACGTCGGAGCTCGCCACACCGGCGGCGGCCAGCGCTTTCTTGATGTCAGGCTGATCGAACTCCACGTATCGCGTCGAGCTCGTCGTGTCGGGCAGGATCGCCGCGACCTTGCCCTTGCCGGCCGCGGCCAGCGACTTCAGCGACGCCATCGCCGAGAAATCGTTGGTGAACGACGACGCCGAGACGCTCGGCGTCGGAGCGGCGGCGCTGCTGCTGGCGCTGGTGGTCGAAGAACTTGAACTGGAGCTCGACGACGAACTACCACACGCAGCGACGCCAACGCTTGCGGTCACCAGGAGCGCAGCGAGAACTGGCTTGCTTTTCAGCAAGTGCACATTGACCTCCTCCTCATCCTTACCCGACAACGCCACGGGGCGCGCGTTGTCACGCGCACCCGTACGGCGGTTGTCACAATGACTGAATCTGAGTGCAACCGTAGGGCTCCGCGCGTGAACGAGGCGTTAACATCGGGTCGGCGGGCGTAAACATGCAGTGAACGGGGATCAGGCCTCGCTCACCGTGTTCTCGGAGCTCATTCGGCGACGAAGCGATAACCCGCGCGCGGTGAGGTGACGATCAGCGGCGCCGCCTCATCAGCCTCGAGCTTGGCTCGCAGGCGCCGGACGTAGACGCGGACATATTCGGTCTCGGTCTGGTAGGCGGGACCCCACACCCGCCGCAGCAGATGGGCGTGGCTGAGCAGCTTGCCCCGGTTGGTGACGAGCTCACGCAGCAGGGCGAACTCGGTTGGCGTCAGGTGAACCGGTTCGCCGCCCTTGGTCACGTGCTGGCGGGTCAGATCGATGACGACGTCGCCGGCGGTGACGATCGGCGGGCCGGGCTGCGCGGCGCCGGCGGTGCGGGTGCGGCGCAGAGTGGCGGTGATCCGAGCCAGCAGCTCCTCGACGCTGAAGGGCTTGGTCATGTAGTCGTCGGCCCCCATGTTCAGGGCCGTCACCTTGTCGCGCTCGCCGCCCCGAGCCGACACCACGATCACCGCCACCGCCGAGCGCTCACGGATCTGACGGCACAGGTCAAAGCCGTCGATCCCGGGGAGCATCAGGTCAAGCAGGACGATGTCCGGCTCCTCGGTCTCGAGCAGCTGGAGCGCGCGCATCCCGTCGCTGGAGACGACGGTGTCAAAACTGCGCACGGCGAGGTTGGATCGGATCAGATCGACGATATTCGGATCGTCCTCGACCAGGAGCGCCCTGGTCGTCGCGGGCTCAGGCATCACTGCGCGATGGGCTCGCCGGTGCGACGGCGAGGTCGTCGCCACCCTCAGCCAGAGCGGCATAGGCGGGATCATGAGCATCGCCGCCCGCTCCCGGGGCGTCCACCGCCTCGACCGGAAGACGGATCCGGAAGGCGGCGCCGGTGGGGACCGGCGCCAGCTCGATGTGGCCGCCGTGCGCCTCGACGATTCCCCGGGCGATGGACAGGCCAAGCCCCGCTCCTGCGCTGCGGGAGCGCTGACGCCGGGCCGAGTCGAACGGGGCGACCGCGAGCTCGGCGGGGAATCCGGGTCCGTCGTCGATCACGCTGATCTGCACCTGTGCGGTCGCAGCGCCGTCCCCCGGCAGAGCACCAGCGGGCGCGCTTGGCCCGGCGGTGTCAGTGGCGGTGACCCTGACCCGGGTGCCGGCGGGGTTGTGTTGAAACGCGTTGTTCAGGAGGTTCACGAAGACCTGCTCGAGCCGATCGTGGTCGGCCCAGACGACGGGAAGGGCAGGATGGCAGGTGATCGAGACGGCCGCCGATTGTTCGTTGGTCAGGCATGAGACGGCGGCTTCGATGACGAGGCGGATGTCGCACCAGTCGCGCTGAAGGCGCATGACGCCCGACTCGATCGCCGAGAAATCCAGCAGGTCGTCGACGAGGCGCCCGAGGCGCGCCGATTCGGCCGCGATCCGGTGCAGGAAGCGCTGCTGGGAGTCCCGGTCCCAGGTCACGTCGGACTGCATGAGGCTCGACGCGTATCCCCTGATCGCCGTCAGTGGGGTGCGCAGCTCGTGGCTGAGCCGGGAGAGGAATCCGCGCTGAAGCTGCCGAGAGCGGCGCAGGGCGGCGGCTTCCTGATGCGCCAGTCCGGCCTCCTCACGTTCCAGCGCGAGACGCAGCGAGTGACTGGCATCCTCGATCAGGGCCGCCTCCTGCTCGGCCACCCGTGGCCCGGTCCAGGTCGCCAGCAGGGCCGCCGGACCGGCCGGCGCCATGAAGGCAACGGCCAGCCCCCGCCGCGGGCCGATGTCGAACCCTCGGGCGCAGCCATCGCGGTGGTCGTCGGCCAGCGCTCGCCGTGCCGCGTCGCGCATCGATCTAGACATCGTCGCCGGCTCGGTGCCGAGGGGCCCGCTGTAGGCGCGCCAGCTGGTCTGCATGTCGTCTCGCCCGGTGACCAGCGCCACCTCGTCGGCCTGGAGCCCACGCCGCAGCGACTGCAGCGCGATGGCCAGACCGTCGGCGACCATGACCGGGCCGGCCAGCGTTTCGAGCATCTCGCGGATCGTCTCCAGGACGCGGTTACGCGCGGTGACCTGATCCAGGAGCCGGTCACGCTCGACCGCGCTCGCTGCATATCCGGCGTACAGGGTCAGCAGATCAAGCTCGTCACGCTGCGGCGCCCCCGGTTCGGGCCGGAACACCGTGATCACCGCGTTGACCCCGTCCGGTCCCATGACCGGAACCGAGCAGGAGCTCGACGTCCCCGCGAAGGCGGCGATGTCGCCGAACTGGGCCCACGCCCCGGTCGGCAGGTCCTCCTCGACGACGCGCTCCTCGACGGCGGCCGCCCGCCCCACAGGGCCGCCCCCCGGCCCGAACGGCAGCCCCGACCAAGGGGCGATCTGACCGGAGGCAAATCCCAGCGAGGCCGCCAGCACCAGCGACCGGCCGTTCACCACATGGATGCAGACCTTGTCGGTGCCCAGCGCCGCACCCAACGCCGACAGGATCAAGGGCAGGCTGGATTGGGGATCGGCCGAGACCAGGCGGTCCGCCAGACCGTGCAGCCGGGTGAGCTGGCGGCGCGCGGACGAGTCGACCTCCTGGCCCGACAGCAGCGCGGTGAGATCGTCGGGATGCGTGCTGGGCGGGTCGAGCTCAGCCACTACCCGACCCTGGCGCAGGACCACGATCCGGTCCGCCAGCCTGAACATCTGCTCGATGTCGCGTCCGGCCAGCAGGATCGTGGTGCCCTGGGCCCGCAGCCCGGTGATCAGCTCCTCCACCTGTCCCGCCTCGATCACCCCCAGCGACGCCGTGGGCTCATCGAGCACCAGCAGCCGGGGCCGACGCACGATCGCCTTCGCCACCGCGACCAGCTGACGCTGCCCACCTGAGAGGGAGCCGACCAGCCGCGTCGTGTCCCGGATCGGGATCTGCAGATCCGCCAGCAACGATGCCGCGGCGGCATGCAGCCGGGTCTCGGAGAACATCAGTCGCTTGGACTCCCGTCCGAGCAGGACATTGCCGGCGACGTCGAGGTTGTCGCAGAGCTCCAGGTCCTGCCAGACGAGCGCTATCCCCTGACGACCCGCACCTCCCGGGCGGATCGGCACCGGCTGGCCGAGCAGCCGGATCTCGCCGGCGGTGGGTGCGATGTCCCCGGCGATGCATCGCACCAGCGTGGTCTTCCCCGCGCCGGGCTCACCGGCGATCGCCACGAGTTCGCCGGCCCCGATCGTCAGGTCGACATCGGCGAGCGCACGCCCCGGGCCGTAGCTGGCGCTGAGCCGGGAGACGCGCAGGAGCGGCGGAGGCGGTTCGAGGTCGGCGTGCAGGAGGGCAGCGTTCATGACCAGCAATGCGGCCGCGCGCAGGAGCCTGGCTGTCGGAGTGCACGCCCGGACGTGCGGTTCCCCAGGTACGGTGGCAGCGGCCCATTCTAGGCCGTCTGCGTCGCCTCCCCGTCGTCGCGCGACGCAATCGTCTCGCGCAGCGCCTGCACCGCGGTGTATCTCGGGTGCCAGCCGAGCTCGTCCCGGGCCTTGGAGATGTCCATGATCGCCGGGTGGCTGAAGGCCTCCACCCAGTCGGCGGCCGGAGGCGTGAACGACGGTTTGGGCAGCGCGGCCGCCGCCCGGGCCGCGGTGTGCACGAGACGGGCCGGGATCGACACCGGCGAGAGCCCGAGCACGCGGACCACGTCGGCACCGGTGAGCACATCCTCCGCCGCGATGTTGTACGCACCCGGCGGTCCCTCGCCGAGGACACACCTGAGCAGCGCCGCGCCCACGTCGTCCTCGTGGATGAACTGCATCGGTACGTCGGCGGCCAGCATCGGCACGGGCACGGGCAGGCGCCGCGCGAGCTCGAGCATCCGGCGCCCCGCGCGCGCCAGGGGCTCGGGCAGCGCGCCCTTGGCGCCGGCGGCGTGCGGACCGAGCACGATCGGTGGCCGCAGCAGATACAGCGCCGGGTGCGCGCTGGCGTTCGCCTCCTCCTGCAGGAGCTGCTCGAGCTCGGCCTTCTCCTTGGCGTAGAAGAGACGATCGGCCGGACGCGTCGGCCAGTCCTCCGTCATGCCCACCGGGTTGTCGGCGTGAAAGCCGTAGGCGGCCACGGAGGACGCGTACACGAAGCGCTCGGCGCCCGCCTCGCGCGCAGCCCGGAACGCATTCAGGGTCCCCTCGACATTGATCGCGCGGATCGTCTCCGCCGAGGCGTTGCCGGTGATCATGAAGGCGAGATGGACGACGACATCGGCGCCGGCAAACGCCTGGCACAGCGTCGCCTGGTCACGGACGTCGCCGCGCCGGTACTCCATCTTGGTCCAGCCGTGGGCGGACGGATCGAACTCCCGCCGCGCGATCCCGACGATCCTGTCCACCTGCGGCGAGGCCTCGAGCAGCGGCACGAGCCCGAACCCGAACGTCCCGGTCGGCCCGGTGACGGCGACGGAGAGGGTCGGTGAGCGGTCGGACATGCGAAAGTGAGCTTCCCGCTACTCGCGGGTAGTAACCATCAGCGCAAGCGCGCGGGCAGGCCGAGATCGAAAGGAAGCACGAAATGCAAGCAGCGTCCGCGGAGCCGGAGATCGCGGCGGCGAACGGCGGGGAGTCGGCGCCGCCGTTCTCGCTCGAGCTCAGCCAGGAACAGAAGGATATTCGCGACTGGGTGCACGGGTTCGCCGAGCAGACGGTCCGGCCGGCCGCGTCGGAATGGGACGAGCGCGAGGAGACCCCCTGGCCCGTGATCCAGGAGGCGGCCAAGATCGGGCTCTACGGGCTCGAGGGTCTGGCCCAGTTCTGGTACGACCAGAGCGGGATCATGTTCCCGATCGTCAACGAGGAGCTGTTCTGGGGCGACGCCGGGATCGGGATGTCGATCATGGGGACCACGCTCGCGGTGGCGGCGATCCAGGCCAATGGAACGCCGGAGCAGTGGGGCGAGTGGATGCCGCGCTGCTTCGGCACCGAGAGCGAGCCCAAGGTGGCGGCCTTCTGCGTCTCCGAGCCCGACGCCGGGTCCGACGTGTCCTCGCTGCGCACCCGCGCGAAGTACGACGAGGCCACCGGCGAGTGGGTGCTCAACGGCCAGAAGGCGTGGGCCACCAACGGCGGGATCGCCGAGATCCACGTGGTCGTCGCCCAGGTCGATCCGGAGCTCAGGGCCCGTGGCCACGCCTCGTTCGTGATCCCGCCCGGCACCGACGGGCTCCAGATGGGCACCAAGGTCAAAAAGCACGGGCTGCGCGCCTCCCACACGGCCGATGTGTTCCTCGATGACGTCCGCATCCCCGGTGCCTGCCTGCTCGGCGGCAAGGAGAAGCTCGACGAGCGCCTGGCCCGAGCGCGGGAGGGCGGGCGCTCGCGCGGGCAGGCGGCGCTGCGTACGTTCGAGATCAGTCGCCCCACGGTCGGCGCTCAGGCGCTCGGCATCGCGCGCGCGGCGTACGAATACGCGCTGGATTACGCGAAGGAGCGCTCTCAGTTCGGGCGCCCGATCATCGACAACCAGGCGATCGCGTTCACCCTGGCCGACATGAAGATGGAGATCGACGCCGCTCGGCTGCTGGTGTGGCGAGCGGCGTGGATGGGCCGCAACGACCACGACTTCGCCAACGCCGAAGGCTCGATGAGCAAGCTCAAAGCCGGTGAGGTCGCGGTCTGGGCCACCGAGCGGGCGATCCAGATCCTGGGCGGCAACGGCTACACGCGGGAGTTCCCGGTGGAGCGGATGCACCGCGACGCGAAGATCTACACGATCTTCGAGGGAACCTCCGAGATCCAGCGCCTGGTCATCTCGCGTGCGATCTCGGGGATGCAGATCCGCTAGCCGCGGAGCTCGGAACATGGCGCTCGACCTACGCGAGAACGGACACGTCGCGGCATCTGATCCCCGCGCCTGGCTGTCTGGCCTGCTGTCCGGCGCGGCCAAGGGCGTGGCCAAGCGGATCGCCGGGTCGGTCCCGCGCGCGGACCTCGACGCTCGTGACACGGATTACATCCGCGAGACGCTGTCGGGGCTGTGGATGCTGGCCAGCCTGTATTTCCGCGCCGACGTGCGCGGGCTTCACCACATCCCGCGGGAGGGACCGGTGCTGCTGGTGGGAAACCACTCGGGCGGGATGATGGCGCCCGATCTGTTCGTGTTCGTGCTCGCCTTCAGCACGTACTTCGGGGTCGAGCGCCACTTCTACCAGCTCGCGCACAACGGCGTGGTGGCCTCTCCCGCGGGCCGGCTCGTGCGCGGATACGGGACGGTCGCGGCCGACCCGCGCAACGCGGAGCTCGCGCTCGCCAGCGGTGCCGCGGTGCTCGTCTACCCGGGCGGCGACTACGAGGTGTTCCGCCCCAGCTGGGAGTCGGGAAAGGTCGACTTCGGCGGGCGCAAGGGATTCATCCGCCTGGCGCTGCGGATGAACGTGCCGATCCAGCCGATCGTCTCGATCGGCAGCCAGGAGACGGCCCTGTTCTTGACCCGCGGCGAGCGGCTGGCCAAGCTGGCCCGGCTGGACAAGCTGCTGCGGCTGAAGACGGCGCCGATCATGTTCGGGCTCCCGTTCGGTCTGATGCCGGGCGTGTTCGGTCACATCCCGCTCCCGGCCAAGATCACCATCCAGGTGCTGCCCAAGATCGACCTCGAGCAGCGCTACGGCGAGGATCCGGACATCGATGAGATCTACGACGACGTGATCTGGCGGATGCAGGACGTGCTCGATTCCCTGTCGGCCGAGCGACGGCTCCCGGTGCTCGGATGAGGGTCGAGGCGTCGATCACGATCGCGGTTACCCGGGACCGGCTGTGGGAGCTGATCCGCGACCCCGCGGACTACGCCGATCGGCTGGACTGGGTGACCAGCTTCGAGCCCCACGACGAGCATCGAGACCCGGGTCCGGGCGCCCGCTACGACATGCGCGTCTCGGTCGGTTCCGCGCAGGTCGGCGGGGTGGTGGAGATCGTCGAGTACGACCCCGCCTGCGACATCGTCTGGACCAGCGTCACGGGCGTCGAGCAGCGCGGGCGGCTGAGGGTGCGGAGCGCGTCCGGCGCCCGGACCCGGTTGACCATGCGGCTGTCCTACGGCGCGCCGGGGCCGTTGCTGGGCACCCTGGCCGAGCTGGTGTCCGCGCCGCAGGTCCGTTCAAGCGTGAAGCGAAGTCTGGAGAACGTCAAGCGCGAGGCCGAGGGCACGCCGCGACCGGTCCCGCCCGGTCCCCGCCTGCCCGCCCGGGCGCTGCACGAGGCCGGCAACGTCCTGATCCTCGCGCGGTCCGGATTGCTCGCCCCGATCCGGCCTGACCGAGCCGCGCGGATCGCCGTGATCGGGGCGCGCTGGGGCGCCTCGCCGGCGACCGGCGTGCTGATCGGCGCCACCCGTCATCCCGATCGCACGATGCTGATCGACGAGCTCGGCTCGCTCAGCTACCGGGAGGTCGACCAGCGTTCCAACGCTGTCGCCAACTCGCTGCGAGCGCAGGGGGTGAAGGAGGGAGACCGGGTGGGGGTGATGTGCCGTGATCACCGGGGGTTCGTCGAGGGCGCCGTCGGGGTCGCCAAGCTCGGCGCCGACGTGCTGCTGCTCAACACGTCGTTCGCGGCGCCGCAGCTGACCGAGGTGTGCCGGCGCGAGGATGTCGCCGCGCTGATCTATGACCAGGAGTTCGCCGAGCTGACCGAAGCAGCCGGGCGCGACCGCCGGAGGCTGGTGGTCTGGCACGATGATGACTCAGGCCAGGAGCAGACGCTGGGGGAGCTGATCCGGGACGGCGATGACGCGGCGCTGCCGGCCCCCGGCCGCACCGGGCGGGTGACGATTCTGACCTCGGGCACCACCGGCACGCCCAAGGGCGCCTCCCGCGACAGCACGCCGCCAACGCTCGACCCGCCCGCCTCGCTGCTTGAGCGGATCCCGCTGCACCAAGGCCAGGTCGTACGGATCGGCGCGCCGCTGTTTCACACCTGGGGGTTCTCGAACTTCGCACTGGGCATGGCGCTCGGCTCCACCTTCGTGCTGAGGCGGAAGTTCGATCCCGAGCAGTGCCTGGCCGACATCGAGGAGCATCGCTGCGAGGTCCTGGTTGTCGTGCCGGTGATGTTGCAGCGCATCCTGGACCTGCCCTCCGAGCTGCGCGAGCGCCACGACACCGCTTCGCTGCGGGCGGTCTGCGCCAGCGGCTCGGCTCTGCCCGGGGAACTGGCGGTGCGCTGGATGGATGAATTCGGGGACAACCTCTACAACCTGTATGGCTCGACCGAGGTCTCGGCGGCCACGCTGGCCACGCCCCGGGACCTGCGTCGCGCCCCCGGCACCGCGGGCCGGCCCGCTCGCGGCTC
Source organism: uncultured Solirubrobacterales bacterium (assembly GCA_963792735.1). Taxonomy (GTDB): domain Bacteria; phylum Actinomycetota; class Thermoleophilia; order Solirubrobacterales; family Solirubrobacteraceae; genus Palsa-465. The sequence continues at coordinate 754,101 of CAWBXK010000006.1, read as the reverse complement.
GATCGTCCGCCTCTATGACGATCGCGAACGCCCCGTCCCGCAGGGCCAGACCGGCCGCATCTTCGTGGGCAACGCGATGCTGTTCGAGGGGTACACCGGGGGTGGCAGCAAGGATCGGATCGACGGGCTGATGGCGACCGGCGACGTCGGGCGCTTCGATGAGGCGGGCCGGCTGTTCGTGGAGGGCCGCGACGACGAGATGATCGTGTCCGGCGGTGAGAACGTCTTCCCCAAGGAGGTGGAGGACGTCCTGGCCGATCATCCGGCGGTGGCCGAGGCGGCGGCGCTCGGCGTCGACGATGAGAAGTTCGGGCAGCGGCTGCGCGCGTTCGTGGTCCTGCGCAGCGGCCGGCAGGCCACCGAGGCCGAGCTCCAGGAGCACGTCAGGGCCAACCTGGCGCGCTACAAGGTCCCCCGTGGGGTCGTGTTCCTCGACGAGCTGCCGCGCAACGCGACGGGAAAGGTGCTCAAGCGCGAGCTCGCGGAGCTTGAACCCGCCAGCCGGTGACCGTGCTCTACGGCGGGGTGGAGACGGGCGGGACGTGGTGCGTGTGCGCGGTCGGCACCGGCCCCGACGAGCTGGTCGCCCATGACCAGTTCCGCACCGGAGCCCCGGCGCAGACGCTCGATCGGATCGTCGGGTTCTTCACCGCCCAGGCGCCGGTGGCGGCGATCGGGGTCGGCTCGTTCGGACCGGTGGACGTCGATCTTGACTCCCCGACCTGGGGCCATGTCACCACCACCCCCAAGCCCGGCTGGCAGCACACCGCCGTAGCGCCGGTCCTGCGCGACCGGCTCGGTGTCCCGGTCGCGTTCGACACCGACGTGGATGCGGCGGCGCTGGGCGAGTACCGCTGGGGCGCCGGGCGTGGGGCAGCGAGCCTGTGCTACCTGACCGTCGGGACGGGTGTGGGGGCGGGGGTGCTGATCGGCGGATCGCCGTGGCACGGCATGGTGCACCCCGAGGTCGGCCATCTGCGCATCCCCCACGACCACGAACGCGATCCCTTCCCCGGCGCGTGCCCCGTGCACGGAGACTGCTGGGAGGGACTGGCCTCCGGCGAGGCCATGGCCCAGCGCTGGGGGATCGCGGCCGCGGAGCTGGCCGACGAGCATCCCGGCTGGGCCCTGGAGGCCGACTACCTGGCCCTGGGGATCCTCAGCATCGTCTGCGTGCTGTCCCCCCATCGGATCATCGTCGGCGGTGGGGTGATGGAGCAGCCCGGGCTGCTGGGGCGGATCCGGACCCGGCTTGCGGAGCTGCTGGCCGGATATCTCGAAACGCCGCTGCTGGGGGGGCAGATCGACGGCTACCTGGTCACGCCGGGCCTGGGGGACAGGGCCGGGGTGCTGGGCGCGATCGCGCTGGCCGAGCGAGCGTCCCGGTCTTCCTAGTGCTGCGGATCCTCGGTCAGGCCCCGCCACACGCGCTCCGGCGTCATCGGCAGCCGGCGCATGCGCACACCACCGGTGGCCGCGGCGATCGCGTTGGCCACCGCCCCGGGGACGCCCACCACCGGCGCCTCGCCGACCCCCTTGGCGCCGTAGGGCCCTTCCGGCGCGGGCACCTCGACGATCTCGGTGTCGATGCTCGGCACCACGCTCGCGGTCGGCAGCGCGTAGTCCACGAACGTGCCGGTGAGCATCTGGCCGTGGTCATCGTGGGCGATCTCCTCGAGGATCGCCCAGCCGAGCCCCTGCGTGGCCCCGCCCCGCATCTGGCCCTCCACCAGCGCGGGATTGAGCGCCCTCCCCACGTCCTGGGCGATGACATGACCCAGCAGCGTGACCATGCCCGTGTCGCGATCGACGCGGACATGTGAGAGGTGGGCGGCGGCCTGCGGCGCCTGGGGCTGAGCGGAACGACCGTGCCCCTCCACGGGCAGGTGCCGGCTGCCGAAGCTGAGGATCTTCGGCGCCAGCTCGTCGATCGCCAGCGCCTTGGCCGGCACTCCCTTGGGTCGCACCGCGCCGTCGACGATCTCGAGGTCCTCCGGTCCGATCTCAAGCTCGTTGGCGGCCACCTCGAACAGCCGGTCGCGGGCCTCGATCGCGGCTCGCTCCACCGCGCGGCCCACCGTATAGGTGACCTTGCTGCCTCCGCTCACGCCGGCGTAGGGCGCGCTGGAGGTATCCGCGTTGACCACCCGCACGCGAGACGGCTCGACGCCGAACGCGTCGGCCGCGATCGCGGCGAAGCTGGTCTCCACGCCGGTGAGATCCGCCGCCCCGGTGATGATCGTCAGGTGGCCGTCGGCGTCGAGGCGGCAGACCGCGGCGGCCGGCTCATAGCCCCCGGGCCACCAGCCGATCGCCAGGCCGATGCCCTCGTCGTCCGGCAGCTGCGTCCGCTGCGCCCACAGCGGATGCTCGCCGACGCGCTCCAGGCACTCGCGCGCCCCGAACACCGGGAACGGCTGGCCCGACGGCGCCGGGTCGCCCTCGCCGGCGACGTTGCGCAGACGCAGCCGCAGCGGGTCGATGCCGAGCTGCTGGGCGAGCTCGTCGATCAGCGACTCGACCGCGAACGCCGCCGGTGCGGCCGCCGGCGCGCGGTAGGCCCCGAACGTCACCCGATTGGTCGTGACGCCCAGTGCGGTGAGCTCGTGGGCGCGCCAGCGATACGGACCGGACGCCAGCATCGCTCCGATCGTCTCCACCCCGAACTCGTCGGTGGCTCCGCGGTCGATGAATACGCGTGAGCGGACGCCGGTGAACTGTCCGTCGGCGTCGGCGCCGAGCTCGACGTACAGCACCTCGGCCCCGGCGGGATTGGTGGCGGCGAGGTCCTCGCTGCGGGTCATGGCCAGGCGCACGGGCCGGTGCAGGACCAGAGCCGCGGCGGTGACCAGCGGTTCGACGATCATCATCTTGCCGCCGAAGGCGCCGCCCAGCGGCGCGCCCCGGACGCGGATGCGGTCGACGGGCAGGCCGAACAGCTTCGCCAGCGCGTCGCGCGTGGCGAACGCCGCCTGGGTCGAAGTGTTGACGACCAGCTCGCCGTCGGGCTCGAGCCACGCGGTGGCGGTCTGCGGCTCCAGGTAGCCCTGATACATCCAGGGCGTGGTGAACCTTCCCTTGACCACGACGTGACTGGCGGCGAGCGCGGCTTCGACGTCGCCGTGCTCGAGCTTGGCCGTGTCAAGCACGTTCTCGGACAGCTCCTCGTCCACGATCCCGCCGGCGGACACCGAGGCATGGGCGTCGCCGAGATCGGATTCGGCGCCCTCGGCGCGTGAATTCACGCGGGCCGGTGGAGCCCCGGGCCGGGCGGCGGCCTCGAGGTCGAGCACCGGCTCCAGCGGCTCGAGCTCGACCTCCACCAGCTGTGCTCCGTCCAGCGCCAGTGCCTCACTCTCGGCTATCACCAGGGCGACCGGCTGCCCCGCGTAGACGACCTCCTCCCGGGCCAGGGGCTCGTTGAGCCGTCCCGGCCCGGTCCCGACCAGCGGCAGGTCGGCGGCGGTCAGCACCGCGACCACGCCCGGTATCGCCGTGGCGGCATCGGTCTGGATGCCGGAGATGGTCGCGTGGGCCTCGTGCGCGAGTACCAGCCGCGCGTGGAGCAGGCCCATCACCGGCGCGTCGGCGGCAAACCGAACGGTGCCGCGCACCTTGGGCTCGGAATCGCGACGAGGGACGGAAACGCCGATGACGGCCACGACCGCAACCTAGCAGCGAGAGGAAGCGGCCCCGGTGCGCCCTCGGACGCGCCTCCCCGTACCGTTAGTCACAGCGATGTCAGCGTCCGACCGTCAAGTCTCCACCTCGCCGCCGTTCACCGGTATGGCCCTGGACCGCGCGACGGCCGAGCGCAAGGATCCGGCGCGGGTCGGGCAGCTGCTGAGCGATCCGGCCACGCGGATGGTCGCCGCCGGGCGCAACGGCGTGCTGATCAGCGACGCGGGTGACGGCGGCGAGCCGTCGCTGGCTCGACTGAAGCTGTCGGGTCTGCCCGAGCAGGAGCCGATCCTGCTGGGGCTCGAGCATCGACGCGCGCTGTTCGCGCTCGATCTCGACGCGCTCGGACCCGAGATCGACCTCGAGCACACCAGCGCCGGGCGCGTGGTATCGCTGCGCGAAGCCGGCGCCGTGCTGTCGCATTCCGAGGGAGGCCTGGCCGCCTACGTGACGGCGCTGCTGAACTGGCATCGCAAGCACCACTTCTGCGCCAACTGCGGCACACGCACGATCGTCGTCGAAGCGGGCTATTCACGCCGCTGTCCGCACTGCGGGACGATGCACTTCCCGCGCACCGATCCGGTGGTGATCATGACCGTGGAACACGACGGCCGGCTGCTGCTGGGCCGTCGTGCCGGCTGGCCGTCGGGGCGGTTGTCGGTCCTGGCCGGCTTCATCTCCCCGGGCGAGTCGGCCGAGGAGGCCGTCGTGCGCGAGGTGCAGGAGGAGTCAGGCATCGTCGCGCGTGACCCCGTGTTCGTGGCCTCGCAGCCGTGGCCGTTTCCGGCCTCGCTGATGCTCGGCTTCCATGCCTGGTGCGACGGTGGCGAGCCGCGACCGAGCGACGGAGAGCTGGAGGAGGTGTACTGGCTCGACCTCGACGACGTCCGCGCCGCGATGAACGGTGCCGGCCGCGGTTTCCAGCTGCCGCCCAGCGTGTCGATCGCGCGGTACCTGATCGAGCGCTGGGTCGCCGCTCGCGGCGGCTAGGGGCGACCCTGCCCGGCAGCTACGATTCTTCGCAGCCGGGATCCGTTCTTCTCTCTCGTCCAGGAGTCGCGCGATGATTGGTCTCAGTCGCTGGTGCATCGCCCACCGTCGCTGGGTGGTCGCCGGGTGGGTCGCGATCGCTGTCGCCACGACCGTGATCGCCTCCGCCGTGGGACGCCAGTACGCCAATAACTTCAGCCTGCCGGGCACCGAAGCCCAGCGGGTCGTCAACCTCCTGGGCAGCCAGTTTCAGTCCCAGGGCGGCGACAGCGACACGATCGTCTTCCACAGCTCCCGGGGCAGCATCGACGCCGCCGACGTGCGGGGCGCGATCACCCCGTTGCTGGCACGCGTGAGCAAGATGCCGCATGTGGCCACGGTGATCAGCCCCTACTCGGCCGCCGGAGCGGTCGAGGTCTCCCGCGACCGCCGGACCGCGTTCGCGGCGGTCAACTACGACAAGCGCGCCAACCTGCTGCCCGACAAGACCGGCCAGCCGGTGCTGAACGCGATCAACGCGGTCAAGGTGCCGGGACTGGAGCTGGCCGCCGGCGGCCAGGTCATCGAGCAGGCGGAGGGCTTCAACATCGGACCCGCCACCGGGGTCGGCGTGATCGCGGCGATGGTGATCCTGCTGATGACCTTCGGTTCGCTGATCGCGGCCGGCATGCCGCTGGTGACCGCCGGGCTCGGGCTGATCACGGGCATCGCCCTGGTCGGTTTGGCCACCCATGTCACCAGCATGTCCAATGTCGCTCCCGAGCTGGCGATCATGATCGGGCTCGGCGTCGGGGTCGACTATGCGCTGTTCATCGTGACGCGGTTCCGGGAGAACTACGAGCGACTCGGGGATGTGTCGGAGTCGATCGTCCAGGCGATGGATACCTCCGGCCGGGCGATCCTGCTCGCCGGCACCACGGTGATCATCGCCCTGCTGGGCATGTTCGCCACCTCGGTGACCTTCCTCTACGGGCTGTCGATCGCCTCGGTGCTGGCGGTGCTGATGACGCTGCTGGCTTCACTGACGGTGCTCCCCGCGCTGCTGTCGGCCTTCGGGCACCGGCTGATTCGCCCGTCGCGCAAGCAGCGCCGGCGTGATGCCGCCGGCGCGGCGCCACAAACCTCGGCGTGGCGCTCCTGGAGCCTCACCGTCCAGTCGCACCCCCGCCCGCTGGCGCTGGCATCGCTGCTGGTGATGGTGCTGTTCCTCCTGCCCACGTTCGGGCTGCGTCTGAACTCCAGTGATGCCGGCAACGACCCTCCGGGAACGAGCACCCAGCGGGCCTTCGATCTGCTCTCCCACGGCTTCGGAGCGGGCTTCAACGGTCCGCTGCTGATCGCTGCCGAGCTGCATCGTCCGGCCGCCAGTGGATCGCTCGGGGCGCTCCGGGCGGCCGTCGCGCGCACGCCTGACGTGGTCACCGTGACCCCTCCGCGGGTCGCGCCATCGGGCAGCGTGGCCGTGATCGAGGCCTATCCCGGCTCCGCGCCCCAGGACCAGGCGACCACCGACCTGGTCAACCGGCTGCGTCAGCACGTGCTGCCTCCGTTCACCGGCCAGTTCGGAGCCAGGCCGCTGGTGGGAGGCTTCACCGCCGGATCGATCGACTTCTCCAACGTGCTGTCGGGCAAGTTGCCGCTGTTCATCGGGATCGTCGTGGTGCTCTCGGCGCTGCTGCTGTTCGTGATCTTCCGCTCGCTGGTGATCCCGCTGCAGGCTGGACTGATGAACCTGCTCAGCATCGGCGGAGCGCTCGGCGCGACCGTTCTGGTGTTCCAGGACGGATGGCTGGCGGGCCTGCTCGGCGTATCGAAGGGCCCGGTCGAGCCGTGGATTCCCGTGCTCATGTTCGCGGTCGTGTTCGGGCTGTCGATGGACTACGAGGTGTTCCTGATCAGCCGCGTGCGTGAGGAATGGGTGCGCCACCGCGACGCCACGACAGCGGTCGCCGACGGGATCGCCTTCACCGGCCGGGTGATCAGCGCGGCAGCGGCAATCATGGTGTGCGTGTTCCTGTCGTTCATGCTGGGCGACGAGCGCTCCATCAAGGAGTTCGGCTTCGGCCTCGCGGCCGCCGTGTTCCTGGACGCGCTGGTGGTTCGCTGTGTGCTGTTGCCTGCCGTGCTCGAGCTGCTCGGCCCGCTCACCTGGCGCCTGCCGCCGCGGCTTGATTCCCGGCTGCCGCGGATCAACATCGAGGGGCGCTTGGCCGCGGTCGACGCGCAGTCCGGCCAGGGCCCGGTCGGGCCGCCGCCGCCGGATCGGGCGCCGGCCAAGACCTGAGCGAGGTTTGGTTGCAGGCCAGGGCGAACCGGGTACCCACTCCCCGTGTTGATCTTGTCGGTGCAGTTCGGCGGCGAGCGCTTTCACCCCGGGCATGTCGATCTGCTCGAGCCGGTCGGTCTGATCGTGTTCGTGGTCGCGTTCGGGGTCGTCGTGCTGCCGCTGTTCCGGGCACTGGCCAAATACGCCCGACTGCGAATGCGAGCGGGGCGCGCGCATCGGCGCGGGGCGCACGTGGTGGCGACCGCCGAGCCACGGGCCCGGGCGCTGATGGGCGAGCTGTGTCCGCACGGCTGGCGGGCTCAGATCACACTGGTGGGGTCTGACGGCGCGCAGGTGCTCGACCTACCGGGAGGCGGGGGCCCGCTGATCGCGCTTGACTGGGCGGCGCTCGAAGCCGACGGCCGGCGCACCGCGGTGGTGCGGCGGGTGTGGGGCGCGACGATCGCCGAGGCGCTCGATGCGATGGTGGCCGACCGGCGCACGGACGAGACGCTCGAGCAGATCGAGCAGCGGGCGTTCGCCGACGGCGCCCCGTGGCCCGACCTGTAGCCAGCGGTCAGGTCAAGGCGGGCGCCTCCGGCAGCTTGGACAGCGCGGCGTCCATGTCCGCGGCGGAGAACTCGGGATCCTCGAGCTTGCCGCCGAGGTAGGCGTCGTAGGCGCTGAGGTCGAAATGGCCGTGGCCGCACAGCCCGAACAGGATCACACGCGGCTCACCCGCCTCGCGCGCCGCCTGCGCCTCGTCGATCACGGCGCGGATCGCGTGGGCCGGCTCAGGGGCGGGGATGATCCCCTCCGTGCGCGCGAACCGCACCGCCGCCTCGAAGGTGTCGTTCTGCAGAAACGCCCGCGGCTGCACCAGGCCCGCCTTGACCAGGGCGCACACCAGCGGCGAGTCGCCGTGGTAGCGCAGGCCGCCGGCGTGCACCGGCGGTGGGACGAAGTCGTGGCCCAGCGTGTACATCGGCATCAGCGGGGTCAGCCCGATCGTGTCGCCGAAGTCGTAGGCGTACACGCCGCGCGTGAGCGTCGGGCAGGCCGCGGGCTCGGCGGCGACGAAACGTGTCTTGGCGCCCGCCTTCAACACCCGCCGCAGGAACGGGAAGGTCAGGCCGCCGAAGTTCGATCCCCCACCCACGCAGGCCACCACCACGTCGGGCTCCTCGCCGGCCATCCCCATCTGGGCCAGTGCCTCCTGGCCGATCACGGTCTGGTGCAAGAGCACGTGGTTGAGCACCGAGCCGAGGGCGTAGTTGGTGTCGGGGCTCTGCGCGGCGATCTCCACCGCCTCGGAGATCGCGATCCCCAGCGACCCCGTGGGGTGACCGCTCTGCGACCGCCCGGCCTCGGTCAGATCCGACGGTGAGCGGTGAACCGTTGCTCCCCAGGTCTCCATCATCGAGCGGCGGTAGGGCTTCTGGTCATAGCTCGAGCCGACCATCCACACCTCGCACTCCAGTCCGAACAGGCGGCACGCGAAGGCCAGCGCCGACCCCCACTGGCCGGCACCGGTTTCGGTGGTGAGCTTGCGGATCCCGGCGGCGGCGTTCTCGTAGGCCTGCGCGACGGCGGTGTTGGGCTTGTGCGAGCCGGCCGGAGAGCCGCCCTCGTACTTGTAGTAGATGTGGGCGGGGGTATCCAGCTCGCGTTCCAGCCGCCGCGCGCGGTACAGCGGAGTGGGACGCCAGAGCTTGTAGGCGTCGCGGACCGGCTCGGGGATCTCGATCTCAGCTTCGGTCGAGACCTCCTGCATGATCAGCGACATCGGGAACAGCGGCGACAGGTCGTCCGGCCCGGCGGGCTGCAGGACGCCGTCCGGGCCGCCCCGAAGCGGCGGCGGGCCGTCGCCCGGGAGGTCTGCCATCAGGTTGACCCAGTGGGTCGGGATCTCGTTCTCCGGCAGGGTGAACTTGACCGTCTGTTCGCTCATGTCCCTCTCCTGGCATCGCTGCATGGCACGGTGGCGAGCCGATTCTATGAGAGCGCTGCGCAGATCGCCGGGCTGCGCGAACGCCCGAACCCCGGCGTACCCTTGGCCGGTGCGCTCGACGGAAATCCAGGCCGGAGACATCGTCGACCGTGCTCCAGCTAGAGCTCGACCCACCGGGCGCGAACAGGATTGAGCGCGGCTCCGAGCCGCCGCTTCCTTAGACTTCGGTGCGATGGACTTCGGAGTTGGATATTTCCCCACCGACACCGCGGCCGGCCCCGGCCCCGTGGCGCGTCTGGTGCAGGATCACGGCCAGGAGTCTCTGTTCTTCGCCGAGCACACCCACATCCCGGCCAGTCGCGCCACCCCCACGCCGGGCGGCGGTGATCTGCCTCCCAAGTACTGGCACACCTACGACCTGTTCGTCGGGCTGACCGCGGCCGCCGCTGCTACCTCCACGCTGCGCATCGGCACTGGCATCTGTCTGGTCACCGAGCGTGACCCGATCATCACCGCCAAGGAGGTCGCCTCGCTTGACCACCTCTCGGGCGGTCGGTTCGAGTTCGGGGTCGGCGCCGGCTGGAACCGGGAGGAGATGGCCAATCACGGCACCGACCCACGGACCCGGATGGCGCTGATGCGCGAGCGGATCGAGGCGATGCAGGCGATCTGGACGCAGGACGAGGCGAGCTATGAGGGAAGGTTCGTGCGGTTCGAGCGGATCTGGTCGTGGCCGAAGCCGGCCCAGCGACCGCATCCCCCGGTGCTGGTGGGGGGCAACGGTCCCACCGTGCTCGATCGGGTGCTCGCCTTCGGCGACGCCTGGTTTCCGAACTACGCGCGCGGGGACGTCCTCGAGCGCGTCGACGAGCTGCGCGCCCGGGCCGACCGGCCGATTGATCTGATGGTGATGGGGGTGCCGCCGGAGGCGGCGGCGCTCGAGCGGCTCGAGGCGGCCGGTTGCCGTCGGGTCGTGCACTGGCTCCCGTCCGCCGGGTTGTCGCGGGTCGAGGCGGCGCTGGAGCGCTGGGAGTCGGCGATCGCCGAGCTGACCGGCGAGGCGTGAGCCCCGGCGAGGCGCGCGAGCGCTTCGCGGCCGGGCGGGTGGCGCGGCTGGCCACCGCGGACTCCAGCGGGCGCCCGCATCTGGTCCCGGTCGTGTTCGCCGTCGACGACGACCGCGTCTACAGCGCCGTCGATGCCAAGCCCAAGCGGACCCGGGCGCTCAAGCGGCTGGCCAACGTGCGGGAGAACGCTGCCGTGGCGCTGCTGGTCGATCACTACGACGACGCCGATTGGGACGCGCTGTGGTGGGTGCGCGCCGACGGCCGCGGGCGGGTGCTCGAATCCGATCACCCCGAGGCGGAGCGAGCGGTGGCGCTGCTGCGCGAGCGCTACCCGCAGCAGCGGGGCGCCGGCGCCGTGCTCGTGGTCGACGTCGAGCGCTGGAGCGGCTGGACGGCCCGGACCTGACGGGTTCGCCAAACCAGACACTCCTTCTGGCGCTAGGCGGCCAGGGCGCGACCGGCGACTCGCCCGGAGAACAGGCAGCCGCCCAGGAAGGTTCCCTCCAGCGAGCGGTAGCCGTGCATCCCGCCGCCGCCGAACCCCGCCGCCTCTCCCGCCGCCCACAGGCCCGGGAGCGGCTCGCCGGCCTCGGTCAGCACGCGGCCCGAGAGGTCGGTGTGCAGGCCGCCGAGCGTCTTGCGCGTGAGGATGTTCAGCCGCACCGCGATCAGCGGACCGGCCTTGGGATCGAGCAGCCGATGCGGTGCCGCGACGCGAGTGAAGCGGTCGGCGAGATACCGGCGGGCACCGTGGATGGCCGTGACCTGGGAGTCCTTGGAGTAGGGGTTGGCCATCTCGCGGTCACGGGCGATCACTTCGGCCGCCACGAGCTCGGGATCCAGCAGCGGCTCGTCGGTGACGCGGTTCATCCCCGCCACCAGCGCCGTCAGGTCGCGCTCGACGACGAAGTCGGGACCGTCGCGCATGAACGCCGCGATCGGTGCGGGGATGCCCGGAGCGACGCGCTCGCGCAGCAGCCGGCGAATGCTCTTGCCGGTCAGATCCGGGTTCTGCTCAGAGCCCGACAGGGCGAACTCGCGCTCGATGATGTTTCGCGTCAGCACGAACCAGGTGTGCTCGTGGCCGGTCCGGCCGATGTGGGCCAAGGTTCCGAGCGTGTCGAAGCCGGGGAACAGCGGCACCGGCAGCCGCCGGCCCAGGGCGTCGAGCCACAGCGACGACGGCCCCGGCAGGATCCTGATGCCGTGGTCCTTCCAGATCGGCGCCCAGTTCTGAATCCCTTCGGTGTAGTGCCACATCCGGTCGCTGCCGATCAGCTGGCCCCCCGCCGCGGCGGCGATCCCCAGCATCCGGCCGTCGACGTGTCCGGGCACGCCGGAGATCAGCCGCCTCGGCGCGGGACCGAGCCGCTCGGGCCAGTTGGCTCTGACCAGGTCGAAGTTCGCACCGATTCCGCCCGAGGTGACCAGCACCGCCGGCGCTCGGGCGACGAACTCGTTCACGACCACCCGCGCGCTGGCCTCCCCGCGCCGGGCCCCGCTCGCCTCGAGGATGGCTCCGCGGGCCCCGTCGACGGCCCCCGCGGTCAGCGTGAGCGCGTCGACCCGGTGGCGGCAGAGCACCGTGACCAGACCGCGCGCGCGGGCCTCGGCCAGCCGTTGCAGAAAGGGCTCCAGCACCCCTGGACCCGTGCCCCAGGTGAGGTGAAAGCGCGGAACGGAATTGCCGTGACCGATCGCTCCGTAGCCTCCGCGCTCGGCCCAGCCGGGATTGGGCAGCCAGCGCAACCCCTGCTCGTGCAGCCAGGCTCGCTTCTCGCCACCGGCGAACTCCACGTACGCCTGCGCCCATCGCCGCGGCCACGCGTCCTCGGGACGATCGAAGCCGGCGCTGCCCTCCCAATCCTGCCACGCCAGCTCGGCCGAGTCCTTGATGCCGACGCGCCGCTGCTCGGGCGTGTCGACCATGAACAGGCCTCCGAGCGACCAGAACGCCTGCCCTCCCAGCGACGCCTCGGGCTCCTGCTCGAGCAGGGCCACCCGGCGCCCCGACGCGGCAAGCTCTGCCGTCGCCACCAGACCCGCCAGCCCGGCGCCGATGACCACGACGTCGGCTTCGTAGTCCGCCTCGGGCATCGCGGCATCCTACGAGACGGGAGATGCGGCTCAGGTCGACGTCGGGCGGCGGCCGCCGGCCGCACGCGGTCGCTACCGGTCTTCGGCTCCCTGTCCGCTCTCCCGCGTGCCTGACGCCCGATCCTGCTCGTCCTCCGGTGTCGGCTGGCGATACGGGTCGGAATCGGCTTCGGGATCAACCTCTCCCACCGGGGTGTTGAGGGCGTGGTGGGGATCCCGGTCGGTCCCGTCGGGGTCGGGCGGCTGATCGGAGGCCGCGAGCTTCTCGTGGCTCGATTTCGGCTCGAGCGGACGGTCGGACGCCTCCGCGGGGTCGGACGCCCGCTCGTAGATGCGCTCCGGTTCGTGTCGCGGTCCTGTGCGCGGGTGATCGTCAGCCATTGGCGCTCCCTTTGTCGCGTGCTTGCCCCTCACGTCTACCTCGGGGCGGGGCGAGACAAACGATAACGGTGCCGGTGGGGGGCGTTGACCGACGACCATCCACATGGATGGTGTTAGGATGGTGCTCAGATGGTGCGAATGGACGCCGAGCGAAGCGAGAAGCTGACCATCAACCTCGGGCCGATCGACCTGGGTCAGATCGATCTGCTCGTCGATGAGGGGTTCTACGCCAACCGCACCGACTTCATCCGCACCGCCATCCGGCGCCAGCTGGAGAGTCGCGCCAGCGCAGTGGACAACACGGTGGCGCGACGGGACCTGACCCTCGGTAGCGAGCACTACAGCCGCCGTGACCTCGAGCAGATCCGGGACGCCGGTCAGATGGTGCAGCTGCGCGTGCTCGGGTTGGCCACGCTCGCTGACGACATATCGCCCGAGCTCGCCCTGGCGACGATCGCCGGGGTGCATGTCCTGGGAGCGTTCCGAGCCCCCCCGGCAGTGAAGGCGGCGCTGGCCGCGCGGACGACATGACCGATCGTGAGAGCACGATGCAGCAGGCGCTGCGGCTGACCCGGTCCGGACGTCTGAGCGAAGCGACGGCACTGCTTCAGCGCGGTCTCGGACGAGAGGGGGCTGCGGTGCCGGATCACCCGGCGGCTGGCGAGGCGGTCCGTCAAGGATCTCCCGCGCACACCCCCGCGGGGACCGTCGTCTCCGGCGCCGAGGCGGCGCCTGCCCCTCGCGGCAAGACGCGGCGACTCGCTCACACCGAGGCCGCCGGGACGCGGCGCTACGACCTCTATGTCCCGTCCGGCTACAGCGGCGAACCGGTTCCGCTGGTGGTGATGCTCCACGGCGGCAGCCAGACTGCGCCGGACTTCGCACTGGGTACCGGCATGAGCGGCCGAGCCGATCAGCACGGGTTCCTCGTGGCCTATCCCGAGCAGTCCAGCCAGGCCAACCAGGGGCGCTACTGGAACTGGTTCTCGCCCTCAGACCAGCACGCCGGGGCGGGCGAGCCGGCCGTCATCGCCGGCATCACCCGGCAGGTCATGCGCGACCTCGCCGTCGACCCGGCTCGGGTCTACGTCGCCGGACTGTCCGCGGGTGGCGCCATGGCCGCCGTCATGGCCGCGACCTACCCAGACCTGTACGCCGCGGTTGGCGTGCACTCGGGGGTCGCCTACCGCGCTGCGCGCGATGTCGCCTCGGCCTTCAGTGCGATGCGAACCGGAGGGACACCGGCGGCCACCAGCACGGTGCCCCTGATCGTCCTCCACGGCGATCGGGACACGACCGTGGCGCCGGTCAACGCGGACAAGCTGATCGCCTCCCGGCTGGCCGCCGGCGACATCACCAGCCGGGACCAGCCAATCAGAGTCCGCGGCGACGGTGGGCGCGCCTGCACGCGCACGGTGCACCGCGCCCGGGACGGGACGCCCGTGATCGAGTCCTGGATCGTCCACGGCGGCGGCCACGCCTGGTACGGCGGCAACCCCGCCGGGTCCTATGCCGATCCGCGGGGTCCCGACGCCTCGGCTGAGATGGTCCGCTTCTTCCTGGCCAGTCGGTAGCCGGCTATTCGGTCGCCAGCGATACCTCGGCCGCCGGCGCCGCCAGGGCGATCTTGGGCGGGAGGACGACCACTGCCACCAGCAGGCCCACCGCGAAGATCCCTGCGGCCCACCAGAATGCCGTCGTGTAGCCGTGGATCGACGCCGCGCTCGCCAGTCCGGCCAGATGCGCGTGGCTTGCCGCGTAGCTGGCCGCCGCGCTGGCGAACAGCGTGCTCAGCAGGGCGGTCCCGACCGAGCCGCCGACCTGCTGAGAGGTGTTGACCATCGCGGACGCGATGCCGGCGTCCTGGGGATCGACGCCGAGCGTCGCCGTCGAGAATGCGGGGGCGAAGATGCAGCCCATTCCCAGACCGATGACGATCAGCCCGGGCAATACGTCGCCGGCGTAGGAGCCGCCCGGAGTCAGCCGGGTGAACAGGACCATCGCGATGATGCCCAGCGTCATGCCGGCGATCACGAGGGGCCTGGCGCCGGTGCGGTGCAGGACCCGGGTCTGCACGGTGGTGGCGGTGAGCACGATCATTCCGGTCATCGGGAGGAAGGCCACACCGGTGGTCAGAGGGGAGAAGCCGAGGTTCTGCTGCAGGTAGTAGGTGAGGAACAGGAACACGCCGAACACTCCGGAGCCGGCCAGCGCGATCGACGCGTAGGCGCCGCCACGGGCCCGATCCCACACCACGTGCAGCGGCAGCAGCGGGTGGCTGGTCCGTCGCTCGATGGCCACGAACAGCGCCAGCAGCACCGGGCTGGCGATCAGCGCGACGATCGTCGCCGGGGCCGACCACGAGTGCGTCTCGGCATTGGAGAATCCGTACACCAGTGCGAACAGCCCGGCCGAGGCGACCAGGACACCGGGGACATCGATCCGGGGCCGCTGGGGATGACTCTGATTGACCAGCAGGCGCAGCGCCACGATCGTGGCGGGCACGGCGATGGCGAGATTCACGTACAGGCACCAGCGCCAGGACAGCGCCTGGGTGAGCGCCCCGCCGAGAATCAGACCCACCGAGGCGCCGCCGCCCGCGATCGCGCCGAAGATGCCGAATGCCTTGGCCCGATCGGGCGAACCGGCGAACGTCACGGTCAGCAGCGACAGCGCCGAAGGGGCCAGGAGGGCGCCAAACGTTCCCTGCAGGGCCCGGGCCGCCACGAGCATGCCGAATGACTGCGCCAGCCCGCCGATCGCCGAGGCGAGCGAGAATCCGATCAGGCCCGCGATGAAGGTCCATTTGCGTCCGAACAGGTCGCCGAGCTTGCCGCCCAGCAGGAGCAGGCTGCCGAACGCGAGCGCGTAGGCGGTGATGATCCACTGCCGGTTGTCGGTCGAGAAGTGAAGTGCCTTCTGGGCCGACGGCAGCGCGATATTCACGATCGTCGCATCGAGGATGACCATCAGCTGCGCGACGCCGAGCAGCGCCAGCACGGCCCAGCGATTGGATTCGGAAGGGGCTCGGGTGATCGACACGAACAGTCGCTCTCGGTTGTATAGTGGGCGGTGTAAGAACAGTTCGCTAAGCGAAACAGTTCTAAGAGAGAAAGCATAACGGCAGCCCGATGTCTGTCAAGACTCCACTCCCGGCGGTCACGTCCGAGGTCGATGCCGACCTCGTGAAGCTGGTCTCGACGATTGATTGCCAGACCCTGCGATCACTGACCGCCGGAGTCGCGGCCCCTGACGCGATGGTCAGCGCCCGTGACAGCGGCGTGCTCAGCCGACGCCACCTCCCGGCGCTGCTGGTGATCACGTTCGCCGGATCGCTCAGCGTTTCCGACCTCGCGATCCGGCTCGGTCATGGGCTGCCGACCACCAGCACGCTGGTCGGTGAGCTCAGCCGGGCCGGACTGATCGAGCGCTCCGAATGCCCCAGCGACCGCCGGCGCACCATGGTCCGTCTGGATCAGGAGCACCAGGAGGAGATCACCGCGTGGGCGCTGGGAGCCCTGACCCCGCTGCGACGTACCCTCGAGCGGCTCACTCCCGTCGCCCGCGCGCACTTCGTCGACGGCTGGCAGATCTTTCACCAGGAGGCACGCGAGATCCGGTGTGCCGCCGTCGAGCCTCCGAGCTAGCCGCTAGACCACCTGGGCCCCCGCCTGGGCCAGCTCGGTCAGGGCGGCGGCCGAGTCGTCGGCGTCGATGCCTCGCACGGCCGCAGTCGGGATCGTGACCAGCAGACCTTCGCGCAGCGCGTCACGGGCGGTGTGCAGGACGCACACGTCGGTGGCCAGCCCGGCGATGGTCACCGCGACGACGTGCTCCTCACGCAGCAACTGCCGGAGCTCTTCGCTCTCGAACGCGGAGTAGCCGTCATCCTCGCGCCCGATCCCCGTGTCGATCACGGCGTCGATCGCGTCGCGGTTGAGGTGCTGGTCGAGCTCGGCCCCGGGGCTGTTCTGGACGCAGTGCTCGGGCCAGGGGCCGCCCTGGCTCTGAAACGAAGCGTGATCAGGCGGATGCCAGTCGCGGGTGGCGAGCACCAGCCCGAAGCGGTCTTCCGCCGACAGCTGGTTGATCGGCTCGATCACACGATCACCTTCGGCGACCGCCAGCGCCCCGCCGGGGAGGAAGTCGTTCTGCACGTCGATGATCAGCAGCGCCTCGGCCATGATCGTCCTCTACCCGCAGCCGTCCCCGGCAATCGCACCAGAACGCCGCTCGCACCGGCCGCGTCCCCCGATTGAGATCGCGCGTTCACCAGACCGTCACGGACAGCATGTTCGGATGCTCAAATCGCAAACGGCCTGGGCGATTTGGGCCAAAGCGCACGTATGTCATGCATCCGTGCCCGATTCCCAGACCGGGTTTCCGGGTTGTGCATCTGAGCAGGTCGCGCGGGCTCCAAGCCGGCTGGTCCGCCGGTACCGGGACGGCTCAGCGCCCCGGCGGGGGACCGTTCCGGCCGTCGGGACCATTCCGGTCGTCCGGACCGTTCCGGCCGTCCGGCCCGTCTGGCCCGCCCGGGTCCTCCAGGTCGTCCCGCTGCGCCCATTCGAGCAGCGGCTCGAGTGAGAACGCGGTGTCGTCGATACCCGCGTGCAGGTCGCCCAGCTTCGCGAAGCGCCCCGGCACGGTGGCGATCGTCAGCTCCCGCGGGTCCACGGCGTCGATCTCATCCCACTCGATCGGCGTCGAGACGGTGCCCTCCCGGACCCCGCGGACGGAATAGGCGCTGGCGATCGTGTGGTCGCGGGCGTTCTGGTTGTAGTCCACGAATGCCCTGTCGGGCTCGCGGTCCTTGCGCCACCAGGTGGTGGTGGCGTCGCCCGGGGCGCGTCGCTCCACTTCGCGGGCGAAGGCCAGCGCGGCGCGGCGCACGTCGCCGAAGCTCCAGCGCGGCTCGATCCGCACGTAGATGTGCAACCCCGACCCGCCCGAGGTCTTGGGCCACCCCACGATCGAAAGCTCGTCGAGCACCTCGCGCGCGACCTGGGCCACCCGCCGCACGGTGGCGAACGAGCACTCCGGCATCGGGTCGATGTCGATCCGCCACTCGTCGGGGTGCTCGACCTCGGCGCGCCGCGAGTTCCAGGGATGGAACTCCACGGTCGCCATCTGCACCGCCCAGATCACGCTGGCGAGCTCGGTTACGCACAGCTCGTCGGCGTGGCGGCCGGACGGGAAATCGACGCGGACCGTCTCCAGCCACGGCGGCGCGCCCGACGGAATCCGCTTCTGGTGCACCTTCTTGTCGTCGACGCCACCGGGGAAGCGGTGAAGCATGCACGGGCGTTCCCGCAGCGCCCGCACGATCCCGTCGCCCACCCCGAGGTAGTAGCGGGCCAGGTCAAGCTTGGTCTCGCCTCGCGCCGAGAAGTAAACGCGGTCGGGGCTGGAGATGCGGACCGTGCGCTCCCCGACCGAGAGCTCCACCGCTTCGGTCTTGCCGGCTGGCGGCGCCATCACCGCAGATTAGACCCGTCGATGCCGTCACGTTGACGGCGTCCTGGGTTCGACGCAGACAGCAATCAGATTGGAGCAGCAATGAATACGCGCAGGCTCGGTTCGCTCGAGGTGTCCGCGCTCGGGCTCGGATGCATGGGGATGTCGTCGTTCTACGGGACCGCCGACGAGGACGAGGCGATCGCGACGATTCAGCGGGCGCTGGAGCTGGGGATCAACTTCCTGGACACGGCGCAGCTCTACGGCCCGATGACCAACGAGGAGCTGGTCGGCCGGGCGGTCAAGGGCCGTCGAGAGGATTACGTGATCGCAACCAGGTTCGCCCGCCGGATCGAGCCATCCACCCGGCCGACTGACCTCTCCATCCTGGGCCCGCTGGACGGATCCGCGGAGCATGTCCGCAGCTCGATCGAGGGCTCGCTCAAGCGCCTGGACACCGACTATGTGGACCTGTATTACCAGCACCGCGTCGATCCCAACGTCGCGATCGAGGAGACCGTCGGGGCGATGGCGGAGCTCGTGCAGCAGGGCAAGGTCCGCCATATCGGGCTGAGCGAGGCCGCGCCCGAGACGATCCGGCGTGCCCACGCGGTACATCCGGTCACCGCCGTTCAGACCGAGTATTCGATGTGGACGCGCGATCCTGAGGCCGAAGTGCTGCCGGTCTGCCGCGAGCTGGGGATCGGTTTCGTCGCCTATTCGCCCCTTGGCCGCGGCTTTCTGTCCGGCCGATTCACGTCTCCCGAGGACCTCGACGAGAATGTCCGCCGCCACGGACCGCGGTTCACCGGCGAGAACCTCGACGCCAATCTCAAGCTGGCGGCCAAGGTCGCCGAGATCGCCAACGAGAAGGGCGTCACGCCGGCCCAGCTCGCCCTGGCCTGGGTCCTGGCGCAGGGGCAGGACATCGTTCCCATCCCGGGCACGAAGCGCCGTAAGTACCTGGAGGAGAACTCCGCCGCCGTCGACGTCACGCTGTCCGACGACGACCTGGCCCACATCGAGGCCGAGTTGCCCGCCGCCGCCGGCGACCGCTACGACGAGGCGGGGATGGCCTCGGTCAACCTGTAGCGGCCCGGTCGCGCTCGCGATCGGCCTGCTCCGCACGCAACCCGGCCACGGCGCCCAGGGTGTTCACCGCATCGACGATTTCGTCGAGCTCGGCGAGCATGATCGCCCCGGCTCGGTGGCCGTCGGGGCCGTCGGCAAAGCGCGTGTAGAGCGAGCGCAGGGGCGGGAGCGCGTTCCCGAGCGGGGTCCCGTCGCTGCGCGCGCTCGCGGCAACCTGCTGCAGCGCGGTCTCCAGCCCGGCGGCGAGCGGTCCCAGGGTGTAGAGCGGCTCGCGCCCGTCTTCCTCCTGCGCCAGCCTGATCACGTGTACCGCCTCCACCAGCCGGCGCAGGGCGGCGAGCGCCGCTCGGGTCTTCTCGCGGCCGATCCGGCGCGTGGCCGGCTCGGAGAGCGAGCGCGCCACCGCATCGTCAGCGTTGGTGCGGGCCAGACGGGCCGCTCGGGCCGGCGGCCGCACCTGTTCGTCGGTCGGCGGCCGGCCGTCGACGATCGCCCCGAGCACCGCGCCGAGGTAGCGGCGCTGCGCGTCGATGAGGTCGCCGATCGCCTGTCGGGCCGGTAGGCGGGACCAGGTCGGCCATAGGACGTAGGCCAGCAGCGCGATCGCCCCGCCGACCAGGGTGTCCACAAGGCGGTCGCCCGCAGTGGTCAGCGTGCCGGCGTTGACGACATCCAGCAGGAATACGACGAGCGCGGTGATGAACGCGAACCCGACCGCGAAGCTCGCCGGAAACAGGCTGTAGGCGGCCCAGGCCAGCACCGCGATGATGACGATCGTCGCGTCGAGACTGGGATGCAGCGTCACCGCGATCAGACCAGCCAGAGCCACGCCCGCGCAGGTCCCGAGGATCCGCTCGGCGCCCCGCGTGAACGTGGCGCCGAACTCCGGGCGCAGCGCCGCGGCGGCCGCGACCACCATCCAGTAGCTGCGCTGCAGCGGCAGGTGCCGCGACAGCACTGCGGTCGCGACGACGATCACCGCCAGGCGCACCGCATGGCGTCCCGCCGGCGAATCGAGTGACGCGTTGGCACGCATCAGCGCCAGATCGCCGCGCAGCCGCTCGCCGGGCCGCCTCGCCCCGCGGCGCGGTCGCCGGCTGATCAGACGGCCGCTCTCGCCGGCCGCATACACCAGCCCCCTCACCGCGCGCAGCTGGCCGGCGAGCGCCGAGAACCTCCGCGTCACCTGCTCGTCGATCAGCTCCGCGTCACCGTCGGCGGCCTCGCGGCCGGGCGTCGCTGCGTTGCGCCTCAGCGCGTCGGCCGCGGCGCTGAGCTCGGAGACGGCGTGGTCGAACTGCGCCGGCGCGTCGCGACGGCCCTCGATCGCCTCGGCGGCGCGAGCCAGGGCGCCGGCGGCCAGCTCGAGGACTCGCTCGAACACGCCGGGGAAAGCCTGACCGCCGGTGCTCGCAGCCGCCCGTTGTCTGAGCAGGATGCGGATCGCATTGAGCTCGAGTCGCAACCGCCGTCCCTCGTCGACGAGGCTGCGCAGGCGCAGGAACGCCTCGTCACCGAACAGCGTGGGGGAGGCCACCGTCAGCTCGGCCTCGTCAAGCGCGGTGCCAGCCGGGACCGGGGACGCGTCCCGCGGAGCCCGCGCCAGCGCGGCCAGCGCCCGGTAGGCCGCCGCGACGGCTTGGCGCTGGATCCGCAACGCCGGCGGCCAGCGCACCGCGGTCTGAAACAGTGCCTGGGCCAGTCCTCCGCCGAGCACGAGTCCAGCCAGCCCCAGGGCACCACTCAGCGACTGGGCGAAGCGACCGAACACGACAAAGGCGATCACCGCCTGGGTTCCCACCACCGCCCCGCGGCGACCGACGGCGACGACCAGGCCGGCCCCCAGGCACCACATCGCCAGCACGATCAGATGGACCCATGAGTTGGTGCCGGTCCAGGAGCCCAACAGCGTGGCCAGCGCCATCACCACCGCGTCGGTCACCATCAGGGCGCGGGGAGCACGCCCGCCCCCCACGCGCCACGCGATTCCCACCAGCATCGCCCCCGCGCCCATCGTCGCCGCGGCGACCGGGTCGTTTCCGATCACCCCGGCCGCGAACACCGCCACGACGGGGATCGCCGCCAGCAGCCCGGCCGACCACGACACGGCCGAGCGATCAAACCGAGCGGCCTCCCGCACGGCGCGGCCGACCGCGCTTCCGCGCGGAACGCGTTCGTCGCTCATGGAGGTTCGGACGTTAGCCGGGGACCGCGTGACTCACAGCGCCGCGCGCCGCGTCCGCCTCTTGCCCGGACGGCGCAGCCTCTGCCGCGACGCCGCGGCGCGCGAGCACGAGGTACACCGCGCCGCCGAACAGCGCCCCCATGAACACGCTGAAGTCGGCGCCGTTGGTGGCCGTCGAGAGGGGGCCCTTCCACACTGTGGTGTCGAGCCACGAGGCCGCCGCGAGCATGCCGATCAGCTGCGCCACCACCCCAGGGAGGTGAATGCCCCCGCGGCGCCAGTAGATGCCCGCGCGGCCGCTGAGCAGCGAGCGGGAGTCATAGCGGCCGCGCCGTAGAAACCAGTCGATCAGGAAGATGGAGACCCAGGGCGCGATCCAGATGATCATGAACAGCAAGAAGTCGGTCAGGAACGTGTTGAACGAATTGGAGAAGATGGCGACCGCGGTGAGCCCGCCCGCCACCGTGGTGTCGATCAGAACGCACTGCCAGCGCTTGATCCTGGGCATGATCGCCTGGAGGGTGAGACCGGACGAGTAGAGGTCAACGCTGTTGATCGCAAACAGCTGCACGATCACGAAGATCAGGTAGGGGATCAAGAACCAGGCCGAGAAGGCGTGCGGAAGGCCCGAGATCGGGTCGGTGGCGGAGGACACCGCGGTGGCCACGGCGGCCCCCAGCAGGCACAGCAGCGTGGATGGGATGTAGCCGCCGAGGGCGACCGCCCAGACGATGCGCGAGCGGCTCGTGCCGGGCGGGAGATAGCGCGAGAAGTCGTTGGCGTTCATCACCCAGCCGTATCCGCCCGAGGACAGGATCAGGGCGAGCGCGATCATCACGGTCTCCCAGTTGGCGTTCGAGCCGGCGCCGAGATGCGCCTTGGGCAACGCGAAGATCGCCAGCAGGATGAACAGCACCACGAATGGCGGCACCAGCAGGCGCAGGATGCGCAGCATCGCCCGGTGGCCCAGGAGCGGCAGGATCAGCTGCACGGCAGCGGCGACGACGATCAGCGTCACCTTCAGGCCGGTCGAGGCACCCAGGCCGGCCTTGGCCGACAGCGCCAGGCCGGCGAGCACGACCAGGGCCAGGCCCTCGGTCTCGTAGCCGACCTGGGTGATCCAGTTGAAGACCGACACGCCGCGGGCGCCGTGGCCTCCGAACGGCGCCCGCGTGATGGCGAACACCGAGGTGCCGGCCGCCGGGCCCTGAAGGCTGCCGAGGCCCGCCACCAGGTAGGACAGGTTGCCGATCAGGATCACCAGCGCGGCCTGCCAGAAGGACAGCCCGAACGAGACGATCAGCGCGCCGTAGACGACGTACTCGACGTTGAACAGGGCCCCCGCCCACATCCAGAACAGGTCGATCGGCTTGCCCCGGCGCTCCCCCAGCGGGATGTAGTCGATCCCGCGCTGCTCGAACACCGGCTCGTCGGCGACCGAGCCGCCGGGCGCGGCCGCAGGGGCGGTCAGACTCGTATCCAGGGTGGCGTTCAAGGTATCTCCACGGTCGCTCGGCGGCGTTGGCGTCCCACGGTTCGCAGGGGCCAATTCTGTGTAAGAGGAAACCGGCGATCTATGGCCATGGGGCCAAAGACCGGGTGCTTTCAATCGTACTCAGCCTGCGGAGGTGACTTGCACCGGCACGTAGGCGAATTGCCCGACGTCGACCAGTCCACCATCGGTCAATCGCAGTTCGGGGATCACCGACAGCGCTACGAACGACAGCTGCATGAACGGCTCCTCCACGGTGGCGCCCAAACCCGTCGCGGCGGCGTCGCCCAGGGCCCCGATCTGGGCGGCCACCTCGTCGGCGCCGCGATCGCTCATCAGGCCGGCCAGCGGCAGCGGCACCTCGGCCAGGACGGCACCGTCGAGCACCGCCACCTGCCCGCCTCCGATCTCGGCCAGCCTGGCGACGGCGGCGGCCATGTCCTCACCGCCGGCGCC
This sequence comes from uncultured Solirubrobacterales bacterium, assembly GCA_963792735.1. Lineage (GTDB taxonomy): Bacteria > Actinomycetota > Thermoleophilia > Solirubrobacterales > Solirubrobacteraceae > Palsa-465. The sequence goes on along the minus strand of CAWBXK010000006.1, from coordinate 730,986 downwards.
GACGACGACGATGTTGTGGGCGTCGTGAGCGACGGTGGAGGCGATCGCGCCGCGCTCGAGCCCGAAGCCGGTCACGTACCCGCGGCCGATCCGGCCGGTGGCGTGATGACGCTCCACCACCGCCGCGTGGGCGATGTCGACCCCGGCGCCGATCTCAAGCTCCCGGCTGCGCGTCGTCAGGCTGTTGCTCTCCACGCCGACCGCGCGGACGCGAGCGCCCGGTGGGGCCTTGAGCACCAACGCGTCAGCCGCCGGCAGCGGACCGATGTTGACGCTGTCGCGCAGCAGCTCGGGCGCAGGCGACGGCGGCACCGTGCCGGGAATGATGGCCCCCTCGCGAGCGACGAGCCGGCCGGCCTGCCAGACCCGATCCGGCACCCAGGAACCGAGCTCGGCGAACGCCAGGATGTCGGCCTGGTGGCCCGGCCCCAGGCTGCCCAGCTGGGTCAGGCCGTGATACCGGGCGGGATTGGTGCTGGCCAGCAGGATCGCCTCGATCTCGGAGATCCCGCAGGCGACGGCCAGACGCGCGCAATCGTTGACGTGCCCGAGCCGCTGCAGCGTGTCGGGCTCGCGGTCATCCGTGCACAGGGCCACCAGGTCGGTGCCGTGCGCGACGACGGTGGGGGCCAGCTCCACCAGGTTCTGGCTGGCGGAGCCCTGACGCAAAAAGACCCACATGCCCTTGCGCCGCTTCTCCTCGGCCTCGGGCAGGCGAGTGGCCTCGTGATCTGACTCCACACCGGCGGCGAGGTAGGCGTCGAGCCGGCGGCCGTTCACGCCCGGGCTGTGTCCGTCGACCCGCCGCGCCCCGGCCACGGCGATCCGGGCGAGCATCTCGGCCTCACCCGCGATCACGCCGGGGAAGTTCATCATCTCCGCCACGCCGAGGGCCCCGTGGGTCTCGATCAGGTCGCGAATATCCCGCGCGTCGAGGCTTGCGCCCGAGGACTCGAACGGGGAGGCGGGCACACAGCTCGACGCGTACACGGCGAACGTGAACGGCAGCGGCGCGGCAGCGTCCATCAGGGCCAGGATGCCCGGAACACCGAGCACGTTGGCGAGCTCATGGGGGTCGGCCGCGACCGCGGTGGTCCCCAATGGCAGCACCGTCGCCACGAACTCGTCGATCCACAGCTTGGTCGACTCCAGGTGCATATGGGCATCGACGAACCCGGGGGTGAGGGCCGCCCCGTCGACGTCGAGCACCTCCAGCGCCTCGCGTTCTCCCCACCCGGCGATGACGCCATCGGCGAGGGCCAGGGAGGTGTCGATCCACTCGCGGGTGGCGTCGCTGAACACGCGGCCGCCGGTGATCAGGGTGTCCGCGGGCTCATCGCCGCGCGCCACCGCCAGCGCGCGCCGGCTCACCTGGGGTCTCGCCACGCCGAGACTGTGACATATCGACGCTGGGGCCACGTGGCTTGCGGCCGGTGCGGTGTGGCTATCGCGCGGGCGGCATCATCCGTTCACGTGCTCCTCACCGGTGTGGACCGTGACGACCGTCTCCATGAGCAGATGATTGGGTACCACCACCGATCGTCCCTCGCCGGCGTCGAGAACGGTGCTGATGCTGTCCATCGTGGTCACACGCCCGCGGATTTCGCCGAAGCTGATCTCCTGGCCCACGGAGTAAGCGTGGCGAATGTAGCGTCCGGCGCTGAGCGCTCGCGCGACGTCACGGCCACCGAGTCCGAAGGCGATCGCGAACGTTCCGGCCGCGCCGGCGAGCAGGATTCCGATCAGGATCAGCAGCACCAGCGTCGAGATCGCGATCTGGGCGGCCGCGATGATGCCGAACACGGCCAGGACGGTGATCTGCGCGAGGCGTCCGAGCGCGATCGGGAAGTCGAGCTGATAGGTCAGTCGGTCGACGCGCTGGCGGGTGAATCCGGCCAGGACCACGCCGGCCAGCACCAGGGCAGCCGCGATCAGCAGCTTGGGCAGCACCAGGATGCCCTGGTTCAGCGACTGACTCAGGAACTGAAGCCCCAGCAGCGAGAGCGCCGCGAAGATCACGATCAACGTCAGGGCGATCCGGATCGCCCGCCCGACAACTCGCGCCAGGGATCGGCCCAGCCCGGCTCGCTCCAGAACGTCGTTGACGCCACCGCGCTCGGCAAGCTGATCCAGCCCCAGGCCCTGTAGGGCCTTGACCAGCAGCCGGGAGAGAACCCGCGCCACGATCACCCCGATGATCAGCAGCGCCAGCGCGCCGCCCAGGCGGGGGAGAAAGCCACCGAACGCCTGGCCGGCCTGCCCGAAGACGGATGCCGCTGTGGCGGTCATGAGCGGCGCCTCCGTGCCCCGAGCAGCAGACGGAAGCCCTCGGCGACGGCTGACGCCAGAGCGCCGACCACGAGCAGGGGCCGGCGGATCGCCTGCTGCCAGCGCGCGGTGTGGATGATCTGCTTGACCAGTGCGGTTGATGGCTGTGGGGTGTCGCCTCTGAGCAGCTCCAGATGCTCGCCCAGGCGAAGCTCAGCTGGACTCAGCGCGTCACCGGGCTCTTGTGGTCCGTTCATGCCGGAAGCTCCCAGTCGTAGGTGTTGTTTCGCAACAGGTTGATCAGCTCGGCGCGAGCGCGGTGCAGACGGCCTTTGACGGTGCCGAGCGGCAGATCGAGCACCTGGGCAATCTCCTCGTAGGGCAGTTCTTCGAGGTCACGGAGCACCAGCAGACTGCGATAGTCCGAGCGGAGCAGGCGGAGCTTGAACTCAAGTCGCTGCTGGCGCTCGCGGCGCTCGAGCTCTGACACCGGCTGGCGGCGAGGGTCGCGGTCAGGAGACGCGTCATCTTCGTGCGGCGCCTCGACCCGGTGACGCTGCCGGCGAGCGAGGCTGTCGACCGCGGCGTTATGGGTGATCTGCAGTAGCCAGCTGCGAAACGGCGCCGTGCCACGGAATCGGTCCAAGCGGTGAAAGGCCCTCAGGAACGCGTCCTGGCTGACGTCGGCGGCGTCCTCGCGCCCGGCGATCCTGGCCGCCACCCGGTGGACGACAGCGCGATGGCGCTCGACGAGCTGCTCAAACGCCGTCAGCTCCCCCTCCAGGGTTCTGGCGATCAGCGTCTCGTCTGAGTCTGAGTCCATCTTCACAGCTTGCATTTGCTCATCAGTCCGGTGGCGGCCGTCTCGGTTACACCGGTCCGGTTCGCTCTGGCCTACCCGCGCATCGGTCTGCTCAGGTAGGACGGCCGGGACCGCTCGCCGGTTACGTCATCACCGGGGTCGACAAATGTCTGTAACCAGGTCGCCGCCGGGCGGGTCTGAAGCCACAACCGGAGGGAACACACCGAGGCTTCGACGCAGCGTCCAGTTGTGCGGGACGGAGCCACCAAATCTACTTACGAAGGGGAAGGCGTGCTCGCATCAGTTCAGATCGCTCAGAGTTTGCAGAAGGCGTTGGATGCCCTGTTGGGGTTCATACCCAACCTGCTGGGGTTCCTGATCATCCTCGTGATCGGGTTCGTGATCGCTCGCCTGGTCAAGGAGGTCGTCACCAAGCTATTGCAGAAGGCCCGGCTCGACGATGCTCTGCATTCCGGCCAGAGCGGTCAGTACGTCGAACGGCTCACTCCCGGGGCCAGCGCGTCGGCGCTGATCGGCACCGTGGTGTTCTGGTTGATCTTCTTGTTCGTGCTGTCAGCCGCGATCGGCGCCCTGAAGATCCCGGCCGTGACCGGGTTCATGAACACCGTGCTCGGCTATCTGCCCAACGTGATCGCAGCAGTGGTCATCTTCGTGATCGCCGGCGCGATCGCCGCTGCCGCCGGCGGTGCCGCGGCGAAGCTGATGGGCGATACCCCGACCGGCAAGGTGGTCGGGACGGCGATCCCGGCGCTGGTGATGGGCATTGCCGTGTTCATGGTTCTCAACCAGCTGCGGATCGCTCCGGCGATCGTGCAGATCACCTACATCGCGCTGCTCGGTTCGGTCGCGCTGGGGGCTGCGCTGGCCTTTGGCCTCGGGGGTCGTGACGTTGCCGCGGACCTTCTCGGTCAGGCCTACGACCGCGGGCAGCGCAACCGGGGCCGAGTCAAGTCGGATCTGCAGACCGGCCGGGACCGTGGTCGCCAGCAGGCGGAGACGGCCACGCGCAGAGTGCCGCAGACCCCGGCCCGGCCGGGCGGAGAGACACGCGTGGAGCGCGTCGAGATCGAGGAGAGCTGACGTATCGGGCACCAGCGCCGCGCCCGGCCGGGGAGGTCGGGCGCGGCCGCCCGCTCACCTGAACACCGACAGCGGCATCGTCATCCCGACGTTCCACATGCCGGCGTCGACGATCTCGTGGATCTTCAGGTCCCCGGCGAGACTGCACAGGATGTAGGCGTCCTCGCGGCTGAGGCCGTGATCGTTGGCCAGCCAGTCGATCATCGCGCGAACGGCGGCGCGGGCCCCGTCCATCAGATCGTCGGCGATGCCCATCGTGCCGTGGTAGCCGCCGGCGTCGGTACGCGGTGTCAGGCCGCCCGGCACCCGGAAGCTGGGAGCCGGGATCGCCTCCCGGCGCAGCGTGAAGCGCAGCGATGCCTGCATCGAGCATTCGATCGCGCTGACGCAGACCTCCCCATCACCCTGCGCGGCGTGCGGATCGCCGACCGAGAACAGCGCCGTGTCACAGAGGACGGGCAACCACAGGGTCGCGCCGGGGGTGAGGTGACGGCAATCCACGTTCCCGCCGCCGGCGTGGGGCGGAAACGGAAGATGGACACCGGGGACGTCGGGGGCATTGCCCATCGTGCCGAAGAACGGGACGATCGGGATCTCGACGCCGTCGACCAGCGTGGCGCTGTCACCCTGCGTCAGGTCGAAGGTCCGCAGGTACCCGTCGGGAAAGTCGTCCGGCAGCAGCCCGAGCTCCGGCAGGATCGTCGTCCATCCCCACGGACCGGGCTGGAGGTGGAGGATCTCCACCTCGAGCGTGTTCCCCGGCCGCGCCCCCTCGATCGCCAGCGGGCCGGCGAGGTTGTAGAGCGTCTCGAAGTCAAAGCGCGTATCCGCGAACTCGCTGTCTTGAGCGACCTGCCCGGCGCCCGCCATCGGGATGTCGTAATGAACCGTGTCCCCGGACCCGATCGTCAGCGCCGGCTCGAGCTCGCGATCCCAGGCATGGTGGATACGGTCGATCGGCATCTCGTGTTCGGCCATCTGGTTCTCCTCAGCTCGCGGGGCGCATAGTGGGGTCTGCATCGGGATCGCCGCTGAGCGCGGGCCAGTGCTCAGCCCACGGCGCGAGTCGCTCCCAGGCTGCGGCTGCGGCGAGCAGCGTCACCTCGTCGAAGCGGCGCGCCACGATCTGCAGCCCGGTCGGCAGTCCGTCGTCTCCAAACCCGCTGGGCAGCGTGATCGCCGGCTGGCCCGTGAGGTTGGCCGGATAGCAGAGCTGGCACCAGTCGTCGAAGAAGGGGTCGACGGCGATGCCGTCGATCTCACTCGGGCCCGGAATGCCGACGGGGAATGCCGTCGTCTGCATCATCGGCGTGATCAGCAGGTCGAAGTCCTCAAAGAACTCGAGCCACTCCCGCGTGTACGCGGTGCGCTCGTGCAGGGCGTCCAGATAGCCGCGCGCCGTGAGCTGCGCTCCCGCGCGGATGATCTCCGCGGTCCCGGGCTCGATCAGGGACGGCATGCGCTCCAGCAGCGCTCCCTCCGACGCGAACCCCTCGGCCGTGGCGATGGTGTTCCACAGCGCCACGGGGTTGCGCGGCGGTGGATGGCTCTGGACCAGCTCGACCCCGGTCCGGGCGAACACATCCAACGCCCGGCGGAAGCGGTCGCGGACATCACGCGCCACGGGCGCGAAGCCGAGGTCGGTCGACCACGCCACGCGCAGGTGCGAGAGGTCTTGCGCCTCGGTCGCGGCGGCGACGTACGAGCGCTCGGGGGAGGGGTAGGTGAGGTCATCGGCGGGGTGGGGGCCGGCCATCACCTCGAGCGCCAGCGCGACGTCGCGGACACTGCGAGCCATCGGACCGTCGATCGAGAGGGTGGGCCAGCCGCGGAACCCGGGCAGCTTCGGGATCAGGCCGAAAGTGGTCTTGAGGCCGACGATCCCGCAGAACGAGGCCGGAATCCTGACCGAGCCGCCGCCGTCGGTGCCGATCGCCAGGGGGGTCATCCCGGCCGCCACGCACGCGCCGGAACCGCCACTTGACCCGCCGGGGGTGCGGCCGAGATCCCACGGATTTCTGGTGACCCCGAACACCTCGTTGGCCGTGTAGCCGCGATAGCAGAACTCGGGGTTGTTGGTCTTTCCGACGATGATCGCGCCGCTGGCCTTGAGCCGCGCCACCGGGACTGCGTCGTGCTCGGGCCGAAAGCCGGCCAGCGCCCGCGACCCGTTGGTGGCGAGCTCGCCCCGCAGCCAGATGTGGTCCTTGACCGCGACGGGAAGGCCGGCCAGCCGGCCCATCGGCTCACCGGCGGCGAGGCCGCGCTGTATCTCGCGAGCCGCCGCACGCGCCTGGCGCGCGAGCACCACGGTAAAGGCGTTGACCTCGCCGTCAAGCCGCTCGATCCGCGACAGAGCGGTCTCCACCAAGTCCACCGGGGAGATCTCACCTCGCCGGATCGCGGCGGCGGCAGCGTATGCGTCGTCGGGCATCTTCGGGGCCAGGCTAGCCGTAGTTTCCGGGGCCGAGAGTTTGCAGGTGGTCGATCGGCTGATCTGACCACGTGTGAGCTCAGTCGCTTCTGGTGTCTGCGGTCGACGTCAGGGAACCTCGATCTGTCTGCCGATCGGCAGCTACGGCTTTGCCGCGCCCATGACCGCGGCCGTGCCGGACGTCGGCAGCAGCAGCGGGGGACGTGGAGCCTGTGCAAAGTTGAAGTCGGCGGCGAGGTTACCCAGCACTGGGCTAGCCTCGCGGACGTCCGGGCGACTGTCGGGCCGCCCATCGGTCGCCGGATCCAAGCGTTGCCCACCCAGGAAGACGTCCTCGATGAACTTATCGTAGGCGTCGTGGCTGAGCACCTGGTGGTCGATGTAGCCGCTCTTCGCGTATGGGCTGATAACCAGCCCAGGGACGCGGATGCCGTAGCCCAGGCCGTCGACGACCGGCGGGACCATGTGATCGAAGAACCCGCCCCAGTCGTCCCAGCTGAGGAAGATTGCGCTGCTGGACCAGTCCGGTCCCCGCATCACTGCGTTGACGAGCCCCGTCACGTACGACTGCCCGGTGCTGATCGGCGACCTCGGGTGTTCCGAATTGTGGGCGCTCGGAATTAGCCACGAAACAGCGGGCAGGGTGCCGAGCGCCGCCTGGCTGTAGAAGTTGGAGGTGCTCTGTATGTTGCTCAGCTGCCCGTCCTGCTGCACCGTCTCGAACAGCGGCAGGGGATTCCAGATGCCGGCCGTAGGCGCCGCCTGAGCTGGCTGGGCGCAGGTCAGCGGGTTCGCCCCAGGGTTGACGCAGTCAGGCGTGCGTCCGGTCGAGACGTAGTAGCCCCAGCTGACGCCGTGGAGGTGCAGCAGCCACGTGATATCGGTCCAGGCGTAGACGCCGGCAGGGCCCGGGCTCGGCTGCGGGCTCTCGAGCACGCTGGTGCAAGACATCGGATCCGGGCTCGTGCAGGTGGCCGACCAGTTGGAGACGAGGTATAGGTGCTGCGGTTCGCTCCAAGACGAGTTCGGCTCGAACATGCGGTCCTGCAGTACGTAATGGCGTGCGTACGCCCAGTAGTTCGGGATCTCTCGAGCGTCGTGGTAGCCCATTACGTCGATGCAGCCGCCTCCGCTGCTGGACGTGCAGGGCCTGCAGCCGGCAGTGCTTCCGGGCTGGCACCATGAGCTCTCGAGGGTGCTGACAAAGCCGTTCATCTTGCCGCCATTAATCGCCTGGACCGCGTTGTAGTCCCGGTGCGGTCCGCCGAAATTTACGTCCGCGGGGTTGTGGAACGGCCTGACACAGCCCCCGTTATGCAGGTCAGGAACGCAGACACCGGACGGGATGCCGTAGGCCCCTGGATACGTCCCGAAGTAGCTGTCAAAGGAGCGGTTCTCCTGCATGATCAGAATGATGTGCTTGATCTTGGACAGCCCCGTCGCCGCGGACGCGGCGGAGCCGAGCACCAGTGCGGCGACCGCCGCGAACACGACCGCGAAGACACCCGCGGCCCGAGTCCGACGGGCGGAACGTTTCGCGTCCATGCCGCAAACAAGCATATCTCGGCGCCTAACGTCACTTCCAGCAGGATGTCGGCATGCTCCTAGCAGTAGCTTGGGCGATCCCAATGTTCGGATCGGCTAGGCACATGGCGGATGCCGAGCTTGACCCCAGCTCGGTGTACAATTTTTCGGCCCGACAGCGACCCTGATTCGAGTCAGGCTAGGGCGCTTACCCATTGGGGGTGGAGACACGGCTCAAATACGAATCGCGCCTGTCGATCCGCGGGGATGGCTGTTTCCCATGTCGTTCCGGCGTGGGCTTATGATCGCGGCTCTGCTGTTCGCCGCCGCCCTATCTCTTCTCGCTACGCCATCAGCCTCGGCGGCCAGCGGGCAGCTTACGGGCAAAGTCACGGACGCGATCACGCATGCTGGCCTCGGCGGCGTCGGGGTTGACGTATATGACTCGAGCGGGAGCTTTTTCACCGCCGCGGCGACGGCCGCGGATGGCACGTACGCTGTGTCGGGGTTGGGGTCAGGAAGCTATCGGGTTGGCTTCCAGCCGTTCAGCGGCAGGTATGGGCCGCAGTTCTACAACGGCAAGTCGTCGCTGGCGAGTGCTGATCCGGTGGCGGTGAGCGCCGGTTCAACGACGTCCGGGATCGACGCGGCGTTAGCGGCGGCTGGACAGGTCACGGGTAGAGTCACCGACGCGGCAACGCACGTCGGCCTCGGCGGCGTGGGGGTTGACGTGTATGACTCAAGCGGGAACTTTCTCACCGCCGCGGCGACGGCCGCGGATGGCACGTACGCGGTGTCGGGTTTGGGGTCAGGAAGCTATCGGGTTGGCTTCCAGCCGGCCAGCGGCAATTATGGGCCGCAGTTCTACAACGGCAAGTCGTCGCTGGCGAGCGCTGATCCGGTGGCGGTGAGCGCCGGTTCAACGACGTCTGGGATCGACGCAGCGTTGCTGGCCGGCGGGCGGCTCACGGGCAAAGTCACAGACGCGGCCACCAACGCTGGGCTCGGCGGTGTCGAGGTTGACGTGTATGACTCGAGCGGGGACTTTCTCACGGGCGCGACGACGGCCGGGGACGGAGCGTACGGAGTGTCGGGGTTGGGGTCAGGAGCCTATCGGGTCGGCTTCCGGCCGGTCGGGGGCAACTATCTGCCGCAGTTCTACAACGGCAAGTCGTCGCTGGCCAGCGCTGACCCGGTGCCGGTGACCGCCGGCTCGACAACGTACGCGATCAATGCAGCGTTGGTGGCCGCGGGCCAGGTCACGGGTAGAGTCACCGACGCGGCGACGCACGCCGGCCTCGGCGGCGTTGCGGTTAATGTGTATGACCAGAACGGCAACTCCCTCACGGCCGTGACGACGGCCGCGGACGGCAGCTACACGGTGTCCGGTCTGGCAGGGGGGAACTATAGGCTCGGCTTCCAGCCGATCAGCGGCAACTATCTGCCGCAGTTCTACAGCGGCAAGTCGTCGCTGGCGAGCGCCGATCCGGTGGCGGTGAGCGCCGGTTCGACGACGTCTGGAATCGACGCAGCGTTGTTGGCCGGCGGGCAGCTTTCGGGCAGAGTTACCGACGCGATCACACATGCTGGGCTTGGCGGCGTCGGGGTGGACGTGTATGACACAAGCGGAGACTTTCTCACGGGCGCAGCAACGGCCGCGGATGGCACGTACACGGTGTCGGGGTTGGCGTCGGGAAGCTACCGGCTCGGCTTCCAGCCCGTCAGTGGCAACTATCTGCCGCAGTTCTACGACGGCAAGCCGTCGCTGGCGAGCGCCGATCCGGTCACGGTGAGCGCGGGTTCGTTGACGTCTGCGATCAACGCAGAGCTCTCGGTCGCCAGGTACTCATTGGCGCTTTCACTTGCGGGTGCTGGGTCGGGGATGGTGAGGGGGTTTGCGATCTCGTGTCCCGGTTCCTGTTCGCAGACATATGGGTCGGGCAGAGTCGTGTCGTTGACTGCGGTCCCGGCCGCAGGGTCTACTTTTGTGGGCTGGAGCGGGGCCTGTAGCGGCACAGGCGGGTGCAGCGTGACGATGGTCTCCGATCAGAGCGTGACGGCGACATTTGCCGTCAGTCCCCCGCCGCGATACCTATTGGCGCTTTCACTTGCGGGTGCTGGGTCGGGGATGGTGAGGGGGTTTGCGATCTCGTGTCCCGGTTCCTGTTCGCAGACATATGGGTCGGGCAGAGTCGTGTCGTTGACTGCGGTCCCGGCCGCAGGGTCTACTTTTGTGGGCTGGAGCGGGGCCTGTAGCGGCACAGGCGGGTGCAGCGTGACGATGGTCTCCGATCAGACTGTGACAGCGACGTTTGCCCCGAATCCCCCGCCGCAATACTCGTTGGCAGTGTCGCTTACGGGCTCTGGTGCTGGGAATCTGACGGGATCAGGGATCTCGTGTCCCGGCACCTGTTCGCAGACATATGTTTCAGGCACACTCGTGTCGCTGACGGCGGTTCCGGACGCTGGGTCTACTTTTGTTGGCTGGGGCGGGGCGTGCAGCGGTACCGGCATATGCAGCCTACTGATGGCATCCGATCAGGCTGTGACGGCGTTGTTCACCGCGAATACGCCGCCTTTGACCACGATGCCCCCGCCCCAATCCTCTCTAGCGGTTTCTCTCGGCGGCAAGGGGTCAGGGACTGTGACAGGGTCGGGCATCGCGTGTCCAGGCACCTGCTCGCAGACCTACGCGTCAAGCATAGTCGCGTCGTTGACGGCGATTCCGGCCGCTGGATCCTCTTTTGCCGGCTGGAGCGGCGCGTGCAGCGGCACGGCCGCGTGCAGCGTAGCGATGACATCCGATCAGAGTGTAATGGCGATGTTCAATGTCTCTGGCGCTGCCAAGCGTCCAAGCATCTCGGCGCTGGGGGAGACTCACTCGAGATTCGCCGTCGCGCCAGCCTCGACGCCGCTAAGGGGGCATACGAGCAGCAAACACGCCGAAATTGGCACCGTATGGTCCTTCGTGTTGGACCGCGTGGCCACAGTCACCATCGTCATCGTGCGGGAGGCCGCCGGAGTGCGCGGCGCCAAGGGCTGCCGAGCTGACCGCCACCCCGCTCACCACACAGCGAAATGCTCACCGCTAGTCACGATCGCGACGCTGACGCGCGGAGGGCGCATCGGTAAGAACAGGGTCCGCTTCACTGGTCGGATCCGGAGGCACGCGTTGAAGCCCGGCCGCTACCGCTCCAGCTTCGTAGCCAAGAATGCCGCTGGCGCCTCGCCGAGAAAGACGCTGTCGTTCGCCGTTGTCCTACGCTAGCTAGGGTCCTCCGTTCAGAAGTCGCGAGAATTGCCGGGGTCTGCGGTCTGGCGCAGATGAGCGACCACGCTGTCCGTCAGGCTCGGGTCAGGGCTTGGCTGCGCAGCCTGGCCGGGAACAGCAGCCGCTCCCGGAACGCCGGCGGGTCGGCGACCGTGCGGCGCATGACCGCGATGGTCTCCTCGGCCGCGCGGCGGTCGGACTCATACACGGTGCGCTTCATCTGGGTCGCGGCGGGGGAGGCGACGTCGAGGAAGATCCGCTGCCGCTCCTGCGCCCAGCGATCGACGAGGTCCTCGCGGGCCCCCTCGAGCATCACCGCGATCAGGGTGTCGATCAGCGCGAACGCGTCGAACAGCCCGCAGGCCAGGCCGAACCCTCCGGTGGGGTTGGTGGCGTGGGCGGCGTCGCCGGCCAGCAGCACCTGGCCGACCCGCAGGCGTTCGGCCGCTCGCTGGTGGAGCCGGTACCCGCCGAGGCGCTGCACCTCGTAGGGTCCGTCATCGGGGAGGATGGCCGCGTAGTGCTCCCCGATGCGGTCGGCGATCGAATCCTCGGGCAGCGACAGATCCTCGGAGTAGGTGACACGCCACAGATCCCGGTCGGTGATCTTGGCGATCACCGCGCCGTGGACGTCGTCGAGCAGGAATACCGAGCGCGCGTAGCCATGGGCCGCGAAGTCGTAGAAGACGTTGGTGGCGACGAACCGCTGCGGCCAGGTGGTGCCCTCAAACGCGACCTCGAGCAGCCCCCGGACGGTGCTGCGCGCTCCGTCGGCTCCGATCACCCACGCGCCGGCGTGCTCCTGCACGGCGCCGTCGGCCGCCGTGGTGGTGACGCACGCGCCGGTCACGTCCTGGCTCAGGCCGGTCACCAACGACTCCCAGCAGACCGTCGCGCCGGGAAGGGCAGCCAGCTGTTCGAGCACGATCGCGCACAGCTCAGCCTGGCCGAGGTGGATGTTGTACGGGAAGGCGGTCACGTCGGCGAGCGGATCGAGCGCGTAGGTCAGCGTCTCGCCGGTGGCGTGGACGCGGTAGCCGTAGTCGTTCTTGCGAAATCCTCGCCGGTCGACCTCATCCAGCAGGCCGAGACGATCGAGATCCTCCAGCAGCGCCCAGTGGTAGACCATCGCGCGGGGTGAATCGACGACCCGGCGATTGGCCTCCAGCACGGTCACCGGCACGCCGGCGCGGGCCAGTCCGTACGCGGTGACGAGCCCCACCGGACCCGCCCCGACGATGATCACCCCGTCGGCAGGCACGGCGAAAACGTACCCGGGCATACCTCGCGTAAACCCGCGACACTGAACCCTGTGCCCGAGCTCCCGGACATCGAGGGTTATCGCCGCTACCTTGCCCGTCACGCGGCGGGTGAGCGCATCGTCCGTGTCGAGCTGCCCGACCCCCAGATCATCCGCAACCGCACGCCGGCGGGCTTGGGACGGGCGCTGAAGGGACGTCGGTTCGTCACACCACGGCGCCACGGAAAGTGGCTCATCGCGCCGCTCGGGGATGAGCTGGCGCTGCTGATGCACTTCGGGATGACGGGACACCTGACCTGGGGGGCCGACCCCGGACACCGGGACCGCCACGACCGCGCGATCTTCGTCTGCGACGGAGGCGAGCTGCGCTACAACAACATGCGCCGCTTCGGGGGTATCTGGCTGGCGCGTGACGAACGGGAATGCCTCGATGTGACCGGTTCCCTGGGACCCGATGCCGCGAGCCTCACGCGCGACGAGTTCGATCGCCTGCTGAGCGGACGCCGGGGGGCGATCAAGCCCTTGCTGATGGACCAGGGCCGGCTGGCCGGCATCGGCAACCTGCTCTCCGACGAGATCCTGTGGCGCGCCCGGATCCATCCTGCCACCCCGGTGGCCAGGCTCGGCCGGGCTCGCCGGGAGCGCCTGTACGGGGCGATCCATGAGGCGGTCAGCGACTCGATCCCATATGGACGGATCCCGCGTGAGCCGGGGTGGCTGACCGCGGTGCGCGACGACCCCGACGGGGTCTGCCCGAGGTGCGCGACGCGGCTGCGCCACGGCACGATCGGCGGGCGCACGTCGTGCTGGTGCCCGCGTGAGCAGCGGCGATGACTTGATCCTCACCGTCACCCTCAACCTCGCCGTGGATGTCACCTACCACGTTGCGCGGGTGCGCTGGGCGGCGAGCAACCGTGTGGAGTCGGTGGCGCGTCAGGCCGGCGGCAAGGGCGTCAACGTCGCGCGGGTGCTGCACGCGCTCGGCCGCGACGCCGTCGTCACCGGCTTCGCCGGCGGATCCACCGGGACCGCCGCCCGGGCGGAGCTGGAGCGCAGCGGCCTTGCCGACGCGACCGTCGCGGTCAGCGACGCGTCACGGGTGACGATCGTGATCGTGGAGGAGGGCGGCGAGGTCACCGGCTTCTCCGAGCCCGGGCCGCGCGTGACCAGCGCGGAGTGGCGTCGGCTGCGGGAGCGATTCACGCAGCTGGCCGACTCGGCCGAGGCGGTGGTGGTGGCCGGCAGTCTCCCCCCGGGAGTCCCGCGCGACGCCTACGCGCAGCTGATATCGCTGGCCGCGCGGGTGCAAGTGCCGGTGCTGCTCGACGCCGAGGGGGAGGCGCTGGCCTACGGCGTCGCGGCCGGGCCGCAGGTGGTGAAGATAAACGCCGAAGAGCTCGCCGGCTTCGCTCCCGGCGCGGACGTGCTGAGCGGGGCGGCGCGCCTGCGCGAGGCCGGCGCCGGGGCGGTCGTCATCTCCGAGGGGGCCGATGGCCTGCTCGCGCTCACCGACGCCGGCGCCTGGCGGGCGGCGCCACCGCAGGCGCTGCGCGGCAACGCCACCGGCGCCGGGGATGCCGCCGCCGCGGCGCTGGTGGCGGGGATGGTCGACGCCACCCCGTGGCCCGAGCGTGTGGCCGGCGCCGCGGCCCTGTCGGCGGCCGCGGTCAGCGCGCCGGTGGCCGGCTCATTTGATCCGGATGTCCACCGTCGGCTGCGCGGCGAGATCGTCGCCCGCGAGATCGCCCGCGACGACCACCGGAGCTGAGCCTCACTCGGGCTCGCGGGACAGCGCGTCCAGCACCGCCGACAGACGGCGGTCGCGATCGCCGGCGGCGTCGCTGCCGGGCGGGTAGGGATAGAAGCCCTCGCCGGTGGCGACCCCGAGACGGCCCTGCTCGGCGAGCGCGGTCAGCACCGATGGCGGGACCGTGTCGGTCGCCAGGGTCGGGTAGAGCTGCGTGGCCACCGCGACCGCGGTCTCGAGGCCGGCGAGGTCAGTGCTGCGCATCGGTCCGATCACCGCCCACCGCGGTCCCAGGCAACCGGTCATCACGGCGTCGATCTGCTCGGGGCCGACGTGACCGGCCTGAATCAGCGCCAGTGCCTCGCGGATCAGGGCGTACTGCAGCCGGTTGGCCACGAAGCCGTCGATCGCCGGCACCGCGATCGGTCGCTTGCCCAACCTCTGCAGCAGCGCCAGCGACCAGGCGACCACCGCCGGATCGGTCGCGTCGGTGGCGACGACCTCGACCAGCGGGATCAGGTGTGCCGGGTTGATCCAGTGCAGCCCCAGGAACCGACCGGGTCGCTGGAGTCCAAGCGCGATCTGCTCAAGCGGCAGCGACGAGGTGTTGCTGGCGATCACCGCGTTGACTGGAGCCGCTTCCTCCGCCTCGGCCAGCACGGCCTGCTTGAGCGCGACGCTCTCGGGCACGGACTCGATCACCAGCTCGGCGGCGGCGGCGGCTTCGGCCACCGAGCCGACGTAGGCGACGCCCTTCACCCCACCGGCGACGAGTACGGCGCGGGCGTCGTCGAGCGTGCGCCGGGTGCGGGAGTACACGACGACCTCGGTCCCAGACGCGCCGAACACCCGCGCGATGTTGCGCCCCATCACCCCGGCTCCGAGCACCGCGACCCTCATCGCCTCGCGATTCCCACTGCCCTGAGCGCCGCCGCGTCCCAGCGGGAGCTGACGTCGCCGTCGGTGATCACCACGCCGCGGTCAAACGATGACCATCCCGCCGCGTCGGTCACCACGCCCAGCGCCATCCCGGTGTCGGTCCATCCCGTGACCGCGCTGCCCTCCGGTGAGCAGATGGCGAGCACCGGGCGGTCGAACAGCTTCCCGAGCCCGGCCGCCCGGGCCAGGGCGTCGATGACCTCGCCGGCATCGTCGCCCACCACCGCGATCGCGTCGGCCCCCGCCTCCAGGTAGCTGAAGACCAGATCGGTGAACGCGTCCTGCGCGGGCTCGGGCTCGTCTCCGGCCAGCGCCCGCGACAGAGCGGGCGCAGGGGGGAGGGCGGCGATCACCGCGTGCTCGGCCACCTCGCGCAGGCAGGCCACCAGCTCAGCGCCTGACACGGTGGCCGGGCTGCGGGCGAGCGCATCGATCGCGTCATCGCCGATCTCCCCCGCGTTGACAGCGCAGCGCACCGCCTCGTCGGCGACGAACACGAACATGGCGTCAGCCGCCGCCAGTGCCGCCGCGTCCGCGATCAGCCGCTGGGCGAGCTCCGGCCGGCGCCACCACTCAGCGTGCTCCTGGTGCACCAGCTCGGGCAGCCGCGCCCACACGATCGGGGCAAACGCGACCGCCTCGGCGGTCAGCGCGCGGCGGAAGCGATCACGCCCACTCAAATCCGGACGACCTGGCGGTTGGGCTGCCCCGAGGGCCATTCGCCGAAGTACTTCAGCACCTGGTCTGGGGGGCGGCGCTGCTCCCACTCAGCGACGAACTCCGAGTAGGGGCGACCCCGGGCGAGCCGTCGCGCCCGATGCTGCGCTCGCAGCTCCCGGGTCGCGGTCACGTCGACCAGCAGCGTCTCGCCGTCGTAGGCCACGCCGTAGAGCTCCCGCGCGGTCCAGTCGCTGATCAGGTCGGCGCGGACGTCGGCCACGACGGCGTCTGGGTCACGCTCGAGCACATCGCCGTAGCCACCACTTCCCTGCGTGCTGGCGGCCAGCACATCGCCCTCCTGGAGCACCGTGATGCCACGAGTCTGATGCTCGACGATCACCTCGCCGCCGAGCGCCGTCTCTCCGCTGGCGAGCTCATAGTCGTCGGTGGGAAGCCGCGGCTCACCGGCCGCCATCAGCTCGAGCAGGTCGGCACCGAGCACCCTGATCCCAGGCAGCACGGTCATCGAATACCCGCCGAACAGTCCGTTGTGAGCCGGGAACTTGGATTCCTTCTGACTCGAGGTGAAGGCCAGATGCGGGGTCCCATAGACGACATAGCCGACCGCCGCGCCGACGCCGCCGCGATACCGGCCAAAGCCGCCAGTGTCGCGCTGGCGCTTCTGGTAGAGGTGCAGGAGCGGGAACTCGGCCTCGATGTCCTCGACGTCCGGCGCCTTACCCCAGGGCCCGTGCGGGAAGCCCCAAACGTCGATTCCATCCCGGTCGGAGCGCGCCGCCAGCCCGTAGGCGTTCAGCGGATAGCCCATGAAGTCGGTCACCCTGACACCGTGCTGATTGACTCCGGCCACCATCACCGCCGAGGCGCTGGAGGAGGTGAAACCGCACACCAGCGACCTCTGCTCGGTCGGATACATGACCTTCGAGAACGCCACCCCCAGGAGCGGGAAGACCATCGCCCCCACCAGCGGCGAGCAGCTGATCGCGGCCTCCGGGTCGGCGTCGAAGAACGAGCCCGAAGGGACACGAATGTCGATGTGGTCGAACATGCCCGAGGAGATCGGGAAATCGTGGAACGGGAACTGGTACAGGCCGACGGCGCAGTGGCCGCGGATCACGTTGGTGAACGCGTTGTAGGAGCCCTCGTGCTCCGGCGAGGTGCCGGCGAAGTCCACGGTCACCCGGTCACCCTTCACCTCCACCGCCACCGAGGCACGCAGCAGCCCGGCCTCGTGACCAGTGGTGTCCATGAACACGTTGTGGCGGTAGATCCCGTCCGGCCACTGCTCGATCCGGTTGCGCACGCCGGCCGAGGTGTGCTGGATCATGCGCCGGAACACACCGCGAACCAGTTCAGCGCCGCGGCGCTGGGCCAGCGCCTGCAGGCGGACGCGTACCCGGTCGCAGGCGGCCACCCGGGCCTTTACGTCGGTCACCTGCATCCGCGGCGCGCGGGAGATGAAGTTCTCCATCATCAGCAGCAGGTCGTTCTTGAGCTGGTAGCGCTCGCCGATCTTGATCGGCGTCAGTTTCATGCCCTCGTCGTGGCGGGTGTGAGCCTGGGTGATCTCACCGCCCGGCTCGCTCCCACCGGTCTCGGACTGGTGCGCGCCGGAGACGACCCAGGCCAGCAGCTCGCCACCGCTGAACACCGGCATGATCGAGAATTGATCGGGGTTGTGGATGCCTCCGTACAGCGCCTCGTTGCAGTAGTAGATGTCACCCTCGGCGACGCCGACCGAGGGATCGTCGCGGAACTGCTGCAGGATGAATTTGATCGGTACCTGCCCGGTGACCGAGTGCAGGTAGGTGCCCAGCACCGCGGACACCAGGTCTCCCGCCGCCGTATAGATCGCCACCAGCGTGTCACCCGAGTGCAGCATGCTCGAGATCCCCATCTTGGTCATCACCTCCTTGCCCTCCTGGAGCATGAGGTTCAGGTTCTCGGAGTAGATCTCATAGTCACCGGCCGCCAGCGAGCGGGCGTCGGCGAGCTCCTGCTCGGTGGGCGCCTCCAGCGCCATCGCGCGGGTGACCATGTCGGCGTCAAACACCCGCGGCCTCCTGATCGTGGGACAGGACGATGCCGGACTTGGCGTCGACGGCGCAGGACCAGCCGGGCTCCACCACCACCGTGGTGTCGTCGGAGTCGATCAGCGCCGGCCCGGTGAACCGGTGGCCCGGCCGCAGCCGGTCCATCTCGAAGACGGGCGTCGCCTGGGCCGCGTCCTGGTCTGAGAACCGCGCGTCGCGGCGTCCGGTCAGCGCCGCGGCCGGATCCGGCCCTCCCGCGGTCAGCTGCGGGCGGTCGGGCACGGGCTGGGCCAGCGAGGCCTTGAGGATGAACGCCTCGATCTCCACGCCGGCCTCGGGATTGAGCCCCAGCGGACTGTAGGCCTCGCTGAACTCCCGCTCGAACGCCGCGTACACGCTCTCCATGTCCTCCCGCGACCCCACCGTGAGCATCGGTGCGGCGACGCGCTTGACGTTGAGCTGGCCGCCGAACTTCATGTCGAGCTCAAGCGCATAGCTGATCTGCTCGGGGTCGAACCCTTCGCCGGCGAAGTCCCGCCGCGCCAGCGTGCGCAGCGCGTCGACCACTGCGTTGAAGGCTTCGTAATCGGCAAACCACACGCGCCGGCCCGGCGTCAGCAGCGCCAGCCGGCGCGAGCGCTCGTAGACGTGCAGCACGTCCATGGTCGAGGAGCCGTAGGCGCAGAACGCCGAGGCGAACGGGAAGATCACCACCTTGTCCATGCCGGCCGCATCGGCGTAGCCGCAGCAGTGCACCGGGCCGGCGCCACCGGCGGCGAAGATCACGAAATCGCGGGGGTCGTATCCCTTCAACACGGTCTGCTTGTAGATCTCCGCGCCCATCTTGGCGTCGATGATCCGCTTGATCAGCAACGCGGCCTCGGGCACCTCGATCTCCAGTGGCCTGGCCACGTGCTCGCGGATCGCGCGCTCGGCTCGCCGGTGGCTGAGCGTCAGCTGACCGCCGTGGAAGCGCTCGGCGCTGAGATATCCGAGCACCAGATCGGCGTCGGTGACGGTGGGCAGCCGACCGCCCTGGTCGTAGGCGGCCGGTCCGGGAATCGACCCGGCGCTCTCAGGCCCGACGTCGAGACGGTTGCCGAGCAGCGGGTCGACGCTCGCGATCGAACCGCCGCCGGATCCGATCGAGCGCGTGTCGAGGATCGTGGCGTCGACCGTCCAGCGATCGATGGTGGGTGCGAACTGGTAGAAGCGGGTGCTGCCCTCGACGACCATCGCGATGTCGAAGCTGGTGCCGCCCATGTCGGTGACCACGACATTGCTGTAGCCGTAGGAGCGCCCCAGGGCGGCGCTGCCCATCAGCCCCGCCACCGGACCCCCGTTGTAGGTGTGAACCGCGGCGGAGCGGAACACGCTGGCCATGCCGCCGGTGTTGTGGACCATCATCAGCGGGTTGCGATAGCCGCCGCCGCGCAGCCCCTGGCCGATGCCGATCAGCTCCTCGTACATCGACTGGTGCAGGTAGGCATTGAGGATCGTCATCGTCGTGCGCGTGTACTCGAACTTGCGCGGCGACACCTCGCTGGAGAGGAAGACCGGCATGCTGCCGAGGTAGGTCTCGTTGTACTCGCGCTCGATCAGCTCGCGGATGCGCTGCTCGTGGACCGGGTTCATGAACGACCACAGCAGCGAGACCACGAACCCGCGCACGCCGGCGTCGACCAGCGCGTCGAGCTGGGCCAGCAGCTGGCCCTCGTCAAGCGGACGCAGGACGCGCCCGCGGTGGTCGATGCGCTCCTTGACCGGCACGGTCAGGTGCTTGGGGATCAGCGGCTCCGGTTTGTCGGCCCCGGCGATGTTGCGCTGCTCCTTGAACGGGATCCCGTCGGACCACTGGCTGGCGCGGCCGATCAGGACGGTGTCCTCAAACCCCTCGGTCATGATCAGGCCGAGCCGGGGGCCCTTGCGCTCGATCAGCTTGTTCATCGCCAGCGTCGTGGAGTAGCGGATGATCTCGGTGTCGGCCAACAGACCGTCGGTGCTGAGACCGAGCCGCTGGGCGGCGTCGTCGATCGCCCGCGACATACCCTGGGAGAGGTCGAACGGGGTGGTGCGCGCCTTGCACCAGACCTCGCGCTCCTCCTGACGCACGTAGCAGTCGGTGAAGGTGCCGCCGATATCGATCTCGATCGCTGCGCTCATTCCGCGGCCCCCGTATCACGCTCAGCCTTGAGCGCATCGATGTCGAGCTCGATGTCGTGGGTGATCGGGTGTCCGGGCGGCAGGTACTCGACCTCGATCAGCGTCGCGCAATCCGGGCAGATGAACTCGAGGATGCGACACCAGGCCGGGTCGGGAGCGAAGTTGTACTCCGACTCGACCATTGGCCGGTGGATCTCGCCGGGGTCGCGCTCCCAGACCAGGCAGCCCTCCTTGTAGTTGCGGCGCGCTTCGCCGAGGTCGTGCGCGCAGCGCGTGCAGTGCCACCGCTCGGTGTCGAGGTCGATCTCGAGGTACTCGGTGATGCGTCGCTTCACGCCGCCCTCTGCGCTTCAACATCCCTGACGAGGATCCCGTAGCCCTGCCGGGTGAACGTGGCCGACCACCCGGCCGGCACCAGGATGGTGGTGTCGGGGGCCTCGAGGAACGCCGGGCCGGCGACACCCTCGCCTCCCGCGACTCCGAGGCCGGCGACGATCGGGATCGAGACCGGGCCGTCATTGGTATGCACCTCTCGAGTGCGGGCACCAACGGCCGACGCGTCGGCGACGATCATCTCCACCACCGGATCGTGGGCCACCGTGACGGCGAGACGGCAGCGGATCGGCTCGCCGGCGGCGCCGGCGAGACCGAGGCTCGCCCGAGCCCGGGACAGCAGCTCCGCCAGGCTGGTCTGCCGCGGCTCGCCGGCGCCGATCTGCAGCTTCGCGCCGACCCGCTCCAGATCGGTGACGCCCTCGGCCCGCAGGTCTCGTCTGGCGTTGTCGGCCAACCGGGCGATGGCGTCGCCGACCGCGTCCGCGCCGGCCGGGGCCGCCACCACGCTCTCGTACGAGTGGGCCACCGGCAGCAGCCCCGCTCCGAAGGCCGAGAACACCGAGCTGTGCGGGAACACGACCACCCGCGGGATTTCCAGCGCCTCGGCGGCCTGCACGCACAGCAGGCCGCCACCCCCGCCGTAGGAGAACAGCCAGCGCTCGGAGGGCGCGGAGGCGGTCAGCCCGGGATGCCGGGCGGCCCAGCGGACGAGCTGCAGCGACAGCTCGGCGTGGATCGCGGCGCGGGCCTGCAGCAGCGCCGCCTCCGCGCCGGCCGCGCGCAGGCGCTGGGCAAGCTCGGCGGCGGCCGCCGCCGCTGGTTCTGGGTTCAGCCGGCGCCGGCCACCCAGGAACTCCCCCGGCTCCAGGTAGCCCAGCAGCAGCCACACATCGGTGGGGGTCAGCTCGCGTCCGCCCAGCCCGAAGCAGGCCGGGCCGGGCGAGGCGCCGGCGCTGCGAGGCCCCACGCGAATCGCGCCGGCGGCGTCGACCGAGATGATCGAGCCGCCGCCGAGCCCGAACGACGCCAGCGACACCGACGGATGCGGAATCATCACCGGCCCCACCTCGGTCACCTCCCGCACGGGTACCCGCGCGTCGCTGAGAAACGCCACGTCGGTGGTGGTTCCACCCACGTCGAAGGTGCAGACCTGCCCCGCCCCGAGCTCGGCCGCTACGTAACCGGCGCCGAGCACCCCGGCGCTCGGTCCCGAGTCGTAGGTGTCGATCGCCCGCGTCTTGGCCACGCGGCTGGTCGAGCCGTCGGTGTTGACGATCAGCAGCGGCCGGGTGAGCCCGCGGTCGCGCACGCCGTCCTCGGCGTGATAGAGCGTGCGGGCCAGGTGCGGGTGCAGGTAGGCGTTTATCACCGCGGTGGCGGTGCGGCCGAAGTCGTCAGGGGCCAGTGACACCCGCGAGGCCACCAGCAGCGGGACGGCGCCCAGGTAGTGACGCGGATACGAGGAGTCGATCACCTCGCGAGCCCGCCGCTCATTGTCCGGGTTGAGATGGGCGTTGGCGAAGCTGAGCACCAGCAGCCGCACACCGCGCTCGAGCAGGTCACGGACCGCAGCCTCGATCTCGGCGGGCACGGGCGGCGCGATCACGGTGCCGGCGGCGTCGACCTGCTCGGTGACGCCGCGGACCAGATCAGGCTCCAGGAACTCGCCCAGCGCCTGAGCCTGCTGCTTGGTTCCGTACAGACCGGTCTCCGCGCCTGCGGTGACGAGCAGCCCCACGGTCGCCCCGCGGTGCTGCACGATCGTGTTGGTGGCGACGGTGGAGCTGAAGTGCAGCCGGCGCAGCGAGCTGAGGAAGCCGCCGAGCTCTTCGCCGACCGCGGCGGCGGCCGCCTCGATGCACGCCGCGAAGCCGAGCGTCAGGTCATGGGGGGTGGTATCGACCTTGACCTGCGCGGTGTGCTCCCCGTCTGACACGAAGCCGTCGGTGAACGTCCCGCCGGTGTCGATGCTGAGCGTGAACGAGCGGTGCGCTCCCGGTTGGGGGCCGGCGGTGGTCTGGGCGTGCTCGGTGGTCATGACGGAGATCTCACACCACCCCCTCGAGGCTGGGGATCTGCAGACCGCTGTCCCGGGCCTGATCGATCGCGCTCTCGTAGCCGGCATCGGCGTAGCGCGCCACCCCGAGCGCCGGATCGCTCCAGAACACCCGCGCCAGCTTGCGCTGCGCCAGCTCACTGCCATCGGCGACCACGACCATCCCACTGTGGATGCTCTGCCCGATGCCGACGCCGCCACCGTTGCCGATCGCGACCCAGCTGGCGCCCTGAGCGGCGTTGAGCAGGGCGCCCAGAAGCGGCCAGTCGGCGATCGCGTCGCTGCCGTCCTTCAGCCCCTCGGTCTCACGCGAGGGGGAGGCGACCGAGGCCGGATCCATGTGGTCGCGACCGAGCGCGACGGGTCCGATCTCCCCCGCCCGGACCAGCTCGTTGAGGCGCTGGGCCACCGCGTCACGCTGGCCCAGGCCCAGCCAGCAGATCCGGGCCGGGAGCCCCTGCTGGCCCACCCGGCGCCGGGCCAGCGAGAACCACCGCTCGATCGACGGCGTTCCCACCACCTCGCTGACCGCGTCCTCGCTGCGGCGCAGGTCCTCCGGGTCACCGGACAGGTTGATCCAGCGGAAGGGGCCGACGCCGCGGGCCAGGATCGGCCGCACGTAGGCGGCCACGAAGCCGGGTATCTGCATCGCCTCGGGCACCCCCGCGTCCCGCGCCTGGGCGCGCAGGTTGTTGCCGTACTCAAAGGCCACGGCGCCGCGGTCGCGCAGGGCGAGCAGGGCCGTCACGTGGGCGGCCAGCGACTCCCGCACACTGGCCAGGTAGCCGCCCCCGGTAGAGCTCGCCTGCTCGGCCTCCGCCGCCGTGTAGCCGGCCGGGACGTAGCCGTGCAGAAGATCGTGGGCGGCCGTCTGGTCGGTGACCACGTCGAACTGGATGCCGTCGCGCACCAGCCGAGGGAGGATCTCGGCGGCGTTGGCGACCAGTCCGATCGAGCCCGGCCCCTCGGGATCGTCGAGCGACGCGATCGCATGCCGGTAGTCGTCGGTGACGAGATCGACCCAGCCTCCCTGCTCCCGTCGCCAGGCGCGGCGCGGATCGACCTCGACGATCAGGGCCCGGCCACCATTGAGCGTCACGGCCAGACCCTGGGCGCCGCCCATCCCACCCAGCCCGGCGCTCAGCACTCGCCGGCCGGCGAGGTCACCGCCGAAATGAATTCTCGCCACCGCCGCGAACGTCTCGTAGGTGAAGCCCAGCACCCCCTGGCTCCCGATGTAGAACCACCCTCCGGCGGTCATCTGGCCGTACATCGTCAGTCCGGCCGCCTCGAGCGCCCAGAAGTCCTCGGGCGTGGACCACGCCGGCACCAGCATCGCGCTGGAGATCAGCACCCGGGGGGCGTCGGGGTGGGAGGGGAGCACCGCGACCGCCTTGCCTGATTGCACGATCAGCGTCTCGTCGCCACCGAGGCCTCGCAGCGCGGCGACGATCGCCTCGAAGCTGCGCCAGTTGCGCGCCGCCTTTCCCTGGCCGCCGTAGACGACCAGGTCGGAGGGTCGCTCGGCCACCTCCGGATCGAGGTTGTTCATCAGGCAGCGCAGCGCGCCCTCCTGCTCCCAGCCGCGGCAGCTCAGCGTCGAGCCGCGCGCCGCTCGGACGCCGCTGACCCCAGGCTGGTCGGGCTCCCGCCGCGACCGCGGGCTACCACCGGCTGTGGTCTGCCCGCCGCTCACGCACTGGGATGGCGTTCGACCGCCACGCCGCCGTCGGGCGTCGGCTCGACCTCGTCGGCCACACGGGCACCGACACCGTCGAGCAGATCCTGTTCCTCGATCGCGCCCATCTCCTCATGCGCTTCCGCCTCGGTCTCGAGCAGCTCCCGCTGGCTGTCGGCCACGGCCGCCTCGGCGGCGACGTCGATGTCTCGGCTCAGGAAGTAGTAGATGATTGCCGCGACGGGGAAACCGATGAACGGTGAGATGTCGCCGCCTGACAGCGACTTGGCCACGGGACCCTCGTAGATCGTCGTGCTCATGAACGGGATCATGACCACGAAGCCGATGCCGTACGCGACCAGGCCGCGCCAGGACCATGCTCCGTACATGCCGTGGGGCTTGAACAGCTCCCGGATCGCGTAGTTGCCCTTGCGTACGAAGAAGTAGTCGATCAGGTTGACCGCCGTCCACGGGATCATGAAGTACAGGACGATCAGCAGGAAGTTGTTGAAGTTGGTGAGGAAGTTGGACGGCAGCGCCAGCGCCAGCACGGTCCCGACCACCGTGATGAAGCCGATGCTGATCCAGCGGGCGGTGAACGTCGGACGGATCCGCTTGACGGTGTCGACTGTGGTCAGCGTGGACAGCCCGCCGCTGTACAGGTTCATCGCGGTGACGGCGATCAGCCCCGGAATCGAGCAGATCAGGACGATGTCCCCGAAGCCCCCGAAGATCTTCTCGCCCGAGGCGTGGACCGCCGCGACCGGGGCCAGGGTCGGGTTCGGCGCCAGGATGAACGCCCCGAGCAGCATGATCAGGGCGCCGGCGGCCGAGCCGCCGTAGGTCCACCAGAATACGGCCGAGGTCTTGGTGTTCTCAGGCAGGTAGCGGGAGTACTCCGACACATACGGAGCCCAGGTGAGCTGGTAGCTGACGACGGCGCCGAATTGCACCAGGAACAGTCCGATGTCGAACCCGCTGAACTGGAACGCGTGCGCGGGCAACGTGGTGTTGAACAGCGCGCCGATCGTGAACACCGCGTACACGACGATGAACAGCCACGTCGCCCAGCGCAGCCCGATGTGGATGTAGTGGTAGCCGATCACCGTCAGGGCCAGGGCCACGAGCACCACCGGCAGGACGGAGACGAACGTGCCCCAGGAGGGGAACAGCTCCTTGAAGGTGTCGCCCCCGAGGATCGTGTTGAAGACGTTGAATCCGATGAACAGCATCACGGCGACGACGACTGGGAGCAGCGAGCCGTAGTAGCCGAACTGCGCCCGGGATTGGATCATCTGGGGCAGCCCGAGCCTCGGGCCCTGTGCGGAGTGAAACGCCATGAACAGGGTCCCGATCAGCGTTCCCAGGATGATCGCGATGCAGGACCACATGAAGTTCAGGCCGAGCGAGACACCGAGCAGGCCGACGGCCAATGTCGACAGCTGGGCGTTGCCCTGAAACCAGACCGGGCCGAGATGCCACGGCTTGCCGTGGCGCTCGCTGACGGGGACGTAATCGATCGATCGGATCTCGACCGTGCCCGCGGCCTGCTCATTTCCCGACTGGGTCGTCGTCACTTCAGCTCTCCCCACGGTTTTAGCTGCCGTTGCCGAGTATGCGTTGTATACAAGATGTGACGAAGTATTGCAACGAATAACCAGACCACACCGTCCGCGTGGACAGGATTCTTGCGCCGGTCCTTATCCCGCCGTCCCAGCCTCGGCCGGAACCGCCGCCGCCCACCTCAGCCCTGGCGCAGGATGCTCAGCGGGAGCGTGAAGCCGACGTTCCAGACGCCTCCATCGACCACCTCGAGCAGCTTCAGGTCGCCGGCCAAGCTGCAGGTCACGTAGGCGTCCTGTGGCGTCAGCCCGTGCTCCTGCACCAGCCACGCGATCGTGTCGCGCACCGCGCTCCGGGCCCCCTGCATCAGGTCCGGCCCGATCCCCATCGTGCCGTGGTGCCCCGCGCCCTCCACCAGCGGCGTGAGCGGGCCGGCGGTCTGAAACCGAGGCGCCGGGATCGTGCGGTGCTCGACGGTGAAGCGAAGCACCGCGTGCATGTCGCATTCGACCGCCGCCAGGCAGACCTCCCCGTCGCCCTGCGCCGCGTGTGGATCTCCGCAGGAGAACAGCGCTCCCGGGGTCCACACCGGAAGCCACAGCGTGCTCCCCGCCGTGAGATGCCGGGTGTCGATGTTGCCGCCGCCGCGGTGGGGCGGAAACGACGATGCCGCCGCGGGCTCGTGCGGGTGGTTGCCCATCGTGCCGAGAAACGGCGACAGCGGAACGGCGACCTGGGGGCACACCGTCACGCTGGCCCCGCCGCGCAGGTCGAAGGTCCGGACGAACGGCTGCGGGAAGTCCTCGGGCAGCAGGCCGAGGTCCGGCTCGGTCCCGCACCACCCCCATTCGCCCGGGCTCAGGCTGAGGATCTCGACCCGTAGCGTGTCGCCCGGCTGGGCCTCGGCCACGAACACCGGGCCGAGCAGGCGGTAGATGGTGGCGAAGTCGAAGTTCGTATCGGCGTAGCTGTCGCCCTCACGGATCTGGCCGGCCCCCGCCATCGGCAGCTCGAAGCTGACGGTGTCCCCCGACGCGATCGACAACGTGGGCTCGAGGTGGCGATCCCAGGCATGGTGAAAGCGGGTGGGGTCTATCCGGTGCTCCATGCGGTCCTCTCCCCGGGGCCCGGCGTCGTGGTGATCCAACCGTGGTCAAGCTCGCACACCGAGGCGCATCCGAGCAGGGTCATCGCCAGCCGCAGCTCGTCGATCAGCAGCTCTACCGCGCGCGAGGCGCCGGCCTGCCCTCCGGCCGCCAATCCGTAGAGCAATGCCCGGCCCGACAGGCAGGCGCGCGCCCCCAGGGCCAGCGCCGAGACGATGTCCACGCCGCGCCGAACGCCTCCGTCGAAGTACACCTCGAGCTCTGAGCCGACGGTGTCGACGACCGCCGGCAGGACGCTGATCGAGGAGGGGGCACGGTCGAGCTGTCGACCGCCGTGGTTGGACACGACCACTCCGGCCACTCCGAGGCGGGCGGCCTGCTCGGCGTCCTCGCTGCGCAGCACGCCCTTGACGACCAGCGGGCCTCCCCACTGTTCCTGCAGCCAGCCGATGTCGTTCCAGCTCAGGGCGGGGGCGAACTGGCGGTTGATCAGCTCGGTCAGACTCGCGCCGGCACCGGCCACGGCGCTTGCGCTGAGCGCGCTCTCGGACAGTATCCGGGGGCGACGGACGAAGTTCACGCTCCAGCGCGGCCGCAGCACCCCCTGGACGAGAGACCGCGCGGTCACCCGCGGTGGGACCGTGAAGCCATTGCGGCGATCGCGTTCGCGCGCGCCGGCGCGCGGGACGTCGACGGTCACGACCAGCGCCCGGTAACCCGCGGCGCGCGCCCGTTGCAGCATCGACCGGATCACGCCGCGGTCGCGCCCCGCATAGAGCTGAAACCACAGCGGTCCGGGGGTGCTCTGCGCAACCTCCTCGATCGTTCGCGACGCCACCGATGAGAGCACGTACACGCCGCCGGCATCGTGCACAGCACGGGCCACCGCGATCTCGCCCTGGTGGTGGACCAGCCCGGTCATGCCGGTGGGGGCGCCGAGCAGCGGCACCGCCACGGGGTGCCCGAGCACGGTGGTGGAGAGGTCCACGTCGGTCACGCCGGCGAGCACGCGCGGGAGCAGCACCAGCCGACGCAGGTCGCTCTCGTTGCGCTGCGCCGTCAGCTCGTCACCGGCGGCGCCGTCGACATAGTCGAACACCGTCGACGGGATCCGGCGGCGAGCCAGGGCCCGCAGCTCGGCGACGTTGACGCAGCGCTGCGTGCGGCCCGCCTCGGAGATCCGTTGGCGCACGGTGGCCGGCGCGGCGCCGAGGTCATCGCGCAGCTGGTGCGCCAGCAGCCTGAAGAAGCTCTCCTGGCTCATCGCGCCGCCGCACGAGCGGGGATGTCGGCACCCTGGGCGAGGCGATCGGCCAGGGTCGCCGACACGCTCGCGGTCTGCGCGATCGCCGCCTCGTCGACGCGCTCACGCACGTCGCCGCGGGAGTGGTAGTAGGGGAAGTCGGGGCGCCAGATCAGACACGAGGGGACCCCGGCGTCGCCGAACGGGGCATGATCGCCGAACGTACTGCGCTGGTTCATGATCCGGTCCGGTTTCCAGCCCAGGCTCTCGGCGGTCTGTGCGGCGAGCGCGGTCATTCCGGCGTCGGCCGACCAGATCTCCCGGTGCGAGGGGTAGGCGCTGGCGATGCCGTCGAGGTTGATCATCGCGACGGCGTCGCGCAGCTCGGCGGCGTGCGCGTGCGTGTAGGCGGTGGCGCCCCACACACCTACCTCCTCGGCCGCCGAAGCGAGGAACACGATCCGCCGATGCGGGGCCGAAGCCAGGAGCAGACGGGCGGTCTCCAGCAGGCTGGCGAGGCCGCCGCCGTTGTCGAAGATGCCCGCGCCCTCGGCCTGGCTGTCGTAGTGCGCGGAGAGGATCACCTCGCCGTCCCGCGAGCCGGGGATCACCCCGACCACGTTGCCCGTGCCGCGCTCGCGATAGCTCCCCCGGTGGGCGATCCGGATCTCGACCGGCGCGCCGCAGGTGAGTGTGGAGATCAGCGCGCGACCGGCGGCATGCCCCACCGTCACGCCGCAGTAGGAAGTCGGCCGGCCCGGCCACGGCGAGCGCAGCGGCGGGGGGTACAGCGCCCCGGCGAAGGTGCCCACGATCTCGTCCGGGGTCTCGCAGATGTGCACCAGACCGGCGATCCCGTGCTCCTGCAACCGGGCGCTGAGGTCAAACGGGAATACGGTATGAACGAGCACGACCCGACCGCGCAGATCGACGCCCTGGCGCTCCAGCCGGTTGAAATCGGCATCGGTGGCCTCGCCCAGGTAGATCGCCTGGCCGCCCGCCTCGCCGGCCGCGGTGTACTGGAGGGGATGGGATTTCAGCTCGAGCCGGTCCGGTCCGGTCACCGTGCACGTGGCCGGGGCGGGCTCGAAGGCCAGATAATCGAACGGCTCGCATCGCACCTCGCTGAGCCCGACCTCGCCGAAGCGCTCCAGCAGGTAGTCGCGGCAGGCGGACTCGCCCTCGGTGCCGGCAAAGCGGTTGCCGATCGCTGACAGGTCGTCGAGTGTCCGGCCCACCGCCGCCGGGTCCAGCGTCACGGGGCTGCGGTTCATGTCGGCGCCACCAGCAGCGACGACACGGCCGCGTCCACGACGACTTCGACCAGCCACGGGCGCTGGTCGCCGACCGCTGCCGCCAGTGCTTCGCGCAGCTGCGGCGCGCCGGTGACCTGCCGCGCGCGGCAGCCGAATCCGCGGGCCAGCGATACGAAGTCGATTCCCGACAGCTCCAGACTGGGCAGACCGCCCAGACCGGAGAACTTCGCGACCGACTCGAGGATCGCGTAGCGGGCGTTGTTCACCACCACGAAGGTGATCGCGGTACCGAGCTGGACGGCGCTCCAGAGGGCCTGGGGGGCGTACAGGGCCGAACCGTCCCCGACCACGCAGACCACCGGGCGCGAGCGGTCGGCGAGCTTGATGCCGACCGCCGCCGGCATCGCGAAGCCAAGCCCTCCGCTCGCACTGGCATAGAAGCTCCCGGGCCGGCGGATCCGGATGTGGTGGCGGAAGTCGTGGCGGTGCGACGGCGCCTCCTCCACCACCACCGTCTCGGCGGGCAGGATCTCGGCCAGCGCTGCCATCAGGTACGCGGGCGCGATCGGCTCGCTGGGCTCGGGCGGCGATGGCGCTGATGGGGGAGCGGCGGGCGCCGTGTCATCGCACGCCGGCCCCAGCCGCGTCAGCAGATCCTCCGCCACCGCCCGCACGTCGGCCACGATGCCGAGGACGGTCGGGGCCCGCGCGGCCTCGTCGGCGTCATCGGTGACCTGCACGATCGTCGGCAGGCTCGTCTCGCCGGGCTCGTAGGGCAGAAACGCGAACACCGGCGCTCCCAGCACGAGCACCAGGTCGATGCCGGCAAGCTGCGCCGCCGCGGTGGCGTGCCCCGGCGCCAGATGGCCACGGAACTGCGGATGGTCCTCGGGAAAGCCGGCCCGCGGGGATTGCGGCGCCGCCCATACCGGCGCCCGCAGCCGCTGCGCCAGGTCGGTCGTGGCCGTCCAGGCCCCGGAGCGGTCGACGCCGGCCCCGGCCACGATCGCCGGGCGCCGGCTGGACTCGATCAGCCCGGCGAGATCGTCCAGGGTCGCATCGTCGGCGCGCCCTGCGCTGCGGACCTCGCCCGCGCCCACAGCCGACCCGCCCGCCTGCGCCTCCAGTTCCCAGTCGTCCATCGGGATCGAGACGAACACGGGACCCGCCGGCGGGGTCTGGGCCAGGTGCCAGGCGCGGTCAAGCGCCGACGGCACGTCCTGGGCGCGCGCCGGCTCGTGACTGCGCTTGACGTAGGGCGCCATCAGCGCCGTGGAGCGTGCGAACAGGTACGGCTCGAGCTCCAGCTGACGGCGGTCCTGGTTACCGGCGGTGATCACCAGCGGCGCGCGGTTGTGAAACGCGTTGACGACCGCGCCCATCGCGTTGCCGACCCCGCACGCGCTGTGCAGGTTGACCAGCGCCGGCTTCCCGGTGGCCTGGGCGTAGCCATCGGCCATCGCCACGACCACGCCTTCGTGCAGGCCGAGCACGTACTCGAAGTCGGCCGGGAAGTCGCGCAGGAAGCCGAGCTCGGTCGATCCCGGATTACCGAACACCGTCGTCATGCCGCGAGCGCGCAACAACGCGAAGGTGGCGGCGCGGACCGAGACCTCAGCCCCGATCACCGGGCATCAGGGTCCGCGGTCAGGCGCCGGTAGGCCTCCGGATCGGTGGCGCCCTCGGTGCACAGCGCCAGCACGCAGCTCCCGGGCCCTAGCCTCAGGGCCGCGCGCGCCGGCTCCATGTCTCGATCTTCGACCACGGCCAGGATCCCGGCCAGCCCCGCGGCCCCGGTCTCACCGGCCACGATCTCGTCGCGCGCCAGCAGCCGCGTCGCCTCCGCCACGCGCGCGTCCGGCACCGCAACGTACAGGTCCATGCCGGTGGCGATCAGCGGCCACGCGACCAGTGACGGCGTCGCGCAGTTCAGCCCGGCCATGATCGACTCCTGCGCGTGGTCCAGGGTGACGATGTGCCCGGCGGCCACCGACTCGAGCACGCACGCGGCCGAGGTCGGCTCGACGCTCACGAGCATCGGCCTGGATCCCTGCGCCCCCCAGTAGTGGCGTACCACCGCCGCCGCCAGTGCCCCGACGCCGACCGGCACCAGGACCACATCGGGTCGCGGCAGCGACTCTCGCCCGAGCGCCTCCTCGATCTCCTCGAACACCGTCGCGTAGCCCTCGATCACCCACGCCGGGACCTCCTCGTACCCCTCCCAGGAGGTGTCGGAGATGACCCGGCAGCGCTCTCCGGCGTCCTGGGCCGAGCGCCGCACGGCGTCGTCGTAACTTCCGTCGACCACGCTCACGGTGGCCCCCTCGTCTGCGATCGCGTCGATCCTGGCCGCAGCGGTGCCGGCGGGCACGTAGATCCGGGCGTCGAGCCCGAGCAGCGCTGCCATCCGGGCCACGGCCCGGCCGTGGTTGCCGTCGGTCGCCGCGCTGAGGGTGAATGGCCGCAGCGGTTCAAGCTCGCGTCGCAGCCCCTCCACGGTCCGAACCTGATCCGGTGAGCGCCCGAGATGAGCCAGCAGGGCCCGGTACACCGCCCACGAGGCTCCGAGCACCTTGAACGACGGCAATCCGAGCCGGCTCGACTCGTCCTTGACCAGTACCTCGCCGACGCCGAGCCGTTGCGCCGCCGCGGGCGCGCGGCGCAGCGGCGTCGGCGCGTAGCCCGGCATGGTGGCGTGAAAGCGGCGCGGCGCTGGGTCGTAGGCAGGCACGCTCGGAGCCATGGCGTCGCTCGGTGCCGGCAACGCCACGGCTGGGCCGTAGGGGGCGACGCGCGGCGGCGTTGCGCCCGTCACGCCGGCCCTACGCGGTGCTCGGCGGCCTGGCGCAGCGCCGTGTACAGGCGCTCAGCGGTCATCGGCAGCTCGCGCAGGCGGATGCCGGTCGCGTTCTGGATCGCGCTGGCCAGTGTTGCCGCCGGCGGCCCGATCGGCGGCTCGCCGATCCCGCGCGCCCCGAACGGTCCCTTGCCGGGGTACAGCTCGAGTCCGATCGCCGTGATGTCAGGGAGATCGAGCGAGGTGGGGATCAGATAGTCGGCGAACAGCGTCGAGTTGACCACCCCGTCGGTGATCTCCACGTCCTCGCTGAGCGCGTAGCCGATCCCCTGGGCCACCGCGCCCTGGATCTGTCCCACCACCCGCTCCATATCGATCGCGTGCCCCACGTCGTGGCAGGCCACGTACTTCAGGACCGTGACCTCGCCGGTCTCCTCGTCGACCTCCACCTCGGCCGCGTGCGCGCCGTAGCTGTAGTCAGGGAAGGTGCGGCCGCGCCCGGTCACCGGATCGAACTCCCCGGTTTCGGCCGCGAAGGTGTCGTGGCAGAACGGCATCACGCCGCGCTCCTCGGCGACGCGGGCGAGCTCGGCGATCGGGATCGAGCGGGCGGGGTCGGTTGCGACCGCGATCTGGTTCTCGGCGAACTCCAGCTCGCGGGCGTCACACCCCAGCAGGTCGGCCGCCACCGGCGCCAATTTGTCACGCAGCCCGCGCGCCACCTTCACCGTGGCGTTGCCCGACATGTAGAGCTGGCGGGTCGCGAACGTCCCGCCGGTCAGCGGCGTCAGCGCGGTGTCGCCGATGTGCACGCTGGTGCAGTCGACGGTCACGCCCAGCACCTCGCCGGCGATGTCGGCCAGCGAAGCGGCCTGCCCGGCGCCGAGATCGGTGACCCCGGCCCGCACGACCATCGTGCCATCGCGCTCCAGGCCGATCCAGCACGAAGCGCGGTCGGCGAAGAACACCGAGCGCCCGTACGGCTGCATGCTGCAGGCAAAGCCGCGGCCGATGCGCCGGCCCGGCGCCGGCCGGGATGGCTCGCCGAGCTCGTGCTGCACGCGGGCCAGGCACTCGCGGACGCCCGGCTCGGTGTCGATCTCCTCGCCGGTGACGCGACGGTCACCGCGGGCGACGAAGTTGCCTTCGCGTACCGCGGCGGGGTCCAGTCCCAGCACCTCGGCGACGCGGTCGACCTGCGACTCGTAGGCGAACACCACCTGCATCGCCCCGAAGCCGCGCATGGCGCTGGTCGGGACGGTGTTGGTGAACACCGCGACGCTCTCGACGCGGGCGTCGGGAACCCGATAGGGGCCGGTGGCGTTGACCGCCGCGGCAAACAGGACGCGGGAGCTCAGCAGCGGGTAGGCGCCGGCGTCTCCGATGATCCGGATGTCCTGGGCGACGATCGTGCCGTCGCTCATCGCGCCGGTGCGGTATCGCATCTCAAACGGGTGGCGCTTCTGGCGGGCCAGCAGCGACTCCTGGCGCTCCCACACCATCCGCACCGGCCGCCGCGTACGGAACACCAGCGCCGCGATGTACGGCTCCACCGTCATGTCCTCCTTGCCGCCGAAGCCGCCTCCCATGTAGGCGGCGATCACCCGCACGCGGCTGTGGGGCAGCTTGAGGATCTCGGCGATCTGGCGCTGATGCTCGATCACCTGCGTCGACACCCGCAGGGTCAACACGCCGTCGCTGTCGATCCAGCCGATGCCGGCCTCCGGCTCGAGGTAGGCGTGGTCCACCCGCTGGCTGCGGTAGGTGCCCTCCACCACCACGTCGGCGCGGTCCATGGCGGTCTCGACGTCGCCCAGCGCCGAGCGCCAGGTCACGTAGCGATTGCCGCCCGGATGCACCGCCGGCGCGTCGTCCTTCAGCGCCGTTTCGGGTTCGAACACGCCGGGGGCTTCCTCGAGCGCCACCTCCACCAGGCCCGCCGCCTCGACCGCCGCCCCCGGCGTCTCGGCCGCCACGATCGCCACCGGCTCGCCGTCGTAGCGGACCCGCTCGGCGGCGAGCACCGGCTGGACGATCGCGTCGATGCCCAGACCGCTGGCCTCCTCGGCGATCACGTTGTGCGGGATATCAGCGGCGGTCAGCACCGCGTGGACGCCCGGCACCTCGCGCGCCGCGCCGGTGTCGATCGCGATGATCCGCGCCGAGGGAGACTGGGCGCGCACCACCACGCCGTGCAGCATCCCGGGCAGACTCCAGTCATCGGCATAGGACAGCGCGCCCGAGACCTTCTCGACGAAATCCCGGTGCGGGGCCCGAGCCGTCCGCGCCGGCGGCTGGGGCGGCGCCTCGGGGATCCGGGTGGTCTCCTCGGGCTCGGCGGTCTCAATCGACAACCGCCACCGCCTCCCGCCCGTCGCGATAGGCCTCGACCGCGTCGAGGATCTTGGTGTAGCCGGTGCAGCGGCACAGGTTGCCCGACAGTGCGGTGCGCAGCTCCTCGCGGTCAGCGTCGGGGTGACGCTCCAGGTACCACTGCGAGGTCAGCAGCATGCCGGGCGTGCAGAACCCGCACTGCGAGCCGCCGTGATCGAGGAAGCGCTGCTGGAGGGGGTGAAGGTCGCCGTTGTCAGTCAGTCCCCGCACCGTGGTCACCGCGCCGCCGTCGGCTTGGACGGCGAGCACCAGGCAGGCGTTGACCGGCTCGCCGTCGAGCAGCACCGTGCAGGTTCCGCACACCCCCTCACCGCAGCCGAGCTTGACCTCGGTGGCGCCGGCCTCGGTTCGGAGCAGCTCGAGCAGCGACAGGTTGGGGGTGACCCGGGCCTCCAGCGGCCGTCCGTTGAGCTCCAGTTCGATGGGGAGATTCCGCCCAGCCCCGATCGGAGGGGGGACTCGCCGGGGGCGAATTCCCGGCCCGCTGTGGCTGCGCGGGGGTTGCTCGCCCACGTTTGCCCGCGCGGCCGCCGTCAGCAGAGCGCGTTTGACCAGCACTCCCACCATCCGGCGGCGGTACTCCGGGCCGGCGTGGGTGCTCGGACCGACCTCCGCCTGCTCGGCGATCGCCCGTCCCACCTCGCCCGCGGCGTCCTCGCTGACCGGGGCGCCGTGCAGGGCCAGGGCCGGCGCGGAGTGGTCGGCGGGGCGCTCGCCGGTGGCGCCGATCACCACGCGAGCGCCGGTGCAGGCGCCGCCGTCGTCAAGCGTGACCAGCGCCGCCACCTCGACCATGGCGAAGTCCCCGGCGCGGCGCGCCAGCTCGACAAAGCACGATCCCTGTCCCCGGGTCAGCGCCGGGAACTGAACCGCGGTGATCACCTCGCCCGGCGCCAGCGTCGTCGTGAGGTGGGTCTCAAACAGGTCCTCGGCGGCGATCGCGCGCTCGCCGGACGGTCCCAGGGCGAGGACGGTGGCGCGGTGCGCGACCGCCACGCAGGGCAGCTCGGCGGTGGCCTCGCCGTGGGCCAGCGAGCCGCCGATGGTCCCGCGCTGGCGCACTCTGACGTTGCCGATCATCCGCGCGGCTTCGGTCAGCATCGGGCAGGCGGCGCGCACGGTGTCCGAGTGCTCGAGCTCGGCGTGGCGGGTCAGCGCCGACAGCATCAGCGTCCCGTCCCGCGCCTCGACCGCGCGCGCCTCGATGCCGCCGAGGTCGATCAGCGCGCTCGGTTGGGCCAGGCGCAGCATCATCATCGCCACCAGGCTCTGACCGCCCGCGATCACCCGAGCATCCTCGCCGGCCTCGCCCAGACGGGCCACCGCCTCCTCCCAGGTGCCGGCGCGGGTGTAGTCGAACGCCGCCGCGTACATCCGCGCCTAGACCGCGCTGGGGGCGCCGAGCACAGCGAGCACGGCCTCCAGCGCGGCATGGTTGCTGGTGACCACCGGCACCTCCAGCGCCGCCTGGATCTCCTCGCGCGCGTCGAGGGCGCGGAAGTTCGTGCACGATGCGAACAGCAGGTCGATGTCGCTGCCGCCAAAGCATTCCAGCGCGAACGCGACGATGCGCCTGGGGTCGACCTCGGCGATCGTGACGTTGTCGGTGATCCCGAGCCCGTGGATCGCCGCCACCCCGACGCCATCGGACTCCAGGCTCTCGCGGATCTTCTCGTTGAGGCTGTCGACGTAGGGGGTGATCACGCCCACCCGTCGTGCGCCCCGGGACAGGATCGCTCGCCGTACCGCCGCGGCGACGCTGACCGTCTCGGCGGCAGTGGCGGCGGCGATCCGCTCGATCAGCTCGGCTTCATAGGCGTTGCCGCGCAGCGCTCCTCCGCTCGTGCACCCGAACACCATCACGTCGGGCCGCACCGTGGCCAGATCGGAGATCGCCGTGGGGAGGTGGTGGTCGAGCATCTCGGCTTCGCCTTCGGGCGTGGTCTGCTCCAGGTACATGCGCGCCGTGTGCAGGGTGGCGTGCGCGGGGAGCCGCCGGTAGAAGTCGACTTCGGCCACGGTGTTGGAGGAGGGCACGATCAGCCCCACGCGCAGGCTCATCGCAGTGACCCCGCCGAAGCGCCGCCGACCGGGATCCGATGCCCGTCGGTGGCGGGGGCGTCCGCGCCGGCGCCGTTGACCGCCGCGGCCGGCGCGGGTGGGGGCGGCAGCTCGAGCAGATCCAGCGGGTTGTGCCGGATCATCTGCTGGACCCCCTCCTCGCTGACTCCCGACTCGTGCACCGACTGCGCGAACACTCGCAGGCACTCGGCGGGCATGGGGTTGTGGCGCTGCCCCCCGTCACTCATCAGGATGCAACGCTCGGGGCCGATCGCCTCGATCGCCTCGACCACCCGGGTCAGGGGGGCGTGATTCCACATCGGCGACACCGTGCAGTAGCCGAACTCGGCGTAGGCGCCCTGCGCGACCAGCCGCTGCAGTCCGGCCAGGTCGAGGTTGGGGACCTTGAAGAACGGGTGCGTGATCATGATCTTCTCGACCCCGCGTTCGCGCGCGGCGGTGACCAGCAACTCGATCTCGCGCACCGACAGGTGGCAGGTGCTGAGGATCGCGCGGTGCTCGGCGATCAGGTCGAGCACGTCGATCAGGCCCTCGATCGGCCGATCCTCGGCGTCGAACACCTCGATGCCGGCGTCGGTCGCGTCAGCCACCGTGCTGGCCTGCTTGTCGTAGGCGCCGGTGGAGCCGAACGTGCGGGCGTGGTTGGCGGCGTCGACGGTTGGCATCCACACGTGCCGGGCGCCGAGCTGTAGCGCCGCCTGCACCGCCGCCGGGTTGATCCCGCCGACGGCCCGGTTGAGCACGATCCCGCTCACCACCTGGATGCCCGGCACCAGCTGCTCGGTCAGGTAGGCGCGACTGGTGGTCCGCTCGGAATGGCACTTCAGCGAGATCGCGCGCAGGCCCAGCGAGGCGGCGTGGCGGGCGACTCCGACGTCGTCGGCGATGCGTGGGAACAGGTCTGGTTCGGAGTGGACATGCACGTCCACCGCGCCCTTGATGTCGATGAACGGACCGATCATGGGGCTGGGGTCACCTCTCTGGGTTTCAGATGCTGGGATCGTTTGCCGTCGCGCAACCAGCGCAGCTCGGCCAGCTCGGGATCGGTCGGCGCGGCGAGCTCGGCCAGACCGTCGGACACGAGCAGCTCAAACCCGGTGTTGGCGTGCACGTCGGCCTCGCTCACCCCCGGCTGCAGCGCGTCGAGTCGCAGCCTTCCGGTCGCCTCGTCGAATCCGAGCAGGGCCAGATCGGTGACCACCGCGACGGGGCGGCTGCGCACCAGGCCCGCCCGGTGACGGGCCTCGGGTCCGCTCAGGTAGCCGGGGCTGGTGATGAAGTCCACGCGTTCTACGAACCGACGCAGCTCGTGCCGGGTCATGATCAGCACCTCGCGGCAGCTGGAGACGATGTCGTTGGCGCCACCGCTGCCGGGGAGGCGAACCTTGGGCTGGTCGGGATCGCCGATGTAGCTGGTGTTGACGTTGCCGAACTGGTCGAGCTGGCCGGCGCCGATGAAGCCATAGTCGTAGCACCCGCGCTGCCCGTAGAGGAACAGGTCGTTGATCGAGGTGAGCATGAACGCGTCGTGGGCGGCGCGCATCTCGTTGGTCGAGACCGGCAGCCGGCCCGGGAGCATGCGGGGACCGATCGATCCCCCCTCGAGCACGATCGTCAGCGAAGGTGCGTGCAGTCGCTTCGCCAGCACGCTCGCCTCCAGCGGCGCCCCGACGCCCGCGAACACCACCCGGCCGTCACGGAGCAGGCGGCTGCCGGCGATGGTCATCAGCTCGACCGGTGTCGCGGCAGCGGTCATCAGGCGGCCACCAGCTCCCGCGCGAGGCGGCGCTGCTCGAGCAGCCGTGAGGCGCCGACCTGATCCAGGAAGCCGGAGAAGCTGCCGGGGGACTCCACGTGCTCGCGCAGGTAGGCCTCCACGCCCGCCACGCCGTCGCTGTTGACGAGCTCGACGTAGGCGTCGAAGTGCGCGAAGTCGGCCTCGTAGAGACCATGACACTCGTGCGGATAGGATCCGTAGGGCACCTCCACCACGGCGTCGACGACGAAGCCGGGGATCAGGGTGCGGTCAGCGTGGCGGACGATCGCCTCGGACGGAACCACCTCCTCGGCGGTGATGATGACCGTGTTGGCCGCCCGGGCGTACTCGACGTCCATGTAGGCCGGGCCGAGCACCTGCGCGTTGCCGCTGGCGTCGACGGTGTGCACGTGGATCAACGCGACGTCGGGCACCAGCGCCGGCACCGCCACCACCAGCTCGCCGGTGAACGGACACCGCATCTCGAGGGCCGACGTGCGCCCCAGCAGGTCGGAGCCCAGCAGCGATGCGGTGGGCAGGAACGGCATCCCCATCGAGGCGGCGAGGAACCGCAGCCCCAGGGAGAGATGGCTCCATTCCTCGTAGATGGCGGGGTCGGCCTCGACGTACTCGCGGAACACCTTGGGGATGCCCCAGCGCAGCCCGATGCCGACCCAGCTGGCGATCAGCCGGTTGGCGGCGCCGGTGGCCAGAAACAGCTCGGACTCAAAGCACATCAGGTTGCGCGCCAGGGTCAGGTCACGCCGTCCCGCCCGC
Source organism: uncultured Solirubrobacterales bacterium (assembly GCA_963792735.1). Classification (GTDB taxonomy): domain Bacteria; phylum Actinomycetota; class Thermoleophilia; order Solirubrobacterales; family Solirubrobacteraceae; genus Palsa-465. The sequence continues at coordinate 691,718 of CAWBXK010000006.1, read as the reverse complement.
AGCAGCTCCAGCAGCATCGCCCACGGGGTCCGCGAGTAGCAGCAGCCCCCGGCCGCCACGGTGTCGCCGTCGCGCACCAGCGCTGCCGCCTGCGCCAGCGACATGCGCTTGTCGGCGGCGGTGGTCATGGCGCGGCGGGCTGCGCGATGTCGGCCACCAGCGGCAGCACCTCGGCCGCGAAGCGCTCCACCTGCTCCTGCTCGTATCCGTACGGCACCAGGCAGATGTGCTGTACCCCGGCGCCGGCGTAGTCGGCGATCTGCTCGGCGCACTGCTCCGGGGTGCCGCGGATCGCGCTCTCGGCGGTGGACTCGCTCCACGCCGGCAGATCGAAGTAGTCATGGATGTAGCGACGCACCTGGCGGTCGGCGGTCTGAAACGAATCTCCGATGCAGAACGCGAGCTGGGCCACGTTGTCCAGCTCGTCGGGATCACGTCCGGCCTGCTCGGCGTAGTCTCGGATCCGCTGCCAGGCTCCGCTGAACGCGTCCGGGGCATAGAAGTAGGTCAGCCAGCCGTCGGACTGCTCGGCGACGCGCTTGAGCACCTTGTCGACGTAGCCGCCGACCAGCAGCCGCGGTCGCGGCCGCTGGAACGGCGGCGGCAGCATGAGCGCGTTGCGGAACGGGATCCCGCGTGCCTCGCCGCTGACCGGCTCGCCCGTCCAGAAGCGCTTGAGCAACTCGAGGTTCTCCTCGAAGATCCGGCCGCGCCGCTTGAACGGCACCCCGCAGGCGTCGAATTCACGCTCATACCAGCCCACCGCCATCGCCAGGGTGAGCCTTCCCCGGGAGACGATGTCAAGCGTCGCGGCGGTCTTGGCCAGCACCGCGGGGTCGCGCAGCGGCAGCACCAGGATCCCGGTGCCGAGCTCGATCGTCTCGGTCTCGCGCGCCAGCAGCAGCAGGGTCGAGAGCGATTCCAGGAATGGAAACGGACGTGCAGTGCCCAGGAACATATGGTCCCAGGCCCACAGCGACTGGAATCCGAGCTCCTGCGCCCGCCGTCCGTAGGCCAGGATCGCCTCGACGTCGGGCTCCTTCGGAGCGGGGGTGAAGTTCTCGACCGCGAGTCCGAACTTGAGCCGGCTCACCGCGCCGGACCCTCTTCGGCGGCGGCTCGGTCCCGCGCCGCCGCTGCCCGCAGGCCCTTCTCGAGCGCCGTGCGTCCATGTTCGATGTGGGACCGCATGCGGTCGGAGGCGAGCGTCGGGTTGCCCCGCTTCAGCGCGTCGTAGATGCCCTGGTGCTCCTTGAGAAAGCGACGCGGCAGCTCGGTGTTGTACACGCGCTCGGAAAGCTCCAGCTGCAACCGCGTCCAGTAGCCGCGCAGCACGCTCAGCAGTTCGCTGCCGCTGGCCTCGTAGATGGTGAGATGGAAGTCGGCGTCGAGCTGACCCGCCTCGCGGGGGTCGGCGGCGCCGAGCGCCTCGACGAAGCGCTCCAGGACGTCCTCGATCACCGCCAGCGCCTCGGGCGTCATGCGCTCGGCGGCGATCGCCGTGAGGTGTGGCTCGAGCACCAGGCGCACGTCGTAGAGGAGCATCGCCTCCCCGGGGGTGAGGCGATAGGTGACGAACGTACCGCGGCTGCGGTAGGTGATCACCAGGCCCTCGCCCTCGAGGCTGCGCAGGCCCTCGCGGACGGGGGTGCGGCTGACGCCGGTGCGCTCCATCACCATGGCCTCGGTGAGGCGGGCGCCCGCGGGCTGGCGCCCGGTCAGGATGTCGTCCCGGATCACCCGGCGAACATGCTCGGCCAGCGAGGGGGGGCGCTCCGGCCGCACGGCGCTGGCGTCGTCACGGCGTCGCAGTCCGTATCGCTCTGGGCGCCGCCCGACACGGCCTTTAGAGGTGGACATAGACAGCCTTTCCGCGGTCAGCTCTCCAGCTTGTGTACAGAGTATACAAGTGGGCCCGGGCGGCTCTAGAAGCTTTCGATCAGCGCGAAGCCGACGGTGTCGAAGCTGGTCATCCGCTCGAGCACGTTCTGTGCCTCTCGCAGCGGGACGCGCTCGGTGACCAGGCCGGCCGGATCGAGCCGGCCGTCGCCGACCAGGCGCAGCAGCGCGGGGAGATGGATGTGGGGGTTGCCGACACTGCCGACGATCGTCAGCTCGGCCTCGATCAGCTCATCGAGCGGGATCCCGACGATGCCCTGCTCCTCCTGGCTGGTCAGCCCCACCTGCACGAGGCGACCCCCCTTGCGCAGGCTCATGAGGGCGGCCCGGACCAGCTCAGCGGCGCCGAGACCCCCGAGGGCGACATCGGCCCCGCCTCCCGTGGCCGCCTTGACCGTGTCGGCCACCGCCTCCTCCCGGGCGTTGATCGTCAGCGCCGCGCCCTGAGCCCGGGCGGCCTCGAGCTTGCGCTCGTCGATGTCGACCGCGATCACGCTCGCGCCGAGGGCGACGCCGATCTGCACCGCCGACAGTCCGATGCCGCCGACGCCGTGCACCGCCAGCCACTCCCCGCCGCGCAGGCGGGCCTGATGCTGGAGGGCGTGCCACGCGGTCATGAAGCGACAGCCGAGCGCGGCGGCGGCGTCGAAGGAGACCTCGTCGGGCAGGCGGACGCAGTTGAGATCGGCGTTCACCACCCGGGCGTACTCGGCGTAGCCCCCGTCGTGGGTCATGCCGAGGAACTCCATCGCGTCACACAGGTTGGTCGCACCTGCGCGGCAGTAGGCGCACACGCCACAGGCCTCGTGAAACGGGACCGCAACCCGGTCACCCACGCCGATGGTGTGGACCTCGGCACCGACCGCGCTCACCGTGCCGGCGAACTCGTGGCCCATGGTGATCGGCAGCGCGGGGGCCAGCCCGACCCACGACCAGTCGCCCATCCAGGTGTGCCAATCGGTCCGGCAGATCCCCTCCACCGCGACCTGCACCACGGCTTCCCGCGGGCCGGGCTGCGGGGTGGGCACGTCCTCGATCACCAGCGGTTGTGCGATCTCCACCAGCCGTGCCGCTCTCAACGTCCGCTCCTCGTCAACAGCCGTGCCGCTCTCAACGCCCGCTCCTCGTCACCAGCCGTGCCGCTCTCAACGCCCGCTCCTCGCCTCTGCTTGCCGATTACGCATTGTATACACTGGGCCCACGCGTCAGTCGTTGGCGGCATCGACGAGCTTGCGGGCGAGCTCGGCCGGCCGGGTGAACATGACCTCGTGGCCGCCGCCCATCTCGAGCAGCTTGAAGCGGCCCAGGCGAGACGACATGTGCGGGTGCCAGGTGCCCGGGGGCAGCACGAGGTCATCGGCCACGGCGATGAAGCTGCGGGCGATCTCACCGCGGTGGAACTCACGCAGGTCGAGCCTTTGATCCCAGGGCGCGAACGGCTGTGGCACCAGGCGCTCCCACACCGAGCGGGCCACCTCCGGCGCGGCATCCTGGATGAACTGATCGCGGAACACCTCCCAGGGGCAGGCGACGGTGTTGTCGGGACTGCTGCGGGCCGACTGGGCAAACAGCTCCGTCTGCTCGGCCGGGAAGTTGTCATTGACACTGGTGCCGTCCTCCACCACGAACGCCGTGTGGAAGACCAGTCGCTTGAGCCGGTCCGGGATCACCTGCGAGACCCGGCTGACCACCGAGCCGCCAAAGCTGTGGCCGACCAGGACCACATCACGCAGGTCGTGGCGCTCGATCGACCGGATCACCGCGGCGACGTAATCGTCGTGGCGGATGCCGCTGCGGCTGGCGCCGGGCAGATGGCCCGGGTAGGTCGGCGCGTACGCGGCGTGGCCCAGCTCGCGCAGGCACCACGCAGTGGGCTCCCAGGCCCAACCGCCATGCCACGAGCCGTGCAGCAGGACGAAGGTCTCAGCCGGCCCGGGTCTCGGCACAAGGTATACAGTACGCAACGCGAGCTCGAAGCGCGCAGGCGTGGCAGCCTTCCAAACCACGACCGGCCCAGCTAGAGGAGGGGGAAGCGATGACGACGACTCCATCCACCACCGCCGACGCCGAGCGCTTGGCGGAGCTCGATCGGCGCGTGCTCATCCACCCCTACCTGCCCGGCGCGGTGGAGGAGCGGGTGGTGATGACCGAGGGCAGCGGCTGCCGCCTGCGTGACGCGGCCGGGCGGGAGTACCTTGACGCCACCGGCGGGCTGTGGCTGGCCCAGGTGGGCCACGGCCGGTCCGAGATCGCCGAGGTGGCCGCGCGCCAGATGCAGCGGCTGGAGTACTTCACGAGCTTCTGGGAGTTCTCCAACGACCGCGCGATCGAGCTGGCCCAGCGACTGGTGGAGCTCGCACCGGAGTCGGTCTCACGGGTTTACTTCACCAGCGGCGGCTCCGAGGGCAATGAGGCCGCGTTGCGGATGGTGCGCTACTACCACTACCGGCGCGGCGACCATGAACGCAACTGGATCCTGGCCCGGCGCAGCGCCTATCACGGCATCGGTTATGGCTCGGGATCGGCCAGCGGCATGGAGATCTACCGCGAGGGCTTCGGTCCGATGCTCCCCCACATCCACCATCTGACGCCGCCGTGGCCGTACCGGGCCGAGCTGTTCGCCGACCGCGATCCGACCGACTTCTGCCTGGACGAGCTGGAGCGCACGATCGAGACGATCGGACCGGACCGCATCGCGGCGATGATCGGCGAGCCGGTGATGGGCGTCGCCGGCATGATCGTGCCGCCCGACGACTATTGGCCGCGCGTTCGCGAGCTGCTCCAAAGCCACGGCATCCTGCTGATCCTCGACGAGGTGGTGACCGCGTTCGGACGTACCGGGCGCTGGTTCGGGGCACAGCATTTCGGCGTCGAGGCCGATCTGATCGTGACCGCCAAGGGCATCACCAGCGGGTACGTCCCGCTCGGCGCGGTGCTGGTGTCCGGCGAGGTCGCCGAGGTGCTCGGCCGCGACCACGGCTTCCCGGTGGGCTTCACCTACAACGGACATCCCACCGCGTGCGCGGTGGCGATGGAGAACCTCGACATCATCGAGCGGGAGGATCTGCTCGATCGCGCCCGTGAGGTCGGAGCCTTCCTGCTGGCGGCCCTGCGGGCGGAGCTGACCGAGCTGCCGGTCGTCGGGGAGGTGCGGGGCCTGGGGATGATGCTGGGGATCGAGCTGGTCAGCGACCAGGCCACCCGGACGCCGATCGCCATGGACGCCGCGCCCCACGATGTCATCCGCCGCGAGACCGGGGTCCTGGTGCGCGACTGCGGACACAGCCTGGTCCTGTCGCCGCCGCTGGTGATGAGCGAGGACGAGGCGATGGAGGTGGTGGAGGCAGTGCGATCGGTGCTCGCGCGGATGGCCCCGGACGGCAGCATCGCGCCGCTCTGAGATCCTGCCGTGAGCGACTCGGAGCCTTCGGCCGTGCTTCGCGCCCGCGAGGGCCTGGCGGTACCGCTCCGCGCCGGCCAGCGGCTGCGGATCATCAACCACCGCGGCGGCCAGGTGGTCGACACGTGGGCGCTCAGCGCTGCCGACCCCAGCGAGCACCTGTCGATGGAGCACACTCGGACGGCGTTGACCAAGCTGGTGCCGGGGGTCGGTGACGAGCTGTTCAGCCACCGGCGCCGGGCCCTGCTCACGGTCGCGGAGGACACCAGCCCGGGGGTTCACGACACGCTGATCGCCGCCTGCGACCCCGAGCGCTACCGCCAGCTCGGCGGGGGAGATGACCACGCCAGCTGTGCCGAGAACTACCGCCGCGCGCTGGCCGAGCGCGGGATCAAGGTCGATGGCGTCCCCGCGCCGCTGAATCTGTTCATGAACATCGCGTGGGATGCCGACGGGCGCTTGGAGTTCCTGGCCTCACCGGCTCGGCCCGGGGACTACGTCACGTTGCGGGCCGTGGTCGAGGTGGTCGTGGTTCTGTCGGCGTGCCCGATGGACCTCAACCCGATCAACGCCCGGGGGCCGTCGGACGTGACGCTGGAGCTGCTCTAGGACCAGCTCCGTGGTCTGTTTGATGCGAACTTCGCACCAAACAGACCACGGAGGCCTGAAATCAGCCCGCCAGCGCGGGGATGAGCGCCTCGAGCTGGCGGCAGCCGAGCACCAGCGAGCGCGCGTCGATGCGCTCGTTGACGGTGTGCATGGCGCTCCCGCGGGCGCACCCGATCGACACCGCGGGGATGCCCAGCGCGGCGGCGGCGTTGGCGTCGGTGGAGCCGGCGCTGCAGTGCTCGCCCAGGCCGAGGTCACGGCGCACGCCGAGCACGGTCGCCAGCAGCGGATCGCCGGGCTCGATCCGCCCCGCCGGGCGCTCCCCCACCACCTCGCAGGCGAGCGCGAGCGGAGGCTCGACGCGCAACCCGCCGAGGCGCCGGCTGAAACGCTCCAGCTCCGACGGCTCCATCGAACGCAGCTCGACCAGCAGCTCGGCGTGGGCGGCGATCGCGTTGACGGCCCGGCCGCCCGAGATCGTTCCCACGTTGGCGCCGGTGCCGGCCAGCCGGTTGGCGATCGCCACCAGCGCGTGGATCGCGCTGGGGGTGCCCCGGTCCGACCACGAGTGGCCGCCGGGTCCGGTCACGGTGACCCGCGCGCGGAGGCTGCCGACGTGGTCGGTGATGACCTCGTCGAGCCCGTGGCCCTCGACGGCGATCGCGCGCTCTGGCGCCAGCTCCGCGCAGACGTGGCGCGCGCCGCGCAGGTTGCCCAGCCCCTCCTCGCCGACGGTGAACGCCACCGCGATCTGCAGGGGGAGCGCCGGCAAGCGCTCCAACGTCCACGTCAGCGCCATCACGGCGGTCGCGTTGTCGCCGATCCCGGGGCCGACCAGCTCGTCGCCATCGCGCCGGAATACCAGCGCGGTGTCGGCGTCGAACACGGTGTCGACGTGCGCCATCAGCAGCACCGCCGGATTCCCCTGGGATCCCGGCGCGCGCCAGATCAGGTTGCCCGCGCCGTCGCGGTAGCGCTCGCCCGGCCGCTGCGCCAGGCGCCGCTGCAGCCAGCCCAGGCGCGCCTCCTCGGCGCCGGTGGGCGCCGGGATGGCGGCGAACTCCGCCAGTGAGGCGAGATCGAGCTCAGGCGCCACGAGCGCTCAGGCGCTCGCCAGGCGCTCGTCGGCGATGACCGCGGTGGCGTCGATCTCGACCACCCACTCGGGCCGGGCCAGGGCGCTGACCACGAGCCCGGTCGAGCACGGGTGCACGCCGCGCAGCCAGCGACCGATCACCGTATAGACGGGCTCGCGGTGGCGGATGTCGGTGACGTAGACGACGATCTTGCAGATCTCGTCCAGGCGCGAGCCGGCCTCCCGGAGCAGCGTTTCGATGTTGCGCATGGCCTGCTCGGCCTGCGCGGCGGGATCGCCGATGCCGACCGACTCCGAGGTGTCGAGGTCCTGCCCGACCTGGCCGCGCAGGAACACCGTGTTGCCCGCCACCACCGCCTGGGCCAGGTCGTTGTCGAGCCGCTGGTCGGGATAGGTGTCCTTGGTGTTGAACGGACGGATCCGCGTGTGGGTCATCCAAGCCTCCTCACGGTTACAGGGCGGGGACGCCGCGCACGACCTCGCCGGCGATGATCACTTCCGAGATCACGTCCTGACCGACGGCCAGGCACAGCTCAGCGGGGTGATCGACCGAGAGGACCGTCAGGTCCCCGCGCTTGCCCGGATCGATCGAGCCCCGATCGTGGCTCAGCCCCAGCGCGTAGGCGGCGTTCAGGGTGCCGGCGACGACCGCCTCGGACGGCGTCAGGCGAAACCAGGGTGCGGCCAGCGCGATCGTGGCGGCGATCGAGGTGGCGTGGATCGAGGAGCAGTAGTCGGTGGCGACCGCTACCGGGACTCCCTGTTCGATGAACAGGCGGGCGTTGGCGCGACGGTCGGTCATGTAGATCAACTCCGCCTGGGGCAGCAGCACCGCCACCGTGTCGGTCTCGCCGACCGCGCGGATCTCGTCGTCGGGGGTGTAGGTGAGATGTTCGGCGGACACGGCGCCGCCGGCCACCGAGGTGCGCCAGCCCTCGGAGGTCTGCCAGGCGTCCGCGTGGGCTCGGGTCGCGATCCCCAGCTCACGTGAGCGCGCGAACAGGGCCAGCGCCTGCGCGGGTGTGAACAGGCCCCGCTCGCAGGTGATGTCGTGAAAGTCGGCCACGCCCTGGGCGATCACCCGCGGCAGCATCTCCAGCACCTCGGCGGTGTAGGACTCTGCGTCGAGCCCGGCGGGCACCACGTGGGCGCCGAGGAACGAGATCGTCAGCTGCATCGGGGTCATGGTCCGGCTCTGATCGAGCAGGCTGAGCCCGCGCAGCTCCTGCTCGGCGGTCAGGCCGTAGCCCGACTTGACCTCGAGCGTGGTGGCCCCACCGGCCAGGACGCGATGGTAGGCGGCGGCCAGGCGCTCCAGGAGCTCGGCGTCCGGCGCAGCGCGGGTCTCGAGCACGCTGGCCCAGATGCCGCCGCCCCGGGCGGCGATCTCGGCCAGCGACGCGCCGCCCAGGCGCTCGGCGTACTCGGCGTGGCGGCTGCCGGCGAACAGCGGGTGCGAATGACACTCGATCAGCCCGGGCAGCACCGTCCGCCCCGACACATCGAGCGTCGGAACCTCGTCGGAGTACTCCGCGAGCAGCTCGTCGGTCGGTCCCACCGCGACGATCACCCCGTCGCGGATCGCCACCGCGCCGTCGGGCACCAGGTCGAGCTCGCCCTGCTGCTCACCGCGCCGGGGCCCGTCGTGGTCGCTGACCCGGGCCAGCTGGGAGGCGTGGACCAGGTTGAGATCGCTCACGCCGCCGCCGCCTCGCCGACCGCGTCGTCGTCCAGGCCGGCGTAGCGGCGGACCAGATCGGCCGGCCCGTCGAAGTCGTAGTTGTTGTACACGGCCAGCAGGTGGGCGAAGGCGGGGGACTGGGCGAAGAGCTGGAAGGTGAGGCGGTGCCCGGCGTAGTCGGAGTTGAGCAGGTCTCGGGCGAAGGCGAACAGCCGCCGGCGCTGCTCGGCTGACACGTCGCCCACGGCCAGGTACTTCGCCAGCCATGGTCCCGCTTCGGGGTCCTGGAAGGTGTCGGCGCTGGGGGTGACGCAGAGCTGGCCGCCGCACAGGTCCCGGGCCAGGTGCATCATCGCCGGCAGCTGCGAGCAGGCCAGGACCCGGCCGGAGTACAGCAGCGCCTGGTTGGGCATCTTCAGTCCCCCCGGGCTGTCCTGCGCCAGCTCGATCGACGCCGTCAGGTGGGCGTGAATCCCCTCCCGGTAGCACGCCAGCTCGGCGAGCTTCTCTCGCACCGCCTGATGCATCTTGACCCCGGTCTGGACGGCGTTGAGGTAGCTGACGCCGAGCAGCAGATCGGCGAAGCGCAGATGGCGCTGCACGAACGGGAACATGCTGTAGCGGTGCAGCGTGGCCCGGATGAACGCCGCCGCGCGGGTGCTGCGGTAGAAGAGGACGTTCTCCCACGGCACCTCGACGTCGTCGAACACGATCATCGTGTCGATCTCGTCGAAGCGGCCGGACAGCGGGTAGTCGGCGGCCGGCCGCCCGCCGGCGAACGGGGAGCGGCAGATGTGCTTGATCCCCGGCGCTCCCATGTCGACCACGAACCCGACTGCGTAGTCCGACAGCTCGCTGCCGCCCCAGTCGCCGATCGTCGGCTTGACGAACGCCTGGTTGGCGTAGGCCGCCGCCGTCTCGAACTTGGCCCCGCGGACGATGATCCCGCCACGGGTCCGGCCGGCCACGTGCAGGAGCACGTCGGGGTCCTGGTCCTGTGGCTTGCGGGACCGGTCGCCCTTGGGATCGGTGTTGGCCGAGACGTGAAACGGATCGGCCACCGCGGCGTGGTGCACGTGGTGGCGGATGTGCTCCGAGAACGCCGGGTCGATCTCGTCCAGGACGTCCTGGCCGTCGTAGAGCGACCACATCTCGCCCACGGTCTCATCGCCGACGCGGGTGACGATGCCGCCGAGTTCGTCAAGCACGCAGTCCACGGCAGCTCGCTTGGCGTGCCAGTCGTCTTTGCTCAGCGGCCGCTTGGCGCCGGTGGCACACCGCGCTCCGGTGTCCGGATCCAGGTAGGACATGACGTCGGCGGTGGTGCTTTCGTGGGCCAGATCGTAGATCCGCGCCCGGGCGTCGACGATCGGCCGGAAGGCGGGATGCGTCGGCACGTCCTGCACCCGTTCCCCGTCGATCCAGACGTCGCGACCGTCGCGGATGGAGTCTCGGTACTCGTCGCCGGTTCTGATCATCGTGTACGGTTTCCCATATTGTGGGATCCATTTCCCAGAAATGTCAACGCTATCAGTTCCGCAGCGATGGCGCGACCGCGGACTGAGACCGAACCGGATAGCCCCAAGGTGCTCGCGAAGGCGCTCGCGATCCTGGAGTCCTTCGGTGGCGAGTCCTCAGGGTGGACCGAGGCGGCGCTGCGGGCGCACCTGGCGATGCCCTCCTCGACCCTGAACCGCCTGCTGCGCAGCCTGGAGAGCGCCGGGTACGTGCTGCGAGACGAGGACGGCCGCTACCGGCTGGGGATCGCGGCGGTGAGGCTGGGCCTGCGCGCCAGCGCCTCGCTGAACCTCCCCGCCGTGCTCGACACAGAGCTGCGACAGCTCGCGGCGAGCACCGAGGAGACGGTGATCCTGGCGATGCCCGAGTTCTCCAGCGGACTGGCGCGCTACGTGGCCACGGTTGACTCGCGCAAGCGACTGCGGGTCACCGCCGAGGTCGGCACCGGAGTGCCACTGACCGCGGGAGCGACGGCCAAGATGCTGCTGGCGTTTCAACCCCCGGCGCAGATCGACGCGGTGCTCACCAAACCGCGTGAGCGGCTGGCCGCCGGGACGGTCACCGGCGTCAAGGCGATCCGGGACCAGCTCGCCACGATCGCCCGCCAGGGCTGGGGGCTCAGCTGGGAGGAGACCTACGACGGCGCGTGGGCGCTGGCCGCGCCGGTGCTCGGCGATGACGGGCACGCGTTCGCGTCGATCGGGGTTGCCGCGCCGATCAGCCGCCACAGCAGCGCGACCGAGGCCGGGACGCGGAGCGCGGTGATCGACGCCGCCGCCCGCGCCGGGGGAAAGCTCGGCGCGCGTTCTAGGCTGGACTGACCGATGCCGGAACTGCCTGAGGCGGAGCGAGCCCGCCAGACGCTCGAATCCGTCCTGGGCCGGCGGATCGCCGATGTCGACGACCGCGACTCCTACGTGTGCCGCCCCCACGCCCCGGGCGAGATCGCCCAGGCGCTGATCGGCCACGAGCTGGCCAGCGCGCACCGCCGGGGAAAGTTCCTGTGGCTGGAGACCGTCGACGGCCCCGCGCTGGGGCTGCACCTGGGCATGGCCGGCCACATCGTCCTCGAGGGGCCGAGCGAGACGCCCCGCTGGGACCGCTTCGTCGTCGAGTTCGACGACGGCACCCGTTTTGCCCTGCGCGACAAGCGCCGGCTCGGCCGGGCGGTGCTGAACCCCGACTTCAGCCACGTCGGCCCCGACGCCGCGGACGTGGGACGCGAGGCGTTTCGCCGCCGCGTGGGGGCCGGGCACACCGCGGTCAAGGCCCGGCTGCTCGATCAGGGAGCGATCTCCGGTGTCGGCAATCTGCTCGCCGACCAGGTGCTGTGGCAGGCCCGGATCGCCCCGGCGCGTTCGGTCGCCGAGCTATCGGAGGCCGACCTGGACCGGCTGCGCCGGGAGCTGCGCTCCGCGGTCCGCTCGGCCATCCGCCGGGGCGGCGTCCACACCGGCAAGTTCGTCCGAATCCGCGGACGCGACGGGGCGTGCCCCCGCGACGGCCACGCCCTGGAGCGGGCCACGATCGGCGGGCGCACCACCTACTGGTGCCCGGTCTGCCAGACCTGACCCGCGACGTGACCCGGTGTTAGGGTGCGCGGGATGTCGTTGACCGACGCCGAGCGCGGGGCGTGCCAGGCGATCGAGCAGGGTGCAGACCAGCTGGTGGCCCTGGCCGGCGACCTGATCGCGTTCGACACCACCGCGCGTGAAGTCGGTGACCCCGCCCGACAGGAGGCGCCGCTGCAGGAGTATCTCGAGCGCCGCCTGCGCAGCGCCGGCGCCGAGTCGGATCTGTGGGAGCCCGACGCCGAATCGATGCGAGGACGGCCTCTGGTACCGCCGGGCCTGGATTTCGCCGGCCGCCCGCAGCTGATCGCCACCCGACCGGGGCGGGGGCATGGACCGTCGCTGGTGTTCAACGGGCACATCGATGTCGTCTCGGCCGAGCCACGGGCCGCCTGGACGAGCGATCCGTTCGTCCCCGAGGTGCGTGACGGCCGGCTCTATGGACGCGGGTCGTGCGACATGAAGGGTGGGATCGCGGCGATGGTGTTCGCGGTGGAGGCGCTCGCGGCCCTCGGCCTGGAGCTCGGCGGCGATCTGCTGGTCGCCACCAACACCGACGAGGAGTCATCGGGAGCGGGAACCACTGCGCTGCTGGAGCGCGGCCTGCGCGCCGACGCCGGCATCGTCACCGAGCCCACGGCGTTCAAGGTGTGGGTGGCGTGCCGCGGCGGGGAGTACGGAGTGGTCAGGGTGCCCGGGCGTCCCGGCCACGCCGAGATGCGCCAGCCCGATTGGCGCGACGGCGGCGCCGTCAACGCGATCGAGAAGGCCGTCGTGGTGCTGGAGGCGATCGCCTCCCTGCGCCGCAAGTGGGCGGCCGATGACAGCCTCGCGCACGCGTTCCTGTCGCGCCCGATGCTGCTCCCGACGATGGCGCGCAGCGGCGAGTGGCCCGTCACCTACCCGGCCGAGTGCGCTCTGACGATCGCGGTCCTGTACCTGCCCGCCCAGGCCGACGCGCACGGCTGGGGGAGCGCGGTGCGCCGCGAGGTGGAGGCGTGGATCGCCCGGGAGAGCGCCCGCGACGACTGGCTGGCCGCCCACCCGCCGGTGATCGAGTGGTGGCCGAACGCCGTGATGCCGTGCGAGCTCTCCGCGTCCGAGCCGATCGTCGACACCCTGCTCGCCGCCACCGCCGACGTCGGTCGTCCCAGCGGCCTGGGCGGCCTGGACTCCTGGTATGACGGCGCCACCCTGACCGAGCTGGGCGGCATCCCCTCAATCGGCTACGGGCCGCCCGGGTTTGACCCCGACGGGGTGAGCGTCGCGCACACGGTCGACGAGTACGTCCCGGTCGACGGGCTGGTCGGCTGCGCGCAGGGGCTCGCCGTGGCGGCGATGCGCTACTGCGGCCTGGCCTGAAACCGGCTCAGCCCTCGACGCGCTGGGCGAGGTCGATTCCCTTGCGCCCGACGTCGATGAGATAGCCGCGCAGGATGCCGTGGTTGGCCTCGCTGCCGGGGTTGATGCACAGCGTCTTACCGATCTTGCGCTCGCCGCCGGACTCGTGGATGTGTCCATGGATGGCCAGCAGCGGCTGATATTCGTCGATGATCCGGCGGACGGCAGTGGAGCCGACCGGACCGCGCAGGACGTCTCCGGCCGAGACCGTGGGGCGCAGGTTCTCGTCGAGCAGCGGCGCGGTGTCCAGTCCCGAGTCGTGCGGCGGCACGTGGATCATGAACACCGCCCGCCGCGGGTCGCGGATCTGGCGGGCGAGCGCGTCAAGGCGCTCGTACAGCTCGTCCTCGGACTCCTCCCGCGGCGTCTTCCACGGCGTGTGGTTGGACCACCCGCAGGCCAGCAGCTCCAGGCCGCCAGGGATCTCGAGCACCTTGCCGTCCGCGTTGACCGGGGCGTACTGAGGCCGTTCGAGGATCGGGTCGATGACGAAGTCGTCGTCGTTGCCGGGGATCAGGTACAGCGGGACCCGGCTGTCGGACAGCCGTTCGGTGGCGAGCGCCATCCACGCCTCCACGCGCTCGTTCATCAACCGGTGCAGCAGCGTGTCCCGGTCGGACTCGGCGCCGGCCAGGCGTTCGGCTTCCTGCGCCGTGGTCACGAACGAGTAATAGCCGACATCGGCGATGTCCCGCTCGAGCTGGGCCAGCTCCTGGTCTCCGTGCGCGGTCCGATGGACGCCGAACAGGTGGGTCTCGTAGCGATCGTCGTGGCCGACGATGGGCACGATCGCCTTGCCCGTCAGGTCGCCGGCCAGCAGCGCAACCTCGGCCTTGTAGACGTTCAGCGAGATCGCGTTGACGAACTTGCGCCAGGCCTTCTCGGCGGCGTGCAGATCGCTCGCGATGTAGAGCCGGGTTGCCACCGTTCAGTCCGGGGGCAGCTCCGTGAACAGCATCTTCGAGTCCACGCCGGCCGAGCGGGAGCGCCACCGCATCACGAAGTAGACCACCAGCCCCAGCAGGTAGAACAGGGCGGCGTCGAGGATCCCGTTGGTCTCCAGATACTTGAGCGTGCCGGTGCCCGACAGCGCGTTGGCGATGGGCTTGACGACCGCGAAGATGTAGATCCAGATCGGGAACAGCAGCCAGACCAGCCCGATCCAGGGCAGCGCCCTGCCAAACGGCGCGTTGCGCACCAGGTCGGGTCGGCGCACACGCACCAGCAGGGCGTTGATTCCAGGCAGCGACCAGGTCAAAAACGCCATCATGATCGAGAACCAGGCGGTCCCGGCGAGGTTGAGCTTGTGCCCGGTGGTCGCGAGCACCGTGGGCAGGTCGTTGTAGCTCTGAAAGAACAGGAACAGCGCGGTCAGCCCGAGCGTGGCCAGGATCGCATTGAGCGGCGCGCGGAGACGGACGTTGACCTCGCCGAACCACGCCGGAAGCTGGCGGTCGAGGCTCCACGCGAGCTGCATGCGGCTGATGAAGTTGATGTAGACGGGGCAGAGCAGGAACGGGAAGACGACGCCGCCGAGGCTGATCAGGGCCCACAGCGGCCACAGGCCGTGGTTGGCCACAGCGGCCAGGAGGGGCATCGCATTGGGTTGCCCCAGCGGCAGCGCGGACAAGGCGGGGTTGAAGCCCCAGTAGCTGGCGCCCCAGCTGACGTTGGTGGCGAACCCGAAATGGCTGGAGATCGCGTCGACGTAGACCGAGTTGGCCAGCACGCCGATCAGCAGCGCGCCGAGCAGCGCCACCAGCACGCCGCGCCGGACGTTGCCTCGTACCTCGCCGGCGATGTAGGCGGAGTACTGAAAGCCGATGAACTGAAATAACAGCACCGAGAGCATCAACGGGAAAACCGACGTCGAGAAGATGTCGGAGAGGAAGTTGTGGCTGGTGCCGGGGAGGAACGCGGCCTTGCCGGTCGCGGCGATCTTGGCCGCGGTCAGACCATGCGTGTAATGCGGCAGGTTGGCGTTGAAGCTGTGCCGGCTGGTGGCCAGCAGGCCGAAGATGAACATCGCGGCAAAGCAGGCCACGCCGAATGCGGCCAGCGCCGTGACCACCCGATGAAAGGAGCGCGTCGGGAGGACCACCACGGCCGCGATCCCGAGCAGGACGACGATCGACCCGATGAAGCCCGGCGTGCCGGTGATCGTCCCGGTGGCGTCGGTGAACCAGGAGTTGGCGCCGGTGAAGAAGCTCCCGCCGGCGCCGATCCCGATGATCCGCGCCGTGATCTGCAGGTTGCGCAGGACCAGCGGAACCTCGAAGGCGATGATCAGCACCGAGGCGATGACCAACGTCCAGGACTCCATCCAGCCCAGGAACGGGTGCAGGATGCGACTGGTGAACACGTAATCGCCGCCCGAGCGCGGCATCACCGATGTCAGCGAGGCGAAGATCAGCGCCAGCAGGATGCAGAACAGCCCGGCGATGATCGCGGCCCAGCCGTACTCCGAGAACGGCCCCCACCTCCAGACGCCGACCCCGGCCAGCGAGTAGAAGATCGGGTACAGGGTCAGACCGACGCCGACGAACGCCGCGACGTTGAAGAACAGCGCGTTGGTGACGCTGACGTTGCGCACCAGTCCCGACGACTGGCGGACGAACAGCTTAGGAGTCGTGCTCGCAGCAGCGGCGGACGGCTCAGCAGACGAGTCAGCCACGGTCTACCTCCAAGCTAGCTACCACTGGGGTTGGATGAAGTGTCCGAACGGCGCACAAAATATCCCACCGTCCCCGTGCCTCGGTGGTCAGACCGAACGGGAAGGGATCTGGGTGCGCAGCGCCTTGCGGTCGATCTTTCCCACCGCGGTGAGCGGGATCGTGTCGACGATCCGGACCTCGCGCGGGTATCGGTAGCCGCCGATGTGCTGGCGCGCCCAGCCGATCAGCTCCTCGGGCTCGAGCGTGCACCCCGCGTGCAGGGAGACGAACGCCACCACCTCCTCGCCGTGGACCGGGTCCGGGCGTCCGACCACCCCGGCCAGGGCCACGGCGGGATGTCGGAGCAGCGCGTCCTCCACGTCACGGGGATACACGTTGAAGCCACCGCGGATGATCAGATCCTTCTTGCGGTCCACGATGAACAGGTAGCCCTCCGGGTCGAGATAGCCGACGTCTCCGGTGTGCATGCGGCCGTCGCGCACCGCCTCGGCGGTGGCCTGGGGCGAGCGCCAGTAGCCGCGCATCACGCCCGGGGAGCTGGCACAGATCTCTCCGACCTCCCCCACCCCGAGCTCGCGTCCGTCGTCGTCGAGGATCTGCACGGTGCAGCCCGGCACCGGCAGGCCGACCGAGCCCGGCTTCTCCCGCCCGACCGGATTGGTCGAGATCAGCGCGGCGGTCTCGGTCAGCCCGTAGCCCTGGCGGATCGACACCGACGGGACGCGCCGGCAGAACTCGGCCTCGATCTCGGGCGCCAGCGGCGCCCCGCCGGAGGTGATCGACCGCAGCGAGGCGAGATCGTGATCCTCGAGCGGCGTCGCCAGCAGCAGCTGCAACATCGACGGCACCATCGAGACAAGCTGCAGCCGATGCTCGGCGATCATGGCCAGGCACGCCTCGGCGCTGAACCAGCGCAGCAGCACCGCGATCCCCGGCTCGGGATTGTGCATCCCGGCGATCGTGACCAGGATCCCGTAGGAGTGAGACAGCGGCAGCGTCACCAGCGCTCGGTTGACCCCGGGCACGTGGGCGGCGCGGTGAGCGCAACCCCCGGTGAAGTGCAGGTTCGTGTGCGAGAGCATCACTCCCTTGGCGCGACCGGTCGTCCCGCCGGTGTAGAGCAGCGCGGCCAGGTCGTCGTCGCCGCGATCGACGATCGAGGTGGGCGGGGCGGACTCCAGTGACCGGAGCGAAAGCACCGCGGCGTCGTCGTCGGCCTCGGTCGAGATCACGAAGCGCACGCTGTCGATCCCGGCCACGGCCGCCCTGACCTTCTCCACGAACTCGGGGGTGGTCACGACGCCGCAGGCCTGCGCGTCGGTGATCACGTGACGCAGTTGCTCAGGCGGCAGCAGGAACGTCGCCGGCGTGACCACCGCGCCGGCGCGCCACAGGGCGCTGTAGACGATCCCGACCTCGGGACAGTTGGCCATCGTCACGACGATGCGATCGCCCGGCGCGACCCCCAGCTCGATCAGTCCGCCCGCGACCGAGCGAGCGCGCTGAAACAACTCCGCGGAGCTGTGCCAGCGGTCCTCGAACAACAGCGACGGGTAGTCGCCCTTGTGCTCAAAGGCCAGCTCGGCGAGACGGGCCAGATGGTGCTCACGGCGGGCGCTCACGGCGGGCAACGATATCCGTCGGCCGCCGGCCCGGGCGGGGTCAGATCAGTGATGCACCCCTAGCACGGGCAGCGAGATGGACCCCGTCTGGACCACGCACCCGCGGCCGGCCGAGCTCTTATGAGCCGGAAAGGCGTTGGCCAGCGCATCGGCGATCAAATGCGCGCGCGCCGCGTAGCCGGGCGAGTAGTAGTGGATGCCGTCGGGGATGAACCACTTGTCCTTGACCACGGCGGCCCAGTCGTAGACGCGCAGATTCGGATAGCCAGAGCAGGCATCCACCAGTGCCTGGTTCCACAGTTGCATGTTCGACTCCGCGTACGGGCCGCTCGAGACCAGCGTCTTGGCGTTGACCCACATGACGGGCTGGCTGCCGATCACCGACATCATCCGCTTGATCCGCTGACTCAGCGGGATCGAGGAGCCGACATAGATGTCGGCGGTGTCGTTGGTACCGAGGGCGATGACCCAGCACCCCCGGTAGCCCGCGTTGCGCAGGTCGCGGGCGACCTTGTAGGCGTTGATGCCGCCCGGAAGCGTTTCCACGATCGAGGTCGCGCCGGTGATCTCGAGCTGCACATGCTTGACGCCGACGCGCGCGTACTGCGCCACCAGTCGCTGCGAGCGGGCGGGCAGGTAGTCGCTGGAGATCAGCCCCTCCGAGGTGGAGTCGCCGACATGCACCACCGAACGACAGGAGGTGTGGGCGGATTGCGGGGGGCCAGTCGCACCCGCGCCGGCGCGGACCGATCGCGATGCCGCGTGGGTGCGGCCGCGGCCGGCCGGCGGCAAGGCGCGGTGGGCGCTGCGCTCGCGCCGGGACTTTCGGTGGCTCACGGGCGCCGGCGGCAGGCTCGTCCCGCTGGTCGCCAGCGTGTGGGGTTGAGGGTTGATGGTCGCCATGGCCGACGTGATCGGAGCCGGCGGACCGATGCCGGCCAGCGCGGTTCCCGCCAGCAGGACCCCCACCGCCGCGGCGGCCAGGCCCGCGCGGGTGCCGGCGGGCAGCCGCCGGGGGCGCCAGGCAACCGCCCGGGCCTGCGCTCGTAGGCGGCCGAGGGCACCGTGACGCACCGGCTCCTCGACCAAGCGCCAGGACAGGGCGGCCAGGCCAACGCTGGCCCCCACCTGCAGCACGGCCCGGATGGGGTTGACCCCCTGGTTGAAGTTCGGCGTGGTCAGCACGATGATCGGCGCGTGCCAGAGGTAGATGCCGTAGGAACGCACGCCGAGCCAGCGCAATGGGCGCCACCCGAGCAGATGACCCAGGCGGGAGGCCGGATGCACCAGCACGGCCACCACCAGGACGGTGGCCAGCGAGAGCGCCACCAGCCCGCCGTGGTACAGAAACGGCGAGTACTGGTTGGTCTTCCAGACCAGGACGGCGATCGCCAGCAGGCCGAAGGTCCCGATCACGTCGAGGACGTTGCGTGCCCCGGCCGTCACCCGTGGCGTCAGCTCCCGACTGGGCCACACCATCGCCAGCGCGGCGCCGACCAGCAGCCCGAAGGCGCGCGTATCGGTTCCGTCGTACAGGCGTGACGGATCGAAGCTGGGGTGAAACATCACCGCCATCTCGATCGCGGAGGCGACCGACACGATCAGGGTCACGACGGCGAGCCGGGGCCGGAGACGGAACCGCCGTTTGCGCTCCTTGACGAAATGCACGCCGAGCAGCAGCAGCCAGGGCCAGAGGATGTAGAACTGCTCTTCGACCGACAACGACCAGAGATGGTTGAGGGGGGACGGTGGGCCGAAGCGCGCGAAGTACGACACGTGCTGGGAGATCTGCCACCAGTTGTTGACGTACAGCACCGCGGACGCGAACTGTCCGCGCAGCGCGTGCATCTGGGAGCGGTCGGCGATCCACACCCAGACGGTCACCACGACCAGCATCACGAACAGGCCCGGTAGCAGGCGGCGGGCGCGGCGCAGCCAGAATTCGGTCAGCGCCAGCCGGTGGTCGGCCAGCTGGCCCAGCAGCAGATCGGTGATCAGGTAGCCGCTCAGCGTGAAGAAGACGCCCACGCCGAGCAGGCCGCCCGACGCCCATCCGAACCCCAGGTGATAGGCGATCACGGCGGCGACCGCCAGCGCCCGGAGGCCGTCCAAACCCGGGATGTACCGCTGTCCGGGTCGAAGTGGCTCAGGCAACGCGACTCCCGACTGCTCGCATGCTCAAGAGATCCACACCAATCAGCACGAAAGACTAGTTCTGCAAGCGTGTCACCGGTTCCTGTAGCTGACGGGAACGGGCCGGTCGTTGCAGGCGCGGGGTGGCGAGGCGTTACTCAGACTCACCACGCCCAGCTCGGGTCGACCGCTAGTCGAACACCCAGGTGTCCTTGCCGCCCCCGTTCTGGGAGGAGTTGACGACCAGCGCGCCCGCTGCGAAGGCGACCCGGGTGAGACCGCCCGGGAGCAGCTCGGCGTCCTGCGCGCAGAAGGCGAACGGGCGTAGATCGACGTGTCGCGGCTCGAAGTGACCATCGATCAGGGTGGGGTGGCGGGAGATCGGCACCACGGGCTGGACGATGAAACGCTCGGGACTGCGCTCCAGGTCGGCGGCGACTCGCTTGAGCTCGGCCGGCTCGGCCTCGGCCCCGATCACCACCCCCTTGCCGCCGTGACCGTGACGGGGCTTGACGACCAGGTCCTTGAGCTGCCCGATCGCGGCGCGAACCTCGGCCGGGCTGCGCAGGGTGCGGGTGGGGACCGAACGCACCAGCGGTTCCTCGCCGAGGTAGAAGCGGATGAAGTCCTCGACGTAGCCGTGCGCGCACTTGTCGTCGGCGAGGCCGTTGCCGAACGCGTTGACCAGCCCAACCCGGCCGTCCAGCCAGGCCGGCACGATCAGCGCGGCGACGGCGGTCCGCCGGCCGTGCTGGTCGCGGACCCGGTCCTCGTCGGTGCGCCGGTAGATCACGTCGACGTGACGCCGCGTTCCGTCGGGCAGCCGGGCGTTGACCCCGGTGCGATCGCGTGCGAGGTCGGCCGGGGTGAGCAGCGCCACGCCGAGCTGGCGGGCGGCCAGGGCGTGCTCGTAATAGGCGACGTTGCCGGGGCCGTCGGTGAGCACGACGATCATCAGCTCCGGGTCGTCACGGCGCTCGGGGTGCGCGGCGGCCCGGAGCACGCCTCCGAGCAGCTTCCACAGCGCCGGCTCGATCGGCCGCGGGGTGGGCAGCCCGGCCGGGAGGACCTCGAGCAGGGCGCGCCGCGCCGCCACCGCGTAGGAGTAGCCCGACGGCGTGCGGAGGTTGTCCTCGAGCACCATGAACTCGCCCTCCGGGTCGCGGACCAGGTCAAAGCCGATCACCGACGCCGGCGCGGCGCCGGAATCTGGCAGGCGGCCCACCAGGTCGGGCTCAAAGCCCTCGGCCTCGTCGATCACGTCGGCCGGGATCACGCCCTCGGTGACGATCCTGCGTTCAGCGTAGGCGTCGCGCAGGAAGTGGTTCAGCGCCCGTGCCCGCTGGGCCAGGCCCGCCGCGAGCCGATCCCACGCCGACCCCGAGATCAGCCGCGGCATGGGGTCCACGACGAAGGGATCGGATCCGAAGCCCACACCGTTGCGGCGCAGGTGCTCGGTCACCGAGCGGCCCAGCTCACGTAGGTCCACGCGCGCCAGCGCGGCTGATGCCGCGGCGTAGCCGGGCCGGTAGGCGCCCTCGGCGTCACGGTCCTCGTCACAGGCCCGGTCCGCGACAGCGCGCCGATCAGATTCCATGGCGCTCCAGCCACAGCTCCAGCAGCGCCACCTGCCAGAGCTTTGACCCCTCCAGCCGGGTCAGGTGATCAGCCGGCGCAGCCAGCAGTCGCTGCACGTGATCCTCGCGGAAGATCCCGCGGGCGCGGGCCCGCTCACCTTGCATCGTCTCGCGGATCAGCTCCAGCGTGGCGCCCTCGATCGTCGACAGGGCCGGAACCGGGAAGTACCCCTTCGGGCGATCGATCACCGCGTCGGGCAGGACCGCGCGCGCGGCGTCCTTCAGCACACCCTTGCCGCCGGAGGCCAGCTTCAGCTCCGGCGGGCAGGCGGCGGCGAGCTCGACCAGCTCGTGATCCAGGAAGGGGGTCCGCGCCTCCAGACCCCAGGCCATGGTCATGTTGTCCACGCGCTTGACCGGATCGTCGACGAGCATGATCTCGGTGTCGAGCCGCAGGGCGCGGTCGACGGGCTCCTGTGCGCCGGCGGCGGCGAAGTGGCGCTCCAGGAACTGGCGGCTGGGGTCCCAATCGAGCCGATAGCGCGCCTGGAGCGTCGCGGACATCTCCTCGTCAGCGCGATCGAAGAACGCCGCCTGGTACTCGTCGGCGCCGCTGCCGGCAGCGTCACGCAGCGGCGGGTACCAGGAGTAGCCGGCGAACACCTCGTCGGCGCCCTGGCCGGACTGGACCACCTTGTAGGACTTGGCCACCTCCTGGGAGAGCAGGTAGAAGGCCACAGCGTCGTGGGAGACCATCGGCTCGCTCATCGCACCAATCGCGCCGTCCAGCGCCGGCAGCATGCGCTCGGTGGGAACGTGGATCTTGTGATGATCGGTGTCGAACTCGTCGGCGATCAGGTCGGAGTAGCGAAACTCGTTGCCCTCGCGCTTGCCGACGTCGTCGAAGCCGATGCTGAAGGTCGCCAGCTTGTGCTGGCCCGAGCCGGCCAACAGCGCGACGATCAGGCTCGAGTCGATGCCGCCTGAGAGCAGCACGCCGACCGGAACGTCGGCGACCATGCGGCGCTCGACCGCGGTCCGCAACGCCTCCAGGATCGCCTCGGCCCAGGTCGCGGCGTCCCAGGCGCCCGGCGGCTGCCGGCGAGAGAAGTCCGCCCGCCAGTAGGTCTCGGTGCTCTCGCTGCCGTCGGGCTCGATCAGCATCGTCGTGGCGGGTGCCAACTTGCGCACCCCCTGGAGGATCGTGCGCGGCGCCGGCACGACGGCATGCCAGCTCAGGTAATGATGCAGGGCGACCGGATCGAGCTCGGTGTCGATACCGCCGCCGGCCAGGAGCGCGGGGAGGGTGGAGGCGAAGCGCAGGCCATCGTCGCGACGGGCCAGGTAGAGCGGTTTGATCCCGAGCCGGTCACGCGCCAGCAGCACCCGCCCGCTGTCGTGCTCGCAGATCGCGAACGCGAACATGCCGGCGAAGCGCTTGACGCAGTCACGCCCCCAGCGGGCGTAGGCCTTGAGGATCACCTCGGTGTCGCTGGTGGAGAAGAAGCCATCTCCGCCTCGCTCCAGCTCGCGGCGCAACTCGTGGTGGTTATAGATGCAGCCGTTGAAGACGATCGTCAGCCCCCGATCGGAGTCGGTCATCGGCTGATCGCCGGTGCTCGAGAGGTCGATGATCTTCAGCCGCCGGTGTCCCAGCGCCACGCGGCCCTGCGCCCATGAGCCCGAGCCATCGGGACCGCGAGCGCTCATCGTCGCGGCCATCCGCTCCACCGCCTCCCGATCGGCCGGTCGGTTGAGCGCCGCCTCTCCGGCGAAACCGCACATCAGCCGGGGTCCTCCCGCTCAGGCCACGCGCGTGAGGCGTGCGGTCGCATCCAGGGGCCGGGCCGCGTCGACGAACGCCTTGAACAGGGCGGCCTGTCCGGGGCGCCCGACCAGCGTCTCGGCGTGCCACTGCACGCCGACCACGAAGCCGCGGTCCACCGCCTCGATGCTCTCCACCGTTCCGTCACTGGCGCGTCCGGTGACGATCAGTCCGTCGCCGAGGGTCGCCACCGCCTGATGGTGGAAGGAGTTGACCTTGGTGCGCTGCCGGCCCAGAATCGCCTCCAGCTTACTCGAGGGCGCGAGGGTGACCCAGTGCGTCGGTAGCGTGCCGGCCTGGCTCTGACGGTGGTTGACGCGCTTGCCGACGTGCTCGGGCAGGTGCTGATAGAGGGTCCCGCCCCGCGCCACGTTGAGCACCTGCAGTCCTCTGCACACGGCGAGAATCGGCAGCCCGCGGGCGTCGGCCGCCTTGGCCAGCGCCAGCTCGAAGGCGTCCAGGCGCAGCTCGGTCGGCCCCGTGTGCTCGTGGCGGCGCTCGCCATAGGTCACGGGGTCCAGGTCCGGGCCGCCGGACAGGCAGACGCCGTCGACGCGGTCAAGCAGCTCCTCGACGCGGTCGGTGTGCAGGGGCGGGACCACCACCGGTAGGGCCCCGGCGGCTTCCAGCGCCTGCAGGTACCTGAGCCCCAGGGCCATCTCGTGCTGCGGCGGCTCGCCCTGCGGCGTCAGCGTGATGGCCTCGATCGCGCGGACCTCAGATGTGGACACCGCAATCAGTGGCCGCGTCTCGTTCGCGTCGATCAAGGGCCACAGTCTTGCAAACGCGGCAGACTCCGTCTGCCCGTCAGGCCTGTCTCGCGGCAGGCTGCCCCCACGGGGTCACGCCTTGGGGGTGCTGTCCTCGCCCCCGAGGCGCTCGCTGAGCGCGTCGTATAGCTCGGTGACCTGGCCGATCACGCGCGCCGCGGCTTCGAGGTCCGCGTCGGGAACATCGGTCAGCTTGTCCTCCCAGACCGCGTGCCACCGGGCCAGCTTGGCCTCCAGCAGCTCCCACCCGCGCTCGGTCAATGAGACGTTGCAGACGCGCCGATCCTCGGTGCTGCGGTGTCGCTGGACGACATCGGCGGCCTCGAGGTGATCAAGCATGGCAGTGACGCTGGCGGGGTTGAGGTCCGCGCTGCGGGCCAGCTGGCCCGCGGTCATCTCCTTCTCGCGCCCCAGCGCGGCGAGGGCGCGGATCTGGGCGTGGGTCAGCTCACCGGGACGGCTGTGGTCGCGACCGCGCAGCCTTCGCTCGGCGCCCGACATGTGAGCCAGGGACAGGCGGAGCTCCTCGATCGCCGGCCGCCGATCGGTCTTCGGTAGCTCGTGAGGGGCGTCGGGCTCGAGGCCAGGGTGGCCGGGTGACTTCACCTGGGTCCCGCTGCGCTCGGTCATGCCGCCTCGAGCAGCGGTGTCTCGGCGCCGATCCGGCCGGGGCTGGTCTGTTTACGCGCTTGGCGCTCGATCCGCATCAGCAGCATCGTTGGCAGCAGGCCCACCAGCGTCACGGCCATCACCCACCAGTAGGTGTGTCCGAATCCGGTGGCGATCGCGGTCTGGGAGTGTGCGCTCTGGATGTGACCCTGCAGCACCACCGCGATGATCGCAGTTCCCAACGAACCTCCGACCCGCTGGAGCACGGTGAGCTGAGGGCTGGCGTCGTTGACCTGCTCCTTGGTCAGGACCGAGAACGCGGCCGTCATCGCCGGCATGATGGCCAGGCCGACGCCGATGCCGCGGACCAGCATCGCGATTCCGATGGCCGCAAACGGCGTGGTGGCGGTGACCAGCACGAACGGGATCGTCGCCGCCGCGAGGATCAGGCCGCCGATCAACGATGTGCGACCGGCACCGAGACGCTCGGTGGCTCGTCCGGACAGGAACATGCCGATCCCGCCGCCGATGCCCTGCGGGATCATCAGCAGTCCGGTGTGCAATGCGTCCTCGCCGCGCACGGTCTGGAAGTACAGCGGCATCAGGATCATCGCGCCGAACAGGGCCGCGCCCAGGCAGAAGGTGACGATCGACGCCGCCCGGAAGGCCGGGTTGGCGAACAGCTTGAGGTCGAGCAACGGGTGCTTGGTGCGTCGAGAGCGCAACACGAACAGGGCCAGCAGGACCAGCCCGGCGAGCACCGGAATCAGCACCGACGAAGCCACCAGGCTGCCGGCGGACTCGCTCTCGGACAGGCCGAGGGTGATGCCGACCACGCCGGCGGCGGCAAGCACCAGGCCGGCGACATCAAGACGTCCGGCCTGGGCGGTTCCGGCCTCGTCATGGGGGAGCAGGCGCAGCGCCAGCACGAGGGCGATGGCACCGACGGGCGCGTTGATGAGGAAGATCCACTGCCAGCCCGCGGTCTGCAGCAGCAGCCCACCGAGGGTGGGCCCGAATACCGGGGCGAGCACGATCGGCACGCCGATGAAGCTCATCACCTTGGGGAGGTTGCGCGGGCCCGCGGCCTTGACCAGGATCATCTGGCCGATCGGGGTGATCATGCCGCCGCCGATGCCCTGGAGAACGCGGAACGCGATCAACTCGGTGCTGTTGGTGGCCAGCGCGCAGAGCGCGGAGCCGGCTGTGAACACGACCAGGGCGATCAGGTACAGGCGACGGGCGCTGTAACGGCGGACCGCCCAGCCGGTCACCGGGATCACCGCGGCGAGCGACAGCAGATAGCCGGTGATGACCCACTGGATGCTGGCCAGCGGAGCGTGAAGATCGCGAGTGAGGTCGTGCAGCGCGACGTTGACGATCGTCGTGTCGAGCACGGACATGATCGCGCCCATGATCACCACGACCGCGATCCGCATCACGTGCGGCTCGATCCCCGTCGGCCGGCCGGAAATGGGGGAGGTGTCAGCAGTCGGTGAACTCATTTGATGACTAAAGGTTAGCTGCCGAATATTTCGCTGTCAAGTGAACTTTTCGGCAACGGGCGTTTGGGGGTAGCTCTCTGTCGTGCCGGATTTACGGAAATCGCGACCGGATCTGACCGGGTCCGCCGCCTGCGCGTCGCTGCGGATGGGGGCGGCGGTCGCCGAGGATGCGCTCGCGGCGGTTGACCGGCTGCACCTGACCGGTGCCGCCGCGGCGCCGAGCGATCCGTTCGCCGCTCGCGACGAGGAGTACATCCGCCGTACGCTGCCCGCGCTGCGAGCCATGTCTGAGCACTACTTCCGTGCCGATGTGTCGGGCCTGGAGCGGATTCCCGAGCAGGGGCCGGTGCTGCTGGTCGGCAACCACTCCGGGGGCACGATGATCGCCGACACGTTCGTGTTCGGCCAGGCGTTCTATGACCGGTTCGGCCCGGAGCGGGCCTTCCATCAGCTCGCCCACGATCTCGTGTTCAAGATCCCCGGCCTGCGCGCGATGGTGCAGCGCTATGGAACCGTGCCCGCCTCGCCGGAGAACATGCGTCGCGCCCTTGACCAGCGCGCGGCCCTGCTCGTCTACCCCGGGGGCGATGAAGAGAGCTTCCGTCCGTCCTGGGAATCGAGCGAGGTGAACTTCGCCCACCGCACCGGTTTCGTGGAGCTGGCGCTGAAGGCCGACGTGCCGGTGGTCCCGGTGGTGGCGATCGGCGGGCAGGAGACCGCGCTGTTCCTGGGCCGCGGCAAGGGGCTGGCCCGGGCCCTGCGGCTGAACCGGCTCGCGCGGCTGAAGGTGATCCCACCGGTGCTCGGACCGCCGTTCGGGCTCACCGTGCTCGACTTCCCCGGCCGCCTGCCGCTGCCCTCCAAGATCACCATCCGGGTGATGCCGCCGATCGACCTGCGCCACGAGCTCGGTCCCGAGCGCGACATCGAGAAGGGCTATCGGCTCGTGACCAGCCGGATGCAGCGGACGCTGACGCGCCTGTCGAACCAGCGCGGCCTGCCGATCGTCGGTTAGGGCGGTGGCCGGGCGCCGTCCCGGCGACTAAGCTGCCGCGGCAAGGCGGCGGTGGCGTCCCCGAAACTGGAGCGGATGAGATGCGCAGAACTGGCTGGCTGGTGGTTCTCGCGCTCGC
Organism: uncultured Solirubrobacterales bacterium; assembly: GCA_963792735.1. GTDB lineage: Bacteria > Actinomycetota > Thermoleophilia > Solirubrobacterales > Solirubrobacteraceae > Palsa-465. The sequence goes on along the minus strand of CAWBXK010000006.1, from coordinate 664,694 downwards.
CGGCGCTCTGACCGTGGGGTCCGCCCAGGCCGTCCCGGGCTCGGTCGCACCGGCCGGGTCGGCGTGCGCGTTGGGGCGGCTCTCCGCCTACGACGCGAGGGTCGAGGCTGCGGTGCTGGCACAGGCGCGGGCCAGCTTCCAGCGCACGCTGTCAGGCGCCTCGCGCCGCGCCCGGCAGGCAGCCGGCGCGCGCTTTGAGACCGACCTGGCCGCCTACCTGTACGGCTTTCCGATCGTGATCGTGCGCCGCACCATCCTCACCTTCCCCCGCAACACGATGGTGTCGATCGGGAGGCTCGCCGACACCAGCACGCAGAGCATCGTCGCCCCCAACCACGACACGCTGTACTCGGTGGCCCAGATCGATCTCTCCGGTGGGCCGATCGTGATCCAGACGCCGCCGACCGGCGGCCGCTACTCGGTGATCCAGCTGACCGACGGATTCACCAACGTGGCCGGCTACCTGGGGGACGGCGCCGCGGCCAGAACCGGCGAGTCGGTGGCCGTGGTCCCGCCGGGCTGGCACGGCCCGTTGCCCGCCGGCCTGCGGGTGGTGCGTCCCGCGACGAAGCTCGTGTGGCTGCTCGGTCGCACCCTGGCCACCAGCGCCGCCGACACCGCGGCGGCGACCCGGTTGCTGGCCCGGTACTCGGTCACCCCCCTGGCGGCCTATCTCGCCGGCAGCCGCACGCCACCGGTGGTGCTCGCAAGCTTCCCCCACCGCCCGCCGGTCACCGTGCCGGCCGGTTCGGCGTTCTTCGACGAGCTGGGGAGCGACCTCGCCGCGGATCCTCCCCCCGCCCGCGACAGGTGCGCGCTGCGGGCGTTCACGCGGGCCGGGATCGGGCCGGGGCGGACCCCCTCGACGCAGCTCACAGGCGCGAGGGGCAAGGCCCTGGCGGCGGCCGCGCGCGCCGGAAAGGGCGTGCTCGCGGCGATCGTCGCGCGGGTCGACCTCGAGCCGTCGCGGGTGAGCAACGGGTGGGCGACCACGCCGGCCGACACCGCGCGCTTCGGCCGGGACTACCTGGGGCGCGCGGCGGTCGCCGCGATCGGGCTGGGCGCCAATACCAACGCCAAGGCGCTGTATCTGCGCGATGACCGTGACTCCGCCGGGCGCCGGCTGACCGGTGGACACGCCTACCGCCTGCGCTTCGGACCCGGTCGCCTGCCGCCCGCATCGGCCTTCTGGTCGCTGACGCTCTATGACCGGCGCACCCTGTTGCACCCCAACTCCCTGCAGCGCTACGCGATCGGCGACCGCACCTCCGGCCTGAGGCACGGCCCCCACGGCACCCTGACGATCACCGTCTCCCACCGAGCGCCGGCCGCCTCGCGGCGCTCCAACTGGCTGCCGGCCCCGGCCGGACCGTTCTCGTTGTATCTGCGCCTCTACGAGCCCAAGCGAGCAGCCCTGGATCGGACCTGGCGCCCGCCGTCGATCGTGCGGCTCGGCGGCCGGGGCTAGAAGCGGATCGCGTCGATGCCGCCGCGGCGGACCCACGGACCCGGCCGGCCGGCTTGAGCGTCTGCGCCGCGATAACCCTCACGCCCGGGACGTTCCTGGCGATCGTGGCCGCCTCCGCCCTGGCCGGAACGGTGGCCGCGACGATCAGGGTGAGGGGCCTGGGTGCTCCGTCGGTGGTGATCGAGCTGCTGCTGGGCGTGGTGCTCGGGCCGCATCTGCTGGGCCTGCACGTCAGTCAGTTCATCGCGTTCTTCTCCGACCTCGGGCTCGGCATGCTGTTCTACTCCGCCGGGTACGAGATCGACCTGCAGCGGATCCGGGGAGAGCCGCTGCGCCTGGCGCTCGCCGGCTGGGCGCTGTCGTTGGTGATCGCCTACGTCCTCGGCGGGGCGCTGGCGGCCGCCGGCGTGGTGCTGTCGCTGTTGTACACCGGGTCAGCCCTGGGGACCACGGCGATCGGCACGCTGATCCCGATCCTGGGCGACGCGGGGCAGATGCGAACGAGGCTGGGCACGTATCTGCTGGCGGCCGGAGCCGTCGGCGAGTTCGGCCCGATCCTGTTGCTCACGCTGCTCCTGTCGGCCGACAGCACGGCACACAACGCATTGATCCTGGTCGCCTTCGTGGCCGTGGTGGTCGCGGTGGGCGTGGCGGCCCAGCGTTCCTCGGGTGCGACGATTCCGCTGCTGGAGCGGACCCTGGAGAGCAGCTCCCAGCTCGCGGTGCGGTGGATCGTGGTGCTCGTGTTCGCGCTCGCCCTGCTGGCCTTCCAGCTTGGACTCGACCTGCTCCTGGGCGGCTTTGCCGCGGGCATGATCACGCGCCAGCTGCTCAAGGAGCGCGAGCTGCCGGTGTTCGAGTCCAAGCTCAGCGCGGTCGGCTTCGGGGTGTTCGTGCCGTTCTTCTTCATCGTCAGCGGGATGAAGCTGGACGTGGCCACCCTGTTCGCCAGCGCCGGCGGTCTGGCCAAGATGTTCCTGTTCCTGGCGCTGTTCTTGATCGTGCGCGGGATTCCGGCCCTGGTGCTCTACCGGCGCCGGCTGAGCCGACGCGAGCGAGTCGCGCTGGCGCTGCTCAGCTCCACACAGCTACCCCTGGTCGTCGCGATCACCGGACTGGCGACCAGCGACGGCCATATGCGGACCTCCACGGCGGCGGCGCTGGTCGGCGCTGCCGCCCTATCGACGCTGGTGTTCCCGATCATCGGCCTGCGGGTTGCCGCCGCCGTGGAGTCCGAACCGCCCGCCCCACCGGACCCGCCACCGGATCCCGAGCGTTCGCTCAGTCGGCCTGCGGAGCCGGGCGGAACACGATCCGCTTGAGCTCGGTGAGCGCGCCGCCGGCCAGACGCAGAGCGGTGTGAAAGCCCTCCGCGCCGAGCTCACCGGCGTCAAGCGAACGGCGGAGCTCGTCCAGACCGGGTCGCTCTTCGTCGAGCACCTGGTCGCGCGCCGTCTCGATCAGCAGCAGATGCCGCGGGCGCCGGTGGGCGTGAGCGAGCTGCACGTAGTGGCGCCGCCGCTCGGGGTCGAGACCCTCCAGCGCCAGCGCGACCGACTGGCTCGACTGCATCCGCTTGGACACCGCGGCGTCGAGCAGCTCCTGGGCGCGGGCGTCGATCTCACCGTCGGGCACGCGGCCGGCCAGCAGAGTGCGCACCTTGGCCAGCGAGAACGCCACTCCCCGCTCCTCCAGGGTGCGCTCCAGAAAAGCATCGGGGGCGGAAGCCTTGGCGCCCACGACCAGCAGCAGGCTGCCGGGCGAGTAGCGCATGCGGTCGGACGGCCTCAGAACGCGGGAGCGAACCGACACGTCGATCGGCCGCGGCGGAGCACCTTCGCGCCGGGGGCGCTCCGACGACCAGCCGGTGCGCTCGTCGGCGCCGATCTTGACGCTGCGCGATGAAGAGGAAGAGGACATGTCACACCATCATAGGTCGGCCGCCGAGATTGCTCGGGGTTTCGCGCCCGGGCCGCCCGGAAAGCTTCCCGCCAGGGACCGCTGCGCGGAGGAGGCGTCATGACGGTGAGCGAGATTCGGAATGATCGAGGCCTTGGGCTGACGGTGGCGCTGGCGGCCGCCACGGTGGGCGTGGTGTACGGATACGACACGGGCAGCATCGCCGGAGCGCTGCTGTTCATCCCGGCACAGTTCAAGCTCTCGACCAACGCCACGGAGTGGATCGCCACGTTCACGGGGATCGGCCTGATCGTGGGAGCGCTGGCGGCCAACCGCATCGCCGATCGGCTGGGACGCAAGGCCGCGATGATCATCGTCGCCGTCGGCTTCACCGTGTTCGCGGTCCTACAGGGCGTGGCGACGGGCATCGTGTGGCTCGATGTCACCCGCGTCCTGCTCGGGGTCAGCATCGGCATCTCGACCGTGGCGGCGCCGGTGTTCATCGCCGAGTCGGCGCCGGTGAAGATCCGGGGCGGGCTGATCGTCGGCTACCAGGTCGCGACCGTGGTGGGGATCATGGTCGCCTACTTTGCCGACTACGTACTGGCGGGCAGCGGGTCGTGGCGAATCATGCTGGCGCTGTCGGCGGTCGCGAGCGCGCTCGTGCTGATCCTGCTGGTGCGGCTTCCCGACACCCCGCGCTGGTACCTGATGCGCGGCCGGCGCGACGACGCGTTGCGGACCCTGGATCGGATCGATCCGAGCGGGGATTCGCAGCGCAGCGTGCGGGAGATCGAGGGCGACCTGAGTTCGGAGCGCGGTGGATCGGTGCTGGAGATGCTGCGCCTGCCCTACGTGCGACCGACGGTGTTCGTGCTGGTGCTGGGCTTCCTGGTGCAGATCACCGGCATCAACGCGGTCACCTACTACAGCCCCTTCATCTTTCACGCGATCGGCTGGAAGGGCAACATCGTGCTCCTGATCCAGGCGCTGATCGAGGTGTTCTCGGTGGGGGCCACGGTCATCGCGGTGCTGGTGGTGGACCGCCTGGGACGCCGTCGCACGCTGCTGATCGGCGTTGGGGTGATGATCGCCTCCAACGCCGTGATGGTCGCGGTCTACGCCGCCGGCACCAGCTTCACCGGGCTGCAGTCAGCGCTCGGCTTCGTCGGGATCCTGTTCTTCACCGCCGGCTTCAACTTCGGGTTCGGCGCGATGGTGTGGGTGTACGCCTCCGAGAGCTTTCCGTCCCGGCTGCGGACCTCGGGGGCCTCGGCGATGCTGACCGCCGATCTGCTCGCCAACCTGCTGATCTCCCGCTTCTTCCTCACGGTCCTCAAGGACATGGGGGGCACGGGTACGTTCGCCCTGTTCCTGGGGCTGGCGCTGGTCTCGTTCGTGTTCATCGCCATATGGGCGCCCGAGACCAAGGGACGCCCGTTGGAGGCGATTCGGATCTACTGGGAGAACGGTGGCCGGTGGCCGCCGGAGGAGGAGACCCTGGCGGCGCTTGATCGCCAGCGGCGCGAGGAGCGTGAGCCGGTTTGACCAGCGGCGGGCAGATGGCGCGGGAGATGGCCGAGCAGCCGGCGCGGCTACGCGAGCTGATTGCGCGGGCGCCGGAGATCGGGGCGCAGGTCCGGGCAATCGCCCCGGAGCCGCTGGGCGGCGTCACCATCGTCGCGCGGGGGTCCTCGGACCACGCGGCGATCTACGGCCGGTATCTGCTGGAGCTCGCCACCGGCCGGCCGGTCAGCCTGGCGGCGCCGAGCCTGCACACGCTCTACGAAGCGGAGGTCGACTACAGCGGCCAGCTCGTGATCGCGGTCAGTCAGTCGGGCCACACGCCTGAGATCGTCACCACGCTGCGGCGCCTGCGGGAGGCCGGTGGCCGCGGCCTGGCGATCACCAACGACGCCGGCAGCGAGCTGGCCGCGGAGGGCGACGCGGTGCTGGAGCTCGGCGCCGGTGAGGAACGGGCGGTGCCGGCGACCAAGACCGTGCTCTCGCAGCTGGCCGCGTTCGCGATCCTCGCTCGCGAGCTCGGACCGGTGCCGTTCTCGATGGAGCAGCTCGCCGGCCTGCCGGACTGGGTTGGTCAGGTGCTGGAGGACTCCCGCCCTGCCGTCCCGGCGGCCGAGTCGCTGATGGCGAGCTCGCGGCTGGTGGTGGTCGCGCGAGGGCTGGTCTATGCCGCCGCGCTGGAGACCGCGCTCAAGATCGAGGAGACCTGCTCGCTGCTGAGCACCGGTTATTCGGCCGCCGATCTACGTCACGGACCGATCGCCGCGGTCACGGGCGATTTTCCGGTGATCGCGCTCCACGCTCCCGGGCCGGCGCAGGAGGACGTGCGGGCGCTGATCGCCGAGCTGCGGGGACGAGGCGTGGCCGTGCTCAGCGTGTCGCCCGACGAGGACGCCGAGCTGCCGCTGCCGGCGCAGACGCCGGATTCGCTGGCGGCGATGGTCGCCGTGGTGCGCGGCCAGCAGCTGGCGCGGGCACTCGCGCTGGCGCTCGGGCGAGACCCCGACCACCCTGACGGCCTCTCCAAGGTGACCTCGACGTGACGCACGTCGGTGCTGGAGGCGGATGAACCCCCGGGCTGAGTCCATCGTGGCGATCGACGTCGGCGGCACCAGTCTCAAGGGCGCCGTGGTCGATCGTCGTGGCCGTTGGCGCTCGCTCACGCGACGTCCCAGCCCGGTGGCGGCGGGCCCCGAGGCGGTGCTGGAGGAGCTGTTCTCGCTCGCCGCCGAGCTGGCGGCGGCGGCGGTGAGTCCCGTCGCGGTCGGGATCGCCGTGCCCGGTCTGGTCGAGGAGCGCACGGGGACGGCACGGCACGCCACCAATCTCGGGTGGCGCGACGTCCCGCTCGGCGCACTCGCCGCCGAGCGCCTGGATGCGGCCGTGGTGGTGAGTCACGACGTCCGCGCCGCCGCGGTGGCGGAGGGCCGGCTCGGTGCCGCGCGCGGATGCAGCGACTACCTGCTGATCACCCTCGGCACCGGCGTGGGGGCTGCGATGGTCTTGGGTGGACGCCCGTTCACCGGGGCCCACGGGCTCGGAGGCGAGCTCGGCCACATAACCGTCGAGCCCGACGGCCCGGTGTGCGGATGCGGCAACCGCGGCTGCCTGGAGGTTCTGGCCTCCGCGCACCATGTCGCGGCGCGCTACGGCGCGCTCGCCGGCGAGCCGGGCCTCGACGCCGAAGCGGTGGCCCGCCGCGCGCACGCGGGCGACGCCCGGGCGGCCGGCATCTGGCGCCGGGCGATCGAGGCGCTGGCGATCGCAGTCGCCAACTATGTGACCCTGCTCGACCCCGAGGTGGTGGTGATCGGCGGCGGGATGGCGGCGGCGGGGGGAGAGCGGCTGTTCGCCCCGCTGCAGCGGGAGCTCAGCGCTCGGCTGCAGCTCGCGTCGCCGCCGCCGGTGCTGCCCGCGCTCCTCGGGGCCGACGCGGGCTGGCGCGGTGCGGCGATCCTCGCCTGGCGCGAGGCGGGGATCACGGAGGCGGAGCTGCTGGCCTGGGGAGACGTGGATCCGGGGCCGGCCGAGCTCGCGGCCCGAGGAGCCGGCGATGCGGCTGCGTAGCCGGCGGATCCTGGTGGGGGCCGAGGTGCTCGCCGGCGACGTGCTGATCGACGCTGGGCGGATCGTCGGCGTGGCGCCGCGCACAGGTCCGGGGGAGGCGACCGACCTCGGCGGGGACGTGATCGACCTCGAGGACGACTGGATCGTGCCCGGCCTGATCGACCTGCACGTCCACGGCGGCGGGGGCGCCCAGTTCAACACCACCGATCCGGACGAGGTCACCGCCGCGCTGGCCTTTCACGCCCGCCACGGCGCCACCGGGATGCTGGCCACCACCGTCTCCGCCCCCCCGGGAGAGCTGGCGGCGTCGCTGGCGGCGATCGCCCAGGCTCGCGAGGGCCCCGCGGGCCGGATGCTGCTGGGCGTTCACCTCGAAGGGCCGTTCCTGAGCGCTCAGCGCCCCGGCGCGATGGACCCCGAGACCTTCATAGCTCCCGACGCGGCGATCGTCGCCGAGCTGCTCGCGGCGGCGGACGGGGCGATTGCGATGATGACGATCGCCCCCGAGCTGCGCGGGGCCCTGGAGCTCGTGCAGCGGCTGACGGCCAGCGGGATCGTCGCGTCGGTGGGACACAGCGAAGCCACCTACGAGCAGACCGTGGCCGCCGTGTCGGTCGGTGTGCGCGCAGCCACCCACACGTTCAACGGGATGGCCCCGTTTCATCATCGCAACCCAGGGTTGCTGGGAGCGGTGCTCGACCTTCCCGCCGTCAGCTGCGAGCTGATCTGCGACGGTGTCCACGCCGGCCCGGTGGCGATCCGGCTCGCCCACCGGGCAAAGGGCACGGCGGCAATCAGACTGGTGACCGATGCCATCTCGGCCACCGGGATGGCCGACGGCGACTATCGCCTCGGCCGCACCGCGGTGCGTGTCCGCAACGGCCGGACCAGCGTCGGCACGGGAGGCTCGATCGCGGGCAGCACGCTGACGATCGATGCCGCCGTCCGCAATGCGGTCCGGTTCCTCGGAGTGCAGCTCTCAGAGGCCGTGACGATGGCCTCGGCCAATCCGGCGAGGCTGCTGGGGCTGCACCACCGCAAGGGCGCGATCGCTCCCGGCATGGACGCGGATCTGACCGTCCTGGACGACGATCTGCGGGCGCGCGCGACGCTGGTGGCGGGCCAGTGGGCTCACCCACCCCAGGCGTCACAGTGCGTGCCAAGCTGATTCTGCGGTTATCTATCACCCGGTTGTGCCGATGCTGACCAAACCTCCGCCTCCGCTTGCGCAGCTGACCGAGCGCTATGACGCGTCGGTGTTCGAGCTCGGCCGCCGCCGCGCCCGGGTGCGCCTCGCGGGCGCCGGTCCCGAACCGGTCGACGTGATATTGGACGACAGCGGGGCGACGCTGGTGGCCGCCGATGGGGAGCGGCCCGACGCGCTGCTGCGGGCCGACGCGGCCACCTGGGCGGAGATCGCGCGGGATGTGCGCGGGGGTATGAGCGCGTATCGCTCCGGGCGGCTGAGCGTGCGCCATGACCTGCACCTGGGCGTCGGCTTTCTCGCCGCCACCGCCGCGCCGGGCCCGGGCCGCCTGCGCTTCCGGTGCATCGAGACAGCGCAGGGCCCGCTGTCGATGACCGAGGCCGGGGCCGGTGAGCCGGTGCTGCTGCTGCACGGGCTGGGGGCGACCAAGGTCTCGTTCCTGCCCACTGTGGCGGGCCTGGCCGGCGCGCATCGCGCGATCGCGGTCGACCTCCCCGGTTTCGGCGACTCGGTCAAGCCGGTCGGGGCGCGGTATGACCCGGAGTACTTCGCCAAGGTGATCGTGGCGCTGCTCGACGCGCTGGAGCTCGAGCGGGCGCACCTGGTGGGCAACAGCATGGGGGGGAGAGTGGCGATCGAGGTCGGGCTCCGCGCTCCGGATCGAGTCGGACGGTTGGGCCTGCTGGCTCCGTCGCTGGCCTGGTTGCGCGAGCGGCCGTGGGCGCCGCTGCTGCGGCTGGTGGCTCCGCAGCTGGGCTTGATCCAGCCCGCTCCCCGGGCGGTGGTGGAGGCGATCGTCCGCCGCGCGGTTCCCGCCTCCGGGGACGAGTGGACCGCCGCCGGGATCGACGAGTTCCTGCGCTCCTACCTCACCCCACGGGGGCGGGCGGCGTTCTATGCGTCCGCGCGCAACATCTACCTCGAGGAGCCCCACGGGCCGCACGGTCTCTGGACGCGCCTGCCGGGACTGGAGCCCAGCAGCCTGTTCGTGTGGGGCCGGCGCGACACGCTGGTGCCGATGGGCTTCCAAGCGCACGTCCGCCGAGCCCTGCCGGACTCCGAGCACCTGGAGCTCGATTGCGGGCACGTGCCTCAACTCGAGCGTCCCAGGCAGACCCACGCCGCGCTGCTGGAGTTCTTTGCGCGGACGGCCCACTGACCGCTCCCGGCGGCCCCCGGTCACCCAGGCCGCCGGAGGTTTATCGTCCGGGCCACCGAGGCAGGACCATCGGATGAGAGGATCGAGCGTGAGGGGTAAATCGAGATGACCGAGCTCAGTGACGCCCAGCGTGAGGTCCTGAGCAGCTTCTGCGACACCGTCGTGCCGTCGGTGGCCCAGGAGCCCGACCCCGACGGCTTCTTTGCCCGAACGGCGAGCCAGGTCTTCGTGCCCCAGGTGATCGAGTTGATGCTCTCCGGCATGCCCGAGGATCAACGGACGGGCCTGGTGCTGCTGCTCGAAGCGCTCGGCGACCAGGGATTTACGCGATCGTCGCTGCGCTCACGCGAGCAGATCATGCGCAACGTGACCCTCATGGGTCCCGAGGCGGCGGCGGGGCTCGGAGCACTTATCAACCTGACGCTGTTTCTCTACTACGGGCTGCCGGATGAGCGCGGCCAGAACCCCAACTGGCAAACCTTCGGCTATCCCGGCCCGTCCGCGGCGCCGGCGCCGACGCCGGCGCAGCGCCCGCTCAAGCCCCTTTCCCCGGGCGGGGACGTGACGCTGGATGCCGACGTCTGCGTGGTCGGCTCCGGCGCCGGTGGTGGGGTCATGGCCGGGGAACTGGCCCAGCGCGGCCTCAAGGTGGTGGTGCTGGAAGCCGGCGGGTACTTCGACGACGCCGACTTCACCCAGCTCGAGCTTCCCGCCTACCAGAACCTCTACTGGCGTGGCGGCCCGAGCCCCACCGCGGACCTGAACATCTCGCTGCAGGCCGGCTTCTGCCTTGGCGGCGGCACGGTGGTGAACTGGACCAATGCGCTGCGGACCACGCCCTGGGTGCGCGAGCAGTGGGAGCGCGAGTTCGGCCTTGAGGGGGTCGCCGGCGGCGAGTTCGACCGCCACCTCGACTCGGTGTCCGAGCGGCTCTCGGTCAACGATCGCTGCTCGGAGCTCAACGGGCCCCAGCAGCGGATGCAGGCCGGGGCCCAGCGGCTCGGCTGGCGGTTCAAGTTCGCCAACCGCAACACCGACGAGCAGCGCTACTCGTTCGAGACGGCCGGCTACATGGGGTTCGGCGACCGCAGCGGTGCCAAGCAGTCGACGGCCAAGACCTACCTCCGCGACGCCTACGACAACCGGGCGGTGGTGGTCACGCGATGCTGGGCGGAGCGGATCCTGACCGAGCGGGGCCGAGCCACTGGCGTCCGGGCGACCTGGTCAGATCCGCAGACCGGCCGCGGCGCGGCGGTCACGGTTCGGGCGCCGCAGGTGGTCGTCGCGTGCGGGGCGCTCGAGTCCCCGGCGCTGCTGCTGCGCTCGGGCATCGGCGGCCCGGCGGTGGGCGAGCACCTGCGCCTGCATCCCTGTACCGCGACGATCGGCTATTACGAGGGCGACCTGCAGGCCTGGAAGGGCGCTCCGCACGCGGGCCTGGTGCACGAGTTCGAGAACATCGCCGACGGCCACGGGTTCCTGCTCGAGGGCGCGCAGTACACCACGGCCCTGGGGGCCACGGCGGTGCCGTACACGACCGGTGCCGCCCACAAGGAGCTGATGTCCAACCACCGGCACGGGGGCTCGGTGATCGCGCTGCTGCGCGATCGCGGCCACGGCCGGGTGACGATCGACGAGACGGGGATGGCGGTCCCCTGGTACTCGGTCACCGACGAGGCTGACGTGCGCAACGCGCTGGAGGGGATCGCCGCGCAGGCGCGGCTGCACGAGGCGGCGGGGGCCGAGCAGATCCTCGCCGCCGCCGCCGGTGGCCCGATCTGGCGCCGGGGGGAGGATCTCGAGGCGTTCGTCGCCCGGGTGCAGCGGATCCCGCTCCGGGCCGGGGGATGGAAGCTGTTCTCCGCGCACCAGATGGGGACCTGCCGCATGGGAGTCGATCCGAGCTCGAGCGTCGCCGGCCCGTGGGGCGAGCTGCACGACACTCGCGGGGTGTGGGTGGGGGACGCAAGCGCGTTTCCCACGGCGTCGGGTACCAATCCGATGATCACGATCATGGCCCTCGCGCACCGCAACGCCGAGGCCGTCGCCGCGGCCGCCGGCAGTCCCGCCGGTGCGGCGGCGGCGTCGTAGTCTCGAGACACTGACCCAACACGAGCAGAGGAAGCGAATGGCGAGCACCACCGAGCAACAGCAACTGGTCCGCGACAAGATCTACATCGGCGGGGAGTGGGTGCAGTCCAGCGGCTCCGGCGTGCTCGAAGTGCTCAACTCGACCACCGAAGAGGTGATGGGCAGCGTGCCCGAGGGCACGCCGGAGGACGTCGACCGCGCGGTGCGCGCCGCTCGGGACGCGTTTGAGACGTGGTCGCAGACCAGCGTGCCGGAGCGCTCGGAGTGGATGCAGCGGATCAGCGAGGCGCTCGGCGCCCGCGGTGAGGAGATCGCCACGCTGATCGCCCAAGAGGTCGGAATGCCGATCAAGCTGTCCCGGATGATCCAGGCCGGACTGCCGACGATGGACTTCGGCTCGATGCCGCAGGTGATGGCGCAGATCGCCTGGGAGCAGGAGGTCGGCAACTCGCTGATCGTGCGCGAGCCGGTCGGCGTGGTCGGCGCGATCGCCCCCTGGAACTACCCGCTGCATCAGATCTCGGCCAAGGTGGCGGCCGCGCTGGCGGCGGGCTGCACGATCGTCGTCAAGCCCTCGGAGGTCGCCCCCCTCAACGCGTTCGTGCTCGCTGATGTGCTCGCCGAGCTCGGGCTCCCGGCGGGGGTGTTCAACCTGGTCAGCGGGCTCGGGACCGTCGTCGGAGAGGCGATGTCGGCCCATCCCGGGATCGACATGATCTCGTTCACGGGATCGACCGTCGCCGGGCGCCGGGTCAGCGAGGCGGCGGCCGAGACGGTCAAGCGGGTCGCGCTGGAGCTGGGAGGTAAGTCGCCCAACGTGATCCTCGACGACGCCGACCTGCAGGTCGCGATCACCGACGGGGTATCGAAGTGCTTTCTGAACTCGGGCCAGACCTGCAGCGCGCTGACCCGCATGCTGGTCCCGCGGGCGCGCCTGGCCGAGGCGGAGCAGATCGCCGCGGCCGTGGCCGAGCACTTCAAGCCCGGCGACCCGTTCGTGAAGGGCACCACGCTCGGCCCGCTGGTCTCCGAGACCCAGCGCCAACGGGTGCGCGGATACATCGAGAAGGGCAGCGCCGAGGGAGCCAAGCTCGTGACCGGCGGCGCCGAGGCGCCGGAGGATCTGCCCAGCGGGTACTTCGTCAGGCCGACGGTGTTCTCGGAGGTCACTCCGGAGATGACCATCGCCCAGGAGGAGATCTTCGGTCCGGTGCTGGCGATCATGCCCTACGAGGACGAGGACGACGCGGTGCGGATCGCCAACGACAGCGTCTACGGTCTGGCCGGCGGGGTCTGGTCAGGCGACGAGGAGCGCGCCAAGCGCGTCGCCCGCCGGATTCGCACCGGGCAGGTGGAGATCAACGGCGGCGCCTTCAACCCACTCGCGCCGTTCGGCGGCTACAAGCAGTCCGGTCACGGCCGCGAGCTCGGACACTTCGGGCTCGAGGAGTTCCTCCAGGTCAAATCGCTGCAGCTCTAGCAGGGGAGGTTTCACAGTGCAGACCATGAGCCCGCTCGATGCGTCCTTCTTGCACGTCGAGGACGGGGTGACCCATATGCACATCGGCTCGGTCGGGATCTTCGAGGGTCCCGCGCCGGGTCCCGGCGAGGTCAAGGCCGCGATCGCGGCGCGGCTACCGCTGGTACCCCGCTATCGCCAGAAGGTCCGCTTCGTGCCGCTGGCGCTGGGGCGTCCGGCCTGGGTCGACGACCCCCACTTCAACCTCGACTACCACGTCCGGCGCACCGCGCTACCGGCGCCCGGAGGCGACCAGGAGCTGCGCAACCTGGTCGGCCGGGTGATGTCACAGCAGCTCGATCGCAACAAGCCGTTGTGGGAGCTGTGGGTGGCCGAAGGGCTCGACGACGGACGCTGGGCGCTGATCTCCAAGTCGCATCACTGCATGGTCGACGGCGTCTCCGCCACCGACCTGCTCAGCGTGATCCTCAGCACCGACCGCGAGCCGACTCCCACGGCCCCCGATGGATGGAAGGCCGAGCCCGAGCCCAACCCGGCCGAGCTGGTGGCCCATTCGCTGGCGCTGCGCGCCGCGAGTCCCTACGAGGCGGTGCGCACCGTGCTGTCGGCAGTGCGTGGTCCCCGGCGGGTGGCCCGACAGGCCGTGGGCGTGGCCCGTGGCTTCGCGAACCTGCGACCGCTGCTGAGCCCCACGCCGTCGACCTCCTTGAACGGCCCGATCGGCCCGCATCGCCGCTGGGACTGGGCCCAGGCCCGGTTGTCCGACGTCAAGCAGATCCGCTCCGCCCATGGTGGGACGGTCAACGACGTCGTGCTGGCCGCGATCACCGGCGGCTTCCGCGAGCTTCTGCTGGCCCGGGGCGAGAGTGTCGAGGACCGCGTCGTGCGCACGCTCGTGCCGGTCTCGGTGCGGGCCGAGGAGGAACGGGGGACCTACAACAACAAGGTCTCGGCGATGTTCGCCGAGCTGCCGGTCAGCCTCGAGGATCCGCTGGAGCGCCTCGGCGCCGTGCACGAGCAGATGCAGGAGCTGAAATCCTCCGGTCAGGCGGTGGCAGCCGAACGGCTGACCGCGCTCAGCGGGTTCGCGCCGGCGATGCTGCTGGCGCTGGCGGGACGGGTCGGCAGCCGCCTGCCGCAGTCCAGCATCAACACCGTCACCACCAACGTTCCCGGCCCCCAGCAGCCGCTGTATCTGGTCGGGCGGCGGATGCTCGAGGCGTTCCCGTTCGTCCCGCTGGGGGGTCAGGTGAGGATCGGGGTGGCGATCTTCTCCTACGACGGGGGGATCAACTTCGGCGTCACCGGCGACCGTGACAGCGCGCCCGACATCGACGTCCTGTGCCACGGCATCGAGCACGGGATCGCCGAGCTTCTGCCCCAGGGCGCCTCCAAGACGCCCGCCGCGCCCGCCGAGCCGGCGTCCGCGGACGCACCCTCCGACACGGTCAGGGCGTGATGCCCGCCGCGTCGCCGCAATCTGCCACTGCCAGCCCGGAGCGGTTCGCGCGCGCGGGGCAGATCAGGCTCTGCTACCAGACCTTCGGCTCCCCCGATGCGCGGCCGCTGCTGCTGGTGATGGGACTCGGGGCGCAGATGGTCCTGTGGGACGACGATTTCTGCGAGCTCCTGGCCGAGCGGGGATTCTGGGTGATCCGGTTCGACAACCGCGACATCGGGCGCTCGACGATCCTGCACGACGCCCCGGTGCCCTCGGTGCTGCAGCTGGCGCTGCGCGACCGGCGGGCGGCGACCTACTCGCTCTCGGACATGGCCGGTGACGCCGCCGGACTGCTTGACCACCTCGGCGTGCCGGCCGCGCACGTCGCCGGCGTCTCGATGGGCGGGATGATCGCTCAGACGCTGGCGATCGAGCATCCCGAGCGCACACGGTCGCTGGTCTCGATCATGTCGACGACCGGCAACCGCCGGGTCGGCCAGCCCCACCCGCGGATGTATCGGCGCCTGCTCAAGCGCTCGCGCCGGGACCACGACGGCTACGTCGAGGACTTCGTCTCGACCCACACGGCGATCGGCTCTCGGACCTACCCCCGCGACCCGGCCGACCTGGCGGCGACCGGGGAGCGCTGCTACGAGCGCGGGGTCCATCCCGCCGGTGCCGCTCGCCAGCTCGCCGCGATCATCGCGGCGCCCGACCGCACGCCGCGCCTGCGCGGGCTGCGGGTCCCGACCACGGTCGTCCACGGCGATGCCGATCAGCTGGTCAGGCCCTCCGGCGGCCGCGCCACCGCCGAGGCGGTCCCCGACGCGCGGCTGGTGATCGTGACCGGAATGGCCCACGACCTGCCGCCGCAGGTGTGGCCGCAGGTCACCGAGGCGATCGCGCAGAACGCGGCCGCGGCGCAGGACGGACGATGACGGCTTCCGGGCGCTCTGCGATTCCGGGCAGCGAACGACAGCTCGAGCCGTCTCACACGCGGGTCGGCGACTTCGACCCACAGCAGGAGGTGGAGGTGACGCTGTACCTGCGCCCCCGGGCTTCGCTGGACTCGGTCGACCCGGCGGCGGCGGGTCCGCCCGGGCCGCAGCCGGGGCGCAGCCGCGAGGACTGGGCGGCGAGGTATGGCGCTGCTCCCGAGGACGTCGCCGCGGTCGAGTCATTCGCGTCCGAGTTCGGCCTGACCGCCGTCGACGTCGACCTGGCTCGCCGTGCGGTGCGACTGCGAGGCAAGGTTCAGGACATCATCCGGGCCTTCGAGGCGCAGATCGCAGGCCTGTTCGAGTCGGCCGCTGGGGCCCCGAGCTACCGCGGGCGGACCGGTCCGCTGACCGTCCCGGCCGAGCTCGCCGGGGTCGTCGAGGGTGTGTTCGGAATCGACAATCGGCCCCAAGCCCGGACGCAGCTGCGCGTCATCGCCAACGCGGCGACCTCGTTCACACCGGTGCAGGTGGCCGACGCGTACGCATTTCCGTCGGGGTTCACCGGCCAGGGCGAGACCGTGGGCATCGTCGAGCTCGGGGGTGGCTACAGCAGCGCCGATCTGTCGACGTACTTCAGCGGCCTCGGGCTCGCCGCTCCCTCGGTGACCGCCGTCGGCGTCGACGGCGGCGCTAACTCGCCCGGCACCGACACCAACGCCGACGGCGAGGTGATGCTCGACATCGAGGTCGTGGGCGCCGTGGCGCCCGGGGCCGCGATCGCGGTGTACTTCGCGCCCAACACCGACCAGGGGTTCATCGACGGCGTCTCGACCGCGGTTCACGACACCACCCACAAGCCGTCGGTGGTCTCGATCAGCTGGGGGCAATCCGAGGACTCGTGGACCGCCCAGGCGCGAACCCAGATGGAGCAGATCCTCACCGAAGCGGCGGCGCTCGCGGTGACCGTGACCGTCGCGGCCGGGGACAACGGATCCACCGACGGCGTCACCGACGGCCAGCAGCACGTTGACTTTCCGGCCTCCGCTCCGCATGCGCTGGCGTGCGGAGGCACCAGCCTGCAGGCGTCGGGGGCCCAGATCTCCAGCGAGACGGTGTGGAACAGCTCCGCCGGCGGCGCCACCGGGGGCGGGGTCAGCCGGCAGTTCGCGCTGCCCGGCTACCAGTCCGCCGCCAAGGTCCCCGCCAACGTCGATACCAAGGCCGCGGGCCGGGGCGTGCCCGACGTGTGCGGCGATGCGGACCCCGGCACCGGCTATCGGATCCGCGTCGATGGCGCCGATCAGGTGTTCGGTGGCACCAGCGCGGTGGCCCCGCTGTGGGCGGGCCTGATCACGCGGATCAACCAGGCGCTGGGAGCTCCGGTCGGCTATCTGCAGCCACGCCTGTACCCGCTGCTCGGGACCGCGGCCTTCCGCGACGTCACCAGCGGCGACAACGGCTCATACGGCGCCGGTCCAGGTTGGGACGCGTGTACCGGACTGGGATCGCCCAACGGCACCCAACTGCTCAGCGAGCTGCGCTCCGCGCCCGCGAGTTAGTCGGTCCGGCTCGGCTCGGCTCGGCCGGCGGCCGGAAATCAGGGCCCGGCCGGCGGCCCGGCGGAAACCGGCACCGGGTCGGGATCCACCGCGGTGAGCCGGTCGCGTTGCTCGAAGAACTCGGCACCCTCGATGCTCAGATGCGGCACGACGCGGTCGAGCCAGCGGGGGATGTACCAGTTGAGCTTGCCCATCAGCACCATCAGCGCGGGCACCAGCAGGCATCGCACGACCGTGGCGTCGAGGATCACGGCGACGGCGAGACCGATTCCGAACTGCTTGATGGTCGGATCGCCGTTGAGCAGGAAGCTGCCGAACACGAACACCATGATCAGGGCCGCGGCGGTGATCACCCGCGCGCTCGTCACCAGCCCCGACACCACCGAGCTGGTGTTGTCCTCGCCCGCGTGCACGTGCTCCTCGATCTGGCTGACGAGAAACACCTCGTAGTCCATCGAGAGCCCGAACAGGATCGCGAACATGAACAGCGGCACGTAGGAGACGATCGGGACGGGTCCGCTCAACCCGATCAGGCCGCTCAGCCAGCCGTACTGGAAGATCGCCGTGAGCACACCGTAGGAGGCGGCGATCGAGAGCAGGTTCATGACCGCGGCCTGGGCCGGAATCACCACCGTGCGGAAGGCCAGGATCAGCAGCGCGAAGCTGAGGACGATGACGACGAGGATCTGGAGCGGAAGCTTGCTCGAGATGCCGGAGGCGAGATCATCGTAGGCGGCGGTGCTGCCGCCGACGTACGCCTTCAGGTTCGTGCCCTTCTCGGCGCTGGGAATCACGGTGGAGCGCAGGTGATCGACGACGCTGGTGGTGGCGCTCTCAGCCGGACCGTTCTTGGAGATGGCATTGAAGAGGGCGGTCGTCCCGGCCTTGTCGATCTGGATCGGGGTGACCGCGGCGACGCCGGAGGTCCCGGCCACATCCTTTTGCAGCGTCGTCAGCCGAGGGTCGGTGGCACGCGGATCGCTCTGGGGGCTGCTCTGAGACGACGAGCTCGAGCTGGCCGAGGATGCGGGCGTGGCCGGCGTCTTCAGCGATACGGCGATCAGCAGCGGCCCGTTCACCCCCGCTCCGAAGTTCTTGGCGATCAGGTCGTAGGCTCGGCGCGCAGTGGTCGAGGTGGAGAGCGCGGCGACGTCCTGCTGACCCAGGGTCAGCGAACCCAGCGGGATCATCAGCGGGATCAGGATCACCAGCGCCGCCAGGCCGGCGACCACCGGCAACTTGGCGATGTCCGCCGCCCATCTCGCCCACAGGCCCTGTTTGGCCTGTTCGTCACCGGGGGGCGTGCGGACCCGCAGGGAATTGATCCGCGGTCCGACGATGGCCAGCAGCGCGGGCAGCAGCGTCAGCGCGGCGACCACCGCCACCACGACCGAGATCCCCGCCATCAGGCCCAGGGTGGTCACGAGCGGAATGCCGGCCACGGCCAGTGACACCAGCGCGATCGTCACCGTGCACCCCGCAAAGAACACCGCACCGCCCGAGGTCGCCGCTGCCCGCGCGATCGATTCCGGCAGGTCGAGCCCATCGTGCAGGCCCCGGAGGTGCCGCGTCACGATGAACAGGGCGTAGTCGATCCCGACGCCGAGTCCGATCATCGTGGCCAGCGTGGGGGCCACGGTCGGAACCGTCGCCACGTGCCCGAGCATGCGGATGATCGCCAGCGTCGTGAGCAAGGCGAAGATCGCGTTCAGGATCGGGAGCAGCATCGCCACGATCGTCCCGAAGGTGAGGGTCAGGATCACCATCGCGGCGATGATCCCGATCACCTCGCTGGACTCGGTGGAGGTCTTTGACACCTTCTGGCCGAGCTGGCCTCCCGTCTGGACCTCCAGTCCGGCCGCCCGGGCCGGATTCGCGCCATCGATGATCCGCTGCACGTCACCGACCGACAGCGATCCCGGACTGACCGCAAGCGTGACCGAGAGATACCCGGTGGATTGGTCCTTGCTGAGCGCGGAGGCACCCTGGGGGGTCAGCGGGTTGACCACCGAGGCCACATTCGGCGCCTTCGCCACGCCGGCCGCCGCCTGGTTGACAGCGCCGGCGTACTGGGAGTCGGTCAGTTTTCCGCTCGCGGCGTGCAGCACGATCGGGCTGGTGCCGTTGGCCTGAGCCGGGAAGGACTTGGTGAGCGTGTTCGTCGCCCGCTGGCTGTCGGTTCCGGGCAGCGACAGGTTGTCGTTGGTGTTGTCACCCAGGCCGTGCGATACGGCCACCAGCCCGACCGTCAGCACGATCCAGATGCCGACGACGACATACCGGCGCCGGATGCAGACCTGCGCCAGCCGATACAGGATGCCGGTCATCGAGCCGGCCGCCGACGGAATGGCGCATCGGCGCTGGTCAGCCGATCAACTTCGCCGCGGTACACCTGCACCCCCTCACCGTGCTGCCGAACGGTATGCCACCCGATGGTTTCCGACCAAAATCGTATCGAATATCACTTGTACCGCCAAGCCGGCGCGGTCCGGCGATCGGCCGGTAACGGGTGTAATTGCCCTCACTCTCTCCACAGCCGCCACCCCAGGCCAGACGCGCGCGCCACCGGCCGGAGCACCGCGGCGCGGACCGCCTCCTCGGTGCCGACCAGGGTCAGCGAGCGGCGAGCCCGGGTCGCGGCGGTGTAGAGCAGCTCGCGGGTCAGGATTCGCGAGCTGGGATCGGGAAGCAGGACCGCGGCGGCGGCGAACTGCGAGCCCTGGCTCTTGTGAATCGTCATCGCGTACACGGTGTCAACCGCTCCCAGCCGGGAGGGGCTGTACTCGACGGTGTCACCGCCCCGCTGGAAGGCGGCGGCCAGCCGGTCCGGGCCACTGGCGACGACCACGCCCGTGTCACCGTTGTTGAGCCGCAGCTCGTAGTCGTTCTCGGTCACCAGCAGCGGCCGGCCGGCGTACCAGCGCTCGCCGGCGGTGAAGTCCTCCAGCTCGGCCTCGAGCCAGCTCTCGATCATCGCCGTCCACGTCGCCACGCCGTAGGGGCCGCGGCGGTGAGCGCACAGGATCCGGTAGCGGCTGAGGGCGTCGAGCGCCTCGGTGGCCGCGCCGGCCCGGGCGGCCTCGAGCACCGCGCGCGCTGCCGCCAGAGCGCCGTCACGGACGGGCGCCAAGCGCTCGGGGACGGCGTCGTCCGCGACATCGCCCTCGATCCACCGCACTCCGTCGGGCCCCTCGCGCAGCAACGCCACAACGGCGTCGGGATTTCCGAGGCGGATCGCGCCCGCCAGCTCCGCGATCCCGCCACCAAAGCGATGCACGCGATCGAGGACCACGATCCCGGCCGCGATTGCAGTCGGGCCGGGCGTGGAGCCTGTGTCGGTGCCGGGCCCGACGATGTCGCCCAGCACCGCCCCCGCCTCGATCGAGGCGAGCTGACCGGGGTCGCCGACCAGCACCAGCCGCGCGTCGGAGCGCAGCGCCTCGATCAGTCGCGCCATCAGCGACAGCGACACCATCGAGGTCTCATCGACGATCACCACATCGTGGGCCAGCCGCTGGTTGCGGTCATGGCGAAAGCGGCTGTCGCTTCCGGGCCGGCGGCCCAGCAGCCGGTGCAGCGTCGAGGCGTGCAGTCCCAGCAGGTGCTCGCGGACGGGGCGGTCGATGGGCAGCGTGGCGGCCTGGGCGTGCACCGCCTCCTCGAGCCGCGCCGCCGCCTTGCCGGTCGGCGCCGCCAGCGCGATCAGCGGAAACGGCCGTCCGGCCCCGGCGGCCTGGTCGCACAGCAGCGCCACGATCCGCGCCACGGTGGTGGTCTTGCCCGTACCGGGACCGCCGGCGACGACCGTCAGGCGCCGGCGCACGGCCGCGCCGGCGGCCATGGCCTGCCGGCTTTCCGCCTCCTCGCCGTACAGCCGGCCCAGCCCGAGGCTCAGCCGCTCGGCATCGACACCCCCGGCCGGCTCGGCGCCCCTCGCGAGCAGCGAGGCGGCGACCTGGACCTCCTCGGCCCAGTAGCGGTCCAGGTACAGCCATGTGCCGGTCAGGCGCAGCGGCGTGACCTCCCGGGCCGCGGCCCCGTCGCCGGAGGCCACCAGCGCGCTGCGCTCCACCCGGGCGATCCAGGCCGGCGGGTCCGGCCACGGCAGGGCGGCCAGGTCCACGGGCTCGTCGGCGTCGACAGCGGCGGTGTCGCGGATCCGCGCGAGGTCGACCAGCACGTGTCCCAGTCGGGGTGCGCGCACGGCCAGGGCGACGGCCAGCACGACGGCCTCGTCGCGCTCGCCGGCGAGGGCGGACAGACGCCGGGCCACGTGCACGTCGACGGCGGTCACCACGCCCGCCTGGTTGAACTGACGCAGCAGTCCGGAGGCGTGGGCCACCAGGCCCGGGTCCATGAGATCGCGGTCAATCAGGCTCGTGCTCACGCCGATGCCCCGCGATCAAGCGCGTCGCTGAGTGCCGTCACCAGACCGGGCGGCGCCCTCCAACCGAACACACCGCACGGCGTGCCGTCGACCGCGGGCGTCTCGGGGCCGGCCATGCCGCGCAGGAACAGATAGACCACCCCGGCGACATCGCGCTCGGGGTCGTAGTCAGGGACCCGCCAGCGCAGATAGCGGTGCAGCGCGACGCTGTAGAGCAGCGCCTGGAGCGCGTAGTGGTGGCGCTGCATCTCGGCCGCCAGCGCCGCGGGGCGGTAGTCCAGCGTGGTCAGTGGCTCGTCGGGTGCTCCGAGCCAGTTGGTCTTGTAGTCCAATACGGCAAACCTCGGCGCCCTGGCTCCCGCGAGCCTGACCACCAGGTCCAGGCTGCCGGTCAGATAGCCGCGCACGGTCTGGCGCAGCCGTGGATCCTCGAGCCGGTCGGCGTAGCCGGCCAGCGGGTCGTCGGGACCGAGATGGTCGCGCAGCAGGCCGGCGATCCGAGTCAGGTCAACCCAACCCGTCGGCCGGTCCCCGCCGGCCAGGGGGAGCTCGAAGTTGAGCTCATCGAGGCGGTCGCGGCGTCCGAAGTCCCGTAGCCGCAAGCCATCGAGCACCGGCCCCAGCGGCGTCCGCAACGCCAACTGCAGGCCGGCGATCGCGGCCGTGGGATCGCCGATGTCGGCGGGACGCCGTCCTTGGAGCTCAGCCCAACGGGAGCCGAGCTCCGCCCTCAGGTCCGGGGCGGCGAAGTCCGACGCCTCCAGCAGCCGGTGCACGAACGTCCCCACCCGCACCCCGACCGGCATCGACGCCAGCGGCGACGCCAGCTGAGCCGCGGTCCGCGGCGCCAAGTCGTCTGGGACCCCTCCGGCGCCGGCCCCGGCGGGACCGTCCTCGACCGTGGCGACCGTGGCGACCGTGGCGACCGGGGTCGCCACGGTCGGCTCGTCGACGATCAGCGGTTGCTCTGGCTCGCTCGTGACCCAGCCGTCGTGGCTCGCCGCGGTGATGTCGGTGTAGGAGGTCCGGCGCCAGCGCAGGTCGAGCCGGCGGGAGAACGGGGAGGCGCTGAGCGACGCCGCCGCCGCCGGCGGGGGGCTCCACCGGGCCCGGGTCGGAGGGCGCGATTCCTCGACGCTGACACAACCGGGGGCCGCTGCCGCCACCGCCTGTAGGCGGGCGATCACGTTGGGGTCGCCGGGAGTGGAGGAACCGGAGGACCCGATGTTGCCGTGCTCGTCGCGGCAGAACAGCAGGCGGCCCAGCGGCGAATTGCGGCTGTCCCACGAGCCCGCCCACCACACGATCGCCTGGTGACGGGCGCGGGTCAGCGCCACGTAGGCCAGCCGCAGATCCTCTCCCCGCTGCTCGCTGACGAACTGGCGGCGGTGACGCTGGTAGTCGGCGCCCTCGAGCGCGACGTCGATCGTGCGGGCGTCGCCCGCGGCCGGGTCGTGAAAGAAGACCGGTTGCGGATCTTCCGGGATGTAGCCGTCCTCCCACAAAAACGGGAGGTAGACAAGCGGGAACTCCAGTCCCTTGCTGCGGTGGATGGTCAGCACCTGGACCGCTTCGGCGTCGGACTCCAGCCGGCGGCTGCGCTCCTCGTCGGCCGTATCCAGCGCCGCTTCGGCGATCCGGCTGCGCAGCCAGGCGGTCAAGGTGCTGGCCCCTATCTGCTCCGCCGACGCCTCGGCGTGCAGCAACTGGCCGACGTGGCGAAGATCGGTCAGCCGTCGTTCACCGTCGCGCTCGGAGAGCATCCGTGCGGGTAGGCCTTCGGTCAGGGCGATCGACTCGAGCATCGCCGCGACCCCGCGCTGGCGCAGCACCCGGGCCCAGTCGT
This sequence comes from uncultured Solirubrobacterales bacterium, assembly GCA_963792735.1. Taxonomy (GTDB): domain Bacteria; phylum Actinomycetota; class Thermoleophilia; order Solirubrobacterales; family Solirubrobacteraceae; genus Palsa-465. Next base: position 641,625 of record CAWBXK010000006.1, on the reverse strand, counting down.
GCAACCGCAGGTGAACCGCCTCCCAGGCCCACGTGTCGTCCTCGGCGGCGAGCCGCTCGGCCGTCCAGCCGAGGAACGGGGTCAGTGCCGCGGACCGGGCCCGGGCCATCGAGGCGGGCCGCTCGAGCGCCTCCAGCAGTCGCAGCCAGGCGCGCGCCGGCTCGGTCGCGAACACGCTGCCGGCCCCGTTGATGACGGCCGGAATCCCGCCCGTCTCGAGGGCGTCGCGGACCATCGCGGCGTGTCGATTGGTCCGGACCAGCACCGCCAGGTGCCCGGGGGCGACCGTCTCTGAGCCGGTCGTCTCGCCCGTCTCGGAGCGATGCTCCAGCCGGGCCCCGGAATGCAGCAGGGCGACGGCATCGGCGGCCAGGTCCCGGCAGATGTGCTCGCGCGCGCTGACCTTGCGCGCAAATCCGCCGGGCGTCAACGAGATCGCCCGGTCGTCTCGCATTGCCACCCGGAAGCGCATCGGAGCGGCCACCGGCGCACCGGACAGCCGCGGGGTCTGATGCGCCGCGGCGGCCCGCACGCGACGGTAGGCGATCCCCTCGTGGCCGAGCTTGACTCCCAGCAGGAGCGCGTCGTGCGCGTCGATCAGCCCCTGGTCGCTGCGCCAGTTGACGCCCAGCGTGGCCCGCGCGCCGGCGCTTCGAGCCGCCTCGAGGTAGGCGTACACGTCGGCCCCGCGAAACGCGTAGATGGCCTGCTTGGGGTCGGCGATCAGCACCAGCGTGACGCCGGTGTGGTCAAACGCGCAGCGCATGATGTCCCACTGCGCCGGGTCGGTGTCCTGGAACTCGTCGACCAGCACCACCGCATAGCGCCGCTGCAGCGCGGCCGCCGTCGCGTCCCCGCCGGGGCGCGACAGCGCGGTGCGCAGGCGGGTGACCAGATCGTCGTAGGTCATCACGGCGAGGCGGCGCTTGCGCTCCTCGAACTCGTGCCGTACCGCGTGCGCCAGCCGGCCGCGCATCTGCGCAACCTGCCCGTCCGCGGTGACGATCCTCGCGCCCGGGTTCGCGATCGCCACCCGCGCGATCTCCGCCGCCTCGCCGCGCCCGAAGGCGGGCGCCTCGCCGCGATTGAAGCGACGCACGTAGAGGTCGTCGACGACGTCGTCGACGAGGTCGCTGAGATCCTCGACGAAACCGACATCGGGCTCGAGGTCGCCGGCGATGCCGAGTCCGCCCAGCACCTCTTGGCAGAAACCGTGGGTGGTGGCGATCGTCGCCGAATCGAAGCTGGCCACCGCCCGCGCGAGCCGCTCGCGCCGCGCCAGGACTTCCGCGCCCGCCCCGGCGCCGAGCAGCGCCACCACCGGGTCACTGCCGTGGCCCACCCCGGCCAGGACGCGAGCCAGACCCTGCTCCACCGAGACCAGCCGCTCCCGCACGCGCTCACGCAGCTCCCCGGTGGCCATCCGCGTGAAGGTGACCAGCAGGAGGCGCTCGAGCGGCACACCCTCCGCTACGTAGCGCGCCGCGAGCGCAGCGATCGTGTAGGTCTTGCCGGTCCCGGCACTGGCCTCGAGCACCGTCACGCCCGTGGGCAGCGGTCCGCACAGGTCGAACTCGCGGGGGGCGAGCTGCTCGGCGACCGGGGAGCTCGCCGGCCCGTTCAGCGGACGCTGGCTCGACGCGCGTTGACTCATCGCGCGCTGAGCTCCTCGCGGGCCAGCAATCCGCTCCACAGCCGGCGGGCCAGGCGTCCGACGCGGGTGGTGTCGGTCTGCTCCCAGCCGGCACCCGCCTCGCCGGGGCCCGGGGCGATCGTCAGCAGTTCCTCGAACGTCCGCACGCCGCCGAGCACGAGCTGGTGCTCGAGCTCGCGGTCCTCGCGGTCAAATGACCACTCGGTCAACCACTCGCGTTCAGCCGGGGGAACGGGATCCCGACCCGCCGCGGCCGCCTCGGCGTAAGCCGCCGAGGTGCGGCAGAAGAGCGGCAGCGGTTCGCGCATTCCGCGGTCATGGAGATCGACCAGCATCGCCAGCTCCCGGAGCGCGATCGCCCCACGCTCGGCGGGGTCGTCCGCGAGGACGCCCACCCGCGCCACGCGCACGTCGTCGTCGCCTCCGGCGCGGCCGACGGTCGCCGCCGAGAGCGGCGGCTCGGGCCGGCCGGCGGTCAACGCCAGCAGCCTGACCCAGGCCCGGAGACGATGGCGCGGCGACACCCGCGAGAAGGTCGTGCTCAGCAGCACCCCGGCGCGCAGACCCGAGACGGTGCCGCTCAGCACGCGGCCGTCGCCCAGCGCCACCCTGACGTCGAGCGGATCGGCCGCGGGGTTGTCACCGACCAGGGCCGTGGCCGCGGCGACGATCGCGTCGACGACCGGGTAGACCCGCTCGATTACCGGCTTGCCGAGCACCCCCGGGGGCAGGGTGCCGCGGGCGATCTCGGCCTTGATCGCGGTGTTGCCGTCAACGCCCTCCAGCCGGGCGTCGAGCAACCGCTGCCCGACGCTCCAGCGCTGCAGCGAGTCGAGCTCGACCGAGAGGGCGTCCTGCAGCTCGTCGGCTCCGCCCCACAGACCGATGCCCAGACGCTGGCGCAGGAACGCGCGCACGGGATGCTCGACGAACCGGATCAGGTCCTCGAGCTCGATCACCCGATCGTCCCGCGGCGGCAGCGGACGCGCCAGGAACGGCGCCGGCGCCGAGCGCGGCGCCGCGAGGGCGCGCGCGCCCTGAAGCGTGACCGGATCGAAGCTCCACGTCGAACCCGCCACCAGGGCGCCGGCCGAGAAGTTGCGGGGGTCAAACGGCTGCAGGGGGTGGCGAACGACGACCCGCTCCCTGGCGTGGCCGCCGTCGACCCTGACCGTGGCGTCGGCGATGTCCAGCAGCTCCCCGACCGGTACCGCCGCCGGCCGAGGGGTGTTGGTGCGTTCATCGTTGCCCGTGTAGGTGACGATCAGGCGCTCGGTGGCGGCGAGCAGGGCGTCGAGCAGCAGCTGGCGATCTTCGCTGCGGGGGTCGCGCTCGCCCACCTGGGGGTCGTCGAGCATCAGGTCGTCCCCGTCCCGCGGGGCCTTGCGCGGGAAGGCGCCGTCGTCGAGCCCGAGCAGGCAGACGACGCGGTGCGGCACCGAGCGCATCGGCATCAGCGTGCAGACCGTGAGATGGCCGGTGCGGAAGTTGGCGCGGGTGGGCCGCCCCTGCAGACGCTCGGCGAGGTGCGCGCGCACCTCGGCGGCGGCCAGGTCGGGTGCCGCGGCGCCCGCCGCCCGGCCCGACGCCTCGTCCACGATCTCATCCAGCAGCCGCTGCAGCTCGGCGCGTTGCCACGCCTCCAGCGGAGCTGTAGCGGTGAGCGAGTCGGCGGCGTCGGCGATCGCCTCGGCCCAGGCCGCCAGCGGCTTGGGCTCGCTGAGCGCGTCGACCGCGTCCTGGAGGCGGGCGATCAGCTCGGCCAGGCGGCCGGCCAGGTCGATGGAGCGGCTGTCCACGTCGTCAAGCGGGAGGACGCCCTCGAACAGGCGCTGGCCGTCCTCGGTCATCGCGACCCCCAGCAGCAGCCGGTCGAGCCCCGCTCGCCAGGTGCCGCTGGACACCTGCTCGAGCTGAAACGGCGCCCGGTGAGCGGCGTCCAGGCCCCAGCGGATCCCGGCCTGGGCGATCCAGTCCTGCATCCGAGTCAGGTCGTCGTCGTCGAACCGGAAGCGCCGCCGGACCGGCGCGCGGTCGGCCAGGTCCAGCGCCTGGGACGCGCTGAGGCGCTGGTCGGGGAGCTCCAGCAGGAGCGAGACCACGGCGAGCACCGGATTGGTCTGGCGCAGGGATCGGTCCGCCAGCCTCACCCTCAGGTCGATCGGCCGCGTCTGCGCCGGATCCTCCGGGTGTGACTGACCGCGGGGGACGCGCCCGTCCGCGGGCCCGCTCCCGGCATCGTCGCCGGGCAGGTCGCCGGCCCCGAACGTCGCCTGGATCAGCGGCGCGAAGGTCTCGATGTCCGGGCACATCACGATCACGTCACGCGGCTCGAGCGAGGGGTCGTCGGCCAGCGCGTGCAGGATCGCGTCGCGGACGACCTCCACCTGGCGGGCCCGGCCGTGACAGGAGTGGATCTCGATGCTGCGATCGGCGGGATCCAGCGGCGGCCGGTCGTCACGCTGGCCCGGGAACGGAGCGCCGGCGGGGGCGCGGTCGGCGCGGACGTCGGACTGGATCCGGTCCAGCAGCCTGGACGACGCCCGGGGCGACCCATGGAGGCGGTCGGCGTCGAGCCCGGCGCCCTCGAGGACCAGCTGCATCTCGCGCGCGTCGCGCCCCCAGGAGGCCAGCAGCCGGTTGCGCGGCAGCTCGGCGGTGGGATCGGCGGCCCGGGGCAGCGAGACGAGCTGCGCGGCGGGATCACCGGCCCCCGCCGGTGACCGGCGCGCGACACCGGCGGCGGCGACGGCGTCCCACAGCGCCGGCGAGGGGTGCAGCAGGAACAGATGCACGTCACGGCCGCGGGCGAGCGCACGCAGGATCTGCAGATGGCCGGCCGGCAGCCGGGTCAGTCCGAACAGCGAGATCCGCCCGGGCAGCTCCAGCAGGGAGGGCTCCTCCGCCAGCCGCGAGCACGCCCGCGCGCGGCGCTCGGCGGGCCCCGGGACGGCGATCCGGGCCCGCAGCCGGCGCCACAGCTCGGCCTGCCAGCGCGCGTTCGCGGGGAGCGCGGCGCCCGACGCGTCGGAGTCCTCTCCGCGTGACCAGGCCGCCACCATCTCAGGACGATGCAGGGCATAGCGATCGAACAGGCCGGCCAGATGCCGGACCGCGCTCAGCCGCCGCCCCCCGCGGACCGGGTCCGCGGATCCGCCGGCGGCGCCGAGGTAGGTGGCGAGGCTCGCCAGCCACGGCTCGTTGAGATGTTGTTGCACCACCTCGAGCAGGGCCCAGGCCGAGCGCTCGGGCTGCCACGGATCGGTGGCGGGATCGATTCCCGACGCGGCCGCCACGGCTTCGCTGACCAGCCGATGGGGAAACGGGAACCACACGTTGGCGCACACGCCGTCACCGCCGCCGTTGCACGCCCCCAGTACCGCGGACATCCGCTGGGTCAGCCAGCGTTCCATTCCCCGCGTCGGGACCGACACGACCTCGGCGGCGAAGGGGTCCGCCAGCGGCGTGGCCATCAGCGCCGCCAACGCGTCGATCAGATCATCCGCTCGGTCTGCGCGATGAACGAGGAGCACGGGTCAGGGGCACGCGATGACACGAAACCGGCGCGGCGAGTCATGCGAGGTGTCCGCGGCGCCTGCTTGCACGAAGCGGATTGTCCCAGGCACGTCGGTCGTACCGAGCTTTCGCCGTGCACGAGCACGCGGGCTGTTCGCCCAGCCGCCTGTCGTCACCACCCGCGGTTACCAATTCGCCACACCCAGCAAAAATCTCGCCGCTCACCCTTGCAATTGATTTGCCGCTGGGTTACTCTGCCCAAACACCCGTACCAGAGTGTCAACCATGCTCATGACCGCGACCAAAATCCCCACCCGCACCGGACCGACCGCCATCGCTCCGAATTTCCCGTGCGCGCACGAGACCGGCATGGTCGACCTGCGCAATAACGGATCTGCCCTCGCTGGGGGGTGCTCGCCGTAGCTTAAGCGGCGCGCATACGAACGAGCGAGGGCGACCCGAACGGGTCGCCTTTTTTTATGCCCAACTTCGACTCAGATCAGCCAGGTGCCGATGCTCAACACCAACCAGCTATGAACCGGATACCGCAACCCGCCTGAACGCGGGTGACGGTCTGACCACTAACCATCGAGAGTGACACTCGTGTGAACGGGTGACGGTGCCCCGTGCAATTTTGCGGGGGCCAACCACCCGCGCCGCCGTGAGCCTGGGGGATTTTCCAGGTTATACGTGAGTTATCTCCCACCCTTGCCAGGGGTGCAGTGCACTGCGCCCAAGTCGTTCAACTCCCAGTAACGCCAACCCCACCCGAAGGGAGCAGTTCCCATGCGATTCGATCGCGACGAATACCTGCTGCTCAGCCGCCGGGGAAGCACTCCTCGTGTCCGAGAGCCGAACCCACCGCCGTGGGTCGGCGTCAGCGCCCGTCCCAGCCGGCCCCTGCGCGGGCGTTCCCGGCGCCAGATCATCGCGCAAGCGCTGGCGACTGCGGTGCGGCCCAGGCCGGACGCGCGGACGGCCGCCGGTGAACGGCAGGCGGCCACCGGTGAACGGCAGACGGCCACCGGTGAACGGCAGACGGCCACCGGTGAACGGCAGCCACCGCGGCGTGATGGCTGACGCCGGGGCCGGGCTCCGGAGGGTCCATGGCCGGACCCTCCGGAGCAGGGCGAAGGCACCCGTCGGCGCATGCCGTACCGTAGGGTGAAGGCCATGTCCGCCCGCCCCGCCCTGATCGAATTCCCCGCCGACGACCCCGACCGCGCCCGGCGGTTCTGGGGCACGTTCCTGGGCGCGGAGCTGGACGACCGCTCCGAGGCCGAAGGCGAGGGCTGGCAGACGCGAGTGTCCGGGCCGGCCGTCGGCGTACACGCACGCGGGCGCGGACCCGGCGACACCAACTCGCTTCCCTACTTCACCGTGGACGACCTCGAGGCGGCACTGGAGCGCGTGGTGGAGCTCGGCGGCAGCATCGTGCACCCGGGCTCACGCTGGGCGATCTGCCGAGACTCAGAGGGAAGTCCTTTCGGCCTGGCTCACAGCGGGTAGCACGACGCTGTGCCCTACGACGATGACGAAGACTGGGTCGGAGAGCCGCCCGAGGGGCGATACTCCCGTGATCGGGCCAAGCCCGAGTTCTGGATCAGGCCCTGGCCGTGGGCCGGCGCCGGACTGGCACTGGTCCTGGTGATCCTGGTGATCGTCCTGCTGGTCAAGTGACAGTCGGAGCCACATGCCCGATGTGATGAGCATCATCGACGCCGACCCCGAGCTCGGTGACCTGCTCACCGAGTCCGAGTGCGAGCGCGCCAGGCGTGAGACGCTCACCCGCGTGCGCCATCTCTCCCCGGGGACCTGGGACGTGCGCGGCGCGATCGAGCCCGATGTCCATCACCGCGGCTTCCTGGTGGCCGAGGGACTGCTGAGCCGGGAGGTCGACGTGCTCGGTCGCAGCTGCAGCGAGCTGATCGGACCGGGCGATGTGGTGCGGCCGTGGAGCTGGGATCAGGACGGCTCGCACGTGAAAGCCGAAGTCGGCTGGCTGGTGCTCGAGCCCACCGACATGGCGGTCCTGGACCACCGGCTGGTGGTGCGGATGAACCCGTGGCCGCAGCTCGGTCTGGAGCTGTTCAGCCGCGGGACGCGGCGCGCGCACTCCCTCGCCGTCTCGCTCGCCATCGCCCACCACCCGCGCGTCGACGACCGGTTGCTGCTGACCCTGTGGCACCTGGCCGAGCGGTGGGGAAAGGTGGGGCCGGACGGGATCGTCGTGCCCCTGCCGCTCTCCCACCAGCGGCTGGCCGAGCTGGTCGGAGCCCACCGGCCCGCGGTCACCAGCGCGATGGGCGAGCTGTCGCGGTCGGGGGCGATCAGCCGCCGCGACGACCGCAGCTGGATGCTGCACGGCTCGCCGCCGTCGCAACTGCGCCACCACCGCCTCGTCGCGGCGATGACGTGAGAGCCCGCGGCAAGCCGCGAGCCCTCACGAACCGCGCCCCTAGACCACTCCGCGCCGCCCGCTGCGCCCACTGAAGAACAGCGCCAGCGCGACGAGCGCGAGGACGAACAGCAGCGGGTGGATGATCACTCCGCCTGCGATCGCGACGATCAGCAGGATCACTGCCAGGACGAGCAGCATGGCTCACCTCCGAGTTGGGTTGTCACGGACCTACCCCCGAAACGACCACTGCGAGACTCGGGGCCGTACGAGTGCGTACGTCTGCGTACGAACACACTTGAGGTGATACCCGGAAACGCGCATCAGCGATCATATGCAGCGGTCCGCCCAACTCCGCGATACATGCCGCTAGCCCCAGACCTCTCAGGCTGCGCCCTCGACGGGCGCTACGAGCTCCACGCCGTGATCGGCGAGGGCGCATTCGGACGCGTCTACCGCGGGGTCGATCGCCGGCTGGAACGGCCGATCGCGGTCAAGATCATCAAGCCCTGGTGGACCGAGGATCCCGAGTGGGGACGCAACTTCGAGCGCGAGGCGCAGCTGCTGGCGCGGGTCAGCGATCCCGGGATCGTGCAGATCTTCGACGTCGGCCACGCGGCCGAGGGCCTCTACTACGTCTCCGAGCTGGTCGACGGCGAGAGCCTGGCCACCCGCCTGCAGCGCGGTGCCCTCGATCCGGGGGAGGCACGTGGCATCGCCGAGCAGCTGTGTCGCGCGCTGGCCCGAGCGCACGCGCAGAGCATCGTGCACCGTGACGTCAAGCCCGCGAACATCCTCATCGCCGCCGACGGGCAGGTCAAGGTCGGCGACTTCGGCGTCGCGCGCCTGGCCCAGGCCAGCAGCGACGGGTCCGGCACGATCGTCGGCACGCCCCGGTACATGGCGCCCGAGCAGGCCCGCGGCCGCCGCACGACTCCCGCCACCGACGTGTACAGCGCCGGCATCGTGCTCTACGAGATGCTCGCGGGCCGGCCGCCGTTCACCGAGCGATCCGCTGTCGAGCTGGCGCTGCGCCACCTCCACGATCGGCCCGACCCGCTGCCGGCGCGGACGCCGCGGCGGCTCGCTCAGATCGTCGATCGCGCCCTGGCCAAGGATCCCGCCAAGCGCTACCGCAGCGGCCGGGAGATGGCGCAGGCGCTGGCGCTCGTCCCTCACGGCGCGCCGGCGAGGCCCGCGGTCGCGCCACCGCGGGTGCGCCGCCCGACCCGTCGCCCCGAGCCGACCCGGCGGGCCCCCAGGCTCTCGCCGCGCCGCAACTCAAACCCGGCCGCCCGCCGGCGCAGCGCCGCCGCCCTCGGTCTGGCCTTCGCGCTGCTCGGAGCGATGCTCGTGGCCGCGTTCGCGATCGGCTCCACCGGCTCGGTGTCCGTGCCGTCGTTGCGCGGCCTGACCCGGCCGGAGGTCAGGGCGCGCTCGCGCACCCTCTCGCTTCAGCCCAGCTTCAGCTCCCGGTACGACGGCGCGACCCGCGGCACCGTGATCGCCCAGACCCCCGGGCCGGGCCGGCGCGTGCGCCAGGGCTCATCGATCCGGGTGCTGCTCAGCGCCGGTCCGCCGCCGGTCAAGGTTCCCGCGCTGGCGGGGCAGACCACGGCAGACGCCCGGGCGGCGCTGGCCAAGCTCAGGCTCAAAGCACGCATCACCCAGGTCGTGGCCCCGCTGGACACGGCCGGGAGTGTCACCAGTCAGTCCCCGGCGCCCGGCGCCAAGCTGTCGGTGGGCTCAGCGGTGGCGATCAACGTCGCCGAGACGCCGTCGTGGCGGCCGATCGCGTCGCTGTCGGGCAGCGCGGCGGCGACGTCGGTCCGTTTCCGGGTGCGCGGGCCACAGTGGCGGGTCGTCTACACGATGGGCTACCAGGGGACGTGCACGTTCATCTTCTGGTGCTCGGGACCGAACGCTCAGGTCACCGGCCCGGGTGGCGGGACCGCGGCCGGGTTCGGGCTGAGCGATGGCGGCCGGCAGGCGCGGGTGCTGCGCTCCGGCCCCGGCGTCTACCGGCTCGCGGTGTCGCCGGGCTCTGATACGGCGCGCTGGTCGATGTCGGTCGAGGACTACTACTGAGAGACTTCGCCGCCGACGAGACGCTCCTGACCGACGTCCTGCGGGAGGTGATCACGCGCAGCGAGGGGCCGGCGGCGCTGGAGCTGCTCGACAGCACGGTCGCCCTGGGCCGGCGGGCTCGGCTGGGTGAAGCCGACGCCGCCGATGAGCTGGCCACGCTGGTCGGCGGGCTTGACCTCGCGCGCACCGAAGTCCTGGTTCGCGCGCTGACCCGCTGGTTTCAGCTCGTCAACCTGGCCGAGGACAACGAGCGCGTCAGGCGGTTGCGGGCGCGCGACGCGCGTGACGGGACCAAACCGCGTCCCGGCTCGATCCGCGAGACGATCGCCTACCTGGCCGACTCCGGCGTCACCGCCAAGCAGCTGCAGCGCATGCTCGATCGCTCCGAGCTGCGCCTGGTCATGACCGCCCACCCGACGGAGGCCCGCCGGCGCACCACGATCGACAAGCTGGCGCGCGTGTTCGGGGTGCTGCGCGAACTTGACCAGGTCACCACCGCCGATCCCGACGATGCCCGCCGCCGGCTGCTGGCCACGATCCAGGAGCTGTGGGGCTCCGACGAGCTGCGAGCGATCTCGCTGACCGTGGTCGACGAGGTCCGGGGCGGACTGATCCACTTCGCCTCGACGCTGGCCGACACCGTGCCGCGCATCTATCGCGACCTCGAGCAGGCGCTGGCCGAGTTCTATCCGCAGGCCGATCTGGCGGTCGGCCCGGTGCTCAATTTCGGCTCCTGGATCGGCGGCGATCGTGACGGCAACCCGTACGTCACGCCCTCCACCACGCTGGAGGCCCTCGCGCTGATGCGCGAGCAGTGCCTGCGGCTGCTCGAGACCCGGGTCGAGATGCTGGCCGGGCGCCTCTCGCTGTCAGAGCGCCTGGTCGGCTCGGCGCCGGGGCTGGCGCCGCTGCTGGCGGCGGGGACCGAGGACTTTCCCGAGCTGGCCGCGCGGCTCGCCGCGCTCAATCCCGAGGAGCCCTACCGCCGCGCCCTGACCTTCGTGCGCGAGCGGGTCCGGGCGACCCAGACCAGGCAGGCCGGCGGCTACCTCGAGCCGTCCGAGCTGCTGGCCGATCTGCGGCGGCTGGAACGCAGCCTGCTGGAGGGTCCGGGGTCGCTGACCGCCGCCGGGGACCTCGGCGACGTGATCCGCCAGGTGGAGGTGTTCGGGTTTCATTTCGCACGCCTGGACATCCGTGAGCACGCCCGCGTGCACCGCCGCACGTTGAACGAGATCTTCAGCGCGCTGGACATCTGCGAGCGCTACGAGACGATGTCGGAGGCCAACCGGATCGCGCTGCTGCGTCATCACATCGCCGATCGCCGGCCGCTGCTGCCGGCCGACATCGGCGGCTTCTCGGCCGGCACGCGAGAGACGATCGAGACCTTCCGGATGCTGAAGGAGACTCTGTCGGCGGCGCATCGAGGGGCGATCCAGACCTACATCGTCTCGGGCGCCGAGGGGCCGGCCGACCTGCTCGAGGTACTGCTGCTGATGAAGGAGTCAAGCCTGACCCGGGCCGGCGGCCGCCAGGCTCGTTTGCGGATCGTGCCGCTGTTCGAGGCCGGGGCCACGCTCGAGGCCGCTCCGCAGACGATGGGCCGGCTGCTGTCCGAGCGCGTCTATCGCGAGGCTCTGCGGGCCGTCGGCGACGAGCAGGAGATCATGATCGGCTACTCGGACTCCAACAAGGATGTCGGCTACGTGGCCTCGGGGTGGGCCGCCTACCGCGCGCAGATGCAGATCGCCGAGGTCCTGCGCGAGCACGACGTCAGCTGGGTGTTCTTCCACGGCCGGGGCGGTGCGGTCGGCCGTGGCGGTGGCCCGACCAACGGCGCCATCCTGGCGCTGCCGCCGGGGACGGTCGGGGGCCGCCTGAAGATGACCGAGCAGGGTGAGGTGCTGACCGCCAAGTATGCGGTCCCGGAGATCGCCCACCGCGAACTCGAGCTGTCGGCCAGCGCCACGCTCGCGACCGGCCGCGCGGGCGAGCACAAGCGCCGGGAGCTGTTCGAGGACGTGGTCGGCGAGATGGCCCGCGACTCGGCCGAGGTGTACCGCGCGCGCGTCCACGAGGATCCGGACTTCATCCGCTTCTTCGAGGCCGTCACGCCGGTGCACGAGATCTCGCGGCTGCGTCTGGGCTCGCGTCCGGCCAAGCGCTCGCAGGCGGACGGCATCGACGATCTGCGGGCGATCCCGTGGGTATTCTCGTGGACGCAGTCGCGGATCGTGCTACCGGCCTGGCTGGGGCTGGGCACGGCCCTGGCCCGGGCCCGCGAGCGCCACGGCATCGAGGTGCTGAGGGAGATGGCCACCGAGTGGCCGTTCTTCACCGCTCTGCTCTCCAACGCCGAGATGGCCTGCGCCAAGGCCGACCTGGGGATCGCGCACCGCTACGCCCAGCTGTGGCAGGAGTCGGGGCCGCGTGAGCGCATCTGGGATCAGCTCGCCGGTGAGCTCGAGCGGGCCATCACCGAGCTGGTGGCGGTTCGCGGCGGCGAGCGTTTGCTGGACGGCGAGCCGGTCCTGCAGGCATCGATCGACCGCCGCAATCCGTTTGTCGATCCGCTCTCGTTCGTGCAGGTGGAGCTGCTGCGCCGTCGGCGGGAGCATCCCCACAGCGACTCCGAGCGGCTCGGGCGGGTGAGCCTGCTCACCATCAACGGGATCGCCAGCGGGCTGCGCAACACCGGCTGAGGTGGCCGCCGATCGCCGGCTCAGCCCGCGGTCCGTACCGTCTGCTCGATGTGGTCGGCGATCGCCTGCAGGGCCGGGCCGTAGCGGCTGGCGTGCGAGTCGGGCGGGAAGGCCTCGAGGATGCGTTGCGACCATTGCGCCAGCCGGGGCGGCGGCCGGCGCCCGGTGACGTAGATGGTGTGCGCCGCCAGCACCGCGAGCACGGCCAGGACCGCCTGCAGGCACGTGCCGGCGTCCTCGGCCAGGCGCCAGGCCAGCAGCGCGGGCGACGACGTGTCGCTCGGGGGGCTGCCGCCGAGCGAGATCAGGGTGGGCGAGGCGGCCAGCCGGGCCTCCTCGGCCCAGCCCAGCGCCGTCATCGAGAGCAGGCTGACCGCGGGCTGGGGCTCCACGGCGGCGAGCCCGCCGGGCAGCTCGGCCAGCCGCGTGGCCAGCACCGCGGCCAGGCTGGCCATCTCGGCCCAGCCCAGTGCGAGCGCGTTCAGGGTCGGGGCCGCACGCGGGTCGTGGTAACCGGCGTTGGAGAGGATCCGGGCGCCGGCGGGCCCATCGCCGCCGGCGGCGAAGAGCGGATTGTCCCCCGGCGCCGACAGCGAGATCGTGGCGCTCTGCCGCGCCTGGGCCTCGACCCGGCGCAGCCAACCGGCGAGTCGCGGCACATTGCGAAACGCCACGGCGGCCTGGTAGCCGCCTCGGTGGTCATGGCCGCCCTGCAGCAGTTTCCGCAGCCGTTGCAGTGACACCTGCTCGTACGGATCTGACCAGGCGGCGTCGAGCGCCGGATCGAGGTGCGCCTCCGGCGCCAGCGCGGCCTCCAGCGCGAGCGCCAGCAGCTCCTCGGCCACGCGCAGACGTCCCTGTGCCGCCAGCGTGCAGTCGGCCAGGGCGGAGGCTGCCGCGGGGGCACCGTTGACCAGCGCCATCCCCTCCTTGGTCTCGAGCTCGACACGGTTCTCCAGCCCTCCGAACACCGCGCGCAGGACGATGATCTCGCCTGAATCGCCGTGGCCGCGGGCCGGCACCACCGGCATCGGCTCGGCCAGCATCCCCGCGACCGCCTCGCCCAGCTCGGGTCTCACCGCGCTGGCACCGCCGAGGAAACCGGCCAGGCGGGCGACGACGATCCCGCGCACCAGACGCTCGGGTAGCGGCGGGCCGAACGAGGCGGGCGTCGCGGGAATGCGCCGAGCGTAGGCGGCGCGCGCCTCACGGGACAGCAGCACCTTGGCGCCGCTGTGATGCGCGGTGGTGATGCCATACAGGTGCTCGCCCTCGTGTGCGGCCACGAATGCCTCGAAGGCGCGTCGGCTCTGGCTCATGCGCTCCGAACCGGCCACCCCGACGGTGACGTCCTCGCCATCCCAGGCGACGCGTCGAAACACAGCCAGCGTGAGGTCCCGCGGGTCAGACAGAGCGACGGTCACGGGATGGCTCGGGGGTGCGGGGGGCTCGTCGCCCGAGCATAGGCGGCCGCCCTCCGGCGCGCCGGGTCAGTCCGGCTCGCCGAGCGTCATGGGGGCAAGTCAGCCCAGCTCGTCGAGCGTCACCGCGAGGGTCCGCTGCGCCCCCTCGCGGACGACCCGCGCCGGGACGCGACGCCCGATCCGCTCGTGAACCATGAGCCGCTGCAGGTCGGTGGCGTCGCCCACCGGCTCGCCGTCGAGCTCGACGAGCAGATCGCCGTCCCGCAGGCCCGCCCGTGAGGCTGCGCTTCCCTCCAGCACCTGCAGGATCTGCACGGCGCCGCGCCGTCCCAGTCGCTCGGCCACCGCCGGCGGGAGCGCCCGCGGGGCGACGGCGGCGCCGAGCTGAGCCCGGCGCACCCGCCCCTCGCGGATCAGGGTCGAGATGATCACCCGCGTCGCGTCGTTGATCGGCACCGCGAGGCCGAGTCCGATCCCGGCCAGCGCGGTGTTGATCCCCACCACGTGGCCGGCGCTGTCCACCAGCGCGCCCCCCGAATTGCCGGGGTTCAGCGCGGCGTCGGTCTGGATCACGTTCTCGACCAGTCGTCGTGGCCCGCCCGGCGCCCCCACGGGGAGCGAACGGCCGAGCCCGGACACCACCCCGGCGGTGACCGAGCTGGCGTAACCCTGCGGGTTGCCGATCGCCACCACCAGCTGTCCCACCTGGAGCTCGGCGGCATCGCCCAGCGGCGCCGGCGCCAGATCGCCGCCGTCGGCGCGCAGCACGGCCAGATCCGACAGCGGATCGGCCCCCACCAGCGAGACGGCGGTTTCGCGCCCGTCGCTGAAGCTGGCCACGCCCCGGCCGGCTCCGGCCACCACATGGGCCGAGGTGATGATGAACCCGTCGGGCGAGATGACGACGCCGCTGCCGGCTCCGACCGAGCCGCCGCGACGGGTTCGGCGTCGCACCTGGAGGTTGGCCACGCTCGGGCTGAGCGCCTGCGCCACCCCCACCACGGTCCGGGAATAGGCATCGAGCGCGGCGCGTGACCGCTCGGAGGCCAGGGTTTGATCCGCATGTGTTTCGGTCGGCATATACTAATCGTACTAAACGTTTCGACTCAAGCATTTGGAGTGGATATGTCATCTGATCTCAATCACACCGAGCTCGCGGATACCGCGATCAGCGTCGCGGCCCACCTCGAGGCCGAGCTCGAGGAGGCGCTCGCCGAGCACCGCCTGACGCGGGCCAGCTTCCTGGTGCTCGATGCGCTCGAGCGGGCGCCCGGGCGCACCATGAACCAGCGCGATCTCGTCACCCGGGTGCGCCGCACGTCGGGCACATTGTCGGTGCGGCTGGGCCGGCTGGAGCGCGCGCGGCTGATCGAGCGCGAGCCCGATCCGGAGAACCGGCGCAGCGTGACCGTCACGCTGACCGAGCGCGGTGCTGCCGTGGTCGCAGCCGCGCGGCCCAGCTACGCGGAACGGGCGCAGCGCCTGGCGGCCGGCCTGCCCGAGGCCGCCGCCCCGGCCCTGGCCGAGCATCTGCGGGCCTGGCTGGCGTTCTTCGAGCCCGACGAGCGGGCGACGCCGCGCCTCGGAGTGGCCGTGGCCACCGCGGCCGTGGCCACCCGCATGCGCCGGGCCGTCGGGCTGCCGGAGGAGCCGGGCGTGCTGATCATGCGCGTCGGCCGCGACAGCCCCGCGGCTGCGGCGGGAGTGGCCCGGGGCGACCTCGTGACCGGGGCCGCCGGGGGCTCGGTGCGGTCGATCGGCGACCTCGACCGGGCGGTTCGGGCCGCCAACGGAAGCTTGGCGCTCAAGGTCCTGCGCGGCGCCGACCCGCTCGAGCTGGAGGTCACGCTCTCGTAGGCGCTGTCCTAGTGCAGCAGCACGCGCAGGGCGATCACCATCAGCCCGAGCAGCACGCCCACGGCGGTCTGGCGGACCAGCTCACGGCCGCCCAGATCGGCCCGAACGCCGATGCTCACCTCGGTCCCGATCACGATCGCGACCGAGGTCCAGATCGCTGCGGATACCGCTGTGACCAGCGCGGCGCCGGCGACCCAGAAGATCAGCACGACCAGGAACGGGATCGCCGCGCCGAGCAGGACCGTCACCTCTTGGGCCGCGCTGCGCGCGAAGGCCGTGTAGCTGAACGGCTCGCCCCGCTTGAGCCGTTCGCCGGTGAACTCCGAGTACGAATGGGCCAGCCAGTAGAGCAGCAGCGTGATCGCCACCGCTCCGGCCGTGCGGGGGTAGGTCTCCTGGCGCGCGCTCTCGGCGGCCAGCAGGGCGGCGACGGCGATCGTCCCGTAGATCAGCCCGGCGGGATTGTTCGGCATGCCGTGATTTTCGTCGTCCGCTCGGCGGACCTTGAGTCATACTCTGGCGATGCCGCTCAGATCGGTGCTGGAGCGGGAGGTTCCGCCCTCGCGGGAGTCAGAGGTGCAGCTTGACGCGCTGCGGGCGCAATCACGGGATTACGCCGTCGGCGCCGCGGTGGGGATCGTCGGTGCTCCCCTGGTGATCGCGGTGCAGCCGCAACTGGGGATCGCGATTGCGCTGGCGGCGGTCGCGGCGATGGTGCTGTGTCTGCGCTCGGTGCTGCGGCGCCGCGAGCTGCTGAGGCTGCTGCTGCGAGATCGCGGCGCGTACGAGATCGCGACGGTGCGCCGCGAGGGCGAGCGATTTGCCAACCCGGCGCGGCGCCACCGCCTGGGCGCATGGCTGCGCAGCCTGGTGAAGGTCGCTGACGCCGAGGGGGTGCCGCCCTCGCTGAACCTGCGGGCGATCGACGCGCGGGTTCGCCCCCGCCGGGAGCGCTTTTTGCGCATCGCCGATGCGCTGGAGGCCGACGAGCGCTCGATGCACCCGGCCAGCGTGGCGCTGCTGCACCAACTGCTCACGCGCCCGCCGGTGAGCCCGCTGTACAACCACGGGCTCGACGAGGATCTGCTGGACCTGGTGCTGCACCGCGTCGAAGCCGGGCTGGACTACATCTGAGGCCGACTCAGATGACCCCATAGGTGCGAAACGCGTCCCACACCGGCATGCCCGTCTCCAGCTTCTCGCGGACCAGATCCTCGCCGGTGACCTTCTCCTCCGCGCGCGTGATCGCCTCCTCGGCGACCTCGGACGGGATCACCACGACCCCGTCGTAGTCGGCCAGCAGCAGATCGTCGGGCTTGACGGTGACCCCGCCGCACTGGATCGGCACGCCGACCTGGTCGACCTCGATGCGGCCGAGCGAGTCCACCGACGAGATCCCGGCGATGAAGGTCGGAAATTCCATCTCGATCAGCTTCAGCGTGTCCCGCGTGCACGTGTCGGCCACGATGCCGACCGCGCCCCGGTAGCGCGAGGCGGTGGCCAGCAGCTCGCCCCAGTAGGAGCCGCCACAGGTGGACACGACCATCACATCGCCGTTGCGCAGGGCGTCCACCGCCTGCAGCTCACCCTTGTAGTACTGGTCCGGGTCGGCCGGCATGAGGTCGACGTCGACGCAGTGCACCGTGGCGGCGAAGCCGGCCAGGCGCGCGTGCGCGAACAGCGGCCGGATGCGCGGCGCCATCACCTGCTGGCGGTATCCGAGCCGATCCAGGCAGTCGGAGACGACCGCCGGATACAGCCGCCCCAACCGCTCCAGAACGGTGAGATCACGCGACCCAAGCTGCTCTGTAGGCACTGGTCTCTCTCCTAACTTGATCGTTCAAGTAACTCGACCGCTCCGAAATCTACGCTCGCGCTCGCTGCAGGTCAAGATGCGCGTTTTTAGTCAGCGAACCAGCCCCCGGCCCAGCACCGGCCACCAGTCGAGCACCACAGTGTCGCGGGACACCGCCACCCAGTCGTGCAGGTTCAGCGCTCCGCAGGCGTGGTTGGGGATCACCTCCACCACGGTCCCGATCGGCGGGTCGTCGCCGGTGGGGAGATCGATCAGCCCGTGCTCCTCATACAGCGTGGCGAGCCGCCAGTCGGGGTGACCGCTGATCGCGCCGCAACCGGCGGCGTTGCTGGCCGGATCGGAGCTGAGCGTCTTGGTCCCCGCGTCGATCACCGCCCGGCCGGGGGCGGGTCGGCTGACAATCGTCGCCACGGCGGTCAGCGCGCAATCCTCGAGCGTGCCCCAGCCGAGCGCCGTCTGATCGCGGTCGGAGAACACGTAGGTACCCGGTCGATACTCGGTCACGCCCTCGAGCTCGGCGAGGTTGGCCGCCAGCGGGGTGCTCCCGGCGCTGACCTCGGTGATCGGGAAGCCCTGCTCACGCAGCGCGGCGGCGACCTCCAGCAGCTGCGCCGCGTCGGCAGCCGCGATCTGGCTGCGCCGCACGGGACCGGCGTGGTAGCTGTGCCCCGCGAAGCTCATCACCCCGATCAGCTCGACGCCCGGCAGGCGCGACAGGCGCTCGGCCAGCGACCGGGCCGCCGCGACGGTGGGGACACCGCAGCGGGCCAGCCCGGTGTCGACCTCGATCAGCACGGGGATCGTGAGGCCGTGCCGGGATGCCACGCCGGAGATCCCCGCGCAGACCTCGAACGAGTCGGCGGCCACTCGCACGCGGGCGCGCGCGGCAAGACGGCACAGGCGTTCCCATTTGGCCGGGCCCCACAGCGGGAAGGCGATCAGCAGGTCGGGGACGCCGTTGTCGGCCGGCCGCGGCGCGCCGGCGAACAGCTCGGCCTCGCCCAGCTTGGCGACGGTGAGCCCGGCGGCGCCGGCGGCGAGCTGGCGCTCGGCCACCTCGATCAGCTTGTGGGTCTTGGCGTGCGGGCGCAGCTTGACCCCGGCCGCGCGGGCGAGCTGCGCCATCCGCTCCACGTTGCGCTCGAGCCGGTCGACGTCGAGCAGCAGGCACGGCGTGTCGAGCTCGTGCGAGGCGATCCCGGTGGCCTGGGGCGCGATCAGGCTCATCCGGGCAACGCTAGACGGTTGGCTTGCGCGGCGGTCGGGTGTGGGCAAGGCATCACTGGGTCCGAACCGTCACGACCGACCTGTCCCCTGGCACAAGTCGCGATCGCGCGCTGCGATCTTGGCAATCCGACATCAATGTCATGTTCGATGTCGCGATCCGTCGGCACTGGTTTGGAGTCGTGCGTTTGAGCAGGTCGAGACCGCAACCGGGCTCGCTCCACCAGGGGCGTGGGAAGAGCGGGCAACCTCCCGCGGCCGCGGCTTGCTATAAGCCTGGACCCTCATGAGCGCGCAGTCCCCAGCCGTGGAGGTCGCTGTGCCGGGCGGAGCTGAGCTCGGCGAGGGCGCCACCTGGGACCCGGTCACCGCGAGGCTGATCTGGGTCGACATCTACGGCCGCGTGATTCACTTCTTCGATCCGGCCACTGGCGAGGATGCCGTGGTGGCGGTCACCGGGACCCCCGGAGTGGCGATCCCGCGGCGGGGGAGCGGGCTGGTGCTCGCCGCCGGCCACGGGTTCAGCGTGCTCGACCCCGACGGCTCGCAACACCAGATCGTCGAGCTCGAGCAGCGTGACATCGATGCGCGCATGAACGACGGCAACTGTGACTCGGCCGGCCGCTTCTGGGTCGGCACCACGGGCATCCACGAGGAGGAGGGGGCGGGGGCGCTGTATCGCCTCGATCCCGACCTCAGCGTGACCACGGTGCTCGACCGGGTCACCTGCTCCAACGGGATCGACTGGAGTCCCGATGAGCGCCTGATGTACTACATCGACACCGGGGAGCGGCGGATCGACGTGTTCGACTTCGACCTCGATTCCGCCACCATCGCCAACCGCCGCCCGTTCGCCGCAGTGCAGGACGGGGAGGCGTACCCGGATGGGCTGACGGTCGACGCCGAGGGCGGCGTCTGGGTGGCCTGCTGGGGCGGTGCGCAGGTGCGCCGGTTCACCCCCGACGGGGGGCTGGAGCGGACCATCGACCTGCCGACGACCAACATCACCAGCTGCGCGTTCGGCGGGCCCGGCCTGGCCGAGCTGTACATCACCTCGGCCCGCGAGGGGCTGACGCCGGAGCAGCTCGAGGCCGAGCCTCACGCCGGCGCGCTGTTCGTCGGCACGCCCGGAGTCACCGGCCGGCCCCAGCGCCCGTTCGGAGGCTAGCCCCGGGGCCGATCAGACGAGTGGGTCGTCGGCCCGGGCGGTGCGCCACGGCACGTCGTGCCCGCCACTGCGCCACCGCGGATCCGGCTTGACAGCCCCGTGGCAAAGCGACAATACTTCCTCTTG
The DNA here is from genome assembly GCA_963792735.1 of uncultured Solirubrobacterales bacterium. Lineage (GTDB taxonomy): Bacteria > Actinomycetota > Thermoleophilia > Solirubrobacterales > Solirubrobacteraceae > Palsa-465. Next base: position 621,652 of record CAWBXK010000006.1, on the reverse strand, counting down.
AACGATCAAGAACGGCGCCCCGAGGACCGCTGCCAGCGGCGTAACCGTGGTCGCCGAGGGCCGTCGCCCACGATGTCGGCACTGGGGAAACGCACGAGCACACCACCGATCGGGAATCCAACGCAAAGGGAGTCGGCATGAGTGACGTGGGAGCTGCACAGCCTCATTTTGCGCGCCGCGCGACGGGCTTCGTCCGTGACATCAAGGTCCGCGACGCGGTCATCTTCAACGTCCTGCCGGCCTGCCCCGGCCTGGTCCTGGCGGTGTCGATGTTCTGGGTGCTGTCGACGTTCGCCGGCGTCAACCTGTACGTGGCGATCCTGATCACCGTCCTGTGCTCGTTCCTGATCTCGGGCGCGTTCGGGCTGCTGTCGCAGATCATGCCCCGCTCGGGGGCCGACTACGTGCTGATCTCCCGGTCCCTGCATCCGGCGCTGGCCGTCGGCTCGAGCATTCTGATCGGGACCTCCTCGATGCTGGCGATGGGCTACTGGGGCGTGTTCACGGCCAAGATCTGCATCGGGCCGATGATGACCATGCTCGGTGTCTCCACCGGCTCGCACTGGCTGCAACAGGCGGGGGTGACCGTGACCCAGCACCCATGGAACATGATCATCGGGTTCGTCGAGGTCGCGATCCTGGTCGGGATCATGATGGTCGGGACGCGGCTGATGATGCGCGCTCAACTGTGGCTGTTCGTGCTCGCCATGGCCGGTTTCATCGTCGCCGCCATCACCCTGCTCGTCACCTCGCACGGCGGGTTCATCAACCACTACAACGACTACGCGCGACCCTTCACGCACAAGGCCGACACCTACAACTACTTCCTGGCCCAGGCCAAGGCGGCTGGGACCAGCCTGAAATCGGGCACCAACTGGCACAACACGATCATCGCCTCGGGGGCGTTCATCGCGTTCGGGGTGTGGACGTGGTTCTCGACCAACATGGCCGGTGAGATACGGGCCGCCGGCACGCGCCGGAACTGGTACTCGATGATCGGCGGCCTCGCGCTCACCTTTGTCCCGATCATCATCATGGTCGCGCTGCTGGAGAAGACCGTGGGGCTGTCGTTCCTGACCGCGGTCAACTCGGTCTCCGCCAACGCCAAGGTCTACACGCTCCCGAACCAGCCCTGGTGGATCACGCTGGTGGCGGCGATCCAGACGAACGGGATCTTCGTCGCCTTCCTCGGCTTGGCGTTCATCGCCTGGGCGCCGCTGATCGTCTACATCCAGATCGTCCAGCCGGTGCGGGCCCTGTTCGCCTGGTCGTTTGACCAGGTGATCCCCGAGAAGGTCGCCAGCATCAACGAGCGCACCCACACGCCGGTGTTCTCGCTCGGCCTGATCGGGATCGCTTCGATCCCGTTCCTGTATGCCGCGGCGTACACCTCGAGCTTTCTCAAGTACGTTGCGCTGTCGACGATCGTCGGGTTCCCGACCTTCATCATGGTCGGCATCTCGGCGATCGTGTTCCCGTATCGGCGCAAGTCCGCCTATACCGCCTCGGTGTCGAATATCAGCCTGCTCGGCGTGCCGCTGCTCGTCTACTTCGGGGTCGGCTCGGTGATCGCAGGCGCCTTCGGCGGCTACCTGTGGCTTGACAACCCCAATCTGGGGCTTCCGAACGCGGGCAACAGCATCGGCTCGCAGCTGTTCACCTCACCGCTCAACGGAGGGCTCGCGCTGGTGGCGTGCGGGCTGATCGCCGGCGCGCTGATCTACTTCGTCGGTCGCGCCTGGCGCCGCACCCAGGGCATCGACATCTCGCTGAACTACCTAGAGATCCCGCCCGAGTAACGGTGAGGCTGTTCAGGCGTTCGCAGCACGACGATGGCGTTGCGGTCTTCCGCGTCTACTACGCCTCCGACATCCACGGCACCGAGGTGCTGTGGAAGAAGTTCCTCAACGCGCCGAAGGTCTACAACGCCAAGGTGCTGGTGATGGGGGGCGACATCACCGGCAAGGTGGTGGTCCCGATCGTTCGCGGTGAGGATGGAGGCTGGACGGCGCAGCTGTTCGGGCGCCGTGAGCAGATGGGCGGCGAGTCAGACGTCGACCGGCTCGAGCAGCGCATTCGGGGCAACGGCATGTATCCCTACCGGACCACGGCGGCTGAGGTGGCACGGATCTCGGCGCTGGCCGAGGTGGAGCAGGAGCGGTGGTTCGAGGGGGTGATGCTTCAGACCTTCCGGGGGTGGCTGGCGCTCGCCGACGAGCGGCTGGCCGGCAGCGACGTGCGCTGCTTCGTGATGCCCGGCAACGACGATCCGGCGAGCATCGAGGAGGTGATCGGCTCCGCGACCTACGTCGAGAGCTGCGACGAGAAGGTGGTGGAGTTCGACCAGTACCCGATGCTCTCGCTGGGCTACTCCAACCGGACCCCCTGGGACTCCCCCCGCGAGCTCGACGAGAACGACCTGTATGAGCGCATCGTCAAGATGGCGGAGCAGATCGAGGATCACACCCGGGCGGTGTGGAACATCCACGTGCCGCCACGCGACTCCCAGCTCGATACCGCGGCCGAGCTCGACGAGGACTTCAACATGGTGCTGGTCGGGCGCCAGCCGCACATGATCCCCGTCGGGTCCTCAGCGGTGCGCGAGGCGATCGAGCGCTACCAACCGCTGGCCACTCTGCACGGCCACATTCACGAGTCGGCCGGCGCCACGCGGATCGGTCGCACCCTGTGCATCAACCCCGGCAGCGATTACCACACGGGGCGCATCGCCGGCTGCCTGGTCAACCTCCGGGGCGATCTGGTGAATCACCAGTTCGTCACCGGCTAGCCCGAGTCTGCGCGTGCCGGCCGAGCCCAGCCGGAGCCGCATGCAGCTGGCCGGGTGGCTGCGCTCGCTGGGCCTCGCGCCGCCGGCGCGGCGCTGGCCGGAGTCACCCCACCGGTTTGCCGACGGCCGGCGCTACCACTTCGAGATCCCCAGCGTCGAGGGGCCGGCGGTGCTACGCGCCGCGCTCGAGGAGGCCGACCGGCTCGGAGTGCGGGTCGACCGCGTCTCGCAGGGCTCGGGCATCATGCTGCTGTCCGACGACGAGCTGGAGGAGCTCGCCCAGATCGGCCGCGAGCGCGAGGTGGAGGTGTGCCTGTTCCTCGGCCCGCGGGGGGCCTGGGACGCCGGCGGCCAGGCCCTGGCCACGGAGGCGGCGGCCGGGGTGGCGCGCGGGGCCGAGGCGATCGAAGCGTGCGTGGCCGAGGCGCGACGAGCCTGCGCGCACGGGATTCGCAGCGTCCTGGTGGGCGACGTCGGTGCGCTGGACGTGCTGGCCCGCCTGCGCGAGCACGGCGCCCTGCCGGCCGAGCTGATCCTCAAGACCTCCGCGATCCTGTGCGCGGCCAACCCGGCCACGGCCGCGGTGCTCGACCGGCTCGGCGCGGACACGATCAACACGGCGACCGATCTCGAGGTCGGCATGCTCGCCGACATGCGCGCGGTGACCGCGAAGCCGCTCGATGTCTACGTCGAGGCGCCCGACGACATGGGTGGGTTCGTCCGCAGCTACCTGGTCCCGGACATGATCCGGGTCGCGGCCCCGGTGCACGTCAAGCTGGGGCTGCGAAATGCCACCGGCGTGTACCCGAGCGGACTGCACCTCGAGCCGGTCGCGGCGATCCAGGCGCGCGAGAAGGTGCGCCGCGCGGCGCTCGTGCAGCGCCTGATCAGCGAGCTGGCCCCGGAGCTCGACGTTTAGCTCGCGGGCAGACCCGCCGACACGCCCCCGTCGACGATGAACGGCTGCGCGGTACAGAACGATGACTCGTCAGAGCACAGGAACAGCGCCATCGCCGCGACCTCCTGCGGCCGTCCGATCCGCCCCAGCGCGTGCAGCCGCCCGGCCTGCTCCCGCGCCGCCGCGGGATCGTCCTGTACCGCGAAATAGCGCTCGGCCATGCCGGTGTCGATGTAGCCGGGGCAGATGCAGTTGCAGCGGATCCCGTCCTTGCCGAAGTCCAGCGCGATCGAGCGGGTCAGGGTGATCACACCGCCTTTGGCGGCGCAGTACGCGCCCAGCTGGGGTTCGACCCAGAACCCGTTGACCGAGGCCATGTTGACGATCGATCCGCCCCCGAGGCGGCGCATGCGCGGGATCGCGGCCCGGGCGCACAGGTACGCGCCCTTGAGGTTGATGCCCATCACCCGGTCCCAGTCCTCCGGCGGGGTGTCCTCGATCGTGCGCTCGTACTGGATCGCCGCATTGGAGACGATGGCGTTGGGACCGTCGTGCCGCTCGGCCGCTTGCATCAGTCGCTCCACCTCGTCGGGCTCAGACACATCGCAGCGGTGCGCCTCGGCCGTCCCGCCCGCATCCGCGATCCCGTCCACGACCTCTCCCAGCAGGTCGAAGTCGAGATCGGCGCACAGCGTCACGGCGCCCGCCTGGGCCAGCCGCTCGGCCACGGCGCGTCCGATGCCGCGCGCGGCTCCCGTCACCACGACCGTCCTGCCATCCATGCGCACCGATGAGCTCCTCGTGCCGATTGAGGATTCCCGTGGGGACCCGCCGCGATGGTACTTTATCGATCAAGTATGAGGATGCCCGCCGAGACGACTCACCGACGGCGCCGTTCGACGATGCGCGACGTCGCGGCGCTGGCCGAGGTCTCGGTGCAGACGGTCTCCAACATCGTCAACGGCCGCTATCACCTGATGAGCGAGGAGACGCGGACGCGAGTGCAGGAGGCGATGAGCGAGCTCGGCTTCACCCCCAACATCGCCGGGCGTGCGCTGCGCTCGGCCCGCTCGGAGACCCTCTGCTTCATGCTGCTCGACGAGGGCAGCCATTTCCTGGCCGACCCGATGACCGACCTGGTGATCGCCGGGATCGGCAACGTCGCGCGGGATCGCGGCTACGGCCTGCTGATCCGGGCGTCGCTGCCCGACGAGCCGGACCCCAGCCTGATCACGCCGATGCTGGAGAACCGGGCCGACGGCGCGTTCCTGTTCCTGTCCGGCGAGCCGGCGCTGCGCCACTGGTACGCCGCCGAGCTCGCGCGGCTCGGCGTCCCGTTCATCCTGCTCGAGCCGTCCGAAGATCCGAGCATGCTGAGCGTGACCGCCGCCGACCGGGAGGGTGCGCGGCGCCTGACCGAGCACCTGATCGAGGCCGGGCACGAGCAGATCGCGTTCGTGATGGCGGCGGTTCCCTGGCCGATGCTCGAGCAGCGCCTGCTCGGATACCGGGATGCGCTCGCGGCCGCGGGGTTCAAGCCGCGGGTGTACTCCTCGGGCGGGTGGAATCCCGTCTCGGGCGCCGACCACGCCGAGCGGATGCTATCGGGCCGGCGGCCCCCCACGGCGATCATGTGCGGCAACGACCTGCTCGCGCTGGGCGCGATCCGCGCCATCAGACAACGTGGGCTCAGGGTTCCCGACGACGTCGCGGTGACCGGATTCGACGACTTCGAGTTCGCCGAGTACGCCGAGCCGGCCCTGACCACCGTGCGCATCCCGGGTTACGAGATCGGACGCACAGCCGGCCAGCTGCTCGTCGACGTCCTGGAGGGGCAGACCCCCGTCGCACCGCAGATCACCCTGCCGGTCGAGCTCAAGCTGCGGGAATCGGGATGAGCGCCGACGCGCGGTTGATCCGACCCGACGTCCACGAGGAGGCGGTCCGGCTGCTGGCCGCGGCCGAGGAGGCGCAGCTCTGCGTGCGGGCGCTCGGCGGGATCGGGATCGCGCTGCACGTGGGGGACCAGCTGCACCCGGCGTTCCGGCGCAAGATCGGCGACATCGACCTCGCCGCGCCCAAGCGCGAGGGGCGCAGGGTGGCGGACTTCCTCGCCGACCAGGGCTATGACCCGAACAAGACCTTCAACGCCATGCACGGCGCCCGGCGCCTGCTGTTCTACGACGAGCCCAACGGACGCCAGATCGACGTGTTCGTCGGTGCGTTTGAGATGTGCCACCAACTGCCGCTCCAGGAGCGGCTGAAAGTCGACCGGCCGACCCTGCCGCTGGCCGACCTGGTGTTGACCAAGCTGCAGATCGTCAAGCTCAACCGCAAGGACGCATACGACCTGTACTCGCTGTTACTGAGCCACCCGATCGCCGACCACGACGACGACGCGATCAACCGCGCCTGGATCGCGAGCCTGTGCGCCCGTGACTGGGGTCTGTTCCGGACGGTCGAGCTCAACCTCGAGTGGCTCTCCACCGGAGTCGAGGTGCCCGAGCTGACCACAGCCGAGATGGCGACGATCCGGGAGCGCTTGCAGGCGATCGGCGACGCGGTGCAGAGCGCTCCCAAGAGCGGCAAGTGGCGGATGCGCGCCCGGGTGGGCGACCGGGTCCGTTGGTACGAGGATCCCGAAGAGGTCGAAAAGGGGGCGTATTGAGCGGTCGTCTGGAGGGCCGCGCGACGGTGGTCACCGGCGTCGGATCGGGGCTGGGACGAGAGATCGCGCGCGCGTTCGCCGCCGAGGGGGCCCGGGTGCTGGGCTGCGACGTCGATGACGAGGCGGGGGCGGCGACGATGAGCGGGATCGGGGACTACCGCTCCGCGGACGTCTCACGCGAGGCGGCGGTCGCCGACCTGATCGCCGAGGCGGTGAGGCGCTTCGGCCGCCTCGACGTGATGGTCAACAACGCCGCGATCCAGATCGAGGAGGAGCTCGCCGAGACCACGGAGGAGCAGCTCGACCGGATCCTGGCCGTCAACCTCAAGGGCGTCTTCTTCGGTTGCAAGCACGCGGTTCGCGTGATGCGGGCCGCCGATGGGGGCGCAATCGTGAACGTCGCCTCGATCCTCGCCCTGGTCGGCGACGGGCTCCTGGCCGCCTACTGCGCGGCCAAGGGAGGCGTGCTCGGGATCACCCGGGCCACCGCGGTCCGCTACGGCGCCGACGGGATCCGCTGCAATGCGGTCTGCCCGGCGGACATCGACACGCCGCTGGTGGCGGCGTATTTCGCGACCTCTGATGACCCGGCGGCACTGCGAGCCGAGGTCGAGCGCGAGTATCCGCTGGGCCGGATCGCGCAGCCACAGGAGATCGCTCGCGGAGTCGTGTTCCTGGCCTGCGATGACTCCTCGTTCATGAACGGCCAGCCCCTGATCCTCGACGGCGGCCTGCTGGCCGACTGCTACTGATGGCCTGCCGCTTCGATCCCCACTGGCGCTACCGCGGGCTGGAGTGCCTGCGGATCGAGAACGAGCACGTGGCGGTCGAGGTGCTGCCGGAGCTCGGCGCCAAGATCCACCGCCTGATCGACAAGGCGCGCGACCACGACGTCCTGTGGCATTCCCCCCGCGTCGCGCCCCACCGCGCGGCGCTGCACGCAAACTTCGACGACCACTGGCCCGGCGGGTGGGACGAGGTGTTCCCCACCGGCGTCGCATGCCCCAACCGCTACGGCGACGAGCTCCCGCACATGGGCGAGCTGTGGACGCAGGCGGCGCAATGGCGGCTGGAGGAGAGCTCAGCCGAGCGGGTCGTCCTTCGCTGCGAGATCACCACTCCGATCACCCCGGCCCGCTGGGAGCGGCGCCTGACCCTGAAAGCGGGCTCGCCGGCGATCGGCCTCGCCTACCGGATCGAGAACCTCGACTGGCGGCCGTTTGAGTTCAACTGGGGTCTGCATCCGGTGCAGGCGATCAGCCCGGCGCATCGGTTCGACGCCCCGGCGCTACAGGGCGAGGTCGACGAGCACGGCGGGGGGATCCTGGGGCGCAAGGGCGATCGCTATCAATGGCCCCTGCTGGGCGAGCTTGACGTCCGTCAGGCGCTCGGGCCGGAGGCCGGCGACTTCGCGCTGCACTACCTGACCGAGCTACAGGACGGCTGGGTCGCCTGCACCGACACCGCCGCCCGGCGCGGGTTCGGGCTGGCGTTCGATCGCGACGTCTTCCCGGTGGTGTGGCTGTGGCTCGTGTACGGCGGGTGGCGCGGTTACCACCACGCGATCATGGAGCCCTGGACGGGCTACCCCAGCGGACTGGATGAAGCCGTGGCGCACGGCCGGGCGCGGAGCCTGGACCCCGGTGAAGCGATCGAGACCGAGGTGACGGCGGTCATCTACGACGGCGTGTCGTCGGTGTCGGCGCTGGGCGCCGACGGGACGGTCACGCCGTGAGAATCGCCGAGATCGAGTTCCACAAGGTCAACATCCCGTTCGAGGCGCCGCTGCGGTGGTCGGGCGGGGTCGAGGCGGGGTGGACGCGGTGCATCATCAAGATGCGCACCGACGACGGACTGGAGGGAATCGGCGAGACCCAGGGCGGTACGCCCACGCTGGTTCAGCTCGAGGCGATCAAGGCGTACTTCCTGGGCGAGGACCCGTTCGACCTCGAGCGGATTCTCAAGAAGACGTGGTGGGTGCCGTTCTACCACGGGACCACCGGTCGTCTGGCCATCTCCGGGCTGGAGATGTGCTGCTGGGACCTGATGGGCAAGGCCGCCGGCCGTCCGCTGTGCCAGCTGCTGGGCGGAAGGCTCCGTACCGAGATCCCGTTCGCGGCCTACGTCTTCTACCGCCACCGCTCGCCCGACGGCGCCGGTGGGGAGACCACGCCGGATGAGATCGTCGCCCACACTCGCGATCTGATCGACCGCCACGGCTTCAAGACGATCAAGCTGAAGGGGGGAGTGCTGGCGCCCGAGCAGGAGTACGAGGCCACCGCCGCCCTGCGCGAGGCGTTCCCCGATCACGGGCTGCGCTTTGACCCCAACGGGCTGTGGTCGGTGGAGACCGCGGTGCGGCTGGGAGCGAAGTTCGAGCGGCTCGGATTGGAGTACTACGAGGACCCGGTGTGGGGGATCGAGGGCATGAGCCGCGCCCGCCGCGACGTGCGGATCCCGTTCGCCACCAACATGTGCGTCACCAACTTCGATCAGCTCCCGGTCGGGATCCGCGCGGGGGCCATCGACGTGCTGCTGGGCGACTGCCAGGAGTGGGGCGGGATCCTCGCGACCAAGAAGGCGGCGCACACCTGTCAGGCGTTCTCGATCGGCTTCAACCTGCATTCCGGAGGCGAATGCGGGGTCTCGACCGCGGCCTACCTGCACATCGCCGCCAGCCTGCCCGTGCTGCCCTACGCGCTCGACTCCCACTACCACCACCAGACCGCCGACGTCATCACCCGCCCGCACCGGTACGTCGATGGCGCGTTTGCGCTGCCGGAAGGCCCGGGTCTCGGCGTCGAGCTGGACGAGCAGCGCCTGGCCGAGCTCGAGGAGGCCAACCGCCGCGACGGCGACATCCTGATCTACGCCCACGACGACGACCAGCGGCGCGAGGCGCCGTTCCAGGGGCAGTGGTAGGACCGGCGCCGCGTGGTTGAGACGCCGCGGCCGGCGCCGGACGCGTGGCTGGCCGACCACCGCGAGGAGCTGCCGGAGCTGGTGCGCCGGCTGGTCTCGTTTCCCAGTGAGAACCGGCCGCCGCGCGGGCAGGAGGGACCGTGCCAGGAGTTCATCGCCGGCTATCTCGGCGAGCTCGGCCTCGAGCCCGATGTGTTCGGGCCCGATCGGGTGGCGGGCGCCGTCGATCACCCCGCGTGGTGGCCGGGGCGTGACTACGCCGGGCGTCCCAACGTCGCGGCGCGCCTGCCCGGCCGGGGCGGTGGACGCTCGCTGTTGTTCACCGGCCACGTCGACGTGGTGCCCGCGCTGGGCCGGGGCGCGCGCGGCTACTGGGACGGGGAGATCGAGAACGGCCGCCTCTACGGGCGCGGGTCGCTGGACATGAAGGGCGGGATCGCCTGTTACCTGCACGCGCTGCGCTGCCTGATCGAATGCGGTATGCCGCTGGCCGGCGACCTGCTGGTCGAGACGACCGTCGATGAGGAGTTCGGGGGGGCCAACGGAACCCTGGCGTGCCGGCTGCGGGGCTACGTCGCCGACGCCGCGGTTCTGGCCGAACCGACCGGGCTGCGCGTGTGCCACGCCACGCGCGGCGGAATCCAGTACCGCCTGCACGCGGCCGGCCGGCAGGGCGGCATGGACTTCGGTGCCGGCCCCGCGGCCAGCCCGCTGGACGCGCTGGCCCGCATCGCGGTGGCGCTGGCCGCGGCCGAGGCCGATCGCGGCGCGCCGATCTATCAGTACCTGCTGCGCTGCGGGGAGGAGCTTGAGTGGGGCACGCAGGAGGGCACCCCGACCTCCGGAGTGCTCGAGTTCTGGGCCGAGATCCTCCCCGGGACCTCGCGGGATCAGCTCGAGCACGAGCTTGCCCAGATCGTCGAACCGGCCGCCGGGAACCAGGTGGCGCTGCGATGGCAGCAGCAGACGCGGTTTCTCCCCGCGCTGGCCGGCGATCCCCAGGCGCCGATCGCGGTGGCGATGAGGGCAGCGCTGGGTCAGCCGGGAGCGGGGCCCGAGACGGCGCCGTTCGCCTGTGACGCGTTCACGTTCGCCTTCGGCGGGCAGCAGCCGACCCCGGTCGTGGTCTGCGGCCCGGGCGGCGCGAATCCCCACGCCCCCGACGAGCACGTGCTGGTGGCGGACCTCGAGGCGCTGGCGAGCGCCTACGTCCGGTTGAGCCTCGACTGGTGCGGGGTGAAGTGAGCGCCAACGGGGACCTGCGCAGCTCCCGGTGGTTCGGCCATCCCGACCTGGCCGGCTTCCTGCATCGCTCGGCGATCCACTCCGAGGGCATCTCGCGTCATGCGCTGGCGGGGCGGCCGGTGATCGGCATCTGTAACTCCTGGTCGGAGCTGGTCAACTGCAACCTGCATTTCCGCTCGCTGGCCGAGTCGGTCAAGCGCGGAGTGCTGCTGGCCGGGGGCCTGCCGGTCGAGTTTCCGACGATCTCGCTGGGCGAGAACCTGATGAAGCCGACGACGATGCTGTACCGCAATCTGATGGCGATGGATGTGGAGGAGTCGATCCGCTCGTATCCGCTCGACGCGGTGGTTCTCCTGGGAGGGTGCGACAAGACGGTGCCGGCGCAGCTGATGGGCGCCGCCAGCGCCGACCTCCCGGCGATCATGATCACCGGCGGCCCGTCGCAGGCGGCGTGGTTCCGCGGCCGCCAGCTCGGTGCGGGCACCGACCTGTGGCACTACGCCGACGAATTCCGCGCCGGGCGGATGACGTCCGAGGAATTCGCCGAGCTGGAGGCCGCCGCCACCCCCTCCTACGGCCACTGCAACGAGATGGGCACCGCCTCCACGATGACGTCCCTGGTGGAAGCGCTCGGGATGTGCCTGCCCGGCACGGCATCGATCCCGGCGGTCGACTCGCGCCGCCGCCACGCCGCCGAGGCGACCGGCCGCCGCGCCGTGGAGCTGGCGCGGACCGGGCCGCGGCCGAGCGAGATCCTGACCGCCGAGGCCCTCGACAACGCGATCGTGCTGTTGATGGCGCTCGGTGGGTCCACCAACGCTGTGATCCACCTGCTCGCCATCGCCGGCCGGGCCGGCGTCGCGCTCGGACTCGATCGCTTCGATGAGCTCTCCCGGCGGGTGCCGATGATCGTCAACGTCCGCCCGTCCGGCGAGCATCTCGTCGAGCAGCTGTTTCACGCCGGCGGCATCGCCGCGGTGCTCAAGGAGCTTGCGCCGCTCCTGCACGCTGGCGCGCCGACCGTCACCGGCGGCACGCTGGCCGACGGGTTCGAGTGGGCCGAGGTCGCAGATCGAACGGTGATCGCGCCGCTGGATTCCCCGTTTGGCCCGGAGGCGGCCGTGGCCGTGCTGCGCGGCAGCCTGGCGCCCGACGGGGCGATCGTCAAGCAGAGCGCCGCGTCGGCGGCATTGCTGCGTCACCGCGGCCCCGCGGTGGTGTTCGAGGACATCGACGACCTCACGGCCAGGATCGACGATCCCGCGCTCGAAGTCACGCCGGACTCCGTGCTGGTGCTCCGCAACGCGGGTCCCAAGGGCGCTCCGGGCATGCCGGAGTGGGGGCAGATCCCGATCCCGGCCAAGCTCCTGCGCGCCGGTGTCGACGACATGGTCCGGATCTCCGACGCGCGCATGAGCGGCACGGCGTTCGGAACGGTGGTGCTTCACGTGGCGCCCGAAGCGGCGGTCGGGGGGCCGCTGCGCGCGGTGCAGAACGGAGATCCGATCGTGCTCGATGCCGGCCGGCGTCGCTTGGACCTCGACCTCCCGGGCGAGGAGGTGGCCCGGCGCCTGGCGCAGCTGGGCCCCGCGACGGCGAAGTACCGCCGCGGCTACGGCCGGCTGTTCATCGACCACACGCTGCAGGCCAACGAGGGCTGTGACTTTGACTTTCTGCGCTACGTGCCCGGGGAAGAGGCGCAGCGGGAGCCCTACGGGCTGCTCAGCGGGTGGCTCGGGGGATGGTGATCGCGGGATAGCCGGCTATCCCATGTCACCAGTCCGCCACCGAGCCATCGGGATGGAAGTAGCGCATCAGCGGTTCCTGCTGGAAGGGATGCTTGGCCGCCTCGCGCTCGTCGACCTCCACGCCCAGTCCGGGACGGGTCGGCAGCTTGGCCGCATTGCCGGCGAGCTCGGGTGACTCTGAGAGCACCTCGAACCGCCACGGGACGTCCGCACGCCAGGTCTCCTGGACGAGGAAGTTCGGGGTGGCGAAGCCGAGCTGCAGCGAGGCGGCGTGACCGATCGGGCCGGTGGAGGAGTGGGGGGCGACGGTGGCTCCGTACACCTCGCCCAGCGCCGCTATCCGACGGGCTTCGGCCAAGCCGCCGCAGTGCACGAGATCAGGCTGGAGCACCGATACGGCGCCCAGTTCAAGCAGCTCGTGGAAAGGCTGGCGCAGCGCCAGCCGCTCGCCGGCCGCCAGCGGCACCGGTGTGCGACGCGCCAGCTCGGCCATCGCGTGCGGAAGCTGCGCGGCGCAGGCCTCCTCGAAGAACCACGGCCGATACGGCTCGAGCACCTTGAAGTACTGCACCGCCATCTGCGGGGAGGACCGGCCGTGCATGTCGACCATCAACTCGATCGCGTCGCCCACGGCGCCGCGGACGGCGGCCATCGTAGCGTCGGCGTGGCGCAGCGCGGCGATGCCGTCCAGCGGAGCGGTGCGCGGGATCACGACCTCCAGCTTGATCGCGTCAAAGCCCGCCTGCACCGACTGCTGCGCCTTCTCGGCCGCCGCGTCGGGAGACAGCGTGTGGTAGACCGACTCCATCTCGCCGCCGCCGAGGTGGTCGTACAGGCGCACCGTGTCACGGACGTTGCCGCCCAGCAGCTGCCACACCGGGACCCCCAGCGACTTGCCCAGGATGTCCCAGCAGGCCTGCTCGATTCCGGAGATCGCCGACGCTTCGACCATCCCCGGGCGAAAGAAGTGCTGTCGCACCATCATCTGAAACAGATGCTCGATCCGGCGGGGATCCTCCCCCACCAGCAGCGACTCGAAGTCCTCGACGCAGCCGGTGACCGCCCGCGTCTTCCATTCCACCGTCGCCTCGCCCCAGCCGACGAGCCCCTCGTCGGTCTGCACCTTGACGAACACCCAGTTGCGCATCTCGGCGTTGACCACCACGGTCGACAGAGCTTGGATCCGCATGTTGGTCAGGGGGTCATGGGCTGGGGGCGGCGCGTCGGGGGCGAAGGTCCGCACCGGGCAAGGCTCAGCGGCGGATCGCGCTTGATCGTTCAAGAAAGCCTATTCGAAAGTGCCCGGGAAGCGCGAACACCCAGCCGCAGGGCGCCGCCGGTCAGCGCGAGCGCGAGCAGGTAGACGATCAGGCCGGAAACCGGGAGATGGGGCTGGCCAGCCGCAGGCGGGCCACGCCCCGCAGATCGGTCAGCGCCGTGCTCACGATGTCCACGCGCGAGTCCGGGTCGTCGGTCCAGTCGACCGCGACCTCGTGAATCCGCAGTCCGTGGCGCTGGGCCAGGATCAGCAGCTCGGTGTCGAAGAACCAGCCCTGGTCCTGGATCTCCGGCAGCAGCCGGGCGGCGGCGTCGGCGCGGATCGCCTTGAAGCCGCACTGCGCATCGGAGAACCGGGCGCCCAGGGCGACCCGCAGGATGCGGTTGTACGAGCGCGAGATGAACTCACGCTTCGGTCCCCGCACGACCCTGGATCCCGGCGCCAGTCGCGTACCGATCGCGACCTCGCTGTGGCCCGAGTGCAGCGCCGAGACGAGCGGCAGCAGTCCCCGCAGGTCGGTGGACAGGTCGACGTCCATGTAGCAGAGGATGTCGGCGTCGCTGGTCGACCACGCCTCCCGTAGCGCGCGTCCGCGGCCCTTGGCCGCGACGTGCAGCACGGTGACGCCGGGGAGCTCGATCGCCAGGGTGCGCGCGATCGCCAGCGTGGCGTCGGTGCTGGCGTTGTCGGCGATCACGATCCGCCACGGCAACGGCAGGCTGGTGGTGAGGAAGTCGTGGAGACGACGGATCGAGTGCTCCAGGCCGGACTGCTCGTTGTAGACCGGCACCACGACGTCCACGCGCGGGGGACGGCGTAGGCGCTCGCGGGGGGCGGGGGGCGAGGTTTCGATCGCGCTCATGGAATGGCTCGCAGTCATCGCGTGGACTGCAGCATCGCCGTGGCGCTGAAGGCGCCGCTATGAACGGGCTAAGAGCGATGTGTGAAGCGCTGAGGGCTCTACCCGTTGACGCTCAGCTCTTCCAGCAGCGGCGGCTGCTTGGCCGCGGCGATCCGCAGCCGCACGAACCTCACTCGCGCCGGCGCGAAGCTGATCGTGTCGGTGGTGCCGGCGGCGCCGCTGACCGCGGCGATCCGCCGCCAACGGCGTCCGTCCCGCGAGACGAGCAGCGAGTAGTGCGTGGGACGCCGGACGATCACCGGCCCCGGGGCCGGCGGGACGTTGGGCTTCTTCGGCGGTGACGGCCATTGCCGCCCCCAGACCACCACGACCCGGCGCACCGATCGCGAGCCGCGGACCGGCGCGGACAGCATCGCGGGCATCGAGGCCGGCGCCCAGGGGGTGGCGGTGCTGCCGTCGACCGCCGCGAGCGCGGGTGAGCCGGGGGCAAAGCTCGAGGCGGTGGCCGAAGCGCACCGGACCCGATCCCCGGAGGCGGCCAGATCCGGGCGGGCGGTGGCGATCCGCAGCGGCCGGCCGGCCCGGACGAGATGCCCGCCGTGGCGAGTGCTGATCGGCAGCGGCGCCCCGCTGTTCAGCGTGACGGTGGTTGCGCCGCGACGGATCGCGACGGTGAACACGCGGCCGTGCCAGGAGACGTCGTGGAGCACAACGCCGCCCAGCTGGCCGGTGAGGCTTGGCGCGAGGAAGACCGAATCCGAGCGCAGGCGCAGCCCGGAGTACCCGTAGAGGAACTCCTGCAGGAAGCCGCCGATCCCGGTCATGAACGTGAACGCTCCGCCGCTGCTGGTCTCCGAGAACTGGTCAAAGCCATCGCGAATGAACGGTTGATAGCTGCGCTCGGTGTACACGAAGCTCGAGCAGCCCGGGGTGCCCAGCGCCGAAGAGTCGATCGAGTTGACCGCGTCGCTCATCGAGGGACCCATCGGATCGGTCCGCGGCACGTAGTAGCCGAGGTCGTTCTGGGCGACGCGCCGGGTCATCGGATACGCCCAGGGGTACTGCAGCAGGGTCACGTCGGCCTGCTTGACGAGCTGCCCCCGGTAGCCGGAGAACTCGGTGTGGACTGCCTTGGCGGCGTTCACCGGGGGCGCAAGGCCCGCCGCGATCCTCGACCAGCTGGACGGGTGCCCGATTCCCAGCGTGTGGGCGGCCTTGATCGCATCGGCGAGCGTGGTCCTGGCGGCGACGATCGTGTACGCCTCCTGATTGACATCCGGATTCTCCTCGTCGGGGCCGGTGACGTGACCGATGCGGTAGCGACCATGGCTGCCCTTGATCGCCTTCGAGGCCCAGAACGTGGCCGCGCCGGAGAGCACGGGCCAGCCGCGCAGCGCCAGCCAGCCACGATCGCCGGTGCTGAGAAAGTACTGCCACTGCGCGAGGGCGATGTCCGCCGTGATGTGCTGCTCGAAGAGCCCTTCGCTGTTGGTGGAGACGGGCGGCGGGATCTGCTCGGTGCCGTCAAGCGCGCTCTCCCAGGGAAAGCGGGCTCCCCGGTAGCCGGTCGCCCCGGCATGCTGCTCGGCGGCGGTCCGCCGGTCGTAGCGGTAGGCCTCCATCGCGGCCGCCAGGGTGGGATGCTGGGCCAGCAGTGAGGGGAACATCCACGTCTCGGCGTCCCAGAAGATGTGCCCGTCGTAACCGTTGGACGAGAGGCCGGCGGGCGAGACGCTCCAGTTGGCCCCGTCGCGCGTGCTGGACCACAGGTAGAACTCACTGGCGTTGACGTCGGAGGCCAGTGTGCGGTCGCCGAGCACGTCGATCCGGCCCCGCCACAGCTGCGCCCACGCCGCGTCGTTGGCGACACGCAACGCGTCATAGCCCGTCGCGGCGGCCTGGCCGGCGATGGCCTGGGCGGCGGCGACGGTGTCAGGTGCACCCTGCGAATCGCTCACGCCGACGTACTTGGTGATCGTGTACGTGGATCCCGCCACCACCGGGAAGCTGAGCTGCTGGCCGACGCTCTGGTCCTGCGCCTGGTCGATGCCGGTGCTCGATCCGGTCACGTTGGCGCTGGTGGCGAGCTGGCTGGCCAGAGTCGCGGTGATCCCGGTGCCCTGGGTCTGGATCGTCACCCAATCCTGATGGTGGGACGGGTCATAGCCCTTGCCCACCTGATTGGTCAGCTCAGCCGCCGGCGAGCCATGCTTCTTCGGCAGCGCGGTGAGCGCGTTCGGCGAGCCGTCGATCTCATCGGTGACGGTGGCCGTGCCCGTCCACTGGGGCGTCAGCTGCAGCTGGACCAGCCCCACGGACGGGCTGGCTCGGTCGGTGAGGACCTGGTAGGCGAGCTGGGTGACGTGGCCGTCCGGCGCCGTCCAGGTGGCCGAGGTGCTCACCACACCGGTGCGGAAATCGATCGATTGCCGCCAGCCGCTGGTGTGACCGCTGGCCAGTGAGAACGCCTGGCCGCCGTCGGAGAAGGCGAGCGTCGACCAGGTCGGGATCGTGGCGCGCTGCTGCACGGAGTCTGAGACCTTCAGCGGCTTGGCCGGCTTGGCGTAGAACCCCGCCAGCTCTGACTGCGCCGGGACCGTTCCGCCGGCGAAGCCCTGGCCGGTGGCCGGAACCCGGACCCCGAGCTCCCCGTTGCCGGTGAACGTGGGGGCGTAGGGCGGCTTGGTGCTGGTGGCGGTGAGCACGTAGGAGCCGGTGCCGGACCCGGCGTTGGCCTGAGCCGCCGGGGCGATGACCCCCAGCGCGACCGCCGACATCACACTCCCCGCCGCCGCGGCGGCGCACGCGAACCTGGACCGGCGCACTCTCAACCTCCTTCTCAGACCTCTGGCGCGATCGTTCCCGTCCACGGGATCGATCAAACCCGTGGCGTCGGCGCTCGGTGAGTTCGCTAGCGTGCTCGTTCGATGCGCGTGATCCGCCAGCTCGCCGACCCCGTCTTCGTGCTGGCCGGGGCGCTGCAGGGGGCGTTCGTAGCCTGGGTCGTCGCCGGGATGCGGCGATAGTCCCCCACGCTTCGTGTCGCACCAGTTCAACGAGCTTCTCCCGCAGACAGCCGGCGTGCGGGCGTTCACGCAGCTATGCCGGCCCGGCTTCGCGGACTGCGCGCCGTCGGGCCGGCTTCGTCTCGACGCGATCGCGTGCTGGCTGCAGGACGTCGCGTACAGCGACGTCGAGGATGCCGGTCTGGCGCAGACCGCGGTATGGGTGGTGCGTCGCACGCGGATCCGCGTGGCGCGCTTTCCGCGCTTCGGCGAGCGGTTCGCCGTGACCACCTTCTGCAGCGGGCTGGGGCGAATGTGGGCCGAGCGGCGGACCGACATCACGCGCGTCGGCGAAGCGGCGGCGGACGTCGAGGCGGTGTCCCTGTGGGTCCATCTCGACGTCGAGCACTGGCGACCGGCGCCTCTGACCGCCGAGGAGATCGCCACCTACGGCGGTGCGACGCCGGAGCGCCGTGTCAGCGCGCGCCTGCGCCACCGCCCGCCCTCGGCCGACACCGTGGCCGGCGCGGGGACGACCTGGACGTTTCGCGCGACCGAGTGCGACATCGCCGACCACGTCAACAACGCCGCCTACTGGCAGCCCCTCGAGGAGGAGCTGCTCGCGTTCCCGGATCCCGAGCGGCTCGATGTCGAGCTCGAGTACCGCACGCCCGCGCAGCCGGGCGCCAAGCGGGTGCTGCGCGAGGCCGAGCGTCGCTGGATCGTCAGCGCCGAGGGCGACATGCACGCATCGATCGTGCTCGCCGAGGGCCGCCGTGACGGCTGACGCCGAGCAGATCCTGCGTTCCTCGCGCCGCCCGGTGGTGATCGGGATGGGGGGCGGGGGGGACGTGGTCGGGGCGCTCGCGAGCGCCGAGTTCGCGCGGGCCTATGACGACGCCGAACCGGTGGTCGGAGGACTGGCGTGGGAACGCCGGCCCATCGACCCGGTGCCCGGTCCGCGGCTGGAAACCGAGATCGAGGGCGCCGAGACGCTCGCTCCCGGGATCCTGCTGGCCGGACCGAGCACGCGAGTGCGCGGACGCGACGTGTACTTCGCCGAATCGCGGATGGCGGCCTACCTCGACCGCCCCACGCTGCTGATCGCGATCGACCGCGGACCGGCGGTGATCGCCGCCGGGCTCGCCCAGGCGCTCGCCGAGCTGCGAGGGGATCTGCTGGTGTTCGTCGATGTCGGCGGCGATGTGCTCGCCCAGGGCGATGAGCCCGGTCTGCGCAGTCCGCTGTGCGACGCGATCATGCTGGCCGCGGCGCAGCGGCTCGGCGCGGCGGGTCATCCGGTGCTGCTCGGGATCTTCGGAATCGGCTGCGACGCGGAGCTGACGACCGAGGAGGTGCTGGCTCAGGTGGCCGCGGTGGCCGCCGCCGGCGGGCTGCTGGGGGCACGCGGACTGACCGACCCGGTGGCGGAACGGCTCGAAGCGGCGATGGAGCTGGTGCCGACCGAGGCCAGCGCGCAGGCAGTCCGTGCGTTCCGTGGCGTACGCGGTCCGGTGTCGATCCGCGGGGGAGCCAGGACGTTCGAGCTCAGCGCGGTGGCCGCGCTGACCTACTATCTGGACGTCGAGCTGAGCTACCGTACGGCCGGCCGCCTCGCCCGCGCGGTCAGTGATGCCGACAGCCTGGTGGGGGCGAACGAGCAGCTGCGCCGGATGGGCGTGCCCACCGAGCTCGATCTGGAGCAGGACGCCGCCGCGCGGGACCGCACGGCGTGAACGATCTCGCTAGGGCGTGAACACGATCTTGCCAACGACGTCGCCGTCGAGCAGGGCCTGAAAGCCGTCCGGCGCCTGGGTCAGGGGCATGGTGGCGTGAATGTTGGGCCGGATGTCGCGCTCCAGGCAGAAGCGCATCAACCGCTCGAGCTCGTCTCGCGTCCCCATCGTCGAGCCGACCACCGACAGTTGCAGGAAGAACACGCGGGTCAGCTCGGCCGCCGGCGCGTCGCCCGAGGTCGCGCCGCTCACGACCAGCGTCCCGCCGGGCTTGAGCGAGCGGATCGAATGCGCCCAGGTGGCCTGACCGACCGTCTCCATCACGGCATCGACCCGCTCGGGTAGCCGGGCACCGGAGTCAAACGCCGCCTCGGCGCCGAGGTTCAGCGCCTGCTCGCGCTTGTCCTCGGAACGGCTGGTGACCCACACCCGCGCGCCGGCGGCGCTGGCCAGAACGGTGAGCGCGGTGGCCACGCCGCCCGCCGCGCCCTGGACCAGGACGGTCATGCCCGGCGTCACGTGAGCGCGGGTGAAGAGCATGCGGTACGCCGTCAACCAGGCGGTGGGAAGGCAGGCGGCGTGCTCGAAGGACAGCTCCGGCGGCTTGGGCAGCAGGTTTCGCCTCGGCACCGCGACCCGCTCGGCCAGCGTCCCCGGGTAGCGCTCGGACAGCAGCGAGCGCCGCGGGTCGAGCGTCTCGTCGCCGCGCCAGGAGTCGTCGGTCAGTACGGCGTGAACCACGACCTCGTTGCCCTCCTCATCGACGCCGGCGGCGTCGCACCCGAGAATCATCGGCAGCTTGTCCTCGCTCAGGCCGACACCGCGCAGCGACCACAGGTCGTGGTGGTTGAGCGCCGCGGCCTTGAGCTGCACGGTGGTCCATCCCGCCGGGGCCTCGGGCTCGGGCCGCTCGCCGACTTCGAGCCCGCTCAGCGGGTCGTCGGGGTTGATGGCGGAGGCGAAGACGGCGAGCACGGTGTTTCGGTCCGGGACGGTACCCGTCGGCTGCGGTTCGTGCACCGTCGGCTGCGGTGCGTGCGCACTCGATGCTGCCGGCGCTCAACGCCGCGGCGGCTGCCAGGCGGCGAGCACGTCCTGCACGCGCTCGGACGCCAGCGCGGGGGTGCTCAGCGGGTCCGGCGCCGCCGGATCGGCGCGGAGGCCCTGAAGGAAGATCTCCAGGCGTCCCGCGGGTGACGGCCTGGCGCTACCGGTCGGGATCGTCGGGGCCGGGGCCGACCCAGCCCACACGGGGGTGCGTGATCGCGGCCTGCGCGGCCGCGATCCGCGCGATCGGGACCCGGTACGGCGAGCACGACACGTAGTCCAGGCCGGCGTCGTGGAAGAACTCGATCGACTCGGGATCCCCGCCGTGCTCGCCGCAGATCCCGAGCTTCAGTCCCGGGCTGGCCTCCCGCCCCACCCACGCGCCGAGCCGGACCAGCCAGCCCACGCCCGGCTTGTCGATCGTCTCGAACGGGCTGCGGTCGATGATCTTGCGCTCCAGGTAGGCCGGCACGAACTTGGACTCGACGTCGTCACGTGAGAAGCCCAGCGCGGTCTGGGTCAGATCATTGGTGCCGAAGGAGAAGAAGTCGGCGAAGCGGGCGATCCGGTCGGCCACGAAGCACGCCCGGGGCAACTCGATCATCGTCCCGACCGTGAAGTCCTCGCCGGCGCTGAGGTCCTCCTGCTCGCCGATGCGCACGACCAGCTCGCGCATCAGCTCGATCTCGTGCTCGTAGTCGACCAGCGGGATCATGATCTCCGGGTGGGGAGGCTGGGCCGCCGCCTTGGCGGCGCGGAGGATCGCGTGTACCTGCATCTCGTAGATCTCGGGGTAGAGGATCCCGAGCCGGCAACCCCGGGTGCCGAGCATCGGATTCTCCTCGGAGATCTCCTCCGTCCGCGCCAGGAGCCGTTCGAGCTCGGCCAGGTCGTCGGACTCCTCGATCCGGGCGCGCTCGACGTGCGCGGCGAGGTCCGGCAGGTTGGGCAGGAACTCGTGCAGCGGCGGATCGAGCAGGCGAACCGTGACCGGCAGCCCCGCCATCGCCTCGAACAGCCCCTCGAAGTCCTCCTGCTGGAGCGGCAGCAGATCCGCCAGCGCCTCGCGGCGGCTCTCCTGGGTGTCCGCCATCACCATCGCGCGCATCTTCGGCTGGCGATCCTCGGCCATGAACATGTGCTCGGTGCGACACAGTCCGATGCCCTCCGCGCCGAGCTCGCGCGCGCGGCGGGCGTCCTCGGGAGTGTCGGCGTTGGCCCGCACCCCCAGGTCGCGCAGCTCGTCGGCCCAGCTGAGCACGGTTTCGAAGTTCTCGTCGACCAGGGCGTCGACCAGGGGGACATCCTCGGCGGTGATCCACCCCTTCGTGCCGTCGATGGCGATCAGATCACCCTCGTGCAGCTCGGTCCCGTTGACCGTGATCGTCTTGGCGGCGAGGTCGATCAGCAGCGCGTCGACGCCGACCACCGCCGGCAGGCCCATACCGCGCGCCACCAGGGCGGCGTGCGACGCCTTGCCCCCCTCGGTGGTGAGGATGCCCTTGGCGGCGTGGAACCCGTGCACGTCCCCGGCGTCGGTGAATGGCCGCACCAAGATCACGTCGCGGCCCTGGTCGGCGGCCGCGACGGCGTCGGCGGCACTGAACACCACCGTCCCCTTGGCCGCGCCCGGAGAGGCGCTGACGCCTCGGGCCAGAACGTCGAAGTCCGCCCGGGGGTCGAAGGTGGGGTGCAGGAGCGCGTCGAGCGAGCCGGGATCGATCGTCATGATCGCCTCCTCACGGGTCAGCAGCTCCTCCTGCACGGCGTCGACCGCGAACCGGACGGCGGCCTGCGCGGGGCGCTTGGCGTCGCGCGTCTGGAGCATGTAGAGCTTGCCCTCTTCGACCGTGAACTCGGTGTCCTGCATGTCCTGGTAGTGGCGCTCGAGGGTGCCGAGGATCTCCATCAGCTCGCCGTGGACCTCGGGCAGCCAGTCCTTGATCTCGGCGATGTCCCGCGGCGTCCGGACTCCCGAGACGACGTCCTCGCCCTGGGCGTTGGGGAGGAAGTCGCCGCTCGGCTCGGGGGCGCCGGTGACCTCGTCGCGAGAGAACGCCACCCCCGAGCCCGACGTGTCGCCCTTGTTTCCGAACACCATCTGCTGAACGTTGACCGCCGTGCCCCAGTCGTCGGGGATGTGGTTCTGGCGGCGGTATTCGACCGCCCGGTCGCCGAGCCACGAATCGAACACGGCCCGGATCGACAGCCGCAGCTGGTCCTGCGGGTCCTGCGGGAACTCCTCGTCGGTGTGCTCGCGGTAGATGTCCTTGAAGGTGTCGGTCAGCTCGCGCAGAGCGCCGACGTCGAGTTCGGTGTCGTCCTTGACGCCGCGGTCGGATTTGGCCTGCTTGATCGCCTCCTCGAAGCGCTCGCCGGGAATTGCGCGGGAGACGTTGCCGAACATCTGCACGAAGCGCCGATAGGAGTCCCAGGCGAAGCGCTCGTTCTCGGTCGCCCGCGCCAGCCCCGTGACCGACTCGTCGTTGAGGCCGAGGTTCAGAACCGTGTCCAGCATCCCGGGCATCGACTCGCGCGCGCCGGAGCGAACCGAGACCAGCAGGGGGTCCTGCTGGTCGCCGAGGCGTTTGCCGGACTGCTCCTCCAGCGCCGCGAGCGCTTCCGCCACCTGCTCGGTCATGCCCTCGGGCGCCTGGCGGTCGGCGCGCATGTACTCGACGCAGGCCTCGGTGGTGATCGTGAACCCGGCGGGGACCCGCTCCTCCCCCAGCACGCGGGTCATTTCGGCGACGTTGGCGCCCTTGCCGCCGAGCAGGTCGCGCATGTCCCTTGAGCCCTCGGCGAACGCGTAGACCCACTTCGACATCAGCTTCTCACCAAGGCCGATCCTACCCGGGATTTCAGAGCCGACGCGGGTTCGATCGGGCAACGGTTTTCCTGCGCCGGTCGCTGGCCGGAGACGGCTACGGCGCGTCAGCGGGCGGCTTGGGCCGGCGCTGGGCGAAGCGTCTGGCTTTCTCCCGGTTGCCGCACGTGCCCATCGTGCACCAGCGCCGGCGGCCGGTCCGATCGAGAAACAGCCATCCGCAGTCCGCTCCGGGACACGCTCGCACCCGGGTGCGCTCGGCGGAGACGAGCAGCTGGCCCCCGGCCCACGCCGCGGCGTGCAGAGGCGCGGCGAGCCCCGCTTCGGGTTCGATCTCCCAGTGGATCGCGTGATCACCGCGGCGCAAGCGGAGTCTGGAAGCGGCGGCGTGCAGGTCAGCCTGAAACCGGTCGAAGTCCTGGAGGTTCGCCGGGTGGCGCAGGACCCGGTACAGCCGATTCCGGACCTGCCTGGCCCGCTCCACGACGATGTCGGCCGAGTCCGGGTGACGGGCGGCGTCGGCCCGCAGCCCGGCAACCCGCTCCGGCGCCAGGAGTCCGGCGAACCCCGCCCACACGGCCAGCTGGTCGTAGCCGGTCAGATACTCCTTGGCCGCGGGAGCATCCCAGCCGGCCCGCGTGTTGCAGAAGTCAAGCGCGGCATGGCCGCCCAGCGCGGCGGGGAGCTGAAGACCCTCGATGACGACGTAGTGCTCTGGCATCAGGCAGAACCCGGGGGAGACAGCCTGTCCCGGTCGACCGGGAGGGCCACCCCACTAACCGCTGAACGAGAGATTACCGGTTATGCTAGCCGGACCGTGGTGCTCGCCGCCTCTCCCCGTCTTTCCGGCGCGGTCGCCGCCGGGCTGGCTATCACGCTGGCCGCGCTCATCGGGGCGTGCGGGGCAAGCCGCCCCGGCCGCCGCGCACGCGCGCACCCGATCACGGCGAAGGTGTCCGGCGTAACTGCACCCGCTGTTACACCAGCGGGTGCGCCCTCGCTGGCACCCGGGCAGCTGCTGGTGTTCTTCAAACGGTTGGTGGGGGCCGATCCGGTGGCCAGTCAGCTGACGGTAGACCGCGACGGAGGGCGTCCGCGGCGCTCACGCTGGGCGGACTCGACGGCGAGAAGAAGCGCGTCTTCAAGATCCCGGCGGAGCGCTTACGGAAGCTCAGGGAGCTGATTCGGCACACCCGGCTTCGTGACACCACCTGCTGCGACGCCCGCCAGTACCTCTATTTCGTGTCGATCGCGGGACACACCTGGCGGCTGCAGCAGGGCCGGATTCCCCCGCCGATGCGACGGCTCGTGGGCGAGCTGAACTCGATCATCAACCTCCACACCGCCTACACGTCCTAGCGGCGTGGATGGGGGGCCCGCTGGACCCTGGGCAAGCCGGCCGGGGGCAGAGCCGCCGGCCTGGGCAGGCCGGCCGGGGGCAGAGCCGCCGACGTGCTCAGGCCGAAACGGCGCCGAGCTCGCGTGGCCGCACGTCCATCGCCTCGGCCAGCAGCTCGTAGGATCGCCGCCGGACCTGGTGGTCGTGGGTGATCGTGACCACGATCACCTCGTCGGCCTGATACTCGCCGGCCAGCGTCTCGAGCCCGGCCCGAACCGTCTCGGGGGAGCCGATGATCGCTCGCCGGCCCGGGATCCCGTTTGACGGCCACTTGCCCTCACGCTTGAGAAACTCGACCGCCGTCTCCGGTGTGGGGACCGCGATCAGCTGGCCGCGGCGCAGCATCGTGAACGTCATGCGGCTGCTGGTGGCCAGCAACTGAGCCTCCTCGTCGCTCGGCGCGCACAACGCCCAGGCCGCCACCGCGGTCCGCGGCGCCTGCAGGTCGCGTACCGCGACGAAGCGGTCGCGGTAGAGCTTGGCGATCTCGCTGCCGTCGGAGTTGATGAAGTCGGCGAAGGCGTAACGCAGCCCGAGCTCTCCAGCCCAGATCGCACTCTGCGCGGAGGAGCCCAGCAACCACGGCTCCGGCAACTCGGGGCGTCCCGGCAACGTCGCGGCGAGATGCCGGAAGGGGTGATCTGCGGGCAGGTCGTCCTCGAGGTAGGCGAGCAGCTCCGCCAGCTGCTGGGGGAAGTCATCCGGCGCGGCCTGGCGGCGGTCGCGCTGCAGCGCGAAGGTGGTCAGCGGATCGGTACCGGCGGCTCGGCCCAGCCCGAGGTCGATCCGCCCCGGGAACAGCGCGGAGAGAATCGTGAACGACTCGGCCACCTTCAGCGGGCTGTAGTGGGGGAGCATCACGCCGCCGCTGCCGACCCTGATCCCCTCGGTCGCGGCCGCGATCGGACCGATCAGCACCTCGGGACTGGGCCCCGCCAGCATCGGGCCGCCGTGGTGCTCGGCCACCCAGTAACGGTGATAGCCGAGGCCGTCCACGAGCTGCGCGAGGTCCAGCGTGTTGCGCAGCGCATCGGCCCCCGTCGAGCCTTCGGCGATGGGTGACTGGTCGAGGACGGAGACGAGCATGTAGTTGATGGTAGAAAGGCGGACATGTCGGTCACCGTGGGGCTTCGATCGGTCGTCGCGACCCGCTACGTGACGGCTCTGCGCGAGGGCGGCTCGCTGCCCGGGCTCGTCGAGGCCGATGACGATGGCCTGTACGTGACCAAGTTCCGCGGCGCCGGCCAGGGGCGGCGAGCGCTGGTGGCCGAGGTGATCGTGGGCGAGCTGGCCCGGCGCGCCGGCCTGCTGGTGCCAGAGCTGGTGACCGTCGAGGTCGATCCGCGGCTCGGGGCGGCCGAGCCCGACCCTGAGA
This sequence comes from uncultured Solirubrobacterales bacterium, assembly GCA_963792735.1. Lineage (GTDB taxonomy): Bacteria > Actinomycetota > Thermoleophilia > Solirubrobacterales > Solirubrobacteraceae > Palsa-465. The sequence continues at coordinate 595,853 of CAWBXK010000006.1, read as the reverse complement.
TCCAGGAGCTGATCACCGCCAGCGCGGGGTCCAATCTCGGCGTCGATTTCCTGCCCGGGGCTCTGTCCTACACACCCGCCGGCCGGTGGAGGCCGGATCCCCGTCTCGCCGCCGACGTGGTCTGGCTCGACGCACTGGCCACCAACGTCGACCGCACGGCGCGCAATCCCAATCTGCTGCTGTGGCACGAGCGCCTGTGGCTGATCGACCACGGGGCCGCGCTGTACCTCCAGCACCGCGGTCTGCAGGCGTCCGAGCACGCCGACCGGCCGTTCCCGATGATCGCCGACCACGTGCTGCTGCCCCACGCCGGTTCGATCCTCGACGCCGACCGGCGCCTGCGGCCGCGGCTGACCGGAGACGTCATCGAGGCGGTGGTGGGGCTGGTGCCGGCTGATTGGTGGGACGACGACTCGCCCGGTACATACGTCGAATACCTGACCCGGCGCGTCGCCGGGGGCGCGTTCGCGCCGGAGGCCGAGCGTGCCCGAACCCGGGCTTAGCCCCTTCAGCTACGCGATCCTGCGGGTCGTCCCGAGCGTCGAGCGAGGAGAGCGGTTCAACGTCGGCGTGGTTCTGTTCTGCCGTCAGCTCGGTTTTCTCGGCGCCCGCGCCGAGCTCGACGCGGCGCGTCTGGCGCTGCTCGCTCCGGACGTGCCCGCCCGGGAGGTCGAGGCGCACCTGGACGCGCTGGTGCGCGTGGCCGAGGGCGCTGACGGCGCCGGGGCGATCGCGGCGCTGGCGCCGTCGGAGCGCTTCGGGTGGCTGGCGGCACCCGCGAGCACGATCGTGCAGCCCTCCGAGGTTCACGCGGGGCTGTGCGACGATCCCGCCGCCACGCTCGATGAGCTGTTCAAGCGACTGGTGTGAATCCCGCCCTCACGCTCGGCGCCGCCGAGCCGGAGGCGACCCCGTCCTCGTCGGGGCTGTGGATGATCAGCACCGGGATGCCGCTGTGATTCAGGGCGTAGTGGCTGACGCTGCCCAGCAGCGACGACGTCAGCATCCCGCGGCCCCGGGAGCCCATCACCAGGAGATCGTATTCGCCGGTGTGCAGGCGCTGCATCAGCGCGTCGCGAACCGGGTCGGGACTGAGGATGGTGGTGAGCGGCACCGACGCCGGCACGCTTTGCGCCGCCGCCGACAGCGTCTGCTCGTACTCACGAGCCAGCCCCTCGGCGAGCGGCTCGACCGCCGCCAGGCTCGCCGGTGAACAGGCCCAGGAGGGGGGCCGGGGAATCGCGGTCAGGATCGTCAGGCGTCCGTGGCCGGCCTCGGCGAGGTCGATCGCCTCGTGGAGGGCTCGCTCGGAATGGACCGAGCCGTCGACACAAACAATGATGTTGTGAAACATCGTCGCCGTCCCTATGGGAGAAGTTATTGGCATGCCAAAGATTAGCATGCCAACAAGCGTTGCTATGGTGGCGACGCGATGGAGATTCCCGATCTCGAACCAGAGGCCTGGGATCGGGGGCATCCCGGCTCTGAATCGGCCGGCGCCGAGAGCTTCCTGGCCGCCTTCGACACGTTCGTGCAGGCCGTTCGCCGCGCCCGCGGGGCCAGCCCGCCCGAGCGCTCCGATGTCCTCACGCTCTCGCAGTACGCGATCCTGCAGGCGCTGTCAGTGCGCGCCGCCGTGCGCGTCCGCGATCTCGCCACCGAGGCCGGGATCGCACCCTCGACGGCGACGCGGATCCTGGATGCGCTCGAGCGGCGGGCGATCGTCCGGCGCACGCGCTCGCCGGAGGATCGCCGTGGCGTGACCGTCACGCTGACCGACTTCGGACGCGAGGCGCTGGACGCCCAGGACGCCTGGCTGCGCGGACGTCAGCGCGCGTTCTTCGAAACTCTCCCGGCGATCGAGCGCGAGCTGGCTCCCGACCTCCTGGTCCGTCTGGCCGCGCTGATCGACGAGCTCGCCACCGGTCCGAAGCGCTGAAAAAGCAGGGGAATCGGCCCTCGGGCCGGACCCCCCCGGCTGTCGGGTCTTTGGGCCGCCGGCTTTGGCATCGACCGCGATTTGCCCGACCGTGTCAGTCGTGAGCTCATTACTCAGCACTGATCCAATCGCCGAGGCGCGCTTGCCCGTCGCCTCCAGGCCCGGGGCGATCGCGGCGTCTGTCGGCGTCAGCCTTCCCACCACGGTCGTCTCGAGCGCCGAGATCGGGTCGCGGCTGGGGGTCGGCGAGGACTGGATCGAGCGTCGCACCGGGATCCGCTCGCGACGGATCGCGGAAGCGGGCGAGCGTCTGGCCGATCACGCCACGCGGTCGGCGCGGGAGGCCCTGGCTCGGGCGGGGGTCGATCCGCTCAACGTCGATCTGGTGATCGTCGCCACCACCACCTCGGATGAGCTCATGCCCGGGGCCGCGCCGCTGGTGGCCCACGCGCTCGGCGCCGCCCGGGCGGGCGCGTTTGACGTCAACTCGGCGTGCACCGGGTTTCTGTCCGCGCTGGCGATCGGAGCGGCGCAGATCGAAGCCGGCCGCGCCCGCTGCGCGGTCGTCGTGGGCGCAGATCTGATGTCGCGGATCGTCGATCCTCAGGATCGCGCCACCGCAGCCGTGTTCGCCGACGGCGCGGGCGCCGTGGTGCTGGAGGCGACCGCCGCCGGCGGACGGATCGGTCCTGTGATCCTCGGCGCCGACGGCGCCGGCGCCGACCACATCAGGGCCGGCCGCGAGGACGGCGTGATCCGGATGCGCGGCCATGAGACCTTTCGCGAGGCGGTCGCCCGCCTCACCCTGGCCACGCTTCAGGCCGCCAAGGCCGCCGGCGTAGCGCTCGGCGACGTCGATCTGTTCGTCTATCACCAGGCCAACGGCCGCATCCTCGCCGCGGTCGGCGAGCGCCTGGGGCTACCGGAGGGCCGGGTCGTCGACTGCATCGGCGAGTACGGCAACACCTGCGCGGCGACCCTTCCCCTGGCGCTGGCCTTCAGCGAGCGCGAGGGGCTGCTGCAACCGGGTGACCGGGTCCTGCTCGGCGCCTTCGGCGCCGGCTTCACCTGGGGCGCCACCGTGATCGAATGGGGCCGGGCATGAGCGTCGCGCTCGCCAGCCCCCCCGACGCGCGGGTCACGCCGCGCGAGCGACTCGAGTTGCTGTGCGATCCCGGCTCGTTGCAGCTGATCCGCTCCGAGGTCGTCTCGACGGCGATGGGCGACCGCGCCCGCACCGGCGACGGGGTGCTCGGCGGATCCGGCCGGGTGCAGGGGCGCCCGGTGTTCTGTTACGCGCAGGATGCGAGCTTCGCGGGTGGCTCGCTCGGCGAGCAGCACGCCAACACGATCGCTCGCGTCTTGGAGCTCGCCGACCGAGGCCGCGCGCCGGTGGTCGGATTCGTCTCCTCGGGCGGCGCCCGGATGCAGGAGGGCATTGCCGCGCTCGGTGGCTACGGGCGCATCTTCCGGCGCACGGTCGCGCTGTCCGGTCGCGTGCCGCAGATCTCGGTGGTCAGCGGGCTGTCGGCCGGCGGCGGGGCGTATTCGCCGGCGCTGACCGACTGGGTCGTGATGACCGAGGACTCGAGCATGTTCCTGACCGGCCCGGGGGTGGTGCGGGAAGCGCTCGGCGAGGACGTCGACGCCGAGCAGCTCGGTGGCACGCGGGTGCATCAGCGCAACGGCGTCTGCCACTTCGTGGCCCGCGACGACTTCGATTCGGCCCAGCTGACCCGAGACCTGCTCGCGTACCTGCCCAGCCATCGTGATGCGGCGACACCGCTCGCGCCGGCGCTGCCCGCCGGCGCAAGGGATCCCTCGGCGACGGTTCCCAGCGAGCCCCGTCGCGTGTACGACGTTCGCACCGTGATCCGGGCGCTGGTCGATGGCGGTGAAATGCTCGAGGTGTCCGCCGGCTGGGCTCGCAACCTGGTGACGGCGATGGCCCGGATCGATGGCCGCCCGGTTGGCGTGATCGCCAACCAGCCGCGATATCTCGGCGGCGTGCTCGACGCCGCCAGCTCGGAGAAGGGGGCGCGGTTCGTCAGCAAGTGCGATTCGTTCGGGATCCCGCTGCTGGTGCTGGTCGACACGCCCGGCTACATGCCCGGCACCCGGCAGGAGGCAGCGGGCGTGATCCGCCATGGGGCATCGCTGGTGCACGCCTTCGCGCAGGCGACCGTAGCGACGGTCACCGTGATCCTGCGCAAGGCATTCGGCGGCGCGTTCATCGCGATGAACTCCAAGGACCTGGGCGCTGACTACGTGTTCGCCTGGCCGCAGGCCGAGATCGGCGTGATGGGAGCCCGGCCGGCCGTGGGTGTGATCCACCGCCGGGAGCTTGCCGTGGCGGAGAACCCGGAGGCCGAGCGCGAGCGGCTGGCGCGCCAATACGCCCACGCGCAGCTGCGGCCGCAGGTGGCCGCCGCGACGGGCTACGTCGATGAGCTGATTGCCCCGACCGACACCCGGGCCCGGCTGGTGTGGGCGCTGCACTCCATGGCAGGCGGGCGATGAGCGCGGGCCCCGGCGACGTCCTGCTCACCGGCACCACCGGTTTCGTGGGCATGGAGCTGCTGGCGCGCTACCTGGAGCGCAGCGACCGACGGATCGTCGCGCTGGTGCGTGCAGCCAGCGACGAGGCCGCCAGCGCGCGGCTCGACGACGTGCTGGTCAACCTGCTCGGCTCGCGTGCCGCCCGCCACCGGCCCCGCGTGCAGGCCTTCGCCGCCGACCTGACGGCGTCCGGCCTGGGTCTGGACCCCGTCCTGCGCGAGCGACTGGCGTGCCGCGTCTCGACGATCATCCACAGCGCCGCGTCGGTGTCGTTCACGCTGCCGATCGAGGAGGCGCGCGCGATCAATGTCGAGGGTACGCGCCGGATGCTCGAGTTCGCTCAGGACGCACGCGAATGCGGCGGGCTGGAGCGCTATGGCCACATCTCGACCGCGTACGTCGCCGGAACCCACGCCGGTTGCTTCGCCGAGCGTGACCTCGACCTCGGCCAGATGTTCCACAACTCCTACGAGCGCTCCAAGTTCGAGTCCGAGCAGCTGGTGCGAGGCCAGCCGGGACTGCCGTTCACGATCATGCGCCCGAGCATCGTCGTGGGCGATTGCCGCAGCGGCTGGACGTCGGCCTTCAACGTCCTCTACTGGCCGCTGCGGGCGTTCGCCCGCGGCCTGTTCACGGCGGTTCCGGCGATACCGTCGGCTCCCGTCGACGTGGTCTCGGTCGACTACGTGGCCGACGCGATCCACGAGCTGTGCGAATCGGGCGGTGGGATCGGCGAGACCTATCACCTGACGGCCGGTCCGGACGCGAGCACGATGGGGGAGATCGCCCAACTGGCCAGCCGGTACTTCCGCCGGCCGCTGCCCCGGGTGCTGCCTCCGGCCGAGTTCGCGGCGCTGCGGCGCGGCGCGGCCGAGGAGTCGGCGCTGGACGCCAGCAGCGCGTATTTCCCCTACTTCGCGCTTGGCGCGGTGTTCGAGCAGGCCGCCACTCGCGCCCGGCTCGAGCCGCGCGGGATCCGGGTCACGCCGCTGGGCGAGTACCTCGAGCGCCTGCTGGACTTCGCGACCCGCAGCCGCTGGGGCAAGCGGCCGATCGCCCGAGCCGACGCGTACGCCACCTGAGATGGCGGGGCTCGCTGACACCGCCCGCTTCCGGCCCGACGACCCCGATGAGCTCGTGACCGCGTCGCTGGCGTGCCCGATCTGCCTCGGCAGTGATCACGTCCGGTGGGAGGCCGCGCTCGAGGGTTACGATCCGTCGGTCGAATGCCGGTGCCCAGCCTGCCAGCAGCGGTGGAGGGTCTACCTGGCGCCTCAACAGGCGCTGCGGTTCGGGCTGCTCGAAGCCCACGTCGGATAGCGCCGCACCTCGGGGCGCCCTGATGAGCTCGCCGAGCTCGTTGGACGGGCGCGCCGACGTAGAGGCGCTGGAGCTGTTCGTCGAGGTGCTCTCGCAGTCGGAGCCGGGAACGTCGACGTCGGATGGCTTCTACGACCGTCTGTGCGAGGCGGTGTGCCGCTTGGCGCGCATGCGGCGGGCGTTGATCTTCCGCTACGACAGCACGCTGCGCCGCGTCCGCGCCGCCGGTTCCTACGGAATCGACCTCGACCAGTTCGCCCAGGCCCACGTGACCGTCGAATCGGCTCCGATCGCGGCGCGCGCGCTGCGCGAAGACAAGGTGATCGAGGCGGTGGGAGATCTCAGCGGGCAGGTGCCCGAGGAGTTCTCGGCGCTGGTCTCCGAGCCCGCGCGGCTGATGTGCGCTCCGATGGTCGCCGCCGGGCGGCCGGTCGGCGTGATCCTGACCGACCGGCTGATGTCCAGCCCGTCGCTCGATGAGGCCGACCGCAGCCTGCTGTGGTCGCTGGGTAAGGCCGCGGCGCTGGCCTCGGTGGCGCGGATCTTCGCCAACCAGTACGAGACCGCCCGTCAGCTCGAGCAGCGGATCGATCTGGCCCGGGAGATCCACGAGGGCGTCATCCAGCGACTGTTCGGCGTCTCGATGGCGCTCGACGGGGACGGGGAGTTGCCGGCGGCGGCGCGGCGGCGCTGCGCCTCGGAGACGCAGGCGGCGCTGACCGATCTTCGCACCGCCCTGCAGCGACCCCTCGGCCGCGCGCCACGGGCGACTCAGACCACGCTGGCGGCGGAGCTCGAGCGGCTCGCCCTGGCTCACCCTGACCTCGGGCTGACGTTCTCGGCGGCCGGCAGGGTACCGGCCGGGCTCGAGCCACTGGCGCAGTCGGTCCTGCGCGAGGCGGTCCGCAACGCCCGCAAGCACGCCGCTCCGACCGCGGTCAGCGTCCGCGTGGGAGACCTCGACGGGGCGTTCGCGCTGGAGATCGTCAACGACGGCGTGCACGGCGGGCGCCGGCGCGCCGGGATGGGCCTGCGGCTGGCGGCGCTCGAGGCGTTGCAGAGCGGGGGCGTGATCGAGTTCGGCGAACGCGAGCCGGGCATTTGGCAGGTGCGTCTGGTGGTCCCTCCCGATGAGGACTGAGAGCCTGATCGCCGACGCCCCGGCGGATCCGCCTGGTCAGGAACGGGATGGCTGAGTCGCAGCGCAGCCCGGAGCGCCTGAGCGTGTTGGTGGTCGACGACCACGACGTGGTGCACTGGGGCTTTCGGCTGATGCTGACCCAGCAGCCGTGGGTGCAGCGGTGCCTGAGCGCGCACTCCGGACGCGAGGCGCTGTCGCTGGCGGCCCGCTACCGGCCCCACGTGGCGCTCGTCGACCTGTTCATCGGTGAGGAGTCCGGCGCCGAGGTGTGTGAGCTGCTGCGGGCCAAGGAGCCCAACACGCGCGTGCTGCTGTTCTCGGGCGCCGGTGACATCTCGCCGCGCGCGGCCCGGGCGGCCGGGGCCTCCGGCTTTGCCTACAAGGACTGGCCGGCACAGCGGATCGCCAGCGCCGTGCACTCCGTCGGCCTGGGCAAGACCGTGTTCGAGCCCCATGATCGCCAGGGCGCGCTCGGGCTGTCCGATCGCGAGCGCGCCGTGCTCGAGCTGATGGCCTCGGGCGCCACCAACCCGGAGATCGGGGAGGCCCTGCACCTGTCGCGGCACACCGTCAAGGAGCACTCGAGCGCGGTCTACCGCAAGCTCGGCGTGCGCAACCGCACCGAGGCGGTGCAGCGAGCCCAGCGCCTCGGTCTGCTCACGTGACGCTCGACGCGGGTCTGAGCGAGGTCGCCCGCTTTCTCGCCGAGCGACCGCCGTTCGACACGCTCGCCGCCGACGAGCTGTCCGAGGTCGCCGCGGGGGCGGCGATCGAATTCCATCTGCGCGGCGCGGTGATTCTGAGCGAGGACGGCGGCCCGGTGACGTTCCTGCGGGTGATCCACAGCGGCGGTGTGGACATCACCCACGACGGTCGTCTGCTGGACCTGCTCGGCCCCGGGGACACGTTCGGGCACGCGGCGATGCTGGCCGGGTTGCCGCCGGGGTTCGAGGCCCGCGCCGCCGAGGACACGCTCTGCTACCGGATCCCGGTTGCCGTGGCGCGGCCGCTGCTCGATCGCGCGCGCCGCCGCGAGCTGCCGGTGGGCGGCTCGGATGACCACCAGCCGGTGTCGAAGCTGATCCGCACCCCGACGGTGACGTGCAAGCCGTCGGAGAACATCGGCGTGGTCGCCGGGCGCATGACGGCGGTCGGGGCCAGCTCGGCGATCGTCGACCTGGGCGAGGGACGGATCGGGATCGTCACCGACCGTGATCTGCGCACCCGCGTTCTCGCCGCGGGCCGCTCGGGCGGAGCACGCATCGACTCGGCGATGACGGTGCCCGTGTTCACCGTCGCGCCGGATCGTCTCGCCGGCGAGGTCCTGTACGAGATGCTCGAGCGCGGGATCCGCCACGCGCCGGTTATCAGCGACCGGGGCCGGCTGGTCGGGGTGCTGGAGGACGCCGATCTGTTCGCCGCCCAGCCGCGGTCGTGGTTCGGGACCCGGCGTCTGATCGACCAGGCGCGCAACGTCGAGGCGCTGGTCGAGGTGGCGGCACGGCTGCCGGGTCTGATGCTGGACCTGCACAACTCCAGCGTGGCGCCGCTGGAGCTGGCGCGCGTGCTCTCGGCCCTGGTCGACGCGCTCACCAGCCGGGCGCTGGAGCTCGCGCTGCCCCGGGCCGAGCTGCCCCCCGAGGGCATCGTCTGGGTCGCCGTCGGAAGTCAGGCCCGCCGTGAGCTGACGCTGGCCTCGCGCCGGCGCGGAGCGCTGGTATGCAGCGTGCCGCCCCCGGCGTCGTGGCTGGCGGCACTGGAACCGGTCCTGGCCCGCTGCGGCATCGAGGGCCCGGTCACCGCGCATGACGGCGATGGCTGGACGCGGAGGGCGGCAGCAGACGAGCTGGCCCTGTCGGTGATGACCGATCGCCGCGCGCTGTGGGGCACCCCGAGCGAGCCGCTGCCGGTCGCCGCCGGGCCGGCCCGTACCCGGCTGCTCGACGCGCTGGCCGCGAGCGCCTTCAGCCACAGCCCTCCCACCGGGTTCGAAGCCGACACCGTGCTGCGGCTCGACGGGCGGCGCAGCGACCGCCTCAACATCCGACTGGCGGCGATCCTTCCGATCGCCGCACTGGGGCGCTGGGCCGCGGCGGTGGCGGGCACCGAGGAGGTCTCCACCCCCGAGCGACTGGGGGCGGCGGCTGACGCGGGCGTGCTCGGCTCTGACCAGGCCATGACTCTGGCCGAGGCATTCGAGCTCGCGCTCGAGCTACGGATCGTCCACCAGCTCGAGTCGTTGGCGGACGGCCGCGAGCCCGACGACCTGCTCGACCCGGCGGCGATGAGTCCACTGACGCGCGGGCATCTGCGGGATGTCTTCCGCGCGATCAGCACGGTGGCGCGGGAGCTGCGCCCTTGAGGCCGCCGGCGCGCCGCCACGGCGCCGCGGTCGGTTTCAAGGCCGCGCGCTGGCCGGCCGCCGGTACGCCGTGGCGCGAGGCGGAGTGGTGCGCGGTCGATCTCGAGCTCACCGGTCTCGATCGCTCCGACGAGATCGTGGCCATCGGCGCGGTGCCGGTGAAGGACGGGCGGCTGATTCTGGGCGAGGCGTTGTACACGCTCACCCGTCCGCGGCAGCCCCCCAAGCACGCGGCGATCCTGGTCCACAAGCTGCGCTCCGCCGATCTCGCCGGGGCGCCGGCGCTGGACGAGGCGATCGATCTCCTGCTCGGAGCGCTGGCCGGCCGGGTGCCGGTGTTTCACACCGCGATCGTGGAGCGCAGCTTCCTCGGCCGTGAGCTGCGCCGCCGCCGGGTGCGCCTCCCGCCCGACGCCGATACCGAGGCCCTGGGGCGATTATGGCTGCGCGAGCGCGACGGGGTGGCTCCAGCCGGGCTGTCGCTGGCCCGGCTGGCGCTGGCGCTCGGACAGCCAGCCGAGCCCCCGCATCACGCTCTGGGCGACGCGCTGACCACCGCGGCGGCGTTCATCGCGCTGGCCAGCCACCTCGACGCCGTCACCCCCCAGACGGTCGGCTCCCTGCAGCAGGCTGAGCGGGCGTTGGTTGGCGCCCGCCGCTTCGGCCCTGGGTAGGCGAGAGAACCCGATCTCTCGACGGCGGGCTCAGAACAGCTGCAGGTAGCGGTCGAGCTCCCACTGGGTGACCTGCTCGTGGGCCGCCTGCACTTCGCGCTGCTTGACCGCCACGAAGTAGTCGACGTAGTCGCCGTCGCGGGTGCGGCCGAATCCGGCCCGCAGCGCCTGGTTGCGCTCGAGCTCGCGAGTGGCGTCGAGCAGGTTGGCCGGAAGCACCTCGATCCCGTTCGCCTCGCGCTCCTGCGGGCTCATCGTGTACAGATTGGCCGAGTTCGGCTCGCCCGCGTCGAGGCCGCGGTCGATCCCGTCAAAGCCGGCCGCCAGCATCGCCGTCGCCGCCAGATAGGGATTACAGGAGCCGTCCACCGTGCGGTCCTCGATCCGGCCCGCGGCCGGGATGCGGAGCATCTGGCTGCGGTTGTTGTAGCCATAGCTGATGTACGCCGGCGCCCATGTGGCGCCGCTGGTCGGCGCGCCGACGACCAGCCGCTTGTAGGAGTTGACGGTCGGCGCGGTGATCGCGATGTAGGCCTTGGCGTTGGCCTTCAACCCACCGATGAACTGGTAGCCGAGCTCGGACAGACCGAGCCCGCGCGGATCGTCGGCCACCGGGCGGTCGAACACGTTCTCGCCGTCCTTCCACAGGCTGATGTGAAAGTGACAGCCGTTGCCGGTCAGGTGCGCGAACGGCTTGGGCATGAAGGTCGCGATCAGGCCCCGCTGCTGGGCCATCGACTCGACCATGTAGCGAAAGAACACAGCCCGGTCGCAGGTGGTCAGCGCGTCGGCGTACTGGAAGTTCTGCTCGAACTGGCCGTTGGCGTCCTCGTGATCGGTGGCGTAGTTGTCCCACCCGAGCCCGGTCACCGCATTGGACACCTCCGAGACGAAGTCAAGGTTGCGCGTCAGCGCGCGCATGTCGTAACAGGGCTGCTCGAGCGTGTCGAGCGGGTCGGCCAGCTCGAGGCCGCCGTCGGCTCCGCGCCGGAGCAGGAAGTACTCGAGCTCGGCCCCGACCTTGAGCTCGTAGCCCTGCTCGCCGATCCGCTTCAGCGCGCGGCGCAGGATCGTGCGCGGGCAGAAGGGCCACTCCTCGCCCTCGACCGTCACGTCGCAGGCGAACCGCGCCACCGTCGGGCGCCACGGCAGGATCGTAAAGCTGGTGGGGTCGGGCACCGCGATCATGTCCGGATCGTCGGGTCCCTGCCCGATGTCGCCGGCCGCGAAGCCGGCGAAGCCGGCGCCGTCGCTGAGCAGGTCATCGAGGTGATGGGCCGGGACGAGCTTCGCGCTGGGCTTGCCGTGCATATCGACGAACTGCGCGAACAGGAACTCGATCCCGTTGTCGGCGACGACTCGCCGAACGTCGTCCTCGTTCTGGGGTGGCTCGATCATCCCCGAGGTATATCCGCACCAGCGGGTCGCGCACAATGGCCTCGAGCACCCGTTGACGCTGGCTACCATGTGCGCTCCGCACATAGGAGGTCTCTCCCCGAGTGGCAATCAGCGCAGATCATCCGGCGCCGGCCGGAGCCGAGGTTCGCGGGCTCCGCGAGGAGAACCGCACGCTGTACGGCGTCATCAAGCTGGTCTCGTCGTCGCTGGAGCTGACCCCGATGCTGCAGGGGGTGGTGCAGCTGGCCACCGAGGCGACCGGCTGCCATGCCTGTTTCATCTACCTGTTGCGTGACGGGCGGCTGACGATCCGGGCCGCCTCGCCGGTGTTCCGCGAGGCCGTCGGCAACGTCCAGTTCTCGGTCCAGGAGGGGCTGACCGGTTGGGTGGCGCGCCATCGCACGCCCGAGTTCATCCGCGATCAGGCGATGCGCGATCCGCGCATGAAATACGTGCCGCTGCTGCAGGAGGAGCATTTCCAGTCGATGGCGGCGGTGCCGATCCTCTCCCGCGCGGGGGCGACGATCGGGGTGATCGTGCTGCATACCCGGGCGCCGCACGAGTTCGGCGAGGACACCCCGAAGCTGCTGGTGCACATCGCCTCGCTGGTCAGCGGCGCGATCGAGAACGCCCAGCTCTACGACTCCGAGCGGCGACGAGTGGGCGCGCTGACGGGGCTCTCCGAACTCTCCCAGCGGGTTGCCGCCGCCACCAGCACGGCCGAGCTCGGGCCGGTGCTGGTGCGCGGGACGCACGCTCTGCTCGGCGCCGAGGTCTGTCAGCTGTTCCGTCTCGAGCCCGATGGGGCCGGCCTGCACCTGGTGGCCTCGGTTCCCGACGGGTTGGCCGCCGCATCGAGCGCCTCGGTCGACGGCCTGATGCTGGCCGCGCTCGAGGGGCGCGGCGCTCGCCCTCCGGCTCGCGCTCTGTGGCCGACGCTCAAGGTCGCCGACCTGCTCGTGGCTCCGCTCGCGGCGGGCGGGGAGCGGGTCGGGCTGCTGTGCGTCGGCTCGGCCGCCGACCGGGTGTTCGGTGAGCAGGACGCGGAGATCGCGCGGGCCGTCGCCCACCTCGGCGCCGTCGCGATCCGGCGCGCGGAGCTGATCGAGGGGCTGACCAACGCCAACATCATCAAGGACCTGTTCGAGGCTCTGGCCGCCGGGGCGACGGGCTTCGCCGCCGCCAAGGCGGCCGACGTCCGCTGCGAGCTGACCGCTCCCTACATGATCGTCTGTGCGGAGCCGGCCGGCGCCCGCGAACCGGCGTCCGGGGAGTGGCGCCAGGCCGCCGACGCGCTCGGACGCGGCCTCGCCGAGCTGGCGCCACGGTCGGCGATCGAAGCCGGCCCGGGTCCGGTGCGGGCGTTGCTGGCGTTCGGTTCAAACCGACCCCACGGTGCCGACGCGGTGCTGCGCGAGTGTCGCGAGCTCGGTCAGCGCAACGGAGCCGCGATCGGCGTCAGCGATTTGCGCCGGACCCCGGCCGACGCGGCCGGGGCCTACCGCGAGGCCCGGGACGCCGCGACCATCGCCCGCGCGCTGGTCGGCGACGGCGGCGCGATCGCCTACTCGCAAGTCGGCGCTTACCGCTACCTGGTCCAGATCGCCCCCGACGACGCTCCCCGGGACCGCGTGCGGGACGCGGTGGATCGGTTGATCGCCTATGACCGCAAGCGCCGCACCGCCCTGCTGGACACGCTGGAGCGCTACCTGTCAGAGCGGCGCAGCGTGATCGAGAGCGCACGGGCGCTGTACATCCATCCCAACACGCTGCGCCAGCGGCTGGGACGGATCGAGGAGCTGACCGGCCTCGCGCTCGACCAGGACGACCTGCTCTCGCTGGAGCTGGCGATCAAGCTGGCCCGGCTGCACGGCCGCCCCGACGCGACCGGTTGACGTTTGTTTAGCGAAACTTAGTGACGGAAAACACGTTCTCTTGAGTGCAGCTGCCGCGCCCGCGCCGGAGTGAGCGCAAACGATCGTGGTCCCGGGCGCGGTTCCGGCGGCGGGCAGGACGCTGGTGAGGAGCTCGACGACGCCCGTCGACCTCCGGGCCGGCGTCTTGCCCGCCGTCAGCTCAGTCGTCGCGAACCAGGAACACCGGCAGCTTCGCCTTCCGGCGCACCCGCTGGGGCTCCTGGGACCACAGCAGATCGCCGATCACCCGGTTGCGATCCGGATCGGCGGCCATCACGATCGCGTCGCAGCCCTCCCTGGCGGCCTCATCGAGGATCCGCTTGGTCGACTTGCGGGTCCCCAGTACCTGACCGTCGGCTTTGATCCCCTTGCGCCGCAGCCGCTTGACCGCCTTGTCGACCAGGACGCGCTGCTCCTCCCATTCCCGCTTGGTCGGCAGCAGCCCCGGACTGGGCAGTCCGAACGAGACGCCGTGCACGCGGGCGATCGAGAACACGTGCACGCTGGCTCCCGCTGAGGACGCCAGCTCGATCACGCGCCCAATCGCCGCCTCGGAGATCGGACGGCCCTCCGACGCCAGCAGGATCCGGCTGATCGGAGCGGTCTCGGGCGGGGTTCGGTTGCGCACCGGCGCGGAGGCGGTCATGGGACGGTGGCGTCCTGAGCCGGCACGGTCCCGGTCGCCCCGCCGGCGGGGAGGTCCCGGTCGCCGTGTTTGCGCCAGTAGTACAGCGGCAGGTAGGCCAGCAGCACGGCAATGCCGATGAAGTAGTACGGCAGCGTCGAGTGGCCGGCCTGCGAGCACGAGCACGAGGCGTACACGGGACCGCCCCAGAAGTAGATCACCGCGTACAGCAGCGCCAGGCCCAGGGCCACGTACTTCATGAACTCGGGCAGCTTGAACGGCCGCCTCAGGTTCGGCCGCTGGCGTCGCAGCAGGTAGTAGCCGATCAGGACCGGGATGAACGACGCCAGATAGCCGACGTTGGAGAACGTGTAGATCTCCACCGCGCCGCCGAAGAACACCACGATGATCGAGCAGACGACGTTGAAGATCATCGAACGGTCGGGCACGCCGTGCCGGTTGACGTGCGCGAAGAAGCGCGGGAACTGGCCATCGGTGGACATCTGATGCAGCGAGCGGGCGGTTCCGGTGATCGCGTTCAACGCCGACAGGATCAACGCCAGGATCAGCATGATCGCGATCAGCCAGTTGAGCAGGGTGGAACCGGCCCCCGTGCCGAACACCTTGGACGCGAAATGCACGAAGATCGTCTTGGGATCGACCAGCGCCGAGTTGCTGAGCGCCCCGCTCCCGAGCACGATCACGAACGCCAGCGGGATCATCGTGTAGATGAACACCCCGTAGCCGCCCTCGAGGTTCATCGCGATCTTGGCGTCCCGGTCGGGGTTACGGGTCTCCCCGATGTAGCACGCGGCGGCCTCCATCGCGATCACGTTCCAGGTCAGCAGGAACGAGAACGCGACCGAGATCGTCAGCCAGCCGTGGTGGAACACGCTGGAGAAGAACCCGGAGCCGTCGAGGTGGTGGAACCCTGACAGCTGGCTGAAGTGGGCCACCGAGGGGTGGAAGATCCAGGAGATGGCCAGGAACGTCAGCGGGATCATCGACAGCAGGGCCAGCGTGGTCGCGAACACCGTGCCGAAGCGCAGGCCGAGCAGCGCCGGGATGAACAGCAGCAGGATCCCGACGACGGAGATCGCCAGCGTCCAGTAGGCGATAGGAGTGTGGATCGGGGTGAACCCGGCGGTCGAGAGACCGAAGCGGTCGACGATGTAGAACGACGCCAGGATCATGTTCAGCGGCGCGACCGGGAACCATCCCAGCCAGTACGCCCACGCCGTGAAGCCGTTGATGTGCTCGGCCAACTTCGGCCAGCGGTCCTTGTAGGCCGGATAGGCGTAGGCCGGGGAGCCACCGGAGCGGTCGGGCATCATCGCCGAGAGCTCGGCCAGGAACAGGCACAACAGGTAGCCGCTGACCGTGATCACGACGATGATCGGGATCGACGCCGCGCCCAGGGTTGTGACCATCGTCGGTGCGATCCCGGTGACCAGGATCGTCCCCGCCAGGCCGATCACGAACGCCCCCCACCAGTTGGTGGTCTTCGGCAGGCCGGAACCCTCGTAGGCGAGCTCGTCCTCGAATGGTCCGGGCGCGGTCAGGTCGTCCGGCATGTGCCCTCCAGGTCCGTGATCAATTGGCACTACCCTGACACGTCGCGAGAGGCTCACAAGGCGCGATGCGAACACAATTGCGGGGTCCGACATGGAGCACCTGGACACATTCCTCGCCCGGCACCCTCCGTTCGACGGGATCGATCCCGCGCAGCTGAACCGGCTGGCCCGCGAAGCGGTGGAGGTCGAGCAGCAGCCGGGGGAGGTCGTGCTGGTGGAGGACGGTGAGCCGGCCAGAGGTCTGTGGGTGATCCTGACCGGCTCGATGGAGCTGCTGCACCAGGGTGAGGTGATCCAGGTGCTGGCGTCCGGGGAGTGCTTCGGCCATCCCTCGCTGCTGACCGGCATGTCACCGGCGTTCACGGTGCGGGCGCGAGAACCCTCGACCTGTGCCGTGTTCGGACCCCGCCAGGGGCGGCGACTGCTGGGGACCGAAGCGGGTGCCTCCTATGTCGCCGCGACCATGCGCGGACGACTGACCCACACCGGTCAGACCGTCCACGGCTTGCCCGACGTCGGTACCACCCCCGTCTCGGCGATCATGCGACCGGCGATCTTCTGCGACCCCGAGGAGCCGGTGCGCGAGGCCGCTGACCGGCTCGGCTCGCCCGGCGCCTCGGCGCTCCTGCTCAAGCTGGGCTCTGGGCGGCTGGGGATCGTCACCGACGCCGAGGTCCGCTCGTCGGTGGTCAGCGGCGACGTCTCGCCCGATGCTCCCCTGCGCGTGATCGCGCGTTCCCCGGTGCCGACCGTCCCGGTCGGGCAGCTGGCTATCGAGGCGACCGTCGACATGCTCGCCGCCGGCGTCGAGCACATGGTGGTGCTCGAAGGCGAGCGGGTGCTCGGCACGCTCTCGGCCGCCGACCTGCTGGGCCTGGACGCGCACGGTCCGATCGGATTGCGTCACACGATCCTGGGCGCACCGGACGAGGAGCGGCTGGTCCGCGCGGTGTCGCATCTGCCGCAGCTCTTCCTGGCGCTGGCGCGGGCCGGCGTTCGCTCACGGGACCTGGGGCGGGTGCTGAGCCTCCAGCACGACGCGGTGGTGACGAGGCTGATCGACTTCTCGATCTCGCGGCAGGGTCCCGCTCCACTCCCCTGGGCCTGGCTGGACCTCGGCAGCGCGGCCCGGCGGGAATTCACCCTGGCCTCCGACCAGGACAACGCGCTCGCCTACGGCAACCCGACTCCGGGCGAGGCCGACGAGGTGGATCGCTACTTCGGGCGCCTCGGCGCCGACGTCAACGCCGGGTTGGCCCGGTGCGGGATCGGGAACGACAACAACGGCGTGCTGGCCGGCAATCGGCTATGGCGGATGTCCAAGGCGGCGTGGCTGGCGACCTTCGACGAATGCCTGGAGCAGCCCGACGAATCGCACCTGATCCGCGCCACCGTCGCGTTCGACTTCCGTCCCGCCGCCGGCGGCCTGGGAATCAGCGCCGAGCTCGGCGCCCGCGTCCGCGCGGCTCGCCAGCACCCCCCGTTCATGCGGCTGATCGCGCGCGCGGCCGCCGGCTACGCGGTCGCGCTGGGCTTCCGCGGGCAGCTCGCGACCGAGCGCGACGGTCGCCTGGACATCAAGCAGGGCGCGATCATCCCGCTGGTCAACCTGGTGCGCTACCACGCGCTGGCCACCGGGGTGACGATCTCACCGACGCTGGACCGGATCGAGGCGGTGACCGCGCAGGGCGGCATCGACCGCGCCGCCGGAGACGCACTGCGGGAGGCGTTCGAGGTGATCGCACGGGTGCGCTTCGCGCACCATGCGGAGCTGATCGCAGCCGGGCGGCCGGCCGACAATCTGATCGATCCCGAGTCACTCGCGCCGATTGCCCGCGCCGAGCTGCGCGAGGCGCTGCTGGCGGTGCGGCGGGCGCAGAGGCGGCTGCCGGTATGACCGGCTCGGGGCCCAGCGCGTCCGGACCACGCGTGAGAGCTGTGGCTGGCAGCGCCACAATCGTCGCCCAAAGTGTGCTCGGGAGAGCCATTGGAGAGCAGCGGATCACTGTCTACGCTAACCGGCATGTGTGGGATCGCGGGTCTGTACACGAAGACCGACACGCTGCGCTCCGAGCTCGGCGCGCGCCTGGCGGAGATGCTCGAGCAGCTCGCCTTCCGGGGTCCCGACAGCGCCGGAGTGGCGTTCTACCGTGATCCTGCGCCCGCCGGCTCCTGCAAGGTGTCGCTGCACTCGCCGGCCGCCGACCCGGGCTGGGTGGCGGTGGGGGCGGCCCTCGAGCGTGAGTTCGGCCAGGCCTCGGCGCCGGCCGTGCGGGCCACGCACGCAGTCTTCGTCGTCGGGGGCGATGCCGCCGAGGTCCAGGCGTGGCTGCGCGAGCAGCACCCCGAGCTGACCTTGATGAGTGCCGGTCAGACGATCGAGATCTACAAGGAGGCGGGACCGCCGGGTGGCTTCGTCACCCGCTTCGCGCTGCCGGAGATCTCGGGCAGCCACGCCCTCGGCCATACCCGGATGGCGACCGAGAGCCGCGTCACCACCGAGCATTCGCATCCGTTCTCGACCGGACTGGACCTGTGCCTGGTCCACAACGGCTCGCTGTCGAACCACAACCGCCTGCGCCGGGTCCTCCAGCGTGAGGGGATCCAGTTTCAGACCGACAACGATTCAGAGGTCGCGGCCGGTTACCTCACCTGGCGGATGCGCGAGGGCGCGACACTGGAGCAGGCGCTGGAAGGCTGCCTGGACGACCTCGACGGTTTCTACACGTTCGCGGTCGGAACCGCCGACGGCTTCGCGGTGCTGCGCGACCCGATCGCGTGCAAGCCGGCCGTGATGGCCGAGACCGACGAGTGGGTCGCGATGGCCTCCGAGTACCGGGCCATCGCCGTGCTGCCGGGGGCGCAGGATGCCGTCATGTGGGAGCCCGAGCCGGGACGCGTGTACAGCTGGGGCACCGCCCTCGTGGCCTGATGGCGGTCCCCGATGCCGGCGCGCGGGAGGCGGTGCTGACCTTCGACCTAGGCACCGACACCGTGCGCGAGCTCAATCGCCGCCTGCACGAGGACGATCCGGTCGGCCGGGTGGTGGTCACCGGCCCGGGGGGAAAGCACAGCATCGCGGTGGGCCTCGACGCGCCCTATGAGGTCGAGATCGACGGCCACGTCGGCTACTACTGCGCCGGCATGAACCAGCTCGCCAAGGTCCGGGTGCGGGGCAACTGCGGCGTCGGGGTGGCGGAGAACATGATGTCGGGCGAGGTGGTGATCGAGGGCAGCGCCAGCCAGTCGGCGGGGGCGAGCGCCCGCGGCGGCCTGCTGGTGATCCACGGTGACGCCTCGGCGCGCTGCGCGATCTCACTGAAGGGCGCCGATGTCGTCGTCCGCGGGTCAATCGGCCACATGGGGGCGTTCATGGCCCAGAAGGGGTGCCTGGTGGTGTGCGGCGACGCCGGCGACGCACTCGGTGACTCGCTCTACGAGGCGCGCTGCTACGTGCGCGGGTCGGTCGCCGGCCTCGGCGCCGACTGCATCGAGAAGGAGGTGCGCGAGGAGCACCTGGCCCAGCTCGGCGCCCTGCTCGCGCGGGCCGAGCTCGACGCCGACCCGGCCGACTTCCGGCGCTACGGCTCGGCGCGCCAGCTCTACAACTTCAAGGTCGACCACCTCGGGAGCTACTGAGACGATGAGCCTCTCGCCCGCGCGTGAACCCGGCGGCTGGCATCCGGGCCTGCGTGAGTCCGCCACGTTTGACCGCGGGACAATCGCCGAGATCCAGCGCGCCGCGCGAGAGGGGATCTACGACATCCGCGGCTTCGGCGCCAAGCGCCGCGTGCCGCACTTCGACGACCTGCTGTTCCTGGGCGCCAGCGTCTCGCGCTACCCGCTCGAGGGCTATCGCGAGCGGTGCGCCACCGACGTGGTGATCGGCACCCGTTACGCCAGCCAGCCGGTCAGGCTCGATATCCCGATCACCATCGCCGGCATGAGCTTCGGCGCGTTGTCGGGCAACGCCAAGGAGGCGCTCGGCCGCGGCGCCACCGCGGTCGGCACCTCGACCACCACCGGCGACGGCGGCATGACCCCGGAGGAGCGCGAGCACTCGCGCACGCTGGTCTATCAGCTGCTGCCCTCCCGCTACGGCATGAACCCCGATGACCTGCGTCGCGCCGACGCGATCGAGGTGGTGATCGGCCAGGGCGCCAAGCCCGGCGGTGGCGGCATGCTGCTGGGCCACAAGATCTCCGACCGCGTCGCGGAGATGCGAGACCTGCCGCGCGGGATCGATCAGCGCAGCGCGTGCCGCCACCCCGACTGGACCGGCCCCGATGACCTCGAGATCAAGATCGAGGAGCTGCGCGAGATCACCGACTGGCGGATTCCGATCTACGTCAAGATCGGCGCCAGCCGCACCTTCTACGACGTCGCGCTGGCGGTCAAGGCCGGCGCCGACGCGATCGTGCTCGACGGCATGCAGGGCGGCACCGCGGCCACGCAGGAGGTGTTCATCGAGCACGTCGGAATTCCGATCCTGGCCGCGATCCCGCAGGCCGTCGAGTCACTCGTCGAGCTCGGGATGCACCGGGAGATCCAATTGATCGTCTCCGGCGGGATCCGCACCGGGGCCGACGTGGCCAAGGCGCTGGCGCTGGGGGCCGACGCCGTCTCGATCGGGGTGGCAGCCCTGATCGCCCTGGGCGACAACGCCCCCGAGCACGAGGACGGCTACGAGGCCGTCGGCTCCGCGGCCGGCTACTACGACGACTGGCAGGCCGGGCTTGACCCGGCCGGGATCTCCACCCAGGATCCCGAGCTGGCGGCCCGCCTCGATCCGGTCGAGGGCGGACGCCGGCTGGCCAACTACCTGCGCACGCTGACCCTCGAGACCCAGACGCTGGCGCGGGCGTGCGGCAAGTCCCACGTCCACAACCTCGAGCCCGAGGACCTGGTCGCGCTGACGCTCGAGGCGGCCGCGATGGCCCGGGTGCCGCTGGCCGGCACCGGTTGGATCCCGGGCCGGTCCGGGTAGCCAGGAGCGACCGACGCGGTGGCAGAGCGGACCGTTTCGGACACGATCCGTCCGCCCCGCCGGGGTGTGTCGTGAAAGCCGCGAGGGGTGGGCGCGTCAGAGCACACCTGTGCGCCCAGGCTCGAGCGTGCCGTGATAGGTCCGCTACGTGGCTAGGGGACCTCGACCTCGCGGCCGTCCGCGCCCCACAGGACGTGGAAGGTCCCCTCGCGGTCGACCCGCCGGTAGGTGTGGGCGCCGAACAGGTCACGCAGGCCCTGGATCAGGCTGGCCGGACCGCGCGCTCGCCGGTACCCGTCGTAGTAGGCCAGCGAGGAGGAGAACGCGGGCGTGGGGATCCCCAGCTCGGCCGACCTTGCGACCACCCGGCGCCACGGATCCTGGGCCTCGGCCAGCGCTGACGCGAAGAAGTCTGCCAGCATCAGGTTCGACAACGATGGCTCGTCGTCGTAGGCCTCACGGATGCGATCCAGGAAGCGGGCGCGGATGATGCACCCGCCGCGCCAGATCGTCGCCATCGCGCCGAGATCGATCTGCCAGCCCTCGGCATCGGCGGCGGTGGCCATCTGGGCGAAACCCTGGGCGTAGGAGACGATCTTGGACGCGTACAGCGCGTGCTCGAGGTCTCCGACCAGCGAGTCGTCGCCGTTGGCGGCGCTCGGGCCGGCCAGGCGGTCGGCCGCGTGCGCCCGCTCCGGCTTGAGCGCGCTCAGCGACCGCGCGAACACGGCCTCGGTGATCCCGGTCAGCGGAACGCCGAGCTCGAGCGCGTTCTGCGCGGTCCAGCGGCCGGTGCCCTTCTGCTCGGCGGCGTCGAGGATCACGTCGACCAGAGGCTTGCCGGTCTCGTCGTCGGTCTTCGACAGCACCCGGACGGAGATCTCGATCAAAAACGACTCCAGCTCGGACTCGTTCCAGGCCCGGAAGCGGTCGGCGATCTCAGGCACGTCGAGCCCGGCTCCGTTGCGCAGCAGGTCGTAGCTCTCGGCGATCAGCTGCATGTCGGCGTACTCGATGCCGTTGTGCACCATCTTCACGAAGTGGCCGGCGCCGTCGGGTCCCACGTACGTGCAGCACGGCGTCCCGTCGACCTGGGCGGCGATGGCCTCGAAGATCGGCTTGACCGACTCGTCGTAGGCTTCCCGATCGCCACCGGGCATGATGCTCGGCCCCTCCAGGGCGCCCTCCTCACCGCCGGACACCCCGACCCCGAGGAAGTGGATGCCCTTCTCGGCCAGCGCGCCGTGGCGCCGCTGGGTGTCACGGAAGTGGGCGTTGCCGCCGTCGATCACGATGTCGCCGCGGTCCAGGTGGGGGGCGATCTCGTTGATCACCGCGTCGGTGGCCTCCCCCGCCTGGACCATGCTCATCAGCACGCGCGGGCGGCTCAGCGCACCGACCCACTCCTGCACTGACTCGTAGCCGCTGATCGGACCCTCGGAGCCATGCTCCTCGAGGAACCTGTGCATGCGGCTCGCGGTCCGGTTGTGCACCGCGACCGGGATGTCGTGATGGGCTACGTTGCGGGCCAGGTTCGCGCCCATCGTCGCGAGGCCGGTGAGTCCGAAGCGGGTTTCAGGCGTCATCGCTGCAACTTACCGGTCCGCGCGAACCAGCTCGCGGCTGCTGACCCGGCCAGCAGCATCAGCACGCCGTACACGCCGGGCACTGCCCCCGCCGCGGTGCCGAACGCCTGCGTGGCGAGCGCGGCGGCCACGGCGAAGTCCCGCATCGCGATCGCCAGCGCGCCGGGGATCGCGGCCTCGGGGCGCGCGCGCCGACGCCACAGCTCGCCCAGCCCGGCCGACACGGCCAACAAGGCGGCGCTCGCGAGCAGCGCCGCCCCCAGGTGGTGAGCCCCGCGGGTACCGCTCAAAGCGGCGTAGACCAGCACCACCACGGTGATCGCGCCAACGCCGTCGCGCGGCTCGTCTCGTCGGTGCAGCCACGGGCGCAACCGCTCGGCGCTGCGCAGCGTCACACCCACCGCTAAGGGCACGATCACCACCAGCGCGAAGCGGGCGACCAGGTGCCCGCTCCCACCGTGGCTGCCACCACCGGCCAGCAGCCCGATCGCCAATGGCCCGAGCACCGCCGCCAGCACCAGCGAACCCGTCACCGCCCCCAGCGCGATCGTCGCGTCGGCGCCGGCCAGCGCGACCAGGCCCACCGTCGCCACCTCCGAGCTCGACAGCCCCACCCCGAGCAGCCCGTCGCGAACCGGGGTCGCGAACGGGCGGCCGATCACCCAGGCCGCCGCGCCGAGCGCCACCAGCGGGGCCAGCGAGAGGAACCCCACCTCGGCCATGTGGCCGCGCAGGCCGCCGAGGTCGGCGAACGAGATTCCCAGCGCGGTGGCCAGCACCAGCAGCGCCAGGAGCAGGTCGGAGTGATCGGCGAGCCCCTGGGAGGGGACGACTATGGCCAGCGCAGCGGCGATCAGCGCGAGCGGGGTCAGGGCGCGGGGGGCGGCCGCGAGCGAACGTGAGATCACGTCGTGATCAACGGCCGGCGGATGGCGATGAGTAGGGTCTTTGGCATGAACTACCGCACGCTAGGCCACACCGGAACCAAGGTCAGTCCGCTCTGCCTCGGGGCGATGATGTTCGGGGATTGGGGCAACCAGGACCACGAGGACAGCATCCGCATCATCCACCGTGCGCTGGACGCCGGGATCAACTTCATCGACACCGCCGACGTGTATTCGCGCGGGGAGTCCGAGGAGATCGTCGGCAAGGCACTCGCCGGCGGCAAGCGCGACAACGTCGTGCTGGCAACCAAGGTGCACGGCAAGATGGGCGAGGACCCCAACGAATTCGGCAACTCCCGCCGCTGGATCATCCGCGAGGTCGAGAACAGCCTGCGCCGGCTCGGCACCGACTGGATCGACCTGTACCAGATCCACCGGCCCGAGGCCGACACCGACATCGACGAGACCCTCGGCGCCCTGAGCGACCTCGTCCACGCCGGCAAGGTTCGCTACATCGGGTCCTCGACGTTTCCGGCGAGCCAGATCGTCGAGGCGCAGTGGGTGGCGCAGCGAAGGGGCCGCGAGCGCTTCGTCTGCGAGCAGCCCCCGTACTCGATCCTCGTCCGCGAGGTCGAGAACGAAGTGCTGCCGACCTGCCAGCGCCACCATATGGGCGTGATTCCGTGGAGTCCGCTCGCGGGCGGCTGGCTGTCGGGCCGCTACCGCAAGGACGCCGAGGTGCCCGAGAGCCGTCGCGCCGCGCTCGTCCCCGGTCGCTACGACATGTCCCTGCCGGGCAACCAGCGCAAGCTCGAGGCCGCTGACGCCCTCGCCCGCCTGGCCGAGGGGGCCGGCATGACGCTGATCGAGATGGCGCTCGCATTCGTCATCCGCCACCCGGCGGTGACCGCGGCGATCATCGGTCCGCGCACCATGGAGCAGCTCGAGTCACAGCTCACGGCGGCGGACGTGGACCTGTCCGACGACGTGCTGGACAAGATCGACGAGATCGTCCCGCCTGGTACGAACCTCAACCCGGGCGACTCCGGCTGGCAGAGCCCGGCACTGGCCCCGGAGGTCCGCCGTCGGTAGGCGATCCGCGCGTCGGTAGCGATAGCGTCTCAGCGCGTTCGCGCGAGGAACTCGTCGAGGCCCTCGCGCGCCTGACGCTGCACCTTGGCGCGCAGAAACGGGGTCCAGCCGAGCGCGAGCCCGGCCGGGCCGAGGGCCTGACGGGCCCAGGCGTAGAACGAGAACGAGTCGCGGTGCTCGGTGATGAGACCGTTCTCGAAGCGAAACTCAGCGTGAACATCATTGTGCACGCGGCGACCGGTTGAGAACGTGTAATCGGCGAGCCAGTGGGCGCTGCCCCGCTGGCCGGAGGCCTCGTGCTCGGTCAGCGTGATCACGAGGTCCTGGGCTCGAGCCGTGAGCATCCGCCACATCGCCGCCGGCTCACCGTTGCCGAGCTCTCCGAACACCGGATCCGAGAAGCGGGCGTCCGGGCTGTAGCAAGCTGCCATGGCGTCACCGTCGCCGGCCGCGAACGCGGCGTAGAACCGCTCGATCAACTGCTCTTCGGGCCGCCCCATGAGCGCACGCTACCAGCGCCGGCTCCGGGTCTGGCTCACACCGGGCGTCGCGCCGACGGCGCCGGCGCCGGCCAGATCTGCCTCAGGTGAACGTGATCACGCTCCGGATCCCGTCCTGGCGCTCCATCAGCTCGAACCCCTCGTTGACGTCCGCAAGCGTGATCCGGTGCGAGATGAACGGATCCAGATCCAAGCGCCCGTCGAGATACAGCCTGACCAGCTCGGGGACCTGGTCGCGACCCTTGACACCTCCGAACGAGGATCCGCACACCCGGCGACCGGTGATCAGCAGGCGAGGGACGATTTCGAGCGTCTCGCCCTTTCCGGCCACGCCCGCGACGGTGCACAGGCCCCAGCCCATCCGAGCCGCCTCCACTGCCTGACGCATCACGGCCACCAGCCCGGTGGCCTCGAAGGTGTAGTCGGCACCGAAGCCGCCGGTCTCCTCGAGCACGCGGCCGACGACGTCGGGACCGCCGAGCCACAGATCGGTAGCCCCCTGGCCGCGGGCGAGCTCCAGGCGCTCCTGCGCCATGTCGACGCAGATGATCCGCTCGGCTCCCTGCAGCCGGCAGCCGGCCACTGCGCCCAGGCCGACCATCCCCGCGCCGAACACCACGCAGGTCGAGCCGGCCTGCACCTTGGCGGTGTTGATCGCCGCCCCCAGCCCGGTCGACAGGCCGCATGCGAACAGGCAGGAGTGATCGGCCTCGGCGTCCCGCGATACCCGCGCGAGCGCGATCTCCGGCATCACGGTGTACTCGGCGAACGTGCTCGTGCCCATGAAATGGCGGATCGGCTCACCGTCACGAGACAGCCGCGTGGTCCCGTCGGGTAGGTACCCGAGATTCTGCTGCTCGCGGATCGCCAGGCACAGGTTGGTGTGCGGGCTTGCGCAGTGGATGCACTCCCGGCACTGAGGCGAGAACAGGGTCACGACCTTGTCGCCCACGGTGACGCTGGTGACGTCCTCCCCCACCCGCTCCACCACTCCGGCGCCCTCGTGGCCGAGGACGGTGGGCGCATAGCCCGACGGATCGACGCCGGACGCGGTGTACATGTCGGTGTGACACACCCCGCACGCCTCGAGGCGCACGAGCACCTCGCCGCGTCGCGGGTCGGCGAGGTCGACCTCGGTGACCTTCAGCGGCTGGGCGAATTCCTCCAGGACGGCGGCCCTGATCTTCACGGTCGAGCTCCTCTCTGATTCTCAGTGCGCCTGCACCTTATTGGGGCCCCGGATCAGGCGCGGGGGCGCGAATCAAGCGCATCGATCAGCAGCTCGAGCATCCGCGGCCAGCGCTCGGGTTCGGCCTGCTTGGCGGCGCGAGTGGCGGCGAACAGCAGCCGCACGTCCAGCGTGGTGGCGTCGCTGCGCAGCCGGCCCTCGGCGCGGCCCTGGGCCATCAGCCGCTCGAGCGCGGTGGTGGCGCGGTCGGTCGCCGCGATCACGTCGGGGTGGGTGGCCACCGCTACGTGGGCCTCGCCGAGGAAATCATCGGCCGCCTGGCGCTCGACGATGCTTCTCAGCATGTCGGTCAGCGCCGACCACCGATCGCCCTCGCTGCGCTCGGCGCCGCGGGCGGCGCCGGCGATCTGGTCAAGCCGGCCCGCCACCAGCGCCGCGAGCAGCTCGTGCTTGGAGGCAAAGCGGCGATAGATGCTGGCCACGCCGGCTCCGGCGGACTCGGCCACCTCGCTCATCGGAGCGTCCAGACCGTGGCGGGCGAACACCTCGCCGGCCGCGCTGAGCAGCCGCCTGCGTTTGCTCTCCTCGTCGAGGCTCGTCCACTCGCACGGGGTAGCCGTGGCTTTCGCGACGGGGGGGAGCGGAATGATCATTCCGCTAGAGTACCTCGCCGTGTCCGCCGGAGGCGTCAGTCATAGAGACCACGGAGTCCACCCGAATCTGATCCTCGCGGTCACCGCTCTCGCCGGGCTCGCCTACTCGATGCTGAGCTCGGCGGTGATCCCCGCCCTGACCTCGCTGGAGCACAGCCTGCACACCACCGAGACGGGTGTGACGTGGCTGTTGACCGGCTATCTGCTCTCGGCCTCGGTCGGGACCTCGATCCTCGGCCGGCTCGGCGACATGTACGGCAAGGAGCGCCTGCTGCTCGTGACGCTGGGCATCCTGGGCGTGGGAACGCTCATCTCGGCGCTCTCGACCGCGCTGATGCCGATGATTGTGGGCCGCGTCATCCAGGGCGCGGGCGGCGGCATCTTCCCGCTCGCATTCGGGATCGTCCGGGACGAGTTCCCGCGGGATCGCGTCGCCGGAAGCATCGGATTGCTGTCGTCGATCCTCGGCGTGGGCGGCGGCATCGGGATCATCCTCGGCGGCCTCATCATCGAGCATCTCAACTACCACTGGCTGTTCTGGATCCCGCTCGCGGTGACGGTCGTCGCCGCCGTCTGCACCTGGCGCTTCGTCCCGGAGTCGCCGGTTCGCGTGCCGGGGCGGGTCAACTGGCTGGCCGCCGCGCTGATGTCCGCTGGGTTCATCTGCGTGCTGATCGCGATCTCCGAGACGACCACGTGGGGCTGGGGCTCGGCCAGGACGCTGGGGCTGCTCGCCGTCGGCCTGCTGGGATGCCTCGCCTGGATCGCGGTCGAGGTCCGCAGTGCGGAACCGCTGATCGACATGGCCATGATGCGCATCCGGGGCGTCTGGACGACCAACCTGGTGGCGTTCCTGCTCGGCGCGGGGATGTACGCGTCATTTCTCGTCTTCCCTCAGTTCGCCGAGCTTCCCAAGAGCACCGGCTTCGGCTTCGGCGCGTCGATCGTGACGGCTGGTCTGTACCTGTTGCCAGCCGCCGTGCTGATGAGCATGCTCGGCACCGTCGCCGGCCGCGTCGCGCGCCGCTTCGGCTCCAAGCGCGCGGTGATCGTCGGCAGCGCCGTGACCGCGGTGGCGTTCGGCTGGCTCGCTGTCGCCCACGCGCATCCGTACGACATGTTGATCAGCGCGGCGCTGCTGGGGACCGGGATCGGTCTGGCCTTCTCCGCGCTGGGCAACCTGATCGTGCAGGCGGTGCCCCAGGAGCAGACAGGGGTCGCGACCGGTATGAACACCGTCATGCGAACCCTCGGAGGTGCGCTCGGCGGTCAGATCGTGGCCACCTTTCTCGCCAACAACATCGCCCACAGGCAGCCGACCGTGACCGGGTTCACCGAGTCGTTCGCACTCGAGGCCGCGTTCCTGGCGATCGCGGTCCTGGCCAGCCTGCTGATTCCGGGCGCCGCCCGAGAACGCCGCGTGCCTTCGCTCGATCGCGAACTCGCGCAGGCCCAGGAAGCCCGCTGACGCCGCCGGTCTGAGCGGCGCGGCCCACCATCGGTTAGGCTCGCGTCTGAGAGGGTGAGGGTGCGGGCCCGACCGGTGATCCCGACCTGACAAATTCACTTGGAGGTTTGCATGTTGGGGTATTCAGGGGTCGGCGCGATCACGCACGCGGCCAAGCGCGGTGTCGCGCTGATCGGGTTCGCGCTGCTGCTCGCGGCTGCGGTCGGCGCCACCGCACAGGCCAAGATCGTCATCATCCACGGCAAGGCGTACGGTGAGCTGCCCAAGCCGGGCACGGTCACACCGCAGTCGCCGTTCACGGGGTCTCCGTTCACCGTGGGCGGAAACCAGCCCCCGCTGACCTATGGCGGCGGTCCGGTGATGCTGTCCTCCAAGCTCTACCTGATCTTCTGGGGTCCGCCGGGCAGCTTCGCGCCGACCTACTCAGGCCCGATGATCCAGTACGCCAGGAGCCTGGCGACCGACCGCCTGAAGACCACCAACGAGTTCTCGGTCGGGCGGCTCTATTACCAGGGCACTAGCTCGAAGCGCTTCATCACCACCAACGTCGCCTACGGCGGCGCGGTCATGGACACCACCCCCTACCCGGCGCTCGACACGGCCAACGGCTGCAAGGCCGCCGAGCAGCCGTGCGTGACCGACCCGCAGATCCAGAACGAGATCCTCAACGAGATCAACAAATTCAGCTGGCCCACCGATCCGCCCGGCGCGCCGGAGGCGCAATACCTCGTCTACACGCCGAAGGGCACCAACAGCTGTGACGCTCCGGGCGACTGCACGTTCTCGCCCGGCGGCGGGTACTGCGCCTACCATTCTCAGCTCACCGGGATCACCCCCGGCAATCAGGTGGCCACCTACAGCAACCTGCCCTACCTGGCGGGATGCGACTCCGGGCAGGCTCCGACCGGCACCGACGGCAATGCCGACACCGACGGGACGCTTGACTCCGAGATCCACGAATTGATCGAGTCATCCACCGATCCCGCCGGCAACGCCTGGTTGGACAACACCGGCAACGAAATCGGCGACAAGTGCACCTTCCCGGTTGTCACGTCCCAACCTGACACCTACGGCACGCCCCTGGGCGGCAGCCTGACGGCGTTCACCGCGTTCAACCAGCTGATCGGCGGCCGCACGTATTACACGCAGCAGCTGTGGTCAAACAACCCGACCAAGACGCCGGCGACAACGGCGAGGGCCGGCTGCGTGCAGCGGATCGGACCGAGCCCGTCGTTCACGGGTCCAGCGACCGGCCATGTCGGCGTCAAGGTGGCGTTCAACGCCACCAAGTCGTCCGAGGTCCTGAACCCGATCACCTCCTACAGCTGGAACTACGGCGACGGATCGCCCAAGACGACGGGCGTCAACGGCGCTCACACCTACGCCAAGGCGGGCAAGTACAACGTCACGCTCACCGTGACCGACTTGACCGGCGCGGTCAACGCGAGCACCGAGCTGCGCACCATCACGGTCTCCTAGCACCTGGACTGATCCGGGCGGCCGATCCGCCGGGCGCGAGGCCCGGCGGGTCGGTCCGCCCTGCCGGCGTCGGGTGCGCCTGCCGGCGTCGGTGTGCCCTACCGGCGTTCCCGATGGTCGCCTCGATCCGCCTGGGGCCGATCCGTGCTGGCCAGCCAGCCAGTAATATCGCCGCCTGGTTCTGCCCGCAGCATCAGGAGGAGCATGTGACATCAACCGGGAGCGATCTCGACCAGATCCTCGTCACCGAGCGTGACCAATGGCTGGACGGCCCGCCTCACGCGCTGTTTTCCCGGCTGCGCCACGAGTGTCCGGTGCATTGGACCTCACGCGTGAGCGAATACCCCGACGAGGCGGGTTTCTGGTCGGTCACTCGTCCGCAGGACATCCACAGCGTGAGCCGGGACTGGCGCACGTACTCCTCCGAGCTGGGGGGCGTCACTGCGGTCACCGATGTCTTTCCCCTCGAGCTGATGCGAGCGATGTTCATCGGCATGGACCCGCCCAAGCACGATCGCCTCAAGATGCTCTTCCAGGCGGGTTTCACGCCGCGGCGCATCGCCGCCCATGAGCCGGCGATCAGAGCGATCGTCAAGGACGTGCTCGATCGGCTCGACGGCCGCGACCACTGTGATCTGGTGGCCGACGTGGCACAGCCGATCGTCTCCCGGGTGATCGGAAGCTTCATGGGGATTCCGGCGCAGGACGACGCGGTCTGGGCGCGACTGATGAACACCGCGCTGGGAGTGGGGGATCCCGACCTCAACCCCGATGGGATGCAGAGCGTCCTGGCCAACGAGATCCCCGAGATCTTCGCGCGCTGCTCGAAGATGATCGCCGAGCGGCGCGAGCGCCCCACCGAGGACCTGACCAGCCTCCTCGTCCACGCGGAGATCGACGGCCAGAAGCTCGAGGAGCACGAGATCGTGATGGGCTTCTTTCTGCTCGTGGCGGCCGGCAACGACAGCACCAAGGCCACCTACTGCAGCGCCATGCGTGCCCTGATCGAGCGGCCCGAGGAGCGCCGCGCGCTCCTGGAGGATCCTTCGCTGATCCCCAGTGCGGTGGAAGAGGCGCTGCGGATGTTCCCGGCCTTCGCCCACTTCCGCCGGACCGCGACGCGGGACACCGAGCTCGCCGGCCAGCCGATCCGCGCAGGCGAGAAGGTGGTCATGTGGTACGTCTCCTCCAATCGCGACGAGGCCGTCTACGAGCACCCGGACGACTTCGACGTTCGCCGAAACCCCGAGCACCAGGCGTTCGGCGCCGGCGGCCGCCACTTCTGCCTCGGCGCGGCGCTGGCGCGGCTGGAGCTGCGGGTGATGCTCGAGCAGACGCTGTCGCGTTACCCCGGCATGGAGCTGGCGGGCCGCCCCACGGTGGTCGAGTCGGCGTTCATCAACCAGCTCAAGACGCTCCCGGTCCAGCTCGCCTAGGCTGCGCCGGAGAAATCTCCGATTTCTCCCAAGGCAACGGCCGCCAGGCCATTGCCCATCTCCCCAGGCAATGGCCGCTAGGCCATTGCCCTAGCGCCAGTCCGCCCAGGGTGACTGGCGTTCGGCCGCCTGTTCGTCGGCGCGGATCACGTGCATGACGGCGTTGATCAGCGCCAGGTGGGTGAACGCCTGCGGGAAGTTGCCCAGGTGGCGGCCGGTGTCGGGATCGATCTCCTCGGCGTACAGCCCGAGCGGGCTGGCGTAGCCGAGCAGGCGCTCGCACAGCGACCGGGCGCGATCGAGCTCGTTGATCTCGCATAGCGCCGAGACGAGCCAGAACGAGCAGATCAAGAACGTCCCCTCCTTACCCTGCAAGCCGTCGTCGGTCTCCTCGGTCCGGTAGCGCAGGACCAGTCCGTGCTCGGTCAGCTCGTCGGCGATCGCGAACACGGTGTTGCGGATGCGCTCGTCGTCGGGGGGTAGGAAGCGCATCAGCGGCAGCAGCAGCAGGGCGGCGTCCAGTGCATCGGTGTCGTAGTGCTGCACGAACACGCCCCGCTTGTCGAGACCGTGCTCGAGCACGTCGGCCTTGATCTCATCCGCCGCCGACCGCCAGCGCTCGGCGCGTTCCCAGTCCTCGCGCAGCTCGGCCAGCCTCGTGCCGCGATCGCACGCGACCCAGCAGAAGACTTTGGAGGAGGTGAAGTGCTTGGGCTCGCCGCGCATCTCCCAGATGCCGCGGTCGGGGTTCCGCCAGTTATCGATCGCCTTCTCCACCTGGCGCGAGAGGATCTTCCACACCCGATCGTCCAGTGAGTCACGCGAGCGGGTGTGCAGGTAGACGGAGTCCAGCAGCGCCCCCCAGACGTCGTGCTGCTCCTGCTTATAGGCGGCATTGCCGACCCGCACCGGGGTGGCCCGCTCGTAGCCTTCAAGGTGTTCGAGCAGGTGCTCCTCGAGCTCGCGCTCGCCGTCGAGGCCGTACATCACCTGCAGGTTCTCCTCGCCCGCCGCCACGTCGGCGATGAAGTAGAAGAAGTCGTTGGCCTCCCAATCGAATCCGAGCGACAGCAGCGCCCACAGCATGAAGGTCGAATCGCGGATCCAGCTGTAGCGGTAGTCCCAGTTGCGCTCGCCCTGTGGCGTCTCGGGAAGGGAGGTGGTGGCGGCGGCCAGTAGCGCTCCGCTGGGGGCGTACGTGAGCCCTTTGAGGGTCAGCGCGCTGCGTTGCAGGAAGGTGCGCCAAGGATGATCGGGGAAATCGCCGCGATCGAGCCAGTGCTGCCAGTGGTGGGCCGTCCACGTGAGCCGCTCGTAGGCCTCGTCCATGCTGCGGGGCGGCGCATGCTCGCTCCAGGACAGCGCGCAGTAGACGGTCTCGCCCTCCTTCATGAGATGCCGGGCGGTGGCCCGGGAACCCTCGAAGCCGAGCATCAGGTCGGTGGTCAGTCGCAACGTTACGCTGCCGTCGGAGCTCGTCGCCACCCCCTCGTGATAGTCGTCCCCGCAGTAGACCCACTCGGCCGGGTCGCGACCGTAATCGAACTTGGGCTCACAGTCGAGCAGCAGCTGCGCGGTGCCGTTGACACACCTGACCGTGCGCAACAGGACGTGATCGGCGTCATAGTCGGTGGGCGCGCGCCGATGGGTGTGGGAGCGGTCGTGCTGATGATGCCAGTTGCCGATCAACAGCACGTCGCGGACGATGATCCAGCCCGAGCCGGTTCCCCAGCTCGTCTCCAGCACCATCGTGCCCGGCAGGTAGCGCCGGGCCGCGGGCACGTTCACCGCGTCCGGCCCGAGCCGGAACCAGCCGGCGTCGCGGTCCAGCAGCGCTCCGAAAACGCTCGGCGAGTCGACCCTCGGCAGGCAGAGCCACTCGACCGCTCCGCTGGGGGCTACCAGCGCCACCGCCTCGCAGTCCGACAGGAACGCGTACTCGGCGATCGGCGGGAACGCGCTGGTGCCGAGCTTGGGATCCGGCTCGCGCTCGCGGGCAGGGGCGGCCGGAGCCGGGGCCGGGGCCGGTTTACCGTCACTGTCGGGCTTTGCGGTTCCCTCGCGCAAGCGCGAGAGTATCGCGGGTCAGCGCGCGATCATCCAGCGTTGCACCGGCGGTCGGCAAAATGGCACTGGGCAGCGGTCATCCGGCCAGGCCGCCGAGGACCGAGAAGGGACGCCATGGTCGCTCGTTGTAGACGGCTCGGAGATTGCCCTCGACCGTCACCGCGCTCCCGGTGGGCGCCTCGGCGCGCAGCCGTTCCGCGAGCACGGCAGCGCTGTCCTCGTCAAGCGCTCCGACCAGCACGTAGCTCCAGCGGTGCACGAGCGGAATGCCCTCCCGCTCAAGGGTCTGCGCGAGCGCGGCGGCCTCGCCGCGGGTGGCGCACTGCACGCGCACCTCAAACTCCGGATAGCCCTGGGCGATCGAGTCCTCGCGCTCCTGAGCCACGCGTTCGCGCCGCTCGCGGTCGAGCGCCGCGTTGCTCTCGGGCAACGGCTCGTCGGGCGCCTCCCACCGCTCGGCAGTCGGGTGCCAGTGCGAGAGCTCAAACACGGCGTCCCAACCGTGCTCGGCCGTCAGCGCCTTGACCACCGCCTCCGCGCGCTGTGCCTGCTCGCGGGTGCCGGCGTAGCAGAACACCTCGGGTCCGTCGAACGAGACCACGACGCGGTCGTGGAAGGCCTGCTCGAGGTCGTGCTCGACCTCGTGGCTGCGCAGCAGCTCGGTCAGCTCACGTGCCTGCTCGTGGTCGCGGAGGTCGATCCGCAGGCGCCAGTCGTCGCTCATGTGCTCTGCAGACTAGAGAATGCTTCAATCTCAGAGTATGTCGGCCACCGCGACCCGCCTGCTCGAGAACTACGTCGGAGGTCGATGGACGCCGGTGGCCGATCCGTCGGAGATCCTCGACGTCACCAATCCCGCCAGCGGCGAAGTCCTGGCTCGCGTTCCGCTGTCCGGTGCGTCCGATCTCGATGCGGCCGTGCGGGCGGCTGCCGCGGCGCTACCGGCCTGGCGTGAAGTCTCGACGATCGGGCGGGCGCGGAAGCTGTTCGAGCTCCGCGCGCGCCTGGATGCGCGCCGCGAGGACCTCGCTCGCTCGGTGACCACCGAGATGGGCAAGACGATCGCCGATGCGCGGGCCGAGGTCGCGCGGATGATCGAGATGGTCGAAGCGGCCTGTGCGATCCCGACCACCATGCAGGGCCGCGTGCTGGAGGACGTCGCCCGCAACGTCGACGCCGAGACGGTGCGTCAGCCGGTGGGCGTGTGCGCCGCGATTGTGCCGTTCAACTTCCCCGCGATGGTGCCGTTCTGGTTTTTGCCGTTTGCGATCGCCTGTGGCAACGCGTTCGTGCTCAAGCCCTCCGAGCAGGTCCCGCTCACGCAGCAGATCGCCTTCGAGGAGCTCGACGCGCTCGATCTCCCGCCCGGCGTCGTGAACCTGGTCAACGGCGGCCGCGAGGTGGTCGACGGCATTCTGGAGCATCCCGGAATCGATGCGGTCTCGTTCGTCGGCTCGGCCCCGGTGGCGCGGATCGTCTACGAGCGTGCGGCCAAGGCCGGCAAGCGCGTGCAAGCGCTCGGGGGGGCGAAGAACCACATGGTGGTGATGCCCGATGCGGTGATCGACAAGACCATCGACGGGATCATCGGATCCGCGTTCGGCGCCGCCGGTCAGCGCTGCATGGCCGGCTCGGTGGTGGTGGCCGTCGGCGATGCCCACGAGCAGTTGATGGCGCCGCTGATCGACGCCACCCGAGGCTTGCGGGTCGGCGACGGCCTGGACGAGCGCACCGACGTCGGCCCGGTGGTCTCGCCCGGGGCCCGGGACCGCATCCGGGCCTGGATCGACCGCGGCGTGGGGGCGGGAGCGAAGCTCGTCGTCGACGGGCGCGAGGCGGCCGGGGACACCGACGGCTCATTCGTGGGGCCGACGATCCTCGATGCGGTCACGGCGGAGATGGAGATCGCCCGCGAGGAGGTGTTCGGCCCGGTTCTGTGCGTCATCCACGCCGCCACGCTGGACCAGGCGATCGAGATCGTCAACGGGAGCCGGTTCGGGAACGGCACCTCGATCTTCACCGAGTCAGGTGCATCGGTGCGCCGGTATCGCCACGACGTGCAGGCGGGGATGATCGGCGTCAACATCGGCGTCGCGGCGCCGGTGGCGTTCTTCCCGTTCTCGGGCTGGAAGGACTCCTTCCTCGGCGATCTGCATGCCCATGGCCCCGACGCGGTCGATTTCTACACCCGCAAGAAGACAGTCACCAGCCGGTACTTCTCGAGCGGTCAGGGCAGCGGCTCGTACTTCGTGGAGCGCTGAGCCGCCTTCGAGGCGGCGACGGGTGACATGAGCTCGGGCGGACGAGGATTCTCGGCATCACACGGCGCGACCCCAGGGTCGATGCGGTCCCTGCGCGGGGGGGACGGATCCAAGAAGCCGCCGCCGCTGATGGACCCGACCCGCGAGCGCGACCGCCATCGGATCCTGAGTCTGTTCCGGCCGTACCGGATCCGGCTCGCGGTCGTGCTGGTGATGATCGTGTTCAGCGCCGGGCTCGGCATGGTGTCGCCATTCCTGCTGCGGGCGGTGCTGGACGAGGGCATCTTCAAGCACCAGACCACGCTGCTGAGCGAACTGGTCGGGGCGATGATCGCGATCGCGATCCTCACCGCCGCGTTCAACGTCTGGCAGACCTATCTGTCCAACCAGATCGGCCAGCGCGTGATGCACGACCTGCGGGCCGCGGTCTACGGTCATCTGCAGCGGATGTCGCTGGCGTTCTTCACCCGGACGCGGACCGGCGAGGTGCAATCGCGCATCGCCAACGACATCGGCGGCCTCGACAACGTCGTCACCACCACCGCGACGTCGATCGCCCAGAACGCCACCACGGTGCTGGCGGCGCTGGTGGCGATGGTCCTGCTCGACTGGCGGTTGGCGGCGATCTCGGTCGTGTTCGTGCCGCTGTTCGTGTGGCTGACGCGGCGCGTCGGCAAGGTGCGGCGCAAGATCACCACCGAGCAGCAGCGACGCCTGGCCGACCTCTCCGCCCTCGTCGCCGAGTCGCTTTCGGTGTCGGGGATCATGCTCGGCAAGACGATGGGCCGCGGCAATGATCTGGCCGACCGGTTCACCGGCGAATCCCACGGCATCGCCGATCTCGAGGTCCGCTCGCGGATGGCGGGACGGTGGGTGATGTCGACGATCCAGATGACCTTCGCGATTCAGCCGGCGATCATCTACTGGCTGGCCGGACAGAGCTTCATCGGCGGGTCGATCTCGATCGGGACGATCGTGGCGTTCACCACGCTGCAGACCCGGCTGCTGTTCCCGATCCAGTCGCTGCTCGGGGTCGGTGCCGATATGGAGGCGTCGCTGGCGCTGTTTGACCGGATCTTCGAGTACCTGGACCTGCCGGTCGACATCGTCGAGGCCGAGCACCCGGTCGAGCTTCGGCCCGACGAAGTGCTCGGCGAGGTCCGGCTGGAGAACGTCTGGTTCCGCTATGACGTGGAATCGGCTGACGCCGATGTGGAATCGGCTGACGCCGATGTGGAATCGGCTGACGCCGATGTGGAATCGGCTGACGCCGATGTGGAATCGGCTGACGCCGATTCCATTGGGAGATCGGCTGGCGCCGATCTCCCAGCGCAGCCGGAGCCAGGCGGATCGGCGTCAGCCGATCCGCCATGGACATTGAGCGGCGTCGAGCTGGTCGTCCCGGCCGGCACCAGGACGGCAATCGTGGGGGAGACCGGCTCGGGCAAGACCACGCTCGGCTATCTCGTAGCCAGGCTGTACGAACCTCAGAAGGGTCGGGTGACGATCGACGGCGTCGACGTCCGCGACGCCTCGTTGTCCTCCCTCGCCGCCACGGTGGGAGTGGTCGCGCAGGAGACCTACCTGTTCCACGCCAGCGTGCGGGAGAACCTCCGCTTCGCGTGCCCGGAGGCGACCGATGAGGAGATCGAGGACGCCGCCCGCACCGCGCGGATCCATGACCTGATCGCGTCGCTGCCCGACGGCTACGACACCGTCGTCGGTGAGCGGGGCTACCGCTTCTCCGGCGGGGAGAAGCAGCGTATGGCGATCGCCCGTACGGTCCTGCGCAATCCGCCGGTGCTGGTGCTCGACGAGGCCACCAGCTCGCTTGACACCCAGACCGAGCACGCGGTGCAGGCCGAGCTCGAGCGGCTGGCGCAGGGGCGCACCACGATCACCATCGCCCACCGTCTGTCCACGATTCGCGACGCCGACCAGATCGTGGTGCTCGACCACGGGCGGATCGTCGAGCGCGGCACCCACGAGGAGCTGCTCGATCGCGGCGGCGCCTACGCGGCGCTGGTGGCCCGCGACGTGACCGAGGAGACCGTCGAGGGCTAACCCTCGGGACGCTCACTCCCGCGGTCGCTCAGGCGATCGCGCGCATGCGGTTGTTGCGCGCGTTGTGCTCCAAGTCGGCCAGGCCGAGCGCCTCCATCAGTGGCGGCACGTACATGCCAAAGCGCCCCCGCAGCCCCTTCTTGAGTCCGTAGAAGCCACCGACGGGGTTCTTCTCGGAGCGACCCCAGGCTTCGACGGTGTCCTCGGCGGGCGTCTTCTGCTCGTCCGCGCTGCCCAGCGCCATCCAATCGCCATGGTCGACGAGCATGGCGTGAAGATCTTCGAGGCAGCGGAGCTGATAGGCGAGCGTGGTCTTGCCGACGACGCAGACCAGTGCGGGCGGGTCGGCTGACTCATCTCGGTACATCCGGTACTCCGAGGTGCCCGGCGGCGTACGCAGGACCCAGGGATCTTCTCGTGTACCGGCTCCACTGACCGTGGTGCTCATGTGGCGGAAGTCTACGCGCGGGGGCGAACACAAGTATTCGGTTGCCCGGGAAGAGTTTGCTCTCGGCGGGGTCATGACCGATGAGTGGTGCGCGTTGAAATCCACCCGCGTCGGCTGCGTTGGGAGTCACCTGCGCTGGGGTCGCACACCGGTACGGCAATCGAAAGGAGATTGAAGTGACTGCACAATCGTCGGAGTCGCGCAACGCATCGGAGGCGACACCGTCACCCGAAAGCGCCGGTGAGGCGGCCCGCACGCCGGTTGAGACCAGCCGTCGCGCTTTCCTGGCCGGAGCGGGCGCCACCGCGCTGGGGATGGGCATGCTGGGCGGCGTCTCGGACGCCTTCGGCGCGGGCGATCTGTCCAAGGGAGATGCCGCCATCCTGCGGTTCCTCTCCGCGGCCGAGATCCTCGAGACCGACCTGTGGCAGCAGTACAACGAGCTGTGTGGAGTACAGGACCACGAGGTCCCCGGCGGCACCGGCAACGCCGCCTTCACCAAGGCTTT
Organism: uncultured Solirubrobacterales bacterium; assembly: GCA_963792735.1. Taxonomy (GTDB): domain Bacteria; phylum Actinomycetota; class Thermoleophilia; order Solirubrobacterales; family Solirubrobacteraceae; genus Palsa-465. The sequence goes on along the minus strand of CAWBXK010000006.1, from coordinate 557,723 downwards.
GAGCAAGCTCGACGCCGACATGGCGCAGTACGTGCACGACAACACCGAGGACGAGTTCACACACTTCACCTTCATCAACGCGTACCTCAAAGCCCATGGTGCGCAACCGGTGAACCTCGACCCGTTCCGGACGCTCCCCAGCAGTACAGCGAAAGGGGCGCAGCAGCTCGGCCGCCTCACCAACCTGATGGAGCTGACCGTCGACACCTCCTGGTGGACGCGGTACCGCGCACGCACGAAGAACCCCGACCTCGGGGACACCTTCCCACCCGCCGTGCCCGGGCTGATGAAGGGCAGGTTCCCGGCGATACCCCGGTCAGATGCTGACCTGGCTCCTGCCAAGCACCTTCAGGCGATTGCCAACACGGCCGGGTTTCACTTCGCGACGATCGAGCAGGGTGGCACCAGCCTGTACCCATCGCTGGCCCAGCGGGTCAAAGATCCCGAGGTTCTGCGCGTTCTGCTCAGCATCGGCCCGACCGAAACGATGCACTTCCAGACCTGGATGGACAAGGCGGGCAACGCGCCGCCGCTGACCGATCCCACCAACGGGCTGGTGTTCCCGGACCTCAACCAGCACCCCTTCGGTGGCCAGAACTTCCAGACCAACCTGATCATGCCGGAGCCGACCGCATTCCTGAGCCGGAAGTTCCCGGTGTGCTCGATCATCCGCCCCACCAACACCAAGGGCGCGGCGATGGGCGCGGCCAAATTCCTCACCGCCATGGGTCTGTTCAGGGGACAGTCCTCGGCGTTCTTCAGCGCCCTGACCGCGCTCGCCCAACAGGCCGACGCCGCCGGCTGACCGCGCTCCCCTCATATCCCGCGCTGCTGCGCCGGGCGTTTCAGCGCAGCAGCTCCCGGGAGATGATCAGCCGCTGGATGTCTGACGTCCCCTCCTCGATCTCCTCGAGCTTGGCGTCGCGCATCCACTTCTCGACCGGGTACTCCCGGGAGTAGCCCCACCCACCCAGCGTCTGCACCGCGGCCCAGGTGCACCACATCGCCGTCTCGGACGCGTTCAGCTTGGCCATCGCCGCCTCGGCGGTGGCGCGCTGGCCGCGATCGAGCATCTGGGCGGCGCGCCACGTCAACAGACGCGCGGCGTCGACGCGCAGCGCCATGTCGGCGAGGCGAAACGCCACCGCCTGATGCTGGCCGATTGGCTTGCCGAACTGGGTGCGGTCCTTGGCGTACTGGACCGCGAACTCCAGCGCGGCCCGGGCGAGCCCGGTGGCCGAGGCCGCCAGTGTCACGCGGGAGCGGTCAAAGGTGTGCATCAGGCCGGAGAACCCCTCACCCTCGTCGCCGAGACGGCGGTCCGCGCCGACGAACAGGTCGTCGAGGAACAGCTCCGTGTTGGGGATCGCCCGCTGGCCCATCTTGCGGATCGGAGGCCCGCAGCGAAGGCCCTCGTCGGCGCTCTCCACGACGAACGCGGTGATTCCCCGGTGACCGCTGCCCGGCTGGACCGTGGCGAACACGACGTAGTACCGGGCCACGCCGCCGTTGGAGATCCACGCTTTCTGGCCCGAGAGGAGGTATCCGTCATCGACGCGGCGGGCACGCGTGCGGATCGAGGCGGCGTCGGACCCGCTCTCGGGCTCGGTGATCGCCAGCGCTGTCAGCGGCGGGTCATCGCCCGCCAGCGGCGCCAGCCAGCGCCGCTTCTGCGCCTCGTCGCCCAGCGCCAGGAGCGGCTCGGCGAAGAAGCCGCCCGACGTGATCAGGTTGCCGATCCCCGAGCATCCGTGCGAGAGCTCCTCCTGCACGATGCAGGAGGTCAGGCAGTCGGTCATGCCGGCGCCGCCGTAGCTCTCCGGCAGCATGAACGAGGTCAGGCCGAGCTGCGACGCCTTGCGCCACACCCCCCAGGGGACCTCGACATCGGCCTCGTCGACCGCCAGCGAGATCGGGCGTATCTCCTTGGCAGCGAACTCCCGGCAGACGCGCTGGATGGCGATCTGCTCCTCGGTCATCGCGACAGGGTTGCTCGTCACGACGGCCTGCCGCTGATCGCCTCATCGGCCTGTGGAGTCTGGGCCAGCATCCCGTAGGCGTACCGTTCGAGCACTAACCCAGCGCTCCGTGAGGACTCGGCCATGGCGTCGATCACCTCGCCGGTGACCTGCACCGCGAGCGGGGGCAGCGCCGCCAGCCGGACGGCGTGCCCGAGGGCGCGCTCAAGGGCCGTGCCGTTCTCCACGATCTCGGTGACGAGCCCGATCCGGTGGGCCTCCTCAGCCGCGACGCGATCGTGCAGCAGGATCAGCTCCTTGGCCCGGCCGGGACCCAACAGCCGCACCAGCCGGTGGGTGCCGCCCCAGCTGGGCAGGATCCCCAGTGCGACCTCCGGCAGGCCGAACACGGCGCTGCGGTCGGCCACTCGGAAATCGGTGGCCAGCGCCAGCTCCAGGCCGCCGCCGAGGCAGTAACCGGAGATGGCGCTGAACGTCGGCTGGGGGAGATCCGCGACCCGCTCGGCGAAGTCGCCGCTTGCGCGGTAGTCGTCGATGATCGACTGCGGATCCAGGCCGCGCATCTCCTTCAGGTCGGCGCCGGCCGAGAACACGCGCTCGCCACCGGTGAACACGACCGACGCGGCCTCGCGCAACTCATCTCGCTCCAGCGCGGCGCACAGTTCGCGCTCCATGGCGCCCGAGATCGCGTTGAGCTTGGCCACGCGCTGCAGTGTCACCACACAGGCGCTGTGGTGCCGGTGCAGGCTCACCAGGTCAGGCACGGGCCACCGCCGCTCCGGGAGCGAACTGCAGCAGGGCATCGAGACCGCGCTTGCCGACCTCGTTGGCGATGATCAGGCGCTGGATCTCCGAGGTCCCCTCCCAGATCCGATCGACCCGGATGTCGCGGTACAGGCGCTCAACGGGGTTCTCACGCATATAGCCACGGCCGCCGAAGATCTGCACCGCACGATCGATCACGCGCCCGGCTGCCTCTGACGCCGTCAACTTGACCATCGCCGCCTTGGCGTGCAGCAACTTGGGCGCCAGGCCGGCGTCCGCCTCGCCGGCGACCTGATGGGTGAGGGCGCGGATCAGCGCGATGTCGCAGGCGCTGTCGGCGATCATTGCGGCGATCAGCTGGTGGGCGGCGATCGGCCGGCCGCCCTGGATCCGCTGGTTGGCAAAGTCCGACGCCAGCCGCAGCGCGCGCTCGGCAGCGCCGGCAGCGCGGGCGGCGATCATCAGCCGCTCCTCGACAAACCATTCTCGCGTCAACTCGTAGCCGCCGCCGACCTCGCCCAGTACCTGCTCGGGGCCGAGCTGGACGCCATCGAACACGAACTCGGGGTGCTCGAAGACGAACGTATGCATGTACGCCGGCGTCCGCTTGATGCTGACCCCGGGCAGGTCCTTGTCGACCAGGAACAGCGTTGGGGCGTGCTCTGGCCCCACCAGCGCCTGCACGATCAGGAAGTCGGCGACGTCACCGACGGTCACGAACCACTTCTCCCCGCTGAGGCGAAACGAAGCTCCGTCACGCTCGGCCACGGTCTCGATCAGCGCCGGGTCCGAGCCCGCCTTCTCCTCGGTGACCGCGAAGCAGTCGCGTCGCTCCCCGCGGATCGCCGGGATCAGGTACCGCTCACGTTGCGCCTCGGTGCAGTGGCGCAGGGCATTGGCCGGCCGCCACACAGCGTCCCAGAGCGCGTTGGTGAGCTGACCGAGACGCTCCTGGACGATCACCTGGTCGAGGATCGAGAGGCCCTGCCCGCCCCATTCGGAGGGCATGTTGATGGCGTTCAGCTCAGCGGCGAGGGTCAGCTCGCGGATCTGCGCCAGCGACTCGGAAGGCAACCCGCGACCCTCCTCGCAGGGATCCTCGAAGCTGGTGATCTGGTCGGTCAGGCGGACGGCGCGCTCGCGCAGCTCGAGCTGCTCCGGGGTGTAGGTGAACTGCACTCTCTCGTCTCCTGTGTGGTGGTTGGGGCGCGGATGAACCGCGCGTCGAGGGCAAGCGCCCCGGTCGGCGTGACCAACAGGGGGTTGACCTCCAGCTCGGCCAGCTCGGGGTGCGCGGCCGCGACTCGAGACAGCGCCGCGAGTGCGCCTGCCGCCGCCTCAACGTCCAGCGCCGGACGGCCGCGGGCCCCGAGCAGCAGCGGTCCCGTCCGCAGCGAGCGCATCATCAGTTCGGCCCGGGCCTCGGTCACGGGCGCGAGCGAGACCGCCGTGTCGCGCAGGATCTCGGTGTAGACGCCGCCGCTGCCGGTCAGGGCGATCGGCCCGAAGCGGGCGTCCCAACGGGTGCCGATCAGCAGCTCTACGCCGTCGCTCAATGGCGCCATCGGCTCTACCGAGCAGCGCTCTGGCGCGAGGCGGTGCCCGAGGTCGGTATACGCCCGTTCAAGCTCGGCGTCACCGGCAATCCCGAGCACCACCCCGCCCGCGTCTGACTTGTGCGCCGAACCCAACGCCTTGAGCACCACCGGATAGCCGAGCGCCCGGGCAGCGGCGAGCGCCTCGGCGGCACTCGACACGCTCCGCTGGGCCGCGAACGGAACGCCGCCGGCGCCCAGCAGCGATCTGGCCGCCTCGTAACCATCCTGCGCGACCGGCGCGGCGACTTGGCCGAGGGTCGGGATCCCGTGCGCCCGCGCCTCGCCGTGCGCGGCGAGTCTCGCCAGCGCGCCGGCCGCCTGCTCGATCGTCTCGTAGACCGGCACGCCCGCGTCGCGCAACGCCACCGCGGCGGGTCCACGCGGATACATGGTGTGTACCGCCAGCGGCCGCCCGCTGGTCTGAGCGGCGACGCCCATCGAGGCGGCCGCGCGCAGCTCCTCGACGGCCACGGCGGGGCCGTATTCGGCGTAGCCGCCGAAGTAGCCGGTGACCAGGAGGGCGTCGACCTCGCCGCCATTCAGCAGTCCAAGCGCGATCCGGTCAAACGCATGCACGTCCTGCTCGGCGCCGCCGGCCAGATCGACCGGGTTGGTCACCGCCGCACCTCCGGGGAGTTGCCGTCGCAGCGCGGCTGCCGTCTCGGTACTCAGCTCGGGCAGCTCGAGGCCGGCCCTGGTCGCAACCGCGGCGGCGATGCTGCCGTGGCCCCCGCCGTCGGCCAGCACGGCAACCCGTCGGCCGCGCGAGGCGGGGCAGCGCAGCAGCGCCTGGGCCAGGTCGAGCAGCTCACGCGGAGTGTCGACGCGCTGCATTCCCGCGGCCCGGCAGGCCGCGTCGATCGCCGCATCGTCACTGGCCAGCGCGCCAGTGTGCGAGCGGACCGCGCGGCTCGTGGCCCCCCCGCGCGCGATCGCCAGCGCGAGCACCGGTTTGCCCGCCGACACGGCGTCCGCGGCGGCGCGGGCGAACTCGCGCCCGTCCCTGAAGTCCTCCACATAGAGGGCGATCAGCTCGGTCGCGGGGTGGGTCGCGAACTCGCGTATCAACTCGGCGGCGCCCAGGTCGGCCTGATTGCCGAGCGAGACGAAGCGCGAGAAGCCCAGCCCGTCCTGGGCGGCGAGGATTCCGAGCTCCAGGGCGAGGTTGCCGCTCTGCGAGATCAGGCCGATCGATCCCGCCGGCAACGGGTTGGGCACCAGCTCCAGCGCCTCGCCCCAGTCGAGCACACCGAGGCAGTTGGGACCGAGCAGCACCGCTCCGGCGTCGCGAACCCGGACCACCATCTCGGCGTCCAGTGCGGCCGCAGCGGGGGACTGGTTGTCGCCTGCGCTGATCACCACCAGTGCGCGCGCGCCGGCCACCAGCGCGGCATCCACCGTGGCCGAGACTGCGCTTGCGGGAACCGCGATCACCACCAGCTCGGGCGTCTCGGGTAGCTCGGCGAGCGATGCGTAGGCGGGGCGCCCGAGCACCTCGCCGCCGCGACGGTTGACCAGATATGCCGGGCGCCGCGACTCCCCGCGCAACGCTCCGCGCGCCAGCCAGTTGCCCCACTTGCGCGAATCGTCAGAAGCGCCGACGACCGCCACCGAGCCGGGGCGAAACAGTGCGCCGACGGGCCGCGGGCTCATTGTGGCGGGGGCTCCCCGAGCCCCCATGCATCGGCGCCTCCGTCGACGGTGATCGTCGTGCCGGTGATGTAGGCGCCCCCCGCACTGGCCAGGAACGCGATCACCGCGGCGATCTCGTCGATCGTGCCGAAGCGCTGGAGGCCGGCCTCGACCAGTCCGTCCACTTGTTCGGGCTCGCGCACGTCGGGCCGGGTAGGCCAGGCACTCGCCTCCCGCCCGGCGTTGGCGTCGGCGCGCAGGGGGTTGGCGCGGGCGGTCACGCCGTGGCTTGGTCGCGGTTGACTTTCATCGCGGCCGCCAATATAACGGCGAGCTGAAATGACCGTTTGGAGTGACCGTTTCAACCTCGGGCGCGAACTGTGTCGAGCAAGGTGAGCGCGCGGCCCAAGCGCCGCCTCGACGCTGTCCGCCGGCCTCAGATCCTCGCTACGGCGGTCGAGCTGGTCCGCGAGAAGGGGCTCTGGAATGTCCGCATCTCCGATGTGGCCCACCGCGCCGGGATGAGCCCCACCAGCGTCGTCTACTACTTCGGCACCAAGAATGAGCTGCTCGCCCAGGCGATCGCCGGGGCCGATGACGCGTTCTACGCGGGCCTCCACGAGGAGCTGTCCGGTTTGGAGCAGGCGATCGATCGGATCGCACTGCTGATCGTCCGCTCAAGCACCTCGGACTGGCTGCTGTGGATGGACCTGTGGGTCTACGCCCGCCACCATCCCGAGACCGCCGTGGCGCAACGGCGGTTTCACCGGCGCTGGCGCGAGACGATCGAGGCGGTGATCCGGTATGGCGGCGACACCGGGGCGTGGGTGGCGCGGGATGCGCGCGGGATCGCCCAGAGGGTGTCGGCGCTCACCGACGGCCTGGCTGTGCACATGGTGCTCGGCGACCCCGATCACCCCCGGGCCCGCTATGTGGCGATGTCGCTCGTCGCGGTGTCGCTCGAGCTTGGCTGCGAGCTCACTGCACTGCAGACCGCGGCCGCCGGCTGCGAGACCGCGGAGGCGCGGTGAGCTCGGCCCTACTCGACCCCTGGCGCGTCGAGTCGGCTCAGCTCGGTATCGAGCGCTCGCTGGAGCCGCGCGGAGCGCTGCCGCACATCGCCCGCGTGCTTGATAGCGCCACCGACGCCACCGATCACGAGCTCGCCGTGGAGGTGGAGATGCTGGCGGTGGATGCCACCAGCTTCCGTGTGATGCGTGAGCGCGCCGAAGGCGATCCGGATCGGATCGGCACGCTGATCGCGACCATCGTCGCCGAGCACGGCAAGCTGCAGAACCCCTGGACCGGCTCCGGCGGCGTCCTCATGGGACGTGTCAGCGCCGTGGGCACTCGGCGGGTCGCGCCCGTGCCCACCCTCGCGGAGTTGATCGTCCCTCTGGCTTCGTTGATCGCGATTCCACTGTCGCTGCAGTCAGTGGGGCCCGTCGATCCCGACAGTCCCCACGTTCCGGTCCGCGGTCGCGCCATCGTGACCGGCAGCATGTTGTACGCCTCGGTGCCGGAGGACCTGCCGCCGTCGGTGACGCTGACCGCCCTCGACGTCTACCCGGTCGCCTCTCACGTCCGGGAGCTCGCGGGCGCCGGTTCGCACGTGCTGGTGCTCGGCTCCGGGCACGCCGGGCTGCTGGCGGTCGCCGCCGCCCGCGAGGCCGTCGGAGCCACCGGCCAGGTGACCGTCGTCGACGTCGCGCCCACCGCGCTCGAGCGCGCGCGGACGATCGACCCGGCCGTCACCACCCTGCGGGCCGACGTGACCGATCCCCGGTCAGTGGCGTGCGGATTGGCCCAGCGGGGCCTGGAGCCGGCCCAGCTGACCCTGCTGTGCACGAGCGTCGCGGGGACCGAGGGAACCGCCATCCTGGCCACGGGCCGCCGTGGGACGGTGCTGTTCTTCTCGACCGCGACGAATTTCGCGGCGGCTGCGCTCGGTGCCGACGCGGTCGGCTCCCAGGCGCGGCTGGTGATCCCCAACGGCCTGACCGACGACCGCGGCGGATACGCGCTGGACCTGGTGAGGCGGATGGGCCCGCTGCGCGCCGCATTCGGGGGCGTGGCGTGAGCCAACCGCCCCGGGTGCAGACGCTCGAAGGCACGGGCACGGGCACCGACGAACCTCGTCCGTCGATGGACGGCTTGCCGCGGACCGAGTATGCGAAGCACACCTGGTTGGAGCTGCGCGAGCTCGCCCGTCGCGATCAGATCGTGGTGGTGATCCCCACCGCCACGCTCGAGGATCACGGTTACCACCTCCCGATTGACACCGACGTGCGCTTGATCGAAGCGATCGCCCGCGGCGCGGTGGAGCGCTACAACACCGCCGCTGAGACGGCGCTCGGCGGGGGGGCGATGCTGTTCCCGACCGCGGTCCACGGCTACACGCCTCACCATATGGATTTTCCCGGGACCGTCACTCTGCGCTGGAACGTGTTCGTCGAGTCGCTGCTCGACTGCGGGCGTAGCCTCTGTCGCCACGGGTTCGATCGGATCCTGCTCCTCAACGGCCACGGGTCAAACGCGCCCCTCGTCGACGTCGCTGCACGCTTGATCAATGTCGAGCATCGCGGCGCGGTGTGCACGGCCTCGACCTTGTACCTGAGCACCCAGGAGTCGAGCGAGCTGCTGAGCCGTGAGCGCGACAGCGAGCCGGGCGGGATGTCACACGCCTGCGAGCTCGAGACGTCGATGTACCTGGCCCTCGCTCCCGAACTCGTCCAGATGGATCTCGCGGTGCGCGAGATCCCGCTCTGGAACAAGAACATCTCCAGCGACTGGCCGGCCGGCGGGCCTCTCTCTTACATGCCCCATTGGAGCGGCCTGTCGAGGTCCGGGGTGATGGGGGACGCCACCGTGGCGACCGCCGAAAAGGGCCGTCTGTTCCTGGAGCGCGCCCGCGAGGAGGCCGCCGGGTTCATCGCCGAGACCGCCTCGCGGGTGCGTGCCCCGGGCTGTGACCACCACGACCGAGAACGGGAGCTCGAGCATGGCCGGCGGTGAGGTGACGCTGGTGGGACTGACCAAGCGCTTCGCTGACGTGATCGCCGTCGACGCCATCGACGTCAGCGTCGCCGGTGGAGAGTTCTTCTCCCTGTTGGGACCGTCGGGCTGTGGCAAGACCACGACGCTGCGAATGATCGCCGGCTTCGACCAGCCCACGTCGGGGCAGATCCTGCTCGACGGAGTGGATGTGGCCCGGCGTCCGCCCTACAAGCGCAATGTCAACACCGTGTTCCAGAGCTATGCGCTGTTCCCCCACCTGCGCGTATTCGACAATGTGGCGTTCGGTCTGCGCCGCAGCGGCGTGGACAAGGCCGAGGTCCGCCGCCGGGTCGCCGATGCCCTGGCCCAGGTGGAGCTGACCGGGCTGGAGCGACGCAAGCCGTCGCAGCTGTCCGGTGGGCAACAGCAGCGGGTGGCGCTGGCTCGAGCGCTGGTGCTGCGCCCCGCAGTGGTCCTGCTCGACGAGCCGCTCGGAGCGCTGGACGCCCAGATCCGGCGCAACCTCCAGGTCGAGCTCAAGGCGCTTCAGGAGAACGTCGGACTTACCTTCATCTACGTCACCCACGACCAGGAGGAAGCGCTCACCATGAGCGACCGGCTGGCGGTCATGAACGCCGGCCGGATCGAGCAGCTCGGCCCCCCCAAACACGTTTACGAGCAGCCCGACACTACGTTCGTGGCGGCCTTCCTGGGGATCTCCAACCTGATCTCCGGGGTGGCCCGCGCCGGGGTGAGCGGCCGCTGCACGGTTCAGATCGGAGAGTTCGAGCTGCACGCCAGCGGCGGGGACCTGGCGGCCAGGGGGGAGACGAAGCTGATGATCCGCCCTGAGCGCGTGCGCATGGAGCCGCACGGCGCCGGCGGCGAGAACCGGATCCCCGGGATCGTCGAGCGGGTCGTCTACCGCGGCAACGCCGACCAGGTGTTCATCCGCCTGGCGGGAGGCGACCAGATCCAAGCGCTGGTGCAGAACGCCGGCGATGCGTCCCGGCCCGAGACCGGCGATGCCGTCGCCCTGCACCTGCCGCCGGACGCGCTGCGGGTACTCGCCGACACCGGCGCCCCGCCGGGCGATGCCGGGGAAGTGCCACCAGCTCCGCACGCAGTCGTTAACACCTAGGGCCAACGAGGAGAGAGTCCCATGCAGCAGATCAGTCGACGCGATTTTCTGACGGCGGGCGCGGCGCTCGGTGGCGCCGCCTTGCTCGGCGGATGCGGATCGAGCGGAGGCTCCAGCTCCGCCGCACAGGTGACGCCGCTGAGCAAGCGGCCGGCGATCAGCAAGGAGCCCGGCAAGCTGTCGATCCTCGAGTGGGGCGGCTACGAGGCCGGCGGCACGTCGGCACAGACGTCGGGGATGTGGGCCGGGACGCCCTATACCCAGGAGTTCGGCAAGCACTCGATCACCTACACCTACATCGTCAACGACGACCAGTCGCTCAGCAAGGCGGCGACCAGCGGGCCGTTCGACATCATGCACCCCTGCAACGAGATGCTCGAGAGCTTCGTCTCCCAGGGCCTCGTGCAGCCGTGGGACACGAGCCTGCTGCCGAGCTTTCAGAACCTCAATCCGTTTCTGGTGAAGAAGGGCCAGGTCAACGGCAAGCAGTACATGATCCCGTGGGACTGGGGCTACGCCAGCCTGCTGTATCGCACCGACAAGATCGATCCGGCGGACGCCACCGGGTGGGAGCTGGCCTGGAACCCGAAGTACAAGGGGAAGATCGCGCTCTGGAACGGCAGCGGCTCGAACATGGAGGTGGCCGCGCTCAAGCTCGGCTATCACAACATGGACACGATGAGCGACAGCCAGGTCCAGAACGTCAAGCAGTCGCTGATCGCGCAGAAGCCGTTGAACAAGTTCTACTGGTCCAGCGAGTACGGTCAGATGCAGCCGGCGTTCAAGTCCGGTGACATCTGGATCACCTACTCATGGCAGGACGCCTATGTCGCCATGAACAAGGCAGGGCTGAAGGTGGGCTACCTGAACCCGCACCAGGGCAAGCTCAGCTGGTTCTGCGGCTACGTGCTCGGCAGCCAGACGAAGAACTTCTTTCACTCCCACAAATACGTCGAGTCGTTCATCAACCACCATGCCTGCGTGCAGATGACCAACCTCTTCTACTACGGGACCTCCGACAGGACGATCAAGCGCTCCGAGATCCAGGACCCGAGGCTGGCCAAGCAGCTGAACGTCGGTGATCCGACGGCGATCGAGGCGTCCGACGTCCACCTGCAGAGCTTCCAGCCCAACCGCGCTCGCTACGAGCTGGCCTGGCAGGAGGTGCTGGCGGCCTGATCGTCTGTGCGTCGCGGTGGCGCCGTGGGAGCGGTGCCGCGACGCCGGTCTGAAAACCCATGAGCGCCGATACCTCAACCGCCACCACCCCGGTGCCGCGACGCCGGCTGGAACGGTTCAGCTCGCGCTCGTTCGCGCGGATGCTGACCGCCGCGACGCCGTCGACGTATGTCCTGCTGGTCCTCGTCGGTCCGATCGTGCTGATCGCGCTCTACAGCTTCGGCCTGATGAGCAACCTCACCGGCGTGCATCCGGTGTTCTCCACCGGCAACTGGTCGGATTTCCTCACCGGAGCCTCGAACCCCTTCCGGGACCGTTTCCTGAGTTCAATGGCGGTGACGCTGATCGTGTCGGTCGCCGCCGTGATCGGCGCGTACCCGCTGGCCTATTTTCTGGCCTTCGTGGCTGGCCGACACCGCTACACGATCCTGCTGTTGGTCCTGGCCCCGTTCTTCACCAGCTACCTGCTCCGCGTGATCGCCTGGCAGGTGATCCTCAACAACAACGGCGTGGTCAACACCTTGCTGTGGCAGTTGGGTCTGCGCGCGCACGGCCATGCCATCAGCTGGCTGATCTACTCCAGGTTCTCGGTGGCCCTGGTCCTGTTCTACGCCTGGGTGCCGTTCGTGGCCCTGCCCATCTTCGTGGTACTGGACAACCTCGACCGTCGCCTGCTCGACGCCGCCCACGATCTCGGCGCCAGCCGCTTCTCCACGTTTCTGCGCGTGACGCTGCCGATGAGCCTGCCCGGAGTCGCGGCGGGGTTCGTGTTCGTGCTGATCCCCACCACCGGCGAGTTCATCGCACCGCTGCTGGTGGGAGGCCCCTCCAGTCAGTTGTTCGGCAACTCGATCCAGGCCTTCTTCTCAGACACCCCGGACTGGAACTACGGCTCGGTGCTTGCCCTGTTCCTGGTCGCGGTGGTGCTCGTGCTGCTGGCCCTGTTCGGGCGCTTCGTCAGCCCCGACATGGCCCAGGAGAAGACATGACTGCGGTCGGACGCGCTGGCCGCGCCATCCTCAGCGGCTACTTCGGCCTGCTCGTGCTGTTCCTGTACGCCCCGCTGGTGGTGCTGACGGTGTTCGCGTTCAACGGCGGGAACATTCCCACCCTCCCGATTAAGAGCTTCTCGACCAAGTGGTTCAGCGCCGCCTTCGCGGACACCACGCTCACCTCGGCGCTGCTGCGCAGCGTCCTGATCGCGCTGGTCAATGGGATCGCGGCGACGCTGCTGGGCGTCATGGCCGCCGTCGCCCTGGCCCGTCGGCGACTCGCGTTGCGGGGCGTGGTGATGACACTGATCCTGGTCCCGCTGGTGGTGCCCTACATCGTGCTCGCGGTCGGGCTGGTGGTATTGCTGCACGAGTTCGGGATCGCCACTTCGCTGGCCGCGGTGCTCGCCGGCCACGTGGTGATCTCGCTGCCCTACAGCGTGCTCGTGATCCTGCCCCGGCTGCGCACCCTCGATGAGTCGATCGTCGAGGCGGCCTGCGACCTCGGCGCGTCCGAGCTGCGCGCGTTCCTTCTCGTGACGTTGCCGTTACTGGCGCCGGCGCTGCTGTCGAGCTTCCTGATCGCGTTCACGCTCAGCTTCGACGAGTTCGCGATCGCGTCGTTCCTGGCCCCGCCGGGATCCCCCACATATCCCGTGGTGCTCTACTCCAGCTCGCGGACCCCGGCGCTGCTCCCGGAGGTGATCGCGATCGGCTCGATCGTGATCGTGGTGTCGATCGTTCTGGTGATCGGCGCAGAGGTCGCCCGGCGCTGGGCAGAGCGCCGGATCGAGGCGCTCTCCGAGGCGCCGCCGTTGACGAGATGAGAGCCGCTCTCGGCGCGCCGTGCGTGGTGCTCGTCGGAGTCCTGGCGGCCGGCTGCGGGTCCTCGGCGGAGCCTCCGGCATCGCTGCCGACGCTGTCCGCGGCGGCGGTGCCATACCTGCCGAGCGTGCACAAGTCCCTGACGGCGGCCTTCCTCACCCGGGAGGCTCAGACTCCCGACTTGGCGGCGAAGCTGAGGGGTTGGGGCTTCGTGGCCGGGTCGGACCGCTACTTCCAGGGCGAATCCAAGCGTCTTTTGGTCGTCGATTCGCGCACCCTGCGGTTCGTCCGGGCCGCGGGAGCCGCTGCCTACGTGGCCTTCATGCAGTCCCACCTCGGAGCGGTCCTGGGATCATTCCCGCAGGTCCACCGGTTTGCGGCGGGGTCCCGCCGCGGAATCCTGGCCGTTGGCCAGGCGTGCCGGTGCCATCTCGCCAACCCGTCGCTGCTGGCGATCGTGGCGCGCGGCGCCACCGTGTCGTGGCTGGAGATCAACGGCCCCGGCGCGACCCGGCGGCGGTTGACCGCGCTGCTCGCCCGGGCACCCTGAGGGTTGGCCGTGCAAGCACGGCAAGCCGCTCGTCCAAGGGCTAAGCGGGCCACGCCAGGACGCCGACGGGCTCCCGACCCTCCAGCACGGCGGCGACGGCCTCCCCGCACATCCGGTAGGGCGCCGTCGCCGACTGCGGCGAGTACCAGGCGGAGTGCGGATTCAACACGGTGCGCGGCCAGGCGAGGGCCGGCTCGTCCGGCGCCGGTGGCTCGGTGGGGAGGACGTCAAGCGCACAGCCCCCCAGCCGGCCAGACCGCAATGCCTCCCCGAGCGCGGCGTGATCGACCAGGGCGGCGCGGGCGCAGTTGACCAGATATGCGCCGGGGCGCATCCGCGCGAGCTCGCAGGCGCCGATCATCTCTCGCGTGGAGGGGGTGAGCAGCGCGTGCAAGGTGACCACGTCGGCGCGCTCGAGCAGCTCCTCGAGGGACACGAGCTGCGCTTCGCCACCATCGGTGACAAGCGGATCGCAGGCCAGCACGCGCATCTGAAGCGCCGCCGCGCGGCGCGCCACCTGGCGTCCAATCCGGCCCAGCCCGATGATCCCCATCGTCGATCCGGCCAACCGCCGAGGCGGCGCCGGCGACTCATCCCAGCCTCCGTCCCGCACCGATCGGTCCAGCTCGACAACGCCGCGCAGGAGGGCCAGCGCAAACGTGATCGCGTGATCGGCCACCTCCTCGTCGCAGTAGCCGGGACAGTGCGTGGCCCAGCTGCCGGCGGCGGCGATCGCCTCCAGGTCGAGGTGATCAAAGCCCGTGGCGGTGGCGGTGAGGATGCGCACCCCGGGCACACGAGCGAGCTGGGCCGCACCCACCTGGACCTCGGGCGGCACGAGCACCGCTACCACGTCCGGGCCGGCCGGGAAGCGCTCCCCACGCTCGACGGTCAGCTCCGGGTGGCCTGCAAGCGCCTGCGCCACCGTCTCGAGCTCACCCGCGGGATCGAGCAGTACGACGCGGCTCAACCCATCACCGCGGCGACGAGCGTCTGCCCCACGAGATCCATCAACGGCTCCTCCCCGGTGGTGACCCGAACGAATCCCGGCAGGCCGAACTCCGTGCCCGCCCGCACCAGCAGGCCGTCGGCCGCCAGGGCATTGGAGACGGAGAGATCGTCATCGCCGAGCTCGAGCAGCACGAAGTTGGCGTCGGAGGCCAGTGCTCTGATTGCACTCCCCGCCAGCGGGGCGACGAGGCGTTCGCGGGCCCGTCGCACCTGGTCGCGCCGGGCCGGTAGCAGTCCGGTGCGCCTCAGGCTTGAGATCCCGGCCGCCAACGCTGCGCAGTTGACATTGAACGGTTCCTGCACGGCGTTGAGGTGGGGCGCGAGCGACTCGTGCACAAGCAGGTAGCCAAGGCGCAAGCCCGCCAATCCGAAGATCTTGGAGAACGTCCGCAGGACGATCACCGGTCGCTCGGAAGTGATGTCAGCGAGGCGGTCGATGCGCCGGCCGGGGTCGATGTAGTCGCCGTAGGCCTCGTCGGCGATCGCGATGCATCCGTCGGGGAGCGCATCGAGGAAGCCGGCCCAGTCCAGCGGGTCCAGTCTCAGGCCGGTGGGATTGTTGGGATCGCAGATCCACACCAGCTTTGCCGAGAACTCGGTGGCCACCGCGGCGATCTCCTCCAGGTCGAGCGCCAGCGAGGCCGGCGTGTCAACGCGATGGACCTCGGCCCCCGCGGTCATGCACACCTGGGCGTAGAGACCGTACGTGGGCCGTGGGATGACCACCGCGTCGCCGGGCTCGACGAAGGCGCTGACCAGGACAAGCGTGAGCGCCTGGATCCCGTGACCGGGAATGATCTGCCGAGGATTGGCACCGGCCCACGCGGCAACCGCGTGGCGGAACTCCTCGTAGGCCTCCTCCGGATACATCCACGCGGTGTCCAGAACGGCGGCCGTCTCGGCCAACACACCCGGTAGGGGCCCGAACAGATTCTCGTTCCAGTTGAGGCGGACCATTTCCTTGCGGCCGAGACGCGCCTTGACATCCCGGGCGCTGGCCCCGGGGATGTACGGGCCCGCGCCGCGCACCGCGGGGCGCAGGAGGCGGTCGTAGGAGATCGGCCTCATGTGGTCGGTTGCGCGGCCGCGATTCGTGTCCTGAGGACCACCACCGCGGGCCCGTCCTGCGCCAGGGCCCAGGCGAGCTGCGGGCCGAGGTCCTCGGGCGCGGCGATGCGGACGGGAAGTCCGAAGGCGGCCGCCACGGCGGCGAGGTCGGCTCCGGGCAGCTCGACCGCGGTGGTGTGCCCGAAGGCGTCGCGCTGGTACTCGCGCAGGATCCCGTAGCCCCCATCGTCGAGGACCAGGAGCTTGGCGCCGATACCGTGTTGCGCCGCCGTGCCCAGCTCGGCGAGGGCGTACTGAAGCCCGCCGTCGCCGACGACCGCGAGCACCGGCCGGTCGGGGTGGGCGATGCTCGCGCCGAGCGCGGCGGGCCAGGCGTAACCGAGCGTGCCCGACCCCAGCGGGTACAGGAACTGCTGCCCGGCGCCCAGCCGCAGGTGAGGGGCGGCCCAATAGCCGAGGATCGTCATGTCCCAGGCGGTGATCGCATCGTCGGGGAGCGCGCGCTCGATCGTCTCCAGCAGTCCGAGCTCGAGCTCTCGTCCCTGGAGCTCGAGTCCTGCTCTGATCCGGGCGCGCAGCTCGGCGACGCGGTCGGCTGCGGGGGTGTCCTTCTCGCTGGGCGTACGGTCGGTGAGTTCGGCCAGCAGCGCCTGCAGGGTGGTGCGGGCGTCGCCGACCAACCCGAGCGCGGGATAGGTCGCACCGATCCGCTCCGGGGCGGCGTCCAGGTGGATCAAGCGGCCGTTGAAGCGCAGCGTGTACTGGCCGGTGGTCTCCGCGCCGAGTTCGGTACCCACACAGAGCACCACGTCTCCGTCGGTCAACAGCTCCTGCAGCGCCGCCTCGTCGCAGCCGCAGCCGGCCGCCAGGGGATGCTCGTCGGCCAGCGCGCCCTTGCCCATGTAGGTGGTGGCAACGGGAGCTCCGAGCCGCTCGGCCAGCTGCCGCAGAAGATCCTGAGCGTTGGCGCGGATCACCCCGCCGCCGGCCCAGATCACCGGCCGCGCGGCGCGCTGGAGCTCTGACGCGGCCGTTCGCACGACATCGCCGGGGGCGGCGCGCCGCTCCGGAGCAACATTCAGCGGCTGCAGCGGAGGATCGCCCGCGTCCGCCGTCAGCAGATCGACCGGAATCTCGAGGTAGACGGGGCCGGTCGGCGGGGTCAAAGCGATCCGCCACGCCTGTGCCAACAGGCCCGGGATCGCGTCGGTGCTCTGTGCCCGCGCGGCGTGTTTGACGAGTGGGCGAAATGAGGCGAGCTGATCGGTCAGCTCGTGAAGGTAACCCCGGCCGCGGGCCATCATGTCACTCGGCACCTGGCTTGAGATCGCGATCACCGGCACGTGCGAGCTGGCCGCCTCCATGATCGCGGTGAGCGAGTTCAGCGCCCCGGGCCCGGTCGACAGCAGCAGCGTCGCCATGCGTCCGGAGCTGCGGGCGTAGCCATCGGCGGCGAAGCCGGCGCCCAGCTCCGTCCGCGCGCCGTAGACGTCGATCGGCGCGGTCCGCAGCGCCTCCCAGATCGCCAGCGAGTGGATGCCCGGCACTCCGAAGACGACTTCGGCCCCGAGCGCCTGGAGGCTCTCAGCGACGATGTGACCGCCGATCCGGGTGGCCGTGGTCGTGCTCATGGGCCTGCTCCGTTCATCAGCGCATCGAGCTCGCCCGCATCGGTTCCGAGCTGCTCGGCGGCGAACGCCAGCAGCAGCGAGCGCATGTGCTCGGCGGTGCTCCAGCGGTAGCCGACTGCGGTTTCGAACCCCAGCCCGTCGACAAGCGCGATCAGGCGCTCGGCGACGACGTCGACGGCGGCCACCGGCGTGAACTCGCCGGTGGCGGCTCCCAGCGAGACCACGTCGTAAAAGAACGAGCGCCACCGGACCGACAGATCCTCCAGCGCCGGTAGATGGTCGGGTCGGCGCAGGACCAGCGTCCACATCTCGATCCACAGCACGTACTCGTCACGACGAGCCTGCGGGCGGGGGTAGGGGATCGAAAGATCGAGCAGGCGGCCGAGCCGCGCGGTGGCCGAGGGTCCCGGGGCGATCTCCAGACGAGCGAAGAGCCGGTTGCTGGCCCAGCGCAGCGCGGCGACCAGCACCTCCTGCTTGGAGTCGAAGTAGTAATGGATCGTGCCCGTCGAGGTCCCGGCGGCCTCAGCGATATCGACGATTCGCGTGTCGGCAAATCCCCGCTCGACGATCGCCCGGCAGGCGGCCTCGAGGATCTCCTCGGGACGAGCGGGATGGCGCAGGCGGCCGCGCTTGGCGTACGGGAGCGGGCCGAGGGTGGGGGTAGCCGGGGGCATGACCGCCGGGCCACTTTAACTGACGCGTCAGTTAACCGCAACCGCGAGCGTGCCTTCGAGCACCGCCTCCTCCAGCGTGCGCGGACCGAGCACGTCCCCGGCCCGGACGGCGCCGGGATGATCTTCGAGCTGGGCCCACAGCTCGTCGGCGGGTACGCGCCCCTGCGCCAGCACGAGCGTTCCCGTCGCCGGGAGCTGACTCCGGCGGGCGGAGAACAGATGCGCCAGGGCCACCTCGCCGTCCGCCGGCGCGAGCTCGTGGTGGTGCAGGATCGTCACCCCGAGCTCGTCGAGGCGAGCGAGGTACAGGTTGCGCTGGTACTGGTGCAGGGTCTCGCCCGGGGTCAGGCCGGCGCACGCCAGCGTCACCGGGACCCCGGCGCCGGCCAGTCGCTCGCTGGCATCGAGACCGTCCCAGCCTCCGCCCCAGTCGGCCACCAGGGCCGGGCCGCGGACGCCGGCGGGCTCCCGGATCACCTCCCAGGCCTGGCACACGGTGACTGCGGTCGGCGGCAGCTTGGGTTCGTAGGGCCGCGCGCCGGTGGTCAGCACCACCAACTCGAAGTCGTCCGCCTCGGCCCTCGACGCCTCCGCGCCCAGCTCCAGCCTGACGCCCGCCGATCGCAGACGGCCCAGGGTCGAGCGCCGGTAGCGCTCCCACAGCTCGGCGTGGGCGGGCGCGTGGCCGGCGAGCCACAGCTGCCCCCCCCACTGCGCCGCGCGCTCGAGCACGGTTACCCGGTCACCCCCCTGTGCCGCCTCGAGCGCCGCAGCCGCCCCGGCGGGTCCGGCGCCGATGACCAGCACGGACCGCCCCCGACGCGTCGCTCGCGGCCGTGCCAGGGTCCGCTCGCGTCCGGTCCGGGCGTTCACTGCGCATCCGATCGGCACGCCGGCGTGGTAGTGGCCGATGCAGGACTGGTTGCATCCGACGCACTCGATCGTCTCCTCGCCGCGGCCGTCGAGCGCCTTGGCGACCAGCTCGGGATCGGCGATCAGGGCTCGCGTCAACCCGACCAGGTCCGCCGGTCCGCCCGCGATCAGCGCCTCGGCCTCGGCCAGGCCGACCACGCGCGTGGTGGCGAGCAGGATCGCCTCGGGCACGGCGGCACGGATCACCGCCGCCGGTTGCGCGATCGCGCCGGCCGGCGCCGGTGGCGGCGGGGCGATCCAGGTGGAGGCGGCGGGATGGGCCGAGTGCCCGAGGACCAGCGAGATGAAGTCCACCATGCCGGTGCGCTGAAGGCGGGCGGCGATCTCCGCGCACTGCTCCGGACCGATGCCGCCGGGTGCCATCTCGTCCGCCGACAGCCGCACACCCACCGCCAGCTCTGGGCCGGCGCCGGCCCGGACGGCCTCCAGCACCTCGACAGCGAAGCGCATGCGGGCGTCCAGCGACCCGTTGTACCCGTCGCCGCGCTGGTTGGACAGCGTCGAGAAGAACTGGGCCGGGAGGTAGCCGTGGGACATCGAGACCTCGACTCCGTCCACCGCACCCTGGGCGGCGTAACGGGCGGCGATGCCGTACCCCGCGGTCAGCTCGGCGATCTCGTGTCGGGTGAGCGCTCGCGGCTCGCTCTTGAACCGCAGGCTCGGAACCGCTGAGGGGGCTACGGCGGGCGGCTTGGGTGCGCTGGAGATCTGCTCGCGCCCGCCGTGGAACAGCTGCACCAGCAGGCGCGAGCCGTGTGCGCGCAGTGACTCGCCGAGGCGGCGGTAGGCGGGCACGATCGCGGGCAGGAAGCCAGCGATGGTGTGCGGCGTCAGCAGCCCGCTCGCGTGGACCGCGGTGGCCTCCAGGAAGATCGCGCCCACGCCACCACGGGCGCGCGCTTCGTGGTAGGCGATCAGGTCATCGGTCGGCAGATGGTCGTGGACGAGGCTGGTCTGATGCGAGGTCGATACGACCCGGTTGCGCAAGCTGAGCGGACCCACGTCGAGCGGCGAGAGCACCGTCGGGTACGCGCCGGCGCTCATCGGTTGGCGACCGGTACACGCTCCGTTCCGGCGGGACCGCGCGGAGGCTCCGGGCCGACCGGGGTCTGATCGTCGGCGGCGGAAGGCCGCCCCGGCGGCGGGACCCGCGGGGCGGCCGGGGACGCGGTGAGCCGCGCCCTCAGCACCGGAACCAGCGTCACCACCATGACCACCGCCAGCAGCAGCAGCGGCACGGCGTCGCTGGTCGCCTGAGACAGGCCGGCCGCGGCCGGCGCGCCGATCGTCTCGCCCGTGGCCCAAGCCAGGTTCAGCAGCATCGTCGCCACCACGAGTGAGATCCCGGACCGCTCCGAGGACTCCGTGATGATCGACATCGCCGGGATCGTGTAGGCAGTCAGAGGGCCGCCGAGCATGACCACGCTGATCACGGCCAGGACGAACGCCGACTGCGGCAGTGGCAGGACGGCCAGCAGGACCGCGGTGACGCTGAGGCCGAGAGCCAGCGGCAGTCCAGCTCCGCGCCGGTCCACCACGCGACCGATCCACGGGGCCAGGACCGTGCTCAGCAACGATGAGAGCAGAAACGCGCCCCCGATCGCCACACCGGAAGCGCCGAAGCGGGAAAGGCGCAATGGGAGCAGGGTGCCGGTGGCGCCGAGCGTGCAGGCCTCGAGCAGGATCAGCCAGAACCCCAGCATGATCCGCGGACTCCGGGCCAGAGCCCGGAACGGCGTCCGCGTGCTGGCCTCGGGTTTCGGCGGCTCGGGGTGATCGAAGGTCCATGCCGCCAGCACGAGCGACACCGCCCCCACGCAAGTGAACACGACCTCGGTGCCCACCGCCACCGCCAGCGTGCCCAGGACCGGACCGAGCAGCGTTCCGAAGATGGCGGCGGCGATCACGGTGCCGAGCACCTCCCCCCGGCGATCGCGCGGCGCGATCGCGATCACCCAGGCCAGGCCGCCGCCCCAGATCAGGCCGCAGGCCGCGCCTTGGACGAAGCGCAGCAGGTCGAGCATCACGATGTCCGAGCCGAAACCGAAGCCGGCGGCGGCGATGGCGAACACCAGCAACCCGACCAGGGTGGTGCGGCGCACGCCGGCGCGGCTGGCGATCCAGCCGCCGATCAGCGCACCCGGGATCATCCCGGCCGGATACGCCGCCGCCAGGATTCCGACGGCGGGCTTGGAGGCGTGCAGTGAATGGGCGTAGTGCGGCAGCACCGGGGTGACCGCCGAGTACAGCGATGCCTCGAACAGGAGCAGGGCGCTGATCAGAACCACGACCCGCTGCTCGGGATCGCGGTCCCGGCGGCCCAACGCCGCGAGGCGGGCTCCGAGCACGCTCATGATCCCTCCACCAGGGCGCCGGCCAGACGTCGCAGCCGCTGACGCAGGTCGCTGATCTCGCCGGAGGCGAGCTGCTCTAGCAACAGGCCATCGGCGGCGCCGAGCAGCAGCTCGGCATCGTCACGCGGGCGCCCGGACCCACCGCGCTCGAGCAACTGGCCCAGGGTCACGAGATAGACCTCGGTCCAGCGCCGGGCCACCTCCTGCAGGGCCGGACGGCGAGCGGCCTCGAGCAACAGCGCGTAGGTCGCCATCAGCGAGCCGCGGCTGGCCTTCAGGCCCTCGTCGAGGGGCTGGGCAATCGCGGCGACGGCGGCGTCGAGCGCGTCGGAGCCGACGACTGCACTGAGCTGCGCGGCGTGCGCGAGCAGCCGCGCCGTGTCGCGCTCGGCCGCCAGCTCGAGGGCCGCGGTGAGCAGGTGATCCTTGGAGTCAAACCAGTACGTGGTCGAGGCCAGCGGTAGCTGGGCGACCTCGGCCACCCGCCGGTGGGTGACCGCATCGGCGCCGACGTCGGCGACGATCCGGAGCACCGCTTCGAGCAGCGCCTCGCGCCGGGCCGGGCCGCGCGGACGGGACGCGTCGTGCGCGCGTGCGGCGTCGCGGGCGCCGCCGGTCCTCTGACGGGATCGGGTCGCTTTCAGGGCCCTGGCGGTGATGGCGGTCATCGGTACAAATGTACCAGTTGTTGGTACGCGCGTACCAACCCGGGCGGGCCCAAGGCCGATTGTCAATATTCCGGGATATCTGTGTTAGGCTGCCCGCCAGCGTTCGGGCTATCCGGACGCACGTCAGGGGAGAGGGTGGTTGAGTGCGGATCCGGTCGACGGTTGCGATGGTCATCTGCGGGCTGGCATTGTCGGCTCTCAGCGGGTCGGCTCTGGCCGGGCCGGTTTCGGTCGGTCATTCCGGCTGGAATTGGGGCAATCCCGTTCCCCAGGGGCAGGGCCTGAAGGCTGTCACGTTCAGTGGTACGACCGGTTATGCGGTGGGGAACTTGGGGACGGTCCTGACTTCCGTCGATGGCGGGGCGACATGGGCCGGCCTGCCCAGCGGCACATTCCAGGACCTCAGCGTGGTGCAGGAACTCAACCCCAGCGTCGTGATCGTCGGCGGCGGCTGCAGCGTGCGTGAGTCGGTCAACGGCGGGGCGAGCTTCGTGGACGTTCCGATCAACGCCTCTGAGAGCACATGCTCAACCGATGTCGCAGCGCTGTCCTTCCTGGACCAGGCCAACGGATACGTCGAGCTTCAGGACGGCTCGATCCTGTTCACCAACAACGCCGGTCAGACCGTCCAGGCCAAGACGCCGGCACCGGTCGGGAGCGGCCAGGGCAAGGATCTCGCCTTCGTTTCCGCGACCACCGGCTTCGCCGTCAGCGGCGGAGGCGGCGGCGGGGTGATCTCGCGGACCACCGACGGTTCCAACTCGTGGACCCGAGTGGCCTCCTCGTCACAGGGTCTGAACGGGATCACCTTCGTCAATCCCACCACCGCGTTTGCCGTCGGCGACGGCAACACCGTGCTCGAGTCGACCGATGGCGGCGCGAACTGGACCGCCCAGCCGCTGGCGCTCCCGGCCGGTGCCGGCCAGTTCAACCTGGAGCACATCGCCTGCAGCAGCGTCACCACCTGTGTCATCTCCACGTCGGACGGCAAGGAGCTGATTCGGACCGCGGACGGCGCCCAGACCGGGGCGATCGTCAACCCGTCCAGCCAGGTGCTCAAGGGCGTCGCGTTCTCGACCGGCAACAACGTGATCGGCGTCGGTGACGATGGCGCGACGGTGCTCTCCACCGACGCGGGCCAGAGCTTCCCGTCGGTGGTCTCGGGCCAGCTCCCGTTCAAATGGAGCGACAACGGGTTCGGGCTCGTGCCCGGCGCTCAGCCCGGGTCCGCCTACGGCACCGGAACGCAGGGACAGGTCGCAGTCACCACAAACTCCGGCGCCAGTTGGAGCACCGTGCGGGTTCCGACCGCAAGCGCCATCGACGATGTCGCCTTCCCCACCGCGAGCACCGGATATGCACTGGATGATGCCGGCTTCCTGCACAAGACGACCGACGGCGGCGTGAGCTGGGCCTCGCTGAACACCGGTGTGTCACAGCCGTCGATCGTCGCCACGCCGGGCGGCAACACGGTCCTGCTGATCAACGGAGGCAGCGGGGGGGTCGCGCGCTCCACCAATGGCGGGAACAGCTTCCAGCCCGTCCGCGGCAATGTCGTGATCTCCACCAAGCCCAAGCGGACGGTCAAACTGTCCAGGCTGTCACTCGGCAGCTACCAGACGATCCGCGGGGCCGTACTGGCCTGGCAGAACCGGCTGATCGAGTCGACCACCTCGGGTAGGACGTGGCGGTCGATTCCGCTTCCGCTCCCGCACCGAGCCATCGGTGACGTCAGCTTTGTCACCCCGACGACCGGCTACGTCCTCCAGCGGGGCAGCCGCTTGTTCTTCACGCGCAACAGCGGTCGCAAGTGGACCGAGATCAACACCATCGGAGTTGGCGGCCTGGGCTGGGTCAGCTTCTCCAGCGCGCGGAACGGTTACGTGGAAGTGAACGGGTTCCTCAACGGTAACTTCAACCGGATGGACGTCCTGCACACCACCAACGGAGGCCGGAGCTGGCAACCCGAGGTCATCGCCGGTCAAGGCGGCAAGATCGTCGCCGCGTCGGGTGCCGACTATTTCATCGACGACCTGACCTTCTCCGATCAGCCGGGCTACACCGGGCTGTTCAGCACCACGAACGGGGGCGCCAGCCCGCAGAAGTCATCGCTGTCGATCTCCATCGGCCCCAAGACGCTCACAGCCACCAAGCTGCGCAGGACGGGGCGCAAGATCAAGGTCAAGGGCAAGCTCCAGCCGGTCACCGGCGTCGGCGAGATGGTCCAGATCTCTCACCGCACGCCCGGCGGCAGGTGGTCCGACGCCCAGGTCAGGGTTGCCTCCAATGGCGCGTTCTCGTTTACCGTCCACAATGTCAAGCGCACCACCGACGTGGTCGCTCTGGCCCTCGGCGACGGTGTCCACAGCGGCGCCGGCACCTCGGCGCGTCTGACCGTCAAGCCCTGAAGCTGCCCGCCGGGTCAAGGCGCCGCGCTCGGATTCGCTCCGGGTGCGGCGCCTGGCTCGCGCGGCCTGACTCAGCCGTCGAGCAGCCGAGCCAGCTTCGCGCTCGTGTCGTCGTCTGACAGCGGCGAGTAGAGGATCAACCGTTGCTCCGGCGCCTCCTGGGGATGGAACACGGCGTGCTCGAAGCGCAATCGCCCCACCACCGGGTGGTGGATCTCCTTGCGACCCTCGCCGGTCCGCGCGACCTCGTGCTTCTTCCACGCCTGACAGAACTCCGGGCTTGACTTGCGCAGGGTGCCGATCAGCTCCGTGAAGGACGGATCACCGATGTGCCGGGCGGAGTCGGCACGGAACTTGGCCACCAGCAGGCGCGAGGAACGCTCCCAGTCGGGGAACATCTCGCGCCGAGCTGGATCCATGAAATGCATCCAGACGTGGTTGCGGGCGGGGCGCGGCACCGCGTCCAGGTCTCCGAACACCGCGCACGCCGCGCGGTTGTAGGCCAGGTAATCCCAGCGCCGGCCGAGCACGAAGGCCGGATTCGGTCCCAGGTTCTCGATCAGCCGTCTCACCGTGGCCGAGACGCGCTCGTCGGACTTGCACGCCGGCGGCTCCTCGCCGCGGCCGAGCAGGACCAGGTGCGTGCGCTCGGCCGGGGTGAGGCGCAATGCCCGTGACAATGCCTCGAGCACGTCGAGCGACGCTCGGACCTCGCGACCCTGCTCGAGCCACGTGTACCAGGTGGTGCCGACCCCGGCGATATGAGCGACCTCCTCGCGGCGCAGTCCCGGAGTGCGGCGTCGGCCGCCCGACGGCAGCCCCACGTCCTCGGGCTGCAGATGCGCGCGGCGCTTGCGCAGGAAGTCGGCGAGCTCGGCGCGACGCAACTCACCGTTGGCGCTCACGATCGGAGCGGAGGCCGGCTCGACGGCGATGGGGGGAACCTCTACTACCAGGATAACTCCTTCTCTTGTACCTGGATAAGCATAATCGCACACTACCCTACATGAACGCCACCAGAGCTCTTCCCACCGCCCGTCCCAAGAGTTCGACCGTGCTGCTGGTCGTCGTCTGCCTCGCCCAGTTCATGGTCATCCTCGATGTCTCGATCGTCAACGTCGCCCTCCCGTCTATCCGCGACGGACTCGGCTTCTCCACGACCGGACTGCAGTGGGTGGTCAACGCCTACACGCTGACCTTTGCCGGGTTGCTGATGCTCGGCGGACGCTCGGCTGATCTGCTCGGCCGCCGGCGCGTGTTCCTGGTCGGAACCGCGATGTTCGCGCTGAGTTCGCTGGCGTGCGCGCTGGCCAGCTCCCAGGGACTGCTGATCGGCGCGCGCGCCGTCCAGGGCATCGCCGGCGCCGTGACCTCGCCCGCCACCCTGGCGATCATCACGGGGACGCTGCCCGAGGGCCCCGAGCGCAACCGCGGCCTTGGGCTGTGGGGTGCGATGGGCGCGCTGGGCGCCTCCTCCGGTGCCCTGCTCGGCGGAGTGCTGACGCAGTGGCTGGGCTGGCAGGCGATCTTCGCGGTGAACGTTCCGCTCGGTGCGATCGTGGTGCTGTTGGGACTGCGCGCGATCCCGAAGATCGCGCCGCTGGAAGGGCCACGGCACTTCGACGCGCTCGGAGCGACGCTGATCACGGCTGCGCTGACCGGGATCACGTTTGGGATCGTCCGCACCGACACCCTCGGTTGGACGTCGCTCGGCGTGCTGGCGCCACTGGCGATCGGGGTGGCGCTGCTGGCCGGGTTCGTGCTGGTGGAGGCCAACGTGGCGCGGATCCCGCTGGTCCCGCTCTCGATCTTCCGCCACCGCCAGCTCCGCGCCGCCAACCTGGTCGTACTGCTCATGTACGCGGCGAGCTTCCCGGCCTGGTTCTTCATCACGCTGTACCTGCAGCAGGTGCTGCACTACGACGCGATCGAGGCCGGTCTGAGCTTCCTGCCGATGACGCTCTCGATCTTCGCCGGCTCCACGCTGGCGCCACGCGTGGTCGCGCGCTTCGGCGCGCGCCGGGTGATCACCACCGGCATGCTCTCGATGTCGGTGGGGATGCTCCTGCTCACCGGCGTGTCGCCGAGTGGCAACTACCTCGACAGCGTGCTGCTGGGGTCGGTGCTGACCGCGCTGGGGATGGGGTTCTCGCTGGTCCCGGCGACGATCGTGGCGATGCAGGACGTGACCGGCCGCCAGGCTGGTCTCGGTTCCGGGCTGCTGAACACCTCGCGGTTGATGGGTGGCGCGCTGGGACTGGCGATCCTCAGCACGATCGCCAGCACTCAGGCCCGCGGTGACCTCGGCGTCGGCGCGGCGCGGGCCCTGACCAACGGCTTTGACCTGGCCTTCGCCGTCGCGGGCGCGTTCGCTCTCACGGCGGTGCTGATCGCGGTGACCAAGCTGCGCTCGCGGACGACCACCGAGGAGGTGGCGTCGCCCGAGGAGAGCGTCGAGGTCGACGAGCGCCAGGCCCTGGTCGCCTGACGCGTCGGGACCGTGGCCGTCGCCCGCGCGGCGGCGGCCGTCACTCCCGGCGGGTCGGGGTCCCCTCGCGGGCGCCGATCGTCTCGTCGGCGTTGGCCGCCTCGTGCCGGCGGCTCATCGGCTCGGTCGCGGGCTCGTTGACCGGCTCGTCCTGGCGGTGGCTCATCGGCTCCGTCGCGGGTTCGTTGACCGGCCCGGTCGCGGGTTCGTGGACCCGCTCGGTCTCACGCGTCGGCGCGGCGGCGCCATCGTGCACGCGGGTCGGCGCGGCCTCGGTCGTGGCGGGTCCGGAGTAGCCCGCGGGGCCCGTGGTGACGGTCTTACGCCGGCGCGGGATCACGGTGTTGAAGAGCAGGATCGCGGCCACGCCACCCCAGGCGACCTCGGTCCAGCCGTTCGCCGCTGCGAGGCCGAGGACATTGCCGCTGATCAGCGCGATGATCGCCGCCGCGCCCAGCGCGACGCCGACGATCAGGCTCATGGCCTTGGCCAGCAGGTGCTGCGCAGCCCCGAACAGCAGCAGGCCACCGCCGATCGCGGTCAACATCCCGGTCCAGCCATTGGCGCCGAAGATCCCGAGGAAGACCTTGCCATCGACCGGAGCGCTGCCGTTGGGGAAGTTGGCGAGCTTCGGAAAGGCATGCTGCTTGTAGATGAAGTACAGCCCGGCGGCGAGCAGGATCGTCCCGAGGATCAGGGCCGGTCCTCGAGCCAGACTGGCCCCCTTCTCAGTGCGAGTTTCGGTGGCGGTGGTCATGTGGGTTCGCGCTCCTGACGAGGATCTAGCCGTGGACGGACGAGCGGCGCGGCGAGGGATCGCCGGCTGCGACGTGAGACGCGGACGACGGGAGGTCGCGCTGCTCGCGGTTGGACCGGTTCTACCCGCGCACCCACATCTGACGCGCCCGCACGTCCGCATGCGTACCTGCAGGCCGGCCCTCGGTGGTCTCTTTGGTGCGAATATCGCACCAAAGAGACCACGGACGCATCAGCCCCGGACCGGATCCGGAACCGGTGGCGGGAGCACCGGCACGGTCTCGGCCGGGCGGTCTGCGCTTCCCTCCACGTTGAGGTGTGGCAGCAGGCGATCCAGCGCTCCGGGTATCTGCCAGTTGCGATCTCCGAACAGCATCATCAGCGCGGGAACCAGGACCGAGCGCACGATCAGCGCGTCCAGCAGGACCGCGCTGGCCAGACCGACGCCGAACAGCTCGATGATCCGCTCCCCACCCAGCACGAATGCGCCGAACACCAGCACCATGATCGCCGCGGCGGCGGTGATCGTGCGTCCGGTGGCCGAGAGCCCGTGCACGACCGCCTCCCGGTTGTCACGACGGCGGTGCCACTCCTCGTAGACCCGACTGATGAGGAACACCTCGTAATCCATCGAGAGCCCGAACAGGATCGGGAACATGAGCACCGGTAGGAACGCCTCAATCGGGCCGGTCTTGTCGATCCCCAGCAGCGACGCGCCCCAGCCGTCCTGGAATACGGCGGTGACGACCCCGAACGCCGCTCCGGCCGACAGCATGTTCATGACCGCCGCCGTGAGTGGGATCAACAGGCTCCGGAACACCGCCATCAGCAGCAGGAAGCTGAGCAGCACGACGATTCCGATGAACAGCGGCAGCTTGCGGGACAGAACCTGGCTGAAATCCTCGAAGATCGCCGTGGTGCCGCCGACGAGTACGTTCAGTCCACTCCCGCGCGAGGCGGCCGGAACCACCGTCCCGCGGACGCGGCTGAGCAGATCGGACGTCGACGCATCCTGGGGCGAGCCCTTCGGATAGACGTTGGCGACCGCGATCGGCGCGCGGCCCGCGACACCGGGAATGAACTGGGGCGCGGTGGCACCCACCACCCCGGGCGTGTGGGCGACGGCCTGCTCGACGCGGATGAACGCCTGCCGTTGGGCGGGCGTCTTGACCTCCGCGACCAGCTCGAGCGGACCGTTGTAGCCGGGGCCGAAGCCGCTGGCCAGCAGGTCGTAGGCCTTTCGCGTGGTACTGCCGGCGGGATCGCTGCCCGCGTCGGCGGAGCCGAGCCGCATCGAGAAGAACGGGATCGCCAGGATGATCATCGCCAGCGCCGCGATGGCGGCGAACGTGCCGGGGCGTTTCTGCATCGCGGTGGTCCACCGAACCCAGGCCGGGGACTCGTCGGTGACGCTCCGCTTGCCCTCCTTCAGCGCCCGGCGTTCGCGCCGCCGGGGAACCCAGCGACCGAGGAAACCCAGCAGCGCCGGCAGCAGCGTCAAAGCGGCGAGCACGGTGAACGCGACGGCGATCGCCGCCGCCACCGCCACGCCGTACAGGAAGCTCACGCCGAGCGCGAACATCCCCAGCATCGCGATGCAGACGATCACGCCGGCGAACAGGACGGCGCGGCCCGAGGTGTCCAGCGAATCCACCGTGGCCTGCTCGCGGCTCAGGCCGCGCAGCACTCCCTGCCGATATCGGGTGACGATGAACAGGGCATAGTCGACGCCGACCCCGAGTCCGATCAGCAGCGCCAGCTCGCTGGAGAACGACGCCATCGTCATCACGTGGGAGAACAACCCGATCACGGCGGTGCCGGTACCGAGGGAGAGCCCTGCGGTGATCAGCGGCAGCAGCGTGGCCGTCAGCGAGCCGAACACCAGGAACAGCACCACCGCCGCGGCCAGGATCCCGAACAACAGGCCGCTGCTCGAATTATTCTGGTTGCCGCTCTGGGCGATATTCCCCTCGACCTCGAACTCGACCCCATTGGCGCCCGATACCGAGGCCGACGTGACCTTGTTGACGAATGTCTTGGCCGCCGTGCTCGTGATCGCGTCGTGGTTCGAAGCGCTGTCGAACGAGACGTCGGCAAAGGCAACCCGGCCGGACGGCGAGATCTGGCGCCCCGCGCCGGCGGCATAGGGGGAGGCGATCGAGGCGACGTGGGGCAGGCGCGCGAGGGAGGCGAGCATCGACTCCGCCCGAGCCCGCGCCAGCGGGTCGGTCACCTTGCCCTGCCTGACCGCGATCACCACTTGGTCGGTCTCGCCCGAGGCCTTTGGGGCGTTTCGTTCCAGCAGCCTGATCGCGTCGAAGCTCGGCGTGCTGGGGAGCTGGAAGTTGTTGCTGTAGGCGCCTCCCACCGAGCTCTCGATCGTGGTCAGCGCCGCGAGCCCCACGATCCACACGACGACCGTGACTATGCGGTGCTGAAAGCACCACGTCGCGAGCTTTCTCATGGGCCTACCTCCAGTTTCTGGCGCGCCGGCTTGGTCACACCTCGATCTGCCGCGATCCGGATTCAGGGCCCGGGTCCCGATTCCGAAGACGATTGAAGCGAATCAGCTTGACATTTGAATGAAAGATTGGAAAACCTCTCCACTCATGCCTGCTTCCCGGCGCCCTCGTGCCCGTGCCAGCGCCGGAATCGTGCTGCACCGAGATCGCGGCGGCGCGCCGGAGGTGCTGCTGGTCCATCCCGGGGGTCCAGTCTGGTCGCGGCGCGACGCGGGGGCGTGGTCGATCCCCAAGGGCGAGTACGAATCCGGCGAGGATCCGCTGGCCGCGGCCCGGCGCGAGTTCGAGGAGGAGCTCGGTCAGCCGCCGCCCGCAGCCGAGCCCGTGGAGCTGGGAGAGGTACGGCAGAAGTCGGGCAAGCGGGTACGGGCGTGGGCGCTGGCCGGCGATCTCGACGCCACCGCGATCCACAGCAACAGCTTCGCGATGGAGTGGCCACCGCGGTCGGGTCGTTGGCAGGAGTTCCCGGAGGTCGACCGCGCGCAGTGGTTCGGGCTGGCCGAGGCGCGCGAGAAGATCAATCCCGCCCAGGCCGAGCTGCTGGACCGACTTGAGCAGGCCATGTCCTGATGGGCCCATCTGACTCGATCAGCCCCACCGCGCATTACACGGGCTACGTTTGGTTCCGAGCCGGTCTATCGCACCGTGCGTTGGCCACTGGCGAGGGCCGGCTGCTGTTCGAGTTGCTGCACCCGATCATGGGGGCCAGCGCGACCTTGGGAAGGCCCTCGCTGGAGTCCTACCTGTTGGCTCGGCACCGGGCGATCGACGCCCGGCTGGAGCGCGCGATCGAGGACGGCGGCGTGACGCAGGTGATCGAGGTGGCGGCGGGGCTCTCGCCGCGAGGCTGGCGCTTCGCGCAGCGCTACGGCGAGCGGATCGAGTACATCGAGGCCGATCTGCCTGCGATGGCCATGCGCAAGCGCCGCGCGCTGGAGCGGATCGGCTCGCTCAGACCAGGCCACCGGGTGTGCGAGCTCGACGCGCTGCGTGACGCCGGGCCCCAGAGCCTGGCGGCGCTGACGGACTCACTTGATCCGCGCCGGGGGCTGGTGATCATCACCGAGGGGCTGCTGGGGTACCTGTCCCCCGATGATCTGCAGGGGCTGTGGCGACGATTCGCCCGGGTTCTGCAGCCGTTTGCGGCAGGACGCTATCTCTCCGATCTGCATCTCGGCAGTGCGCAGCCGCCCGAGGTCCGGGCCTTCCGCCTGGTGCTGTCGGCGTTCGTGCGCGGGCGGGTGTACCTGCACTTCCGAGACGCCGGGGAGGCCGCCGTCGAGCTGCGGCGAGCCGGCTTTGCCAGCGCTGAGGTCAGGCCCGCGGCGGAGATCGCCGGCGTCCGCGCTGATCGCGGAGCCCAGCTGGCGCATATACTTGAGGCGTCAACCTAATGATCGAGACGGCCATCGCATGAACCACCCCGCCATCCCATGATCGACGCCACCATCTTCAGCGATCCAGCGTGCCCGTGGGCCTACTCCGAGAGTCCCGCGCTGCGGGTGCTCGAATGGCGCTACCACGACCAGCTGAACTGGCGGCTGGTGGTGATCGGGCTGACCGAGGACGCCTCCCAGTACGCCGCCCGCGGCTATACCCCGCTGCGGGGCGCGCTCGGGCAGCTCGCGTTCCGCCGTTACGGGATGCCGTTCGCTCCCGCCCCCAAGCCGCGCCTGAGCGCGACCGCGCGGGCGTGCCGCGCCGTGGCGGCCGCCCGACTCGCCAACCCCGGTAGCGAATGGCGGGTGTTCCGGGCGATCCAGCTCGCCAACTTCAACACGCCGATGGTGCTCGAGGACGACACCGACCTGGCTGCCGCGATCGAGGCGCTGGACGGAGTGGATGCCGCCGCGGTGATCGCAGCCCTGGATTCACCTGAGGTCACCGAGGCCTACGATCGCGACCGGTCCGAGACCCGCACTGCCGCCGGCTCGGCGGCGGAGCTTCAGGGCAAGACGGCGACCACCGACGGGCCGGTCCGCTTCACGGCGCCGTCGCTCGTGTTCAGGCGCAACGGGACCGAGCTCATGGCCGGCGGCTTTCAGCCGGTCGAGGCCTACGACGTCCTGATCGCCAACCTGGATCCGACCCTCGATCGCCGGCCGGCGCCCCAGACGCCGGCGCCGCTGCTGGACTATTTCGAGGGCGGCCTCACCACCCAGGAGGTCGCTGCGCTGATGACTCAGGGCAACGACGCGCCGGATCGCCAGGCCGCCGAGCGAGCGCTGATCGAGCTCGTCGCGTCGGGTCAGGCCAGGCGAGAGCCGTTGGGCGACGACGCCCTGTGGCTCGCCGCCGCCTGAGCGCCGCCGGACCGGCTCGTCACGGCTTAGGCGCCGGGGGGCGGTCCCGGTCTACAGCTCGAAGCGCAGCGGCAGCGTCTCGAGCCCGTAGATCCCCGACGGCGTCCCGAACTGCGGCTCGCCGTCGAGCGTCACCCCCCGGGCCCGCTCGGCGATCGCGGCCAGCCCTTCCTGCAGCTCGGCGCGCGCGAGGTTGGCGCCGACGCAGTAGTGGATCCCGGCGCCGAAGGTCAGCACCCGCGCGCTGCCCCGGTCGGCGGTGATGTCGAACTCGTCGGGGTCGATGCCCTCCCGGTTGGCGTGCCAGGCGGACACCAGCACGACCGAGCCGGCGGGGAAGGTGACCCCGCGGTGCTCGACCTCGGCGGTGGTTATGCGCGCCGTGAACGGAGTGATGGGCTCGTAGCGAAGCGCCTCGTCGACGGCGGCGAGGGCCAAGCCGCGGGGATCGGAGCGCAGCACCTGCCACTGCTCGGGCCGTGAGGCCAGGAGCCGGATCGCGTGCGCCAGCTGACTCTGGCTGGTGTCCACTCCGCCCACGAGCACGTTGAGCACCAGATTGCGCAGCTCGTCGTGGCTGCAGCGCTCGCCCTGTTCCTCGGCCGTGATCAGATCGGTGATCAGGTCCATGCCCGGCGTCCGGCGCCGGTCGGTGATCAGCTCATCGGCCCATGCGTAGAACTCCGACACAGCCTGCTCGATTCGGGGTCGCTGCTCGATCAGGCTGGGGGCGTCGAACTGGCGCTGGATCCAGTTCGACCACTCGTGGAGCTTGGGGGCGTAGCGGTGCGGCGCGCCCATCACCTCCGCGATCACCAGCGACGGGTACGGCTTGGCGAACGCGTCGATGAACTCACAGCGACCGTCACCGGGCAGCGCGTCGAGCAGCTCGGCCAGGAACGCCCGCATCGCCGGCCGGTAGCGGTCCACCGCCCGCGGAGCCAGGGCCGGGTTGACGAGATTGCGCAGCCGACGATGGTCGGCGCCGTTGAGGTTGATGATGTTCTTGACGATCTCCTCGTGCAGGGGCCCGTCGCTGATCCCGAACAGATCGGCGAGTGTGAGCCCGGGGAACACGGTGTCCTTGCTGCGCAGGAAGAGCTCGCCTGACTCGCGGTCGAGCACGATGAAGCCGAACGGACAGCTGGCCAGCCAGCCCCCGTGGCCTCGCAGAGCGGCCATCGCGGTGCGGTAGCGCTCACCGCGCAGCGAGGGATCGGTGTGATCGAACGCCTCGAGCTCGAGTTCGCTGGCCAGCGGCACGGCCGCTACGCCCGCCCGATCCAGGGGTTGGAGGCCAGCTCGCGCGCGACCGCGTCGGTGACCGTCAACGCCTGCAGAACCGTGGTGAAGTCGACGTTGGCGGGCGTGTCGCTCATCAGGTGGTAATTCGAGAGCGCCTTGTAGCGGTTCATCGAGGCAAGTGTGGCGGTGGCAAATCCAGCGCGGCTGGGGAGCACGGCGTCGGTCGAGTTTCGGGCGCGCAGACCGCGCTGCAAGGGAGCGCCGGCGTTCGCGGCTGCCCGGACCACGAGGTCACGAAAGCTGCGGTCGTGGTAGTCCTCCATCACCACGGGTCCCTCACCCTCCAGCAGGAACAGCCTGGGCGAGCCGACGGTCTCCAGGTTCAGGACCCAGGTGCGGCCGCGGTCCAGCGTGGCGAAGTGGCGTTTGGCCAAGCCATAGATTCCGCCCTGGATCACCTCTTCGGCGCCGCAGGAGGCCAGCAGCACCCGCAGCCCGGCGACGGGCTCGTCGCGGAGATGCTCGGCCAGCGCCACCAGCACCGCGACCGCCGTCAGGTTGTCGTTGGCCCCGGGGACGATCGGACTGCGGGCGACGTCCGCGAACGTCGCCACGCCGAGGATCGAGCCGGCGGTGCCGGCGGCGAGCATCCCGCGCCGGCCGCGGACCGCGCCCAGCGCCACCAGCGCGGGCATCCCGAGCATCACCCACCACAACGGCAGTGAGGTGTCGATCCTCTCCAGCAGGCCCGGAAACCGCTCTCCCAGCGCGGCCTGCAGGCGCTGATCGAAGATCTTGCCGGTCGGCGCGGCGTCATGGTGAGCCAGCACCAGCAGCGTGCGCGGAGCGGTCGGATCGCCGCAGCTGCCGACGACGTTCCAGGTCGTCTTGGGGGGCGCGGCGGCGCGGCGGTAAAGCCGCGACCCGTTGGAGACGTCGTCGGCGATCGCCATCGCCGCGGCCGCGGCGGCGGCGGCGGCGAGCTTGCGCAGGCGGGGCGCGACCAGCGAGGTCATCCCCGCCAGCGCGCTGGCTCCGGCCAGCGACCCGATCACGCGGGCATAGCCGTCGAGGAACTGC
Source organism: uncultured Solirubrobacterales bacterium (assembly GCA_963792735.1). Lineage (GTDB taxonomy): Bacteria > Actinomycetota > Thermoleophilia > Solirubrobacterales > Solirubrobacteraceae > Palsa-465. Next base: position 522,921 of record CAWBXK010000006.1, on the reverse strand, counting down.
TCCTCCTCCACCTGCGCATCGCAGCCCGCTGCGCGTAGCCGCTGCGCGATCCACGTCGCGGCCTGATGCTCGCCGCTCGATCCGGCCCCGCGCTCGATCGGCGCCAGCGCGTCGATCACCTCGCGCAGGGTCTGCTCGGCCTCCCGGCCCGGTGTCACGCCTCGCGCGCGTTCTCGAAGATGGCCGCCAGCCCCTGGCCGCCGCCGATGCACATCGTCTCCAGGCCGTAGCGACCGTCGCGGCGACGCAGCTCACGCAGCAGGGTGGCGAGAATCCTGCCGCCGGTGGCGCCGATCGGATGCCCCAGGGAGATTCCCGAGCCGTTGACGTTGACGCGCTCCAGGCCATCAGGGAGGTCCCACTCCCGCAGCACCGCCAGCGCCTGGGCGGCGAACGCCTCGTTGATCTCGATCAGATCCATCTGCTCCAGGGACAGGCCGGCGCGCGTCATCGCCTTGGCGGTCGCCGGCACCGGGCCGATGCCCATCGTGCGGGGCGGGACGCCGGCCACGGCCCAGCCGACGAGCCGGGCGATCGGCTCCAGGCCGAGCTCGGCGGCGCGCTCGGCGTGCGTGACGATGCAGACCGCGGCGCCGTCGTTCTGGCCGCTGGCGTTGCCGGCCGTCACAGTCGCTCCGGGGTCCTTGCGCCCCATCATCGGGCGCAGCGAGGCGAGGCTCTCGAGCGTGGCGTCCGGCCGGGGATGCTCGTCGCGGTCGATCCGCTTGACGCCTGACTTGCGCTCTCTGACCTCGACCGGGACGATCTCCTCGGCGAACGCCCCACGCTGCTGGGCGTCGACCGCACGCTGGTGGGATCGCAGCGCCAGCTCGTCCTGCTCCTCACGGGGGATCGAATACTCGCGACGCAGGTTCTCGGCGGTCTCGATCATGCCTCCCGGCACCGGGTAGTGGGCGCCACCGGCGGTGACGCGGCCCCGGACCAGGCGATCCTCCAACATCGCCCCGCCGGAGCGGGCTCCCCACCGCAGGTGCGTGGAGTAGAGCTCGGTCTGGCTCATGCTCTCGGCGCCGCCGGCCAGCACCAGGTCCGCGGCGCCGGTCTGGACCATCATCGCCGCATCGATCACCGCCTGCAGGCCCGAGCCGCAGCGGCGGTCGACCTGCAGTCCGGGCACGTCGACCGGCAGCCCGGCGTCGAGCGCCGCTACGCGCCCGAGCGCGGGCGCCTCGCCATTGGCGTACGCCTGCCCCAGCAGCACGTCGTCGACCTGCTCGGGCGGCAGCCCAGATCGGTCCAGCACGGCCTTGATCACGGTCGTCGCCAGCTCGGTCACGGAGACGTCGCGGAACATGCCGCCGAAGCGCCCGACCGGCGTACGGAGCGGCTCACAGATGACGGCGTCGCGCATCGGCGGTGAGCTTACGGGGAATCGCCCTAGCGGGCGATGGGGAATCGCCCTGGCGGGCGATGGGGAATCGTCCTGGCGGGCGATTCCCTTGAGAGAATTGCCCTGGGGGCAATTCTCCCGGTGTGCTTGAGCCACTCGGGGGGAATCGGCGAGCCTTTCCAGCTGGCGGGAGTCACGGTGCGCACGCTGCATCACTACGACGAGATCGGCCTGCTGCGGCGCAGCGGGCGCTCGGAGGCGGGCTACCGGCTGTACGCCTACGAGGATCTCGCTCGGCTCCAGGCGATCCTGGTATGGCGGCAGTTGGGCTTCCCGCTAAGCGAGATTCAGCCGCGGCTCGACGATCCCGAGCACGACCGGCTGAGCGCATTACGGACTCAACGGGAGCTGGTCACGCTTGAGCTGGGGCGCCTCGCCGCCACAGCGAGGGCGCTTGACGCCGCTCTCGCAGCGCATGAACAGGGAATCGAGATGGAGGTGACGAGCATGTTCGAGGACTTCGATCCGTCGGAGTACGAGGATGAGGCGCGCGAGCGCTGGGGCCAGACCGAGGCCGACCAGGCGTCAGCCCGGCGAGCCGCCGGCTACGGCGAGCGCGAGATCGCCGATCTGCGCTTCGCGGCCAACTACGAGAAGGTGGCGACCGGGCTGGCGATGTACGGGCACGACGCGGTCGTGGCCAACGCGGGGTTCGCCAGCACGAGCCCCTGAGCGTTGCGGCGCAACCCCGGCGCGAAGCCTCAGTCGGTGATCGCGATGTGGCCGGACTGGGCGGCTACGCGCGCGAGCCACTCCCGCACGGCGGGGTAGGGCTCGAGCTCGAAGCCGCCCTCGGGGGCCACGTGCGTGTACCCGAACAGCGCGATGTCGGCGATCGTGTAGCGCTCGGCGACGAGGTACTCGCGCACGGCGAGATGTTGCTCCAGGGCACTCAGGGCGGCGTGCCCGGCCTTGTGCTTGCCCTCCAGCTGCGCCTCGGGCGCGTGGATCCCGGCCATCGCCCAGAAGCGCAGGACGGCGATGTTGGGCTCGACGTCGTATTGCTCGAAGAACATCCACTGCAGGACCTGGGCCCGCTCGAACCAATCCTCTGGCACATACTCGCTGCCGTCGGCGAAGGCGAACAGGATCGCGCCGGACTCAGCCAGCGTGCGGCCGTCGTCAAACTGCACCGTGGGGACGCGCAGCGCGGGGTTGCGCCCGCCGAGGACCGCCGGCCGGTCGGAGCGATCGAACACATCCAGCTCGTGGCGCTCGTACTCGATCCCGAGGTGAGCGAACAGCAGCCTGACCTTGTAACAGTTGCCCGAGACGGGCGAGTTGTAGAGCAGCATCAGGAGCGCAAGTTACTAACCTTGCCCAATGAGCCGGGCGATCCGCGCCGCGCAACCAGCGACGAGGGCCGCCTCCGCCGTCGAGCCGAGCCACGCCGCGCCGATGCCGCCGCGCCCGGCCCGGGTGCGGGTGATCGTGTTCGTGGTCGGATCGGCGAGCCTCGGCGCCGAGATCGCCGCCGCTCGTCTGCTCGCTCCGTACTTCGGCGCCTCGACGATCATCTGGGCCAACACCATCGCCACGGTACTCGTCGCGCTGTCGGCTGGTTACGCGATCGGAGGCCGGTTGGCCGACCGGCGGGCGGATCTCCAGGGACTGTGCGCGATCGTCCTGCTGGCCTCGGTGCTGCTCGCCGCCGTGCCGTTCGTGGCCGATCCGTTTCTGAAGTTGTCGGTGGCGGCGCTCGGGTCCCTGTCGGTGGGCGGCTTCCTGGGGTCGCTGGCCGCGGTGCTGGTCCTGGTGGCGGTACCCGTGATGCTGCTGGGAGCCGTGGCGCCGTACGCCAACCGCCTGACCGTGGTGGCGCTGACCGAGACCGGAAAGGTGACCGGCGGCCTGTACGCGATCTCGACTGCCGGCTCGCTGGTGGGGACGTTCCTCGCCGCCCTGCTGCTGATCCCGCTGATCGGCACCCACCGGACGTTCATCGTGTTCGCGTTGGCGCTGGCCCTCGTGGCGGCGGCGGGCCTGCGCTCGTGGCGCTGGCTGCTCGTGCCGCTCGCGGTGGCGGCGTCGCTGTTGATCCCGCCGGCGGCGATCGGAGCGGACGTCAGGGGAGGCCGGGTGATCTTCGAGACCGAGACGCCGTATCAGTACGCGCGGGTGATCCAGTTCCGCGACGGGGTTCGCTGGCTGCAGCTCAATGAGGGGGTGGCGATCCATTCGCTGTACCGGCCGGGCAGCTATCTGACCGGCGGCTACTGGGACGACTTCCTGGTCGCGCCCTTCGCCGGTGGTGCGGCGTCGCCGCCACACCGGGTGGCGATCCTGGGCGACGCCGCCGGCACGGTCGCGCGCGCCTACGGGCACTACTTCCCGAACACGCGCGTGGACGCGGTCGAGCTTGACGGCGAGCTGTCGGCGATCGGCCGGCGCTACTTCCATCTGGGCGGCCCCAACCTGCACCTCTACACCGCCGATGCCCGTCCGTGGCTGCAGGCGTCGAGCGCCCGCTACGACTCGATCTTCCTCGACGCCTACCGTCAGCCCTACATCCCGTTCTATCTGGTCACCCACGAGTTCTTCTCGTCGGTCAAGTCCCACCTGAGCCGCGACGGGGTGTTGATCGTCAACGTCGGCCAGCTGCCGAACTCCGATGCGCTGGAGCGGGTCGTCAGCGCGACGCTGCGCTCGGTGTTCCCGTCGGTCCTCCGTGACCGGTTCAGCGACACCAACACGCTGCTGCTGGCCAGCCGGCGGCCGCTCTCGACGGCGCGGATGATCGCCACCCACCGGTCGGTCCCCGAGCCATTGCAGGGGCTGCTCGCCGCCGTCTCTGGCCGGCTCGGACCCGCGCTGCCGGGTGGTCGGGTATACACCGACGATGTCGCACCCGTCGAGTGGCTCACCGACCTCTCGATCCTTCGCTACGCGACCGGCAGTCGCTGATCCGCCGGCAACGAACGGCCGGGTCAGACCGCCGGGGCGCCCGGCGACGGCGCGTGCTCCTGGATCACCTGCACGCCGCCCTTCGGCGCCAGGGTGATCGCGCGGAACTGCGCCTTGGCCATGCGCGTCGCAACCGGAGTCAGCCGGGCGCGCTCGAGCACCCGGGAGAGCACGATTCGCATCTCGGTCAGCGCGAAGCTCGCCCCCAGGCAGCGGCGCGTGCCGCCCCCGAACGGGACCCACGTGTAGGTGTCAGGCGCATTCGGGCCCAGGAAGCGCTCGGGCCTGAACACCGCCGGGCTTGGGTACAGGTCAGCGCGGCGATGGATCGTCCGGATCGAAGGATTGATCTCGATCCCCGGGGGCACCTCGTAGCCGTTGAGGGCAAAGGGCTGCTCGCGCACCACCCGGCCCACGCCCGGGATCACGGGCCGGATCCGCAGCGCCTCCTTGACCACCGCGTCGAGGTAGCGATCGTCTCGGCCCTGCGCCTCCCGCAGTACCCGCGGGGTGTGCAGGAGCAGGTCGAACGTCCAGGCCAAGCCGGTCGCGGTCGTCTCGTGGCCCGCCAGTAGGAGCGTCAGCAATTCGTCGCGGATCTCGCGGTTAGAGAGCTGACCTCCCTGCTCGTCGCGAGCCAGCAGCAGGGCGGAGAACACGTCCTCGCGCTCGGCGAGATCGGCCTCCCCCCGGCGGCGGGCGATCTCCGCGTAGAGGATCTCGTCGACCGCGTGCTTGCGCGCTTCGAACTCGCGCGCCGCCCGGCGGTCCCCGCGACCGCGCAGCAGCGCCGAGACCATCAGCAGGCCGCGCGGCCTCGACAGGGGCTCGACCATCGCCCGCAGCCGATCGCGGAGCTCGTCCTCGGCGGCCCCGGGCTGATACCCGAACACCGCGCGCAGGATCACCCGCAGCGTGAGGGCTTGCAGGCTGCCCAGCAGCGCAAACGGACGCCCCACCGGCCACGAGTCGATCTCCTGATCGGTGCACGAGCGCATCGTCTCGGTGTGGGCGAGCATCCGCTCGCCGTGGAACGCGGGCAGCAGCAGCCGCCGGTGGCGCAGGTGCTCGTCGCCGTCGAGCAGCAGCACCGAGCGCTCGCCGAGGATCGGCCCGAGCAGCGCGTTGGCCTCGCCGGCGTGCAGCTGCGCGGCCGAGCCGCGGAACACCTCCTTGACCAGATCGGGATCGAACACCATCACGAACGATTCGTCGAACAGCGTCCCGAACGTGACCGCGTTTCCGTAGCGCCGCCGACACGCCTCCAGGAACCGCGCGCCGCCGAGCATGAAACCGGCGGTCTGAAGCGCCCGCGGCAGGGGCGGCCCCGGAGGGAGCGGACAGTGGGGAGCGGGCATCGGGGCGGGGCCGGTCATCGGGTCACCGAGATCGTGGCACACGCGGTCCTAACCCGATCTCCGTAGGGCGTTTACGGCCGCATTACTACGCTCCGGACGCTGACGGAGTGGGCCCCTGCGCACGGGCGGCCGCGCAGGCGATCGCCTGCGGCCCGCGAACAGGGCCGCGAAGCGCACAACATGAGAGACAGCTTTCTGATCTTTGGGAGTCCGATGATCGGCGATCAGGAGATCGCCGAGGTCGTCGATTCGCTGCATTCGGGCTGGGTGGGGACCGGGCCCAAGGTCAACCGCTTCGAGGCGATGCTGTCGGAGTACGTCGGCGCGTCCTACACCCGCTGCGTCTCGTCCTGCACGGCGGCGCTGATCCTGTCGATGCACGTGCTGGGGATCGGGGCGGGCGACGAGGTGCTGGTCCCGGCGATGACGTTCGTCGCCTCGGCCAACGCGGTGGAGCACGCCGGCGCCAAGCCGGTCCTGGTCGACAGCGATCCGGTCACCGGCAACGTCGACCTCGACGCCGCCGAAGCCGCCATCACCCCCAACACCAAGGCGATCATGCCGGTGCACCTGGCCGGCCGGCCGGTGAACATGGCCCGGCTGACCGAACTGCGTGACCGCCACGGGTTGCACGTGATCGAGGATGCGGCCCACGCGATCGGCGCCGAGTGGGGTGGACGGCGGATCGGCTCGTTCGGGAACCTCACCGCGTTCTCGTTCTACGTGACCAAGAACATCACCACGATCGAGGGTGGCGCGCTGATGACCGAGTCGCTGCCGCTCGCCGAGGAGGTCGAGCGGCTGGCCCTGCATGGCCTCAGCGTCGGCGCGTGGCAGCGGTTCTCGGACGCCGGCTTTCGCCACTACGAGGTCGTCCGGCCCGGCTTCAAGTACAACATGACCGACGTGCAGGCGGCTGTCGGCCTGCGCCAGCTGCCGCAGCTCGATCGGTGGATCGACCGCCGCGCGGAGCTATGGGATCGCTATGACGCCTTGCTGGCGGGGCTGCCGGTCGAGCTCCCAGCGCCGCCTGAGCCCAACACCCGCCACGCTCGCCATCTCTACCAGGTGCGCGTGCAGCCCGATGCGCCGCTGCACCGCGATGAGCTGCTCGGGGCGCTCAACGAGCGCAAGATCGGCACCGGCGTGCATTACCGCGGCGTCCACCTGCACCCCTACTACCGGGACTCCTACCACCTGACCCGGGCTGACTTCCCGGTGGCCAGCGCGATCTCGGACTCGACGCTGAGCCTGCCGCTCAGCCCGAAGGTCTCCGACACCGATCAGGACGACGTGGTGGCGGCGATGCGGGAGCTGTTGGCCCCGTGAGCACCTCGCAATCCCCCGTGCGCAACCTGCCGGCGCGGCGGCCGCCGGTCCTCGATCGAGCCGCGGCGGTCAGCGGTGGCACCTGGATCCTGGTGGGTCTGGTGGCGCTCGCGGCCGCAATCCGGATCGTCACGCTGGACAACCAGAGCTACTGGGCCGACGAAGCGCTGACCGCGTTCGAGGCGCGCTCCTCGTTTACGGGCATGCTGCACACCGTCGCCAGCGTCGAGACGACGCCTCCCCTGTACTTCGTGGTGATCTGGGTGTGGGCGAAGCTGTTCGGGACCGGCGAGGTGGCCCTGAGGTCGATCTCGGCCCTCGCCGGCGTGGCGATCGTGCCGGTCGCCTACCTGTGTGCCCGGGAGCTGGTCGATCGCCGTGCCGGCCTGCTGGCGGCCGCCTTCATGGCGGTCAACCCGTTCATCATCTGGTACTCCCAGGAGGCGCGCGCGTACATGCTGGTGGCGCTGCTCTCGGGTGTGTCGTTCCTGTGGTTCATCCGCGCCCGGCGCGAGCCGTCGGCGCGCAACCTGGCCTGGTGGGCGGGCTTCTCGGCCGCTGCGGTGATGACCCACTTCTTCGCCGGGTTCGCGGTTGCGCCGGAGGCGGTGTGGCTGCTGTGGATAGCGCGCCGGCGGGCGACGGTGATCGCGGTGGCGGCCGTGGCGGCGGCGCAGGTCGCGATGCTCCCGTTCGCCGTCGCGGACGCCGCGGCGTCACGCGGCGTCGGCTGGATCGGGTCGATCTCACGCGTCACCCGCATCGCTCAGACCGTGATCGAGTGGGGCGCCAGCAACCTCTACCGGAGGACCACGACGCCCGAGGGCCTGATCGTCGGCGCCCTGCTCGCGGTGATCCTGATGCTGCTGCTGGGGCCCGGCGGCGATCGGCGCGCCCGGCAGGCCGCCAAGATGGCCGGGGCGGTGGCGGGCTGCGCCTTTCTGCTGCCGCTGGCGATCGGATTCGTGGGCCAGGACTACTTCCTCCCGCGCAACGAGATCCCGGCCGCCGTGCCGGTGGCCACGCTGCTGGCCGCCGCCTGCTCGGCCCCGCGGGCACGCGCGGCCGGCGCCGCGCTGGCGGTGGCGCTGCTGGCCGTGTTCTGCGTCACCGCGATCGACGTCCAGACGCATCCGTACCTGCAGCGTCCGAATTGGCGCGACGTGGCGCGCTCGATCGGCACCGGAGAGCTGCCGCGGGCGGTTCTGGCCGCCGACGGCACGACCGCCGACCCGCTCAAGATCTACCTCCCGGGCGTCAGCTGGACCCAGGCGCCGGGTCAGCCCGTGTTCATCCGGGAAATCGACGTGATCGGCGCGACCAAGAAGCTGCACCTGGTGGTGACCGCTGCCCAGGAGCGCCGTGAGATCGCGACCGATGACCTCGGCGGAGTGCCCAGCGGCGCACCCGTCCCCCGGAGCATCTCCGTGCCGGGAGCCACCCTCGTGGCGCGCTTCAAGGTGGCCAACTGGGTCGTGGCCCGCTTCGTCCTGACCCGTCCGCACCGCGTCAGCCCCAATCAGCTGACGCGCATCGCCGGCCGGTACTTCCGGCGCACGCCCCGGGCGCTGCTGGTGTTCGTGCAACGTCGCGTGCACTGAGGCGGCCCGGGGCGACACGCGGCGCGACCCGCCGCCCGCGCCGATACTTTTGCTGGCCGGTGGAGTTATGGGCCCATATGTCTAGACGCGGCACCTGGATGCTGGCGGTGCTGGTGGGGCTGGGCGCCGGGCTCGCGCCGGCGGTCGCTAACGCCCGCCTGATGAGCAGCGACAACACGCCGTTTCCGAGCAGCAAGCTGTTCACCGGCGCCGCGTGGACCAGCCGCCCCTATCGACCACCGTCCAACCAGTGGGGCGACATCCTCCCCACGATCTGGGGCGACGACGGCAGCCAGTACACGATCATGGACGACGGCGGTACCGGCACGCCGAGCGGGACCCTGTGGAAGCAGTCGCTGGCGCGGATCACCGGCACGCCGCCCCGGATCCGCTTCACCCATGTTGGCAGTGCCACTTCGCCCCCGCCGTACACCTTCGCCCAGATCAAGGCCAACCGAGCGCTGTGGAGCGGGCCCCTGGGGCCGTACTACTCGAGCGGGCTGGTGGAGGCCAACAAGGTTCTGTTCGCCACCCAGGAGCTCGACTGGAACTACGGGACGAATGCCCCGTTCGCGGGCCTGGCGGGAATCGCCTATTCGACCGACCTCGGCCAGCACTGGAACTTTCCCAACCGCCCCTTTCCGGCGCCGCTGGGCAACCTGAGCTGGGTCATCCGGGGTCAGGGCGGCAGCTATCCGGACGGCTGGGTGTACGCGATCGCGACCGAACGCGAGTTCAACGCCTCCAATCTGATCATGGGCCGCAGCCGCCCCGACGTCGCCGACATGACCGACCCCGCGAAGTGGCAGTGGGTGTCGGGCTGGCGCCGCCGGCAGGGGCAGCGCTGGCCGGTGTTCTCAAACTCGCAGTCCGCCGCGGTGCCGGTCGCCAACTGGGCCTCGCACATCACCTACCCGCAGATGACCTACGACGCGGCCCTGCATCAATATCTGCTGACCTTCACGCACTCCTACGCGCCCGTGCCGCCGCAGATCTGGCGCTCGGGCGCCGAGCTGGACGTGCTCACGGCGCCCCACCCCTGGGGGCCGTTCTCCTTCGTCACCCGCGAGGTCGACTTCGGCCCCTCCAACGGGTATGACGCGGGCTTCCCACCCAGCTGGATCAGCAAGGACGGCTTGGTGCTGTGGATGAAATGGGCGGCCAACTTCGACGGTTGCAGCCCCCACCTGGACTGCGCCGGCGGGTACGGGTTCAACTACCGCCAGCTGCAGCTGACACCGGCGCCCGGGGCCACCCCGTCCATCTCGGGCGCCGCCCCGCTATGGGCGGACACACCTAAACGAAACACAACGCGCTCGCGTTCTCCACGCCACTGACGCACAATGTCGTGCGGATGGCCGGTCCTCTCGAGAACGGTGCGCCCTCGCGCGCAGTGCAGCTGAGCGTCGTCATCCCCGTCTATGCGTGCGCTGGTTGCCTGATCGCGCTGCACGAGCGGCTCACGCAGAGCATCGCGGCGGTGACCGACAGCTACGAGCTGGTGTTCGTCGACGATCGCAGCCAGGACGGCGGCTGGAGCGTGCTGTCGGAACTGGCTCGGGCCGACGCGCACGTCCGCGCCTTTCGACTGAGCCGCAATTTCGGTCAGCACGCAGCGATCACCGCGGGGCTGTCGCAGGCGGCCGGGCGCTGGGCGGTGGTGATGGACTGCGACCTGCAGGAGGCACCGGAGGACATCCCGCGGCTCTGGGCCGCTGCGGGCGAGGGCTACGACGTGGTGCGGACACTGCGCCGCGGTCGCCGCCACCCGCCGCTCAAGCGCTGGGCCAGCCGCGTCTACCGTCGCCTCACGCTCGAGACCGAAACGAGCTCGGACTACAGCACGCTGAGCCTGATCTCCCGCCCCGTGATCGACGCCTTCCTGCGGCTGCGTGACCAGGATCGCGAGTACATGATCGCTCTGGACTGGCTCGGCTTCGACGCCACCACGATCGAGATCGATCACGCCGAGCGCCACGAGGGCAGCAGCGGCTACACGCTCCGGCGGCTGGTCAAGGTCGCGCTCGACGGCATGTTCTTTCGCAGCACCGTGCTCCTCCGGGTCGTCGTGCTGGTCGGCTTCGTCGTCGCGCTGATCGGCCTCGTGCTGGCCAGCTTCGAAGTCGTCGACTACCTGATCGAGCCCGACAAGACGGTGCCGGGCTACACCAGCCTTGCCGTCCTGCTGCTGGTGCTGGCCGGGTTCATCATCGTCAGCGTCGGTGTCGTCGGGCTGTACGTCGGACGGATCTTCGAGCAGGTCAAGGACCGGCCGCTGTTCTTGATCGACGCCCGGGCCGAGGGACCCGATGCACGCCTGGAGCCGGCGCTCAGCCCCGACCCCGGCCTGGAGCCGGCGCTCAGCCCCGACCCGGATCGAGCACGTACACCTTCTCACGACCCCCGGGGATCTTGAACGCCTCCAGGGTCAGGCGTCCGTAGCGGGCCATCAGCCGATCGAGCGTCGGCTCGGTGAAGCGCTCGCTGTGGCTGTCGCTCGCCGCGCCGGGGTTGGCGGCCCGCCGCCCGATCAGCCCGATCAACGCGACGCCGCTGGTGGCCAGGTTGCGGATCGGCTCGGCGATGATCACGCGCTCGCGCGCGGCCGCGACCATCCGGTCCACGATCGCGTCCGCGCCGGGCAGGAAGTGATACAGGCTGGCCTGCATGATGACCACGTCGGCGGGCGGCAGCGAGACTGAATCGTCGGCGAGATCGAGCACCAGTCCCCCGGCGCCGAGCCGCTGCAGCCGGCCCACGAAGCCGCCGTTGATGTCGACGCCGGTGTAGGCGCCCGCCCGGTTGCTGAGGTGATGCTCGTACAGCGCGCCCGGTCCGGGACAGAGCTCCAGCACCGAGGCTCCGGGCCTGACCCGCTGGGCCACGGCGACGAGCCGATCCGCGTAGTGGCGGCCGTAGAGCATGCGCATCAGCAGCTCGTAGCCCGCCGCGCTGCGGTAGATCAGGCTGGTGCTCATCGCTGCGTCGGGGCGCCCTGCGAAGCGGCGGCACGGGGGTCGAGGTCGGCCAGCGACAACGGCCGCGCCGGGGGGCGGGGGAGGGCGCGGCGAGCGTTGACCTTCAGGTCCGCGTCCACGTGCACGAGCTCGCCCGGCTCGAGCTCTCGCCAGCCGGCGTCCTCGTCCATCCGCTCGGTGGCGATCACCACCGCCGGACGCTCGGCCAGCTCGCCGGACCTGACCCTGATGCTGCCCCGGGCGCTGGCCTGGTCCAGATGGCGAGCGCCGCTCGGGCCACCGGGGGCCCGCTCGAGCACGTGCAGCTCATGCGTCGCCGGATACCGCAGCGCCCACAGACCGTCGGAGGTGATCAGCACGCAGTTGAGCGCCAGCACCGTCAGGTTCTCGGCGACCCAGCGGGCGGCGGTTTCGATCCCGCGGCCGACGTCGCCGTTGGCGCGATCGATTTCCCGCGTGATCAGCGCGAAGAATCGCTCTGAGTCGGTCTCGCCGGCGACGAGCGCCATCGAGTCGCCCAGCTCGGCCTCGAGGCGGGGCAGATCGCCGATCACGCCGTTGTGGGCGAACAGCCGGCCCTGCTGCTCGAACGGGTGGGTGTTCTCCAAGGTCAGTCCACCGTCGGAGGCGTAGCGGACGTGAGCCACGAACATCCGCGAGCTGATCGACTGCGCCGCCCGCGCGAACTCCTGATCCTGATAGGCGGCGAGCGGCCGTTTGTAGACGATTGGCTCGCCCTCGGCGGTGAACGCCCCCAGACCGGTGCCGTCGGGCTCGCGGCGGCTCTGCTGCGCGAGCGAGTCAGGCGCCTCCAGCAGCCAGAAGGTGGCCTGGACCGGCTCCCGACCCCCACTCATTCCAAATAGGCGGCACATACGCGGGCTCGACGTTATCTGTCAGAGTAATTTCAAGCTTGTCTGCGATCTTGGACTTCTCACCAGAAAGGCGGAGTCCCTCATGAAATTCCTGCGCACCGCATCAACCACCCGTCTCCTCGCCATGATCGCCGGTCTGATCCTGGCCGCCGGTGCCGGCACGGCCATCGCCGTCGCCGCTGCCGGACCGGGTCCCGTACCGGCGGCCAAGCCGCTGTCCGTCGCTCTCCACGACGCGGTCGCAGCGCCGACTCTGACCGGCATCACCGCCGACATCAGCTTCACCAACAACCTGATCGGATCGACCGCCTTCACGGGTGGCCCCAAGGACCCGATCCTCCAGGGCGCCACCGGGCGACTGTGGGTGGCGGGCAACCGACGGATGCGGCTGGAGCTCCAGTCCGACAACGGCGACGCCCAGATCGTCGTCAACGGCAACGCGTTCTGGGTCTCCGATCCGTCGTCGCACACGGTCTACGAAGGGACCCTGCCGGCACAGCACGGCGCGGCGAACACGGGCTCCGCCTCTCACTCCCTGCCGACCGTGGCCCAGATCCAGTCTGACCTCAACCAGCTGATGGCCCACGCCGACGTTTCGAGCGCGGCCCCGGGCAACGTCGCCGGCCAGGCGGCGTACACGGTCACGATCTCGCCCAAGCACGCCGCCGGGCTGCTGGGCTCCGCTCAGGTCGCGTGGGATGCCGTCCGCGGCGTGCCGCTCCGCGTCGCGGTCTACGCGCGAGGCAACCCGACTCCCGTGCTCGAGCTCAAGGCCACCAACATCTCCTATGGCGCGGTGCCGGCGTCCAACTTCACGATCTCGCCGCCCGCCGGCTCCAAGATCGTCAAGATCTCCACCCCCACCGGGTCTGAGTCGCGGGCCCCGGGCGCCTTGACCGCCAAGGCCCGCCATCACCGCGAGCTCAGCGGCGTGGCCGCCGTCGCGGGATCGCTGCCGTTCACACTGGTCGCGCCGAGCACCCTGGTGGGCCTGCCCCGCCAGTCGGTCAAGCGGCTGGACTGGGGCGGCAAGCCGGCCGCGCTGGTGACCTATGGCGAGAATCTCGGCGGGATCGCCGTGATCGAGCAGACGGCCGATGCCAACACCGGCACGGCCGCCGGCAAGAGCGGCTCGGCCCAGAGCGGCTCGGCCCAGAGCGGCTCGTCCCAGAGCGGCTCGTCCCAGGGCGCAGGCGGCCAGAGCCCGCTCAGCCTGCCGACGGTCAAGATCAAGGGGGCCAACGCCCAGGAGCTCAATACCGCGCTGGGAACGGTGCTGCGCTTCAGCCGCGGCGGGGTCGCCTATACGGTCCTTGGATCGGTACCGGCGTACGCCGCCGAACAAGCCGCAGACGGGCTGTGAGCGCCAGCCCGGCCCAGGGCTCGCAGGAATCTGGTCCGCCGCCGGTCGAAGTCCGCGGGCTCGTCAAGCGCTACGGCGAGCTCACGGCGGTCGGCGGCGTCGACCTGACCGTCAACACCGGCGACGTGTACGGCTACCTGGGGCCCAACGGTGCCGGTAAGACCACGTCGCTGCGGATGATGCTGGGATTGATCCGCCCCACCGAGGGCAGCGTGCGGCTGTTCGGCCGCGATCCGATGGAGAGCGTTCACGCGCTCGACGGGGTGGCCGGGTTCGTCGAGGCGCCGACGTTCTATCCCTACCTGAACGCCCAGCGCAACCTCGAGCTGCTCGCCGCCTACGACGGTGGCGGCGCTCGCGATCGAATCGAGGAGGCGCTGGGAACGGTCGAACTGACCAGCCGCGCCGGGGACCGGGTCGGCGGCTACTCCCACGGCATGCGACAGCGGCTCGGAATCGCCGCGGCGCTGCTGCGCCGGCCGAGGCTGCTGCTGCTTGACGAGCCCGCCACCGGCCTGGACCCGGCCGGCATGCGCGACATGCGGCTGCTGATCCGCCGCCTCGCCGACCAGGGCATGACCGTGCTGCTCTCCAGCCACCTGCTGACCGAGGTCGAGGACGTCTGCAACCGGGTGGCGATCGTCCGCACCGGCAAGATCGTCTACGAGGGTGAGATCGCGGCTCTCAAGCGCGGCGCGGCCGGTGCCGCGTATCGCCTCGAGACCACCAACGACGATCGCGCGCTGGCGGTCTGCCGGGCCCAGCCGGGCATCGCCGACCCACGGCTCGACCAGCACGGGTGGATCAGCTTCACCGCCGACGAGGCGGCGGTCGCCGAGCTCTCGCAGGCGCTCGTCGAGGCCGGTGCGCTGATCAGGGCGCTGGCGCCCCAGACGGTGACGCTGGAGGACCTCTTCTTCTCGTTCACCGAGGGCGACGGCGGCGGCTCCGAGCCGGTCGCCTCCCCGCCCGCCGCCGAGGCCCAGGCGCGCTGATGCCCGGCGTCGGCACCGTCTACCGCTGGGAGCTGTTCAAGCTCCGCCACCAGAAGCGAACCTACCTCGGCCTCGGCGCCGCGATCATCGTCCCGATCCTGTTCGTGCTGGCGGTGCACTTCCGCCATCACGACCGCGGCGGCGACTTCGCGTTCTCCGGCTACCTGGACCGCAGTGGGCTCGCCGTGCCCCTGGTGATCCTGCTGTTCGGCGCGGTGTGGATGTTCCCGCTCATCACCGCGCTGGTGGCCGGCGACATCTTCGCCTCCGAGGACCACAACGGCACCCTGAAGACGATCTTCACCCGGTCACTGGAGCGCTGGCAGATCTTCGGCGGCAAGATGCTGGCGGCCAGCACCTACGCGGTCGTCGCGATCCTGCTGTGCGGGACGGTGGCGGTGATCGCGGGGAGCCTGCAGTCGGGCTTCAACTCGTTGCAGAGCCTGTCCGGGACGATCGTCTCGGCGCCCAAGGCGCTCGAGCTGGTGTACGTCAGCCTGCTGATCTACCTGATCCCGATCGCGGCCATCGTCTGCATCGGGCTGCTGCTGTCGACGGTCACCCGCAACAGCGCCGCCGCCGTGGTCGGCACCCTGATGGTGTCGCTGCTGATCCAGCTGATCGGGATCCTGCCCGGCCTGTCCGGCCTGCAGCCATACCTGCTCAGCACGCAGTTCAACGCCTGGCAGGGGCTGCTGCGCACACCGATCGACTGGTCGCCGATCGTGCAGGCGGTGTGGGTGTGCGCGCTGTACGCGGTGCCGGCGATCGTCGCCTCGTTCCTGGTCTTCATGCGACGTGATGTCGCCGGCGGATGACGTACTGAACCCCGCGTCTGCCGCGTCGTCGACCCGTGGTGAACCAGCGCTCGCGGGCGACGTCCGCGAGCGCGTGCTGGTGGTGGACGACGATCCGCCGCTGCGGCGGATGCTCGCTCGGACGCTCGCCGCCGAGGGCTTCGAGGTCACGGTCGCGGTGGACGGTGGGGCAGCCCTGGTGGTCGCCGAGAGCGCGGCGCCGGATGTGATCGTGCTCGACGTGGCGATGCCGGCGATCGACGGGCTGTCGGTGTGCCGGCGGCTGCGCAGCAAGGGGCTTGGAACGCCGATCCTGATGTTGACCGCCCGGGATGCCGTGGCCGACCGGGTGGCCGGCCTCGAGGCGGGTGCCGACGATTATCTGGTCAAGCCGTTCGCGATCCAGGAACTTGTCGCCCGCCTCAGAGCGCTGACGCGGCGCGGGCGCCAATCGGACGCGGTGCTCTCCTACGCCGACCTGTCTCTGGACATCCCGGGTCGGGTGGCGACCCGGTCGGGGCGCACGATCGCGCTCACCGGGCGGGAGACCGCCCTGCTCGAGCTGCTGCTGCGCGATCCGGGCCACACCGTCACGCGGGAGCGCGCGATCGACCAGATCTGGAGCGGCGCCGCCGAGGCCAACGTCGTCGACCGCTACATCACCCGGCTACGGCGCAAGCTCGGGGATCCGCCCCTGATCCGCACGCTCCGCGGTTCGGGCTTCGTACTGCGGGCGTGAGGTCCGACGCTCCGCTCAGGACCGGCGCGAGCCGAGCAGGGCGTGCACCCCATCCTCGGGCACCGGCCGGCTGAACAGATAGCCCTGAGCGCCGTCACAGCCGAGGTCACGCAGGGTAGCGAGCTGCCCGTGGGTCTCGACCCCTTCCGCCACCACGGTGCACCCGAGCGCGTGGCCGAGCTCGACCACGGCCCCGACAAGCGCCTTCTCGTCCGGCTCGTCGCCGAGGCTCGCCACGAAGCTCTGGTGGATCTTGAGCGTGTCGACCGGAAGGTCGCGCAGGCTCGCCAGCGAGGAGTGGCCGGTGCCGAAATCGTCGATCGCCAGCCTGACTCCGAGCCGGCGCAGCTCGTCGAGCATCCGCGCCGTGAGCGCGGGATGGTGCTCCACCGTGTCCTCGGTCAGCTCCAGGCTCAGGACGCTGGGCTCGGCGCCGCTGGCCTGGATCGTTGCGGCGACGGTGCGGACCAACCCCGGATCCTCGAGTTGGCGCTTGGACAGGTTCACCGAGATCGTGACCCCGGGGCGCGACCGGCGCCAGTGCGCGACCTGGCGCATCGCCTGGCGAAGGACGAATTCGCCGATCGGCACGATCAGACCACTGTCCTCGGCGATCTGGATGAACTCGCCGGGCGCGATCAGCCCCCGCTCCGGGTGCTCCCATCGCACCAGCGCCTCGAATCCCACCAACCCGGTCCCGCCGTTGAGCGACACCCGCGGCTGGTAGTGGACCCGCAGCTCCGAGCGCTCCACCGCCCGGCGCAGGGCGCTTTCCAGCTCGGGACGCGTGGTTCGGCTGCGAGTGGTCGCGTCGAACAGCTCGCAGCGGGCTCCGCCGAGCTCCTTGGCCCGGTACATGGCGGCGTCGGCGTCACGGATCACATGGTCAGGCGCGACCGACGGATCGGTCACGATCGCGATCCCGATGCTGACGGCGACGGTGGTCTCGCCTTCGCCGAGCGGCACCGGCAAGCCCGCGGTCGCGCTGATCCGCTCGGCGATCACGCGCGCCTCGCGATCGCTCCCGAGCTCTTCGATCAGCAACGTGAACTCATCGCCGCCGAACCGGGCCACGGTGTCCATCGGCCGCAGCATCTCGCGGAAGCGGTCGGCCAGCGCGATCAACAGCCGGTCGCCGGCGGCATGACCCATGGAGTCGTTGATCTGCTTGAACTTGTCGACGTCGAGGAACAGCACCGCCACCGGGGCCCCGGTGCGCCGGGTGCGGTCCAGCGCGACAGTCAGGCGGTCGATGAACAGCGCCCGGTTGGGCAGGGCGGTGAGCGGGTCGTGCAGCGCCTGGTGGGCGAGCTCGACCTCGGAGCGCTTGCGCTCGATCGCGTAGCGGACCGACCGCGCCAGCAGGGCCGGGTTGAGCTCGGACTTGAGCATGAAATCCTGGGCCCCGGCCTTCACCGCGGCCAGCCCGAACTCCTCGTCCGCCCGGTCGGAGATCACGATGATGGGGATGTCCGGGGCCGCGCTGCGCAGCTGCGCGAACGATCCGAGCGGTTCGTGGCCGCTCAGCGGCAGCGCGAGCAGGACGCAGGTCGCGCCGTGGTCCAGCAGCTCCTGGGTGGCGTCGGCGAATCGCTGCGCGTGGGCGATCACCAGCCCCGGCTTCCAGGCCGCCCGGAGCATCTCGCCGATCAGCATCGCGGCGCGTGGGTCATCCTCCACCAGCAGCACCCGTGCGGACGCTGAAGCCAGAGGGTCAGGATCCTTCTGGATCACAGTCAACCTCCGTGTCTCTTATGAGATATAGCGCCCATTTGTATTGAAAACATAGTTATTGAAGCTCTGCTGCGAAGAAATCTCTCATGCGATTCCTGAGAACCCTCCGCGCAAGGCTGGCGGCGGCGGCCGCGGCGTCGATCCTGGCCGCCGTGGTGCTGTTCGCGATCTTCACCGTGCTGCTCGTCGACCATCAGCTCCGGGGGTCGCTGGACAGCGCCCTGCGTCAGCGCGCGCAGGACGTGGCGCAGCTGGCGATCTCGGCGCCGGCGGTGCTCAACTACCCCGGCGCGCTGGAGGGTCCCGCGTCGAGTCGGCAGATCGCCGTGGAGGTGGTCGACGCGCGCGGGCGCATCGTGGCCCGCTCACTGTCGCTCGGGGCCAGGCTGCTGCCGCAGGATCGCCTCGCGGTGGTGGCCCGCCGCCAGGGTCGCAGCGGGATCGAGGACACGGACCTGGAGGGCCGCCCGTTTCGGATCTTCGTGGCGCCGATCGCCCAGGCGGGCGGACCGGCGGCGGGAGGCGCCGTACTGGTGGCCTCCGACACCAGCGACATCACGCACACGATCTCGAGGCTGGGCGTGGATGTGGCGCTGGGCGGGGTCGGCGTCGTGCTGCTGGCGGCGCTCGCCGCCGCCGCGCTGACCTGGCGAGGGCTCCGGCCACTGCGCCGGCTGGCGGCGGCCGCCGGTGAGATCGAGCTGACGGCCGATCCGTCTCAGCGGCTGCCCGAGCCGGTGACGCTCGATGAGATCGGTCAGCTCACCGGGGTGCTGAATCGCATGCTCGCCTCGCTCGAGGAGGCCCAGGCGGGGGAACGCCGCTTCCTGGCCGACGCCTCGCACGAGTTGCGCACTCCGGTCACCGCGCTGCTGGGCAACGTCGAGTACGCCGTTCGCCACGGAGCCGACACCGAGGTGCTGGACGATCTGCGCCACGACGCGGGCCGCCTCGCGCGGCTGGTCGACGCGCTGCTCGCGCTCGAGCGGGTCGGGGCGAGCTCGCCGCCGCACGAGCTGATCGAGCTCGGAGGCCTGGTCGGCGGGGTCGTGGCCGAGCACGATCCAGCGCGCGTGCACGCCGGCCGGCTGGACCCGGTACACGTCCAGGGCGACGACGAGGAGCTGCGCCGGGCGATCGGGAACCTGATCGAGAACGGTCTCGTGCACGGACCGCCAGGGGAAACGGTGACCGTCGAGCTCACGGCGGCCGGAGATCGCGCTCGCCTCGCGATCCGCGATCAGGGGTCCGGCCCCGATCCCGCCGAGCGCGAGCACCTGTTCGAGCGCTTCTGGCGCGGGGCGGGAGCCGCGGAGCGGCCCGGGTCAGGGCTGGGGCTCTCGATCGTGGCCGCGATCGTCGCTCGCCACCAGGGCACGATCTCCGTCGACGGTGCGGCGTTCATCGTCGAACTGCCTGCAAACCCCGCGTCGGCGTCCGAGAACTCTCATACTTCTCTTACTGAAAGCTGATCGACTGCCGTCAAGCTGAAAACCCATGGCCCGAAAGGCTCATCAAGCGCTGCCCGCGAACCCTTCGGCGGCGGTGCAGAAACGAGACGCGGCGCTCACGCGGGTCGCCCGTGTCCGGCGGGCCACGATCTTCGGAGCCGGCGCGCTGACCGCCGGCCTGGCCGGCGTGGTCTCGGCGATCGCGCCCGGACGCACGCTCGGCGCGAAGTCGAAGGTCCACCCGGCCGCGACCGCGACCCGGCCCCGGTTCACCGCCTCGAAGGCACGGATGCCGCCGCTGGCCAAGCCGGACCAGCTCGGCCTGCAGGCGCCCGCAGGCGCGCCCCGGGCGGCCCCGCAGCCATCTCCGCAGCCCTCGCAGCCCGCGCCGTCGCAATCCGCGCCGCCGCAGGCCGCGCCCGCTGCTCCGGCTCCGCAGCCCACCCCGGGCCCCGCGGTCTCCGGGGGCTCCTAGCCTGAGGTCGAGATGCCCGGGAGCGTTTCCAGCGCCCGGTTTCCGGCGCTTGGCAGCACCGCCGTGGTGGTGGCGTCCGACCAGGAGCGCCTGGCCGCGGCGGTTGCCGCCGTTCAGCGCACGGTGGAGGCCTTCGACCTGGCGTGCTCGCGCTTCCGCGAGGACTCCGAGCTGTCGGCGCTCAACCGCGCCGGTGGCCGCAGCGTCCGTGCGTCGCCGCTGCTGCAGGAGGCGATCGCGGCGGCGGTGCGCGCAGCCGAGCTGACCGACGGCGACGTCGACCCGTCGCTCGGCGCGGCGCTGATCGCGCTCGGTTACGACAGAGATTTTGATCTGGGTTTGGATCGCCCGGGCGCGGATGGCGGCGGGCGCGCGGGTGGGCCGCGGTCGCCCCGGCCGGCTCCGGCGACGCTGTCACTGCGTGCGGTCCCCGGATGGCGGACGATCCGGCTCGACCGGCGGGCCGGCACCGTGGCGGTGGGGGTCGGCGTCGCCCTCGACCTCGGCGCCACCGCCAAGGCCCTGGCATCCGATCATGCCGCCGCCGCGGCGCATCTCGCCGCCGGCTGCGGGGTGCTCGTCGGACTCGGCGGGGATTTTGCCGCTGCCGGGCCGGCGCCCGCCGAGGGCTGGCGCATCCGGGTGACCGACGATCATCGCTCCGGCGTGGAGGCGCCGGGTCAGTGGATCACGGTGCAGTCCGGTGGCCTGGCCACCTCGAGCACGGTCCGCCGCTGGCGCCTCGGCGACGAGACCGTCCATCACCTCCTGGATCCGGCCAGCGGCCGTCCCGTGGGCTCGCGCTGGCGCACGGTCAGCGTCGCTGCGGCCACCTGTCTTGACGCCAACGTCGCGAGCACCGCGGCGATCATCCGCGGCGAGCCGGCGCTGAAGTGGCTGCAATCGCTCGGCCTGCCCGGCCGGCTGGTCAGCGAGGGGGGCACCGTCGTCCACGTCGCCGGCTGGCCCCGGGACGGCGACGACCTGGCGGGCGTAACCGGGCCCGCGGAGGTGGTCGCGTGAGCGTCTCGCTGGCCTCGATCGGTCCCAGTGCCTACTGGTACCTGGCCCGGGGCACCGGCGCGGTGGCGCTGCTGCTGCTCACCGCCAGCGTGGTGATCGGCGTGCTCGGCGCGCTGCGCGTCTCCGGCGGCCGCTGGCCGCGGTTCGCCGTCGACACCGTGCACCGCGATGTCTCGCTGCTGGTGATGGTCGTGCTGGTGGTGCACATCGTGACCAGCGTGCTCGACAGCTTCGCGCCGATCGCGCTGACGGCCGCGGTGATCCCGTTCGGTTCCAGCTACCGCCCGTTGTGGCTGGGGCTCGGCGCGCTGGCGTTTGATCTGATGATCGCCCTGGTGATCACCAGCCTGGTCCGGCGCCGGCTCGGATACCAGCGCTGGCGCGCGGTGCACTGGCTGGCCTACGCCAGCTGGCCGGTCGCCGTCCTGCACGGCCTGGGCACCGGGAGCGACACCAAGGCCTGGTGGATGCTGGCGCTGACCGTCGCCAGCGTCGGTGCCGTGGTGGCCGCGGTCGGCGTCCGGCTGGCGCGCGCGGGGACGCTGCGACCGGGTCTGCGGATGCCGGTCACGGCGCTGAGCGTCGCCACCCCGGTCGGCCTCGCCGTGTTCACGATCGCCGGTCCGCTGGCCCCGCACTGGTCGCGCCGCGCGGGCACGCCGGCCGATCTGCTGCCCAAGACCTACGTCCCCGCCGCCACGCTGGTCCGCCACAGCCGGTCGCGTACCGCCGCGCCGCCGGGCGCGGCGTCCAGCTTCAACGCGACGCTGGCCGGATCGGTCAAGCAGACGGCGGCCTCGGGCGGCGCGATCGTCGACATCACGCTTCGCCTCGGCGGCGGCCGGCGGGGACGACTGCGCGTCCGCCTGGCGGGAGCGCCGATCCCGGGTGGGGGGCTGTCGCTGACCGGCAGCCAGGTCGACCTGATCGCCGACGGGCTTCCATCGGTCATGCAGGGTCGGATCACCTCGCTGCAGGGCAGCGAGTTCGTCGCCCGCGTCATCGGCAGCGCGGGCACCGCGATCGACCTGCACGCACGGCTCAACATCGACAACAGCACCAACAAGGTCACGGGACTGCTGGCGGCGACGCCGGCGGGAGGTGGAGGATGAGCTGGTCGGCGCCGTCCACGCGCGGCGCGCGGGAGGTCTCAGGCGGGCCGGCCGGCCTGCCGCGGCTGCTGGCCGGGCTGGGGCCGTCCGGGACCACCATGACCCTGGCCGAGCACCGCGCCGAGCATGGACCGCTGCCGAGCGTCTCGGGACCCGAGCTGATCGAGGCGGTCGCCCGCAGCGGCCTTCGCGGCCGCGGCGGCGCCGACTTCCCGACCGCGACCAAACTGCGGTCGGTGGCGGAGCGACGCGGTGGCGCGACGGTGGTCGTGAACGGCTCAGAGACCGAGCCGGCCAGCGCCAAGGACCGGCTGCTGATGGCGCGGCTGCCGCATCTGATGCTCGACGGCGCCGCCCTGGCCGCGCGGGCGGTCGGCGCGCGCGAGGTGATCGTCAAGATCGGCGACGGCACGCCGGTGGTGCAGCGCTCGCTCGAGGGGGCGGTGGCGGTGCGCGAGGAGCCGGTCGCGTTTGACATCGTCGCCGGCCCGGAGGGTTACGTCACCGGCGAGGAGACCGCGGTGCTGCAGTTCCTCGGCCGCGGCGTGGCGAAACCCACCTTCGTTCCCCCGCGGCCCTACGAGCGCGGCCTGCGCGGCCGCCCGACGCTGGTGCAGAACCCCGAGACGCTGTGTCAGCTGGCGCTGATCGCCCGCTTCGGTCCGGGCTGGTTCCGTGAGCTCGGCAGCGAGGCCGACCCCGGCTCGGCGCTGGTGACGATCTCCGGTGCGGTGGCCAGCCCGGGCGTCTACGAGCTCGCCTTCGGGACTCCGATGACCGACCTGCTGGCGGCCGCCGGGGGCGCCAGCGAGCCGTTGCAGGCGCTGCTGGTCGGCGGCTACTTCGGCACCTGGGTGGAGTCCTCACGCGCGCTGCGGCTACGCCTCTCGCGTGAGGATCTGCGGTCGATCGGCTGCGCGCTCGGTTCCGGCGTGCTGATCGCGCTTGGCGAGAGCTCGTGCGGCCTGCACGAGAGCGCCCGCGTGATCGACTACCTGGCCAACCAGTCCGCCGGCCAGTGCGGCCCCTGCGTCCACGGCCTGGCCGCGATCGCCGACTCGGTCTGCGCGCTCGCCGACGGGGCCGCCGACGCAGGCGAGTACGACCGCCTGCGGCGCTGGACCGCCGAGATCCGCGGTCGCGGCGCCTGCCATCACCCCGACGGCGCGACCCGCTTCGTGGAGAGCGCCCTGAAGGTGTTCGCCGCCGAACTTGACTCACACCAGCGTCAGCGCTGCACCGCTCGCCCGGCCGGGCTGCCGCTGGGGATCGAGGCCAACGCGATGCGCAGCGACCGGTGAGCGCCCGTACGCCCGTGAGGAGCTGGTCATAACGGCCCGCCTGCGCGTGAACCCGATCATGTGCGAAGCGCACGGCCTGTGCGCCGAGCTGCTGCCCGAGATGATCCGCCTCGACGACTGGGGCTATCCGATCCTCGACGAGGCCGAGGTGGCACCCGAGCTGCTCGGTCTGGCCCGCCGGGCCGCCGACGCGTGCCCGACCCTGGCCCTGATCCTCGAGGAGCGCTCGCGCTAGTGGGCTCTTGACCGCGCGCCCGGAACGTCTCAACCCCTACCGCAGCCGGAGCGGCGGAACGGGCTCCGCGGGGGTCTCGCCGCGCGTCTGGTCGCGCAGCCGGGTCTGCCACCAGCCGACGCTCCACCACGCGCCGTGCTTGAAGCCGACCCCGTCATAGACGCCCACGGGTTCAAAGCCGAAGGACTGGTGCAGCGCGACGCTGGCCTCGTTGGGGAGGGTGATGCCGGCGCAGGCGACGTAGTAGCCCTGACGCGCGATCAGCGGCAGCAGCGCTCCGTAGAGGGCGCGCCCGCCGCCGCGACGCCGGTGGGCACCGGCGATGTAGACGGTCGTGTCGGCGGTCCAGCGGTAGGCCGCCCGGGCGTGGTGCTGCGACGCGTAGGCGTATCCGATCACCTCCCCCTCGATCTCCGCCACCAGCCACGGGTAGCCGGCCGAGGTCTGCTTGATCCGCGACGCCATCTCGCCCGCGTCGGGGGCCCGCTCCTCCAGCGAGGCGACCCCGTCGATCACATAGGGGGCATAGACCGCCGCGCAGGCAGCACCGTCGCTGGGCTGGGCGTCTCGGATCAGCACGAGGCGGCACGTTAGAGGCTGCGCCCCGGCTTGACCCCCACCCCGAAGATCGTGTACCAATTCGTCCGATGAGCGCCAAGCTGATCGACGGCAAGGCCATCGCCCAGGCAGTGCGCGCCGAGGTCCGCGCCGAGATCGAGGCGTGGCGCGCCGCCGGCGGCCGGCGGCCCGGGCTGGCCACGGTGCTGGTCGGTGACGATCCGGCCTCGGCCGTGTACGTGGGAGGCAAGCAGCGTGCCAGCGCCGAGGTGGGGATCGAGGGGTTCGCCCACGACCTCCCGGCGGACGCGTCGCAGGCCGACGTCGAGGCGCTGCTGAGCGAGCTCAACGCCGACCCGCGCGTGTCGGGGGTCCTCCTGCAGCTGCCGACGCCCGCCCACATCGACGGGTCGTACCTGACCACGCTGATCGATCCGGCCAAGGACGTCGACGGGCTGACCCCGATCTCGGCCGGGCGGCTGGCCAAGGGGCTGCCGGGCCTGCGGCCGTGCACGCCCGCCGGCGTGATCGAGCTGCTGCGCCGCTACGAGGTCGGCCTCGAGGGCGCCGAGGCGGTGGTGGTGGGCCGCTCGGACCTGGTCGGCAAGCCGGTGGCCGCGCTGTTGCTGGCCGAGAACGCCACCGTCACCAGCTGCCACTCGCGGACCCGGGAGCTGAGTCAGGTGTGCCGCCGGGCCGACGTGCTGATCGCCGCGGTCGGCCGTCCCGAGATGGTCAAGGGAGACTGGATCAAGCCCGGCGCGACCGTGATCGACGTCGGCATCAACCGCACCGACCACGGCCTGGTCGGCGACGTGGAACTCGCCTCGGCGGCGGAGGTGGCGGGATTGATCACCCCGGTCCCGGGCGGAGTCGGACCGATGACGATCGCGATGCTGCTCGGCAACACGCTGCGGGCGGCGCGCGCCCAGGCCGGCGCGGCGGAGCTCAGGCGCGGCTGAGCGCGGGCTCGTCCGCGAGCACGGCGTCGAGCCCCGCCAGCACCCGTTCGGCCACCGCTGGGCGGGCGTTGTAGCCCATCAGGCCGATCCGCCACATCGGCGGGGCGGCCGGTCCGAGCCCGCCACCGATCTCGATCCCGTGCTCTCGCAGGAGCCGGGTCTGCACTCGCTTGCCGTCCACGCCCTCGGGCACCCTGACCGCGGTCAGCGGCGCCAGCTGATGGCCGGGTTCGGCCAGCAGCTCAAATCCGCGGGAGCTCAGCTCGGTCTGGAGAAAGGTGCCGGCCTGCGAGTGGCGCTGCCAACGAGCCTCCAAACCCTCGGCGGCGACCTCGCGCAGGGCCTCGTACAACGCGTAGATGTGCAGCACCGGGGCGGTGTGGTGGTACAGGGCCGGGCGCTCGATCCAGTAACGCGCGAGCAGTTGCAGGTCCATCGAGTAGGGGACCGGGTGGGTACGCGCCTGGATGCGCTCCAGGGCCCGCTCGGACACCGCCACCGGGGACATCCCGGGCGGAGCGCCGACGCACTTCTGGCTGCAGGAGTAGGCGTAGTCGATGCCCCAGGCGTCGAAGTCGAGCTCGACCCCGCCCAGCGAAGTGACGCAGTCGGCCATCAGCAGCACGTCGCGCCCGCGCAGCTCGGCGCCCAGCTGCGCCAGCGGATGCTCGGCGCCGGTGGACGTCTCAGCGTGGACGACCGCCATCATCCGGGCCTCGGGATGGGCCTCCAGCGCCTCGAGCAGTCGCTCGTTGGGCACGTGCTGGCCCCAGTCGGCCGGCACCTCCACGACCTCGGCCCCCACCCGGCGCGCGATCTCCACGATCCGCCGTCCGAAGAAGCCGTTGACGCCGATGATCGCGACCTCGCCGGGCTCGAGCAGATGGGCCAGGCCGGCTTCCATGCCCGAGGTGCCGGTCGCCTGGAGCGGGAGCACCACGCCGGCGGAGGCGCGGTAGGCCGCCCGCAGCAACCTCACCAGGTCAGTGAGGATCTCGTGCAGGTCGGGATCGAGATGGCCCAGCAGCGGCCACTGCATGGCGGCGAGGGCGGCGGGCGAGACGTTGCTCGGGCCGGGGCCGCAGAGCAGCCGCTCGGGTGGGAGCGGGGGGGCGGTCGTATCGGTCATCGGGGCGAGGCTAGCCCACGACGGGGGCAGCAAAGACAGAAATTCCGCGCCGAACCGTAGATGCGCCTCTATCTTATTGATGTCGACCTATCAGTTGTAAAGATCCATAAATCAATTTGCAATCGAGCCGTCCAGGCGCTCTACTGCGTGCGATGAGTCCCACGCGAACTCGCCTACACCGGAGCGAGCTGGCCGTGCCCGGCAGCAACGTGCGGATGCTCGAGAAGGCCCCCGAGCTCGGCGCCGACATCGTGATGCTCGACCTCGAGGATGCGGTCGCACCCGACGATAAGGAGCAGGCCCGGGTCAACATCATCGACGCGCTGCGCGAGCTCGACTGGTCGAAGTGCTCGGTGTCCCTGCGCATCAACGGCCTCGACACGCACTACTGCTACCGGGACCTGATCGACGTCGTCGAGGCGGCGGGCCGGCACCTGGACTCGATCATGATCCCCAAGCCCGGCTCCGGGGCCGACATCCATCTGGTGGCGACGCTGCTGACCCAGATCGAGGACGCCATGGGGCTGGGCCGGCGGATCGGGCTCTCGGTGCTGATCGAGACCGCCATGGGGATGGTCAACTGCGAGGAGATCGCGCGTAGCTGCCCCGACCGGTTGGAGGCGATGGTGTTCGGCGTCGCCGACTACGCGGCCTCGCTGCAGAGCCACTCAACCTCGATCGGTGGCGCCAATCCCGACTACGCGATCCTCACCGACGCCGCCGATGGCGACGACGGGGCCGAGCGCGCGTTTCACTGGGGTGATCAGTGGCACTACGCGCTGTCGCGGATCGCGGTGGTGTGCCGCGCCTACGGCCTGCGCCCGATCGACGGGCCCTACGGCGACTTCACCGATCCGGCCGGGTACCTCGCCTCGGCTCGCCGCGCCGCCGTGCTCGGCTATGAGGGCAAGTGGGCGATTCACCCGTCGCAGATCGAGCTCGCCAATCAGGTGTTCACGCCAAGCGAGCGGATCGTGGAGAAGACGCGGCGAATCGTGGTGGCGATGGAGGAGGCCGCGGCGCAGGGCAAGGGCGCGGTCTCGCTCGACGGACGGCTGATCGACGCCGCGTCGATCCGGATGGCGCAGAACCTGCTGGCCAAGCTGGCCCAGATCGAGGAGCGCCAGAGTCGACCTCCCGCCGACCGCCCCGCCCTTCACCGCGCCGCCGGCTGAGCTCGTCACTTGGCGTCGTGGAAGATCACCCCGAGCGCGGTTCGCTCGCCGGCGGTGACCGTGCTGACGCCGTGGCGCAGGCCCACGCGGTAGTAGCCGTTGCGCCCCGGCTCGGGGCGCTCGCGGGTGGGGAAGACCAAGAACGCGCCCTGGGGCGGGTGCAACACGTGGGCGCGGCTCTGGGCTCGGGGCCGCTGCTCGAGCAGCACGAACTCGCCACCGCGGTACTGCTCGGGGTCTGAGAGCACGGTCAGCACCTGGAAGGGGAAGAACACCTCCCCGTAGAGGTCCTGGTGAAGCGCGTTCCAATCGCCCTCGTGATAGCGCAGCAGCAGCGGCGTCGGCCGCGTCTGGCCGGCCGCCCGGCAGCGCGCCAGCAGCTCCCGGTGGGTTGCCGGAAAGGTGGGATTGTCGCCTGACAGCCGTGCCGACCATCCGTTCGCGACGGGGGCCAGACGCTCGTAGAACGCCGTGCGGAGGTCCTCGATCATGGCCGGCAGTGGACGCGCGAAATACCGGTAGCGGCCGTCGCCGAAGCGGTGACGGGCCATGTCGATCGTCGAGCGGAACCCATCCCCGTCAAACCGGTCGGCCAGTTGATCGCACTCATCGGGGCTCAGGACCGTGGCTGTGAGCGCGAATCCGCGCTCGTCGAGCTCGCGGCCGAGACGCGCCCAGTCCAGCCGGGCCACCCGGTCGACGATCGTGGAGGTATCCGTGGTGGTCATCGTCAGCGTCTCCCAGTCGAGGGTTCGGGTGTGATGAAACGCGCCGGGCGGCGAGATCGTGAGATCGAGGCGCGGTTCAACGCCGGCCGGGGCGGTGCTCGCGGGCGTCGGCGAGGAACGCTCGCACCAGCGGCGACTCGTCCCGGGCGCGCATCACGGCCAGCAGCTCGGTGTCGGGGGCGCCGCTGAGCGGGCGGTAGGTGACGCCGTCGAGCCCCAGCCGCGCCACCGAGGCCGGCACCGGCGAGACGCCGATCCCGGCCGCGACCAGTCCGATGATCGTCAGCATCTCCGGCGCGTACTGGACCACCTGGGGTGAGGTGCCGGTCGCCGCCAGGCGGCCGGTCAGGAGGTCGTGGAAGCCGGGCGCCTGCTCCCGCGGAAACAGGACCAGCGCCTCGGCGGCGAGCCGGCGCAGCGGCACGCGGCGCAGCGCGGCGAGTGGATGGCCCACCGGGATCGCCGCCACCGTGCGCTCGCGCATCACCACCTCGGTGAAGAGGTCCGCGCCGGCGTCCACCGGGGGCCGCACGAGGCCGACGTCGACGACGCCGGCGCTGAGCGCTCGCAGCTGCTCCACCGTCGAGCGCTCCCGCAGCTCGATCTCGACCAGCGGGCGCCCGCGGCGGAAGCGCTGCACGATCCCGGGCACGATCGACAGCAGTGCCGAGCCGACGAAGCTCACCCGCAGCAAACCGGCCTGTCCGGTTTCGAGCCGTCGCGCCGTGGCGACCGCGACGTCGAGCTCGGCCAGCATGGCGCGGGCGTCACGCAGGAACGCCGCCCCGGCGGCGGTCAGTTCGACCCGGCGCCGGCTGCGGGTCAGCAGGCGACAACCGAGCTCCTCCTCGAGCCGGCTGATCTGCTGACTCAGGGGCGGCTGGGAGATGTGCAGCCGCGCGGCGGCGCGGCGGAAGTGCAGCTCCTCGGCGACGGCGACGAAATAGCGTAGTTGTCGAAGTTCCACGGTCCCTCGCTGTGATATGTATGCCAGATCAATAGAGCTTAATTCGATATTGGACAAGATCAAGGCGCCCGCCTAGCGTCTGACCCGTGTCGTTTGTGCTGACGTGCCCGAACTGTGGCGTGCGCGAGGTGACCGACTTCGGCTTCGGCGGCGAGGTCTCAGCCCGGCCGCGATCGCGCCCGAGCTTCCGCGAGCTCAACACCTACAACTACTTCCGCCGCAACGTCGCCGGGGTCCAGCGCGAATGGTGGTTTCACCGCTCCGGGTGCCGCGCCTGGTTCGTCGCCGAGCGCAACACGGTGACCAACGAGGTGCTGTTCACCGCCCTTCCCGCGGACGCGCCGGCCGCTGCCGGTGACCCCGGGGGCGAGGCCGGGATCGCTGCCACGAACGCCGGAGGCGATCTCCTGTGAGCCGGCTGGCCCCCCAGCCCGGGGAGCGGATCGCGCGCGAGCGCAAGCTGAGCTTCACCTTCGACGGCAAGCGCGTCGAGGCCTACGAGGGCGACACGATCGGCTCGGCGCTGTACGCGGCCGGCCGGCGCACCTTCTCACGCAGCTTCAAGTACCACCGCCGTCGCGGACTGATGTGCTGTGCCGGCCAGTGCCCCAACTGCATCGTCGCCGTCGACGGGGCCCCCGGGGCCCGGGCCTGCGTGGAGCCGGTCCGCGAGGGGATCACCGTGCAGCACGTCAACGCCGCCCCGTCGCTGGAGTTCGACGCGCTGCGCGCCACCGATCTGTTCGGGGGACCGTTCACTCCGCCCGGCTTCTACTACAAGACGTTCATCCGGCCCCGGCGGCTGTGGCCGCTGTACGAGAAGCTGCTGCGCAACGTAGCCGGGCTGGGCAAGCTCCGCCCTGAACAGCCCGAGCGCGAGTGGCGCACCGAATACCGCCGCCGCCACGCCGACGTGCTGGTGGTGGGAGGCGGCGTCGCGGGCCTGCGAGCCGCGACCGTGGCCGCCGAGCTCGGCGCTGACGTGGTGCTCGCCGACGAGGGGCCCGAGCCGGGCGGGCAGCTGCTGATCGAGCCGGCCGGGGAGCGCACTGCGCAGCTCGTGCAGGCCGCGCGCAGCGCCGGGGTCGAGATCCTCGCCCACGCCGCGGCGCTCGGCTATTTCGACGGCATGGTGCCGGTGTGGCAGGACGACACCCTGCACCAGGTGCGCGCCGCTCGCCATGTTTTCGCCACCGGCACGATCGAGCAGCCGCTGGTGTTCGCCGGCAACGACCTTCCCGGCGTGATGCTGTCGGGCGGCGCGCGCCGGCTGGCCTCCCTGTACGCGGTCAGCCCGGGGCGCCGCGCGGTCATCGCCACGACTTCGGACCGGGGGCTGCGCGCGGCCCAGGCCCTGCGTGACGCCGGGGTCCAGATCGTCGCCGTCGCCGACCTGCGGGCCGACGCCGGCGAGGCCGGCTCGGCGCTGCGGCGCTCCGGCGTGCCCGTATTCACCGGTCACACGGTGATCGAGGCCAAGGGTCGCAAGAGCGTGGAGGAAGCGGTCATCGCGCCGGTGCAGGGGGGAGATGAGCATCGCTTCGAGTGCGACCTGGTTGTGGTCTCCGGCGGCGCGATCCCGGCCACCTCGCTGCTGCTGCAGGCCGGTGCGCAGAGCGCCTACGACTCCGCGCGGGGCCACTTCGCGTTGGCGTCCACGCCCGAGGCGGTGTACGCCGCCGGCGAGGTCGCCGGCGACCTGACCGAGGAGGCGGCGGCGCTCTCAGGCGAGCTGGCGGGCCGCCAGGCCGCCCACGCGCTGGGACTCGGCAGCACCGAATCGAGCGCCCGGCAGGTCGAGCTTGAGCAGCGCCGGGAGCAGCTGCGCCGGCAGGAGCCCGAGATCGCCGTGGCGCCCCCGGTCAGCGGCAGCGGTCGTGGCAAGTGCTTCGCCTGCCTGTGCGAGGACGTCACCAGCAAGGATGTGCACCTGTCGATCGAGGAGGGCTACGACTCGATCGAGCTCTCCAAGCGCTACACGACCGTGACGATGGGGCCCTGCCAGGGCCGGATGTGTCAGCTGCCGGCCGTTCGGTTGATGGCCCAGGAGACCGGCCAGAGC
This sequence comes from uncultured Solirubrobacterales bacterium, assembly GCA_963792735.1. Lineage (GTDB taxonomy): Bacteria > Actinomycetota > Thermoleophilia > Solirubrobacterales > Solirubrobacteraceae > Palsa-465. Next base: position 491,659 of record CAWBXK010000006.1, on the reverse strand, counting down.
CTCGAGCAGGTGGGCACCACCACCGCCCGGCCCCCGTGGGTCTCGGTGCCGATGGGCATCCTCGGAGGGCGGCCGGTGGAGCCCGCCAAGCGTTCGGCCATCCATGGCCGTCACCGCGAGCTCGGCGCCACCGTCAAGTGGGCCGGCGACTGGCGTCGCGCCTATGACTACGGCGATCCCGAGGGCGAGGCGTTGAGCGTCAACCGCGCCGCGGGGCTGATCGACGTGTCCACCCTGGGCAAGCTCCTGGTCCGCGGTCCCGACGCGGGCGACTTCCTTGACCGCCTGTATCCCAACCGCTTCTCCAACCTCAAGCCGGGGCGGATCCGCTACGGCGTGATCAGCTCCGACGCCGGCCGGATCGTCGACGACGGGACGATCTGCCGGCTCGACGAGGAGAGCTTCTACGTCACCACCACCTCCAGTGGCGCCGGCGCGGTCGAGGAGTGGTTCTCGTGGTGGCTGGCCGACTGGGGCAATCAGGTCAAGCTGACCGACCTCACGCAGGGGCTCGCCGCGGTCAATCTGGCCGGACCCAAGGCGCGCGAGATCATGGCCACCGTGACAGATCTGGACTGCTCCAACGAGGGCTTTGCCTACCTCGACGGCAAGCAGGGCAGGATCGCCGGGGTGCAGTGCCTGATCCTGCGAATCGGGTTCGTCGGCGAGGTCGGCTACGAGATCCATTTCCCGGCCGCCTACGGCGAGCACATCTGGGACGCGCTGATGAGCGCCGGTGAGCCGCACGGCTTGCGCCCCTTCGGCCTGGAGCCCCAGCGGATCCTGCGGCTGCAGAAGATGCACATCCTGGTCGGGCAGGACACCGACTCTGAATCGACCCCGTTCAGCGCCGCGATGCCGTGGATCGTCAAGCTCGACAAGGAGCAGGACTTCATCGGCAAGTGGGCGCTTCAGCACTACGCCGACCGGCCGGCCGCGGCGGCGCTGGTCGGCTTCACGCTGGCCAACGGCGATGTGCCGACCGAGGGCGCCGTGGTCATCGACGCACGCGGCGAACCGGCCGGGCAGGTGACCAGCTCGCGACACTCCCCGGTGCTGGATCGGACGATCGGGATGGCCTGGGTGCCCGAGGCACTGGCGCACGATGGCGCCGAGATCACGATCTCCGATGATGGAAAGCAGTTGCACGCCGAGATCCAGACCAAGCCCTTCTATGACCCCGATGGCGAGGTGCTGCGCTCGTGAGCCTCGAGTTCCTGGCTGTGGACGCCGCGACGACCGCTGCCGCGGGCGGCGAGACTCCGGTCGCGCGCTCGCCGATGGAGCGCAGCGCCCGCGCCGCGGGCGCCCGGTTTGAGATCCGCGAGGGCTGGAGTGTGACCGTCGACTACGGGAACCCCCCGGCCGAGGCTCGCGCCGCCCGCGCCGCCTGCGGCTGGGCCGACGTGTCTCACCTCGCCAAGCTCGAGCTGCAGGGAGCCACCTCGGAGCTGAGCCGGCTGGTGAGCGCCTGCGCCGACGGTGCCGAGCTGCACCTGGGCACCGCCACGCGCGCGGCCGGAGCCTGGTGGTGCCCGCTCACCCCGACGCGCACGCTGGTCATCGGCGAGGCCGCGACGGTGGCCCCGCTGCGGGGGCGGCTGGCCGAGTCCGCGGGAAAGGTGAGCATCGTCGACGTCACCACGACGCTGGCCGCCCTCACCCTGGTCGGACCGATGGCGCGCGAGGTGTTCGCCCGCTTCAGCGCGCTTGACCTGCGCCCGCGGCTCACCCCGGCCGGAGCCCTGCGCCCCGGCTCGATCGCTCGCCAGCCCGGAATCCTGATCTGCGAGGCCCTGGATCGTTACCTGCTCCTGTTCGGCTGGGCGACGGCCGAGTACATGTGGTCGGTGGTCGCCGACGCCGGGCATCACCTCGGCGGCCGGGCGATCGGGCTCGAGCTGCTGGCGCAGCTGACCGAGGACGGCCCCACCGATCCCGTGGATCGGTCGACGGAGGCCGCCGCGAATGCTTGACATCTTCCGCCCGCGCCGGATGTGGCGCCGCCAGAAGGAGCTCAAGGACTCCTACGACGTGGTGATCATCGGCGGTGGCTCGCACGGCCTGGCCACCGCGCACTACCTCAAGGAGCACGGGATCACCGACGTGGCGATCCTCGAGAAGCGCTACATCGGGTCCGGCGCGGCCGGGCGCAACACCACGATCCTGCGCTCGAACTACAAGACACCGGAGGGCGCGCGCTTCTATGACGCCAGCGTGAAGCTCTACGAGGGTCTGTCCCAGGACCTGAACTTCAACCTCCTGTTCTCCCAGTGCGGGCATCTGACGCTCGCTCACGCCGACCGGGCGATGTTCGTGATGGCCAACCGGGCCGAGGTCAACCGGCTGCAGGGGATCGACTCCCGGCTGATCTACCCCGATGAGATCAAGCGCCTGGCACCGGCGATGCAGGTCGACAATCCCGACGCCGTGTTTCCGATCATGGGCGCCCTGTACCACCCTCCGGGCGGGATCATCCGCCACGACGCGGTGGTGTGGGGCCTGGCGCGCAGCGCCGATCAGGGCGGCGCCGAGATCCACCAGAACACCGAGGTTATGGGCCTCGACCGCGCCAACGGACGGATCACCCACGTCCGCACCAATCGCGGCACGATCAAGGCCGGACAGGTCCTCAACTGCACCGCGGGGTGGTGCACGCTGGTCAACGACATGGCCGGCGTACCGCTGCCGATCACCACCCACATTCTGCAGGCGTGCGTGACCGAGCCGATGAAGCCGCTGCTCGACGTGGTGATCGTCTCCTCGCAGATGCACGTCTACATCAGCCAGACCGACCGGGGCGAGTTCCTGATGGGGGCCGAGATCGAGCCCTGGACGACGTACCGGATGCAGGGCACGCTGAACTTCCTGCAGGATGTCTGCCGCCACTCGATGGAGCTGTTCCCGCAGCTCGAGCGCGCGCGGATCCTGCGCAGCTGGGCCGGGCTGTGCGACCTGAGCCCCGACTACAGCCCGATCCTCGGCCAGACCGAGGTCGAGAACTTCCACGTCAGCGCCGGCTGGGGGACGTATGGCTTCAAGGCCGCGCCGATCGTGGGCAAGACCTTGGCGGAGCTGGTCGCCACCGGACGCCAGCCGGACCTGATTGCGCCGTTCGCGCTCGAGCGCTTCTACGAGGACAAGCTCGTGTCCGAGCTCGCCGCCGCGGCTGTAAGCCATTGACCCAGAGGCAGGAGAGGACCATGAAGAGCAGCCTGGAGATCGCGCAGGAAGCAGTACTGGAGCCGATCGAGTCGGTCGCCGCGGCGGCCGGGCTGCAGGCGGAGGAGATAGAGCCCTACGGCCGCCACAAGGCGAAGGTCTCGCTGTCGGTGCTCGAGCGGTTGAAGGACACCCCCGACGGCAAGCTGGTGTGCGTCACCGGCATGACTCCGACCAAGGCCGGCGAGGGCAAGACGACGACGCTGGTGGGCCTCACCCAGGGCCTCGGCGTGGTCGGGAAGAACCCAGTGGCGTGCCTGCGTGAGGCCTCGGTCGGCCCGGTGTTCGGGATCAAGGGCGGCGCCGCCGGCGGGGGACTCACCCAGGTGGTTCCGATGGAGGACCTGAATTTGCATTTCACCGGCGACATTCATGCCATCGGCGCCGCCAACAACCTGCTCGCCGCGATGATCGACGCCTCGATCCTGCACGGCAACCCGCACAAGATCGACGCGCTGCGGATCGGTTGGCGCCGGGCTGTCGACATGAACGACCGCGCGCTGCGCCAGATCGCCGTCGGCCTCGGCGGGCGCGCCAACGGCTACCCGCGCGAGACCGGCTTCGACATCACCGCCGCCTCGGAGGTGATGGCGATCCTCGCCGTGTCACGCGACCTGCAGGACCTGCGTAGGCGGATCGCGCGGATCACCGCGGCGTACTCGTTCGATGGTGCCAAGGCGATCACCGCCGAGGACCTCGGCGCCGCCGGGGCGATGACCGTGCTGCTCAAGGACGCGATCAAGCCCAACCTGGTCCAGACGCTCGAGGGCCAGCCGGTGCTCATGCACTGCGGGCCGTTCGCCAACATCGCCCACGGCAACAACTCGCTGATCGCCGATCTGATCGGGATGAAGCTCGGCGACTACGTGGTCACCGAGTCCGGCTTCGGCTCCGACATGGGGATGGAGAAGTTCTTCGACATCGTCTGCCGCTTCGGCAAGCTGACCCCGTCCGCCGCGGTGCTGGTGACGACCGTGCGTGCGATCAAGCACCACAGCGGGATCGAAGACGATCCGCGTGTGGACCGGGCCGCCAGCCTGAACGCGATCGAGATCGGCTTTGCCAACGTCCGGCGTCACCTCAACACGATCAAGGCGTTCGGGGTTCCCGCGGTGGTGGCGGTCAACCGCCGGCCCGGCGACACCAACGAAGAGGTCGAGATGGTCAAGCGGTTGTCGCTCGAGGCGGGAGCCTTCGCGGCCGAGGCCAACGAGGGCTTCACCAAGGGCGGGGCCGGGGCCGCCGATCTCGCCGGGGCGGTCGTCGAGGCGTGCGAGCAGCCCAACACCTTCCACCAGCTCTACCAGGACGACGAGCCGATCCAGGACAAGATCGAGGCGGTGGCCAAGCAGGTCTACGGCGCCCGCGACGTGTACTTCTATCCCGAGGCCGAGGCGAAGATCGGTCAGTTCACCAAGGAGGGCCTGGGGCATTTCCCGGTCTGCATGGCCAAGACCCACCTGTCGCTGTCCTCGGACCCGCAACTGCTCAACGCTCCGGAGAACTTCACGCTCCCGGTGCGCGACATCCGCGCCTACACCGGCGCCGGCTGGCTGGTGCCGCTGTGCGGCGACATCACCCAGATGCCGGGGCTGGGAAAGACCCCGGCGGCGCTCAACATCGACATCGACGAAAACGGCCGCACGGTCGGGTTGTTCTAGCCCGCTGTGGTGCACGGCTCGCCCGACACGCTGGCTGACCTGCCGTTGCGCGACCTGCTGGCGCGCGTGGCCGACGGCACGCCGGCTCCCGGCGGCGGCAGCGTCTGTGCGGTGGGGTGCTCGCTGGCCGCGAGCCTGGTCGAGATGGCCGCCACCTTCACGCTGGCCCGATCAGAGCTGGCCGACCGTCACGACCGGATGCGTGAGGTCCAGGCCCGCGCGGCCGAGCTCCGCCGCGAAGCGCTGGGCCTGGCCGAGCGCGAGCTCGGTGCCTACGCGCCGGTGCTGGAGGCGCTGGCGCTTCCGGTCGCATCCCCGGAGCGAGCGGCGCGGCTCCAGGCGGCCCAGTTGGGCGCCGCGGAGCCTCCCCGAGCGCTCGCGCGCCTGGGGGCGGAGCTCGCCGGTCTCGGGGCGGAGCTCGCCTGCGGCGGGAATCCGAACCTGGTCGGCGACGCCGTCACCGCCGTGTTGCTGGCCGAGGCGGCGTGCCGAGCTGCGGCGGGCCTGGTGGAGCTGAACCTCGCGGGTTTCAGCGGTGAGGTCGGCGGGCACCGTACCGCTGACTCTGTCCGGCGAGCGTGGCAGTCTCGACTCCAGGCATTGTCAGTAGTTGCCGATGGTCCCCGAGCGATCAATGATGATTAGAGGAGGCTGAAATGCCACGATTGTCCTCGCTGTGGCGGCACCAGTCGTCACGCCCGAATGTTCCCGTGGCGACGCCGTCACGCCCCGATTCACGGTCCCTGGGGGCTATGCAGCCACCGGAGCAGCCCGCCCCGGCGTTTCGGGTGCCACGACCGGCAGAGCCGCCGGCCTCGGTGCCATCACCGACGACTCCGCACCTCACCGCGCCCGCCGGGGTCGATCGGGCCGAGACCAACCCCATCGCGCCGGGGGGCAAGCCGGCCCGCAAGCGCTGCCTCAACGAGGGCGCGCACAAGCTGGCGGACTGAAGGGCATCACCAGCGCGGCCTCGAGGCCGATCGCGGGGCCGCCCCCTCGGCGCGCGCCGCTAGCTCCCCTCCGTTGATCCCGCCAGCGTGCTGGTCAGCTTGACGCGCACCTGATCCCGGGTCCCCGGATCCTGCGCCCCGGCGAGCCCGATCGCCACGCCGGCGAGGAACGTCGCGACGGGAGCCGCCGGCCGGACCGCTCCATGCGCCACGTCCTTGGCCAGGTCCAGGACCCAGGCCACGGTGTCACGGTCGCCGACCCATTCCGCACCGGGCGGCAGGTCCAGATTCGCGGCGGCCTCGGCCGCCCAGTCGTACAGCGTGGTCTCCATCGGTGCATCTCCTTGGGTCGATCAAGCGGCAAGCATGGCGGGTGGGCACCGCGCGGTGTTCCGGGATGCGCTTGACTTTCGGCCCCAGCGTGGCAGGATCGGTCTTCTCGCGAGCTAGAGGGGCCCCAGAATGTTCGGATCGCTGGTGCGGCGTGCTGCGCTGCTGCTGGGTACGGTCATCGTCGGAGGTGGCGCGACGCTGTTCGGACTGGTGCTTCCGGCCACCAGCGCGGCGTCGAGCACGTCCGGAGGAGCGGCGCTGGTGCCGGGCCCGCCCCCGGTCTTCGGCCTGCGCCAGGCGCGGGCGGACCGGCCCGATCCGGCCACCCCGCCGTCCTCGGTGCCACTCGGGGCGTCGCTTCCCGCCGGCGTCTGGCAACCCCTCGGTCCGGCGCCGATCGGACCCCCGTTCCTGGCGGGCGGAAACTTCTACGCCGGCCCCAACTCGGGCCGCATCACGGGTCTGGTCACGATTCCGGTAGTGGGGTCGAACGTTCCTCGCGTTGTGGCGGCGACCGCCGGCGGTGGGATCTGGACCAGCGACAACCTCGGTTCGTCGTGGAGCGCTCGCTCGGACTCGGCCGCCGATCTGGCGATCGGGTCGGTGGCCGCCGATCCCACCAACCCCAATCATCTGATCGCCGGCACGGGCGAGGCGAACCAGAGCGGGGACTCGTATCCGGGGGCGGGCATTCTCGTCTCCTCCAACGGCGGCGCGACGTGGGCGCTGCAAAACCCGGGCGGGGTGTTCACGGGCACGCACATCGCGCAGGTCGCGATCGACCCGTCGAACGCAAACCACCGATTCGCCGCGACCGACGGCGGGCTGTACGTCACCAGCAACGGCGGCGTGACCTGGGCCAAGCCGGCGAGCCCAACGTATACCGCCCTGGACGGCAGGGTCACCGCGGTGGTGATCAACCCCGCGAATCCGAAGCTCGTGTACTTCGCCGGAGACCTCGGCAGCGGCACGCACACCGTCGCCAGATCGACGGACGGCGGCCTGACCTGGGCGCACGCCGACACCGGCATCGCGGCGCCAGGCACCGCGCAAGCGCCGTTGGTCGAGCTCGCGATCGCAAAATCGCTCCCGTCGACCCTGTATGCGTCGGTCGGCAGCTTGACCCACCCGGTCGCCCTCTATGTGTCGGGGAACAGCGGCTCCAGCTGGATCAAGAAGACGGCAACGCCTGACTACACGGGCCAGGCCTACTCGTACGGCTCGGGGAGCGCTGAGCAGGGCTGGTACGACAACGTCATCGCCGTGGACCCCACCAACCCCAAGCATGTGCTCGCCGGCGGCATCGCTCTGGTCGAGACCAACAATGGGGGAGCGAGCTGGACCAACGTCAACGGCGGGAATTTCAACAGCGGATCCAACCGGCTGCATCCGGACCATCACGCGCTGTCCTTCGCCGCTGACGGAAGCGTGTGGATCGGGGACGACGGCGGCGTCTACCACTACACGCCCACGAGCAACACGGTCGCCGACGCCAACGGCAACCTGAACATCACGCAGTTCTACTTCGGTTTCAACGTCGTCGGCAGCACTCTGCTGGCCGGCACGCAGGACAACGCCTCCGCTCGGACGAGCAGCTCGGCACTGGCCCCGTGGACCGGCATCTGGAGCGGTGACGGTGGTCCGAGCGCGATCACCGCCAATCACACCGCGCTCCAGTTCATCCAGGCCGACTCGTCGCTCTACGAAACCACCGATGCGTTCGTGAGCACCTTGACCGACATCACTCCGCCGCAGGTGACGCCGGGCGCGGACACGCCGTTCACACCGCCTGACCTCGTGCTCACCAACTCCACCACTCCGGCCAGCCCGACGGTCTTCTACGGCGGTCAGGACCTCTACCGCACGACCAATCCGACCGCCGCCACTCCGGTTTGGACGAAGGTGACGTCGGTCGGAAGCGGCTGCCCCTCGGGCAACTGCGTCAGCGCCCTGGCCGCCTCGCCCACCGGCACGTACGTGTACGTCGGGTTCAGAGACGGCACGATCGAGGTCTCCGCGAACCGTGGCGTCACCTTCACCAAGCTCAAGGCGCAAAGCCTGACCGAGACCTGGGTGACGGGCCTGTCGGTGAATCCGGCCAACCCCAAGGCGATCACCGCCACGTTCAGCTACAGCGACACGAGGTCGGCCCCGGGGCTCCCGCACGTTTCGCAGTACGTGTGGAGCGCGGCGCCGGCGACCGGGACCTGGACGACGATCACCGGCAGCGGACTGCCCGCGGCCGTGAGCCGGGTCGTCTACGACGGCACCTCGCTGGTCGCCGCGACCGACAAAGCCATCTACGGCACCGACAAGCCGGCCGGCAGCGCAACCGCGTGGAAGCTCGTTGGCACCGGCCTGCCGAACGTCCAGGTCCAGGACCTGTTCGTCGCCGCCTCCGGCAATGCCCCGGGCCTGTACGCGGTCACCCACGGACGCGGAGCCTGGAGGCTGCCGCCCGGGTAGCCGCCGGAGCCATACGGCGGGTGGGAGGGAGCCAGCGCCCGTATCTACGATGAAGCCGATGAGCCGCACCGCGGGAATCGTTCTGGCGGGTGGACGCTCGTCGCGGATGGGCTCCTCCAAGGCGGGTCTGTCCTGGCACGGTTCCACGCTGCTGCGCCGGGTGACCGGAATCGTCGCGCGGGGCGTCGACGGCCCGGTCGTGGTCGTGCGGGCCCCCGGCCAGGCGCTGCCCGGGCTGAACCCCGGAGTTGAGGTGGTGCATGACGCCCGGGAGCACCGCGGTCCCCTGGAGGGGCTGGCCGCCGGGCTGGCGGCGGTGGGCGACCGGGCCGAGGTCGTCTACGTCTCCTCCACCGACGTCCCGCTGCTGCACCCCGCCTTCGTCCGCCACGTCGTCGCTTCGCTGGACGGTCGCGTCGATGTCGTGCTACCCGAGGCGCACGGCTACCGCCAGCCGCTGGCCGCCGCGTACCGCACCGAACTGCTCGCCACCGTACGGGAGCTGATCGCGGCCGACCGGCTGCGGCCGGCATTCCTGTTTGAACGCTGCCGGGTGCTGGCGCTCAGCGACGAGGCGCTGCGGGCGGATCCCCGGCTGCACCGGGTGGATCCCGGGCTCGATTCGGTCAGCAACCTCAACGAGCCCGCCGACTACGAGGCCGCGCACGCGCGGCCGGCGCCCGAGATCGCCGTGGAGGGTGTCGCGAACGGAGCCGGTCGGTCCGGTTCGCACAGCGTGACCGTGAGCGCCTGGACGCTGGGCGACGCTGCCGCGGCGGTCGGACTGACCCTCGACGAGCACATCGTCACAACCCTCAATGGCGTTCAGATCGGCTCAGACGAGCAGCTCCCGCTGGTGGCGGGCGACAATGTCGCCTTCACGAGCGCCGACCGGGGAATACGATTGCCGGACTCGAACCCCTGAATACGGGGAGAAGCGATTGAGATGCCACCGCGAACGTCAGCACGGCGAAGCGAACCCGCGACCGCGGAGCGCCCCTCGCTGGTCGACGGCGCCGCACTCGCACTGCGCAACTGGCTGGCGCCGGGGCGCTACCGGCAGGGCGACCGGCTGCCCCCCGAGCACGAGGTGGCGGCGATGCTCGGCGTCTCGCGCGGGACCCTGCGCAGCGCGCTGCAACGCCTCGAGGAGAGCGGCGAGATCGTCCGCCGGCAGGGGAGCGGCACGTTCGTCGGCCGGATGGCCGTGCCAACCGCGTTCGGAGAGCGCCTGGAACGTTTGGAGCCGTACTCGTCGGTGGCGGCCCGGCGCGGGCTCGAGCTCGCCTCGGTCGAGCTCAAGCTGGTTCAGCGCGCTGTCGGGGGCGAGGTCGGCGAGGCTCTGGGCCTAGACCCCGCCACCAAGGCGATGACGATCTCGCGCACCCTGGTGGCCGATGGCGCGCCGGTGGCGGTCATGTTCGACGTCGTCCATCCCGCGATCGAGCTGCCGGCGCAGGCGCGGCTGCGGGCCGAGCTCGAGCGGGGCCGGATGGTGCTCGACGTGCTGATCGAGAGTGGCGTGCCGGTCACCTTCGCGCGCACCCGGGTGCAGCCGGCGCTGCTGACCTCGCGTGACCGGGCCGGCAAGCAGCTCGGGATTCGTCGCACCACCGCGGGGCTGGAGCTCGAGGAGCTGATCTTCGCCGGTCGCGACGATCGTGTGGCCTACTCCCGTGACCTGTTCGCGCCGGGGGCGATCGAGGTCATGGTGATGCGGTCGCTGGACTCGCCGCGGCCGGCCCGGGTGGCGGCCACGCGCGGCAGGGGCGCCGCCGCGCGTGCTGCCGACCGCGCGGCCCCAGGGGCCAACGGCTCGCGGCCGTCCCGGACGGGGCGCCGGTCGCGCAGCGAGAAGCGCTAGCGCTGCGTGCCGGGCCAGGGCGGGTCACCAGCGCGACGCCCGGTGGGCTCGGTGGCCCGCGCGCTGTCGCTGCTCGACGCGCTGGCCGACAGCGAGTCCGGGCTCGGCGTCAACGAGCTGGCACGACGGATCGGCGTCAACGCCAGCACCGCCTCCCGGCTGCTGCGGACGCTGGAGAGCGGGCGGCTGGTGGAGCGCGCGCCCGGCGGCCCGTATCGGCTGGGGCTGCGGCTGGTGGCGCTGTCTGATCGCGTGCTGACGCAGCTCGACGTGCGCCAGCGCGCCCGGCCGCTGCTCGCGCGTCTGGTCGCCGAGACGGGGGAGACGGCGACGCTGTCGGTCTCCGGCGGCGGCGAGGCGATCACCGTCGACTTCGTCCCCTCGCCGTCAAGCGTGGTCAGCATGGCCCGCGTCGGGCGGCCCAGCGTCCCACACGCGACGGCGGTCGGAAAGGTGATGCTGGCCTACGGCGGAGGGGATCCACAGACGGCCGCTGCGCCGCTGACGGCGTTCACCGACCGGACGATCACCGATCCGGGGGTGCTGGCGGCCGAGCTCGAGGTGGTTCGCGAGCACGGCTACGCGGAGGCGGTCGGCGAGCGCGAGCCTGACCTGGGGGCGCTGGCCGCCCCGGTGTTCGGCCGCCACGGTGAGCTCGCCGCGATCCTCGGGCTGCAGGGGCCCATGGCCCGCCTGCCCGCGGCGACCCGCCGGGCCCTGCGGGCGCCGCTGCTGGCGGTGGCCGGCGACCTCAGCGGCCTACTCGGAGCGCCGGCGCGATGAGCCGTCGCGCGGTCTCGCCGGGCGGATCGCACGCGGTCTCGCAGGGCGGATCGCGCGCGGTCTCGCCGGGCGGATCACGCGTGGTCTCGGAGGGCGGATCACGAGACTGACCGCCTGCTCAATTGCGCAGATCAGATTCGCCTCGTGCGACTGTGGCGATTGAGCATGCCCACCATGTCCAACGTCGCGAATCGCGTGACGCGATTTCGAATCTCGCGATTGAGCATGTTCCCCGTGACGATCTCGTCACCCGCCGTCCCCGGTACACCGGAGGGGCCGCCCCGGCGCCGGCGGCACCCGGCTGAGCCCGGCAACTCCCGCTCAGCCCGGCGCCGACGCCCCAGAGCTGAATCTCCCGGCCCTCTCAGCTCCAGGGGTAGGGGCTGTGTGACACGGGGTGCAGGTCGCCGGTGGCGAACCGCTCGTAGCGGAACGGGTGCAGCAGCGAGGAGTGCTCGCCGCCCAGGATCCGCGCGATCTCCCGACCCACCGCGATCATCTTGTAGCCATGGTTGGAGTCGGCGGCCACGAACACGTTGGGCCGCATGTAGTCGAACACGGGGAAGTTGTCGACGGTGAACGCGCCGACCCCGCCCGAGCGCGCCTGGCGGTAGCGGCCCCGGGCTCCCTCGAAGCGTCCCAGGCAGTGCGACAGGGCGGCCGACCACATTCCGGGAAACTCCGGGTCCACGGTGCCGGTCGGATACGGATCGACCTCAAACGTGTTGCCGAGGCGCAGCGGCTGCGCGCCGCCCTGCACGGTCTCACGATCGGGCTTGAAGTACACGCCCCAGGGTCCGCTGGTGATCAGCTCGCCGTCGTCGGCGTGCAGCGGCTGATCGGAGTCGACGTGCAGCACCGGGGAGGAGCGGCCGTCCTCGGTGACGAATGTGCTGGGCGCGAAGTCGGCCTCGCCCTCCTGCAGGTACCAGTAGGTCCACATCGGCTGGTCGGCGACGAGCGTGCCGTCGGGCTGGCGCACGTCGATACGGTCGGGCAGCCCGAGCATCGACCACAGCGACGCCACCCACGGGCCGACCGCGACGACCACCTGCTCAACCTCGATCTCGCCCGCGCTGGTCCGCACTCGACGGCACGCACCGGACTGATCAAGCTCAAAGCCGGTCACCTCGACGCCGGTGAGGATCTCGGCGCCGGCCTCGCGCGCCTTGTCGGCGAGGCCCTCCATCGACTCCCGGTTGAACGCGTAGCCACCGGCCTGCTCGTGCAGGCAGACCGACAGCCCGGGCGCGCGCCAGTCGCCGTACAGCGAGCGCATGTGCGCGCTGACCTCGTCCTCGCCGAGGTACAGCTCGGAGGGGTACCCGATGCGCTGCTGGCGCTGGTAGACCTCGGTGAGGTCGCTTTCCTGGGCCGGCGGGCCGAGCGCGACGTAGCCGCTGGGGTGATAGTGCAGAGCCGCGGGGTCGGACTCCCAGACCTCGACACAGGCGGCCATGAGCTCTGACATGGCGGGCTGGAAGTAGTTGTTGCGCACGACGCCGCAGGCGATCCCGGAGGCACCGGCGCCGACCCCGGACTTGTCGAGGACGAGCACCGGCTCGCCCTGGCGAGCCAGATGCCAGGCGGTGGAGAGTCCGTGCACGCCGGCGCCGATGACCAGGGTGCGGGCGCGGGAGGGAAGGCGGTCGGGCATCAGTAGCTCCTAGTTATTGCCTATAGCGCAATGCAATTGGGGATAACGCAACACATTAGCCGGGCCGCCCGCACCGGGTCAAGGGCGGCTTGCGGTCGACGGGGTCAGTTGGTATAAACGCGCCGTGTACCAATTTGTCCAGTCCTCTCGAGGGCGCGGCCGGCACAAGAGGAGCGGAGATGGGGACAGGCGTGGCAGATCAGGGCGCGGGCGCTAACGCTCCGGGCGATCAGTTCGGGGGAACCGTCGAGACCGTGCTCGGGTCGTCGCGGATCGGCCCGCCCCCGGCGACGCTGGAGCAGGCGCGCAGCGCTCCCGGACGCGCGGCCCAGATCGAGGCGCTGACCCAGCGGATCCAGGACGAGGGGATCCAGTACGTCTACTTCGAGCAGGTGTCGATCACCGGTCGGGTGATGGGCAAGGGGGTGGTGTCCTCGTTCTTCTCCCAGGTGGCCACGAAGGGTTACCAGCTGGTCTACGGCGCGACCGCCAACCTGTTCACCGACCGTTATGGCGACTACATCGGCTTCGGCCCCGAGGAGTCCGAGCTCGCCGCGATCGCCGACCTTGACACCTTCGCGGTCCTGCCGTGGGATCCGCGCGTCGCCCGCGTGCTGTGTGACTGCTATGACACCGAGACCGGCGAGCGGCTCGACGCCGACCCGCGCCAGAACCTCAAATGCATCGCCGATGAGTTCGAGAGCGAGCTCGGCTACCAGTTCCTGATCGGGATCGAGCCCGAGATGATGTGGCTCAAGCGCCCCGAGCCAGGGCAGCCGCCGGAGGGGGTGACCAAGCCGTTCTGCTACCACATCCACCAGTTCGAGGAGCTCCGTCCGGTGCTGCTCGATGTGGTGCAGTACGGCCAGGCGCTGGGACTCGACATGAGCTACGGCGATCACGAGGACGCTCCCGGCCAGCTCGAGCTGAACTTCCGCTTCGACCGGCCCGTGCGCACCGCGGACAACGTCACGACCTACCGCCAGGTCTGTGCCGCGGTGGCCCGCAAGCACGGTCTGCTGGCCAGCTTCATGCCCAAGCCGTTCACCGGCGTCTCCGCCAACGGCCATCACCATCACTTCACGCTGATGGACGATCAGGGCAACAACGTCTTTCACGACCCCGAGGGCCCCGCGCAGCTGTCGCAGTTCGCGCGCCACTTCCTCGGCGGCATGCTGGAGCACTTTCCGGCGCTGATGTGCATCGGCAACCCGACCGTCAACTCCTACTGCCGTATGTGGGACACCGGCTTCTGGGCACCGATCTACAAGAACTGGGGCTGGCAGAACCGCACCACCACGGTCCGCGTGGCCTCGGGCGGGCGCTTTGAGTACCGCGGGGTGGACTCCTCATGCAACCCGTATCTGACCATTGCCACGCTGCTGCGCGCCGGCCTTGACGGCGTCCGGCGCGAGCTCGATCCCGGGCCGCCACAGCAGGGCAACACCTATGACCTGCTGCAGGAGGGCGCGCAGATAGAGAAGGTTCCCGACAGTCTCGGTGCCGCGCTCGAGGCCCTGGCCGCCGACGAGGTGGTCCGCAGCGCGCTCCCGGGCCGCCTGTACAAGGTGTTTCACCACTACAAGCGCGACGAGTGGGAGCGCTATCTCGCCGCCGTCACCGACTGGGAGCGAGACGAGTACCTGGAGGTTCTGCCCTGATGTGTGGGATTGCCGGAATCATCTATCGCAACGGACACGGCAACGGCTCGCACCGGATCGGCCGTGACATGACCAGCATGTTGCAGTCGATGAAGCACCGGGGGCCTGACTCGACGGGCTACGCGCTGTATCACGCTCCCACCCAGGAGCTGACGGTGCGCATCAACCTGGCGGAGTCGACCGCCCCCCGGGATCTGGACTTCGCCGAGGACGTCCGGCGTCGCCGGCGTGACGTGGAGGCCCGGCTGCGGGCCGCCGGCGCGCAGATCAGGGGCACCGAGGACGCCAACGACTACACCTTCAGCGCCACGATCGCCTACCAAGGCGACCTCAAGACCCTGGCCGATCACATCGAGTCGGTGCCCCACACCGAGGTGCTGTCACTCGGGCACTCACTGGAGATCGTCAAGGACCTCGGAGACGCCCGAACTGTCTCGGCGGCCTACGAGCTCGATGGCTACTTCGGCTCGCACGGCATCGGCCACGTGCGGATGGCCACCGAGTCCGACGTCGACATCGCCAACGCTCACCCCTACTGGGCCTACCCGTTCTCCGACGTGGCCGTGGTGCACAACGGGCAGCTGACCAACTACCACCAGTGGCGCCGTCGCCTGGAGGCACACGGGCACCGCTTCGCGTCGATGTGTGACTCGGAGATCATCGCCGTGTACCTGGCTGACCGCATGGCGGGCGGCGACTCGCTCGAGGACGCCATGCACCACAGCCTCGAGGACCTCGACGGCGTGTTCACCTATATCTGCGTCTCGGAGAACGCCCTCGGCATGGCCAAGGACGAGCTGGCGGCCAAGCCGCTGGTGCTCTACGAGGGCGATGACATGGTGGCGCTGGCCTCGGAGGAGATGGCCATCCGGGCGGTGATCGACCACGAGATCGAGACCTACGACCCCTACGAGAGCGCGGTGATGGTATGGACGCGGTGAATCAGTCCCCGCCCGATCGGGCCTCGACGACCCAGCCCCAGTTCGACGCGCGCGGGCTGGTCGAGCTCGGCGCTCGGGTCCGGCAGCTGGCGGTGCTCGACGGCGACCGCGCCACCCTGGACGCAGGTCCCCTCACCACCCGTCAGATCAACCTCGAGCTGCGCTGGCTGCTCTACGAGCACGGCGTGCGCGAGGTCACCGTGCTCAACCCCGGCGCGCGCCACTCGCTCGGCGCCGGCCTGCTGACGCGCTGCCGGCTGACCTTCGAGGGCAGCCTGGGCTACTTCGCGCTCGGCATGATCGATGGCCCCGAGGTCCACATCACCGGCCGGGTCGGCTGGTCGGCGTGCGAGAACATGATGTCCGGCGTGGTGGTGATCGACTCCAACGCGGGCTCGCTGACCGGCGCGGCGATCCGCGGCGGGGATCTGGTGGTCAAAGGGCAGGTCGGCGCGCGAACCGGGATCGATCAGAAGGGGGGGACGATCATCGCCCT
This sequence comes from uncultured Solirubrobacterales bacterium, assembly GCA_963792735.1. Classification (GTDB taxonomy): domain Bacteria; phylum Actinomycetota; class Thermoleophilia; order Solirubrobacterales; family Solirubrobacteraceae; genus Palsa-465. The sequence continues at coordinate 475,622 of CAWBXK010000006.1, read as the reverse complement.
CGGCGACGCGGGCTCGATGACCGGATTCATGATGCAGCGCGGCCGCCAGATCCTGTGCGGCAACGTCGGACCCGGTCTGGGCGACTCGATGTACGACGGCGAGATCTATGTCGCCGGCAAGGTCAAGTCGCTGGGGATCGACTGCGTGCCCGGCGAGTGGACCGACGCCGACACGGAGCTGATCGAGCGCAAGTTCTCGATCTACGGGCTCGGCACGCCGCCGCAGTTCGACAAGTTCGTGTGTGGCAAGAAGCTCTACAACTACGACTCGCTCGAGCCCTCCGAGCGCAAGCTCGTCCTCTAGGGAGGCAGCGATGGCTGACGAAAACGCACCCTCGGCCCGCAACCGGCTCGGGCACTCGAGAATCTTCACCCCCGAGGTGATCGACGACATCCATGTGAAGTCCGAGCTCGGGCGCTACCGCATGCGCGGCTTCTCGATGTTCAAGAAGATCCCCCACTGGGATGAGCTGATGTTCATGCCCGGGACGCTGACCCGGTTCGTGATCGAGGGCTACCGGGAGAAGTGCTTGACCAAGACCGTGCTCGGAGCCCGGTTCGCCGCCAAGCCGATCGAGCTCGACATCCCCATCTACATCACCGGGATGAGCTTCGGCGCGCTGTCGCTGGAGGCCAAGATGGCGCTGGCCAAGGGTGCCTCGATGGCCGGCACCGCCACCTGCTCGGGGGAGGGCGGGATGATCCCGCCCGAGCGCGATCTGTCGACCAAGTGGTACTACCAGGTGATCCAGAGCCGTTACGGCTTCAACCCCCACCATCTGATGCTGGCCGACGCCTGCGAGTTCTTCATCGGCCAGGGGTGCAAGGTCGGCCTCGGCGGCCACCTGATGGGCCAGAAGGTCACCGAGCAGGTGGCCGAGATGCGTTCCCTGCCGGCCGGGATCGACCAGCGCTCCCCGGCTCGCCATCCTGACTGGCTCGGTCCCGACGACCTGTCGCTGAAGATCCAGGAGGTCCGGGAGGCGACCAACTACGAGATCCCGATTCAGCTCAAGCTGGGCGCCGCGCGCGTCTACGACGACGTGCGGATGGCGGCCAAGTGCGGGCCGGACATCATCTATCTCGACGGGGCCGAGGGCGGCACCGGCGCCGGGCCTCACACCGCGGCCGAGGAGACCGGGATCCCGCTGATGGCGGCGATCCCCGAGGCCCGCCGTGCGCTGGAGGACGTCGGCCTTGCCGACGAGATCGACCTGGTGGTGGCGGGCGGGATTCGCAACGGTGGCGACGTCGCCAAGTGCCTGGCGCTCGGCGCCGACGCGATCGCCATCGGCCACTCGGCGCTGATGGCGCTGAACTGCAACAAGGAGATCCCGGGCGTCACCGACTACGAGGGGACGATCGGAGTTCCGGCGGGGCAGTGCTACCACTGCCACACCGGCCGCTGCCCCGTGGGCATCACCACCCAGGATCCCGAGCTGCGCAAGCGGCTGGTCGTCGACGACGCCGCCAACCGCGTCTACAACTTCCTGCACACGCTGACGCTCGAGACCCAGATGCTGGCCCGGGCGTGCGGCAAGACCAACGTTCACAGCCTCGAGCCCGAGGATCTGTGCGCGTTGACGGTCGAAGCCTCGGCGATGGCCCGGGTCCCGCTGGCCGGCACCGACTACATCCCGGGCGTGTCCGAGGAGCGAACGCTGGCGCGGATCGAGCGGCTGCTCGAGCGCCATATCGAGAATCCGATCGACTACCTCGCGCCGGAGCCGGAGGGCGTGGCTCAAGGGGGGATGAGCCATGACTGAGGTCAGACGGGCTCCGTCGGAGCCCGAGAAGGTGTTCTCGATCGACGCCGAGTACCTGTCGGGACGGCGCTTCGCCTACCAGGAGGACATCAGCCTGGTGGCCGACGTCGACCTGATCGCCGCCACGCCGGGGCAGGACATCAACTGGCTCGAGGACGTCACGCTGCTGGCCGAGGACGGGGTTCCGGCCGTGTTCGACCGCTACTCGAACTCGTTCATCAAGATCTACTTCGACATTCCCGCCGGCCGCGAGGACGAGATCGCGCGCAAGGTGCTGGTCTCGCACCTGCAATCCGGCAACTCCTACGGGATCATCCTCAAGCAGCGCCACTGCAAGTTCCCGCAGCCCGAGCTGGGACCGTGGGTGGACGGCTCGCGGACGGTGGGGGCCGATTACCGGCCGCCGGTGCTCGAAGGCTGGGAGCCACCGGCGCACTAGTAGGCTCTGGGCCGTGAGCGACCGAACGGGGGAGCCGGCGACGCCCTCGCCCCCACCGGCGGCCGTGCCGGCATCGGTCCGGCGTGGTCCGCCGATCACCCTCACCTGCGAGTGCGGCGAGCGCCGGTACGTGCGCTACGGCGATCGCTGGAAGTGCGAGAAGTGCGGTCGCGCGTGGAACACGAACCGGATCCCGATCGACCAGTACGCGGCGATCCGCGCCACCCAGCTTCGCTTCCGCCGCGTGCCGATGGCGATCAGCGGGCTGGCGCTGGTGTGCATCGTCGCCTTCATCATCGCCGGTAGGGCGTTCGGCGGCCTGATCGTGGTGGCGCTCGCCGCCACGACCTGGGGCATCTTCTTTCGGCCCGTGTACCAGCGCCGCTACCGCGCCGCCCTGGCGAAGCTACCGAGCTGGCAGATCGAGCCCGAATAGGCGCCGCGCTGGCGTGGACACCTCGCCACAAATCCAGTACAACTCCGCCTGAACCTATTTGTTCACCGAGGGAGCCAAGGGAAGGAGAGCCCCGTGCCGCGCGATCCCAAGTACGACATCCTCTTCGAGCCGATTCAGATCGGACCGAAGACGCTCAAGAACCGCTTCTACCAGGTCCCTCATTGCATCGGCGCCGGCTCCGAGAAGCCGGGCTTTCAGGCTTACCATCGCGGCATAAAGGCCGAGGGGGGATGGGGTGCCTGCTGCACCGAGTACTGCTCGATCCATCCCGAGTCCGACGACACCTCACGGGTCTCGGCCCGGATCTGGGATGAGGGCGACGTGCGCAACCTCGCGGCCATGTGCGACCGCCTGCACGAGTTCGGCGCCCTCGCGGGGATCGAGCTGTGGTATGGCGGGCCGCACGCGCCGTGCATGGAGTCCCGCGCCACGCCGCGCGGGCCATCCCAGATCGCGTCGGACTTCGAACTGAACATCTTCCCGCGTTACATGGACAAGGACGACATCGACACCGTCCAGCAGATGTACGTCGATGCCGCGCTGCGCGCCCGCGAGGCCGGCTTCGACATCATCTACGTGTACGGCGCCCACGCCTACCTGCCGTTCCAGTTCCTCTCGCCGTTCTACAACCGCCGGACCGACGAGTACGGCGGCTCGTTCGAGAACCGCGCCCGTTTCTGGCGGGAGTCTCTGTACAAGGTCCGCGAGGCGGTCGGCGACGACTGCGCGATCGCCTCCCGGTTTGCCGTCGACCACCTCCTCGGCCCCACCTCGATCCAGGTCGGCGAGGACGGCATCAGGTTCGTGGAGTACTGCAACGACCTGGTCGATCTGTGGGACTTCACCGTCGGTGACATCGCCGAATGGGGCCAGAACGCCGGGCCCTCGCGGTTCTTCGAGGAGAACCACGAGAAGCCCTTCACCGGCCAGGTCAAGGCCGGCAACCACACCGACAAGGCGGTCGTCGGCGTCGGCCGGATCACCAACCCCGACACGATGGTGGCGATCATCAACTCGGGTCAGTTCGACATCATCGGCGCCGCCCGGCCCTCCATCTCCGATCCCTTCCTGCCCAAGAAGATCGAGGAAGGGCGACTCGAGGACATCCGCGAATGCATCGGGTGCAACCAGTGCATCTCGCGCTGGGAGATCGGTGGACCCCCGATGGTCTGCACCCAGAACGCCACCGCCGGTGAGGAGTACCGCCGCGGCTGGCATCCGGAGAAGTTCCATCCCGCCGCCAACCGGGAGCAGGGCGTGCTGGTGGTCGGCGCCGGGCCGGCGGGGATGGAGTGCGCGATGGTGCTGGGCAAGCGCGAGATGTCCGCTGTGCACCTGGTGGAGGGCGCCCGGGAGATCGGCGGCAGCGTCAACTGGATCTCCAAGCTCGGACACTCCGACGGCAAGGAGAACTTGTTCCGTGGAACCGCCCGCGGGTTGGGCGAGTGGAGCCGGATCGTCAACTACCGCCAGATACAGCTCGACAAGCTGAGCAACGTAGAGGTGCACCTGAACTCTCGCCTGAGCGCCGAGCAGGTGCTCGACTACGGCGCCGAGATCGTGATCGTGGCGACCGGCTGTCACTACGCCACCGACGGGCTCAACGCCGCGACCCACGAGCCGATCCCGGGTGCCGACACCGCGCTGGACTGGCAGCTGACACCCGACCAGGTGGTCGCCGGTGTCAAGCAGATCGGCAAGCGCGTGCTGGTGCTCGAGAACGAGGGCTACTTCATGGGGGCGTCGATCGCCCAGAAGCTGGCCGGCGAGGGCCACGAGGTGCAACTGGTGACCCAGGCCGGCGACATCGCCGGTTACATGGAGTACACGCTGGAGGCACCGATGCTCCATCGAGACCTGCATCGGCTCAACGTCGGCATCCACACCTACACGATGCTGGAGAAGATCGAGCCGGGCGTGTGTCACGCCTACAACGTCTGGAATCCCGCCCACAAGCATCAATTCGAGGTCGACACGGTGGTGCTGTGCACCGCCAGGATCTCCGACGACGAGCTGTATCGGGAACTGAAGTCCGATCCGGGACGGCTGCAGCAGGAGGGGATCGAAGCCGTTTACGTGATCGGCGACGCGGCGGCGCCACGGATGATCGTCGATTCGATCTTCGACGGCCATCGCCTGGCCCGGGAGATCGACTCCCCGCACCCGGAGATGCCGCTTCCGTTCATCCGCGAGCGCCGCCTGTGGGGCGAGACCACCAACGAGGACTTCCGCAGCCAGCTGCTCAACACCGCCGATGTGGCGTAGAGCACGGTCTGGCGCGCCGCGAGCGGAGGCGGGGTCGGCGTGAAGATCGTCGTCCCGGTGAAGCAGGTGGCCGCGTTGGACGATGAGTTCGAGCTGCTTGACGACGGCTCTGGCGTGGATCCCGACTTCGTGGAGCTCGAGCTCAACGAATGGGATGCGTTCTCGCTCGAGGCGGCGCTGGCGCTGCGCGAGCAGGCGGGCGGCGACGGCGACGAAGTGATCGTGGTCACCGTCGGCGCCGAGGAGTCGGAGGAGGCGCTGCTCAGCTGTCTGGCCAAAGGGGCCGACCGGGCGGTGCGGGTCTGGAGCGAGGAGTGCCACGATGCGGACCCGCTGGCGGTGGCGCGCGTGCTGGCGGCCGCGGTCGGCCGCGAGTCGCCCGAGCTGGTGCTGTGCGGCGTGCAGTCCTCCGACGCGGTCAACGGCGCCACCGGCGTGGCGCTGGCAGGGTTGCTGGACCTCCCTCACGTGGCGGTGGTCAAGCACCTGGAGTACGCCGCCGCCGAGTCCACCGCCACGGTCAAACGGGAGCTCGAGGGCGGCCTGGTCGAGATCCTGCGCGTTCACACGCCCGCGCTGCTGACGATCCAGACCGGAATCAACGAGCCCCGCTACGCCACGCTGCGGGCGATCAAGCAGGCGCGCGAGAAGCCGCTCGAGGTGACCACCCCGGAGCAGCTCGGCGTCGATGCACAGGCCCTGAACGAGATCGCCGGCTCCCGCCGGCGCCGGCTGAGAGAGCCGGACCGGGGCGCGGGTGCCGAGATGCTCCAGGGCTCGCCGGCCGAGATCGCCGGCCGGATCGTCGAGCTCGTGCGCGAGAGGATGGATTGATGAGCGACCTGCTGGTGATAGCCGAGACGCGTCGCGGCGAGCTGCGTGAGATCTCACTGGAGCTGGTGGGCGCTGCGGCGCAGCTCAAGTCCTCCGCCGGAGGCCGCCTGCTGGTGGCGGTACTGGATCCCGAGCCGGAGCGGTTCGCCGCGGCGCTGTCCGCGGAGGGAGTCGATGAGCTGCTGCTCGTGCCGACGCCGACCGAGCACTACGAGGCCCACGTCGCCCAGCGGATCATCGAGGAGCTGATCGAGGCAGAGCGCCCCGGGCTGGTCCTGCTGGGCCACACGATCGATGCGCTCGGTTGCGCGCCGGCGGTGGCGGCTCGGCGTAGCCTGGGGTTTGCCAGCGACGTGATCTCGCTCGCCTGGGACGACGGGCCGGTGGCTGGGCGCGGGGCCTTCGGCGACAAGCTGCTCGCCGAGCTGGAGTTCCCCGGCAAGGACTGCACGCTGCTGCTGTTGCGCCCGGGCACGTTCGAACCTGCCGGCGGGAATGGCGCTGCGGCGCCCACCCGCACCGTCGAGCTCGCGCTCGACGGCGTCGCGGCGACCGAGCACGTGGACTTTGAAGAGGTGCAGGACAGCGAGGTCGACATCACCACGGCGCCGTTCTTGATGTCCATCGGCCGCGGCGTCGAGGACAAGGACGAGATCCCGCGCTTCGAGGCGCTGGCGCAGCGGCTGGGCGCCACTCTGAGCGTGTCACGCCCGCTGGTCGATGCCGGATGGGTACCGAGCGCACGGCAGGTCGGGCAGTCGGGCAAGACGGTCAAGCCGCGCGTGTACCTGGCGCTCGGCATCTCCGGCGCGGTTCAGCACCTGGCCGGTATGCGCACCGCCGAGACGATCATCGCGGTCAACACCGATCCCGACGCCCCGATCTTCGGCGTCGCCCACTACGGCGCGGTGGCCGACCTGTTCGATGTCGCCGACGAGCTGGAGCAGGTGCTCGAGTAGTGGCACCCGGCAGGGCGTCACCAAGGTACCCGTAGTCGCCGTGCTGCTCCTGCTCGCAGCCACCAAGACGCGCCCGGTCTTCTGGCACTTCACGGTCGGGCTGAAGATCGTCTGGTACGTGCTGGCGGTGGCCTCGGTGGCGGTCTTCGCCTACGGCGTGGTGCGCCCGATCGCGAAGTACCGGCGCGGCCGTGGCGGTCCGTGGCCCCCGTATCCGTGGCGCGAGCTCTTCCGGCGGCTGGGCACGGGTGCGCGGCTGGTGCTCTCGCACGTGACCGTCGCGCGCCGCGATCGCACCGCGGGATGGGCGCACGGCGCCATCTTCTACGGCTTCTTGACGCTGTTTGCCGGCACCGTGATCCTCGGCTTGGACACGGACTTCACCGAGCCCGTGTTCGGCTGGAGCTATTTCCACGGCAACTTCTATCTGGCCTATAAGGAGATCCTGAACCTGCTCGGCACGGCGCTGGTGCTCGGGGTGCTGGTGATGATGGCCCGCCGGGCGATTGCCAAGCCCGCCAAGCTTGACTACTCCCGCCCCGATCGCGCCCCGGGCGACCCCCAGTACGACCGGCGGGTCTACCGCGTCGGCGATTGGGCGTTCGTGATCGCGCTGCTGGTGATCGCGCTGACCGGATTCGTGCTGGAGGGGGTGCGGATCGCGATGGACCATCCCGGCTACGGGGCGACCCAGTTCGGAGGCTGGGTCGTGGCTCAGGCGCTGGGCGGCGTCAGCCACGCCACCCTGGCCGGGCTGCGGCACGGCCTGTGGTGGTTCCACGGGCTGCTGGCGATCGTGTTCGTGGCCAGTATCCCCTACACCAAGGCCGCGCACATGCTGAGCAGCTTCGCGAGCCTGTCGCTGCGCGATCCACTCGCGGGCAAGCGGCTGCGATCGATCCCGCCCGATCGCGCGGCCGAGCCGGCCGGTTACGGCGCACTGGCCGACTTCAGCCCGCTGCACCTGATGCAGCTGGACGCCTGCACCAAGTGCGGCAAGTGTCACGTGGCGTGCCCGGCGAACGCCACCGGGCGGCCGCTGTCGCCGCGGGACGTGATCCTGGAGCTGCGCGAGCAGGCCAACCACGCAATGGCCGGCGCCGGCATCGGCGGCGTGCTCGGCGGGTTGATCGACGGCAGCGTGAACGGCGACGGCTTCAAGGCCGGCGTGATCGGTCCGGACGGCGTGCGGGCGGAGACGATCTGGTCGTGCATGCAGTGCAACGCCTGCGTGGAGATCTGCCCGGTGGGCATCGAGCAGGCACCGATCATCAACCAGCTGCGCCGCCATCTGGTGGAGGAGGGGGAACTCGACGCCAACCTGCAGTCCACCCTGCAGGTGATCCACAAGTCCGGCAACTCCTTCGGCGAGAACCGCCGCAAGCGTGGACGCTGGACTCAGGAGCTCGACTTCGAGGTCACCGACGCGCGCAAGCAGCCGGTCGACGTGTTGTGGTTCGTCGGCGACTACGCGTCATTCGATCCTCGCTCCCAGCGGGTCACGCGCTCGCTGGCGCGGCTGCTGCACGCTGCCGGGGTTGACTTCGGGATCCTCTACGAGGGTGAGCGCAACTCGGGCAACGACGTTCGGCGCGTGGGGGAGGAGGGCCTGTTCGAGTCCCTGGCCGAACAGAACATCGCCGCGATCGCCGGCTGTGAGTTCCAGCGCATCGTCACCAGCGACCCGCACTCGCTCAACACGCTGCGCAACGAATATCCGCTGCTCGGCGGCGACTGGACGGTCCTTCACCACACTTCGCTGCTGCTGGAGCTGATCGAGGATGGCCGCCTGGAGCTGCCCGGTCGCCTCTCCTACCGGGTCACCTACCACGACCCCTGCTATCTCGGTCGTCACAACGGCGGCTACGACGCGCCCCGAGAGATACTGCGGCGGCTCGGATGCACGCTCGTGGAGATGCCGCGCAACCGCGACAACTCGTTCTGCTGCGGAGCGGGTGGCGGTCGCATCTGGATCGCCGATGAGCCGGGCCAGGAGCGGCCCTCGGAGAACCGCATTCGCGAAGCGGTGCAGCTCCCCGCGGTCGAGCTGTTCGTGGTGTCCTGCCCCAAGGACGTGACGATGTACGAGGACGCGATCAAGACCTCCGGCAACGCCGAGCGGATCGAGCTGCGCGAGCTGACCGAGCTGATCGAGGAGGCGCGGGTGGGCAGCGGCCAGATGCTGCCGGCTTGATCGTCTGCCCTGGCCCGCGCCGCGCTGCGCCAGCGCGCGCCGGTCGAATCTAGCTGCGCGGCCGCCGCTTCTCGGTGTCGTAGAGCGGGAACGGCGCCACCGTCGCCCCGGTCACGCCCTCGCCGACCGGGACCTCCACGGCCTGACCTTCCTGCACCAGATCCCGATCGATCGCCGCCATGGCGATCACCTGCATGTCGAAGGTCGGGCTCTGACAGGGGCTGCGCACGATGCCCACGTCACGGCCGTCCGAGGTGACCTTTGCGCCGTACTCGGGCACCTGGTCGCCCTCGATCCGCAGCGTGGTGAGCAGCCGCGGCGTGCCCTGAGCCGCGATCTCCTTCAGCGCGTCGCGCCCGACGAAGTCACCCGGCTTGTCGAGCTTGATCACGTTGTCGAGCCGGACCTCAAGCGGGTCGGTGTCGTGAGGGAAGTAGTCGATGTCGGGAAACAGGAGCCCGGATTCGATCCGCAGCATCTCGATCGCTGACAGGCCGATCGGGCGCAGCCCGTGGGGTTCACCCGCCCGTAGCACCGTGTCCCAGAGCTCCTGGGCGTCATCGACTGAGCAGTACAGCTCAAAGCCGAGCTCGCCCGAATACCCGGTGCGCGACAGCCAGCAGGGCACCCCGCCCACGCTCACACCCTCGTGGGCGAAGCGAAAGTAGCGCAGCGTGTCGACGTCGGCGCCCTCGGTGATCGGCCCCAGGACCTTGCGTGAGTTCGGGCCCTGCACCTGCAGGTGCGGCATCTGCGCCGTGCGGTCCTCGATCTGCACGTCGAGCCCGCGGTCCGATGCCACCTGCCTGAACCAGTCGAGGTCGGAGTCGTAGCTGGTGATCGACAGGCAGTGGTCATCGGCGAGGCGAAAGACGGTGCCGTCCATGACCATCTTGCCCTGCTCGTCGCAGAGCGCGCCGTAGCGGACCTGACCGATCTCGAGCGCCGCCATGTCGTTGGTGAACAGAACGTCGGCCAGCGCCACCGCGTCGGGACCCTGCAGGTCCCACTTGCGCAGCGGCGATTCGTCCCACAGGCTGCACGCCGTCCGCGTCGCGTTGTGTTCGGCCACCGGGTCGCCGAAGTCCGCCGCCCAGGCCCAGCCCTCCCAATCGGTCCAGGTGGCGCCCGCCGTCCGCTGGGCCGCGTCGAACGCCGTGCGCTTCAGATCTCCCGTCGACATCTCGCCCACCCCTCCCAGTTGATGAATTTGTTCAAAGCGTGCGCGGATTTATACCGGACCGGCGAGCCGCCGCGCGGGGTCATTATGAGCCCGAAAGGCGCCCATCGAGAGACGCCGGGCCGCCGGTTCAGACGACCGCCGGGGTCGCCGGCGCCGGGGTGCCGGTCAGCGCGGCGCGCTCGGCCTCGTCGGGGACGAGCGGAACCTCCTCGCGCATGTGGATGGCCTCGCCGTCCTGGACGATGCGGCGGTAGGCGAACAGCAGCAGCGATCCGAGCAGCACCCCGACCCCGATCGCGAAGTCAGCCCAGCTCCCGTAGCCGTTGAGGTGCGGTGCCAGTGCGCCGACGACCAGGAACAGCGCATTGAGCAGGCACAGGAAGGCGGCGATCGGGACCCAGCCGCTGCCGACCCTGATCGGGCGCGGCCAGTTGGGCCGGTCCCGCCGCAGCAGCACGAACCCGCTGAGCGCGAACACATGGGCGAGGACATAGCCGATGTTGCTCATGTACAGGATCGCCAGGTTCGACTTGATCAGGACGATCAGCAGGACGTTGACGATCAGGTCCACCGTCATCGCCCGAGCCGGCACGTGGTAGCGGTTGAGCACTCCGAGCTGCTTGATCGTCATGCCGGCCCGCGAGATCCCGAACAGGGCACGACCCGCGTCCGCCGTCGAGGAGGTCATCGACAGCAGCAGGCTCGCGATGATGCACACCGTGAACACACTGGCCGCGCTGTGGCCGACGAGGGTGGCCATGGCCGAGGTGTAGAACTGACCCTCGGCGGTCGCGGCCGGTACCGCCCCGGTCACACCGCCGAGCCCGAGCGGGAGCAGCAGGCACACGAGCAGCATGAACATCGCCGCGCTGCGCAGCGCTCGATGCGTGTCCTGGATGCTCTTGTACTCGGGCGCGAACGTCGCGCACGCCTCGGTCCCGTAGGCCGACCAGGCGAGGATGAACATGTACACCAGCGCCAGCTTGATGCCGCTCCAGGGCCCGGTGAAGGTCGCGTGCACGTTCGACGAGTGCCAGTCGCCGGTGATATAGGGCACGAAGATGAACAGCACCAGCGGGATCATCAGCAGCGCCGCGCACGCATAGGTGAACCACACGGCCGGCCGGAGCCCGAAGATGTTGAAAGCCCACACGAAGAGGATCGTGCCGATGCCGATGAACGCCGGCAGACCGAGGTGGTTGGACAGGACGGTCACCGACCAGGTCGAACCCGGCCACCACTGCGCCGTGGCCAGGTCGCCGATGATCTTGCCGAAGATCGAGAGCACCACCGACCAGCCGATCCAGTAGCCGAACGCCGCCAGCGGCCCGACGAACGTGGTGTGCTTACGCCACCCCTCGTGGGCGTAGAGCGCGATGCCGCCACTGCGGTGACCGAACATGGTCGCGGGCTCGGAGTAGATCCAAGCCTGGAGCATCCCGATTGCCGCTGATGCCCCCCACAGGATCATCGAGCCGACCACGCCGAAGATCCCGAGCGTGAAGCCAAGGCTGCCGAGGAGGAAGCCGGGGTTGCAGAGCGCGATGATGAACCCGTCCCACCATCGCAGCGTCTTCAGGAGCTGAACCTCCTCAACCGTGGCAGTGGCCAACTTGAATCTCCTCGTTCTCCGAGCGCCGAGCCTCACTCGAATATCCCCGGCGCGGTGTGGCGCCGTTATACCAGTTTGTACAAAGCGGCGCAACGAGCTTTGGGCCGCTTTGGTGCTTCTCGGGGCTGTGCTTGGTGGTGGTCGCGGCTCGGACGGGACGGGGCCCGAACGCACGGCCGTGGTCCGTGCCATCATCTTCGGCACCTGATGGCAGCCGTTACGGAGCGCCCCCGGAGCGACCAGCCGCAGCTCGACGGATCCCCGGCCCGCCGCCCGGTGGTGCTGGCGACCCTCTCGGTTCGGGTCGATCCGAGCGCCGAGCGGATGGCGATCGAGAGCGCGGTGGAGACCAGGTCGCGGCTGATCATCGCCAACATGCTGATGCTGCCGCCGCACCCGACCACGCTCATGCTCGCGCGCGAGTACGCGACGCTTCCGCACGAGGAGGATCTCGAGGCGGTGCGAGCCACCGCCGGGCGCGCCGCCGCCCGCGGGATCCACACGGAGCTGTTGCGGATCTCCAGTCGCCGGCCGCTGGTGGCGCTGATCGAGCTGATCCGCGAGCGCGAGGCGGGACTCGTCGTGCTGGGCCCGGATCCCCGGCGGACACCGCGCTGGTGGCTCTGGCTGGCCGCCCGCCGGGTGCGGCGAGAGGCGGCCTGCCTGGTCTGGATCGCCCCCGACGGCCGCTAGTGGGCGTCGCGCTCGGCCTTGGCGCCGCGCTCTCGTGGGGGCTGGCGGATTACTTCGCGGCGGTCGCCTCCCGCGGCGTCGGTGCTCTCCGGGTCGTGCTCGGCTTTCACCTCGCGGCGTTGATCCCGCTGACCGTACTGGTGCTCGCGACCGACTCCCTGGCTGCCGTCAGCCCCGCCCAGGTGGCGCTGTTCGTGCTCGTCGGGGCGGTGGGATGGGTGTCTTATCTGGCTTTCTACGGCGCGCTCGAGATCGGGCCGATCTCCGTGCTCAGCCCGATCGTGTCGGGCTACGCCGCGGTCACAGCCGTGCTCGCGGTCCTGATCGCCGGCAACTCCCTCTCGTCGCTGCAGGCCATAGCGGTGGGAATCACGATCGCCGGGGCGGTGTTCGCCTCGGCCGACGTGCGGGAGATCGCGCGGGCGAAGCTGGAGCGCCGCTCAGCCATCGGATTTCTTCTCGCCCTGGCGGCGATGGGGCTGCTCGGCGGGTTCGTCTTCGGCGTCTCGTACTACCGCGGGCAGCTCGGCTGGCTCGCCCCGATCTTCCTCGCTCGCGGCTTCGCGACGCTGTTCGTGCTCGGTCACGTCATGGCGTCCAGGGGCGGCGGGCGGCCGCCGGCCACGCGCACACCCGCGCCCGAGGTCGCCGGTGCGGAGGGGGTGGTGGGCCGCCGGTCCGGCCAGCTCCTCGGATTGATGGCGCTGCTGGGGGCGCTGGACACCGGTGGTTACATCTGCTTCAACCTGGGCGTGGGACATGCCCCGACGGCGATTGTGGCGGCGGCCTCGGCGCCGTATGCGATCGTGCCGATAGCGATGGGCGTTTCACTGTTCGGCGAGCGTCCCACCCGCCCTCAATGGCTGGGCGTCGGGTTCGTCGTCGCCGGCGTGGTACTGCTGGGAGCGGTGGCGTGAATTTCGGCTTGGAGGTCGCACGCAGTCACCGCTGACGCCCGGTCACGCGGCGTGCGAGCGACTGCCGTCGATGGCTGACCCGGCGCCTTCGGGCCAGCCCAGCGGCCGCTGGACGGATGCGATCTGTCCGAGGGCGTCGAGCACCGCCGCAGCCGCCGGCGCGGTCCTTCCCCGGGCCCGGTCGACATGCAGCAGCATGTGCTCGCCGGTCGCCACCACGACCCCGTCGGTACTGCGCCGCAGCTCGTGGAACAGGTGCAGGCGCTTCTCGTCGTGACCGAGCAGCTGGCTGGCCACGCGCAGCCGCTCGCCCGCGTGGGCCTCGTCGAGGTGACGGATGTGCGTCTCCACGGTGTAGTAGGAACGCCCGGACTCGACGTAGGCGGGATCGATTCCGATCCGCAGCAGGAAGGCGTCGGTGGCGTCGGCCATCACCTCCAGGTAACGGCTCTCGGTCATGTGCCCGTTGTAATCGATCCACTCCGGACTGACGACCGCCTCGTGGAGGCTCAGCCGGGCCTCAGCGGGGGCGGCGTGGGCCCCGTCCGCATCCACGGCGGGTCCGCCACCGACCGAGGCGCGGGCACCGTCGCCGGCGCGGTGCAGCAGCTCGCGCTCGACTCTCGCCACCACCTGACCGGCACCGAATCCCTCGTTCTTGAGTCCCCGCAGCACGGCCACCAGGCAGGCGTCGCGGACCTCGATCAGCTCCTCGACCGAGCGGCCTTCGGCTTGCGCGTCGGACTGCGCCACCAGCTTGTCCAGCAGCGAGTCGTCGAGCTCGGGCACATCGGTCAGCCGGGTCCACGGCAGCTTGAGGGTGGGGCCGAACTGAGCCATGAAGTGACGCATCCCGGCCTCACCGCCGGCCAGGCGATAGGTCAGGAACGTGCCCATCGCCGACCAGCGCAGTCCGGCGCCGAAGCGGATCGCGTCATCGACCTCCGCGACGGTGGCCACGTCGTCGGCGACCAGCCACAGGGCCTCGCGCCACAGCGCCTCGAGCAACCGGTCGGCGATGAAGCCATCCACCTCGTGGCGGACGATCAACGGCCGCATGCCCACGGCGCCGTACATGTCGGCAGCTCGCTGCAGCGTCTCGGGGGAGGTCCGGTCAGAGCCGCAGACCTCGACCAGCGGCAGCAGGTAGACGGGATTGAACGGATGCCCGACCACGAAGCGCTCCGGCCCATCCATGTCCAGGCACAGGCGGGAGGGCAGCAGGCCCGAGGTGGAGGTGGCGATCACCGCCTCAGGACCGGCCGCCCGGCCTGCCTGCGCCAACAGCGATCGCTTGAGCGGCTCGCGCTCGGGGGCGCTCTCCTGGATCAGCTGCGCGCCGGCCACCGCCTCCGCCACGGTCTCGTGCACGGTCAGCGTGCCCTCACGGGGCAGCGGCGCGGGCGTCAGGCGCCGCCACGCCCGCCGGGCTCGCTCCAGCGACGACATCACCGCCCGCTCGGCCGCCGGAGCGGGATCGAACAGCTGCACGTCGACGCCTGCGATCAGCAGCCGCGCTCCCCAGCCGCCGCCGATCACGCCCGCGCCGAGCAGAGCTGCCGTCCGGGGCGGGGTCGCGGCGTCGGTCACGTCAGCCCAGCTGCAGGAGCTCGCGGACCGCCGGCGCTGCGAGGATGCGGACGTTCATCGCCTCGAGGATCGTCCTGGCCCGCGCCACCAGTTCGCCGTTGGTCGCCCGCTGCCCGGGGCCGAGCCACAGGTTGTCCTCCAACCCGACCCGGACGTTGCCGCCCGCCAACACCGCCATCGCCACGTAGGGCAGCTGCATCCGCCCGATCGAGAAGGCCGAGAAGATCGTCTGCGCCGGCAGCAGCTCGACCAGGCCCATCAGCGTCCTCGGGTCGTCGGGCGCGCCGTAGCGGATCCCCATGCACAGCTGGATCAGGACCGGAACGTCGATCAACCCCTCCTCGATCAGGTCCTTGACCATCACCAGCTGGCCGTAGTCGAACACCTCGAGCTCCGGGCGGACCCCCAGCTGGCGGATCTCGGCCGCCATCGCCCGCAGCATGTCCGGCGTGTTGGTCATCACGTAGTCGCCGCCGGCCGCGAAGTTCATCGTTCCGCAATCCAGCGTGCAGATCTCCGGGCGAAGCTGCGCGACGTGCGCCAGCCGTTCGTGGGCCCCCACGAGGTCGGTGCCCGCGTCGTCGAGCGGGAGCGGGTGGTCGGGTCCGCCGAGCACGAGATCGCCGCCCATGCCCGCGGTCAGGTTGATCACCGCGTCGACGTCGGCCCCGCGAATCAGCTCGACGGCGCGGCGGTAGAGCTCAACGTCGCGTGAGCCCTGCCCGGTCTCGGGATCGCGGACGTGCAGGTGCACCACTGCCGCTCCCGCCCGCGCCGCCTCGACCGCCGACTCGGCGATCTGCTCGGGGGTGACCGGGACCTTCGCGCTGCGGGCCACGGTGTCACCCGCACCGGTGACGGCGCAGGTGATGAACGCCTCGGTGTTCACCGACCCAGTGCCGCTTCGACCGTTGGCGTGTTGGCGAGCAGCTTGCCCGTGTATTCCGCGCTGGGCGACTCGAACACATCCTTGGTGTCGCCCGCTTCGACGATCCGCCCATCGGTCATCACCACCACGCGGTCGGCGATGGTGCGAATCAGGGCCAGGTTGTGGGTGATGAACAACATGCTCAGCCCGGTCTCGAGGCGAAGCTGGCGCAGCAGGTCGACGATCGCCGCCTGGACGGATACGTCGAGCGCCGAGGTGACCTCGTCGCATACCAGCAGCGAGGGCTCCGCTGCCAGCGCCCGGGCGATCGCGACCCGCTGGCGCTCGCCGCCCGACAGCTGGTCGGGAAACCGGTTGGCCGCCGCCGAGGACAGCGCCACCCGCTCCAGGCATTCCCCCACCCGCCGTCCGGCGTCGCGCTTTGACCCCGGATAGAACAGTTGCAGCTGGCGGGCGATCGTCTGCCCCACCGTGCGGCGGGGGTTCAGCGATGCGTACGGGTTCTGAAACACGTACTGGATCTGCTTGCGGGCCTCCGAGCTTCGCTTGCGCGAGCTCTCCGGCAGCCGTTGCGCGTCGAGCTTGATGTCCCCCGTGTACTCCCGGTGCAGGCCGGCCACGCAGCGCGCCAGGGTGGTCTTGCCGCTGCCCGACTCACCCACCAGCGCGACGCACTCATTGCGCCTGACCGCCAGGTCGATGTCGAACAGGGTGGCGCGGGAGCCATAGCTGGCGTTGAGCTGCTCGATCGAGATCACCACATCGCCAGGCTCGGTCTCGGGCGACGGCTCGCCGGCGGTGGACAGCTCTCCCGGCGCGTCCTGCGCCCGGTAGCAGCGGACCAGATGACCGCGGGCAAACTCGGTCGCGTCAGGAAACTTCTCGCGACAGCGCTCCTCGGCCAGGTCGCAGCGAGGCTCAAAGAAACAGCCCGGAGGGCGCTGCCCCGGCAGTGGGGCGCGGCCGGGGATCCCAACCACGGCGCGCTTACCCGCCAGATCGGGGACCGCGCGCAGGAGCTTGCGCGTGTACGGGTGGCGGGGGCGGGAGAAGATCTCATCCCGCGGACCGCGCTCGACGATCCGCCCCGCGTACATCACCGCGACGTGATCGGCCAGCTCGGCGACGACAGCGAGATCGTGGCTGACGTACAGCGCCGCCACCTGATGGCTCTGGCACAGCTCGCGAATCGTCTGCAGGACCCGCGCCTGGGTGGTGACGTCCAGGCCCGTGGTCGGCTCGTCACAGACGATCACATGCGGGCGGCAGGCGAATGCCATCGCGATCGCCACCCGCTGCTGCTGGCCCCCGGAGAGCTGGTGCGGGTAGCGCCGCTGGAACTCGTCATCGGTGGGGAGCGCCACCTCGGCCAGGGTCTCGCGGATGCGCTCCTGCCGTTCCTGCGCCGGCGTGTCGGCCGCGTGGGCGGTGAGCATCTCCGACAGTTGGCGGTCGATCCTCAGGGCCGGATTGAGCGCCGTGCCGGGGTCCTGGGGGATGTAGGAGACGGTCCCACCTCGTAACCGGCGCAGCTCGCCGGCCGGCAGACCGGACAGGTCACGGCCGTCGATCACCACCTCGCCGGCGGTGACATGGCCGCCGGGACGGCAGTAGCCCATCAGGGCCATCCCCACCGTGGTCTTGCCGCTGCCCGACTCCCCGACCAGCCCGAGGACCTCGCCGGCACGGACCTCGAGCATGATCTGGTCGACCACGTCGGCGCCGCTGGAGACCAGCTCGATGCGCAGATCACGGACGGTGACGGCACTGGCGGGGGGCGATCCGGGGGACATCGGCTGTTCGGCGGTGCTCATGGTCACTCTCCCCGGTCGATCCCGATCGCGGCTCGAGCGAAGCCATCGGTCAGCAGGTTGGTTCCGATCGTCAGCAGCCCGATCGCCAGCACCGGCAACAGCACGCCCCACGGCTGGACGCTGACGGCAAGGCGGTTCTCCTGGATCATCAGCCCCCAGTCGGCCGCGGGAGGCTGGAGCCCCAGGCCGAGGAAGTTGATCGCCGCGATCAGGCCGATCGAATACGTCAGCCGCAACCCCAGCTCGACCAGCAGCGGGCTGGTCACGTTGGGCAGCAGCTCGCCGAAGATGATCCGACGGCGCGGCTCGCCGACTGCTTCGGCGGCCTTGACGAAGTCGCGCTCCACCACCTGCAGGGCGGCGCCGCGAATCACCCGCGCCACCCGCGGGGCGTGGGAGATGCCGACGGTCAGGACGATCAGCCACAGTTTATGACCGAGGGCCGAGACCAGCAGCAGCGCCAGCACGATCTGCGGGAAGGCCATGAACACGTCGGCGATTCGCATCAGGACCTCGTCGATCAGCCCGCCGGCGTACGCCGCCGTGAGGCCGATGATCAGCCCCAGCCCGACGCCGATCACCGTCGCCGACACCGACAGGCCGAGGACGGAGCGACCTCCGTCGAGGAACCGGCTCCACACGTCGCGGCCGATCACGTCGGTGCCGAACGAGGTGCCCGGCGCCGATGAGCTGTTGGGCGCCCCGACGAACTGAGTCGAGGAGTGCGGGGCGATCAGCGGCCCGGCCAGCGCGACCAGGACCAGGATTCCCACGATCGCCAATCCGATCCGGGCGCGCCACTGGCGCATCATCGTGCGCAGCAGCATCGTCCACTGGCGGTTGCGCATCGCCGGCGGCGCCGCCGCCGCCATGTCGGTGGTCATCGCGGGGGTGCTCATCGTCCCGCCGTCCTCAGCCGCGGAGTGACGGCGATGGTGGCCAGGTCGGCGACCAGGTTGACCACCACGTAGACCGCGGCGATGATGATCGTCAGTGCCTGCACCGTCGGCACGTCACGGTTGCCGACCGCGTCGACGAGCGCCGCACCGATGCCCGGGAAGGAGAACACGAACTCGACCACGACGATGCCGCCGGCCAGGTAGGCGAGCTGCAGCGCCGAGACCTGGATCGCCGGGACGATCGCGTTGGGGACCGCGTGGCGCCAGATCACCGTGCGATTGGACAGCCCCTTCAGCCGCGCCATCGTCACGTACTCGCTCTCCAGCACCTCGACCATCGATCCGCGCATGATCCGGCTGATGTACGGCGTGACGGCGAGCACCAGCGTCGCCACCGGCAGCACCAGGGCCTTGGGCTGGTTCCAGGCGTGCTCACCGGTGGGGATCAGCGTCACCGCCGGGAAGATGTGGAACACGTTGGTTGCGAACAGCAGTGCCAGCCCGATGCCGATCACGAACTCGGGCAGGGAGGCCAGCGCCAGCGTGAGCATCGACAGCACGTGATCGGTGGGTCGATCCCGCCGGGTGGCCATCATCACCCCGAGCAGGATCGACAGCGGCAGCGCGATGATCGCCGCGATCAGAACCAGGAACGCCGAGTTGGCGATCCTCCCGCTGAGCAGCTTGGTCACCGGCTGCTGGGTGGCGGCCGAGGTCCCGAAGTTGCCCGTCACCACGCCGCCCAGCCAGTGCACGTACTGCGATACCACGGGCCGGTCGAGGTGCAGCTGGCGGGTGAGCGCGGCGATCCGCGCCGGCGTTGCGTTACGGCCGAGGATCGCCTGCGCCGCGTTGGTCGGCAGCGCCTGAGTGGCCGCGAACACCACCACCGAGACAAGCAGCAGCGTCAGCAGCCCCAGGACGATGCGTTGCAGGACAAACCGGCTCATGGCGTTCCTCCCGTTGCCTGTGGTTACGCGGCCAGGCCCACGTTCTTGAACCAGTAATTGCCCAGGGGGAAGCCGGACTTGGCCTCCACGAAGCCCGTCACCTTGGAGCTGTAGGCATCGATCTGGTTGGAGAAGTACGGGATGATGTAGCCGCCGGTGTCGTACTCGATCTGCTCGGCCTGACGCAGGATCTCGTCGCGCTTGGTCTGATCCAGTTCGGCGCGGGCCTGGCCGATCAGCTTGATGAACTTCGGATCGGCCCAGTGGGTCTCGTTGAACGGTGAGTTGGGCAGGCTGCCCTGGGCGACCTGGGGGAGGTACTCGCGCGTCGCCCAGAAGTCCTGGGCGAACGGCCACTTGAGGTAGTTGGCGCCGTAGAACGCGGTCGTGTCGACCTTGTTCAGCTGCACGGTGACGCCGGCGCTCGAGGCCTGCTGGGCGAACACCTCGGCCGCCTGCACCACGCCCTGGAACACCGGCGCGGTGACCAGCTGCACCGTCAGCCCGGAGTGCCCGGCCGCCTTGAGCAGCGACTTGGCCTGCGCGATGTCCTGATGGCGTTGCGGCAGGGAGGCCGCGTAGGCCGTGTCGAACGGGGAGTACATGTCGTTGGCGATCCGCCCCTGGCCGGACAGCACCTGCTCGACCATCTGGGGCCGGTTGACGATCAGCCGCATCGCCTGGCGGACGCGCACGTCGGAGAATGGCGCCGTGTCGACGCGCATCGTGAACGGCTGCCACTGGCCGGTATGGGAGATGAGCACCTTCAGCGACGAGTTGCCCTGGACCTGGGCGATCTGGCCGGTGGGCAGGTTGTCGATCGCGTCGACCTGGCCGCCGAGGAGCGCGTTGACGCGCGCTGTGTCGTCGGCGAAGTCGATGATCGTCAGCGTGTCGACCGACGGCTTGCCGCTCTGCCAGTAGTTGGGGAACTTCTTGAACACGCTCTGCTGGCCCGGCGTGAAGCTCTCGTACATGAACGCGCCCGTCCCGACTGGTTTGGCCGGGTCATAGCCAACGGGGACGATTGCGTTGAAGTACTGCCCGATGTCGTCGAGGAACGTGGCGTTGGCGAACTTGAGCGGGATCCGGACGGTCGACTTGTCGAGCTTTTTGATTCGCTTGAGGTCGATGTACCCGATCGAAGCGGCGCCGACCTTGGGGGCCTTGGGGTCGATGATGCGGTTGAGCGAGAAGATCACGTCGTCGGCGGTGACCGTCTTGCCGTTGTGGAACTCGATCCCGGGGCGGAGCTTGACGATCCAGGAGTCCGCCTTGTTGTGCTCGGGCGTGATCGATTCGGCCACCATCATCTCCAGCGGCCCGAAGCTCGGCGGGCGGACCGCCAGGGGCTCGTAGAGGTTCCAGCACCGCATGATGTCGGGATCCGCGGTGGGGAGATGGGCGTCGATGGTGTCCTTGGCGCCGCCCCCGGTCGCGCCGACGCGGAGACTGCCACCGGGCTTGATCTTGCCGGTCGAAGCCGGACTACCGCTCGCGCTGGACGACCCGCCGCTGCTGCCGCCGCACGCCGCCAGCAGCCCACCGGCGCTGAGCATCGCGCCTCCGGCCAGCGCCCCGCGCAGGACTTCACGCCGCGTGATGCCCCGGTCGTCGTCGGACTCTCGTCGGTCCAGATCAGTTGCCCGCTGCTCAGTCACCCGTGCTCCCCTCGTCGTTTTCAGTGGTTGTTGACCAGCCTGTCGGCCGTCGCCAGCCGTTCGGCATAGCGCCGTGCTTCCTGCAAGATCAGATCGCAGCTCAGTTGCAGGTGGCTACGCGCCACCTCCGCGACGTTGGGATCGCGCGACTCGATCGCCTCCAGCAGCCGCCGGTGATCGCCGGCATAGTCGGCGCCCGAGTAGACCGGATGCCAGTTCAACAGCATCTGCGACTCGGCCGCCAGCGGCTCGTGCGCGCGGCCCAGGCGCGGACTTCCGGCCAGGGCGACCATGGCCCGGTGGAAGTCCAGATCGGCCGCGATCAGCTCGGCCGAGGGCGGCGCGGCCGTGTCGGCCGGCGAGGCATCGTCGATCCGATCCTGGGCGGCCCGCAGCTCGTCGAGCTCGAGTCGGTCCTGTCGCTCGATCGACTGCTGCACGGCGGCGACCTCGATCGCGGCGCGAGCGCGGTAGACGTCGATCACGTCTGCGGGCAGGATCGGACGCACGTGCGCGCCCCGGTTGAGCTCGGAGACCACCAGACCTTCCTGCACGAGTTGACGGAGCGCCTCCCGGATGGCGCTGCGGCCGGTGCCGAACGCCTGCGCCAGCGGGGCCTCGGGGAGCTGCTCGCTCGGCTTGATCCGTCCGGCCAGAATCGCGGCCCGGATCTCGTGCAGCACCTGATCGGTTGTCGAACGCCGCTTCACGGCGCCCAGGCCCCACGACGTGTTGATCGTCACATGCCCTCCTTGTCGACAACCTACTCCCGGCTGTCGGACCTGTCAACCAGACGTGAAAGTCCGAGCATCGATTCGGGCCGGTCGGTGATCACCGCGGTCACGCGCGGGTCGGCCGACAGCGCGCGCAGAGCGCGACTGCCGTTGACTGTCCACACCCAGGTGGCGAGACCGCGCTGCGCCGCCCAGCTCAGCACTCCGGCCCGTAGGAGGCTGGCATGAGGGGCGAGAAAATCGACCCGGGTGGCGCGCACGCGGCTGTCGAGGTCGCGTCCGCTGGGGCGCGGACTGAGCAGCAACCCGGTTTGCGATGCGGGGGCGCAACGCTTGACGTCGGGCAGCACCGAGTCACGAAATGACGTGATCACGTACTGGTCGGGGTTCAGGCGCTCGGCGACGATCGCCATCGCCTGCTCGACGTAGCCGCCCTCCTTGAGCTCGATGTCGACGACGATCCGTCCCGCCGCGAGCTCGATCACCTCCTCGAGCGGGGGTGCCTGCCCGGCCTTGAGCCGGGCTTGCAGCTGGTGGTGCTCGAGCCGTCCCACCGACCGGCCGCCGATCCGGGCGTCGTGCACGACGACGATCCGACCGTCCCGGGTGCGCCGGACATCGAGCTCGATCGCGTCGCATCCGAGGGTGACGGCTTGGTCGAACGCCTCCAGGGAGTTCTGCGGCGCCGCGCCCCAGGCGCCGCGGTGAGCGACGACGAGCGCAGCGGCGTCCCCGCCGCGCGGCACGGCGGCTACGCGCGCTCCGTGCTGCATTCGCGCGCAGCGTAGCGGCCGCTCCGGCGGCGTCGCCTATCCTCCAGCGCCGGCCCGAAACCCGAGAGGAGGTGACCGATGCCGCGCGAGACGCCCCCCTGCTTCCTGATCCTGATGGCAGACCAGCTGGCGGCCTCGTGGCTGCCGATGTACGGACATCCGCTCGTGCAGGCACCGCACCTGGCCGAGCTGGCGCGCGGTGCCACGGTGTTCGACAGCGCCTACACCGCCTACCCGCTGTGCGCCCCCTCCCGCGCGTCGATGCTCAGCGGGCGCTACGCCTCCTCGATCGAGGTCTACGACAACGCCGCCGAGCTGCGCGCCGGCCTCCCGACCGCCGTGCATTCGCTGCGCGCGGCGGGATATCACACCGCGGTCGCCGGCAAGATGCACTTCGTCGGCCCCGATCAGCTCCACGGCTTCGAAGAGCGGCTGACCACCGACATCTACCCGGCCGATGTCGACTGGACGCCCGACTGGAGTCGCCCGCTGGACCAGCCGCTGCCCTGGTATCACACCATGGAGAGCGTCCTGGCTCCCGGCATCTGCGCCGCCAGCATGCAGACCGACTACGACCAGGAGGTCTCCTTTCACGCGGTTCGCAAGCTGTTCGAGATCGCTCGCCACCGCGCCGCCCAGCCGTTTCTGCTGTTCGTCTCGTTCACCAATCCCCACGATCCCTGGGAGATCCCCCGGCGCTACTGGGAGCGCTACCGGCGCGAGGCGATCGACGACCCGGCCGTGCCGGCGATCCCGCTGGATCAGGCCGACCCCCACAGCCGCCGCCTGCGGGCGATGTGCCAGGTCGACGCGGCCGGCCTGTCCGGCGAGCAGATTCGGCACGCTCGCCACGGCTATTACGCCGCGATCAGCTACATGGATGAGCGCGTCGGCGAGGTGCTCGGGGCGCTGCGGGCCGCCGGCCTGGAGGACCGCACCACGGTCCTGTTCACCGCTGATCACGGGGAGATGCTCGGCGAGCGGGGGCTCTGGTACAAGATGTCGTTTCTGGAGCAATCGGCCCGGGTGCCGCTGATCGTCCGCCGGCCCGACCGTGCCGGGCGGCGGGTGAGCGAGCCGGTGTCCCTGATCGACGTGGCCCCGACGCTGCTCGAGCTGGCCGGCCTCGGCGCGGAGGACGAGATCGACGGCGTCAGCCTCGCGGGCGCGGTCACCGGAGACGGTGCCGCTCCGGCTCATCCGGTGCTGTCGGAATACCATGCCGAAGGGGTGCAGGCGCCGTCGGCGATGGTGCGGTCCGGGCGCCACAAGCTGATCGTCTCCGGCACGGATCCGGACCTGCTCTACGACCTGCGGGCCGACCCTCGCGAGCTGCTCGATCTCGCCACCGCCGACGAGCACTCGCCGACCGTGGCCGCGCTGCGCGCCTCACTGCGGGCCCGTCTGGACCTCGCGGACATCGACCGGTGCGTGCGGATCAGCCAGCGCGAGCGCCGGCTGGTGTCAAGCGCGCTGCGGCGCGGCCGCTACACCTCGTGGGACTATCAGCCGCCGGTCGACGCCGCGATGCAGTACGTGCGCAACCGCGAGGACCTGTACGAGCTTCAGCGCCGGGCCCGCCTCGACGAGCCCGGCGCCGACTGACCACCGCTCAAGCTCTCGCTGCGGGCTCCGGCGCGACTGACCACCGCTCACGCTCCCGCCGCGCGACCCCGCGGGCGCCGATCAGCTGGTCATGCCGGTGAACTGGCCGCCGGTGATGTTGAGCACCTGGCCGTGAACGTAGTTGGCCCACGGTGAGCACAGGAAGAAGACCCCGCCGGCCGCCTCCTGGGGCGTACCGGGGCGACCCAGCGGGATCAGCATCGCCGCCATCCCCCGCAGCTGGTCAGGAATCCCGAGCTGAACCGTCTGACCATCGATCTCGATCGTGTTCGACTCGTCCTTGGAGGCGGTCAGACGGGTCTCGATGTAACCGAACGCGACGGCATTGACGTTGATCTTGAACTGGCCCCACTCCTTGGCCAGGGTCTTGGTCAGCCCGACCACCGCCGACTTGCCCGAGGAGTAGTTGGCCTGACCGGCATTGCCCATCGTCCCGGAGATCGACGACACGTTGACGATCTTGCGAAACACCTCCCGGCCCTCCTCACGCTCACGCTTGGCCGGCTCACGCATGTGCGGTGCCACCGCCCGGCACATCCGGAACGGGACGATCGTGTGGATATCGAGCATCCGCTGAAACCACTCGTCGCTCATCTTGTGGATCGGGGCGTCGAGTGTGTAGCCGGCGTTGTTGACCAGGATGTCGATCTGTCCCCACGCCTCGATCACGGTCTGGACCAGCTGATCGCAGACGCCGGGCCGGGTCAGATCGCCCCCGAACACGAGCGTCTCCCCGCCGATCTCCTGCGAGGTCTGCTCGGCGACGTCTCCGTCGAGGTCGTTGATCAGCACCTTGGCGCCCTGCTGCACGAGCAGCTCGGCCGTCGCGCGGCCGATGCCGCGGGCCGAGCCCGTGACGATCGCGACCTTGCCGTCGAGGACTGTCATCTGCGCTGCCTTTCGTTGGGATCGTGGCTCGCGCCGCACACGGCGCGCTGGGATTCTGCCAATGCGGATAGGCTGCCGCCCGGATGAGCGCCCGCGAGCATGAGATCGTGATCTTCGGTGCGACCGGTTTCACGGGCGCGCTGACCGCCGAGTACCTCGCGCGGGCCGGCGGCGGCGTCCGCTGGGCCCTGGCCGGTCGCAACCGCGCCAAGCTCGAGGCGGTGCGCGAGCGGCTGACCGAGATCGACTCCGGTCTGGCCGAGCTGCCCCTGATCGAGGCCGACACCGGCGACCCCTCGTCGCTGCGGGCGATGGCGGAGTCGACGCAGGTGGTGATCAGCACCGTCGGTCCGTACATACTCTACGGCGAACCGGTGGTGGCGGCATGCGCCGCGGCCGGAACCGACTACGTCGACCTGACCGGAGAGCCCGAGTTCGTCGACCGGATGTGGCTCGGTTACCACGAGCAGGCGGAGCGGACCGGATCGCGCCTGGTTCACTCCTGCGGCTTTGACTCCATTCCCTACGACCTCGGCGTGCTCTACACGGTGGGCCGGTTGCCCGAGCACGTCCCGATCTCGATCGAGGGCTTCGTGCGGGCGGGGGGAACCTTCTCGGGCGGGACCTTTCACTCCGCGGTCCACATCATGGGCCGCCTGCCCCAGGGTGCCGCGGCGGCGCGTCGGCGCGCCAAGCTCGAGCCACGGCCGACGGATCGGAGGGTGAGAGGCGCTCTCGGCCGCCCCCACAACGTTCCCGCCGCCGGCGGCTGGGTCGTCCCGTTCCCGACCATCGACCCACAGACCGTCCTGCGCTCCGCCCGCGCGCTGGACCGCTACGGGCCTGAGTTCACCTACAGCCATTACCTGGTGGCCGGCGGGCTCCCGATGGTCGGCGGATTCCTCGCCGGCGCCTCGGCGGTGATCGCCCTGGCACAGCTGCCGCCGACCCGCAAGCTGCTGCTGAAGCTCAAGGACCCCGGCGATGGTCCCACCCCCGAGCAGCGCGAGAAGGCCTGGTTCCGGGTCAGGTTCCTGGCGCGCGCCGGCGACCACCGGCTCGTCACCGAGGTCACCGGCGGCGACCCCGGCTATGGCGAGACCTCGAAGATGCTCGCCGAGGCCGCGCTCTGCCTGGCCCGGGATCCACTCGAGCAGCGCGCCGGCCAGCTCACGCCGGCGGTGGCGATGGGCCAGCCGCTGATCGATCGCCTCCAGCGGGCCGGGATCGGCTTCGCCGTCAAGGACTAGGGTGTCCGATCCGCACCGCATCACCGACGGGATCGAGTGCTCGCACGATCCGGTCCTGCGCCGAACGGGAGACTGATGGCCGGGGGGTGGACGGCCGCGCAGATCCCCGACCAGGCGGGCCGCGTGGTGGTGGTCACGGGTGCCAACAGCGGCCTGGGCCTGGTGACCGCCCGGGAGCTGGCCCGGGCCGGCGCCAGCCTGATCCTGGCCTGCCGCAACACCAGCAAGGGGGGGCAGGCGCTGGCGCACATCCGGTCCGCCGTGCCGGATGCAACGATTGCGCTGGAGGCGCTCGATCTCGCCGACCTGGCCTCGGTCCGGGCGTTTGCGCAGCGGCTCTCCGACGCCCAGCCCAGCCTCGATCTGCTGATCAACAACGCCGGCGTGATGGCCCCGCCCCGGCGCTTGACCGTTGACGGCTTCGAGAGCCAGTTCGGGACCAACCATCTCGGTCATTTCGCGCTCACCGGCCTGCTGCTCGATCGACTCCTCGCCGCCCCGGAGCCGCGGGTGGTGACGCTCTCCAGCCTGGCGCACCGGATCGGGACGATCAAGTTCGACGACCTTCAGCGCGAGCGCCACTACAACAACTGGCTCGCCTACGGCCAGTCCAAGCTCGCCAATCTGATGTTCGCGCTCGACCTCCAGCTCCGCGCGAGCGCGGCGGGAAGCTCGCTGCGCTCTCTGGCCGCTCACCCCGGCTACGCGGAGACCAATCTCCAGTTCGCCGGTCCCAGCCGTCTCGAGTGGCCGTTCATGTGGGTCGGCAACAAGCTGTTCGCTCAGAGCGCCGAGATGGGGGCGCTCCCGACCCTGTACGCGGCAACCGTCGACCTGCCCGGCGGGACCTTCGTCGGACCCGACGGGTTCAGCGAGAGCCGGGGCCACCCGCAGATCGTCACCGGCGCGGGCAAGGCCTACGACGAGGACGCCTGGCGGCGGTTATGGGAGGAGTCCGAGCGGCTGACCGGCGTGCGCTACTCGTTTGGGGAGCCGGGCGCCGGTTGACCGATCTGCGCGTGGATGGACGGGCGGCGCTGGAGTGGGCGGCGTCGTACCTGGAGCGCGTCGGGGACCTCCCGGTGCTGGCCCAGGTCGCGCCCGGCGAGATCCGCTCGCGGCTGCCCGACCACGCCCCGGAGCAGGGCGAGCCGTTCGCGGCGGTGCTCCGGGATCTCGACGAGGTGCTGCTGCCTGGCGTCACGCACTGGCAGCATCCGCGCTACTTCGCGTACTTCGCCACCAGCGCCTCCGAGCCGGGGATCCTCGCCGAGCTGCTCGCCGCCACGCTGAACTCGGTCTCGTTTCTGTGGCGCACCGCGCCGGCGGCGACCGAGCTGGAGGGGGTGGTGCTCGACTGGACGGCGAAGCTGCTGGGCCTGCCCGAGGGCTGGCACGGCCACATCGAGGACAGCGCCTCGACCTCGACTCTGGCGGCCATCATCGCGGCCCGCGAGGCGACCGGGCGCGATCTCGTGGTCTGCTCGGAGCACACCCACTCGGCGGCCGAGAAGGCTGCTCGGATGCTGGGCCTGCGGCTGCGCAAGGTCCCATGCGATTCAGAGTTCCGGCTACGGGTCGATGCCCTCGGGGATCTCAGCGAGGCCGCGGTGGTGGTGGCCACGGTCGGCACCACCGCTTCGACGTCGGTCGACCCCGTGGCTGAGATCGCCGACGCCTGCTCGGCCGCGGGCACGTGGCTACACGTCGACGCCGCCTACGCCGGCACCGCGATGGTCTGTCCGGAGTTCCGGTGGGCGTTCGCGGGCGTGGAACGCGCTGATTCGGTGGTGGTCAACGCCCACAAGTGGATGCTGACGCCGATGGACTGCTCGCTGCTGTGGACCCGCCGGCCGGAGGACTTCCGCGCCGCCTTCTCTCTGATCCCGGAGTTCCTGCGCACTCCCGATGCCGAGGACGCACTGTCGTTGAGCGAGTACGGGCCCGCCCTGGGCCGGCGCTTCCGGGCGCTGAAGCTGTGGGCGGTGCTGCGCTGTTACGGGCGCAGCGGGCTGCAGGCCCACATCCGCAACGGGGTCTCACTGGCGGCCGCGTTCGAGGGCTGGGTCGCCGCGGAGCCCGGCTGGGAGCTGTGCGCGCCGCGGAGGTTCTCGGTGGTCTGCTTCCGGTTGGAGGGCTCCGACGATCGGAACCGAGCGCTCCTGGAGCGCGTCAACGCCAGCGGTGAGATGTTCGTCTCACATGCTGTTCTGGGGGGCCGCTACGTGCTGCGGCTGGCCGTCGGTCAGCTGACCACGCGTGAGGAGGACGTTTCGCGTGCCTGGGACGTGCTGCGCCGCGAGTCCACGCTTATTTGACACTTCCGTCGCCCACGTGTGACTGTTTGGGGGTCAACATGGGGGCATGGCTGACGTCGAGCGATTTCATGGTCGTGGTGACCATAAAATCGCTCGACGTGACCTTCAGATAGCGCGGGTTTCCGGGCGGCAGTTCGGCGTGATCTCGTTGGAGCAGCTTTATGCGATCGGACTGACCTATGACGACATCCGCCGGCGCTTGGAACGGGGACAGCTGCATCGAGTGCACCGTGATGTGTTCGCTGTCGGTCACACGAGTCTCAGTGTGCATGCGCGGCTGTTTGCGGCTTTGTTGACATGCGGGCCTGCTTCCTTTCTGAGCCATCGCACGGCGGCGGGCGTGTGGGGGCTGCGAGAGATCGCGATCCTGAGAATCGAAGTGACAATTCCCACCGCTCGGAGCCCAGTTCGGCCTGAGCTGACCCTGCACCGTGCCGTTCACCGGCCCGATCCCGAAGACCTGGCCGTGCGCAACGGGCTTCGGGTCAGCGCCGTACCGCGGCTGCTGGTCGAGTCGGCCGCGCGCGAATCGCCTGCCGAGCTCGACCGGCTCATCACCCAGGCGGTCCGCAAGCGCGTCCTAGACCTGGCAGCGGTCGAGCGCAGCTTGACGCGGCACGCAAGATATCGGGGGATGACCAAGCTCAAGACGGCACTCGAGAACTATCGCCCCCGGCCAGACCGGAGATCCGACCTGGAACGAGCCTTCGACAAGCTGATCGAGGGAACCGACATCCCGCCCCCGCTGCGCAACATCACTATCGACGGCTGGGAGATCGATTGCTACTGGCCCGCGGCAAAACTGGCGGTCGAGCTCGACGGCCGGCCGTACCACATCGCGGTCCGCGATATGGAGAAGGACCGCTATAAGGACGCCAAGCTGCTGCGCAAGGGGATCGTGGTGCTGCGGTTCACCGGCCTGCGGCTCTCGCTCGAACCCCAGGGCGTTCTCGAGGACGTCCGCGCTCTGGCGCGCTGACGCTATTTGAGCTCGGACGAGCTCTTGCCCAGCAGCAGCCGGGCGACGATCAGCAGCTGAATCTGCTGGGTGCCCTCGAACAGGTCGAGGATCTTGGCGTCCCGGGCCCACTTCTCCAGCAGCTCGCCCTCGGCGTAGCCGGTGGCGCCGCACAGCGCCACGCACCGCATCGCCACGTCGGTCCCCATCCGGCCCGCCTTGGCCTTGGCCAT
The DNA here is from genome assembly GCA_963792735.1 of uncultured Solirubrobacterales bacterium. Lineage (GTDB taxonomy): Bacteria > Actinomycetota > Thermoleophilia > Solirubrobacterales > Solirubrobacteraceae > Palsa-465. The sequence continues at coordinate 445,720 of CAWBXK010000006.1, read as the reverse complement.
CGAGGCCTGGAGCGAGTTCGGCTTGGAGTTGTCGGCCATCCAGGCGGCCTGCAGGGTCAACAGCCGGGCCGCTTCCCAATCGGCCTCCATCGCGATGAACTCCGCAGCGGCCGCGCTCTGATGGTGGGGAGGCGCGTCGTAGTCGATCACGACCCCCGCCGCCTCCAGGTGCTCGCGGGTCGCCTCCAGGCAGGCCCGGGCGACCCCGATCGCCATCCCGGCGACGAGGGGACGCGTGTTGTCGAACGTCTGCATGACCCCGGCAAAGCCCTTCTTGGCTTCGATCTCCGGGCTGCCGAGCAGGTTGCGCTTCGGGACCCGGCAGTCGTCGAGCACGAAGTTGGCGGTGTCCGAGGCGCGGATCCCGAGCTTGTGCTCCAGGCGGTCGAGCTTCAGGCCCGGGTTGTCGCGCTCGACCACGAATGACTTGATCGCGGCGCGGCCCTGGTCGCGGTCGAGCGAGGCCCACACCACGATCAGCTCCGCCCGGTCACCTGAGGTCACGTAAATCTTCTCGCCGTTGAGGACGTACTCGTCGCCGTCCAGGCGCGCGGTGGTCCGGATCGCGGCCGAGTCCGAGCCGGCTTCGGGCTCGGTGATCGCCATCGCGGCCCATTTGCCGCCGAAGCGCTCGAGCTGCTCCTCGTCGGCGACCGCGGCGATCGCGGCCTGACCCAGGCCCTGGCGCGGCATCGCCAGCAGCAGACCGACATCGCCCCAGCAGAGCTCGATCAGCCCCAGCAGGCTCGCCATGTTGCTGGCGTTGCGGTTGCCGTCCTGGGCGGAGGACCGTGTCCCGTTCGACCCGCCGCCGACCGTGCCGGCGCCCGCGCCGCCCAGCGCGCCGCTCTCGTTCATGCCGTCGATCACGGCGGCGAGCATGTCGAGCTCCTTGGGATAGGTGTGCTCGGCGCGGTCGTACTTGCGGGAGTTGGGGCGGAAGATCTCGGTCGCGACCTGATGCGACTGCGTGATCAGGGTGCCGAACTTGCTGGGGATCTCGAGGTTGATCATCGAATCACGCCTTTCGCTCTAAACGAGCAGCGCGCCCTCCATCAGGCCGGCGGCACGCAGATCGCGATACCAGCGCTCGACCGGATGCTCCTTGACGTATCCGTGCCCACCGAGCATCTGGACGCCGTCGGAGCCGATCGCCATGCCGCGGTCGGCGCACAGCCGCCGCGCCAGCGCGACCTCACGGGAGAACGGAAGGCCCTGATCGACGCGGCCGGCGGCGCGATAGGTGGCCAGGCGCAGCCCGTCGAGCTCGATCGCGATGTTGGCGACGGTGAACGCCACCGCCTGGCGGTTGGAGATCGGCTCGCCGAAGGCCTTGCGGTCCTTGACGTAGTCGCTGACATATTCGAGCACCGCCTGACCCGTCCCGACCGCCAGCGCGCACCAGCCGAGCCGGCCGAGGGCGATGCATTGCGCGAACACGGCCGCGTCGCCGCCCCCGAGCAGCGACTGCGCCGGGACTGCTACGTCCTCCAGGATCAGCCGGCCCGTCGCGGCGGCGCGGACCCCCATCGCGGGGTCCGGCTCGACGCTGACGCCGCCGGCGCCCGCCTCGACGATGAACAGCGCCGGGCCGTTGCTCTGAAGCTCGGCGGCGATCACGAACAGCTCGCTGTCACCGGCACGGGGAACCAGTGCCTTGACCCCGCTCAGCACATAGCCGCCGTTGCCCGGCCGGGCCTTGGTATCGAGCTCGAAGGGATTGAACAGCGGTCGGGGCTCCATCACCGCCAGCGCGGCGGCAGGCACATTGTCGCCGAGGAACTCCGGAAGGTAGGTCGCCTGCTGTTGAGCATCGCCCCACAGGCTGATGGCGGTCGAGACGGCGGCCGGTGCCAGGCAGGCCAGCGCGATCCCCATGTCGCCGCGCGCCAGCGCCTCGCTCATCAACACCGTGGTCGCCGCCGAGCGCTCCGTCACCGCGCCACCGAGCTCCTCCGGCACCCCGACCATGGTCAACCCCAGCTCGTTGGCCTGCGCCAGCAGCTTGGCGGGCACCGCGCAGCGTTCGTCGGCCTCGGAGGCGAGCGGGCGGATGCGCGCCGTCGCGAACTCGCGAACCGAGTCGCGCAGCATCTGCTGCTCGTCGGACGGGGTGAGGTCGAACAGATCGCTGCGTCTCGTCCTGGGCTGGCGCGCGGGGCGCGACAGGCGCTGGGCGGCGGCGAAGGTCCGTCCCGCGGTGGCGGCGGTGCGGCCGGTGGTCCGGCTGGCGCCGTGCAGCAGGCGGACGGCGGGTTCACGCAGCCCCAGGCGGTCGATGGCGCCCGAGGAGGCGACCCTGTTGAGGGCTTTGAGCCCCACCGCCATGCCGCGCTCAGCGATGTTGGGTTGAGCGGCCATGCGGCTGGAACTTATCACGAATCGTTGTCACGTCGTTCCATGTAATTCTGAACGTCAACGTATATCTAAGCACCGGCAGGCGACTTATGCGGTTCTTATGTCGTGCTCGGCATCCTAGGTTCGACTGTGCGCGTGCTGATCGCCGAAGACGAGCTGAGATTGGCCGATGCGATCGCGCGCGGGCTCCGGCGGCAGGGGATCGCGGTCGATCTCGCCCCTGACGGCGCGCAGGCTCTGGCCAAGGCGCGCGTGATCCGCTACGACGTGCTGGTGCTGGATCGCGACCTGCCTGAGCTGCACGGCGACGACGTATGCCGCACGGTCCGCGGTGAGCGGCCCGAGACCGGGATCCTGATGTTGACCGCCGCCGGCACGCTCGAGGATGTCGTCGAGGGGCTCTCCCTCGGCGCCGACGACTACCTCGCCAAGCCGTTCCGGTTCGCCGAACTGGTGGCCCGGATCCACGCACTGGCGCGTCGCTCCACCCCGAGCCGGCCGCCGATCCTCAGGCACGGCGACCTGGAGCTGGATCCGGCCCGGCGTCGGCTCAACCGGGCCGGCGCCACGATCGATCTCGCCCGCAAGGAGTTCGCGGTGCTCGAGGCCCTGATGGGCGCCGATGGGTCCACGGTCTCGGCCGAGGAACTGCTCGAGCGGGTCTGGGACGAGCACACCGACCCGTTCACCAACGTGGTGCGGATGACGATCATGACGCTGCGGCGCAAGCTCGGGGAGCCGGCCGTCGTGGAGACGGTGATCGGGGTCGGGTACAGGATGACCTGATGGGGCGACCCAGTTCTGGCGCTGGACTGGTGCCCCGGCTGCGGCGGAGGCTGTCGCCCGCGAAGTTCAGGGGACCCGGGCACACCATCCGGCTGCGGCTGACCGCGCTCTACGGGGCGGTGTTCCTGATCACCGGCGCCGCGCTGCTGTCGATCGGATACCTGCTGGTTCGCAGCAACATCGGCGGGCACCATGGCTCGCTTGACCGCTACAGCTTTCTGCAGCGTCTCAAGGCGCTGGGGCTGGCCCCGCATGCGGCGGTCCCGTTCTTCGGTTCCAGATTCCCCTTCGGCCCGAGCTCCGCCGCCGCCCGCGTCGCCCACGCCGTTGAGCAGCAGATCGTCGGCGACGCGCTGCACCGGCTGCTGCTCGAATACATCGTGGCGCTGGGCGTGATGACGATGATCGCCGTCGTGACCGGATGGCTGCTGGCGGGCCGGGCGCTCTCCCCGCTGCGCAAGATCACCGCCACGGCGCGCCGGGTCTCGGGCGAGAACCTGGGTGAGCGGATCGCGCTGGACGGGCCCGCGGATGAGCTGAAGGAACTCGCCGACACGTTCGACGGAATGCTGGAGCGCCTCGACGGCGCGTTTGCCGGCCAGCGTCACTTCGTCGCCAACGCCTCGCACGAGTTGCGCACACCGCTGGCGATCATGCGCACCGAGGTCGACGTCGCCCTCGCCGACCCAGACGCCAGCACCGCCGAGCTACGGGGGATGGGGGAGGCGGTCCGGGAGACGGTGGATCGCTGCGAGCGCCTGATCGCCAGCCTGCTGCTGCTGGCCCGCAGCGAGGCCGCCCCCACCCACGAGGAGCCGGTCGACCTCGCCGTCCTGGTCGGCGACTGCATCACCGACCTGCGCGCGCATTCGCACGAGGCGGGGGTGGAGGTTCGCGATGACCTCGCGCCGGCCTGGTGTCGCGGCGACATGGCGCTGCTGGAGCGACTGGTCGCGAATTTGCTTGACAACGGGATCCGGCACAACGAGCGCGGCGGCTTTCTCGAGGTGAGCACGCGCGTGCACTCGGGCCAGGTGGTGCTGCACGTCTTCAACGGAGGGACGCGCATCGATCCGGCCATCGCCGCATCCCTGGCCGAGCCGTTCCGCCGGCTGGACCGCTCGGTGGCCGGGTTCGGGCTGGGGCTCTCGATCGTGAGCTCGGTGGCCCAGGCGCACGGCGGGACCTTCGCGATGCGACCTCGCGACGCGGGCGGCCTCGACGTGCTGGTCAAGCTTCCGGCGCTCACGCCGGCCTCCGATATTTTTTCTTCGCGAAGGCCAGGGGCGCTTACAGAGAGCTGACGGCACCGGCGCTACAAGTCGCTGCGATGCCTCATCTCGATAGGAGCTGCCCCTGATGTTGTCTGCTGTGTCCTTTCCGATCCGCCGGCGTGTGCTCGCGCTGTGTCTTCTCAGCGCCGCCCTGGTGATCGGAGTGAGCGGTTGCGGATCCGCCTCGTCGTCGATCAGTTCCAGCGCGAGCGCCGCGGCCGGCTCGTCGGGCTCGAGCACCGGCGCCACGTATCAGGCACGCCTGAACCTGGCCAAGTGCCTGCGATCCCACGGCGTCAACGTCCCCGATCCGTCGGCCAACGGGGGAGCGGCCGGGGGTGGTGGTGGCGCCGCATCTCGCAGCTTGCGCAGCAGCCCGAACTTCCAGTCCGCCATGACCGCGTGCGCCAAGTACCGCTCCGGAGCGTTCGGCTTGCGCAATATCAGCCCGGCGCAGCGAGCCCAGGTCCAGCAGCAGTTGGTCAAGTTCGCGCAATGCATGCGGTCGCACGGGATCGACATTCCCGATCCCAGCACCAGCGGCGGCGGCGGCTTCGGCATCTTCCGCCAGATCCCGTCCAGCGAGCGCAACAGTCCGGCGTTCCAGACCGCGATCAAGGCCTGCTCGAGCACGCTGCCGAAGTTCGGCCGTGGCGGCCCCGGTGGCGGGCCCGGCGGTGGGCCGCCGCCCGGTGGGGCGCCCAGTGCCTAGGCCGGCGTGGCGCCGCCGGCGGCGGGTGACCGCAGCGGGTGGGTCGATCGCGCTGGCGGCGCTCCTGATCGGGGTCGTCCTGGTCAGCGAGCTGCCGGGCTCCAGCCGAGGGGCCAGCCCGACCCGCACCGGCGCGGGCGCATCCGCCGTCCAGTATCGAAATCTGGTCGCGACCGACACCGAGTCGGGGACCCTCAGCTACGCGAACCCGCACACCGTGTTCAACCGGGTCAGCGGCACGATCACGGCGCTGCCGAAGATCGGCCAGGTGATCAAACCCGGCCAGACCCTGTACGAAGTCAGCGGAAACCCCGTGACCCTGTTCGACGGCGCCGTGCCCGCCTACCGCGACCTGTCGTCAGGTGACAGTGCGGGCGCCGACATCCTGGAGCTCAACCGCAACCTGAGGGCGTTGGGCTTCGATCCCGGCCATGCGATCGCGCTGAACAACACCTGGCAGGCCGCCACCACCACGGCGGTAGCGCTCTGGCAGGGATCGGTCGGCGAGGCGCAGACCGGCACCGTGACGCTGGGCCAGATCGTGTTCCTGCCCGGTGTCCAGCGGGTCACCACCGTCGAGGCGGTGCTGGGGTCCACCGGCGGCGGCGCCTCGTCGGCGGCGTCGGGATCCAGCGCCTCGTCCGCGGCCCACCATTCCTCCCCGGCGCCGCGCCCCGAGTTCGTCAGCCTGACCACCACGGCCGCGCCCGCGGCCCGGAGCGCTACGGCGGCGTGCCCCCCGGCGGGGATGGTGCAGCCGGGCGGGACGTCGGGCGCCACCACGAACCCCCAGACGACGACGGCCCCGACCACGACTGGCCCGGCGACGCCCGCCCCGACCGCCACCACGCCGCCGCCGGGGGGCAGCTGCTCGGGCTCCGGGGGCTCTAAGTCCGGGAGCGCCTCGAAGTCCGGGAGCCGGACGCCATCCCGACAGGCAGTGCTGCTGGCGCTGCTCAAGGCTGAGACCCAGGAACTCAAGAAGTCGCTGTCGGACTCGGGGGCTTCGCCGTCCGCGGGCGGCTCCGGAGCGAGCCGAGGCAGCGGCAGCACGAGCTCCTCGAGCAGTGGCCGCAGCGCCTCCGTCGGCGGCAGCACCGGCTCGAGCGGCGGCGCAAGCTCATCTGCCTCGAGCTCGGGCGGCTCCGGCGGCGCCACCACGTCGGCAGGCGCCACCGCCCAGGCGCTGCTTCAGACCACGTCCAACCAGCCCGTGGTGACGGTCAATCTCGACGCCACCAAGCAGCGCGAGGCCGTGGTCGGCGCACCGGTGACCGTCCAGCTGCCGAGCGGCGACACCGTCGGTGGGGAGATCATCGACGTGAGCCCGGTGGCTCAGGCCAGCAGTAGCTCCTCCTCGTCGTCCTCGGGCTCCGGCTCCGGCTCCGGCTCGGGCGCAACCTCCAGCGCGCCGGCGGCGACGATCCCGGTGACGATCAAGTTGACCGGCCACCATCGGCTCTCCGGCCTGGACCAGGCCGCCGTCAGCGTCAACTTCCAGCAACAGGTCGAGAACCACGTGCTGTCGGTTCCCGTGACCGCCCTGCTGGCCACCGCCGGCGGCGGCTACGCCGTCCAGCAGGCCGCCGCCCCGCATCGGTTGATTGCAGTCACGGCGGGGTTGTTCGCCGCCGGCTACGTGCAGATCTCCGGTGCCCAGGTGCACCCGGGATTGCAAGTCACCGACTCCCAGGGATGAGCCCGGAGCCGGATGGGGGTGAGCCCGGGCGAGGCGAGCCGCCGATCCCGGTCCCAGCCGCCGCGCCCCGGGCCGCACCGGACCGCGGGGCGCTGCGACTGCGCAACGTCGTCAAGGCATATCCCGGCGGCGTGTACGCCCTGCGCGAGGTGAGCGTGGAGATCGACGCCGGCGATCAGGTCGCCGTCGTCGGGCCGTCCGGATCGGGCAAGACCACGATGCTGACGATCCTCGGCACGCTCGAGCGTCCCAGCAGCGGCGAGGTGCACGTGGCCGGCCGCGACGCGGTGCGCGCCTCGGACGCGGAGCTCTCGGGGCTGAGAGCCCATGAGATCGGATTCGTCTTCCAGGGCTTTCACCTCCAGGACGCGATGACCGCGCTGGACAACGTTGCCAACGGGATGCTCTACACGGGCGCGGCGCTGCGCGATCGTCGCGAGGCGGCGCAGCTCGCGCTCGAGCGCGTCGGCCTCGGACACCGGATGACCCACCGGCCGCAGCAGCTGTCCGGGGGGGAGCGCCAGCGGGTGGCGATCGCTCGGGCGCTGGCCAAGCGCCCCGTGATCATCCTCGCCGACGAGCCGACGGGCAACCTCGATTCCAAGTCCGGCGCCGAGGTGCTGGGCCTGCTGCACCAGCTGGCCGCCGAGGGCGCGACGCTGGTGCTGATCACCCACGACGAGCACATCGCCGACGGCTTCTCCCGCCAGATCCTGATGCGGGACGGCGAAATCGTGGGGGACGAGCGGCGGTCCGTCGCTCCCGGGGTGGGCGCCCCACCGATTCCAGCCGGGGACGGGCGGCGGTGACCGCCGGCGCTCTGAGGCGACCGCTGGATCCCCGGGGCGGCGCGGTGCCCTGTGACCGCTCCCGGCTGGCGCCCCACGAGCTTCTGTGGGTCGCCTTCCAGGGACTGCGCACGCGGCGCCTGCGCGCGGCGCTGTCGGCCCTGGGGATCGCGATCGGCATTGGCGCGATGGTCGCGGTGGTCGGGGTCTCGTCCTCGAGCCAGGCGACCCTGCTGGCTCAGATCGACGCGCTCGGGACCAATCTGCTGACCATTACCCCCGGCACAACCTTCCTGGGCTCCAATGAGGTGCTGCCGGATACGGCGTTGCCGATGATCGATCACATGAGCGCGGTGCAGGACGCCGCGGCGGTCTATCAGATCCCCTCGGTCACGATCCTCCGCACCCCCTATGTCCCGGCCGAGCAGACCGGCGGGATCGGAGTCGACGCCGCCGCGCCGGGGCTGCTCAAAGCCGTCGGGGGCCGGCTCGGGAACGGGCAGTTCCTCAACGCCGCCAGCGAGAACTTCCCGACCGTGGTGCTCGGCGCACAGGCGGCGAGCACGCTGCAGATCCAGAACGTCAGCGGGCACATCCAGGTGTTCCTTGGCGGAACCTGGTTCAACGTGATCGGGATCATGAAGCCGGTGGTCCTCGATCCGACCCTGGACAGCACGGCGTTCATCGGCCTGCCCGAGGCCGAGCGCCTGTTCCGGCAGCAGCCCAACCCCTCGGAGATCTATGTCCGCGCCAATGTCAACCAGGTGACGCAGGTGTCCAACCTGCTGGCTCCAACGGCGGATCCGCAGAACGCCGACGGAGTCCAGGTCAGCCGGCCCTCGAACGTGCTGGAGGCGCGCGCCGCGGCCAAGGGCCAGTTCACCACGCTGCTGCTGGGGCTGGGCGCGGTCGCGCTGCTGGTCGGCGCGATCGGGATCGCCAACATCATGGTGATCTCGGTGCTCGAGCGTCGTGGTGAGATCGGTCTGCGCCGCGCGCTCGGGGCGACGCGCCGGCACATCAGCGCTCAGTTTCTGGCTGAGTCCGCGATCCTGGCCGCGCTCGGCGGCATCGCCGGCCTGGCGCTCGGCGCACTGGCGACCATGGTGTACTCCCAGGCGCAGAACCAGCCGATGGTCATACCGGCCTACGCGCTCATCGCTGCGCCGATCGCCGGGTTCGTGATCGGCGCGCTGGCGGGTCTCTACCCCGCCGCCAAGGCGGCCCGCCTGAGCCCGACCGAAGCCCTGCGCGCCGGTTGAGGCGCGCCGTGCTCTGGGCCGAGCAGCACGTTGCGCGCGATCGGCGTCGGACTTCGAACAATTTTAGAAATCGCCCCGCCGGGCTTACACAGAGCTGACACGTAGAAGCCTAGGCTCAGTTCATGTCGAGTTGGCGTCGTAGAAGCAGAGGCGTCGGAAGGCGCGACATTGGCATCCCCGTGCCGTGTCTCTCCGACCGTCCCGCTTTGACGTCAACCGACTGCGACGAACGTGCGCCTCGTCGCAGGCGGGCGAGACACCTCCCCGCGACTCGGGGTACCGGCGGCGGCCTGGGCTATGACTCCCGCCCGGGCATGCCCGCCGGTACTCGAGCGCTTCGCCGCCGCCGTCGGCGGGGCTGATCCGGCTACCAGGCGTCGACGTTCGGCCGCCGCTTGCCGGGAGCGCTCCACCACTTGGGGCCAGCGTCATCGAACAGCGTCGCCACCCACCGCCGGGTATCGGCGGGGTCGATCACGTCATCGATCTCGAAGTAGGAGGCCATGCTGATCCCCTGGCCGCGCTCGTACGCGGCCGCCACGGCCGCCTGCAGCGCCCGCTCGCGCTCGACCGCGTCCTCGATCGCCTCTAGCTCGCGGCGCATTCCCAGCCGCACGGCTCCCTCCAATCCCATCGCGCCGAACTCGGACGTCGGCCACCCGATCGTGAACAGCGGCGCCTTGAACCCGCCCGCGGCCATCGCCTGCGCGCCGAGTCCATAGCCCTTACGGAGTACCACCGTGCCGGTCGGCACCCCGAGGTTCGCGCCGGTCACGAACATCCGCGAGAAATGGCGCACCGTGGCGGTCCGCTCGGCCTCCGGGCCGACCATGAAGCCCGGCGTGTCGCACAGGAACAGCAGCGGCAGGCCGAACGCGTCGCAGAGCTGCATGAACCGAGTCGCCTTGTCGGCGCCGTCGGCATCGATCGCGCCCCCCAGGTGCGACGGGTCGTTGGCCACGACGCCCAGCGGGTGCCCGTCGATGCGGGCCAGCGCGGTGACCATCCCGGCGCCGAATCCGCGCCGCAGCTCGAGCACCGAGTCCGTGTCGCACAGCGCGTCGATGACCGTCCTGACCTCGTAGATCCGCTTGCGGTTGGCGGGCACGAGGTCGCGCAGCCGCGACTGATCGGAGATCTCAGGCCCGGCGGCCGGATCGGCCCGGGAGAAGTAGCCGAGATAGCGCTTGGCCGTCGCGACCGCCTCGGCGTCATCGGCCACCCGGAGATCGACCACGCCGTTGCCGTACTGGACGTCGATCGGCCCGACGTCACCGGGTGCGAAGGTCCCCAGCCCGCCACCCTCGATCATCGCCGGCCCTCCCATGCCGATGCTGGCGTCCTCGCTGGCGATCACCGCGTCGCAACACCCCAGCAGGGCCGCGTTCCCGGCGAAGCAATAGCCCGACGCGATCCCCACCAACGGCACCAGACCGCTCAGCCGCGCGAACAGGTGAAACGCCCGGCAGTCAAGTCCGGCCACGATCGGCATGTCGACATCGCCCGGACGGCCTCCGCCACCCTCCGCGAACAGCACCACAGGCAGCCGGCGGCGCTCGGCGAGCTCGAACAACCGGTCCTTCTTGAGGTGGTTGCGCATCCCCTGGGTCCCGGCCAGGACCGTGTAGTCATAGGACATCGCCACGCACGGGTCGCCGTTCACCTCGGCCACTCCGGCGACCAGACCGTCGGCGGGAGTCCGCTCGATCAGCTCCTGTTTGGAGCGACGGCGTTCCTGCGCGGCGAACATCAGCGGCCCGTACTCCACCAGCGACCCCTCGTCGACGAGGTCGGCGAGGTTCTCCCGGGCGGTGCGCCGGCCGCGGTCGCGGCGGCGCTGCACCGCGTCGGGGCGCGCCGCGTCGAGGCCAAGCGCGTGGCGAGCGCGGACCGCGGCGAGATCGTCGCGAGCGGGGCCGCTGTCGGGCGCCGGCCCGGCCCCGGGAGGCGAGTTCCCGGCGGCCCACTCGCCCAGCACCGCCAGCACCTGGCCCTCCCGCACCGCATCTCCGACCGCGACCGTCAGCCGCTCGAGCACGCCGTCGCGTTCCGCCACCAGCTCGTGCTCCATCTTCATCGCCTCGAGCACGATCAGCGTTGTCCCGGCGCTGACCGGCGCCTGCGCCGGCTGGGGCAGCGACACCACCGTCCCGGCAAACGGTGCCAGCACGCTCAGCGCAGGGGAATCGGGCATCGGGCCATGATCGCGCACCGGTGGCCCGCACGGCGCGGGCCTGGGACCTGGGGTTGGCGTCAGGCCGGGGCCGGCTGCGCCTGGATGGCCGCCAGCAGCTCGCCGGGTGACGCGTTGTCGCCGGCATCGTGGGCGATCTGTGCGAACACCACCCGACCCCCCGGAGCGATCACCAACGCACCCCCGAGCTGGCCGGCGTGGCCGATCGTCTTGCCCTGAACGACGCGCTTGGAGGCGATCGTGGCAATCCCCTTGGCCACCACCTTGGGACCGAACAAACCGCCGACGCCGGAAACCTTGGCGCCGATCGCCTTGTACGTGATGCGTTGCTCGTCGGCCAGGACGGGCAGCTCGACTCCCAGCCGGCGGCGAAAGTGGGCCGCGTGTCGCGGCGTGGCCTGCCCGATCAGGACGAGGCCGCCGTCGGCCGACGCGAAGTCCTCCGCGGCGCCCTGCAACTGCAGAGCGTGTGCACGGCAGTAGATTCAGCCGTAGTGGCGCAGCCACACGAGCGCCACCGGGCGCTCGCGCCACAGGTCGCCAAGGCGGACGTCTCGGCCGTCCTGATCGGGCAGGACGATCTCGGCGAGCTGGGCGGCCTGATCCATGTCGTCGAGTCTAACCACGCGCGCGGCCGGCCGCGAAGGGATACTTTGCCGTCATGAGCAGCGAGCCGCAGCTTCTCTGGAAACCGTCCGCCGAGCGGGTCTCACGCGCGACGATCACGCGCTACACGGAGTGGCTGGAGCGGGAGCGCGACCTGCGCTTCGACAGCTACGCGGAGCTGTGGCAGTGGTCGGTGGACGACATCGACGCGTTCTGGACGTCAATCGTCGAGTTCTTTGACATCCGCTTCTCGGAGGGCGGCGACAAGGTGTTGGGCGACCGCTCGATGCCGGGCGCGCAGTGGTTCCCGGGTGCCCGCGTGAGCTTCGCCGAGCACGTCTTCCGGGACAAGTCAGACGATGAGATCGCCATCCGCCACGCCTCGGAGCTGCGACCGCTGGATTCGTGGTCGTGGCGAGATCTGCGGTCGCAGACCGCCTCGATCGCGGCCGGCCTGCGCCGGCTCGGCGTGGGAGAGGGCGACCGGGTGGTGGCGTACATGCCCAACATCCCCGAGACCGTGGCCGCGTTCCTGGCCTGCGCCTCGATCGGCGCAGTGTGGTCCTCGGCCGCGCCCGAGTTCGGCGCTCGCAGCGTGGTCGACCGCTTCGCGCAGGTGGAGCCCAAGGTGCTGCTGGCCATCGACGGGTACCGCTATGGCGGCAAGGACTTCGACCGCACCGAGACGGTCGAGCGGATCGCCGCCGAGATCCCGTCGCTGACCGCCACGGTGAGGTTCGGCTATCTCGACGGCAGCGGCTGGGAGGGCGGCTTTCTGGGCGACGAGTCCGAGCCTACGTTCGCGCAGCTGCCGTTCGACCACCCGCTGTGGGTGCTCTACAGCTCGGGCACGACCGGGCTGCCGAAGCCGATCGTCCACGGCCAGGGCGGAATCCTGATCGAACAGGTCAAGAAGATGAACCTGCACATCGACGCCCAGGCCGGCGACCGGGTGTTCTGGTTCTCGACCACCGGCTGGATGATGTGGAACTTCCTCGTCGGGGTGCTGCTCACCGACGCCTCGATCGTGCTGTTCGACGGCAACCCCGGCCATCCGGATCTCGGCGTCCTGTGGGATCTGGCCCAGGATGCTCAGATCACGACCTTCGGCACCAGCGCCGCGTTCATCGCGTCGTGCATGAAGGCGGAGATCGCCCCGGCCGACGGCCGTGATCTGAGCGCGCTGAGCGCGGTCGGCTCGACCGGGTCGCCGCTCTCGCCCGAAGGCTTCAACTGGGTCTATGAGCAGCTGGGCTCCGCCACCTGGCTGTTCTCGACCTCGGGCGGGACGGACATGTGCACTGCGTTCGTGGGCGGGGTGCCGCTGCTGCCCGTGTACCTCGGTGAGATGCAGGCGCGATCCCTCGGCGCCGACGTCCACGCCTGGGATGCGGACGGCCACGAGCTGGTGGATGAGGTGGGCGAGCTGGTGATCACCGAACCGATGCCGTCGATGCCGATCTTCCTGTGGGGCGACGAGGACGGCTCGCGCCTGCGCGACAGCTACTTCTCGATGTATCCCGGCGTCTGGCGTCACGGCGACTGGATCGAGATCACCTCCCGGGGGACCGCGATCATCTCGGGCCGGTCGGACTCGACCATCAACCGCGGCGGCGTGCGGATGGGGACGAGCGAGATCTACCGCGCCGTGCTCGAGCTGCCCGAGGTGCTCGACGCGCTGGTGGTCGACCTGCCGCGCGAGGGCACCGATGGATGGATGCCGTTGTTCCTGGTGCTGCGGGAGGGCGCCTCGCTCGACGACGACCTGATCGCCACCGTGCGCCGGCGGATCCGCGAGGACTGCTCGCCCCGGCACGTGCCCAACGAGATCCGCCAGATCCCGGCGGTGCCCCGGACGCTGTCGGGCAAGGTTTTGGAGGTGCCGGTCAAGCGGATCCTGACCGGCACCCCGGCGGAGCAGGCGGCCAGCCGCGAGTCGCTCGCGAACCCCGAGGCGCTCGATTACTTCGTCGAGCTGGCGGGCGAGCGCGAGTCGTAGAGAGTGTGTGACGTTTTGACCTGACCCCTCGAGCGCTCCGGCAGACTCGGGAGGGTGGGATATAACTCACGCCTGACATGGAAGATCCCCCACCGTCAGACGGGGAGCGGTGAACGGCGGCGCCGGCGCCGGACCGGGGGGCGATCCGGGTGATCGAGCGGATGATCGCGGCGCTGGCTGCTCGCCAGCGCGGGCACGTGACCCGGGAGCAGCTACTCGAGCTGGGGCTTGGGCGCGGCGCGATCGACTGGCGCATCCGAACCGGACGGCTGATCGTCGTCCACGCCGGGGTCTACCGGGTCGCCGGTGCGCCGAGCACGCCCGAAGGCCGCGCGGTCGCGGCGGTCCTGGCGGGCGGAGCGGGCGCCGTGCTGAGCCACGGCTCCGCCGCGACGCTGTGGGGCATGGCCCGCGGCTGGACCACGCCGCTGGAGGTGACGGTCCCCGCTGACCGCCGTCCCAGGAACATCAGGACCCATCGCTGCTCGACGCTGACCCGTCGCGACATCCGCCGCCACGTCGGCATTCCGGTCACGAGTCCGGCCCTCACGCTGCTTGACAACGCACCCCGTTTCGCCCCACCAGCGCTGGCGCGAGCGGTCAACCAGGCGCGGCTGAGCGGGCACCTCGGGATCGCGGATCTGGATGAGCTGCTGCCGCGAATGCCCCGCCACCCCGGCGCCCGGGCGCTGCGCGACGTGATCGAGAGCTCGGCGGGGCCGACGCGGTCGGTGTTCGAGGACGAGTTCGTCGCCTTCACGCGGCGTTTCGGGCTTCCCGCACCGGAGATGAACGCTCGCGTGGCGGGCTATGAGGTGGACGCCCTGTTCCGCCTGGAGCGAGTCATCGTCGAGCTCGACGGATTCGCCTTTCACGGCGATCGTGGTTCGTTTGAGCGTGACCGCGACCGCGACGCGGTGACGCTCGCCGCGGGGTTCGTCACCGTGCGCGTCACCTGGGAGCGGCTGATCGCAAGCGCCGAGCGAGAAGCGGCCCGGCTGCACGCGATCCTGGGGGCGCGACGCGCGGCGGCGGCGGCCTGAGCGCGAATCCGGTCGGATTCTCCTCTTACCAACTTCTTCCCCGGCTCTGACAGGGTTCTCATAGGGCCGTGGTCTACTGCTATCCACCGTAGACACGATCGATAGTCAGATTCAGGGAGATAAGTAGCGAGTCATGAACAAAATGAGCCGATGGATGCCGATCGTCGGCGGCGCAGTTGCGGGAGGGATCATCGCGCTGGTGATTGCCAGCGGGTCGGGATCGACCCACACCGTGACCACGACCGTCGTGCGCTCGACGTCCCAACAACCAGCATTGCCCGCGTCATTCAACAGCGGCAAGGGGATGACGGTGAACCAGATCTACAAGTCCGTCAGTCCGGGCGTGGTCGACATCATCGTCACCAGCCAGGGCGGCAACTCAAGCCTCGGGTTCTTCGGTGGCAGTGGCTCGCAGCAGACCCGGGGCGAGGGCGCCGGCGTGGTCTTTGACAACAAGGGTGACATTCTCACCGACGAGCACGTCGTCGCCGGAGCGATCTCGGTCAAGGTGAACTTCCAGAACGGCATGAGCGTGCCGGCCAGGGTGGTCGGGACCGACCCGTCGACCGACGTCGCGGTGATCAAGGTCAACGCCCCGGCGTCTGAGCTGCATCCGATCCCGCTGGCCGATTCCTCGGCCGCGCAGGTCGGTGACCCCGTGGTGGCGATCGGCAGCCCGTTCAGCCTGCCCGAGACGACCACGGCGGGAATCGTCAGCCAGACCGGGCGGAGCATCACCGCTCCGAACAACTACACGATTCCGAACGCGATCCAGACCGATGCCCCGATCAACCCGGGTAACTCGGGAGGGCCGCTGCTCGACGCCGCTGCCCACGTGCTCGGGCTCAATGACCAGATCGAGACCAACAACTCCACCGCCACGGGGGAGGGGTCGAGCTCCGGGGTCGGGTTCGCGATCCCGTCGAACACCGTCACGCGGATTGCCAACCAGATCCTCGCCGGCCGCTCGGTCAGGCACGCCTACGTCGGCGTCCTGCTGTCAGGCGGCGCAGCCGGCGGCGCGCACATCGCCTCGGTTCAGCCGGGGACGCCCGGTGCGGTCGCGGGGCTGAAGCCGGGGGATCGGGTCACCGCGATCAACGGCCAGGCGATCACCTCGACCGATCAGTTCATCGCCATGGTGGACAACTTCATCCCCGGTCAGACGATCACCGTGACCGTCAAGCGCGCCGGCCAGACCCAGAACATCAAGGTCAAGCTGGGCACCCGCCCGGCTTCGGTCCCCAGCGGCGGCTAGCCCGGTCCCGCCGCCAGCGGCCCGGCCCGGCCCGCTTCAGGCGCTCGCGGCCTTCCGCCAACTCTGGCGGCGGGTCGCGAGCGCCATCGTCAGGGCTCCGATCGCGATGAGGGTGATCAGCACCGGCCCCAGGGCACCGCTCCCGAAGGCCGACGCCAGCTCGTAGGCCGCCGCGCCGAGCAGACCCGCGGTCGGCAGCGTCACGATCCACGCCACGGCGATGTTGCCGGCCACGCCCCAGCGGACCGCCGACAGGCGCTTGGCGGCGCCGGCCCCCATCACGCCGCCGGTGATCACGTGCG
Organism: uncultured Solirubrobacterales bacterium; assembly: GCA_963792735.1. Lineage (GTDB taxonomy): Bacteria > Actinomycetota > Thermoleophilia > Solirubrobacterales > Solirubrobacteraceae > Palsa-465. Next base: position 429,439 of record CAWBXK010000006.1, on the reverse strand, counting down.
TGGAGGACAGGGGGTAGCCGAGATGGGAGGAGATCAGGATCACCGCGGCTCCGGCGCCCTGCGCCGAGAAGCCCTGGGCGCTATCCATCTTGATGATGCGCGAGCCGACCGTGCGGATGATCCGCCAGCCGCCGGCGTATGTGCCCAGCGAGATCGCCGACGCGGCGGCGACCACCACCCACAGGGGCACGCTGGCGTGGTGCGGGCTCAGGCTGCCGTGCGCCACCAGCGCCAGCGTGATCACGCCCATCGTCTTCTGTGCGTCGTTGGTGCCGTGGGCGAGGGACAGCAGCGAGCTGGTGACGACCTGGCCGAGCCTGAATCCCCGCGCGACCGGGCCGGGGCGGCGGCGCCCGAACACGGCATAGATCACGATGATCACCACCCCGGCGGCGGCGAAAGCGCTGACCGGAGCGATGAGCGCCGGGATCACGACCTTGGCGATCACGGCATCGCCCTTTACGCCTGAGCCTCCGACCGCGGCCAGCATGGCGCCGATGACCCCGCCGATGAGCGCGTGGGAGGAGCTCGACGGCAGCCCGTAGGCCCAGGTGATGAGATTCCAGCCGATCGCGCCGACCAGTCCGGCGAAGGCGATCATCTCGGTCACCTGGCCGGCGTTGATGATCCCGGTGGCGATGGTCGCGGCGACCTTCAGCGAGATGAACGCGCCGACGAAGTTGAGCACCGACGCGAGCGCGATCGCGGTCCGGGGCGCCAGCGCCCGCGTCGAGATCGACGATGCCACGACGTTCGCGGTGTCGTGGAAGCCGTTGGTGAAGTCGAACGCCAGCGCGGCGACGACGACGATCACGAGCAGGAGGTCGCTGTTCACGAACCGTGCACCCTATGCCAGCGCGTGGGCCGGCGACCGGCTCAGCTCGCGAAGCTGGCGGCCCACGCCAGCGTTCGCTCCATGAGCTCGCGATGCACGCTGCGGGTGCGTCCCTCACGCCGGGTCCAGCCGGCATCCGCGCCGAGCGTCCAGGCGAACGTGTCGTCGGCCAGGCAACGCTCCAGCGTGTCCTCCAGCTCGCCCTGCAACTCGGGCGAGTCGATCGGCGCCAGCAGCTCGACCCGCGTGTCGAGGTTGCGCGGCATCAGATCGGCCGAGCCGATGTAGTAGCTGCGCTCCTCTCCGCGGTGGAAGGAATAGATCCGGGAGTGCTCGAGGAAGCGGCCCACCACCGAGATCACCTCGATCGTCTCGCTGACCCCCGGAATCCCCGGGATCAGGCAGCAGATGCCGCGCACGTTGAGCTGGATCGGCAGACCGTCCCGGGAGGCCTGGTAGAGCGCCTCGATGATCTGCTGGTCGACCAGCGAGTTCATCTTCATCACGATCCGGCTGTCCTGGCCGGCCCGGTGGGCCGCGGCGGTCCGCTCGATCTCCTCGATCAGGGGCTGGCGCAGCCAGGTGGGCGCGACGAGGACCTTGTGCTGGGGATCGGGGTGGCCGTAGCCGGTGAGCGTGTTGAACAGGTTCGCGACTTCCTCGCCGATCTCCCGGTCGGTCGTGAACAGGCCGAAATCCTCGTACAGACGGGCGTTCTTGGCGTGGAAGTTGCCGGTGCCGACCATCACGTAGTGACGCACGCCACCGCGCTCGCGCCGAACGATCAGGATCACCTTGGCATGGGTCTTGAGCCCCGGGATCCCGTGCACGACGTGTGCCCCGACCTCTTCCAGCGCGCGTGACCAGCGGATGTTCTGGCGCTCGTCAAAGCGCGCTTTGAGCTCCACCAGGCAGACCGCCTGCTTGCCCTTCTCGGCCGCCTCGATCAGCGACGGAACCAGGGCGGAATCATCCGAGGTCCGGTACACGGTCATCTTGATCGCCAGCACGTCGGGGTCTTCGACCGCCTGCTTGACGAACCGCTCCACGCTGGAGGAGAAGGACTGGTAGGGATAGTGGACCAGGATGTCGCTGGAGCGCATGGCCCGGAACAGATCCGGCTGGGCGTCGGCTCCGGCCGGGGCCGTTGCCAGTCCGGTCTGGGTCACCGGCGTCCAGTTGGGCCAGCGCAGCTCCGAGTGGCCGTCGATCGAGGCGATCTGCCACAGGTCGCTCATGTCGAGCAGGCCATCGACGTCGTAGACCTGGACCTCGTCGACGCCAAGCCATTCGATCAGCCTGGTGCGCAGCGCCGGATCCATGCTGGCCCCCACCTCGAGTCGCACGACTTCACCGAAGCGCCGGCGCCGCAGCTCGTCCTCGACGGCCTGCAGCAGGTCGTCGGCCTCGTCGGAGACCTCGAAGTCGGCGTCACGGGTCACGCGGAAGAGGTCGTGGCTGAGGATCTCCATCCCGGGGAACAGCGCGCCCAGGTGCTTGGCGATGATGTCCTCGAGCGGGATGAAGGTTTCCTTGCTGATCTCCACGAAGCGCGGCAGCACCTCCTTGGGCACCTTTACCCGCGCGAACGCCTCATGTTCGAGATCCGGGTCGTGCAGCCGCACGATCAGGCTCAGCGACAGGTTCGAGATGTACGGGAAGGGCCGGCCGGCACCGACGGCCAGCGGGGTCAGCACCGGGAAGATGTGATCGCGGAAGTGGCGCTCGAGCACGCTGGCGGGAGCCCCCGACTCGTCGCTGCCGACGATCCGGATGCCCTGCCTGGCCAGCGCCGGGCCGATGCGCTCCGACAGCTCCCGGGCGTGGCGGCGGTCGAGCTCGCGCACGCGCTCGGCGATTCCCTCCAGCACCTCGGTGGGCGAAAGCCCGTCCGGACCGCGAGCGTCGATCCGGGCATCGACCTGGTCGTGCACGCCGGCGACGCGGACCATGAAGAACTCGTCGAGGTTGGTGACGAAGATCGCGAGGAACTTGACCCGCTCGATCAGCGGCAGCGACTCGTCCTCGGCGAGTTGCAGCACGCGATCGTTGAAATCCAGCCAGGACAGCTCCCGGTTCAGGTACAGCGATGGGTGCTTGAGGTCGACAGGCTCGACCTGGGCCTCCGGTTCGCCGTTGGAGGTTCCGGGGGCGGGCAGCTCGACGGCGGTGTCGGTCGCGGGCTCGGTCATGCCACCCGCTCGCCGGCTTCGGCGATCGCCGCCAGCTCGCTCGGGCGCATGAGCGTGACCAGCTCACCCTTGGCGATCCCCGCCAGGCCACCCTTGCGCATGCGGGCCTGGGTGCCGGTGAGGTCGTGCAGCGTGAGCGAGAACGAGGGGTCGTGTCCGACCAGCAGCACATCGCCGAGACCGGCGACGAGGTCATGGACATCAAACGGCTCGCCTGAGAGCCGCGGCTCGTTCGTCACCTCGACCCCGAGCGGGGCACAGGCCAGCTGGGCGGTCTGCACCGCCCGCAGCTTCGGGCTGGTCAGACACGCGTCGATATGGGCGCCGAGTCGCTCCAGGGCGCGGCCGGCGGCTTGCGCCTGACGGGTCCCCCGCTCGGTCAGCGGACGCTCGTCATCGGGGAATCCGTCTGCCGCTTCGGCATGACGCAGAAGCCAGAGCATCGCTGAACTGTACGCCGCCGGCGGTGGCGATCAAGTCGCGGCGGGCCCGGAGCAGGACATCGTCTCCACCAGGTTAGGCACCAGGTCTGAGGGCGGGCGACGGTTTGGTGATCGACTCAGCCGATCAGCAGGCGCCGGCCAAACACCCGCTCAAACGCCTCACCATCGCCGTAGCGCTCAACGCTCCATCGCTGCAGGGTGAGGTCGCCGTCGGCCTCCAGATGCAGATCGACGCCGTGGCCGTTGGCGCGCAGCCTCACCTTGGAGACGGACTGGTCACGCCCGCGCTCGAGGTGCTCGGACAGGCGCAGGATCAGCGCGCAGCGATCGAGCAGCTCCTCGTCGTCCTCCCGGGCGAGCGCGGCCATCTCACCCAGCTTCGGCACCCCCTTGCGGTGATAGCGGCTGATCTGGGCGATCAGCGCCCGCTCGCGGGGATCGAAGCCGGGCAACTCGGCGCTCTCGATCAGGTAGCGCGAATGCTTGTGGTGGTCGTCGTAGGAGATCGTCATGCCGACGTCGTGGAGCATCGAGGCGGCCCACAGAAGCTCGCGCTCCCCCTCGTGCGGGGTGATCAGGCCGCCGGCCACGAGCGAATCGAACATCTGCAGCGACAGGCGGGCGACATGCTCCACGTGTGGCTGATCGGATTCGTACTGGATCGCCAGGTTTCGCACCGCCGAGCCGCGGACGTCTTCGAGCAGCGGCTCGCGGCCGGCCAGCAGCGTGCGAGCGAAGAACACCCCGTCGCGCAACCCGGCCTCGGTGGCCTCGATCCCGTCAAACCCCCCGAGCTCGACGACCGCCTCCAGCACCAGCGCCGCGGCGAGGATGATGTCCCCGCGGCCGGGCTTGATCCCCGGCACCGAGCCGCGCTCCGCACTGGGCAGCCCGGCCAGACGCTGCACGAGCCCGCTGAGCACCGAGGGCACGATCACGAAGCCCTGCACGCCGAGGTCGAGCGAGCCGTCGGCATCCTGCGCCGCCGCCGCCAGGTTGCGCACCGCGCCGCCGATCCCCACCAGGCGAGAGCCCGACGACGCCAGCCAGTCCACCTCGGCGAGCGTCTTTGACACATGCCCCCGCAGCCGGGCCAGCTCCTTCTTCTTGGCCGGCCCGTCGCCGGGCAGGAAGCGCTCGGTCAGCCGGACCGCGCCCAGCGGAAACGAGGCCATCGCTCCCGCGCGCCGGTTTCCGACTGCGATCAGCTGCAGGCTGCCGCCGCCCAGGTCGAGCACCACGCCGTCGGTCAAGGTGGTGGTGTTGATCGCCGCCACGTACCCGAAGCGCGCCTCGTCCTGGGCCGAGAGGGTCTCGATCCTGCGGCCCGTGGTGCGTTCGGCCTCAGCGAGGAAGCGCTTGCCGTTGCCGGCATCGCGGATCGCGCTGGTGGCGACGATGTGCACATCATCGGGCCCGAGGTGGTTGGCGCGGCAGAAGCGCTCGAACACCCCCAGCGTCTCCAGGCCACGGTCCATCGCCGCCTCGCTGAGCTCGCCGGACGCGGCGAGCCCAGCGCCGATCCGCACCGTCTCATAGAGCTCGTCGGTGCGCTTCCACCAGGCGCCGGGGGCGTAGGTGAACACCACCAGGCGCCACGAGTTGGACCCCAGGTCGATCACCGCAACCTGCCGGTGGGGCGACGCCATACCGTCCGTGGCCCAGGACGATCTCAAGCTCACGGCTGCATGATGCGATGCGCGGCGGACGACGCGAGCCGGGGCGCGCGGTGGCCCGTGCCGAGTCTGAGTGGGCGGGAGCTCAGGCCCCTACGGGCTCTTCGCGCAGCGCACGGATCGCCGTCAGGACCACCAGGATGGTCATCACCACCGCGCTCGACACGCACCACTGGCAGATCGCCTTGATCGTGAACACCTCGCGGTAGGTGAGGTACATGCTGAAGCCGAACCCGATCAGCGCGATGCCGAAGGCGGAGATTCGTCCCAGCTCGCCGCGGATCAGCAGCGAGCCGAGAATGCCGATGTAGCCGAGCAGCCCCAGCACAGCGACGGGGATTCCGTCGAGCTTGGCGTAGCGCGAGGCCTGAACCGTCTCGCAGCCGCCGCTGGAGAGGCACAGCACCTTCAGCCCCTCGTAGTGGACGTAGGTGAGGTAGCCGGCGATCGCGACCCCGATCAGCGACAGGACCAGGACGGCGATTCGCATCCGCCGATCGGAGGTGTCCGGGCTGCGCACGGATGGCGAGGCGGTCGCCGTGGTCATGAGACCTGCTTGACGGCCTGCTCCAGCTGCGCGTAGGAGGGGACGCTCGAGGATGGGGCGACCTGGCCCTTGGGGCCCTTGAACACCAGCGTCGGGGTGCCGCTCACGCCCGCGGTCGTACCGGTCTGCTCGTCGGTGGCGACCTGGTCGGCCAGCGTGGCGTTGCTGCGATCCGACTGCCACTTGCTCAGGTCCAGCCCCGTGATCTGCCGGGCCAGGCCGTTGAGGTAGTTGTCGGTGACGTAGCCGCTGCCCTCTTGACCCTGCTCGCGGTAGAAGAGCTCGGTGAAGTTCCAGAACTTCTGCTGCGTGCCGGCGGCGAGCGCCGCCACCTGCTGGGTCTTGAACACCGAGGGATCACGGGTGGCGGTTTGGAAGCTGCGATAGACAACCTGGACCTTGCCCGCCTTGACGTCGTTTGCGACCAGCTGCGGGAAGCCCCCCCGGAGCGTGAAGTCCTGGCAGATGGGGCATTCAAGGTCTCCGTAGTAGGTCATCGTGACCGGCGCGCTGGGATTGCCCAGGCGAGCCCCGGACTGCGGGATCCCGGCCAGCAGCGTCTGCACCGCGGTGGCGGTCTTGCCCGCCGCCTTGCCCTTCTGCAGCCCGGTGGCGTTGCTGGCGCCGCCGCTGGAGAGGACCACCGCGACCGCGACCACGGCCACGGCCAGGACGACCACGCCGCCGATCATCCGCAGGCGCCGCTCGCGGCGCGCGCTCTCGGCACGGGCTTGCTCCTCGGCGAGGCGCCGGGCGCGGGCTTGTTCCTTTTGCTCTTTCCGTGAGGCCATCGAAGGCAGATCGATCTGAAACCAGGCGGTCAGGCGAACACGCCGTGAGGGTCAGAGGATACTCATCGCAGCGCCTGTTTCAGCGCCCGGGCCAGCTCGGCCGTCCCAAACGCGCCCTCGAGCCGGGAGACAATGACGCCGCGGCGATTGATCACGAACAGCCACGGCTCGGTTCGCAGGTGAAACGCCTGAAGCTGCGGGCGCAGACCCTTGCTCGGCTGGTTGTCGGCATAGACCTCCTCGTGGATGAAGTCGACCTGCCGCCCGAAGCTGTGCTGCAGCTCGACCGCGACATCGGTCACGGGCCCGCATACGCGGGAAACGCAGAACTGCGGTGTGGAGAACAGCAGGGCGACGGGACGCTTGCCGAGGACCTGGCGAAACGACACCGAATGCATCTGCTCGGCCGGCTGCCGGGTGGTGAGCAGGGCGAGGTTGCCGTGGACCGTGGCCGAGGTGTCGGTGGCGATCGCCGGCGGGCGCTGACCGACGTCGGGGATCGGTGAGGCGGCGGCGACCGCGATCTCGCCCGGCGCGCCGATCAGGCCGTGTGGGCCGCGCGTCAGCGAGAGCACGGTGTAGGTGCCGGGGTGGGGAAGCGGGAGCTCGGACGCGTAGATCGCCTTGATGCCGCCCGGTCCCGAGTTCTGCCGGCTGCGATATTGCGGGGAGACGCTCATCGGGTCGGCTGGGGCGAGGAACGGCCCCTTGGCCGGAGCCCCCGGAGTGGTGGAGATGTACACGGCGGTGGGGGCGTAGATGAACTCGCCCGAGCTCGCGTTGAGCCCGAACGCGAGCCGCCGAGTGCCCGGCGTGAACGTGCCGGTGGCAGCGCCGAACGTGGCGGTGGAGCGGGCCAGGGCACCGAGCTGGCGCAGCGTGTGCCCATGGGCGGACGGGAACTGGCCGGCCCGGGGCGCCTCGGCGGCTGGCAGCTCGGCGACCGCCGCGGGGGCAGAGCCGGTCGTGCTCGCGCTGGTCGCGGTCGACGTGCTTCGCGGTCGTGGCCACAGCCCGGCTCGAGCTGGAATGAGAGACAGCAGCAGAGCCGCAGCCGGCGAGGACCAGGGCGACGGGGATGGCGAGGGCGCGGAGGCGGGGGAGCGTCATGCCCCCATGATGGCGAGGTGCCAGCGGGGTCGCACCGCCACCCCCGCCGCGGCCCCGGACAGGGCACCCGAGATGTCCCCGCTAGTTCCGTGTAAAGATCTTGTAACCGGCCGGCGGGGCGGTCTTGGCGTGAGACGCGTGCACTACAGTGCGCAAGCATGTCGCCCGAGACTTTGGCGGGACCCACGGCTGCGAGCCAGCGCACCGGCCCTCGGCTTCGCCTGGCCGTCCTTGACCGCGACCCCGGGTTCATGCAGGTCCTGTCCAACCGGCTCGACGCCCTGGGGTGCGAGTACCGCTCGCTGGCGGCGCCGGCCACCGTCGACGCGCTGGTGGCGATGCGCCTCAACGCCCTGGTGGTCGACCTTGCCGTCCTCGGCCCCGGCGGCTGGGAATACCTGGAACGGGTGTGCTCACGGCTTCCCGGACTGGCGGTGATCGTCTGCACCGGCTCCTCCTCGGTCGCGCAGCGGGTGCGTGGCCTGCGGCTCGGTGCCGACGCCTGGATCACCAAGCCCTGCCATGCCGAGGAGCTGATCTGCGTCGTCGAAGCCGCGGCCCGGCGCCACCGCCGGGCGGAGATGCCGACGCTCGAGGCCGCCGCCCGGTTCGGCGAGATCACGGTTCGTCCCGACCTGTACCAGGCGTACGCCGCCGAGATCAGCCTCGAGCTGACCGCGCGCGAGTTCGAGATCCTGCACCTGCTGACCGGATCAGACCGGGTTCTGCGCCGGGAGGAGATCTACGAGCGGGTGTGGGGCTACGCGATGGCGCACGGAGATCGCTCGGTCGACGTGTTCGTCCGCAAGCTGCGTCAGAAGCTTCGCGCCGCCTCGCCGCAGTGGAACTACATCCACACCCATTTCGGCGTGGGCTACCGGTTTGCGCCGGAGCGCGAGGACGCGGCGGAGCAGGAGCTCGAGCTCGACCTGGTTGGCCGGGCCAGCACGGCCGCGCTCGATCCGGCCATGGCCGGCTGACCCGGCTGTCGCGGTCGGCGCTCACAACTCGTTCACATCCGCGTCACGGGTCGATAACGCCGAGGACGCCCGGGCGGATCAGGATCTGGTGCGCCGATGGCGATCGCAGCCAGAACTCACAGTGAAGTGCTCGAGGTCGGCCCGCTTGAGGTGATGCCCGACGAGCATCTCGCCCGCGCTGCCGGCCGGGCGTTGATGCTGTCGATCCGGGAGCTGCGTCTGCTGACCGAGCTGGCACGCCGAACCGACCGGATCATGAGCCGCGAGGAGCTGTTCCGGCTGGTGTGGGGCCGCGAGCTGCGCCCCGGCGACCGCTCGGTCGACGTCTACGTGCGCAAGCTGCGCGTCAAGCTCGACGCAGCGCTGCCGGGGTGGCGCTTCATCCACACGCACTTCGGTCTCGGATATCGACTCGCGGCTGAGCGAGAACAGCATGCCAACGATGTGTTCACAACCGATTAACACCTTGGGCCTCGTGGACACCGAGACTCTGCCCCGACTTCAAAAAGAACAAGGAGAACAAAAGTGCGTACAAGTGCCTTCAGAGCGTTCGCAGTGCTGCTCACCGCGGCACTCGGGATCGCGGGCTGCGGCTCAAGCAGTAGCAGCTCGAGCTCAGCCGCTCCGTCCCCCAGCGGTGCCTCCAGCTCGAGCAGCGCCAGCAGCTCCGGCGGCGGCGGATCGGCGACGCTGAACGGCGCCGGATCGACGCTCGCCGCCCCGATCTACCAGCAGTGGGGCTCGACGCTGAAGTCCCAGGGGCTGACCGTCAACTTCAACCCGGTCGGATCAGGCGCGGGCATCGCCGACCTGCAGACGGCGACGGTCCAGTTCGCCGGCAGCGATCCGGCGCTGAAGCCCACCGACAGGACCAAGATGAAGGGTGCGGTGCTGCAGTTCCCGGTCGCGTTCGGCGCGATCACGGTCTCCTACAACCTGCAGGGCGTCAAGAGCGGACTCAAGCTCGACGGTCCGACGCTGGCCAACATCTTCCTGGGCAAGATCAAGACCTGGAACGACCCCGCGATCAAGGCGCTGAACGCAGGCATGAGCCTGCCGAGCACGGCGATCACGGTGGTCCATCGCTCTGACTCCTCGGGCACCACCAAGGGCTTCACGACGTTCCTGGAGGCCTACAGCCCGACCTGGAAGTCGCAGGTCGGCGCCGACAAGACCGTCAAGTGGCCGGTCGGTACCGGGGCAGCCAAGAACTCGGGTGTCGCCGCGGCGATCAAGCAGACCTCCGGCTCGATCGGCTACGTCGAGCAGGCCTACGCGCTGGAGAACGGCTTCACCTACGCGGCGGTGAAGAACTCCCACGGTCAGTACATCCTGCCGACCCTGGCCAACACCTCGGCGGCCGCCGTGGGCATCCCCGTGCCGAAGGACCTCGGCATCTCGACGATCAACGCGGGCGGCGCGACCGCCTACCCGATCGTCTCCCAGACGTTCCTGGACGCGTATGCGGATCCGTGCAAGTCCGGCGGTGCGAGCGCCTCGACGGCGAGCGGACTGAAGAAGTTCCTCACCTACGCGGTGGGCCCCGGCCAGCAGACGCTCGGCTCGGGCGCCAGCAAGCTCCCGTACGCACCGCTGCCAGCCTCGCTGGCAGCCAAGGACACGACGCAGCTCGGGACGATGACCTGCAACGGCTCGCCGATCTCGTAAGGACGCATCCGGGTGCAGGCAGGCTCCGCCATCGCGGCCGGCGGCCGCTCATTGAAGCGGTCGCCGGCGAGCCGCCTGCCCGATCAGATCCTGAAGTGGGGTCTGACCGGGCTGGCGGCGCTGATCCTCGCTCTGCTGGCCTACTTCTTCATCAGGCTGATCGGGCAGTCACAGGACGCGTTCAGCAACTTCGGCGTCAGCTTCGTACTCGGCAACGACTGGGACCCGTCGCACAACATCTACCACGGGGCCGCGCTGATGGTCGGAACGTTGATCACCTCCGCGATCGCGCTGCTGATCGGCGTGCCGGTGGCGATCTCGGCCGCCGTGTTCCTCACCGAGCTCTGCCCGCGCCGGCTCCGTGGGCCGCTCACCGTGCTGGTCGATCTACTGGCCGCGGTGCCATCGGTGGTGTACGGGCTGTGGGGCGTGTACGTCCTGATTCCCAAGCTGCTGCCGGCTGAGCAGTGGTTCGCGCGCACGTTCTCGTTCATCCCGTTCCTCGGCGGCGGCACCCCGACCGGCCCCAACTACTTCATCGCCGGGCTGATCCTCGCGATCATGATCCTCCCGATCGTCTCCGCGATCGCGCGTGAGGTGCTCGCCACCGTGCCGGCCGAGCACAAGGAGGCGGCCCTGGCCCTGGGCGCGACCCGCTGGGAGATGATCCGGATGGCGGTGCTTCCCTACGCCCGCCCCGGTATCACCGGCGGGGCGATGCTGGGTCTGGGGCGGGCCGTGGGGGAGACGATCGCGGTGGTGCTGGTGATCGGCAACGCTCCGGTGATCGGAAGCCACCTGTTCAGCCAGGGCTACTCGCTGGCCGCGGTGATCGCCAACGAGTTCGGTGAGGCGGCGGCCACGCCGATCCACAGCTCCGCGCTGTTCGCCGCCGGGCTCGTCCTGTTCGTGCTGACCCTGATCATCAACGTGCTCGCGCGTCGCTTCATCTCCCGCGGGCAGGGCGGGCGGCGCGGCACCGGCGGCACCGGAGTCGCGGTCGCCGCTGGGCCGGCGGGAGACCCCGCGTGAGCGCCACCGGCCTGGTCACCGTCAGCCCCGGGCGCCGGCGCAAGGACCGCCTCATGCGTGGCGTGCTCGTGGTCGGCACGGTGATCGCGCTGATCCCGCTCGTGCTGATCCTCTACTACCTGCTACTGAAGGGCGTCGGCAGCTGGAGCGCCAGTGGGTTCTTCAGCACCGACCCGACCGGCAGCTTCTTCGGCGATCCCGGCGGGATCCGCTCGGCGATCTTCGGCACGCTGGAGATCGTCGCGCTGGCCAGCCTGATCTCGATCCCGATCGGGATCGGCGTCGCGCTGTACCTCACCGAGTACGGGCAGGAGTCTCGATTCGCCAATGTCGTGCGCTACTTCATCGACGTGATGACCGGGGTGCCTTCGATCGTGTTCGGGCTGTTCATCTACATCGTGCTCGTCCTGTCGGGCATCGGCGGCGCGTTCACGGGCTGGAAGGGCTCGGTGGCGATCTCGTTGCTGATGCTGCCGATCGTCGTGCGCTCCAGCGAGGTCGTGCTGCTGCTGGTGCCCAGCGCGCTGCGTGAGGCGGCGTTGGCGCTGGGCGCGCCCCGCTGGCGGGTCGTCACCAAGGTCGTGCTCCCCACCGCGCTGCCGGGCCTGATCACCGGCTCACTGCTGGCCATCGCCCGCGGGATGGGCGAGACCGCCCCACTGCTGTTCACGGTGGCGACCGCCAACGGGCTGACCGGCAACCTCGGCGCGCAGATGAACACGCTGCCGACGCAGATATTCCAGGACATCACCTCGCCCCGCAACGCAATCGTCGCTCGGGCCTGGGGCGCGGCCCTGACGCTCGTTGCGCTCGTCCTGATCCTCAACCTGTTCGCACGCGCGGTGGCGCGAAGGAGCCGCATGACATGATCCCGTCTGACACGAACACCAAGACATCCGATCCCAAGGAATCCAACGCTATGTCAGCTGCCGGGGGCTCATCATCAGAGCAAGCTCAGGAGGCGCCTGACGTCGCCGCCCTGGGCGTCAAGGAGGGAGCCGGCCACGGAGTGTTCGTCAAGGGATTGCACGCGTATTACGGTCAGCACGAAGCCGTGAAGGGGATCGACATCGACTTTCCGGCCAACGAGGTGACCGCGATCATCGGTCCTTCGGGCTGCGGCAAGTCGACGATGATCCGCTGCATCAACCGGATGCACGAGGAGATCCCGGGCGCGCGCGCGGAGGGTGCGGTCACCCTCGACGACCTCGACGTCTACGGCGACGGCATCGACGTGACCTCGGTGCGGCGGATGATCGGGATGGTCTTCCAGAAGCCCAACCCGTTCCCGACGATGTCGATCTTCGACAACGTCGCCGCGGGACTGCGTCTGACCGGCGTCAAGAGCGACAACCTCCGTGAGCGGGTGCACCGGGCGCTGCGGGCGGTCGGACTGTGGGGCGAGGTCAAGAACCGCCTCGGCGAGCCGGGCATGGGGCTGTCCGGAGGCCAGCAGCAGCGACTGTGCATCGCCCGCACGATCGCCGTCGAGCCCGAGGTGATCCTGATGGATGAGCCCTGCTCGGCGCTGGACCCGATCGCGACGCTGAAGGTGGAGGAGCTGATCGACGAGCTCAAAGACCGCTACACGATCGTGATCGTCACCCACAACATGCAGCAGGCCGCGCGGGTGGCGAAGTCGACCGTGTTCATGCTCGACGGCGAGGTCGTGGAGCACGCCCTGACGAACACCGTGTTCACCAACCCCAACGACGAGCGCACCGAGCGCTATGTGACTGGGAAATTCGGATGACGAGGGCCAAATTGCGACACGTAGCCAGCGAATTCCCCGGGGAATTCGGTTAGCGAGGGCCAAATTGCGACACGTAGCCAGCGAATTTCCCGGTCTTTGCGGGTAGGTAGCGACGAGCATGCAAGAGACCAGACACCAGTTCCGCGAGGACCTCAAAGAGCTCGAGCGCCAGGTTCTCGGCGGGCTTGACCTCGTCGTCTCACAGCTCGACCGCGCGCTCGAGGCGGTCAGCTACCAGGACGTCGAGCTGGCCGGGATGGTCGTGGCCGACGACGACCGGATCGACGGCCGCTACCTGGAGGTCCACCAGGGGATCCTGTCGCTGCTGGCCCGCCAAGCTCCCGTAGCGGGGGATCTGCGGATCGTCGCGGCGCTGCTGCACGTAATTCGCTGCATCGAGCGGATGGGCGACCAGTGCGTGAACATCGCCAAGCTCGTGCCCCTGTCGGGCTACCAGTCGCCCAAGGACAAGGTGATCCTCGACGCGATCGAGCGGATGGGACAGCTGGCGCGCTCTCAGGTGACCCAGGCCAAGGAGGCGCTCGGGGCGCGCAACGTCGCACTCGCTCAGGATCTGGTCCACCAGGACGCCGAGATCAACCGTCTCAACCGCGAGACCTTCAAGCGCGCGGTGGAGGTCGGCGACAACCTCGACGTGCGGGAGTGGGCGATGTTCATGATCCTGGTGGCCCGCTGTCTGGAGCGGATCGGCGACAACACCGTCGACATCGCCGAGCAGATCGTGTTCGTCGTCACCGGGCTGTTCCGCGAGATGGCGGACGCCTCGACGCCGACCGAGCCGGCGAAGTCCTCGGCCTGAGCCCGCCCGCGGATGGCGGGTCGCCGCGGTCAAGCTTTGGCCACGGGGCCAATGACGGCGCCGCCACACGCGTCCTAACGTGTGCGCATGACAGCGCGGCCGCCTCAGATCGTGGCGTTCGGGGGCGGCGGATTCTCGATGGAGTGGGGCAACCCGCTGCTCGACGACCAGGTGCTGGCCTGGAGCGCAGTGGCGCGGCCTCGGGTCTGCTTCCTGCCGACCGCCAGTGGCGACGCCGATCACTACGTGGTCCGCTTCTATCGCGCGTTCCCCGCCTCGCGCTGTGAGCCGTCGCACATCTCGCTGTTCCGGCGCGAGACGGGCGTCGGCGATCCTCGCGCGCACCTTCTGGAACAGGACATCGTCTACGTCGGCGGCGGCAGCCTCGTCTCGCTGCTGGGGACGTGGCGGGCCCACGGGATCGATCTCGCGCTGCACGAGGCGTGGCGCGCCGGGGTGCTGCTGTGCGGCGGGTCGGCCGGCTCGCTGTGCTGGTTCTCACATGCGGTCAGCTCGTTTCACGAAGGCCCGCCGCGACAGCTCGAGGGACTGGGGTTCTTGCCCTGGAGCAACGCGGTGCACTACGCCGACGAGCCGGGACGGCGGACGGCGTTCCTGGACGCGGTGGCGGCCGGTACGCCGCCCGGGTACGGTGTCGGCGACGGCGCCGCGCTGCACTTCGTCGGGACCGATCTCGCCGAGGTGGTCTCCTCCAAGCCGGAGTCGCGAGCGTGTTATGTCTGCGCCGACGGCCAGGGCGGGGCGAGCGAACGTGAGCTGCCGGTGCGGTTCCTCGGCGCGGCCGGCACGGCCGGAGCCGCCCTCGCCACCCCGACCCTGGTGGGTGGCGAGGCGCTGGCGGCGTGACTCCGGGCGCACGGCGCGCATGCGGCGAGCCCGGCTGTGCGCCATCCTGGCGGGTGGTGTTCGAACAACCCGGCGAGCGCCGCCGGATCCTGGCGATGGGCGGCGGCGGATTCACGATGCAGGAGCGAGCCCCGGCGCTCGACCGGCTCGTGCTGTCGCTGACCGGCAAGCCGGTGCCGAAGGTGTGCTTCCTACCGACCGCCAGCGGCGACGGACGCGAGCAGACGACCCGTTTCTATGAGCGATTCGGCTCGTGGCCCTGCGAGCCGAGCATCGTGTCGCTGTTCAACCTCGGCCGCGACCGGATCGACCCGCGCCGTCACCTGCTGGACCAGGACGCGATCTACGTCGGCGGCGGCTCGATGCGCAACATGCTCGCGGTGTGGCGCGAGCACGGTGTCGACGAGGCGATGCGCCAGGCGTGGCAGGCTGGAGTGGTGCTGGCGGGCCTGAGCGCCGGAGCGATGTGCTGGTTTGAGGGCGGGCTCACGATGAGCGGTGGCGCTCCCGCCCCCGCCCCCGGATTGGGGCTGCTGGCCGGGAGCATGTCGGTCCATCTCGGCAGCGAGCCCGAACGACTGCCCGCCTACCGCAACGCGATCGCCACCGGCGCGATCCCGCCCGGCTACGCCGTCGATGACGGTGCCGCGCTGGTGTTCGATGGCACGGGGCTGCGCGAGTGCGTGGCGTCAACGGCGCAGGCGCGGGTGCTGCGCGTCAGGGCCGACGGCAGCGGCGCCGCGACTGAGCAGGAGATGGCGGTCAGGCTGCTCCCGGGGGCGCACCGTCCCGCGGACCATGAGGCCGAGTCCTACGGCGTGTCGGAGTTGCGGGCGCTGCGCGCCGGACGACACCGCTGGGATTGACGGTCGGCTGCGCACCGAATCGAGCTTTCAGACCTTTACACGGCCTGCCGGCGCCTGAGCACGACCAATGCTGCGGCCGTCACGACCGCCGCGGCGATGAGCGCGATCACGATCGGCGTGGTGGAGCTGCCCCCGCTGCTGCCGCCGCTGCCGCTGCCGGCGCCGGGGCCGCCGCGGATCCGATGGCCGGTCGCCGTGGCGAGCGTGGCGACGGCGCCGATGGCAGCGTTGGCCAGGGCAGTGCTGGTCTTGCCCGCGGGCGGGCGCAGGGCGCTGAGCGCACCCGTGGCCGGCGCGGCGAGGCCCTGGACACCGTAGCCCGCGGGCATCACCACGAGCAGCGGCTGCTTGCCCTGGAAGCTGATCTCCTGGTCGAGGAAGTCGGCGTACTTCTGTGGCCGGTTGAACAGAGCGGGGATCACGCCGAGATCAACCGGTGAGGCGATCAGCGCGACCTTGAGCGGGAACCCGGCGCGCTTGGCCGCGGCGGTCTCGGCGTTCAGCGTCTTCTCGGCGGCGCGGGAGACCGGCGGCGTGTAGGGATAGAAGACGTTCGCCCCCAGCAGCACGTCGCTGGCCGGGTCCCCGTCGGCCCCGGCGCCGGCGGGAAACGCCATCGCCGCGAGGGCCAGGACGGTGACGATGCGCACGAGCCGGATGGCCATCGCCGGGGGAGGTTAGACCTGGCCGTGACGGGACGGGTCAGGCGCGCGGCGCCAGCGGCTCATTATTCTCAGACTCACCCGTGGCCTCACCGAGATCCAAACGACGCTCACGCAAGCAACGCAACCGCACCGGGGCGCCGCGGGCGGTGCCCTCGACGCGGCGAGAGGCGCGGTCCGCGCGGGTCGTCAGCGCGGAGCGCGAGCGGCGGCGCGGTCAACGGCAGCTCGGCCGGGAGGGTGAGCGTCCCGAGAGCCCGTTCGGCGGCCTGCCGATCTCCGAGCTGGCCATTCTGGTCGGCGTCATCGCGCTGGTGTTCGGCTTCATCCAGGGCGGGGGACCCGCGCTGATCGTCGGGCTCGTGGTCTGCGCCCTGGGCGTGATCGAGGTGACCGCGCGCGAGCACTTCTCCGGCTTTCGCTCGCACACTGCGCTGCTCGCCGCGATCCCGGCGGTGGGGCTCGAGGCGGCGGTGGTGGGGATCTTCGGCGAGCCCAAGCAGCGCCCGCTGCTGCTGCTGGTCGCGGTACCGGTATTCGCGCTCGCGTTCTGGCTGCTGCGCCGAAAGTTCCTGGCGGCGCGGCAGGCCCGCATCGCGCGCCCGCCGACGCCCTGAGTCACTCGCCCCCCTGACGGGAGGCGGACCACAGCGAGGCGACCTCGGCCGTGTCGGGCCGCGATCCGACCGGCTCGGCGCCCTGACCCGCCGGCACCATCGTCAGGTGCAGCACGAATTCCGCTCCGCCGTCGGGCGCATTGGTGACCGTGGCGCGTCCGCCGTGCTGCTCGGTGACCTGCCGTACGATCGCGAGACCGAGCCCGCTGCCCTGACGGCCCCGCGAGTTGGCCCCGCGGTAGAAGCGGTCGAACACGTAGGGTAGGTCCGGTGGTGAGACGCCCGGCCCGTGATCGCGGACGCGGACGCCGCTGCGATCGACCGTCACCTCGACCGGGCCGCCCGGTGGCGAGTGCCGCGCCGCGTTGTCCAGGAGGTTGTTGATCGCCCGCTCCAGGCGTTGCGGGACGCCGTCCACGATCACCGGCTCGAACCGCTCGCGGAACTCGATCCCGGGTGCGTTGCGCCGCGCGCGCGCCACCGACTCGGCCGCAATCCGGTCCAGCCGCACGTCCTCGGCCGCGAACCCCGGTTCGTCTCCGCGCGCGAGCTCGATCAGGTCGCTGACCAGCGCGCTCAGCTCCTCGCTCTGCTCGACCACATCGGTCAGCAGCCGGCGGCGGTCCTCCGGGTCGAGCCGGGCGCTCTCGAGCAGGACCTCGATGTTGGTCCGCAGGCTGGTGATCGGGGTGCGGAGCTCGTGGGAGGCATCGGCGACGAGCTGACGCTGAGCGCGGACCGACTCGTCGAGCTCATTGCGCGAGCTCTCGAGCCGGTCGAGCATCGAGTTGAAGCGAATGGCGAGCTGGCCGACCTCGTCGTCGGCATGAACGCGGATGCGACCGGTCAGGTCATCGGTCTCGCCGATGTGCTGGGCCGCCTGAGCCACCTCGCCAAGCGGCGCCAGCACCCGTCGAGCGGCCAGGCGGCCAAGCGCCGCCGACAGCGCGATGCCGCCCAGCAGCAGCAGCGCGAGGATCAGCCGCAGGTCCGACAGCACGCCGTCGATGCCGTTCAGGGGCCGGGCCAGCTGCAGCGCCGCCGCCACCGGCTGGCCGTTGATCGTCACCGGAAACGCGAACGTCAGCACCCGCAGGTGGTTGTGGCCGACATGCACATCGCTCATGAACCAGCCCCGGCCGGTACGCGCGATCTGCAGCGTGCGCGGGGTGACCGGAATCGCGAGGTCGCCCTGGTAGGAGCCCGACTGGCCGTTGGCCAGCACGAACTGGACGTACTGGGCGGGCCCGCCCGCGCTGGCGGGGATACCCGGCAGGGTCCGGCCGAGCTCGTGATAGCGCTGCACCACGATGGCCTGGGCTCTCAGCGCGCTGTCGACCTGACCGCGCAGCTGCCCGCGGACCACCAGGTAGCACGCCAGCGCGGCGATCAGGATCGCGACGGCAACCGACGCCGCGGCGATCAGGACGAGTCTGCGGCGCAGTGACATCGATGCGCCCCCGGCTCAGTCTCGCAGCACGTAGCCGACGCCGCGGACCGTGTGCAGCAGTCGCGGTTCGCCGCCGGCCTCGGTCTTTCGGCGCAGGTAGCCCATGTACACGCCGAGCGCGTTGGAGGTCGGGCCGAAGTCGTAGCCCCACACGTTCTCGAAGATCGTCGAGCGGGTCAGGACCTGACGGGGATGGCGCAGGAACAACTCCAGCAGCAGAAACTCGGTCCGGGAGAGATCGATCAGGCGCTCGCCGCGGTGAACCTCGTGCGCCGCCGGATCGAGCACCAGGTCGCCGTAGCGCAGGATCTCGCCGTCGCCGGCTCCCTCGCCGGCTCGCCGCAGCAGGGCTCGCAGGCGCGCCTGGAGCTCGCGCAGCGCGAACGGCTTGACCAGGTAGTCGTCGGCGCCGACGTCGAGTCCCTCGACGCGGTCGTCGATCGCGTCGCGGGCGGTGAGCATCAGGACCGGGGTGCGGTCGCCGCCCTGACGCATGCGGCGGCAGACCTCCAGGCCATCCAGCTTGGGCATCAGGATGTCCAGGATGACGGCATCGGCGGGCGTGGAGGCCAGCGCGTCGAGGGCCTCCTCGCCGTCGGCAGCGAGCACGACCTCATGATTCTCGAGCCGCAGGGCTCTCTCCAGCGCTCGTCTGACCGCTGGTTCGTCGTCCACTACGAGCACGCGCGCCATACCGCAATGATGGCGGTCGCGCGTAAAAGGATTTGAAGAAGCGGGTGAATCGCCCTGCGGGCGATTCACTTGCGAAATCGCCTTGGGGGCGATTTCGTGGGCCCAGCTCCTCGCCCGGCGGGCGATCACCGGGCTATGGCAGCTCCAGCAGCAGCGGAGCGTGGTCGGATGGCTTGGAGCCCTTGCGGTAGTCGCGGACCATGCCGCAGCTGCGCAGCCCCGCCGCCAGCTCGGAGCTGACCAGCGCGAGATCGATCCGCAGTCCCAGCCCCTTGTGGAAGTGACCGGCGCGGTAATCCCACCAGGTGTACTGGACCTCGTCGGGGTGCAGATGACGGAAGGCGTCGACCAACCCGAGGTCCAGCAGCCGTTGCAGCCGGCCGCGCTCCTCGGACGTGACGTGGGTGGAGCCGGTGAAAGCGACCGGGTCGTAGACGTCGAGGTCCGACGGCGCGATGTTCATATCGCCCGCGATCACCAGCCGCCGGCGATCGAGCCCGGTCACGCGCGCGGCCATCGCGTCCAGGAAGGCGAGCTTGCGGGGAAACTCGGGACTGTCGAGAGCGCGGCCGTTGGGGACGTACACGCTGGCGAAGCGAATCCCGGCGATCGTCGCCTCGCACCAGCGCGCCTCTCCCGGGACCGCGTCGCCGGCCAGCTCGAGCACGGGATCGGAGATCGTGAGGCCGTCACGGGCGAGCAGCGCCACCCCCGCCCACTGGCCCGCCGAGCGGTGTACCGCCGCATAGCCGGCCTGCGCCAGCTCGGCGCCGGGGAACGTTTCAGGCGGGGACCGGGTCTCCTGCAGGCAGACGACGTCGGGCTGGTGCTCGGCCAGGAACTCGAGGACGCGCGGAAGCCGGACGCGCAGGGAGTTGACGTTCCAGGTGACGATGCGCACGGCGACATCTTCGGCCATCATCAATGCCGATGCCGCCGCAGAAGCTGCACAAATACCGCGCCAAGCGGGATTTCTCCGCCACCACGGAGCCGTCCGGCGACGCTTCGGCCGCTCGTGGCGACGGTGAGCCCGTCGCCACGTCGCGCTTCGTGATCCAGGAGCACCACGCCACCCGCCTGCACTGGGATCTGCGCCTCGAGCACGACGGGGTCCTGGCGTCGTGGGCGATCCCCAACGGCATCCCCGCCGTGCCGTCCGAGAATCGGATGGCGGTGCACACCGAGGATCATCCGCTCGAGTACCTCGAGTTCCATGGCGAGATCCCGGCGGGCGAGTACGGCGCCGGGACGATGCGGATCTGGGACCGCGGCACCTACGAGACCCACCTGTGGGACGAGGACAAGGTGGAGGTGACCTTCCACGGCGAGCGGCTGACCGGCCGCTATGGCCTGTTCCCGATCGGTCGCGACGCGGACTCGGCCAAGGATTGGATGATCCATCGGATGGATCCGCCGGCCGACCCCCAACGGGAGCCGATGCCGGAGCGGGTCCTGCCGATGCTGGCGGGAGCAGGCGACCTACCCCCGCAGCCGGGGAAGTGGTCGTTCGAGGTCAAGTGGGACGGCGTGCGCGCGATCGCGTACGTCAAGCCCGGCCGTCTGCGGCTGGAGAGCCGCAACCTGCGTGAGATCACCAACGGCTACCCGGAGGTGCGCGGCCTGCTGCGCGACCTGGGGATGCGCGAGGCCGTGTTCGACGGCGAGATCGTGGCCTTCGACGAGAAGGGGCGCCCCAGCTTCGAACGTCTGCAGCGGCGCATGCACGTGACCTCGCCCAGCGCGGTGCGACGGCTGTCGACGAGCACGCCGGTGGTGTACGCGATCTTCGACCTGCTGTACCTGGACGGGCACAACCTGATGGCGCGGGGCTACGAGAAACGCCGGGAGCTCCTGGACGGGCTGGAGCTGGGCGGACCGGCGTGGCGGGTCCCCGCTGCCCACCCGGGCGAGGGCGAGCGGCTGCTCCAGGCGACCGGCGCCCAGGGGCTGGAGGGGATCGTGGCCAAACGACTGGACTCGCGCTACGAGCCTGGACGCCGCACCGGGGCCTGGGTGAAGATCAAGCACACCCAGCGCCAGGAGCTCGTGATCGGCGGCTGGCTGCCCGGGGAGGGCCGGCGGACCGACCGGATCGGGGCGCTGCTGATGGGCCGCTACGAACAGGACGGAGCGACGGGCCCCGAGCTGCGCTTTGCAGGACGGGTGGGAACCGGGTTCACGGAGGTCACGCTGGAGCGGCTGGCCGCCGCGCTGGCGCCCCTTCGGCGTGACACCAACCCGTTCACACCGCGCCCGAAGCTTCCCCGCAACGCGGTCTTCGTGGAGCCGCAGCTGGTGGCCGAGGTGGAGTTCCGGGAATGGACCACGGAGGGGGTGATGCGGGCTCCGTCGTTCAAGGGGCTGCGCGACGACAAGGAAGCGACCGAGGTCAGGCTCGAGGCACCGCCGTCGGCCTTGGTCGCATCTCGGGCGGCGGCGGCTCCGGCCACGGCTCCGGCGGCTTCGGCGGCTGCACGTGGTGGCGCGGGACCCGTCGATCCCACCTCCCCGGAGGCGCTGTTTGAGTCCGTCGAGTCGCTGCCCGATGGGGCCCTCGCGGTTGTCGCCGACGGGCGGCGACTCAAGATCTCCAACTGGGACAAGGTGCTGTTCCCCGAGGCCGGATTCACCAAGGGCGACCTGATCGCCTATTACGCGCGCGTGGCCGGGGCCGTGCTACCGCATCTGCGCGACCGTCCCCTAACCCTCAAGCGTTATCCCAACGGGGTCCAGAACCCGTATTTCTATGAGAAGCAGTCTCCCTCTCACCGACCCGAGTGGGTGCAAACGGCGCGCATCGGATCGATCGAATACACGCTCGCGCAGGACCGCCCGACGCTGATCTGGCTGGCCAACCTGGCCGATGTGGAGCTGCACACGTCGCTCGCGCTGGCCGCGAATCCCCAGCGTCCGACGATGCTGGTGTTCGACCTCGACCCGGGTCCCCCGGCCGGGATCGTCGAGTGCTGCGAGGTGGCACTGGTGCTGCGCGGGCTGTTCGGGCAGCTCGGGCTCGACAGCGTGGTCAAGGCCTCGGGCTCCAAGGGCATGCAGATGTACGTGCCGCTCAACGGAGCGGTCACCTACGCGCAGACCAAGCCGTTCGCCCGCCGGATCGCGGAGCTGCTGGAGCAGCGCTTGCCGGATCTGGTCGTCTCGAGGATGACCAAGCGCCTGCGTACGGGCAAGGTCCTGGTCGACTGGAGCCAGAACGACGAGCACAAGACGACCGTGACGGTGTACTCCGTGCGCGCGCGGCCGCGGCCGACGGTTTCGGCTCCGGTGACCTGGGAGGAGGTGCAGCGCTGCCTCGACGCGCGAGACCCGGAGCTCCTCAGCTTCGAGACCGATCAGGTGCTCGCTCGGGTGGCGCAGGAGGGCGACCTGTTTGCGATGCTGCTCAGCGCGAGACAGGAGCTTCCGCGCCACTAGTGGCCGCACTAGGATGGGCCGCAATGGACCCCATCAAGCTGCGCAACCGTCTCCTCGTCGCCACCGGAATGTGGAAGGAGGCCACCGGCGAGCCCCTGCCCCGGATGGCCCCCGGCGACCCGGTCGATCAGATCCAGAGCTTCGAGCTCAAGCTCGTCGACCGCCTGTGGGAGAGCGCCAATCCCGAGAACGCGCGGGAGATCGCCGATCGGACCTGGGATCTGGTCCATGACCGGGCTGACAACGACCCGGTGAAGCTGCGCGTCGTCGAATGCCACGAGGCGCTCGCGCGGATGACCCGCCTGGGCGACTAACCCCTCGGCACGAGCTCTCAGCGACGCTCGCGTGCGCCATCAGCGCCATTACACGCTCGAGCAGGCCAACGCGGTACGCAGCTGGGTCACCCAGCGCGTGCAATGGGTCCGTGCCGCCCACGCCCGGCTGGTCGCGCTCGGCCCCCGAGCCCGTGACGCCATCGCCTCGCTCGATCTTCGCGCCGGGGGCTCGTATCCGGGCCGGGACGTGGCGCGCTCGCTGGTCGAGCTGAGCCGGGCGATGGGCGAGCTCGAGGCGGTCGAGATCGTGCTGCGGGACTTCGACCGGGGCCTCGTCGACTTCCCGGCGCTGCGTGACGGCGAGGAGATCTATCTGTGCTGGCTGGTCGACGACGAGGAGGCGGTCAGCTTCTGGCACGCGCCGGATGCGGGCTTCTCGGGACGCCGGCCCGTGTGAGGAGCTGCCGCGCGCGAGCCGGGTGCCCGACGGCACCCGGTGGGGCGCTACGGGGCGATGCCGGGCGCCGTCTCGGGTAGGGCCGCCGCTTCGGGAAGCGCCTCCCGGTTGCGGTCCAGTCCGGCCGCCGCGTAGGCCTCCGCCTCGTCCAGCGTCTCGTGCTCGAGTAGCGCCGCTACCAGCGCGTCGAGGTTCATGCGGTGACGGCTGAGGGCCTCTGTCGCCTCCGCGTGCGCGGTCTCGACGATCCGCCGCACCTCCTCGTCGACGAGCTGCTGGGTCTGGGCCGAGGTCTCAGCGGCTCCGGGCAGCAGGGGGCTCATGCCGTCGGCCGGGATCACCGCGATCGGCCCGATCGCCCGGCTCATGCCCCAGCGCCCAACCATGTGGCGAGCGATCCGGGTGAGCTGCTGGATGTCTGATTCGGCTCCGGTGGTGAGGTCGCCGAACACGACCTCCTCGGCGGCGCGCCCCCCGAGCGCAACCTTGATAAGTCCCAGCAGGTGACGCTCGTCGAAGTTGAATCGGTCCGCGTCGGGAGCCGAGAAGGTCACCCCGAGCGCTTGGCCGCGGGGGATGATCGAGACCTTGCGGACCGGA
This sequence comes from uncultured Solirubrobacterales bacterium, assembly GCA_963792735.1. GTDB lineage: Bacteria > Actinomycetota > Thermoleophilia > Solirubrobacterales > Solirubrobacteraceae > Palsa-465. The sequence goes on along the minus strand of CAWBXK010000006.1, from coordinate 405,673 downwards.
TCGGCGCCGGGGGTGAGCATGCCCATGATCGCGTGGCCCGCCTCGTGATACGCGGTGCGGCGGCGGTCCTCCTCGGAGATCATCACCTTGCGCGCGGCGCCCAGGACGATCCGCTCCAGCGCATCGGTGAGGTCCTGGCGAGCGACCTTGTCGTGGCCGCGCTTGGCCGCCAGGAGCGCCGCCTCGTTGGCGACGTTGGCCAGATCGGCTCCGACCATCCCGGGCGTCGAGGCGGCGACCGCGCCCAGATTGACGTCGTCGGCCAGCGGCACCGAGCGTGTGTGCACGCGCAGGATCGCCTCGCGTCCAGCCCGGTCAGGCGGGGACACCACCACGCGGCGGTCAAAGCGCCCCGGCCTCAGCAGCGCCGGGTCCAGCACCTCGGGGCGGTTGGTCGCGCCGAGCACGATCACGCTGGTGCGCGGATCGAAGCCGTCCATCTCGGTGAGGATCTGATTCAGCGTCTGCTCCCGCTCGTCGTGCCCTCCGGAGATGTTCGGGCCGCCGCCGGCCCGCGACCGGCCGACCGCGTCCAGCTCGTCGATGAAGATGATCGCGGGCGCGGCCTCCTTGGCCTGGTGAAACAGGTCGCGGACGCGCGAGGCGCCGACGCCGACGATCATCTCGACGAACTCCGACGCCGACATCTGAAAGAAGGGCACCCCGGCTTCGCCCGCGACTGCCCGCGCCAGCAGCGTCTTACCGGTGCCGGGAGGACCGCTGAGCAGCACTCCACGTGGGATTCGGGCCCCCAGCTTGAGGTATTTCTCCGGTGTCTTGAGGAAGTCGACGATCTCGGTCAGCTCCTCCTTGGCCTCGTCGATGCCCGCGACGTCCTCGAAGTTGATCCGCTGATCGGACGACTCGACCCGGCGGGCCCGCGAGCGACCGAAGGACATCAGGCCACCGGCCCCGCCTCCGCTGGCGGCTCGGCGGGCGATGACCACGAACAGGAGGATCAGCAGCAGGGTGGGTCCGAAGCCGAACAGCACGCTCTCGATCACCGACGGCCCGGTGTTGGGGGCCTGGGCGTCGATCGTCACGTTCTTGCTCTCCAACAGGTTGGTCAGCGCCTGGTTGTTGGCAAACGACGGCACCTGGGTGGAGAAGTTCGTCGTCGGCTGGACGTTTCGGTCGTTGGGCGGATAGCGCAGCGGGGCTTTGAACGTCCCCTGGATCGCGTCGCCCGTGGAGGAGATCTGGTTGACGTTGCCGGCCGTCACCTGGTGCAGGAAGGTCGGGCTGTAGGGAATCCGGACCGGCGCGTTGGGCTGTAGCGCCTGCGAGGAGACCCACAGGTTGAGGCCCAGCAGAGCCACCACGACCAGCGCTATCCACCACCGCGAGCGCGACGCCGGCGGGGGTGCGGCGCCACCCTCCCGGGCACCGCGGCCATCCGGTCCAGGGGTGACGCGCCAGCCCGGCGGGCGGCGAGCGGGCGGGCCCGGAGGGTCACGGGGAGGGGCGGAGCGCCGGACGGGCGAGTCGGCCATCACCTGATTGTGGCAAGGTGCGAACGGCTGCCGCCGGGTCCGGGCCCCCGGGGCGCGAGCACCGCGGGGCTGGGCCCAGGTCAGACCGTTTCCAGCAGCGACCTGAACATCTCGGCGCCGTGAACGCCCGCTCCCGCCGCACCGGCCCGGTCGGCCAGCCAGTGGTCGGAGGTCACCACACGCACCAGCGCCGGCGCGGGCTCCAGGGCCAGCCGCCGCATGATCTCGTCGTCGGCCGCGTCACGGCGCGGTCGTGGGGCGTGTGCCACCTCGATCACGGTGGAGCGGATCGGCGGCGACGGCTTGCGCTCGAATACCACCACCACGTCCTCTCCCTCCGCCGCCGCCCAGCGCTCGAGCAGGTCCACGAGCCTCAGCATCGCGGCGTCGCGGTCCTTCCACCAGCCGTCGGGCCGGGTGCCGATGACGTTCATGCCGTCGATGAACCAGCGCAAGTCAGCCCTCCTCCGCCGGCGGCCGGCGGCCCCGCTTGTGCTCGGCCCGGATGCGCTTGGCGGCCAGGCGGCGCTTCTGGGAGGAGGCCGTGGGCTTGGTCGCGTGGCGCGGGCGCCCGACCGTGAGCGCGCCCGCGAGGCGGCGCGCCAGGCGCTGCAGGGCCAGCTCGCGGTTGCGTGACTGACTGCGAGCATCCTGAGCCACCGCCACCACCCGAGGACCGAGACGGGCGATGATCCGGCGCTTCTGTTCCTCGCTCAGCGCCCCCGAGGCGGCGACGTCGAACGACGCCTCGATCCGGCTCGAGGTCTTGTTGGCGTGCTGCCCGCCGGGCCCGGAGGAGCGCGACGCGCGGACGCTCACCTCGCGCAGCGGAATCGCCGTGTTTCCGCGTATCGGCATGGGGTCTTCCATCGTGTCGCAGATGATGACCTGTGACCGGTCCGTGAAGCTCGGTCGCCGGGCATGGCTGAGCGCGGTGAACTTGCTAGCGTGCCGCGCGAAAGGCCGTTCGACACGACCGGACGGCGACAAGTAGGTGCAGGTCTCGGGGTAGGCAACCTTCCGCGGGCAGCACTTCAAGTCACGGAGGGGAGACTCCCATGGCAACCGGAACAGTCAAGTGGTTCAGCGACGAGAAGGGGTTCGGCTTCATCACGCCCGATGAGGGCAGCCGGGACCTGTTCGTCCACCACTCGAGCATCCAGGCGGACGGCTATCGCTCGCTCGCCGAGGGTGCGAAGGTGTCCTACGAGGAGGAAGCCGGGCCCAAGGGGCCCAAGGCCATTAACGTCCAGAAGCTCTAAGCGAGGCTCCCGCGGCGGAGTCAGGCCGCGGAGCCCTCTTCGTCTGCGTCGGTCTCGCCCCTGTCGGCCGTCTCGTCGTCTGCGTGGGCCTCGCCCCTGTCGGCCGTCTCGTCGTCTGCGTTGGCCTCGCCGTGGTCGCCGGTTCGCTCCTCGGGGGGCGGGACGGCGCCGGGGACGGCAGGATCGTGCTGCTTGGCTCGCCAATCCGCGCGGACGTCACTTATCTCGGCCTCGAGGCGGGAGTTCTCCTCGGCGAGCCGGTCGGACTCCCGGCTGAGCTCGTCGGCGAGGCCTTCGTGATCTTCGCTTTCCATCCCCCGCAGTCTCACCGCGGACCGGGCCGCTCAAACCCGTCCGCGGGCCGGTCGACGCGGCGTCCACTCGCCATACCTGCCGGCGACCAGATCCGGCCCGACCCCGCCGGGGGCTAGTATCGGTCCCAGGAGGCTGGTTCTGAGTTGGTGATACGGGCGCACAGGCAAAGTTTCAGATGAGCAAGACGGTCGAGGATCGCGAGCGCGTGATCATCCGCTTCGCCGGGGACTCCGGCGACGGGATGCAGCTCACCGGCAGTCGCTTCACCGACGCCACGGCGGTGGTCGGCAACGACCTCGCCACGCTGCCCAACTTCCCGGCCGAGATCCGCGCTCCCGCCGGGACGCTCGCGGGGGTCTCGGCATTTCAGATCCATTTCGCCTCGCGGGACATCCTCACCCCCGGCGACGCTCCCAACGTGCTGGTGGCGATGAATCCGGCCGCGCTGAAGGCCAATCTGGCCGAACTCGAGCGCGGCGCGACGATCATCGTCAACGAGGACGCGTTCACCAAGCGCAACCTCGACAAGGCCGGCTACGGGTCGAGCCCGCTCGAGGATGGCTCGCTCGCCGCCCACCGGGTGCACCGGATCCCGATGAGCACGCTGACCACACGCGCGGTCGAGTCGATCGAAGGGGTGACCAGCCGTGACGCCGGGCGGGCCAAGAACCTGTTCGCGCTGGGGGTGCTGTCCTGGCTCTACGGCCGGCCGACCGACGTCACCAAGCGCTGGATCGAGCGTAAGTTCGCCCGCACACCGGCGGTCGCCCAGGCCAATCTGGCCGCGTTCAGCGCTGGCTGGTCGTTCGGCGAGACGACCGAGCTGTTGGATGTCCAGTACCGCGTGGCGCCCGCGACCGACGTCCCGCCCGGCACCTATCGCAACGTCAACGGGACCACCGCGCTGTCCTTGGGCCTGATCGCGGCCAGTGTGCGCAGCGGCTTGCCGCTGGTCCTGGCGAGCTATCCGATCACGCCGGCCTCGGAGATCCTGCACGAGCTCTCGCGCCACGCCCAGGTCGGGGTCTCCACGATCCAGGCCGAGGATGAGATCGCCGCCGCCGGCATGGCGCTCGGCGCCTCCTTCGGCGGGCGCCTCGGGGTGACCGCGACCAGCGGCCCGGGGATGGATCTGAAGGCCGAGATGATCGGCTTGGCCGTGATGCTGGAGCTGCCGCTGATCGTGATCGACGTCCAGCGCGCCGGTCCGTCGACCGGGATGCCGACCAAGACCGAGCAGTCGGATCTGCTGATGGCGCTGTATGGCCGCCACGGCGAGTCGCCGCTGCCGGTGATCGCCCCCAGCACGGCCGGGGATTGCTTCGACTCGGCGTTCGAAGCAGCGCGGATCGCGATTCGCTACCGGACCCCGGTGATCCTCCTGTCGGACACCTTCCTGGCCTCCTCGTCGGAGCCGTGGCTGATCCCGGATGTAGCCGGGCTGCCGGCGATCGATCCGGCGTTCGCTCAGGCGCCCGCTGACGGCGAGGGCTTTGCGCCCTATAGCCGCGATGAGCGGCTGGCCCGGCCGTGGGCGATTCCCGGCACGCCCGGTCTGGCGCATCGCATCGGCGGCCTGGAGAAGGCCGACGGGAGCGGCAACATCTCCTACGACGGCGCCAACCACGAACGGATGACCGAGCTGCGGGCGGCCAAGGTGGCCGGCATCGCCGAGGAGATCCCGCCCCTGGTCGTCGACTCCGAGCCCGGAGCGAGCCTGCTGGTGCTGGGCTGGGGATCGAGCCAGGGGGCGATCCGAGCCGGGGTCCGCGCCGCGCGGGAGTCCGGCCATCGCGTCGCCTGCGCCCAGCTGCACCACCTCAATCCGCTGCCCAGCAACACCGGCGACGTGCTGCGGTCGTTCGATCGCGTCCTCGTCCCCGAGTGCAACAGCGGCCAGCTGGCGCAGGTGTTGCGCGCGCGCTTCCTGGTCGACATCGAGTCCTTCTGCAAGGTGCGGGGTCAGCCGCTGTTCTCGGCCGAGATCGAACGCGAGATCGTGGAGCGCCAGTGAGCGCCAGGTTCGGCAACCGCGAGATCCTGGAGCGCCAGTGAGCGTGACGCTGAGCAAGGCGGACTTTCAGTCCGATCAGGAGACACGCTGGTGCCCGGGCTGCGGCGACTATGCCGTGCTCGCAGCGGTGCAGCAGTTCATGCCCGAGCTCGGGATCCCGCCGGAACGGATCGTGTTCATGACCGGGATCGGCTGCGCCGGCCGGTTCGCCTACTACATGGACACCTACGGCATGCACGGGATCCACGGCCGCGCGCCGGCGCTGGCGACCGGACTGGCCACCGCGCGTGAGGACCTCTCGATCTGGGTCGTGACCGGCGACGGCGACTCCCTCTCGATCGGCGGCAACCACCTGATCCACGCGCTGCGGCGCAACGTGCCGGTGAAGATCCTGCTGTTCAACAACCAGATCTACGGATTGACCAAGGGCCAGGCCTCGCCGACCTCCGAGCTGGGCAAGATCACCAAGTCGACGCCGTTCGGAGTCTTGGACCATCCGTTCAATCCGGTCGCGCTGGCCCTCGGGGCGGAGGCCTCGTTCGTCGCCCGCACGATCGACCGCGATCGCCACCACCTGACCGAGGTCCTCCGTGCCGCCGCCAGTCACCCCGGCGCGGCGCTGGTCGAGATCTATCAGAACTGCCCGGTGTTCAACGACGGGGCGTTCGCGGCGCTGACCGACAAGTCGACCAAGGACGACACCCAGATCCGCCTCGAGGCGGGACGGCCGATCCGGTTCGGGGTCGAGCTCGAGCGCGGCGTGATCAGGGATCCCGGAGGCGGGCTGGCGATCGTCGACGTCGCCGAGGTGGGCGAGGAGCAGCTGCTCGTGCACGACCCGGCGCGGACCGATCCCGGACTGGCCTTCTCACTGGCCAAACTGGCCGAGACCCCGACCGCGCCGACCCCGATCGGCATCTTCCGTGACGTCCAGCGGCCGGTCTACACGCATCGCGCCGGTGCCGTACCCGCCTCCGACGCCCAGCTGGCCGACCTGCTGGCCGGAGGCGACACCTGGACCGTGGCGTAGCCCGATCGACCGCGGCGTAGTCCGGTCGACCGCGCGTTGACCGCAGCCGGTGACCGCGGAAACCGGGATGACGCCAAAGCGGACCGAATCGCGCCCAATCGGACCTCTGGCCGACGGTTTGCCGCGCAGGGCACGAGGGGTGGGCCGAATGGAGCACACCTCGTCAACGGGCTCCGAGCGGGCGCAGAAATGCCCGTCCGGGGCGCTGTGGCCAGGGGACTCGCGCTAGGGGACTCGCGCTAGGGGTCGGCGACGAAGCCGTCGGCCGGCTCCATCGGCAGCCCCGCGGAATGCCACTCGAGCATGCCGCCGGTCATGTTGTGGGCGTCGAAGCCGGCTTGCGAGAAGGCCTCGGTCGCCATCGCCGAGCGAGCGCCGCTGCGGCAGTAAAAGACCACCGGCGTGGACCGATCGATGCTGTGCGCCTCGGCGGATAGCCGGTCAAGCTCGAGCAGCCGTCCGCCGGCGATCCGACCCGCCTCATGTTCGTGCGGCTGACGGACGTCGATCAGCTGGATCTCACCGGCGGCCAGCAACCGCGCGACCTCCTGCGGGGCGTAGTCCTGACCCATGGGCTGGAGCCTAGCGCTGCCCGGTGGGGCCTGGAATCATGCCGGCCGAGGTTCCATAACACCGCGAACGTGACATGAGTCTTGCCGCTGGTGTACTGTGCTCCCCCGATACCAGCACCCAGCCGAATCGCCCCAGCGCAGAGCCGAGGCGATCGGGGGACCCGATTGGAGCCCACGGCTCCATGGGGCGAATCGCCGGAACCCGGCGTAGCGCAACTCTTTCAGCGCGAGCCCGTCAGCTAACCCCGAAGGCGCACGAAAGAGAAGGGTTAGGTCTGTGTCTTACGTTCGTCTCCGGGTCGTACCCCGTACCGCGATCGCCTTGACCTTTGGTGCGGCGCTCGCCCTCGTCTTCACCACCGCGCTGGCCGTGCCGATGTCCGCCCTGGCGCGGGCGCAACGGCTGGGAAGCCGCGTCCTGCATCAGGGCATGAGCGGCCCGGACGTCATGGCTCTGCAGCGCGATCTCACCCGAGTCGGTTTGCCCACCCCGGCCGTGGGCCGCTTCGGACCGGCGACCAAGCGCACCGTGCGCCGCTTCGAGCGCCAGTATCGCATCGCGGTCGATGGAATCGTCAGGCCCTCGTTCGTGCGCGAGCTCAAGGTGCTGCTCGCCACGGGCTCGCACAGCGTGGCCGTCGCCGACGCGCGTTCGGCCGCAGGCGGGGGAAGCGGGGGAAGCGGTATCGGCGGGAGCACGACGGCGACCAAGCCCACCAAGGGCAAGGTCTCGTCGGGCACCAACTCGCGCCACACCACGGCCAAGATCCCCGTGGTCAAGCAGAACGGCGGCTCTGCGCACCTCGGCGAGCGCACCCTGCGCCAGGGCATGCACGGCCACGATGTGCGCGTCCTGCAGGGCTACCTCACCCTGGTCGGCTACCCCACCACCGTCGACGGTCACTTCGGATCGAGCACCGTGTCCAACGTGATCGCGTTCGAGTCGGCGCACGGACTGAAGGCGAACGGGGTTGTCACCTACGACGATCAGCTCGCGCTGCGCCAGGCCGTGGCCTCGGCCCAGGCCGGAGGGGCGGTCAGTAACGCCACCATCAACCCCGACGGCACCGCGACCGCCCCCGCCGGCGCCCCGGCGGTGGTTCAGTCGATGATCGCTTCGGCCAACCAGATCATCGGCAAGCCGTATGTCTACGCCGGCGGGCACCAGAAGTGGAACGACGTGGGCTACGACTGCTCCGGCGCGGTCAGCTACGCGCTGCACGGGGCCGGCCTACTGTCGACCTCAGAGGACTCGACGGGACTCGAGTCCTACGGGAGCTCGGGCCCCGGCAAGTGGATCACGATCTATGCCGACCCGTCGCACACGTGGGTCGTCGTGGCGGGAATCGCCTTCGACACCGCTAACTACGGCGGTCCCAACATTCCCAGTGGCACCGGGCCGCGCTGGCGGACCAACCCCACTGGGAATCTGGCCGACGGCGGCAACTACGTGGTGCGCCACCCCACGGGTCTATAGGCGCGACCGCGCCACGCGGCCGGAGTCACCGTTGACGTAGGATCCAGAGAGCGATGTCCGCTCTCTCCGAGCTCTACACGGTTCCGCAGGAGCATCTCGATTTCCGCGACACGATCCGCGAGATCGCGCAGCAGCGGATCGCCCCGCGCGCGGCCGAGATCGACGAGCAGGCGGCCTATCCGCATGACCTGCGCCAGCTCCTGGCAGAGCAGGACATCCTCGGTCTCCCGTTCGAGACCGAGCACGGCGGCACCGGCACCGGAACGCTGATGCTCAACATCGCGGTTGAGGAGATCGCCAAGGCCTGCGCCTCCACGGCGTTGATCCTGATGATCCAGGAGCTGGGAACGCTGCCGATCAAGCTGTTCGGTACCGAGGAGCTCAAGGATCGCTTCCTTCCCAAGTGCGCCTCAGGCGAGTGGTCGCCGGCGTTCGCGCTGTCTGAGCCCGAGGCGGGCTCGGATCCGGGCGGGATGCTGACCCGCGCCGTCCAGGACGGCAACGAATGGGTCATCGACGGGACCAAGAACTGGATCACGAACCTGGGCATCGCCGATTTCTACGTCTGCTTCGCGGTCACCGACCGCGACGCCGGCCACTCGCGGGGGATCACCGCATTCGTGGTCGAGGCCGACCGGCCCGGGTTCAGCGTCGGCAAGCTCGAGCACAAGCTCGGCATCCGCGGCTCGCCGACCGGGCAGCCGATCTTCGATGGCGTTCGCGTGCCCGAGGACAACATCATCGGCGGGGTCAATGACGGCTTCAGGGTCGCGATGGCGACGCTTGATCGCTCGCGTCTCGGTGTGGCCGCCCAGGCGCTGGGGATCGCCGAGGGCGCCACCGACTACGCGGCCGCCTACGCGCGTGAGCGCCGCCAGTTCGGCAAGTCGATCAACTCCTTCCAGGCGATCCAGTTCAAGCTCGCCGACATGGAGACGCAATGTGCGGCGGGCCGCGAGCTCCTCTATCAGGCGTGCGCCAAGATCGATCGCGGTGACCCTGATGTCGGCAAGTACTCCGCGATGGCCAAGCTGTTCTGCTCCGACACCGCCATGAAGGTCACCGTGGAGGCGGTGCAGGTGCTGGGCGGCTACGGCTACGTCAAGGAGTATCCGGTCGAGCGGATGATGCGCGACGCCAAGATCACCCAGATCTACGAGGGCACGAACGAGATCCAGCGCCTCGTGATCGCCCGGACGCTGAGGTAGCGCGGGTGGACGGAGAGCGACCGACCATCCGCCGCATCCTGCTCTCAGCGGTGGCTGCGCTGACCATCGGCCTGGGCGCGGTCAGCCTGATCGCGGGGTTCAGCGAGTCGTTTCCGGTCCGGTTGCTGCAGGGTGCGGCGGTATTCGGCGCCGGGGCGATCCTGATCGGAGGCGTGGTGGTGCTGGCGATGCTGAACCTCGCCGGCTGGCGCGATCCGGAGTCCGAGGAGGACTTCGAGGCGCTGGTGCAGCAGGCCGAGCGGCTCGCGGCCGAAGGCCGGTGGGGCGATGAGGACGGCGACCACGAAGGCCGGTGGGGCGATGAGGACGGCGACCACGAGGACGACGAGTTCTACGTCTCCGACGACGAGGACTTCAAGGCGCTCGTGCGCTCCGCCGTGGACGACCTTCCGCTCGAGTTTCACCGCGCGCTCGAGCACGTGGCGATCGTCGTCTCCGACGGTGGCCGTCAGCGGCACGCCTACGGGCTGTACCAGGGCGATACGGTCGCCCGGGACTTTTTCCACGACCGGATCGTGATCTTCCGGGACACGCTGCTGCGCGACTTCGGCCATGATCCGGAGCTGCTCAAGGCGCAGGTCACCCGGACCGTCCGCCACGAGCTGGCCCACCACCTCGGGTGGGGCGAGAAGGGCGTGCGCGGCCTCGGGCTCTAACCGTGCCGGCGTGCGGGCTCGTAGGATCCGCCGTCCATTCGACCAGGAGCAGCGATAGATGCCAGAAGCAGTGATCGTCGACGCAATCCGCACCCCCATCGGCCGCGCGGGGAAGGGCTCCCTGAAGACCGTGCGGGCCGACGAGCTGGCGGCGCTGCCGATCCGCACGCTGGTCGAGCGCAACCCGAAGGTTGACTTCGCCCAGACCGACGATGTGCTGATGGGTGCCGCGTCCGGGGTCGGAGAGCAGGGCTACAACGTCGGGCGCAACGCGGCACTGCTGGCGGGCCTGGACCACCACGTCCCAGGCTGCACGGTGAACCGCTTCTGTGCCTCGTCGCTGATGACGATCCGGATGGCCTCCCACGCGATCAGAGCGGGCGAAGGCGAGCAGTACATCGCCGCCGGGGTGGAGGCCGTCTCGCGCGCCGGGCTGGGTGCGGGGATGATGGAGGAGGCCAAGAATCCCAAGCTCGACGGCTCCGACGGATCGCTCTACGACGTCTACATCCCGATGGGGATGACCGCCGAGAACGTCGCCGACCGTTGCCACGTGACCCGCGAGCAGCAGGACGAGTGGGCGGTGATCTCCCAGAACCGGGCCGTGCAGGCGCGTGACTCGGGCCATTTCGACGCCGAGATCGTGCCGGTCCCGGTTCCGGCCCACAAGGACACCGACAAGGAGGGCAACGAGATCGACGTGCCCGACACGGTGGTCAGCCACGACGACGGCCCGCGCCCGGGGACCACGATGGAGGTGCTGGCGAAGCTGCGGCCGGCGTTCCGGCCCGACGGCACGGTCACCGCCGGCAACTCATGTCCGCTCAACGACGGCGCCGCCGCGGTGCTGGTGATGTCCGATGAGCGGGCACGCCGGCTGGGTCTGGAGCCGATGGCCCGGATCGTCGCCTCCACCGTCGCCGCGATCCGGCCTGAGATCATGGGCCTCGGACCGATCCCGGCGATTCGCTCGCTGCTGGAGCAGACCGGGATGACGATCGACGAGATCGACATCGTGGAGATCAACGAGGCGTTCGCCGCCCAGATCATCCCGTGCCGCGACGAGCTCGGCATCCCCGAGGAGAAGCTCAACCCGTTCGGCGGCGCGATCGCGCTCGGGCACCCGTTCGGGATGACCGGGGCGCGGATCATGACCACTCTGATCAATGGCCTGCGGACGCTCGACGGCCGCTACGGGATCGAATCCATGTGCGTGGCCGGCGGGATGGGCCAGGCGATGCTGATCGAGCGCCTGTCCTGAGCGGCCCAGCCGCGCCCGGGCGGGCACTCAGCGGCCCGCCCGTTAGCTGCTCGGTCTCGCCACCGAGATCCCGAACAGCCGCTGGTCATCGCTGAACCAGCGCTCCAGTGTGAGCCCCGCCGCCTCGAGGTCGGCCCGCACGCGCTCGCGGGTGAACTTGGCGCTGATCTCGGTGCGCAGCTCTTCTCCGGCCGCGAACTCGACGCGGAGGTCGAGGTCGGCGACCAGCACCGAGCAGGGACGGCGGGCGCGCAGCCGCATCTCAACCCATTCGTTGCGCCGGTCGAAGAACGCCACGTGATCGAAGCTGTGGGGGACGAAGTCCGCCTCGAGCTCGCGATTGACGACGTGCAGCAGGTTGCGATTGAACTCCGCCGTGATACCCGCAGCGTCGTTGTACGCCGCCTCGATCACCGCTGTGGCCTTGACCAGATCGGTGCCCAACAGGAGGCGGTCGTCGGGGCCGAGGAGCGTGGAGATCTTGGCCAGCACGGCTCGCCGGGTCCCGGGGGCGAAGTTGCCGATCGTCCCGCCCAGGAGCGCCACCAGCCGCGGCACGCCGTCGGCGTCGGGAACGTGCTCGAGGTGGCGTTCGAAGTCGGCGATCACGCCGTGCACCTGGAGTCCCTCGTAGTCATCGACCAGCTGCGCCGCCGCGCCTTCCACGACGCTGGCCGAGACGTCAAGCGGGATGTAGCGATGCAGCGTGTCCGCGGCTTGCATGGCGTCGAGCAGCACGCGCGCCTTGTCGGAGGCCCCTGAGCCGAGCTCGACGAGCTCGCCGGCGCCGGTCTCGCCGATGATCTCCACCGCTCGCGGTTTGAGGATCGCCAGCTCGGCGCGGGTCGGGTAGTACTCCGGCGTCTCGCAGATCTGCTCGAACAGCTCCGATCCCCGGGCGTCATAGAAGTGCTTGGCCGGGAGCTCCTTGAATGGCTTCGTGAGCCCGTCCAGCACGTCGTTGGCCAGCGATCGCTCGTCCTCCTGGGTCAGCCAGGAGTCGATTTGAACGTCGAGGCTGGGTCGCAGCGATCTCAACGTCAGAGGTCCTTTGCGAGCCGCAGGCCGGAGAAGATCTGGCGGCGCTGGGGGAAATCCCAGTTACGGAACGTGGGCGTCGCGATGTGGGGCCGGGTGGCCCACGAGCCGCCACGCAGCGCCTTGTAGTCGGTCCCGAAGAAGACCTCGGAGTACTCGCGGTACGGGTAGGGAGCAAAGCCGGGGTAGCCGCGGAAGTCGCTGGCGGTCCACTCCCACACGTCACCGATCATGCCCAGACAGCCGTAGGGCGAGGCGCCGGCGGGATAGGAGCCGACGGGCTCGGTCCCACCGCGGAGCTGATCGAGGTTGGCGTGCACTCCGGCGACGGCCGAGTGGTCACCCCACGGCTGCGCCAGAGCCGTCAGCCCCTCCTGATCCCAGGTCGCCGCCTTCTCCCACTCAACTTCGGTGGGGAGCCGACAATCGTGCGCGCGGGCGAAGGCGTCGGCCTCGAACCAGGAGATGTGGACGACGGGCCGATGCGGGTCGAGTGGCTCGAGCCTGGACAGGCGCCACTCTGAGCTGTGGTCCGACGTCCAGCTGCCTGGTCGCGTGATGTCGTAGTCCTCCTTCCAGGCCCAGCCCTCGTCGGACCACCACTCACGCCGCTCGTAACCACCCCCTTCGACAAAGGTCAGGTAGGTGGCGTTGGTGATCGGCGTGAGGCCGATCAGGTAGGCCCGCACGTCAGTCCGGTGGCGCGGGCGCTCGTTGTCGTAGGCGAACCCCTCTCCCGGGGCGCCCACGGTGCACTCGCCGCCGGGGATCTCGATCAGCTCCAACCCGGTAGGTGGGGAATCGCCTGGCGGCGGGGAAACGCCTGGCGGCGGCGGGGAAACGCCTGGCGGCGTTTCCCCCGGGAGCGGGGCGTTGCCCACCCCGGACGGGCTGTGCAGCTCGTAGCCCTCGAGCTGCGCGAGCTGCAGCGTCTGCAGCATCGTCTCGTTGTGCTGCTGCTCGTGGCGGAGGATCAGCTCCGTGACCACGCCGTCGCCGACTCCGCGGGAGGCGATCACCTCGACCGTGCGCTCGCGCACTTGCGCGAGGTACTCCCGGGCCTCGGGCGCCCGCAGGAACGGGAGGTCACCGCGAGCCTCGCGGGGCGTCTCGAAGGCGTCGTAGATCTCGGCGAGCCCTTCGCGCAGCAGCGGCCGCTGCCCGTAGCGATGCACCAGCCACAGGTCCTCGAACGCCGCGATGTGGCCGAGATCCCAGGCCAACGGGCTCATCAGCGGGGATTGGACTCGCTCCAGATCCTCGTCGGAGACCGAGGCCACCAGGTCAAGCGTGCGGTCGCGGGCCTCGGCAAAGGACTCGAGAGCCTGCTCGTCGGTCGCGGGGACCGATGCTGCCTCCGAGCCGATCATCTGGGTCAATTGTGCCAACACCGGTTCGCGGGGAAACCTTAATTTCGGATTGCGTAGCGCAGAAACAGCGAACCGCCCCGTTCCAGCGCGCCTTCCAGGGCCAGATCGACCGGATGTGGAAACTCCGATGCGGTGATGATGGGCGGGTTCTGGCCCGCGGTCAGCTTGGGCGCAACGGTCAGGAACAGCTGGTCGACCAGTCGCTCCCCCAGCAGCGCGCCGAGCACCATGGGTCCGCCCTCGCAGAGCAGGGCGCCTATGTGGTGATCGGTTCTGAGCTGGCGCAGGGCAGTCGTGAAGGTCAGCTCGCCGGGCTCCAGCCGGACGACCTCGACGTTCGCCGCGGTACCCCGCACGTCGATCTCGGCGCCGCTGAACACCACGATCGTGGCTTCGGGATCGGCGAACAGCGGGATGTCGAGCGGCAGGTCGCCGCTGCGGGTCAGGATGCACGCGATCGGCTCCGGGGGCAGCCCTCGCAGCCGCCGCCGCTCCCGAACCGCGGGGTCTTTGAGGAGGCGGCCGTAACGTTCGACGCGTAGGGTGCCGGTGCCGATCAGCACGGCGTCCACCTCGGCGCGCAGGGCGAGGAACAGAGCCCTGTCGCCGTCGTCCCCCAGTGGGCCGGAGCGACCCTGGAACGCGGCCCGCCCGTCCACGCTGGCGACGAAGTTCGCGACCGTGTACGGCCGCGCCGGAACCGCCCGCTGCGCCAGTCCCAGCCCAGCTAGCAACTCGGCGATGTCGACGGAGCCAGCGTCGGGGAGAAGCTGTCGGAAGCGCATCCACGCAAGCATCTCACGCGGATTGCAAACCGGTTAGGCTGCCCCGCGATGGACTTCAAAGCGCTCGACCGCGGGGAGCTCCTGTCGACGGTCGGGGGAGTCATCCTCGGCCTGTCGCTGTTTCTGAGCTGGTACTCGTTGGGCAACCACAACGCCGTGCTGAATTCCTGCCACGGGCCGAACTCGAGCTGCACCGGTTGGGCATCGCTGTCGTTCTTGCGCTACCTGCTCCTGATCGCGGCGGTCGCTCCCGCCATCCTCAGCTACATCATCATCCGCGGTCACGCGCTCTCATGGCCTCGGGGCGAGCTGACCGCGGTCACGGCGCTGGTGGCGCTGATCCTGACCGTGTTCATCGGCGTGCTCGACAAGCCCGGGACGCCGCGCGGAGAGATCTCCATCGCGATCGGCTGGTGGGTGGCCCTGGTGGCGGACCTGTTGATCCTGATCGGCTCGGTCTGGCGCGCCCAGGAGAGCGGGGCCCGCCGCAAGCCCCCCGGAGTGCTGTGAGCGCGTCGAGGCCTGACACCAAGCCGGACCGCAACCTGGCCCTCGAGCTGGTCCGGGTCACCGAGGTGGCGGCGCTGGCGGCCGCACGGATGGTCGGCCGCGGTGACAAGGAGGGTGCCGACGCGGCCGCCGTCGACGCGATGCGCTCGATGCTGGGCTCGATCTCGATGGACGGGGTGGTGGTGATCGGCGAGGGCGAGAAGGACGAGGCGCCGATGCTGTTCAACGGAGAGCACATCGGCGACGGCACCCCGCCCGAGGTGGACATCGCCGTCGATCCGCTCGAGGGGACCAGGCTGACAGCTCTGGGCATGCCGAGCGCGCTGACGGTGATCGCGCTGTCGGAGCGGGGAGCCATGTTCGACCCGGGTCCGTGCGTCTACATGGAGAAGATCGCCGGTGGTCCCGAGATCGCCGACCTCCTCGACCTCGACCGTCCGCTGGCCGACACGCTGGCGCTGATCGCCGAGCGTAAGAACCGCGACATTCGTGACGTGATGGTGGTGATGCTCGATCGCGAGCGCCACCACGAGGCGATGCGCCAGGTCCGTGAAGCCGGCGCGCGCGTGAGGCTGATCACCGACGGCGACGTTTCCGCCTCGCTGCTGGCGGTCAGTGAGAACTCGCCCGTCGACGTGCTGTGGGGGATCGGCGGTACTCCGGAGGGCGTGATCTCAGCGGCGGCGATCAAGTGCATCGGTGGCCAGCTCCTGGGCCGTCTGTGGCCGCGCGACGATGCCGAGAGCGAGGCCGCCACCCAGGCCGGCTACGACCTCGCCAAGGTGCTGACCTGCGATGACCTGGTCGCCGGCGATGACGCGTTCTTCTCGGCTACGGGGGTCACCGACGGGGACGTCCTGCAGGGGGTGCGCTACCAGGGCGACCGCGGCGCCAGCACCGAGTCGCTGGTGATGCGCTCGCGCTCGGGGACCGTGCGACGGATCTCGGCGCGCCACGACCGCGCCAAGATGCGTGCCCTGGGAATCCCCTACAGCTGATTTGACAGCCGGCCGACCTTGGACTCGGCCAGTCCGCGTTTGGCCAGCGAGCGCAGGAAGGCATTGGTCACCAGCACGTGGATGGCCGATTGGGTCATCTCGTAGACCGGGATGCTGAACCCAGCGGCGATCGCCGGATAGAAGTTCGCCACCTCGACTTCGATCTGGAGCTTGCCGCGCCCGTCCGCCCCGTTGCGCTCACGCCTGACGTCCAAGGCGAGATAGCCCGAGCCCCGCCCGCTGCGCGCGACCAGCAGGCCATCGAGGATCGGCCAGCGGACCGCACCGTGGTCGGACTCGAGCACGTATTCCGGCGCGGCGAAGCGCAGCAGCGTGAACGGGCGGGTTAGGAACACGACCGAGCGGGTGTCGGTCCCGTACACCACGCGGATCAGTCCCAGCGTGACCGTGGACAGAAAGCGCCAGTACGTCCGCGCCAGGTTCTCCAGGTTGGCCGGACTCCAGACGCGCTCCAGCTCGGCGGCGTCCAGCGTCAGCTCGGCCGACTGAACCGAGCGCACCGCGCCGCGCTGCGCGATCACCGTCGACTTGCGCGGGGAGACGGTCACCGCGTGGGCGGGCAGGCGCCGGCGTCCCAGCCAATGGCGCAGCGCCGCCGTCAACGCCGAGATAGCTACGACGAGGATCGCGAGAGGGCCGGCCACGGCGTTGATTGTGCCCGCTTTGCCCTCGGCTCAGCGGGCCAGCGCCTCGAGCGCAACCGTGGTGCCCGCGCTGAGCACACCGTCCCCCGCCGGGATCATCGCCAGAGCGTCGGCTCCGAGCAATGAGGTGAGCATGTGGGAGCCCTGGGGACCGGTGAGGTGCGCCACGGTCTCGCCGTCCACCTGGTCCAGGCGCACCCGGACCGCCTGCTCCCGGGTCGCGTTGCGTCGCACCTCCTGCCCCAGTCGTGCCTCGGCCGGCACCGGACGATCCGGCGGCGCGCCCTGCAGCGCCGCCAGAGCCGGGGCCGCGAACAGTGAGAAGGTGACCGCCGCCGAGACCGGATTGCCCGGGAGTCCGAACACGAGCCTGTCGCCACCGAGGGTGCCGAACCAGGTCGGCTTGCCCGGCTGCAGCGCCACACTCCAGAACACCTCCTCGACACCGAGCGCGGCCAGCACCGGTTTGACGTGATCATGCGGACCGACCGAGACCCCGCCGGAGATGATCACGACGTCTGAGTGCTCCAGCGCCGCTGCGATTCCCGCCTCGGTGGCGGCGCGGTCATCCGGGAGGCGCTCCGGGGGCGTGGTCGACGCGCCGCAGCCGAAGGCCAAGGCAGTCAGCATCGGGGCGTTGGAGTTGTGGATCTGACCGAACTCGAGTGGTTGGCCCGGGTCCCGGAGCTCATCGCCGGTACAGAGCACGCTCGCGCATGGTCGCCGCGCCACCAAGACGGCGCCGGCGCCGGCGGCGACCGCAGCGCCGAGCTCCGCCGCTCCGAGCCGGATGCCGGCGGTGAGCACGGTGGTTCCGGCCCGCATGTCGCCACCGGGCTCGCGGATGTTCGCGCCGGGGGAGACGGCGGCCGCGGTCTCGATCGTCGAACCGTCGACGACGACGTGCTCCTGCGGGATCACGGCCTCCGCGCCCGGTGGCACGGCCGCGCCGGTGGAGATGCGGATCGCCTCTCGGTCATCCGGCGAGTCATGTGCCGGAGCGCCGGCGCGAGACTCTCCCACCACCTGCAGGCGCCGCCCCGCCGGACCAGCGGCAAGCGCATAGCCGTCCATAGCCGACGAGGGGAAGGAGGGCACGTCGCCGCTGGCGCGCATGTCCTGCGCCAGCACTCGGCCCCGCGCCACGCCGATCTCGACCCGCTCGGCCTCCACGGGCCGGATCGCATCCATCACGAGCGTCCGCGCCTGCGTCACGGTGATCAGGTTCTTCGACATCCCCACCTCAACCCTCCTTCTTCAGCGTATTCGGGGCCGGAGGCCGTTACGGCGAGGGCCGAAGGCGACTGGCATGCGTGATACAAGAGCACGATGCTGTCAGGCCCCCCTCGTCGGCGCCGGGCTCGTCCCGTCGGCGACGCGCCGATCGAGCCCTTGCTGCTTCACGCAGAGGACCTGGCCAAGGGATGGTTGCTGGCGTTGCTCGAGCAGGCCCCGCTCGATGCCGCCCCCGCGATTCTCGCCACTGAGCTCAGCCGCGACGGGCCTCGCCTGTGCGTGGCCGTGCTCCGGGCGATCGCCGATGACGACGATCTCCGCCGGCTCGAGCCCGGCGGCGCCCTGATCCCGCTGGCGGCGCGGGTCGGCGCGCTCGCCGGTGCTGCCGGCCCGGAGTCCACCTCGCACGCGGTGCAGGCGCTGCAGGCGGTGATCTGGAGCGCGCTGCGCGATCAGCTCCGCGACCCCGACCCTGACCTGATCGCCGAGCTGGCCGAGCGGCTGACCCGCGTCACCGAGCTGCTTCGCTCCGCGGCGCTGAGCAGCGGCGGCGCGGGCGAGATCTCATCCGAGGCTGAGGTCCGGCCCGAGCCTGAGGTCGGGCGCGGGTCTGCCGGCGCGGCGGGGTCTGACGTCTCCGGCGAGCCTGAGGTTCCGCCTCCGTCGGTGGACGCGCCGATCGCCGAGGATCCGCGTGGTGCCGCAGCGCAATCGCCGCCGCCGCGCCGCTGGCCCCGCGAGGCCTCACCCGAGACCCCTTCTCAGGCGCTCTGGGTGGGGGCGCTGCAGGAGGAGATCGCTCGCTCGGCGGGTGCCCCGCTGTCGCTGCTGCTGGCCGAGCTCGAGGACGCCGAGCACGTCGAGGCAGCCGAGCCCGACGCGGTGGTCAGCTCCACGTTTGGCGAGTTCGCTCGCGCGGTGCGCGGCGCGGTCCGCCGTCAGGACATCCTGGTGTGCGAGACCGACACCCGGGCCTGGATCATCGCGCGTGACACCGGTCGGGCCGGCGCGCAGGCGCTGGGCTCGCGCGTTGCCAAGGCCGTCCGCGATGCTCCGCTGCTGCGCGGCGCGCCGCTGACCGCGAGTGTTGGCGTGGCGGTGCTGGGTGAGGATGGCCGCAGCCCCGACGAGCTCATCGACGCCGCGGAGGAAGCCCGATTCGCGGCGGAGGCGAACGGAGTCGGCGTCAACGGCGAGGGGCCTGACTAGGCGAGACTAGGGCTTCGGCGGCAGCGAGACCGCGCCGATACGAGCGGTCCCACTGATGCCCAGCATCCTGCCGGTCGCCTCGGTGAGGTCCCAGTCGGCGCCGTTGGCGTACGGTCCGCGGTCGATCACCGGCACGATGAGCGTCTTGCCCCGGTAGTAGACCGCCACCTGGGTGCCGCACTTCAGCGTCCGATTGGCGACGCCTATGGTCGTGGGCCGCAGCTTGCTCCCGCAGGCGGTCCGGTGGCCGTAGAACCCGGGGCCGTACTGGGTCGCGATCGCCACGCGGTAGACCGTGATCGTCACCGTCGGCAGGGTGGAGGCCGCGGACGCGGTGGTGGGCGAGACGATCAGCGCCCGGATCGTGAAGCGTCCGATGTGGTTGGTCTTCCAGACCGCGCTGAACGACCCGTCGCTGCCGACCGTTGTCTGCACCGTGGGGGCCCACTGCCAGTTGGTCTGGTGGCCGAGCCGCTGGATCTCGATCGTGTCCCCCGCGTTGCTCGTAGCCGTGGTGCCGGTGAAGCTGAGCTGGTTGCGCAGCAGCGCGGAGGCGGAGCTGACCAGCGTGATGCCGTCACCCGACGACGTGACGGGGACGTTGCCGGCCTGAACGCTCGGGCCGAGAACGCTGCCGCTCGGCGCGGCCGTACTGCGGCCCGTGCCGCTGCCGGTGCCTGGGCCGGGGAGCCCGGTGCCACCTGAGGCGGCCAGGCTGGAGGCCGGCGCGGCGAGCAATGCTGCGAGCACTGCGAGAACGGCAAAAACGGTGGCGCGACGACTCACGTAGGTCACTGACTCCTTGTCTTGTACGTGCCTACGGGGTGAGCTGACGGGCTCGCGCCTGGTCGGCGCTACGGTCCTTACGAAACCGATTCGCCCCAGCGGGCTTGGAGCCCGCGGGTGGTTCCCCCGCCGATCATCCGCTGACGAATGACCGCTCGGCTGGTGGCGCGGCAGTATACGAAAAGAACGGCGAGGGAGGTATGTCGCGGTCGGGAACTTGCAAGTCCCCCGCTGCTCCCCACCCCCTGAAAGGCCCCTCGGCCCGCCGAGGGTGCGACCGTGTCTACGGCCGCGGCAGACGCGACAGGGCGCTGCGCAGCGCCCGGGCGCTCGCCATCAGGCCGATCTCGGCCAGCTCGGCCGCTGCCTGGACGGCGGTGCCCAGCGGACCGGCCCCGGGCTCGGGCGGCGTGGGGGCGGCGGTCCTCGGCCGTGCCCCGGGGGGCGGGGGGCCGGGCTTGACGCGAGCCGCCTTCACGGGAGCCGCCTTCCGGGGAACCGTCTTCCGGGGAACCGTCTTCCGGGAACCGCCTGCCGGGGAACCGTCTTCCGGGGAACCGCCTGCCGGGGAACCGCCTTCGGAGAGGCGTCCGGAGCGCCGGCGGGCGGGATGGCAGGCCGCTTGTCGCTGCGGCGGTGAGGCCGCGTGCGCGGCAGCCCACCGAGGACTCCTGGGGGTCGTTCGTCGCTCATGGGACTCATATCATCGCCTACCGGCGGTGGCGCGAGGCTAATGACCCGCGGCGGGCGTCCGATTACACCCCTTCGGCCCCCGGGCGCGGGAAAAAATTCACCCGGAACTTTGAAACGGAAGACCCTGTTCTACGTAGTAGATGTCAGATCACGCGTCGCGATCGCGGCCACCACTCGGAGCCTTACTAGGCTGAGCTAGACCATCCGGCGGGGAGAGACCACCTTCCCGGCGCGTTGACTTCAAATTGTCGCACCTATAATCTTGCCTATGTTTAAGTAGCGGTCGTGCGCCCTTGATCGGGCTATGACGTTGTCGACACTCGGCGCCTGTAACCCGATGAAGGCTCGGGCGCAACGACGGAAACGGAACCAGATGTCAGTAGCGGACCTACAGGAACTCGAAGAGATCAAGGGCCTCGTCAACCGCGGCCAGCAGCTCGGCGTCCTCACCTACTCCGAGATCGCCGGCGCAGTGTCCGAGCTCGACCTCGACGAGGCAGACGTCGAAGAGCTGCACGGATTCCTCGAGCGAGCCGAGATCGAGCTCGTCGAAGAGGTCGATCCCGCCTTGGCCGCCACTGAGGTGGAGCGCGCGCCCGACAAGCGCGGCCGCCGCAAGGCCAAAACCGCGCTCGATCTGAAGCCGGACATGACGACCGACTCGCTGCAGCTGTTCCTCAAGGACATCGGGAAGGTCCGGCTGCTGACCGCCCAGGAGGAGGTCGACCTGGCCAAGCGGATCGAGCGGGGCGACCTCGACGCCAAGCAGAAGATGGTCGAGTCGAACCTCAGACTGGTCGTCTCGATCGCGAAGAACTACCGCAACCAGGGCCTGCCGTTCCTGGACCTGATCCAGGAGGGCACGCTCGGCCTCGTCCGTGCCGCCGAGAAGTTCGACTACCGCAAGGGCTTTAAGTTCTCCACCTACGCCACGTGGTGGATCCGCCAGGCGATCGCCCGCGCGCTCGCTGACAAGGCGCGCACGATCCGTATTCCCGTGCACGTGGTCGAGAAGCTCAACAAGATCGGGCGCGCCGAGCGCAAGCTCGTCACCGAGCTCGGCCGGGAGCCGACCGCCGAGGAGATCGCCGAGGTCACCGGAATCGAGCCCGAGGAGGTCGAGTCGATCAAGCGCTCCGCGCAGGCTCCCGTCTCACTCGAGAAACCGGTCGGCGACGAGGAGGAGTCGGAATTCGGCCAGTTCATCGCCGACGAGCGCGCCGAGTCCCCGTACGAGCGGGCGGCCGAGATCCTCACCAAGGAGGCGCTGCGCGAGGCGCTCGAGAATCTGAGCTATCGCGAGCGCCGGGTGCTGGAGCTGCGCTACGGGCTCGGCGGCGAGCATCCCCGCACGCTGGATGAGGTGGGGCGTACGTTCAATGTGACGCGCGAGCGGATCCGCCAGATCGAGAACCAATCGCTCAAGAAGCTGCAGTCGCTGGCCGAAGCCCAGAAGCTTCGCGACGTAGCCTAGGCTCGCGCGGCGTAACGGGCGCGTCCCGCCTGGGGCGCGTCCCGCGTGTCAGCTTTCCATGACAGCGGTTTGCATCGGCGCCAGCGCGGGTAGGCGCGCGATGTTGGCGACCGACGGTCGCCGTGCTCATAGAAAGGGGTTGGGCGTGCGGGTGCTAATCCGGTATGCGGCGACGGTTTCTGTCGCGGCTGCGAGCTTGTTCGGTGTGTGGCAGGGGACCGCGCTCGGCGCGGCCAGTAACGGGGTGCAGCGGGCGACGGCGCCGCAAACCCGCAGTCGTCTGGTCTATCGGGGGACGGTGAGCCTTCGTGCCCTGGGCATTCAGGCCAAGAAAGCGGCCCCGGTTCCCAGCTCGGGCCGCACAGCGCGCGGGGTGTCTCCGCTGGCGCTCAAGTCGGCTCAGCAGGCGGCGGTGCCGGTGCCCAACCCGCGGAGCAAGCCGGTGTTGACGCAATCCGGTTCAACCAATGGATTCGTGGGGCTGACCACCGCGGATTCCGCTGCGGTCAACCACTTTGTCGTCGAGCCTCCTGATCAGGGGCTGTGCGCCCATAACGGGAACATGATCGAAGCGGTCAACTTGGCGCTGCGCGTGTTCACCGAGAGCCACATCGCGCTGTCTCCGACCGTCTCGCTGAATTCATTCTTCGCACTCCCCCCAGCGGTGGACACCTCGCATAGCCAAGTGACCTACGGCCCCTTCCTATCGGATCCGCGCTGCTACTACGACGCCCAGACCGGGCGGTGGTTCGTCACCGTGTTGCAGATCGACGTGAACCCCTACAGCGGGGCCCTGGCCTACCGCAGTTCAGAGTTGATCGCGGTCAGCCAGACCTCCGATCCAACCGGGAACTACGGTCTGTTCTCGTTCGACACCACCAACGACGGCAACAATGGCACGCCAAGCGAGGCCAATTGTCCGTGCTTCGGCGATCAGCCGCGCATCGGTGCCGACGCCCACGGCTTCTACATCAGCACCGACAGCTATCCGATTCACGGGACGTTCAACAGCAACGGCGGCGAGCTGTATGCCCTGTCAAAGCAGGGGCTGGCCGCGGCGGCGACAGGCGCCGCGCCTCCACCCACGCTGGTCGCGATGCACGTTGGCGCGACGACGATTGACGGATATCCGGCCAACGCGCTGCAGCCGGCCGAGACGCCGCAAAACGCCGCCTATGCGCCCGACCGGGAGTACTTCCTGAGCACGCCGGACTTCAACGGCTTCGCCACGATGGGCGGCGCAGGCGCCAAGGCGGTCGTGCTGTGGGCTTTGTCCGGAACGTCGACTCTGGCCAGCGCGACGCCTGCGCTGACGTTGACTGACGTGATCGTTCCCAGCGAGCCGTATGCGCCGCCGGTCAACGCGGCACAGAGGCCCGGACCGAGGCCGCTCGGCGACTCGTTGGGAGCGCCGCTGCCGCCGCTGAGCGTCAACGATGATCGCATGCAGCAGGTGGAGTACCTCAACGGCCAGCTGTACTCCTCGCTGAACACGGGCATCGGACCCAACCACAGGGCCAACCGATCGGGCGTGGCCTGGTTCGTGGTCACTCCGACCAACAGCGGAGGCGGGGTGGTGTCCCATCAGGGCTACGTGGCCGCAGGCGCAGCCACCACCCTGCTGTATCCGTCGATCGGGCTGGACCAGAACGGGCGCGGGGTGATGACATTCAGCCTGTCCGGGCCCGGGTACTACCCGAGCGCCGCCTACATGCTGATGAACCGAGCGGCGCTTTCGTCGTCCATCTATCGAAATGGGCCGGGTACCGCTCCAGAGGACGGATTCACCTGTTACGCGGCCGAGGGCTTCGGACCCGCCTGCCGGTGGGGCGACTACTCGGCCGCTTCGTCGGACGGTAATCACCACGTCGTGATGGGCAATGAGATGATCCCCGACACGCCGCGTAATCATTCCGCGAACTGGGGCACGTTCCTCAGCACGCTCGCCCGCTGATCGGTGACTTGCGCCCGGACCTCGCGGGGTCCGGGCGCGTCATCTTAAAGCCCGCGTACGTCCGCCGGACCAGCCGGCGGGACCAGCGAAAGGCCCAGCTCGGGCCGGCCCTTTCTGCTGCGCGGTCAAAACCACCGCGGCGTCGACCCTGCTTCAGTTCGTGAAGCATTGCGCTAGAATCGGACTTCGGATGCAAGAAAGAGACACCTGTCCGGTCTGCCGAACGGCAGAGATCGTGTGCGGGAAATGGACGCTGCTGGTGATCCGTGACCTCGCGGAGGGCCGGTCGCGGTTCTGTGAGCTCGAGCGCTCGCTGGCCGGGATCAGCCCGCGGACCCTGTCGCTGCGTCTACGCGCGCTCGAAGAGGAAGCGATCGTCAAGCGCCAGACCTTCCCGGAGGTTCCGCCTCGCGTCGAGTACGTGCTGACCGAGAAGGGACGCGCGCTGGTGCCCCTGATCGAGGACATGCGCGCGTACGGACGCACGTGGCTCGGCGGTGACTGCGACGAGGCGTTCGCGGCCACCGACGACCGAGAGCCCGCGGTCGTCGCGGCCTGAACCGCCGGTGCGGATCGCGCTCGCCGTCGACGAGCTGACCGGCGTCGCCGAGGCGCTGCCGGCGCAGCTTCGAACTCGAGGGCATGAGCCGCGGTTGCACGGCGCCTACGTGTCCGGCGAGCCTGCCGACTGGGCGTGGGGCAGCGAGCGGGCAGCCCTCGACGTCGTGGAAGGACTGGCCGAGCAGGCGATCGTCGCGTGCTGGACCGGCACCGGGGCGTCGATCGCCGCCAACAAGGTCCGCGGTATCCGCGCTGCCCTGTGCGGCGATGGCCCGACCGCGGCTGGAGCGAGGCGATTCAACGACGCCAACGTGCTGGCACTGAGCCTGCGGGCCACTTCCGAGGCCGAGCTGGCCGAGATCCTCGATGCCTGGCTCGGCGCGCCGGCGAGCCGGGACGCCGACGACGAGCGCAACATCTCGCATCTGGCGGAGATAGAGCGGCGCGGCTGAACGCTGCAAGGCGCCCTGCCGCCAGCAGGATCCGGGCCGCTGGCGAAGAAACGGCGGGGCGGTGCGCAATGCGAGCCTCCATCACCTCCTTGAGACATTCACGGTCGAGGCAAGCGGCCGGCTCGCGGCCGAGACGGCCGGCGGGGCCGAGATGCCGTTCGAGATCGTGGAGGAGCGTGCCGGCGGCCGCGTGCCGCTGTACTGCTACCGGCCGCTGACCGGTGACTTCATCCGCGGTCGGCTCGGCCTGCTGGCCGGACTCCCGAGCTACGAGGCCGCGATGAGCGGGCTGGCGGCCTGCCCGGCGTTGGAGATCTACCTGTCCGAGCACGGGGAGGTGCGGATCCCGATCGACGAGAGGGCTCAGGCCGAGGCGGCGCTGGGGACGTTCCTGGCCAATGTGTTCGCCGAGCGCAGCGGGTTCGGATTCGAGCCCGCCCATTTCGAGGCCGCCTACTCCGAGCTCGAGCGTGCGCTCTACGAAGGTCACTGCACGGCGATGGTGATCGCCCCGGTGCTCGGGGTGGCGCTCGACCCACGGACGACCGAGCTGCCGCTGGGCGGCGGACTGTCGCTGATCCGCGGCGACGCCCTCGCCGAGGCGCCGGCCGAGGCGGTCTGGGGCGAAGGAGAGGAGCCCCGCGTCCTGGCTGTCCTGGCCGTCGATCAGGAGCGATCGGCCCGGCCGCCGGTATCCATCGCCCGGGCTCGCTTCCGCCGTGTGCTGACGGCGTTGAGGCTGTTCGAGCGGGGCGGATATGCCCTCGGGCCGGTGGCCTGGGCGCGCACCGAGGCCGGTAGCTGGCGCCCGGTCGCGATCGGCACCGGCGGGCGCCCCCGGCTGCTGACGATGGTTGCTGCCGCGCAGGAGGAGGAGCTGTGCGCCTTCTGCGATCTGGTCACGCGGCGGCCGCCGGGCCAGGGGGAGCTCGCGTGGGCGCTGGCCCGGTTCGAGATGGGCTGCGAGCGGCTGGCGCCGTTCGAGGCCCTGACCGACTATCTGCTGGCTCTGCGGGCGCTGCTGGAGCCGGAGGGTCCCGCCAGCGGCCGGCTGGCCCAGCGGTTGGCCGTGATCTGCGCCCGGCCCGAGGAGCGCGCCGAGCTGGCGCAGCGCACGGCACGAGCGATATCGCTGGAGCGCGCGGTGATCACGGGGCTGGCCCCCGGGGGGACCGGCATCGACGCGCTGGTGGACGAGCTTGCCGAGCATCTGCGGGCGATCTTGCGCGATGCGCTGTGCGGTCACCTCGACGCCGACCTGCGGGCGGTGGCCGACGAGCTGCTGGCCGAGGCGGCCGCGCTCCCAACCGCTTAGACCCGATCAGATTCCTCCGTCCCACCGAGAGCCGCTAGGCTGGTGGAAGACCGCTCCCTACTCGGTCTCCGCTCGGAGGCCGGGAGTGTTTGCCCACCAGGCACACACAATAAGTCCTGGGGCTCGTATGTAGTCAGGGGGAGCGCGATCTGCAGCGACGAGCGGGCTCACAGCCCGCTCGTTCTGCGTCTGGCCCCAGGTCCCGGTCGATCTGCGCCGGCTCCCGCGGTGCAGGCCCCGGCGGGCGGGATGGCCGCGCGAAGGTGCGAACCTACATGCGTGTTCCATCTCGAGCTGCGCCAGTTCCCCCACATCGCCCGGGTGTTCAACCTGACCCGCGAGGAGCTCGACGCGCGATTTGCCAAGCCCTGGGTCAGCGGCTCGACGATTGAGCACGACGACCGGCGCTGGGCTCCCGAGCGTGCCAAGCTCACGATCTACGAGGGGCGTGAGCTGCGCACCGACGAGATCGGCATGGGCCGCGGCTGGCCGACCGTGGGCAAGACGGCCAAGGAGGTCACCGAGACGGTGCTGGCCGAGGCCCAGCGGGGTTCGGAGGCCCGTTCGGCCATTCACACCTTCAAGGCGGTGATCGCCGGCGCGGCCGCTACGCCGATGACCTTCGGTGAGCTGATCGAGCTGGCCGCCCGCGAGTATCCGCAGTGGCGGGCCAGTGAGCAGCTGGCACTGGCCGAGCAGGCGGTATGGGAGATGCTGCATCAGGGCGAGTTGCAGCTCAGCGGACTCGACGGACCGATCGCCCGGGACCGGTGGCAGCCGATCCTGCTCAGCTGGTCGACCTGGATCGAGAGCGGGAGTGACCCGCTGCTGCTGGAGCGGACGCCCCAGCGCCGCTAGCTCAGGCCACCACGTTGGCGATCAGCCGCTCGCGCTCAGCCGGCGAGGCGAACAGAAAGCGGTGCACCCGGAGCAGCCCCTCGACGTCGTGAACGTCGTCGTCGAGGTGGGGGACCATAACCAGGGGCCGGTCGCTGAGCTCGCCCCCCAACCGGGCGACGCCGAGCTGGTCGCGGCGCGCGAGCCGGTGGTAGTCGGCGAAGTTCTCGGCCACCCGGGCGGCGAGGTCCGCCGGCAGCCGGCCATCGAGCGCGGCGAGCACGTCGCCGGGCTCGGCGTCGCCGAGCACGTCGTGGTGCACGCGGTTCACGATCACGCCGGCGAACGGCAGCCCGCTCTGTTCCAGCGTGCGCCAGAACCAGATCGCCTCGTCGATCGCCGCGCTCTGCGCCGAGGTCACGAGCAGAAACGCGGTCTGATCGGACTTCAGCATCTGCTCCACCTGCCGGGCGCGCACGCTGAAGTCCTCGGTCATGTCGCCCAGCAGGCCGAAGAAGGCCGACAGGTCGCTCAGCAGGTCGACCCCGGTGACCCGTCGCAGCGCGGCCAGCAGCGGCGCCGCGCCCCGGCCCAGCACGCGCATCCCCAGGCCCGTGGGCCGGATGAACGTCTTCAGGGCACGGCCCTCCAGAAATGAGGTCAGCCGACCCGGGGCGTCGAGGAAGTCCAGCGCGTTGCGCGAGGGCGGTGTGTCGAGCACCAGGAGATCGAAGTGACCATCGCGGTCCAGCTCGTACAGCTTGGCCACGGCGGTGAACTCCTGCGAGCCCGAGACCGCCGTCGACAGCTCGCGGTACACGCGATTGGCCTTGATCTCCTCGGCCCGTTCGGGATCGGGCGCGATCCGATCGATCAGCTCGTCGAAGGTGCGCTTGGGGTCGAGCATCATCGCCCACAGCTCGCCCTTGACCTCGATGCCGTGCGGCGCCAGCCGCTCGGGCTCGACGCGACGCGGCTCGTTCTCCAGCTCCTCCAGGCCAAGGGCGTTGGCCAGCCGCTTGGCCGGATCGATCGTCACGACCGCTACCCGTGCGCCCTGCGCCGCCATGCCCAGCGCGATCGCCGCCGAGGTCGTCGTCTTGCCGACACCCCCCGACCCGGCGCACACGCACACCCGCTTGCCCTCCAGCAGCTTCGCGATGCTCACTGCGCTTCAGTCTAGGTCTCGGGCGCCCCCACGGCCTGGGCCGGCGGCGCCGCGGGATCGGCAACGCCACCGGCAGCGCCGGGAGCAGGTGGGGCGGAGGCGAGAACGCGCAGGGCGTCGGGCGGCACGTGGACCCGCACCGGCGTGCCCTGGCCATGCTGCTCGGCCCCGCCGGTGTTGGCGACCGAAACCTGCAGCTCTGCGCCGGTGACCAGCCGTACGATCACCTGGAGGCTCGCCCCGACGTAGATGGTCCGCTCGACCATGCCCGGGAGGCAGTTCTCGCGCTCGGCGCCATGCGGGAGCAGAGTCACCCGTTCGGGCCGGGCGACGATCTTGACCGGGCCGCGAGCGTCGGTCTCACCGCACGCCGCCCGGAGCTTGAAGTCGCCGACCTGCACCGTGCATTCGCCGCGGCCGGCGGCTACCGCGTCGGCGTCCATCAGGTTCGACACGCCGAGGAAGTCGGCGACGAACACGGTGGCCGGATTCTCGTAGACCGCGGAGGGCGTGCCGATCTGCTCGATCCTGCCCCCGCTCATGACCGCGATCCGGTCGCTCATGCTGAGCGCCTCCTCCTGGTCGTGGGTCACGAACACGAACGTGATCCCGACCTCCTCCTGGATGCCCTTCAGCTCGATCCGCAGCTGCTTGCGGATCTTGGCGTCAAGCGCGCCGAGAGGTTCGTCTAACAGCAGCACGGCCGGACGCAACACCAGCGCGCGGGCGAGGGCGACGCGCTGCTGTTGGCCGCCGGAGAGCTGCTGGGGCCGCCGCCCCCCGAGACCGCCGAGCTCGACCAGCTCGATCGCCTCCTCGACGCGGCGTCGCGTCTCGTCCTTGGCGACCTTGCGGCGGCGTAGGCCGAACGCGACGTTGTCGAACACGTCCAGGTGGGGGAACAGCGCATAGTTCTGGAACACCGTGTGAACGTCACGGCGGTGGGGTGGAACCTGAGCGACGTCGGTTCCGTCGAGCAGGATCTCGCCGGCGGTGGGGCGCTCGAACCCGGCGATCATCCGCAGGGTCGTGGTCTTGCCGCAGCCGGAGGGGCCGAGCAGCGAGAAGAATTCGCCGGGCTCGATCGTGGCGTTGATTCCGGCGACCGCGACGGAGTCGTCGAAGTGCTTGGTCAGCCCGCGAAGCTCGACGTGACCGGCCATCACGCCGCCTCGAGTCCCGACAGCTCGCGGAACGCATCCACGCCGGTGTTGGAGGTACGGCGACCCAGCGCCGTGTAGGTCAGGTACGCGACGGCGATGCCGAGCAGCGTAGTGACCACGAGGATCGTCGCCAGCGCGTTGAGGGCCGGCGTGCTGGTGCCCCCGCGAGCATTGGCGTAGAGGAACATCGGGATCGTCGTGGTCGTGGAGTTCGATGACATGTACTGGGTGACGACGAAGTCGTCAATCGAGAGCGCGAACACGATCAGCATGCTGGCCAGTATCGCCGGCATCAGCAGCGGCACCAGGACCAAGCGCAGCGCCTGGACGGGCGTGGCGCCGAGGTCGCGCGCCGCCTCCTCGTACTGCGGACCGATCGACGCCAGCCGGCTACGGACGATCACCACCACGTAGGACAGCGAGAAGGTCACCTGGCCCACCACCTGCGCGGGGGTGCCGAGATGGATCAGCCCGAACGGCACGATCGACAGCTGGGTGAAGACCACCAGCAGGGACACCGCCATCACGATCTCCGGCGTGACGAGGGGGATCAGCATCAGCGAGTTGGCCACGCCGGATCCCCGGCCCCGCCAGCGCGCCAGTCCGAGCGCCAGCAGGACCCCGAGCGGTGTGGCCATCACCATGTCGAACGCCGCCAGCTCGAGGCTGTGGACGAGTGCATGGGTGTACTCGGGGTCGTGGAAGATCGACAGGGTGGGATCGCCCGTCCACCAGCGCAGCGAGAAGCCCTGCCAGGCGCTGCGGGAGCGACCCGCGTTGAACGAGAACAGGATCGCGATCGCCACCGGGACGATCGCCCAGGCGATGTAGGCCCAGGTCCCGAGGACGAGAAATCGGGGCTGGCCCCATGGGTTGCGAAGCCGTTTCACGCCAGCCGCCGGGCGTCGCGGGTGGTCTGGTACAGGTAATAACCCATCGCGACGGTCAGCAGCACCATCAGCACGATGACCAGCGACGCGCCGAGGTTCTTCTGCGAGCCGCCCTGCACGAACAGGTTGATCTCGTTGCCGAGCATGTTCGTGTGGGGCGAGGCGGAGATCAGGTCGTTGGTGTAGTAGTCGCCGAACATCGGCAGCACCACCAGCGCGGAGCCGGCCAGGATGCTCGGACGACTCAGCGGGAGCGTCACGTGCGCAAACGCGCTCAACGGGGTGGCCCCGAGGTCCCGGGCTGCCTCGATCTGGCTGCGGTCGATGCGATCGAGCCCCGCGAACACGGGCAGGATGAAGTACGGGATGTAGCCGTAGACCAGCGCCAGGATGACCGAGTAGGCGTTGCCGTTGAGCCAATCAGGTGGGCTGGAGATGCCGACCGCCTGCAGGATCTGGTTGACAAAGCCGTCGGGGGAGAGCAGACCGATCCAGGCCAGCATTCGAAGCAGATAGCTGACCCAGAACGGGATCACCAGCAGCACGATCAACAGCGTCTTGGTGCGTCTGGCGTGACGGGCGACGTAGTACGCGACCGGGTAGCCGATCGCGAAGCACAGGGCGAGCGACACCGACACGTACACGAGGGTGTTGCGGACCGACGGCCAGTACTCTCCGCCAGGGAGCGCACCTGAGAACGCCTGGCTCAGATAGCCGGGATTCCAGTTGGCCGGGTTCCAGGCCGGTACCGGCTGGAGCAGGAAGTTGACCCGCCCCAGGGCGATGGCCAGGATCCCGTAGGCCGGGACGATGACGAACAGCACCAGCCAGCCGACACCGGGCAGCGCGAACGTGCGCCAGTAAGACCGGTTGTCGACCGCCGACGCGCTCACGCCGATTTGACCGCCGCCCAAGCGTTCTGCCAGCGGGTCTCGGCGACTTGGCTCAGGGGTCCCTGCACCAACCCGTTGCGGAACTGCGACTCGCGGATCAACGTCGTCTGCAGATTCGGCGGCACCAGTTGGCGCTTGACCACCGCGGCCGGGCTCATCGCGTTCAGCGGCTGCTGGTAGCCGATGAAGGCGAAGTTCTTGAACGCCTGCTCGACGTCGAGCAGATGGTTGAGGAACAGGTGGGCCAGGACGGGGTTCTTGGCTCCGCGCAGGACCGCCATCGTGTCGTTGTCGATCGGCCCCCGGCCGTCGGTCGGCCACCAGTAGGCGAACGCGCTTGCAGGGGTCCCCTTGGGCGCGTAGGACTGAACCACGGCCATGTCGCCCGACCAGGCTTGATGCAGCCACAGCGAGCCGTCGGCGAGGTGCTGGTACTCGTTGGTGTCGAACTTCAGGTTGGCCGTCGTGACCAGCTGCGCCAAGGCCTTCTGGGCGGCGGTGATGGCGGCCGGATTGTCGGTGTTGACGTCGAGCTCGCCGTTGTGCAGCAGGCCCATGGTCAGGCCGTCGTGCTGATCGTCGAGCAGCCCCACCTTGCCGGCGATCTTCGGACCCTCCTGCCACAGCGCGCTCCACGGGTTGGCCAGCTTGGCCGGGTTGAAACCGGGGAGCTTGTCGGTGCGCCAGCCGATCCCGGTCGTGTAGATCGTGTACGGCACCGTGTAGCGGCTGCCGACGTCGTACCAGGGGTTGGTCAGCGACGGCCACACGTTGGCCTTCAGGTTGGGAATGTAGCTCAGGTTCAGCGGCTGCAACACCTTGCCGACCGCGAGGCGCTCGAGGTAGGTCAGCACCGGCACGAAGGCGTCGAACTGGACTTGGCCACTGGCGAGCTTGGCCACCGCCTCGTCGATCGTGGTGAACGTGCTGATCTGGACCTTGACGTTGTACTTGCGCTGGAAGGAGTTGACCACGTCCTGGTTGATGTACTGGATCCAGTTGTAGAGCTGCAGCGGACCCGCCTCGGGCTTCAGCCCTGAGGCGATCGGCTTGTTGTCGGCGGTGATGGGCAGTGTCACCGGATGGTTGGGACGAGCCAGTGCCAGTCCGCCGGGACCCAGGCCCGCCGACGCGCTGCTGACGCCCGCGCTGCTAGGGGCGGTGGTGCCGCATGCGGCCAGGGCGCCGGGAAGTGACAGCGCGGCGGCGGTGGCGCCGGCGCGCTGCAGAAAACCTCTGCGCGTGGTGCGGTCGCCGATCGGGACGCCGTGGTCGCGGGGATGGGTCATTTCGTGGCTCCTCTGGTAGCTGCGGTCATGGTGGGCGTGCGCGGATGTAGATCGCAGCCGAGCTGGCTGGATGCCAGCGCCAGGCAGAGTGCGACCATCCGGGCCGGCGTGAGATCGGGCTGGCCGAGTGTCACCTGCACACCGAGCCCGTCCATGAGGCCGCTGAGCGCGAGCGCGAAGCCCTCGGGGTCGGCGTCGGGGCTGAACTCCGCTTGCTGCTGGCCTTCGCGCACGATCTGGGCGATCAGGTTGCGCTGGCGGCGATCGAGTTTGAAATACGAGCGCTTGACCGTTGAGTCGCGGCGCGCGCGCACCCAGACCTCCATCCACAGCGTGTAGTCATTGAGACCGCCGGGGCCGAGGCTCGTCTGCTCGATCAGGTTCACGAGCTTGTCGCCGGCGCGCTTGAAGCGGTCCTGACCATCCGACAGGCGCGCGTAGAAGTCGTGGTCGACCTGGTCCACGGCCTCCTCGAGCAATCGGTCCTTGGACTCGAAGTAGTAGAGGATCGTCGGCGAGCTCGTGCCCGCACGCTCGGCAATGTCGCCGATCCGCGTGTCGAACAGTCCCCGCTCGTACAGAACCTCAGCTGCCGCGGTGACGATCTGCGGCCGCCGTAGATGGTCGACTTTTGGACGGGGGCTCATCTGACCAGTGCCTCTCCACTTGCCCGGGCTCGTATACTGAACCGCCGTTCAGAAAACTATCGCGGAGAGCTTACGGCTGTCAAGCGCTGCGTGGGTGGAGGAGCCTCAGGGTGATCGATATCGTCGTGCTGGGCGCCGGGCTGGCCGGGCTGGCGGCCGCGCGCGACCTGTCGGCGGCCGGGGCCGATGTCGTCGTGCTGGAGGCCCGTGACCGCCCCGGCGGCCGGGTGGAGGCGGCGGCGCTGCCAGACGGGCGCGCCGCTCAGGCCGGAGGCGAGGTCTTCGGCCGCGGGCACCGGGCCTACGGTGAGCTCGTCGGCGAGCTCGGATTGACGATTCAGCCCAGCTATGTCGCGGATCCGGGTGAGATCACGTGGGGACTGGCCGAGGGCGTGTTCATCGGCGACGACACGCCGTGGATGGACGACCGAGAGCGCACCGACGGCGACCGCATCGATGCCGAGTTCGCCCGGTTGGCGGCGACCGTCGATCCCGGGGATCCCTGGCGCCACCCGGACGCGCAGCGCCTGGACCAGTGCAGTGTGGGCGCCTGGCTGCGCGATCAGGGTGCGCTCCCCGCGGTGCGCCGCCGCCACGAGCTGTCCTCGCTGTCGCTCTCCTGCGACGCGCCGGATCGCACCTCGCTGCTCGCCGCCCTGCGCAAGCACGCCACGCTGGCCGGGTCCGGGCTGTATGACCTCGATGCGTGGGAGGGTCTGCGCGTGGCCGAGGGTTCCGCGGCCGTCGCGCAGAAGCTGGCCGCCGAGCTGGGGGAGCGGGTCCGCCTCGGTGCCGTGGTGCGGGCGATCGAGGTCGGCGCCGGTGGGGTGCGCGTGGAGCTCGACGGGGGCGAGCCGGTTCAGGCCGAAGCGGTGCTCTGCACGTTGCCGGCCGGTCCGCTGCGGGCGGTGCGGATCGACGGCCTCAGCGACGCCCGGCTGCGCTCGCTGCACGCTCAGCGCCACGCGCTGGCGGCGAAGATCGTGGTCGCCTACGAGGAGTCGTTCTGGCAGTCCTCGGGACAGAACGGCCTGGCCGAGACGGAATGGCTGTTCGGCTCCACCTGGCCGCAGGGGGCAAACGGCGTCATGTCGCTGCTGGTTCCGCCGGAGCGCTTCGCCGCGTTCCTGGCGGCCCCTGCGCCGACTCGCCGCCAGACGGTGCTCGACGGGCTCGCAGCGCTGTACGGGGAGCGCGCCCGGCGACCGGTGGCGATGCTCGAGCGGGCCTGGGGCAGTGACCCGTTCACGCTCGGGTACATCTCGAGTTGGGCTCCGGGCGACCTGGGTCGAGTCGGGCCGCTGCACGGAACCCACGAACCCCCGTTCTACGTCGCCGGGTCGGACCATTGGGTCGCCGGCTACATGGAGGGTGCGGTCAAGACCGGCCGCGCCGCGGCGCGCGCGGCGCTCGGCGAGCGCTCACTGGCCTGAGGCGCGGGCGCGAGGCGTCGCGAGTTGTGGCTGTGCGGGCGACGGCGGCGCCACCAGCCGCTCGCCCAGCCCGAGGTCGCGGGCGAGCGCCGCGGTGACCGAGCGCCGGGCGCGCTCCAGCGGGATCGTCGCGTCGCCGATCAGGGTCCGCACGCCGAACCCGTCGATCATCGCCAGCGCCCGGTCGGCGACCTCCTGGGGGTCGCAGCGGGCGAACTCGCGGTCACGGACTCCGGCCGTGATCTCCTCCGCGAACCAGGTGTGCAGCCGCGCGTAGAGCTCCTCGGCGACTGGCCGCAGCTCGGGGTGACGGACGGCCCGCAGCCACAGCTCGACCCACAGCACCCAGTCCTCGCGCAGCTCCGGCGAGCTCGGCAGGCACTGATCGACCATTGAGGCCAGGCGCTCGGCGTGCGAGGCGCCGGTGGGCCCCACCTCGGCGATCCGGGCGTCGCCCGCGCGCGCGTAGGAGTAGTCGAGCGCCTCCGCCAGCAGCGCCTCGCGGCTGGCGAAGTGGTAGTGCACGAGCGAGGTCGACACCCCGGCGTCGATGGCGATCCGGGCGATCCGCACGCCGTCGATGCCCTCACTCGCGATCCGCCGTACCGCGGCGGCCAGGATCCGCTCGCGCGCGCCGGCCCTCGTTCGGGACCCGGTCACGGCTCGCCGAGCACCGGGGCGAGGTCGGCCCTGATGCGGTCGGCGAACCACCCCACGGCGGCCTCACGGCGCGAGAGCGGGCCGCAGCGGTAGCCGCGGGTCATCAGACCCTGCTGCACGTTGTCGACCAGGTCGATGTCCTCGTCGAGGACCAGGGTGTTGAGCCGCTGGTTGGCCCACTGCACGAAGCGGGTGCGGGGATTGGCCCCGGCCGGACGGTACGACGCGAAGACGTCGCTGGTGCGGGCGACGCCGTCGGGGAGCAGCTGCCAGGTCCCGACCTGGTCGGGGTACAGGTCGATGGTGGTGTTGGGATAGATGTAGGCATAACGCCACACGCGCCGGTCCGCCGGGTCGAGGCCGGGCATTGGCGTGACGAGTTGGGCGTAAAGGCGCTCGAGGCGGTTGCTGCTCGGTTTGTGGCGCAGCGGCGCCTCGAACCAGAT
This sequence comes from uncultured Solirubrobacterales bacterium, assembly GCA_963792735.1. Lineage (GTDB taxonomy): Bacteria > Actinomycetota > Thermoleophilia > Solirubrobacterales > Solirubrobacteraceae > Palsa-465. The sequence continues at coordinate 369,892 of CAWBXK010000006.1, read as the reverse complement.
GTGATGGTCATGAACCGTGACGTCGTAGTGCTTGTAATCGAGCATTCGCATCAGCCCGGGGTGGGCGATCGGGATGTGGTAGCCCTCCATATAGTTGTCGGCGACCGCCTTCCAGTTGGCCGGTTGGGTGCCGCCGGCGGGAGCGAAGGGCGTGAGCGTCTCGATCCGGTAGGGCGCCAGGCGCTGGGGCAGGTCGCCGACCAGATCGGCCAGCGGGGTGGCGTCAGCGTCGAGGTTGACGAATATCAGCCCGCACATCACCTCGAGTGCGACGGGCAGCAGTCCGAGCGTCGCTTTGTCCGGCCGCTCGGGAAACGAAAGTCCCTCGGGCACGCCGATCAGGCTTCCGTCAAGCCGGTAGGTCCAGCCGTGGTAGCGGCATCGGATCGCGGCCTTGCACTGGCCCGAGCCGCTCAGCAGCCGGGAGCCGCGGTGGCGGCAGACGTTGCGATACGCCCGCAGCTCGTGCTGCTCGTCGCGGACCACCAGGACCGGCTGGTTGCCGGCCTGCGCGGTCAGGTAGCTGCCGGGGCGCGGGAGCGAGGCGACGTGCCCGGCGAGCTGCCAGGTCCGCTCGAAGATCAGCTCCTGCTCGGCCTCGAGCAACGACGGGTCGATGTACAGGCGGGGCTCCAGTGCCGTGCCGACATGAGACGGGGCGGCGGGGACTGGGTGGACAGCGGCGTCAGCAGTTTCCATATCCTCATCCTGACTTTGTGATCAGTTGTTGTTAGTCTACCGCTCATGGTCAAGCGCGACTCGTGGCTGTCGGTCACGCCAGAGCCCGAGCGCGAGCTCCCGCAGGCGGTCGCGACGCTCAGCCACGGGCACCGTGCCGGCGACGCTGCGGTGGCGCAGGAGCGCCAACGGGTCGAGCGGCTGGTGCTCGGTGGCAGCCAGCGGCGGTGGCTGGCCTACCTGCACGAGGTGGTGGAGCTGATCGTCCGCCGCGCCGGCGACGTCGACCCCGACGTGGCGCGGGCCCGCCGGCGCGCCACCGCCGTGATCTCCAATCATCACAACCTGTTGCTCGGGCTCCCCGGCCGCGGCGCAGCGGTGAGTGCGGCCGACCGCGCCCGCCTGCAGCTCCTGGCCGCGACCGCCGACCGCGCAGGCGAAAACCACGACCGCCAACCCAAGGAAAGCCCATGAGCACGACGACCCCGGCCGCCTCCTCCGCACCCGAGCTGACCGGCGGGCAACTCGAGCTTCAGGCCCGAGCCCGCGAGTTCGCCGAACAGGTCCTGATGCCGCTGGAGAGCGAGGCCGAGGAACGGGCGGGCCGGCTGCCCGACGACACCGTGGCGGCGATCAAGCGCGCGGCGATCGAGGCGCGGCTGCACGGCGGCCGGGTGCCGGCCGAGCACGGCGGGCAGGGCTGGTCGATGGTCGAGTGGTTTCTCGTCAATGAGCAGTTCGGCCGGGTCACCAACGGCCTGCACTGGCACGTGCCCAACGTCTACAACGTGTTGCTGGAGGGAACCCCCGAGCAGATCGAGCGCTACGTCACGCCGGCCCTGCGGGGTGAGGGCGGCGACGCCTACGCCGTCACCGAGGCCGACGCCGGCTCGGATCCCAGCGGGATTGCCACCACCGCGGTGCGGGTCGACGCGGGCTGGCGGATCAACGGCGAGAAATGGTTCGTGACCTCCGGGGACGTGGCCCGGGTGCTGATCGTCATGGCCGGCGCGAGCGACGCCGGGCGCGAGCCGCTGCCGACGCTGTTCCTGGTGGCCCCGGACGCCGACGGGGTGGAGTTCGTCGACGACCCCAAGTACACCCATAACTACCCCCACGGACACCCGACGATCCGCTTCACCGACGTCGAGGTTGGATCCGACGCCCTGATCGGCGGCCTCGGCAACGGCGAGGAGCTGCAGCGTCGCTGGTTCACCGAGGAGCGCCTGGGCATCGCGACCCATGGCCTCGGGGCGATGTGGCGCCTGCTCGACGAGACCACCGACTGGGTCCTGACCCGCGAGCAGGGCGGCCGCCGGATCATGGACTACCAGGGGATCTCGTTCCCGCTCGCCGACTCGGCCACCGACGCGGCCGTGGGCCGGCTGCTGGCGCTGCAGGTCTGCGCGATGGTCGACACCGGCGCCGATCCGAAGCTGATCCACGCCAAGGCATCGATGGCCAAGCTGTTCGTCAGCGAAGCCGCCGGCCGCTGCGCCGATCGGTCCGTGCAGGCGTTCGGCGGCCGCGGCTACATGCGCAGCAACGTCGCCGAGCGGTTCCTGCGCGAGCTCCGCGTCGATCGCATCTGGGAGGGCACCAGCGAGATCCAGCGGCTGATCATCGCTCGCGCGCTGGAGCGTCGCGGGGTCGAGGCGACGATCCATTGAGCGCCATCACCGCCGCGGCGGCCGAGCTCACCGTGCCGCCGCTGCAGCGGCTCATGCGCCCGGCCTCGATCGCCGTGGTGGGGGCCACCGATCGCCCCGGCAGCTACGCGGCGGAAACCCTGCTGAACCTCGAGGCGATCGGCTTCGAGGGGCAGGTATGGGGCGTCAATCCGGGCCGGCGCGAGGTCCTGGGCCGCGAGTGCGTGCCGAGCCTCGCCGAGCTGCCGGTGGCCGCCGACGCGGTGGTGGTGGCGATCCCGGCGGTCGGCGTGGCGGCCGTGATCGAGCAGGCCGGCGCGCGTGGGTGTGGCGGCGCGGTGGTGTTCAGCGCCGGCTTTGCCGAGGTGGCCGGCGGCGTCGAGCACCAGCGCGAGCTGGTTGCCGCCGCCGCCCGCCACCAGCTCCCGGTGTGCGGGCCGAACTGCAACGGCATCGTCTCACCCCATGCCCGGGTCGCCCTGTGGGGCGATGCGCTCGCCCCGCGTGAGCCGGGCCGGGTGGCGCTGGTGTCCCAGAGCGGCAATGTCGCCGTCAACGCGCTGGCGACCAGCCGGGGGTTGCGCTTCCACACGGTCATCGCCAGTGGTAACCAGGCGGTGCTGTCGGCCACGGACTATCTCGAGTTCCTGGCCCGCGAGGAGGGGGTCGGGGCGATCGCGCTGTACCTCGAGGACGACGGCGGGCCGAGCCTGTGCGAGGGCCTGGCCGCGTGCGCCGACGCAGACGTTGCGGTCGTGGTGCTGAAGGTGGGGCGGACGCCCGCGGGGGCGCGGGCGGCGGCCTCCCACAGCGGTGCCCTGGCCGGAGACCAGCGGATATTTCGCAGCCTGGTGCGGGAGGCGGGGGCGGTGTGGGCACACGACGTCCACGAGCTGCTCGAGCTGGCCAAGACGATCTCTATCCGCCGGGCCGCGCCTCCCAGCCGCGGTCTGGCCGTCATGACCTGCTCCGGGGGCGATTCGGCCCAGGCCGCCGACGAGGCGCAGCGGCTCGGCCTCGAGCTCCCCGAGCTCGCGCCCGCGACGATGCAGCGACTGCGCGGCCTGCTGCCGAGCGCGGCCACCGTGGCCAACCCGCTCGACTACACGGCGATGATCTGGGGCGACCGCCCCGCCCTGGCCGCGCTCGTCCGAGCGCTCGGTGAAGATCCCGCGATCGGCCAGGTGCTGGTGTTCTACGACCAGCCCCACGGGCTCCAGGGCGCGCCGGAGGAGTCGTGGCGGGCGGTCCGTGAGGGCGTGATGATGGGCGCCCAGGCCAGCCCGGTCACCACGATCGTCTCCTCCACGCTGCCCGAGCTGCTCGACGACGCCGCCGCCTGGGAGTTCGCCCAGGCCGGGGTGCCGGCCGCGGCCGGGCTGCGGACAGGGCTGCGGTGCGCGGCGGCGAGTTTACGCGCGCCCGGCGACGCCGCGCGGCTGCGGGCGATCGCCGTGACCGCCCGTACGTTCGACCGCCCTGGAGCGCCCGCGCCGGGGCCATGGCTCGCCGAGCACGAGGCCAAGGCACTGCTGCGAGCCAACGGGGTCAACGTGGCGGAAGGACGGGTCGTGGTCGACGCCGAGGACGCGGTGATCGCGCTGAGCGAGCTCGGTGGCCACGTTGTGCTCAAGCTCAGCGCCGCCGGCGTGCAGCACAAGTCCGAGTTGGGCGGGGTCGCGCTGGGGTTGCGCGGCGTGCCCGAGGTGCGTGAGGCTCACCGCCGGCTGGCGGCGCTGGCCCGAGCGCACGACGGCTCCGTGCTGGCGGAGCGGATGTCGAGCGCCGGCGCCGAGCTGCTGATCGCCGCGCGCACCGACGGGATCGTTCCCGCCCTGGTGCTGGGGCTCGGAGGAATCTGGACCGAACTGCTCGACGACGTCGCGATCGTGCCGCTCCCGGCCGACGCCGGTCGCGTCGAGCGGGCCCTGCGTTCGCTGCGTGGCGCGCCGCTGCTGCTGGGTGGCCGGGGCGCGGCGCCGTGCGATCTCCCAGCCGCGGCGGAGCTGGCGGCGCGCCTCGGGCAGCTGCTGCTCGAAGGCTCGCTGGCGCTGGTGGAGTGCAACCCGGTGATCGTCGGCGCCCCGGGCCAGGGCGCGGTCGCCGTCGACGCCGCGGTGCGCCGCCGGCTCGAGGGTGGGGCGGTGGCCGTCGGTCAGAGGGGATAGCCGGGGATGCACGACGTGATCGTGATCGGCGGCGGCTTCGCCGGCGTCACCGCCGCGCGCGAGTGTGCGCTGCGGGGGCACTCGGTACTGCTGCTCGAGGCCCGTGACCGGCTCGGGGGCCGCACGTGGAGCGAAGCCTGGCGGCAGACCCAGATCGAGTACGGCGGCGCCTGGGTGCACTGGCACCAGCCGCACACGTTCTCAGAGCTCACCCGGGCCGGCCTGCGGGTGCAGTCCAGCGACGACGCGCAGCGAGCCGGTTGGTACGTCGGCGCGCAGCGCCGATCGGCGCCGATCCAGGAGCGCGACGAGATCGCGCGGCGGGGCTGGGACCGGTTCGTCGACGGCGTCCAGGCCGCGCTCCCGCTCCCCCACGACCCGCTCCACGCGCTGCCCGAGCTGGCCCGCTTCGACCGGCTGACGATCGCCGAGCGCGTCGATGAGCTCGAGCTCGCCGCCGACGAGCGCGAGGTGCTGAGCGCAGAGCTCGAGTCGCTGGCCCACGCTCCGCTGACCGAAGCCGGGGCGGTCTCGGTCCTGCGCTGGCACGCCCTGTCGGGCTACAGCCTGGCCCTGACCCAGTACACCGGGGGCCGGGTGACGATCGCCGGCGGCACGGGCGCGCTGCTGCAGGCGATCGCGTCCGCGGCCCCGTTCGAGCGTCGGCTCGGCGCGCCGGTCGCCGCGGTCGCCCGGCGCGACGGCCGGGTCGAGGTGCACACGCGCGACGGCGCCGGCCATCTCGCGCGGGCGGTCGTGGTGGCGGTGGCACTGAACACGCTCGGCGCGATTGAATTCATCCCGCAGCTCCCCGAGGCCAAGCGTCGGGCGATCGAGCTCGGCCAGGCGTCCCGCGGGATCAAGCTGATGCTGCATGTGCGCGGGGAGCCGGTGACCCAGAACGCGATCCGGGCCGGGCACCCGTTCGGCTATCTCGCCACCGAGGTCGTATTCGACGACGGAACCCAGCTGATGATCGGCTTCGGACCCGACGCCGCACGGTGCGACGCGACCGACCTGGTGGCACTCCAGCGCCAGCTCGAGGCGATCCTGCCCGGCTACGAGGTGCTGGCCGCGACCTCACACGACTGGCTCGCCGACGAGTACGCGGGGGGGACGTGGGCGATCCACCGGCCCGGCTGGTACGAGCACCACCACGCCGCCATGCGCCGCCCCGAGGGCCCGGTGGTGCTGGCCGGGTCAGACCTCGCCGACGGCTGGTCCGGGTTCATCGACGGGGCGATCGAGTCAGGCCTGCGCGCGGGAGCGCTGGCCGCGCGGCTCAGCCGATGATGGGTGCGGGCTCGAGCTTGGACAGCCCGGTGTCAAGCGCGTCGGCGAGCAGCTCAAGCTCCGCCGGGCCCACCTGCTCGGTGAATAGGTACGGCAGCGTCACCAGCGGCGCGGCGAGGCCCTCGCCCAGCCGCTCCAGCTCCGCGCGCTGCGCCGCGGCGCGCTTGTGCTCCGACACCGCGGCACCGAGCGCCGCCCCGACCAGCGGCGAGCGGGAGCGCCGGCGGGCGGACTCCAGCGTCGCGCTCTCCCCGGCGGCGAACCGCTGCGGATAGAGGGCGTTGACGATCACCGCCTCCAGGGCGAGCTCCTCGTCGGCGAGCGCGCCCTGCAGCCACAGCGTCTCGTTGACCGGCATCTCCTCCGGTGTGGTGACCGCGACGACCGCCGTGAAGTCGGCGTCGGCGATCGTGGCGGCGATCACCCGGCCCTGATGCGCGATCGGACCCACCCGGGCGATCTCGGCGAACGTTCGCGGGGTCCGCAGGATGCCGACGCCGTGGCCGGCCGCCGGGGAGTCGACGACGACCAGGTCGTAGGCGCTGGCGTCCGCCGTGCGGCGCTGGTGCTGCGACAGCTCCCAGACCTTGCCGATGCTCAGCAGCTCACGCATCCCCGGGGTCGCCATCGCGAAGGCGTGGAACAGCCGGCTGGAGCCCAGTACCTGGCCGACCGCTCCGGTCTTGACCCTCAGGTATTCCTCCATCGCGTTCTGGGGATCGATTGAGATCGTGAACAGGCGCTCGCCGAGCTGCACCTCCTCGAAGATCTCGCCGGAGCGCTCGAAGGCCTGCCGGACGCGGTCCTGGCTGGCCAGCTCGGCGACGATCGTCCGCAGGCCGCGACGGGCCGCGAGCAGCCCGAGCGCGATCGAGACGGTCGACTTGCCGACGCCTCCCTTGCCGGTCACGAAGATCAGCCGTCGATCGAGGAGTCCGCTCACGTCAACCCAAAATACTGAGGTCCGGACGCGCGCACAGCGGAGGATTTCCCCAGCGGCCTGCGAATACAGGCGCGTATGAGTCCTCGACGCATCGGAGCCCTGAGCTGATGTCGACCTGCAAGGTGATCGCGCTCGCCAATCAGAAGGGTGGCGTTGCCAAGACCACGACCACGCTGAATCTCGCGGTGGCGTTCGCCGAGGAGGGACACCGCGTGCTGTGCTGTGACATGGACCCGCAGGGCAACCTGACGATGTCGCAGGGCATCGACCCCGACACGCTGGACAAGTCGATGTACGACGTGCTCGTGCATCACATCTCGATTCGCGAGGTGATCCGAAAGCGAGAGATCGATGTGGCCTGCGCGTCGATCGACCTGGCGGGCGCGGAGATCGCCATGTCCACCATGATCGGCCGCGAGCGCTCGCTCCAGAAGGCGCTCAAGCAGGTCGAGGACGACTACGACTTCGTGTTCATCGACACCCCGCCGAGCCTCGGGCTGCTCACGATCAACGCGCTCACGGCCTCGCACAAGGTGATCGTCCCCGTGCAGTGCGAATATCTGTCAATGCGCGGCCTGGTCCAGCTTCAGAACACGCTGGCGATGATTCGCGAGAACCTGAATCCGGACGTAGTCATCGAGGGCATCCTGCCGACGCTCGTCGACCTGCGGACCCTGCACGCCAAGGAGGCGATCGAGCTGCTCGAAGAGAACTTCGGCGACCAGGTGTTCGCATCCCGCATTCGTAAGACGGTCCGCTTCGCCGAGGCTCCGGTGAGAGGCATGTCCGTGCTGAAATACGATCCCGACGGTCTCGCCGCCCACGCCTACAGGCAGCTCGCCAAGGAGGTTCTCTCGCATGGCAACAGGTAAGCGCGCGAGCATGCGTGAGGGGCCACTGGCCGACCTCTTCCGCAAGACGACCGAGGACACGGACGCCACCCCCGCCGCCGAAGCGCCGCCGGAGCACGCTCCACAAGGCCCCGAGGCGCCGGCCGCGCCCGAGACCACAGCGCGGCGCGTACAGCACCCCTCGTTCGACCACCCCACCGAGGCCGAGCCGTTCACGCCCCCGCCGGTGCCCTCGCCGCAGGAGCGACTGCGCCAGGCCTTCTCGGCCGACATCCCTGAGGACATCCTGGAGGCTCCCGGACCCGCGGCCGACGTCTACGCCCGCTCCTCCGCGGACCCGTACTCCGCGCCGGCGACGGTCGGTCGCCCGGTGCTGCGGGTGGTCGGCGTCGGGGGTGCCGGAGTCAACGCCGTCAACCGAATGGTCGAGGCCGAGGTCGAGGGAATCGAGTTCCTGGCCATCAACACCGATCTGCAATCGCTGCAGCTGTCGGCCGCGCACGAGACCCTGCACATCGGCGATGGGATCACCCGCGGCCTCGGTTCCGGATCCGATCCCGAGCTGGGCCGGCGCGCGGCCCGCGACGAGCACGACCGGATCAAGGCGTTGCTGCGCGGATCCGACATGGTCTTCATCGCCGCCGGCGCCGGGGGCGGCACCGGCACCGGCGCGGCCCCGATCGTGGCTCAGATCGCGCGGGAGATCGGCGCGCTGACGGTCGGGATCGTGACGCGGCCGTTCCAGTTCGAGGGCTCGCGGCGCCGCGATCAGGCCGAGGTCGGGATCGACGCGCTGGCCGACGAGGTCGACACGCTGATCGTGGTTCCCAACAACCGGCTGCTGTCGGTGCTCGATCGCGGCGTCTCGATGGTGGAGGCGTTCCGGGTCGCCGACGACGTGCTGCGCCAGGGCGTGCAGGGGATCTCGGATCTGGTCACCCTGCCGGGGCTGATCAACCTCGATTTCGCCGACGTGCGCACGATCATGGCCGACGCCGGCAACGCGCTGCTCGGGATCGGCATGGGCACGGGAGAGCGGCGCGCCATCGACGCCGCCGAGCAGGCCGTCGCCTCACCGCTGCTGGAAACCAGCATGGACGGGGCACGCTCGATCCTGCTGTCGATCACCGGCGGGCGTGACATCTCGCTGTGGGAGGTCAACGAGGCCGCCAAGGCAGTCGCCGAGGCCGCCCACCCCGACGCCAACATCATCTTCGGAGCGATGGTCGACGAGAAGCTCGACGACCAGGTGTGGGTGACCGTCGTGGCGACCGGCTTCGGGGAGGCTCGGCGCCGCCGGCGCGAGGAGGAGCCGTTCTCGCTGCGCTCCCGTCAGGACGAGCCACCACGGCGCACGCTGCGCGAGCCGGTGGGTGAGCCGCGGGTCAGCCGGGTGCGTGAGCGGTCCTCGCTGCGGGAGTACGACGTTCCCGAGTTCATCCCCCGTCGCTGACGGCCCATCACCGTCGCCTGGCGGCGGCGGTGCGGTCCTTGGCATGCTCGGTGCCAGACCGTCAGTGAGACCCCCTGACCCGAGCCATTTCCGATGACCGGCGCCACCCAGCTGGGTGTGGTGGCCGCCGGGCACCCCGTCAGTGCCCGTGCCGGCGCCGACGTGCTGCTGGCCGGAGGCAACGCCGTCGATGCGGCGCTCGGCGCGATGCTGGCCTCGTTCGTCTGCGAGCCGTTGCTGACCGGGCTGGGGGCGGGCGGCTACATGCTGGTGGTCGCCCCGGGGCGCGAGCCGACGCTGCTTGACTTCTTCGTCGGCGCCCCCGGCCACGGGGTGCCGGCCGCCGACCGTGCGGAGCTGGAACCGGTCCGGGTCTCCTTCGGCGACGCGATCCAGGTGTTCAACATCGGGGCGGCGTCGGTCGGGACGTTCGGCATGCCGGCCGGCGTGTGCGAGGCGGCGCGCCGGTTCGGGCGGATCGCGCTCGAGGAGCTGGTCAAGCCGGCGGCGGCGCTCGCGCGCGCCGGGGTGGAGGTGAACGCCCAGCAGGCCTACATCGCCGAGATCCTCGGCGGCATCGTCACCTCGACGCCCGAGTGCGCCGCCCTGTTCGCGCCCCGCGGGTCGCTGCTGCGGGCGGGCGAGCGGATGTTCCAGCCCGACCTCGCCGACACGCTTGAACGTCTCGGCACCGAGGGAGCGCAGCCGTTCTATGGCGGCGACATCGGCGCCACGATCACCGACTGGCTCAGCCTGCGCGGGGGAATGCTCACGCAGGCCGATCTCGACGCCTATGGGGTCATCGATCGCACGCCGCTGCACGTCAGCTACCGGGGACGCGAGGTCCTCACCAACCCGCCGCCCTCGGCCGGCGGGATTCTGATCGCCCGCGCGCTGGCGCTGCTCGACGCCGAGGCCGCCCCGCCGTCGGTGGATCAGATCGTCGCGGTCATGGAGCAGACCCAGCGCGAGCGCACGCCCGAGTTCCTGGACGGCCTCGACGATCCTGAGTTCGTGCACCGCTTCCTCAGCGCCGGCAGCGCCCCGCCCGGCGGCCGCCTCGGTTCGACGACCCACATCGCGGTGCTCGACCGCGACGGCTGGGCGTGCTCGGTCACCTGCTCGAACGGGTCCTGCTCGGGGATCGTGGTGCCCGGCACGGGCATTCATCTCAACAACATGCTCGGCGAGCAGGACCTCAATCCGCTCGGCTTTCACCGCCACCCGGCGGGACGACGGCTGCCGAGCATGATGGCTCCCACGGTGGTCATCCGTGACGGCGTGGCCGAGCTGGCGGTCGGGAGCGCCGGCTCAAACCGGATCCGCTCGGCGATCCTGCAGACGGTGATCCGGTCGATCGATGACGGCCTGCCGGCCCAGGCGGCGGTCGACGCCCCGCGAGTGCATTTCGAGAACGGCGTCGTCTACACCGAGCCCGGCGTGACCGCGGCCGAGATCGAGGCGGGCAAGTGGGAGCTGGGCCCGTTCCGCGAGCGCAACCTGTTCTTCGGCGGGGTCCAGGCCGTCGCGCGCGACGCGTCCGGCGCGTTCTCAGGCGGTGGGGACCCCCGCCGAGGAGGGGCGGCGATCGTGGTCTGCGTTCCGTGAAGCGCCTGACACCGGCGCGCGGCGCAGCGACGGCGGCGGGTCTGGCCGTCCTGCTCGCCGGTTGCGGCCTGGACATCCGGTCGGCCGATCTGTTCGCGCTCACCCGGACCGGCCAGGGCACGACGCTGCGCTTGATCGTCAATGACGCCGGCACCGTTCGTTGCAACCGCGCGAAGCCCAGGCCGATCTCCAACGCGCGACTGATCCAAGCCCGCGATCTGTCGGACAGCCTCGGCCAGGACGCGACGGCCAAGCTCTCACTTCCCGCCCTCCCGGGGACCGTGTTCTCCTATCGCATCAGCCTTCAGCAGGGCACGGTGTCGTTCTCAGACCGCGCCATCAAGGGCCACACCGAGCTCGCGAAGACTGAGCTGTTCGCCGCCCAGGTGGCCCAGGAGGTGTGCGGCCTGAGCGGATGATCTAAGCGTCCTCTCGGCGGGCGCTTACCGCGTCGTTAGCGCTCGCCGGGTAGCCTTCCGCGCTTCGTGCTCGCCCTCGCCGCCGTCACCCACAACCTCATCAGCACGTTCCAGGCGATCGTCCTCGGCATCCTGCAGGGCGCCACCGAGCTGTTCCCCGTCTCCAGCCTCGGTCACACGGTGCTGTTCCCGACCCTGTTTCGCTGGCACAACATCGTCGTCTGGCAATCACAGCCTGAGTCGCCGTGGCTGGCCTTCGTGGTCATGCTCCACGTCGGCAGCGCGATCGGGCTGTTGATCTACTTCTGGCGCGAATGGGTCGCGATCATCGGCGCCTTCTTCGTGACGCTGGGCAAGCGGCGCATCGAGACTCCCACCGAACGGCTGGCGTGGCTGATCATCGCCGCCACGATTCCGGTGGGGATCCTCGGCATCGCACTCGAGCATCCGATCCGCGTGGCCTTGGCCAAGCCGGTCACGGCGGCGATCTTCCTGGTCGTCAACGGCTGCATCCTGCTCGCCGGCGAGCAATACCGCCGGCGCGCGGACGTGCGCGAGCTCGCGGAGCGGGAGGGGCTCAACCCCGAGGGCAGCCGCAAGCTCGAGACGCTCGAGTTTCGTGAGGCGGGACTGATCGGGGTCGCCCAGTCGTCGGCCCTGATCCCCGGGATCAGCCGGGACGGCGTGGTCATGACCGCCGGCCTGGCCCGTGGCCTGGACAACGCCGGCGCGGCCCACTTCGCCTTCCTGCTGGCGACGCCGCCGATCCTCGCCGCCGGTCTGTACAAGCTCCCCGACCTCACCGGCCATCTCGGCAACGGCGGGGTGCGCGGCGCCGCCGTCGTGGCGGCGGTGTTCGCGGCGGTGACCGCGGTCATCACCGTGCACTTCCTGACGCGGTACTTCAAGAGCCGCAACCTGCGTCCGTTCGGGATCTACTGCATCCTGTTCGGCATCTTCATGCTGCTGTTCACGGCGATCGTCGGCACCCCGTAGCCGGCCCGCCCGCGTCGGACCTGGCGTGATGTCGGCGGTGTGCGTCGGCGGTGGCCGGGAGGGTGTGGGGGGTGTGCGTCGGTGGGTGCCCGGTGGTGTGTGGGGGGTGTGCGTCGGCGGTGGCCGGGAGGGCGTGGGGGGTGTGCGTCGGTGGGTGCCCGGTGGTGTGTCGGGGGTGTGCCGAGATCGTGTCGTCGGCGGCCTCCGAGTGGACGTGATGAGTCTGAGTAACCGTATGCGCCGCTTAGACTCATCACGTGCTTCTGGGGGCCGCTGATCGCGCCCGCCCGCTTCCACCCGTCCGTGGACGCCTGCGTGTATCGGCGGCCGAAGCGGTGTCAGCGACGCCAACGATCAGCCGAAGCGGACCTTGCCGTTGGAGCGCGCCCGCGCCTGCGCGCGGTCGACGAAGTCCAGGCGCTTGGTCGCGGCGCGGAACAGGCGCGTGACCAGCCGCAGGCGGGCGTTCTCGGAGCGCAGGTCAAGCAGGCCCTGCTTGGCCTCCAGGCCGAAGTCGACGGTCGCCGCCATCTCGTACGCGGTCATCTGGTCGAGCTCCTGCTCCTCGGGCTCGCGGTCGGTGGCGCGCTTGACGAGATCGGCGTAGGCGGCGCGGGCGTTGTCGGCGAGCTGGCGGTCCGGCGAGTCGACGCGATCCTCGACGAACTCGATCACGCCCGCCGGATAGGCCAGATGTCCCTGACGCTCGAGCACCCGGAACGGCCGCGTGCCGCGCGCGAGCAGGTTCATGCGCCCATCCTCGGTCCGCTCGAGCACGCGCTCGATGGCACACGCGCAGCCGATCTCGCGCAGGCCGTCGTCAGACAGCCACACGATCCCGAACTCGCTTTCGGCCTCCAGGCACGCCGCCATCATCGTCAGGTAGCGCTCCTCGAAGATGTGCAGCGGGATCAGCTCACCCGGCAGCGCCACGAGCCCGAGCGGGAACAGCGGGAACTCGCGTGAGACCTCTTCGGCCATGGCCGAAGTCTAGGCGGGTGGGCTTTCGCCGCCGCCACCAACCCGCCGCGCCGCCGCCGGCCCGGTGGCGCGCCGGCTCAGGCCCTGCGCGCGGTCAGCAGCAGGTTGTAGAAGATCGCCGGCGGCAGCCTCGGCTCCAGCAGCCGCTCGTCGAGCCGCTGGAACAGCAGGTAGCCGTGGAAGGCGTATTGGCGCCAGAGCATCGGCACGTCGTCGGGATTGGCGCTGGCCTCCAGCGCTCGGTTGAACCAACCGAACCAGTTCGCGGTCAGCTCCTCGCCGCGCACCACGATGTCGCTGAAGCCGGCCCGGTCGGCGTGGCGGGACAGGTCGATGGGTTCGAAGGCATGGATGTCGACGTATCGCTCGAGCGCGTGATCGACGTGGTCCGGCGAGCCCGGCGCGGCCGCCGGCGGCGCCGGAGCGGCGCGCATCAGCCGCCGCCACGCCGGCGCCAGCGCGGTGGCGCCGCGCTTGGGCAGCGACGCGATGCGATCCCCGAGCCGGGAGGGCTCGCCGGCGAACACGATCCGCCCCCCGGGTCGCAGCACGCGGTGAAACTCCGAGAACGCCCGTCGCAGGTTGGGGAGGTGATGCAGGACGGCATGGCCGAGCACCAGATCGAAGCTGGCGTCGGCGAACGGCAATGACTCCGCATCGGCGCGGGCGGCCTTGACCCGCAGGCCGAGGCGCTCTGCGTTGCGCCCGAGCGTGCTCACCATCCCGGGCGAGATGTCGGTGCAGGTCGCCTCGTCGACGATGCCGGCCTGGAGCAGGTTGAGGCTGAAGTAGCCGGTGCCCGCGCCGATCTCCAGCGAGCGCGCATAGCCATCGTCGAGCTCGCGACCAAGCAGCTTGCGCAGCTTGCCGAGCACCTGCGCCTGCCCGATGTCGCCGAAGTCGATGCCCCACTTCGAGTCATAGGTCTGGGCCGCGACGTCGTGGTAGCGCGTATTGACGTCGCGGATTTCGTCCGCGCTGCGTAATGCATCCATGCCGTCGCGCACATTACCCTGTCCGCCGTGCCATCCCACGCCAACGTTCAGCGAGACCAGCCTGACGGGGTGCCCCCGCTGGAGCTGACGGGGGAGCGGACGCTGCCCGACGTCCCCGCTGAGAACTACTGGTATCGCCGCCACCTGGCCGTGTACGAGTGGATCGGGGCGCGGGTCATCGGCCGCCGCGTCATCGACATGGCGTGCGGTGAGGGATACGGCTCAGAGCTCCTGTCACGCGGGGCGGCGACAGTGGTCGGCGTCGACGCCAATCCGGAGGCGCACGAGCACGCCAAGCTACGCTACCGCCGCCAGAACCTGCGCTTCGAGCGCGGGCTGGTGGAGACCCACGGGGAGCCGGGCGGGTATGACGCGGTGGTGTTCCTGCAGACGATCGAGCACGTTCAGGATCCGGCCGCGGTGCTCGAGCACTTCCGCTCGCTGCTGGCCCCCGGCGGGATCGCCTACGTCTCCACACCCAACCTCCTGACCCTGGCTCCGGCCGGCGCGCAGAAGTCAGACAACCCCTGGCACCTCAAGGAATACCGGGCGCAGGAGTTCGAGCGGCTGTGCCGGTCGGTGTTCGACGACGTGGCCGTGCTGGGGCTGTTCCACGCCCGCAAGCTGCGACTGCACGAGGTGGCCCTGTCGTGGGGGTGGGACGCGGTTCATCAGCGCCTGCGGATCACCCGGCCCTTCTACGAGCGCTTCACGCCGGCGATCGCCTCCAGCGACTTCGCCCTGCGCTCCGGCGAGCTCGACCGGGCGCTGGACTTCCTGGCCATCCTGCGGTGAATGTCGGATCGATTCGATCGACGCCGGGAGATTCGGCTCTGCCGAATCTCTCAAGGGAATCGGCGCCAGCCGATTCCCCAACCCCGCGGGAGATTCGGCTCTGCCGAATCTCTCAAGGGAATCGCCTTTAGGCGATTCCCCCTAGTCCCAGCGGAACGTCCGCGGGGTCTCGCGCATCCGGATGACCTTGGCTGGGATGCCGCCGACGACCGCGTTGGGCGGTACGTCGCAGGTCACCACCGAGCTGGTTCCGATCACGGCGTTGTCGCCGACCGTGACGCCGCGCAGCAGGCAGGCGCCGTAGCCGATCCAGACGTTGTGGCCGATGTTGACGTCACGCTTGTAGATGCCCTGCTCGCGGATCGGACGCTCGACCTCCACCATCCCGTGGTCGAAGTCGATCATCATCACGCGGTCGGCGATGATGCACTCGCGTCCGATCGAGATGTTCTGGTAGGCGGACAGGGTGCATTCCTGGCCGAGCACGGTCTTGGCGCCGATCGACAGCTCACCCTCGTGCACGCGCACCTTGCAGCCGTGGCCGATCCACGACCAGCGTCCCAGGCTGACTCGCGCCTGCGGCCCGATCTCGAACTTGACGCCGGGACCGACGAAGCACAGCCCATCGGTCTGCAGGCGCCCGCGCCAACGCAGCTTCAGCCACAACCAGCGGGCGAACAGCATCAGGTGCCCGCGGGTCAGCATCTTGTGGGCGCGAGCGAAACGCAGGAACGCCAGCGGACCGCCGCGCAGGGGCTCAGGCCCGGTCCGCGCTCGCGGGGGCGACGGCGGCGCCGCGCGTGGGCGACTGGTCTGCTGTGTGCCGGCCATGCGCACGGGCCAGATCGTAGGCGTTCGGCTCAGCCGTCGTCGATGAGCCCGAACCCCGGCGGGATCACCTCAGCTCGCCGCCAGCCGTTATCGTCGAGCGCGTGCTTGGAGCGCCAGCGCGGCAGTTGACAGCGATCACCGAACAGGGGAGGGCGACATGACGGCAACCCCGCTGCGCGAGCGTGCGGCCTGGAAGGCGTTGGAGCGTCACCACGCCGACACCGCGGGGGTGAGCCTGCGAGAGCTGTTCGACGATGATCCCGGACGCGCCGAGCGCTTCACCGCGGAGGCCGCCGGCCTGTACCTCGACTACTCCAAGAACCGCATCACCGATGAGACGGTCCGGTTGCTGATTGAGCTGGCCGAGGAGTCTGACCTCACCGGCCGCCGGGAGAGCATGTTCCGGGGGGAGCCCATCAACGTCTCGGAGGGCCGGGCGGTGCTGCACGTGGCGCTTCGCATGCCGCGCGAGTCCTCGCTCGTCGTCGACGGCGTCGACGTCGTCGAAGCGGTGCACGCCGTCCTGGACAAGATGTCCGCCTTCGCCGAGCGGGTGCGCAGCGGGGAGTGGAAGGGGCACACCGGTAAGCCGATCCGCAACGTGATCAACGTCGGCATCGGTGGCTCGGATCTCGGCCCGGTCATGGCCTACGAGGCGCTGCGGCACTACAGCCGGCGGGACATGACCTTCCGCTTCGTCTCCAACGTGGACTCCACGGATCTGGTGGAGGCCACCCGGGACCTGGCGGCGGAGGAGACCCTGTTCATCGTCGCCTCCAAGACCTTCAGCACGCTGGAGACGCTCACCAATGCCACCTCCGCCCGCGACTGGCTCGTCGGTGAGCTCGGGGACGAGTCGGCCGTGGCCAAGCATTTCGTCGCCGTCTCCACCAACGAGAAGCTCGTCTCGGAGTTCGGTATCGACACCGCCAACATGTTCGAATTCTGGGACTGGGTGGGAGGCCGGTACTCGATGTGCTCGGCGATCGGGCTCTCGACGATGGTGGCCATCGGCCCGGATCGCTTCCGCGAGATGCTGGCCGGCTTTCACGAGATGGACGAGCATTTCCGCACCGCACCGCTGGAGCGAAACCTGCCGGCGCTGATGGGTCTGCTGGCGGTCTGGTACGGGGACTTCTTCGACGCCCAGACTACGGGGGTGATGCCCTACGAGCAGTACCTCAAACGCTTCCCGGCGTATCTGCAGCAGCTGACGATGGAGTCCAACGGCAAGCACGTCACGCTGGACGGCACGCCCGTCGACTATCAGACTGGCGCGGTCTACTGGGGCGAGCCGGGAACCAATGGCCAGCACAGCTTCTACCAGCTCATCCACCAGGGGACGAAGCTGATCCCCGTGGACCTGATCGCGTTCGGCAAGACCCTGAACCCGCTGCGCGATCACCATGACATCCTGTGCTCCAACGTGTTCGCCCAGGCCCAGGCCCTGGCCTTCGGCCGGACCGAGGAGGAGGTGCGCGCCGAGGACACGCCCGATCATGTCGTCCCGCACCGGGTCATGGCGGGCAACCGTCCGACCAACGTGCTGCTGGCCGAGATCCTCACGCCGCACCGGCTCGGGGCGCTGGTGGCCCTGTACGAGCACAGCGTGTTCACCCAGGGCACGATCTGGAACATCGACTCGTTCGATCAGTGGGGCGTCGAGCTCGGCAAGGTTCTGGCCAAGCAGATCATCCCTGAGCTGCAGGGCGAGACCGAGCCGGAGCTCGGCCACGACGCGTCGACCAACGCCCTGATCCGGCGCTACCGCGCGCTCAAGGCGCGCGCGTAACCCTCAGCCGTCGTCGATCAGGCCAGAGAGCGGGCCGAGCAGCCGACGCGAGCGCCGCGACACCCCCGGCAGCGCCAGCAGGCGATGGGTCGGAGGGACGCCGGCCCGCAGCCGCTCGAGCTGATCGTGGGCGATCGGCTTCCAGCGGTGGTCGACAAGCTCGGTCACCGGCTCGGCGGCGACGGTTGCCTCGTCGAGCTCGAGGTGCTCGGCCCACAGCCGCACGCGCGTGTCGCGCGCCAGCGCCGCATCGTCGGTGACCACGCACAGCTCGGTGTCGTTGAACAGCGAGTGGGCGTTGAGGTTGGCCGAGCCGACGATCAGCCACCGGTCGTCGACGATCGCCACCTTGGCGTGGACGTAGAGCGGGTCGGCGCGGTCGCCGGACGGGGACATCGAGCGGATCGTCGCTCCCAGCAGCCGCCCGTTGCCATCGTCGGCCTCGCACAGCACGCTGAGCTGACCGCGGGTGTCCTCGGCGCCGTTGTTGGCCTTGGCCGGAAGCAGGATCACGACGCGGAAATCCGGAGTGGGAGGATGACGGAGCTTGTCGGCGATGATCGAGACGAGCTCGGGTGCCCACAGGAACTGGTTCTCGATGTAGATCAGCTCGCGGGCCGAGCGCAACGCCCGCACATAGCTCTCGAAGATGCGGAAGTCGCCGTGGGGGAGCGACTCGTACATGCTCTCGGCGACGGTGCGGACCACCTGCACCGTCTGCTCCCCGGCGGGTGGCGGCGGCGGCTCCTCGGGCAGGAGCTCGCCTGTCAGCTCGCGCCAGCGCGTGCGGAAGTGATCGTTGACGTCGGCCACGGCGGGCCCCCGCAGGCGCGTGGCGACGTCATGCCAGCCGAGCCGCCGGCGGGCGTGATGTGCCTGCGTGTCGAAGCGGTCGCCGGCATCATCGGTGAGGTCGATCCCGCCGACGAACGCCAGCTCGCCATCGATCACGATCGTCTTCTCGTGGTGGCAGTGCAGCGGATGCTCGCGCGGATCGCCGTGGGCGCGGATCCGGGTTCCCCGGGTGAGGTTGCGGATCCCCGCGGCGACCTCTTTGCGGGTCGGATGAAACGCGGGCAGCGGAGAGCCGGACCACACCAGCACGCGCACGTCCACCCGTTGGGCGATGTCGGCCAGCAGCACGCCGATCGCGCTCTCGCGTCGTCCCGGCTCGAGTTCGAACGACGGCGCGACATGCCATCCGGTGAGATGCACGAACCGCTGGGCCGCTGAAAGCGCGCGGGCCATCTCCGGCAATGCGCCGGCGCCGTCGATCAGCACCTCGAGCGAGCAGCCGTCGCGAGGCGGCGGCTCGCCGCTCGCCCAGACGCCCGGCGTGGAGGGCGCAAACACTCGTTCCCAGCCGAGCTTGCGCAGTCGCCGGCGGTGCTTGAACGCCACCGTGGCCTCGATTCCGTTGCCGACCAGCCCGTCCAGATGTCCGACCAGCGCGTTCATGATGAGCCACACGATCCCAGATGTTGACCACGGGCACACCTCCGCGAGCGCCCTGGCATGATGGCTGCCGCGCGATGGCCGCCTCCGATCAGCCCCTAGCTCAGCGTCTCCTCGCCGGCGACAAGCGCGCGCTGGCCAAGGCCATCACCCTGGTCGAGAACGACGATCCGGCGGGCTGGGAGCTGGTCCGGGAGGTGTTCCCGCGCACCGGCCGGGCGGCGGTGTTCGGTTTCACGGGTCCGCCCGGCGTTGGCAAGTCAACCCTCCTGGCGGCGCTGACCAAGCTCGAGCGCGAACGCGAGCGGACGGTGGCGGTGCTGTCGATCGACCCCTCCTCGCCGTTCACCAAGGGGGCCCTGCTGGGTGACCGGATCCGCCTCACCGAGCATTTCCTGGATCCGGGCGTGTTCATCCGCTCGATGGCCAGCCGCGGTGCGCTCGGTGGCCTCAGCGAGGCAGCGCTCCAGGCGGCCTTGCTGATGGACGCCTCCGGCCGTGACATCGTGCTGCTTGAGACCGTGGGCGTGGGGCAGGCCGAGGTCGACATCATCGATCACGCCGACACGATCGTGCTGGTATTGATGCCGGGCTCGGGCGACTCGATCCAGGCACTCAAGGCCGGGGTGATGGAGATCCCCGACGTGATCGTGGTCAACAAGGCCGACCACCCCCTGGCCGACACGATGGTCAGGGAGATAAAGGCCGTGCTCTCGCTGGGCCCGCACCGCGACTGGGAGGTTCCGATCATCCGGACCGAGGCGGTCCGGGGCGAGGGCGTGGCGGGGCTGGCCGAGGCGATGGCCGATCATCGTGTCCACATCGAGGCGGGCGGGACGCTGTCAGAGCGGCGGCGGCGCAACCTCATGAACGAGGTGCTGGCGATCGCCACCCTTCGCATGCGACGCGAGCTGGAGGAGGCCGTCCGCGAGGATGACGAGGTCCGGGAGCTGCTCGACCGCGTGGTCAGCCGCGAGCTGGATCCTGCCAGCGCCGCGACCAGCGTGCTGGAGCGGGCTCGCGTCAGCCGCTGAAGCCCTGGGCGTCTCGCGAGTCAACGACCGAGCCGGCCAGCCACGGACCCCTTTGGCGGATCGAGGTCCCATACCGGAGCGGCTGTCTCGACGTAGAACCGGCACCCCAGCATCGCCGCGTTCAAACCTGCGCCGACGGCGGCCACGACGGTGAGCCGGATGACGGTACCCGGCAACACCGCGAGCACGATCGGGTGCAGAAAGACCGCGCCCTTGCTCACCCCGACCGCCACGCCGACCAGCCCCGACCCAATCGCGGCTGCGACCCGGAAGTTCTCGGGGCCTCGCAGCAGCACCCCCAGACCAACGGCGAGGAAGACGATTTCGTCGAGGCCCTCGATCCAGGTTCCCGGCGACGCGTAGGTGTCGAGGGCGAAGGCGGACGCGATCACCACCGACGCGGCGATGGCGACGAAAGCGCAGCGAATCGCGACTGGGCGCACGAGCTCGCATCGGCGCAGCAGCACCGGCGACGCACCCGCGCCGAGCACGCCGGCGAGCAGCCCCAGCCACGGCCACAGCGACGGAGCGGGAACGCGGCTGAGGTGGCCCTCAAGGCGTGCGCGGCGGCCATCGACGATCAGCGGCACGCTCCAGGCCCTGCGATCCACCCCAGACGGAAGTCCCTGCACCCGCGCGTCGTGCCAGACCGCCGATTCGCGCCCGCGTTGCAGACGCCAGCGTGGCGTCGAGGCGTCGACCCGTTGCGCCCTGGTCACCAGCCCGGCAACAACCGCCGTCGGCGAAGCCGCGTTGACCCACAGCCCCATAGCATTGAGCCGGAATACCGGCTCGCCCAGGTAGCCGAGCAGGATCACGACGTGTCCCCGTTTGGCGGTCAGGTTCAGGCCGTGGTCGCTCTGGTAGATACCAGCGACGTAGGCGGGGGTGTCCGGGGTAAGGACGCTGGCGCGATAGTCGACGGCGACGGTGCCCGAACGCAGGTGCGCGCCGGCGTCTGGGGTGACGGCAAGGAAAACGGACGCAACGACGACCAGCACCACACCTGTAGCGCGAGCGGCATGATGACGCCGTCGCGCCGGACCAAGCGCCGGGACCACGTCGCCGACGACGCGTAGCGTTGCATCGCCTGCCCTGGATAGCCGTCCGCGGCCGGCTACCTGGTCACGTGAGCTTTCGCAGAGTGCGCTCGACATCTTGGGGATAGAAGGGCCATAAGAACAGAGCGCGCTCGTGACCGGTCGCGTCGATGATGTACGCCGCCTCGGTGTGGGTGATGTAGTTGATCGTGGCCCCGGCGATCTTCTTCGTCGTGGTCGAGACACCGATCTTGTAGCGCTTCCACACAGCGGCCAGGCGCGCGGGTTGGCCGACCGCCCAGCGCCACTGGGGCACCAGCGCCCATTTGCGGACGTCTCGCAGGAGATTGACGCGAGCATTGGCGTTCGCGTAGACATCCACGCTGACCGCCAGGATCTCAGGTCGCTGCGAGGCTGGCAGCTGGCCCACGGCCGTGTTCAGCACGTGCGCCTCGAGCGGGCAGAGATTGCGGCACAGCGGGTCGACGAAGGTCACGATCACCGGCCGTCCGCGGTAGGCGCCAGGTGAGACGCGGTGAGCCTGTTGGTCGCGCAGCACGAACTCCGGCGCCGGCTGGCGCCCCGCAGGCCACGTGAACGGGGGCGGTGTCACGACATGACCCGCCGCGGTATCCGAGGCGGTGCTGGAATTGCGCAGGGCGCCGAGAGCCAGAATCGGCGCACCGACGGCGACGACGATCAGCAGCGCAAAGCCTGGAATCGCCCCACGGAGCGTGATTGGCAACCCATGGCGGCTCGCGAGCGACGACTCGCTGGCGACCTCGGGGCGAGCGCGGTGCCGCCGGCCTAGCACGAACAGGACGCCGAGCACGGCAGCGAGGGCCACGAGAGCCGCTCCGATGATCACGACGCGGTCGTCGCTGTGGCCGGCGGCACGCTTCGTCTGATTCGTTCGGGCGTTGTTGAGCGCGGGGACGGTGACGCCAGCAGCGCTGGCGAGCCGCCGCACCGCCGTCTGTGCCGCACCCATAGCTCCCGTTTCGCCTGACCGAATCGGTACCTTCGCCAGCAGCCGATACGACGATCCCACCGAGTGCTGGGGCCAGTTGAAGCCGAACCCGTTGGGCATGACGACCAGCAGCCGCTGCTTGTACGCCAGCGAGAGTTCCTGTCCCAGGAAGCGAGCGTAGACCCGCGGCCTGCGCCACAGCGCGGTGATCGAGCCGAGGTCATAGTCGGTTGAGATGATCGCCACCCGGATGGCGAACCCAGCGCGGTTAGCCGCCTGAACGGCGCCGAGCAGCTCGCGTTGCGAGGCGGATGCCGACGTCGCCTGGGAGGACACGAAGACCTGCCTGGCGACGAGATAGTCGCTGGCCGGGTCACCATCGGCGCGCGCGACCGCCGTGAACGCGGCGACCGACAGAGCGCTCACGAGAACCGCCAGAGCACATCCACGTCGGATCCATTCTCCTGAGCGCCACCAGCCGGCCGGTCGCCGGATACGACGAATCTCTCCCGGAGCGATCACCCCAGCCCTCCGAGGTCGCGTCAGACCGTGGCGAGCGACGTGCAGACCCACGCGTGACAAGATAGGCCCCCGAGGCGCTCGACGCGAATGGCAGGGCGCCGCGAATTTGCGACATCGCCCCCGGCAGGGCTGAATTCTCACTGCGTCAGGTGCCCGGCGGAAACGTGTAGGAGGGGTGCGGCGGGACGTAGGGGCCGACCTCCACGACGATTTCTGAGTGCTCTGCCAGCGGTACACGCGCCGGCGAACCATGCCAGCGCCGCCCGTCAACGAACACGACCACCCGCTCGCCTTGAGGGACCGAGAAGCCGGCCACCCGCCGCCGCGACAGTGGTTGGCCCCAGGCGCGAAAGAGATCTGACAGCGACAGCCGCGCACCCGGGTGTACGAGCACCACTCCAGTCGGCTCGAGCGTCACCAGCCCGCCGTAACAGCGCGCGCCGGATATCCGTCCGGCCGAGAACTTCCACGGCGGCCGAGTACCGATCCCCGCCGCCAGCAGCACCACCCGATTGACGGCAAACACCTCGACATGCACGCCAGTCCGCCGACCCAGTCGCCGCCGACAATCGCCGATCACCCGACCGGTTGGCGGTGGATGAAAACGCGCGCCTCGGCCGATCGGGCGAGCCTCTAACCGGAGCGCGCGCGGAATCCCCGCGGTTCGGGACGCGCTGCCGCTCGAACCGCAGCCGGCCATCAGTAAGACCGCGACCGAGGTCACGGCGATCAGCCGAGCCGCGTAACACGCACACGCGCCTCCGTCGGCCTGTCGGCGAGTGACACCTTGGACGCCACGATCAGGCGTCGAGCATCCAGGCGCCGACATCGTCGAAGTCGTCCTCATCGTCGAAATCACCACGCTCTGACGGGTCGAGCTCCCGTTGGTCGGCCAGGCGGAACACAAACACCAGCAGTCCGGCGCCACACCCGAGGCACACGACCGCCGCCGCCCGCGCCAAGAACGCCGGCACGGCCGCGAGCACGAAGCCATGCAGGAGCGTCGGGACCAACTGAATGCCTTCCCAGATCGCGACCGCGGAGATCACGAACACCGAGAAGTATCCGAGGCGCCGCAGCAGCACCCGGCGCAGTCCCCACGCCACAAAGGTAAGGATGGCCGCGAACGTGATCAGCTGGAAGACCGAGACCGTCGGTCGTCCGTGAAGATCTCGACCGACGCCGGCGATCGCGATCCCGGTCAGAGCCGCAACCGCCAGCACGACGACGACGCGCGCGTCCAGCGCGGAGCGGCGCACCCGCCACGCCGCCAGTGTGCACATGAGCAGCACCAGGATCGGCCAGAACCACACGATCGACGGGTTGGGCGCAAAAAACAGGCCGCCGAAGATCGAGCTCAGCTGTCCGTCGATCATCACCGGGATGGCCCATCTCCCGACATACGTGGTCCCGGGCGACAGCGCGATGCTCGCCAGCCCCTGCAGCCTGCCGTCATGCCAACTGTATTCATGGCCGCTGCTCACCTGCTGCCATTTCGGCGCGATCGCCGGGCTCACTCTGGCGGGCGGAGTCTCGACGGGCGTCAGGTTCAGGTAGTACATGACCGAATTGACGTTCACAGCCACCCCAGAGGGCGAGAAGCGCAGGTACGGGCCTCCCCGATAGTCGAGAACCACCGCGGTCGTATTCGGCTGGACCCTCAACCACAGCCTCAGGTCGCCATCGACAACCTTGGCCTGCAGGCCCGCCGGAACCCCACGCACCTTGGCGAGAAAGCTCGTCGCAATCGGGTCGACGGCTCCGTGCGCCTGAGCTAAACCAGGAAACGCACCCACCGCGAGCAACGCAACCAAAACCAGCCAGCCGCCACGGCGGCGGCGGCGGCGGCGGCGGCGGGACCTTAGACTTTGCCTCCGGCGCCGCGCCGTCCGGTCCGTGCCCTTTGTCCGTCCCGCTCATCGCAGTTGGCTAACTCTACGCACACGTCCAGCTCTCGTTCGTGGACCCGTCGGACTTTGCGAGCCGTAGCTCTCATGGCCATTTTCGCCTTGGTGCTGGAGTGGTCTCCAAGCCCAGCGCGGGCGGACGGCGACCCCGCCAGCGACGTGCTCACCTCCCAGACACTGTTCCTGGGCCAGGATGCAGGACTGTCCGCCCTCCAGCAGGCCCAGTTGCGCGCCGAGCTGAGCGCGGCACGGAGCACCGGCGACCAGATCCGCGTCGCGATAATCGCATCGTCCGCGGACCTGGGCTCAGTCACCGAGCTCTGGCGCCAACCCCAAAACTACGCAACGTTCCTCGGACAGGAGCTCTCGCTGGTCTACCGAGGGCAACTTCTGGTGGTCATGCCCAATGGACTCGGCACCTACGGCCTCCGAGCCGCCGCTGGGCGATCCGTGCTCACCGACGTTCGAGTCCGCGGTCTGGGCGCGACCGCCGTCGCCGCTATCCAACGCATCGCCTCCGCATCCGGCCATCCCATAACCGTCCCGAGGGTGGCGGCGCCGCCAAAGCCAGCGCAGAACGACTCGATTTCATGGGTCGTGTTCGCTCTCGGCGGTGCGCTCGTCGCCGGAGCCTGGGCAGCCAGCCTACGCGCCCGCCCGCCGCACCTGCCCCGCCGGAACGCCGCCTCCACGTGACCGCGGCGAGCGCGCGCACCATCCATCCGCCTCGGTGCTCGCCCCCACTTCCACCGAGCCGGGCGTCACGCGGATCGCCCTACGGACCGACGGCGCGCCGCTGCCGCCGGTCCGTGGCGTCGATCGGCTAGCCGGTGAACTTCGGCGGCGGAGTCTTGCACCCGGACACGGTCCGGTGGAACGTGTGGGAGCGCGTATGGCTCGACTTACGGAACCTCACCTTGACGGTGATGTGATGCGCGCCGGCCGAGACCGGGATCCGGACGCTGTACGACGTGCCGCGCTTGACCGTCCGGCCCTTGACCTTGCGCCCATTCACGAACCACGTCACCGATGCGATCTGCTTGCCCTTCACACTGAGGTTGACCGGCATCAGCACGCAGGCTGCCGGCGCCCCGGTGAGCTTGGCGCTACCGGTTGGCCCTGGTGTGGAGGCCAGGATCACCTTCGATGTCGTGGTGACAGTGCTTCCGCCGGCGTCCTTGATCGTGATCGTCACCGTGAACGTCCCGGTCGAGCCGTAGGTGTGGCTGGCGCTGACGGCGAAATGGCCGCTCCCCGCCGACACCGTGCCGGCCGACGACGCGCCGTCTCCCCAGCTGACCGAGGCGGTGTAGTCCGTCAGCGTTCCGCCGGGATCGTCGTCGGTGAACGTGGCCAGCGTCCCGCTGAGCTGCTTGCCGCTCAGCGTCCCGCTCGTGCTGCTGGCGTGCAGCGCCGCATCCGCCACCGTCGCCGGCGTCGTCGCGGACGCGTTGTTCGCCGTGTTGTCGACGTCGGTGATCGTCGCGGTGATCGTGTGGGAGCCCTCCTCCGCGTAGGTATGGCTCCCGGTCACCGTGAAGCTGCCGCCGCTGCCGCTGACCGTCCCCGTCGACGTGCTGCCGTCGCCCCAGTCGATCGTCGCCGAGTACTCGCCGGCGGTCGCCGCCGTGTCAGGGTCGGTGAACGTCGCCACCGTCCCGGTCGCGGCTGCGCCTTCGGTCGCGCTGAACCCGGAAGCACCGGTTGCGGTGATCGCGGGATCGGACGCGACGGCACCCCACGTAACGCTGGCCGTCGCCTGCTCGGTTGCTCCCGAGTCGTTGACGAACGACGCTGCGATCGCGTCCGTGCCTGCGCCACCGTTATCGGGATAGGTGAACGTCGTTTGGCCGGAACCGTCGGTGACCCCGGTTCCGGTGGCTCCGACATTCGGTCCCGAGGTGACGGTGAACGTGACCGTCTTGCCCGCTTGGGGGACGCCACCGTTGGTGACCGTCGCCGTCAGCGTCGCTGACGATCCCACCGCCAGGGTCTGAGTCGGCGGCGCCAGCGAGATGTCGGAGCTGACGGTGACGCCGGAACCGGAGACCATCACGTACGGCGAGCCGCACGCAAGCGCCCCGGTGCCCACGTCGTTCGCACAGTACGAACTGGGGAACCCGGAGCTGGAGGGCGCCAGGGCCAGCGGCGTGTAATCAGCCGGGAACTTATCGAACGCCTCGTGCACCGAGCAGCTCCAGTTGGACAGGTCAGCGTCGGTCAGCCCGGTGGTTGGACCCGACTGCGCGACGACGTTGACGCCGGTGGCGCAGGCACTGACCGCTCCTTCACCGATGGCGGTGAACTGTCCCGCCCCTTGCGTGCTGAGGCCGTCCAGGATCGGCACTGGGGTACCGGCCGGAGTGGAGTCATAGGTGCAACTGAGGTCGACGTAGGCACCGGTGGCTCCGGGGACGGCGCCGGCGAACGCGATCCCGTTCGCCTCGAGCAGATCGCCCCGCCGCGTGCCGGTCGGACCGTCGTTGTGGAAGGTGGGATCGGTGCCGATCAGCACCTTATTGCCGCCGCTGTTCATGACGACGGGCTCCCACACGGACGCATTGGACTGCGCCACGCTGCCGGCTGACACGGTATCTCCGCACGTCGGGTCACCGATGATGATCACCTGGTAGGCGGCGAACTGCGCCGCGGTCATCGAGCTCCACGTCGCGTCGTCGACGACAGTGACCGTGAAGCCGTCAGCCTGAGCCCCTTGCTGCTCCAGGCTCACGCCGCTGCCGTCGGTCGCGGTGCCCGGGGACACCGTGCTGCCGAGGATCAGCGCTTGGGGCGCGGCTGCGCTCGCGCTCCCGGCACCTACCGTGAACACGCCGATCAGCACGGTCAGGGCCAGAACGGCCAAGCCCACACGCGACGCCAGGACCCCTGGCCTCCGCCTGGTGGCGTCAAAGTTCGCTCCCGACACGACTATCCCCCTCGTCCTAGTCTAGGCCCGCTCATGCTGGCCCCCGCATATGCCGCGGCACGATAGTCGACGCTCAGTCGCGTTGCAACCGGTGACCCCGCGTGAGGGGGTACCGGCCGCCAGCCGGATCATGGTGGCCGTCCGCGCCGAGCCTGGCGGGCGCTACTAGGATTGAGCATCTCGCCACCGACCCCCGGAGAAGCCGCAGATGCCCAAGACAGTGATCCTCTCCGCCGCCCGCACGCCGATCGGCAAGCTCGGTGGGGGCCTCGCCTCACTGGACGCCACCGAGCTGGGCGCCACCGCGATCAAGGCCGCGCTCGAGCGCGCCGAGGTCGCCCCCGAACAGGTGCAGCACGTGATCATGGGGCAGGTGCTGCAGGCGGGCCAGGGCCAGATCCCGTCACGGCAGGCGCAGATCAAGGCCGGCATCCCCAAGGAGGTCTCGTCGGAGACGATCAACAAGGTCTGCGCTTCGGGCATCCGGGCGGTTGGTCTGCTTGATGCCGCGATCCGCGCGGATGACCTGGAGGTCGGCGTCGGCGGCGGCATGGAATCGATGTCCAACGCTCCGTACCTGCTCAAGGAGGCGCGATTCGGCTTCCGCATGGGCGACGCCAAGGCGATCGACGGAATGATCAACGACGGGCTCACCAATCCGTTCTCCGGTAAGCACATGGCCCAGGAGGCGAGCGAGGTCGCCACCGAGCTCGAGATGACGCGGCCCGACATGGACCGCTGGGCGCTGCGTTCGCACGAGCGCGCGGTGAAGGCAACCGACGAGGGCCGCCTCCCCGATGAGATCGTTTCGGTCACGGTCAAGGGTCGCAAGGGCGACACCGTGGTCGAGATCGACGAGGCGCCCCGTCGCGACGCGAGCCTGGAGGCCCTGGCCAAGCTCCCCGCGATCTTCCTCAAGGACGGCTCGCACACGGCCGGCAACTCACCTGGCGTCAACGACGGCGGCGGCGCGCTGGTCGTCTCCTCAGACGCATGGGCCAAGGCCAACGGCAAGGAGGTGATGGCGACGATCCTGGCGCAGGCCGCGGTCGCCGACGACTTCGCCTACCTCGCGCGCACCCCCGCCCGCGCCGCCCAGAAGGCGCTCGAGAAGGCCGGCCTGTCAGCTGACGACATCGACCTGTGGGAGATCAACGAGGCGTTTGCCTCGGTCACGCTGAACTCGATCCGCGTGCTCGGCCTCGACGAGGACAAGGTCAACGTCAACGGCGGTGCGGTCGCCCTCGGGCATCCGATCGGCGCCTCGGGCGCTCGGATCCTCGGCACCCTGATCTACGAGCTTCGCCGGCGTGGCGGGGGTCTCGGTTGCGCCGCGATCTGCTCCGGCGGCGGCCAGGGCGACGCCGTCATCGTCGAGGTCAATGGAGGGTGACGGGGAGACCGCGGCGTCTCGCTCAGCGGCGGCTTTCTTTGATCTCGACAAGACCCTGATCGAGGGGTCCTCGGCGTTCCAGTTCGGGCGGGCCGCGTACCGCGCCGGGCTGATGGGACGCCGTCAGCTGCTGTCTGACGCCGTGGCGAACCTGCAGTTTCGCCTGCGCGGCGCCACCGACGAGGATTCGCTGGCTCTGCGCGACCGGATCGCCGCGTCTCTGGAGGGCACGCGCGTGCTGGACCTCGAGCGCCTCGGCGTGGCCGTATTGGCGGGCATCCTCCCGCGCGTGTATCCGCAGATGCTCGCGCTGGCCCACGCGCACCAGGACGAGGGCCGCCGCGTTTACATCGTCACGGCGGCATCGCAGGAGCTGGCCGACATCCTGGCACGGGTGATGGCGTTCGACGGTGCGATCGGCTCGAACCTCTCCGACGTCGTCGACGGGGTCTACACGGGTCGTCCCACCGGCGTGTTCGTCTACCGCTCCGGCAAGGCGCAGGCGATCGAGGCGCTGGCGGCTCGAGAGGGGATCGACCTGGAGGCGTCCTACGCCTATTCGGACTCCGAGTCAGACCTGCCGATGCTGCGCGCGGTCGGCCACCCGGTCGCGGTCAACCCCGACGACAAGCTGGGGCGGGTCGCCCGGAAGGAGGGCTGGCAGGTGCTGCGCTTCGACCGCTTGGGCCGCCGGCTGAAGACGGCCGCGGGCCTGACCGCGGCCGCGGCGGCAGGGGGAGCGGGGAGCGTGGCGCTGGCCGGGCGGACCCGCCGGCGCGGCTCGGGGCGAAGGTGGCCGCCGCGCTGGCGCGGCTGGTCATAGACTCCGCTCATGCTCAAGCTCTTCTCAGGCGACCGCCGCGCAGTCGCCGTGCTCGCCCTAACTCTGCTCGTCGTCGCGTTCTCATCGGTCGCGGCTGTGGCGTCCTCGCCACAGCCGGTCAAGGTCAAAGACGGCTCCTTCGCCACCAAGAAGCTCACAGTCAGCAAGGGAACCAAGGTCAAGTGGACCTGGACCGGGGTTCTGCGCCACAACGTGACGGTCCAGAGGGGCCCGTCCAAGTTCCACTCCAACACCCAGGTGTCCGGAAACTACAGCCATACCTTCCGGCGCCGGGGGACCTGGCACCTCTACTGCACGATCCACCCGAACATGCAGATGACGGTCGTCGTCAACTAGAGCGGCGACGATGGCCCCGCCTGAGAAGAAGATCCGTGTGGTGGTGGCCAAGCCGGGGCTCGACGGGCACGATCGCGGGGCCAAGATCATCGCGCGGGCGCTTCGCGACGCCGGGATGGAGGTGATCTACACGGGGCTGCACCAGACTCCGGAGCAGATCGTCGAGACGGTCATCCAGGAGGACGCCGACGCGGTCGGGCTCTCGATCCTCTCCGGCGCCCACATGACGCTCGTGCCCCGGATCATGGAGCTGCTCGCCGCGCAGGGGGTCGATGACGTGGTGGTGACGGTCGGCGGCACGATCCCGTCCGACGACGTCGAAGAGCTAAAGACGCTGGGCGTCGCCGAGGTGTTCACGCCGGGGGCGCCCACCCAGCAGGCGATCGACTTCATCCGCGGCGCCGTACGGGCCTGAGCACGGCTACCCGGTCACGGTCCCCGGCCGTCGGGGGTCGACCGATGCTCCCCGGTACGGCTGCGTTCCCAGTACCGGCGCGACCGATTGACTCGTCAGTCAACAGGGTATGATTTCCGGCGACTCCCCAATCAGCGAGAGCCCCAACTTCAGCAACGGAGCCCCCCAACCCGGACGCTCCGCGCAGGACACCCGATAGGAGGCCACCTTTGAAGATTTGCGTCCTGGTCAAAGAGGTCCCGGACGCCGCCGTCGAGAAGCGCATCGACCCATCGACGGGGCGCATGGACCGATCCGGGGAGAGGAACCTGAATCCCTACGACACGCATGCGATCGAGGCGGCGATGCAGATCCGTGAAGGCGGCGCCGCCGAGGTCGACGAGATCGTGGCCGTGACGATGGGCCCCGAGACCGCCGTGCGGGCCCTGCACAAGGCGGTGTCGCTCGGCGCCGACCGCTCGATGCATCTGTCCGACCAGGCGCTGGCCGGATCGGATGTGGCCGCCACCGGCTATGCCCTGGCGAAAGCACTGGAGAAGGAGTCTCCGGACCTGGTCCTGCTCGGCCAGCAGTCTGACGACGGCGAGTGCTACACGATCGGGGCGGTCGTCGCCGACCACCTGAAGATGCCCTCCCTGACCCAGGTGATCAAGATGGACCTGGAGGATGGTGGCTTGCGCTGCGAGCGTCAGGCCGAGTACGGCTACGACACCGTCCAGGTGGCGTTCCCGGCCGTGATCTCGGTCGGCGATGCCATCAACGAACCGCGCTACCCCTCGCTGAAGGCGATCATGGGCGCCAAGAAGAAGCCGCTGGAGACGGTCGCCACGTCCGACGTCGGGATCGATGCAGCGCTGGTCGGCGGGGAGGGGTCACGCGTTCAGTGCGGCGAGTTCCACGATCCACCCGCCAAGGCGTCCGGCCAGATCATCGAAGACGAGGACACCGCTGAGACGGTCGAGAAGATCATCGCGTGGCTCGACGAAAGGAAGCTGATCTAGGTGGTCGGCTCCCCCCTAGCGCTCGGATTCGAGTCCGACCGCACGCACGAAGGAGACAACTGATGGCCGACATCCTGACTTACGTTCTGCACTACCAGGGCGAGCTCAACAAGAACTCGCTCGGTGCCGTCTCCGAAGGCTCGGCCCGCGCGAAGGAGATCGGCGGCGAGTGTCACGCCGTAGTCGTCGGCGGGGACGATCTGACCGACGAGCTGTGCCAGTCGGTCGGCGCCTACGGGGCGACCAAGGTCTTCCGGGCCAAGGGCCCGGAGGGTCTCGCACAGCCGGTCGTCGATGTGATGGCCAAGGTGATCGATGAGGGCGGGCACGCCTACGCGCTGTTCGGCGGTGGCCTGCTCGGGTTCGAGATCGGCGCCGGGCTGGCCGCCCGCAAGCAGGCCGGGGTGACGATGGAGGTCACCGCGATCAAGGCGCAGGACGGCAAGCTGGTCGCCGAGCGTCCGATCCTGCAGGACTCCAAGATCTCGGTCTCGCACTACAAGGGCGACCTCGGGATCGTCATCGGCCGCATCAATGCGTTTGAGACGGTCCAGGGTGACGGCGCCTCGGCCGAGGTGGTGGACGTCGAGATCGAGTACTCCCCCTGGTCGACGCAGGCCAAGATGGTCCAGCGCGGCGAGCAGCGCGGGGCCGACGTCGACATCGAGGGTGCCGACATCCTGGTGGCCGGCGGCCGGGGCCTCGGCAAGGCCGAGGGCTTCGAGCTCGCCGAGGCGCTGGCCAAGGCGTTCGGCGGGAGTGCCGCCGTCGCGGCCACCCGCGCCGTGGTGGACGCCGGCTGGTACCCCTACGCGGCCCAGATCGGCCAGACCGGCAAGACCGTGTCGCCGAAGCTGTATCTCGCCGCCGGAATCTCCGGCGCGATCCAGCACAAGGTCGGCATGCAGTCCTCGGAGAACATCGTCGCGATCAACAAGGACGCCAACGCGCCGATCTTCGAGTTCTCCGACCTCGGGATCGTCGGAGACCTGAACAAGATCATGCCCAAGCTGACCGACGCGATCAAGGCGAAGAAGGGGGCCTGAGCGGATGGCTCAGAGCAACGGACGCAGCCCGCACGCGCCGAGCGAATTCCCCCCACCGGTCGAGCCGGTAAAGGAGTTCATCAAGCGCGGGCTCGACGGCGAGGACGAACGCATCGACGTCGGTGTGGCGATCGTGGGTGGCGGCACCGCCGGCCTGGCCACCGCGAACCGGCTGCTCCAGCTGCTCGGTGACGACGAGGCGCTGATGGAGCGCCTCGGGGAGGTCCCGGTGGCGGTGATCGAGAAGGCCAAGACCTGCGGCGGGCACAACCTGTCGGGCGCGGTCATGCGGCCGGGGCCGCTGCAGGAGCTGTTCCCCGAGCTGAGTCGTGAGGACTGGCGCCAGGAGCGCTTCGCCTTCGGCGAGGTGACCAGGGAAGCCGTTTACATGCTCCCGAGCGCCAAGACCAAGCTCCGGATCCCCACGCCGCCACCGTTCAAGAATCACGGCAACGAAGTCGTGTCGGTCGCCGCGCTGGCCCGCTACCAGGCCCGGATGGCCGAGGAGGGCGGTGCCTACATCCTCACCGAGACCGCCGCCTCGCAGCTGATCGTCGAGGATGACACCGTGGTCGGGGTGCGTTCCGGCGACAAGGGCCGGGGCAAGGATGGCGAGCCGCTGGGCAACTTCGAGCCCGGCACCGACATCAAGGCCGCCGTCACGGTCCTCGCCGAAGGCTGCTGGGGCCATCTCACCGGCGCAGCGATCAAGGAGTTCAAGCTGGCTGACGGCCGCGAACCGCAGGTCTGGGAGCTCGGGGTCAAGGAGGTCTGGAAGGTGCCCAAGCCGCTGGACCGGATCATCCACACGATCGGGCCCTGGCCGCTGAAGATCTCGGCCAAGTACGGTCAGATCGGCGGCACCTGGATCTACCCGATGAAGGACGAGAAGTCCGGCGACGATCTGGTCAGCATCGGCTTCGTGGTCGATCTCGAGTACGCCGACGCGACCACCTCGGCCCATGACCTGCTGCAGATGTTCAAGCTCCACCCGCTGGTGCGCGGCATCCTCGAGGGGGGCGAGCGCGTGGCCTGGGGCGCCAAGGCGCTGCCCGGCGGCGGCTACTGGTCGATGCCGAAGCTGACGATGCCCGGCGCGCTGCTGGTCGGCGACTCCGGCGGGATGGTCGACACGGTGGCGCTGAAGGGTGTGCACCATTGCATCAGGTCCGGCAAGCTCGCCGCCGAGGCGATCTACAACTCGCTCAAGAACGGTGAGTCGCTGACCGGCTATGAGGAGGCGGTGGAGAAGTCCTCGATCGGCCAGGAGCTCTACGAGGTCCGCAACACCCGGCAGCCATTTCAGAAGGGCTTCATCCGGGGCGGCCCGCTCGTCAACCTGGCGATCGCGACCAAGGGCAAGCTTCCGCGCGGGCGGCTGGCGTGGCACCGCAACGATCAGCAGCCGCTGTTCATCGGCAAGACGCGCGACAGCTATCCCAAGCCGGACAACAAGTACACGTTCGACAAGCTGTCCTCGGTCTACATCAGCGGCAACGCGACCCGTGACGACGCGCCCAACCACATCCGCGTCCACAAG
The DNA here is from genome assembly GCA_963792735.1 of uncultured Solirubrobacterales bacterium. Lineage (GTDB taxonomy): Bacteria > Actinomycetota > Thermoleophilia > Solirubrobacterales > Solirubrobacteraceae > Palsa-465. The sequence continues at coordinate 336,011 of CAWBXK010000006.1, read as the reverse complement.
CACGTTCCGCGGGAGATCGCCGAGGCGTGGCGCTACATGTGCCCCGCGGGCGTCTACGAGATCCCCGATGACGCGCCTGAGACGGGAGCCGTTGACGTGACCGTCAACTACACCAACTGCGTGCAGTGCGGTGCGATCACCGCCAAGGGAGGGCGTCTTACGCCGCCCGAGGGCGGCGACGGGCCGCTGTATCAGATCACGTAGCGGGGGCGGCGGACGCCGATCGCGGCAACTTCCGGGCCTCAGCGCTGTTAAAGCGACGTGATGAGGCGCCTGTCCAGAGTCGCACCGATGCTGTTCGCGCTCGCGCTGCTGCCAGCCGGCGCCAGCGCGGCGGCGAGCGTGCCGCCACGCGCCGATCTGAGCGATTTCGTCTGCCACCCAGCCGTCAATCCCCTAAAACGCTTGGTCTCAGTCAAGGCAACGATGCGTCCGCGACCAGGGACACGGCAGATGCAGCTGAAATTCGAGCTGCTCGTCACGCCTGACGGCTCCACTACCGAGTCGGTGGCGCGAGGCCGCGACCTCAACACCTGGATCTCTCCGAAGAACTCCACCCTGGGACAGGTTTCCGGGGACGTATGGAACTTCGACAAGTCGGTCTCCGACCTCACGGCACCCGCCAAATCCCGCTTGCGCGTCACTTTCCGGTGGTATGGCGCCGACGGTCACGTGATTAAGTCGGTGGTGCGTCTCAGCTCGCGCTGTCATCAGCTCGAGCTGCGACCCGACCTGCTGATTGTGCAACCGATCATTTCGGTCGCAGACCAACCCAACCAAGATCACTACGACACGCAGATCTACAACGCAGGCGCGACCGCCGCGGGACAGTTCATCGTGCAGTTCAAACCACCGGACGGATCATCTCCTCAGACATACGTAGTGCGGGGCCTCGATGCCGGCTCGTACGTGACCGTGCCCTTCACGGGGCCGCTGTGCCCCGTTGGGAGCACATTTCAGATCGTGGCCGACCCCAAGAACTGGGTCCTCGATCTCAACCGTTCGAACAACACGCTGACCGCTCCGTGTCCCGCCGCGGGAACGAGCGGAGCGGCCTCCGGGAGCGGCGGCGGGGGCCAGCCATCGACGTCCACGAGCGCGGCGCCGGCGACGCTATACTTGGTGAAGCGATGAAGACCGAGATACACCCCAATTACGTCGAAGCCCACGTCCGCTGTACGTGCGGCAACGAATTCACCACCCGTTCGACGCAGGCCGAGATCCACGTCGAGATCTGCTCGGCGTGCCACCCGTTCTACACCGGGCGCCAGAAGCTGGTCGATACCGGTGGACGCGTCGAGCGCTTCCAGCGCCGCGTGGCGAAGGGCCGCCGCAACGCGCGCGCCACCACCGCGGGCTGATCAGCCCGGACGAGCGATGAGTGGGGGCGGCGCAGACGGACGCCTGACCGCTCCAGCGCCGACGGGGCGCGGCGGTGGCTTGACGGCTGCGCGCGACGCGCCGGTCGGTGGCCAGGCCGTACTCGAGGGCGTGATGATGCGCGGCGTCTCGACCTGGGCGGTGGCGGTGCGAAAGCCATTCGAGCCGCTCGAGAGCACGACCGCCGCCGCTGACGGGTCCGATCCCGCCGCGGCCAACGGCGGATCCGATGGTGTGCCCGTAGGCGGTGAGAGGTCCGAACCGGCGCCGGGGCTCGGCGAGATCGCGGTCAGCTCCTTCCCGCTCACCGCGTGGTCGAAGCGGCGCCGCCTCTACCGCCTACCGGTCATCCGCGGCGTCGTGGCTCTGGCCGAATCGCTGGGCATCGGGCTCCGGGCGCTCGGCATCTCGGCCAACGCGCAGCTTCCCGAATCCGACCAGGAGATCTCCAGCGGAGCCTGGGTCGGGACCGTCCTGGTCTCGGTCGTGTTCGCGGTCGGGCTGTTCTTCGTGGTCCCGGTCGGCCTGACCAGCCTGATCAAGGGGCAGCTCGGCTCGTCGGTGCTGTTCTGGCTCGTGGAGGGCGTGCTGCGGACGTCGATCTTCCTCGGCTACCTGGTGCTGCTCTCACGCGTGCGTGACCTGCGCCGCGTGTTCGAGTACCACGGTGCCGAGCACAAGGTGATCTCGTGCTATGAGGCCGGCGACGAGCTGACCCCGGCGCGCGCCAAGCTCTATTCGCGCCTGCATCCGCGCTGCGGGACGAGCTTTCTGCTGATCGTGATGATCATGGCGATCTTCGTGTTCGCGCCGGTGGGACTTCCGGCGTGGTGGATCCTTGTCCTGACCCGGATCCTCGGGGTCCCGCTGATCGCCGGGCTCTCGTTCGAAGTCATCAAGTGGGCCGGGCGCAACCGGCGCCGGCGCTGGGTGCAGGCGATCATGTATCCCGGGATGCAGCTACAGAAGCTGACCACCCGCGAGCCGGACCTCGATCAGCTCGCGGTGTCGATCGCCGCGCTCAACGCCGTGCTCGCGGTGGAGACGCCCGGTGAGGCGTCTGCCGCCGATCTGATCGGCGTCGAAGTCGTCGCATAACTGGTCTGCCTCCCGGCTGCGGCTTGCGGATCGGCTACCGCGGGTAAATACCTCGGTAGACCTAGAAAAGGAGCAGCAAATGGCAGACGACGGCACGATCGACGACGCGAAGGGCAGGGTCAAGGAAGCCGCGGGCGACCTGACCAATGACAAGGACCTCAAGAACGAGGGCAAGGTTGATCGGGCCTCCGGCGCGGTCAAGGACAAGGTGGGCGGCGCCGCCGACAAGGTCAAGGACGCGGTCAACCCCGACGAGTAGCAGCGCGGGCGGGTGAGGGGGCGGCCGAGCCCGGCCGCCCTGAACTCGCGGTGAGGGGGCGGTTTAGCCCGGCCGTCCTAAACTCGCGGGCATGATCGATGACCTGGTCGCTCAGCTTGAGCACCGCTTCGGCGAGTTGGAAGGTGAGCTCTCCGATCCCGAGGTGATCTCGGATCGGGAGCGGTTTGCTGCCTCCAGCCGCGCCTACCGCGAGCTCCAGCCGGCGGCCCGCCTGGCGACTGAGTACCGCCACGCCGCCGACGACCTCGCCGGCGCCCGAGAGCTGCTCCAGGACGGGGAGGACTCCGAGCTGCGAGCCCTGCTCGAGTCGTCCCGTGAGCGCCTGCAGGAGCTGGAGGAGGAAATCCGGCTGGCGATGGTCGAACGGGACCCCAACGACGTCAAGAACGTGATCGTCGAGATCCGCCCCGGTGCCGGCGGCGACGAGGCGGCGCTGTGGGCCGGGGACCTCTACCGGATGTTGACCCGGTATGCCGAGCGCCTTGGTTTCACGGTGGAATTGCTGTCCAGTGGCGACGGCAACTACACGTTCGCGGTCAAAGGGGACGGCGCCTACTCGGTGTTCAAGTTCGAGGGAGGGACGCATCGCGTCCAGCGCGTGCCCGAGACCGAGTCCCAGGGCCGTGTCCACACCTCGACGGCCACTGTCGCGGTGCTGCCGGAGGCCGAGGAGGTCGAGGTGCAGGTGGACGACAACGATCTCCAGATCGACGTGTACCGCAGCTCCGGGCCCGGCGGCCAGTCGGTCAACACCACCGACTCGGCGGTGCGGATCACCCACAGGCCGAGCGGCATCGTGGTCTCGATGCAGGACGAGAAATCTCAGCTGCAGAACCGTGAGCGCGCAATGCGCGTCCTGCGAGCGCGGCTCTACGACCGCGCCCTGGCCGAGCAGCAGGCCTCGATCGGCGCGAGCCGCCTGGCGCAGGTCGGGACCGGCGAGCGGGCCGAGAAGATCCGCACCTACAACTTCGGCGAGAAGCGGGTCAAGGACCATCGCATCAATCTCCTGGTGCACAACCTCGACGAAATCCTGATCGGCCAGCTCGACGAGCTCACCAGCGCGCTCCAGGACGACGAGAAGCGCAGACGGCTGGAGGAGAAGGCGGTCGGCTATGGCGGCGAGCGCTGACGCCAGCCTGGGGGCGGGCGCCCTGATCGGGGCCGCGAGCGCACGGGGGCGTGAGATGCTGGCCGCCGCGGGGTGTGACACCCCGCGGCTCGACGCCGACCTGCTGCTCGCCGCCGCCCTGGGCGTCCCCCGGGAACGGATCATGCTTGACCGCGATCGTCCGCTCGAGTCCGCCGAGCAGGACCGCTTCGACCGCCTGCTCACTCGCCGGGCCGCGCGCGAGCCGGTGGCGTACATCCTCGGGCGCAAGGACTTCCGCCGCCTGACGCTGTCGGTCGACCGCCGGGTGCTGATTCCCCGCCCGGAGACCGAGCTGCTGGTCGAGATCGGCCTCGAGCTCGCGCCGGCGGCCCGCGTGCTCGATGTGGGGACCGGCAGTGGCGCGATCGCGCTCGCGCTCAAGCACGAGCGGCCGGACCTGGACGTGCGCGGCACCGAGCTCGACCCGGGCGCACTCGCGGTGGCGCGCGCCAACCGGGCCCGGATCGGGCTGGAGGTCGGGCTCGAGCGCGCGGATCTGCTTGACGGCGATGCGAGCGACGCGGTCCTGGCCAACCTTCCGTATGTCCCCGCCGGCACCGTGCTGGCGCCGGAGATCGGACGCTACGAACCTCCCGGCGCATTGTTCGCGGGCGCCGACGGCCTCGACGCCGTGCGCCGCCTGATCGCCGCCGTGGCCGACGGCGCGCGGCCGCTGCCGCTGCTGGCGCTCGAGATCGGCGGGGGCGACCAGGCCGGTCCCGTCGCCGGTCTGATGCAGTCGGCGGGCTTTGGCCGGACCGAGGTTCGCCGGGACCTGGCCGGACACGAGCGCGTCGTGATCGGCCGGCCATGAGTGGTTCCGAGCAGGCGGCCCGGTTTGAGCGTTGCATGTCGGTGGGGGGGATCGCGGTGTTCCCGTCCGACACCGTCTACGGATTGGCCTGCGACGCCCAGGACCGGCTCGCGGCGCAACGGCTCTACCGGCTCAAGCGTCGGCGCCTGGGCAAGCCCTCGGCGGTGATGTTCTTCGAGCTCGAGCTGGCCCTGGCGGCGCTGCCCGAGCTCGGGGCGCGCACGGTGGCGGCGCTGGAGCGGTTGCTCCCGGGCCCGGTGACGGTGCTGCTGCCCAATCCGGCCCGCCGCTACCCGCTCGCGTGCGGGGACGATCCCCTGACGCTCGGCCTCCGGGTGCCCGAGGTGGCGGCGCTGGCGAGAGTCCGGTGGCCGGTGTTGCAGACAAGCGCCAACTTGTCCGGGCAGCCCGAAGCGCGGCGCTTGGCCGATGTGCCCGACGCGCTCCGCCGTGCCGCGGATCTGCTGATCGACGGCGGCGAGCTGCCCGGGACGGCGTCGACCGTTGTCGACCTTCGATCCTATGAGGAGGCGAACGTGTGGGAGATCGTCCGGCCGGGGGCCCTGGGCGAACCGGCGCTGACCGCCGCGCTGGAGTGGCAGTTTCACTTCGACCCCTCCACCTACGCCGGGATGATCCGCGAGGACATCCCGGTCTACGACCGCCTCCAGGACGAGCTCACGCAGGCCAGCGGCACCGCTGCCCGGCGGGTGCTCGAGCTTGGCACCGGGACCGGCGAGACCGCGGGCCGGCTGCTGGCCCGGCATCCCGAGGCCGAGCTGGTGGGCGTCGACGCGAGCGAGACGATGCTCGCGGCGGCCCGGGCCCGCCTGCCGGCCGACCGCGTCGCGCTCCACGTGGGCCGGCTCGAGGAAGCGCTACCCGGCGGTCCCTTCGACCTGGTGGCGAGCGCGCTGTGCGTGCACCACCTGCACGGTCCCGAGAAGCGGGACCTGTTCGAGCGCATCCGGGCTGCGCTGGCGCCCGGAGGTCGCTTCGTGCTCGCCGATGTCGTGATCCCGCCCGAGCCGGCCGATGCCGTCACCTCCCTCACGCCGGGCTTCGATCACCCCAGCTCGCTGGCCGAACAGCTCAAATGGCTCGCGCAGGCCGGGTTCCAGGCGCGCGTCGCCTGGGAGCACGCCGACCTGGCGGTCGTGGTGGCCGACGCACCCGGCGTCTGACGCGGGTCGCGGCCGCCCGCGACGCTACTATTTGCGACCTCTTGAGCGCCGACCTGCCGCCGGATTTCCTCACCCGCCCGCTCGCCGAAGTCGATCCCGAGATCGCCGAGGTGCTGGCGCGCGAGCTCGAGCGCCAGCAGCGCACGCTGGAGATGATCGCGTCGGAGAACTTCGCGCCGGCCGCGGTGCTCGAATGCCAGGGCTCGGTCCTGAGCAACAAGTACGCCGAGGGGTATCCGGGCCGGCGCTACTACGGTGGCTGCGAGTACGTGGACATCGCCGAGCAGCTGGCCATCGACCGCGCCAAGGCGCTGTTCGGCGCCGAGCACGCCAACGTCCAGCCGCACGCGGGCGCTCAGGCCAATACCGCCGCCTACCACGCGCTGCTGACCCCGGGGGACACGCTGATGGGACTCGAGCTGTCCCACGGCGGCCACCTCTCGCACGGGATGAAGATCAACGTGTCGGGTCGGCTGTACGACATCGTCGCCTACCACGTCGATCGCGAGACCAGCCTGATCGACATGGAGGAGGTGGAGCGGCTCGCGCACGAGCACCGTCCCAAGATGATCATCGCCGGATGGTCGGCCTACCCGCGCCAGCTTGACTTCGAGCACTTCCGGGCGATCGCCGACTCGGTCGGCGCCTATCTGCTGGTCGACATGGCCCATTTCGCGGGGCTGGTCGCGGCCGGGCTGCATCCCTCGCCGGTGCCGGTGGCCGATGTCGTGACGACCACGATCCACAAGACGATCGGCGGGGGACGCGGGGGCATGATCCTCTGCAAGGAGGAGTACGCCAAGAAGATCGACTCGGCCGTGTTCCCGGGTCAGCAGGGCGGACCGCTCGAGCACATCATCGCCGGCAAGGCGGTGGCCCTGCGGATCGCGGCCACGGAGGCGTTCCGCGAGCGCCAGGACCGGACCCTGGCCGGCGCCCGGGCGGTGGGCGAGGAGCTGCTCGCGGCGGGTGGGGGCGTGAGCGTGCTGACGGGGGGCACCGACGTCCACCTGGTCCTGTGCGATCTGCGCGAATCCGAACTGGACGGCAAGCAGGCCGAAGACCGGCTGCACTCGATCGGGATCACCGTCAATCGCAACGCGGTCCCGTTTGACCCGCGGCCGCCGGCGGTCTCCTCCGGCCTGCGGATCGGCAGCCCCGCCCTGGCCACCCGCGGGCTGCAGGTCGAGGACTTCGTCGAGGTGGGCAAGATCATCGCCGCCACCTTGAACCCTCCGGGTGGGTCGTTCGAGGCCCAGCAGGCGGAACTGGCCGAGCGCGTCGGCGCTGTCGCCGACCGCTTCCCGCTGTACGCGCAGCTCAGCGCCGCCGCGGCGGCTTAGGCAGCGGCTTCACCGCAAGGGGTGGTGCCCGGCTGGTCCCGGGGGCAAGCCGAGCTGTGACGCGATTTCGGCGGTCTGGCACGGGGGTTTGCCGGATTCGCGACTTTCGTGCGCCAACCGGGGCTCGATCCGCGGCCGGAGCTGTTCTGGGACGGAAACTGTGGCTCATGACCCGTCCCGGACGTGCTCAAGATGCAAAATCGAAATCGGTGGCGACGGATCGTGACGTTGGGCATGGCATGGATGTCGGATCGCCAGGATCGCAGGACCCGATCGCGAGTTGGGCATCCAGCAGGTCGTGGGTCGAGGGGAGCGGGAGATCCGGCGGTTGGCGAGTGCTCAGCGCGGGCGTGTCAGGCGTGAGCAGCTATTGGCCGCCGGCCTGGGCCGGGGCGCCATCGCACATCGGATTGCCGCCGGTCGTCTCGCCGTGGTGCACCCGGGCGTGTACGGGGTCGGCCATGACGCCCCGGTGCCGTGGGAGGCGGAGATGGCGGCCGTCCTCTTTTACCGCGGCTTCGCGGTGCTCAGCCACCGGAGCGCCGCCGCGATCTGGGGGTTTGCCCCAAGGCCGGCGCATCGGGTGGAGCTCACGATCGTCGGGGGCCATGCCCGCGTCCGACCCGGTCTGTGGGTGACCCGCGCTGCCCGGCTTGATCCTCGGGACCTCCGACGGCGGGACGGTCTGCCGGTGACGGCGCCGGCCCGGACGATGATCGACGTGGCCGGGTGCAGCGACTGGGGGTGGGGGGCGACCGAACGGGCGCTGTCGGAGCTGCGCGTGCTCAAGCTCGTCGGCGACGGGCAGCTGCACGCCGCGATAGAGCGCTGCCCGTCTCGAAAGGGCGTCGCTCGGCTGCGCGCGTTGCTGGCCGCTGAAGGTGAGGCGGGCTACACCCGTCGGGAGGCCGAGCGGCGGATGCGCGCGCTGGTCGGGCGGTCACAGCTGCCGACGCTGCAGTACAACGCCCCGCTGCTCGGTTTCGAGATCGATGTTCTGTGGCGGGCGTCGAGGCTGGCGGTCGAGGTCGATGGGCACGCGGCGCACGGTCACCGGGCGGCGTTTGAGCGCGACCGCCGCCGGGACCAGATCCTGGCAGCCGCCGGCTACAGGGTGATCCGCGTGACCTGGAACCAGCTCGCTCATGAGCCCGTGGCCGTGATCACCCGGATCGCGCAGGCCCTGGCCCTGGCGGCGGCCCAGACACCGCAGATGTCGTGACCGCTGCAGTCGTCGCCGGCGCCCGCCCGAGCACGGCCGACGCAGGCCGCTCACGAGGCGGACTCCGAGTGGTCGGCTGCGGCTGCCATCCTTATTCGGCATGCCGTACTGGGATGCAGTGCTCTCATTCGTGGTCGCGCTCGCGATCGCGGCGGTGCTGACGCCGGTCGCAGCCCGGATCGCGAGGCGCGTCGGCGCCGTCGACCTGCCTCGGGAGCGGGGCCTGGCCGAGCGGGAAACGCCGCTGCTCGGAGGGCTGGCGATTCTCGCGGGCGTCCTCGTGGCCGCAGCCATCTGGCTCCCGGCGGAGATTAAGCTGCACCACACGGTGGGGGGCCGCCCGGGCTCGGGCGGAACCGTGTACACGTGGGGGGTGTTGGCGGGGGCGGCCATGATCGCGCTGGTCGGCGCGGTTGACGACGCGTGGGACCTGCGGCCGCAGTGGAAGCTGCTCGGGCAGATCGCCGCCGCCGTGGTCGCGGTGGAGGCCGGCGCCGTGGTGACCGACGTGACGTTGCCGTTCGTCGGCGCGTTGCAGTTCCCCAACACCGGGGGGGTGCTGACGATCATCTGGCTGGTCGGGCTGATGAACGTGGTCAACTTCTCCGACGGTGTCGACGGCCTCGCGGCGGGGGTCTGCGCGATCGACGGGATCGCCTTCGCGGTCATCGCCTTCGACCTCAACGTTCCCTCGGCGGCGATCCTGGCCGCGCTCACCGCTGGAGCGTCGCTGGGGTTCCTGTTTCACAACTTCTATCCGGCCTCGGTGTTCATGGGCGACGCCGGGGCGAACCTGCTCGGCTACCTGCTCGGGGTGGCTGCGGTGGTGGGGTCGCTGAAGACCCAGGCCGTCGTCGCTCTGGTCGTGCCCCTGTTCATCCTGGCGGTGCCGTTCCTTGACACCAGCTTCGTGATCGCCAAGCGCCTGAAGTACCGGCGCAAGCCATGGTCGGCCGACGCCAACCACTTCCACCACCGCTTGGCCCGGATCGGCTTCTCACAGCGCAAGACCGTCGGCTTCATGTACATCTGGACGCTGCTGCTGGCCGGGCTCGCGGTGGCGCTGCGCTTCGTGCCCTACCACGATCACCAGCCTCCCTACCACTATCACCTGGGGTGGGAGATCGTGATGGGGGTGCTAGTCCTGATCGTGCTGGCGGCGAGCGTGTACCTGATCTACGTGTTGGAGATCCTCAAGTTCAAGGGCCTGCGCGGGCGCGAGCTGCGCACGGTCGACCCGGGTGCCAGCGAGCACGAGATCGAGGCCACCGTCGAGCGGGATCTGGAGACGGGCGACTTCGAGAGGGTGCGATAGTCCCCGCGATGGAGATCGCCAACCTCGAGCGGCTGGAGTCGTTCATCACTGCCGACGGCTCGTCGATCCGCGAGCTGGCCGGGCCGGCCCGGACCGCGGCGAGGCGTCAGAGCCTGGCCGAGGCGACGCTCGAGGCGGGCGGAGAGACCGCCGAGCACTATCACCCCCAGGCGGAGGAGCTGTACTACTTCGTGGCCGGGGAGGGCCGGCTCCGGCTCGCCGACGACGAGAGCCCGGTCTCCGCCGGGGATTGCGTGGTGATCGCGCCCGGTACCCCCCACAAGCTCTGGAACACGAGCGCACAACCGCTGGTTCTCCTGTGCTGCTGCGCGCCGCCGTACTCTGACGACGACACCGTGATGACCGGCGGGTAACCCCGCTGAGCGGTCTCTCCCGTGTCGAGCGGGCCGTCCTGGCCGCCGTCGCCGTGCTCACCGCGCTGGCCGGGGTGGCCCGGTACGCCGGCTTCCCGCACCTGGTGGCGTTCGTCCTGGCCGGCATCGCCCTGGCCGGGGGCGCCTGGATCGTGTCGTTCTCGACCGAGCAGGTGGGCCATCGCTTCGGGACGGCCACGACCGGCATGTTGCAGTCGACGCTGGGCAATCTGCCGGAGTTCTTCGTGGTGGTGTTCGCGCTCAACGCGGGCCAGCGCGTCGTGGCGCAGACGGCGATTCTCGGCTCGATCCTGGTCAACGCCCTGCTGGTGCTCGGCCTGGTGATCATCGCGGGCGCCCGCCGAGCGCCAGACGGCGTGATGCGGTTCAGTCCCGCGCTGCCCAAGGACACCGCGACCCTGCTGATGATCGCGAGCTTCATCATCCTCCTGGTCGGCCTGGCGGGCTCCTCCCACGACGGCGCCAGCCACCACGTCAAGACGATCTCGATCGTCAGCGCGATCGCGCTGCTGGCCGTCTATGGCTTCTGGGCCCGCCAATACCTGACCTCCAAGGACGCCGCGCCGGGGGAGCCGAGCCGAGCCCGGCTGTCGACGCGAGCCAGTCTGACCCTGCTGGTCGGCGCCGGGCTGGCCTCGGCGTTTCAGTCCGACTGGTTCGTACACGCGCTGACCCCGACGATCACCTCGCTGCACATCTCGCGCTCGTTCGCGGGCTTGGTGATCGTGGCCATCGCCGGCAACGCGGTGGAGCACGCGGTGGGAATCGTCCTCGCCGCCAAGGGACGCACCGAGCTGGCGATCTCCGTGGTCAAGAACTCGGTCGGCCAGGTGGCGGCGTTCCTGTTCCCGGTGCTGGTGCTGGTGTCGCTGCTGACTCCGACTCCGCTGACGTTCGCACTGGCCCCGGTGTTCACCGGGGCTCTGCTGGGCACCGCGGTGATCATCTGGCAGATCACCGGCGACGGGGAGGCGACGGCGTTCGAGGGCTCGGCGCTGGTCGCGGCGTTCGTGATCCTGGCCACCGTTGCGGCGTTCGAGTGACCCTCGGCGGGGGCCGATCACGGTGGTATGTTTGCCGGGATCAGGTTCTTCCTGGAATTCCTGGGGCAACTCCCGGCCGACCCGGCCGGTGGCTCGATGGGGGGTCAGAGACGATGAGACGACCCGGTCCGGCACGGCTCACGATGGTCGTTGTGTCGACGGTGGTCGCCGCCGTGCTGGCGGCTGCCGGTGCCGCGAGCGCCGTCGCGGACCCGCTGACGTGGACCTCGCCGGTCCTCATCGACCCGGCCAACAGCGCCGCGATCGACGCGATCTCGTGTCCGTCGAGCAGCTTCTGCGTCGGAGCGGGGTCGACGGGTGATCTCCTCACCTCGACCAACCCCACCGGCGATGCCAACGCATGGGTGATCAACAACATCGACGGAGCCACCTCCGCGGCGCTGACCAGCATCTCCTGCCCGTCGACTTCCTTCTGCGCGGCCGTGGACAGTGGCGGGAATGCCTTTACCAGTGCCGATCCCCAGAATGGGGCGGCGCACTGGACCCTGGCGAACCTCAATGGGGGCGAAGCGTCGCTGACCTCCGTTTCCTGTCCTTCGACCTCGCTCTGCGTCGCGGTCGACGGGGGCGGCGCGGTCTACACGTCGACCGACCCGCTGGCGGGGAGCCCGAGTTGGACCCACGCGTACATCGACGGGACCAATCAGCTCAACGGCGTCTCGTGCCCGTCGAGCACCCTCTGCGTCGCGGTGGACGCCAATGGCTCGGTGCTCAATTCCACCAACCCGACCGGCGGCGCCGGCGCCTGGAGCGCCGCGGACGTCGAGGGCAGCACGGCGTTGACCGCCGTCTCGTGCGCGTCGGCGTCGCTGTGCGTCGCCACCGACTCGGGGGGGAACGTGCTCGTCTCGACCAACCCCTCACAGCCTCCGGGGTCGGGCTGGAAGATCTCCAGCGTTGACGGCACGACGCAGCTGGACTCGGTCTCCTGCACGTCGGGCGGCTACTGCGCCGCAGGGGACGACAACGGCGACGTCCTGCACTCGAGCACCCCCAGCGGCGGCGCGTCGGCGTGGACGGTTACGACCCGATCGACCAGTGAGCCGCTGTCTGGCATCTCGTGCCCGAGCTCGGGCTTCTGTGCCGGAGTCGACGGCGGCGGGTCGGTCATCGCCTCCACGAGCCCGTCCGGATCGGCGGCGAGCTGGAGCTCGACCGCGCTGCTGGCCGGGAGCGGCAACGCGCTGGACTCGGTGGCCTGTCCCGGCGCGAATGTCTGCTTCGCCGTGGACCAGAACGGGAGCGTGGTGAGCTCGGCTTCGCCGAGCGCCGGCCCGGCAGCATGGTCGGCGGCGAGTATCGACGGCTCGAACGCGCTGAACTCGATCTCCTGCCCGTCGGCGAGCGTCTGCGTGGCCGTCGATGCCTCCGGGAACGTGGTCACGTCCAGCAATCCGACCGGCGGCCCGGCGGCGTGGCAGGTGAGCTCGATCGACGGCAGCGACGCGCTCGCCTCGGTCGCCTGCCCCTCGATCGGGCTGTGCGTGGCGGTGGACGATTCCGGGAACCTGTTCAGCTCAACCAATCCGACGGGGGGTGCGGCGGCCTGGAGCGCGGCCAGCATCGATGCCGGGCAGGCTCTGGACGGTGTCTCGTGCGCCTCGCCTGCCTTGTGCGTGGCGGTCGACAGTGCCGGTAACGCGATCACCTCCACCAATCCCGCCGGCGGCGCGTCGGCTTGGAGCACCAAACACGTCGACGGGGGCACCCTGGCGGCCATCTCGTGCGTCAGCGGCCTGTGTACGGCGGTCGACAGCTCGGGTCAGATCACGACGTCGACGAATCCGGCCGGCGGCGAGTGGGATTCCGTCTCCACCGGCGACCCGAACTCCTTCACCGCCGTGGCGTGCTCGTCCAGTGCGCTGTGCGTCGCGGTTGACAGCGCGGGCAACACCATGAGCTCGACCGACCCCACCGGTGGTGGCGCCACCTGGAGCCTCGACAACATCGATGGTGCTTCGGTGACGGCGATTTCGTGCCCGTCGCCGGCGACCTGCCTGGCGGTCGATTCCTGGGGCGGGGTCGTGATCGGGACCGCGTCCGGGGTCACCGGGCCGCCACCGCCTCCACCCACCACCGGGAAGGTGGTGCTCTCAGTCGACCGCCGAGTCAAGGTCACGGGTGATTCGCTTCGGCTGCTTCTCACCTGCAAAGGTCGCGCCGGGGTCAACTGCGTGGCGCACGTCACCCTTGACGTCACGCTGAGTCACAAGCGTCACGCCAAGCCCAAGGCGTTCGGGCGGCGCACGTTCGTGGTGCGCACAGGTCACCGCAAGACCGTCACGATGGGGCTCGACAAGAGCGGGGCCAAGCTGCTCAAGGCTCGCCGGACCCTCAGCGTCCGGGTCACGGTGAAGCAAGGGACCAAGGTGCGTCTGCGGCACTCGTTCCGATTGCGCTACGTGCCGCCCAAACCGCGCAAGCCATCGCACCGGTCTGGAATCGGTGCCTCGGGGGGCACCGGAGCGTAGACGGCCGCCGGCAAATCGCGTTTGCTATTCTGACGTTTACGTAAGAAACAGATTTTGTCAGAGAGGACGGTGGTTGCCCTGTCAGTCGCACAGGCTCCGCCGGCGAGCACCCAGGACCGAGGTCGCCGGCTTGGCGTAAACGCAGAACACGACTCCTACAAGTGGTGGGCGCTCTCGTGCACCAGCCTTGGCATGCTGCTCGCGACGATCAACTCCGGCACGCTGATCATCGCGCTGCCCGACCTCGAGCGCAGCCTCCACACCAGCCTGCTGGAGCTCGTCTGGGTGATCCTCGTCTACATGATCGCCTCCACCGTGCTGGTGCTCAGCGCCGGGCGGTTGTCTGACCAGTTCGGCCGCAAGCGCGCCTATATCGGCGGATTCGTGGTGTTCGCGCTGGCGTCGCTGGGCGCCGGCTTCGCCGCCAACGGCACCGAGCTGATCGTGTGGCGGATTCTGCAGGGCGTGGGCGGAGCATTCCTGTTCGCCAACGCGGCGGCGATCGTCACCGACGCGTTCCCACGTGAGCAACTGGGGGTGGCGATGGGCACCAATACGATGGTGGCCGCGGTCGGTCTGGTCATCGGCCCGGTGCTGGGCGGTGCGCTGGTGGCGATCAACTGGCCCTGGGTGTTCTGGTTCAACGTCCCGCTGGGCCTGGCCGGCGCCGCGTGGGCGGCCTCGGTCCTGCGTGAGGTGACCGGTCGTTCGGAGGATCGCTCGTTTGACTTCCTCGGGACCGTCACGTTCCTGCTGGGGCTGACCGGGCTGGTCTACGGCATCTCCAAGGGTGGCCTGTCGGGCTGGAACTCGTCGCTGGTGATCGGCGGACTGGCCGTGGCGGTATTGTTGCTGCCGACCTTCGTGTTGATCGAGCGTCACCAGAAGGCGCCGATGCTCGACCTCTCGATCTTCCAGAACCGGCTGTTCTCCACCGCGGCCGGCGCGTCGTTCGCCAACGGCCTGGCGCGGTTCGCGCTGATGTTCGTGTTCGTGTTCTACTTCCAAGGGGTCCAGGGCAACTCGCCGATCCTGGCCGGCGTCAAGCTGGCTCCGCTGGCCGTCGGGATGCTGATCGCCTCGCCGCTGGCCGGGGTTTGGGCCGATCGCCGCGGTTCGCGCACCCTGGCCGTGCTGGGCATGCTGGTCACCGCGTTCGGGCTCGCGTTGATGACGACGCTCGGGCGCAACACCAACTACTGGTTGCCCGGCGTCTATATGTTCATCGTCGGGGTCGGCTCGGGCATGTTCAACTCGCCCAACACGGCGGCGATGATGGGGACCGTCGCGCCGCATCGGCGTGGCATCGCGGCCGGAGCGCGTGTGCTGGTGCAGAACACCGGCGCGGTGATCTCGATCGCCTTCGTGCTCGCCGTGGTCACCTCGGCGGTCCCCAAGCACGTTCTGTTCAGCGTCTTCTCAGGTCTGGCCAACCACATCTCCACGGCCGAGCTGGCGCCGTTCATCTCCAACATGCACACGGCGCTGTGGTGCCTGGCGGCGGTCTCGGTGGTCGGTGCGGTGATCTCGGCGGCCCGGCCCAAGCACATTCAGACGGCGACGGGCGATTCCGGCTCCCCGGAGTCCGGTCACCGCGAGGGCGACTCGGCCGCCGCCGGCGAGCCGCAGGCGGCGCTGTCATGACCGCCGCCACCGCGACCCCCGTCGCGGCCGAGCGCACGCTGCGCATCGGCGAGCTTGCCGAGCTGACCGGCACCACTCCGAGGACGATCCGCTACTACGAGGAGATCGGTTTGCTCGGAGGTGCCGCCGAGCGTACGCAGGGCAAGCACCGCTGTTACACCCAGGCGGACGTCGAGCGGGTCAGCGAGATCATCCGCCTGCGCGATCTCCTGGGGCTCTCGCTCGAACAGCTCTCGCAGCTGCTTGACGCCGAGAGTGCCCGGGCGCATCTGCGTCGCGAGTATCAGCAGACCGAGGCACCGGCCGAGCGCCGGCGGATCCTCGAGCAGGCTCTTGCTCACATCTCGACGCAGCTCGAGCTGGTCCAGGGTCGCCGCCGCGAGCTCGAGCAGCTGGCCGGCGAACTCGAGGCCAAGCAGGCGTCGGTGCGTCAGAAACTGCGTGACAACGGCTGATGCAGCGGCCGTCTGGTGTCGACCGGCGCGCGATGGCGGTGCTGTCGGCCGGTCACCTGTTCACCGACGTCAGCCAGGGGTCGATACCGGCCCTGCTGCCGTTTCTGATCTCCCGTGACCATCTCACCTACGCCAGCGCCTCGGCGCTGATCCTCGCCGCAACCATCTCCAGCTCGGTGATCCAGCCGCTGTTCGGCCACGTCTCGGACAAGCGCTCGCTGCCGTGGCTGATGCCGATCGGCCCCGTCCTCGGCGGCCTCGGCGTCGCGCTGGTGGGGATCGCGCCCAGCTACGCGCTGACCTTCGCCGCGGTCCTGCTGAGCGGGATCGGCGTGGCGGCGTTTCACCCCGAGGGCTCGCGGTTCGCCAACTATGTCTCGGGCGCTCGGCGCACCAGCGGCATGAGCCTGTTCAGCGTCGGTGGGAACCTCGGCTTCGCGCTCGGGCCGGTACTGGTCACCCCCGCGGTGATTGCCTTCGGTCTGTCCGGGACACTGCTGCTGCTGATCCCGACGTCCCTGATGGGCCTCATGCTCGCGTACGAGCTGCCACGGCTGAAGGGCTTTCGCGCCGACCTGGTGGGCGGGCGCGTGGAGCGCTCCGATACACCCGCGGCGTGGCGGCCGTTCGCGATCCTGGGCGTGGTGATCGCCCTGCGATCGTTCGTGTACTTCGGCTTCGTGACCTTCATCCCGCTCTACTACATCCACATCCTGCACACCAGCAAGGCGACCGGCGGGGCGGCGCTGTCGGTGCTGCTGATCGGCGGCGCGGCGGGGACGTTGCTGGGCGGGCGGCTGGCCGACCGGTTCGGGCGCCGCAGCGTGCTCCGCGGCTCGATGCTGCTGCTGCCACCCCTGATCGTCGCCTTCCTGCTCTCCGGGCCGGTCCTCGGGATGGTGTTCGTGGCCCTGGCCGGAGCCGCCACCATCGCCACCTTCGCCGTGACGATCGTGATGGGGCAGGAGTACCTGCCGGGCCGGATCGGCGTCGCCTCGGGCGTGACGATCGGCCTCTCGATCGGTCTCGGCGGCGTTGGTGCGCCGCTGCTGGGCCTGCTCGCCGACGCCGACGGGCTGCGGTCCGTGTTCGAGGTCTCGGCGGTCTTTCCCCTCCTCGCGCTGGCGTTGGCGCAGACCCTTCCGGCTCATTCTCCCGTCCTCCCCGAGGAGGCCGGGACCGCGCTCAGCGCGGCCGGGCGGGCGTCGCACCGAGCCGCCGAGCGGCTACCCGCGACCTAGCCGGCCAGGGGCAGAGCTCACACAGCGGCTCCCGGTGACGGCGCCGGACGGTCATGGAGGCGCTCCTGTCGCGGCCGGCACGCTAACCTCCGATTAACGAAGTGAACCTCATGGCGGTGATGCGCAGAGCGCGCCGGCGCCGATTTCGGGCGACGCTCGCGTCGCCGCGCCGGTACCGTTCGCGCCCCCGAGCCGAGGAACTCAGCTTGACCAGCGTTAGTAGACAACATGACGAACACCTGTCCGCCGGGGTCCGGCACGGCCGTGGCCACATCCAGGGCGTTGACGCTGGTGGGCGCCTGCACCCTGGAGCGCCGCGTTGTCACTGAGCGTCCCGGCGAGAGCTGATTCCCCCGTGCCCGTGCTCCGGTACTTCGACGTCGTGATGCTGGTGGTCGCCACTCCGATCATGCTGCTGATCGGCGTGCCCGCCCGTGGCTACCTCGTCGGGGCGGGGGCCTGGATCGTGCTGCGCGCGGTCGGCGTCGGAGTGGAGCGCGCCGCGACGGCGATCGACGTCAATCGCGCGATCGGGATCCGCCTCGGCTACATGCTCGGCCGCCTGTTCGGGCTCGCGCTGGCGGTGATCCTGGTCCGTCAGTCCGGCAGCCGGGACGACGGTTTGACCGCGTTGCTGGTGATCGTGTTCGCTTTCACCATCCAATTGGGTATCTCTGCCGGTACGCGCCCCAAGTCCTCGGCCCGGACGCGGTCCTGAGCTATGAGCAAAACCCGAAAACTCGTACTTGGTATCGGCGGCTTCTACGTCCTGGGCCTGATCCTGCTCGCCGTTATCTTCGGGGTCGCATCGAAGAAGAACACGTCGTTTCAGATCCAGAATGAGTTCAAGCTGACCAACTGGGTCCAGCTCGGTGTGTTCAGCATCAACCGCGCGGTGGTCTACCTGTTCATCTCGACGATCCTGACGATCCTGACGATGCTGTGGATCTCACGGCGGATGCAGGCGCGTCCCAATCGCGTCCAGACGGCGGTGGAGGTCCTGTTCTCGCTGATGCGCGACAACATCACGCGGGGCAACATGCCGGACTCGATGGCGGCCAAATGGTTTCCGTTCGTCGGCGCGCTGTTCCTATTCATCTGGTTCTGCAACCTGATCGGGTACATCCCGCTGCCGACCAATTCGGAGGAGACCTTCACGCTGTTCGGAGCGCACATTCCCGACTTCGCGCTCTACGCCGCCACCGCCAACATCTCGATCCCCCTGGTGCTGGCGCTCGTCGTGTTCGTGGTCTTCAACGCTGTGGGCATCCGTACCCAGGGGCCGATCGGCTACGTCAAGAGCCTGATCCCCGGCGGCGTCCACGGCCCGATGCTGATCCTGATCGGACCCCTGGAGATCATCTCGAACTTCATGCGCCTGGTCTCGCTGACGATCCGGTTGTTCGCCAACATCCTGGCCGGCCACATGATCATCCTGTTCATGGCCGGAGGCCTCGCGGTGATCCTGGGGCTCTCGGTGCT
This sequence comes from uncultured Solirubrobacterales bacterium, assembly GCA_963792735.1. Taxonomy (GTDB): domain Bacteria; phylum Actinomycetota; class Thermoleophilia; order Solirubrobacterales; family Solirubrobacteraceae; genus Palsa-465. The sequence goes on along the minus strand of CAWBXK010000006.1, from coordinate 317,470 downwards.
CGGGTGGTTCACGCTCCCGATCGGCATCCTGGTGTACCTGTTCGAACTCGGCCTGGTGGCGACGCTGCAGGCCTTCATCTTCGCCACCCTGGCCGCGATCTATCTCGGTGGCGCGGTCACTCATCACTAAACCCAGAAGGAGCTGAGCTCAAAGTGCTGTTTCTCACACACATCATCTCGTTTGCCGCCTCGTCCGGCGTCGGAGCGGGACTCGGGATCGGGATCGGGGGCGGACTCGGAGCTGTCGGCGCCGGCGTCGGGATCGGGATCATCTTCGGCAAGGTCATCGAGGCCGTGACGCGTCAGCCCGAGATGCGTGACGAGATCACCCAGATCCAGTGGCTGGGCTTCGCCCTCACGGAGGCCTGCTTCTTCTACGGGCTCGTGGCCGGCCTGATCTCCTACGTGCTCAAGTAGATGACCGGCGCTCTCGCATTCGCCGCCTCGAGCGGCTCTTCGGGCGGCTCGTTTCTGATCTCCCCCAACGTCGGGCTGATGGTCTGGACGCTGCTGCTATTCGGGATCTCGATGTACGTGCTGGCCAAGCTGGCGTTCCCGCGGATATCGGCGGCGCTGGATCGCCGCCAGAAGGCGATCGAGGACTCGATCGACGCCGCCGAGCGCACGCGCAGGGAGGCCGCGGAGTTGCTCGAGGAGTATCGCGAGCGTCTCACCGAAGCCCGCGGGCAGGCCGAGGAGATCATCGGCCGGGCTCGCCGCGCCGCCGAGACGCATGAGCGAGAGGCTCAGGAGGAGGCCAAGACCAAGCGTGAGCAGCTGCTGGAGCAGACACGGCGCGACATCGAGTCCGAGACCCGCCGGGCGATCCAGGAGATTCGCCGCGAAGTGGCCGACCTGACCGTGATGGCGACTGAGAAGGTGACGCGCAAGACCCTGACCGATGACGACCAGCGCCGGCTCGTCGAGGACGCGCTGAGCGAGCTCGACTTCAGCGCGCTGAGCGCCGAAGGCGGACGAGGCTAGTGGAGGAGATCGCCCAGGTCTACGCGCGGGCTCTGTTCGAGGTCGCCAACGAGCACGACGCTCTCGACGAGATTCGTGAGCAGCTCGACGAGTTCGCGGACGCCATGCACGAGAACCGGGATCTGGCGGTGTTCCTGTTCTCGCCCTACTTCTCGGTTCCCGAGAAGACGGACGGGCTGCACCGAACGGTCACCGACGCCAACGAGGCGTTCATGAACTTCCTGGAGGCACTGATCGAGCGTCACCGAATGCCGGCCATCTTCCGGATCCGGACGGAGTTCGACGCCCTGTGGGAGCAGGAGCGCCGGCACCTGCACGTGCAGGTGACCAGCGCCGTGAAGCTCGAGGGCTCCGTCGTCCAGAACATCGGCGAGCGGATCGGTGAGCAGGTCGACCGCGAGGTGGACATCTCCAGCGACGTCGATCCGGACATCATCGGCGGCGTCGTCCTGAAGGTCGGCAACGTCATCCTGGACGCCTCGATCAAGAACCGCTTGGAACAACTTCGAAAGCAAGTAGCGCAGGCGTAACCAGCCGCGCCGTAAGGGAGCCAACGAGCCAATGCAAATCAAGCCCGATGAGATCACCTCGATTCTGAAGAGCCGGATCGAGGGCCTGGACACCTCGAGCGCCGAGCTGACCGAGGTCGGAACGGTGCTGTCGGTCGCCGACGGCATCTGCCGGATACACGGCCTGGACAACTGCATGTCGTTCGAGATGCTCGACTTTCCCCACGACGTGACCGGGCTGGCGCTCAACCTGGAATCAGACAACGTCGGCGCGGTGCTGTTCGGGGAGTGGGACAAGATCGTCGAGGGCGATACGGTCCGGCGCACGGGGCGGCTGCTGGAGGTCCCGGTCGGCGAGCAGCTGCTCGGGCGGATCGTCGACCCGCTCGGGATCCCGCTCGACGGCAAGGGCGACATCGACACCTCGGAGATGCGCCCGACCGAGCACAAGGCCCCCGGCGTGGTGCAGCGCCAGCCGGTCACCGAGCCGATGCTCACCGGGCTGAAGGCCATTGACTCGATGATCCCGATCGGCCGCGGCCAGCGCGAGCTGATCATCGGCGATCGCCAGACGGGCAAGTCGTCGATCGCCATCGACGCCATCATCAACAACAAGGATCGTGACCTGATCTGCGTTTACGTCGCGATCGGCCAGCGCAAGGCGACGGTCGTGCAGCTGGCCAGCGTGCTCGAGGAAGCCGGCGCGCTGGAGAACACGATCATCGTCATGGCCGCCGCCGACGAGTCGGCGCCGATCAAGTTCCTGGCGCCGTACGCGGGCTGCGCCATGGCCGAGCACTTCCTCTACGACGGCAAGGCGGCGCTGGTGGTCTATGACGACCTGACCAAGCACGCCTACGCCTACCGGCAGATGTCGCTGCTGTTGCGCCGCCCGCCGGGCCGCGAGGCCTACCCGGGGGATGTCTTCTACCTGCACTCGCGGTTGCTCGAGCGTGCGGTCAAGCTCAACGACGATCTCGGCGGTGGCTCGCTCACCGCACTGCCGGTTATCGAGACGCAGGCCGGCGACGTCTCGGCCTACATCCCGACCAACGTCATCTCGATCACCGACGGACAGATCTTCCTGGAGCCGAAGCTGTTCTACTCGGGCGTACGGCCGGCGATCAATGTCGGCATCTCGGTATCACGGGTGGGGGGCAACGCCCAGATCACCCCGATGCGCAAGGTGGCCGGCACGCTCAAGCTCGAGCTGTCCCAGTACCGCGACCTCGAGGCGTTCTCGCAGTTCGGATCCGACCTCGATGCCGACACCAAGGCCACTCTGGCCCGCGGCGAGCGGCTGGTCAAGACGCTCAACCAGAACGAGCGTCATCCGATGGCGGTCGAGCATCAGGTGGTGCAGCTGTTCGCCGCCACCAACGGCTATCTGGACCGGATCGAGGTCGACAAGGTCACCCACTTCCTCACCGACCTCGTCGACTACGTCAGCGGCAACGAGCCCGAGGTGATGAAGACGATCGCGGGCGGGGACTGGAGTGACGAGACCCAGAAGCAACTCGACGCGGCGATCAAGCAGTTTTCCGAGGACTTCGGGTTTGACCTCGACGAGGAGGGTCTGCCGATGGAGGACAGTGACGAGCCCAAGCGCAGCTCCCGTGACGACGACTCCGGCGCCGAGTCAGACGGCGATGAGGCAGAGAAGGGTGCCGAGGCCGTCCCGGCCTGATCCAGATGGCCACCTCCCAGCGGGACATCCGCAACCGCATCAGCTCGGTCAAGAACATCCAGAAGATCACCCGCGCGATGGAGATGGTCGCGGCGGCGCGCCTGCGTCGCGCCGAGCAGCGGATCGAGGCTCTGCGGCCGTACGCCGATGCGATCCGCCGGATGACCCGCCAGGCGGCGCAGGCCGCCGGCGACGTGCCCCAACTGCCGATCCTGCAAGAGCACGAGCAGCTCCGCACGGTGGGGCTGTTGGTGGTGGCCGGCGACCGAGGTCTGGCGGGCGCGTTCAACTCCAACGCGGTCCGGGCCGGCATCGCCGCGGCGCGCGAGCACAGCGCCAACGGCAGCGCCGACGCGGCGTTCTTCGCCTCCGGCCGGCGCCCCGCCTCGTCGCTGACGTTTCGCGGTCACGAGCCGGTGGCCAGCTTCACCGGCTTCACCGACCGCCCCTCCTATGCCGACGCGCGACGGATCGCCGAGCGCCTGATGGCGGCCTACATCGATGACGAGGTCGATCAGGTGGAGATCTTCTACAACGGCTACATCTCGCCGCTCTCCCAGGTGGTGCGGCGCGAGACGCTGCTGCCGTTGCAGCGGGCGACGGTGCTCGACGACGAGGATGACGAGGACGAGGACCAGGACGCGGAGTCGCCTGACGGCGAGTCCGGGCCACATGCGCTGGTGGAGTACGAGCCCGACCCCGAGGAGATCCTCCGCCGCCTGGTGCCAGACTACGTCGAGATCTCGATCTACCGCGCGCTGCTGGAGTCGACCGCCTCCGAGCACGGCGCGCGGATGACCTCGATGCGCAGCGCATCGGAGAACGCCACCACGCTGATCGATGATTACACGCTCGAGATGAACCGTGCCCGCCAAGCGGAGATCACGCAGGAGATCATGGAAGTCGTTGCCGGCGCCGAGGGGCTCGGCTAGCCGCAAGGCGCAAACTAGGAAGGAAACCCGAAATGGCTGCCACCACTGAATCCGACACCACCAAAGACGCCGAGACCGAACGGAACACCGGCACGCTCGAGGAGATCCAAGGGGTCGTGATCGAGGCCGTGTTCCCCGACAAGCTGCCCGAGATCAACCACGCGGTGACGATCAAGCGTCCCGAGGCGGCGAAGGCCGAGGAGGACGAGGACATCGCCGCCGGCAGCAGCGATGTGCTGGTCTGCGAGGTCCAGCAGCACCTCGGGGACGACCGCGTCCGGGCGGTCGCGATGGACACCACCGACGGCCTGGCGCGCGGCGCCGAGGTGGTCGACACCGGAGGTCCGATCACGGTCCCGGTAGGTCCCGCGACGCTGGGACGGATCTTCAACCTGCTCGGTGAGCCGATCGATCTCGGGGAGGCGCTCGAGGACGACGTCCAGCGCTGGCCGATCCACCGCGAGGCGCCGTCGGTGGAAGCCCTGACCCCGACCACGGAGATGTTCGAGACCGGCATCAAGGTGATCGACCTGCTGGCTCCCTACGCCAAGGGCGGCAAGGTCGGCCTGTTCGGCGGCGCCGGCGTCGGCAAGACGGTCATCATCCAGGAGCTGATCCGGAACCTGGCCGAGGAGCACGAAGGGCTGTCGGCCTTCTGCGGCGTGGGGGAGCGCTCGCGTGAGGGCAACGATCTGTGGCTGGAGATGAAGGAATCAGGGGTGCTCGAGAAGACCATGCTGGTGTTCGGGCAGATGAACGAGCCGCCCGGCGCCCGCATGCGGGTGGCCCTGTCCGGCCTGACGATGGCGGAGTACTTCCGCGATGAAGAGGGCCAGGACGTGCTGCTGTTCATCGACAACATCTTCCGCTTCGTGCAGGCCGGCTCGGAGGTCTCGGCACTGCTGGGCCGGATGCCGTCGCAGGTCGGCTACCAGCCCACGCTGGAGTCGGAGATGGGGCAGCTGCAGGAGCGGATCACATCGACCCGCAAGGGCTCAGTCACCTCGATTCAGGCCATCTACGTGCCGGCCGACGACCTCACCGACCCCGCCCCGGCCTCGGTGTTCGCCCATCTCAATGCGACCACCACGCTCTCGCGGTCGATCTCGGAGAAGGGGATCTATCCCGCCGTGGACCCGCTGGACTCGACATCGACGATCCTCAAGCCCGAGATTCTCGGCGACGAGCACTTCGATGTGGCCAACCGCGTCAAGGAGGTGCTGCAGCGCTACAAGGAGCTGCAGGACATCATCGCGATCCTGGGGATCGACGAGCTCTCCGACGAGGACAAGGTGACGGTCCAGAGGGCGCGCAAGATGGAGCGCTTTTTGTCCCAGCCGTTCCACGTCGCCGAGCAGTTCACCGGCGTGCCGGGCAAGTTCGTTCCCGTGGCGGAGTCGATTCGCGGCTTCAAGGAGATCCTCGAGGGCAAGCACGACGACCTGCCCGAGCGGGCGTTCTTCATGAAGGGGACGATCGACGAGGTGGTGGAGGGGGCCAACCGCGACTCCGGCCGGGATTCCGACGAGGACTCCGAGCAGGATTCCGAGCACGACGGCGATCAGGGCTCCGAGGACTCCGGGCCGCGGTCGGAGTCGGATTCCGACGCCGGGTCCGAGCGCCACTCAGACCGCGACGACGAGAAGGACTGATAGCCGTGGCGCGCACCACCTTCCCGGTTGAGGTGCTGACCCCCGACGGCGAGGTGTTCGCCGACGAGGTGGAGATGGTCTCGACGCGGACCGCCGTCGGCTCGATCGGTGTCCTGGCCAACCATCAGCCCCTGCTGGCGATGCTTGATCCGACCGAGCTGAGGCTTTACAAGAGCGAGTCCGATGTGGTCCGATTCGCCCAGTCCGAGGGCTATATGCAGGTTGCCGCGGGCCGGGTGCTGGTGCTGGTGGAGGAGGCCCACGACGTCGACTCGCTCGATGCGGGCGAGCTGCGTGAGCGCCTGCAGCAGGCCGAGCAGGAACTGGACTCGGCCGGCGAGGACACCGAGAAGCGGCGCGTGGCGGAGCGCGACAAGCATCGCTGGGAGACATTCCTCGGACTCGCCGAGGGCGGTTAGCCCCGATGGCGCGGTTCCCTTATCCAGCCGTCATCCAAGGCGCCTAAGCTCTTTCGGTTCATGGTCGATGAGCGTGTTCTCGCCGAACGGCTGATCGCTTACGAGACTTCGCAGCCCGACGATCTCGTCGCGGCCGCAGGATTCGTCAAGGGATGGCTCGAATCCCGCGATATCGAGGTCAAGGAGCACGATCACAGCAGCCTGCCGGTGCTGGTGGCCGAGGTCGGTCCACGGCGAGCCGACGTCCCCTGCGTGGTCTTCCACGGCCACCTCGACGTCGTTCCCGGACGTCCGGAGCAGTTCCAGCCACGGGTGGAGGGCGACCGCCTGCTCGGCCGGGGCGCCTACGACATGAAGGGCGGGCTGGCGGCGATGATGTGCGCGCTGAAAGACGTCGAGCGCCAGGATCGAGTCCGGGTGCGGCTGATCTGCGTGCCCGACGAGGAGTCCGAGGAGCTCGACGAGCGCTCGACCGACGCGGCGGTGCAGCGTGGTCTCGGCGGCGATTTTGCGATCACCGGTGAGCCGACCGACCTGCACATCGGGGTACAGGCCAAGGGGGTGCTGGTGATGCGGATCGTGGTCCACGGCCGCGCCGCGCACAGCTCGACGCCGTGGCTGGGCGACAACGCGGTGCTCAAGGCGATCGACGTGTTCCGGGCGATCGAGACGTTACCGTTCAGCCGCGAGTCCTCGGAGATGTTCGACCGGCCTTCGATCAACCTCGGGCGGATCGAGGGCGGCGATGCCCTCAATAAAGTCCCGGATCGCTGTGAGATGGCGGTCGACGTCCGCTACCTGCCGGGTCAGGACCCCGGGGAGATCCTGGCTCAGGTCCGCGCGATTCCCGGAATCGACGTCAAGCGCACGTTCATCCATCCTCCCGTCACCGTCTCGGCCGAGAGCCCGTTCGTGCGTGCCCTGCGCGATGCCGTGTCCCATTCGGGCCCGGCCGGCGAGGTCCTCAGCGTCGGGCGCGACGGGGCGTCTGACGCGGCGTCGTTCCTGGAGGCCGGAATCCCCGCGGTCGAATTCGGGCCCACCGGCGCCGGCCACCACGGCCCCGAAGAGTGGGTGTCGCTGTCGTCGCTGGCCCGCTACCGGCGGGCGCTGGCCGACTTCGTGGTCCGCCTGCCGGGCTGGCTGCAACGTCCCGGCCTCGCCGAGGGGCGGCTGGAAGCCATCGAGGGAGGGATGGGATGAGGCTGATCCCCCGCACGCGGGGCGGCGCGCTGTGGCGCTTCTTCTTCGGCGCCGTCGTCGTGATCGGCGCCACCGCGGCCACCACGGCGGTGGCCGGGTTGCTGCAGTTCAAGCAGCTCGCGGCCGATCTCTCGGTGGGCACGGCGATCCCGCACGCCGCGATCAAGATCGCCAATCCCGGACAACCCCAGACCCTGCTGGTCATCGGCTCCGACCACCGTGCCGGGACATCGACGTCCACCGCCAACACCGACACCATGCTGCTGGTGCGGATGGATCCGAACTCCTCCACGATCAACGTGATGTCGGTCCCGCGTGACCTGCAGGTCCGGATCCCCGGCATCGGCGCGACCAAACTCAATGCCGCCTACTCCGCCGGCGGTACCAACCTGCTGGTCAAGACGATGCAGCAGCAGGTGTTTCCGGGCCTGCACGTCAACCACATCATCGACGTCAACTTCAGCGGCTTCATCGCACTGGTCAATGCGATCCACTGCGTCTACAGCGACGTCGATCACCGCTATTACAACAACACCGCAGTGACGGGCTACTCGAGCATCAACATCCAACCCGGATACCAGCGGCTGTGCGGGTTCCGCGCGCTGCAATTCGTGCGCTTCCGCCATACCGACTCCGATCTCGTCCGCAACGCTCGCCAGCAGGACTTCATCCGCTGGGCCAAGGACCAGTACGGCGTGGGCAACCTGATCGCCAACCGGGACACGCTGCTGCGAATCTTCGGCGCGCACACTCAGACCGACAGCAATCTGCGCACCGTCGACGGACTGGACAACCTCTTTCAGCTGGTGGCGTTCTCGGCCGGCCACACGATCAAGCAGATCAAGTTCCCCGCACAGTTGCTGCCTTGTGGCACCGTGGTCGCGGGCGCCCCCGGCACGACGGTCCAGACGCCGTGTTACGTGACCGCGACGCCCTCAGCCGAGCAGGCCGTGTTCCGTGCCTTCATGCGACCGACGAGCGCCGCGGCAGCCGCGGTCGTCAAGCGAAAAGCCGTCGCCGGGAAGGGCTCGGCCAAACTCCAGGCGGCCGGGCTGACCGACGGCACCAGCGACGGCAAGAGCCAGGCCGCCGCGGTCCGCCGGTCGGGCATGCCGGTCTACTACCCCCGGCTGATCGTGTCCGGCTCGCAGTACTGCTCGAGCCTGACCGGCAACTGCCCGCTGGAGATAGCGAGCCCGAACTCCTACCCGCGGGCGTATTCGATCAAAGACCAGCATGGCGTCGGCCACCCCGCCTACCGGATGACACTGGTCGTCAACGCGGCACTCGGTGAGTACTACGGCGTGCAGGGCACGACGTGGCAGAACCCACCGATGCTCGCCAACCCGACGCAGACCCGCACGGTCGCCGGCAAGAAGCTGATGCTGTTCGCCAACGGCGGCAAGCTGACCACGGTCGCCTGGCGCACGCCGCAGGGGGTGTACTGGGTCTCCAACACGCTCACCACCGACATCCCCAACCGGCAGCTGGTGGCGATGGCGGCGTCCCTGACCCGCGCCGGCTAGGGTCGCGGCCGGAACTTCGTCAGAAGGCTATTCCAGGAGAATCCGCAGGATTCTCTGAAGGAAACCCCGAAGGGGTTTCCCCGCTACGCTCCTGCGCTCGATGGGGTCAGAACGAGAACCGATCGCGGTCATCGGCACCGGATACGTCGGCCTCGTCACCGCGGCCGGATTCGCCGAGCTTGGCGTCGAGGCCTGGTGCGTGGACGTCGATGCCGACAAGATCGCCCAGCTCCAGCGGGGCGAGATACCGATCTACGAGCCCGGCCTGGCGGAGTCGGTGGCCCGCAATCGCGAGCGCCTGCACTTCTCGACCGAGCTCTCCTCGGCCCTGCAGCACGCGCGGCTGCTGTTCGTCGCCGTGGGCACGCCGCCAACCTACTCGGGCGACGCCGACCTGTCGGCGGTACACGCCGTGGTCGCCGCGATGCCGGCCTCCGAGCGCCACGCGCTGGTGATGAAGTCGACCGTACCGGTCGGAACCGGCGTGGCGATCAAGCGCGTGCTCGCCGAGCACGGCAAGGGCTCATTCGCCTACGTCTCGTGTCCGGAGTTCCTCAAGGAGGGATCGGCGCTGGAGGACTTCCTGGCCCCCGACCGGGTGGTGATCGGCGACGACGGGAGCTGGGCGGGCGACGCGGTGGCGGAGCTGTACGCGCCGCTCCAGGCGCCCCTGGTGCGCACCGACATCGCGAGCGCGGAGATGGTCAAGCTGGCGGCCAACGCCTTCCTGGCGACGAAGATCTCATTCATCAACGAGATCGCCAACGTGTGCGAGGAGACCGGGGCGGACGTGCTCGAGGTGGCCCGCGGGATGGGCCTCGACCACCGGATCGGCGGGCACTTCCTGCGGCCGGGAATCGGCTTCGGCGGCTCCTGCTTTCCCAAGGACGTCTCGGCGCTGAAGCAGCTGGCGGGCAATTCGGGCTATCACTTCCAGCTGCTGACCGCGGTGATCGAGGTCAACGAGCTGCAGAAACGTCGTGTGATCGGCAAGCTCCAGAAGCACCTCGGCTCGCTGGTGGGCAAGACGATCACCCTCCTCGGACTGGCGTTCAAGGCCAACACCGACGACATGCGAGAGGCCTCCTCGCTGGTGCTCTCAGCCCGCCTGCAGGCCGACGGGGCCAAGGTGCGCGCCTACGACCCGATCGCCGAGACCGAGGCCCGCAAGCTGATGCCGGGGGTGGAGTTCGCGTCCTCCTCGCTGGAGGCGCTCGACGGCGCCGACGCCTGCATCCTGGTCACCGAGTGGCCTGAGTTCGCCGAGCTGGACTGGCGCGAGGCGCGTGAGCGGATGGCCGGCCGCCTGGTGGTCGACGGCCGCAACTTCGCTGACACGGAGGCCGTCCGGGCCGCCGGCTTCGTCTACGAGGGGATCGGACGCTGACGCGCTCAGCGGATCCCGCGCTCGGATGCAGGCGCTGATCCTGGCGGGCGGGGAGGGAACGCGGCTGCGGCCGCTGACCTCGACCATGCCCAAGCCGGTGGTACCCCTGGTCGGCCGCCCCTTCATCTCCTACATGCTCGAATGGCTCCGGAGCCACGGCGTGGACGACGCGATCCTGTCGTGCGGGTTCATGGCCGAAGCGGTCCGGTCGGTACTGGGCGACGGCTCCGCGCTGGGCGTTCGCCTGCGCTACGTGGAGGAGCCCGAGCCGCTCGGCACCGGCGGAGCACTGAAGTTCGCCGAGGAATGGCTGCAGGAGCGCTTCTTCATGCTCAACGGGGATCTGCTGACCGACATCGATCTGACCGCGCAGCTGCGCCAGCACGGACAGACCGGCGCGCGGGTGACGCTGGCGCTGATCGAAGTGGACGACCCGTCGCCATACGGTCTGGTGCGGCGGCATGCCGACCTGTCGGTGTCGGAGTTCGTCGAGAAGCCGAGCTTCGAGGAGACCGGACCGAACCTGGTCAACGCCGGCGCCTACATCATCGAGCGCGAGGTGCTCGACGGGCTGGCACCGGCCGGGACGCGACTGTCGATCGAGCGCGACGTGTTTCCCGCGCTCGTGCGGCATGGCCTGTACGGATACCAGGCAAGCGGCTACTGGCTGGACATCGGGACGCCCCAGCGTTACCTCCGGGCCAGCTTCGACATCCTCGAGCGCGACGTCAGGACCGAGGTCGGCCGCCGGCTGCACGACGCCGGCGGGACCCTGTACGAGGGCGAGCGCGGCGAGGTCGCCGGGATCGTGCACGCACCGGCGGTGGTGGGGGCGGGATGCGCCCTCGCCGCGGACGCAATCCTCGGCGGCCGGACCGTGCTGGGACGCGGGGTGACGATCGGATCCGGCGCGCGCATCGAGAGCTCGGTGCTGCTGGACGGGTGCCGCGTGGGGGCGGGGACCCGGATCAGCTCGGCGATCGTGGGTCCGGGAGTCGCGATCGGGGGGCACTGCCGCGTCGAGGGTGGGGTGGTGCTGGGCCAGGACGTGTCGGTGGGAGCGAACAACGTCCTCGCCGCCGGCATGCGTATCTTCCCCGGGGTGCAGTTGCCCGATGGAGCGATCGCGTTTTGAGCCAGAGCCTCACCCGCGCCGCGCTGGCGGCGACCGATCCCTCCGGCCAGCTGGACGACGTGCTCGGCCTCCCCGATCACCTCCGCGACGCGCTGTGGCGGGTCGAATCGGCCAATCTGGCCCCGCGCGACTCGGCGGGCGGCCTGGTCATCGCCGGAATGGGGGGGTCGGCGATCGGCGGTGCCCTGGCGCGCTCGGCGCTCGGCGACCGAGCGTCGCGACCGATCGTGATTGCCAGTGACTACGCGCTGGCGCCCTGGACCACCCCGGATGCGACGGTGCTGTGCGCCAGCTACTCGGGCGACACGGAGGAGACGCTGGCCTGCTACGAGGCCGCCGGCGCGCTGGGAGCGCGGCGGATCGTGTGCACGACCGGCGGCCAGCTCGCCGGCGGCGCCCGCGCCGACGGAGTGCCGGTGATCCCGCTGCCAGGCGGATTCCAGCCGCGGGCCGCCGTCGGCTATCTGTTCGTGGTCGCGCTCGAGGTGGCCGCGCTGGCCGGCGTGAGTGAGCGGCTTCACTCCGAGATCGACGTCGCTGCCGCGCACATCGAGCAACTGATCTCGCAGTGGGGTCCCGACGCGCCCGAGGACTCACCGGCGAAGGCGCTGGCCCGCGCGCTGCACGGCACCATTCCCCAGATCGCGGGCGCCGGGCTGACCGTGCCGATCGCGTACCGCTGGAAGACGCAGATGAACGAGAACGCCAAGTCCCCGTGCTTCGCCTCCGCGCTTCCCGAGCTCAATCACAACGAGATCGTCGGATGGCAGGGAGCGCAAGAGCTGGGGCGTTTCAGCGCGGTGTTCCTGGACGACTGTGACCTGCATCCTCGCGTTCGCGAGCGGATGAAGCTCACGCGTGAGCTGGTCGCCGAGACCGCCGAGGTGACCGAGATCGTGGCCAGCGTCGGGGCGAGCCGGATCGAGCGCACGGTCTCCACGGTGCTGTTCGGTGACCTCGTCTCGCTCTACCTGGCGGCCCTGCGGGGCGTCGATCCGGCCGAGGTCGCCCCGATCGACCGGCTCAAGACGGCGCTGGCCGGCGCCGACGCCTGAGCCCGCAGCAGGCACACGACAGGCGGCGCACGCGCCGACTCGGTGTATCGGCTCAGCCGGGTCAGACAAATAACATCGTGCACAAACCTTGACACGGTCGTGGTAGGGTTTAGAACGATGGAAGCACTGACGATCAACGAGGCCGCCGGGACCACCGGCTGGTCGGCACGGATGCTGCGCTACGTCGAATCAGCGGGGCTGGTGACACCTTCGCGCTCGGCCTCGGGCTATCGCCTCTACGGCGCCCCCGAGCTGCAGCGCTTGCGGACCCTCAAGGAGCTGCTCGATCGTTTCGACATCTCGCTGTCGGACGTCGCCTTCGCGGCGCGGATGGCCAGCGACGCCGAGCTACGTGAGGCGGTCCAGGCGTGGCTGCGAACGCAGGCCAGCCGTCCCGAGCACGTCGACGCCGAGGACTGGCTGCGCTTCGAGCAGGACAAGCACGAGAAGTTGCTCGCGGCCGTCGCCTGACGTACGGCCTCGCCGGAGCGAGCGCGGCCCGACAAACGATTCACTCAAACCATGGAGAGAAAATGAGCACCACTGCCGCCAAGACGGACTTCAAGGTCGCCGACCTGGGGCTCGCGGCGTTCGGTCGCAAGGAGATCCAGCTGGCCGAGCACGAGATGCCCGGGCTGATGGCGACCCGTCGCGAGTTCGCCGACAGCCAACCCCTGAAGGGCGCCCGGATCACCGGATCGCTGCACATGACGATCCAGACCGCGGTCCTGATCGAAACCCTCACCGCGCTCGGCGCCGACGTGCGCTGGGCCAGCTGCAACATCTTCTCCACCCAGGACCACGCGGCGGCCGCGGTTGTGGTCGGCCCGGAGGGGACGCCCGAGGACCCGCAGGGGATTCCGGTGTTCGCGTGGAAGGGCGAGACGCTCGAGGAGTACTGGTGGTGCACCGAGCAGGCGCTGACGTGGCCCGGCGAGGACGGTCCCAACATGATCCTCGACGACGGCGGCGACGCCACGCTGCTGGTCCACAAGGGGGCCGAGTACGAGGCCGCGGGCGCGGTGCCGGATCCCTCGACGGCGGAGTCGGAGGAGTTCGAGATCATCCTGCGGACCCTGGCTCGCTCGTTGGAGGACAACTCGCAGCGGTTCACCCGGATGGCAGCAAGTATCCAGGGCGTGACCGAGGAGACCACCACCGGTGTGCATCGCCTGTATCAGTTCGCCACCGAAGGCAAGCTGCTGTTCCCGGCGATCAACGTCAACGACTCGGTGACCAAGTCGAAGTTCGACAACAAGTACGGGTGCCGGCATTCGCTGATCGACGGGATCAACCGGGCGACCGACGTCCTGATCGGCGGCAAGGTCGCGGTTGTGTGCGGCTACGGCGACGTGGGCAAGGGCTGCGCGGAATCCCTGCGCGGTCAGGGCGCGCGGGTGATCGTGACCGAGATCGACCCGATCTGCGCGCTGCAGGCGGCGATGGACGGCTATCAGGTCGCGCGGCTGGAGGACGTGATCGGCACGGCCGACATCTTCATCACCGCCACCGGCAACAAGGACGTGATCACCGCCGACCACATGGGCCGGATGAAACATCAGGCGATCGTCGGCAACATCGGCCACTTCGACAACGAGATTGACATGGCCGGCCTGGCCAAGACCGAGGGCATCCAGCGGATCAACATCAAGCCCCAGGTCGACGAGTGGGTGTTTCCCGGCGGCCGCACGATCATCGTGCTGTCGGAGGGCCGGCTGCTGAACCTTGGCAACGCGACCGGTCATCCGAGCTTCGTGATGTCCAACTCCTTCACCAACCAGGTGATGGCGCAGATCGAGCTCTACGGCAATGTCGACAGCTATGACAAGCGCGTCTACACCCTGTCCAAGCAGCTCGACGAGAAGGTCGCCCGGCTTCACCTGGGCGCGCTCGGAGTCAGGTTGACCGAGCTTACGCCCGATCAGGCCGCATACCTGGGCATCCCGGCGGAGGGCCCGTACAAGTCTGATCATTACCGCTACTAACCCCCCGGGATGGCGCGAGCGCCGGTTGCACCGCATGACGTAGCCGACCTCGCGCTGGCCCCGGAAGGGGAGGCCCGGATCGCCTGGGCGTCCGGCCAGATGCCGGTGCTGGCTCAGATCAGGCGGCGGTTCGCGACGCATCGGCCGCTGGACGGGATCCGGATCGCCGTCTGCCTGCACGTCACCGCCGAGACGGCCAACCTCGTGCGCACGCTGCAGGCGGGAGGCGGGACGGTCGCGCTGTGCTCGGCCAATCCGCTCTCCACCCAGGACGATGTGGCGGCGGCGCTGGTGCTCGGCGACGGGATCGAGGTGCGGGCGTTGCGCGGCGAGGATGCCGACACCTACGTGCAACACCTCCTGGCGTTGCTCGAGGCCGGTCCGCAGATAACCATCGACGACGGAGCCGACCTGCTGGTCACCGCCCACGCGCGCGGCGGGCAGCCGCTGCAGCGGCTGATCGGCGGCACCGAGGAGACCACCACCGGCCTGGTGCGCCTGCGCCGTCTGGAGGAGGAGGGCAAGCTGCGCTGCCCCGTGCTGGCGGTCAACGAGGCTCGGACCGAGCGCGCGCTGAACGACCGCCACGGGACCGGCCAGTCGGCGCTGGACGGGATCGTGCGGGCCAGCAACGTGCTGCTGGCCGGCAACACCGTTGTCATTGTCGGCTACGGCTGGGCTGGGCAGGGCATCGCCGAGCGGGCCCGGGGCGCCGGCGCCGCCGTGATCGTCTGCGAGATCGATCCCCTCCGGGCGCTGGAGGCCCGGATGGCCGGCTACGAGGTCATGCCCGCGCTGCAGGCGGCCGAGCGCGGCGACGTGTTCGTGACCGTGACCGGTTCGCGCCGAGTGCTGCGGGGGGTGCACTTCGAGCGGATGAAGGACGGCGCCCTGCTCGCCAACGCCGGCCACTTCGACGTCGAGCTCGACCTCGACGAGCTTGCGGCGGTGGCCGTCGAGGGAACGCGGGAGGTCCGCCCGCTGGTGCAGGAGTACCGACTCGCCGACGGCCGGCGGCTGAACCTGCTCGCCCACGGGCGCGTGGTCAACCTCGCCGCCGCCGAGGGCCATCCCGCCGCGGTCATGGACGTGTCGTTCGCCCTGCAGGCGCTCAGCGTCGAGGAGCTGGTGGTGCGCCGCGGGGAGCGCGGGCCCGGCGTCCATCCCGTGACGGCGGCGATCGATCGCGAGGTGGGGCGGCTGAAGCTCGCCGCGCTGGGCGTGGAAATCGACGAGGCCACGGCCGAGCAGCAGGACTACCGGCAGTCCTGGGCCTAGAGTAGCCTCCGCCGTGACCATGGAAGGCTCAAGCGCCAACGGCGAGCTGCGCGGCGGGATCGATCTCGGAGGGACCAAGATCGAGGCGATCGTGGTCGACTCCGACAATCAGGTTCGGGGTCAGGCCCGTCAGCCGACGCCGACAGAGGGCGGTCCGGCCGATGTGGCGGCGCAGATGGCGGAGGCCATGATCGGAGCGGCCACGGCAGCGGGGGTGAAGTCCGAGTCTCTGGCCGGCGTCGGCGTCGGCTCCCCCGGCGATGTGGATGAGGCGAGCGGCACCGTCGCCAACGCCCGCAACCTTCCGGGCTGGATCGGCTCGTTCGAGCTCGCCAAGACGCTGGCCGACAAGCTCGGGACCAAGGTCTACCTCGGCAACGACGTGCAGGTGGCCACCGACGCCGAGTTCCTGCTCGGCGCCGGCAAGCCGTATCACTCGCTGCTCGGCGTGTTCTGGGGCACCGGCGTCGGCGGCGGCTTGATCCTCGACGGCAAGCCGTGGCTGGGGCGCGGCGGCGCCGGCGAGATCGGCCACATGGTGGTGCGCCGTGGCGGCGCCCACTGCCCGTGCGGGCGGCGCGGTTGCATGGAGGCCTACGCCGGCCGGGCGGCGATGGAGGCCCGCGCGCGCCGCGAGCTCGAAAAGGGGGCCAAGACCGACCTGTTCACGCTGATGAAGCACCGCGGCCGCACCCGGCTGACCAGCTCCGTGTGGGCCCACGCGCTCGAGCAGCACGACCCGCTGGCGGAGGAGTTGATCGAGCGGGCGGTGAAGGCCCTGGGGGCCGGGATCGCCTCGGCGGTGAACCTGCTCGATGTCGAGGCGGTGGTGATCGGCGGCGGCCTCGGGGTTCGCTTCGGTCAGCCGATGGCGGAGCGGATCTCGACCGAGATGCATCCCCACCTGTTCAACGACTCGCGCCCTCCCGCGGTGCGGGTGGCGGGGCTGGGCGATCTCAGCGGGGGGATCGGAGCGGCGCTGCTGGTGGTGTCCCGCGCCAACGGACACTAGGCACGACGTGCGCCCGAGGGGCGGGACGCGACGGGACCCGGACGTCCAAGCGGCGGGTCGAGGCGGTAGGTCGGGAGCGGCGAGGATGTGGCTGGACTGAGGCGCGGTGTGCCGAAACGGTCACGAAACACCTGCTCGATCGCCCACTTCCAAATCGCCCGCGGCGATTATGCGTCCAGAGCATGTATGTCGTGTTCGATTGCCACGATCGCGGACGGCGGATCCGATTTTGGACTTCGAACAGGGGCCCTGGGCCCCGAACGGGCCGGCTCACTCGAGAGAAGTCCCGATCTCCCTCAAGGCAAGATGCCTTCGGCGTTCTGCCCAACCTCGAACCGCTCGGAGCGCTGCGCGTCGCGCTCGGATTCGTTGAGCATCTGCACGAACAGCCACACCAGCGCGATCCCCATCACGATCGACTGCTCGAGCGCCATCGCCAGGCCGGCCAGCGACTGATCCTCGGATGGCGACAGGCCCCAGTAGTGGGGATGGTGCTGATAGAACGGATAGAACGAGGCGGGCGCGAAGGCCAGCGCGATCCCGAGCAGCCCGACCAGCAGCTTGGTCACCACCATGTACGCGACCGGGCCGAGGCCGTCAAGGCGCATCCGGTTGCGGATCGGGGACAGCAGGTGCCACCAGTACAGGGTGCCCGCGGCCGCGAAGCACACGTGCTCGAAGGCATGCACGCCCGCGTTGCTCAGCGCCGCGTCGTACATCGCGGGGATGTGCCAGGCCCACATGAACCCGGCGTAGGCGAGCACCGCGAAGGCGGGATGCGCCAGGTAGCCCGCGCGCCGCTCGAGGGCGTTCAGCCGCCGCGTCACGGGCCGCAACAGCACCTTGTTGAGCCCCAGAATCAGGCAGATCGGGACGAGGTCAAGCAGCACGATGTGCTGCGCCATGTGCATCAGCAGCAGCTGATCGCCGAGCGCGTCGAGCGGCGAGACCAGCGCGGCGAGGACAAGCAGCAGGCCGGTCAAAAACAGCGCCAGGCGACCGAAGCCCGGGCGGTGCGGCGAGCCCGTGGCCCGCCCGCGGCGCCAGCCCATCACGTAGAGGAGCCCCAGCACGGCGACGCCGACCAGCACTGTCGGCTCGGGAGTCCATGTGATGGTTGGCGAAACGCTGGGGGCCAAGCTGGACATTTTGACGGCTGTACAAACGGCCCGATCAGGATTAGTCTCGAAAGTTGACGAGATCAACGCTTCCACTAGGAGGTCGGTCGATGCGGATCGAGGTCAAAGGCCGCAACTTGCCCGTTTCTGCGGACATCAGGGCACACGTCGAGAAGCGCTTCGGCAAGGTGTCGCGGCAGGTTTCGGAGCTGGCGGAGCTCGAGCTCGAGCTGTTTGAGGAGCGCAATCCGGCGATTGCGCAATCACAGGTCGCGGAGGCGACCCTTCACCTCAAAGGCGTCACGCTGCGCGCCCGGGACGCGTCGGGCGACATGGTGCACTCGATCAACCTCTGTGCCGACGAGCTGGCGGTTCAGGTCAAGCGCCACCGCGACAAGCGCCGCCGCCGTCGCGAGGCTCGCGCCGCGGCCGCCGCGGCGGTGCCGGGGGACATCACGCCGGCGGCGTAACGCCTCGAGGGACCCGGCCGGCCGTCCGGCCGACAGCGCGGACAGCCGGCCCGGCCCAACCGCTCGCGCTACCCTAATCCCCATGTCTTTTCTGGACCGAGCGCTTCGCATGGGCGAGGCCAAGAAGTTCAAATCCTACGAGCAGCGGGTCTCACGTATCAACGGCTACGAGGAGGAGCTCGAGCACAACACCGACGCCGAGCTGCGCGAGGCGACCGACGCGCTGCGCGAGCGAGCGCGGGGTGGTGAACCGCTCGACGATCTGCTCTACGAGTGCTTTGCGCTGGTCCGCGAGGCGGGCAAGCGCTCGATGGGAATGCGCCACTTCGACGTGCAGATGATCGGCGGAATGGTGCTCCACGACGGCTGCATCGCCGAGATGAAGACCGGCGAGGGCAAGACGCTGACGGCGACGCTCGCGGTGGTGCTCAACTCGCTGGGCGGTCGGGGCGTGCACGTGGTGACCGTCAACGACTACCTGGCCCGGCGTGACGCGATGTGGATGAAGCCGATCTACGACATGCTCGGGGTGACCGTCGGAGTGCTGCAGAACATGCAGCCCTACGAGGAGAAGCGCGACGCCTACGCCGCGGACGTCACCTACGGCACCAATTCGGAGTTCGGCTTCGACTATCTGCGCGACAACATGGCCAAGACGCTGGAGGAGAAGGTCCAGCACGGGGGACGGCCCAAGCCCGAGGAGGGCCAGTCTCCGTACCACACCTACGCGATCGTGGACGAGGTCGACAACATCCTGATCGACGAGGCGCGGACACCGCTGATCATCTCCGGCGCGCCCGAGCAGGCGGCCGACCTGTACGCCAAGTTCGCCCGCCTGGCCCCCAAGCTCTCACCCGGCAAGACGCCCGACGGCATGGATCCCCGCTCCAAGAAGGAGTTCGTCGCGGACTTCGACTACGAGTTCGACGAGAAGCACAAGACCGTCTCGGTCACCGAGCGCGGTGTGGCCAAGGCCGAGCGCTTTCTGGGCATCGATCACCTCTACCGGGCCGAGAACGGCCATCTCGTCAATCACCTGCACCAGGCGCTGAAGGCCGAATCGCTGTACAAGCGCGACGTCGACTACGCGGTGATCGACGGCGAAGTCAGGATCATCGACGAGTTCACCGGCCGGATCCTCGAGGGCCGGCGCTGGTCGGAGGGCCTGCACCAGGCGGTGGAGGCCAAGGAGGGTGTGCGGGTCCAGGAGGAGAACCAGACGCTCGCCACGATCACCCTGCAGAACTACTTCCGCATGTACGACAAGCTCGCGGGCATGACCGGCACGGCGCTGACCGAGGCGACCGAGTTCATGAAGATCTACAAGCTTCCGGTCGTCCAGATTCCGACCAACCGCCCGATGGTGCGCGCCGACCGCAACGATCAGGTCTACAAGACCAAGGAAGGCAAGTGGGCGGCGGTGGCCAAGGAGATCGAGATGCGCCACGAGGCCGGGCAGCCGGTGCTGGTGGGCACGATCTCGGTCGAGGTCTCCGAGCTGCTCTCAGCGGAGCTGACCAAGAAGGGGATCAACCACACCGTGCTCAACGCCAAGCCTGAGTTCGCCGAGCGCGAGGGCGAGATCATCGCCGAGGCGGGGGCGTCCGGAGCGGTCACGATCGCCACCAACATGGCGGGCCGCGGCGTTGACATCAAGCTCGGCGGCAACGCCGAGCACCTGACCAATCTGGAGCTGATCAAGCTCGGCCTGCAGCCGGGGACGCCTGACTACGACGAGCATTACGCGCGGGTGTTCGCCGAGATCGAGCGCCGGATCGAGGTTTCACGCGAAGAGGTGCTGGACGCCGGCGGCCTGTTCATCATCGGCACCGAGCGCCACGAGTCGCGCCGGATCGACAACCAGCTGCGCGGCCGCTCCGGCCGTCAGGGCGATCCCGGCGAGTCGCGCTTCTTCCTCTCCGCCCAGGACGATCTCGTGCGGCTGTTCGCCGGGGAGCGGATCTACAAGATTCTCGACCGCCTCGGAAGTCTCGACGACGAGGGCAACGAGGAGCCGATCGAGGCCGGGATGCTGTCCAAGCAGATAGAGAAGGCGCAGAAGAAGGTCGAGGAGCAGCACTTCCTGATGCGCAAGCACACGCTCGAGTACGACGATGTGCTCAACCAGCAGCGCGAGGTGATCTACACCTACCGCGATGAGGTGCTCGAAGGTCGTGACATGTCGGCGGCCGCCCGGGAGGAGATCGTCAACCTGATCGACCGGCTGGTCACCGAGTACACCACCGGGGACTTCGTCGAGGACTGGGACGTCGAAGGTCTGATGCGCCGGATCGAGGAGATCTTCACTCCGAGCGATGAGCTGGTGGGGCTCGATCCGTCGCGGCTCGACCGCGAGGATCTGATCCTGCGGCTGCAGGAGGAGGCGCTGGCCCAGTACGACCGGCGCGAGCGTGAGCTCGGCGAGGAGCTGATGCGGGTCCTCGAGCGGCTGCTGCTGCTGGAGATCATCGACCAGCGCTGGCAGGAGCACCTGTACGACATGGATTACCTGCGTGAGGGCATCCACCTGCGCGGGTTCGCCCAGATCGAGCCGCTGGTCGCCTACAAGAACGAGGCCTTCACGCTCTTCCGCGATCTGATGAACAGCGTGTGGGATGACTTCGCCAAGCTGATCTTCCACGTCGAGGTGACCCTCGAGGACGCCAACGGCGGCGGCCCACCGGCCCCGACGAGCCGGCCGAGTCCGGCGCGCAGCTCGGCCACCGGCGGCGGGCGCGTGAGCTACTCCGGCGGTGCGGCGTCGCAGCCCAGCGCGCTGGCGATGGCCGCTGCGGCCAGTGGCGGTGCCGTGGACATGGGCGACGGATACGCCGACACCGAGGCTCCGATGCCGGTGGTCGAGCAGCGGCGCGTCGACGAAACCGAGCAGATCGGCCGCAACGACCCGTGCTGGTGCGGCTCGGGCAAGAAGTTCAAGAAGTGCCACGGCGCCTAGGCGCCGCCATTCCCGGCTGAGAACTACAATCGGCCCGTGCGGGCCGGGTCAGCCCTGCTTCTGGTAGCGGACGTGCTCGGGCGTGATCGTGTACTTCATCCGCTCCTCGCCCGGCTGGCGGAACGGATACTCGTCCTGGTCGATGTACTTCTTGGCCAGGCGGTCGATGTGATCGTCGGCGTCGTCCCGACTGCCCTTCGCGGTGCCCCGGATCTCGACGTACTCGTAGGGGTTGCTCTGGTCGTAGACGAGCACCGTCACGCGCGGGTCGCGATCGAGGTTGGCCGGCCACTTGCGCCCGGCGGCGCTGTTGACGGCGACATCGCCGTCCTCCAGGCTGATCCACGCCACCGCGCTGTGAATCGAGCCGTCCTCATTGAGGGTCGACACGATCGCGTGATTCGCCGGTTCAAGCAGTCCGCGAACCGCCTCGTCTTGAATCGATGCCATGGGCGCACGATATCAGCGAGCCCGGTTTGGCGCCCGGCCTGACGGGAAGGATCACCGACCAGTGGCGACGAGTCAGAGAATCGAGATGCGCGCGGCGGACGACCGGCGGTTTGACTCCGTGCTCACGCCCGACGCGCTCGAGTTCGTGGCCGCGTTGCAGCGCGAGTTCGGCGATCAGCGACTGGAGCTGCTGAGCGCTCGAGAGCAGCGTCGCGCTCGCCTGCGGCAGGGCGAATCACTGGACTTCCTGCCCGACACCGAGTCGGTTCGCGAGGGCGACTGGAAGGTCGCCCCGGTCCCGGACGACATGCAGCAGCGGTGGGTCGAGATCACCGGCCCGACCGAGCGCAAGATGGTGATAAACGCCCTCAATTCTGGCGCCGACGGCTTCATGGCCGACTTCGAGGACGCCAACTCGCCGACCTGGCGCAACATGGTGGAGGGCCACATCAACCTACGGGATGCGATCGAGCGGACGATCACCTACGACGGCTCCGACGGCCGCCATTACGAGCTCGTGGAGGATCCCGCCACGCTGCTGATCCGGCCCCGCGGCTGGCACCTGCCCGAGCGACACCTGCTGGTCGGCGGCGAGCCCATCGCGGGAGCGCTGTTTGACTTCGGCTTGTTCTTCTATCACTGCGCGCCGCTACTGCTGGCGCGCGGCTCTGGCCCCTACATGTACCTGCCCAAGCTCGAGTCCCACCTCGAGGCGCGGCTGTGGAACGACGTCTTCTGCTTCGCCCAGGACGCGGTCGGTCTCGACCGCGGCACGATCAAGGCGACGGTGCTGATCGAGACTCTGCCGGCCGCGTTTGAGATGGACGAGATCCTCTACGAGCTCCGCGAGCACTCGGCGGGTCTGAACGCGGGACGCTGGGACTACATCTTCTCGGCCATCAAATGCTTCGCCGATCGTCCGGAGATGGTGCTGCCGGATCGCAGCGACGTGACGATGACGGTTCCGTTCATGCACGCCTACACCGAGCTGCTGGCGGCGACCTGTCATCGCCGCGGCGCTCATGCGATGGGCGGGATGGCGGCGCTGATCCCCTCCCGTCGCGACGAGGAGGCCAACGAGAAGGCACTCGAGTCGGTTCGGGCCGACAAGCAGCGTGAGGTCGACCAGGGCTACGACGGCACCTGGGTCGCCCACCCCGACCTGGTTCCGGTGGCGCGCGAGGTGTTTGAGCAGGGGCTGAACGGCGCTGCCAACCAGATCGAGCGCCAGCGCGACGACGTCCACGTGGAGGCGTCGCAGCTGCTCGACCTGGCCTCCACGCCCGGCGAGATCACCGAAGCGGGGCTGCGGACCGACGTCAACGTCGGCTTTCAGTACATCTCGTTCTGGCTCGGGGGCCGGGCGGCGGCGGCGATCAACTCGATGATGGAGGATGCCGCCACCGCCGAGATCTCCCGTTCGCAGATCTGGCAGTGGGTACACCACGCCTGCCACCTGAGCGACGGGCGCACCGTTACCCCGGAGCTGGTCCGCCAGATCCTCGACGAGGAGACGGCCAGAATCCGGGAGTCGGTGGGCGAGGAGACCTGGGCTCAGGGTCATCCCGAGCAGACCCGGGCGATCCTGGAGAGCGTCTCGCTTTCGCGCGAGCTGCCCGAGTTCCTCACCCTCGTGGCGTACGAATACCTGAGCAAGGGCAATTGACTGCGTCAATTGCCTTGAGGGATTCGCCGGTGGCGAATCCCCCCGGGCTGATTGAGCTGCGTGGGCAATTGACTGCGTCAATTGCCTTGAGGGATTCGCCGGTGGCGAAGGGCAATTGACTGCGTCAATTGCCTTGAGGGATTCGCCGGTGGCGAATCCCCGGGCTGATTGAGCTTCCTGGGCAATTGACTGCCCCGGGGTAATCGGGGGGACCGACTACCCCGGGAGGATTGCCGCCGTAGGCGATTTCCCGGTCAGGGCACCATCCAGGAGAGCACCGAGCTCGACTGCAGCAGCACGATCACGGCCAGGAACAGCACCAGCAGGACACTCCAGCCGACGACCCGCCGGAAGATGTCGCCCTCACGTCCGGCGAGCCCCACCGCGGCGGCCGCGATCGCCAGGTTCTGAGGCGAGACCATCTTGGCCAGCACGCCGCCCGAGCTGTTGGCGCCGGCCAGCAGCGTCGGGGAGAGCCCGGCGTGCTTGGCGGCCGTGACCTGGAGGGCGCCGAACAGCGAGTTGGTCGATGTGTCCGAACCGGTCACCGCGGTCCCGAACCATCCGATCAGCGGTGAGAGGAAGGCGAAGAAGCCGCCCGCGCCCGCCGCCCAGGTGCCCAACGTGACCGTCTGGCCCGAGAAGTTCATCACGTAGGCGAGCGCCAGGACCGAGCAGACGGTGACGAGCGCCCACTTGATTCGGTTCAGCGTCACGAGGTAGGTGCGAATCGCCACCCCGGGCCGAATCCGCAGCAGGATCACGGTGAGCAGGCCGGCGATCAGGAGCCCTGTTCCGGCGGCGGTGAGCCAGTCAAGCTTGAACATCTCGCTCTTGGGCGGTTTGCCGGTCGCGCCGAGGATGTGCAGGCCGGGCCAGCTGAACGTGTTGGTCAGCTTCGTGAGCTGCTTGGTGACGGTGTGGAGACTGATGATCCCGAGCACGATGATGATGATGATGTAGGGGGCGAAGGCCTCCACGACCTCGCGGGTGGCGAGGGGACGACCCTCCTCGGCGCGCACCCGACGTTCGAGGCCCGGCTGGTCGGTGGCACCGCCGGCCATGGCCGGACGCGAATCGCCTACCACCGCTGTCGCGCCGGGAGACCAGATCCGCGTAAGTCCCACCACAGCGGCGGCCGAGGCGAGCGAGGCGAGGATGTCGGTCAGCTGGTAGTTGACGTAATTGGAGACGGCGAACTGCACGAGCCCGAAGATCAGGCCGGCCATCAGCGCGGCCGGCCACGCCTCCCGCAGACCACGGCGGCCGTCGATGACGAACACCATCACGAACGGCACCAGCAGGGCCAGGATCGGTGTCTGGCGTCCGACCATCTGGCTGAGCTGGTGGGTCGACAGTCCGGTCACCTCGCTGAGCGTGGTGATGGGAATCGCGATCGCGCCAAAGGCGACGGGAGCGGTATCGGCGATCAGGCAGACCGCGGCGGCGCGCAGAGGGGACAGCCCGAGGCCGACCAGCATGATGCCGCAGATCGCCGCCGGCGTGCCGAAGCCGGCCAGTGCCTCGAGCAGGGCGCCGAAGCAGAAACCGATCACCACCACCTGCACGCGATGATCATCGGACACGTTCGCGAAGGCTCGTCGCAGAACGGCGAAATGCCCCGTCACATCGGTGAGATTGAAGATCCACAGGGCGTTGATGACGATCCACATGATCGGCCAGAACCCGAACGCCGCGCCCTCCAGGGCCGAGTCGGCGGCCTGGCCAACCGGCATCCCGTACACGGCCACGGCGACGATGATCGCCACCGCGAGCGCCAGCAGCGAGGCCCACTGGGCCTTCATGCGCAGCCCGCCCAGCAGCACGAACAGCGCCAGCAGCGGCAGCACGGCGAAGATCGAAGTGAGTCCCAGCGAATGGGACACGGGGTCGAGAACCTGCTTGTACACGGCGAGCCTCCCTCGATGAGCCGTTCTCTCTCGCGCCCTACTACCCACCGTTGAGCTACTCCAAGCTGTGCAAATGCGCGGTTGCTAGGGTAGGCCCGATGGCCACCGCCCCTTCAGAGCCGCTACCCCAGCGACTCGCGGCGATCCGCGAGCAGCTGACCCTGCTAGCGGACTATCTTTGACCCAGCTGGGCTGGCTGAGCGCACGGGTGCGCTCGAAGACGAGATGGGCGCGCCAGGCTTCTGGGACGATCAGGACCGCGCGGCGCGCGTCAGCGCCGAGCACGCCCGGGCGAGCCGCAGGCTCAGTGTGTTCCGCGAGCTCGAGCACGACGTGGCGGACCTCGAGCCGCTCGCCGAGCTGGCCGACGAGGATCCCGAGATCGCTGCCGAGCTCGAGGAGCAGGTGCTGGCGGTGCAGGCTCGGCTTGACGAGCTTGAGGAGCAGCGGCTGTTCTCAGGTCGCTATGACGCCGGCGACGCGCTGGTGACGGTCAACGCCGGGGCCGGTGGCACCGACGCCCAGGATTGGGCCGAGATGGTGCTGCGGATGGAGATGCGCTGGGCCGAGAAGCGCGGCTTCGCGGTCGAGCTGCTCGAGCTCTCCCCTGGAGAGGAGGCGGGGATCAAGTCCGCCACCTTCCGCGTAAGGGGCGAGAACGCCTACGGGCTGTACGGCAGCGAGAAAGGTGTGCACCGGCTGGTGCGGCTCTCCCCGTTTGACTCCGCCAACCGGCGCCAGACCAGCTTTGCCGGAGTCGAGGTCTCGCCGGTGGTGGAAGAGGCCGCCGAGGTGGAGATCGACGACGACGACCTTCAGATCGACACCTACCGCGCCAGCGGAGCGGGCGGTCAGCACGTGAACAAGACCGATTCGGCGGTCAGGATCACCCACAAGCCGACCGGAATCGTGGTCCAGTGTCAGAACGAGCGCTCGCAATCCTCCAACAAGGCTGAGGCGATGACGATGTTGCGCTCCCGCCTGCTGGAGCTGGAGGAGCGCAAGCGGCGCGAGGAGATCGCCCGCGAGAAGGGTGAGGCGCAGGACGTCAACTTCGGCTCTCAGATCCGGTCCTACGTGCTGCATCCGTACACGATGGTCAAGGACCACCGCACCGACTACGAGATGGGCGACGCCAACCGAGTGCTGGGCGGCGACCTCGATGGATTCGTGCGGGCGTACCTGCTCAAGGCCGCGAAATGATCAGGCGAAAGGCGGCGAGATGAGCGAGCGGCGGACCCAGCGAGAGCTCCCCACCGCTCCGTACCTGGAGGCGATCGTCTCCTACGGCTTCCGCGGCTCGGTCCGGTTCCACGTCCCGGGGCATAAGGGAGGTCCCGGCGCGGACCCGGGTTTGCGCAGCGCGATGGGCGAGCGCGCCCTGGCGCTCGACATCTGCCAGGACATCGAGGGGATTGACGTCGGGCCGTCGCCGACCCCGTACGAACGCGCCGAGCAGCTGGCCGCGGTTGCCTACGATGCCGGGCAGACCTGGTTTCTCACCAACGGCGCCTCGCAGGGCAACCACGCACTGTGCCTGGCGCTGGCCAAGCCCGGCCAGCACGTGCTGGTGCAGCGAAACTCGCACGCCAGCGTGGTCGACGGACTGGTGCTCAGCGGCGGAATGGCGAGTTTCGTCGCGCCCGAGTACGACGTCGAGCTCGGCATGGCGCACGGGGTGACGCCGGAGACGCTGCAGGAGGCGCTGACGCGCTCGCCTGATGTCACCGCGGCGTTCATCGTCTCTCCGACCTACTACGGCATGGCGGCCGACATCCGCGGTTGTGCCGAGGTCGCGCACGCGGCCGGCGCCGCGCTCGTGGTCGACTGCGCGTGGGGCTCGCATTTCGGCTTCCATCCCGCTCTGCCGGAGTCGCCGCTACGTCAGGGCGCCGACGCGTCGCTGGCCTCCACGCACAAGATCGTCGGCAGCCTGACCCAGTCGGCGATGCTGCACGTGGCCCGTGACGGTGCCATCGACGCCGAGGAAGTGGCGCGCTGCGTACGGCTGGTGCGGTCCACCAGCCCGAACTCGCTGCTGCTGGCCTCGCTGGACAGCGCGCGGCGCCAGCTCCACGCCCACGGCGAGGCGCTGCTGGACCGGACGCTGGCCGCGTCGGCCCGGGCGCGGGTCGAGATCGACGCGATCCCCGGCTGTGTGGTGGTCGGCGAGGCGATGGTGGGGCGGCCCGGGATCGCCGGCTGGGACCCGCTGCGGATCGTGATCGATGTCCGCGGCACCGGCTGCACCGGATATGAGATCGCCGAGGAGCTGCGGGCCAGCTACGACATCTACATCGAGCTGGCCACGCACGCGACGCTCGTGCTGGTGCTCGGGATGGGGCAACCGGTCGAGCCGCTGGAGCGCTTCGCGCACGACTTCGCCGAGACGGTGCGCCGTATCTCGCGCCCAGGAGAGGCGCCGCTGCTGCGCCAGCCCCCGGCCGCCCTGGAGCACCAGACGGTGGTGCCGATACGGGACGCGTTTCTCGGCGTCGGCGAGGCCGTGGCGGTCGACGCGGCGATCGGCCGGATCTCCTGCGAGTCGATCGCGGGCTACCCACCGGGGGTGCCGTCGCTGCTGCCCGGCGAGCGGATCACCCCGGAGGTGATCACATACCTGCGGGAGCTGACCGACGCCGGCGCGCGGTTGCACGGCGCCGCCGATCCGAGCTTCGCCACGATCCGGGTGCTGGTGCAGCAGCCCGGGTAACCCGCCGCCCTCGGGCCCGGCTGTAGCCGGGCCCGGAGAAGCGTGCGGATGACGGCTGGGGCTCAGCTATGGCTTGACGCTGAACACCTGGCCGGTCAGCTCTCCAACGTAGAGCAAACCGTCGTGGGTCCCGAGGCCCACGGTCGGGGCGACGAAGCCGGTGAGAACCGGCTTGACAGGGCCGCCCTTCAGCGACATCGAGAACACCTCACCGCCCGGACCGTTGCCCTTCGCTCCCAAGAACGACGTCATGTAGATGCGATTCTTGATGATCGCCAGCCCCATGATGTCCATGTGAGGCCCGAACTGCCGGAACGGCGTGGCAAACCCCTTGCACTTGCTCTTCGACACCCAGGTGCACTGGGGAAAGCCGTAGTTCTGACCCTGACGAACCCGCAGCACGAAGTCGGGCGGATTCTTCAGGCCCTTGTCCTGACCGAGGTCGGACACCAGGGGCGAACGTGAGCCCGGGGTGAAGGCGAGCTGCCAGGGCTGACGGATCCCGGTGGCGAAGACCTTGAAGTCCTTGCCGTTGGGCTTCATCGAGAGGACGTCGTAGACGTAGGGAGTCTTGGGAGGACGGTGGTCGTTGCCGTTCGTCAACCCGAGGTCCACGCCAACGTACAGCCGCCCGTTAGGGCCGAACGCCAAGCCGTTGAGTCCATCGAGCTTCTTCGGCGCGGTGTAGATCGCCTTCCGGTGGGCGAACGTGGAGCCGTTCCAGCCGCTCCACTTCAGCACTTGCCACTTGGCGGTCGTGGGACCGGTGATGGTGCCGGCACTGACGTACAGCGCGCCCTGGTGCCAGGCCACGCCGCCAACGAAGTTCGGCGAACCCGGGAGCTTTGTCGCGGTGCCGCCCTTCAGTAGAAATACGCCGCCGTTGGGCGGACCCGTCGGCGGACCTGACGTTTGCGCGCCGCCGTCGCCCTCGAACATGTTGCCGGCGCCGAAGGCGAACGAGGTCGGTGTGCCCAGACCACTGGCCACCAGCTGAACCTGAGCGCCGTTTGTCGCCGTCGGTGGTGGCGGCGGGTCCGCCGCCAGCGCGGCTGCGCCGCCGGTCACGGCCAGCGCTCCGGCTGCAGCGCAGGCCAACCTCATCACACGCGAAACCATCGAACCTCCTTGGAGTTACGGGCAAACCATGAATCAGGAACCGGCCGAACTCGCCCACGCAGCCCCGGGCGAGTCGCCTGGAACCTACCAAATCCTGCACAGCAGCCGGAAATAAATCGCTCAGGCTATCCTGGCCAGCCTGGATGCCCGCCAGCCCGTTGGACGAGACCGTCGCTCGAGCCCTGGCCGAGGACCTGGGCGCCGGCGACATCACCACGACTGCCACGGTGCCCGCCGGTGCCCGCGCTCGCGCGGTGATCACCCAGAAGGCCCCCGGGGTGGTGTTCGGCCTGGAGGCGGCCCAGCTGACCTTTCGCGAGCTCGATCCGCGGGCTGAGTTCGAGCTCCTGGTGTCCGAGGGCGTGTGGCGAGAGGGCGGTGAGGTGCTCGCCGTTCAGGGGCAGGCACGGGCGTTGCTGTCAGGCGAGCGCACGGCGCTGAACTTCCTGCAGCGGCTGTCCGGAATCGCCACCCTGGCGGCGCGCTGCGTTCGCGCGATCGAGGACATCGAACCCCACCCACCGGAGATTCTGGATACGCGCAAGACAACGCCCGGCCTGCGGGCGCTGGAGAAGGCTGCGGTCGCCGCGGGGGGCGCGCGCAACCACCGGGCCGGCCTCTATGACGCGATCCTGATCAAGGAGAACCACGCGACGATCGCAGGCGGTGTCGGCGCC
Source organism: uncultured Solirubrobacterales bacterium (assembly GCA_963792735.1). Taxonomy (GTDB): domain Bacteria; phylum Actinomycetota; class Thermoleophilia; order Solirubrobacterales; family Solirubrobacteraceae; genus Palsa-465. The sequence goes on along the minus strand of CAWBXK010000006.1, from coordinate 287,627 downwards.
GCGGTCAGGCGCGCCCGCGCGGCGGCGCCCCAGCTGCCCCTGGAGGTCGAGTGCCGCACGCCGGCGGAGATCGACGAGGCGCTCGCCGCGGGAGCGCCGCGGATCCTGCTGGACAACATGACGCCCGATCAGTTGCGCGCCGCCGTCGCCCGTGTGGCCGGACGCGCCGAACTCGAGGCCAGTGGCGGCGTCACCCTGCAGACGCTCAGAGCAGTTGCCGCCACCGGCGTAGACTTTGTCTCAGTAGGTGCCCTGACCCACAGCGCCCCGGCGCTGGACCTGTCCCTGATCCTCCAGCTGATCGCATGAACCTTCCGATCGCAGGTGCGGCTGGCGTGCCGCTGATGCTCGAGAACATCCCCGCCCTCCAGGCGGAGGTGCGGGCGCTCGCCGCCGAGCGCGGGGCGGTCGTGCTCGCCCACAACTACCAGCTGCCCGAGATCCAGGACGTCGCGGACTACGTCGGCGACTCACTCGGGCTCTCCCAGCACGCCGCCGCCGCCGACGCTGACACGATCGTCTTCTGCGGGGTGCACTTCATGGCCGAGACGGCCTCGATCCTGTGTCCGGACAAGCGGGTGCTGATCCCCGATCCCGACGCCGGCTGCTCGCTGGCGGACTCGATCACCGCAGGGCAGCTGCGCGACTGGAAGGCCGCGCATCCAGCCGCCGTGGTGGTGATGTACGTCAATACGACCGCCGAGGTGAAGGCGCACACCGACTACTGCTGCACCTCGGCCAATGCGGTGGAGGTGGTCCGTCACGTCTACGCCGAGCGTGGCGACGATGTGGAGATTCTGTTCGGGCCCGACATGTTCCTCGGCGCCTACGTGGAGAAGACGCTCGGGCGGCCCATGCACGTGTGGGACGGCGAATGCCACGTCCACGCGGGCATCAAGCCCCACGACATCGCCGCCGTCCGTGCGGTGCACCCGGGCGCCGACTTCCTGATCCATCCCGAATGCGGCTGCTCGACCAGCGTGATGGAGTACGTCGCTGCCGGGGACGTCGCCGCCGACGGGGTGCGGATGCTGTCGACGGGCGGCATGCTCGGCTACGCGCGCGAGCTGGAGGCGGCCGGCAGCGGCGCGACCGCGATCGTCGCCACCGAGACCGGCATGCTGTATCCGTTGCGCCAGGCGGCGCCGACCGTCGATTTTGTCGCCGCCAACGAGGCGGCCCACTGCCGCTTCATGAAGATGATCACGCTGCGCAAGCTTCGCGACTCGCTTGAACGCGAGGTCCACGAGGTCAAGGTCCCGCCGGCGATCGCTGCCCGCGCCCGGCTGCCGATCCAGCGCATGGTCGCGATCTCCTGAGCCGCCGCACCGCCACGGGGCGTCGCCTGAGCCGACGGCGCGCCGGCCGGCGGATGAGCCTATCCCGCCGGGGCCATCAGGTCCATCCCCCGCTCGGCCGTCTCCCGCACGGCCCGCAGTGAATCGCGCTTGCGCTCGAACTCGGCCGGGGTGTAGCAGTGCACGTCGGCGCCATCGCCCATGTCCAGGGCGTCCCACAGCGAGCTCGCCTGGTAGACGCGCTCCAGCCACGGCATCCCCGCGAACGCGCTGGAGACGAGCACCACCACGAACTCGGGGCCGCGCTCGCGCTGCGGCAAGGCGCCGCGGAGATCGTCGATGCGGGCGCCACCCAACAGCGCGACCTCGAGCGGCCAGCGGTCGCCGATCCGTCTCAGGTAGCTCTGCAGCGCCTTCACATTCAGAGCGCCACCGGTCTGCACAACTCGATTTTGGCCCCTGGGCGGGATGCTCGTCAATAGCGTGCGATCGCACCGATCATGCGGCTCTCAAGCGGGATCGCGACGTAGTTCTGAGGCCCGTCGACCATGAACGCAAAGGCCAGGATGTGACCGCTGCGGCTGCGGCAATAGCCGGCCAGGTTGCTGACGTAGTTGAGCGTCCCCGTCTTGGCGACGCAGTGGCCCTGGGCGGCCGTCTTGAGGCCGATCGATTGCACGGTTCCATTCACCCCGACGGTCGGAAGCGCGGCCTCCAGCTGCCTGCCGACCTGCGTTCGCCACAGCTCGGCGAGCAGGTCCACGACTTCCAGCGGTGAGGAGCGGTCGTTACGGGAGAGCCCGGAACCGTCGAGGATCGTGGGGTGAAGCCCGTAGGTGTCGGCGATCGTCCGTGAGATCACCCTCGCGCCGGCTGAGATGGTGCCGCCGGCGCCGAACAGTACCCCGAGCTGCTTGGTGAACAGCTCCGCGAACAGATCGTCGGAGGGCACATCCATGAGACGGGTCATGACCGACATCGGCGGCGAGGACACGCTCGCCAGCACGTGAGCCCGGCGCGGGCTCGAGGCGGTGTGCTTGGACGCCGTGACGGCGATGCCGGAGCCGCGCATGACCAGGACCATCTCCTTGGCCGCGAACTGAGCCGGGGAGAGACGGCGGGTGGCCGAGCCATGGTCGTAGACCAGAGCGCTCAGCTGACCGCCGAAGTCGGGCGTGTCGGGAGCGTAGGCGGTCATCAGCCCGCCGCGACGCCGGTCGAAGAGCGATTCATCGGCGTAGACGTGTCCGGTGACCCGGTGAATCCCGCGGCGCACCAGTTGCGCCGCCAACTGGGCGGCGGTGGGACCGCGACCGGATTCCCAGACCCGGTTGAAGGTCGGGTCGCCGAAGGTGGGATCCCCGCCGCCGCGAAGATACAGGTCTCCGTGCCAGACACCGCCGGCGAGATGGCCCCTCCCCAGCACGTCGGTGTGCAGGCGGGTGTTCGGTCCCAGCTTCCGCATCAGCGCGGCGGTCGTGTAGAGCTTCTCCACCGACGCCGGGGGCCGCTTGGTCTTCGGGTGCAATACGAACAGCGTGGTTCTGGCGCTGAGGTCCTCGACGAGGACGCCGATGTCCGGGCCGGCCGGTTTGATCGCCTTGCCGAGCGCGGTCTGGAGCCGGACCTCGGCGGGGGTGACGGGCGCGCGGGCGAATCCTTCGCTGGCGTGCGGCGGGGCGGGGGTCCGATGGCGAGCCCGCGAGCCCAAGTGCGCGGGAGTGGCCGGGACGGGCGCTCCCGCGTCGAGCTGGGCGTCATGGCTGCTGGTGGAGCTGAGCGATCCCAGGACGCCGAGAGTGATCGCCGCCACCGCGATCAAGAGAGCCACGCCGACGGCGAGCGACCGTTTCAGGCCGGCTCCAACTCCTCCACCGTATGGGGGCCCACGCATGCCACCGACATCCTGTCGGCCACACCGGCGGCCACCGCTCTCACTTCGTCGTAGGTGACGTCGTCGAGCAGCGCGATCGAGGTATCGGGATCTACGTCATCGCTGTGGTGGACGATCGTCTGCTGGGCGGCGTATCGCGCCACCGCGCCGGTGTTCTCGAACCCGATCGTGCGTGCTCCCGCAGCAAACGCCCGGGCCCGCTGCACCTCGGATTCGGTCGGGCCATCGGCGCGCAGCTCGCTGACGATTTCCCTCATCCGACGCAGCGCCTCCGGGCACTTGCCGGACTCCAAGCCGGCGGAGAGCTGAAGGATCGGGACATCGGCGTAAGCATGAGGGAAGGCGCTGACGGAGTACGCCAGTCCTCGCTGCTCGCGGATCTCGTCGAACAGCCGGGAGCCCATCGAGCCACCCAGCAGCGTCGAGTAGATCGCCAGCGCGGCTCGCTCGCGCGGCGATGCGACGTCGATGCCGGGCCGGTAGGAGATCCGCAGATGCGATTGGCTGGACTCGCGCGGACGGACCAACATCCGAGGCTGCAGCGGTGGCGCGGGGTCATAGCGCTCCGGCACCGGAGCGGGCGCGAAGCGACCGAACAGCTTCTCGAACTCCTCGGGGCTCTGATCGAGCCCGCTGAGGTTGCCGACGACGAACGCGGCGCCGGCGGCGGGGGCCCACCGGCGGGTGCGAAACGCGACGATCGCGTCGCGGGTGAACGTGTCGCGGATGTGCTCGGTGGTGCCGAGCACGGGACGGCCGAGTGGATGTTCGCCGAACACTGCCTCATCGATCAGGTGCTCGGCCATCATCGACGGCTGATCCTCGGAGCGAGCGATCTCCTGCACCACCACGCCGCGCTCGCGGTCGAGCTCTTCGGCATCGATCCGCGGCCGGGCGACGAAGTCGGTCAGCAGGTCAGCCGCCTCGAACGCGCGCTGGGCCCGCGCGGTGATGTGGAAGGCGACCAGGTCATGGCTGGTGTAGGCGTTGAGCACCGCGCCGATGCGCTCCGCGGCCTCGTTGACGTCACGGTAGGTGGGGAACTTCTCGCCACCCTTGAACACCAGGTGCTCGAGGAAGTGGGCCATCCCGTTCTCGTCCGGACGCTCGGTTCGCGCGCCGGCGTCGAACGCGACCAGGATGGTGACCGCGCGGGTCCCCTCCACCGCGATGCGATGCAGCGGCATGCCGTTGGGGAGCGAGCTCACCGTGATCGTGGACATCGGCTGACAACGGTAGCGATCACCGGGGGTCCCTTCGAGTGACCGCGGGTCCACCACGACTCGATTAAGGCTGGCTTTACCGATGCTTTAGCGATCAGTCCTGCAAACCGCGTTGCAAGACGCTCTCAGACGGGACACCGGCACCATGTGCTCGCTACGCTCCGCGCACCCTATGGCTACCTCATCAAAACTCCAGCGTCGCTCCCGGCGGGCCGCCGTGACGGCGCCCACCGCGCATCCCGCACGGACCGCCGCGGCGCCCGCAGGCGCGCGCCGGGTGATCGAGTTCCGGGGCGTGTCAAAGCTCTACGCCGGCGATGTCGGACTTGACCAGGCGACCTTCTCGGTCGATCGCGAGGAGTTCGTGTTCCTCGTCGGATCCACCGGTTCAGGCAAATCGACCGTCATGCGCCTGCTGATCAAGGAGCTTGACCCGACCAGCGGCAGGATCCGCGTCGCCGGTCACCAGCTCGACGAGATTCCCCGCAAGCGGATCCCGTTCTACCGCCGCAACGTGGGGGTGGTGTTCCAGGACTTCAAGCTGCTGCCCAACCGCACCGTGTACGACAACGTCGCCTACGCGCTGCAGGTCACGGGCGGCGGCCGCAAGGAGATCCGCGCCAAGGTGCCGGACATCCTGCGGCTGACGGGTCTCTCGACCAAGCTGCACAACTATCCCGACCAGCTCTCCGGCGGCGAGCAGCAGCGCGTCTCGATCGCGCGCGCGTTCGTCAACCACCCGCCGCTGCTGCTGGCTGACGAGCCGACCGGCAACCTGGACCCGGAGACGAGCATCGACATCATGCGGCTGCTGTACCGCATCAACCGCACCGGCACGACCGTGCTGGTGGCCACCCACGACCAGGCGATGGTCGACAAGATGCGCCGCCGGGTGCTCGAGCTCTCAAGGGGACGGATCATCCGCGACGAGGCCGCCGGTCTCTACACGCGTGACGAGAGCACGCGTGAGCTGGCTCGCCGGCTGCGCGCCCCGTCGACGCGACCGCCTGGACTGTAAGCGACATGCGGATCGGGTTCTTCCTGCGTGAGGCGGTGCGCGCGACGCGCCGCAGCGCGGCTCCGAGCTTTGCCGCGCTGGCCACGGTGCTCGTCACGATGCTCGTGCTCGGGGTGTTCATCCCGATCGTCCAGGCCACCAACGGGGCCGCTAACAGTGTTCGCAGCCGGGTCCTGGTCGACGTCTACATGAAGACCGGTGCCAAGTCATCCGACGAGGCTCGCGTGCGCCGGGAGCTGCTCGCCGTGGCCCACGTCAAGTCGGTGGAGTTCGTGTCCAAGCAGACCGCCTACGCCCAGCAGTCAAAGCTCGATCCTCAGGCCTACCAGCTGCTCGGCTCAAACCCTCTGCCCGACACCTTCCACGTGATCCCCGACAACCCGGCCAACGTGCTGGCGGTGCGCTCGGCGCTGGCGCCCACGGGTCCCGATGGCAAGACCGGGACGCTTGATTCGGCGATCCAGTCCGTGTCGAACAAGAAAGACGACACCCGGAAGATCCTCGAGGTCACCAATCTGGTGACGATCACCGCCGCGGCCCTGACGATCCTGCTGACGATCGCGTCGGTACTGCTGATCGCCAACACGATCCGACTGTCGCTGTACTCGCGGCGGCGCGAGGTCGAGGTGATGAAGCTGGTCGGCGCGACCGACTGGTTCATCCGGTGGCCGTTCGTGATCGAGGGGATCGTGGTCGGCGCCGCGGGCGCGTTGCTGGCGATCGTGGTGCTGGGGGTGACCAAGGTTGCGCTGCTTGACCCGCTGGCCAACAACTGGACGCTGATCGCCGCGCCGCGGACGATCCCGTTCTCGGCGCTGGTCGCGGTCCTGCTGATCGCCGGGATCATGGTGTCGGCCATCGGTTCAGGGCTGTCGCTGCGGCGCTTCCTGCGCGTCTAACGCCCGCTGCCGGCCTCCGCGGCGGGCGCGCCCACGGGGCTCGAGGAGCGCCATCTGACGGCACCGGGTGGCTACCCTCAGAGGACCATGTTCGAGCGACGCACACGTAGCCCCCGCCGGGCGATTATCGCCTGCTTCGGTGTGCTGGCGCTGATCGTCGGCCTGTGGTTCGGGGGACACCCGAGCTGGCTGCCGGGCCCGCTGCGCAGCGCCTTCGTACAGCAGGACTCCAGCGACCAGATCCTCAACGACGTGCTCGGGTTGCTGCAGCACGACTACTACCGAAAGCTCGACCGCAGCCAGCTGGTCAACACCGGTTTGGCGGCGGCGGTGGCCAGCCTCGGCGACCCCTACTCCCACTACTTCAATCCGACCGACTACCACGCATTCCAGAACCAGTCCAACCCTCACCTGACCGGAGTCGGGATCGACGTGCAGACCGTGCCCAGGGGGCTGCTGGTGGTGGACGCATTTGCCGGCTCGCCGGCGGCAAAGGCCGGGCTGAGCCGCGGGGATCTGATCACCGCTGTCGGGTCGACTTCCCTGGCCAAGCGCTCCAGCACCTTTTCCGCTGGCCTGATCAAGGGCCGGGCCGGCACGCGAGTCACGCTCACGATCGTCAGCGGCAAGCGCAGGCACACGGTATCCCTGGTCCGCGCCAACATCACCGTGCCGGTCGCCAGCGGGCGCATCCTCAAGTATCACTCGACCAAGCTCGGTTACGTTGCGCTGACCAGCTTCACCGCCGGGTCTGGGGCCGAGGTGCGGTCCCAGGTCGACAAGGTCCTGCACCAGGGGGCCAAGGCGCTGATCCTGGATCTGCGTGAGAACGGCGGCGGTCTGCTGCAGGAGGCGGTCAACGTCGCGAGCATCTTCATCCCTGACGGGACGATCGTGTCGACCGCCGGGCGCAGCCAGCCACGTCAGGTCTACCTCGCCCGCGGCGGTGCGATCTCGACCAAGGTCCCGCTGGTCGTGGTCGTCGACGGCGGTACCGCGTCCTCGGCGGAGATCGTGACCGCAGCGCTCCAGGACCGCGGACGAGCGAAGGTGGTCGGAACCCACACCTACGGCAAGGGGGTCTTCCAGGAGATCCAGCCCCTGCCCAACGGCGGCGCCCTGGACTTCACGGTGGGCGAGTACTTCACCCCGAGCGGACGCAATCTGGGCGGGGGCGGCGTACGTCGCGGTGCCGGCATCACCCCCAACGTGCACGCCTACACGAGCGCACGCGCGCGCACCGACACCACGCTCGCCGCAGCCGAGCGGACGCTCGCCGCCGAGCTCCGGTGAGCACCGCCGGTCGCGACGCCGGCGCACCGCCGGCCCGCGTAGCGGTGCTGGTCCGCCAGGGAAAGTTCCTGGTCGCCGAGCCGTTCTTCGCAGCGGGGCCGCGACTCGTGGTCAGCCGAGACCGCAAGGCCAACCCCGGGGACCTGGTCATGCTCTCGACCGGACCGCGCAGCAACGGCCGCGGGTCACGGCGGGCGGTGATCACGCGGCGGCTGGGGCGTCCCGAGGTTGCCCGCGATGTGATCGGCGCCCTGATGGTCGACCGCGGGCTGCGCCGCGGCTTTGACCCGGGGGTGAACCACGAGGCGCGTGAGGTGGCCGCCACACGACGGGCCGACACCGGCCGGCGGGACCTGCGCACGCTGCCGACGTTCACCATCGATCCCAGCACCGCCCGCGACTTCGACGACGCCATCTCCGCCGAGCGGCGTGACGACGGCTCGTGGTGCGTGTGGGTGCACATCGCCGACGTCGCCGCCTATGTCCAGCCGCGGTCGCTGATCGACCGGGAGGCCTACCGCCGGGCCACCAGCGTCTACGTCCCGGCCGCGGTGGAGCCGATGCTTCCGGGCGTGCTCTCCAACGATGTCTGTTCGCTGGTCCCCGGCGAGGAGCGGCTCACCGTGACGGTGGAGATGAAGATCACCGGCCAGACGGTCAGGTCAGCATCGCTGTACCGGTCGGTGATCCGTTCTGACCAGCGCCTCGAGTACGAACAGGTGGACCGCATCTTCGCCGGCCAGGAGACGGCGTCGGAGCCGTGGGGAGATCCGCTGGCGGCGGCCCGCGGGGCAGCCGCGGCGCTGGCGCGGCGCGCCAAGACCGCGGTCGTGATCGACTCGCCTGAGCCGGAGTTCGTGTTCGACGCGGAGGGCAACGTGGTGTCAGCGCAGCTGTCAGCGCAGACCGAGTCGCACGAGTTGATCGAGCACCTGATGATCGCGGCCAATGAGCAGGTGGCCGGGTTTCTGGAGAAGCGCCGGATCCCGACCCTGTATCGCGTCCACGAGCGGCCGGACGGGTCGGCGGTGCAGCGGCTGATCGAGCAGCTGGCGTCGCTGGGGGTGCCGACCCCACCGGTCCCGAAGGGTCACCTGACTTCCCAGCAGGCCGCCGAGCTCGTCGGCGAGGCATCTCGGCTGGTCTCGGACTGGGTCACGCGGACCGGTCAGGGACAGCGCGCGCTGACCAGCCTGGTGCTGCGGTCGCTCAAGCAGGCCTATTACGATCACCGCAATCTCGGCCACGCGGGGCTGGGGTCACCGCGCTACTGCCACTTCACCTCGCCGATCCGGCGCTATCCCGACCTGATCTGCCACCGCGGGGTGCTGTCGGCGGTGGCCGGAGAGCCGGCACCGGACGCGTCGTGGGTCGCGGGCGCCGGTCCCTGGACCTCGGCTCGCGAGCGCGAGGCGATGTCCATCGAACGCGACGCGGACGACATCGCGCGCTGCTTCCTGCTCGAGCGCGAGCTCGCCCGCTCCGGCCGAGAAACCACCTTCGAGGGCGAAGTGGTGGGGTTGATCGGAGCCGGCGCCTTCGTGGCCTTCGGGGAGGGGCTCCAGTACGAGGGGATGGTTCCGGTGCGCCGGCTCCGCGGCGACTGGTGGGAGCTCAATGAGGAGGCCACGATGCTGGTCGGAACGCGTAGCGGCGGCGCGCTGCGCCTGGGCGACCCGGTGCAGGTTCAGGTGGGGCGCGTCGACGCGCCGCGGGGTAGGGTGGACCTGGTCCCGGTGGCGCCGGGCGAGGAATAGACCATGGCGAAGGGACGCAAACGCAAAGCGGCGGCCGGAGACGTCGCCACCAACCGCCAGGCGTCGTACCGCTACAACCTGCTGGAGCGGTTCGAGGCCGGGATCGTGCTGACCGGCACCGAGGTCAAGTCGCTGCGCGACGGCAAGGCGCAGATCAAGGACGCCTACGCCTCGGTGCGCGACGGCGAGGTGTGGCTGATCGGCGTCCACATCCCGCCCTACGGCCCCGCGGCCCACGACAACCATGATCCGGACCGCCCGCGCAAGCTGCTGCTGCACCGCTCGGAGATCGAGCGGCTGGAGGTGCGCACGCACGAGCGCGGACTCACGCTGGTGCCGACGCGGATGTACTTCTCGGGATCGGGTTCCCGCGCCAAGGTGGAGATCGCGCTGGCCAAGGGCAAGGACCTGTACGACAAGCGAGACACGATCCGCCAGCGCGACATGGCCCGCGACGTGCAGCGCGAGCTGCGACAGGTCGGACATTGAGGCTGGGATCTGCGATTCACGGGATTCGGTTGCCCGTAAGTGGGTAGACCCGCAAAATGACCATTGGCTCAGCCATCGTTCTGATCGCCATCGGCGCGATTCTCAAGTTCGCCGTCACGGCTCACGTCAGCGGCTTCAACATCCAAACCGCCGGTGTAGTGCTGCTGGTGGTCGGAATCATCGGGCTGGTGCTGGCGATGTGGTACACGTTCGTGTACACGCGCCAGCGCGATGTCCGCGTAGTGGACGACCGCACTCAGCGCTACTAGGCGCGACGGGCTCGGCGTCAGCCGAGCGTACGCGGCAGGTTGGTGGCGTCCATGCCGATGACCAGCAGGGCCACCAGAGACAGGTAGACCGCGGCCACCAGCCAGCGGTCGCGTGGGCGCACGCGGTAGTAGGCCTGCTGGGCCAGCCCGCCGGTACGGCGCAGCTTCCAGCGCTTGTAGGTCTCAAACGCGGCGAACACGACGATGATGAGGATGATCGGGTTGGGGAAGATGAACGCCAGGGCGATCATGCCGAGGAAGCCCAACGACCACATCCACGGCGCCATCGCCGCCATCGCGCGGCCCCCGTCCAGCGGTATCACGGGGAGCAGGTTGAACAGATTGAGGAAGAAGCCGGTGAAGGCCAGCGCGCGCCAGATGTCATTGCCGGTGGCCTGCCAGATGAGGATGCAGGCGGCTGAGCCGAGACTCCCGAGAATCGGGCCCGCCAGGCCCACCCGAGCCTCGGCCACCGCGTTGTCCCCGAGCGAGCGAGCGCTGATCACCGCGCCGAGGAAGGGGATGAACATCGGCGCGCTGGCCCGGATCCCTTCACGCCGCAGCGCGATCACGTGACCCATCTCATGGACCAGCAGCAGTGCGACGAATCCGATCGCAAACGGGATTCCCCAGATCGTCGCGTACGCCAGCACCGAGACGACCATCGACCCGGCCGTCACCAGCAGCTTGAGCTTTGGCAGCAGCAGCAGGATCGATTTGATCTTCGCCAGGAACGCGAGCACCGCCGCGCCGATCGGGACGAGCCGGCGCTTGAAGAACGACTCGCGGCGATCGTGAGCCTCGGGCGCCGGTCCGAGCGGGGGGCCGGGTTCGCCCGCCTCGCGCTGCAGGCGCAGCCGGTAACGCTGCGGCGCCGCTGGTTCGGGGAGCATCGGGCTGCTGGGTTGCATCGTTACCCTGATTGTCGCAGGCGCCACACGCCAGCTCGCACAGTCTTACCCCGTCCTTCGGTTCGACTCGGGCCCGGCGCGGCGCGGCTCTATACTTGACAGGAACATATGAAGTACCTCCGGGGACGACAGGCTTCGACGTGGTCGGCTCGTGGGGGTGGTTGCGAGTCGAGGTCCCGGGCGGCCTCGTAAAACTCCCGGGAAAACAATAAGTGCGGACTCTCACGAGTTCCGGCTCGCCGCTTAGTTCTAGCTAAGCCGTGAGCCTCTCGGCCTCCAGCTCGCCCGCGGCGGAGCCACCGGGATCAACCAGCGGGCTAGCTTGGTGAGGTTCGCTCCGGCCGATCCAAGGACATCTTCGGAGCTGGTCCCCGACAACCCCGCCGGCGTGGCGAGTCGGGGACGAGATCAGAGCGCCGGATACGCTCGTAGAAGCCATCTTTCACGCGACCGCGGACGCGGGTTCAATTCCCGCCGTCTCCACTATTTGATCAACGTTCGAACCCCTGGGGAATTCCTCCCTCCGCCCGAAGGCTGAGCGAGGGTCGCACGATGCGCATTGACTACGTCATCCGAGCCTCGCTGCTCGCTCTCAGGCAACCACAGGACCAGATCAGCCGCTTCCGGGGTTCGCTGGACCGGCGCAGGGACCGTCGTGACTGGGAGACCATCGGCCGCACTCCGGCTGAGGTCTACCAGCGGACCACAGACTGGCAGAGTCAACTGAACAGCATGCTGGGCAGCACAGGTGCTTGCGATGCCGATCCGGGCTTCGAGCAGGTCTGGCTGGACATTGGCCGAAGCATCGGGCTGCGAGGAGTAAGCGAACCACTCTCTTCGGACGTGAGGCGGCCCTTCGACGTCAACCGTTCACTCGGTGAGGCCGCCTGGTGTGCGATTCGCCATCTCCGGCCCGAGGTGATCGTCGAAACCGGCGTGGCGCGAGGCATAACCAGCCGGGTGCTCCTAGAAGCGATGGAGGCCAACGGCCGCGGGCATCTCTGGAGCATCGACCTGCCTCATCCGGCCCTTGGTGAGCCAGGCGTCGCCGTCACCGACACGCTGAAAAGCCGATGGGACCTGCTGCTCGGCACCAGCCGTGAGCTTCTACCAAAGCTCCTTGAACAACTGGGACCGATCGACATGTTCGTGCACGACAGCCTCCACACTGGGCGCAACGTCGAGTTCGAGCTTGAGCTGGCCTGGCCTCACCTGCGGCCTGGGGGCCTGCTGTTTGCCGACGACCTTCATACCAACCTCGGCTTTCACCGGTTCGTCGAACGCCATCGGATTCGCTCATGGTTTGGCGCCTCCGGTTTCAGGCGTGGCATCTGGGGCGTGGCCCTGAAGGAGTAGGTCCGGAGTGATGTCGATCCGCGGGGTTGTTCGGGCAGCCACGCGGAGCAGATGACTCGCTTCGCGCTGGCGAAGGCCTCTGGGTTCGAGAATCGTCCCAGAATCTCCACTTCCAGTATCACGTTGTCCGTGATATAGTATGCCGTGATGAGTGATACCCGCCGTATCGGGAGCGCCGTCCTGTTCCCGACTGATCATCCGCTGGATCCGGGGACGATGATCGGACGAGCCGTGGATGTCGACCGGATCACGATGGCGCTCGTTGGGGGCGCCAACATGGTACTGGCGGGTCCGCGGCGGACTGGCAAGACAACCGTCGCGGACGCTGCGCTGGTCGCATGCCAGAGCGACGGTGCCTATGTCGCCAAGGTCGATCTTTTCGAGTGTGCCGATGCCGGCGCACTCGCTCATCTGCTCACGCTCGAGCTGCTCGGCAACCGTCCGCAGCTCCGCCGCGCGATTCGCGATGCACTTGACGCCGGAAAGAGCGTTCTCGATGCCCTGCGGCCGGCGGCGACGATCCGCGCGCGGCAGGATCTCGGCGAGGACATCGAGTTCACGCTCGATCTCGCTCGAGCCGAGGAGGATCCAGCCAAGGCGCTGGACACTGCGCTGCGGCTTGCTCAGAAGCTGGCCGAGCGCGACGGGCGGCGCGTCGTCGCCTTCTTCGACGAGTTCCAGGACATCAACACCGGCCGCTTTGGCGACGGGGACACGATCACGCGGAAGATGAGAGCGGTGTTTCAGCGTTCGCCAGAGGTGAGCGTCCTGTTTGCCGGCTCGATCGAGCATCTAATGCGGAACCTGTTCGCTCCAGGCGAGCGAGCGCTCAGTCAGTTCGGCTCGTTTCACGAGCTCACCGCGATCACCTCGGAGGAGTGGGGCGAGGGGATCCGCGAACGGTTGACAAGGGATCAGACCTCGATCACCAGCGACGCCCTCTCGCGACTCGTTGAGCTTGGCGAGGGACACCCGCGAACCACCATGCTGATCGCTCAGCAGGCCCACGCCCAGGCAATCGAGGAACTATCGCGCGAGATCGATCATGCAGCCGTGGTAGCGGCGCTCGACCGGGCCATGGCGTCCGAGCAGCTCCGCCACCAGCAGCAGCTCGAGCGCATTCGCGCCGCCGGTCGCTTCGCGGAGCGGATGGTGATTCGAGTCGCTGCGGAGGCCGAGTTGTACCGGGGGCTGAAGCCGCAGCAAGCGTCACGGGCGCTGAATGCGCTTCGTGATGCCGGGGTGGTGGAACGAGCCCGTCAGGGACGCTGGTTTGTCATCGATCCGATGCTCCGGCGGTATTTAGCTGGACGACGGGTCGAACCGCTGTCGTTCACTCGCGACGCTTTCGATGTTGTGTAGGTCTCTGATCACGCCAGCGTCAGCATCGAGCCAACGGGAGGCGGTTCGTCTATGAGGCCAGCCTCACGTCCGGCGGCCTCGAGCTTGCCTAGCCCCCCGCGGGGTCAGCCGACTGGTCGGCGGTGCCGGTTCGCCAGCGGCGAACCGTCGAGCGGAGCGCCAGATAGCCGGCGATCCCCGGCAGGGTGGGAAGCCAGAATGAGATCGCGCGGTACGCGAGCACGGCGACGACCGCGCTCCTCGCGGGTACGTCAAACGCGATGAAGGCGCCGATCATTCCGCCCTCGACGCCTCCGATGCCCCCCGGGAGCGGCAACAGGTTCCCCAGGGTGCCGAGAAAATAGCCGAGGACCAGGACCGCGACAGGGACGATGGTGCCAAAGGCGTGGAAGCAGATTCCGAGCACGGCGATGTCGAACCCCCAGTAGGCCACTGCCCCCAGGACACCGAGACGTGGTTGGCGCACGAGATCCCCGGCGGTCCGCACTCCACTGCCGAGCGCAGCCGGCAGCTTGGCCAGCCGCTGCGCTACCGGCCCCCGTACTCCGGGGCGATCCGCGAACCGTCGGAGCCGTTGCTCGACGTCGCGCGGCATCAGCGCCAGGCCGACGATCGTCGCCGCGATCACGGCCGCGATCACCGCCGGGACGAGGGTGAGCACCACCGGGACGCCGCCGTCACCGAACACGTTCGCCCACAGACCCAGGCCGGCCACGATCAGGGCGCCGAGGTAAACGGCGTACTGGAGAACGAGACTGGCGACCATACGACACGCGATCACCTCGGCGGACATGCCGGCGCGGCGCAGTGCCCACACGGTGACGGCGACGCCGCCCGCCCCGGCCGCGGCGACGAGGCGGATCGCCGCGATGCCGGCCAGCGGGATCTCCAAGCTGACGCGCCAGTCGATCCGGGACATGCCGCGACCGAAGACCGTGCGGAACAGCAACGCGTAACCCGCGATCGAGAGGAGCTCCAGCGCCCCACCGGCCGCAAACCACAGTGGATCGCCGTGGCGAAGCTGACCCCACGTCTGCCTGAGCCCGGCCAGCTTGGGGATGAAGAAGTACAGGCCGACGAGGAACACCACCACCACCGCCGCTGCGATCAGCAACCGGGTCCGGGTGATCGCCGCTGCCAGCGGCTCGTCTGCGGTCATCGACGCGAACTCCGCGGCGGTCTCATCGTCCTCCTCCGGCGGCGCGCTGGCCGGGTCGGCGGGCGGCGGAGGTTCTCTCGCCGGTGCCGAGCTGCGTTCGTCCCGTTTACCGCTCATCGGAGAACGGGGCTCGGATGAGGACGCCGACATTCAAACGTCTCCTGTGGGTCAGATACCCAGGATCGGGCACGACTACATGCTGATATAGCGCGTTGGAGGCGCGGCTGCTGGCCCGGCCGGCGTAGGCTGTGGACGGTGACCCCGAGGCCAGCATCGGCATCGGCCCCCGCGCGGGAGCGGCAATCGCCGCCGCTGGTCGTGCGTCTCGGCATCTCATGGCTGACCAACGCGCTCGTGCTCGGCGTGGTCACCGCCCTCCTCGACGGCGTGGGTGTCGCCAGCGCGGGTGCGCTGCTCGCGGCGGCTGCGGTGTTCGGCGTGCTCAATACGGTCCTGAAGCCGCTGGTGAGACTGATCACGTTCCCGCTGGCCGTGCTCACCCTGGGCATCGCCTGGTTCTTCGT
Organism: uncultured Solirubrobacterales bacterium; assembly: GCA_963792735.1. Taxonomy (GTDB): domain Bacteria; phylum Actinomycetota; class Thermoleophilia; order Solirubrobacterales; family Solirubrobacteraceae; genus Palsa-465. The sequence continues at coordinate 272,175 of CAWBXK010000006.1, read as the reverse complement.
CTCGCTGTTGATGCTCGTGCTCACCCGGGCGATCGTGAGCGGCTTTCACATCCACGGCTTCTGGAGCCTGGTCGAGGCCACGCTGGTCGTCTGGGTCGTCAACCTCGTGTTGGACCACACGCCCGGTCCGTGGCAGATCACCGGTCGCCGGCGGAGGCTGGGTCGGGCGCGTTAGCGCGCGGGCAAACTTTGCGCCCGCTGGTCACGTCGATTTCAGAGGAGTACTGTCGGTGAGGTGATCCGGCCCTGCAACTGCGGGGCCGTGCATGCTCCCCTTTGCTCGCGCCATCCGGTCAGATCGGCCGGCGGCACAGGCAGGAAAGGGGGATCGGATGATCCCCAGCCGACCGCGACGCGAAAGCGATCAGACTTACTCGGACTCAGATCAGGGCGCGGCGGACCTCGATCAGCTGGCCGCCGACTCCGACCAGGCGGCGAGTGATCGCGATCTCGCCCACGGTGCCGACCGCACGGTCTACGACGACAGTCGCGAGGCCCGCATCGCCACCACGCAAGCGCGGCGAGCGACCTCGCTCCAGCGCCGGGCGACGGCGATCGCGAGGGGCGCGACCGCACGCGGGCTGAAACTCGTGGAGCTGCAGCGCGACATCGATCGGGCCCGTGTCAGCTCCGGAGGGCTGATCGCCGCGTACGTCGATGTCGACAACCTCACGGCCATCGGCCAGGCCGGGAGTCAGCCCACCTCGGACGCTGTGCTCGAGCGCCTGGTGGCGGAGCTGCAGGCAGCCCCCCGTCCCTGCGAGTCGGTCGTTCGCCTTGGCGGCGACGAGTTCCTCTGCACCTTCTCCGACACGACGATCGACGCGGTGCGCGAACGGTTCGACGAGATCAAGTCCAAGCTCAACCTCACCCCCGATGACGTGACCGTCACGGTCGGCTTCGCCGAGCTCGCCCGGGGTGACTCACCGCTGGACCTCATCGACCGCGCCGACCGGGCGCTGATCACATCTCGAGCGCAGCCTGGGCCACCCGGCGATGCTCACGCATCGTCTCAACGCCGTTGACCCCGGGCTGACGCCCGAAGCCGCAATACATCGCCACGCCGAAGTCGGTGAGGTACTTCGACGCTGTTCGGTGTCGTCGCTGCAGGCCCGGGATGCCGTCCAGCGGGAGCACGATGCCGAGGAATACGCGTGCGTCCCCAGGGCGCAGCTCGGTGAGCGGTGCGAAGAAGCTGTCGTCTTCACTGCGGAGATAGCGGGGCCCGGCGAGGTGCAGCCAGTCGACCGTGCGGCCGGAATGCTCGACGGCATGATTGGCCATGCGCACCAGCACCCCCAGGTCGCGCGCCTCGTACATCGGCCACTCGGGGAAGGTGCCGTAGCACAGGTGATAGCCGACCAGCACCTCCTCGGGAATGAGCCGCGTCAGGCGCGACACCGGTCCCGCGAAGCGTTCCCAGGCGCCGGGCGCGGTCCAAGCGAGTACGCCTTCGATGTCCTGAACCTCGTATGCGGAGTCCCATTGGATGGCCAGGTCGGCGGCTGGAATCTCGGCGATGAGCCGCTTCAGTTCGCGCGCCACGAGGTCTTCGAAGGCGCGCTCGGCGACGGGGTAGTCGGCGGCGAAGTCGGCCTTGAAGCCATTGAGCGCGCTTGACGGGAACGGCAGCCCCACCTGGAAACGCAGGTCGCCCGGGATCACCCCGTCCTCGCGCAACGCGCGGAACTGGCGATAGGAAGCGAGGGCATCATCGATGCGCGGCCAGACATCCCAGTGCAGGTCCGAGACGCCCTCGCGGATCGCGAACACCGGCGTCTCGTACGCATGTCTGGGGATGCCAGTCGGGGAGTCGGTCTCCTGGACGACCTCCACGTCGGGATTGGGTCGCACCAGGCGCTCGCGCTCGTAGCCGACCCACGCCGCCCGGGGACCCGTTTCGCCGTCTGGGAGGGCGAACACCATGTCGCCGAAGAATTCCGAGCCCGCGCGCAGGGCTGCGTCGGTCGACTCGGCCGGCAGGCTTCCGACCAGCAGAAGATCACTCGTGGCTCGTGACGTCATTCGCCACCCGGAGCTTAATGCCGGTGTATCCTGATCGCGATGGATGACCCCGGGCGCGAGGATGGCACCGCAGCGTGGCATCGTCGGCTGCATCACACCGGCCGCGATCGGTTGAGCGCCGATACCGCCCAGACACCGGGAATGCGCCGCTACGAGGCGATCTCGGCCGCCCGCAATGGTTCGCGGAAGATCTGGATGGGGGAGAGCCACATCGGTCCCGCGATGGTCTCCGGCGATCATCACCACGGCGAGGCCGAGACCGGGATCTACGTCGTCAGGGGACACCCGGTGTTCGTGTTCCTCGAGGCCGGCGCCGAGCGGCGCGTGGAGGCGGGCCCGGGCGACTACGTGTACGTGCCGCCGTACGTGCCGCATCGGGAGGAGAACCCGTCGCCTGACGAAGAGGCCGTGGTCGTGCTCGCGCGCAGTACCCAGGAGGGCATCGTGGTGAACCTGCCCAGCCTCCGAGCCGAGGTGCCCGAGCTCGACCAGCTGGTCGCCGAGCTCTCGGCGCAACCGCCGGCCTGACGCTACGCCCTGACCGCGCCGAGCTTGTCGGGGTCGAGGACAAGGTCAATCGTTGCGATCAGGCCACGCGCGACGGTGAAGCCGACGGCTCCGATCGGGCGGCGGCCAGTACGCACGATCAGCCCGGCGGCGCCGTTCACCAGCGCGGGATGACACAGCGAAGCAAACCGGGAGCCCTGTTCGACGGCATGTCGCGCCACTTCGGTGGCTCCGTTGATCTGAGCCGGCACCAGACCTCTGATCGAACCGGAGTCGGCCCTGAACACGACGTCGGGGTCAAGTACGGAGAGCAGTGCATCGAAGTCGCCGGCTCGCGATGCGGCCAGGAACGCCGCGACGACCTCGCGCTGGCGGGCTAGATCGGGTTCGGACTCCGGCGTCGCACCGCGGACGCGACGCCGGGCGCGGCTGGCGAGCTGGCGCGCCGCGTCGGGGCTGCGGTTGACGATCTGGGCGATCTCGTCGAACGGGACCGCGAACATGTCGTGCAGTACGAACGCCAGTCGCTCGGACGGTGTCAGCGTTTCCAGCACGACCAGCAGGGCCACCCCGACCGCGTCGGCGAGCAGCGTCTCCTGTTCAGGGTCGCTGTGGTCGTTGACGCTGACGATCGGCTCGGGCAGCCATGTGCCGACATAGTCTTCGCGTCGCGACCGGCGTGCCCGCAGCATGTCGATGCACAGCCGGCCGACCACGGTGGTCAGCCAGCCACCGGGGTTCTCGATCGCATCGCCGCGTGCGCGCGTCAGACGCAGCCACGCCTCCTGAACCGCGTCCTCGGCCTCGCTGACGGAGCCGAGCATGCGGTACGCGACCGCCTGGAGGTGTGCGCGGTGCTGCTCGAACTGCTGGATCTGCCAAGTCTCGTCCTCCACCGCTGTCCTCCATTGCTCGAAGCGTTCAGAGTTATGACGAACCAGGCGTCGCCGATGTGACAGGCAAGTCCGCGCCAGCGCCGCGCGGATTCGGTGTCCGTCCTCAGCCGATCGTCACATTCTCGCGCCGGGCTGCGTCATGGGGATACCGATACGAAACGGAGGTCCCTTCCCATGACCAGCATCGCTGCACCTTCCTTCCTCGCCACGCGCCGCGGCAAGCTCACGCTCGCGCTGCTCTGCGCGGTGGCCTTCCTCGACTTCGTGGATGCGTCGATCGTCAACGTGGCGCTTCCATCAATCCGCCGCGATCTGCATTTCTCGGTGCAGAGCCTGGTGTGGGTCCCCAGCGGATACCTGTTGACCTACGGCGGGTTCATGCTTCTGGGGGGTCGCGCGGCGGACCTCCTCGGCCGCCGTCGAGTGCTCGTCGCCGGCACGGCGCTGCTCGGGATCTCTTCGCTGATCGGGGGCCTCGCCGCCAGCTCCGGGGTTCTGATCGCCGCCCGCCTCGCGCAGGGTGTCGGTGCGGCGATGATGCTTCCGGCCGCGCTCTCGATCCTCACCACCAGCTTTAAGGAGGGTAAGGACCGGCACACCGCGCTCGGCGTCTGGGGCGGCGTGGGCGGTCTTGCCTCCGCCGCCGGCGTGCTGTTCGGCGGTCTGCTCACCGAGGGACCCGGCTGGCGCTGGGTGATGTTCGTCAACCCGGTCGCGGCCGTGCTCGTGCTGGCCGGAATCTACCGGCTGATCAGCGGGGATCGCCGCCAGTCACGGCTGGCGAACTTCGACTTCCTCGGGGCGTTGCTGGCCACCGGGGGGATGCTGCTGCTCGTCTACGCGCTGGTCAAGGCGTCGACGGTCGGGTGGGGCAACGCTCGCACGCTGGGCGAGATCGCGGGCGCGCTGATGCTTCTGATCGCGTTCGTCGCCAACGAGCTGCGGCATCGAAACCCGATCGCGCCGCTGTCGATCTTCCGCGTCAACGGGCTCGGGTTCTCCAACGTCACTCAGCTGGTCGCGTTCGCCGGCTTCCTGGCGATGTTCTTCTTCCTCACCCTGTACATGCAGAACGTCCTTCACTACTCACCGATCCAGACCGGCGCCGCGTACCTGCCGCTGTGCTTCGCGATCGGCATCTCGGCCGGCGTTTCGTCCCAGCTCCTATCGCGCGTCGGGACCCGACCGGTGATCGTCGCCGGGGCGCTGATCGCTGCCGGTGGGCTCTACTGGCTCTCGCGCATCCCGGTCCACGGCACCTATCTGCACGACCTGCTGCCGGGCCTGCTCGTCCTGTCGCTCGGATTCGGACCGGTCTTCGTCGGTGTCACCACGGCCGCCAACGCCGGCGTGCCGGCGGACAAGGCCGGGCTGGCCGCCTCGCTGCTGAACGCCTCCCAGCAACTCGGCGGTGCGCTCGGGTTGGCGATCTTCACCGCGCTGGCCAGCGGCCGCACCCATCACCTCCTCGCCGCCCATGTCCCACCTCCGCGGGCTCTCACTGCGGGCTTCGGGCGCGCGCTGCTGGTCGGCAGCATCTTCATCCTGGCGGCAGCGGTGATTGCGCTACGGGCCACCAATACCCGGGGGGAGACAGACCCGCCGGGCGAAATCGCCGTCGACCACTCGGCCTCCTCCTCCGGTGGGCCGTCTCCGGCTCCGCCGGCAGTCGCCACGATGCCGGTAGCGGGGCGCAGCGCCGGTTAGGCTGCCCCGGTTCGATGGCGCCCCGCCGAGAAGTGCTGCACCGGCGACCCTGGTGATGCGAAACGCGCCAGGGTCGCGCGGTGACAGTCCGTTGCTGCGCTCGGGCTAGAGCGCCTGAACGTTCGCGGCGTTGGGGCCCTTGGGGCCCTGCTCCTGGTCGTAGCTCACCTTGGCGCCTTCGGCCAGCGACTTGAAGCCGCTGCCGACGATCGCCGAATGGTGGACGAACAGGTCCTTGCCCTGATCATCGGGCGTGATGAAGCCGTAGCCCTTTTCGTCGCTGAACCATTTGACGGTTCCAGTTGACATCTGCATCCCTCCTGGGAGTTCTTGTGTTGCGAATCGCGGGAGGTGCTAAGAGGGCAACAGCTACGAACGCTTACACACATGAGCCGGGTCTTTTGACCCAGCAGTACACGATGAGTGTAGCCGTGCACGCCCCGCCGTGTCCGCTGCTTCGATTGACCGGCAATTCCGGCCTTCACCGCGTTCGCCTGCCCGTGGCGATCAGGGCGTGGGCACGCGCCGGTCAGCACTGCGGCGGGCGAGCAGCACATCGACGGTGAGGAGCACCTGTTCCGCCGCCAGGTTCAGGCCGCCGAGCACATTTACGAGCCGCTTCAGGCGGGCGGCGCGGGGCGGCGTGTCGGACGCGGGCTCGCTCCCCGAGGCCAGCGGTACGGCCCCGTCGGGGGCCTGTTGGGCGAAGCTGACGCCGCCCACGGCCGAGGCGAGTCCGGTGATGACCACCGCGCCGACAGCAAAATCCTTGGCCCGGACCAGGCGACGCCGACCCGAACTGGTGAAACGCGATCCGAGCTCATCGGCGCGAACGGCGCCCCAGCCGGCGACCAGGGCGACCAGGGCCACCGAGTTGACCGTGCCGTAGCGGCGCCAGGCGCGGTTGAGCACCTTTCCGCGCTGCGCCTCGTCGCTCACATCGGCCAGGGCCGGGTGCATCGCCACCCGCCCGAACAGGTTGCCGCCGAGCAGGGCGGCGAGGGCGGCGTCCTGGGCGAGCTGCCCCGCGAAGGGAACCGTCTTGCGAGGAATGGGGATCAGCTCCATCGCCGCTGGCTTACCCGACTCCCCCCGGCGCGCAAACTCCGGTGCGGGTGCGAGAGACTTGGGCTATGACCAAGATCGCAGTCACCGGCGGCAGCGGCAAGGCCGGCCGCGCCATCGTCCATCACCTGGCCGAGTTGGGCCATCAGGTCCTCAACATCGACCTCGTACCGTCGCCCGAGTCCTATCACCCGGAGGCGGCGATCCCGTTTCTGCGCGCCGACGTCACCGACTTCGGCCAGGCGCTCGAAGCCCTCAGCGGCGGTGAGACGCTGCCGGGGATCGAGGCCGCGGTGCACCTCGCGGCGATCCCGTCGCCCGCCCACGCCACTCCCGACCAGGTGTTCCGGACCAACATCACCAGCACCCACGCGGTGTTCGCCGCGGCGCAACGTCTCGGTCTGCGGCGGGTGGTGTGGGCCTCGAGCGAGACCACCCTGGGGCTGCCGTTCAAACGTCCGCCGGACTACGCGCCGGTGGATGAGGCGCACGTGTTTCCCGAGACCAGCTACGCGCTGTCGAAGGTCACGGGGGAGGAGCTCGCCCGGCAGTTTCATCGCTGGAGCGGGATCCCGATCGTCGGCCTGCGCTTCTCCAATGTGATGGTCCGTTCCGATTACGAGCGCTTTGCCGACTTTCAGGACGATCCTCGCCTGCGCATGTGGAACCTGTGGGGGTACGTGGACGAGAGCCACGTGGCGCAGAGCGTCGAGCGTGCGCTCGAAGCCGATCTCGGTGGTGCCGAGAACTTCATCATCGCGGCGGCCGACACGGTCATGCGGCGGCCGAGTCGCGAGCTGATGGCGGAGGTCTACCCGGGCGTGCCGGTGGCCGACCACGTCAGCGGCAACGACACGCTGCTCGACATTCGCAAGGCGCGCGACCTGCTCGCCTACGAGCCGGAGTTCAGCTGGCGCGAGCTGTTCTAGGCACGGGGTCAGTCGGTCAGCGCCACCGCGGCCTCCGGCGTGGCCGCGTGAAAGCTGAAGCTCTCCTCCAGATACAGCCGCACCACCTCGCGGTCGTGGTCCAGGTACCCGATGGAAAGATCCTGGCCGGATTCGAACAGGAAGTCCTCGCCACGCTGGCTCATCACGACCGCGCCCCGGACCCCGGGGGCCCAGACGATGGGTCCCTCGAGGATCTTGCGCAGATGCTCGAGCAGTGGATAGCCGCCGTGCTCGGCCGTCTGCACGACGCGCTGGTACTGCTCGCCACCGAGCGCCAGCGCGTACGGACCGCGGATGCCGCTGTGCAGGAGCCGCTCGACCGCCGCCGCCACCGGCTTGGGGTAGCGGTCGGGCGCCTCGCCGAGCTGCATCTGATGCGGTGCCATCTCGGCGATGCCGGCGATGCCGGCGTCGGCCCAGCCGTGAAACACGGCAATGTTCTCCGCCACCGCGATCTGGTGCGCGGCGATGTCCAGCGCTTCCAGGTCGGCATCGGCGGCGCCGCGATCGTCGTCGCGCAATTCGGCGCGGGAGATCTCGAAGTCGGCACGCAGCTCCACCAGCGGCATCACGCGGCGCTGCAGGGCCGAGACGCCGTCGCAGGGAGCCGAGGCGACCGTCTCGACGCGGCCCAGATTCATGGCCGAATGCTCCCAGCCGTACGGTCCCGAGAAGTCGACCAGCTTGCGGGCAGCCAGCGCCGGGGCGAGCCGGTCCCGGGCCTCGTCGTCGAGCAGCTTCCAGTTCGAATCGCTGATCGGGGCGTGCGAGCGCAGCAGATGGTTGCTCATCGCGTCGCTCCCTTCAAGCTCCCGATTCCCAGCGAGCCGGTGCCGTCGTCGCTGAACTCCCCACTGCTGGGACCCTCGTCGTCGTCGGTCGCGGCGGCCTCAGCCGACTCGCCGTGCTCGACGATGTCGCCCGTCTGGAACAGCACCCCGCGGGCGATCTCCCGCCAGACCGGCGTGCGTCGCAGCAGGAACTCGAGGTCCATGCTGAAGTGCTTGAACTCCTCGCCCTGCGCGTCGTGCATGATCGCGCGCGCCTCAGGGTCGGTCTCGACCGCCATGCGCTGCTCGTACCAGCCGATCGCCTCGGCTTCCTCGGTCAGGGAAGCACAGAGCCGTGCGAACGTGCGCGTCTCGGGTGCCAGCTCCCCGGGTGGCTCGTGATACTGGTCGAAACCCATCTGATCTCCTCTTCGCGGTGGCTGTGGAAGTGACTCTACGCGCCCTACGTGGTTGCCCATAGGCGGGACGTAGATCGAGATCAAGCCCGCCGGCGACCGGCGTCGATGTGGGATCATCGCGGCGTGGTCGTGGATCTAGATCGCCTTGATGCGCTCAGCGAGCGCGTCGCCACCGCGCCGATCGCCGCGGCGGGGCTGATCGCCGGCTTCGGGGTGGCGCTGGCGACCGGATCACGCCCGCTCGGTGGGGTGGTGTTGGCGGCGTGTGGGCTGGCCTGTGTCGCGGTCTGGCTACAACGAGACGGCCGGCGCACAGCGGTCTGGCTGACCGGCGCCGGCCTGCTCGCGTTCGCGGCCTCGCACGTGTTGGGTCGGGCGATCGGCCCCTGGCCGGCAGTGCTGGCGGTGTCCGCGGCGACCGCCGCCCTGTGCTGGCGGGTGTCGGACTCTCGCCGGCCGGCGGGCCGCCTCAGGCGGCGATCATCAGCTGGCTCGCCGAGAACACCGCTCCGTCCGGGTCGGCCAAGACCACCCGTTTGAACATTCCGAGGTCATGCGGTGCGACCAGCACGGTCCCGCCGAGACCCGGTGCCGCCTCGGCCGCCGCGACGGCATCGGCGATCCAGAAGTCCACGCCCCAGTTGGGCGACGCGCCGCCGCCCCCGGTGCGGTCGATGCGGGCCATCGTGGCGACCACGTCACGCGGTACCGGCTGGTGGGGCTCGCCGCCGACGTAGCCGGGAAGTCGCCAGAGCCACACCTCCATCCCGGGGCCGGCGTCGAAGGTCTCGGGCCGCCATCCGAACACCTCGCCGTAGAACGCCGCGGCGCCGTCGGGGTCGTCGGTGCTGAGCATGCTCATCGCCCACGCCGACGGTTCGTTGACCAGGGCGGCACCTTGGCGCGCGCCCGGCTCCCACAGCGAGATCGCCGCTCCGGCCGGATCGGCGATCACCGCGAGGCGTCCCGCCGGGGCGGCGTCCATCGGCGCCACCAGCACGCTGCCGCCGGCCGCGCGCGCGGCGGCCACGGCGTCGTCGGCGCTGTCCACCGCCACCTGCGTGTTCCAGGCGATCGGCGCCGGGCCGGCGGGCCGTGATCCGATCCCGGCGACGTCCTCACCGCGCAGGCGGGCCACGAAGTACTCGCCGGGGGGATCCCCCGGCATCTGGGCCGGGCCCGCGAACTCCCAGCCGAAGATGTTCGCGTAGAAGCGCTGGGCCGCGTCGACGTCAGGCGTCAGCGTCTCAACGAAGCACGGCACGCCATGGGGGTACTGATCTCGTCGGCTCATCTCGGTCTCCTTGTTGGCTCGACTGACGCTCGCCGTGGCGGCGCTGCGGGCACGTCTGGCTCACAGTTGCGTTACCGTATCAGATGGTTGGAAAAAGCAACTATGAAGATGACTTCGAGGACCATTCCGAGTAGAATGGTGGGATGACCGATAAGCGCAGCTACGGGGATTCATGCGGCATCGCACGGGCGCTTGACCTCGTGGGGGAGCGCTGGGCCCTGCTCGTGGTCCGTGAGCTGCTGCTGGGTCCCAAGCGCTTCACCGATCTCAGAGCGGGACTTGCCCACGTCAGTGCCGACGTTCTCTCCCAGCGGCTGCGCGAGCTCGAGCAGATCGGGGCCGTGCGCCGTCGCAAGCTGCCCCCGCCGGCCAGCGTTCGGGTCTACGAGCTCACCGAATGGGGACACGAGCTCGAGCCGGTCCTGCTCGCTCTGGGCCGGTGGGGGAGTCGCATCAGCCTTCCGGCCGAGCCCCCGGCGCTCGGCGTCGACGCGATCGTGGTCGCGCTGAAGACGATGTTCGACCCGCCCACCGGCGCCGGCGCACGGGCCACCTATCAGCTCCGGCTGGGAGACCAGAGCTTCGCCATCACTGTGGCCGCGAGCAGCATCGAGCTGCAGCGCGGCGAGCCGGCCGCGCCCGACGCGACCATCGACACCGATCCCGGCACGCTCGCGGCCGTGTTGTGGCACGGACATCCACTTGAGTCGGCGATCGATTCAGGGGCCGTGCGGATCGGGGGCTCCCGGCGAGCGGCCAGGCGGTTTTTGAAGTTGTTCCCGGCCGCCCCGCCGGCCCCGGCCCCGGCGCTCGGCTAGCGCAGACGCTGGGCGCGGGCCAGCAGCATCGTCCGCTCGCGCTCATTCCGGGTCAGCGCCACGGCGCGGTCGAGCTCGGCTCGCGCCTCGGCGGGTCGCCCCAGCTTGACCAGCAGATCGGCTCGCACGCTGGGAAGCAGGTGGTAGTCGGCGAGCCTGGGATCGTCGCTCAGGGAGTCGATCACCTCGAGGGCATCGGCGGCCCCATAGGCCATCGATATCGCGACGGCTCGATTGAGCTCCACCACCGGGCCGGGCATCAGCTGGGCGAGACCGTCGTAGAGCGCGACGATCCGCTTCCAGTCGGTCTCCTCCGGCACGCGCGCCCGGGCGTGACACGCCGCGATCGCCGCCTGGAGCGCGTACGGGCCGAGGCCCCCGCCGAGTCGCTCAGCCCGCGTCAGCGCCGTCAGCCCGCGCCCGACCAGAACCCAGTCCCAGCGCGAGCGATCCTGGTCGAGCAGCAGCACCGGCTCGCCGTCAGGTGTCAGGCGCGCGCGCATGCGCGAGGCCTGGATCTCCATCAGTGCCACCAGGCCGTGGACCTCGGGCTCGTCCGGCAGCAGCTCGGCGAGGATCCGTCCGACCCGGAGCGCATCCTCGCACAGCTCGGGGCGCAGCCAATCGGCCCCGGCGGTCGCGGCGTATCCCTCGTTGAAGATCAGGTAGATCACCTCGAGTACCGAGCTCAGTCGCGCCGCAAGCTCCTCGCCGGTCGGAACGTCCAGAGGGACCTTGGCCGCGGCGAGCGTTCGTTTGGCCCGTACGATCCGCTGCGCCACTGTCGACTCCCGGACCAAGAAGGCGCGGGCGATCTCGCCCGTCTCCAGCCCTCCGAACAGCCGCAGGGTCAGAGCCGTCCGGGCCTCGGTGGAGAGCACCGGGTGGCAGGTGGTGAACAGGAGCGAGAGCAGGTCGTCGCCGATCTGGTCGTCGAGCTCGGCATCGAGATCGGGCTGACCGGTTGAGTGCTCGCGCTCCAGCCGCCGACCGAGCTGATCGTGCTTGCGCTCCGCCATCTGTCGGCGGCGAAGGGTGTCGACGGCCCGGTGCTTGGCCGTGGACATCAGCCACGCTCCGGGGCTGTCCGGAATGCCCGACTGCGGCCATTGCTCCAGCGCCGCGACCAGCGCGTCCTGAGAGAGATCCTCGGCCAGGCCGACGTCACGCACGTAGCGGGCCAGCCCGGCGATCAGCCGGGTCGATTCGATCCGCCAGACGGCCTCGATCGCCGCGTGGATGTCGGTGGTAGGTGTCGTCACGGCCAGCGTTCGCCCGGAGGATTCGTCCCCGGCAGATCCTCCACCGTCATTCAAAATCTTGGGGCTCGTAGACCTGGCGCACCTCGATCACGTCGCCCTCGGCGGCCGGGCAGCGGGAGGCCCACTGCACGGCCTCCTGCTTTGACTTGGCCTGGATCAGCCAGTAGCCGCCGATCATCTCCTTGGCCTCGGTGAAGGGGCCGTCGGTCACCACCGGACGGCCTTCAGGGAACGACACCCTGGCCCCCTTCGCCGTCGGCTGCAGACCGTCGAGCGCCAGCAGCACGCCGGCCCGGTTGAGCTCGTCGTTGTACTTCGACATGGCCGCGATCGCCTCGGGGCCGGGGTGCCAATCCGCTTCGGAGACGTTGGGAATCATGAACATCATGAAACGCATCGCCGGATCCTCCTCGTGCAATTTGGGGGTGGTCATCGATGGGCGCCGGCCGACGCCGCACGCCTCTGGTGTTTAGATCGATCGGGCCGTTCGCATTTCGACACGACTAAGCTAACCGAGCGATGTCGTACACCACGATCGAAGGTCGTCAGCAGATCCTCGGTGACCTCGGCAGCGCGATCGACCACATCGCGGTCGCACTCGCCGCCCTGGGTGAGGCCTATGAGCAGCTTGACGAAAACAGCGCCGACACGCTGGAGGCGCAGCTGTTTCGGCCGGTCCAACTCGCATATGGCCGCGCCAAACGGACCCACGCCGACTTCGCGGCTCGCTCGGGGCTCCCGTCCCGAGTGTTCGACACCGCCTCGCCCGGCATGCAGTCTCAGTCTGTCCGGCAGCTGATCGAGCGGGCCGCCGACGCCTCCGTCGACGCCGATCAGGCGATCGCCGACCTGCAGGATTCGATGCTGCCGATCGAAGTGGGGGACACCGAGCTGCGCAGCGGTCTGAGCCAAGCCCGTGAGTCGTTGGCGCCGGTTCCGGCGCGCGCCCGCGAGCTGGTGCGAACAGTTGGGCGCTGAGCCGGTGCGAGCGAGTGGCGCCTGAGGTGCGTCGCTCGCGCGTGGGCCGGGTCGCCCTGCTGGCCCTGGTGTCGCTGGCGGCTGGGACCGGAATCGCACAGGCCAGGCCGCGGGCGAAGCTCTTCGCGCACGGCAGCGTGCAGCAGGTCTACGCGACCGGCCTGCGACAGGGCCGCCCGGTGAGCCTGGTCGACCGCGCCGGGAAGCTGATCGCGCGCCGGTCCGCCGACTCGCTGGGGGGCGTGCTGTTTCGCGACGTGACCCCCGGGTCTGGGTACGCCGTGCGTCAGGCCACGGGCGGCGGCGGAATTGTCGGATCCCGACGGCTGACCGTGCTGCCGGATCGCTCGGCGCCGCCGAGCACGAGGAGCTACGGGCAGACGCTCCCGCGCGGCGGCTACGGCTACCTGACGACGCGCGATCAGACCAAGCTGGCGATCGCCGTTCGACTGCCCAGCGGACGGGGGCCGTATCCGACCCTGATCGAGTACTCCGGCTATGGCTATGCCAACCCGGCGGCCCCACAGAACGGGATCAGCCAGATCGCCACCCTGCTCGGCTTCGCGGTGATCGACGTCAACATGCGCGGAACCGGCTGCTCGGGCGGCGCGTATGACTTCTTCGAGCCGCTACAGAACCTCGACGGCTACGACGTGGTCGAGACGGTGGCCCGCCAACCGTGGGTCCTGCATCACAAGGTCGGCATGATGGGCATCTCGTACGGTGGGATCAGCCAGCTGTTCGTGGCCGCCACCGACCCGCCCCACCTGGCCGCGATCGCGCCGCTGTCGGTGATCGACAGCACGGCGACGACGCTGTATCCAGGCGGCATCCTCAACACGGGATTCGCGCTCACCTGGGGTCAGGAACGCGTCCACGACGCCAAGCCGGCCACGGCGACGACGGGGCAGGCGTGGGCCTACTCCCGGATCAAGGCCGGCGATCGGACCTGCCGAGCCAACCAGGTGCTCCACGGCGAGGCCGCCAACCTGGTCGCCAAGCTGCGCGTGAACAACCACTATGTCCCGTCGGCGGACGATCCGTTGGCGCCGATCACCTTCGTGAACAAGATCCAAGTGCCCACGTACCTGGCCTGCCAGTGGACCGACGAGCAGACGGGCGGGCATTGCGCCGATCTGGCCGAGCATTTCACCGGCACCAGCCACAAGTGGTTCACGTTCACCAACGGTGCCCACATCGACTCGCTTGATCCGACCACGTTCAACCGCTGGTATGACTTCCTCAGGCTCTATGTGGCCCGGCAGGCGCCCCACGTATCGGCTTCGGTCAAAGCCCTCGCCCCCGCCATCTACTCCATCGCGATGGGTGTTCCCGACGTCACCCTCCCGCCCGACCCGATCCAGTCGATCGCCTCCTACGCCGGCGCGCTGGCGGCGTTCCAGCGGCTGCGGCCGATCCGGGTCTTGTTCGACACCGGCGCCGGCAGCGCGACGCCACTTGCGCCGTACCCCGGCTTCCAGGATTCCTTCGCGCGCTTCCCGATCCCAGGCACGCGAGCACGCTCGTGGTATCTGGGCAGTGCCGGAGCCCTCAGCGCCGGTCCGACCGGCATCGCCGCCGTCGATCGCTTCAGGTGGAGCAGGCACGCCGTACCGGCCACCGATTTCTCCGGCGGCACCGCGGGCGGCGCCGGAGGGCTGTGGACGAGCGCGCCGGTCTACCACTGGGCGCAGAATCCGTCCGGCACCGCCGCGTCGTACCTCACCCCGCCCCTGAGCGCGAACACCGTGGTGATCGGAGCCGGCGCCGTCCATCTGTGGATCAAGGCCACGACGCCGAGCGTCGATCTCCAGGTGATGATCTCCGAGGTCCGGCCCGACGGCAGGGAGACCTTCGTGCAGGACGGCTGGCTGCGTGCCGATGAGCGCAAGCTGGACGCGGCGCGCAGCACGCTGCTGGAGCCGGTGCCGAGCCTCCGTGCGGCCGACGTCATGCCGCTGCCCCGGGGGCGCTACACCGAGCTCACGGTGCCGTTGTACTACGAGGGTCACGCCTACCGCCGCGGATCGCGGATCCGTCTCACGGTCGCGGCCCCGGGCGGCGCACAGCCGACCTGGGCGTTTGCCGAGACCCAGCCCGCTGGAATGGCGACGGTGCAGATTGCCCACTCCCGCCGATATCCCTCACGCCTGATCCTGCCGGTGGTGCCCGGCGTCAAGGTTCCCAGTGCGCTGCCGTCGTGCCCGGGTCTGCGTGGCGAACCGTGCCGGACCTACGAGCGTTTCGTGAACCGCTCGCGACCGCTCGGCGCCGGTTAGCCCGACCACATCCGCGGGTAGCGCGATGGCGATGAGCGATCAGGGTTCAGCGCCGGCCGTGCTGGCCGAGATCACGCTGCAGGTCAACGGCGAGCCGCGGACGATCATGATCGATACCCGCACCTCGGTACTCGATCTGCTGCGCGAGCACCTCGATCTGATCGGCGCCAAGAAGGGCTGCGACCACGGCCAGTGTGGCGCCTGCACGGTGCTGATCGATGGCCGCCGAGCGAACGCGTGCCTGGCGCTGGCGGTCGCGCACGACGGGGCTGACGTCGTCACCGTCGAGGGCCTCGCCGAGGGCGGGGAGATGTCAGCGCTGCAGCACGCGTTCATCGAGCACGACGCCTTCCAGTGTGGCTACTGCACACCCGGGCAGCTGTGTTCGGCCACCGGGATGCTGCGCGAGGCACGGGACGGCTGGCCGAGCGCAGTCACGCCTCCGGGCGGCTGGCCGGACGGCGCCAGGCTCGGTGCGGCGGAGATCCGGGAGCGGATGAGCGGCAACCTGTGCCGCTGCGGCGCCTACGCCAACATCGTGCCCGCGATTGCGCAGGCCGCCTCTTGAGGCCGTTTCGCTACGAGCGCGCTCCTGATGCGGAGCGGGCCGTGGCGCTGCACGCCGGCGCGGCGCAGACGCGCTTCCTCGGCGGCGGAACCAATCTCGTCGACCTGATGCGCCTCGGGGTCGAGACCCCGCAGCTTCTGGTCGACGTGACGCATCTCGGCCACGACCAGATCGAGGACCGGCCCGGCGGTGGGTTGATGATCGGCGGCGCCGTGACCAACTCAGACCTCGCGGCCGACCAACGCGTCCGCGAGCGCTATCCGGTGCTGTCCGAGGCGCTGCTGAACGGTGCCTCGGGCCAGCTGCGAAATCTCGCCACCGTCGCGGGCAACCTGCTGCAGCGCACCCGCTGCGTCTACTTCCAGGACGCGACCAAGCCGTGCAACAAGCGCCGGCCCGGCAGCGGCTGCCCGGCGCGAGACGGCGAGCATCGCAACCTGGCCGTGCTCGGTCACTCCGAGCATTGCATGGCCACGCATCCGTCCGACATGGCGGTCGCACTAGCGGCCCTCGACGCCACCGTCCACGTTCAGAGTCAGAGCGGGGTGCGCCGCATCTCCGCCGCGGCGCTGCATCGACTGCCCGGCGACGAGCCCGATCGCGACACCGTGCTCGAGCCCGGCGAGCTGATCACCGCGGTCGAGCTGGCGCCGCTGTCCGCGGCCCGGCGCTCGCACTACCGCAAGGTGCGCGAGCGGCGTTCGTTCGCGTTCGCGCTCGTGTCGGTGGCCGCCGTGCTGGAGCTCACCCCGGACGGGTTGATCGACGACGTGCGGATCGCGCTCGGGGGCGTAGCGCCGGTGCCCTGGCGGGCCCGCCGGGCCGAGGCGGCACTGCGCGGCGCCCCCGCCGACGAACCGAGCTTCACCGCCGCGCTGCAAACCGAGCTCGGGGACGCCTCACCGCTGCCCGACAACGCCTACAAGCTGCCGCTGGTTCGCAACGTCGCCGTCCGCGTGCTGGCCGACCTGGCCGCCGGCGCATGAGCGCCGTAGCCACCCCGGCGATCGGGGCGCCGATCCGGCGCGTGGAGGGACGCGAGAAGGTCACCGGTGCCGCCCGATACGCCTACGAGCACCGGCCCGAGAACTTTGCCTACGGGCTGCTGGTCCAGTCCACGATCGCCCGTGGTCGCGTAAGCGATGTCGACGCCTCGCGCGCGCGGGCACTGCCCGGGGTGGTGACGGTGATCTGGGCCGGCAACGCTCCCCGGCTGGCCGAGGGCGCCGAGGGTGAGCTGGCGGTCCTGCAATCAGACCGTGTCGCCTACCGCGGCCAGATCGTCGCCGTGATCGTCGCAGACAGCCCCGAGACCGCGCTCCAGGCCGAGGCCCTGCTGTCGTTGCGATACGAGACCGAGTCGCACGACGTGCAGCTCAGCGAGCAGCACCCGGGTCTGTATAAGCCCGACAAGGTCAATCCGGCGTTTGACACCGACACCGACCGCGGGGACTTCGACGGCGCGTTCGCCGCCGCCGAGGTGAGCGTCGATGCGACGTACCGCACGCCCGCGACGCACAACAACCCGATGGAGCCGCACGCCACCGTCGCGGCGTGGAGCGGGGACGGGGTGACCCTGTATGACTCAAACCAGGGCGCTTCGAGCCACGGCCAGACGGTGGCGAAGTGCTTCGGGCTGGAGCCCGAGCGGGTGCACGTGATCTCACACCATGTCGGCGGCGGCTTCGGCTCCAAAGGTCAGCCCCGGCCGCCGGTGATCGCCACCGTGATGGCCGCCCAGGTGGCCCAGCGGCCGGTCAAGCTCGCTGTCACACGCCAGCAGATGTTCTCGCTGACCGGCTACCGCACCCCGACGATCCAGCGGGTGCGATTGGGGGCACAGCGCGACGGCCGTCTGGTCGCGACCTCGCACGAGGTCTTTGAGCAGACCTCGACGCTGCAGGAGTTCGCCGAGCAGACGGCGGTCGCGACCCGCAAGATGTACGCGTCGGCCAACACGCGGACCTCTCACCGGCTGGTGGCGCTCGATCTCCCGACGCCGTCCTGGATGCGCGCCCCCGGGGAGTGCCCCGGGATGTTCGCGCTCGAGTCCGCGATCGACGAGCTGGCGCTCGCCTGCGGCGCCGACCCGGTGGAGTTGCGCATCCGCAACGAGCCTGACGTCGACCCCGAGAGCGGGTACCACTGGAGCAGCCGCAATCTGGTTGCGTGCCTGCACGAGGGTGCGCAGCGGTTTGGCTGGTGGCGGCGCGACCCCCTCCCGGGGGTCCGGCGGGAGGGCCGCTGGCTCTACGGCACCGGGGTGGCGTCCAGCACCTACCCGGCCAACCGTCGCCCGTCGCAGGCGATCGCCCGGGCGGAGCCCGACGGGCATTTCACGATCCAGATCGCCGCCGCCGACATCGGCACCGGCGCACGGACCGCGCTGACCCAGATTGCCGCCGACGCGCTGGGGGCCGATCCCGAGCGGGTCCACGTCGAGATCGGTGACTCCGAGCTGCCACCGGCAATGCTCGCCGGCGGCTCGATGGGCACCACCTCCTGGGGAACGGCGGTTCTCGGTGCGTGCGAGCGGCTGCGAGATCAGATCGCCGACGGCGTTCCGACCGGGGGCGCCCAGGCCGATTACGGCACCGCGGAGGACATCGAGAATCAGGCGCAGCTCTCCCGGCACTCGTTCGGAGCGCAGTTCATCGAGGTTCGCGTCGACGTTGACTCCGGGGAAGTCCAGGTCGCTCGGGCCCTGGGCGTGTTCGCGGTGGGCCGGATCGTCAACCCGGTCACCGCTCGCTCCCAGTTTCTCGGCGCCATGACGATGGGGATCGGCATGGCGCTGCACGAGGAGAGCATCCTCGACCCCCACTTCGGCGACTACGTCAACCACGACTTCGCCGGCTACCACATCCCCACCTGCGCCGACATCGAGCAGCTCGAGGCGATCTGGGTGCAGGAGCACGACCCCCGGATCAACCCGCTCGGGGTCAAGGGAATCGGTGAGATCGGGATCGTCGGCACCGCCGCCGCGGTCGCCAACGCCGTCCATCACGCCACCGGGATCAGGATTCGAGAGCTGCCGATCACTCCGGCCCGGATGGTCGAGCGGCTCGGCTGAGGGCGCCGTCGCGACGCGGCGGCCTCAGCGCGGATCCTCCCGGCGGCCGGTTTCTAGTCTCGTTGGTGAACCAACGCAAAAGGAGACACGATGCCGCTACAGGGTGAGTACGAGCCCAGCTCCTCGGAGTGGGTCCGCGATCAGGTGCAGGAGTACGAGAGCTCGGGCGGAACCAGGGGGACCACGCTGCGGGGCGTCCCGGTCGTCGTGATCACCTCGATGGGGGCCAGCTCGGGCAAGCTGCGCAAGAACCCGGTCATGCGGGTCGAGCACGACGGCGTGTACGCGGCGGTCGCGTCCAAGGGCGGGGCGCCCGAGCATCCGGCCTGGTACCGCAACTTCGTCGAGCATCCCCGGGTGGAGCTGCAGGACGAGGGAAGAAGGGGTGACTACACCGTCCGGGAGGTTTCCGGCGACGAGCGCGCGACCTGGTGGAAGCGCGCGGTGGAGGTGTGGCCGGACTACGCCGAGTACCAGACCAAGACCGAGCGCGAGATCCCGGTGTTCGTGCTGGAGCCCGCGGACTGATCCGCGCGTGCGTCGGCGTCAGCCGGTAGAATCGCTGGTCCGGCATGGCTTTCGACGCCCCCACCGCTCCGGCGCCACCCGCGCCGGAGCCGCCACCAGCGCCTGCCGCCAGTCCGGCGCCGCCCGCGGACCCCGCGGCGGCCGTGCGTCCCGTGAAGATGCCGCTGGTCGACCGCCTGGCCAGCGCGGTGGTCACCGGCGCGCCGCCGATTCTGGTGCTGATCGGGATGTACTTCGGCTGGTCCAGCGGGCTGCTGGTGTGGCAGGACCTGCTGGTGCTGGCGATCTTCTACGTGGTGATCGGCACCGGGGTCACGGTCGGCTTTCACCGCCTGCTGACGCACCGCAGCTTCAGCTGCAGCCGCCTGCTGCGGGCCGCGTTCGCCGCCCTCGGGTCCGCCGCCGCCGAGGGTCCGGTGATCGACTGGGTCGCCACGCACCGCAAGCACCACCAGTTCTCCGATGAGCCGGGCGACCCGCACAGTCCCCATCTCGACCACCGCCACGGATGGCGGGGCGAGCTGTGGGGGTTCTGCCACGCTCACATAGGGTGGGTCTTCTCCGACATGGAGGTGGCCGACGAGCGCCGTTACGCCAAGGACCTGCTCGCCGATCCCTGGATCCGGTTTGTCGACAAGACATTCGTGCTGTGGGTAGTGGCCGGTCTCGCCGCCGCGTTCGGCCTGGGTGTCGCGTTGACCGGGACCGTCGACGGCGGGCTGACCGCGCTGCTGTGGGGCGGTGCCGCGCGCATCTTCTTCGTCCATCACGCGACGTTCAGCATCAACTCGGTCTGCCACTACTTCGGCCGGCACGAGTACGACACCGGCGATGAGTCGCGCAACGTGTTCTGGCTCGCGATTCCCACCTGGGGCGAGTCATGGCACAACAACCACCACGCGTTCCCGACCTCGTACCGCCACGGGCTGCGACGATGGCAGCTCGATCCGTCAGCCGGAATCATCCGCCTGCTCGAGATGGCCGGCCTGGCGTGGGACGTCGTGCGCGTCGACCCGGCCCGCCGAGAACGCAAGCAACTCGCCTCCCAGGAAAGCTAGAGCGACGCGGCGTTGCCCTGGGCCAACACGGCACCATTGCGCCGCGAGCTGGAAGCCGCGCTTCCGCAGCGCCCGTTCGCGATCCGCTTCTGGGACGGGACCGCCGTACCCGCCACCGAGAACGGCGGACCCACGTTTGAGCTGCGTTCGCCCCAGGCGCTGGCGCATGTGATCCGCGCGCCGGGCGAGTTGGGCCTGGGACGGGCCTACGTGCTCGGCCTGATCGACGTCGACAGCATCGAACAGGCGCTGGAGATCGTCGACACCTTCGTCGCGCCGAAGATCCCGCCCACCCAGATGGCAAGGCTTGGCCTCGCGGTGATCCGCGCCTGCGGTCTCGTCGCGCCGCCGCGCCGCCCCGCCTCCGAGCTGAAGCTGACCGGCGAGCGTCACACCGTCGGGCGCGATCGCAGCGCCGTTCGATACCACTACGACGCCGGTAACGAGTTCTTCGCGCTGTTCCTCGATCCGTCGATGACGTACAGCTGCGCCTACTTCAAGGGCGGTGCCACGACGCTCGAGGAGGCCCAGCAGGCCAAGCTTGATCTGGTGTGCCGCAAGCTCGCGCTGGAGGAGGGCGAGCGGGTGCTCGACGTCGGCTGCGGATGGGGCAGCTTCGCGATCCACGCCGCCGGCCACTACGGGGTGCGCGTGCTCGGGGTGACGCTGGCCGAGCGCCAGGTCGAGCTCGCTCGCGAGAACGCCCGTCGGGCCGGGGTGGAGGACCTAGTGGAGTTCCGCCTGGCCGACTACCGCGAGTTGGCCGAACCGCCGTTCGACGCGATCTCGAGCATCGGCATGGTGGAACACGTGGGGGAGGAGCGGATCGACCTGTACATGCGGACGCTCCACGGCCTGCTCCGCCCCGGCGGCCGGCTGCTGAACCACGGGATCGCCAAGTTGATGGACTTCGACACCAAGGACGAGGGAGCGTTCTCCGAGCGGTTCGTGTTCCCCGACGGGGTACCGCTGCCGCTCTCGCGGATCGAGCTGGCGCTGGAGCGGTGCGGACTGGTGACCAGCCACGTGGAAGGGCTGGCCGACGACTACGCCGAGACGATCCGGTACTGGATCGCGAGCTTCGAGGAGCGCTATGACGAGGCGGTCCGGTTGGCCGGGATCGAGCGGGCACGCGTCTGGCGGGTGTACCTGCGCGCCGCCCGCCAGGGCTTTCTGACCGGCTGGGCGTCGGTCTACCAGGTCCTCGCGCACAAGCCGGGGTCGAACTAACCGCCGTCGAGGGTGGGCCGGGTTCTGCGGGGCCCGAGGCGCCTGTTCAGAACGCAAAATCGATTTCACCGGTCGCGACTTTCGACATCGAGCATGCTCCCCATGCCTTACGTCGCGAATTGAAATGGCGATTTCCGATTTGGGCGATCGAGCAGGTCATCCGTGACGCCGGCGCGACACGGGGTCACAGTCCGGGCACGTTCTCGGGCTCACCCATACCGACCACCCGGACCGGAGCCCGGGCGGGGAGCGACTAACCGGTGGTAGGGGCTGGGTCGGGCGGCTGGGCGGCGTCCGTCTGCGCCGGATACTGCGGCGCTGCCGGCGCGCCCTCCGCGGCGAAGTGGGCGCCGGCGGCTCCGAGTGCACCGAGGAGCAGGGAGAGGACCGCCCACTTGGGACCGTGCATGTTGCTGGCGCGGGCGTCATCGATCGACGGAGCGCCGGGGCCGGTCTCGGCCAGTGCGAGCGCGGCGGCGATCAGCACCACGTTGTACTCATAGCCGCCGTCGGCGGCCCATGGACCCTTGCTGAGGTGGACTCGCTGGATCGCGGTGAGCATCGTGGCGATCAGGACCGATGAAGCGAGCGGCGTGGCCGCCCCGAGTACGAGCAGCGTTCCCCCGCCGGCTTCGGCGAGACCCGCGGCCGTGGCGTGACGCTTGCCGGGGCGTAGCCCGAGCTGTTCGAAGAACTGGCCGGTTCCGTCGAGACCATGGCCTCCGAACCATCCGAGCAGCTTCTGGGTGCCGTGACCGATGAAGAAGCCACCGACGGCGAGACGAAGAATGAGGCGTCCGACTTTCATGGTGCAGAGCAATAGGTCTTCATGGCGCAGGACAATACCCGAATCGCGCGAGAGAGGTTGTGCCCACAACCGATGCGGGTAGGAGTAAGGTCCGCCCAAGGTCAGCAACGCCCTGAGAGGAGAGGTATGAGCAGCACCGTGAACGTGCATCTCAACGTCAATGGAGTCGAACACGACCTGGAGGTCGAGCCGCGTCTGTTGCTTGTCCACGCGCTGCGCGACAAGCTCGGTCTGACCGGCACCCACGTGGGCTGCGACACGTCCAACTGCGGTGCTTGCACGGTCCATCTCGACGGCGATCCGGTCAAGTCGTGCACCATCCTCGCGGTGCAGGCTGATGGCGGTGAGGTCACCACGATCGAAGGACTCGGCACTGAGGAGCATCTGCACCCGATGCAGGAGGCGTTCTGGAACAACCACGGCCTGCAGTGCGGCTACTGCACGCCCGGCATGATCATGGCCTCAACGGCACTGCTGGCGGAGAACCCGCACCCGTCCGAGGACGAGGTCCGGCACGCGCTGGAGGGCAACCTGTGCCGCTGCACCGGGTACCACAACATCGTCAAGGCGGTGCTCGATGCCGCCTCGAAGTCGGGTGCGGAGGTCGGGGCATGAGCACCTGGATGACTCACGCCAGGGTGGGCGGGTCCACGGAAGGCGAGTGGGCACGATGAGCGTGACCGAAGCTCCACTCGGAAGCAATGTCGGCAGCGCCCTGCGCCGCAAGGAGGATCCGGCGCTGATCACCGGGAAGGGTCGTTACGTCGACGACCTCTCGCTGCCCGGGATGCTGTGGGCCTCGTTCGTCCGCTCGCCTGAGGCCAACGCCAAGATCATCTCGATCGACACCTCGGCGGCCACCGCCCGTGACGGCATCACGGCCGTGTTCGTCGGCGAGGACATGTCCGATCTCGGCGGCCCGCTGCCGATGGCCTGGGCCCCGCCCGGGGTCGAGGTCAACAACCCCGAGCACTGGCCGCTGGCCCGCGGCGCCGTCAAGCACGTCGGCGACCCGGTGGCGGTCGTCATCGGCGTCGATCGCTATGCCGTCCAGGATGCGACCGAGGACGTCCTCGTCGAGTACGAGACGCTGCCGGCGATCGTCGACCCGGAAGCCGCCATCGCCGGTGGGCCGTTCGTCCACGAGTCGCTGGGCACGAACAAGGTGCACGAGTGGACGTTGGCCGGCGGCGATGTCGAACAGGGCTTCGCCGAGGCCGACGTGGTCGTCGAGCGCCGGGTCGTGAATCACCGGATCGCGGGCGCGCCGATCGAATGCCGCGGCGTGATCGCCGACTACCGCGCCGGCTCGCTGACGCTTTACTCGGCGACGCAGGTCCCTCACTTCGTCCGTCTGTTCATGGCGCTGCTGCTCGGCATCGGCGAGGACCACGTCCGCGTGATCGCTCCCGACGTCGGCGGCGGGTTCGGCCAGAAGCTCCAGGTCTATGGCGAGGAGCTGCTGGCCTGCTGGGCGTCGCGCAAGCTCGGCCTTCCGGTCAAGTGGACCGAGACGCGGTCGGAGAACATGTCCGTCGCCCATCAGGGCCGTGACCAGATCGCCCACGTCAAGATGGGCGCCAAGCGCGATGGGACGATCACCGCGTTCCACGTCAAGATCCTGGCCGACTTCGGTGCCTACAACATGATCCTGACGCCGCTGATCCCTTCGCTCGGCGCGTTCGTGATGGGCGGCTGTTACAAGATCCCCAACGTCCAGACCGACATCACCGGCGTGTTCACCAACAAGTGCCCGACCGACGCCATCCGCGGGGCCGGCCGCCCCGAGGCCACGCAGATGATCGAGGTCACGCTCGATCAGCTCGCCCACGAGCTCGGGATCGACCCGCTGGAGATGCGCCGCAAGAACTTCATTCCCAAGGAGGACTTCCCGGCCGAGGTCGCGACCGGCGTGATCTACGACTCCGGCGACTACGTCAAGACGCTCGACAAGTTGCTGGAGAACTTCGACGTAGCCGAGTTCCGCCGTGAGCAGGAGCAGATGCGCGGCCGTGGTGTCCACCGTGGCGTCGGCTTCTGCACCTGGACGGAGATCTGCGGGCTCGCGCCCTCCCGGGTCACCGGGCCGGCCGGGGTGGGGGTGCAAGCCGGCCTGTGGGAGTCCGCGATGGTCCGCGTGCACAACACCGGAGCGGTGACCGTGTACAGCGGCACCTCGCCTCACGGCCAGGGCCTGGACACGGCGTTCGCGCAGATCGTGGCCGACAAGCTCGGGGTCGATCCCTCGGTGGTGGAGGTGGTCCACGGCGACACCTCGATAGGCCCGGAGGGACGCAACACCTACGGGTCGCGCTCGC
Source organism: uncultured Solirubrobacterales bacterium (assembly GCA_963792735.1). GTDB lineage: Bacteria > Actinomycetota > Thermoleophilia > Solirubrobacterales > Solirubrobacteraceae > Palsa-465. Next base: position 247,622 of record CAWBXK010000006.1, on the reverse strand, counting down.
TGGCCACCGGCGGCGAGGCCGTGGTCAAGGCGACCGACAAGGTGGTCGAGAAGGCCAAGGCGATCGTGGCCGCCGAGCTGGAGGCCGCCGCCGAGGACATCGAGGTCGCCGACGGCAAGTTCTCGGTCCGGGGGTCACCGGACAAGGGAATGGCCCTGGCCGATGTCGCCGGCGTCGCCTACATCGGCGCGGTTCCCGAGGGCATGGAGCCCGGGCTGGAGGAGACGACGTTCTACGACCCCGAGAACTTCGTGTTCCCGTTCGGCGCCCACGCCTGCGTCGTCGACGTCGACGTCGAGACCGGGAAGGTCAAGGTGATCCGCTACGTCGCCGTCGACGACTGCGGCAACGCGATCAATCCGATGCTGATCGACGGCCAGATCCACGGGGGCGTCGTGCACGGCATCGGACAGGCGCTGTACGAGCGCGTGCACTACGACGAGGATGGTCAGCTCATCACCGGGACGTTCGTCGACTACGCGCTGGCGACCGCCGCGGAGCTCCCCAGCTTCGAGACCGATCGCACCGTGACGCCCTCGCCCGTGAACTCGATGGGCGTCAAGGGCGTGGGCGAGGCGGGGACCATCGCCGCGAGCGCCGCGGTGACCAACGCGGTGATCGACGCGCTGCGCCCCCTCGGTGTCGAGTACATCAACATGCCGCTCAGCCCGATGCGGGTGTGGGAGGCCATCTCGCAAGCCAAAGACCAGAGTCCGAAGGGAGGTGCGGCATGATCCCGGCAGAATTCGACTACGTGGCACCCGAGTCGCTCGAGGCGGCGATCAACGCGCTCGTCGACGGCGGCGAGGACGCCAAGCTGCTGGCCGGCGGCCATTCGCTGATCCCGCTGATGAAGCTGCGACTGGCGGCTCCGTCGCTGCTCGTCGATCTGCGCAAGGTTCCGGGCCTGCACGGGATCGAGCGACAGAACGGCGCCTGGCGGATCGGCGCGCTGACTCAGCACGCGCGCCTGGAGCACTCGCCCGAGCTGGGGCTCGTCTCCACGGTGGCAGGGACGATCGCCGATCCCCAGGTCCGCGCTCGTGGCACCATCGGCGGTTCGCTGGCCCACGGCGATCCCGCCTCGGACCTGCCGGCGGCGATGCTGCTGTGTGAGGGCGAGGTCACGCTCCAGGGCCAGGGCGGTCAGCGCACGGTCAGCGCCGCCGACCTGTTTCAGGACTACCTGGAGACCGCGGTCGACGCCGGCGAAGTGCTGACCGAGATCCGGATCCAGGCGCTCGACGGCTGGGGCCACAGCTACCAGAAGTTCAACCGCCGCAGCGAGGACTGGGCGATGGTCGCGGTCAGCGTGGTGGCCAAGGCGTCCGGCGGCGTGTGCGAGGACGTACGCGTCGGACTTGGCAACATGGCGTCGGTGCCCCTGCGTGCCACCGCGGTCGAGGAAGCCCTCCGGGGCCAGGAGTGCAGCGCCGAGAAGATCGCGGCGGCGGCCGAGCAGGCCGCCGATCAGACCAACCCCCCCGCGGACCTGAACGCGAGTGCCGACTACAAGCGCCACCTGGCGCGCGTGCTCACCCGCCGCGCGCTGGAGGAGGCGCTAGGGCAGGGGTGATCGTCGCTGGCCACTAAGGGGACGGTCGCGGAGATCGACTCCGTCGAGTCCGCGGGCGCCGCTCTTGCCGCCCAGGGCTACCTGGCGGACCGTCAGCTGGCGCTGGCGGTCCACCTGGCGGTGGTACTCGAGCAGCCGCTGCTGCTCGAGGGCGAGGCCGGAGTGGGCAAGACCGAGGTGGCGCGGGCCCTCTCGGCGGCCCTCGGCGCGCGCTTGATCCGCCTGCAGTGCCACGAGGGCATCGACCTGCACCACGCGGCCTACGATTGGGACTACGCCCGGCAGCTGCTCGCCCTCCGCGCCGCCGAGGGCGGAGTCGACGAGGGCGAGCTCTTCGCCCGGAGGTTTCTGCTGCGCCGGCCGCTGCTCGAGGCGCTGGAGGCCGACCCGGCCGAGCGCGTGGTGCTGCTGATCGACGAGATCGACCGGGCCGACGACGAGTTCGAGGCGTTCCTGCTGGAGTTCCTGTCGGACTTCGCGCTCACGATCCCGGAGCTGGGGACGATAAGCGCGGTACGCCGCCCGGTGGTGGTGCTGACCTCCAACCGCACCCGCGAGCTCCATGACGCGCTCAAGCGCCGCTGCCTGTATCACTGGATCGACTATCCCAACGCCGAGCGCGAGCGGGCGATCGTGCATTCGCGCCTGCCCGACGTGCCCGAGCAGATCGCCGCGCGGGTGGTCCAGGCGGTCGGCCGGCTGCGGGAGCAGGGCGACCTCTACAAGCTGCCGGGGGTGGGTGAGACGATCGTGTGGGCGCAGGCGCTGCTGGCGCTCGGGGACGAGGCCGAGCTGGAGGAGACGCTCGGAGCTGCGCTGAAGGTCCACGAGGATGTCCTGCGCGTGCGCGAGCGCAAGGTGCTCGACGGTGTCTGAGCCGGCGTTGGCGCCGCTCGGGGAGTCGGTGGTGTCGCGGTTGGCCGAGCTCGCCGGAGCGCTGCGAGCGCAGGGGACTCGGGTCGGGGTGGGTGAGCTGCTCGGTGCCCACCGCGCGCTCGCCGCCGTCGACGGCGCCTCACGCGAGGAGGCGCGGCTGGCGCTGCGGACCGTGCTGTGCTCGCAGCATCGAGACCTCGAGCGCTTTGACCTCGCCTTCCTGTCGGTGTTCGGAGACGGCCGTGCCCCGGATCGCGAGGACCCGCTCTCGGAGCTGGGAGCGATCGAGCGGGCGGCGCTGCCCCAGACCGGGATACCGGATCCTTCGGGCCATCCCGCCGAGCAGGACTCCACTCCGGTGCCGGCGGCGTGGAGCGAGGTGGAGCTGACGCTGGAGAAGGACTTCGCCCACTACAGCGAGGCCGAGATGATCGCGGCGCGAGAGCTGATCGCCCAGCTCGCCCGCCGGCATCCCACCCGGCTGTCACGGCGCACGCGCCCGTCGCGCCGGCGCGGCCACACGCCTGACCTGCGCCACACCGTCCGCGTCTCGCTGCGAACCGGAGGCGAGCCGATCGAACGGCGCTGGCGGGCCCCGACCCGGCGCCCGCGCCAGCTGGTGCTGGTCTGCGATGTCTCGGGCTCGATGGCCCCCTACGCGCGAATGCTGCTGCAGTACATGCACGCCAGCGTCGCCGCCCGGCGGCGCGTCGAGGCGTTCGCGTTCGGCACCCGCCTGACGCGGATCACCCACGAGCTGACGGGCCGTGACCACGATCGCGCGCTCGATCGCGCCGCGGCGGCAGTGACCGACTTCTCGGGTGGCACCAGGATCGGCTCCGCTCTGGCCGAGCTCAACCGGGTCCATGGCCGCCGGCTCGGCCGCGGGGCGGTCGTGGTGGTCCTGTCGGACGGATGGGATCGCGGCGATCCCGCACAGCTCGAGCAGGAGATGGCGCGGCTGCGCCGTGCTGCCCACCGCCTGGTGTGGCTGAATCCGCTCGCCGCCCACCCCGACTACGAGCCGCTGACCCGGGGCATGCGCGCCGCCGTGCCGCACACCGACCGGCTGCTGGCGGGCAACTCGCTGGCATCGCTGCAGCAACTCGCCGCGGTCCTGGAGGAGATGTGAGCGACGCCGCTCCGCGTGGCGCCACCGGGTTGACCGCCGGCCTGATTCTCGCCGCCGGCGCCGGCACCCGGTTCGGCGCCGCGCCGAAGCTGCTCGCCGAGCTCGACGGCCGGCCGCTGCTGGAATGGGCCGTGCGCGCGCAGTGCGCCGTGGCGCACCTGTCCCGGGTCGTGGTGGTGCTGGGGGCGCACGCGGACGAGGTGCTGGCTCGGGTGCCGTTGATGCGGGCCGAGCCGGTGATCTGCGATGACTGGGAAACGGGTCAGGCGGCGTCGCTGCGCTGCGGCCTGAGCGCGTTGCGGGACGCCGAGAAGGTGCTCGTGACCCTGGGCGACGAGCCGCTGATCACGCCGCAGGTGATCACGCGGTTCATCGGCGAGCCCCCGGGCACACGTGCCGCATACAACGGGCGGCCCGGACACCCGGTGGTGCTCGGCGCCGAGCAGATCGAGGCCGTGATGGCACTGCGCGGCGATCAGGGGGCGAGACAGCTTTTGCAGGGCGGCCGTGTGATCGAGGCGGGACACCTATGCTCGGGGCGCGACGTCGACACCCCTCAAGATCTGGAGGTTATTCGCGATGAAGCTAGAGCAGTCATTTGAGGTCGCCGCTCCGTTGCAGCAGGTGTGGGAGGCGCTGATCGACGTCGAGCGGGTGGCGCCGTGCCTGCCGGGCGCCGCGATTACGGGCCGCAACGACGATGGCAGCTACAACGGCACGTTCAAGGTCAAGATCGGACCCACCTCGGCGGCCTACAGCGGCAAGCTGCAGATGGAGAACATCGACGAGAGCGCGCATTCGGCGACCATGCAGGCGCAGGGAACCGACAAGCGCGGTCAGGGCGGTGCCAAGGCGACGATCATCTCGTCCGTCGCGGAGGCCGGCAGCGGCGCCACCCGGGTTGAGGTCTCGACCGACTACCACATCACCGGCCGCCTGGCGCGGTTCGGCCGCGGCGGGATGATCGAGGACATCTCGACGCGACTGCTGAACGATTTCGCCACATGCCTGCAGACCTCGCTGGCGGGCTCCGGCCCGGCGCAGGCGCCATCGACCGAGCCCGCGGAGCCCCCAGCCCCCGCCGACGCGCCGGAGGCCCCGGCCTCCGACCCGGCGGGGCAACACCAGCCGCCCCCACCGCCCCCGCCGCCGGTGAGCCCGCCGCCCCCGCCGACCAGCCCGCCGATGCCGGAGAGCGAGCCGGTGCAGGGCCTGTCGCTGATGGCCTCGGTGGCCTGGGGACAGGCCAAGCGCAACCCGGCTCCAGCGGTGGCGCTGCTGCTCGGCTTCCTGTTCGCGCTGCGCGTGTTTCGCCGTCGGCGCTGACGCCGGGGCGCGAACCGCTGCGGTCCGCGCCCGGGAGGCCAAAACCGCTTTCTAACCCAATCGCGCGCGCTCCGTCGGCTCCGCGAAGCTGGCCGCGGGAAGCACCGCCACCAGCCCGCTGGGATTGATCATCGGGTGCGTGCGGTAGTAGTGGGCGCGGATCTCGTCGAAGTCGATGGTCTCGGCGACCCCCGGCCACTGGTACAGGTCACGCGCGTAGGGCCACAGCCGCTGGTACTCGACCAGCTTGCGCACCGAGCACTTGAAGTGGATGTGGTAGACGGCGTCGAAGCGCACCAGCGTGGTGAACAGCCTCCAGTCGGTCTCGACCGGCTCGGATCCGAACAGGAACCGCCGCCGGGCTAGGCGCAGGTCGAGCTCGTCGAGCATCTGGAACAGCATCTGCACCTCACGCTCGTAGACGTCCTGTCGCCTCGCGAACCCGGCCTTGTAGACGGCATTGTTGACGCTGTCGTAGATCAGTTTGTTGAGCGCGTCGATCTCGTCGCCGAGATCGGCCGGGTACAGCGCCACCGGGTGGGTGCCGAGCGGCGCGAACACGGTGCCGAGCATCCGCAGGATGTCGCCTGATTCGTTGTTGACGATCGTGCCCCGCCGGGTGTCCCACAGCACCGGGACGCTGACTCGGTCCTCGTAGCCGGGGTCGGTGGCCAGGTACGCCTGGCTCAGGTACTCGAAACCATTGACCGAATCGGTGTACTCACCGCCGGTGAACGCCCAGCCTCGCTCGTCACGGAAAGGATTGACGTAGGAGACGCCAATCGCGTCCTGCAGCCCCATCAGCCGCCGGCCGACGAGCGTCCGATGCGCCCACGGGCACGCCCGCGCCACGTACAGGTGGTAGCGGCCGGCCTCGAGTTCGAAGCCGGTGGCGCCGTCGGGTGAGACCCAGTTGCGGAAGCGGCTGTCCTGGCGCTGGAACGAGCCGTCCTCGCCGCCCTCGCGGCCGAGTGAGAAGGTGTGCGCCTCGGAGCCGATTCGATCAGGTTACGCGAGGCTGGTCTCGATCCTGTGCGCGTAAGGTATGCGCCATGACCAGCCAGTCGCAGGCCACGCGTGCCGAGCACTTCCTTAAGCTGCACCGGCCCGAGCGGCCGCTGCTGCTGCCAAACCCCTGGGACCAGGGCTCGGCCCGGCTGCTCGCCGCCCTCGGCTTCGAGGCACTGGCCACCACCAGCAGTGGCTTCGCGGCGACGCTGGGGCGCCTTGATGGCTCGGTCACCGCCGACGAAGCGCTGGCGCACGCGGCGGCGATCGTCGCGGCCACCGACCTCCCGGTCTCGGCCGATCTCGAGAACGGCTTTGCCGACTCGGCCGCCGGCGTGGCGCAGACCGCCCGCGGGGCAGTCGCGACCGGACTGGCCGGCTTCTCGATCGAGGATTCCACCGGTCGCCGGGAGGATCCGATCTATGAGCTCGCCGTCGCCGCGGAGCGTGTTGCCGCCGCGGCCGAGGCGGCCCACGCCGGACCTGCCCACGTCGTGCTCACCGCGCGCAGCGAGAATCATCTCCACGGCCGCGACGATCTGGCCGACACGATCGGCCGCCTGCAGGCCTACCAGGAGGCGGGGGCGGACGTGCTCTACGCGCCGGGGCTGAGCCGGGCGCAGGACATCCGAGCGCTCGTCTCCGCCGTCGACCGGCCGGTGAACGTGCTGACCGTGCCCGGCCTGCCGCCGGTGCGGGAGCTGGCCGAGCTGGGCGTCAGCCGGGTGTCGGTCGGAGGCAGCTTCGCCTTCGCCGCGGTCGGCGGCGTGGTGGCCGCCGCGCGCGAGCTGCTGGACCAGGGCACCTACGAGTTCCTCCAACCGGCCGCGATCGGCGCCCGCGCCGCTCGCCAGGCCTTCAGCTAGGGCGACATCAGCCGCGAGCCCACAGCCGTTCGAGCAATCGCTCCATGGCCGGTGAGGTCTGCTGATTGCCGGGACAGCAGGTGGGCCCGCGCTCCGCGCTGATCCCGATCTCGAGGTGCGGACCGCTGGAGATCCCGACGATGCCGCAGCCGACCTCGGCGATCGGCTGACCGGCTGAGACGACGGTGCCGACCGGCACGAGCGCCGGCAGGGCGTGCCCGTAGTAGATGTAGCGCCCCGCCAGTGGGCCACCGGCGACGCGGAGCACCGGCGCCGCCGGGCCGAAGCCCGAGATCCCCTCCTGGACGATTACCCCGTTGGTGACGGCCAGCAACACCGCCGCCGGGCCGCAGGCGGCGCCCTTGGTGGAGATGTCAACGCCCTGGTCGGGGGACCATGTGCTCGGCGGCTCCACCACCGACAGCGGTGCGAGCGGGAACACGAACCCCTGACCGGGGCTGAGCGCGTTGAGCTCCTGGACGATCTTCAGTTCCCGCCTGACCTCGGCCAGGGAGACCGCGTGGGCGTGCGGGTCCCCCACCGGATCCGTGCCGCCGCTCGCGATGACGGCCTGGGATCCGACGGTCGGCTCGATCGCCTGCGGGTGGGCCTGCGGCAGGGTCACGGCGGCGCTGGTAGCCGAGGCAGCTGTCCCGATTGAGCCGCCCTTGCCGCCGGCGCCGCATCCGCTAAGGCCGAGCAGACCGGCAACGGTGAGCGTGACCAGAGCCTGGCGGGCGAAGAACATGTCGGCCAACTTCAGCACGTTTCACGCGGCGGCACGCAGCTCTGCCACCGGCAGGTGTTGCCGTGGCACCACGCTCGGCCTCGGATCGACATCGGCGAGAGGATGACAGCCGACGGCGCTATAGGATGGGAAGGGCGCGGATGACGAAAGCCCTCAAGTTGCCGATCTACCGGCGGCTGCTCGCGGCCTACGCGCTCAACGAGCTGGCCTGGGCGGTGGGGACGCTCGCGCTGTCGGTGCTGGTGTATCGCCGCACCGGAAGTGCGCTCGGTTCGACGAGTTTCTTCATCTGCTCGCAGTTTCTGCCTGGCCTGGTCGCGCCGATCCTGGTCGCGCGGCTCGATCGGCGGGCCCCGCGGCGGGTGCTGCCGGCGCTATACGGGGCCGAGGGGGTGCTGTTCGCGGTGCTGGCCTGGATGGCCAGCCGGTTCTCACTGGCCCCGGTGCTGGGGCTCGCGCTTGCGGATGGCGTCCTGGCCGTGGTAGCGAGGGCACTGGCGCGCACGGCGACGACGACGGTCCTGGCCGGGCCGGATCTCCTGCAAGAGGGCAACGCGCTCACCAACGCCGCCTTCTCGCTGTGTTTCATGCTGGGGCCGGCGATCGGCGGCGCGGTGGTCGTCGCCGGCGGGACGGTGGCGGCGCTGCTGGCCAACTGCGCCCTGTTCACCGCGGTCGCGCTGCTGCTGGCGAGCACCGCGCTGCCGGCGGTCAAGCCCCAGGCACCGGTGAGCGGCGGGCGCCTGCGAGCGGGCCTGCGCCACGTCCGGCGCAGCCGCCCGCTGCGGACGCTGCTGTCACTGCAGGCGGTCGGCATGGTGTTCTTCTTCATATCGGTTCCCGTCGAGGTCGTCTACGCCCAGCACACGCTGCACGCCGGGGCCGGCGGCTACGGCGCGCTGCTGTCGTTCTGGGGGGCCGGATCGGTGGTCGGGAGCCTGGCCTACGCGCGCTGGCGCCGGCGGTCGGCGCGGATCCTGATCGCCGCGGGCGCCGCCTCACTGGGGATCGGGTTCGGGATCATGGCCGCCGCCCCCTCGATCGAGGTGGCGGTGATCGGCTCGGCGATCGGCGGCGTGAGCAACGGCGTCGAGCTGGTGGCGGCCCGGACGGCGATCCAGCAATACACGACCGAGCAGTGGATGGCCCTGGTGATGAGCCTCAACGAGGGGGTGGCGCAGACTGCGCCCGGACTGGGCTTCCTGCTCGGCGGCCTGATCACCACGCTCGGCGGCGCTCGCGCCGCGTTCGCCGTGGCCGCCGCGGGCTCGTTGGTGTTCACCGCGGCGGCGTGGGCGACGCTGAGTCCGTCCCGGCTGCCGGCGCCGGTGTTGGCCAGCGACCGCGAGCCGCCACGCCAATCGGGTGGATCCGAACAGCCGGCCACCAACCGCGAGACGCTCGTCTAGGCGGTGCGCCTCGGCTGCATCGACATCGGCTCGAACACGACCCGCCTGCTGGTCGCCGAGACCGACGGCCGGCGACTACGGTGGATCCATCAGGAGCGCGTCTTCACCCGGATCGGGCCGGAGCTTCTGGGCGGCACGAGGATCGGCCCCGACAAGATCGCCGAGGTCGTCATGGTCGTCGGCGGTCAGCTCGCCAGCGCTCGCGCCATCGGCGCGACCCGCGTGCGCGCCGTGGCGACGGCGGCGATCCGGACAGCCGAGAACGGCGGTGAGCTGGTGGCGGCGATCCAAAGCGCCTGCGACCTCGCGGTCGAGATCCTGTCGGGGCAGGAGGAGGCAAGGCTGGCCTTCGTCGGCGTGACCGGCACGCTCGAGCGGCCCCCGCCGGGGGATCTCGGCGTGGTGGACGTCGGCGGTGGCTCCTCGGAGCTGGTAGTCGGCTCGGTGTCGGAGGGGGTGCGCTGGTGGAAGTCGGTCCCGCTGGGATCCGGCACTCTGGCCCACCGCCTGCTGCCCTCAGATCCTCCCACCGAAGCTGAGCTGGCGAGCGCTCGCCGGCACATCGCGGTCGCGCTGGCGGGGATCCAGGCGCCGCGGCCCGCCACCGCGATGGCGGTCGGAGGCAGCGCCACGTCGCTCAGCCGGCTGGCCGGGACGGTGCTCGATGCCGGAGCGCTGCGGCGCGCTCTGGCGCTGATGGCCAGCGAGCCCGCGAGTGAGATCGCGCGGCGGTTCTCGATCGACGGCGAGCGCGCACGGCTGCTGCCGGCCGGCTTGCTGATCCTGGAGGGGGTCACCGAGCTGCTGGGGACCACGCTCCTCGTCGGACGGGGAGGCATCCGTGAGGGAGTGCTGCTAGAAGCCGGGGCACAGTGACAGTCGATCCAGCGATCCCACCCCGTGAAGCGCTCGCCGACGTCCGGGTGCGGGCTCCGACCCGCGGCAACCGTCGCCTGGAGCGGTTGCTCGAGGCGGCCAATGCCGATCCGCAGCTCAAGGCGTGGTGGCACGTTTCCGCCGTCAACGCAACCCGCCGACTGGGAATGTCCGACCACAGCTGGGTCCACATCCAGATCGTGGTCAACATCGCGCTGCGGCTGGCCCGGCTTCTGTTCCGGCGCGGTGTCGAGCCCAGCGTGGTGACCGACTATGCGATGGACCAACGTGACGCCGAGGTGGTGGTGGCGGCCGCCTGCCTGCTGCACTGCGTGGGAATGTCGATCCATCGCGAGGACCACGAGCGCTACAGCCTGTTCCTGGCCGCCGACAAGCTCGACTCGCTGCTCGCCGGGGTCTACGAGGAGCCCGAGCGCTCGATCATCGCCGCCGAGGTGATGCACGCGATCATCGGTCACCGGCGCGATGGGGCGCCGTTCACGCTCGAGGCGGGCATCGTGCGGGTCGCCGACGCGCTCGACATGGCCCGCGGGCGATCCCGGATCCCGTTCGAGGCCGGGCACCAGAACATCCACTCCCTGTCGGCCTACGCGATCGAGGAGGTCAAGATCTCACCGGGGCGCGACCGTGCCGTCCGGGTGGAGATCGCGATGTCCAACAGCGCCGGCATCTTCCAGGTCGACGAACTGCTGGCCGAGAAGCTGCGCGGCTCGGGTCTGGAGGAGCACCTGGAGGTGATCGCGCGGATCGACGCCGAGCACGAGCAGCGGCTGATCCCGGTGTTCCGTATCTAGCCTCCTGCCGCCCGGGGCTGAGATCAACCCGGGAGTTCGGCCGCAGGCCGAACTCTCAAGGCAATTCGCGTCAAGCGAATTGCCCCCCTCTACCAATGCACGCCGCGCATGAGATGCGCGAGCGCGACCTGCTCGGTGGAGGCGTGCTCCTCGGGGTCCTTCTGACCCTTGGACGCCGCCGAGTCGGGAAAGACCTTGTAGGCGGTGGAGAGGATCTGGTCGACGGCCTTGGGGAACAGGGTGTAGGCGACTTCGCCAAAGGTGCCGAGCCGGGTGTTGATCTGCTTGGGCTTGGCGCGGATGGCTTCGCAGATCAGATCCGCCGCCTCCTCCGGGGAGATCGTCGGGAAGCTGTCGTAGATCTTGGTCGGCGCGATCATCGGCGTGCGCACCAGCGGCATGTGGATGGTGGTGAAGTGAACGTTGTCGGCGATGCACTCCGAGCCGACGACGCGGGTCCAGGCGTCGAGCGCCGCCTTCGACGCTACGTAGGCGGAGAACCGCGGCGGGTTGGTCTGCACGCCAATCGATGACACGTTGACGATCAGCCCGGAGTGGCGGTCGCGCATGTGGGGCAGCAGGCCCATGATCAGCTTGATCGTGCCGAGGTAGTTGAGCTGAATCGTGCGCTCGTAGTCGTGGAAGCGATCGTAGGAGAGCGCCACCGAGCGCCGAATCGAGCGGCCGGCGTTGTTGACCAGGATGTCGACCGCGGGGTGGTCGGCGAGCACCTTCGCCACCAGCTCGTCGATGGAGTCGGGATCGGAGATGTCGGCCGAGTACGTGTAGGCGGTGCCGCCGAGGTCCTCGATCTCGCGCTTGGCCTCCTCGAGCTTGTCCACCGAGCGCGCCACCAGCAGCGGGATCCCGCCGGCCTTGGCGATCTTGAACGCCGCCGCCTTGCCGATCCCGCTCGAGGCGCCGGTGATCAGCACCGTCTTGCCGTTGACCGCGCCCTCGAAGCTTGAGTCCTTGAACAGATCGGGGTCGAGGTTGCGCTCCCAGTAGTCCCACAGCTTGGCGGCGTAGCTCTCCAGCGGCGGCACTTCGATCCCCGAGCCGGCCAGCGCGCGCTCGGTGTCACGGGTGTCGAACTGCGCGGTCAGACCGATGTAGCCGAGCACGTCATCGGGGATTCCGAAGTCGGCCAGGATCGCCTTGCGCACACCCTTGGCGGCGGGCAGCTGCATCAGCATCCCGATCGTCCCCTTGGGCAGCGCCTTGAGCAGCTTCGAGTCGATCCGCACCGACATCTGTGGCGCGTGGGCGGCGGCCGCGATCGTGTTCATGACCTCGCCGGAGCGCTGCGACTTGGGGTTGGTGAGATGAAACGCCTGCCCGTCGAGCCCGTCAGCGTGGGCGATGTGGTCCAGGGCATCAGCGACGAAGTCGACCGGGACGATGTTGGTGTAGCCCAGCTCGGGGCCGACCAGCGGAAACCATCCCGGTAGGTAATGGCGGGCCATCTTGATCGCCGTGAAGAAGTAGTACGGACCGTCGATCTTGTCCATCTCGCCGGTCTTGGAATCGCCGACCACGATCGCCGGCCGGTAGACCCGCCACGGCATCTTGGTCTGCGTGCGGGCGAGCTTCTCGGACTCGAACTTGGTGCGGTGGTAGGGGTGATCGAGCTTCTGGCCCTCGTCGAACATGTCCTCGCGGAACAGGCCCTTGTGCTGGCCGGCGGCGGCGATCGAGGAGACGTGGTGGAAGCGGCCCGCCTCGAGCTCGTTGGCGAGCGCGACCGCGTTGCGCGTGCCGTCGACGTTGGCGATCCGATTGCGCTCCTCCTCGGCGGTCATGTCATAGATCGCCGCCAGGTGGAAGAAGTGCTCGATCCCGACCGACTTCAGCTCCGCGACGGTCTCGTCGGAGACTCCCAGGCGGGGCTTGGCGAGGTCGCCGGTGACCGGCTTGATGCGGCGTTGGGCCTCTGGACCCCACTTCTCCTTGGTGGCCTCGAGCTTGTCCGCTGACGTCTCGCGGACCAGCACGTAGATGTCCCCGGCTGAGCTCTGGTCATCCTTTCCCCGTGCCAGCAGGCGCTGCACCAGGTGACGCCCGATGAACCCGGTCGCCCCGGTGACGAAGTAGGCCATCTACTACCAGCCGCCGCGCCAGTCCGCGTTGGCCTCGCGGGCCTTGGCGGCGTCCATGCGAGCGTGCTTGCGCTTGTCCAGCCGCGACTGGATCACCGAGAAGACGATGATCAGGATCGGGAAGAAGGCGATCGTGAGGAACATCACGCTGGTGATGGCCGGGTCCGTGGTCTCCCCATACCAGCCCTCACCGGCGGTGGCGGCGGCCAGCGCCGATGGCGCGAACGTCAGCAGGGTGCCGGCGAAGACCGTCAGGGCGAGCGTGAGGCGGACGCGACGCATGGCTGCCAGAAGCGTATCTGATCGCCGGGCGCCGGCCCGGACCCGCTTGTCAGGCGACCTTCACCCGATCGTCGGCCGACACCGCGGCCAGCGCCTGCAGCAGCGCCGGGTTGAAGTCGTCGGCCCGGGTGGTCACGTCCAGATGGTCGATCGGGGCCTCAATCACTGTCCCGCCGATGGCGGCGGCGAGCTCACGCTGGTTACGCGGAGGGACGGACCGGTCGCGGGTGGTGATCACCGATGCCGCCGGCACGCTCACGGTGCCAAGCCACGGCCGGGAGTCGAACCGGCCGAGCTCACGGCCGGCCTCGGCGATGTCCGGGGTGGAATGTCGCGTCATCTCCGACAGCCACCAGGAGGTCTCAGGCGTGACGGGAATCCCGACCCGGCGGAACCCCGCCCGCCACGCGACGCGCGGAGCCAGCGACAGCGTCAGGCCGAACAACCCCATCAGCTTCCACAACCGCGCCGTGTCCGGATCGGAGAAGTGCTGAGAGGTGGCGCTGAGCACGATGCCGCGAACCGCCTCGCGATGATCGCGGGCGATCAGCTGGGCGATCGTCCCACCCATCGAGTAGCCGACGAAGGTGGCCGGGGCGAGGCCGAGCGCCCGGACGGCGGCGACCGCGTCCGCGGCGCAGTCGACGAGCCGGAACGGCTCCATCGTGCGCAGGCCCCGGCCGTGGCCGCGATGGTCGATTGCCAGGACCCGGTAGCCGGCCTGCACGAGCGGCTCATACGCCGTGTGCCAGTTGAGGTCGGCGCTGACCGTCCAACCGTGCAGCAGCATCACGGCGGGGCGCCCGGGTTCGGTTTCGCCGCTGTCACGCAGGAACAGCTCACCACGGCCGGGTACGTTCAGCGTCCGGGCGGGGAGCATCTGGCGGGGTGGGACGGGTGGGTACGCCGGCGTACGCATGAGGCGAGATGCTAGCCACCGGCATCTGCGATGGGACCACCGACCGCCAACCGGCTCCTACCATCTCAAGGATGGCAGTGGTGATCGCATCCGATCTGGGCAAGGACATCGCGGGGGAGCCCCTGCTGCGGGGGATCTCGTTCAAGCTCGAGCGCCGGGACCGGATGACCCTGTCGGGCCGCAACGGGGCCGGCAAGACGACCCTGCTGCGGATGCTCTCCGGCGAGGATTCGGTCGATTCCGGGGAGCTCGTGCTCGCCAAGGGCGCCAAGGTCGCCCTGCACGACCAGCGGCCGCCCCGCGACCGCGGGCTGTCGTTGCGTGACTACGTCGTCTCAGGCGCGCGCGAGCTGGTCGCGATCGAGCGGGACCTGGCGACGCTTGAGCAGCAGATGGCCGCCGGGGCGCACGATGACGCCACGCTCGATCGCTACGCCCGGGTTCAGGCTCGCCTCGAGCACGCCGGCGGCTACAACTGGCGCGAGCGGGCGCTGGCGACGCTCCACGGGCTCGGTTTCCGCGATGACGCCGACCTCGACCGGCCCCTGCAGACGTTCTCCGGCGGCGAGTTGACCCGCGCTTCGCTCGGTCGCGCGCTGGCCGGCGACCCTGATCTGCTGCTGCTCGACGAGCCGACCAACCACCTGGACATCGCTTCGCTGGAGTGGCTCGAGCAGCATCTCGTCGGCCTCGACGCGGCGATCATCCTGGTGGCGCACGACCGCTGGTTCCTGGAGGCGGTGGGAACCTCGGTGCTGGAGCTGGAGGGAGGCCGCGGGAAGTTCTTCGCCGGGCCGTGGCACGCGTGGCGGCGCGAGCGTGCGGCTCGGGAGCTCGCCGCCGGGCGCGCGGTCGAGCGCCAGCAGGCCGAGATCGAGCGCCTGGATCGGTTTGTGACCCGCTTTCGCGCCGGCACGCGGGCACGTCAGGCTCAGTCCCGGGCCAAGCGGCTGGATAAGCTCGAGCGCGTGGCGCGCGAATCCGCTCCGGCGCCGGTACGGGCGGCCGGGGGGGAGCTCGAGTTCGCCTTCAAGCCGCCCGAGCGCAGCGGACGCGTGGTGTTCGAGCTCTCCGATGGTGAGTTGGCCGCGGGCGGCAAACCGCTGCTGCACGACGCCGAGATGTGGCTGGAGCGGGGCGAGCACGTGTCGCTGGTGGGACCCAACGGCGCCGGCAAGACGACGCTGATCGAAGCGCTGGCGGGACGGCGCGAGCTGCAGGGCGGCAAACTCCGGACCGGTCACAACGTTCTGATCGGCTTTCTCTCCCAGCACGCCGAGGAGCTTTCCGGGGGCACCGCGCGGACGGTGCTCGAGGCGACCCAGCACGCCACCAAGCTGACGCCGGGCAAAGCCCGGGCGCTTCTGGGGCGGTTCCTGTTCTCCGGCGAGGACGCCGAGAAGCCGCTGGCGGGCCTGTCCGGCGGCGAGCGCCGCCGTCTCTCCCTGGCGATCCTGGTCCACTCCGGAGCCAACGTGCTGATCCTCGACGAGCCGACCAACCATCTCGATCTCGAGAGCCGCGAGGCGCTCGAGGCGGCACTGAACGAGTTCAGCGGATCGCTGCTGCTCGTCTCCCACGACCGGGCGCTGCTGGATGCGATCGGCAGCCGCACGATTGCCCTGGAGGACCAGACCCTGCACAGCTACGTGGGCGGCTGGGCCGAATACGTGCGGGTGCGCGAAGAGCGCGCCAAGGCCCCGCCCCCCGCCCAGGCGACGATCGTCAAGGCGGACGCGGGCAAAGGGCCCGCCACCCGTGCGAAATCCTCTCGCCGGGCCGGAAACGGGAAGCGCAATCCGGTTGCAGGCCGTGATCAGGGTGGGCTGGAGCGCCAGATCGAGGCGGCCGAGGCGGCCCTGCGATCGATCGAGGACGAGCTCTCGGATCCCGCCGCGTGGGCGACGCCCGCGGCGAGCGCCGACTCGAGCCGCCGCCACGAGCAGGCGCAGCGGACGGTGGCGGAGCTCTACGAGCGCTGGGAGGCCGTGGCGGAGGTCGGGTCGTAGCCGTCTCGTTGGGAGGCGATGGCGCAGGCCGGGTCCGGGCCCATGGGAGGGCCCGTGGCTCCGGGATCTCCGACCCGGGATCTGACCGATGCTGGGTATCTAAACGAACCATGGGTTCGCTTAGATGCCCCGCATCGGACTCAGGCCCGATGCGGGCCAGAAACCGGGCCGTCGGGCCCACCGTCGGACCCCGGCCCTACACTCAGAAGCACGATGCCAGCGCCAAGGGAGGCTTCGGCGGTCCGGCTAGCGCTCATAGACGAGGACAGCGGGCTGATGACGGTGCTTGACCGTCGCTTTGCGGCGCTGCGTTGGGATCGGCAGGTGCTCGGCTACGCGGTGGCTGCGGAGCAGCTCGCCGCGATGCGGCTGCACGCCCTGATCGTCAACCCCGCGATGACCGGGATCGACTACGTGGAGTCGGTCGCGACCGCGCTCCCGGGGCTCGCCCTGCTGGTCTGCAGCGACCCGGCGCCGGTCGCTGAGCGCGTCCGCGGGCTCCGCGGTGGCGCCGATGATTGGATCACCAAGCCGTGCCATCCCGACGAGCTGATCGCGCGGCTGCAGGCGGTGCTGCGCCGGCGGCGGACCGGCGAGCTGCCGATCGAGGACGAGACGATCGCGGCGGGCGAGCTGGCGATCCGCCCTGACCGCTTCGATGCTTACGTGGGCGACCTCACCGCCGGGCTCTCACGCAAGGAGTACGAGCTGCTGCATCAACTGGCCTCCGCCGACGGTCGCGTGCTCGAGCGTGAGGACATCTACCAGCGGGTCTGGGGCTACACGATGGCCCGCGGCGACCGCTCGGTGGACGTGTTCGTGCGCAAGCTGCGACAGAAGCTCGAGCGCGTCTCGCCGGACTGGCACTACGTCCACACGCACTTCGGGGTCGGGTACCGGTTCGCGGCCCAGCGCGCCGACGGTGCCATTCCCGCTGCCGAGCCAACGACCTCCGTTGAGCCCGCATGTTCCGAGGAGCCGGCCGGGTCCGCCCCGCCGGTCGGTTCCGGGGAGCCAGCCGTGTCCGGGCAGTCCGCCGCGGCGGCGGATCGCACCCCCGCGATGGCCGCGTCGTACCCTCTGTCGTGACATGAGCATCAACGCCAACGTGCGCAACGTGGTCATCGTGCTCGCGATCGCGGCCGTCGTGGCCCTCGTGCCGGGTGGCGGCACCAGCGCGAATGTGGTCATCCAGGCGGTGTCGCTGGTGTTCCTGGCCTCGATCCTGTGGGTCGGATCGATCATGTACCGCGAGCACCGGGTGGCGATCTACTCGCTCGGCGACCGGCGTCGGGCCGCGCTCTACGTAGCGGCCGGCGTCCTCGCCGTCACGCTGACCGCCACGCCGCAGCTGTGGCGCACCAGCGCCGGATCCGTGGCCTGGCTGGTCCTGGTCGGGGCCAGCGTGTATGTCGGCGCCTCCGTGGTCTGGGCGGCGCGCAAGTATCAGTAACCGCCGCGCGGCGGCCCGAGCGACACCACGGTCCGGGTTCAGGCGACCGGCGAGAGCTCCACCGGAATGCCGTTCAGGACGGCGTTACCGGACACGGCGTCGATCAGCAGTTCGTCTGAGAGCAGGTTGCTGTTGGCGCCAGGCTGGGCGGCCGCCACCGCTTGCCGGGTGTCCTTGGCGTCTTGGCCCCAGCCGTGCGGGAGGCTCACGACGCCGGGCATCATCTCGTCGGTGACCTCCACCTCGGCCCGCACGCGGCCGGTGCGAGAGCGCAGCTCCGCCGGCGCGCCGTCGACCAGGCCATAGCGCTCGGCGTCCTCGGGATGGACGAACAGGGTGCAGCGGGGCTTGCCCTTGACCAGCACCGGCAGGTTGTGCATCCAGGAGTTGTTGGAGCGCTGGTGGCGGCGGCCGACGAGAACGGGCCCGGCGCCGAGCGGGCGGGTAAGCGCCGCGCGCAGCCGCTCGACATCGACGACCAGCGGCTCCGGCGCCAGCTCGATCTTCCCGCTCGCCGTTCGGAGCGCGTCCGGCAGCCTGGGCCGCAGGGGCCCGAGGTCGATCCCATGTGGTGCCGCCTCCAGAACCGCGAGGCTCAGTCCCACGCCCGCGTCCGTGTTCGCCCCCGGGCTCGCGTTCGCGTCAGCGCCGAAGCCGTCCCCGTACGGCCCGGTGCGCAACAGCAGGTCGAGCAGCCGCTCGGGTCCGACCCGAGGCTCGAGCGCGGCCATCAGCTCTTCGGGGTCACGCCCGGCTACGGCTGACTGGGGGGTCTGAACCTCGCGCGCCACCAGCCCCCGCGCGACACCCTCGTCCAGCGCGGCGACGTCCGCATTCGGGCCCATCCCGGCCGCGACCCCGGTCAATCTCAGCACCGTCACCCACTCGTCGGGCAACCCGTTCTCCTCGGGCAGAGCCGGTGGTGAGTAGTGCGCCACGTTGCGCACCGCGAACAGGTACAGCGCCAGGTCGTAATGGCTGCGGCGCAGCGGCGACGGCGCGGGGAGGATCACGTCGGCGTGGCGCGTCGTCTCGTTGATGTAGACGTCCAGACTGACCATGAAGTCCAGCTGACCGAGCGCGGCGTCGAGCCGAGCGCTGTTGGGCGTGGAGAGCACGGGGTTGCCGGCCATCGTGATCAGAGCCCGAACCTGGCCGTCTCCCGGCGTGGTGATCTCCTCGGCCAGGCATACCGCGGGCAGCTCGCCGAACACCTCTCCCAGGCCCCGTACCCGGCTGGTAAAGCGTCCGAAGCGAGTCCCGCGTCCGCGACCCGGTTCACCGGCGGCGTTGGCGTGGCCGGCCGCGCCGAGCGGGAACATGGCCCCGCCAGGACGATCGAGATTGCCGGTCAGGGCGTTGACGACGTCGACCAGCCAGCTCGCGAGCGCGCCGAACTCCTGCGTGCAGGTGCCGATCCGGCCATACACCGCAGCGGTCGGCGCGTCCGCCAGCTCCAGCGCCATCCGCCGGATCTCCGGCGCCTCGATCCCGCACACCGGCGCCACCGCCTCCGGTGTGAACGGCTCGCTCAGCGAGCGCACCCGCTCGAGGCCCTCGCACAACGCCGCGATCCGGGGGCCGGGATCCGCACGTCCCTCGGAGAACAGCACCGAGATCAGGGCGAACAGGAGGTGGGCGTCGGTCCCGGGCCGGATGAAATGGTGCTCGTCGGCGATCTCGGCGGTACGCGTCCGGCGCGGGTCCACCACCACCAGCTTGCCGCCCCGCTCGCGCAACGCGCGCAGGCGCCCACGCACGTCGGGGGCGGTCATCAGGCTGCCGTTGGAGGCCAGCGGGTTGGCGCCGAGGATCAGCAGGTGATCGGTCCGGTCCACGTCGGGGACCGGCACAGTGGTGCCGCCGCCGAACATCAGCGCGCTGGACATCTGCTTGGGATACTGGTCGACGGTGCTGGCCGAGTAGACGTTTCGCGTGGCCAGTGCGCGGAGCAGCACCTTTCCGTACAGCAGGCTCGAGAGGTTGTGCGCGTTGGGGTTGCCGAGGTACACCGCCACGGCGTTGCGGTCCGCCCCCAGGATCGGCGCCAGGCGCGCGTCGATGAGCGCGAAGGCCTCGTCCCAGCTGGCCTCGCGGAACCCGGCGCGTTCGCGGATCAGCGGGGTCTGAATCCGATCGGGATCCTCGTGCAGCTGACGCAGCGCCGACCCCTTGGGACAGATGTAGCCATGACTGAAGACATCCTCGGCGTCGCCGCGGATCGAGACGATCCGCTCCCCTGCGAGCTTGATCTCCAAGCCGCAGGTGGCCTCGCAGAGCGGGCAGGTGCGAAAGGCCGACCGGACATCAGTGATCGCCATCAGCCACACCTTACGGGGCCGCCGGGAGATGGGCCATTACCTGGCGCTTGGCGGCGACGCGTACACTCCCGCCGCCGTGAGCAAGGGCAAGCGAGAGGCGATCGCCGATTGGCTGATGGTGATCGGAGCGCCGATCCTGTTGGCGTCGCTGTTCATGAGCTGGAGCCACCAGTTCTCGCGGCCGTTTCTGCTGCGCTACGCCGGCTCCGCGGCGCTGCAGGGAATCCCGCGTGATCCGACCGCATGGCAGGTCTACTCGGCCGCCGACGTGCTGCTGGCGCTGGTGGCGGCCGGTCTGCTGGCGATGGCCCTGCGGGGCACGCGCAACGGCCGGGTGGCGCTGGTGCTGGCCCTCGCCGTCGCGCTGGCGTTCACCGTGCATGCCATCAGCGCGCCGCCGACCAACGGCGCCGACGTGTTCAACAGCGTCGCCAACCGCTACGCGGCGAACTCGCCGACCGCCGGACCGGGCGAGGCGGTCGCTCTGGTGGCACTGGCGCTCGGGCTCGCCGGCGTGCTTCTGTCCTTCACCGCGGACCCGTAGGCGTGCAGGGGTCGGTTCTATCCTGAAACTGGATGTCAGTCGTCCCCGCAGATCGCCGCCGTGAGCTTCCTGACCAGCCCGGCGTGTACCTCTTCCGTGACCGCCGCGGCAAGGTCATCTACGTCGGCAAGGCGAAGTCGATCAAGAAGCGGGTGGCGTCGCACTTCACCAACCCGAGCACTCGCGCCGGGCAGGAGATCATCGAGATGATCGATCAGATCGAGGCGCTGGTGGTCCAGACCGAGTCCGAGGCGCTGCTGGTGGAGCAGAACTTCATCAAGCAGTACAAGCCGCGCCTGAACATCCGCCTGCGCGACGACAAGTCATATCCGTACATCGCGATCTCGCTCGACGAGGACTTTCCCCGGGTTTACTTCACCCGCGAGCGCCACCGCCGCGACCGCGTCTACTTCGGCCCCTACAGCAACGCCAAGCGCGTGCGCTCGACGCTTGAGGTCCTTGGCAAGGTGTTCATGTTCCGGTCCTGCGACGGACCCGAGCCGGGTCGGCGCAGCGGCTCGCCGTGCCTGGACTACTACATCAAGCGCTGTGAGGCGCCGTGCGTGGGCTACGTCTCCAAGGAGGAGTACCGGCGGGCGATCGACGGGGTGATCGCGTTCCTCTCGGGCCGCTACAAGGAAATCGAGCGCAGCCTCGAGTACGAGATGCGCCTGGCCTCGGCCGAGCAGCGCTTCGAGGACGCCGCGCGCGAGCGCAACCGGCTGCGGGCGATCCGCTCGCTGCTCGAGCGCCAGCGGGTCGCCCACGAGGGCGCCGGCTCGCTGGATGCGATCGCGGTCGCGGTGTCCGAGACAGAGGCCAACGCGCAGGTGTTCCAGGTCCGCGACGGCGTCCTCTCCGATCGTCAGAGCTTCTACCTCGACAACGCAGCCGGCGGCGAGATCGCCGACGTCGCCGAGGCGTTCATCCTCCAGTACTACGCCAGCGCGATGTCGGTGCCGCCGCTGCTGGTGGTGCAGCGCGAGGTGGGCCAGGCGCCCGCTCTGGCCGAGGCGCTCAGCGCCCGTCGCGGCACCGGGGTGGAGATCCGGGCCGCCGAGCGCGGCGACAAGCGACGGATTCTCGAGCTCGCCGAGCGCAATGCGAGCCTGGCCCTGGACCAGGAGAAGCTGCGCTCCGAGCGGCGCCGCCAGCAGCGCGTCGAGGCCCTGGACGGCCTCCAGCAGGCGCTCGGGCTGGACACGATCCCGCTGCGGATCGAGTGCTTTGACATCTCGACCCTGATGGGCACCAACACCGTTGCGTCGATGGTGGTGTTCGAGGGCGGGGCGCCGAAGAAGTCCGACTACCGCCGCTTCAAGGTGTTCACGGTCGGTGACGGAGCCGTCAACGGCGGCGGCGAGGGACCGAACGAGGATTCGCGCCGGCGGAACGCGGCCAGGACCGAAGGTCCCAACGACTTCGCCGCGATGGAGGAGGTGCTGGGCCGGCGCTTCGCGCGGTGGGAGCGCCAGCGCGACTTCTCGCCCCACGACAAGGACTACGACCCCAGCTTCGCGGCGCTCCCCAACGTGGTCGTGATCGATGGCGGCAAAGGCCAGCTGGCGGCCGGCCTGCGGGCGCTGCAGGGCTTTCGTGAGCGGGGAGTGGTGGTGATCTCGCTGGCCAAGCGGATCGAGGAGGTGTTCATCCCGGGTCGGGCAGCGCCGCTGGTGCTGGCCCACGACACGCCTGAGCTGCAACTGCTGCAGCGCGTCCGGGACGAGGCCCACCGCTTCGCGATCACCCACCACCGCATCCGGCGAGGCCGGGCGATGACCTCGTCGGTGCTCGACGACCTGCCCGGCGTCGGTCCGGCGCGCAAGCGGGCGCTGCTGGCTCACTTCGGCTCGCCGGACGCGATCCTCGGCGCCTCCCGGGAGGAGCTCGAGTCGGTCCCGGGAGTGCCCGGCAAGCTGGCCCGCGAGATGTACCGCGAGCTGCACAAGAGCGGCGTCTAGGGCGGCTGGACCTAGCCCGTCAGCATTGCCGCGCTGGCGGGGGGCAGCGCGACCGTGTAGGCGCCCGCCACGGGAGCTAGGGGCGTCGTGGTCAACGGTCCCGGCAGGGTCCCGGTGCTCGTCTCCGGGCCGAATGTCTGGCCGCCGAGAGTGACGCCGGAGGTGGCATCGATGCTCGGGGCGTTGAGCGTCTCCAGCGAGGCCGCCGGCGGTGCTCCGGGGAGCTGGAGCGAGACGTCGTGCTCGGCGCTGGGGTCCTGGTTGATCAGGACCACCCGGGTCGTGCCGTTGGCGTCGAGGGTCGACCAGATCTTGACCGGCCCGCTCGGAGCGCTCACCGGAAGCAGGCGCGCCCCGGGCGGGAACGCCTGCGCGAACATCATCAGGCCGTAGTACTCGGGGTGTACGAACGCCTGCCAGGCGCCGGTGGGATCGTGGGAGGCCGTGAACAGCTCGTAATGCGAGCCGGGCAGCATGTGGAAGTTGACCCCGTCGACGCCCACGCTCGCCATGTTGAACAGCGTGTCAAGCGCCCATAGCGCCGAGGCAAACGTGTCGCTGACGCCGGCGGTGCCCTCACACGAGGCCGAGTTCATCTCGGCTACTCGGAACGGCAGGCCGTGGCCGTGGGCGACGCGGACGTACGCGGCGAGTCCCTGCGCGAGTCCCCGCGAGGAGCTGTCGGCGAGCAGAGACTGAATCGTCGCAAAGCCGGGCGCGCTCGAGTCACTAACGCAGGAGCGCAGCGGATAGCGGTGGTAGGTCACCAGCTTCAGGCCCCGCTCTGCCGAGATGAAGCGTCCCAGCTTGCCCATCCACGCCGGTCCCGACGTGACCGGCCCCGCCAGAGGCACCGCCGGCAGTGCCCGGCTCCACTGGGTGAACTGCTTCGTGTAGCCGGCCAGGTCGTACTTGCGCCCCCGCGAGCGGTAGAGGTGACCCCGATGATCGCGGTACCAGGGGAAGGCGCCGTAGAGATCGGGTTCGTTGCCGATCTCGAAGGCATCGATGTACTGGCGGCCGATTCCCGCCAGCAGGGCGCGCCCCTCGGCGGCGGCGATCGCGGGGCGTCCGGCGGCGAGGTTGATGCCGAGGATCAGCTTGGCGCCGAGGTCGGCGGCGAGCGCTTGCGTGGTCCGCAGCCAGCCGTCGGTGAGCCGGTAGTAGATGCCGCCCTGCGGGATCATCCCCCGGATCGGCCACCAGGTGCCGTCGGCGCTGTCGCCGCCGATGCGGATGACCGGCGACTGCCCCGGGGTCAGTCCCTGCAGCAGGGCCAGGAGGACCGGATCGATGGCCCTGGGGTCACGCCCGGTGTACTGGTGCAGCGCCCGGTACTCAAACGACGCGCCGACGAACCCGGGCGCCATCGTCTGGCCGGTCGGGGTCGCCGACACGCTGGCGGAGAGCAGGTCGGCCTGGGCGGCGACGGGCGCTGACAGCGCGAATCCGAGCGCCGCCACGAGGGCGATGCTGACGCGGCGGCGGAGCACGGGGCGCATCGTGGCATACCGAGAACCCGGGTGGCTCACTCGCCGCGCATCCCGGGAACACAGGCCGGTTGCCCGCCAGCATCCCGGAACCCGGATCACAGGCCCGTCACCCCCCGTCCGCGCGGGCGTGCAGACTTAGAGGTCCTGTGGAATCGTCGGCGCTCACCGATCTCGTCGTGATCACCGGCTTTTCGGGCGCCGGGAAGTCGACTGCGATGGCGGCATTCGAGGACGAGGGCTACTTCTGCGTCGACAACCTGCCGTCGGAGATGATCCGCTCGCTGGTGGATCTGTTCATGCACGCCGGCTCCAAGGTCGCCAACGCCGCGGTCGTGTCCGACGTGCGGGGCGGAAGCTATTTCGAAGGGCTGGCGCAGATGCTCGATGACCTGCGCAGCAGCGGCGTGCGCCATCGGGTGCTGTTCTTCGAGGCTGAGGAGCAGACGTTGCTGACGCGCTACAAGGAGACTCGCCGCCGCCACCCGCTGACCCCGACCGGCAGCGTCGCCGAGGGGATCGAGCGCGAGCGCGAGCTGCTTGCACCGCTCCGGCGCAGGGCAGACGTCGTAATCGACACCACCGGGCTGACCGCGGCGATGCTGCGCCACAAGCTCGCCGATGAGCTGCTGCCGACCCGCACGCGCGGACGGCTCGCGGTCACGTTTGAGAGCTTCGGCTTCAAGTACGGGTCCAGCCGCGACGCCGACGTGATGCTCGATGTGCGGTTCCTGCCCAATCCGCACTACGAGCCCGAGCTGCGACCGCTGACCGGAAATGATCAGCGGATCGTGGAGTTCATCAATCGCGACGGTGACCTCGACGCCTTCTACGACCACCTCGAGCCGCTCACCGACTACCTGCTGCCGCAGTACCTGGAGGAGGGGAAGGCCCACCTGGTGGTGGCGATCGGCTGCACCGGCGGTCGCCACCGCTCGGTCGCGATCGCCGAGCATCTCGCCGAGCGCTACCAGGACGAGCGCGGCTACCTGATCGAGGTGCAGCACCGCGACATCACGAGGGCGCCGTGAACGGACCCGCGTGATCGATCACGTCGGCTTCGAGGTCAGCGATCTGGGCCGCTCGGCGGGCTTCTACGACGCGGTGTTCTTCGCGCTGGGGGCGCGGCGGATGTTCGAGTCAGAGCACGCGATCGCCTACGGGATCAACGAGCCGCTGGTGTGGTTCGTGGTGCGGGGACGGCCACCCGGGAGCGGCTACGGCCATCTCGCGCTGCAGGCCAGCGGCAAGGCGGCGGTCGATGCCGCGTATGCGTCGGGCCTGGCCAACGGCGGCGGCGACGATGGCGCCCCCGGCCAGCGACCGCGCTACGGGCGGCGCTATTACGCCGCATATCTACTCGATCCCGACCGGCTGCGGGTCGAGATCGTCTCGCGCCGCTAGCGGGGATCGGCAAGCCGATGGCGGCTCGAGCCATCCAGCCGGCCGAACCCGATCCCGCCGGCGGGTTGAGATAGCCTGTCGAAGTCGGCCGGACGTGGCTTCGTGACCGGCGTTCTATGGCGGCGTCACGTGGATACGGAGGACTGGCATGGCGGTACGGGTAGGCATCAACGGGTTCGGACGGATCGGCCGCAACGTATTCCGGGCGGCGTTTGAGCGCGGTGCCGACATCGAGTGGCTCGCGGTCAACGACCTCGTCGACCCCAAGACGATTGCCCACCTGCTCAAGTACGACTCCACCTACGGCCCGTTTCCGGGTGAGGTCCATGCCACCGACGCCGGCCTGTCGGTCGACGGCAAGGAGATCCGCGTACTGGCGGAGCGCGATCCCGCCGCGCTGCCGTGGGGCGAGCTCGGCGCCGACGTGGTGATCGAGTCGACAGGTCTGTTCACCGACCGCGAGAACGCCGCCAAGCACCTCGACGCGGGCGCCAAGAAAGTCGTCATTTCCGCTCCGGCCACGGATCCCGACACCACCGTCGTGCTCGGGGTCAACTTCGACGAAGCCTACGATCGCGATCGGCATCAGGTGATCTCCAACGCCTCCTGTACGACCAACTGCCTGGCGCCGATTGCCAAGGTGCTGCACGACACGGTCGGCATCAAGCACGGTCTGATGACCACGATCCACGCCTACACGGCGGACCAGCGCCTGCAGGACATGCCGCACAAGGACCTGCGCCGGGCGCGCGCCGCCGCCGTCAACCTGATTCCCGCCTCCACCGGCGCCGCGAAGGCGATCGGGCTGGTTATCCCCGAGCTCAACGGCAAGCTGCACGGGATGGCGATCCGCGCGCCGGTCCCAACCGGAAGCGTGGTCGACCTGACCGTCGAAGCGAGCCGTGAGACGACTGTCGAGGAGGTCAACGCGGCGCTCAGAGCAGCGGCGGACAGCGGCCCGCTGGAAGGACTGCTGGTCTACACCGAGGACCCGATCGTGTCCTCGGACATCATCAAGAACCCGGCCTCCTCGATCCTGGACTCGCAGCTGACCGCGGTCATGGACGGGACGATGGTCAAGCTGGTCTCCTGGTATGACAACGAATGGGGCTACTCCAACCGCGTCTCAGACCTGGTGCAACGGCTGCTGTGAGGACGCTCTCGGAGCTGGGCGATCTAGCGGGCAAGCGGGTCCTGGTACGGGTCGACTTCAACGTCCCGCTGCAGAACGGCGCGGTGGCCGACGACACGCGGATCCGCGCCGCGCTGCCCACGATCGAGGAACTGCGCCGCCGGGGCGCAGCGGTGGTGCTCGTCTCGCACCTCGGTCGCCCCAAGGGCCGTGACCCCGAGCTGTCGCTGGCGCCGGTGGCGGGGCGGCTGTCAGATCTGCTGGGGACCGAGGTCAGAATGGCGCCGGCCGGTGTCGGCGACGACGTGATCGCGCTGGCACGTGAGCTGGGCGACGGCCAGGTGCTGCTGCTGGAGAACATCCGCTACGAGCCGGGGGAGACCAACAACGACCCGGAGCTCGCGGCGCGCCTGGCCGAACTGGCCGACGTCTACGTCAACGACGCCTTCGGGGCCGCCCACCGTGCTCACGCCTCCACTGAAGGGGTGGCGCGGATCGTGCCCGAGCGCGCGGCCGGGCTGCTGCTCGAGCGTGAAGTGCAAGCGCTCACGGGCTTGATGCGGGACCCCTCCCGTCCGCTGGTCGCGGTGCTCGGCGGCGCGAAGGTGAGCGACAAGCTCGGAGTGATCAAATCGTTCCAGCGCTCGGCCGACACGATCCTGATCGGCGGCGCAATGTGCTTTCCGTTCTTCGCTGCCCAGGGACATTCGGTCGGGGCATCGCTGTGCGAGGCCGAGGACGTCGAGCTGGCCCGCGAGACGATCGCCGGCAGCGCGGACGCGCGGGCCGATGTCTCGCTGCCCAGCGATCTGGTGCTGGCCGATCGCTTCGCGGCCGACGCCGAACCGCAGACGCTGGAGGGAATAGACGTTCCCGAGGGCCTGATGGGACTGGACATCGGCCCCCGCAGCGCCGGCGCCTACCAGCAGATCATCCTCACCGCGGGAACCGTGTTCTGGAACGGCCCGATGGGGGCGTTCGAGCTGGAGCCGTTCAGCGCCGGCACGCGAGCGGTGGCGCAGGCGGTGGCTTCGGCTCCGGGGGTGACCGTCGTCGGGGGCGGGGACTCGGCAGCGGCGCTGCAGCAGTTCGGGCTGGCCGGCGAGGTCAACCACCTGTCGACGGGCGGCGGGGCGGCGCTGGAGCTGATCGAGGGCCATCAGCTGCCCGGGATCGAGGCGCTCCGATGAGCGCTCCCAAGCCGCCGAGCCAGCCCCGCACGCCGATGATCGCGGGCAACTGGAAGCTTCACAAGACCGTGGCGCAGGCCGAGGAGTACATCGCAGCGCTGCTGCCCCGGGTCTCGTCGGTCGACGGCGTCGACGTCGCGATCTGCCCCACGTTCACAGCGCTGCAGGCGATGGTGGACTCGACCCGCGGCTCACGGGTCGCCGTCTACGCCCAGAACATGCACCAGGCGCCGGACGGACCGTTCACCGGCGAGGTGTCCGCGCCGATGCTGACCGAGATCGGCGTCCACGGCGTGGTGCTCGGCCACTCCGAGCGCCGGGCGATGTTCGGCGAGACCGACAAGGCGCTGGCGCTCAAGTTGCCGGCCGCGCTCGCGGCCGGTCTGCAGCCGGTCCTGTGCGTCGGCGAGACCGAGGAGGAGCGCGAGCGCGGCGACACCGAGCGCAAGCTCCGTCATCAGGTGCAGGAGGACCTGGCTCGGGTGGACACCGAGCAACTCGGCGACGTGGTGATCGCCTACGAGCCGATCTGGGCGATCGGCACGGGACTGGTGGCGACCCCGGAACAGGCTCAGGAGGCGATCGCGTTCGTCCGTGCCCTGGTCGGCGACCGCTCACCGGAGCAGGCGCAGCGGACCCGGATCCTCTACGGCGGCAGCGTCAAGGCTGACAATGCCGCCGAACTGCTGGGGCTCGAGGATGTGGACGGCGCGCTGGTGGGCGGCGCCAGCCTAGAGGCCGAGTCCTTCGCGGCGATCGTCGCCGCCGCCGGGTAGATGGCCCCGACGCCCGGGCCGACCACGCTGCCCGTCGAGCGGACGGTGCTGATCGTGCTCGACGGCTGGGGACTGGCCCCGGCCGGACCAGGCAACGCGGTCGCGGCGGCCGACACACCGGTGTTCGACGAGCTCTGGGCCGCCTACCCGACGACCACCCTGACAGCCTGCGGGCGTGCCGTGGGGCTACCCGAGGGACAGATGGGCAACTCCGAGGTCGGCCACCTGAACCTCGGTGCGGGCAGCGTGGTGGTGCAGGATCTGACCCGCATCGACGAAGCGGTGAAGCACGGCGAGCTGCAGGAGAACGAGACGTTGCGCCAGGCGTTCACGGGGGCCGAACGCGTACACCTGATCGGCCTGGTCTCTGACGGCGGCGTTCACTCGAGCCTGGGGCATCTGCAGGCGCTGATCGAGCTGGGGGCGTCCCTGGACGTGGCCGATCTCGTTCTGCACGCCTTCACCGACGGGCGCGACACGCTGCCGAAGTCAGGCGCGGGCTATCTGGAGCAGGTGCAGGCATGGATGCAGGAGGCGGGCGTGGGCCGCATCGGCTCCGTCGTCGGTCGTTACTACGCGATGGATCGCGACAACCGCTGGGAGCGGGTCCAGCGCGCCTACGACCTGCTGGTCCATGGCCGCGCCCCCGAGCGGGCGGACAGCGCGCCCGAGGCCGCCCGCGCTGCCTACCAGCGCGACGAGACCGACGAGTTCATCACCCCCGTGCTGGTCGGCGAGGAGGCGAGGATCCGCCCCGGCGACTCGGTGCTGGGCATCAACTTCCGGCCCGACCGGATGCGCGAAATCACCCGGGCCCTGGCGGAGCCGGGATTCGAGGAAATCGACCGCGGAGGGGCCGAGCCGATCGAGCGTTACGCGACGATGACCGAATACGAGGAGGGCTGGCCCTACCCGGTGGCATTCCCGCCGCAGCGGCCGGCGATCACCCTGTCGGCGGTCATCGCCGAGCGGGGCGAGCCGCAGCTCCACGTCGCCGAGACCGAGAAGTACCCGCACGTGACGTACTTCTTCAACGGGGGCGAGGAGACCGCCTACGACGGCGAGCGGCGCGAGCTCGTGCCCTCCCCGCGCGAGGTGGACACCTACGACCAGAAGCCCCAGATGAGCGCGCCCGAGGCGGCGGATGCATTCGTACGGGCCTGGGACGAGGCCCCACCCAAGTTCGGGATCATCAACTTCGCCAATGCCGACATGGTCGGCCATAGCGGGGTGATCGAGGCGGCGATCACCGCGGTCGAGACCGTCGATGGTTGTCTCGGCAAGGTGGTGGAGGCCGTGCACCGCTCGGGGGGCGCCTGTCTGATCACCGCCGACCACGGCAACGCCGATCACATGCTCGAATCCGACGGCAGCCCCAACACCGCGCATTCGCTGAACCCCGTACCGGTGATCGTCACCGTCTCCGGTCTGGGGTTGCGCGAAGGCGGGGTTCTGGCCGACGTCGCGCCGACCATCCTGGCGCTGCTCGGGGTCGAGCAGCCCGACGAGATGACGGGACGCTCGCTGATCGACTGAGGCGGTGGGGCGGTGGCGGGGTTGGAACGGATTGCCTTGTCCGTGGTCGTTGTCCGCGGAGAAAACTTGACATTGCACGACTGAGATTTCATAATGGCTCTCACGGCACTTACCACCTTCGTGAGGAGGCACCACATGGCACTTATCCGCTGGGAGCCGGCCCGTGAACTGGGCACGATCCAGAACGAGATGAACCGGCTCTTCAACAACTTCTTCGAGACCCCGTCGCCGAGTTCGAACGGCGCCTACCGCCGCTGGATCCCGGCCATGGACCTGGTCGAGACCGAAACCGACTTCGTGCTGCGCGCGGATCTGCCCGGGCTGTCCGAGCAGGACGTCAACATCGAGCTCGAGGACAACGTGCTCACGATCTCAGGTGAGCGCAAGGCCGAGCACGAGGAGCGCAAGGAGGGCTACTACCGGGTGGAGCGCAGCTCCGGCGAGTTCCGTCGCTCTCTGACCCTCCCCGAGGGCGTCGACCCCGAGTCCGTCCAGGCCACCTTTGACCGCGGCGTGCTCGAGGTCAGGGTCCCCAAGCCCGCGCAGCGCAAGCCGCGCAAGGTCGCGATCAGCGTCGGCGTCGGCGGCGGCTCAGAGCAGCCGACCATCGACGGCGCGGAGCACACCGAGCCGCCGGCGTAGACCGCGGCCCTGCAGCCAGCCGCCCCCCGCGGCCACAGCAAGACCACCGGTCCGGATCGCGCCCGCGGTCCGGACCTCACTTTGCTTCAGCGCAGGATCCCGGTGTGCCCGAGCGAGTACCGCCCCGGCTGGGGCCACACGCACAGACCGTGCGGCCCCTGTCCGACCGGGATCGCCGCCCGCAGGTGACCGCTCCGGGTATCGATGGCATAGACCACGGCGTCGTAGCGCCCGCTGAGCCACAGTGTGTGGCCATCCGTCGAGACGCCGCCCATGTCCGGGCTGGCCGGCGGCGGGAGCTGCCAGCGCTTGACCACGTGCCGGGTGCGGAAGCTGACCACCGAGATGGACCCGGCGGCGCGATTGGAGACGTACATGAAGCGGGCGTCGCGGCTCGGATAGAGGCCGTGAGCCCCCGCCCCGGTGCGCAGGAAGCCGATCACGCGGAACCTGTCGGGGTCGATCTCCCATAGCCCGCCGTTCTGCTGGTCGGCTGCGTAGAGGGTGCGGCCGTCCGGCGAGAGCTTGACGTCCTGCGGACTGGACACGCCATGCGCGAGCACGAGGCTGCGAACCAGCCGCTGGGTGCGCAGATCGATCTCGATCATCGTTCCCGCGAATTCGCAGCTGGCGAATGCGTAACGACCGTCGGCCGAGAAGTCCATGTGGTCGACACCGCGGCAGTTCGGCACCGACAGCGAGTGCACCAGGCGCATCGTCCCGGGCTGGCGGAAGTCGAGCCGCTGCAGACGCTCGGCCACGACGATCGCGAAGTGGCCGTCAGGGGTGAAGTAGAGGTTGTAGGGGTCCTCGACCGGGATCGGCTTGCCGGGAGTCGCGGTTCGCGGATCGATCGGCGTGAGGGTGTTGCCGACGTCGTTGTCGACGTACAGCGTCCTGAGGTCGTAGGACGGCGTTACGTGCTGCGGTAGCGCCCCGGTGGCGAAACTAGCCACGATCTTCAGCGTGCGCTGGCTGATCACGTCGACGGTGTTGCTCATGCTGTTGGGGACGTAGACCAGAGCACGGTCGGCGCTGACGGTCGGGCTCAGGCCGCCGACTCCGTCGGCGCTGTAGATGTTCACGGCGGCCTCGGCGCGCTCGAGCGCCGGCGGCGGGAGCGGCGAGAGCTTGGCCGTCGACGTGGACGGCGAGTGCCGGGCGACGGACCCGCAGGCTCCCAACCCGAGGCCGACGCACACCGCCGGCAAGAGCAGCAGCCCGCGCGACAAGAGCGCGCGGAAGCGCGTCACGCGTCCCGGCCGGCTTCCTGCAATCAGGGCGCGCACTGGCAACCCGGGCAGGCTGACCCGTCGCGGTGGGACTCGGCTAAGCCCACGGTGAGAATCCTCACACGAGCGTCCCCGGCCCCTGGCCGGCAGTGGTTGGCTACGCTCGGCTGCATCCGCCGCTGGCCCATCACTTCGATTACCCCAAGTTCGATTCCATACGCGTTGAGGACGAGCCTAGTCGGCGGTGCCGCGATGCTGGCCGCTGCCGCGCTCGGACTCGCCGCCGCCGGGTGCGGGGCCAGCCAGGCCAAGTCCGGCGGGTCTGACCACGCCGCCGGCGCGCATCGTCAGGGATCAGGCGCCAAGCGCCACGTGGCGCCGGCGCCGCCGGTGAAGCTGTCATATCGGCCGCTGTTCTCTCTGACGGCGCCGTTACGAGACCCCGCCAGCGCCCTGTTCGCCGGCACCCGGTTCGCCCTGCTCGGCGGTCTGGACTCCGCGGACGTCTCGAGCGCCGGGATCAAGGTGGCAGATCCACACCGCGTCCTGACCAGCGCCAGCCTGCCCCTGGCGCAGCACGATGCTCAGGGCGCCGCGCTGAACGGAAAGGTCTACGTCTTCGGTGGCGGGTCCTTGTCCGAGCTTGACCACATCATCAGCTTCGATCCAGCGTCCGGCACGGTGCGCACCGTCGGCTCGCTGCCCCGGGCCCAATCCGACGTGGCCGTCACCGAGTCCGGCGGCACCGCGTACGTCATCGGCGGCTACGACGGGACGAACTGGCTCAACACGATCCTGGCCTGGCGGCCCGGCGCTCCGGTCCGGGTCGCCGGGCACCTACCGGTCGGGCTTCGCTACTCATCGGCGAGCGCCATCGACGGCGCCGTGCTGATCATCGGCGGCTCGACGCCGTCCGGGGCCAGCGATGCGATCTACCGCTTCGATCCGACCACCGGAAGCGTCCGGCGCATCGGCCGGCTGGCCCACCCCAACACCCACGCCGGGGCGGCGACGCTCGGGTCCAGCGTGTACCTGGTCGGCGGGCGCGGCGACGCGCTGACCTCGCAGACCGCTCGTGTGTGGTCGATCAACCCGCAGTCGGGCGCGGTCCGCGCGGCAGGTCACCTGCCCCAGCCGCTGTCCGACACCGGTGTGCTCACGGTCGGGGGCGCGATCATCGTGGCCGGCGGTCTCTCGCCGTCGGGGACCGTCGCCGGGGTGGGGGAGCTGGTGCCGAGCGGGGGCTGAGGCGCCTGATCCGGTGCGCCTTCCAGGCCCCGGGCGAGCCCTGGGCCTTCCAGGCCCCGGGCGAGCCTCCAGACGCTCCCTCAGCGCCCGCGGCGCTCCACCGCAACGACATAGTCGGCGACCACCTTCAGCTCAGCCGAGCTGAGACGGTGCCGGATGGGCATCTCGCGCGCGAACTGGAGCATGACCGCGGGGCTCAGCCGGACTCCGAGCAGGTCCCCTCCCTGGCGGCGCGGCGACTCGCGGCCAGAGAGCGAATGACACGCGCTGCAGTCCTGCGCGAACAGGGTCTGTCCGGCGCTCCGGCGCGCCGCGGGGGAACTGCCGCCGCATCCCGCCAGCGCCGACGCGACCGCGAGCAGCGCAAGGGCGGTGGGGGGGCGCATCCGGCAAGGCTACGACCACGTCTCGCGCGACGGCAGTAGGGTCTCACCCGGTGTTCTCGGTCCGCCGACGCTGCCCCGAGTCCCGTGCGCGCACGGGCACGCTGCACCTGAGTCACGGCGAGGTCTCCACACCGGCGTTCGTGCCGCTGGCCACCCGGGGTGCGGTCAAGACGCTCGAGCCCCGCGACGTCGAGGCCCTCGGCTACGAGATGGTGCTCGGCAACACCTTCCATCTGTTCCTCGCGCCTGGCCCCGAGCTCGTCTCCGAGCTCGGGGGGCTGAACGAGCTGATGCGCTGGCAGCGGCCGATCATCACCGATTCAGGTGGTTTTCAGGTGTTCTCGATGGGCCACGGGGGGGTGGCGGATGAGATCAAGGGACGGCGGGGCCCGACCGCCGAGGCCGGGCGGCGGACCGAATCCAGCGGGACGATCCTGGCGATCGAGGAGCGCGGGGTGCGCTTTCGCTCCTACCTGGACGGCGGCGAGCGGTTCCTCGGCCCGGAGACCTCGATGGAGGTCCAGGCGGCCCTCGGCTCGGACATCGCGCTGGTGTTCGACGAATGCACGCCGTTTCACGTAAGCCGTGAATACACGGCCCGGTCGATGGAGCGCACCCACCGCTGGCTGGAGCGCTGCGTGGTGTGGCATCAGCGACACGGACCGGCCGGCCAGACCGTGTACGGGATCGTCCAGGGCGGCGTCGAGCACGACCTGCGGCTGATCTCGGCCGCGACCGTCGCCGCCAGCCCCTGCGACGGGATCGCGATCGGCGGCTCGCTGGGTCAGGACAAGGCGCAGATGTACGAGGTGGTGTCGTGGTCCACCGCCGAGCTCGACCGCCTCGCCCCCGACCGCCCTCGTCATCTGCTCGGGATCGGGGAGGTGGACGACCTGATCACCGGCGTCGAGTTGGGGATCGACACATTCGACTGTGCGATGCCCACCCGGCTCGGCCGCCACGGTGTCGCCCTGGTTCCGGACCCGAGTGGCCGCTGGCGCGTCGACCTGGTGAAATCGCGGTGGCGCCGCTCGCCGGAGCCGATTCTCGAAGGTTGCCCCTGCCCGGCCTGCTCGGAGGGCTTCTCCCGCGCCTACCTGCACTACCTCCTGCGGGCTGGGGAGCTGACCGGGCTGCGCCTGGTCACGCTTCACAACCTGAGCTTCATCGCCCGGCTGATGGAGGATCTGCGCGCGGCGATCGACCGTGATGCCCTCCCCGCGGTAGCGGCCGAGCTCAGGGCGGGCGCCGGCCCCGGGGCTACTTCGTGTACTTGTTGATCAAGCTCTGAAGCTGCGAGATCGCCGACTGGGCGTCGTGGGCGATGATCTTCTGGTAGTGCACGACGGTATTGGACGTGCTGTTGGAGATGACCACCGCGGCGATCACGACGAGCGCGAACACCGCCAGCAGCGCCAGCAGCACCATCACGCGCCTGAAGCCGCGGCCGCCGGAGCGCTCGGGGCGAGCGGCGCGACGGTCGTAGGCCGGTTCCGCGCGGCGGGGTGGGCGCCGGGGCTCGATCTGGCGCGCCGGGCGCGTCTGAGCGGTGCGCGGCGCCGCGTCTGCCCGGGGCGCCGGTACGGAGCGCGGCGTCAGCCGGGTCGCCGCGGTGGTCCCGCGGCGCTCGTCGAGGATCCGAGTCGAGGCGCTGGTGGCGAAGTTGGGCTGCTCGGCGCCGGCCGGAGGGACGCCGCGACTGCCCTCGCGGAGCATCTCGGCGAGCTCCATGGCGTCCGCCGGACGGGCCCGCTGATCGATCGCGAGCGTCATCGCCACCGCCTGCGCGAGCGCGTGGGGGACCTCCGGGTTGAGCTCGTCAAGCGGAATCGGAGACTCGCGCTGCTGCTTGAGCGCGAGCTCGGACAGCGAGCTCGCCTCATACGGGAGCCGGCCGGAGATCAGCTGATAGGTGACCACCCCGAGGGAGTACAGGTCGGCGCGCGGACCGGCCTCGTCGCCGCGCGCCTGCTCGGGCGATAGGTAGGCGGCGGTCCCGAGGACCGAGCCGACCTGGGTGATGCTCGACTGGTCGGCGGCGCGCGCGATTCCGAAGTCGGCGAGCTTGACCACGTCGGAATCGGAGACGAGCAGGTTGCCGGGCTTGACGTCGCGGTGAACGACCCCGTTGCGGTGGGCGTAGTCGAGCCCGCGGCAGGCCTGGGTGACCACATCGAGCGCTTCGCCGACCTCCAGGTGACCGCGGTCGCGCAGCAACTCGGCGCACGAGTTGCCCGAGACATGCTCCATGACGATGAAGTGCTGGTGGTGGCCCTGGTCGAAGCCGAAGTCGAACACCTGGACGATGTTGGGGTGCACGAGGCGCGCAGCGGCGAGTGCCTCGCGCCGGAAGCGGGAGACGAAGGTCGGGTCGTCGGCCAGATGCTCGGCCAGCAGCTTGATCGCCACATAGCGCTCCAGGCGGCTGTCGAAAGCGAGGTGGACGGTGGACATCCCGCCGACCCCGAGGCGGCCCTCGATCCGATATCTACCGGCGATCGTCGTGGTTGAGGTCATTGGCCGTTGCCCGCCGTGCCGGTGCCTCCAAGCCCGGCGCCACCGTTCGACGTAGTACTACTACCCGTGCTGTTGGTATTGGTTGCTGTACCGGTCGAGTTCGTATTCGTCGTCGAGGTGCTCGAAGACGAGCTGCTGGTCGGGGTGGTGGTGGTCGTCGTGGTGGACGTGGGGGTGCTCGTGCTGTTGGTGTCGGTGACGGAAGTGGTCGTGGTGGTGGAACTCGTGGTACTGGAACTCTGACAGTCTCGGGCGGCGAGATCGCCGATTGTGGCGGCACCCTGGCCCAGGTTCTGCACCAGGGTGGTGCTGACCGTCGACGGGAGGTTCGCGACCTGGTTGCTGAACGCGCGCGCTGCGCCGGTCGCCGCGCCGCACTGTCCCGACGAGACCGCCTGGGACACGGAAGCGAGCTGGCCATTCAGGTTGCTGGCCTGATTACTTGTGAGCAGGCCGTTGCC
Source organism: uncultured Solirubrobacterales bacterium (assembly GCA_963792735.1). Lineage (GTDB taxonomy): Bacteria > Actinomycetota > Thermoleophilia > Solirubrobacterales > Solirubrobacteraceae > Palsa-465. The sequence continues at coordinate 211,388 of CAWBXK010000006.1, read as the reverse complement.
GCCGCCACAGGCGACGAGGAACGAGACGGCGAAGCCGAGGCCGCCGGCCAGGAATGCTCGGGAGCCATAGCCCATCCGGCGCCTGACTTTAGAGGCTGTCCCGGTTGCCGTGAAGTTAGGGGGCTGAGGTGCCACCCGCGACCGCCTACTGACCGTAGAGCAGCCGCTCGGCCAGCGAATCCGGCAGGCGGGCGGCTCGGATCGCCGCGCCGGCGCCGGCGATGTCGTAGTCGGTGCGACGGTAGACCGCGCCGCCGCCGTCCAGGTCCAGCTCGAGCCAGGCCGCGCGGGGATCGCCGTCCCGGGGCTGACCGACGCTGCCCGGGTTGATCAACCACTCGCCGCGCTCGAGATCGATCTCCTCGTCCGCGCTCCGGGTCTCGCCCGTGGCGGCGGCGCCTGGGAAGCGTGAGAACGACAGCGCCACGTGCGAATGGCCGATCAGGGCCACGCGCTGGGGCTGGACGTCGAGGCAGAGCTCGGCCTGCAGGGGCGAGAGCACGTATTCCCACACCGGGTCGCGAGGGCTGGCGTGGTAGAGCCCGACGCTCTCGTCGAGCTTGGACGGCTCCAGGCCATCGAGGTAGGCGCGGGTCTCGGCGCTGATCGTCTGCTGCGTCCACGTCGCGGCCAGCGCCGCTCCGCGTGAGAACTGCTCGAGCGGCAACGTGCCGCGAACCCCGAGATCGTGATTGCCGGCCAGGCAGACGGCCGCGTGAGAGCGCGCCAGCGCCACGCAGGCGTCGGGATCGGCGCCGTAGCCGACCAGATCGCCCAGGCACCAGAGCTCTTCGCACTCGGACTCGGCAATCGCGTCGAGAACGGCCTCGAAAGCCTGGCGGTTGCCGTGGATGTCGGAGACGATCGCTATTCGCATCTCTACAGTTTCGCCGGTGAAGGCCAATTCGCGTCGTCGTGTGGTCGGACCGGCGCTGCTCGCCGCCGCCGTGGCGGAGGGGGCCGCGCGCCTGCTGGCCCCCCGCTCGGCCGCGATCGAGCCCGCGCCGGTGGACCTCAGCGCGTACTTCAGCCCCGAGGAGATCACCCGCGGTTCCAGGTTCGCTCGGCCGCAGCTGGCCCTCGCCCTCGGACGCATGGCGGTAGAGCTCGGAGCGCTGACCCTGGTCGCCCGCCGCCCGCCCCGCGCCCTGGTTCGGACGTGGCCACGGCCGGTGGCCGCCGGTGCCGGTGCCGGTGCGCTGCTATCGGCCGCGCTCACCGCTGTGCCGCTGCCACTCAGCGCGATCTCCCGCCGCCGGGCCATCGCGGCCGGACTCGACACGCAGTCCTGGCCGGCCTGGGCGGGGGATGTGCTCAAGGCCAGTGCGATCGGCGCGGCCATGGCGGCGGCAGGCGGAGCGGCGGTGATCGCCGCCACCCGGCGCTATCCGCGCGGTTGGTGGGCGCCCGCGGCCGCCGGCGGGGTCGGCTTCGGGACCCTTCTCGGGGCGCTGGCCCCGGTGGTGCTCGATCCCCTGTTCAACGACTTCACGGCGCTGCCCGCGGGGGAGACCCGCTCCGACGTGCTCGAGCTGGCTCGGGCGGCCGGGGTGGACGTGGGGGAGGTCTACTCCGTCGACGCCAGCCGCCGCACCACGGCGGCGAACGCCTACGTCTCCGGCCTGGGCCCGACCAAGCGGGTGGTCCTCTACGACACGCTGCTGGACCGTTACAGCCGTGACGAGATACGGCTGGTGGTGGCGCATGAGCTCGGACATGTCCGCCATCGCGATGTCGCTCGCAGCGTCGTGTATGCGGCGCTGGTGGCGCCGGCAACGGCGCTCGCCGTGCAGCGTCTCAGCTGGGCACTGTCATCGCAGCGCGGCACCCCTGCCACGCTGCCGGTCCTGGCGCTCGCGGCCGCGCTCGTGAGCGGCCCGATCGGCCTGATCGGCAACCGCCTGTCACGCGCGGTGGAGCGTCGTGCTGACCAGTTCTCGCTCGAGCTGGCCGGGGCGCCCGAGGCGTTTGTCTCATTCGAGCGGGCGATCGCGCTGCAGAACCTGGCCGATCTGAAGCCGCCGCGGTGGGTCTCGAGGCTGCTCTCGACGCATCCGCCGACCGACGAGCGGATCGGCGCGGCGGTTGCGTTCGCCACCCGGGCCCGCGCCTAGCCGTCGCTGGCGGGCGCTCGCAGCACGATCACGCAGTTCTGGCCGCCGAAGCCGAAGGCATTGGCCGCCGCGACACGCACCTCGGCCTCGCGCGCCACGAGCGGCACATAGTCGAGATCGCACTCCGGGTCGGGCGTTTCGAGGTTGATCGTCGGCGGCAGCACCCCGTCTCGCATCGCCAGCAGGCAGACCATCGCCGACAGCGCCCCCGCGGCGCCGATGAGGTGGCCGACCATCGACTTCGGCGAGCTGGCCGGCACGCGGTCGGCGTCGGCCCCGAGGGCGATCCGGATCGCGCGCGTCTCGGCCGTGTCATTGGCGCGGGTGCCGGTGCCATGGGCGCAGATGTAGTCCAGCTCGGCCGCCGTGACCCCGGCGCTGCGCAGCGCCAGCGAGATCGCCCGGGCGGCATGGGTCCCTGACCGCTCGGGCGCGCTGATGTGAAACGCGTCGCTGGTCAGAGCCCCGCCGGCGACGGTGCCGTAGACGCGGGCTCCGCGCGCGGCCGCGTGCTCGGCGGACTCGACCACCAACACGGCGGCGCCCTCGCCGAACACGAATCCGTCGCGGTCGGCGTCGAACGGCCGGCTGGCCCGCTCGGGCTCGTCGTTTCGCTCCGACATCGGTCCCATCTTGGCCAGTCCGGCGAACATCGCCTCCGAGATGCCGGCGTCGGTGCCCCCGGCGATGACCACATCCGCCTCGCCGGACAGGATCAGCCGCCGCGCGTCGAGCAGCGCCGCGGTTCCGCTGGCACAGGCCAGCGCGCTGGCCGAAACCGGCCCATGGGCCTCGAGATCGATCGCCACCTCGCAGGCGGCCATGTTCAGGATCGTGGAGGGCACGAAGTAGGGCGAGACCTCGCGCGGGCCACGCTCGATCAGGGTCCGAACGTTGAACTCGATCTCGGGTCCGCCGGCGACGGCGCTATTGACCACCACGGCGGTGCGGTCCCCCTCGGGAGCGACCTGCAGTCCGGAGTCGGCCACCGCCTCCCGGGCGGCGGCGATCGCCAGCTGCGAGAAGCGGGCCGAGCGCCGCGCGCGCTTGATGCCGAGCAGCTGCTCGGCGTCGAAGCCGTGGATCTCGCCGGCGATCCGGACCGGAAGCCCGGAGGCATCGAAGCTCTCGATCGCGGTGACGGCGGAGCGGCCCTCCACCAGCCCGCGCCACGTCTCGGGCGCGCTGGAACCGAGCGGGGTCAGCGCCCCGAGTCCGGTCACCACCGGGTCGGTGCGATCAGCGGCGGCGCTCACGGAGCTTCCAGCAGTCCGTCGGCAGCGTCACGCACCGCCTGCTCGCGGAGCTGGTAGTGAAGCTTCTTGCCGGTCGCGGTCATCGGGAGCTGATCGACGAATCGGTAGGCCCGCGGACGTTTGTAGGCGGCCAGCATCGGATGACCGTGGCAGTGGGCCTCGCAGGCGGCGGCGTCGAGGGCGGGATCGCGGCGTACCACGTAGGCGACCACCATCTCGCCCCAGCGCTCATCGGGCAACCCGACGACGGCCGAATCGGCGACGCCGGGAAGCTCGGCCAGCACCGCCTCGACCTGGATGGGATGGATGTTCTCGCCCCCCGAGATGATCATGTCGTCCTTGCGTCCGACGATCGTCACGTACTCGTCCTCGTCCCAGGTGGCGAGATCGCCGATGTACAGCCACCCGTCGCGGAAGCGTTCGGCCTGCTCGGCGGGCTGGTTGACGTATGCGTAACCCGACTTGACCGAGCGGACGATCACCTCGCCGATCTCGGTCCCGTCCCGGGCGGCCAGGTCGGCCGGATCGGCGTGACGATCGTCGTAGATGCGGACCACCGCGACGTCATCGTCGGTGCAGGCGCGACCGGCCGAGCCGGCGTGCTCAGGCAGGTCACCGGGGCGCAGGAAGGTGTTCCAGAATGCCTCTGTGGTGCCGTAGCCGTTGAAGATCCGCGGCGTCAGCAGCTCTTGGTAGCGCAGGCACGCGGCGCGATCCAGCGGCGCTCCCATGGTCACGATCCCGTGCAGGCTGGACAGATCGCGCGGTCGCGCGCTCTGCTCGGAGCTGAGCATGGCGAGGTTGGTGGGCGCCCCGATCAGGTAGGTGAGCCGGTGCTCCGCAACCCAGTCGAGCACCGTGGCCGGATCGAACTGCGCCAGCGCGACCGAGGCCGCGCCGACGTAGAGCACCGGGTTGGGACCGCCGGAGTACAGGCCACCGCGGTGAAACCACGGCGTCATGTTGAGCGTGCGGTCCTCGGGCGTGAGCGGGAAGTGCATGATCACGTCGTGCGCGGAGAGAACGTCGACCAGGCTGCTCAGCGACACGCCCTTGGGCATGCCCGTCGTGCCGGAGGTGTACAGACGGGTTGTCTCGTCATAGACCGTGGCGGCCGGTGGGGGCGCGGGCTCGCGGCTCCCCGAGCTCAGCAGCTGGTCGAACGCGACCACGCCGGCGGTGGGCTCGCCGAGCACACTCACCAGCTCGGGGTGATGCTCGGCGCGGTTCAGCGCGTCGCGGGCGGCACCCGCCAGCGCGTGGTCATAGACAAAGGCCGAAGGCCGGCTGTCGTCGAGCACGTGAGCGATCTCTCCGGCTGACAGCCTGAAGTTCAGCGGCGCGGCGATCGCGCCGAGCCGCTGCGCGCCCAGCCACATCAGCACGAACTCCGGGCTGTTGAAGAGCGCGAACACGACCACGTCACCCGGCCCGACCCCGGCTGCGGCGAGGCCCGAGGCCACGCGCCCGGAATCCGCCCAGAGCTCGGCGTAGGTCCAGCGGCGGCCAGTGGCCGGATCTATCAGGGCCGGTCTTAGGGCGAAGCGGTGGCTGTTGCGCTGCACGCCCGCCAGATACGTGAAGCGGTGCTCGAACACCGCCCGGAACGCCGTCGGGTCGTACCGGTAGGGGGCCGGCGCGCTCAACCGCCTGCACCCGGCGCGGCGGCCGGCGATCGCGAGAGGCGAGCGCGCACCTCGGCCAGGCGCTCGTACTGGCGCAGGGGGTCGCGCGCCAGCGGCATCAGCACGAACTCCTGCACCCCGGCGGCGATATGCGCCTCCAGATGCTCCGCGACTTGCTCGATGCCCCCCAGCGGGGTCCAGCGCTCGACCACCTCCAGCGGCAGCCCGTACTGCCCCTGGGCATACGCCCCCGCCTCTTCACGGGCGCGCTGCAGGTTGTCGTCGACGTGAACGCCGATGAGCAGCGCCAGCGAGGGCCGCTCGCGTCCGTGGGCACTCGCGAGCTCGGTCAACCTGGCGGCGCGCTCGGCCAGGGCGTCCGGGGTCAGCCACATCGGCAACCATACGTCGCCGAACCGGGCCGCTCGCCGCTGCGCGTGCTCACCCCGGCCGCCGATGAACAGCCGCGGCGGCGCGCTCATCGCCGGCTCCAGCGCCGGAACCTGCAGCCGCAGGGCTCGGCCCTGGTACTGAACGGGCTTGCCGCCAAGCAGATCGCCGAGCACGGCCAGCGAGTCATCGAGCCTCGCGCCGCGTTCGGTCACCGGGACCCCGGCGGCGGCGAACTCGGCCGGAAACTCGCCGCCGACGCCCACCCCGAGGGCCAGCCGGCCGCCCGAGAGCGCATCGATGGTGGCCAGCTGTTTGGCCGCCCAGGCGGCCGGACGCAGGCCGAGCAGCATCACGCTGAGGCCGAGCGTGATCCGCTCGGTCACGGCGGCGGCGGCGGCCAGACAGCCGGGGGCGTCCAGGACCGGAGCCGGGCAGGCCAGGTGGTCGCCCGCCCAGGCGGCGTCGAAGCCGAGCTCCTCGGCCCGACGGGCGGCCGACAGCACGCGCGGCGGCGCACCGGTCCGGTACGGGTCAAACGTGGGCAGCAGCACGCCGAAGCGGGTCATCGGTGCTCCGTCCGCCGGCCGGACCGCGTCAGCGGCCGCCGCGGGCAGCTATCCCTCGTCGCCGCCGCCGTATTCCGTGGAGTCAGACGCGCCCCCGCCGCCGCTCCCGCCGTACTCCGGCAGGTTCTTGATTCCCTCGCGAGTCTGCCACTTGGAGTAGTTGTCCTGCATGGCGTCGATCAGCTCGCGCATGAACTTCGGCGACAGGTTGATCCGTGACACGACCACTCCGGGAATCTCGTCGTCCTCGACCTCGTGGTCGACGCGGGCGAAGGTGAGCGTGAACTCGTAGTCGGAATGGCTCACGTTGGCGAAATTCGAGTACACGCCGGCCATGATGTCCGGCGAGAAGTGAATATTGATGTGACGCTCGGGTGGGGTCGGCTCGTCCATATGCACGTAGTATCCCATCGTGCGGATCATCGTCGTCGCCGTGGGAAGATTGCGCCCCCCATTTGCCGACGATGTGCAGCACTATCAGAAGCTGATCGCCGGGCATACCAGGCTCGAGCTGATCGAGGTGCGCGAGGACGAGCAGGTGGCGCGGCGACTGCCCGAGCGGGCGTTCGTGTCACTGCTGCACCGTGACGGCGAGGCGCCGGACTCGATCGCCTTCTCACGTTTCTTGGAGGAACGTCGGCGCAGCGGGCGCGACCTCTGCTTCGTGATCGGCGGCCCCTTCGGTCTCGACCTCGACCATGTCGACCACCGCCTCTCCCTCGGCGCGATCACGCTGCCCCACCAGCTGGCGCGGGTGGTGCTGTTGGAGCAGCTCTACCGCGGCCACAAGATCCTCGCCCGCGAGCCCTACCACTATTGATTTGACCGACCGCGGCGAGGCACTGCACCGACGGCGCGCGCTGGAGCGCAGCCGAGCCCGGCGCGAGCTGCGGATGTTCGCGCGCCGGCTCGGGGTCCTGATGGTGGCGCTGGTGGCGCTGATCGTCGTCGGCACGGTGGCGTTCGCGATCACCGAGGGGTCCTCGGCCGCGTACTCGTTCGTGTGGACCCTGGACACGGTCACGACGCTCGGCTCGATTCAGGATCCCCACGATGCCGCCGGCCGCGTGGTCGTCGTCCTGCTGGAGCTGTTTGGCATAGGTACGCTGTTCTACGGGCTCGCGACGGTGGCTGAATTCTTCGTCTCGGGCCAGCTCAGCGGGCTGCTCGAAGAGCGTCGCAACCAGCGCATGATCGACTCCTACTCAGACCATCTCATCATCTGCGGCTTTGGCCGCGTCGGCCGCCAGGCGGCGCGGGACCTGGGGCTGGCCGGCGTGCGCCATGTCGTGATCGACAGCGATCCGACTCATCGCGAGGCCGCCGCCATGATGGGGGTCCGCTACATCGAGAGCAACGCTGCCGATGATGAGGTCCTGCTGCAGGCGGGGATCGAGCGCGCCCGAGCGGTGATCGCGTGCGTCGACTCCGACGCCGACAACATCTTCATCGCGCTGACCGCGCGTGGCCTGCGTGACGACATCCTGATCATCGCCCGAGCTTCGGCCGAGGATTCAGAGAAGAAGCTCCTGCGCGCCGGGGCCGACCGCGTCATATCGCCGTACAAGACCTCCGGTTCGGAGATGGCACGCGTGGCGCTGCACCCGCAGGTCGGTGGCGCGCTGCAGGTGGCCGACTACCGGATGGAGGAGATCGAGGTACCGAAGTCCTGCGAGGGGGCAGGTCGCACCGTGGAGGAGGTCCGCGGCGGCTCGGTGATCGTCGCGGTCCGCCGCACCGACGGCCGGCTCGAACCTCAGCCCTCGCCGGAGTCCGTGGTCTCCGTCGGCGACATGCTGGTAGCGATCGGCACCCCCGATTCGCTCGAGCAGCTGGAGGCGATGTTCCAGCCGCTGGCGGTGTCGAGCCCGTGAACGGGCCATTACTGGAGCTCCGCGGCGCCGTCCAGTCAGCGGCGGCCGCGATCAAGAACGGCGACGGCGAACCGCCCGCGCACACCCGGGTCGAGCGTCCCAAGCGGGCGGGTCAGGGTGATTATTCGACCAACGCGGCGATGTTGCTGGCGCCCGTGCTCGGCGCGCCGCCGCGTGAGATCGCCGAGCGCGTCGGCGCCGAGATCGCGGCGCGGCTCGGAGAGGAATTGACGAGCTATGAGATCGCCGGTCCGGGGTTCCTCAACCTGGTCCTGTCCGACGACTGGCACCGGCGGGCGTTGCGCACGATGCTGGACGCCGGCGAGCGCCACGGCGCCGGCGGCGCCGATCCCGCGCTGCGCGTCCAGGTCGAGTTCGTCTCGGCGAATCCGACCGGCCCGCTGGTGGCCGCCAGCGGACGCCATGCCGCCTACGGCGATTCTCTGGCCCGGATACTCGAGCACCACGGTCACGAGGTCTTCCGTGAGTACTACGTCAACGATGCCGGTAGCCAGATCAGGCTGCTGGGCGAATCCGTCCGGGCGCGGGCGCGGGACGAGCCGGTTCCGGAGGGCGGCTACCAGGGCGACTACGTGAGCGAGCTGGCCGAGCGGATCCCCGGGGCCTCGGAGCTGCCGGTGGAGGACGTGGCCGACCGTGCCGTGGCGCTGCTGCTGGAGGGGATCAAGGCCACGCTCACGCGCTACCGCGTCGATTACGACTGCTTCTTCAGCGAACGCCAGCTGTTCGAGGGGTCTCCGAGCGATGTCCAACGGGGGCTGAAGCTGCTCGAGGAGGCGGGCCATACGTATCGGTCCGATGGCGCCCTGTGGCTGCGCACGACCAGCTTCGGCGACGACAAGGACCGCGTGCTGGAGCGCTCCGACGGCCAGCCGACCTATTTCACCTCGGACGTCGGCTACATCCTGAACAAGCTCGATCGCGGCTTTGAGCTGCTCCTGCTCCCGGTTGGCTCTGACCACCATGGGTATGTGGCGCGGATCAAGGCGGCCTTCCATGCGCTGGGCGGACAACCCGGCGGTATCGAGGTCCTGCTCGCGCAGTTCATGCACCTGGTTGAGGGCAGCGACCGAGCCGCCATGTCCAAGCGGCGCGGGGAGTTCGTCACCCTCGACGAGCTTCTGGATGAGATCGGCGTCGACGCCACCCGGTACTTCATGCTCCGCAGCTCCCACGACCGGACCCTGGATCTCGACCTTGATCTCGCCCGCCGTGAATCGGCCGAGAACCCCGTCTACTACATCCAGTACGCGCACGCGAGGATCGTGACGATGCTCGGCAAGCTCGACGCCGAGCGTGCGCAGCGGGCGCTGGCACCGGACGCCGATTGGGGCACCGAGCCGCTGGAGCCGGCTGAGCGCGGACTGATCAAGGCCCTGGCAGCGTTTCCCGATGAGATCGCCGAGGCCGCCGAGCGCCGCGGGCCGCATCGGATCGCTGCCTATGCGCTCGAGCTGGCGCAGGAATTCACCGCCTTCTACCGTGACTGCAAGGTGGTCGGAGCACAGCCGGCGGAGCTCGAGTCATTCCGGATCGCGCTTTCGCAGAGCGCACGTCAGACGATCGCGCTGGCGCTGGGACTGTTGGGGGTCAGCGCGCCGGACTCGATGTAGAGCGCTCTCCCGGCTCAGAGCTGACGCGCCAGGTCCTCGTCCAGCCGCCGAGCGTCATCGGGGTGCAGCGGCGGTCCCGCCGGAAGCGAACGCGACGCGGCCGCCCGCGCGCGCCGGCGCCACTTCGGGATCGTGACCAGCAGCGTCGCAACCCCGATCGCCACCAGCGCCGGCGGCAGAATGTAGATGACCAGGTTGAAGCCCTTCGCCGGGGGCCTGCCGAGCACGGCCGGGCCATATTGCGCTACCAGTTCGTTCTCGATCTGCTTCTGGGTCAGGCCCTTGGCGATCAGGTCACGGATGTACTGCCGCTCGGAATAGGACTCCGGCGATTGAGCGACCGCCAGCGACTCGTGGCAGGCCACGCACATCACGTCGTTCTCGATGTTGGTCAGCGACGCGCGGCCCGCCGCTGACGCGATCGCCGGCGCCAGCCCAAGGGAGAGGGGTGCGAGCAGGCACAGCGCGAGCGCGAGCGCGACCCTGGCGTGACCCGGCCGGCTCATGACCGCTCGGCCAGGATCGGGCCCAGTGTCTGCTTCAGCCACGCGCTGCTGAGCTGGAAGCGCCGCACCGCCTGGATCCGGCCCTGACGGTTGATCACGAACGTCTCGGGGACCCCGGTGGCGCCGAACGAACGCACGAAGTCCCCGCTCACGTCGCGCAGGACCGGATAGGTGATGTGGTACCGGTTGACGAAGCCCTGCGAGGCGGTGGAGTTGTCGAGATAGGTCACGCCGACGATCGTCGCGTTGCGTTTGACCAGCCGCCGCTGCTCGCTGGCCAGGATCGGCGCTTCCGCCGCGCACGGGTCGCACCACGACGCGAACACATTCAGCACCACCACCTTGCCCCGGAAGTCGGCCAGGCTCTCCTTGCGGTCGCTGCCGAGCACCGGAAGCGCGAGTTCCGCATTCGGCGCCGAGGGATAGAGGCTGTGCGCGACCCGCGCATCGATCGAAGAGGTGGGATTCTGGCCAGCGACACCAAACGTCAGTAGCGCCAGCAGGGCCACGGCCGCGACCACGATCACGCCGGGGAGGAAGAAGCGACGCATGGGCGCCAAGGTTAGTACCACCGTCCTGTATGCCCGCGCGCAGCCGGGACCGGTGCTCCTCGCAACGCTCGGCCTGCTGTCACGTTTCTCCGTTGTCGCGTGTCAAGGGAATAGACCCCGCGGAATCCACCCAACGTCACCGCGGCTTCAACCACGATTGGAGGACACGTGCAATCACGAATGACCAACCCGGCGATCACCGTCCCCGGGGCAATGGAGGCGGTGCAGAAGCTCGGTGCCGCCGTCCGGCGAGCCGGTGTGCCCGCCAGCACCCTCTACCTGATCGAGATGCGCGCCAGCCAGATCAACGGATGCAGCGTATGCCTGGACATGCATTCGCGCGAGCTGAAGGCCGCGGGCGAGCCCGACGAGCGCATCTTCATGGTCGGCGCCTGGCGCGAGGCGCCGTATTACAGCGACGCCGAGCGTGCGGCCCTGGCGCTGACCGAGGCGGCCACGCGGCTCGCCGATCGGTCGGATCCTGTTCCCGACGAGGTGTGGGAGGAGGCAGCTCGCCACTACGACGAGTCTCAGCTCGCCGGGCTGGTGGTCGCGATCGCGGCAATCAACGCCTGGAACCGCATCAACGCCGCGACCCGGCAGATCACCGGCGAATGGGTCGACCAGTGGGTCAGCCAGACCGAGTCGGCCGGCCAGGCCGCCTGAGCAGAACCGATCGGGCCGAGCGGGCGCGCGACGGCGTTTGTCGCGCTCTCGCTCGGTCCGGGCGCTGCGGGCGAGCGCCGGCGCCGACAGCGTCGGCCCGGACGACGGCGCTCAGGTATCCAGCCGGGCGCGTTGGGCCGCGCCCTCGGTCGTCGACCCTTAGAATCGCCCGCAGCGCGGACGTAGCTCAGTTGGTAGAGCGTCGGCTTCCCAAGCCGAAGGTCGCGGGTCCGAGCCCCGTCGTCCGCTCTCAGGCGGTGTGGTTGGCGATCCAGCGCCAGAACGCGCGAGCTGCTGCGCTGAGCGCCGGGCGTCGACGACGGATCGCGCGAAGCTCGCGGCGAAGGTCGATCCCACGGACGGGCAGGCCGTGCAGAACACCAGCGCGCTCCTCGGTCTCGATCGTCAGCCGCGAAATGAGCGTGAAGCCACCGCCGGTCAGGGCGCGTTTGAGCGCCTGGGCGCTGGCCGCCTGAAGCGCCGGGGTCAACTCGACCCCCGAACGCGCGAGCGCGGCGGTGGCGACGGCGCGCGTGCCCGAGGCCGCCTCGCGGGTTAGATACGCCTCCGCGACGAGGTCGCGGACCGTGACGGCGCGCCGGCGTGCCCACGGATGGTCCGCCGCCACGGCCGCGACGATCTCGTCGCGGGCGACGGTGATTGTGTGTAGGCCCGCGGGATAGTCCGGTCCTTCGATGAAGCCAACCTCGCTGCGGTTCTCGCGGATCGCGTCGAGCACGCCTTGCGAGTTGACGATCTCAAGCTGCGGGTGAACATCGGGGCGCTCCCGGCGAAAGTCGGCCAGCCAGCCGGGAAGTAGGAACTCCCCGATCGTGTGGCTGGCGCTCAGCCTCAGATCCATGCTCCCCTGCGCTCGCGAGAGCTCCACTAGCTCGGCGACGCTGTCGAGCGCCTCGAGCGCGCGCTTCGCGGCCGGATACACCGTACGGCCCAGCTCGGTCGGCCGCACCCCGAAGCGGCCGCGCTCGAACAGCCGGCCGCCGACGCGCCGCTCGAGCGCGTGGATCCGCTTGGTCACCGCCGACTGCGTCAGCTGCAATGCATCGGCCGCTCCGTGCACGGTCCCTGCTTCGACCGCGGCGACGAACGCCGCCAGTTCACTGCCCGCCAACGGATTGGCCACGGTGCCCGATCCGGTCACACCCGCAACTTAGCATTCCGAAATGGAATCGATCGCGGCCTGATCGGAGTGGTTTCGGGCCACCGCGAGAGCGAGCATCTGCGACATGAACCACGCGCCGACCCTCACAGACCACTCCAGGCTGCTGTCTGATCCACGACCGGCTGGCGCACATGAACTGCCCACCCCGCGACGAGTGCTCGGCGAGCTCGAGCACCCTGGCGATGTCATTCGCTATCTCGGGCCAAATTGGTACGCGTCGATCATGGGGACCGGGGTCGTCGCCAACGCCGCCGCGCTGCTGCCCGTCCACGCGGCCGCGCTGCACGCGTTCGCGCTCGGCGTCTGGGTGCTCGCCGCCGCGCTGCTGGTGGGACTGACACTCGCAACCGCCCTGCACTGGGTTCTATACACCGAGACCGCTCGGGGCCATCACCGCGATCCCACGATGGCTCCGTTCTACGGCGCGCCACCGATGGCCCTGCTCACTGTCGGCGCCGGAGCGCTGCTCGTGGGTCGGGACCTGATCGGCCTGCCGGCAGCGATCACCGTCGACGAGGTCCTGTGGACGCTGGGAACGCTCGCCGGCCTGATCAGCACGATCCTGATCCCCTACCTGATGTTTACCCGCCTCGACCTCAAGCCCACGGACACGCTCGCCACCTGGCTGATGCCGATCGTCCCCCCGATGGTCTCCGCCGCCACCGGAGCCGGACTGATCGCGCACCTACCCGCCGGCCAGGACCGCCTGGCCCTCCTGCTGGCGTGCTACGCGATGTTCGGCATCAGTCTGTTCGCATCACTGATCGTCATCGCCCTGCTCTGGGGACGCCTCGCTTACCACGGCATCGGTCCCGCCCGCACCGTACCCACCCTGTGGATCGTCCTCGGACCCCTCGGACAATCGATCACCGCGGTCGGGCTGCTCGGCAACGCGGCGCACGTTGTGATGCCGCAGCCCTACTCCACCCTGATGCCGGCGGCAAGCGTGCTCTACGGCATCCCCGTCTGGGGGTTCGCGATCATCTGGCTCGTTCTCGCCGCCACGATCACGTTGCGCACCGGCCGGCACCACCTCCCCTTCTCGTTGACCTGGTGGAGCTTCACGTTCCCGGTCGGGACACTGATCACAGGCACCTCACAACTCGCGCTCCACACCCACGCCAACTTCCTCACCTGGGCAAGTGTCACCCTTTACGCGCTACTCGTCGGGGCTTGGCTCACCGTCGCCACCCGCACCGCCCACAGCTCGCTGCGCGGCCGACTGTTCCTACCCACGCCAACATCCGGCCTCCAGCCCGCCCCAGCAGGAGGCTGAAAGCCGCCTACGATGGGGCGACGATCTCAGTCAGTGTTTTCCGACGGTCCCTCGAGAGGGTCCTCGGGACGGGCATGGTCGGCTTCGCGTGCGCGCTCTGCGAGCACGTAGGTGCCGTGATCTTCGGCGTACTGATGAAACGGAACGGCTTGGATCCCGTCATTCGTACGGCTGTCCAGCTCGTGTGTACTTAGCATCTTCATCGCTGTCATCCTCGTAACTATCTCGGTCGCTCCGCGCCACGATCACCGTAGTGCCTTGGCGAGCGGGGCTTCAACCCTTGTGCCAGTTACTCGGCTAAACCGCGTTTCCGACCGTTTTGTGCGTTCTGCTCACGCCCGAGCGGGCGTGCGCTCGACCTCCCGATGGAGGTGATTGATCCACGTTTTCAGTCTTTGACCGGCGCGATCCGGTAGCGGTGTTCGGGGCGACCGGTGGCGCCGTAGTGGAGGTGCAGCTCGATTTTGCCGTGACGGGCGAGCTCGGCGAGGTAACGCTGTGCGGTGGAGCGGCTGATGCCGACCTGCTCGGCGATCTCGCTGGCGGACACGTCATGAGGTGAGGCTTGGAGCAGCTCTCGGATGCGGGCCATGGTCGGCCCGGATTGGCCCTTGGGCAACGGGGCGGGGCCGCGCAGGAGCCCGTAGAGAGTGTCGACGTCGTGTTGTTCGGCCTGGTCGATGCGCTCTAGTCGCCCGTGGAGGTCGCGGTAGGCGTTCAGGCGCTCTTCGAGCTGGGCGAAGTTGAACGGCTTGACGAGGTAGTGGACGGTCCCGAGCTGCATGGCTCCGCGAACGCTGGCCATGTCGCGCGCCGCGGTGATGATGAGGAAGTCGGGCCGGTGGTTCTTGCCGGCGAGGGTGTCGCGGACGAGGTCCAGGCCGTGGCCGTCGGGAAGGTAGAGGTCGAGCAGCACGAGCGTCGGCTGGAGCCGTCTGATCTCGGTGCGGGCGCTGGCGAGGCTTGAAGCGTGACCGGCGACGGAAAAGCCGCGAATCTTGCGTACGTAGGCGGCGTGGATGGTGGCGACGTGGTAGTCGTCATCGACGATCAGCGTGCCGATCATGCACCGACCTCGACTCGGCCTCTTTGTGTCGGCAGCAGGACCGTGAACGTGGTGGCGCCGGTGCAGTTGACGGTGATCGTGCCGCCGGCACGGCTGACCAGCCGGTGTACGAGCGCGAGCCCGATTCCGCGGTGGCGCCTGCCGTCGGGGGAGTTGGTCGTGAAGCCGTCGGTGAAGATTCGCCTGCTGAGCTCGTGCGGCACGCCGGAACCGGTATCGGAGACCTGGATCGTGACGTGCTCCTCACAGGTGCTGAAGCGCACGGTCACGATCGCCGGCTCCCGAGCGGCTGCGGCGGCGTCGATCGCGTTGTCGATCAGATTGCCGACGATCGAGACCATCGTGGTCGCATCGATGTCCGCAGCGGTGAGCCCCGAGTCCTCTGAGAGCTTGAGCTGCACGCCGCGTTCGGCCGCGACCGTGGTCTTGGCCATCAGCAGCGCGGCAATCTCTGGCGCCTCGACGCGCTCGCGGATCGCCTCGGCCCGGCCGGCGGTCTGTCCTGAGACGTCGAGCGCGTAGCGAACGGCGGCGTCGCGATCGCCGAGCTCGATCAGCCCAGCGATCGTATGCATGCGGTTTGAGAACTCGTGCTGTTGAGCGCGCAGCGCATCGGTGAGCGCATCGACACTGTCGAGCTCGCGCAGGAGGCCTTCGAGCTCGGTGCGGTCGCGCAGCGTGATCACTGCGCCCAGGTCACGTCCGTCTCGGGAGACCGGCATGCGATTGACCATCAGGATGTGGTCGTCGGTGACCACGACGGTGTCTGGCCCGGCGAGCGCCCCGGTGAGCAGATCGCACAGGCGCCGATGCGACACGACTTCGTCGATCGGTCGTCCGACTGGGTCGCCGTCGAGCGGGATCAGGCGCCGTGCCTCGTCGTTGATCAGCGTCACCCGGCCGTCCCGGTCGAGCGTGATCATGCCCTCGCGGATGCCGTGCAGCATCGCTTCTCGTTCCTGCACGAGCGCGGCGATCTCGTCGAGCTCGAGGCCGAACGTGCTCCGTTTCAGCCGTCGAGCGAGCGTGACCGAGGCGACCACGCCGATCGCGAGCGCACAGGCGAAGTACCACAGCAGCGACGGGAGCTCGTGCAGCAGCTGGTCTGACACCTTTCCTTCGAGGATCCCCGCGGACACCTCGCCGAGGATCGGCGCGCGATTACCAACCGGGGCGCGGACCGGGACCTTCGCGTTCGCCGAGATACCAAGATTGCCATGGTCGACGCCGGTGTGGTCCCGGCCGTCGAGCGCGATCACCGGCTCGAGGATGCGCTTGCCGATCAGGGCCGGGTTGGGGTGCGAGTAGCGGAAACCGTTTCGGTCGATCACGACGATGTAGGTGGCGCCGGTGCCGTGGCGGACCTGCTCGGCGAGCGACTGGATCAGCCGGCGGTCGGTCGGGCTGCGGCCAACCAGCGCCTCCCGGATCGACGGCATCGTCGCGAACGTCCGGGCGATGGCCAGGGCCCGCTGCTGGTAGTCGTGCTCGAGCACGGCCCTCTGACGGAGTGTGACG
Source organism: uncultured Solirubrobacterales bacterium (assembly GCA_963792735.1). Classification (GTDB taxonomy): domain Bacteria; phylum Actinomycetota; class Thermoleophilia; order Solirubrobacterales; family Solirubrobacteraceae; genus Palsa-465. The sequence goes on along the minus strand of CAWBXK010000006.1, from coordinate 195,160 downwards.
AGGACGAAGCCGACCAGCGTGCTGGCGAGCAGGATCGCGACCACGCTGGCCAGGATCCGGGTTGACAACTGGCGCCTGTGCCTCATCTCCAACCTTCCCTCGACGGTCGAGTGTACGCCTCTCGGGCGTAGGCAAAACGCACAAAAGGGCCGGAAATGCGGCTTAGTGGGAGCAACTGGCACAAGCCTTGGCAGTAGCTGCGCTGCGCCATACGGTGATGGCCAGTCGCCCCTGGGCGCCGCAGAATTTGTTCTACGAGCGAGGAGAGCACACAGAATGGTAAGTACGTTGGCCGGCCGGGCCGGCGCCGATACGACCATCGGTGGCGGCCACACGCCGGTAGAAGCTGCCCGTGCGGAGAAGATCGAGTTGACCGGCGTGACGAAGCGATTCGTCTCACCGACCGGCTCCCTGCTGACCGCGATCAGGGACGTCGACCTGTTCATCGAGCCGGGACAGTTCTGCGCGATCGTCGGCCCGACCGGGTGCGGCAAATCCACCACCCTGTCGCTTGTCTCAGGCCTCGCGAGCCCGAGCGCCGGCTCTGTGCGGGTCGGCGGGCGGGAGGTCGACGGCATCGCCACCGGCATGAGCTTCATGTTCCAGGCCGACGCGCTCTTGCCGTGGAAGACGGTGCTTGGCAATGTCGCACTAGGCCCGAGGTTCCAGGGCGTGCCCAAGAAGGAAGCGCAGGCGCAGGCGCGCGAGTGGCTGCGCCGGGTCGGCCTGACCGGATTCGAGGATCATCACCCTCACCAGCTCTCAGGCGGCATGCGCAAGCGCACCAGCCTGGCCGCGGCGCTGATCAACAAGCCGTCGATCCTGTTGATGGACGAGCCGTTCGGTGCCCTCGACGTCCAGACCAAGGCGATCATGTCCAACGAGCTGCTCGCGCAGTGGGAGCAGACCCGCCCGTCGGTGATCTTCATCACCCATGACCTCGAAGAGGCCGTCGCGCTCGCCGACAAGGTGGTCGTCATGACCGTCGGGCCGGGCACCGTCAAAAGCGTGTTCGACATAGATCTCCCCCGGCCGCGTGGGGCGGTGCAGGAGATCCGTTTCGACCCGCGCTTCCTGGAGCTGCATCACCAGATCTGGGACTCGTTGCGCGAGGAGGTACAGCGCGCGTACGAACGTACCGCCCAGGCACCGAACAACGATGGAGGATCACAATGAGCGCCCTGTCGATCAACACCGAGCTGCCGGCCGTGCCGGCCTCGGACGAGGCGACGATCGCCGCTCGTGCGCGCAGGCGCGCAAGGCAGCGGAAGCTGGCGATCTGGGGCGCACGAGCGCTGCTCGCGATTCTCATCATCGGCGGCTGGCAGCTGCTCACCGACGCCAAGGTCGTCGATAAGTTCTTCTGGGGTCAGCCGAGCGGCATCGTCACTCAGCTACGTGACTGGATCAACCACGGGACCCAGTACGGGTCGATCTGGCTGCAGATCTGGATCACCATGAAGGAGGCGCTGCTCGGGTTCGTGGTCGGTGTCACAGCCGGCGTGGTCGTCGGAGTGACGCTGGGCCAGAATCGATTCCTCGCCGACGTGGTCCAGCCCTACATCAAGATCCTGAACGCGATCCCGCGGATCGTGCTCGGGGCGCTGTTCACCGTAGCGCTTGGCCTCGGCACCGGCTCCAAGGTGCTGCTAGCCGCAGTGCTGGTGTTCTTTGTGGTGTTCTTCAACGCCTACCAGGGCGTGCGGGAGGTTGACCAGAACCTCATCAACAACGCCCGCGTGCTCGGTGCCTCGAAGTTCCAGGTCACCCGCAACGTGGTGGGGCCCTCGGCGCTGACGTGGATCATCGCGAGCCTCCACGTGGCGTTCGGCTTCGCGATCATCGGCGCGATCGTGGGCGAGTTCCTCGGTGCCCAGAAGGGGCTCGGGTTGGTGATCGCGGCCTCGCAGAACAATTTCAACCCCGATGGCGTGTTCGCGGCAATGGTGATCATCGCGATCATCGCGCTCACCGCCGAGGGGCTGATCGGAGCGCTGGAACGGCGCCTGCTCGCCTGGCGTCCGACATCCACGGTCGAAGCCGGCGGCATCTAGGACCGCCATCAGCCCCGAGCCCCGCTCACGCGGCGGGGCTCGGGCTCCCACCTCACTCACAGCAGTAACGAGTCATTACCGAAAGGGACGGATCTACCCATGTTCAAACGCAAGCTCACGATCGCGCTCGGGGCAGCCGCCCTGGCCACTGGGGTGGCCGCGTGCGGCTCCAGTTCCAACAACAGCAGCAGCAATAGCGGCACCGCCTCCAACGCCGCCAACGCCAGCAGCTTGAACCTACCGACTGTGACGATGATGGTCGGCGGGATCGACAAGCAGATCTACCTGCCCTACCAGCTCGCTCAGAGCCTGGGCTTCTACAAGAAGTACGGCGTCAACATGCAGCTCTCGACCGAGCAGAGCGGTGGCGTCGGGGCCGAGACCGCGATGGCCTCGGGTCAGGTTGATATGGCGGGCGCGTGGTACGTGCACACGATCGACTTCCAGGAAAAGGGCAAGAACGTGATCAGCGTCGCGCAGCTGAGCGGCGCCCCCGGCGAGCGCGAGATGTGCGCCAAGGGGACGGCGATCACCTCCCCCGCGCAGTGGAAGGGCAAGACCGTCGGCGTCACCGACATCGGGTCGGGCACCGACGAGCTCACGCAGTACATGGCGCACCGCTCCGGGCTGAGCACACAGCAGTACAACCGCGCCGCGGTCGGTGCCGGTCCGACCTTCGTCGCCGCGCTCCAGCACCAGCGAATCGCGTGCGGGATGACCTCGCAGCCGACCGCGGGCGCCGTCCAGACCAAAGGGATCGGCTACACGGGCATCAACCTGGCCACGACGAGCGCGGCAAAGCAGGCGCTGGGTGGCGCCTACCCAGCCGCCGGGGTCCTCGCCCAGGCCTCCTGGGTCAGCTCACACCAGAAGGAGACCCAGTCCGTGGTCGACGCGCTGGTGGCCACGATGCACTGGATCGCCACCCACAGCGCGGCGCAGATCGCCGACGCGATGCCGCCGGCGTTCGTCTCCAACGGCCTGACGACGAAGACCGACTACATCAACGAGCTCGCCGGAGACAAGGGCCAGTTCCTGCCCGACGGGATGATGCCCGCCAGCGGACCGCCGACCGTGTACACGATCGAGAAGTACATCGGCAACGCCCCACATCCGATCAGCCTTGCCGGCACTTACACCAACTCGTACGTGATCGCCGCGAACAAGCTCGAGGGATACACGAAGTAACAGCAGCCCGCGCGCCCGGGACCGTCCGCACACACGCGGCGGTCCCGGGCACCCCTGCCACGCAACTTACGGGACCCAACGCATGCAGACCCCCACAGTGACACTGACCAGCCAACTGCCCAGCACCCACGCGAGGCCAGGACGATGAGCACCCACGCTCACCCCCACAACGGCAGCGGCGACGGCAACGGGCACCGGGCGAGCGGACCCCTGACCGGCATCCGCGTGCTCGACGTGAGCACCGTCTACGCCGCCCCGATCACCGCCATGATGCTCGGCGACTACGGGGCCGAAGTGATCAAGGTCGAGCACCCCCGCGGCGATCCCGCCCGCACCCACGGACACAGCAAAGACGGATACGGCCTGTGGTGGAAAGTGATCTCGCGCAACAAGCGCACGGTGACGCTGAACCTGGGCCATCCCACCGGCCAGCAGATGCTCGAGCAGCTGGCATCCCAGGCGGATGTACTGATCGAGAACTTCCGCCCCGGCGTCATGGAGAGATGGAGTCTGGGTCCCGAACGTCTCCACGAGCTCAACCCGTCGCTGGTGCTCCTGCGGGTGACCGGCTTCGGGCAATCCGGGCCGTACGCGAAGCGCCGTGCCTTTGGAACCCTGGCCGAGGCCATGAGCGGCTTTGCGCACCAGACCGGGCAGCCGGACGGGCCCCCGACGCTGCCGCCGTTCGGGCTGGCCGACGGCGTGACCGGACTGGCTGGGACGGCCGCCGTCCTGCTTGCCCTGTTCGAACGCCACCAGAACGGCGGGCGCGGCCAGGTCATCGACATTTCTCTGCTCGAGCCGCTCTTGACTCTCCTCGGGCCGGGCCCGAGCGTGTATGACCAGCTGGGGATCGTCCCCGGCCGCCACGGCAACCGCTCCCCCAACAACGCCCCGCGCAACACCTACCAGACCCGCGATGGGCGCTGGGTGGCGATCTCCGCCAGCGCGACTTCCATCGCCGAGCGCGTCCTGCGTCTGGTGGGGCGTCCCGACATCGCCGAGCAGCCGTGGTTTCACTCTGCCCGCGAGCGGGTTCGCCACGGTGACCAGCTCGACGACATCGTGGCGAAATGGATCCGCGCCCGCGACTACGAGCACGTCATGACCACGTTCGAAGAGGCCGGCGCGGCAATCGCCCCGATCTACGACATCGAGCAGCTCATGAACGACCCTCACGTCGAAGCCCGCGAGGCGATCACGACCGTCGAGGACGAAGACCTCGGCCCCCTGAGGATGCAGAACCTCATGTTCCGCCTCTCCGACAGCCCAGGCGCAATCCGCTTCCCCGGCCGCCGGCTCGGCCAGGACAACGAACAGGTCTACGGCGAGCGGCTCGGCCTCGATCCCCAGCGCATCAATGAACTCCGAGACGAGGGGGTGATCTGATCCACCGCAGCTACCTCTTCGCTCCCGGGCACAACGAGAAGCTCCTGCACCGCGTGTTCGATGCCGGCGCCGACGCCGTGATGCTGGACCTCGAGGACGCCGTTCCGACCCCGGCCAAGGAGCAGGCCCGCGCGATGGTCGCCGAAGCACTCCGCCATCGCGCGGCGTGGGTCCGGATCAACGCAGTCCACACCGAGACCGCGGAGGCCGACCTCGAGGCCGTGGCCGGCGTCGCCGTCGGCATCCGCATCCCCAAGGTCGAGTCCGCCGCCGACGTCCGGTGGGTTCGCGCCCGCGCTCCCGACACGCCACTGATCTGCGCCATTGAAAGCGCCCGCGGGATCCTGGCGGCGCAGGAGATCGCCGCGGTCCCCGGCGTGCGGCATCTGTCGCTGGGTGGCGTCGACCTACGGCGCGATCTCGGCGCTACCGACGGCAACCTGCAGACGCTGTACGCCCGCTCGCACCTCGTCGCGGTCTCACGCGCCGCGGACCTGGAGCCCCCGATCGACAGCGTGTACGCCCGCCTCGACGACGACGCCGGGCTCCGCGCCCAGACTGAATTCGCGCGCTCGCTCGGCTTCTTCGGCAAGTCCGCGATCCACCCGCGCCAACTGCCGGTACTCCATGACGTGTTCACCCCTTCGGCCGAGGAGATCGAGTGGTCGCACACCGTGCTCGGCGCCTTCCACGCCGCTGGCGGCGAGGCCGTCAAGCTGCCGGACGGCGAATTCGTCGACCTCCCCGTCGCCGGCCGCGCCCGCCGGCTACTCGAGTTAGCCGGTCGGCTCCCGGCCAGCGCGCAGGCGTAACTGGCTACCCGGCGGCGCTACGGCGCATTGTCAACGCCGCCGGCTCAGCGCGTCCGCGAAAGGCCTTCAACGCCTCAAGCAGCAGCGACATCGCCGCCGCGGACGTGGCCGCTCCGGTGCTTGCAGATCCTGCGCCTCCCAGTTAGGCGGGTCCTTGGGCTAGCTCGCGTCACGAGTGTCCTGTTGTCGCTGGGTCCGGCCGGGCGTGTACGTGAACGTTAGGTGTGTCGGCGGTTGCCCCCGGGGAGCTTGTCTGCGACACGGGCCACGGGCTCGATTGACTGCTGGAGCGACCCGACGTCGCCGTCGAGGCGGTCGAGAGAGGTGTGCAGGCCCTCCATGAGCGCGCAGAGCCGGTCGATCCCCGACCGGAGGCTCTCGATGGCCTCGGGCAGGCGGGCGAGGTGTTGCTGCACCTCGACGAGCGCGGGCATCGCGTCCTCGATTGACGCCATGCGTCCGTCCATAGCGGCCATCTGGTTGCTTAGCGAGGAGAGGGCGCTGGTGTCCTGGGAGACCGAGCGAATCGCTGCCTCGACGTGGGCTAGGTGTTCGGTGTTGCCTGCGATCGAAGCGACCTTGTCACCCATCTGCGGGATGTTGGCTGTCGCGTCGCCGATCCGTTCCAGGTCGGCGGTGATCGCTGCGAGCGCGTCGGTGTTCGCCTGCACTCCCTCAAGCGCGCGGCTGATCGCTGGGAGGTGCTCGGTGTGGGAGGCGACCAGCTCCAGCCGTTCAGCGACCAGCGGCAGCACACGCAGCGCGCCCATCACGTCCGCCGGCAGAGACGCGATTCCGAAGGGGTTCATCCGGGGTCAGCCGCCACGCTTCGCCTGATCCTCAAGGACCTTGCCGAAGGCCTTCTCAACCTCTGCTTCCATCGCTTGTTTGAACGTCGCGAGGACGACTTCCGATGCCAGGGACCGCAGGCGTTCGATGGCCTCGGCGATATCAGGCCAGCGGTCTGCGGGCTGCCCGGCGTCGCTGAACGGTTTCCAGATCTCGTCCAGGAAGAGGGCGACGAACACCCTCGAGGTGGTCTCGGAGTTACGCTGGACCTTCTCGATGACGTTGAACGCGGCGGCAAGAGGGACTCCGCGAGCGAGAACCTCTTCGGCCGCGGCGAGAAGGGCGGGGCTGGGAGCTTCGTACAGCCCGTCGGCGATCGGGATCAGCAGACCGAGCTTTTGGGCCTTGGCGGTCTCCTTGGGCCCCGCGTCGCGGAAGCGCTCACGCAGGTCTCCGACCGACAGTACCTCGGGCGATTCGGTCTCAAACGGCGCGGTGACCGCGCGCTTGAGTCCCAGAATTTGCTCGACGGATGCGTGCTCGCCAATCAGCCGCTGGATCGCGTTCAGTTTGAAGCCCTGGGCCTGCATCTCCTGGATGAGACCCAGGCGGGTCACGTGCTCTTCGCTGTAGTAGCCGACGCGTGATCGGACTTCGGGCGGTGGCAGCAGGCCACGCGACTGGTGGTTGCGGATGTTGCGCACCGACATGCCGGTCCGGGCGGCCAGCTGTTCCACGGTCAGCCGCGGCTCGACGTCGGACTGGGGGCGGCCGTCGACCGCGGGCGCTGCGCGAACGGACATCGCTCAAGATTACCCCGATTACGTAACCTCGTGCGAGGTTACCTCGTACGAGGGAATCATGTGCTACGGTCCAACCGGCACCAGCCAGTCCCGGGAGGAGACGAAGCCCCATGGCGACCATGACAAAAGATCAGACCGAGTCGGCGGGGAACGGACACGAAGGGCTCGGAAGTCCCCTTCACCGCCTCAGCAAAGCGCAGATCGAGGCCATCGGCGAAGAGTTCGATGCGATTTACGACGAGGTCAAGCTAAGCCTCGGAGAGCGGGACGCCGCGTACATACGGAGCATCGTCGGGCTGCAGCGGCGACTCGCGCTGGTCGGTCGGGCGCTGCTCGTCGGATCGGAGTACCTCCCGGCCTGGCTCGTCGGGACGAGCGTGCTCGGGCTGGCCAAGATCCTCGAGAACATGGAGATCGGCCACAACGTCCTACACGGCCAATGGGACTGGATGAACGACCCGGTGATCAATTCCCGGGACTGGGATTGGGACACCGCATCGACGGCGGATGCGTGGCGGCACTCGCACAACTACATCCACCACACCTACACCAATATCCGTGGCCTGGATAAGGACTTGGGCTACGAGATCATGCGCATCGATCCCCATCAGCCGTGGCATCCGGTCTATCTCCTCCAACCGGTCTACAACGTCGCGCTGTGGGCCCTGTTCGAGTGGGGCGTGGCGCTGCACGACATGGATATCGAGGCGATCTTCAAGCGCGAGAAGCCCGTTGAGGACATCTGGAAGGACCTCAAGGGCATCTCGGGCAAGGCGGTACTGCAGATCCGCAAGGACTACATCGCCTGGCCCGTCCTGTCCGCCGCGATCACCGGAGCAATCTCGTATGCCCTCACCGTGAATGGCACCGGAGCGCGCCGCCGCCCCGCTGGCCGGAAATCGCGGTTTCCCGCCCCTCGCAGCCGGTCCTCGGCGCCGACCCTAAGCAAGGCGCTCGGCCACGCGGTCAGCTGCGGGCGCGCGACCTATAAGCGCACGCTGTGGGCCAACGTGACCGCGAACATCATCCGCAATGTGTGGGCTTACGCGATCATCTTCTGCGGCCATTTCCCCGACCAGACCTACACGTTCTCGCAAGCAGAGACCGCAGAGGAATCCCGCGGCGCGAAATACGTGCGACAGCTCGTCGGCGCGGCGAACATTGACGGCTCGGCGCTGTTTCATGTCATCAGCGGAAACCTCGGCTACCAGGTCGAGCACCATCTCTATCCGGACATGCCCTCGACCCGCTACGGCGAGATCGCGCCGAAAGTGCGCGATATCTGCCGGCGATACGAACTGCCCTACAACACAGGACCCCTACACCAACAACTCTGGATGGTGCAGCGCACAATCCTGCGACTCGCCTTCCCGGGAGGCAAGCCGCGCCCCAAGCGCGCGCCATACGGAGGACCAAGAACTCGGAACGGCGGCGAGGATCCGCCCGGGTCGCTGCGCCGGCAAGCCGGTAGCGAACTCGAGTTCACGCGCACAACCCCGCAAACGAGATGACACGGCGTAGAAACCTGATCGGTCGCTGGCGATCGCTGCTGCGACCATTCCGTTTTAGGCCCGGCGTGCTCCACGGGGCTCGTCGTAGCGCAGCCGCACTACCCGACCTCGTCGACGCAATCCTCGTGCTGCCATCGATCGCGCGACATCTGGAGACCATCACCTTTCAGACCGCCACGCTCGTCGACATGCGAGAGGAACTCATCAACGTCCGCGCGAACACAGCTCCACTGCCCCATCTCGACACCCAGCTAGCCAACGTGAACGACGTGCTGTGCAGAGTTGATCTGAACACCCAGGTCGTGCAGCAACTGGCTGACGTCGTCCTGCCCCTGCACGGCGCAGCCGCGCGCATGGGTCGGTTCGCCGACCGATGGCCATCCCGTCACCGCGACCTCGGCCCCACGGTCGCTGGAACATGACCTTCATGGTCCGACGTAAGAACATCGAGTTGGCCGCGGACTACGGCTTCTTCGGTCCGGACTCGGGTCATCGCCCACGCCGTGACGGCCTGGTACTCGATGCTTAAGTGCTGCGAGATCTACGGGCCCGGCAAGCTGACACCTGAGCAGGGGGACCGCTACTGGGCCGAGTGCGCGGTCGTCGCTGAGGTGACGCCTACTTCGAGGCCTGGCACCCGCGCTTGGCGGGCTCTGAGCAGGCCCAGCAGATGATGGACCCCCTGTTAACACCATCGAGGCCGCACTCGGCCCGACGCCGAAATGGCTGGCTGGTTGCGCAGGGCGAAACTCGACGTCCTGCCGCCGCGCGAGAGTACGCCCGCTTCCTCAGCGTAGTGGAACAGCGCCGGGCCGCCGGTGGCAAGACGGCCGAGGAGCTGGGCGTGCAGGCGTGAGACGGCGGATGCGCCCCACAGACTGCGACACGCCCACGCGGTCGAGATGGCGCACGAGGTGTCCCGCTCGTCGTCACCCAGCGGCAACTCGGGCACGCGAACCGCGGCATCACAAGCATTTACCTGCAGGGCATGGACAGCAGCGAGATCATCGGCACCGTCCACAGATGGCCGTCTCCGACGATCTCCGTAAGCGCCGGTCTCCAGATGAGGCGATAGATCGGAGCGCGACCGGGTCGGCTCGGCGTTCGCCCGGCCGACCCAGCGCCGCACCCGAGGTTGGCGAAACTCGGGGCCTCGGGACCGGCATGGGTGCGAGCCCTGCTTCCATGGCGGCGCGATACTCGCGTCGTGCTCCGCAATCGGCCTCGGAGGCCGGCGACTCGCGCACAAACGCGGTGCGGGTCAGCTCACGCCGTTGGTCGAGAGGTAACCTCGAGCGAACGAGACGGCCCGGGGTAGCGAGCGCCGAGTGCGCTGCCGCCTCGCGATCGAGACCGTAGCGCCCGGCAACGGCAGCGAACGGCTCAGAGACGCCCATCTCCCGCGTAAAGCACCTGCACTCGACAGGCTGGCCGTCGGCGAGCGCCACGATCGCCCGCGCATACACCTCATCGCTGCGATCGGCGGTTGGCTCGGTGATCGCGATTGAGATGGCATTTGCGCTGCTGTCGTAGTCCGCTCGCACGGGGCGCTGAAAAGCTTGCCAGCGATTGTTCGCCGTGAAGGACGCGAGCACAGCCGGGGCGGCGGTGCTCGCGTCCTGTAGGTGGGATCAGTGCAATGTGGGTCGGTAGATCAGCTGAACAGTGTTCTCGTCGAGCACTCGGTTCTCGATCAGCTCGAGGTCGAAGTCTGCCGCCCCGGCGAAGATCGGCTCAGTGCCTGTCTGGCCGGTGATCGCGGGGAACACGGTGACTTGGACTCGGTCGACCAAGCCGGCAGCCATCAGCGACCGGTTCATGGCCAAGCTCGCCGTCGAGCGCAGCGGTACTGGCGATTCTTCCTTCAGCCGCGCGACGACGTCGCGTGCGTCACCACGCTCAAGGGTTCCGTCCGGCCAGTTCAGCGGGGCCGTCAGCGTGTTGGAGATGACGGTGGTCGGTAGCTCTCTCAGCCGCGTGACCCACTCGTCACCGATCCCGTTCTGCCCGGCGGCCTCCGGGCTCATCATTCGCTCGTAGATTCGGAAGGTGGTAGCGCCGAGGACCAGCTGCTGGGGCTCGCTGAACAGCGCTAGGCGGTGCTCGAGCAGTTCGGGGCCTTGCTTGCCCCAGTAGCCGGGCCAGGTGCCCGCGCGGGCAGTGCCGAATCCATCGACGCTCGAGAAGACGTCGTAGGTGTAGGTGGCCGTCATGTTCGCTCCCTGTTCGTCGGGTTTCGGATCTTGCGGATACGTCAGTGCTTGTCTGGATGTGGGTTCAACTGATGTCGCGGGCTGCCTCGTCCACCGAACCCTGGTCTGGCGTTGCGGGTCGAGCGGTGGACGTCAAGCGCAGCGTTGCTCTCGTGGGTCTGCGTCTCGACGCCCGCCGGCAGCGCTTCAGGTCGGCGGCAGGGGCTCAGCGCTGTACGCGGTAGTGCATGTGGGTGACGCCGTTCTCGCCCTCGAAGATGCGGGTTCGTTCTAGCTCAATGTGGTCGGGTGCGAGGTCCTCGAAGAGGCGGCGACCTCGCCCGATGACCACGGGGATGATGTGGAGCTCGAGTTCGTCAAGCAGACCGTCTGCGAGCGCGCGCTGGGCGGTTGCGGCGCCATGGACGAGCACGTTCTTCTCACCGGCGGCGAGCTTGGCGTCGGCAATCGCGCGGTTGAGATCGTTGGTGTAGGTGACCAGCGGCCAGTGGCTGATGTCGATGCGGGGTTCGTGGCGGCTTAGGACCCAGATCGGCACGCCGTGGTGGTCGCCGCCCCAGCCGCCGGCGGGCTCGAACGTTCCGCTGCCGGCGACGATTGCGCCGGTGGCCATGAACTCCTTGAACACTTGGCCGTTGATTTCCAGCTCGTCGGTGAAGGACCAGTCGTGTAGGCGTCCCCCGCCGTCGCCGAGGGGGTTGTCCAGTCGTTCGTTGGGGCCAGCGATGAATCCGTCGAGGGACATCGACATGTAGAGAACGGTTGCGGTCACGGCGTTCCTCCAGTCGTGCGGATGCGGCTTGGACGTCTCCGCCTCAAGCGTCGGGTCGGCGCGTTAACCTACCACCAAATGGTTGTAGGTCGACTGACCGAAGACGCCGTTGACGGGCTGTTCCATGCGCTCGCAGACCAGACCCGTCGCGACATCCTGCGCCGCTGCGCCACCGACGAGCCGTCGGTTTCGCGCCTCGCGCGTGGCTACCCGATGAGCTTCGCTGCGGTGCAGAAGCACGTCGCCGTCCTTGAGCGGGCCGGCCTGGTCACCAAAAAGCCACACGGACGCGAGCAGCTCGTGCGCACGGACGCCGGAGCGGTCGCGCGCGTGCGGCAGGCTCTCGACCAGCTCGAGGCGACTTGGCGTGGACGGGTTGACCGGATGTCGGCGCTGCTTACGCAAGCCGAGCCAGAACATACGCAGTCAAGGACCGGGGAGATTCAATGACCGTCACCAGCGTCGAGACCGATTACGACAAGCTAACGATCAACCTGATCGCCGACTTCGCCGCTCCCGTCGAGCGGGTGTGGGAGCTGTGGTCAGATCCACGCAAACTCGAACGGTGGTGGGGGCCGCCCGACTACCCGACGACGTTCGAGACGCTGGAGCTCACCTCGGGAGGCGCGGCCACGTACGTCATGACCGGCCCGAACGGCACGATGCGCGGCGAGTGGCGCATCGCGGTCGTCGAGCCGCCGACCTCGCTGGAGTTCACCGACGCCTTCGCCGGCCCGGACGGGCGGCGGATCGCCGACGTGCCGTTCAGGGTCAAAGTCCGGCTCACTGAGCGCGAGCCCGGAACCCGGATGGAGATGCACTTGACGTTCGCATCCCGTGCCGACATGGAGAAGCTGATCAGCACCGGCATAGCCGAGGGCCTGCGACAGGCCGCAGGGCAAATCGACGCCCTGCTTGCGTAGACCCGCCGACCCCGGTCGCCTACGTGCCGATCCAGACGTTCGACTCGATGCACGCGAGCGACCAACTCCGAGGGGGCGCTTTCTGGCTGGTGGCACTCGACGAGCCTGGCACTCCGCACGCTCTCCGTTATTAGGACGGACCGCCTTTGAATGGAAGCCTCGATCGGCCTCCTCCTGAGGATTCGTAAGAGCCGCGGCGCGAATCACACACTCCTGCGTTCGTCACTCGACGAGCACCCGCACTATGGTCGGCGTCTTCCCTCCTAGCGCGGGATGCACAATCAGATCGCTCGATAGCGAGCCGACGAACCGGCTGGGGCTGCCACACCGAGCAACGCCGCTCCGTCGAGCGCGATTTCCTGCCTCTCCGTGACGCCGCGCTCCGATATCGAGTCGGGCCGCGCCCTCGTGGGTACCGTTCTGGACATGGCCACCGAGACGCCATTGCCGACGTTGCCGGTCACCATCACCGATCCCAGCGACCGCGAGGCGCGGGAGCGACTCGCGAGTCGCGCGCGAGGGTTGACCCAGCTGAGCTTGGCCTGGCACGCGCTGGAGGCCGCGATCGCGATCGCCGCCGGCGTGATCGCCGGGTCCGTCGCACTTGTCGGGTTCGGCGCCGACAGCGTGATCGAGGCCGGCGCGGGCCTTGTCGTTCTATGGCTGGTAACCGGTGACCGGCTCAGCTCGCACCGCGCCGAGCGACGCGCGCAGCAGCTGATCGCCGCATCGTTCCTGGTGCTCGCGCTGTACGTCACGATTGAGTCAGCTCGTGACTTGATCGCAGGCCATCACCCGGCCGTCAGCTGGGCCGGCGTCGCGCTCGCCGCCGTCACCCTCGTTGCCATGCCGCCCCTGGCCGCCGCGAAGCGGAGAGTCGGGAGCGCGCTCGGCTCTTCAGCGACCACCAGTGAGAGTCGCCAGACGATGCTCTGCGCCTACCTCTCAGCCGCACTACTCGTCGGCCTGCTCGCGAACGCTCTAGCTGGATGGTGGTGGGCTGATCCCGGGGTCGCGCTCTTGATCGCAGCAGTCGCGCTCACCGAGGCACGCGACGCCTGGCAAGGCGAGAGCTGCACCTGCTGCTAACCGGACCGCGGCTCCTGCTTCGACCCGAAACCGGGTATCTGCACGTAACGAACGGGTCGCGTCCATTTACGGCTGTAAATTCGCTCGCGGGTGAGGTTCCCGGGGTTTGAGTTTAAGCGGCGGTGGCCTCCTCGTCGAGGCTGTGGGGGTCAGCTTGGTGGTATTTGATTCGGTAGAGGTGTTGGCGGTCGACGTCAGTGAACGTCGCTCCGTTGCTGGCGTGGCTGAAGAACAGGTCGAGCACCGCCCAGACCAGTGACAGGCAGCTGGTCTCGCCGGGGAAGCGGCCCATCACCTTCGTTGCGCCGGCGAACCTCCCCGAGCGACCGTTCGAGCAGGTTCGTTGACCGCCACCGTTCGCGGTGTCTGAGCGGATAGCGCAGATGCACGACGAGGGCATCGAGGTCGGCTGAGAGGCAGCCGGCAGCCGACTCCTAGCCGCGATGCTCGAGCTCTGAGATCAGGACCTGGAGACGGAGCTTGCCGTCCTTGACGCTGGTCGCGTCAGTGAGCGCTGACCAGTAGTTGAAGCGGATCCGGTCGTGCTCTGACTTCGGCAGCTTGGCAATGAGATTGCGCAGGCGGTGAACAGCGCAGTGCTGGCGATCGGCCCGGGGCCAGATCTCCTCGACGGCCGAGATCAGCCCAGGGGCGCCGTCGGCGACGACCAGGCGCGCCAAGGCGCACCGAAACCAGCTGCCTATGGCCATTCTCGTCGATTCCCCAGGCGCAGATCACGCCCTCCTTCGGGCCGCTCGGACGGACCGGGAGATAGATCGCATCGAGGAACAGCACCACCAGCTTGACGTCGTACCAGGTCGCGGCGACAGAACGCTCGGAACCGCTCATGCAGCTCCGCGCAGATCGTCGCGACCGTCGACTTCGACGTCTTCCCGAGCCCGGCCTCTTCACACAGCGACTCGATATCCCGCATCGAGAGCCCGCGCACGAACCCGCCGATCACCAGCGCCTTTAGCGGGTCGGTCCTGAGCAGCCGTTTGCAGTGCCACTTCGGGAACAGCTTTGAGACGAACGGCACGGCCGCCTCGCGGACCTGCGGGATCTCGACCCGCAGCTTCCCCTCCCCGGTCTGCAGATGCCGCGGCCGGAACCCGTTGCGCTTCCCGGGTAGCTCAGGCCGGCGCTCGTAACGAGCCCGGCCCAACCACTGCTCGAACTCGTCCTCGACGGCGCGCTGGATGATCAACCGCGCGCCGAGCCGCGCGAGCTCGCCCAACATCTTCTGCGGGTCATCGACCATCCCCGTCGACAGCAACTTGTCGATCTCAGCCCGCGGCTTCCGCGCGAGGTCGCAATCCGCGCCGCATTGCGCTACAGGCACGACACCATGGATCGCTCGACCGGCGTGCGCGCGCCGTGGGCGGAATGACGCCGCGGCTGATCCGCCGAGCTCGGGCGCTTGCTAGTCCGCCGCGTGCGGCAAGCGGCTTGGCGCGCTAGCTGAATCGCCCAGTGTGAGTCCGTTTGCAAGCGGCGCATCGGATTCGGACCACCACTGCCGGGGGTGGTTCCAACGGCGACGATGGTCAAGCTGTCACTGCCGGTTTGGACGAAAAGCGAGGGAGTGTCCGGCTCGGGCTTCGCCGAGCGGTACCAGTCTTCGCTGGCTGGTGCGTTGTTCGGGATCGGCTGTCGCCCGATGTCAGTGATGTGCACGGTTGAGGCTGCGCAAGTGCCGGCTGGCGATCGGGTTGTCTGGGTTGATCGCGAGCACTCGGCGGAAGGTCTGCGTAGCGTCGTCGATCAGTCCGATCGTCTTGTAGGCTCGACCAAGGCGATTCAGCGCCGCAAGGTCGCTCTCGTCTTGGCTGATGATTGCCGAGTTGATGGCGATCGCCTCTTCTGGGTTGGTGGTCTGCGCGGCGCGGCTCCGTTGCTGCGTTAGGTCCTTGGGTAACCCGGATCGGTGGGTGTCGATCCGGCGTTGTCGCTCGGATTTGCGTCGCTCGATCGCCTCGAGGTGCCATTCGAGGGCATCTCAGCCGTCGTGTCGGACGGCCCCGATATTGTTTGTGTTGGTCCCATCGAGTCGGGGGTGCAGCAGGTGTGAAGATTGGTTTTTGTATGTTGCTGTGGACGTCTCGTGTCGATGCCTCTCAGCGGGGCCTGCTGGAGGACATCAAGGCCACCGGGTATGACGGCGTCGAGATCCCGGTGTTTGAGGGCGAGCCGAACGAGTACGCCGAGCTCGGCCAGATGCTCGACGAGATCGAGCTTGAGCGCACGGCGATCACCGTCGTTCCCACCGAGGCGACCAACCCGTTGGCCGAGGATCCCGTCATCCGCCGGGCCGCGGTCGCCTACATCAACCATTGCGTGGACTGCTCCCGGGCGCTCGGCGCGAAGCAACTCGCCGGCCCGCTTGCGCAGACCCTCGGATACTTCTCCGGAGCGGCCCCGTCGGATCGCGAGCGGGCGCGAGCGCGGGAGGTTCATCTCGCCGCCGGCGATTATGCCGCCGCCCAGGGGGTCCGGCTGGTGCTCGAAGCGGTCAATCGATTCGAGACCTACTTCGCGAACACGATGGGTGATCTCGCGGCCTATCTCGACACGCTGGGCCATCCAGCGGTCACCGGCATGTATGACACCTTTCACGCCAACATCGAGGAGCGCGATCCGGTGGCGGCGCTGCGCGCGAACTCGCGTCACGTGAGCTACGTCCACGTGTCTGAGAACGATCGCGGCGTGCCCGGGCGCGGTCACGTTCCGTGGGCCGACACGTTCTCGACCCTGAAGGCAATCGGCTACGACGGCTGGCTGACGATCGAAGCGTTCGGGCGAGGGTTGCCCGAGCTGGCGGCGGCCACCCGGATCTGGCGAGACGTGGCCGAGAGCCCGGAGATGGTCTATCGCGAGGGCTTTACCCACATTCGCGACGGCTGGGCGAGCGCCTGAGATGGCGGGGCTTCGGAACGGACGCGTCCGTCATTCGGTGGTCTTTCGTCTCGCCCATGCCGAAGGCTCTCCGGCGCAGGCCGACTTCTTGGCGGCGATCGCAGCCCTGGGGGCAATCGCCGGCGTCGAGGATTTCGAGCTGTTGCGTGAGATCAGCCCCAAGAACAACTTTCAATTCGCCCTGACGATGGAGTTCGCCAACCAATCCATGTATGAGGCCTACAACGCCCATCCAGACCACGTCGAGTTCGTGACCTTCCGCTGGGCTTCGGAAGTAGTCGACTTCCTCGAGATCGACACCGTGGCGCTTTGAGACGCGCCCAGCGAGTCAAATAGGGCGAGCCTCCTACACGGCGGCCACCCGCCTGCCCGCTTTTGGCCTCGGCTTTCGCGGGGGCTGGCTTCACACATTCTGTCCGCCATGGGTCGCCGCGCCCGTTCAGCCTACTGGCGGACCAACCACAAGCACTCTCAACCGGTGACAACGCTCGGAGTGTCTTCGTCTGCTCCTCCTCGGCGCTGTCGCCGGCCGCGGCGCCCTCCTCTTCGCGAGGAGAAAGGGTCGGCGTCGCTCGTTCATGGACGCTCCTCTGGCGCCCCGGGAAGAGCAGGCCGCAGGATCCCACTCGCGCCTGGCGCGAGAGGCGAGAATCCGCATGAACGACTGGGACTGCCACAGGAGCAGGTCCGGATGCAACCGGACTTGCGGCGGCTGCTGACTCTCGTCCAAACCAGCAGCGCCGCTCGCGAAGTCTACGCCGCAGCCGTTGCGATGTTGGGCGTCTCCGCCTCGGTCGACGCACAGACCCGCCCACTAGGCATCATCCAGCGGGACGTCGTCGAGAGATACGACCGGCCGGATAGTCACCGCCGTGCCATACGCCACGACCTCGTTTCCTACCCCGAACACCTCTCCGTGGAACGCCACGGTTTCAAACCCTGGGATTTCGAACGTTGTCGAGACTCTTATCGTGGCTTCCGGGCTAGTCTGGCCGGACTGGCTGCTTGCGACTGGGTACAGCAGCACACGTGTCTTCTAAGCGTGCCGCCGTCTCACTAGCGCGGCGCAGTGGGGATCCCCGGCCTTCGTGTCGGCTGCTGGGACCCGCACAGGCGCAGCAGGGCCGGACTCCGGACTGAACAAGAAGCGGAGCCCGGCCGCGCCGATCCCGCCGAGGCACGGAAGATGTATTCCAAACCCGAGCGTGAAGAACTCGCGATCGACGAACGACTCAGTAGCACCCGTAGCCGCCCTCAGTGGAGTCCTCGTACTGGCCGAACACCAGGTTGAACGGCGAGCCGCTGACCGGCCGGCCGCTGTCGCCGAAGACATCCCATTGGTAGTCGCCAGCACCAACGTAATGGAGCGTCACCCAGCCGTGCGCACTGACGTTCCGTACTGACTTGCTGTCGCCGAAGTCACAGGCATTTTTGGGTTGCCCAGTGAATCCACCCACGTTCTGCAGCAGGAAAAACCCAGATTCGGCGGGTCGTGCCGCCCACTGACCCACCTTGATGTCCCACGTGTTGTGGCAGAACACCCCACAAACGAAATAGAGCGCCATCGGGTTGGGGGCACCGGACTCGGAATCGTTGTAGAAGGCGCTCCCGAGGGCCTGTCCGGCGGTGACAATGGTGACCAACAAAGCAAGGATCGCCACAAGAGCGACTCGGCGACGGATCATTTGCATCCCGCCCCGATTGATCTCAGGTTGTAATCGAGCGCCTCGCTCAGGGAGATCTGGCCGTCGTGGTTCCTATCCATGGGACGGAACACGCGGGTCTGTATCGCGCCGACGTATTCAGCTTCTTTGATCCTCCCGTCCCCGTTGGTGTCGTAGGGGAGGTAATGCGAGATTGAGCCGGTTGGCTTGCTGCTTCCCCTTGGGATCGAGAGCTGAAGGTCCTTCAGCGTTATCACGCCGTCGTCATTCACATCCATCGCTTTGAAGTCGGCCATGATGGATTTGGTCGCTTCAGTCGCCGAGATCACCCCGTTCCCGTTCGTGTCGGTACGCCTGAAGTCGTTACGGATCCGGATGGACAGCGACCTTCTCGCCTGACATTCGCGCGGAGCCATCGCGGCCGGTGTTCGCGCCGCGGCGGCTAGCACGGCGTGAGGGGTGCTGCTGGTGCCCTCGCTGCCGCAGCCCGTGACAAGGGCAGCAGCGAGCAGAACGGCTGCTGCGCCGGCTCCCACCCGCCCGTTCCTGATCGTTGGGAGTTGTTGTCTCAGGACTCGTCCCTGCCCTTTGGTTTAGAGTGGCATCCGCCTCGCCTCGAGCTTGACGTTAGGGCGAGTTCGGCGACGTTGTCAACCCGAATGGCCAAATCCTGGACGGTCAGGCTCTCGCACACGCTGCGCTCTCCGCCACCACATCGGAGTTAGTCGAACGCCTCGAACTCGAACCGAGGCTGACCATTCGCCGTCAGCCGGCGATGCACCGTGTAGAGCTCGCCGGCCTAGCGCTCGATCGCTCGGGCCATCTGGTCGCGACCGGCCGCGTTGGCGGTTCGCAGAGTGATGCCGTCGCGCGGCCACAGGTCCCGCCCATCGACGACCTGCCTCTCGACGATGTGGTCGACGACATGGAGCCCTTGTCAGCCGGGAGGACCGGCGGAGGCGAGATCGTCCTCGTCGTCGCCACCGGTTGGAGTCAGTCCGCGCGCCTGAAGCCACAGTTCGAACATCGGATCGGTCAACCGCTGGCCGCCGTTGTCGGGGGTCACATCGGCGTTGGACACGAGACTCTCCAGCGCCCTGCCGATGCTACCGGACGGCATTCCAGCCCCGAAGCGGTAAGCGCCTAGGTCATGCTCGCGGCTGTCTGCTCATCCAGGGTTTCCTTACCGAATTCGCGCAGAAGCTCGGAAACTGGGCCGCTCATCCTGGTGCCGCCACCACTGAGGATCCGACCGCGTAGCGCGGCCGCCTTTGAAACAAGTTCTTCAGCCGCGGGCTCCATCGATCGAATCTTGACTCTAAAGGCGCGAGGCCTCGCGGTCAATCTGCCGTCAGCATGCTGCGCCTATCGGCTCACGGACAGTCTCATCTCCGAGCAAAACGGACCATCCTCAGGCGGTGCTCGCGTTGGCACGATTCCGAACCTCAGCAGCCTTGGGGAGGCTGCTGCAGGTCGTCCATTGCGGCAGTCCAGTGGATGGCCGCGCACGTCGTTGCTTCACGCCTGAAGCGCCCACGGCAAAACTCGTGACCGCTCGGCACCGACACGAGCCACGAAAGGTTCGGGCTCGCTGTGGCTCGTTCACGTGAGGCCAGGGCCTGAAGTGGAAGCGATGCAATCGTGGCTCCGAGTCCGCAGGTGACCGGAATCGGTTAGGGTCGCCTGCACTGCAATGGGGCGGTGATGAGGAGCGTGCAATGGGATTTGAGGCGATCGACCCGCTCGCCTTCCGCGCGGCGCAGCACGAGCACTGGGACTCTGCTGCGGTGGGATGGAAGGAGTGGAGCGAGTTCAATGACAGTGCAGACGGGCACATCAGCGAGCGGCTGGTGGAGCTCGCCGGCGTGCAGTCGGGAAGCCGGGTTCTGGACGTCGCCGCCGGCTATGGCGAGCCGGCGCTCACCGCCGCGCGAAAGGCCGGTCCGGAGGGCCGCGTTGTGGCCACCGACATCTCCGCTGAGATGCTCGCGTTCGCGCGGGAACGTGTGGCGGCGGCCGGCTTGGGCAACGTCGAGTTCATGCAGTCGGACGCCTCCAGCCTCGATTTTCCACACGCGAGCTTCGACGCCGCCGTCTCGCGCTGGGGAATCATCTTCGAGCCTGACGCGGAGGCTGCCGCAGGGCGCATCCGCGGCTTCCTCAAGCCGGGCGCGCGGATGGCGATCAGCTCGTGGGGCGAGCCCGATCAGGTCCCCTTCCTCTCGATTCCGATGAGGACGACGATGCAGCGGCTGGGCGTGACCTCGCCGCCAGCCGGAACGCCCGGGCCCCTCTCTCGGCCCACCCCCGCTGCCATCGGCGGGTTGCTGGAAGGAGGTGGGTTCTCGAAGGTCGCCGTGGAGCAGAGCGAAGTCACTTTCGAGTTCGAGTCCCCGGAGCAGTTCACCGCCTACATCAGGTCGATCGCCGCCCCCATCCGGGCGATGATTGAGCAGCACGCAGGCGAGGCACAGGAAGCGGCTTGGGACGCGATCACGCAGGCCGCAGCGGATGCCTGGGGTGACTCGAAGCCGCTGGTCCTCTCGAACGTGGTGCTGCTCGCCTCGGCGACCGCCTAGCGCCCGCCTCGCACAACTCGAGAGGCCAACCACGACGCGCGGGTCGGACGGGGAGCCTCCGCTAGCTCGCAACGACATCCGCGCCCAGACCCATCGGCGAGGGTGTCCTGCTTGTATGGCTCCCGCGGGTCTCCACCGGCACTCGCGGGGGTGGAACACACGGCGCAGGACTGCGACGACGGTGATGGGTTCGACCATGTCGATCTCCGTCATTCGTCGTCAAGCGCCGGTCAGCTCAATCCTCACCGAACAGCGTCTCGAGGGTTGAGCGCACCTCGGCCCAGCGGTCGGCGCCGACCTGCGCGGCGTAGGCGCGCTCGAGCGCGAGCATTCGCTTACGAGCGATAGCAACGCCGGCGCGCCCGCGGTCGGTGTATCTCACGATCACGCCGCGCCCATCGTCGGGGTCTGGGTCGCGGCGCACGAGATCGAGGCGCTCGAGCTCGTCTACGAGCTTGGTGATGGCTTGGCGCGAGACGCCGGCGTGTGCGGCGAGCTCGCTGGGGCGCGACCCGTCCTCACCGAGGTTGCGCAAGAGCGCTGAGTGCGCGGGCGCGACATCGCCGAACCCGTTATCGGCGAGATCGGCGCGGACGGCGGTCTCGATCGCGCTGCGGGCGTCGCGGAAAAGGATCTGGATGCTCTTCGGCATGTCCCCACGATTGTAGTTCACCTTGCTTGACAAACACGACACGCCGTGAGAAGGTTCTCTCAACTTGTCAACCAAGGTGAACGACTAGGACAAATTCTGAACGCCGATGCCGCGCCGTCGCCAGCGCTGCATCACGTCACTCGCGACGACGACGTCGCAAAAGTTGCAACCAATAAAGAACCAACGACCCGAATGGAGCCCCCCTGTGAGTCCTGCTTCCCTTCACCCCACAGGCCGCCCTACCGTTACTCGGCGGATCGACTTTCGCCCGGGCATGGATATGTGGTGGGAGATCGTGCGCAACGGCGAGGACACCGATGGTGAAGTTCTCGAGGCGAACAGCTGGCTCGGTCCCCACCAACCCAGCCCCCCTGTGCACGTGCACGACAATGCTGAAGACAGCTTTGAGATCGTCGAGGGCCGACTTGACGTCAAGCTCGACGGCACGTGGCGTACCTATGGTCCGGGAGAGCGCGCCGCAGCGGCTCCCGGGGTCCGGCACACCCTGCGAAACACTCACGATGAACCGGTTAGGTTCATCAATCGCCACCGCCCCGCCGCCGACTACGAGGGGTTCTTTCGCGACATGGCGTCGCTGACATCGACCGGGAGGATGGGCTCCGGAATACCTCACAGTCCGCGTCAAGCGATCTACGCCGCGATGCTGTTCCAAGCCCACCCGACCGCGATCCGAACCTCGCGCCTCCAGCGATTTGCCTTCGCGTCGCTGTCTCGCTTGGGCCGGATGCTGGGGATGAGCCGATGATCGCCTACACGCCCCGCACCAAGAATCTCGCGCTCGTGCTGCTCGCGATGACGCAGTTCGTGATCGTGATCGATGCCTCGATCGTCAACGTCGCGCTGCCGTCGATCGGGCAGGCGCTGCACTTCGCGCGCACGGACCTGTCGTGGGTCGTCAACGCCTACGCGCTTGCCTTCGGAGGCTTCCTGCTACTCGGCGGCCGGATGGCCGACCTGCTCGGACGCCGGCGGATGTTCATGATCGGCCTGGTCGTGTTCTCCGCTCGCCTCGCTCGCGGGCGGACTGGCGCAATCGGAGGGATGGCTGATCGCCACCCGCGCTGCGCAGGGTCTCGGAGCCGCGATCGTCTCGCCGGCGGCCCTGTCGATCATCACCACCATCTTTGCCGAAGGCGCCGAGCGCAACCGGGCGCTCGGCATCTGGGGAGCCGTCGCCGGCGCCGGCGGCGCGGCCGGGGTGCTGCTCGGCGGCATCCTCACCAGCGGCCTGAACTGGCGCTGGGTCCTGTTCGTCAACGTCCCGATCGGCCTCGCAGCAGCAGCGCTGGCCCCCCGGACGCTGGTCGAGAGCCGCGCCGACGACGACACCAGCACGTTTGATCTGCCGGGAGCGGTCACCGTCACCGCGGGCCTGTCGCTGCTCGTCTACGCGATCGTCAACGCCGTCAATGTCGGCTGGGGATCGTCGGAGACGCTGCTGCTGGTCGCCGGTGCGGTGGTGCTGCTGATCACCTTCCTGGTGATCGAATCCCGGCAGCGCAAGCCGCTGATGCCGTTTTCGATCTTCCGCCTGCGGACGCTGCGCGGCGCGGACATCGTCGGCCTGCTGCTCGGCATGTCGCTGTTCTCGATGTTCTTCTTCATCTCCCTATACCTCCAGAACGTCCTGCACTACTCGCCGATCAAGACCGGAATCTCGTACCTGCCGCTGGCGGTCGGAATCATCATCTCGGCCGGGGTCGCGTCCCAGCTGGTCACCCGGATCGGGTTCAGGCCGACGCTGATCGCCGGACTGCTGCTGGTCGCCGGCGGCCTGCTCTGGTTCTCCCAGGTGCCTGGCAGCGGCGGCTCGTTCGCCGCCGACGTGCTCGGCCCGTCGCTGCTGGCGGCCCTGGGGTTCGGGTTCGCATTCGTGTCAGTGACGATCGCCGCGGTCACCGGGACCAGGCCACATGAGGCTGGGCTGGCATCGGGTCTGATCAACACCTCCCAGCAGATCGGCGGGGCGCTCGGACTGGCGATCCTCGCGACGATCGCCGACAGCCGCACCCAGAGCCTCTTCCACGCTGGAGCACACAGCGCCGGCGTCGCCCTGACCAAGGGGTTCGACCAGGCGTTCCTGGTCGGCGCCGGCTTCGCCGTCGCCGGTGCGGTCCTGGCCTTCGTGCTGATCTCCTCGCGAGACAGCCACGAACACTCAGTGGCCGCCCGCGTCGGCGACCCGGCTTCCGCAGCCGCCGCCGGCTGACACAGCCAGCCTGGCTCGGCGAGTGCGCGCGGCTTTCAGGGCTTCCGCGTGTACTCGCCGACCGACTCTCCTCACTCCTCCTATGCCGCCCCTGGCGGGGCCGAGGATCGGCGGACGGGCGACACGGCAGACCGTCTGCTGGGAGAATGCGCGCCGATGGAGCGCTTCAACGTCCTGGCCGGCGAGCTTCCGGTGCAGCAGGATCGCTCCGGATACGCCTGGCGCGGCCGTCGTGGGGCGCCAGGCCTGCGGTGGTTGGGCGCCAGCGTCTACGAGCTGCCAGCCGGCGAGTGGACGTTTCCCTACCACTACCACCATGGGGTCGAGGAGTGGCTATACGTCGCCGCAGGCGCGCCGACGTTGCGCGACCCGGCCGGGGAGCGGGTGCTGGCGCCCGGGGATGTGGTCTGTTTCCCGAGCGGCCCGGACGGCGCTCACGCGGTCCGCGGGCCCGGCCGCGTGGTGATGTTCTCCGGGGTCGCCGCGGCTGGAGCGGCCTCGGTGTCCGTCTACCCGGACTCGGACAAGCTCGGCGTGCGACCGTCCGGCGGCGGCCAGGATCGGCTCGACTTCCGCCGCGGCGAGGCGGTCGACTACTGGGATGGTGAATGAGCGTGACGCCACGGCCGGTGGTCAGCGCGACGGCGGTGGAGGTGGCGGCTGGGGCCGGAGATCCGCCAGGATTCAGGGCCCGCTACCGACAGCTCGGGCCGCGGCTCGGCGGCGAGCTGCTGGGCGGGACGGTGTACGAGTTCGACCCGGGTGAGAGGACCGGCCCCTACCACTACGAGATCGGTAACGAGGAATGCCTGCTGGTGCTGGCCGGCACGCCCACGCTGCGCCACCCGGAGGGGCGCGACATCCTCGCGGTCGGGGACATGGTCCTGTTCCCCGAGGGCTCCGACGGCGCCCATCAGCTGATCAACGAGTCGGCCGAGGCCGTTCGGGTGCTGATCCTGTCGACCAAGCGGGAGCCATACGGGTGCGCTTATCCGGATAGTGCCAAGCTGTCGACCCTGGGTGGCGTTTTCAGGCTCGCCGACGCCGTCGACTACTGGGACGGCGAATCGGCCGGTTGAGCCAGCACGCTCTGGCTCGTGCCTACGGAGCCTTGCTAGCCATTCGGCCTGCAGAGCCTCTCGAGAGGGCCGACCGTGACCCCGACTGGCGTCTCAACGCCCAACGCTGCGCGGGCCGCTCAGACGGTTCCCGGTCCGATGCCGCCGTGAGAAAAGAAGATGAACCAGACCGCCATGACAATGATCGCGGCGATAACCGTCGCGACAATGAACATCTCTACCAGGGTCGGTCGCTGACCGTGGTCGCGATCGCGTGGCAGGCTCTCGTCGACGCTGCGGAGCCAGGGGTCGGGAGCGTTCCGTGGAAACCGCCGCACGATGCGAGGCTAACCGTCGGCGGCTCCTTCTAAGCGCTGCTTCAGTGTTTCGATGAGTGTGGCGGCGCAGGGGCCGATGCAGAAGCCTCGCCGTGCGGACGTTGGCGTTCATCCGACCGCTGTGTCGTGGCACGCTTTAGCAGACGCTGTCTTAAGACCAATGTCCGGTTGATAGTGGGGACTGGCCTCCTGCAACGGTGACGCCAATCCGAGCGTCCGGTTCGAAAGCTCGGCGAAAGGAGCTCTAGATGCGACGACTCTCGGTATTCACCGTGACGATGGGACTGTTCATCGCCTCCGTCGCCCCGGTCGCTTCGGCAAGCGGGCCGGGCGGTGGCGCCGACGGCGGCTCGGGCAGCAGCGGGGGAGGCTCTGGCGGCGGCACCGGCGTCAATGCCGGAAGCTGTTCGACGATCTCCCGCTTCAGCAACTCCCCGACGTACAACCCGTTTTATCCGTCCACGAACTCCAACCCGGCGACCGCGACCGTGATCGATACGCAACTCACGGGGACGTCGACATGCTCGAGCGACGGGCCGTATACGGTGCGGATCAGCTACAAGAACGACAGCACCAACACGCTCGTTCAGACGAACACAACGCACTGGACGATCCCTGGCAACCTCAGCGAAGCTGACGGCACGTTCGCCACGCCGAGCACGGCTTACACAGTCGCCTACAGCGTCGCCGACGGCAGCGGGCACGTGTTCTCCGCGGGTAGCCAGAACGTCACCACACCTCCCGCTAAGTAACAGCCGCATCCCGGACGATGGACTACTCCGCGGCGTCGATCTTGAGCGCCGCGGGGTCGTCTTGGACCGACCGTCCGCGACTGGAACGATCCACGATCACGAGGAGCGCGGAAACGGCGAATGGGCCCCCTGGCCGTTTCTCGACTGAGCCGCCGAGCACGCCGAGGACTTCCGGTAGGCGCCACAGCTTGCAGGGAGATGCCCAAGAGCAATTTCAGGTCGTCCTCGGGACCCGGTCCGACGGCCTTAGGCACATCTTCTCTGCATGGTCGCGTTGTGCGATTACTGTGATCTCCTGCCACTCATAGCGAAAGCAGGGGGCATGCCCGCCGCCCGGGAACGGTCCGGCGATGACGCGTTCGACTCGTCGGCCTCCATGAGTTTCATAGAACGCTTGGGCTCGCGTGTTCTGCTCGAGCACCCACAGGTAGAGTGCGCCCGGCCAGCGATGCGCGAGGAAATGGCCAGCCGTCCCCCTGAGCAGCTGCGCGCCGATCCCGAGCCGCTTGAACTCGTGACCGACGTGGAGATTGTCCAGCAGGGCTCCCCAGGTCGGATCAGCGTCGCGAACCGTATGCGCAAAGCCGAGTAGATCGTCACCGCACTCGGCGACGATCGTGAGATGGCCGGGCTGCAGCTGACCCAATCGCTGCGCCCAAGCAGCGCGGCGCTCGCCGAGCACGTCTCCGTCGAGGAACGCATCCGTGTAGGCGCCTCGATAGTTGCGTCTCCAGCTGTCGGCGTGCAGAGCGGCGATGGCCCCGGCGTCGGCGGCTCGCGCCTGCCGGAGGATCACCGGCCCAGCATCGTTAGACCGCGACAAAGGCACCTCCAGATCTTCGCAGTCGTTCGGTCCTCCCCTGGTCTGGCGTCCACCAGCGTGATCGCGCGCTGCGGTTCGTAGCCTGGGTTCTTAGGCTGTCGTGAACCCGTTTCGGGGCTTCGGGTAATCAGTGAGTGGTGCGTCTATGAACCGGCAGCCGGACGGGATGATGAGCGATGCGGACCTGATCGCAGGTTCGCTGGAAGATCCGGTGCGTTTCGCTGCGGTATTCGATCGGCATTACGAGGCGATCGCGCGGTTCTTGAGCCGTCGGGTTGGATGGTCCCTCGCTGAGGAGCTCGCGAGCGAGACGTTCATCCGAGCATTCACGCAGCGCCGCCATTACGACCTTGCGTATCCGGATGCTGGTCCGTGGCTGTACGGCATCGCGAACAATCTTCTGGGCAGGCACGCCCGTGAGGAGGATCGTCGACGGTGGGCCTACGCACGCAGCGTCGAGTCGGTCGCTGTGGGCGACGAGGTCCAACAAGCTGAGGAGCGGGTCGACGCGGGGGCCGGAGGCCCAGCGGTCGCGGCTGCTCTGTCGCGGTTGCGCCCCGCGGACCGAGACACCTTGCTCCTGTTCGCGCTGGAAGGACTGGACTACGAGAGCATCTCGCGCGCGACCAACGTCCCGGTCGGCACCGTCCGCTCGCGACTGCACCGAGCCCGTCGCTGCATCAGCGCTGAGCTGGGCGTCGCGACCCAGACGTCAGGCGCAGAGACGCCATGATCAAAAGGAGCTCGGCGTGAGCAACGACATCGACCTAGAACTGGTTCGGCGACTGCATCCAGAGGAGCGCGCACGGCGCGACGAGGCTCGTGAGCGAGCCCGAGCCGAGCTGCTGAACGCGATGCCCGCTGCCCGCCGCATCTCCGGCCCACACCTGAGCCGGCGCCGATTTGGGCTAATCACTCTGGGCAGCACCGCGGCGGCGCTCGCGGCCGGACTGACCCTCGCAATTCTGCTGCTGACCGCGACTTCGGCGACGGCGCCGGCCTACGCCCTGATCCGGCACAGGGATGGGACGCTCACACTGAAGCTATACGCCTTGACCAACGAGATTCCGGCGCTCAACGCCCGGCTCGCCAAGATGGGCATCGATGAGACGGTTGTCCCGGTCACCCCGCAGTGCACCAACCAGTTTCCTATCTACCCCGTCGGCAGCGCACAGTCGACGATCAGGCTCTACGTCGGCAGGAAATACCTCGCCCCCGGGGAACAGGGCGTCCTCGGTGCCGAGCGCTTGCCCAGCGGCCAGATCGCTCTCGTCCAAGGTGCGATGCCACGCTGGATGATCCCCTCCTGTTTCGCCACCCTCGCGAACTCCGACATCATCGTGACTCCGGACGGATGAGTCCGGCACCCTGCCCGACGTGTGACGGTACTCAGCTGACAGCGCCGCAGTGACACAACGCGCCAGGCACGATCAGTGGATGCCGCTGGTCAGCGCGGTTCCGGCGCCCACCCCGCGGGCGGCCACGAGATGGTTGAGCGGGCCGGATTGTCCTTTGAACAAAGCGTTGAGGAAGGCGACCGTTGTGCGCTGCACCGCCTCGAGCTCCGGGCCGGGCTCTGTGTAGGGAGGCTGGTGGCCGGCTCCAAGCAGCCTCAGCAGGAATTTCGGAGGTCCGGCCTGCTGGTAGAACGAGTACGTGGAGTCCGGCGGGTTGACGGTGTCCGCGGTGCCTTGCACGGCGAGGAGCGGTGGCCCATCCGGCGGCATGGTGAACGGGGCCGCGAATGGGTCCTCGGCGCCGGACAGAATCATCGCCGCGCCGATCCGGTGGTCGCGGACCGTCGGGTCGTACGCGGCGGCGAGCGCGGTATCGCCACCGTCGGACTGCCCGGTGACGGCGACTTGCCGGGGGTTGATGATTCCCGCCGGCAGCCCCGAGCCCGTTTGTGAAACGGTGGTCAGCCGCGAGATCACCAGGCTCATGTCGCGGGGCTGGTTGGGCAGGTCCTTCTCGTTGGGACCGCCGGGGGCGTTCGCGTTCTCCAACGGGAACACGGGCGCGGCGACCACGAACCCGGCCCGGGTCCAAGCGTCCAGCAGCCGCGAGTACGGCTGCGGGCTGACCGCGAACCCGTGGCCGAACACGATCAGCGGGAACGGGCCGACCGGCGGCCCGACGGCGGCGGGGACCGGATAGCGGACGATCGTCTCAAACGACCGGCTGGTAGTCCCGCTCTGCGTGTTGAGCGTCCTCGAAGGATCGACCATCCGCATCGCCACCGAGCGGACGGTGTACGAGGGGCGGGCGGGCCGGCGTGCTCTCGTGGAGTGCGTCGTCGTGGCGGGAGGCGCGACCTGTGTGGTCGTGGAGTGCGGGAGCGCGGGGCGTCTGTGAGCGGGCGGCTTCACGCGGGGTTTGGGCGCGGCGCTGACAGTGGTGCGACGGCCGGCGCTGACGGCCCGGTTGGTGTGGCCGAACACGACCTCGAGCAGAAGCGCGGAGAGGACGGCGGCGATGGCGACGATCGCGAGCCCCTGGAACCACGGCAGCCGTTTCCGCTTTGCGGTGTGGTTGGACATGCGTCGGCGTGGCGGTGGCATGAGTGGCTTGTCCGCGCGCTACCGCTGTCCGCAGGGAGTCCTGGGAGCGAGGTCATTGACCGATGGCCGGTCCGGTTTGCCCACCGCGCGGCCAGGCGGCGGCTTTCGCACGCCCGTTGGCGCCCTCGGCATCAGTTCGGTGTGTACGTGAAACTTCACGAGTGCAAGCTACTCCGGTCGACGACTACGCACGCTGTCCACACACGCCGATCGCCGCTGGTGGTGCTAGGGTCGACGCCGCTTGAGGTCCGAGATGCGGAGGCGCGTGATGGCAGGTCGTTTGCCCGTTTCGCCGGTACTTCGCTGGTCGTCATGTACCTCCTGCCAGGAGTCAGCGAAGCCCGCAGAGCTGTCAGTTCGCCCGGGGATCGGCTAGCTCATGCGCCGGCAACGCGACTCGCACCACGCGTATCGCAGCTTGGCTGGGATCGGCCTGGCTGCAGTCGCTTGCGCGGTCGCGTTGCCTGGCACCGCAGTCGCGAGCACACACGGCCGCTCGGTACCGGCGCGGAGGGGACGACACCGGAGCCCTGCTTCGCCCCTGGCGCCGGCCTGGCAAGGCAACGGGCACAGGGTAACCCTGGCATTCGGTGGCGACGTGCATTTCGAGGGCGTGCTCGGGGTTCGGCTGGCCCAGGACCCGGCGACCGCTCTCGACGGCTCGGTTCGCAGGCTCCTGTCGGGCGCGAACCTGTCGATGACCAACTTCGAATCTGCGCTCACCTATGGAGGCTGTCCGAGTCCGCAGCCGAAGGCGTTCGTGTTTCATGCCCCACCAAGTGCGCTGCTCGCGTTCAAGGCCGCAGGAGTGTCCCTGGTCAGCGAGGCAAACAATCACGGCGAGGATTGCGGTATCGCCGGCTTACGGCAGTCGCTGGCCATCGCCCGCCGCGCTCGCTATCCGGTGATCGGCGTTGGGCGCAGCTCCGCTCAGGCGTTTGCGCCCTACCGTGCCGTCATCAAAGGGCAGCGGATTGCGATCTTTGCCGCGACGCAGGTGCTGGACGGCGATCTGGCGGCGGCCTGGACCGCGAGTCGTCACCACGCGGGACTGGCCAGCGCCTATCAGGAGTCGGAGCTTGTCGGCGCTGTGCGAGCGGTCCGTCGCACCTCGGACACGATCGTCGTCTATCTCCATTGGGGAACGCAGACGCAGTCCTGTCCCAACTCGATCCAAGAGCCACTGGCGAGGGCGCTGGTGAGGGCCGGGGCGGACATCGTTGTGGGGACGCACGCTCACGTTGAGCTGGGCGCCGGCTATCTCGGGCAGGCGCTGGTCGATTACGGCCTGGGGAACTTCGCGTTCTACGACGTGACGCCACCGGAAACGTACAGCGGGACGCTCGTCGTGACCGTCACCGGTCGCCACGTCGATCACTATGGGTGGCGTCCGGCCCTGATCACCGACGGTCTTCCGGTGCCACAGCGCGGCGCCGTCGCAGCCGCGGCGGTGCGGCGGTGGAACCGCTTGCGCGGCTGCACCGATCTGTCGTCGCATCCCCGCCCGGCACCGCACCCCCGCCCGGCACCGCACCCCCGCCCGGCACGGCACCCCCGCGGTTAGGCAGCCCAGCCCCCGCGGCGAATCAGTGGCAGCGGCCGGTCCGCGATCCGGCGATGGCGGCTCGTGCCGTGCCGGCCGTCGTACCCCGTCGTACCGGGACCACCGCGACGACCCCAGCACGTTCCCGATTCTTGGTTCGAGCACCGATCACCAGGAGATGAGCGTGGCAGCGGAACATCCCGAGCGAATCGACCGATCGCGGAACCGCGTCACGTGTCAAACCAGGCAGCTGTGGCGACGCCTGAACCACCACGGCGCCCGATCCGCGCCCGGTGTCGATCAGCGCGGCGCACGCTCCCTGGCCGAGCGCGACAAGGGCGATCAGCCGCCCGCCCGGGGCCCCGGTCGGCGTGAATGTTCCGGACGACGCCTGAAACGGACCCAACGCCGTCGAAGCCGGACTGGATGTGGCCACACAGGTGTCAGATTGGAACGCAGCGACAAGATCGGTGCTCGCGGCGGCGCCCAGCGCTGTCGTCATCGTCGCCCGAACCGGGCCGCCTGTGCCTGCCCCCGGGATCGTCACGGTGACGAGCTCAGGGGTGCACGGCCCGGGCCCGCGGAAGGCGAGCTCAGCCGTGTGCGAATCGACCAGGACGGCACTTGTGATCGAGCCGGTGGTGCAGCCGGGAATCCCGGTGAGCGCGTCCGGAGCCAGCTCGCCTGCTCCGGTCGGACTTCCCGTGGCGGGATCGATGACGGTGAGCCGGCATCCCGTGCACGGCTGGGTCCCGGAGGCGACGAGAAGCTGGTTCGGCCCCCAAGCGAGCGCCACCGGCTGGTTGGTGGCACCGAGCGCAAGGATTCCATGCCGGCCGAAATGGCTCTGCCGCGAGCCGTGGCGGCTAAGAGCGATGATCGCGCCATGGCCGCCCTGCCCGGATGCGGCGCCGATCCACGCGTCGCCGGTTCGGCTGTTGATCGCCAGCGAGGTGGCCCGCATGTTCGTGCCGACCCGCGGTGTCGAGATACCTTCGCTGCCGTACCCGAGGTCAACGCTGCCGTCGGCCATCAGACGCGCGATGACCGGATGCCAAGTGGCGGGCTGAGCCCGGTTGGCGAGCGAGCCGGCGATCAGCCCACCGCCATCATCGAGCCGGCTGATGCCGCCGACCTGAAGCTGGCTTGCGGCGAAGCCGGGTATCGGAAATTCTGGGCCGCCAGAGCCCAGCGCCACTCCGGTTCCGAGCACCACGACCAGCGCTCCGCAGGTGACCAACCACCAGCCTCGGTTTGCCATCACCGCATCCTACGTCGGAGCGCGGTGGGCATGGGCTAATTGGTGCGAATGGGGGAGAGGCATCACGCGAGAATGACAGCACGCGGTCTGACAGAGTACGTGCCGTGATCGCATGCATGCGCGCCGCGTGGTGGCGAGTGAGCCTTGTGCTCCTGATCTGCGCAGCCGGTATGACCATGTTTTCCAGCTCTGCCAGAGCCCAATGCGGCCAGACAACCAGTGTCGTGCCGAGGCACAGCGCGGTTCGCGGCCAGGCGCCTCCGCTCGCGCTCGGAGACTCGGTTCTGTATGACGTCTCAGGAGAGCTCGCCCACCGCGGTTTTGAGGTCAATGCGATGGTCTGTCGCACGATGACCCAGGGGACCGCCTGGCTGCGAGCGCGCGGCTCGCGTCTTCCGCATCTGGTGGTTCTCGCCCTCGGCACCAACGGCTACATGACGCAGGGTGACATTGACAACGTGCTCGGCATTCTCGGGCCCAGGCGCCTCCTGGCGATGGTCACCCCGCATCACGGTGACCTCGCCTACCTGCCGGGCGTGATCCGCGCCGCGGTGTCTCGCCACCGCGGCCGGATTCTCCTGCTCGACTGGGATCGCCTGAGCGCCGGACATCCGGAGTGGTTCGCGCCCGATGGCATCCATCTCGGCGGCTCGACCGGGATCAACGCCTACGCGAACCTGGTCGCCGGCGCGCTTGCGTTCGCGCTCGAGCCGTGCGTGAGCTGACCTCGCCCGCCCCCGGTTCCTGATGCTGTTTCCCTCCGTTCAGTTCGGCATCTTCTTCCCGATCGTGCTCGTGTTGTCGTGGGCACTGATGGCCCGGCCGCAGTTGTGGAAGCCATTCATGCTCGTTGCGAGCTACGTGTTCTATGCGGCTGCGAGCCCGGTGTTCTGCCTCCTGCTCGCCGGGGTGACGGTCTGGAACCATGGCGCCGCCCGTCTGATCCACCGCTCGGCCAGCGACGGCACGCGCCGGTGGCTGTGTGCCGGCGCGGTCACCGGGAACCTGCTCGCGCTCGGCGTCTTCAAGTACTACACGTTCTTCGTCCAGGCGTTCGCACGCGTGATGCGCTCGGTCTCTCTCGAGATACCGTTGCCGTTGCTGACGATCGCGCTTCCGGTGGGGATCAGCTTCTTCACGTTCCAGGCCATCTCATACACCGTGGACGTGAAGCGGAGGTTGATCGAGCCGGCGCGCCTGATCGACACAGCGATCTACCTGAGCTTCTTCCCGCATCTGGTGGCCGGGCCGATCGTGCGCGCGCGAGAGTTTCTGCCCCAGCTCGCGCGCCCCCGTGACCCCAACCGCGTGGCGGTCAGTTCCGGGCTGATGCTGGTCGGCCTCGGGCTCGTCAAGAAGGTCGTGATCGCCGACTACCTGGGGCGCACCGTGGTCGATCCCGTGTTCGGTGTGCCGCAGGCCTACCACGCCCCCGATGTGCTGCTCGCCGGCTATGCCTATGCGGCGCAGATCTATTGTGACTTCTCCGGCTACACCGATATCGCGATCGGGCTGGCCCTCCTGCTCGGGTTCGTGTTCCCGCAGAACTTCAACAGTCCGTATCGCGCAACCGGGTTTCGCGATTTCTGGCGACGGTGGCACATGACGCTGTCGCGCTTTCTGCGGGATTTCCTGTACATCCCGCTGGGCGGTAGCCGGGGCTCGCGGCTGTTGACCTACCGCAACCTGATGATCACCATGGTGCTGGGCGGCCTATGGCACGGCGCAGCGTGGACGTTCGTGATCTGGGGAGCGTTCCACGGCGTCGGCTTGGTGGGCGAGCACGCGCTCGGCGGCAAGCTCAGAGCTCCAGGGTGGCTGCGCTGGTTGGTGACCTTTCACCTTGTTGTGCTCGGATGGGTGGTGTTCCGCGCCCAGGGGATCGGCGTCGTGTGGACCTTCCTGTCCCGGCTGGCGTCCCCGGGATCGCCAACCCTGTGGACAGCGCCGGTGCTGGTGGCGATCGTCGTGGCAATTGGACCGCAGCTGCTGCCTCCCCGGCCGGCGCAGCGACTCCAGGGGTGGCTCGGCAGGCTCAACCCGGCCCCTCTCGCCGCCGCGCTCGCGGTTCTCATACTGTTCGTCGCCGCCACCGTCTCCAGTCAGGGCGTACCGCCGTTCATCTATTTCCGATTCTGATGCTCCCGACCGAACCCAAGCACGGCGACGACAACCTGATGGAGCGGTTCGACCGTGCCGGCACGCGGCGCTTTCGCGCCCGCGATGCAGTCCTCGCGGCGTTGATCATCGCCGTGATCCTGATCGCGTCGGCGGGAACTTCGATACGCAAGGCCGGCGAGGAGATGAACCCCGGCATCGGCCGGGACGCCGTGCTCGCCGTCGGTCGTCCGGCCGCCTGGGTCGCGGGCCAGTTGCCGCTGCGCCCGGTGGCGCACACGCTGACCGCCTGGCTCTCACCAGATCCCGATCTGAACGGCCTGACGGGGTTTAACACCAGCGTGGTTGGGACCAGCAGCGGGATTCCACCGGTTACCCCCGACGCCTTTGACCCGAGCCAGATCGGCGTCTCGCCGCCTCCCAGGAGGGCGCTTCACACCATGCTCGTGACGGGCGACTCGATGTCAGAGCCGCTGGATCAGTACCTCGCTCAATTGCTCTCGCCCAACGGAGTGCGGGTGATCCAGGATCCGCACATCGGCACCGGCATCTCAAGCACGGTTCTGGTCGACTGGCGCAAGCTTTCGGCCTACCAGGTGCGCCACGATCACCCCGACGCCGTGGTCGTGTTCATCGGCGCGAATGACGGCTACTCCATGCCCGGCCCGGGGGGCAAGCAGGTGAGCTGCTGCAGCGCCACGTGGGCCGCGATCTACGCCGGCCGCGTGCGGCAGATGATGGATACCTATCGCCGCGCCGGCCTGGCTCGGGTCTACTGGCTCACGCTGCCGACCCCGCGTGACGGGGCGCGGGCGCAGATCTCGCTGGTGGTGAACGCCGCGATTGACGTCGCCGGTGAACCGTGGCGCGACCAGATCCGGGTCATCGA
Source organism: uncultured Solirubrobacterales bacterium (assembly GCA_963792735.1). Lineage (GTDB taxonomy): Bacteria > Actinomycetota > Thermoleophilia > Solirubrobacterales > Solirubrobacteraceae > Palsa-465. The sequence continues at coordinate 160,233 of CAWBXK010000006.1, read as the reverse complement.
CACCGTGCCCGTGTTCACGCCAGGTGATCGCTATCGGGACTCGATGACCGTGAACGGTCAGCCGACGATCGTGCGTCAGTCCGACGGAATCCACCTCAACAATCCAGGTTCGGCGCTGGCCGCGAAGCTCGTGCTCGCCGCAGTCGACCGGGACTTCTCCCGCTAGTCGTGGCACGGCCGCTGACGGTGGGATATCTGATGCCAGGATCGGCATCAGATATCTACGATCAAACTGCTACTTGTTCTGCGTGTAGGTCCACTTGACTTGGCGGGAGCCGCTTGAGCAAGTCTCGCGCGCCTGGTTTTGCACCGGGCTGCTCGCGAGCTGATGCTTGCTGCAATGCCAGCCGGATACGTGGCCATGCTTTCCCGCGATGCGCTTGCCGTTTGCGCAGCTGGTGCGGTGCACCGAGAGCGATGTGAGGTAGGTGTAACCGTAGCCATGACCACTTCCGACGCCGCAACTCCCAGCGGTATGCGCGACTGGGGCGGACGCGAGTGCCACCGCGCTGGCACTCAACGCCACTGACAGACTCACTGCGACGACCACTGATCGAAAGCGATGCGACATCTTCAAGCTCCTCCGTTGACTCCAAGTTGATGGCGGACCGCCCCGCACCGGCCGGTCCGGGCCATTCCCGTGGCAGCTGACCGCCTGATCAGGCAGAGTACCTGTTCCCGTGCTGATTCGCCAACACTGCCGCACAGTTCGAAGCTGCATCACCGCGATCGCCGCCGGACTTGGCTTGCTCGTTTTCCCGGCGATCAGTCATGCCGGATGTGGCGGGGTCCAGACCTCTCAGTCGGCTGCTCGTACCAGCGGGCAGATCCCACCATTGGCGATCGGGGACTCCACGCTGCTGCTCTCGCTGCCGGGTCTCGCCGCCACCGGTTACGACGCCAACGCCCATGGCTGCCGGCAGTTTGTCGAAGGGCTGGCGCTGCTCAGCCAGCTCAAAGCGCACAGAGCGCTTCCGCACATGGTCGTGATCGCGCTCGGTGCGAACGGCAACGTCACGCAGGACGACATCGGTCGGGCGCTGCGGGTGCTGTGCTGCAAGCGGCTGCTGGTCCTTGTAACACCGCGGCAGGCCGGCTCGAGCGCCGCCATCGAGCGCGAGCAGGCCAGGGTCCACCCAGACAGAATCCTCCTGCTCGATTGGGTCAAGTACAGCTCCGGGCACCCCAGCTGGTTTCAGCCGGATGGCCTCCATCTCACCTGGCCCGGCGTCTACGCGTTCAATGCACTGCTGGAGCAGGCGCTGCCGTACGCGTATCAACCGTGCCCGCCGCGCGATAACAAGCACGCGCGCCGTGCCAGCGCAGCGCGGCGAGCCCGGACGCCGCGACGAGACTCGGCGCGGACGTTCACCGCCGATGCGTCCGTGCCTCCGCTCACGGTTAGTGCCACCCTCGCGCCCGTCGGCTACGTCGGTGCCTCGATCACCGGTCCGGCGGGAGCGCAGGTACAGCTCAGCGAGCAGCTGACCGGACAGACGACCCCCCTCCAGGTGGTCCAGCTCTCCGCGCTGGGGACCGCGACCGTCTCCGGCGCACTGACCTGGCGCTGCGATCTGCGTCAGCGCCAGCTGCTGGTTACGACGATCCCCCCGGCCGCTCCGGCGGCTGCGACGACGATCATCACGACGCCGTCCTGTTCAGGGCGACTGGCGACACACATCGCGTCACGCGCGCGGGTCGGACGCACGATCGTGATCCGGCTCCGCGACCGGTGGGGCATCGGTGGGCTGCCCGTGACGATCTGCATCACGCCGCCTGGCGGCGGTCGCAGCTGCTCGGCGTCGCAGCTGCCCCCCGGAGAGAGCCGCCGCGTGGTGCAGATCCCCGCGTCGCGCCCCGGAGGCTGGCGGACGACCGTACAGACGCCATTCAGCGCCCAGCAGCACCGGACGGCGTGGGTCTCGCACCCCGGAGGGCGAATCCGGCTGCTGGCCGCAGGCGACTCGGAGATGCAGATCCTCGACGACTTCATGGCGCAGGACCTCCGCCGAGACGGAGTGAACACCACCAACGACGCCCGGATCAGCACCGGTCTCACGAACTCGTTCTTCTTCAACTGGCCCCATCACGCCCGCCGGCAGGCACCAACGTTGCGGCCCGACGTGACCGTCATCTTCATGGGCGCCAACGACGGATTCTCAGTTGCCGGCAGGGACGGCCGGCCCGTCGGCTGCTGCGGCGCCGCGTGGAGCACCGGCTACGCAGATCTCGCCGCCGAGATGATGCGCGCCTACCTCCGTAGGAACGCCGGCCGCGTCTACTGGTTCCTGCTTCCCACGCCTCGGCCGGCGAACTTCCAAGGCGTCTTCAACGCCGTCAACGCAGGCATCCGTGAAGCGGCGGATCGCTTCCCGGGACGCGTCTCATTGATCGACGCAAACGCGTTCTTCACCCCGGGCAACAGATACCGGGATTTCATGACGTATCACGGCCGCGGCTTCGTAATCCACGAATCGGACGGTATTCACCTCTCCACCGCGAGTGACACGATCGCGGCCAGGCTCGTGGCCAACCGCCTGCGTGCCGATCACGTCATACGCTGAGGACGCACGATGGCCTCACGCGCCCACGAGTGAGAGGCCTAGCGCCTCGACAGCGGACAGGATCGCCCAGGCGAGACCGGCGCTCGGGGAGAGCGCGGGCGGCGGCGCCGGCTTCGTCGGCATCGGCCTGGGTCGGTGAATCGCCCGCGGGGCCCGGGCCGGACGTTTTACCGGCGGGAGCGGTGTGGGGGCGGGAGGCGGCAACGGGGCCGGCGCCGGCAGTTGGGTCGGCGCCGTCAGCAGCGAGCTGGCGACCAAGCGGGCGAAGGCATCGATACCCGCCGCCCCACCGAGGTGGATGCCATCCGGAGCGAACCAATCCGGGTGCCCCGCACTCAAGCGATCCCAGTCGAGGACCACGATCCGGCCAGGGTGTTGCTGGCGCGCCGACCGGATCAAAGCGGGCACGTAGGCGTAGTCCCCGTGGTGAGGCGTGACCATCGCGAGCAGTCGATTCGGTCCCAAGAGGGTTAGGAGCTGGTCGATCTGATCCGTCGTCACCGCCCCGTTGGTCCCGAGTGCCACCACCACCAGCACCGGGAGCCGATGGGCGCGGGGCTCCAGCCAAGCAATCCCCTGGGCCATGGTGCGGCAGACCATTGCGTTGGTCGCGAACCCGTAGGAGGCCAGCACGTTGGCGGCGTCATAGAGCACGGAGTCTCCAACCGCCAGTGGCGGGGACCCCACCCCAAGGGACCGCCGCGGGGTCACGTTCGTGGTTTCTCCGCATTGTGCGCTCGCAGGAGCCACGCCGACCGCGAGCAGCGCCACCGAGATCACAACCAGCAGCAACGCTCGTCTGGCCAGAAGCCTGATTGACAGAGCCACGGGTGCATTCTCCTCAACGCGACTGCCGGGGTCCACTTCTCATGTCGATCCCAGGCAGGATCGAAACCCGCTCAGGACGCCGTGAAGCCGAGGATCAGCTGAGCGGTCTCGAGGGGGACGTCGAGCTGGGGGGAGTGTCCGACGCCGTCGAGCACGACCCAATCGGCGTGGGGTAGCCATTCCGTCTGAAACCGGGCTGCGGCCTGCGGCCAGGGCAGGAGCTTGTCCTCGGTGCCCCACACGATCCGTACGGGACAGGTGATCGTCTCGGCGTCGATCGTCCAACCACCTCGCATCCCGTGCTCGATCGCCGCATCGGCGACCGGACAGCCCGCGATGCCGAGCAGCTGGTGGGCGAGCAGCTCGGTTGGGATGTGCTCGAAGTTGGTGGCGATCAGCTCGGTGGCGCGCCGCCGCCCGGCCCGCGTGGCCAGGACCGCCTCCGCGTACGGGAGCGCCGCCTTGGCCGCTTGGTGCAGTGTCTGCTGCCGGTGCAGCAACTCCCGGTAGGAGTGGTCGCCTCGGCTCCAACCGCCGGCCGGCGCGAGGGCGACGACCGTCTGTGCCCGTCCGCGTGACGCCAGTTGAAGCGCGACGTAACCTCCGAGCGAGTTTCCGACGATGTGCGCGAGCTCGAAACCCGCCGCGTCCATCGCGCTCTCGACCGCGTCCACGAGCACGTCGTCGCGAACCTCTCCGTCGAGCGGCGGCCCACCGGCGTGACCGGCCAGCGTCAGAGCGAGAACGTCGTGCTGACCCGCCAAAGCCGGCAGCACGAGTTCCCAGCTCCGCCACGTGTCCAGGAAACCGTGCAGGCAGACCAGTGGCGTCCCGGAGCCGCCGCGATGGGAAGCGGTCAAGGTGCCAGCCAGACGCTGGATGCTACGCGGCCTGTCTGAGATATTCGGGCTCAGGCTCGTACTCGGCCACGGGCGACTCGGAGTCGACCACCGCCCTCGTCTCCGGCCGCAGCAGCCCCGCCGCCAAGACGATCGAGCCGATCACCAGGCCGGCCCCCACCGCGAACGCCACGTGGTAGCCGCTCGTCAGGGCATCGGCGACCGTCCGCCCGTCCGCCCGGGCGGAGTTCGTCTGGGTGGCCGACAGGGTTGCCAGCACGGCCAGCCCGAGGGCGCCACCGACCTGCTGGGTGGTGTTGACCAGGCCCGAGATGAGCCCCGAGTCCTCCGGGGTGGCGGTGGACATGGCCAGGGTCATCAGGGATGGGAAAGCCAGCCCGGCGCCGATACCGAGCAGCACCATCGCCGGCAGCAGGTCGGTGGCGTAATGCGCGTGAATTGGAACGCGGCTGAACAGCATCAGCCCGCCGGCGAGCAGGACCAGACCGGGCAGCAGCACCGCCCGGCCGCCGAAACGGGTGATCAACCGGGCCGAGAAGCCGAGCGACATGGTGGCGATCCCCAGCGCGACCGGCAGGAAGGCGAGTCCGACCTGGATCGCGTCGTAGTGCAGCACCCGCTGCATGAACAGCGCACCGAGGAAGAACATGCCGAAGATTCCGGCGACCATCAGGACCTGGATCAGGTTCGCGCCACTGACCGTCCGGGACCGGAACACCCGCAGGGAGATGAGCGGATTTGTCGCCGCGGCCTGGCGCCAGATGAACGCTCCCAGCAGGGCAACCGCAACGGCGCCCAGGCCGAGCGTGTGGAGTGACCCCCAGGCGTAACGGCTGGCCTCGACGATCGTGTAGACGGCGAGCATCAGCGAGCTGACCAGCAGCACCGCGCCCGGAATATCAGCTCCATGCTGAAGCCCGAGACCCTTGTCCTTGGGCAGCAGTCGCCGAGCGTAGATTGCGGTCACGGCGCCGATCGGGAGGTTGACGAAGAAGATCCAGTGCCAGTTCAGACCCTGGGTCAGCACCCCGCCGGCGAGCAGGCCGACCGCCCCGCCGGCCGAAGCGACGAAGCTGTAGACGCCGATCGCCCGGGTTCGCTCCGTGGCCCGGGGGAACATCGTCACGATCATGCCGAGGATCACCGCGGAGGTCATCGCCCCACCGATGCCCTGCACGAACCGGGCCCCGACCAGCACCGCCTGACTGTCGGCCAGGCCGCAGACCAGCGACGCCGACGTGAACACGGCCAGGCCGGCCATGAAGATCCGGCGGCGACCGATCAGGTCTCCGAGCCGTCCCACCAGCAGCAGCAGCCCACCGAACGCGATCAGGTAGGCGTTCACGACCCAGGCCAGACCCGACTGCGAGAAGTGCAGGTTGGTCTGGATCGACGGCAGCGCCACGTTCACGATCGTCTGGTCCAGGATGATCATCAGAAAGCCTGCGCACAGGACCACGAGGGCGATCCATCGCTGACGTTCGTTCTCACCGCTGTGCTGCGGGACCGCTTGCGGGGTGCTCTGCGCCATGACTGCCTCCTGTATCGACGGACAGGAAGTACCGTAGCAGATGATCTCGTACAAGATGATCTGTTACAAGAACATTCTTCCGGCGCGGCCGCGACCCGGGGGTTGGCTCAGGCCTGGCTCCGCGCGCGAGCGTCAGGGCCAGGCGACGGCGACGGCGACGGCGACCGACCGGGCGGATCTAGCGCGGGCGGCGAACCGGATGGGAGCACGCCACTGGCGCAGACAGGCGCCCGCAGGCGAGCTGACCGAGGCAGCGGAGGAACACCTCGCGGTCGTCCTCGGGCAGGATGCCCAGAACGTCCTCGCGCACGCGGTCGAACACCTGCTCGAGCTCACGTAGCTTCTTTTCGCCCGCTCTGGTCACCGTGATGACCCGAGCCCGGCGATCGGTGCTCAAGGGACGGCGTTTCGCCAGGCCGGCCGCTTCAAGCTCGTCGAGGGTGACCATCATCGTGGTCTTGTCGATTCCCACCAGCCGGGCCAGGTCGGTCTGGGTGTGCTCGCCGTCGGTTGCGGCCGCCAGCACCTGGTGCCCGCGCGGTGATATCCCGGACCCCTCGAGCGCGGCGGTCAACTCGGTGGTGAGCGCGTGGCTGGCCCGCGAGAGCATCCAGCAGAGGTCCGACGCGAGCGTCTCGGGTGGCTCGGCGGGAACCGGCAGGCGCGATGCGGTGACACCACTCATGGGCTCGACGATAGCAAGATAGGTGGCAGCCAAGAAGATCCCGTAGCAGATGATTACCGCCGCAGCACGTCGGCGCGCATCGGTTGCACGAACCAGCGCTCGCCGGGCAGATCACCCGGCTCGCCCAGCCGCTCGAATGCCTCCGCGATCTCAGCCCGGTGCGCGTCGAAGATCTCGGCCCGCGCCGGATCGACACTGATCGTGCGCGCGCGGTACGCCGCCACGCCGGCGATGCGCGCGCGGATCTCGTACTCGACGGTGGCCACCCTCTGAAGTCCGGCCCGCCCGCCGTCGGCGATCGCCTCCTGCGCCGCTGCGCGGACTGCCAGCTCGTCCTCGATCAGGCTGGTGAGCGCGAAGTAGTTGCCCTCCGGCAGTGGCTCGGCAACGTAGACCGCACCGCCGGGCCGCAGTACCCGGCGCGCCTCACGCAGCGCCTGCATCAGCTCGGGCGGCGGGATGTGATGAAGCGTCCGGAGGAACACGGCGACGTCCATCGACGCGTCCGGGAGGGGCAGCTGCTGCGCCTGACCGACCCTGTAGGAGCCGCCGCTGCCGTCGTCGTGGGCAAGCGCCGGCTCGAGCTGCTGCGGGGAGATCTCGACTCCCACCACGCGGGCCTCACGTCCGGCGAGGTCGCGGACCAGCTGGCCGCCGCCGCAGCCGATATCGACCACGTCCTTGCCCGCCGGCGCTACCAGCCGCTCGAGCATCGCCAGGTCGGTGGTCACCTCGCGCAACAAACAGCGCGATCATAGTTGCGCCACCGGGGCAGCCCCACGCCAGCCCCGGGCCGAGCGAGGACGCCGGCCCCGGTCAGAGCTCGCCGAGCCGCCGCTCGAGGAACAGTCGCTCGGGCTCGGACCGGGCGAGCTCGAGGGCAGTCCGGTACGCGGCGCGAGCCTCATCGGCGCGACCGAGCCGGCGCAGCAGCTCGGCCCGCGTGGAGTGCATGTACTGGTATTCGTCGAGCTCAAGGCGCTCGAGGATCTGCAGCGCCGCGGCGGGCGATCCAGTCTGAGCCACGGCCACGGCGCGGTTGAGCTCGACCACGGGCGAGCGCGTCAGCGCAGACAGCTCGTCATACAGCTCGGCGACCTGCGGCCAGTCGATCTTCGCCTCGGTCTGCAGGGAGGCGATCGCCGCCTGCAGGACGTAGGGACCGCGGCCGCGCAGAGCCAGCGCCCGGACCAGCCGCCGGCGGCCTTCCTCGATCAGGGCGGGGTCCCACAACGAGCGATCCTGATCTTCGAGCAGCACCAGTTCGCCGTGGGCGAACCGCGCCTCGCGGCGGGCATGGTGGCACAGCATCAGGGCCAGGAGCCCATGCGCCTCGGGCTCGTCCGGCATCAGATCGGTCAGTACGCGGCAGAGTCGGATTGCCTCCGCGGCGAGGTCGAGGCGGCCGGCGTATCCCTCGTTGAAGATCAGATAGACAACCGCCAATACAGCGGCCAGACGCCCAGGGAGGAGATCCTCAGCCGGGACCGAGAACGGGATCGCGGCGGTTCTGATCTTGGTCTTCGCGCGGGACAGGCGACGCTTCATCGTCTCGGCCGAGACGATGAACGATCGGGCTATCTCCTCGGTCGACAAACCGCCGAGGGTGCGGAGCGTCAGCGCGACCTGTGCCTCGGTCGCGAGCGCCGGGTGACAGCAGGTGAAGATCAGCTCCAGCCGCTCGTCGGGAATCGACGTGTCGTCGAAATCGTTCACCACTGACTCGTTCACCTCCAGCAGCCGCGTCTTGGCGGCGAGGGTGCGTTCGCGCCGCAGCCTGTCGATGGCGCGGTTGCGCGCCGTCGTGATCAGCCACGCCCGCGGATTGACCGGCGTGCCGGTTCGCGGCCAGCGCTCCGCGGCAATCGCAAACGCCTCCTGAGCCGACTCCTCGGCGAGATCGAAATCGCCCAGAAAGCCGATCAGCGAGGCCAGGACCCGGCTCCACTCCTCGCGGAAGACTCGTTCGATCAGCGTGGCACCTCGATCGCGAGAGCTCGTTCAGGCTGACGGTGAATCAAGGTTGCGTACCGCACGGTGTACCTCCTCAGGAGAGCTGGGTTGCACACGAGACGAATGCGGAGGGAGGGAGGGGACAGCCGCCGATCTGCCGCGGTCAGCCTCGAAACAACAGCCACGGGGCGAGCGCGAGGAGGGTCAGGGCCAGAGCATAGGTGAGCCACTTTTCGGGAACGGCGTGGGCGAGGCGGTGTCCGACCAGGACACCGGCGAGCTCCGGGATGCCGACGACGGCGACCAGTGGCCAGTCGATGCTCCCCTGGAGGAGGTACCCGATCGTGCCCGTCGTGGCGATGACCATCGATTGGGCCTGGGCCGCGCCCAGCGCGGGGAGGACGGGCGTCCCGGCGACGACCAGCAGCGGCACGGATAGCATCGGCCCGCCCAGGCCGAACAGCCCGGCGGCAATCGAGACGCCGAGCCCGATCGCCGCAACGGCCGCGCCGCGCGGCACCGTCCGATGCCCTCGGGGGGCTCGCGCGGTCCGCTTGCGTGGCCAGACCAGTGCGCCCGCGATCGCGACGCTGACCGCGAGCAGGACGCTGAAGACGCCGCCGGAGACAAGCCGGTTGGCCAGCACGCCGAGCGGGGTGCCGAGGACCGCGACGGTCGCCAGGATTAGCGCCATTCGACGGGTGCCGGCGTGCTGGAGCTGACCGGAGCGGTGGTAGGCGAAGGTGCCGAGCCCTCCGGTGGCGACCTGGGTGGCGATCGCCGTGCCCGCCACTCCAGCCGGCGGGAGCCGGGTGAGCACGAGCAGGCCGACCGTGGCCAGTACGCCACCGGGCCCGATCGCGGTGATCCCGACGCCGGCGGCCAGCCCAAACGCGGCCAGCGCCACTAACGTACCTGCTCCCAACCCACTCAAGTCCGCTTTACCCCTCGGCGCTCGGCGCTCGGCCTGACCTCGCCAAACCGGCAGGCGGGCTGACCGCAAGACGCGGAGAGCAATGGCCTCGCTCGCGAGCCGATCATGAGTCCGCAATCGCCACCGTTTCCCACCATAGAGATCGTCAGGCCGTCGGACTTCGACGATCTCCTGCCGCTGGTCCGCGGCTATTGCGAGTTCTACAACGCTGCCCCGAGCGACGCGGCGCTCCTGGCGCTGTTTGAGGCGCTCACCCAGGACCCCGACCACGAGGGACTCCAGCTGCTCGCCCGCGGCGAAGAGGACAAGCCGCTCGGTTTCGCCACGCTGTACTGGACCTGGTCGACCACGCTGGCGTCGCGCATCGGAGTCATGGAGGACCTGTTCGTAATCCCGGCATCGCGCGGCACCGGGGTCGGCCAACAGCTGATCCAATCCTGCCAGGAGCAGTGTCGCCAACGCGGGGTCTCGCAGCTGTCCTGGCAGACCGCGCCGACCAACCTCCGCGCACAGCGTCTGTACGACCGGATCGGGGCGGCGCGGGAGGAGTGGATCGACTACTCGCTGCCTGCCTGATCGCTCAGGCTTGCCCAGCGCCGCGCGGGCGGCCAGGCGTGGCTTTATCGTCCCGGCCGAGAATTGAGATGACCGAGGAACCGAATGTGGCAGCCGAGGACGGAATCGTTGCCGGCGAGGACGGGGTGGCGCGCTGCTGGTGGGCGACCTCCGCGCCGGAGTACCGGGACTACCACGACACCGAGTGGGGCTTCCCCGTCTCCGACGACGTTCGTCTGTTCGAGAAAATCAGCCTGGAGGGGTTCCAGGCTGGTCTGTCATGGCTGACCATCCTGCGCAAGCGCCCCGCGTTCAGGCGCGCGTTCGCGGACTTTCAGTTCGAGCGGATCGCGCGGTTCGGCGAGCGTGACGTCGCTCGTCTGCTCGCCGACGCGGCGATTGTGCGCCACCGCGGGAAGATCGAGGCGACGATCAACAACGCTGACCGGGCGGTGGAGTTGGTGCGCAGCGAGGGGTCACTGGCGTCGTACGTGTGGAGCTTTGAGCCGGCTCCGAGGACCGGCGGGCTTGACCGGGCAGGTCTGGCCGAGCTCGGGGCTACGCCGGAGTCCAAGGCGCTGGCCTCAGACCTCAAGCGGCGCGGCTGGCGGTTCGTCGGGCCGACGACGGTGTACGCGTTCATGCAGGCGATGGGCCTGGTGAACGATCACCTCGAGGGCTGCCACGCGCGCGAACGAGTGGATCGCGCGCGCGAGGGCTTTGACCGGCCCCGACGGCGGCATGTGTGAGGGCTTGCGGAGCGGGCAGTACTAGACACATGACTCCTTCGACTACCAAGGTCCCGAACATAACCCTCCACGATGGCGTGCTCATCCCGCAGCTTGGCTTCGGCGTGTTCCAGGTCCCGCCCGAGGACACCGCTGAGGTCGTGACGCGCGCCCTGCTCGCGGGGTATCGGCACGTCGACACCGCCGCCGCGTACCGCAACGAGGCCGCTGTCGGTCAGGCGATCCACAGCGCGGGCCTGGATCGCGACGACGTCTTCATCACCACCAAGTGCTTCAACGACGACCACGGTTTCGAGCCGGCCAAGCGAGCGCTGAGGGCCAGTCTGGATCGGCTCGAGGTCGATTTCGTGGACCTGTACCTGATCCATTGGCCGGTCCCGTCCCAGGACCGGTACGTGGAGACGTGGAAGGCATTCATCGAGCTCCGCAGCGAAGGGTTGGTCCGCTCCATCGGCGTGTCGAATTTCCAGCCCGCGCACCTCGACCGGCTGATCGAGGAGACGGATGTCATCCCGACCGTCAACCAGATCGAGCTGCATCCTCGCTTCCAGCAGACAGGGCTACGCCGCAAGCACGCTGAGCTGGGAATCGTCACCGAGGCATGGAGCCCGCTCGCGCAGGGGCAGGTGCTCGACGACCCGGTGATCACCGAGATCGCAGAAGCCCACCAGAAGAGCCCCGGCCAGGTCGTGATCCGCTGGCATCTGCAGATCGGCAACGTGGTCATCCCCAAGTCCGTGACCCCGGAGCGGATCGTGGAGAACTTCGACGTGTTTGACTTCAACCTGACCGACGCCGAGATGGCCTCGATCAACGCGCTCGACGCCGGAGAGCGGACCGGAGCCGACCCGGACACCTTCGTCCGTCCCTGAGCTCCGGCGCGCGCTAGGTTACGCGTCGATGGCCGAGGAGCAACAGCTGCTGCACCTGATCGCCGGTCACAGCCAGGGGATCCTGGCCGCCGTGACTCGCGAGGGATACCCGCATCTCACCAACGTCCTGTACGTGTGGGACGGGGAGCAGCGAATCGCCCGTGTCTCGACCACGGCCGATCGCGTCAAGGGCCGCATCCTGCGACGCGATCCTCGCGCGGCGCTCCACGTCCCAGGTGATCACTTCTGGTCCTTCGCCGTCGCGGAATGTGACGCGGAGCTCTCCGAGGTGGCCCAGACGCCGGGCGACGCCGCCTCCCGGGAGCTGGCCGAAGTTCACTCCGCCTTCTACGACGAGCTCCCGGACGCATCGGCGTTCTTCGCTCAGATGATCGAGGCCCGGCGGCTCGTCGTCAGGCTCCGCGTCAGGCGGGTCTACGGCGTGTTGATGGACGAGCCACCCGGCAGCTGATGACGCGTTACGCGGTGGCCGGCGTGCGAGCCGGCCGATCGCGACGAGCGCCGCGGCCGCTTGGGGGGAGCGGCCAGGGGCAAAAAAGGACGAATTGGGTTGGGTTTGCGGCGTTCGGGGCAACACTTCTGTGAAATGTTGCGAAGGGAGAGTGCGGGACGGTGGTGAGTAAGCGGGCGGAGCCCATGCAGACGGCGCGGTTGAATGTCCTCGACGAGCTCTATCTGCACCTCGATCGAGCCGACGAGCCATGGAGCGTGCATCTCGAGATCCGGGTGCAAGGGAGGATCGAGCGCGAGCGCCTGGAGCAGGCGGTGCGATCAGCGGCCCGGGCCCACCCGATCATTCGGGCCCAGCTCAGACGCTCGCGGCTGACCGACGTCCGCTACCGGTGGGAGATCGCCGAAGCGCTCGAGGACATCGACCTGACAGAGGTCGAGTGCTCCACCGACGAGGCGCTGGCCCACGAACGGGAGCGGCTGCTGGGACGGGTGCCGGCGCTCGAGCGCCCAGGGCCGTTCGCGCTGCTGCTGGCCCACCGCTCCGGAGGTGATTCGCTGGTGCTCAACCTGCACCACGCCGCCGGCGACGGCCTGTCGGCGCTGCGGTTCATGGGGTCGATCGCGCGGGCATACGCCGGCGAGGATGACCCCGGGGCGGCGGTGGATTCGCTTGAGGTCCGTGATCTGGGAGCCGTCACCGCCGCCGGATCGATCAAGGCTCGTATGACCCGCGGCCGGGCTGCGCTTGACTACCTGACCCGCGGCGTCGATGCCCCCACTCGGATCGCCCGCTCGGGGGCGAGCGACAAACCGGGCTACGGGTTTGCGCTGACGAGCTTCGGGTCCGATGAGCTCGAGCGACTGATGTCTCTGCGCGCCGACGGGGCGACCCTCAACGACGTGCTGCTCGCGGGCCTGGCCCTGGCGATCAGACGGTTCAACGAGCGCCACGGCGTTCCCCACGCCGACACCATCTACCTGATGATGCCGATCAATCTGCGCCCGCCGGAGTGGCGCTTTGACATCGTCGGCAACTTCGCCTCCTACGTCAGCGTGCGCGTCGGCTCCCAGGACCAGACCGAGCTCCGCCAGGCGATCAAGGCGGCGGCCGAGAGCACCCGGCAGATCAAAGACGGCGCCGTTGCCGGCCTGATCGTCGAGCTGTTCAACGCTCCGACGATCCTCCCCACCGCGGTCAAGCAGCGGATGCAGAACCTGATCCCGCTGACGGGCAACGTCGTCGTTGACACCGCGGTGCTCTCCAATCTCGGGCGGGTGAGCGACCCGCCCACGCTGGGCGACGCCGGAGCGGTCCGCGAGCTGTGGTTCTCGCCTCCGGGCCGTATGCCGCTCGGCGCGTCGCTGGGAGCGGCGACCCTCGACGGACGGCTGTTCGTGGCCCTGCGCTACCGGCGCGCCCAGTTTGACGCACCCGCTGCGGCCGAATTCGTGCAGACCTTCAGAGACGTCCTGCTCCACTCCTGAAACGCATCTCGAGGACTCGAGAACCGACCCGTGCCGGGGTGAGTTTGTGATCGGGCTCCGATCGGGTAGCCATTGAGCGAAGCGAGGAGAGGACGGGTAGATGCAAGACCGCAAATTGACTCCTGAGCGACGCACCGAAGGCAGCTCACGTTCCCGGCAGTCGCAGGCCGAGCGGCACGCTGAGCAGGCCAAGCGCAAGGTGGAGAAGCGGCGCGAGGCGCAGTCCGGCGTGGCCGGATGGGTGTCGGACCGAGCCTCCGAGTGGTCGCTCGACGGACCCGATTACGATTTCATGGAGCGCCAGAAGTATCTCTGGAATCCGCTCATGGACTACTGGTTCCGGATGGAGCTGGAGGGGTGGGAGAACATCCCCGACGCGCCCATACTGCTTGTCGGCATCCATTCCGGCGCTCCGTTCGTGTGGGATGCCTGGACAATCGGCGTGCAGTGGTGGCGGCGCTTTGGCCGCTCCCGTCCGTTGCACGGCACCGCCCATGACGCGTTGATGGCGCTCCCGGGCGTGGGCGCCTACTTCCGCCGCATGGGCGTGCTGCCGGCGGCCCCTGACAGCATCTCCGCCGCTCTGGCCGCCGGACACGACGTGGCGTTGTGGCCGGGCGGAGAGCGCGACTCGCTACGACCGTGGACCAAGCGTGACGAGGCGATCCTGGCCGGGCGGATGGGTTTCGTCCGGCTGGCGATCCGCAGCGCCGTGCCGATCGTCCCGATCGCGACGGTGGGCGGACCCGACTCGATGCCGGTGCTGGCCAGTGGCCGACGGCTGGCCAAGGCGCTGGCGCTCGACAAGGTCGCCCGCCTGAAGATGTTCCCGATCGCCCTGCAGGTGCCATGGGGGGTATCGCCGGCGCTGCTGCCCGAACTGCCGCTGCCGACGAAGATCCGCACCGCCTTCCAGGAGCCGGTCACCGTCGACAGCGACCCCGATCGAGCCGAAGACGAGGAGTACGTCGAGTCCAAGTACCAGGAGGTCCGCGACCGCATCCAGGCCGGGATGGATGCGCTCGCGCGCCGGCGCCGCCTACCGCTGTTCGGTTGACCGCCTAAACGCGAAGCCCGTAGACGCGCCGGGCGTTGCCGGCAAGCACCTTGTCGGCGTCCAGCCCGGCGAGCGTCTGCTGCGCGACGTTGACCACGTCGGCATAGGAGGCGGCCAACAGGCAGACCGGCCAGTCGGATCCGAACAGCAGCCGATCGTCCCCGAACGCCTCGGCCACGAGCGCGACATAGGGTGCGATCTGATCGACGGTCCAGGTATGCCAGTCAGCTTCGGTGACCAGCCCGGAGACCTTGCACGTGGTGTTGGGGGCGCGGGCCAGCTCGCGCATCGCGGTGGCCCACGGTTCCCGGGCTCCGGTGGCGATCGGCGGCTTGCCGGCGTGGTCGATCACGAACGCGACGCCGGGCAGGCGGTTCACGAGCTCGCAGGCGGCGACGATCTCCCTCGGGGTGATCAGCAGCTCACAGACCAGATTCGCCGCGCCGATTGCCGCCGCGGCTCGGGCCACGGGGTCCGAGGCCAGCCAGCCGGTGTCGGCCTGGTCTTGGGCCATCGCCCGGATTCCCGCGAGCCAGTGGGCGTGGCGGTGCGCCATCAGCGTGTCGAGCTGCGCCGCCGCGTCGCCGGCGCCGAAGTCGATCCAACCGACCACGGCACCGATCAGCGGCGTATCGGCGGCGAGCTCGAGGAGCGTCTCGGTCTCGGTCACGTCCGGCGCGGCCTGGATCACCACCGTCTGGGCCACACCGTGGGGACTCACCGTGGCGACGAGCTCACCCAGACCGAAGTCACGTCGGATCGGCTCGTGCTCGGGCGCGTCGAGGAACGCGTAGGAGTGCCGCTCGAGGTTCCACAGATGATGGTGGGCGTCGACGATCGTGAATCTCACCGGTGGTCGCCGCGGCCGACCGGCACCGGCACGTCGTCGGCCAGCAGCTTCGACGCTCGGAGCTCCTCCCACAGGCCGGGTGGCACTTCGGTCGCGAAGGCGTCGGCGTTCGCTTCGACCTCCCGCGCGGATCGAGCGCCCACGAGTACCGATGCGACGGCCGGATGACCGAGCGGGAACTGCAGGGCGGCGGCGATCAGGGGTATGCCGTGACGGGAGCAGACCTCCTGCATCCGGGTGGCGCGCGCCAGGACCTCAGGCGGCGCCCGGTCGTAGTCGTAGCGCCCCTCCGCGGTCGGATTTGCCAGCAGCCCGCTGTTCAGGGCGCCGCCGATCACCACCGCCACACCGCGTTGGACGCACGCCGGCAGCAACTCGGCGAGCGCGATCTGGTCGAGCAGGCTGTAGCGACCGGCCAGCAGGACCACGTCGAGGTCGAGCCGATCGACGAACCGAGTCAGCATCTCGGCCTGGTTCATCCCCGCGCCGATCGCCGTGACCACCCCTTCGGACCGTAGCTCTGCGAGCGCCGGATAGCCGCTCTCGTACACCTCGGTCTCGTGCTCGTCGGGGTCGTGAAGGTAGACGATGTCGACCCGGTCGAGCCCGAGCCGCTCCAGACTCTCCTCGATCGAACGGCGAATGCCGTCGCGCGAGTAGTCGCGGACGCGCTTGAGCCCCGGAGTCTCGGCAAATCCTTCATCCGCGGCGGTCTCGCCGGGGGCCAGCGGACGGATCAGACGCCCGACCTTGGTCGAGATCAGGTAGGAGTCCCGAGGAGCTCCGCGCAGGGCGAGGCCGAGCCGCCGCTCCGAGCTGCCGAGACCGTAGTGGGGTGCGGTGTCCAGATACCGCAGCCCGAGCTCGAGCGCACGCCTCACCGCCTGCTCGGCATCGTCGTCGCTCACGACCTCGTAGAGACCACCCAGTGGCGCGCCACCGAACGCCAGCGCAGATGGGAGCAGGCCGCTCGCTCCCAGCCGTCGCCCGGCGCCGATGCTCGTCACGGCGCAGGGGGTAGACGCAGGCCCGCCATTCCCCCGTCGATTTCGAGCGCCGTCCCGGTCGTGGCCGAGGCGTGGGGGCTGGCCAGGCAGACGATCGCGGTGGCGACCTCGTCAGCGCTCACCAGACGACCGAGCGGCTGGCGCGCGTGGAGCGCGGCGCGCTCGCGTTCGGGGTCGACAGCGCTGTCCAACAGCCGCTGCACCCACGGCGTGTCGGCCGTGCCCGGGTTGACGCAGTTGACCCGGATTCCCTCGCGGACGTGGTCCGCGGCCATCGCCCGGGTCAGGGCGAGCACGGCCCCCTTGGTGGCGGAGTAGAGCGCGCGCTGGGGCAGGCCGGCGGTGGCGGCCACCGAGCAGGTGTTGACGACCGCGGCGTGCGAGGACTGGCGCAGATGGGGGAGAGCTGCGCGCGTGGTTCGCACCATCCCGAACACGTTGACCTCGAACACGCGGCGCCATTCGTCGTCCGGGTTGTCCTCGACGGTCCCCTGCGCGCCGATGCCGGCGTTGTTGATCAGGATGTCGAGCCCGCCGAAGCGCCGGACGACCTCGTCGACCGCAGCCGAGACCGACGTCGCGTCACTCACGTCTGCGGTCACCGGGGCGACCGGCGCAGCCACGTTCGACGGGTCGAGATCGAGCGCCGCCACACTGGCGCCGCGTTCGGCGAGCAGCCGCCCAGTCGCCAGCCCGATGCCGGAGCCGCCGCCGGTCACCAGCGCCACCAGTCCTTCGAACTCTGCGCGCGCCCGCCCCTGGGGTGCTCGGGCACCGATCTCGTCAGACAACCCGCTCTCCTCTCTGTCGTCTCCGGTTACCCCAGCGGCGAAGGGCGAAAACGCGCGTCGCGGCAGGCGCGAGCCCCTCCGTGCCGAGGGCTAGTACCCCTCTACCGGTGCCTCGTCGACGGTCCGCGCGCCGATGCGCTTGGCGGCGGTCGCGGCGGTCGAGCCGATCGGAACGAGATCCCCCGCCACGCCCAGCCCGCGGGGCGGCATGTTGCCGAAGATCGACTCGCTGGCCCCGCGCTGCACCCGGTAGGTCTCGTGCCAGATGCCGACGTCACCGCTGTCTCGGACCGTCGCGTTGAACCGCCGCCACGCCTCGAGATGAGGCGCGTCGGGGGACCGAGCGAAGCGCTCGAGGTCCTCAAAGGAACGCCAGTACTGGACGACCATCGGACTGAGTGGGCTCCCCAGCGCCTGCTGATAATGCAGCAGGCCGGCCTGGGGGTGGCGATCGAGCCATTTCAGCATCCGGGGCATCGCCGCGGCGACCGGCCACCACTGCTTGACCTTCCACGGCCGGTTGATCCGCATGCCGATGATGAACACGACGATTTCCCCGTCGTAGGTCGCGGCCCATCTGCCCCGGCGCAGCTTCACGGGAGCAAGCTTCTCAGCTTTCGTCCTGCGCCGCCAGGGGGCTCGACGTGGATACCGCCGGCACATCTCCTCGGGGGCCGTCCGCGCCGGCGATCTCACCGTCCGGACCGGGGGCAGCGGTGTCGTGCTCCGGACCGGGCGTTGCGCCGTCCAGCGGGGTCGCCTGTCCCTCGAGGCCCGGCGCGTCCGCGTCCGGACCGAGCGTGTCGCCTTCCAGCGATGTTCCGTCCAACGCCGCCTGCTTACGGGCGTCCTTGCGGATCTTCTTGCGCTGGCGTCGCTCGCGGACCGCGGCCTCGCGGTTGAGCTTCGCCATCGTGGTCTTCTTCCTGGAACTCGAGGCCATAATCCGCCCTTTCGTGTGGACTTTGCGGCGCGTCGGCGACGCGCGAGCGAGGCGCCCTGGGGTGAAGCGGAGACGGTGCGCGCGGCTTCTCGACGCGCTGGGAGCCGTCCAGCGTCCTCAGCCGAGGGTAGCCGATGCCCCCCCGGCTCACCCATCCGGCCGCTCGAGCCCGCTCGGGCCCCGGGCCCCCGGCAGCCGCTAGCGTGTCGCCGATGGCTCCGATCTTCCGCATCGTATGCACCCCGGGGGCACTCGCGAGCGCCCCGGCCGGATGGGTGACCGAGACGCTGCGCGACGGCGAGGTCGCCCTGCTCATCGACGACGGCGGTCTGGAGGCGATCAACGCGGCGGCCCACATGCTCGGCCAGGTCACGGTCTCGATCGTGCGCAGCGAGGAGACGCCCACCGAGCAGGAGCAGACCGTGATCGCCTTCGCCGGGCCGCTGGCGCTCGTATGGATCGGGGGAGGGTTCAGCCAGTCCGTTCGCGCGTGGGCCCGGGAGCGCGGGCCGATGACGTTGCTGATCGAGTCCGAGGGGCCACTCCCGGATGAGCAGCGCGCTCGGATCGGGCGCTTCCTCGCATCGCTGGGCCGCCAGACGGAATGATCGCGATCAACCGATGACCGCTCTGGCACCCATCGGTGTGCTCATCACCGGCGCCACCAGTGGCCTCGGGCGGGCGATGGCCCGAGCGCTGACCGACGCCGGGGCCCGCGTGGTGCTGACCAGTCGTGACCGGGCCCGCGCCGAGGCGACCGCGGAGCAGCTCGGGCCCGGCGTGATCGGACTCGCGCTGGATGTCCGCGACGAGCGCTCGGTGCGGGCGGCGGTCGATCAGGCGCAGGACCGGCTGGGGGAAATCGACATGCTGGTCAACAACGCCGGGATCGGTATGCGCACCGTCAACCCGCGCTTCCTCACCGAGCCCCAGCCCTTCTGGGAGGTTGCCCCGCAGGGATTTCGTGACGTGATCGAGACCAAGATCACCGGCTCGTTTCTGGTCGCCCGCTGCGTCGCTCCCCGCATGCTGGCGGCGGGACGTGGACGGATCGTCAACATCTCGATGAACGACCAGACCATGACCCGAGGCGGGTTCGTGCCCTACGGGCCCGCCGGCGCCGGGGTGCACGCGCTCTCACGGGTGATGGCAGCGGACCTGGCGCAGACGCCCGTGACCGTGAACATCCTCTTGCCCGGCGGTGCTACGGCGACCGGCATGGTCCCCGACGACCTGCCGCCTGAGGCGCGGTCTGGTCTGCTTGACCCCGCGATCATGGGGCCACCGATCGTGTGGCTGGCCTCCGAGGAGGCACAGAACATCCACGACGAGCGCATCGTGGCCACTGAATTCGAACAATGGCGCCGCCGGCGTGGCACGGCCGGCCAGGCCGCGTGAAGCGATCGGATCGTTGATCGTCAGGCGCAGCGGGCCGACCGCTCCCGTCGCACGCTAACGTCGGCGCCCTCGATGGCCGATCGCACGCCCGAAGAGATCTGGGACGAAGGCCTCGAGGAGGGCGAACGCCGGCTGTCGCGAAGTTGGGTGGCGCTGTCCGCGACGGGCTTTGCCGGGGGCGCCGATGTGATGTTCGGCATCGTCGCCGTGACCATGGCAACTGCCGGGCTGACCCCGGCGATGCCGGCGGCGACGGCGCATCTGCTCGGGTCGCTGCTGTTCGGCCTGGGGTTCGTGTTCATCACGATCGGCCGCGCCGAGCTGTTCACCGAGAACTTCCTGATTCCGGTCGGGGCGGTATTCGCCCGTCGGGCGCCGACGCGTCAGCTGCTGCGCATGTGGGTCGTCACCCTGATCCTGAATTTCGTCGCGCTGACGATCTTCGCCGTGGTGTTCTCGGTCCACGGGGTGTTGCCCACGGGGTCCCTGCACGCGGCCGGAACGACCGCCAACGCGCTGATCGACCGCTCGTTTCTCGCCGCCCTGCTCAGTGCGGTGGCCGCCGGGATGATCATGACCGCGTTCACGTGGATCTCGATTGCGACCGAGAGCGGGACGGCGCGGATCCTGATCGCGCTGCTGGTTGGCTTTCTGCTGTCCGCACCGATCCTCAACCATGCGGTGGTGGGCTTCGGCGAGACGATCTTCGCGCTGTTGGCCGGCACCACCCATGCCAGCTGGGCCGATCTGGCCGGAAACGTCGGGATTGCCATCGTAGGCAACCTGATCGGCGGAGTCGGGCTCGTGTTCACCACGCGGCTGGCCCAGGTCGGCGGTGATCCCGCCGAGGGCTCGGGAGATAAGCGGCGGTGAAGATCGATGAGCTCTACGGTCTTCCCCTGGATCGCTTCGTGCCGGAGCGGACCGCGCTGTCACGCCGGCTCCGGGCGGACGGCCGGCGTGAGGAGGCCACCGAGGTCGCCGCTCGGTCCAAGCCCTCGGTGGCGGCGTGGGCGATCAACCAGTTGGTTCGCACCCAGCAGAAAGAGCTCACGGCACTGCTCAAAGCCGGCGACGCGCTCCGACAGGCCCAGGATGGCGTCCTCGGCGGCCAGGGCGACGGTCGCGCTCTGCGCGCTGCCGCCGAGGCCGAGCGCACCGCCGTCGACGCGCTCGTCGGCAGGGCCCGCGGTCTGCTGACCTCCGAGGGGCACCAGCTGAGCGCGTCAATCCTCGAGCGCGTGGCCGAGACGCTGCACGCGGCGGCGCTGGACGATCAAGCGCGAGCGCTGGTGCGTCCAGGGTGCCTGGAGCGGGAGCTACGCCACGTCGGGTTCGGCGCCGGGCTCGGGGCGACCTCTCCGCCGCAGCCTGCACGCGCAGCGCCGAAGCGCCGCCCGCCCGCGGGTCAAGGCGGCGCCCAGCGAGCACCAGAGCCCGACGCCAAGCGTGACCGCGCCGAGCGCGAGCAGGCCGAACGCGAGCGGGCCACAGCGCGCAAGGCTGCCCGCGCCACCGCGTCGGAGGCGCGCCGGCGCGCCGAGCGGGCTGAGCGCGCCCTGCGCCACGCCGAGGAGCAACACGACCGGGCCGCGCAATCGCTCGCCGACGCCGATGCTGCGCTCGCGGAGGCGAGGGCGGAGGCCGAGGCCGCGGCCGCCGCGCAGGCTCAGGCCGAGAAGGATCTCGAGCGACTCAGCGGCTGACCGCCGCGACGGCGCCCTTGCCCGGGTTGAAGATCCCATCCGGATCGAGCGCCCGCTTGATCGCCTGCATCATCTCGACCGCCGCCCGACCGTGCTCCTCGACCAGGAAGCGAGCCTTGCCGTAGCCGATCCCGTGCTCTCCGGTGCAGGTGCCCTCGTGCTCGAGCGCCCGCTTCACCAGACGCTCGTGAAACGCCTCGGCGCGAGCTATGTCGGCGGAATCGCCGGGGTCGACCAGCACGCCGACGTGGAAGTTTCCGTCACCGACGTGGCCGACGATCACAGCGGTCAGGCCGCTCTGCGCGATGTCGGCCTGGGCGGCGGCGATGCAGTCGGCCAGCGCGGAGATCGGGACGCAGACGTCGGTGGTCAACCCGGTGCTGCCGGGGCGCATCGCTCGGGTGGCATCGTAGGAGCGGTGGCGCGCCCGCCACAGGCGCCGGCGCTCGGTCTCGTCCGCCGCCCAGGTGAAGTCGCTGCCCCCGTACTCGGCCGCGATCTCGGCGGTCTCCCGCGACTGAGCCTCCACGTCCGCGTCCGAGGACCCGTGGAACTCCATGAACAGACTCGGGGCGACGGTGTACGCGGTCTCCTCATAGCGGTTGATGGCCTCGATCTGCTGCTCGTCCAGAAGCTCGATCCGCGCCACCGGAACGGCGTGCTGGCCGACCCGGACCACGCATTGCACGGCGGCGTGCAGCGACGGGAAGGTGCACCTCGCCGCGACGGTGGCGACCGGAATCGGATGAATCCGGAGAGTGGCATCGCAGATCAGCCCGAGCGTGCCCTCGGAACCGATCATCAGCCGGGTGAGGTCATAGCCCGCCGACGATTTGCGCGCCCGTGAGTGCGTGCGGACCACCTCGCCGCGGGCGTTGATCACGGTCAGGGCGAGGACGTTCTCACGCATGGCGCCGTAGCGGACGGTGGTGGTGCCAGAGGCACCTGTGGCGACCATGCCGCCGATCGTCGCGTCAGCGCCGGGATCAACGGCGAAGAACACGCCCTCCGGCCGCAGCCGGGCGTCCAGCGCCCGGCGCGTGACGCCGGCCTGGACGACGACGTCGAGATCCTCGATCGAAGGCCGGCTGATCGTGTTCATCTCGCGCATGTCGACGGAGATCCCGCCGGCCAGGGCGGCGATATGGCCCTCCAGCGAGGTCCCGGCGCCGAACGGCACCAGCGGGAGGCGCAGGCGGGCGGCGACGCGGACGATCCCCGCGGCCTCCTCGACGTTGCGCGGCCACACCACCACATCCGGCCGTGCCTCGGGATGAAAGGACTCGTCGTGACCGTGCTGGGCGAGGTCGTCGGCGCCGGTGGCAACGCGGTCGCGGCCGAGCAGGTCCTCCAGGGCCAGCCGGCCCTCGGCCATGCTGGCAGCCGCCGGGCGGACGACCGCTGGCACGTCTACCGCAGACATGGCTGACAGCTTCGCATACCACTCAACTCCGAGGCGGCGGAGGCTTTGGGGCTCGTGTAGCGTCCCGCTCGTGAGCGGCCCTCAACGCCCGTCCAATCGCGTGCTGGTCGTGTTCGGAGCGACCGGCGACCTGGCGGCACGCAAGCTGTTTCCCGGTCTGTTTCATCTGTTCCGCGAAGGGCTGATGCCAGAGCGGTTCAGGATCATCGGCTCCGGAAGGCACTCTCCGGGTTCCGACGACGATTTCCGGCAACGGATCAACGAGGCGCTGCAGAAGCACGGACGGGTTGAGCTCGACGAGCACTGGGACGAGTTCGCCGCGACCCTGAGCTTCGTCGTCTCGAGCGCCGCGGACGGCGACGATCTGGCCCGGGCGGTGAAGGAGGCCGAGCGAGAGATCGACGCCGAGGGCGAGCGCCTGATCTACCTGTCGGTTCCGCCCGGAGCGATGGCCGACATGGTTGAGATGCTGGGGCAGACCAGCATCGCGGAGCACTGCTCGCTGGTCGTGGAGAAGCCGTTCGGCCATGACGTGCAGAGCGCCCGAGAACTCAACGCCCGTCTGCATGAGGTGCTCGACGAGGAATCGATCTATCGCATCGACCACTTTCTCGGCAAGGAGGCGGCCCAGAACATCCTCGCGCTGCGATTCGCCAACGGAATGCTCGAGCCGATCTGGAACCGCGACCACATCTCCTATGTGCAGATCGATGTGCCCGAGGCACTGGACATCCAGGGGCGGGCCGGCTTCTACGAGCAGACCGGCGCCTTCCGGGACATGGTGGTCACGCACTTGCTGCAGATCCTCGGCATCGTCGCGCTCGAGCCTCCGTCGCGGATCGAGGCCGAGGCCTTGCATCTGGAGCGCACAAAGCTGTTCGAGGCGATCCGCCCGATCGACCCCGACCGCGTCGTCTACGGCCAGTACGAGGGCTACCGAGACGAATCCGACGTCGCTCCCGACTCCAAAGTCGAGACCTTCGCCGCGATGGAGGTGCGGGTGGACAGCTGGCGTTGGAGCGGCGTGCCGTTCTATCTGCGCACTGGCAAGGCGATGGCCGCAGGCCGGCGGACGGTGACGATCGGCTTCACGGAGGCGCCGCTGCGAATCTTCCCCGGTCAAAGCGGCGCTGACGGGGCACGGCCCAGCGAGCTGGTGTTCGAGCTCTCCGACGACCCGGTGGTGCGCATCGAGCTGCAGGCCAAAATCCCCGGCCCGGAGATCGACCTCGGGCGGGCGGCGCTGACGCTCAACGTGGAGGCCGCGTTCGACGGCGCCGATGGCCTGGAGGCCTATGAGCGGCTCCTGCACGACGTGATGCTCCGGGAGCGGCTGCTGTTCACCCGCAGCGATCAGATCGAGCGGCTGTGGGAGGTGTGCGCTCCCGTGCTCGAGTCCCCGCCTGAACCCGAGCCCTACGAGAAGGGGTCCTGGGGCCCGGATGCGGCGGTGCGGCTGCCTCCGCCGCCGGGCTGGCGCCTTCCCGACGGGGGCTGATCCCCGGCCAAATCCTCTCGCTCAGGGGGCGGTGGGCGCGAGCAGCCCGTCGAGCGCGGCGAGGTCGTCGTCGCTCGGAGTCCAGGCGGCCGCGGTGGCGTTGGCGCGAACCTGCTCGGGCTTGGTCGCACCGGCGATCACTGACGACACCGGTTCGCGGGCCAGCAGCGCCCCGATCGCGACCTGGGTCATCGACAGCTGCCGCTCGCGGGCGTAACGCTCGAGCGCCGCGAGCAGCTGGAACTGCTCATCGCTGGCGATCTGGTCACGCCCGGACAGGCGGGCGCCGGCCGGGGCGGGTTCCCCGCGGCGGTACTTGCCGGTCAACAGGCCCGAGGCGAGCGGGAAGAACGGCACGAAGCCCAGTCCCAGCCGCTGACAGGTGCCCAGTACGTCGCGCTCGGCATCACGGACCAGCAGGCTGTACTCGTTCTGGACCGCGGTGAAGCGGGTCAGTCCCCGCTCGCCCGCCACCGCGTCGGCTTCGGCGATCTGCTCGGCGCTGAAGTTCGAAGCTCCGATGGCACGGACCTGTCCGGCCTGGACGAGCTCGTCGAGGGTCTCGAGCGTCTCGGCAATCGGGGTGATCCCATCGGGACGGTGATACCAGTAGAAGTCGATCACCTCGGTGCGAAGACGCCGCAACGAAGCTCGGGCCGCCTGGCGAATGTAGCCACGCGACCCCCGGGGCCCCTTGCCGTCACGCATATCCATCCCGAACTTCGTCGCCAGGACCACGTGATCCCGGCGGCCCTGCAGCACCTCGCCGAGCATTTCCTCGCTGGCGCCGGTCCCGTAGATGTCGGCGGTATCGAAGAACGTGACGCCTTCCTCGAGCGCGGCGTCGACCACGGCTCGGGTGCCGGCCAGATCCACCCGGCGGCCGAAGTTGTTGCAACCCAGTCCGACCACGGACACCTCCAGGCCGGAGGAACCGAGGGGACGGGTTGGAAGCTCGGCCATGGCGGCTTTCTATAGCAGGCGTGATCCGTCTCGCTGGGTGCCGGCAACGGTTAGGATCGCGCGTCTCAACCCGTAGAAGGGAACCTCGTGGACGCTGTCAATCATCAGTTCCGGCTCGCGGCTCGTCCCGTCGGCCTTCCGAAGGCCGAAGATTGGGAGTACGTGGAGGCGCCGGTGCGCGAGCCCGGAGATGGGGAGGCGGTGGTCAAGATCCGCTACCTGTCGATGGATCCGGCCATGCGCGGCTGGATGAACGAGGGTCGCTCTTACGTACCTCCGGTGAAGATCGGTGAGGTGATGCGCGCGCTGGGCGCCGGCGAAGTGATCGCCTCCAACCATTCGGGGCTGACACCGGGCGACCAGGTCACCGGTGTGCTCGGGGTGCAGGAGTACGCGACCGTCTCCGGCGACGCGCTGATGAAGGTCGATCCCGACCTCGCTGCGTTGCCCGTCTATCTCGGCGCGCTCGGTATGCCGGGTATGACCGCGTATTTCGGCCTGCTCGACATCGGCCGTCCGGTCGCGGGGGAGACCGTGGTCGTGTCCGGGGCGGCCGGAGCGGTCGGCAGCCTGGTGGGACAGATCGCCAAGCTCAAGGGGTGCCGCGTGATCGGAATCGCCGGCGGGGCCGAGAAATGCGAACACGTCGCGCAAGCCCTCGGGTTCGACGCGACGATCGACTACAAGAGCGAGAACGTGGCGAAGGCGCTCGCGCGCCATTGCCCGGATGGCATCGACGTGTACTTCGACAATGTCGGCGGCGAGATCCTCGACGCCGCGCTCGCCCGTCTGGCTCGCCACGCGCGCGTGGTGCTGTGCGGCGCGATCTCGCAGTACAACGCCTCCGACGGGATGCGGGGTCCGTCGAACTACATGTCGCTGCTGGTCAACCGCGCCAGCATGACCGGCTTCGTCGTCTCCGACTACGGGAACCGCTTCGGCGACGGCGCCCGCGAGATGGCCGGCTGGCTGTCGACTGGTCAGGTGAGTTCCCACGAGGACATCGCCTCCGGACTCGAGAACTTCCCCGACGTCCTGTTGCGGCTGTTCCGAGGTGAGAACACCGGCAAGCTGGTGCTCGAGGTGGCTGGGGACCCAACACAGGAACATCGCAACTGAGCTCGAGTGGGTGCTGGCGTGAGCCTCGCCAGTGAGATCCTCGCCCGGCGGATGCGGCTGCCCCGCGCACAGACGCTCGAGGTCCTGTGCGAGCGCGGTCTCGGGGCGCTGATGGACGATGGGGCGGTTCTGCTGGCCGATCGATGGGTCGCGGCCGAGACGGCCGGCCGGCCGCAGCCGACGGTGCTGATCCGCTCGCCCTACGGGCGCCGGCAATTCGTGGGACTGCTGTTCGGACGGCTGCTCGCCGAGCGCGGGCTGCAGGTGGTGATCCAGAGCGTTCGCGGGACGTTCGGCTCCCAGGGCAGCTTTGCCCCGTTCGACGAGCGAGCCGATGGACTGGCCACGCTGCGGTGGCTGAGGACCCAGCCGTGGCACGCCGATCGGATCGGGATGATGGGGCCGAGCTATCTCGGCTTCGTGCAGTGGGCGATCGCCCCCGACGCCGGCGAGGACTTCGCGGCGATGGCGATCCAGGTCAGCGCGTCGCAGTTCTACGAGCAGACCTACTCCGGCGGCAGCCTGTCGCTGGAGAACGTGGGCTCCTGGATGGCGGTGCTGGCCGCGCAGGAGCGACGTCTCGGACCGCTGGCGATCAATCAGACCCTGCGCCGGCTCGGCGGGTTGCTGGGCGAGCTGCCGCTAGCAGAGCTCGATCAGCGCGCGACCGGAGCGCAGGTGCCGTGGTTCCGCGAGGCGTTCGCCCACCCCGCGCGGGAGGATGAGTACTGGGTGGCCCGGGACTTCTCGGCGCGGGTCCATGAGGTCCGGGCGCCGGCGCAGCTGGTCGGCGGCTGGTACGACATCCTGCTGCCGTGGATGCTCGAGGACTTCTCGGCGCTGCGCCGGGCCGGCCGGGACCCACAGCTGGTGATCGGCCCCTGGACGCATACCGCGCCCGGACTGGTGGGCGCCGGCCACCGGGAGGGCATCGCCTGGCTGCGCTCGCACCTGCTCGACGATCACCGCCTCGTCCGAGACGGGCGGGTGTGCGTGCGAGTCACGGGCGAGCCCGCGGGAGGCGGCTGGCGGGAGCTGTCGGACTGGCCGCCACCCGGGACCACGGAACGGCCGCTATGGCTCGGCGAGGGTGGCCGGCTGGACCCGGACGCACCCTGGGGAGTGGCCGGTGAGCGAGCCCCGGCCGCGGCTTGCGGCGCACCTGGGCAGGGCGACCGCTACCGCTATGACCCGGCCGAGCCAACGCCTTCGGTCGGCGGGCCGGTGCTGCTGGCCCGCCATGCCGTGGTGGACAACCGCGAGCTCGAGCAGCGTGCCGATGTGCTCACCTACAGCACCGAGCCGCTGACCACGGCCGTCGAGGCGATCGGTCAGGCCCGGGTCGAGCTGTGGCTGCGGGCCAGCTCGGACTATTTCGACGTGTTCGCTCGGGTCTGCGACGTAGATCCACAAGGCGCCTCCTGGAATGTGTCCGACGCGCTGGTCAGCGTCGCCCCAGGCACTGGACAGCGCGGCGACGACGGCGTCTGGAAGGTCGGCTTGAATCTGTGGCCGATGGGACACAGGTTCGCAGCCGGCCACCGCATTCGGCTGCAGGTGTCCTCGGGGGCTCATCCTCGCTACGCGCGCAACCCAGGCACCGGCGAGGATCGTGCCACCGCGACGACGCTGCGGGCCGTCGAGCTCGAGCTCCGGCGCGACAGCGACCACCCGTCGGTGCTGATCCTGCCCGCCGTTCTCGGATTCCCCCAGCGGCAATGAACGCCGCCCGCCGTGCCGGGGCGCGCGCCGCC
Source organism: uncultured Solirubrobacterales bacterium (assembly GCA_963792735.1). Lineage (GTDB taxonomy): Bacteria > Actinomycetota > Thermoleophilia > Solirubrobacterales > Solirubrobacteraceae > Palsa-465. The sequence goes on along the minus strand of CAWBXK010000006.1, from coordinate 132,234 downwards.
GCCGTGACCGCAGCGGCTGCCCTCGGGCTGGGCCTATCGGCGCTCACGAGCTCGAGTGCCGCAAGCCCGAAGGTCACCGATCCGCTGTGCGCGGCCAACTACGACCACGGTCCGATCTCCCCAGCGCGAAGGCTGCGATTCGGAGTCGATCCGGAGCCCGCGGGAAGCGTGGGCCGGACCCAGGGCCAGGTCAAGCCGGTCAACGCATCCCGCGCGCTGCACGCCCTGGTCGCGTTACGGCCGCGGGACAAGGCCCTCGTGCTTCGGATCAACCGCCTATTCGAGGCTGACGGCGAAGCCGGAATCCGTCATTTCAAGCGGATCATCGATCGCTACACGCGCCGCGGCTTCGCCACCGAGCTTCAGGTCCGCTATCACCCCAGCGCGGCGCAGGCGGGCAACATCGCGGCCTGGACGCGCTACGTGCGCCACGTCGTCGACGCGCTCGGACCCAATCGTCACCTGATCGCGATGACGATCACCAACGAGATCAACCTCGCGTTGTCCCCGAATACCTCCGACGGAGCCTACCCGCGGGCCGAGGACGCCCTGATCCAAGGGATCATCGCCGCCCACCGTGAAGCGCTCCGGCGCGGCTTCAGGCAGCTGCGGTTCGGGTTCACGTTCGCCTATCGGTTCGACCCCAGGACCGACGCCGCGGTGTTCACCGGCCTGCGGCGGGGTGGCAGCGCGTTCAGGCGCGCGCTCGGGTTCGTCGGCGTCGACTACTACCCAGAGCTGTATCCGGGCGTGGCGATCGGGCTGCGGCCCGCGACGTTGAGGATGCTGGCAAGTGTCCGGCGCTGCTTCATGGCACTCGGCGGACTCGGCGCGCGAGTCCCGATCTGGATCACCGAGAGCGGCTACGACACCGCCCCGGGGGAAGTCAGCGAGGCCCGGCAGGCGTCGGCGCTGGTCCAGATCGTAAACGCGATCAAGGCCGCCGCGGCCACTTACGGCGTGACCGATTACCGCTGGTTCAACCTCCGTGACAACGTCTCGAGCGCCGGCGGGTTCGCCGAGACCTCCGGGCTGCTCACAGACACCTACCGCCGCAAGCCGGCGTTCTCGGCCTACCGTCGGCTGATCGCTCGCTTTGGCGCCGCCGCGCCGGCGGCTACGCCTCCCCGGGGTTGAAGGGGCGCCGAGGGTTATCCTCACCGCCGCACGCCATCGAAATGCCAAATCCCGACTCCAATCCCCCCAGCGCTGTAACCCTCAACGGGAGGTTGACGGCACGGGACGTGGTGGCCATCGCGGAGGGGGCTCGCATCGAGCTCGATCCCGCCGCGCTGCGGCGCGTCGACGGTAACCGCGCCGCGCTCGAGCGGCTGCTCTCGACCGGCACCGCCGTGTACGGAATCAGCACCGGCTTCGGGGCGCTCGTCTCCAACACGGTCGCCCCCGAGCTCCAGCGCCACCTGCAGGTCAATCTCCTGCGCAGTCACGCCGCCGGAACCGGGCCCGACCTCCCAGCGGCGATCGTCCGCGCAGCGATGTCGGTGCGGGTCAACGGTCTCCTGCTCGGCCATTCCGGAGTCCGCGCGGTGGTCATCGAGCGGATTGCGGCGTTGCTGAACGCCGGCTATGTGCCGCGCGTGCCCAGGACCGGGTCGCTCGGCGCCAGCGGCGATCTGGCGCCGTCGGCCCATGCGTTCCTGCCGTTACTCGGCGAGGGTGAGGCGTTTGATCCCGCGGGCCGGCTGGTGAGTGGCGCCGAGGTCCTGCGCGGCCTCGGTGTGGCGCCGCTCGAGCTCGAGAGCAAGGAGGGCCTGGCGCTGATCAACGGCACCCACTTCATGAGCGCGATCGGCGCGCTGCTGACCGTCCGCGTGGAGTCGTTGCTCGATGCCGTGGACCTCGTCGCCGCGGCTACCGTCGAGGCATTGCGCGGGGTGATGGCGGCGTTCGATCCGCGGGTGCACGCGCTGCGGCCGATCAGGGGTCAGCGGATCAGCGCGGCCAACATCGCCGCGGCCCTGCACGGCTCCGGGCGGACCGCCGGACCGGGCTCCGCCCGGCTCCAGGACGCCTACTCGCTGCGCTGCGCGGCGCAGGTGCACGGAGCGGCGCGGGAGGGCTTCAGGTTCTTCGGCGAGCTGGTCCTGGCCGACCTGGGCGCGGTGACCGACAATCCGCTGGTGTTCGAGGATCCGCTCGAGGTGATCTCGGCGGGGAACTTCCACGGGCAGAGCCTGGCGCTCGCCTTCGACACGCTGAAGCTCGTGCTGGCGGATCTCGGCTCGATCTCCGAGCGACGGACGTTCCGGCTGTTATCGCCGACGCTCAACGGCAGGCTGCCGGAGTTCCTGACCGCTGACGCGGGAACCTCGAGCGGCTACATGGTCGCGCAGTACACCGCGGCCGCGCTGGTCGCCGAGCTCCGCGCGCTCGCCCATCCCGTCAGCGTCGACAGCATCCCGACCTCCGACAACCAGGAGGACCACGTGTCGATGGGTATGACCGCCGCGATGATGGCGCTCGATGCCGTCGAACGGCTCGAGAAGGTCGTCGCGCTCGAGCTGCTGTGTGCGTGTCAGGCGCTCGACTGCGATCCCGGCGAGCCCGGGGGGGCGGTGGCGGCGCTGCATTCCGCGGTCCGCAAGCGTGTCACGCGATTGAGCTCGGACCGCCCGCCCGCCGGTGACCTGATGGCGATCCTGCCGCTGGTCAGCGACGGGACCGCGGCGTCGATCATGCGTGACGCGGCGAGGGGGTGAACGCGCTCAGGCCGGCCCGGCGACGCCGGCGGCGGACCTCGCCGAGACCCATGGTGGCGTGACGCCGAACAGCTCCGTGAGCAGCTCGGCATCGGCACGGAAGTGCTCCCGGAGCATGCGGTCCGTTTCGGATTCGCGCTCCGTGGCAGGCGCGCTCTCGCGCCGGTTCCAGCCGCGCCGGTTCCACACCCGCGTGCGGTAGTTGAGCCGGCCGTACTCGGTTTGAACGCGACGCCGAGCTCGCTCGGGCAGGGCGTGCCAGCCGCTGCGGAGCAGCGGACTCGAGGACGCGGCGACCTGAAGGCGGTAGAGATCGAGCCACCTCATCCGATAGGCAGTACCGGACTCGTGATAGCGCGTGTCGAGGTTGTCGGGAACGAACTCGGGGTCGACCCCGAGAAACTGAAATACCCGATGGAGCACACCGTGAGGATCATCCTTGAGCTCGCTGGTGAACAGGACCAGAAGTTGCTCACGGGGGAAGACGTCGAGGTATCCGGCGAGTATCCGGCCGTACTCGCCGAACACGACGTACCCGGTGATCTCGCTCAATTGGCGGCGAGACCTGACCAGCACCTCCGGCTGGAGCAGCTCCCGCACGGCGACATCGAACGATCGCGTGTCCCACCCATCGATGACCGCCATCCCGTGGTGCGAGCGGGCCCGCTGCACCGGGTCGCGCAGGATGGCGATCAATCGGACGTCAGGCAGACGCTCACGAATCCGCAGCGGAACCGTCCGCTCATCACCCGCGCCGGAGGCGCCGCCGTTCATGTACTGGGGAGTGACGGTGCCCCACTGGCAGTTCGGATCGGCGTGAGGAAGCGTGTTCTCGAGATACTCGCCCCAGTCTGAGCTGTACCTGTCGTTGTTATTGAAGTAGGGAGCTTCCTTGGAGGGCGGCAGGCACAGATCCGGATGCCGGCACAGATATTCGAACAGCGAGGTCGTGCCGGACTTCTGTGCGCCGACGACGATGAAATCGAGAACCTGTTTCACACCAATCGAATCCTCTGTTTAACCCTCGCGGCGAGCGGATCGCGCCCCGTCCCACAGCGGCCGCGATGCTACCAGAGCGGCTCGAGTCGGAGCATCAGAAACTTGCCTGCTGCGTCCCATGATCGCCGGCCGAGGCGACCTCGGCCACGCGGAGTCGCGAACCCGCGCGTCGCGTCCATACGCGCGCGGCCCCGAGCGCGCTACAGCCTGAACCGACCAGAGGGTATCTTGTGCCAATGTCGTTGCGAGGACTCGAGGTAACGAAGCGCAGCTTGGTGCGTCTCGGCGGATCGTTGCCCGAGCGGGCTCATTACCGCCTCGACGCGACGATGGACTATCTCCACCTAGGGCGATGGATGCGTGAGCGCGGCCACCGACCACCGCGCTACGGCGACCGAATGGAGTTGTTCGAGCAGCTCGCGACGCGCTGTAGCTCAGAGCGCGTGCTCTACCTCGAGTTCGGGGTAGCCGGCGGAGCCAGCATTCGCCGTTGGTCGCGGCTGTTGTCCCATCCGGACAGTGAGCTGCACGGATTCGACAGCTTCGAGGGTCTGCCTACCGACTGGATACTAGATCGCCCAGCCGGTCACTTCGATCAGGGCGGCGTTCCTCCGGTAGTCGATGACACGCGCGTTCACTTCCACAAGGGCTGGTTCTCGGAGTCGCTGCCACGGTTCTCGTGGCCTAGCGGTTGGGAGAGGTTAGTGGCGAATTTCGATGCCGATCTGTACTCGTCAACATCTGAGGCGCTGGCCTTTGTGGAGCCACACGTACGCCCCGGGTCACTGTTCTACTTCGACGAGTTCAATCACCGTCACCACGAGTTGAAGGCCTTCGCAGAATTCCTTACCCGTAGCGGCATCAGGATGCGAGCCGTCGCAGCCACGCGAGATTTCGCCCAAGTTGCTTTCGAAGCAACATAGGGGCTAGCAGGATCGCGAGCGTGTAACTCGCCCCCTCGCGTGGACGTCAAAGCGTCCGACCGTCACTGTTTTCAGCTCGTTTAGCGCCTGCGCAGGGGACGAATACGGTCACGAGACTCAGTCATTGCGCGTCGCAGGACCGGCCATAGCGCCGGCCTCGCGGCGGCAACATTGCGATGGTTGAGTTGTGGAATGGACTGCAACTCGATGCTCAACCGACCGGCCGATGCTTCAATCGTGACGGTTCGCTCTGCCGGTACCGCGGTTGTCTCACCGCCCGGACGCGTAATCAGTAGCTGATGGTGTTCTAGGTCACCGTCAACGAGAGAGAGGTCAACCTCCACCATCTTGACCTGCGCCGGAGCCTTGACCTCGACGCGACGGGCCAGGAGGCGCACGGAGAGCTTGGACCCTGCGACTCGAGTCAAGACGTTCTGACGGGCGATGGCGGAGGCTGATGCCCATTGCACCGGCCCGAGGCTGTCGACCAGCGCCGCCGCGCGATCGAGCGCCTCCAATCCGTCTTCCACGTCCTCGTGGTGCCCGTAGAGGGCGAGGGGGGAATCCAAGAACGCAGCAAGGACTATCGCGTCCGTGTTCCCAACGAACGGGAGCCGCGGGATCACCGGCATACCGCCGGCGACGAAGCTGACTGGATGCCAACCGGCTAGTGCGTGGAGACGCGGATGCCACCACGAGAGGTTCACCCCCGGGGGCGGCGCGCCGCCGGGCCAAGGAAATGGCACGTCGGCGAAGAGCGCCTCGATGCCGAAGCGCAGCAGCGTGGCCAGATACTGTTCCGACGCTCGGCCGTGCGGGGCGACCATGACCCTTGAGACAGCGACGCGGGTTCGGCGTTCGAATGCTTCAACGCTGCGTAGGGCGCGCGCAACGGCACGCTCTCGCGCCGCGGGTTCAAGCGGCTCCGTGAGTTCGAAATGCTTGTGCTTAAGGCCGTGCATGAGCAAGGAAAGCCGATCCGGATGGTCGCGGAACAGCCGGGCAGCCGTCGGATGCGCGATCCAGCCATCAAGCGGAATCATGGCCATCGCGGCGTGGTATCCATGGTGTCGCGCATGGGCACTGAGTTCTTGGTAGTCGATGTGTCCGTAGGAAGGCCACCGAAGGTTGGGGTCATCGAACATCATCATCGCCCGGAGGGGGGGCGGATCCCAGGCGTGCTCAGCCGTGACGCGGCGTAAGAACTGCACGAGCGGTATCAGGCCCTCGAACCGTCCCGGGCGCAGGCGTTCCCTGAGCGGCTCGTTAGGCCGCAGTTCGTCGGGCGCCGACGCCGCAAAATACACAGTGCGCCCCGCGAGCGAATCGGAGCCCCAGACCGGGGCGGAGCCGCGCCGGGCGAGAACCTCGATGCCGGCTACCGACGGTAGCTGCTGAGGCTGTTTCATCGACTCGGCAAGCGTCCGGCCGCGGAGCCGGCGATCGACCCCCGGAGACGCTGCGAACGTAATCTCCGACGGTGCGCCGGTCAGGGATGTCCCACCGAAGACAAGAGTCGGGAGCCCTCGCGAAACTGTCGTCTCATCAGGCGGACCAAACGCGAGGACGGCATCCGTTTCGGCACCGGGCTCTGACGATTCACGGGGCTGGAAGCGCACCGGAAACACCTGCTCGAGGGTCTCAAGAAGTCCCCGTCGCGCCGCTGCCGCCGCCGGCGGCGTGACCGCGATGACTGCGTGACTTCGCACTCAGCGCACGGGCCGCAGCCCTCGCAGGAACTCGCCGATCGGTGTCTGCTCAACGAGCGGACGTTCCAGCCGGGCGATGGGCGTGGCCGGGTTACCCCTGACCATCGTCATTGGCGCGACGGAACCCGTCACGACGCTCCCCGCCGTAACGACCGCGCCACGGCCGACGATGACGCCTTCGAGGATGATTGTCCCAGGTCCAATGAATGCTTGATCTTCGATGATCACGGAGTACCGGGCCTTGCCCCGCTCGGCCGGCGCAATCCCTCTGAAGTGGGCGATCACGGTCGCACGCATCGATATCGTCACGTCGTCGCCGATGCGGATCAACTCCGGCCGCGACGTTTCGAGCATCACGGCTGTACCGATGAAGACGTTATGACCGATCGTGACGCCTCGCATTCTGTGCAGGCGGACACGAAAGGTGTTCGCCCCGGGGGCCCAAAGGGCAACGAGTTGCAGAACGCGGATGAGAGCCCCACGCACGGAGTCCCTCATCCCCGTAGCTTCGCTTCGAGGCGATGGCGCAGCGCGGCGATGTTCGAAAAGCCGACGAACTCATCGTCGGAGAAACGAACGTCGAACTCCTCTTCGATGCTGTGCATGAAGTTCACGTGCGCTAGCGAGTCCCAGCCTGGAACATCAGCGGCCGTCGTGACGTCCGCCAGCACTAGATCGTCGTCGTCAAAGACGTCGCGTGCGATCTCTTGGAGTCGGTCGTGAACACCGGTCATCTGATGAACCCGTTGGTGATCGCGCCCTGGGTGAGATCATAATTCCAGTGCGTGGTCCCGTCTTTGCCAGCGCCGACGCGGACGAATCCAAATTGCTCGTAGAACCCGGTTACGAGTCCATTCTTAGCGCTCGGTACGTATATCCCGCGCAATGCCCTGCAACCAGCCGCGTAGGCTGCCTCGCAGAGCCTCATCAGCAACTCCGCCTCCACGGTGCGTCCTATGACGCGGCAGCTCATGAGCAGAGTGTCGATGACCAGCGTCTCGCCGCTTATCTCACCGATCGTTAGCGCGACGAGACCGTGGTCGACGAAGCGATCGCGGAGTTTCAGGTATCGGGTCACGTGCGACGGGCTAGCCATAAACCGTCGCAGATCCTCGACTCCATACCGGCGGGTGGTGAGGTTGAACTGATTTGTCTTGGCGACGAGCTGTGCAATCCGCGGGAGGTTGAGATCATCGAACGGCTCGACTACCGCCTCCATGCGGAGGTCGTGATAGAAGGCCTCGATGTCGCTGCTTGAACTCGCCAGTTCCGCGGCGGCGGCACGCGCCCTGTACTGCGCGGTACGGTTGCGATCGTCCGCTGTGATCGCTGTCGTTTCGAAACCAAGGTAGTCGGCGAGCGTGCGGCGGTAGGCCGCGGGCTCTGAGGGCAGCGCGATCACGTCGACCTCGGGCACGAGGCGACGCACGACCTGGCGCTCGGCCGGATTATCGTCGACGAGGGCAAGAGCATCCAGTCCGATACCAAGATTGTCCGCGATCCGACGGAGGCTGGACGGCTTGTCCTCCCAGTTGACGGCAAAAACCGAGATGTCGTCCAAGTGGATCCGCATCTCCGGATGGCGCTCGAAGACCTCGCGAGCGTCCGCCTCGTTGTTCTTCGACGCGACCGCGAGGATCACCCCCCGCTGCTTGAGTTCCAATATGTACTCCTGGAACGCGACGAACGCTTCCCCGATGCTGTCGCCGCCTAGACGGATCCCATCGAGCCCCTCCTCGCCGACGACGTCACCCCAGAGAGTGTTGTCCAAGTCGAGCACGAGGCACTTGCGTGACAGGCCCATACGAGCGGCGAGCACCGCGACCGTATGGCGAGCGAGCATCGGAAGGGCCTCGAGTGCGACCGCCTGCTTGGCTCTGAACCAGTATCGGTCGTCGAACCAACGCTCGCGCCCGAGCGTCGACGCGAGCCGATCGCAGTCGACGATGCTCACGTTGCCGGTCGCCGCAGCCGCGAGGCGGCGGTTGATCTCCTGGGCCATTGCGAATCGCGAGCCCGCCAGACCGGCGCTCAAGTGCCCGAACGGCGACTCAGAGCGGAGCGCGAAGGCATGCTGGATAACGCCAGCTCCAGAGCGCAGGGCGACGGTCTCCCACAGACCCTGCCAACGCGCCACTTGGGCAGCGACGACGGCCTCCGGCTGGTCTGAGTGCGCGGGAAGCTGCAACGCACCGTCATGCACTGCGAGCAGCACTACCTCTGGCTTGGAGCGGTAAAGCTCGCTATCGGGTGTGCGAATGTCCTGCTCATACTGGGCATAGAGTCCCTCGTGGACAACGAGATCGATCCCCTCTCGCAGGGCCGCGAGCGGCAGGATAGCGGCGAGTTGATTCGTCGTGTAGCTGCCTGAGAGCGCCAAACGACACATACGCTTGGCCGGAGGACGCCGCGTCTCGGACATACGTGCGAGCAGCCCAGCGGCTGCGCTCCAGTGCCGGAACGATGCCGACGGCGCCTCGACGACCCGAGCTACCCAGACGAACGCTTCGTCTACGCTACCCAATCGGTTGTAGGTCCGCGCGAGCTTGACGCACAGGTCAGCGGGAACCATCTCGAACGCGGCCGCAGCCTCGAGATAGCACCGCAAGGCTTCCGCGTCGTCGCCAACTCGACCTGCGGCATCCCCAGCAGCCATCGGTGGTGGCATCGAGGTGCCCACCCGTGAAGTCGTCGCCTCATCGTCGGAAGTCATTTCAGCCATCCGCTTGTCCGCCCTTGCTCGGAGCCCCTGGAAGCGAGGCGTCGGGCCCCGCCGCGGATGAGTATACGAGGGCGGTTTCGACGATCTAGGTCCCAGCTCCGGGGCCACGAGTGTGGCGTTTGATCGGGCGACAAAGGCGAGAGCTCAGCGCTCTCCATCCCAGTAGTCGACGCCTCCGTCGGCTCGTCTGAGCATGAGATCGTCGCCCCCACCCCCAGGCCAGACCCCGATTTTGTCGCTGTCGGGGTAGACGGCGACGGCCGGCTCCCGTGAACTGGACCACATCAAAACGACCGCCGTCGCTTCGCCGAGGTTGGTCACCTTGTGGGCTCCCGATGGCCCGGGCGCGAAGCAGATCAGTGATCCGCGCGTCAACGGTTCGTCGCCCTCCGGTGAGCGGACCATCGGCGCTCCGTCGAGGACCAACAGCCATTCTTCCTCGAACTCGTAGTGATAGGGACAGATGCTCTGCCCCGGCGGCACCTCATAGACTTTCACCGTCTGAGCCTTTCCCCCGGCAGCGCGGCCTACTTGGGCTACCCCGGATCGATAGCCCGGCGGATCGGAGCCGTCGTACTCCATGTGTGCGCTGTAGAGGTTTACGTGAGCGATGGCGTCATGATCGCAGGGAGAAATATCTGACGATGTCAGCCTGCCGGCACCGCGGCGTGACAGCCTTTATCCCAGCGCGCGACACCGTAGCTCCAACGGCGCGTCGGGTGGCGGCTCGGCCCCTAGGGCTCGCTCGCCTTGGCGCTCAGCGACTCGGGCAGCAACGGTGGGCTCGGCTCGCTGCTTTCCCCTCGTCGTCCTGGTGGTGCTGCTCGCCATCGTCCAAAAACGCGCGAGCTTGGTTCTCACCGGAACGCCCGGGCTGTCCGGAGCAGGTACCTTCCGGCTCGCAGAGCTGCGTGTGCTTTCGACGGCCTTGACAGGCGATCGGTCGGAACGATCTACTTGGGCAGCGCCAGCCATCGTGAAAGGGGCAAAGAATGAACTCGCCAACTGGCCTCGCATATACAACTGCCATCGCCATCCAGCGATTCGCGAACCCTTGGTACTTCTAGTGGGTCGCCCGTCACCCTCCGTGATACGGTCCGCGGGTCGAAACGGCGGACGTTTTGCTGCCGCTGCATTAGATCGGCTCAAAAGACCGTTTGCGCGTACCCTTTTCTGCGGGCTGTCGGTATTCGATCTTCGCAGCTGGTTGCGATTGTTGATGCTCCAGAAGTTCGGAGCACGGCGAAAGCGGGGCGACGAGCTCGTCGCGTTGGAAGTTCGGAGATGGGGGGGTGGGCCGATCTACGTCAGGCCAGGGACTACGGATTGGAACGTCGTTCACATGGCCCTATTCAACAAGTTCCAGCGTCCGCCCGCGGGTCTCCAGCCCGTGCGGACGATCCTCGATCTCGGATCGAACATTGGCGTAACGACAGCGGACTTGGCCCACCAGCACCCAGAGGCGAAGGTCATCGGCGTTGAGCTCGACGCGAACAACTGCGCGGTGGCTGCGCGAAACGTGAAGCAGTGGTCGGATCGCGTTTCGATCGTCCACGGAGCTGTCTGGTCCAGCGACGGGGAAGTCGCGTACCGCGCTGGCCGCGGCGGTGAATGGGCCTACCACGTGATGCCAACCACCGAGGGAGGATCTTCGGCCAAAGTCATCGATACGGTCCCGGCCTACTCCATGTGCACGCTGATCGACAAGCTGGTTCCGTCCGGGTTCGTCGACTACGTGAAGATGGACATCGAAGGAGCCGAGGCGGACCTGCTCCAGGACGGGGAGTCATGGGCGCCCAGGGTTCGTTGCATAAAGATTGAAGTCCACGTAAGCCTGGCCGATTGCGAGTCCTGGCTGCAGCGGCTCGGCTTCAAAACTGAGTCGACCGCAACAGTTCCGCCCACCGTGACGGGCTTCAGATAAGTCGTCATGGCGGGGAATCGGGGCCTTCCGAGGATGGAATACTGCAGCGTTAGGGGACGTTCACCCAGCTCAACATCGCGGATCGTCGCCGGAAGACGTTGGGAGCAATGTCAGCTTGCGGCGGCCTCGAGCGTATCTAGCGCTTGATGAGACGATTTGTCGTGATCTTCGGAGCTTGCGCGCTGGGAGTCTGTGCGCCGGTGCAGGCCAAGGTGCATTCGGTGACCCCGCCGGGAAACTCGGCCCTGAATCAGTACATCGAGAGCGTTCCGACCGATCACGGCAGCCGTCCGACGACTTCGATCCACGCCGGCGGAGTCGGTGGTGGGAGTGGCGGCGTGAACGGCGGGACAGGCGGTGGCGGAGCCAACGCCGGCGCGAACACGACCGGCAATGCCGGTGGCCGGAGCCCGCTATCTCGGTCGACCCAGAGGGCGCTGAACTCGCGGGGGGCCAACGGGAAGGCGGCCGCTGCGCTGGCTCGCAACACCGCGCCATCGTTGCCTCCTGCTCACGGCGCGAACGCTCCGTCGACGGCAGCCGGACCAGACCGTAGCTCCGGCAGTGCTTCGGGGGGCGGCTCGGCGTTGGGCTCGCTCGCCTCGACGCTCACCGGCTCGGGGAGCAATGGCGGACTCGGCGCGCTGCTTCCCATCCTTCTCGCGGTGGTGCTGCTCGGTTCAGTCGCGATGGCGGTCCTGCGTCGCCGCGGTCAGACCTAGCTGCACGCTGAGGCACAACCATCAGGCCGGGTGGCATGGAGTCCGTAGCAGCACGTTTTTCGTCTTATCCGCCCCTGTTACGGCGGATCGACTTTGCGGCGGTACGGATCTGGCTGCTGGCCGGCGGGCTCGTCACCTATCTCGCGCTCGACGGCGGCGGCTACGACGTCGTCGTGCACAGCCAGGTGGCGATTGTCGTCTGGTGGGTCGTGCTCGGCGGTGCCGCCTGCGGAATGCTGCCGGCAGCCCGGCTGGGCCGCTGGGGCTGGGCCGCAATCGGGCTGTTCGGGGGTTTCGTGGCGTGGACTGCGCTCGCCTCCACCTGGTCGCTGAGCTCGGAGCGAAGCCTGCAGGCACTGTCGCTGGACGCGGGCTATCTGGGCGTGCTCGTGCTCGGGATCGCCGTTCACCGAGATCGCGCGCAGGCCCTGCGCCACACCATCGGCGCCGTGGCCTCGGCGATCGCGCTTGTCGCTGTTGTCGCGCTGGCCTCACGACTGCATCCAGACCTGTTCCCTGGCGCCGACCAGACCGCCAGCTACCTCCCCGGCGCCCAGTCCAGGCTCAGTTGGCCACTTAACTACTGGAACGCCTTGGCGGCGCTGCTCGCGTTCGGGCTGCCGCTGCTGCTCTCGCTGACGGCGTCCGCTCATACGATCGCCGCCCAAGCTGCTGCTGCTGCCGCCATCCCGATCGTCGTGCTGTGTGGTTACTTGACGTTCTCTCGCGGCGGTCTGCTCGCGTTCGCTGCCGCGCTCATCGTTTACTTTGCGCTGACGCCGGATCGGCTGCCGAAGTTCCTGACGGCGGCAGTGTGCGGGGCTGGAAGCGTGGCAATGATTGTGGGCAGCGTGCATCGCGGCGCGATCGAGAGCGGTCTGATCGACGCGACCGCACGCCACGAGGGCACGACGCTGATCGTGCCGATCGTCTTGGCCTGCGCCGGCGTTGCGCTGGCTCAAGTCGGAATCGGACTCGCGACTCGACATGGGCGACGGCCGTCGGCGTTGACGATCTCTCGTCCTCAGGCACAAAGCGTCCTCGCCCTAGGTGCCGTCGCGCTGGTTCTCGTGGCTCTGGCGGCGGGCGCTCCGACGCGCCTCTCAAACGCATGGAATGACTTCAAGCGTCCAACGGCCGTAGGGCTGCGCCAGGATACGCTCCAGCGGTTCGGAAAGCTAAGCGGTAACGGCCGTTACGATTACTGGAAGGCGGCGGTTAACTCGACCTCGGGTCACGTGTTGACCGGAAATGGTCCCGGGACCTACCAGTTTCTGTGGCTGCAGCGGGCGCCTTACGGCAGCTACGTCGAGAACGCCCATTCGCTCTACTTTGAAACGCTCGCCGAGACCGGGGTGGCGGGGCTTCTTCTGCTGATCGGTTTCTTCGCGCTGGCGCTCGTCGCCGCGGTGAGACTCGTGCTGGCGAGCCGTGAACAAGCCCGGGTGCGGGCCGCCGGGGCCACGGCTGCGCTGGTTGCCTTCGCCGTGTCAGCGGGCTCCGATTGGATCTGGCAGGTGCCGGTCCTACCGATCGCGTTCATCCTGGTCGCCGCGAGCATGGTGGTGTCGTCGCGTGGTTCCCGGGCTGCGGACGCGGGATCGAACCGGTCTCGACCTTCCGGCCGGCAAACACTTGTGGTACGAGCAGCCATGATCGTGTTGGCCCTTGCGAGTGTGGTCGCGATCGGAGTGCCCTTGGCGACCACGAACGCCGTGCGTCGTAGCCAAGCCGAGGCCGGCAGCGGCAACCTGCAGTTAGCGCTCAGCGACGCGCGCAGCGGCGGCTCGGATCGAACCGGGCGCAGCCTCGCCTCAGGTTCAGATCGCGCTCGTGCTTGAGGCGCAGGGCAAGCTCCCCCAAGCTCTGCTGGCTGCGCGACAGGCCGTGCGCGATGAGCCCGACAACTGGAGCTCTTGGCTGATCGTCTCTCGCCTCGAGGCCGAGGTGGGTCATCCGCCTGCTTCCCTGACAGCCTATCTCAAGGCGCGCTCGCTCAATCCTCGCTCGTCGGTATTCCGGGTGATCCGGCGGCCGATCCGAAGATGAATCTCGAGCCTCACATCGATCCTGAGCTTGACTCCGCCGATCGCGAGCTCGGCGAGCGCCTGGGCCGCGACCGCCCCGTGCCGACGGCTGGATTCCGCGGAATCCTCGCCCGCCGGCTGGCGGAGCGTGACCCTGGCTACGGTCCTCGGCCCCGATGGCTCGTGCCGATCGTCAGCGGGTGCGTCAGCGGCGGGCTAGCGCTGATCCTGCTCTCCGCCCTTGGCGCCACCGGAGCCCTCTGAGACCGATCCCGCCGGTCGTTCGAGCAGCTCTCGAAGCTTGCGCAGCGACCGGGAAACGATCTGCTGCACGTTAGCGAGGGTGAGGGACAACAGATCGGCAATTTCCGGGCCGGTGAGGTCTGCGCCGTAGCGCAGCGCGAGCACTTCGCGCTCCCGCTCGCTCAGCCTGCCCAGTGCATCGAGCAGCTCCGGGCCGGAGCCGAGGCGCTCTTCGGGCCCGGGCGCGGTCGGCTCGTGTTGTTCGCTGATCGTCTCGGTGCGCCGGTGACGGTCGCGACGGTGATGGTCGATCAGCTGATTGCGGGCGATCGTGAGCAGCCAGGTGCGCTCCGACCCGCGACGGGGGTCGAATTGGCTCCAGGCCCGGAGCGCCCGCTCAAACGTCGCCTGGGTGAGATCCTCCGCGACGTAACGGTCCGCAACGCGGTAGGCCAGAAAGCCGTATATGGGCCACACGTGCTCGCTGTACACGCGCGCGAAATCCGATTGAGCGCGGTTCATGTCGTGGTAGCCGCCACCCGGCCTGCGGGCGAGCTAGGTAGCCTAGCGGCTCAGGCAGGCGCAGGTCGCCTGTCCCCGAGACCATGACCACCGTTCCGATCACCGATTTGGCCCGTCTGCACGCTCCTCTGCAGGGTGAGCTGCGCGCGGCCTTCGACCGCGTACTGGGCAGCAGCTCGTTCATCCTCGGCACCGAAGTCGAACGCTTCGAGCGGGCATTCGCAGACCTGTGCGGCACCCGGTACTGCGTCGGTCTGGCCTCAGGGACCGCGGCGCTGACGATCATGATCCAGGCAGCCGGAATCGAACCCGGCGACGAGGTGATCGTTCCGGCTCACACCTTCATCGCCAGCGCGCTGGCGGTCATGCACGCCGGCGGCCGACCGGTCTGCGTCGATGTGCGAGCGCCGCACGGGGCTGCTTGACCCGGCCGCGGTGGAGGCTGCGATCGGGCCGCGCACGGTAGCCATCCTGGCGGTGCACCTGTACGGACAGAGTTGCGCGATGGGGTCGCTGCGGGAGATCGCCCAGTCCAACGGGCTGGCGCTGCTCGAGGACGCCGCCCAGGCGCACGGGGCGGCCTACCTCGATGAGCCCGTCGGCAGTCTTGGCACGGCTGCGGCCTTCAGCTTCTACCCGAGCAAGAACCTCGGTGCCCTGGGTGACGGCGGCGCGATCTGCACCGACGACGAGGAGCTGGCCGCCACCGCGCGGTGTCTGCGCGATCTCGGCCGCGCCGACGCCGCCGGACATATCCTGGCTGGCTTCAACGAGCGTCTCGACGGGCTTCAGGCGGCGTTGTTGATGGTCAAGCTTCCGCATCTGCACACCTGGACCGCGGCACGACGGGCTCTCGCCGACATGTACGCCGAGCGCCTGCCGGAATCGATCGAGCTGCTCGCGGAGACGCCGGAGACCCCCTGCACGTACCACCTGTTCCCGGTCCGGGTCTTCGATCGCGAGGATCTCGGCGCTCAGCTGGCCGGCCGTGGCATCGCCAGCGGCGTCCACTATCCGGTCGCGCTCCCCGACCAGCCGGCGCTGGAGGGCGTCGCGGTTCCGGGGGGCGCCGAGAACGCAAGAGACTGGGCGGCGCGGGAGCTCTCGCTGCCGCTGTTTCCCGACATGACCGAGACAGAGCTCGAGCAGGTGGTGTCCGCGGTGAGCGCCTGGTGCGGGTGCGCCGACGCCGCCCGGGCTGCGCCGTAAGCGCCCGGTCTGGTATTAATACCGCTGTTAGGCTTTGTTTAGCGGGCGGGGATCCCGGGCGTCCGGGGGCCCAAACGGAAGCGAGATCGTATGGCCCTGGGCGGGCATGTGGGGCAACCTGTCGAGAGATTCGACTTCACACCAGCGGTCGGGGTGGTCGGGCTCGGTTATTGGGGGCCAAACATCCTGCGGGTGCTGTTCGACCGCACCGACGTCGATGTGCGCTGGATCTGCGACACCGATGGCGCGCGCTTGGAGCGCTTTGCGCGCCGGTACCCGGGCGTCCGGATCTCGCGTGATCTCGATGATCTGCTCGACGACCCCGAGCTCGACGGAATCCTGCTGGCCACGCCGGTGTTCTCGCACCACGAGCTCGCCTACCGATGTCTGCAGGCCGGCAAGCACTGCTTCGTCGAGAAACCGCTCGCCCATACCAGCGACCAGGCGGCGGAGCTGATCGACTTCTCTCGTGAACGAGAGCTGCTGCTGATGTGCGGCCACACCTTCCTCTACAGCCCGCCGGTGCGAGCGGTCGGGGAACTGATCCAGTCCGGTGAGTTGGGCTCGCTGTATTTCGTCTCATCGAGCCGCGTGAATCTCGGCCTGCATCAGCGTGATGTGAGCGTGATCTGGGACCTGGGACCGCACGACTTCTCGATCCTGCTCTACTGGCTGGGGACCGCTCCGAGTTCGATCCGAGCCACTGGCCGCGATTCGATCGTGCCGGGTATCGCGGACGTCGCTTTCGTGACGATGCAGTTCGACTCGGGGTTGATCGCCAACGTTGAGCTGAGCTGGCTGGCGCCGAGCAAGCTGCGCCGCACCGTCGTGGTGGGGTCCCGGAAGATGGTCGTCTACGAGGACGGTGGACCGGAAGCGGTGAAGATCTACGACCGCGGCGTCGACTACAAGGATCCCGAGACGTTCGGCGAGTACCAACTGTCCTATCGCAGCGGAGACATTCGCTCGCCCAACCTCTCCAATGAGGAGCCTCTGGCGATGCAGCTCGGCGACTTCATACGCGGGATGCAAAGCGGCAGAGCCGCGCCCGGACGCTTACGGCTCGCGCTTGACGTGGTGCGGCTCGCCGAGGCGGCCGAGGCGTCGATGCAGGGTGGCGGCGACCAGGTTTCGCTCCGAGACGACAAGCTCGTGAGCGATTCCGTATGAGTGGCGTGGCGAGCAGCGAGACCACGAGTACCCAGGCCGCTCCAGCGCCAGACGCTCGTATCGAGGTCCCCCGGACCCTCCGGGGATCTCACGATTCCTCGCTGCGTCGCCTGTTGCTAGCCGGTGATGCCGTGGGGGTGCTGCTGGCCTACGTCGCGGCGATCACGCTGGCTCCGGCCGGCCGGGGACACCACGAGTTCTTCCTGGGCTTGGTGGCGCTTCCGCTGATGCTGATGCTGTTCAAGCTCTACGGCCTTTATGACCGGGACGTGAAGCGGATCAGTTACTCGACAGTGGATGACCTGCCGTGGTTGTTCCACGCGACGGTGATCGGAGGGCTGCTGTTCTGGCTGTATTCGCGCCGGACTCCCGATGGGGCGCCTCGGTTACAGCGAGATAATGAGCTTTGGTGTGCTGGTCCTGGTGCTGGTAACGGCGATACGCTCGATTGTGCGAAGCGTCGCGGGCAGCCTGATCGGCCACGAGCGTGCGTTGCTCGTCGGCGGGGGCGCGCTGGCGCAGACGTTCATCGCAAAGCTCGCAGCCCATCCGGAGTATCGGCTGAAGGTGATCGGCGTTCTGATTCCCGAAAATGAGAATGCCGACCGCAGCGAGCACCCGGTCACTCCGGTCCTCGGCACGCTGGATCAGATCGAATCGGTCGCTGCTCGCCACGATGTCTCGCGCGTGGTGTTCTCTCCCCGTGACATCGATGAGTGGGAGCTCGAGGAACTGCTCCGACACTGTCAGCGATTGGCGCTCAAGGTCTCGGTTCTGCCCAAGCTCTCCGACGTGCTCGGCCCGGCGGTCGAGGTCGACGACGTCGAAGGCGTAACCGTTCTCGGGCTCAACCCGCCCTGGTTGCCTCGTTCCTCTCGCAGCGTCAAGCGGGCCATGGATCTTGTCCTCGCGGGGGCGTTGTTGACCCTCGCCTCGCCACTGCTGTTGCTACTCGCGCTGGCGGTCAAGCTCGATTCTCGAGGCCCCGTGTTCTTCGCTCAGGAGCGGGTCGGAAGGGCGGACGGCGCTTCCGCCTTTACAAGTTCCGCACGATGGTCGCCGATGCCGAGCAACTCCGGGAAGCCCTGTTGGCGAGCAGCAGCGATCCGAACTGGCTCAAGCTCGAACGCGACCCTCGGGTTACGCGCCTCGGCCGTCGCATGCGGCGGCTGAGCCTGGACGAGTTGCCGCAGCTGTGGAACGTGGTGCGGGGGGAGATGAGCATGGTCGGCCCCCGTCCCCTGATTCCCGCCGAGGACGAGCGCGTGCTCGGCTGGGCGCGCGGACGCCTCGACCTGACGCCGGGGATCACGGGCTACTGGCAGGTACTCGGCCGTACCCGGATTCCGTTCGAGGAAATGGTGAAGCTCGACTACCTGTATGTGATGAACTGGTCTTTGTGGGAGGATGTACGGTTGATGCTGCGGACCCTGCCGGTCGTCCTCGGCGGGCGCGGCGCGAACTGATGAGGCTGTTCGCTGACCGTCCCGGTCTGGGAGTGGCCAGGCGCCGGTTGATGTTGCGGTCAGGTTGCGCAAAGCCTCTAGGGATCGCGCTGCCCAGAGCCTCTAGCTACCATGACCGAAGAACCTGGGTGCGGATTCGACCGGAGGCTTGCTGTTTCACATGAAAACTGAGACCGACCATCATCTTGATCTGGAGCGGGTGCTGGCAGTCCTGCGGCGTCGCTGGTGGATCATCGCCGGGCTGACTCTGCTGGTGACGGTCGCGAGCTTCGGGTTCTCCAAGAGCCAGCAGAAGAAGTACACCGCGACGGCCTCGGTGCTGTTCCAAACCTCGCCGCTCACCCAGCAGGCATCGGGTCTGCAGTCAGGCGGCGGCCAGGCAGTTCCGTTGCCGTCCGTCATGGCAACCAATGTGCAGCTGCTCGCGCACCAGGCCGGAGTGGCTGATGCGACCGCGAAGATGGTCGGTCACGGCCTTACCGCCGGCCAGATCTCGAAGGCGATCAGCGTCGGCCAGCAGGGAACCACCAACGTGGCGGACGTCTCGGCCACCACGCCGAAGCCGGCAACGGCGGAAGCGATCGCCAACACTTACGCCGGCCAGTTCATCGCCGCGCAGACGAGACAGCAGCAGAACGCAGTCGCGCAGGCGCTGACGCTGGTTGAGAAGCAGATCCACGCCCTCTCACGCCAGCAGCTGGCGGGTCTGAACGGTCAGGGCCTAGTGGACCGGGCGGAATCATTGCGAATTCTCGGCAAGACTCCAGAACGGGGGCGCACAGTTCGTCACGTTTGCGAAGAAGCCGATCGCCCCCTCCTCACCGAAGGTGCTGCGCAGCACCCTGCTGGGTCTGCTGCTGGGGCTCCTTCTCGGTCTCGCGGTGGCGTTCGTGGTCGAGCGTCTCGATCGCCGCATGAAGAGCGTGGAGGACCTGGAGCAGGCATATCGGCTCCCACTGCTGGCCGCTGTTCCGCGCGCACGGTCCTACACGCTCCCGCCGGCGGCGGTGGCGCCCGAGCACGATGGGAACGCCGAGGTGTTCAGGTTGCTGCGGGCATATCTGCGTTATTTCAACGTCGATCGCGATCTGCGGGCGCTGGTGGTCGCGTCCGCCGCACCGGGGGACGGCAAGAGCACGATCGCTCGCAACCTGGCCGAGGCAGCCCAGGAGACCGGAACCAAGACCCTTCTGGTCGAGGCTGACCTCCGGCGCCCCGGCCTGGCCAAGCACTACGGAATCTCGGCTGGCCCCGGGCTCTCCGAGCTGTTGAGCGGCAGCGTGGCCGCCCACGATGCGATCCGGTCACTGCCGATTGCGACCCGCGTCAACGGCGCGACGAGCGAGATCGCGCTCGACGTGCTCGTGGCTGGCCACCCGCCCCCCAATCCGGCCGAGCTCGTCGAGAGCAACGCGATGGCCGAATTCCTCTCATGGGCATCCGAGCACTATGAGCTCGTGGTGATAGACACGCCGCCGATCGGCGTTGTCTCCGATGCGATGTCGCTGTTGGGGAAGGTCGACGGTGTGGTCCTCGTCAGCCAGCTCGGCAAGAACACCCGTGACGCTGCGGCGATTCTGCGCAAGCGCCTGGAAGGCGTGAACGCTCCCCTGCTCGGCGTGGTTGCCAACGGCATCAAGGGCAAGCGCAACGGCGCGTATGGCTATGGCTATGGCTATGCGTACACCGCGGGAGAGCCGACCCCGGAGCCTGACGATGCGCTCACCGGCACGTAGGCACCGGCCGTCGAAGTTTTCAACTCGCCCAGCTTCCTCCGTTCGATTCGCCGTCCCGGGTTCGTCATGGTGATGAACGCCGGAACTGGGGTTTCAGCTGCATGACATCCACCGATCTCCGTCGAGGGCGCTACCGCGGAAGCGTCGTAGCCCCGTCCCGCTTTAGTCCAGGGGATCTACGCGCGCGGGATCCGGCGGCATCGGTCAGATCCATCTTGCTGGTCGTTGGGCTTGCGGTGCTGGCAGTGGTCGTGGGCTGGCTCATTGCCCACGACCAGATCAAGGGTGTGGCCGCCGTTCTCATAGGCGTTCCTGTTCTAGCTCTCGCGTTCACCGCTCGCGCGTCGGCTCCGCTCGCCGCGATTCTGGTGCTCGGGGTCATGAACGGGATCCCGGTCGTGAACCTGGGAGGTCGACTGCCGGGAGGCCTCCGGATTCAGGACTTCGCTGTGATCGCCCTAGCCGTGCTCCTCTTTGCCTATCGGGATCGCAGCGAGGTGGCACAAGCCGCGCCATACGGCCGAGCGCTCCGAGTGTGGAGCTGGTGCTTTGTTGGGTGGTGGGCCATCACGCTCGCGCGGACAGTGCTCATCGACGGCGAGCCGTTTCGTTTCGCATTCCTCGACGGCCGCGATTTCTTGTACTTCTCGATTCTGGTTCCTCTCGCGCTTCGCGCGCGTTTCCCGACGGAATCTCTGCGAATCGGAGCAGTGATACTCCTCGGGGGGGTGGCCGTCTACGCGATCGCGCAGACGTTCGCCGGCCTTGTGGGAGTCGCGCCTTCGGTAATTATTCATCCCACGCATGTTGCGGCGGTCTTTGGGCAGGCTCGCCTTTATTCGCCCATGAACTACGTCGTCGATAGCTGCCTTATCTTCGCGACGGCGCTGCTGTGGTCGAGGGGGTCGCCCGGACAACGACGGATCGTGGGCGGTCTCGTTGCTGTGTTCGCCGCTGGCGCGCTGCTCGGGTTGACCCGCGCCAACTACTTCGGGCTGGGCGTGGCGCTTGCGGCTTGCGCGATCGTCTACATGTTGCGACATGGCTCCGTGACCGATGTGGTGGTCCGTGTCGTCGTGGGGTTGCTCGTCGTGGTCGCCGCCGTCATGCTGTTCACCGCGATCACCGGACAGAGCGGCAGCCTGACCGGCAATCCGATCGTGGCGCGCGTGTCGAAGGGGCTGAACGATTTCACCAAATCCACCGGAACGGTGGGATATCGAGAGAATATCGACTCAGTGATGCTCCAGGTGCTGGGGACGTCATGGCCAGTCGGACTCGGATTCCTGCACCCGGGGGCTCATTACGTCGCAATCCTTCCCAGCGGCACGATTCGGAACGCGGACACGGGTGTCTTCAATGGCCTGATGACGATGGGCGTGGTGGGGCTTCTACTCATCTATGCGCCGCTCGCCTATGCCGTCCGCGAGTTGCTCAGACTCAGCCGGAGCGTCGGAGCCGCCGTGCAGTCGATGCCCCCATGGATTCTTTACGCTGGCGTCGGCTGGGTCGCGTGGACGGTAGCTAGCTCGGTAACCCTCGTCGTTCTGTTCAGTGTGCCCGGAGTCGTGTTATCAGCGCTGGCGCTAGCGGTGCTCGGATGGGCGATCAGAGACTTGCCGCCGACCCCGGCGCTGGAGGGCCCGAACACAGCGGCGCCGGTGTCGGCAGCCGTGGACGGGTATCACGGCCGACGGCGGCCGCGGGCCGGTCAGCCCACCCGGGTGGCCGCACGGGCGCGGACGTTCGAGCCGTCGCGCGCACCGAGACGGTCTCAGCCGACTCGGCTCGTCGCGCGTGCCCCAGAACGGTCTCCACAGACCATGCCGGCCTTCGAGCCGAGCCCGACCACCGCGCCGGCGACGACCAACGGTGCCTCGCACCCACCCGTCGAGGCGCGCCCCGTTGCGACCCAGCTCAGCGTCGTCGTCGTCACCTACAACTCGGGGCACTGCATCCGCGGTTGCATCAAGGCGCTTCGGACCGTCCTCGGCGCCTGCGAGGTCATCGTGGTCGACAACCTTTCCGCCGACGACACGGTACCCGCCGTCTGGTCCACCGACGCCCGCGTACGGGTGATATCCAAACAACGCAACGCGGGGTATGGGTCAGCTTGCAACAGCGGCGTCCGGGCTGCGACGAACGAGCATGTGATCGTCATGAACCCGGACGTGCGGCTCGAGCACGCCGACCTCGATTCGCTCGCGGCCACCATCGCGCAGCCCACCTTCGGTCTCCTTGCTCCGGGCCTTCGCCGCGCTGACGAGCCCAGGGCGCATCCGCAGACCTTCGCTCGCAGCACGTGGCTGGGCGAACTGCGCACCATCGCCCTGGGGCCGTTTCGGCCACGCGGGCTGCGTCGGCCCTCGCATATCGCCGAGACCCAGGGGGTCGCCTGGGCCTCTGGCGCGCTGATGGTGGTCCGGCGCAGTGAGTTTCTCGCGCTCGGCGGGTTCGACGAGCGCTTCTTTCTCTACTACGAGGACCAGGATCTGGGGATCCGCTACCGCGACGCCGGACTGCCGATCCGTGGCACCGGCGCGGTCACGGGCGTGCATGGCGGCGGGCAATCGGTCGCGGCGGAGGGTGACCAGCGCGTCGATGCGATGGCGTGGTGCTTGCTCGGGTGGCTCGAATTCGTGGCGATGCGCTACGGCACTACGCGCGCGAAGCTGTCATGGCAGGCGATACGAGCATCGCATCGCATCGGGGGACGGCTCGCCGAGGAGGTTGGTGGCGTCACCCGCCTCAAGCGATTGCAGCGCAAGGCGGCGCAGCTGAGGTCCGTCGACGCCGCGGTCAGGCAGATCGCGCGGGCCGGAGTGAGCTCGGACCACGCCTCGTGTCCGGCCGCCTGCCGGTTGATCAGCGATACGTCCAGAGCGTCGTAAGGAGGGCCTGGAAGTGTCATCCCCTGACCGGCCGCCGCGGCAGCCACTGGCCTGGCTCTTGTGGCATCCGCACCAGAAGCTCTGGAACTGGAAGCTCGTCAGCGTGATCACACGACTTTCCGGCCGGCCGGCCATCGCCCAACGCGCCACGAAGTTGCTCGTCCTGGCCGACTCGCTGCTGCTCGTCTCCGCCGTGGCGCTGCGCCGGATCGCCGCGATCGCCTCGGGGACCCTGGCGCGACCAGGCCCCGATTCAGTCGTGCTCCACATTGACTGCGGGGCGCACAAGGAGGGCAGCGAGATCGCATGCATGCACAGATGGTTCTCCGATCGCTACAACGTGAGGATGATCGGTTTCGAGGCTGGACAGGAGCAGTTTGAACAAGCGTCGAGCAATCTCGCCGGGATCCCGGGGGTCGATCTCAGACGCGCCGCGGTCGTCGGACCGGAGCACGTCGGGCCGACGGCGGAGCTTCACCTCGGGCACGCCGACGGGCGAGGGGCGTCCTTGTTCGCCGCCAGGGGCGGCACCACCGAGCAGGTCCCGGCGGTCCGGCTTTCCGCGGTCCTCGACTCGATTTCGCCGCCGCCCGACGCGGTCATATTGCGCATGAACATCGAAGGGGCGGAGAAGTACGCGATCCAGGATCTCATCACCTCAGGCCGGCATGAGCGCATCGACGGTTACTACGGAATGTGGGACGACCTCTCAAAGCTCGACCCCAAGATGGATCGAGATTTCAGAAGGCTGCTGAAGCGATATGGGATACGGAACATGACGTTCAACGAACGGGATCTGGCTCATCCGCTTCGCCGGTTCGCGATTCGAACCGATATCGAGACTTCAATTCGCCGCGCTCTCGCGCGCCGCACGCGCGCCTAATTCTGGTCGGGGACTGCGTCCGCGCCGATGTTACGGTCGCCTGGGGGCGCCCACGGGACCGCGACGCCGAACAGCTCAGCGAGCAGGAGTGCGTCGGCTGCGTAGTGTCTCCGGAGGAGATCTTCCGTCTCGGACGCGCGCTCGGCGCTATGCGTATTGCCGCGCCGGTTCCAAAGCCGGACAAGATAGTTAGTGCGATCAAAGCGAGCATCCACCCGGCGACGCATCGGCTCGGGTAGGGCGTGCCAGAGTCTGCGGGCAACGTCGTTTGAGGCTACGGTCGCCTGGAGCGGGTTGAGATCGAGCCACTGTAGCCGTCGGGCCGCCGCACCCTCCCGGTAGTTGATTCCGATGTTGTCTGGGACGAATGCGACGTCAACATCCAAGAACTCGAACACTCGCCGCAGGACCGAGCGAGGATCGGTCTGAAACTCAGCGGTGAACAGCAGCATCAACTGTTGTCGTGAGAAGACCTCAAGGTATCCCGCCAGAATGCGACCGTACTCACCCCACACGAGATAACCGGTGGTTTCCGCTGGCACGCGGCGGGCGCTGACGAGGGCATCGGGGCTGAGAAGCTCATGCACGGCTTGATCGAAGGATCGCGTGTCCCAACCGTTGAGGCTGGCCATCGCATGGTGAGAGCGGGCTCGCTGCACCGGATCGCGGAGAACCGCGATCAGGCGAACGTCCGGCAGCCGATCGCGAATGCGCGAAGGAACTGTGAGCACGTCGCTCGCCGCCGGCGAGCCGTCGGTGCGAGGCGGGGCCCCATAGGTTCCCCCGTACATGTACTGAGGAGTGACGGTGCCCCAACGACAGCCTGGATCGGCGAAGGCAAAGGCCTTACGGAGATACTCGGTCCAGCCTCGGCTGTACCTGGCGTCGTTACTGAAGTACGGAGCCTCCTTGGCTGTAGGTAGGCACAGCTCCGGATGCCGACGCAGATATTCAAACAGGGTAGTCGTCCCGGACTTCTGTGCCCCTATGACAATGAAGTCGAGTGTCTGCTTCATCTAGAGCGGTGTCTCGGTGGCCACACACCGAGTAGCGACGCTGGGGTCCGCCGCCACGTTGCGACGTCGATGTTGCCGTGGCCATGTGCTGTCAAAGCGACCACAAAGCGTAAGCGCCTGACGTCATCGTACGGAGCTCGCTGACCTCAGGGATGTATAACGTCTCAAGCCTTCTTCGGAGATCGGTCGGAATCGTGGGCCTTTCGAGCGGCGGAAAGATGAGACGCTCTAGCGTCGCCTGCATACCTCGGCGCGTTCGGCGCGGAAGAAGTCTCAACGGGGAGGCGGCAGCGCGCTGGGCAAGTCGCGGATAGCCACGGGAGTACTTGCGACGGTCTTCGGTCGCACCGCGCTTCTCGTCGAAGCCTTCCGATGCAAACGTGTCGTCGACACCCAGGAAGGCGAAGACGTCGCGAAGCACCCGTGAGCGCTCAGCGAGCAGATCGCTCTGATCAATTACCAGGATTCGCTCTAGCGGAAAGTGGCGGAGGTAACGCTTGAGCTGAGTCGCGTACCGACTGGGACAGGTGTATGGATTCGCAGGATCGTCGATGTCACCGAGCGCGTCGGGGAACGGGCGTCGCTCGTTCTCCACAGCCACACGGTGCAGATAATGGGACATCGTGCGGTCGATGGGATCACGGACCAGATAGATGAACTTGGCGTCGGGCAGCAGCGCGCTGATGCGCTCCGGTGCGCCGGAGTGCTGGGCATAACACGTGTAGCTGGGCGATGCCTCGCCGCGCACCTCGGCATCCGACGTGAACAGGGCTTCATACTCAGTGCGATCCGCGACGCGTGTTGCCGGCGGTTGAATGTTGTCAGCGAAGAAGTGTGGCTCCTTTATCCGGGACATGCCGATCTCCGGATGGAGGTTCAGGTACTCGTACAGGCTGGTGCTGCCAGCGCGCGGCGCTCCGATAACGAAGAAAGTGGGCAGTGGCATGTCAGGATGCGGTGTCCCGGCGGTGGAGAGCGAAGGTCGTTGCAACTGTAGCGCCATCGAAGATGATGCATCGCCGAGACGAGCAGGCGTGGGAGGGGAGCGCTGCTCGCGCCTGGAGCCGCTAATCTGAGCCCGTGGCTGTGGGCAAACACAAGCGCGGCCTGGCGGCCGGCGTTGCGAGCCCGCGGGCGACACTGAGGGGCGACGGACGCTCGTGTCGGATGTGAACGAACAGGGCCTGGACCGGGTTCGAGTCCTCATTCCCACCAGCCGGGACGTCTATCGGCTCGTCAGCTACGGCATGGTGGTGGATTTCGAGAACGCCGTGGCGGCGGCCAGCGATACCGACCTCGTCCCCGTGCCGTTGTACTCGCGGCGCGCGCAGGTACAAGGACTTCTGCGCGGAACCCTGCCAAAGGCGGTGAGCCCCCCGCGCTCGGGCTACGACGTCTGCCTCCTGGTGGCAATGGCGCCGTACTGGCTCCCGAGCTTGCGTTATATCCGTGATCTGCGGCGAGTGTCGCGGCGCGTAGTTGTCTACCTGTTCGACTCGTGGCTGAGCGACCTGCCTTCATTGCGGGCGTACCGAGGCGTGTGGCCCCTGGTTGACGACCTGGTCGTGTCGTTTCGACATACTGCGGAGGCTTACGCGCAACAGTTACCGTGCCGAGTCCACTATCTCCCGCAGGCGATTGACCCGAGGTGGTTTTATCCCACCCGCGGACAGCGCCCGATTGACGTCCTGTCGCTGGGGCGCAGGCTGGACACCGTGCACCAGCAGCTATTGGCGATCTCCCGGCAGCGCGATCTCTTCTACCATTACCAGACTCACCTGGCGCCGCAGGCCATCGATTTTCAGGAGAACCAGGAGCTGGTGGGGCGACTGTGTCAGCTGGCCCAGGTCCATGTCAGTTGGTCGGTAGATCGCACCAACCCGCTGCGGGCCGGCGAAGGCGCAGCAATCACTGCTCGGTGGTTCGAGTCGGCTGCGTCCGGCGCGGTGATCCTCGGTAGCGCGCCGCGGACCGACGAGTTCGCGCGCCTGTTCCCGCTTGAGGACTTCGTGATCGACCTTGAACCGGGTAGCACAGTCCGAGCCGAAGAAGTTCTCGACGCAGCTCGGTCGGCCTCGGGCACCGGTGAGCGCCGCGCTCTGGCCGAGCACGTGCGCAGCGCCCACACGTGGAGCGTGCGCTGGCGTCAGATCGTCGAGCTGTGCGAGCTCTGACGTTCAAGCGCTCCCGGCCCATTCAAACCGTTGCCGCCTGCCACCGGTCGACGTTCAGGTCGTGGATTTCCTGCAGGATCTCCTCGATGCCCCAGGTGAGCGACCACTCGGGGTAATCGCGCTTGAACGCGTCGAGGTCGCTGATCCACCAGCGGTGATCCCCGATACGAGCCTGGTCGGACAGAGTGTACTCCAGCGGTTGCCCGGCAATCTGCTCGCACAGCTCGACCGCTTCGAGCATTGACACGTTGGACTCGCGGCCGCCGCCGAGGTTGTAGACCGCCGCGGCACGAGGTGCGCGCGCGAACGAGTGAAAGGCCCGGACCACATCATGGGCGTGAATGTTGTCGCGGACCTGCTTGCCTTCGTAGCCGAAGATGGTGTACGGCTGACCGGTCACGGTGCACTTCATGAGGTAGGCGAGGAAGCCGTGAAGCTGCGCGCCGGCGTGGTGAGGGCCGGTCAGGCAGCCCCCGCGGAAGCAGACCGTGGGCATCCCGAAGTAACGCCCGTATTCCTGCACCAGCAGGTCGGCGGCGGCTTTGGACACCCCGAACAACGAATGCGTGCATGGTGTCGATCGACATCGATATGTCGATGCCTCCATACCAGGGATGACTGCGGTCGAGGTCGAGGCGGCGGCCGGAGTCGTGGAGCGGCAGATCGTTGGGTCGGTCGCCGTAGACCTTGTTCGTCGATGTGAACACGAACGGAGCGTCGGGAGTGTGGGTGCGAGCGGCCTGCAGCATGTTCAGCGTTCCGGTGGCGTTGACCGAGAAGTCAACGTGTGGCTCGCGCGCCGCCCAGTCGTGGGAAGGCTGCGCGGCCGTATGCACGATGAGTTCGATCTCCGCGGCGTGCTCGGCGAAGATACGCGATACACCTTCCGCGTCTCTGATGTCGAGCTCCAGCGGCCGGAAGGTCGAGCCCAACTCGGCCGAAAGGCGGCGCAGGGTTGGGGCTGTCGACGCCTCAGGACCGAAGAAGTAGGCGCGCATATCGTTGTCGAGGCCGATGACGTCAAACCCCTGCTGGGCGAAATACGAGGCTGACTCGGATCCGATGAGTCCGCCCGCTCCAGTGATAACGGCAACAGGCATGCAAGTCCTCCGGTGCTGGGCGATGCAGGTTGTTGGATGGGCGTTGAACTGGGTGAGCGCTCGACCCTGTCGATCCCCTGGGCCTTAGTATCCCGATATCTAGTCGCGGCCGTTGGGCCGTGGTAACGGCGCCCATCGGCGCCGTGGCAGCCACCTACGTATGCCAGGCCCTGGCAGGATCGAAGAAGCGGTAAAGTGGGCATGGGTGCGCGGGGGCCGGCCGCCCCGGCTTTGCTCGGCAGATCCCTCGCAACACCCCAGGTGATCGATGATTCTGAACTACACGACCACGTCGCGACAGCGTCGGGCAACGATCGCTTGATCGGGTAGCACCTGCCGCCCCTCTCCACGGATCGCCCGGTACCTCGGAAAATCATGCCGCGTCGATGAGCTCCAACTAGATAGCCGCGAATGGCCTCAACCACGACGTCAACCACGCCAGCGGAATCCTCAATGTGGTTCCAGCTCAAGACGCTGCTGGGCGGGCAGCGTCGGGCCGTGATAGTGCTGGCGATCAGCTCGCTCCTTACGGGGGTGACGGAATCCGCCGTTCTGGCGATCCTGGCCCAGACGGCCTCGGCGCTCGTCGACCGGGTGTCGCGAGTTCATATCGCCTTTGGCGGGATCCGTTTGGACGAGCGGGTTGGTGTCCTCGTTGCCGTCGGAATCGCGCTTGGTTTCGCGCGCCTCGCGTTGCAGGGAGTCATCTCGGTCGTGCCGGCGCGGATGGCTGCGAGAACCCAGCAGCGGCTGCGCCGAGAGGTGTTCTCCGCGTTTACGCGGGCATCCTGGTCCGAGCAGGCCCGCGACCGCGAAGGACACCTGCAGGAGCTGATGACCAACCAGGTGGCTCAGGGAACCCAGAGCGCCGTGCAAGCGGCGACGCTGATCGTCGTCACGCTCACGTTCCTTGTCCTCGTGTTCACGGCTCTGGCCCTGAACGTCGTGGCAGCGATCCTCGTGTTGGTTGCAGCCGCCGCGCTGTCGGCAGGACTACGTCCGCTGGCCAAGCTGGGAAGCCGCCGGTCCCGCGCTCTCTCCAGAGCATCCCTGAATTACGCCGCCGGGATCAACGAGGCCGTGCGCCTAGCGGAGGAGACCCACGTATTCGGCGCCGACGCGGCTCAGCGGGAACGCGCCGACAGGTTGCAGGCCGAAGTACAGAAGCCGTTCTATCAGGTGAGTGTGCTGGCGCGCCTGGTTCCGGGGATCTATCAGAGTCTCATCTACCTGCTCGTGATGGTCGCCCTTGGAGGTGTGTACTTCTTTGGCAGCGGGGGCGTCGCGTCCCTCGGCGCCGTGGTACTGCTGCTGGTACGGGCCGGAGCCTACGGTCAGCAGGGTCAAGGTGCCTTTCAGACCCTGCGCCAATCCCTGCCATACGTCGAGCGTCTCCAGCAAGCTCAGAGCCGCTATGCCGCGAGCACGCCAGCCCCTGGCGCTCGGCACCTTGACCAGGTGCACGTGCTGACCTTCGCGGACGTCTCGTTCGCTTACGAGCCGGGGCGCCCAGTGCTGTCGGACATCAACTTCGAGGTAGCCGGCGGTGAGACGGTTGGCATCGTCGGCCCATCGGGCACGGGGAAGTCCACGCTGGTGCAGATCCTGCTCGGACTGCGAAGTCCCGGCTCCGGCCGGTATCTGGTCAATGGCGTGTCGGCGGAGCAGTTCACACGCGATGATTGGCACGCGCGCATCGCCTACGTTCCCCAGGAGCCACGGCTCCTGCACGCTTCCGTGGCGGACAACATCCGATTCTTCCGTCCCATCGATGACGCCGCGATCGAGCGGGCTACTCAACTGGCTGGTATCTACGACGACGTGGTGAAGTGGTCGGACGGATTCGACACCATCATCGGGCCGCGGGCTGACGCAATCTCAGGGGGTCAGCAGCAACGCATCTGCCTCGCCCGCGCGCTCGCCGCGAATCCTCAGATTCTCGTGCTCGACGAGCCCACCAGCGCGCTGGATCCCCACGCCGAGTCGCTCATCCAGGAGTCGCTGTACGGTCTTCGCGGAAAGCTCACCCTGTTCGTCGTCGCGCATCGCATGTCGACGCTGGACATCTGCGAGCGGGTCATGGTGATCGTGGATGGCCGGCTCGAGGCGTTTGACCGCATCGCTGAGCTGCGTGCCAAGAGCCCCTACTACCGCTCCGCGTCGGCGGACCGCGCGTCGGCACCCGAGCTCGCAGCACGATCAGAGAACGGAGAGACGGCCCCGCAGACGCCCCTGGTAGGGACTCAGGGAGCCGGGTTCCTCGAATCCGTGCGCAGCCGGATCGCCGGCACGCGCTGACCCGCGTCCGCCGAGGGCGCTGCGCCGACCCGCGTCTCCCGGCGCGCCTACGTCAGCAGCTTCTGCTCGGCCTGGATCCAGTTCGACCGGCAGGGGATCTTCTCGCGGTCACAGCGGTGCGCATAGGTGCGGGCGATCTCCGTGACCTCCGAGAGCAGGTCGTCCTCCAGGCGGATCGGCTTGAGGCCGAGCTCGAGCAGCTGGCGATTCTCCACGAAGAGGTCGTTGGACGGAGCCTCGTTGCGTGGGTTCTCGACAAACTCGATCTTGGCGCCGGTCAGGCTGCTGACGAGTTCCGCCAGATCGACGACGCGGTGGCATTCGGTCATCTGATTGAAGACGCGAACCCGGTCGCCCGCTTCAGGCGGGTGCTCGATCGCGAGCTGGATGCATCGCACCGTGTCCTGGATGTTGATGAACGCCCGCGTCTGGCCACCCGTGCCGTGAACGGTGAGCGGATAGCCGATAGCGGCCTGCATCAGGAAGCGGTTGAGAACCGTGCCGTAGTCGCCGTCGTAGTCAAAGCGGTTGATCAGCCGCTCGTCGAGTCTGGTCTCGGAGGTCTGGGTGCCCCAGACGATGCCCTGGTGTAGATCCGTGACCAGGACTCCGTCGTTCTTGTTGTAGTAGGCGAACAGGAGCTGGTCCTGGGTCTTGGTCATGTGGTAGACGCTGCCCGGATTGACCGGATACAGGATCTCCTGCTGGATCTCGGCGCCGTCATCGCCGTCGATCTTGACCGTCAGGTAGCCCTCGGGGATCTTGACGCCCGCCGTTCCGTAACCGTACACGCCCATCGTGCCAAGGTGCACAATATGGGCATCGAGCTGAGCCTCGACCACGGCCGCGAGCAGGTTGTGGGTGGCGTTGACGTTGTTATTGACCGTGTAGCGCTTGTGCCAAGCGCTCTTCATCGAATACGGAGCCGCACGCTGTTCGGCGAAATGCACGATGGCGTCCGGCTGCCACTCTCTCAGGAGCTCGAGGAGCTCCAGGTAGTCCTCCGCCACGTTGAGACGATGAAACGAGATCGCCCGGCCGGTGAGCTCCCGCCAGGCGTCCAAGCGCGTTCCCAGCGGGCGGATCGGCGTCAGGGACTCGGCCTCCAGCTCAAGGTCCGCGTTGCGGCGCGCCAGGTTGTCGACGATCGCGATCTCATGCCCGCAGGCCGAAAGATGGAGGCATGTCGGCCATCCGCAGAAGCCGTCTCCGCCCAGAACCAGAGTGCGCATGAATACTCCCCAAAAGATTCGTGATTGCCCGCTGACGCAGCTTCGACGCCATTGTAGTCGGCGCGGGCGTACGGTCGGGTCGCGGCGAGAGCCGCGCGTGACCATACTAGACGTCCGGGCTAGACGTCCCTGCGAGACGATCGGGCTAAGACGTCCGGGCTAGACGTCCTGGCGAGACGCCCCGACTCCGAGGTTCGCCGCGCCAGCGCCCTGCGGCCAGACCAGCAGCGCGGGCAGCACCCTGACTCATCGAGGATGGTCGGCCCCCCGTCGTCCAAGGTGCCACCGCCTCGGCGGGTCTCATAAGCGGAGCTTAACCTTCGGCTCTAGGTGGGATAAACAGCAGTTAACCACCGGGTGTGGATGCGGTAAACCGTGGGTAACCTCCGACCTGCGCAGCGTCAACGAGACACACAAGCCCAACCATCTCGAAAGCGTGGGCTGGCCGGGCGCAAGGCAACCATGCAGCTCGTGTACACTCACCGCGGTGAGCAGTGGACCTGACAAGGCCGAGGTCAGGGCATTCTTTGAGTCTGAAGTTTACGTCCACGAGAACCCGCTCATACCAGTTCGTGCACGAACCGTCGCTTCGCTGCTCGACGGAGTTCGCGGCGGACGCATCCTCGATCTCGGCTGTGGTGACGGCGCGATCTCGCGGCCATTGCTCGCCGCTAACAACCAGCTAACGCTGGTCGACTTTTCGAACGCTATGCTGGAGCGGGCTCGCGGAGCTACACCACGAGGGGCTCCAGTCGAGTTTATCTCCGCTGACATTCTCACTTATGTACCTGACACTCTGTACGACGCGGTGCTATGTATCGGTGTCCTCGCCCACTTACCCTCGATAGAACCGATGATTCAACGTGTCGCACAGTTCACAAGACCCGGTGGTGTGTGCGTGTTTCAGATCACAGACGACGACAGTCCGCTCGGATGGGCCCTGAATCGCTATCGCCGGCTCCGCCCCCAGCGGCCTGCCTACACCCTGAACGTGCTGGCGCGATCAGACGTGATCGCGATCGCGGATCGCTACAGCCTGACCGTGAGGGACACACGGAAGTATGCCCTTTCGATCCCGGGCAGCGCTCGCCTGCCCCGGACGATGCGGCACAGCCTCGAGGCGAGCTTCGCCGGTTCTCCACTGCTCTCACGGGCAGGCGCCGAAACGATGATCAGCTTTGACCGGCTCCGCTGAGATACAGGCCGAGCGGGTCGCGCCGCCCGAAGATTTTCGTGCCCTCTGCTCCCCGGTTGACAGCGGGTACGAGCGCCGTCGGATGAGCGTGAGAGCCAAACTGGGAGGTCTGAGGGGCCGGGGATTGGACGTGGTCGCGCGGTGGTCGCCCACCGTGGCCGCCTACGGCGACTGGCTCTTCCCCGAGAATCATCAGTCATTCGGTGGCCCGATGAACGGCCAGCCCCGCCGCCGCTCGTTGACTCGCACGATCGTGGAGGCGATGAAGTTCGACGCCGTGGTCGAGACGGGAACCTTCCGGGGCACCACGACTGATTTCCTTTGGCATGTCACGGGGGCGCCAGTGTGGACGGTGGAGTCCAACCCCCGGTACGCCGCATTCGCGGCTCGGCGCTTCCGGGCTACTCCTGAGGTGACGGTCCATGTTGGTGACTCGCGAGCGTTTCTGCCTCAGCTTGCCGCTGATCCCCGGGTTCCTAAGCGCCGGGTGCTGTTCTACCTCGACGCCCATTGGGGAGCAGAGTTGCCGCTGCGCTCCGAGCTGTTGACCGTCTTCCAGGCGTGGGACGAGCCGATCGTGATGATCGACGACTTCGAGGTGCCGGACGACCCCGGTTACGGCTTCGACGATTACGGTCCTGGCGGGCGCCTGTGCCTCAGCTACCTGCCGGAGAGCGAGATGGCCGGTTTCGTGCCGCTTTTGCCGGCAGTTCCATCAGCGGAAGAGGGGGGGCTCAAGCGTGGCTGCGTCGTGATCGCTCCCGACGGACACGCCCAGGCGTTGCTGGATCATGGAGTTCCCCTGCGCCGGGCTGACGCCTTGCGTTAGTGCCTCGGCACTAAGGTGCGCTCGAGGTCCGGTCAGCTCCCGTTCGCAAGACCGACGGCAACAAGGTTAGCGGCCGGAAACGGGCGTCCGTAGCGCACGGCACCGATGTCGGCCGGCGCAACTTCTCGCCACTGGTTGCCGCGGGAAATCCGCTTCAGATACGCGACCACGTCGAGGTTGAAGGCGTTGTCACGCAATGCCCGATCGACGTGTGGGTTCCAGCCCACCGGCAGGGTAACCAGCAGTGTGCCCTCCGGGCTGAGCAGGCTACGAAGATGGGCTACGGCGCGGACCGGCTTGGTCCAGTCCTGCACATCCTCGTCCCACCCAACGTGCTCCAAGGTCGATACTGAGACGATGAGGTCATACGGGTCTGCCCCCTGGTAGTCCATGACGTCCACGTTGAGCACGCCGGGAGCCTGCTCATACTTGTCGACGATGTCATGGTGCACCGTCCGATAATGGCTGAGCACGTTACCTACCTCCAGTACCTTAGCCCCGGCGTGGTGGCGGAGATAATCAAGCGCGATGGGTACCTCGACGGTACGCTCGTTGTGCCACGTAGAGTTGTACCGCGCCAGGCAATATGAATACGTCTTCCCCCTGAGCGTGAACCCGCGCCGACGGTTGGCCCGAGTGATGATGAGCATCTCAAGCCGCTTGAATCCCTTCGCCCAAGAGGCACCGGCCCGGGCGTAGCGAGATACCGTGTCCATGCTCACGGGCGGTGGCGTGGTAGTTCCGACGCTTGGCCGCAGATGGCGGAAAGCCCCCGTCGATCCATGATTCCACAATATACGTGGTGTCGGGCTTCTTCGAGCGCGCCCGGCCTTGCATCCAGAGCGGGCCGAGTCACCGAGTCGATCGGAGTCACCGAGTCGAAGGGTTAGCCGCGGGAGAGGGCCGTGCTGCCGGCCCGGCTTACGTCAGCGATCGAGCGGGTGGCTTGAGCTTGTTATCCGCATAGCGGGTTCGGCTCGCCACGCACTCGTCAAATTCGGCTCGCATCTTCGCCTCGCGTGCTGGACCGATGTCGACGCCCATGGTCTGGTCCTTGACCACGACCAGCCCAACGTGGAAGACGTTGACGACATTGAACAGATGCCTTCGGGACCAAGTTCTCAACGGGGGCGGAAGCCGGCGCCATCCGCGCCGGTAGCCATATCGGCAGAAGACCTGCTTGAAGATGGGGGTGTCCTTCTCGCCCGCACTCCCTCTCAGCTTGTCAACGTCAAAGAAGTCGAAGCTGTGCTCGCTGTAGTCATGAAGGTGATAGGGATTGACGAGATGGTACTCAGTGCTTGTAACGTAGGGCAGACCGAGTAGCAGTGTGCCGTCGTGTCGCAGAACCCGATGCATCTCTTGTAGGGCAAACAGGTGATTGGGGATGTGCTCCAGCGTGTAGTACGAGAAGATCACATCGACGCTATCGTCGTCGAACGGCAGCGGCTGGAAGCTGATGTCGAGGCTGATGTCGGCCTTTTCGTCAACGTCAATGTTTATAAAGCCCGGAAGGTATGTCACGGCGGCACCGATGTTGAGCTTGCGTTCAGTCAATCGAATCCTCCTGAATTGCGTTAGCGCTGCCGCCGGTCGCTCGACCCCGGAGCCCAGAGAATGAAGTCTATAGCGTGGGGCGCGGTGATCCTCATGCCGGCGGCCGTGCTACGCGCCGAAGGGCGAGGCCCCGCAAGGAGGACCGGGCGGGCGCCTTTGGTAGGCTTCCCGCCGTGGATGAAACGTTGAGGGCAGAGTTCCGGGCGGGCTTCTATCCCACTCGGGAAGCGGCGTGGATCGAGACGGGGGACAGCGGCGAAGGCGATGATGGCAAGGCGGACATCGCTGGGTGCGTGTCGGCTCTGGCGGCTGGTCAACGTGACTTCGCCTATACGCGCCATGACGCGTCGGCGTATGAACTACTGTGGCGAATGCTGCCACATCGGAAGTCGACCTGGTGATGTGTGTGTCGATCATCGAGCACGTCGGCCTCGGCCGGTGCGGCGATCAACTGGACCCCCGGGGCGACGTGAAGATGGCGGCCAACCTCCGGCGCCTGCTCCGCCCCGGCGGGATCTTGCGGGAGCGTTCTCGCAGCCGGTCTATGTCCTGCAAAAGCCGGCGTAAAGTGCAGGCGGCGCCGCTCTCGCTCTGCTCGGCCGCAGCGCACGTATAGATCCAGCGGAGGAGCACGCGCGTTGCCTGTATTCTCGATCGTCGTTCCCGTCTACAACCGCCAGGACGAGCTGAGGCGAGCACTGCAGTCGATCGCCGCTCAGACGATGGACGATTTTCAGTGTATCGTGGTCGATGACTGTTCCACTCGCCCTGTGCACAGCGTCGTCGACGAGTTCGACGACCGCTTCACCTACGTGAGACGAGATGAGAACGGCGGCTGCACGGCGTCACGTCTCACTGGGATGACTCATGCCGAGGGCGAATTCTTCACCAGTCTGGACAGCGACAATGAGTTGTACCCCTGGGCGCTGGACCGGGCCACGCATTATCTCCGGGAGCATCCCGAGGTCGACGGCGCGACGGGGCTGTACATGTTCCCGGACGGCCCGCGGATTCGGATCGCCGGGGGCGTCAAGGTGGTCGGCCCGGACGAATACGTCACCCGGTCGGCGCGCTCCGCCCGAGCGGACTCCGTGGGAACCGTGCGCCGGAACGTGGTGAAGGAGTGGCTGCGCCTGCGTCCGGACTACTACAATCTGGACTTCATCCTGCCACTGCGCTTTCGCCTGACACATCACGTTGTCTTAGTGGACGAGCCGTGGGGCCGGTACGACACCAGGGCCACGGACAAGATCGCCGGCCGGCGGGATCCACGAGGGTTTGACGACGTGCTCAAGTTCGTCGAGGATTTCAGGCCGATCGTAGGCACCTCGCCATGCGCGCCCATCGATGTATCGCTTACCAACCTGTGGTTGCGGCTGCTGCGGGGTCACCGGTACCGCGACGCTGCCGTGGTTGCCGATTGGATGCGCGAGCGCGGGATATCTCGCCACGGCGCGCTCGCCGATAAGGCCAAGTGGCGGGTGCGGACGCGCGTGGCGCGACTCATACCGGCACGCGCCCATGTGCTCTGATGGCGCCACACCCGACTCGCCTCAAGCGGTACGCAGCCGCTGGGGGCAGTCGCCGGCGGTTGCCGGCCGCAAAGGAGTAGGTTTTCCCGCGTGATCCCTCGGTCCGTTTCTAACCGTGCGCGCAGTGTCGTTGGTCCGCGCTATCGCGCCATCCGCCGAGAGGCGCGCATCTGGAGTGGCCAGCGTCTGTATCAGCGCATCCTCCGCGGTCGGCAAGGCCGTCGATTCGGGAAGATGCTTCCGTTTCCCGCGGCGACAGGACGGGTAAATGCGTCCTCCGAGGCACCCAATCCGCTCGAGGTCTATTTCGATGGTCACCATGAAGGACGCGGAATATGGAAGTGGCGCCATTACTTCAAGATCTACCACGAGCACCTCGCCAAATTCGTCGGGAGCGACGTCAGGGTCGTCGAAATCGGGATCTATTCGGGCGGGAGCCTCGAGATGTGGAAGGATTATTTCGGCCCCAACTGCCAAG
The DNA here is from genome assembly GCA_963792735.1 of uncultured Solirubrobacterales bacterium. GTDB lineage: Bacteria > Actinomycetota > Thermoleophilia > Solirubrobacterales > Solirubrobacteraceae > Palsa-465. The sequence continues at coordinate 94,957 of CAWBXK010000006.1, read as the reverse complement.
TGTATGGTGTGGATATCGAGGAGGCCTGTCGCGCCTATGAGGACGAGGCGACCAGAATCTTCATCGGAGATCAGGCCGACCCATTGTTCTGGCGTGATTTTCTCGCCGAGGTGTCATTCGTCGACGTGGTGATCGATGACGGGGGCCACCAGCCGCACCAGCAGATTGCGACGTTCGAGGCGCTGTTTCCGTATCTGCGGCCCGGAGGCGTGTACATCTGCGAGGACGTCGGGGGTGTGCACAATCCTTTCGTTGCATATATGCACGGCTTGACGCGCAACCTATACACAGGAAGCGCCCCTGCCGTCTCGGCTTTTCAGGCGGCGGTAGACGGAGTGCATTACTATCCTGGTGTGGTCGTGGTCTCCAAGAACGAGGTGCCGCGAACGGGGCTTCCCCACGAGAAGCATGGCACCGAGTGGCAACCGTTCTTGGATGCAGGCTGGTCTTCCGCCACTATGAGCTGATCATCCAGATCGGCTGAGCACGGCTGAGGACCGGCCTTCCGCGCTAGCGAACCGACCGCAGTCGCCGCAGGGCGCGAATATATCTCGGTTTGCGCTCCCACTCGTCGGTGGCTGGGTCATAGAAGCCGCGGCGGCTGAAGTCGACGTCGATCCCGTGGGCCGAGAAGAGGTCCTCGACCACATTTCGCACCCAGCGGCCGTGGACGACTCCAGTCGGCGTGTACGGGACGACCTTGGTGCGGCCGTACGCCGCCTCGTATTGCGGATTGGTCTGGAAGAGGGAGTCGGGCCTGCGCCACGCCCGGCGGGTTCCGTACCACTCGAACTCCCACACGGTTTCGTGTCGGCGCAGATAGGACTTCAGCGCGGACACCCGCCACAGCCCGGCTTGGGCGCTGATGCGGTACTGGGCACGTCGATCTATGCGGTCAACGAACTCGTAGCTCGATTCGGTCCCCGGCCGCCTTCCGCGCATCAGGCCGATGTGGTTGATGGTGTCGCGCTCCATCAGCGCCACCAGTTTGTCGATCATCCCGACGTCGACGGTGTCGTTGATGAAGAAATCCTCTTGGAGGTAGAGGATGATGCCGTGCGGAATGGAATCGAGACACCGGAGCAAGCGACCGCTCCAGGCGAGGCCGCGGTGCCCGCTCAGTTCGACTCGGGGAGAACGGACGTCGAGACCGGGGAATTTGTATCCCTTCGTCTCGGTGTTCAGGTAGATGGGATGGTCGCAAGGCTGCCAGTGCCGGGCGAGCAGAGAGAAGAAGGGCGGCCAACAGTCTGCATACGCATCGCAACTACTGACTAGCAGGGCGTAGGTCTGATTCATGTGGGCGAAGGCTCAGCGAAACCCTCGTCCACCGTGACGCGAGCCTCAGCCGCCCTGGACAGCCGTCGAGATAACCAACGCTGGTGTCTTCGGCGTCGCGTTGTAGACGATCGTATACTTGTGCGCGGCAGCGACGACCTTGGACAGCGGGCAGAAGGTCGGGGCGGGGGGCAGGAGACAGCTGTAGCGTGGCAACACGATCTCGATCCGGCGCCCGGTCGTGCTGGTGATCGTGGCGGTCGAAGGCGTGCCTCCGGGCACGCCAGCCGAAACCGTGAGCGACTTTGAGGGACCCTGAGCGAAGCTGACCGTAACCGTTTGCGGCGCGCCGACGACTTTGCCCGTCACGCCGATGCGGACTGTCAACCCTTCACCTGGGTGCACGGAAACGCTGGGAGCCGGCCTCGCTGGCGGGGCAGACTTCGAGGGGTGAGCCGAAACCGCAAGCACCTTCGTGAGGACCGTGTACGTGGGTGCCGCCACCGAACTGGTGGGCAGTGCCGCGACTGCGGGAACGGGCAGCGGTCCTACGGAGGCCGTGAGCGAGATCGGAGTGGCGGGCGTGGCGGAGAACTGCGCACCGACGTGCGTTGCGCTGCTGTGCACATGACTCACCGGACAGAACGTGGCCGAGGGCGGCAGCGCGCAGCTGTAGCGGATCTTCTCCAGCGTCAGCAGCTTTCCATTCTTGCTGGTCAGCGTTGCGGTCGATTTCTGACCCTTTACCGATGCGGTCACGGTCCACTTTGTGTCGGCCTTGCGGGAGAGGTCGATGTGAACATTGACCGGGGACGAGGTTGACGTGCCCGGTACGCGGGTGAGAAACAGGACACTATCCCCGGTGGCTGCGCTGGCCGAGGCGGAGGCGGCTTTGTGGGACTTGGCGACCGTGATCAACTCGCTGAGTGGGGCTGCCTTCTTGGCCACCGGCCCCGGCTTGGTGGACTTGTGAGTGGTCTTCGTCTTGCTGCTTGTCGTCTTTGTCTGCGACTTGTTGCTGCTACCTCCACAGCCAGCCAGCAGCAGGGCGAAGACAAGACCGAACGACACAAGTGTGGGGCGCATGGGCGCCATGATAGCCATCGGTCCGGTCGCGCGCAGCGGACCCTCCGAGTCGTTCCGCCGTCGCTGATTAACCACCTGACAAGCCATTAGCACCCTTTCAAGACACCGTTAGCGGCTAAGCGCAGAAGCCGTTCACTCAGGCCCGCCGCGCCCTGATCAAGCGAGACGCTCCTCATCAGCGGGCACCGGCTTCCCGAGAAGATCAAGCGCCAAACGCCCCACCCGTCGATTGTCGCGCCCGTGGGAAAAGCGCGGCTAAGGACTTCATCAGAATTCATCTGGCGACTCGATCAAAGCCGGCGAAGAGGTCAAGGTACGCGCGCGCGCAGTCATCGAGATCGAAGTGCTCGACCGCCCACGCCCGAGCCGCGACGGCGTGCGCCTGACGAAGCGAGGGCTCGCGCGCATACATGACGATGGCGCGGGCCAGAGCGTCGACATCGCCCGGCGCCACCAGGGTGCCCGTGGTTCCGTCGCGCACCAGTTCGGGCAGGGCTCCGTTGCGCGTCGCGATCAGTGGTTTTCCGCAGGCCATCGCTTCCAACGCCGCCAGGCAGAACGATTCGATGAACGCGTTGGACGGCACGATCGCGATGTCACATCGTTGCCAGAATTCCTGCACGTCGTCGATCATGCCGAGAAAGTCGACGTCCGCGGCGGCGCTGGAACTCTGCGCGAGCACCGCCAGTTCGGCGCGCTCCGGGCCGTCACCGGCCACCAACAGGTTCACGCTCACCTGCTTGCGAGCCTGCGCGATGGCCGCAATCAGGACGTCGAGACCCTTCCCGGCGGCCAGCCGGCCGACGAAACCGACGACGAGCCCACCGGGCGCTTTCGGTTGACGCGGCGGCCGGGGCGCGAACGCCTCGGGATCGATCCCGTTATAGATGCGGCGCAACTGGCGGGCATGGGGGTGGGGGCGCATCCGCGCGAGCACCAGGTCCGACACCGCGACCTCGACGTCGTCGGCCCACGCCCCGCCGGCACGGCTGAGGCGATCCAGCATCCGCCGGGGGAGCGTGGCGCCCGGAAACAGCACTGACCCGTGCTCGACCGCGACGATGGGGCGGTCGTAACCGCCCAGCCGCAAGCAGGCCCCGAGGTACCCGCACTCGGTAAGCAGCGCCCCATCGGGGCCGCTGTGCAGGACGGCTTGGGCCAGGTCCCGCGGATGGCGCAGGACTTTGCGCCCGGGCGCGACGCCAAGCGTGCGAAACGGTGTGCCCGCCTCCCGCAGCCGGTCGGCCAGCGGTCCGTCGCCGCCGATGATCACCACCTCGGCCTCGGCACCCAAGCGGGAGAACCGCTGTGCGAGCGCCCGCATGAGGGTTTCGGCGCCACCGATCTGCGCGTCCCAGACCACCAGCGCCAGGCGGCGCCGGGGTCGCTCGCCACCCGCGACGGACGAGAGGATGGACCCGCGCGCTATCCGTTGCCGTCGATATAGGTGCGTTGCCACAGCTCGAGTGTGAGTAGAGCCCACAGGCGCAGGGCGTTGTCCTCCGCCCCGGCGGTGTTGGCGGCAATCAGGCGCTGGACCTCTGCCCCGCGGAACAGGCCGCGGGCGGCGACCGATTGCGGGGAGAGCAGATCGTCCACCATCGGCTTGAGGTCGCCGACCAGCCACGAGCGGACGGGAGCGCCAAATCCAGCCTTGGGACGCCGGATTATCTCGCGGGGAAGCACCGGCTCCATGCTGCGCTTGAGGATGTACTTGCGCGTCAGCCGGCGCAGCTTCAGCTCGGGCGGAATGCGACCTGAGAGCTCCACCAGCCAATCGTCGAGCAGCGGCACTCGGACCTCCGTGGACGCGGCCATGCTCATCTTGTCGGTGTAGGCCAGGTTCAGGCACGGCAGGAACGTCTTCAGGTCCAGGTACAGGATCTGGTTGAGCCAATTCTGCCCGCTCGCGGTTTCGGCGTAGGCGTTGTGGCGGTCAAATACGTTCGCCGCCGAGGGCTCGTATTGACCATCGAGCAACCGGGTTAACTCGGGCGGCTTGTAGTACGAGGAGTATGTGAGGTAACGCTCGATGGGTGACGCGTCGACGCCCCTCATCAGCTTCATCAGGTTGCGCCGTGGCCCCCGCAACCGCCCGGGGGCGCCGAGTGTGAGTCTTCCCTCCAACTGCTGCGTCAGGGCGCCGCGCGCCGTCCGTGGGACCAGGTCCAGCGTTCGCCCGATCTGCGCCGCGAGATGGCGCGGATATCCGGCGAAGATCTCATCGCCCCCCATGCCGCTGAGGATCACGGTCAGACGCTCTCGAGCCGCTTTGCAGATCAGGTAGGTCGAAATGCACGCGGGGTCCGCGATCGGCTCGTCCATGTGCCAGATCAGCTTGGGGAGCAGATCCACCACCTTGGGCTCGAGGATCTCCTCGTGGTAGTCGGTGTGAAACTGTTGCCCCATCTGGCGCGCATAACCGACATCGTCGGGCACGATGTCATGGCTGAGGTCCTCGGAGCTGAAGCCGACCGTGTAAGTGGTCACCCGCTCGACCGCCTCGGTCATGAACGCCACGATTGCGCTCGAGTCGATTCCACCGCTGAGGAAGCTCCCGAGTGGAACGTCGGAGACCATCTGTCGCTTCACCGCGGATCGGACCGCTTCGCGAACGATCTCGGCCCATTCACGCTCATCGCGCTCCTCGGGAGCGAAGCTCATGTCCCACCATTGGCGGATGGAGAGGCGACCATCGCGAAAGGTCGCACAGTGTCCAGGCTCGAGCTTGTAGATCCCCTCGAACAGAGTGTCCGCGCCGGGCACCCACAGGAACGTCAGATAGTCCGAGACCATGTCGGTGCGCATGCGCGCCGGCGGCAGCGCGGGCAGCAGGGCCTTGACCTCGGAGGCGAAGTACAGCCGGCCATCGTTCTGGGCCCAGTACAGCGGCTTGACACCCAGCCGGTCACGGGCCAGGAACAGCTCGTCCGCGACGGTATCCCAGATCGCGAACGCGAACATACCGTTGAGTTGGGTGAGCATGTCGGCACCGTGACGGGCGTACATCGCCAGCAGGACCTCGGTGTCGGTCCCGGTGACGAACCGCATTCCTTCACGCTCCAGGTCGCTACGCAGCTCCCGAAAGTTGTACAGCTCACCGTTGTAGGTGATCCAGTAACGCCGGTCGGCGTAGGACATCGGCTGCACGCCACGCACGGTGGGGTCGATGATCGCGAGCCGGCGGTGGCCCAGCGCGGCCGGAACCGCTCCCCGCTCGGCGCCGAACACCTTGACCCCCTCGCCGTCCGGCCCCCGGTGGGCGAGCCGCTGCGTCATCGTCTCGATCGTCGCCGGATCGTCCCGGCCCACGTATCCGCAGATCCCGCACATCGTGGCCGCCTAGCTGCCGCGGCGCCGGCAAACCGCAGGCGCCACCCCCGACTGCGTCTCCGTCCGCCGCTCGGTCACGCCGGCTTGGACAGGATGAAGGTGATTCGATGCAGCGCCACCTCGCGGGCCCCGGGCAGGCGCGTCAACGGCCCGCTGACCCGCGCGAGCAGCCGGCCCTTGCCTCGCGCCGCCCGTCTCCCGATCGCTCCGATCGGAAGCAGCGGGTTCAGCTCCACCTGCCACCCCTGGTCTTGGGTCAGGCGTGAGAAGCGGTGGTGGGTCATGCCGTTGATGGTGTTTCCGCGCTCCCAGGCGGCGAGGTCGTCGGTGCGCCCGTACCAACTGGCGTCGGGGCCCCGCTCGTCAAGGATCTCCCGGTAGGCGCGGATCAGGGTCCTCCCGGTGAAGGCGTACTGCAGGCCGGGCGTCCCGCTGACGAGCGAAAGGTGATGCTCCAGGGGCTGGAAGTAACTGGGGAACACCGCCAGCAGGCGACCGCCGGGGCGCAGCACGCGCCAGCACTCGCGCAGGGTGGCCGGCACGTCGCGGACGTGCTCGAGCACGTCGAAGCTGAGAATCGTGTCGAAGGACACGTCGGGCCACGGAATCTGCTCACCGAACCCGACCCTGAACTCGGCGGGCACGCCACGGGACTCGGCGTAGCGGCGGGCCGCCTCGACGAATACCTCGTTGACGTCGACCCCGGCGATAGTGCTCGGCTCATAGCGTTCCCACCAAGCCACCGCGCGGCCCCCGGTGAAGCATCCGAGGTCAAGCACGTCGCCGGATACCCACGGCTTGAGCGATTGCCCGAAATAGGTATCCCACGGGAAGTCCTGCTCATCCTCGTAACGCGAATGCGAGGACCTGCGCATGATCTCCTCCCTCTCGGCGGGGGAGCCGGCGGTAAAGCTCTCGTGCCGGAAGATCTCGCTGAGCCCGCCGTCGTCCTCGCGAGGATCGGGGGGTGTCAGCTCGCGCAGACGCATGGCACGTTTGGCCAGGGCGACCGTCGCGGTGGTCATTGCCCGCCGCTCGCAGTCGGCTCGGGAAAGGCTCGGCGCTCGGCGATCGCGGTGAGCGCCCCAAGATAGTGCTGGGCGACAGGCTCCGGGGCGAACTCGGCGACCTTGACGCGGTTCGCCGCCGCCATGCGCTGGCGTAGCTCGATGTCGGCGACGATTCGCTCGAGCGCGGCGGTCAGACCGACCGGGTCCCCCGGTTCCACGAACAGCGCATTCTCGGCCTCAACCAGCCGATCGGCCATGCCTCGCGTCCTCGTCGTGACGACCGGCAGCCCCGACGCCATCGCCTCGGTGATGGCGGTGGGAAACCCCTCGCGATAGCTGGGAAACACGAACACGTCGGCCGCGCGATAGGCCTGACGGAGCGGTTCGCCCTCCAGGAACCCCTCCAGGCGCACCTTTTCGCTGAGACCTAGCTCGGCCACGCGCTGGGCAATCGCTCCCGCCTGCGGACCATCCCCAACGATCACCATCCGCGAGTCGGTGTGCCGGCTCAGCGCCGCAAACGCACTCAGCGTCTCGAAGATCCCCTTCTCCTTGATCAGCCGGCCCACGAACAGCAGCGAGATCGGCTCCCCATCGCCGCCGTTGCGATGCGAGTGGGCGGTCACCGGCTCGGGCGGCGCGACGAACGGATTCGCCACGACGAGGAACCGGCCGCGGGTCCAGAACCGCTGCGCGTCGCGCGCCTCCTCGCTGGAGAGCACGAGGATGCCGTCGCTGAGCGCGAACAGCGCCGCGCTGGCGGCTTTGAACACCCGCCGTCCGCGCCGGACCAGCAGATCGGAGCGACCGCCGTGGAACTGCACCACGATCTTGGGCACCAGCCCGCGCGTCGCGGCCAGCAGGGGAACGGCTCCCAGCAGCGACCGCCCCTCGTGCGAGGTCTTGACGACCATCACGTCGAACCGCTCGGACTTCAGCCGCCGCCTGATGCGGGGAATGTCAAGCACGCGACCGATCACCTTCTCGGCCATCGACTCGTGATCGTGATGGCGCCCCCATGGCTCCATCACCACCTCGCAGCCCAGGGACACCATCGCCTCGACGAGGATTGGCGTGTGCTTGGGCAGTGGTCCGCGGACTCCCGGATGTGGCGCGAGCATCAAGATGCGCATGGACATCTCGCCTAGCCGGCGGCCGACTGCGGTTCGCGACTCCAGCGTTCGCTGATCCAGTCGACGGTCCGCCGCAATCCCGTCGCGAGGTCGACGTCGGGCTCGTAGCCGAGCAGCTCCCGCGCCAGGGTGATATCGGCAGTGCTTTCACGCACGTCGCCGGGCCGCGGCGGGCCGTGGACCGGTTCGATGTTGACGTCGAGCAGTTCGCACAGGCTGGAGACGAGCTCATTCAAGGTGGTGCTGCCGCCCATGGCGACGTTCATCGCCCGGCCGACCCCCTGCTGTGTTGTCGCGGCGAGGAGGTTCGCGCGGACCACGTTCTCGATGTAGGTGAAATCTCGCGACGTCGCGCCATCGCCGAACACCGTGATCGTCTCGCCGCTCAGCATCTGCTTGATGAACTTGGGGATCACGGCGGCATAGCCAGAGAGCGGATCCTGGTAGTCGCCGAATACGTTGAAGTAACGCAGCACCACGGTCTCCACGCCGTAAACGCGATGCGCCGCGATGCAGTACTGCTCGGCGGCAAGCTTGGAGACAGCGTACGGCGAGAGTGGCTGGGTGCGCTGTGACTCCTGGCGCGGCATGCCCGGCGTGTCACCGTAGACCGAGCTCGACGAGGCAGCGACCACCCGCCTGACACCCTGGTCACGCGCAGCCAGCAGCACGTTGAGGGTCCCGCCGACGTTTACCTCGCTGGTCGAGATGGGGTCCTGGATGGAACGCGGCACCGACGGCAGCGCGGCTTGGTGAAACACAAGCTCGACTCCCCTGGTGGCGGTGGCCACCCGTTCATACGAGCGCAGGTCGCCCTCCACAAGTTCGACATCGAGGCCGGCGAGGTTGGCCAGATGGCCGGTCGAGAAGTTATCGAGGACACGAACGGCATGCCCCTCCTCGAGCAGCGCGCGCACAAGATTGGAGCCGATGAAACCGGCACCCCCGGTTACGAGCGCTACCGATGCCATGGCGGAGTCGACGGGAAGTTTGGTTGGTTCACAGCCAAGAGTCGGATCATTCCTGCTCCAGCGAGTACGTCGCACGGCCGAGCGCCGGCCAATTGCCGACCTGAGGGTGAGTCGATCATGCCCGGCCCCCGTTGCGCAGGCGACTGCGCAGCAGGCCGGAAGCGTATCGCACCAGCGTTACGCACCGGCCTCCGTTCTCACGGACTCGAACGCCCGCAGCGTCATCTCCATCGTGTCCAGGGGGCTCGGTCCGGTCTGAGGCTGTCCCTCAAGCACCCGGCGGAAGGCGTGGAACTGCGCGGTGTGACCCTTGTCCGCGCCGCGATCACGCAGCGTCTTGGTGCGCCCGCGACCGTCGAGGTCGAGTCGCCGATAGTCGTCGAGCCGGCCAGTCCGTCCACCGCCGTGAGCCTCGACGAACTCCTTACCCACGCCGGGGGCCGATTCCGACCCGTAGAGGATCGTCGCGATCGACTCGTTGGCGAACGTCAGCGTGACCGCGAAGCGCTGGCTGGCCACCAGTCGGCCGGTCTGAGCGGGGATGCTGGCCTGGATCTGGTCCGGCAGCGTCCCCATGAACCAGCACGCGAAATCCACGAAATGACAGCCCTCACCCAGCAGCCGGCCGCCGCCATCGTCCGGGTCGTTGAGCCAGTGATCGGCGGGCAGGCGTCCGGCGGCGACCCGGTACAGGAGCTCCACAGCCGAATCCTCCGGATGGATGTGCTCGCGCAGCGCGACGGCCAAGGGGGCGAAGCGCCGGTTGAAGCCGACCTGGATCAGTCCTCCCGACGCCGCCTCGCGGAGACGATCCAACTCCGGCAGCGATAGGGCCGGTGGCTTCTCCACGAACACCGCCTTGCCGTTGTCCAGCGCTGCGGTGGCGTAGCGGGCATGGGACCCGTGGCGCGAGGCGATCGCGACCACGTCGATTCCGTCGGACGCGAGCAGCTCGTCAGGGACGACGGCTCGACCGAACTGAAAGCGCTCGGCGGCGCCGGCCGCCGACAGCCCGTTCGCGCTCGCCACCATCGCCAGGTCAAAGCCGGCTTCGCGCAGCCCGGGGATCAAAAACCGCTGCGCAAAGCTCCCGGCTCCGATCACGCCGGTCGCCGGCGCCGCATCGGCCCGCGCCGCCGGGCGGGGGGGAGCGGTCGGGACCGATTCCGGCTCCGCCGCGGTCGGCTGATAGGTCAGCACGATTCCCAGCGGCGAGGTGGGGCTGTCGAGCAGCAGCTCGTAAGCGCGTGCGGCCTCCTCAACGGGCACCCGGGCGGTGATCAGGTCCTCGACCGCCACTCGGCCGGCGTCCAGCAGCTCGACGAAAGCCGCCATGTTGCGTCGCTCCGTCCAGCGGACGTAGCCGATCGGATAGTCGATCCCACGTTCTTCGTAGTCGCGGTCGTAGCGGCCCGGCCCGTAGGAGCGAGACAGCCTCAGCTCCAGCTCCTTGCCGTAGAACGATGAGCGCGGGACGTTCATCCCCACTGCGCCGACGGCCACCACCCGCGCTCGGTCGCGCGCGATCGCGCCGGCCAGCTGCACGGGGTCCTCTGATCCAGTCGAAGCGGTGATGATCACCGCGTCGCAGTCGCGAAGCATTGTCGGGAGGGAGCCGGGATCGAGGTCGGCCCGCCGGTAGGCGGCGCTGGCGCCGGCCGCCTGGGCGCGTTGGACGAGCTCCTCGGCGAGATCGATACCGACGACCTGACAGCCGGCGGCAGACAGCAGACGGCAGGTGAGCTGTCCGACCAGCCCCAGGCCGATCACCGCGACGCGCTCTCCCAGCGTCACCTCAGCCTGGCGGACGCCATGCATCGCGATGCTGCCGACGGTCGCGAACGCTCCCGCCTCGAACGCAACGCCGTCGGGCAACCGGACGCAGAGATTGCCGGGGACGTAGTTGAGCTCGGCGTGGACCGCGTGGCCGCCGCCGGCGCAGGCTACGCGGTCGCCGGGTCGCAGGTCGCTGACGCGCTCACCGACCGCGAGCACGACGCCAGCGCTCGAGTACCCCAGGCCCGAGGGCTGATCGAGCCGGTTGCGCACGACCTCGAAGGTCGAGCGGACACCGTCGCTCCTGGCTCGATCGAGCACGGCGCGAGCCTGTTCGGGCCGCGCTCGCGCCTTCCCGACGAGGCCCTGGCGGGCCGCCTCAACGGTGCTGCGCTCGGTACCGGCGCTGACCAGGCTCGCTCGCACGTCGACCAGCGCGCCTTCGGGCAGCAGCACCGGCGGCGGCACGTCGACCACCTCGATGCGCCCGTTACGCAGTCGTTGCGTCACCTGTTTCATGCCTGGCGACAGCTCACCGTGGGAGCTCCAGGAGATGGGCGAGGGCCAGCAGCATCGGGGCCTGGCACCAGCGCACGTGTGGCGTGCGGTTGCTCCACAGCCGTCGCCGCTGGAAGATGAATGCCCCGTCGCGTCGTCGCATGCGGGCCAAGGCGAAGCCGGCCACGCGCCACGCCCAGTCGGCGTACCCCGGCTCGAGGCTGGCCGCGATCGCGAACGTCTGGATCCCCTGAGCCACGCATTGCGCGTCGATCGGATACAGCGAGCCCGGGTAGTACTTGGGCGCGCCGTCGTCGCAGAACAGCTCGCGGCGGTAGAAGGCCAGTCCACGCTCGAGCGCCGCGTCGAGGTCGCTGCCCCCGATGCCGGCCGCGCGGCAACGCATCAGCGCCTCCAGCACGTAGCCGGTGTGGAAGTTGTCGATCCAGCTCAGCCCCGGCTGCTCGCCGTACGGCCAGGATCCGTCCGGCCGCTGGTGGGCAACCGTGTAGGCGACGCCCTGGGCCGCGCTGTGGGCTAGCTCGGCGCTCGCCGTCTCGCGCGCGAGCCGCGCCAGCAGACTGCAGATGAGCAGGCTGGCGTTGTGGATCGGGGTGCGATCGCCGATCAGGTAGCCGAAGAAGCTGCCCTGCGATCCCGCTGTGGCTGGAACATGAGCCAGCAGAAAGTCTGCTGTCCCGGAGGCGAGCTCGAGCCACCGCGGGTCGCCCGAGCGGGCGTACCCGTCGAGCAGGGCGTGCCCCGCAAACGCCGTCGCGATCGTGTTGGGCGTAACCCGCGGGTAGAAGAAGACCCGCGTCTGAACGTCGAAGTGATAGCCCCAGCAGGGCTCGGAGTATGCCGCAAGACGCAACTCACCGAGGCCTTGGAGCGCATCTCCGAGGTGCTTCACCGGATCACCGGAGATCGTCCCGTCGTCGCGCGCATAGGCTGACGCCACCCACGCCAGCGCTGCGGCGCTACGCCCGGGGGGGATGCCCAACGGTCCCCGCAGGTCGATCGGAGAGCGCTTGACCACCTGGGTGAGAATCCGACGACCCGTCGCAGTGCGCCGCAGCGGCGAGGACAGGCGAGTCGCGTTCAGCGCGTCATACGGATCGCTGCCGCACCAGTCGCGCGATCGGCCCCATTGGTCCAGGACCTGGGCGGCATGGACCACGGCCGCCCGCGTCGGCGTGGCGCCCCGCGAGCGGAGTCCAGCGTTCGACGATGGCTGACGGGAGGACGTGGTCGTGCTCATGCCGCCACGGCGACGCTCCGGCGCCGGGCATGCCCGCCGGCCGCGGCCAGGGTCGCCCTCACGAGCACGTCCTCGATCGCCCGCCCGCGCTCGCGCAGCTCAGCTGTGGTGCGCGGTTGCACTTGCCGCGGCCGCAACTGAGCCACCTGCTCGGGGCGGGTGAGCCGCGCCAACCTCCCCTGCCGCTCGAGCCAGAGATCCACCGCCGGCGTCGTCCCGGCGAACAGGGTCCACGTAGGGATGCCCATCAGGGCGGCCTCGCGGGTCATGGTCCCTCCGGCGCCGATCATCGCATCGGCCTCGTACATCAGCGAGCGGGAGTCGATGGCCGAGCGGGGCACGATGCAGTTGGGCAGCGCCAGCGCCTCGATCGCTGCGATCTGCTCAGGATGGCGGGTGAGCGCGACGCAGGCGACGTCGTCCTGCGAGCAGACAGCCCTCAGCGCCTGCTCGAACAGCGGATTGCCAAAGCCGTGGTAAACGGCTCGACTTGGAGGGGTGCGGGCAACGACGACGGTCTGGCCGCCGGTGTCGGTCCCCCGGGAGCGAGGGTTGAGTCCAATTTGCGTCAGGACCGAGGGGTCGGGCTCGAAGTCGCCGATGTAGAGCTCCTCCTTCAACCCCGGGTAGAACACCACTTTGCGATTCGTGGCGCCCTGATGCCGGAGCGCGCGCAGCGGCAGCACGTCCGGCAGCACGATCGTGCTCGCGAAACGAAACGCCAGGTGGTTGGCCGGCTGATGCTCGAAGTCCATCGCGGTCACGGCGGGGATCCGCAGGGTGGCGGCGGCGACGATCTGGGCGTAGGAATTATGGGAGAGGGCGACGTCCGGACGGGCACGCACCGCCCAGCGGCGCAGATCTGTCATGCGGCGCGCGATCGCCCCCAGCTTGGCCGCCTTCTGCTTTGGGGTCTGATCTCCGATCAGCTCGGCCTCGGGCCACCGCTCGAGCGTCAGTTCGGCGGTCTGCGCGCTGTCGCGGGCGGTCATCACCACCTCGTGGCCTTCGGTCCGCAGGCGCCGCACCACGGGCGCGAACAGCAGCGGATGCGGCGAGTTGGCGAAATCGATCCAGACCCTCATCGCGGCCAAGCATCGCAGACGCTCAGCGCTCGCGGCGTGCGCAGCCGGACGTGTCAGGGCCGTTTGCCGAACAGTCGTTTGAGGCGTGGGACGGGCGGGGACTCGGGCGGATCGGGCAGTGGGGATCCGTCCACGATGGCTGCGGGTACGTCATGGGTGAGCCAGCCGGCGCGCTCGTCGCCGACCAGCGCTGCGGCGGCCTGCGCCCCCTCCCGCAGTGCCGTGACCGGCCGCCACGCGTCCGCCCGGTGGCCGTCCGATGCGACCACGTGAACGAGTCCGCTCGAGCACAACCGGCGGGCGAACCGGCCTGAGTCCGATTTGCGAGCGTCCTCGAGCAGCGACTTGGCGTTGACCTGAATCAGGACCTCCTGCTCGACCAGCGCCTGGATCTGGCTCGGATCGCTCTGAAACTCGGCACTGCGCTCGGGGTGTGCGAGGGTGACCCTGTATCCCTGCAAGCGGAGGCGAAACAGGTGCTGGTCGACTCCGGCCACGCTGGTGACCGGAGTCTCGATCAGAAGATCTGTGCCGCGCTGGCCGTAGGACGCCAGCCGGAGCTCCTCCGGGCTGGCCTCCAGAGCCCACAGCAGCGAGACCTCGGCTCCGCAGACCAGGCGAAGCGTGATTCCCTCGGCCTCGACTGCCTCAGACAGACTCCGACAGCGCTGCTCGAGCTCATCCAGGTGGACGTCCGGGAAGTCCGAGCGCAGATGCGGGGTCGCGACCAGGGTTTGCACTCCCGCCCCCGCGGCGGCGCGGACCATGTGCAGCGCCCCCTCCAGGTCCGCCGGGCCGTCATCGATCCCGGGCAGCACGTGTGCGTGAATGTCGACGAGGGGGTTCACGGCGGCGATTGTGGCGCGTGGACGCAAAGGAGCGCTAAGTCGCTACGCCGACTGACGTTGAGCGCCGAGGTCCTCGCTGTCGCGATCGGCGCAGAAGACGTCGGCCACACGATCGGCCGCATGCCCGTCCCACCCCGGTGGAGGGGCCTTCAGGGCCAGCGGGCCGGCCGCCAGCGCCGGCAGGATATCGGCGATCCGAGCCGGATCGAGGCCAAGCAGGGTATTCGTGCCCACCCTCACCGTGACCGGTCGCTCGGTGTTGTCACGCAAGGTGAAGCACGGAACGCCGAGGTAGGTCGTCTCCTCCTGGACACCGCCGGAATCGGTCAGCACCGCGGCTGCGTCCGCCTGCAGCGACAGGAACTCGAGATATCCCACCGGCTCCAGCAACCGAACATCGCTGTCGATCGCCATGCTGCTCATCATCTTGCGCGTTCGCGGGTGGGCGGGGAAGACGACGGGCAGCTCTCGTGCGATCAGCGACAGCTGCGTCAGAGCCTCGCGCAGCAGGGCCCCGTCGACCAGCGCCGGCCGGTGCAGGGTCACGAGCAGGTAATCGCCCGCGGTCAGACCGAGGCTCGCGCACGCCCGCAGGTCGCGAAACCGGGACTCCATCGCCACCAGGCTGTCGATCATCGTGTTGCCGACGAAGTGGATCCGATCGTCGCCGATCCCTTCCGCGCGGAGGTTGTGGCGCGCCTCGTCGGAATGGGTGAACAGATACTGGCTGAACTGGTCGGCGACGATCCGGTTGATCTCCTCGGGCATGGTCCGGTCGAAGCTGCGCAGACCGGCCTCGAGATGGGCGAGTTCGATCCCCAGCTTGGCCGCCACGAGCGTGGCCGCCAACGTCGAGTTGACGTCACCGGGGACGATCACGACGTCCGGGCGCTCCTCGAGCAGGACCGGCTCGAGCCGTTCCATCACCCGCGCGGTCTGGACGGCGTGGCTGGCCGAGCCGACGCCGAGGACATGCGCAGGTTCTGGCATTCCGAGCTCCTCCACGAACACCGAGGACATCATCCGGTCGTAGTGCTGGCCCGTGTCGACCACCACATGTCGTGCGTCGCTGAGGCGTCGCCGCAGAGCCGCGATCACCGGAGCCATCTTGACGAAGTTCGGACGAGCCCCCAGCACGTAGAGAAGCCGCACTGGTCAGCACAATAACCACAACGTCCGCCGGCGTGCTGCCTGCACTGAGGGGCAGGTGGCCGGCGTGCGCTCAGCTGTCGGGGACCGGGCTGCGGGCGAACTCGACGAACTGCTCGACGGTCTCGCGCACGGGGCCCACGGCCGAACGCAGAACGAACCACGGACGGCGCGGAGGGCCGTCGAGCAGCTCCACCTCGCCGAGCCGGCCCGAGGCCAGCTCCACCTCGACCGCCGCGCGCGAGAGCAGGGAGACGCCGAGACCGACCCGGGCGGCCTGCTTGATCGCGCCGTTGGAGCCGAGCGTCAGCGTTGCGGGCGTGAGTCCGCGCTCGGTGAAGAACTGCTCGTTGAGGGCCCGCGTGCCGGAGCCCGGTTCACGGAGCAGCCATAGCCGGGAAGCCAGATCGGCGGCGTGGCACGGACCCGCCGTCAGCGCGGGATCGTCGGGGGCGGCGATGCAGACGATGTCGTTGTCCATCAGCGGTTCGGCGATCAAACGGTCGTCGCTCGGCGGCGTCCCCGAGAACGCCACGTCGACCGCATGAGCGCGCAGACGCTCGAGCACCTCCTCGCGATTGCCGACATCGAGCACCAGGTCGACCCGCGGGTGGTGTTCGGCGAACGAGCGCATCAAGGGCGGCACGAACGACTCAGCAGCAGTGGTGACCGCGGCGATCCGCAGCCGGCGCTCGACCACCGCGGCGGCCTCCCGGGCCGCCTGGCGGCCCTTCTCCAGCATTCCGATCACATCGGCAGCGAAGGGCTCAAAGGCGTGTCCCGCCTCGGTCAGACGGATCCCCCGCCCGGACCGCTCGAACAAATCGCAGCCGAGCTCGCGTCCGAGCGCCGCGATCGCCGATGAGACCGACGGCTGCGTCACGACCAGCTCGTCCGCCGCGGCCGTAACCGAGCCGCCGCGGGTGACGGCGAGAAACGCCGTGAGCTGGGTGACCGTTATAGCCATATATCACGCATTGGTACATATCGTATAGAAATCTGGTCAACTCCCCTTGGGATCCGTGCGCATGGGCCGCGTGAGGCACCCGCCAATGGATGCCGTGCTAGGGCCGCGGCGCGGCAGGGGCGGGCCGGGGTGTTGCTTTCGCGCTTGCTCGCGGGGTATGCGCGTAACCTCGCGTCTCAAACCCAACGCGGCAAGCGCGCAAAGCACGATCCCGGCCCGCACCGGGGCAAACCAACTCCGAAAGGGCGCTAACCAGCATCCCGAGCAGCCGCAACGCACGCCTGTCCGTAGGAGATCCCTCCGTCGTTGGGCGGCAGCCGCTCGGGTATCAGTGCGCGCAGGCCGGCCCGGTGGAGTCCGTCGGCGACGGATTCCAGCAGCAGCCGGTTCTGAAACACGCCTCCGCTGAGGACGGCGGTTTCCAGCCCGCGCCGTTCGGCGACTCCGGTCAGGGCCGTCACCGTCGCCCGAGCCAAGCCGGCGTGGAAGCCGGCGGCCACGACGCCGGCGTCTGCGCCTCGGTCGAGCTCGGTGGCGATCCTGCGCACAGCTCCCCGCGGGTCCAGCACCACGCCGCCGCCGGCACCGACGCCGAGCTCGATCTCATACGCCGGGGCGCCCGCGGCGGTCCACGCGAGCGCCTCGAGCTCGACCGCCGCCTGTCCCTCGTAGCTCACCTCGACGGCGAGTCCGCACAGCGCTCCGACCGCGTCGAACAGCCGGCCCAGGCTGGTGGTGATCGGCGACACGGTGGCGCTGGCGCCGACTTGTCCCATCGCCTCCCAGCGCCCGGGCTCGACCCGTTCCCGGAGCCGGGAAGGTAGCGGCCGGGGCTCTCCGTAGGCCTCCCGGAGCCAGGCGTGGGCCATGCGCCAGGGCTGGCGGACCGCGGCCGCCGCTCCCGGCATTCGCACCGGCCACAGCGAGCCGGCGCGCTCGAACTCCGCCAGCCCACCGACCAGTAGCTCGCCCCCCCACACGGTGCCGTCGGTGCCGTAGCCGGTGCCATCGAAGATCGCGCCAACGGCCGGCCCCTCGAGGCCGTGCTCGGCCAGGCAGGCGGCCAGGTGGGCGTGGTGATGCTGCACGCCGATCAAGTCCACGCCCTCACGCTCGAGCGCATACACAGTCGACAGGTAATCGGGGTGCAGGTCGTGCGCTACGACCGCCGGCGTCACCGCGAACAGCCGCTCGAAATGGGCGATCCCGTCCTGAAACGCCCGCAGGGTCGGGTAGTGCTCGAGGTCGCCGATGTGGTGGCCGACCCACGCTCGGCTGCCCCTGGCGACGCAGAAGGTGTTCTTCTGCTCGGCCCCGCAGGCCAGCAGCGGACGGCGCGCCGAGACCGGTATCGGCACGTGTGCGGGCACGTACCCGCGTGACCGGCGCAGCGGCAGCGGCCGCCGCCCGGCGGCGGTGCGCACCACCCTCAACACCGAGTCGTCGGTCCGGGTCTCGATCTCGCGGTCATGGAGCAGGAACAGATCGGCGATCGCCGCCAGCCGCTCGAGAGCGTCCTCGTCGCGGTAGGCGATCGGCTCATCCGAGACGTTGCCGCTGGTCATCACCAGGGCCCCTCCGCAGACGGACCTGAAGTCGGCCAGCAGCAGGTGGTGCAGCGGGGTGTAGGGGAGCATCACGCCGAGCTCCGGCGCACCCGGAGCCACCGACTCGGCCACCGCAGCGCCGGGACGCCGGCGGGCGAGCACGATCGGACGCGCGGGCGACCCGAGCAGTTGCCGTTCCTCGGGACCGAGCATCACCAGCCCTGCTGCCGCTTCGACGCCGGCGACCATCAGCGCGAACGGCTTGTCCTCGCGATGCTTGCGGGCGCGCAGCGCGGCGACGGCGTGCTCGGCTGCGGCGTCGCAGACCAGGTGAAAGCCGCCCACGCCCTTGACCGCCACGACCGCGCCGGCGGCGAGACGGGCGGCAACCGATTCGATCGCGTCGCGCGCGCCCTCGAGTGGCAGCTCGGCTCCCCGGGCGTCGACGAGCCGCACCCGCGGCCCGCAGCTCGGGCACGCGTTGGGCTGGGCGTGAAAGCGCCGGTTCTGCGGGTCCTCGTACTCGTCCCGGCACGCGGCGCACATCTGAAAGCGGGCCATCGTGGTCAGCGGCCGGTCGTAGGGGACGTCGCGAACGATCGTGAACCGCGGGCCGCAGTTGGTGCAGTTGATGAACGGGTAACGGTGGCGCCGGTCACGCGGATCCGACAGCTCGTCCAAGCAGTCCGCGCAGGTGGCGCTATCGGGGGTGATCAGCGCATCCGCGCTCCCGGTGCGCTGACTCTCCAGGATCCTGAACTCTCGCTGGCCATTCGGGGCCAGCGGGTCGCACACCACTCGTTCGACCGCGGCCAGCGGCGGAGCATCCGCGCTGAGCCGGTGCACGAACCGTCGCACCGACTCGGGGGGGCCCTCAACCTCGAGCAGCACGCCGTGTTCGTCGTTGAGGACGTAGCCCGCCAGCCCCTCCTCGCCGGCGATGCGGTACACGAATGGGCGGAAGCCGACTCCCTGCACGGTGCCCTCCACGCGCGCCCGGGTCCGTACGCGGCTCTCGCCGGTCATCGAGCTCATTCGAGCTCTACCAGCTCCCTCAGCAAGTGGTATGCCGTCGCCTGGGCCTCCTGGATGCGCGGAATGTGCTGAGACGGCGTCACGATCACGTGATCCGCCAGTCCCTCGCTGGCGACGCGGCCTCCGTCGTAGCCCACCAGCGCCACCGTTACGAGCCCGCGGCGGCGCGCCTCGCCGAGGGCGTCGAGCACGCTGAGGGAGTTGCCGCTGGTCGAGAACGCCACCAGCGTGTCGCCGGGTCGACCGTAGGCGATGATCTGGCGCGCGAAGATGGCCTCGGTCCCGATGTCGTTGGCGATTGCGGTGATGATCGCGGTATCGGCACATAGGTCCAGCGCGCGCCGGGGTGGCCATCCCCGTGACCCGGGCGCGGCGACGAAGTCGGCCACGACGTCCATCGCATCGGTGGCCGAGCCGCCGTTGCCGAGCGCCAGCAGCCTGCCGCCGGCCTGAAATGAGGCGCTGAGCGCCGCGGCGGCGTCGGCGAGCACGCCGGTGGCCTCGCGCAGCGTCTCGGTGCGCAGCCGCTGCACCTCGTCGGCCTTCATCACGGCGGACTCGCGGACGTCAGCCAGAATCGCGTCCAGGTCGTGCTCGTGCTCGGCCAGGAAGGGATACAGGAAGCTCGACGCGCCGGCATCGTGAGAGCGGCGCTCGGTCCTACCCTCCAGCAGGCCGCGATGCTCGAAGAACACGTGCACCAGCTCCCACAGCACGTGGTAGAGGACCTCGACCAGCTCCTGACGGACGAAGGGATCGTCGCTGGGGGGCTCGAGCTCCCATTCGGCACCCAGCGGCGCAAACGCGACCGTCAGGCATCCGCAGGCCCGAGCCACCTCGATCGACTCGGCCAGCTCGGGTCCGTCGTCCGGCTCGCCGAACACGATCACGATGTCCTCGGGGGCGGCGGCCAGCGTCAGCTCCGCCGACGCCCGCCCCGACTCACCGGTGAGCCCGAGCGCGGGCAGCGCGCGCTTACCGACGATCACCGGGTGCACGAACTCGACCGCGACGTGACGGACGTCGGAGCGCGCGGCGGGGGAGATGCCGACCGCGATCAGGCGCCCATCGCGCGCGAAGCGCTCCGCCATCCGGTGGCAGAGCCGGGCGATGCGGTCGGCCTCGTCGCCGAAGAACCGCGTGCTGACCTCGGCCCGCTGCTGCAGCCGTAGATCGAGCAGCTCGCGCACCGCCTCAGCGGAGCGCAGTGGGCTCATGCCGTCGCCGTGACCCGCCGGTGCGCGAGGTCGGTCAGCCACTCGCGCCACTCCGGCACCCCGTCGCCGGTGCGCGCGCTGACCAGCATCGTCGCGACCCCCGGATTGACCACGTCAATGTTGTACAGGAGCTTGTCGACATCGATCTCGAGGTGGGGGAGGAGGTCGAGCTTGTTGATCATCACGAGCTCGCAGCTGCGGAACATGAGCGGGTACTTGAGCGGCTTGTCCTCTCCCTCGGTGATCGAGCAGACCATCGCGCGGGCGTCCTCGCCGACCCTGAACTCCGCCGGGCAGACCAGGTTGCCGACGTTCTCGATCACCAGCAGGTCGATGTCGTGCAGCGGCAGCTCGCCGAGCGCCGAGCGGACCATGTTGGCGTCCAGATGGCATTCGCCGCCGAAGCCGTTGTCGGTGTTGAGCTGCGTGACCGGGACGTGCAGGCTGGCCAGCCGGTCGGCATCCATCGATCCCTGCACGTCGCCCTCGAGCACCCCCACCCGGACGCCGGGCAGCGGCTCGCCCAGCGCGCGCTCCAGCAGCGTCGTCTTGCCCGCACCGGGGGCGCTCATCAGGTTCAAAACCGTGACGTCGTGACGATCGAAATCGTCGCGGTTGGCGCGCGCGATGGTGTTGTTGGCGTCAAGGGCGTCCTCCACGACTCTCACCTTGGTCCGGTGCATGTGGTCTCCCTGTCCTCGAGTTCGATGAATTGCACTTCAAGCTCCTCGCCGGCCGCCACGTCCACGTCCGCCGAGGCGCAGTCAGGGCAGCGGAAGGCCGGGATCTGGGGCGACCAGCTGCGCTCGCAATCCCGGCAGCGGAGCTCGACCTCGATCTCCTCCAGCTCGAGCGCCGCGCCCTCGCAGGCGGTGTCGCGGGCGACGATGTCGAAGTAGAACCGCAGCGAGTCGGGCACGACCTGGCGCATGCGTCCCACGCGCACGTTCACGACGCTGACGCGGCGCTCGTCGGAGTGCTTGAGCGCCGTGTTCAGAACCGCCGTCGCGACCGACAGCTCGTGCATCCTAGGTGACGCTGGTATCGGACTGCAGTTCGGCCACCGTCTCCATCACGACGTCGGCGGCGCGCGCGATCGCAGCGTTGACCGGATCGCTGAGACCGAAGCCCACGTCCTCCACGATCTCCGGCTCGCACGCCACTACGAACACGCGGCCCGGCCACCCGCCGACGTACTTGACGAATCGCAGCACGGTCTGGGGGTCCATGCCGTGGGGGTCGAGCATCTGGCCGTCCTCGATCTTGGCGTCGACGTCCTCGGCGTCGGCCTCCATCACGTACAGGGTTCCGGGGGGCTCGCCCTGCCGGCTGATGTCAACCAGGATCAGCGCGTTGTAGCCGCGCATCACCTCGTAGGCGAGGTCGAGACCGCCGGTGCCGAAGTCGATCACGCTGACCCCGGGCGGCAGCTCTCGGTCGGCCAGCACCTTGGCCACCTCGCCGCCGAACCCGTCGTCGCGAAGCCAGGCGTTACCGATCCCCGCGACGAGGATCTGTTTGGTGGTGCGTTGCAGGTACCCGGCTGGCCGCCGCTCGCCGTCCGGGCTCGCCTCACCGGCGGCCCCGGGTGTCATCCAGCTGGTCATGTCGCCTCCACCTCGTTGACGAAGAAGAACAGATAACGACCTGTCTCGCGCAGTAGCTGTTGCCCGGGATCGTCGTCGACGGTGACGCCGAGATAGATGCGGTCCTCGTCGTCGTAGTCGAGATAGATGCGCTCGATGGTCGCGCGGCGGCCGTCGAGCATGCGGTCATAGAAATCGCGGTCGGTCCCTGGACGCAGCACGATCGTCCCCCCACGCTCGAAGGTGACACCGGCGACGGTGACTCGCTCCTCGCCGGGGACCTCATTGGTGGCTCCGGCGAAATAGCTGGGCACACCCGGGAGGTCGATGCCGGATCCGGGGACATAGTCGGCGGCGCCGGGCATGGCCCCCGGACGCGGACGCGGACCGCTAGCCATCCGACAGCTCCCGTAGTCCGCTGTGCAGCCCGATGATCTCCTCGGGTGTCAAGGCCATGGCCCGCTCGAGCATCTCTCGCACGACGGGATCCTGACCGGCGGCCTGCTCGCGCTCTGAGTCGGTCAGCGAGTGCACGTGCAGCACCAGCGCCTCCTCGATCTCGGTGTTGTCGAACAGGTTGCCGTGACTGGCCGGCGATATCTGGGGGTGATCGGGCAGCACGATCGCCGCGCCGAGCACGGCGTCATCGTTCTCGGTGGCCAGCACCGGCCAGATGTTGACGCTCTGGCGGCCGGTCTCCAGCGGGGAGATGAACCGCCCGGCGGAGATCTGCACGATCACGTGGGTGGAGATCAGCGAGCGCCCCAGCGCGGCGGCTCGATCCAGCCCGCTTGGCACCTGCGCGGTGTTGTGGACGCAGGCCCGGACCAGGACGCGGTCATCGCCGAGCGCTTCGGAGCGCAGCGTGAAGCGTCCCCCTGGCAGTTCGACGCTCGCTCGCTGGCCGATCGGGATCGGTCCGAGCGTCACTCGCTGCTCGCTCGCCTCGTGTCGCTCGCCGCTGGGCGACAGGTAGCGCAGGGTCGCGTTCAGCTCAGCGCCGCGCAGCGGCTCGGCCACACACTCCAGCCGGGCGTGGTCCAGCGCCCCGCTGCACTCTTCGGCGTAGACGGGGGGATAGACAATTCCGAACGGCGTCGGGGTCGCGTTCTTGGTTGCATCCGGGGTGTAGGGGTAGAGCGCGTAGCCCTCGTACAGCAGCGAGCTGACCAGCTCCTCGAGCCTCGCTTGGGGCGTGTCCACAGGCTGCGTGTCAGCCATCGGGCGACTCCCCCTGCAGCAGCTCCTCGATGCAGGCGTCGAAGCTCGGCAGGCCCCGGCGGGCGCGACGCTGGTTGAGCGCCTCCAGCGTGTCCTCGCTGAGCCGAATCCAGGCGAGCCCGGGATAGTGCTCGGCGATCATCGCGCGCCAAGCCGAGACCGGCATGCGGAACTGCGCCGAATTGCTCCAAGACACCGGTATCACCTGCAGCTGACCAGCCGGGCCGCGGTAGAACACGTTGCCGTTGAAATGGAAGCTGAGCGGGACGTCGCCCTCGCGGACCGAATGGAAGTACTTCACGGACGCCACCTCGAGGTCGTAGGTGCACGGCACCTCGAGCGCGAACGTGGTCGAACCGGTGAACCCGGGCACGGTCACCGCCACGCGGGCCCAGGACAGCCCGGAGGTCGAGGGCGCCCAGCTGGCGGGGGGTCCGAACAGCTCCGACAGACGGTCACGGGTCTCCGGTTCATAGCCGCGCCGGGCCGGATCGATCATCACCTGAGCCGTCAGCGCGATCGACTGGATCTCGATCCCGGTCGGATCGCTGGCCGTCGCCGCGAACACCATCGTCGGAGTGGCGGCAAACGCCATGTGCGCGGCGCTGGTGATCGCGAACTCGGGCGCCGGCAGAAGGGTCGCAGGACCGTCAGGCTCAGCCCGCACGCTCACCGCATGACCTCGGAGGCGGGCACGGCGCGGGCGCGGACGGCGGCGAAGAACTGCGGCACCGCCTCCTCGATCGCGTTCCCACCCGAGATCCCCTCCCAGCGGGATTTGATCAGCCCGACCAGGCCATAGCACTGGTCGATCGGGAGGATCGCGTACTCGGCCGGTTCCGCCATCCGGTTGACCACCAGCGCCTCGGCGTCGGGATCGAGCTGCGCCAGCACCGGGTTGACGTCGACCAACGCCTCCCACGCCTCCAGGGTGAGCTCGGACTCCGTCGCGCCCGCCGGGCTGGGATAGAACGCGACCACGGTGTCGGTGACCGTGCTGCGCATGAAGAAGGCCAGGCCAATGGGAATCTGGAATGCCGCCCAGATCTCCTCGTCGCACTGGAAGTCATCCAGCCACACCGTCCGCATCCCGGTCGGCCGGTACTCGGCGTTACCGGAGTACAACGCCCAGCAGGCTTCGCAGGTGCAGATGATCCGCCGGTCCACCAGGTGCAGCATGTGACGGTGGTCGTCGGGGATGGTGGTGTGGCAGATGTCGCACCGCTCCTGTGCCGGCGCGCGCGGCCCGTCGGTACGCGGCGCTGCGCCCGCCTGGGCCAGGTTGCGCATCCGCGCCACCATCTCGGCCCGCCGGCGGGCGGCGACCATCGCGTCGAGGTTGCTCAAACTGCCACCCGGAGGCCGCCCGATTCCAGCAGCGGCACGGGTTTGAGCTGCAGCGGCTCGCCGCCGGCGGCCCGTCCGGCCCGCGGCAGGTCGAACTCGACGTGGCATGACGGGCAGCGCAGCATCCCGGCCTCGAGCTGTCCCGCCTCGAGCGACTCTCCGCAGGCCGCGCACGCATTCTGATAGGCCAGCAGCGACCCTTCGACCTCCGCGAACAGCAGCGGCACGCCATCGACGTCCAGCGCGCGGACAGCGCCGGCTCCAGGCCGGGCGGTCTCGGCAACCGGCATCCACCGAGCCCGGGCAATGGCTTCGCCATTGCCTTGAAGATTCGCTCCGCGGGCAATCGCTTCGCGATTGCCTTGAAGGTTCGCTTCGCGAACCTCTGGGCCCGCGTGGACCAGGGGCAGTTCGAACGCGGGCGCCGGCGCAGGCGCAGGCGCCGCCATCGGCAGGCCCATTCCGGCCGCGTCGGGAAGGACCGGCTCGGTCACGCCCTCCACCTCGAGGCCGACCAGATCCGGGCAGTGCTCGTCGAGCGCTTGCTTGATCGCCAGCTCCAGCGTCGCCCGCGAGGCCGCGCAGCCGTTACAGCTGCCCTGCAGGACCAGGCGAGCGACCCCGTCCTCGAGGCTGACCAACTCGACGTTGCCGCCATGGGACTCCATGTACGGTCGGACGGTGTCAAGCGCCTCGATCACCCGCTCCTGCAGCGAGACCGGATACAGGTCGTGGATCAGCAGCAGACTGCCAACCGCCCCGTCCTGGGAGAGTTGATCGAGGATCGTCGCACCGGCCTCACGCGAGTCCCCGATCACCTCGATGATCCGCGCCAGGCCGTCGCCGTACATCGCTATGACCGACGCCACGAGCTCCTGTGCGAGCGTCCGTGCTCGCACGTCTGAAAGCTCGTCGATTTTGGCGGTCAGGTCCTGGATCCGGTCGAGCAACTCGCCCGGATGTGTCTCGGTGGTGGCCATCCTGTCGTCCTGACCCGACTCCCCGACCTAGCTGAGGCCGGTCGGGGTATGCATCACCTTGCGCATCTTGCCCGCGCCCGTGTACATATGCACGCCGCACGGCAGGCAGGGGTCGAAGCTGCGCACCGCGCGCATGATGTCCACGCCCTTGAAGTTCTCCGGGCCGTTCTCCTCGAAGATCGGCGTGTTCTGCACGGCGTCCTCGTAGGGCCCGGGAGTCCCGTACGTATCACGGGGGCTCGCGTTCCAGGGGGTGGGCGGGTAGGGCTGGTAGTTGGCGATCTTGCCCTCGCGGATCACCATGTGATGCGAGAGCACGCCGCGGGCGGCCTCATGGAAGCCCACGCTGACGGACTCGTCGGGAACCTTGAACTCCTTCCAGCTCTTGGTCCGCCCGGCGCGGACCTCCTTGAGCGCCCGCTCCAGGCAGTGCAGGGCGACCAGCGCCGAATACGCCTGGTGATAGGACCGGGCGCGGTCGCGCTCGATCGCGTTGGACTTCTCGGGCACGTTCCACTCGAGCTCCATCTCGGGCATCGAGGCGGACTTCGGCAGGACCATCTGGATCGAGTGTCCGGTCGCCTTCAGGTAGCCGAAGTCGACGATCCCGGCCTTGGCCGTGCACCACTGCCGCGCGAACGGGCCACCGCCGGTGTCGCAGCACACGTGCGTGTCGGTCCGCTTATCGTAAATTCGCGGCGACACGACCCAGCTGTACTTATCGGCGAAGTCGCGCTTCTGCGGCTTGGGCAGGGTCTGCTTGTTCCAGGGATGGTTCTTGTCGACGGCGTTGCCGAGCGGATCGTGGGTGACGAACGTCGGCTCGTTCTCCCATCCGTCGAAGTAAGAGCTTCCGAGCAGGATCCGGATCATCAGGTTGATCTCGACCAGATCGGTGCTGATCAGCTCGCCGTTGATCGCCACCCCCGGAGTGATGTAACGCTTACGACCCCAATCGGTCATCGTGCGGTAGTCGTAGTCGACGTAGTCCGGGTCGTCGAAGCAGCCCCAGTTGACCAGATTGGTCTCCCGGAAGCCGACCATGTCGTAGCCCGGCAGCTCGGTGAGGAAGAAGTCGTACAGGTCGTCGTGCATCGGGACCACGCGCTTGACGTAGTCCATGTAGCGCATCAGCCGCACGTAGTAGTCGGTCAGCGTCTGATGAGTGATGTCGGCGCTGCAGCCTCCCGGCATGATCGTCGAGGGGTGGGTGTGGCGGCCGCCGAACAGGCAGTACATCTCCCGCGTGTAGCGGGCCACCTGGAGCGTCTCCAGGTAGAAGCTGCCTGTGAACGGGTTCAGCGCCCGCATGATGTCGGCGATCGTCTTGTAGCCGTGAACGTCCCCATGGGGAGCCGAGGTGTTCTCGGCGGTGGCCAGCAGGCTCGGGTTGGTGTCCTTGACCATCTGCTCGCAGAAGTCCACGTTGGCCATGCAGTCGTTGAAGATCGCGTGGTCGAACATGAAATCCGCCGACTCGGCCAGGTTGAAGGCCAGATCTCCCAGCGGGGGCGGCTTGATCGAGTAGGCCATGTTCTGGTTCAGGCACGAACAGGTGCAGTGGTTGTCACCGCAGATGCCACAGATGCGGCTGGTGATGAAGTGCGCGTCGCGCGGATCGATCCCCTTCATGAAGATGTCGAACCCGCGGAACATCATCGACGTGCTGTAGCACTTGTTGACGGTCTGGTTGGAGAAGTCGATCTCGGTATGGATCCCCAGGCTGCCCACGATCCGCGTAATCGGATCCCAGGACATCTCCTTGACGACGACCTTTTTGTCAACTGCAGTTTCTGTAGCCATGTGTAATGGTCTCCCTCGGATGAATGGTGGCGATCAGGTGGTTGCCGTGGCCCGCTACCAGCGCTTCTGGTAGCCGGAGGTGAGCACCGGCCCGGGACGCCGCCACTCGGGCTCGACGTCGTACTTGTTCTTGATGTTGCGCTGGCGGAAGTACTTGAGGAGCGGCCCGTAGCTGAACCGCTCCAGGTCGGCCGCCCGGCTGCCCCACTTGTCGGGCTCCATGAACGGCATGTACTTGTCCGGGAAGCCCGGCATCGTGCAGGCCATGCAGATCCCGCCGACGTTGGGGCAGCCGCCGATCCCGTTCACCCAGCCGCGGACCGGGACGTTGCACTTGACCACCGGGCCCTTGCATCCGAGCTTGATCAAGCAGCGGTGGTCGGAGCCGTACTCGGTGGCGAAGTTCCCCTCCTCCACGAAGCCGGCGCGGTTGCAGCCTTCGCGCACCGTCCGCCCGAACAGCCATTTCGGGCGCAGCTGCTCGTCGAGCTCGGGCACCGGAGCCATCCCGGCGAGGTGGAACACCAGGTACATAAGCGTCTCGGTCATGTTGTCCGGCTGAGCCGGGCAGCCCGGAATGCAGATGACCGGCAGGTTCGCCTTAGAGCGCCACTTCCAGCCGAGGTAGTCGGGGACGCCCATCGCCCCGGTGGGGTTGTTCTTCATCGCGGGGATGCCGCCATAGGTGGCGCAGGTGCCGACCGCCACCACCGCGGCGGCCTTCGGTGCGAGCCGGTCGATCCACTCGTTGACGGTGATCGGCTGGCCGTCGTCGGGGTTGACGGCGAAGCCGGTCCAGTAGCCCTCACCGTTGATCTGCTCGTTGCCGAGGGAGCCTTCGATGACCAGCACGAACGGGTCCAGCTTGCCCTGCTCGGCGTCCCACCACGCCTGGGCATACTCCTGGCCGGTCTCAAACGCGATCACCTGGTTGTGGATCACGACCCGCGGCATGCCGGGGATGACGCCCTGGATGATGTCCTCCAGGCTGGGATTGGTCGCCGAGGTCATCGCGACCGAGTCGCCCTCGCAGGACAGGCCGACCGTCATCCACAGCACATGGGCGGTGACCGCCTCGGTTGCCGCCTGATTCGGTACGAACTCGGTTGCCGTCGCCATACGCGTCCTCTCCTCTGGAGTCCTCGTTGTCAACAGATCCGCGGAAGCGGATCTCCGACCAATTGATCCATTACTCGCCTGCCGCCAAATGCGGTCTGTACCAACACCATCCCGGGCGGCTCACGTCGAACCTCACCTATGGCGGCCGCTTCCCCGCAACCGCTCACCTGCCGCAGCGCCGCAAGCGCGGCGTCTGCCGCGTCCGGCGCCACGAACGCCACCAGCCGTCCTTCGTTCGCTATGTACATCGGGTCGATCCCCAGCAGCTCCGCCGCCGCCGCGACGATCGGCGATACCGGGACATCAGCCTCACGCACCACCACCGCCACCCCCGAGGCGCGAGCCAGCTCGTTCAGGACCGACGCGACGCCGCCGCGGGTGGCGTCGCGCATGCAATGGAGGTCGGCTCCCGCCGATCCCAGCAGGGCGTCCGCCGCCGGCCATAGCGAGCAGGTGTCGGACTCGATCGAAGCGTCGAGGTCGAACTGATCACGCGCCAGCATGATCGCGGTCCCGTGCTCGCCGATCGGGCCGGAGACCAGTATCCGGTCGCCCGCCCGGATCGCGTCGGTCGCCACCTTGGCGCGCGGGTCGACGGCACCAATGCCGGTGGTGCACAGGTACATGCCGTCGGCGGCCCCGCGCTCCACGACCTTGGTGTCGCCGCCGACGATCTCGACCCCGGCGCTCGACGCGGCGGCGGCGATCGCTGCCACCTCCTCGCGCAGAATGTCGGAGTCAAGGCCCTCCTCCAGGATCATCGAGACGGTCATCGCCACCGGCCGGGCGCCCGCCATCGCGAGGTCGTTGACCGTCCCGTTGACCGCCAGTTCCCCGATCGATCCGCCCGGGAACCGCAGCGGCTTGACCACGAAGCTGTCGCTGGTCATGGCCAGGCGGGTCCCGTCGATCTGCACCGCTCCGGCGTCGCCCAGGGCGGCCAGCGAGTGGGTGGCCTCTCCGCTGGTGAACGCGGGTACCAGCAGCCCCTCGATCAAGGTCTGGGTGGCCTTGCCGCCGGCGCCGTGAGCGAGGGTGATCTGCTTGTCCCGGAACCGGCCGCGCTTGGCCCGAGCCGTCTCGATGATCTCGAGGACGCGCTGCTCGCGACCGCTGGCCACCGACTCCGACGGCGTCACACGGCCTCCCGCTCGTGCTGATAGCGCCCGTAGTTGTAGTACGCGGCGCACGCTCCCTCGGGGGAGACCATGCACGTCCCGATCGCGTGCTCCGGTGTGCAGGCGGTGCCGAACACCTTGCACTCCCACGGCTTGATGACTCCCTTGAGGACCTCGCCACACTGGCAGGCCTTGGGGTCGGCCACCCGCACGTTCGGGACCTCGAAGCGCTCCTCGGCGTCGAATTCCCGGTAGGCATCAGACAGCCGCAGCGCACTCTGCGAGATGAACCCCAATCCGCGCCACTCGAAGTGCGGCCGCAGCTCGAACACCTCGGCCATGACCTCCAGCGCCCGGAGGTTACCCTCCTGCGGCACCACCCGCGTGTACTGATTCTCGACCTCGCAGCGGCCGGTCCGCAGCTGGCGCAGGATCATCAGGATCGACTGCAGGATGTCCAGCGGCTCGAAACCCGAGATCACGACCGGGCGCCCGTAGTCGGCGGGGATGAACCCAAACGGCCGCGCGCCCACCACCGTGCAGACGTGGCCGGGGCCGATGAAGCCGTCCAGACGCAGGTCGGGTGATTCCAGCAGCGCACGCAACGGCGGCACGATCGTGACGTGGTTGCACACGCATGAGAAGTTCTTGATCCCCTCGGCCTTGGCCCGCTTGAGGGTCAATGCGGTTGACGGCGCCGTCGTCTCGAAACCGATCGCGAAGAACACGACCTCGCGGTCGGGGTTCTCCCGCGCGATCCGCAGGGCATCCAGCGGCGAGTACACCATCCTCACGTCGGCCCCCTGGGCCTTGGCCTCCAGCAGGGTGTACTCAGAACCCGGCACGCGCAGCATGTCGCCGAAGCAGGTGAAGATCACGCCGTCGTTGTGGGCAACGGCGATCCCGTCGTCTACGCGGCCCATCGGGATCACGCACACCGGGCAGCCCGGACCGTGCACCAATTCGACATTGGCCGGGAGCAGATCGTCGATCCCGTACTTGTAGATCGAGTGCGTGTGGCCGCCGCAGACCTCCATCACCTTGTAATGGCGGCCGGGCTCCAGCTCAGCGAGGATCTCCCCGGCCAGCACCTGCCCGAGCTCGGCGTCGCGGAACTCGTCGACGAACTTCATGCCGCCACCTCCAGCTGTCGAATCGCGACCCCAGCGTGGACGAGTACGGCATCGCCGGTCTGCACGGGTCCGACCAGGTCGACGGCCACCTCGTGGCGCTCACCCGCGGCGTCGGCGCAAACGGCCAGCTGTCCGAGGGGATCTATTACGCGCATCTCAATCCCCTCGTCGCCGCAGGTGATGCAGTGTCCGGCCTGCTCGTCACAGGCTGGGCCGATCGGCTGGGCGGTCATTCGATCACGCTGGCCTTGAGCTCCTCGAGCTCCTGTTCGTAGTCGGCGCCCATCCGCTGCAGCAGCGACAGCGTGGCGTGGGCTTCCTCCTCGTCCACCTTGGACAGCGCGAATCCGACGTGGATGAGGACCCAGTCGCCGGGCTGAGCATGGTCGCCGTCGTTGGCCAGGAGACTGACGTTGATGTTGCGGCGCACCCCTACGACATCGACTTTGGCGATCTGGTTGGCCTCGTCCACCATCTCCAGCACCTGCCCTGGTATCGCCAAGCACATCGAGCCTCTCGTGCTCCTCTCTGGTCGGATCCGTGGATGCTCACCACCGCACAGGTGTTCCGCCCGGCATCGGTATATCACCAATGAGAAATGCGTTTCTGGCAGGAGTAATGCGGGTGACGGTAATTCCGATTACCGTCGAAATTGGCTCAGGCAGCGGCGGCCGACGCAGTCCTGACCGAGGCGTAAACTGATCCGCTGGAAAGTTGGTCCCCGCGATCGGAGAGGGAGCGTGGCGGTGATGATGGGCTCGTCGGGGCGCGACCAGAACGCTGGGCAAGGTGGCGCGATCCATCCCCGGTGGGCGGCCAAGCGCACGCCACAGACCCGGTCAAGCTCATACCACTACCTGCTCGATCTCGACGTTGATCTGGCCGAGGCGCTCGACGTTCGGATGCGCCTGGTCGCGCGGCCTGCGGCGACCGCCTTCACGTTCGACGCCGAGGTCGGCGACCTCAAGCTCTCTGACCGGCTCTCGTCGACCGGGACGGGGCCCGGCGTGCTGGTGCTCGACGGGGTGCTCGCGGTCAACGTTCGCGTGGGCGACCGGATCGCCTCCGAGTTGCTCGGTCCTGGCGATCTGATCGAGGCCTACGAGCGCGGGGACGACGAGCTGCTGACTTGCGCGATCGGATGGCGCGGGCTGCTGCCGACGCGCTTCGCCGTGCTCGACACCGAGTTCTCCGAGCGCGTCAAGCCGTGGCCGCAGATCATGCAGGCCCTGTTGCGCCGCGCCGAGCGCCGCACGCGCAACCTGAACGTGCAGCGCGCGATCGCCTCGCAACCGCGTCTGGAGGTCCGTCTCGCGCTGCTGCTGTGGCATCTCGCGGCGCGTTGGGGGCGGGTTGAGCCGGGCGGTATCCGCCTGCCGCTGCCGCTGACCCATCAGCTGCTCGGCCGGCTGGTCGGAGCCGAGCGCCCGTCGGTGTCGCACGCTCTCGCGCGCCTGGCGCGGTCGGGGCTGGTCACCGGTCACGGCGACGAATGGCATTTGCACGGCAACATCGCCGATCAGCTCGGATCGATGATCGAGCCTGCGGAAGGCCGGGTCGAGCAGCTGCTCGACGCCGTGGGGGGCTCACGCGGGGCGCGGTGATGGGCGCGATCGAGGTCGAGCCGCGCTGATGCGCGCGATCGAGTTCGGCCCCGGATATGCGCGCGCGGAGCGGGAGCTGGTTCATGTCGTCTGGCTGACCTCGGGGCTCGGCTGCGACGGCGACTCGGTGGCGATGACCAGCGCCACCAGCCCCAGTCTGGAGGATCTCATCCAGGGCCTGCTGCCCGGCATGCCGCGTATGGCGATGTACAACCCACTACTCGCCTACGAGACCGGCGACGATTTCATGCGCGCGTTCTTCAACGCGGCCGCGGGAAAGCTCAACCCGTTCGTGCTGGTGCTCGAGGGCTCGGTGCCAAACGAGAGGATCAACGGCGACGGACACTGGGCGGCGCTCGGCGTCTACCCCGGTACGCGTGAGCCGATCCCCACCTGCACCTGGATCGACTGGCTGGCACCGAAGGCCGCCATCGTGGTCGCGCTCGGCACCTGCGCTGCCTACGGCGGGGTACCGGCGATGCAGGGAAACCCGACCGGCGCGATGGGGCTGCGTGACTACCTGGGGCAGGGCTGGGTCTCGCGCCTGGGCGTGCCGATCGTCAACCTACCGGGCTGCCCCGTGCAGCCTGACAACATCACCGAGACGCTGCTGCACCTCGGATTGCACCTGGCCGGCATCGAGCCGATGATCGAGCTCGACGATCAGGGACGACCGGCGTGGATGTTCAGTCGAACCGTCCAGGAGGGCTGTGGCCGCGCCGGCTTCGCTGAGCAGGGCGAGTTCGCCAACTCTCCGGCGGACCGCCGCGGCTGCCTGGTCAAGCTCGGCTGCAAGGGCCCCGTGGTCAAGTGCAACGTGCCGATCCGGGGCTGGGCCGGGGCCGTCGGCGGCTGTCCCAACGTCGGTGGCATCTGCATCGGCTGCACGATGCCCGGCTTCCCGGACAAGTTCATGCCGTTCATGGAGCCGAGTCCGTTGGGCGCGGCAGCGGCGCGACTGCGGCAGTTCGCCTATGGCCCGGTGATCCGTCGCCTCCGCCAGCGCGCGATCCGAAGCCGGTTCGATATCGAGCCGGAATGGCGGCGTCCGGCGCCAGAGCTCAAGACCGGCTACGAGCAGCGCTGGGCCAAGGGCTGATGCCGGTTCGGATCATCTTCCGCTGCGACTTCTGCTCAGCTGCCCCCGACCCCCTGACGCAGCTGGCGCTCGAGCGCCAGCTGCGGGAGCTCGCGTTCGGCGAATACCTGCATGTGCCGCCGGGCCGCTGGCTGGTGTGGCTCGGAGGCGGGCCGCTCGGCCCGCGTCGCTACGCCTGCGACCAGCACCGCGGTGAGCTGACGGCGTATCTGCGCGAGCACTACGGCACGATCGCGCCTCACCCGTGGAAGCGTCCGCCGTATCCGACCACCCGGCGCTCGGCCGACACCGAGAAGGCGATCCGCAACGGGGGCCTCTCGCCAATACCGAAATGGGGGCTGGGAGCATGAGCGAGAGAGACGCCCTGCTGCGCACCGTGTACATCGGCGACCACTACAAGCCGTTCGGTGAGTTCACCGTGGCGGACGCCAACGCGCAGGCCCAGACGCTCAAGGCGGCCACGGGGTGGGGGACCGCCAAGGTCGCGGCCGTGGCGATGGGCTGGTCAGAGTTGGCTCGCGTGATGGCCGCCGCGGGCGCCCAGCAGGTGTCCGATCTTCAACCCGAGGAGGCCGGCCGCTTCGCCGAGCGGCTGTGGGTGATTCCGCCCGGCGGCAGCCTGCTCTGAGCGGGCTCGTGCCGGCGGTCACTGGGATTCATCACGTCGCGGAGATGCCCGGGACCGCGGGTGGACGATCCAAAGGCGTTTCACGGCTCGGGGGTCGCGAGCCGTTGGGGCTGGCGGCCGGGACCGGGCCGCGGCTGCTCAAGCAGGTCAGCTTGTGCGGCGGGGCCGCCTTGCCGATGCAATAGCCCTGCGCCACGTCACAGCCCAGCCGGCGCAGGAGCCCGAGCGTGGCGGCGTCCTCGACCCCCTCGGCCACGACACGGAGCCCGAGCGCGTGCCCGAGCTCGATCGTGGCGCGCAGGAGCTCCATGGCTCGATCATCGTTGTCGCCGCCGACCGGGGTGATGAAAGCACGATCGAGCTTGAGCTCGCCGACCGCCAGCCCGCTCAGGTAGGCCAGCGAAGTGAACCCGGCGCCGAAGTCGTCGATCGAGACCAGGACGCCGAGCTCACGCAGACTCCACACGACGGCTCGGGAGCGCTCGAACTCCCGGATGATGGTGGTCTCGGTGATCTCCAGCACCAGCGCGCTGGCAGGAAGCTCATGGCGGCTCAGCAGCTCGGTGACGAGTTCGACGAACCCGGCGCCCAGCAGGTCACCGGCCGACATGTTGACCGACACGGTCAGCGCCCGCCCCTCGCGCCGCCATGCCGCGCATTGCCTCAGCGCGTGGGCCAGGACCCACTGGGTCAGCGCTTCCATCAGACCGGCCTCTTCGGCCAGCGGCAGGAACTTCAGCGGCGCCACCAGACCGAGGCTGGGGTGCTGCCACCGGACGAGCGCCTCGAGGGTGGTGATCTCACCGGTCCGCAGGTCGAGTTGGGGCTGGTAGTGCAGGACGAGTTGGCGGGACTCGATGGCCACCCGCAGGTCGTCGGCGAGCGCCAGCCGGTTGCCGGCTTCGTCGAAATCCTGCTCATAGAACGCAAAGGCCGAGGAGGCGAGCTTCGCCCGGTACATGGCCACATCTGAGCACCACACCACCTCGGCACTGTCGGCGGCATCGGCGGGGGCGAGCGCGATCCCGATGCTGGCGCCGATCTGCGCGCTGACCGAGTCGATCGTGAACGGCTCGTTCAGGCTGGCGGCGAGCCGGCGCGCGGCCTCGGCAGCCTCCGGCGCCCCGGCGTCGATCAGGATCGCTCCGAACTCGTCGCCGCCCACCCGCGTCAGCAGGTCCGACTCGCGCAGCGAGCCCGCCAACCGGTCGCTCACGTGCTTGAGCACCTCGTCGCCGGCGGGATGGCCGAACGAGTCGTTGATCTGCTTGAAGCCATCGAGGTCGATGAACAAAAAGGCGAGCCGGCGTCCGCCCTGCGCCGGCGGCTCGGCGAAGAACCCGTCGAGGACCTCGAACAGCCGCCGCCGATTTCCGAGCCCGGTCAGGTGATCGGTCACCGCCAACCTCTGGCGGTCGCGCGTGAGCGCGCGCAGGGTATGCACCGAAAGCCCGGTCCGGCCCACCACCATTGCGAGCGTGGCGGCCGCCAGCGCGGTGGCCACGTGGTTGATCGGGTCCAGGCTCGCGACGAACAGGATGCCGAGCCCCAGCCCCGCGGCAATCCCCGGCAGCATGAAGCTGGGTGGTCGTGGCAGCGCCAGCGGGTCTGTGGTACCTCGCGGTAGCCACATGGCGGCCGACATCAACAGGATCGAAATCGGCCACGCCGTGTCATTTGCCACCGTGCCCACGAGCGAGCTTCCGACCGAGGTGTGCAGCAGGTTGGACGTGTCGCCGAACACATTCACCGTGATCCCGACCGCGACGAGCAGCCAGGGCAGCTTGTTCGTGCCGGCCATGATCGCCGCGCCTCCCATCACCAGCAACAGCAGCAGCACGTCGCCGACGGGATAGGCGAGGTTGACCCCCACCGTCAGGGCACCATCGCCGGTGAAATGCCGGACCGCATTGAACGCAAAAGCCGCACACAGGGCGCCTGCGCCCAACCCGGCCGCGGCGCCGTCCAGCCAGTTGGCCGCGGTGAGCCGCCGAGCCTCTCCCCGGACGACGAGCACCAGCGCCACGTAGGCGAGCGGGAAGAAGCAGAGGTAGAACGCATCCGCCAGCGACGGGATGGGAGCGACGACGCCGCCAAGGGATTCGATCGTGAGGACGAGGTCGCCGAGACTCCACGAGAGCAGGGCGGCTCCCAGGATCACGGGCACGGCTCGGTCAGAGCGCCGCCGCAGGCCGGCGACGATGCACAGCACGCTGGCGATCAGCTCAAAGGCATCAACGCCCCAGCCGTCGATCAGCGTCGAGGTGTCGCCGGTTGGACGAACAATCCCGAGGATCAGGTAGCCCACCAGCGCGACGCCCAGGCACCAATAGGCGATCACCACGCGCGACGGGCGGATCTGGCCGCGTCGCAACTTGCCCAGCCCCAGCGGGCGGGTGGTCCAGGCCGACATTGCGGTCTGCCTCGGCCGATTCGGACTCCGACTTGAATCGTTGGGGCTCCGAATCGACTCGATGTCGGTGCACGGGGGCGACCGTGGGGGGTCTGCGGGCGCTGCCCGGGCGGCTCGGTGAGGAGCGCCCGGGCAGTTCGCGCCTGTCGTCGGACCGGCGGCTCCCGCGCCGCCGGGGTGATGCCGGGCCCTGGATCGGAGCCGTACTACGGGGATGTCCGAACTTCGACCGCCGGCGCCGGTTCGGCCGCCGACTCGGTCACGGCTTGCAACGAACCGCGGCGCGGAAACTTGCGCAAACCGAGCGCGAGCCGAGCGAAACGCATCGGGCCGGTGCAAACCGCCGAGCCGGCCATACCCCGTCGAGCGTCGAGAACCGCCCCGGCCGGACTAATTCAGGATCGTGAACATGCCCCGCATGAACGGGTGGATCCGGCAATAGAACGTGTATGTCCCGGGCTTGAGGTGCTTGGACGTGCTCCAGGACAGCCGGTCCACAGCCGGCGTGCCCAGCCCGAGCTGACCGGAGTCAAAGCCGCCGGTGCCATTGGCGAGCGGGTAGGAGATCCCGGAATTGAGGCTGCAGGGATTGCGGCAGGCGGTGACGGTGTGAAAGATCGAGGCCATGTAGGCGGCGGACGGCTTGAGTGGGCTGCCGGGGGAGAGGCTGCTGGCGTCGTCGTTGGTGAACGTCAACGACTGGCCCTTGCGGATCGTTGGGATGCAGCGATTTGAGCCCTTGTCGTAGAAGCCGCCAGGATTGAATTCGAATCCGGAGATCTGAACCGTATGCGTGAGGCACCGCGGGAACGTCATCGGATTCACCGCCAGCGCATACGAGCCGCCGTTGTCGTTGTTCTCGGTCATGTAGCCGTGGGTCAGGTGGCCAGTTTCATCGAGGCGGTGCCGGAACGGATCAACGCCGCCGCGCTGGTCCCAGGCCTCCCAGACGACCATGATCCCCATCACCTCATACCAGGAGGCCCGGGTGGTGTTGTAGGTGCTGCTGATCCTCAGGACGTCGCCGGCCTTGACCCGGGGTCGCCAGTTCGGGGCGGTGGCGGACATCGCCAGGTTCCACGAGATCGGACCACGCTTGTCGAAGTAGTGCGCGTGCGAGCGGAACAGCCGGACGGAATGCGGGACGGTGCCGGGGACGGCGCCACCGCGAGGACGTACGCCGGAACGAATCAGGTCGAGGTCGTCGTATAAGCCACCCGGATGCACGTGGCCGGCGGTGCCGACCAGCACCCCGGGGTGATCAAGCGTGAACTGGTTCAGCGCCGGATTCTGGCCGTACGGGGCGCGGGCCATGTCGGGGAACGTGAACTTGCCGTTGACGCCACTGTGCAGACGGACGTTGTAGACCGGGTAGAGGTGGTGGGCCTCCACGTCCATCCAGATCGGGTGGACCGGCGTGATGCGGGCTGCGGCCGCCGCGGTGGCCGGCAGGAAATCGATGCTGTAATTGATGTAGACGTTGGCCGCGCGGGCGGTGAGGTCATGGATCATATAGTTCAGGACCCACAGGTCGTGTCCACCGACCGGATAGCCGTAGCCCTTGGGGAACTCGTAGACCGTCTTCTCCTCGCCGGTGGCCATGAACGGATAGAAGTTGCGGCCATACGAGTTGCCCTCGCCGGTGCCGGCGCTCCCATCGCTGAGCCAGACCCCGTGATGAAGGTGGATCACGCTGACCATCGGGATCTTGCCGCAACACTTTCCGTCCGGTCGCGCGTAGCGCAGGTTCGGCGCCATGCGGATCATGAAGCCGTCCTGGTGGGGCTTGGGCACGTGGTTGTAATCGAGCAGGATCAGATTCGACCCCGGGTGGACCCGGTACGGGCCGGCGGCGAAACGCAGGTGCTCCATACCGGGATAGGAGACGCTGTAGGCGAGCGCCGGCGCAGCGAAGCACCCCAGCGCTCCGCACGCCACCAGCAGTCCCAGTAAAGATCGCTTCACTTCTGCACCACCTCCGGACGCCTCGGCGCGGGATTGTGGCAGGAAGCGCGGCGGGGGCATGCCTCGCACCTCCCGTAGGGCAAGGCAGGCACGCCGGCCCGCGCGGACGTGGCGTCAGAAGTGGAGTGGGCTCGGCGCTACCAGGCCTGGGTGCCGCCGCAATGCGGGCAGTCGACCGAGGTCGACACCTGAGCCTCGAACACGAACCCGCACTGGCAGGCGTACACCGCCAAGTCCTGCGGAGCGCCGGCGGCACGCCGGCGCTTGGATTTCATGCTGCTGGGGGATGGTGTCGACGAAGCCGGCTCGGGGGAAGTGGGAGCGCCTCCGCGCCCCGCGACTCGCCCCTGTCGCCCTTCGCGGTGGCGCCCGATCCTGCTGGCGCCGAGTTTGGTTTTGGCAATCACTGTCATCTCGACTAACGGCTTAGACCGAGAATGGTTTCGCGGCTAGGCCTTAAAACCCTGGCCCCTAACACGAACTCAATCTAAGTGCGGCGTCGGACGGCAATGAGGCCTCCCCGTCGCGGCTCTCGCATCCCTGGAATCGTGGATCAGGCCGTCGGGCGCGGCGACACCGCCGGGGTGGCGCGGACTGTCGTTGTGGGACAATCTATGGCAGGCATGGATCCGAGCCGTAAGCGCGCCATACGTCTGACGATCGCCCTCACCGTCGCGCTGCTGCTGGCGTCGGCGCTGGTCTACACCAGCTTCAGCGCCGGGCGGGATGAGCTCACGGCCTCGCAGCTGCTCAAGCGGGCCCGACCCGGCCAGAGCTACATCCTGGCCGGCACGGTGCTCGACGGCTCGGTGCGCCGTGAGGGCCAGGCGCTGCTGTTCCGCGTGCGCGATCCGAAGCTCAAGCTCTCGGTCCCGGTGCGCTACACGGGCGTGGTCCCCGACCCCTTCGCCCAGGGCCGCGCCGTCCTGGTCACGGTGCGGGCCGGCGCGTCGGCGGGTTTCATCGGCGAGCAGAACTCACTTACGACCAAGTGCCCATCCAAGTACCAGGCCGCTTCCGCCTCGTATTGATGGCCAGTGCGAATCGCGAGACCGGGAGCTAGCTGATGGCGGTCGTCGGGCGGGCGTTGCTGATCCTCGGCCTGGCCTGCGCCTTGTACGGACTCGGCGCATCGATCCACGGTGCGCGTGGCGGCGGCCGGGAGTGGGTCGACTCCGCGCGGCGGGCGATGTACGTGCTGTTCGGGATCGCTGCGATCGCGTTCGCGATCCTCGACGTGGCCTTCGTCAGCTCGGACTTCTCCTACAACATCGTGTCGGGTGGGTCGAGCACGACGACGCCGCTGTTCTATCGGGCGGCGGCGATCTGGGCCACCCAGCAGGGGTCGTTGC
This sequence comes from uncultured Solirubrobacterales bacterium, assembly GCA_963792735.1. Classification (GTDB taxonomy): domain Bacteria; phylum Actinomycetota; class Thermoleophilia; order Solirubrobacterales; family Solirubrobacteraceae; genus Palsa-465. The sequence goes on along the minus strand of CAWBXK010000006.1, from coordinate 55,395 downwards.
TGCTCTGGGTGCTGCTGCTGTCGGGGTGGTCGAGCCTGGCGCTGCTGCTGACGCGCGGTCGCGTGAGCGAGATCGTCCCGTATGCGCAAGCGGTCCTGTTCGGGTTCGCCGCCTTCTTCATCGGGCTCAACGTGCTGTTCGCCAACCCGTTCGCCACCAGCGCTACTCCGCCTCTCGAAGGGGCCGGACTGGATCCGCTGCTGCGGCACACGACGATGATGATCCACCCCCCAATGCTGTACTCGGGCTACACGCTGCTGTTGGTGCCGTTCGCGTTCGGCGTGGGGGCGCTGATCAGCGGTCGCCTGAGCGTCGAGTGGATCCAGGTCACGCGGCGGTTCGCCCTGGCCGCGTGGCTATGCCTCGGGATCGGGATTCTGCTCGGGGCCCGGTGGTCCTACACCGAGCTGGGCTGGGGTGGCTATTGGGCCTGGGATCCGGTCGAGAATGCGGCGCTGATGCCGTGGCTGTGCGCGACCGCGTACATCCACTCGATCATGATCCAGGAGAAGCGCGGGATGCTGAAGGTGTGGAACGTGTCGCTGATCCTGGGCACGGGCACGCTGGCCATCATCGGCACCTTCCTGGTCCGCTCGGGGATCCTCAGCTCGATCCACGCGTTCGTGAGCGACCCGACGCTCAACATCAGCTTCATGGCGCTGATCGCGACGATGGTGATCGCTTCGGTTGCGCTGGTGATGTGGCGTCGCGACAGCCTGCGATCGGACGCCCAGCTGGACTCCCTGCTCTCACGCGAGGCGGTGTTCCTGTTCCAGAACCTGCTCCTGGTCGCGCTCACCGCCGTGATCTTCTGGATCACGTTCTTCCCACTGATCTCCCAGGCCATCACCGGCACGGAGGTGTCGGTCGGGCCGCCGGCGTTCAGGCCGTTCGTGGTGCCGCTGGCGCTCATCATCGTGCTGCTGTCGGGAGTGGGCCCGATCATCGCGTGGCGGCGGGTGACGGTGGCGAAGCTGAGGCGAAGCCTCGCCTTCCCGCTGGCGGTGCTCGCAACCGTGCTGGTCGTGTTGCTGCTGGTGGGAGGGGTCCATTCGCATCTGGCGGCGGTGGCGATGTTCTGCGTCGGCGCCTTCGCGGTGGCGGCCGTCGGGCAGGAGTTCTTCCGCGGAATGCGGGCGCGCCAGGCGATGACCTTGGAGTCTCCTCCGCTGGCGTTGGGACGGTTGGTCCGGCGCAACCGGCGGCGCTACGGCGGCTACATAGTCCACCTGGGTGTAGCGCTGGCGCTGATCGGCGTGGCGGCGTCGACCTCCTTTCAGCACTCCCGCACAGCGACGATCAAGCCGGGCCAGAGCGTGACGCTCGACGGCTATCGGATCCGCTACGTGCGGGCCACCGCGAACGCCACGGCGCAGAAGATCTCCTTTGGCGCCGTGCTCGCCGTCACCAGCGGCGGTCATCACGTCGCGACTCTGAACACCAGCTACGGCGTATATCCCTCCCAGGATCCGACGCTCGGCCCCATCGGGCGGTTCTTCAACGGGTCCAGCGAGAGCCGCGTGGGGTTGCGGGCCGGTCTGACCCAGGACATCTGGACCGTCATCAATCCCAACCTGCAGCCGCTACAGGGGCTGATCGGCCGGGGAGACGCGGTCCTGGGCAAGGCGCTACGGGACATCGGCAACCAGCCGCCGTCAAACCGGACGCGAGCGCTGGCCCAGCTCTACCAGCTGCGCGACGTGGCGATCCGCGAGCTGACCTCGCGCTTCATCTCGCATCCGTGGGCGGCCAACTTCCTGTTCATCGTCTCGCCGCTGGTCACCTGGCTGTGGCTGGGAGCGATCATCGCGGCGCTCGGTGGGCTGATCGCGCTGCTACCGCTGCCTGCCGGCCCGCGGCGCCGAGACCGCATGACCATCCCCTCCGACTCGACCGTGGACGCGCCCGTCCCCGAACGAGCGCGCGAACTGGTCTGAGACCAGGCCGGCGATGCAGTACGTGATCGTGTTGGTCGTGCTGGCCGTCGCCGTGTACGTGATCTCGTCGCCGCTTCGGGCCGAGCGCCGCACCGGCGGCGGTGACTCGCGGGCCGGAGCGATCGCCGAGCTCGAGGCCGCGCGTGACGCCAAGTACCGGGAGATCCGCGACGCCGAGCTCGACCTGCGAACCGGCAAGCTGTCGAACGACGATTACCGAGCGACCGACACGACGCTGAGGGCCGAGGCGATCGAGATCCTGCGCGAGCTCGACGGCGCGCGCGAGGCCTGACGGCCCTCACCGCCCCGAGGCGAGCAGCTACCATCGTCGGGCATGACGACGATCCTTGAAATCGTCCAGGTGATCATCTGCGTGGGCCTGGTGTTCCTGATTATGATGCACTCCGGCAAGGACGCTGGTCTGTCAGGCGCGTTTGGCGTTGGCACGGGAGCCGGCCCGCTGGGCGGCGGATCGCTCGTGGAGCGAAACCTCAATCGCTGGACCGTGGGGTTCGCGATTCTGTTCGTGATCAACACGGTCGTGTTGATCAAGATCTCCTGACATCCCGTGAGCCGCGCGTTCAGGTACTCCGGTCTGATCCTGGCCTGCGCCCTGGTCGTGGTGGCCTGTGGCGGCCACACCGCCGGCGCCGCTGGCAATGGCACCGCGACCAGGGCCGCCGCTGGGGCCCCCGCCGCGGCGCCAACCGCGACTTCCTCATCCGTGCCCGGCGGGGACTGGCCCGAGTTCGACTACAACCCACAGCGCAGCGGAGTCGGCCCGAGCGACACGGGGATCATCGCGGCCAACCTCGGCGGGCTGACCCTGCGGCGGGTGAAGATCGACGGGATCGCCGACTCCTCAGCGATCGAGCTGCACGCCGTGGTGGTGCGTGGCCGCCGGCGGGACGTGATCTTCGTGACCACCTCCTACGGCAAGACGATCGCGCTCGACGCCGGCAGCGGGGCGAAGCTGTGGGAGTTCTCCCCCACCGGCGTGAGCGGCACGGCGGGAAACCCGCCGCTCACGACGGCCAGCCCCGTCGCCGACCCCGGTCGGCGCTACGTGTTCGCCGCCAGCCCGGGCGGCGTCATCTACAAGCTCTCGGTGACCAGCGGTCGCGTCGCGTGGGCTCGGAGCATCACCTTCGATCCGCGTCACGAGAAGATCGCTTCGGCGCTGAACGTCAGCGGCCCCAATGTCGTCGCGGTGACCGCCGGCTACTTCGGCGACATCCCGCCCTATGACGGCCACGTGGTGACGATCGGGCGCAGCAGCGGCCGGGTCGTCCGCGTGTGGAACACTGAGTGCTCCGATCGTCATGCGCTGATTCGAGCGAGTTCTTGCGCGGTCACCAACACTCACGGCGACAACGCGATCTGGGGCCGCGCCGGCGCGGTGATCGAGCCCGGCAGCGGCAGGATCCTGGTCGCGACGGGGAACGGTCCGTTCGACGGGTCGACCAGCTGGGGTGACAGCGTGCTCGAGCTGTCGGCTGATGCCGGGCGCCTGCTGCACAACTGGACGCCGCGAAACCAGCTGGCCCTCGACCACAGCGACAGCGACATCGGCAGCGCCTCACCGGCGATTCTGCCCCCCTACCACGGGTTCCGCCTGGTGGTCCAGACCGCCAAGGACGGGAGGCTGCACCTGCTCGACCTGGGTCGGCTCGACGGCGGCACCGGCGGCCCCGGCCCTCGCCTGGGCGGCGAGGTGCAGGAGCTCCCCGCCCCGGGTGGGGCGCCGGTATTCACGGCGCCGGCGGTATGGAAGGACGGACCGCGCGTGTTCGCGTTCGTCGCCGACAACAGCGGTACCGCCGCCTATGAGCTCATCGGCGGAGGTCGCCCGCGCCTGCGCGTCACGTGGCACAACACCACGTCCGGGACCAGCCCGGTAGTGGCGGGCGGCCTGCTGTACGTCTACGACGAGCTCAACGGTCGGCTCGATATCCGCCGGCCGTCCGACGGCACGCTGTTGCGAGCGCTGCCGGTGGCGGGCGGTCACTGGAACAGCCCGGTCGTCGTCGGCGGACGCATCATCGAGCCGACCGGCAGCTATATGAACGCTGCGAGCTCGAGCACGATCGACATCTACCACCTGCCAGGTCGTTGAGTTCTCGGAAGCTTCGGCTTTCGCTCTGTCGCGTCCCTGCCAGCAAGTGGACTCGACTCGCCGGCGGCGACTGGAACGGTTACACCGCCAGCGTCGTCAGCTCACGATGAGAACGGCCGCCACAAACGCGACGTAGCCGCCGATGATCAGCGCACCATGCGCGCGACGCAGCCCGCGGCCGGCATACGCGCACGCCAACGTCACCGCGGTCAGACCGAGATACCACGCGGCAACGAGCGTCCCTTGCCCCGACGGCGCGCCCAACCCGACGAGGAGCCCAGGGAGCAGCAGACCGACGGTGACGTTCAGGGCGTTGCTGTTGAGAGCGATGCTGAGCGTCGCCGCACCTCTCCCGCGAACGGCGAGATACAGCGCGGAGACAGCATTCGGGAGGCTGGTCACGCCGGCGAGGACCAGCGCGCCGATCACGATCTCGGCGATGTGGTGCCGCGCGCCGAGGCTCGACGCCGTCAGCTCCATCGCGACGCTGGCGCCGACCACGACAGCCGTGGCGAGCACGGCGACGGTCACATCGCGCGCATCCGCTCGCGGCGGATGGATCGCCGGCTCGAGCTCCTGATCCTCTTCAGCGACGGTCTCTGAGAGCCAGCGCACCCAGACCTGCGGCAACCCGAACGTCCCCAACCGCTGCGGGCTGAGGCCGGAGAGGAGCAGATACGGGACCAACACGCAGGCGGCGGCGAGCAGGCCCGCGCCCGGTCCGGGACCGCCGAGTACGACAGACAGACACACGGTCGCGATCAACATCGCGACGGTCCCCTCGAGGATGATCACCCGCCGATGCAGGCGGATCTCGCCGGCGACCACAGCGCTGAGTCCGAGCAAGGCGGCCAGGTTGAACACATTTGACCCGATCACGACCCCGGCCCCGATCCGCGAGTGATGACCGACCAGCGCCGTCACGCTGGCGGTGATCTCGGGGGCGTCGGCCGCTAACGCGGCCAGCATTCCCAGCAGCGCCTCAGACAGCCCGAGCCGCGCTCCGATCCGCTCAAGCCGAGACACCAACAGCCAGCTCGTCGTGAGACTGACCGCCGCGGCCGAGACGAATACGACGCCGAGCAGCGCGTCAGGCACAGCAGTGCGTCCACGTCAGCACCGCGGGGCAGAGCTGTCGCCGGGGCGGGAATCGGGCATTGTCGAGCGGGTCTGGATACATGGCAGCGTCCCGTGAGGGGCACGCCGAGCAGACTTCCCCGCACACCTGACTCAAAGTATCCCGTCGCGGTCGAAGCTTCACCAGACCGACGGCGTCGCGAACGGTCAGCACCGCTCTCACCGAGTCCCCTGAGGGGCCGAGTCCGGCGGGCGCGCGCGTCAACCCCTCAACATGAGTATCCTCAGGCTAAACCGACGCGTCGGTTTTTATGTCGCTGAGAAATGATCTTCTGAACATGCCCAAACTCCGTCCCGAGACTCGTATCGAACGCCGACAGCTGTTGATCGACGCGGCATGGCGGTGCGCGGCCGTCCGCGGGTTTGGCGATCTCACCGTCGATGACGTGTGCGCGGAGGCAGGGGTCAGCAAGGGCGCGTTCTACGGCTACTTCGAGCACAAGCAAGATCTGCTGCTGGCACTGCTCCAGGACGACTCCGACGCGCTCGACGTGGAGCTGAACGCGATCACGGCCGCCAGCTCATCCGGTGTCGAGCGGGTCAGGCGCTTCGCTCAGGCGATGCTCGCGCGCGGCGATGACGCTGCCCGCGTGCAGGTCCGCGCTGACCTCTGGGCCGATCTGCTGACCGAGGACAGCGTGCGCGAGCGACTCGCGGCGGGGACCTCGCGGCGGCGGCAGCTGGTCCGCGACTGGATCGAGGAAGCGATCGCGTCGGGGGAGCTGGTCGCGATCCCCGCCAACGCGCTCGCGTCGATCCTGCTCGCGCTGACCGATGGGCTGATGCTGCATGGCGCGCTTGACCCTGGCGCCTTTCGCTGGCCCAACATCCGCCGCGCGATCGACGTGATGCTCGAGGGCATCGCCGCCGAATGAGCACGAACCACCCCACGTGGCGCGGCTCGGGCGGGATGCTCGTGCTTTCGCTCCTGGTCGGCGCCGGCGCCGGGCTCGGCGCGGTCGCGTTTCGCTACATGATCCTCGGGTTCACCTACGTGTTCACCGGCCACCGCGACTACAGCGCTATTGGTCACGCCAGCAACCCGCAGCTGCCCGGACTAGGGATCTGGTTCGTGGTGCTCGCGCCAGTGGTCGGCGGGCTGATCTACGGTCCGCTGCTGTCGCGGTTCGCGCCCGAGGCGCGGGGTCACGGAGTGCCCGAGGTGATGCTCGCGGTCAACCAGCTCGAGGGCCGGATGCGCCCGCAGGTCCCGATCGTCAAGTCGCTCGCGTCGGCGCTGTGCATCGGCTCGGGCGGCTCGGTCGGCCGCGAGGGCCCGATCGTGCAGATCGGCTCCGCGCTGGGGTCGGTGCTCGGCCAGCTTGTGCGAGTCAGCGAGTCGCAGCTGAGGCTGCTCGTGGCCTGCGGTGCCGCCGCGGGGATCTCGGCGACGTTCAACGCGCCGATCGCCGGCGTGTTCTTCGCGCTGGAGCTGATCCTGCGCAACTTCGATACCGAGTCGTTCGGGTTCGTCGTGCTCAGCTCGGTCACCGCTGACGCGATCGGACGCGCCGCGTTCGGATCTCACCCGTTCCTGACGCTGCCGGGCTTTAGCTTCACCTCACCGCTCGAGCTCGCGCTCTACGCCGGCCTGGGTGTCCTCGCCGTCGGTGTCGGGCTGACCTTCGTCCGTGTCCTCTACGCCGGCGAGGACCTCGCGGATCGGCTGTGGAACCGACCGAGCTGGCTGCGCCCCGCCGCCGGCGGAATCCTGCTCGGGCTGCTGCTGCTCGCGGTCCCGCAGATGTATGGCGTCGGCTACCCCGTCCTGCAGCACGCCGTTGGCGGGCACTACGTGATCCTCTCGCTGCTCGGACTGGTGGTCGCGAAGATTCTCGCCACCAGCCTGACGATGTGGATCGGCGGGTCCGGTGGCGTGTTCGCGCCCTCCCTGTTCATGGGCGCGATGCTCGGATCGGCCTACGGCACCGTCGCGCACCAGCTCCTGCCGGGCATTGCTGCGGCCGCGGGCGCCTACGGCCTGGTCGGGATGGGCGCCGTGTTCGCCGCCACCGCTCGCGCACCGATCACCGCACTGATCATCATCTTCGAGCTCAGCGGCAACTACCGCATCATTCTGCCGCTGATGTGCGCGATCGTCGCCGCCACCGCGCTTAGCAACCGGATCACCGAGGACACCATCTACACCCTCAAGCTTCGCCGCCGAGGGATCAATCTCGACGCGTCGCCGCCGAGCCGAATGACCCAGATCACCGTGGCCGAAGCGATGGAGCACGCCCCCAGGGCGCTCACGGGAATCACCGCCGCCCGCGACATCGAGCGAACAATCAACCATAGGACCGACAGCACAGTCATGGGCCCAACGCTCGCCCGCCACGTCCCTCGGTTACGGGCATCTGACTCACTCGAGGACGCCGTCCAAGCCCTCGCCTCCAGCGACGACGAGAGTCTCCCCGTGATCGACGAGGACAACCGGTTCATCGGATGGATCACCCACCGGCACGTACTCCGCACCTATCTCAAGCACTTGGGAGCTCCCGCAGATACCACACGCAAGCTTGCCCCGCCGGTGCCAGTGCCAGCAACAACCGACTCACCGACGCCTACCGACGGACCTCCATGTTGAGTCATCCCCGGAGCGACCACGATCAAGTTACTGCGCGCTCCCACGCACCTTCCGACCACATCCAGGAGCTCAGAGGGCCGAGCCGACCTCGCGCGCGGCGCGCTCGCCGGAGCGCACCGCCCCATCCATGTAGCCGTTGAATACCTCGGCCGTCTCGGTCCCCGCCCAGTGCACGCGCCCGATCGGGGCGCGCAGCGCGGAGCCGAAATCGCTCCATACGCCCGGCGGCATGAAGCCGGCGTAGCAGCCCCGGGTCCAGACCTCGTTTGACCAGTTGTGCTCGATCAGCGTGCGAGGCCGGCCCGCGGCAGCCCCGAACAGACGCTCGAAGGACCCCAGCACCGCGCGCCGCCGCGCGCTCGCCCCGAGGTCGCCGAGTCGCCGCGCATCCTCGCCGACCACGAATCCCAGCAGCACACCGGGACGGCCGCTGGGCGGGGAGTTGTCGTAGGTGAAACGCACCGGAGGCCGGTCGCTGTTGCTGTAGCCGTTCAAGCCCGCAGCGCGCCAGAACGGTTTCGGGTACACCGCTTCGAACTTGATCGCCGAGCCGTTCGGAATGCGCTGAGTCAGCTGGTCGCGCCGGGCCGGTAGCGCGGGCTCGTAGTCGATCCGGCCGGCCAGGGTCGGCGCCAGCGCCACGATCACCCGTTGCGCGTGCCAGGTGCCGGCATCGCTGGTCACCGTGACGCCGCCTCGGTCGTGGGAGATCCGCCGAACCGGGGCCTCGAGCACGACGCGGCCGCCAAGCCGGGCGGCCAGGCGGATTGAGACGAGCTGCGAGCCACCGACGAAGCGCGAGTCCTGAGCGCCGCCGGCCGTGCTGGTGAGGTTGATGATGCCCTGGCCCGAGTGCAGGTAGAAGAGAGCATGGAGCAGCGACAGGTCACGGGGCTCGGCCGCGAACACCGCCCGCGTGGCGAGATCCAGGAGGAAGCGAGCGCCGGCGGTGCTGGAGTTGGCGAGCTTGAACGTCTCCAGCGTCTGGCCGTCGAGCTCGGCCGCATTCGGCGCGGTCCAGGGTCGGTCGAGCGGGACCGTCGACTGCAGGGCCGTGACCTTCGACAGCAGGCCGCCGAAGTCGGCGGCATCGGGATCGGGCAGCGGCGGGATCAGGCCGGTGAAATGGCTCAGGCTGCCCGCGTAATCGAGCACCTGGCCGCCCTTGGTGTAGGTCTTGAACGTCTTGACGCCCAGCGACCGTGCCCGGGCCAGGATGCGGTCCTGCCCGGGTCCGACCCACTGGCCGCCGACTTCGACGACCTCGCCGCCGCCCAACGGGTGGTTCAGCGTGCGGCCGCCGACGCGGGGGCGGGCTTCGAGCACCGCCACGGTGTGGCCGGCCCGGGCCAGATCGCTGGCCGCAGTGAGCCCGGCCAGCCCGGCGCCGACGACGACGACGTCGACCCGCCGCGCCCGGACTCGGGTCTCTTCGGACCGCGCCGCGGCGCCGGCCGCGTCGCCGAGAACCGCCGCGGTCGCGCCCGCTGCCGCCCCGACCAGCGCCTCGCGCCGGGAGATGCCGGTCATCGCCCCGCCTCGATGCAGCCGCGCCGGGACCGGTCGGCGGGGAACGGCAGGTCGGCGATCAGTGCGGTCTGGACGTAGCCATGGCCGCCCTGGTCGCCGGCCAGCGCCGCGCCGACCGAACGCAGCCGTGCTCGTGACGCGGAGGAGGAGACCCAGGGCGCGAGAGCGAGGAACTGCGTCTTGGCTCCGGCGTAGTGCCGGTAGGCCGGGAGGTCCTGGCCGGCGACGAACGCGCCGTTGCCGACGTAACGGCACCCGCGCCCCTGCCGGCCGCGCTGCAGGATCGCGCTCTGTCCGTCGAACGGCGTGTCTGCGAGATTGCCGACCATGAACGGGTTGACAGCGTAGGTGAAGTGCACGGTCGGGTCGCTCACCGCGCGGTAGGCCGAGCCCATCCAGGACAACGGTTGCCACAGCTCCCTGCCGTCGGTGCCGCTCCACTGCCCGTCGTTGGCGTCAGCCTGGATCACCACGTTCGCGCCAAGCCGGTCGAGGCAGCGCATGTAGGTCGCCGCGACGTTGTGGCACACCCCCGGCCCGGTGGCGGAGCCGTATTGAAAGGCGGGCAGGCTCGTCGCCAGGCCGAGCCGCGCGCCGGTCCCGGCGATCTGCACCGGGCGCAGGTTGGCGAGCGCCGCCGCGCCGTGGCTGGGGCCCGCCGCGAACCCGAGCTCCTGCTCGAACAGCGTCAGCGGCACCTTGTAGTTGTCGGCCAGTAGATTCGCGCTCGGCGCCGCCGCGCCGCGATGGACGACTCGCGGTCCCCACACGAATGTCTGGTCGTAGGCCACGCCGGCGGTCGGCGCGTAGACGAACTCCGGCCGCCGGGCGCCCGGATCGGCCAGCGCGGCGATTGCCCGCCGGTTGCGCGTGAGCCGGAACGGGGCCTGCGTATTGGACGCGATCACGTACACGCCGTAACGCCGGGCCGCGCTGGCCATGGTGGTCATGAACACCCGCGCGAACTCGTCCGTGGCGGCGACGAAGCTCCGGCCGAGCTGACCGGAGAGCTGGGGGTAGCGCCGCCGGAGGTAGGACAGCGCCGGTCCGTAGCCGGCGTTGATCGCCGTCAGGGTCGCCAGCGTGGAACACGGGGACCCCTGCCCAGCGCACGCCGGCGCGCCTCGGCGCAACAGCGTGCGGGCCGCGGCGCCGCGGGGGCCGATGGCGATCGTCTCCAACCCGACATCCTCGTCAAACACAACCAGGTTGGGGCGGCCCGAGGCGAGGTGGGGGAGGACCTCGGTGCGGATTGCGCAGTCGATCGCGCGGGCGTAGTCCCCGGCGCTGCGTATCGCCCCGGGGTGCTGTTCGAATTGGATCGCGAACACCCGCAGCGCGTGGGGCCGGGGGTCAGCCGAGACGGCCGGGCGACCCCAGTCGCGACAGGCGCCCCCACGGGCGAAGGTGGACGCCGTGCCGGTCAGGACCCAAGCCGAGAGTCCGACCGTCGCGGCGGCCACGAGTAGCCGCGCCCGGATCGCCATCGTGCTCCCCCTCATCTGACCGCCAGCCTACCGTCCGGCGCGCGGTTTGGCTCTCCAGATACGCTCCCCCTCGAACGGCCGGCGACAGGCGAGGTTTCAGATGTCAGATGAGCGAGGAATCACTCGACGCCGGGCCCTGCGCGATCTGGCGCTGGCCGGGCTCGGCGCCGCGGGGATCGCCGGCACGGTCGACGACCTCGTCGCACATGCGCTCGCCGCCAGCCCGAAGCACGGCACGCTCGCCGACATCGACCACGTGGTGATCCTGATCCAGGAGAACCGCTCGTTTGATCATTACTTCGGCTCCTACCCGGGCGTGCGCGGGTTCGGGGACCGCCACAACCGGAGCGTGTTTCACCAGCGAAGCTCAACCGGGAGCAAGCTGAGCCCGTTTCATTTCGCCACCAACTGCATGGCCGATCTCACTCACGACTGGGGACCGCAGCATCAATCGTGGAACAGTGGCCGGATGAACCAGTTCGTGACCGCCCACCAGGCGGCGGGTGATCCCGGGCCTGAGGAGACGATGGGCTACTACGACGGGAGGGATCTGCGCTTCTACCACGCGCTGGCCGACAAGTTCACGATCTGCGACGGCTATCACTGCTCGGTGCTCGGCCCGACCGACCCCAACCGGTTGCTGTCCCTGTCGGCGTGGCTGGACCCGGCGGGAACGCACGGCGGTCCGCTGGTGAAGACGATCTCAGACCCCAGCCAGCGCCAGGGCAGGTTCAGCTGGACGACGATGCCCGAGCGACTCAGCGCCCACGGAATCAGCTGGAAGGTGTACAACGGCGGCGGCGGTGCCGTGCTGGACAACGTGCTGACCTATTTCAAGCAGTACACCCCGCCGAGCAAGCTCTATGACCGTGGCGTGGCGCCCACCTATCCAGCCGACTTTCTCTTCGATCTGGAGCACAAGCGACTGCCCCAGGTCTCGTGGTTGCTGCTGGGGCTGGGGGAGAGCGAGCACCCCGGTTACTCGACCCCGCAGGCGGGAGAGATCGGCGCCCGACAGGTGGTGCAGTCGCTGGTGTCCCATCCGGACATCTGGAAGCGCACGGCCCTGTTCATCACCTGGGACGAGAACGGCGGCTTCTTCGATCACGTCGCTCCGCCGACGCCCCCGCCCGGAACCAAGGGCGAGTACCTCACCGTGGCCCAGCTGCCCGGTGAGGCCAACGGCATCCGTGGTCCGCTCGGACTCGGCTTCCGCGTACCGATGCTGGTCGTGTCCCCGTTCTCGCGTGGTGGCCTGGTGTGCTCCGACGTGTTCGACCACACCTCGACGCTGCGCTTCCTGGAGACCCGGTTCGGCGTCCGGGTCCCCAATCTGACGTCGTGGCGGCGCAAGGCGACCGGTGACCTCACCTCTGCCTTCAACTTCGCCGCGCGCCCCAACCACTCGCGGCCGTCGCTTCCGCACTCCCGCGGCAGTGCAGTGTGCGCCACGAGCCCACCGGTTCCGGCCACATCGCAGCCGTTTCCGCAGCAGAGGCCGGGCAAGCGGCGGCGTCCCAGCGGGATCGTCCCGGCGCGTACGCCTAGCCACTAGGACCGCCATGCGCGCACCGGGAAAGCACTATCGTCCGGGCCAGCGTGATGTCCGAGCGTACGCAGGTCGCGATCGTGGGCGCCGGCCCGGCCGGCCTGCTGCTGGGAGCGCTGCTGGAGCGCCACGGTGTCGATGCCGTGGTGCTCGAGGCGCGCAGCCGCGAGTACGTGGAGGCGCGGATCCGCGCGGGGGTGCTGGAGCAGGGTACGACCGAGGTGCTGCGCGAGGCGGGCGTCGGCGGGCGGATGGATCGCGAGGGTCTGGTTCACGGCGGCATTCACCTGCGCTACGACGGCACCAGCCACCACATCCCGATGAGCGAGCTCACCGGGGGCCGGGCGGTCACGATCTACGGCCAGACCGAGGTCGTCAAGGATCTGGTCGGGGCGCGGCTGGATTCGGGCACCCCGCTGCAGTTCGAGTGCGGCGACGTGTCGGTCGACGGGCTCGAGCAGGATGAGCCGGTGGTGCGCTACACCCACGAGGGACTTCAACACGAGCTGCGCTGCGAGATCGTGGCCGGCTGCGACGGGTTTCACGGTGTCTGTCGAACGGTGATTCCGGCGCGCGAGCTGAGCGTCTGGCAGCGTGAGTACCCGTTCGCCTGGCTCGGGATCCTGGCTGATGTGGCGCCGTCGACCGACGAGCTGATCTACGCTCAGCACGACCGCGGGTTCGCCCTGCACAGCATGCGCTCGCCGACGCTGAGCCGGTTGTACATCCAGGTCGATCCCGATGACGACGTGGCCAACTGGCCCGACGAGCGAGTGTGGGGAGAGCTCCATATCCGCCTGGCCAGCCGGGGCTGGGAGCTGACCGAAGGTCCCGTGCTGGAGAAGTCGATCACTCCGATGCGCAGCTTCGTCGCCGAGCCGATGCGCTACCGCTCTCTGTTCCTGGCCGGCGACGCCTGTCACATCGTGCCGCCGACCGGAGCCAAGGGCCTGAACCTCGCGGTCGCCGACGTCACCGTCCTCGCCGAGGCGCTGGTGGAGCACTTCGGCTCGGACGCCCACACCGGCCTGCAGGAGTACTCCGACCGCTGCCTGGAGCGGGTCTGGCGCGCGCAGCACTTCTCCTGGTGGATGACGATGATGCTGCACGCCAATCCGGGCGACGACGCCTACGGTCGCCGCCTGCAGCGCTCGCAGCTCGAGTACGTCTGCCGCTCCCCGGCGGCCGCCACGTCGCTGGCCGAGAACTACGTCGGCCTGCCGCTCGGTCAGCAGTCTCCAACCGCGCTGGCGCATGGCTGAGCTGACCTCGCTCGGCGAGGCCGTCGCCGAGCTGGTGAGCGACGGCGATGCGGTGGCGATCGAGGGGTTCACCCACCTGATCCCCTTTGCGGCCGGGCACGAGCTGCTGCGCCAGGGCCGGCGTGAGCTCGAGCTGATCAGGATGACCCCGGACATCCTCTACGACCAGATGATCGGCCTGGGTGCCGCGCGCAAACTGGTGTTCTCCTACGGCGGGAACCCCGGGGTGGGCTCCCTGCACCGCTTCCGGGACGCGATCGAGCACGGCTGGCCGCGGCCGATCGAGCTCGAGGAGCACAGCCATGCCGGCATGGCGAATCGCTACGCGGCTGGAGCGGCTCGGATGCCGTTCGCCGTCATGCGCGGCTACCGCGGAACCGATCTGGTTCCCCGCACCACGGTTAAGGCGATCACCTGCCCGTTCACCGGCGAGGAGCTGGCGGCCGTGCCGGCGCTGCGGCCGGACGTGGCGATCGTGCACGCTCAGGAGGCCGACCGCGAGGGCAACGTTCAGCTGTGGGGGATCCCGGGGGTCCAGAAGGAGGCGGTCCTGTCGGCCGACCGTGCGCTGGTCACGGTGGAGCGAATCGTGTCGCGGCTGGAGCCGCGCCCCGGTGGGGTGGTGATCCCGGGTTGGGTGATCGACGCCGTGGCGGAGGCCCCCGGCGGCTCGCGGCCGTCCTACAGCCTCGGCATCACCAACCGTGACAACGCCTTCTATCGCTTCTGGGACGAGGCCAGCCGGGACCGGGATCAGTTCACCGCCTGGATGCGAGAGCACGTCCTGGAGGGAGTGAGCGCGGCATGAGCGATGCCACCTCCGGCGAGGTCCAGACCGTGGTGGCGGCACGCCGGCTGACCGACGCGCGCTCGGTGTTCATCGGTGTGGGCCGCCCGAGCACCGCGGCGATCCTGGCGCGGATGGTCCACAACCCCTCGCTGGTGCTGGTGTACGAGTCCGGCACGATCGGGGCCAAGCCGTTTCACATCCCGTTGTCGATCGGCGACGGCGAGCTGGCGGAGACCGCCGATGCGGTGGTGTCGGTGCCTGAGATGTTCAATTACTGGATCGGTCCCGGCCGGGTGGAGGTGGCGTTTCTGGGGGCGGCTCAGGTGGACCGGTTCGGGAACCTGAACTCGACCGTGATCGGCGACTACGAGCGGCCCCGGACGCGACTGCCCGGAGCGGGTGGGGCCCCGGAGATCGCCTCCAGCTGTCAGGAGGTCGTGGTGATCGCGCCCCACTCCACGCGGACGTTCGTATCCGCGCTGGACTTCCGGACCACCGTCGGATACGGCGACGGTCCGGGGGATCGCGAGCGGCTGGGCTTCCGCGGCCGTGGGCCCACCGCGGTGATCACGGATCTGGGGGTGCTCGAGCCCGCGCCGTCCACCTGCGAGCTGACGCTGACCCAGATCCACCCAGGGGTGGAGATCGATCAGGTGCGCGAGGCCACGGGCTGGGAGCTGCAGGTGGCGCAGGCGCCGCGGCGCACACCGCCTCCAACCGAACAGGAGCTCTCGGCCCTGCGAGAGCTGACCAGCCGATGACCCGGACGGAAAACCAACCCACGAGGACGAGATGATGCAGCCGAGCACCAGCGCGCGCACGATCTATGACCCGGTCGGCGACACTCCGAAGCATTACGGGCGCGACGGCGAGGGCGTCCACCCGCCGCTGGACTATCCGCCGTACAAGTCCACGGCGCTTCGGCACCCCCGCCAGCCGCTCGTGTACCTGCCGCACACGATCACCGAGATCACCGGGCCGCAGATCGGCGATTTCCGCGCCCCGGGCGAGCACGACGCCAACTTGCTGGTGCAACACGAGGGCGAGCCGATCGGCGAGCGGATCACCGTCAGCGGACACGTCTACGACACCGAGGGCAAGCCGCTGCGTGGAACGCTGGTGGAGATCTGGCAGGCCAACGCTGCCGGGCGCTACCTGCACCGGTGGGACCGCTGGCCGGCGCCGCTGGATCCTAACTTCTCCGGGGCGGGACGCTGCCTCACCGACGAGCAGGGTCGTTACGAGTTCTTGACCGTCAAGCCCGGCCCCTACCCGTGGGGCAACCACTACAACGCCTGGCGTCCGGCGCACGTCCACTTCTCGCTGCTGGGGCGGGCGTTCACCCAGCGGCTGGTAACCCAGATGTACTTCCCCGGCGACCCGTTCTTCCCGTTTGACCCGATCTTCAACTCAGTCAGCGACGAGCGTGCGCGGGAGCGGATGATCGCCCGCTTCTCGATTCATGACACCGAGCCCAACTGGGCTGCGGCGTACCAGTTCGACATCTACCTGCGCGGCCCCTCGCCGACCCCGTTCGAGGAGTCCCCTTGATCTTCGCGCCCACACCCTCCCAGACGGTCGGACCGTACTTCGCGATCGGGCTGCCCTGGCCCGAGGGCCCCAACGCGGTCCCGGACGGGACCCCGGGGGCGATCCGGATCACCGGCAGCGTGTACGACGGGGCGGGCGCTCCGGTGCCTGACAACCTGATCGAGACCTGGCAGGCCGATTCGGACGGCCGGTTCGCGGATCTTCACGGCTACGGCGAGGAATCCGAGCTCGAGGGCTTCCGCGGCTTCGCCCGCTGCGGGGCCGAGGATGGCGACGGCAGCTTTGAGATCGTGACCGTCAAGCCGGGACCGGTCCCGGCGCCCGACGGGTCGATCCAGGCGCCGCACATCGACGTGTCGGTGTTGGCGCGCGGAATGCTGCACCGCTGCGTGACGCGGATCTACTTCGCCGATGAGCTGGAGCTCAACGCTGCCGACGCGGTTCTGGCCGCCGTCCCAGCGGCTCGGCGAGACACCCTGCTGGCGGTCCCGACGAGCGACGGCTACCGATTCGACATCCGGCTGCAGGGACCGGGCGAGACCGTGTTCTTTGCCATCTGAGCGGCTCCTGTTCGCCGGGGTGTACGCGCGCGGTGAGAGCGCGCAGGCGCTGACCGACGAGGCCTGGCTGCAGGCGATGCTCGACGTCGAAGCGGCGCTGGCCCGGGCCTGCGCGGCGGAGGGGCTGATCGACGCCGAGTCGGCTGCGCGGATCGCGGAGGCCTGCGTCGCGTCGCAGTTCGATCTGGCGGCGATCGGGGCCGAGGCCGGCCGGCATGCGTCCCCCGTGATCCCGCTGGTCGCCGCGCTGAAGGCCTCAGTCGATGAGTCCGCACGCCCCGCGGTGCACCTCGGAGCGACGAGCCAGGACGTGCTCGACACTGCGCTGATGCTGGTCGCACAGCGGGCGCTGGCCCCGCTGCGGCGAGACGCCGCCGCGGCCGCGGACGCCGCAGCGCGGCTGGCCGAGGCTCATCGCCGCACCCCGCTGGTGGGGCGCACGCTGTTGCAGCAGGCGCTCCCGGTCTCCTTCGGCCTGCGGGCGGCCGGCTGGCTGGAGGGCATCGACGCCGCCGCGGCTCGGCTGACGGCGGTGGCAGACCGCGAGCTCGCCGTGCAGATGGGCGGCCCGGTGGGGGCCCGCGCGCCGGCGATCGCCGCGCGGATGGCCGCTGAGCTGGGTCTCGCCGAGCCGGTGTTGCCCTGGCACACGATCCGAGTCCGACCGGCGAATCTCGCCGCTGGGCTCGGCGTTCTCGCCGGGGTGCTGGCCAAGATCGCGCGCGACATAACGCTGCTGGCCCAGCAGGAGGTCGCCGAGGTGGCCGAAGGGGGAGACCCTGGTCGTGGCGGCTCCTCGGCGATGGCCCACAAGCACAACCCGGTGGCCTCGGTGTCGGTGCTGGCGTGTGCCAAGCGGGTGCCCGGACTGGTCGCCACCGTGCTCGCGTGCATGGAGCAGGAGCACGAGCGGGCGGCCGGTGCGTGGCAGGCCGAGTGGGGGGTCCACACCGAGCTGCTGGAGCTGGTCGGCTCGGCGACGGCGTGGACCCGGGAGCTGCTCGAGCAGCTCGAGGTGGACGCGGGCCGGATGGGGCACAACCTGCAGACGCTGGCGTCGGCCGGAGTGTCGGCCGCGGGGGCTCCCGGCGAGCATCTGGACGGAGCCGATGAGCTGATCGATCGGACCCTGGCCCGGCATCGCGCGCTGCCGGGCGCGCCGATCGGGGAGCCGTCGTGACCGCGCCGGTGGCCCTGCATCACCGGATCGACGGACCACCGGGCGCCCCACCCATCGTGATGGGCGGGTCGCTGGGCACCGAGCTGGCGATGTGGGAGCCACAGCTCGAGGCGCTGGCCGCGACCGAGCGGGTGATCCGCTTCGACCACCGGGGCCACGGAGAGTCACGCGTGCCGCCCGGCCCCTATGCGATCGACGACCTCGGCCGTGACGTGCTCGCGCTGCTGGATCGGCTCGGCCTGCAGCGGGTCTCCTATTGCGGGCTTTCGATCGGCGGCATGGTCGGGCAGTGGCTGGCGATCCACGCCCCGCAGCGGGTGCAGCGGCTGATCCTGATCTGCACCTCCGCTTATCTGCCGCCCGCCTCGGCCTGGCAGGACCGCGCGGCGTCCGTGCGGGAAGCGGGCAGTCCGGCGGTGGTCGCCGACGCCGTGGTGGCGCGGTGGTTCACGCCGGCGTTTGCCGCTCGCCAGCCGGACGCGGTCGCGCGGTACCGGGCGATGATCGTCGGCACCTCGGCGGAGGGCTACGCGTCATGCTGCGAGGCGATCGCGACCGTTGACCTGCGTGCCGGGCTGCCTGCGGTGACCAGCCCGACGCTGGTCATGGCGGGACGCCAGGACCCCTCGATTTCGCCTGAGCACGGCCGCGCCATCGCCGACGCGATCCCCGGCTCGCGCTTTGAGCTGCTGGATCCGGCCGCGCACCTGGCCAGTGTGGAGCGCGCCGGCGAGGTCACCGATCTGATCGCCGACCATCTGCGAAAGGGAGAACCATGACCGACCCCGTTCACGAAGCCGGGATGACGGTTCGACGGGAGGTGCTCGGCGATGCCCACGTCGATCGAGCGATCGAGCGGACGACCGAGCTGACCGCTCCGTTTCAGGATTTCATCACCCGCTACGCGTGGGGCAGCGTATGGACGCGGGAGGGCCTTCCGCGGTCCACCCGGAGCGCGATCACGCTCGCGGTTCTGGCCGCGCTCGGCCGGGAGAACGAGATCGAGATGCACGTGCGGGGCGCGCTGCGCAACGGGATGACCCCCGCCGAGATCGGCGAGGTGCTGCTGCACACCGCGGTCTACGCCGGGGTGCCGGCCGCCAACGCGGCGCTGGCGATCGCCCAGCGGGTGATCGAGGAGCAATGAAAAGCGCCCCGGGCGGGTCCTCCCCGCCGCGGGGCGCAGCACTGCGCCGGCTCGACGTTGCAGCGCCGATGCCTGGGCAGACGGTGGGTCAGCCGACGATGAAGCCGGTGCCCTTGACTGCCTTGAGGATGTCCTTGGCGCTCTTGCCCTGGTCGAACGCGCCATCGGGGTTGATCTTCTTGTTGAGAATCAGGCCGATCGCGCCAGCGTGGCGAGCTTCGATCGTCACGATGTGGGCGGCAGCCAGCAGGTACGCCGGGGTCTGGATGTTGCCGGCCTGGCCCAGGTAGGCGTGCACACCGGTGTTCTCCAGCACATAGGCAGTCTGCTGGAACGTGCCCTGGTCGCCCGTCGTGCCCTGGAAGTTGAACCTCGGCTGCTTGACGGCGGCCTTTCCGAGGCCCTTTTCGAGAAAGTCGACGTGCTTTCGCTCGTCGTGGGTGACGGTCCTGAGGAAGTGGAGCGTCTGGGCATCGGTGACGGCTCCCTTTGCGGTGGCCTCGTTGTAGAAGGCCCGCTCGAGGTACTCGAGCGTCAGCGCGAAGTTGAGGATGCCTACGTCACCCTTGCCGAACGACCGCGGCGGGTTGCCCTTGGCCGCGGCGAGCGCCGGGGACATGAGGCCACCGATGATTGCGCCACCGCCGACCACGGCGCCGCCGGCAACGCCGGCCTTGCGCAGGAAGTCCAGACGCGTGTCGCCGGCTACCGCTTCGGCGGCTTCGCGGATCGCGCCGTCGGTGTCGACGGCCTCGAGATTGATATGAGCCATGAAGACCCTGCTCCTTTCGGATATGGAAGGCGCCTGAGAATCGCAGCGCCGCGTGCAGGTACTTCGTGCACGAGGTGGAAATGGGTTACCACACGGTTAGAGTTCTGACCACCGAGGCCCGCGGAGCGGTAATTCAGCCGGTGGCGGCGACTTCGGCGCTGCGTAGCCCGGAGTTGGCCACCACCGCCCACTGCGGCTTGGCCAGCAGCAACTGCACGTCGCAGATGCGGCGTTCGGCGAATCCCGCCTCGCAATAGGCCAGATACAGCGTCCACATGCGTCGAAACGCCTCGTCGTAGCCGAGCTCGTCCAGCTCGGCCGACCGGGCCGTGAAATTATGACGCCAGCGGCGGAGGGTCTCGACGTAACTCGCCGTGATGTCCTCCAGCCCGACCGCCTGCAGATCGGTTCGCCGCGCGACGTTGCGGACGATCACCTCCATCGAGGGGAGGCAGCCACCGGGAAAAATGTAGGTCTTGATGAACGACTTGGAGGCCTTCTCGACCTCATAGGCGCGATCGTCGATCGTGATCGCCTGTAGGAGCATCGCGCCGCGAGCGGTCAGCAGCTCCGCGCATTTCGCGAAGAACGTCCCGATGTGCTGCCAGCCGACGGCCTCGATCATCTCGATCGAGACCAGCTTGTCGTACTTGCCGCGCAGGTCGCGGTAGTCACGCATCAGCACGGTGACGCGGTCGCTCAACCCTGCGCGACGGACCCGCTCCACCGTGTAGTCGTGCTGCTCACGGGAGATCGTCGTCGTCGTCACGTGGCAGCCGCGGGTTCCGGCCGCGTGGATGGCGAAGCCACCCCAGCCGGTGCCGATCTCGAGCACGTGGTCCTCGGGTCCGATCTCAAGCCGCTCGCAGACCCGCTCGAGCTTGGCCACCGAACCCTCCTCCAGCGTCATCCCGTCGCGCTCGAACAGCGCGCACGAGTACATCATGGTCGGATCCAGCATCCGCTCGAACAGCTCGTTGCCGAGGTCGTAGTGAGCCGCGATGTCCCGGCGGCTGCGTCGGCGGGTGCGGCGGTTCAGGTGGGCGCGCACGCGCTGACCCGGGGTCCAGAACGGGGCGGTCAGGGCGCGGACACGATCGAGGATCACCGCGTTGCGAGCGGCGAGCCTGATCACAGCGACGAGATCGGGCGAATCCCATTGCCCGGCGGCGTAGGACTCGGCCAGCCCGCGGCTGCCGCGCAGCAGCGCGGGCCAGACCATCGGGGAGTGCAGATGCATCGTCGCCGACGGAGCTCCGGAGCCAAACACGCGGCGGCGCTGACCCTCCACGACGACGAGGCTGCCGACTCTGATCTGAGCCAGCAGCAACGACGCGAGCGCCCGCTGGGAGCGAAGCACCGCCGGGCTCATCCGGTCGCCTCGCCGGCGCGGGGGTGAGAGTGAACCGGGGCGCCGGCGAGCTTCAGGCCCACCGCGTGGCCGTAGATGAGCGCCAGCACGCGGGCGGTGGCGAGGGGATAGCGCGCGGTCAGCCGAGCCGCCGAGGCGCGGGTCAGCTCATGGCGCTGGAGCGCTAGCGTGGCGTCGAACACCGCCGCGCCGGCGCGATGGCTCTCGATGTGGACCGAGAGCGTCGGTCCGGGGACGGTCGCGCGGGCTTCGTAGACGTGATCCATCCCCATGAACGGCGACACGTGCAGCTGCTTGGCGAAGTGGCCGCGGAGCATCGCGTCGGCTGCGGTGGACTGCAGGAGGTAGGAGAAGCGTTCGCCCCACGGCGTGTTGGTTACGTCGGCCAGCACCGATTGCACCCGCTCCCCGGCCGCATCCAGGCAGTAGTAGAAGCTGACGGGGTTAAAGCACAGGCCGTAGGACCGCAGCTGGGCCAGCAGTCTGATCGGGCCCTCCGGTGACTGGCCGCCTAGCTCCACGACCCGCGCCCGTACGGCGGCGTCGAGCGGCGTCGCCGGATCGCCCAGGTAGTCGCGCCGGCGGAAGCGCAGCAGTCCCGGGCGCGCGGAGCAGAGCCGGCCGCCGAGCAGCGACGGAAGTTCGTCGAGATCGATGTAGGTCAGGGCCAGACGGTGGCGGAATTCACGCTGTGGTGCCAGGCGGCGGTGGCGGATGCTGCCCTCATAGATGCAGCTCACACGTGGCTTGCCGCCGTTCACAGCCCGGCTCCGAAGCGCTCGGCGACGCGCAGGGCACTGACCACGCCGTCCTCATGAAACCCCCAGCCCCAGTAGGCGCCACAGTAGTGCGTGCCGCGGCGAGCGCTGATCTCGGTGAAGCGGCCCTGCGCTCGGACGCCCGCGGCCGTGTAGACCGGGTGAGCGTAGGTGATCCGGCGGATCACCTGCGCCGGGTCGATCTCCGCGGTGCGGTTGAGCGTGACGCAGAACTCGCGTTCCGCTTGCAGCGACTGCAGCCGGTTCATGTGGTAGGTGACCGTGCTGAGGGGTCCCGGTGGCTGCGCCAGGTGGTAGTTCCAACTGGCCCACGCGCGCCGGCGCCGCGGCATCATGCGCTCGTCGGTGTGCAGGACCGCCTCGTTGGGCTGGTAGGGGATCGCACCGAGGATCTCGTGTTCGCGATCGGTGGCGTCCTGGAGGATCGCCAACGCCTGATCTGAATGAGTGGCGAGCACCACCTGGTCAAAGCGCTCGGCTTCGCCGCCGCGAGGCGTCACGACCACGTGGTCACCGTGGCGGGTCACGGCCGTGACCGGCGTGGCCAGTCTGAGCCGACCGTCGAACTGGCGCGTGAGGGCCTCGACGTAGCGGGCCGACCCACCGCGAACGGTGCGCCAGTGGGGCCGGTTGCGCAGCGAGAGCATCCCGTGATTATCGAAGAACTCGGCCAGGAAACGGGCGGGGAAGCTCCACATCTGACGGGGGGCGGCCGACCATACGGCGGAGGCCTGCGGCACGATCAGCCGGTCGATGAAGTGCTGTGAGAAGCGCTGCTGCTCGAGCCATTGGCCGAGGGAGGGTCCGTCCCCGTCGAGTTGCAGCAGCGCGCGTGAAGCGCGGTTGAATCGCGCCAGCTCGGCCACCATGCGATGAAACCATGGTGTCAGCAGAAGCCTGCGGTTGGCAAACAGCCCGTTAGGTGAGCTGCCGTTGTATTCGAAATCGCCGACGCCGTCACTGACGCTGAAGCTCATCGTCGAGGGCTGCCACGCGACCCCGAGGCGGGCCAGCAGCCGCTCGAAGTTAGGGTAGTTGCGGTCGTTGAAGACGATGAACCCGGTGTCGACGTGATGGGTCTCGTTGGGTGTGTCGACGCGGATCGTGTTGGTGTGTCCGCCGGCGTAACTGCCGGCCTCGAACACGGTCACCTCGTGTTCGCGCCCCAGCAGGTGCGCCACCACCAGGCCGGAGACGCCGGCTCCCACGATTGCGATCCTCACTTGACGCGCGCCGGATCTCAGTGCAGCCCGGCCGACGTACCATCGCCAGCGGACTCAGCGGTTCGAGCCGCCGACCGGCGTTCAGCGATCGCGGCGATCAGGACACTGAACTCGAACAGCAGGTACAGGGGCAGCGTCTCGAGCAGCATGGTGATCGCGTCACCAGGGAGCACCGCCGCGACCAGGCCGCAGGCGAGCACCGCGTAGCGGCGATTTCGGCGCAGTTGCCTCGGGGTCACCAGCCCGGCTCGGGTGACCGCGATGATCGCGACCGGGACCTGGAACAGCAACCCCATCGCCAGCATCGTGGTGGCAGCGAACTTGTAGTACTGGCTGGCCTGGACCAGGACATTGAACTGGTCGCTGTTGAAGTTCTGGAAGAAATGCAGGGCCGCGGGCAGGACTACGAAGTAGCCGAACGCCACGCCGGCGGCGAACAGGCCCGGAATCGCCCACACCACCGGCAGCATCCGCCGTCGCTGGGCGGGCTCGAACGCCGGCATGAAGAAGCCGTATATCTGCAGCAGCAGAACCGGAAGGGAGAGGATCAGCGCGAAGATCAGCGACACGGTGGCGGTGGTGGTGAACGGCTCGCCGATCCCGAGCGTCACCGGCTTGTCCCCGGACGGGGGGATCGACAGGCGCTTGACGTCGCGCTGCAGGCTCTGCTGGACGCCGGACAGGGCGGCCGCAGCGGCGGCCGACTGCTTCTGGGCGCCCAGCACGCCGACGACCGTACCGAGCTGCTTGGCTACGTCGCGGGCGCTGCGCTGGACCGAGTAGGTGGCCCCCAGCGGCCCGCGACCGTCGCGCACCTGCTGCTGGGTCTGGTGCGCCAGCGGCGTGTTGATCAGGTTCAGGAGCTGGTGGTTCTGCCAGAAGCAGATGCCAAACGCGACCGCCACCGCGACCAGCGAGACGATCAGTCGCGTCCGCAGCTCGTCGAGATGATCGACGTAGCTCAGCTGAGCGTCGTGCGTGACCGGCTTGATCCGGCCCGGCGCGAGGGCGCTTGGCATCTGCATCATCGGTGTTCCTGAAAACCGGAGGAGCCGGACCTAGGCGACCGGGTGCACCGCAGCGCGGCTGACCGGCTCCGGCGTGGGCTCGGCCACGGGCACGGCAACCGGAGCGACGGTGCGCTCGCCGGCCTGCATCGCGGTCATCTCGTCGACGCGGACGGGGCTGTGGGCTTCAGTCAGATGAGAGACGGGCTCCTCGCCGCTGATTGACTCCTTGAAGCCGCGCAGGCCTGAACCGAGCGACTTGCCGAGTTCGGGTAGGCGCTTGGCTCCGAACACGAGCAGCAGCAGTACGAGCACGAAGGCGATGTGAAGCGGGTTGTCAAGTCCGAGCATTTGATCTCCGATCAGTTGGTTTCACCGGCTGCTTGGTTTACGGAGGTGGGACCGATTCGGATCATCGGTCCGCCGGGGCTCGGACCCGCCGGGGGTCAGGGCCGCCGGCTCAGGTGAGCTTGGCGACGATCACAGCCGGGTGTGTGGGCACGCGAGTGCCGCCGGCGGGCTCGGGCGTGACCATCACCTGGCTCACCCCGTGCAGGTTGCCCGGCACGTCAACGTCGCCCTCACCCCTGGCCGTGACGCTGAACAGCGCGCTGGTCGGCGCGGGCGGCCGGTGCGGACGGCTCAGCCACACCTCATAGATCTGACCGGCGGGCGGAGGCGAGAAGCGGTGAACGACCAGCTCCGCCCGGCCGCTGCTCAGCCGGACCTCTGCGCTCCCCGGCGTGCCGATCACCTGAGCGCGGATGACCTGCGTCCGGGTGGCGCCTGAGCCGCCCAGTTGGGTCACCCCGAGTGCGATCGCGGCGACGAGCACGAGCGAGCTGAAGGCGAGCGCCGGCCGGGACAGGACCGGCAGTGGATGCCAGCGGCGGGCTCGGGGCGGTCGCTCGCTGGTGAGCTGGACCATGGGTTCCTCGTCGATCGCGCGCAGGATCCGGCGGCGCAGGGCCTTGGGGACTCGATGCTGCGGAGCGCTCAGCGGCAGCACATCGACGACCTGCTGAAACGTGGCCAGCTCGTCGCGGCAGACGATGCATGACTCGATGTGCCGGCGGAACGCCTCAGCCTCCGCGGGTTCGAGCGCGCCGAGGGCGTAGGCAGCCACGTCGGCGCCGCAATCACGGGTTTGGGGGTGGCGATCGGGGGTCATGGGCGTACTCCGGTCATAGCACGGCTTCGGCCGGCTCGCCGAGGGCCAGCCTCATCTTGGTCAGTCCGAGCCGCATCCGACCCTTGACGGTACCCGCCGGCAGCTTCAGCATCTCGGCGATCTGGCTGTGGCTGAAGCCGCCGAAGTAGGCGAGTTCGATCACCTGCCGCTGTTCGGGCGGAAGCTCGCCAAGGGCGCTTCGCACCTGTTCGGCCTCGTCGCGGCGTTCCACCTCGGTATCGGTCCTCTCGTTCGACGGCATCCGCTCTGCGATGCCGTCGTCGTGGATGTCTCGGCTGGTGCGGACGACGTCGCGGCGGAACACGTCGATCGCTCGGTTGTGGACCACACTGAGGACCCAGGAGCGAACGCCGCCCCGCGCCCGGTCGTACCGGGCGCCGCTGCGCCACAGCGACATGAATGCCTCCTGGACGACGTCCTCGGCCATGGCCCGCCGCCCGCACATGCGGTAGGCGAGCGAGAAGGCGGCGTCTCCGTGGCGGTCGAAGATCACCTCGAACGCGCGAGCGTCGCCGTCGTGCACGAGCTGCATCAGGTCCTCGTCGGCCAGGGTCCGTGGATCCGGGCGCGGCTGGCGCAGATTTCGAGGGGTTCGGAACACGGAGGGGTGCGGTAATTGGAGCAGATCGATGGCGCCGGGAGATTGTGAAAGCGCGACCCACGGGGGAGGAGGAGCAGGACCCCGCGAGCCGCGCCAACACATCTGTCAGGCGCGCGTCCTACTTGATCAGCGGGCCCGCAGCTTTGAGCACAGCTGCCTTGCTGAGCGGTTTGTCGAACGCGCCCGACGGCGTGATCGCCGAGTTCGTCAGCAGGGCGATCGCGGCGGCGTGCCGAGCCTCGACCTGGACGATCGAACCCGCGGCGGCCAGCAGGGCCTTGTTGCCCAGTGACGGCCCGGCCCCGTTGTAGGCGCCGACGCCGGTGTTCTCGAGCACGTAGGCGAGCTTGAGGAACGACGCCTGGTTGGTGACCGGGAAGGCGAACGTCGGCTTCTTGACCGGCGTGCCTCCTGCGCCCTTGATCGCCATGGTCAGCGCGGCAACGTGCTCGGCCTCTTCGTCGCCGAACAGGCTCGCCAGCGTCTTAGCCTCGCCGCTCAGGCCGACGGCCTTACCCTTGACCTTGTAGAAGTCGGTTTCAAGGTACTCGAGCGTCAGCGCGAAGTTCAGGATGTCAAGATCCCCGCTGCCTCCGGCAGCGAACGCGTTGCTGACATACGGACCGACGGCGGCAGCGCCGTAAACGGCCCCTGCCGTCATCGCACCGCGCAGGATGAAACTCGCGCGGGTCATGCCGTGAACCTCCACGGCGCCCAGCTCAGGGCTGGCCAGGTCAGGATTTGTCATGTTGCGATTCCTCTCGTGAAAAGGTTGGGGTCGGGCTAGGCGATGAACGGCTTGACGG
Source organism: uncultured Solirubrobacterales bacterium (assembly GCA_963792735.1). Taxonomy (GTDB): domain Bacteria; phylum Actinomycetota; class Thermoleophilia; order Solirubrobacterales; family Solirubrobacteraceae; genus Palsa-465. The sequence goes on along the minus strand of CAWBXK010000006.1, from coordinate 28,810 downwards.
CCGTCAGCACCTGGGCCATGCTCAGCGGCTTGGCGAAGGCGCCATCCGGGGTCGGCGACTTCTTCAGCACCAGGTTCAGGGTCGCTGCGTGACGCGCTTCCACGGAGTGGATGGCCAGCGCCGCGGCGAGGATCTCCTTGCTCTGGATGTTTCCGGCCTGGCCGAGGTAGGCGGCGGCGCCGAGGTTCTCGACCACGCCCGCCAGCGCGGTCACCTGACCCGCACTCTTGATCGGGAACTTGCCCATCGGCTTGGCGGCGGGTGTCCCGAGGCTGCTCGCGACCTTCTCCAGGGCGACCACGTGCTGGGCCTCCTCGGCGCCGAAGGTCTTGATCACCGAAAGGTTCTTGCCGCGAAACAGCCCGCTCTTGAGCACGTTGGCGTAGAACTGCGTTTCGAGATACTCGAGCGTCAACGCGTAGTTGACGATCGCCAGATCGCCGGTGTTCGCGGTGGCGCTGCTGCTCGTGGTCGCCGCCGCTGCGGAGGAGGAGCTCGAGGACGGGGCGGCCGAACTCGACGAGCTCGACGAACTGCCGCAGGCGGCGATGAAGGCGGCCAGGCCGGTCGCGGCGGCGCCGGCGCCCATCTTCTTTCCGGCCATCTTCAGGAACCGCTTGCGCTCGACGTCGTCCCGCGCCAGTTGCTCGACCACGCCTGTGGCCGGCGGCTGCCCGTCGGTGGTGGTGGGTTGGGTCATCCGGATCTCCTTGCTTGGGGAAGTGCCCGGCGGGTGTGTCCGGGTCCATCTCGCTCTACGGCACCGGTGCCGAGCTGGATCACTTCGGCGATCCGGCGCCAACACCGAGAGGAGGGCGTCGACGGCGAGATGATCCGGACCGCGCCGTCGCCCGTATGACGGTCATGAGAACACGCGTGGCTGGAGTCATGAATCCAAGCGGAGCCCGGTTCCGTGCGGTGGCGATCACGCTGGCGGTCTCGGTGCTGGTGGCCGCCTGCGGGTCGAGTTCGAGCTCCAGTTCCGGCAGCTCGAGCCGATCGAGCAGCGCGTCCTCGCCGGCGAGCGCAAACGTGACCGTGCCGATCAGCAACTACGCCTTTCACCCCCCACACCTCACGGTTCCCGCGGGCGCGAAAGTCAAGTTCACCAATCACGACCAGACCGCCCACACGGCCACGGGTCACAGCGGCGCCTTCGACACGGGGACGCTGAAACCCGGCCAGAGTGCCACGGTGACACTCAAGAAACCCGGGAGCTACACCTACTACTGCGATTTCCACGCGTTCATGACGGGCACGATCGTCGTCAGGTAGGGGACCAGCGCGACCGGCGCTCGGTTATCGTGCTCGGGCGATGGCGACCTCAGCACCCGGAGTGATGCCCTCCGGCAGCCAGCACGAGATCCGCCACGGCCAGCAGCACGCGGTCGTGGTGGAGGTGGGTGCAGGCGTGCGCTCGTACACAGTCGCGGGCGAGGACGTGCTCGATGGGTACACCGAGCGAGAACGCTGCAGCGGTGGCCGGGGCCAGGTCCTGATCCCATGGCCCAACCGCCTTCGTGATGGACAGTACGAGTTCGACGGCCAGCACTATCAGTTGCCGCTGACCGAGCCTGAGGCCGGCAACGCGATCCACGGACTGGTGCGCTGGTGCAACTGGACCGTCGCCGAGCGAGACCCCGCGCGGGTGGTGATGGAGGACTTGCTGCATCCCCAGCCCGGATGGCCGCAGTCGCTCCATATCCGCATCGAGTACGCGCTTGATGACGACGGCCTCTCGGTCTCCACCACCGCCACCAACCTCGGCGACGCCGCGTGCCCGTTCGGGGCCGGCGCACACCCCTATCTGACCCTCGGTACCGACTCGGTCGACTCGCTGACCCTGCAGGTACCCGGCCGGCGCTACCTCGAGTCCGATGAGCGGGGGATCCCGATCGCGGCGCACGAGGTCACCGGAACCCCGCTTGACTACACCGCCCCGCGTCCGATCGGGTCCGCCCGGCTCGACCACGCCTTCGCCGAACTGGAGCGCGACGACGACGGGCTCACGCGGGTGCGACTCGCCAGCGTGGACGGGGCCCGCCGAGCGACGCTCTGGATGGATCGCGCCTACCGCTATGTGATGGTGTTCACCGGCGACACGCTGCCCGAGCCGCGGCGGCGCCGCGGGGTCGCGATCGAGCCGATGACCTGCGCCCCCAACGCGCTGCAATCCGGGGAGGGTCTGGACCGGCTCGGTCCCGGGCAGAGCTTCAGGGCGCGCTGGGGGATCTCGCCCCGCGACTAGCCCGCGGCGGCGCGGAAATCACAGCCGTTTCACCGGCCCCTGAGCGGGCGCCGGGGCCCTAGAATCGCCGTCGAACGCGAGCGAAGGAGGAGCGCAGTGCAAGCCGGCGCAGGGAACGTGTCACCAGCACCCTCCTACGCGCGCGGCGGCGCCTCCACGCCGCTCCTGGAGGAGACGATCGGCGCGAACCTGGAGCGGGCGGTGGAGCAGTTCGGGGAGCGCGAGGCGCTGGTGTCGTGCGCCCAGGGACTGAGTTACACCTACGCGGAGCTCGGTGCGGCCGTCGACGAGCTGGCGCGCGGCCTGATCGCCGCCGGCCTGTCCCGCGGTGACCGCGTGGGGATCTGGAGCCCGAACTGCGCCGAATGGACGATCGTTCAGTACGCCACCGCAAAGCTCGGTGTGATCCTGGTCAACATCAATCCGGCCTACCGGAGCTCGGAGCTGCGGTACGCGTTGCACCAGGCCGGCTGCCGGATGCTGATCGCGGCGCCGTCGTTCAAGACCTCGGATTACCGTGCCATGGTGGCGGAGGTCGCCGACACGCTGCCCGAGCTCGAGCACGCGGTGTTCCTGGGCGACTCCGCGTGGTCGACGCTGCTGCGCGGCGGCGGCGCCATCCGGCCGGACGAGCTGCACGCGCGGGGCGCCGAGCTGACGGCCGATGATCCGATCAACATCCAGTACACCAGCGGCACGACCGGCTTCCCCAAGGGCGCCACCCTCACGCACCGCAACATCCTCAACAACGGCTTCTTCGTGGGAGAGCAGTGTCACTACACGCATGAGGACCGGGTCTGCATACCAGTGCCCTTCTACCACTGCTTCGGAATGGTGATGGGCAACCTCGCCTGCACCTCGCACGGCGCGGCGATGATCATTCCCGCCCCGGCGTTCGAGCCCGGGGCGACCCTGAGCGCCGTTTCGCAGGAGCGCTGCACCTCGCTGTACGGCGTCCCCACGATGTTCATCGCGATGCTCGAACACCCGGAGTTCGACGATTACGATCTGGACTCCCTGCGCACCGGGATCATGGCCGGCTCGCCGTGTCCGGTCGAGGTCATGAAGCGCGTGATCGAACGGATGCACATGAGTGAGGTCGGGATCTGCTACGGCATGACCGAGACCTCCCCCGTGTCGACGCAGACCGCGTTCGACGATCCGCTGGAGAAGCGGGTCGGCAGCGTCGGCCGCGTGCACCAGCACGTCGAGATCAAAGTCGTGGATCCAGAGACGGGGGAGACCGTCGATCGCGATCAGAGCGGTGAGCTGTGCACGCGGGGGTACAGCGTGATGAGCGGTTACTGGAACGACCCTGAGCGCACCGCGGAGGCGGTCGACGCCGAGGGCTGGATGCACACCGGGGATCTCGCCACGATGGACTCCGACGGCTATGTCAGCATCGTGGGGAGGATCAAGGACATGGTCATCCGTGGCGGTGAGAACGTGTATCCGCGGGAGATCGAGGAGTTCCTGTACGAGCATCCGGACGTATCGGATGTGCAGGTGATCGGTGTGCCGGATGAGCGCTACGGCGAGGAGCTGATGGCCTGGATCATCCCGCGCAGCGGATCCACCCCTGACGAGGAGTCGGTGCGGGCGTTCTGTCAGGGCAAGATCGCGCACTACAAGGTGCCGCGCTACGTGAAGTTCGTCGACGCATTCCCGATGACTGTCACCGGAAAGGTGCAGAAGTTCAAGATGCGCGAGCAGGCAGAGCGGGAACTGGCCGACCGGCCGTCGGCCGGCGCTCGGACCGCCTAACGTAGAGCGCAGTGCCCAGCGGTCATTCATCCTCATGAGCGGCTCCGAGTTCGGACTCGCGCTGTCGGTCTTTCTGGCCTGCTCCGTCGAAGCGGTGGAGGCGCTGACGATCGTGCTGGCGGTCGGCGTGACCCGGAGCTGGAGGTCGGCGATGATCGGCGTGGGCGCCGGGATCGCGGTTCTGGCCGCCGTCACCGCGGCGCTGGGGCCGGCGCTGACGTCTCTGCCCCTGAACTCGTTGCGGCTCGTGGTGGGCGGGCTGCTGCTGGTGTTCGGGCTGCAATGGCTGCGCAAGGCGGTACTCAGAGCGTCAGGCCTGAAGGCGCTGCACGATGAGGCCGAGGCCTATCAGCGGGAGCTCAGCGCCGCCCGCGAGGCCGGCGAGGTCGACACCGGTCTGGACGGCTATTCGTTCGCGATCTCGTTCAAGGGCGTCTTCCTCGAGGGCCTGGAGGTGGTGTTCATCGTGCTCACCTTCGGTTCCAATCAGCATCGGATCGGCTTGGCCGCGGCAGCGGCCGGGCTGGCCGTCGTGCTCGTGGTGGCGACCGGCGCCGCCGTCCACGCCCCGCTGGCTCGGGTTCCCGAGAACGCGATGAAGTTCGGGGTCGGGGTGATGCTGACCTCGTTCGGCAGCTTCTGGGGCGCCGAGGGTGCCGGTGCTCACTGGCCCGGCGGCGACGCCTCCCTGCTGTGGCTCATCCCCGTCGTGCTCGTCCTGGCGCTCGCGCTCGTCGCGGCCCTGCGCCGGCGAATCGCGAGGGCCGCCGCGCACACGGTCAGCGGCGAGAGGCCGCCGGTGCGGGCATGAGATGGGTCAGCTCACTGCTGCGGTTCAGCTGGGATTTCGTCGTCGGCGATGATTGGCGGATCGCGGTCGGCGTGGTGGCGGCGCTCGCTCTCACCGCCGTCCTCGCCGGCGCCAACGTCGCCGCCTGGTGGCTGCCGCCGGTGGCCGCCGCGGCGCTGCTGGCCGTCTCGGTGTGGCGAGCGGCGGGACCGCGGCGATAACCGACCGATCCTGATCGCGTCGACGTCGGACCGATTGTCCGGCTCGGCGCGCAAACGGTGCCGCCGGCGCTGGTGAGAGCCACCGGTGTCGCTGTGGCTCTGCGCCTGTAGCTCAGTCCAGGCCGACCATGCGACGACGCAGGTCCGAGAAGCGCCGGTTGGAGGCACGGCCCACCCGGCGCTGGACGATCTCAGGCGGGCGGAGCAGGACACGTTCCGGGGTCGGCACGGTGCGATCGAGCTCCTGCGCGGCGCCGCTGGCGAGCACGTGCCAAGCGTGCACGCTGGCCGGCGGCGGATCTCCCCACGTCCTGGCTTGCAGCCGCCATTGGCCATCCTGCTCGCCGCACTCGAGGAAGAGCCCGCTGTCGCGATCAAGCCGGGCCACCCCCTGGCTGTCGCCCCCGGGGCGAGCGGAGGGATGGATGTTGGTCGACAGGTCGAGGCTGCGGGCGAGAAGCGCCTGGTCGCGATCGCTCATCGCGCTTGCGAACGGCACCTCGAACAGGGTGGTCATCAAAGCAGGATGACCCTAGCACGGATAGGTGATTTTCTATAGCATTTGCGATTCCATACATTGAAAATGTATGAGATCAGGGCCCACCGGACCCGACAGTGCTACGCTCGAGCCAACGCTCCGCAAGCCGTGCTCTTCTCGCTTACCGGGCGACTTCCATCTGAAGGGCAAGAGAGGCGGTCAGCCATGGCTACCGCAACATTGCAGGCTCCGGCCGGGCTGCGCGCAGCGCCGGAGGTGGCGGTGCCAACACCGCAGGTGAAGCTGGTGGATGTGAGACCGGCCTACCGCGTTCAAAGCGCTCCGAGCCCATGACCGTCGTCTGCTGTACCCGCTGCCGGCTGCGCTTCGCCCCCACTGAGGCGGCGTATCTCGTCACCTGCCCCGAATGTGGCAAGCCGCCGCTGGCGATCGGACACCGCGAGCGCAGCGTCGGCTTCCGTCTCTACGTGCCCGAGCGCACTCCCGAGGAGTGGCCGGAGGCGATACCGGTCGCGCTCCCGGTGTTCTGGCCCGACGAACTGTGACCTGAGCCGACCCCCGGTCGCACCGCCGCTGCGTCACTCATCGGCTGAGCCGCGCTCGGGTGTCACGTTGAAGCAAGCGGGCGGCGTCGCGCAGCGCGCAGCCGTCCAGATACCGGATCGACAGCACCGAGATCTCGGCCAGCGTCTTGCCCTGATAGACCCAATGGGGGTTCTCGACCACCACGCCGGCGAGCGCCCTCACGTTGGCCGCAGCGCTGGCCTCCAAGCGCTGCAGGTCGGGGTGAGGGGTGAAGGCCAGCTCCTGATAGGAATATCCACAGGTCGTGGTGATCCCGGTGAGCGCGTTTGCGACCGTGCCGGCCCTCGCCAGGGGCACCTGGGGCGACGGCGGCCCACACGCACCGAGACCAACCGCGGCGCAGGCAGCCGCCAGCAGGCTGGCTGCGTGCCGGCGAGCGATCACGCGACGGTAAGCAGACACAACGCTCCCAGGACGCTGGCGCCGGCGGTCCACCAGGCGATGTAATCGCCGATGTGGCCCGAGTGCAGGGTGCGCAGGCCGTGCAGAGCCCGAGCTGGCGGGGACAGCAGAGCTGCGGGCAGCACCTGGCGAAGCGGGCGGCCGAACAATCCAAGTCCCCCCAGCCCGACGGCGCCGACGGTCGAGATCACGCCGTAGGCGACGTCGTCGCCGGAGATGTGGCTGGCCGCCACCGCGAGCCAGTGCACGGGACGTCCCTGGAGCACCCAGGTCGCGTAGGCGCCGTGGCGGGTGAAGCGCGCGGCCGCCTGTTCGAAGGCCGGCACCAAACCTGGGATCAGGCCCACAGCCAGAGCGAGGACGATGAGCACGGCCGGGACCAGGATCATCATCGGCGGCGTATGGTCGCGGCCGCCCTCGATCTCGTCTTCGGACGCCTCCGCGGCTCGAGCCTGCTGCGCATCCGGACCTTCCTTCGGGCCCCAGCCGGCGAACACGCGGCCGGTGACGCGCAGCACCGCTCCACCGGTGAGGGCCGAGGCGACGATGAACACGGCGATCAGCCAGTTGTAACCGGGCCCGCTGGCCCCCGCCTCCAGCAGCGACTTGCCGGCGAACGATGTGAACGGGGGCAGCGCCGCCAGGAACAGGCCGCCGAGCGCGAACAGCCCCCCGACCGCGCGCAGCTCTCGGCCGCGCCCGTGCAACTCGAATTCGTCGATCGTGGCGAAACGGTGCAGCAGCACGCCGGCGCACATGAACAACGCGCCCTTGGCCAACCCGTGGCCGACGATGTACACCGCCACTCCCGCCAGCGCCTTGGGCTGCAGAAGCCCGATTCCGCAGATGAACATCCCCGCGTGGCTGATGCTCGAAAATGCCAGCAGCCGCTTGATGTGGCGCTGCATGAAGCACATCGCGGCGCCCAGCAGCGCCGTCGTGACTCCGACCGCGATCAGGATCGCCCGTAGCGCATCGGCGTGCGGAAGCAGCGGTCCGGCGAAGATCACCCAGTAGAGCCGAGCCACGGCATAGACGCCGAGCTCGATCATCACACCGGAGAACAGGACACACACGGGGACGGGGGCGACGGCGTGCGCGTCAGCCAGCCAGAAGTGCACCGGGACCGCCGCGGCCTTGGTCAGAAATCCGATGAACAGCAGCGCCATGGCCACCACCACGAGCGGATCCGCACCGTGGCGGTCAAGCGCCAGGCCGATCTGGGTCATGTTCAGCGCGCCGGTCCGCGCGTAGAGGAGGGCCACTCCGGCGAACATCGCGTAGCCCGCGATGCTGTTGGTTATGGCGAAGTTGATCGCGCCCTGGATCGGGGCACGCTCCTCGATCAGGTAGCCGGTCAACGCGTACGCCGCGGCACCCATCAGCTCGAAGAAGACCACCAGGTTGAACAGGTCTCCGGTCAGGCTGAAGCCCACCATCGCTGCGCCGAACAGCAGCATCAGCGCCTGGAACAGGCCATCGACGGCGTCGAAGTAGTGCACCGAGTAGGCCAGCGCGGCGACCACGAGCAGCGCTGAGAAGGTGGCCAGACCGGCACCGATGGGATCGATCGAGAAGGAGATGCCAATCGTCACGTCGTGGCCGGGGCGAAATCCACCCATCCAATACGCAAACGGCTGGTGCGCCGAGCGGGCGAGCAGGACCGCGCACAGGGCCACGACCGACACCGCGACGCTTCCACTGACCGCGTCGTTGACCCAACGCCGGCTGAGCGGGCGCAGGGTGACGAGCACCGCCGCCGCTATGAACGGCACCACGACCGGCAGCGCTGTGACGGGCGGCATCGGCCGGCCGCTCAGTCGCGCAGCGGGCGCAGATCGTCGGGGTCGAGGCTGCCGCAGCGCTTGTGCGCCTGGACCACCAGCGCCAACAGCAGCGCGCTTACGGTCGCCTCGACCACGACATCGGTGAGCACCAGCACCTGAACGGTGGGATCCACCAACCGGCTCACCGGTGGAATGTCGGCGACGATCGGTGCCGCGCCGCCCGAGCGGTAGCCGACCGCGAGCAGCAACACGTAGGTGGAGGACTGAACGATCGTGAGACACAGGACCGTCCTGACCAGATTGCGGCTGGACACCACCCCCCATAGACCGACCACGAACAGCCACGCCGCCACTGCGTACGGGAGGAAACTCATGGCTCCTCGCCCGCGCGGCGGATCAGCAGGGCCTGATCTAAGAACACGGTCCATACGACCAGGAATGCACCTGTCACCTCGAGTCCGACCGCGATGCTGTTGAGCGGCATGAAACCGGCGGACAGCAGCTCGCCGGCATTTCCGGCGGGCAGGAAGTTCTTGAAGTACACCGAGGCGAAGACCAGTCCACTGAGCCCCAGCAGGGCGTATCCGGCGGCGCCGATCGCCTCCACCGCTTCGAGCGCCCAGTCCGGCGCGAGCGCCTTGAGCTCCAGGTAGCGTCCGGCCAGGAAGATCGCCGCGGGCGCGGCGGCGAGCACGATCCCGCCCTGAAAGCCTCCGCCGGGCGTCAACGCACCGTGGATCACCAGGTAGACGCCGAGCGCGATCAACAGCGGAATCAACACCAGGGAGAGCATCCGCAATGCGTCGCTGGACCCATAGACGGCGTGCTCAGCCGCCAGGTACTCCTCGTCTTCACCGCGGGTGTGACGCAGCAGCAGCGTGACGCCGAGCACCGACGCGAACAGGATGTACTCCTCGCCCAGGGTGTCAAAGGCCCTCAGGTCGAAGTTGAGTGCAGTCACCATGTCGGTGGCATGACGCTTGCTGAGCTCGACGCCGTTGACCACCAGGCCGTAGACCCCGTGGTAATCCCCGAACGCCGGCAGGCCCCGAAAGCCAAGGATGAGCACGGCGGCCAAGCCGGGGCCGGCGAGCGCAAACAGCGCCAGTCGACCCCGGCGGCTCACTCGTCCTCTCGGTCCTTGACCTGCCTGCGCTCCTGCTGGGCGATCTTGCGCAGCGCCGCGAGAATGATCAACGGCAGCCCGACCGTGCCTACGACGATCTCCGAAAGGGCGACGTCGGGCGCCTGAAACACGAAGAACACAAACATCAGCGAGAGGCCGTAGACGCCAAGGACAAAGGTCTGGCGCAGGGGGTCGGCCACCAGGGTGACGGTCCCGCCCGCCACCGCGACGACCACCAGCGCGACGATCTGCAGTCCCGTCATGGGCCGGTCTGTGCTCCGTCGTTCCCATGCTCTGCGGTGTCCGCCCGCCAGTCGCCGTACTCGCGCACGCGTAGGCTGCGGGCGGTGGTGTGGACCAGGACCGGGCCGAACAGCACGACCACGGCCGCAGTCGCCAGCGACTTGTCAGCGATCAGCGAGAATGACTCCTGCACGACGATCGCCACCGCCACCAGCAGGGCGCCGAAGCCGGCCAGGCCGACATAGTGAAGACGGTCATAGACGTCGCGCATGACCGCGACGCCGACCACGGCCAGCAACTCCAGGGCACCGCCTCCGATCAGCAGCACCGTCGCCACTACGTGGCGCGCGCTCATAGCTTGCGCTCCAGTAACCGCGCGAAGGACAGCGCGCCGACCAGCGACAGGAGCGCGAAGGTCAAGGCGAGATCGATGAACGGTTGGCGCCCAAACGCCTCGGAGAGCGCCATCAGAATGGTGGTGAGCAGCACGCTGGCCACCTCCAGGGCCACGAGCCCGTGCGCCGCGTCAGCTCGTGCGCACACCACCAGGCAGGGCAGCAGACCCACGCCGAGCAGCGCTGCGACGATCTCCCACTCGTTCATCCGAGCTTCAACACGTCGGCGGCGTTGGCGCCGCCGGTCGGTCGCAGTTGGTGGGCCAGGATCAGGTTGCGCTGCTCGTCGATCCCGATGACGATCGTGTTCGGGGTCAGTGAGCCCAGGGCCTCGGCCAGAGCGCGGCGAGCGATGTCCGGCGGATGCTCGGCGTCCCCGAACGCAAACGGCGCCGTCCGCAGGACACCGCGCCGGTCCCGCGGCGAGACGATCTGGTCCAGGACGGCCAGCGAAACCCACCACACATCGGCGGGCACGTGAGCGACGGCGCGCCATCCGCCCACCAACCATCGCCATCGCGGGCTGGCGCCACCCAGCCCGCCCCGGCGCGCCGCCTCAAACCCGCCGGCTGCCAGCAGCGTCGCCGCCGCTCCGGCGTACAACTCGGGCAGCTGGGTGGTGTCGATGAGGACCAGATAGAACGCGCCCGCGAGCACCAATGCCGTCCAGACAGGCACGCTACCGAGCACCGCGAGGCGAAACCGCGTCACCCGGCAACAGTTCTCCGTCGCGGGCCGGAGCCCTTTCTACCGGAGCAGACTGCGGTCAGCCAACGTCGACCTGGCGCGGAGAGCCACAGCGCGGGGCGATGAACTGGCGAACCGTCGGGTTGTGCAGATCAGACTTGGTGACCATGACAACTCCCGTGTTCTCGTTCTTGGGTGAGCCCTGGTGGCGGACCATCGCCACCGCCGCCCGCACGCCGTCATAACCCATCCGGAACGGATCCTGGGAGATCAGTCCGGACACGATCCCCTCCTGCACCCCCTTTACCTCGTCAGGGGAGGTGTCCCAGCCGACGACCTTGACCTTCCCGGCCCGATGCGCGAGCCGAATCGCCTGGACCGCGCCGATGTCGCTCGCCTCGTTGGCAGCGAACAGGCCCTTCAGATCGGGGTTGGCCGTGAGCACGTTCGCGGTCACGGTGAGCGCCGTGTTGTAGTCGTTCTGGCTGTACTGGATTCCGACCATGTGCAGCTTCGGGTATCGCTTCAGGCCGGCCTCGAAGCCCTGCACGCGCTGGTCGTTGGTTTGCGTCCCGGCGTGGAAGGCGATGATCGCCACCTTGCCTCCGCGCGGTCCGACCGCCTTCGCGAGCTGGGAGGCGGCGAGCTTGGCTCCGGAGACATTGTTGGTCGCGATCAGCGGCACGTTGGACGGCTGGGGCGTCGTCCCCGAATCGATCGAGACGACCTTGATTCCGGCCTTGGCCGCCCCCGTCGAGACCTGAGTCATGGCCGTCGCGTCGGTGGCGGCATAGACCAGCCCGCTGACCCCCTGCGCGATGTAGTTGTTGAGCAGGTTCAGCTGGCCCACGACATCCGTCTCATCGGTGACGCCGTTCCAGGTGACACTGACGCCGTGCATCTGCGACACCGCGCACTGAGCCCCGGAATGCACCTTGGTCCAGTAATCCAGACCGACGGACTTTGGAATCACCGCCAAGTGGATCGGCGGCGCCTTCTGGACCGTGATCTTGGCCTGATGGACCTTGACCAGACCGCACCCCGCTGCCGCGCAGGCGAGCGCCAACAGTGCGGCCGCGAGCAACCTATGTCGCATGAGCGCTCCTACGCTGCTCGGGAGCGTCGCCGTTGCCCTGCCCGTCTGCAGCATCGCCGTTACGCCGCTGATCCGGGCCGTCGCCGTTGCGCCGGCCGTCCATCGCCGTGGCCGCGGCGAGCCGTCGCCGCCGGACCTGGTCCCACCACACCGCGAGCCAGATGATCACGCCGATGATCACCTGCTGGTAGTACTGCGTGATGTTGAGCAAGACTGCGCCGTTGGTGATCACCGCCATCAGGAACGCTCCGATCAGGGTTCCGCCGATCGTCCCCACGCCGCCGAACAAGCTGGTGCCTCCGATCACGCAGGCGGCGATCACGTTGAGCTCGAGCCCGACCCCGTAGTTGGGCTGTCCCGATTGCACGAGCGACGCGGCGATCATGCCGCCGAAGCCAGCGAGCCCGGCACAGATGACGTAGACGCTGATCAGATAACGATTCAGTGAGATCCCCGATAGACGGGCGGCCTCCTTGTTGGACCCGATCGCGTACGCGTAGCGCCCCAGCTTGGTTCGGCTGAGGATCACATAGCCCACCGCGGCGATCACGACCACGTACAGGAGCGGCAGGGGGATCGGACCGATCTGGCCCTCGCCGACCTCGCGGAAGCCGCTGGGCAGACCGTAGACCGCGTTCTCACCGCCGACGATGAAGGTCAGTCCGCGGGCCACGCCGAGCATGCCAAGGGTCGCGATGAACGGCGGCAGCCGCATCTGGGTGATCAGCAGCCCGTTGACGAGCCCGACGGCCGCGCCGGCGAGGACCCCCACGAGAATCCCGGGGACGACGGGAAGGCCCGCTTTGGCGATCGCCATCGAGCCGAGAATCCCGCCCAGCCCGGCGACCGACCCGACCGACAGGTCGATTCCGGCCGTGAGGATGACCAGGGTCTGACCGATGGCGATGATCGCTACCACCGAGACCTGCACCCCGATGTTGAACAGGTTGTTCGAGGTCAAGAAGTACGGGGAGGCAAAGCTGAGCGCGACGAACACGACGATCAGCCCGCCGGCGGCCGCCAGCTGGGAGACGACATCCTGCAACCGGTCGCGGATTCCCTCCGGCAGACGGAGGGTCGCTGGTGTCCGCGGCGCTCCAGCCTGAGTGCTCATACCGCCTCCCTTTCCACGCCGGACGCAAGTGCCATGATCCGCTCCTCGTCGAACTCGTTGCGACTCAGGTCCCCAACCGTCCGGCCGTCACGGATGACGACGATCCGGTCGCACATGTTGATCAGCTCCGGTAGGTAGGAGCTGATCAGGACGATCGCCCGGCCCTCGGCGGCCAGGCGGCCGATCAGCTTGAACATCTCGGCCTTGGCGCCGACATCGATGCCGCGGCTGGGCTCGTCGAAGAACAGCACGCGAGATTCGGTCTCGAGCCACCTGGCCACGACCACCTTCTGCTGAGTACCGCCGGATAGGGCCTCGACGGGCCGGCGCAGCGACGGAGTCCGGATATCGAGCTCGTCGCGGCGGCGCTCCGCCGTGCTTCGCTCGGCACCACGGTCGATCCAGATCCCGGGCCCGGGAATGCGCGCCAGCGTGATGTTCTGCTCCACCGGCAGCTGCATGGCCAAGCCGTCGCCCTTGCGGTCTTCGGTCAGGTATCCGATTCCGGCGGCGATCGCCTCGCTGGGGGAGCTCAGCTGTAGAGCTCGTCCGTCGAGCTCGATCTCGCCCGCGGTGATCGGGTCGGCGGCGAAGACGGCCCGGGCGAGCTCGGTGCGACCGGCGCCGATCAACCCGGCGAACCCGAGAATCTCGCCCGCACGGACCTCGAAGGAGCAGTCCTGGAGAACCCCCGGACGGCCCACCCCCTTGACGCGGAGCAGGACATCTCCGATCTCGGCCTTCTCCTTCGGATAGAGGTTGTCGATCTCGCGGCCGACCATCAGCGCCACCAGCTTGGCCTCATCGAAGTCGCCCTTGTCCAAGGTCTCCACCACCTGGCCGTCACGCATCACGGTCACGCGGTCAGCGATCCGCACGACCTCTTCAAGCCGGTGCGAGATGTAGAAGATCGCGATGCCGTCGGCCTTCAGCTCCTCGATCAGCTTGAACAGATCGTCGATCTCGGGCTCGGTCAGCGTTGCCGTGGGCTCGTCCATGATCACGACCTTGGCATCGACGGCGAGCGCCTTGGCGATCTCCACGCGCTGCTGATCGGCCACCGACAGGGTGGACACGCGGCGGCCCGGATTGATGTCCAATCCCACCCGCGCGAGCAGCTCACCGGCGCGCTGCTTCTCGGACCCGCTCACGATCAGCGCGGCGCGGGTCTGCTCCCGGCCGAGCGCGAGGTTGTCGGCCACGGTGAGGTGCGGGGCGAGCGAGAACTCCTGATGCACCATCGCGATGCCGAGCCGTTGCGCGTGTCGCGGATTGCGGAACCGCACGGGTTTGCCCTCGATCTCGATCGTGCCCTCGCTGGGCCGCTCGAGCTGCGACAGCAGCTTCATCAGGGTCGACTTTCCGGCGCCGTTCTCTCCGGCCACGGCGTGGACTTCGCCGGGCCGGATATCGAGACTGACGCAATCCAGCGCTTTCACGCCGGGAAACCTCTTACTCACCTCACGGACCTCGACCAGAGCACCGTTTGCCTTGGCTTGCACCGGGAGTCTCCTCTCTCTTAACGACCTCTTTCCCGGGCTGCCGGAATGCGAAACGGTGCGCCTAGCTCACGCCACCGGTGAGGATGTCGCCGATCGCGGCGATCCCGCGTTCGATCGCCGCCTCGCTGAGGTTGCCGAAGCCGAGCACGAGCTCGGGCGGATGCTCGGGCGCGTGGCGGGTGCGGTAGGCGCTCATCGGATAAACGCCGATCGATCGCTCGCGGGCGCGCCGCACCACGGCTTCCACGTCGACGGTATCGGGCAGGCGGGCGACGGCGTGAAAGCCTGCGGCCAGACCGCCCAGCTGGACTTGGGGCGCGTGACGGGTCAGGGCGTCGATCAGGGCCTGGCGCTTGCCGGCGTACACACGGCGCATCCGGCGCAGGTGGCGGTCATAGCGGCCTGACTGCATCAGCGTGGCCAGGGCGAGCTGGTCCAGTGCCGGCGAGCCTCGGTCGGTCATCTCCTTGTCCTGGGAGATCGGCTTGACCATCCGCGCCGGGCACACGATCCAGCCCAGACGCAGCGCCGGGGCCAGCGACTTGCTCACCGTGCCGATCAACGCCACGTGCTCGGGGGCCAGGCCCTGCAGTACGCCGACCGGATCACGGTCATAGCGGAACTCGGCGTCGTAGTCGTCCTCGATGATCGTGGCTCCGCGCTCGAGCGCCCAGTCGACCAGCTCCTGGCGCCGCCCCGGACCGAGGACACCGCCGGTGGGCGCCTGATGCGCCGGTGTGAGCAGGACCGCCCGGGCGGATGTGGCCGCGAGGGCATCGACCACGATTCCGTGCGCGTCGACCGGCACCGCCACGGCGTCGAGATCCGCCCGTCGCGCCACCGCGTGCTGGTCGATGTCACCTGGGTCCTCGACCGCCAGCACGCGGACTCCGTCGACTGAAAGCGCGCGCAGAACGAGCGTCATGCCCTGAGCGAAGCCGGCGCAGACCACGAGCCGGTCGGGATCCACGACGGCGCCACGGACCCGGCGCAGGTAAGCCGCCAGGACCTCGCGCAGCTCGGCACGGCCGCGGGGATCCCCGTAGGCGAATGCCTCCGCCGGCGCGGTTCGGCTCACCTCGCGTAGGGCCCAGAGCCAGTCGTGGCGTGGAAACGTCGTCAGGTCGGGCACGCCGGGGCGGAAGTCGACCAGCAGCCGCGGCGACGCGGGAGACCCCGGCGCGAGCGGGCTGCCGGCATCGCGCGCAACCGGCGCGACCCGGGTCGCCGAACCGGTGGCCGCGGTCAGGTAGCCCTCGGCCTGAAGCTGCGAGTAGCACTCCTGGACGAGACCGCGAGACACGCCGAGCTCGACCGACAGACCACGTGAGGACGGGATGCGCTCGCCCGGTAGCAGGCGACCCGAGCGGATCGCGTCGCGCAACCCACGCTCGAGCTGGACCCGGAGCGGCTCAGGCGCCTCACGGTCGAGCGCCAGTAGCAGCTCCGGGCTCAAACCGGACCACTGAACTGACATGGAATTGGATCTTACCGGGGGGCCGATTCTCGCTTACGTTGCATCACATGAACGCGATTGCCTCGACCCCCGGCGCACGGCGCCTGATCTGCATCTCGATCATTGCCCGGCTGCCGCTGACGATGATCAGCATCGGCCTGCTGCTCCACGCTCGCCACCTGACCGGCTCGTTCGCCGCCGCAGGCGCGGTTGACGCCGCCTACGCGATCGCGCTGGGGCTGGGGGCTCCGCTGGTGGGACGCGCGGTCGACCGGCGCGGGCAGACGGCGGTCCTGCTGACGAGCTGTCTGGTGTCGGCGGGGGCGCTCGGCGTCGTGGCCGCGTTGCCGGTCGGGACGCCGCTGCCCGTGCTGATCGTGCCGGCCTGCATGATCGGATGCGCGCTGCCGCCGGTTGAGGCGTGCCTGCGCGCACTCGTGCCGAGTCTCAGCTCTGACCCCGGCGCAGCACGGGCCTTCTACGCCCTCGACGCGACTGTCGTCGAGCTCACGTGGATCGCCGGGCCGACACTCGCCGTAACCCTGGCGACGGCGTGCTCCACCGCGGTCGCGCTCGGCGCGGGCGCGGCGGTGATACTGGGGGGGACCGCGGCGTTCGCCGGGCAGCCGGCCTCGCGTGACTGGCGGCCCGCGCCCGCCGCCTCGCCGGCGACGGTTCGGTCGGCTCGCTCGCCCGGGCTCTGGACCCTGATTCTCGTGATGGCTGCGCTCGGCCTCCTCTACAGCGCTGTTCAGGTCGGTGTCGCCGCGGCCACCTCCGAGCTCGGCGCCGCCGGCGCCGCCGCCCCGCTGCTCGCCGTGTGGGGCGCCGGGTCACTGCTCGGCGGGGTGATCACGACGCGACTGGGTGGGGGCGCTCGCACCGCCCGCGGCGTTGGCTTGCTGCTCCTGGCGCTGACGATCGGCCACCTGCCGCTGACCATGGTGGCGACGAGCACGCTGGGCATGGCCACCGTGCTGCTCCTGGCCGGCGCGACGATCGCGCCGACCGAGGCGAGCCTGTACTCGATGGTCGACCAAGTGTCGGCGGCGAGCCGCCGGACAGAGGCGTTCTCCTGGCTGGCCACGGCCGCTGCCGCTGGGGAAGCCCTCGGCGCCGCCGCGGGTGGGTCGCTGACGGCGAGCGCCGGTCCGCCGGCCGCGTTCGCTCTGGCCGGAGCGGCAGGCCTGGCCGCCGTCCTGGCGATGGCGCTGCGACGTGACACGCTCCCCGGCGCAACCCATCGTGGCCGGCGATCAGCCTGCGTTCTCCGGCCGACTCCAGGCGCCGTTTGAACCGTAGGTCTGAAAACCAGGAGGAGACGGCCACGCTGGTCTCGCCTCGCCTCGCCTCGCCTCGCCTCGCCTCGCCTCGCCTCGCCTCGCCTCGCCTCGCCTCGCCTCGCCCTGCGCCGTCGCCAGGTCGCGGTCGCCCCCCGCACCCGCCGGCAAACGTCGCACTTTTGGCACGCCCCGACACCCACGTGTGACGAAGTTCGTGACACGGTCGGACGTGATGAGTCTAAGCGGCGCATACGGTTACTCAGACTCATCACGTCACCCTCGGCTCGCCGCCCTCGCCGCCCTCGCCGCCCTCGCCGCCCTCGCCGCCCTGGCCGCTCGGCAGCACGGGGTCGTGTCAACGTCGCAGTTGCTCGGTCTGCACGTGCCGCTGGAGGCCCACCGGCGGCGGGCTGAGGGCGGCCCGGAGCTCGTCCTGCGCCCGGGGCCAAGGTCCGTGCAGCGCATGTTCGAGTTGCCCGGGACCGTCTCGGCGTTCCGGTTCGACTCCTAGCGACTGGTACGGGCGAGCAACTTCGCCGAGGGCGGATGGCCCGCTGCGAGCATCAGCTACCGCCGTCGGCCCGCAGGCGGTAGCCGGTGCCGCGGACGGTCTCGATCGTCTGGAGGTTGAACGGCCGGTCGATCTTCTCGCGTAGGTATCGGACGTAGACGTCGATGACGTTGGACCGGTTCTCGTAGTCGTAGTCCCACGCTTGCTCGAGCAGTTGGTAGCGGCTGAGGATGTCGCCCGGTCGGCGCATGAACGCCTCCAACAGCGCGAATTCCTTGGTGCTCAGGCTGATCTCGGTGTCGTCGCGCCAGACTCGCCGGGCGGCAGAGTCCAGCCGCAGGTTGCCGGCGGCGAGCACCGTCGGCTTGTCGATCGTGCCGCGCCGGGCGAGCGCCCGCATGCGCGCGAGCAGCTCGGCGAACGAGAACGGTTTGGTCAGGTAGTCGTCGGCGCCCCCATCAAGTCCGGCGATCCGATCCGCGACGCTGTCCATCGCGGTGAGCATCACCACCGGGGCCCAGACGTCGTCAGCGCGGAGCCTCCGGCAGGTCTCGAATCCATCGATGCCGGGAAGCATGACATCGAGCACGATCACGTCGTATTCGGTCGCGCCGGCCATCCAGATGGCGTCCTCGCCCGTGATCGCGACGTCGGCGGCGAGTCCTTCGGCGCGCATACCGCGGCGGATCAGGGCGGCCATCTTGATCTCGTCTTCGACGATCAGGATTCGCATCAGGGCCGGAGCGTCCCACGTTCAGATGAGAGAACCATGAGACCGCCGCGGCGACCCGGGGGCCGCCGCGGCGGGTGCTCGCTTCGCTGCGGCCGGGTTAGTTCTGACCCTGCTGCTGAGTGTCGGCGTTCGGGTTTCCCGGCTCGTCGGCGTGTCCGCCGGGCCCGTCGTTGTTGGGCGCGCTCTCGCCGCCCGACTCACCGCGGGTCTCCGGGGCCGAGGATTGCGCCTTGGTCCCGCGGTCAGGTGACGTCTGGTCGCCGCTCTGGATGTTGTCGGTGTCCGGGGCGGTGCTCGACGCATGCGTCGGGGTCGGCTTTGCCTTGGTCGGCGAGGTGCTGGCCGCACTGGCGATGGCTGAGCCGCCGAGGGCCAGCGCGGCAAGTCCTGCCGCTACTCCGGTGCTTGTCTTCAGCTGCTTGATCATGTCGTTCTCCTTTGGGTTGGGGACCAAGCAGGCGCGAAGGTAGGAGGCGGCGATGAGGTGGCTCTGAGAAGACTCCTCAGCTCGCGGCAGAGGCGCGCGGGATGGTGATCCAGAAGTCGGCGGTGCGTGCTTCACCGCTCGCGGTGTGGGCCTGGCCGTCGTGAGCGACCGCGATCGCCTGCACGATCGCGAGTCCGAGTCCCGATCCGCCGTGTCCGCGGCCGCGATCCTCACGAGTGAAGCGTTCGAACGCCACCGGGACGAATTCGGTGGACATGCCCGGCCCGGAGTCGGTGACGTGCAGTTCGGTCGCAGATCGGGTCGGGATGACTTTGATCGTGATCGGTCCGTCCCCGTGGCGCAGCGCGTTGTCGACCATGTTCCCCAGCGCCTGCTCGAGGCGCAGCCGGTCCGCGAAGACGCGGTGGTGGGCGGGCGCTTCGATCAGCAACGGGCGCTGCTGATCGGCCGCACGGCGCTCAAAGCGCTGTCTGACTCCGTCGATCATGGAGCTGACGTCGATGTCAGCGCGGCGTACCGGGAGCCTACCCTCGTCGGCGCGAGCGATCACCAGCAGATCCTCGGCCAGCGCAACCACGCGGTCGGTTTCGGCCGCAGCGGACCGGATCGAGTCTCGGAGCTCGATCTCGCTGTGGGAGCCGCGAAGCGCGAGCTCGAGCTCGGTCTTCAGGATCCCGAGCGGGGTTCGCAGCTCGTGGCTGGCGTCCGAGACGAACCGGCGCTCGCGGGCAAACGCCGCCTCCAGGCGCCCGAGCATGCTGTTGAGCGTCGTCCCCAGCCGCGCGACCTCATCGCGCGCGGGCGGGACGGGAAGACGCTCGTCGGGTGTACCGCCGGAGATCTCGCTCGCCCGGGCCCGCATCGACTCGATCGGTCGCAACGCCCCGGCGACGGCCAGATAGCCCACCGCCGAAACCAGCACCAGCGCCGCCGCCCCGCCGATCAACAGCAGCCCCGCGAGCTCTCGCAGCGCGTCTGTCCGCTCGCCGAGTGAGACGCCGACGACGACGACCAGCTGCCGCCCTTGGGCGTGAACCGGCGTGGCGAGCAGCCGGGCCGGCTGGGTGATCCGACCGCGGGGACCGATCGGCAGGATCACCGACCCGTGGAGGGCACGGCTCACCTGCGCGGGGTCGAGGAGCGGGGCGGCCTTGATCAGTGGAGTCGAGTCAAAGATCCGCCCGCTGGACGTGAGAATCTGCGCAAACGACTCGCCCCGTGCGGTCAGAGGGCTGTCGCCGGATTGGGTCAAGCCCGAATCCGCCTGCTGCACCAACGCCGTCACATCGCCGGCGCGGGTGCGCAGACCTTGGTCGATTGAGCGGTCGAGACCGGCCCGGAACTGCAGATACAGAAACGATCCGATCCCCGCGAGCACGATCGCCAGCGCGATCGCAAATGCCGTTGTCACCTTGATTCGAATCGGGATCCGCGACACGTGCTTACCGTAGGTGTGCATCGGGACACCAGATCGGGTCGTGACGCGACGGCCCCAGGCGCGGGGACTGAGCGGACCGGAGCCGCCGCCCCCGCGGCGCGAACGCCGTCGCAGGAGTACTCCGTCGGGAACCACCGCAGCGAAGCTAGCCCAGCTTGATGAGAGCAGCATGAGACCGCGCCTGGTACCAGAGCGCGGTCTACATGCGGGGGACGGATGGGCTTACCGCTGAAGAAAAAACGGGGGCCCCGGAACGTCCTGCTCGCGAGGCCCCCAAGGCCGGGGAAGTGGGGGCGCAGTTCCCCGGCGCACGACTATCTTAGTACCCCTCGAGCGCGGGCTCGAAACCCACCCGACCGGATCGATCGCGCGGGCTGGGGCGTGTCACTCGGTTGCAGGCGTCCCTCTCGGTCGCCGGCGTACCCCGCGTCTGCAGGCGTTCCTCGGGGTAGAGCGGTCGGCGGGGCGCGTGGGTGCGGCCGGCCGGTGCACCCACCAGATGAGAGCTTTCTCAGCATCCGACATTGCAACTACAACGCCGCCGGCTGTGTCCCGCACCCGCGGTCGGGTTGAGGGTCCAAGCTCGGTTCAGTCGAGTCAATGACTTGTCAGGATCGCGCTGGCGATGCTGATCGTGAGAACTGAAAATCGGAGGCTGATGCGATGACATCTGTGGTGCTGATTCCCGGGGCCGGCGGTCTGGGCTGGTATTGGCATCTGGTCGAGCGCGATCTGCAGGATCGGGGATACGACGCGTTCGCGGTCGACCTGGCGGCAGGCGGTCGCGCGGGGCTGCCGGCCTACGCCGACGCTGTCGTGGACGCGATCGACGGCCGGACCGACGTTGCCCTGGTCGCGCACTCGATGGGAGCTTTCACCGCTCCTCTGGTGTGGCAGCGGGTGGCGAGCCGCTTGGTGGTGTTCGTCAACGCGATGATCCCGCGGCCCGGGGAGACGCCGGGCGAATGGTGGGCCAACGTCGGCTCGGAGCAGGCCAGGACGGCTGCGGCGGCGCGCGATGGCTACAGCGCCGAGTTCGATCTGGGGACCTACTTCATGCACGACGTCCCCGCGAATCTGGTCGCCGAGATGCAGGAGCGCGCCGCGTCGCAGCTGGACGAGAGATTCGACGACGTCTGCACGTTTGACACCTGGCCGGCGATCCCGATCCACGTCGTCGTCGGCCGCGACGACCGGTTCTTCCCGCTCGAGCTCCAGCAGCGCGTCGCCCGCGACCGGCTCGGCGTCGAACCCGACATCGTGCCGGGCGGTCACCTCGCCGCGCTCAGCCACCCCGGAGAGCTGGCCGCAGTCATCGCGGGGTACCTCGGATCCGCGTGAGCTCAACCTCGACGGGTGTTAGCGCCGGCTCGCGGTCAGGGACGGGTATGGGGGAGCTCACGGCCCGGCGACGCAGGAATGCGTAGCCGATGAGACCTCCCAGGCTCGGGATCCAGAACGCGATCACGTGGTAGACCACGACCGCCGCGGCGGCCTGGGTCGGGGGAGCGCCGTAGGCGATCAACATGCCGGCCAGCCCCCCCTCCAGCACGCCGAAGCCGCCCGGCACCGGAAGCATGTTGGCGATGTAGCCGATGAGGTAGCCGAGGACAAGCGCGTCGATCGGAACGGGACGGCCGGTGGCGGCGAACAGCACGCCGAGGGCGGCGATGTCGAAACCGAGGTAGCCCACGGCGCCGAGCATCCGCCAGCTCGGCGCCGCGAGTGAATGGCGGGCGGCTTCAATGCCGGTGGAGACGTCGACCAACCACCTCGGCCAGCGTCGGTCCGGCCGGCGATGCAAAACGAGCGGCAGAGCGAGCGTGGCGCACGTTGATCCCACTCCGATGACGATCGGGGCGCCCGCGAGTATCAACGTGTCGCGTCCGCCGAAGGTGTCGGTGGACAGCATCAGGCCGCCGACGATGAGAAACGCGACGTTCATCCCGCTGGTCAAGAAGAACAGGGCGCTGGAGCTCTCGACGATGCGCCGGGTCGACATTCCGGCCTGCCGCAGCAGCCAGCCGCCGATCGCGAGAGCTCCGAGGCCGCCGGTCGGCAGCAGCGCGCCGGACGCCTCCTCGGTCCAGGCGAGCTGGCGAGCGAGACCGGCGGGCACAGCCGGGAAGAAGAACCGGAAGATCACCACGTACGCGGCGCACGAGGCGACCTCGAGGACCAGGGCTGCGGCGATCCAGCCGAGGCTCATGTGCGATATCTGGTGGGCCACTCCGCGCAATGGCGGCACCGCCAGGAGCAGGGTGACAGTCGCGGTGGCGAGCACGACCGCACCGACGACCCGTCGCGCCAGCGTGCTCGAGTCGCGCGCCTGAGCGGACCGCCTACCTTCCGCGCGTCCAGCCCGCGAGGCGGGACAGCGGCGCCGCCGGCCAACGCGAGCGGCGGGCAGATTCCGATGGCGCTGATCGTCCGCGTTCGTCTCGGTGGGCGGTGGTGGCATTCCCCAGGGAACCGTAATGTTGATTGCTCAACTATCTTATCGCAACGCTTGAGCGGCAAGCACTCGTCCCTGTAGACGCGCGAAAGGCTCGGAATGTGACATCCGGGTTTGATGAAGCCCTCACCGCTGGCCGGGGCAATGTGGCGCGAATACGCTGGCAACCGATGAGTTTGCGCTGACCGCGCGGTCGAACTCCCGAGAGACCCACAACAGAGGAGCAATGACGATGAATGGCAGCAGCCGATCTGCGTCGGGGGGTGCTGACTGATGCTCATCCTGTACGAGCACCCCTTCGCGCTCTACTGCCAGAAGGTTCTCGTCGCACTGAACGAAATGGGCGTCGCCTACGAGGTGCTCGAGGAGCAGCGCGACTTCGATCGCGCCCAGCTAGCCCAGCTGTGGCCACCGGCGTCGATCCCGGTGCTGCGGGACGGCAACGAGGTGATTGGCGAGACGTCGATCATCATCGAGCACGTCGCCGGCGCGCGGTTGGTGCCCTCGCTCGAGGCCCGCAAATGGGACCGACTCTGCGACCAGTACATCTCCGACGCCGTCCAGGCGATCGTCCTCGATGCGCTCGCGGAGCGCTCCGACGAGAGCGCGGTGAGCCGGGGGCGAGGCCATCTCGAGATGGCCTACGGGATGCTCGAGACGCAACTGGCCGAGAACGAGTTCCTGGCCGGCGACGCGTTCACGATCGCCGATTGCGCCGCCGCCCCGGGACTGTTCTATGCCCTGGGCATCCACCCGTGGGACGAGCACCACCACCCGCAGCTGACGCGGTACTACCGCGCGCTGGCACGGCGACCGTGCTTCGCCAAGGTGATCGCGGACGCGCGTCCCTACCGGCACCTATTCCCGTTGCCGTGGCCGACCGACTTCGACCGCTACCACTGACACGACGCTAGCGGGGATCAAGCCGAGCTGTGTCATCTGCGAGAGGACGTCAACCACGCCCCAGGTCTCAGCGATTCGGCCGCCGGCGAAGCGGGAGATGAAGATCTCGTTGTACCTGACCGGTTTGCCGGTTGGGGAGTGGCCCATGTAATCGCCCAGCTGGGTCCCCGTAACCGTGTTGCGGCTGACGACCTTGTCGCCCTCTTCGATCAAATCCTCGATCACGACTTGGAGGTCGGGGAAGCCCCGCAGGAGGCTCGCGAACACCACCTTGAGTGCCTGCGCCCCGGTCGCTTCGATCGGCAACGGCGTGTGAATCAGCGCGTTCGGTTCGACCAGCTCGTCGATCGTCTCCGAGATCAGCTCCAGATCGCCGGTATTGGACGCGCCATGAAAGCGCATGATCGCCGCTTTGTTGCTTGCTGTCTGGACCGTTGACATTTAGCTTCTCCCTTGGTCGATGCGAACGTTCGGTGGTTGTCGGTTCTACGGCCGAGGTGCGCGCGCGCAGCGCCTCAGACGCGCTGCCGAGCGTCCGCAGGTCGCGTGAGTGGTTCGGCTGCCGCCGCGAACCCTTGTCGCCAGCTCGGGTGTGCCGGGTGCCACGCCAGCTCGCGCTTGGCCTTGGCGTTTGACGCGCCGCGGGTGTTGGTCATCATCACCACGCCGACCTCCCCGGCGAACAGCCGCCCGACGAAACGAGGCACCCGCATCGGCTTCTTCGCGCCCAGCGTCTGCGCCAGCGCCGGCAGCCACTCAGCGACCGGGGCGGGGTCATCGTCGACCACGTTGTAGATACCGCGGCTGCCGTGTTCGATCGCCGCGACCGTCGCCTCTGCCGCGTCGGCGACGTGGATGAACGACCACACCCCGGCGCCGTCGCCGACCAGCGGGAACTTGCGCCTGCGGACCAGCTCGAACTGCTCCTCGCCCGGCGCCAGCGACGTGCCCGGCCCATAGAAGACTCCGTAGCGCAGCACGATCCCCTCCGTCCACTCCGCCCCAACGACCGCCTTCTCGAGATGACCGATCGCGGCGAGATTCGCGCGCAGTTCGCGCGCGGGCGCCGGGTCAAGCGGGTCCTCTTCGCTCTTTACCGGCCCGCCGGTGGGGGCGTACGCGCCATAGGCCGCTATCCCCTGCGCCACGAACCGCCGCACCCCGATCGCCTGACCGGCGGAGAGAAGGTGGTCGGTGCCCTCGGTCCGCAGGCGGTTGGTCAGCGCAAACCCACGCTCGAAATGACGCATGTCCACCGCGCCGATCGCGGTCAGCTGATGAACGATCACGTCCGGCTTTGCCCGCGCCACGGCCGCCGCGACGTGATCGGCTGAGAGCGCGTCCGCGACCACCGCCACAGCCCCCAGCTCGGATAGCAGCGCCCGCTTCGACTCGCTCCGCGTCATCCCATGAACCTCGTGACCCGCGGCCACCAGACGCGGCACCAGCTGCTTTCCAATCGCCCCCGTCGCACCTGCCACCAACACTCTCATCATCAACTCCAAAAATCGAGGATCACCGACATCTCACAAGACAACACGGCAGACCCCGCTGTGACACCCTCGAGGCCGCCGGACGAAGCGCCCGAAACCCTGTTGCTCAGGATTTGGTGGCGACGCCTTCGAACATGTACCCAAACGGTCGGGGACCCTTCGCGTAATAGTTTTCCAGCCGCAGGACCTCGAGCCCGGAGTTGCGCACCAGCTGGTCGATCGGGCGGTTCAGGTGGCAGCCTCCAGCAACGCGCCGTTGGATCGGCGTCAGCCGATCCTGCCAGCCGGCGACCTTGCGGTCCGGCGAACGGCCGTGCTCCACGAAGTGGAACAAGCCGCCCGGGCGCAGCACCCGGCGGATCTCGCCGAGAGCGCGATCGACGTCGGGGATGCTGCACAACGTCCAGGTTGTCAGCACATGATCGATACTGGCTGACTCCTGAGACAGGGCTTGACCATCGAGGCCGATGTACTGCACCGGCACCCTGCTCGAAGCAACCCTCCTGGCTGCGAGCTTGCGACCGATCGTCGCCGGGTCGACCGCTCGTACTCCGGTGACGGCGGGTGGGTAGTGCGGAACGTTCAGACCCGAGCCGAAACCGACCTCGAGTACGTCACCGTCAAGCGAAGCAGCGACGCGAGCGCGGATTGGCGTGAGCTCGCGGCGGCTCATGACGAAGTCGGTGAAGCGAGGAACGATCTGATCCTCGTAGAAGCCCATTGCGTCATTATGGCCGGGTTCGACGCCAACGAACGATGAGCTTTCATCTACGCGGCGCACCGGCTTGGACGGACTCTCGATACGGATGTTCCACATCGACGAGCGGCGCTTCGACACGTGAACTGTCGCGGTGGGCGTTGCCCTGCTGCGAGGCTGTTCGCGCCGCATCGCGCGCGGGATGGAGTGGATGAGGCGATGACCCTAAAGCGGCTCCTCTCGCGCTACGTGATTGCCATTGGTCTCACACATCAGCCCTACGTTTTCATGAGCCCTTTCCCGGTCCAGCTGTCACCCGAGATTCGGGACCTTCTACAGCGACCGGAATACAACTGGGCGGCCGGTCCCGGCAAGCCCCCGCGGTGGTACGGCGACTGGACCCGCGTGGCGCAAGCCCTATACTGGCATCCCCCGACCGGGTTAGGCGCGGCTTCTGTCGTCGCGGCCACGTCGACCGGACAGGTGCACCTGGGAGGTCTCCCCGTGCAGGATCCCGAGGTGCGCGGTGCGCTGCTGCCTCAGGCGACCGCGCGGGCGAGAACGGCGGTTGTTGAACGCCGCACGGGCTGCCCCTCGCTAGCGGCAAAGCGACGGAGAAGCTCTCCGTCGAGCGCCTCACGGCGGTCGGTCGGGAGGCTTTGCACGACCGGTCCAAAGGGAGTGCCCAGGATGCCGGCTGCGGCAGACTTAGAGTCAGGCCACACGATCGTGTGCTCGATGACCGAGACCTCAACTGACGAAAAGCCCGCACCGGTGAGTAGCGCCTCGACCTCATCGGCCCCCATCACGAAGCTCGACGTTTCGTACGCCCGCGGAAACGGGGGGTCGATGCCCGCCGCCGTGAGCGCCTCCGCGTAGTCGTCAAACGGCTCAAGCCGGTGACCTCGCGCCCAGACCGCCACACCAGCCACGCCGCCCGCCCGAAGCGAGCCATGCATCGCGGCCGCGGCACCCGGTCGATCGGAGAAGAACGGCAGCCCTTGCTGACACACCACCACATCGAATGGGCCGTCGGCGACCCCCAGGTCGGTCGCCGAAGCTTCGAGGTACTCGATCGCGGCAGCGTCTGACTGTTGCCCAAGCGACGCCGCGTAGGCAAGCATCGCGCTGCTGACGTCGCTGGCCACAACCCGACCCTCGATACCGGCACAGCGGGCGGCCAGCCGAGCAACCACGCCAGTACCGCTCGCCACATCAAGAATTTGGTCACCGGGCCGCAGACCGATCAGGTCAATGAGGATCTCTGCCCACGGCTCGAAGATGACCGGCGCCAGCCGCCGCTCATAGTTCTCGGGGACCGAGACGGCGACGAACGCCGTCGTGCGCCGATCAGATTCAGACGAATTCATATAGCCGACAGTCTGCCGGACGAGAGCACAACATTTCAAACCGGCGCGGCCTGGGCGGGTGTCGACTCGGGTCTAACGCCAATCGCGGACCGGCCGTCCGAGGGTCGGGCTGACTTAGGTTGCGAGACTCGCCGGTAGCGAGGCCTGTGCAGCGTTCAGAGCCCGTGCACCGCGCCGTTGTGAATCCGGACACTGAACCGCTGCGCGAACGACTGTGCGGTCATCCCCGACCGCTCCCACTCACCGGCGTACTTCGCGGCCCATGCGGTGTAGTCGGCGGCGCTCGGCCAGGATTCGTCGACTTCGGCCGTGCCCGTTAGGACGACGATGTCGCCGCCGTGACCGTCGCCGTCAAAGTTCAGAGTGACCTTTGGGTTGCGCGCGATATTCCGGATGCGCGCACCGCGTTGGCTGTAGATCGAGACGGTGTCTCCGCCGTCCCATAGGAATCCGACCGGGCGCTGAGAGATCGGACGTGGTCGGGGCCTGCCAGGCCGGCCTGGAGATCGCGGATGATCGTGCCGAGAAGGCCTGAGGCGAGGAGGCCTGGCCCGAGGGGACCGTGGGGATCCTCGCCGACGGGCGGCAGCTGCCGCAGTGCGGCGCGTGCACGCGCGGGGACATGGTCAAGCTGCCACCGGATCTCCTCGTTGACGGCTTCGGGTCGGTCCGGGGCGGCCAGTCCTGCCGCCTTAGCCGCATAGGCGGCGGCACCGAGGGCGTGCGCGCCCATATGCGGGATGCTTGCGGCCTGACCGGCGGCTCGGGCGGCAGCCGCGGCGGCGGGAGTCTTCACGTCGCGAGCGGCGCCACCAGCGATAAAGCGGCGGCCGATCTCTTCGGCGACGGCAAGCTCTCCGCGCGCGAAGGCCCGCGTCCGGGCGATGGAATCACGCGGACGTCTATCCCGTGGAGCTTCCGCCTCGAACAATCCCAGCACCCGCTCGGCGCAGTCAGCCGACCAGGCCGCCACGATTCGCCGGTCAGCTTCGGTCAGCGTCTGCGGAGAACCCATGCCCCGATTCTTCCATCCGCGCTTGACGTCGCGGGCACGGCGCGCCGCGGTCGAGGTGCTCGAGTGCGCCCAGACGGCCGAGCGCCTAGCTGCTGCTATCGGCTCGGACGGATCCGCGCCAGGCGGCGAAGGCGCCGGCGCTTGCTGCGCTCGGGGTGCATCGCCCGCTGCAGATCGCGGAGATGAGCGTTGATGGTGATGTTCGCGAGTGAGGGGTGCATATCGGCCTCCGGTTTCGTTTTCCTCACTTCACGATAGCGACCAAATTTCGATCAAATAATGACTCTTGAAGCAGTTTGCAATCGATATATGTGATCGTAAATGCCTCTGCGATTTCCAAGATTTGACCCACCCTTGGTTGGGAGCGGAGGCGTCCCCCTGGACGCGGCACGGCGTCGACGGCCCCGGATCGATTGAGGCGGGTCCGCTTGTATGAGCAGGGCTGGTCGCGCCGCGAACCGAGCCCTCGTCGGCCACACTGAGTTCATGCAATACGTCAGCCGAGTGCCCGCCCCGCCGCTCGACCGGTTCATCGACGATATCTACTGC
>CAWBXK010000005.1:0-471239 GCA_963792735.1 uncultured Solirubrobacterales bacterium | reverse complement strand
CTCGGATAGCCAGCTCAGGCACCCCGCATTCGCCTGACGGGGGACATCGAGCTGCCAGGTCCGGCAACCGTCTGCTCTGCGCGGACGGATGAAAGTCAAGTCTTTGTCGCGCTCCTCGGGGATGACCCGTCGGTGGCGATGGGGGCGGTCTCGGTGCGGTCAGCACGCCGTTGGCGGTCACGGCTGGCGGCGGGGCTGGCGGTGGCCGCTATTTGCAGGCTCGTTCTCGCCGCCGGGTTGTCGGCGGTGTCGGGCGGCGGTAGGTTGTACGGTGGGCGCTGGTGACTGACGTAGCAAAGCGCAGACGTCAGGAGCTTTGAGTCTGCCGCGCGGCTTGCCCTTCGAGGGCCTAATCTATGCGCACTCCGGGCCGTTCCGAGCGAAGAACGGCTCACCGAACTCCAGCACATGACGCCGGTGGAGGGCGAACAGACCGGGTCGCTCGAACAGTCCGCAACCGTATTTGTGGGCGAGCACGTAGCCGAGGTTGCCGCCAAGGATCGCCGCAGCTGCCGCGACCGCGATGACCACGGGATCGAAGACTTGCCGCGGGCCGCCAGGGCCGTCGCCCCGATCAGGACGGTCTCGCCCGGGAGCGGAATCCCCCGGACGCAGTCGGGTTGAGCATGAACAGCGATGGATACTCAGCTGTCTGTGTAGGTGCGAATCGAGGGGGAAGACGCTGCCCACGTTAGGCATCGAGGGCCGAGAATTCATCGGCCAAGCGGACTCTTTTCCGATCTCTTCTACTGCGTCAGCGGTACGCCTAGCCGGGTCGGAACCGGTGTTTACGCCGTTCGAGGAGGCGGCGATATGCTATAGCGATGCCTGATCGACGCAACGCGAAATCCGGTCGGCGCCTGGGTTTCGCAGCGTGAAACGTTCAGTCGCCGGTGGTCCGAGCGGAGGCGTGTGAGCGCTCATTCGCAGCGTCAGCTGACGACGGGACCCTCGCTTGCTGATCAGGCCTATCAGGTTCTGCGCGACCTGATTACTTCGGGGGAGCTGGCTCCAGCTGAGCGGCTGACCGAGCGTGGCTTGGCGGCGCGCCTAGGGGTGAGCCCGACGCCGGTACGTGAGGCGATCTCGCGCCTGACACACGAGCGCCTCCTGGCGCGTCTCGATGGACGGACGCTTCAGGTCGCCGCTCCGAGCCTGCGCCGGATCCGGGAGATGTCGCTGATCCAAGCTGCGCTGCGCGGGGTGGCCGCGCGATTGGCGGCTGAGTCCGCCACCGAGGAGGAGCTGGACGAGATCGCCCGCGTCCACCTGCTGTCACAGAAGCGGCCGCGCAAACGGCCTCGCTCAGCACTGGATGGGGGAAACGAGGGCGGGGAGCTGCGACACGGCTTTCATCAGCTGATTGTGGCCGCGTCTCACAACCCGAGCCTGATCGACATGATCGCTACTGCCGAGGCGTTCGGCCGCGCATTGCGAGACCGGGCACAACGCACCGACGGTGCTGAGGAAAGCATCCGCCAGGCGGTTGACGAGCACGAGGCGATTGTCGAAGCGCTGCGGGCGCGCGACGGCACGCGAGCCGAGGCGTTGATGCGTGAGCACACGCTCTGGATCGGCGAGCGTTATTTGCAGTTCGCCGAGCAAGAGGGCATCGGCGACGACGGTCCTGCGGGCACCACTCCGACGAGGAGCTAGCACAGCCACCACGCGGCTGGGCTGGAGTCCCTCAGCCGGCGCAGACTTCTGACGCGTGAGCCTGTCCCGGGGGCGTCCGCATGCGCGGAGGGCAGCTAATCGTGTCGTCGCAGCGGGTATTTGCGTATCGGCCCTACATAGACTATGGTGCCATTTGCAATAGCAGTCGACCGAGGAGAGAGACATGACGTGGATGCCTGCATCCGCTGAGGCGGGCGCGATTGGCCGTGCTACTTATGGTCAGCGCTATGGCGCTGGCCGCTTGCAGCAGCTCGAGTTCATCGAGCTCATCGAGCTCATCGACATCCGGCGTGTCCTCGTCAGCGGCCGCCGTGCCCCCGGCGGTTCTGGTCGCGGGCTCGAAGAAGGAGAAGGGCCTGGTCATCTACGGCAACGCGCTGCTCACTCAGACGCAGGCCGTGGTCAAGGCGTTTGAGGCCAAGTACCCGTGGATTCATGTCACCGCGACCGACGACGAGGACCCGGTCGTGTTCTCCAAGTACGCCGCCGAACATGGCACCGGTACGCGGACGGCTGACATCCTTCTCGCCAGCGCTCCGGGTCTGTGGTACGGCGCCGTGAACCACGGCTATCTGCAGCCGTACACGCCGCCGGGAATCTCGAGCTTCCCGAGCTTCGTCAACCAGGGCAGGGGGCCTGTACATCTTCTCGCCCGACCCGGCGATCACCATCTACAACAAGCTGCTGCTCAAGGGTCACGCGCCGCCGCCCACGGTCGCGCAGATCGCTGCCGATGGGATTGCCGGCAAGTACAAGGTCGCGACGTACACGATCAACAACAACTTTGGATACACCGCCTTCTACGCCTACGTGCACCAGAAGGGCTGGGCCGCGCTCGACAAGCTCGGTCAGACCGCCAAGACGCCCGGTGACGGTGACGTGCTCGGTCAGGATGTTGCCCAGGGCGGGTTCGCCGTCGCGGTGTTCGAGTCCGGCCTGGCGCGCGGCCCGATCCAGTCCAGTCCCAAGGTGGGCAAGCTCCTCGGCTGGGAGTACACCAAGGATTTCACCC
This sequence comes from uncultured Solirubrobacterales bacterium, assembly GCA_963792735.1. Classification (GTDB taxonomy): domain Bacteria; phylum Actinomycetota; class Thermoleophilia; order Solirubrobacterales; family Solirubrobacteraceae; genus Palsa-465. The sequence goes on along the minus strand of CAWBXK010000005.1, from coordinate 468,550 downwards.
CGCTGATCCCGCGTGGCATCGGCATCACCGCCGGCGCGGCTAGCCCCGATTCCGCGAAGCTGTTCATGAACTTCGTCTACAGCAACCCGGGTCAGCAGGCTCTGTGTGACGCCGGATTTGAGGCGTCGAGCAACTTGTTCACGCCCAGCAATGGTTGTCCGAACACGCTCAAGGCGCTGTACGCGGCCGTGGGTGGTCCCCAGAACACCTACCTGACCCCGTTCAGTGAGCAGGTGGCCAAGGGTCAGGCTGCGTTCACGGCCCGCTTCCGCCAGGCGTTTCATCAGTAACCGCACTGCCGATCTCCGAATAGCGCCCTGACGCTGATGAGCTCGCTGAGCTACACGCCCACCCCGCCCGCCCGCGTGCGCCGCCTGGTTCCCGAGAACGGGCTCCAGGCGGCCATCTGGGTGCTGGTGGTGGTGTGCGTACTGGCGCCAGTCCTGCCGCTGCTGTACGCATCGGTGCAGAGCAAGCCGATCTACTCGCCGGGGCGAGTGTTCACGCTGTCGGCCTATCAGCAGCTGTTCTCCGATCCGGCCTTCTGGACCGCAGCAGTCAATACGCTCGAGTTCGCGCTGATCACGACCGTGTTCTCGGTCGGGCTCGGCGCCACGTTCGCGGTGCTGTGCAGTCGCACGAACGTTCTTGGCCGGCGGGTGTACTCGCGGCTGTTCATCGCACCGCTGCTGCTTCCCCCGCTCGGGGTCATTCTCGGGTGGAACGCACTCTACGGGCCCGGCGGCTACGCCCACGACTTCGTCAACAACACGCTTCACATCCCGTTTGACCTCACCACGGTGCCCGGCATGGCGGTGCTGGGCATCGCGACCGCGGTGCCCGTCGCGTTCCTCGTCTGCCAGGCGGCGCTGTCGGGCATCGACTCCTCGCTGGAGAACTCCGCCCGAAGCGTGGGCGCATCCCCGCTGCGGGTGCTGCGACGAATCACCCTTCCGATGCTGCGCCCGGCATTGCTGAACTCCGGACTGCTCGTATTCACCCTGTCGATCGAAGCCCTCGGGATCCCGCTCGTGCTCGGCTCCCCGCAGGGCCACGACTTCATCGCCAGCTACCTCTTCAACACGTGGTCAAACGCGTTTACCCCCGACCCGCCGGTGGTCAGCGCCGGCGCGACGATCCTGCTGCTCGCAGCCTGTGCGCTGCTGCTGCTACGCAGCCGGCTGCTCGGCGACGAAGCGCGTTTCGTGTCGATCGGCGGCCGGGCCGGGACGACTCAGGGACTTCGGCTCGGGCGGGTGGCGAGGTGGAGCCTCGGGGCGCTGCTGGGGCTGTATATCGCGGTGACGACGTTCGCGCCGATCCTGGCCCTGGCCCTGTCGTCTGTCGTCTCGGAGCTGACTCCGTTGATCGCGCCTTGGCACCTGCTGACCCTGGACAACTGGCGCACGATCGGACAGGGCCACGTACATCCAGTCGATCCGCAACACGGCCGAGATCGCCCTCGTCGGAGCATTGGTCACTACCGCCGTGGTCGCGCTGGGTACGGCTGTTGCGCACCGCTCGAACTTCCGGCTGCGCCGCTCGCTGCCGTTCATGCTCCTGTTCCCGCGGGCCATCCCCGGCCTGATCATCGGGATCGGCTTCTTCTGGAGCTTCTTGCTGATCAACCCGCCCGGTGGCGCCTTGCGCAACAGCATCTGGGGGATCATGCTCGCGCTCAGCATCCGCTCACTGACCCTCGCCTATTTCGTGATGTCCTCGGCGTTCGGAACCGTGAGCACTTCCCTAGACGACGCCGGGCGTTCGGCCGGCGCGAGCTGGTGGACGACGATGACCCGGATCACCTTCCCGATCCTGCGGCCGGCGCTGTTCGTGGCCTTCATCCTGCTCTTCGTGTCGATCCTCAACGACTATGACCCGGCGCTGTTCCTGGTCACCCCGGGCCATCAGATCATGGGCGTGACCATGCTGCAGGCCGCTCAGCAGGGCACCAATGGTCCCGTCGCCGCGCTGGCCATGGTCCAGGTCGCGATCACGATCGTGGCCATCGCAGTCGGGGGTCGCCTGTTCGCCACTCGAGTCCAGGGACGCAGACATGCCTGAGATCAACGTGCAGGGCCTGACCAAGACCTTCGGCGAGGAGCGGGCGCTCAACGACGTCAGCTTCACCGTGCACGACCGTGAGTTCCTCACGCTCCTGGGCCCGAGCGGGTGCGGCAAGACGACCACGCTGATGTCGATCGCCGGATTTCAGCAGCCCGACGCGGGGCGGATCGCCTGCGGCGACACGTTGTTCTACGACCATGCCGCCAAGGTCTGCGTTGCCCGCCGAGGACCGCAACCTCGGCATGGTCTTTCAGTCCTACGCCGTCTGGCCGCACATGACCGTGGCCGAGAACGTCGCCTTCCCGCTCAAGGTCCGCAAGCAGGACCGGCGCCGAAGTCAAGCGGCGGGTGGCGCAGACGCTGGAGCTGGTCGAGATGTCAACCTACGCCGCCCGGTATCCGCACGAGCTCTCCGGCGGTCAGCAGCAGCGCGTCGCGCTGGCCCGCGCCCTGGTCTACTCACCGTCGGTGCTGCTGCTCGACGAGCCGTTCTCCAACCTCGATGCCAAGCTACGCGAGCGCGCGCGCGTCTGGCTCAAGGATCTGCAGAGCACGCTCGAGCTGACCACCGTGTTTGTCACCCACGATCAGGATGAGGCGCTCAGCATGAGCGACCGGATCCTGGTCATGGATCACGGTGTGATCCTCCAAGCCGGCACCCCGGAAGAGGTCTACCGCGAGCCGACCAGCCGCTTCGTCGCCGAGTTCCTCGGCCACTGCAACATCCTCACTGGACGAGTCCGGTCCCGGGGCAGCGGCGGGTTTGCGGTCGCGGTGCCGGCCGGCGGACCCGAGCTGATCGTCGCTGAACTCGGCCTGCGAGCTGGAGACGAGGTCGAGATCGCGATCCGGCCCGAGGCAATCGAGCTCGGCGCCGACAACACCGGCGAGACGGATAACCGGTTTATGGCCGACGTGCAGTCGACCGCCTTCTTGGGCGATCACTACGTATACGAGCTGCTCGTGGCCGGAGCTCGCCGTCACCGCGGCGTCCACGCATGCCTTCGGCGGGGGTCAGGTCGCGGTGCGCATCCCGCCCACTGCCTGCCGCGTGCTGGGCCCCGGGCGCCCTAGCGGCTCGGTGGCCCCTGATCCGAGCCTCAGCGCCGGACTCCGCGTTGGCGCACTCATGACCGCGCAGACCCAGCCTCGCCTGGTCGACGTGGCGTCCCGCGGCTCCCGCCGCGCTGGGTGTCGTTTTCCCCAGCGGAATGCTCGGCTCGGGCTTCAGCGCGGAATCGGTCGACCGCGGGCTGGCGCTCGGCGCCGAGGCCATCGCGATCGACGCTGGATCGACCGACAGCGGCCCCTACTACCTCGGCGCCGGCGTGTCCAAGAGCGCAGCCGTCGCGGTCAAACGCGATCTGCGGATCCTGCTGCTGGCGGCCCGCCGGGCTGAGATCCCCCTGATCGTCGGCAGCTGCGCGACCAGCGGCACCGACGCCGGCGTTGACTGGACCGCAGAGATCGCCGAGGAGATCGCCCGCGAGGAGCAGCTCTCCTTCAGCCTGGCCCGCATCTACAGCGAGCAGTCCGCGGCCGGACTGGCCGACGCCCTGGCCTCCGGGCGCATCCATCCGCTCGCGCCGGCGGGAGCACTCGACGCGACGACGCTGCGCTCCTGCGAGCACATCGTCGGGGTGATGGGGCACGAGCCGATCGTCGCGGCGCTGGAACGGGGCGCCGACGTGATCCTGGCCGGGCGAGCCACCGACACCTCGCTGGTCGCCTCGATCGCTCTGCTGCACGGGCTGCCGCCCGGCCCGTCCTGGCATGCCGCCAAGACCGTCGAATGCGGAGATCAGTGCACGACCAGCCCCCGCGGGGGTGGCGTCTTCGTGGAGATCGACGCCGACGGCTTTACCGTCATCCCGCTCGAGCCGGCCGCCATCTGCACGCCGATCTCGGTGGCCGCCCACATGCTCTATGAGAACGCCAACCCGTTCCGGCTCACCGAGCCCGCCGGCGTGCTGGACACCTCGGCCGCCACGTACTCCTCGGTGGACGCGCGCGCGGTTCGCGTGGTCGGGTCACGCTTTGAGCCGACATCGCGAGCCACGATCAAACTCGAGGGCAGCCGGAAGTCCGGCTACGAGACGATGTCATTCGTCGGCATCGCGGACCCCGAGGTGCTAGCCGACATCGATGCCTGGCTTGAGGCGTTGCGGGCCAGAGTGCAGAGCCGGGTCAGCGATCTGCTGGGCCTTGAGCCCGAACAGTACGCCGTGCAGTTGCTCTGCTACGGCCGCAACGCGATCCTCGGCGCGCTGGCCGCAGACGGGGCGACGCCGCAGGAGGTGGGCGTGATGATGCGGGTTCGCGCAGCCGAACAATCGACCGCGACCGCGATCGCCAAGACGGCCAACCCACTGCTGCTGCATCTTCCGCTGGCCGGGATGGAGCATCTCCCAAGCTTCGCGTTCGCGACCTCGCCGGCGGAGATCGAGCGCGGCGCCGTCTACGAGTTCGTGCTCAACCACGTCGTCGAGGTCAACAGCCCGACCGAACTGTTTCGCACCGTGATCGGCCGGGTCCCTGATGCCTGATCTTGCACCGACCGTCGGGAGTCTTGCTGACGAGGTCCGCGCGAAGAACGCGGGGCCGTTCTGGCTCACCCTGGACATCTTCCTGGCTCGAGACGAGGACTACGAGCTGCTCGATCGCCTCCGGGGTGCTCACCCCGGAGCGCATGAGCGCTCTATACCGCGTGCCCGCAGACGCAGGTGCAGATCTTCGAGCTGCCGTTGCTCCGCGCCGTCAAGATCTCCTTCCCGCGCGCCGTCACCGCCGGCAGCTTTGAGGACCGCGACCAGCACGCCGGACAGCAACACATCCCGTTGCGAAACCTACCTCTACCGAGCCAGCCTCGGGCCGCTTCCTCATCAGCGCTGAGCTGAGGCAGAAGTACGCGCCTGCCATGTCGAGGTCCCACCTCTTCCGGAGTGTCGTGCGGCTACTCGGTCTCGATCACGGGCTCGATCTGAAGCAGATGTGTCGGATGGCCAGGCCGCGTTTCTGCGTCGCGGTGAGCGTTCGGTCAACGTGCGCGCAGTTCGGTGCTTGTCTCGTGGGCAGCACTCGATCACGGACGAGGATGACATCTCAAGCGGCTCGCACAAGGGACGGCGCGCAACGAACTGAGCGCGCGGCGAAGCGTCGTTGGGAGCGAGCGCGTTCCCCGGCGGTGGGCGCCGCGCCGCTTCCAGAGGCGTGATGACAGCGCTGCCGGACCTCGAAGTAGCCGTAGCGGTCGGTGATCGGGATCGTCGCCATCGTGCGAAAGCCGCGTCCGGAGCGAGGCGCAGCCGGCCGCTGCACTGGATGGCTGAGACGCTGACGGATGGCGAGAGCGGAGACGGTCCTTCCGCCGCGCTGCGCGGCTCCACGTTGACTAGTACACCGGGATCCCGCTAGGCGGGGTTTGATCGAGGCCGTACCTGACTCCGTGAACTTGCATGTAAACCGCGTAGCCGGTGTCGACGGCAAGCAGCGCGATCACCGCCGCCAGCGCAACGTAACGCTGGTGCTTGAGGACCAGGGCCGCGGAGACAAAGAACACCGGAGCGGCGAGGAACATGACACGTTGGTCGTCGTACACAACGGTCAGCGCAAGTGCACATACGCCAACTAAGGCAAGTCCCCGGCGGGGGAACGAGAACTTCCGTAGCGCAAGCGGCGCAACGATCCACAACGGGCCGTAGGTGTAGGCCAACCGTATGAGCTCGGTGCCGGTAAACGCCTTCCGTAGAACTTCTAGCCGGACATGCAGGAACGAGCCTGTGATGCCCGTCGTATACGAACTGACGCCTTTCGCCGAGATCTCGAGTCGTAGTCCGACGGCGCCTGCGATCGGGGCGACCGACACCAGCACAACGTCGCGCAGCGCCTCGACGTCCACCAGCCGCTCGGCCCACACGGCGTACGCGAGTGGGATCAGGAACAAGCTCGTTTCCTTTACCGCGACACCGATGAGCATCGTCAGCGCGAGCGCGAGCCGCTGGCGGCGGACGATGAACAAGCAGCCAAGCATCATCACGAGGGTCGTGGCCGGATCGATACCTCGGCCGTGTCGAAGCAGAACGACCAGAAGCGTCGGTGAAACCGCGAGCCCGACCGCAAGACCACCAGCCAGCCATGGCGACACGTCGAATGTACGCAACAGAACGTAGAGCGCCGCGCCACTGGCGGCGATCAACACCAGGGCTTGCAGCTGCCACGAGACGGCCTGACGGAACGGAAGAACGTGCACCAGCCACGGAACGGCGATCCGGGTGGCGTACCCAAAGGTGTGAGGCCCGCCAGGGTGGGTGGCCATTCGAACGTAGAACGGCTCATCGCCGCTGATCCCCTTCTCGTGCGGAAGCACAGCGTCCGCCAACCCCGCAACCGCCAGGCACACAACGCCGACCAGCATCGCCGGCGCCAACGGGACACCCCCCCGCTGAACAGCGGGCACACGAGACGAAGTCGCGACGCTCATTCGCCTCAAAACGAGCACGGCTCGCAAAAGTTTCGGACACCGAGTTTGACCCCCCGCTCGCCTGATCGCAGCGGCTGACGGGGTCGGGGGTGCCGTCGCGGGCGAGGTTGCGAGAATCTTCCACGTCTTGCTACATCCCTCGTCGCAGTCACCGTTCCTGCCAGACGCTCGTCAGATCGCCTGGAGGGCGACCTCGAAGATTTCGCTCGGTGGCGGCTTGATGCCGACCTGCGCGGCGGTGCGCGCACGCTGAGCGGTGGCCGCCTCAAACTGACGCAAGTCGTCCTCGGTTTCCCAGAGAGAGATCACCAAGGCCTTCTCGTTGGCTCGGTCGATGAGGCAGTAGCAGCCGTTAAAGCCCGAGAGCTCGCGCAACGCCGGAAGTTGCGCGCGCCCAGCCTCGGCCACCCCCTCGAGCTTGTCGGCCGGCTGGTGGAGGGTTTGGACTCTTGCGAACACAGACAGCATCCTTTCGACGAATGTCTCTAAACGAGATGGGAAGCCCACGCCGCCGGTTGCCACCGGACCGCACTGAGCTCGGCCAAGCGGCTTGGCGTACGATCGAGATCCGCGTGGATCCGTTCTGTGCACAATCCGACGGCGGATCTCGCGGTCGGGTGTCCAATCGGAGCACGGACGCCCTAGCCGACGTCGGCTTGATCAGACGTGAGTGTCGGCGTGCCACTCAACGCGGCGACCGTCTTCGCCGCTAGCTCGCCAGGAGCGGAGATGGTTTCAGCTTTCGACGCCGGCGTGGACATGGCGCGCAGCCAGATCGCGAAGGCCTCGATCCCGTCGATCACCGCGTCGAAGCGAGGCGAGTGGAACAGGTCGAAGGAGTGCTCTGCCCCGCGCAGTCGGAGGTAGATGACCGGGCGGGTCGAGCCGACGCGTAACCGTCGCACGAATTGGTCGGCGTGGTCGATGGAAATGAGCGGATCGTTGACCCCGTGCGCGACCAGGATCGGCGGCGCGTCGCGGCCGATGTAGGCCTCCGGCGAAGAGGGGAGCGCTCCCGCGCCGTCGCGCTCGCCGTAGTAGCCGTACAGGCACAACGCGGCGCTCACCGCGGTATCGGCGTCCTCGAAGCCGGGCTGGAACGCCGGCTCGTTGGGCGTCAGCGCGGCCATCGACGCCAGGTGGGCGCCGGCCGAACTTCCCGCCACGATCAGCATCGAGGGGTCGGCGCCGTATTCAGCGGCGTGTGTCCGCGCCCAGCTGATCACCCGCTTGGCGTCGATCAGCGAGTTGGGGAACCGGCCGGTCGCACCGAGCCGGTAGTTGGCGCTGATGCAGACCCAGCCGTGGCTGGCGAGCCGGTGCAGCAACGGGCGCGCCTCGCGGCTCTTGCCGCCCATCTGAAAGTGGCCACCATGAAAGTGGATCAACACCGGCCCGGCGCCCCCAACCGAGCCGCGAGGTCGGTACACGTCGAGACGGTTGCGCCTTCCGGCCTTCCCGTAGGTGAGGTTCCTGATCCGCTGAACGTGCCGAGGGAACAGCGGCAGCGGGGCGAGCAGCTCGCGCGCCAGCCGAAGCCGGCGTGACCGGACTGCCGGCGCGGCCGCAGAGCGCCAGCCGCGGCCGAGCTCCTGGTCGAGCGACGCCTCGACCACTGGCGCTGTCATCAGCCCGCGCCGGATGACCTCGAGCAGGCCGAGCGCGGACAGCGCCGCCAGCGCGAGCAGGACCCCGTCGCCCGCCGAGATCGGATGGGCCCCGATCAGCGCGAGCACCGTGCCGGCGAGCAGCGCCCCCAGCGCGAGGCCAGGAAGCTCGTTGACCAGATGGCTGACGAAGAAGAGCGCGAATGCGAGTCCTCGTGGGAGTCGTGGCGGCCACAGCACCAGGAACGTGTACAGCCCGATGATCACGACCAATTGCACATATCCGCCCGGCACCGCTCAGTCCTCCCGCTTGACACTCGACCGGCCCACCGGCTTCGCAGCCGTGGCGCGATCGAACAGGGTCGCGAGCTCACGCCCGTAGGCGACCGGATCGAGCTCCGGCTCGTCACGCAGCCGGTAGGCCACCCCATCGATCGCCGCTCGGATCGCCATCGCCATCACGACCACCGAGAACCGCCGCAGCTGACCGACGCGCTGACCTTCACGCAGGTAACCCTCCAGCTGCCCGAGGCCGCGAGCGTGACGCGGCGCATACGGTTCCGCCTGGCCGCCCGGCTCCCGCGGCAGCGCGTTCTGGATCTCCGCCACCGCTCGCACATGTCCCGGGTGCAGGGCCATGAACTCCAGATTGGAGGTGATGTACGCCCGCAACCGGGCGCGGCCCGCGGCCGCTGCCTCGATCCGCGGCACCATGAACGCCTGTCCCGCCGCGACGACCTCGGCCACGACCTCGTCGATCAGCTCCGCCTTGCTTGCGAAGTGATACGAGATTAGCCCGGTGCTCGACAGCCCCGCGCGCCGTGCGATCTGCGCGTACGAGGCACGCCGAAATCCCACCTCCGCGATCGTCGCGATCGTCGCCTGCACGATCTGCGCCCGGCGCGCAGCCTCGGTGAAGGTCGCCGAGCCCCGTTGAGGGCTGCGTGAGGTTCGACTCGACTCGCTCTTGCTCATATGAGCGAAAGTTAGCACAGCTGTCCTAAGCGGCGCCCGGGCCGCGTTCTCTTTCATCTCGGTCGCGATCGCGGCGCTCGCGGGGATTCAGGAGCACCAGGCCGGGCTCGCGTCCGGTCTCTTGAACACCTCTCAGCAGCTCGGCGGAGCCATCGGGATCGCGATTGCCTCAGGCGTCGCGGCGAGCCACACCAAGACCCTGGTCCATGCCGGCGACGCCCCCCCGCGGCGCACACCGGCGGCTTCCGGTCCGCGTCTGGGTGCTCGGCGCCGTTGCGCTGCTCGCGCTGCCCGCGATCTTCGTGCTCATCCGCGGCGAGGAGCTCACAGACGCCGCGGCCAAGACCGCGGTCCGCGAGCCCAGCCAGCACTCGCTGGCGCCGACTGACCAGTCAACCCCAATCGCGATCAGGCCAGCTCAGGGTGGGTTTGATGATTCCGGGCTCCGAGGCGGCCACCTGCGCATCCTTGACGGAGATATGATCGGTCGGCGCACAGGGCGCCACCGGTCCGCGGAGAGGGCGAAGCCCACCTGAAGCTTGGCTGTGCTTGTGTCGGTGTCTCCTTTCCGGCCCGAGATTGCGGACTCCGGGCGCGAACGGAAGGAGGCCTCAGTGCCACCTCGCGGTCTTCCCGGCAACGCCAACCTCGAGCAGCTGAAGAAGGGCGCCAAGTCGTTCCAGCGCGCGGTCCGCGCCGGCGACGCCGGCGCCGCCGAGGTTGTGCGCGAGTTCCACCCGCGCCTGACTGATGCGCAGCCCGGCTCATCGGAGCTGAACGGTTTCACGCGTGCGGACGCGCAGCTGGTCGTGGCTCGTCAGTTCGGGTTCCCGAGTTGGCCCAAACTCAAAGCGCATCTGGAGCTCGTCGCCCGCTTCGCCCGCTCCCCGCACCACGAGCCGGTCGGCGGGCCGCTCGCCGACGACCAGGCGGTCATCGACGAGTTCTTACGGCTGGCGTGCTTGAACTACGGCGGTGATGACCCGGACCGGTTCCGGCGCACGCAAGCACTGCTCGAACAGCATGAGTGGCTGCCGCACGCGAGTATTCACACGATCGCGGCGACGGGCGAGGTCGACGCCGCCCGCCAGCTGCTGGACCGCGACCCGTCTCAGGCGTCGCTGGTTGGGGGCCCGCACGGCTGGGAGCCGCTGCTCTATCTGACCTACGCGCGTGTGCCCCTCGGCCCGGGTCGCTCGGGCGTGGGGGTCGCGCGGCTGCTGTTGGAGCACGGTGCGGATCCGAACGCCGGCTATCTGTGGGAGGGCCTGATCCCTCCGTTCACGGCGTTGACCGGCGCCTTGGGCGGCGGTGGCACGATCCCCAAGCACCAGGAGGAGCTCGCGCTGGCGCGGCTGCTGTTGCAGGCGGGCGCCGACGCGAACGATGGGCAGGCGCTCTACAACCAGGGCTGGGGCCCTCGGCCGGAAGATGACTGGCTCGAGCTGCTGTTCGAGTTCGGGCTCGGCACCGGCGACGGCGGCCCGTGGCGCCGGCGGCTCGGCGAGCGGCAGGACTCACCGCGACAGATGCTCGAGGATCTGCTGATCGCCGCGGCGGCGCACGGGCTCACCGACCGGGTCCGCGGGCTGCTCGCCCGCGGGGTGGATCCCGAGGGCCGCGAGATTGATCACCCGATCTACCAGGGACGCTCTCCCGTGCAGGAGGCGGCGCTCAACGGCCACATGGAGATCGTGTCCGTGTTGGTCGACGCGGGCGCGTCCTGGGAGCACGATCAGGTCGACGCGCTGGTGGCGAGCGCAATGGCCGGCGACCGCGCCACTGTGGAGCGGCTGCTGGCGACCGAGCCCGGCCTGCGCCGGCGCGCGATCGAGCGGTGCCCCGACCAGCTCGTCCGCGCCGCCGGGCAGAACAGCCATGAGGCGGTCGCGGTGCTGATCGAGTTGGGGTTCGACGTCAACGCCCGGCCGCGGACCGCGCCGCTGCACGAGGCCGCGATGCACGGCAACGTGCCCATGATCCGGCTGCTGCTCGATCACGGCGCTGACCCGAACGTCCACGACAGCGCCTATCACGCCACCCCAGCGGGATGGGCCGAGCACCATGGCCGAACCGAAGCGCAACAGCTGCTCAAGGCGCTCGAGCAACCCGACGCGCGATCCCCCACCGGCTAGGCGCGCGCACACGGGCCCCTCCGTGGTCTCTTTGGCGCGAATATGGAGTCAAACAGACCACGGAGTCGCAACCACGTGGCCCCGGAGACAGGCAGGCGGGCCGGCCCCATCAGCGCCGCGGGCTTGACACACGGCGCGGGCTTCGATTACGGTTAACCAGATGGTTAAGTATCAAGCCGCCGAGCTTGACGCCGTGTTCATGGCGCTGGCAGATCCGACGCGGCGAGCGATCGTCGCCCGGCTGGCCGAAGGCGAAGCTTCGGTCTCTCAGCTGGCTGAGCCGTTCACGGTGTCGCTGCCGGCGGTGACCAAGCACCTGGCGGTGCTGGAGCGCGCCGGTCTGCTCGATCACTACAAGCGAGGCCGCGTGCGGCATTGCCGGCTCGTGGCGGCGCCGATGCAGGAGGCCGAGAGTTGGTTGAGCAGCTACCGGTTGTTCTGGGAGCGGCGGTTTGACTCGTTGGCCGACCACTTCAAGGCGCCCCCGCCGCGGGGCTCGAGATGAGCGCGGACCCGGTGGACGAGGCAATCGAGATCGTCCGGATCATCGACGCGCCGCGTGAACAGGTGTTCCGCGCCTGGACCGAGCCCGACCAGCTCCGCGCTTGGTGGGGTCCCGGCGAGTTCACCTGCCCCGAAGCCGAGGTCGATCTGCGGCCCGGCGGCAGCTACCGCCTGGCCATGCGGACCCCGGCGGGCGACACGTTCACCGTCGCTGGCACTTACCGTGAGGTCACGCCACCGGAGCGACTGACCTACACGTGGCGATGGGAATCCGGGCCTGCCGCCGACGGCTCGGAGTCACTGGTGACGGTTGAGTTTCGCCCGCAGGGTGACCGTACCGAGGTGGCGCTCATCCACACCGACTTTCCTCCCGCCCATGGCCCGGCTCCGTACCGGATGGGCTGGGAGGGCGGGCTCGACAAGCTCGGGGCCCTGTTGCACACTCGACCCTGACGAACGGAGAAAGCGATGGCCGACAAGCCCACCCTATTCGTATGCGACGGCGACGAGCAGGGGCCGCGGTTGCATCCGTGCCGGCGCGTGCAGGAGGCGATGCGCGCCGCGAACATCGACTACGACAAGGTGCTCGCCGGCCCCGGCAACCCGCTGCCGTTCCTGCGCAAGGGCTCCCGCGACGAGCTTCGCGCGGCAACCGGATCGAACAAGCTGCCCGCCCTGAAGCTCCCCGACGGCACGGTACTCACCCACTCGCGGGCAATCCTGTCCTGGGTGGGCCGGCAAAAATGAGCCCAGCGCTACTGCTCGCGCAGCAGCCGGCCGAGTGGGAGTGACCGCAACCGCAGCGCGGAGATGATCAGCGCCAGCGTCGTCGTCAAGACCCCCGCCGCGGCCAGTTCAGCCAGGTACGCCCAGGGGATGGCGAGCGCATCGGGCGGCGGATCGAAGACGTGCTGGAGCATCGCCACGAGCATCAGCGCGAGCAGCACGCCCAGCCCGGCGGCAAGCAGGAGACCGCCGACGAGCACGATTGCCGCCTCGCTCCAGACGAACGAGCCGATGTCGCGCAGGCTCGCTCCCACCGCGGCCATCGTCGCGAACTCGTGGCGGCGCTCGATCACGGTCAGGGCGATGAACAGCGCCATCGCCGCCGCAGCGAGCACGATCGTGAACGCCTCCTCGATCTGACTGATGCCGCGAAGGTCCACGGTGGTGATGGAGCTGATCGTCCGCTGGGCCTGCTGGTTGATGTTCTTGACGATCGTTCCGTCGCCACTGGTGGCGCGGGCGACTGCGCCGGCCACCGCGGTCGGGTCGCCGGCCTTGGCGAACACGACGTTCGGCCCGCCGGCGTGATCGGCCGCTTGCAGGTAGGCGAGGTTGGCGACCATGAACGAGTCACGTGGCGCCGACGGGAACTCCTGCACGATGCCGGCGACGTGGAACGGGACCACGCGGAAGCGGCCGGTGCTGTGGTCCAGTACACGCAGGTTGAGAAGATCGCCGAGCTTGAGCTGGTAGTCGTTGATGGTCTCCTTGGATACGAGGATCCCGTCGGGCCGCGCGTGGAGACGGCTGAGCGTCTGCTGCGCTCCGGCGCCGACGAAGTAGGAATCGCGCAGCGTGGTCGCACGGTTGATCGTGGACGTGTCGATGCCGAACGTATCCTGCAGGTCAGGACCGACGTAGGCGTAGGAGTGATCGATCGCGGTGGTTGCCGAGACGCCCGGCAAGGCCGCGATCCGCCGCTGCAGGTTGTGGCTGGCGGTGATCCCCGGAGGCGCCGTCGCGGTCACGTCCGCACCGAGCGTCAGCTGAGCGTCGACGTTGGACTGCTGGTCATAGGTGGCGGTGAAGATCCCGAGGTTGACCCCGAACGCGAGCAGGAGTCCGACGACGATCAGCCCGCGATTGATCGCGCCGCCGCGCCGGCCGGCGCTGGCGAGCAGGAACGCCCGCGGCGTTCGCGCCCGGCCGCCCGCCGCGCGGGACGAGATCCACGCCAGCAGGCCACCGCGCAGTCGCACCAGCAACAGCGTTGCGCCGATCCACAGCAGCGCCGGGGCGAAGAACATGTAGATCGACAGCGACAGCGTCGGGTTGGAGTCGGGGTTGACCACCGCTGAGAAACCGGTGCTGGCGGTCAACCAGTAGACCAGCCCGCTCAGCGCGAGCGCGATCAGGTCGAGGTACAGCCGCTGCCACAGCGGACGCTGCTCGCGGCGAACGCTGCGCCGGCTCTCGCTGACGCTCGCGCGCCACACCGAGGAGGTGGCGCCGAGCCGCGCGGCCAGCGCGCCGAGCACGGCCAGCACCACGCACGCGGCGACTGTGATGGCACCCCGGCCGACCGTCAGCCCCACGCCGCCCGTGATGATCGTTGACACCGCACCGAAGGCCAGCGCGGCGCCGAGCACTCCTGCGATCAGCCCGATGATCAGGCTCTCGGCGCCGGCGACCATCAGCAGATCCCGGCGCGTGGCGCCTCGCGCCCGCAGCAGTCCGAGATCACGACGGTCTCGATCGACGGTCCCGAGGGCGGCGAGGTAGGCCAATCCCAGCGCGACCAACGCGCCGGGGACGGCGAGCATGATGTACAGCGTCTCGGCGTAGAGCGCGTCGCCGGCCGCCGTGTTGAGCTGGTCGGAGAGGTTGTCGACGAACTGAACCTGGCCCGGCAGTGAACGCTCGACCCGGTGTGCGATCTCCCCGGCCAGCGTGAACGCCTGCGACGGTGAACCGCCGAGGCTGTGCGGGTTGATCTGCGCTTGCACCTGCCACTGCACACCGCTCTGCGCGCCCGGGACGCTCGATGCTCCGGGGCTGGCCGAGCCGACGGTCGGCAGTTCCCGCGCGACCGTCGCGGCGAAGGTCCCGAGCGGCATGATCGCCGCGTTGGCGGGCGGCTGCGCGGGGGCAGGCCCCAGGAGCGGATTCAGCGGCTGGAAGACGACGTCGGGAGCGGTGATCAGCGCGACCCCGGACACCGGGAACGCGACCGGGCGGGCGCCCGGGCGCGGCGTTAGCGCGACCGTGTCCCCGATCCGCGCCTGGAGCGTGGCGGCAAGCTGCTGGTCGAGCACGATCGCTCCGGGACGCAGTGAGCCCTGGAGCAGGCGGAAGGTTTGGATGTGGCTGAGATAGCCCGGTGGCACCGCCAGGATCGAGCCGCTGCCGGCGTTGGTGGTGCCACCACCGCCGGCATGCGCCACCCCGGCGAACGGGGCTGTCGCCGTCGGCGAGCTCTGCTCGATGCCGGGTTGCCGCGCAACTCCGTTGGCAACCGAGAGCGCCTGCTGGTAGGAGCCGACGGGTCCCTGCCAGTCCAACGGCACGCTGCGGATCGCCGAGCCGGTCATGGTGCGCAGCGAGTGCCCGACGAACAGCAGCATCGCGCCGAGCAACGCGACGGCAGCGGCAAGCACCGCGATCCGCACGATCGTCCGCAGGGGCGCTCGCACCAGCCCGGCCAGCGACAGCCTGGCGGCGGCGCTCACGAGAACCGCTCCTCGCCGGTGGCGCGGCCGTCCGCCAGCCCGACCGCCCGTTCGAACCGCGCCGCCACATCGGCGTCGTGGGTGGCGGTCACCTGCGCGAACCCGAACTCCGCGTGCAGTGCGCCGATCAGGTCGAGCACCCGGCCGCCGGTATCTGTGTCGAGGTGGCCGGTCGGCTCGTCGCACAGCAGCAACGCCGGTCGCTGCGCCAGCGCCCGGGCGATCGCAACCCGCTGCCCCTCGCCGCCGGACAGCTCCGCCGGCAGCGCGTCGAGCTTGGCCTGGAGGCCGACCAGCGTCAGGAGCTCGGTCGGATCGGCCCAGTCGGCGGGCTGTTTGGCGCCGCGACACGCATACGCGGCAAACGCCACATTCTCATAGGCGGTGAACGTCGGCAGCAGATTGGAGCCCTGAAAGACGAACGCGATCCCGCGGGAACGCTCGCGGCCGCGGGCGGCGGCATCCAGCGAGGAGAGAGGTTCGCCGCGCCAGACCACTTCGCCCGCCTGGGGGACGACCAGCCCGCCGAGCACGTGCAAGAGCGTCGTCTTGCCCGATCCCGAGGGGCCGAACAGCGCCACCCGCTCGCCCTCACGGACGCTGAAATCGACGTCCTGCAACGCCCGCACGAGCGCTGAGCCGCTTCCGTGCACGACGCTCACCGCGCGGCAGGCGGCGAGCTCGGCGACCGCGGTGGTGCTCATGCGATCACCCGTCCGTCGCGCATCTCCACCACGCGGTCCGCGGCGCCCGCCACCCGCGTGGAATGGGTCACGATGACGACCGAACCGCCACGCTCGTCGCGCAGCTGACGCAGCGACTCCAGCACCAGCTGCTCGTTGCGAGCGTCGAGCTCGCCGGTCGGTTCGTCGGCCAGGACCAGGGGAGCGTTACGGGCGTAGGCGGCGGCGATCGCCACCCGCTGCTGCTCGCCACCGGACAGGGCACCGGCCCGATGCTCGGCGCGCTCGCGCAGACCGAAGCGCTCGAGGGCGGCTTGCGCGGCCGCGGTCGGACCGTCCTGTCCGGCCAGTCGAAGCGCCACTGCCACGTTCTCCCTCGCCGTCAGCGTCGGCCACAGGTTGTCGCTCTGGAACACCAGCGCAACACCGCACGCGCGATGCTTCGCCAGCTCGGGGTCACCGAGTCGCTGGAGTGAGTGCTCACCCACGCGGACCTCGCCCGCCGATGGCTGATCGAGCGCCGCGGCGAGGGTCAACATGGTGCTCTTCCCGCAGCCCGACGGGCCGAGCACCGCGACCAGCTCACGGCGTTCAATCCGCAGCTCGAGGCCCCGCAGTGCGACGGTCTCGACTGGTCCGGAGCGGTAGATCTTGAACACGTCGTGCAGCTGCAGCGCCGGCCACTGCAGCTGTTGAGTCTGCTCGGGCTCCTGCCACAGACTTCGGATTCCCTCGCGGGTGCTGTTCACCGCCATTGGAAGCTCGAAATCATCATCCGGTAGGCGTCGACGTTGTCAACGCCCTTTGGCGTGCCGAGATCGACGACGGCCAGCTTGCCCGCGTGGGTCAGCGCGTAGCGGTCGACGATCAGCAGTACCCGCTTGCCGGTGACCGGGTTGGGAGTGCTCTGGGTCGTATAGACCGACCTGACCACACGCGCGGAGCCGATCGTGACAGTCTGCGGCGGGGTGAATGTCAGCGTCGGACTCGAGCGTTTCAGCGCCTGCAGCTGCGCTGTCACCGAGGCGGGGGTCGGCTTCGGACCGTGCGTGACAGCCACATGCACGAGGTTGTTCTTGTCCTTGAAAGTGACACTAGGCCCGGAGCCGAGCTGGGTCCACCCCTCGGGGTACTTCATCGAGTAGCCCGCCGGCTTGTCCTGATACACCAGGAACACCTGGTTGTCCGGGATATCGCCAGTGGCCTTGGAGCGGGAGTCGGCGGACAGGACGCCGGCCGACCCGCCGCCGGACGAACTCGCGGATGAGGAGCTGGCAGATGCGGTGCTGGAAGCGGCCGGTGCCGGTGCACCGCTCGAGGAGCTGCTCGAGGATGATCCGCAGCCGGCGGCGACGAGAGCCACCAGGAGCGCACCGATCGCGCCGAGCTTCTGTGTGCTGAGCATGCCGGCAGCGTGACGAGGCGATCTGACTTTCTCCTGAACGGATCAAGACCTACACCGCGCCCGCCGCGATACTAAGGACACATGACACCAAGCCTGATGATCGTGGAGGACGATGTCCCGCTGCTCGACGTGCTCGTCCGCAGCCTGCGGGCGGAGGGGTTCAGCGCCACTGGCGTCGCCACCGCTCGCGATCTGCTGCAGCGCGCGTCGACCGAGGACGTGGACGCGTTCGTGATCGACATCGGTTTGCCCGACGCCGACGGACGAGATCTGTGTCAGGCGCTGCGGGCGCAGGGGATCCAGGCGCCGATCCTGTTCCTGACCGCCCGCGACGCCTTGACTGACCGGCTGAGTGGGTTCAACGCCGGCGGCGATGATTACGTCACCAAGCCGTTCGACATCGAGGAGATCGCCGTCCGGCTGCACGCTCTGCTGCGACGGTCGGCGGCTGACCTCGTCGTCGATCCCCACCAAGGGCTGATCCTCGATCCCTCACAGCACACCGTGTCGGTCGGCACCGGCTCGGAGACGCTGACCCCGACCGAGTTCCGGCTGCTCGCCGCGCTGGCCGGCCGTCCGGGCAGGACGCTGGGGCGCCGGGACCTGATCCGCACGGCCTGGCCGCACGGAGCGATCGTGCAGGACAACACGCTCGACGTCTACATCGCCCGGATCCGGCGCAAGCTGGCTGCGATCCCGGACGCGCCCACGATCAAGACGCTGCACGGCGTCGGGTACCGGCTGCAGTGAAGCGCCCGCGGCCAGGTCTGCGCGGCAGGCTGCTGCTGTCCGTGCTGGCCGGCATCGGGCTGATGCTCGCCGCGCTCACGCTGGCCTTCAACCTCGTGCTCGCGGCGCGGCTGGACAGCGATGCCGGCGGGCTGCTGCAGGCGCGAAGCTCGGCGGAGCTGGCGTCGCTGCGGGTATCCGGGGGACGGATCCTGTTGCCCGAGGCCCCGGATGAAGCCAATCCCGATATCCAGGTGTGGGTATTCGGGCGCCTACGCGCACTGGAGCAGCCTCGCACCACTGCGGCGCTGAAGTCCGCGGCCGCATCGCTGGCGCGACAGCCGCCGCGCAGCGCGGAGGTCTCGCACACCCGCCTGCAATCCGTGGCAGTCGTGCAGTCGGGTCGCCGGGTGGGCGCCGTGGTGGCGGCCGTGTCACTGCTTCCCTATGAGCAGACGCGGCGTACCGCGCTGATCGCCTCGTGTGTGCTGGCGCTGGCGGTGCTCCTGGCGACGGCGATCTCAGCCCGATGGCTGATCTCGCGGGCTCTGCGTCCGGTCGCCCGCATGACGGGTCAGGCGTCGGAGTGGAGCGAGCACGACCTCGACCGGCGGTTCTCGCTCGGCCCTCCGCACGACGAGCTCACCCTGCTGGCGGCGACACTGGACGGGCTGCTCGAGCGCCTCGCCGCCAGTCTGAGACACGAGCAGCGCCTGTCCGCCGAGCTCTCCCACGAGCTCCGCACTCCGCTGGCGAGCATCGCCGCCGAGGCGCAGTACGCCATGCGCCACACCCGGCAGACAGAGGAGGGACGTGCGACGCTCGCCCAGATACTCCGCGGCTGCGAGCAGTTGGGACGTACGCTCGACACCCTGATCGCGGCGGCACGGGCGCAGCTGGACCCGCGTGGCGCCCGTAGCGATGCCGCCGCCGGCATTCACGCCGCCAGAGCCGGATGCGTTGACGCTGCCGCCAGGCGTGGCATCGAGCTGATCGTGGCCGTGCCGCCGGACCCCGTGGCGGTGCGCGTGGAGCAGGCTCTGGTGGAGCGGATTCTCGCCCCGCTGATCGAGAACGCGGTGCGCTACGCAAGCCGGGAGGTGCGAATCAGCGTCAGCGCCGACGGCGCCTCCGTCTGCTTCACCGTTCAGGACGACGGCCCCGGAGTGGCCTCCGACGTGCACGAGGCGATCTTCACCCCGGGTCGGCGGGGAGCGGGTGGAGCGGGCGACCCCGCGCGTGGCGGCGGTGCGGCCACGATGTCGCCGGCGGGAGCGGGACTGGGTCTGGCGCTCTCCCGCCGTCTCGCCCGTTCGGCCGGCGGAGATGTCCAGGTGCAGCCGGGCGCCTCGGGCGGCTGCTTCATCGTTTGCCTGCCATCGGCCTGACCACCCGTGGCCGCGCGGACTTCAAGCTTTGGTCGCGCCGTCGCCATCGGAGCGCTGGCGTGCGTGCTGGGGGCCTGCACGGCGTGCGGCTCCTCGCCCCGGTCCACTTCGACCCCGACCGCGAGCGAGTCGGGCTCACGATCGGGCACCACCGCCTCCCCGACGGTTACGCGCACCGCCCCGTCGGCCACCGTGGCCCCCAAGCCCCGGCCTCCGCGCCTCATCGCGATCCTCCCCGCGGCGCGCCGCCCCGGCCTGTTCGGATGGGCTACGGCCGTTGCGGTGCGTGGGAGCCCGGCCGTGTGGATCTCACGCGTGAGGGCGTTTCACGAACCCGGATTCACGGTCACGCTGCTGCGCTTTGACCAGCGGTTGGTGACACTCGCGCTGCACGCGGGCGGATCGCAGCCGGGTGGAACCGGCTGGCGCTACGGAGACCGGATCGGCGCCGCCGAGAGCCGGATCGTGGTCGCCGCGTTCAACAGCGCGTTTCAGCAGGGATACGGCGCCGGTGGCTTTGAGGAGGGCGGCCGGGTCGGCTGGCCGTTGCGGCGCGGAGCCGCCTCGGTGGTCATCTACCGCGACGGGATCGCCGACATCGGCCGGTGGCGGCGGACCGTCCCGGCGCCGGGTCGCGCGGTGGAGGCGGTCAGGCAGAACCTCGGGCTGCTGATAAACGCCGGGCGCATAGCGTCGACGGTCGATGACTGCATCAAGCGGTGCTGGGGCGACCCGCTGCACGAACAGCCAATCGTGGCCCGCTCGGCGCTGGGGGTCACGATCAACGGAGATCTGATCTGGGCGGCGGGCCACGACCTCTCGGTCCGCGCCCTGGCGCAAGCGCTGGCCGGGAAGGGCGCGATCCGCGCGATCGAGCTCGACATCAATCCCCGGTGGGTCGCCGGTTATGTGTACGCCCATCCCCGGCGCATGGCCCTCCCTGCGATCCCGCTCGTGCCCGGCCAGACCGGGATCCCCGGCCAGTTCCGCACGCCCTACTTCCGCGACTTCTTCACCGTCATCACGCGTCCACGGTAAGCGTTCCGGGTCAGACCGCTACTCCTGAGGCTCGTCGCGGCCGCCGTCCTGCCACGCAAAGCGCAGCGGGATATCGGCAAACTCCGCGTAGCGCCGGCGAGCGAATTCATGGGGCAGGATGTCGCCGGCCACGCGCTGCACCGGGTCCCACAGCGCGACCCATCCGACCACGACGATGCCCTGCGAGATGCCGACCACCAGCACGGCGGTCGAGAGGCGATCCATGGTGGTGGAGATCGCGATCGACAAAAGGAAGATGACGACTCCAATCCAGGCGGCCACCCGATCACGGCGAGACAGCGGCGCGGCCCGGCGCAGCCGCCCCGTATGCGCTTGCAGATCGGACCGCACGGCGGCGCTGACCGCGGCCTCGTCAGTACGCGATCGCTCGGCCGCCGGCGCGTAGACGCTCAATGTCGTGGGCTTGGACTTGCGTACGCGCTCCCACTCATCGAGCAGATGCAGTCGCACGTCGTCGTCGAGGGATCGTTTCGCCATCGGTCGAGCGTCAAATGGGGCGAACAGTCCGTCGATCGAGGCGACTCGAATCGCGAATTCGTCTGCTGTCGACCCGACGCTACGGCTGGCAGTGGTGGTGGTCGGACTCATGGCCGCGCGCGAAACGTGGGCCTGGGCCGGAAACGTCGTCGGTGTGGCGTGCTCATGTCATCTCCTACGGGAGCTTGTTCGGTAGCCGTCCCCCTCCTCAACCCGGGGGAACCCTCAACCGGAAAGATACTTGCGTTAGCAAGGAAATGTCGCTATGCTTGCTCTAGCAACTAAATCGAAGCGTCCATCGAACCTCCCCTACCGAAGGACCCGAGCCATGCGTCCGATCGACGGAATCCACCACATCACCCTGATCACGGCCGACGCCCGTGCGAACGTCGACTTCTACGTTCGCGTGCTGGGATTGCGGCTGGTCAAGAAGACGGTCAATCAGGATGACCCCAGCGTCTACCACCTGTATTACTCCGACGAGCACGGCTCGCCCGGTGCGGATCTGACGTTCTTCGAATATCCCGGCGCCCAGCCGGGCCAGGCGGGAGCCGGCATGGTCTCCTCGATCATCCACCGCGTCGGGTCTGAGGACGCGCTCGATTTCTGGCAGCGTCGCCTCAGCGCGGAGCAAGTCTCAGTCCGCCGTGAACCGGGTCGCCTGGTGTTCTCCGACCCCGAGGGCATGACGCACGAACTCGGCGTGTTCGACCATCCCGACGAGCCTCTGATCGCGGGCTCGACCGAGGTGCCGGAGGAGTTCGCCCTACAGGGCTTCGAGGGCGTGCGCGCCCTGGTCGGCGACCCCGATCGCAGCGAGGCGCTGACCCGCGACGTGCTGGGGTTCTCACCGTTCTCCGAGCACGACTGGGAGGGCCGCGGCGAGCATCGCGGTGGGCGCATCCTGTTCGAGCGGTCCGATCAGCGTGGCGTCCCCGGCGCCGGGACCGTGCACCACATCGCCTGGGCCGCCTACCGGGCCGAGATGGAGCAGTGGCGGCAGGCGATCATCGCGGCCGGCGGCCAGCCGACCCCGATCATCGATCGCTTCTATTTCGAGTCGGTCTACTTCCGCGAGCCGAGCGGAATCCTGTACGAGCTCGCGACCTATGACGGCGCCGGCTTCGCCGTCGATGAGCCCGCTGAGACGATGGGTGAGGCGCTCGCGCTGCCGCCGGATTACGAACCGATTCGCAACCGCGTCGAGCCGATCCTCACTCCGCTGCCCGACATCCGTCAATGGCGACCGACGCCCGCGCGCACGGAGAGCTGACATGACCGCTGAGAACACAGCCGCCGATCTGGGCTTCGAACACATCTATGAGCCGGGGCACAGCGGTTGGACGCTATTGCTGCTGCACGGCACCGGCGGCGATGAACACGACCTCGTCGGGCTCGGTCGCCAGCTGGCGCCGGATGCTGCGCTGCTGTCGCCGCGCGGCAAGGTGCTGGAGGGCGGCATGCCGCGGTTCTTCCGGCGGCTCGCGGTCGGACGCCTGGACATTCCCGACCTGATCACCCGCACCGACGAGCTCGCTCAGTTCATTCGCGCCGCCGCCAACCGCTACGAGCTCGATCCCCGCCGCGTGGTCTCGTTGGGCTTCTCCAACGGGGCGAACATCGCGGTGAGCGTGCTGTTTCGCCACCCCGGACTGCTGCGGGGTGCTGCGCTCCTGCGCCCGATGCTCCCCTACGAGCCGGAGCAGACGCCGACGCTGGCGGGAACCGACGTGCTGATCGATGCCGGTGAGAGCGATCCGTTCTCCTCGCCTGATCAGACGCGCCGGCTGGCGGAGATCCTGCGCGGCGGCGGGGCTGGCGTCACGGTCCACACCGAGCCGCGGGCCGGTCACAACCTGACCCAGAACGACCTGGCTGAGACGGCTCGCTGGGTCGCCGCGCTCACCGGTGTCGGGAGCCCGACATGAGCGCCGGACCGGGGATGCCGTCACCCCCTTCGGCGTGCCCGTATGTCGTCGGAGACGACGGGCTCGCGTCCTGGTCAGACACCCACGCGGACGCTTGGATCGGTCTGCTCGAGACCCACAAGCAGCTCACCCGTGCGCTTGACGCCGAACTGGAATCGCGGCACGGCCTCAGCCTGAGCGGGGTTGAGCTGCTGGGCCGTCTGGCCGCGGCTGATGCCCGCTGTCTCCGCCTCTCGGCTCTGGCCCGCGAGGCCGGCCTCAGCCTCAGCCGCGTCTCGCGGATCGTCGACCTGCTCGCAGCGCGCGGCCTGGTGCAGCGCCGGCCCTGCGCCGAGGATGCGCGAGCCGTCGAGGCGCACCTGACCCAGGATGGTCTTACGCTCACTCGCGAGGCGCAGAGAACCCATTTCGCCTCGGTGCAGCAGCGCTTCTTCGATCAGCTCCATAGCGGCGAGCTAGAGGTGCTGGCTGAGGTCTTCGGCCGCCTCTCGCCGCGGACGGCGGCCACCTGTACCGCGGATTGACCCGCCCGGATCAGCCGGTGACCGGCTCCGCGATACCGCCGCTCTCCGCGCGCGCCGCCAGCC
Organism: uncultured Solirubrobacterales bacterium; assembly: GCA_963792735.1. Classification (GTDB taxonomy): domain Bacteria; phylum Actinomycetota; class Thermoleophilia; order Solirubrobacterales; family Solirubrobacteraceae; genus Palsa-465. The sequence continues at coordinate 445,071 of CAWBXK010000005.1, read as the reverse complement.
ACGGGTAGCGCCCGGTGTCCTTGCCGGCGTAGTCGGGATCCAGATAGATGAAGCACCGGTGGATCTGCCAATCGCGGATCTCGAACACGTCGCACCAGCGGCCCGCGCCCCAATCGGGTACCCCCGCCCGCCACGGCCCATCCAGATGCTCGCCGTAGCTGGTTCCCTCGCAGACGACGACATCGCTGCCCGAGAACACCCAGTTGAAATCCGCGTAGTCGTGGCGGATCGACCTCAGGGTGTTGCCCACGTCGGCGAACAGAGTGCCGATCTCGTCCTTGCCGTTGGCCAGGCCCCACTTGGGGAACATCACCTGGGCGTCGTCGGCGAACAGTTCGAGGATGCTGGCCCCTGAGGAGGTCGTGCCACCGTTGTCGAACGCCTTCAGGTACTCAAGCGCGACTGACTTGCGCTGCTCGTCGGTCATCGTCTGGTGGGCGAGGGCCATCGTCTCCTCCTATGGCTTGGACAAGATGTTTCACGGCGCGCGTCCGACCGCGCCGAGCGCGACGGTGACACCGCGGCTCGAGCGCAGCTTGACTTCAATCGGGTGAGACGTCAAATGAACAGTCGGATGGTCCGCGTTGAGGCGTCATGATCGACGCCGACGCTTCAGACTCCGCCCCGTGACCGATTGGACCACGATCTCTTCGCTGGCCACCGGCGCTGGGACGCTGGTGCTCGCGATCGCGACGTTCGCCTCGGTTCGCTCCGCCAACCGCGCCGCCCGAGTCTCGGAGTTGGCGCTGCAGGAGCAACGACAGGCGATCGAGGAGCAGCGGCGCCCGCTGGTCGTCCAGTCCCGGCTGGACGATCCCAAGCAGAAGATCATGTTCCGCGACCGTCATTGGGTGCGCGCGTCCGGAAGCGGTGCCGCGGTCGAGCACCTGGAGGGCAATGTCTATCTGGTGATGAGCCTACGCAACGTCGGGGCGGGGATCGCGGTGCTCCAGGCCTGGCATGCGCGGGTGGGGCAGCCACGCGGGGACGACGATCACCGCCCCGAGCAGGAATTTCGCACGCAAACCCGGGATCTCTACATCCCGCCCGGGGACATCGGGCTCTGGCAGGGGGCCGTACGTGACGTGGCCGATGCGCTCAACGCAGAGATCGCCGAGGCGGTGCAGGACCGCCAGCCGATCACGGTCGAGCTGCTCTACAGCGACCAGGCCGGCGGGCAGCGAACCATCAGCCGCTTCATCCTGACGGCCGTGGACGGCGGAGACCACGAGGACAGACCTTGGTTGGCTCAGGTCAACCGCCACTGGTATCTCGATCATCGAGGGCCCCGATGAGTGTCTACGTCGACGACGGTTTCGTGGAAGGCGACTGGGGCCCCTGGACCGGCGGCGGTCACCTGCAGGCGGACACTCCGGCCGAGCTGCACGCGATGGCCCAACGACTTGGCCTGAAGCGGTCCTGGTTTCAGTCCAAGCCCGGCAAGCCGTGGCACGACCACTATGACCTCACGCGTAGCAAGCGTGATCGGGCAGTCGATCTCGGCGCGATTCCCGTCACCTGGCGGGAGGCGGCCAGACGTAACCGGACGGTGCGCCTGAGTCATCAGCCGGCGGACCGGTGAGGGTGCTTCCTTTCAGTTCGCCCCGGGCCGGTGGGCCAACCGCCGGACCGACCGAGCCCGGTGGGCCAACCGCCGGACCGACCGAGCCCGGTGGGCCAACCGCCGGACCGACCGAGCCCGGTGGACGCGGTGGCCGATCACGCCACACGACGTTCGGCCCCGCGCCGCACAGCCTTGCCGCCACACCAGCGTGGTCGTGGCCCGCGGCGGAATCTCGTAGGTCAGGTAGCGCCCGTGCCACTCGACGGCGAACTCGATCGACGCCGTCGAGTTGTTGTAACTGACGAGCACCTGGGAGCCGTCGGGATTCTCGAATGCGACGTCGTCAAGGCCGGCGGTGATGGTGGTCTGATACGCCGCCGACAGGTCGTAGCTGACGAAGTTCTCGGTGGCCACCCTGACCGCACCGGGCTGCACGAAATGGCTGAGCTGGCCGACCTCGTAGTAGTCGGGACTGAGTGACACCCCGCCATCCTGCTCGTTTATCTGCACTATGCCGGTGCAACCGCCGCAGCCGAAGGCGGACTCCATGGGGCCGCCCGAGGGGTCGAGGGCAAGGTTCCAAAGTGACACCGCCCGGGCCCAGTTGCGAAACGACGAGATCAGAGCCTCGGTGGTCGGAAAGATGTTGCCTCCGCCGGTTGTGCACTCGTCGACGATCTGGTCAAGTGACGGCGCGACCTGCTGCACGCCGCTCATCATGTCGGGACTGCCGAGATAACAGTGCCAGGCGATTCCTGAGAGCGCGCCGCCGGCAAGCCCGAGGAGCGGATCGCCCCCTCCCAGAGGGCCCCAGCTCAGGTCCCACCCGTAGATGCTGGTGCTCAAACCCGCCGCCTGCAGCGCCGGGCGCAGATAGTCGACGACGAAGTCCGCCTCCTGCTGTTCTGACAGCGCCAGTCCGGGGTATCCACTGGCGACGCCGGGCTCGTTCGCCGGCGCGACGGCCCTGACGTTGACGCCCTGTGCGGCGTACGCCTGGATGAACTTCACGAAATACTGCGCCAGCGCGCCGTCGGAGGACGGCAGCAACGTGCCGCTGTTGTAGGCATTGTCGAGTGCCTGGTTTCCCTTCATCCACGCCGGCGGGCTCCACGGGAGCGCCTCGACGAACAGCCGCGGGTTGAGCGCCAGCGCCGCGCGCAGGGCGGGCAGGATGTACGCCGCATCGTGGGCGATGGAAAAGCGCGAGAGGCTCGGGTCGGCCTGGCCGGGAGCCTGATCGTCGTAGGTATACGGCCGAGGGCCGGCGGTGAAATCTGACGCCCCCATCGGCACTCGCAGAAAGCTGAGGTGAATGCCGTCCGGGCCGAACAGGTCATCCATGATCGCGTCACGGGTTGACACTGGTAGCTGGGTGTACAGCAGCCAGGCGGAACTGTCGGTCATCGCGGCACCGACGCCGATGAAGTGCTGAAATATCGCGCTGTCGTTGACGTGGATCACCGGTATGCCAGATGGCGGGGCCGAGGTGCCGAACGTCAGGTTTGGCAGTGGCGTGAGCGCCTGCGAAAGAGCCGGGTCGGTCTGCACGACCGTGACGGCCGACGGCGACGGTGGGCTGAGGGTCGGGCGCCAGCCGAAGGGCCCTGTGGCCAAGCGCCAGCCCGGCGTCGAGCGACGTGCCCGCCCGCCGTGGCGGGAAGTGGCCCCTGAGCTGGGCGCCACATCCACCGCGGCGACAGCAGCCACCATCAGTGCCAGAGCGACCGCCGGTCTACGCAGCATGCCGGCGATTCACGGAAACCGGCCGGTCGCATCCGCACATGACCGATTCCGAGCCTCCCGGGATAAGCGCCCGCCGCGTCACCTCTGCCATAACGAGACACCCGGCCGGAAGTTTCGACCGGGGTGCGGTCATGCGCCGCGCGGAGCGCTGGAGAGCTACGCTCCCGCGATGCTCAGCGAGCTAAGCACTTCCGTTGACGAGCGGATCGCCAGCACGATCGTCGCCCGCGCCCGGCGCCGGTGGCTGCCGCTGCGCCTCGTGCCGACTCCATGGATGCTCGCGCTGGCGAAACCCACGGCGACACTTATCCGGCGCAGACTCGCGCGAGCTGCGGCCACGACGCTGGCATTCGCCGGCGGTCTGCTCGCGCTGGTGCTCCTAGTCAGTAGCGTCTAGGGGCGGGCCCGCCCGGCCATCCCCGCTGAGGTCATGCGGCGAGCCGGCGGCGCGCCTTCTGAACCGACGGCAGTGCCGTCTTCGCCTTGGCCAGAGCCCGCGCGCGCAGGTCGACGCTGGCCGGCTTGGCGGCGATGGTGATCTCCTCGCCCGTGGCCGGATTTCGGCCCTTGCGCGACTTCTGGGCCGGCTTGACCCGGACGGTGAGCTGGACCAGACCACCGATCCGGACCTTCTGGGCATTCCCGAGCTCCTCGAGCACGACCTCATCCAATGCATCGAGGACCCGCTTCACGTCGGCCTTGCTCAGTTGTGAGCGGTCGGCGACTGCGGCCACGATCTGCGTCTGTGTCAAAGCCACGGCACTCCTCCAGGGTTTCGGGGAAAGGACGTAAACACGAATTCAAGCTGGCGCGGCGGACGACGCCTTGTTATCGGCCGTGGCAAGCGCTCATAATCGGCGACATGAACCGCTTGCACGATGACCTCCAGCGCGCCGCTCAAGACCATCTGCTGTTGCACTTCTCCCGCAACGGTAACCTCGATCCGCTTCTGGTGCTCGAACGTGGGGAGGGCCCGTACGTCTTCGACACCGAAGGGCGCCGGCACATTGACGCGCTCTCCAGCCTTTTCTGCTCACAGCTGGGCTACTCCTACGGCCGCGAGATGTCCGAGGCCGCCGGCGCCCAGATGCAGCGTCTGGCCTTCAACACCAACTGGGGGACGGCTCACCCCCCGGCAATCGAGCTCGCTGAGGCACTCGCAGAGCTGGCGCCGGGGCGCCTTGACCACGTCTTCTTCACCAACGGCGGCTCGGAGTCGGTCGAGGCCGCCTGGAAGCTGGTGCGCCAGTATCACCTCGCGCGGGGTCAGGCCGGGCGCACCAAGGCAATCGCTCGCCGAATCGCTTATCACGGTGTGACCCTGGGAGCGCTTTCGTTCACCGGCGTGGAGGCCATGAAGGCGCCGTTCGGGCGCGCTCCGGTCGATGTCACCCACGTCTCTGACACGAATCGCTTCCGCGCCGAAGACGGCGATGACGAGGCAGCTTTCTGCGCCCGGCTGCTGGCGGAAATCGAGGCGGCGATCCAAGCCGAGGAGCCGGAGACCGTCGCCATGATCATCGCCGAGCCGGTGCAGAACGCCGGCGGCTGCTTGACACCGCCGGCCGGATATTGGTCCGGGCTTCGTGAGATCGCCGATCGCCACGGAATCCTCCTGGTCGCCGACGAGGTGATCTGCGGCTTCGGTCGACTGGGCACCTGGTTTGGCAGCCAGCGATACGACGCGCAGCCGGACCTGATCACGGTGGCGAAGGGGATGACCGCCGCCTACGCTCCGATGGGCGCGGTACTGGTCGCCGATCACGTCGCCGCCCCGTTCTACGAGGACCGTCGCCTGCTGGCGCACGGGATCACATTCGGCGGACATCCGGTGTCGGCCGCGGTGGCCCTCAAGACGCTGGAGATCTTCGCTCGCGATCACGTGCTCGAGAACGTGCAGAGCCTCGAGGGGCACCTCAACTCGCGCCTACAGGAGCTTCGGGCTCTTCCGATCGTGGGCGACATCCGCGGCGCCGGGTTCTTCTGGGCGGTTGAGCTGGTCAAGGATGCCGACAACACCAGGCTGGACGCGAGCGAGCGAGAACGACTGCTGCGGGGCTACCTGCCGGCCCGGCTGCTGCAAGCGGGCCTGATCGCGCGGGCCGACGACCGTGGCGACGCGGTCCTGCAGATCGCTCCTCCGCTGATCTCCGACGCGGCGCTGCTGGACGAGATCGTCGATGCGATGGCTGATGTGCTCGCCGACGCCGGAAGGTTCGTCGGCGCGCGCGCGGCCACGGCAGCCGGACGAGCCGAGCGTGTCTAGCGAATCCGATCTCGAGGCGATCCGCCAGCAGCTCACGACGAGCCGCGACCGGACGCGCGAGCGTCTGGCGGCGTTGGCAAAGCGTCCGGAACGCGGTAGCGCGCTGGGGTTCGGCAAGCGCATCGGGGATGGCACCACCGAGGCGGTGAGCCGGCTCACCGATATCGGCGTCGGCGACTCGCTGGAGCGCGTGCTGGCCAGGACCGAGCGGGCGCTGGCCAAGCTCGACGCGGGGACCTACGGACTATGCGACGCCTGCGGGGAACCGATTCCCCCAGGACGGATGCGAGCCCTCCCTGACGGTGTGCTGTGCCTGGCGTGTGCCGCCTCCGGCCCGCGCGCTCGCCCGCCGCGACGGCGGTAGGGGACGGCGCCCTGACTCCCGACGAGCTTCGTGATCACTGTCTGTCGTTCCTCGGAACCGAGGAGACGTTCCCCTTCGGCCCCGAGAATTCGGTGTTCAAGGTCGCGGGCAAGGTCTTCGCGCTGTCGCGGCTGGCCGGGAGCCCACTGCGCGTGAGCCTCAAGTGCGAGCCTCTGCTCGCCGAGCAGTTGCGCCAGGCCCACTCGTCGGTGATCCCCGGATACCACCTCAACAAGCGCCATTGGAACACGGTGATCCTCGACGGCTCACTGTCTGACCAGATGGTCGGCGACATGGTCGAAGACTCCTACGACCTGGTGGTCAGTCAGTTGTCACGGGCCCGCCGCCGCGCTCTGGCCTGGCGCGGCGACGCCTGACTCGCCGACACCGACCGATGGCGTCGGTACCGGCGGGTCGGGTCAGACTCGATCTAGGACGCCGCCACTCCGACCGCGTGTCCCTGAGCGTCGGCGAACACCCCAAACGTCACCCCCGGCACCTCGGTGGCCTCTTGCACAACCTGTCCTCCGAGCTCCTCCGCGCGGCGCAGGGTCGAGGCGACGTCCTGCACCCCGACGAAGAACAACACCCCTTCATCGCCACCCTGGGTCGGACCGACGGCCGTCGGGAGCGCCCCGTCGACGCCGATGTCGACGAACGTGTAGCCCGGGAACGCGCCCTCGTTGTAGCTCCAGCCGAACAGGTCAGCGTAAAAAGCACGCGTGGAGTCCGGATCGGCACTGCGGATCTCGGCGTGAACAATTGGATGCGGCACTGAAACCATCCCCTCGGTAGATGCCCGGCCACGGTTGTGGCCGCTGTCTGCATAGACGGGCGAGGACCGATCATGGGGACAGTCCGCATCCAATTGGTCGCTCGCCAGCGTCCTCCCGTTCGCGGCGGCGTGAACACCTTGCGCCGGAAAGTCACACTATCGCGGTGAACAATGCCCAGATCGCCGACCGCCTGGAGGCGCTGGCGATGATGCTTGAGCTCGTCGAGGCGAATCCGTACACGGTTCGCGCCTACCGCCGCGCCGCTGAGACGATCCGCGCGGCGGCGCTGCCCGTCGCCGAGCTGGTGCGATCCGGACGCGCACGTGAGCTGCGCGGGATCGGTCCGGGGATCGAGGCGCGCCTGCGCGAGCTCGTCGAGACGGGCGAGATCGCCGAGCTGGGGGATCTCGAACGCGAGCTCGCCCCCGATCTCGTCGGGCTCGGCCGCTACCTGGGGCTCGGCGCGAAGCGCTCGATCGAACTCGCCCGGTCGCTCGACGTTCGCACCGCTGATGAGTTTCGCGAGGCGGCGGCCGCCGGACGGCTGAAGAGCGTCCCGGGTATCGGGCCGAAGATCGAGGCCCGGCTGCTCGAGGCGCTGGCCCGCCAATCCGAGCCGCGGCCCCGACAAGGGCTTCTGCTCAACCGCGCCTGGGAGCTGGTCGGCGGGATCGCGGCCGCTGTGGGCGGGGAGGCGGCCGGTGACGTGCGCCGCTGGCGCGACACATGTGAGTCGCTGTCGGTCGTCTGCGCCGCGGGCGATCCCCATGCGGTGCTTGACGACTTCGCCAAGTTGCCGCAGATCGTGACGGTGGTCCAGCGCGGTGACCGGCGCGGGCTGGGCGTGACGGTGGACGGGGTGCCGGTCGAGCTCGTGGCGGCCGAGCCCGAGCGGTTCGGGACCGCCCTGCTCCGTGCGACCGGCTCGCCCGCGTACGTCGCCGCGCTCGAGCCACTCCCCGACGGGCCCGACGAGGACGCGGTCTACCGGGCCCTCGGCGTTCCGTGGTGCCCACCGGAGCTGCGCGAGGCGACGTTCCGCGGCGAGCCGCCGGCGCTCCTCGCGCCTGAGCAGATCCGCGGCGACCTGCATTCGCATACGACGTGGTCGGACGGAAGGGCGAGCGTCGAGGAGATGGCTCGCGCGGCTCGGGACCGCGGCTACGAGTATCTGGCGATCTGCGATCACACCCCGTCGGTGGGCGCCGTCCGGGGCCTCACCGCCGACGACGTTCGTCGCCAGGCCGAGGAGATCGCCGCCGCGAATGAGCTGCTGGCGCCGTTCCGCGTCCTGCGCGGGATCGAATGCGACATCCTCCCTGACGGCCGGCTCGATCTTCCCGACGACGTTCTCGCCGACCTCGAGTGGGTGCAGGCGAGCGTGCACGGCGGGCAGCGGATGCCACGTCGGGAGCAGACCCGGCGCGTCGAGGAGGCGCTTCGCAACCCCCATGTGGACTGCCTCAGCCATCCCACGGGCCGGTACATCAACCGGCGGGCGGAGAACGCCCTGGACCTCGAGCGGGTGTTCGAGGTCGCGCTCGAACAACGGATCGCGCTCGAAGTCAACGGCCTCCCCCTCCGCCTCGACCTCAGTGGCGAGCACGTCCGTGACGCGCTGCGCGCCGGCCTGAAGATCGTCTGCTCAACCGACGCGCACTCCGTGCGCGGACTCATGAACATGGGATTTGCGGTCGCGACGGCGCGCCGCGGCTGGGCCACGGCCGCGGACGTCGTCAACACGCGACCGCTCCGTGAGATCCGAGGCGCGCGATGAGGGTTGTCCGGGGCCGCTCGGCATCGCGTCGGCGCGCCTTGATGGCCGACCCGTTTGTGATTAGGCTGGCCACCGCAGGGAGGGGCAGGCCGGGCTGGGCCGCCCTCCCGTCGCATTGTTGACCACCTCAGGATCGGAGTCGACCATGACCACTCCCGCCACCATCTCGCAGGGCGCGACCGGGCCTGAAGTCAGATGGCTGCAGTACCTGCTCGTGCGCCGGACTCTGAATGACAAACAGATCGATGGGAGCTTTGGTCCCGTGACCAAGCACGCCGTGGAACAGTTCCAGGGCGAAGCTCACCTCACGGTCGACGGGATCGTCGGGCCGGCTACGTGGGGGGCGCTGGGCGGCGACGGTCCAGAGCCGCCGACGCTCACCCAGGGATCCCACGGCACCGTGGTCGAGAAGCTCCAGACCGCCCTGAACGAGGGACGGGGGAGCTTTGCGCCGAGCTCCAATCCGGTCCTGGCCGTCGACGGCGCTTACGGTCCCCACACCGCCGCCGCGGTCAAGGGAGCCCAGCAGGAGGGCGGGATTACGGCAGACGGGATCGTGGGCCTGCAGACCTGGGCGCTCCCGGTCCACGCCGCCGGTCAGGTCCTGGCCGACCTCTGCGGCGTCCCGGGGCCCGGCGGCTGAGAGCTCCCTGAGGGGTTCCGGAGCGCAGGTCGGGCCTGGACCGGGCTCCCCCTGCGCCGAAACGACTCGCCCGGGGTAGGATCGGACAAATCCGCGGCGCGAGCCAGACTGACCCCGGAATAGGCTCGCTGCGCCGCTCGTCGCAGGAGAGACCACCATGACACCCGAGAGCGTCACTCGCGCGGGATCGCCGGAAGCCGCCACGTCCACCCCGGAGCAGGCGGCGCCGATCCAGCCCTCGGCCTCCTACAGCATCACCGTTCGCGTGCGCGGACCTCAGCAGCCGGGGTCGTTCGCCCGTATCGCCGGCGCGATCGGCGACACCGGCGCCATCCTCGGCGCGATCGATCTCGTGCGGGTCGAAGCCGGGGAGGTGGTCCGCGACGTGACGGTGGCGTGCGTGGACTCGACTCACGGCGAAGCGGTGGTGGCCGCGGTCGGGGGCCTGGACGACGTGACCGTGGAACACGTTTCCGACCGGACCTTCCTCATGCACCTGGGCGGCAAGATCGAGATCCGGCCCACGAGCTCGGTCAAGACCCGCGACGACCTCTCGATGGCCTACACGCCGGGCGTCGGGCGGGTGTCCAGCGCGATCGCCCAGGACATCGAGAAGGCCTGGTCGCTGACCATCAAGGGCAACACGGTGGCCGTGGTGTCCGACGGATCCGCTGTCCTGGGGTTGGGCGACATCGGCCCCGAGGCGGCGATGCCGGTGATGGAGGGCAAGGCCATGCTGTTCAAGGAGTTTGCCGGCGTCGACGCGTTTCCGCTGTGTCTGGCCACGCAGGACGTCGATCAGATAGTCGAGATCGTCACCGCTGTGGCCCCGACATTCGGTGCGATCAATCTGGAGGACATCTCGGCGCCGCGTTGCTTTGAGATCGAGCGCCGGCTGCGCGCCGATCTGGACATCCCGGTGTTCCACGATGATCAGCACGGCACGGCGATCGTGGTGCTGGCGGCGTTGATGAACGCGCTGCGTGTCGTCGATAAGCAGGCGGTCGACATCCGTGTCGTCGTCGTCGGCGCGGGCGCGGCCGGGTTGGCGTGTACCGAGATCATGCTCGCCTACGGGGTACGCGACATCGTGGTGTGCGACATCGAGGGGGCTCTGTATGCCGGCCGGCCCGGCCTCGATCCCAGGCGGAGCGCGCTCGCGGCGGCCACGAACCCTCACGGGCTGAGGGGTATGGCCGATGACCTCCTGGTCGGCGCCGATGTGCTGGTGGGCGTCTCGGGGCCCGGTGCCGTGTCAGCGGCCGCCGTGCGCCGGATGGCGGACCGCGCGATCGTCTTCGCGATGGCCAATCCGGTGCCGGAGGTCCGCGCCGAGGAGGTTGGCGCCGACGTCGCGATCATGGCCACCGGGCGCTCGGACTACCCGAACCAGATCAACAACGTGCTCGCCTTCCCGGGAGTCTTCCGCGGTGCGCTCGATGTCCGCGCCAGCACGATCAACGAGGACATGAAGCTCGCCGCGGCACAGGCGATCGCCGGAACCATCGGCGAGGAGGAGCTGCACGCCGACTACATCATCCCGAGCGTGTTCAATCGCGAAGTCGTCACGGGGGTCGCGACGGCGGTCGCCCGCGCCGCCGAGGAGACCGGGGTCGCCCGCCGGCCGGCCGGCGTCGACGACGACGCCGAGAGCGCCGCGATGCCGGTGGCACCGCGACGCTGAACGATCGCGGTCACGGAGATCCGACGCTCAGGCCAGGGTCTGAGTCGACGCTGACCGCCGCCGGCTCGCGCTCGGCCACCTGCCCCGCCCACTCGCGCAGGCGAAACCGCTGGACCTTGCCGGTCAGCGTTCGGGGTAGGTCGTCGACGAACTTGATCACGTGCGGGTACTCGTAGCGCCGCATCCGTTGCTTGCACCACGCCCTCAGCTCGTCGGCCAGCGCATCATCGCCCTGCGCTCCAGCGCACTCGATGTATGCGGCGATTCGGCTCGTCCCGGCCTGGGTGATGCCGACGACGCCGACGCTCCCGACGCGCGGGTGCTCCATCAGAGTGTGCTCCATGTCCAACGGCGATACCCAGAGGCCACCGACCTTCAGCATGTCGTCGATCCTCCCCACGTAGCTGTAGGTGCCGTCCGCGCGGCGCTCGTAGCGGTCGCCCGTGGCGAACCACTCGCCGAGCATCGAGGCCTTGGTCTTCTCGTGCTGATGCCAGTAATACGCCGCGCCCGAGTCTCCGCGCACCTGTAGGGCGCCCACCGTGGGACCGTCGAGGACCTCGCCGAGATCATCGACGAGCCGCAGCTCGTAGCCCGGCACCGGCCAGCCGGTCGTGCCCGGCTCGATGTGATCCGGTCGGTTGGAGCAGTAGATGTGGAGCATCTCGGTGGAGCCGATCCCGTCGACGATGTCGATCCCGAAGCGATCGCGCCAGCGCTCGATCGTGTGTGCCGGAAGCGCCTCCGCCGCCGACACGCAGAAGCGGACCGAGTCCAGGGCGCCGTCGGCGGACGGGTCCCGGACGAGGGCCCCGAACAGCGCCGGAACCGAGAAGAACACGGTGGGGCGATGGCGCCGCAGCACCTCCAGGATCGGTTCAGGTTTACTGGGGCCGCGCATCAGCACGGCGGTGGCTCCGAACCAGAGCGGAAACGAGAGCCCGTTCCCGAGGCCGTAGGCGTGAAACAGCTTGGTGGTGGAGAACGTGATGTCACCCTCCCCGAGGCCGAGCACCTGGCGCGCGTAGTTCTCACAGGTCACGCCGATGTCATGGTGCAGATGAACCACGCCCTTGGGCTTACCGGTCGACCCCGAGCTGTAGAGCCAGAACGCCATGTCGTCCCGATGCGTCGCGAGCGCGTCGAACTCATCGGGCTGCCCCTGCAGGGCTTCGTCGAGCTCCACCACGTTCTTGCCGGTGGCGCCCCGGACCAGCCAGCGGAGGGGGCGCTCGCCGAGCGCGCCGGCGAGCCGCTCCAGGTTCCCCGCGTCGCAGACGACGAGCTCGGCGTAGGAGTCATCGACGAAATGCCGGAAGTTGTCGTCTTTGTCCAGCGGACTGACCGGAACGGGAACCGCGCCGATCCGCATCGCTCCCAGGAACGTGATCGGGAACACCGAGGTGTCGTCGAGCACCAGCAGCACGCGCTGCTCACGGGTCACACCGAGCTCGCGCAGCAGCCGCGCCGCGCGGTTGATCTGCCGTCGCAACTGGTCGTAGGTGAGCGTGGCGTCCGGGGCCACGATCGCCGTGCTGTCGCCGCGTCCCGCGTCGACCTGGCGCTGCACCATGTCGCTCGCGTTGCACCGCTCGCCGTGCCCGTCGGTAGTCGTCACCTGCCCCTCCTCCTCCGAAGTCTTGGGATATACCTGCGCATCTACGCCGCCTTGAAATCGATCGCACCCGGCTCTGCCTCGAGCTGAGCGAAGTGCTCGGCCGCCGCGGTCGCCCAGCGCCGGTGCCGGTCCAGGAACAGGGCATGGGCGCGCTCCCGCGGCCAGCGAGGGGGGAGCAGCTCGGCGGGCAGATCCGGGTCCAGAAAGGGAAATCTCCGCCACGCGTGCACCAGCAGCGTCTGCTGTCGGAAGCTCGCCTCGGGGGTGAGCGCGCGCACGCGCGCGAAGTCCTCGATGAAGGCCGCGTACTGTCCTCTGACGCGATCCAGCGCCCAGGCGTCGGCCACCAGCTGCTCCGGATCGCCGATGCTTCCCAGCTCGGCGACGAACGACGTCGCCTCGGCGGCGGGCTCGTCGTTGATCGCCGATACCAGCTCGGCCTCGCGCGCGACGTGCGGCGTCAGCCATACGCCGCCACCCAGGGATCCCAGCCCCGCCCACGCCAGGCGGGAGCGCAGTTGGTGACGGACGGCGCGGCTCTCCTCGGGCACGCGGAGCACGACCACCAGCCATCGGCCGTCCCACTGCCAGGGCTGACCGAAGGAGTAGATCCGCTGCGCTCCGGTCCGCAGCAGCTGTGATGTGTCGTCGGCAAGCGACAGGCGCGCGCGCCGTCCGCGGCGCTCGGTCGCCAGCCAGCCGTCACGCGTGCTGCGCGCCAGCGCCTGCCGTGCCGCCTGCTGGCTGTAGCCGACCGACACGAGCGCGGCGACGAGCGTCTCCTGCCAGACGCTGCCAGAGCGCGGCAGGACGTATTCACCGAGGATCGTGAGCAATAGAGAGCGCGCCGCGGGCGCGCCGACCGATCGCTTCCTGAGTTGCTCGTGCACCGCTGCCGCCGGTCGGTCGCTCAGGTCGCCCCGCCGTCGCCGGCACGTTCCCGCCACGGCAGGTCGGACCGCTCGAAGTCGTCACGCACGGCCTCGAAGTACGTGGCGCACCGGCAGCAGCGCAGCTGGCTGGTGATCAGCTGGCCACCCCAGGCGGACACCAACTCCACCTCATGCGAGTCGCAGAACGGACACGCCGGCGGCGCAGCGCTCATTGACGGTGCTCCTCCTTCCAGCCGGACCAATCGGTGGGATCTCCCAGCTCGATCCCGACCCCCTCGGCGTGCAGCCGCGTCTCGAGCCAGTCGCGGACTCGGTCGCGGACGGCCGCTGGTCCCTCGCTCACCATGCCGGCAGCGACGGCCTCGTTGTAACCCGGATGATCAGCCGGGCCGGGCCATCGCGATGCCTGCGTCCACATCTCCCGGATCCGGGTCAGCAACAGCTCCAGATCGCGCCGATCGCCGCGGCAGATCCGCCGCAGCCACGCCTCGGCGTGGATCCGGTGCGCACCCTCCTCTTGGAGGATCTTGCGGGCCCGCTGCGCCAGTGGCTCGATCGCGCTGTCGCGCGCACTGGCCACGAACGTGGTGAGGATGCCGTCGATCACCAGATTGGCCGCGATGAAGGAGGCCCAGTCCGGAAGCTCCTGGGCGATGACCCGCAGCGGGTATCCGGCGTCGAGTCCCTCGTCCTGGCGCTCGACGCCGAGCTTGGCGAGCACCGGATAGGTGGAGCGCGCATGACCGAGCTCGTCCTGGGCCATCGCGGCGGCCGCGACGGCGGATTCGATGGTCGGTGCGCTGACCGCCCATTCGCCGTAGCGGCGTCCCAGCGCGCCCTTGTTGTCGGCGAGCGATCCGATCAGCGAGATCATCGTGGCCGTCGCAGCGTCGACGGTGGACGGGGTGGTGCTCATGCCCGAATCGCCTCCCGGATCTCGTGGCGGGGCACGAGGATCATTTCAATCCACGGTTGCTCGTCGTAGATCGCCCGGGCCGAGACCAGCGCGAGATCCTCGTCGGACTCGGTCACGGTGCCGACGTGATGCAGGGGCTGCTCATACTCCTGCCGTGCGAAGACCTCCCAGACCGTCTCGTGCTGCCGGCTCATACCACGATCCCGAGTCGTCGCATCGTTTCGCGCGCGTCGGCACGGATGCGATCCTTGGTCCAGACCGGGTCCCAGACCACTTCGATGCTGACCTCGTCGACGTCGGCGTCGGCGAGCAGCGCTTCCCGGATGTCGTCCTGGATGAACTCCATCGCCGGGCAGCCCATCGCCGTGAACGTGATCTGCAGATCCGCTCGGCGGCGCTCCGGGTGATAGGCGACGGAGACGATCAGGCCCATGGCCACCACCGAGACCGGGATCTCCGGATCGTCCACTGTGCGCAGGGCGTCCCACAGGCGCGCCTCGATCCGCTCGGCGCCGGTGAGCTGCACGAGGGTCATGCCGCCCGGCGCAGCGCCGTCGTCTGATAGCCGCGCTGCAGCGTGTGCACGTAGTCGTGGTTCATCGGCCCCCGCGCGCGCCAGCGCAGGATCACCGTTTCCCAGTCGGAGGGGCCCTCCTCCAGGCCCCACACCCGCCGCTCCTCGTCGAACCTCGCGGGAAACGGGCAATCGATCACGTAGGCGTCCTGGTCGGCGTCGAAATGGGCCGGAACGCGGATGCCGATCTCCTCCATGAACGGGACCACCTCGCGCATCCACCCCTGGCGCAACTGATCGTTGGACTTGCCCTTGAAGCCGTAGTCGAGCTGCTCGGCATGCTGCTTGCGGTCATCGGGAAGCCCGAACCACTCCAGCGTGAGGATGAACATCCAGTCGATCGCCTGCTGGACCTGGGCTTTGCCGTCCGGATCCTTGGCCAGCTTCCTGCACCACGTCCGACCGTGGCGCAGATGGAACGTCTCCTCCTTGTCGACCTTGGCCAGCGCGCGCTTCCACGGGCCGAACGTGCTCGACTCGTGCACGTCTCCGAGCAGCTCGTAGCCGGCCTGGTCATACAGCGCATTGGCACACACCAGCTCCACCCACGAGTTCAGCGGGACATCGAACGCGTAGGGGTATTTGAACTGCTTGGCGGGTCGCTCATAGATCAGCCAGTCCATGTCGACGCCGAGGTCGCCGAGCAGCCGGTATCCGATGTGAGCGTGCGCGAGCTCGTCCTGGATGATCGACATGGCCGAGCCGAAGTTGTTCAGCGCCGGGGCGTGCCGCGCGGCGCGCAGATACGACGGCGCGCTGACGAATTCGGTGTCGGCGGAGACCGTGAGGATGCGGCGGATCCCCTCCAGATACTTGGGCGACATGTGCTGCAGGCCCTCCACCAGCTTGCCGGCGGCCAGGTGCGCCTGAACCTCCTCCTCGGTCAGTTGGGCGAGCTCTTCAACCGGTGTGGCGACCATACGATGCCCTTCGAAGGTGTGACACTTGACTTACGTCCGGCAGCGTATAGTCTCTCGACCGTGAGGTCAAGGCAAGCTGGATCGGCCGGGCGGAGCGAGCGCCCCAAGCGGGCGCGGACCCCCATCCCGGGCCGGCCGGGCCGGCGCTGATGGCGATGATCGTGGCGTTGGGCGGGGTGGCTCCCACCATCGGCGAGGACGTGTTCCTGGCGCCGACCGCGGTCCTGGTCGGCGATGTGCGGATCGGCCCGCGGGCCAACATCTGGTTCGGCGCGGTCCTGCGGGGAGACACCTCGCACATCGAGATCGGCGAGGAGTGCTCGATCCAGGACAACGTGGTCATCCACTGCGCCAGGGACCTTCCGACCGTCGTCGGCAATCGCGTCACCGTCGGCCACGCCGCCCTGCTTGAAGGCTGCGTGATCGAGGATGAGGTGCTGATCGGCATGGGCGCGATCGTCTTGCAGCACGCGCACGTCGGATCCGGCGCCATGGTCGCCGCCGGCACTGTGGTGCCGGAACGCGCGCGGGTCAGATCCGGAGTGCTCAGCGCCGGCGTGCCCGCCGCGGAGAAGAAGCAGTTATCCGGCTCGGCGCTGGCGTGGACGCGTAACGCCGCGCGGGAGTATCAGGAGTACAGCCGGCGATACATGACAAGCAGCGACGTGCGCGTCGAGCCTGACGCAAACGTCGCCTGAACTCAGAGAAGGAGACACCGTGTCGGAGATGCTGATCGGAGGTGAGTGGCGGCAGGCGAGCGCTCACCAGGAGCTGGAGGTGGTCAACCCGGCCACCGAGGAGGTCGTCGATCACGTGCCGGCCGGTTCACCCGAGGACGTCGAGCTCGCCGTGGCGACCGCTCAGCGCGCGTTCGCGGAATGGTCGCGCACGGATGTGGAGAAACGGGCCGGGATTCTCAGCGCGGCCGCGGACCTGATCCACGAGCACGCCAAGGAGCTCGCGGCCAAGCTGACCTCTGAGCAGGGCAAGCCAGTGGCGGAGGCGATCGGCGAGGTCAACCACCTCGCGCACGGTGTCCGCTTCTACGCCGAGGCCGCGACGAAGGTCCGCGGCGCCTACCAGGAGCTGCCGTCCGCGTTCGGGCCCGCCTACGGGATGGTGATCCGCCGCCCGATGGGTGTCTGCGCGGCGATCACGCCCTACAACTTCCCGCTCACCCTGCTGGGGACCAAGGTCGCCCCGGCGCTGGCGAGCGGAAACACGGTGGTGGCCAAGCCGGCGGCGACGACGCCGCTGGCCACGCTCGAGGTCGCGCGCCTGTTCTCCGAGGCCGGCGTCCCCGACGGCGTGCTCAACGTGGTCACGGGCCGGGGCTCTGAGATCGGTGACGCTCTGGTCGGGCATCCCGACGTGCGGCGAGTGGCATTCACCGGGTCGACCGCAGTGGGACGGCACGTCGCGGCGCTGGCCGCGCCGGATCTCAAGCGTCTGTCGCTCGAGCTCGGCGGCTCGGACCCGGTGATCATCTGCGCCGACGCCGACGTCGAGGCCGCAGTCAAGGCGGTGATCATCGGCCGCTACTGGAACGCCGGTCAGGCCTGTCTGGGCTGCAAGCGGGTGTTCGTGCACGAGTCGGCCTACGACAGCTTCGTCTCCCAGCTGGTGGAGCGGGTCGGTCGCTATGAGCCCGGTGACGGGACCGTCAAGGCCGAAAAGCCCCGCTTGCGGATGGGGCCGATCCACACCCGCTCGGGCCGAGACGAATTGGTGGAGCAGATCGAGGACGGCGTGGCGTCCGGCGGTGAGCTGCTGATCGGTGGCGGCACCGGATCGAATGGCAAGGGCTACTTCCTGGAGCCGGCCGTGATCGCCGAGCCGGGCGAGAGCTCGCGACTGATGACCGAGGAGGTGTTCGGACCGGTGCTGCCGGTGCTCCGCTTCGCCGACTTCGACGACGCGATCAAGCGCGCCAACGACACTCCCTACGGACTGGGGTCCTCGATCTGGACGCACGATGCTCGTCTGATCCATCGCGCGGCTCAGGACATCGAGGCGGGGATGACCTGGGTCAACCAGATCCATTACGGCTACGACGAGCTGCCCTTCGGTGGCGTCAAGGCGTCAGGCTACGGCAAGGAGCATGGGGTGGAGGCGCTGGACTCCTACGTGGAGATCAAGTCGGTCGTGGTGGGAGGGCTGGCCTGATGGGCGTGACCTTCGAGGCGGACGGACGCGTCGGCACGATCACGCTCGACAACCCGCCCGCCAACTCCTACGACCTGGCGGTGATGACCGAGTTCAGCCAGGCGGTCGACGCGGCGATCGGGTCAGACGCACGGGCGGTGATCGTCCGCAGCGCCTCGCCCAAGTTCTTCTCGGCCGGCGCCGACGTGAAGAAGTTCCTCGACGGCGACATCGACTCCAACATGGAGATGATCGGCGTCAGCCAGGCCGCGTTCCGGCGCATGGCGGCCGCCGAGTCGATCTTCATCGCCCACATCAACGGTCACGCGCTGGGTGGCGGGCTGGAGATCACCCTGGCCTGTGACGTGCGGCTGGCCCACACCGGCGGCTACAAGCTGGGAACACCCGAGGTGACGCTCGGCCTGCTCCCGGGCAACGGCGGCACCCAGCGATTGACCCGGCTGCTCGGACCCTCCCGGGCCCTGGACCTGTTGCTCACCGGGCGCACGTTCTCCCCCGATGAGGCACTGGCCTGGGGACTCGTCGCGGCCCTGTACCCGCCCGAGGAGGCCGACGCGCAAGTGCGCGCATACGCCGAACGCTTCGCGGCCGGCCCGGCGCTGGCCACGGCCGCGATCAAGCGGTGCGTCCACGACGGTGGTCAACGCTCGCTCGACGAGGGACTCGCGCTCGAGGCGCTGCTGGTCGAGCGGTTGTTTCGCTCCCGGGATGCCTCCGAGGGGCTGCACGCGTTTGTGGAGAAGCGCACCCCGGAGTTCGTGGGCGCATGAGCATCGAGACCATCGTCACCCACGCCGGCAGCTGGATCGACGGGCGCGAGCACACCAACGGGGGTGACCCGCTGCCGGTCACCAATCCCGGCACCGGCCAGGTGTTCGCCGAGGTTCCGGGCGCGACCGAGGCCGACGTCGACGTCGCGGTGCGCGCTGCGGCGCAGGCCTTCGCGCCGTGGTCCGCGCTGGCCGTCAGCAAGCGCGGCGAGATCCTCGGCAGAGCCGCGCATCACGCCGAGCAGCACCTGGACGAGCTGGTCCCGCTGCTCACCCGGGAGCAGGGCAAGACGCTCCGTGACGCTCGCATCGAGCTGACCAAGGCGATCGACACGCTGATGCACTACGCCGGGCTCTCCAAGTCCCTGCGAGGAGTCCACGCTCCCAATCTCGATCCGGGCGTCGACGCCATCGTCCTGCGGCGGCCACTGGGAGTGGTGGGGGCGATCGTGCCGTGGAACTTCCCCACCACGCTGCTGTGCAACAAGCTGGCCCCGGCGCTGGTCGCCGGCAACACCGTGGTGGCCAAGCCGGCGGGGACAACCCCCCTCACGACGCTGCGCTTCGCCGAGTTGCTGGGCGCGGGCGGGCTGCCGTCCGGGGTGTTCAACGTCGTCACCGGCAGCGGCACGCGCACCGGCACGGCGCTGGTGACCCATCCCCACGTGCGCAAGATCGCCTTCACCGGCTCGACCCCGGTCGGCGAGCAGATCATGGCCCTCGCCGCCCGTGGCACCAAGCGCGTCACACTCGAGCTCGGGGGGTCGGATCCGATGATCATCTGCGACGACGCCGACCTGGCGGCGGCGGCCAGCGCGGCGTCGATGGGTCGCTTCTACAACTGCGGCCAGGCCTGCCTGGCGATCAAGCGCGTGTACGTGTTCGAGTCGGTCGCCGACGAGGTGATCGAGCAGGTCACCGCCAAGGCCAAGCGGCTCAAGGTCGGACGCGGCGACGTCAAGGGCTCCCAGATGGGGCCGCTGCACACGGCGACGCAACGCGACGAGGTCGCCGATCAGGTCCAGCGCACGCTGGCGGCGGGGGGCCGCCTGACCGCCGGCGGCGGCCCGCCGGACGATCCGGGGCTCGCCGATGGCTTCTTCTACATGCCGACCGTGGTCGTCGATCCTCCCCACGACGCGGCCATGGCCACCGAGGAGGTGTTCGGACCGGCGTTGCCGATCTGGCGCGTACGGGACCTCGACGAGGCGATCGAGCGGGCCAATGCGTCCCAGTTCGGTCTCGGGTCATCGGTGTGGACGCGGGACCTGCAGCGAGCGCGTCAAGCCGCCGAGCGGATCGAGGCCGGCTACACGTGGGTCAACTCGCGCACCAAGGTCTACGACGAGCTTCCGTTCGGGGGCTGGAAGTCCAGCGGCTACGGCAAGGAGCACGGCGAGGAGGCCTTCGACTTCTACACCGAGACGAAGTCAGTCGTGTTCGGAGCCGGGACGTGACGAGGACCTAGGATGACGCCCATGACCGATTGGCCATGGGACCCGGAGACGCTTCCGGCGCCACTGATTGCGGTGGAACGCACCTTCGAGGGGTTTCTCGGTCTGCAGTGGATCGAGTTGACCTCAACGTCGGCTCGGGTCACCTTTGAGATCCGTGAGAACCTCAAGCAGCCGTTGGGGCTGCTTCACGGTGGGATCTACGCGGCGGTGGCCGAGACGGTCGCCTCAGTCGCGACCGTCCGGGCCGTGTGGCGCGACGGTCTCATCGGCTCGGGACTCAACAACTCGGCCAGCTTCCTGCGCCCGATCACTCAAGGCACGGTCCAGGTGACGGCGGCGCTGCGACACCATGACGAGCGCGAGTGGTTCTGGAGCCACGAGTTCCGCGATGAGCAGGATCGGCTGTGCGCGCTGGTGGACGTGACGATCGCTGTGCGGCCGATGCCGTCGCGTCCGTCATGAGCCTCACCGCGACCGGCCGCGTGCAGGTCGGTGGGTTACCGATCGAGGTGCTCGAGCTGCCCGGCCAGTCGGACCGCGCCCCGGTCGTGCTGCTGCACGAAGGCCTCGGATCGATCGAACTGTGGCGGGGGTTTCCCGCCGCGTTGCACCGGGTCACCGGGCGTCGGCTGATCGCGTTCTCGCGCTACGGTCACGGACGCTCCGCCCCACCGCCGTGCCCGCGGACGCCGGCGTTCTTCCACCAAGAGGCCCTGGGCGTACTGCCTGAACTGCTTGACGAGCTCGATGCCCGTGCCCCGATCCTGGTCGGCCACAGCGACGGTGGCTCGATCGCTCTGATCCACGCCGCCCACCGGCCGGTGTCCGGGCTCGTGCTACTGGCGCCGCATGTGATCGTGGAGGAGGTGACCGTGACGGCGATCGAGCGGGTACGTGACGTCTACCTCAGCGGGGATCTGCCTGACCGCATGAAGCGCTACCACGATGACCCCGACGCCGCATTCTGGGGATGGTGCGGTGTCTGGCTCGATCCCGCGTTTCGCACCTGGACCCTGGAGGACGAGGTCGCTCGGGTGACGGCTCGCACCCTGCTCATCCAGGGTGCGGAGGATCCCTTCGGGTCGTTGGACCAGATCGCCCGCATCGAGGCGCGCATCCGCGGCCCCGTCCAGAGGCTGGTGCTGCCGGGCGGTCACAGCCCGCATCTGGAGCAGGAGCCGCCCGTGCTCAGCGCGATCGGCGCCTTCCTGGAGGAAGGCTCCGTTCCTGCGCCCGACTAATTGCCCAAGCTGTGCGCCGCGCTCGGATAGGCCAGGCAGACCACGACTCGGGCCGGTCGCGTCGGTGCCGCCAGGGAGAGAAAATCGCGCGCCGGCTCGCGGTTGAGGCAGAACGGACACGTGATCTGCTCGGTCAGGGTGACGGGACCGGGGCCAACCGCCACCGGCGCATCGCAACGACGGCAGGCGAGCGTCCCGACTGCCAGCCGGGTGGATCGGGACGGCCGGCGGACCTGTTCATAGGCCGCGGCCTCCCGGGCTCCCGGGTCGACGCTCCCCCAGCGCAATGGGCCGATGCTGCGAGATGCCGCCACCGGGAGGAGTTTAGTTGCCGCGCCTCGGGCGTACGCGATCATGGCTCGGTGGCGATCAGAGCAGTGGTCTTCGACATCGGCGGCGTGCTCGAACACACCCCGTCGACGGGATGGCAGCGGCGATGGGCCGCCGAACTGGGCTTGGCGCCGGGGGATCTGGCCGGCCGGCTGGAACCGATTTGGAGCGCCGGCTCAACCGGGGCGCTCAGCCTGACCCAGGTCGAGGCGGAGGTCGCCGAGGTGTTGGGGCTTGATCAGGACCGCCTCACCGCCTTCATGCGGGATGCGTGGACCGAGTACGTGGGGACGCTCAACCACGAGATGGCCGCCTATTTCGGCCGGCTCAGGCCCCGCTACCGGACGGGCATCTTGAGCAACAGCTTCGTCGGCGCGCGCGAGCGTGAGCAGGCCATGTACGGCTTCGAGGATCTCTGCGACGTGGTGGTGTATTCCCACGAGGAAGGGATGATCAAGCCCGATGCTCGGATCTATCTGATCGTGTGCGACCGTCTCGGCGTCCGCCCCGCCGAGGCGGTGCTTCTCGACGACACCGAGGCGTGCGTCACCGGCGCCCGCGCCGTCGGGATGACGGCGGTCCGGTTCGTGGAAAACGAACAGGCGCTCGACGAGCTGGAGGCCCTGCTCCGCCATGGCGCCAGCGCCTGACCGGAGTTGGCGCCGACCGGCAGGCGGTCCGAGCGCCATATCGGCGACGCTTAAGCGCGATGCAGGACGCAAGCCCCCCTGAACCGATCCACGCCGTGGTCTTCGACTTCGGGGGCGTGCTGCTCGACTGGAACCCGCGGCATCTCTACCGCAAGCTGTTCGACGACGACGCCGAGATGGAGCGCTTCCTGGGGAAGATCTGCACGCTGCAGTGGCACGACGCCCACGATCGCGGCGTGCCCGTGCAGCGGTCCAGCGCGGACCTGGCCGCGAGGCATCCCGAGTACGCCGATCTGATCGGGGCCTGGGGCCGCCGCAGTGAGGAGATGATCGCCGGCCCGATCCCAGACACCGTGGAGATCCTGCGCGAGCTCAGGGATGCCGGCGTGCCGTGTTACGGACTGACCAACATGGAAGCCGAGACGTATCCGCTCCGGCGCGAGCGGTTTGAGTTCCTGCGCTGGTTCGACGGGACCGTGGTCTCGGCGCTCGAGGGGATAGCCAAGCCGGACCTGGAGATCTTCCGGCGGCTACTCGACCGCTTCGGCCTCGATCCGGCCACGACCCTGATGATCGACGACTCGGCCCGCAACGTGGCCGCCGCGGGCAGCCTGGGTATGCCGACGGTTCATTACCAGTCGGCCGGGCAGCTCCGCCGGGAGCTCGCGGCGGCCGGGTTGCTCCGCGTGTGAGGCCCGCCACGGCGTGGCTGCAGGCCTGCTCTACGGCGTGAGCATCGCCGCCACCTCCACCACCTCTCCGATGAGCAGCTCCGCGCCCAGCCGGTCGGCCAGAGCCGCGGACGCGCCGGCGCCGGCCACCCCAACCCGTACCCGGGCCGCGAGCGCCGTGAGCTCCGCGGCGCTGTCGAAAAAGCGCTCGGCGGCCACCGCCGCAATCACCACGATCTCCGGGGCAACCTCGTCCAGGGCGGAGACGATCGCATCCAGCGGGGTGTCCGCGCCGAGGTAGGTGATCCGCCAGCCTCGCTCACGCAGGGCCAGGCCGAACGACAGCAGCCCGAGCTCGTGCAGCTCGCCCGGCGGGCAGGCCAGAAGCGCGGACGGTCCGACGCCATCTCCCCACCCGCGGGCGAGCCCGCGCAGGCGCCCCCCGATGATGTTGCTGGCGAAGTGCTCCTGCGCGACGGTGGCCTGCGCCGTCGCCCACCGCACGCCGAGCCGGTGCAGGAACGGCAGGATCACCTCGGCCAGGGCCTGTTCGACGCCGAAGGTGAGCAGCAGTCGATCGAGGGCGGCCTGCGCCGCGGGCTCGTCGAGGGCGGCGAAGCTCTGCTCGAGCGCGGCGTCGATGTCGGCCACGGTCGCCGCGGCCGATTCGGCCACCGAAACCGCGGCGCGCTTGGCCAGACGCGCTGCCTCGGCGGCCGACAACCCGGCGTCGATGTGGTGGCGCATGACTCGGATGCGCCGTTCGTCGTGCGCGGAGTAGAGCCGCAGCCCGCCCGCAGTCCGCTCCGGCGAGACAAGTCCGTAGCGCGTCTCCCAGGCCCGGAGGAGCTCGGGGCTCTCGCCGACCCGTCGGCTCAGCGCTCCAATGCGAAGACGTCCAGCTTCGGCCATTACGCCTAAGCGTACTTGATCTAGACGACAGCTAGACAAAAGCTCTACAGAAGCTGTACGATGGTCCTGTGACCACGGCTCAGGCATCGACCCCCAGCGACGGCGAGCTCATGCACCGCGCGGCCGGCGGTGATGTGCGGGCGTTCGAGCGGATCTACGAGCGTTACAGCTCGCAGGCATTCGGTCTGGCGATGCGCATCACCGGACGCCGTCGAGCCGCCGAAGAGGCCACCCAGGACGCATTCCTCAGCCTCTGGCGCACCGCTCACAACTATGACCGCCGCCGGGGCGCCGTCAATACGTGGCTGCTTTCGATGGTGCGCAACCGGAGCATCGACTGGCTGCGCCGTGAAGCCCGGCATGACCGCAACGTCGAGATCGATGACGCACTGCTCACACGCATCGAGGCTCACGAGCGAACCGAGGACGACGTCGTCGACCAGGAGGAGCGCCGCCGCGCTCGCCAGCTGCTGTACAGCCTGCCCCGGGAGCAGCGCCAGGTGATCGAGCTGGCGTTCTTCGGCGGCTTGACCCAGGCCGAGATCGCCGTGAGGGTGAAGCTTCCGCTGGGAACGGTCAAGGGGAGGCAGCGCCTCGCGCTGTCCAAGCTGCACACAGCGCTGGTCGGACCGCCCAAGGCTGCGGTGAATGGATGAGAACGCCGTGGGAGCGCTGAAGGTCACCCCGAGCGGGGTCGTGGGCAGCTTCGGCCTACGGCGACACACTGATGCGCTGGGACCGCGTCTGGACCTGGAGGGCGAGTTGGACCTCGCGTCGGCGCCACAGCTGGAGCAAGCGCTACGCGACGCCACGGCCACGAGCCCCGGCCGCATCCTCATCGACCTCGGCGAGCTCGCGTTCATGGACTGCACCGGGGTTGGCGTGCTGGTCCGCGCTCAGGACGCCGCCGATGCCGGCGGCCATCAGTTGGCCCTCGCCCACGCGCCCCAGCAGGTCCGGCGGCTGTTGGAGCTCACGCAGCTGATCGATCGCTTCACGTTCGAAGACTGAGCGGCTTGCGCCTCGACCAGTCTCAGATCAGTCCGGGGAGCTCCCGCATGTCGTCGAACACGACGGTGCGCGGTCCGGCCAGGACCGACGCCGGAGTCAGGCCGCCGGCGTAGCCGAGCACATCCATTCCGGCCGCCCGCGCCGCCTCTACCCCGTAGCGGCTGTCCTCGACGACCACGCAGGCTGGTGGCGCCACGCCCATCCGCGCGGCGGCATACAGGAACAGATCGGGCGCCGGCTTGCCGTTCGCCACCTCGCTGGCGCTGAAGATGCGGCCCTGAAAACGCTCGTAGAGGTCGGTCAGCTCAAGCTTGTGGCGCAGGCTGTCCGGCTCGCTGCTCGACGCGACACAGCTCGGTAGAGAGATCTGCTCCAGGGCCTCCCGGACCCCTTCGACTGCGGTCAGCTCGGCCTCGAACGCGTCCCAGTAGAGATGCTCGTAGCGTTCCTGCCAGCTTCCGGGCACGGGATGACCGAGGTGGGTTTGGATCGCCTCCCGCATCACCCGCGGCGAGCGGCCCACGAACCGCTCGATCACCTCCGCCTCTGATAGGGGCAGGCCCACGTCGTGCAGAATCTCGAGGTCGATCCGCACCGCTATCGGTTCGCTGTCCACCAGCACCCCGTCGCAGTCGAAGATCACCAGCTGTTTCATCGGCCGGCCCGCCGCCACACGATCAGCCGGTGGCCGAGGTCGAGCGACTCCAGCGCGGCGAGGCCGGCATTGCGCCGTTCCCACGCGCCGCTGTCCAGGTCGGCATGCAGTCGCTCCAGTCCCGCTTGCGCCGAGCCGGGCCCCAGCCGCGCGAACACCGCCATGGTCGTTGTCAGCTCGGGATCGAGGAGCTCGTGCGGACGCTTCCAGAACGCGTGCACGAAACCATCCTGGCAGTCATGGGGGATCGGCACGGGGGTGATCTGCGGGGAGGTCGGGAGCAGATCGGTGACCGTACTGAGCGGCGCGAACAGGTCGTTGGCTTCGGGCAGATAGTCACGGGTGAGCCAGTAGCGGTCGGCGGCATGCCGGTCCACCGTCAGCAGCACGACAGCGCGGCGGCTGACCCGCAGCATCTCGGCGATGCCGCGGCCCCGGTCACCCCAGTGAAAATCGGTGTAGACGGCCATCGCCACATCGACGCTCGCGTCGGGCAGCGGCAATGACTCGGCCGCTCCGGCCACGCACGGCGCGGACCCCGCGGGGCGCTGAGCGCGCATACCGGCGGCCGGCTCGACCGCGAGCACGCGTCGATCGGCCGGCTCGTAGGAGCCGGTGCCCGCGCCGACGTTGACCACGCTGCGTGCGGTGCCGAGCGCTGCATTCAACGCGACCGCGATCCGGGGATCGGCGCGGCGCACCTGCCCATAACCGCGGCCGATCCGGTCGTACAAGCCTGACCCCATGGCGGGCGGATTGTAGTTGCGCCGGTCGTTATGCTGGCCGTTGGTGCCGGGCGCCGGCACGCCCCTGCAGCTATGACCACTGGCAAGCGTGAACCCAGCCGCGGCGCCTTCGAGCGTCGGGCCCTGATCCTGTTCGCAGTCAGCGTGGGGATCGGGATCGTCGCCGCGGTCGCCAGCAACTGGCTCGTGGTCACGGTGATGGCGCTCAGCGCGGTGCTTCAGCTCGTCACCATCTGGCTGCGACACCGCCGCTAGCGCAGCGGTTACTTGGAATGCAGCTGGGAGATGTCGATCGCGTTCGGCGGTGGCGTCAGCACGACCGCCTGGTTGATGCGATCGAAGTCCATCTTGCCGCCCGACGACCCGGCCTTGCTGATCTCGATCGGGTAAGGCTTGCCGGTTGTGGCGACGTAGAGCGTGCCGCCCATCTTCGTGTCCTTGAGCGCCACGACCTTCTGCCCGTTCACCGTGCTGGTCGCGCCCTTGGACAGCGTGCCGTGATTGGCCAGCACCGCGCCGAGCAGCTGATGGAGATTGGTCAGAGCGGCAAAGGAGGCGAAATTCGAGTTGCTGGCCGGCGCCTTGAGCCACTTGCCGTTGAACAGCTGCGCCGCGGCGCTACCTCCGAAGTGGCGCCAGAAAGTGGGACTCCCGTTGATGTAGACAAAGCCACCTACGTCCAGGAGCTGAAAGCTCAGACCGCCCTCTGACATCGAGCCCCGCGCGCCCTTGCCGGAGACGAGGTTGAGGTCAAGCGAGATCGGTGAGCCACTGCTCAGCAGCGAGCCGGAGACGTGAACCGAGTTGACGCCGTTGATCGCCTTCGTGGAGGCCGACAGGATGTCGTTCGCAGACTTCGAGGCGACGCCGTTGCCCGACGACGACGAGCTGCCGCCGCAGGCGGAAATCGCCGCTGCGGCCAGCAGCGCGACGAGAAGCGATGCGATCAAGCGCGTGCGCATTCGGCCACAAGCGTAGTGGGAAGCGCCGCGCTGTGCCGCGCGATGCTCTAGATGTTCGCCAAGCGGGGCCGGGCCTCCGGGGCTCCTCGCCCGGCGATCGCCCGGCGCCGGCCGGTCGATCCGTCCCGATCGGGGTTCGCGCGGTCCGGTCGGCGGGTAGGAGTGGGCCATGGCCACCACGCACAACCAGATCGATGCTCCTCCCGAGCGGGTGTTCGCCGTCCTCGCGGACCCCAAGAGCTATGCCGACTGGGTGGTCGGCTCCGACGCGATCCGGGATGCCGACCCGAACTGGCCCGCGGTCGGCTCACGCTTCCACCATCGCGTCGGGGTCGGGCCGTTGAAGGTCAACGACCACACCGAGGTGGTGGACGTCGAGCCTCCGCGCAGGATCGTTCTGCACGCGCGCGCCCGTCCGGTGGGCACGGCGCTGGTGACGCTGCGGCTGGAGCCGCGGGACGGCGGCACCTACGTGACGATGCGCGAGACGGCGGGGGACCCGCTCTCGCACCTGGCCATCAACCCCCTGACCGACCGGCTCGTGCACATGCGCAACGTGGAGTCCCTGCGCCGGCTGAAGCGGATCGCCGAGACCGGCGTCGTCAAGCCCTGACTGCTAGGCGCGCCACGGGCGCAGACGACGGTCGGCCAGCAGCGCACGGGCGGCCGAGCGGCCGCCCATCCCCTGCACCGAGCCGCCGGGGTGAACCGAGGCTCCCGCGACGTAGAGCCCACGCAGCGGCGTGCGGTGACGGCACAGCTCCGGGGCGGGTCGGAAGAGGAGCTGCTGGTCCAGCTCATAGGAGCCACCGCCCAGGTCCCCGCCGACCAGGCTCGGGTTCTCGGCCTCGGTCTGTTGAGGATTGCGGATCGCCCGGGCCAGGACCGTTTCTGAGAAGCCCGGGGCGAACCGCTCCAGCTGCGCCTCCACGCGCCCGGCCACATCATCGTCGGAGCAGTCGTAACCGGCGGGAACGTGCGCGTAGCAGTACAGGGTGTGGCGGTTCTCAGGCGCGCGCGAGTGGTCATAGAGGGTGTGCTGGCCGATGACCAGGGCTG
Source organism: uncultured Solirubrobacterales bacterium (assembly GCA_963792735.1). Classification (GTDB taxonomy): domain Bacteria; phylum Actinomycetota; class Thermoleophilia; order Solirubrobacterales; family Solirubrobacteraceae; genus Palsa-465. The sequence continues at coordinate 416,700 of CAWBXK010000005.1, read as the reverse complement.
GCCGCTCGGGCACCTCGCCGCGGCCGCCGGCTTCGGCCGCGGCGGCGAGCTCACGCAGTTCGCCGCCCACGTGCACGACCGATGCCTCGCGCGCCTCGGGCGCCGTCCAGGGCACTACCGCGCTCAGCGCGTAGTCGAGCTTGAACGCCGCCGTCCCGTAGCGCCAGATTCGCAGTCGCCGCAGCAGCCGGTGGGGCAACGCAGCCTCCGGGAGCAGCGCCGCCAGGGGCCGCGCGCTGATCGTCGTCACCACGTCGCGGGCGGGAAGCTGCTCGCCGCCCCGCAACTCGACTCCGGCCACGCGCCCGCCGTGCACCAGCACCCGCTCGACATGGGCCTCGCAACGCACGACGACACCCTCCCGGGACGCGATCTTCAGCAGCGCAGCGGCGATCTCGCCCTGACCGCCGGCCGGGAATGGCCAACCGTGCGAGTGGGCGAGCAGCTGCAACAGGAACCCGAACGCCCCGCCGCCCGCGGTGGTCGGCGGCAGTCCGGAGTGCTGCGCCGAGCCCGCCATCCATGCGGTGGGACGAAGCGCACCCTCGAACACGTCGAGGCCGAACGCCTCGATCGAGCCGGCCATGCGCCGCGCCAGGAGCAGGGCGTCACGGCGCAGAGCCGTCACGAGCGCCAGGGGCGGGCGCACCGGGGGCAGCGGCGAGAGAATCGACTCGACGAGATGCTGGGCCAGGGGGCGGTACTGGTCGATCAGCTCGCGCCACGCCGCTCCGGCGCCACGGTGGGTCGCGTCCAGCGAGGCGACGGTGGCGTCCAGATCGTGGTGGAGGGCGATCGCGCTGCCATCCTCGAACGGGTGGGCCATGATCGCGTCGGGGGACACCCAGCGCACGCCTTCGGACTCCAGCTCCAGCTCGCGCATCGCCGGCGAGGCGACCGTCATCGGGTTGAAGCCCGCGCAGTGATCATGGATGAACCCGGGCAGGGTCGCCTCGACGCTTGACGACGCTCCGCCGGGACGCGGGGAGTGCTCGAGCAGGGTGACGTCGAGCCCGGCCCGGGCCAGGTTGATCGCGCACACCAGGCCGTTGGACCCGGCCCCGACTACCACGACTCGCTTGTCGCGGCTCATCGCCGGCCGGCGCCGGGGGGCGCGCCCGCCGAGACCCGCCTGGGCGCGAAAGCCGGCGCTGGAGCCCGGTGCGAGTGCATGCCACCACGTCTACCCGCCCTGTCCGACCCGGAACCCGCCGGATGACCCGCCCTCGCCTGAGGCGACTACACCGGTTCGGTGGCGCCGGGCTCCGAGGCCCAGGTGCGCTGAAACGACGCCAGCAGCGGCGCGAGCTCGCGCATGCGGGTGGGATCGCGGAGCGCCGCGGCGACATAGGCGCGCGCCGCCGGCCCACTCTGCGCGGCGAGCTCCGGTGCCGGCGTGACGACCAGGCGGGCCAGTGCGGCCGCGACCTCGGCGGCCGGTTGCGGCTCAGGCCCGTGGCCGCCCAGCACCCAGTCGTAGAGCTCGTCGCTGAGCCGGGGCCGCGGATCGCGATCCTTGAGCCGGTCGCCCCACTCGCGGGAGAGGTCGGTCATCACCGGTCCGGGCTGGAAGTTCGTCACCTGGATCCGCCATGGGGCGAGCTCCACGGCGAGGGCCTGGGCCACCGACTCCAGAGCCGCCTTGGAGGCGATGTAGTAGCCCAGCGAAGGCAGGCACAGCCCGGCGGCGAAGATCGTCGATACGTTGACGATGTGCCCCTGGTGTTGGCGACGCATCACCGGCAGCACGGCCTGCACCAGTCCCATCGCGCCGAAGAAGTTCGTCTCGAAGCTGGCCCGCACGCGATCGAGGTCGACCTGCTCGACGCCGCCGATCAGCCCGTAGCCGGCGTTGTTGATCAGGACGTCCAGGCGCCCGTCTGCGGCGACGATCGCGTCGATGACCGAGGCCACGGCGGCCTGATCACGCACATCGAGGTCGTGAACCGTGAGCTTGCCGTCTCGCCCCTCGAGCAACTCGGCGTCGTGCGCGTGGTCGCGAACGGTGGCGTGCACGGAATGCCCGCCGCCGGCCAGGGCCCGGGCGGTGGCGAAGCCGATCCCCTGGGGCGAAGAGCAGCCGGTGATCAGCACGACCCGGCTGCGCTCTTGGCGATCGCCGGCGGGGTTCACGCGGCGCGGGTGATCAGGAACACCGCGACGGCCACGGCGAGCAGGATCACCACGATCACCACGATCGGCGGGGTCCGGCGACGGCGGACGGGGGAGGAGAGCAACGGCACTTGGCTTTTAGCCTTCGATCGATCGGGGCGGATGCAGGTGCCCGGTCATTCGCGCTGCGCGGCCGCGCTCCTGCCGTGGCCAGGCCCCCGCCGGTCAGGGACGGCCGGCTCGGGGGTCCCAGACGTTCATCTCGGATCCCGGGATCTTGGGCGACTGCGACGTGATCCGCTGCATGAGCCAGTAGAACCGTCCCACCTCGGGGTACAGGATCGGCTTTCCACTGGTCAGCACGGCGCAGCTCAGCGCTCGCTGCGGGTCGGCCCACGCGAGCATGTTGGTGTAGCCGAGATGCCCGAACGCATGCTGGGTGTCGCGGCCGTACAGGCTGACCACGCGGGCGCCCAGCATCAGGCCGTAGGAGAAGCGAGTGGGGAAGCCCAGCGAGAGGTCGACCTCGAGATGCGATTGCTCGCTCAGCGCGCGCAGGATCGTCTCGGGCTCGATCACCCGCACGCCGTCGATCTCTCCGCCGCGACGGAAGATCTCAAAGAAGCGCGAGAGCTCGCGCGCGGTCGTCACCACGTTCGCGGATGGGACGATCGCGGTCAGGAAGCGCTCGTCGTTGGTGGCCGCCACCAGCTCATCGGGAGGCAGTCCCAGAGCTCGGGTGAGCAGTTGCGAGAGCGGCGGCGCCGTCGGTGGGCCGGTCACGTAGTTGGTCGCCACCGTCCCGAGGTCCTCGCGTGCCACCCCGTAACCAGTCCAGCGAAATCCCAGCGGATGCAGGAATTGATCGGCCAGCACGGCGCCGATGTCACGGCCGGTGACCCGGTGGACGACTTCGCCGAGGATGTAGCCACCGGAGACCGCGTGGTAGGCCAGGAAACGGCCCGGCCGTGCGAAGGGCTTGGCGTCGCAGAGCGCCTGCACCATGAACTCGCGGTCGGCGGCGCGATCGAGATCGACCGCCTCTCGCGGCAGGCTCGGTACCCCGGCACGGTGCGCGAGCACGTGGGCCACCGTGATCTCGCCCTTGCCGTGCCGGGCGAACTCCGGGATATAGGCCGCGACCGGCTGGAAGATGTCGAGCTCTCCGCGCTCGTGGAGCTTGTGCACGAGCATCGCGGTGACCGCCTTGGAGGCGGAGTAGATGAGGAACGGCGTCTCGGGGGTGGCGGGCACCTTGACGACATCGGGCGCGTCTTGCGGGCCGTTGCCGCGCGCGTGCCCGATGGCGCGATCGAGCACCACGGCGCCGTTGCGCCGAACGCACACCTGCAGCGCCGGGTGCACCCCACTGCGGTAGAGGTCGACCGCGTCGTGCCAGATGCGCTGCACGCCGTCCATCCCGAGCTCGCCCGGGTCCTCCTCGGAGCCGATCGTGGTCACCGCCTCGAGCTCCCGAGGCACGCGGATCCGGCGCAATGGATCGGGAATCCCCGGCAGCCGGGGGAGCGAGGGGATCCGCATCAACGCCTACCGACCACCACGGGACTCTTTGACATTCCTAAGCATATTAGGTAATCTCCTAATAACAGTAGTCAGTCTCGAACCCGACAGGAGTCAGATGAAGACCACGCCCCTCACCGATACCCTGATCCAGCTCAATCGGTTGCGTTTCGTCAACGCCTATCTCGTCCGCGAGGACGACGGCTTCACGCTGGTCGACACCTGCGTTGCGCGAAGCGGCGCGGCGATCCTCGCCGCGGCGCAGCAGGCCGGCGCGCCGATCCGCCGCGTGGCGCTGACCCACGGCCACGGCGACCACGTCGGCTCGCTTGACGAGCTCAAGCGGTCGCTCGGCAGCGGCGTGTCGGTGTCGATGGGCGAGATCGACGCGCGGATCCATGCCGGCGAGAAGGTGGTGGAGGGCAAGCTGACCGGCAGCTGGCCGAAGCTCGAGACGGTGCCCGACGTCCGCCTGCAGTCCGGCGACCGGGTTGGCAGCCTCGAGGTGATCCCGAGCCCGGGCCACTCGCCCGGTCATATCGCGTTCCTCGACACGCGGGACCGGACGCTGATCGCCGGTGATGTGTTCACCTCGATCGGCCAGCTGGAGGTGTCCAATCACTTCTATCTCCGGTTTCCGCTGGCGGCGATGGCGACCTTCGACAAGGCCGAGGACCTGCAGTCAGCGCGGGTGCTCCGAGCGCTTGACCCGACTCTGCTCGTCCTCGGGCATGGCCCCGCGGTGCCATCGCCGGGCCAGGCGATGGAGGCGGCGATCGCGCGTGCCAGCGGCTGATGCCGCGAGCCGGGCTGGATACCGAGGCGGTGGTCGCCGCCGCCGCGGAGCTCGCCGACGAGCACGGCCTGGCGGCGGTGACGCTGGCGCGGCTCGCTGCGCGGCTGGGGGTGCGCTCCCCGTCGCTGTACGTGCACGTGGCCGGCCTGGAGGATCTGCGCCGCCGTCTCGGCGCGCGCGGCGCACGGGAGCTCGCGGCGGCGGTCGTCGCCGCCGCCGCCGGACGCGCCAGGGTCGATGCGCTGCGGGCGGTGGCCGAGACCTACCGCCGCTACGCGCTGGCGCATCCGGGCGTGTACGCGGCGATGCAGCGCGCCCCCGACGAGCTCACCAGTGAAACCGCCGCGGCGGCGCGCGACCTGGTCGAGGTCATTGTCGCAGCGCTGGCCGGGTATTCGCTGGCCGGGGAGAGTGCCATCCACGCCGTGCGAATCGTGCGGTCGGCGCTGCATGGCTTTGTCTCGCTCGAGCAGGAGGGGGGCTTTCGAATGCCGGTGTCGCTGCCACAGAGCTACGAGCAGCTGATCCTCGTGCTCGACGCGGGCCTGACCGAGCTCGGGACCGAGTACGGGGCCGCGTAGACGCAGGCTCCGCGCGCCGGCGCTCAGAACCGGATGACCTTTTCCAGCGACTGCGCCAGTAACGCCTGGCCGGCGTAGCTGGGGTGAATGCCGCAGCTGCCGGCCTGACCGGCGAGCTGGGTGATCAGTCCGGCCAGACACGGCTGCTGACCGAAGCGAACCGAAGCGGCCCGGAGCTCGCCGTAGCCGTTGGCGATCACCACGTGGAACGGTCGGGCCGCGCGGTCCATGACGCGGTTGAGCGTGATCGACTGGGCGTTGATCGCCGGGTTGGAGTAGTCCAGCGAGTAGTAGTTGACGATCGCGAGCTGTCCGCTGTAGCCGGCGCGACCGCGAATCTCCGACAGGATCCGCTTGACGTCCTGGCCGAGCTTGACCAGCACGGCGTGCCTCTCGGCTGGGCTCGCGCACGAGTCAGCGGTCGCGCGCTGGCACAGGAACGCATCGTTGGCCCCGATCATCAGCGATACGAGCCGGACCGCGGGGTGCTGGCGCAGGAACGACACGGCGTAGGCGAGCTGGGAGCCCCTGTAGCGGACGTGCAGGGGGAAAAACTTGCGGTACGCGTTCTCGCACGCGAGCGAGGGGGCGGAGGAGTTGATCAGGCTGGCCGACGTCTCACCCGGGCAGGCGAGATTGGTGACCCTGAGGTGCAGCGCGGCACCGATCTGCTCGGGGTAACCCCGGAATGCGGCGGCGCGCCGGTAATTCGGGGCCGGGATCACGGTGGGCTCCTGATAGCCGAAGGTGACCGAATCGCCGAGCGCGAGATAGCCCGACCCGCGTGTGACGGGACTCGAGCGGGTCAAGTTCTGCCAACGACTCGCCGCCGAAGCCGTCGTGGCGGTCCAGGTCGCGGTCAACAGCAGTGCGAGCAGACACCACGAAGCCGCTCGCGAGCCGAACCGAGCGAGGTACTGGCGACCGTTCACGACGGGCATACTATGTCGGCGGGTCAGAGCTTGCGCTGCCCTACCATCCGGGCCGTGGATTCGGAAGTCGTGGTCGCCGACGACCCGGACGCTGCTCGGTACGTCATCGACGTCGACGGCTCGCGGGCTGGGTTTCTCACCTACCGGCTCGAGTCCGGTCGGATCTCGATGTTGCACGCGGAGATCGATCCCGCCATGCACGGGCGGGGCCTCGGCGCGCAGCTGACGGCGTTCGCGCTCGACGACGCCGGCGCGCGTGACCTATCCGTGCTGCCCTTCTGCCCGTATGTCAGGAGCTACATCGAGCGCCACCCGGGCGAATACCTCGAGCTCGTGCCGTCGGCCGAGCGTGCGCGCTTCGGGCTGTGACTGATGCGCATCCCTCATGGGTCGTGCCCTACAGGCTGAGCGCTTCGCTCGTCCGGGCGGCATCCGGATCGGCGTCGAGCACCGCCAGTGGAGCGCCCGAGAGCTGACCGCCGGCACAGCCCCCGGCCGCGATCACGGTTCGCCGCTGGGTTCGCAGGCCGAGGCCGCCGCCGATCCCGGCGATCACCAGCAGCCCCGCGCCGATGCCCACCGCCAGGTGGAAAGCGTCCTCGGAGGCGGTCGCCGCGGCGTGCTTGGCCAACGCGCGATCGGCCGCCGGGACGGAGGCGGCGTTGATCGTCCCGAACGTGCGGCGCTTGGCCTCTCGCACCGCCGCCTGGCTCGCGGCCGGCAACCGGTGGTCCAGGCGCTGGTCGAGCACCGTCCCGTAATAGGCCGACACCACCGCGCCCACGGCGGCCACCGCCATCAGGCCGGCGGTCCGCGCGATCGCGTTGTTCACCGCGGAGGCGATTCCGGCGTCGGCCTCGCTGGCGTCGGCGAGCACGGTCGCGGTCAGCGGCGCCACCGTCAGGGCCAGCCCGAGCGAGAACACCAGCAGCGCCGGTAGCACATCGCCCAGCAGCGACACCGTGGTCCCGTAGCGCTGCATCAGGCCGAACCCGGCCGCCACCAGCAACGGTCCAACGGTCAAGAACGGCCGCGCGCCGTAACGGTCGGCCATCCGGCCCATGCGCGCCGACAGCGCGAACATCACTCCCGTCGGGACCAGCCCGGTGACGCCCGACTTCAGCGCGCTGTAGCCCGCCACCTGCTGCAGATAGATCGTGACGAAGAAGCCCAGCAACCCGATGCCGCCGTAGATGGCGAACGTCTGCGCGTTGGCGACCGAGAAGTTGCGCCGCGCGAACAGACTCAGCGGCAGCATCGGGGAGCTGGTGTGTCCCTCGTAGAGGACGAAGCCGGCCAGCGTCGACACCCCGAGGAGGAGTGCCCCCCACACCCCTGGGTCTGACCAGCCCAGGACCGGTTGCTCGATCAGCCCGAAAGAGATGCCGGTCAGCCCGGTGGCGGCCAGCGCCGCGCCCGTCCAGTCGATGCCGCCCCGAGTGCGGTCCGACGTCTCGGTGGTCTGGGCTCGGCCGGGGACCGCGACCCGCGCCAGCGCCAGCGCGATCAGCACCAGCGGCACATTGATCAAGAAGATCCAGCGCCACGATGCGGAGTCGACGATCTGACCTCCGAGCAGCGGCCCGGCGAGGATCCCGATGCCACCCCACGCTGTCCACTGGCCGATCGCCCCGCCCCGCTCCGGCTTGGGGAACACCGAGACGATGATCGCCAGCGCGGCCGGCGTCAGCAGCGCGCCGGAGACACCCTGCAGCGCTCGTGCCACGATCAGCACGCCGATCGTCGGCGCGGCCGCGCACAGCCCCGAGCCGATCCCGAACCCGGCGACGCCGGCGACGAACACCCGCCGCTCACCGAGGCGGTCGGTCAGCGACCCCGCGAGCAGGATCAGCGCGCTTAGCGTCAGCAGGTAGGCGTTGGATATCCACTGCTGGGCGGCAAAGCCGCCGCCGAGATCGCGACCGATCGCCGGCAGGGCCACATTCACGGCCGAGGAGTCGACCGCGGCGATCGTCGAGGCCAGGATCGCGCTGATCAGGGCCAGCCGCTTGATGCGCTCCGAGACCGCGGGCGTGGCCAACGCTCAGTCCTTGGCCGCCGTGATCGGGAGCCGGGCGCGGAACACCGTGCGGCCCGGAGCTGACTCCAGCGTCAGGCTGCCGCCGTGGCGTTCGACCAGGATCCGCCGGGCGGTGTCGAGCCCCAACCCGGTGCCCTGCCCGACGTCCTTGGTGGTGAAGAACGGGTCGAACACCCGGTCGCGGACCTCCGCCGGGATGCCGGGACCGTTGTCGGCGATATCGACCTCGGCGCACCCCCCGTCCAGGCGCGTGGTGATGGTGATCGTCCCGTCCGCGCCGAGCGCGTCGATCGCGTTGTCAAGCAGGTTGGTCCAAACCTGGTTGAGCGCTGCGCCACGGACCATCAGTCGCGGGAGCGCGTCGTCGTAGTCGCGGACGATCTGGATCTGCTTCGGCTTGAGCTTGTGCTTGAGCAGCGTCAGCGTCGTGTCGAGGCCCTCTCGCAGGTCGACCTCGACCAGACCGCCACGGTCCATGTACGTGTAGGCCTTGATCGCCGTGACCAGCTCGTGCATGCGTCCGGTCGACTCCGCCAGCTCGCCTGACAGCTCCCGCGCCGACAGCGAGGCGGCGATCCATTTCATCGTGGCATCGGTGGCGGGACCGGCCAGAGTGCTGACCCGCTCGACGAAGGACCGGTCAACGCCAGCGCTGGCCAGTGGCTCGGTTATCCGGAAGCCCTCGGTGACCCCGGCGTCCGCGAGCGCATCCGACAGCTCGTCCTCGGCGTCGGCGGCATCAAGCGGCCCGAGCTGCGGGCGTCCGGAGCCGGCCGCGAGCGCCTCGCGTTGGAGCGCGACCAGCTGCTCAGCCTCCTCGCGCTCCAGGCCGGACTCGACGAACAAGCCGATCGTCGAGCTCAGCACCTCCAGCGCCGCGGCGAGGTCGTCTGACGTGCGTTTGGCCGCCGAGGCCGGATTGTTGAGCTCGTGGGCCAGCCCGGCCGCCATCGTGCCGAGTGAGGTGAGCCGCTCACGGTTCTGCTCCAGCGACGTCAGCCGTTCCATCACCGGCCTGACCTTGGCCATCACGCGGCGAAACACGCAGCGGTATTCGATCGCCAGCTCGACGAAGTCGTCGGCCGCGATGTTGGCCAGGCGCACATCGGTGCTGGCGCGCATCGAGACGCCGAGCGGTCCTCCGGTGAGCGCCGCCGTGGCGCCGATCCACGTGGGCGCGACGTGATCGCCGACCGGTTCCGGCACCGTGCCGTCGAACACCAGCGCCTCGGCCGTACCTTCCAGCAGCAGCGTCACCCCGGGGGAGGGCGCACCCTGCTCGGCGAACACGGTGCCGGCGGGAAGCTCCTGCAGCTCCGCCGCCGCCGCCCACGGCTTGAGCTGCTCGTCGGTCAGCTCACCGAACAGGTCGAGATCGCGCAGCTCGGCGCCCGTCGGGTGGGTCATGCGACGGCGAGGTACTCGTGGATCAGCGAGACGGCCATCGAGCCCTCGCCGACAGCGCTGGCAACGCGCTTGATCGAGCGGGCCCGGACGTCGCCGGCGACGAACACGCCGGGAACGCTGGTCTCCAGTGGGTAGGGCTCGCGTGCCAGCGGCCAGCCGTGCTCACGCGTCTCAGGGCCGGCGAGAATGAAGCCGCGATCGTCGCGGGCCACTACACCGTCGAGCCAGTCGGTGCGGGGCAGCGCTCCGATGAAGATGAAGCATGCGTCGGCGTCGAGCCACCGCTCGCCATCCGGACCGCGCACGCGCAGCCGGGCCAGATGCCCGTCCTCGCCCTCGGCCGCGATCGCCTCGGTATGGGTCAGGACTTCGACGTTCTTCAGGGCGCCGATCTGCTCGATCAGATAGTGCGACATCGACTTGCCCAGCGAGTCGCCGCGCACCAGCATCGACACGTGTGCGGCGTAACCGCTGAAGTAGACGGCGGCCTGACCGGCCGAGTTGGCGCCCCCGATCACCACCACCCGTTGCTTGGCGCACGCCCGCGCCTCGGTGATTGCCGCGCCGTAGTAGACGCCGGCGCCGGTCAGCTCGGCCATTCCGGGCACGTCCATCCTTCGATACGAGACGCCCGACGCGACCAGCACGCAGTTGGCGCTCAACTGGATGCCTCCGGTCAGCTCGACGATCCGCCCGGCCCCTTCGGCGCGCAGCGCGACGGCGTCCGAGATCGTCAACAGCTCGGCGCCGAGGCGGCGGGCCTGATCGGTCGCCCGCCGGGTCAGGTCCGAGCCCGTCAGCCCGGTGGGAAAGCCGAGGTAGTTCTCGATCCGGCTCGACTGTCCGGCCTGTCCCCCCGGCGCCTCGCGCTCGACCATGATCGTGCGCAGCCCCTCCGAGGCGCCGTACACGGCGGCTCCGAGCCCGGCCGGTCCGCCGCCCACGATCACCAGGTCGTAGTGCTCGGCGGTGGGGCGGCCGGCCACACCGAGTCGTTCCGCCAGCTCGAGCACGGTAGGGCGCTCGAGCACCGACCCGTCCTCCAGCAGGGCCACCGGCAGGCGATCGTCCGGGACCCCGGCGACCTTCAGCAGCTCACGCGCCTCGCCGTCACGCTCCACGTCGAGCCAGCGTCCGGGCACGCGGTTACGAGCCAGGAAGTCACGCAGGTCGTGGGTTTCCTTGGAGAAGCGATGGCCGATCACCCGGACTCCACCGTCCTGGAGCGCGGCACCCGACGCCCAGCCCGTGAGCAGATCCGCCACGATCGGGAACAGCTCCTCCTCGGGCGGATCCCAGGGTTTGCGCAGGTAGTAGTCGAGCCCAACCTGGTTGATCGATGCGATCGCCGCCTCGGTATCGGCGTAGGCGGTGAGCAGCACGCGCTTGGCCTCGGGATAGACCTTCTGGGCCTGCACGAGGTAGTCGGTGCCCTCCATGCCCGGCATCCGCTGGTCGGCGATCAGCATCGCCACGGGATCGCCGCGCCGGCGCAGCTCGGCCAACAGCTCGAGTGCGTCGGACCCCGAGCCCGCGCGGAGGATCCGGTAGGACTCGCCGAATCTACTGCGCAGATCGCGTGATACGGCGGCCAGCACCGTCGGCTCGTCGTCGACGGCGAGGATCGCGGGACGGTGAGCTTCCACCTAAGAGAGCATCGGCGACGGGGGAATCCGCGTCGTGCCGGTCACCTGCGGGATGATCATCGCGAGCTCGTCGACGAAGCACCAGCTCCAGTCCTCTCCGGGCTCCAGCGAGCGGATCATTGGATGGCCGCTGGAGCCGGCGTGGCGGCTGGCGTGCTGTCCGGGCGAGTCGTCGCAGCAGCCGACATGCCCGCAGGCCAGGCAGATACGCAGGTGCAGCCACACCCCTCCCGCGCGCAGACAGTCCTCGCAGCCGTCAACGGCGGCTGGCAGCTCGGTGACCTCGATGGTGTCCAGATGTGTGCAGGCCGGTTCGCTATGGCTCATCATCTGAGCATCGCAAAGTCGTCAAGCGACGCAAACATTCGCCGGGCTAATCTTCGGCGCCATGAACCCTCTCTCCACCATCCCAGCCCCGATTTCGATCGCCCGGCGCGGGCCCATCGCCCTCGCCGTCGCTGTCCTCGCCGGCTTGCTGCTCCTCGCTCCCGGAGGCGCCCGCGCCGCCCGACCCGCCGCGGCCAAAGCTGCCACGTCCAAAGTCAAGGCCCGATTCGATCGGCTCTCGGTCAAGGGCGTGCGTGGTGGGGTGCTCGTGAGAGGATCCGTTCTGCCCGGTTCACAGCACGGCAGCGCAAAGGTGATCCTGTTCCTGCGCCACGGCACCCAGGGTGCGTTCAAGCGCGCCAAGACCGTGAAGCTGGCGGCCGATGACCGCAACTTCGCCCTGCTGGACGACGTTGCCCCGGGCCGTTACGGCGTGAAGGTCAGCTTCCAGGATCCCGGCAAGGTCGTGTCGACGACGAGCTCCTCGAGCCAGGTAACGGTGGCGGCGGTATTCGGGCATCCCATGAGCCCGGGCTCGGTGCACGTCAGCGGCGGCGCCGTGACGTATGGCGGGTCGATCCCGGCCCCCAAGAGCGCCACCTCGGTGGCGCTCCTCGCACTCGACCTCGGGCCGATCGCCAGCAGCACCCCCGGCGTCCAGCACACTCCGTCCGCCCGCTTCCAGTCCCTCGCCACGACCCAGGTGGGGACGGGCACCTCTGCGGTCACGTTCACGCTCCACGCCACGCTGAAGCAGGGTCAGCGCTGGGCGTTGCTGCTGGAGCGTTCGAAGGGCCACCAGACGGGCATCGACTACGCGGGCCTCAAGACAGTCCGCGTCAACTGAGAATCAGCCCAGCTCTCAGCTCGGCTCGAGGTCCTGCTGGCGCTTACGCGGCGTCCGCGAGCGCCAGCAGGGCTCGGTCGCTGACGCCCCGGCCGGCGATCACGCACGTGTGCCCCGACCGCAGCCAGGTCACCAGCCGGACCGGTCCCGCGGTGCCGACCGTATAGCGAACGCCGTGTCGTATCAGGCTTCGGCCACGCGTGCCCGTGATCGGCACCGTCGCCCCCGAGACGATCGAATAGCCGACGCGGTAGCCCCCTGCTTGCCCGTAGTAGACGGTGGCGATTCGCTGCCCGCCGATTGTGTCGGCGCGGCGGCCGAGCGCGCGCCAGCCCAATTTGCCGCCCCAGTTGGGAAACTTGATCCCGTCGACGGAGAGATTCAACTCGACGCGGTTCACCGGGGCCGGCGGGGGTCCGGTGGCGGATGCGAGCGCCAGCTGGGCGGTCTGAGGCAGGCTCGGTCCGCCCGCGCCGGCACCGAGGCTGAGTACCACCACCACTGCCGCGACGGCTGCCAGCGCTGCGGTGGCGGGGACCAGGAAGCGCAGATCCAGCCGGAACCGGCGGCGGCGGCCGGACGCCGCTGCGGTCATGGCCTCGATCTGGTGCCGTAGCGACGCGGGCGCTGTCGCATCGACGGCCCGCAGCATCGACACCGCGCTCTCCTGCTCGGCGAGCGCGCGCTGCAGCGCCGGGGAGCTCTCGACCTCGGAGCGCAGCTCCGTCTCACGCGATGAGGAAAGCGAGCCGTCGGCCAGTTGCGCCAGCTCGGCCTCGGGATACGTCGGCTCCTGTTCCATATCGTCGTCCATTTAAGCCAGACTCCGATCCGAGTCCGATCCTTCCCGTGCGGGGCCGGGAGGGTCGCCGGCTTGGTGCGCCTGCCCCGGGGCAGGATCGTCGCTGAACGCCCGAGCGATTCGCTGGCGAGCTCGGTAGAGCCGCGTGGTGATGGTTGCCTCGCGCGCGTCCAGCGCGGTCGCCGCCTCGCCGTAACTGAGTCCGAGGACGTCGACTGCCACGATCGCCAGCCGGAAGTCCTCCGGCAGCTCGGCGATCGCCGCATAGATCTCTGAGACCTCGAGCGCGCGGTCGGGCTGAGTGGTGACGCGCGGCTCGATCGCCGTCACGTCCTCGAGTGTCGCCGTGACGCGCGGACGTCGCGAGGCGGTGCGCAGCCGCGAGTAGAACGTGTTGCGCAGGGCGCGCATGAGGTACGCGCGCTCCCCGCCCTCGCCGACGTTGCGGGGGCGCGCCAGCACCCGGCTGAACGTCTCCTGGACGAGATCCTCGGCGTCCTCGCGGGAACCGCACAGCGCCCATGCGGCCCGGTACAGGGCGTCGAGGTGCTGACCAAGCGACATCGGATCCAGGCGAGGCAACGCAAGCGCAAATGCTACGCGCGTTTCGGCCGTCGGATGGACGAGCGGGGAAGGAATCACCGTCCGCGCGGTCTCTAAGGCCCGAGAGCGCACGCATCCGCGCCACCCCCTTGCCGGCCGGTGCCGCGGTGAGGCAACCCCAGACCAAGGAGGTCACACGCATGTCCCGTATCCGCTTTTCCGCCGTCCTGGCGGCGGTCCTCGCCCTGCTGGCAGCCTCCGCCGTGGCGTCGCTGGCCATGGCAGCGGCTTCGCCGGTGCGGGCGCGCACCGCATCCTCTGGGCCGGCCAAGATCTCATTGCGGCAGACGAGCCTCGGCAAGATCCTGGTCAACTCTCGGGGCTTCACGCTGTACACGTTCGGCTCAGACAGCAGGCGCAAGGACCGTTGCGTGTCGCGCAGCGGCTGCACCCAGGTGTGGCCGCTGGTGAAGACCAACGGTAAGCCGAAGGCCGGTTCCGGGGTCAATCACTCGATGCTCGGCTCGATCAAGGTCGGCGGCTCGGAGCAGGTGACCTACGGCGGGCACCCGCTGTACACCTACACCGGTGACAGCTCACCCGGCTCCACTTCGTACGCCGGCTTCAGGCAGTTCGGAGGCGTGTGGCGCGCGATCAAGGCGTCGGGCCACTCGGCCGGCTAGCGCTCGCTCATATCGGCCAGCGTGGGATATCCGGCGCCGGCGCGGCATCGGATATCCCACGCCCGATGAATAGGGCGTGACCCTCGGACGGCCGATCTTCGATGATGTAGCGGTGCCGTCGCCTCGCATCGCCTCCGTCCTGGAGCGCCTCGACGCCTTCATCGAGCGTGAGATCAAGCCGCTCGAGGCCGAGCATCCGCAGTACTGGGATCACCGCCGCGAGCACGCGCGGACCGATTGGGACGCCGGCGGCACCCCGCGGCCCGCGTGGACCGAGCTGCTCAGCGAGATGCGCCGCCGCGCCGACGCCGCCGGTTGGCTGCGGTTCGCGCTGCCGGCCGAGCTGGGCGGCCAGGACGGCAGCAACTACGAGATGGCGACGATTCGTGATCATCTCGCCGCGAAGGGCCTGGGCCTCCACAACGACCTTCAGAACGAGGCCTCGGTTGTCGGCAACCTCGTATTCCCGCTGCTGCTGCAGCGCTTCGGCACGCCCGAGCAGCGAGAGCAGTTCCTCGACACCTCGGTCACCGGCGAGGTGGAGCTGGCCTTCGCGCTGACCGAGCCCGAGCATGGCAGCGACGCGACCTGGATGTCGACCCGCGCCGAGCGCGACGGGGACGACTGGGTCATCACCGGCGCCAAGACCTGGATCTCCAACGTCCACCAGGCCGATCACGTGCTGGTGTTCGCCCGCACCTCCGGCCGCGACGGCGCCGCCGAGGGCCTGACGGCGTTCTTCGTGCCGACCGACGCTCCCGGCTTCGGCACGCCGTCCTACCTGTGGACGTTCAACATGCCGACCGATCACGCCGCGTTCGCCCTCGACCACGTTCGTGTCCCGGCCGGGGCCGTGCTGGGTGAGGAGGGCCGCGGCCTCGACGTCACGCGCGCCTTCGTCAACGAGAACCGCATCCGGCAGGCCGCCAGCGGCACTGGGGCTGCGCGGTACTGCATCGAGCAGTCCGTCGCCTACGCCCGCGAGCGTGTCACCTTCGGTCAGCCCCTGGCTCAGCGCCAGGCCGTGCAGTTCCCGCTCGTCGAGCTGCACGCCGACTGCGAGCTGATCCGGACCTATCTGCTCGACACGGCCGACCGCCACGACGCCGGCGAATACGTGTCCGACCGGGTGTCGCTGTGCAACTTCCGCGCCAACCGGTTGGTCTGCGAGGCCGCCGACCGGGCGATGCAGGTCCACGGTGGGATGGGCTACAGCCGGCATCTGCCGTTTGAGCACATCTACCGCCACCACCGTCGCTACCGCATCACCGAGGGAGCGGAGGAGATCCAGATCCGCACGGTGGCCGGCCACCTGTTCGGATTCGTCAATCCACCTCAGCAAGGAGGCGGCAATGAAGCTTGACGGAGCCGTGGCCCTGGTCACCGGCGGGGCCTCGGGGCTGGGCCGGGCGACCGCGGAGGCGCTGCGCGACCGCGGCGCCGACGTCGTCGTGCTCGACCTGCCTCAGGCCCGAGAGCAGGCGGAGTCCAACGGCTTCACCTTCGCGCCGGCCGATGTGCGCGACGAGGACGCCGTCGCCGAGGCGGTCGCGGTGGCCAGCGGCAAGGGGCCGTTGCGGGTGACCGTCAACTGCGCCGGGATCGGCCCCCCGGGGCGGGTGGTGCGCAAGGGGCAGCCGATCCCGCTGGAGCAGTTCACCAACGTGATCGAGATCAACCTGATCGGCACCTTCAACGTGATCCGCTTGGCCGCGGCGACGATGGCCGCGACCGAGCCCGTAGATGGCGCCCGGGGGGTGATCGTCAACACCGCGTCGGTGGCAGCGTTCGACGGCCAGATCGGCCAGGCGGCGTATTCGGCGTCCAAGGGCGGCATCGTAGGGATGACGCTGCCGATCGCCCGCGATCTGGCCGGCAGTCTGATTCGCTGCGTCACGATCGCACCCGGGATCTTCGACACGCCTCTACTGGGGAGCCTGCCGCCGGAGACGCGCGACTCGCTCGGCGCCTCGATTCCCCACCCGGCGCGGCTCGGGCAACCCGCCGAGTACGGGGCGCTGGTGGTGCACGTCGCCGAGAACGAGATGCTCAACGGCGAGGTCATCCGGCTCGACGGCGCGCTGCGCATGGCCCCGCGTTAGGAGGCTCAAGGTGCGCCGAACCCTGTTCGAACCCGAGCACACAGACTTCCGTGAGTCGGTCCGCCGGTTCGTGGCCGAGGAGATCACGGCCCATCACATGCAGTGGGAGCAGGACGGGATCGTGCCCCGCGAGCTGTTCGCCCGGGCCGCCGGCAAGGGGATGCTGGCCATGCAGGTGCCCGAGCGCTACGGCGGCGCCGAGGTCGATGACTTCCGCTTCAACCAGATCGTGGGGGAGGAGATCGGCCTGGCCGGTGACGCCGGCAGCGGGCTCGGAATCACGCTTCACAACGACATCTGCCTGCCCTACTTCCTGGAGCTGTGCGATGACGAGCAGAAGCAGCGCTGGCTGCCCGGGATCGCCGACGGCAGCCTGATCACGGCGGTCGCCATGACCGAGCCGGAGATGGGCTCCGATCTGGCCGGCCTGAGGACCTCGGCGATCCGCGACGGCCATGCCTACGTGGTCAACGGCTCCAAGACCTTCATCACCAACGGCATCAATGCCGATCTCGTCATCACCGCGGTCAAGACCGACCCGGGCCAGCGTCACGCCGGGATCTCGCTGCTGGTCCTGGAGCGCGGAATGGACGGCTTTGAGCGCGGGCGCAACCTGGAGAAGGTCGGGCTGCATGCCCAGGACACCGCCGAGCTGTTCTTCGAGGATGTCCGCGTTCCGGTCGAGAACCGGCTCGGCGACGAGGGCCAGGGCTTTCGCTACATGACCTCCAATCTGGCCCAGGAGCGGCTCAGCATCGCCCTGGCCGGGGTCGCCGCCGCGCGCGGCGCGTTGCGGATCACGATCGCCTACGTCAAGGAGCGCAGCGCCTTCGGTCAACCCGTCGGCGCGTTTCAGAACTCGCGCTTCGCACTGGCCGAGATGGCGACCGAGGTCGAGCTCGCGACCGCGTTCTGCGACCAGGCGGTCCTGGCGCTCAATGCCGGCGAGCTCTCCCCCGAGGATGCGGCCATGGCAAAGTGGTGGTCGACCGAGCTCCAGGGGCGCGTGATCGACCGCTGCGTGCAGCTCCACGGCGGCTACGGCTACATGCTCGAGTACCCGATCGCCCGCGCGTTCGTCGACGCTCGGGTGACCCGGATCTACGGCGGCACCACCGAGATCATGAAGGAGATCATCGGTCGGTCGCTGTTGAATCCCTGACGGATTGCAGTGAGCCCCGGCGCGCGCAATCTGGTCAACCTCAACGCGGTCGAAAAGGGATACGGGACCCGCTCGGTGCTCAGCGCTACCAGTCTGGGCGTGAGCGCCGGCGACCGCATCGGGGTGGTCGGCCGCAACGGCGACGGCAAGTCGACCCTGCTCAGGCTGATCGCGGGCGTGGAAACCGCGGATGCGGGCGTGGTCACCCGCGCCCGGGATGTGGACACGGTGATGCTGGCCCAGGGGGATGAGCTCGCGGGGTACGCGACCGTCGGCGAGGCGCTGGTCGGCGGCCGTGCCGAGCACGAATGGGCCGCGGACGCTGCCTTCCGCGGCGTGCTCGACGGTCTCCTGGGGGGAGTCGAGCTGCGCCGCTTCGGTGCCGGTCTGGGCACCGCGGTCGGGCCGCTCTCAGGCGGGGAGCGCAGGCGGATCGCGCTGGCCCGAGTGCTGCTGACCCAGCCGCAGCTACTGCTCCTCGATGAGCCGACCAACCATCTCGACGTGGAGGCGATCAACTGGCTGGCTGCGCACCTGGCGTCGCGGCCGGGATCGCTGCTGGTGGTGACCCATGACCGCTGGTTCCTCGACGAAGTCGCCACGACGACGTGGGAGGTCGCCGACGGCGCGGTCCACCAGTACGACGGCGGCTACGCCGCGTTCGTCCTGGCCCGGGCCGAGCGGGACCGCCAGGCCGCCGCGCGTGACGACCGCCGCCGGCAGCTGTTGCGCAAGGAGCTCGCCTGGCTGCGGCGCGGCCCGCCGGCGCGGACCTCGAAACCGAAGTTCCGGATCGAGTCCGCCAACGCGCTGATCGCGGACGAGCCGGAGGCGCGCGACCGCGCCGAGCTGCTGCGGTTTGCCAGCACCCGGCTCGGCGACAAGGTGCTGGACCTCGTCGACGCTGGCGTCGCCTTCGGCGCCACTGAGGTCCTGCGTGCGGTGACGCTGCGCCTCGGGCCCGGCGACCGGGTGGCGATCCTGGGCGCCAACGGCTCGGGCAAGACGACCCTGCTGAAGCTGCTGGCGGGTGAGCTCGAGCCCACCTCCGGCGAGGTGCAGCGAGGCGCGACGGTTCGGCTGGCGCACCTATCCCAGGACACCGCCGAGGTCCCCGGGCACCTGCGGGTGCTCGAGTCAGTGGAGGAGGTGCGCGGGCGCGCCACCCTCAGCGACGGGCGAGAGCTGACCGCGGGATCGCTGTGCGAGCGCTTCGGCTTCCGCGGCGACCGCGCGCGGACGCTGGTGCGCGATCTCTCAGGTGGGGAGCGCCGCCGCGTGCAGCTCATGCGGCTGCTGATGGGCGGGCCCAACGTGCTGCTCCTCGACGAGCCGACCAACGACCTCGACATCGATACGCTCACCGCGCTCGAGGATCTGCTCGACGCCTGGCCGGGGACGCTGGTGATCGCCAGCCACGATCGTTACTTCGTCGAGCGGGTGTCTGACCTCGTCCATGCGATCACCGGCGACCACGGCCTTCGCCACCTCCCCGGCGGAGTGGCGCAATACCTCGCGCCGGGCGCCGCCGCCGGCCCGCCCGCGGTGGAGGCATCGCGGGAGCGCCCGACCGAGACGCCGGGCGCGGCCCTGCGGGCGGCGCGCAAGGAGATCCGGCGCCTCGAGACCGCGCTTGACCGGCTCGCCCTCGGCGAGGCGGCATTGCACGAGCAGATGCAGCGCAGCGCCAGCGATCACGCGCGCCTGATCGAGCTGAACGGACAGCTCGCCGCCATGGCCGCCGAGCGCGAGCAGCTGGAGACGGCGTGGCTCGAGCTCTCAGAGACCCTGGAGGCTTGACTCGCGATGCGTGCCTCAGCCGGTGCTGACCAGCGCCTCCTCGTCTGAGTAGATCTCGCCGCGCTCGGCCTTCTCGACCAGCGACGGCGGTGGCTCAAAGCGCTCGCCGTATGTCTGCGCCAGCTCACGCGCGCGGGCGACGAAGCCGGGCAAGCCGCCCTGGTATCCGTTGATGTACTGCAGCACGCCACCGCTCCAGCCCGGGAAACCGATGCCGAAGATCGACCCGATGTTGGCGTCGGCGACCGACTCGATCACGCCCTCGTCCATGCACTTGACGCTCTCGATCGCCTCGATCACCATCATTCGCTCCTCGAGGTCCCTGAGCGAGATGGCCGCGGGATCGTCGACCGGGGGGAACGCCCCGCGCAGGCCCGGCCACAGCCGCGTGCGCTTGCCGTCCTCGTACTCGTAGAAACCGGCGCCCTCGAGCTTGCCGGGCCGGTTGAACTCGTCCAGCATGCGATCGATGACCACCTCGGCGGGATGGCCGTCCCAGGGGCCGCCATCGTTCTGGGCCGCGGCCTTGGCCGCGTCACGGATCTTTCGCATCAGCTTCAGGTTCAACTCGTCGGAGAGCTGAAGCACCGGGGCGGGATAGCCCGCCTGCGACGAGGCCTGCTCGATCGTGGCCGCCGGGATCCCCTCCAGCAGCATCGCGATCCCCTCGTTGATGAACGTGCCGATCACCCGGCTGGTGAAGAAGCCGCGGCTGTCGTTGACCACGATCGGGGTCTTCTTGATCAGCTTGGCCACGTCGAGGGCGCGGTACAGCGTCTCGTCGGTGGTCTGCTCGCCCCGGATGATCTCCAGCAGCGGCATCTTGTCCACCGGGCTGAAGAAGTGCAGCCCGATGAAGTCGGCGGGACGCGAGACGTTGTGCGCAAGGTCGGTGATGGGGAGCGTCGACGTGTTGGAGCCCAACAGCGCGTCGGGCGCAAGATGCGGCTCGATCTCGGCGAACACCTCAGCCTTGACGCTCGGATCCTCGAACACCGCCTCGATCACCAGCTCGGCGCCGTCGGCGGCCGCCGGGTCGGTGGTGGCGGTGATCCTCGCCAGCAGCTCGGCGGCCTGCTCCGGGGTGGAGCGCCCCCGCTGCACGGCCTTGTCGAGCAGCTTCTCCGAGTAGCGCTTGCCCCGGTCCGCGGCCTCCTGGGAGACGTCCTTGAGCACCACCTCGATGCCCGCCTTGGCGCACACGTAGGCGATCGCGGCGCCCATCATGCCGGCTCCGAGCACGACTGCCTTGCCCGGCTGGAAGCGCTCGATCTCCGCCGGGCGCCCCCGGTCACCGGTGGCGCGCTGGAGGTCGAAGAAGAACGCTTGGATCATGTTCTTCGCCACCTGGCCGGTCGCCAGATCGACGAAGTAACGGCCCTCGATCTCCGATGCGTTGTCGAAGTCCACCTGCGCGCCTTCGACCGCGGCGGCCATGATGTGGTGCGGGGCGGGATAGTTGGCGCCCTTGATCTGCTTGCGCAGGTTGGCCGGGAAGGCCGGCAGGTTCTGCGCCAGCGCCGGACTGGACGGGGTGCCGCCGGGGATCTTGTACTTGGGGTCGGCGTCCCATGGCTGCTGCGCCTCGGGATTGGCGGCGATCCACTGCTTGGCCGCCGGGATCAGCTCCTCGCGCGTGGCCACCAGCTCATCGACGATGCCGATCTCCTGACCCTTTTCCGGACGCACCCGCTGCCCCTGCATCAGCAACTGCAGCAGCGCGTTGACGATCCCGAGCATCCTCACCGTTCGGGTGACCCCTCCGGCGCCGGGCAGCAGGCCGAGCTGGACCTCAGGGAAGCCCAGCTGGAGCTTGGGATCGTTGACCACGATCCGGTGATGGCACGCCAGCGCGATCTCCAGGCCCCCGCCGAGCGCCGAGCCGTTCACGGCCGCGACCACGGGCCGGCCGAGTGTCTCGAGCCGGCGCAGCACCGCCTTGCCGTCGTGCACGAACTTGGCGATCTCGTCAGACCGCTCCTTGGTCGCCGACTTGAGGTCGTTCAAATCGCCACCGGCGAAGAAGGTCTTCTTAGCCGAGGTGATGATCACGCCCTTGACCTGGTCGCGCTCGGCCTCGAGCCGGTCGACCGTGGCCAGGATCGAAGCCGCGTAGGCCGCGTTCATGGTGTTGGCCGACTGGCTGGGATCGTCCAGCGTCAGGATCACGATGCCGTCGTCGTCCTGCTCCCAGCTGATCGTGCTGCTCTCACTCATGCGGTTCTCGTTTCTTGGAAAGGGTTGTCGGGGCGGCGCGGTGCGGCCGGCGGCGAGCTAGACGCGCTCGACCACGGTCGCGATGCCCATGCCGCCCCCGACGCACAGGGTCGCCAGGCCGTAGCGCTTGTTCTGACGCTCGAGCTCGTCGACCAGCGTGCCGAGGATCATCGCGCCGGTCGCGCCGAGCGGGTGACCCATGGCGATCGCGCCGCCGTTGACGTTGACCTTGTCCAGGTCGAGGCCCATGTCCCTGACGAACCGCAGCACCACCGCCGCGAACGCCTCGTTGATCTCCACCAGATCCAGGTCGTCCACCGTCAGGCCGGCCTTGGCGAGCGCCTTCTTGCTGGCCGGCGCGGGGCCGGTCAGCATGATCGTCGGGTCCGAGCCCGAGACCGCCGTGGCCAGGATCTTGGCCCGGGCCCGCAAGCCCAGGTCAGCGCCGGTCTGCTCGTTGCCGATCGCCACCAGCGAGGCGCCGTCGACGATCCCGGACGAGTTGCCCGGGGTGTGGACGTGATCGATCTTCTCGACCCAGTGGTACTTCTGCAGCGCGACCGCGTCAAAGCCGCCCATCTCGCCCATCACGGCGAACGACGGCTTCAGGCCGGACAGCGTCTCGACGGTGGTACCCGGGCGGATGAACTCATCGCGGTCAAGGACCACGTGGTCGTTGATGTCGAGCACCGGGATCACCGAGCGGGAGAAGCGCCCCTCGGCCTGCGCGGCGGCGGCCCGCTCCTGCGAGCGCGCGGCGTAGGCGTCGACGTCGTCGCGGCTGAACTCCTCGATCGTGGCGATCAGGTCCGCGCCGACGCCCTGGGGGATGAAGGAGGTGTCGTAGTTGGTCTCGGGATCCATCGCCCATGCTCCGCCGTCGGAGCCCATCGGCACGCGGGACATCGACTCGACGCCGCCGGCGAGGACCAGGTCCTCCCAGCCCGATGCGACCTTCTGCGCAGCGATGTTGACGGCCTCCAGGCCGGAGGCGCAGAAGCGGTTGAGCTGGACGCCGGAGACCGTGTCCGGCAGACCCGCCTTGATGGCCGCGGTCTTGGCGATGTCGGCGCCCTGGTCGCCGATCGGCGACACGCAACCGAGCACGACGTCGTCGACCCGGTTGGGGTCGAAGTCGGGGTTGCGGCTGAGCATCTCGTGCATCAGCCCGACGACCAGATCGACCGGCTTGGTCGTGTGGAGCGACCCGTTGACCTTGCCCTTCCCGCGGGGGGTGCGGATCGCGTCGAAGACAAGGGGTTCAGTGGCTGCCATTTGGTCTGCTCCTCATGAGTAAGCGCGCTCGATGTGCAAAGGAATAACTGATGTGAATACTAGTTCACCGGCCTGAATCTGCCGCTGTGAGGCTCGCCGGCGAGCGCACCGCGCGCTCCGGTGAAAACCGCTGATCGCTCCCGACCCGGACGACCGTCCCGCTGACGCGATCCGCATCTAATCTAAGCGCTCGTGACCGCGGCTGACATCCCGATGGACTCGCAACCGCCGGACTCGGACAGCCCGGCCACCGGACCGCTGTCAGGCCACACGGCGTGGGCGCGCAATCTCGAGGCCCCGCTGCGGGACTTCCTGCGCACTCAGAGTGGCAGCGCCGCGATCCTGCTCGTGGCCGCCGTCGCCGCGCTGGTGTGGGCGAATATCGGTTCCTCCTACGAGCACGTGTGGCACACCACGCTGGCGATCCGAGTCGGCGGTGCGGGGATCACGCAGGACCTCCGTCACTGGGTCAACGACGGGCTGATGACGTTCTTCTTCTTCGTGGTGGGACTCGAGGCGCGCCGCGAGTTCGATCTCGGCGAGCTGCGCGATCGCCGCCGGCTGCTGCTGCCGTTCTTCGCCGGCCTCGGCGGGATGGTCATCCCGATCGCGATCTACCTCGCCTTCAACAGCTCCGGCTCGGCCTCACGGGGGTGGGGCGCGGCGATGTCGACCGACACCGCGTTCGCGCTGGGGATGCTGGCCATCGTGGGCCGGCGCTTCCCCAACAGCCTGCGGGCGTTCATCCTCACCGTCGCCGTCGTCGACGACCTGGCGTCGCTGCTCGTGATCGCGTTCGTGTTCACCACTTCGGTGAAGGTGGCGGCGCTCGCGGTGGCTGTGGTGGTGTTCACGGTGATGCTCATCGCCCGCAGCACCGGCGTGCACAACGGCGCCGCCTACGCCGTCCTTGGCGTGACCGCGTGGGTCGCCCTGCTCAAGGCGGGCGTCGACCCCGTGGTGGTGGGGCTGGCGATGGGGCTGTTGACGATCGCCTATCCGGCCGCACGCGCCGACCTCGAGCGGGCCACCGACCTGTTCCGCGTCTTTCGCGAGCAGCCCACCTCCGAGTACGCCCGCTCGGCGCGCGTCGGGCTCCGCACGGCCATCTCTCCCAACGAGCGCTATCAGCAGCTGTATCACCCGCTGACCAGCTACGCGATCGTGCCCCTGTTCGCGCTCGCCAACAGCGGGATCGTCATCGGCGGCGGCTTCCTCGGCCGGGCCTACTCGACGCCGCTCACGCTCGGGATCATCATCGCCTACCTGGTTGGCAAGCCCGTCGGGATCTCGGTCGGTGCGGCCGTGGTCACGCGCATGAGCCGGGGACGGATTCGGCCACCGGTCGGCTGGGCCTCGGTGTTCGGCGGGGGCGCCATCGCCGGGATCGGCTTCACCGTGTCGCTGTTGATCGCCACGCTCGCGTTCACGGGTCAGCAGCTGGCGGACGCCAAGGTCGGCGTCCTGAGCACCGTTGTCGGCGCCCCGATCGTCAGCTGGCTGCTGCTGCGCGTTACACGGAGCCTGCCGCTCGACCTGCGGCTCCGGGCGTTGGTCGGCAGCTCGGAGGTGATCGTCGACCTCGCCGACCCGGTCGACCCCGAACGCGACCACATCCGGGGGCCCGAGCAGGCAGCGGTGACTCTGCTGGAGTACGGCGATCTGGAGTGTCCGTACTGCGGACAGGCGGAGACGGTGATCCGTGAGCTGCTGGGCGACTTCGGCGACCTGCGCTACGTGTGGCGCCACCTGCCGCTGAACGACGTGCACCCCCACGCCCAGCTCGCCGCCGAGGCGGCCGAGGCCGCGGCCGCGCAGGGGCGCTTCTGGGAGATGCACGACGCGCTGCTGGCCCACGATCACGAGCTGACCCTGAAGGAGATGCTGCGCCAGGCCGAGGCCCTCGGTCTGGACATGGAGCAGTTCCGCAACCACCTGCGCAAGCGCAAAGGAGCGCCGAGGATCGCCGAGGATGTCGAGTCGGCCGACCTCAGCGGCGTTTCGGGCACGCCGTCGTTCTTCATCAACGGTCATCGCCACCAGGGTGCCTATGACATCGACACCCTGTCCAAGGCGGTCCGGCTGGCACGGGCGCGGGCGGCGCTCACGGCCTGAGGCCACTCTCCGCGCCCTCAGCGGAGGCTTGAGGCCACCCTCCGCGCGCTAAGCGGACAAACGAGGCGTTTCGCGCCCAATCGGGCCGTTTCGATGAGGTGTGTCCGCATCGGCCCACCGTGCGTGGCGCTGGCGGCAAGCCCCCGGTCGGAGGCTTGATCGGGCTCAGAAATGTCCGCGAGCCTCCGCTCAGCGAGCGTCGCTCGCTCTGATGAACCTCTTCGCCAGTTCCTCGTCGACGGTCAGCCGCTCGCCCGCTTGAGCTCACGCTCCACGGCGGTGAGGATGCGCTGGCGCTGACGGCCGGAGCTCTCGTAGAGCTGGACGGTCGCCAGCACCGCGGTCGTGGACCCCGCGAGCCGGTCGATCACGTCGTCGGCCTTCATCTCGCGGTAGCCATCCCACGGCTCGGCCACATGGATCTCGGCGCCGGCGCCGTCCTGCGCCCCTTTCTCCGCAAAGCTCTCGACCAGGGTCGGCTCCTCCGAGACATGAACGGGCGTGTCGGCGTCCGGCACCGCCGGCGGAGGCGGGGGTTCGACCACCGCCGGCGGAGGCGAGGGCTCGACCACAGCCGCCGGAGGCGAGGGCTCGTCCACAGCCGCCGGAGGCGACGGCTCGGCCGCGGCCGGAGGCGGCGACGGGCGTCCCGCCCGCGGTCGCGCCGGAGCGTCTGACCGCCGGGCCGAGGCGCCGTCGTGAGGGCTGCCGTCGAGGTCGACGTCGGGATGGCGGGGTCCACTCAGCGCGTTGGAGACCAGCCCCACCAGTCCGAACGCGCGATCGGCGACCTCGGCGGTTCCGTGCACCGCGACCCCGGCGAGGCGGACACCGAGACGGATGGGAAGGCCGACGATCGAGCGGAGCATGGCGTCGGTATTACCCGGGTGAAGGCAAACCAACCAGGTCTGAAGGCGGCAATTCGGGTATATCGCATAGTGTGCTGCCCGTCGTGAGGAGGAGACGATCGTAGAAGTTGATCTCAAGGGGCTGCTGGGCAGCGGTCTGAAGCTGGCCGAGCGCTTCGGCGACGAGGCGTATTTCGTCGCGCTGTGCGTCCGCAGCGGCCTGGTGCGGCCTGAGCTGCCCCACCGCGTCGCGCAGATGCTGCTCGCGTTCGAGCGCTTTGGGCTGCTCGCGGGCGCCGTCACCATCGGTGCGATCCGCCACGGCGACCGGGTCGCCGTTCGCGACGAGCGCGGCGACGTCACCTACAAGGAGTTCGACGAGCGGTCGAACGCGATCGCCAACGCCTGGCACGAGCGCGGACTCGAGCCCGGCGATGGCGTGGCGATCCTCGCCCGCAACCACCGTGGTTTTCTCGATGCCCTGTTCGCGGCCGCCAAGTGTGGCGCCAAGGTGATCCTGCTCAACACCTCCTTCGCCGGGCCGCAGATTCGCGAGGTGGCCGAGCGTGAGGGGACCGACCTGCTGGTCTACGACGACGAGTACGCCGACGTGCTGGAGGGCGTGGAGCCGCCGCATGGCCGCTTCCGCGCCTGGACCGAGGACGACGCCTCCGAGACCGGGGACACGCTGGAGGGACTGATCGAGGAAGGTTCCACCAGCGCCCCGCCCAAGCCCGGCAAGGGCCCGCGGATCGTGATCCTGACCAGTGGCACGACGGGCACGCCGAAGGGGGCCCCGCGGGATGAGCCGCGGTCCCTGGGACTGATCGGAGGGCTGCTCAGCAAGGTTCCCTTCCGCGCGCGTGAAACCACCGAGCTGTGCGTGCCGACCTTCCATGCGCTCGGCTTCGCCCACATGGCGCTCGGGCTGGCGCTGGGCTCGACGCTCGTCCTGCGTCGCCATTTCGACCCCGAGGAAACCCTCGACAGCCTCGAGCGCAATGAGGTCACCGCGCTGGTGGTCGTGCCCGTGATGCTGCAGCGGATCCTCGATCTCGGCGAGGACGCGATCAAGCAACGGGACCTCTCCCACCTCAAGATCATCTTCGTCGGCGGCTCGCAGTTCGGAACCGAGCTGGCCAAGCGAGCCTTGAAGGGATTCGGGCCGGTCGTCTACAACCTCTACGGCTCGACCGAGGTCTCCTACGCGACGATCGCCACCCCCGAAGACCTGGAGGAGGAGCCGGGCACCGTCGGCGGTGTCGTCCGCGGCTCGATCGTGAAGATCCTCGACGACGACGGCGAGGAGGTGCAGGCCGGCACCACGGGCCGGATCTTCGTCGGCAACAGTGCCCAGTTCGAGGGATACACGGGCGGAGAGACCAAGGAGCTGATCAAGGGCCTGATGTCCTCGGGCGATGTGGGTCACTTCGATGACAAGGGCCGGCTGTTCATCGACGGCCGTGACGACGAGATGATCGTCTCCGGCGGAGAGAACGTGTTCCCCGGCGAGATCGAGGAGCTGCTGGCCGGCCACGAGGCGGTCGAGGAGGTCGCCGCGATCGGCGTCGATGACGAGAAGTTCGGCCAGCGCCTGAAGGCGTTCGTCGTGCTGCGGGACGGCCAGGAGCTCAGCGAGGACGGGGTCAAGGATTACGTTCGTCAGAACCTCGCGCGTTACAAGACCCCGCGCGAGGTCGTGTTTCTCGACGAGCTACCCCGCAACCCCACCGGGAAGGTGCTCAAGCGCGAGCTCGAGGAGCAGGGCGAGGAGCACAGCGACGACGACGACGCCGGCGCCAGGGACGAGGCCGCGGTAGC
Organism: uncultured Solirubrobacterales bacterium; assembly: GCA_963792735.1. Lineage (GTDB taxonomy): Bacteria > Actinomycetota > Thermoleophilia > Solirubrobacterales > Solirubrobacteraceae > Palsa-465. The sequence goes on along the minus strand of CAWBXK010000005.1, from coordinate 389,122 downwards.
GGAGGACGCGTAGCCGGCTCGCCGTCATTCGGGCCGCCGTTCCTGTCCTACCAGGCGGAGATCTTCCTGCGGGGCATGGGGGGTGAGCGGCCCGCCCATCCTGTGTCACTCGCCGAGCTGGCCCGTGAGGTTCAGCGCAGCGCGGATCCCAAGGGCGTCGCCTACGTGTTCGGGGGCGCCGGGGCCGAGGACACGATGCGCGCCAACGCGGACGCGTTTCGCCGCTGGCGGATCGTGCCGCGGATGCTGCGAGACGTATCCCAGCGCGACCTGTCGGTCACCGTGCTCGGGACCAAGCTCCCGGCTCCGGTCGCGCTGGCCCCGATCGGGGTCCAGACGATCGTGCACCCTGACGGCGAGCTGGCGGTGGCGGCGGCGGCGGCAGCGGTTGGGTTGGTGTTGGCGGTCAGCACCGTCTCTGACAGCACCCTGGAGGAGATCGCCGGTGCCGCATCCGGTCCGAAGTGGTTTCAGCTCTACTGGCCCACCGACCGTGAGTTCGCCGCGAGCCTGCTCGCGCGCGCCGAACGGGCCGGCTACGGCGCGCTGCTGGTGACACTTGACACCTTCCTGCCGGGGTGGAGACCGCGGGACCTGCAGGCGGCGTGGCAGCCCTTTCTCGAGGGAGTGGGGATTGCCAACTACGTGTCGGATCCGGTCTTCCGCGCTCGCCTCGCTCGTCCACCGGAGGAGGACCCCCAGGCCGCGGTGGGCGAGTTCGTGGGCCAATTCTCCAACCCGCGGCTGACGTGGGAGGACCTCGAGTTCCTGCGCTCGCGCACGACCTTGCCGATCGCGCTGAAGGGCATTCTGCATCCCGACGACGCGCGCGCCGCTCGCGAGCACGGCATGGATGCGGTGGTGGTGTCCAACCACGGCGGCCGACAGGTCGACGGCGCGATCGCCTCGCTGGACGCGCTCCCGGCGATTGTGGACGCCGTCGGCGGCGAACTGGCGGTATTGATGGACAGCGGTGTCCGCACGGGCGCGGACGCGTTCAAGGCACTGGCTCTGGGAGCGGAGGCCGTGCTGCTCGGGCGTCCGTACCTATGGGGCCTGGCCGCGGGCGGCGAGCCGGGTGTCCTGGCCGTGTTGCGTTCGTTTCTCGCCGAGCTCGACCTCACGATCGGGCTCAGTGGGCACTCCTCGCCGGGGCAGCTGCACCCCGGCGTGCTCGCACGCGAACCGGGTCTCTGACACCAGGCCTGGCACTGACCAGCCGGCGGGCCACTGACCGCCTAGGCTCGGCGCCGGGACGAGCGGTCACTCACTATGACACGCCAGTTTTTGGTCTGATACGGTGAGGCGGTCCATATATTTCACCGCGGGAGGTAGAAGTAATGGAGAAGTTGGTTGCTGCGCGCTCGGCGCGCAAAGTTGCCTGGCTGCTGGCGGTGGCCGGCGCCGTGGCGGCGCTGGGTGTCTCCACCGCGAGCGCGCGGCCGGGCCTCGGGTCGGTCCCGAGGCTCCCGGTGACGGGCCGGTTGGTGAACCTGGCCTGTGCCAACCCGGCCAATGCCGGGCTCACGGGCAGGGTCCTGCGCGCGGCTGACGTGAGGTTCGGCGGAGCGCTGCGGTGCTTCAGCCAGGCGGTTGCCGGCCGATCGGGCTTGGGACCGCTGATCATGGCAGGTCCGACCGGACTCGGGCCGGCGCAGATCCAGTCCGCCTACAAGCTGAGCGGGCTAAGCGGAGCCGGCCGAACGGTCGCTCTGGTCGACGCCTACAACGACCCAAACGCCGCCTCCGATCTGGCCACGTACCGAAAGGCGTACGGGTTGCCCGCGTGTACGACGGCCAACGGCTGCTTTAGCCAGGTGAACCAGAACGGTGCCAGCAGTCCGCTGCCGGCCGGGGACTATGGCTGGGCCGAGGAGGAGAGCCTTGACCTGGACGCCGTCTCGGCTGCCTGCCCGACCTGTCACATCCTGCTCGTGGAGGCCAAGTCGGCCAATACCGCGGACCTGGCCGCGGCCGAGAACGCGGCGGCCAAGGTGCCGGGTGTGGTGGCTATCTCCAACAGTTACGGTGGCGCCGAGGCGTCCTCTGAGCTGTCCACCGATAGCGCCTACAACCACCCCGGCATCGCCATCACCGCGAGCTCTGGTGACTCGGGTTACGGGGTTTCATATCCGGCGGCATCCCGGTATGTGACCGCCGTCGGTGGCACCACGCTGACACGGGCGAGTAACTCCCGTGGCTGGAGCGAGACGGCCTGGTCAGGCGCGGGGAGCGGTTGTTCGGCCTACGAGCCCAAGCCGTCGTGGCAGACCGACCCGGGGTGCACCAGGCGCACGGTCGCCGACACCTCGGCGGACGCCGATCCGAACTCCGGGCTTGGCGTCTACGACACCTACAACAGCTGCGGTAGCAGCTCGCTGTGCGATTACCTCATCCAGTTGGGCGCGGTACAGGGACTGGACGGATGGGCGCAGGTCGGCGGGACGAGTCTCAGCTCGCCGTTGACAGCGTCCGTCTATGCGCTGGCTGGCAACAGCTCGTCGGTGGTCTACGGCAGTTATCCGTACAGCCACACGAGCTCGCTGTTCGACATCACCAGTGGTTCGAACGGCACTTGCTCGCCGTCGTACCTGTGCACAGCCGGTCCGGGCTATGACGGTCCGACCGGACTGGGCACGCCGAACGGTACGGGAGCGTTCTAAGACCGGCGCCGGGGGGTCCGCCTTCACCGGCGGACCCCACGGTTGCCGTGCGTGCGTCGGCCGGCGGGACGTAGACTCGCGGGCGATGTTGATCCTGCCTCCGGGCCATTCTCAGGCCATCCGCCAGCCACGGGTTTTCCGGACCCGGGAGAAGTGGATGCTCGGCGGAGTGGCGGGTGTGCTCGCCGCGCTCGCGGCGGCGCTCGTGATCTCGTTCGCCACGGCGGGCCACAAATCCGGCCACGGCTGCATCTCGGTCGGACTGGCCTACTCGACGGGCGGCGCTCAGATCTACCGCTGTGGGGCCTCCGCGCGCGCGTTGTGCGCGAGTGTCAACCACGCCAATGGATTGATCGGCGGCGCGGCCCGCTCGATGACCATCGAGTGCCGCAAGGCCGGGCTGCCGATCGGCCGTGCGCGCGGCGCCTAACATAGCTCAGACCTTGAGCCAGCCCGCCGATTTTCGCGCCCAGTTCCCCGTCTTCGAGCGGACCGCCTTTCTGAACGCCGGCACCGAGGGACCGCTTCCGCGGCAGGCGGCCGACGCCGTCCGGAGGCGGATCGAGTCCGAGCTGAACGGTGGCCGGTGTGGAAAGCCGTACATGACGGAGCTGATGGACCTCGCGGAGAAGCTGCGCGCCGGTTACGCCCGGGTGCTCGGCTGCGACCCCACCGACGTCGCCCTCACCGGCTCCACCACCGACGGGGTCAACACCGTCCTGGCCGGACTTGACCTGCGCCCAGGAGATGAGATCGTCACGAGCGACGAGGAGCATCCAGGGCTGCTGGCGCCGCTCGGACGCGCGCAGCGGCTGCACGGGGCGACGGTTCGGGTGGTCCCGTTCGCGGAGATCGCCGGCGCCGTCTCGCCGTCGACCCGGCTGGTGGCCTGCTCACACGTGTCCTGGGTCAGCGGCCAGGTGGTCGACGCCGCCGGGCTTGCGCGGACCGGCGTCCCGGTCCTGCTCGACGGCGCCCAGGGTGTCGGCGCGGTCCCCGTCGACGTCAACGCACTCGAATGCGCCTTCTACGCCGGCTCGGGGCAGAAATGGCTGTGCGGTCCCGAGGGCAGTGGCTGCCTGTTCGTGCGCCGCGACCAACTTGATCAGCTCACGGTGCCGTGGCCGAGCTACAAGTCGGTGGCGGACCCCAAGCAGGCGCTGGTGTCGCCGCCCGCCGAGAACGTGGCCCGCTTGGATCATGGTTTTCCGCCGGGGATGCGCAGTGCCTGGGCGCTGGCCTCGCTGGCGGTGCTCGAGGACGCCGGCTGGGAGTGGGTGCACCAGCGGGCGGCCGGACTCGCGGTGGACCTGGCCCGGCAGCTCGCCGATCGCGGGCTGGAAGTGGGCCCTCGTGGGCGCTCGACGCTCGTCTCCTGGCGGGCGCAGGACCCCGACGCCGAGGTGACGCGTCTGGCCGAGGCGGGGTTCGTGGTGCGCAGCATCCCCTCGCACGATTACGTCCGGGTCTCCGTCGGCGCCTGGTCCTCCGAGGACGAGCTGTCCGAGCTGGCCGGACTCGCCGCGGCCTGACCGTCTCAGGCCAGGACTCCCAGCGGGGATGGTCCGCCCCGCAGATCACCGGCCTGTCCGACACTCGCGAGTTGCGCGCGGAGCTCGATCTCGGACGCCTGCGCCTCTCGCTCCAGCGCTCCGTCGGGACCGATGCGATACGCCCCGGTTCGCCGCAACGGCGGCGAGTAGGCGTGAATCGTGACGGCCGGCTCGCGCCCGGCGTGCAGCACGCGGTGGATCGCCACCGGGGGGATGGTGAAGGTGGTGCCCGCCCCGAGCTCGCGCGAGCGCGGGGACGAGCCCAGCGTCAGCCGATCCTCGCGAACCCGCCCGGAGACGACGGCGATTGCGGCGGCCGAGTCGTCGTGATCGTGAAAGCCCGTGTCCTGGTCCTCGCTCCAGCAGATCACCCACGCGTTGACGTCCTCGTCGTCCCAGATCTGGGCGTACACGCGGACGTCGTCGGCGTGGCGGACCAGGTGCGCCCAACGCTCCGGCGACGCCGCCAGCCAGCCGGTGAAGCGCGCCAGCGCCTCGAGGCCGAGGCTCACGCGATCACCGCGGCGGTGCTCAGCAGATGTGACCCGTTTGCCATCAGTTCGACCTCCCGTCCGGTCACCACGGGGTCGATCACGGGGCGATCGGAGCCGTAGACGAGCTGGCTCGGTCCCACCCAGCGCGCGGTCGCTTCCACGAGCTTCGGGCCATAGCTCGAGGTGTCGTAGAACGTCAGCGGGTCATGTAGGTCGACGGCCGGACCGCCCCGCGCGGTCAGGCGCTCGCTGAGCAGCGGCGCGCCGCCCGCGAGCATCGCGAACACCACCTTCAGGTACGGGAACTCACGCCGGGCACAGCCGGCAAAGGTCAGCCAGGCCGCTTGCATCTGGGCCACGTAATCGGTCAGTGCCCGCCACCACAGTGGCTCGGTCAACGGGGCCTCGGCCGCACCGGGGGGCGTGGCTCCGCCCGGGTGGACGAACAACGGCACGCCGCGAGCCTGGACTCGCTCGAGCACCGGTCCCAGCCGGTCCAGGGTGTCGGGGCCGGCCAGCAACGTGGCGGGAACCGAGACGCCGAGGCAACCGCGCGTGAGCACGTCGTCCACGTCGGTGGCCTCAGGCGCCTCGATCGGGAGTGGCCCCCACGCTGCGAACCGATCGCCCAGCGCCAGCACGCCGTCGAGGTGGGCGGAGATCAGCTCTCGCGCGTCGGGAGGGGCCAGCGCCTCGATCCCCACCGGACTGGACAGGCAGATCACCGCGAGATCGACCCGGTCGGCGCGCAGCAGGCGCGTGCGTTCGGCCACCGACTCCGACGCCACGTCGATCACATATGGACGTTCCCGGGCCGAGTGCAGCACCGTGAGCCCCTCGCGGCTACGGCGCACAAACGGTAGGCAGCGCCGCGCCGACAGAGCGTCGAGCAACGGCTCGGTCCAGATGTGCTGATGAACGTCGACTCGCATTCGGGCGGATCCTCGCATATAAGAGTAAGTCAATCAAATTTATAAAGATTATGATTGTTTGGTTGCCCGGAGTCCTTTCGGCGGTGCCGCTCTCCGGGCTAGAGTGATCCTTGGCCCGTCCGTGTCAGTGATCTGAAAATCGCAAGGATGGTTCCCCCCGACCCGCCGATGAACAGTGACGAAGCCCGCATCGAGGAGTTGAAGCGTCGCCAGCTCGCGCAGGAGCGCGCCGAGCGCGAGGAGATCGGCGACGCGGTGAGCGAGGCCGACGCCGATCGCCATCGGCGTCGCGCGGACAAAGCCCAGTACCTGCGGGAGAAGCTCGAGGAGCGCGGGCGAGCCGACCGGGAAGCATCCGGCGACAACCAGGACTGAGCGGGCTCGTAGCTTAAGTCACACGCACTTAAGCGCGCGCTCACCACGGTCTTAGTTCGCTCCTACGCTGATCCCACATTGATCTTCGCCCGGCGGGGGAACCTGGTCTCATCAACCAAGGAGACCAGTCATGACCCTCGCCCTCATCATCAATATCGTGCTCGCCGCGGTTGTCTTGACGGTCATCGTCGGGATGATCGGCTGGGCGATCCGCAGCTCGGTCCCGCGGGATCAGGCTCGTCTGCCCCGCGCCGAGCGCGCGCCTGCCCGCGAGCCCCAGACCGCCACGTCGCGCCGTCGCGCATACGGTTCGCTCGTCCGCGACTCGTAGGCCCACCAGCTCCGAGCCGGCCTGGCGGCCGGCTCGGACGCCGCATCAGATGTGGAAATTGCAGCGGTTTCGCCATAGACTGAGCGCGAGACGCGCTGCGTTCTATGACCCGTACCGCCATCACACGACGTGCGATCTGGATCGGGTTGCTCGTCACCGGGCTGCTGACCGTCGGCGCATCGTCGACGTGGGCCCGCGCCGCGAGCCGATTCGTGCGGTTCCACGGCTACGTGCTTTCGGTGCCGTCGTCGTGGCCGGTGTTCGATCTGACCCGTGATCCCGCGACGTGTGTCCGCTTCGACCGGCATGCCGTGTACCTCGGCACGCCCAGCGACCGGCAAAGGTGTCCGGCGCATGCCGTCGGCCGGACCGAGGCGGTCCTGGTTCAATCTCTCCCGGCCGGCGCTGCTGCGCGGAGCGTGCGGTCGCTCGGCTCGGCCCCGGCGGTCGGTGGGCTGGCCTCGGCCGGCTTGGCCCTCAGCTTCGGGGTGCCTTCGGCCGGCCTGCTGGTCACGGCCACGTGGTCGCATCACCGGGCGCTGCTTTCCCGCGTCCTACGGCGACGGCTCGCCGCGGCCTCCGCGCACCGGGTGACGCGCGCGCCGCAGCGGCGCGCTGACCGCCCCCCGGGCATCGGCCCGAATCTGCGCCGGCACCGCCACGGGGCGGGAGCCCGCGTGATTCCGGCCGAAGCCGCCTACGGGGGCCTCGGTTTCGACGCCTGTCAGGCCCCCTCTGCGAGCGCGATGGCGGCTTGGTCGCTGTCGCCGTTCCGGGCGGTCGGGGTGTACATCGGCGGCCTCAACGCCGCCTGCTCGCAGCCGAATCTGACCCCGAGCTGGGTGAGCGCCCAGGTGGCCGCCGGCTGGCACCTGATCCTGACCTACGTCGGCCTGCAGGGCGTCGGGTCTTGCTCGGGCACCTGCGACACGATCGACCCGGCCCAGGCGACGGCCGAGGGGACCGCGGCCGCCGTCGACGCCGTTGGGAGGGCTCAGGCGCTCGGTATTCCCGCCGGCAATCCGATCTACGACGACATGGAGCAGTACTCGCGGACCCGTGTGAACACCAAGGCCGTACTGGCATTCCTGTCGGGGTGGACCTCCCAGCTGCACGCCGAGGGATATCTGTCGGGGGTCTACAGCAGCGCGTCAGCCGCGATCACCGATCTGGTCAAGGCGAACGGGACCGGGTACACGGAACCCGACGACATCTGGTTCGCCCACTGGAACGGCCAGGCGACCACCGCAGACCCCTATGTTCCGAGCGCGGACTGGGTCGGCCAGCAACGTGTGCACCAGTACTCGGGCGACCACACCGATACCTACGGCGGGGTTTCGCTGGACATCGACAGCGACTACGTCAACGGCGCGACGGCGGACACCTCAAGCCCGATTCCGGACGGCACGTTCATCCAGGTCACCGGGACCACGGCGGTGTACGAGGTGGCCGGTGGTGCTCCGCTGCTGGTGAGCGCCTGGACGCCTTTCGGCGCGGCGCAACCGGTTGATGTCATCTCGCCCGTGACGTTCGCCCAGCTGGCGCCGTATCCGGCCAACGGCACGTTTTTGACCTCCGCGGGCGGCGCAAGCTATCGGATGGCGGGCGGCGTGGCGTTCGAGGTCGACAACCCCGCGCTGTTCCCGGGTCTGCTCCCCGGCGTAACGGTCGATCCGTGGAATCTCAGCAACATCGGCAACCCGGCATCCCGCCTGCTCGCGGCGCCGATCAACGGGACTGTCGTCGAGGGCCTCCCGTCAGGCGCGTACTGGTGCTTCAGCGGCGGCTATCGCACGGCGCTCAGCGTCACGCCCGGCGCCGTTGCGGTCGATGATCAGGCGCTGACCCCGTTCGCGCAGGTGTCCCAGCCCGGGATGCCCGGCTGTAGCGCGCCGGTGTCCCAAAAAGCGGCGCCCCAGTGTGTGGTGCCGCGACTGAAGCACATGGGTCTCAAGCGTGCGAGAGGGGTGCTGCGCCGGGCGCTGTGCCGGGTTGGCAAGGTCCGGCGTCCCCGACGCTGGGGTCGCCACCATCTGCTCAGGGTGTTCGGTCAATCCGTACACCCGCAGAGCAAGCGCCCCGAGGGGTCCAAGGTCAACCTGCGCCTGCTGTAGGCCGGGCCGCCCCAGCGCTCAGAGTCGTCCCAGCAGTAGCAGCACCAGCAGGATCAGTGCAACCGCTCCGATGATGCCGCCGAACAGCGCCACCTTGAGTAGGACCAGAACAACAGCCACAACTACGAGTACGCCAATCAATCCTCTAACCATGCGGTGCTCCTCCGTGGTCTTGTCTCCACTTCCCTTGCCTCTGGGGATACCCCGCCGCCGACCAGATTCAACCTGAGCCCGTTATGGACGTCAGCGGGCCTTGACGTTTATGCGAACATACGTTCGTGACCAGCGATGGGAGTCCATACGCCCGCTTCCGCCGGGCGCTTGAGACCGGCAATGAGCTGCTGGTCCTCGCGGCCGCGCGCGAGCTGCCTCAGGTGGCGCTCGACGATGCGCTGCAGATCTGCCTGGTGCTCCGGGACGGGGATCGCCGTCGCTACGATCGCGCCGCCGTGAGGTGGCTCGGCCGCTTCGCCCTCGAGGCGCGAGCGGTGACGATGCGCGACCTCCGGCTCGCCGCGGCGGCTCTGGACGCGCTGCCGACGCGCTCGGCCGAGGCGATGGAGCAGCTGCAACGGGTGTGCGTCGCCTGTGGCGTCCGTTAACCTCGCGCCGGTGATCGAAGCCGGCGCGAGGGGGTTCGCCTCAGACAATTCCGCCGGGGTCCATCCCGCCGTGCTGGAGGCGTTGAGCGACGCCAACTCCGGCCATGTATTCGGGTACGGCCATGACAACCGGACGCGACAGGCGCAGCGATTGCTCACCGATCATTTCGGCGATCACGCCCGCGCGTTCCTGGTCTTCAACGGCACTGCGGCCAACGTCCTGTCGTTACGCGCGGCCTGCCGGCGCTGGGAAGCGGTGATCTGTGCCGACACATCACATCTCAACGTCGATGAGTGCGGCGCTCCGGAGGCGATTGCGGGGGTGAAGCTCCTGACGGTGGCCACCGATCACGGCAAGCTGACCCCGGAGCTGGTGGAAAGCCGGCTGGCGCGGTTGGGTGACGAGCACGCTGTGCAACCCAGGGTGGTCTCGATCTCCCAGTGCACCGAGCTCGGGACGGTCTACACCCGGGCCGAGACGCAAGCGCTCGCCGAGTACGCCCACGCCCACCAGCTGCTCCTGCACGTCGACGGAGCGCGGCTGGCCAACGCCGCCGCCGCGCTCGAGCTGTCGCTGGGTGAGCTCACGTCGGAGTCCGGGGTGGACATCGTGTCGTTTGGGGTGACCAAGAACGGCGCCCTCGGGGCCGAGGCGGTTGTGTTCCTGACACCGACACTCGGCGATGGGTTTGAGTACGTCCGCAAGCAGTCGCTGCAACTCGCCTCCAAGATGCGGTTTCTCGCCGCCCAGTTCGAGGCCCTGCTGAGCGACGATCTGTGGCTGCGCAACGCTCGCCGGGCCAACACCATGGCCGCTCGTCTGGCCACCGCGGTCGGTGCGGTCTCCGGTGTCAGTATCACCCACCCGGTGCAGACCAACGTCGTGTTCGCGGCGCTGGCGCCGGAGGCGATCACTGCGCTGCAGGCCCGCTTTCCGTTCTATATCTGGGACGAGCGCCAGAACGAGGTGCGCTGGATGTGCTCCTGGGATACGACCGAGGAGGACGTGGACGGCTTGGCGCACGCTGTCGCTGAGATCGTCGGCACGCCGGCACAGCGCTGATCTTTGCCGCCGCGCCCGACCGCGGCGCCGGCCGGTCAGGCCTGCGGCGGGTCGGCGCCTTCGTTTTCCATGACGAAGATTTCGATGGCAACGTCAGGCTCGATGTTGTTGCTGCTCATGAACGCGCGAACCTTGCGGCCGGTTATCTCCTCCAGGCCTTTGGTGAGGTCGTCTCGCATCGTCATCTGAAACGCCAAGCGAGTACTGAGCACCAGGTCGTGCTTGCCGTCTCTGACCAGGCTTCGCTCCCCCTTGGTCAGCGTGTCCTGCAACAGCACCGTGATGAGCCCGTCGTTGATGTACGTGCGAGCCTTGGTCGGCCCGCGACCGGTGTACTCGCTCATCAGCCGAACCACGAGGTTGGAGATCGCCGCGGCGGGAGATCCGTCGCCGCGATACTCGCTGGACACGCTTGACATGGGACCCCTTCTCGCCTCCCTCCTGGGGACGGGCAGCGCGAAAGAGGAGAGAGACCGATCAGATCCATCGCACCACCCGCGTCCCTCAACCGTCCGTGCAGTCCAGCGAGAACTCGCGTTACGAGCAAATATAGCCGCTGAGCTCTGAGCTACTCGGGGCCGGGTCCACGCCAGCGCAGACCGTCGAGCGCGACGTCGACAATGTGGTCGATCTGCCCAGGCTCCGTGGATGGGATTTTGGCGATTCCGCCGACCATCTGGATGACCTCGGAGAGGTTGGTGTCGGCGCGGACGACGCGGGCCTGTTGTGCCCGTTGCAGGAGCGGCTCGCCCGCGGCAAACAGGCCGGCGCGGCAGGTTTGAAATACGTCGGCGTCGCGGTCGAAGTAGCTCAGCAGCTCCTGGGCGAGCGCCTGCTTGGTGGCCAGGTACGCCACGAAGCGGTGCAGCCACCCGACAAGCGCGTCCCACGGCGGCAGTTCTCCCAGATCGTCGGCTGACCGGCACAGCGCCGCGACCTCGTCGACGTAGACGGCCTCGAGCAGTGCCTGGCGGTTGGGGAAGTGCCGGTACAGCGTCCCAATGCCGACCTGGGCGCGTCGCGCGATCTCCTCCAGCGATGTGGCGGTTCCGTCCTCGGCGAAAGCCTCACGCGCGGCGGTGATCAGCTTCTCGTAATTGCGCAACGCGTCGGCCCGCTTGGGGCGCGCTGCGGCGAGATCACGGAAGGCGTCGGTGGTGCTCATGAGGTTGGTTCCCAAATTTCCTTGACAAACCGGAGGAGCCCTCCGTATAGTACCGGAGGAAGCCTCCACTTAGTTCTGGAGGTGGCCTCCACTTTAGCACCGGCGTCCTTACGCCTCAACCGTTGGGAAATTCGCAGATGAATACCGTTTCACTCTCCTCACCCACCACCGATCGCCGGCGTTGGTTTGCCCTCATGGTGGTTTGTCTGGCGCAACTCATGATCGTCCTTGACACGACGATCGTGAACGTGGCGCTTCCCTCGATCCAGCGAGAGCTGCATTTCAGCCAGGGCAACCTGACCTGGGTCGTCAACGCGTTTCTGATCACGTTCGGCAGCTTCCTGCTGCTCGCCGGCCGACTCGGAGACCTGATCGGTCGCAAACGCGTGTTCCTCACCGGCGTTGCGGTGTTCACCGCCGCCTCGGCGCTGTGTGGCTTGGCGCCCACTCAGGGCCTGCTGGTCGCGGCCCGTTTCGCGCAGGGGATCGGCGGCGCCCTGGCCGCCTCGGTGATCCTCGCCATCGTGGTGACCGAGTTCCCGGTGGCCACCGACCGCGCCAAGGCGATGAGCGCATATGTGTTCGTCGCGGTCGCCGGTGGCTCGCTCGGGCTGCTCGCCGGCGGTGCATTGACGCAGACACTCAACTGGCACTGGATCTTCTTCGTCAACCTTCCGATCGGCCTCGTCACGTTCGCGCTGGGCCGGAGGCTGATCCCCGAAGACCACGGCATCGGGCTCGGTGACGGTGTCGACTGGCTCGGCTCTCTACTGGTCACCGTCTCGCTCATGACGGCCGTGTACGCGATCGTCCAAGCCACCAGCCACGGCTGGGCCTCCTCCCAGGTGCTCGGCTTTGGAGCGATCGCGATCTCGCTGATGGGCGCATTCCTGACCCTCGAATCGCGGATTGCGAACCCGATCATGCCGCTGCGGATCCTGCGCCTGCGCGGCCTCATCGGCTCCAGCGCGGTCCGCGGATTCCTGGTCACGGGTATGTACTCGACGTTCTTTCTCGGCACGCTCTACCTCGAGCACGTGCGGCACTACAGCGCCCTGCAAACCGGCATGGCCTTCCTTCCCTGGACCGTGACCGTCGGCATCCTGTCACTGGGTGTGACAGCACGCCTGATGAGTCGCTTCGGCCCGATGCGGCTGCTGCTGGCCGGCCTGGGCACGGTGATCATCGGGCTCGCATTGCTGGTCAGCGCCGGCGTGAACACCAGCTTCTTCCCCACGCTGTTTCTCGCCTATTTCGCCATCGGGCTGGGGATCGGCACTTCGTTCACGCCGCTTCTGACCATCGCGATGGCCGACGTCCCGGCGCGTGACGCCGGCCTGGGCTCGGGCATCGTCAATGTCTCCCAACAAGTGGCCGGTGCGCTCGGCCTGGCCGTGCTGGGCACGATCGCCACCAACCACTCCAAGGGGCTCGAGGCCAGCGGACATACCCTGGCTGGCTCGCTGGTGGGTGGCTATCACCTCGCCTTCACGATCGGGGCGGCGTCGATCCTGGTGGGGATCATCACCACCCTCGTGGTGCTCCGACCGCCCAAGCGCTGGGCGGCGATGACCGCCAGCGCGGATTCGGAACCGGTCGCGGCAATTCTCGGGGAGGCCGATCCGTCGTTCGAGCGCCAGGCGGCGTGACTGAGAGCGTCGTCGGGCCAAGCGAACCGGTGGCCGAGGGGTGCTTTTTCCGTCCTCTCATCCACCTAGGCTTACGGTGTGCCGTGTAGGGCTTACCTGGGTGGCCTGGCGGTGATGATCGGAGTGTTGGTGACCTGCGCGCCGGCGGCACCCGCTGCCTCGGCGCGCGGTCGGCGCCCGGCCTCGCGCCGGAAGCCCGTGGCGCTACGCAGTGACGCCGTGTCGCTGCAGACCCCGTCGGGATTGTCGATCAGCGGCCAGTCCGTGGTGCTCACCGGTCAGGCGCCCGGCGCGCCGGCTGGCAGCGTCGTCCAGCTGTATGCCAGCCCGTATCCGTACCTTGCCCGCGTGCCGGCTCAGAGCACCACCACGCAGGCCGACGGCTCGTTTCAGTTCTCGGTGTCGCCTGATCGGGACACGCGCTATCAGGTGACCGTGGCCGGGGGTGGCGAGAGTGCAATCGCGCCGGTCGGTGTCACCGGCCGGACGTTGACGAGGGTACAGGCGCTTTCGCTCGGTCGGGCCAGGGTGACGGTCGTGCTGTTTCATCCGCGAGACCTCCGCTGGGGAGGTGCCCCCACGAGCTGGTGGTTTGCCAGCCACGGCGGGTTCCGGCGGGGGCCGGTTACGCACAGCGTCCGCTTCAGCCCGCACGTGACGGTGCTCTCGATCACAGTGGCGCTGCCGGCGGGCCATTTCAGCTGGCGAACGTGCTTCTCCGCTCCGGGCGACCGTGCTCTGGAGAATCCGCGGCGTCCGCCCGGGTGCCCCGGCCGGGGTTATCACGGCAGCGGTTCGCTTCCGGCGGGGTTTCCCGGCTCGGCGGCGGTCGCCCGGGCCCAGCGGTACCTGGCGCAGCGCGGCGGGCGAACGGCAGTCGCGGTCATAGACAGCGAGGGGCGTCTGTCCGGCGTGAACCTGCACGAGAGGTTCATCACCGGAAGCGTGGTCAAGGCGATGCTCCTGGTCGCCTACCTTCGCCGCCTGGACGCGATGGGGCAGCACCACGTTGATGGGTTGAGCAACTCGTTCCTGTATCCGATGATCCACGTCTCGGACAACGGTGCCGCCACGCACTGCTGGTCGATCGTGGGTAACACCGGCCTGTACTCGGTCGCGGCCACCGCTGGCATGACCAATTTCTCGGTCACCACGGATTGGGGCAGCGCAATGTTCAGCGCCGCCGACCAGGCCAGATTCTTCTTTGCGATGGATTCGCTGATCCCGCGTGAGTTCGTCGGCTACGCCCGCCGTCTGCTGTCCAGCATCGCGGCATACGAGAGCTGGGGGATCCCGGCCGTCGCGCGGCCGCTGGGCTACAGGGTGTTCTTCAAGGGCGGCTGGCGGCCTACTCCGGACGTCTTCCTGGTGCACCAGATCGCGCGGCTTGAGGGTCATCACCACACGTTCTCAATGGCGGTCATGACCGACGGTGACCCCGACATGGGATACGGGATCGACACGATCCAGGGTGTGACTCGAGCGTTGCTGGGCTGACGGGTCTAGCTGCGGACGGCGGTGGCCAGAAACCTTCTGGCCACATCGGCCGGGTGCTGATGGGCGAGCTGCACCGCGGCGTTCATCCTCCGCATCGCCTGCGTGGTCAGCTTCGCACTGACCGCGTTCAGGATCTGCGCAAACGCCGGGCCTTCGCGGGAGAGCACCCGCTTGTTGACCACCGGTGCGACGTTCTGGTATCCGAAGATGTCCTTGGGATCGCCCAGGACCACGTAGTGGCCGCCCAGCAGTTGACCGTCCGTGGTGGAGACCGCGATCGTGTCCACTCGGGCGCGGTTCAGCGCCCGGTATTGGGCGCCGATCGGGATCGCGACGAATCGCGCGTTATTGAGACCGTAGGCTTGTTGCATCCCGGCCAACCCCTGATAGCGGGTTCGGTTCTCGGGTGGCCCGCCGTAGGTGAACGAGCTCAGCTTGGCCAGATCCTGCATCCCCCTCAGACCGTGGGCCCGGGCGAAGGCAGCGGTCGTGGCGACGCGTTCGGCGTCCTGCAACGGCGTCGGGTGCAGCAGCGTGAAACCGCGGTTGTCCTCGAAGGATGCCGCCTGCTCGTAGGCCTGTTCGGCTGACCCTGGCGGCGCCCTGGGGGACGCCGACGCGCCGCCCGGAGCCGCCAGCTCAATCTCCTGCAGGTCGGAGACGATCACGCCCGTGTATTCCGGGTAGAGGTCGATCCGGCCCGCGATCAGCGCGCCGTCGATGACTCGTGAAGGTCCGATGTCCGCCCGGAGGTGGACCGTGTAGCCCTTGGCGCGCAGGGCCTGCGCGTAAAGCTGGCCGAGGATGAACTGCTCGGTGAAGTTCTTGTCGCCGAGGGTGACCGCCGGCCGACCCCGACCGGGTTGCCCGCTCGGCATGAGGGTCGGCTTGTCGCTCGGGACGAAGCTCTCGCCCGAGCATGCCCCCAACCCGACGACGCTGATGAGCACCGCGGCCGCCACCGGCCGGCGCCTGAACCGCGAGTGACGCATCATCGTTGGGCGCTGACGGTACTGCCCGTGTGCGGCGCTGACAAGGACCCCACCCGCGACGAGCGCGCGCCTCGGGAGCCCGATCACGCGGCGATCGGCGGCTTGACCGGGGCCACGGCGACCCGGATACTCGCCCGACGTGTTTGGTCTCCCGGAGCCGGCCAAGAGCAACCAGGGGTTCTTGCGCCGGGTGGCCGTCGCCACCGGCCTTGGCGAGGCCCTCGACGGGTATGACCTTGGCGTCATCAGCGTCGTGCTGCCGATGATCGCCAGCGAGCTGGGCCTGTCTTCGCTGACGGCCGGACTGATCGGCGCGTCGACCCTGATCGGCATCTTCGTGGGTGCACCCATCGTCGGCTACCTCACTGACCGGTTCGGCCGCAGACGCCTGTTCACCCTGGACGTGCTGGCGTTCGTGATCCTCGGCCCGATGCAGCTCGTGGTCACCAGCGCCTGGCAGCTGCTGGTGGTCAGGCTGCTGCTGGGTGTGGCGATCGGCGCCGAGTACGCGATCGGCGCGGTGATGATGGCCGAGCTCTCCCCGGCGAAGGGGCGCGGCCGGCGACTGTCGTATCTGCAGGTCTGCTGGTACGTCGGTTTCCTGCTCGCAGTGGTGCTCGGCTACGTGATGACGAGCGCGGGCGTGCCCTGGCGGTTGATCCTGGCGACGAGCGTGTTGCCCGCCGTGATCATCCTGGGGCTGCGCCACGGTCTCCCGGAGTCCCCACGCTGGTTGCTGAGCCGCGGCCGGATCGAGGAGGCCCGAGGAATCGTCAATCAGTACCTGGGCGGGGAGGCCTACTTCGACGAGGAGGACCTGGCCGGGGAGACGGCCAGGCCAGGCCACTTCCGAGAGCTGTTCGCGCCCGCGCTGCGCGCCCGCACGTCATTCGTGTGCATCTTCTGGGCGTGCCTGGTGGCGCCCTACTTCGCGATCTTCACCTTCGCGCCGCTGGTGTTCGCCGCGCTGCACATCTCCGACCAGCGTGCCGGCGCGATCGCCGCCAATGGCGTGGCCGCGCTCGGAGCCGTGGCCGGCATGCTTCTGGTGGAGCGGATCGGCCGCCGGCGCCTGCTGATCAGCTCGTTCTGGATCACCGCCCTGACCCTGTTCGTGATCGGCGGCTGGAGCGGCGCGCCGGGCCTCGTCGTGGTCACCTGCTTCGCGGTGTTCTCGCTCTTCAACGCGGCTTCGGGCGATCTCACCAGCGTCTATCCCAGCGAGATCTTCCCGTCCGAGCTGCGCACGAGCGGGGTCGGACTCGCCGCCGCAGCCAGCCGAGTCGGCGCCGCGCTCGGCACCTTTCTGCTGCCCGTCGGGATCGCCCGCATCGGTATCGGCCCCAGTGTCATCATCGGTGGCGCCACCTGCGTCGTCGGCGCGGTGGTCTCACATCTCTGGGCACCGGAGACAACCGGCCTGTCACTGACCCGCGCGAGTGACCTCAAGGCGGTGCCGGGTTGAGACGCCGCCCGCCGCACGACCTCGAAACCCGCTCAGGCCGGGAGGATGTCAGTCCGGCGCCGGTGTCGACCGGAAAAACAGGCCGTCGACGGAAAGCAACTCTCCCGTTCCATCATTCCAATAGCCGGGATGCAGGTTGGCCAATTTGAAGCCGGCGCCCTCGAGATACTCGATATCTTCACGCCAGAGGGTTTGTCCCTCATAGAGCGGTGAAAGCGACAGCTCTATCTCAATGCCCAGCAGCCGCGGAAACGTCTCGCCTGCGCCGTCAAGCACCGCGCGCTCGAAGCCCTGAGTGTCGGTCTTCAGAAACGGACGGGCTCCCGGTAGCCTGCTGATGATGCTGTCGAGTCGGTCGATGGGCGCTGTCTCGGTCGCTACGTACCCCGAGCCGATGATCCCCTCTGCGTCTGCCGTCATGGGCAGCGCGGAACTGATGACCGAGTCTGCGCCTACGTTGATCGAAATCTCCCCCTTCTCTGTTCCTGCCGCTGTATGCAGAGCAGTCCAGTTACCATCTCTTTGTGCTGTGACGCGCAGCTGATCGAACACGGCCTGCACAGGCTCGAGTGACACAATGGCTCCGGTGTAACCGTATTCCCGCAGCCGTGAGCCGTATTGGCCGATGTTCGCGCCGACGTCGATGACCAGATCGATCCGCTGTGCCGCTAGCAGCCGTTGGCGAATCGCCGCAGGATGGTTCGAGGCCGGGTAACGGGTGATCTCCCATCCCGCGCGATGCAGACCCTTGTTGACCGCCTCGCGGACTTCGGAGCGCTTCATGGCGGGCAATCCTAGCGAGGCGTCCTTCTGATCGACGATCGTGCCCTCAGGGGCACCACCTAGATGCTGGCAAGCTAGCCAGAGGCGGTAACGGGCTACTGGTCCTGCGACGCGGCTGGTGGGGAGCGCTGGAGCGCGGTGGCCAGGGTTGCGGCCGCGATCGCGCCTGCCACGGCTTGGATCCCGACCGAGACAACGCGGTAGAGGACGATCGCCGCGGCCTCGAGCCCGAGGTTGACACCGGATGCGCAACGCCCGCGCGAACCCCTTGTCTCATCGCCTCAGGGCTTGAGCCTGCGCCCGCTGTGAAACAGCCATGCGCTCCAGCCGACGGTCAGCGTCGCCAGCGCCGCGGTGATGCCCAGCGCTATCCCGACGGGCACGTCACTGGTACCGAGAAACCCGTAGCGAACTGCCTGCACCAGATAGAAGATCGGGTTGGCGTGCGAGACCTCGCGCCACGGCGAGGGCAATGTCGACACCGAGTAGAACACGCCACCCAGGAAGCTCAGCGGCACGATCAGGATGTTCTGAACGAAGCCGGCGTGGTCCCACGTCTTGGCGTAGATACCGACCACCACCCCCAGTGAGGCGAACAGCGTCAGCCCCAGGACGACCCCGACGATCAGCACCAGGGGATCGTGGATCGGAACGTGGCTGATCGGCAGGGCCAGCGCCAGCAGCGCCCCACCGATCAGCAGGGCTCGAACCACCCCACCGAGCGAGAGGCCCAGGTTGATCTCCCAGTTGCGCATCGGAGAGGCCAGCACGTCGTTGAGATACCGATCGAATCGCGACTGGAACACCGACGAGGCGTTGTTGGTGTAGGCGGCCTGGACCATGGCCATGGTGATCAGCCCCGGGACGATGAACACGCGGTAGTCAAAGCCGTCGACATGGCGGATGCGCCCGCTCAGAGACACGCCGAAGACCAGGATGAACAAAAACGACGCCACTACCGGCGCGGCCACCGTCTGAGTCCAGAGCTTCAGCACCCGCAGGATCTCCCGGCCGCCCAGACTGATGAGTCCGCGGCGACGCACCAGCAACCCTGGCTTGGCCGTGGCCGGACGGTCTTCGGCCGCAGCGGACGCGCTCATGCGGCCGCCGCCATCGCTTTCACGTAGACGTCGGCCAGCGAGCCGGCGTCGAAGGCTTCCAGGAGTCCGGCCGGACTGTCGCGAGCCAGGAGGTGCCCGCCGCGGATCAGAGCGACGTCCTGGCAGAGCTCCTCGGCCTCCTCGAGGTAGTGGGTGGTGAGCAGGATTGTCGTGCCCTGGTCGTGCAGTCGCCGGATGTAGCGCCACAGCTCGATCCGCAGCTCGAAGTCGACTCCGGCGGTCGGCTCGTCCAGAATCACCAGCCGCGGCTCATGCATCAGCGCTCGCGCGAGCAGCAAGCGCCGGCGCATACCGCCCGAAAGACTCGGCGCCCGCACCCCGGCCTTTGCGCGGAGGTCGAACACGTCCATCATCTCCCGCGCGCGCCGCACCGCGTCGGGTCGGCCCATCCCGTAATAGCCGCCGTGATAGACGAGCGTCTCCTCAACGTCAAGGAAACGATCGAGGTTGACGTCCTGCTCGGCGAGACCCAGCATCCGCCGCGCCTCCGGATCATGATGCGGCCGGCCGAAGATCTCGATCTGTCCCGAAGTGATCCGGAGCAGGTTGCAGACTGCGCTGATCAGTGTCGTCTTGCCCGCTCCGTTAGGCCCCAGGAGCCCGAAGAACTCGCCGTCCGGGATCTCCAGGTTGAAGTTGTCAAGGGCCAGGAGACCGCCGTCGTAGCGTTTCGTCAGCGCGCGCAAGGACAGAGCAGGGAACGGAGGCATCGCCATCGAGCCTAGTCACCCCGTTCGCGGAGACCCCGCGATGCCGGCCCGTGCGATCAGCCGGCCGCGGTGTTCTGCTCCGCCGCCCGGTGGGTGATTGCCTGCAGCGTGCGTACGGTCGTCTCGACATCGCGAGCATCGAACTGGCCCAGCAACTGGGCCGTTGGCCCGGCGATGTACTCGCGCAGGCTGCGATGCAGAGCCTCTCCCTGGGCGGTCAGGTCGAGCCTCGCGTCGCCGTGGATCAGCCCTTCGGCCTGCAGACGAGCGAGTAGCTTCCGTGTCGAGTCGGCGTTGAGGGTCCGTGAGGCCTCGAGGTCGGCACTCAGGGCGGTGCGCATCAGGCCCGGTCCGCGCGTGGCGATCAACTGCAGTGCATACCAGGTCTCGGGCTCGGTGCCACGCTCGGCGAGGTGCTGTCGCAGCGTAGCCGTGAGCGTCCGTTCGGCGAAAGCCAGGGCCTGCCCGAACTGGGTAAAGGCGACAGGTGTGGTGGTCATGGCGGGCTCCATTCCAATAGGATTGACAGGTGCCTGACTACTGTAGCAACTAGACAGGCATCTGTCTATATCCATATGGAAGCGAACTTCCCAACTCATCCCCTCATCGGTCTCCTGCTGAGACTGCTCTACCAGCACTACTCCCAGGACATCCACGCAGCGCTGCGAGAGGCCGGCTTCGGCGACATCCGCCCGACCCACGCGAACGTGTTCCCGTTCGTGCCGCCGGAAGGCATCACCGTCTCTGAGCTCGCCGAACTCGCGCGGGTGCGCAAGCAGACGATGGCCGAGGCCGTCGAGCAGCTCGAGCGCATGGGGTACGTCGAGCGCCGCGCGAATCCGCGCGACCGCCGCTCGCGACTGGTGTTCCTCACCGAGCGCGGCACGTCGGTCAAGCCGGTCACGCACGCGACCGCCGCTCGCGTCGAGGAGCGCTGGGCGGAGCTGACCAGCCCGGAGGAGCTCGAGGTGCTGCGCGCCTCACTCCTGCACTTATTGACCGAGCTCCGGGCCCCGTGAGGGCTTTCACAAAATCGTCACCGGATTGAACCCACCGGCATCAAAGATGGGACACGGATGAGCTACGTCGAGTTGCATTTCCATCTTCTACCGGGCGTCGACGATGGGCCTGCTTCGATCGGCGAGAGCGTCGCGCTGGCCACCGCCGCGGTGGCGGACGGGACCAGGACGGTTGTTGCGACACCGCATGTGCACCCGCAGCACATCGTTGATCCCGGGGAGATCTCTGCCCGCGTCGCCGAGCTCGTCGAGCGCCTTCGGCGTGAGCGCATCCCGCTCAGGGTCCTGCCCGGCGGAGAGCTTGCCCACGACATGGTCGGGCGCCTGTCGGACCGGGCGCTTGAGACGATCGCCCAAGGACCGCCCGGACGGCGCTGGCTATTGCTCGAAGCGCCCTTCGACGGCCTTGACGCCCGCTTCACCGACTCGGCCGACGAGCTGCGTCGGCGCGGTTTCGCCGTCCTCGTCGCCCACCCTGAGCGATCCGAACCGCCACCCAGCCCCGCCGCCGCCCTCGCCCACGAGCTTGGCGCCGGAAGCGCCTTCCAGTTGACGGCTGGATCTCTCGCCGGGATCAACGGCCCGTCGGCCCGCGCGCTCGCGCTGGCGATCCTGAAGTCGACCGACCGCGCCGTGATCGCCTCCGACGCGCACGGCCGCGCCCGGATGCCCGCGCTGCGCTCGGCGCTGGATGCGCTCGCCGCGGCTGGGGTTCGCGATCCCGCCCGGTTCGCGTCCACGAGCCCCTCCGCATTGCTCGAGCACGGCCTCGGGATCCCAACCGCGGCGCGCGCAGCGTAGGTGTAGCCAGGCCTCGTGACGACGGATGCGTGGGCGTGGACGACCACGATGGTCGTCGAGTCCCCTCGATCCTGTCGATGGCCGCGCCGCCTCGCTCAGCGACGGCGCCCACGCCTTCCCCGCGTGCCCCGGCGGCGATCCCACAACCATCTCAGCGTCAGGAACTCCATAAGTCGCTTGAACATCGGCACTCCTCGTTGGTGTCCGTCGGTTGGCGCTGGCTCGAGCTGGAACCAGGCCCAGCGCATTGGTCCCAACAGCTTGGGGCAGGACGATGGGCGCGTCCAGCGGGAGGTACGCGTCCGTACGTCCTCATCAAGACCGAGCACGCCCCGATCATCGTCGGCGCGAGCCGACCGAGAGCGTCGATCATCCGGCGGCCGCGAACCGGCACGCCTGGCGGAATCTGGTTGGATCGCTGAAAACAAGCACAGCCCAAACGAGGAGGTGGCATGAACCTGGAGTTCCTCTCAAGCGTGGCGGTGATCGCGCCTGATCCGCCCGCCAGCCGCAAGCTGTACGTCGAGACGCTGGGGCTGCCGCTCGAGGGCCACGGCGGCGACTACTACCACAGTGAGCAGATCGCGGGCTGCAAGTCCTTGGGGATCTGGCCGCTGTCCCAGGCCGCTGAGGCGTGCTTCGGGACGGCGCAGTGGCCGGTGGAGCGGCCCGTGCCGCAGGTCAGCATCGAGTTCGATGTCGCGGATGCGGCGGCGGTGGGCCCGGCGGCACAGGAGCTCGAGCAGGCCGGATACGAGCTGCTGCACGCACCGCGCCGGGAGCCGTGGGGTCAGACGGTCGCGAGGCTGCAGTCGCCAGAGGGAGCGATCGTCGGGATCTCGTACGCGCCTGTGCTGCACGACGTCGACTGACCGACCCCACACCCTCGGCTGGCGAGGAGCAGGGATGGCGACCACGCTGCTCCGACGTCGGGCACTCAGCGCCTGGTCTCGTACCTGGTCAGCACCACGCCGTCGGGAAACGGCCGGGTCTCGACCAGGCTCAGGTTCACCCAGTTGTCCAGGGCCGTGAAGAACGGCGTGCCGCCGCCCACCAGGACCGGATGGGTGACGATCGCATATTCGTCGATCAGCCCGGCCCGGATGGCCGCCGCCGCGAGTGTGGCGCCGCCGATGTCCATGGGGCCGCCGTCGTCGGCCTTGAGCCTGGTGATCTCGGTGACCGCGTCGCCGGTGACCAGGCGGGTGTTCCAGTCGACCGTGCTGGTCGTCGAGGCGAACACCACCTTCGGCATGTCCCGCCAGCGGCCCGCGAACTCGATCTCCGCCGGTGTGGCGCCGGGCTGCTGGTCGGCGGTCGGCCAGTGGGAGCTCATCGTCTCCCAAAGTTTGCGCCCGTACAGCGCCAGGCCCGTCGCCGCCACCCGGTCAGACCACCACTGGAACAGCTCGTCGCTCGGCATGCTCCAGCCGAGGTCGTCGCCGGGCCCGGCGATGTAGCCGTCCAGGGTCAGGTTCATGCCGTAGGTCAGTTTCCGCATGGCTTCACTCTCCCGTGAGTCGGTTCACGGCGTACAGACCAGCACGGCGCGCAAGACTCACCGGTCAGGCCCACCGAGGGCCAGTTGCCCACGACGCCGAGCAGTGACGCCCGCGCGGCGAATGCGACGACCGCTCTCCGGCGCTCGAGATCCAGTGCGTGTGAATGCGTGCCAATCGGTCAAACCGGGAAATATCGGAGTCGAAGCGTAAAGACCACCCTCAGGAGCGGGAGAGATTTCTGTGGAGAATCTGGTCAACAGCCGCCTGCGCGCGACGGTCGCCGTCGCGATGTCCAACTACATCGAAGCGGGCTCGATCATCGCGATCGCCACGAGTCTCAGCCTCTGGCAAGCCCGCTTCCACTTCGGTAACGGGTTGGCGGGCGACCTTGCCGCCTTCAGCCCGAACGCCTTCGGCGCGGCCGCGGGCGCGATCATCGGCGGTCCGCTGTGCGACCGCTACGGACGCAAGTTCATATATACCTACGACCTGCTCGTCTACATGCTGGGCGCGCTGATCGTGGTCTTTGCCCAGAGCACGGCGATGCTGTTCATCGGTTTCATGACCACCGGCGTGGCCGTCGGTGCCGGCGTCACCGCGGCGTGGACCTACATCGCCGAAGTGGCTCCCGACGATCGCCGTGCCTACCACGTCGGCATCGCGCAGCTGGCCTGGTCGATGGGTCCGCTGCTCGGCTTCCTGCTGGCGGCGCTCGTGTCGGGGATGGGCCTCACGGGCGCGCGGATCATCTTCGCCTGGTTGTTCGTGGTCGCGCTGGTCACATGGATCATCCGTCGGGGCCTGTCGGAGTCAGAGATCTGGTCTGACCAAAAGGCCACCAACGCGCGCTCGATGACGCTGTCAGAGAGCCTCAAGGGGCTGTTCAGCCGTCGCATCAACTGGGCGGCCCTCGGCATGCTGTTCGTTGTCTACGGCGCTTGGAACACGGTCGCCGGCCAGGCCGGCATCTTCATGCCTCGCGTGTACGCGGCCAGCGGCTTTCATTCCTACATCGAGCAGGACTTGATCCAGGCGTTGTTGTGGGGCATGACCTGCCTGCTGACCTTCTTCGGCTTCATGAGGTTCGGTGACCGCGTGTCGCGACGCCTGCTGTTTGCGATCGGCGGCCTCATGGCGATCGCCGGTTGGGCGGTTTTGGCCTGGGTCACGCCGAGCACCTGGGTCCTGCTGTTTTTCGCGATCGTGTGGGGTGCCTCGGCCGGCATCGGCGCGCAGGCCTTCTACGGTCTGTGGACCAGCGAGCTGTTCGCCACCCAGTATCGCGCGGGCGCCCAGGGGGTGCTCTTTACTCTGGCCCGCATCATCGTCGGCGCGCTCAGTCTGTTCTTCCCGACGCTGCTGGCCTCGATGGGCCTGTCGAAGCTGGGGTTCCTACTGGTCGGACTGTTGGCGTTGTCGCTGCTCGCGGGCACGCTGTTCACTCCGGACACACGTCATAAGAGCCTGCGCCAGATCGAGCGCGAGCGCTACGGTGAGGACCTCGAAAACGACGCTCGCGTCCAAGAGCTAGAGACGGCGACGGCCTAGATCCAAGGGTGCCGAGATGGCCGAGCGACGGTTAGCCGCAGTCGACCTCGGTGCCCAGAGTGGGCGCGTAGCGATCGGCTTCTTCGACGGGGAGCGCGTCGCGCTGGAGGTTGTCCACCGGTTCGCCAACCAGCCGCTGTGGTTGCCGGACGGCCTGCATTGGAACCTGCCCCAGCTGTTCGCGGACACGCTGTTGGGGCTGGCGCAGGCCGCGAGCGACGGACCGCTGGATGGCGTCGGCGTCGACAGCTGGGGCTGCGACTACGCGCTGCTCGATGAACAGGACCGGATGCTCGGGCTTCCGTTCCATTACCGCGACCCGGCCCGTGCGTCGGCTGCGGTAATGGACGAGGCCTTCGCACGGGTCCCGCGCCACGAACTGTATGCCCGAACGGGAATTCAGACGATGCCGATCAACACCGTGTTCCAGCTCGTGTCAGAGGCCGACAGCCCGGCGCTCGCCGCCGCGCAGCGGATTGCGCTCATGCCCGACCTGTTCGGACTATGGCTGACCGGCACGCTCGTCAACGAGCGGACCGGCGCCTCCACGACCGGACTTCTGGAGGCGCGCGGCAACTCCTGGACACGCGACCTCCTCGGCCGGCTGGGCCTCCCACAGCGGCCGTTCGCGACCGACGCGGTGTCGCCCGGCACTGAGCTCGGCCGTGTGCTCGACGGTCATCGCGGCGCGGCCGGAGCCGCGGTCGGCACCGTCGTGCGCACCGTGGCCGGCCACGACACCGCGAGCGCGTTCGCGGCCGCGCCGCGGGGCAGCGTAGGCGCCGCTGTCCTGTCGTCGGGAACCTGGTCGCTGCTCGGCATCCACACCGCTGAGCCGCGTCTGGGCGCCGACGCCGAGGCCTTCAACCTCACCAACGAACGCGGGGTCGCCGACAGCATCCGGCTGCTGCGCAACGTAATGGGCATGTGGCTGATCGAGGAGTGCCGGCGCGAATGGGACGACGACGCCGGCTACGAGGCACTGTGGGCGCAGGCCGCCACCGGCGGGAGCGAGGTGCCGCTGTTCGACCCCGATGACGAGTCGCTGCTGCATCCCGGACCGATGGTGGACCGGATCAGCGCCTTGAGCACGACACCGGATGCGGCGCCGGACCAGGAGCGCTCGACGCTGATCCGCTCGGTTTTGACCTCGCTGGCTTGCAAGTACCGGCTGGTGGTGGAGCGACTCGAGTCGGTCAGCGGCCAGCGGATCGAAGTGGTTCAGGTGCTCGGCGGCGCGGTCCGCAACGCGCTCATGTGCCAGCTGACCGCCGATGTTGTCGGTCGGCCAGTGCTGGCCGGCCCGACCGAGGCGACGCTGCTCGGCAACGTGTTGGTGCAGCTGCTGGCTGGCGGTGAACTGGCCAACATGGCCGAACTGCGGGAGCTAAGCGCCCGCTCCGCGCAGCCGGTCTGCTACGAGTGCACCGACCCGGCCGCCGGCGAGGCGACCTACCAGCGGTTTCTGGAGACAACCGGCCTGGAAAGCCCCCACGTCCGCGCGGCGGCCTGAGTGCGGCGAGCAGACGCATGACCGATCTGGAATACACGGCGCTGCGAGACCGGCTGAGCGCGCGGGGAGTGGACGTCGACGCCGCCGAACGGGCGCTCCGGGCGCTGGCCATCGAGACTCCGTCCTGGGGCTACGGCGACAGCGGCACCCGCTTCGGCGTCTTCCCCCAGGCCGGGCGCCCGCGAAACGTGTTCGAGCGGATCGAGGACGCCGCCGAGGTCCACCGGCTCACGGGGACCGCGCCCTCGGTGGCGCTGCACTTCCCATGGGATGAGGTTGACGACTACCGCGAGCTGCGGGCCGCGATTGAGGCCGCCGGACTGAGCGTGGGCGCGGTCAATCCAAACCTGTTCCAGGACCCCGACTACAAGCTCGGCTCGATCACCAACCCGGAACCGAGGATCCGCCGCAAGGCCGTCGCACACCTGCTCGAATGCCTCCAGATCGCCACCGCGCTCGGCTCGAGCGCCCAGTCGCTGTGGCTGGCCGACGGCACCAACTACCCGGGTCAGGATCGACTGACCGGCCGCCGCGAGCGCATGACGGAGGCGCTCACCGAGGTGTACGCGGCGCTGCCGGACGGCCAGGAGCTGCTGCTCGAGTACAAGCTGTTCGAGCCCGCCTTCTACGCCACCGACTTGGCTGACTGGGGCTCGACGCTCTTGTTGTGCCAGAAGCTCGGTGCGCGCTCCCGCGTTCTCGTCGACCTGGGCCACCACGCCCAAGGCGTGAACATCGAACAGATCGTCGCGATCCTCGCGCACGAGCAGCGGCTCGGCGGGTTTCACTTCAACAACCGCAAGTACGCCGACGACGACCTGATCGTCGGCTCGGTCAACCCGTTCGAGTTGTTCCTGATCTTCGTCGAGCTGACCGGCTCTGATGCTGGCGCCGCAGCCGGAGGTGCCCTGCCCCGGCTGACGATCGACCAGTCGCACAACGTCGAGCAGAAGCTCGAGGCGATGGTCCTCAGCATCGTAAACCTGCAGGAGTCCTACGTGAAGTCATTGCTGGTCGACGCGGCGGCCCTGACCGAGGCGCAAGCCGCCGGCGACGTACTGCGCGGTCACCAGCTACTGCTCGATGCGTTCAACACTGACGTGCGGCCGCTGTGCGCGCGGGTCCGCACCGAGCTCGGCGCCGCCGCCGATCCGCTTGCGCAGCTCCGCGGCTCGGGCGCTCTGGGGCGCCGCACGGCAGATCGATCCACCGTTCCCGCGTCCCCGAAAGGTTGAATGTGAAAGTCCTGTCTGAACTAGTCCGTTCGGTCCCCGACCAGTGGGACGAGGCCGAGGCCGCCGGGGCGAAGACGACCCTGGACCAGGTCGTCTTCGCCTCGCATTTGCTGGGTGCCAACCGGGCACTCGCTAACGTCGGCGGCGGCAACACCTCTGCCAAGGGCACGGCTGTCGACCACGTCGGGCGCTCCATCCCGGCAATCTGGGTGAAGGGTTCCGGCAGCGACTTGGCGACGATGTCGCCGAGCGACTTCACACCGCTGAAGCTGGACGAGGTGCTGCCGCTGTTCGAGCGCGACGAGATGAGCGACGAGAGAATGGTCGCCCACCTTGCTTGCTGCCAGCTCGATCCGGCCGCGCCGCGATCTTCGATCGAGACGCTGCTGCACGCTTTCGTCCCCGCCGCGCACGTCCACCACACCCACCCCGACGCGATCAACACGCTGGCCTGCGCGGCGGCCGGCCAGGAGCTGGTTGCCGCGTGCTTCGGCGACCAGGCCGCGTGGATTGATTACGTCCGCCCCGGCTTCACGCTGGCCAAGCAGGTCGGCACCGCAGTCCACTCGAACGCGGACCTAAAACTGATCGTGCTCGGCAAGCATGGCCTCGTCGTGTGGGGCGACAGCGCTCGCGAAGCCTATGAGCGCACCGTCCAGGTCTGCAACCAGGCGGCAGATTTCGTCAACCGGCAGGCGGGAGGCACGCCGCGGTTCGGCGGCCTGGGCGAGAGCGGCGGGCTTGACCTCGAGCGCCGCCAGGAGTTGCTTGAGCAGGTCCTGCCGGCGCTGCGCGGCGCCGTGAGCTCGGAGCGCGCGAAGCTGCTGGTGACCGATGTGTCCCCGTCTGTCTCCGAGTTCGTCGACTCGGTGGATGCGCCCGATTTGACCAACGTCGGCGCCGCCTGTCCCGACCACCTTGTCCATACCAAGCGCCTGCCGCTGTGGGTCTCCTTCGACCCGAGCAGCGACGACCTGGAGACACTGAAATCCCGGATCCGCGAGGCCGCCGACCAGTTCCGTGAGAACTACCGCCGCTATTTCAAGGAGAACGCCGGCGAGGACGACGTCATGGCCGACCCCGATCCGCGCGTGGTGCTGATCCAGAACGTCGGCCTGGTGGCGGTCGCCCCGACCGTCAAGAACGCGAACATCTCCCGCGACCTGTATCACCGGGCGATCGAGGTCATGGCCGGAGCGAACGCCGTTTCGGAGTTCGTGTCGCTGACTGCGGCTGAGAGCTTCGCGATCGAGTACTGGCCGCTCGAGCTTTACAAGCTGTCACTGGCCCCAGCGCCCGGCGAACTGCAGGGCAAGGTCGCCCTCGTGACCGGCGCCGCGGGCGGCATCGGCGGCGCGGTGATGGCAGCGCTGGCGGAGGCGGGGGCCGCGGTCGTCGGTTTCGACATCGACGCCGACGGTGCTGCTCAGGCGGTTGAGTCATACGGCGCCTCCGGCACCTCGTTCGGCGGTGACGTGACCTCGCAGGACGCCGTGGCCGCGGCCTTCGCGCAGGCGGTCCGGACCTTCGGCGGCGTCGACATCGTCGTCTCCAACGCCGGCATCGCGTCGAGCGCTCCGGTCACCGAGACCACACTCGAGGAGTGGAACCGCAACCAGGGCATCCTCGGCACGGGATACTTCCTGGTCGGCCGCGAGGCGTTCAGAACACTGGAGGAGCAGGGCGCCGGCGGCTCGCTCATCTTCGTCGCCTCGAAGAACTCGCTCGTCGCGGGGCCGAACGCGTCGGCGTACTCCTCCGCCAAGGCGCTTGAGCTGCACCTGGCGCGCTGCCTGGCGGCGGAAGGCGGCAGTCAAGGGATCCGTGTGAACACCGTCAACCCGGACGCGGTCCTGCGCGGCTCGCGGATCTGGGAGGGCAACTGGCGCGCTGAGCGCGCCTCCTCCTACGGGATCGACCCCGACCAGCTGGAGGAGCACTACCGCGAACGCACGGTGCTCGGCGTCAACGTGTTCCCGGAGGACATCGCCGAGGCGGTGCTTCACTTCGCTTCGGAGGCGCGCTCCGGCAAGAGCACGGGCAACATCCTCAACGTCGACGGCGGTGTCGCGGCGGCGTTCACGCGCTGACCGTCACCTCGGGAGGTGCGGATTGCGCCGTTCTTGACTTGCCTTGGCGATACCCTGATCGCGCAGCGCGCGGCGGGCGCTACAGACGCACGTGACCGCGGCGGTCCTGGACACCGGCTCGGCCCGCCCGGGACCGGCAGGAGCCATATCGCCTCGCCCCGGGCGTTCGGACGTGCCTGGCCGGACAACGGATCCAGTTCGCAACCGCCACCCGTTGGGGTCGCCCGACTCGGCCGACGCCAAGCGCAGCTCGACGCCGAACTGACCGGCGCAAGTCGGTCACTTCAACCAGCTGTGTAATTTCGATCTGCGTGCTGGGCCCGGTCGGCTCGGCAAACCGGCGGCCGCGGAGCGAAGCCCGTAGGGCGTAGCGAGGCGGGCGGTGCGCGACCTGAGTCTCGCCCCGAACGTCTGGCATCACTGCCGCGCATCCTCCAACGGAGCAGCGATCGCTAGAGCGCGGAATCGAGAATCTCGGCGTGCTGGTCCTCTGGCGGATAACCATAGACGTAAAGCACGAGGTCCTCCGTTCCGTTGTTGACGGTTTGAAGCGGCGTCCTCGCCTCGACGTGAATCAAGCCACCGCGCTGCACCTCAACCCGTTCCGGAGGCTCGCCCAAGTACATGGTCAGCGCTCCGTCTAAGACGACGAACGTTTCCTCTTGATGACGGTGGCGGTGGCGACGTCCGCGAGCTCCAGGCTCGTATCGCCATATGTTCGCCCGGGTGTGGGCGAACCCCGCGGTATCGCTGAGCTCAGCAACATGCCGCGCCGGTTCGCCGGCATCGTGCGGGCGCGTACTCCACTCAAGCTCCTCGGGCGACATCGTGCGAAACGGCATCGCCGCAAACTACCGCAGCAGCCGGCTCAGCGGATCGGGCGTCTTGCGATCGTTCTCCTACCCACCTTGCCGCTTGGACCTCGTCCGGGTCAAGACTTCCTGTTGGGTGAAAACGGAGGTCTCGATTGAGCTCCGAGGCTAGCCGCAGGCGGGTCTGTCGCTGCTCTGCGCGAGCCGCGACCTGCGCGTGGCAGTTCGGGGGTGGCGTTGCACCCGTTCGTCGGCGTTGCTCGGCTGATCAGACAGGCGAGGTAGGGGCCGGCAGGCCGATTGCGCGGCGCATTGCCGCCCGGGTCCGGTCAAGGGCAGCGGTGTCCTCGATCAGTCGGCCGGCCACGCTTCCGCCCGAGGCGAGGCTATGCAACTCGAATGCCACGTCAGCAGGGTCGCGGTCGGCGGGCAGGTCGCCTGCTTCATGCGCGCGGCGTGCCTCGGTCTCGAGCACGTGCAGCCAGCGGCGGACGACCTCCGCTACGTCGTCGTGGAGAGGGCCCAGCCGTGAGTCGTACTCCACCGAGGCGGTGGTCACGAAGCATCCACCGGGAAACACCCCGTCGCGCAAGTGTCCGATCCACGCATCGACGATCGCCGCGAGCCGCGGGAGGCCCGGCTGGAATCGACTGGCCGGCTGCCAGACGGCGTCGGTGAACCGCTGTACCGCGGAGGCGAGCACCGCCCGCTGCATGGCCTCCTTGTCGCCAAAGCGCCCGATGAGGCCGCTCTTGCTCATGCCCAGCTCGTTGGCGAGTCGGCCGATTGTGATGCCCTCGAGTCCCTCGACGGACGCAAGATCGACAGCGGCCTCGACGACGGCAGCCCGACTATCGGCGGCGGCAGCGGCGGAACGGCGAGGCATGTGGAGGCACGATACCTTACGAACGATCGTTCTGTATAACTGTGTGCTTCACGCCAACACAAGGACGAACGATGCGACTCAGATGGCTGGGTTGGGCAGGAGCGGAGCTGGAGGCCGACGGGACCACAGTGGTGGTCGATCCGCTGCAGGACCCCGGTGCCGTGTTCGCGCCTTTCGGCGAGCGCGCGGCGGCCACGCCCGTTCCGCGGGTAATCCCGCCCAGCGCCGACAGGGCGGTCGCCGGGCTCCTCACACACCTCCATCGTGATCACGCCGACGCGGGGGCGCTCACGACGGCACTGTGCCCGGGGGCAAAGGTGCTCGAGCCGCTCACGGGAGGCGGCGACGAGCTCGAGGAGCTCGGGCTGCTCCAGGCCGAACACGAGCTCGCCACCGCGGGCTTGGAACGCAGGCGAGTCGCAGCCTGGGAGTCGGTCACTGCCGGCCCGTTCACGCTGACCGCGCTCCCGGCGTCCGACGGGCTCGGCGATCCGCAGGTCTCGTGGCTCATCGAGGCGGACCGGGTACGTGTCCTGCATCTCGGCGACACGATCTTCCACGGATACTGGTGGCGCATGGCACATCGCTACGCGCCGTTCGACGTGGTCCTTGTCCCGATCAACGGCGCAGTCGTCAGGTTCCCGCACCGCCGACCGGCCAGCTCACTACCCGCCACACTCGATCCCGCCCAAGCCGCGATCGCGGCCCGGATCCTCGGCGCCCGCCAGGCGATCCCCATCCACGCCGAGGGCTACGAAATCGACGGCATCTACCAACCCGCCCCCGACGCAGCCGAGCGCTTCGCCGTTGCAGCAGCCACCAACGACGTGCCCGTGACGATCCTCCAACCCGGCGAAACGATCGAGATCACCCCCGGCGAGACCAGCAACCCAACCCGCCACGAGAACCCCACAAAGCCGTGACGCTGAGCGTGGCCCGGAGGCCGTCGGCGTGACCCGCTGGACGTCGATGAGCGCGAACGCGCGAACCGATTCACGGTGCACTTGGGCTAGCGCAGCGACGAGCGGTCGTTGGCGGTCAACGGCTGGTTGGAGATAGGGCCTTGAGGGATTAGGGTGCGGTGGTAGCGTTGACGGCGGACCTAGACGATGATCGAGTTTCGAGTCCTCGGGCCGTTTGAAGTGGTCGACGGGGACCGCACGCTGGCGTTGGGTAGCCCCGCGCAGCGGGCGTTGCTGGCGGCGCTGCTGGTGCATCGCCGCGAGCCAGTCTCGTCGGAACGCCTGATCCATGAGCTGTGGGGGGACCAGGCGCCGGCCAGCGCGGTCAAGATCGTTCATGGATACGTGTCGAACCTGCGCAAGGTGCTTGGGGATGGGCTCCTGCTGACCCGTGGCCATGGGTACGTGCTACAGATCGATCCTGGCCAGCTCGACCTGGACCGTTTCGAGTCGCTGGTTGCGGAGGGCCGACGTGCGTCGCAGAACGGGGATGCGGGAGCGGCTATCGCGCGGCTGCAAGAGGCGCTGGGGCTGTGGCGTGGACCGGCGCTGGCGGACTTTGCGTACGAGTCGTTCGCGCAAGCGGAGATCGCACGGTTGGAGGAACGGCAGTTGGCGGTCCTCGAAGCGCGGATCGAGGCGGAGCTCGCGCTCGATGATCCCGCGGCGCTGGTTGGAGAGCTCGAAGCGCTCGTTCGTAGGCACCCGCTGCGCGAGCGTCTCCGTGGTCAGCTGATGCTCGCGCTGTACCGTGCGGGGCGTCAGGCGGAGGCGTTGGACGTCTACCAGCACGCGCGTGTACAGCTCGCAGATGAGCTCGGGTTAGAACCGGGGCCTGCGCTCAAGCAGCTCCAGAGGCAGATCCTCGAGCAAGCCCCGGCGCTGCTGCATGTGAGTTCGCTGCCGGACGATCATTCGGAGCCGCGGCTCACCGCGAGCGTGTCGGCCGGTGACAGGAGAGCGCTACCGCGTCCAGCGACGCCGTTGATCGGGCGAGAGCGCGAGCTGGC
The DNA here is from genome assembly GCA_963792735.1 of uncultured Solirubrobacterales bacterium. Classification (GTDB taxonomy): domain Bacteria; phylum Actinomycetota; class Thermoleophilia; order Solirubrobacterales; family Solirubrobacteraceae; genus Palsa-465. Next base: position 356,235 of record CAWBXK010000005.1, on the reverse strand, counting down.
CGCGGTGTGCGGCCTGCTGGAAGGTCGCGACGCGCGGCTCGTGACACTCACCGGCCCGGGGGGTGTGGGCAAGACGCGCCTCGCCCTCGAGGTGATGCGCGCGCTCGAATCGTCGTTTGCGGACGGTGTGGGCTGGGCCGAGCTGGCCGGCGTGGCGCGTCCGCGTGACGTTGGAATTACGGTCGCGCGCGCACTGTCGGTCACACCATTGCCCGGCGAGAGTCCGCGCCAGGCACTGTGCCGTTACCTGGCTCAAAAGCGGCTGCTGCTCGTGATCGACAACTTCGAGCACGTCCTTGGAGCGGCCGACCTGTTGGCCGAGTTGCACGCCGCATGCCCGGAATTGGCGCTCCTGGTCACAAGCCGCGAAACCCTTGACCTCGCGGCAGAGCACCGGGTGGTCATCGCTCCTCTCGCCGTACCGGCGCTTGACGCGGCCACCGCCGAGGAGATCGAGTCGGTTGCGGGGAGCGCCATGTTCCTGGCCGCAGCCCGGCGCCGTAACGTCGGCTTTGTGGTCAGCTCGACGGCTGCTCCTGCGATCGCGCAGATTTGTGCGCGACTCGATGGCCTGCCGCTGGCACTCGAGCTCGCCGCGGCGCGCACGAGTGTCCTCGCCGTCGAGGAGCTGGCGGCACGGCTCGGGGAGGCCGTGACCGACCTGGGTGTCGGCCCGCGTGACGCCCCCGACCGCCAGCGCACGCTGCAGGCGACGATCGAGTGGAGCTACCGCATGCTCGACGAGCCGCTGCGACGCGCGTTCGTGCACTTCGCGGTTTTCGCCGGCGGCGCGACCGTCGAGGCCGCTGGCGCGGTTACGGGCGCCGATCTCGGGACAATTGAGGCGTTGCTCGCCAAGAGCCTGATCTACCGGCGCCGGGAACCCGATGGTGCCACCCGGCTGCTGATGCTCGAGACGATCCGGCAATACGCGCTGAAGCAACTCGCGGCAGAGCCCGGTGAGCAGGCCGCGGTCCACCGGCGACACTGCGAGCACCATCTACGCCTTGTCGAGGACACCGTCCCGCTTCTCTCCACCCGCGATGAGCGCCAGGCACTGGCGGCGCTCGACGCCGATGTGGACAACCTCCGCAGCGCACTGCAATGGGCGCTTCAGTCCGCACCCAACACCGGCCTGCGCCTCGCCGGCCAGCTCGGCAACTATTGGCAACTGCGCCCCGGTCTCGACGGACTGCACTGGCTGGACGCCTCGCTGCAGGTGGCAGGCGACGACGCGCCGCCGACGGACCGGGCGCGCGCGCGGCTACACCATGCCAACCAGCTGGGTTTTGGCGGTTTTCGCACCGAGGGCGCGGCAGCGATCGATGGGCTCCAGGCGGCGCTTGCGCTCTACCGTCAAGCCAATGATCACGCAGGAATCAGCGAGACGCTGTCGTCACTCGCGGTCACGGTGGGCGTCGTCAACGACGACCAGGCGGGTGAGCGTGCACACGCATTGGAAGCGTGCCGCCACGCGCGGATCGCCGGCGACGACCGGCTGCTCGGGCGGGCGCTCGGCCGGCTTGCCGCGGTCGCGGGCAACGAGCGCGGCGCGATCCTCGAGCAGGCGGCCGAGCTCCTCACGCCTTTGGGCGACTATCGCGAGGTGGTGGGCGCTTATTCCAGCGCCGCGTACGTCGCTCTCAGCGAAGACCACATCGCGGAGGCAACCAGCCTCCTAGACACCGCGCTGCAGGCAGTGGGGCGAATTGATGACCCCCAAGAGACGGCCATCGTACTCTCCAACATGGGTCTCGCCCGCCTGTTCTCAGGTGACCTGGACCAGGCCCGCGACGCATTTGAGCGGGGGCTACGGCTGTGCGCCCAACACGCTTTCCGCGAGAACGCCGACGAAGGTCTCGCCGGGCTCGCCGCCGTTGCTGCCGCACAAGGCCGCGACGACACGGCGGCGAGATTGCAGGGCGCTGCACACGCCTTGGGGTATCCGCCCGCCACCTTCGACAAGCGGATCGATGATCGCCTCGAACGCGACTACCTCGCCGCTGCCCGGAGACGCTACGGCGACATCCCCTGGCGCGCCGAGGAGCAGACCGGCGCGGCATTGTCACGTGAACAAGCGATCGCCTACGCACTCGGCGCACCAGGTGAAACGACCCAGCCGAGCGCGGATGAGGGTGGCGGTTTCACCAGCGCCGGTCAGGGGCTCGAGAAACCCGCCCGGGGTGGCGAGCGCCTTCTTGCGACGGTGATGTTCACCGATATCGTCGGATCGACAGCGCACGCGGCCGACATCGGGGACCAACGATGGCGAGCGCTGCTCGACAGTCACGACGCCCTCGTCCGGGCCGAGCTGAGCCGCGCTGGCGGGGTGGAGATCAAGCTCATCGGCGACGGCTTGCTGGCGACGTTCAATGGGCCTGCCCGCGCCATCGACTGTGCATGTGCGATACGCGCCGCGGTCAGGGTCCTCGGCATTCAAATCCGCGCCGGAATTCACACCGGCGAGATCGAACTGCGAGATAACGACATCGGGGGCATCGGAGTACACATCACCGCGCGCGTCGCTGCCCTTGCCCGCCCGGGGGAGATTCTCGTCTCGCACACGGTCACCGAGCTCGTCGCCGGGTCTGGCATCAGATTCGACGAGCGCGGTCTCCACGAGCTCAAAGGTGTGCCCGGGAGCTGGCGGCTCTGCTCCGTGCTGCAGCGCAGCGACCGCCACCTCCGAGCAAACCCTGCACCCTCACCACACAGCTGAACCGGCGGCCGCACCCTGCGCGCCGCCTTCTGTTGAGGATCTACGCGTTGGCCGTGATCACCGGCGCGGATCGCGCTTGAGGTAGCCCGAGCGCCGGCTGCTTGCTCCGCGCGAGCGTCTCGAGCAGGTCGGCGCCGGTGCGGGCGGCGTCGTAGGTGGCCATCTCTGCGGCGATCGCCGGTGCTCGGAGTCGGTAGCGCGGCTGCTTGAGCGCCTCCCGAGCGGCCGCGAGCAGACGCGCCGGATCGGGGCTCTGGGCCTTGATGCGGACTCCCACGCCCGACCAGGCGATAAGGGCGGCATTTTCAGGTTTGTCCTCGGTTGCCCCTGCCACGACGATCGGCACCCCGTGGCCGAGCGCCTGCTGCACCGTCCCGTAACCGCCATTGGTGATGAGCAGATCGACGTGCGGCATGAGTTGCGCATCCGGCACGAAGCGCTCGACTGGACGTTTGCCGGCAGGGTCCCCGCGAATTCGTCGAGCAACGCGGATGTCGGCCCACCGGTGGTAGCGATGACGAGGACAGGCTCGTCGGCCAGCGCACGGATGGTCGACGCCAGCAGTCGCTCGGGACCGGTCGCGACCGTGCCTTGCGTCAGCAGGACTACTTTCTTGGACCCAACCAATTCCGGCCACCAACGAGGCGCCATGAACTCGTCGTTGGGCTCGGGCAGAAGCGGCCCGATGAAGTGCAGGTGCGGCGGGACGTCGCTGCGTGGGTACTCGAAGGACGGCACCGTTGATTGGAGGTAGAGGTAGTCGCCGAGGAAGGTGTCGATGAGTGCACGCCGACGACCCGCACCCGTGGCGGGTACTCGACGAGGAAACGCCGCGTCCAGACACGCATGAACCACCCGTCGGTGAACACGTCGAGCGGCGGGGGGCCCGGGCACCCGGCTGACGTATTGCATGGACTCAGTGTGGCCGACGAGGGCTCGGTTCGTGGCGCGACCAACCCTACTCATGCAAGAGGACCCGCCTCATCGACTTGCGCCTCTGTCAACGGGCCGCGGGACTCGTGCCTCGGCGGTCATGGCATAACCCGGTAGCGCAGGTGGGTCACGCCAGGAGCCTCGATAACGCGGATGGGCTCGAGCTCGATGTGATCGGCGCCGAGGTGCTCAAACAGCCGCCGTCCGCCGCCCAGTAAGACCGGGATCAAGTGAATCTGCAGCTCGTCGAGCATGCCGGCGCGCAGCAGGGACTGCGCGAGGTCGGCGCCGTGGACCATGACGTCCTTGTCGCCGGCGGCCTCCTTGGCCTGCCGCATGGCGCTCTCGACGCCGTCGCTCACGTAGTGGACAAGCTCGGACGCAGGCTGCTCTGGCGGCTCACCGCGCGTGGGCACGAAGATGGGGACCCCATCGTGATGCTCGCCGTTCCAGTGGCCGGCGTAATCGAAGGTGCGCCGGCCGACCACCACCGCTCCGGTCGTCATCGACTCCTGAAAGACTTCCGCGCTGGCGCCGGCGGGCCGAAAGCCCGAAGGTCCGCCCACCCACTCGCCGAGCCACTCGTGCAGGCGCTCGCCGCCGATGCCGAGCCCGTGCTCGGCGTCGTCGCCCGGACCGGCGATGAACCCATCCAACGACATCGACATGTAGAGAATTGAGCTGGACATTGACTCGCTCACGCGTCCTTCTCCGTCCATCCGGTGCGGGCGTGCGAGCCGTCGCAAAACGGCTTGTTCGCCGAGCGCCCGCAGCGGCAGAGGTAGACCTGCGCTGCGGACGGCTTGATCGCCTCGCCGTCCGGGTAGACGAGCTCGAGCGCACCGGTCACCTCGTAAGGGCCGTTGGGCAGCGGGATGAGACGAGCGGGTGTCATGAGCGTCCTTTCGGTCGAGCGATGTGCAGTGGTCGGTACTAGTGGTCGTGCTCGAGGCTGCGCTCGAGCCGGTCAAAGCCGTGCGGTAGGCCGATCGTGTGCTCGTCGCGTAGCTCCGTGGTCGGGAAGCCGATCTGGACCATGGTCATCCGCGTGCCTCCGGCGTGCGGCTCGAACGCGAACTCCGTGGTCGTCTCGAAGCTCGAGCCGTCCAGGCGTGTCTCGGTGGTGGTCATCAGGATCCGGCGCGGGGGCTCGATCGCCCTGAACTCGTGCCGGTGCTGGTAGAGCTGGGCGCGCGAAGGGCCGAAGGCGATGGACCAGAGGCCGCCGACGCGCAAATCGCAGTCCGACTCGACGATCCAGCCGGGCGAGTCCTTCCCGTAGAACTCGCGCTGGCCCTCAGGGGCGGTGAAGGCGGCGAAGACCCGCTCGGGCGGAGCGGCGATCAGCCGCTCGAACCTCAGCTCGAAGCTCACTCCCCGCCTCCGCAGGTCCGCTCGACGTAACGCTCGAACCGATCAAGGCGGCCCTCCCACAGCCGGCGATGCCCTTCGATCCACGCGGACGCCTCGGCGAGGCTCGGCTCCGAACCGAGCCGACAGTGGCGCGCACGACCGACCTTCTCGGTGACCACGAGGTCGACGCGCTCGAGAATCCCGACGTGCTTCTTGACCCCGTTGATCGTCAGCCCGAACGGCTGCGCCAGCTCGCTGATCGTGGCCGGACCCCCGCCCAGACGCTCGAGGATCCCACGCCGCGTCGGATCGGAAAGCGCGAAGAACGTCCCGTCGAGTGTCAATGGTGCACCGATCGGTGCACCATAACACGCAGACCTATGACCGGGCGGGTCGGGGGCTCACAGGCGACGTAAAGGGCGGCGTCCGCGACGGACAATTCCGACGGTCCGACGGATGGACAACGTAGGCATCGTCGTCGAGGACCTCCCGGCGACGTCGGGTTCTTTCGCGAGCTCCGGCCTCGAACTCGAAGGACGAGCCACGATCGACGGAGAGTGGGCTTGGGCGCGTCACCGGCCTGCGAGACCAGCGCGTCGAGATTGCCATGCTCCGCACGCCAGACGGCCATAGCCGGCTCGAGCTCTCGCGATTCCTCACTCCGACTGCGGTTGCCGATCACCGCAACGCCCCGGTCAACGCGCTGGGCTATCTGCGCGTCATGTTCGCCGTGGACGACATCGACGAGACGCTCAGCCGGCTTGACAAGCACGGCGCGGAGCCCGTCGGCGAGGTCGTCCAGTACGAAGACGTGTATCGGCTCTGCTACATCCGCGGGCCGGAACGACTTCTCATAGGGCTCGCGCAAGAACTTGGCTGAGCACCCGCGACAGATCAGGCAGCGCTTCGACCCGGCGCTCTTGCGCCGGGCGGCGACATGGGTTATACTCATGTCGCAGATGAGCGTTGCGATTATCGACGAGCTTCCGCCGGAGGAACTTCGCTTCCATTGGAAGAGCGGTCGGCTGTGCCTCGACTTCGTCGCGACAGTCGGCGAGCGCTGGCGGCGGTCGTTCGAACGGCTGCTCGAACCTGAGGACCTCGCTCGCTGGATCGCGGGCACCGGCATGCTGCGGGAACCACCGCGGGTCTCAGGTCGACAGCTGGCGGCAGGACGCGTGCTTCGCGAGGCGATCAACCGGCTCGCTCGTCCCGGCGTCGAGCCACACCCAGGCGATCCAGAGGAGCTCAACCAGTGGGCGGCGCGGGCGCCCCTGGCGCCACAGCTGACGACGAGCAACGAACGTGCATGGGTTGCCGCTCGGCCGGTCGAGGCGATGCTGGCCACGATCGCGCGGGACGCGGTCGAGCTGCTGAGCAGCCCGCTCGCCGAGCGCATCCGTGAATGCGCCGCTCCCGACTGCGCGCTTCTGTTCGTCGACACTTCGCGTCCCGGCCGGCGACAGTGGTGCTCCAGTGGCGCATGCGGCAATCGCATCCGAACCAAGGGATACCGCGAGCGACAAAAGAAACGTGGACCCGCGTGACCTACCGGACCCTGTCCGCCCAGGAGGCCTTCTGGCGCCCGTCAAACCAGATGAGCGTGCTTAACACCGATCTCGCCAAGCAGCTTGAAGCCACCACACTCGGTGCGCGACTATGGCGTCTGCACCCCGGGCAAGCCTCGACGCGCCATCGCCACCGACAGACACACGAGCTCTACGTGCTGCTCGAAGGCACCGGCCGCATCCGCATCGGTCAAGACCTCCACACCCTTGAGCCCCTCAGCAGCCTGCTCGTCGACCCCGATGAGGTCCGCCAGCTATTCAACGACACCGACGCCGATCAGCTCTGGCTCGTCGTCAGCGCGCCACCTGAGGCCGCGAACACGCTCGAGATGACCCCAGAACAGCTCGCGTGGCTCTACCCGGACGGACCCAAGGCACTCCCACCAGAGATCCCGGACACGCAGCCCAGCGCCAGCGCATGACCATCGACGCGGGGTCGCGCAGCCCCTAACCGCGATCACGCGGCCTCTCACACGCGAGTAACAGGGCGCGCTCGCTGCGCGCGGTCCAATTGTCGGAACCGAACGAACGGAGCGACTCCGCCGCCGCGGGTGGACAGTTGCGCCGAATCGGACAAGCGGGTGTCTGCCCGCTCGCAGGATGCCTGCGCGGTCGCGGTCGCGGTCGCGGATGCGGGGCTGGGCCCCCCGGACGGGTTATGTGGCGCTTGACGCTGGGGGGGCAGCCCGCAAGAGTTCTGTGGCGCTCACCGTCGATCCAGTCTGCTAACAGGCGAGAACTCGACGCCGGGAGGTGCCGGATGAAGGCGATTGTGGTGACAGACAAGGCTGCGGGAACGGCCGGGATGACGCTGGTGGAGCGCCCCGAGCCGCCAGCGGCGATAAATGACGTCATCGTTCAGATTCATGCGTCGGGATTCGTCCCGACTGAGATGGAGTGGCCGTCGACCTGGACCGATCGCGCCAACCGTGATCGAACACCGTCGATCCCTGGGCACGAGCTGGCCGGAGTGGTCACCGCCGTGGGGTACGGCACGACGGGGGTGTCGGTGGGACAGCGGGTGTTCGGCCTCGCGGACTGGTATCGCGACGGCACCCTGGCGGAGTATGTGGCGATCGAGGCGCGCAACCTCGCGCCGCTGCCGGGTGACGTCGACTTCGCCGTGGGCGCGAGCCTGCCGATCTCGGGTCTGACCGCGTGGCAGGGACTGTTTGACCACGGCCACGTTCAGGCGGGGCAGAGCGTCCTCGCGCATGGCGCGGCCGGCGCCGTCGGGTCGATGGTGACGCAACTCGCACGTGAGGCTGGCGCCTACGTGATCGGCACCGGGCGAGCCGCCGACCGCCAGAAGGCGCTCGACTTCGGCGCGCAGGAGTTCGTCGCCCTCGAGGACGACGCGCTGGAAGATGTCGGCGCCGTTGACCTGGTGTTCGATGTCATCGGCGGAGACATCCAGAAGCGTTCCGCAAGTCTGATCCGCGCCGCAGGCACCCTGGTGACGGTCGTAGGGCCGCCCGAGGCGCGGCCCGCCGACGGCCAGGCAGTCGACTTCGTCGTGGAGTCCGATCGTGCGCAACTGAGTGAGATCGTCCAGCGGGTGCGCGACGGACGACTGCGGACCAACATCGGCATCGTCGCGACCCTCGACGATGCCGTCGCCGCCCTCAACCCGACCGAGCGACGCAACGGAAAGACGATCATCCGCATTCGTCCATAAGGACTCAGAGATAGCGGTTCCGCGCAGACGAGGACCGGGTGCCCGGCCAGCGAGAGTTACGCCGCGTGACGGAAGCAGGTGGCCCGTCTGGCGATCGGTCAGCGAGCACCGATGAGTCTGCGGTCGGCCGGTGATCTCTAAGTCATCTCCCCTCCGATCTACCGAAGGAGCCTGCATGTCACGCGTCTGCGTCTCATCCTTCTCCGTCTCGCTCGATGGCTTCGGCACCGGCGAGGGCCAGAGCGCCGAGGCGCCGTTCGGTCACGCCGGCGAACGGCTCCACGAGTGGATGTTCGCGACCCGCTGGGGCCGCGAGATGCTCGGCGAGCGCGACGGGTCGGGCGGCATCGACGACGCGGTCGTGCGCCAATTCGCTCCCGGAATCGGCGCCGAGATCATGGGCGCCGGGAAGTTCGGTCACCCCGGGTGGCACGAGGACCCGGAGTGGAAGGGTCCATGGGGCCCCAACCCGCCGTTCCATACCCCGGTCTTCGTCCTCACTCATCACACGCGCCCGTCCATCGAGATGGAGGGCGACACGACCTTCCACTTCCTCGACGTGTCGCCTGCCGAGGCGCTGGAGACTGCCCGCGATGCGGCGGACGGCCACGACGTGCGCATCGGCGGAGGTCCCACGATGCTCCGCGACTTCCTTGCTGCGGGGCTAGTCGACCACATGCACGTCGCGGTGGTCCCGATCATGCTCGGCCGCGGCGTACGGCTCTGGGACGGGCTGGAGGGCCTCGAGCAGAAATACGAGATCGAGGCCACCTCCTCGCCCAGCGGAGTCACCCACGTAACGTTCACCCGTCCGGGTATCTGAACCACCTCTCCTCCCGGGCATCGTGCGGTACATCCGCGCGGGGCAAGCTGGTCCCACGCGAGAGCCGCGATGCGCACCTGCTCGTCGGCGAGTTGCGGGGCGGCATCGCACGTCACCATGGTGGCCGCGTGAACCTGACCGAGCGCGAGCGAGGTCGGTGGCGGGAGCCGGCGCAGCCGGCGGTCTCTGTCGCGCGCACCGCGGCGGCGCTGGGACCGGGCCGCTCTTCGTGGTTGTCGTTGGGAACGGCCGACGGTTGGGGGGTATCCATCGGCCGAGCAACGGACAACGCTGACGCGCTGCCGGTGTCCTTTGATCACGACAGCGCGCTGGCGATTGCTTCAGCGACCAAAGCAGCGGGCCCGGCGCCAACCGCGGACGAGTCCTATGCCACGCTTGCGCTCGTCCGCATACTGGCCCGGTCGGCGGTACGACGCCAGTCCGACGAAGAACCCGGTGCGCGCTCAGGGCCTCATGCAGCCAGTGGGGCCGGCTCCTTGAAAGCGTGGCGAGGCGTACACGGCGACGGGTGATCCACCACCAAACGTTGCCCGTGACCGTTGCCCGGCCGAGCGACGAGTAGGCCATCCAGCCAAATCACCAGCATCCAGTGGGAGTTCTGAAGCGGGAGCGACGGGACTCGAACCCGCGACCTCCGGCGTGACAGGCCGGCGCTCTAACCAACTGAGCTACGCCCCCCTGAAAGCAACGGGGGACCTCAGTATGCCAAGCCGGGTGCGACAGCGCCTACGGGTCCCCGAGCACCCGGGTGCGCAACCAGTCGTTGCAGAACGCGCCGCGCGGATCCAACTCCTCACGCAGGCGCCGGAAGTCGTCCAGGCGCTCGTAGGCGGGCGCGATCGTGTCGGCGCGGGCGGTGAATAGCTTGGCCCAGTGGGGTCGCGCCGAGAACGGAGCGAGCGCCGCCTCGACCTCACGCAGGACCCTCTCGACCGCCTCCTGGGAGCGCTTCCAGGTGAAGTGAAGCCCCACCGAAGGCCGCTGGTAGTGCGGACTCAGCCAGAGCTCGTCGGCGGCGATCGTCCGCAGCTCGCTGATCAGCAGCAGCGGCCGTATCCGCCCGGCGAGCCGCCGCAGCGCCTCGATCGCCCGCACCGCGTGCTCACGGGCGACGAAGAACTCCGACTGGATCTCCTCGCCCGAGCTGGGAGTGAAGCCGCTGCGAAAGTGCGGCAGGCGCTCGGACCATGGACCCGCGACTCCGAGCTGCTCGGTGCAGTGGACCGGGTCTGCGCCGGGGATCGGGTGCCGAGGGGCGACTGCCGCCGCGGCGCCGAACAGCTCGCCCTCACCGGCAGGATCACCACGATCGACGCGGCTCTTGATCCACAACTGGTCGGTCCGATCGCCGAAGCGGTGAAACACGCTGACGCTGTCCCCGGCGGCGGTGATCGCGTCGAAATGCTGGGACAGCGCGTCCCACGTCAGCCCCTCGAACACCTGCTGGCGGACCTCGTAGTAGGGCTGCACCGACAGCGTAAGCCGGGTGACGATCCCGAGTGCCCCCAGTCCCACCACCAGACCCTCGAAGCGGGGTTCACCGCGCCGTGCCGTGACCAGCTCGCCCTCGCCGGTCACCAGCTCGATGCCAGTCACCGCCGTCGCCAGGTTCCCGCTCCGGTCTCCCGAGCCGTGGCTTGCGGTCGCCACGGCGCCGGCCACCGAGATGTGCGGAAGCGACGCCAGGCTGTCCAGCGCGACGCGCTCGCGGTTGAGGCCCTCAGCCAGCTGCGCGTAGGTGACTCCGGCCGCAACAGACACGGTGCTGGAGGCGTGATCGACGATGATCTCGGCCGGCAGGCCGTCCAGGGCGATCAGCTCCTCTGCGTCCCCGATCGCCGTGAACGCGTGGCGGGACCCAAGCGCCTGCACGCTCCGAGCGTCCGCGACCAGCTCCTGGACCTGCTCGACGCGCTCGGGCCGGTGGAACTTCATCGCGCGGTAGGCGTGGTTGCCCGACCAGTTCGTCTCAGCGAGGTGAGGGCGCACCACACCAATCTATGTCGTCAGGGGACGCGATCGGTCGCAACTTTTCCCCTCCCGCCGGGTTTGAGCAGTTCGCAAGCGGTCATAAGACGCCTCGTGCTCAACCCGGCCGTGGGTGCGAGAACGCAAGATGATCGACGGCGGGGGCTCTCGACGAGAGAGCTCCCCGCCGTACCTTTACCGCCGCCGGCGGGTCACCGGGCAGACCAGATCAGGCGCATCACCGTGTAGGTGAAGTGTTCATAGCGCTCCGGTGAGAATCGTTCGGGGTCGATCAGCACCATCCGGCCCGCCTCCTCGCTGAGGCGCAGGATGGCGCGCGCGCAGATCTCGACGTCGAGGTCGGCCGGGATCCGGGAGCGCTCGATTGCCCACTGGACCAGCTGTTCGAGTCGCCCCAGCACGTGGGCCCGGTTGGTCTCGACGTGATCGCGCACGACCTTGGGCGTGCCCTCCAGTGGGAGCAGGATTATCCGCCACGTATCCGGCCGGCTCGCCACCGCATCGAGGAAGCGCCGCACACCGACGGCGAACAGCTCGGCGGGATCGTCGGTGGTCGGAACGTCGGGAACGATCTCGGCCAGCTGGTCCAGCGCGTAGTTTTCCTCGCGCTCGATCAGGGCCCGGAGCAGCTTGGCCAGATTCGGGAAATGGTCGTAGATGACGGGCCGGGTGACCCCGGCCGTGCGTGCGATGGCCTCGATCGACACCCCTTCGTAACCCTGCTCGACGATCACGACGAGCGCCGCGTCGATCAACTGCTCACGGCGCTCCTGCGGCGGCATCCGTGGGGCGTACCGGCGGCGCGGCTTCGGGACGGCATCCGAAGGCGAAGGAGGCGACATTCCAGTGGCGCGCAACGCTAGCACGCAGAGCGCAATGACCTACGCCGGTGTAGGTTCACCGTGCGCGGGTGGCACGCTAGGTTCGCGGGATGCAGCCGGTATTCGACGGTCACAACGACGCGCTCACACGTGACGATCATGCTCTGATCGTCTCCGGCCGGCCCGAGGGCCATCTCGACCTTCCGCGGATGCGCGAGGGCGGCCTGCGAGGGGCGATCTTCGCCGTCTGCGCGCCATCTGACGATCAAGACTGGGAGCCGGTCGCGCGCGACGATGAGGTGATCGAGTTCGAGCTCGCCGCCGAGGTCCCGTACCGTGACGCGTCGGCTTTCGCGCTGGCCGCCGCCGGCAGATTGCTGGCACTTGAACGCGCAGGTCACGTGCGTATCGCACGCTCGGCGTCAGACCTGGATGCCGCTCGCGACGACGGTGGGCCGCCGGCGGCGGTCTTGCATCTGGAGGGAGCGGAGGCGATCGACCCCGACCTCGAGTCGCTCGAGCTCTGGTACGCGGCCGGCCTGCGCTCGCTCGGCCCGGTATGGAGCCGACCGAACCGGTTCGCCCACGGGGTCCCGTTCATCTCGCCCTCCTCGCCCGACACCGGCCCGGGCCTCACCGCGGCCGGTTCGGCGCTGGTGAGACGCTGCGTGGACATCGGCATCCTCGTCGACCTCAGTCACCTGAACGAAGCAGGATTCTGGGACATCGCGCGACTCGATCCGGGGCCGCTGGTGGCGTCGCATTCGGCGGCGCACGCGCTGTGTGCCAGTTCGCGCAACCTGACCGATCGCCAGCTCGACGCTGTCGGCGCGTCGGGCGGCATCGTCGGGATCGTGTTCGCGTCGCGCTTCCTGCGCGCGGACTTCGCCGACGAGCCTGACACCCCGCTGGAGTTGATCGTGCGCCACGCCAGCTACGTCGCGGAGCGCATCGGCGTGGCTCATGTGGCGCTCGGATCGGACTTCGACGGCGCGACCATTCCCGTGCCGCTGGGCGACGCCGCCGGCGTTCCGCGCCTGCTCGGTGCCCTCGCCCGAGCCGGCTTCAGCGACGATGAGGTAGCCGCCATCGCGTGGGGCAACTGGCGCCGGGTCCTGGGCGCATGGTGGGGCGGGGACTAGCGCCGACCCGCCGCCGGCCGGCTAGCGCCTGCGCCGGGCCCGGCCGCCGCTGCCTGCGCTCACGCGAGCCAGGACGTCCTCGTCCCAGCGGTGGGTGCGAAGCAGGCGGTAACGCTCGGCGCTGATGCGCATGTATGCCTCGGTCTCGGTCTGGGTGCCGATCAGGTCGGCCTCGCGCAGCATCTCGACGACGGGGCGATATTCGTTCTCGAGCCACAGGAAGGCGGCCTCGCGGCGGCTGATCGGCTCGCCTCGGTCCTGGCCGGTGCGAAATCCCCAGGCTTCCACGCCCTCGGCCAGCTTGTCGTAGTCCCAGCTGTCAGTCAGGACGATCTCCGTGCGCGCATGATCGGGCAGCGGCACCCGCTCGAAGAACACCCGCTCGTGGCTCTTCAGCGGCAGGTCGGCATGCGTGATCGCCTTCTCGGCGCCGACGCGAGTGACCACTTCGGTGATGTAGGCGTCGATGTCGGTACGCCCGAGCGCGCGGGCGACCGAGACACGGTGGTGGCCGTCACGGACGAAGTAGATCTCGCCGATGCGGACGAGGTCGACGGGCGGCAGGGCCTCGCCCCGGCGCATCGCCGCCGCAATCTGCTCCCACCGCGAGCGAACGCTGGCCGAAGTCGGCCGGAAGCTGCGGTCGAAGTCGCGCCCGCGGTCCACGGTGCCGACGATCGCATCGAGTGCCACAACGCCGGAGCCGGCGGCATGCTCGCTGACGAACCCGAGGGCCTCCACGACCTCCTCGTAGGGGAGGACCATCCGTACGTCATCGGGCTCTCCGCGCAGCCGGGCCGCCACCCGGGCCATCGTTGCGCGCCGGCGGGCGCGCAGGAAATCGTGCTGCGCGTCGACTCCAGGCATCCCTGTCGAGCGCTTAGGGCCGGGCATTGCGCCCGAGGTTAGCGGCTGTCGGGCGCCTCTTCCTGACCCTGCGCGGGATCCGCCGCGGCCAGCGGGGCTGCGCCGCCATTGCCGCCCCGAGCCGGGCCCAGCAGGCTCTTGCCGGTCTCGGGGTCGAACAGGTGCAGGTGCTCGCTGTTGAACCACAGCTCGGCCTCCTGGCCCTGGCGCACCTGACTGGCGGCCTCCAGCCGGGCCACGACCTGACTTCCCTCCTGGGTGGGAAGATCGGCCGCCCCCGCATCGTGGGCGAGCTCCTCCAGCTCGCGTGAGGCGACCTTCTCGGACTCCAGGTTGAAGTAGGCGTAGAACTCAGAGCCCATCGACTCGAGCACGCCGATCTTGGTCTTGAAGGTGATCCCCCGTGACTTGTCGCCGACCAGCGCCGCGTCCTCGAAGTCCTCGGGCCTGAGGCCCACGACCACACCGCCGCGACCGCCGCCCGGACCCGATTCGAGCCGGTTGCGCAGCGAATCGGGAATGGTCAGGTCTCCGATGGGGAGCTTCACCTTGTCGCCATCGATCTCACCCCCGAGGAAGTTCATCGACGGAGAACCGATGAAGCCCGCGACGAACAGGTTGTTGGGCTGGCCGTACAGCTCACTGGGTGGACCGACCTGCTGCAAGATGCCCGCGCGCATAACCGCGATCTGGTCGCCCAGCGTGAGCGCCTCGGTCTGATCGTGGGTGACGTAGATCGTGGTCGTCTCGAAGCGCTGCTGGATTCGCGAGATCTCGGTCCGCATCTGAACCCGCAGCTTGGCGTCCAGGTTCGACAGCGGCTCGTCCATCAGGAAAACGCTCGGGTTGCGCACGATCGCGCGGCCCATCGCCACCCGCTGGCGCTGTCCACCTGAGAGGTTGGCCGGCTTGCGCTCCAGGTGCTGCTCGAGGTCGAGGACCCGAGCCGCCTCATTGACCTTCTGGTCGATCTCCTCCTGCGGAGTCTTGGCCAGCTTCAGCGCGAAGCCCATGTTCTCCCGCACGGTCATGTGCGGGTACAGGGCGTAGTTCTGGAACACCATCGCGATGTCGCGGTCCTTGGGCGCCTTGTCGTTGACGACCTCGTTGCCGATCTTGAGCTCGCCGGATGAGATGTCCTCGAGCCCCGCGACCATCCTCAGCGCCGTGGACTTTCCGCAACCCGATGGGCCGACCAGGATCATGAACTCGCCGTCGGCGATCTCGAGGTTCATGTCCTTGACGGCCTCGTAGCCGTCGCCGTAGCGCTTGGTGATGTGCTCGAGTGATATCTGGGCCATGGCTTCTCCTTATCCCTTGACTGCGCCCGCGGTCAGGCCGGAAACGATCCGGCGCTGGAACAGGAGCACGAGAATCATCACTGGAACGGTAACGACGACCGCCGCCGCGGCGATGTCGCCGTACGGCACCGTGAACTGCGATACGCCGGGGAACGAGGAAATCGCCGCGGGCACCGTCTGCGCGCTGTTGGTCGAGGTCAGTGAGATCGCGAACACGAAATCGTTCCAGCAGATGATGAATACCAGGATGAAGGTCGTCACGATGCCGGGCGCGGCCAGAGGGACGATCACCTTGCGGAATGCTTGGAAGGGGGTTGCCCCATCGATCTGGGCCGCCTGCTCAAGCTCCCAGGGAATCTCCCGGAAGAACGACGACAACACGAAGATCGACAGCGGTAACGCAAACGTCATGTAGGGGATGATCAGCCCGGGCCAGGTGTCATACAGGCCGATCTGGCGCCACAGGTTGTACAGCGGGCCGACCAGCGAGATCTGCGGGAACATCGCTACACCCAGCGACACGGCGAGGATGATCTGCTTGCCGGGGAAGTCGAGCCGGGCGATCGCGTACGCCGCCGCTGACGCCAGCATCACGGCGAGGGCCGTGGAGATCAGCCCGATGCCGATCGAGTTGCGCAATGCAGCGGTGAACGTGCTGGTGTTGAAGATGTCTGAGTAGTTGGACAGGGTCCACGCGTGGGGGATGAAGCTCCCGTCGGTGGCGGTGGCCGCCGTCTTGAGCGACAGCATCACGATCCAGACCACGGGGACCAAAGACACCACCACGACGATGAAGACGGCCGAGGACCAGCCGGTGAGCTGCCGCGCGCGCTGGCTCAAGCCTCAGCCCCCCCGGGCGTTGCCCCCGCCCCGAAGCCCTTCATGAACACGAACGCGATCAGCGCGACGAGCAGGAACAGCAGCACCGATACCGCCGAGCCCAGGCCAAGATTGAGCCGGTTGAGCAGCGTCGAATAGTTCAGCATCGAGATCGACTCGGTGCCCTGGGCGCCCTGGCCGAAGATGTAGATCGTGTCGAAGATGCGAAAGGCGTCGAGCGTGCGGAACAGCAGCGCGACCAGGATCGCCGGCTTCATCAGCGGGAGCGTGATCCGGACGAAGCGCTGCCAGGTGCTGGCACCGTCGACCTTTGCCGCTTCGAGCAGCTCGTCGGGTACGAGGGCGAGGCCGGCGAGCAGGAGCAGCGCCATGAAGGGGGTGTTCTTCCAGATCTCGGCGATGATGATCGCCACATAGAGGCCGAAGCTGTGGCTCAGCGGATCGCTGGTCAAGCCGAGCAGCTTCGGGATCCAGCCGCTGTTGAGCGAGAACGCCAGCTGCCACGCGTACGCGGACACGACCGCGACGATCCCGTACGGAATCAGCGCGACCCCCCGGACCAGCCCTCGAGCGAAGATCACCCTGTGCATGACCAGCGCCAGGCACATACCGAGCACGAACTGGACCGACACGGTGATCACGGTGATCACCACCGTGTGAAACACGTCCTGCCACCAGACCGACGCGCTGAGCACGTGCCCGTAGTTGGACAGGCCGATGAACTTGTTCTGGCTCGGAAAGCGCAGGTCGGACCGCTGCAGGGAGAGGATCACCGCGTCGATGATGGGATAGGCCGTCACAGCGAGCATCACCAGCGCCGCCGGGCCGACCAGCATCGCCGCCAAACGCCGCTCGGCGCGGGTTCGCTCGGTCAGGTGACGTCGCTTGGGCGGCGCGGCGCTCGCCGGGGCGCTGACGGCTCCGGTGCTCATAGCAGCGCCGCCGATGAGAGCGACGACTTGATCTCGGTGCTCAGTTTGCTCACGACGCTGTTCGGAGCGATCCCCGAGGTCGGAGAGAGTGCCTTCTGGATCGCCAGCGTGACATCGGCATAGGCCGGCGTCTGAGGCCTGAGGCCGTAGGTCTCAAGCTGGGTCTTGATCAGATCGTGGAAGGGGTAGGCCGTGTCGAACGCCGGATCGCTGTAGATGCTTGTGGCGACTGGGGCGAGACCTCCCTTGATCGCGTCGGTCTTCTGATTGGCCGCCTGGATCAGGCACTGGGTGGCCGCGAAAGCGAGCTGGGGGTGCTGGGAGTGGGAGGAGATCCCCAGGTTGTAGCCGCCGATCGAGACATGCGGCGCAACGCCCTGGACGACTTGGGGGAAGGCCGCGTACCCCATCACCTTGAAGACGCTGGGGCCGGTCTTCTTGGCCGAGTCCCAAACGAACGGGTAGTTGATCTCGAACGCCGCCTTTCCCTGGTCGAACGCCGTGTCTGCCTGACCCTCCTGGGTCACGTTGAGCGATGGATCTGCCGCCGGCGAGGTCGCAAGCCGGTGCATCACCGATGCTGCGATCTTTGCCGGCTGCCCGATCACCACCTTGTTGTCCGGCGAGATGATCTGACCCCCGGCCGAGTTGACCATCGAGTTGAACCAGACCGTGAGGCCCTCGTACTGGGCACCCTGGTCCTCGATGTAATGGGGCTTGCCCTGCTTGGCCAGCTTGATCGCGTCATCGATCATCTGGGTCCAGTTCTTGGGCGGACCGCCGAACTGCTGGACCAGATCCTTGCGGTACCAGAGCAGCTGAGTGTTGGAATTGAGCGGGACGACCCAGACCTTGCCCTTATAGGTGGCGGTCTTGACCGGCCCGGGGAGATCCTGGCTGCGGACCTGGGCCGCCAGCGAGTCGGGCACCGGAAGGATCCACTTGGCGGCGGCGAACTCGGCCGTCCAGTCGACGTCCATCGCCAGGATGTCGATCGACGGATCGTTGGCCGCCAGCCGCCGCACCAGCGATACACGCTGCTGATCGGACGAGGTCGAGAGGAAGTTGATGTTGATCTTGTACTTGCCGCCCGAGGCGGCCGAGCAGCCCGCGGCCGCTTTGGCGAACGAGCCGGACGGCTCCGGGAATACGTACCAGTTCAGCGCCACCGGCCCCTTGCCGGAGGAGCCGCAGGCAGCGACCACCAATGCGGTGGCGACGATTCCCAAGATTGCACCCAAGTGGCGCACGACCGAATCCGCTCCTCTCTCCGAGTCGGATCTCGCAACCCGACGGGCGGAAAATACCCTATCGGACGGCGAGGCAATCATTCGGCCGTTCCCGCCCCCGCTGATCCACTTTCTGGCGCGAGCTCGGCGGCGGGCGCCGCGCAGTACGGGCAGCGATCCCAGTCAAACGGCGTCTGGAGGCGGCGCAGGCGGCGATCGTTGTGACGCCAGTCGCGGTTCAGGTGGCGTCCGATCACCACGGCCGCGACCGCTCGGGCCCCGGCCGTCTTCAGGGCCACGGCTGCGCTCTGGGCGTTGGCGCCGGTGGTCCAGGTGTCATCGACGAGCAGGACCGAGCCTCCGCTCAGGTTCGCCACGGCCTCGTATTTGTCGGGGCTGAACGCCCGGCCCTCGACCTCCGCGGCTGATCGTCGCAGCAATCGCTGGTGACGCTCGCGAGTCGGTGCGGCGAGCCGGCCCACGATCCGCCGCAGGGGATGCGCCCGGTCACGCTCGCGCGAGCTCGAGGGCACGGTGGTGACCAGGTCAAACCGGTCTGTGCCGGCTTGTTGCGCGATGCAGGGCTCGTGCGCCTCGAGGTGGCGCCACAGCACCGCCGCGAGCTCGATCGTGAAGCGATCCGCTACCTCGCGTGGCTCGCGCTTATAGCCGGCCAGGGCGAGGTGCAACTGCTCATGAGCGACGCTGTAGGAGATCGGCGCGACGACATCGAGCCACGGCACGCTGTGGCTGCACGCGTAGCAACGCTCGTAGCCGGAGGTGAGGTTGAAGCAGATATCGCACACCTCGGGGCCCCCCCGCGGGCTGAGCATGAAGTTCCCGTACAGCGCGGTCAGCTCGGCGACCGATGGCATGGCTGCGGCTACCGGGTCAGCGCGCCTGCGGCGACGATCCCGGCGAGCGAGACGGTGATCTCCTCCGGCGAGGCGAACACCTGCGTCCCCGGACGCCGAGCGAATTCCCGTGCCCACGGCTCGGCGAGCAGCGGGCGAGCCAGAAACACCGGCCGTCCGTGCCCGAGGGCGAGTCGCGCCTGGATCCGAGCCCCGCTGCGCTGAGACGCCTCTACCACAACCGTCGCCAGCGACAGCCCTGACATCGTCGCGTTGCGCAGCGGGAAGCTGTGCCGGCTGGGGGGTGCATCGGGCCAGAACTGCGACACCACCGCGCATCGGTCGGCGAGAACGCGCTGCAGTTCCGTGTTCTCGGGTGGATAGGTCTGGCTCAGGCCGGTGCCGAGCACGGCGATCGATCGGCCGCCGGCGGAGAGCGCCGCGCGGTGCGCTGCGGTATCGATGCCTGCCGCGAGACCCGAGACCACCGTGTAGCCGGCTTGCACCAGGTGGTCGGCGATCGCTCGCGCGCTGCCCAGTCCGCTGTGGGAAGCCCGGCGCGCGCCGATCACCGCCACCGAACGTGTGTCTGACGGCTCCAGCCGCCCGGCGATGAAGAGCGCGACCGGGCGGTCGTGGACGGCCCGCAGGTTGAGCGGGTATTCGTCATCGAGCACCGTCACGAGGCGCATTCCGGCCGCCCTCCAGTCGGTGATGTCGGCCTCCGCGTCAGTCAGCAGCGGACCCGCGTCCGCCGGCATCAGACTGCCCTGCCGATCGTCCTCCGACAACGCTCGCTCCAGCACCGCCAGCGCGCTGCCGGTCGTCTGCACCAGTTCGGCGTAGGGGACCTGAGGGCGGCGGTTGAGTCGGAGCAGAGCGACGAGCGCCGCGCTCTCCCGCGCCGCCGTCATCTCGCGTCGATCAGCGAGGCGGGCCGGAGGATTCCGTGCGGCCGGCCGGCTCGGCGACTGGCTCGGGCTGGGACGGCGCAGGCTCCGCGACTGGTGCGGGTTGGGCTGGCTCGGCGGCGTGAGGAGGTTCGGCCGGCGGGGGCGCTGCCGCCGCTGTGGATTCGGCGGGCTCGACCGGGATCGGCTCGACCATCGGGGGCGGGGTGACCGTCGCGGCGGCGGGAGCCTCCGCGCTGGGCAGCTCCTCGCGCGGCTGGGGCTCATCCTGGCGGCTCTCGCCGCTGATCGCCGCTCGGAAATCACGCAGACCGTTGCCGAGCGCGCGTCCCGCCTCAGGAAGGCGCTTGGGACCGAGTACCACCAGCGCGACGATGAGCAGGAGCAGCAGGTGCGTTGGCTGAAGGATGTCGCCGACCACTGCGACCAAGAGTAGCTGGCCCGACCGGACATTACGAAGGACTTCCTCAACCCTGCACCGTGACGTACACGCGCCGCGAGCCGCTCTGGGCGTAGGGGTAGTCGGCTTCGGGCAGGGTCGTGACCGAGAACCAGTACCGCACCACGCCGTGACCGGGGGCGAACGTCCAGGTGGTTCGGAACCTGCCGTCGGCGTTGATGTCCGGAATGCCGACGGTCGAGTACGCCCGAGCGGTCCCGATGCGCAGGCGCAGGAGCTTGCCGGCCGGGATGTTGCGGCCCAGGACGCGACCGCTGATCTTGATCGTGTGTCCCCACCGCACCACGCGCGGGTGGATGCTCAGCAGCACCTTCGTGCGCACCGTGAGACGGACCTGGCCCGACGTCGCCGGCTCGGCGGTGTCCGAGCCCGGGTAGACGGCTTCGATCAACCTCGATGGACCGGGGGCCAGCTCAGCGCTCCAGGTCCCGTCAGCACCTGTCGTCGTGACCTCGGTCTGGTGCCATCTGCCCAGGCCGTTGTCGGTGGCGCTCATCACCGCAACCGGCACGCCCGGCAGCGCGGTGCCGTCGGCCAGGCCCACCCAGCCGCCGACCGACGAGGCGTGTCCGAACGGGATCCGCAGCTGGGTCGGCGCGATGGTGTGGGGGAGGAGCACGAACCGCTTGCGGTGCACGCCCCCGGGTCCGCGGACCTTGCGCACCACCACGCGCGGGTGACAGCGGACCTCACGCTGGATCCGGCTGCGCGAGCGGTGATGCACGCGGATCCGCCGGCCATGGCGATGCAGCGTCACCCAGTGCGCCGGGATCACCACGCGGACGCTCTCACGTCGACACCGAAGCGCGTCGACCAACCGCGAGCCGAAGCTGATCCCCGCCGCGGTGGGCTGACGGATGCCGAGCTGCCACGTCTGCAGCGCCGTGGCCCCCCGGTTGCCCTGCGCGTCGATCGCGTTGTTCTGCGCAAAGCAGCTGACGGAGTGCTGCCCGGTGCCCTCGACCGGAATCTGCGCGGCGTTGCCCGTGTAGACCTGGAACGGGGCGCCATCGGCCGAACACTGGATGTCGTTGACCCCGCTCGGTCCAGCCGACGCCACGGCGTCCACATACTGTGTTCCGGCCGTGCTCAGCGCGTCACTCGGCCCGGTCAGTTGCAGGATGACCGGTTGGTTGTCGACGTGCACCGTCTCACTCGGAGCGCTGACATTGGCCGGGCTCGCGGCATCCTGGGCGGTCAGCTGAAGCGTGAGATCACCGTCTGGGTAGCTCGCGGTGTCGATCGTCTGATTCATGGTCTGCGGAGTGGGACACTGGGTCCAGCTCGATTGATTGTTGGACGCGGTTGGGCCTTGGAACGGTTGCCCGTCCACCGTGGCGCTCATCGAGCACACCCCCGAGTCGTCGGCGGACTCAAACGAGATCGGCCACGTCCCTCTTGCCCAGAGGCTGGTCTGATACCAGAGGTTGTTGCCCACCGGGACGACACTGGGAGGGGTGTTGTCCTCGGCGGTCAGCTGGATTCCACGAACGTCGAGCGCCTGACCGCCGCCCACGAACCCGCTGCATCCGCTGCTCATGATGCACGACACCTGAAACCCGAAGTAGCGGCTGTCGCCCAGGTCGTTTCGGTTGATCCCGAGGCCGTAATCCATCGTGCCGCAGCAGTGGTTCTCGTCGTCGACGGTCTGGGTGCCTCCGTTCCAGAAGTAGCTCGCCGCGAAGCCATCGGAGATGGTGTTGATGCCGGGATTGACCAGCACCTGGTTGAGGGGCGTCCAGGCGCCGGTGATCCCGATCGTCGGGGGCGTCACCGTATGCCACTGCGCATTGGCCCCATCGGGAATGCCGCTGCCGGCGGGAGTGATCTGGAACGAGCCACCGACCGAGCACTGGTTGGCGAGGCTGAATTGGCTCGGCGGCGCCTGTGATTGCCAAACCGCTCCGTCGACGTCGACCGCGGTAGCCGGGATCGCCGAAGTAAGTGCACGACTTCAGCCACAAGGTGCCCGCCTGGGCTTGGCTCGGCGACCGCGCCCAGGGCCCCGCCCGCGGCGAGCACCATCGCGACCACCAGAGATAGCGCCCGAGACATCGCAGTCCTCTCAGCAGATCACTGCCACGTAGAACGGCTGGCTGAGCGGCTGGCCCTGTGGTCCGTAGCGTGACACACACTGACCCGCCAGCTGTGCGCGAATGCGGCGTTCAGAAAAGCCGATATGGAGCCAGCGCCGTTGACATTGGACGAGAGGCCACCCAGGGCAAAACATCCGCGCTGGGTCGGCGCTTGCACGTTCTTCCAGGTCACCACGTACGAGTTCGGCGTCCCCTGGATGACGGTGACGTTCGGCTTCCCCGCGCCCGACTGAACCGTCCCATCGGCCCCGACCACAGCCCACGCTCGGACCGAGCCGTTGATGTACTTGCCGTTGAACTTGCCCGGCGTGATCGAGTGGTTCCTGAGCTGGCTGGAACCCACCGAGCCCTTGGGCAGGTTGATCGCCGCGTAGCTGGTGCCTCCGAGCGCGACGAACAGCGCGAGGTAGGCGACGGCGTTTTGCCGAACGTGTCTTAGGGCGCTGCTCATTTCGGGGGTGTCTCCTCTCTCTGCGGTCTAGCCGCTCGGGCTGGTGCCGGCGCCGATCAGGGACACGGATCCGGTTGGTCCGGCCGGAGCGCTCCTGGCGGCGTTGCTTGGGGTCTGAGTGCTCGACGCCCCGCTGGAGGCGGCGGCGTTCTGGCTGCTGCCGGCGTCGCTTTGCTGTGCGGCCCCGGCGGCTGACTGGGTGGGACTCGAGACGAATGTCTGCGACGGCTTGGAGCCGCCGGCGGCGGCTCGCCGATGGTGAGGGCGGATGCCCAGCCGGTGGCGCACGACGACGCGGTGGGGCCGGGAGCCCTTGGGCTTGGCGACGCGGTGGCTGGTCTGGACGCTGCGGCGCACGATGCTCCGGATGCCGGCTGCCAACGACGCCTTGGTCACCGGCCATTCACCTGTCGTGGCCCCGTTAGCGGGCGGCGGGAGCGGGCTGTGGCTGGGTGAGTTTGGCGATCCCAGGCCGATGAACCACGCGATCGTCGTCAGACTCGCGATCAGGCCGGCCGCTACGGCGGTGTGCCTGGGGGTGAGCAAGCGGCCCGTACGAGGACGGATGCGCCAACCGGCCCGATGATTCGTGGCCCGCGGACCAGAGCCGGCCGGTGCTTGCAGCGCGTCCTGCACCGCTGCCGAGGCCTCGCCCCAGAAGTCCTCCGCCGCGGGCGGCATGTCCGCCGCCGGGGGCGCTTCGGCGGACCGCGCCGCGGACCTGATCGGCACGAGCTCGTCGTGGGAGCCGAGCCAATCGCCGGGCAGCCGGACCACATTGTCCGGCGCCTCGGTGCGGCTCCCGCCATCTTCACTGTGCCGACGATCTTCATTCACGAGGTTTGCAGACCTTTTCTCGTGACCCGACGCGAATACGTCCTCCTGTGGCGCTAGTATACCTCTGAATAGGTACCAGTTTGTCTCAATTAGCAAAGGCGAACGTGGCTGGCAACGAATCACCCGAGACGTATCTGACGGTCGCCGAGGTTGCGGAGACGCTGAAGCTCAACCAGCAGACGGTTCGCAACTGGATTGACCAGGGTTCGCTACCGGCGCTCCGGGTGGGGCGGCGGGTGCGAATCAAACGCTCGGACTTCGAGCGCATCCTCGAGCAGAGTTACAACGGCGACAAGGCCTCGTCGGCCGGCGGGGGAGCCTCCAGCGCCGACGACTTCTGGGGCGGCGAGGCCGTCGGGCTCGCGGAGCCGGGTCCGCCGCCGACGACGGACGGCGGATGAGCTTCGGCGACGATCTCGACCGTCAGCGCGCTCAGATCATGCGCGCGGTCCGTCATGCCAGCGACGATTGGGCCGCGGCGATGCGCGCGCACAAGCTGGCCCCGCCCGATGCCGCGTTCGCGGACCGGCTGCGTGCCCTCGCCGACGCTGCAGCCACCGAGCAGGTCGCGTGGGAGCACGCCCATGCGGCCGGACTGCTGTGGCGGCCGGTGCCGGGAGCCGAGGGAGCCTCACCGCCGTATGAACTGCGACCAGGGACGGGGCGCCGCGGGCCGGTCGATCTGTGGGAGCGGTTTGACGCGGCTGTCGCGGGGCTCAACCGAGTGATCACCGGCTCTGACGCAGCTCGGGTGGCCGATGCGTTCGGGGAGATCGGCGAGGCCGCGCGGGCGCTCGCGGACGCCGTCGCGACCGAGGATCAGGCCGCGTCACGAGGATCTTCGCGCGGCCGCGCGCGAGGGGCCGCATGACCATCTCAACGTAGGCCTGCGCCGCCGGGCGGCAACGCACCGGATTCGCCCACTATGCGGGGAGGTCGGCGGGAACATGGGCGCGGGTACGCTGCGCATCGATATGCCGCCCATACCTCGTCCGTCGATCCACCTTCCAGCTCCGGGGACCAAGCGGGCGGTGGTGATCGGCGCGGGGTCGTTCGGTACCGCGGTCGCGGTGTTGCTGGCTCGGGGTGGGATGCGGACCACGCTTCAGGCCCGCACGCCAGAGCAGGCGAAGCAGCTGTCGGATGAGCGTGAGAACCGCACCTACCTGAGCGGCGTCGAACTTCCGCGTGAGTTGCGGATCGAGCACGTCGGAGCGGGGCTGGCGCGTGCTGACTACGTCTTCCTCGGCGTTCCCTCCGTCGGTCTGCACGAAGTCATTCAGGGCCTGGAGCAAAGCGGGTTGCCGGCCAAGGCCGCAATCGTGTCGCTCGCCAAAGGCCTGGTCCCACCCAACGGGGTGTCGCCGACGACGCTGTTGCGGCGTCGCTTCGGCGAGGAGCGGATCGCCTGCATCGGCGGCCCAGCGCACGCGCACGAGATGGTCAGCGCGGGCGCCGGCCTGGTGGCCGCGTCGACGGAGGAGTCGCTGGCCAATGCGCTGGCCGGAGTGTTCATCCGTGCCGGCGTGGTGTGCGAGGAGTCAAACGACCCCATCGGCGTCGAGCTGGCCGGCGCAGCCAAGAACGCGGCGGCGCTGGCCTCGGGCGCGACCGGTGCACAGGGGCTCAACGCCGCGGGCGCCGCAGCCGGACACATCTTCGCGGAGGTCTGGCGCTGGGCCGAGTCCGAGGGCGCTCGTCCCGAGTCGATGATCGGCCTGGCCGGAACCGGAGACCTGGTCGCCACGGCGCTGGCGCCTCAGAGCCGGAACCGTCGCGCCGGTGAACTGCTCGCCGAGGGGGTCCCCGCCGCGGAGATCCCGAGCCGGGTGGGGCAGACGGTGGAAGCGCTCGAGTCGGTGCCGCTGCTGGCCAAGGCCCTGACGCAGGCCGGGGTTGACGCTCCGGTGACGCGGGCGCTGGGACAACTGATCTCCGGCGAGCTCCCACTGGCCGACTGGATCGAGGTGGTACGCGCCACCGTGCCGCCTCCGGCGCGCTGGCGACCCGCGGTGAGGCCAGGGGTCTGGCGTCGCTTCCGAGAGCGCGTTCGCGGCTGGTTTCAGCAAGGTAAGCGCAATCGCCACGAGATGTTTACTCAGTCTGAAGACGACGCTGGCACGCTGACACACGAACCAACATCGAAGGAGCCCGAGCATGCCCCAGATCATCGTGACGGCGGATACGCCGAGTGAAGGCGGCCAACGCGCAGTTATGTTCACCGAGCGGGTGAACGTGCAGGATTTCGAGTCAGATCATTTCCAGACGCAGCTCGTCGAGCGCCTCGGCTGGGCGGTCGGTGACGCCCACGCCGTCGAGCAGCAGCCTGAACGCCGCTAGCCGTACGACCCGGGGTCCCGCTCCTCGGCCAGCGTCGTGACCACCGCTTCGTAGACGCCGGCTCCGTAGCGCTCCGAGGCCACCCGCACCCCCGGGCGACCGCGTAGATGGGCTTCCAGGGTCAGATCGCGCTCGAGCGCATTGGCGACGAGCCAGAACGTCTTGACCACGGAGGCCGCGTCAAGATCCTCACGCGAGTCCCCGACCGCGATGCACTCCTCAGGCGAGTAACCGCGGGCCCGCATGTGTCTGGCCACCGCCCGCGCCTTCGACGCTCCGCCCGGGATCAGGTGATACGCATGGACCACCGGAAGTCCGGCCATCTGTTCGGAAGCGGCCCACACGACGCCGTTGTCGACCAGGCGCAGCCAGCCCAAGCCGGCCTGCTCGAGCGTGGCGCGGACATCGTCTAGGTCGACCTTCCCCCTGAACAGGTGCGACACATCGCGCACCGCCGACCACGGTGTGTGGTACTCGAGCTGCCCCGCAAAGCGCTCAAGTAGGAGAGCCGGTGCACCGGAAGCCTCGAGCTGATCGAAGATCGAGTCACCGTTGGCCGGGACCAGCCCATCGGTGAGCCATTCGAGCTCGCCGTCGAGTACGAGCCCGCAGCCGATCTCGAAGATGTAGGCCGAAGAGCCGATCATTCGCGCGGCCTCGAACACGCTTGACTGTTTACGCCCGGAGTAGATCACCACTTCCGCCCCGACCCGGGCGCAGGCCTCAAGGGCGCGTACGCCCATCGCGCTGAAGCGCCCGTCGGCACCGGTCAGCAGCGACGCGTTGGGACCCAGCAGGGTCCCGTCGAGATCGACGTATAAGCAGCGCACGGCGGGGGCGACGCTAGCAAGGGCATCGCCGGTGCCCGCAACGAGCGGGGACCGAGACGGAGCAGGCGGTTCACGCGCGCGGGCCGCCCAGGCCGACCGCCATACTGAAATCCAAGTGACCACGGTCCATGACACCGAGCCCTGGGAGGCGCTGCTTCGCAGCGGCCGGGAGGACGACCGGCTGGTTCACGATGATCTCTACGAGGCGCGGCCGGCGCGGACCGTTGCGATCCCGGGCGAGCTGAACTGGAAGGTCGTCGCGGCGCTGCAGGAGGCCGGCGTGGAGCGGCTGTACGAACACCAGGTCCAGGCGCTGCACAAGGCCTTCGACGGCCCGACGGTGATCACCACCGGGACCGCGTCGGGGAAGTCGCTGTGCTTTCAGCTGCCGACCTTGGAGGTCCTCAGCTCCGATAACAAGGCCCGGGCTCTGTACCTGTATCCCACCAAGGCGCTGGCCCAGGATCAGGCGCGGTCGCTGCACCGCTTCGGACTGCACAAGGCGATCCGCCCGGCGATCTACGACGGAGACACGCCACGAGCCGAGCGGGCCGCGATCCGCAAGCGAAGCAATCTGGTGCTCACCAATCCCGACATGCTCCACGTCGGGATCCTGCCCCACCACGCGGCCTGGGGCGATCTGTTCGCCAATCTCGCCTTCGTCGTCGTAGACGAAGCGCACGTGTACCGAGGGGTGTTCGGGTCTCACGTGGGAAACGTCCTGCGGCGCCTGCGGCGGGCGGCCGCGATCCACGGCACCGAGCCGCGTTTTCTGCTCGCGAGCGCGACGATCGCCAATCCCGTGGACCTAGCCGAGCGCCTCACCGGCCTGGATGGCTTCAACCTCGTCGATCGCGATACCGCGCCGCGGGCGACGCGTCGGGTCGCAATGTGGAATCCACCGCTGCTCGACGAGCAGCTCGGTGTGCGGGCATCGGCGCTGTACGAAGCCGCCGAGGTGTTCGCGGAGCTGGTCGCCGGCGGCGCTCGCGTGATCTGCTTCATGAAGTCGCGCAAGGGTGTCGAGCTGATCCTGCGCCACGCCGTCGACCGGCTCGAGCCCGAGCTGGCCGCGCGGATCGCGCCGTACCGAGGCGGGTACACCTCCGCCCAGCGTCAGGACATCCAGCGCCGCCTGACCAGCGGTGAGCTGCTCGGCGTCGTCGCGACCGACGCGCTCGAGCTCGGGATCGACATCGGCGAGCTGGATGCCGCCGTCTGCGTCACCTTCCCGGGAACCGTCGCGAGCCTGCGCCAGATGTGGGGACGAGCGGGGCGCCGGGGGCGCGGCCTGGCGGTCTACATCGCCGGCGAGGACGCGCTGGATCAGTTCTTCTGCCGCCATCCCGCAGAGTTCCTCCAGCGCCCGGTCGAAGCGGCGATTCTCGATCCCGGCAGCAGCGAGATCTACGCCGAGCATCTGCTGTGCGCCGCGCACGAAGCTCCCCTGACCGACGACGATGAGCCGATTCTCGGCGCGCAGTGGCGGGTCCACGCGAAGTCGATGGCCGAGGCGGGTCTGCTGCGCGAACGAGCCACCGGCTTCGTGCCCCAGCGAGCCGACGACTACCCGGCGGCCCGCACGGCACTGCGCTCGGCCTCGGCTGACAGCTTCGTGCTGATCGATGCCGCTTCCGGTGAGGTGCTCGGGTCAGTCGAGGCGGCCCGGGCCTACTCGACGGTGCACGAGGGCGCCATCTATCTGCACCTCGGTCGGTCCTACCGCGTGATCGAGCTCGAGCTTCGCTCGCGCCGGGCGCTGTTGGAGCCTTTCGACGGCGACTACTTCACCCAGACCAAGCGCGAGAGCATGACCTACATCGAGCGCCTCGGCGAACGGCGGCTGAGCCGGGGGGTGGTGCTGTCGTTCGGCTCGGTCGTGTACTCGGAGGTCGTGTTGGGCTATCAGCGCAAGCGCCTGCAGGATCATCAGGTGGTCGACTTCCAGACGCTGGATCTGCCGACGATCGAGTATCCGACCCAGGCGCTCTGGTACGAGCTCGACGAGCTGATCGCCTCCGAGCCGTTCCCGTCCGCCCTCCTGCTCGGCGCGCTGCACGCACTGGAACACGGTCAGATCGCCGTGCTGCCCCTGATCGCGATGTGTGATCGGTGGGACATCGGCGGACTCTCCACCAACGCCCACCCGCAGACCGGTGGCCCGTCGATCTTCATCTACGAGGGCCACCCCGGTGGGGTGGGGATCGCGCGGCGGGGATTCGACCAGTTCGAGCGCCTGGTGGCTGACGCGCAGCGGCTGATCGGGGAGTGCCCCTGCCGCGACGGCTGCCCCTCGTGCGTGCAGTCGCCCAAGTGCGGCAACCTCAACGAGCCACTCTCGAAGCGCGGCGCCCTGGAGCTCCTTCACCGCATGGCGGTTCACGGCAACTGACGCTCTGACGAATGTTCTGGGAGCGCCGGCGTGAGGCTGCCCGCCCAGCCCGCAATCGCTAGCATCGCGCGGCCAGGGCGAGATAGCTCAGCTGGTAGAGCACACGACTGAAAATCGTGGTGTCCCCGGTTCGAGTCCGGGTCTCGCCATTACTTAGATGCCTGCTCGTCCTCTTCGGGCCCAAAAGCATCCGAAGCCAGGGTCGAGAACCGGCCTCACGGCGTGCCGTCAGATGCTTACGCGGTATCGAAGATAGATGACGCCGTTTGCGAACCGGCGCTCTTCGAGGAGCTCGAGCTGCGCGCGAAGGTCGTCGGGCAGCGCCTGCTTGCCACCGCCGACCACGATCGGCCCGAGGAACAGGTGGCATTCGTCAACCAGGCCCAGGGCGAGCGCCTGGCCGGCGAGCTCGGCACCCCCGATCGTGATGTCAGTGTGGGAGGTCTCCTTGAGCCGGCGGACCGAATCGGGGTCGAAGTCGCGCTCGATCCGGGTCCTCGCGCTGGATACCGTCTCGAGGTTCCGGGAGTACACGATCTTCTCCGCCGCACGCCAGATCTCGGCGTAGTCCCGGCCCACCGTCGGCTCGGTGCCGGCGCTCACGGTCTCCCAGAAGACCATCGTCTCGTACATCCGGCGGCCGTAGAGGTAGGTCCCGATCGGCCGCTCGAGGTCATTAACGAAAGCGTGCACCTCGTCGTCGGGCGCGGCCCAGTCGAAGTTGCCCTCTTTGTCCTCGACGTACCCGTCAAGCGAGGCGATCGCTTGATAGATCAGCTTTGGCATCGTGACTCCTATCGGTGGTAGCGGTGCGTTCGTGCGCACACGCTTAGACTGCGACCCAGCGCTGGATTCATCGATCACAGCATCGCCCGAGCATCAGAGCAAGGCGAGGCCGCGGTCTATCGAAGCCAGGACCCGGCGCGGACGACGCTCGGTGAGCTCCTTGTCGCCGTGCGACGCGAGGCCGTACGGCGTTGCGCTCGGCCCACATCAGACAGGCCGTCGTACGACCTGCGACCTATTGAGACTGGGACGGGCCGGCTGTCACGGTTCCAAGCGCATGGATCCAGAAACCGAGTTGATCGATCGGGGTTTGCCTGGGCCACGATCGAGCCCAGGCGATTATGACGAGATAAGCGTGTTGGTCGTGGACGATCACGCCGGCTTTCGCCGTGCGATTGGTGCGGGCGTCGAACGAGGTCGGCGCATGACCATCTTGCCGCGCCGCAAACAGTTAGTTGTGACGGTCCACTAGCTCAACCGAGCGCTCATCTGTCCGTCCGCTGCCTGCCAGGTGAGGATCCCCCCCGCGTAACGTAGTCTGGAGAAGACCCGGCGTTCCGAGCTGCTGTTTGGATCGCCGCACACGAGCTGCCGCTCACCCTGACCGGTGGCGATCGCGTAGACGCCGTCGGTGCCAAGCCCGTCACTTGAGGGGCAGCTTCCGCCGCCGATCCAGGCGAGCGATCCGTTGCGTGTGACTATGAACTCGCGGATGACTTCCGGGCCGCCTCGGCATGACGATGACGCCACCGTCTCCGTTCGACCGCAACCATCACTCGCACCTCGCCGTTTGTGGCCGGTGAGCGTCGCCGTGGAGTGACCGCGTCCGTCGCCGCGGGAGTCGGGCGTCGAGCGCTCACCGAACGCTCCGGTCACGCCAGCCCGCTGGCCCGATTGCATGCCTCTGCCGCAGATGGGATCCGACGGCAGGCCGCATGCGCGCCGTGGTTTGAAAGCGATTCGCGCCGTGCGGCCAAGCACTTCAGTCGTGAGCCAGCCGCCCGCGGCTCGCTCACGACCGGCTCGCCGCGACGGGCCCGGTGTGGCCGGTTTTGTCCGGGAGCGGTCGCGAACGATCGCGGCACCACCGTCGAGGTCGTGACCCCTTCCCTCGCACGCGGGATGTCCTTGAGCTAGCGCGGGTTTCCACACGTGCTTGCGGCATGTGCGCCGTGGCCAGCGTTCCACCGGTCCCGGATGCTGCGCGCCAGGGGAGGGCTCGTGGCGAACTGGCGGCAGCTACCGCGCCGGGAACCAGAGGCACCATCTGTTCCGCCCGGATTCGCGGCTGGCGCCGCGCGAGCTCCGCCGGCCAGCCCGGGAGCGGTTCGCGATCCGGTGAGGCATCGCGCGTGATCTGCGGTGCCCTCCTGCTCGCTCGTTCCCCAGAGACTCCGCTACTAACAGCTGTCGCTGTTCACCGAGCCGTCGGGCATGCCCGTGTGGCAGAACCTAGCGGCGTAGAGGTTGGCGCCGGACAGGTCGGCGTCGAGCAGATTGGCTTCTTCCAGGTCGGCGCGGGACAGGTCGGCGCGGGACAGGTCGGCGTCGGAAATGTCGGCGCCGTAGAGCCTGGCGCGGGACAGGTCGGCGCCGGACAGGTCGGCGCCGGACAGGTTGGCACCGGCCAGGTCGGCGCGGGACAGGGAGGCGTGCAGGTAGGCGCCACGCAGGTTGGCGCCACGCAGGTCGGCGCCGGACAGGTGGGCGCCCGACAGGTCGGCGAACCGCAGGTCGGCGAACCGCAGGTCGGCGCCGCGCAGGTCGGCGCGAGTCAGGTTGGCGTGATTCAGATTGGCTTCTTCCAGGTCGGCGCGGAACAGGTCAGCACGGAACAGGTCGGCGCCGGACAGGTTGGCGTGATTTAGGTTGGCGCGGAGCAGGTCGGCGCCGGACAGGTCGGCGCCGGAGAGGTGGGCGCCGGACAGGTTGGCGCTCGGGCACCGCGCGTAGGGCTTGATCTCACAGCCGTTGACGGTTTTGGCGCTGGCACTGGGCGGCTGGGCGCCGACGCCCACCGCCGCGACGCACATGATCAGGACCACCAGCGCCCACGGCAGAGCCACCCGGCGCCGCCGACCCGCCCTCGGGGGGCCAGGCGCGGACACAAGGGCCGCTGGACCGTGGTGCTGATCGCCCATCGAGCCCTCCTCGTTTCCCCGCACCTGGAGCGACATCGCCGCACCCCGCTCAAGCCCAGCGAGCGAGATGCTCCTCATCACCCACCACGCTACACACGTGAAACACCACTGTCAACGCGACCGAGCGCCTGCCCAGCCGCGACCGCGCCAGCCAACCCCGCTCCAGCCCACCACCACACACAGTCCGACGCGGCGACGAGGCCACCAGTATCGGTGCAAAACAGCCAGGACATCACGGCGACCGCAGTGCCCGCCGCGGACCATGCCGCCGCTCAGCACCCGGCAGACCGTAGCCGCACCAGCCCAAGCGCTACCTATGCAAATCGACCGTTCTGACCGCCGCTCTGAGCGCCCCGCTTACGGCGGGTTCGAGGAGCAGGAGGGGCGTTTGGACGGGGAGAGGTGTCCGCCTAACTGTGTAGGCGGGTTTTGGGTTAGTCGGGTAGACGGTCTCCGAAGTGGATTTTGAACGCGAGGAGGGCTTTCGTCCACTCCGCGCGTTCGGGTCCATTGCGGCACGGCATTTTGGATTGCGAGGTAGAGCAGCTTGCGCGCTGCGTCCTCGCTGGGGAAGTGGCCCTTTGTCTTGACAGCCTTTGCTCAGCTGTCGGTTGAGGGCTTCGATGGAATTCGTCGTGTAGATGACCCGGCGGACTTCGGGGGGAAATGCGAGGAACGGGATCACGTGGTCCCACGCGTCTCGCCAGGCCTGCACGACCGGCGGGAGCCGCTCGCCCCAGGTCTCCTCGAACGTGTCCAGGGCGGCCTTGGCGTGTTCGGCATCGATCGCGGTGTAGATCGGTCGGAGGTCTTTGACGACCTTGTCGTAGTCGCGTCGCGGAACGTATCTCAGCGAGGCACGTATGAGGTGCACGATGCACGTCTGCACCGTGGTCTGAGGGAACACCGCTTCGATCGCCTCGGGGAATCCCTTCAGGCCGTCGACGCAGGTGATGAGGATGTCTTGAACGCCGCGGTGCTTTAGCTCGCTGAGGACCTGCATCCAGAACTTCGCGCCCTCGGTCTCCTGAAACCAGAGACCGAGAACCTCGCGCTCTCCGGTCATGCTGATCGCCATCGCGATGTAGCACGCGCGGCGTTGGACGCTGCCGCCGTCTTTGATCTTCAGGACCATGCAGTCAAGAAAGACGACCGGGTAAACGTCATCCAACGGCCTGGCCTGCCACGCCCGGGCGTCGTCTATCACCGCATCAGTCACCCGCGAGACGAGATCCCGACCGACCGAGACCCCATAGAGCTCTGCCAGGTAGCGCTCGATATCGCGCGTCGACAGTCCGCGGCTATAGAGCGCGAGGATCTTCTCGTCAAAGCCCGCAAAGCGGCGCTGGCGCTTGCGGACCAGCTGTGGCTCAAAGCTACCGTCGCGATCCCGCGGGGTATCGATCTCGACGGGGCCGTGCTCGGTCGTGATCGTCTTGCGCGACTTCCCGTTGCGCGTGTTGCCGGCGCCTCCCGGCGGTTCCTGGTGGCGCTCGTAGCCGACGTGATCGGTGATCTCGACCTCGAGCGCTCGCTCCACCAGCCGCTTGGTCAACTGGCTCAGCAGCCCGCCAGGACCGACGATCTCCTCCTCTGACCTGGCGCCGGCCAGCAGCCCGTCAACGACTTCATCGGGAAGCTTGCGGCGGATGTCACCCGGCACGCGATCAAGGATCCCAGGCGGGGGCGCCGGCTCGCCTAGCGGCTCGCCGGCACCATACGGTTCAGAGCTACTCGCTCGAACTAACTTCTGATCTTGGATTGAAGGCATGACGCTCCTTTGCTGCTGCCATGCCTACACACTTGGTCGGACACCCTCCCCGCTTACGGCGGGTTCGAGGAGCAGGAGGCGCGTTTGGACGGGGAACATGCCGCGGAGTTCGAGGTGTCCGCCCAATGAGCGCGATGAGAAGTCCGAGGATAAGATCGGGAGCAATGTGGCAAAGAGCGCTAGCGGTAGCCGGCGCTTTGGTTGCGCTGGCCCTGTGTGCTCCTGGCGCTTCCGCTGCAGTGCTTCACAACCCGTTGCAGCTCGGTAAAAAGCCGCTGTCGTGTCCGGACCCGGATATCTTCCGCGTCCCGTGGTCACGAATGGGTGGCGACGTGTACGTCGGACTACGGGCAGGCGAACCCAGGCCGACCTCGCCGCGCTGCCTTTCCGATCTACGTTTCGCACGATCTCCAGCACTGGCAGTTCCGGACCTTCATCTTCCCGCCGGGACACCACCCATCGGAAGCGCTTGCGCCCAACGGTGGTTATCGCAACGGGCGCTTCTGGTCGCCTGAGGTCCATCGCATCGCCGGCCGGTGGGTGGCTTATTTCTCGGCCCGGATGGCTCCGGGCCAGTTTGAGCTACACCAGCACCAGGCGGTCCAGCGGGGCGCCTTTGGGCTGTTCGTGGCATGGACGCAGCGACTCTTCAGCGGCAGGTGGCATACCCGGCTGTTGCATTACGTTGGGCAATACAACGCGGCTCCCGGCAATCCGCAGGAACTAAAGGGCGGCGTTATTGATCCCAGCGTGGCCCAAGACCCGGCGACTGGGCAGCTTTATATCGCTTGGGCCAGACAATCCAACCAGATATTTGTTGGCGAGCTGGGCGGCAACGGCCTGGCGATGAACGAGCACATCAGCTCAGCGCTGGGGCCGACGTACGAGTGGGAGTGTGACCCCGGACCGTTAGGAGAACTCAATAAAGGCTGTGTCGTAGAGGGGCCCGTGCTCTACTACGACGCAGCGCACCGCGTGTTTGATCTGTTCTTCAATAGCGCGAGTACTTGGGACGGCAGCTACAAGGTCGGTGTAGCAATGAGCGCCGACCCGATGGGCAGCTGGGTACCGTATCCGGAGCCAATCCTGCAGAGCGGCGGCGGGTTCTTAGGCCCTGGTATCGGTGCGCAGCCTATAGACGGACTCGTGTTCTTCCATGTCCAGTTCAGGCCTTCGCACAAATCGCAGGACCGATATCTCGCTGTTGAGCAGCTGCATTACTCAGACAGCGCTGAAGTGACGATCGGCAGTCCAAATCGGTGACGTTCATTCGGCCCAGCCGTCAGCGCTTCTGGGCGCCCCCCGCGAGGCCAACTGCGACGTCCCCATCCACCGCGGCGAAATCGAGGGCTTCGGCTCGACCGCGACCTGGAGCCGGCGGTCATGACCACCCCGACCCCACCGAGATCCGGCGGAACGGAAACCCCGTCGGCGTCGCGGCCGGCGGCCGCAGCCGCGCCTACCTCGTCGAGCGAGAGCTCGAGCAAGACGGTTACGAGGCGCTCAACGCGCTGGTCGCCGACTACCTGGAGCAGGCTGGACTGCTCGGAGACGTGCCCATGGCCGTCTCGCCGCTCACCGGCGTTCACAGCGAGAAGGTGGAAGGTGGCGGCCGATGATCTCAAGGTCCAACTGCAAGGGGCGGAGTCCTACGACGTCGGAGACGAGATCTGGCAGGAGTCGCTCACGGAGGCGATACTTGCCGAAGCCGAGACGATCGCTGGCTAGGCCGGATCCGACCTACTCGAGTCGCCGGATCAGGTCTATCGCGACCCTGCGCGATCGAATCGTCAACGAGATGACATCCGGACTGGTGAGCGTCGGCGACCGCTACCGAGCGCCGGACGGTGTTCTCTACTCGCTGATCGAACAGTCTAGGGCCGATCCGCACCCCTGACGTGCGCTGCCGGTGACGGCGGGGTGCCGCCGTCGTTTCGCTTCACATTTGTCGTGCGCAGTTGTACGATTGGCCGCAGGTAGACGAGAGGAGAGGTTATGCGGCGCTGGGTGTTGGGAGCACTTATCGTTTGTGTCGGTGTGACCGCTGCGGCGATGGTGTCGACGGCCTCGGGGGGTCGCGGGCCGGTCCTGGTCGTGCATGACGCCGCCGCGGGGGTCATCAGACCGGCCCAGATCACCGAGCGGTCGGTCGTCCGGGGGCAAACCCGCACCATTACCAAGCGACTTCCATTCATTTCGGCGGGCACGTTGTATTCAGCGGCTGATCCCGCTGGTGGCCCGTTCCCTCCGGGAGCGCAAACGCCGGCTCCCTCGGGGCAAGCCTCAACATTGCCGGGTCTCTCGCAGGGTACGTTGGGTTGCGGGGCGCGTACCTCCAACGGAAACGATCGTGTGAATCAGGACTGTGGGTATCGGCTGCAGTCTGAGGAGGGCATCGCGTACAACCCGGCTAACCCTGACAACCTGCTGGCCGGTATGAATGACGAGCGTCAGGGGCGCAATCAGTGCGGCATCGCATATTCGCTGGACGACGGACGCCACTGGGGAGATCAGTTGCCCCCGTTCCAGGCGTGGCGCAATGCGCCCAACCTGATGTTCCCGGCCGCCGGCGATCCCAATCGCAACACGATCCTTGGCAGCCCAGGAACTTTCGGCATCTACCAGCGCGCGAGTGATCCTGCGCTGGGGTTCGACTCGCACGGGCGGGCGTACTTCAGCTGCGTGACGTTCGACAGCAACACCAACGCGAGCGGCCTGTTCGTGACGGCCTCTCCAGCGATGGCTCACGGCGCGTACTTCTTCAATATTGACACCGGCAGCCAGCCGAACAACCGCCCGATCCTCCGCGACTACAAGGTCGTGGAGGACAACAGCCCGTTGGTCTTCCACGACAAGAACTTCATCGCGGTGGACTCATTCAGCTCGAGCCCGAATCGCGACAACGTGTATGTCACGTGGACGGTGTTCCGGATGGACAGTCAGGGCAATACTCTCCGTTCGCCGATCTTCGGCTCGATGTCCACCGACGGGGCAAAAACGTGGTCAACGCCCCGGGAGATCAGCGGCAACTCACCCCGGCTGTGCTTCTTCGGCAACGCCTTCGATCCCTCTCAGAACCCGCACCAATGCAACTTCGACCAGGGCTCTGACCCCGTGGTGCTTCCCAACGGCGACCTAGAGGTCGTGTTCAACAACAGCAACACTTCGGCCGGGAATCCGAACTCCCAGCAGCTTGCGGTTCATTGCTCGCCGTCGGGCAGCTCAACGGCGGGCACGGCACGTTTCAACTGCGGGCCGCCGGTCAAGGTCGGCGATGACGTGTCGCAAAACGAACCCGCGTGCGACTTCGGCCGGGGACCGGAGACGTGCATACCAGGGAACTTCATCCGGACCAACGACTTCCCACGTGTGGCGGTGCGCCGCTCCAACGGCCACCTGTACGCGACCTGGCAGGACTACCGCAACGGCGAGTTCGACATCCAGCTGGCGCGGTCGCTCGACGGTGGGGCGACCTGGACCCCTGCCACGACAGTCAACTCGACCCACAACATGGACCACTACGAACCAGCGGTGGCAGTGGCACAGACCGCAGTCGGACCGGATCGGATCGGGGTCAGCTACTACCGCACGGGACGAGTTCCAAACGAGAACATCGTGCCGAGTGGTGGGTTCGCTCCCGGTCAGCCCGGTGTGCAGGACCGCGCGTCGGACTACGCACTGGCCGGAGGCCTGGAAACCGGGACGCCGTTCGCGGCAACGAGGCTCTCGCCGGTCTTCCCACCTCCGGGGGGCGACCAGTTTGGCTTCCTGGGCGACTACAGCGGGCTGACGATCAGACCCGACCAGGAGGCCCACCCGATCTGGGCCGACACACGCAACGTCGATCCACTAGCCCCGGCGAACGGGATCGTCAACGACGAGGACGTGTTCACTCAGGAGACCACGTTGCCTGGACAACATTGAGACCTTGACCACACGACGCTGAGCAAGACAGTCCGGCTCTCTTTCCCCTCGCGGCAGGCGGGAGTCAATGCCGAAGGTATCGTGTGATGTCGTGACGAGGGACGTGCTCACGGACGCGGTCGAAGTGACGTGTCGGGGACCTCGGCTATATCTGCGACGGCCGCTGTGAAGGGGGAGTTGGAGGACGCGTTCGGGGGGGAGCTGCTGGCTGACGGCGATGCGGGATACGAGGCGGCGCGGCGGGTCTGGAATGGGATGGTGGATCGGAGGCCAGCGTTGATCGCACGCTGTGCCGGCGATCGCGACGTCGTGCTGGCGCTGAACGCGGCGCGGGAGCAGGGGTTGGCGGTGGCCGTACGGGGAGGGGGTCACAACGTCGCGGGCAACGGGGTATGCGATGGCGGTGTGGTGATCGATCTGTCCGCACTGAAGGCGATCGAGGTCGACCCTGAGAAGCGGGTCGCAAGGGTGGGGCCCGGCGTGCTGCTCGGTGAGCTTGATCGCGCCACGCAGGCCTACGGGCTCGCGACCCCGACCGGCAACGTGTCGATGACGGGTGTGGCGGGCTTGACGCTCGGTGGAGGGCTGGGGTGGATCGCACGCAAGCACGGCCCGGCGTGCGACAACCTGCTCGCCGCCGAGGTTGTGACCGCTGACGGGGGGTGTGTGAGGGCCAGCGCGGAGGAGAACCCCGATTTGCTGTGGGGGCTACGAGGAGGCGGCGGGAACTTCGGCGTGGTGACCTCGTTTGAGTATCGGCTTCACCCGGTGGGTCCCCAGGTCCTGGCCGGTGGCGTGCTGCACGCGTTTGCCGACGCTCCCGAGCTGTTCCGGTTCCTGCGCGAGTTCGTCGCCGACGCGCCCGACGAGCTGTCGGTGACCGCATCGACGTTTCGAGCCGCGGCCGGGATGCCGGTGCCCCCTGAGTTGGTTGGCGACCTGGTGACGGTTTTGGCGGTGTGTTACGCGGGTGATCTGACCGCTGGCGAGCAAGCGCTGCGACCGCTTCGCCGCTTCGGCCGGCCGCTGTTCGACGGCATCGCGCCGATGCCCTACACGACGCTTCAGAGCGGGTCGGACGCGTCGTACCCGAGCGGTCAGCACAACTACTGGAAGTCGCACTATCTCCGAGATCTCTCCGACGACGCGATCGAAACGATCATCGAGCAGGCGCCGCGCATGCGCTCACCGCTTTCCTCGTTTTATCTCCAGCACCTCGGCGGCGCGATCGCCCGCCCGGACGGCACGACTGCGGCGTTCGGCCACCGCGATGGATTGTTTGACTTCGCGATCCTCACAGTCTGGCGCGACCCAGCCGACACCGCCGAATACGTGGCATGGGCCCGCGGGTTCTTTGACGCGATGCAGCCTCACGCCCACGGCGTCTACGTCAACAATCTCGGAACAGAAGGCGCCGAGCGCGTCAAGTCCGCCTACGCTCCGGACACCTACGCCAAGCTGGTCGCGCTCAAGGACACCTACGACCCCCGCAACGTCTTTCGCCTCAACCAGAACGTTGCGCCCAGCCACCCCCGACCCGACGTGGAGTGACCGCCGGCTCGGCAAGCTCCGGACGTTATGTCGACCCTGCGTTTGGAAGTGGCCAGTTCATCCCCGGAGACCTCGAGGTCCCACCCGCGGTAGGACCTTGGTCGTATTTCGGCACCCGCCAGCCGGCCTGAAACGTCCTCTGGGCCGTACGGCGTTGCGCTCTGGCCCACAATCAGACAGGCCGTCGTACGACCAGCGACCTATTGAGATTGGGACGCGAGGGTTGTCACGGTCCCAAGCGCATGGTCCAGAAACGTGGTACCACTGTGGCACGCATTGCGGTTGACGTGGCACCTTCAGTGTGCCATCATGGCACCATGGAGCTAGGACCCTACATCGAGAGTCTCCAGCAGCAATTGGCTGTCGCCGCTGAGGCCGGAGGTGACGAGAGCCGTGCGCTGGCTGACAGACTGATCGCTTCGCTCGACGCCGCGATCCGCCTGACGTTGCTCGATGTCCTGGCGGCAGCGGCGGAGGAGATCACCTGCGACCTCGCGCCGGACTCGGTGGAGCTGCGCCTGCGCGGGCGCTCCCCGGAGTTCGTGGTGACGCCGCCGGCCGCCGATGTGTCCGCGGAGGATCTCGCCTTCGGCGACGACATGACGACGCAGGCGACGTCGTCGGTGACGGGCGCCACGGCACCCGAGGGCGATGAAGGCGGGATGTCACGGATCAACCTGCGCATGCCTGATCACCTGAAGGCCCGAATCGAGCGCGCGGCCGCCGGCGAGGGGCTTTCGGTCAACGCGTGGCTGGTGCGAGTCGCCACCGCCGGACTGCAACGTAACGGCCCGGACCGTCAGCGCGAGCGGCGGGCTCCACAAGGCGCTCAACGTTACACCGGCTGGGCGCGCTAGCCCGAAGGGACTGCCATGCCAACTTTCGATACTCCTGAACCCATCTTCGTGACCGTGGAGCTGGGTGTCGGCGACCTCCGGATCGTGGCCGGTGATCGCACGGACACGATCGTCGACGTGCGTCCGAGCTCCCGCACGAAGAAGTCCGACGTCGCCGCCGCCGAGCAGACTCGGGTCGAGTACGACGGTGGCAGGCTGCTGATCAAGGCGCCGAAGCGGGGGCGGCCGTACGCGTTGCGCGGCGGCGGTCAGTCGATCGATGTGCGGATCGAGCTGCCGGCGGGTTCGCACGTGCGGGGTGAGGGCGCGGTCGCGGCGCTTCGGTGCACGGGTCGGCTCGGTGAGTGCCACCTCAGGACCGGCGTCGGCGAGATTTGCCTTGACCAAGCCGGCGCGGTACGGCTGAGCACCGGCGTCGGAGACATCACCGTGGACCGAGCGCAGGACGACGCCGAGCTCACCACTCATGCTGGGGTCGTGCGAGTCGGGAGCGTCGGTGGCGCGGCCGTGATCAAGAACTCCAACGGCGACAGCTGGGTTGGTGAGGTCGGCGGCGATCTCCGCGTGAACGCGTCCAACGGCAGAATCGCCGTGGACCGAGCGCACGCTGCGGTGGCCGCCAAGACCGCGAACGGCGGAATCCGCGTCGACGAGGTCGTGCGCGGGTCCATCCTGGCCGAGACCGGCAACGGCAATGTCGACATCGCCATCCGCGAGGGCGTCGCCGCCTGGCTGGATCTCAACGCCCGCTTCGGAAACGTCAACAACGGCCTGACCGACGCCGAGCGTCCCGACCCGGGCGAGGACACGCTCGAGGTACGCGCCCGCAGCTCATTCGGCGACATCACCGTCCGCCGCTCACCCGCCGACGACATCCGCGAGAACGGATGACCGCCGACACCGTCTCGCGCTGACGGCCGGCAAAACGGACCACTTAACCGGCTCCGAATTGGGCCTTAACACGGTGGGGCTTGCGACCTACATTGATGCGGCAACCAACCTCCAGTCCAGGAGTCGCCGCATGACCAACCGCCTCACATATCAGGTCAGCATCGCCCACAACGAAGACCTCCTACGTCGCGCCGCCGCCGCTCGGCGCGCCGCCGAGCTCACCGGCGACGGCGGTGATCGCCGCCCATGCAAGCGGCTCGCGCGGCATCGCCACCCGGCGGTCGCCGGTCTCACTCCGGCGATCCGGCTTCGCTGAGCAATCGCCCCGCCCACCACAACCTCAGTCGGAGCACCAGATGCCAACCAAGATGTTCGTCAACCTCCCGGTTGAGGATCTCGACCGGTCAGAGCAGTTCTTCTCCGCGCTCGGCTTCAGCTTCTTCGGCGCGGCCGAGGGCATGGCCTCGATCATCATCAGCGAGCACACCCAGGTGATGCTCCTGACCACCCCCGTGTTTGGCAGCTACGCCAGCCGGCCGGTCGCCGACGCCACTCAGGCCACCGAGGCGATCCTGGTCTTGGGCGTGGAGGACCGAGACGGAGTTGACCAGCTGGTTGACACGGCGCTGGCCGGTGGCGCTACCGTCGCCGGCGATCCCCACGACGCCGACGGCCGGTACCAGCGCGGCTTTTTCGACCTGGATGGCCACCACTGGGAAGCGCTGTGTCTGCAGTAGCCGCACGGCCGATGAGGTGGTCTCGATGAGCATAGTGAGATCCCGTGACGGGACGACGATCGGATTCAGCCGGTCCGGCGACGGGCCCTCGGTGATTCTCGTCAGCGGGGCGTTCGCCGACCGCTCGCAGCTGAATGAGCTGGCCGCCCTCCTGGCGGCTCGCTTCACCGTCCTCAATTACGACCGTCGCGGTCGCGGCGAGAGCGGCGACACGCCGCCCTATGCCGTCGACCGGGAGATCGAGGATCTCGATGCGCTCATCACCGCCGGCGGGGGAGTGGCGTCGGTGTTCGGCGGGTCGTCGGGGGCGGCCCTGGCGCTCGAGGCCGCCGCCGCCGGGCTGGAGATCGAGAGGCTGGCTCTGTACGAGCCGCCCTACGTTGTCGACGACAGTCGCCCGCCCGTGGCCGCGGATATCGCGGCGCAACTCGACGAGCTCGTCTCGGCCGGCCGCCGGGGCGACGCGGCGCAGCTGTTCATGACCGAGGGTGCGCTGGTCCCGGCCGACGTCGTCGCGGGCATGCGAAACGCGCCGTTCTGGCCCGCCACCGAGGCGGTGGCGCATACGCTCCCCTATGACGCCCTGGTCATGGGCCGTGGAAACGCCCTGCCCGCGGAGCGACTGGGCACCGTTATGACGCCGACGCTCGTGATCGATGGAGGTGCCAGCCCGGCCTGGATTCACAACGCCGCCCAGGCGGTATCGGCCGTTGTACCGAACGCCACCCGCGCCACGCTTCCCGACCAGATGCACGATGTCGCGCAGGGGCTCCTCGCCCCCGTCGTCGCCGAGTTCCTGGCCCGATGATGCCCGCCCTGTGGCGTCGCCCAGGGCCCGCGATTACGCCGAGGGGGCACTGGTGGCGAGCTAAAATTGTCTAGGAACACATGGGAAAAGTCTGGATATTGGATACGAGCACCAAGGGCACTGGTGCGACCATGGTGCCGCTCGAGCGGGTCTTGCGGAAGCCATCGGCACATCCCGAGCCGATCTCCGTACCGCCGCCTCCGCGCGCGAAGCCCGATGCCGCTCCGCAGCCGCGGAGCCCTCGGTCGTTCAAGGTCGTGGACATTGCGACGCGTCAGGTCCTGGCCGAAGACGCTCCCGCCCGAGCGGTGATCGAGGTCTTGGACGGCGTGCGGAGCATCGTCGACGTGAACGTGTACGTCTGGCAGCCCAAGACGGAGAAGTGGCGCCTGCTCACGTTCGAGGAGCGTCGCCTGCTGTGGGATTCTCGTCCGGGGGCGCAGCCGCCGGCCGGGCTCGCCGCCTGACCGGCCGGGCAGCCGGCGTAGACTCGGCCGCCTACCGGGAATGAGGTTGACGCGATGAGTCGTGCCGCCGAGCACCAACGATGGTTCGTGCGCGCTAAGCCGCACCGGGCTCGGCGTCAGGCTGTGGCCCGGCGGCGGTTGGCGATCGCGCTGGTGGCTGCGCTGGTCTCGCTTGTCGCGATCAGCTCGCCGTCGCATGCCGCTGTCAGCCCTGCCCTCGCGGTTGATGCGACCAGCGCCGATCAGCATCCGATCAACCCCGACATCTATGGGCTGAACTTCGCCGACTCTGCGTTCGGGCGCGGGATCGGGTTGGGAGTTGACCGCTGGGGCGGAAACACCACCGACACCTACAACTGGCAGCTCGGGAGCGCGAACCTCAGCTCCGACTGGTACTTCGAGAACGTCGCCGATTGTTTTGCCGCGGCATACAACTACTGCTCCGGGATGAGCACGAACACGGTATTCGCGTACCGCAACTTCATCGCCAAGGACCGCGCCCTGCGGGCCCGAACGCTGCTGACGCTTCCGATGGCCGGGTACGTGGCCAGGAATGCTCCGGTCGCTCATCCGCTCACG
This sequence comes from uncultured Solirubrobacterales bacterium, assembly GCA_963792735.1. GTDB lineage: Bacteria > Actinomycetota > Thermoleophilia > Solirubrobacterales > Solirubrobacteraceae > Palsa-465. The sequence continues at coordinate 312,336 of CAWBXK010000005.1, read as the reverse complement.
TGCGGATATCCGAAGGCCACCTGGCCGCAGCAGGACGCCTTCGATTCCTACGACCCCAACTGCGGAAACGGGCACAACGGCGGCGTCACGATCCCCGGCCGTCCCGCGATCGACGGGACACCGGTCACCGCGTCCTCTGACCGCGCGTGGGTGGCGTATCTCGTCAAGCACTACGGACGGGCATCCGCGGGCGGGGTGGGTTTCTACGAGCTTGGCAATGAGCCATCGCTCTGGAGCGACACGCACAGCGACATCCACCCTCGTCCCGAGACGGCGACCGAGCTGTGGCAGAAGTCGCTGGCTCTGGCTTCGGCGGTCAAGGCAACCGATCCGAGCGCTCAGGTACTCGGCCTCTCGGAATGGGGATGGCCCGCTTACTTCTGCACGGGCGCGGACACGTTTGGGGGCGGTTGTGATCAGCACGGCTGCACGACCTCGACTGACTGCGCCAACCACGGTCATCTCCCGATGGCGGAGTGGCTGCTGCGACAGTTCGCGCGCAATGACGCTGCCACCAAGGTCAGACACCTCGACTACCTCGACCTGCACTACTACGCGCAGGGGGGCAGCACCCCGGACGTGACTCGCTCGCTGTGGGATCCGACGTACACGGATCCGAGCTGGATCGGCAGCCCGATCTATCTGATCCCGCGGATGAAGTGCTGGATCGACGGCCACGTCTCGGGAATCTGCCCCACGTCGGTGGGCTACTACCCGAATACGAAGATCTCGCTGAGCGAGTACAACCTGTCGCTGCCCGGCGTGAGCGCGGCTACCAACGCGATCATCCAGGCTGACACGCTTGGCATCTTCGCCCGCGAGGGAGTGGATCTCGCCACCCGTTGGTCGACGCCGAATGACGGCAACCTGATCGACGATGCGTTTCTGATGTACCGCAACTACGACGGGCGTCACTCGCAGTTCGGGAATACATGGATCCACTCCAGCAGCTCGAACCAGAGCCTGCTCGCCGTCTACGGCGCACGCCGGTCAAGCGATGGCGCGTACACCATCGTCGTCATCAACAAGAGCGTCTCGTCACTGCGCAGCAAGCTCGCCCTGACCGGGATCGCCAGCTCCGGGAGCGCGCAGACCTGGCGCTGGAGCGGCGGCGCGATCACGCAGTCCGCGGGCGGAACGCCGATCAGCTCCGCTGCGCTGACCGCGACCTACCCCCCGATGTCGATGACCCTCTACGTGATCAAGTAGCACGGTTGGTAGGGTCGCGGCTCAATCTCGGGGAGGATCGTGCGTAAGCTCAGCTCACTGGTCGCCGTCGGTTCGATGCTGGTCGTCGTCGGTGCCGCGCAGGCAAGTCCGCGGAGCGTGTTCAGGGGCGCCGTGAAATGCGAGGCGCAACCCGACGGCATCCGCTTCTGCGGCTCGCGGGTTCTCGACACGGTGCCCACGCCCGCCCGGACGCTCGCGACGAGCTGGGACGGCACGGCTGTCGACGTCAACTTCGCGCTGCCCAAAGCGTCGGGCGAGCACCACGGTCCCTATGCCCTGGTGATGCTGTTTCACGGCTACGGTGGGTCCAAGTTCGGGCTGGGCAGCGGTGGCGGCGGGATCGGGTCGGCGATCGCCTCGATGACGCCGTGGCTGAAGGCCGGCTACGCAACCTTCAGCATGTCTGACCGCGGCTTCGGCGAGTCGTGCGGCACGGCGGCCAGCCGCGCCTCGGTGCCGGCCCGGGAATGCGCCCACGGCTACAACCACCTGCTCGACACTCGCTATGAGGTCCGCGACGCCCAATACTTCGCCGGAGAGCTCGCCGACGAGGGGCTCGTGTCGCCGACGAAGATCGCCGCCGTGGGTGGCTCCTACGGCGGGGGCATGGCGATGGCCCTCGCCGCCCTGAAGAACCGCGTGATGCTGCCGACCGGACGGCTCGTCCCCTGGCGCAGCCCGGACGGTAGGAAGATGAGCCTTGCCGCCGCCGCGCCATTCATTCCCTGGACCGACCTGGCCTACTCCCTGGTGCCCAACGGGCGCACGCTTGATTACGTCGCCGACGCTCCGTACCGCGGCCGCTACGGCGTGATGAAGGACTCATACGTCAACGCTCTCTACGCGACCGGCTGCAACACCCCCACCACCTTCTGCACCAGTACCAACCGCAACTGGAACCTCGGGCTGTGGCGGCAGCGACTGAACCGGGGCGAGCCGTACACCGGCTCGCTCGTGGCGCAGATTCTGCACCAGACGACCACGTATCACTCCTCCTACGACATCAACCACTCCGAGCCGCCGGCGCCGCTGCTGATCGCCAATGGGTGGACCGACGACCTGTTCCCCGCCGACGAGGCGCTGCGCTACTACAACCGCACGATGACGCAGTACCCGCGCACGCCGATCTCCCTGTTCTTCGGGGACTGGGGCCACCCCCGCGCGCAGAACAAGGCTGCCGACGTGGCGCGCTATGTCGCTGCGGTGCACCGCTGGCTGAACCACTACGTCAAGGGCCAAGGTGGCAAGCCCTTCCAGGGCGTCGAGGCGCTGTCCGAGACCTGCCCCGCCACCGCGGGATCCGGCGGGCCCTTCCGCGCCTCAGACTGGGCCCGTCTGGCGCCCGGGGAGGTCCGCTTGAACCGCCGAGCGGCACAGTCGATCCTGCCCAGCTCGGGTAGCCCGGCGATCGGGGCAACGTTCAATCCGATCGCGGCTGCCGCCTGCGCCACGGCATCGGCCGCGACCGAGAGGGGAACTGCGACCTACCGCCTGGCCGTGGGGCGCGGCTTCACGATGATCGGTGCCGCGACGGTGATCGCCGACTTCACGTTGCCGGGGGCCAGCTCCCAGGTCGCGGCGCGGCTGCTCGACGTTGGACCCGACGGGCAGGAGACGCTGGTCAGCCGTGGACTGTGGCGGCCGAAGGTCTCGGCCACGGCCGTGCGCCAGGTGTTCCAGCTGCATCCCGGTGGCTGGCGATTTGCGCCGGGTCACACGGTCAAGCTCGAGCTGCTGCCCAGCGACGCGCCGTACGGCCGGGTATCCAACGGTCAGCGTCGCGTGACCGTGTCGCATCTGCAGCTTCGACTCCCGACCGTGAACCGTCCCGGCGCTGCGGGCGGGCTGGTCAAGCCGCCGTTGGCGAAGTTCGTGCCGTTCGGCTACAAGCTCGCGCGGGAGTTCACGCGACCGACTTTGACCGGATAGCGGTCGTAAGACCAACGTCCAATTGAGACCCGGCCGTCGAGCGGCGTACGTTGGCGATACCAAGAACGAAAGGCGGCCACATGAACCGGTGGTGGTGGGCGCGTCAGAATGGGCTGACTGTGGCGTGCGACTGGCTGCTGATCGATGGTTCCAGCCTGATCTTCCGGGCCTACTACGGCGTGCCGGCCGGTGTCCCGGTCGCAAGTGGGATCCAGGTCAACGCGGTCCGAGGCTTCCTGGAGAGGCTGACGCGGCTGCTCCAGCAGCGACGGCCGGCCCGCCTGGCGGTGGCTGACGACTGGGCGTGGCGTCCTGACTGGCGGGTGAGCCTGATCGCCAGCTACAAGTCGCACCGGGTGGCTGAGCCGATGCCCCCGGCGCTGGCGCCGCAGATAGGGGTGATCCAGGACCTCCTCGACGCTGTCGGGGTCGACATGGTCGGGGTGGCCGACCACGAGGCAGAGGACGTGATCGCGACCTGGGCTGCGATGGCGCCGGGCACGGTGGAGATCGCCAGCGGTGACCGGGACCTGTTCGCGCTGGTCCAGGACCCGAAGGTGCGGGTCCTGTACCCCGAGAGAGGGGGCCTGGCGGTCATCGATGAGGCGGAGGTGACACGGCGTTACGACATTCCGGGGCGCCGGTACGCCGACTTCGCGATCCTCCGCGGTGACCCCTCCGACGGTCTTCCCGGACTGAGAGGGGTGGGGAGCGTCACTGCGGCGGGAATGATCCGCCGCTATGGAGACCTCGCGGGCGTGCTGCGCGAGCGGCCGCTGCGCGACGCAGACCGGGAGTATCTGACCAGCGCGATGCGGGTGGTGACGCCGGTGGCCGATTTGCCGATCGCCCTCCCGCCCGGGCGGCGAGACGACTATCCCGTCGACCAGGCGGCAATGCGGTCGCTCGCTGCGCACTACGGCGTGGGCGAGTCCTGCGAGGGCCTGGTGAAAGCCCTGGGACGCATGACCTCACACGGCGGTCGGCCGCTGCCGCCACGGATCGGACGGGCGCATGATCTCGGGTCAGAACAACCCGGTCAGCGTTTCTCCGAGGAGCAGTAGGGACATCGCCGAGATCGCAACTACGACCAGCGTCGCCGCGAGCCGCCGGACCGGACCGTTGGCGGCGGCACCGAGAACATCGCGACGGTTGGACAACACCAGGATGTAGACGAGGACCACCGGCGTGACGATTCCCTGGAGAACCTGCGTGCCGATCAGCAGTTGGATCAGGTTCACCGGCGTCATGGCCACGGCCGCACCGAGCAGGAGCTGAGAGGTGAACAGACCCAGGAACAGGGGCGCTTCGGTGAAGTGCCGGGAGACCGAGCGCTCGACCCCGACGGCTTCGCTGATCGCGTAGGAGCTCGACAGCGGAACGACAGCGCCGGCGAGCGCCGAAGCGCCGAGAAGACCGATCGCGAACAGGAGCTCGGCGCCCGACCCGGCGACCGGCCGTAGCGCCTCGGCGGCCTGCTTGGCCGACTGGAGCGGTCCGTGTCCGCCGATCACCGCGCCGGTCGCGACGATGATCGTCATCGCGATGATGCACGCGAAGATCGCCCCGGAGATCGCATCCAGCCGCGCGCTGGGGTACTCCTCCGGGCCGACTCCACGGTCGACTACGCCGGCGGCCGCGTAGAGCTGCATGTACGGGCTGACTGTGGTTCCGATCAGCGCTACCCCCAGCAGCAGAAAGGCGTGGCTGGCCACGAAGTGGGGAATGACGAGGTTGGAGGCGACCTTGCCCCAGTCCGGGTGGGCCAGGACGGCGGCCGCCGGATAGGCGAAGAACGCCAGCGAGAGCACGAGGAAGATGCGTTCGGCGTAGCGGTAGGAGCCGAACACCACCAGCGCCCAGATGGCGACCGCGGCAACCGGAATCACGGCGTAACGGGTGACGCCGATCAGCTCGAAGGCTGCGCCGATCCCGGCGAACTCCGACACGACCAAGCCGGTGTTGGCGAGCAGGACGCAGAACAGGGCCACCGCTGTGAGCCGGAGACTGAACTGCTCGCGAATCAGGGCGGCGATGCCCTTGCCGGTATAGGTGCCCAGCCGCACCGCCATCTCCTGCACCAGCACCAGCGCGATCGTGACCAGCAGCATGAAGAACAGCGTCCGGTACACGAACTGGGAGCCGGCCGAAGCGTAGGTCGCGATGCCGGCGGCGTCATTTCCGGCGTTGGCGGCGATCACGCCGGGACCGGCGATGGTCGCGTACATCAGTAGGCGCCGACCCGGCAGCCTGGCCCGGGGTCGCTGTGACCGGCCGGGCTCTGGTCCCGGCCGCTGGTCCTCCCGCGCGGCCGGTGGCCCGGCTTTCACTTCAACAGCCTCGGGAAGTGAAGCCGACCGCGGTCCGGAGTCAGCGCGTCGACGATGTCGTCAGCCAGAATCCGCCCCAGCGGACGGCCGTTCTCATCTACCACCAGCACCGAGGACCGGCGCGAATCGATCAACTGCGCCGCCACTTCCCGGACGTTGGCTTCAGGTCCAACCGTCGCACACTCGGTATGGTCATCGTTGGCAAGGATGTCTCCCAGCCGCGTCTCGTCGTCGGCGATGAGCAGCTCGAACAGGGGTAGGTCGTCCAGCAGCCGGCCGTCCGCATCGACCACGACGATCGCGTCGATCTCGCTGCGGTGATCGGCGAACTCGGTCAGCCGCTGGCGAGCATCGCGAATCGTCTCGTCGATGCCGGCAAGCACGAGCGTGGTCGACATGAACCCACCGGCGGCATCCTCCGGATAGGCCAGCAGCTCCGACAGGTGATGGGCTCGCTCGGGCGCCATCGCGGCCAGGACCTCCGTGCTCTCCTTCTCACTCAGATCGCGCAGGGCATCGACGGCCTCGTCTGACTCCATCGCGGCGATCAGCTTCGCTGCCTGCTCGGGCTCGACCTCCCGCAGCAGCGCGCGAAGCTCTTCGGGCTCCATCTCCTCCAACGCGTCGGCCGCCTGTTCGGGATCCAGCGACGCGAGCAGCTCCTGTCGAGCTGGGCGCCGCAGGTCCTCCAGCAGGTCCGCCAGCTCCGCCGGGCGCAGCCGCGGCAGGCCGCGGTTCGGCGTCCGGAGCTTCACCGTCGCCGGCCCCGACGTCAGCTCGTCGCGGAACGGCTGGACGGCATCCCAGTCGATCACCCGGTCAGGGGTGGGGCGCCCGCGCAGCGCCTTGGGCCCCAACCGTCGCAGCAGCGACTGGACGCTGACGTCGACGCCGACCAGACGGAGTCGGTCACCGACCGGGGCCAGATAGAGATCCGCGGCGCGGATCACCTGGACGCCGTCGACGTCCACCAGCTGATGGTCAAGCAGGTCGCGGGCCAGCAGTAGCTCGCCCGGGCGGCGGTGGAAGTCCCGCAGGTCCAGCCGGGAGGTTCGGAGCTTCACGCCGCTGTGCTCGACGGTCCCGATCGCTCCGGCGTCGAGGAACGCCTGGCGCCGTCCCACCCGCGCCACCAGACCGGTGACTGGCGGATAGCGCTCCTCGCCGTGCACGCGCGCGACCACATCGACGAGCCGACCCACGTCTTCGCCGGCCTGGTTGCGAACCGGGGTGCCGATGATCCCAGCCAGCGAGATCAGCGACTGCCTGACGTTGCGTGACGTGATCAGGCGCGCCGATCGCGCCGCCACCCGCCGGCGGAGGCGATCGGTGGGGGCACGGGGCCGCGAGAGCGACGGACGCCGGGGCATAAGGGTCAGGGTTCGGTATGGACGACGACTTCGGCCAGCTGCGGCAGACGGATTCGCAGATCCTCCTCGAGTTTGCTGGCCACCGCGTGCGCGTCGGTCAGGGACGTGTGATCGCCGACGCGGACGGTCAGAAACAGGACCTGTCCGGACTCGGTTTGGAGCACTCGTAGCGCCCGAACCGGCCGCCTCGTGCGCTGGCGCACGAGCTCATTGATCTCCCGGAGCTCATCGCCGTCCGGTGGTTCCGCCTCGACCGCCACCGGGCGCTCGAGCGGCTCGAGATGGGTTTGCACCGCCACCACGCCAGTCTGCTCGACGATCGCGCGTTCGACGCGTTCGGCGACACTGTGGGCCTCGAGCAACCCCAGTTCGCTCGGCAGCTTCAGGTGCAGCGAGACGTAGGTCTGGCCGGCGCCCTGGAGGATCGTGACGTCGTGGGCCTCGCGGACGAGCGGCTCCGACAGAGCGACCGCCAGTATCCGGTCACGCAGGTCAAGACCACGTCGACGCGGCTCGACGTGAACGGTCACGTCGCTGTCGGGCAGCGTCTCGTGGATCGCTCCCTCCACGGCGTCGGCGGCCTGATGCCCCTCCACCACCGCCCGTCCCGGCGGCACCGTGACCACCGCGTCGGCGAAGTAGCGCCCGGCCGACTCCCTCAGGCGCAGCCGGCGTAACTCGACCTCCGGTGCGAGCGCACGGATCGCCTCCTCAGCGGCGTGGCTGGCCTCCGGCGAGGCCGTGTCCATCAACGCTTTTGAGTTTCTCGAGATCAGGCGCGCCGCGGCTGCGAAGACGAGCGCAGCGACCACCAGCGCGGCGATCGCGTCTCCCCGGGCAAACCCGGCGTGGACGGCCGCGAGCCCGATCAGGACCGCGACCGAGCCGGCCATGTCGGCCGCAAAATGAAACGCGTTCGAGCCCAGGGCCGGGCTGCCGAAACGGCGCGCGGCGCGGAGCGAGGCGAAGGTGCGAGTCGCGTCGACCACGAGCGCGACGGCGATCACCGTGAACACATACCAGCCGCTGTCGGGTGCCGCGCCGCCCTGGATCAGGCGGACAACCGCTTCGACGCTGACGAACAGACCGCCGATGACCAGGATGCCGGCCTCACCGAGGGCCCCGAGATTCTCCGCCCGGCGATGACCGTAGGGATGGTCGCGATCGGCGGGTCGACCACCGACCCTGATCGCGACGAACGTGAACACTGCCGCCACGACGTCTCCACTGGATTCGACCCCCGCCGACAGCAGCCCGAGGCTGCCCGAGAGTATCCCGGTGATCAACTTCAGCGCCATCAAGGCGGCCGCAGCCGCAATCGAGATGAGTGTGGTTCGCCGCTGGGCGCTCGCGGCCTCGCCGGCCGGGCCGGGGCCGACGCCGACGCCGACGTCAGCGGGTTTGGCGCGGAAGATCATCCCGCAAGCGTACGGTCCCTCCCGGCCCCCGTTTGGCCTCGGCCGACGGCGGACGCGTACGGCCGGCTCCAGCGCCTGCCGTACGCGTACGCCGACCCGCCCGGGGGGCCGGTCAGTTGACCGTCAGAGTGCCCTGCATGCCTCCCATGCGATGGCCCGGGACGCTGCAGAAGAAGGTGTATTTACCCGGCTTGAGACTGACGGTGAGGCTCTTGCTCCCGCCCTTGAAGGTCGGCGTGGCCCCTACCGTGGGTCCGCTCGAGCCACGCTGGAGCGTGAAGTTGTGAGCCTCGGGCGCCATGTTGGTGAAGTCGATCGTCACCTTGCCGGCCCTGGCCGTCAGCGCGGTCTTGTCGAATTTGAGCTGACCGCTCGGAGCCGCGGCCACCGAAAGTCCACCACCGGCCGACCCGCCCGAGGCCGACGAGGTGCTCGAGGCCGGGGCGGCGGCCGCGGAGCTCGATGTCGCAGCGGCCGAGGACGTCGCAGCCGAGCTGGAGCTACTGGAGCTACTTGATCCGCCGCACGCCGCAAGCCCCAGCGTGAGGGCGCTCACGGTCAGAAACAAGGCGGGGAACTTTGACATTGGGAGTCCTTTCGATTCACGGACCAGCCCAGCCACTGGTGGCCTGCCGGCGGTGTCCGGGGCGATACGAAAGCTAAAGACGCCGCGGGACCTGGGTCCTTCCCGATCCGGTTCTTGCCATCCCCGGGGAAGGTCCGACCGTGGCCGGCGTCCTGGTTCTAGACAGCCCACGAGGAAAGGGAACGACATGCAGCTTCGAGGTAGGATCGGCGAGCGCCGTCACAGTCGCCGGCGCATGCCACAGGTGGCGCTGATTGCCGCCATTGCCGCGCTGGGCGGTGGGTCCCTGGCGGCGTTTGCCCTGGCCAGCTCATCGGCGACGTTGTCGCTGGCGAACGGTGTGATGGTGAAGGGCAACAGCAAGAACGTAGTCGTCGACTCGCGCGGGATGACCGTCTACACATTGAGCGGCGAGACGGTCCACCACCTCAAATGCACGAAGGCCAACACGTGCTTCTCATTCTGGTTTCCCGTCAAGGCCGGCTCCTCCCAGGCGCGGCTGACCGCTGGGCACGGCGTCAAGGGCAAGCTCGGATCGCTGCGGCGCAATGGTTTTCGCCAGGTCACACTCAAGGGGAGCCCGCTCTACACGTTCATCGGTGACGCCGGCAAGAAGCGCCGCACCACCGGTGAGGGAGTCATCAGCTTCAACGGCACCTGGCACGTGGTTTCGATGGGCTCCGGCCCGGCTCCGGCGATGCCCGGACCAATGCCAACCACTACCACCTCGACCACCACCACCACCTCGACCAGTACGACGATGACAACTCCGTACTACCCCTAGTGCCCTCGGGGTGGGTCGAACTGCCCCAGCCCCGGTTTCGTCGTTCGACCCACTCCGGCCGTCGCGGTGCCGGCCTGAATCTCCATGAGTCCGTGAACCGGTCCCTCGGTCAAGCCAACGCCGGTATTGGCCGATGGGAGATGGATGGATCGAGCTCCTTCAGCGCGCCGATCGACGGCGCGGCTGTTCGCGATCTACGCTGCGATCACCTTCGTCCCGGTGTTCGCGTTGGGTGTGGTTCTCGCGGTCACGTTTCGCAGCAACGCCAATCAGAATGGCCTGGCGCAGGGACGGTCGGAGGCGACGCTGATCGCCCAGACCGCCGTGCAGCCCCAGCTTGAGTCCGGTTCCCTCAGCTCCGGTCTGAGTCCGGAGGAACGAGCACGCCTCGGACGGCTCGTCGATCGCGCCGTGCGCAAGGGCGACGTGCTGCGCCTGCGTCTGCGTGATCTGACCGGCCGGGTGGTGTTCAGTGATGACGGCTCGGGATTCGGCACTGCGCGCGAGCGTGAAGCGATAGAGGCCGCGCACGGCGCGCCGGTGACCCTGCTGACCCATCTCAATTCCGACAGCAACGACCACGGACGTAAGGGAGTTGCTGCGGTCGAGGTCTACCTGCCGATCAGCGGGGGGATGCCGGCTCGGAGAGTCGGAGTGCTCGAGATCTATCTCCCCTACGCACCGATCGCGCGCAACGTCGCCTTGGGGCTGAACCACCTGTACCTTGATCTGGCGCTTGGCTTGACCGCGCTGTACCTGCTGTTGTTCGCGATCACGGGTTCGGTCAGCCGCGGCCTGCGCCGTGAGGTGGCGATCAATGCCTTCCTCGCGCACAATGACCCCCTCACCGCCCTTCCCAACCGGGCGCAGTTTCTCCGCCGAGCGCGAGCAGCCGTGGTCCGCGCCGGGCGATCGCACCAGGCCCTCGCGATTGCGATCATCGACCTTGATCGCTTCAAGGACATCAACGACGCGCTCGGCCACCAATCCGGTGATCAGCTGCTCACGACGCTGGCGCGACGGATCAGCGACGAGATGCGCCCGGGTGACATCGTGGCCCGGCTGGGCGGAGATGAGTTCGGCTTGCTTCTATGCGGTGTAGACGACGCCGAGCAGGCCCTGCTGTCCCTGCGTGAGGTGATCGCACGTGAGGTGGAGGTGCGCGGGTTGCCGCTCTCGATTCAGCCGAGCATCGGCTTCGTGACGGCGACGGGGGCGCCCATCGATGCCGACACCCTCCTGCAACGCGCTGACATGGCGATGTACGCCGCCAAGACGCAGCATGCCGGAGTGGTGGCCTACCGGGCCGAGCTCGAGCACTACGACGCGGCCAACCTGAGCCTGGTGGGGGAGCTGCGGCGCGCCATCACTGCCGGCGAACTGGTCCTGCACTATCAGCCTCAGACCAACCTCGCCGGTGGAGGCATCGAGACGGTCGAGGCGCTGGTGCGCTGGCAGCATCCCGTGCACGGCCTGCTTTGCCCCGACAGCTTCCTGCCGCTTGCCGAGCAGACCGATCTGATCGACAAGCTGACCGATTGGGTCTTGACCACCGCGCTCGGCGAGTTCCGTCGTCTCGACGCGGCCGGCTCTGACCTCGCCGTAGCGGTCAACGTCTCGGCCCGGAGCATCGGGCGTGCGGACTTTGCCCCGCGGGTGATCCAAGCGCTGATCGACCTCCGCGTGGCGCCCGAGCGGCTGGTCATCGAGGTCACCGAGACCGCGCTGCTCACCGACCCCGCGCGCGCCGCGCGAGTGCTGAGCGAGCTCGCGCAAGCCGGCGTGAGAATCAGCGTCGACGACTTCGGTCGCGGCCACACCTCGCTTCGTTACCTTTCGGCGCTGCCGGTAGACGAATTGAAGATCGACCGGAGCTTCGTCACCGACATGTGCCAGAACGCGGCGCACGCCGCCATCGTGCGCTCGATCATCGACCTCGCGCATAACCTGTCGATGCGGGTTGTCGCCGAGGGGATCGAGACCGACGAGGTGCTCGCGGCCCTGCGAGAGGGCCACTGCGATCTGGCCCAGGGGTTCCTGCTGGCGCGCCCGATGGCGGCCCGGGCGCTCGATCAGTGGCTGGCCCGAATCTCGGATCCGTTCGCGCCACCGAGCGCGGCCGTGACCGCGTCCTGACCGCAGGCGGGCCGGTTGCGCCCGCGTCTATGTTTGTGGTCAAACATGGCTGCCACCGGGAGTCCAGCCCACCTGCCGGCCGCGGGTCTCACTGAGCTGCAGACCCACCTCACCGCCGCCTTGCAATGGCTGCGGGCACGCGACCGCGGCCTCGCCGCGCTGCGGCGCTCGACCCGGACCGCGGTGGTCATGCCGGCCATGTTCGCGTTGGGCGACAAGGTGATCGGCAATCCGATCGTGGCGACGTTCGCCGCCTTCGGCTCGTTTGCGATGCTGCTGCTGGTCGACTTCGGAGGGACGATCGGCGACCGTCTGAAGGCGCAGGCGGCGCTGGGGATCACCGGTGGGGTGTTCGTCTGCCTCGGGACGCTGGCTTCGCGCACGGCGTGGCTCGGTGCCGTGGCGATGGCGCTGGTGGCGTTCGCGGTGATCTTCTCCGGCGTCGCGAGCTCCGTGCTGGCGGGCGCGACGACGTCGCTGCTGCTGGCATTCATCCTGCCGGTTTCGCTCACCGGGCCGGTCTCCTCGATCCCGGATCGCCTGGCCGGCTGGGGCCTGGCGGCGGGGGCCAGCCTCGTGGCGGTCGCAGTGCTATGGCCAGGCCCAGCCGGTGAGCCCCTGCGCGGCCCGGCGATCGCGGCCGGCCGGGCGCTGGCCGCGCGGCTGCGCATGGAGATCGCCTATCTCATGGGCGGAAGCGGTCGGCCGTCGGAAGAGGCGCACGACAACGCCGTCGCGCAGGCCCACGCGGCCCTCGATGCGCTGCACAGCGCGTTCTTTGCCACGCCCTACCGGCCGACGAGCCTGGGCACGGGACCTCGGATGATCGTGCGGTTGGTCGATGAGCTCAAGTGGCTCGGCGCGATCATCGACCAATCGGCCCCGCGCAAGCGCGGCGCGCCGGTCAACCGCCCAGCCTGCGCCGTGAAAGCGGCCGCGGCGGCAGTGCTCGAACGCGGGACCGAGCTACTGGAAGTGCGCGCCGGCGACCCCGATGCTCTGCACGCCGCCGTGGCCGAACTGCGCGCCGCGCTGGACGAGCTGGAGCGCGGTGACACGCTGCGCCTGCCCGAGGGTGGGGCGGCAACCGGCGTGGGCGCGGACCGGATCGGGGAGTTCATCACCTCGCTGGACCCCAGCTTCCGGGCTCAGGAACTGAGCTTTGCGGTCTCGCAGATCGCGGCCAACATCGACTTGGCGGCGGCCGCCGAGCGACGAAGCTGGTTACAGCGCGCCCTCGGCCGCCAGCCCGAGGGGCTCCCGGGCTCGCTGTCGGCGGCGCAGCGGCGCACCGGCGCGCACGTGGAACGGCACTCCGTGTGGCTGCACAACAGCCTGCGGGGCGCCGTGGGACTGGGCCTGGCGGTCCTGGTGGCCAAGCTGACCGGCGTGCAGCATTCGTTCTGGGTCGTTTTCGGCACGCTGTCGGTGCTGCGTTCAAATGCGCTCAGCACGGGCCAGAACGTGCTCCGCGGCATGCTCGGCACCACCACCGGTTTTGTCATCGGCGCCGCCCTGGTCGCCGTTATCGGGACCAACACCACGCTCTTATGGGTTCTGCTTCCGCTCGCCGTTCTGCTGGCCGGGCTCGCCCCCGCCACGATCTCCTTCGCGGCCGGACAGGCCGCTTTCACGCTGACGCTGTTGATCCTGTTCAACCTCCTGGCGCCGATCGGCTGGCAGATCGGCCTGGTGCGGATCGAGGACGTCGCGCTCGGCGGGGCGGTGAGCCTTGCCGTGGGGCTGCTGTTCTGGCCGCGCGGCGCCGGGGCTGCGTTGCAGACTGCTCTGGCCGAGGCCTACGCCGACAGCGTGCGCTACCTGGCCAGTGCGGTTCAGTTCGGCCTCGGCCGCTGCGACCTGGGCACGCCGGCGCGCGAACCGCCGACCGCAGAGGCGACTCAGGCGGCGGCCGCGTCACATCGGCTCGATGACACCTTCCGCGCCTACCTGGCCGAACGGGGGGAGAAGCTCATCCCATTGGCCGAAGTCACCGGCCTGGTGACCGGCGTAGTCGGCTTGCGCCTGGCCGGCGACGCCGTACTCGACCTGTGGCAACGCGACGCTGCGATGGGGGAGGACCGGGCGGGGGCCAGACTCGCGCTGCTCGCGAGCACCAAGCTGATCGTCGACTGGTACGACGGCTTCGCAGCCAGTCTCACCAGTCCCAGCGCCGTGCCCGAGCCGCTCCGCCATGAACAGCTCGCCGATGGCCCGCTGATCGAGGCGGTAAGTCACGACCTGCGCCGGGACGACGGGCTGGCCGGCACGACGGCCGCCCGGATGATCTGGACCGGCGATCACCTCGACGCCGCGCGACGGCTGCAGGACACGCTGGTCGGACCCGCGCGGGCGGCTGCCGCGCAGCGGGCGGCAGGGCCGTTGGTCCGGATTGGAGATCACGCGCTGTTGGGAGACCGGCACCGACACGACCTGAGCGCGGGCGACTGACCAACCGCGCCCATGGTGGTTCAATACCGTTGATGCGTCGTCGTCGGGCGGCCACGTGGCTGCTGTCGTTCCCGCTGATGGTGGTGGGCTCTCAGGTAGCGCATGTGCTCGCATATCAGTGGGTGTATCCGAACGCCCATCTGCGCCTGGGCGAGCTGCTCTCGACCGGCCACACGTACATGCGCTCGCCGGCGTACCTGGCGATGCTGCTGGGATTCGTGTTCGCGGCGGAGCTTGTCGGCCTGGGTTGGGTCTGCGCCGGGAGCGTGCGTTGCAGTCTGCGACGCCCGGTGCCGGCGTGGGCGTTTGCGTTGCTGCCGATGCTGGGCTTCACGCTGCAGGAGTTCTGCGAACGGCTGTTGTCGGGTGCGCCGTTTCCGTGGTGGATCGTGCTGCAGCCGACCTTCCGGATCGGACTGCTGCTACAGCTTCCATTCGCACTTGTGGCGTACCTCGTGGCGCGGGCCCTGCTGCGAGCCGCCGACGAGATGGGCCGGGCCTTGCGTGGTGCGCTGACGCGCCCGCGCGTGGTGGCGGTTCTGGCTCGCTGGCGTGTGCGCGAGGCGCCTTCAGCTCGGGTGGGCGCTCCGGTCGGCGGGCACGCTGGTCGCGGCCCCCCCGGGGGATGGCCGGCGGTCGCCGCCATTCCCCGCGAGGGCCTTCGGTGCGACGGGGTCGCTTCAGGTTTGCTCGTGCTCGCCGTCTGAGCGCGTTCTGAATCATCCCAGGAACTGATCGCTCGCCTTCTGCGGGGCCGGGGCGGTTGGCCGCTGCGTGGCTGACTGACTGGAAACCCAACCGAAGGAGTGGTCGCATGAAGACAGGTTCGTGGAGGAGCCGCGCGGGGAGCGGGCTCGTGGTTGTGCTGACCGTCGGCGTTGGCACGCTGGCCATCGCGGCGTCAGCGTTGGCGCACGCACGGGTCAGCCCAGCCGTGTCGGTGTCTGGCCAGCTGCAGCTCTACAGCCTCGCTGTCCCGACCGAGAGGAGCAATCTCAGGACGACGAAGATCGTGATGACGGTCCCGAGGGGGTTCGGGATCGACTCGTTCGTGCCGCCTCCGGCCGGCTGGACCCAGTCGCTTGAGCAGGCGGGCTCAGGCGCCGACGCGGTGATCCAGAAGGTGACTTGGTCAGGCGGTCACACCCCCACGGGGGAGGACTCGCTGTTTCAGTTCCTCGCTCAGCCGGCGTCCAGCGGGACCTACCGGTTTGACGTGCAGCAGACCTACTCCGACGGGTCCATAGTCAACTGGTCAGGAGCCGAGTCCTCCGCGGCGCCGGCGCCGACGATCGAGGCGGAAACCTCGCTCGGTGGCGGTGGCGGTGGCGTGTCGGTGCTGACGATCATCGCGCTGATCGTGGGCGTGCTCGGCCTGGCCGCGGGTGGATTCGCGCTGGCCGGCGGCGGATCGCCCGGGGGAAGGCCGTTGGCGTGACCCGTCGGCGAGGGATCGTCCTGGCCCTCCTGGTGATCGTGGTCGGGGGCGCGCTGCCGAGCTCGGCGTCGGCGCACGCCTACCTGATCAAGACCGTGCCCGCCGCCAGCGGGATCCTCGACTCCCCGCCCGCGAACGTCGCCCTGACCTACGACGAGGCGGTCGAACCGCGGTTCGCGATCATCTCGGTCACCGACGCTGCGGGCAAGCAGGAGACGACGGGCTCGGTCAGCCGGTCGCCGGCTAACCCGGACACCCTGGTAGTCCCGCTGCGCCCGCATCTGCCCGAGGGCTGGTACCTGATCTACTGGCGGGCGATCTCTGTCGACGGTCACCCGGTGCAGGGAGCGTTCACGTACGCGATCGGACCGAACCCGGGCCCTGCCCCGCAGTTTCCGGTGCCGAGCATCGCCGGTTCGGCGACCTCGCTGCATCTGGTGATCGCCCGCTGGGTGATGTTCCTGTCGGTCATGAGCGCGATCGGCCTGTTCGTGTTCCGCGTGCTGATCGCCCGGCCGGCCCGGCGCGGCGCGCCGTCCGCGAGCCTGCGGCCGGTCTCACGCGCGTTCCTGATCGCCTCGGTGATGGGGCTCCTCGCTATCCCCGTCTACCTGGACTTTGCCACTGCGATCGATTCGCTGCGCTCGGTCTTCGATCTCGGGGCGCTGGTGCCGCTGTTTCGTGTGACCGCGTTCGGACGCGGCTACGTCGACATGACGATCTGCTTTGCCCTCTTCTGCCTGGCGGCCTGGATCGCGCTGTGGGTTGACCGGCCCGACCGCGAGCGGCGCTCGCTCGCGGAGATCGTCTCGGTCACCGGAGCGCTCCTGGCCGCCGCTGGGGTACTGCTGATCCCCGGGACCGCCGGTCACGCCGCGCAGACCTCGCCACGCGGGATCTCGGTGATCCTCGACTGGCTGCACCTGATCACCGGCTCGCTGTGGCTCGGAGGGTTGATGGGACTGCTCGTCCTCTGGTTCAGCCTGTCGGCGGCCAGTCGCGTCACGTCCCTGTCGGTGGTGGTTCCGCGCTTCTCCAACGTCGCGCTGGGGTCGGTGCTCCTGCTGCTGGGGACCGGCACCTGGGCGACGATCAACCACATGCCCGCGATCGACGCCCTGTGGCTGACCGGGTACGGCGTCGCGATCCTGGTCAAGGTCGGCCTGCTCATCGCCGCGATGGCACTCGGGGCCGGCAACCTGCTGCGCGCCAAGCCGCGCCTGGTGGCTGCTCGCGAGCGCCCTGAGCTCGGGGTCGGCGCCGCCCGGGGGCTGCGCCGGACGATCAGCGCCGAGGCGTTCCTGATTGCCGGTGCCGTATTCGCCGCGGCCGTGCTCTCGAGCCTTGGGCCCCCGCCGCCGGCATTCGCGCTGCAGAACTCCGCCCTCGCGAGCGTCGGCCCGGGACGCGTCGCCGAGACAGTGCACAAGGGCGGATACGTACTGCAGGTGCTGGTGTCGCCCAACAAGGCCGTGGAGCCCGACTCGTTCGCGCTCCGGATCACCCGGCACGGGCAGCCCGTCCGCCACGCGAACGTGACTCTGACCTTCAACCACACCGAAATGCAGATGCCGCAACAGGAGTACCAGCTCACCGAAACCCACCCCGGTCTTTACTCTCGGGCCGCCCCTGCGCTCGTGATGGTCGGCAAATGGGCGCTCGCGTTCCAGATCGCCCCCTCCAACGCCGCGCCCTTCACCGCCCTGATCCTCGACGAGGCCAACGGATGACCGAGCCCCACCTGACCACCACCCAGGTTCGACTGCGGCTCCTCGCCGCGGTCGTCGCGATCGCTGCCGGGGTCGCAGCGATCGTCATCGCCGTCCTTCTCCTCAAAGGAGTCCTAGCTTGAGTTCAGACCGCTCCCGCTCCCGCCGCCGCGCCGTGATCGTCTCGCTGCTGTTCGCGGCCGTGCTCGGTGGCTGCGGCTCAGCTTCAAACACAGTCGTCAGTGCCCCCGTCGTCGGGCCGGCGAGGACGTTCAGCCTCGCAGGTTTCAAGCCGCCGGGAACGGTGCTCGCGCACCATCCCGTCACCGTCTCGTTCACGGTGCAGCTGCCCGACGGCAGACCGCTGACGCGCTACCGGACCGGCTCGGGCCCGCACACCGGCGTGCACCTGATCATCGTCCGTGACGACCTCGCGTACATCATCCACGAGCATCCCCCGGTGGGCCCCAACGGCGTCCTGGTCCAGTCGGTGAGGTTTCCTTCGCCCGGCCGCTACCGGGTGCTCGTGGACATCTACCCCAACGTCCCGGGCCTGGCGCCCAACTTCCAGTTGCATCAGACCGTCAACGTGTCCGGCGCCTACCACCCGCAGCGGCTGCCGGCGTTCAAGCCGGATCTGGTCGTGGACGGCTTCCACGTCGATATGCAGCGGCCCCCCGCATTGCACGCCATCCAGGCGACCTTCCTGCACGTCACGGTGACCAGCCCGCAAGGCCGCAAGGTGACCTTTGTCCCGTGGTTCGGCGCGCTCGCACACGCGATCTTCTTCCGTCGCGGGTCGCTTGACTACTTTCACACTCACATCTGCGCGCCCAACGCGCCGAACTGTGGAACCCTGGCCGGCGTGGGATCGACTCGGATCGCCGGCCGGTCGACCGCGCCGGGAAAGCTCACGATCGGCGTCCTGGTGCCGGTGCCCGGCACCTGGCGGCTGTTCCTGCAAATGAAGCTGGATGGTCACATCGTGACCGCCCCGTACACCCTTACCGTGAACTGAGGGAAACCCGGGCAGCCGGTCAGGCGGTCAGTTCGGCCGGCGCCGAATCCAAAGCGGCCTCGATCGCCGCCATGAGCTCCCGCGCCGAGGCCGCCGTCAGCTCTACGGCTACCCGCGCCGAGGGCCCTCTGGCGGGATCGGCGAAGTCGATGTTCAGCGTGTGCTCCGCCATGGCGTGAACCGGATGGTCGAAGTAGACCGTTGCATCGGTGACGTGAAACCAGCTGCTGTCCGGACCCTTTGCGCTCCCGTCAAGCGCGGTGGTCACGGTCGCGTAGGTGCACATTCTCAGCCTCCGAGATGGGTGTTGAAGAACGTCGTGATCCGCTCCCAGCCGTCGTTGGCGGCGGCTACGCGGTAGGACGGACGGTCGGTCGCGAAAAAGGCGTGGCCGGCATCGTCGTAACTGTGGAACTCGTGCGGCTTGTCGAGCCTCGTGAGGATCTGGTCCAGCTCGGCGACCTGCTCGGGGCTGGGATGGGAGTCCTCCTGGCCAAACAGCCCCAGCAGGGGAGCGCGCAGATTCGGCAACTGGTCGACGATGTTGGTGACCTTCAGGGGAAAGCCCTCGGGTGGCGTTCCAACCACGAACGCGCCGTAGCAGTCAACCGCGGCATCGAGGTCGACGGTGCACGCCGCGAGCACCGCCTGTCGCCCGCCCGAGCAGTAGCCGATCACGCCGACCTTCCCGTTCGAGGTCGGCAGCGAGCGCAGGTACTCAGCGGCGCCGCCGACGTCGCCGATCAGCCGCTTGTCCGGCACCCCGCCCTGGGCCCGCGCCGTCGCCGCGGCGTCGTCCGGAGCAGCGCCGGGGGCCTCCCGCCAGTACAGGTTCGGGCAGATCGCGTCGGAGCCGAGCTCGGCAAAGCGCCGGACGATCTCCTTGGTCCCCCGGTCATATCCGGGCATATGATGGATCACCACGACGCCGCCGCGGGGAACGTCCTGTGAGGGCCGGGCGATGTACGCCTCGATCGGCTCGCCATCGTGACCTTTGATCTGCGCTGTCTCCGCGCACAATGAATCGCTCATAGCCCGTCAGTCTAAGAGTGAGAATGCTTCCGGAGGGCGCAATCGGGGAAGCTCGCCACGATCGGTGGCCAAAGACTGCATCAGGCACTAATATAAACTGCCAATGGAGCCCGCCGGGGTCAGCATCCGGAAGCGGCAGCTGGACGAGATCGCGGAAGCGCTCCCGCAGCGTGCGTCGGCTCTGTCCAGACTGTTCCTGACCCGTACGAGCATCTGCGTGTCGCGCACCGAGGTCGGCGTGGTGCGGAGTCTGCACACACGGCCGCGCCGGATCACCGAGTTGGCCGCCGACGAGGGAGTCAGCCAGCCCGGGATGACGCTGCTGGTCAACCGTCTGGTCGGACGGGGCTGGGTGAGGCGAGTCGCGGACCCCAGCGACGGACGAGCGGTGCTGGTCAGCCTGACCGCCGGCGGAGAGGCGGCCTTCGAGTTGCTCCGGGCCGAGTACCGCGCGATGCTTCACGAGGAGATGGCCACACTCGAGGATGCCGACATCGACACCCTGGCGCGCTCGGTCGAGATCCTCGATCGTCTGATCGGCCGACTTACCGAGCGCGACGCATGAGCTGCCGGAGCTTTCGCCACATCCTCGCGCTGCTCGGCCACGATGAGCCCGCGGCGTCGGCGGTCCTGGAACGGGCGGTCGAGTTGGCCGAGGCGCAGCGGGCCCGCCTCACCCTGGCCAAGACGACCGATCCCGGCCGGATCGTCAAGTGGTTCGGGCCGATGACGATCCTGGCCCGGGCACCGTGCGATCCCGAGCCCGACCTGCAGCGCTTCGCGCAGAAGATGCTCTCCCGCGCGTGTGAGTCGGTGCCGGCGTCGGTCTCGCTGACCAAGGTTCTGCTCGGCCCCGACACGGCGTGTGCGCTGCAGCGGCTCGCCGCCCGTGACAGCTACGACCTGGTGGTGTTCGACTCCGCGCTGCCCGCCCACAACCACCGTCTCCGGCGGGAGATCAAGCGCCTTGGGGTGTGCACCTTGACCGTGCAACCGGACCTGGGGTCCGAGTGGGACAGTCGCAGGCAGAGCACCGTGGGCGTCGGGCTCGCTCCGGATAGCCCCTGACCGGAGCGAGCGCTCGTCGCCGTGCGGCGTCCTACTCGCTGGGCGTGTACTTGAACGAGATGCCCAGGCGGACGCGATAATTCAGCACGCCGCCGTCCTGGATCGTCAGGTCCTGACGCACAACCTCGGCCACGCGTAGCTCGCGCACGCTCTTCGCGGCCGTCTCCACCGCCACACGTGCCGCTGCCTCCCAGGACTCGCTGCTGACCCCGACGACCTCGGTGACGCGGTAAACGCTCTCCGCCATGCCTCTCTCCTCGTGATTGGTGAATTGCCGGACGGGCGCAGTCTCGCACTCAGCGCACCGCGCGTGGCGATGAATTCGACCGTTTCGACCGGGCGCCGGCGGCGCTCAGGCCGCCGTGACCGCGCAGCGCAGCTCGATCGGGATGGCGGCGTGATAGGCGCGGGCGGATTCGTCGGCCGAGTCGTAGGGTCGATCATCGAGCTCACGCATCGGCAGGGTGACCTCGAACTCCGGGTCGTCGAACGGATACGGGTCGAGCTCGACGCGCCCGGGAGCGGCGACTCGCAGCCGCAACTCGACGCGGTGGCCGGGAGCCGTGGGAACGGCCGGGACGATCCGCGGACCCGGTGGCTGGTCCAGCTTGCGCAGGGTCGCGGGCACGCCCACCGCCTCCGCCGCCTCGGTGGGTCGCTCGAGGTCGATCAGGCCCAGGGCGAGCGACAGCAGATCGAGGCCCTGGAGCACCTCGTAGGCATGCCAGGTGTCGGCGTCGAACTCGCTGCGCGGTCCGCGGTATCCCCACACCTCTCGCAGCGCCGGGATCCAGCGGGCCTCCTGCGTCGCCACCACCTCGCCGGCGAGCGGATTGTCGTCGCGCCCCGCGTCCTGCAGCCCCCAGCGGCCGGTGTAGAAGCCGCTGAAATGCATGCCGACCAGGGCGCCGGCGTGCGGGTCACGCGCGTAGACCGATTCGACGCCGCGGCCGTAGGGCCCCACGGTCTGGCGCAGCGGCAGCTCGACGAAGTGCGCGGGCCGCTGCGCCTGAGCGTTGTGAGCCGGGACGCCGTCGAGCTCGTGCCAGCCATCGTCGTGGTGAGTCGCCGCACACAGCAAGGCCTCGCGTGCGGCAGGGGTGGCGAACTGCGAGTTGCCCCAGTGCGCTCCGAGCTGACCGGCGAGCCGGCCGTGATCGGGCTGCGTGATCAGAGCGAGTCGGTTCCCGCGGCGCGTCACCAGCACGGCATCTCCTTTGCTTCGCTACCCATAAGGTGGTCCGGTGCTCCTCACCATAAGTCCGGCGGGCAGCACGTAGCCTGATTCTCATCCCTTTCCCGGCGCCCGCGATCTCACTTCCCGGGGGTCCGCGATCTTCACCCGCAAGGAGCTGATGCCGTGTCCCGCCTGAGCCCAGACCGAACGCGTGAGCCCGTCGGAGGGACGCGCTGATGTCCGCTTCCAGCACCCGTTCCGGAGCGGCGCCGCGAGTCGTGGTGATCGGCGGCGGCTTTGGCGGCCTGCAGGTGGTCAAGCGCCTGCGGCGCGCCCCGGTGGAGGTGACCCTCATCGACTGGCGCAACTTCCACCTGTTTCAGCCCCTGACCTACCAGGTGGCCACCGGTTCGCTGTCGCCCAGCGACGTGACCTACCCGCTACGGGCGGTGTTCGGGTCGGCTCGGAACACCCACGTGATGCTGGCCGAGGTGACGGGGTTCGATCTCGGTGCGCGCAAGGTGCTGCTGGCCACCGGGGCGGACCCCGCGGCGCCGGCCGACGTGCAGTACGACACGTTGGTGGTGGCGGCCGGCTCGAGCTATTCCTACTTCGGTCACGAGGAGTGGCGCGAGGTGGCCGGAGAGGTCAAGTCGCTGGAGAGCGCAATTGCGGTTCGCAGTCGGGTGCTGAGCGCGTTCGAGCGTGCCGAGATAGTGCGCGACGATGCCGAACGCCAGGCGGAGATGACCTTCGTCGTCGTGGGGGGTGGGCCGACCGGCGTCGAGATCGCCGGCCAGATCGGCGAGTTGGCCCGGGACACCTTGAACCGGGACTACGAGACCATCCACGCCCGTGACGTGCGGATTCTGCTGGTGGAGACCACCGAGCGGGTGCTGTCGGCGTTTCCGGCCTCGCTGGCCGACAAGGCGTGCCGGTCGCTGGAGAAGCTCGGGGTCACCCCCACCGTCAACCGCACCGTGGTCGACATCGACCGCGACGGCGTGTCGCTGCGGGCTCCCGACGGCACCACCGAGCGAGTGCAGGCCCGAACGGTGATCTGGGCCGCCGGCGTCCGCGCCTCGAGTCTGGCCGGCGAGCTGGGGCGGCTGGCGAATGCCGAGGTGGACAAGGCCGGCCGGGTGATGGTGGCCCCAGACCTGACGCTGCCCGGGCATCCAGAGGTGATCGTGCTGGGGGACATGGCGCGGGTGAGCGACGGCCGCGGCGGTGTGCAGGAGCTTCCCGGGCTCGCGCCCGTGGCGATCCAGCAGGGCCACTACGCCGCGAAGCTGATCGAGCATCGGCTCCGTGGCGAGGGGCGTCGGCCGTTTCGGTACCTCAACAAGGGCAACCTCGCCACGATCGGCCGTGGCCAGGCCGTCGCGGACCTGGGGTTGATCCGCCTCAGCGGCCCAGTGGCCTGGATGATCTGGCTGGTGGTCCACATCTGGTACCTGATCGGGTTTCAAAACCGGCTCGTGGTGATGCTGCGCTGGTCGATCAGTTTCCTCAGCGGAGGACGCGCGCAGGGCTCCCGGATCATCGCCGGGCCGATGCAGAGCGGGCACGAAGGGTGATCCCCGACCCACCGCGGAAGGGCCACAGAGCTCATGTCGCCTCGTGCCCGAGGGTCGAGCGTTCCCGCGCGCGACCCCTCGCCGCGGTCAACATCCACACCAGCAGCGTCACCACGGACGTGGCCGCTCCGAGGATGCAGACACCGCTCCAGCCGCTGCTCGCGTAGAGCGTCGAGGTGGCCGCCGACATGATCGCGCCGCCCAGAAAGTAGGCGACCATGTAAGCGGTGGTGAGGCGGCTGCGGGCCTCGGGGCGCAGCGCGTAGATGGCGCTCTGATTGCTGATGTGCAGGCCCTGGACGCCAAGGTCAAGCACCGCGATTCCGACGATCAGCGCGTTCACCGACGTGTGGCCGGCGGCGAGCACGGCCCAGCTGGCCAGCAGCGCGAGGATCGACCCGGTGGTGGCAGCGCCGCCGCGACCCCGATCGGCCAGACGGCCCGCGGCGGATGCGGCCGCCGCCCCCACCACGCCGGCGAGCCCGAACAGGCCGATGACCGCGTTGCCGTAGTGATACGGCGCGCCCGAGAGCAGGAACGCCAGCGAGGTCCAGAGAATGCTGAAGCAGCCGAAGCTGAGCGCGCCGAGCATCATCCGCTGACGCAGCACGGGCTCCGCGCCGATCAGCGCCAGCACCGAGCGAAGCAGCCCGCCGTAGGACAGCGTGTCGGTCGGCGCGACCGCAGAGAGCGCGCGGCGCACGGTGACCGCGAGCGCGAGCATCGCCACGGCAGCGAACGCGAACACCATGCGCCATCCCAGCGTCGCCGCGATCAGCCCGCTGGCCGTGCGCGCGAGCAGGATCCCGATCAGCAGCCCGCTCATCACCGTGCCCACGACCTGGCCGCGCTCCGGCTCGGCGGCGAGCGACGAGCTCATCGCGACAATCACCTGGGCCACCACCGAGCTCACGCCGACGATCGCGAGCGCGGCGCCGAGCACCGCTATCCCCGGCGCGGCGGCGGCGACCGCCAGGGCGGTCGCGGTGAGCAGCAGCGAGACGGTGATCAGACTGCGGCGCTCTCGCAGGTCCCCCAGCGGCACCAGCAGCGCGAGCCCGAGCACGTACCCGGCCTGGGTCACGGTGACCAGCAGGCCGGCGGTTCCCTGTGAGACCGAGAACGCGCGCGCCAGCGTGGGCAGCAGCGGCTGCGCGTAATACACGTTCGCCGCCGACGCGCCACAGGCGACGGCCAGCAGCAGGACCAGGCGACGACCGATGCCAACGTCCGGATCGAGGTCTGCGGTTCCCTCGCCGGACATCGCCTATTCCTCGGCCAGGTGGTCCCCGAGCGGGCCGAGCGCTTCGATCACACCGGCCTCACGCGCGCTCCGGGCGAGCTCCCGCCGGCGCTGCGCCGGCAGCTTTGCGATGACCGAACCGAGCCGCTCGGGGTCCTCGAGCACGAATACCACCTGCAGCAGGGCACGGTCGTCCATCGCCGACAGTGCTGCGTCGAGCGAGCCGTCGCTGAGATGCCCGACGAAGCGACCCATCGTCACGTACTCCTCGCGCTCGACCAGCTCCCTCGTCACGGCGGCGATGTCGTCGGGCGCGATCCGGGCTATCACCTCGCTGGCTCGCCTGGGGTCGAGCTCGCTCGCGACATCGGCCAGGAAGGCGGGCGGGAGCTTGCTCGCGATGTCGGCGGCGCGCCCCGGCTCCAGCCGCCCGGCCAGGCGCGCCGTGAGCAGGGGCCCGAACGCCCGCTGGCAGATGTTGGCACTGACCCCGGCCGGGAGCAGCCGGCTCGCGGCGGCGAGCCGGGACAGCGCCTGCCCGTCGGCGCTCCACAGCACCTCGGTGACCTGATCGCGGAGGCGCCGCAGATCGTCCACCGGTACCCGCTCGAGGTAGGCCATCTTGGCCGGCTCGCGTCCGAGGATGCGAGCCAGCTTCAGCACCTCGGCGCGCGTTTGCAGCGCGTCGGCGCCCGGGCTCATCCCACCACCCGGCGGATGGGACCGCGGAGCAGCCGGGGGATGTGCCCGAGCGCGCGCTCGGCGGACTGCGCCACCGCGGCCGCCTGTCGGTGGCGTGCATCCCGCACCGCATCCGCGAGATCCTGAAGCTGCTCGCCGTCGAGCCGCCTCAATCCCTCCGGAACCTCTTCGCCGAGCTGCGCGCGCAGCTCGCTCAACCCCTGGTTTGGCAACTCTCCTCCTCGCCCGAGCCGGCTCAGCGACCCCGGGCGGCGACCTTGTGCAGGAACGGGATCAGGCGATCGAAGAACACGTTGCGTGGATACGCTCCCGCCGGATCGTTGTGGGCGTAGTCCGGGCGGTTGACCAGCGTCAGGTTGGCCCGCGGGATCCGAGACTGGCGCGCCAACCGCTCGGTCGCCTTCAGGAGCAGGTTTCCCGGACCGGAGAGCCGCGCTCCGAAGGCGTAGACGAACAGCCTGCGGGGAAGCCGGCGACCCATCGTCGTTTTGAGACCGAGCACCTTCTGGGCGGGGCTGGGCACCCCGTTGTCGACCGCGGCGGTATCGAGCGTCAGGCGGGCCGGGAAGTACCACTCGGTGCCGTCGGCGCCGTTGATCCCGTGGCCCGAGAACATCGCGGCAAAGCGCCTGATCGGCGTCACGGCGCCGGCCCCGTTCCAGCCGAAGGGCGGCGCGCCGGTGGTGCGCAGACCGCGTCCCAGGTGTGCCTGAGCGGCGATCAGCCCGGGCGGAGAGGTCCGCACATTCAGCGCGAAGCCGTACTGTCCGAGGTTGGTGACCGGCACCGTTGGGGACAGACCCGGGATGGTGTTGAGCAGGCCCGACTCCTGGCCGAGCGAGCGCCCGTTGGGATCGATCAGCGCAGCGGTCGAGCCGGTGGCGTTGTAGAGGCCCGCGAACGGCGCGGTGATGCCGCCGAACTGCAGCCACGGCGAGGCGTTGGGGGAGTCGAGCCCGGCCAGCGCCGTCCGGGCCGCGCCGGCCGACTCGCTGCCGAAGCTGCCGCCGTCGATGTACACGAGTCCGGCGAGCGCGTCGGCGCCGGGTCGCCCGGCGAAGTCCCAGCTCGCGTAGGCGGTGACCACCGAGCCGCCGAGCGAGTGGCCGCCGAGGACGACCTTGCCGCCGAGCCGGTGGGCCGCGGCGATCACCTGGTGCAGATCCTGCACCGCGACGTTCATGCCCCAGCGTTTGGCGAACTCCACGCGCGAGTTGGAGACGAACCGGAAATGGTGCTTGACGCCAGGGTGGGCGAGAAAGCCGAGGTAGTAGTCAAACAGCTGGGTCGCACTGGCCCGGCCTGCCTTGGCGAGGTTGAGCTCGGACTGGTCCTCCAGCCGGTTCTCGCGCCGCTCCACCGACCACACCTGCCAGCGTCTGTCCCGGGATACGATCCATCTCCCCAGCGGCACGAAGTACCCCCCGCCGGCAGACGTGCCGGGTTCCAGCACGAGCACGTTGCGGGCCTGCGGGCGCCCGATCTTGATCACGCCGATCCGGTCGTACTTGGCCGGTGTGCCCGGGGCGCGGTCGCCGGCCAACCAGGACACCCGCAGGGCGGCACGGGCCGAGCCGGTGAGCCCCACCAGCATCGTCGCGCTCGCGGCGCAGAGCAGCCTCAGGGGGGCGCGCATCCGCTAAGTATCGACCAATCGGCCCGACGCGCGCTCTGGTCTTGAGTCCCCGACCTGCCCGACGCCCAGCGCGCTCCCCGATCGATCGACCGGCGGGTCTCGGGCCGCGGCGGGTCGATCTCCCCGTCCCGCGGCGCCCGTGTTGAGTCTTGATTAGGAGTCGCAAAGAGCGGACCCCGGGCTGGCATCCGCGGCCGGTTGTGACTAGATTGTGCCCCCTGGGAACTCGACCTCTGAGGAGGAGGATCAAGTGAAGAGTCACGTCAGACCGTTCGCAGCCATGCTGCTCACGGTCATCGCCGCGGTCGCCATCGGCGCTTGCGGGAGTAGCAGTTCGAGCTCGTCGAGCTCTTCGGGGGCCGCATCGAGCTCGAGCTCGAGCTCGGCCAGCGGCGGCGGCGCACAGGGCGGCACGATCACGATCGCGTCCGGAACCGCACCCCTGTCGGCCGACCAGGCGCTCGACTTCACCACGCAGGGCAACGAGCTGTATTCGGTTATCAATACGCCACTGCTGACGTTCGTGCGCGGTGTCGAGGGAACGGGCGGCAGCAAGATCATCCCGGCGCTGGCCGAGAGCCTGCCGAAGGTGAGCAACGGTGGAAAGACCTACACGTTCCAGCTCCGCCCCGGCCTGCACTATTCCAACGGGACGCCGATCAAGGCCAGCGATGTGCCCTACGCGCTGGAGCGCGCCATCAAGATCCCGTGGCAGGCCGCCTCGTTCATCAGCGCCTATGTCAAGGGCGGGGACGCGTTCGCCAAGGGCAAGGCGAAGACGATCTCCGGCGTCACCGCCGATGACGCCACCGGCAAGATCGTCGTGAACGTTGTTGCGCCGTTCGCCCCCATCGTCGACATCTTCGCGCTACCGGGCACGGCACCCGTGCCCAAGAGCACGCCGATGAAGAACCTGGCCAGCACCGGCACGATCGGCGACGGCCCCTACACGTGGGGTCCGATCTCCGCCGGCCATTCCTACACCCTGGTCAAGAACCCCAAGTTCGACGTTCCCGGCCTGCCCAAGGGGCACGCGGACAAGATCGTCTACAACGTCAACTCCAACGTCCTGGCCAACGCCCAGGCCGTGCTCAACAACCAGGCCGACGTGTTCGATCCCGGTGACACGCTGCCGGCGTCGATCCTCCAGCAGGTGACATCGACCGCCGCCGATCGGTACAAGGCGGTGCCGATGAACACGAGCTGGTATTTCTTCTTCGGGGTCACGCAGAAGCCGTTCAACAACCTGTACGCGCGGCAGGCGGTGCTGGCCGCGATGGACGACCGGGCCTTCTCCCGACTGGACAGCGGCTTCCAGGCGGAGGACTGCCACCTGATCCCGTTCGGGATCATCGGCCACTCCAGCCCCTCGAGCTGTCCGTTCCACAGCCCCGCCGGCCCGCCGAACCTGACGCTGGCCAAGCAGCTGATGGCCAAGTCCGGAATGAAGGGTCAGCCGGTTGTGGTCTACGGCGAGGAGCGCAGCCCGCGCCGGCAGTACCTGGACTACTTCACGTCAGTCCTGAACTCGCTGGGGTTCAAGGCGACCGAGAAGGTAGTCAACTCCGGCGTGTACTTCACCACGATCGGGGCCCCAACGCTGAAGCCACAGGCCGGCTTCGGTGACTGGAACCAGGATTTCCCCAACCCGTGGGACTTCATGCAGCTGTTCGCCGGGAACGCCGGCTCCTCACTGAACTACGGCTACGTCAACGATCCGCACTTCAACTCGGAGCTGAACAAGCTCGACCAGCAACCGCCGGAGAGTGTGGCCAGTCAGTGGTCGGCCCTGGACCAGTACATGGTGCAGCACGCCTACTACGCGAACTTTGGCCACGAGAGCAAGGCGAAGTTCTATTCCAACCGGCTGAACTTCAACGCCGGGACGATGTCGGTCGAATATTTCACCGACCTGACCAGCCTGCAACTCAAGTAGCAGCGATCATCCGGGAGGACGCCTCACGGGGCGTCCTCCCGGCTCCGCTCCGCGCGACGCAGCGATAAGCTCGCGCTTACACAATGGCCCTTGACCCGCCCGTCCGCCAGCCCCCCGGCAACGCCGGGGCCGGTGTCGTCATCACCTCGGAGCAGGGGACCGGGGACGCTTGGGAGGAAGGTCACCACGCCCCGGCGATCGGGCCCTGGAAGCTGGCCCTGCGCCGGTTGCGGCGCAACAAGGTGGCGCTCGCGTTCCTGGGTCTGTTCATCGTGCTCGTCGCGGCGTGCCTGTTGGCACCGGTCTACTCATCGGATATCGCGCACATCGGTCCCAACACCAACAACGTCACCGGCACGATCAACGTAGGCGGAAAGTCTGAGAACGTGGTCTCGCTGACCGGCGTGCCGATCGGTCCCACGTTCACGCGTCATTACTTCTTCGGGGCCGACACCAACGGTCGTGACCTGGCCGTACGACTGCTCTACGGGGGGCGGACATCGCTGCTGGTCGGGTTCGTGGCGACCGCGATCATCGTCTTCTTCGGGACGCTGATCGGGCTGCTGACCGGGTACCTGCGAGGGCCCGTGGATGCGGTGCTGAGGTGGTTCATGGAGCTGATCTGGTCCTTTCCCCCCGTGATCCTCGGCGTCGTCGTCGGTACCGCCCTGGCCTTCGGCGGGATCGGTCCGATCAAGGGCAACTCGATTCTCATCCCCACCTTCATCATCGGGGCGATCTATATCCCCTACCTGGGCAAGCCAATTCGTGGGGAGGTGCTGCGCCTGCGTGAGCAGGACTTCGTCGACGCCGCCCGCGTGCAGGGTATGAGCCCGTGGCGGATCATGGTCTCCGAGATCCTGCCCAACGCCGCCTCGACGATCACCGTGTTCGTGCCGATCATGCTGGCCAATACGATCCTGCTCGAGTCCTACCTGTCCTTCCTCGGGGCCGGGGTGCAGGCGCCCAACGCATCCTGGGGCACCCTGATCTCCGACGGGCTGAACTACATCTCCACCACTCCCACCTTCTCGCTCATTCCCGGAGCGATGCTGGTGCTCACGGTGCTCAGCATCAACGTCGTCGGCGACGGCGTCCGCGACGCGCTCGACCCCCGGGCGCAGGTGCGGATCAAGACCTGATGGCCCGGTTTGTCGTCCGGCGTTCGATTTCGGCGCTCGCGCTGCTGGTGGCCACGTCGTTTCTGGTGTTCAGCTTCTTCGAGATCATCCCCAGCTACAACCCGGCGCGGGCGATCGCCGGGCGCAACGCCAATCAGACCACGGTCAACCAGGTCGCCCGCAAGTTCGACCTCGACAAGCCGTTCTACATTCAATATGCGAACACCATGAAGCTGGTGTTCACCGGCCAGGTGATCGACTACCAGGACGACCTGAATGTCGTCGATCAGTTTCGCCAGCGGTTCCCTGTGACCCTGTCGCTGGTGGTTCCGGCGGCGCTGCTGTGGCTGGCCGCCGCGATCGTGCTCGGCTCCATCAGCGCGCTGAAGGTCGGTCGATTGACCGACCGCGCGGTGATGGTGGCGGCGATCGTCGGCGTCTCGGTCCCCATCTTCCTGCTCGCCGCGCTGCTGCTGTACCTGTTCGCCTACAAGCTGGCCTGGTTCCCCAACACCGGGTATACGCATTTCGGCAACAGTCCGACCCAGTGGGCCTACCACCTGATCCTGCCATGGATCTCCATTGCCACGCTGAGCGTCGGCTTCTACTCGCGGGTCCTGCGCTCGAATCTGCTTGACACGGTCAATCAGGACTTCGTCCGCACGGCGCGGGCCAAGGGTCTACCGCAGCGTCAGGTATTCGTCCGGCACGTGCTGCGCAATTCGTTGATGCCCATCGTGACGCTGTTCGGCCTTGATTTCGCTCTGCTGCTGGGGGGCGCGGCGTTGGTCACCGAGACCGTGTTCAACCTCCCCGGCATCGGCCAGTACGAGGCCAGCGCGATCGGCAACCTCGACGTCCCCCCGATTCTGGTCGGCGCGACCTTCACCGCCTTCTTCGTGGTGGTGTCGGGCGCTGTCGTCGACGTGCTGTACGCGCTGATCGACCCCCGGATCCGGCTCACCGGCTGATGGCGCCCGAGACCGAGAAAGTCCCGGGTGAGCGCCTGCTCGACGTCGAGGACCTCGAGGTCTCGTTCACGACCGAAGACGGCATCGTGCGCGCCGTGGACGGGGTCTCGTTCACGCTTGATCGCGGCGAGGTGGTGGCGATCGTAGGGGAGTCGGGATCGGGGAAGTCGGTCACGGCGATGACGCTGATGGGGCTGACCCGCTCGCCCAACTCGCGTTTTGCCGGCTCGGCGCGGCTGCAGGGCCGCGAGCTCATCGGTGCCCCCGAAAGGGCCCTCGAGCGAATTCGCGGCAAGGAGATCGCCATGATCTTCCAGGATCCGATCTCGTCGCTCAGCCCGGTGCACCGGATCGGAGATCAGATCGTCGAGCAGATCCGAGCCCACGAGAACATATCCAAGGCGGCCGCGTTCGATCGCGCGGTGCAACTGATGGAACGGGTCGGCATCCCGCGCGCGCGAGACCGAGCGCGCGCCTACCCCCACGAGTTCTCAGGCGGCATGCGCCAGCGGGCCATGATCGCCATCGCGCTGTCGCTCTCCCCCGGCGTGCTGATCGCCGACGAGCCCACCACCGCGCTGGACGTCACCATCCAGGCCCAGATCCTCACCGAGATCACCCAGCTCAGCGGCGAGAGCGACAGCGGCGTGATCTTCGTCACCCACGACCTCGGCGTGGTGGCCGACATCGCCGATCGCGTGCTGGTCATGTACGGCGGGCGCGTGGTCGAGCAGGGCACGTTGGACGAGATCTTCTACGACCCCCAGCATCCCTACACCTGGGGTCTGCTGGGGTCGATCACGCGCATCGATCGTGATCCGCCGCGGCGGCTGCCGACCATCCCCGGACAACCGCCTTCCCTGGCTCATGCGCCCTCGGGCTGCCACTTCCGGCCTCGCTGCCCGTACGCGTTCGGTCGCTGCGAGGAGGTGCCGGCGCTTGAGTCACGTCTGCCCGACGCCCCCGAGCACAAGGATCGCTGCTGGCTGGAGGTGACGGACAAGCGCAGCAAGCGTGAGATCGATGGACGCATCGGTCTCGGCGCCGGGGTCGTGGCCGCATGAGCACCGGCCCCGCGGCGACGGCCGAGCCGGAGGTGGATGACCGTACGCCGCTGGTGGAGACCGAGCACGTCCAGCTCTACTTCCCGATCAAGCAGGGAATCCTGATCGATCGCACGATCGGGGTCGTGCACGCCGTCGACGACGTCTCGATCCAACTTTGGGAGGGGCAGACGCTGGGCATCGTCGGTGAGTCGGGGTGCGGCAAGAGCACCCTGGCCCGGTGCATCGTGCGGCTGCTGGAGCCGACGTCGGGTTCGCTGCGATTCCGCGGTCGCGACATCACCCACCTGGGTCGACGGCAGCTGCAGCCGGTACGCCAGGAGGTCCAGCTCGTCTTCCAGGACCCGGTCGCCTCGCTCAACCCGCGCAAGCGGGTGGGTCAGATCATCAGCACTCCGCTGCGCCTGCATGGAATGGAGCGGGACAAGGTTCAGGCGCGGGTGCGCGAACTGCTTGAGCGAGTGGGGCTGAACCCCGAGCACGTCAACCGCTTCCCGCACGAGTTCTCAGGCGGGCAGCGCCAGCGGATCGGCGTCGCCCGCGCGCTGGCTGTCAACCCGCGCCTGCTCGTACTCGACGAGCCGGTCTCGGCCCTCGACGTCTCGATCCAGGCCCAGGTCGTCAACCTGCTCGACGACCTGCAGGATGACTTCGGCTTGTCCTACGTATTCATCGCCCACGATCTCTCTGTGGTGCGCCACGTCTCGGACCAGATCGCCGTCATGTATCTGGGCAAGATCATGGAGCTGTCACCCGCCAAGGAGCTCTACCGCAAGCCCATCCACCCCTACACCAATGCTCTGTTGTCGGCGATCCCGATCCCCGATCCGAGGGAGAACCGCGCGCGCGAGCGCAAGGTGATCGGCGGCGAGCCGCCGAACCCGATCAGCCCGCCTTCCGGCTGCCGCTTTCACACGCGGTGTCCGCGGGCGACTGCTGTCTGCTCAGAGGTCGAGCCGCCGCTGGCCGAGTACGCCGCCGGTCACCTGGCCGCCTGTCACCATCCGCTCAGCGTCAGCGCGGAGGAGATCGCAGGCGCCACGCGCTCCTCGCTGAGTCCGCTCAGCTCCGGCGAGCAGATGCCGGGCCGCGAACCGGTGCCCCTCGAGTCCGGGGATACGGCATTCCGCCCTCCGGGCAGCGAGGCCGCTGCCTCCGGGCCGACGGAACCACCCGCACAGGGGCGGGAGCGGGCAACTGACAGCTAGGCGCCCGGGTAGCCGCGGGCTGCGCTGAGGTATGCAGCCCTACGTCGCATTGCCGGAGGAGCCGCTGGCGGTTCTGTTGCTTCCCACAGAGCTCGAAGGCTTCGTGCTCAAAGCGCACGCGCGTGACCTGCTGCTGATTGCGCGTGTGATCGCACTCGAGCCGTCCCGCTTGCGCACCCCACGATTGCTGCGTGATGCGAGCAGCCTGCGCCAGGCCCGTCGCCTGCAGCTCCCCGGACGCCTGCGCCTGCTGGTCCTGTATCACCCGGCGCAGTATCCGCTGGCGCGTGCCCTCTGTTCGCACCACGAGGCGGCTGAGCTCTGGTACGTCGCCCCCGATCCGGACGGGCTGGCGGCGGCGGACCAAGCTCAGCGGCATGAGCTGCGCTCGTTCGACGCGCTCGCGCGCGAGCGCGCCACGGGTACGCTCGCGGTGACCGGGGGGGCGGGCGTGGACGACGAGCCGCTGCGGCGGCGGCTGCGCGAGCTGGAGGTGATCAACCCGCGCCCGTTCGTTCCAGGAGGGCGGTTTCGGCGGCCGTTGAGTCGCAGGTAAGGGGTCGTGCGGCAAAAGTAAGGCGCCGTGACGCGAAGTCGGCGCGTTGTCCCGATGTGCGCGGGCGCGGCTCAGTTCATCCTGAGATCACGTTGTCAGCCAGCCGAAGGAGCACAGGATGCACCCCGAACTCACTGCAGTCATGGCGTCGGTCAGAACAGCCGACCTCCGGCGTAGCGCCGCCGCCACACGGCGGCCGGACGCACAGCCCCGAGGGCGCCGCGCGGTCACGGGCCTCAGGCAATACTTCTCACATGCGAACCAGGCTGACCAGCAGTCACTTCGTGGGTCGGGTCGGCGAGCTGGCGGAGCTTCAGCTCGCCGTCCGGGAGGCCAGCGCAGGCCGTCCTACGCTCGTTCTGCTCGGCGGTGACTCGGGCGTTGGCAAGACGCGCCTGGTCGGCGAGCTCGAGCAGCAGCTCGCGCTGGAGGCCCAGCAGGAGGGCGAGCCGCCGGCGTTGATCCTCCGTGGCGAAGGGGTACAGCAGTCCGACGGCGAGCTGCCCTACGCGCCGCTGCTGGGGGCGCTGCGCCCACTGGTGCGCGAGCATCACCCCGCCCTGGACGCACTGACCTCGGGCAGTCGCGCCCAGTTGGCGTCGATCCTGCCGGGGCTCGACGAGGCTCGACCCCGGGACCAGCGGCCGGATCCCAGCGGGCAGCTGAGGTTGTTCGAGGCGACCCTGGAGCTGATCGAGCTGCTCAGCGAGTCCGCTCCGGTGGTGCTGATCCTCGAGGACATGCACTGGGCCGACCGCTCCACCCGCACCTTTGTCGCCTTTCTGGCCCGCAGCCTCCGCCACGAGCGGGTCGTGCTGGTGCTGACCTACCGCGCCGACGAGCTTCACCGCCGCCACGCGCTGCGGCCACTGCTGGCCGAGCTCGAGCGTCTGGAGCGCGCGCGCCGGATCGAGCTCGCGCCGTTTGACCGCGACGAGCTCGGCGAGGCGCTGACCGACATCCTCGGCGGCGAACCCGAGACCAAGCTGCTCGAGCGACTGTTCACTCGCAGCGAGGGCAATCCGCTGTACACCGAGGAGCTGCTGGCAGCCGGGCTGGACGGCCGCGGGGCCGCGCCCTCGAGCCTGCGCGATGCGTTCATGGTCCGCATCGAGCGTCTCTCGGCCGACGCCCAGCGCGTGGCGCGGGCTGTCGCGGTGGGCCGCGCGCTTGCGCAGGCTGCGATTCAGGCCGCCACCGGCCTGGAGCGCGACGAGGTGCAGTCGGCACTGCGAGAGACCGTCGCCGAGCAGGTGCTGGTGACCGAATCCAGCGAGCGCTTCTGCTTCCGCCATGCCCTGCTGCGCGAAGCGCTCTATGACGACCTGCTGCCGGGCGAGCGGGGCGATCTCCATCTCGCCCTGGCGCGCCATCTGGAGCGCGATTGCGATAGCGACGACGAGCGCGAGCTCGAGCGTGCGAGCACGATCGCCAGCCACTATGCGGCGGCCGGCGATCAGCCCGCGGCACTGCGCAGCACGGTGGCCGCCGCCGCGGCGGCCGAGCGTGTGCTGGCCTACGGCGAGGCCGCCGATCTCACCGAGCGAGCGCTGGAGCTGTGGCCTCGCGTGCCCGACGCCGAGACGCTGGTCGAGCTCGATCACGTGGAGCTGCTGAGCCGGGCCGCTCGCGCGCACTCGGTCGCGGGCGACCGTCTCCGCGGCGAGGTGCTGCTCCGCGAGGCGCTGCACCAGCTCGATCCCGAGCAGGACCCCGCCCGCTACGGGCTGCTCCTGGCCCGGCTGTCGCGCATCATCTGGTCGCTGAACCGCGGTGAGGAGGCGGTGGCGATGGGCGAGCGGGCGCTCGACATGACGCCGGCGCAGGACCCGTTCGGCGCGCGCCCGTTGCTGCTGGCATGGCTGGCCCGGATGCGGTTCCTGCGCGGGCGCTTTCGCCAGGCCGCGGCCGACGGCGAAGTCGCACTCGCCGCGGCGGTCCAGGCGGGGGACGAGTTCGCCGAGACCGAGCTGCTCAACACGCTGGGGATGGCCAAGGTGGCACTGGGCCAGGTCGACGAGGGGGTCGCCCTGCTCAAGCGCGCGATCAGCCTGGCGCGGAGCACCGAGGACTTCGACAGCCTGGCCACGGCCTACTCCAACCTGGCCGACATGCTGAACGTGGCCGGACGCACCGAGGACGCGCTGCAGGTCGCGCTCGACGGTATGGCCGCCACCCCCGGGCGCATGATCCGCAGCCACGATTGGATGACGATGACCGTGGCCGAGCTGTACTTCGAAGCCGGTGACTGGGGCGCGTCCCGCCAGTACCTGACCCCGCCCCCGTCGCGGCTGAACGGAGTGGTGCTGATCTTCCGGGAGGCGCGCGAGGCGGAGCTGGCGCTCGGGGAGGGCGACGACGAGCTCGCCGAGCGCAGCCTCGACGCCGCGGAGCCACTGGTCGTGCTCTCGGCCCAGCCGCAGTGGATCGGTCTGTTCGGCTCCCTGCGCGGGGAGCTACGCCGCCGGCAGCGCGATCTGGAGGGCGCCCGGACGGCGGTGGAGGAGGCGCTTGACCGACTGGAGCTGTGCACCGACGACGTGATGCGGATCGCGCGCGTGAGCGCGGTGGGCGCGCGGGTCGAGGCCGATCGGGCCGTGCGGGCGCGTGACCTGCGTGAGAACGCCGAGCAGCGCGACGCGCTCGCCCGCGCGCGGATTCACGTCCAGCGGCTCGACGCGGCGGCGTCCGAGGGCGGGCCGGTCGAACAGGCCTACCTGGCCGAGGCCAGGGCCGAGCTGGTGCGAGCCAGCGGCCGCCCCGCTCACAAGGAGTGGGCCAAGGCGGCAGCGGCATGGGAGGCGGTGACGCGCCCCTACCCCGCGGCGGTGGCGCGCTGGCGCGAGGCGGAGGGACGCGTGATCGCCGGCGATCGTGGGGGCGCCGCGCAGGCGGCGCGCGACGCGTTGCAGACTGCCCGCGGGTTGGGCTCGCGCTGGCTCACCGAGGAGGTGCAGGCCCTGGCCGAGCGCGGCCGGCTCGAGCTCGGGCGCCAGCCACCGATCGACGGGGAGATGCAACCGGACAGCACCGGCGAGGCGGATCCGTTCGGCCTCACCCCGCGCGAGCGCCAGGTGCTGGCATTGCTGGCCGAGGGTGCGACCAACCGGCAGATCGGCGCGGCGCTGTTCATGGCCGAGAAGACCGCCAGCGTGCACGTCTCTCGGATCCTGGCCAAGCTCGGCGTCCAGGGTCGGACGCAAGCCGCGGCTGTGGCCCACCGTCTGCGTCTGACGTCACATGCATGACGCTAGTCAATTCCACGACGGGGGATTCGCCTCCGGCGAATCCCTCAATGGAATTGACGTTAGTCAATTCCACGTGCGCACACCAGCCGAGTGGGAGCCCCACGAGCGGACCCTGATGGGGTGGCCGTGCCGGCCTGAGCTGTGGGGCGAGACGATTGAGCAGGCGCGCATCGACTACGCCGCGGTCGCCAACGCGGTCGCCGCATTCGAGCCGGTGACGATGATCGCCAACGCC
Organism: uncultured Solirubrobacterales bacterium; assembly: GCA_963792735.1. Lineage (GTDB taxonomy): Bacteria > Actinomycetota > Thermoleophilia > Solirubrobacterales > Solirubrobacteraceae > Palsa-465. Next base: position 275,160 of record CAWBXK010000005.1, on the reverse strand, counting down.
GGCCCGGACTTCATCGCTGCCCGGGCCGCGTGCGGGCAGGGGGTGGAGGTCGTGAAGCTGCCACTTGACGATTCCTGGCTGCGCGACTGCGGGCCGATCTACGTCTACGCCGACGACGGGAGGCGGATCGCAGTCCATTTTCGCTTCAACGCCTGGGGCGAGAAATTTCCGCCGTGGGACCGCGACGCAGAGGTCGGGCGGCTGGTTGCCGGGTGGCTGGGCGACGAGGTGCGCAGCGCCCCCCTGGTGCTGGAAGGGGGCTCGATCGTGACCGACGGGGAGGGGACGCTGCTGACCACCGAGCAGTGCCTGCTGAACCCCAACCGCAACCCCTCGCTCACGCGCGAGGAGATCGAACAGGCGCTGCGGGACAATCTCGGCGTCGATCGGGTGCTGTGGCTCGGGCAGGGGCTGGTGGAGGACCGCGACACCGACGGGCATGTCGACCTGATCGCCGCGTTCACCCGTCCCGGCCACGTGCTGCTCCAGACCGTGCCCGAGGGCAACCCGAACTACGAACACTGTGAGGAGAACCGTGCCCGGCTGCGCGCCGCCGGGGTCGAGGTGACCGAGATGGCGCTGCTGCCCTACGCCCAGGTGGCGGGCGAGACGGTCGCCGCGAGCTACCTGAACTTCTATATCTGCAATGGTGCGGTGATCGTGCCAACCGCCGGTGCCGATACAGACCAGGCCGCACTCGAGCTGATCGCCGGAGCCTACCCGGGACGCGAGGTCGTGCCCGTACCCGGTCTGGTGCTCGCCTACGGCGGCGGCGGTCCGCATTGCATCACCCAGCAGGTGCCGGCGCGCAAGCCTGACGTCGGCCGGGTCGACCATGCCTGAGTCGCCGGTTCTGCTGACCGCGTATCCGCCGCCGCCGTCACCGGCGCGTACGCGCCCACCCGAGCGTGCGCCGCTCCGGGTCGGGCTGGTACAGCAACGGTGGCACGAGGATTCCGAGGAGCACCAGGAGGCCCTCTCCGAGGGGATCCGGATCGCCGCCGGCGAGGGCGCGCGGATCGTGTGCCTACAGGAGCTGACCCTGTCGCCCTACTTCGCGACCACGCCGGACGGCCCGCTGACCGCCAGCGCGGCACCGGAGGACCTGGAGACCGGACCCACGGTGTCGTTCGCCCGGCTGCTGGCGGCCGAGACCGGCATCCACATCCACGCCTCCCTGTACGAGCGCGCCGACGGTCCCGACGGGCTCGGCTACAACACCGCGGTCGTCGTCGCTCCGGATGCACGGCTGGTGTCGCGCACCCGCAAGCTGCACATCCCGGTCACCGCCGGTTACTACGAGGACCATTACTTCCGGCCCGGTCCGGCCGTCGGCAACCCGTTCCCGATCACGGTGCTCCCGACGCTCGACGGTGAGGCCAAGCTGGGTTGCCCCACCTGCTGGGATCAGTGGTTTCCCGAGCTCGCGCGGGCCTACTCGCTCGAAGGCGCCGAGGTCCTGATCTACCCGACGGCGATCGGCTCCGAGCCTGATCACCCCGGCTTCGACACCCAGCCGCTGTGGCAGCAGGTGATCGTGGCCAATGGCGTCGCCAACGGCACGTTCATGGTCGCCATCAACCGGATCGGCTTCGAGGATCCGCTCACCTTCTACGGCTCAAGCTTCATCTCGGACCCGTACGGGCGCGTGCTGGTGCAGGCGCCCCGCGATCAGCCGGCCGTGCTGGTCGCCGACCTCGACCTCGAGCAGCGCCGCGATTGGCTTGAGCTGTTCCCGTTCCTGGGTACCCGCCGGCCCGACGCCTACGAACTGCTGACGCGCCGCTGACGAAAAGCGTCTTCGTGCCGCCGACGGCTGGCGGATATCGTTGCGGGCCGCAAGCGATCGGAGGAGCCGAAATGGCAGACGGACCGCAGGTGTGCGTGATCGGGGCGGGGGTGAGCGGACTGACCGCGATCAAGTCGCTGCGCGATTGGGGGATCGCCCACACCGCCTTCGAAGCCAGCGATGACATCGGCGGCAACTGGTACTTCCGCAATCCCAACGGCCGCTCCTCCGCCTATCGCTCGCTGCACATCGACACCTCGCGGCACTCGATCAGCTTTGCCGACTTCCCCATGGACGAGCGCTATCCGGACTTTCCGCACCACTCGGAGATCCACAGCTTCCTGCGCGAGTACGCCGACCGATTCAACCTGCGCGAGCAGATCCGCTTCGGCGTCAACGTGGAGCAGGCCGAGCGGCTGCCCGGCGGCGGGTGGCAGATCCGCACCGATGACGGCGAGACGCGCCATTTCGAATCGCTGCTGGTCTGCAACGGCCATCACTGGGATCCGTCGCAGCCCGAGTTCCGCGGCCACTTCGACGGCGACACGCTGCATTCGCACCACTACATCGACCCCACCGAGCCGCTGGACCTGCGCGGCAAGCGGGTGGTGGTGGTCGGGATCGGCAACAGCGGCGTCGACATCGTCTCCGAGCTGTCGCGCAAGGGGGTTGCCGAGCGCGTGCTGCTGTCCACCCGCAGTGGCGCGTGGGTGATGCCCAAGTACATCTTCGGACGGCCAATCGATCAGGCCGTGCAGACCGTCCCCTGGTTGCCGCTAGGCCTCCAGCGCCGCGCCGCCCGGCTGCTGCCGCGGCTGGTCTCCGGCCGGATGGAGAACTTCGGCCTACCGACCCCCAACCACAACTTCCTCGAGGCCCATCCGACGGTTTCCAGCGAGTTGCTGCTGCGGCTCGGATCCGGAGACGCGATCGCCAAGCCCGACATCGACGAGCTGCTGGGCGACCGCGTGAGGTTCGCCGACGGGAGCGTCGAGCCGGTCGACGCGATCATCTACGCGACCGGTTACAAGATCAGCTTTCCGTTCTTCGCCCCGGATTTCATCTCCGCTCCGGGCAACGTGCTGCCGCTGTACAAGCGCATGTTCAAGCCCGGGATCGACGACGTGGCGTTCATCGGGCTGGGCCAGGCGATCCCGACGATCTTCCCGTTCGCGGAATGCCAGGCCAAGCTGGCGGGCCGGTGGTTGGCCGGGGACTGGGCGCTGCCCGACCGGGCCGCGATGGAAGCCGAGATCCGGCGCGACGAGCGCCTGCATGTCCGCCACTACTCATCCCGGCAGCGGCACACCATGCAGCTCGACTACCACATCTACGAGTATGACCTGCGCAAGCGGGTGGTCCCGGCCGGGCAGGCGCGTGCCCGGGCGCTCGCATCGGTCAGCTGAAGAAGTGTGAGTAGCTACGCCGAGCGCTCGAAGCCGCTGGCCAGCGGCTGAGCGTAGAACGCCGCGACCGCGGCGCAGATCGCCAGCGTGATGTAGGGCGAGACGAAGGCCAGTGCCGTCGCCAGCGCGTATGGGATCAGGCCGGTCAGGGCGCGGCCGAGGATCTGACGGCGGCGCTCCAGGGGCAGCTCCTGGTTGAGCAGGTGTGCCTTACGCAGCATGATGTGGCGGTTGAGCGTGGCGAACATGATCGACATCAACAGAAACGCGCCGCTGTACACGGCAGCGGCCAGCGCCTCCCCGCTCGGCTGGCGCAGATAGGTCGCCATCAGCTCGGTGGCGAAGGGCAGGATCCCGATCGTCATCAGCAGCAGCAGGTTCAGGATCAGGATCGGATAGTCGGTCTGCGTCAGGCGGCTCATCATCGCGTGATGGTTGATCCAGATGATTCCGATCGTCACGAACGAGATCACGTAGGCCGCATAGTTGGGCCACGCATGACCGAGTTCGTAGGCCAGGCCGTGAGGGAGATCGGCGCCCGGCCGCGGGACCGCGACCCCGAGCACCAGCAGCGTGATCGCCACCGCGATCACTCCGTCGGAAAACGATTCCAGCCGGCTGGTCCCCATGAGGCGGGGTTCGCCGGGGGGGCCGCCTATCCTGTCGCGGGGTGGGCAGCGACCGACCCACCCGCGCCCACCCCCCGCCGGGGCCATGCCAACAAAATCAATTGAGATAATTTCATTGATAAGCTGCGACTTCTCGCGCAGCCAACTGAGGAGGAGAGGATCTTGAGCCTCGACGATCACACCAGCAGTGGCCCCGGCTACGCCTCGCCCGAGGTGGCGCGCCAGCAGCCGGCCGAGAAGCTGATCTACGTCGCGGCCCTGTACGAGGGGACCGGGATCGACAAGCCGGACTTCGTCGCCGTCGTCGACGTCGACCCGTCGTCGTCGAGCTACGGCCAGATCGTCGGCCGGACCGACATGCCCAACGTCGGCGACGAGCTGCACCATTTCGGCTGGAACGCCTGCTCCTCGGCGTGCCACTCCTCGCTGGCGCGCGACACCCTGATCGTGCCGGGCTTCCGTTCCTCGCGGATCCACATGCTCGACGTCTCCGATCCGCGCTCGCCGCAGATCAAGAACGTGATCGAGGGCGAGGAGATCAAGGAGAAGCTCGGCCTCAGCGCCCCCCACACCGTGCACTGCATGCCCGGTGACATCGTCACGATCTCGATGCTCGGCGACGCCGACGGCAACTCCCCGGGCGGCTTCGCGATCCTCGACGCGCGTGACTTCTCGATCGCCGGCCGCTGGGAGAACGAGCCCGGCGACCTCGAGTTCATGTACGACTTCTGGTACCAGCCGCGCCAGAACACCCTGGTCTCCAGCGAATGGGGGGCTCCCAACACGTTCAAGGACGGGTTCAATCCCGCCGACGTGGCGGCGGGCAAGTACGGCCGCAAGCTCCACTTCTGGGACCTCGAGCGCCGCACGCCGGTGCAGACCATCGACCTCGGCGACGAGGGTTGGATCCCGCTGGAGCTGCGCTGGCAGCACGATCCCGACTCGGCTCAGGGCTACGTCGGCGCCACCCTGTCGAGCAACATCATCCGCTTCTATCGCGACAACGGCTCCTGGGCGGTCGAGAAGGTGATCGACGTGGCCAACGAGGAGCTGGAAGGCTGGCCGCTGGAGGGCGGGGTGCCGGGCCTGATCACCGACCAGGTGCTGTCGCTCGATGATCGCGACCTGTTCTTCTCCAACTGGCTGCACGGCGACCTGCGCCACTACGACGTCTCGGACTCGCGGGCCCCGCAGCTTCGCTCGCAGGTGTGGCTCGGCGGCCTGCTGGGTCGTGACGCGGGTCATCCAAAGGCGTCCGGACCGCTCACCGGCGGGCCACAGATGCTCCAGAACTCACTTGACGGCGACCGCGTCTACGTGTCCAACTCGCTGTACTCGACCTGGGACAACCAGTTCTATCCAGAGCTGCGCGGCTGGATCGCCAAGCTCGACCGTCAGGCCGACGGTACCTTCGCGCTGGACGAGGACTTCTTCGTCGACTTCCACGAGCAGGCCGATGGGGCGCGTCCGCACGAGATCCACCTGCCCGGCGGGGACTGCACGACCGAGATCTTCCAGTAGTAGCTCCCTGCGGTCAGCGGGGCAGCGCCGGCAGCGCCACGGCGACCACTGACACCGGTCCCACAATCACGTCTCCGGGCCCCGTGGAGGTGTATTGCACCGTGCTCCCGAGGCCGACGACGTGGGAGCCTGCGCCGACGCGCACGAGCAACTGCATCGGCACGTCGAGCTGCTGGCCGCCGGCCAGCGTGAGCTCGCGCGCGGTCCGGCGTCCGTCGACGGAGATGTCCAGGGTCAGTTGCGCGCTGGTCCCCGCAGCCCCCTGATCCTGCACGCTGGCGATCGCCGACAGCAGCAGGCGCCCCGGGGAGCGGGTCTTCGCCGACACGGTGTCCCCCGGGTTTGACAGCAGCAGGCTGGCCGGGCACGGCGCGGGGACCTCCCCGGGCTGGACGGGCGTGTTGCACACGGTCTTGGCCAGGTCCAGGGGGCGCTGGTTGGTGACCGCCGCCGCACCGAGGCTGAAGCCCAGCGCACCGCGGGTGACCGCACCGGCGCGCAGCTGCCTCGGCCCGACGCTACCCGCGGGCAGTACGAGGGCGGCGTACGACACACCGCCGAGGCTGAGCAGCAAGGCCATCGTGGCGACGACATTGGCGTAGGAGAGGTGACTCGCGAGGGCACGGAGCGTGGCCACGAGCCGAATGCTTGCACTCACGGGCGTCAAAAGCTACCCGCCGCTGTCCCCAGCTCGCACCCGAGGCCGGCCAGCGCCGACGCTGCCCGGGCGCGATGGTCCTCGTCGGGGCAGACCGCGACGATCGCCCCGCCCGAGCCGGCGTAGTTGGCGGCGGCCCCGCATTCGCGGGCGCACTCGATCATCTCCACGTGCCGCGGATCAAGCGTGAGCATCCGCCGCCGCGCGTCAAAGCTCGCGTCGACGCAGCGCGCCAGCTCAGCGCGATCGCCGGCCATCAGCGCGGCGCGAGCGTCGCGGGCGTGCTGCGCGAGCTCGGCCAGCGCCTCGGTGACGACCCGCTCGGCGTTGGCGTAGCGGTCTTGCAGCGACGCGTGCACGGTACCGGACTCGCATGCGGTGTCCGGCCGCCAGGCGACGGTGAGAGGCGGCAGCAGCGCCGGGTCGAGTCGCTCATAGCGCCGCCCGTCCCCGCCGGGCGCGAAGTCCATGAACGTCAGGCCGCCGTAGGCCTGAGCGACGCGATCCTGGAGCCCTGCCGCGATCCCGAGCTCCTCGACCTCAACCGCGAGCGCCAGTTGCGCCAGATCCGCTTCGAGCAGGCTGACTGAGTAGAGCTGGCTGAGCGCGCGAAGGGTCGCGATCACGATCGCGCTCGAGCCCCCGAGCCCGACGCTTCGTGGGATCGTGGTCGTCCACTGCACGGCTGTGGTCGCCGCCGCGGGGGCGTGCTGCCGGGCGAATCGGCCCACGGTCGCGCGGACCAATGTGCTCTCCGGGGCGATCTGGGGTGCTTTCGCGGGGCGCGCGATCGCGCGGGCACGGTGGCGCTCGAGCGTGACAGCGAGCACGGCACCGCCGTAGCCGTCCGACGGATTCCCGGCCAGGGCGGCCCGGGCGGGGGCCTCCCCGAACCCGACCTCAGCCGGGGTCATCGAGCAGCGCGGCGGCGTGGGAGCGGAGCGCCGGGCCCAGCTCGGGATGGCGCAGCGCGTGCTCCAGGAAGGCCGAGCAGTAACCCTGCACCGAGCCGATGTCGTGGCGGCGTTCGCCGGCCGCGAGGGGCACGGCGATCACGCGCCCGCCCGCGCGGATCACGGCGCGCAGCGCGTCGGTCAGCTGTACCTCGCCGCTGGGATCCGGCTCGGTCTCACGCAGAGCGGCGAACACCTCGGGGCCGAGCACGTAGCGCGCGGCTATCGCCAGCCGGCTCGTAACCGTCTCGGGCGCCGGTTTTTCGACCACATCAGCGACGGCGATCCAAGCGGCCGGATCGGTCGGGGCTTGCGGGATCACGATGCCGTAGTTGCTCACCTCGGTGTGCGCCACCGCGGTGACGGCAAGCGCGGCTGCGGCCCCGGACTCCAGTTGGGCGTCGGCGAGCCGGCGCAGGATCCCGGTCGCGCCGGAGGGGGAGGGCTCGATGATCGCGTCGCCGAGGGCCACGACCACGGGTCCGTCGGCCACGAACCCGTCGGCCTGGCGGAGCGCGTCGCCGAGGCCTGCGGGGCGCGGCTGGCGCGTGTACAGAAGGCGCAGGCCGGCACCCGGCGCGCCGGCCCGGCCACCGAGCCCATCGAGCTCGGGGTCATAGTCAAAATGGTCCTCGATCGCGCGCTTGCGCCGACCGGTCACGAACAGCACTCGCTCAATTCCGGCCGCAGCCAGCTCCTCGACCACGTACTGCACGATCGGCTTGTCGACCACCGCGAGCATCTCCTTCGGCGCCGAACGGGTTGCCGGGAGCAGGCGGGTCCCCAGTCCCGCCACCGGTACGACGGCGTCGGTGATCACACGGCTGGGTCTGTGGTTAGAGCGGCGATCCGGATTTCCGGGATCTTGGCACGAATTTCCGCGCCCGGACGCTAGGCGGCGGTTCTGGCCGCGCTGCGCGCGGGCGCGCGGAGCAGCGCGGTGCGGTAGCCGGCGGCGAGGCGCTCCAGCGAGGCCTCCCAGGTGCGCCCGCGGACCGCCGCCAGCGCCGTCTTGCGCAGGCGCTCCTGCAGAAATGGGGCATGGGCCAGTGCCAGCAGTGAGTGCGCCAGTGCGTCGGCGTCGGCCTCGGTCAGCAACCCGGTCTCGCCGTGAGTGATGAGCGACGCCGGTCCGCCCTCGCCGACGGCGACGACCGGCAGGCCGCTGGCCTGGGCCTCGAGAATCACCTGACCGAAGGTGTCGGTCTGGCTTGCGAACAGGAACAGGTCAGCGCTCGCGTAGGCCCGGGCCAGGTCCTCGCCTGCGAGCCAGCCGAGGAACGTGGCATGGTCGCCCAGCCGCTCTCGCAGCATCATCTCCTCGGGTCCCCCGCCGGCCAGCAGCAGGTGCAGCCGCGGGTCCTGCCCCCGTGCGGCGAGGAATGCTTCGGCGAGCAGGTCAAGCCCCTTTTCGCTGGTGAGACGTCCGGCGTAGAGCACGTTGGTGTGGCCGGGGATTGCGGCCTGGTCGCGCAGGCCCGGATCGAAGCGGTGCAGATCGACGCCTCGGTCCCAACGGCCGATTCGGGTTTCCGCAATCCCCAGCTCAGCCAGTCTCCGATCGCTGGCCGGGCTCGGCGACAGGACCGCGTCGCAGGAGCCGTAAAAGGCGCCCAGCGCCATCCCCGCCATCAGCTCGAGCTGGGGCACCCCGGAGCGAAGGCCGGCGTAGGCGGCGAGCTCGGTGTGGTAGCTGCCGACGATCGGGAGCTCCAGGACCCGGGCCAGCAGCCAGGCGCCGATCCCGGCGGGACCCGGGCTGCAGAGATGGACCAGGTCGTAGCGGCCCTCGGCCAGGGCCTCGACGATCGCGGGCAGGCTGGGGACCCCGATCTTCAGGCCTCGGTAGAACGGGATGTCGATCTCGGCCACGGCGCTGAGGCGGCGGTCGACGTCGGCGTCGGTCCCGATCACCTCCACCTCATAGCCGGGCACGCCGCGATCGCGGATCTGCTGGATTGTGTGCGTGACCCCGTGCATACCGCCGAGACCGTCGGCGACCAGTGCGACGCGCGGACGATCTCCGTCACTGCGTGTCAGCTTGTGCTTCTCGCGGGCCAGGAAGGCCGACGCCGCGGCATACGGGATGGCGGGAATGCAGGCGTCGAAGACGGCGTTCTGGGCCCGCTCGAGATCGAGCGTGTGCCCGTCGACCATCGCCACCACGTCCTTGACGGCCTGCCCGAGCTTGCGCTCATGGATGCGCCGGGCGCGACGATAGAGGTCCGGATGGCTGATCTCGCCCTCCTGGAGCAGCTCGAGCAGTTCTGACTCGTCCAGTCGGAGGTCCATCGCGGCCAGCCACGAGCGCAGCAGCGCGAGCGCGTCCTCGGGGCCGAGGTCCGCCCCGGCCTGGCCGCGCCGGTTCTCCCCCTCCCGCATCACGCGCTCGACGATCTTCAGGACCGAGCCGGGCTTGGGACGGCCGCACGCCTGGCCGCCGTCGAGACTGCGGACGGCCAGGGCCATCGCGGCGTGTGTCCACTTCGCCGCGCTGCCCTGAGCCCCGTGCGCGCCGGCGCGGCCATTGCGTATGTGCTCCAGAAACTGCACGGGAGTGGCCGACCGCGGGGTTTGCGTGAACGTGCGGCCGATATCGATTCCGGCGTGGTCATCGGACCCACCGATCGGGGTGCCCCCGTGGGTCTCGATGTACACGAACGCCGGCAAGTTCAGTTCCTTCGCCCGCGAGCCATTGCGCGTCTCCCAGATCGGGAACAGCTGCGCCAGGCGGCGGCGGTGGCGTGCGGTCAGCGGGGCCTGGACCGCGTAGAAGGGGTGCGCCAGCGCCGCCGTGATCCCGCCTGCATTCAGGTAGGCGGCGCAGGCCTCCACATCGTCGTTGTGGGCTTGCAGCCACTCGTGGTCGTCGGGGGTGATCCCGTAGCAGAGCACGTGCACGGCCTGGGGCTCGCCCCTGAAGGCGACCGTCAGCTCCTCGGAGATGAATGTGCCGGGGAGGTGGTCGATGGCCAGCGCGCCGGCGATCGTGTCGTGGTCGGTGATGGTCACGAAATCCATCCCGCGGCGCTTGGCCAGGTCGTAGACCTCTTCCGGCGGCGTCGCGCACTCCGGCAGGCTCAGGGAGCGCTGGACGCCGAGCTTTGACAGTGTCGATGCGGTCGAGTGCACATGCAGGTCGGCGCGACTGGTTGCGGTCATGACCACAGCATTGGCGCGCCGGCTTCCGTGTCAGTGAAGAAGGCGCTCAGGTTGTGTGACCATCTCGTGAACGATGCATGGGGATGGCCACCGGCCGAGAACCTGTCGGCATGGCGTCCCACGCTGCGTCGGTCTCGGTCGGCTCCGAGGAGGTGGTGCTGTCTGGCGGGCAGTTGCGCGTGGACATCGTCCTGCGCCCGTTCTCGTTCACCATCCGGCGCGCCGGACGGCGGCTGCTGCGCGCCGGCGGCGCGTGGGTGGCGGATGGCACCAACCAGGATCAGTTCGTGCAGTTCACCGAGGGGGTGATCGCCCACGAGGTCCTGACGCCGGCGGAACCGGCGCTGCATGCGGCGGTGGTGGGATCGGCCGGGTCTGAGCCATGGGCGCTGGACGGGGCCGAGGCCGGGGTCGGGGTCACGCTGGCGGTCTCGCTGTATGGCGGGCGCCGGGCCACGATCCGGATCTCGCTGCGCAGCGACGAGCTGATCGATCTCGCGATACAGGCGGAGGGCGATCCGCTGAGGCTGGCGTTCGAATGGGATCGCCGCTCGGGGGAGCGCCTGGTGGGGCTTGGCCTGCGCCATGGGACGAGCCTGGATCAGGCTGGCCGGAGCGTTCAGCTCGGGGCCGACCGCCGCTACACCGGTCCCGACTGCCCGCCGGAGATGCTGGCCGGGGGCGGCATCCCGCAGGGCGACTGCGCGCCGGTCCCGTGGTTGCTGTCGAGCCGCGGTTACGCGGTGTGGTGTCATACCCATGCCAACGGGACCCGGTTTGACCTGGCGGGCGAGCGGATCTCGGTGTCCACGCGGGCCCAGGCCGGGCCCCTGCACGTGCTGCTCGTCTGCGCCCCGACGCCCGCCGCCGCATTGCGGTCGCTGTGCCGGCTGACCGGCTTTCCGGCGCTGCTGCCGCAATGGGGTTACGGCTTCTGGAAGAGCCGCGACGTCCACGAGCACCAGGACGACGTCCTCGACGACTTCGAGGGCTTTCGCCGCCATCGGATCGCGCTCGATGCGATCGTGATCGACTCTCCCTGGGCGACCCAGTACAACACCTGGGAGTTCAACCCCTTCCAGTTCCCCGACGCGCCGGGGATGATCGCGGGGATGCGGGCGGCCGGGGTGCGCACGGTGGTGTGGGTGACTCCGTGGGTAAACCTCGATTCGCGCGACGGTCAGATTCCGCCCCAGCCCGAGTCCGAGCGTCTGCACGCGCGGCCGGCGCCGAACTATGCCCCCGCGGCCGCCGCCGGGCACTTCGTGCGTTCGGCCGACGGGGAGCCGTTCGTGGCGCAGTGGTGGATGGGGACCGGCTCGCCCGTCGACTTCACCAATCCGGCGGCGGAGCGCTGGTGGCGGGAGTCGGCCCAGCGCGTGCTGGCGCTCGGCGTCGAGGGGATCAAGGCCGATGACGGCGAGGGTTACTACATGCCCGATGACGTCCGGATTGCCGACGGGCGCACCGGAGCGCAGGCGGCGTGGGCGCTCGGCGGGCTGTACCGCCAATGCATGCAGCGGGCGCTCGACGAGGTCCACCCGGACAGCGGCGTGCTCTTCGGCCGCAGCGGCTGGAGCGGACAGCATGCCACCGGCATGACCTGGGCCGGCGACCAGGCGTCGGACTTCTGGTCGCTGCGGGTGCTGGTGGTAGCGGCGCTGAGCGCGGCCTGCAGCGGCTTCTCCAACTTCTCGCACGACGTCGGCGGGTACCTGGGCCATCGGCTGGTGGAGCGCTGCCCGCCGGAGCTGCTGGTGCGCTGGCTGCAGTTCGGATGCTTCACGCCGCTGATGCAGGCTCACGCCCGCATGGCCCAGGAGCCCTGGAAATACGGCGAGCGGGTGTTGGAGCTGTATCGCGCCTACGTGCTGTTGCACGAGCAGCTGATTCCCTACGTTCGCGCCGCGGCGGGCACGGCGGCGCGCACGGGACTGCCGATCATCCGCCCGCTGTGCCTGACCGACCCCAGCGATCCCCGTGGCTGGTCGATCACCGACGCCTACGGGTACGGACCCGCGTTGTGGGTCGCGCCTGTACTCGACGACGGGGCGCGAGAGCGCGAGGTGGCGCTGCCGCGCGGAGAGTGGATCGAGACCTGGTCCGGGCGCCGCGTGCGCGGTGGCGGCGAGGAAATCGTTGCGGCGCCCTTGGAGCGGATCCCGGTCTGGGTGCGGTCGGGCTCGGTCGTCGTCACCTATCCGGCCGATCATGTCGCGGCCGGCCTGGGGGACATGGACGAGGGAGATCGTCCGCTGGTCGCCACGCTGTGGGGGAGGCCCCCGTTGGGGCGCACGGCGGCGCGGCTGGCCGACGGGACGCGAGTGGGCTGGCGCGGTGGTCGCTGGTCGGTGGTGGGACCTGCGGGCGGCGGACGGCGCGAGCGCGAGATCGAGTTTGTGGACCTCGGAGCCTGAGGGGCGGTTCGGGGTCGGCCGTCCCCACGGTCCGGTCGTTCTATCCTCGCCGCGTGCACTTCGGCGAGCTCACCGGGCCCGAGCAGCGGGTCCTCGGATGCCTGATCGAGAAGCGCTGGACGACGCCCGATCAGTACCCGCTGTCACTGAACTCCCTGCGGCTGGCGTGCAACCAGTCGACCAACCGGGATCCAGTCACCGACTACAGCGAGAGCACGGTCCGCGACGCCGCCCAGCGGCTCGCCCACTATGGGCTGGCGCGGCTGGCCAGCTACCACGGCTCACGCGCGACCAAGTACCGCCATCTGGCCGAGGAGGGCCTGGGGCTCGACCGTGAGCAGCTTGCCATCCTCGCTGTACTGCTGCTCCGGGGACCGCAGACGCCAGGCGAGCTGAAAGGGCGCAGCGGACGAATGGCCCAGCTGGACTCGCTCGCCGAAGTCGAGCGGGTGCTCGCGTCGCTGACCGAGCGCGGCTACGTGCGCCGGATCGCGCGCCGGCCGGGGCAGAAGGAGGACCGCTTCGAGCAGTTGCTGGGAGGCGAGGGCTCGGGTGAGATCCCGGTCTTGGCCCCGACCGCTGCGCCCGCGCCTTCGCTCGCCCCCGCGCCTTCGCTCGCCCCCGCGCCCGCGCCCGCGGCGAGCGAGGATCCTGGCCGCGACGACGGACTGGTGCGTCGAGTCACCGCGCTCGAGGAGGAGGTCGCCCGCCTGCGAGCCGAGCTCGCGGACCTGCTCGGGCCCTAGCCGTCTCCTCCCGCCGCATCGGCATGGCGGAGCGGAGCGATCAGCTGGGCAGCGCCAGACCGACGAGATAGGTGGCGCCACCGACGATCACGCCGGCCAAGGTCATCTCGAGTCCGGCCGACCACCAGGTTCGCAGCGTCACCAGCGATTTGGCGGCGCCGACGAGGAAGTGAGCCGCCAGGGACACCGCTGCCGCGGTGACGATGGCCACCGTGCCGGTGGTGAAGATGAACGGGATCACCGGGACGATGGCACCCAGCCCGGTTGAGATCCCGGCGGCCAACGCGGCCTGGACGGGGTTGGCGTCGCTGTTCACGCCGGTGCCGAACTCCTCCGCGGCGAGGGCTTTCAGCATCGCGTCGGGATGCTGGGCCATCCGCGCGGCCAGCTCGTCGGCGGTGGTTGGATCGATGCCCTTGAGCTGGTAGAAGAGCGACAGCTCCTCCCGCTCCTCCTCGGGGTGCTCGGCGATCTCCTGCCGTTCGCGCTCGATGTTGGCGGCAGCGACCTCGATCTCGGAGCGCTCGGCCAGGTACGCACCGGTGGCCATCGAGAGCGCTGATGCGATCGCGGCCGCCAGACCCGCGGTCAGCACCGAGCTGGAGGCGCCAGTGGCCGCCGAGACCCCCGCGACAATCCCGAACACCGCGGCCAGACCGTCATTGGCCCCGTAGATCGCGCCGGAGATCCAGCTTCCGCCGGTCCGGTGCCATTTCTCGCGTCCGAGGATCCGGTCCAGACGAGCGCGCGCCCCCGGAAACGCGATCGGTGGGCCGTCGCCGGCCAGCGGTAGGCGGTCGGCCGCGCTCGGCGGCCGGTCGTTGGGCTCACCGTCCGAGCCTGAGCCGGAGCGCAGATCGGCGACCGCCAGCGAGTGCGAGCGCTCCTCCTTGCGGATCTCACGCAGCAGCAGATCGGTCTGCGGGTCCCCGGTGGAGCGCTTGTAGAGGTCGTCGACCTCCTCGTCCTCGGCCGCTTCCCGCGCGGCCAGCAGACGGTCGATCGGCGCGACCTTGGTCTGCAGCCTCAGCCAGAGCGGGACCCGGACCTCGCCGGGATCGGGAATCGGGATTCCGAGCTCCCGCATGCGCTGCTCCAGCCGGCGCCGATGACCGGCCTCCGCGTCGGCCATCCGCCGCAGGATGTCGGCCTCCCGATCATCGAGCCGCCGCGCGATCAGGTCATAGACGGCGCCGGCCAGGATCTCGCCCCGCCACGCGGTGAGCAAACGCTCTCGGGCGTCGGCCGGAGGGTCGATCATCTCGTGATCAAGGGTATCGGCGGCTCGGTAGCGTTGAGGTCGTGTCGACTCCCTCGCAGCTCAGCTTCACGTCGGCCGAAGTCGACCGCGGTCCCGGCGGCGCGCTCGCGCAGGCGATGCGAGACGAGATCGCGGTCATGTACGACGGCCTGGAGCTCGACGGCGACCAGATGCCGAAAGCCGGAGCGGCGGAGCTCAGCCCGCCGGGCGGCCTGTTCGTGGTGGGCTACCTCGACGGTGAGCCGGCGTGCTGCGGGGGCGTCAAGCGGCTCGACGATCGGATCTGCGAGATCAAGAAGATGTTCGTCGCCCCGTCCCTGCGCGGGCGTGGCCTGGCGCGACAGCTGCTGCACGAGCTCGAGGCACGGGCCCGGGCGCTCGGCTATGAGATCGCGCGGCTCGACACGGGTCCCAAGCAGGTGGGTGCGCGGGGCCTGTACGAGTCCGAGGGGTACGTCGAGATCGCGGACTTCAACCGCAATCCGGTCGCGGTGTTCTGGGGCGAGAAACCGCTGGCCTGACGGCGGGCGGGCCGGCTAGAGAATGCCGATCTCGGAGTTGTCGCCGACCAGGAAGCGGTAGGCCCGCGGCTGACTGTGATCCCGCGCGATCTTGACGTTGCGCCCAAGCAGGGAGGACTCCATCCGTCCGGCCAGGTTGCGGACCGAGGAGCCGGCCAGGAGGATGGAATGCTCGACCTCGGCGTTCTCGATCACGCAGCCGTGGCCGACCGCCGTGTAGGGCCCGATGTAGCAGTCGGTCAGGTGCGCGTGAGCACCGATGATCGCGGGTCCGCGGACCGTGGTCCGCTCCAACCGGGCCTCGGGCTCGATGACCACCCGGCCGTCGACCTGAGAGTCGATGAGCTCGCCCTCCACGCGCCCCTCCACCGTCTCCAGCACGAGCCGGTTGGCGGCCAGCATGTCCTCGAGCCGGCCGGTGTCCTTCCACCAGCCCTTGACGATGTGCGGCTCCACGCGCATCCCGTCGTCGACGAGGTACTGGATCGCGTCGGTGATCTCCAGCTCCCCGCGCGGGGAGGGCTCGATCGCCCGCGCGGCAGCGTGGACCGCCGAGGTGAACATGTAGACGCCGACGAGGGCCAGGTTCGTCTCCGGCTCCGGCGGCTTCTCCACCAGCTTGACCACGGCGCCGTCGCGCAGCTCGGCGACGCCGTACTGCTCGGGGTCGGGCACCGGCGTAAGCAGGATCAGCGCATCGGGCTGGCTGGTCTTGAACGCCACCACGAGATCCTCGATCCCGCCCTGCAGCAGGTTGTCGCCGAGGTACATGACGAACGGCGAGGCGCCCAGAAACGCCTCGGCGGTCAGCACGGCGTGGGCCAGGCCGGCGGGTTGGTCCTGGACGATGTAGCTCAGCCTGACGCCAAACCGGCTGCCGTCGCCCGCCGCTGCGCGGACTTCGTCGCCGGTCTCAGGCGCGATGATGATCCCGACGTCCTCGATCCCGGCCTTGGCCATCGCTTCGATGCCGTAGAAGAGCACCGGCTTATTGGCCACCGGCACGAGCTGCTTGGCGCTCGTGTGGGTGATGGGACGCAGCCGCGTGCCCTTGCCTCCGGAGAGGATCAGTCCCTTGAGCTCTTGCATGACGGGCAGGAGCGTAGCGGGCGCGCGATGAGCCGGGACCTGTCAGGGTTGCCCCATGAGCCGTCGTGAGCAGATTGCGATGAGCCCCGAGGAGATCGAGCGTTTCCTGCAAGAGCAGCGGGTGGTGATCTGTGCGACCAACGGCCACGGCGGCTGGCCGCACCTGATGCCGCTGTGGTTCGTGACCCGCGGCGGGGAGATGTGGGCGTGGACCTATGCGAAGTCACAAAAGGTTCGAAACCTCGAGCGCGACCACCGAGCCACACTTCAACTCGAGTCCGGCGAACGGTACGACGAGCTGCGCGGCGTGATGATCGAGGCTCGCACCGAGATCCACCGCGAGCCCGGTTTGGTGGCGGGGCTCGGGGTTGAGCTGGCTCGGCGTTATGGAGGTGTCACCATCGGTCCGGAGGCGCTGGAAGCGATCCGTGCGCAGGCCGCCAAACGGGTGGCGCTGCAGTTCGTGCCCCAGCGAACTGCGAGCTGGGACCACCGCAGGCTCGGCTGATCTCGAACGTCGCCTAACGGGAGACGAGCGCGGCGCCGGCGCCGATCGCCTCGGCGGCGCAGCGGACGGCCGCGCGGGCGTCTTCGGGTTCCAGCACGACCGCGTCGCCGGCCTCCTTCAGGGTCTCCCGCACGAGCCAGTCGACGCCGGCGAAACCGAGCTCCACGATCACCGAGCCGTCCTCGAGCTCGGCGGTCACCCGCCGCTCCTCACGCGCCCAGCGTGCTCGCTCGGGCGAGACCCACACTCGGGCTCGTCGGGACGCCGGAACCTCACCGGTGCGGGGCCATCCGTCCACGTCGGCGGCGGGGTCGACGTCGGGACGGGGCTCGAAGGTCTCGTCGGTCACGGTCGCGGACTTGATGCGGTCCAGGCGGAAGTGGCGCACGCTGTCGCGCGAGGGGTCAAAGCTGGCCAGGTACCAGCCCTCGCGGCCGTTGATCAGGGCGTAGGGCTCCACCAGGCGACTGCTGAACTCGTCCTCGTTCTCCTTGTAGTACTCGAAGGAGAGCAGCCGGCGGCGGGCGATGCTCCGCGAGACCTCGGCCGCGATCTCGGCGTTGTCGCCCCCCGCGGCGGCGAACTGCAGGCCCTCCTGCACCGGATCCTCGCCCAGGGCCGCCACGACCTTGTCGCGCACCGAGGCCAGCGAGCCTTCGGGAATGTGCTCCCCGATCAGGTCGATCGCCGCCATCAGCGCCTTGGCCTCCACGGGCAGCAGCCGTGCCGGCCGCGCAAACGAGTCGCCGTAGGGCTCGGGATCCACCTCGATCGTGCCGTCCGGGTGGATCTCGGCGTAGAGGACATAGGTGCCGGCGCCGAAGTTGACCACGTTGAGCACCGAGATGTCCTCGCGCAGCTCCTGCTCGGAGATCTTCAGCGTGTTGCCGAGCTCGTTGGCGTTCAGCAGCCGGCCGGCCCGGCCGGCCTCGATCAGGATGCTGGCAAGCGTGACCAGGCGCGCGAACCGCTCCGGGCGGATCCCGGCATCGGACCGGTGCCCGTTGCCGTCGTCGGCCTCGGACTCGGCGAGCTGGGCGGCGCCGGCGCCATTGGAAGCCGAGTCACGGTCGGTCCCGCGCCCGTCCCGTCCCGCGGGTTGAGCCGCCGCCACCGACGACGGCTCGCCGGTGTGAAGCTCGATCAGCCGCCCCAGCCGCTCGTGCAGCTCGCTGACCAGCTCGGGCGGTCCGATGATGTGGGCGTTCTCGCCCAGCCCCAGCGCCCAGGCGATCAACTGACGGGCGTTGGAGTAGCGCGTGACAAACACCCGGTCGCCCGCGTCCGCAGCCCCACCGGCCGGGCGAAACTCCCCGTAGTGAGCGAAGTGGCGTTCGATCTGCCACGCGATGCGCTGGCCGACCCACACCTCGGCCGTCCCCACCGGCTCGCCGAACTGCCAGTCGATGCGGTTGGCGTACGCCCGCGGATCGAAGTTCGCGGGGCGCTGGAAGTCGTGCTCGGCCTTGGTGGCGTAGCCCACCTTGCCGCGGATCCGCGAGAGTCGGAAGACCCGGATTGCGCTGCGCTCATGCGAGCGGCCGACGACGTAGAACTGGCCCACCTGGTAGAGCAGCTGGTAGGGGTCGACCCGACGGGGGCCGACGGCGTCACGTTCGATCGTGTGGTAGTCGAAGACGATCGTCTTGCGCCGGAAGATGGCGGTCTCGATCTTGGCCAGGCGTTGGGAGACATCATGTCCGCCCGCCGAGCCGGTGATCCCCAGCGCCACCGTGTTGCGCTCGGGCGCGTTCAGCGGGCTGGGCCGCCCCCACGAGATCTGCTGCAGCGCGAGCCGCAGGGGCTCGGCGTACGCGAACTCGCCGTCGAGCAGCTGCAGGGCGGTACGCAGCGCCGCGAGCTCGGTGTCGGTGAAGGCGATCGGGGGCAGATGGAAGTTCTCCGGGGGCAGCGAGTAGTTCTCCTGCTCGACCAGTCCGTCGACCGGCTTCTCGACCGACAGCACGATCCCGAGCGCCTCCAATTCGGAGCGATCGGCGTAGAACCGGCGGGCGAAGGCGTCCTCGTTCATCACGCTGTAGCCCTCGACGTCCCGCCTGATCTCCGGGGCCGTGACCGGTCGGCGCTCGGCCATCAGGTAGGAGATCAACGACAGCTGCCGGATCAGCTTCTCGGTGTCTTTGGCCATCGTTTCGAACTCTAGTCGCGGACCGCGGGTCGCGAGACCGAGCGCGGAACGGCCTGCGCTATTTGCGCAAATTTGGCGCGAGCGGTGACGGAACCGTCACCGCTGGTCCATTCCCAAACCACCTGCTCCCAGGTCTGAATCGGTGCCGCGCCCGTGAGGGGCGCGGGAAGGCCTAAGCGGCCCGGCGTTGCGGCTCGCCGGGCGGGGCGAAGTAGGCCCCGCCGCCGATCCCCCGGTCATACGACGTCCACTGCTGGCCGGCCAGGAGCTCCTTCTCCAGCCGGTCAAAGCTCCCCAGGCGCCCGCCGAGGTTGTCGACCATGTGCACGAGCGTCGCCTCCCGCGTGCAGGGTACGACCGGGCTGCCGTGCTCAAGCGAGCCATGGTGGCTGAGAATGATGTGCAACACGGCTTGGGCGGTCTCGGCCGGGAACCCGTCAAGGTCCTCGATCGCGCTGCGCACGCGGTAGTAGCCGAGCGGAATCTCGCCGTAGAGCCGGCCCTGATCGGACATCTCGATGCCCCCTCCGTGCACCTCGTAGGCCTCGAGCTTGCCGATGTCGTGCAGCAGTGCACCGGTGACCGCCACGTCGCGATCGATGCCCGGGAAGGTGGCCGAGATCGCGCCGACCGCCTGGGCCACGGTCAGGCAATGCTCGAGCAGGCCATGCCGGTACGCCTGGTGGTAGCGCTTGGCGGCCGGAGCCTCCCGGTAGAGCGTCCAGACCGGAGAATCCTCGCCGATCAGCATCGTCAGCAGGCGCCGCAGGTGGGGGTCCTGGACCGTCGCGACGAGGCCGCGCAGGTCGGCCTCCATCTGGGCGGCGGAGCGGGCTGGGCCATCGAGCGTCTCGAGCTGCTCCTGTTCACTGTCGGTCGCGTCACGGATCTCCTCCACCCCCAGATGCGCGCCGAACCGCTTGTGGTGCGAGAAGCGACCGCTGACGTGGACCACGGCGCCGGAACGGCACAGCTTGCGAGCCCGGGAGACACCGTCCCAGACCACGGCGGGGACGCTGCCACTGCGGTCACCGAGCATCAACTGCAGGTACTCGCGGCCGGCCTGGCCGGTCCGGATCTCGGCGTCGCGCACGATCAGGGCCTGCGCCACCAGGCAACCGTTCTCGAAATTCCGCACCTGCATGCTTCCGCGAAGATAGAGTGGCCTCCGGACGGCACACGTGTCCAAAACCGCGCTCATTACAGGGGGAACCGGTGGTCTCGGCGCCGCCGTCACCTCGCGGCTGCTCAACGAGGGGTGGCGGGTGGTGGTGCCGTGGATCGCCGAGCAGGAGCTCGAGCGGGTGTCGCCGCACGATGGTCTGGAACTCGTCCGAGCTGACCTGTTCGCCCCTGAGGGCGTTGCCGACGCGATCGCCACGGCGACCCAGGACGAGCGCGCGCCGCTGGCCGGAGTGGTCAACCTGGTGGGCGGCTTCGACGCTTCGGGGAAGGTCCACGAGACCCCGGTGGACCGCTTCGAGGAGCAGTTTCGCCTCAACCTCCGCGCGACCTACCTGGTCACCCAGGCGGCGCTGGCGCATCTGATCCGGGCCGGGGGCGGCGCGATCGTGTGCGTCGGCACCCGCGCCGCGCTGGAGCCGTTCAGCGGTGCCGCCGGCTACGCCGCCTCCAAGGCGGCGGTGCTCTCGTTCGTCCGCTCCGTTGCGGTCGAGTACCGCGACGACGGAGTGCGCTGCAACGCGATCCTCCCGAGCGTGATCGACACACCGGCCAACCGCGCTGCGATGCCCAACGCCGACCACGACCGGTGGGTGCGGCCGGCCGAGATCGCCGGCACGATCGCGCATCTGCTCTCAGACGACTCGGCGGCGACGAGCGGGGCCGCGATACCGGTCTACGGCCGGGCGTGACGCAGCCGGCCGGTCGGGCCGAGCATGAGCGCACCGGGTTTTCTGGGCCAGGGCGCAGGGCGGCGGACTCATCCGCGCCCGATTAGGTGCCGAACGAGGGGGTTGCCGCCAGCGCCACGGGGGGGTGGGCCGATCCCGACACACCTACGACAAGCCCGCCAATCGGGCGCAAAAGTGCACGTCACCGCGTACCCGCGCGGCCGTGGTTACGCGAAGGAACCGGACAGACCCATGAGGCAGCCAGGAGACCGACCGGCTACAGCCCGGCCGGATGGCGGACCGAGAACGACGACAGGTTCGATTCGTCCGCGGGTCGCTGGGACCACCGGGAGCCGGTCTCGGCGAGCGCAACGGTGTCGAAGCGCAGCCCGGCGACGTACATGAACGTGTGGCCGGCGTTGGCGAACACGGTGATCCACTTCCCCGGCCCGGGCTGGGCCCAGTGCTCGAGCTGACCCGAGGCGACGGTCTGAGCCAGGAGGTGGGCCGCCGCCAGCACGTAGCTGAGCGAGCCCGAGCAGTCGTAGGCGGTGTCCTCATAGGTCATGTGACCGCCGCCGTAGCGATACGGCAGCCGGGCGATCTCGTTGCCCGCCGCGATCACCTCCTGCACGGCGGCCGGGGCGTTGACCGGAGCCACGGCGAGCCCGGCGGGCGTGAGCGTCGCCTGGTTGAGGCTGGCGGTCATGCCGCTCTGCTGCAGCTGCTGGCGGACCTCGGTGATCGACGTGGGCTGGGGCAGCGAGGGGCTGGGGGGACCGACGCTGACGCCCGCGGCGTCGCCGGCGGGCTGCGCGGTGGGCGCCACGGCGCCGGCGACGGGCTCGATCGCCTGCGGGTGAGCGTGGATGGCGGGTGCGCCCCCCGCGGCCGCGGCCGGGGCCGCCGCCGGGGCGCCGGTGCCCGGTGCCGACACCCGCGCCGAATGGGTTGAGGTCCCGGCCGGCGCGGCCGCCCGGTGGGCGGCCTGCTGCCCGCACCCCGCGCACACCGCGCAGATCAGGGCGGCGGTCAGAGGCCGGCCGGTTCTCACGCTCCGATTATGCCCTTGCGCCCGTCAGCGACGCGGCACTTACGGGTCCATCCTGCCGTCGTAGAGCGCGAACACCGCGCCCTGGGGATCCTGGGCCACGCCGATCTTGGCGATCCCGATGTCAGTCGCGCCGACGAGCACGTTGCCGCCCAGCTCGCTGACCTTGGCCAGTGCGGCATCGATCTGCTCGCAGCCGAAATAGACCAGCCAGAACGGGGGTGTGCCCGGAGGCGCCGGCGGGCGAATCCCGCCGTTGGAATGGCCGTCGTTCTCGATCACCAGGTACGGCGGGTCGGCCCCCTCCATCGGGGTGGTGGTCCACCCGAACAGGTCACCGTAGAAGCGGGCCGATGCCTCGGGATCCGGAGAGCCGAGCTCGTTCCAGCACAGCGCCCCCGGCGCGTTGACCAGACCCGCGCCGATGTTCTGTCCCGGCTGCCAGACCAGGAAGTAGGCCCCCTGGGGATCCTGGACCACGCCCATCCGCCCGGCCTCCATCACGTCGAACGCCGGGGCGTGCACGATCCCCCCGAGCTCGGCCGCTCGCGACAGCGCCTGATCGGCATTCTCCACCGTGATGTAGGAGTTCCACGCCGGCGGAACCCCGGCGTCGCGCTGCTGTTGTGGTTGCGGAGAGATCGCCGCGACGTTGTGGCCGTCGATCGCCGCCATCGTGTACATGACCCCCTCGCCGGCCGGCGTGTCGGTCAGCTCCCAGCCGAACAGCGCTGAATAGAAGCCCTTGGCGGCCTCCTGGTCGGTGGTGGTCAGGTCGGTCCAGCTAAACGTCCCAGGTGTGTACTGCGTGCGTTCGCCCATGCCGCGACGCTACCAGCTGGCGGAGCCTCCGGCCAGAGCAGGGAAGCTCCCGTTACAACTTGGCCATAAGATTCCCGGCATGCCCGACTTCACGATCAAGAACCTCAAGGCGGTCGACAACGCCGCGGCCGACCGCGGGGCCGATTTCGAAGCCCGCTTCGCTCGCAAGCATCTCGATTCCGACCATCTCGGCGTCAGCTACTTCCGCTACCCGGCGAACTTCAAGGCCCCCTACGGGCACCGTCACCGCGAGCAGGAGGAGGCCTATGTCGTCGTCGAGGGCTCGGGGCGGATGCGCTGCGACGACGAGATCGTGGAGCTCTCGCAATGGGACGTCGTTCGCGTCGCTCCGTCGGTGGTGCGCGGGTTCGAGGGTGGTCCTGACGGCCTGACCCTGATCGCGATCGGCAACGATCGGCCCGAGGGCGGGGACGGGGAGATGGTCCAGGACTTCTGGACCGACTGACGATTGCGTTTGGGCCGCCGCCTGCGTCGCGGCGGTCAAGACGTCAGGAGCGCGCGAGTGACGCCGGATCGGCGCGCTCGAGCCGGGTCATCGTCACGCTCGCGTCGAGCTTCGCGGTGGCGCCTCCCCGGTAGACCCCCTTGATCGGCGGGACGTCGGCATAGTGGCGGCCGTGGCCGATCTTGACGTGGTTCTCGCCCGCCAGCATGCGGTTGGTCGGATCGGCGCCGATCCACACCGGCTCGCCGCCGCGGGGATCGGGCAGCAGCGCCTCCAGCCAGGCATGGGTGTCGACCAGGACCGATTCGCTGCGGTCACCCGAACCGGAGGCGAACAGGTACCCCGAGACGTAGCGGGCGGCGATCCCGTGGTGACGCAGCAGGCACACCCCGAGGTGTACGAAGTCCTGGCACACGCCGGCGCCGGCCTCGAACAGATCCTCGATGCGGGAGTCGACGTAGGTGGCTCCCTGGCGGTACTCGAAGCGGTCCGGGATCAGCTCAGAGGTCAGCAGCACGGTGGCCAGCGGGGTCGAGGCCGCGCCGGTGGTGGCGAGCAGCTCTTCGAGCGCGGGGTGCCCCGGCGCGTCGTCGGTCTGGAGCAGAAACTCGCCGCCCGCCTCGCAGTAGGCCAGGTCGCTGAGGGCATCCCAGGTCGCCTGCGGCGGCTGGCTCGAGGCCTTGGTGCTGACGCGGGCGCGGACGTCGATCGTGAGGTGCCGGTGCGGGCGGGAGATCTCGAACTCCACCACCTCGGTGCCGAAGTAGTCGGTGTGCCGGTGCAGGCGTGCCTCGGGGGCGAGCCTGACGCTGAACTCGTCGCAGCGCTGGTGGCCGTTGCCGTGGGGCTTGACCCGCAGCGCGTTGAGGTTGTCGAGGACCTCGGCGTCGTAGTCGTACTTGGTCAGATAGCGGATCGCGAAGTTCATCTCAGGGTCACAGATCGGCGGCGGCCGCCTCAGGCTAAAGGTGGACAGCCCCGAGTGCGGCGATCGCAAAATAGCGCGCGTCGACGTCGCGATCGACCAGCTCAAGCTCGTCCTGCACCCGCTCGAGCGTCTGCACCAGAGCCCCATCGGCGTCGGGGCCCCGTCGTTGCAGCTCCAGATCGGCGATCAGACGGCTCAGTCGCAGGACCGGCGGCGAGGAGCGCGGCTGCGCGTCGGCCGCCGACAGCGCCGCGGACAGGGCCGCCACCGACGATGCGACCGAGCCGGGATAGGCCGAGTCGAACAGCAGAAAGCGCAACACGGGCCCGACCGTCGGGGCGTGGCGGACAGCGCGGCGGTAGGCCTGGAACCCGCCGACGGCGTGCAGCAGGGCGAGGGCCTCAGTCTCGTGACCGTCATCGAGCGAGCCGCTCGGGATCGCCACCCGCAGCATCCGCAGGATCATGTCGGCCTCCTCGATTCGGCCTCCGGCCTCCAGGAAGGCCCGGCCCTCGTCGCGGAGCATGGTGCGGTCGACCAGGCCCCAGAACAGGGCGCAGTGCTCCTTGACCTCCTGGTAGACGGAATACGGGCCGGTGCGTAGCGCCGCGTCGAGGTCGTAACGGCCGAGCAGCAGGTAGAAGGAGTTCAGCGCCTCCCACATCTCGGTCGAGACGACATCACGCATGGTCCGTCCCCGCTCGCGGGCGCGGGCCACGCAGGACACCACCGAGGCAGGCGTGTCGGTGTCCAGGGTGAGCAGCCGGGCCACCTCCGAGCGGCCGTAGGGCTGGGCGTCCTCGGGCACGCTCGCCTCGCCCTCCCCGGGCGCGAGCGGCTTGGCGCCGATCGTCGCCAGCACGCCCTCCCAGCTGAGCGCGATGCCCCGCTCTCCGGGCGCTCCCGCCACGTCGGCGTGAAACGCTCCGTCGAGGATCCGCGCGGTGTGCTCGGCGCGGGTCAGGTCACGGCCGAGCCAGAACAGCTCCTGGGCGATCCGGGCCAACATGGCTAATCGGCTGACGCCGATTCGCTGGCGAGATCGCCCCGGGGGCGATCTCGTGGGGTGCGGCTCTCCGCCGGCATCAGCCCGCGAGATCGCCCTCTGGGCGATCTCGCAATGTAATCGGCGTCAGCCGATTGCACTTGCTGCTGTTGCTGGGCCTGGGTGTGCCAGCCGCCGTACCGCACGTCGGGCAGACGCGGCGGTCGGTGGGCCGGCAGCGTGCCGGGAGCGAGGTCGGTCTGGCTGTCGTCGTCGAGCACCCAGGTGTCCTTCGATCCACCGCCCTGGGAGGAGTTGACGATCATCGATCCCTCCTGCAACGCGACGCGAGTCAATCCCCCCGGGACGATCCGGATCTCATCGCCGAACACCGCGAACGGACGCAGGTCGACGTGGCGCGGGGCGAGACGCCCTTGCCCGCATTCAGTGGGGGCGGTGGAAAGGTGGACCAGCTCCTGGGCGATGAACCGGCTGGGCTGGTCCTCGATCAACCGGGCCTGCAGCTCGAGCTCGGCGGCGGTGGCCTGCGGGCCGATGAACACGCCCTTGCCGCCGGACTCCGAAGTCGGCTTGATCACGAGCTGGTCAAGCCGGCGCAGCACCTCCTTGCGGGCCGCATCGTCGGTGAGCAGGTAGGTCGGCACGTTCTCGAGGATCGGCTCCTCGCCGAGGTAGAAGCGGATCATCTCCGGGACGTAGTAGTAGACGGCCTTGTCGTCGGCGACGCCGGTCCCGATCGCGTTGGCGATGGCCACCGTTCCGGCCCGGTAGGCGCGCACCAGCCCGGGAACGCCGAGAACCGAGTCCGGGCGGAACTCCAGCGGGTCGATGAAGTCGTCGTCGAGCCGGCGGTAGATCGTGTGGACGCGCTGCAGCCCGGCCGTGGTCCGCATGTAGCAGACGGCGTCGCGGACCACCAGGTCGCCCGGCTCGACCAGCTCGACCCCCATCTGGCGGGCCAGGAACGCGTGCTCGAAGTAGGCCGAATTGAGAGGGCCGGGGGTCCAGAGGACAACCGTGGGATGGCTCTCGGCGGCGGGGGCCACGGCGCGCAGCGCATCGAGCAGCAGCGATGGATAGTGCTCGACCGCTCGCACCCGGTGGCCGGCGAACAGCTCGGGCATCAGCCGGGTCATCGCCACCCGGTTCTCCAGCACGTAGGAGATGCCCGACGGGGTGCGAACGTTGTCCTCGAGCACGCGCCAGCGACCGTCGCCGTCGCGGACCAGATCGCAGCCGCAGACGTGGCAGTACACGCCTCCGGGCGCCCGAACTCCGTGCACGGGCCGGGCGAAGCTCGAGCGGCTGACGATCAGCGACCACGGGACGATGCCCGCGCGAACGATCTCGTGAGCGTGGTAGACGTCGTCGACGAACGCGTTCAGCGCCCGGATCCGCTGGGCCAGGCCGCGCTTGATCGTGGTCCATTCGGCCGCGGTGAGGACGCGCGGAACGAGATCGAGCGGCCACGCGCGGTCACGCGGCTCGCCGTCGGTGCCGGCGACCTCGAACGTGATTCCCTGCTGCATGAAGATCGTGTCACGGCGGTCCCCGGCCAACCTCAGCGCCTCGGGCCCGAGGCGCTCGAGCGCCGCCAGCAGCGGAACGGCGTGGGGCAGGGCGGTCCCGTCGGGCCCCAGAAGCTCATCGCAGCAGCCCGGTGGGATCGTGTAGTCGCTCGCGATCGAGGACGTCTGGGTGTCGCTCATTCGATCCCTAGGTGTACCTGTTGATGGCGCTCGGTGCCACGACCACCTGGACAAGCGCCGGGGCCGGTACCTGTCCAGTTGGAGTAGCCGACCCGATGCCTGCGCAGCTAGCCTACGGTCGCAATGACGCTTCCCGTGGTCAACCGCGCGGATGTCAAGCCGCGCGACGTCGCAGCCGGGGACATCAAGTTCACCCGCCGCCGGCTCGGGGCTGCGGCCGGCGCGGCGGGGATCGGCGCGAGTTTGTATGAGGTCGCGCCGGGCGCGCGGCAGATGCCGGTTCACGTCCACGGCGACGAGGAGGAGATCTTCTTCGTCCTCGGCGGCGAAGGTCTGAGCTGGCAGGGCGGTGCGGCCTGTCCGGTCGGGGCCGGGGACGCGATTGTCCACCTCCCGGGCGGTGATCCGCACACGTTCCTGGCCGGTGATGGCGGCCTCGAGCTGCTGGCGTTCGCCAGCGGGTCCGACACCGGCATCACCTACCTCCCGCGCGCCCGCGTGATGTGGTGCGGTCCGCGATGGGTGCCGGTCGACTCCGAGCATCCGTTCAAGGCCGAGGCGGCGGCCGGGCCCCTGGAGCGCCCCGATCCCACGGCGCGGCCGGCCAACGTCGTGGCGCTCGAGGACCTCGACCGCGGCCCGTTTCCGAAGGCCGCCGTGCGCCGGCTCGGGCGCGCTGGCGGCGCCGTGAAGGCGGGCCTGAACCACGTCGGCCTCTCGCCCGGAGCGGAGGGCGCCCCGCCGCACTGTCACGCGCTCGAGGAGGAGCTGTTCGTGATCCTGGAGGGATCCGGGACACTGCGGCTCGGCGCGGACCAACACCCGCTGCGGGCCGGCGATGTCGTCGCGCGCCCGCCGTCGACCGGCGTCTCGCATCAGCTGCGGGCCGGCGACCAGGGCCTCAGCTACCTGGTCTACGGCACCCGCGAACCGGGCGACAGCGTCTACTACCCGGAAGTCGGCAAAGTCCGCCTGCGCGGCCTCGGCGTGACCATCGACGCCGGCGCGTGAGTCATCCCGAGCGCCGATGGGCCTCACGGGCCAGTGAATCCAGCGCGACCGCGAGCCAGTGCGGCGCGTGCGCCCGCCACAGGGCGCCCGAGTGCCCGCCGGCGTAGACGCGGAACACGTGGAGGACGCCACTGGCACGCAGTGCCCCGTCGAACGCCTGGTTGGTGGCCAAAAAGCGGGAGTCCTGATTGCCGACGTAGAACGCGATCAATGCCGGCCACCGCGCCAGCGCCGCCTTGAGGTCGCTGCCGCTGGGCACCCGGGCGCCATCGTCGGCATCGACGGAGCCGAGTTCGAGCACGTGCAGGCCGCTGGGGTCGGTGGCGGCGAAGTAACCGCTCCAGGACTCCACGGCGCCGAAGGTGGCGAGGTTGCGCAGGCCGATGTTGAACGCCCCGTAGCCACCGGCGGAGAGGCCCACGAGCGCTCGGCCGGTTCGGTTGGCGATCGTGCGAAAGCGCGTGTCGATGCAGTGCGGCAGGTCGTTGGCGATCGCCTGGGGCCAGTCCTCGCTGGCGTCCCAGTTCAGGTACTCGCGGTCGCTGCCGGTGCCGCGGGAGCCCTGCGGCGCCACCACGATCGCGGCGCGAGAGCTGCCGGCCAGAGCCGTGGCCACGAAGGCGTTCTGCTTGTAGGAATCCGGATCGGCCGGCAGGCCGTGCAGGAAGTAGATCACCCGGTAGCGGGTGGATCCCCCGCGGTACCCGGCGGGAAGGTAGATCAGTGCCGGCAGCGTCCCGCCCAGCGCGGCGGAGTGGCAGCTCAGCGCCAGCGTCTGGGCCGGCGAGGGACGGGTCTTGCGCGGCGAGCCCTGGCCCGCGATCGCCGCGCCGCCGGCGAATGCCACCAGGGCGATCGCCGCGAGCACGGCCCCCACCAGCAGCCGGCGGCGTCTCACGGCCTCACGCTCATGCCGGCGATTTTGCCAGCGCGGCGCTCGCGGGTCGTGGGCCCGTTCGCTTTGGAGATCCACCGGCACAAAGCGTAAGCTCGGATCGTGACGACTCGGCGCCCGCTCCTGACGGGCCGGTTCTCGGCGACCGGAGGGCGGCCCGTGCGAGCGCTCGGGGCGGCGACGCGAGCGGCGGGAGCGGCGCTGATCGTGATCGGCAGCCTGCTCGCCGGGTACGGCTGGCTGTACGTGCTGCGCGGCGCCGACTGGCTCGGCGCCGGCCCACAGGTGGGCGACTCGCTGCCCCTGCTTCAGCTCGCCGGCTCCGACCGCCAGCCGGTGGTGCGGGTCGTGCTCGCCTGGCTCCTGGCCGGGGCGATTGCCGGGACGGGGCTGGTCAAGGTCAGCCCGCCACGCCGCGCGCTGCTGGCCGGGACGCTGGCGGTGGTGCTGCTGCTGGTCGCCTCGCAGCTGGCGGACGCGCTGACGCGAAACCTGAACCTGGGGGATGTGATCCTCCACCGCCGGCCCGGATTAGGCCCGGTCCTGGAAGGTGTCGCGTTTGCCGTCGGGTGCTGGCTACCCCGGCGGGTGGCCGGCGTGCACCGGTGGCGGCGGCGCCACCCGGTCGTCGGCGGGCTCGATCGCGTCTGACATCTCGGCCTGGGCGGCGGCGAGAACGGGAACGCAGCCGAGCACCAGGGCGATCGCGATCACGTGGCCGATGACGGCGGCGGGGGTCGCGCCCAGCGACTCGCCGAAACCGAGCAGGCCGCAGGCGAGGGCGACGAGTGCGGCGAACGCGTTCATCAGCGAGATCGCGCTGATCGCCCCATCGCCGCGCAGCGCGGCCTGGAAGGCGAGAAAGCCCGCGAACGTGGCGAGCGCCGCGAGCCCGGTCCAGCCCGACAGCAGCGCCGAGCCTCCGTGTAGCCGCCAGCCGATCGAGACCGCCTTGATGGCGGCATCGGCGACGCCGTAGAGGATTCCGGCCGCGATCGCGCGCGCCACCGGCGCCCGCACTGCGCTGATCGCCAGCGCGAGCACGGACGCGCCCGCCACCGCGGCGATCAGGGCGCCCGCGTGCAGGCGATCGACTGCTGTGGAGAAGCCGATCGGGAGCGCGGCCAGGCTCACGGCGATCAGCAGCACCGCCGCCACCTGCCCACGGGTGATGCGATGCCCGAACAGGCCTGCGGCCAGCGGCACCGACAGGGCCAGACCGCCCGCGGCAAACGCCTGCACCAGCGACAGAGGCGCGATCCACACGGCGACGATCTGCGCGCCGAAGCCCGACCACCCGGTCGCCTGACCCGCCAGCCAGGTGCGGTTGCGCAGCGCGGCGCGCAGCTCAGCCCCGGGTGCGGCGGCGCTCGCCTGGCGCAGGCCGCGGTGCTGGAGCAGAAAGCCCAGGTTGATCAGGGCCGCCGAGCCGAGCGCCAGCAACAGGCCGGCCAGCAGCTCGCCCCACCCGATACTGCCCCGGGCCGCCCGGCGGTGCGGCATCCGGACGTCGGCGGTGGGCGAGAGTCGTTCTCGCGTTGGCCCGGGGGTTACCCGGCGCAGCCGTGTCGGCCCGGCGGGGTTCACGCGGTGCGCCGGCGCACGGGGGCGTCGCAGCAGTACCAGCGGCCCGCCGTGAGCGACGGGCCGCCGGCGCCCGCGGTGGCGGTGGTGATGGCGGCGCCCGGCGCCGTGGGGGATCGGCACCACCCCCGGGGTCAGCGTGCCCGCGGCGCCGCTGCCGGCCCGCAGCGGCCGGCTGACGTCACTCGAGGCGAGCCGGAGCATCTGGTTCAAGTGCGCGTGCCACAGCTCCCAGTCGTGGCCACCCTTGTAGAGGGCGTAGCCGACATCTGCGCCGGCCGCGGCGAGCGCGTTGGCCATCGGCACGATCTGCGTGCTCGAGTCGTCGTCGCGTCCGACGAACAGAAACGCCCGCAGCGGATGCCGGGCGATCTGCGGCGCCAGTCCGATGACGTAGCGAAGTGGGCTGTTACCGGCGATCACCGCCGGACCGGCGCGGGCGAACACCCCGGTGCGATTCTGCTTGAAATAGCCCGACCAGGCCTGCAGGTTCCCGAACAGCGAGAGGTGGTGAAGCGCGATGTTGATGGCGCCGTAGCCGCCGGCCGAGAACCCGCCGATCACCCGCTCCTCGCGGTTGGCCAGCGTGGCGAAGCGCCGGTCCACGTTATGGACCACCTCCAGCACGTAGCTCTCGAACTTGCCCGCCGGGGTGTTGGCCCACTCGGAATCGGAGTAGGTGCTGCCGTGGATCCGCCCGTCGGGAAACACCAGGATCATCGGGCGGGCCTGGTGCAGGCTGATCAGGTTGTCCAGGCGCGCGGGCATGCTCGCGATGCCGTAGTACACCTGCGGGCGGCCGGGGCTCCCGTGCAGCAGGTAGTAGACGGGATAGCGCTGCCGGGCGGGGTCGTAACCGGGCGGCAGCTCGACGTAGTAATTGGCCTCGCGGTGCAGCGCCGCCGAGTAGAACCTGACCGTCAGCCGCCGGCCCCGGTGCGCGTGCGGGAGGATGGCGACGGCGGCGAAGCCGCGATGCTCGTAGTAGGACTGCCAGTAGTTGTAGGCGCCCAGCAGCCCGATCCCCGCTAGCACCAGCGTGACGTTGGCCACCAGAAGGCGGCGGACGCGGAGCCGCCTCATTGCGCTCTGGGTCAGTGGGCCCCACCGAGACGCTCGGTGGGACCCGCTATCCCGCGCCCTTGACGTACGGCGAGCCCGGCAGGGCCTGGGGCAGCGGCCGCAGGCCGCGGGGACGCCGGAGCGGGCGCCGCTCCGGTAGGTAACCCTCCACCTGCAGCACTCGCGTCACCGTCCGGGGCAGGGCGCCGCGCGATTCGTACACCAGGTAGCGCGGGCGCCACTCCGGGAAGAACTTCTCGTTGAAACGCACCAGTCGATCCATCTGGAAGCGGCGGTGAAGCGGCGCCATCACCAGGTGCGTGGCGAAACGCGCGAGCCGGTTGCGGCTCGGCTCGGCACGGACCACGTGGGCGAGGCCGGCGTAGTTGAGGCTGACCTCCGGCACGCCTCGCCGTCGCGCCACCTCCAGCGCGCGACAGACCATGGCCTCATTGAGCCCGTTCGGCGTCTCGCCGATCCGGCGCATGGTGTCGAGCGAGAGCCTGCCGCAGTGGGCGCTGAAGCGCATCGTCGCGCCGAGCCGGCCAGCCGGGGAGCGGGCCAGCACGAACAGGTCGTCGGGCCTCATCTCGGCGTCGAACGGCCCCATCCCCATGGCAAAGCCGTGCAGCCGGCGCTGACGGCCCCTCCAACTCGCCTCCAGCGCATCCATCTCGGACTCCAGCTCGGCTCCGATCTCTCGGCCCTCGCACACGCTGACCTGCCAACCGCGACGTTCGATGCGGTGCACCGACTGGCGCAGCTTGCGGACCGGCCGTCCCTCCAGCGAGAAGCGGCGCGGGTCCACGAACGCCTCCTCGCCGACGCACATCGCGCGCAGGCCGAGCCGGCGGTAGCTCTCCAGATGCTGTGCGGAGGCGCCCCACAGCGCCACCTGCCAGCCGCGCCGGGCGGCGAGCTCCATGAAGCTGGCCAGGACCTCGGGCGCCGCGCCCGGCGGGGCGACCGGGTCGGCGGAGACGATCGCCGTCCCCCGGATCACGCGGTAGGACAGCACGCCGCCGGCCGCGAACTGCAGCGCCTTGTCCGGCCGGAGGAGGAACGGCGACAGCGAGTCCTCTCCGTAGCGGTCGACGATCTGACGCGCGGCGCGGTACTCGTGCTCCACGTGATGGTTGACGGCCACCGCCGGGCGCAGCAGCGATCTCAGCGCCAACACCGAGATCACTGCGGCGCAGAAGATCAGCACGTCGATCAGCGATACCCAGTGGGCATCGAGCCGGGGCTGCGCGGTCGAGAGATGCAAGGTGCGCGCGACGGAGTGGTGCAGGACCCGGTCGATCACGTGCCGGGCGGTCAGCGGGGCGATCCGCAGCGCGCAGTAGGTCAGTCCCCACGCCCCCACCGCGGCGCACACCACCGCCATCCGGGGCCGGTTGCGGCAACCGAGCGGGAAGGCGCTTCGTCCCAGTGCCAGCAGAACCGTGAGGCTCAGCTCGATGCCAGCCTCGCCGTGGTGTCCCCGGAGGAAGTCCAGGACCACCAGCGCGCACAGGCCCGCGATGGTCAGCGAAACCGCGGTGCGAGTGCCGCGCCACAGCCGGGGTGCGAGCGTCAGCAGCGCCAGTCCCACCAGCACCGCGACGATGTGCGTGCCGGGCGGCAGAACGGATGGGATCGGCCGGCCGAACAGAGCCTGGCGACCCGGACCATCCCCGGCGATTCCGGACAGGACGGTTTCGATCGCAAGAGCCGCGACCGCCAGAGCCGCCGATTGCCGGACGGTCAGGAAACGAATCCGTGCGCCGATACCGCGCAATGTAACCCCCCATGCCGGTGCGCAAGCACACTCCAGGCGCAAACCAACGCGAGCATAACCGCGAACCCACAGTCCTCTACCCTTCACGCGCGATGCGCATCTTGATCACAGGCGCGGCCGGGATGCTCGGTCAGGACCTCGCAGCCGCGGCAGCGCGGGCCGGGCACACGCCACTCGCGCTCGGGCGCGAGCAGCTCGACATCGCCGACGCCGCGGAGGCCGAGGCCTCGATCACTGCCTCGGCCCCGGAGGTGGTGGTCAACTGCGCCGCCTGGACTGACGTCGACGGCGCTGAGGCCGGCGTCGAGCGGGCGGTGGAGGTAAACGGGGTGGGGGCGGGCAACGTCGCGCGGGCGGCCGCACAGGCCGGGGCCTGGACGATCCACATCTCCAGTGATTACGTCTTCGACGGCACCAAGCGCGATCCGTACCTGGAGTCCGACCCGGTGGGACCGCAGTCGGCCTACGGGCAGTCCAAGCTCGAGGGGGAGCTCGCGGTCGCTCGGAACGCCCCGGGCCGCCATACGATCGTCCGCTCCGCCTGGTTGTACGGGGCCGGCGGGCGGTGCTTCCCGCGGACCATCCTGAAGCTGGCCGGCGAGCGCGACAAGCTGACCGTGGTTGACGACCAGATCGGCTGCCCGACCTTCACCGGACACTTGGCGGTGGCGCTGCTCGAGCTGGCCGAGCGCGCGGAGTTGGCGCCGCCCGGGCTGCTGCACGTGGCCGGCGGCGGCCAGTGCTCGTGGTTTGAGTTCGCCCGGGAGATCGTCGCCCGAGCCGGCGCCGACTGCGAGGTGACGCCCGTCTCGACGGCGGAGTTCCCGCGGCCGGCTCCGCGGCCCGCCTACAGCGTGCTGCGCAGCGAGCGCGGAATCGACGCTCCAGCGCTGCCGGATTGGGGCGACGGCCTGGCCGATTACCTGACTGCGACGGCCGCGGTGGCCGCGCCCGACACGGCGGCGCGATGAGGCTCCTGGTCTGCGGTGGCGCCGGGTTCATCGGCTCGACGTTCGTGGCTCTGCGCGTGCGCGAGCACGGCGATGAGGTTACGGTGCTCGACAAGCTCACCTACGCGGGCAGGATGGAGAACCTGCGCGAAGTCGAGACCGAGATCCGGTTCGTTCATGGCGCGATCGAGGATCCGGCCGCCGTCGCGCAGGCGCTCGACGCCCACCCGCCCGAGGCGATCGTCAACTTCGCGGCCGAGACGCACGTGGACCGCTCGATCGCCGATCCGTTCGCGTTCAGCGTGACCAACGGACAGGGCACGCACGTGCTCCTGGAGGCCGCGCGCGAGCGGGGCCTGCGCTACGTGCAGGTCTCCACCGACGAGGTCTACGGCTCGATCGCGACCGGCTCGTTCACCGAGTCCTCGCCGCTGGCGCCGTCGAGCCCCTACAGCGCCACCAAGACCGGCGCCGACCTGCTCGTCTCGAGCTACTTTCACACCTACGGGCTCGAGACGCTGGTGTGCCGTGGCTCCAACAACTATGGGCCCAGGCAGTACCCCGAGAAGCTGATCCCGCTGATGATCCTCAATGCAATGTCCCGTGACCGTCTGCCGGTCTACGGCGACGGACGCAATGTGCGCAACTGGCTGTTCGTGGAGGACTTCGGACGCGGGATCGGACACGTGCTCGCCCACGGCCGCCCCGGCGAGGTCTACAACTGCGGCGGCCCCGACGAGTGCGAGAACATCGAGGTGGTCATGCGGATCCTGGAGCTCACCGGTGCCGATGAGTCGCTGATCGAGTACGTGACCGACCGCCCCGGCCACGATCGCCGCTATTCGCTCTCCGCCGAGAAGCTCGAGGGCCTGGGCTGGCAGGCGGCCACGCGCTTCGACGATGGGATCGCCCTGACCGTAGAGTGGTATCGCGACAACGCTTGGTGGTGGGAGCCGATTCGGTCAGGCGGCTACCGCGAGTATTACGAGCGCCATTACGGGCGCGCGCTGAAGATCTGAGATGGTTGAGGACGCGTCCGAGCTGCCCGCCCCGCCCGCGGCGAGGGGGCGCCACGCGCCGCCGCCCGAGGTGCGCCTGCCCATCCAGCGTGAGCGCCTGCTGCGGGCCGCCGCGCTCGAGTTCGCCCAGCGCGGTTACGCCGGCTCGAGCTCGGAGTCGATCAGCCGCCGGGCCGCGATGTCGAAGGCGACCTTCTACGAGCACTTCGCCAACAAGGAGGAGTGCATGCTGGCGCTGTTCGACCTCGCCACCCAGATCGTCCAGGACGCCATGGCCCAGGCCGCCCGCAACGCTCCCAGCGACGCCGAGCAACGGATGAAGGCCGGGACCCGAGCCTTTCTCGCCGCGCTCTCCGAACATCCCGAGTTCGCCCAGACGCTGCTGGTTGAGATCATCGGCGCCGGTCCCCGGGCGGCGCAGCGCCGCGACCAGATCATGCAGGCGTTCGCGGCCGTGCTCGACGCCGAGAACGCCGCCGCCGCCCGGCGCGGGCTGATCGGACGATTTCGCTCTCCGCTTGACACATTTGCGGTCATCGGCGCGATCACCGAGCTGGTCTCGCGCCAGGTTCGCCTCGGCGTGCCCGCGGACGTGCTCGATCTGGCTCCGGTGATCGATCGTCTGATCCTGGGGCTGCTGCCGCCGGCCGGCACGTGACCGGCGCTCCCGGCGGGAACGACGCGGTCGAGACGCCCGAGGCGCTCGAGAAGCTCGAGGCGCTCGAGGGCGAGATCATCTCCTGCCGTCGCTGCCCCCGGCTGGTGGCCTGGCGCGAGCAGGTGGCGCAGGCCAAGCGGGCTGCCTACGCGACCGAGGAGTACTGGGGGCGGCCACTGCCGGGGATGGGGGATGCGAACGCCGGCGTGATCGTGCTCGGACTGGCGCCCGCGGCTCACGGCGGCAATCGAACCGGTCGCATATTCACCGGGGACCGCTCCGGCGACTGGCTGTTCGCAGCTCTATGGCGGGCCGGGTTCGCCAACCAGCCGATCTCCCGTGCGCGGGGGGACGGGCTGCGGCTGACCGGCTGCTGGGTCACCGCCGCGGTTCGCTGCGCCCCGCCGGCCAACCGGCCCACCCCGGCCGAGCGCGACACGTGCCTGCCCTATTTCGTTCGCGAGCTGAGCTATCTCGCCCGCGCGCGCGTGATCGTGTGCCTCGGCGGCTTCGCCTGGGACGCGGCGCTGCGGGCCCTGTCGCACCACGACGCGCATGTCCTACCGCGCCCGCGCCCACGCTTCGGCCACGGCGCCGAGACCGAGATCGGGCGGTGGACGCTGCTGGGCTGCTACCACCCGAGTCAGCAGAACACCTTCACCGGCAGGCTGACCGAGCCGATGATGGATGCGGTCTTCGCCCGCGCGCGGGAGCTGGCCCAGGGTTGAGGGCGAAGAGCCGGGTCGGCCGAGGTCGGGGAGCCGAGCGGCCCCGGTGCGTAACGTTTCAAAGCCAGACCCCGACCACGGAGCCAGAGCATGCGAGCAGTCCAGTTCAGTCAGTTCGGCGGTCCCGACGTGCTCGAGCTGGTCGAGCTCCCGGACCCCCACCCCGCGCCCGGGCAGATCAGGGTCGCCGTTCGCGGCGTCGGCGTGAACCCGATCGACTGGAAGGTGCGCAGCGGCGCGATGGGGGGCGAGCTGCCCCAGACCACCGGTCGGGAGGTGTCCGGGGTCGTGGATGAGGTCGGCGAGGGGGTCACCGACGCCGCGCCGGGAGACGAGGTGTTCGGATCCGCCGCGGGCGGCGGTGGAGCCGCCGAGCTGGCGCTGCTCGAAGCGTATGCGCCGATCCCCGCCGGCTTGGACTTCGCCGGGGCCGCCGCTCTCACCGTCGCGGTGGAGACGGCGGTGCGTGCGCTCGATCAGCTCCGCGTCGGCGACGGCGAGACCGTGCTCATCAACGGCGCGTCGGGCGCCGTCGGCCAAGCCGCCGTGCAGCTCGCGCGCGGACGCGGCGCGCGGGTGATCGGAACGGCCAGCGCCGGCCAGCATGACCTGCTGCGCCGGCTCGGCGCGGAACCTACGACCTACGGTGATGGCCTGACCGAACGGGTGCGGGAGCTCGCGCCAGACGGGGTCGATGCGGCTCTGGACGCCGGCGGCGGCGGTGTGTTGCGGGAGCTGGTGCAGCTGGCCGGCGGCGCCGACCGCGTGCTCACGATCGTCGATTACACGGGCGCTCAGGAGGCCGGGGTGCCGTTCAGCGGTGGCCCGGGCACCGAGCGTGCCTTCCACGCTCTCCAGCAGATCGGGCCGCTGATCGAGTCCGGACGCTTCTCGCTCCCGGTGGCCGGGACGTTTCCGCTGCAGGAGATCGCCGCCGCCCACGCGCTCGGCGAGGCCGGCCACCTCGGGGGCAAGGTCGTATTGCTGGTGGGCTGAGGCGGGCGCCGCCGCATGTCCCCGGATCTGCGCCCCGCGCTGGCCGGCCTGAGCATCGCCGATCGGCCCGAGCGCTGGGAGGCGCTCGGGTTCTCGGTTTCCGGTGACGGCCGCCTGGCGCTGGGCGGGGTCGGAGTTCAGCTGGGCGCCGACGGCCAGGGGATCGTCGGCTGGACGCTGCGCCACGTATCGGAGGGGGTCGATGTCGACGGCCTGACCACCTCGGCCACTGCGGACGAGCCGCCGCCGTCCGCGCCGCACCCCAACGGCGCCACCGGCATCGATCACGTCGTTATCACCACCGGGGACTTCGACCGCACCGCGCGATCGCTGGAGCCGGCGGGCATGGCGCTGCGGCGCGTCCGCGACGCGGGCGGATTTCGCCAGGGCTTTCGTCGCCTCGGCCCGGCGATCATGGAGGTCGTCGAGGTCCCGGGGCAGACCGGCGGTGCACGTTTCTGGGGGCTGGTGGTCGTCGTCTCGGACCTGGCGGCGCTGACGCAGCGCCTGGGCCCGCAGCTGGGCCCGATCCGCCCGGCGGTCCAGCCGGGCCGGCGGATCGCGACGCTGTCGGCGAGCGGCGGGCTGAGCGTTGCGGTCGCCTTCATGGACCCTGAGGCCCTCACACGCTAGAGCGCCGGCACCGTGCACTAGCCTGATCTGGAGATGTCGCGCGATGCCTTCAGCCCCCGTACGCGTGACTGGTTCGCGGGTGCGTTCGCCGCGCCGACAGCGGCCCAAACCCAGGCCTGGCCGGCGATCGCCTCAGGTGACCACGTCCTGATCTCGGCCCCGACCGGATCGGGTAAGACGCTCGCCGCGTTTCTGTACGCGATCGACCGCCTGGCGCAGGAGACCCCGCCGGAGGATCCCAAGCAGCGCCGGATCGGCCTGGTCTACGTATCGCCGCTGAAGGCGCTGTCCTACGACATCGACCGCAACCTGCGCACACCCCTGCGCGGGATCGGCGCCGACCTCAAGGTCGCCGTGCGAACCGGCGACACGCCCCAGCGTGAGCGCCAGCAGATGCTCCGTGAGGCGCCCGACATCCTGATCACCACGCCCGAGTCGCTGTACCTGATGCTGACCGGTCGCGCCCAGACGCTGTTCGAGGGTGCGCGCTGGTGCATCGTCGACGAGATCCACGCCGTCGCCTCGACCAAGCGCGGCTCGCACCTCGCGCTCACGCTGGAACGACTGGCGCAGGCCGCCGGGCGGGACGTCCAGCGGATCGGCCTGTCGGCCACCCAGAATCCGCTCGAGGAGGTGGGGCGCTTCATGGTCGGTCCCCGCCGGACCTGCCGCGTCGTCGACACCGGCGTGCGCAAGGAGCTCGACCTCAAGATCCACGTTCCGGTCGAGTCGATGGTCGAACCTGGGGAATCGGCTGGACTCCCGGAGCTGGATCCTCTACAGGGGGGCGAGGCGACCCGCCGCTCGATCTGGCCCGCCATCTACCCAGAGCTGCTCGAGCTGATCCGGGCCCACAAGTCGACGATCGTGTTCGTCAACAACCGCCGCGGCGCCGAGCGCCTGGCCATCCGCCTCAACGACCTCGCCGGCGAGGAGCTGGCCCGCTCCCACCACGGCTCGCTGGCGCGCGAGGAACGGACCGTGGTCGAGGAGATGCTCAAGTGCGGTGAGCTGCCGTGCCTGGTGGCGACCTCCAGCCTCGAGCTCGGGATCGACATGGGCGCCGTCGACCTGGTGATCCAGGTGGAGTCGCCGAAATCGGTCGCGCGCGGGCTGCAGCGGATCGGCCGAGCCGGACATTCAGTCGGCGACATCAGCCGGGGGCGGATCTTTCCCAAGTTCCGCGCCGACCTGCTGGAGTGCGCGGTGGTGGCGCGGCGGATGCGCGAGGCGGCGATCGAGACGACCGTCGTCCCCCGCAACGCGCTTGACGTCCTCGCCCAGCAGATCGTGGCGATTGCCGCCGCGGCGCCCGATGACCAGGTGGACGCAGGGCGGGTGAGCGGGACGGTTTCCGTCGATGACCTGTTCACGCTGGTGACGCGAACGTATTCGTACTCCGAGCTGAGCCGGGTCCAACTGGAGAACGTGCTCGACATGCTCGACGGCCGCTATCCGTCGTCGGAGTTCTCCGAGCTCCGGCCCCGGATCGTGTGGGACCGCGTGGCGGGGACGATCCGCGCTCGGCCCGGCGCGCGCCAGCTGGCCGTCACCAACGCCGGCACGATCCCCGATCGGGGCCTGTTCGCGGTGACCCTGCCCGACGGCCGCCGCGTCGGCGAGCTCGACGAGGAGATGGTCTACGAGGCCCGGCCCGGGCAGACGTTCCTGCTCGGGGCGACCACGTGGCGGATCGAGGAGATCGGCCGTGACCGGGTGATCGTCACGCCCGCCCCCGGCCTGCCGGGGGCGGTGCCGTTCTGGAAGGGGGACACGATCGGTCGTCCGCGTGAGCTCGGCGAGGCGATCGGGGCGTTCGCGCGCTGGGCGGTCGACCAGCCGCCCGAGGCGCTGGAGGCCGAGTACGACCTCGATCGCCGGGCCGCCAAGAACCTGATCGAATTCCTCGCCGAGCAGCAGCAGGCGACGCGGGTGATCCCGTCGGACCAGACGATCGTGGTCGAGCGCTTCCGCGACGAGATCGGCGACTGGCGGCTGTGTGTGCTCAGCCCCTATGGCGGCCGCGTCCACGCCGCCTGGTCGCTGGCGCTGAGCGCGCGGATCCGCGATCAGTTCGGTCTGGAGTCAGACGCGATCTACTCCGACGACGGGATCATCGTCCACCTCCCCGACGCCGAGGAACCTCCCGGCGCCGAGTTGGTGATGCTGGAGCCCGACGAGATCGAAGATCTGGTCGTCGCCGAACTCGGATCCTCGGCGTTGTTCGGCGCCCGGTTCCGGGAGAACGCCGGCCGGGCCCTGCTGATCCCGCGCGCGCGTCCCGGCAAGCGCACGCCGCTGTGGCAGCAGCGTCTGAAGTCCCAGTCGCTGCTCGAGGTGGCCAAGAAGTACGGCGAGTTTCCCGTCGTGCTCGAGACCTACCGCGAGTGCCTGCGCGACGTGCTCGACGTCCCCGGCCTGGTGGCGCTGCTGACCAAGCTTCATCGCCGCGAGCTGACGCTGGTCGAGGTGGAGACCTCGACCGCCTCGCCGTTCGCCTCCTCGCTGCTGTTCGACTACGTGGCCACCTACATGTACGAGGGGGACACGCCCAACGCCGAGCGACGGGCCGCTGCGCTGTCGCTGGATCGTGACCTGCTGCGCGAGCTGCTGGGACAGGACGAGCTGCGCGATCTGATCGACCCCGGCGCGCTGGCGCACGTGGAGGCGGACCTGCAGTGCCGCTCGGAGAACACCCGTGCGGCCAACCGTGAGGGCTTGCTGGACGTGCTGCGTCGCGTCGGCGACCTTTCGCGTTCCGAAGCCCAGGATCGGGTGCTGGCCGGCCTTGACGCCGGCTCGATGCTGGCCGACCTGGCGGCCGAGCGCCGGGCGGCCAGGATCCGTCTGCACGGCGAGGAGCGCTGGATCGACGCCGCCGACGCCGGGCTGTACCGCGACGCGCTGGGAGCGGCGCCCCCGGGCGGGCTCCCGGCGGCCTTCCTCGCCGACGTGCCCGACGCACTGTCGCGCTTGGTCAGGCGCTACGCCGCCACCCATGGTCCGTTCACCACGGAGGAGGTCAAGCAGCGCTACGGCATCGATGCGTCGGCTGCGCTGCGTGAGCTCGAACGTGACGGTGCGATCGTCCGCGGCGAGCTTCGCCCCGGCGGCAGCGAGCGCGAATGGTGCGACACGGAGGTGCTGCGGCGGCTGCGCCGGGCCTCCCTGGCGGTGCTGCGCAAGGAGATCGAGCCGGCCGAGCAGCGCGAGCTGGCCCGCTTCCTCCCCGCCTGGCAGGGCGTCGACCGCCACCAGCCGTCCGGCGCCGGGATCGACCGCCTGCGCGAGACACTGATCCCGCTGCAGGGTCTGCCGCTCCCGGCCGCGGTATGGGAGCGCGACGTGCTGCCGCGCCGCGTCGGCGCGTATTCGCCCTCGTGGATGGATCAGCTGTGCGCCAGCGGCGAGCTGGTGTGGATCGGCGCCGGCGCGCTGGGTCGGAACTCGGGCAAGGTGGCGCTCTACTTCCGGGAGGACCTGACGTTGCTGGGTCCGCCGCCATACCGCGGCGAGCTGCCGGCCACGCCCGCCCACGATGCGGTGCGGGAACGGTTGTCCGCCGGCGCGTGCTTCTTCACCGATCTGATCGCCGACGTGGCGCTGGCGCCGGAAGCGCTCCAGGAGGCCCTGTGGGACCTGGCCTGGGCCGGCGTGGCGACCAACGACGCGTTCGCGCCGCTGCGGGCCCCCCGCCTGACGCTGGCCCGGGCCCAGCGTGAGCGCACGGGGGGCACCCCGCGGCGCTCCAGCCGGTTCGGCGCCGCCCGCCGGCGGGGCGCCGCGGGTGGGCGAGATCGAGTCCAGGGCCGCTGGTCGCTGACCGAGCCCCTCCTGCGCGGGCGGACCGACCCGGCGGCGAGCCGCCGCGCGCTCGGCGAGCTGCTGCTGGAGCGCTACGGGATCGTGACCCGCGAGCAGGTGCTGGCCGAGGGCATCCCGGGTGGTTTCTCGGCGATCTACTCCGAGCTCTCGCAGCTCGAGACGCTCGGCATCGCGCGCCGCGGATACTTCTTGGAGGGCCTGGGGGGCGCCCAGTTCGCCCTCCCGGGGGCCGTCGAGCGGCTCCGCGCGCGCGGTGGCAACGACGACGCGCCGCCGTTGGTGCTGGCGGCGCTTGACCCAGCTCAGCCGTACGGCGCAGCGCTGCCATGGCCCAAGCCGCGCGAGGCGAGCGGACGGCGTCCGGCCCGCACCGCCGGGGCCTACGTGGTGCTGGTCGCCGGCGAACCCATCATCTATCTCGAGCGTGGCGGACGCGCGCTGCAGACGCTGACCGGCGACGCACGGGATGGGCGCGTGCAGCCTGCCCTCGCGGCGCTGGTGGCTCGGGTTCGCAGCGGCCAGATCAAGCGGCTCGCGCTCGAGAAGGTTGACGGTGAGCCGGCGATGAGCTCGGTGCTGGCGCCGGTGCTGACCGAGCTGGGATTCCAGGAGGGACCCCGGCGGCTGACGCTCAGCGCCTGAGGAGGGCCGGGTCGCCCGATGCCCGAAGGAGACACGATCGCCTACGCCGCGCAGCGCATGCGCCCCGTGCTCGAGGGCCACGTGCCCGACGAGATCGTGACGCCGCACCCGCGTCACGCCATGGACGGCTGGCCGCGGCGACTGGAGGGCCGCGCGGTGACCGAGGTGCGCACCCACGGCAAGCACCTGTTCCTGCGCTTCGACGGAGATCTGACGGTGCACTCGCACCTGCGGATGACCGGCTCCTGGGGGGTGTATCCCCCCGGTCGCCGCTATCGGCGCTCACCGCACCGTGCCTGGCTGATCCTGCAGCGCGCCGGCCACCAGGTGGTTCAGTTCGACGGGCCCGTGCTGGAGCTCCTGACCGAGAGCCGGACGCGGTTCGATCAGCGCCTCGCCGGCCTCGGACCGGACGTCCTGGCGCCGCAGTTTCAGTTCGACCGGTACCTGGCTCGCCTGCGCAGTGACGATCACACGCGCGGGATCGGCGACGCCCTGCTGGACCAGCGAAACGTCGCCGGCATCGGCAACCTGTGGAAGTCCGAGGGATGCTGGGAGGCCGGCATCGACCCGTGGCGGCCGGTGTCGGAGATCACCGACGCGCAAGCCGTCTCGCTGATCGAGGCGGTGCGTCCGCGGATGCTCGAGTCGGCCCGGACCGGCCATCAGGACGCCGGGGTGCAGGTCTACCGCCGCCGTGGCCGTCCCTGCTCGCGCTGTGGCGCGAGGATCTTGGCCCGCGGCCAGGGCGAGGACAACCGCATCACGTTCTGGTGTCCGGGTTGCCAGCGGTAGCCCCCTCCCGATCATCGGGACTCAAGCGGGTCGGGCACAAGGGCGCCGACCTGATCGTCCCCGGCAACACGCCCCTCAGCTTCGACGCGGCGCTGGCGGCCGGCGTGGACATGATCGAGTTCGACGTGCTGCCGGAGCAGCCGCATGATCCAGCCGCCGCCGGGTCAGGCCGCCGATCCACCCCGGCCGAGGGTAACCGTCTCGTGCTGGCTCATGACTACCGGCACGCCTCGGGGGCTCCCTTCACGCTGCTGGAGGGGCTCGCCCACCTGGCCTCCCAGCGATTCGCCGGAATCGAGCTGAACGTCGATCTGAAGTTGCCCGGCTACGAGCTTGAGGTCGTGCAGGCGCTACGGGATCACGGCCTGCTGGAGCGGGCGCTGATCTCCAGTCAGTATCGCGAGAGCCTGGCGCTGATCCGCCGCGCCGCACCGGCCGTCCGCCTCGGGTGGTCGGTGCCCAAGCTGCGTCAGGATCCGTTTCGCAACCGGTTGATGTGGGTGCCGGCCTCGGCGCTGGTGCTGGGCCTGCGGGAGGTGATTCCCTACCGCGCCGAGCGCGCCATCCGGGCGGGGGAGTGCAACGCGCTGATGGCGCACTGGCGGCTGGTCACCCCGCGGCTGGTGCACGCGATCGCCCGGGCGGGAGGCGAGCTCTACGTCTGGACCGTGGATGAGCTGGCGCGGATGCGGGCGCTGGAGGCGATCGGCGTCACCGGGGTGATCAGCAATGATCCGCGCCTGTTCGCCGGCCTGAGCCCGCCGCCGGGGCCAGCTCCGGCCACCGCATAACCGAGTCGCTCAGGGGATCAGGCACTGCTTGGCGCTGTAGTGCGGCGGGCTGCCGAAATCGGCGCTCGGGTGCCCCGCGGTGGTCCGCCTGGTGGTCTCGCCCAACAGCTTGCCGGACCGTCGCCAGCGAAACTCGATCGTCGCGTTGAGCAGACCGCTGTGGGGCGGGAACGGGAAGAACGACTGGCCGCCCTGCTCCAATTGCGTCGCGGCTCGTCCGAGCCGGACCAGCTTGGTCGCGTTCGCGTTGGGGCTCGGCTCGAAGCGGTGGTTGGCCTTGGAGTAGAAGTTGACCTGGATTTGGAGCGACATCCAGGCGGCAAAGCCGAGCGACG
Source organism: uncultured Solirubrobacterales bacterium (assembly GCA_963792735.1). GTDB lineage: Bacteria > Actinomycetota > Thermoleophilia > Solirubrobacterales > Solirubrobacteraceae > Palsa-465. The sequence goes on along the minus strand of CAWBXK010000005.1, from coordinate 230,812 downwards.
GGATCTGGCCCCGGACCCCGAGCGTGTGGGGAAAGCGCCTGGAGTTGCAGATGTTGATGGTGGCCCAGAGCAACTTCGAGCTCTCGGCGCGCTTGATCGCGCTCTGGATCTGGGCCTTGGTGGGATTGGCGATGGCTTTGGGGGGACTGGAGGCCGCCGCCCGGGCGAGTGCTGCCGGCGTCGCTGCGACGGCCGCTATCGCCACTGCGACCGTCAAAACCGTTCTCGTCACCGCGGCCCGCACACGGTTCACCATATCGATGTCGTGACGAATCCGGTGTAGCTTCGTAGTGAGGGCATGACGGAGACGCGGACCCTTCCCGGCTCACCCCCGTCCCAGTCGGCGTGGGAACGCTTTGAGGCGCTCTACCGCTCCAGTCGGGACGACGTCTTCGCCTACGTGACGACGCTCCTCGGCGACCGCGCCGCCGCCGAGGACGTGACCGCGCTGGCGTTCGAACGTGCGTACCGGCGGAGGATGACATTTGACCGGCGCCGCGGCGAGGAGCGAGCGTGGCTGTTCGGGATCGCTCGCAACGCCGCGCTGGACGAGCTACGCCGGCGCCAGCGGCTGGCCACGCTGGCCGGCGACCCGGAGGACGCCCAAGCCCAGCCCACCGAAGATGGGGCCGAGGTCGCGCTGCGGCGCACCGCGGTCAAGGCGGCGCTGGCGCGGCTGCCCGCCCGGGAGCGAGAGATCATCGCGCTCAAGTTTCACGCCGGACTGCGCAACGGCGAGATCGCCCGCGTGCTCGGCGTCAGCGAAACGGCGGCCGGCACGCTGCTCTACCGGACCATGGAAAAGCTGAGGAAGGCCTGCGATGCATCGCTCTGACGATCTCCACCCCGAACGCGACCCCGACCGTGACGCCGAGCGCGTCCTGGCTGTGGTCGACGCGACGCTGGCCGGCGAGGCCGTCGAGCCCGCGGACGCCGAGCTGGCCGAGCTGACGCTGATCCTGGCGGGCCAGCGACCGGTGCCTTCGCCGGCGTTCTCGGCCAAGCTCGATCGTCGCGTGGCGAGCCGGTTCGCCGCTCCGGGTGCCTCCGGCGTCCGGCCACGGCGCCGGAAGTGGCTGTATGCGCCCGGCGCGGCCGTGGGGCTGGCCGCCGGGGTGGCCGTCGCGATCGTGCTGTCTGCGGGCTCGCCGGGAGGCGTGTCTTCGTCGAGTCCCGGCACGGCCGCGGCCGGTGCCTCGAGCTCGGCGTCGAGCGCTGCTCCGACGCTCGTGCCAGATTCGGCTCGGTCGACCACCAGCGCAGCGGCCTCGTCGAGCGCGCAGCGGTCGGCGCCGCCCTCGGCCAAGGCTCCGGCGAGCTCCGGTGAGACCGGTCCGACGCCCCCCACCAGCGGCCGCCAGGTCGTGCAATCGGCCCAGCTGAGCCTGTCCACCCGTCCCGACCGCGTCGATGATGTCGCCCAGCAGGTGTTCAACGTCATCAGCGCCCAGCACGGTGTCGTTCAGAACTCGACCGTCACCGCGGACAACAGCAGCAGCGGCTACGCGCAGTTTCAGCTGAGCGTTCCGAGCGCCAACCTGCAGCCGACGATGGCGGCGCTCTCGCAGCTGCGCGGGGCCGCTGTGGCGTCGCGGACCGATGCCAGCCAGGACGTCACCGGGGAGCTGGGCGGCGCCGGCCGCCGACTCGCCGACGCGCGAGCGCTGCGAACGTCACTGCTCCGGCGCTTGGCGGCCGCTACGACGGCGACCGAGGTGAGCAGCCTGCAGGCCCAGATCCGGGACGCCGAAGCCTCGATCTCCAGCGACCTGGCGACGTTGAATTCGCTGCACCACAAGGTCGACTTCACCCAGATCACGCTGGCCATCAACGCCTCGCTGGCTCCCGGGCATCCGGCCTCGGACGGTGGATCGTTCACGATCGGCAAGGCCGCCCACGAGGCCGGGCGGGTGCTGGTGGTCGCGGCCGGAGTGGCTCTGATCGCCCTGGCGGTCCTGCTCCCGCTCGGCCTGGTGGCCGCCCTGCTGGCGTGGGTGGCGATGGGAGTCCGCCGGCGCCGGCGCGAGCACGCCCTCGATCTGATCTGAGCTGCGGGGACGCGTCGGCGGCGACTGAGTCGACCGCCCCAATCGTGTGATATCCCTGCACGATGGTGGCGACGAGCGAGGAGACGATTGCCCTCCTGCACCAGGTACCGGTGTTCTCGACGCTGGCCGAAGAAGAGCTGGCGCGCGTGGCGGCGGTCGCCGTGCCACGCCGGTTCGAGGCCGGCGCCGCTGTGTTCCACGAAGGGGACGCGAGCGACACGTGTTACATCGTTCGCCTCGGGCACGTGCGGGCCGTGCGCGAGCACACCGACGGACGCACTATCACGCTCGCGACCTTGGGTCCGGGTGACATCTTCGGCGAGCTGGCGATCTTCGACGACGAGCGTCGCTCGGCCACCGTTGAGACGCTCGAGGAGACCGAGGCGGTGGCGATCCTGGGCGGCGACATGCGCCGGCTGCTGCGCGAGCATCCCGATATCGCGGTCAAGCTGCTCGCCGCTCTCAGCCGTCGCCTGCGTGAGACCAACGAGCGGTTGACCCGCCAGTCGTTTCAGACCGTTCAGAGCCGCGTGGCGTCCGTGCTGGCCGAGCTGGTGGCGTCGGCTCGCTCCGAGGGGGCGCACCCGGGCGATATCCTGATCACCGCCACCCAGACCGATCTCGCGCAGCTGGCCGGGTCCTCGCGGGAGTCGGCCAGCCGATTCCTGGCCGTGCTCGAGCGGGCCGGGATCATCACCCAGGGCCGCGGCAAGCTGACCGTCCACGACCCGGGCGCGCTGGAAGGCTATGTCTACTGACCCCGGGGAATCGCGGCGGGGATTCCTCGAGTTCTCCGCCGGTGGGGTCGTCGTCGACGGCGACCGCGTGATCGTGATCGTTCCGGTCAAGCGCGCCGCCGACGGCAGCCGCGTGCTCGGGCTCCCCAAGGGCCACCCCGACGGCGACGAAACCCCCGAGCAGGCCGCCCAGCGCGAGGTCGCCGAGGAGACCGGCGTCACCGGCGAGCTGATCGAGCCGCTGGGAGATGTCAGATACCGCTACGAGCGCCGGGGGCGATCGATCTCCAAGGTCGTCACGTTCTTCCTGTTCCGGTATCGCTCGGGGGATCTCGCCGACCACGATCATGAGATCGAGGAGGCTCGCTGGATGCCGCTGCAGCAGGCGGCCCGGGAGCTCACATATCCCGGTGAGCGGGAGATCGTGGAGCGCGCGCTGTCGCGATCCGCATCGGACCGGTAGGCTGGCGGCGTCAGTGCGCGTCCTCAACTTCTACTCCTCGGTGTTCGGCGACCAGCTCCGTCGCGGGCGCAAGACCGCCACGATCCGGCTCGGCGACAAATCGCATAAGTACCGCAAGAACGAGTGCGTGCTGGTGACGATCGGCTATCAGCACTCCCCCCGGGAGAGAATCTTCCATGCGGTCATCGATCAGGTCGAGGTCAAGCGCGTCCGGGATCTGTCACCGCGGGAGATCGAGCACGACAACCCGGAGTTCCGCCGCGTCGACGAGATGGTCCACTTCCTCGAGCAGATCTACGGTCGCAAGGTCTCGATGGACGACACCGTGACGGTGGTCCGTTTCTCGCAGATCATCGAGCAGCCTCCCGAGCAGCTGCGTGACCGGATCCACGGTCTCGGCGGCGCCCGCAATTAGCGGCACCGCCGTCGGACGACGCCCCTGGCACTCTTATATAGAGAGTGCCAAATCTGCCTTGAATCGCTCTCGCGACAAGCTATAGTCCGAGTCGTCCTGGCACTCCGACGCTCTGAGTGCCAGACCCAAGAGGTACGCAAACTTCAACCGGAGGTCAGTTCAATGAAGCTCAAGCCCCTCGGCGATCGCCTGATCGTACGGGCCATCGAGGAGGAGGAGACCACCGCGAGTGGGATCGTCCTACCCGATACCGCCAAGGAGAAGCCCCAAAAGGGCAAGGTCCTAGCCGTCGGAGACGGCAAGGTCAATGAGGACACCGGCAAGCGCACGCCGCTTGATGTCTCAGAGGGCGACGAGGTCCTCTACAGCAAGTACGGCGGCACCGAGATCAAGGTGGACGGTGAGGAACTGCTCGTCCTCCGCGAGTCGGACGTGCTGGCCAAAGTCCAGTAGCAGCTCTCGAAACTCTGTTTAGGAGAACCAGAATCACATGGCACACAAGGAACTGAAGTACGACGTGGATGCCCGCAAGGCGCTGGAGTTGGGCGTCGACGCGGTAGCAAACGCCGTCAAGGTAACCCTCGGCCCCCGCGGCCGCTACGTGGTCCTTGACAAGAAGTTCGGCGCCCCGACGATCACCAACGACGGTGTCACCATCGCTCGTGAGATCGAGGTCGAGGACGTCTTCCAGAACCAGGGCGCTCAGCTCGTCCGGGAAGTGGCTACGGCCACCAACGATGTGGCCGGCGACGGCACCACGACCGCGACCGTGCTGGCTCAGGCGATCGTTCGCCAGGGCCTGAAGAACGTCGCGGCGGGCGCGAACCCGCTGGCGCTCAAGAAGGGCATCGAGCGCGCGGTCGACGAGGTCGTCAAGAACATCGCTTCGCAGTCCAAGGAGATCTCAGGCAAGGATCAGATTGCGCGCGTCGCAACCATCTCCGCGGGCGACGACGAGATCGGCGACGTGATCGCCGACGCGATCGACAAGGTCGGCAAGGACGGCGTGGTCAACGTCGAGGAGGGCCAGACGTTCGGCATGGACCTCGAGTTCACCGAGGGCATGCAGTTCGACAAGGGCTACATCTCGCCCTACATGGTCACCGACCAGGAGCGGATGGAAGCGGTCCTGGAGGATCCCTACGTCCTGATCGCCAACTCCAAGATCGGCTCCGTGCGGGACATCCTGCCGGTGCTGGAGCAGGTCATCCAGTCCGGTCGCCCGCTGCTGATCATCGCCGAGGACGTCGAGGGCGAGTCCCTCGCGACCCTGGTGGTCAACAAGCTCCGCGGCACCTTCACCGGCGTCGCGGTCAAGGCCCCCGGCTTCGGCGATCGCCGTAAGCGCATGCTCGAGGACATCGCGATCCTCGTCGGCGGCGAGGTCATCACCGAGGAGATGGGTCTCAAGCTGGAGAACACACAGCTGTCCCAGCTCGGTCGCGCGCGTCGCATCGTGGTCACCAAGGACACGACCACGATCGTGGACGGCTCCGGTGACCCGGAGGCGATCAAGGGCCGGATCAACCAGATCAAGGCCGAGATCGAGACCACCGATTCCGACTTCGATCGCGAGAAGCTCCAGGAGCGCCTCGCGAAGCTGTCGGGCGGCGTCGCGGTCGTCAAGGTCGGCGCAGCCACCGAGACGGAGATGAAGGAGAAGAAGCACCGCGTCGAGGACGCGCTGCAGGCCACCCGCGCGGCCCTCGAGGAGGGCATCGTGCCGGGCGGTGGCGTCGCGCTGTTGGTCGCCCAGAAGGCGCTCAACATCGACGCGATCGAGCTGCCGGACGAGCGGACGGGCGCGAACATCGTGTACCGCGCGCTCGAGGAGCCGCTCCGTCAGATCTCCGAGAACGCGGGGCTCGAGGGCTCGGTCGTCGTCAACGACGTCCGCAAGGCCAAGAAGGGCCACGGCCTCAACGCGGCCACCGGTGAGATCGTCGACCTGGTCGCCGAAGGCATCATCGACCCGGCCATGGTCACGCGCTCGGCGCTTCAGAACGCCGCGTCGATCGCCAAGAACATCCTCACCACCGAGGCGATCGTCGCCGAGGTGCCTGAGAAGGATGGCGGCGGTGGAGCCGGCGGTGGCGGCATGCCCGACATGAGCGGGATGATGTAGTCAGTCGCACTTCTGTGCAGGTAGTCTCGAGGGTCCGTGGCGCCAGGTGCGCCGCGGGCCCTCTTTGTTTGCGCCCCGGCTGGTGGGGAACCGACGGGTCGGGCGGCCAAACCTGTGGGGGCCAAGCGGACCGTTCTGAGCCCAATCCGCGCTCTGGCGGGGGGTTTGCCGTCAGCGCCACGGGGGGTGGGCCCGAGCCGACACACCGCGGGGACGCTCGGATCGGGCGCGAAACGGTCCGCGGCACGCGCGGAACGGTCCGCTCCTCAACCGGGGCGCGGAAATGAGCGCGGAGTCGATCGCCCCCACCGCCGGTACCGGCCGGCGCTCGCCGGCCGCCCGCGCCAGCCCGCGCCGGTGCCATGGCTGCCCGTCGGAGCGCCCGCCTGCGACGGCCTGCTCATCAGCTCACGGCCGGCCCGCGGGCGCGCGCCACGCGATTTGATGGCCATCGACTCTCCTTGATCCGGGGAACGGGACGAGACCGAGTGTTCTCCGCCCGCCAGCGGGTCTCCATGGCCACAGGTCCAGGGTTTGCGCCGCCCCGGACAGCCGATGGACAACGAGCTGTCAGGACGGCGACAGCGGCCCGCGCGCGGCGCTCAGCGCGGGATCAGGTTTCGCCCACGCCGTCCCAACGCTGAGTAGAGCTCGATCGTGCGCCGGGCGACGTCCCCCCAGCCGAACCCCAGGACATGCTCGCGGGCCTCTGCCACCAGCTGGGCCCGCTCTCCGTCGTCGGTGAGCACGCGCTCCAGGATCACGCCGAGCGCCGCGGAGTCACGGGAGGGGAAACGCAGGCCCACCGTGCCGTCGCCGGGCACCACCTCGCGCAGGCCGCCGGTGTCGGCGACCACGCACAGGCAGCCCGAGGCCATCGCCTCGAGGGCCACCAGCCCGAACGGCTCGTAGATCGAGGGCACGATGCACAGGTCGGCCACCCGGTAGAGCGAGTGCAGCATGTCGTCGCCGACCCAGCCCAGGAACACGCCCCGGCGCGACATCCCCAGCCGCCAGGCCTGACGCCGGAGCTCGGCCTCGGCGGTGCCGGTCCCGGCCACCACGAAGCGCACCGCGCCGAGCTTGCGCATCACCGGCGCGAGCGCGTCGAGGGCCAGGTGAAAGCCCTTCTCGTAGACCAGCCGGCCCACCAGCAGCACCAGCCGCTCGTCGGGCTTGGCGTAGCGGGCGCGGAGCTCCGGGAGATCGTGCGCGATCGGCTCCAGGTCGCTGGGGTCGATCCCGTTCTGGATCGCGGTGATCCGCGCCGCCGGCACGCCGAACACGCTCGCCACGTGGCTGCGCATGTACCGCGAGCACGTGATCACGTGGTCGGCGCGGTCGACCATCGCCTGCTCGGCGGCGTGGATGTGCGATTGCGGGTGCCTGTGGACCCAGCCCTGGTGGCGGCCGAACTCGGTCGCGTGGACCGTGGTCAGCCACGGCCGCCGGGCGCGGCGGGCCACCAGCTCGGCGGCTTCGGCCACCAGCCAGTCGTGCGAATGGATCAGATCGAAGTGCTGCTCGTCCATCAGCGCCTGCCCACGCTCGCCCATGTCGGCGTTCATCTCCGCCACCCAGCGCAGAAACGCGCCGACGTCCTTCGGAAACGGGGGCTCCCGAACGCGGTGGATGACCACGCCGTGGCGTGCCTCGAGCTCATCGGCGCGGTCGCCGCCACGGGTCAGGACATGGACCTCGATTCCCTCCCGGACGAGATGCTCGGAGAGGTTGCGCACGTGGCGCGCCAGTCCCCCCTCGATCACGGGCGGGTATTCCCAGGAGATCAGCAGCACGCGCATGACTGGGCCCGCCACCCTACCCGACGATCCTGAAGCTGGTGCGGCGGACTATTCGCTGCGCTCGAGGATCGCGATCCCGTGCTCGTCAAGCAAGCTGGAGACCGCGACCGAGGCGCCGATCGACCTTCGCTCGCCGCGCAGCACGTCGCGCCACTGCCCGTCCGCTCCGCGGAGCTGATCCTCGGAGCTGCCCGGCCGCGTCGCCACCACCACCAGCACCTCGCCGCCCCGGATGTAGGCCACGGTGTGCTCGCCGGCGTCGACAGGCTCGTAGACGCCGGCAAACGCGTGCGGATGGCGGATCCGCAGGCGCAGCAGCCGCGCGGTCAGCCACAGCTTGCGCGTCTGGCGGTCCGGAGGTGAGCCGCCGTCCAGGCGCGACAGCATCGCCTGGCGCCAGGGCCAGTCGACCGGACGCCGGTTGTCGGGATCGACGAGCGCGCGGAACGGGAGCTCGTCACCCTGATAGATGTCGGGCACCCCCGGCGAGGTCAGCTTCAGCGCCAGCATTCCGAGCGCGATCCGGTCCCCGGCCCGCGCCACCTCGGCGACGAACGGCTCGAAATCCGCGCGGAACGCCCGGTGCTCGTAGAGCGCCCGGCAGAACTGCTCCACGCCGGCTTCCCACTCGGTGTTCTGCTGCACCCAGTTGGTGTTGCGCTTGGCCTCGCGCAGCGCCTTGCGCATGTACTCCAACGTCCGCTCGGGCTCGATCGGCCAGGCGCCGAGCAGGGTCTGGAACAGGAAGTAACGCTCGAGGTCGTCGGGCGCCCCGGCGGTGCGCAGGTCCTCGGTCACCTGCATCCAGTGGCGAACGTGTCGCTCCCAATTCTCGGGCATCCAGGTCAGCGCCACGATCCGGGCTCGCACGTCGGCCGATCGCTTGGTGTCGTGGGTGTTGGTGGTCAGCAGCCCGTGCGGAAAGCGCCGCGCCCGCTCGAGGTTGCCGGCGTGGAACGTCGCGGCGTCGATCCCGAAGCGCCCCGGGTCGCCGCCGACGTCGCACAGGGCGACCAGACGGGCGTAGCGGTAGAACGCGGTGTCCTCGACCCCCTTGGCCACCACCGGCGGCGTGGTCTGCTGAAAGCGGGTGACGAACTCCGGCGCCGCCGGGCGCTCCAGCCGCAGCATCTCGGCGAGCTCGGCTGGAAGCCCGGCCTCGTCGATGGCGCGCCGGTCCTGCGCGTCGACCCGACCCGCGCGAGCGTCGACGTAGGTCCGGTAGATCGGAAACGACGCCACCGACTCCGCCAGCGCCTCCTCGCCTCCGGGCACGTCCTGCTCGCGTGCGAGCCGCTGCATCTCGGGCGCGAACGTTCCGCGGGCCTGCTCGAGCTTGGCCTCCAGCGCGATCTGGTCAAAGCTGCGCCGCTCACCCGAGATCTGCTCCCACAGCCGCGTGAACGTCTCCTCAGCGCCACCGTCCACGAACACGCCGCAGACGTCGTTGAGGAACTCATAGCCGACGGTGCCACTGACCGGCCAGTCGCGCAGGCGCTCGGAGGGCTCGAGGATCTTCTCGATCCACACCTGCTCGGCGCCTTCCTCGCGCAGCCGCGCGAAGTACTGCGCCGGATCGGCCAGGCCGTCGGGGTGATCGATCCGCAGGCCGCTGATCACTCCTTCGCGCACCAGCGAGAGCACCAGCCGGTGGGTCTCCTCGAACACCGCCGGGTCCTCCTGGCGCACGCCGACCAGATCATCGATGTCGAAGAACCGCCGGTGGGCTCCGGTGACGGGGTCAATATCGAAGTAGCGTTCACGCAGCTCCGGGTTCGACCAGTAGCGGTTGTGCTCGTCGGCGGCCATGTGGTTGGGCACGATGTCGAGCACCACGCCCATGCCCGCGTCGTGGGCGGCCCGGGCCAGGTTGCGCAGCCCCGGCTCACCGCCGAGCGCGTCGGAGACCCGCGTCGGGTCGATCACGTCGTAGCCATGGGTGGAGCCCGCGCGGGCCTGCAGCGAGGGCGAGAGGTACAGATGTGAGATGCCGAGATCTCGCAGGTACGGAACCAGGGCGCGGACGGCGTCGAAGCCGAAGTCCGGGGTGAGCTGGAGGCGGTAGGTCGCTCGCAGCTCGGTCCTGGCGCTCACGCGACCCGCTTGAGGATCGTGATCGAGTGCGCGGTCACGTTGATCTGCTCCTGGGCCGCGTAGGAGGCGCTGCCGGCCTGCGCCGCCGGATCGGCGGTGGTCAGCTCAAGCTCCCACCGCGTCCCCATCCGCCGGCGCGGAAGCTTGAACATCCGATCCTGGTCGTGAGCGTTGAACAGCAGCACGAACGAGTCGTCCTCCACCTCCTCGCCGTGCGGCCCGGGGGTCAGGATGGCCTGGCCGTTGAGGAACATGCCCAGCACGGCTTCACCGTGCTGCCAGTCTCGACTGGTCATCTTGCGCCCGTCGGCGCGAAACCACCACACGTCGGGGAGGTCGGAGCCGTTGATCTCGGCGCCGACGAGGAAGCTCTCGCGACGGAACGTGCAGTGGTCATGCCGCAGGCGGATCAGGCGATGGGTGAAGTCGCGCAGCTCCGTGGCGGCCGCATCCTCGTCCCAGTGAAACCACGAGATCTCGGAGTCCTGGCACCAGGCGTTGTTGTTGCCCCCCTGGGTGCGGCTCATCTCGTCGCCGCCGAGCAGCATCGGCGTGCCCTGCGAGACGAACAGCGTGGTGAGGAAGTTCCTCTGCTGCCGAGCCCTCAGGGCGAGGACGTCGACATCGTCGGTCTCACCTTCGGCACCGCAGTTCCACGAGCGGTTGTCATCGGTGCCGTCCTGATTGTTCTCCAGGTTGGCCTCGTTGTGCTTCTCGTTGTAGGAGACGAGATCACGCAGGGTGAAACCGTCATGGGCGGTGATGAAGTTGATCGACGCGAACGGCTCGCGGCCGTCGGACTCGTACAGGTCCGCCGAGCCCGAGAGGCGGGAGGCGAACTCGCCGACGCTGGCGGAGGCCCGCCAGAAGTCGCGCATGGCGTCGCGGTACACGCCGTTCCACTCCGACCACAGGATCGGGAAGTTGCCGACCTGGTAACCACCCGGGCCGACGTCCCACGGCTCGGCGATCAGCTTGACCTGCGAGAGCACCGGGTCCTGATGGATGGTGTCGAAGAACGCCGACAGGCGATCGACGTCGTAGAACTCGCGCGCCAGCGCCGAGGCGAGATCGAAGCGGAACCCGTCGACGTGACACTCGACGACGAAATAGCGCAGTGAGTCCATGATCAGGCGCAGGACGCTGGGATGCACCGGGTTGAGCGAATTGCCGGTTCCCGTGAAGTCCATGTAGTGACGCGGATCGTCGGGCATCAAGCGGTAGTAGGCGGCGTTGTCAACGCCCTTGAACGACAGCATCGGACCGAGGTGGTTGCCCTCGGCGGTGTGGTTGTAGACGACGTCGAGGATCACCTCGATCCCGTGCTGGTGAAGCGCCTTGACCATCCCCTTGAACTCGGTCACCTGCTCGCCCCGGCGGCCCGTGGCGGCGTACTCGGAATACGGGGCGAAGTAGCCGATCGTGCTGTAACCCCAGTAGTTGTGCAGGCCGCGCTCGTGCAGGAAGGACTCATCGCAGATGTGGTGGATCGGCAGCAGCTCCACCGCGGTCACGCCGAGCTCCTTCAGGTATTCGATGGCCGGCTCGGAGGCGAGACCGGCGTAGGTCCCGCGCAGATCCTGGCGGATCTCGGGATGGCACTCGGTGAAGCCCTTGACGTGGGCCTCGTAGATGATCGTGTCGGCGAACGGCACCCGGGGCGGACGGTCTCCCTCCCAGTCGAAGCTGGTGTCGACCACCACCGACTTGGGCACGGCGTCGGAGTCGTCATCGTCGTCGGGCTCGAAGTCGGCGTCCTCATCGCCGTTGGGCACGTAGGGGAGGATGTTGGCGTCGCGCTCCCAGGCGACCGTTCCGTCGATCGCCTTGGCATAGGGGTCGATCAGCAGCTTGGCCGGATTGAAGCGGTGACCCTCGTCGGGCTCGTAGGGGCCGTGCACGCGGTAGCCGTAGCGCTGCCCCGGTCCGACCCCGGGCAGGTAGCAGTGCCAGTTGAGCGCCCGGTGACCCGGCATCTCGATCCGCGTCTCCGCGCCGTCGTCACTGAACAGGCACAGCTCGACTCGCTCGGCGTGCTCGGAGAAGATCGAGAAGTTGGTGCCCTCCCCGTCCCACGTGGCGCCGAGGGGGAACGGGCGGCCCGGCCATACATCACTCATCGAATCAGGACTCCTGACATTGGCGGCAGTGTGAGGGATCCGTCGGCCAGATGCGCCTCGGTGTGGGTGGCGAGCTCGATCGCGTCGCCGGCGCAACCGAGCTCAAGCGGTCCCGAGCCGAAGTTGCAGACCAGCTCATAGGCCCCCCGTCGCAAGCGCAGACAGCGCTCGCCCTCGTCGAACTCGATCGCCTCGGCCTCCGCCGCGCCCAGCCGCCGGCGCGCCGAAATCAGCTCGGCGTAAAGCCGCGCGATCGCCGGATCGCGCTGCCGGGTGAGCTTGGAGTTCTGAAACGTCGCCTCGTCCTCGGGGTCGGGAATGTCGCGCGCGAACTCCGCGAAGGAGGCGAACTCACGCCGGCGACCCTCGCGCGTGGCGACCGAGATCTCCTCGTCGATGTGATTGGAGAAGAACTGAAACGGTGCCAGCTCGCCGTATTCCTCACCCATGAACAGCTGCGGGACGAACGGCGACAGCAGCGTGCAGAACGCGGCCAGCGGCCGCGCCTGCGCCGGCATCCGGTCGCCGAAGGCGCGATTGCCGACCTGGTCATGATTCTGCGAGAACACCACGAAGCGCTGCGGCGGGACGTCATCCGCCGGGGCCCCGAAGCGCCGGCGGCGAAACGGTGAGTAGTTGCCGTCATCCACGTGGGGGCGGCGAAACGCCTTCGCCAGCTGCCCGACGCGTCCGAAGTCCGCGTAGTAGCCGTCGCGCTCCTCGGTGACGAGGGTCCGCAGCGAGTGGTGGAAGTCGTCGGCCCAGGCGGCGTCGCAGTTGTATCCCCCTCGTTCGCGCGGACGCATCACGATCGGGTCGTTGAGCCCGGATTCGGCGATCACGTGAGCCCGTGGGTTGACGGCGTGGACCCGTCGCGCCACGGCGGCGACGATGTGCTCCGGGCTGGAGTCAAAGATCGCGTGGATCGCGTCCAGCCGCAGGCCGTCGAACCCGAAGTCCCGGACCCAGCCCTCCGCGCTCTGCAGAACGAATTCGCGCACCGGGTCGCAGTCGGCGTCGTCGTAGTTGATCGCCTTTCCCCACGGCGTCTCGTACTTGCCCGTGAAATACGGTCCGAACGCCTCCATCGCGGTCACGCCGGAGGCGCCGAGGTGGTTGTAGACGACGTCGAGGAACACGGCCAGACCCTCCCGGTGGGCGGCCGCCACGAGCTCGGCCAGGTCTGCCGGGCCGCCGTAGGAGGACTGCGAGGCGGAGATGTAGACGCCGTCATAGCCCCATCCGCGGACGCCGGGGAACTCGGCCACCGGCATGAGCTCGATCGCGGTGACGCCGAGCTCAGCGAGCTCGTGCAGGTACTCGGCCGCCCCGGCAAAGGTGCCCGCCTGGCTGAAGGTCCCGATGTGCAACTCGTAGATGACCAGCTCGTCCGGCGTGGCAGGCTGAAATCCGTCGCCCGCGGCCGGCAGCGAGCGCGCGTCGAACAGTCGCGAAGCTCCGCGCAGCCCGTGCGGCTGCCAGCGTGAGCAAGGGTCGGGCAGCTCCTGGTCGTCGAGGCGGAACGCGTAGTCCTCGCCCGCGCGGGCGTTGACCACGGTTTCGTAAACCCCGTAGCCGGCATCCCGGAGCCGATGTTGGTGGCCGCCCAGGATCAGCGCCGGCGACTCGGCGCGCGGCGCCCACACCCTGAATTCGGCCTCGTGGTCGTTGATCTGGCGCGCTCCCAACGGACGCTCCCAGGCGAGCGTGTCGTCGGGGGCGCGCGCCGGCGCGCCGTGGTCACTCATCAGGTACGAGCCACACGGCGCCCAGCGGAGGCAGCGTTATCTCCGCTGAGAACTGCTGGCCATGCCAAGGAATCGGTTCTGGCTGCACCCCGCCGAGGTTTCCGACATCGCTGCCGCCGTAGTACGAGGAGTCGGTGTTGATCGCCTCGCGCCAGCGCGAGGATCGCGGCAACCCGAGGCGATAGCCGTAGTGCGGGACGGGCGACAGGTTGGCCACGAACACCACCACGCGCTCAGCTGACCGTGACTGGCGGGCGAAGGCGATGATGTTGTTGTCGGCGTCATTGGGCTCCAGCCACCAGAAGCCGGCCGGATCGGAGTCAAGCTCATACAGCGCCGGCTCGGAGCGGTAGAGGCGGTTGAGGTCGCGCACCAGCGATTGGATGCCGGCGTGGTCGGGGCGCTCGAGCAGGTGCCAGTCAAGCGAGCGTTCGTGGCTCCACTCCGCCTCCTGGGCCAGCTCGCAGCCCATGAACAGGAGCTTCTTGCCGGGGTGCGCCCACATGTAGGCGTACAGGGCGCGAAGGTTGGCGAGCTTCTGCCAGGGGTCGGCGCCCGACATCTTGGTGTACAGCGATCCCTTGCCGTGCACGACCTCGTCGTGGGAGAGCGGCAGCACGAAGTTCTCGCTGAACGCGTACATCAGGCTGAAGGTCAGCTCGTGATGGTGATAGCGGCGGTAGATGGGGTCCTGCTCAAAGTACGCCAGCGTGTCGTGCATCCAGCCCATGTTCCACTTGAAGCCGAAGCCCAGCCCGCCGAGGTAGGTGGGTCGCGACACGCCGGGCCAGGCCGTCGACTCCTCGGCGGCGGAGATGATCCCCGGCTCGCGGCCGTAGATGACCTCGTTGAGCTCCTTGAGGAACGCCACCGCCTCGAGGTCCTCGCGGCCGCCGAACTGGTTGGGCACCCATTCCCCGGCGCGCCGCGAATAGTCGAGGTAAAGCATCGAAGCCACGGCGTCGACCCGGATCCCGTCGACGTGGTACTCGCGCAGCCAGAACAGCGCATTGGAGATCAGGAAGTTGCGGACCTCATGGCGGCCGAAGTTGAACACCAGCGTGCCCCAGTCCGGGTGAGCGCCGCGGCGGGGGTCGGCGTGCTCGTACAGCGCGCTGCCGTCGAACTGCGCGAGCGCGAACGCGTCACGGGGGAAGTGGGCCGGCACCCAGTCGAGGATCACGCCGACGCCGCGCGCGTGCATCCGGTCGACGAACTCGCGGAAGTCGTCCGGCGAGCCGTACCGCGGTGTCGGAGCGTAGTAGCCGGTCACCTGATAGCCCCACGAGCCGCTGAACGGGTGCGCCATCACCGGCAGCAGCTCGATGTGGGTGAAGCCGAGATCGGTGACGTAGGAGGCCAGCTCGTCGGCCAGCTCGGCATAGGTCAGAGACCGGACCTCCCCGTCCGGGGGCGGTGGCCCCTCGAGCGTGTTCAGGCGCCAGGAGCCGAGGTGGACCTCGTAGATCGAGACCGGCTCAGACAGCGGCAGGCTCTCACGGCGGTGCTCGAGGAACCGGGCATCCTCGGCGCTCCACTGGTGCTGGGGGTCGCACACGACCGACGCGGTCTTGGGGGGGAGCTCGGTCTCCTGGGCGAACGGATCGGCTTTGAGGTTGAGCTCCCCGTCGGCGGTCAGGATCTCGAACTTGTAACGCGCGCCAGGCTCGACACCCGGGAGGAACAGCTCCCAGATGCCACCCGAGCCGAGGGAGCGCATCGCGTGCAGTCGGCCGTCCCAGGAGTTGAAGTCGCCGACCACGCTGACCGCCCGGGCGGCCGGCGCCCAGACCGCGAACGCGGTCCCGCTGACCCCCTGGTGCTTGCGCACGTGGGCGCCGAGGCGCTCGTACAGGTCCTCGTGGCGGCCCTCGCCGATCAGGTGCAGGTCGAGCTCGCCGATGGTGGGGGCGAAGGCGTAGGGATCCTCGAGCGTGAACTTGCCCCCGGGACCGTAGTCGACCCGCAGCTTGTAGCGGAACGGAAGCTCGGCGCCCTCCACCGTGCCCTCGAAGATCCCGGCCGGATGGATCTGCTCCAGCTCCACGGACTTGCCCTTGGTGGGCTTGACCGAGACCTTGTGTGCCCCGGGCCGCAGCGCCCGCACGATCACCCCCCCGTCGCCTTCGTGGACGCCGAGGATCAAATGCGGCTGCGAGTGCTCGCGACGCGCCAGGGCGTCGAGCTCTGAGGCGGCGACGGTCATTCTGACTCGAGCAGGCGGACGATTCCGGCGACCGGGATCGGGAGCCAGTCAGGACGGTTGTCAAGCTCGTATTTGAGCTCGTAGATGGCCTTCTCGAGCTCGAAGATCGAGAGCAGGTTGGCCACCGCCGCCTCGCCCGGCGGCAGCAGGGCTGGATCGACGCTGGCGAAGTAGTGCTCCAGAAACGTCTCTCGGGCGCGCTCCTCGAAGCCCTCCGGGGCGGGCTGGCCACGCGTGATCGCCACCGCCGAGGTGGCGTAGGCGAACGAGCGCAGCATCGAGGCCACGTCACGTAGGGATGACTGCTTCAGGCGGCGCTCGAACAACGGTCGCGCCGGCTCGCCCTCGAAGTCGATGATCACCCAGCTGGACCCGCCCACGCCCGTCTCCCCGCCCGCCCGGTAAAGCGTCTGGCCGAGATGGAAGTCACCGTGGGTGCGGATCGAGCGGCCGCCGACGCCGAGCTGGGCGCGGAAGGCGATCTTCTCCCGCACGTCCTGCCCGCGGCCGGCGATCGGCGCCACTCGCTCGTCGTCGGGCAGGCGTACGAAGATCCGCTCGATGTCCTCGTCGATCGTCGCGATCAGCAGTGACAGCGATTCGCTACTGGGCTCCTCCGGGGCGAAGGCGGGATCGTTGGCGTCGGACGCGAGCGCGTTGTGCAGCTCGGCGGTGACCGTCCCCAGGCTCCCGAGCTCGATCAACAGACCCTCCGGGTCGGAGACGATCCGGTCAAGCGCCAGCTCCCAGCCGCCGATGGCATCCGGGAAGAACCGCTGGGCCACGCCCAGCGTGGCGGCGAACGACCGCCCCTCGTACTCATACCACCCGAGCAGCGGCGCGATGTTGGCGTAGCTATGGCGGGTCAGGAACTGAAGCAGCTCGAGCTCGGGGTTGATCCCGGGCTCGAGCTTGCGGAACACCTTGAGCACGATCTGGTCGCCGAACACGATCGAGGAGTTGGACTGCTCGACGCCCACCGGCCGGACGGGAGCGTCGGCCGGCATCGGCCCGGCCAGCCCGACGCGCTGAAAGCGGAAGCACCCCTCCTCGGTGTCGACCTGGGCCTCGGCGTCGATCCGCCGCAGGAGGTCCCGGGCCAGCTCGGGATCGGCTACCGAATCCACGGCGGTCCACTCCGGGGTGGTCATGATCGCCGCCCGCCCCGTCGCCTCCCGGGGCGCCAGGAACGTGAGCAGCAGCTGATACAGCTCGTGGCTGCCGGTGGCGAAGCGGGTCTGGATCAGCGACAGCAGCAGCGGCGGCACGTCGGAGAGCTGGACGGTCTCGTCGATCTCGATTCCGGTCACGTGCCGGGACTTGGACGCGTACCACCGGCGCCGCTCGATCCATTGCCCCAGCGCGTGCAGATCCAGGCCGTCGATCAGATGCTGCGCCGGGCTCTGCAGGTCCTCGGTCATCCGATCGCCTCCTCGCCTTCCTCCACCAGCTGAAACCAGTAGAAGCCTCGAGGCGCCAGGGTCAGCAGGTAGTTCAGGTCGCCGATCTTCGGAAACCGCGAGCGTCCGAACAGCTCGACCGGGTAGCGACCGGCATAGTCACTGAGGTCGAGCTCGACGGCCTGGGCCGAACGAGCCAGATTGTGGACGCAGAGCACGAGATCGTCCTCGAAGCGCCGGATCACCGCGAAGATCCGCGGGTTGGTCGTCTCGATCGGCTCGTAGGTTCCGAAGCCGAACACCGGGTGCTCCTTGCGCAGGGCGATGAAGCGGTGCATCCAGCGCAGCAGCGAGGTGGGGGTACGAAGCTGGGCCTCGACGTTGACGGCCTGGAAGCCGTAGACGGGGTCCATCAACGGCGGCGCATACAGCTGCGCGAAGTCCGCCCGGGAGAAGCCCCCGTTGCGATCCACCGTCCATTGCATCGGCGTCCGCACTCCGTCGCGGTCGCCGAGGAAGATGTTGTCGCCCATCGCGATCTCGTCACCGTAGTAGAGAACGGGCGACCCCGGCAGCGAGAACAGGATCGCGGTCATCAGCTCTATCTCGTCGCGTCCGTTGTCGAGCAGTGGCGCCAGACGCCGGCGGATGCCCAGATTGATCTTCATCCGGGGGTCCTTGGCGTACTCGGTGTACATGTAGTCGCGTTCCTCGTCGGTCACCATCTCGAGCGTCAGCTCGTCGTGGTTGCGCAGGAACAGTCCCCACTGGCAGCTTTCGGGGATTGGCGGCGTCTGCTCCAGGATCTCGTAGATCGGCGCGGCCTGCTCGCGGCGGACGGCCATGAACATCCGCGGCATGACCGGGAAGTGAAAGCACATCTGGCATTCGTCGCCCTCGCCGAAGTACTGCACCACATCGGCCGGCCACTGGTTGGCCTCGGCCAGCAGCACCCGGTCGGGGTACTCCTCCGCCATCACCCTGCGGACCCGCTTGAGGTAGGCGTGGGTCTCGGGGAGGTTCTCGCAGTTGGTCCCCTCCCGCTCGAACAGGTAGGGCACCGCGTCGAGGCGGAAGCCATCCAGGCCCTTGTCGAGCCAGAAGCGAAGGACGTCCAGCATCGCCTCGCCGACCTCGGGGTTGTCGTAGTTGAGGTCCGGCTGATGGGAGAAGAACCGGTGCCAGTAGTAGGCGCCGGCCACCGGGTCGTAGGTCCAGTTGGACGTCTCGGTGTCGGTGAAGATGATCCGCGCGTCCTTGTACCGGTCGTCGGTGTCCGACCACACGTACCAGTCTCGCTTGAGCGAGTCCGGACTCGCGCGCGACTCCTGAAACCAGGGGTGCTCGCTGGACGTGTGGTTCATGACCAGGTCGGCGATCACCCGGATCCGGCGCGCGTGCGCGGCGTCGATCAGCTCCTGGACGTCATCGACCGTCCCGTAGTCAGGGTGGACCTTGGTGAAATCCGAGATGTCATAGCCGCCGTCGCGCAGCGGCGACTGGTAGAAGGGCAGCAGCCAGATGCAATCGATCCCCAGCCACTGCAGGTAGTCAAGCTTCTCGGTGAGACCGCGGAAATCGCCCGAGCCGTCACCGTTGGCGTCGAAGAAGCCGCGGATGTGGATCTCGTAGAAGACGGCGCGCTTGAACCACAGCGGCTCGGCCTCGAACCACTGCCGGGCCTGGACCTGCGCCGCGCCGGCGGCCTCTGCCCCAGTCACCGCCGTGGCGACGGCGGCGGCCGCCCCCGCCCTCGGCTCGCGCGCCAGCAGATGGGTCAGCGTCGGAGGCCCGACGCTCACCGCTGCACCTTCAGGACGTGCGCCTGGCGGATGCCGGGCGCCAGCCCGACGTAGTTGTGCCCGATCCGCCACTGAAACAGCTCACCGGTGAGTTCATCGTGGACTGTGAAGCTGGGGGGTAGGCCGAGGCTGGCGGGAATCACCGCGAGTCCCTCCTGGCCCTGGTGAGGATCGAGGTTGACCACGCAGATCACGGTATCGCCGGCGCTCTGCTTGGCGTAGGCGACCAGCGCCTCATTGGCGGTGTCCAGAAAGGTGACGTTGGAGAGCTCCTGCAGCGCCGGACTCCGGCGGCGAACGTCGTTGAGCCGCGCGATCATCGGCAGCATCGGCCCGTCCAGCGACCGCGCCTTGAGCTCGTACTTCTCGGAGTCGAGGTACTCCTCGGAGCCCTCGCGGACGGCCTCGTGCTCGTAGTTCTCGTAGCCGGAGTAGATCCCGTAGCTCGGGCTCAGCGTCGTCGCCAGCACCAGCCGCGCCTCGAATGCCGCCGGCCCGCCGTGCTGGAGGTACTCGTGCAGGATGTCGGGCGTGTTGACGAAGAAGTTGGGCCGGAAGTACTCCTGCTCGCCGGAGTAGGCGAGCTCGGACACGTATTCGGTCAGCTCCCAGCGGGCGTTCTTCCAGGTGAAGTACGTGTAGGACTGGCTGAAGCCGAGCTTGCCGAGATGGCGCATCACCGAACGCTTGGTGAACGCCTCGGCCAGGAAGATCACGTCCTGGTCGCGGGCATGGACCTCTTTGATCAGCCAGGCCCAGAACGCAAACGGCTTGGTATGGGGGTTGTCGACCCGGAACACCTTGACGCCGCAGTCGACCCATTGCAGCATCACTCCCCGCAGCGCCTCCCACAGCGAGCGCCAATCCGGCGTGTCCCAGTTGACGTTGTAGATGTCCTGATAGCGCTTGGGGGGGTTCTCCGCGTACTTGAGCGTGCCATCGGGACGGCGGTGAAACCACTCCGGATGCTCGGTCAGCCAGGGGTGGTCGGCCGAGCATTGGATCGCGAAATCCAGCGCGATATCGATGTCATACGACGCCGCGGCAGCGGTCAGCGCGCGGAGATCCTCGATCGTGCCGAGCTCGGGGTGCACCGCCTCATGGCCTCCCTCCGCCGCGCCGATCGCCCACGGCGACCCGGGATCACCGGGGCCCGCCGTCAGCGCGTTATTGGCGCCCTTGCGATTGGTGAGGCCGATCGGATGGATCGGGGGCAGGTAGACGACGTCGAAACCGAGCTCCGCCAGCCGGGGCAGCTCGCGCTGCACTCCCGTCAACCCGCCCCACGAGCGCGGGAACATCTCATACCAGGCGCCAAAGCGGGCCCGCAGGCGATCGACGTCGATGGGGATCGGCTCGTCCAGGCCGGCGCGACCGTGGCGGTCCGCGTCGCGCTCGATCGCCGCCAGCAGCTCCTCGCCCAGGGCCACGTCGTACTTGGCGGTGTCGGGAACGTCGGGATCCTCGAGCTGAGCGTAGGCGTGGCGGATCAGCGCGTTGGTGGCCTTCGATCGCGTCTGCTCGGCGGCTGATTTGAGCAGCACGATTCCCTCCGACAGCTCCCCCGCCAGATCATCCTGGCCGGCCGCGACCTTGCGGCGCAGCTCGTCGCGCCAGGTCCCGAACACGTCGGTCCAGGCCTCGATCGTGTACTGCCATCGGCCGGGAACGTCGAGGTCGATCTCGGTCGCCCAGCGCACGCCGCCCAGGTGGGCGTCGATCCGGCGCAGCTCGGACTCCTGCCAGGTGCTCTCCTCCGGCCCCCGGTAGCGGACCACGGCGCGGATCAGATCGTGGCCGTCGCGGAAGACGTCGGCGGCAATCGTCACCCGATCGCCGGCGCATCGCTTGGCCGGGTAGCGGCCGCCATCGACGCACGGGGCCGGGTACTGGATCACGATCCGGCCGGGCGGCTCCCTGATGGCGTCCTCGGGCGCAGCGGGGGCGTGCTGGGGGTAGGTGGCGGGCAAGCTCACTACTGTACGAAGGTATCCGCGTCGCCGTATGGGGTAAACAACGGGGCGTGAACGCCGCTTGAACCCCCGCCCGCGCTCGAGCGGCGTCCAGCTCCACCTCACCTCCCTCCCGGGCGGCCGGCTCGGTCCGGAGGCCTACAGATTCGTCGACTGGCTCGCCGCCGCGGGACAGACCTGGTGGCAGGTGCTGCCGCTCGGACCGCCCGACCGCTACCGCTCGCCGTACAAGTCCCGTTCGGCGTTCGCGGCCTGGAACGGGTTGCTGGCCGCGCCCCGGGCCCCGGTCTCGCGGGCGGAGATCGCCGGCTTCCGTGAGCGCCAGAGCTTCTGGATCTCCGACTGGGAACGCTTCTCGGCCGCCGGCGCGGCCGCCGATCAGGTCCGCTTCGAGCGCGAATGGAGCGCCCTGCGGCGCTACGGAGCCCAGCGCGGGGTGCGGATCATGGGCGACGTGGCGATCTACGTCTCGCCCGGCAGCGCTGACCACCGCGCCCATCCGCAGCTGTTCCAGGAGGGCTTCGTGGCGGGGGCGCCGCCCGACGCCTACGCCACTGAGGGCCAGCTGTGGGGCAACCCCCTGTACGACTGGCCGGCGTTGCAGCGCCGCCGTTACCGGTGGTGGGTGGAGCGCGTGCGGCGCACGCTGGAGCTGTTCGACCTCGCGCGGATCGATCATTTTCGCGGCTTCGTCGCCTACTGGGCGGTGCCCGAGGGCGCCGCGAACGCGATCGGCGGATCGTGGCGGCGCGGCCCCGGGCGGGCGCTGTTCACCGCCCTGGAGCGCTCACTCGGGGGCGAGCTGCCGCTGGTGGCCGAGGATCTCGGAGTGATCACGCCGGCCGTCGAGCGCCTGCGCGACGAAGTCGGTCTGCCGGGGATGCTGGTGACGCAGTTCGGGCTGGACCCGCACGACCGTCACAGTCCGCACCGGCCCGAGAACCACGTGGTCAACCGGGTCGTCTACACCGGCACCCATGACCAGGACACCGCCCGCGGCTGGTTGGAGTCCCTCTCAGCGCAGCAGCGCTCGTTCGTCGACTCCGAGCTCGATCGGCGTGGGTTCAGCGAACGCCAGCCGTGGTGGGGCCTGATCCGGCTGGCGTTCTCCTCGCCGGCCCGGATCGCCATGATTCAGGCCCAGGATGTGCTCGGCCTCGGCAGCGAGGCGCGCATGAACGACCCCTCCCGGGCGGGTGGGAGCTGGCGCTGGCAGATGCGGCGCGGGGCGTTGACGGCCGCTCTGGCGCGACGGTTGCGCGAGGTGACCGAGGAGGCGGACCGGCTGTCCCCCGTGGCTACAGCTGACCGTGATTCGGCGGCAGCGTCCCGTTGAGCTCGTAGGCAGCGATGTGGTGGTACTTCCAGTCCACCGGGTCGTGGATGCTGTGCGTGCGGGCGTTGCGCCAGTGGCGGTCGAGCGCGTGCCGGGTATCCGCCGCGCTCGCGCCCGACAGCGCGAACAGCTCGCTGGCCACCTGGACCGCGGTCTCCGAGCCAAATGCCTTGGCCTTGGCCACCGCCAGCGACCCGCGCGTCGCGGCCCGCGCGTCGTTGCTGTGCACGCCGATCTCGGCCAGCTCGCGCGCCGCCCACTGCAGCAGCTCCTCGGCCGCCTGAACCTGCGTGGCCAGCCGTCCGTAGCGCAGGAGCGTGTTGGGGTCCCCGGTGGCCGTCTGGGCCCAACCGCCCTGCACCGCCTCGAAGAACGGCCGGGCGTGGTTGACCAGGAACTCCCGGGCGTCCCGCAGCGCACCACCGGCGATCCCGACCTCGATCGCGGCGTGAACGAGCTGGGACCGCGCGCCGAGCAGTTGCGGACCTTCGAACGCCTGCCAGTACGGGAGCACCAGCGCCGGGTCGACCGGCACCTGATCGAGTTCGGTGGTCCCGCTCGCGGTCGCGCGCTGGCCGATCGCGTCCCAGTCGTCGAGCACACTCACGCCGTCGTCGTCACGGCCCACGAACACCACCACCAGCCGGTCGCGCTCGTCGAGCGCGGCCACGGCGATCCAGCGCGCGGTCAGCGCGCCGGTGCAGTAGTACTTGCGCCCGGACAGGCGCAGCTGTCCGGCGCCGTCACGCCCCAGCCGGGTCTGCAGGTCCTGCGCGTGCTTGGTGCCCCGCTCGGCGACGGCGTTGCCGAGCCGCGCGCCTGCGAGCACCTCGCCGAACATCCGCCGGTGCTGCACGTCGGTGCCGAACACCCGCAGCACGTCCAGGAACAGGAAGTGAGCCTGCGGCGCCTGCGCGATCGCCGGATCGGCCGCGGCGATCGTCCGTATCACCTCGGTCAGCGTGGTCAGCTCGAGCCCGGGTCCGCCGTACAGGGGCGGGATCGTGATCCCCAGCAGGCCGCTGCGGTCCAGCTCGGCCAGCTCCGGCACCGGGGCGACCCCGGCCCGGTCACGGTCGGCGGCGCCGGCTGCGATCTCGTCCGCATACCGGTGCGCCGCAGCGATCGCCTCGGCCTCGTCGCGCAGGACCGGGACCGGGTCGGCGGCGGTTGGCAGTGCGGCGCGCGACGGCTCGGCGCGAGCGAGCGAGAGGTGCGGGTAGATGGGTTCGGTATGCAGAGACATGGGCTCCTCGGAATCGTGGCCACCGGGAGTTTTACCACAAATCCAATGAGATTAATGAAGTTTACCGATAGGGAGGTATCAAGACGCCCCTGGCCCGCAGCTTGGCCGCCCGGTAGGCGTAGGTCCAGTCGCGCCGGATCCGGCCCCAGCGCGTGGTCTGAAAGCGGATCAGCGCCGACGGGGCCACCCGGGCCGGCAGGCCGTCCTGGCCCAGGACCGCCAGCGCCCGATCGGCGATCGCGATCTGGCCGAACGCCGTCGGGTGTACCCGGTCGGCCATCAGCAGCTCGCGCCCCCCGAACGAGCCCAGATCGACGGTCAGGGCCTCCACCTCCCCGGCCACACGCCCGACGATCGCGCGCAACTCGAGCACCTTGGCACCGGCCGGAGGGACCCCGAGCCGTCGCGGCGGGTTGACGGCGAGCATCCGGTCACAGCGATCCGCTATGAACGCCGCCGCGCGCCGGAAATCGTGCTCGAAGGCGACGGCATCCCAGTCCAGCGCCCGCACGTCGTTGACGCCGATATAGAGGCAGCCGACGTCATAACGCGCACCGGGATCCGCGCTGCGCGCCTGGAAGGCCGGGATCTGCTCAGCGACCACGTCCGCCGCCCGCGCCCCGTCCACGGCGTATCCGGTGTACGGCCGGCCCAGCGCTCGTGCCACCCACATCGCCCACGACTGCAGCGCCACGCCCCACTGCAGCTCACCGCCTCCGTTGGTGATCGAATCACCGAACGCGAGCACGCCCAGCCGGCACGGATGATCGGCGTCGGAGCGGGACCTCAAGGCGCCCTGAGACTAACGGTCGGCCCGGGCCGGCCGCGCCGAACTGCTCCTGCGCGCTGATCTAGTCGATAATCGCGTCGGTTGCACGACGACACCGCCCCGCAGAACGATGGCCGCCGCGACATCCGGGCGGCGGCTGATGACCTCGCCGAGCGTCTCGTGCCGGCGCTGGCGCCGTTCGCGCGGCTCGCCTTCAACTACCGCTGGTCGTGGTCCCCCGGCGGTCACGAGCTGTTCCGGGGGATCGACGCGGAGCGCTTCGAGCTCTGCCTCCAGAACCCGGTGCGGCTGCTGCTCGAGGCGCCGAGCTCGGTGCTCCGCCGCGCCGCGGAGGACCAGGACCTGCTCGAGCGGGCCGGGCGCCTGGAGGCGTTGGTCCAGGCCGATCTCGATCGGCCGCCGCTGACCACGGTGGTCGATCCCCAGCATCCGGTCGCCTTCCTGTGCGCCGAGTATGGAGTGCACGTGTCCCTGCCGATCTACTCGGGCGGGCTTGGCGCGCTGGCCGGCGATCTGCTCAAGGAGGCCTCAGACCGCGCGGTGCCGATGGTGGCGGTCGGGCTGATGTATCGCAAGGGCTACTTCCGGCAGCGGATCGACGCCTCCGGTTGGCAGCACGAGTACTGGATCGAGACCGATCCCGAGCGACTGCCCGCGGCGATGGTGCGCACGCCGGACCGATCGCCGCTGACCGTCAGCGTGCCGATCGGCGACGGCGATGTGACGGCGCGGATCTGGCGCGTCGAGGTCGGACGTGTGCCGCTGTTCCTGCTTGACACCGACTGCCCGGAGAACGCTCCGCTCGAGCGGTGGATCACCGGTCGCCTGTACGACTCCGATCCGCAGACCCGGTTGGCTCAGTACACGCTGCTCGGCGTGGGCGCAATCCGGGCCCTGCGGACGATGGGCTACGAGCCCGGAGCGATCCATCTCAACGAGGGGCACGCCGCTCTGGCCCCACTCGAGCTCGCGCGCGAGGGGTCAGACGATGGGCGCTCGCTCGAGCAGTCACTCCAACGTGCGCGCGCCCGGACCGTGTTCACGACCCACACACCCGTTCCCGCCGGCAACGACACGTATCCGCCGGACCAGATCGAGGCGGTGGTCGGGCGGCTCGCGGTCGAGCTCGGCTGCTCGGGAGACGACCTGGTGTCGCTCGGCCGCGACCACCCGAGCGACCATTCGGCTCCGTTCGGCGTCACGCAGGCGGCGCTGCGAATGAGCCGGGCCTCCAACGGGGTCAGCCGCCGCCATGGCGAGGTGGCGCGGGAGATGTGGAACGGCCTGTGGCCCGAGTGCGACGTCGCCGAGGTCCCGATCGGTCACGTGACCAACGGAGTGCACGTCCCGACCTGGATCGGCGGGCCGATGCGGGCGGTCCTGGACCGCCATCTCGGGGCCGAGTGGATGCAGCGCGCCGATGACCCCAGCACCTGGGCCGGGATCGACGCGATCCCGGCGCACGAGCTCTGGCAGGCGCGCGGACATCAGCGGGCGGACCTGGTCTCGTTCGTGGGCGGACGCAGCATCAGCGACCGGCTCATGCGCGGTGACCTGCGCGGCTACGTCGATGCCGCCGCGCGATCGTTTGATCCCGAGGCGTTGACGATCGGCTTCGCCCGCCGCGTGGCGACCTACAAGCGGCTTGATCTGCTGACCCGTGATCCGGAATGGACGCTCGCGCTGCTGGGGGGCGACCGCCCGGTGCAGGTGGTGCTGGCGGGCAAGGCCCATCCGCGCGACGAGGAGGCCAAGCGGGCGTTGCAGGGCCTGTTCGGTCTCAAAGGAGCCCGGATCGTCGGGGAGCGGGTCGTGTTCCTCGACGACTATGACCTGGCCACGGCCGCGTGGCTGGTCGGGGGCTGCGACGTGTGGCTGAACCTCCCACGGCCGCCGCTGGAGGCGAGCGGCACCAGCGGGATGAAGTCGGTCTTCAACGGCGGGTTGCAGCTCAGCGTGCTCGACGGCTGGTGGGCCGAGGCCTACGACGGCGAGAACGGATGGGCGATCGCCGGCGACGTCGACTGGAACCATCAGGCCCAGGACGAGCGTGACGCGGCGACGCTGCACCGCCTGCTGGAGGGCGAGGTGCTGCCGGCGTTCTACGAGCGCGACGAGACCGGGCTGCCGCGGGGCTGGATCGAACTGATGCGGTCGTCGCTGCGAACGCTGGGGCCGATGTTCTGCGCCACGCGGATGCTGGCGGAGTATCTCGAGGGGCCCTACCGGGGCTGATCTGCCCGGTCGGCTCAGCCCTGGAGCTCTGACAGCGACCGCGGTGGGGGACCCACGTACTTCGCGGTCGGGCGGATCAGCTTGCCCTCGCGCTTCTGCTCCATGATGTGCGCTGACCATCCCGCCGTGCGGGCGCACGTGAACATCGGCGTGAACAGCTCCGGCGCCACCTCGGCGAAGTCGAGCACCACGGCCGACCAGAACTCCACGTTGGTGGCCAGCACACGGTCGGGTCGGCGCGCCTTGAGCTCGGCCAGCGCCGCCTGCTCGAGTGCCTCGGCCACGTCCACCCGTGGCGCGCCAAGCTCGTGCGCGGTGCGGCGCAGCACCCGAGCGCGCGGGTCCTCGGCGCGATACACGCGGTGGCCGAAGCCCATCAGGCGCTGGCCGCTGTCAAGCACGTCCTTGACGTACTGCTCGGCATCGCCGGATTCGGCGACGTCATCGAGCATCTTCAGCACGCGTGAGGGAGCACCGCCGTGCAGTGGGCCCGACAGCGCACCGACCGCCGCCGACAGCGCGGCGGCGACGTCGGCCCCGGTGGAAGCCACCACGCGGGCAGTGAAGGTGGAGGCGTTCATGCCGTGCTCGGCGGCCGAGTTCCAGTAGGCGTCGATCGCCGCCACATGCCGGGGGTCGGCCTCGCCGCGCCAGCGGATCAGGAACCGCTCCGGAATCGACGTGCCCTTGTCGACCTCGCGCTGGGATACCGGGGGCCGGCCAATCCCACGCGCCGACTGGGCGACGAACGAGAGTGCCATAACGGAGGCTCGGGCGAGGTTTTCGCGCGCCTCGTCGTCGGAGATGTCGATCAGCTGTCTGAACCCCCACTGCGGCGCGAGCATGGCCAGCGCCGACTGAACGTCGACGCGGGGATCTCCGGACCGCACGCTGAGCGGATGCGGGTCGGCCGGCGGCAGACCGGGCTTCAGGCTGCCGTCGACGAGCAGTCCCCACACCTGCTCGAACGGCACGTTGCCGACCAGCTCTTCGAGGTCGACGCCCCGGTAGCGCAGGGCGCCGCCCTCACGGTCGGGTTCGGCGATCTCCGTGGCGAAGGCGACCACACCCTCGAGTCCTGACTGGACTTCCATCGTTGCGCTCATAGGCTCGTGCTCCTGGGGAGGGTCTCGGGGGCTGACCACAGGCTAGCTACAAGCCTCGGTAGGGTTCGCGGCCGTGTCAGAGCTCCTCGGTCGCCCGGCGGTGGAGTTGGCCGACCTGATCCGCGCCGGCGATCTGGGCGCCCGTGAGCTGGTGGCCCATTGCCTGGAGCGGATCGAGGCGGTCAACCCGAGCGTGAACGCGTTCACTCACGTCGCGGCCGAGGCCGCGCTGGCCGAGGCGGATCAAATCCAGGCCGGCGATCCACGCCCGTTTGCCGGCGTGCCGGTCGCGATCAAGGACAACCGCGCGGTGGCGGGGATGCCGATCACGATCTGCAGCGATCTGTTCGCCGACGTCGTCCCGCCCCACGATTCCTTTCCGGTCCGGCGGCTGCGCGAGGCGGGCTTCGTGATCGTGGCCAAGACCACGCTGCCGGAGATGGGGATCCTGCCCACGACCGAGTCACGTCGCTTCGGTCCCACCCACAACCCCTGGGGGCTTGACCGCACCCCGGGAGGGTCGAGCGGGGGCTCGGCGGCCGCGGTGGCGGCGAGGATGGTTCCGATCGCCCATGGCAACGACGGCGGAGGCTCGATCCGGATCCCGGCGGCGTGCTGCGGCCTGGTCGGCCTCAAGCCCGCTCGCGGCCGGGTCTCGGTCGGACCCGAGGCGGGACATAGCTTTCTGGTCACCGACGGGGTGCTGACCCGCAGCGTGCTCGATACCGCGGCGGCGCTCGATGTCCTGGCCGGCTACGAGCCCGGCGACGCCACCTGGGCGCCGCCTCCGCCGGCTCCCTACGTAGAGCTGGCGGCTCGGGACCCGGGCCGGCTGCGGATCGGCCTGGCTCTCAACATGCCCCTGGAGGGGCCCGTGCTCGATCCGGCGTGCGAGGCGGCGGCCCGCGACGGCGCCGCGCAGCTCGAGGCGCTCGGTCACGACGTGCAGGAGATCACTCCGCCGTGGTCGGGGCTCGATCTGCTCCCGGACTTCACCCGGGCCTTCGGGCCGCTGAGCGCGATGACGGTCATGATCGGCGGGCGGCTGGCCCGCCGGGAGCCGACCGAGGCCGACGTCGAGCCGTTGACCTGGGAGATGTACAAGCACGCTCTTGAAAGCGACACGCTGTCGCTGCTGAGCGCCCAGGGCAGGCTCGAGTCGGTAGCGCGGTCGCTGGTGGCGTTCCTGGCCCCCTACGACGCGGTGCTGACGCCGGCGCTGGCGGTGCGGCCGGTGCCGACCGGAGAGATACACGGGCGCGGCCCGGACCCATGGGAGCACTACCGGCGATCCGGGGCGTTCACCCCCTACACCGCGATCGTCAACGTGACCGGACAGCCGGCCATCTCGCTGCCGCTCTATCACGGCGAGGACGGGCTCCCGACGGCGGTCCAGCTGATCGGCCGGCCGGCCCGGGAGGATGTGCTGCTCCAGTTGGCCACCCAGCTCGAGCAGGCGCTGCCGTGGGTGGGGCGGGCGCCGGAGCTCGGCTGAAGCGAGCTAACCGACGCCCAGAACTGCCCGCATCGGCTTGGGGGTGACCCCGAGCCGCTCGGCGTCGGCGGTCCCGCGGGCGGTGACGAGCGCCACCTCCAGGAGCTCGGCCTCGTCCCAGGTCGCGAACGCGGTCGGCCCGCCGATGAGCTCCACCGTGTTCAGGATCCGCCGAGTCACGCGCATCGGAATCGGGACGATCCGGCGGCGGCGATGAAACGAGCTCAGCGCGAGCTTCACGATCTCGCGATGAGTGAGCGTTTCGGGGCCGGCGAGCTCGTACCGCGCCCCGATCGCCGCCGTGGCGGCGGCCCCTCCCGGTAGTGCCGCCAGTACGCAGTCGGCCACGTCCTCGGCCCAGATCGGCTCAAAGCGGGCCTGACCGGAGCCGGGGATCGGCATCACCGGGAGCCACGACATGCGCTGCAGGAGCCTCAGATACGGGTCGCTCGGCGAGTAGATGATCGAGGGGGCGAACACCGTGTGCTGCAGGGTGGACTCCACCACGGCGCGCTCGGCGATCGCCTTGGCTCGCATCAGCCGCGCGCGGCTGCGGGTCGAGGCGCCGAGCGTGGAGAAGAACACGAACCGCTGCACGCCGGCTCGTTCGGCGGCTTGGACCAGGCGCCACGTGGCGACTCCGCAGAGCTCCTCGATCGAGCCGCCGGGCTGATCGCGGATCACCGAGGCGAGGTGCACGACCGTGTCGACCCCCCGCAGCGCGTGGCGAAACGACAGATGGTCGCCGAGGTCGCCGAGGGCGATCTGCACCCGAACCCGTTCCGGGCCGAGCCGGCGCGGATCGCGGACCAGGCAGCGCACGGGCTCGCCCGCGGCGGTCATCCGTCGCAGCACGGCGCGTCCGACGGTCCCCGTGGCGCCTGTGAGCAGCAGCACTCACCGGGAGGCTATACCGACCAGTGGCGAGCGCGGTCCCTAGAATGCGCACTCCGCCGGCTTCGGCCGGTCGTCACAAACCGACCCGAAGAGGATCCGACAGACATGGCCTACGTAATTGCCGAGCCCTGCATCGGCACGAAGGACAACTCGTGCGTGGAGGTCTGCCCGGTCGACTGCATTCATCCGACGCCCGACGAGCCCGACTACGACACGGTCGAGATGCTGTACATCGATCCGGAGGAGTGCATCGACTGCGACGCCTGCGTTGAGGCCTGTCCCGTCGACGCGTGCTTCGCCGAGGATCAGCTGCCCGACGAGTGGCAGAAGTACACGCAGCTCAACGCTCAGTACTACAGCAAGTAGCAATCAGGAGTTACGAAGCAACTCCCAAGGCAATCACTTCGTGATTGCCCTGTCAGGCCATCGGCAGCGACATGCCCGCCGGCTTCGGCGCCGCCGCCGGAGCCGGGGCCTGCATGACCGGGAGCTCGATCGGCGACAGGGCGATCACGCCCCGCGCGCCCTGGCGTAGAGCCTGCGCGGCGGGATCGTCGGGATCGGAGAACACCAGGGGCACGCCCGCGTCGGACTGCTCGCGCAGGGGCATCGTCAGCGGCACCTTGGCCAGCAGCGGCACGTCGAGCTGGTCGGCCAGGAGCTGGCCGCCGCCCTCGCCGAAGATCTGGAACCGCTCGCCGCCGGGGGTCACGAAGCCGGACATGTTCTCGATCACGCCGGCGATCTCGAGCTTCAGCTTGACGGCCATCTCGGCCGAGCGCGCCGCGACCTTCTGCGCCACCGGCTGGGGGGTCGTGACGATCAGGAACTTGGCCTGCGGGAGCAGCTGCGCGAGCGTCATCGAAACGTCGCCGGTGCCCGGAGGCAGGTCGATCAGGAGATAGTCAAGCGCGCCCCACTCGACGTCCTCGAGGAACTGCTGCAAGGCCTTGTGGAGCATCGGGCCACGCCACACCACGGCGGCGTCCTGTTCCACGAAGAAGCCGATCGACATCACGCTGATGCCGTCGAGCGCCTTGATCGGTATCAGCTTGCGCTCGGCGTTGACGCGCGGACGCTCTCCGCCCACGCCCAGCATGCGCGGCTGCGAGTAGCCCCACACGTCGGCATCCAGCACGCCGACCTGCTTGCCGTCGGCGGCCAGCGCCGCGGCGACGTTGGCGGTCACGCTGGATTTGCCGACTCCGCCCTTGCCGGAGCCGATGCAGATCACGTTGCGGACCTGGGCCAGCGCCCCCTCGGGGAGGGTGGGGCGCCCCAGCTTGCGCCCGAGTGCCGTCTTCTCGGTGTCAGACAGCACGTCGAAGCTGATGTTGACCCCCGTGACCCCGTCGAGCTCACGCACCGCGCCGGCCACTCCGGTCTGGAAGTGGCTCCGGATGGGGCATCCCGCCGTGGTCAGCGAGATCATCACCTCTACCACGCCGTTGGCGTGGATATCGATCGAGCGCACCATTTCGAGCTCGACGATGTCTCGGCGGAGCTCCGGGTCGATCACGGAGCGCAGCGCTTCGGTCACCTGGTCTTTGGTCGGCATGAGATTCATTCAAGCAGACGCCTCGCGTTGTCCGAGACGATTCGGGAGCACGGTCACGCCACCCGCGGTGCCAGCTCCTCGCCGATCAGGGCCACCGCCTCGAGGTCCTCGTGCACCAGGTGCTGGCACATGACCCGGGAGACTCCCGCCTCGCGCAGCGCCAGCAGCTGTTCGGTGGCCTGATCGACCGTGCCGACGATCCAGCCGGGCGGTGGATCGTCGAGGAGCGCGGCGGGATCTGAGCCCATCTTCTCGGCTCGGCGGCGGCCGCGGTCGTGCAGGTCGGCGTCATCGGTGCCGACCACCACCGCGGTCATGACCGAGAACGGCAGCGGTTCGCGCCCGGCGCGTTCGCACGCCTGCTCCAACCGTTGCCGGCGCTCGTGCACCTCCGCCACGGTGGGAAACACGGTGTTGTATTCGTCTGCGAACCGAGCCGCCAGCGAGGCGCTCCGCGGGCCTGCGCGGCCGCCCATGATCAGCGGTGGATGCGGGGTCTGGACCGGCTTGGGCTGTGCGTCGAGATTCTCGCAGCGGTAGTGCTCGCCCTCGAACGAGAATGGCTCGCGGGCCCAGTTTCCGTGCACCACCTGCAGTTGCTCCTCCAGCACGTCCATGCGCGTTCGCACGTCCGCGAAGGGAAATCCGTAGGCCTCGTGCTCGCGGTCGTGCCACCCGGTCCCGAGCCCCAGCTCGATCCGGCCCCCGGAAACGTGATCGGCGGTGACGACGAGCTTGGCCAGCGCCGAGGGATGACGGAAGGTGGCGGGGGAGACCATGGTGCCGAGGCGCAGCTTTGAGGTCACTCCGGCCAACGCGCAGATCGTGCCCCACGCGTCCAGCGAGCCGCGTTCGGGATGCTCCCCGTCCAGGTTCATGTAGTGGTCGGAGCGAAACATCGTGCGGATCGAGTGCCGCTCGCACGCCTGGGCCAGGTCCACCCACTGGGGCCAGGTGACGCCCTCCTGCCCCTCGATCATCAGGCACAACTCCATCGTCACGACCTCCCGACTCGAATGCCTTTAGCGCTGAGCACGGTTGTACCCCATGTCTTGCCATAGCCCCGCGGCGAGCCGTTTAAAGACCGACGGGGCGTCACTCGCGTGACGCCCCGGCGGTTGAGGGAGGAGAGGGTGCTTCATTCGCCGGCGAGATATGAGGCCGGCGAACCTTTCCCGCCGGCGACGCTCTCCTGGGGCGCCGGGCGGGGGAAGTTGCCTTACGCGACCGCGCCGATGCGCTTCTCCAGGTCCTGGCGGACCGAGCGGACCTCGCGCTCGAAGCGACGGCTGTTCTGCTTGACGGTCTTCTCGACGGTGCTGCGCCGCTGGCGCAGTTCACGCTCGAACTTGGTCCGCGTACGCCGGACCTGGCGCTCGAAGCGGTTGCGAGCCGAGGCGCCGCGGCGCTCGTAGCGCTTGAGCTCACGCTCAACTGAGGCGCGCGTTCCGTACTTGGAGGCGATGCCCCTGACGGTCGAGACCAGGTTGTCGCGCGCGACCAGGGTCACACCAACCGGCACCAGCACTGCGCGCTCGGCGATCTGCTGCGCCTGGCTGACGCGAAGGTTGGATTCGGCCGCCGTCGCGCTCGCGGCGCTGCGGGTCGTGCGCTTCGCGCTCGTGGCGGTCCGCTTGGCGCTCGTCCTGGTCGCCGTGGCGGTGCGCTGGGCGTTGCTCCGGGTTGCGGTCGCGGTCCGCTTGGCGTTGGACTTGGTGGCCGTCGCGGACTTGCGCGTCGCGTTTCGTTTACGGGTTGCTGCGGCCTTCTGACCGCTGGGGTTGCTGCTGGTTGCCATATCTGTACTCGCTCCGGTCGGGCTGAGGATATTACCGAGTTCGCTTGCGATTGATCGAACATGTGTTTGTAAACCACGACCGCGGACTGGTTACATTCCTCTAGGCCAAGTGAGCTCGCCACCAACCCACTACGTGCGCAGCGGCGATGCCAGCATCGCCTATCAGACAGTTGGAGACGGGTCGTGCGACCTGGTGGTGGTCAACGGTCCGGCGTCGCATCTGGAGCTGATGTGGGAGGAGCCTCGGACCGCACGCACGTTCGGGCTGATGGCCGAGTACGCGCGGCTGATCATGTTCGACCGCCGCGGGACCGGCCTTTCGGACCCGGCGCTGGAGCCACCGACGCTGGAGCAGCAGGCCGACGACCTGGGCGCGGTGCTGCGCGCCGTCGGGTGCGAGCGAACCGCCCTGATCGGTGGCAGCGACCTGGGTCTGTCGGCGCTGTTCGCCGCCACCTACCCGGACAAGGTCAGCTCGCTCGTGCTCGCGGGCGTGGCCGCCGACGGCCGCCACGTGCTCGGCGGGGAGGCGCGCGAGGAGATGTTGGACGCGATCGAGCGCAGCTGGGGCGACGGCGCCCTGGTCTCGCTGTACGCGCCGAGCCAGGTGGGAAACCGGGAGTTCGTGGAGTGGTGGGGGCGCATGCAGCGCTCCGCGCTGAGCCCCGGAATGGCGCGCAGGCTGATGGAGATGACCGCGCAGACCAACCTGCGCGCGGTGCTGCCGACGATCCGCGTCCCCACGCTCGTCACGCACGTGACCGGTGATCGAGTCGTGCCGGTGGAGTGTGGCCGGGAGGTCGCGTCGCTGATCCCCGGGGCGCGCTTCATCGAGTATCCCGGTGAGGACGCCTATGCCTGGGCCGACCCGCAGGGGCTCGAGGACATCGAGGAGTTCCTCACCGGACGGCGCTCCCCACCGCGACTGGATCGGGTCCTGGCCACCGTCCTGTTCACCGACATCGTCGGCTCCACCGAGCATCTCTCCAAGGTCGGGGACGCCGGCTGGCGAACGCAGCTGGAGGAGCACAACCGCGTCGTCCGATCGGAGCTGCGGCGCTGGCGCGGCCATGAGGTCAAGACCAGCGGGGACGGCTTCCTGGCCACCTTCGACGGGCCCGCCCGGGCGGTCAGCTGCGCCGCCGAGATCGTCGAGGGCGTCGCTGCGCTCGGTCTCCGGATCCGCGCCGGCGTCCACACCGGGGAATGCGAGCTGCGCGCGGACGATGTGGCCGGGATCGCGGTTCACATCGCCTCGCGGGTGATGCACGAGGCGGGCCCCGGAGAGGTGCTGGCCTCGAGCACGGTCAAGGACCTCGTCGCCGGCTCGGGGCTACGGTTCGCCGACCGCGGCCCGCACTCGCTGCGCGGCGTGGAGGACCCGTGGCGGCTCTACGCGCTGGAGCGCTGAGGCAGGCGGCCGTCGAGGCCGACCCGGCGCAGCCACCGCGGCGGGTCGCGTAGCTCGTCGAGGGTCGGCAGTGCCGCCGGCTCGCTGAACACCAGCACCAGAGCCGGGGTCCCCGCGGTGCGGACGATCGCGTCGCAGAAGTACTTGCCCTGCTCGTACTGGCGCATCTTCAGCTCCAGGCCGAGCAGCTTGGCCAGCAGCCGTGAGGCCCCCGACTGCGACTTGCGCCGCCGGTCCAGCGCGGCGCGGAGCTTGGGCAGCGAGGGGAGCAGATCCGGGGCGACCGCATCCATCACGTGCTCGGCGTGCCCCTCGATCACCGCCATCACCGCCTGCACGCGGTCAAGCGTCTCCCGCTCGGCGCTGTTGGTGAAGATCGAGATCAGGTCCCCCTGACGCAGCGCGCCCGCCACCCGCCGGATCTCCGCTCCGCTCGGGATACGGAGCTTGCGCGGTGTGTCGATCCGCAGTTCGGCGCTCTTGAGCAGCTCGCGGACCAGGCCGGCCACATGGGAATGCAGCCACGGCACCCCGGCGAACTGGACCGCATGGGTCACCTCATGCAGCGCCACCCAGGTCATGAACTCGTCCTCCTCGGCGCCGAACGTCTGCACCGCCTGGCCGAGGTTGGGCATCACGAACAGCAGCCGCGGAGGGCTGGTGTCAGTGGCTTCGTCGAGCATCACCAGCTCGTATTGACCGAGCACGCGCTGAGCCAGGTACCCGAGGACCACGGCCACCTCGGTCGTCACCACGACCCCGAGCGCGAGCTGGACGGCGGGGCGCAGCGGCCCGAGTCCGCTGCCGGCGCGCTCCAGGACCGGATCCAGCAGCGCCCGCATCGCCTTGATGTTGGTCTGGATCCACTCGCGCCGACCGATGCCCTCTGGCGGTGGCAGCGGCCGAGCCGGGTCGAGGCCGGTGTAGGCGGTCACCCGGCGCTCGCTCTCGGCGGCCAGGGAGGTGAGATTCTGCTTCGGCGCCGGCGCGTCGCCGGTGCCCGCGACGTAGCCGGCGATCTTCTCGGCCAGGATCCAGTCGATCACGCTGGGATCCGTTCGAGGTCGTGCAGGCCCTGGGGGGAGCGCGCCGCCACGAGGTGCGAGCTCGGGGTGGCGTCCAGCGGCGCGCCGAGCGGATCCGCGCAGTCGGGAAACGAGATCAGCCCTCCCGCCTCGCGCACGATCAGCTGACCGGCGGCGGCGTCCACCCCCCGGCAGCGACGCAGCGTCACCATGCCGTCAAAGCGCGCCGCCGCCACCTGGCACAGCGAGCTCGCGATCGTCCCGAACGCGCGCAGCCGGTGAGCGCTGGACACCAGCGGCTCGATCGAGGCGGCCACCCAGCGCGGATCCGCGGACTCGATGCCGACCAGCTCCAGGCGACCGTCGCGGTCGCGACGCTCGCGCAACGAAGGGTCCAGGCGCTTGCCGTCCAACCAGGACCCGCCGCCGCTGGTCGCCCACCACTGCTCCCGCGCACCGAAGTCGTGGACGAAGCCGAACGTCACGTCGGCCATCGTCGTCCCGGCCGCCACCGCGATCGACAGGGCGTAATGGGCCGCCCCGCGCTTGGCGTTCAGCGAGCCGTCGATCGGATCGATGATCACCCGCACGGTCGGATCGCCGTAATCGATCGCGCCTCGCTCCTCCGACAGGGCATTGAAGCGGTAGCCCTCGGCGGCGAGCGCGTCGAGCTCGGCCACGACCACCGCCTCGGCGGCGCTGTCGAGCACCAGCGTGCGGTCGCCACCGCTGCCGCGCGTCCCGGTCTCCAGGACGCGCTCGGCGGTCGAGGGGCTGGCCTCGAGCAGCTTCTGCAGACCGCCCACGGCGCGGCGGCACGCCCCCAGCCAGTCCGCGTCCAATGCCGTGCGAGTCAGAGCCATCCCCGACCTATGCTGTCAGACGGTGACCGAGGAGTCCGAACGCAGCGCTACGACCGGGAGACTGGACCTGCTGTCCGCCGGCGCCGGCGCCGAGCGGCTGCTGGATCGCCTGCTCGACGCGCAGCGCGAGGCGGTCACCCACCGGCTCCCCCGCGTTGTGGTCCTGGGGCGGGCCGGGAGCGGCAAGACGCGCGTGATCGAAGCCCGCTTCAGGTGGCTCGTCGAGCAGGGATCAGGCCCCGAGCAGATCGGCGTGCTGGTACCGACCGGCGCCCGCGCGGCGGCCCTCCAGGCCCGCCTCGAGATGGCGCTGGCGCTCGGCTACGAGCAGCTCTTCGTTCTGACTCCGCCCCAGCTGGCGGCGCTGATCCTGCGCGGCGCCGGAGCCGGGGCCGATCCACTGGCGTCGGTGCTGACCGCCGGCGACCGTCTGGCCATGCTGGTCGAGCGCATCGACGAGCTGTCGCTGCGCCACCATGACTTCGGCGGCCGGCCGAACACGCTGCTGGGGGGATTCGTCCGCAAGATCGACCGCCTCAAGGCGGAGCTGGTGGGGCCCGAGGAGTACTCCCGGTGGGCCGCCTCGCTGGAGGGGGGCGAGTCCTCCGCGGCGGCGCTGGAGCTCGAGTTCGCCGAGGTCTACGGCACCCACGAGCGGATGCTGGCTGAGACCGGGGCGCGCGACGGCGGCGACCTGATCTCCGATGCGCTGTCGCTGGCGCGAAACCAACCCGGGGCTGCCCGGCAGTTCACCCACCTGCTGCTCGACGATGCGCACGAGCTCGACCTGGCGCCGGCGATGCTGGCCGGTGCCCTCGGTGTCTCGAGCCTGACCGTGGCCGGCGACCCGCGGGCCGCCCTGCGGCGCTTTCGCGCGGCCGGCCTGGCGCGCATGCAGAGCTTCCAGACCGCCGATACGCACGGGATCGAGCTCGGGCGCAGCCTGCGCTGCCCGGAGCCGGTGTGGCGGGCGGCGTGCGCCACGCTGGCGTTCACCGCGCCGGCCCCGGCCACCTCCGCTGCCGGCGACAGCGCGAGCGCCGCCCCCGCGACGAACCCCGCTCCGGATGGTGAGGTGGAGTTCTGGCGCTGTGCCAACGACCGCTCGCAGGCGCAGTCGGTGGCGGTCGACATCGAGCGGCTGCTGGCGCGTGAGTCGGTGCCGGCCGGGCGGATCGCGGTGCTCGTCCCCGAGATCACACACGAGGGGCAAGCGGTGGCGGTCGCGCTCGAGGAGCGGACGATCGCGCATCGAACGGTCGGCGACGCGGCGTTCTTTCAACGGGCGGAGATCCGCGACCTGCTCGCCTGGCTGCGCCTGCTGGCGGACCCCACCGACGCCGGGGCGACGGTCCGGGCACTGGCGCGGCCGCCGATCGAGCTGCGCTCGGTGGACATCGCTCGCTGTACCCAGATCGCTCGCCGGCGCAAGCTTGACATGGTGGCGGCGCTGGCGGCGGCGACCGAATCGCCGCAGGTCCCGCCGGAGGCCAGGGAGCGGATCCGGGTGTTCCTCAAGCTCTACAAGGCGTGCATGGGGGCGCTTGACACCAGTCGCCCTGACCTCTACGTGCATCGCCTGATCGATCGCCTGGGACTGCGTCGTCAGCAGCTGTTCGCCGCGCAGGCCGACGTCGTCGAGCGGCTGCGGGCGCTGGCGGGCTTCGGGGAGCTGGCGGCCGCCTACGTGCGGCGGGCCCCCCAGGCCACCCCGCGGGAGTTTGCGCGGTCGATCGCGGCGGTGGCCGACTTCGGCCTGCGCGACGAGGAGGACCCCGACCTCTCCGGTGGCGCCGCCGTGCAGATACTGACGCTCCAGGCGGCCGGCGGACTGGAAGCCGACCACGTCTACGTGGTCGGACTGCACGCCGGGCTCGCCGCTCCCGCGCCGGAGCCGATCGCCGATGCGCTGCTGCGCGAGGAGCTGCCGAGCGACGATGACGCCAATCGTCGTGCCGCGCTGGGTCAGTCGTTGTACGTGGCGTGCAGTCGCGCTCGCCGGCGGCTCGTCCTCTCCTACCCGCGCGCGGACGATCGCGGGACCGAGCTGGGGCCCGCGCCGCTGCTGGAGCTCGCCCGAGCCGCCCTGACGGGGGCGTGGGAGGACAAGGAGGAGGAGCTGTTCGGCCCCGCCGAGGCGCTGCACTCGACCTACCGGTTGCTGCGCGACGAACTGCTTCAGGGAACCATGCGGGCCGGCGGGCGACTCGGCGAGCTGCGCTTCGACACCGACCTCGACGTCTCGCACGCGGTGGTGCGCTACCTCGAGCTGCTCAAGCTCGCCGCGCTGATCGCCCGCCCCGAGGGGCAGAGCGTCGCCGAGTCGCTGCGTGACGTGAACTCGCGAATCCTGCAGGCCGTGACGGCGGAACAGCGGGAGATCTTCACCTCCTCGGCGCTCGACGACTACCTGCTCGACGCCGAGCGCGATGCCCGCCGCCGGGCCCAGGCGCTCGTCGCCCGCGACGAGCCGTCGCTGGAGCCGTTTCTGCCGCGGCGTGGCGACGGCGTGGTCCTGTCGGCCTCTGACATCGACACCTACCGCACCTGCCCGCTGAAGTACAAGTTCGCTCGGGTGTTCCGGATCCCCCAGGAGCCGACCCTGCACCAGCGCTTCGGGATCCTCGTGCATCAGGTGCTGGAGCGCTTCCACGCCCAGGATGTCGCCTCCCTGCCGGAGCTCCTGGGACTGCTGGAGGCGGGCTGGCGTCGCGGCGGCTTCGGGGACTCCGAGGAGGAGCGCCAGCTGCGCGGGAAGGCGACCTCGTCGCTGACGCGCTACCACGAGCGGTTTCAGTCCGAGGACGGGCAGCCGATGTGGTTCGAGCGCCAGTTCACCTTCAAGCTCGGCCGGCACCTGCTCCGGGGCCGCGTCGATCGGGTCGACCTCCTGCCCGACGGGGAGTACGAGCTGATCGACTACAAGACGGGTCGGCCGAAAAGCCCCGAGGAGCTGACCGACGACGTGCAGCTGTCCCTGTACGCGGTCGGCGCGCGTGAGGCGTGGCGACTGGACGCCTCTCGCCAGGCCTACTACTA
This sequence comes from uncultured Solirubrobacterales bacterium, assembly GCA_963792735.1. Lineage (GTDB taxonomy): Bacteria > Actinomycetota > Thermoleophilia > Solirubrobacterales > Solirubrobacteraceae > Palsa-465. Next base: position 191,080 of record CAWBXK010000005.1, on the reverse strand, counting down.
CCTGCTTGACGACCAGAAGGTGGCGGTGCCCCGCGATGATCGCGACCGCGGGGATTGGGTCTGCGAGGTGGCGACCGAGGTGGCCGAGGGCATCCTCTCCCAGGGCTTCGAGCCGACGCCGTCGTTCGCCGCCTGCTCGATCTGTGACTACCGCCTGGTGTGCCCGGCCGCCGAGCGCTGAGCCGAGGTCGGGTCAGCCCGATTCGGGCCCGTCGCCGCGCTGGCGCAGGAAGCGCTGCAGATCCCGCGCGATCGTCTCCCCCGATGGCAGGGAGGCGGGCTCCTCGCCGGTCTCGCTGCTCGCCGCCTGCTCGAGCCGTTCCACGAACGCCTGCACATCCGGATCGCTCTGGACCGCGACGTTGACCTGGCGCTCGTAATCCGCCGAGGCAGATTCGAGCTCGGAGCCGTCGACGGCCACGCCGACGAGCCCCTCGAGCTTGCGGACCAGCGCCAGCGCCGCCTTCGGGTTCGGGGTCGCCGCGATGTAGTGCGGCACCGCCGCCCACAGGCTCGCCGACGGCAGGCCGGCCTGCTGGCAGGCGGCGTGCAGGATCCCCACGATCCCGGTCGGGCCCTCGTAGGACGAAGGAGCGAGGCCGAGCCGGGCGACCAGCGCCGGATCGGAGGTGAGGCCGGTGACCGAGACCGGGCGGGTGTGGGGAACGTCGGCCAGCAACGCGCCGAGGGTCACCACCAGCTGGGTCCCGAGTGCCTCGGCCAGCTCGATCACCAGATTGCTGAACGTCCGCCAGCGGAACGACGGCTCGCTGCCCGACAGCAGAATCAGGTCACGGGGCGCCCGCGGTACCCGAGCCTCGAACAGCTCCACGGCCGGCCAGACGATCTCCCGGGCCTGCCCGTCAACCATCTTCACCCGCGGGCGGGTCGCCTGGAAGTCGTAGAACTCCTCGGGGTCGATCGTCGCGAAACGTTCCGCCCCGAGGGCCGAGCCGACGAACTCGATCGCCGTGGAGGCGGCGTCGGCGGCGTCATTCCAGCCCTTGAACGCGCACACCAGAGCCGGGGCGCGCAGACCGTCGGGTCGATGCTCCCATTGCAGCGGCTGCATCCGACTCACCGTACATCATGAGACCATGAACTCAGGCGATACGACCATGGTCGCGGTCAGCGCGCTGCGGCCCGGCCAGGACGTGCACGGAGTGTTCGCGTGCACGCGCAAGGACCGGCTGATGACCCGCACCGGCGCCCCGTATCTGGCCCTGGAGCTGCGGGACCGTACCGGCGTGCTGCCCGCGCGGGCGTTCCAGAACGCCGACGCGCTGGCCGGCCGCTTCGAGCGCGGTGACGTCGTGACTGTCACCGGCCGAGTCGAGCGATTCCGGGATGAGCTGGTGCTCGAGGTCACCGAGATCGCACGCGTGCGTGATTCCGACGGCGTCGATCCGGCGCGCTTTCTGCCGTCCGCCTACCGCGATCTGGCCGAGCTCGAAGGCTTCCTCGAGCATCTCGCGGGGGAGGTGTACGACCCCGGCTACCGCGGCCTGCTCCAGCGCCTGCTGGCCGATGAGCCGCTGCGCGCGCAGTGGCGCCGGGCGCCGTGCTCGCGGGCCGGGCACCACGCCTACCTGGGCGGTCTGCTCGAGCACACCGTCGCCGTGGCGACGCTGGCGCAGGAGACCTGTCAGCTGCACCCGCGGTTGAACTCCGACCTGCTCCTCACCGCGGCGATCACCCACGACCTCGGCCGCACGCGTGAGTTCACCTACGGAGCCGAGCTCGGTCTCACCGACGAGGGTCGCCTGCTCGGTCACCTCGTGATCGGACACCGCATGCTCGCCGACCAGTGCGCCGGACTCGACGAGCAGCGCCGTCTGGCCCTGCTCCACTGCGTCCTCTGTCACCACGGCCCCGCCTCCGCGCCGAGCGGGAGGTTCGGCTCCGCCGAAGCGTTGGCGCTCTACCGGCTCAACGCGCTCGACGCCGGCGTCAAGGGCGCGCTCGAGCACGGCCTCAACGATTAGGGACCGCACCCCGGCGGGCGCGTAGGATCCGCCACGGCGCGGCAGGGGCCTGGTGGCCCATCCGGTCTTCAAAACCGGCAGGGCCGGGCAGCCCCCGGCTTGGAAGGTTCGATTCCTTCGCCGCGTCGTGGGCCGGTTTTGCAGGGATTCGGCTGTTTTGCGGACGGCGGGTCGGAGCACGGGAATGCCAATTCGCAAACGTGTCCCGAATATGTCCCGAGAAGGCGTAGGGTTTGGTGGCGATGCAGCAGGTTTCCGGGCGTGTCTTCCGGGTCGAACGCTCTCGCGGGCCGGCGTGGTGCGCGAAATATCGACTGCCGTCCGGGCGGCAGGTGTAGACGAAGCTGGGTCCGGCCTGGACCGAGCGCGGTCGTCCGCCGACGGGCTACTACACGAAGCGCACGGCTGAGGCTTGGCTCCGAGAGGTGATGGACGAAGCGCGGCCCGAGACGCTGCCGGGAATGGTGCTGCACGGGCGCGACGCTGTCCGACGCGGCAGCGGAGTGGCTGCGGTACTGCGAGCACGAGCGGGCGTGCAAACCGTCCACGCTGACCGAGTACCGGCACACCGCGGACAGGATTGCCCGGGAGCTGGGCGACGTTGCGATCGAGGACGTGACGCCGGAGATGCTCGAGCGGTGGAAAGAGACGCTCTCGCGGTCGCTGTCGAACCGCAGCGTGGCGAAGTACCTGGTGATCCTGCACGGGATCTTCAAGCGGGCGATGAAGGTGTGGGGGCTGCCACGGAATCCGGTGGTCCCCATCCTCGCTCCCTTCGCTGCTGGGTTCGTCGATCGGCAAGCCTTGCCGGAATCGAAGCGCGAAGAGTCGCGGATCTATGCCGCCCTCGGACGGATAGCTAGCGCCAGAGCAGCCCCTGCCACGGCACCGACGATGACACCTCCGCCTACGGCGACCACCAGATGAGACGCGATCAACGAGATCGAATGATTCGCGCACTCCACTATCGCGTTGTGCCGCGGCCTGGGGAGACAGCGAACCGTCGGATGATGCCCCATTCTCCAGACCAGACCGGCGATGGCGCCGGGGCGCCGTTCGCCTCCGAAGAGGAGATCGCGCGGCTCGTGTCTGACCGAGTGCCGCCCGTGGTTTCGTGCGGACGTGCCGAACGGTTCGAGCGCTCTGCGGTCGCATTCACCTGTAATTTCGTCGTGGCTCTCTCGCACGGGGCATTCGACTGAGAGGAGTCAGGTTTCAGGAACATCGCATAGGAGGGATCCCAACGGCTCCCCCAAGATCCGCTTTGCTCGCGGGCGGTTACTGGGCCGCGCCTGAAAGATCGCGTCGTTCGGGCGACGGCAATTTGACCTCCGCGACGAGCTTCGATAGGCCGAGTCTCATCCGTCCTTTAACCGTCCCGAGCGGCACGGCGAGCTGTTTTCCGATTTCGGTGTGAGTCAGGCCGCCGAAGTAAGCAAGCACGATCACTTCACGCTGTCGCGCGGGTAATTGCTGCAGCGACGCTCGTAGCCGGTTCCCCTCATCGTGCCGTACCGCGTCATCTTCAACATGGTGGGATCCAGGGACCATCTGCAGATAATCCTCGGATGTCCGCAACCGGTCGCTATCGCGGTTCCGGCGGTAGTTGTCGATGCTGCGGTAGCGGATCAACGCCAATAGCCAGGTCTTCGGGGTGCCTCGAGCCTGGTCATACCGCGCTCGATCGCGCCAGGCGTTGAGGAAGCCGTCCTGAACCGCCTCTTGGGCGCGCTCGGTGCTACCACAAATCATCCGGGCCAGGGACAGGGCCATCGGGGAGTAGCGGTCATACAACTCGGCGAAGGCCAGCGTGTCGCCTGCTTGGACGCGTCGCATAAGGTCTTGGTCGTCGTGCCCGGACATATACGCCGCGACGCGATTGCTCATCGCATCGCTCGTGGTCGATCACGAAGATTTGAGGAGGGCACGAACATGGACACTTCGCATGCACAACCCGTCGTTTGATTCGCCCTCAAGAAGGCCACGACTCGACGACCCGTCAGGGGTTCGACGACGACGGCCAACTCAGCTTGGGTGTCGGCCTGAAAGGCGACTCGACCGTTGATGACCTTCTGGCTCCTGCCAAAGTCGATGAGGCGCGACTCGCCGGTGGTGAGAAACTTGTGGCGTACAAAGAAGGTGGTGCTGTCGTGTGGGCAGGCGCTCGCGCTCGCGAGAGAGGCGGAGTCACTGAGCATGCGCTGGCTCTCCTGGAACACGACGGTCTCGGAGCCGAGCCCCACCACATCACGTCGCTCGAACCCTGACACCTGGACCGGCGTGGTGCGAACCACTTTCCACCTCCTAGAGCACCCGACTACTACTTAGGAGTCATGGCCTCGAGCCGATTACGGACGGAGCCGCACGGCCCGAACGCCTTGACGAGAGCCTGACGCTTGGTGGAGCGGTTGTCATCGGTGGAAACCGCGAACCTCTCAGTAGCACTACGGAGCTACGAGATTGACCTCGTGGGAGCTAGTGTCTGAGAATGTCTTGCGATCGCACCGAGGGTTCGCCTCAGTCGCCGCTGGCTGTGGTGGTCGTTGACGATCATGCAGTGGTTCGCAAAGGGGTGCGTGCGCTTCTGGAGCAGCAAACCGCGTTTCGCGTGGTCGCCGAGGCCCGCGACATTCCTGGAGCGCTCGAGGCTGTGAGCGTACATCGCCCCGCGCTTGTCGTGCTCGACCTCCACCTTCCAGGAGAGCCGAGTCTGCCGGCGATCGCGCGAATGAAGCAAATCTCGCCAACCACTCGGTTTCTGATCCTCACGATGTATGACGATCCCATGTTCGCTCGTCACGCACTCGAGGCTGGTGCCTCCGGGTACATGCTCAAGGAGGCCGCGCCGATCGAGCTCATCCGTGCGCTGCGGGCCGTAGCCGCCGGAGAAAGATATGTACACCCGAGCCTGGGAGCTCGGCTCGCTGCGCGCGAACACGACGGCCTCGCGCTAGATAGATTGACCGAACGCGAGCGTGAAGTGCTCATTCGGGTCGTTCGTGGAAGCACGAACAAGCAGATTGCCGCCGAGCTGCACCTCAGCGTGCGCACCGTCGAGACTCACCGCGCGCGCTTGCAGGACAAGCTCGGCCTGAGCGGACTACTTGAGCTCGTCGAGTTCGCGCGACGTCACGGGCTGATCGAGCCCTGACCCTTTTCGTCCGAGGCCGTGCAGCCCAGGGGCACGACGAATCGCACCAAGGTGCCGCCTCCAGGCGGCGTTCGTACCTCCAGTTCGCCGCCCGCGAGCATTGCGCGCTCCCTTAGTCCAAGTAGCCCGAATCCACAGGTTGTCGCACCGGCCTCAAATCCCACGCCATCGTCTTGAACGGTCGCCTCGATGCGCCCCTCGAGCGGTCGAATGGTCACCTCGACATGACGAGCGCAGGAATGCTTGGCAACGTTCGCAAGCGCCTCCTGCACCGCCCGGTAAATCGCGCTCTCGACCTCCGCCCCTAAAGGCAGCGCAGGCTGAGGAACTTCGAACCTCAGCTCGACTTCGAGACCATCGATGATGTTTAGCCTGCGGGCGAGGCTCTCGAGCGCGGCCGACAGGCCGACTTGGTCAAGCACGGCTGGGCGTAGCTCGGCGATGAGATGGCGCAACTTGACGGTCTCGTCGAGGACGAAGTCGGCAGCCTCCTTCACCGTGGCGACCAGGCTGTCGCGATTGTCGCTCCCCGAGACTAGGAGCATGTGCAGTGCTCCTAGGCTCTGCAGCGTCTCGTCGTGCAGTTCGCGCGCCCAGCGGGTGCGTTCACGCTCGGCCGCCTCGAGGCCGTGCCGAGCCGCAACCAGTACGCGCTTCTCGCGTTCGGACTCTATGACCGCACGCGTGGCGAGCCTAAACTCGAGCTCGTGAACAACAATTGCGGCTAGATCCTTGAGCGTCGTAGCATCCACATCACTGACGGCGCGCGGCTGCTTGTCGATCACGCAGAGGGTGCCGAGGTTGTGCCCGTCCAAGGTCCGCAGCGGCGCACCGGCATAAAACCGCAGCCCGAAGTTTCCGGCCACGAGCGGATTCGCCAACGAATGGGGATCCGATGAGGCGTCTGGCACGATCAACGGCTCGTGCTGGAGAATCGCCGAAGCACACAGGCCCGGATCGCGTCCCACCTGCTCCACGTCGATGCCGTGTCGCGACTTGAAAAAGATGCGGTCCTCGTCGACGATGCTGACGATTGAGATCGGCACATTGAACAGCCGAGCAGCCAGCCGCGTGACGCGATCGAACGCACCGTCAGGCGGCGTGTCAAGGATCTGATAGCGCCGGACCGCGGCGAGCCGCGCCTCCTCGTCGTGCGGAATGATGGAAGGTGAGTTCCTCATGTCTGCCCTGTGCGGTCTACGCTGAATCTACCAACGAATCTGCGTTCATTGGCTCCGTCCGGCGAACTGAAAGCAGCGGCCGATGCCGAGCGGCCTGGCGATTGGTTCGGTTCAAGGTTTAGGTCGGCTGCGTCTTGGCGCAGCGCGCCATCTGTGGCGGTACGTCGCCAGGCGGCCTGCGACAGCTTGTACGCCCGATCTCGCGCGCCGTTGAGCAGACCGGCGGGGGTCATACCGCCTCCGGTGTTCCAGGGGTTGAAGCGCAGGGCGTCTGTCTCTGGAGAGAGCCGTGCGCCGATGCGCAGCTCGCCGACCGGCTGAAATCGCCCTTTGAGAGAGGCGACAGCCAGTCGGAACCGCAACTGTCCGGTGCCGGCCGCGAGCTCCAAGCGTGTGAACTCGTCCTCTCCGGCCGGCCGGGGCGAGCGGCGGTCCGGCAGTGCTCCGACGAGGAAGCGCTCGCTGCCCGCCTGGTAGGGCAACGCTGATGTGTACGGGCGCTGCTGGACGTCGGTCGCGGGCAGGAACACATGGTGCAGCACACGACGATCCGCGGAGCTCACGAGGAGGAAATCCTGATGCTGATCGCTTCCGTAGGCGTCAAGGACGCGGATGGCCAGCCCGAGTAGATCCGGGATCGGGCGCGGAAGCCCCACCGAGCGAGAGAACCGCACGACGGCGCGGTGCTCTCCCCGCTGCGACAACAGCTCGGCCGCTGGCGGCGCGACTCCCGCTCCCGGGACAGACAGGCGCGCGTCATATACGACGCCGTGAGGATGGACAGCTTTGCCGCCTCGCACGCCAGCGATTGCGCCGAGGACAGCCCCGAGCGACCAGCCAGCCGCGTGGGTCAGTGGGGGGGCCAGTCGCCCTAAGCGCCGATCTCGCGTCACGACAACCCCAATACCCGCCCGTTGAGGTCGCTACGCGAGACAACGACTGCGCCGCTTCGGCGTTAGCGGAAGACCGTCGCTGACGTAAACGCCAGCGCGCACAACGCCCGGGTCGTGTTGGATCAAGCACCGGCCACGGCAGACACTGACTGAACTCCTGCCCAGCGATGCGGTATGCCCAGACCGCAAGGTGCGGGACAGACAAAGGATCGTGGTCAACTCGACAGAGCTAAGGAACGTTGAGGGCCAGCTCTAGGGTTCGTGTCCCCAAACGTGTCCCGACCTCGGCAAATCTGACCAAATCCAGCCCCACCTAACCTGACCGAAACGCCTGTAGTTACGCACAAAAGCCCTGCAAAACGTGAACTTCAAAACCGGCAGGGCCGGGCAGCCCCCGGCTTGGAAGGTTCGATTCCTTCGCCGCGTCGTGGCTGGAAATGGGCGGTTTCTGCTGACCGTCTGGCGATCAGACGCGTATCTCCGTCAGGGCGAGATCGCATCGCCCCCGCGATCGACGCCAGCTCTGGGCTGTATCACGCGTTGAACTCCGACGATGGCGCGCGCCGCCATGAGAACGCCGAGCGCCTCGCTGCTCTGGCACGTGACTACCAGGACAGTGTGACTATCTTCTGCTCGCACGATCCGGCGGAGTTCCGACGTGATGCAGCTGGCACTCCGGCCGACCGCTAAGCGTGCCCTGCTGACACGGAAACCATTTACCCGCTAGCTGTCTCCCCGAGGCACTTGTCCGGTTGGCCCTAGCCACCACGGTGACGACCGTGGGCAGATCGAGTCCAAGACGCCCTTGTCGCCGACCCGTGTCTGTGGGCTCGTGGTCTTCACAGCTGCCGCGGGCTCGAAGTCAGCTCGCGTAATCGAGCTGCTCGGCCCGACGGGCTGCAGCGTCCCGAGCGCGGCGCGTCGTCCTAGCATCGTGGTGATGTGCCGACAACTGAGGAGCGGGCTATGAAGATTGGAATCATCGGAGCGGGCAACATCGGCGGGGCACTCGCCAGCCGATTCGTGGAACTGGGTTACGAGGTGTCGATCGCGAACTCGCGTGGTCCGGCGACGCTGCGTGAGGTCGAGGCGGAAACGGGCGCGACGGCGGTCGATGTGCGCGACGCCGCACGCGGCAAGGACGTCATCGTCGTGACGATCCCCGAGAAGCACGTTCCTGACCTGCCGAGCGATCTGTTCGACGGCGTGGGAGAGGACGTCGTAGTCATCGACACCGGGAACTACTACCCGCGTCACCGGGACGGCGCGATCGAGGCGATCGAGGCCGGCACCCCGGAGAGCCTATGGGTCTCCCAGCAGATCGGGCACCCGGTCGTGAAGGCGTTCAACAACATCTACGCGCAGCACCTGCGCGACAAGGGCCGGCCGCCCGGTTCGCCCGACCGCTTCGCGTTGCCGGTCGCGGGCGACCAGCCCGCGAAGGGAACAGTCATGCGGCTGGTCGAGGAGCTGGGCTTCGACGCCGTCGACGCCGGCTCGCTGGAGGAGTCCTGGCGCCAACAACCGGAGACGCCGGTATACGGGACCGATTTCGACGCTGACGGGGTGCGCCGCGGGCTGGCCGAGGCGAGCAAGGAGCGTCCGGAGGATCACCGCGCTACGCCGAACAGCCCGGGCACTTACACCGATCCCGCCTGACAACCGTGAGGCGCGCGAGGCGCGCAGCGGTCGCGTCTATCAGATCCACCTCACTGTCGCTGCTGGGACGGTGCTGTCCGGGCGGGCCCGCGCCTATGTGATCGCTGCCGTGTTCTCGCTCGGCTCGGGCCAGTTCTGAGGGCTCGTCACGAGTCCGCCTCGACGAGCGGCATCTCCGACGCCAGGAGGTGGAAGCTCCCTCCGGCGGCGATGCACTTCTGCGCCGCCTGGCAGACGATCGAGTCGATCGCGGCCTGCCCCCCGTCCGTCGGCGGCGCGTAGCTTTGCGCCGGACCCCAGCTGGCCCCGTCCCAGTCGGTTGACGCCGTGTTCGCAACCGCCGTGCAGGCCGTCGTCGTCGCGCAGGAGACCCCCACCAGCTGCGACAGGTTCGGGGCCGTCGGACCCGTCTGGCCGGCCCAGTACGAGCCGTTCCATCGCACGGTCAGGCCCCCGGACGTGCTGCTGCCGTTCCATTGGCCGACCGCGGTGCATGCCGACGCCGTATTGCAGGAGACGCCGTACAGCTCGCCTCCCGTCGCGCCCGATGGCGTCTGGACGTAGTTCGCGAGCCAGATGCTGCCGGAGAACTGCTCGCCGAGCGGCGTCGTGCCCGAGCTAGCGGACAATGAGCCCGCGCCCTGGCAGGAGCTCGCGCTCGTGCACGACACGCCGGACAGAACGTTGGAGCCCCCCGCCGGCTGCTGCACGCTCTGCGTGGTCCACGATGTTCCGTTCCAGCTCTCCGAGACGGCGCTCTGCCCGTTCGACCCGCCGGCATATCCGACCATCACGCACGCGGCGGGCCCCGTGCACGACACCGACAGCGGGGCGAGGGAGTAGTCACCCGACGGCAACGGGATCGAACCGAGGATCCACTTGCTCCCATTCCAGGTGCCGTATATGCCGGACGGGTAAATGCTCGGCGCCTCGGCGCCGACGGCCAGGCAGGAGCTGGCCGATGTGCACGAGACGGAGTTAAAGCCGGCGGTCGCGGCTGCTGGCTCGGGCACCGTAACGATCTTCCATCCGGCGCTCGTGCTGACCTCGGAGAACGGCGCGACTCGCTGTGTGGCGACGTCGACGTGGCTGCCCACGAGCACGCACGCGGTCGCGCTCACGCACGACATGCCTCCTGCCGTGATGCTCCCGGCGCCGGAGGGGCTGGGCGTCGTCTGCCGGGTCCAGGTTGTGCCGCCCCATTGCGCGGCCACGGTGACCCCCTCGCCACCCGTGTAGGTGACCGCCGAGGCCAGCTCACCCATCCGCGCTGACGCGCTGGGCGGCCGCGCGCCTGGACGCTGCCCACCGGCGAGCCTCATCGCGCTCGGGGGGCCCGCCGCGTTGGGGAACCCGGCACCGGTTCCTCCGACCGCCGTGCACGACGTCGCCGCCGCGCAGGAGATCCCGACCAGCGTCAGCGGAGTCGGTGTGCTCATGGGAGCCTGCGCCGTCCACGTCGTTCCGTTCCAGCGCTCGATCGATCCGCTACGGCCGCCGTCCGCGCTGCATGCGGCGGCCGCCGAGCACGAAACGGCGTCAAGCACCGCGGAGCTCGAGAGCGTCTTCGCGCTCCACGTCGTTCCGCTCAACCGCTCGGAGAGCCCTTGGCTCGGCGTGGCGCCGACGGCCATGCAGGCGGTAGCCGAGGTGCAGGAGATCGCGTTCAGCCGGGCCGAGGACGCTCCCGTCGGGAGCGGCAGGACCTTCCCGACCCAAGTCGTCCCATTCCACGTGTCGATGAGCGGGACCTGCTGCGAAGAGGAGTTGACGGCCGCGCCCACCGCCACGCAGTGGGTCGACGCGGTGCAGGTCACGCCGTTGAAGAAAGGACTGGTGTACTGGGAGGAGAGCGCCGCAGTCTGCGCCGACCAAGTCGAGCCATTCCAGACCTCGACGAGGAGGTGCTGGGTGGGGAGCCCAGCGGTTTGGTAGGACCCCACCGCTGTGCAGGCAGTGGCCCCCGCGCACGAGATCCCGTTCAGCACGCCGTATTCGCCGGTCGGCAGCGTGATCGTCTGCTCCGCCCAGGCGGTGCCGTTCAAGCGCATGGCGTGGATCACGTTCGAGCCGAAGAGGTACTCGCTCCCCCCGTAGTCCAGCGCGGTGCAAGCGGTGGCGGCGCTGCACGAGACAGCCGTCAGCTCGTGGAGATCGTCGTACTGGCTGCCGTTGGGATCGCCGGTCGGGATGGGAACGTTCTGCCTGGTCCATGCCGAGCCGGTCCATTTCTCGGCCAGCGGCACCTGGTTGCCCTTGCTATTGAGGTTCGTGCCGACCGCCTCGCACGTGACTCCGGTGCACGCGACGCCCAGCAGGGTGCCGTTTGCCGCCAGCGGCGCCGGAACCGGCCTCGTGCTCCACGTCGCCGCGCTCGCCGCCTGAACGAGTCCCAGTAGGCATCCCACGAGAATGCCTACAAGCCATCCGGCCTTCGTCATCGGCGTCGCCTCCCAGATTGTGTGCAGCCCAACCCACCCCAGTCGGGTACGCCCACAACGTAGCAGCCGGCGGAATTCCCGAGTCAGCCAACGCTCTACCCTGCTACACCGTTCAACTCGGCGACTCCCGCGGCGCGGCTCGCAGAGCACGCCGCGCAGCCAGACCTCCGCAGTGCGCTTCGTGTAGTAACCGGCCCGGCAGCCGACCTCGCTCGGTCCAGGTCGGACTTCTTACGCGAGGTCCAGTGGTCACTGGTACACCAGCCCCGGTCAGGCGGTCGTGCCCAAACGGTTGTTGTCCACTATTCACGCCCGCGTCGGCCAAACCGTGACGATCACCAGCCCGGGAGGCGGCGCAATCCCGGTTCGGGTCGTCGGCGAAGTGTTCAGTCAGCAGCATGACGGGCTCACGATCTTCACCGACTGGCGCACGCTCACCGACAGCAACCCGGGCCTCACCCCCGATCCCTCAACAGCCAGTACGACGTTGGCCTGCAGCCGGGCACAAACGCCACCGCTTACGGTCAAGCGCTCGGCGCGAAGCTCGGAGCCGGCTACGGGTTCTCGATCAACCAGAGCGGCGGCGCGGCGATCGCGATCGCGCTCGCCGGCACGCTCACGCTGCTCCTCTCGATCGCCGCCGGACTGGGAGTGCCCAACACCGTGGCCCTGCACACGCGCGAGCGCGTCCACGACCTCGGCGTGTTCAAGGCGGTCGGGATGACGCCCCGCAGACGGTCGCGATGGTTCTCAGCTCAGTGACTGGCACGGGCCTACTCGCGGGCGTGCTCGCGGTACCCGCCGGAATCGCCGTGCACCACTCCGTGATCCCAGCGATGGCCGGCGCCGCAGGCCTCGGAGTCCCCGCCAGCCTCCAAAACGTATATGTCCCAACGGAACTACTGGCGCTCGTGCTGGCCGGGCTCGCCATCGCCCTGGCTGGAGCGCTGCTGCCGGCCGGTTGGGCGGCGAAGTCGCGGACCGTCTCGGCACTGCGAGCCGAATAGGGGGCAGTGGTGCGTTGCCGCGATGCGAGTCGGTTGGTGCTCCCGGACGGCAGCCCGCCACCACACTCGGGTCCTTTGACGGCGCGATGCACATCGCCTACAGCGCAGGCCCGGACTGAATCGTCAGGCGGAAGTACGCAGCTGGCCGAAGCGGCGCTGCCGACCGACCTCGAGCACACCGCTACCGATCGCCGAGCAAGCGGCCGCGCCGACGCCGTGGCCGCTCCGGGCGTCTTCCAACAGCGCGCGCCAGCGCCGTCGCACGACTCCTTTCAGCGCTGCGCCCGTGGGGCGAGCAAGGTGTCCTGCGCAGACGACGATGACCGGCCCGGATAACAACGGCAACTTCGGTGACCTGCTGGAGTCGGCGCCCGACGCAAAGGTGAAGAAGCCATGGAGGGCTCGACGCGGTCAGAGCGCAGGGCCGCTGATCTCGCCTCCCAAGTGCGTTATCGTCGGGCCGGGCTGGACTACTCAGGGAGGGGACGCATGATTCGCAGGATCAGTCTTGCGGCGGCGATCGCACTGGCCACCGTTGCGACGACGGCGCCTAGCGCGCTGGCGACGTACCAGGGCCGCAACGGCACGCTGGCCTACAAAGTGGACACGAACGACCCCAACACGGGCAACACGGTGGACTCAGACATCAGCTCGATCTCCAGCGGCTCCGCGGCGAACTGCGAGGCTGCCTCCGGCGACGCGGCGCCCTGCGCGATCGGGCGCCTGTCCTACTCGCCCGACGGGACGCGGATCGTCGCGGAGCGCTCCGGGCAGCTCGAGGCGCTCGACGCGGACGGAACGAACGTGACGGTCCTGAAGCAGCTGACTTCGAGCGATACGGAGCCCGCCTTCCTCCCGAACGGCACGACGATCGTGTTCGCCGGAACGGCCAACGGCCACCAGAACCTCTACACCGTGCGCGCGGACGGCACCGGCCTGAAGCACCTCACCACGAATGGCGGCTCCTGGCCCGCGCCCTGCGGGAACGGATCGATCGCCTTCGTGAACAAGGGCGCGCTCTACCTGAGGCACCGCAACGGCAGCGTCAGACGCCTGGCAAAGCGCGGCGTGGTCACTGCGGACTGTGCACCGAACAGTAAGAGCATCGTCTACGCGACGGTCTTCCACGTCTTCATCGTGAAGACGAAGGGCGGCATGCCGCGGCGGCTCAAGGGTGCCTACGGTGCCGAGTTCCCCGTGTTCTCGCCCAACGGGTCGCGCATTGCCTCACTGCAGAGCCTTGCGGACCCCGAGGCGGGCGGCTACTCCGTCGACACGATCGTGGCGCAGGCGGCGAAGAACGGCAGGCGGGTGCTCAAGGACGCGATCGGTGACAGCCTCGGCGTGATCACCGGCGGGCCGCTCGCCTGGCAGCCAAAGCCGTGAGGCGGCGCGCTCGCCGCTAGGAGTGGCATCCGCAACGCCGGCCACTGCGCTACGAGTTCCGGGGCCCGCTGCTCACTCAGATTCTCGACGTTCTCGTTGGCCGCCGCCACGACATCGGAGAAATCGGGACCGATGCGCAGGGCACCGAGGGATCCAAGCCCAGTGCCGGTTTAACGTGCCGACGATGCCAACGGCTCGAGTGATCCACTCACCATGTAGCCATGTTCCGCACTGCGACGGACGGCCAGCGACTCGCAGGAACCCGGGTTTGCTCGCCACAGGCGATGGAGGACTACGCCAGACCTTTCGCGGCACAGGAATCCCCACCGGCGCCGGCCCGCGTGATCAGATCAGCGCCGAAGCGATCACGTGATACGTGAGATCATGTTCGAGTGGACGACGCTGTGATTCGCTATCGAATCGCCTCGGAGGCGAACGACGTCGAGGGTTTGCTGGACGTCCTGGCGCCCGATGCGGAACTGGTGTCGCCGCTCTCTGGCCGCATGGTCTTCCGAGGCAGGGAGGATCTCCGGGTGCTGCTCACCGCTGTGTACGGAGGCATGAGGGGGCTGCGTTGGCGCGAGGAGTTTGGTGATGCACAGCACCGCGTCGTGATCGGCGAGGGTCGCGTCGGACCGTTGCGGATGAGCGATGCCATGGTGTTCGACTTGGCCAACGACGGTCGGATCCAGCGGATCCGGCCCCACCTTCGACCTTGGCTGGCGGTGACGTTGTTTGCGTTGATGTTGGGCCCCAAGGTCGCACGGCGGCCCGGCGTCCTTTTACGCGCCCTGACAGGCTGACGATCGATTCGGGCGGCGCGGATGCGTCAGCCCCCGACCAGCGATTCGGATGGCCGCTCCGGCGAGTTCATCGCGATTTTGGCTGCGGCGGAGCGGCACGACGACGTCCCAGTTCATAGAGACGTCCGCTCCGCGCCGGCTTGTGTCATGGGCAGCGTGGGAATACGATGTCCTCACGAACTCGCTATCAGACACCGACTATCGGGATCTGCTCATCACACGCGATGGATCCGCTGCGCGGATCGTGCTGAACCGCCCGGAGAAACGCAACGCGCTGTCGCTGGAGCTGATCGAGGAGATGATCGCGGCCGTGCGCGAGGTGTCGGCGCGGCGCGACACCCGGGCGATCGTGATCGAGGGCGCTGGTCCGGCCTTCTCGGCTGGACACGACCTGTCGGAGATGATCGGCCCAGACAGAGCGGTCTTGACTCATCTATTCGACCGGTGCAGCGTCATGATGCAGACGCTCCACGCGGTTCCCCAGCCCGTTATCGCCAAGGTCCACGGCATCGCTACCGCTGCTGGTTGCCAGCTCGTGGCGGCGTGCGACCTGGCGGTCGCAGCTGAGGGAACACGCTTCGCGACTCCCGGAGTCAAGATCGGCTTATTTTGCTCGACTCCGATGGTGCCTGTATCGCGGGCTGTAGGGCGCAAGCGAGCGATGCAGATGTTGCTCACGGGCGAGCCGATCGACGCCGCGACGGCGCTTGACTGGGGACTCATCAATCGCGTGGTGCCGCGCGAGGAACTCGAAGCCGCTGTCGTTGAGCTGGTTGGAGCGATTGCCAGGTCCAGCGCGTACACCGTCGCGACGGGAAAGCGGGCTTTCTACTCTCAGATCGATCGCGCCGAGGACGAAGCCTACGAGCATTGCGAGCGGGTCATGACTGAGAACGCGCTCGCGCACGACGCGCAGGAGGGCATGATCGCGTTCCTTGAAAAGCGCGCCCCCGACTGGCGCAGCGAGTAGCCGACCCTCCGCCAGTCTCGGCCGCACACCTGGGGCGCCCTTCTATCGGCGACCAATGTTTCTCCTATGTCATCCATGAAAGGCTGTCAACGTCAGGGGCTTCGGTTGTTTGGGTGCCGGTTCGCTGACGGCGTCGCGGTCATTGATGTGCTCCAGTCATCCATCCGGGCGCGCGGTGCGGGCCAGTGTGTCGTGCGGGGCTCGGGGGCTCAATCAAGCGGGCGGCCGTCGTTAGGTGGCGAGGCCAGACATAGGAACGAGCTCGCCCGAGCGTGTGCACGGAGAGGGTCCCGCCCCGGGGGGTAATCAAGTGCGGCGGCTGACCGGGTCATGCGGTGGCCGAGACTTTCATGGGGCTCGCCGGGGCGGGAGGTTTGAGGCGGCGGATCTCGCCGTCGCGTAGGCCGTAGTAGCTGAGCGTGAGGATCTGGCGAGCGACCGCGACGCGGGCGACCTTAGCGCCGCGGCGTTTGGCGATCCGCTCGTATTGCTCGCGCAACGGGCCGCCGCCGGTGGGGGTCTTCTGCGCGGCTTCGATCAGCGCCCAGCGCAGTAGGTGAGAGCCCTGCTTAGTGATCCGGCCCAGCCGTGCTTTGCCGTCCGAGCTGCGCACCGTCGGGGTCAGTCCGGCCCAGGCGCACAGATGGCGGGCGGTCGGAAAGCGGCGGATGTCGCCGATCTCGGCGATGATCAGCATCGCGGTGTAGCGACCGACCCCACGGATCTGACACAGCAACGTCACCCGCTCGTCGACTTTGGCCTGCTGGTCGATCTCCCGGCTGATGGTGATCTCACGGTCAAAGTCATCGATCAAAGACAGCAGGCTGTCCAGGCGCCGGCGAGACGCGTCGCGCAGCTCGAGTGGCAGCTCGACCTCAGCCAGCCATCGGCGGCCGGTCACGCCGAACAGATCCGCGAAACCGGGGCGCTCGATCAGCCGGCGCTGCAGCACCGCCTGGATCTCGTTCTTCGCGCGGGAGCGCCCGTGCACGAGCTGTTCGCGGCGCGCCAGTCGACGACGCAGGACCCGGCAGCGCTCATCGGGCATCCATACCGGATCGATCTCGCCCTTCCACAACAGGACTGCCAGTGCGCGCGCGTTGAGCTTGTCGGCCTTCGCTCTCGCGCTTGCGATCCCGGTGTCGTCGAAGACCGACCACGACCACGCGCTGCACGTGGGGCTCGAGGATCCGCGCAACCTCCCAGCAGCTCGCCGTCACCTCCACGCGACCCGGTCTGTGGGCAGCAGACTTTCGGCCAGCACCCGGAGCCCCTCCGGTGTGCTCGGCACCCGGCCCGCGGATCGGACCTTCCCGTCCTCGCAGATCGCGACCACACAGAAATCGCGGTGCAGATCTAGGCCGATCGCTCGACCGACCATCTCACCAACGCCATAGCTCACCTCAGGCCGCGCTCGCGCTCCGGGCCACGCTCATAGCGAGCGCGACCCAACCGCGTGTCGAACTCCTCCTCGACCGCTCGCTGGATGATCAACCGGGCACCAAGCCGACCGAGCTCGGACAACATCTTCTGCGGGTCATCGACCAGCCGCCTACCCAGCAGCTTGTCAATCTCAGCTTGTATCTCCGCCGATGGCGGTACGGTGCGTCTCACGGCGTAGGCCTCCTTCATCGTCTGTCAGGACTTGAGGGAACCTACGCCGTCGCTACGACGGCACCCGACGCGTATTTACAGCAACTCTTGGACGCGACCGCCGGGCGGCGCGACACGGATCCGCAGCCTCGCTTTGCGGCCCTACCAGGGAAGACGCCGACGTCATCAGAGGACCGGGCCCGCCCTGGGTTTCGCCCAGAGCACAACAGGCCCGGGCAGCGCTCGGCGGCAGTCCGATCGGGAGGCCGCCGATCCCTTGCAGTTCCGCGCAGAGGGAAACCACTGACTCGTGCGCCGGCAGCTACGTCTGAACGTTAGAGGAGGTCTCGAGCAGTCATTCCCAGTTGACCGCAGACGGTCCAGAGAGGAGGATGGGCGATACCGAAAGGAGGTTCCGCATGCCGCGGATGATGGCTGATTGCCGTCGGTTTCCCAGCGAGTCGAACTGCTCGCTGACGATCATCGGTGAGGAGGACGAGGTTGTTCGGGCAGCGGCTGAGCACGCCGCTGCTGTCCACGGACACGAGGACAATGAGGAGCTGCGCAAACAGCTCCGGGAGTTTCTCGAGCCCGCGGACACGTACTCCAACGAACCGCGTGCGCACGAGGCGATGCCCACCTAGCTGTTAGACCACCGCGCGCCGCGACTCTGTCAGCCGCGGCGTGCGACGGTGTTGGGCCGTACATCTCCAACGCCGGGGCTCGAACGCGAATCGCTCGCGTTGGCTCCGGCCGGAGCACCGACACGCGACCGCGCGCGGCTCAAGTCGATGAGGCCCCCGCTCGTTCGGCGTACGTCCGCGGCCGGGCCTTCATCGCTGCGGTGCAACTGCCTGCGCCCCGGAGATCGACGGCCACGGCACCTGCGGAATCGTCGAAGCAGGGGCGCGGCCCCGTCTGCGCTCGAAGCCTCGAGATTCGCCAGGCGAGGGTCTGTGCGGTCAGGCCGCTCGGAGGTAGCGGCGGAGCGCTTCGCGGATCAATTCGGAGGTGGTAGTTCCCTCGGCCTCGGCGCGGTCGAGCAGTAGGCGGCGGAGCTCTGGGTCCAGCCGAACTGACTCCACGCTGGCGGGGGCGCTGCCGAGCGCGGGCCGGCCACGCTTGTTGCGGCGGCCAATCAGCGCCTCAACGTCGTAGCCGGCCTCGGCTTCGGCCGCCAGACTTTCGACGTCCTGATCGGTGATCGGACGTCCGGATTCCGTGTGTCCGTGGATCGTTGGTTCGGTCATTGTTCGAGCAGCCTCGCGTACTTGTCGCGCATCGGCATCGCGTGGATCACGATCTGTGTGCGTTCCGCTGTGATCAGCACGACCACCTCGGGCAGGTTGCCAGCGGTGTCCAGGCCGATGAGCAGCCAACGGCCCGGAGTCTTCTCCGGCGTCTTCGATCGCGAGCGCATGGTCGATTGCGTGGACGATGTCCGGGTCGGCGACGCCGTGCTTGCGCGCCGAGTCGTGAATCACCACCGCGCTTATTGTAATACGAAAAGATGCGAGACCGGTTGTTCTAACCGCTGGCCGATGCGCCTGGAGTCGAGCGCGACGATCGGCAGGTCCCCTCAAACGACCCAAGGAGGAGAGGACATGGTTTCGGTATGGCTGGACGCCGCCGGTCACCGCCGCTCGCCGGCCACGATGCCCGGCTATCACCAAGGACGAGCCCCGCGGAACAAAGGCCTCCGCTACCCGGCCGATCCGCCCACGATCGAGGAGATCGTCGCCGTCATGCGCGCCGCCGGTGACGGCCCGGACGGAGCACGGCTCTGTGCCTCGTCGCGGGCGAACGGCGGTGGCCGGCGACGTCCAGCAGCACGGATTCCATGAATCCTCCCTTGGTGGGGTTGATGATGCTGCTATTCGATCCACGCCGCCGGGAACGCAGGGAAGCGGCCTCTGCTTCCGAGCGCCGCTCTTGGCGTCCGCGCGTTTGCGGGACGGTCGGCGATGACAGGGAGATGCGCGTGGTGCGAGCAGGGAAGGGTCCTGTCAGTAACGGCGCTCAGGAGCGCGCGCTGGCTCAGAGCGCGAGTTCGCGTCCGGCACCCAGCTCGCGCGCCTTCGCGAGCACTTGTGCGGCCGCGGCCGCGTCTTGGACAGCGACGCCGACGGACTTGTAGAGCGTGATCTGCTCGGCTGACGCACGTCCTGGTTTGGCGCCGGACACAAGTTCGCCGAGTTCCGCGTGAACGTGCTCTGGCGTTATCAGCCCGTCGCGGATCGGCTGGGTGAGGTCGTTGCTGCCAGCGGGGACCGGCGCCAGCGCAGCGCGGCGCGACTCCACGCAGACGAGTGCGTCCACGACCGTGTCATCGTCGAGCTCGCGGCCCGCCGGGTTGTAGCCGACCGAGGTCACATGAGTGCCGGCCGCAAGCCAATCTCGATGTACAACGGGCTCCAGCGCATGCGTTGTGGCGCACACAACATCCGCGTGCTCGAGCGCCTCGGGATAGGAGTCGACGGCGCGAACTGGAACACCGAGATCCCCAGCGAGCTCCATTGCCAGCGCATCTGCTTTGCGGCGATTCCGGCCCGCTATCAGAACCTCAGCGATCGGTCGCACGCGCACAACCGCGCGGGCATGCGAGCGCGCCTGCACCCCCGTGCCGATTACCGCCAACACCGAAGCGTCCTCCCGCGCGAGCAGCCTGACCGACAAAGCAGAGCAGGCGCCCGTCCGGACAGCGGTGATCTCGGTGCCGTCCAGCAGCGCCACCGGCGAGCCGGTCTCCGGTTCGAATACGAGGATCACCGCCTGATGGGTGGGAACCGCGCTGCCAGCGTTGCGCGGGAACAGACTCACGAGCTTGCTGACCAGCGCCCCGAGCGAAGGAACGTACCCCGGCATCGCAGCCAGCAGCGCGTCGCGCTCAGGCACCAGCGCCGCGATCCGGTCAGGGACCGATGCGCGACCCGCGCTCAGGTCCGCCATCGCGTCCGCGAGCGCATCGATCAGCGAATCGAGATCCAACAACTCCCGAACTTCTTCGCGCGAGAGAACAAGCATCACCGGATCCTATGACCAGGCGGCGTCGGCTCACCACCACCGACGGCTACAAGCCGGTCGACCCGGCCTCCCGCTAGGCGCCCTCCAAGCCGCGCATAGCGAGACTGCCGGGCGCCTGCGACGAGAGGCACGTCCGGACATGAAAGCGGGTCGGGGCACCGAGACGATCGCCGGCGTGGCAGCGCACTCATGCGAGGCCCGCTAGGGGCACGCCTTTCTGAGCCGCGATGCGCTCCTGAGCCGACGCACGTCCGGCCACGAGACGGGCGTCTGCGGCGCCGCTCCACCGGGATGCCGCGGCGTGAGCAGAAGGCGACAGGGCACCCTGTTCTCCTCTTGGGACAAGAGGGGCCCCGGGGCCGGCCGGCCTATACGCCCGTTTCAGATGCGCACGAGCGCAGCGCTGCTGGGACCGTACAGCGCAGCGGGGCCATCCGCCGACGCTCACGGTTGTCATTTCTCGTACGAGCGCGAGCATCGGCGCCTAGGGCCTCAGGGACGGCACGACGCCCGGACCCACGGGCGATCGGCACAGCAACACCGGAGGCATCCGCTCGCGGTCGGGCATCGGACATGCGAAGATCGGCCGGTTCGCGACGACGCACCGGAGAGCGGGAGGGAATCTCATGCTCACGATTGATGCCCAACCTGAATCGATCACGATCGACCCGGCACGTAGCGCGGTCATTGTGGTGGATATGCAGAACGACTTTGGCGCTGAGGGAGGGATGTTCGCGCGTGCCGGCATTGACATCTCGCCGATCCGCGGCGTGCTCGGTCCCATCCGCGAGGTACTCACCGCCGCTCGACGGAGCAGGATTCAGGTGGTGTACCTGAAGATGGCCTTCCGGCCCGATCTCTCCGATGCGGGACCCCCGGCCACGCCGACCTGGGTCAAGCACCTCCGCTTCGGTGTCGGCGACACGGTGACGGCTCCCGATGGCAGCCAGAGCCGCGTTCTCGTTCGCGATACCTGGAACACCGACATCGTCGACGAGCTGGCCCCCGGCCAAGGCGACATCGTTCTCTACAAGCACCGATACAGCGGTTTCTACGGAACTGACCTTGACTCCGAACTTCGACAGTTGGGGATCCAGAGCCTGATCTTCACCGGCTGCACGACAAGTGTCTGCGTGGAATCGACGCTTCGCGACGCCATGTTTCGCGACTACCACTGCCTGCTTCTAGAGGACTGCACCGCCGAGCCCGTCGGAAACGATCTGCCGCGAACCAACCACGACGCGTCATTGTTGGTCGTCCGGACTATCTTCGGTCGCACGGCACGTTCCGTCGATTTGCTGACCGCCCTCGACGAACAGCTCTCCCGCAGAACAGCCCCCGTTACCGCTTCGTAGCTACCGGGCCGAGCAGCGGGTTTCCAACGCAACGTTGGTGAGGGCGCGGTTCCTGCGCCCTTCTCCTATTCCACCGCCCCGGCGTCCGACCGCTTCCTGCGCGGCATAGCGGACGTAGCGCAAGATCCTCACAGCAGGTCTGCGACCGAAATTTGGCGCGGCCTTGAATTAGCCACCTGCGAGAGACAGGCGGCCGACACGGTACCGAGGCCCAAGGCCACGCCGTCGAGCCCTGCAGACCGCACCTTTGGGACGCTCGTCGATGAAGTCGGAATGGTCGTTGCTGTGAAGGCAGGTTCTTGCTGACCCTGGGAAGGGTCCAACGCCGACGTCGGCGCCCGGGCAGGTCAGTGTTGCCAACTGGGACGAAACGCGCGCCCGACCATCAGCTCGCAATGCGTTTGTGCCGTCCATTCGGTAGAAGCCGCTGATGGCAGTTCGCGTTGATCTCCTCGATGCGCGCGAGGTCTCCCGCGCGGGGCGGCTGCTAGCCCGGGCGTTTGCGGCTGATCCAGTGATCGGCTACTACCTGACGAATGGCCTGAGACGACAGCTCGGGTTCCGGGCGTTCTTCCGAGCAGCGCTGTACGAGTCTCTTCCGCACGGCGGCGTTTACGCTGCGCGTAACGATGAGACGCTTGTTGGCGCTGCCGCGTGGCTCCCGCCGAACCCCCCGGAGTCGCCGAGGGATCGTCACGCCCGCGTGAGTAGCGCGATGGTCCGGATGCTGTACCCGGCCCGGGCGGGAAAACTGTTCGCCGGCTTCAGCGGGTTGGCTGCGCTGCATCCAAGCGAACCGCACTGGTATCTCATGTTCGTGGGTGTCGAGCCGCGGCTGCAAGGCTCCGGCGTCGGTTCGTCACTGCTCTCGCCGGTGCTGGAGCAGGCAAACGCTGACGGGACATTGTGCTACCTGGAGACCCCGTTTTCTGAAACGCACCGTTTCTACGAACAACTCGGCTTCACGATCACCTCGAAGTCCCGGCCGTTTACGGCGCCGGCTCCGATCTGGACCATGACCCGCTCGGCGCCCGCCGCGACGAGCAAGGAACCCGAATAGCCCCGCCGGCGGGAAATCCCGGGAGCACCACACGGTCGGCTTGCCCCTGCGGTGCGACCACCCGCTGGAAAGACCGTCCACGTGCGAGGACGGTCCCAACACCGCGCACGGCCACGGCCTCTGATATCGAGTGCAGGCACGCGACCGAGCAGCCGTGCTCGGCACCGCCGGCGAGGAGTTCGCTGCTTGCCGGCACAGCGCGACCGCAGTCGGCTGCGCGCAGAGCCGCGTCCGGGCATGAAAGCTGGTCCGGGCCGGGACGATCGCTCGCGCGGCGGCGGAGCGCTCGCCCGCGGCCGCGGATGCGAGTTCAGGCTCCGGTCGCGAAGCACTCGTCGCGTTGTCGGCGCGAGGAATGAAAGCGATCGACAGAGCACGCGAATGTCGGCCACGGTTCGGTCGCGCCGGCCCGCGCGAGCGGATCCAGGCTTAGCGATCATCAGGGGCGCCCGGCGAGCGCGGATCGGTCGCCGAGACTTCACTCGCTGTGCTTTGGATTTTGCTCCTGGGGAGTGGGATAGTCCCCAGTGAGGATGCGGGTGCTGATCACGAGCCCGGCCGGCTTCGGCCACGTTCAGCCGGTGGTGCCGCTTGCTCGCGCGATTGTCGAGCGGGGTCACGATGTCCTGTGGGCTTGCCCTGCCGACGGGGTTGCGGCGGTCCAGGATCGCGGGTTGCGCGCGGTTGGAACCGCTTCGGCGCTCCCCGTGGGGCCTGCTCTTGTCAGGCAGCGCTTTCCGGATCTGGGTGAGCCGTCGTCTGCGGAGGATTGGGATGTGATGTTCGCGAAATTGTGGGGCGCGATCGTCGCCCCTGAGATGCTTGCGGGGCTGGTCGCGGTCGTGGCGGACTGGCGGCCGGACCTTGTGGTGGCAGACGCGGCCGAGTTCGCCGGTCATATCGTCGCGCACGAGTTGGGCGTGCCGAGCGTGACCAAGGGGTTCGGCGCGCTGCTACCAGCTTCACGGGTCGCGGCGGTCGCGCGTGAGGTCGCACCGCTATGGCGCGCCCGCGGGCTGCGACCCGAGCCCTACGGCGGGGCGTACAACTGGCTGTATCTGGACAGCTACCCACCGGCGCTCCAACCGCAGAACGCCGATCATGTGCCTCGCCGGCAACTCCTCAGACCAACTCGAGACGATGAGGAGCCGGGCTCGGCCGCCAGCGCGCGATTCCCCGACCAACCGGCGGACGCGCCGCGGGTGTACGTGACGATGGGGACGGTCTTCAACCAGCCGCAGATGCTCAGGACGATGCTCGACGCGCTGTCGCTCAGTCGCATCAGAGCTCTCTTCACCGTGGGACCAGCCGGTGACCCCGATGCACTTCAGCCCCACCCCCCACACGTCCGGATCGTCCGCTATATCCCCCAAAGCGCGGTGCTGCCCCACTGCCAAGCGGTCGTGTCGCACGCCGGCTCAGGCACCGTCCTGGGGGCACTCGCGCACGGGCTGCCCCAGCTCTGCCTGCCACGGGCAACAGACCAGTTCCTCAACGCCGCCGCGATAGCAGCGGCCGGTGCCGGCATCGCGATCCCGCCGGATCGGTGCACACCACAAGCCGTCGCCGAGGCGATCAAACGCTTACTGGACGATCAGTCGTTCCGGAATGCGGCAGCGCAGGCAAAAAAATCAATCGCCGCCATGCCAGATGTCGAGCACGTCGCCGCGAGGCTCGAGTCACTGGGATGAAAGCCCCGCGAAGCCATGCCCCGATCCGCCGTCGGACAGGACGCCGAACTGTCCCCTACCCGTCCCGGTAATCAGCGCCGGACCCCAGTCGGGCCCGCTGACCATCGCACACTCCTCCGGACCAGACATCGGCTTTGACTGCGTGAGGGATGCCGGCACGTGCCGGTGGGGAGACTACGCGTCCGCGACCCCAGATCCGTCCATCACCACCGGGACAAGCGGCAACCCCAGATCCGTCCATCACCACCGGGACAAGCGGCGTTGTCTGGGGATCCTCGATGCTGTCATTCCAATCCACCGACACGACCAGCTCCAACTGGGCGACCTGGAACTTCGCCGCCAGGCCACTACACCGCGATCGATGCCGAACACGCCAAGGCCGCCCTGGACACGTTCGAGGAGACCTGGGGCGAGCGGCTCCCGCCGGTCGTGCAGGCCTGGCGAGACGCGTGGGACCACGTGATCCCGTTCCTCGCATTTCCCCCCGAAGTCCGCCGGGTCATCTACACGACGAATTCCATCGAAGCCCTCAACCGACAGCTGAGAAAGGCTGTCAAGACAAAGGGCCACTTCCCCAGCGAGGACGCAGCGCGCAAGCTGCTCTACCTCGCAATCCACAATGCCGTGCCGCAATGGACCCGAACGCGCGGGTGGACGAAAGCCCTCCTCGCGTTCAAAATCCACTTCGGAGACCGTCTACCCGACTAACCCGCCTACACAGTTTCTAGGAGTGCGCCCAGAGTCGGAGGTGGTCGTTTGAGTTGACCTGATCTGACATAAGCTCGTCGTCGCCTGCGGGTGCGAGTCCCGTCCGGGTAGCTGCCAGGAGGCCCGGTAGCAGGCTGGCGGCTTGGTCTGGAAACGGGCCGGGTCGAAGCCCAGCGTCAAGAGCCCTTCAAGGGGGAGCGACTGAGCGGTCCGCAGCATTACGCGAAGCCTGCCGCGCCGTTAGTGTGCCCGCCTGCGGGCGGGGGGAAGGGAGAGCCGAGCCGAGTCTTTCACGGCGAAGGCCACGGAAGAGGTGAAGAGCCTGGAATTGCAGCCTCGAAGAACTCTCCGGTGTAGAGGGCGTGGAACGTTCAGATGGTGGCGGCGGGAACTGGGGAGGCCCTCCCCGGCCCGGCGGTCTGCGGTTTGGTGCTGCCGGAAGCGTTGCGTCCTATAACCGGTGTTGAGCTGGGAAGTGGAGGCGAGCCGGGTGGGCGTCGGAGGCGGCCGTATTACCGCTTGAACCGAGCGGACAACAGAACCGCCGGTGAGGGAAGGGCCGCTGCTTCGTTCACGCGTCACGCACAGGGAAGGACCGGTGAGTGCCAGCGATGGCTACAGCCACCAAGCAGGACAAAGTTCGAGAACTGCAGCGAACGCTTTATCGGTCGGCCAAGGCCGATCCCAAACGAAGGTTCCACGCGCTCTATGACAAGGTCTACCGCAGAGACGTCTTGGAGTGGGCGTGGGAGCTGGTGCGCGCCAATCGCGGCGCGGCCGGCATCGACAAGCAGACCATCACTGATGTCGAGCGGTGCGGGGTTGACGGACTGCTCGATGAGCTGGCGGCGGATCTGAAAGAGGGGAGGTGGCGGCCGCTCCCGGCGCGCCGAGTGTTCATTCCGAAGCCCGGGCGTGAGGAGCTTCGTCCGCTGTCGATCCCTGCGGTCCGCGACCGTGTCGTGCAGGCGGCCGTGAAGATCGTCATTGAGCCGATCTTCGAGGCTGACATGCTGGAATGCTCGTTTGGGTTTCGGCCCAGGCGCTCGGCGCACGATGCGCTCCAGGTGCTCGTTGATGAAGCCTGGGGCGGCCAGCGACGGCTGTTGGAGTCGGATATCGCCAACTGCTTTGAGGCGATCCCGCACTCGCAGTTGATGTCGGCGATCGAGGAGCGGATCGTCGACCGCCAGGTCCTGAAGCTGCTGCGCGCGATGTTGCGAGCGGGAGTGATGGAGGATCGGGCGGTCAAGCGCAGCGATGCTGGGACTCCGCAGGGCGGGGTGATCTCGCCGTGCCTGTGCAACGTTTATCTGCACCGGCTTGACCGGCAGTGGAATGAGCGCGGGCACGGGGTTCTGGTCCGGTACGCAGACGACGTCGTTGTGATGTGCCGGACCCGGGTGGAAGCCGAGCGCGCCCTCGAGGCGTTACGGGCGATCCTCTCCGAGCTCGGGCTCACGCTCAAGGACGCCAAGACGCGGATTGTGGAACTGCGCGAAGGCGGGGAGGGGCTGGACTTTCTCGGCTTTCATCACCGCTGGGTGCGCGGGAACACTCCCGCCTCACGGCATCTCTGCTTCCTGGCCCGCTGGCCCTCGCGGCAGGCAATGGCGCACGCCCGCGAGCGGATCCGTGAACTCACGGACCGCCGCAGGCTGCGGCTACCGGTCGAACAGGTCGTGCAGGACGTCAACCGCTTCCTGCGCGGCTGGGCTGGGTACTTCCGCTACGGAAACTCCGCCCAGGCGTTCGACAAGATCACGTTCCACGCGCTCGTGCGCGTTGGTGGCTTCGTCACCAAACGCCACAAACAACGCGGCGGTTACGGGTGGTGGGTCATCAACCAATCACCTGACCGGCTGGGACTGATCAACCTCAACGGAACCATCGTCGCGCCGCGGCCCAACCGGTCGTGGCGTCAGGGACGCTGAATGCCGACGATGAAGAACGTCGGAGAGCCGTGTGCGAGAAAACCGCATGCACGGTTCGAGGTGGCGGCGAGAGGAAACCAGGCCAGTCGGTTATGCCGTGCGGCCCAGGCGCCTCTCGCCGACCCTACCACCCTCAGGTGAGGACAGAGATGGATGACGCAGATGACGTCAAGCAACGACGGGCTTGCTTTGGCTAGCCCTGAGTAGTAGATTTATGCTACGCGGGGCGACGGCGGAGCGTTGTCGGGGCAGCGTGCCTATCTGCTCGCCTTTCATGCGGGACCAAGGGGACTCCGATGGCCGGCTTTTGGCAGTGCGAGGACACGCGTCTCGGTCGCGCGGCTGGCGCGACCGGTCGGCGACGATCGGTGGTGGTTGCGATCGTCGTGGCGGCGGCGTTCTCGTTGCTGATCGTGCCTGCGGCAGCGGCAAATGGCTTTAACTGGACCGGCGACGGTGACGGACATTCGTGGTCGGACGCCGGCAACTGGGGTGGTAGTGGGGTGCCGCAAGATGGCGACAGCGTGACGATCGGGCCGAGCAAGAGCACACCACTGCCAAACGTCACGGGCGTGCCTGCGATCAGCCTGAAGGATCTGAGCTTTAACGGCGCGGGCCTCAGCGGTGGCGCGGTCACGGTTACCGGAACCTTCTCTTGGGATCGCGGGAACGTTGGGATCCCGCTGACGATCGACGGATCCGGCTCAGCGTCCGGCTCGAACACACATGAGCTGTCGGCAGGACCGTTCATCGTGTCGAGCGGCGCGACGTTCACGGTTTCGCCGGGTACGACGATTTTCGCGCCGACCTGTTGCGTGAACCCGTACCAGTTCAAGAACTTCGGGACGCTGATCGTGCCGCCGTCGATCGTCGGTACGGCGACACTAACCAACTTCGAAGTCGACGACTCGGGCGCAATTGTGGTTGGACCTGGCAGCACTCTTGACCTCCTTGGCGACGCTCCGGGAACGTTCGCCGCCGGCACGTCCGTCGAGGGTGGTGGCTCCCTGCTGCTCGACAACGGCACGCCGATATCTTTGACCGGCAGGCTGTCGATCGGGTCTGGCACGACGGTCCAGCTGGGAAGCACCGGCGAGACGTACGGACCAGACCTCAGCGGTGCCGCGAGTTTTGTGGGCAATGGGAGCTTTGTCTGGCAAGGCGGGTCAATCAGTGGCAAGCTCGGCGTCGCGAGCACGATCACAACGACGATCACCGGCCCAGATACCAAGACGCTGCTGGGCAGTGCCTCAAAGGGTCAGGGCACACTCAGCGTTGCCGGAAAGACGACGATGTCCGGTTCCGGCCAACTCCAGTTCCCCGGGGACGGACTGCTGAACAACACGGGCACGCTGAGCTTGTCTCCGGGCACGACGATCGCCGCGCTTACCTGCTGTGTCTCACCGGCGAAGCTCACCAATTCAGGAACGCTGACCGTGCCGGCCTCGTCCGCCGGCACGGCGACCGTGTCCTCCACCGCGTTCGAGGGCGCGGGTCCGATCTCGATCGGTAAGGGGAGCACGCTGGATCTCCTCGGGGACGCTCCTAGCACGTTGGCTGCTGGCGTGGCGGTTGGCGGCGGTGGTTCGTTGGCGCTTGAGAATGGGACGCCGATGTCCTTGGCGGGCAACGTGTCGGTTGCTGCGGGGACGACTCTGCGGTTGGGGAAGTCCGGGGAGTTCTATGGCCCGTCGATCGGGGGGACGGGATCGCTGATTGGTGCCGGGGGCTTTTTGTGGTTGGGTGGCTCGATTAGTGGAAAGCTGAGCGTGGCGAGCACGATCGCGACGTCGATCAGCGGCCCGGACGCCAAGCTGCTGCAGGGGCTCACGGCGGGGACCGGCGCGCTCACGCTCGCGGGGCCGACGACGTTCGCGGGCTCGGGACAGATCCAGTACCGGGGCAACGGTGCGTTGACGAACAGCGGGACGTTCACGATGTCGCCAGGCACGTCGATGGTTACGATCAACACGCCGGGCAAGTTCGACAACACCGGCAAGCTTGTCGTGCCGGCGTCGACGAGCGGAACCGCCACTTTGAACGGGGCCGGCTTGGTGTTCCAGGACGCGGGTCCGATATCGATCGGCAAGGGCAGCACGCTGGATCTCCTCGGCGACGCTGGCGGAAGCTTCGCTGCTGGCGTGGCGGTTGGCGGCGGTGGTTCGTTGGCGCTTGAGAATGGGACGCCGATGTCCTTGGCGGGCAACATGTCGGTTGCTGCGGGGACGACTCTGCGGTTGGGGAAGTCCGGGGAGTTCTATGGCCCGTCGATCGGGGGGACGGGATCGCTGATTGGTGCCGGGGGCTTTTTGTGGTTGGGTGGCTCGATCAGCGGAAAGCTGAGCGTGGCGAGCACGATCGCGACGTCGATCAGCGGCCCGGACGCCAAGCTGCTGCAGGGGCTCACGGCGGGGACCGGCGCGCTCACGCTCGCGGGGCCGACGACGTTCGCGGGCTCGGGACAGATCCAGTACCGGGGCAACGGTGCGTTGACGAACAGCGGGACGTTCACGATGTCGCCAGGCACGTCGATGGTTACGATCAACACGCCGGGCAAGTTGCAGAACACGGGAACGCTGGTCGTCGCGGCCCCGGCAGGAACCGCCACCTTGAGCTTCGTCGCATTGGACAACTCAGGCCATGTCAAGCTGACCGCAGGTACGCTCGCTGTCAACGGCGTCGGGTACACCCAGACAGCCGGGTCAACGCAGCTTGCCGGCGGAAACTTGAGCTCCGACAGGCCGCTGATGGCCTCGGGGGGCACAGTCAGTGGCCATGGCCTGATCACCGGCTCTCTCGTGAACGGCGCAACGGTGCGACCAGCCGCGACCGGCGGCATTCTCGAGATCGACGGCTCCTACCAGCAGACCAGTACCGGAACGCTCGCGACCGTGATCGGCGGTACGACTCCGGGCAACGGCTTTGGCCAGCTCAAGGTAACCAAGGCGGCGACTCTAGCCGGGAGCATCAACGCGACCGCCAGGACTGGATATGACCCGCCCGTCGGGCATCTATTCCCCGTGCTGACCTACGCGTCGCTGACCGGAATGTTCTCCAACAAGACGGGAGCTCCGCCATACGCGGTGACGTATCACGCGAGCGTCGCCGACGTCGTGTTCTCCGCATCCCGCCTGCGCGGCACACCGGCACGACGGCTGACCGCAGAACTTCCGAACGCTCGCCCCCGACGCCGTGCAGATGCCCCCGAACGACCCGCCGAACATCGGCACAGATGACATCCAGGCGTGGTCCAGCGGCATGCTCGCCGCCTTCCGCCCGGAGTTCTCCCTAGACATCGACGAGGCCGAGCTCGCAGGCGACGACTGGGCCTTCGAGCGTGGAACGTACACGATCGCCCTCACCCCGAAGGCCGGCGGAACACCCATCCGCGACACCAACAAGTACCTGACGATCTACCGGCGGCAGACCGATCACTCGTGGCTGATGGCCCGCGACATCTGGAACAGCAACAACCCCCGAGCTGGGTGAGGGTTCCCCGTTCGGCGGGAGACTGCACTGTTTGCAGAGCGGTTCCGGAGCTTTCTCGCTGGGTCGGGAATTCTCAGAGCCCCCGCGACGAGTACCGCGTCCGCACCAAAGCAGGTCTGTGACCCCAGGTTGGGTTGCACCTGGATCTCGCCACTTGCGCAACTCGGCGCGCCATAGACCCGTCTGACGCCACGGCCGTCGGGCTGAAAGCCCTGCTTTCGATTCACCGCGTGTACGTGCTGCCGCTCGTAACCGGAAGGACCCGTAGCCCCGCTTTGATTGCGCGACAGGTCTCCTCGTCGAGATCGGCTCAGACCTCCCATTCGCCAATCTCGAGACTCGCGGCGGTGACCCGAACCGCCAGCGAGCCGGTCCAATCCGGCCATTGGATCGGCGCCGATGCGATCGCAGTTCTGAGAGCGCTGAGGACCAAGAGCGATCGCCAGCTTGCTCTGCGCCATCACGATAGCGAGCGCTAAACGGCCGGAATCGAGGGCGAGGTGAGCGATGAGCGCATCCAAATCCACGGCGGACTCGGGCTTATGCGCGAGTAGGCGATCTAGCGGTCACGGGAAGATCTGCGCCTGAACCAGACCGGCGGCAGCGAATGATGAGATTTGCTCGATATGTTCGAGGTCCGCAAAGAACGAGGAGGAGACGAAAATGGCTAGCGTGCAAGTGATGGCGAGCGAAAACGGTCCGTACAAAGTGACCGGGGAGATCGAGCTCATCGACCACAACGGCAACATCGTCGACACCGGCGGAAAAACGACGGTATTCCTCTGCCGTTGCGGCGGGTCGACGAACAAGCCGTTCTGCGACGGCACCCACTCCAAGATCGGCTTCCAGGGAGCAATGGCCGCCGTCGAGAAGGGCGGATGAGCTGCGCGTCGACTGCACCGGCGTATTTTGTTTGGTTGGTTCTGGTGGGTTAGCGCGCGGCCTGATCGCGTCACCAAAGCCGGCGCGTTGATCCGCCAGGCGTAGCTCTGGCATCTCAGCCGCTAGCGGTCCTCAAGACCGGTTCACGCGATTAGCGCGCGTGCGGGGATCCTTAACTGGGGAAGCCGTCGTCCGGTGCTGGCGGCCGGAGTGATCGTCTCGTCGCCGAAGGACTCGTCCGCCCCGGCTCGGGTTGACGACGAAAGCGATCACGCGGCCGAGTGCCCGGCAGCGCGCGTCGAAAGGGAGCCGGTTAGCCAAACGGGGTTCGCCGACCGCCGATGGGTATAACGGGTAGTCGTGGAGATTCCCGACGGCTTCGCTGCGTTTCCCGACCAGGGACCGTTCCTCGAGCGGCTCGGGCCGATTCAGGTGCTCGAGGGCAGCGACGAGCTGATCCTTGCTCTGCTCGTGCAGGAGCGTCACACCAACCACCGCGGCACGGTGCAGGGTGGAGTTCTGACGTCGTTCGCTGACTTCGCGCTGGGGCGGGCGATCGAGGCCGACGCCGGCGACGGACACGACCGCGCGACTGTGAGCTTGACCGTGGACTTCCTCAAGCCGGTGATGCCAGGCGACTGGGTCGAATCACGCACCCGCGTCGAGCGCGTCGGCTCGACGCTGTCTTTCGCTGACTGCGCGCTGCGGGTGCAGGACCGAGAGGTGGTCCGGGCGCGTGCGGTCTGGGTGACAGCAAGCTGAGCCTGGAGTAGACGATCGCATTCATCCTCGCGATCGGCCGCCGCCGGCGGCCGGTGCGACCGATTACCTGGTTCCGAGGCAAACGCCCAGGGTAGGTCAGGATGAACAGCGACTTCGCGATGCCGCCGTCATGTCGGTAGAGCGGGCAGCGTCTGACTGAAGAGGGAGAACGATTGCGCGGAGATAACGGGAACGTCCTCAGGACAGCGAGCCGGTCGGCCGAGTGCAGAACGAGCGTTCGCGCCGCACGCCCGGTGCGCTCCGCGCCGCAAAGTCGACGGTGTGCGCTGCCACGACGGAACGCGCGTCGCGGGCTCCGATGACGACGAGACGGACGCCGGCGGTTGGCGAGGGTGACATGTGCCAACGGCCGTCCTGACGGACCGAGACACAACCAGCCGAGAGAGGAAGAACATGGCCGATGCCAGTAAACGAAGCCGGAATGAGTTGATCGACACCATCAATGCCGCGCTGGAGATCGTCGATGATGTGGCTGAGGAGGGGGATGGGGATCTCGTTCGCGCCGTAGTCGCTGCCTTCGTCCTCAAGGAGATCTCAGACGGCAACTACGCGGACGATCGCGAGGACGAAGAGCAGGCTCAGGGGGAGGACGAGGAAGAGCCAGAGGCACTCGAGGAAGAGCCCGAGGACGAAGAGCCCGAGGCGGAAGAAGAGTCTGAGGACGAAGAGCCCGAGGCGGAAGAGGCTGAAGAAGAGCCCGAGGAAGAGGAACCAGAGGCAAAGCCGGAGCCGCCGAGGCGCAGCCGAGGGCGTAGCAGCAGCACCAGCAGCAGCCGGAGCAGCAGCAGCGCAAGCAAGGGCGGCGCAAGCAAGAGCGGCGCAAGCAAGAGCGGCAGCGGCACCCGCAGCGGCAGCCGGAGGAGGGCCAGCAGCAGTGCTAGCGGCAGCCGGAGCAGTCGAGCCAAGAAGTAAGGCCCCGCGCAGGCGAGGCGGGCTGGGTCAACATCCCCTACGGTCCTCCTCACTCGTCATGCCTCAAGAATCCAATGACGGTGAGGGGGATCCCCCGACAGAACTGCACGCACGCGCCAGGTACGACAGCAGGCTCGGCTCCGGGGCCTCACGCACTGCCGCACCCGGCGTCAGCTCATGCCCGGCCGGAGTGGGAATTTCCATCAGATCCGCGGAGAAAACCGTGATCGGGGGCATCGGCCATCATGGCGATCAAGCCGGCGGTCCAACGACCAGACCCCCACGAATCGCCCCGCCACGTGGATCGCGCCTCCGGGCACCCTTGCACTCGAGATGATGCGTTCAGAAGGCCCGCTGACCGACAATCCTCGGCGCATAGTCTCGGAGCTCTCGCCGCTGGTGTCAGCCGACGCGGCGAGGCCATAGATCTGAGTGTCTCCGCATGCGGTGGGAGGGTCGCAGGAGCGCGGGCGTCAGCCTGGTCCAACCTTGGCGTGGGGTCGGACCGGTCGGGCGGTCGATCTGAGACGATCGTGGTCTGTCAGACATCGGTGAGGGCGGCTCGTACGAGGGCTCGGGCGGCCCAGACGGTAGTTCGCTCGCCGCGGTCGGCGTCGCGCATGAAGCCGATGACCAGGCAGGAGAGCGCGGCGTCGAAGGCGCCGTCCTCCCACGGCAGCTCCTCGGCGACGCCCTCACGTGCATCGACGCCCGGGTTTCGCGCGACGCACGCCGCGACGAACTGCGGCGCGGGATCGATCGCGGCGACCCGTTCGGCGCCCGTCCGCGCCACCAGCTCGGCGGTCAGGCCGCCGGGACCGCAGCCGACGTCGAGCACCCGCTGCCCGTCCACGACCCCGGCGGCGTCCGCGAGCGCCGCCGCCAGCGACGTTGTGTAGCGACCCATGAAGCGGTCGTAGTGCTCGGCGGGCGTCAGGAACTGCCTGGCTTCGCTCATCTCATCTCCTCGATCGCTCAGTGCAGACAGTGTGCATCGCTGGTCCAATGCTGACAACGCTTCGCAACCAGAGCGTCGCTTTCGATCGATACGAGCATTTCCGCCGGCGTGACCAGGGCCCTGCTTGGCACCGAATGCCCTCACGCCCCGACATCGGTCCACAGTGCTACTTGGTCGGCGCTCGGGAACCGGGCAGCCGAAGTGTGCCGATTCGGGTCGGCCTGGCCCCGAAGCAGAAGGGGAGGGCTGCGCCGCGCTCATCGACTCGGACAGGAGGCGATCTACACCGCCAACGCCGACTGCAGCAACCCGCAGAGCACCGGCATCGATCGCCGGATTTCGACAGCGTCGATCGCCATCAATCGACCGCGCCAGTTCGTTAGTTCGACGCGCGAGAGATCGTGGCTCCGCAGCCAGGTAGCGCGACAGGTGTCAACAGGAACCGAAAAGGGCGCCAGTTTTAGGAACCGAAAAGTGCTCCACCTCGCGCCGCTCGAAAACTAGGCCGGTTGAGGGTTGCGGCGGCTTCTCGAGGAGGTAAGCCCGGAGGGCGAGCCGGAGCGAGATGCCGCCGGCGCGCCGGAACCTCACGCAAATAGTCATCCACGATCGTCTTGCCGCCCACGAACCCCAACGGCTCGATCAGCTCCCGGACCCCCACCCCCGACAAGCCCGGATCGCGCCGCAAAAGCTCATGGATCTCATCCTTGAACGAGTCCAGCTTCGACGCCACCGGCGCCCGCTGATACCGCGGTGGCTGCTCTGAGCGCACCGCCCGCCGAACCGTGTTGCGATCAACCCCATACCGCCGAGCGAGCTCCTTGATTCCGACCCCGCGCACGAAATGCTCCCGACGCAACTCGGCCCACCGCTCCACGTCAAGCACGCCCTTCTCCCGGACTCGATCAACCAGACCAAGCCAGGGTCAACCCGCCCCCCGGACGCCTCTACCCAACGCTCAAAAGGGGTGCATTTTCAACCGGCAGAGAGGGGTGAGTTTTCCACCGGCGACGACACCAAGTTCGGTCATCGTGAACCGGCTGGAATCGTTCCAAGGCGGTGCGGTGGCTGAGCCTGTCGCCTGGAGCGGTGCGGCTATGAACACCTCGCCGAGGTTGCTTGGGGGCCGTGGCACCGACGGCTAGCCGCGTCACGCGTTAGAGAGTCCATTGACGTCGGGTCGCTGATGTCCGCCCGAGGATCAGGGGGGTGTGGTTTCGATGTTCGCTCGGAGTTTGTGCATGCCGAGTCGCATGCGGCCTTTGACGGTCCCGGTTGGCAGGCCGAGGTGTTCGGCGATCTCGGTGTGGGTGAGTTGGCCGTAGAACGCGAGTGTAATCACTTCTCGTTGGACGTCGGGTAGCTGGTCGAGCAACCCGTGCAGGTGGTTAGCTGTCTCGTGGGTGAGCGCTTGGTCGCAGACGTCGTCTGGCGCCGGCAGGTCGTTGAGGTGGCATTCACTGGCATGCGCAGCGGCAGCCGCGTCGTTGCGCCGCGCGAGGTCGATCGCGCGGTTACGCACGACGGTCAGCAGCCATGCCGCTACGGTGCCGCGCTGCGAGTTGTAGCTCGCGCCGCTTCTCCAGATCGACACGAACGCTTCTTGGACTGCGTCTTGGGCGCAACCATCGTCACTGCAGACCGACATCGCGACGCGGTAGGCCCGCGTACAGTAGCGGTCGTAAAGCGCCGCAAGCGCGTCCACGCTACCGCCGTTCGCGGCGGCCATAAGCCGATTTTCGTGGAGCACCGTCGACTGGGCTACGCGGCCCGTGAGTCTCATGTGACCGATTTGGCGCGCGGTAGGCGATGGCCAATGTCGGCGATGGAGCAAGCAGAACTTCCTCGCCGGCACCTCCCTGGCCGTGATGGTCGGACCTCGCCGCGGAACGGTCGACCGTCGCGGCCGGGAGCGCCTTCGAGGAGGTCCTGGCCTGTTGTCCGCGACCCGGACGGGTTCATCGCCGCATGGTCGTCATCCGCGATCTGCAGCAGCGCGTGAACGGTCGGCTCGCCCGGGTCGAGATCTCGGATCTCTATGACCTCCGAGAGCTCCGGTGAGCGCGAGAACGCGGTCCACCTGTGATCGGCCGCGCACGAGAACCAGCCTGCGACCGATCCTCCGGGCACGGATGCTCGGGTTCACGCTCGGGTGCGCGCTGAGCAGTCGATAAAAGTCAGCTCGCGAGGTCAAGCTCAACCAGCCGCGCCCGAAGCTGTGCCCGGCGCAACGTCCGCTCGAGCCACGGCGCGGTAGCGATATTGAGCCGGACCGGGTTCCACGGAGACTGGGTTTGTAGGTTCTGATGGTTGTTCATCGAGTCAGTTCCTCGCACCGTCGAGCAGATAGAGCTTCGAACTCGACTGGTGGGATATCACCGAGGGACTCGTGGAGGCGGTCGTGGTTGAACCAGCTGATGTACTCAACGACGGCGAGTTCGAGCTGGCTGCGAGTGCGCCACACGCGATCGGCGATCAGCTCAGTCTTGAAGCTGTCGACGAAGCTCTCGGCGAGCGCGTTGTCGTAGGCGTCACCGACCGAGCCGACCGACGCGAGCACGCGGTGGTCATCTAGCACCTGGGTGTAGAGGGCGGAGGTATATTGGCTGCCCCTGTCGGTGTGGGCCACGAGGCCGAAGTCGGCGCCGGGCTCCCGGGTACCAAGCGCCATCCTCAGCGCGTCGAGGACCAGGTCGGTGCGCATATGGGAGGCGAGCTGCCAGCCGATCACCCGCCGACTGTGAACATCGATCACAAAGGCGAAGAACACCACGCCCTCCCAGCATCTGAGATACGACAGATCCCCCACCCACAGACGATTGGGCTCCTCAGCAGCGAACTGCCGCCCGACCAGGTCTGGGCGGCGGTGAGCCACCGGATCAGGCCGGGTGGTCCGCCACGGCTTCCCACGGCGCTTAGCGCCCTGGATCCCATGAGCGCGCATCAGCCGCTGCACCTGACACCGCGGCGCTGTCTCCCCGGCCCGTCTGAGCGCCTTCCACGTGCGCCGATATCCGTAGGCCTCATAGTTGGCCCGGTGGACCTCCCGGATGCGATCCAGCAGCCGCTGGTCCGTGACCCGGCGAGCTGAGGACTCACCGGTGCGGCGGTGGTAATACGCGGACGCCGACACGTCCAAGGTCCGGCAGATCGGCTCGACGCCGAAGCGATCTCGATGCTCATCAATGAACACGCTCACCTCGTCCGGTCTGCGTCGAGCTCGGTCGCGAAAAACACGCTGGCCGCCTTGAGGATCTCATTCGCACGGCGCAACTCGAACACCTCTTTGCGCAGCGCCTTGATCTGCTCACGCTCCTCGGTCGAGGGGAGATCCGGTCGCAGACCCTCATCAGCTTCCACTCGTCGCACACGCTTGCGCAACGTTTCCGCTGGCAGACCGATGTCCCGGGCGATATGCGAGATCGGCCGGCCGGACTCCAACACGAGGCGAACACCCCGCTGATACAGCTCTTCTGGGTACTTCTGTCGTCGCGGCATCCGAGGAGGTTCTCCTGTCCCGAGGACAGATCGTCCCCGATACGAAGCCTCCGCGAAACCCGGCCTGGCTCATATCCAGCTCACCCTCAGTCCACACCCACACAGCGCCCGCGCCCGGCATCCCAACACGTGCTGACGAACCCAGGCGGCGCATCGATGCGGCGCACAGTCGAGCCGAATCCAAACATGTCGGGCATTGCGACCTCCGGCGTAGGGGAACCTCAAAGCGCACCACGAGGTCGCCTCGAGCCGAAATCAAGTTGACCTCTACGTTCCGGTATACCCGGTGCACACCGTTGGAGTCATGAAAATTACCCGCTGGTCGATAGACATACGGCTAATTGATGGTCCGCTCCCCGTCGGGCGTTGACAGTTCACGTCTGAGGGTTGCCCCGGACGATGGGCCGCTCAACCATCAGGAGCATCACGTTGAGCGAGGAGAAGCAGTACCGCACATGGACGGTCCCCTCGGGCGGAACGTCAGCAGCACACCGCGGCTGCTATTGGTAGCGAATGTGATTCCGAGCTCGGTTACGCCCAGGTGCGGTGGCCCTGCGACCTTGAAGAATTTGTAGGGGCCTGTGATCTTGACGGCGGTGATGTTCGACAGTGGCGTGGTCACTCGCCAGCGCCCAAAATGCGCGTCGAGGCGTTCGCCGTCCACGTTGACCCGGGCGCGCGTCGGTGTCACCCCGAACCGTCGACTGGCGAGCCTGTGCCCCCGGGCCCAGGCGAATCCAAAGCGCCTCGGCGCCGCCGGCTGGTCAGCCAGCGGGGGGGTCAGCGAAAGCGTCCATGGTGCTCATGGCGGTACCCGAGTCTCCCGACATGCTAACGATTCACATGGGCCGCGGTGGGGTAGGCGCTCAGGTGTGTACACGCGCGCCCTGAGACGGGCCGGACTTCGCTCCTAGCACATGCACGCGCTCTCCATGGGCGGGGTTATGGTGTGCAGCGCGCTGTGGCTCCGCGCCAAGACAGTCGATCGGGACGAGCGAGGCAATGCCGAGCGGCGAGCGCTGTTCGTCGGACTATGGCCGCCCACCCTCTACCCGATCGGCGAGTCGCTGGGCTCGCGAAGAGTAGCTGCCACGGCACTTTGGCCGCGCTGAGGCGGCGAAAACGGCTTCAGGCACATGAGATTCTCAGGCCGCGCTCCAGCAGCCGCCTCGACGGCGTTTTCAGCGAGGCGCTCGAAGCGGTCGGTGGACCTCAACGATCGCCCGGGCGTTGCCGGCGATGACGAGTTCCGCTAGGTCGACCGAGGCTTTATCCGCTGCCGCGAGACAGTCGACCGCACCGGAGGGGCGGTCTCGGTCCGGGACCGATCTGGCGGCGTGTCCTCGCTTGTGGAGCGACCGCTCATAAGATTGGTGACCTGGGCTGTCGGTGCCCGAGCAGCGTATGCACGTCGTTTCGCATGGTCCGCGCGCTCGTTACCGGAGCCTCCGGTTACGTTGGTAGTCGGCTGGTGCGCGAGCTTCACGCGCCCGGCGAGCCAGTCGGGGTGCGTCGCGTGCGACTCAAGCCGCGTCGCTTTCGATCCAGCCGGCACGGTGCATCGTGGCGACATGCTCGACGCGAGCTCTCTGAGTGCAATCGGCGATGGCCATACCACGGCCTACTAGCTCGTCCACTCGATGGGTCGGGGGCTGCTCTGACTATGAGCAGCGCGATGCGCTCGCCGCCTCGAACTTCGCCCGCTTCGCAACCGACACCGGCATCGACCCGTGGTGTACGTTGGCGGTCTTGGCGATCGGCCTGGCTCTCAACATCTGCGTTCCCGGCTCCGCGTGGGAGAGATCCTGCGCGACGAGGGACCACAGCTGAGGTGGTTCCGGGCCGGCATGGCGGTAGGCGCGGGCTCCGAGCGCTACCGAACGCTGCGCTCGCTCGTGCAACGGCTACCGGTGATGCTCACACCTTCGTGGTTGGCCACGCCCACGCAGGCAATCGCGATCGGCGATTTGCTGCACTACCTGGTCACACCGGTCGACGCAGGGGTCGCGAGACCGTTGATCGAAGGTCTTCCACGGACACGACGGTCACCGACAAGTCCGGAATGGCGCTCTTCGACTTTCTGCCACGCTCGTAAGTCCGGAATGGCGCTCTTCGACTTTCTGCCACGCTCGTTCGAGCAGGCGTTGCGCGAAGCTATCGTCGAGGAGGACGAATACGGTCAGCGCGCCCCGTAGTGATCTGCCAGAGCCCCAACGACGGCGCGACCGGAGGGGGTGATGTTTCAAAGCAGGCCGGTAGCAGTGGCACAGATGGTGGTCCGGCTGCCAGATCCGGCGAGTGGGGGCGTGCGACGACGCCGGTGACGGACGCTCGTCTTGTCTGCGCGAAAAACGATCTACTGGTGGGTGCCGTGATCGCTGCGGTGCCGAGGAGGAGGGCGCGTGCGTGCGCTTACGGTAGCTTGACCTTATGGCTTCCCTGGGTGCCCCACGCGGCAGCGAGAAGAAAGGTCTGGCGAGAAAGTGATGCCAGGGTCGCTTCGGCGGAACAATGTTGTCTTGCAGGGACGGGAGGATGGGCCTCCGTTGCTGTTTGCCCATGGCTTCGGTTGTGATCAGAACATGTGGCGATACGTCTGGCCGGCTTTCGCGGACGAGTATCGGATCGTGCTGTTCGATCACGTCGGTGCGGGCGGCTCAGACGTGCGGGCCTATGACCGGGAGCGATACTCCTCTCTGCGGGGGTACGCGCACGACGTGCTCGACATCTGTCACGCACTGGCCCTCAGTGATGTCGCGTTCGTGGGCCATTCGGTGAGCGCGATGATCGGCGTGCTCGCCGCGATCGAAGAGCCGCAGCGGTTCGCCTGCCTCGTGCTGGTGGGACCGTCGCCGCGGTACATCAACGACGACCATTACATCGGCGGCTTCTCGCGTGAGGACATCGACGGGTTGCTGGAGTCGCTTGAGAGCAACTACCTGGGCTGGTCGAGCGCGATGGCGCCGGTGATCATGGGCAACGCGGACCGGCCCGAGCTGGGAGAGGAATTGACAAACAGCTTCTGCCGCGCGGATCCGGAGATCGCAGCCCAGTTCGCCCGCGTGACGTTCCTGTCGGACAATCGGGCCGATCTTGCGCGGGTGAGCGCCCCGTCGCTCGTGCTCCAGTGCTCCGAGGACGCGATCGCTCCCCAGGCGGTCGGCGAGTACGTGCAGCGACACCTTCCCGACGGCCGCTTGGTGCAGCTCCAGGCCACGGGTCACTGCCCGAATCTCAGCGCTCCCGAGGAGACGATCGCGGCCATCCGAGCATTTCTGGCAGGGTGAGCACCGAGTCGGGGTTACTGGAGGACAGCGCCGAGGAGCTCTTCGAGGAGGCTCCGTGCGGCTATATCTCGACGCGGCTGGACGGAATCATCATCCAGGTCAACCGGACGTTCGAATCGTGGACGGGGCGCAGGCGGGGGGACCTTCTCGGCCGAGTGCGATTTCCGGACCTCCTCTCGCCGGGGGGCCGGATCTACTATGAGACGCATTACTTGCCGCTGCTGCAGATGCAAGGCTCCGTGCGTGAGATCGCGGTCGAGATCGCCCGCGCCGACGGGTCGTTGCTGCCGGCTCTGATCAACTCGGTCCTCAGGCGCGACGAGGCCGAGCGCCCTCGGGTCATCCGGACGACGATCTTTGACGCCACCGATCGGCGTCGATACGAGCAGGAGCTCGTGCGCGCACGCCAGCGAGAGCACGAGACCGCCGGGCAGTTGCAGAGAAGCCTGCTCTTCGGGGAGCTTCCCGTGTCGTCCGGTCTGGAGATCGACGTCTCTTACCGCGCGGCGGTGAAAGGGACGGAGGTGGGCGGCGACTGGTACGACGCGTTCTGGCTGGAAGAGGGGGTGACTGTCGGGCTCGTGGTGGGTGATGTCGTCGGCCGCGGGATCACGGCGGCGGCGGCGATGGGGCAGCTGCGAAGCGCGGTTCGCGCGTTCGCCTCCACCGGCCTTGGGCCCGCGGGGGTGCTCACGGCGCTTGACGGATACTCGCGCCGGCATCGAGTCGGCGAGATGGCCACCGTCGTGTTCGCACGGCTCGGGGTCGCGACAGGGTCCCTGTGCTTCGCCTGTGCTGGCCATCCGCCCCCGATCGTGCACAATCCGGGCGAGGTGCCGAGGTTTGCATGGGAGGGTCGCTCGGTACCGGTCAACGCGTACCCCGACTTGGGTCTGCGTTCGGAATCGCACCTCTCGCTGGAGCGCGGGGGGACGCTCGTGATGTACACCGACGGACTGATCGAGCAGCGCGATCGGACCGACGACGGCACGGCGCGACTCCTGCAGGCAGTGGCCGGACGACTTCGTCACCCGCTTGACGGTTTCGCCACGTCGGTTGCACAAGCGCTGCGAGACCCCACCGAGGCCGACGATGTCTGTCTACTGGCTACGCGCCTGAGCGACCCTCATCTTTGATGGCGCGGCCGGGTGAAACCGATACGGTGCACCACCGCCGTCGCGTCAACCTGATCGAGCGTCAGCGAGATCACCGCGGGAGCGAAGCGGTCTCCCTCGCGTGCCCACATCGGCCGGACCCCGCCTGCTATTCACTGCCGCCGTTTAACCCGCACGCGGCACCGACCGCCGAACGGCGCGATCGCGCCGCCCTCCTATCCCTCGTGCGGCGAGCCCCGGCGACCGGCCAGACGCGCATAGGCATGTCCCCAACGTGTCCCGAACTCATCGTTTTCGAGGGGACTCAGCAAACCCCAGAGCCCGTCAGGTCGGCACGTAGAACGCAAAAGACGCGCAAGTTTGGCCACTTCAGAACCGGCAGGGAGGGCAGCCCCCGGCTTGGAAGGTTCGATTCCTTGGAAGGTTCGATTCCTTCGCCGCGTCGCGGTCCCCCGAGGGCCGAACCGGGTCGTTTGGCTGTGGGCTGCCAGGTGCCATTGGGAACGGCTCGGCGACGCTTGTTCCTGGCTGGTTACGGCTGAA
This sequence comes from uncultured Solirubrobacterales bacterium, assembly GCA_963792735.1. Classification (GTDB taxonomy): domain Bacteria; phylum Actinomycetota; class Thermoleophilia; order Solirubrobacterales; family Solirubrobacteraceae; genus Palsa-465. Next base: position 148,772 of record CAWBXK010000005.1, on the reverse strand, counting down.
CCGCTGCGCCGTGTTCGGTCATCCACCTCGCCAGTTGCACGCGGTTGTGCACTCCCAGGGTGCTCAGCGCGTTGAAGACATGGTTCTCGACCGTGCGTTCGGCAAGGTGCAGACGCGCCGCGATCTGGGCGTTGGTCATACCTTCGGCGACGAGGCCGGCGACCTCGTATTGACGCGCGGTCAGCGATCCTGGTTCGTGCCGGGGTCGGCGCCCTTCGATCAGGGCGATGCAGGCGGCCGCGTCGAGCGACCGTCCAGCCTCCCACTCGGCATCGGCTCCAACCTCGCCGAGTAGGTTCGCGCCGCGCTCGCGGATCGACTCGAGCTCGGTAGCGGTAGTCGGCGGATACGCACCTCCGATGCGCGCCCGTAACGCGGTGGCTGCGCCCCCCAGCCGGAGAGCGCGTTGGGGGTGCTCGTCGAACGTGAGGCCTGCGAAGGTGCTCAAGGCGACCCCCAGGATCGTGGCGTCGCCCGCGGCGGTGAGGCTCGCGGCGGCGCGCTTGAGGTGCTCGATCGCAGCGGCCGTGTCCCCGCTGGCCTTCGCTGTCAGGCCGAGCCCGAGCGAGACCTGGCCGATTCCCCAGGCGTCGGCGCCCGTTGTGGCGGTCGCGAACGCGTCCTCGAAGATTCGCTGGGCAGCCGCCGGGTCTCCCTGGTAGAGAAGGACGAAGCCGAGAACGCCGAGGCCGCGGCCGATGCCTTGTGGCTGCTCGAGTTCGCGGAACAGCTCGATACTGCGGTCCAGGTCGTGCGCTGCCTGCTGCAGGTGCCTGGAGAGCATGCCGCTGATCCCCCGGTAATGCAGCGCCGGGGCAAGGATGCCAGGTTCACCGAGCTCATCGGCGAGGTCGACCGTTTCGTCGAGCAGGCGACGGCCGGCGCCATGCTCCTGATGGGCGACGGCCAGCCGCCCAGCGCAGAGCAGACCAAGCGCCCGGCCCCGATCGGGGCGCTCGTGTCCCGCCAGCAGTCGTTCGGCCCACTGCGCGCCCTCGGTCTGACTCCGGGCGAACCAGGCCTCGCGGCCCGCGCCGATCAGGCGCAGCCCCGCCTCCGGGTCGTGCTCAGCAGCCCAGGCGACCGCCAGGCGCAGGTTCGGCAGCTCTCCAGCCAGGTCGTTGACGTCGGCATCCGAGCCTCCGAGGGCGTTGGCTGCGTGGATCGCCTCGGCGCGCTTGACGTAGAAGGCGAGATGTCGCCCGCGCAGTGCGTCCTGTTCGCCGGAGGCCTCGAGGCCCTCCCGGGCGCACGCGCGGATCGTGTCGAGCATCCGATAGCGGATCGCCGCGCCGCTCCCGCGGACAATTGAAACGAGTGACTTCTGCACCAGGCCGTCGAGGGCTTCGAGCGTGACACTCGCGACAGCCTCGGCCGCATCGAGCGAGAAGCTGCCCGGGAACAACGCCAGGCGTGTGAACCCCTGGCGTTCGGGCTCGCTCAGCAGCTCGGTGCTCCATTCGATCGTCGCACGCAGGCTGCGGTGACGGGCGGGCGTGCCGTGCGTCCGGGCGGTGAGCAGGTCAAGCCGGTCGCCCAGCCGCTCGAGGATCATCTCCGGCGAGAGGCTGGAGACGCGGCCGGCGGCGAGCTCCAGCGCCAGCGGCATCCCGTCGAGCCGCGCGCAGATCCTCTCGATCGCGTCCGCGCTATCGCTCGCCACGCCGGGACGTAAGGCCTCTGCGCGCTGCATGAACAGCTCAAACGCTTCATCGGCAACCAGCGGGCCGAGTCGCCAAACGGTTTCGCCCGGGAGTCGTAGCGTCTCGCGGCTGGTCGCAAGGACCTTCAGGCCAGGGCATCGCTCGAGCAGGAACTGCACGGCCTCAGCCGCGGCGGTCAGGAGGTGCTCGCAGTTGTCCACCACCAGCAGCGTCGTCACACCAGTTATGAAGCGAGCGACGTCGGATAGCCCGTCGCTGTCAGCGATGACTCCCACTGCCTCCCCGAATGCACTCGGCACGAGTCGCTCGTCGTCGAGCGCGCCGAGATCGACGAACGCGACCGCTGCGGGCCGATCCGAGCGCCGGCTGGCGAGCTCGAGCGCGAGCCGGGTCTTGCCGACTCCACCTGGACCGGTGACCGTGACCAACCGGCCGGCGCGCAGCGCGGTCTCGATCCTCTCGAGCTCCGACGTCCGCCCGAAGAACCGGTCGATCGTCGCCGGCACACCTGTTGCCCTCCCCGCCACGTCTGCGAACGCTAGCGCGTGGTACCCACCCTCGGACGTGGGTTGAGTAGCGGTTGAGTAGTTACCCCGTTGTGGGCGTGCGGGGCCGAGGCCTACGGTGGCGCCATCAGTCAAACGTCAATCGTCGGAGGCTTTCAGATGGCATCACAAGGTATCGCGGAGACGGCAGCCGACGCGCCCGAGACGCGTCAGACGGAGATGGCCCGCGGCCTCTGGTCGGCCGGGGACTTCGCGCGGGTCGGTGCGCGGCTGGTGCTGGTCGGCGAGCTGCTGGCTCGCTCGGTCGACGTCCACGCAGGCGAGCGCGTGCTCGACGTCGCTGCCGGCAGCGGTAACGCGGCGATCTCCGCCGCGCGCCGCGGCGCGCAGGTGACCGCCAGCGACTTCGTCGAATCGCTGCTGGAGACGGCGCGGGCGCGCGCCGAGGTCGAGGGGCTGAGCCTCGCCACCACGGTGGCCGACGCTCAGGCGCTGCCATTTGAGGACGGCGCGTTCGACGTCGTCGTCTCCACCTTCGGGGTGATGTTCGCGCCCGATCCGCAGCGCGCAGCGGATGAGCTGCTGCGCGTGTGCCGGCCGGGAGGCCGGATTGGCCTCGCGAGCTGGGTCCCGGACGGGCTGATGGCCTCAAACCAGGCGATCGTCCAAAAGCACGTCTCGCCGCTCTCCGCCGCCGGCCCGATGCGCCGCCCGGTCGAGTGGGGAGACGAGGCTCGCGTGCGGGAGCTGCTGGGCGAGCGGGTCAAGGAGCTTCGCGGCGAGCGCCGCTCGGCCGAGCTGTGCGCCGGCTCAGCTGCCGAGCTGGTCGAGTTCAACCGCACCTGGTTCGGACCTATCCGGACCGCGTTCGGGCGTCTGGACGCGACCGGGCAGGAGCATCTGCGCACCGAGCTCGAAGCCGCGTCTGAACACTTCAACCGAGCTACCGACGGCACGCTCGTGGCCGAGGCCGAGTACCTCGAGGTCGTCGCGGTGAAGGCCTGAGCCTCGGTCCCATCACTGGCTTGCGCCAAGACCGGCGGCTTCAGGTCGTACCCCCATTCGAACGACAGACAGGAGTCAGATATGCACGCCAAGCACACCCTACCGTCTCGCTCGCCGTTCTGGCAGGCACCGCTGCAGGCGCCGCGGCGGCAGCTCCCGGCTCCGCCGCGCGGGTAGTCGAAACCACGTCACAGGGCTACACGCTCACGGTGAGTGTCAGTGGCTCGGGCAAGACCGGGACGCTGGCGCTCGAGTGCCCGAGCGGAAAGCGCCTCGGCACCAGCGCCCGGTTTGACATCCATCGCGGGCGCTTCACCGCGATCCGCCTCGCTCAGCAGCATCGGCAGTTCAGGTTCACCGGCGACTTCGACCAGCGCGAACACGTGCGCGGCCACGGCTCGGTTCGCGCCGGAGCGTGCGCCGACGGGGTTGCAAGCTCGTTCTCGGAGGGCGCCTCGGCACCGCCCGGTGCTTTCCTGCCCGGCGTCTAGCCCGGAGAGTCGATTGACAGCGGGCACGCTGTATCCCTTTGCCGGGGTCGTTCCGAATGCCGCGCGGGGAACACGGCTGCGGCTGCAGTACACCGACCCGAACAGCGGCACCGGGCAGCCGGCGGTCGTGCATCTGCGCACCGACTCACGCGGGCGGTTCTCGGACACCCACGCCTTCCCGGCCAGCGGCGGAGCCGTGTATGGAGCGAGCGCCACCCCGAGGCATCCGGATGATCCGCTGGCCCCCGGGATCCCGTGCGGGCTAGAGGTGCAGGGATGACCGCTCGCCGGTTGATCGTCAGCTTTTGTCAGCGGCCGCGTACGCGTCTCTCATGCGCTCCATCACCGATGAGTGGCATTCGTGGTGGCGTGGCTGGTCGAGGTGCAGTTGGCGCAGCTCGTCCATGTACTCGGCCCACAGCTCTGGTCCTCCCTCCGTGAGCAGCTCAGCGCGTACCCGGAGCCGCGCCGTGGTGCTCCGGTGGCGAACTCCCCAGGCACCGAGCTCCGCGATGACCGGGACGAGCTCTATCGCCGGCTCGGTGAGGCTGTATTTCGCGCGTTGCCCGGGGCGCGCGGTGGCGCGGGTCAGCAATCCGGCGTCGACGAGCCGTTTGAGTCGGTCGGCGAGGATGTTGGACGCGATGCCCTCCTCGGAGCCCGCGAGCAGCTCGCGGAAGTAGCGGCGATCGCCGAACATCACGTCGCGGAGCACGAGCAGGCTCCAGCGATCGCCGAACGCCTCGACGGCCAGGTTGATGGGACATCCCGAACGTTGGTCCTTGCGCATGTGCCACTCCGACCAAACTGGTTGTGGTTTACCACCAGTCATGATACATTGACGGGAGTAGTTGCAAACCGCAACTAGTTACGAGCTGAGGAGGCGCCGATGGTGCCTGAGGACGTAATCGCCGAGATCCACGGGTTCAGCGATCCCGATGCAACGTCGACGCCGTGGTTGGCTGGGCTCGAGCAGGTCATCCCCGCCGACACGTTTTGGCTGTCGACCACCCGCCCGGATGGGAGGCCGCACGTCACGCCCCTGATCGCTGTGTGGCACGGCGAGGCGATCTGGTTCTCAACCGGGCCGGAGGAGCGCAAGGCGAAGAATCTTGCCGAGAATCCGTGGTGCGTTTTAACGACGGGGCGTAGTGACCTCGTCGCAGGTGCCCTCGACGTCGTTCTGGAGGGGAAGGCGGAGCAGGTTACGGTCGACGCCGAGCTGGAACCGATCGCTGCGGCGTTCGCGGCCAAGTACGGGACCGAGACCTGGGAGTACGTGGTGCGCGAGGGCGCGTTCATCCACCCGGCTGCCGCCGCCCGCGCAATTGTCTTCCGGGTGCGGCCCGTGCGTGGCCTGGGGTTTCGTAAGGGCGACAGCTTCAGCCAGACGACTTGGCGGTTTTCCCGTTGAGCGCAGGTCTTCAGGCAGAGGTCCAGGCAGCGATCGACAGGCTCGTCGCCTCGGGAGCTGAGATCGGGCTACAGGTCGCGGTGCTGCACGAGGGCCGACTGATCGTCGACGCGGTCGCCGGCGTCGCCGATCAGCGCACCGGCGACCCAGTGACGGCCGGGGCGCTGTTCTTCGCCACCTCGACGGGCAAGGGGATCGCGTCGTCGGTCGCGCACGTGCTGGTCGAGCACGGTGAGCTCGCCTATGACCAGCGTGTGGCGGACGTTTGGCCGGAGTTCGCCGCGCACGGCAAGGACAACGTGACGCTGGCCGACGTCCTCGTGCACGCCGCCGGCGTGCCGGAGCTGTGGCCAGGGATCACGCCCGAGGAGCTGTGCGACTGGGAACGTGTCTGCGCGTTCATCGCCGATCAGCCACCACGATGGACGCCCGGCACGATGACGGGCTACCACGCGCTGACGTTTGGGTTCGTGCTCGGCGAGCTCGTGCGCCGCGCAACGGGACGCACGCTCGCGTCCGCGTTGCGCGAGGAGATCGCGGCGCCGCTGGGCATCGCCGACGAGCTGCACTTCGGGGTGCCCCGCCACCTCCTTACGCGAGTCGCCCGTGCCGGTCCCGAGGGCGCCACGCCACCCCGGTCGGAGCCCGGCTCGCCGCTCGACCGCGCCGTCCCGCCCGGCGTGCGACCGACCGCCGCCTTCGCCAACCGCCACGACATACTGGCCGCCGACATACCATCGCAGGGCACGATGACCGCACGCGCCGCCGCGCGGACCTACGCTGCGTTACTCGGGCACATAGACGGTGTCAAGCTCGTCTCGCCCGAGCGCCTGCAGACGATCGCCGCACCGGCGTTCTCCGGCATCGATCAGGTGATGGGCTTCCCAACCACCTGGGCGCTCGGCTACAGCCCGGCGCGCCTCGGGAGCACCCAGCCGCGTCCCGGTTCGACCTTCGGAATGGTCGGCTCGAACGGCACCGCGGCATACGCCGACATCGACTGTGGCCTCGCCGTCGCCGTCATGCGTAACCACATCGCTGCTGACTTCTCCGCGGTCGCAGCGATCGACGACATCATCGCCGCATACCACGGCTGATCCGGTTCGAGACTCAATCGCTCGGCATCCAAGCGCCGTTCTGCGGGCCGATGAGTTTCCCGCGCGGGAGCGGTCGATACTGCCATGACGACTACTACTCACTTTCTCAAAACCGCCGAGGCGGATATCGCCTATGACGTGCACGGCGCGCTGCCCAATGCCGATGGGCGGCCACCGCTGTTGATGATCGGTCAGCCGATGGACGCCACCGGCTTTGGCGCGGTGGCGTCGCAGTTCCCGGAGCGCACCGTGGTCACCTATGACCCGCGCGGGCTGGGGCGCAGCATCCGTAAGGACGGCCGGGTCGACCACTCGCCGACGGTCCAGGCGAACGATGTTCACGCGCTCATCCAGACGCTCGGGGCCGGCCCGGTCGAGATGTTCGCCAGCAGCGGCGGGGCGGTGACCGCGCTCGCGCTCGTGGCGGCCTATCCCGACGATGTGTCGACCCTGGTCGCGCACGAGCCGCCGCTGATCTCGGTGCTCCCCGATGCCGACGCGGCCGAGCGCGCCCGCGCCGGCTTTCGTGACGCGTATCAGGCCAACGGGGCGGGTGCCGGGATGGCGGCGTTTATCGCGATGACGTCGTGGCAGGGCGAGTTCACCGACGAATACTTCGCTCAGCCTCCCGCCGATCCCGGCACGTTCGGGCTCGACAGCGAGGACGACGGATCCCGCGACTCCCCGCTGCTATCGGACCGCTCCTGGGCGGTGAGCAGCTACCGCCTCGACGTCGACGCGCTGACCGCGGCCCCAACCCGCATCGTGATCGCCGTGGGCAAGGAGTCAGAGAGCACCTTCACCGCACGCACGTCGATCGCCACCGCCGAATTACTCGGGCAGCACGCGACCGTGTTCCCCAGCCACCACGGCGGCTTCCTCGGCGCCGAGTACGGATATCCCGGCCAACCCGAAGCCTTCGCACACAAACTACGCGAGGTCCTCAACGGCAACTGACCGACTTCAGGCCAGTCGGAGGGCACGTATCACGACGTCGACGCCGGTGCCGGCCGCCGCCCGCGGACGATCCTCGGCGACGACGAATTCCCACCGGCGAGATCGAGCGCGGCGAGCGCCGCGTCGACCGAGACCTGCACCTGGCCGGCTGCAGGCGTTGCGGCTCCGGTGGCCGGGTCGATCGGGCGGTGCCCGACCAGAAACAGGGTGCCGCCAGGCGCGACTCCTGCCGCCTCGGCCGTCGACCGGGCGTGAGCCAGAGCGGCTGCGGAGAAATCGACCGCCGTGACGTGCCATCCGTGGGCCGCAAGCCAGCATGTGTCGGCTCCGTGACCGCAGCCCGCGTCGAGGGTTCCCAGAAATCTCGGTCAAAGCTCGGCGTGGCCCAACTCCCCTCGGATAGTCACAACGCGCCGGCGCTACCCTCGGGCGCGCCGTGATCGCTCCCTGAGCCCACGAAGCAGTCTGCGACTCTCCCGTAGCGGACGGGTCACGCGCCAGCTCGCCGACCCTTCGTAGTGGGCGCGCAGCTCGGCCAGGGCAACGGCCCGGTCGACCTCGACTTGGTGCAGGTTATGCCGCAACGCTACGTACTCTCGCGGGTCCTCCCCCGGAGCCTCGAGCTCCGGCGCCGTGATCGCCACATCTCGTTTCCGTAACAAGACCCAGGTCTGTCCGTGGACCTGGGGTTCGACCGTGACGATCTCAAACGCCCGGCCCCAGTGCTCGCGTATCCACCAATCAGACATGAGCACGATTGGCCCCCCGTCGTCCCATCCCTGATCGCGGCGCAGCACGTTCATCCCCACCCGGCCGTCGTCCCAGGGCTCGTGTGTGAACACCTCGGAGTTCCACTGGCCCATGTAGGTCGCGATCAGCAGACCGTCGGGCTTGAGGAGCTTGTGCAGCTCGAGCAGCCACGGGATCGAGCCGTCGGTCAGGTGGGTGAACACCGATAACGCCCAAATCAGATCGAACGATCCGTATCCCAGATCGAGTGGCGGATCGGCCCGGTTGCGATGGGTGTGCAACGGCGGGCTGAGGTTCTGCTGCAGCCACTCGATGCTCGCCGCGTCGATGTCCGTGCCCCAGAGTTCACCCCGCTCAGCCTCGGACAGAAAGTGGCGCAGCGTCCTCCCGGCCCCGCATCCGAAGTCCAGGACACGCTTGCCCGTGAACGACCACTCTGTCGGCAGCATGCCGATCAGCGCAGCTCGCGCCTCGGCGCCGAGCTGCTCGTACGCGGCCAGCGGATCCCCACGCCCGTGCAGGCAACACACGCGATTGGCCAAATTGAACGGTGGATAGCGGCCGTCGGCACGCGCCGGCATCAGCTTCTCACTTCACGGAGCGTAGACCGCAGCCTCGAAGCCGACGAGCGTCTGGACGACGCCGTCGTCAAAGAACGGCAGGACCTGGGTCATCAGCGTCGCGGCGATACCGCTCGTGTGATCGATCCAGAAGTACGAGTTGCACAGCCCGGCCCAGTTGCCGGTGCCAGCGCGGCGCATGCCGGGGATGTCCTCGAGCATCAGGTTGAAGCCGAGCCCGAAGCCCTGCTCGAATGGCAGGGCCGGCACGTCGTTGCTCAACTCGGGGACGACCGAGTGGGTGCCGTCGGCGGGCAGCGGGGCACCCTGCAGGCAGTCAGTGAACGCGAGCTCGACGGTCTCGGGGCGCAAGATACGTTCGCCGTCGAGTTCACCCCCGCGCAGGAGCGCGCGCATGAAGCGCAGGTAGTCACCGGCTGTCGAGTACAGGCCGCCGCCGCCCGACCAGAATTCCTGCTCCCGCGAAAGCGCGATTGACGACAGGCCCAGCGGCCGGCCGGCCCTGGCGTCGTGGATTGCCATCAGACGGTCGCGCTGAGCATCGCTCGGGCCAAACGTCGTGTCGAGCATGCCGAGCGGCTCGCAGATGTGGGTGCGGACGTGGATGTCGAGGTCCGCCCCGCCGACCTTCTCCACGACGAGCCCGAGCCAGTCGACGCTGGTCCCGTACTCCCAGCGCTCGCCGGCCTCAAACAAGCGCGGCACGCGCAGTATCTCAGCGCTGCCGCTCAGCGGATCGGGCAAGCCGGTCACCCGGTGATAGCGCAGCACGTCGGCGTTGTCGAACCAGTAGCCGCAGCCCGAGGTGTGGGTGAGCAGGTGACGCAGCGTCACAGGCCGTGTCGCCTCGCGCACCCTCGGGACGTCGCCGTCGAAGCCATCGAGGATCGGCAGCTCGCCGAACGCTGGCAGGACGTCCGCGACCGGCTGCTCGAGCTCGAGCTCTCCGCGCTCGATCAGCTGAAGCGCCGCGACGCTGACGACCGCCTTGGTCATCGACGCGATCCAGAACATCGTGTCAGCGCGCGCGGGCTCGCCGCTCTCCACGCTCAGCCGTCCGTAAACACCCTCATACAGAGTTCCCTCGCGGTCGCCGACCATCGCCACGACCCCGGGGAGCGCGCCTGTGCCCACCGCCTGTTCGAGCAGGCGGTCGATCGTGGCCGTGTCCATACCTCACAGACTACGAGCTAGAGCCGAACCAGAGCGAAGCCGCGAACGCCGTTCCCGATCAGCCATACCGCAGCTGGGGAAAGGCCCACTCCGCTCCGCGCCCGTCTGGGGTCATATCGAGCACGTTCCAGATCGGCCAGATGGAGTCGACGTGCCGAGGGTCCTCGCCTTCGTCGCGTGGCGCGAACATCAGCTCGGTGGCCCAGGCGTGACGAAGCTCCTCGCCGTCGCGTACGAACACGTTCAGGATGGGGATCTGGGCCCCTTCGGTGGTTTCGCCTCGATAGTCACGGTTGTAGGCGTTGTGGCTCGAGGAGAGAAGACGGAGGTTTCGCCACCCACGGTCGCGGGCGAAGGTGCGGATTCGCTGCGGATCTGACTTCGCGACGACGACAAGGTTGAGCCGCTGGCCGAGGTGGGCAGCGGCGCCGTCGAGCGAGTCGAGGATCGACGTGCAGGACGCGCACGGGGTCTCTGCGAGCGGCAGCTTGCCGGTCTCGCCGGCCGGCCCGCTGCGCGTGTCCCCCGACGAGCGCGGGAACATGAAGCTGTAGACGACGAGCGTATCCTTGCCCGCCTCGAAGAGCTCGGAGAACCGCACCTCGCCACCGCTGTCGGCGACCTCCTCGAAGCGGTAGTCCTCAGGCACCGCCCCGCCCAGGGGCAGGGTGCGGCGCTTGGCGGCCACCGCCTCGGTGCGCCGGCGCAGATCGATCTCGGCCTCGAGCAGCTCGTCGCGCGCCCGCCGGTACCCGTCACTCTCACCCGGAAACCGGACGGTGTGAAGTGGCTCAGACATTCTCGTTACCTCCTCTTTGTGGTGACCAGCTCGGCCAGCGCCCCGAGCTTGACCGTCCATCCGCGGGTGGTGGCGCTGACGGTGCGCTCATCGGACTCACCGGTGTGCCGCAGCGTCAGGCGAGTTCCCGGCTCGTCGACTTCCAGCTCGAAGACCAGGCGCGTCGTGGTCGGATCCTCGGCGCCGCGCCAGGACCAGACGATGCGATTGGGCGGTGAGAGCTCCAGCACCTCGCACTCGACCTGGCCACCGACCTGGCCACGGCAATCCGCACGCGTGTTCTCGCGCAGGATGAAACGCGCCCCGACCTTCGCCTCATAGCCGTCTGGCCGCATCAGCCAGCGCTCGATCATGTCCGGATCGGTCAGGGCATGCCAGACACGATCGATCGCCACCGGGAACAGCTCCTCCATTGAGATATCCAGCCTCATGGCCGCTCGCCGAGAAGATCGCCCAGCGCGTCGAGCCGTCCGCGCCAGAACCCGCGGTATCGACCCGACCAGTCATAGACCTCCTGCAGTCCCGATGGGCGAAGCCGATAGATGCGGCGCCGACCGGAGGCCTCGCTGCTCACGAGCCCGGCTCGTCGCAGGATCGCCAGATGTTGAGAGGTCGCCGAGTAGGACATTCCCGACGCGAGAACGAGCTCACCCACGGCGCGGGGCCCCGGCTCCATCAAGTCGATCAGTACGCGGCGATTGCTGTCGGCGATCGCGTGAAAGACGTCTTGACTGGCTTGTCCTCGAGGCAGGTTGATCATTTTAGCAAAACCTAACATATGGAGATGAGTTCCGAACGGCTATCCCGGAGGCAGCAAGAGCTGAGATAACAGAGATTTGTGTTATCTGAGAGATGTGTGTACTATGAGTTCATGCCGGTCGACGCTGAGATCACCTTCGCGGATCACATGGGCCGTTTCTACGCCCGCCGTTATGCCTATCCGCCGATGGTCGGCCGGCTGGTCGGCTACCTGGCGGTCTGCGATCCGCCGGAGCAGAGCATCGGTGAGCTGGCGGAGGCGCTGCTGGCGAGTCGCAGCGCGATTGCCGGTGCGGTGAAGACACTGGAGGCCACGCATGCGATCCGCCGCACGCGAGCGGCGGGCGAGCGGATGGACCGAGTCCGGCTCGATCTGTCGTCTGCGCAGGCCCGCGGTTTCGATCTCACCGAGTATCAGGAGCTCGGCGATCTGGCCCGGGAGGGTCTGGAGGTGCTCGCGGACGCCCCCGTCGAGCGGCGAGCGCTGTTGCTGGGGATCGCTGCGTTCGCCGACTTCTTGTGCGAGCAGCTGCCGGTCTTGCAGGAGCAATGGGAGGCCCATCTTGGCGCGCTGCGCGCCGCGGGGGAGCTCCCCGACGAGCCTAACCAGGAGAGACGAGGACGGTCATGAGCGCTGCACCCGCGATCACGGCAAACGGGCTGTGCAAGTCATTCGGCGCGACGGTGGTGCTCGTCGGCATCGATCTCACCGTCGCCGAGGGCACGATCTTCGCCCTGCTGGGCCCCAACGGGGCCGGAAAGACCACGATGGTGCAGATCCTCTCCACCCTGATCCCTGCTGACTCCGGCGAGATCCGCGTCGCCGGCAACGACGTGGTCACCGACCCGGATGGGGTCCGCGGCGCGATCGGGGTCACCGGCCAGTTCTCCGCGGTGGACGATCTGCTGACCGGCGAGGAGAACCTGCGGTTGATGGCCGACCTGCACCATCTCGGCCGCGGTGCCGGCCGCCGACGAGTGGCGGAGCTCCTCGGCCGGTTCGAGCTGACCGATGCCGCGGACAAGCCGGCGTCGACCTATTCCGGGGGTATGCGCCGGCGGCTGGACCTGGCGATGACCTTGGTCGGCACGCCGCGGTTGATCTTTCTCGACGAACCCACCACGGGGCTGGACCCACGCAGCCGCCGCACGATGTGGCGCAGCATTCGCGAGCTGGCAGCTGCCGGCGTGACGATCTTCCTCACCACGCAGTACCTCGACGAGGCCGATCAACTCGCTGACCGCATCGCGGTGCTCGACCAGGGCCGGATCGTCGCCGAAGGCTCTCCCGTCGAGCTCAAGCACCGTATCGCGGGCGGTCACATCCGACTCCAGTTCGCCGCTGCGCAGGCGTGGGAGTCGGCGGCGGAGCTGCTCGGCCCGGTATCTGGCGACGAGCAGGATCTCACGCTCCAGGTCCCCAGTGACGGCACGGTCTCCTCTCTTCGACGCCTCCTCGACAGTCTCGATGACGCGCGGATCGAGGTCGAGCACCTCTCCGTCCACACCCCTGATCTCGACGACGTGTTCTTCGCCGTCACCGGTCACCCCAGCTCAGAGCCCGGGCCCAGCTCGGAGGAGGCAATCACCCGGTGAGCACCCTCGCCTACACCCTGACCGATTCGGCGACGATGTTGCGCCGCAACCTCCGCCGCCTGGTGCGATACCCGTCCATGACGCTGCTGCTGGTCGGTATGCCGATCGTGTTCCTGCTGCTTTTCGTCTACGTGTTCGGGGGCCAGCTCGGCGCCGGGCTCGCCGGCGGGCACCGTGACCGCGGTGCCTATCTGGACTACGTGCTGCCGGGAATCCTGCTGATGACCGTGGCCGCCGCCGCGCAGGGCACCGCGATCACCGTGGCCATGGACATGACCAGCGGCATCATCGACCGGTTCCGCACCATGGCCATCGCGCGCGCCTCGGTGCTCACCGGCCACGTCATCGCCAGCGTGATCCAGGCGCTGTTCGGCCTCGCCGTCGTGCTCGCCGTCGCGCTCGCGCTCGGCTTCCGGTCCCACGCGGGTCCGCTGGCGTGGCTGGCCGCAATCGGTCTGCTGAGCCTGTTTGCCTTCGCACTCGTGTGGCTGTCGACCGCGCTTGGCCTGGCCGCCAAGACCGTCGAGACTGCCAGCAACACACCCATGGTGTTGACCCTTCTGCCCTTCCTCGGCAGCGGGTTCGTCCCGACCGCGACCCTGCCGGCCGGGCTGCGGCAATTCGCCGAGTACCAGCCCTTCACCCCCGTCACCGAAGCGGTGCGTGGGCTGCTCAACGGAACCGGTGCCGGTACGCACGCGATCGCCGCGATTGCATGGAGCGTTGGGATCGCGCTGGCCAGCTACCTGTGGGCCAGGCGCCTGTACAACCGCCGCCGTGCACGCTGACCGTGGCCCGCGTCCTTCATATTGATTATGGTCAGGCCCTAGCTATTCTTCCTGAGGGCACGAACGACTCTGGGCTGAGGCCATGGACACGAGCATCCAGCCGGAACTGTGGGTAGAGCAGGCCGCTGCGGCGGTCGCGTTCTATCGAGCCGCGTTCGATGCGACCGTCCTGCATCAAGTGGGCGAGGGGGATGACATCGTCGCGCAGCTCAGCGTCGACGGGGCGGCATTCTGGGTCGCGACAGCCAGTGCACCGATCAGGCGCTTGAGCCCGCTCGAGGCCGACGGCAGAACCAGCCGGACGCTGCTCGCGGTCGCCGATCCCGCGCTTGTCGCCCGGCAGGCCGTACGCGCTGGTGCCACCGAGCTGTCACCTGTCGGGGACGAGCACGGCTGGCGGCTCGGCCGGATCCTCGATCCGTTCGGTCACGAATGGGAGATCGGGCGGCCACTCGACACCTGGCCCCCCAGCTGACCCCTGCGGCGCCGGGTCGCCTTCGTGCTCGGAGACCCCGCGAATTCATACATCGCCCAGGGCTGCATCGAGGTCGCTCCACAGGTCCTCCAAGTCCTCGCAGCCGGCGCTGAGCCGGATCAGACCCGGCGGTATGTGCTCCTGGCCCGGGTGGGCACTACGCCGCTCCATGCTCGTCTCCACACCGCCCAGGCTCGTCGCGTGACGGATGATCCGGGTCGCCCGGCAGGCCCGATCCGCGGCGGCGGCGTCGCCGAGCTCGAAGCTCACGATCGTTCCGAACCCGGGATATCGCACTCGATCGACGCAACGATGCTCAGCCAGCCGGACAGCGAGTTGCTCGGCCGATGCCTGAGCCTGGCGCAGCCGCAGGGCCAGCGTCCGCGACCCGCGGAGCGCCAGGAAGCATTCGAGCATTCCCGGAGTGGCCCCGTTCAGGCTCCGCGCGGCACGCAGCTGGCGTAGCTCTGTGGCGTCGCGAGTGACCGCCGCGCCGAGCAGCAGGTCTGAGTGACCCCCGATCAGCTTGGTCGCCGAGTGCACCACGATGTCGGCCCCGAGCTCCAGCGGGCGCTGGAGCAGTGGCGTCGCGAAGGTGTTGTCGACGACGACACGGGTTCGGGGTCCGCGGGGCGCGGCGCAGATCGCGGCGACCTCGGCGACGTCAAGCAGCGGGTTCGACGGCGACTCGACCCACACCAGATCCGCTTCGGACGTCCTCTGCACCCAGCGTGGATCGGTCACCGGCAGCCGCTCGACGCGCCATTGATGGGTCCGGGAGCCCGCTTCGGCGATCCCGGCTACGCCCTGATAGCAGTCGTCGCCCAGCAGCACGTGCGCGCCGGTGGGAAGCTGGCCGAGCACGGCCGCGCAGGCCGCCATCCCTGACGAGAACGCCACCGCGTCTCCTCCCTCGAGGCCGCCGAGCATGGCCTCGAAGGACTCCCAGCCTTCGGTGGCTTCGTTGCGACTGTAAAGCCGCTGACCACCGAGCACGTAGGTCGAGGCGGCCACGACCGGCGTATTCAGGGTGGCACCGGGGATCGGCTCAGGACGTCCGGCCACGATCGTCCACGTTTCCGGCTTCACCTCTGCGCGCCTAACCGGGCAAGCCGGGCGTCAGCGCCTGCGCCAGGGCGGTCCACTCACCACGTGGAATCCCCGTCACGCCCACCGGCTGCAGACAGACGTGGTCGGCGCCTGCCTCGAGGTGATCCTCGGCGACTGCGCCGATCTGCTCGGGGGTGCCGTGGGGAATGATCGCGTCGAGCAGCCAGTCCGAGCCGCCGTCGGCGAAGTCCCGCTCGGTGAAACCGAACTCGAGCAGATTCTTGGTGTAGTTGCGCAGCGCGAGGTACCGCTTCGCATACGCCCGTGCCTTCTCGCGCGCCGAAGTGGGATCGGTGTCGACGACACACGCGAGCTCGGTGGCGATCAGCGCCGAGGGGCCGAGGAGCCGGCGCGCCAATCTGGTGTGGTCCACCGGGACGAAGTAGGTGTGGGCTCCGCGTGACCGGGCCACGGCCAGCTCCAGCATCTTGGGACCAAGCGCGGCCAGGCAGCGGTGATCGGCCGGCAGCGGGGCCGGAGCATGGTCGAGCCCGTCGAGAAACGATCGCATCGTCGACAACGGGTGGCGGTAGTCGCTCGTCGCCTCGGGATGACCGATCCCGATGCCGACGAGCAGGCGATCGCCGAACTCCGGCGCGAGCTGCGCGTATTCGGCCGCGAGCTCGGCCGGGTCGTACTGCCACACGTTGACGATCCCGGTGGCGACGGCGATCCGGTCAGCCGCCGTCAGCAGCGGCCGCAGCGCGGACAGCCGCGGGGAGCCGCCCAGCCAGAACGTGCCGAAACCGAGGTCCTGCACCAGAGCGGCGGCTTCGGAGGTGTTCTCCTCGCCGATTGCCGCCTGGGTTGTCCACACTCCGTACAGGCCGAGCTCCATGGCAGCTAAGGGTCGCACATCGCCTGCCGGCGCGGCTGGACCGAGTGAACCGCTCGGAGCCAAACCGGGGGCGATGCACATGGGTGTGCACAATGGGCCGATGCCGGAGTCTGCGCGTGAGCTCTTGGGGCAGCTCGCCCGCCGGGAGCGATCGGCCGTCGAGCTCGTGACGGCACTGATCGGACGTATCCACGCCGGTTCTGAGCTCGGCGCGGTGGAGTTACTCGATGAGGCCGGCGCCGTGGCGCAGGCGTCGCAGGCCGATCAGCTCAGGATCCGCGGCGGGAGCCCGCTGCCGGGTCTGCTCGGGCTACCGGTGCTGGTCAAGGACAACATCGACGTCGGCGGCTTACCGACTCGAGGCGGAACGCTGGCCTGGGCGCGCGATCCTCTCGCTGACGCTCCGGCCGTAGCCCGCCTGCGCGCCGCCGGCGCGGTGATCCTCGGCAAGGGCCATCTCAACGAGCTCGCGTTCGGCATCGATGGCACCAACCCCCATCGGCCGGATTGCCGGCATCCCCACGATCCGGACCGGCTCCCGGGCGGGTCGACGTCCGGTCCGACCGTCGCTGTCGCCGCGGGGCTGACCCCGGCTGGGCTGGGGACCGACACCAGCGGCTCTCTGCGAGTTCCCGCCGCCCTGTGCGGGGTGTCAGCGCTGCGTCCGACGCCCGGACGGATCGCCATGGCTGGCGTGATCCCGCTCGCGCCGTCATACGACACGGTGGGGCCAGTGGCGGCCGGCCCCGAGGACCTGGAGCTGCTGTTTGCCGCGCTGGTGAGGGACGGTCCGTGGCTGTCGGTCCCCGCCGATGCACGCGCGTCGGGCGCTCCGCGCCGGGTTGGGGTGGTCACCGATCTGCTTGATCGGTCGGTCTGCCATCCGGCCACGGCTGCCGCGACCGCCGACGTCGCGCAGCGCATGACCGCGCTCGGCTGGGAGGTCCAGCCGGTCGGCACATCATTCCTCGCCGACGCGCTCGCGGTCCATGCCGGCGTTCAACTGCCCGAGGCGGCCGCCTCGGTGCGGGACCTGGGAGTCTGCATCGAGGAGCTCTCCCCGGTTGTCCGCGCGCGCTATCAGGCCGGTGCGGACCTTGCGCGTGACGCCTACCACCGGGCACTCGAGCAACGGAGCGAGATCCGCACGGCGTTTCGGGGCGTCTTCGAGGACGTCGATCTGTTGCTGGCTCCGGGCACGCCCTGCCCCGCCCCACTGCGTGATGCGACGATGGTTGACCTTGGCGACGGGCGCGGCCGGGAGCGGCGCGAGGCACTGCTCTCCTGCGTGGTGCCGTTCGCCCAGGCCCCACTGCCGGTCCTGGCTCTCCCGGCGGGAACGATCTCGGGACTGCCGCTCGGTGTCCAGCTGATCGGGCCGCCCGGCGCCGACGAGACACTGCTCGCCGTCGGCCGGTGGCTCGGCGAGACTTGAGCTATAGCTGCTTCTCGCCCCAGACGTCGGCGAACGGGTTCTGGTTGTAGTCACGGATCTCGCGGTAGCCGGCGCTGACGTACAGCGACCAGGCGGCAGCTCGAGACCGGCTGTCAAGTCGCGTCACCCGGTATCCGAGATCTCGGGCTCGACCCTCCAGCGCCAGGAGCAGAGCGCGCCCGAGGCCCCGCCGGCGAAAGCGAGGCGCGACGTACATGCGTTTGAGCTCGGCGGCCCCGTTTCCCAGCGCCTTCAGGCCCCCGCCGCAGGCCGGTACGCCGTCGACGAAGCCGACCAGGTACGCCCCTCCGGGTGGCGAGAAATCCTCCGGCGTGGCCGACGGACCTCCCCGCAGTCGGCGCCCCGCGATCGCGTCGTACTCGGCAAGAATGGCGGCAATGAAATCGCTGGCCGGCGGCTCCCCCGCGTCGCAACGGCGGAATTCGAGCCCGAGGTTCAGCGTGTACCGCTGCTCCGGCCGTCCGGTCCGCGGGTGAAGGCTCACCTTGCCGTCAGGATTCCAGCCGAGCCGTTCGTAGAGACATTGCGGCGCGGCGGTTGTCGGTGTAGACGCACGGTCAGGGGCGGGACTCAGAGACGGGCATGGTGCTGCGCGCAGGTTGGTCGGATGCGACCTCGTGAACGAACAGCGTCCGTGCTGCGCGCCGCCCAAACCAAGCTCCTCTGAGGTAGCGCTCGCGTTCGGCCAGCGGGACCGTCTCGTAGGTGATCACCTCGCGTCGGGGATCGGCCAGCGCGAGCGCGATCGCCGTCCAGGCCGTACCGGTTCCCCGCTCCACGATCCGTCGGCGCTGCCCGGCGAGCTTGAGTATCACCGCCAGATCGCGCGGGCGCGTCGCTGTGGTGAGGCTGAACCGGTCGCCGGTCCGCCACGCCAGCCGCCGTGCCCGCCACTGAAACCAGGCCACCCGCAGCGGCAGGTGCCGCAGCTGGACCGCGTACCGGACCGCCGCTAGGGAGCGCCGCAGCAGGGCGCGTTCGTCACCGACAGCCACCAACGCGACCAGGATTCTAACCGCGCTGACGGAGGCCCCCACCCGGTGCGGAGGTTTCGATTGCCTCCGCACCGGGTCCCGTGGATGCCCCCTGTCGAACAAGCACATCGTCCTCCTCCCGGCCGGGCCGCGCATCCGGGAAAACCCTGATGTTCGCGAGTGCCGCCTCAGGACCCGCGGTCAGCTCACAGGGCGCCGCCGGACACCGCCAGCCGCGTGGACAGCTCGCTGCGTGAGCGCACGCCCACTTTGCGATAGATCTGGCGCAGATGGGTCTCAATCGTGCGCGGGCTTACGAACAGGGCGCTGGCCGCCTCGTCGTATGTCGCGCCCTCGACGATCACCCGGGCCACCCGGGTCTCGGCCGCGGTCAGCTCGGACCACGGCGACTGCTCGGCCGGGACCTGGCGGCGGTAGCCGGCTGCGGCCAGCTCGCGCTCGGCCCGCTTGGCCCAGATCGTGGCGCCGAGGGCATGGAATGTGTCCGACGCGCGGGTCAGCTGCTCGCGCGCGTCGAGGCGGCGACGAGCGCGGCGAAGGCGCTCGCCGTAGCAGAGCTCCGTCCGGGCTCGAGCGAACGGCAGCGGTGTCGCTTGATGCCATCGGAGCGCGGCTCGGAACGGCTCGTCGATCTCCGATGCGCCGGCCAGCAGGCCTCGGCAGCGAGCAGCGACCGCGTGTGCCCAGGTACGACCGGTGCGGGTGGCCTTCTGCTCGAGGTCGTCCAGCTCGCGCTCGGCTTGCGCGTGCCGACCGGCTCTGACGCTGGCCTCGATCATGACGTCATCGAGGTGCTCCCACCCCGGCTCGAGCACCCACTCACGAATGTCCACGGTGGCGCGCTTCCAGACGCTGACCGCGGTCTCGTGGTCGCCCAGGCTGAGGGCCAGCGAAGCCAGCGCCAGCACCGGCTCGGGCTCCACCGCCCAGGCATTGAGCTGCTTGCAGATGGCGAGGCTCTCCTCCGCGTGCGCGCGCGTGGTTTCCGGACGTCCCATGGCCGCCTCGACCTGCGCCAGGGCGGCGAGGCTGGAGGCCAGCATGGCGCCGCCGACCATCTCCCGTGACAGCTCGACGGCCTCCTCCGCCCCGGCCAGCGCCGACGGCCAGCGGCCGAGCTCGAGGTCCAGCAGCGCGCGACCGCTGAGCGGGTAGGGCAGGGCCCGCACCGCGCCCTGATCGCGAGCGCTCGCGACCATGGCCGTGAACAGCCGCTCCGCGGTCTCGAAGCGCTCGATCGAGGCGTGCAGGCACGCGTACATCCCCGGTAGCTCGGGAGCCGAGAGCCACACCTCGGGCTTCTCCACCACCGAGCCATATCGTCTGAACAGCTCGAGTCCGTCGGCTGTCTCTCCGGACAGCAGTAGCCCGCAGCCGAGAGCCACCGCGGCCATCGCCTCCACCTCACCCCCGACCGATCTCGCCAGCGCAAAGGCACGCTCGGCGGTTGCCCGATACGCCGGTACGGGACCGGTCAGCGTTCGGGCCAGGACCGCCTCGGTCATCGCGGCGGCCGCCACGGGCCGGTCGATGTCCCGCAGCGCTTCGGCGATCGCCACGAGCCGGTCGTGCGCGGCGTGCGGGCTGCCGCGTAGCATCTCGACCCGCGCGCGGATCCGCTCGCCCTGCGCGCCCAGGAGCTCGTCCTCACTGCGACCGCGGGCACCATCGAGGAGTTCCAGCGACTCGTCCCAGCGACCCACGGCGAGCGCCCGCTCGGCGCCGGCGATCTCCCGCCGGGCTCGATCGGGCTCCCGGGGGCTGAGTCTCGCCGCTCGCTCAAACGCGCGCAGGGCCGTCCCCGGAGCCCCCCGCCGGTCGGCCTCCGTGGCCACACGCTCCAGCGCGAGCGCGACGTCCTCGTCGGGGGCGGCCGCCGCGGCGGCGAGATGCCAGGCGCGATGGTCGGGCAGGCGCCCCTCGCCGCCGGCGCGCGCCAGCGCGGCGTGAGCGGTGCGGCGGGCGGGGGCGCTCGCGGCGTGGTAGATGGCCGAGCGCACCAACGGATGGCGCCAGGCCAGAAGACCGTCGGTGATCGAGATCAGGCCCTCCTCCTCGGCGGCGTCCAGTGCGTTCGCCGGCAGCTCGAGCCCGGCGAGGGCCTCGAAGATGGCGTCGGTGGCCCCGGTGTAACTGGTGGCGGCAATCAGCAGCGCCTGCCGGCACGCCTCGGGCATCGCCGCCGCCCGGGCCGCGAAGGAGTCCTCCAGCCGCTGGCCGACCGGCAGCGGCTCATCCAGCGGCACGCGTCCGGTGCGTTGCTCGGGACTCAGGTTGGGGGGAATCTCGACCAGCGCCAGCGGGTTGCCGGCCGTCTGCGTCCACAGTCGTCTGGCCACGGCGGCACTGACCTGACCCGGCCCGCGCGCGAGCAGCTCCAGCGCCGGCCGCTCTCCCAGGCCATTGAGCTCCAACTCCGGTAGACCGGTGACCAGCGGCTCCTCCGTTTCTCCATCGCGCACCGCGAGCAGGAACACCACCGGATCGGAATGAAGCCGGCGCGCGGCGAACAGGATCGCGTCCCGTGAGCCGGCGTCACACCACTGCAGATCGTCGGCCACCACCAGGAGGGGACGGGTGCGCGCCGCGGCCGCGAGCAGGCTCACCACCCCGGCATGGCAGGCGAGCCGCTCCACCTGCGATCCCCGCGACAGCCCGATAGCCGCGCGGAGTGAGTCAGCCTGCACCGCGGGCAGCTCGCCGATTCCGGCCAGCAACGGGTGCAACAGCGCCGACAGGGCACCAAACGCCAGATCGGACTCGGACTGCACGCCGGTCATCGAGACGACCGTGAACTCTTGCGCGGTGGCCGTCGCCGCGGCGATCAGCCGGGACTTTCCCACCCCTGGATCGCCCCGCACGACGAGCGCCCCGCCGCTGCCGTGCTGGGCCGCCTCGAGCAGTTGTGAGACCTGGCGCAGCTCTGCCTCGCGTCCGAGCATTGCCCCGGGCGGCGTTACTCCGGACGTCATGGGTGTCCGAGCGGCGGGTCGACGCTCGCCAGTGCGCCTGATCCGCCCAGTTTCAAATGTGGCCCGCAGCCCACAACCGGGCAGGATATGTGTCGGCGCCCGGAAGGCAAGCGCCGAGCCGTCCTCGGATCACGGCCGCACGCCAACGGGCGGGTGGCCTAGAGTGACACTGTCGGCCGTACTTTCGCACCAGCGCACGCTGGGAGGGGGTGAGATGGGTCCAGTCCCGGCTTATGCCTAGAACCGCAGTCGATGATCGGGGCGTCGCCGCGGCGGCGGCGATGCCGGACGAACTCAGCTCCAAGCATCTCGCTCGCCGGCTGCTGGCGCTGGCGGGACTGATCGTCGTCGTCGCCCTGGTGGTCAGCTCGTTGCCGGGCCTCGACACTCTGAGGAGTCGCTTCGCCCACGCAGATCCCTGGTTTCTGGGGTTGATCGGCCTGCTGAAGCTGGGCTCCTGCCTGTCGAACGTGGTCGCATTTCGTGACGTGTTCTGCCCGCGCATGAGCTGGCGCTTCAGCTATCAGCTGGGGATGGCCGAGCAGGCGACCAACGTGCTGGTGCCGACGGGAGGAGCGGGTGGCCTGGCGCTCGGAGCCTGGGCGCTGCGCCAGGGGGGAATGTCCACCGAGCACATCGGCCGCCGCAGCGTCGCGTTCTTCGTGCTCACCAGCCTGCCGAACTTCGCCTGCGCGGCGGTGCTCGGGCCACTGCTGCTGACCGGACTGTTCTCCGGGGAGATCCCGGTCGTGCCGACCGCGGTCCTGTCCGCTTTGGCCTGGGTCACGGTCGCGGTGATCGCGGCGCTGCCGCTGCTGCTGGGCCGGATCGATCCCACCAAGGACGCCGGTCCCGTCATCGGCCGGCTGCGCGCGGGAGCCGCCGTGCTCGGCAACGGCATTCGTGACACCGGCGAGCTGCTGCGGTCGCGGGAATGGCCGGCGATCGCCGGCGCGGTCGGGTATCTCGGTTTCGACATCGCGGCTCTGATCGCCGCCTTCGCCGCGTTCGGCGGCGGCTTTCCGCTGGCGCCGCTCATCTTCGCCTACGTGATCGGCCAGCTCGGGGGTCTGATACCGCTGCCCGGAGGCATCGGGGGTACCGATGGCGGCCTGATCGGAGCGATGGTCCTCTACGGCAGCCCACTGCCCCAGGCCGCGGCGGCCGTGCTCGCGTACCGGGCCTTCCAACTCGGAGTCCCGGCGCTGCTCGGGGCGACCGCGTTCGTCCAGTTGCGTCAGACCCTCAATCGGTCCGCCGCCCCGGCCGCCGCGTGCGTACCGCTCGCGGACGGGCGGCCGGTCGGGGCCGACCAGTTCAAAGCATGAGCTAACGGCGGGCCAGAGCCGCGCAGACGGCCGTCTCCTCGGCGCTGCGCAGTCGCTTGAACACGGCCGACCGCTGACCGGTCAGGTTCTGGTTGAGTTGCGAACTGGCGGAAACGGTGACTGATCGTCCACCGTTCAGGGCGGCGCCCATGAACTGCGTGTAGCCGGGAGTATTGCCGGTGTGGCCGTAGACGGTGCCGCATCGCGTCCGGTAACGGAAGATCGCCAGTCCCGCCTGGTTGGCGCCCGGACCGATCGGCTCGGAATGGCCGGTCACGAAGTGAAGCTGCTGAGCCTGCACGCGGCGGCTGAACAGCCGAGCGCCGACGTACCCACGCACGAAGCGATTCAGATCAATCGGCGTGGAGACGATCCCACCCGACGCCCAGGCCAGCGCGGCGCTGAAAACGCTTGACACGTCCTCCGGCGGGCGTGGCGGGTCAGGCTGGTACCCGTGCAGGAACGGCGACTTGATCCGGAATCCGCGTGGCAGGCTGGTGCGGCGCAGACCCAGGGGCCGGTAAACCAGCGAGGCCAGCAGGCCGTTGTACGAACGGTGCGTCGCTGCCTGGGCCATGAGCGCCACCACGAAGTTGTCGGTGTTGGAGTACTGAAATCGGGAGCCGGGCGTGAAGTCCAGCTTCTCGTTGGCCACGAACTTCAGCATGAAGCTCGGTGGCGGCGTCGCCCTGGGGTGGCGCGTGGCGTACTCCTGAAACCTCTTGCTGGCGGTGAAGTCCGGGATCCCGCCGGTGTGGCCGAGGGCCTCACGCAGCGTCACCGGGCCCCACGCCGCCGGGAGCCGAGGCAGCAGTTGGGCGACCGTCGCGTCCAGCGACAGCTTCCCGCGGCTGACCAGCGCCAGCGCCACCGCTCCGCTGAACGCTTTCGCCGTGCTGGCGATTCGCATGCGGTCACCGCCGGTGATCGCCGCTCGCGAGCGCAGATCACGCACCCCGGCGCGGAAGATCCTGGCGCGGCCGCCGCGCTGCACGACCGCGATCACGCCGGGGGGACCGTCGCGCATCGTGACCAGACCCTGTAGCGCGCGAGTCAGCGCGGCATCCGCCGACCCAGCGCGCGGCGCCCGAGCGCCCGCGACCCCTGGAGCGATCGCGAACAGGAGCAGTCCACACACCAATGCCGTGCGTCGCATACGTGCACCATAGGGATACG
The DNA here is from genome assembly GCA_963792735.1 of uncultured Solirubrobacterales bacterium. GTDB lineage: Bacteria > Actinomycetota > Thermoleophilia > Solirubrobacterales > Solirubrobacteraceae > Palsa-465. Next base: position 124,842 of record CAWBXK010000005.1, on the reverse strand, counting down.
GCTGTCACTCCCGCCCCGAGCCGAACTCTCGCTCCGCCATCGCCCGTCCCAGCTCGGCGCGTGAGCGAATGCCGAGCTTGAGGTAGATGCGGGAAAGGTTCGCTTCGATCGTCTTCGCACTCAGAAACAAGCTCTCGGCGATCCGCTTGTTCGTGAGCCCCTGGGCCGCCAGTCCGGCCACGCGTGACTCGGTCGGCGTCAGCTCGTCCCCGTCGCTGTGTCGTAGGCCTGTGCGCTCGAGCTCGACCCGTGCGCGCTCGGACCACAGGCGAGCCCCGATCGCGTCAAAGGTCTCCAGCGCACGCTGGAAGTGCACCCTCGCTGCGCGCTTTTGCTTGGCGCGCCGGTGGATCTGACCCGCCACCAGCAGCGTGCGGCCGAGTTCGAGCGGCATCTCCACACGCTGATGCTGCTCCAGCGCGAGCGTCGCCTCCTCGCTCGCGACGGTGAGATCGCCCGCGGCCGCGGCCAGCAGAGCGCGATACCGGGCGGCGTGTCCCAGCGCCGAGGGTCGATCGTGGGTCCGCCCGTGCTGTTCCAGCATCGCGGTGAGGGCTCGGGCTCGCTCGAGCTCGCCGAGCGTGACGAGCGCCTCGATCTGGTCGGGAATGATGACCGCGGTGAACTGGTTGCAAGAGCCCGCCGCCTCCACCCCGGCGCAGAACGGCCCGAGGACGTCGCTGGCCGCCCTGGCGTCGCCCAGCGAGAGGGCGAGAAACGCTCGCGCGCTCCCCAGCCACGAGGCGGCGTAGGCATCATCGGTGCTACAGGCCAGCGCCGCATCGGCGTCGGCTCGCGAGCCGGCCACGTCGCCAAGCGCCGCGCGAACGTAGCTTCGCTCGCAGAGCATGTCGGCCTCAGCAGTCTGACTCCCGAGCATCCGGGCGATTTCACAGCCCTCGTCGGCGATCTCCAGCGCCCGCCGCAGGTTGCCCCGCGTGCGCTCGACCATCGACAGGTCAGCATCGACCATCGGCAGGTGGCTGTCCTCGCCACGGTCGATTGCGTCCTGCCTCAGCTGTCCGTAGAGGGACGCGGCGCGAGCGAAGTTGTCGCTGTAGTACTCGGCGATCCCGGCCAGCCGGGTCGGCCGCATCGGCATGACCATCCGCCGGTCCGGGTCCTCGAGTGCCAGCGCGGTCTCGATCCGGGAGCGATCCAGGGGACGATCAAGACGGAAGTCACGGGTGGCTGACATCGCCAGCGCGGCGGCCTGCAGAGCCCGATCGCCGGCCCTGGTGGCGGCCTCAATCGCGGCTTCGGCATGCCGCGACGCGGCCTGGCCGGCCCCCAGGATGCTGTGCGCGAAGGCAAGATTGAGGTGCAGCTCCGCTTCGCCCGGCGCCTGGCCAACGAGCGTCAGGGCCTCCTCGAACAGCGCTACCGCTTCGGCGAAGCTGCCCTCGATGTAACGAAGCTCTCCCAGCAACCGCAGGGCGTTGCCCCGTACCGGCGCGCCGGGCGACTCCGCGAGCACCCGGTCGGTCAGCGAGTGCGCGCGGGCCAGATCACCCGCATCGAAGTGGCCCTCCGCCGCCGCGACGGCACGACCGAGCGCGCGCTCATGGCCGTCGGAAGGCGTCAGCGTCGCGGCGAGCTCCAGAAGGTCGGCGGCCGCGTCCGGCGCCCCGCGCGAGATGGCCCGGTCCGCCGCTCGGTCGAGCTCGAGCGCGATCTCCTCGCTGGGCTCGTCGGCGCCGAGCGCGAGGTGGCGCGCGCGCTCCTCGGGATCGCTCACCAACTCCGCCAGCCTCTGGTGCAGTGCCCGGCGGCGCGCTCCGGAGACGGAGTTGTAGACCGCGGCGGAGAACAACGGATGCGAAAACGCGACAGTCGGTCCGGCGATCTCGATCAGCGCCGCCGCCTCGGCCGGCTCCAGCGCCGCGCGGTCCAGCAGCGTCAACCGAGGAGTGGAGAGTGCGGCCACCATCAGCAACTGCTCTCGTGTCGCGGGCGGGAGGCGTCGAATCCTTCCCGCCACGAGCTGCGCGAGATCCTCGGGCGCCGGGAGGCCCTGTCCGGCGGACGGCTCGCCCCGACGGAGTACCTCTCGTGCGATCTCGAGCGCGAAGAACGGGTTGCCTCGAGCCGCTGTGGCGATCCTCACCACCGCCGGCCGAGCCAGAGCGCGCCCCAGGCGGTCCAGGACGAGCTGGTGAAGGGCGCCGACGCTGAGCGGCCCCAGCCGGATGCGGGCGGCGCCTGACTCCTGCAGCGCCCGCTCCAGTCCGGGGATGAGAGCTGCCCCGACGCCGATCCGGATCGAGCACAGAAATCCGATCGGCCGGTCTCCGGTTCGCCGCATCGCGAACTCCAGTGCCGCCTGGGAGGCTCGGTCGAGCCATTGCAGATCATCGACAGCGACCACTACCGGGTCCTCTGAAGCCAACCGGGACAGCACCGAGCCCAAGCCGGCGAACACGGCTCGCTGCTCGGGCGCGCGTGGCCCCGGTGCGACTTGCAGCAGGGCCACCTCCAGGCCATGGCGCTGCGGCGTCGGCAGGCCGGATAGCACGCCGGCGTCCAGCTCGGAGAGCAGGTCGGCCAAGCCGGCAAACGACAGCTTGGCCTCCGCGGCGGCGGGCCGGCATGACAACACGTGGTAACCGTGTCCACCCGCCTCGCGCACGAGCTGGCGCCACAACGTGGTCTTGCCGATCCCGGCCTCTCCCTCCAACACCAGGCCCTCCGAGCCGTGCGCCAACGACTCGAGAAAACGCGCTCCGGCATCCAGCTCACGCTCGCGGCCGATCATCGACTCGGCGCCAACTATCTCACGAACCGCGAGCCGTGAGGGTGACCTCAGGGTCGCCGGCGGCCCGCCTCGCCGTGTGGACCGCAATTCGGCAATCCGGTCGACCCGATGATGCGCGCGTAAGGGATCCGCGCCGCGCGGGCGGCTGCCGAGACGGCATCCGCCGAAGGGCCCTCGAAGAAGCAGAAGACAACCTCGTCCTCGGGCATCAGCATCGAACCCTGGTAGTGGACCTCCCGCTCGCTCCCCGACGTGCGCCCCGCACTGAGCGAGGCGCGACCGTCGAGGGCTTTGAGTTCCGCCCGGGTCACACCCGGCCAGAAGCATTCGGCGAGGTAGGAGCTCAGCGGACCGAGAACGGACGGCTGACGGCGGTGGCGGCACCTGCGGTGTTCGTCGCCGTGACGCTGCACCGGACGCTGTGGCCGCGCAGCGACCGGGACACGGCGAGCCTCGACCCGTGTGCACGCCCGGCCCCATGGCCGCTGATCGTCCACCGATAGGAGAACGCGCTGGGCGCATTGGACCAGACGCCCCGGCTGCACCTGAGGGTCCTGCCGGACCGTGTCACACGCGGGCGTGCACTGCTCAGCGGCTTGACGACCCCCGGACTGCCGGTCACCGGCGGCGTCGGGACCGGGGTGCTCACCGGAGGGCTCGGGGCCGGAGCAGAACCGGCGAGATCGACGGTGAGCTGGGCGCTGGCCGCGGTGTCGGTGATCCAGTCACTGTATGCGCACAGCAACACCGGCCCCGGCTGATCGAACACGGCACTGAACGGCACGCTGAACGTGGTGCTGTCCATGCCCTGCCAGTCTCCGATCACAATCCGAATCTCTGAGGGATTGGTGATCGAATTGTTGCTTTCCTGCCAGTAACTCGGCGCACAGGTGGGATCGACGTTCGGGTCCTTGGCGAACACATTGAGGTCGAAGCCCCCGGCGTAGTCGTTGACGTCCAACTGCTGGCCCGAAGCCACCAACTGCGTGGCCTTCCCGGCGACTGCGGGGCCGTTGAGCGCCAGCGAAAGCGTCTCGCCCGGATATGAACCGGTGGCGCCGGCCGTGCCCGCGAACAGCGCCGGTCCCAGCAGCCCGACGGCGCTGGCCAGCAACCAGCGCCACCGCTGCCGCCGCGGACCGCTCGTGTGGGTGAAACGGGCCTGCCCATGCGCTCGGCGATGCCTCATCAAGATCACTGCTCCTTTGCGTGTCGCGAGTCGTGCCGCTGGCCTGACTCGATTGGTTGGCGACAAGCTATGGCGCGGCCGGCCCGGAGGAATCGGGTGTTTCCCTATTTCCTTGGGCGGCGTCAGACGAGGGGGGACCCACCTGCGAGCGCGGCCGCTGAGCGATACTGGCGTCATGGATCTCGGAATCGCCGGTCGGGTCGCGTTGGTGGGCGGAGCGAGTCAGGGGATCGGACGTGCGGTCGGCGAGGCACTGGTGGCGGAGGGCGCACGGGTCGTGCTGACCGCTCGGGACGAGGGCCGCACGGCGGCGGTGGCGACCGAGATCGGCGCCGAGGCCGGCTTTGGCTGGGACAGCGGCGACATCGGCGCCGCCGCTGCACTGGTCGACCGGATACAGGAGCGCCTCGGACCGGTGGACATCCTGGTCACCAACACCGGTGGGCCACCCGCGGGCCCGGATCCGCTCGGGTTCACCGACGCGCAATGGGAGGAGGCCCACCGCCACCTGGTCCTGGCCCCGCTGGCCCTGCTGCGGCGCGTGCTGCCAGGAATGCGCGAACGCCGGTGGGGGCGTGTCGTGGGGATCGCGTCGACCTCGGTCCGGGAGCCGATCGGTTCTCTCATGCTGTCCAACGCCGAGCGCTCGGCCGCCCTGGCGGCCTACAAGACGCTCGCGCTCGACGTGGCGGGAGATGGGGTGACGATCAACACGCTGCTCACGGGCCAGATCGCGACGGCAAGGACCGAGAGTCTGTACGGATCCATGGCGGCAGCCGAGGCAGCGGCCGCTGACGCGGTTCCGGCCGGCCGGATCGGGCGCCCGGAGGAGATGGCCTGGGCCGCCGCGTTCCTGTGCTCCGAGCGCGCTGCCTACATCACCGGCACGGCAATCGCCGTCGACGGCGGGGTGCTGCGCGGCATCTGAGCGCAGCCAGCGACCTAGACTCACACCGAGTGCCGCTGCCACGGGGCTCGGCCCGTCTTAAAGGGAGGCAACGTTGCTTCATCCTCAGCTTGCCTGGTTCATCGCCGGTCCAGCCCTCGGGCTGTGCGTGGTCGCCTGCCGGGCATTGTTCAACGGCCGGCTCGGGGTTACGGGCGGCTACTCGGAGATCATCGGGCGGCTGACCGCAGGACAGCTCACATTTGATTGGCGGGGCTGGTGCGTGATCGGAGTGCTGCTCGGCGGCACCCTTTATGGGCTGGCCGCCGGCGGCCCGGACTTCCACGGGTACGGCTGGCTGACGGCCAATCTGCACGGTTCGGCTCAGATCGCGATTGCTCCGATCCTGCTCGTCGCGGGCGTCATGATCGGCTTCGGCGCCAAGCTCGCGGGCGGCTGCACCTCGGGCAACGGCCTCAGTGGAACCGCGATGCTCTCGCCCGCGAGCCTGGCCGCGACGGCGACCTTCTTCGCCACGGCGATCGTCGTCAGCTTTGTCATCAAGGCGGTGGTGTTATGAGCTCGCGCGTCGCCGGCCTCGGCGTGGGGCTCGTGTTCGGGGTCGTGCTCGCCTGGAGCGGGATGACCAGCCCGGCCGTGATCCGCCAGGCGCTGCTGTTCCAGCGGTCGTATCTGTTCCTGTTCTTCGCCTCGGCTGTGCTGGTCGCGGCCGTCGGTCTCGCGCTCCTGCGCCGCAGCAAGGCGCGGGCGCTGCTGACCGGCACCCCGATCAACTGGACGCCGCAGCCACCGGCTCGCCGGCACATAGCCGGCAGTCTTCTGTTCGGGCTTGGCTGGGGCATCGCGGACGCCTGCCCGGGACCGATCGCGACGCAGGTGGGCCAGGGGATCGCCTGGGGGCTGTGCCCGTTGGCCGGCGTGGTGATCGGGGTCTATCTGTTCCTGCGCCTCAACCAGGCCGAGACCGAGCCCGCCACCGATGTTCAGGCGCGCGCTCCCGAGCTGGCCCCGAGCGGCTGAGCGTTCCGGCCAACGCTCCCGAGCCGGCGCCGAGCATCTGAGCGCCCGCCGGCGGGAAGCGCGACAATCACGAAGCTCGTGGCCGACACCGCCGAGACCCCAGGGCAGGCGCAAACCACCGGATCGTGGTTCCCGGTTCCCGACGAAGCCGAGCTGCCCTCCGACCTGCGCGGCCTGTTCGCCAAGGCGCGAGAGCGCCTGGGGTTCGTGCCCAACGTCTTCCGGGTCTACGCCTTCAGACCGGAGCGATTGAGCGCTTGGTTCGCCCATTACCGCCAGCTGCACCAGCCCACCGACCAGCTCAGCGCCGCCGACCGCGAGATGATCGCCGTCGTGGTCAGCGCCGCCAACGGCTGCCTGTACTGCCTCGTCGCCCATGGGGCCGCGCTGCGTGAAGAGCTCGGGGACCCAGTGCTCGGCGAGCGCATCTCCTATGACTGGCGACGCGCGGGACTCGATTCGCGCCGGTCGGCCATCTGCGCCTACGCCGAGAAGCTGACGCTCCACCCGCGTGAGATCACGCGCGCCGACCTGGAGGCGCTCCTCGACACCGGCCTGACCGCCGAGGAAGCCTGGGACGTCGCCGAGATCGCCGCGATGTACAACCTCACCAACCGGATGGCGATGGCCACCAACATGCTCCCGAACCAGGAGTACAGCGGCCAGGCCCGGCCTGGCTCATCCCCGGCCGCTGACCGGACAACGCCCTGACCGGGGCCCGGCCGGGTGCGCCGGCCACGGCCGACGCACCCAGGAAGGAACCGCTACGCGATCAGTGCCAGATCCAGTTGGCCAGATGGATCACGTAATCGAGGGTCTGGCCGGTCGAGTCCGTCACGGTCACTTTGACCCCGACGAGATGATAGCGATGGTTCCGAGTCAGGAGCTGCGCGCCCTGTGGGGTCAGCTTGAGGTTATGAAAGCCGCCGCTCTCGGGCGGAATCGAGTAGTCACGCTGACCAACCACGGTGGTGCCGTTGGTCATCGCGATGTGCCCCGTGCAGGTCGTCTGGCCAGCGAAGCAGCCCAGCTCCACGCCAATGACCTTGCCGGGCGAGACGAAGCCCTCCCGGCCCATCACCCGGACCTGTGATGTGGTGGGTGCGGCCGCGGTGAATGTCGCGTCCGCGCCGAGCGTGGTGCCGCCTGCGTTCACCGCCACCAGCCGATAGTGGTAGACCGTACCTGGCGTCAGGCCGGTCACGGCCGCTGTCACGGGGACCCCGGTGCTTCCGTTACCGACGGTGGTGTGAGTGGTGTCGGTGCCGTAGGCGGTGGTGGTTCCGTAATTGAAGAAGTAGGTGGTGACCTGGTTATGGGGGTTCACGGTGCCCGACAGCGTCTCGCTCGTCGAGCCGTTACTCGTCGCCGGTCCGGTTAGGACCTTCGGCGCGAGGGCCGGGGCCGCCGCCGCCGGCGGAGCCGTGGCTGATGAAGCGCCGATCGCGACCAACACACAGGCAATCGTGGCGAGCGTGGTGAACGCCACGGCGGTGCGCATTTTGCGCATACTGACTCCTTTGTTGGGATCTGAACTCCCACATCAACACGCAGGGCTGCGAGTAGTTGCGCAAAAGGCGCACCGCGGGGGCGGGTGGGACAGGGCGCCCATCGGCCGGACGGCTCGAGCGGCGAGGATTACGGTCTGGACGGCGCCGCGCTCGTGGGCGCCACGGATCTCGACCGTCGCCTCCGATCCCGGCAGGAGTTAGATTCTGCTCTTGCCTTCGCTCTACTGGGCAGCGCGCCGAATCCTGCTGGTGCTCGGCGTGCTGACGTTGATCACCGCGGCGCACGCCGGCCTGGCCACGCCGGCGCGGGCCTTCGCGTTCCGCGTGTCGGCACGGTCGCCGCACGGCTCGCCGATTGCCGCCGACTTCCTCGGGCTTGCCCTGGAATACCGCTCGATTCCCGTCTTGGCGGGCCCTCAGCCGCAACCGATCGATCCGGTGCTCGTCCGGCTGATCCGGAACCTGGTGCCCACGGGCAGCCCAGTGCTGCGCGTCGGCGGCCAGAGCACGGATCGGACGTGGTGGCCGGTCAACGGCATGACCCGGCCGCTGGGGATCACCTACAGCCTGACACCGGGCTGGATGATGGGCGCCCGAGCCCTGGCGCAGGCCCTGGACGCGCGATTGATCCTCGGCGTCGAGCTCGAGGCGAATCGGTCGCAGATCGCCGCAGTCGAATCCGAGCAACTCCTCGCCGGGCTCGGACGCAAGTACATCGATGCCATGGAGATCGGAAACGAACCGGAGCTCTACACGCAGGTCCCGTGGTTTCGCGAGCTCCACGGCTCTCCGGTTGTGTGGTCGAGCCCAGTTGGCACGCCGATCTACTCGCGACGGCCCGGCTACGACGCCAGCACGTTTGCCGGGGAGTTCTCACGGACGCTCGGGGTACTGCCGCCGGGGCTGCCGATCGCCGGGCCGGTGACGGGGATCCTGTCGTGGCTGGACGTGTTTCGCCGGTTCCTGACGCCGTCGTCTCGGGTCCGGATCGTGACCTGGCACGCCTACGGGTTTAACCAGTGCGTGACCGACACCACCTCGTTTCAATACCCGTCCGTGGCGAATCTCCTATCGCCACGGGCATCACGCGGGATCGTCAATGGGCTCGCCCCGTACGTGGCGTCCGCGCATCGGGTCGGGGCCAGCTTCCGCGTGGACGAGATGAACTCCGTCACCTGCAATGGAAGGCTCGGTGTCAGTAATGCGTTCGCGGCGGCGCTGTGGGTGATGGACGCTCTGTTCACGATCGCGGCCCACGGCGTCGACGGAGTGAACATCCACACCTATCCGAACGCCGCTAACGGGTTGTTTGATTTCGACCGGTCGCGTGGACTGTGGCGGGGGACGGTGCATCCCCTGTACTACGGGGCCCTGATGTTCAGACAGGCCGCCCCGCCGGGGTCTCGCCTGCTGCCGATCCAGGCCGGAAAGCAAACCCAGGTGCGCGCTTGGGCGACGCTGGCGCCCGACCACCGGGTGAGGGTGCTGCTGATCAACGACAGCCTGGTGCACTCGGCGTCGGCCCTGGTCAGCGGGGCGGCCGCAGGGGGTTCAGGCAGCGTCGAGCGCCTCACCGCCTCGAGTGCGTACGCGACCGGCGGCATCACCCTCGGCGGCCGCAGCTTCGGGACCAGCACCGGCACGGGTCGGCTGCCGGCACCGGCCACGCAGGTTGTGCAGCCACGCTCCGGTGGGTACGCGGTCACGCTCCCCGCCGCCAGCGCGGCGCTGCTGACGCTTCGGCCTGGAGGTCGCTGAGCCACTCGCGCCGGCCGCCGCGCCGCTTGGGGCAGTGGTGACCTACCTAGGGCGCACGGGCATCGGAGAAATCGACATCGGGCGGATCGACGAGCTCGAGGCGGGCCAGCCGGACCCGCGTGCGGCCGTGGATCTCAGTGATCACCATCACGACGCTGTCGCAATTGAGGCACCGCGCCACCGCGCCCGGCGCGCGGGAGTAGACGCGGAGCTCGCCGATCTGGGCAGCCGTGCCACAGGCGGCGCACACTCCGGTCACGGTGGTCATCTCCGCTCCGAAGTGGGCGTGGAGCGCCCCGGCGAGCGCATTTCCGTCCAGTGCCTCCACGATCGCCCAGACTCCGTCAGCTCAGCTACCCGTCGGCCCGAACCGCTCGGTTCGCACCCGCGCCGGGGGGTGTCCGAGCCTCACCAGCCCATTCGCCGCGACCTCGACGAACCCGCTGGGTCCGCACACGAACGCGACCGACTGCTCCTCGGGCGCCCAGGCAACCTCGCCGAGCAGCTGATCGTCGATCCGACCGCGATGGCCGCTCCAATCCGGTGGCCAATTTCGCGTCAGCGTGAAGCGAACGTCCACGCCGTCCTGGTCGCCGAGCCGCTGCAGCTCTTCGCGGTAGATCAGCTCGGCCAGAGACCGCGACGAATACAGCAGTCGCACGGCGACCGTGCTGGCGACCGCCGCGCGGTGGCGCAACATCGAGCGCAGCGGCACGATGCCTGACCCGCCCGCCACCAGCAGCACGGGTCCCGGCAGCGCGTCAGGCCAGACGAAGTAACCGCCGATCGGCCCGCGGAGCTCGAGCTGGTCTCCCGCAATCAGCTCCTGCGCCAGATACGGCGACACCTCTCCGTCGGGGAGCAGCTCGACGGTGAGTACCAGGTGCTCGTCCTCGGGGCTCGAGGCGATGGAGTAGCTGCGCTGGGCCTGATAGCCGTCGGGTGCGGTAAGGCGGACGTCCACATGCTGGCCGGCGCGATGACCGGGCCAGTCGGCCGGCTTGAGTACGATGCTCTTCGTCCGCTCGTTCTCCTCGACGACCTCGATCACGGTCGCCAGCTGCCAGTTCAGTCTCCCTGGTATCGCTGCTCGAGCCATGGGTCGCCGTGATTGTGGTAGCCGTAGCCCTCCCAGAAGCCGGGCTCGTCGTCGGGCGTGAACGTGATTCCGCGGACCCATTTGGCGCTCTTCCAGAAGTAGAGATGTGGAACCAGGAGCCGTGCCGGCCCACCGTGCTCGGATTCCAGGGGCTCGCCGCCGTACTCGTACACGACCCACGCCTTACCGCCGGTGACGTCCGCCAGCGCCAGGTTCGTCGTGTAGCCGCCGTCGGAGAATGCCGTGAGGTATTCGGCGACGGAGTCCACACCGGCCAGCAGGGTGTCGAGCGACACCCCTCTCCAGCTGGTGTCGAGCTTTGACCACTTGGTCACGCAGTGGATGTCGACCGCGAAGCTGTCAGACGGCAACGCGAGGAACTCCTGCCATGACCACGACACCTCGGCCTTGACCTTGCCGCCGATCGTGAAGCTCCACTCATCGAGGGGCACGTGCGGTGTCGGTCCCGCCGACAAGACGGGGAAGTCACCCGTCAGGTACTGCCCCGGCGGGATCCGCGCCGGATCGGCGACGGGACGGCGACGACCCGTGAACCCGCGGGAGATGGGCGACATCCGCCCATTATCCCGCCTTGGCTTCCGAGTTCACCGGGTCATGAACTCAGCCAGCTTCCCGCGCAGCGACTGCTTGACGAACCGCGGTGCGGCCTGATCTCCCTTCACCAGCGTGTGCGCGAGCTCCTTGGCCTGTTCGAACTGGATATGGGGCGGCAACGGTGGGACCTCGGGATCGGTGACGAACTCGATCAGTGCCGGGCGACCGGCGGCGAGGGCCGCATCCCAAGCTTCGCCGACGTCCTCGGGACGCTCCACCCGCGCAGCGTGCAGGCCCAGCATGCGGGCGTAGCCCGCGTAGTCGAAGCTCGGGAGCACCTGCGAGGCGTCGAGCTTGGGATCACCGGACATCACGCGTTGCTCCCAGGTGACCTGGTTGAGATCACGATTGTTCAGCACGGACACGACGAGACGCTGATCTGACCACCGCGGCGCGTAGTGCGCGATGTCGATCAGCGCGTTGATGCCCAGCATCTGCATGGCACCGTCCCCGATCGAGGCGATGACCGGTCGATCCGGGTAGGCGAACTTGGCCGCCAGCGCGTACGGGATCGCTGGGCACATCGTGGCCAGCGTGCCCGACAGCGCGGCCTGCATCCCGGCGCGGACCTTGATGTGCCGCGCCCACCAGTCGGTGGCGGAACCCGAGTCCGCGGTGAGAATCGCACCGTCCGGGAGGCGGGAGCTGAGCTCGTGGAAGACCAGCTGGGGGTTGATCGGATCCGCCGGTTGGCCTGCCTGCGCCTCGAGGATCCGCCACCACCGCTCTATCCCGCCTTCGATCTCCTCCCGCCACGACCGATCCTGCTTGCGCGTCAGCAACGGGATCAGTGCGCGCAGCGTGTCCGCGGAGTCTCCGACGAGGTTGACCTCCATCGGATAGCGGTTGCCGATCAGGCGTGCATCGATATCGATCTGCACTCCCCGGGCCTGGCCGGGCTCGGGCAGCCACTCCGAGTAGGGGAAGTTGGACCCGATCATCAGCAGCGTGTCGCAGCTCTGCATCAGGTCGTATGACGGCCGGGTGCCGAGCAGCCCGATCGAGCCGGTCACCCACGGCAGATCATCGGGCAGCACGGCGCGGCCATTCAGGGCCCGGGCCGCGCCCGCGCCGAGCAAATCGGCCACCTGCTCGACCTCGGTGAACGCGTGCTTGGCGCCCTGGCCGACCAGGAGCGCGACCTTCTCGCCGGTGTTGAGGATCTCGGCGGCGTGCGTCAGGGCGGCTTCGTCGGGCACGACATGGGGGCGGCGGATCGCCGCGCTGGAGGACGGGACGGCGCCGTGGGCGCGAGGTGGCGCCGAGTAGGGCAGCTCCTGGACGTCGTTGGGGATGATCACGCACGTCGGCGAGCGGGTCGCCTTGGCGATCCGCATCGCGCGGTCGATCAGGTGCGGCGCCTGCTCGGGGACCATGCACACCTGCACGAACTCGCTGGCGACGTCCTTGTAGAGGCTGACCAGATCGACCTCCTGCTGGTACTCGGAGCCCAGCGACATCCGGGCCTGCTGGCCCACGATCGCGAACACCGGCTGGTGGTCGAGCTTGGCGTCATACAGGCCGTTGAGCAGATGGATCGCGCCCGGCCCCGAGGTGGCCATGCACACCCCCACCTCGCCGGTGAACTTGGCGTGCGCGCAGGCGGCGAACGAGGCGATCTCCTCGTGACGCACCTGTGTGAACTCGAGTCGATCGCCGACCTCGTGAAACGCTCCGATCAGACCGTTGATGCCGTCGCCGGGATAGCCGTAGATGCGGCGCACCCCCCACTCGTCGGCCAACCGCTCGAGGACGAACTGTCCGGTCGTTGCTGCCATTCGGTTGAACTGATACCCCGCGAGCCGCCCGGGAAACGACCGCCGGCGTCAGGGTCACACCGGTGAACCGGTCGCCTGGCTGCGGTCTCAGGGCTCGGGAGGCGATACTGCGCCAATGACAGCAACGCGTGAGGGCGTCCCCGGCCAATTCGGCTGCCCCTACGGTCACGGCTTCGTGCGGGTGGCGGCGGCGGTGCCGCACGTGAGCGTCGGCAACCCGCAGTTCAACGCCGGGAGGACGATTGCGCTGGCCCGGCGAGCGTCCGACGACCACGCGGCCCTGGTGCTGTTTCCCGAGCTCGGCCTCGCGGCCTACTCGAGCGAGGACCTCTTTCACCAGCAGGCGCTGCTGGATGCGGTCTCGGCGGCGCTCGCCCGGGTGCTCTCCGCCAGTCGCACGCTACGGCCGCTGATCGTGGTCGGCGTGCCGGTCGGAGCCGAAGGTGGACTGTTCAATGCCGCGATCGTGATCCACCGGGGACGGATCCTCGGCGCCGTCCCCAAGAGCTTTTTGCCCGAATACCGCGAGTACTACGAAAAGCGTCAGTTCCGTGCCGCCCGGGACCTGATCGGGCGAGACATACGACTGCTCGGGGAGACGGTGCCGTTCGGACCCGAGCTGCTGTTCGCCTGCCGGGACGTCCCCGACTTCACACTCCACGTCGAGATCTGCGAAGACCTGTGGACGCCGATCCCCCCGAGCACCTACGGCGCGCTGGCGGGAGCCACGGTGCTGGTCAATCTCTCGGCCAGCAACATCACGATCGGCAAGGCCGGCTACCGCCGAGCGCTGTGCGAAGGCCAATCGGCCCGCACGATCTCCGGCTATGTCTACACCGCCGCGGGACTGGGCGAATCGACCACCGACGTGGCGTGGGACGGACAGGCGCTGATCTGCGAGAACGGTGACCTGTTGTCTGAGGCCAAGCGATTCGCCGACGAGGAGGAGCTGCTCGTGGCCGACCTCGACCTCGACCGGATCCGCGCTGACCGCATGAGCACGAGCAGCTACGGCGACTCGATCCACGACCTCCGCGAGCGCCTGCAGCGGATGCGGACGATCGAGTTCGACCTCGAGCCCCCTGCGAGTCGGTTCCCCCTGCGGCGGCGGGTCGAGCGGTTCCCGTATGTGCCGGCCGACCCGGCGAGCCGGAACGCTCGGTGCGAGGAGGTCTACAACATCCAGGTCCGCGGCCTTCAGACCCGCCTGCTGGCGACCGGCATCGAGAAGATCGTGATCGGGGTCTCGGGCGGGCTGGACAGCGCGCACGCGCTGATCGTCGCCGCACGGGTGGTCGATCGACTCGGCCTGCCCCGCGCCAACGTGCTCGGCTTCACGCTGCCGGGCTTTGCCACCAGCCCGCTCACCCTGCGCAATTCCCATGCCCTGATGAAGTCGCTCGGGGTCAGCGCGAGTGAGCTCGACATCCGTCCGTCGGCGACGCAGATGCTGCGTGACCTGGGACACCCCGCCGCGGATGGCCAGCCGCAGTACGACATCACCTACGAGAACGTCCAAGCGGGCGAGCGCACCTCACACCTGTTCCGCCTGGCCAATCATCACCATGCGCTGGTCCTGGGGACGGGGGATCTGAGCGAGCTCGCCCTGGGCTGGTGTACCTATGGGGTCGGCGATCAGATGTCGCACTACAGCGTCAATGCCTCGGTCCCCAAGACGTTGATCCGGTTCCTGCTCAGCTGGGCGGTCGAAACCGACCAGTTCGGTGCCGAGACTCACGAGGTGCTCAGATCCGTGCTCGAGACGGCCATCTCTCCAGAGCTGATCCCAGCCGGCGACGGCGCCGGCGATGGCCCGGAGCAGGCCAGCGAGAGCGTCGTCGGCCCCTACGATCTCCAGGACTTCTTCCTGTACTACATCCTGCGCTTCGGCTACCGCCCGAGCAAGGTCGCATTTCTCGCCGATTACGCCTGGGGTGACCGCGACCGCGGCGACTGGCCCGACCTGATCCCCGTGGAGCGACGCAACCAGTATTCGCTGGCCGAGATCAGACATTGGCTGGAGGTCTTCCTGCGGCGGTTCTTCCAGACCAGCCAGTTCAAGCGCTCCGCGCTCCCCAATGCCCCGAAGGTCGGCTCCGGTGGCTCGCTCTCGCCTCGTTCCGACTGGCGGGCGCCCAGCGACAGCACCGCCGAGGCGTGGCTGGAAGAGCTGGCGGCCCATGTCCCGCTCCAGCGCTAGATAGCGATCGCCGGCCCGGACGTCTGCCACGTGTCGCGTCACGTCCGCCTCGTCGAGTTGCTGCTGGGGGTCGAGGGGTTGGCACTGATGCGCCGGCTCTACGACGGCACCGACGCGAGTGCCGACGAGCGCTTGGCCGAGATTCGCCGTGTCCTTGACGAACCGGCGTTCGCGGCCGGCGAGCCGATTCGCGAACTCGGCCCGCGCGCCGGGTACCGCGCGTGGTCGGAGAGCTACGACGAACCCGGCAATCCGATCATCGCGATCGAGCAACCCGCCGTGTGGTCGCTGGTGGACCGGCTGCCGCCGGGCCGTGCGCTCGATGCCGCATGCGGAACCGGCCGTCACACCGACCACCTGGTGGCACGCGATCACGTTGTGGTGGGGATCGATCTGACTCCCGAGATGCTCGAGCGAGCCAGGGCCAACGTCGCCGGAGCTCGCTTTCTCGAGGGGGATCTGCTCGCGATCCCGGTCGCGGACGGGGGTTTCGATCTGGTCGTGTGCGGCCTGGCCCTGTCGCACCTCCGTGAACTCGAGGCGGCCGTCGCAGAGCTGGCCCGGGTGCTCAGGCCCGGAGGCCATCTCGTCATCTCGGTGCTGCATCCGTTCTGGGCGCACCTCGGCTGGCACGCGCCGTTCGTCGATGCCGGCGGGGGACGCGCGTTCGTCCGCGAGCACGCGCACAGCCACGCCGCCTACCTGGCCGCCTTCCGAGCCGGGCGGCTCGACGTGCTCGACTGTTTGGAGCCCGTGCTCACCGCCGATCAGGTGCCGGCCAAGCGCCGGGCCTTCCGTCACATTCCCGAGGCCACCGTGCAGGCCTACGCCGGCCTGCCCGGGGTGCTGGTGTGGCATCTCGCCAAGACCGGAGCCGGCACCCGCGTGTAATCAATCAAACGTCTCGCTCGCCGCCGGCTCGGGGTAGCCGGTCTGGCCCTCGCGCGCGGCCTACTCGGCGACCGGCGGCGGATAGACCTCGTGCACGTACTTGTCCACCTTCGTAGAGGGCAGGCGCCGCGCCATAGCGACGTAGTAGATGATCAGGCTCCAGGCCGCCGAGACGATCAGACCGCCGTAGAGCCCGAGGTCATTGTTGGCGCCGACGAGTACGGTCTTGAAGACCCCTACGCCGCCGATGATCCCGATTCGACCGGTGGGGAACGTGCCGAAGTAGGAGATGACGCCCATGCCGATCAGGTACGGGAAGATCCAGATCGCCGCGCCCCAATCGATCTCCGGCTGATCCGGGTTGAGGTGGAGCGCCGCCGAGACGAACATCAGCGCGTAGCCGAGCAGCAGCGCCACCATCAGCGTCGTGTACGTGCCCCAGCCCGACCAGTAGACGATCCAGGTGGCCAGAACGAACGCCAGGGGCGCCAGGATGTGGGCGGCCGGGAGTCGATAGGGCCGAGGCAGATCGGGCTTCTGTCGGCGCAGAGCCCCGAGCGCCAGCGGCGCTCCCGCGTACATCATCACCGATGCGCTGGTGACGACGCCGACCAGCTTGCTCCAGCTCGGGAACGGCAGCAGGAACAGCAGCCCGATGAGCGCGGAGACGATGATCCCGAACACTGGAACCCTGGTTCGCGGGTTATTCTGCTCGAACGCCTGCGGGATGTAGCCGTTCTTGCTCAGGCCGAAGCTGATGCGGGACGCCGACGTCAGGTAGATCAGACCTGTCCCCGTGGGGGAGATGAACGCGTCGATGCGCAGGATGAACGCCAGCCAAGCCAGCCCTGCCACCTTGGCGACTGTATAGAACGGAGCCGCATCCAACGCCTTCAATGCTGGGCTGGCATGTCCGGTCGGCATCAGACCCGTCCAGGTGCCGCCTTTGGTCAGCAGCGCCGGATCCAGCGCGCCGATGAACGCGATCTGAACGAGGACGTAGATGGCCGCACCGATCAGGATCGAGAGGATCACCGCTCGCGGTAGATCCTTGGCCGGATTTCTGGCCTCGCCGCCCAACTGCACCGCCTGCTCGAAACCGAGCAGCGAGAACACGATGCCTCCGGCGGGAATCGCGATCAGGATGGACTTGACTTCGGCCCCTTTGATGAAGAAGCCGCCACCGTGGCTGAAGTTGCCGCTGTGAAAGTGGAACAGCAGGAAGATGATGATCGTCAGGACCGGGACCAAGACCTTCCACGAGGTCAGCGAGTTGTTGACCCGAGCCAGCCACCGGATCCCGATCAGGTTGATGGCGACGAACACGAACATCAGCACGATTGCGACCACGATCCCGACACCGCTCAGCGTGCCGGTGGAGCTGTACCAACTGGACGCCCAGCTGAAGACGGAGAGGTACTGGATCGCGGCCAGCACCTCGATCGGCGCCACGCTCGCGGCCTGCAGGTACGAGAACCATCCGAATGTCCCCCCGGCCAAGCTGCCGAAGGCATAGTGCGGGAAGCGGCTGGTGCCGCCAGAGACCGGGAACAGGCCGCCTAGCTCGGCGTGGACGAGGGCCAAGACGATCACGATCAGCGACGCGGCGATCCAGGCGATGATGGCGGAGGGTCCGGCGATCGAAGCGGCGGTGAGAGCGCCGAACAGCCATCCCGAGCCGATGATCGAGCCCTCAGACGCCCACAGGAGGCCGAGAAACCCGACTCCTCGCTCCAGTCCTTCGGCGTCCAGCGCTACATCTTGGGTCGGACTAGTGGACTGGGCCATCAAACCCCCCGGCTGTCGTGCGATCAGGATAGTCGGCGTCGATGGTCGCGCAGACTATCGCTGCGAGCGGATCGCGTGGCGATTTGACGGAAAAAAACATCTGCAAGCCGGCGCAGGCTGCGGTGGGCGCGGACCCGCGCGTCAGCGACGAGCCCTACTTGCCGGTGGTGCGGTGCCCCGCCGCGCGGGTGTGGGCGGCCTGCTCGTGGCCGGCGCCCTTGGCAGCGCGCGCGGCGCCCCGCACCGGCAGCGGAGTGCGGCGCAGGAGGCGCCGGAGCGCCGGGTCGTCTGAGCCGGAATCGGCGCGCTCGCTGAGTGTCCGCGGATGGACGGTGCGAAACAGCGGTCCGCGGCGCGGATCCACCACCGCCACCACCACCTTGGACGCGCTCGGTGTATCGAACACGATCCCGTCCCGCTCCGGGCCGTCGCCCGAGATCTTGACCAGGGCGCCGGGCTGGACTGACTCCATACACGAAGCGTACTCGCGCGCGCGAGACGTGTGGCTAGGACAGGCGCGGGCCCCGCGCCGCCGCGGCCGCGGCCTCGAGCCGATCGTCGCCCCAGAAAACGCGATCCTCGACCACGACGCTGGGAACGCCGAACACTCCGAGCGAGAGGGCCAGCTCGTGCGTGACGCGCACGGCCTGCTTGACGTCCGGCTGCTGGACGGCGTGAGCGAGCCGATCGGCGTCGAGCCCGATTCGCTCGCCGGCCGCCTGCACCATCGCCAGCTGGCCAAGTTCGCCCCCTTCCAGAAAGGCCAGCCGCATCGCCGCCAGCGCGAAGGACCTGAGCACCCCCTCGCGTGCGGCGTAGGCCATCGCGCGGGCCACCAGCACGTCGTTGGTGGGCCACGGCTGCGGCCAGCGAATCGCTCCCAGGCCGTGGGCAGCGGCGCGAGCCTCGCAGTCGGCCAGGCCGGCGGCACGCCGATCGCCGAGTCCCCACGTGCTGCGTCCGTTGGCCTTGAACAGAGCACCGGCATAGACAGGATGCCATTGCGCGTCGGGTATCAGCGTGGGGATTCGCTCCGCCGCGAACCACGAGTACGGCGACATCGCGCCGAAGAAGAAGGCCGGAGCAGGGGGGCTACGCATGCGCGAGGCGGAGGTCGGCCGCGAGTACGGCGCGGGCGGCGTTGTGCCCGGCGATGCCGCTGACGCCGCCGCCGCGACGCGCTCCGGCGCCGCAGATCCACACATTGGCTCGGTCGGTCTCCACGCCCCACTGCCCGACCTCCTCCTCGGACTCCGCGAACGGCCAGGCGAGATCGCCGTGGAAGATGTGCCCGCCCGGCATCCCCAGCTCGGCTTCGAGCTCGAGCGGGGTCCGCGCCTCCAGACACGGCGTCCCGTCGGCGGTCTGCCACAGGCAGTCCTCGATCGGCTCCGCCAGCACCGAGTCGATCGAGCGCAGCGTTGCCTCGACGGCCGCGCGTTTGGCCTCCTCTGGACGCTCACGGAACAGCCGCGCGGGCATGTGCAGGACGAACGCGGTGAGCGCATGGGCGCCGGCCTCGCGCAGATCCGGCGCCAGGATGCTCGGGTCGGTCAGCGAGTGACAGTAGGTCTCGCACGGCGGTAGATCGGGGATCTCACCGTTCGCCGACCGGGTGTGGGCCTGCTGCAGCTGGGCGTAGCTCTCGTTGACGTGGAAGGTGCCCGCGAACGCCTGCTCGGGGCTTAGCGAGCCGTCGCGCAGGCGGGGAAGGCGGCGAAGCAGCATGTTCAGCTTCAGCTGCGAGCCCTCCGGCGCGACCGCGGCGGGAGGATCGCCGATCAGCGTCCGGAGCACCGCCGGTGCGACGTTGGCCAGTACGTGCGCTGCCGCGAACGAGGCTCCGTCGGCGGTCCGCACCTCGGCGGTCTTTCCGTCGGCATCGATGTTCACCACCGGCGAATCGGTGCGCAGCTCGGCTCCGGCCTGTCGCGCGGCGCCGGCCAGGGCTGCGGTCAGCGCTCCCATCCCCCCGACCGGAACATCCCAGCTCCCGGTGCCGTTGCCGATCACGTGATACAGAAAGCAGCGATTCTGGCGCAGCTCGGGCTCGCCCAGATCGGCGAATGTCCCGATCAGCGCGTCGGTCGCCACGATCCCGCGGACCAGACCGCTCTCGAACTCGCGCGTGAGCACGTCCGCGAGGGGTTGCTCGAACAGCGCGTCCCAGGCATCGTCGTCGGCCACGACGCGCCTGATCTCGTCCCGTGAGCGCAGCGGCTCGGTGAGGGTGCAGAAGAGCCGCTGAGCCACCGCTGTCGTCAGCGCCGAGAACCGCTTCAGCGCCGCCTCCGAGCCGGGCTCGGGGACGGTGCGCTCGATCGAGGCGCGAGTGGCTGCGGCGTCGTCGCTGACCAGCACGCCGACCCGACCGGAGGGGGTGTACGACGAGACCCGTCGGCGGCGCAGGTCGACATCCACACCGAGCTCCCGGAGCAGGCCGTACGGGAACAGGCTGACCAGGTACGAGTAACGTGACAGGCGCGCGTCCACGCCGGCGAATGGCGCTTGCGACACCGCCGCGCCGCCGAGTTCGCCCCGGCGCTCCAGCACCAGCACGGACCTTCCGGATCGGGCCAGCAGCGTGGCGGCGACCAGGCCGTTATGGCCTCCGCCCACCACGATCACGTCGACGGTCGGCATCGCCCCCGGACGCTCTCACATTTTCGGCTCCGATGCGCTTGCGGCCACCGGACGGGTACGGTTACCGGTGATGGCCGAAAACGAGAAGCCCGAGGTGGACGTCGCCGTCGGGCAGCCTCCGTCGTATCAGCTCGAGCTCGAGGACATCGTCGTCGGCGATGGCCCGGAGGCGCAGACGGGGCGGATCGTGGAAGTCCACTACGTCGGAGTCTCGTGGAAGACGGGTAAGCAGTTCGACGCCTCGTGGGACCGTGGCAGCACCTTCAACTTCGGCCTCGGCAAGGGTCAGGTGATCTCGGGCTGGGACCAGGGGGTCGTGGGGATGAAGGTCGGGGGCCGGCGGCGGATCACCATCCCGCCGATGCTCGCCTACGGAAAGCGGGGCGCGGGGGGCGTGATCGGTCCCGACGAGACGCTCGTCTTCGTCGTCGACCTGATCTCCGTGCGCTGACGGCCCGATCGCGGACCAGCGAGCTAGCGCACCACGGCGCCCGCGAGCGCCGCGAGAACCCCCAAGCGCAGCGGCGCCCAGGAGCGTCTGCACGACGCTGCGTCGCAGAGCCAGCAGCGCCACGGCCGCGGCAGCGAGAATCGCGAATTGCCAGCCGTGCTTCAACGCCGCAGCGAGGGTGATCGCCGCTCCGAGAATCGCGCCGATGCCGGCCGGAGCCGCGCCGTCGAGAAACGCGCGGGGGCCGGGATCGCCGCGGAGCCGTTCGAACCGACCGCCGGCCAGCAGCACAAAGCTGAATGAGGGCCCGAATGCAACCGCGGCGGCGAGCAGACCGCCGGCGATCCCGTGAGCGGCGTAGCCGACCGCGGCGACCGTGGCGACGACCGGACCGGGCGTGATCTGCCCGAGTGCCACGGCGCTGAGAAACTGCGCGTCGGTCATCCAGTGGTAGGTGTGCACGGCGTCGGCCTGCATCAGAGCGATGATCACGAAGCCGCCCCCGAAGGAGAGCGCGCCGACCTTGAGGGCGGTCCAGGCCAGCGCGCCGACCCCACCGATCCCTCCGGTCGCGGCTGACACGGGCAAGAGCATCGCCGCCGGATTTCCATCCGAGCGCGAGTCGAGCCTCCCGTGTCGCACCAGGATCAGCTCGATTGATCCGCACGCGAGCAGCACGAGTACCAGGTAGCCGCCGATCAGCGCGGCAGCGGCGGTGCCGAGCGCCAGGTAGGCGAGCCAGCGTGCGCGCCGGTAGCGGTCCGCCCGCACGCGCTCCAGGCTCGGGCCCATCAACCCGCGGGCGGCGTGCACTGCGACCGCCGCGACTGCCGCCCCGGCTCCGGCGCCGGCCCCGCGAACCCACAGCGGTGGCGTCTGACTGATGAACACGACCGACAGCGCCAGGATCAGGACCACGCCGGGCATGATGAATCCGAGACCGCCGACAATCGCGCCCGGCACGCCGGCGAGGCGGTAGGCGCAATAGATCGCCAGCTGGGTGGAGGCCGGCCCGGGCAGCAGGCCGCCCGCGGCGATGGGTGGATGTAACCCGGCAGACCGGATCGCTGCGTCACGGTCGCACCGCGTTACGACTTGTACAGTGCGCATGGTGCCGAGACGGCGAGTGGTCATCGACCATGTCAGTGTGGGTGTCAGCGATCTTGACCGCAGCCGGCGGTTCTACGCCCAGGCCTTGACACCGCTCGGGTTCGCGGAGCTCGGTCCGTGGCGAGAGGGGGCGGTGTCAGTCACATTCGGCCTCGAGGAGGCCGACGATTTCGCGATCTCGACCGAATATCCGGTGGGCGCCGGGGTCCATGTCGCGTTCGCGGCTGACCGGCGTGAGCAGGTCGACGCGTTCTATGCGGCGGCGATGGCCGCCGGGGGCCGTGACAACGGGCCGCCCGGCCTGCGGCCCGAATACTCCGACGGCTACTACGGCGCGTTCGTGCTCGATCCCGACGGCCACAACATCGAGGCCGTCCACCACGGACGCACCTGACCCGCCCGCCGGAAGGGTTCCCAGCCGAGGCACTGTGGTGTCCCCTCGCGGGAGCGCGTTCCTGGCCGTCTCAGACCGGCTCCTGGAGCGGGTGGTTCCGCACAGCGCCGGCTGGTACGCGGGCGAGGACATCCACACCAGCTACTTCGGACCGCCTCTGCGCCTGGCCGGGAACGCTCGGCGGCTCGACGTTTCACCGGCATGGTTCTCGTGGGTTGGGACCCAGCCGGCGCTGGAGCTGATAGAGCAGATCGGAGTGCCGGCCATCCAGGCGCACGATGTATCGCTGGCCAACCGATTCCGGGCCGGCATCGGTCTGGAGCCCAGCGACAGCGCGATCGTCTGTGCCGACCTGCCGGGAGCGGCTGAGCGCCTGGAGCGCGCCGGGATCGTGGCCGCGGTCCGTGGCGGCCTGCTGCGGACCTCGTGGCACCTGTACAACGACGAACACGACGTCGATCGCGTGCTCGAGGTGATCGGAGACGTCAGCCCGTCGCAGCGGTCGGTGCGATGATGGTCGGGATGGTCGCCCCCGGGGAGCCTTCAGAGCAACTTGAATCGGAGATCCTCGGGCGGGCCGGCCCGGCCGCAGACGCGGCGATCGAGGTCGGCGATGGCGATCGGCGGCTGCGCTGCTCCTTCGAGGACATGATGCGCTACCACGGCGGCGGCTCGCCGGGCGGAGTGGCGCACGCGTTCAAGGTCATGCAGCGAGGTTTCCCGCTGCTGGACTCAGGCGAGGTTCCGCAGCGCCACGAGATCGCGGTCGCCACCGCGTTTGCGGGACCGGGTGCACGGGATGCCTTCGAGTTCGTCACCCGGGCCGTGACGGACGGCCGGTATGTCGTGCAAGCCGAGCTCGCGCGGGAGGAGCGCGGGTTGGCGCTCGAGCGTTTTGTCTTCGTGCTGCGCTACCGCGGTCAGGTGGTGACGCTGGCGCTGCGCGAAGGGTTCGTGAGCGATGAGTTCATCCACCTGGCGCGGGGCGAGCGAACCCCCGAGCAGGAGGCTCGGCTCACCCAGCTCAAGCAGGAGATGGCGGACCGCGTGATGGCGAGCCCGGCCGCCGAGGTGTACGACGCAACCCCCGGCGCCTGAGCGCACCGAGCAACAGGTCTGAATGCCCACCGATCAGCTTCGTCGCCGAATGCCAAGCAGCGGATTCGACGGGGACTCCAGCCACAACAGATCCGCCTCGGAGGCCCTCTGCAACCAGCGCGGATCGGTGGCCGGCAGCCGTTCGACACGCCACTGGTAAGCGTCAACGCCCGCGGCCGCGATCCCCGCAACCCCTTGATAGCAGTCCTCGCCGATCACCAGATCAACCCTCGGTGGCCTCGTTGCGGCTTTAGATCCGGTCGCTGCCGAGCACGTAGGTCGACGCGGCAACGACCGGAGTGTTGAGCCTGGCGCCTGGCACCGGCTCCGGGCGACCGGCCACGATCGCCCACGTTTCCGGCCTCACCTCGTCACGTTGAACCATCACATACCCTTTCCGACGGTGGGTGTACGCACGCTGACCCCGACTCAAGTGGTTCGAGGTTTGGACCGTCGCGCGCAAATGTTCCTGCATCGCGGCGACCAGATTCTCTGCCCGATCTGTCGTCATCATTTCACGCGATTCAGAGACGATTGGAACCGGGCCAACGCCCTGTGCTGGCGCTGTGGCTCGCACGAGCGTCACCGCGCGCAGTGGTTGATCTTGCAGCGGCGCCCCGAGTTGCTGCGCGACGCCCGGTCTCTGCTGCATTTCGCGCCGGAGTGGGCACTCCGACACCAATTCGAGCGGCTGACCCACCTCCGTTACGTCACCGCTGATCTGCAACAGCCCGATGTCGACCTGCATCTGGACATCACCGCCCTCGACTTACCCGATGCGAGTTTCGACGCCGTGCTTTGCTCGCACGTGCTCGAGCACATCGTCGACGATCAGGCAGCGATGCGGGAACTGCACCGGATAACCGCGCGCGGTGGCTGGTGCATGGTGATGGTGCCGCTGGACCTGACCCGCGACCGGACCTACGAGGACCGATCGATCGTCGCACCAGATGACCGAGAGCTGGCGTTCTGGCAGCACGACCACGTTCGGCTCTACGCACCTGACATTGGCGAACGGCTCGCGGCGGCAGGCTTCCGGGTGGAACGCATCAGGCCCTCCGAAGAGTTCGACGAGGAGACGATGCGGCGGTGCCGCATCCTCGACGCGGACGACGTCTGGCTATGCAGGGCTGCTTAGCTTGCATGACACCCCGGTGACTCACGCGCCGGACGACCCGTGCCATGCAGCCGGCCGGCGCGCGCGTCGTTGGTCGCTGCGATCAGCTGGTCACCGGGTGAAGCGTCCTCCCCGGCCGGTGGCGAGCGCCCGCATCGCCGCCGCGCATCCGGTCCGAAGTCCATAATCGCCACCGTCCACGAAGAGGGACCACCCTGCGGATCGTCGACGCGGGGCAACTTCTCGCCCTCGCTGTGCCACCCGGTCACGGCCGCCGCCCTGCGCGTGTATCCCCCGAATCAGAACGCGTCGGAGACCGTGCCGTTCCCGTTCTTGGCCTGCTCCGGCACGGGCATCCTGAGCGTGGAGTCCGTCTCGAAGGGGTGAGCCCGGCCGAGCCTGGCGGCGGGGTCGGGCTCAGGCCGGGCGAAGCAGGGCGGCGAGATCTGGACGCTCGAACATGGCCGCGGCGGCCAGCGCCGACGGCCGCCCGGCCTCGGGATCCGCCCCGCCCGCCACCAGGATCCGCACCACGTCGGCCTCACCCTTGAACACCGCACCCGCCAGCGGCGTCTGCCCGCGGTCGTTGGCACGGTCGGGGTCAGCACCGCGCTCGAGCAATGCCGCAACGGTCTCGGCGTGGCCGTGGTAGGCGGCGAGCATCACCAGGCTGTCGCCGTGGTGATTGGTGAGGTTGACCTCGACGCCGGCGTCCAGGTAGGCCGCAAGTGTGTCGGTCTGGCCCTCGCGCGCGAGCGCGAACAGTCTCGTGGCGAGCTCGATGACGTCCGGGTCGGCCTCGTCCATGATTGAAGGGTGGCTCGCCCGGACGCGGGATGAGCCGCGCCCGGACGACCCGGTACGTCTAACTCTTCTGCGGTGCCGGCACGATCCGGATGTACGGCCGCGGCGACTCCCAGCCGTCGGGATAGATCTCCTTCGCCTGGTCATCGGAGACCGAGCCGGCGATGATCACGTCCTCGCCCTCGTGCCAGTTGACCGGCGTGGCCACCTTGTGCTTGGCGGTCAGCTGCAGCGAGTCGATCACCCGCAGGACCTCGTCGAAGTTGCGTCCGGTGGTCATCGGGTACACGAGGATCAGCTTGACCTTCTTGTCCGGGCCGATCACGAATACGTTGCGGACGGTCTGGTTGTCGGCCGGGGTGCGGCTCTTCGGATCGCCCTCCACGTCGGCCGGGAGCATGTCGTACAGCTTGGAGACGTTGAAGTCGCTGTCGCTGATGATGGGGTAGTTGGGTGCCTCGCCCTGGGTGTCAGCGATGTCCTTCGACCAGTTCTGGTTGTCGTCGACGGGATCGACGGACAGGCCCATGATCTTGACGTTGCGGCGGTCGAACTCCGGCTTGATCTTCGCCATGTAGCCCAGCTCGGTGGTGCACACGGGCGTGAAGCTCTTGGGGTGTGAGAACAGCACGGCCCAGGAGTCTCCAATCCAATCGTGGAAGTTGATCCTGCCCTCGGTGGTCTCGGCTTCGAAGTCGGGTGCGGTTGATCCGATCTTGAGTGACATCTTTTCTCTCCTTTTCATCGGACGGCGGTTGGGGTGCTCATGCGCGGGAAACCAGCGGGACGGCCCCGTCGGGCTCGCGTCATTGTGCACCAAAGCACTTAACAATGCCTATCGCAATCCTTCATAAAAGATAGCGTGGCGCTGGAGCGCCTCGGAAGCTCCCCCCGTGGCCGGTCGGTATTCCTGCCCCTTGCGCCGCCGCGCTCTGCCCTGCACCATGGCCGTCATGACCGATCCCAGACGCCCGCTCATCCCCGCAACGTCCGTCCCCGCAGCGATCGAGGTGCTGTTCTTCGATGGCTTCGACGATCTCGACGCCGTCGCGCCGCTCGAGATCCTGTCCGCCGCCGGCTTGCCGGTGCGGCCGGTGCGCGCGCTGGCCCAGTCCGCCACCGTGACCTCCGCCCACGGCCTGCAGATCGTGATCCAGGACGAGATCGCAGACAATCCGGATCTGCTGCTGGTTCCCGGCGGCGGTTGGCGCGACGCGTCTGCCGTCGGCGTACGCCCGCTGTGCGCCGGAGACCTGCCGGCGCGGCTCGAGCGCATGCATGACGCCGGGACCGTGATCGCCTCGGTGTGCACGGGGGCGATGCTGCTCGCCGCCGCCGGCCTGCTGACCGGCCGGCCGGCCGTCACCAACCGGATCGCCCTCGACGACCTCGAGCGCTCCGGCGCGGATGTGCGGCGCACCGCGCGGGTGGTCGACGACGGCAGCGTGGTGACCTGCGGCGGTCCGGCCGCCGGGATCGATCTGGCGCTGCATCTGGTGCAGCGCTACCGCGGTGCGGCGGCGGCGGCGCAGGCGGCAGAGCGACTCGAGCACGAGCCCGTCGGCCCCATCCACGTCACCCACGCGGCGCCCGTCTGAACCGCAGCTAGTCTGCTCCGGATGCTGATCGAACCCGATCGGGTAACGCCCCGGGTCGCGATCGTGGGCGCCGGTCCGTCTGGTTTCTATGCGGCCGACCAGCTGCTCAAGGCCGGCTTCGAGGTTGACCTTTACGACGCCCTGCCGACCCCGTTCGGCCTCGTGCGGGCGGGCGTCGCGCCCGACCATCCAAAGATCAAGTCGGTCACCCGCATGTACGCCAAGACCGCCACCCACGAGGCGTTCCGGTTCTTCGGCGGCGTCGAGCTCGGGTCTGACATCTCACGCGAGGATCTACTCGAGCGCTATCACGCCGTCGTCTACGCGGTCGGCACCGCGACCGACAACCGGCTCGGGATCCCCGGCGAGGATCGGCCTGGATCGCACCCGGCCACCGAGTTCGTGGCCTGGTACAACGGCCACCCTCTGTTCGCAGGGCAGACGTTCGACCTCAACGGCGGCCGGGCGGTGGTGATCGGTAACGGCAACGTGGCGATCGACGTGGCACGCATGCTGGTGCTCGATCCCGCCGAGCTGGCCCCCACCGACACGGCAGACCATGCGCTGCAGGCATTCGACGCGGCCGGCGTCACCGAGGTGGTGCTGCTCGGCCGTCGCGGGCCCGCCCAGGCCGCCTTCACCAATCCGGAGCTGCGCGAGCTGGGAGAGCTCGAGCGGGCCGATGTGATCGTCGATCCGGCTCAGCTCGAGGGGGTCGAGGAGCCAGTCGAGGCCACCCCGCGGCGCAATCTCGAGATCCTGCGTGACTACGCCGGCCGCCGGCCCGCCGGCAAGTCTCACCGGCTCGAGCTGCGGTTCCTGCGCTCGCCCGTGGAGATCCTGGGGGAGGGCGTGGACGGACCGGTGACGGGTGTGCGGGTCTCGATCAACCGCCTGGTGACCCGCGACGACGGCCGGGTCAGCGCCGAGCCCACCGGCGAAGAGGAGCTGATCGAGTGCGGTCTGGTCCTGCGGTCGATCGGCTACCGCGGGATCCCGCTGGCGGGGATCCCGTTCGACGATCGCCGCGGCCTGATCCGCAACGAGGCAGGGCGCGTCCTGGGGGAGGCGGGGCCGTGCCGCGGGGAGTACGTCGTCGGCTGGATCAAGCGGGGCCCGTCAGGGGTGATCGGGACCAACAAGAAGGACGCCACCGACACGGTGGCGCGGATCGTCGAGGACGCCGAGGCCGGAGCCCTCAACGATCCACCCGGGGAATCGGACGCCGCCGCCGTGGCCGCGTGGCTGAACGAGCGCGTTCCGGACCACGTCACCTGGGCGGGGTGGGAGGCGATCGACGCTCACGAGTCGGCGCTGGGCCAGCCAGAGGGTCGCCCGCGCGTGAAGCTGGTGACGGTCGCGGACCTGATCGAGGCCAGCCGCCGCTATCGCTGACCGGGGTTGGGACCGCGTTGCGAGGGGAAGCCACGCAGCGTGGGAGGTTCCGCGCCCAGAGCAGCACCGCAACCGCAAGGAGCGCCATGAGCAGCGATGCGAGCAACGGCCGGGTGCCGGTCCCGCGAGACCGGCAGGACGACTACACCCGTGAGGCGGCCGGCGAGCGCGCCGAGTTCATCCAGGAGCGGACCGGCGCCGAGCTCGAGCACGTTTCCGCCTACTCGTTCGACCCGGCCACCGTGTCCGGCAACATCGAGCAGTTCATCGGCGCGGCGCAGGTGCCGATCGGGCTGGCCGGTCCGCTGCTCGTCAACGGCGAGCACGCTCAGGGCGAGTTCTAGGTGCCGATGGCGACCGCCGAGGGAACCCTGGTGGCCAGTTAGAACCGCGGCATGCGCCTGCTCTACGAGGCCGGCGGCGTGACCACCACGATCGTCGCCGATCACCTGCAGCGCGCGCCCGCGTTCATTTTCGACGACGCGCGGGGGGCCCGGGCCTTCTCGGGCTGGCTCCGGGAGCACTTCGACGAGATCAAGCAGGTGGCGGAGGCGACCACCCGGTCGGGACGGCTGCAGGAGATCGAGCAGTACACGGCCGGACGGATCCCGTACACGCGCTTTGACTACACGACCGGTGACGCGGCCGGTCAGAACCTAACCGGCAAGGCGACGCAGGCCGCGTGCCGGTGGATAGCCGAGCAGCGGCCGGAGATCGAGCACTACTTCCTGGAATCAAACTTCGCCACCGACAAGAAGAGCTCGCAGATCAACATGCTGCGTACCCGCGGCTGCGACCGTGCTGTGCTGCGAGCTGTCGCTGGGTTCGGCGATCGTCGCCGAGGCGTGGGTCCACGCCCACGATCTGTTCGGGCGCAACCGGCCATAGGGGTGCCATCGCCGAGCCGCCGGGCGGAGTCGGTGGGCCGTTTTTCTGAGTTCAGGCGCTCGCCGCCGCCGCCTGGGACCGGCGCCAGTCCTGCGCGGTCATCCTCAGCACGGCGATGGTTTCGCCGGCACGTCCCCGGCTATCGGACTCGGGCACCAGCCCGATCGCCGTCGCCACCGCCAGCGAGGCGGCATTGGCCGGCTGGATCCGCGCGAGCAGGCTCGGCGCCTCGAGCCGCGTGAATCCCTCATCACGAACGGCGCCGGCGCTCTCGCGGGCGAAGCCGCGGCCCCAGGCCGACGGGTGCAGCCACCAACCGATCTCGTACTCGTCGGCGTCGACCCCGGCGCCTTCGCCGGCGAAGTTCAGCGCGGCCAGCCCGAGCGGCTGATCGGAGCGCCGCTCGAACACGGCCCGCCAGCCGAAGCCGTGCCGCTGCCAGTGCTGGAGACTGGCCTGCGACACGGCGGTGGCCCGTGATTGCGACCACGGCTGACCGTCGCCGACGTAGCGGATCACCTCCGGCAGCCGCGCCAGCTCCACGAACAGCTGCCGATGCTCGTCCCCCCACGGCTCCAGGCGGAGTCGAGGCGTCCACAGGGTCGCAGGCCTCATCGGCAGCGACCATAGCTAGTGTCATGCCATCGGTTCGGACCCTTCCCGCGGGCGAGGGCCACGCGCAACCGTGGAGTTGCGCTAAGTTACGGCTGCCATGACCACACGACTCCTCGTCCTCGGTGGCTCCGGCTTCGTCGGCCGGGCCGTCGTCGACGATGGCCTGACCCGGGGCTGGGACGTCACCACCTTCAACCGCGGCACCAGGGCGGCGGTCGCTGCCGGCGTTCGGACCCTGATCGGGGATCGGATGAGTCCGGACACGCTCGGCGTGCTGGCCGACGGTGACTGGGATCTGGTGGTCGACACCTGGGCGGGCGCGCCGCGGGCGGCCCGCGATGCCGCCGCCGTGCTGGCGCCCCGCACGCACCGCTACGTCTACATCTCCAGCGAATCGGTCTACGCGCCGCCGCTCCCGACCGGGGTCGACGAGTCGGCGCCGACCGTGGAGGCCTCCCCCGACGCCGCGGACGGCAGTTATGCCGAGCTCAAGCGCGGCGCTGAGCTGGCGATCTCGGCGGCGTTCGGTCCGCGGGCGCTGGTGGCGCGGCCGGGACTGATCCTCGGTCCTCATGAGGACGTCGGACGGCTGCCGTGGTGGTTGAACCGGATTGCCGCCGGGGGACAGGTGCTGGCTCCGGGCCCGTCCGAGCTTCCGCTCCAGTACGTCGATGCCCGCGACCTCGCCCGCTTCGCCCTCGACGCCTCGCTGGCCGGCCACCACGGCCCGTTCAACGTCGTCAGCCGCCGTGGCCACGCGACCATGGCGACGCTGCTGGAGACCTGCCGCTCGGTCACCGGCGCGTCGGCCGCCACGTTGTGCTGGATGGAGCCCGACGCCGTGGTGGCGGCCGGGATCGAGCCGTGGACCGAGCTGCCGATCTGGATCCCGCCCGCGCATGAGTACGCGGGGCTGCACGCCGCCGACGCCGAGCGCGCGCACCGCGCGGGGCTGCGCTGTCGGCCGCTGGGCGAGACGATCACCGACACCTGGGCCTGGCTGTCGGCCCTCGACGGACCGGCGCCACTGCGCCCTGGCCTCGACCCGCCGGGGCTGACCCCGGACCGCGAGCGCGCGGCGCTGAAGACGGCCCGGTAGCTCACCGCCTACGCGGTGCCGCTGCTCGGCGCGACAGTCGGGCCAACCTCGGGCCGAGGTTTGCTCCACGCCGAGCACCGCGCCTTCGCTTCAATTCGTGCGGCGATGGAGTGGCGCAACGACGGCGGCTACACGATCTCCGACGACCCGGCGCGGGTGGACCGTCACGCCGTGTGGTCGTTTCTCAAGACCAGTTACTGGTCACCCGGCGTGGCGCGCGAGACGGTGGACCGGGGGATCGACCACTCGCTGGTGTTCAGTCTGATCGACCCCGGCGGGGCTCAGGCCGGTTTTGCCCGGGCCGTGACCGATCGCGCGCGCTTTGCCTGGCTGGCCGACGTGTTCGTGCTCGAGGCTCACCGCGGTCGCGGTCTGGGCGTGTGGCTGGTCGAGACGACGCTCGGCCATCCCGACCTCGTCGGGTCGCGAATGCTGCTCGGGACCGCGGACGCGCACGGTCTCTACGAGCGCTTCGGCTTCGGGCCGGTCGACCCCGGCCGGTTGATGGAGCGGCGGCGGCCGGAGGCTACCGGCTGACCTTGTACCCCTGGAGTACGTATATGTACTTCTGAGATATATTCCGCTCCGTGCCCGATTCGCTCGTCGCGAGCCACCCGGAGATCGCCCCTCTGCTCAGCGATCGGCCGCAGCGGGCCCGGCTCCTGGAGGCAATGGTGCGTGCCGTCGCCGAGCACGGCTACGACGCGGCCACGGTGACCGACGCCGTGCGCCTGGCCCGGGTCTCACGGGGAACCTTCTACGAGCTCTTCGAGTCCAAGGAGGCTTGCCTGCTGGCGGCCTACCGCGCCGGCTACGAGGTGCTCGAGGAGCGGATCCGGTCGGCGGTGCGCGATGCCCGCGACTGGCGCGAGGAGCTGCGCCTCGGGATCCGCGCGTATCTGCAGACGCTGGAGCAGGATCCGGTGTTTGCCCGGGTCTACCTGATCGAAGCGCGCGTGGTGTGGGCGCAGCGCGAGGCGGTGCTGGATCTGTTCGCGAGCCGGTACGCGAAGACGTTCGCCAAGTCCGGACGTCCGGTGCCGCCGCGCGAGGCGCTGTATCTACTCGCCGTGGGCGTGCACGAGCTCGCCTGCGCGCGGGTGCGCAACGGCGACGGTGTCCTTGATCTCGAAGATGTCTTGGTGGGCTGCGCCGTGCGGCTCGCCGGCGAGGAGGAACGATGGATCTGACGTTCAGCGAGCGCGAGCTCGGCTTCCGTGACGAGCTGCGCGCCTGGTTTGACGCGCACGACCCGGGACGGGAACCGGACGGCGACGAGGATGCTCACTACGCGTGGCGCCGCGACTTTCAGCGTGAGCTCGCCGACGGCGGCTGGGCGGCCGTGCACTGGCCGGCCGAGTACGGCGGGCGCGGCGCCACGCTGACCGAGTCGGCGATCTTCTTCGAAGAGCTCGGTCGGTCAGGCGCGCCGTTGCCGGCCAACGTGCTCGGCCTCCTGCTCGCGGGCCCCACGATCATGACCTGGGGCACGCCGGAGCAGAAGGACCGCTATCTGACTCCGATTCTGACCGCGGAGGAGATCTGGTGCCAGGGGTTCTCCGAGCCCGACGCGGGCTCTGACCTCGCGAGCCTCAAGACCCGCGCGGTCAAGGACGGGACCGACTGGGTCGTTTCCGGGCAGAAGGTGTGGACCAGCGCCGCCCAGTACTCGAAGTGGTGCATGCTGGTCGCCCGGACCGATTCCGAGGTGCCCAAGCACAAGGGCCTGACCTATTTCCTGATGGACATGGAGCAGGACGCGGTCCAGGTGCGCCCGCTGCGCCAGATCACCGGCGAGCAGGAGTTCAACGAGCTGTTCATCGACGGCGCGCGAATCCCGGAGGCGAATGTGCTCGGCGGCGTCGGCAACGGCTGGAAGGTGGCGCTGACGACGCTGATGAACGAGCGCGCCGGCCTGGCCTTCTTCCTCCAGGTCCGCCTACGCCAGCTGCTTGACCGGCTGATCGACGAGGCAGCGGGCCGCGGCCTGCTTGACGACCCCGTGATCGCCGACCGGCTCGGCGAGCTGCACCTCAGGGCGGAGGTCCTGCGACTCACGGCCTATCGGGGGCTCACCGCGATCGAGAAGTACGGGCAGCCCGGCCCCGAGGGGTCGCTGACGAAATGGATGTGGTCTGAGACCAACCAGCAGCTGACCCAGTTCGCCGTCGACCTGCTCGGGCCGAGCGCCCTGCACGCCGGCGGTCGCTGGGCCTATGAGTTGCTCCGAGCCCGCGGCAACTCGATCGAAGGCGGCACCACCGAGGTGCTCAAGAACATCGTCGCCGAGCGTGTGCTCGGTCTTCCCCGGGCCCGTTAGGAGGCATGCATGGACTTCGATCTGACCGACGACCAGCGTGAGATCCAGGCCGTCGCCCGCGAGCTGCTGGCCGCTCGCTCTCCGTTCGCCAAGGTGCGAGAGGCGGCCGAAGCGGCCCAGTACAACGAGCGCCTGTGGGCGGAGATCGTGGAGCTCGGCTGGCCCGGGATCGCGGTGGCCCAGGAGCACGGCGGCCAGGAGCTCGGCGCGGTGGAGCTGGCGGTGCTGCTCGAGGAGCTCGGCTACGCCTGCGCGGCGACTCCGTTGTTCTCCTCCGCGGTGGCGGCGGCGGTGATCCAGTCCTGCGGCAGCGAGGCGCAGCGGACCCGCTGGCTGCCCGGGCTGGTCACGGGCGAGCTGACCGCCGGCATCGGAACCGCCGAGCTGGCGGCGGATGCCGACGGCGCGTCGGTGGTGATCGTGCTCGACGGCGACCAGGCGACGCTGGTGGCGTCGCCACGGACCGAGCCGGTGGTGACGATCGATCCCACCCGCCGCTTCGCACGGGTCAGCGGCGACGGCGAGGCACTTGATGCCGGGGCGGCCGCGCGCGTCCATGCCGCGCTGGCGGCCGAGCTTGTCGGCGTGTGTCAGCGCGCTCTCGATATGACGCTCGCGTACGTCAAGGAGCGCAAGCAGTTCGGGGTTGCGGTCGGGTCGTTTCAGGCCGTCTCGCATCGGTGCGCGCAGATGCTGCTGCACACCGAGAGTGCCCGTTCCACGGCGTACTTCGCGGCGTGGGCCGCTGACGCCGACCCGGACCGTCTCGCCGAGGCGGCGGCGCTGGCCGGGGCGGCCGCCGCCACCGCCGGCCGTGAGGTCACCGGGAGCGCGATCCAGGCGCACGGCGGCATCGGCTTCACCTGGGAAGCCGACGTCCACTGGCTCTACAAGCGCGCCCAGCTGGACGCTGCGATGCTCGGCGGCGCCGGACGTCATCACGCCGCCCTGGCACGCATCGCGGCGGCACGAGTGACAGTTCCGGCCGCCTGAGCCCCGCCGCGCGGGCCCACGCCGCTGGGACGGCGGCCCGGCTCGGGCTTGGACGCCGCCTTGCACCGGACAGGGAAGCGCTCAGTGATGGCGAAAGGCCGCGGTGCAACGCGTTCGCAAGCCAAGGAGCCATGCATGAGCTACTTTCACCGCCTGGATGACCCGCTCGAGGAGAGCGTGCAGGACCACCGCCAGGACAAGCCCTCCGCCGGGACTCGCTTCGCGGAGTTCGGCGATCGCATTGCGCGAGCGTTTGCGACCGTGGATCGCGGCAAGGTCGATCGGCTGCCGCTCGAGCCCGGAGAAGTCGCCCCCGAGGATCTGGTCGATCACAGCGAGCCGCTGGCTTCGGCACCGCGGTTCGCGGTTGGGCCGTTCGGATACAACCGCGCGGCGGTCGACGAGTACATCTCCGACCTCGAGCGGGAGCTGGAGGCGCTCCGTCACGAGCGGCCCGCTCCGCCGATGTCGATCAACGAGGAGATCGAGCGCATCGGCGAGCAGACCGCCTCGATCCTGGTCGTCGCTCACGACCAGGCGCACGAGACCACGCGTCGCGCTCAGCAGCAGGCGAACGAGACGATCCGCCGGGCCCGGGAGCAGGCCGACCGCTGCATCGCCGATGCCGCCAGCAACGCGGTCGAGACGACTGAGCGCGCCAAGCGACAGCTGCGCGAGCTTGACAACGAGACCGACGGCGTCTGGCGCGAGCGTATTCGGCTGCTCGAGGACGCCCGCAGCACCGGCAGCGCGCTGATCGCCCTGGCCGAGCAGGCGACCGAGCGGTTCCCCGAGGAGACCAAGTCGGGGGTGCCGGCAGGCTTGCAGGAGACCGAGGCGATGGAGCCGGTCGGCTTCCAGGAAACCGAGGCGATGGACCCGGTGGGCTACCAGGAGACCGAGGCGATGGACCCGGTCGGCTACCAGGAGACCGAGGCGATGGAGCCGGTCGGAGACCAGGACGCCGAGCCGGCCAGGCCGGCTTACTTCGAGCCGGAGTGAACACAGCCGTCCGCGGTCGCGGCCCGCTCGTGCGAGATCCGTTCGGCACGCTCGTGGAGCTCGCGACGCCGCGCTGAGCATAAACCGATCGGATGATGCGGGCGCTCCATCCGGTCGACGGCGAAGATCAGACGCTCCTGTCGCCGATTGCACCCGGCTGGCCGATGTGCGGGGCGGCCTGCGGCGCGATGCTGCCGGCATGATCGAAACAACCCAGACGGACGCGCTCACCGCCCCGCCACGCGAGGCCCCCGCAACGGTGCTTGAGGTCTGCAACCTCACGATGCGCTACGGCTCCACCGTTGCCGTCAACGACGTGTCGTTCTCAGTCGGCCACGGCGAGATCTTCGGGATCCTCGGCCCCAACGGCGCCGGCAAGACGACCACCGTCGAGTGCATCGCCGGATTGCGGCGGCCCGACCATGGGCTGATCCACGTCCTCGGCCTGGAGCCGATTCGCGACGCGGTGACGCTCAACGAGCAGGTCGGGGTGCAGCTGCAGGCCAGCGAGCTGCCCGAGAAGCTGCGCGTGGGCGAGGCACTGGACCTGTTCGGTGCCTTCTACCGCGAGCCCGCCGATCCCGCGCGCCTGCTCGAGCTGCTTGATCTCACCGACAAGCGCGACGAGCGTTTCGGCAACCTGTCCGGCGGCCAGCGCCAGCGGCTGTCGATCGCGCTCGCGCTGATCGGCCGTCCACGCCTGGCGATCCTCGACGAGCTCACCACCGGCCTGGACCCCAGCGCCCGGCGCGATACCTGGAGACTGATCGAGGACGTCCGTGCCGAGGGCGTGACCGTGCTGCTGGTCACCCACTTCATGGACGAGGCCGAGCGACTGTGCGACCGGGTGGCCGTGTTCAACCACGGTGAGCTCGTCGCGCTCGACCGCCCGGCTGCGCTCGCGGCCAGGTACGGCGGCGAGCAGCGGTTGCGCTTCCGGCCCTCGGCGCCGGTCAACGAGGCGCTGCTGCGTGACCTGCCCGAGGTGACCTCGGTCACCCGTGGCGGCGATCAGCTCTTCGTCGCCGGCCGTGGCGAGCTGCTGGCGGCGGTCACCGGCGCGCTCGCCCGCGCGGGAATCAGCCCCCACGAGCTGCGCCTGGATCAGGCCAGCCTGGAGGACGCGTTCGTCGGGCTGACCCACTGACGCAAACCGACCATCAGGAGGATTGATGCCGACCACTACTGAGTCACCGAGCCCGTCGCTGGCCGCGGCGACGCTCCAACCGACCGGCCTTCCCGGCGTGAGCCGCCGGCCCATGGGGCCGTTCGCGCGGCTGCTGCGGACCGAGTTCAAGCTGTTCCGGCGCGAGCCGCTGGCCCTGTTCTGGGGCGTGGTGTTCCCGCTCGTGCTGCTGGTGGTGATCGGCAGCACGGTCTCCGATAAGCCTGAGCGGTCGTTGCACGGGCTGCGATTCATCGATGCCTACGTTCCCGTGCTGATCGTGTTCGTACTCACGATGCTCGCCCTCAACGCACTCCCGGCGGTGCTCGCCGGCTACCGCGACAAGGGCTACCTGCGCCGTCTGTCCACCACTCCGGTGGGTGCCTCACGGCTGCTCGGCGCGCAGTTTGTCATCAACGCCGCGGTCTCGGCGTGCGCTGTGACCACGATCGTGGTGGTGGCCAAGCTCGCCTTCCGCGTCGCGCTACCCGGTCAGCTCGCCGGGTTCGTTGTCTCGGTCGCGGTGGGCGCGGTGGGCATGCTCGCTCTCGGCACGCTGATCGCGGCGCTGGTTCCCAACCCGCGCCTGGGCGGCTTCGTCGGCTCGCTACTGACGTTTCCGATGATGTTCTTCGCCGGCCTGTGGGTGCCGCGCGGCGACATGGGGCCCGGACTGCGTCACGTCAGCGACTTCACCCCGCTGGGCGCGGCCGCGGCCGCGGTCCAGGATTCGATGCAAGGCCGCTGGCCATACCCGGTACATCTGCTGGTGCTGACCGGCTACGCGGTGGTCTTCGTCGTGCTCGCAGCTAAATTGTTTCGCTGGGAGCGATGACGCGACCGAGATCCACAGCGCTTCAGGATGACTGGCTCGAGTTCTGGGAACAGCGCCAGCTCCCGATCTTTCACGTCGCGCCCTACGTGCTGCTGCTGGTCGCCACGTTGCTGGACGTCGCGACGCGGAGCGGCTTCACCCGCTCGGCGCTGATCGACATCGTCCTGGCCGCCGTCTCGGCGCTCTGGATGCTGTGGTGGGTCACCCTTCACCCGGCTTGGGTCGGCCGGCCCGTCCTGATGACGACGTTCTTTGTGGGGCTGCTCGGCCTGATGGCATGGTTGGTGCTGCGCTCGCCGATCTACGGCTTCTACACCTTCACCGGATATTTCTGGTTGTTCCGGGTCTCGGCGGGCCGGTGGCGTCTGCCCGGCGTGATGCTGGTCGCGCTGATGTCCGCCTTCTCACAGACGGGCTCGGGGCCATACAACAGTGCCGGCGCGATCGCCGCGCTGGTCGCCGTCTTCGCCATCAATGCCGGCGTCGCGGGCGTGGTGACCTGGTTCGGGTGGATCGACAATGAGCAGAAGGATCGGCGCAAGCAGATGATCGCCGAGCTGACCGACACCAACGCCAGGCTCGAGGCGACGCTGCGTGAGAACGCCGAGCTGCACGGGCAGCTGCTCGAGCAGGCCCGGGCGGCCGGAATCTCCGACGAGCGCCAGCGCCTGTCCGGCGAGATCCACGACACCATCGCCCAGGGGCTGGCCGGGATCATCACCCAGCTGCAGGCCGCCGAGCAGGCCAACGGCGACAGCGGCGCTCGCACCCGTCACCTGGGCGCGGCGATCGGGCTCGCGCGGGAGAGCCTGTCCGAGGCGCGGCGGTCGGTGCACGCCCTGCGCCCCCAGCCGCTGGAGTCGGCTCGGCTGCCGGATGCCGTGCGCGACGTCGCCGCGCGATGGTCGCAGCTCAACGGGGTGCCGGTGGCGGTCACCACGACCGGCTCCGCGCGGGTCATGCGACCCGAGATCGAGGTGGCGTTGCTGCGTACCGCGCAGGAGGCGCTCGCCAACGTCGCCAAGCACGCCGCCGCCAGCCGGGTCGGGCTGACGCTGTCCTACATGGAGAACGTCGTCACGCTCGACGTGCGCGACGACGGGATCGGCTTTCTCCCCGAGTCCGAGGCGGACGCCGTGGCGACCGTTCACTCCGGGGCCGGCAGGGGAAGCGGCTACGGGCTGGCCACCATGCGCCGAAGGGTGGAGGGCGTCTCCGGGCGACTCGAGATCGAATCCGAGCCGTACGCGGGAACGGCGGTCTCGGCCAGCGTGCCGGCGCTCCCGGCGCTCCCGGCGGGGGAGCGGATGAGCGCGCCGATCCGCCTGATGATCGTCGACGATCATCCCGTCGTGCGGGATGGCCTGACCGGGATGTTCAGCGGCGAGGATGACTTCGAGGTGGTGGGCGACGCCGCCAACGGGCTTGACGCCGTCAGGCGCGCCGCCGGCCTGAACCCCGACGTCATCCTCATGGACCTGCGGATGCCGGACCTTGACGGCGTCAGCGCGATCAGGCGCCTGGCCGAGAGTGGTTCCCGCGCGCGGGTGCTAGTCCTGACCACCTATGACAACGACACCGATGTGCTGTCGGCGATCGAGGCCGGAGCGACCGGATATCTACTCAAGGATGCACTCCAGAGCGAGCTGTTCCGAGCGGTGCGCGCCGCGGCGCGCGGAGAGGCGGTCTTGTCGCCCTCGGTGGCCACCCGCGTCATGGGCCAGTTCCGCGCCCCCGCGACGGGTCCGATCAGCCAGCGCGAGCTCGAGGTCCTGGAGCTGGTCGCCCGTGGCGCGACCAACCGCGACGCCGCCGCAAAGTTGTTCATCAGTGAGGCGACGGTCAAGACCCACCTCATGCACCTCTACGCCAAGCTCGGGGTCAGCGATCGCGCCGCTGCGGTGACCGAGGCGTTTGATCGAGGGTTGCTCGTGCCCCGGAAGCACGGCGGAAGCTGAGCGGCCTTGAGTGTCTCGCTGCGCCCACTGGCCCAGGCCGACGCGTCCGAGCTGATCCGGATCCATCGCACCGAGGCGGTGAGCCGCTGGTGGTCAGAGCCCGAGCCCGACTTTCCGTTCGATGAGCCCGAGGCGACTCGCTACACGATCGAGGTCGACGGCGCGGTCGCGGGACTGATCCAGTTCTCCGAGGAGAACGAGCCGCGTTACCGGCACGCCGCCGTAGACATGTTCCTCGATCCGGCTCTGCACGGACGGGGGTTCGGCAGCGAGGCACTGCGGCAGACGATTCGCCATCTGACCGAGGTCCGCGGTCATCATCGCATCACGATCGACCCCGCGGCGGCCAACGTCGCCGCGGTTCGGGCCTACGAGAAGGCCGGGTTCACGACCGTGGGGGTGATGCGGCTCGCCGAACGGGACGCCGGCAGTCCCCGCTGGCACGATTGCCTGCTGATGGAGTTCGTCGTGGCGCCGACCTAGCGCGCGGGCCGCGTTCACGCGAGCGATACCGCCGGGGCCGGCTGGTCGCCTTCGTGAGCTGATCGGGCCTCCTGCACGCGCTCGTGGACGAACTTCAGCTTCTCGACCACCGGCGGGGCCAGCGTGAACGGGTACAGGTCCTCGCGGCCCATGCTGCGGTTCACCGCGTTGAGGGCGTAGGTCAGCGGCAACCAGTTCGACAGCACCTCCTCGAACCCCCGCTCCCCGGCCTCGGTCTGAGGCGTGGCCTTCAGCGAGCGGTCGAAGTTCACCGCGCGGGGACCCCTCACCGTGACCCCGAACTCCGCCGCGGTCTCGAGCGCGTCACGGATGTGCAGATAGTGAGCAAACGTCTCGGCCCAGTCCTCCCAGGGATGCATGGTCGCGTACGCGCTCACGTGGCGTTCGGCCCAGTCCGCCGGGGCGCCCGCCGAGTAATGGCGTTCGAGCGCCGCCTCGTAATCCTCGCGTTCGTCCCCGAACCGATCGCGGCACGCCGCCCACGCCTCGTCGCCGACCACGATCAGGGGCTGGAAGTAGTGAGCGACCTCGTGTCTGAGATGCCCGAGCATGGTGCGATACGGCTCTCCAAGCTGGGCTCGCCGAGCCTCGCGCCGGGCATCGTCGGATTCCGCGAGGTCGATCGTGATCACGCCGTCGGCGTGTCCTGTGGCCACCGGCTGGGCTTCGCTGGACAGCAGGTCGAACGCCAGCGCGCCGGGCCGCACCCCAGGCAGGTCGAGCTCCAGCAGCTGCAGGATCAGGCGCCGCTTGGCCGCCTCGGCGGTGGCGAACGCCTCCAGCCCGTCGCCGTCGGCGTCATTGGGGCGGGTACGGGTCAGCTCGCAGGACCGACACAGCGCACCCTCGCGGTCGACCATCCAGTTACAGGCGGCCAGCTCGAGGTTTGCGCATGGGTGCAGCGAGCTTGCCTCCTCGCCCTCCAGCGCGACCAGCTCGAGACGCTCCGGCACGAAGCCGAGCGGAGTGGAGCAGTTCAGGCAGACGGTGTTCTCGAAGAACACGAGATGGCCGCAATGGCCGCAGGCGAACGAAAGCATCGCTTGACCTTAGAAGGTCAGATCGTGCTCGCGGGTCCGCAGACCGTTAGGTACGCTCGTCCGCGCGTGTCTCTGGAGAGCATCCTCACCACGTGGGACACCGGCCCGGGCACGATTCTCCTGTATCTCAGCGTCGTCGCCGTGGGGCTGGCCTACGTTCTCGCCGCCGCGCGGCCATCACCGCGGGGACATCGCTGGCCTCGCAGCCGCACGCTCTGGTTCCTGGCCGGCATGGCCCTCGTCGCCGTGGCCTACGGCTCCGGGTTGCAGGTGTACGAGGACGATCCGTCGGTGCACGTCGTCCAGCACATGCTGGTGATGATGGCGCTGCCGCCGCTGCTGGTGTTCGCTGCGCCGGTCACGTTGGTGCTGCGCACGCTGCCCCGCGCCCGCCGACGCGACGTGGTCCGGGTCCTCAACGGCTCGGTGGCGCGGTGCTTGAACCACCACCGCCGAGCTCCCGTCCTGTTGTGCCTCGACTATTACCTCTCGATGTTCGTCTACCAGCTCACGCCGGTGCGGACCGTGACGGAGCAGAGCACGGTGTTGCACTTCACCGTGCACCAGTACTTCCTTGTCTGCGGGCTGCTGTTCTGGTTCCCCATCGCTGGTCTGGATCCCATTCGCCTGCGCCTCAGCGAGCGCTGCAAGCAGCGGATGATCGCGGTCGGCTTGCCTGCGTTCGGGCTGCTCGGCGGTCTGGAGCTGGCGCGCGGTGATTACGCCATCGGTTGGGCCTACGTTGTGTCCGGGGTGGCGCTGACGGTCGCCGGCTCGCTGCTCGTGGCCTGGCAGGGACGCCGCCGAGCCGCGCCGGCGGTGGCGTCGGGTGCTGCCTTCGGGCCCGTCCGCGTCTCGGCTTGAACGGTCTCCGGGGATCCCGCGCCTTCTGGGCGCTCACCGGCCTCGGGCTGCTCGGTTCAGTGGTGATCGCCTACGCCGGCCCGCGCGCCGTCGGCGACGCTACGGTCACGTGGTGGTACGTGCCCGCGGCGCCGTCGGGACGCGCCGGCAGCGTGGCGTTGCTGTACGCCGGGATGGCGTTGCTGTGTCTGGCGTGGCTGGGAATGGGGCGCCGGCTCACCCCACCCGGCCGGTCCTCCGCTCCGGGGGATCGCCGAGACCTGCTCGTGGTCGGCGCCCTCTGGGCGCTTCCGCTGGCGCTCGGGCCGCCGCTGTTCAGCCGTGACATGTACAGCTACCTGGCGCAGGGAACGATCCTGCACCTCGGGCTCAACCCCTACCACGCCACGCCGGCGGTGCTCGCGTCGCTCGGGCACGCCGGCGTGCTCCACGCGGTGTCGCCGTTCTGGCGCCACACCCCGGCCCCGTATGGGCCGCTGTTCTTGGCGCTGACCAGCGCGATCGTCGCGGTCACCGGCTCGCACCTGATCGCCGGAGTGCTGGTGAGCCGCGCCCTGGAGCTGGTCGGCATCACACTCGTCGCCAGCTTCCTGCCGCGATTGACGCGGGCGCTCGGCAGCGATCCGGCCCGAGCCACGTGGCTGATCGTGCTGAGCCCGCTGACCATGCTCGAGCTGGTCGCCGCCGGCCACAACGATGCCCTGATGATCGGCCTGCTCACCGCCGGCGTCGCGCTCGCGCTGGAGGGCCGTCCGATGCTCGGCCTCGCACTGTGCGCGCTGGCGGCCACGATCAAGGTCCCCGCGCTGGCGGGCGCCGTGTTCATCGCGATCGCCTGGGCTCGCGCCGAAGACACCCCGGCGGCCCGGGTTCGCTTCGTGCTCACCGGCACGGTCATCACGGCGGGCGTGCTGGCGATCGTGAGCGTCGGCTCGGGCCTGGGCGTCAGCTGGCTCTCCAGCACGGTGTTCTCGACCCCTGCCCGCGTACGGCTGGCGATCACCCCCGCCACCGGTCTGGGCTGGACCGTGGCCGCACTCCTGCACGATGCCGGGCTCGGGGTCAACGCCCGGTCCGTGGAGTCGGCCTTCGGCGCCGTGGCGGCCGGCGCCACGGCGCTGCTGGGCGTGATCGCGCTCTACCGGGTGCGCGTCTCCAAGCTGGTGCCGTATCTCGGGGTGTTCCTCGTCGTGGCCGCCGCGGGCGGTCCGGCCGCGTGGCCGTGGTACTTCAGCTGGGGGCTGGTGCTGCTGGCCGCGTGTCGAGGCCCGCAGCGCTCGCTGGCGCTGGCGCTGGCGCTGGCCGGGTCGGCCTTCCTGGTCAAGCCGGGCGGCATCCTCGCGCTGCCCCTCGGCAGCGCCCCGGCGGTGCTCGCGGTCTACGCACTGATCGCGGGGGCGGTCTGGTATCACCGCAAGCGCGGGGGCGGTGACGCCGACACCGGCGCCCCTCGACCGCGGAGTCTCGCCGACGGCGCTCCCTCGGCGCTGGTCAGGACCTGAGCTCGATGGCGGTCGTCAAGCCCCAGCCCCGGATGCCCGTGGTCGCTGTGAGCCAGGACGCGCGTGACTGGGCGGCGATCGGGATTCCGGTCGCACTGGCGGCCGTGCTGTGCTTTACCCAGATCAGCTCCCGCAGCCTCGGCTTCGATGAGGCGGCCACGGTCACGATCGCCTCCCAGCACGGCTCGGCGCTGTACTCGGCGATCGCCCACGACGGCGGCAACATGTCCGGGTTCTACCTGCTGCTGCACGTCCTGATCGGGGCGTTCGGCAACGGGCTGGTGGTGATCCGCTTTCCCTCGGCGCTGGCGTCTGTGGTCACCGTGGCGCTGATCGGCGTGATCGCCCTGCGCCTGTTCTCACGCCGCGCCGCGTTCGCGGCCGGCTCGCTGGCGGCGGTGAGCCTGCCATTGGTGTTCTGGGGCCAGAACGCACGTGGCTACGCGCCGATGGTGGCGTTCGTGTGCGCCGCGTATGTGGCTTTCATCGAGCTCGCCGACGAGGAGCAGGGTCACGATCGCAAACGCCGCTACTGGGTCGCCTACGTGATCCTCATGACGCTGGCGACCCTCTCCAGCTTCGTGGCGGTGCTGGTCATCCCGGCCCAGCTGGTGGTGCTGATCAGGCGGCGACGGATCGCGGGTCGATTCCTGCTGGCGCTGGCCGCCTATGCCATCTGCTGCGTTCCCCTCGTCCTGCTGGCGCTGAACCGCGGCTCGAGCCAGCTGTTCTGGGTTCCCCGGCCCACGCAGAAGACCGAGATGCAGGTTCTGCAGGCGCTCACCTCGGCGGGCCTGGAGCCGAGCTTTCACCGCACGCCGTCCACCTCGATGCTGCTCCTGGTGACGATCGTGCTGGTGTTGATCGTCGCGCTGGTGATCATCTGGTCGGCGCTGCGAGGTGAGACATCATGGGGTGGCCTGATGATCGTCGCCTGGTTTGCCGTACCGGTGCTGGTGGTGTGGCTCGCGTCGTTCGTGATCCAGCCCCTGTTCCTGCCGCGCAATCTGCTGATGGCGGCACCGCCGGTGGCCCTCCTGCTGGGGGTGGGGCTGGGCGATCGCCGGCTTCCCCGTGGGCTGGCGGTGTTCGTGCTGGTGGCGCTGCTGGCGTTCCGCGCGCTGCAGCTGGGGCCGAGCTACGGCGTCTCGCCGGAGCCGTGGCGGCAGGCGACCTCGTACGTCCTCAACGGCGCCAGGCCCGGTGACTGCGCCGCCTTCTACCCCGCCGACGGGCAGATGGCGTTTCAGTACTACGTCGGGTCCGGTGCCGCGAACGTGAGCCGGGCGCCGCGGTCGATCCTGCCGCTTGCCCGCTGGGGCCTGGTCCGGCCGTTCATCGAGGACTACGCCAGCCTGTCGCCGGCGCAGATCGCCCAGCGCGCGGCGGGCTGCCGCCGGCTGTGGTTCGTGTCGAGCCACGAGGGTCAGTTGGATGGGCCGGCGCAGTCGCTCGCCAACCACGCCCACTACCTCACGTTGGAGGCTCGGCTACAGCGAGTCCTCGGCCGTGCGCCGATCAAGCAGTTCGGCTACGCAAGCGCGATTCACGTGCAGCTGCTACCGGGCCCTCCGGTCAGGGTCGCAGCGTCATCCC
Organism: uncultured Solirubrobacterales bacterium; assembly: GCA_963792735.1. Taxonomy (GTDB): domain Bacteria; phylum Actinomycetota; class Thermoleophilia; order Solirubrobacterales; family Solirubrobacteraceae; genus Palsa-465. The sequence goes on along the minus strand of CAWBXK010000005.1, from coordinate 80,340 downwards.
GTAGAACGTCAGCACGCTGAGCACGATCAGCAGCACTCCGTTGGCCCACGCCAGCGCCGTGAACCATCTGCCGCGGGCGTAGTGCCCCACCACCATGATCGCTGGGAACGCCGTGATCAGCATGCGCGGATTCGGCGGCACGTATTCGGAGGTCAGCGCGAGGAAGCTGATCCCGAGCGTCCAGACGATCGGTTCGATCCCCATCCTGCGCCGCGCCTTGAACATCAGCACCAGCATCACCAGCAGCAGGATCGCGCCCACCAGGCCGACGACGAGGTTGAGGTTGATCGCCGGCTCGTTGAGATGCGACAGCGAGATCTGCCCCGCCAGCGTCGTCGTCAGGTGCACCAGCGCGAACGGGTCGGTCTTCTCGCTCCAGCCGTAATGCTGTGCCTCGTAGTTGGCCAGCGGGGTGCCGGTCCAGATCCAAAGGAACAGGGCAAAGGCCGACACACCGGCGAGCGACAGGATGGGTGCCACCAACGCCGGGCGGGCGTCGGCGAGCCTCCAGCCCCGGCGGCGCAGTTCCGCCAGTGCGGACGCGGCGCACACCAGCACCAGCACCAGTCCGGTCGGCTGCACCGCGGTGCCGAGACCGGCGAGGAGCCCGGCCAGTAACCAGCGGCGACGCTGCAGCGCGTAGATGCAGCCCACCGAGAGCGGCAGCAGGATGCCCTCGGAGTAGACCATCGAGAACACCACCGAGCCGGGGAACAGGCAGAACAGCACCACCGCCCGCCGGGCGCTGTCCTTGCCCCACCAACCCGTCGCCAGGCGGTAGATCAGGGCGGTGGTGACAAAGCCGCCGCTGACCGAGATGACGAATCCGGCGATCGTGGCCGACCAGATCGGGTCGTGTCCGGTCAGCGTGAAGACGGGCTCCAGGACCCAGATCGCGATCGGGTACAGCGGGAAGAAGCCGAGCGTGGTCTGGGCGTGCGAGACGTGATTCAGGTAGCCGTGGTTGGCGATCTCCCGGTACCAGAGACCGTCCCAGTTGGCCAGCTCCCCGAGGAAGTTGTGGTGGCCGAGCGAGCTGTCCAGGTAGGTCGCCAGCAGGAGCAGTCCGCGCGTGGCGAGGTACACCACCCCCACCCACAGCAGCTCCTGTCGCGTCGTGGCGGACAGGCGAGCGCGTCGCGCCGTGCGCGGGCGCCGGCGAGCGCGGAGCAGCTCGGGCGCCTCCACGGCCGGGTTGGCCGCGAAGCTCGGATCCTCGACCGCCGAATCGGCAGGGGCAACCGATTCGTAGCCGTAAAGCTCGATAGGCTGGTGGGGCGGTTCAAGCCGCTCGGGAACAGTTTCCACGGCCGGGCAGTCTAGGTCGAGATCGATAAGGAGTCCGTTTGTCCTTAGCAGGAACCCAATCAAGAGCCCCGGCTGTCAGCCGCAAGCACGTCTGGCGCCTGGAGGTTCCCCAGCCGACAGAGCCCGTGACTCCGGCGGTTCCGGACGCTCCGATCACACCCGTGGATCCGGATCCGGGCACCCCGGCCGATCCCGCCGAGCCGGCCACGGTGCCCGCGCCCCAGGAGCCGGCGACGCCCGCCGTGCCCGAGCCCGGGCCGGATCAGAGCTAGCCCCTCGAGGCGAGGCTCAGCCGGACACGGGCTGCAGCGCAACCTTGCCTCGCCACTGGAAGGAATCGGTGCATGCGACGGCATCGCCCTGGCACGGACTGGCGATGAAACCCTGCTGGAACAAGGCCGAACTGCTCGGCCAGGAGACGGAAATCGGCGCGTAGGGATTTCCGGGCAAGATCCCGCCGCCGAGTCCGAGCCGGCCGATCAGCGCCGTGGTGCCGCCGCTCTCCCACAAGGGTGCGCCCAGGGGGAGTCGGTCGCGATCGCAGGGCGTGCCGGCCGAGATGCTGAACGGAACGCCGATCTCGGTGCCGTCGTCAGGCAGGAGCGATAGGGCCCCGCCGAGCTGTGCGCTCGAGAGGTGAAATCTGACCGTGCACCGGTAGGTCGTGGGCGGGGAGTTGCAGCCGGCGTCGTCCGATTGGCGCGTGATCGACTCGACCGCGCTGAGTTGCGACGCGCGACCGTCGAGCGCGATACTCGGCACGAACGCGGCGCCCTGGGCGCTGTGGACCGCCGCGAGCACGTTGTCGAGATCCACCACGTACCGCACGCGCCAGGACATCGGGTTCACCGACACGCTCTCCTGATCGACGAACCCGCCCGCGCCGGCGCAGACGCTCCGGTAGTACTGCTGGTAGGCGACGGTCTCGCTCCCCGAGCCCGTGTACACCACGGCCACCCTGAAATGCCGGCCGAGATCGGCACGGACCGCCGCCGGCGGAGACCCCGCTCGCTCGCCGCCTGCGGCCGGGTGCATGTAGGTGCTCAGCAGCGTGAGCCTGCCCCCACGGCCGCGCCCGGGCCGGACCGACTTCACCACCGCCCAGTTGGCGGCGACGCTCGAGAGCCGGATCGAGACGATCACCTGACCCCGGTGCGCCGGGCTGGCGGAGAAGGCCCGCGCGATCGACGCCTGGCGGCCGCCGCCGGCCAGCTTGGCCGCCAGCGCCGAGCCGGGGAGGGCCAGTCCCAATCCCAGGAGCACGACGATCACCGGCCTGGCGCAGCCGAATACGGCCCGATGGCTGCGACGGAGCATGGTCCGAGCTTAAAGCGTCTTGTCTCTAGGCAGCGTCAGTGCAAACGCGTGCGCCACGCTCGTCGTACGGATCGGCACTAGCCTTCGGCCGGGCCGCCGCGCGGGTCGTCTCCGACCGCCTGCCCGTCCCGGCCCACGTAGCCGTCCTTGCCGCCGACGACCAGCAGGACGGCGTCGGTGTCCCCGACGTTGCGCATCCCGCGATGGGTGGCGGCGTCGACGCGCAGAATCCCGCCCGGACCGACCACGTGCGCGGTGCCATCCCCGAAGCGAAACTCGACCGAGCCCTGGTGCACGAAGTAGGTCTCTTCCTGCTCGTCGTGGTAGTGAACCCCGCTCGCGTAGCCGGGCGGGATGACCAGCGCGTTGATCCCGAAGGCCGTCACGCCGAGCTCCCGGCGCACCTTTCGGAAGCCGGGGCCGTCGCCCATCTCGTCGAGGCTCGAGAGGGCGTACCCCTCGCCTTGCATTGGCTCACCCATCGGCGCGATGAATGGTAGCTGTCAAAGGGGCCGCGAGGGTGCGACCGGCGCGCGCGAGCGGGCATACTAGGGCCGTGACGTCAGCGCTGCTTTCAGAGGCGCTCGCGCCTCTCCGAGCGAACCCCGGACGCGCCGCGATCATGCTGGACATCGACGGCACCCTGTCGCCGATCGTCGAGCATGCCTCCGACGCGCACGTCCCCGAGACGACGCGCCAGCTCCTGATCGGGGTCGCCCGCAGCTACGGGCTCGTCGCCTGCGTGAGCGGCCGCCGGGCGTCAGAGGCGCGGGCGATGGTCTCGATCGGAACGATCTCCTACCTCGGATCGCACGGGGTGGAGCTGCTGCGCGCCGGATGGACCGAGGCGGTGCTCGACCCCGGGGTGGAGGACTGGGTGCGCCGAATCCACGAGTTCGGCCGCGAGGCCGATACCGCCGATGCGCGCAAGCGCCGCGTCCGGCTCGAGGACAAGGGGGCGATCGTCGCCTTCCACTGGCGGGGGGCTCCGGACGAGGAGGCGGCTCGGGCCGCCATCGACGCGATCGCGGAGCGCGCCCAGGCGGCCGGGCTGAGGACTCATTGGGGCCGCAAGGTGCTCGAGGTCCGTCCGCCGATCAAGATTGACAAGGGCGCAGGGATCAGGCGACTGCTGACCGAAGCCGGGGACGAGATCGATTCGGCCATGTACGTCGGCGACGACACCACCGACCTCGACGCCTTCCGCGCGCTGACCGAGCTCGTGCAGGAGGGCCGCCTGGCCCGCGCCATCCGCGTCGGTGTGCGCTCCGAAGAGGGTCCGTCGTCGATCGCCGGCGAGGCCGACGTGCTCGTCGACGGGCCCGACGGCGTGCGGGAGCTGCTGGCGCTCCTGACCGCCGAGTGAGCACCCGTGCGCTTCGCCGACTTTCTGCGCACCACCGTCCTGATCAGCGCCGCCGCGGCCAGCGTGCTGGCAGCGGTAACGCTGGCCGGGGCTGCCGGCGCCAGCGATGACCTCGTGGTGCCGGTCGCCGCCGGCTGGTGGGTGGTGGCCGGGCTGATCGGACTGTGGCTCGGGCGCCGCGGAGACACCTCGCCGCCGATCGCCTCACTGCTCGCCAGTGCCCGGACGCAGGCCTCGCTGCCAGAGGTGGAACCGTCCCGCACGGTCATGAACCGGCTCTGGCCGCTGCTGCTGTCGACGCTCGCGGCCGGCGCACTCGGCTTCGTGCTGCCGCAGGTGCCGGCCATCGCGGCCGGCTTCGCGGTGATCTGGTCGCTGGCCTGGCGCCATCAGGCCTCGGCGGTGACGGCGATCGAGGAGCGCGACGGCGCGCGCTTCTATGTCGAGAAGACCTCGCCGCTGCGGCCGATCCGGCTGGTCCGCACGCCCGGGTTTCGCTCCAACCTGCTCGAGCTCAACGGCACCCCCGTCGGGCGGTCGGCCCGCCCGCGGGCCTAGCTTGCTGGCAGGATGGAGACGGTGAGCTCCCTGGCGTCCATCCCCAGCCCGGCGCAGAACGGCTTCAGCGTCGGCCCGCTGTTCTTTCACGCCTACGGGATCATGTACGTGCTGGCGGTGGCGGCGGCGATCCTGATCTCGCGCTGGGGCTGGCGGCGCGACGGCGGCGATCCCGATCTCGTCTACGAAGTGGCGATGTGGGGCTTTCCCGCCGGGCTGATCGGCGGCCGGATCTACTTCGTCATCACCACTCCCAGCCAGGTGCCCGATCACTGGTGGGGGGTGTTCGCGATCTGGCAGGGCGGCCTGGGGATCTGGGGCGGGATCGCCGGGGGGGCCGCGGCGGGGCTATGGGTCCTGTACCGGCGCCTGCCCCGGGATCAGATCCGCCGCTTCATGGACATCGCCGCGCCGGGGCTGCTGGTCGCGCAGGCGATCGGCCGGATCGGCAACTACTTCAACCAGGAGCTGTTCGGCAAGCCGACCACGCTGCCCTGGGGGCTGGATATCAGTCCCGCCCATCGCCCGGCCGGCTACCTGCACTACACGACCTTTCAGCCCACCTTCCTCTACGAGATCATCTGGAACCTGGCGCTGGCCGGCGTTCTGATCTGGCTGGCCCAGACGCGCCGGGTGAGGCCGCCGGGGGTGTTCGCCCTGTACGTCGCGGGCTACTCGGGCTTTCGCATCTTCGAGGAGACGCTTCGGATCGACTACTCCAATCACATCCTGGGGCTGCGCCTGAACTTCTTCGTCGCGCTGGTCCTGTGCCTGCTGGGGCTGGCCTGGTTCGTGGCGATCCAGCGTCAGTGGCCGGGGTTCGGGGGCCGGCCGTCGGGCGGCGGGGGGTCCGGAGGAGAGCCGGTGGCGGCGCCGCCTCGACGCCCGGCCGCGACTGCGCCCAGCGCTCCCCTTCAGCACCGGCCGGGGCGGTCGCGCAGCCGGTAGCCGTGTCTCAGCTCGGTTTCCGGCTGCGGGGACGCAACCTGGCCAGCTGCGACCACGGCCGCGTATTGACCACCGCGTCCGCGCCGAGCCACGCGCGCCGTGCCGTGGCGATCCCGTACCGCGCCACCTCAAAGCCGCCGACCCGGTGGGCGTCGCAGTTGATCACGATCGGAATGCCCGCTGCCGCCGCGGCCCGGGCATGCACATCGTCCATGTCACGCCGGTCCGGACTGGAGTTGATCTCGAGCATCGTGCCGGCCGCCGCCGCCGCTTGCAGGACGCGCTCGAAGTCAAACGCATACGGTGCCCGCCGCTCGATCTTGCGACCCGACAGATGTCCGATCACGTCGACGTAGGGGTTGGAGATCGCTCGCACGATCCGCTCGGTCATGGCGTCGCTGTCCATCGCGAACGACGAGTGCACCGAGGCGACGACCCAGTCCAGCTCGGCCAGCAGCTCGTCGGCGTAGTCGAGCGTCCCGTCGGGCAGGATGTTGACCTCCGAGCCGGCTAGCAGCTGCATCCCGCCCACTGCCTCGGATCCCGACAGCGACCGGATCCGTTCTATCTGCTCGCCCAGACGTTCGGGTGAGACCTCGTCACCGAAACCGAAACTCGCCGAGTGATCGGTTATGGCGAGGTACTCATACCCCGCGTCGCGGGCCGCCAGCGCCATCTCCTCGATCGACGCTGTGCCGTCCGACGCCGTGGTATGGCAGTGCAGGTCGCCCCGCAGGTTGCCGGCCTCGATCAGGCGCGGCAGCGCTCCGGTCGCGGCCGCCTCGAGCTCGCCTCGATTCTCGCGCAGCTCCGGCGGGATGTACTCCAGGCCGAGCAGCGCGTAGACCTCCTCCTCGCGCTCGCAGCGGTGCGTCTGTGCGGTGGCGTCATCGAGGACTCCGTACTCGGACACGTGCAGGCCCTTGCGGACGGCCGCGTCTCGCAGCGCCATGTTGTGCTCCTTTGAGCCGGTGAAGTGCTGCATCAGATTTCCGAACTGATCGGGGGCGACGATCCGCAGGTCCACCTTCAGCCCGGTGTGGGTGCGCAGGCGCACGCCGGACTCGCCGGGCGTCTGCGCCGCCTCCACCAGCTCGAGCGCCGCCGCGGCCTGCGCCAGCGCCAGCGGATCGTGCGCGGTGGCGATCACGTCGAGATCCTTCACGCTGTCGGTCATCCGCCGCGCCGAGCCGGCCAGCTCCACCCGCTCGGAGGCGGGATCGGCGCGCAGCGTGCTCACCAGCTGCTCTCCGACGGCGAGCGCGCGGTTGAGCACCATGCGCCCGGATCCGCTCGCGTTCTCGCCGTCGGCCTTTGCCGCTTCCGCGGCCAGCGCGGCGGCCAGCAGGCTCTGCTCCGCCTTGGGCCCAAAGCCCTTCAGGGTCCTGATCTGCTGACCTTCGGCGGCCGCCCGTAGCGCCGCCAGCGAATCGATCGACAGCTCGTCGTAGAGCCGCCGCGCGCGCTTGGGCCCGAGGCCGGGAAGCCGCGTGATCTCGAGCAGACCGGGTGGGAACTTGGCCCGCAGCTTGGCCGCCGCTGGGATCACGCCGTCGTCAGCGAGCGCCAGTACCTTCTCCTGGATGATCGAGCCGATCCCGGCCAGCTCGGTCGCGCGGCCCTGGCGGGCCAGCGCCGTGACCGACACCGGCGCGTCCCGTATCGCCTTGGCGGCGTTGCGGTACGCAACGATGCGATGGATCACCGCGCCGTCGAGCTCGTACAGATCTCCGAGCTCGTCCAGGGCCAGCGCGATCTCCCGATTGGTTGGTTCGGCCATCCTCAGTAGGCTATTGCGGCGCGGCGCTATACTTTCTGAAGTAACCCGAGAAGGAGAACGAAATGTCAGGCCCGGTCAGCGACGTAACCGATAACAACTTCCAGTCCGAGGTCCTCGAGTCAGAAGTCCCGGTGCTCGTCGATTTCTGGGCGCCCTGGTGCGGGCCGTGCCGTCGCGTCTCCCCCGTCGTCGAGGAGATCGCCACCGAGCGTGGCGAGGCGCTGAAGGTCGTCAAGCTCAACATCGACGAGAACCAGGAGACCGCGGTCAAGTTCAACGTCATGTCGATCCCGACGCTGATGCTGTTCCGTCACGGCGAGGTCAAGAAGACGGTGATCGGCGCCTACCCGAAGGGCAAGATCGAGTCCGAGCTCGAGCCGGCGCTGGCTTAGCCTCGCCGCTACGCCCGCGCGACGGCGAGCTTGAGCGTCCGGCCGTCGATCGTGACCGCGGTGGCCTCGCCGTCCATCGGCTCGTAACCGACCTGCGTCGCGAGCGTCTCCCCGGCCAGGTAGGCCTGGTGAGCGCGCGCCGCCGCGAGCAGACCGTGGTCGCCGTCGAGTGTGAGCCGGATCCGATCGCTGACCTGCAGACCGGCGTCCTGGCGGGCCATCTGGACCGCGCGGACGATGTCGCGGGCCCAACCCTCGCAACGCAGCTCGGCGTCGATCTCCAGCTCGAGCGCGACCGCGTGTGAGCCTTCTCGCTCAACCTGATAGCCCTGCAGCGGCATCATGTTGATCAGCAGGTCCTCGGCCGTGAGCTCGTGGTCGTTGCCCGCCACCGAGATGCCCACGGGCTGGCCGTCGCGCAGGGCCTCGACCACATGCGCGGGATCGAGACTCGCGATCGCCGCCGCGACCAACGGCATCTGCTTGCCGAACCGGGGACCGAGGATCCGGTAGTTCGGTTTGACCTCGGTCCGCCCCAGCTCGTCGGCTTCGGACACGAACCGCACCTCGTGGACGTTGAGCTCGTCGCGGACCATGTCGGCGAGGCGCTCGATCGCCTCGCGTTCGCGGCCGGTGGCGACCACCACCGCGGCGCGCAGCGGCTGGCGGACCTTGATCTTGGCTTGACCGCGCGCGGCGAGGCCGAGCCGCACCGTCTCACGCGCCACCGTCATCGCCTCCTCCAGCTCCCGGTCGCCCTCGCCGGCGACCGGGAAGTCGCACAGATGCACGCTCGGCTCGGCGCCGTCGAGGTTGTCGTAGATCTCGTCGGCGATGAACGGAGTGAACGGGGCCAGCAGCTTGGCGACTGTGACCAGGCACTCTCGCAACGTCGCGAAGGCGGCCGGATCCCCCTCCCAGAATCGCCGTCGGGAGCGGCGCACGTACCAGTTGGAGAGCTCGTCGACGAACGTCTGGATCGCCCGGCCGGCGGAGGTGGCGTCGAACTCGTCAAGTCGTTCGCGCACGACCGCGATCGTCTCCTGCAGCCGCGAGAGCACCCACCGGTCCAGATCCGTCGCGGCGGTGGGGGGGACATCGCGTTGCACGCCGTTGGCGTTGGCGTAGAGGACGTAGAAGCCATAGGTGTTCCACAGCTGCAGCAGAAACTGCCGGACCGCTTCGCCGATCGTGTCCAGCGAGAAGCGGTAGCCGTCCCATGGCAGCTTGGACGTGAAGAAGTACCACCGCAGCGCGTCGGCGCCGTAGCGGTCGATCAGCTCCCAGGGCTCGACCGTGTTACCCAGCGACTTTGACATCTTGCGCCCCTGCTCGTCCAGGATCAGCCCCAGACAGACCACGTTGCGATACGACGAACGGTCGAACAACAGGGTCGAGATGGCCAGCAGTGAGTAGAACCAGCCGCGCGTCTGGTCGAGCGCCTCGCAGACGAAATCGGCCGGGAAGCGCTGCTGGAAGTGCTCGGTTCCGGAATGGGGGGCGTGAAACTGCGCGAAAGGCATCGAGCCCGAGTCAAACCAGACGTCGATCACCTCCGGCACGCGGCGCATGTCCCCGCCGCAGTTCTCGCACGGGAAGGTGACCTCGTCGACGAACGGGCGGTGCGGGTCCTCGAGTTGGACCCCCGAGAGCTCGTACAGCTCGGCGAACGAGCCGATCACGCGCGTACAGCCGTGGTCGCATTGCCACACCGGCAGCGGAGTGCCCCAGTACCGCTCCCGGGACAGCGCCCAGTCGACGTTGTTCTCCAGCCAGTTGCCGAAGCGCCCGTGCTTGACGTGCTCGGGATGCCAGCTGACCGTCTCGTTGGAGGCGAGCAGGCGATCCTTGATCTGGCTCGTGGCGATGTACCAGGACGGCTTGGCGTAGTACAGCAGCGGCGTCCCGCAACGCCAGCAGTGGGGGTAGGCGTGCTCAAACGACTCCGCGCGCAGGAGACGGTCACGGCTGCGCAGATCCTCGATCAGGTCGGGATCGGCATCCTTGACCTTGCGGCCGGCGTACGGTCCGATGCGCTCGTCGTAGGTGCCGTCGAGCCGCACGGGGTTGACGACCGTAAGCCCCTCGCGCTCGCCCAGGCGGAAGTCGTCCTCACCGAACGCGATCGCCGTGTGAACCAGTCCGGTGCCGTCCTGCGCGGTGACGAAGTCGGCGGCCAGGACCGTATGGCCCTTGGGGCCGTAGGCCTCGGCGGGGATGTAGGAGAACGGCGCCTCGTAGCGCGTGCCGACCAGCTCGCGCCCGGTGAAGGTCTGCAGCACCTCGGCCTGATCCCCGAGCACCCGCTCCACCAGCCCTTCCGCCACGATCTGCACCGGACCGCCGTCGCTGCGAGCGCGAACGTAGCCGAGCTCGGGGTTGATCGCGACGGCCGCGTTGGACACCAGCGTCCAGGGCGTCGTCGTCCACACCAGCAGCTCGTCTCCCGCCTCGACGGGCCCGCGGGCATCGATGACCGGGAAGCGCACGTAGACCGACGGATCGATCACGTCTCGGTAGACGCCGGGCTGCCCGAGCTCGTGGCTGGACAGCGTGGTCTCATCCCGCGGGCAGTACGGGACCACCTTGAGCTTCTGGTAGAGCAGCCCCTTCTCATGGATCGTCTTCAGCGCCCACCAGACCGACTCGATGTAGTCGGCGTCAAGCGTGCGGTAGGCATCGTCGAGATCGATCCAGAAGCCGATCCGCTCGGTCAGCCGGTTCCAGTCCTGGACATGGCTGAGCACGGACTCGCGGCAGCGCGCGTTGAACTCCGCGATCCCGAAGCGCTCGATGTCCGCCTTGGACTTCATCCCCATCTCGGCTTCGACGGCCAGCTCGACCGGCAAGCCGTGGCAGTCCCAGCCGCCCTTGCGCTCGACGTAGTAACCGCACATCGTCCGGTAGCGCGGGAAGATGTCCTTGAACACGCGTGAGAGCACGTGGTGCGTTCCGGGCGGTCCGTTCGCCGTGGGCGGACCTTCGTAGAAGCCCCATTCGGGCGCGCCCGCCCGGCGCCGGAGCGATTCGGCGAACACCTCCCGCTCGCGCCAGCGGTCAAGTACCAGCTGCTCGAGCTGCGGAAACGAGGCGCGAGGATCTACGGGACGGTGCGGGGAAGCCATGGGCGCACGATTGTAGGTCGCGCGCCGCGCCCCCACCCGCGCGGGGACGGACATTTCCGCGCCCAATCAGGCTCCCGGCGGAGGGCTTGCCGTGTGCGGCGCGGAGGGTGGGCCGATCCCGACACACCGCTCCAAACCACGCCGATTGGGCGCAGAACACGTCGCCACGAAGCGCTTGCTCGCGTGGCGGCCCGGCGGTCTAGGCGCTGGGGCGAGCTGCCTGCGGCGCGGCCAGGGGGACGGCGGCGCGGACCTGGATCCCAGCGGCGTGAGCCTGGATCCCGGCGGCGTGAGCCTGGTCCAGCTTGCCGAGCAGGGCGTCGCGGGCGGCGACGGGCGAGTCGCCCAGCCGGTACACGGTGCTGGCGCCGGTGTCGGGGACCGCGCCGCGGTAATCGAACACCGTGACTTCGCGGACCACCGACCGGACTGCGTACACCAGCCGGCCGATCGAGTCCAGTGAAACCCGCTGGCCGGTCAGCACGATCGCCTTGGGGTCAAGCGCCCGGAGCGCCCGTCCCAGGCGCGTGAGCTCGATCGCCGGGGTCAGCGAGAGGGTGCGCAGGCCCGCTCGGCGCAGCACCAGCTCGAGCGCCTGGGCGTGAACAGCGTCGAGGTCACAGGGGGCCGAGGCATCGAAGATCATCACGCCCTGGGGTCGCGTCGCGCTCGGCGCGAGCCGGCGCTGAGCCGACAGCCAACCCGTGGCGTGGCGCCAGCCGAACACGTACTCCGCGGTGGTGCAATCCGGTTCGTGGTGCGCCTTGACCGCTTCGAGCAGGAGTTCCTGGACGGTGCGCTCCACCGAGCGCAGTCCCAGGCTCTCCTCCAGCAGGCGGTTGGCGAGGTCCTCATCGAACGCGGCGAATGCGGCCACCAGGCGCGCGCAGGTGGAGGGCCCCTCGCCGCGCTCGCGGGCGAGGGAGATCGCCGAGGACACGTTGTGGGTCTCGGCCAGCGTCATCCGCAGCGACTCGATCTCCGACAGCGAGTACTGGCGATGGCCGCCCGCCGAGCGCAGCGGCTGCGGGAAGTCGTACCGTCGCTCCCAGCTTCGCAGCGTGTTCGGGCTGATCCCCAGCATGACCGCAGCCGCATTGGTCCGGATTCCGTTCACCCGGAGAGTTATCGCGGTATCGGCAGAGATGCACAAGCCGCGCAACCCCGCCTGCAGTTTGGCCTCCCGCGTGCAGCCGGGAGGAATCGTGGCGCCGGCGTCGTAGCCCCGAGGCTCGATTCAGAGGCTAGCGGGGGCGAGTCAGAGGCTGGCGGTGTGCGGCACGATCGCGGGCTGCCCCGGGATCGGGATCGCGATCCGGCGCTCGCTCTCGATCAGATCGACGATCCGGCGCTGTGCCTCCCGGGCCCCGGCGGGCAGGACCCTGGTTCCGGTGGTCCGCATGCGTGCCCGTTGCCCGCCGCGACGGTACACGGCGACCGGCATCGGCCCGGCCGCCAGCCGGATCGCGTACGCCCATCGCGCGACGGCGTCGTCGTCCAGGTGCGAGCCAGCGACGACGACCAGGTCCGGGCGGTGGATCGCCACCGCGTCGCCGATCCCCGCGACCCCTCTCGCCGACAGGCTCAGGACGTTGACGCCAGCGCGCGAACAGAACAGCTCCAAGGCCCGGATGTACGGGGTGTCGGAGTCAAGCTCGTCGCGAGCCGCGTCCCCGACGACGATCGACATCGGCCGCACCGGCGGCGGGGCCAGGCGGGCCGCCCGCCGCAGCCAATCAGCGGCCCAGTGCGCGGCGAACGCCCACGCCGCGGACTCGGCACCGAAGCGGCGCGTGACCTCCTCCAGCGTCGGCAGCAGTACCTCCTCGACCGAGCGCTCGACCGAGCGCAGGGCCAGCGCGGCTTCGATTGCGTGGTCGGCGCGCTCGCGCTCGTAGGAGACCAGCGCTCCCACCAGCGAGTTGGCGTCGGCGGCGAGGCCTTCGCGCGCGCGGGAAACGGCCGACGAGATCGATAGCCCCTCCTGTAGCGCGTCACGCAGTGCGGCGATCTCGCCGTGAGTGAAAAGACGGTGCCTTCCCGGCGAGCGCTGGGGCTTGGGGAACCCGAATCGGCGCTCCCAAGCGCGCAGCGTATTGGGGCTCACGTTCAGCAACGCGGCGGCTTCGCTGGTCTTCAGATAGCGCATTCGTTCAAAAAGGTCACGCGTAACGTTGCCAAATCAGCCACGCATGCCTAAAATTGCACAAGTTTACGCCCTAAAGCGACCAGAAATCGGTGCGAAGCCACTAGGAATCTGGCCCCCCGAGACCCAAACCCCGGTCCTTTAGGCGAATCGTCTGTGAATCCTGCCACTGATGAGGAGGTGGAGCAATGGGTTTTCGTAATAGCTGACTGTTTGTCAACATCGAGCAGCTCCTGAATTTGGCGCTAACGTAGCGCTATGGCTCGCCTTGCGAGCGTGGAGTTGCGGCGGCATCGCGTCGCTACGGTTCTGCTCGTTTGCGGACTGATCGTCTGCATCGTAATCGCTGTGCTCCAAGCCGGTGTCGACCGAGCCGGGCACGACCCGCTCAGCGTTGTGCTGTTCATAGCGGCGATCGCGGCCGGGCTCATGGTCGTCGACCGGATCGGTCGAGTCGCGATCTCGATCTCGGCATCGACGATCGTCGTCATCCTCGCGGCGTCCTTACTCGGACCTCTATCGGCATGTGTGGCGGGCGTCCTCGCGGAGCTGTCGGCGTCGATCCGCACGAAGACCCGGCTCTATCCACTTGCCAGCAATCTGCTGGCCGAGATGGTCCCGGCCCTCGCCGCCGCCAATCTCGTGCTCGCTCTCTCCGACGGACCAAGTCGGAGCTTGAGCTTCTACCTGCTCGTCGGGCTGGCGAGTGTCGTCTACGTATCACTCAACTTCCTGATCGTCGCGGGCTACAGCCAGGTCATCAACGGTGAGCGACTCCTGCACGTCGCAACCCTGCTCGCTTACCTGCCGAGTCTGCTCGTCAGCCTCGCGCTGGCGGCAACCGGCGCCGGGATCTATCTGCAACTCGGGACGGCCGGAATCGCATTCGCGTTGACCGCCATCTTCACGCTGTCGTACATGGTGCAACTCGTGGAACGCGCGCGCTTGCGCTCGCAGCAATACGTCGCGCTCTCCTGGGGCGTGCTCGCCGGCCTGATGCGCTCGCTGGACATCCGTGATCAACGCGCCGCTCGCCACGCCGCCGCCGTCGCTCGGTTCGCCCGGGACATCGCCAGGGCAGTTGGGATGACCCCTGACGAGTGCGAGCTCGCGCACACCGCCGGGCTACTTCACGACATCGGGCATTTCGCGCTGTCGGATCGGGTCGCCGAGCGGGGCCGGACGCTCACCGAGGAGGATTGGACGGCGATTCAGCGCCATCCCGAGCTGGGGGCCGACATGCTGCGCGACCTGGGCATGTACGGACCCGTCGCCGAGATCGTCCTCGCCCACCACGAGCGCATTGACGGACGCGGCTACCCGCACGCGCTGGGTGAGGACGAGATCCCGCAGATCGCCAAGATCATCTCGGTGGCCGAGGTGTATGACACGCTGACCGCCAGCGACACCTACCGGACGCGGATGAGCTCGTTCGAGGCGCTGACGGAGCTGCGCCGGGTAGCCGGATCTCAAGTCGACGCACGGTATGTCGAGGTGCTGGCCGGACTACTCACCGGCGAGGGCGTCGATTATCGCCATGCCGACATGGCGGACTTCGACGTCGAGCTCGACATGGAGCGGCGAATCAAGGAGGCGGGCGCGGGCGGCTGAGCCCGCGCGGCCGCTAGCCGGCCTTGCGGTCGGCCGCCGGGTCGGCGGGCTGCTGCTCCAGCGAACCAACGAACTGATCGATCTGCGCCTGACTGAAGCGACGTTGACCTCCCGGCGTCCGGTAGGAGTGCAGGTAGCCCATATCCGACCAGCGCCGGATCGTCCCGAGGGAGACTCCGAGCGCCTGGGCGGCCTGCGATGTGGAGAGACCGAGCGGAATGCTGCTGATTCGCTTCATAGGTCCATTTCACTCGCCTTTGCGGAGACTTGATCAACTGAGTGCAGCTATTGCACAACCTTTGCGGCCAAGCTCACCCTTAGCGCAGTCCCATAATGCAGAAACCTAGACAATCGTGGACGGATCCGATGCTCGCGCCGCGGCCCAACGGGACACGCACGAGGTGCGCTGCCGCCGCCCGACCGGACACGGCATGAGGTGGCTGGAATCGATCCCGCCGCGTTGGAGTGCGACGATTCGCCTTTAGATGCGACTGCGCCTCTACCACCATCACGACGGCGCACGCGTCGCCTATCGGGAGACCGGCACCGGGACGGCGCTCGTGCTGCTTCATTCGCTGGGACTCTCACACCGCGAGTGGGAGCCGATCGTCGCGCCTCTGTCGGAGCGATTTCGGGTCGTCCTCCCGGATCTCCCGCTTCACGGCGACTCCGAGGACCGTCCCCGCCATCCCTACACCCCCGACTGGTTGGCCGAGGTCATCTCCGGATTCTGCCGTGAGGTGGGCGGTCCGCGCTGCATCGTGGCGGGTCACGATGTCGGTGCCGAGATCGCCATGCTGGCCGTGAGCACCGGGCGGCTGGAACCGTCCCGGCTCGTGCTGATGCCCAGCCGGCTGCATCGCCGAGACGAGTTCGGCGCCCGCCGCGCCGCCTGGCGGGCGGCCTGCCGCGTCGCTGCGCTGCCGGGTCTGGATCGCATCCTCGCGCACGGCGCCAAGCTGATGTTCCGTCCCTCCTTCGGCGAGCGCCTCTCGGTGCAGAGCAACCAGGCGGCGCGCGACCTCGTGCGACACGCCTTCGCCGACGTGGGTGGCAACGGCAACCGCGCCCGCTCGTGGGCCAAGTTCGCGCGGCGCTGGCCGGTCGACGCCCAGCGGCAGCTGCTCGACGCCTATCCGCGCATGGAGATGCCGGTGCTGCTGTTGTGGGCCGACGAGGACGCCGCCCATCCGCCGATGGCGGCACGGGAGGCGCTCGATCTGATCCCTGACGGGCAACTGCGCACCCTCCCCGGGACCGGGTTTCTGATCGCCTACGACGACCCGGTGGCGGTCGCTCGGGAGCTGATCGCGTTCTGCGGCTGATCGCGCCGGTCGAGTAGCGTTCAAAGCCGAACCAGCGACGTGAAAGGACGACCATGGGCGTGCAGGAGAACGAGCAGCTCTGGGGCGGTGAGACCACCAAGGCGGTTGGCAACTTCCCAGTGTCCGGCGAGACGGTACCGGTCCCGGTGCTCCGCTGGCTGGGGCGCATCAAGGGCGCTGCCGCTCGCGTCAACGGCGAGCTCGACCTGCTCGAGGAGGACGTCGCCGAGCGAATCGCCGTCGCCGCCGACCGAGTGGCCGCCGGGGAGTTCGACGACCAGTTTCCGATCGACGTCTTCCAGACCGGATCGGGGACGTCGACCAACATGAACGCCAACGAGGTGATCGCCAACCTCGCGGGCGACGGAGCCCACGCCAACGATCACGTCAACATGGGCCAGTCCTCCAACGACGTGTTCCCGTCGGCGGTCCATCTGGCCGCGCTGGACGAGTGCACCAACGACCTCCTGCCTGCGCTTGAGCAGCTCGAGGCGGCCTTCCAGACCAAGGCCGTCGAGTTCCAGGACATCGTCAAGGCCGGGCGCACGCATCTCATGGACGCAGTGCCGGTGACGCTCGGCCAGGAGTTCTCCGGCTACGCGGCGCAGATGCGGCTCGCGGCCCGGCGGATCCGCGGCGCGCTGCCCCAGGTGGCACAGATCCCCCTCGGCGGCACCGCCACCGGCACCGGGCTGAACACCCACCGCGAGTTCGCCGCGCGGGTGCGAGCGCGGCTGACCGAGGCGACCGGACTTGAGATCCGAGCTCCCGAGGACCCGTTCGAGGCGCAGGGCAACCGGGACGCGCTGGTCGAGCTGTCAGGCGCGCTGAAGGTGACCGCGGTCTCGCTGACCAAGATCGCCAACGATCTGGCGCTGATGGGCTCAGGGCCGCGCGCCGGGTTCGGCGAATTGCTCCTCCCCGAGCTCCAGAAGGGCTCATCGATCATGCCCGGCAAGGTCAACCCGGTGATCCCCGAGGTCGTGCTCCAGGTCGCCGCGCAGGTGATCGGCAACGACACCGCGGTGACCATCGGCGGTCTCGAGGGCAACTTCGAGCTCAATGTCCGGGTGCCGCTGATCGCACGCAACCTGCTCGAATCGATCCGGCTGCTGGCGGCGAGCTCGCGGATCTTCGCCGAGAAGTGCATCGATGGCATCCGGCCCAACGAGGACGGCTGTCTCCGCTCAGCCGAGGCGACGCTGGCCGCGGCGACCGCACTGAACCCGTACATCGGCTACGACCGGGCGACCGAGATCGTGCAGGAGGCCGCCCGCTCGGGCCGCATGCTGCGCGAGGTCGCCTACGAGAAGGGCGTCGACGAGGAGACTTACGAAAAGGCGATGGACCTGCGCAAGATGGCGCGGGGCAGCCTCTAGCGATCTGCCGCTGCCGCCGCCGCACGGGCCAGCGTCAGGTACCGCCACGCGCAAACGAACTCTCAGGTGGCGACCGTCTCGGCGCCCAGCTCACGGGAGATCGCGACGTCGACCGAGTAGTCGATCGGGACGACGATCAGGGAGGGCACGTCGAGCGCGAGCGCGGCGACGAAGCGCTGCGCGAACTCGTCGGCGCTGGCGCAACGCCAGGCCGGCATCCCGAACGCCTCCGCGAGTTTGACGAAGTCAGGATTGCCGAACCCGACATCGAAATGACGCCCGAACTTCTTGTCCTGCTTCCACGCGATCGAGCCGAACTGGCCGTTCTCCCAGACCACGTTCACGACCGCCGTTCCCAGGCGGACCGCCGTCTCCAGCTCCTGGCAGTTCATCAAGAAGCCCCCGTCGCCGCTCACGGTGACGACGTTCCGGTTCGGATCCACGAGCTTTGCCGCGATCGCCGTCGGAAGGGCGAAGCCCATGCCGGCGAGACCGTTGGCGATCAGCACCGTGCCCGGCTCGTGGGCGGGGAACATCCGCCCGATCCAGAGCTTGTGCAGCCCCACGTCCGACACGAGCAGGTCGCTCGGGCTCAGCGCGTCACGGATGTCGCACAGGACGCGGGGCGGGCGCATCGGAAAGTGGTTGTCGTCGCGGGCCTCGGTCAGCGCGCCGAGGACCAGGTGGCGAAGCCGATCCGAACCGGGGGCCGCGGGCGCGGTCTGGCGGCTGCACCCCGCCGCGAGCCGCGCCAGCACATGCGGGATGTCGCCGATCAGCTCCACCTCGGGAATGAAGAACTCGTCGATCTCGGCCGCGACGGTGTCGATCATCACGATTCGCTTGTCCGAATGCGGGTTCCAGTGCTGGGGGGCATGCTCGACGAGGTCGTAGCCGACCGCGATCACCACGTCGGCGTCCTCGAACCCCGCCATCGCATAGTCGCGTGACTGCAACCCGACGGTGCCGAGCGCATGCGGGTCCTCGTAGTCGAGCAACCCCTTGGCCATGAACGTCTCGGCCACCGGGATCCCCGTGGTGTGGACGAACGCGCGCAGCGCCCGGCTGGCGTGGGTGCGGATGGCGCCGTTGCCGGCCAGGATGATCGGGTTCTCAGCGGCCATGATGATCTCGGTGGCGCGCTGGAGCTCTCGCATCCCCGGCTCGGGACGCACCGGGGCGTGTCCGGGCAGCGGCGCGGCGTCCAGGGGGAGGGACATGACGTCCTCGGGGAGCTCCAGGTGGGTCGAACCCGGTTTCTCGGATTCGGCCACCTTGAACGCCTTACGCACCACCTCCGGCACGATCTCCGGGCTCGAAACCCGCGCGTTCCACTTCACCACCGGGCGCAGGACCCCGATCAGGTCGATGTACTGGTGTGACTCCTTGTGCATCCGCTCGAGGTCGGACTGGCCGGTCAGCGCCACCAGCGGCGCTCGATCCAGGAACGCGTCCGCGACCGCGGTCACGAGGTTCAGCGCGCCCGGCCCCAGCGTCCCCAGGCACACCCCGGCGCGACCCGTCAGCCGGCCGTAGGCATCGGCCATGTAGGCGCCGCCCTGCTCGTGGCGGACGGGCACGAACTGAACCGACGAATCGGCCAGCGACTCGTTCAGGTCGAGCGTTTCCTCCCCCGGGATGCCGAACACATACTTCACGCCCTCGGCCTCGAGGCATTCCACGAACACGTCTGAAGCCTTGCGCTCGGTCACTCGCGCACCCTATCTCAACCGGTCGCTGCGTCGGTCCATCCCCTCGGCCTCGAGTGATGAGGTGGAGGACCGACGGTCTCGCTCAGCCAATACCCTGGTGGGCGTGTCCGGCCCGCTGCTGGCGATCGATGGCCCGTTCGTGCTCTATCGCTCGTTCTTCGCCCTGCCCGACTCGATCCGGGGCCTCGACGATCATCCCGTCAACGCGCTGCTCGGAGCGGTGAACGTGATTCTGCGCATCGCCGCCGATGTGGGCCCGCGGGCGATCGTGGTCTGCTTCGGCGCCGAGTCCGCGAAGTACCGCGTCGAGCTCTACCCGGGATACCACGCTCAGCGGCCACCGGTGCCCGACGCGCTGCAGTGGCAGTTCGAGCATGCGCCCGAGGTGTTCGAGTCATTCGGCTGGAGCTGTGACTCCTCGCCCGAGCTCGAGGCCGATGACCTGCTGGGAGCGCTCGCCGCGCAGGAGGCGCGGGCGGGCGGACACGGCCTGATCCTCACCGGCGACCGCGACATGTACCAGTGCGCCGCCGAAGGCGTCAGCGTGTTGTACCTCAAGCAGAAATCGAGCGGATTCGAAGAGGTCGGGCCCAGCGAGGTCAAGCACCGCTACGGCGTGGCGCCAGAGCTGGTCCCCGACTTCATCGCGTTGCGGGGGGACCCGTCCGACGGTCTGCCCGGCGCGCCCGGGATCGGCGCCAAGACTGCCGCGGCACTGCTCGAACGCCATGGGACGCTGGAGGGGGTGATCGCGGGCGCCGACCAGGAGCGCCCGCGGATCGCCGGTGTGCTGACCGAGTCCGCGCAGGAGCTGCTCGCCTTCCGTGATATCGCGACGCTGCGCCCCGTAGAGCTGGAACTGCCGCCCGATCGCCCCACCGATCTGGACGGGGGCGCGGTCGTCGCGCGCCGGTACGGCATGAACCGGCTCGCCGAGCGGCTCGAGAACGCCGACTCGCTCTCGGACCTGTAGTCCACCACGGCTAGGGCGTGAACTTGACCGTGATCACGTCGCCGTCGATGACCCGGTAGTCGCGGCCCTCGAGCCGCAGCGTCCCGCGATCACGCGCGCCGGCGTAGCCGCCGGCGTCGCGCAGCGCCTCCCAGCCGACCACCTCGGCGCGGACGAATCCACGTTGGATGTCTGAGTGGATCAGCCCGGCCGCGTGCCAGACCGAGAGCCCGCGCCGCAGATGCCAGGACTGTGCCGGCTTGTCCTCGCCGGCGGTGAAGAAGGTGACCAGCTCGAGCAGCGAGAAGGCGCCCCGGACGACCGTCTGCAGGCTGGACTCGGCCAGCCCCAGATCGTCGCGCATGGCCGCGGCATCCTCGACGCTCAGCTCAGAGAGCTCGGCCTCCAGCCGCGCCGAAACCGCGACCACCCCAGCCCCCTGCGCGGCGGCGTGGGCGGCAATCGCCGCCGGGACCTCGTCGCTGCCCTCCTCGACGTTGACCACGAACAGCACCGGCTTGCCGGTCAGGGGAGCCAGCATCGACATGGCGTCGGGGGCGTCGGCGGGGGCCGGGACCGTGCGCGCCGGGTGGCCCTGCTGCAGGGCCTCGATCAGCCGCGCCAGCCACTCGGCCTCGACGTTGGCGCGGCGGTCGCCGGTCTTGGCCGTCTTGGCGACGCGCTCCAGCCGGCGCTCGGCCTGCTCCAGGTCGGCGTACACGAGCTCGGTCTCGATCGTGTCGATATCGGCGAGCGGATCGACCCGGCCCTCGGGGTGCACGACGCTGGAATCCTCGTGCGCCCGCACCACGTGCACGATCGCGTCGGTCTCCCGGATGTTGGCCAGAAACTGGTTGCCCAGGCCTTCGCCGCGGTGAGCGCCGGCGACGAGGCCGGCGATGTCATGGAAGGCGATCGTGTCGGGCACGAGCTTGGACGCCCGCACCGTGTCGGCGACGATGGCCAGCCGTTCGTCGGCCACCGGCACGATCGCCACATTGGGCTCGATCGTGGTGAACGGGTAGTTGGCGGCCTCGGCGGCGACCCCGGTGAGCGCCGTGAACAGCGAGGACTTGCCGGCGTTGGGCATGCCGACGATGCCCACCTTCATCGGCACCGGCCGCCACCTCCGCGCGCCGGCCACAGCGCGGCCACACCGGTCCCGAGCAGTGCTCCGGCCAGCACGTCGCTCGGATAGTGGACGCCGAGGTACGGACGGCTGACGGCAAACAGCCCCGCCGCGGCGTAGAGGACGGGAGCCGCCACCAGCCCGCGGTAGGCACGCGCGGCCGCGAACGACGTGGTCGCGTGGGCGCTCGGGAACGACAGCGACGAAACGGTCGGCGTCAGCGGCGGCAGCTCGGCCAGCTGCGGCCGGGGCCGGTGCGCCACCAACTTGACGGCGAAGTTCAGTCCGTAGGAGGCGGCGACGATTCCCGCACCGCGCCGCCAGCTCGCTCGCCGCCGCCGGTCGCGTTCCAGCACCGCGCCGGCGGCGCCGAGCGCCAGCCAGCCGGCGGCGTGCTCGCCGAGGCGCGAGTACGCCGAGAGGACACGCTCGATCCGAGCATCGTGGCCACGGGTGCGAGCGAGGACCAGCAGGCGCAGATCGAGTTCGCGGGCGGACACGGTGCATGACTGTACGGTGGCCACGCCACCGTCGCCTACTCGATCAGCGGCGGATCGCGGAGGTTCGAGTTGATCTGCTCCGACAGCGCATGGGAGGCGGCGCGGCGAGCGGCGAGCCGTTCTCGCTCGTCGTCGCTGCCGAGTTGGGCCAGCTCGAAGGCATCGGCCTCGACGCGGAAGTCCTCACGAGCACGCTCGGTGTCGATCGCCGCCTGGCGGCGCAGCAGCTCGGCGCGCTCGGTGACCAGGGCGGCGGGCTCCTCGTCGGAGTGGACCTCGGTTCCCTGCACCTCACGCACGAACCTGAAGCCGTTCTCGTCGGTCCGGATCGGACGGTAGATCACTCGCACGATCGCGATCGACCCATCGTCGCCGACGCTGGTGGTGACCTCGTGGCGCGCATACGGCTCGACTGCCGCCAGCCACTGGCGGCGGCGCTCCAGCAGGGGGGCGTGCCGGCGGCGCTCCAGTGCGTCGGCGGATGCCTCGGCGACGTGGACCCAGCCCCAGTGGGTACCGGCGGCGAGCAGGCCGACGAGCACCGCGCCGGCGTCCAACAGCCCCAATCCGCTGGTCAGGACCAGGATCACGCCGAGCACGATCAGGGCCAGCCCGCCGATCAGCGTGACCGCGGTCAGCGTCGCGCCGATCCCCACCAGCGTGCCGCGGGTATGGCTCGGTGGGAGCGCCTCGGGCCGCCCGACCGCCTCGGGAAGCGTGCCGGGCTCCGCGTCCAGCATGGCCGCGTCGGCGACACGGCCCACCAGTTCGGCCGGCTGCGGCGACTGCGTCATGGATCGAAGGTACTCCCCGGGTGAATTCTCCTCACCAATCGCTTCGCCCACACCCCCGTCGTGCTTGACTTCAAAGGACAAAGCCGCGCCTGCACCCCCAGCTGCGCGTCTCCACAGACCTAGACCCCTGAAAGGGGGCACAAGTGCCACTCTTCTTTTTCACCGTCGAGCAGCAGGAGCGGGCGATCGTCGAGCGCTTCGGCAAGTTCGTGCGCGTCGCCGGTCCCGGCCTGCAGCGCAAATCCCCGTTCGTAGAGCGTGTGGCCGGCAAGATGACCCTCCAGGTGGAGCAGCTCAACGCGGAGATCGAGACCAAGACCAAGGACAACGTCTTCGTCCACGTCAAGCTCGCGGTCCAGTACAAGGTCGGTGCCGATCCCCAGCAGGTCCAGGACGCCTACTACAAGCTCGATGACCCGGCCGTGCAGATCCAGTCCTACGCATTTGACGTGGTCCGCTCGCACATCCCCAGCATGGGCCTGGACGAGGCCTACGCCGACGCGGACACCATCGCCATGCACATCCAGGACACTCTGCACCGCCAGATGGCCGAGTACGGCTACGAGATCGTCAAGGCGCTGATCACCAACATCGAGCCTGACCAGCGCGTCAAGGACGCGATGAACAACATCAACTCGTCCCAGCGAAACCAGATCGCCGCCGCTGCTCAGGGCGACGCCCAGAAGATCCTCGCGGTCAAGAAGGCCGAGGGTGAGAAGGAGACCATGCGGCTACAGGGCGAAGGCGTCGCCGAGGAGCGCAAGGCGATTGCCCAGGGCCTGAAGGAGTCGTTGGCGATCATCGCCGAGCAGGGCCTCGACCCCAAGGAGGCGATGGCGCTGGTGGCCCTGACCCAGTACACCGACATGATCCGCGCCCTGGGGGAGGGTTCGCAGACCAACACCATCCTGCTGCCCCACTCACCCAGCGGTGTGGGCGAGCTGATGGCTCAGATCCGCGACGGCATCATGGTCGCCGACGTCGCGTCGGACACGATCACGCGACCCGCCCTCCCGCCGAAGGCGCGCAACGGCGGCGCCGCGAGCTGACCCGCTCGCGGCGAGGCGATCAGGGCAGCTGACCCGGCGGCAGCACGTAACGCTGTGGCGTCGCGGCGTTACGCGCCACCACGCTGCTGGTCATCCGGCCGCCGTGCAGGCCACCGCCGGCGGCGGCCGCCGGGAGCGCCTCGGGCTGCCCGTCGTGGGCGATCACCCAGGCCAGGATCGAGCTGGAATCGGTGCCCTCGGCGAGGATCGCCGCACGCTCGATGACCTGCCCTCCGCTTGGATGCCGTCTGGCCAGGCGAGCGACCGTGTCACGGATCTTGTCGTCTTCGTGAGTCTTCTCCACATCGGTCATGCGACGCCCCTTCGCACTGCCGGCGGTCCGTGGCGTTCAGATTGCATGGCGACGACCTTCCCGACGTCAGGCCGGAAGGGGCGCCTGACCGTCTGGTGTTAGTTAGAGCTGCGCTGTGCGGCCCCGTGCCCCATCGAGCGTACGCCTCGATTCTGAGAAAGCAAGCGCGGGGTCGGGCGCGAGCCGCGACGAGGACCGCTCGCCGAGCTCATCCTGTGTGGAACCGGTCTGCCGGGAGCGCAGCCGAGCCATCGCGTGGCGGGTACTCCGCACACGCGGAACTCAAGCTTGGCCGCGAGCTCCCGGCAGACCGTGCGCCATACCTCCTCCTCCTCCTGCAAGGCGTACTCGACGTGGGGGATCGGCCGCGGTCGCGACACGGCCGTTCGGCCCCGCCGGGGCCGGATCGTCATCGGCCCACGACAGCGCGTAGCGGCCGTCGTCAAGCCCGCGACACAGCTCGGTCAGCCGCAGCGGCCGGAACGTGTCGCACATCACCGCCAGCTCGCTGGTGGACCGCTGGCCGATCGACTTCTCGGCCAGGCCGGGCTGAGGGCCGTGCGGCAGCCCTGACGGGTGCAGGGTTATCGAGCCGACGTCGATACCACGGCGCGACCCGAAAGACCCACTGACGTAGTAGATCATCTCCTCCGACTGGAGATTGGAGTGGTTGTAGGGAATCGGGATCGCCGGGTGGGTGGGGTCCGATTCCCAGTCGAGCATCCGGGGGCAGAACGAGCAGATCACGAAGTTCGGTCCCTGGAAGGTCTGGTGCACCGGCGGCGGCATATGAATGCGGCCGGCCACCGGCTCGAAGTCGTCGATGTTGAACGTGTACGGATACACGTAGCCGTCCCATCCGACCACGTCGAGCGGGTGGTAGTCCAGGCCATAGCGCTGGTGGCCGCCGCGAACACGAACCACCAGCTCGTGGTCGCTGCGATCACGGTGGGTGACGAGCTCACCGGGAGGGTGGAAGTCACGGTGCGAGTACGGAGCATGCTCCAGCAGTTGCCCGTAACGATTGCGGTAGCGCGTGGGTGTCTCCAGCTCGCCGGGCGTGTGAAAGGTCAGCCACAGCTGCTCGCCGTCGGGCTTGACTCGATACGTGGTCCCGCGGGGAATCACCACGTAGTCGTGCTCGCGATAGGTGAGCGTCCCGAACGATGTCTCCAGCTCTCCTGCGCCCTGATGGACGAAGATGACCTCGTCGCCCTCGCCGTTGCGGTAGAAGTAGCTCTGCGCCTCGGTGGGCCGGCACAGCGCGATCTCGACGTCGTCGTTGAACATCAGCACCTGCCGGCCGAAGACCGGATCGCCCCCGGCCGAGACCGCTCGGGAGTCGAACCGGCGGTGGGCGTGGGCGTCGGGCACCCATTCCTCGTGCCGGATCGGGGTGAACGCTCCGAGCTCGGTGATCCGGCAGGGTGTCTGCAGGTGATAGAGGATCGACTCGTTGCCCGAGAAGCCCTCGAAGCCCATCACCTCCTCGGTCAGCAGCGCTCCGTCCTCGCGGAACGCCACGTGTCGCTTGGCGGGGACTCGGCCCCGCTGTTCGTAGCGCATCAGAGGTTCCCGCGGCGATCCTGCTCGCGCTCGAGCGCCTCGAACAGCGCCTTGAAGTTCCCCTCCCCGAAGCCGCGTGCGCCGTGCCGCTCGATCAACTCGAAGAACACGGTCGGGCGGTCGCCGACCGACCGCGTGAAGATCTGCAACAGGTAGCCCTCGTCATCGCGGTCGACCAGGATCCCCAGGCGTCGCAGGTCGGCGATGTCCTCCTCGATGTCGCCGATCCGGCCGGGCACATCGGCGTAGTAGGACCCCGGAATGGGGAGGAACTCGACGCCGCGCTCGCTCAGCTCGGACACCGTCTTGACGATGTCGGTGGTGGAGAGGGCGATGTGTTGGACGCCGGCGCTGCGGTAGAAGTCGAGGTACTCCTCGATCTGGGACTTGCGCTTGCCCTGAGCGGGTTCGTTGATCGGGAACTTGATCCGGCCGGAGCCGTCGGTGACGACCTTGGACATCAGCGCCGAGTACTCGGTCGAGATCGCCTCGTCGGAGAAGTGGATCAGCTCGGTCATGCCGAACACTCGCTCGTAGTAGTGGACCCATTCCTCCATGTGCCCGAGCTCGACATTGCCGACCACGTGGTCGATGCCGACCAGTAGTCCGTCGGGGCCGGTGGGAGCGGCGCCGCGGGCGGCGAACCCCGGCAGGAAGGCGCCGCTGTAGTCGGCGCGCTCCACGAACAGATGCTGGGTCTCTCCGTAGGTGGCGACCGAGGCGAGCCGTGCGGTTCCGTGCTCGTCGGACAGCTCGTACGGAGTCCTGATCCCGCGCGCGCCGTGGGCGGTGGCGTACTCGTAGGCGGCCGCCGCATCGGGGACGCTGAGCGCGATCGAGTGAACGCCGTCGCCGTGGCGCTTGTGGTGATCGGCGATCTCGTCCTCGCCGGTCAAGGTGCCGGTCAGCACGAGTCGGATCCGCCCCTGCTGCAGGACGTGCGACACGCGGTCACGGCTGCCGGTCTCCAGTCCGCAGTAGGCCGTCTCGGTGAAGCCGTAGGCGTGGGTGTAGAAGTAGGCCGCCTGCGCGGCGTTGCCCACGAACAGCTCCAGGTGGTCGATGCCGTGGACCGGCATGACGTCGGCGGCAGGGGAATGCGGGTTGGAGAGCTCTTGTGTAGTCACACTATGCAATGATCCGGGTGTCGAGACCGCTTCTCAAGACCGGTACGTTGCGTCTTAGCCGGAAATAGAGCCAATTATGGACAGCGTGGACCGATCAATCGTTGCTTTGCTGCGTGAGAACGCTCGACGCTCGTTTCAGGACATCGGTCATCACGTCCACCTCTCGGCGCCGGCCGTCAAGCGCCGGGTCGACCGCCTCGAGCGCGATGGGGTGCTGCTCGGCTACACCGCGGTCGTCGCGCCGGAGGCCTTCGGCTGGCACGCCGAGGCGTTCGTGGACCTGTACTGCGAGGGCAACATGGCCGCCGGTGCCATCCGCCGCGCCGTGGAGCGCGAGGGGGGAGTCGTCTCGGCCCACACCGTGGCCGGGGAGGCCAGCGCGCTCCTGCACGTGATGGCGCGGGACACCAAGGACCTCGAGCTCGCCCTGGAGCGGATCCGGGCCACCGAGGGGGTCACCCGCACGGTCACCGAGGTCGTTCTGTCTACGCTGTTCCAGCGATGAGGCGCCCGTACCCCGACCATCGCCCACCCTCGGTGCGCGACTTCATGGCCTTCGAGGAGCACATCGCCAACGCTCGCCGCCACCGCGGGCTCGAAGTGCCGCCGGCGTGGTACGAGCTGCCCGTGTTCTACTTCTCCAATCCGAGCGCGGTGTACCGCGACGGCGAGAAGATCCCCAAGCCGGCCGACACCGAGATGCTCGACTACGAGCTCGAGCTCGCCTGCGTGATCGGGGCCGACGGGCAGCCGGAGGGCTTCACGATCATGAATGACTTCTCGGCCCGGGATCTGCAGAGCCTCGAGATGCAGGTCGGCCTCGGACCCGCCAAGGGAAAGGACTTCGCCACCGCGCTGGGGCCGGTGCTGGTCTCGCCGGACGAGCTGCCGGCCGATCTGGACATGCGTGCGGTCGCCCGCGTCAACGGTGAGGTGCGGACCGACTCGCGCACCGGCGGGATGCATTACAGCTGGGAACAGCTACTCGCGACGGCGGCGCGCAACACGCCGGGTCTGATGCCGGGCGACGTGATCGGATCAGGCACGGTCGGCCGCGGTTGCATCCTGGAGCACGGCGACGGGCGCTGGCTTGCGCCCGGCGATGAGATCGAGCTCGAGATAGAGGGGATCGGGGTGCTGCGCAACCGGATCACGTGATCACGCGCTCCCCCCTTGCCGCCGCCTTCGTGGTCGTGGTCGCCATCGGCTGCGCGGGCTGCGGGGCCGCCGGCACCAGCTCCGCCCCGCCCGCCGCCACTGGGTCGGCCCGCCCGGCCGGCGTCGCGGGCTGGCCGGCGGTCGTCACGGTCCGGCACCCGCTCGACCTGGCCGGTCCGCTCACCGATGGCTCGCTGGTGCTGTGGGCCAACGGCCGGCTCTGGACGCTGCGACCGTCGGGACGGATGTCGCCGTTTACCCGCTCCTACAACCGGCCGGGGAACGCCGAGCCCTACCTCGCCGCTCCCGCCCCCGATCACCACGGCTGCAGCTTTCAGACGAACACCGTCTACGTGCTGCGCCTGTATGGAGGACGTGGGGTGGTGGCGGTGCGCCGCAACGGTGCGGTTCGCCGATTTGCCCGCATCAGCGCTCCGGGGCTGCTCGACGGGATCACGTTCGACGAGACCGGCGGCTTCGGCCACCGGCTGCTGGTGACGATCGGCAACGGCCCGCGCACGACGGTGGACGCGATCGACTGTCACGGCCGGGTCAGCACGATCACGACCAGCGCGCCGCGGGTGGAGGGCGGGATCGTCGTCGCGCAGGCACCCTTTGGCGGCTATGCCGGGGACCTGATCGCCCCAGACGAGAAGAGTGGGCGGATCTACGCCATCACGCCGCGGGGACGGAGCTTCCTGATCGCGCGCTCGGGCCTGCCGTTCGGTCAGGACATCGGCGTCGAGAGCGAGGTCCAGGTGCCCGACCGCCACCGCTACGCGGTGCTCGGAGCCGATCGACTGACCCCGGGCAACCGGCACCCTGGCGACAATGCCCTGCTGCGGATCGGCTCTGGGGCGCTGGCCTCGGCGGGCGTGCGGCCGTTTGACCTGCTGGTGGGCACCGAGGGAGCCGCGCGGCTGATCGACGTCCGCTGCGACTCACGGTCGTGCGCCGTGCGCGAGGTCGCGGCGGGTCCGGCGCGCGCCCATCTGGAGGGGCATCTGGCGGAAATCGCCCAGTGACGGGGGGCGATTGCCCTAAGGCGATTCCGGGCGGAAAGAGTGCCCAGCCTCAGGTGCCGAACCCGACCCGGTGGCCCTCGGTGTCCACGAGCACGTAGACGACCTTCTCCAGGTCCAGCGCGACCGTCCCATCCTCGGCGACGAGGTCGTGCCAGCCGGTGGTGCCCAGCGCCTGGCGCAGGCGGGTCAGCTCAGGGGGCGCCACGCGGGCGCTGAGCACCGGGCCTCCGAGGAACCCGATGTTGATCTTCTGTGGTCTGTCGGCCATGTCAATGCTCCTCTGGTGCGGGCTGAACGATCTCGGTCAGTACGCCGCCGGTTGAGGCGGGGTGCAGGAACGCCACCCGCGAGCCACGGATCCCGATCCGGGGCGCCTCATCGATCAGACGCATGCCGGCGGCTGCGCATGCGTCCAGCGTGTCCTGCACCGACGCCACCCGGTAGGCGACATGATGCAGGCCCGGCCCGCGGCGGCTCAGGAACTTGCCCACCGCGGTGTCGGCTCCCAGCGGCTCGAGCAACTCGACGTGGCCGTCCCCGATGTCCAGCAGCGCTGCATCAACGCCCTGCTCGGAGACCGTCTCGCGGTGGACCAGCGCCATCCCCAGAGCGTCCCGGTAGAGCGCCAGCGCCGAGTCGATGCTGGACACGGCGACGCCGACGTGATCGATCGCGGACAGCAGCGGGGGTGTCATTGGACGCGTTCCAGGCGCGGATTGGGCTCCAGGCTGCGTCCCACCTTTGCGCACGGGCGGCCCGCCAGCATCACCACGTCGGCGGTGAAGTCGTTCTCGCCGCGGATCAGCGAGGAGCCGACGCCGTAGGCGTCGACGGGGACGCCGGCGGCCTCGAACTCGCGGATGCGGGCGGCGTTGAAGCCGCCGCTGGCGACGATCCGCACGTCCCGGAAGCCGGCGCCGTCAAGCGCCCCCCGGACCTTCTCCACCAGGCGCGGATTGACCCCGGTTGGATTGAAGCCGCCCATCTCGTCGTGCAGCGAGCGATCAACGAGCTGCTCTGAGGTGTCGAGCCGGACCCCCCAGAGCTTCGGCCCCAGGGCGTGGGCGACCTCCAGCGCGGTCCTGACCGAGTCGTTCTCGAAGTCCACCAGCACGGTGATGTTCATCTCGTGGTGGAAGTGCTCGGCGAACTTGGCCGCGGCCTTCACCGTGTCGCCTCCGTAGGCGGCGATCAGCCCGTGCGGGACCGTCCCCATCCCGCGCCCTCCCCACCACGAGGCCTGGGCGTCGGTCGAGACGCCGATCGCGCCGGCGACATGGGCGCTCCAGCCGTCGCCGGTCTGGACGATCCAGTGGTCGTGACGGGCCGGGAAATAGAAGATCTGCTTGCCGCCGGCTGCCTGTACGACTTCGCTGACGTTGCGCATGATCAGCGAGCGTCGCGCCATCACGCCGAGGTAGACCGTCTCCAGGTGAGCGAACAACGAGTAGTCGCCCTCGATCGTGAGCACCGTCTCGCGCGGCGCGATCCGGTCGCCCTCACGCAGGGCGTGAACCTCCAGTTGGTCCCAGCCGAGGATCCATTCCCCGTTCTCGGAGTGACCGGCGCAGGTCTTGAGGATTGCGATCGCCTCGTCGATTCCGCCCAGCACCGAATCGTGCTTCTGGAACACCTGCAAGGTGACGTGCGGGTGCTCGCCTTCGGTCTCGAGCAGCGACTTGGTGAGGACGAAGTAGGCGTCGGAGTAGTAGCCGGCTCGAATCCTGTCGACCGGCAGCCGGAAGATCGCCGGATCGAGGCGGGCACTGACCTGCGTCGACATGCGCTGAGTCTATTGCCCTCCGAGCCGGCGATCCCGGTGCTACGCTGGCCCCACGATGCTCGCCATACCTCGACGCTGACCTTCACTTCGGTCGTCGCCCGCTGAGGGCGCAATCGGCCGTGTCGTTCCTGTCGTCCGCACTGAGGGATCATGATCGCCACCGACCTGGTCCGGGCGGCGTTGCACGGGACGCTGGCGGTGCTGATCTTCGCCGGGGGCGCCTCCGTCGCAGAGATGATCGTGATCGAGGCGCCAACGTCGCCATTCTGGTCGGCCCGGCGCTCGGAGCGGCCCTGGTGCTCGGTCTCGGCGCCGGGGAGGCGTTTGTCTTCGACGCGGCCACCTTTGTGATCAGCGCGGTGCTGCTCAGTCGCGTCAGGCCCCGCCGCGCCAGCGCCGGGCCGACCCGCCAATCGGTGGTGCACGAACTGCGGGTGGGCTGGCGCGAGGTGCGCTCCCGGCCCTGGGTCTGGGCGACGATTGCCGCCTTCGCCGGCGCGGTGCTGTGTGCCTACGCGCAGTGGTACGCGCTGGCCCCGCGGCTCACCGGGGACCTGTACGGGAGTGTCGGGCTGTTCGGCGTGCTGGAGAGCGTTGCCGGGGCGGGTGCCGTCGCGGGCGCGCTCGCGGGGATCAGATGGCGCCCCCGGCGTCCGATCGTCACCGGCCTGATGCTCGCGCTCGCGGGTCCGCTCGCCGCGGCGTTCGGCGCACGGACGGTGCTGGGCATCGGCAGCGTGCTGGCGTTCGCGAGGCTGGGGCTCGCCCTGCTGCCGCGTTCGACTCGCGAGCTGACCGGCGAGCGCCGGGCCTCAGCCGAGCAGCTCGCGCGCGATGTCGGCGTAGAACGTGCTGGCGAACCCGAGATCGCGCACGTCGATCCGCTCGTTGGCGCTGTGCACCAAGGGCGCGGCTTCTAGCAGGCCCTGGTAGCGCTGGGGGAAGAAGCCATAGGCGACGCAGTCGGGGAAGACGTCACGGAACCAGCGTGAGTCCGAGAATCCCGGGAGGATCACCGGCACCGCGCTGGCGCCGGGGTCATTGGCCTCGACCCAGGTTCCGATCGCGCTCATCAGCTCGCTCTCGACGGCGGAGTTGTTGCCCGGGATCTCCTCCGTGAACTCGATCTGCAGACCATCGAGGTCCTCACCCAGCACCTGCGCGATCCGCCGCCGCGCCGCGTCCTCACCGAGCCCGGGGGGGACCCGGCAATCGACCATGACCTGCGCGCGCGACGGGATCACGTTCATCTGCTGGGAGGCTGACGCCATCGTGGGGGTCAGGGTGACCCCGAACATCGGCTCGACCAGGGTCCGCAGCCGGGGCTCCGCCGCCCCGATCCGTCTGATCGCCACGGCCGGATCGGCGGGATCCTCGCCCAAGCCGCTGAGCAGAGCCGCGGGCGCCTCCGTCACCTCATAGGACTCGGGCTGCTGGGCCAGCGCCTGCAGCACTGGCCCGAGTTTCAGCAGCGCGTTGTCGCCCGTGTTGGGCAGTGACGCGTGCCCGGCGGTGCCGATCGCGGTGATGCTGAAGCGGAAGATTCCCTTCTCCGCGCAGCAGACGCCGTAGCGACGGCGGCCGCCGTATTCGAAGGACTCGCCGCCGCCCTCGTTGAGCAGCATGTCGCAGCGGACCCGGTCGGGATGATTGCTGGTGATCCAGTCGGCGCCGGCCTCGCCGCCGGTCTCCTCGTCGGAGGTGAACACGAGCTTCAGCGACCCGCGGGCGGGGCGCCAGCCGCTGCGGGCCAGTGCCGCCCCGGCGACCGCCTCGGCGGCCACCTGGGACTTCATATCGATCGAGCCGCGGCCCCACAGGTACCCGTCGGCGACGTCGCCCGACCACGGGTCGTGGCTCCACTCCGAAGCGTGGGCGAGCACCGTGTCGACGTGTCCGAGAAAGCAGAGCGTGGGGCCGTCCTGCTCGCCGCGGAGGTCGGCGACCAGGTTGGGGCGTTCTTCGGTCGCGGCCAGCATCTCGGTCTCCCAGCCGGCTTCGGTGAGGTACCGATCGAGGTACTCGATCGCCGGTCGCTCGTTGCCGGGCGGGTTGACGGTGTTGAAGCGCACCAGGCACTGCAGCACCTCGATCGTCTCGCGCTGGAGGTCGTCGCGGGTCATGGGCCCGGAGCCTAGTGGTCTCGAGTCACGGTCGCCGGTGCAACTGACCGCGCCGCCCGCCGGCTCTAGGATCCGCTCCGTGCCCGACCGCTCAGACGACCTCGCGCTGGCCCTCGCACTGGTCGACACCGCCGATGCGATCACGCTGGCTCGCTTCCGGGCCGAGGACCTGATCGTGGAGACCAAACCCGATCTGACCCCGGTCAGCGAAGCCGACCGTGACGTCGAGTCGGCCCTGCGGGAGCGGCTGGCGACCGAGCGTCCGGATGACTCGGTGGTCGGCGAGGAGTTCGGCCCATCGCCGCCCGCCCGGAGCGAGCGCCGCTGGATCGTGGATCCGATCGACGGGACCAAGAGCTATGTGCGGGGCGTCCCGGTCTGGGCCACGCTGCTCGCGCTCGAGGACCAAGGTGAGATGGTGCTCGGCGTGGTCTCCGCGCCCGCGCTGGGACGAAGGTGGTGGAGCTCGCGGGGCGCCGGCGCGTTCGTGCGTGACGGTCTCGGCGATCAGCCGCGGCCGTTGCGGGTCTCCGGGGTGCGGGAGCTGTCGGACGCGCAGCTCTGCTTCGCCGGCTTCGAGGAGTGGCGCGACGTCGGCCGCCTGGATGCGCTGCTCGAGCTGAGCGCCCTGTGCTGGCGCAGCCGGGGCTACGGCGACTTCTGGCAGTACATGCTGGTCGCGGAGGGGGCGCTGGAGATCGCGCTTGACCCCGACGTGTCGCTGTGGGATCTGGCGGCCCCGATGGCGATCGTGCTGGAAGCGGGCGGCCGCTTCACGGACTTCTCCGGCCGGACGACTGCTGGTGGCCGGGACGCGATCGCCACCAACGGCGTCCTGCACGACGCGGCTCGCGCCCACGTGGCGCGCTGACGTCTGCGCTCGCTCGTCCTCGCGGCGCATACTTGTCTGAAATGGAGCGCCTGTTCGATAACCAAGACGCGGTCGGCGCGGGCCCAGCGGCGGCTCCCGACGCTCCGCTGGCCACCCGTTTGCGGCCGCAGACGGTCGACGAGCTCGTCGGTCAGGAGCAGCTGCTGGCACCGGGGTCGGCCCTGCGGCGCGCGATCGAGGAAGGACATCCGCACTCGATGATCCTGCACGGCCCGCCGGGCAGTGGCAAGACCACGCTGGCGCGGCTGGTGGCGCAGGCCTCCGACGCGGCGTTCGAGGAGCAGAGCGCGGTGCAGACCGGGCGGGCGGAGGTTCGGGCCGTGATCGAGCGCGCCGCTGAGCGGTTGCGCGCGGGCGGCCGGCGAACCGTGTTCTTCCTCGATGAGATCCATCGCTTCAACAAGGCCCAGCAGGACGCGCTGCTGCCCGCGGTTGAGGACGGCCTGATCATCCTGATCGGCGCCACGACCGAGAATCCGTACTTCGAGGTCAATTCGGCGCTGATCTCGCGCACGCACCTGTATGAGCTCCAGGCCCTCGGCCCCGACGACGTCCGCCGGCTGCTCGACCGCGCGGTGGCGCGCGGTCATTGCGGTCCGCCGGAACGGGTGCAGGAGGCCGCGCTGGAGTTCCTGGCCGAGCGCTCCGGCGGCGACGCCCGCAGCGCGCTGAACGCGCTCGAGCTGGCGTGCGAGGCGGCCGGCGAGCAGGGGCCGGTGACGCTGGCGCACGCGGAGGATGCGCTTCAGCGCCGGGCTCTGCTCTACGACCGCCAGGCCGACCGCCACTACGACACGATCTCGGCCTGGATCAAAGCCACCCGGGGGTCAGATCCCGACGCGTCCCTGTACTACCTCGCGGTGATGCTCGAGGGCGGCGAGGATCCCCGTTTCATCGTCCGGCGGATGGTGGTGCTGGCCTCCGAGGACATCGGCAACGCCGACCCGCAGGCGCTCGTCGTCGCTACCGCGGCCGCGAGCGCGGTCGAGCACGTCGGTCTGCCCGAATGTCAGTTCGCGCTGGCCCAGGCCGCCATCTACCTGTCGCTGGCTGCCAAGTCCGACAGCGCCAAGCGGGCGATTTTCGCGGCCCGCGAGCACGTCCGGGAGCGGGGCGCGTCGGCGCCGCCGGCTCATCTGCGCTCGTCGACCCGCAGCGACGGCGGCTACGACAACCCGCATCGACGCGCGGGCCATCTGTCGCCGCAGGAGCTGATGCCGGGGCCCGCGGTCGGCGCACGCTTCTACACGCCGGATGAAGCCGAGGCGGCGCTGAGCGATCGCCTGGCCGAGATCCGGCGCGCCCGGGGTCAGACCCCCGACTAGCGAGCTCGCGTTCCGGCGTGGGCCACGGCCTCGTAACCGGATTTTCATCGCCCGGAGGACTGAAGCTACTACCCTGTAGTAAATGCCTGTCGGCTTTGATCCCGGCGCTCTGCTCGCCACCACCTACACGCTCGCGCGCGGTCCCCGCGTGTGCCTGCGGCTGGCCCGGCCGCGGGACCTCGACGGCATGCGGCGCCTGTTGGAGCGCCGGGGGATCGAGCCCGACGAACTCGGGCTCGCACGGCTGGCCCGCGCCCATCCGCGTCGCACGCTGGTGATCTGCGCCACCGCGCTGGTGGGCGCCAGGGAGACGGTGGTGGGGACCGGCGCGATCGATCTGGCGTCAACACCGGCACAGCCCACGTGGGTGGTCGTCGACGAGGAGCTGACCGAAGGGTTGGAGCAGTTGCTCTGCGATGCGCTGCTGGGCCGGGCGCGCGCGCTGGCCAGCAGCCGCGCCGCCTGAGTCACGCCGTCCGCCTGCGTCACGCCGTCGAGCCGGCTGCGGAGCGAGCGCGAGCATAAACTGCGCGCGTGACCGCCACCGTCGCCGCGACGCTCGAGTCGCACAGCCCCGCCACCGGCGCGCTGCTCGGTGCCGTCCCCCTGACCGCGCCTGATGCGGTTCAGGGCGTGGTCGACGAGGTGGCCAAGGTGCAGCCGTTCTGGGCCCAGCTGACCCTGCGTGACCGCGCGCGCTACCTGGAGCGCGCAGCGCAGGTCCTGCTCGACGAGTCAGACCAGATCCGCGACCTGATCGCCAGCGAGCAGGGCAAGCCGCGCAATGAGGCCTTCTCGATGGAGCTGCTGCCGACGATCGACGCGCTGAACTGGATCGCGCACGAGGGCCAGCGGATCCTCGCCGACGAGAAGGTCCCGATGCCGCAGCTGTTCCTCAAGACCAAGCATTCGGCGTTCACGTACGAGCCGCTCGGGGTGATAGCCGTGATCGCGCCCTGGAACTACCCGTGGAGCATTCCGTTCGGCGAGGTGGCTCTCGCGCTGATGGCGGGCAACGGCGTGGTGGTAAAGCCCGCATCGCTGACGCCGCTGATCGGCGAGCGCATCCGCCAGGTGTTCGAGCGGGCAGGCGTCCCGGAGGGCCTGGTCCGCGTCGTCCACGGGCCCGGGACCGGCTCGGCGCTGGTGGACTCCAGCGTCGCCAAGGTCTTCTTCACCGGTTCGGTCCAGACCGGGCGCGGCGTGGGCGAGGCGTGCGCCCGGCAGCTGAAGGGGTCCGTGCTCGAGCTCGGTGGCAAGGACCCGATGATCGTGCTGCCCGACGCCCATCTCGATCATGCGGTCGCCGGCGCCCTGTGGGGCGGGTTCGCCAACGCCGGCCAGACTTGCTCCGGAATCGAGCGGGTCTACGTATCGCGCGAGGTCGCCGAGCGGTTCATCGCCGGCGTGGTCAGCGGCGCGCGGGCGCTGCGGGTGGGCGATCCGATGCGGTGGGACACCGAGATCGGTCCGATGGTTTCCCGCGAGCAGTTCGAGCTCGTCCGCGAACTCGTCGACGACGCCGTCAGCGCGGGTGCGACGCTGCACTGCGGCGGACCGGTTGCCGCCCCGGGTGACGGTCTCACCGGCGATTTCTTCGCCCCCACGGTGCTCACGGAAGTGACCCCGGAGATGCGCATCATGCGAGAGGAGATCTTCGGGCCGGTGCTGCCGATCACCGTCGTCGATTCCGAGGACGAAGCCGTGCGGCTGGCCAATGACAGCGACTTCGGTCTCGGCGCATCGGTCTGGACGTCGGATCGCAGCAAGGGGGAGCGCATCGCCCGTGAGATCGAATCCGGGATGGTGTGGATCAACGATCACATGTTCAGCCACGGCGCCTGCCAGTGCTCCTGGGGCGGCGTCAAGGAGTCGGGCCTCGGCCGCACGCACTCGAAGTTCGGCCTGTATGAGTGCGTCAACGTCAAGCTCCGGGTGTGGGAGGCCTCGACCGTGGCCAACGCCTGGTGGCATCCCTACGACGAGACCCTTGGGCGGGCGCTCAAGCAGGCAGCGACGATTCTCTACGGCCGGCCCTCGATCCGGGCCGGGGCGCTGCGGGCTGGCGCGAGGCCACTGCTCAGGCTCGGCACCCGGTTGGCACGGGACGTGGTCCGCCGATAGGGACGGGTCCGGGCCGTGGTCCCCCGCAAACGGGTGCGGCGACCTGCTGGATTGCACAACTCGGAATCGGCCCCGGCGATTCTGGCGCTGGAGCACGTATGGCATGTCCGATGTCGACAATCGTCACGGGCAAATTCGGTTGTGGACGTTGAGCAGGTCGATCGCGCCCTCAGGGCCGCGCCCCACGCTCCCGCTGTGGCGGGGAGCCCCTCAGCCGATCGCGCCCACGGCCGACTCGAGCGCCTCGCCGATCAGGGCGATCTCATCGGGCTCGATGATCAGCGGCGGTGACACGGCGACCCCTCGGGCCAGCCCGCGCACGATCACCCCGTTCTGCCTGGCTGCGGCGACGACCTTTGCCACCTGGCCGCTCTGCACGAGCTCGGGGGCCAGCTCGACCGCCGCCAGGAGCCCGAGCCCGGCCCGGACCTCGGCGACCTGGGGATGGCGCTCGAGCGGCTTGACGGCGTCGGCCAGCACGCCTTCGAGCTCGCGTCCGCGCGCGATCAGGTTCTCCCCCTCGAGCAGATCGAGATTGGCCAGGGCTGCCGCACAGCAGGTGGCGTGCCCGGCGTAGGTGGCGCCGTGGCGGAAGGTCCGTCCCTCGGTCTCCCAGAACGGCTGCGCGATCTCGTTTGAGATCACCACGCCGCCGAGGGGCAGGTAACCGCTGGTGACGCCCTTGGCGAACACGATCATGTCCGGTACCACGTCCCAGCGCTCGATTCCGAACCAGGTCCCGAGCCGCCCGAAGCCGCAGATGACCGAGTCCGCGATGAACAGGATCTCGTTCTCCCGGCACAGCGCGGCGGCACCTTCGATGTAGCCCTCGGGCGGCTGCAGCACGCCGCCGGCGCCGATCACCGGTTCGACGAAGAACGCCGCGATCCGCTCCGGCCCTACGTCTCGGATGCGCTGATCGAGGGCCTCGAGCGAGTCGAAGGCGACGACCGAGATGTC
The DNA here is from genome assembly GCA_963792735.1 of uncultured Solirubrobacterales bacterium. Lineage (GTDB taxonomy): Bacteria > Actinomycetota > Thermoleophilia > Solirubrobacterales > Solirubrobacteraceae > Palsa-465. The sequence continues at coordinate 42,553 of CAWBXK010000005.1, read as the reverse complement.
GTCGACCAGCGGCCCGAAGCCGGCGCTGTTGGCCTCGATCCCGGCCAGCGAGGTACCGAAGCCATGGGTCCCGTGGTAGCCGCTGGTGCGGGTCAGCAGGTGCGTCTTGCCCGCCCGTCCGCTCAGCCACCAGTACTGGCGCGTCAGCTTGGCCGCCGTCTCGATGCCATCACCGCCGCCGCTGCCCAGAAATACGCGGGCGTCGGGGATCGGGGCCAGCGCCGCGAGGCGCGCCGTGAGCTCCTGGGCGGGACGGCTGACGAAATCCCCGAACGCCGAGTACGCCTCGAGCTGCTCCATCTGCGCGGCGACGGCCTCCCGGATCTCGGGACGGCCGTGGCCCACGTTGGCGTACCAGAGGCTGGCGGTGGCGTCGAGGTAGCGGCGGTCGGAATCGTCATAGATCCACACCCCCTCGCCACGTTGCACGACCAGCTCGTGGTCGGCCACGTGGGACATGTCCGCGAACGGATGCCAGAAGTGGGTGGTGAGAGTGCGGGTGCTCATTCGATGTCCTGACGGTCGACGGCCGAGGTTTCAGCAAAGCGCGGCAATCACCATTCATAGCGCGCCCGCGCCCGACGGGAAGGCACAAGCATCGGATGCGGCTCAGGCCGGATCGGCCGGTCACCCTCGATGAGTAGGCTTAATCCCATGCCCGCCCAGGCCTATGCCGGCAAGGAATGCGTATGTCAGCTGCGCAAGGGGATCTGCGACCAGTCGTGCGTCCGAGACATGCTCGAGACCCCGTTCTACATCGCCTGCCTGCGCCTGAAGGGCCGCCGCTGCCTGGTCGTGGGCGGTGGCGACGTGGGGCTGGAGAAGGTCGAGGGCCTGCTCGCCTGTGACGCCGATGTCACGCTGGTCGCGCCCGATGCCCATCCGGCGCTGGTGGAGCTGGCGCGCGAGGGGTCGATCGTGTGGGCGCAGCGCGAGTACGAGACCGCCGACCTCGAGGGCTGCCTGATTGCGATCGCCGCCACCGGCGACACCGACGTGAACATCCGCGTCTACGACGACGCCGAGCGCCGGGCGATGCTGGTCAACGTCGTCGACGTGCCGCCGCTGTGCAATTTCATCCTCCCGGCGATCGTCCGCACCGGCCCGCTGGCGGTGGCGATCTCCACCGCCGGCGCCTCGCCGGCGCTGGCCAAGCGCATGAAGCGCGAGATCGGCGACCAGTTCGGCGAACCCTACGCGCAGCTCGCGGTGATGCTCAACGATGTCCGGGGCTGGGCCAAGGACACGTTGCCGACCTACCAGGATCGCAAGGAGTTCTTCGAGTCGATCGTCGGTGGGGCTCCAGACCCGATCGAGCTCCTCCGCGACGGCGACGCCGCCGGGGTGCGCGCGCTGATCGAGTCGGCCCAGCGCGCGTACGCGCCCGCCGCGGCCTGATGAGCGAGCTGACCCATCTCGACGGCGCCGGGCGCGCGCGGATGGTCGACGTCGGGGAGAAGCCGGCCACCGAGCGGCGCGCGCTCGCGCGGGCCGTGGTGTGGGTCGGCGTCGAGACTGCCCGGGTCGTCGAGTCCGGCGACGCCCCCAAGGGGGATGTGATCGGCGTTGCCCGCATCGCCGGCATCCAGGCGGCCAAGCGGACCTCCGAGCTGATCCCGCTGTGCCATCCGCTGGCGCTCTCCTACGTCGGCGTGGAGGGATCGATAGACGTGGAGAAGGGCGAGATCGAGCTGCTCGCCGAGGCGCGGACCACCGGGCCGACCGGCGTCGAGATGGAGGCGCTGACCGCCGCGTCGGTGGCAGCGCTGACCGTCTACGACATGGTCAAGGGAGTGCAACGGGGCGCGGAGATCGCTTCGGTGGCGCTGCTGGAGAAGTCCGGCGGGCGCTCCGGGGAGTGGCGGCGCCCCCGCTGACCGGCCGCCCCGGGCCGACCACCCGGGTGCGATTCGGCGTCTGACCCTATCCTGGTGGCGCGATGAGAACCGCGATCCTGACCGTCTCGACCTCGGTGGCCTCCGGCCACACCGAAGATCGCTCGGGCGCAGTGCTGGCGGAGCGCGCCGAGGCGGCGGGAGCACAGGTCATCGCCCGCGATGTCCTTCCCGACGATCGCGACGCGATCGAGCAGTGGCTCCGGCGCCAGGCGCAGGAGGGTGCGGCGTTGATCTTCACGACCGGCGGCACCGGCCTCACCGATGACGACGTCACCCCCGAGGCCACCCGGGCGGTGATCGACCGTCAGGCGCCCGGTTTCGCCGAGGCGATGCGGGCCGAGGCGCTCCGCCACACCCCCATGGGACTACTCAGCCGCGGCGTGTCGGGGATCTCCGGCCGCTCGCTGATCGTCAACTTCCCCGGCAATCCGAAGGCGATCCACGAGGTCTTCCCGGTGATCGCGCCCACGCTCGAGCACGCGGTCGCGACATTGCAGCGCGAGGGTGGACGTCGAACCCCCGGACATTGAGCTGCGCGGGCTCTCGCGCTACTTCGGCGAGCGGACCGCGCTGCGGGACATATCGGTCCGGGTCTCTGCCGGCGCCACGCTCGCCGTGCTCGGACGCAACGGCGCCGGCAAGTCCACGCTGCTGAGGATCCTGGCGTCGTTGCTGCGCCCGCACTCCGGGGACGTGCTGGTGTTCGGCCAACCGCTGCCGCGCCAGGCATTCAAGGTCCGGGCCAGACTCGGCCTGCTGGCGCACGAGCCCCTGCTGTACCGCGACCTGAGCGGGCGCGAGAACCTGGACTACCACGCGCGGCTGCACCGAGTCGCCCCCGAACGCGTGGAGGAGGTGCTCAGGGCAGTCCAGATGGAGCGGCGGGCAGACGAGCCCGTCCGCCTGCTGTCCCGGGGGATGGTGCAGCGCCTCGCGGTCTGCCGGGCGGTCCTGCACGAGCCGCGGCTGCTGCTGCTCGATGAGCCCCGCGCCAACCTCGATCCAGTCGCCGCCCAGCTGGTGGAGCCGCTGATCGGCCGCAGGTCCGGGGCCACCCGCGTCCTGACCAGCCACGATCCGCGGGCGGCGCTGGCCGAAGCCGACCTGGTGCTGGCGCTCAAGGACGGCCGCGCCGCGTTTATGGGCGCGCCCGAGCAGCTGAGCGAGGCCCAACTTCATGAGCTCTACGCATGAGGACGGCCTGGGTGGTGCTGCGCAAGGACCTGCGCCTGGAGCTGCGCACGCTGGAGACGATCCCGGCGATGGTCCTGCTCGCGCTGGTCACGTTCGTGATCTTCCATTTCGGCCTGAACCGGGCCACCGTCGACGGCCAGCTCGCGGCGGGCGTGCTGACCGTGACGCTGCTGTTCGCCGCGATGCTCGGGATCAACCGCCTGTTCGTGGCCGAGCGCGAGCAGGGCGGGTTCGACGCGTTCCTGCTCGCGCCGGTGGACCGCAGCGCGATGCTCCTGGCCAAGGCCGCCGGGCTGTTTCTGTTTCTCGCCGTGCTGGAGGTGATCGCGGTCCCGGCCTTCGGTCTGTTCCTGCTCGGACCGTCGCTCGGCCCGCCGCTGCCGGGACTGGTCCTGATGCTGGCGCTGGCCGACCTCGGACTGGCCGTGATCGGCACCCTGGTCTCGGCGATCGCCGTCCACACCCGCGCCCGTGACCTGATCGGCCCGGTCATCGCCCTGCCGCTGCTGATCCCCGCGCTGATCGCCACCGCGAGGGGCATCGGGCCGCTGCTGCTCTCGGCTCATGCGGCGGCGACACCGCCGGGTAGGTGGCTGGCGGTGCTCGCTCTTTATGATGTGGTGTTCGCACTGCTCGCTTACGCGGTGTTCGATTTCCTCCTGGAGGATTAGTGCCTTCCACCACTTATGGGAAGGGGCTTCGCGGTCTCTCCCTTGCAACGATGATCACGATCACCACGGCGCTCGCGCTGGTGTTCTTCTATGCGCCGCTGGACGCCAACCAGGGGTTCGTCCAGAAGATCTTCTACCTCCACGTGCCGCTGGCGATCGTCTCGCTGGGCGGTTTCGTGTTCGGCGCCCTGCTCGCGATCGGCTATCTGCGCACCGGTGACCGGCGGTGGGACATGCGCTCCTACGTTGCCATCCACCTGGCCCTGATCCTGGGGATCGGCGGTCTCATCACCGGCTCGATCTGGGCCAAGGCGTCGTGGGGCCACTGGTGGGTGTGGAACGAGCCGACGCTGGTCTCATTCCTGATCGTCCTGCTGATGTTCGCGACCTACCAGCCGCTGCGGTTCTCGATCGAAGATCCTGAGCGCCAGTCGCGCTACGCCAGCGTATTCGCCGTCGTGGCCGGGGCGTTCGTGCCGCTGAACTTCATCGCCGTACGGCTCGCCCAGCAGTTCGTTCACCCCCGGGTGCTGACGCTCGGTGGGGGCAACCTCCCCGCCTCGATGGGCCTCACGTTCCTGGTCTCGCTGATCGGAATGGCGCTCCTCTACGCGACGCTGTGGAAGTACGAGATGACGAGCAAGAACACGCGGGCGCAGGTCCGGCGACTGCGCCGCACCCTGCTCGGCGAGGACCTGGCCCGCCCGGCGGGCAGGAGCGCCGCGCCGTCGTGAGCGCCCTGTTCGCGATCGCCCCGGCGCTGCCGCTGGGGAGCTCTGGCAAGTTCGTCGCCGCCGCCTACATCGTGTTCGTGGCGCTGATCCTGATCTACATCGCGATCATGGCGGTCCGCGCCCAGCGCGTCGAGCGAGAGCTGGCCGAGCTGCAGCGTGACGTCGAGGCGGCCCGCGCGGAGCGGGAACGCGAGCGACACGGGGAGCCGGTCCTGTGAGCGAGCTGCTGGCGATCGGGGTCTCGCACAAGACCGCACCGGTGGAGGTGCGAGAGCGACTGGCCCTGCCCCAGGCGCGCGCGGCCGAGTTCATGCGGGAGCTGCGCGGCGCCGCGGCGGTACACGAGGCGATCGCAGTCTCCACCTGCAACCGCACCGAGCTGTACCTCGTCGTCGGCGATCCGGTCGAGGCCGAGAGCACCGTGCTGGCGATGCTCGCGCGGCAGGCCGAGATCCGCCCCACCGGTCTGGCCACCGCGATCTACTCACACCGCAACTGCGATGCCGCGCGCCACCTGTATCGAGTGGTGTCGGGACTCGAGTCGATGATCGTGGGCGAGGCCGAGATCCAGGGACAGATCAAGCGTGCCTACGAGAGCGCGCTGGCCAACGAGACCGCCGGCCCGCTGACCAACCGCCTGTTCACCGCGGCTCTGGCCACCGGCAAGCGGGTACGGACCGAAACCGCAATCGGCGAGCGTCAACTGAGCCTGCCGGCCGTCGCGGTGGCGCTGGCGAAGGAGCGGCTCGGCGATCTCCACGATCGCCGAGTGGTGATCCTCGGCACGGGTGAGACCAGCGAACTGACCGCCCGGGCTCTGGCCGACAGCGGCACGCGCACGGTATTCGTCGCCAACCGGCGGCGCGACCGCGCGCTCAGCCTGGCCCGCCGGTACCACGGCGAAAGCGTCAGCTTCGACGAGCTGCCCGAGACACTGGTCCAGGCCGACATCGTCGTCGCGGCGACCGCTTCACCGCACCTGTTGCTCGAGGTGCGCGAGGTCACGGCAGTGATGGAGCAGCGCGGCGGTCGTCCGATGCTGCTGATCGACCTTGCCGTCCCCCGGGACATCGACGCCGCCTGCGCCGAGCTCGAGGGCGTATCGCTGGCGGACATCGATGACCTCCAGGCGGTCGCGAACCGCAACCGCAAGGTCCGCCAGGCCGAGGCCCGGAGGGCCGAGGGGATCATCGAGGAGGAGATTCAGCAGTTTGCGGCCTGGCTCGGATCGCTTGAGGTGCTGCCGACGCTGGCCGCCCTCCGCGCCCACGCGACCACGATCGCCGAGCACGTGGTGGCGGAGAACGCCGGGCGGTGGGAGACGGCGTCGCCCCGGGATCGGGAGCGGATCGACGCCCTGGCCCGCGCCGTGGTCAACCGCCTGTTGCACGAGCCGACGGTGAAGATGAAGGAGATGCGCGACGACCGCGTGCACGCGCGGATGGCGCTGGTGCGGGAGCTGTTCGGGCTGTCAGAGGACGACGGTTTCGCCGCCGGCGGGTTAGCCTCGGGGGCTGGGGCCGGAGCGCCGCCGGAAGCGGTCGGCCGTGATGGCGGGGACGGGTTGGCCGAGGTTCGCGAGCTGCCGGCGCGGGCGGGCGGCAGCCGGCGAGCTTGATGCGGCTCGGGACGCGGGGGAGCAAGCTCGCGCTCGTGCAGGCCGAGTCCGTGGCGCGTCGACTCGGCGGCGCCGAGATCGTCAAGATCACCACTTTGGGGGACCGCGGCGCGGCGGTCGAGGACAAGTCGCGGTGGGTCTCCGAGCTGGAGCGGGCCCTGCTCGAGGGCCGGATCGACCTCGCGGTGCATTCGGCCAAGGACGTCCCCACCGAGCTGACCGAAGGCCTGGCGCTGGTGGCAATTCCCGAGCGCGCGGACGCGCGTGACGCGATCTGCGGTGCCGGCGGCATCGCCGAGCTGGCGCCGGCAGCGCGGATCGGCACCAGCAGCGTGCGCCGGGCGGCGCAATTGCGCGCGCTGCGTGACGACCTCGAGGTCGTCGAGCTGCGCGGCAATGTCGACACGCGGCTGCGCAAGCTCGCCGAGGGTGAGGTGGATGCGCTGGTACTGGCGGTGGCCGGCCTCGAGCGGCTGGACCGCGGCGCCGCCGTCGGGGCGGTGATCGACGAGTTCGTCCCGTCCGCCGGGCAGGGGGCGCTGGCGATCGAGGCCCGTCCCGGCGTGCTTGACGCCGACGCTCTGGCCCGTCTCAGCGACGACGGCGCGATGGCCTGCGTCGGCGCCGAGCGCGACCTCGTCCGTGCTCTGGGCGCCTCGTGCAACACGCCCGTCGGCGCCCACGGCCAATGGCGGGCCGACGGCACGGTCGAGGTCGTCGGCTGGGTCGGCCTCCCGGACGGATCGGCGTGGCTGCGCGACACCGTCCGGGACGAGCCCGGAACCGCCGGGCGGGTCTGCGCTGAGCGCATGCTGGCGGCGGGCGCGGCTGAGCTGCTGCGCGAGGCCGAGCGGGAGCTGGGTGCGTGACCGTCTACCTGGTGGGGGCCGGACCGGGCGACCCCGGGCTGCTGACGGCGCGCGCGCTCGAGCTGATCGCCGAGGCCGATGTGATCGTCTATGACCGGCTCATCCCGGCCACCGCCCTGGACGACGCCCGCGCCGACGCGGAGCTGATCTACGCCGGCAAGGTCGGCGGAGGGCCGTCGGTGTCGCAGGAGGACATTGAGCGGCTGCTGCTCGAGCATGGGGCCACCCAGCGTTCGGTGGTGCGCCTGAAGGGGGGCGATCCGTTCGTCTTCGGGCGCGGAGGCGAGGAGGCCGAGGCGCTGCGGGAGGCCGGGATCCCGTTCGAAGTGGTGCCGGGCGTCACCGCGGGGGTCGCCGCCACGGCCTACGCGGGAATCCCGGTGACTCACCGTGACAGCGCCAGCGCGGTGGCGTTCATCACCGGTCATGAGAATCCGAGCAAGCCGGAGTCGGCGCTCGACTGGACGGCGCTGGCCGCCTTCCCGGGGACGCTCGTGGTCTACATGGGGGTGCGTCAACTCGGTGAGATCGCGCAGCGGCTGATCGAGGGAGGCCGGCAGGCATCCGAGCCCGCCGCCGTGATCGAGCGGGGTACGCTGCCCGAGCAGCGCGTCGTCACCGGGACGCTGGCGACGATCGCCGCCGTCGCGGAAGAGCATCAGGTCACCGCGCCGGCGATCTCGCTGTTCGGCCCGGTCGCAGCGCTGCGGCGCAATCTGGCGTGGTTTGAGTCACGGCCGCTGGCCGGGGTCACGATCGCGGTCACGCGGGCCAGGGCTCAGGCCAGCGCGCTCGCGGCGCGGCTGAGCGGCTTGGGAGCGGTGGCGCTGGAGGCGCCGGCGATCAGGATCGCCGCGCTCGAGGGACCGCCGCCGGAGATCGAGCGCTACGACCTGGTCTGCCTGACCAGCCCTAACGGGGTGCGGCTGCTGTTTGACCGTCTGGCTCTGGCCGGGCGGGACGCCCGGGCGTTCGCGGGCGCGCGCGTCGCGGCGATCGGCCCCGGCACTGCGGCCGCCCTGCGCGAGCACGGTGTGATCGCCGATGTGGTGCCTGAGCGATTCGTCGCCGAGGGACTTGTCGAGGCATTGGCCGATGTGTCGGTGGCGCGGGCGCTGATCGCCCGCGCGGCCGAAGCGCGTGATGTGCTCCCCGACGCCCTGCGTGAGCGCGGGGCCGAGGTCGACGTGGTGGCGCTCTACGAGACGGTGGCCGAGCCGATGACCCCGCAGCAGCTGACGGCGGTCAAACGGGCCGACTACGTGACGTTCACCTCGACCTCGACGGTGCGGTTCTTCTTCGAAGCGGTCGGCGACGGGCTGGCCGACCGGACCCGGCTCGCCAGCATCGGCCCGGTCACCAGCGATGCGCTCCGCGAGCGCGGGCACGAGCCCGATCTCGAGGCTCGACGCCACGACATCGATGGACTGATCGAGGCGCTGATCGCCGATTCGTCCCGGGGGCCGGCCCACGACTGACCCACCGTTCATCACCTTCCTGACCGACTACGGTCTCGCCGACGACTTCGTCGGGATCTGCCACGGGGTGATCGCCACGATCTGTCCGCAGGCGCGGGTGATCGACCTCACCCATGGCGTAGCCCGCCACGACGTCCGCGCCGGCGCGGTGCTCCTCGGCGAGTCGCTCGCCTACGTGCCCGCCGGCGTCCTTCTCGCGGTGGTCGATCCCGACGTCGGCGCCAAGCGCCGCGCGGTCGCGCTCCGGGCGGCCGATGACCGGCTGCTGGTCGGCCCCGACAACGGGCTGCTGATGGTCGCGGCGCAGCTTGCCGGCGGCGTCGTGGAGGCGGTTGACATCTCGCGCTCGCCGTTCCGGCTGGAGCCGGTCTCAGCCACCTTCCATGGCCGTGACATCTTCGCTCCGGTGGCCGCCCGGCTGGCCGGCGGGGTGGCGCTGGCGGAGACCGGCGACCCGTGCGACCCCGATGAGCTGGTGGTGCTCGAGCTGACGCGTCCCCGCCATGAGCACGGGGCGCTGATAACCCACGTGCGCTATGTCGATCGCTTCGGCAACCTCCAGCTCGACGCCGGACACGAGGACCTCGCGGGCACCGGTCTGAAGCTCGGACGCTCGGCCGCGCTCGAGCTCGGGGAACGAGCGTCGATTCTCCCCACGCTCTACGTGACCACGTTCTCCGATGTCGAGCGTGACGTGCTGCTGCTCTACGAGGACGCCCACCGGCGGCTGTCGATCGCCGTCAGCCAGGGCGATGCGGCGACCCGTCTGGGGCTCGGGGTCGGCGACGAGCTCCGGATCCGGCCGGCGTGAGCGGCGGCGAAGCTGTACCGCGGCGGGGGCTGGGGCAGCCGCGGCTTCATCTGCGCCGCACCGATTCCACCAACACCCGGGCCCGCGAGCTGGCCGCGAGAGGGGCGCCGCACGGGACGCTCGTGACGGCGGCGGAGCAGACCTCGGGGCGAGGACGGCAGGGACGCGCGTGGGCCGCGCCGCCGGGCCGGGCGCTCCTCGGCTCGCTGGTGATCCGCGATCCGCCCCGGTTGCTGCCGCTGGCCGCAGGCGTGGCGGTGGCCGAGCTGGTGGGGCCCCGAGCACGGGTCAAGTGGCCCAACGACGTTCTGATCGAAGGTCGCAAGGTGGCCGGGATCCTCGTCGAGGGGCGCCCGCAGGAGAGCTGGGCCGTGCTCGGCATCGGGATCAACGTGGCGCTGCGAGCCGAGGACTTCCCGGCCGAGCTGCGCCAGCGGGCGGCCACGCTGGCGCTGGCGCCCGACGCGATCGAGCCGATGCTCGCTCGCCTCCTGCTCCTACTGGAGCGCTGGGTCGCCGCGCCGGCGACGGCCGTCCTGGACGCCGTGCGCGACCGTGACGCGCTGCGCGGGCACCGGGTCCGGTGGTCGGCGGGCGACGGGCAAGCCGACGGGATCGACGAACACGGCCGGCTGCTGGTGCAGACCGACCGCGGTCCCCAGGCGCTCGAGGCGGGCGAGGTTCACCTCGTCACCCCGCCGGGCTGATCGTCAGAACGACCGGTAGCGGCCGTTGCCGATCACGAAGCCGTGGTTGTCGCCGTTGAAGCACATCACCGTGGTCTGGGCCACGTGACAGGTCACCCCGAGCTGATTCCACAGCCGACCTCGACCCAGGGTCGACACCCTGCCGGCGACGAACGAGTTCTGGCTCAACCGCAGCGTCTGCGGCTTGCCGAGGACGGCGAGCTGGACGAAGCCCGGATCGCCGATCCCACCGTGCTTGGGCGCTGGGATGCCGCGGGCCGCGCACAGTACTTCGGTGGCGTGTTGGCCGGGGGCATGGATCTCAAGTCCGCAGGTGACGTTTCGGTTCAGGGCCCGAAATTGAATCGTCTTGGACAGCGGCGCCGCCATGGCGGCGGGCGCCAGCGCCGCCGCGGCGAGCGTCGAGACGGCCAGAGCGGTGAGGCGGGGCGTCATCGGAACGGCTCCTCCCTTTCAATCGGATCTGGACCAGCGTATCGGTGGCGGGCCACGCGGCTACGCGGCGGCTTCGGCGTCGTGCTCGGCCGAGAGCCGGTCGTCGTCGTCGGCATCGTCGTCGTCGAGGTCGACTTCGAACTCCTCGACCTCAACGCCGTCCTCCCGGGGTTGCGCGGTACTCCCGTTGTCGGTCTCGGTCGGCTGGGCGCCGGCGGCGGTGCCGGCCACCGGCGCCGCGGCTGACCCGGGCTTGCGGCGGCGGCGCTTGGATCCGCGCCGGCCCTTGGGGAAGTTGCGCAGCAGCTCACGCGCCAGCGCAGCAGGCTTGCGGGCCATCCGGGTACGCGCTCCGCGCAGGGCCTCCTCGGCCTCCGGCGTGTGCGCCAGGGCCGCCGCGAGCAGCGCCGCCGACAGCCGCCGGTCCTCCTTGCGCGAGGCGTGGACGAGCCGGCGCGCGTTGCGGGCGTGGGCGGAGCCGCTGGAGTTCACGAGTAGGCCGAGCAGCCGTTTGGTCTCGGGCCAGCGCTGCACCGCGTACTCCTCGTGCACCTCACGCGTGTACTCCGCCATCCGCCAGATCCACGCGTTGGCCTGGTCGCGCCGGCCGATCCGGCGCTCGGCCAGCGCCTGGAGCATGATCTTGACCCCCTCGCGCCGCTCGTCGCGAGGCCAGCCGCCCATGATGTCGATCGCCGTGTCGAAGGCCTCGGCATCCCGGCTGGCCGCGATCTCCTGCAGCGCGCGCAGGCGCAGCTGGGTGTTGCGGTTGCGCTGCAGCGCCGTCAGCAGGAACCGCCGCTTGAGCTCGCCGCCGCGGTCGAAATGAAGCATCGCCTTGGCGCGGCGCCAGCCGTTGGGGGCCACTCGCGCGCCCGCCAGCGCGGCCCATACGTGCTGCTCGCCGTAGTCGAGATGCTCGACTGCGATCCGCCACAGCTCCCGCTCGAAGACCTCGGCGCGCCGCTCGGGATCCGGGGTCACGGGAAGGACCCGCCGTTCGACGCGGACCCGGCGTCCCCGCCCGCGCCTGACCGGGCCGACCACGATCGCGCCGCCGCGGTAGACGTCGCGGTCCAGCAGCGAATGAAGGGTCACCACCGGGTCGTCGTGCTTGGTCGCCGGGTGCACGAAATCGATCACGATCCCGGCCTCCTTGCCGGGATGCCGGCGGGTGACCCGGCCGACCCGCTGCTGGTAGATCCGCTTGGAGGCGGTCGGCGCCAGGTGCATGCAGATCGTCGCCCGGGGGCTGTTCCAGCCCTCCGCCAGCAGCTGCGCGTTGACCAGCACGTCGACCTTGCCCGACTCGTAGTCGGCCAGGATCCGGGCCAGCTGGCGCTTGGGGGTCTCACCGGAGACGCCCTGCGCGTTGATCCCGAGGTCCCGGAATGCCTGCGCGACGTTCATGGCGTGCTTGACGCCGGCGGCGTAGACGACTCCCGGGACGCCGTTGAAGCGCGTCTTGTAGAGATCGGCGATGGCCAGGTTGAACGGGGTCTGGTCCAGGATCTCGGCCAGCATCTCCTGATCGAACTCGGTGTCGACCTCACCGCGGCGCAGCGGCACCTTGGCGATCGTGCGCACGCCCGGGCCGGGGGGGATGCGGATGCAGCGCAGCGGTGAGATGACGCCGCGGCGCGCCGCCTGGGCCAGGTCGAAGCGGCTGGTCTGGGTGGGGAAGAGGTCGGTGACGTGGCGGGCGATCAGCGCGCCGGTCGCGGTCATGCCGACGAACACCGGCCCGGCCCACGCGCGGATCGAAGCCGAGGTCTTCTCGCCCAGCGCGGTGTGCGCCTCGTCGCAGATCACGATCGTGTAGGCGTCCGAGATCCGTCCCGCGTTACGGACGAACCACTGATAGGTCTCGACGGTGACCGGGCCGTTGGCGGCGTCGTGATCGTCGAGCAGCGCCGGGCTGATCCGGTCGCGGTAGCCGCGGTCGCGCAGCTCGCCGTGGAACTGATCCACCAGGTTGCGGCGGTGGGTGAGGATCAGGACGCCGCCGGTGCGCGAGGCCTCGACAAATCCGAGCGCGGCCACGGTCTTGCCGGCGCCGGTGGCATGCTCGAACCAGAAGCGCTTCGCGGCGTTGGGGTCCTCGGGCTGGTCCTCGAGCTGGCCCTCCGGCTCGTCGTCGTCGCCTTCCTCGTCCTGCCAGTCCTGGGGCTCCTCGTCCTCGGGTGCGTCCGCGTCGAGGTCGAGCTCGTCCTCGGTCTCGTCGATCTCGTCGGTCTCATCGGCCTCGTCGCGGGTCTGGGTCAGAGCCGGCGCCGCGCGCCCGTTCGGTCCCGGGGCGCCGTTGGCGCTGGCCGGCCCGGATCCGTTCCCGTTGCCGTTGCCGTTGGCGCTGCGCTGTGCCTCGGCCAGGAGCGCGGTGAGCGTTCCCGACAGCGCGTCGACCTGATGGGCCGACAGAACGGTGCCGTCAGCGAGGTGAGGCTCCTCCTCGGAGAGCACTCGCTCGAGCCCCAGCAGCAGCGAGAACTGGCGCCGCCACTCGATCGACGGTTGCCTGCGCCCTGCCTCGAGCTCGGTCAGCGCGGCGTCGAGCGCGCGCCGGCGGGCGGACCCTGGGGCCAGGGCCTCTTCCAGCAATTCGCCGTCGTAGACGAAGCGCTCGCGGGTAAGCCGCTCAGCGCGGGCGATCGCGTCAGGAGTCGGAAAGGGGGTGGTTGCACCCATCATTGTCGAAAGGTTGCGTCAGGGTGAGCGAGCCGCGGCGTTAGGTCGTAGCGGCTCAGACAGTCTCGGCAAGGTGCCGAGCACGACGAGAGATCCTCAGAAGCTGTCCCTTGCCTCCATACCCGAGGGACGACGCTTATTTAAGCAGATGCTGACGATCGATCGTATGTCAAGCTGTCGATCGTGCGTTTGAGGACCTGGTCGACAGCCTTACTGGTGGCTTGCCCGGTGCTGGCCGGATGCGGCGCCAGCCAGGTTCGAAGCGCCGCGCCGGCTCCCACCTCGGAGGCGGTGGCGTTCAAGGGCTCACCGCCTGGGCTGGCTTCGCTGCATCGCCAGGCCGACGGCCTGCTGGGCGGAGGCGTGCCCGCGTTTCGGGCTCGGATGGCGGCACTCCGGGGTTATCCGGTGGTCGTCAACAAATGGGCCTCCTGGTGTGGCCCGTGTCAGACCGAGTTCCCCGCCTTTCAGCAGGCCGCGGTGAAATACGGCCGCCAGGTGGCCTTCATCGGCATCGACGGCAAGGACGGCAGCGGATCGGCGGCCGCGTTCCTGCGACGGTTTCCGGTCAGCTATCCGAGCTACACCGATCCGCACGAGTCGATCGCGCGGGCGTTTCAGGCCGCCACGTACTACCCGCAGACGTTGTTCTACGGCCGCCAGGGACATACCAATTACGTTTACGACCACGCCGGCCCGTACGAGAGCGCGTCCGCCCTCGAGCAGGACATCAGGCGCTACCTGCTGAGATGAGCGACACGTTGACCTTCGAAGTGCGCCGCGCCGACGGCCGGAGCGAGATGAGCGCGGTACTGGAGCTCCGCGACGAGGTGTTCTGCCGCGAGCAGGGCGTGCCCAAGCGCGAGGAGGTCGACGGCCGCGATCGTGACGGCCTGCACCTGGTCGCGGTCTCCGGTGATCAGCTGCTCGCCACCTGCCGGCTGCTGTTCGTCGGCCCCACGGTTCAATTCAGTCGACTCGCCGTGCGCAAGAGTGCCCGCCGACACCGGATCGCGACCTCCCTGCTGGAGCTCGCCGACATCGAAGCGCGGGCGGGCGGTGCGCGGCGCCTGGTCCTCCACGCCCAGACCTATGCCCGTTCCCTGTACGAGGCGGCCGGTTACGAGCCTCGGGGACGGACCTTCATGGAGGCGGGCATCGAGCACATCGCGATGGAAAAGCATCTTCGTTAGTGCACCCGGCCGCACTCATGGTGGGGCGGAGCTGATGACTCGCCCCGCCGCCGGAACCCGCGTCTGATGCCCGAGCTGCGAATCGATCCGCTGACCGGCCAGCGCGCGATCATCGCCGGCAGCCGTGCCGATCGTCCCGGCGGCGAGCTGCGGGCGAAACCGGCCCCGGTGCTGGAGCGTGACGACGATCCGTTCGCCGAGGGCCACGAACAGCGCACGCCGCCGGAGCTGTATGCGGTCCGGCCGGACGGGAGTGCGCCCGACGGGCCGGGGTGGACTGTGCGAGTGGTGCCCAATCTCTACCCGGCGCTCGATCCCCGCTCCCCGCAGCCTCCGCCGCAGGCGGAGCAGGACCTGTTCTGGGCCGGGCCGGCCCGCGGCGCGCACGAGGTGATCGTCAACGCGCCGCAGTCGGTGGTCTCGCTCGGCGAACTGCCCGTGGAGCAGGTGCGAGCCGCGGTGGAGGTCTGGCGCGAGCGGATGCGCGCCCACGCCGATGCGGCGTGTGTGCACCTGAGCGTCAACGAGCGCAGCGAGGCGGGCGCCTCGCTCCCCCATACCCACGCTCAGCTATACGCGCTTGATTTCGTGCCGTCCGCGATCGCGCGCGAGCGGGAGCGCTTCGGCGCCTACACGACGCGAACGATGGGCGGCAACCTGCTCGGCGACCTGGTGCAGAGGGAGGTCCGCCTGCGCGAGCGCATCGTGACGATCGACGATGATGCCGTGCTGATGGCCCCCTACGGGTCCCGGATGCCCTACCAGCTGCTGATCGCCCCCCGGGTGCCGCGGATGCGCTTCGAGGATGACGGCCCCACCGGGGCGGCACTGCTGCACGACGCGCTGGGCCGGCTCGCGCGGCATCTCGGCGCCAGCCCGCCGCTCAACCTCTGGGTGCGCACCGCTCCGCGTGGCGCCGAGCACTTCTGCTGGCGGATCGACATCCTCCCCCGCCTGACCCATCTCGCCGGGCTCGAGCTCGGCGCCGGAGTGGGGCTCAACATCGTCGCCCCCGAACGGGCGGCGGCCGAGCTCCGTGACGTTTAGTGGCACGACGTCTCCGGGAGGCTCAGTAGTGCGCGCGCTGGTCCAGCGCGTCAGCCGGGCCTCGGTCGACGTCGACGAACAGCGGGTGGCGGCGATCGGCCCTGGCCTGCTGGTGCTGCTCGGCGTGCATCAAGACGACGCGCCCGGCCAGGCCGACTGGCTCGCCGACAAGGTCCGCGCGCTGCGGGTGTTCCCCGATGCCGAGGGTCGCATGAACGAACCGCTGGGCGACCGCGAGGTGCTCTGCGTCAGCCAGTTCACCCTTTACGGCGACGTTCGCCGCGGCAACCGCCCCAGTTACACCGCGGCGGCGGCGCCCGAGGTCGCCGAGCCGCTCTATGAGCGCTTCTGTGACCGCCTCGGCGCGCGGCGAGGAGTGTTCGGGGCGCGCATGCAGGTGAGCCTGGTCAACGACGGACCGGTGACGCTGGTGCTCGAGAGCCGATAATTGCGGATCGTGACCGGCCACCGGTATCTGTTCTCGCAGCTGGTCCGGCGGGAGCTGCGACGTAAATACAAGGGCTCGTCGCTGGGGATCCTCTGGTACCTGATCAATCCGCTGGTGCTGATGGGCGCCTACACGTTCATGTTCGGGCACGTGTTCAGACTGCAGCGCTTCCCGGACTTCCCCGTCTTCTTGATGATCGGATTGATGGCCTGGACCTTCTTTCAGCAGTCGCTGCTGGCGGCGGCGGACTCTCTGATCGAGCAGGGGGGGATCGTGCGCCGAGCTCGCTTCCCCCGCCAGACGATCCCCGCCGCGGCGGTGACGGTTCAGCTGTTCACGTTCGCGGCGATCCTGGTCCTGGTCACACCGCTCAGCCTCGTCCTGCGCGGCACGGCGTCACCGGCCTCGCTGCTGCTGCTGCCGGTGCTGGTGTTGCTGCTGTTCTGCTTCGTGCTGGGTTGCGCGCTGGTCGTCGCGGTCCTGCACGCCTACTTCCGGGACGTCGCCCCGATCGTCACCGCCGCACTGCTGCCCTGGTTCTTCCTCACGCCGATCTTCTTTGCCCCTGACACCGTTCCGTTCGTGGCGCACCATCCGGTGGTGCGGACGCTGCTTGACTGGGTCAACCCGGTCGCGCCGTTCATCGCCGCCTTCCGCTCGATCCTGTACTACGGCACCGCTCCGGACCTGAGCCGGATGGTGTACGTGTTCGCGGCCGCGGCCGTGGCGCTGCTGGCCGGCGGCGCGGTGTTCAGGCGCATGGAGGGTGAGCTGGCGGTGGTCCTTTGAGCGGGGAAAAGCCTGGAACCGGATCCGGTTGGAGACTCCGCAGCCGGGAGAAATCTCCGATTTCTCCTAAGCCAAAAGGCGCCAGCCTTTTGGCCGGGGAAATCGTGCTGCGTGATGCCACGCGCTCGTTCAGCGTGCGCGCCGACAACGCCCGCACGCTGAAGGAGGTGGTGTTCGGGCGCGGCGGCACCGGGCCCACCCCGGTCCCCGCCCTGGCCGGGGTGGACCTGCGCATCGCGCCGGGTGAACGGGTGGGTCTGGTGGGCCGCAACGGCGCCGGCAAGACGTCGACACTGCGGGTCCTGTCGGGAATCGTTCCGCTCCAGGGGGGCGAGGCCCGCTGCGGAGGCAGGGTGGTCGGGCTGCTCGAGTTCTCGGCCGGATTCAGCCGGGACTTCTCGGGGCGCGAGAACATCTATCTCCAGGGCGCCCTGTACGGACTTGACAAGCGCGGCATCGAGGCGCGCATCGACCGGATCATCGAGTTCTCCGAGCTGGGAAAGTTCATCGACGTGCCGGTGAAGGCCTACTCGAGCGGGATGTTCGTGCGGCTCGGCTTCTCGATCGTCGCCCACCTCGACGCCGACGTGCTGCTGATCGACGAGGTGCTGGCGGTCGGCGACGAGGCGTTTCAGCACAAGTGCCTGCAGCGGCTCTCCGAGCAGATCGCCGGCGGCGTGACGGTCGTGCTCGTGTCGCACGACGCGGACGCGATCGAGCGGGTGTGCGAGCGGGTGGTGGTGATGGAGACCGGACGGGTCGTGTTCGACGGGCCGACCGAGGACGGCCTGGTGTTCTATCGCCGCCTGCTCGCAACCGATCAGGCCGCTGTGGTGAGATGACCCGACCCGAGGACGCGATCCAGCGCGCGCGAGAGAGCGTGGCGAAGCTGCGGGCGACCGGAACCTACGGTGAGGCCGAGGGTTCGCCGGCGAGCGCGACGGTACCCGGCGCCAGCCGGCGCAAGCTGCTGGAATGGGCGCTGATCGAGCCCGACGAGGGGGTCGTGCGATCCACGCGCCGGCGCGGTGGCGCCATCACGGCACTCAAGCGGGGGTTGCTGCGCCTGCTGGCCCAGTATCACGCCGAGCTGATCGCCAACCAGAGTCGCTTCAACCTGGCCCTGATGGGCCACCTCGAGGGACTCGAGCAACGCGTCGAAGCGCTCGAGCAGCGGACGCGGGGCGAGCCGGACCCATGAACGTGCACCAGATCCTCTCCGGCGCCGGTCCGCACGACGCGGTGACCACCGAGGCGCGTGCGTTCAGGGCGCGGTTCAACAGCTGGGGCTGGGGTGGGACGGACGTCGCCGCGCGGATCGCGCCACGCTTCGGCGCGGCGGTGAGCTCCCTGCGCTCGCTTGCCCCGGCCCCTCAGGACCTGCTCCTGTTCCATCATTCCGCGAGCGTCCCGGGCCTGGCCGAGCTGCTCGCGCTGCCCAATCGCAAGCTCCTGCTCTACCACAACGTCACGCCGGCGAGGTGGTTCTGGGATCACGCTCCGGTCGTGGCGGTCCACTGCGCCCTCGGGCGCGAGCAGCTTCCCGAGCTGATCGGCGCCAGCGACGTGGCCGCCGCCGACTCCGGCTTCAACGCCGCCGAGCTGGCGGCGCTCGGGGCCAGACGGACCGAGGTGATCCCGCTGCTGGTGGAGCGCGCGCGCCTCGGCCCTCCGCGGCGCGATCGCTCCGACCCCGAGCCGCGCGCGCCCACCGTCCTGTTCGTCGGCCGGCTCTCGCCCCACAAGCGCCAGGACCGGGTGATCGAGGCGTTCTCGCTGTACCGCCGCCATCGCGCCCCGGGAGCCCGCCTCGTGCTCGTGGGCGAGCCGCTCACGCTCGCCTACGCCGAGCAGCTGCGCGCCCTGGCCGACCGCCTGGCGCCGGGTGCGGTGTCGATCGAGAGCGGGCTATCGGCCTCCGAGCTCGGCGATCGCTACCGCGCCGCCGACGTGTTCCTGTGCCTGTCCGAGCACGAGGGGTTCTGCGTCCCGCTGCTGGAGGCGATGCACTTCGACCTGCCGGTGATAGCGCACTCGGCCGGGGCGGTGCCGGAGGTCACCGGAGATGCGGCCCTGCTGCTCGACGACGACGACCCCCCGCTCGTGGCCGAGCTGCTGCACCTCGTGCTCACCGACCCAGAGCTCAGGGCCGAGCTCGTCCGCCGCGGGCACGGACGGCTCGAGCATTACGCCCCTGACCGGGTCGCCGAGCATCTGCGCTCGGTGGTCCTGGCCGCCGGCAACGGTCGCGGCTGACGCCGGCTGATGTCGCTCTCGTCCAGGCTCGCCGGCGTCACCCCGGGCGCCGAGCGCCACGAGCGGGCATGGGCAGCGCCGGCGCTCGTCTGCGCGTTCACGATCCTCGTTCTCGCCGCGGCCGGGCTGCTGGTCGCGCGCGTGCGCGGCCCACACCTGGATCCGTTCCCTTCCGCGGCATGGGGGATGCTCGTCAGCCTTGCGCTGTTCGTGGCCGCCGGCGACGCGCTCGCCGTCACTCTCGTCCCGCGCGCCTGGGGTGCGCCGGGACGGCTGCTGGCGCCTGTGCTCGGGGCCCCGGTCAGCGGCTTGGCTCTGACCGCTCTGGGTCTAGCGGGGGTGCCGCTGCACGTGAGCCTGTGGGCTCGTCCTGGCGGCGGGGGTACTCGCCAGCGCCCTGGTCCGCCGCCGCCGGCGCCGGCGCTCGCGTGCGGCTCGGACCGCGACCCCGACCGTCGAGCGATGGTCGCTGTGCGCGTGGGCGGCCACGTTGGCGATGCTGGCGATCGTGGCGCTGGCACCGGCGTGGCGAACCGGCATGACCACGATCTACGGACAGAATCCCGATGCCCATCAGGTCGTCGGCACCGCGGTGCTGCTCCAGCACATCGCTCCCACCGGCACCGACGCGGCGCTGCCGATCGACGTGGTTCCGCCCGCCTGGCGATTTCGCTACCCGATCTTCTATCCCCTCGCGGCCGCGAGCGACCTCGCGCATCTGGACCCGATCACCGTCTTTCCCGCCCTCGCGGCGCTGCTGCTGCTGTGCGTGGCGCTGGGATTCGGGGCGTTTGCCGTCCTCTGCCTGCGCGCGCCGCCGTGGTCCGGGCCGCTGATCGCCGCCGGGGTGGGATTGTCGGCGACGACCCTTCACCTCGTCTGGCATCCCTACTGGAACCAGCTCTGGGGCCTTGCCATCTTCCCGTGGGCGCTGCTGTTCGGCTGGCGAGCCGTGGTCGGCGCCGACCGTGCCGCCGCGGCCCTGTTCGCGCTGATGCTGCTCGAGCTCGGTCTCGCCTATCCGCTCGCGCTCCCGTATCCGGTCCTGATCGTGGGCGCGCTGGCCGTCGCGCACCAGCGCTACCGGATCGCACCACGGCTGCTGCGCTCTCGTTCCTGGGTCGTGGGTGCGATCGCCGTGGTCGTGCTCGCCCCTGCCGTCGCGGGCGCCGGGCTGAAGCTCGGCCAGGGCGTCGAGCAGCTGGTCTCGTCCAACAGCGGGCTGTGGGGCGGCGATATCACGACCGTGCGCCCGATCGGCGATTTCGTCGGCACCGGAGGCGGCCTGCTACCCGCGCTGGCCGTACTGGCCGTCGCACTGGTTTCGCTGCTGGCGTTGCCGCGGCGCAGCGCCGTGGCGCTGGGCGTATCGCTCGCCGTGCTGTGCCTGCTGGACCTGCGCTTCAGGCTCGCGTCCGACGGTGCCTACATGGACTTCAAGCATCTGACGTTCGTCGGCGCGCTGGTGCTCACGCTGGCGGCAAGCGGGCTCGCGCGGGTGCTGTCGCGTCGGACCGCCAATGAGCTGAGCGGCCGAGCCGGACTGCTGCCCGCCGCAAGCGCGGTCCTGGTGCTGCTGTGGGCCGGCGCCGCCGTCACCCAGGGCCATGACGAGATGCTCAACACCCAGCAGCAGGTCACCCCCGAGATGCTGCAGATCCGCCGGTGGGCGCGGGAGCTGCCGCGCGGCGCCAGCGTGCGCGTCGACATCCCCCCCTCCGGTGTGCAGCTGTGGGCGGTCTACATGCTCGGCGACCACCCGGTCGACGCCCCCCACCCGGTGCTCTACACGACGTATGCGCACGCCATCTTCGGCGTGCGCGCCGGTTACTCGCTCAGCCTCCGCTACGTCCCGGCTTCCGCGCCTTCGCGGCTGTATCCGCGGCCCATATTTGCGGCTGATCCTCCGCTGCGCCGCAACCCCCAGTTCGTCCTGCGGCGGATCAGCTGGCCCAAGCGTCTGGACTGGATCTACAACACCGCGTCGACCACGCTGGTCGAGCCGTGACCACAGGTTGATCGTTTCAGAGATCGCCCGGCCGCCGGACAACCCCGGGAGCGCTCAGCGGGGAGGCCGCGGACCCCAGCAGGGCGATGCCGCCGAGGGCGGCAGCGGCGAGCCACGGCGCCCATCCCCCCGGCGGGCTCCACAGCCCCGGGTGCACGACCAGCGCATTGGTGCCAGACCATCGATGGGCGTTCCACCACCAGGCAAACAGCTGCGCAACCGCGAGGCCCGCCATAGACACCTGCGCGGCGCGTCCGGAGGCAGCCGATGAGACGCGGCCGGCACGGTCCCGGCCGGCGCCATGATCGATGACGTCCCCGGCGATCATCGGAATCAGCGTCAGCGCCGGGAGCACGTAACGGGCCTGCAGGCCGAACCCGCTGCTCTGATAGGCGTAGACGAAGAACACGATCGGAAACGCGAGTCCCGCGGCCGTCACCAGCGCCAGCACGATCCGATCACGGCCCCGCCCGCGCCACAGCCCGCCGGCGATCAGCACGATCACCCCGAGCCACCACAGGTCCACCACCACCGAGGGCAAAAAGACGTTGTAGAGGCCGAACGTGCCGACCGCCCCTTTCAGCGTCGGTGTGAACTGCGCCGCGCCGACGCCAAAGCCGCTCAGTCCCGGAGCGAAGCTGACCGTGGAGTGAAGGACACCAGAGGCCACTCCCCAGACGACGGAGGCGATCGTCGCAGCGGCCAGCAGGGAGCCCGTGGCGAGCAGGGGCGCAGGTCGCCGAGAAGCCAGATCGCGCAGTCCGTCGATGCCCGTCAGTGCCGCCCACGCCGCAATGTCCCACAGCGCGAACACCGGTCCCAACTGCCAGGCGAGAACCGTCACGGCACCGCTCGCCACCAACGCCACCCAGTACCAGGCCGGAAGCTCAGGCCCGTCCCGCCGCAATCTCAGCAGCGCGGTGACGAAGGCCAGGTTCGCCGCCAACTCGAGCCCGCTCGGGTTCAGGACCGACCCGACGAAGAGCACGGTCGGCGTGATCGCGGCCAGCAGTCCGACCGTGCCCCAGCGCGCGCCCGGCCGGGCGACGATCAGGGCCAGCGCGATGAACAGCAGGACCGGTAACAGCGACGCCGCCCGTGAGAGCCACATCGCCGTCTGCCAGTCGTGGGAGGCGGAGATCGCCACCGCCGGAAGCACATAGGGGAGGGGGAAGTAGTCGCCTGTGTACGACTCCTCGGTGCAGTGGCCCGAAACGTCCGGCCGGCCGTTCAGACACGTCTCGTCAGACGGCGAGAGCGCAGCGGGAACGGACACCTGGCGCAGATCCCGAGCCACCCACCGAAGCCGCTCGTCGGCCGCGCTGCGGCCCTTGAACGGACCGAGCACCGGTCGCGGGCCGATCAGGTGTCCCTCGGCCAGGGTCAGCGCCCGAAGGTAGTGCGAGGCCTCGTCGGGGGCGTCAAGCAATGGTGTCGAGAACATCCACGCGACACCCAGGAGGGTGAAGCCGACAATCGCCAGAGCCAGGCCGCGTGACACCTCCGGCACGCGCAGGCGGCGCTTAGCCCGCTGGAGGCTTGCCGTCGTCGCGGTGACGCGACTCGGTGAACACCCGGGACAGGAAGATCGGGTTGCCGATCAGATACCGCTTCCACATCCGATGTGGCTCGATGGCCAGTCGGAAGATCCATTCCAGTCCGTTATCGGCCAGGTAGCGCGGCGCCCGCGGCGTGTGCCCGGAGATGTAGTCGAACAGCGCCCCCACTGTCCAGACGACGGCGCCGCCGAGGCGATTGGCGTAGCGGTCGACCCACAGCTCCTGTTTCGGTGTGCCCATGCCCACCAGCACGATGTCCGGCGCACGCTCGACGATGTCGTCGATCACCCGCTCGTTGTGGGGCGAGCCGAGCTCGAAGAACCCGTGGTGGGCGCCCACGACATCGAGCCGCGGATACCAGCGCGACAGCCGGGCGGCCGCCTCCTGAGCGATCGGCGGCTCGGAGCCGAGCAGGTAGACCGACAGGCCCGAGAGCTCACATAGCGAGGCGAGGCCCCAGATCCAGTCGGCTCCGGTCATCCGGTGCGGGACCTGAAGGTTCATCGCCCGCGCCGCGAGCCGGACCCCGTAGCCGTCGCAGTAGACGAGATCAGCGTGCCGCAGAGCCTCATCGAGGCCTGGGGTGCTGCGGGATCGATTGACAACATGGGCGTTGACGTACATGACCCGGCGCATGCGCTGATCGGTGGCCCAGCCACACACCGTGCGCAGGAGATCGAACGGCGCCGCGAGGTCGACCGGTATGTCGAAGATCGACGATGACGGCCGGGGCAGGACGACGGGCGGCTCCGTCTCGCTCGTCCACTGCTCCTCACGGAGAGCATGCGCGGACACGGTGACTGATCCTACGCTCTCCATTGATCAGAATGAATGACCATGGGTCCGATCGTGATCGATGCGCGCGACGCGGCCGCGGCCCAGGCTCGCGGGTGGGGACGTTACACGCGGGAGTTGGTGTCGGCGCTGTCCGCGCAACGCGGATCGCAACTCGATCTGCTCGCGATCACCCGGGGGGGCCGGGGCCCTGAATTCATCTTCGAGCAGGCCGGCCTGCCGCTGCTGTTGCGGCGCCGGTCGGCCGCGCTGGTGCACGCGCCCAACTGCTTCCTGCCTCTGGCGCGACCGTGTCCGGGCGTCGTGACGATCCACGACCTCGCCTTCGAAGCGTGGCCGGAAGACTTCGCGCCCGCCACCAGGATCAAGTTCAGGCTCATGACCCGGCTGGCGGCGCGCTCGGCCCAGCGGATCATCTGTCCGTCGCACTTCACCGCGCACGACGTGTGCCGTCGCTACGGGATCGATCCGGCCAAGCTGCGGGTGATCGCGCAGGCGCCGGCGCTGCGGCGTCGGCCGGAACCCGACCGCGGAGTCGATGTGCCACCGGCGCCGGCCCGGCCCTCGCCGCACGCCGGCGAGGATCGCTACCTGCTGGCGATCGGAGACCTGCGGCGCAAGAAGAACCTGGGCGCGCTCGTAGCGGCGTTCACCGCCCTGCGTCAGCGGGCGGGAATACCCCACCGGCTGGTGCTGGCCGGCGTCGACACCGGCGAGGGCCCACGCTTACGCCGGCTGGCCGGTGGCGAGCCGGTGCAGCTCACGGGCTACCTCGATGACGCTCGGCTCGACGCGCTGCTGGCCGGCGCTGAGCTGCTCGTGCACCCGAGCCTGTACGAAGGGTTCGGCCTGGTCCTGCTCGAGGCGATGTCCCGAGGCACGCCGGTGCTCGCCGCCCGCGCCACCGCGCTGCCCGAGACGGGCGGCGATGCGGCCGAGTACTTCGATCCCGCTGTGCCGGACGACCTGGAGCGGCGGCTCGGCGCGCTGATCGCCGACCCTCAGCGGCGCGCTGAGCTGGCGCGGCGCGGACTCGTGCGTGCGGCCGGGTTCAGCTGGTCGGAGACGGCCCGCCGGACGGCCGATGTGTACCGGGAGCTTCTCTAGGTGCTGATCGCGTGAGGGTCACCGTCCTGCTGCTCAGCGTCGATGAACGGCCGATGCTCGAGCGCTCGCTGCCGGCCGTGCTGGCCCAGGAGCCGCCGGCCGAGGTCGTGGTGGTCGACAACGCGTGCACCGACGGCACGGCCGAGCTCGCCGACCGGCACGGTGTGCGCCGGCTGCGCCTGCCGACGCGCCGCAGCTATGCCGCGGCGATCAACCACGCGATCGCGCACACCGGCGGCGAAGCCGTGCTGCTGCTCAACGCCGACTGTTTCCTGCGACCTGGTTTTCTGGCCGCGGCATCGGCCCGGCTGTCCGAGCCGGGGGTCGGTTCGGTGGCGCCCAAGCTGCTGCGCGCCGCACCCGCCGCCGAGGTCACCGAGATCGATGCCGCCGGGATGTTCATCGACCGCCGGCGCAAGAACGGGCTGGTCGGCCACGGACGGCCGTCGTCGTCGTTCACGCGGTCGGCAGCGGTGTTCGGCGTCGACGGAGCCGCGGCGCTGTATCGCCGGCGCGCGCTCGAGGAATGCGCGCTCGGTGGACGCGAGGTGCTCGATGAGGACATGGAGCTGTGGGCCTCGGACGCCGACCTGGCGTGGCGCGCGCAGCTGCTGGGATGGCGCAGCGTCTACGAGCCCGCCGCCGTCGCCGAGCACGTGCGCACCTACAGCCCCTCCACCCGATCGGACATGAGCGAGCAGGCGCGGCGACTTCAGTTCCGCAACCGCTATCTGATGATGATCAAGAACGAGACCGCCGCCGGACTGGTCCGGGATGCCGGATGGATCGTCGCCTACGAGCTGCTGGCGCTGGGTCACGTGCTGCTGCGCGAGCGCCACCTGCTGGGGGGATACCGTGATGCCTGGCGTTTGCGAAGCCAGGCGCGGCGGCGGCGAGCCCAGGTTCAGGCCCGGCGGCGCGGCAGGCCACCGTTCGGACTCCAGGCGCCGGAGTGACCGAACGACAGCTGACGCCCGCCGCGCCCCGCCCGGGGTGCCGACAGGGCTTCGGCGTAGACATCCCAGGTCGCCCCGGCGGCATCCGACCAGGTCCACGGCGGCGGCGCCGCGGCTGGTCGTCTCAGCCCCTCGGCGGTCTGGACGAGATCGTCGATGTCGTCCTTGTCGCAGAGCGCGATCAGACCGTCGAGCACTTCTCGCAGCGCCGGCACGTCGCACGCCGCCACCGGCGTTCCGCACGCCAGCGCTTCGACCGGCGGCAGCCCGAAGCCCTCATCGTCGCTGGGGAACACGAGCGCGTGAGCGCCGGTGTAGATCGCCGCCAGCTCGTCGTCATCGACGGCGCCGGTCACCTGGACGTCCGGCAGCTCCTGCGCCCAGCGACTGGCCGGCCCGACCAGCACCAGCGGAAGGGTCCGGCGGGCGCGGGCCAGGGCCGCCACGCGCTTGCGCGGATCCGGCGTGCGCAGGCCGCCCACCCACAGCAGGTAGCGGGCGGGCAGCTGGTAGCGCTCCCGTACCGCGCGGACCTCCGGCTCGGGACGGGGCCAGAACACCCGCGCCGGGGCCTCGGGGATGACCACCAACCGCTCGGCCGGGATGCCCAGGGCGCGCATGGCGTCGTCGGCGACCACCTCGGTGGGGACGATCACGCGAGTCGCGCGCTGTACCGCGAGGTAGCGCAGCTTGAACCGAAGCCCTGTGCGGAGGTACTCACCGCTGCGCTTGAGCGGCACCAGGTCGTGCAGGGTCACCACCATCGGCACCGGCGAGCGCAGCAGCGCCCCCTCGATCCAGGGCGAATGGAAGGCCTCGCAGCGGCTGGGATCGCGGGTCTCGATGACCTCGCCGAGACCGGACTCGCGCAGGCCCGCCAGCAGGCAGCGGGCGTATCGTCCGATGCCTCCGGTGTGCTTCGCCGGGCGGCTGTCGAAGGCCACCTTCATCCCGCGATCAGCCGTTCCACGTGCTCGGTGTAGGTGTCGGCGAGAAAGCGCTTGGAGCGCTCCCGCGCCGCCGCCCCCATCCGGTCGCGGTGATGCAGCACGTCCAGCACCGCCACGGCGAGGCGGCGGGGGTCCCCGGGCGCGACCAGCCGGCCACTGACGCCGTCCTGCACCACCTCGGGCAGGCCCCCGACGCGAGTAGCCACGACCGGCGTTCCGACCGCCATCGCCTCGGCCAGCACGGTGCCGAACGGCTCCTCGTAGGAGGGCAGCACGAGCACGTCGAGATGGCGCATCAGCCCAGGGGCGTTGTCGCTCCACGGGTAATGCTCGATCTCCGGTGAGCTCAGCACGGCCTGGGTGTAGGACGGGTCGGTTCCGTAGGGATCCCCACCGACTACGACCACCCGCGCCGCCGGGAACTCCCGGCGGATCTCCGGCGCGGCATGAACGAGGTCAAGCGGGCCCTTACGCGGCTCCACCCTCCCGATGAAGCCGATCACGGGGCCCGGTCCGGCGGGCCAGGGCGCGGGCACGGCCGACGGCCGGTCCTCCACCGGGGCGTAGACGACGTGAGCGGGCAGAGCGCCGAGTCGGCCGGCGACCGCGTATGAGGGGACCAGCACGACCTCCGCCCGGCGCCAGAACCGAGGCACGCGACCGACCATGTCATGGATGTGCAGGACCCGTCGGGCCGCGCCGGCCGGCAGTGCCGGCAGCAACCGGCCACACACGGCGCCGTTCAGATAGACCACGCTGGCGGCGCCGGCAAGCCGGCGGATCCGTCGCCAGGAGCCGACCGCGCGCGCGCCGTCGCCTGCCCCGAGGCCTCCGACCGGCAGGGCGGTCCAACGATGTCCGGCCTTCAGCGCGGCGTCGCGCAGCCTGCCCTCGCCCGGAGTGGTGAGCGTGACCTCCCACCCGCGCTCCTGCAGGCGCTCGAGCAACCGCAGGAGCGTCGTCTCCGCGCCGCCGGGATGGTCGACGGCGGCGACGGCGAGCAGTCGCCCGCGGTCGGTGAAGGCGTCCCGATGGGGTGACCCTGAGCGGGTGAGGGTGGCTCCGGACATTGCAGTACGCCCCGGACGCTTCACCGGGACGGCCACTGTACCGCTACGTTGCACGCGGTGAGGGACTACTACGAGGAGCTCTGGGAACGACTGCCCGCGGAGCTGAGCCCTCCGGACTTCCAGCTGCGTGCTGACTTCATGCTGGCCGGCACCAAGGCGGGGGACCGCGCCCTGGACCTCGGCTGTGGCACGGGGGTGTTCACGGCCGAGCTCGCGCGCGCGGGCGCCGAGGTGATCGGCGTCGAGGTCGCCCGGGCCGCGGTACGGCGCGCGCGTGATCAGCATCCCTCGCTCGAGTTCGAGCTCGTTGCGGTGGAGGGCCCGCTGCCTTTCGCCGACGGGGCGTTTGATCTCGTCTGGGCCAGTGAGGTGATCGAGCACGTCGCCGACACGGCGCGCTGGCTGTCTGAGGTACGGCGAGTGCTGGCACCGGGCGGACGGCTGCTGCTGAGCACTCCGAATCACGGGCGGTTGCGGTTGGCGGTGGGGGGGATAGAGCGGTACTCCGAGCCGCTCGGGGATCACCTGCACCTGTACAGCGCGCGATCGCTGCGAGGGGTGCTGGATGACCTGGGCTTCGGCGAGGTCGACGTGCGCGCTGCCGGCGGCCCGCCGCTGCTGCGACGACTGCTGCTCGCCCGCGCGGTGCTCTGAGCATGCGGGTGCTGCTCGACGCGACCTTCGCGCAGCGCGCACCGTACTCGGGCACCGCCGTCTACCTCGATCGGCTCGGCCGCGCCCTGGCCGAGCGAGATGACGTGGACCTGGTCGAGGTCCGCAACCGGCGGCGGCGTGCTCCCGGCGGGGGCGGCCCGGGCAGCGCTCGCAACGCGCTCGTCGATCAGTGGTGGACGCAGATCGAGCTGCCGCGGCTGGCGCGTCACGCGGGTGCCGACGTCATCCATCACCCGCTCCCGGCCCGGGCACTGCGGTGCGCCGTGCCGCAGGTGGTCACCGTGCATGACCTCGCGTTCGAGCTGGAACCCGACCGGTTTGAGCCCGTGTTTCGCCGCTACGCGTCACTGGCGCATCGCGCGGCGGCCCGCGGCGCTCAGGCGGTGATCTGCGTCAGCCACACGACCGCCGAGGACGTGCGCACGCGCTGGGGCGTACCGGCGCAACGGCTGGTGATCGCGCGGCACGGTGCCGGCCAGGAGCTCGAATCGATCCCCGGCCGGCCGCGATCGCATTTCCTCTACGTCGGCGACGACGAGCCTCGCAAGAACCTGGCCACCCTGCTTGACGCCTACCGCCGCTACCGGGCGGCGATCCCGGACCCGCTTGAGCTGGTGCTGGCCGGCTCCGCCTCCGCGTCCGCCGCGGGCGTCCGCTCCGAGCATCGGCCCGGTCCGCAGCGGCTCGCGCGGCTGTACTCGGAGGCCGTGGCCCTGATCCATCCGGCCCTCTACGAGGGCTTCGGGATGACGCCGCTCGAGGCGATGCGGATCGGCACGCCGGTGATCGCCGGCGCCACGCCGGCGGTGGCGGAGGTCTGTGGCGACGCGGCACGCTACGTGGATCCGCGTGACCCGCAGTCGATGGCCGAGGCGATGAGCGCGCTGGCCGGCAGCGAAGCGCTGCGGAGAGAGCTGGCCGACCGGGGAATCCGGCGCGCCGCGCAATTCTCCTGGGCTGCCTCGGCGCGCAGGCATCTGGAGGCCTACTCTCTAGCCAGCCGACCATGAAGATCGCGATCCTCGGCACGCGCGGCATCCCCGCCTCCTACAGCGGCTTTGAGACCGCCGTCGAGGAGATCGCGTCGCGTCTGGCCCAGCGCGGCCACGAGGTCATCGTCTACTGCCGACCCCACGTCGTCGGCCGCGAGCTGAGCGAGTACAAGGGCACCCGGCTGGTCCATCTGCCGACGATCCAGAACAAGTACCTCGACACGTTCGTCCACACCTTTCTGTCCTCGCTGCACGCCGCCCGGGTGGCGCGCCCCGACGTGGCGCTGTTCTTCATCGCCGGCAACTCGCCGCTGTGCCGCATCACCCGGCTCGCCTCGATCCCGGCGCTGATCAACGTCGACGGACTCGACTCCGACCGCCGCAAGTGGCCCCGGTTCGCCAAGGCCTACCTGCGCTTCGCCGAGCGCACCGCGCCCCAGTGCGCGGAGGCGACGATCACCGACAGCCACGCGGTGGCGGCCACGTTCGAGCATCGCTACGGACAGCGGATCGGCGTGGTGCCCTACGGCGTGCAGGACCCGGGCTACGACGGCACCGAGGCGCTCGAACAGCTCGGACTCGAGCCGCGGCGGTACATCCTGTTCGTCGGCCGGCTGGAGCCCGAGAACAACCCCCACCTGCTCGTCGAGGCGTTCGCCCGGATCGACCGCCGCCGGGCGCAAGGGATGAAGCTGGCGATCGTGGGTGGAGCACCGTACGCCGACGACTACATCCGCCAGGTGCGCCGTTCGGCCGATCCGCGCGTGGTGTTCCCGGGATACGTGTTCGGGCGTCACTACTGGGAGCTCCAGCGTCACGCCTACCTGTTCTGCGCCCCGACCGAGGTGGGGGGGACGCATCCGGTGATCCTGGAGGCGATGGCGGCCGGCAACTGCGTGCTGGTCAACGATCATCCGCCCAACTGCGAGACGGTGGGCGACGCCGGCATCTACTTCTCCGGCCGCGACGGAGTCGATGACCTGGCGCTTCAGCTCGGGCGGCTGCTCGACGAGCCCGGGCTGGTCGGCGCCTACCGCTCACGCGCCCAGCAGCGCGCCCAGGGTTTCTCGTGGGATGCCGTCGCCGATCAATACGAGCGGCTGCTGACCCGGGTCTATGAGTCATACGGCCCGGGGCGGCTGCCGGCGTCACTGCTCGATCTCGAGCCGGTCGCGGCGGTCTAGCCACGGGCCGACGGCTCAGGGCTTGGCGCGGCGGGCGTTCAGCGCCACCCGATCCTGCAGCGCGAGCTGGACGCTGCTCGGATCGGTGCGGTTGAGCTGCAACGAGCGCTTGAGCGAACCCAGCGCCAGCTGGGGGTGGTGGTGCTGCAGGTCAAACGCGCCGAGCCACTGCCACGTCCGGCCATTGTCGGGCTGGCGGTTGACCGCTGCCACGAGTTCCGCCCGGGCCGCGGCCTGATCGCCGGCCCCGCTGTACAGCGCCGACAGGATCGGGAACGGTTCGACGGTCACCGGATCGATGTCGGCGGCGTCCCGGGCGTCGGTGAAGGCGGCGCCGCGGTCACCGCGTGACGCGGCGGCCAGCGAGGCAGACAGCGCGTCGGCCGAGCGCAGTGGCTGCCAGGTCATCCAGGCGCCGAACAGAGCGAGCGCCAGCAGTCCGGCCACCGCCGCCCCGGCGGCGGGACGCTCGACCATGGGCCGGCGCCGGCGCGCGCGGCCGATCGGGCTGGTCAGCGGTCCACGGCCCGCCAGCCACCCCGCGCACAGCAGCGCCGGAATCGCTACGCCGGCGAAGAACCACGTCCAGTCGATCGCCGACTGGACGCCGAACGCGAGCACGATCACGGCGAGCGTGAGCAGGCCCTCCCGCTCAGCCACCTGGGGGCTCGACAACGCGCTCCACGGCGTGCGGCGAGCCAGCGGCCGCCCCGCGGCCAGGCCCCATGCCGCCAGCAGCGCGACATTGAGCGCGACTCCGATCAGCCCGAGGTCGGCGAACGTCTGGATCACGTAGCTGTGGGCGTGCTGGACGGGCAGCGCGTTGGTCGTGTAGCGAGCGTGCGCGAGCGCGAAGCCGGCCGCTCCGACGCCCTTCAGCACCGCGTGCTCGCCGACGGAGATCCCCTCGCCCCAGTACACCGGCCGGCTGTTGGCGAACTGCACCAGGCGGTTGGCGTTGTCACCCACCGAGGCGCTGGTGCTGGTCAACGTGCTCAAGGTATGTGAGATCTCGCCGGTCAGCCCGCGCGAGGAGGCGGCCAGAGCGATGACCACGGCAACCGGGAGCAGCGCCACCGGGATCATCAGCAGCCGTCCGATCCGCCGCCGTGTGGCTGCCGACAGCCGCGTCCGGTCGACGGCGAACGTGCCGGCTATCCCCGCCGCGGCGGTGGCCACCAGGGCCAGCGCCAGCACGATCCCGAACGAGCCACCGGCCGAGGACCGCTCGGTCAATGCCACGTTGTCGGTGGTGAGGGCATGGTGTGACAGCGCCCAGCCGGTGATCACCGCGGCTCCCAGCGCACCCAGGGCGAGGGTCACCGCCCCGCGGAGGCGGAGCGGCACCACGGCGAACCAGACGGCCACGCCGATGACCGCCACCAGCGAGGCCGAGCGCGAATAGGAGAGCACGACGACGGTGATCAGCAGCGCGACGGCCGGCGCGGCCAGGCCGCGCAGGATCTGACCCGACGAGCGCCGGGCTCCCGCCCATAGGCACGGCGCCAGGCCGGCCGCCGCGCACACCCCGACGGCGTTCCAGTACCCGAACGGCGCCTGCAGGCGGCCGAGCGTGTCGCCGGCGTCAAGGGTGCCCGGAAACACCTTGGCCAGCAGCGCGTAGGCCGCCAGCGCCGCGCTCGCCGTCGCCAGCGCTCCGAGCAGCGCCGGCCATCGCTGCGGGGCCAGCCGGGCCAGCGCGGCGGCGCCGGCGAATGCGCCGAGATAGGCCAGCGTCTGACCGGAGGCCTGCCACGAGTAGTCGGGTTGCACCGACCAGGCGATCGACAGCGCACTCAGCGCGGCCAATCCGGCGAACCAAGCCACCGTGGCCCCGCCCCAGGCTCGCCCCGGGCCGGCGAGCACCACCGCCACGGCGCAGGCCCCAGCGCCGAGCAGCATCACCACGATCTCGGTCCAGGTGTCACCGGCGGGCACGACTTCGGCGAAGCCGCCGCTGGTGGTGAAGGCCAGCGCGATCAAGCCCGCGGCCAGCGCCGCGCCGGTCGCGCCATCGCGGCTGAATCGCAGCCGGGAGGGCCTGGTCGGCTCCGAGCCCGCTCCCGGCGCGGCGCCCTCCGGCGCCGTAGCGAGGGAAGACACGGGGTCTGAGCCTATCAACGCCACTCAGGTCCAGCTTCGGTGGGTGACCAGCGTGTGCTGTGACTCGGACGCCTTCACGTAGGGCCGTCCGGACAGGAAGCGCCGTCCCTCGGCGATCGCCTCGTCGCGGTCGTAGGACGCGGCGATCCGGCGCAGGCCGTGTCGGATCGCAGTGGCGTCCACGATCCCCAGCGGCCAGCCGTGCTGCTGGGCGATCGCCGCCCAGTGGGCGTCGAGACCCCAGCCGGTGCGTAGGTCCGGGAACGGCAGCAGCGCGCCGAAGGTGGTGCGGTGAAAGACGACCAGCGGCCCGATCTCGACGTAGGCGGTCTCGCGGACCAGGCTCCCGGCGCGGCGCCGGGTGATCGGCCACGCGGCGTGTGAGCGGGCCCGGTGCGCAGGCTGGGCCAACCGCAGCCCGAACCGCTCGACCAGGAACAGGAATGCGTCGAGGAACCCGCGCGGAAGCGAGACGTCATCGTCGATGACCAGCAGCCAGTCGTGCTCGAGGGGACGGTGTCGGCCCAGCAGGGTGTTGAGGTTCTGAAACTTGCCCAGCGCACCGACCGTGGTGTGGTCAAAGCGCACGTGGTGTCGGGACCGCAGCAGCTCGTCGCGGGCGGCGGCCAGCAGGTTTGGCTCGCCGGCCCGCTCTACGCCCAGCGCCAGCACACGCCGGGGCGGCAGGCTTCGCGCCGCCCGGTCCAGCCGCCACCGCTGGGCACGAGCCAACGCCACGGCATCCGCCAGCGCGTCAGACGCCATCGCGCGGCTGGTGGCGCGCTTGCCGAACACCATCCCGCTCTCGCCGGAGAGGAAATCGTCGGTGGGACTCGGCGCGCTCACGGCCGGCGCCCGGCCAGCGCTTCACGCAGACTCCCCGCGGTGCGAGCGCCCATCACGATGCCGAACGCGCACCGTCGCCGCAGGGTGTGCCACGCACAGCCGGCGAGAATCCGCAGCTCGGCGGGGATCGTGCGGACCGTGCCCGCCCGGATATCGTGGCGGTGGGCCTCCCGCCCGTGCTCGTAGGCGGCGCGGGTGAGCGCGCGCAGTCGCGAGTCGGCAGGGGCGCGCCGATGGTCCAGGCCGGCCGCGGCCAGGTAACGGATGCGCCCTCCACTCGCGGTGTAGCGAAGTTCCCAGTCCTCCTCGTCGCCGCGTCCGCTCAGATCCTCGTCAAAACGCCCGATGCGATCGAACGCGCTACGCCGGATCGCCATGTTGGCGCCCCATACGAGCGGGACGTCATGGTCGCGGGGCCCGGCGTCGAGCGCGGTGATCGGTGGCGGTTCGCGGCCGCACCCGCGCGGGCCGCCCTCCAGACGGGCACGGATCGGGCCGCCGAACACCTCCCGGTCGGGATTCACGCGGACACCCGCCAGCAGCGCCTCCAGCCATCCCGTCGGAGCTTGCACGTCGGAGTCGATCAGCACCAGCAGATCGCCGCGGGCCGCCTCGATCCCGGCATTCCGCGCCGCGTTGACCCCCCGCTGCTGCGGCAGCGCGACCAGCCGGGCGCCGTGGCGCGCTGCCACCGAGGCCGTGACCGGATCGGGTCCGTCGCTGACCACGATCACCTCGGCGCCGGCGGCTGTGGCCTGCGGCATCACGGAGGCAAGTGTGACCTCCAGGTAGGCGGACGACGCCAGGGTGGGGATCAAGATCGACGCGGTGGGCTTGTCCGGCAGGCCTCGCATTTGCGGCCGCGGGTGTGTCTGCACCCCCGCGAGGGGCTCAGGAGCTGCCGGCGGCGCGACGGTGGCGGACGAACTGGCGCGCGAACGCGAGCACGAAGCGCGGGTTGTAACGCATGTAGCGACGCCACAGACGGCGCGGCTCGTGGGCCAGGCGGTAGGCCCACTCGAGCCCCGACTCCTGGATCCAGTTCGGAGCCTGGGGAACCAGCCCGGCGTGGAAGTCAAACGCGGCCCCGACCCCGATCAGCACTGGCGCCGAGAGCTCGGAGCGCATGCTCCGCATCCACTTCTCCTGCTTGGGAACGCCGATCCCGATCCACACGACGTCCGCGCGCGAACCGTTGATCTCCTTGATCACCGCGTCGCGCTCCGCCTCGGTCAGGGGCCGGTGCGGTGGCGAGTAGCCGCCCACGATCTTGACCCCGGGATAGCGCTGGCGCAGGTTGAGCGCGAGCTGCACCAGCGCGCCCTGGTTCCGACCGCCGTACAGATACAGGCGCTGGCCCGTCTCGGCGCCGCGGGCGCAGGCGCGCGCCATCAGCTCGGGCCCGTAGACCCGTCCGCCCAGCCGGTGTCCGAGCGCGCCGAGGGCCCACACCAGCGGCTGGCCGTCCGGCACGTTGATCGACGACCCGAGCAGAGCTGCGCGCAGCTCCTCGTCCTCGGCCGAGGCCATCAGCGTGTGGACGTTGCACACGCACACGTATCCGGGCTGGCGGGCGGCCACACTGGCGTCCATCCAGTCCAGGGTGCGCTGGTAGTCGGTCAGCCCGAGCGGAACGCCGAGCACGTCGATCGTGTCCGGCGGCAGGATCGTGATGCTTTGCGGCTGCTCTGAGCCCTGAGGGCGCATGGATGGCTCCGGATCTCGTTTAGCCATAGCGGCGGGGACGACAGACCTTACGTATAGCAACGGATTTTCCGTCTCTGAGTTACGCAGTTGCTCCCTTGGCCCTCTATGCGGGTGAAAAGCTGCACTCAATCGATGCAGACGCCGTCTGCGCCAGAGCGTACGTAATCTCCGGCGCCATGCGATGCCTGGTCACCGGCGGCGCCGGCTTCATCGGCTCGAACCTGGTCGATGCCCTGGTGCAGCGCGGCGACGAGGTGACGGTGATTGACAACCTGTCGACCGGCAAGCGGTCGAATCTGGAGGACGCCCTAGCCGGCGGCGCGCGGTTGGAGGTCGCGGACGTGCGTGAGGCCGAGGCGGTGAACGCGGTGTTCGCCACCGCGGCCCCGCAGCTGGTCTTCCACCTGGCCGCCCAGATCGACGTGCGCTACTCCGTCGATCACCCCGAGGGGGACGCGATCGCCAATGTCGTGGGGACGATCGCCGTGCTCGAGGCGGCCCGAGCCGCCGGCGCTCAGCGGCTGGTCAACACCTCGACCGGCGGCGGCCTGTACGGAGACGCCGAGCTGCTGCCGACACCCGAGGAGCATCCGATCCGGCCGCTGGCGCCGTACGGGCAGAGCAAGTACGCGGCGGAGGGCTACTGCGAGCTGTATGCGCGCCTGCATGGCATCTCGACCCTGTCGCTGCGCTACGGCAACGTCTACGGCCCCCGCCAGGACGTCCACGGCGAGGCCGGCGTGGTGGCGATCTTCTGCGGCCATCTGATCAGCGGCCGGGCGCCGACCGTGTTCGGCGACGGGCGCCAGACGCGCGACTGGGTCGATGTCGCCGACGTGGTCCGCGCCAACCTGCTCGCCGCGCAGTCGCCGCTGACCGGAGCGGTCAACATCGGCCATGGACGGGAAACCTCGGTGCTCGATCTGCTTCAGGCGCTGCGCGACGTCTCCGACCGGAGGCTGGAGCCCCGCTTCGCCCCGGAGCGCCCCGGCGAGGTAAGGCGCAGCTGCCTCGATGTCACGCGGGCCCGACGCGAGCTCGGCTGGGAGCCCCAGGTGCAGCTGCGCGACGGGCTGCGGACGATTCTGGCCGGGCTCTAGTGTCCCGGTGAGCAGACTCGTAACGGTCGCGATCCCCGTCCGCAACGGAGGCCCCATGCTCGAGCGGGTGCTGGCGGCCGTCACCACCCAGGCGCTCGGCCCGGCGCTGTCACTCGAGCTGCTCGTGTGCGATTCCGGCTCGCAGGACGGATCGGTCGCGGCCGCGCGCGGCTTCGGAGCGGAGGTGCTGGAGATCGCCCCCGGCGACTTCTCACACGGCCGGACCCGCAACCTGTTGATGGAGCGCTCCCGAGGTGAGCTGGTGGCCTTTCTCACCCAGGATGCGGTTCCCGACGGGCCGCAGTGGCTGGAGCGCCTGGTGGGCGGGTTCTCGGCCGCCGACGACGTCGGGCTCAGCTTCGGCCCCTACCGGCCGCGGCCGGACGCGAGCCCGATGGTCGCGCGCGAGCTCACCGAATGGTTCGCCTCGTTCTCGCCGTCGCCCCCCGACGCCTCGTGCTCGCCGTCGGCCGCCGCCGGGCCCGGAGCGTCGCCGGCGCTGCGGATCGACCGCCTCGGGCCGGTCGAGCGCGACATCCCCGCCCGCGCGCTGCTCGGTCATCGCGGCTTCTTCACCGACGCCAACGGCTGCGTGGCGCGGGCGGCATGGCGCCGGGTGCCGTTTCGCGACGTCACCTACGCCGAGGATCACCTGCTCGCCCACGACATGATGCGAGCCGGCTTCGCCAAGGTCTACGTGCCCCTGGCCGCCGTCGTGCACTCGCACGATTACACGCTCCGCGACTGGCTGCGACGCAGCTTTGACGAAGGCCGCGCGCTGCGTCAGGTCTACGGGTGGGCGGAGCCGATGACACCGGGGGCGAGCATGCGCAAGCTGCGAGGGTCGGTCGGCGCCGACTGGCGCTGGCGGCGCTCCCATCCGCCTTCACGGCGGCGTCCCGGCGACGGTATCGACCTCCTTGCACGTTCCTCCGCGCACCATCTCGTCCGGATCGCCGGGGCCGCGCTGGGGGCGCGGGCCGACCGTCTCGCGCCCCCGCTGGTGCGGGCGATCTCGCTTGAGCGGCGTGATCGGTGAGCTACGCTCTCGGCCATGTCAGCTTCGGCCATCGAAGGCGGGCGCCTGCCGGTGGTGGTTGCACGGTCGGTCAGTAAGACCTTCCGCAAGCCCGAGGAGCGCATGCACACGCTCAAGGAGCGCGCTCTGCATCCGCGGCGCCGCACTCGGTACAAGACGTTCCAGGCGCTGCATGACATCTCGTTTGAAATCCAGCAGGGCGAGTTCTTCGGGATCGCGGGACGCAACGGGAGCGGCAAGAGCACGCTGCTGAAATGCCTGGCCGGGATCTACGGCGCCGAGGGCGAGATCTGGCGACGGGGACGGCTGTCGACGTTCATCGAGCTCGGAGTGGGCTTCAACCAGGATCTGGCCGCCCGCGACAACGTGGTGATGAACGGGATCATGATGGGTCTCTCGCCCCGCGAGGCGCGCAGGCGCTACGAGAGCGTGATCGAGTTCGCCGAACTGGAGGAGTTCAAGGACCTCAAGCTCAAGAACTATTCCTCCGGCATGTACGTGCGCCTGGCATTCTCGGTGGCCATCCAGGTCGACGCCGACATTCTCATGATCGATGAGGTGCTGGCGGTCGGCGACGCCGCGTTTCAGCAGAAGTGCTTCGACGTGTTCACCAAACTGCGTGACGACGGCAAGACGATCATCTTCGTGACCCATGACATGGGCTCGATGCAGCGCTTCTGTCACCGGGCGCTGCTGCTCGAGCGCGGTGAGCAGGTGCACCTCGGCGAACCGCACGAGGTCGCCGATCGCTACCTCGAGATCAACTTCGGCCGTGATCCCGAAGCGGCCGGGGTCGCCGCCGACGCCCGCGACGGTGACGGCGAGGCCCGCGTCGTCGAGGCGTGGGTGGAGAACGAGCGGGGCGAACGCCAGCCGTCGGTGCCTCAGCGCGAGCGGATCACGCTGCACGCACGGGTCCTGTTCATGGTCGACGTCGAGGATCCAGCCGCCAGCGTCTATGTGCTCAACGACGAGCACAAGGCGATCATCGTCGCCAGCACCGCGTCGGAGCGCGAGCGCAGCGGACACTTCCGCGCCGGCGATGAGGTGGTGTTCTCGTTCAGCTTCGAGAACGTCCTCGCCCCGGGTCGCTACAGCCCGATGTTCACCCTGGCGCACCGCGGTTATGGGCTTGATCTGATGGACCGCTTCGAGGGCGCGTTCACCTTTGTGGTGACCGGACCGGAGGCGCTGGGAGGCCTCGTCGACGTTGCCGTGGTGGTTGGCGTCCGCCGGCCCGACCCCGTTCTGACGCAACAAATCGGGGCATGAGCACCGAGTCCATCTCCTATGAGGCGCTCGGACGCCCGATCGGTGGCCCGCGGGCGCTCACCGACGACTGGCGACGCTTCTGGCATTTGACCTTCAACATCGCGGTGACCAACTGGAAGCTGCGTTTCTTCGGCTCGGCGCTCGGCTATCTCTGGCAGCTGGTGCGACCACTGCTGCTGTTCACCGTGCTGTACGTCTTCTTCACCGTCATCGGCCACGTCGGCTCGAACCTGGGGGCGTCGGGTCACTACTACGGCAGCCAGCTGCTGGGCTCGATCGTGCTCTACACCTTCTTCATCGAGGCCACCGCCGGGTCGGTGCGCAGCGTCCTGGACAGCGAGACCCTGGTGCGCAAGATCCAGTTTCCGCGGCTCGTCATACCGCTTGCGGTCGTGCTGCTGGCGATGTTCAACCTGTCACTGAACCTCATCGTGGTGACAGTGTTCACACTGATCGAGGGCGTGCGCCCGATGCTCAGCTGGCTCGAGCTGCCCCTGCTGGTGTTGCTGCTCGCCGTGCTGGCGACCGGTTTCGCAATGCTGCTGTCGGCGATGTACGTGTACTTCCGGGACATTCAGCCGATCTGGGAGGTCGCCACCCAGGTCGTCTTCTACGCCTCGCCGGTGATCATCCCGATCGAGTACGTGATCCAGAAGCTGAGTCCCACGCTGGTGCACGTCTACATGCTCAACCCGCTCGCGGTCGTCTTTCAGCAGTTCCGCCACTCGTTCGTCAACCACGCCGCGCCGAGTGTCTTCAACGTGATGGGCTCCCACCTCGCGGTGCTGGAGCCGATCGCGATCACGCTCGCGATCTTCGTGCTCGGCTTCGTGGTCTTCAACCGGACCGCGCCGCACATCGCCGAAGACCTCTGAGCTTCGCGGTTGCCCTTGGGCGCGCGCCGGGGCGCGCCCGCGGCGGATTCAACACCACTCGGAGCGAACGACCGCCGGGACCGTTCCGGTCCAGTCTCGCGCCGGCACGGTCGCACTTCTGGCACGCCCTGTCACACACCCGTGACGAAGTTCAGTCTCCTGCCGACGTGATGAGTCTAAGCGGCGCATACGGTTACTCAGACTCATCACGTCCCCTCCCGACGGGAGGTGTTGGCTGCCCGTGGTCAATCATTCCCCTGGGACCGGCACATGAGCCAGCCCGGCGTGCCAGACGCCCCGCTCCCCTAGCCCGCGGCGAAGGTGTGGGGAACGGAGTAGACGAGCATTCCCCCGATCAGGCGCCCGTGCAAACCGAGCGACACCAAAACCTGTGGCCACTCCCCCGGGGGCTGCGCCTCGACCAGCACGCTCGACACCCTTCGGTCGGTCAACAGGTGGCGCAGCGTCGCCGGGTTGGGCTTGAATCCGTAGACGTTGAGCGGCGGTGAGCCGAGGTCCTGAGCGAAAGCCCCAGGCAGCAAGGCTCCGAGGTAACCATCGGCCATGCGGAATCTGAACCCGGTCTCAGCCTGCCACAGCATGCTGTCGGTCTGGGTCGCGAATGGAAGCACGAGGGCGATTTCGCCCGGCCGGAGCACGGATTGATACTGGTTCGTGGTGAAGAAGGTGGGGTTGGGCGGCACGGTGTACCACAGCCCGGAGCTGAGGTTCGGCAGCATTGTCGCCAGGCCCAGCGCCGCGACGACCCACTTCGCCGCCCCCCAGCGGCCGGGACGAGACTGGCCCAGCCACATCGACACCACCACGGCGACGATCAGGAACATGTACACGCCCAGGCGAACGGGGGCCATCCGATCGAACAGGGGCAGTCCGTCGATCCACTTCCAGGGCATTGGGACGGTCAGGTGCCCGTCGACGTGCAGGTACTCGCCGAGCATCAGCACCACGATCACCGCGAGCAGCGCCAGCAGGACACGCGTGACCGGCCGGCCCCAGCGGGTGATGGCGTAGCGGGCGACCACCAGTGCCAGGACCACGCCGACGTAGACGCCGTTCTCCGGCGTGCCTCCGGCGAACGCGGCGGCCACTTCGGCGAACCAGTTGCGTCCCAGCCGGACCACGGGCGTGGGGACGACGAACCCGAGCCCGTCGGCCACGTAGGTGTCGCCGAAGCCGTTGAAGAACCCCGGCGTGACGTCGCCGGTCAGCGCGTAGTAGACGAATACGCTGGTCACCAGCAGCGCCACGGCTCCGGCGACGAGCACCAATGGGATCGCCGTGGCGATCCGTGCACGGCTCGCGGGGGCCAGCCACCAGCCCAGCGCGAACGTGACCGCGCCCAGGATCACGAACGTGAGCGTCAGTTCCGGCTGGGACAGAAACAGCATCGTCAGCAGCGCGGCCATCAACGCCACGTACTTGCGCGGACCGATCCGGCTCGTCGATGAGGCGCAGCGTCACGTGCACCGCGGCCGGAATCGGGAAGATCAGCATCAAGTCCAGGTGGCCCTGCATGTGGCCCAGCATGTACGGCGAGAAG
This sequence comes from uncultured Solirubrobacterales bacterium, assembly GCA_963792735.1. GTDB lineage: Bacteria > Actinomycetota > Thermoleophilia > Solirubrobacterales > Solirubrobacteraceae > Palsa-465. Next base: position 1,921 of record CAWBXK010000005.1, on the reverse strand, counting down.
CCGAAGATGTAGCCGCCCACCAGCGCCCCGACGAAGCTCCGGCTGACGTAGCGGCACAGCAGAAAGGTGAACAGCGCGGCCAGCAGGGGCGCCGCCAGCGCCAGCACGTTGTAGGCGACCAGCGGCCCGAACAGCAGCGTGATCGGAGACGCCAGAATCGCGGCGCCGGGGACCAGGTCCAGAGCGCCGAGGTTGACGCGGCCGGGAGCGAACAGGGCGTGGGTCACGAACGGGTTGATGCCGTGCAGCAGCGCGTGCGGCCACCACGCCAAGAACCACATGTAGGCGGTCGGGTCCGCGCCCCAGCGGCAGGCACAGGTCTGGCCGAGATGCGGGAGCGTGTGCCGTCCGAAGTACGCGATGTCGACCACCGCGTACAGCAGCAGCGCGAGCGCCAGCTGGCGCCCGCTGGGTCGGATCCAGGCTCGCACGCGGGGCCAGGGTGCGGTGGGGGCGGCGGACGGAATGACAAGCGCGGGGGCGTCCACCACGGCAGGAGATTATCGAGTGCGTCGGGCTCGAACGGTCAGCGCTCAGGGCGCCGGGCGGTCTTGGTCGCGATCATCCCGAACGCGACGCCTCCCACCACGGTATTGAGCCACTCCAGGTAGCCCCGGCGGATCACCGGGCGCGACTGCAGCTCGTAGATCAGCCGCGGACCCGGCGTCCGCTTGCCGGGCTTGTGCTTGGGCCGGCCGGCCCCGAAGAAGGAGTGGTAGCTGGGCTCGAGCAATGAGGTCGAGAAGCCGGCGCGGATCGCTTCCCAGCGGTATCGGGTGGCCCAGTGGGCGTGCTCATAGCCTTCGAACTGCGCGACGGGCTCGACGTGCACGCCGACGGGATCGCGCACCGTCTTCAGCGTCTCGTTGACGACCAGCAGCTTTCCCCCCGGCTTGAGGACGCGATATGCCTCCTGCATCGTCAGTCGCAGGCCGGCCACGTCGTTGTGATGCAGAACCTCGCACGCGTAGACGTAGTCGAGGCTGCCCGAGGCGATGGGAATCTCGTTCATGGACCCGAGCACCCGCTCGAAATAGGAGCCGCCGCCCTCGATGAAGAAGTCCGAGGTGTACAGGCCCTGAAGCTCCGCGGTCGCGATGTCGAGCGCGACCACATCGAGCCCCCGCACGGCAAAGTGGTTGGAGGCCCAGCAAGTGTTGGAGCCGACATCCAGCAGCGACTGCCCGGGACGGAAGTCCACCGTGTCCAGCAGTTGAATCATCGAGCGCGCCTGCACGTACCAGTAACCGTCGTCGATGTTGGGCAGCTGCAGGATCCGCTCTCGGTCCCAGCCGTGGTCGCGCATGAACTCGGCGAAGCGCTCCAGACCGGCTGCCTCGCGCGCCACGTGGGCGGGCGGGTCGACCATCAGATGACCGACGCCGCGGTGGACCGGTAGCTCCGCGCGGCAGCGAGAGCAGATGAGCCGGCCCTCGCGCACCTCGCGCTGATCCGATCGCTCTGCGCGCAGCCGCAGCGACCGGTCGGCTCGGCAGACCGGACAGCGCAGGCGCTCGGCGGCGAATTCGGCTCGCATGGCTGACCCCCCGTCGCCCGCCGGCGATTAGCGAGCGGAGACCCGACGGGCTTGCGGGACGACTGCCGTAGAGGGAGCGATCTGGCGTGGCCGCGCGACCTCGCGGAGGAACTGCTCGAGCGCGTCGATACGCCGGTTCCACGCGTACTCGGCCGCGGTCTCGATGCCCGTCTCGCCGAGGCGCCGGCGCAGCTCGGCGTCGCGCAGCAGCCGCGTGATCGCCGCCGCCACGTCAGCCGCCACCGGCGCGGGCATGAGGCAGTTCTCGCCATCGACGCAGAAGTCGCGATTGCCGTGCGCGTCGGTGCACACCACCGCCCCGCCGGTCGCCATCGACTCCAGCGGCGGGAGGCAGAAGCCCTCGTGCGTCGAGGTCTGCACCAA
>CAWBXK010000004.1:0-1051773 GCA_963792735.1 uncultured Solirubrobacterales bacterium | reverse complement strand
CCAAAAGGCCCGCATAAGCGGGCCTTTTACTTTGACGGTTGGTGGTCCGGGACGCGCGGGGTGGGCGCTAAGTGGGCGCACTAGCCGGGGGCATACTCCACGCCAAGTTATTGGCCGTGCGCTTCATCGAGGACCGCAGGCTGTATAGCTCGCGCATTAGGCGCTGTTCGCGCTTGTTCATCAGGGCGACGAGGTCGTTCTCCTCAATCCGTGTACCGATGTCACCAACCCGAGGCTTTCCATGTTCCAGAGGGACTACCGTTCTTCACCGTTACCACGGCCATCATCCCGGACCTAAGGCGCCATTTCTTGGTCGACTTCTTGGCCACTAAGCACCACTCCTATGCCTTGCCGAGGTTGTCGTCTACCGAAAGCGCCCGCCGCGCCTCACGAACCTGGACAAGCTTTGCTTCCAGGGTCTCTTGCACGTTGTCCAGCATGCATTCCAGCTCTTCTTCCTCGTTGGGCACCACAACAAACGGCACGTCTAGCTTTCGCAGCGCGTACACCGGACACTCGTCGACGTTCACCAGCAGCAGTTGTAATGACGGCACCTGCTCACCTTCCTCGAGCAGCGAGTGCAAGCTGCCGGCGAGGCCCTACGGCTTCACTTCGATCGATCCAATGGCGCGCTGGACGCGACCAAGGGCCTGGAGCTTGACCTGTTCACGCTGCTACGCCAGCACCCGGCGGTGTTTGCCGAGCAGGCCGAGCAGGCTACTCAGCGCGCCAGCGAGGCCCTGGACTACCTGTGGGACGCTATGCGGGACGCCCAGGAGGCTTGGCAGGCGGCCGGGGCGGCCTGGCTACCTTTTTGCCAAGCGCACGGCATAGCGGGCGTCCCTCCGTTCCCGCTACAGGACCCGTCCGGCGCGCTGGCCGACCTTCACAGCGGGACGCTGGTTCCGCGCCCTCACAATGTAACCGTGTAACCGCTGTAACCGGCTCTGGGCAAGGCGAGGGCCTAGACCAAGCTTGCTGCCGGGACCCATCGCTGCGCGGGCTTTGCCTTTCGACGCGCGGTGCTCTCCCCTGGCAGCGGGCGTCGACCGCCCCTGGTCGCTGTCTCCTTTCCGGCGGCTTTTGGGGGCGGCTCGGCGCCTGAGAAATCTTCCTTGGGATTTGGCCCCAAGTCTCATACGGTTAGCAATCAACTACCTTAAGGGAGGCCACCATGGCCAGCAGCACGCAGCAGGACAAGTCCGCCGTCACCGTCAAGGACCTGGCCGCCAAGCTGGGCACCGAGCCCAAAGAGCTACGCAAGTTCATTCGGGGCCTGGAGCTTGGCGTGGGTCGCGGCTCCGGTACCGCTGGGACAGCCTTACCGACGCCCAGCCCAAGCGGGCCGCGTGGCGCAAGGCCCACGCCGCCGCTAAGGAGTCCTAGATGCCCGCACCTATGGTCCCGGTCCAAACCATCCCGGCGTGTACAAGCGGGGGGACCGCTACGTCATTCGCTGGCGGGATCGCGGGGTACAGCGCAAGCAGTCCTTCCGCACGTTGAAGGAGGCATGGTCAGCCAAGAACGAGCGCAACACCGGCGACACGCAGGTTGAGAGCACCAAGCGGTTTGATGACTACGCCCTGCTGTGGTTGACCTCCTACCGGGGCCGGGCCGGTGGGGGCCTGGCCGACAGCACCAAATCGGACTACCGCCGCTCCATTGAGCAATGGGCTATCCCGTTCTTTCGCAACCGGCGTATGCGGGACGTGCGCACTCACGACGTGCCAGCATGGGTTTCGTTCATGGAGCAGAGGGGCTGCACGCCGTCCAGCATTCGCAAACACATGGCGGCGGTCAAGGCCCTGTTTGCCACCGCCGCTGAGGACGGGGAAATCAAGGCCAGCCCTACGCCCGGCGTGCGGCTCCCGGGCAACAAGAGCAAGCGGGCAGTCAAGGCCATGACCAGGGAGGAGCTTGCCCTGGTCATGGCCGCCTTGCCGGAGCAGTGGCAGCCGTTCTTTACGTTTTTGGTACAGACTGGCCTGCGTATCAGCGAGGCCGTGGGGCTGACGTGGGCGGACGTAGAGCTAGGTGGCAAGCCGCACGTCAAGGTCCGGCGCCAGCGGTATAAGGGCGGAGCTTCCGGCAGCTGAAGAACGCCAAGCTCAGTACGCGACGTGCCGCTCACGCCCGGCATGGCGGCCACCCTGACGCAGCTACGGGCCAAGCGCTACGCGGGCGAGGATGCCCCCCTGTCGGCCGCCGAGCGCGGAGGGCCGGTAGACGCGCACAACATGCGTACGCGCATCCTGCGCCCTGTGGTGGCCGAGCTTGGCCTGCCGTGGGTGGGCTTTCACGGCTTTCGGCATACATGCGCGTCGCTGCTGTTCGCCCATGGCAAGGACATGGAGCGAATTGCAGAGGGATGGTTTGGGCACGCGGACCCTGGCTTCCGGCGGACGCGGATTTACGTCCACCTCATGGATGAGGGGCTTGGCACCGCAACTTCCTGGATCAGCTTGTATTACCGTCATCGCCCTCACTCTCAGATGCAACCGCAGCTATCTGACGCGGTCCGGCAAGCAGGGTCCTAAGGCGCTTCTTGTCGCGCAAGTAGAACACCCTGTCAGACACGGTCCGTCCAGCTCTGTATGCCGCCTTCTCGGCCTGATTCAGGTTCAGCATCCGATTGCCGTGCTCGGGATCGGCTAGCACCTGCGACACCCCTCGGTCCGGCACCATGACGCCAAAGGCCCGGGAAATCACATCATCCATGTGCGATAGGTCGTTGAACGCGCTCCCGATCGAATGGAAGTCGAGTGTGCCGACAACCCGCGCCAGACTCTCCCGCTGCGCATGCCAGACGGCAATGTGGGGCTCAAAGAGTGTTCTCCCTGTGCGGCTCCCCCAACTGCCAGTCTCGGTCGCGTAACTGATCATCGCCTCAGCCTCCGCCAGAGCACCGTAAACGAGGCGAGCCGCAGACAGCGCATCATTCCGACGCTTTCGCTCCTCCACGATCAGCTGTGCGCCGCCAGTCGTCAACGCCCCGGCGATGACTCCGATGAAGCCGATCAGCCCACTATCCATCGCGACCTGAGAGGGTAGATGGCCTGCCGGTCGTCGCCAGGTGGGCACGACGTGGGCGCATCAGGGGCGTAAACCGGCGTAAAACTGGACGGCTGCATCATCCCACAAACCACCGGGATAGCAGGCATTTTGTGGGTCAGGTGTAAACGCCCGTAAGCCCCAAAGCCGTACTCGTAATGAAGGGGTCCCCGGTTCGAGTCCGGGCGTCGGCTTTCGTGAATTAGCTGAGAATCGTCGTTTTGAGAGGGCGCGCAAGGTGTGGTCGTTGTCCTCCAACCCGGTGGCGGACGTGGAGAGCCGCCGGTGACGCGCAGCGGAGACCTGCGGGTGTTCTCCCCGGAGGAGGTGTGGTCACTCGTCCGCGCGGCGGCGACCGAGGCCGACGGGGCGCTGTTCCTGACTGCGGCCTTCACCGGGCTGCGGACGGGGGGCTGCTCACGCTGCGCTGGCGCGACGTGGACTTTGCCGGCAGCGCGGTCCGCGGTGAGCTACTACGCCGGACATCTGACGACGCCGAAGTCCGGCAAGGTGCGAGCGGTCCCGCTGGCGCCTGATGTGGCTAGCGCGTTGGCGCAGCTTGGGCAGCGACTGAATTGGGTCGGCAGCGGCCGCAGCCCAGCGCGGGCGAGAGCGTCCTTATAGCGACGCCTCAACGCCGACCCGTCGAGTTAGTCGCCGCCGGCCCCGGAGAGCACGAGGTCGTCGCCTGCGCCTTCATGACCTTCGACGGGGAGGATGCCCTCACCTTCGATGACTGGATGGAGCGCCTCGATACGGGCTCCGCACGTCAGTCGATGTCTGCTCCCTTCGCGTGAGAGCGGCCGGGCACAACAGGCGCAACCCGGTCGCGTCAGTTTCAGCGACCGCTCGGCCGTCCGCACGCGGACATCTGCCGTTTGGGAACGTGCGTTCGGTGGTAGACGCCGGGGAGCGCTGACTGAGCGCCGCGCGGTTTATCGCGCAGTACAGGTCCGGTGGAGGCGACTGCACCGCGTCCGATCTGTCGCACCCTCATCACTCGACGCCGCATCGCCGTGCGGCATAAGTGCCGGCGGCGAGCCGGCAACGAAAAGGATAACTTCGCAATGAGATTTGCCTTGTACGGACTCGTGATTGCTGCGCTGGTTTTTCTGGTCTCGGGCGGCCACGTGCTGTTTCTGCCTCTGTTCTTCCTGCTGCCGCTGGGTGGTTTGTTTGGACATCGACGTCGTAGCCGGCGGTTCTGAGCTGATGAGACGCTTAGCGATACTCGCGGCGCTGATCATGACCGTTGTCACCCCGGCCGTCGCGCTTGAGGGCTCGGTCGCGGGCCGGGGACCGTCGGTGTCGAGCGCTCCCGAATTGGTCGCCTTCCGCGGCTTTCATTTCGGCGGAGGCGGAGGCTTTGGCCGGCGTCGAGTTGGATTCGGGGGTGTGGGCCGGCGCGGCTCGAGCCGCGTCCTACGCCGTGTGGTGCACGCTCTGGCGTTTGCCTATTTGTTGCATCTGCTCTTCAGCCACGGGGGACTCAGCGTTTTGTTATGGCTGTTGGCGATCGGACTGGTCGTGCACCTTCTGCGTCGCCGTCGACGACGGTACTCGTACTAGTGCGCGTGTCCACACGACTCGGCGCGGGGCGTGGCCGCTGATGCTGCTCAGAGCTGGCTTTGCGATCCGCGACCACACTGGCGGGGATCCCACGCGAGGACCGCACGCGCGTCCAGGAGTTGCTGAAGAGGTCCGGTGGGCGCCCTGCCGGCTTGACGCCGACGAGCGACGAGGTCTCCTCGAGTCAGTGCGGTCGCTGGAGCTGAACCGGCGCATGCGGGATCTCGTCACCAACACGATCACACCAGGACGGAGGACACGACGTGCGCGTAACTGAGCAGGATCTACCGAGAGCCGCGCTGTTCGCCCGGCGGGCAGGACTGATCACGCTCGCTGCGTCGGCGGTTGCGCTCGGCGGGTGTGGCTCGGCGGCGGTCAACTCGGCGGCGGAGCAGGGCGCACAGGCCGTCTGTCTTTCCGCGAGCGCCAATATCAAGGACGCGGGCGCGAAAAAGGCAGCCGACAACGCCTGCCGGGCGGTTGGCTCAGGCAAGCAGAACAAAGTCGTCCAGGCGGCGATTCAGGCGGCTCGCGAGGCTTGCCTGCGGGCGTCACGACAGATCGCCGACCCGACGGCGCGAAGCGCGGCCGAAGCGGCCTGTCCTGCCGGCAAATAGCGGTGGACCGGCTCGACCGTAAGAGCGAACAGCTGAGACGTTTGGCTTACCGCCATCCAGATAACGCGTTAAGAGTGTGGTGGACTCGAAAGGGAACGTCGTGCTCAATCCGGACCCACGTGTGTTACTAGCGAGGCTAAGCCGGTCTCGTCTTGGAGCGCGCTGCTAAACCATAGGAGGGCAGCCTCACCGTCTTTGACGACAACGTCGGTCAGCGCCCGACGGTGTCGCAGCGTGTTGCGCAGCTCAGCGAGCTGGCCGAGTCGACTACTGAGCTGTTCCTTTGTCACGAAGATGGACTCAAACCTTTGCCACAGGGGCTCAGAGACGATCGAGTCTTGAATCTCGCGGAGATCGAAATACTCGAGTAGACGTGGTGTCGTTGGTCGGCGCGCCCAAACTTGACCGGGCTGTTTGCGAGCAGTGTTTTGAAGGCGTTCTCGACCAGGCAGTGATTGAGCACTGTGTCGACCTCGCCGCTGCGGCCTTGGGCACGAAGTAGGCGCGGGGGAGATGTGCTGGTCGTCGATCTTGTTCGCCTCGATCAGCTTTCGTGAGAGTGGTGCTGCGGTGACGCACCAAATATGTCCGACTTGTCGTCGAGCCGGTGGACAGCACGCTTCGTAGCGGCAACCAGGCCCACACGGGCCAGACGCGCGCCGCTCCTCGAGGGGTAAGGACGGAGCGCGTATAGGGGCCGCCCCAAGCGCCGCGAAGACGGCCAATCCAATGGGCGGTCCAAATGAGGACAAGACGCTCCAATGCCGGTCCCACGCGTGCAGGCCGAGGCGAATAGGGGAGATCGTTCCACCGGACAGGAAAAAATGTCGCCAGTTCATCGCGCCGCTGGTTGGCTCAAGGCTCGGGCCGTTTGGCTTGCCCATGTTGCTGGGAAGCTCTGCGGCATGGCCAACCTGATCCTGGGTCCGTTGCTCCGTTACGTTGGCGAGCGCGAGGCGACCGTGTGGGTGGAGACGGATGAGGCGTGCGAGGTCGAAGTGCTCGGTCATCGCACGCCGACGTTCCTCGTGGCTGGACACCACTACGGGCTGGTCGTGATCGACGGCCTGCAACCAGGGGAGAGCCGCGAGTATGCAGTGACGCTTGACGGTGAGCGGCGCTGGCCTGATCCTGCCAGCTCCCTACCGCCGAGCCGGATCCGAACGCTTCACCCCGAGCGGGGCGTGACCTTGGCGTTTGGCTCCTGCCGAGCGGCCGCTCCTCACGAGGCACCGTACGCGCTCGGCCGGGCCGAGCACCGACTCGGCCGTGGCGTCGATGCGCTGCTGATCTTCGCGCACGATCTCGCTGGGCGCGCCTCGGAGCTGTGGCCATCGCTGCTGCTGATGCTGGGCGATCAGGTGTACGCGGATGACGCGTCTCCGCGCACGCGCGAGTTCATCCGCTCACGGCGATCGACGGCGGAGCCGCCGGGCGAGTGCGTGGCCGATTTCGAGGAGTACACCAGTCTGTATCGCGAGTCCTGGAGCGAGCCGATGATTCGCTGGCTCTTGTCCACCGTGCCGAGCGCGATGATCTTCGACGACCATGAGGTCGTCGACGACTGGAACATCTCCGTGGCATGGAAGCGGGAGACGCGCGAGCTCCCTTGGTGGCCCGAGCGCATCGCTGGCGCGTTCATGTCGTACTGGCTGTATCAGCACCTCGGCAATCTCTCGCCCGAGGAGTTGCGCCAGGACCAGCTCTACGAAAACGTATGTGCCGCCGCCGATGGTGGGCCAATGCTCCGAGAATTCGCGCTCGCCGCCGACCGCACCACGGGGGGTAGCCGTTGGAGCTACGCCCGGAAGGTGGGTGGATCCCGGCTGGTCGTGATCGACTCCCGCGCCGGTCGGCTGCTGGAGGACGATCGGCGGGAGATGGTCGATGACGAAGAGTGGCGCTGGCTCGAGGACCAGCTTCGCGGCGATGTCGATCACCTCCTCGTCGCCACTTCGATTCCGTTTCTGCTGCCGCGAGCGATCCATCATCTCGAGGGGTGGAACGAAGCGCTCTGCGACGGCGCCTGGGGAGCAGTGGGGGCCAGGCTGGGAGAGCGGTTGAGGCGTGCGATCGACCTCGAGCACTGGGCCGCGTTCCGCTCATCGTTCACGCGGCTCGCCGGGACCCTTCGCGAGATCGCCGCCGGCGAGCGCGGCCGCGCGCCGGCGTCAGTCGTACTGCTTTCCGGCGACGTCCACTATGCCTACGTGGCAGAGGCCAACTTCCCTGGAGAGCCGGTCGAGAGCAAGGTGTACCAGGCTGTCTGCTCTCCGTTTCGGAACTCCCTGAGCCGGCCGCTGGAGCTCGGCAATCGAATCGCGTTCACCCCGGCCGCGGAATGGTTCGGCAGGCTTCTCGCTCGCTCCGTGCGGCTGCCGGAGCCGCCGCTCTCGTGGCGGATGCTGCACGGGCCCTACTTCGAAAACGAAGTCGGCATCCTGGAGTTGCTCGGGAGGGAAGAGCGCCTGCGGCTGGAACGCACCCCACCCCGGGGTCCGGGGCTCGAGTGCGTCATGGAAGCGAAGCTGACCTAACGCCTACTCCTTTGGGGGTGGCTCAACAGAACGACCGCACACTTCTATGATGCGGGATAGAACCACCGTTAAGCGGAAAAGTGAGGCGCAGTGGCAAGCATCGACATCGACCGCCTGACCGCTGAGCTCGCCCAGGAGCTCGACGTGCGGCTGGCGCACGCCGACGCTGCGCTCGCGGCGCACTTCCCCGGCGATCGAGCATCCCGCCAGCCGGTGCACACCGTCTACGTTGCCGCCGACCGCTATCACGCTGCGCTCGTCCCGAACTGGGGCGCCGAGGCGCTCGACGCGCTCGACGCGCACCACGGCCTGTTCGCCGAGCTGGTGGGCGACGACGACATCGTGGCGCGCGTGGGCCGTAAGCTCGCCACCGAACCGATCGAGGACCTGCGGATCGACTTCGAGGATGGCTACGGCACCCGCCCGGACCCCACCGAGGACGACGATGTGGCCGCGGCCGGCGCCGCGCTGGCGGCGAGCCTGTCCGAGGCCACCGCACCGCCCTTCTCCGGCATCCGGATCAAGAGCCTCGAGGCGCCGACCCGGCGCCGAGCGGTACGCACGTTCATCGCGTTCGTTGGCGCGCTCGCCGACGCCGGCGTGGGGCTGGACGGGTTCGTCACGACCCTGCCCAAGGTCACGAGCGTCGAGCAGGTCGAGGCGATGGTCCACCTGTGCGCGCGAGCCGAGAGCGCGGCGGACGCCGGGAGACTGCGCTTCGAGATCCAGGTCGAAACGCCGCAGTCGATCCTGAGCCCGGACGGAGCGGCGCTCGTGGCGAGGATGGTGCATGCGTCCGCCGGCCGGTGCGCCGCGCTGCACTACGGCACCTACGACTACTCGGCGTTCTGTGGGATCGCCGCGCGGTATCAGAGCATGGCGCACCCGGTCGCCGACCACGCCAAACTCGTCATGCAGGCGGCCGCCGCCGGCACCGGCGTGCGGCTCTCGGACGGCTCGACCAACGTGCTGCCGGTCGGCGACGGCGCGGCGGTGCGTCGGGGCTGGGAGCTGCACCTGCAGCTGGTGCGCCGGTCGCTGGAGCGCGGTTACTACCAGGGCTGGGATATGCACCCGGCCCAGCTGCCGACCCGGTACGCCGCGACGTTCGCCTTCTACCGCGAAGGCCTCGCCGAGGCGCAGCGGCGCCTGCGTGACTACTTCGAGCGCACCGGCTCCGCGATCCTCGACGAGCCGGCAACTGTCCGTGCCCTGGCCGACTACGTGCTGCGGGCGCTCCACTGCGGCGCCGCCGACGCCGACGACGTGCAGGCGGCCACAGGCCTTGACGCCCGCCGACTCGCTGAGCTGGCTCGCCCGACACGTTGACACCGCGCTCCCGTCGCCGTAGACTTCCAACATACGGTAAGTATTTTCCGTTAGACGGAAGCTAATTCATACGATCTACCCGCGACGAAGGAGCCTCCCGCATGGGCATCTCGCTCGGAGCAAATCAATACGGCAAGGCGGAGAACCGCGTCGTACGCATCTATCGCGACACCGCTCGGCACGAGATCGTCGACCTCAACGTGTCGACCTCGCTGCGCGGCGACTTCACCGACGCGCACGTGACCGGCGACCAGGCCGACGTGCTGCCGACCGACACCCAGAAGAACACCGCGTTCGCGTATGCCAAGCGGCACGGTGTGAGTTCGCCGGAGGACTACGCGATCGCTCTGGGCCGGCGCTTCCTCGAAGCGGCGCCCAAGGCCGACAGCGCACAGATCCGGGTCGAGCAGTACCCCTGGGATCGCATCGCGACCGCGCCCGGCGGCCACGACCATGCGTTCGTCCGGCGCGGCGACGGAACGCGGACGACCGTGGTCACCGTGCGCGGCCGCGGCGACGCCGAGCACGTGTCGGTGGTGTCGGGCTTGACCGACCTGGTGCTGCTGAAGTCGACCGGGTCGGAATTCCGCGGCTTCCTCAAGGACGAGTACACGACGCTTCAGGAGACCGACGACCGCATCATGTCGACCTCGCTCGTCGCCCGCTGGCGCTACACGAGTGGCGACGTCGACTGGAATCCCGTCTACGACTCCGTCCGCATGACGTTGCTGGAGACGTTCGCCACGACCTACAGCCATGCGCTGCAGGAGACGCTCTACCTGATGGGCACGCGCGTGCTCGAGGCCTGCGACGACGTCGTCGAGATCAGGTTCTCCGCACCCAACCGGCACCACTTCCTCGTCGACCTCGCGCCATTCGGGCTGCGCAACGACGGTGAGGTGTTCATCGCCGCCGACCGGCCGTACGGCCTGATCGACGCGACCGTGGCGCGCGACGGCGCTCCCGACCCGGGCGACGCCTGGCTCGCCGTCCCGGCGTTCGCGTGAGCCGGGGTCAGTCGATGGAAGACCACGGACTGGACTACCTCGTCAACTGCTCGATGCTGTTCTCCGAGCGGCCGCTGCTGGAGCGTCCCGCCGCGGCGCGGGCCGCCGGCTTCAGCGCGATCGAGTTCTGGTGGCCATGGCCAGAGCAGCCGGTGCCCGCCGACGCGGAGGTCGACGCGTTCGTGCGCGCGATTCGCGACGCCGGGGTGCGACTGATCGGGCTGAACTTCTTCGCCGGCGACCTCACCGGGCCCGACGCCGGCGTGCTGTCGATCCCCGACCGCTCGGCGCAGTTCCGCGAGAACCTCGATGTCGCGGTCGGCATCGGCGAGCAGCTCGGGGTGATGGCGTTCAACGCGCTGTACGGCAACCGGGTCGACGGGGTCGAGGCGGCGCAGCAGGACGAGCTCGCTCGCGACAACCTCGGGCGTGCCGCCGGCGCGGCAGCCCGGATCGGAGCCACCGTGCTCGTCGAGCCGGTGAGCGGCCCCAAGCCCTACCCGTTGCGCACGGCCGACGATGCCGTGGCGGTGGTCGACGCGGTCCGGGCGGCCGGCCACGACAACGTCGGATTCCTCTGCGACCTGTTCCACCTGGCCAACAACGGCGACGATCTGGATGGGGCGATCGCGCGGCACGCCGACGTCACCAGCCACGTGCAGATCGCCGACTGCCCCGGCCGGGGCGAGCCCGGCAGCGGCGGGCTGGACCTCGACCGCCACCTCCGCGACCTGACCGCCGGTGGGTACGCGGCCTGGGTCGGCCTGGAGTACAAGCCGACCACCGACACCGAGACGAGCCTGCGGTGGTTGCCCGCCGAGCGGCGCGCGGCTCGCGGACTGAAGGCATCGACGACAAAGCGAGGACCAGCATGAGCACCGTTGGCTTCATCGGCCTGGGCATCATGGGCAGCCCGATGGCGGTCCACCTGCAGACGGCCGGGCACCAGGTGAGCGGCTACAACAGGACACGGGACACCACCGGCCCGCTCGTCGACTCGGGCGGCCGCAAGGCGTCCTCGATCGCCGACGCGGTGCAGGGCGCCGATGTCGTCGCGATCATGGTGCCCGACTCCCCCGACGTGCAGGAGGTGCTCACCGGTCCCGACGGGGTGTTCGACAGTGCAGCTCCCGGCACGCTGGTGATCGACTTCTCGAGCATCCGCCCAGACGTCACCGCCGAGCTGGCCGCGACCGGGCACGAGCGGGGCCTCCGGCTCCTCGACGCGCCCGTGTCCGGCGGCGAGGCCGGGGCCAAGGACGCCGTCCTGTCGATCATGGTCGGGGGCGCGGCCGAGGACTTCGCAGCCGCCAAGCCGATCTTCGACGCGGTGGGCCGGACCATCGTGCACGTCGGTCCGAGCGGGGCGGGCCAGACGGTGAAGGCGGCCAACCAGCTGATCGTGGGCGTCAACATCGAGGTGCTCGCCGAAGCGGTCGTGTTCCTCGAGGCCTACGGAGTCGACACCGACGCTGCCCTGGCCGTGCTCGGGGGTGGGTTGGCCGGCTCGAAGGTGCTCGAGCAGAAGCGCGAGAACATGCTGCGGCGATCGTTCGAACCGGGGTTCCGGATCGACCTGCACCACAAGGACATGGGGATCGTCACCTCGGCCGCGAGGGAGGCCGGGGTGATCCTTCCGCTCGGCGCGGTGGCCGCGCAGCTGATGGCCTCGGCGCGCGCCTGCGGTGACGGCAACCTCGACCACTCGGCGCTGCTGCGGGGCGTCGAGCGGCTCGCCGGAGCCGATCCGGCGCAACCGTGACGCGTGACCAAGCGGCAGCTCGGCTTGCGCACGCACCTGACATGACGCCCACGAGTGAAACGAAAGCGATGACGATATGGCACGCATGACCGCGGCGCAGGCCGCAGTGAGCATCTTGAAGGCGGAGGGCGCCACCCAACTGTTCGGTTTGCCTGGCGCGGCGATCAATCCGTTCTATAAGGCGATGGCGCTCGACGGTGGACTGCGCCACACGCTCGCCCGGCACGTGGAGGGCGCCTCGCACATGGCCGAGGGGTACACCCGCGCCGCGCCCGGCAACATCGGGGTCTGCATCGGCACGAGCGGGCCGGCGGGCACCGACATGATCACCGGGCTGTACTCGGCTTCGGCGGACTCGATCCCGATCCTCTGCATCACCGGCCAGGCGCCGGTGGCCAAGCTGCACAAGGAGGACTTCCAGGCGGTCGACATCGCTGCCGTGGCCAGGCCGCTCACCAAGATGGCGGTGACGGTCATGGAGCCGGGGCAGGTGCCGGGCGCATTCCAGCAGGCGTTTCACCTGATGCGGTCCGGACGCCCGGGGCCGGTGTTGATCGATCTGCCGATCGACGTCCAGCAGGCCGAGATCGAATTCGATCTCGCCACCTACGAGCCGTTGGAGGTCTTCAAGCCCCGGGCCACCCGCGCCCAGATCGAGCGTGCGCTGGATCTGCTCGACGCAGCGCAGCGGCCGCTGATCGTCGCCGGCGGCGGGGTCATCAACGCCGACGCCGCCGACGCCCTGGTCGAGTTCGCCGAGCTCACCGGCGTGCCGGTGGTCCCGACGCTGATGGGTTGGGGCACGATCCCCGACAACCATCCGCTCAACGCCGGGATGGTCGGGCTGCAGACCTCGCGCCGCTACGGCAATGCCACCCTGCTGGCCGCCGACTTCGTGCTCGGGATCGGCAACCGCTGGGCCAACCGCCACACCGGCGGGCTGGCCACCTACACCGCGGGCCGCAAGTTCGTCCACATCGACATCGAACCGACGCAGATCGGGCGGGTGTTCGCGCCCGACTACGGGATCGTGTCCGACGCCGGCGCGGCCCTGGAGCTGTGCGTGGAGGCCGCTCGCGAGCGCGACCTCCCGGACCGCTCCGAGTGGGCGGAGGCATGCGCCGAGCGCAAGCGCACCATGTTGCGCAAGACGAGCTTTGACGCCGTCCCGATCAAGCCCCAGCGGGTGTATCAGGAGATGAATCGCGCGTTCGGCGAGGACGTTCGCTACGTGAGCACGATCGGGCTGTCCCAGATCCAGGCCGCCCAACTGCTGCACGTCTACCGCCCCCGGCACTGGATCAACGCCGGGCAGGCCGGCCCGCTCGGCTGGACCGTGCCGGCCGCGCTGGGCGTCGCCACCGCCGATCCGGACGCGACCGTCGTGGCGCTGTCAGGCGACTATGACTTCCAGTTCATGATCGAGGAGCTCGCCGTCGGCGCGCAGTTCAACATCCCCTACATCCACGTCCTCGTCAACAACGCCTACCTCGGGTTGATCCGCCAGTCCCAGCGCGGGTTCGACATGGACTACTGCGTGCAGCTGTCGTTTGAGAACGTCAACTCGCCCGGGATCGAGAACTACGGCGTGGACCACGTCAAGGTCGCCGAGGGTCTGGGCTGCAAGGCACTGCGGGTGTTCGAGCCCGACGAGATCCTGCCCGCCCTCGAGGAGGCCAAGGAGCTGATGGCACGGTTCCGGGTGCCGGTCGTCGTGGAGGCGATCCTCGAACGGGTCACCAACGTGTCGATGGGCACCGAGCTCGACAACGTCACGGAGTTCGAGGAGCTGGCGATGTCGGGAGCCGACGCCCCCACGGCGGCGTATGCCAACCTCGACTGATGGCGCGGGTGCTGCTCGCTCCCGACAAGTTCAAGGGGACGCTGAGCGGCGCCCAGGTCGCCGCCTCGCTCGCCGACGGGATCCGGAGCCGGCGGCCGACCGCCGATGTGGTGGCGGTGCCGGTCGCCGACGGCGGTGATGGGTCGCTGGCGGCGTTCGAGGCGGTCGGCTTTGCGCGCGTCGAGCTGCTCGCGACCGGCGCCACCGGGCGGGCCGCGCCGACGTGGTACGTGCGACGCGGCGAGGACGCGGTCGTGGAGCTGGCCGAGCTGGCCGGGCTGGCGGGACTGCATGGCGCGCTGGCTCCGCTCACCGCGACGAGCCGGGGCCTCGGCGAGGTGATCTCCCACGCGCTCGACGCCGGCTGCACCCGCGTGCTGGTCGGGATCGGCGGCAGCGCCTCGACCGACGGCGGGCTCGGCCTAGCTCAGGCGCTCGGCGCCCGAGTGCGCGACGCGTCGGGCGCGGAGGTCGGACCGGGCGGAGCGGGGGCCGCGACGGCCGCCACACTCGACCTCGGCGGCCTGCACCCGCGGCTGGCGACGGCGTGCATCGAGGTCGCCTGTGACGTCGACAACCCGCTGACCGGACCGGAGGGTGCAGCTGCCGTCTACGGTCCGCAGAAAGGTGCCGACCCGGCTCAGGTCCGCCAGCTCGACGCAGCGCTCGTGCAGTGGGCCGACGTCGTCGCCGCGGCGACCGGCCACGACCACCGCGCCGACCCGGGGGCGGGCGCGGCCGGCGGGGTCGGGTTCGCGGCGGTCGCGATCCTCGGTGCCATCCTCCGTCCCGGCGCGCAGCTGATGCTCGACCAGCTCGGGTTCGCCGACGCCCTCGCGGGCGCAGACCTCGTCGTCACCGGTGAGGGATCCCTGGACGAGCAGACGCTGCGCGGCAAGGCGCCGGCGGCCGTCGCCGCCGCCGGGCGCGCCGCGGGAGTGCCGGTCATCGCGGTGGCGGGTCGCTGCCTGCTCGACGGACCGCGGATGCAGGCGGCCGGCTTTGACCGCGTCTACACCCTGCTCGACGAGGCCGCCACGCCGCAGCAGGCGCTCGACGAGCCCGCCTCGCTCCTGCGGCGGATCGGCGCGCGACTGGGCGACCGGCTGCCCGATGCCTGAGCCGGTGGTCGACCTGGCCCTCGTGGCCCCGCGCGCGCTCGTCGAGGGTACCGAGCGGCCGTGCGTCGTCACCGTACGCGAGGGGCGCATCGCGGGAGTGCTCGCGGGGGACGGGGCCGCGTCGGTGGCCGCGCGCGAGACCATCCGGCTGGCCGACGGCGAGGTGCTGCTCCCCGGCCTCGTCGACACTCACGTGCACATCAACGAACCGGGGCGCACCGAGTGGGAGGGATTTGACACCGGCACCCGCGCCGCGGCCGCCGGCGGCGTGACGACCGTGATCGACATGCCGCTCAACAGCATCCCGCCGACGACCTCGGTCTCCGCGCTGGCGCTCAAGCGCGACACGGCCGCCGCGCAGGCGCACGTCGACGTCGGCTTCTGGGGTGGCGCGGTGCCCGCCAACACCGGCGAGCTGGAGGCTCTGCACGCGGCGGGCGTGTTCGGCTTCAAGTGCTTTCTGGTCGACTCCGGTGTGCCGGAGTTCCCCCGCTCGACCCCGGCGGCCTGGCGGCGGCGGTCGCCGAGACGACCCGGCTCGGCGCGCTGTTGATCGTGCACGCCGAGGACGCTGAGCTCATCGCGGCGGCGCCGGCGCCGGGCGGACCGTCGTACGCGACCTACCTGCGCTCGCGGCCGGCGGCCGCCGAGGAGCGGGCGATCGCACGGGTCCTCGCCGCGGCGCGAAACGGACCCACCCGCCCACGCGTGCACGTGCTGCACCTGTCAAGCGCCGGCGCGCTGGCGCAGCTGCGTGACGCCCGCGCCGACGGCATCGACGTATCGGTGGAGACCTGTCCTCACTACCTCGCGATCGACGACGGCGCGATCGACGACGGCGCGACGCAGTTCAAGTGCGCTCCGCCGATCCGCGACCCCGACAACCGCGGGCGCCTGTGGGACGGGCTGGTCGGCGGCGAGATTGACATGGTCGTGTCCGACCACTCCCCTTGCCCAGCGGAGCTCAAGCGCCTGGACACCGGCGACTTCGCGGCGGCGTGGGGCGGGATCGCGTCGCTGGAGCTCGGCCTTCCCGTCGTGTGGACGGCGGCCCGCGCGCGGGGCTGCGGCCTTGCGGACGTGGTGCGCTGGATGGCGACTGCCCCCGCCGATCGCGTCGGACTCCCGCACAAGGGCCGGATCGCGGTCGGGGCCGATGCCGACCTCGTGGTGTTCGCCCCGGAGGCGGAGTTCGTCGTCGATCCGTCGCGCCTGCAGCAGCGCAATCCGGTGTCCGCCTATGCTGGGCGCCGGCTGACCGGCGTGGTGCGCCAGACGTGGCTGCGGGGCGAGAGGGTCGACCCATCGAGCGCCGCCGCTCACGGCAGACTGATCGAGAGAGGACGGCGAGAGTGACGAGCTACTACGTGGCGCGCGGGGGGCTGCCCGGCCAGACCGAGCTGGCGACCGACCGCACCCGGTTCACCGAGGCCTATGCGCTGCTGGCCAAGCGAACGATGCGCGACATCGTCACCAGCTATCTGCCGTTCTGGGAGGACACGCGCCTGTGGGTGATCGCCCGGCCGCTGTCGGGATTCGCGGAGACGTTCTCGCAGTACATCGTCGAGGTTGCCTCGGGGGGTGGATCGGATTGCCCGGAATCGGACCCGGGCGCCGAAGCGGCTCTGTTCGTCGTCGACGGCGCGATCGAGCTCGCGATCGAGGGCGTCGCGCACGTCCTCGAGCCCGGGGGCTATGCCTACCTGCCGGCCGGCCGCGCCTGGACGCTGCGCAACCGCGATGCGCGGACAGCCTCGTTTCACTGGATCCGCAAGGCCTACCAGCCTGTCGCCGGCCTCGCCGCGCCCGAGCCGGTGATCGCCAACGAGCGGGAGATCGAGCCCGTGGCGATGCCCGGCACCGACGGCGCCTGGGCCACGACGAGGTTCGTCGATCCGGCCGATCTGCGCCACGACATGCACGTCACGATTGTGACCCTGGCGCCCGGCGCGTCGATCCCATTCGCGGAGACGCACGTGATGGAGCACGGCCTGTATGTCCTGCAGGGCAAGGCGCTGTACCTGCTCAATCAGGACTGGGTCGAGGTGGAGGCCGGCGACTTCATCTGGTTGCGCGCCTTCTGTCCGCAGGCATGCTGCGCGGCGGGTCCGGATCCGTTCCGGTACCTGCTCTACAAGGACGTCAACCGCCACGCTGCGCTCACCCGCCCGTTCGTCTGAGGCACCGCGTGCATTCCGCAAGACAGAAAAAGTTTTCCGATTCCTTGCCGGAGACGGCATCCACGTGTACAATTGACGCCGGTTCGCCGAGCGCGTTTGCAGGGATTACGACGCTCCCCGACGACGTCAGCGAGCCATAGGCAGCGAGTCCAGTGGAGGGAGAGATGGTCGCTTCCGAGGTCATCATCAACGGGCGCCGTACGCCCCTGGGCGACGTTCCGGTCTGGACCACCGCGCTCGACTTCCTGCGCGAGCAGGGTCTCACCGGCGCCAAGGAGGGCTGTGCGGAGGGAGAGTGCGGCGCCTGCTCGGTGCTGATTGCGCGGCCAGGCCTGGGCACGCCGACCGAATGGGTCGCGATCAACGCCTGCCTGGTGCCGGTCGCCGCGCTCGACGGCCAGGAGGTGGTCACCGCGGAGGGGCTCGGCGATGCCACTGCTCTGCACCCGGTTCAGCACGAGATGGCGGTGCGCGGCGGCTCCCAATGCGGCTACTGCACGCCGGGCTTCATCTGCAGCATGGCGTACGAGTACTACCGCCCCGACCGCGCGCCGAGCAACGGGCACGGCGACGCGGAGCACGGACCCAATGGCTTTGACCTGCACGCGCTCAGCGGCAACCTGTGCCGGTGCACGGGCTACCGGCCGATCAGGGACGCGGCGTACGCGCTCGGCCAGCCACCGGCCTCAGACGAGCTCGCCACTCGGCTCAGGCAGCCCCCGCCCGCACCGGTGGCGACCCGGCTGAGCCGTGACGGCCTCGAGTTCACCCGGCCCACGACGCTCGCCGAGGCGGTGCAGATCCTGCACGAGCGACCAGAGGCCTCCGTGGTCGCCGGGTGCACCGACCACGGCGTCGCGGTCAACCTCGGCGGCGTGCGCCCCCAGGCGGTGCTGGCGATCGACCGCCTGCCGGAGCTGCGAGGCCTGTCGGTCGAGCCCGACTGGATCGAGATCGGCGCGGCGCTCACGCTCACCGAGATCGAGCGCCGGCTCGAGGGGCGCGTGCCGCTGCTCGCCGAGATGTTTCCGCAGTTCGCCTCCCGGCTGATCCGCAACGGCGCCACGCTCGGCGGCAACCTCGGCACCTCCTCGCCGATCGGCGACAGCTCGCCGGTGCTGCTGGCGCTCGAAGCGCGGCTCGTGCTGGCCGGCGTCGACGGTGAGCGAGAGGTCGAGCTGGCCGACTACTTCACCGGGTACCGGCGCAGCGTGCGGCGCGCCGACGAGCTGATCCGCGCGGTCCGGATACCACGGCCGCTGGCCGGCCTGACAGCGTTTCACAAGATCGCCAAGCGGCGATTCGACGACATCTCGAGCGTCGCGATCGCCTTTGCGATCGACCAAGACGATGCCGGGACCGTGCAGCGCGCTCGGATCGGTCTCGGCGGCGTGGCCGCGACCCCGTTGCGCGCCAGCGCCACCGAGGCGGCACTGGTGGGCAGGCCGTGGTCGCATGAGACGGTGACCGCGGCCGCGGAGATCCTGGGCGCCGAGGGCACCCCGCTGAACGACCACCGCGCCAGCACCCGCTACCGCGCGGCGATGCTCCGATCGAGCCTGCTGAAGCTGTACGCGGACACCGCGGAGATCGGCGCCGAGCGAGCCCCGGCATGACTGCATTGACACGAGGGGGAGACACCGATGAGTGAGCTTGCCACGCGGCCCGAGCGCCCGGCGGTCGGGATCGCGGTCCCACACGAGAGTGCGGTGTTGCACGTGACCGGGGCGGCGCTCTACACCGACGACCTGATCTATCGCACCAAGGACGTTCTGCACGCCTATCCCGTCCAGACCTCGCACGCGCACGCGCGGATCACCACCCTGAAGACCGAGCCGGCGCTGGCCGTGCCCGGCGTGGTGCGGGTGTTGACGGCCGCCGACGTGCCCGGCGTCAACGATGCCGGGGTCAAGCACGACGAGCCCCTGTTCCCGTCGGAGATCATGTTCTTCGGGCATGCGGTCTGCTGGGTGCTGGGCGAGACGCTCGAGGCGGCCCGGCTCGGCGCGCAGGCGGTAGAGGTCGAGGTCGAGCCGCTGGCGTCCTACGTCACGGTCGGCGAGGCGATCGTGGCCCACAGCTTCCAGGGCGGACAGCCGCAGGTGGCGCGCGGCGACGTGGACCGCGCTCTGGCCGAGGCCGACCGGGTGTTCAGCGGTGAGTTCGAGTTCTCCGGCCAGGAGCACTTCTACCTGGAGACGCACGCCGCGCTGGCCCACGTCGACGAGGCGGGGCAGGTGTTCGTCCAGTCCAGCACCCAGCATCCTTCCGAGACGCAGGAGATCGTGGCCCACGTGCTCGGGCGCCATAACTCCGAGGTCACCGTGCAATGCCTGCGGATGGGCGGCGGCTTCGGAGGCAAGGAGATGCAGCCCCACGGCTTTGCCGCGATCGCGTCGCTCGGCGCGATCCTCACGGGCCGCCCGGTGCGCCTGCGGCTCAACCGCACCCAGGACCTGACGATGTCCGGCAAGCGCCACGGCTTTCACGCCGACTGGCGTGTCGGCTTTGACGCCGGCGGGCACCTGCTCGCGCTGGAGGCGACGCTCACCGCCGACGGCGGGTGGAGCCTGGACCTGTCCGAGCCGGTGCTGGCCCGGGCGCTGTGCCACGTCGACAACGCCTACTGGATCCCCCACGCTCGGATCAACGGCCGGATCGCCAGGACGCACAAGGCGTCCAACACGGCGTTCCGCGGCTTCGGTGGGCCCCAGGGGATGATGGTCATCGAGGACATCCTCGGCCGCTGCGCGCCGCTGCTCGGCCTCGATCCGATGGAGCTTCGGCGCCGCAACTTCTACCGTGCGGGTCACACCACCCCGTACGGGCAGCCGGTCCGCCATCCCGAGCGCCTGGAGGCCGTATGGGAGCAGGCGATCGCCACCGGGGACGTCCTCGCCCGCGCGGGCGAGGTGCAGCAATTCAACGCCACCCACGAGCACGTCAAGCGCGGTCTGGCGATGACGCCGGTGAAGTTCGGGATCTCGTTCAACCTGACCGCGTTCAACCAGGCCGGGGCGCTGGTGCTCGTCTACAAGGACGGATCGGTGCTGATCAACCACGGCGGCACGGAGATGGGCCAGGGCCTGCACACCAAGATGCTGCAGGTGGCCGCCACCACGCTGGGGATTGCGCTGGAGCGGGTGCGACTCGCCCCGACCCGCACCGACAAGGTGCCCAACACCTCGGCGACCGCGGCGAGCTCCGGCGCGGACCTCAACGGCGGCGCGGTCAAGCACGCCTGCGAGCAGATCCGCGATCGGCTGCTGACGGTCGCGGGCGGCATGCTCGGTGTCAACGCCCAGGACGTCCGGATCGTCGACGGCGTCGCGCGGCCGCTGTCCGCCTCGCAGGACATCCACGTCGACTGGGACGATCTGGTCCGCACGGCGTACTTCCAGCGCGTCCAGCTGTCGGCCGCGGGCTTCTACCGCACCGAGGGACTGCACTGGGACTCGACGGTGATGCAGGGCAGCCCGTTCAAGTACTTCGCCTACGGGGCGGCCGCCACCGAGGTCGAGGTCGACGGCTTCACCGGGACGTATCGCACGCTGCGAGTGGACATCGTGCACGACGTCGGCGACAGCCTCTCACCGCTCATCGACCTCGGTCAGATCGAGGGCGGCTTCGTGCAGGGCGCCGGGTGGCTCACGCTCGAGGACCTGCGCTGGGACACCAGCGACGGTCCGGACCGCGGGCGCTTCCTGACGCAGGCGGCCAGCACCTACAAGCTGCCGAGCTTCTCCGAGATGCCCGAGACGTTCAACGTCACGCTGCTGCGCGACGCCACCGAGGCGGGCGCGGTGTACGGCTCCAAGGCGGTCGGGGAGCCGCCGTTGATGCTGGCGTTCTCGGTCCGGGAGGCGCTGCGCCAGGCCGCGGCGGCCTTCGGGCAGGCCGGCACGAGCGTGAACCTGCCCAGCCCGGCCACCCCCGAGGCGGTCTTTTGGGCCGTCGAACAGGCCCGTGATCAAGCCGCCGGCGACACGCGCGGCGACGTGGTCGAGGGCTATCCGGGTCGGCTGCCGCCGGAGCTTGACCCGGAGGCCGAGCCGATGCATCCGTCCTCGGAGCGGGCCCAGCACGCGGTGGTGCATGCCTGATGGGCTGTGGCTGGACGCGGTCGTCCGCCTGCGCGCGGCCCGCGAACCCGCCGTCCTTGTCACGCTCGCCACGGTTCGCGGCCACGCGCCGCGCCGGGCGGGCGCGAAGATGGTGGTGAGCGCGACCGGCGCGTGGGGCACGATCGGCGGGGGGAACGTCGAGGCGGTCGCAATCGAGCGAGCGCGAGCGCAGCTGGAGAATCCGTCGGCGTCGCCCGAGCTGATGACTGCCGAGCTGTCGGAGCGCGCCCCGTCTGAGCATGGCGCTCAATGTTGCGGCGGCAAGGTGACCGTCCTGCTCGAGCCGCTGCGCACCGTCCCCGCCGTGGCGATCTTCGGGGCCGGGCACGTCGGGTTGGAGCTCGCGCGCATCCTCGCCCGCCACGACATCGAGCTGCACCTGATCGACACGCGGCCGGAGATTCTCAGCGAGTCACGCCTCGCCGTGCTCGCCGATGCGGTGGCCACGGTGCACGTCCACCAGGTCTCGGTCCTACCGGAGTACGTCGTCGGCGAGCTGCCGCCGGGCTGCCACGTGCTGATCATGACCCACGACCACGCCGAGGACGTGGCGCTGTGCGACGTCGCACTGCGGCGCGCCGACCTGGGGTCGATCGGACTGATCGGCTCGTCGGGCAAGTGGGCCAACTTCCGGCGCCGGCTCTCCGACGACGGGGGACTCGACGCGGAGACCATCGCCCGGATCAAGACGCCGATCGGACTGTCCGACATCAGCGGCAAGGAGCCCGCGACGATCGCGGTGAGCGTCGCCGCGGATCTGTTGCGAACGTTCGAGCGCGCGGCCGAGAGCGAAGGTGCACGGCGGTGACGATCTATCGTGCCCAGGTGCTCGATGCGCCTGCGGACCCGTTCCGCGGCGGGGCTCTGCGCGCCGATGCCGACGCCGGTGTGCTGGTCAGCGCCGACGGCCGGATCGCCGACCGCGGCCCGTTCGCCGAGGTTCGGGCCCGGCACGCGTCCGAGACCGTCTCCGAGCTCGCCGACGGCCTGCTGCTGCCGGGCTTCGTCGACACGCACGTGCACTTCCCCCAGGCGCGGGTGATCGGTGGCCTCGGCATGCCGCTGCTCGAGTGGCTGGAGCGCTGCGCGCTGCCCGAGGAGGCACGAATGGCCGACCTCGGCTACGCACAGGAGGTAGCCGCGGAGTTCGTGGCTGGGCTCGCCGAGGCCGGCACCACCACCGCACTGGTGTTCGGGGCCCATTTCGCGCCGGCGGTCGACGCCGTGTTCGCCGCCGCGTCGGCGCGCGGTCTGCGGATCACCAGCGGGCTGGTGGTGAGCGACCGGATGCTGCGCCCCGAGCTGCACACCACCGCGCAGCGCGCCTACGACGACGGCCTGTCGCTGGCGAGCCGCTGGCACGGCCAGGGCCGCAGCCGCTATGCCGTGATCCCCCGGTTCGCGCTGTCGTGCAGCGACGAGATGCTCGCCTCGTGCGCAGCGCTCCACGCCGCCGTCCCCGGCAGCTGGTTGACCTCGCACGTCAACGAGAACACGGCCGAGATCGCCGCCGTGCGTGAACTGTTCGGGTGCAGCTACGTCGATAGCTATGACCGCCACGGCCTGATCGGGTCGCGGACCGTGCTCGCGCACAACGTCCATTCCACCGATGCGGAGCTGGAGTCTCTGGCCGCCGGCGGCGCGGCGATCGCGCACTGTCCCACGAGCAACGCCGCACTGGGCAGTGGGCTGTTTCCCCTCGACCGTCACCTCGCCCATCGGGTGCCGGTGGCCCTCGGCAGCGATGTCGGTGCCGGCACCGGCTACTCGCTGTTCAAGGAGGGGCTGCAGGCGTACTTCATGCAGCAGCTGCGCGGCGCCGACGGCGTGCCGCTCACCGCAAGCCACCTGCTCTACCTGGCCACGACCGCCGGTGCGGCAGCGCTCGGCCTCGGCGCAGAGCTCGGCGATCTCAGCGTCGGCAAGCGGTTTGACGCGCTCTGGCTGCGCCCTCCGTCCGGCAGCCCACTGGACGTCGGGCTGCGCTACGCCGACGGGCCGGAGCAGGCGCTGGCGCGGGCGTTCGCGCTGGGCGTCAGTGGCGATGTGGCCGGAGTCTGGGTCGATGGCAGGCCGGTCAAACCGGACCAGACGACTTGAGAATCGATTACCGTGATGCGGAACACTGATATCGTTGAGCGGGCAAGTGAACGATCTCGTGGACGGCTGACCAAGGAGGCGCATGGCAGGCGATGGCTCAACCGAGCCCCGATCGCAGGGTGGGGTGCAGTCGCTCAGTCGAGCGTTCGCGATCCTCGAGGCGATGGCGGACGCCGGCGGCGAGATCGGCCTTTCCCAACTGGCCATCGAGGCGCAGTTGCCGCCGGCCACCATCCATCGCCTCGTGCGCACGCTGGTCGACCTCGGCTACGCACGCCAGGAGCCGTCACGGCAGTACTCGCTCGGCCCCCGGCTGATGCGCCTGGTGGACACCAGCACCAAGCGACTGGGCAGGCTTGCCCACCCGTACATGTCCGATGTCGTCGAGGCGCTGGGCGAGTCGCTCAATCTCGCCGTGCTCGACGGCGAGGAGATCGTCTACGTGGCCCAGGTGCAACCGTCGCGGAACTTCATGCGGATGTTCACCGAGGTTGGTCGTCGGGTCAAGCCGCACGCGACCGCGGTGGGCAAGGCGATCCTCGCCACCAAGCCCGACGACGAGGTGCGGGAGCTGCTCAAGCGCACCGGGATGCCGCGACGCACCGAGCACACGCTCACCACCCCCAAGCTGCTGTTCGCCGACCTGGAAGGGGTGCGCGAGCGGGGGTACGCGCTCGACGACGGCGAGCAGGAACTGGGCGTGCGTTGCGTCGCGCTCACCGTGCCGGGCGCCCCCCGGCCTGTGGCGCTGTCGATGTCCGGTCCATTGACGCGGATGTCGGGCGACGTGATCGAACGGGCCGCGCCGATCCTCCGCGAGGCTGCGGGGAAGATCGGCGCCGAGCTCGCCGCTCCGCCGCCCCTGAGCGCGGCCGAGACCACCCGCGCCGCCTGACCGGGCGGGCCGGCCTGCGGACAGCGCGCGTACCCGCCACCGGCGGGACGAACGGCCGCGGCTTGACGTCTGCACCTTGACAGCGGCGTGCGGTCCCAATACGGTATCTGCTACGCGGAAATAGAACTCCACTAGACGGAAGTCTTCGGAGGCTCCGTCGTTTCCTGGATCACCGATCGCCGCGCACGGAGAGGGGAGAACATGTCGTCAGAGGAGATGCACACAACGCCGGGCAGTGCCGCGCCGGCGATACACCCGGTGGACCGCGTTCCACCAGTGCACAGGCTGCTCGTCTTCGGCCTGCAGCATCTGTGCATCATGTACGCGGGGGCGGTCGCGGTCCCGCTGATCGTCGGACCGGCGATCGGACTGAACTCGGGCCAGATCGCGACCCTGGTCAGTGCCGACCTGCTCGTCTCGGGAATCGCGACGATCATTCAGTCAGCGGGCATCGGGAAGGTGTTTGGCGTCAGGCTGCCGGTCGTCGCCGGCGCGACGTTCACCGTCCTGAACCCGATGATCATCATCGCGACTCAGTACGGCGGGGTGAAGGGACTGCCGTACGTCTACGGCGCGATGATGGTCTCCGGCGTGCTGGGGTTGCTCCTGGCCAAGCCGTTCTCGATGATCGTCCGGTTCTTCCCGCCGCTTGTCGCCGGCACGGTCATCTGCATCATCGGCCTGTCGCTGGGCGGCGCGGACATCTCGTTGATCGCCCCCAGGGTGGTCAACGGCGCGAACGTCGCCGACGTCTCACACGTCGTGCTCGCCGGCATCGTCGTCCTGTCGATCATCCTGATCAGCCGCTTGTTCCGCGGCTTCGTCTCGCAGATCGCGGTGCTGCTCAGCATTGTGATCGGCACGATCGTGGCGGCGCTCATCGGCCAGGCTCACTTCGGCAACCTCGGCAGCATCGCCTGGTTCGGCGGCCCTCATATCTTCCGCTTCGGCGCCCCGAAGTTCGCGGCCGCGCCGATCATCACGATGTGCATCGTGATGCTGGTTACGTTCACCGAGTCCACCGCGGACTTTCTCGCGGTGGGGGAGTTGGTGGAGAAGGAGGTGACGCCCAACGACCTGGCTCGCGGATTGGCGACCGACGCGCTCTCCGGGTTCATCGCGTCGTTCACCAATTCCTTCCCCGACACCGCGTTTGCGGAGAACGTCGGGCTCGTCGGCCTCACCGGGATCCGCAGTCGCTGGGTGGTGACCACCTGCGGCGCCCTCCTGTTGATCATGGGCCTGATCCCGAAGGTGGGACAGATCGTCGCCGACCTGCCCGGCCCGGTGATCGGTGGCGCTGCCACGATCATGTTCTCGATGGTGACCGCGGTCGGGATCCAGACGCTGCACAAGGTCAGCTTCCGCAACAACCACAACCTGCTTATCGTCGCGATCTCGCTCGCGGTCGGATTGCTGCCCGCGTTCGACCCGAGCTTCTATAGCAAGTTTCCAAAGAACTTCCAGGTGATCTTCGGATCGAGTATCACCGCCACGGTGCTCGCGGTGTTCATCCTCAACCTCGCGTTCAATCATTTCGCGGCGGACGAAGGCGAGAGCGCAGTGCAGCGCGCGATCGACGAGGGAGCCGTCGTGACCACGCCGCCCGCTGAACCCGGCGCCCGTTGACCGTGGAGACGGGGTCAGCGCGCGACGGGGGTCGCCCCCCGTGGGGCGGGGTGGCCGCCTTCGATGTCGCGCCCGACGACGAGCTGCGCGTCCGGCTGCACAGTTGCTGCGCGGCGGAGGCGTGGGTGGATCACATCGTGGTGGGGCGCCCGTACCGGTCCGAGGCCGCGCTGTACGTCGCCTCGGACCGCGCGACCGCGGAGCTGGACGCCGGGGGGCTCGCGCAGGCGCTCGCCGGCCACCCGCGCATCGGCGACGTCGCTCCGGCGCACGGCGGTGACGGGCGTTCCGTCGCCTGGTCGCGCGGCGAGCAGGCAGGCGTCGCCACCGCCGGCGCGGACCTGCTCGGCGAGCTCACCGCCGCCAACGCCGCCTACGAGCGGCAGTTCGGCCACGTCTACCTCGTATGCGCCTCCGGCCGTGGCGCCGCCGAGCTGCTCGCGGTCTGCCGGGCTCGACTCGACAACGACCCGGAGACCGAGCGCGGCGTGGTGCTGGGCGAGCTGGCCAAGATCAACCGGCTGCGCTTGGGCAAGCTGCTGGAGGAGCCGCGATGAGCCTCTCGACCCACGTGCTCGACGCCATGACCGGGCGGCCGGCCGAGGGCATCGTGGTGCGCCTGGACGAACGGGTCGACGGTGAGTGGCGCACCGCCGCACAAGGACGCACCGACGCCGACGGGCGGATCGGCGCGCTCGGAAATCCAGGCGCGGGGATCCACCGCATCTGCTTCGACACCGGCGACTACTTCGACGCCGCAGATGTCGCCGCGTTCTATCCGGAGGTGACTGTGACCTTCACGGTGGTCGACCCCGCCGCACATCACCACGTGCCGCTGCTACTCAGCCCGTTCGCGTTCTCGACCTATCGAGGCAGCTGAGCCATGGCGCCTCCCGCAGGCGGCGCCGACACCGTAGTCATCGAGGGCGGTGCGATCGCCACGGTCGACGCGGCCGGCACCGAGCACTCCCCAGGGCATGTGGTCGTGTCCAGGGGACGGATCGCCGCGGTCGGCGCGGGCCCTGCGCCTCCGGTCGACGGGGCGCGGCGCGTCGACGCAACCGGCTGCCTGGCGACGCCCGGCTTCGTCAACACTCACCATCACCTGTATCAGTGGCTGACACGGGGTTACGCCCCCGACGGCACCCTGTTTGAGTGGCTGACCGCGCTCTACCCTGTGTGGGCGCACCTCGACGCCGACCTGGAATACGTCGCCGCGAGCGCCGGTCTCGCCGCGCTCGCCCTGTCCGGTTGCACGACCGCGATGGACCACCATTACGTGTTCCCGTCGTCCGGCGGCAACCTGCTCGCGGCTGAGATCGAGGCGGCTCGGCGTATCGGGCTGCGATTCTGTGCCACCCGCGGCGCGATGAACCTGGGGCGCACGTCCGGGGGCCTTCCGCCCGACGAGGTGGTCGAGGATGCCGACCGGATCCTCTCCGAGTGCGAGTCGGCGGTCGCCGCGTACCACGACCCGAGCTTCGACTCTCTGCTCCAGGTGGCGCTCGCGCCGTGCTCGCCGTTCTCGGTCACGGCCGAGCTGATGCGCGACTGCGCGCAGCTGGCGCGGGCCCTCGGCGTCCGCCTCCACACCCACCTCGCCGAGACCAGCGACGAGGAGGAGTTCTGCCTCGCCCACTTCGGCGCGCGTCCGGTCGACTACGTCGAATCGCTCGGCTGGCTCGGCGACGACGTGTGGCTCGCGCACTGCGTGCACCTCTCCGACGGCGACATCGCCAAGTACGCCGCCACCGGCACCGGTGTCGCGCACTGTCCGAGCTCGAACGCGCGGCTGGGCTCCGGCATCGCGCCGATCCCGGAGCTGCTCGCGGCCGGGGCGCCGGTCGGGCTGGGCGTCGACGGTGTCGCATCCAACGAGCACGGCGGGCTGGCCGAGGAGCTGCACCAGGCACTGCTCTTCGCCCGCGCCCGCCTAGGCCCGCAGGCTCTGAGCGCGCGACAGGCGCTGTGGATGGCGACGATCGGCGGCGCCAGCTGCCTGGGCCGATCGGACGCGATCGGGTCGCTGGAGGTCGGCAAGCTCGGCGACCTCGCGCTGTGGCGGCTCGACGGCCTCGGACATGCCGACATCGCCGACCCCGTGTGCGCGCTCGTATTCGGCCCGCCCGCTCCGCTCGAGCTGCTGCTCGTCGGCGGGCGCGCGCTGGTCGACGCCGGCGATCTGTGCACGGCCGACGTGGCGCAGGTCGCCGCCGCCAACCGGGCCGGTGCCCGCGAGCTTGCGAGGCGCGCCGGCCTTCGCTAAGGGCCGTCAGAACCGTGGCGCCAGCCCGCTGTGCGGCGACGACCTGACGGTCAAGCTTGCGGTGGAGCGCGACGGTCGGGTTCTGGACCTGCGCTTCGAGGGCCACGGCTGCGCGATCTGTCAGGCGGCCGCGTCGATGGCTTCGGATCAAATCCGCGGCGCCTTTAGCGTGAGAGCCAGCCGCGTCCAACGCCTCCCGGCAGTACCTTGCCTCACGATGGTGACCAGCACATCGAGCTGGAAGGCTGAAGAGATTGATGCAGACACCCAGATCTCCGTCCACAGCGCCTGGGCCCGCTGCTGCTGCGCCTGGACGCACGGACGCGGCGCTCCTCACCGCGCTCCGATGAAGCGCCACCTCGATCACGGCGTACGCGTCGCCCTCGGCTCCGACGTCGGCGCCGGGACGTCGCTCAGCCTCTTCAGCGAAGGGCACTTCGCTTACCTCGCTCACATGCTGCGACCCGGCATCACGCTGGCGGCGGTCCTGCGAGGCGGCGCGTGGCCCGAAGCCAAGCTCGGGGCGATCCTCACCCTCGCGCGCGACGCGAGCGTCCACGAGGTCGGCGCCGCCGGCGCCATTGCCGCCAGCCGCGCGGTCGGCCAGCCGCAGTAACCGGATGGATTCCAGGGCCCACGGCCAAGGACCAGGCCAGCGGTTGACGCAGTGGCCCTATCTGCGCATGATCCTGATGACCGCGGCCGGATTCGCGGGCTTCTTCGTGACCTTGGCCTCCCTGCCGGCATGGATCGTCTCGCAGGGCAGGAGCACTGCATCGGCCGGCGCCTGCACGACCGTGATGCTCGCCGCGACCGTCCTCTTTCAGCCGGCGGTGCCCTACCTGCTCCGAAAGCTCCCGACGGCCACGACCGTGACGATCGGGCTGGTGGCGCTCGGATTGCCGGCTCCGCTGCTGATCTGGGTGCACTCGGGGCCCAGCCTGTACGGCATCTGCGCTGTCCGCGGCGCGGGGTTTGCGGTATTCACCGTCGCCGGCACGTTCATGACCAGCGAGATCGCGCCACCGGGGAAGCAGGGCGAGGTCACTGGACTGTATGGACTGGCCGCAGCGATCCCGAACATCATCATGATCCCGCTCTCGATACTGCTCCTGCACCAGGTCGGGTTCTGGCCGATCGCGCTGATCGCATCGCTTCCACTCCTCGGTGGCACGCTCGGTCTTGGCGGCGGCCGGCGCCGCGACGCTCACGCCATCACTGAGCGCGAGGTTCTCGCTGGCACGCGGTCGGCCATCGCGCGCACCATGGCGCCGGCCAGCGTACTGTGCGCGGTCACGATCGCCGGCGGCGCGATCGTCACGATCCTGCCAATCGAACGCGCGACGGGATATGTCGCCACCACCGGGCTGCTGCTGTACGGCATTGCCGGCGCGCTGACCCGCTGGCAGGCGGGGCTCCGAGCCGACCGCCACGGCGTCGCCTCGCTCCTGGTCCTGTCGTGCCTGGTCGCGGTCGCCGGCATCGTGGCGCTTGCCGCCGGGCTGACATCCGGCAGCGATCCGGTCACGCTGCTGTCATGCACGGTAGTTGGCGCGGCCTATGGGGCGGTGCAGTGCCTGACGCTCGTATCGGCTTTCGCTCGAACCGGCGGACACAATCGAGCCGCCGCCAGCGCAGTCTGGAACTCAGCCTTCGACGCCGGCACCGCGATCGGCGCAGCCCTGATCGGGGCAGTCACAGCCACGTCGCTCGGTCTCTGGGGCGGCTTCGCGGTACTCGCAGCACTCGTCGCAGCAACAATGCCGGCAGCGGTCGCATCCGGCAAGCCAACCGCATCGAGCGAAACCGCACGCCGTTGAGCTCGATCCAGCCGCCACCTCTTATCGATCGTTGCGCCGCGTTGAAAACGCGAATCGAGGAATTGGCACGCCGAGAAGAGAGGACTCACCTGCTCAGAGCCGCATGGCCTACCCCTTCGACAGCATCCACGCTCGCATGACCGCACCCATCACGGTGGGCGTTCCCCCATAGTTGCGGATCAACAGCGGACCGCCTTCGCCGTTGGGGCCGGTCGGACAGCTCCAGCCGCCCCCGGAGTTCCACGTCCACCCAAGTACGCCGAGGACGTTTCCCTTGCTCGCCTCGCCGTCGACCAGCGACAGCACATGCTTTGTGTATGACGCCGTGCCCGAGTCGCACTTGCGCTCGCCGAGCTCCCCGAGGATCACCGGCATGTGCTGGGCGATCGGTTCAAGCTGACCGGTGAATGTGGCATTGACCCCGGAGCCTTGGACAAAGTCATAGACGTGTGCCGAGGCGACGAGCTGGTGCTGCGAGTCGGCCGGCAGATGGGTGAGAAGCTGGGTGAGGTCGGCGTTGTAGTCGATGCCGCCAAGCACGATCGGTTGCGTGGCTCCCGTCGCCCGGATCGCGTTCACCAGACTCTGAAGTCCCGCCGCCTGGAATCGCGGCGCTCCGTGGTAGACCGAGTCGATCCAGCAGCCACTCAACCAGCACTTCCACTGCGCCATCAAGGGCGAGCCGCTTCGGTTCGGCGACGGATGGGGGTTGTTCCACGAGGCCATCGCCACCTCGGTGACCGGATCAAAGATGATCCCGTGATCGCCCTTCAGTGCCGAGGACAGGCTTCGCCACAGGGCCGGCATGTGACTGGCATCGGGCATGTACTCGATGCTCGTCGCCTTCACCGTCCCCGGCGCATCCACCTCCACCACCGGCATCACGTACATGCCGTTGCTCCGCAACAGATGAACATACGCCAGCACGGCGGCGCGGTAGCCGGCGGGATTGCCGTCGGCTGGGAGCCCGTTGAGACCCAGCCAGCAGTCCTCGTTGATGGCCACCCGCACCGTGTTGATCTTCCACGTGAGCATGGCATTCACGGACGCCTGGTCGGTCGGCCCATCCGCGATTCCCGTGGGGTCATATGTGCACCGGCTCTCGAACACCGCGCGGCTGGTCCCGCGCAGCTGGACCACGCGCCCGAGACCGTCGACAAGGTGACGACCCTGCACACGGATCGTCGGGGGCGACGAGCCCAGCCCCGCGTCGACCTGACGCACCCTTTGATCGAGGTGATCTGCGATCAGCACGGAACCGGACGACGTGACGCTGACATCGAACGGCGTGTTGAGCTCCGCGCTTCGCGCCGGTCCGTCATCGCCGCCAAACGAGCCGGTACCCGCGACGCCGGCTACGGTGCGGATCGTTCCGTTCGGCGCCACGCGGCGGATCACGCTGTTTCCCTCGTCGGCGATCAAGAGGCTTCCGTCGGGCGCCTGGACCGCTCGGATCGGAAACGACAGCTCGGCCTTTACCGCCGGCCCGCCGTCGCCCGCGTAGCCGGACTTCCCATTTCCCGCCCCCGTGGTTATGACACCCGTGGCCCCAAGAGCCGACGACGCCGTGCCTAGGACCAGTGCGACCGTGACCAATCCGATGCCTGAGCGAATCCCCATCCGCGTCTCCTTGCCCCAAGAAACCCGACCGCGCAACGAGGCACCGTAAAGCCGACGTCGGGCAAAGTCAACCCGTCGCACCGAAGGGCTATTCGGGCGTCCTCGGCGACCTGTAGGGGCGTGACGGCGACGGCTCGGCACATAGCCCGTGGCGTGCCGCGCACGCCGGGCCGATCGATGAGGACACGCTCGTCTATCGAATTGAGTTCCATGCGGTGAGGCCCGCTGTAGCCGCGACCGGGAAGCATCGGGAAGGCTTGGGCGGCGTGGGCGTCTGACCCTTTGAACACGGCCTCGAGCCCTAGCCACCGTCAACCAAGAGGCAGGCGCCGATGACGCCCTCCCCCAACATGAACACAGTCTTCGCAAGCCGGGTCGGTTGGACCCCTCGCTCATGAGGCCCCCGGATCGCACCGAGCCCAGCCGCGGCCAGGCCTTCGACGTGACGGATGTAATCCGCCGGCAGCGGCTCGACGACCTCGTGGATGGCTACGTGAACTGGCGCGATGCCTGCGTAGTCGTCCGATCGGCGTATGACCGGTGGAAGTACGCCGCGTCGACGGAACGCAAGCCGACGTTCAGCGAGTACCTCGAGGCGCTCGGCCGCGAAGAGGACGCGGCGACCCGGTATCAAGGAGCGGTGGAGCGTGTCGCGGCGATGGATGACCCCGCTACGCCAGTGACACCCCAGCTGCGAACGGAGTGAGCTCAGACCGAGGGCCGGATCTCGGCCCGATTCGCTTCCCGCGCGACGATCGTCACCAGCGCGGCGCGTCAGTGCACTCCGCGCCTAAGCTCGAGCCCGCCCGCGATGGCGGCTGAACCTGCGTACGCATCGCGCGATGTTCTTGCCGGGGGTGATCAGCCGCCACTGACCGTGCTCGTCGACGAGCGTGACCTCCTGGGCGGCTTTGGCGGCCGGGATTCCGCTCAGGCGAGCGTCGGCCCGGGACCCGTGGACGCTGAGATCGACGTTCGCGTACAACAGCTGGGACGCATCGCGGCGCAGAGCCGTCGACCGTTTCGGCACGCATCGAGCCAACAGCGTTGAGCAGCCGCCGCGGGATCTCGTGACCGAGACGAGTGTTTCGCGCGTGTGCTGGTCGAGCAGGGCACACGCCCCCGGAAAGTATCCCTCGGCGATCGCGTACAGGTACTTTTGAGCGACCTCGGAGGGAGACACCACGTTGGAGTTTCCGCATCCGGCTGAGCACGTGGCCAGCGTCAGCGCGAGCACCAGGATCATGACCGCTCGCCTCACGAGGTTCCGTCCGGGTGGGCGGCAAACGCAGCACGGGTGACGGCCTCAGCGAGCGCGAGCGGGGTCGGTGATCGGGCCGGGCGGCCCGTGACCGTCACCGTGACATAGGCGCCGCCGCGAGTCGGCGTCGCGTCGGTAGCCACGATCTCTCGCTGAGCGCGGATCCACACCGCCACCACGGAACCCGGAATCGTGACCACGCTCGGTATCCGGCCGGGCTCGTGAACGCCTGGCCCGTAGACCTGCTCCTGGTGCGAGGTGGTGGTGTTCCATTCCGCGTAGGCCTGCGCCGATGCCTGGGAGACGACCTCGACGCGCAGCCGCCGACCGTGCAGCACGCAGTCCAGGTTGGCGGGATCGCGATCCGCAACGTGCAGCCTGACCGGATAGCCAAGCCGCCCGGCGGCGGCGCTTTGCGCTCCGTCGCAGACCCGGTCGGCGAGCGGCCGGGCCGGTGCCGTCCGCGCGCCGCCGCAGCCCACGAGAACCAGGCAGCCCGTGAGAACCAAGCAGCCCACCAGGACGACAGCACCGATGAGAGATCCTTCGCCACCGGTGCGATCGGTTGATCCGGCGCCGCTGCCGGCCGGCCTCACCGCGGTTTCATCTACGACCGCCACCTTGGGGGCGTGCAGGCTCACCGTCGGCTTGGCTGGAGCGTCATCACCTCAGGCTATCTAACCAGTAGAATCTCATCAAGCGGTTAGGTGGCCGGTGAACCCGAGCCGTTCCGGGCCAGCGCCACGCTCGGTCGCGTCGTGATGGTTGTTCAATGGGCTGGGTGTCCTGGCTTGACCCGCTTGAGCTCCGGATCGGGCTTGGCTGCATGCGCCTACCGGCCGACGAGGAGCTCGCGCTGGACACGATCGGGGCCGCCGCGAGCGCCGGCGTAACGGTGTTCGATACTGCGCACGCATACGGCGCGGACCGGGGTCGGCTCGGAGACAACGAGCGCCTGGTGGCCCGCGCGCTGCGCGTCGCCGGTCGGCGCCAGACCGCCCGGATCGTCACCAAGGGCGGCATGACGCGACCGGGGGGCGCCTGGGTGCCCGACGGCCGCGCGAAGGCAATCGCCGCTGATTGCGAAGCGAGTCTCGCCGCGCTCGACGGATTTCCGATCGACCTGTATCTACTCCACGCGCCCGACCCACGGACACCATGGCGAACGTCGGTGCGCGCGCTCGCGCGTCTCGTGGAGGAGGGATCGGTTCGGCGCGTCGGGCTGGCGAACGTGACCCGCACCCAGCTCGACGAAGCGCTCGCGCTGGCGCCGGTTGCGGCGGTGCAGGTCGCTCTGAGCCCTCTGGACGACCGCGCGCTGCGAGGCGGGGTGCTCGCGCGCTGCAACGAGCTCGGCCTGACGCTGATCGCTCACTCCCCGCTTGGGGGCCCGCGCCGCGCCAGCACGCTGGATCGCCGTCACGAGCTCACGCAGATCGCTGCGCGCCATCACGCAACTCCGGCGGAGGCGGCGCTCGCGTGGCTGCTCGGGATCTCACCGGCGGTGATGGCGATCCCCGGCGCCAGGCGGCCGGAGAGCGCGCGATCGGCCGCGCGGGCGGCCGCGCTCGGACTCGGCCCCGATGACCAGGCCACGCTGACGATGGCTTTCAGCGGCACCCAACGCCGCGCCCGTTCCCCGAGCGTGATCGCGTCTGGGGACGCGAGCCCTCAGGGGGAGATCGTGATCGTGATGGGTATCCCCGGTGCCGGCAAGAGCCGGCTCGCGGTCGGCTATGTCGAACGCGGCCATCTGCGCCTCAACCGAGACGCGCGCGGCGGCTCGCTGCGCGCGCTGGCCGACGAGCTGGACGAGCAGCTTGCGGCCGGCGTCCGCCGTGCCGTACTCGACAACACCTATCTGACGCGCGTGGCGCGCAGCCGCGTGGTCGAGACGGCTGAGCGGTATTCGCTCGCGGTGCGCTGCGTCTGGCTCGACACGCCGCTTGCCCAGGCGCAGGTCAACCTCGTCGAGCGGCTGCTGGAGCGATTCGGCTCGCTCCCGACGCCCGAACAGATTCGCGTGGCAGCTCGCCGCGAACCGTGGTTGATGCTGCCGACTTCCCAGATGCGGGCGCTGCGAGAGCTCGAGCCGCCGTCGACGGACGAGGGCTTCACCGCGGTCGAGAGGGTCCCGTTCGCTCGCGAGCCGGTCAGCGGCGGCCGGCCCGGCGTATTCGTCGGCGCCGGCGCGATCACCCGTGAAGGCATCGTCCAGGCACTCGCGGACGCCGAACCGGCCGCGCCCCACCTGCTCTTCGACTGGACCCCGGACGGTGACGTCAGCTCGGTTGAAGGTGAGGCGGCCCGCATCGCGAACGCAGTCTCCGGACCGGTAAGGGTCGCGGTCTGCCCGCACTCAGCAGGGCCGCCCAGCTGCTGGTGTCGCCCGCCGCTACCGGGCCTGCCGCTTGAGTTCGCGCGCGCCCATTCCATCGATCCGGCGCGCTCGGTCCTGGTCGGGCGCTCGGCCGCGCATCGTACGCTCGCGGCCACGCTCGGCGCCCGCTACATCGCCGTCTGAGCCTGCCGTGGGCGCTGGGACGGCCTTCGCTAGCCGTAGCGGGCGCGGACGTCGTTCAGGCTGACCGCGCATGTTGCGTGCTTCCGGCCGGGCAGGGTGCAGGTTGCACCTAGACCACGCCGCGCTTACCCGGATGCCGACGAGACCATTGGCCGGATCCCGTCCACCGCTTGGCCTACCGTCGCCCGCGACGCCGGCGGGATCCCTGAAGCCGGCCACGTCGGCACTGAGCTGATCAACGACCTCGCCTGCTGGGATCCCGGTCATGCAAGGGAAGCCCAGCTTGCTGGCAAACGAGCGGAAGAATGGACAGGCGTCGAACGCCATGCAGCTCACGCAGGCCGGATCCACAGTCAGCGTGAGCCCGTCGCTAGGGGAGTGCTGATGCGGGCTGCGCTGTCCCTTGGGCCACACGACCACCTCGGATCCGCCGTCGGCTCCTACCGCGCCGGAGCACGCCATGTCAGCCGGTCTGATCAGGAACAGGTCGGAGTTGGTGTACGCGACCAGGCCCCGAGTCGAACGCGGTGAGCCGCGAACACCCACCCGGCATGCCTCGAACCCAATCCCGGACGGGACGCCCACCCCAAGGCACTAACGTGTGGCGATCTGGACCGCCGTCCCGTGTTCAGAGAGCTCGACCGAATCCCATGTTCAATCGACTGCTGTTCAGGCTCAGAGCGCGTTTCTCGAGGATCCTCGAGCGCGCCGAGGATCCTGCCGAAATTCTGGACTACACCTATACGCGGCAGGTAGAGCAGCTGTACAGGATGCGCAGGGACGTGGCCGATCTCGTCACGGCCAAGAAGCGCGTCGTGCAGCTGCGCGACCGGCGCCAGAACCAGTTCATCAAGCTCGAGGCCGGCGCTCGCAGAGCGCTCGAGCTCGGGCGCGAGGATCTCGCCCGCGAGGCGCTCGAGCGCAAGTGGCTTGTCGGTCAGGAACTCATGGGCCTCAACCAGCAGGTGTCGGAGCTGGAGCGCCAGCAGGCTCAGATGCTCACGCGCGGGCGCGAGGCCTCGGCGAGGGTCGAGCGATTTCGCTCCCGCAAGGAAGTCACCAAGGCGCAGTTCGCGGCGGCGAAGGCGCAGCTCGCCATCTCCGAAGCTGTGGCTGGCCTGTCTTCGCAGATGCGCGAAGCCGGGTTCAGGATTGAGCGAACGATGGACAGAGTGGATGACCTGAACGTACGGGCTGATGCGATGCAGGAGCTGGAGAGCGCCGGAACGTTTGGCGCCATCGGGACGGGCGAGGATGACATCGATCGTCAGCTTCGGGAGCTGAGCTCAGGCGGATCCGTCGACGCCCAGATCGCACGGATGAGGCTCGAGCTCAACCGCGGGAGTAACTAGCAGCCCGCGGAGACTTTCATCGCCGCCGCGCCCAGTAGCCGTCGTTCTCCTTGCTGGCGGCAACCGCCTCCGGGTTCTCGAAGCCGGGCGCCATCGAGGCGCTGTCGCCGGGCATCACCTCGTGGTGCTCGAGCTCCAGGAGCCGCAGCCAGCTCTGCTGACCAAGCGTCAGCCCGACCATGCACCCCAGTTCGACCAACTCCGGCTCCGTGAACTGCGCGTGCATCCGCTCCCAGAAGGCGTCATCGACGTCAAGATGCCAGGCGATCGCCTCCGCGTACGCCAGTGCCGCCTTCTGGCGCTCGGTGTACGTCCCGGTGGATTCGAAGTTCAGCAGTTCGTCGTACTGCCCTTCGCGCAGGCCGAGCGCAGCGCCCTCCTCGGAGCGCTGGTTGCCGCAGTACTCGCAGTTGACCGTGCGCGAGATGTAGACGCGGCACAACTCCTTGGTGTCGTGCTCGAGCACCCCATGGCGAAACAGATCGTTCCAGCCGTTGGCAAAGAACCAGAACGCGGCGGGCACGTGGGCCCGCACGGCCGAGCTCTCGGGGCGCGGCGTGCCCTCACGCGCACACCGCCGCAGCTCGCTCTGCATGTCCGGCGTCATGTCGTCGAAGGACACGTAGCTGATGCGCTGCTTGCGGTTGGTGGCGGTCATAGCGCCCTCCTGAATGAGTGCAATCGATTGCCGAGACTGATTAGACTGTACCCATGGTTGGCCAGTGGCCGAGCCGGCGCTGATCCCGCTTTGCGAAGGCGGGGGCTTCTTCGAGTCCCCTCGGTGGCGCGACGGTCGCTGGTGGGTGTCTGACTTCTATCGGGAGGCGGTCTACACCGTGACCGTCGACGGGGCCGAGGAGCTGGTGCTGGAGGTCGAGCATCAGCCGTCGGGGTTGGGGTGGCTCCCCGACGGTTCGCTGCTGGTCGTCTCGATGAAGGATCAGCGCCTGTTGCGACGCGACCCTGACGGGAGCGTGAGCGAGTACGCGGACCTCAGCCCGTTCACCGAAAGCTCGCTCAATGACATGGTCGTCGACGCCCAAGGGCGCGCGTGGGTGGGCTGCTTTGGCTTTGACCTGATGTCGTTCGCCGATCCGCAGTTGGCCCCGTTGATGCGCGTCGACCGCGACGGGTCCGCGAGCGTCGCCGCGGAGGAGCTCATGTTCCCCAATGGCGCGGTCATCCTGCCCGACGACACGACTCTGATCGTCGGCGAGACGGCGGGCTGCCGCTACACGGCGTTCACGATCACCCCCGATGGGGCGCTGACCGATCGCCGGGTGTGGGCGCAGCTGGCGCCGACGCCGGAGCTGGGGCCGCTTGAGCAGATGCTTCCGCAGATCGGTGTCGGCCCAGATGGATGCACGCTTGATGCTGAAGAGCACATCTGGGCCGCCGACGAGACGGGCGGACGCTGCATACGCGTCGCGCCGGGAGGATCCATCGTCGATGAGATTCGCACGCCTGAGGGGCTGGGCTGCTTCGCCTGTGCTCTGGGTGGGGACGACGGGCGCACCCTGCTGGTCTGCGCCGCGCCCGACTTTCTGGAGGCCAATCGCCGCCAGGCGCGCGAGGGGGTTCTCTTGACCGCCACGGTCGACGTACCCCACGCGGGCAGGCCCTAGCGGCAGCACGCTCGATCGTGAAGCCGGCTACGAGTAGCGCACCCGCGGGTCGAGGTAGGCGTAGGAGATGTCGACGATGATGTTGGCCACCACGATGAACAGCGCGGCCAGCAGCACGGTTCCCTGGACGATCGGGAAGTCCGAGTGCACGATGGCGGTGTAGTTGAGGCGCCCGATGCCGGGGATGTCGAACACCGTCTCGGTGATCACCGCGCCGCCCAACAGGGCGCCGATGTCGATTCCCAGCACCGTGACCACCGGGGTGATCGCCGAGCGCACGCCGTGGCGCCAGACCACTCGCCGCTCTGACAGCCCCTTGGCCCGCGCGGTGCGGATGTAGTCCTCGCCCATGACCTCGATCAGGCTCCCCCGCAGCAGCCGCGAATAGACGGCCGCCTGCGTCGCCGCGAGCACGATCCAGGGCAGGATCAGTGCCGTGAACCAGTTCACGGGGGAGGCCGTCAGACCCACATAGGTATTGGCGCCCG
This sequence comes from uncultured Solirubrobacterales bacterium, assembly GCA_963792735.1. Classification (GTDB taxonomy): domain Bacteria; phylum Actinomycetota; class Thermoleophilia; order Solirubrobacterales; family Solirubrobacteraceae; genus Palsa-465. The sequence continues at coordinate 1,013,053 of CAWBXK010000004.1, read as the reverse complement.
GCAGCAGCGGAAATCGCCCGATGTCGTTGGCGAACAGGAACAGGAGCACCAGCCCGAACCAGAACGTCGGCATCGAGACGGCCATCAGGGCGACGCTCATCGACGCGCGGTCGAGCAGCGTCCGGCGTTTGATCGCCGAGATGATCCCGACGGGAACTCCGACCAGCAGCCACAGCGCGGCCGCGCCGACGGTGAGCGACAGCGTGGCCGGCAGGCGATCCTTGATCAGGCTAAGCACCGAGGCGCCCGTGTAGTAGCTGTAGCCGAAGTCGAAGTGCAGGAAGATCCGCTTCATGTAGATGAAGAACTGGATGAAGATCGGCTTGTCCAGCCCCAGCTCGTGGCGGATGAAGGCCACCGTCGCCGGGCTGGGGTTGCGTCCGGCTCGCAGGGCCGCCGGATCGGCGGTGGGGAAGATGGCGAAGAACACGAAGGTCAACGCGCTGACGAGGATCAGCAACACGATTCCCCACAGGACGCGACGGATGATGTACGTGGTCATGACTTTTGTCTGTGCTCCGGAAACGGCGTGCCGTGAGCCCCGCCGCCCGCGCGACGAGGCTCACAGCACGACTGGCGGTTATTTCAGGGACGTGAAGGCCAGGTCCCAGGTTCCGACGTTCCAGGCGTCGTTGATCCCAGCCACGTTCTTGCTCTCGACGTTGGGCTGGCTGTCGAACTCCTCCGGGACGGCAGCTGCCTTGGCCACCAGGAGCTTGTCGACGTTGGCCCACGCCTGCGTCCGGGCGATCGGGTCGACCACCAGCGCCGCAGCCTTGATCGCGGCGTTGATCTGCGGGTCGTTGACCTGACCCTGGTTGGGGTTGCCGGTGGATGTGATCGACGGGCCGTAGAACGTCGCGTACAACACCGACAGCGGATCGGAGAAGTCACGCACCCAGCCCTGGGCCGGACACGCGTCGATCTCCTGCTTGGGGACCTGGCAGTACTTCGTGTACATCACCGACTGGTCAAGCTCGGACACGTGTGTGGTGAACCCGAGGCTGGTGAGCGCCGAGTTGACGATCTGGGTGATCGCGGGCACGTTTCCGTTGGACGAGCTGACCACCTGAACGGTCTGGCCTCCGGTGTACTTGCAATTGGCGTAGCCGGCGAGCTTCATGTACTTGCAGGCGACCGTGTGACTGCCGTTGACGTTCTGGTTGTAGTCGAGCTGGGGCCCGGTGAAGCCGCCGGCCTGCGCGAAGCCGTTCACACCGGGGTACAGGAAATGCGTCATCGGCTGTGCCACCAGCGAGCCGCCGCGGGCCTTGACGATCGCCTCGCGGTCCAGCGCCGCCCAGAACGCCTTGCGCAACAGCTCGTTCTTGAACACCCCGTGCTGATTGTCGACCGCCACGTAGTGGTCTCCCGCGCCCTGGGTGAAGGTGATCTGAGACGGGTATTGCTGGTAGGCCAGCTTGACGATCGACTGCGCCGGAGTGTCAAGCTGCACGGCATCGGAGCCCTTGAGCACCTGCTGGCCGATGACACTGGCATCGCCGCCGATGTTGATATTGATCTGGTCCAGGTACGCCGGCGGCTTGTAGGCGGTGGTGTACGTATTGCCGTTCCAGTTCGGGTTGCGCACCAGTTCCGCTGACTTACCCGTCTGGTACCCGAGGCCTGAGAACTGACCGGTCTTGGGGTCCGCCTTGAGCATGTAGGGACCGGTGGCGACGACGTTGGTCGAGCCGTAGGTCGTCGGGGACTTCTTGTCCATCGGGGCCGCGTACTCGCGCGGAACCGGCGCCGACAGGGGGAGGAACAGCGCCTGGATCAGGGTCGGCGCGCCCGGCTTGGTCATGTGAAACACGATCGTGTACCGGTTCGGCGTCTGGATGCCCGGGATCGGGCCGCCCTTGTAGCTGGGGCTCTGGGCGCCGACGAGAGGCGCGGACGCCCCGGCGCCCATGTAGGAGGGGAAGTACGGGTTGGCGACGTTCGGGTTGGCGCCGCGCTCGATCGCGTAGGCGACGTCGGCCGAGGTCACCTCGCGGTTGACCGGCGCGCTGTAGTGGACACCGTGCTGGATGTGCACGGTCACGGTCCTGCCCCCGTCCGTGATGCCGCCGTTGACGATGGTGGGAACCTCGGTGGCGAGATCGGGCGCCAGGGTCGAGGCGGAGTTCGGGAGGTAGATGAACAGCGGCCGCTGCGTCGCATACAGGACCGTGTAGTCGTTGACGAAGTACGCCTCGCCGGGGTCAAGGTGCTGGAAGTCCTCGCTCGAGTACGCGGTCAGCGTCCCGCCCTTCTTGCCCTGCCCGAGAACCTGAGTGGCCGGGTTCTCACCCGGCTTGAGCGGGATCGCCGGGGTGCCGGCCGAGCTCGGGGCCGAGCCGCCCGCGGATGAGCTGGAGCTGCTGGAGCCACAGGCCGCGACGCCGGCGGCCAGCAGACAAGCCGCCGCGAGCGTCGCCAGCCGGTGTGAAGTACGCCTCATAGGTACTGCCTCCTCTGACGATTGACAACGGACAAGCGGCCGCGACGGTTCCCCAGTCATCGCGATTCCCCCCGTGGATTCAGCGCGTCCAGCAGCCCGTCCCCGAGCAGGTTGAACGCGAGCACGGTCAGCAGCAGTGCCGCTCCGGGGAAGACCATGTACCACCACGCCGTGTTGAAGATCGGTGCGGCGGAGGAGATCATCTGCCCCCAGCTGGCCGCCGGCGGCCGGATCCCGACGCCGAGGAAGGACAATGCCGCCTCCACCAGGATGTTGGTCGGGATCAGCAGGCTCGAGTACACGATCAGCGGTGCGACGAGGTTCGGGAGGATCTCCCGGAACAGGATCCGGCGGTTGGACGCCCCCAGTGACCGGGAGGCCTCGATGAACTCCTTCTCGCGCAGGGACAGAACCTGTCCGCGCACGATCCTCGCGATCGAGGTAAAGCTCGCGATCGTGATGATCAGCAGCACGGTCGCGATGCCCGGCGCGACGACGCCGCCGAGGCATCCTCTGACCCCGCAGGCCGCCCCGATGCCGAGCCCGAGCACGAGCACCGGAAAGGCCAGGAACACATCGACGGTCCGGGAGAGGAGCGTGTCCAGCCAGCCGCGGAAGTAGCCTGCGAGCAGGCCGATGATCGTCCCGATCACGGCGGCAAACGCCGTTCCGAAGATCCCCACCTCAAGCGATATCCGGGCGCCGTAGATGATCCTTGACAGCACGTCGCGGCCGAGCTCGTCCACCCCGAGTGGATGTCCGGCGCTGGGTCCGATCGGGCTCCCGAACGCATCGGTCGCGTTGGCATCCTGCACGTTGGGCCCCGGCAGCCCGAGCAGCTTGACCACCAGCGGGGCCGCGATCGCGACGATGATGAGAAACAGGATGAACGCGGCCGACGCCATTGCCACCCGGTCCGCACGGAAGCGCCGCCAGAGCAGCTGCCGGGGCGACCGGGCCGCCACCTCGCCGGGGGTGAGCTCGACGCTGTCGGGGGCGGCCTCGGATTCAGTCAGCGGTCTGGTCGTCGTGCCGCTGCTCATGCGTGGAGACCGGGTGCGCGTGCTGGCGCGCAGGTCATCACCGCGCCCAGGCCCGCGCCGGGCCACGTGAACGACCGCGCCCTAAAGAGCGCGCAGCGGCCTACCGCGACGGTCAGTGTCCACCCCATCGCGCGAGTCTGGCAACGTAGTGGTCCTGTGAATAGAGCCAGTGACACGGAATCTGATGAGGCCAGATGGTGGTCGCTGCAGCGCCAGCCGGGGGAGACGCTCCGGGCCGCGCTTGAGCGCACGTTGCGCGACGCGATCCTGAGTGGGACCCTGCGCGAAGGGGTTCGACTGCCGGCTTCGCGCACGCTCGCGCGCGGGCTTGGCGTCTCGCGAGGCGTGGTCAGCGACACCTACGGCCAGCTCGAAGCCCAGGGCTTTCTCATCGCCCGCGTCCGCGCCGCCCCGGTGGTGGCGGCCGCCGCTCGCGCCAGCGTGCCGCGCCCGGCTCCGCGAGCGGAGCCTCGACCGGCCCGGTATGACCTCACGCCTACCACGCCCGATATCACCCTGTTTCCGCTCCGTCGCTGGCTCGCCGTAGGCGACCGGCTGGCGCGCGAGGCCACTCCGGCAATGCTTGACTACGGCGGGCCGCACGGTGAGCGCCAGCTGCGCGAGGCGCTGGCTGACCATCTCGGGCGCACGCGAGGAGTCATCGCCACCCCGGACCAGATCCTGGTCAACCAGGGAACGGCCCACGGAACAGATCTACTGTTGAGGATGCTGCGGGCCCGCGGCGCCACGCGGGTCGCGGTCGAAGACCCGTCCTACACGACTCAGCACGAGCGGATCCGGGCGATGGGGCTCACGCTCGTTCCTCGGGCCACGGACGACGATGGGCTGATCGTCGATGGGCTCGATGCCGATGCCGTGCTCGTCACTCCGGCCCATCAGTTCCCGACCGGCTCGGTATTGAGCGGGGAGCGGCGACGCCAGCTGCTGAGTTGGGCGCGCAGCACCGGCGGGCTGATCGTGGAGGACGACTATGACGCGGTGTTCCGATATGACAAAGAGCCCGTCCGCGCGCTGCAGGGTCTCGCCCCTGACTACGTCGTCCAGCTCGGGTCGGTCTCCAAGGTGCTGGCACCGGCGCTCCGGCTCGGGTGGCTGGTCGCACCGGCCGCGTTGATCGAGGAGTGCGCGCGCGAGCGACGCCTCGTCGATGACTTCTCGCCTGTGCTGGATCAGCTGACCTTGACGGAGTTTCTTCGTCGTGGGGATTACGATCGTCACGTCCGGGCTGCGCGCGCTGTCTATCGTTCTCGGCGAGACGCCCTGCTGGCGGCACTCGAGCAGCATTTGCCAGAGCTCGCCGTGGTGGGCGTCGCGGCCGGCATGCACGTCGTGCTCAGGCTCCCGGCGTTCGTTGATGACGCCGCCATCGCCGCGCGCGCTTGGCAGGCGCGCATCCGGGTGCCAGCCCTGTCCTCGTTTTGCGTCAACCAGACCCAGCGTGGTCTCGTGCTCGGCTACGGGCGTCTGCATGAGTCGTCGGCCGCGACCGCCATCGGAGCGCTGGCGTCAATCGTCCGAGAGTTCACGCCCGGATGATTCCGGCTGCAACCCGGTGGCGGCCGAACTCAGCGCCGAGCGACTGCCAGCAGGGCAAGTAGCTCGAAGGCGACGGCGGCGGCATGCAGCGCGGTGACCTGGCCGGCAGAATCGTACGGTGGGGAGACCTCGACGACGTCGAAACCGGAGAAATCGACCCCCGCCAGCGAGCGCAGGAAGGCGAACGCCTCACGCGGATAGAGGCCGCCCACCTCGGGCGTCCCGGTGCCGGGGGCGAACGCCGGGTCGAGCACATCGATGTCGAACGACAGGTACACGGGCCCGTGCCCGATCCTGCTGCGGACCCGTTCGCCGTATTGGGCGGGGGTCATCTCCTGCAGCTGTTCCCCGGTGATGACCTCAAAGCCCATCTCGCTCGGCACCGTGACATCGGCCGCCGCATATACAGGTCCTCGCATCCCCGCCAGCAGCGACCGGGACGGCTCGAGCAGCCCTTCCTCGACCGCCCGGCGAAACGGGGTACCGTGGAAGTACCTCTCACCGTAGTACTGGTCCCAGGTGTCGGCATGGGCATCGAGGAGCACGAGTGCGACCGGTCCGTGAACGGCGGCCTGGGCCCGGAGCTCTCCGAGCACGATCGAGTGGTCTCCGCCGAGGACGAGCGGCACGATCCCGGCCCGGAGCACCGGTTGCAACCCGGCGTCGATCTGCTCCGCGGTGCGCTGGGCGTTGCCCGGAGTGATGTCCAGATCGCCGCCGTCGACCACCGACAGCTCCCCGAACACGTCGACGCCGAGTGCCGGATGGTAGGGGCGCAGGAGGGCCGACGCCGAGCGGATCGCCTCCGGTCCGAAGCGTGCCCCCGCCCGGAAGCTCGTGGCCGTGTCAAACGGCACCCCGATCACCGCCGCCTCGACGTCGTCGTGCGGAACCGGCACATGCGGTAGCCGAGCAAACGTCCGCGGACCGGTGTACCGCGGCGCCGCGGTGGCGTCGGGCGGTCCGAAGCGTGGGGCCGCAGTGGCGTCAGGGGGTCCGAGGCGGCGGGGGGGACGGCTCATCGCACGCTCCTCTGTGGGTCAGGCAGCGCGGGCGCGAGGATCCACAGGACCCGGGCGCCGTCGCCCTGCGCCCTCCAGGTGTGGGGGACGGCGGCGCCGAACGTCAGCGCGTCGCCTGGCTCGAGTCTGAACGTCTGATCTTCGACCTGCACCTCGATCACGCCCTGCAGCACGAAGCAGATCTCGCACTCGCTGGGGAGTGTGTAGGGCACCGCGCCGCCCGAGCCGCCCGCGGCAACGGCTGATTCCAGCACGGTCACGTGCCGCTCGCGCACGGGGGTGATGAGCGTGTCCACGACGTCGGCCGCCTTCGGCAGATCAGCGATCGTGGGACGGTCGCTGCGGCGCACCAGCGTCGTATGCGGTGTCTGGAACAGATCGGCCAACGACAGCCCGAGCGCATCGCAGATCCCCACCAGGCTGGTCACCGATGGGCTGGTCATGTCGCGCTCCACGCGTGACAGAAAGCTCTTGGACACCCCGCTGCGAGCCGCCAGGTCACCGAGCGACACGCGGCTCGCCTCGCGGGCGTGCCGGAGCCTGGCGCCGAACCGCACGCGCCCGTTCCCGTCCACCGCCATGGCTATGCGGCCTGCTGGGACAGGTGGGTGAAACCGATCCGGGGCACGGTCAGACCATAGTTGCACCGAGGCACCGCTTCTCACTCCGCCAGTTGTCTGTCGCTGACCTCGATCGCGCTCTGCTCCGCGCGCACGTTGAGCGAGCGTGACAGCAGCCAGTACGTGGTGCCCGCGGCAGCGAGCCCGACCAGCCAGGAGATGTCCACGCCGCTGATCTGCTTGGCCACCGGTCCGGTGTACTTCAAGCCGGCGATGTCAGGCAGGACCATGAACGGAATCTCGGCGACAAAGCCCACGGCGTAGGAGGTCAGTCCCCGCCATCCCCATGAGCCGTAGATGCCGCGCGGTGTGAACAGATCAGCGATCGCGTAGTGTCCGCGACGCACGACGAAGAAGTCCACCAGGTTGGTGGCCGTCCACGGGACCAGCAGATACAGCATCAGCGTCAGGGAGTTGAGCACGGTGCTGACCGCGCTCGCGGAGATGCTCTCGGCGATCACGTACCACACCACCGTGAGCACCAGGATGGTGACGATGCGAGCCTGGCGCGTCGGTCGGATCCGCCGGATGGAGTCGATGCCAGTGAGCACGCTCAGCATGCCCCCGTACGCGTTCATCCCCATCGTCGCGGCGAGGCCGGCGGCGAGCAGGATCGCGGCGACGCTGCCAAGCGGGTGGAAGATGTTGTCGCCTGCCAGCTTGGTCCCGAGCAGCCCATCCGTCGCGCCCAGGCGTATCGCCAGCCACGCACCCAGCGCTATCAGCCAGATCGGCGAGGCGGCGGCGCCGAAGAACACCGAGCCGATCACCGAGCGCGATGGCGTGTTCCTGGGCAGGTACCGGGAGTAGTCGGAAACGTACGGGGCGTAGGTGATGTTGTAGGCCGCGGCGGCCGAGAACTGGGCCATGAAGGCGGCCAGCGTAAAGCCGAGGTGCTGGCTCGACCCGTGGCCGTGGGCGAGACCGAGGATCACCCCCACGGTCAGGATGCTAACCACGGGCAGGGACACGACGAGAATGATCCGGAAGATCCGGTGCACCCAGTCATGGCCCCAGATCGCGATCGCCGCCGCCAGGATCGCGACCACGATCGCCACGACGGCGGCGCTCCAGCCGAATGCTGCATTCAGGCCCTGCGCCAGGAGCACCTGGTCGGCGACGTTGAACGCGATGTAGGTGAACAGCGTCGCGAACAGCGGGACCAGCACGCCCCGGTAGCCGAACTGGGCACGGGACTGGATCATCTGGGGCAGACCCAGCACCGGGCCCTGGGTGGCATGGAACGCCATGAACAGGGTCCCCACGAGGATCCCGAGCGCGCCCGCGAGCACCGACCAGCCAAGCGATAGCCCGAGGCCCGGACCGATGAATCCGATCGGGATCGAGAAGTACTGGAAGTTGCCCAGGAACCAAAGCGGCGCCTGATGCCACAGCCGGCCATGGCGCTCCTGCTCCGGTACCCAGTCAATCGAACGCCGCTCGATCTCCCTCGCCGGTGGGGCTTTGGTTGGCGGGGGCCCCGCCGCGCGCTCGGTCGCCGTAGCCATCGGGTCTCCTCTACTCGTAGCTCGCGGGTTCGTGACGGTACACGATCGTTGCATAGTGATCAAGAGATTTCGGGCAGCGAGCGGTACGCTCGAGCCCGCTGGGTGCCAGCATGCGGCGCGTGACCAGCCCTAACGACCCCGGCGTCGTCACCGAAACCGAGCGCCTCGTGATCCGACCGTGGCGGCGCGACGAAGCCGATCGGCTGTTCGACGTGCTGTCGCGCATGGCGGTGGTGAGGTGGTTCGGCCACGCCGCTGCGCCGATGACGCACCGCGACGAGGCGGTAGCACGCATCGAGCGCTACACGATCGACCTGGCGGCGCATCCGCAGTTCGGAGCCTGGGCGGTCGTCCCGCGCTCGACCGGAGTCCCCGCCGGCACCGTGGTGCTCAGGCCGCTGCCCGACGGTGACGGCGAGGTCGAGATCGGCTGGCACCTTCACCCTGACAGCTGGGGCCGAGGGCTGGCCAGCGAGGCGGCCGGCGCCCTGCTGGCGCGAGGCCTCACGGATGGGCTGGACGAGGTGTGGGCGGTGACGGACGTGAACAACCATCCGTCGATGGCGGTCTGCCGCCGGATCGGAATGCAGCTCCTCGGCGTGACCCACCGCTGGTATCACGAGCGGAGCATGATGTTCTGGGCCGGGGCGCGAGCCGGTCAGCAACCAACGATCACCCCCGACGAGCCTGCGCCGGACGCTGGGCCATAGCTTGCCACGGGCGGATCGGAATGACAGGATCGGCTGATGGAGGCGGCCACTGTTCCGCCGGTTTCATCACCGTGTTCTGCGAGACTCGCGCCGAGGTGTCCTGGATGACGCGAGTCGCGGCTGTGGTCGGAGTGGTGCTGGTGGCCGGCGCGGCAGCGTCCGTGAGATCGGCTCGAGGCCTTCCCGTTGGATCGGCTCGAGGCCTTCGCGTTGGTTCGCTCAGGCTGCACCGGTGTCCGGCGGGCCAGCCCGGATGGTGCGGATCGATCCGTCGCGCGCTCGAGCCCGGCCGGCGGGGGAGCCCCAGGATCCCGATCGGATTCGAGTGGCTGCCGGCATCGGGCGGCGGCCGTGCGCTCGGGACCGTGGTCGCGGTTGAGGGTGGACCCGGCTTCCCCTCGACGGGCAGCCTCGTGGAGTACCGCGGCATCTTCGGTCCTCTGCTGCGCGCTCGGAACCTGCTGCTGGTCGACAACCGCGGGACGGGCAAGTCGGCCCTGATCCGCTGCCACGCGCTCGACTCCTATCCCGCGACCGCGCGCGCGTCCGGTCCGCGCTTCGCGCGCATCGTCGGCGCCTGCGGCCGCGCGCTGAATCACCGGTACCGCACCCGCCAGGGTGCCGACGTACACGCTTCGGACCTGTTCGGCACCGCCTACGCGGTCCGCGACCTGCGAGCGGTCCTGCGCAACTTGCGGCTGCACCGCGTAGACCTCTACGGAGACTCCTACGGATCCTGGTTCGCGCAGGCCTTCATCGCGCGCTACCCCGGCGTGCTCCGCTCGGTGATCCTCGACTCGACGTATCCGATCCGCGGTCTTGACCCCTACTACACATCGTCGGGATCCAGCGGGCGGGTCGCGCTGGACCGCGTTTGCACCCGGGATCCAGGCTGCACCGCGGCGTCGGGCTCGGGCTCGGCCACCGGCCGCCTGGGCGAACTCGTCGCCCGGGTCCGCCGCAGGCCACTGCGTTCAACCGTGCCCCGGCTCGGCGGGAAGCGCACCCGCGCGGTGGTGGACCCGCGCCGGCTGGCCGACCTGGTTCAGGATTCCGGATCTGACCCGCTGGTTCTCCGTGACCTCGACGCCGCGGTGCGGGCGGCATTGCGCGGGGATCCGGCGCCACTGCTTCGCCTCGTCGTCCAGTCCGCGGCCAATGGCGGCAGCGCCGATCCGGGATTCTTCTCAGACGGCGCCTACATGGCGGTCAGCTGCACGGACTACCCCCAGCTGTTCTCACTGCAGAAGTCGCCCGCGGTCCGCCGGCGCCAGTTCGAAGCGCACCTGCGGGCTGCGCCGGCACGAGCCTTTGCGCCGTTCACCGCGCGCGAATGGGTCTCGATGAGCGGGTACTCGCAGCCGTACGACGTCTGCCTTGACTGGCCCCGCCCACGCCACCACGCGCCCGCCGTTCCCCCGAGCAACCGGCCGCTGCCCGCCTCTGTGCCGCTGCTCGTCCTCGGCGGCGACGTCGACGACCTCACCCCCCTGTCAGACGCGGAGCGCTTTGGCCCCACGCTGGGTCGGAGTGTCCGCGTCGTCGACCTGGTCAACACCGTGCACGTCACCTCCGAGGGTGACACCTACCTTGTCGACGGGGCCGCCTGTGCCCGCGCGATCATCCGCCGCTTCGTCAACGCCCCCGCCCAGCTTGCCCAGCTTGACACTCGCTGCGCGGCGACGATTCCCCCCATTCACACACCCGGCGCGTACCCCCGTAGCTTCGCCGGGGCAGCCCCAGCGGGTCTCGTCTCAGGATCCGACCCGGGCCTTGGCGCACGCCGAGCAGCGACCATCGCCGCTCGCGCCTTCGCCGACGCCACGATGCGACACGTCGCAACGAGCGCCGCCCGCGGTATCGGCCTGCGCGGCGGGTTCTTCAGCGTGACCGGAAGCGCCTCGCTGCATCTTCACCTGCACCACATCCGCTTCGTCTCCGATGCGCTGGTCGACGGGACCGGGACGTATCAGGTGACCGACGGGGCGGTGCGGACGAAGCTGACCGTCACCGCCGGCCGTCGCCGCTTTGCCGTTGCGCTGGACTGGACTCAAGCCACGCCCTACGCCCGGGCCCGAGTCGGCGAGGCCGTGCTGAGACTTCCCGCACCCTAGTCGTCCGGTTTTCTGTTGTGGGAGACTTGCTCGCATGTTCAGGTCACGCAGACCGGATCGAGATGGGGCGTGGAAAGGTGTCGTTGTCGGCAAGTCACGCGGCATGACCGACGGCGCCTACATGTATCACTACGTCGAGGTCAAGCTCTCCACCGGGGAGACGGAGAAGGTCCGGATCGGCCGAAGACTGTGGAAGTCGTTGGCGACCGGTGACTCGCTCGTCAAGCCCGCTGGGGCGGATCCCGCCAAGCAGTAGAGACGCGTCACAACCGCTGCAACCAGGGATCGACGATGCCGAGCCACGCCGACGGGTGATCGCGGTGCGGAAAATGGCCCGCTCCCGCAATGAGCTTCAGCTGCCAGGCGGGGTGACGAGCGACGGCGGCGAGCGCGAAGGCGGGCGGCACATAGTGGTCGTTGCTGCCGTGCACGATCAGGACCGGGCAGTCGACTCGATCGGCCAGGGTGTGAAAGGCGTCGGGCCGCAGACCGTACTTCGCCAGCGTGCGCAGGCCCGCGGCACGGTCCCTTCGGTTGACCGTGGGCAATCCGGAGCGCCGATGCCGGCCGCGTGCGCCGGCCAGAAACAGCACTCGATGCCACGCGTAATCAGCCACTGTCACAAACGTGGAGCGCCCGTTGCGGGCGACGGGCATGAACGGAGCGGTGAGCACCAGGCCGCCGAGGCGATGCGATCCGTTCGCCGCGATCAGCATGCTCGCAACGGCACCCATCGAGTGGCCGATGAGCACCGGGTGCTCAGGTCGGCCGCCCAGGGCGCGATCGACCGCCCCAAGGGTGGTCCGGAGCGGGCCGGGAGCAAGTGGGTCAGCGCTCGTCACGGCCATGGTCGGCTCGACGGCGATCACATCGCCGTGTCGGGTGAGCCCGGGCGCGACGTCGGTCCATTCGTCCGCCGCACCGCCCAACCCCGGTACGCACACCACCAGACGGCCGGCCGTCCCGGTCGAGGGCCACGCGTTCGCCACATCGGTGGACCGTCGAGCGGCTGGCACGGGACCATGATGCCGACCGTGAGCCCTGCGGGGGATGCACCGCCCCCAGCGCGATCAGGCTCTCGGCCGAGGGGAACTCGAGGTTGCGGCGCGGACCGCGATCCCTGGGTAGTCGAGCAGGAGTCCGGCCCCGTCGTACGCCAGCTCGCACGCGAAGTCAAACGCCGGAGCCGCATACTCAAAGCGCTGACGGGTGGCGTCGTCGGCGAGGCGGACATAGCGCTGCTCGAGGCGCTCGACGCGGAGATCCTGGACGCGGACATAGACGGCGGGGGCGTCGGCGCCCTGTCCGGGGGCCAGCCCGAGTCGTCGCGCGGGGAAGGCGTTGGTCAGTACCGAGGCTTCCAGATCGACGTCGAGGCAGCCGTCGAGGTGCCGCGCGTCCCGGCCGTCGACCCGCCAGCTTCCGGCTCCGTCGGTGCTCACCCGCAGGGCGTGCTCCCCGGCGTCTGAGCGGGCGGTGACGCGGGCGGTCCGGGTGGCCCAGGAGATCGGGTCGACTGTGAGCGCGTAGCTGACGGTCCAGGCGCACTCCGCCTCGACCGCAGCGGTCGTCCCGGTGAAGCACAGGCCGCCATTGACCTCTGTGATGAACGTAACCTCGAAACCGTCGCGGGCCCCGACGTGACGCCACGCCGCCTGGCGAGGCAACCGAGAGAGCATGGCGCAAAGCCTATGCCTCGGCCGGGATGCCCGACTGCTGTTTGTGGAGGCGTGGGAGATGTGGCTCACGCTTTGGTGCCTCGGCGCCGATACAACGGTTTATGTACGACCCTGGCGGCGAGAGGAGCCATGGCTGATGCGCCCACCGGCGCACGGTCCCGCGCGTCGGCTCAACGCCTGATATCCGGGGATCCCGCCGTCGTACCGGGCGCTGAAACCGAGTCCGCCCCCGGTGGCTCGACGCTGGATGTGTCGGTGCTCCGCGCGGTGATCGCGATGCAGTGCGAGCTGGCGGCGGTGGGACTTGACCTCCAGGCGGTCATGCAGCGCATCGCGGACTGCACGCGTGAGCTGACAGGGGGCACCTCGGCTGCCGTGCGTCTGCTTGACGGCGACTCACTGGTCTGCGGGGCTACGAGCGGTGCGCCTGAGATCCAACGTCCCCACCGCCTCCCGATCGGCAACAACCTGTCGGGGCACGCCATGCGCAGCGGACGCTCCCTGCTCTGCCTGGACACCGAGCTCGACGACCGGGTCGACGCCGCGCTGTCACGAAGTCGCGGCGTTCGTTCGATCATCGCGGTACCGCTACTGCATGCCGGGCAAGCCGTCGGCCTGCTGTTGTTGTACGGCGATGAGGCTGGCGCGTTCGGTGAGCGCGATGTCACGATGATGGAGCTGCTGTCGGTCATCCTGTCGGCCGCGATGGCGCACGCTGCGGAGTTCGAGGCCAAACGGGACCAGGTCGAGGCGCTCGCCCGTTTTGAGGCCACCTTCACGGGGGCACATACTGGAATGCTGCTGATCGACCTCGATGGCAGGATCATCGACTCTAATCCCGCCATCGGAGATCTGCTCGGTCACGGCCAGGGCGAGCTGAAGGGGCAACGGGTGTCGAAGTTCGTGCACCCCGACGATCGTCTCGCGGCGGGTTCGGCCTACGGGACGATGTTCGACCTTGGTGAGAACTCGCTGCGTATGCAGCACCGGTTCGTGAACCGGCACCGTGAGGTCGTATGGGTCGACGCGTCCGCCTCGCTGGTGCGCGACTCAAATCTTCAGAGCAATTTTGCCGTGGTGATATTTCAGGACGTCACTCAGCGCAAGCAGGCCGAGGCGGCGCTGCTCACCCAGGCTGCGCTCAACCAGCACCAAGCGCTCCACGACGGCCTGACCGGTCTGGCCAACCGCACACTCTTCCGCGACCGCATCGATCAAGCCGTCAAGGCCCGACGCCGTGGTGACACGCGCGCCGCGGTGCTGCTGATGGACCTCAACGGGTTCAAGGAGATCAATGATTCGCTCGGCCATGCAGCGGGCGACGATGTGCTCGTCGAGCTCGGCCGGCGCCTCAGTGCAGCGCTGCGCACCTCGGACACCGCGGCCCGCCTGGGCGGCGACGAGTTCGGAGTGCTGCTGCCGCAAGCCAGCGTCCCGGACGACGTGTTGGGCGCAGTCAAGCGGATGCGCGAGGCGATTGAGCGCCCCGTTAAGGTCCAGGGCCTGTCGCTGTGCCTGGAGGCCTCGATCGGCATCGCGCTGTATCCCGATGACGGCAAGGACGTCGAGACGCTGTTGAAGTGCGCGGACGGGGCGATGTACCACGCAAAAGAGGAAAAGTCAGCCTGGGTCTTCTACGACAGCAGTCGTGTCCGGGAGCACACTGCTCACCTGACCCTGATGGGTGAGCTGCGCCGGGCGATCGATTGCCGTGAACTCGTCCTCTACTACCAGCCCAAGGGCATGCTCGTAGATGACGAGGTCCACGCGGTGGAGGCGCTGCTGCGCTGGAACCATCCGATTCGCAGGTTGGTGGCGCCCACCGATTTCGTCCCCCTGGCCCAGCAGACCGGCCTGATCAAGCCGCTGACGCTGTACGTGATCGACGAGGCGCTGCGACAATGTCGCGCGTGGCTGGACGACGGATTGCGGCTGGCGATCGCAGTCAACCTGTCCGCACGCAACCTCATGGACAGCGACTTCCCGGCGCAGGTGGCGGAGCTGCTGGCGCGGTGGGACGTTGCCCCCGAGCTGCTCGAATTCGAGATCACCGAGTCGGCGATGCTCGTCGACCCAGCCCGCACCAAGCTGATCCTCGAGCATCTCTCGAGGATGGGGATCAGGCTGTCGATCGACGACTTCGGAACCGGCTACTCGTCGCTTGCCCATCTCAAGCGACTGCCCGTAAGCGAGATCAAGATCGACCGGTCGTTCGTAACGAACATGGACAAGGACGAGGACGACGCCACGATCGTGCGTTCCACCATCGAACTCGCGCGAAACCTCGGGCTCGATGCCGTCGCCGAGGGTGTAGAGAGCAAGCAGGTATGGGACTACCTGAAAGCCGTCGGCTGCACCGCCGCACAGGGCTACTACCTGAGCCGCCCGGTCCCCGCACCCGAACTGCAAGCCTGGCTATTGAAACGCAGGACACTCCCCGACCCTGGGGTCTCGGCCGCGAAAGCCCAGGTAAAGCCCTAGGGGTTCCAGCAGGTTCTCAGCTCGCAGGCGCGCGGTCACTCAAGGGGGAAAGCCGCTCTACCCGGCACCGATCAGTCTGGGGGAAGAGCAGCAAAATCACGCTTGGCTTTCCTGTACCACCCCATTCCCGAAAGGGGATTCTTCCACCTCCCTTGCATCTCGCTCAAGGCATCTCTGTGCGTCTCGTCACCGCTCGCCACGATCTCCTTCAGATGTTGATCCTGGGCCTTTATGACCTCGTTGGCGTTATTTCCACGGTGCGGGAGATCGCAGGGTCCACCCAGTTGTTTACATGTCATCGTTTTCATGGCTCTTGCTTCCTTTCGTGCTCGAGTGTCAAAGGACGACGATTGCCGGATGGCCGACCGTGATCGCTGTGCGGGAGGCGGATCTGGCCGATCGAGATGTCCATGGCGGCCACGTTAGACGCGTCCCGCTGCACGCGCTTCTTGATTTCTGATCGGTTGGTCGCGGGAAGGATGGCGCCCGGGGACCGTCTGTCATGTGAGAAGTCGTTCAGGCACCAACAGGAAGGTCGCAATGGTCACGTCCAAGCTCCGGTCTCCACGAGCCGTCGGCTCGCTAGTCGCGCTCGGGGTGGCGCTGGTGGTCAGCGCCTGCGGCGGTGGCTACTCATCGAGCAGCAGCGCCCCCGCCACCACGACTCAGGCGGCCGCCGTATCGTCGACGACAAGCGCCGCGCCGAAACCGCGCCTGAAGACGCTCTCCCCGCGAGCTGGTTCCCACACAGGGTCCAACGTCACGGTCCGAGTCGCGCTCGTCAACGGCAAGGCCACCGGTCCCAAGCCGTTTCGCTACGTCCTTGACGGGCGGACCCGGTTTGGACAGCGCCGGCTCGTCTTCGACGGCGTAAAGCCAGGTCGCCATCAACTGATCGTGACGCTGGTCGACGATCGCGCCGTGCGCAGTGAGACTCCTTTCGTGGTCACGGCGCCCCCGCCGCCCCCGGTGGTGACCACGTCCGCGCCGACGGTCACCGTCCCGCCGCCGGCGACGACCACCGCCCCGTCCCCGCCGACAACCACCGCCCCCCCGCCGACGGCCGCCGCGCCGCCCCCGCCGACAACGACCTCTCCGCCGTCCGGTGGAGGGATACCGCAGGGCGGCGGCGGCGACGGTGACGGCGACAACAGCGGCGCGCCCAGCGACGGCGACGGGAGCATCTAGTCCACGGCCGGGCTCCGAGACCACCCCGCTGGCCGTGGTGTCGCGTCAGTCCTGGTCGCCGCCCGAGAACTGGCGCAACCATCGCCGGCTCGGACGCTCGCCCGGGGTGCGAACGTGCAGCGTGCCGCCCGTCCCGCGCGTTGTTATTCGCAACCGGGGCGCTCCCGCGACGCTCGGCTCCGCCGCTGACTCGATCACCTGGCTGGCGAACAGGCCGCCGCCGGCAACGTTGACCTGCACTCCGTGCGGAACGAGCACGGTCACGGTCCCGAACAGGTTGTAGAGCTCGAGCTGGCTGTCGGATCCCGACAGGCGCGCCTGGGAGAGGCCCAGCACCACGGTCCCGAACATGCAGCGAAACGACGAGCGCGCCGACAGCTCCCACGGCCTTCAGCGATCGCGGCCCGAGTCGCCGTGTAGCCTGCGTTGCACGATGGCAGCGGAGGGCCCGACAGCGAGCGCCGGCTACACGAACCGACCGCCGATTCATGCCCAGGCGCTGTGGCGAGTCCGCCGCGAGAAGCACGCCGGGCGACATGCGACCGGCCGCGGGGTCGACCGCATGCTGCTGGTCCTGCGGGCCTACGAACAGCGCGCGCAACGCAGAGCGGCACTCGAGGGCTGGTTGGTCGCCCGCCGTGCGCTCACCAGCAGAACATAGCCCGACCGCCGGGGTCTCCTGCCCGGTCCAAACCTCCCCCTCCGTAGCTGAAACGGGCGGTCAGGCGACCCCCGCCAGGCCGACCAGACTGCCTTCAGGATCGGTGAAATGAGCTACGACCAGACCGTTCGGTGAGGTGACCGGGCCCATCACCCGAGTGCCTCCAAGCTGCTCGGCCTCGTGCAGCGCGGCTTCGACATCCGGGACGGCGACATAGAACACCGCGTGGCTGGGATAGCCTGGCCCGCCTCCGATACCGCCGCGGATGCCCGTGCCGTCCTCGGTGGTGAGGAGCTCCAAGAACCCGTAGCTGTCCGGCTCCGATACTTCCGGCGCCACCGGAGACGGGGAGTCGAACTCCCAACCGAAGAGGCGGCTGAAATAGCTGCGAAGCCTCTGCGGGTCCTTCCCGATGATCTCGAAATGCACCACTGGCTGTCCCATGATCAGTTCCTTTTGCTCACGTTGCGGTTCGTCTGCTTCGGTGTAGGGACTGCGCGGCGGGCGCAAGCTCATCGGTACCGGCGGGGCTGGTGGCCAGGCGCGCCGCCTCGGACGTGCGCGGCCAGGAGGCGAAGCGACGTCAGTCGGTTGCCAGACTGTGGCCGTGCTGCTTCCCCCTCCCAGAGCACAGCGGCTCGCTCGGCTGTTGCCCGGGTTGGTGCTCTACGGCGTCAGCGATGCGATGATCCTGCTCGCGGGGCTGGGCGTCGATCCTTGGGATGTCTTTCATCAAGGGCTTTCACGGCGGCTGGGACTCGGGGTGGGAACCTGGGCGGTGATCATCGGCCTCATCGTGCTCGCGCTGTGGATCCCGCTGCGCCAGCGGCCCGGCGTCGGCACGGTCTGCAATGTGGTCGTGGTCGGCGTGGTGATCGACATCATGCTGGCCGTGTTCGCCCCTCCTCATCAGATCGTCGTTCGGTGGGTGCTGCTGCTTGCGGGCGTGGTTCTAAATGGGGTCGCGACGGCGGCGTACATCGGTGCCGGGCTCGGGCCTGGTCCGCGCGACGGACTCATGACGGGGCTGGCCGCGCGTGGCCACTCCGTCCGGGTCGTGCGGACCGCGATTGAGCTGACGGTGCTCGGCGCCGGCTGGGTGCTCGGTGGCACCGTCGGGATCGGCACGGTTATCTACGCGCTGTCGATCGGAGCGCTCGCCCACTACTTCCTGCCCCGCCTCGACCTCGACTTACGGCCGAGACAGCCGGGGCCGTCGACACAGCCGTCGGCCAAACGAGCTATCGGCGAATTCGCGCCGGGCGGCAGCTCTGAAGGATCGTAGGCACCGCCGGTCAGGGCGAGACCGAGGGTGGGCTTCCGGCGCTGGACCGGGCCAGTCGCGACAGCAGATAGTCCACTTCGGCCAGCCACCGAGGACCGTCTTCGGAGTCATCCCACAGGTCGCGCAGCTCACTTTCGTCGCGCACCCGACTGACGGCCTGCACCGCCAGCTCGACCTCGTCGGCGTGGGGCCCGTGATGATTGACCTGGACCCAGGCGTCGACGTTGTCGGGCAGGCGATTGGGCAGCTGACCGGCGCAACACGCGCAGAGCTCCGCGGCCGCGATCGCCTCGCAGCACAGGTCGACCTCGAGAAATTCGGCGTCGCTCAGCACATCGTCGATCGCCGAGGCCATGACCGCTCCAGGATCTGGCGCTTCCTCTACGAGTAGGAACCAGTCTCCGGCCGCGTCATTCTCAAAGCTCGCGCCGCCCCAGGACCTCACCGGCCGGACGATACAACCTCACTCTGGAATGAGGCGATTTCCTGTGCGAGTCGTGCTGGATGATCGTGGGGGATGAAGGTCCGGCCGTTGGCGACCTCGACCAGCCGAGCGTCCGCGAACACGTCACGCAGCCGACGCGCGAAGTCCAGCTTGAAGAAGCGGTCTCTGGCTCCCCAGACCAGCAGCGCAGGGCCGCCGAAGGTTCCCAGGCGGTTGGATGCGGTCAGGAGGTCGTGCGGATCGACCTTCCGGGCGAACCGGGCGACGTCGTCTCTGACGCCGGCGTCGGTGAGGCAGGGTTCTATCCACGCGCGGGTTTGGGCGGCGTCCAGTGGCTCGTTGACCAGCAGACCGAATCCGGCGGGAGAATGGCGCAGGGCCGTGGACCGCATCGGGGCCAGCAGTGCCGGGATGACCGTTGCGTTGCGAAACGACTTGAACAGCAAGCCGAAGGGCGGTGGCGGGAAGTTGTCAAATGCGTCGCAATTGGTCAGGACCACTCGGCCGATGCGGGTTGCGTCGCCGTCAAGCAAAAACTGACAGATCGCTCCGCCGGTGTCGTTGCCCACCAGTGTCACGTCGCGGAGTTCGAGCGCCTCGAGAAAGGAGGCGATCTGGCCGGCCACCCCGCGCGGCGACTGGTCGGCCGCCGGGCCAAGGGCGATGGTGTGCGAGCCGAGCGGCCAGTCAGGAGCGTAGGAGCGTACCCCTGCGGTAGCCAACGCTTCGGCTGTCTTGGACCAAAGGCTCCCGTTGACGAGGAACCCGTGTACAAACACTACGGGGGCTGCGTGGGAACCCTCGGGACCCGCAACGCGGTAGCTGACGGTTCCGTGGGGGAGATCGACGGTGGGCATGTCTGCTCCATTGCTTAGCATTTACGTACAGTGTGCACGTAACATACATACTGTCTGTATGGAAGTCAACCGTCGAACTCAGCTAAGCCGCTCCGCGACCACGCGCGCGGCCCTGATCCAGGCGGCTCGCCCACTGTTCGCCGAGCGCGGGTTCGCCGGGGTCGGCACCGAGACGATCGTCCGCGCGGCCGGGGTCACGCGAGGGGCGCTCTACCATCATTTCGCAGACAAGACCGAGTTGTTCGCGGCCGTCTACGAGGCGATCGAAGACGACATCGCCGCGCGTACGGAGAGCCGGATCGCGGCCGAGGGACCTACCGATCCGGTTGCCGTGATCACCCTCGGCGCGGATGCGTGGCTGGATGCCTGCGCCGAGCGAGAGGTCCAGCAGATAGTGCTGCTCGACGGCCCCGCCGTACTCGGCTGGGAGCGATGGCGCGAGATTGGGATGCGTTCGGGGATCGGCCTGCTCGAGGGCGTCCTGGCCCAGGCGATCGAAATCGGGCGAATCCCGCGCCAGCCCGTCACGCCGCTCGCCCACGTGCTGGTCGGAGCGCTCGACGAGGCGGCTATGTACATAGCCAGGGCGCAGGACAAGACGATCGCCGGCGAGGAGATGCGCGCGGTGGTCTCCCGCCTGATTGCCGGGATCGCCGAGCCATGACGCGAATGAGCCACCCAGCGCCCACTCGTGTATCCGACACTGTCGCCCGGCGAGCTGACTCGCGCCGAGCTGACGGTGACGCACATCAGCGCGCTACCTGCTTGCTTCTGGACGAGCCAACCAACCATCTTGACATCGAGTCGGTGGAGGTACTGCAAGCAGCGTTGGAAAGGCTGGCCGGGAGCGCTGATCGTGGCCACGCACGATCGCCGCCTCCGGCAAGCCCTACGACTGGACCGTGAGATTCAGATGCGGGGCGGGCGCTGGCCTACACCTAAGCCAGCATCCGGAAGTCCGCGGGCTCCCACGCGAGCAGAGCGAGCAGTTGCACCATCGCGCTCTGGTCAAGCAGCGTCGGAACGGTCCGGGAGACGAGCCGGCCGTTGCGATGCTTGGACCACATGCGCTCGGCGTAACCGCCCATCGCTTCGAGGATCTCGGTGCGGAGGCCGGCGTCGCCGGTGGCCGCGTGGAGCGCCAGGAGGTTGCGGAAGAAGATTGCGTTGAACGCCGGGGGCTGCTTCTCGTAGCCACCGCGGTAGTGCTCAAGCGCCTTGCGGGCGATCGCCTCCGCGCGGGCAAGGTACCGGGCATCTGCCTCGCCGCCGCGGCGGGCCAGCAAGACGTTGGTGGCGATCATGCTGCCCTGGTTGTAGCTCCACAGCGCCCGGTCAATCGTGTTGTCACCGCGCAGCTTGTCCCAGTAGAGGCCGGCGGCACGGGAGTCATGGTCGCGATCGGCGTCGAGCGTGACGTTCACCCAGTGGTACATCTCGGTGGGACCGATGGGGCCCTCGGCGCACCCGGTGAGCTCGGCGAGGTGCAGCCCGAGCTCGGCATTGGGCGCGTTGGACACGGTATTGCGGTCGTGGTTGCGCACTCCGATCCCGCGTCCCTGCTCGACCCAGAACACACCGCCGGGGCTGGGCACGTCGGGCCGTCGGTCCCAGCCCGCCTGCGCGAAGCGAAACAGGTCCGCGGCGCGGTCCAGGCGGCTCGCGCCCGGTCGCATTCGCTCGAGTTGGATCAGCGCCAGGCCGACCCATGCGTTGTCGTCGTAGTAGCGATCGGCGGGCGATCGCTTCCCGATGACGTCAGATGCATACGCGGGCTGCGCGCCGGACGGATCCCAGTAGCGCTCGAGGGCGTTCAGCCGCTGCGCGATCGCCGCGTCGGCGTCAAACCCCCTGACCAGGTCCGGGTTGACGCCGGCCAGATCGAGGGTCGCAACGAAGGCCCGGGCGAACGGCCAGAGGTGCGCGGCGCTCCGCGGACGGCGCCACAAGCCGTCGCCTCGATACATGCCCCGATCGGTGCCAAAGCGGTCCTGCATGGCCGCGTATGCCTGCGCCGCGCGGTCGGCGTAAACCGCGGACATATCCTCGGGTGCGGTAGCCATCACCTCACGGTCGCCTCGGTGTCGGGATCACGTGCGAGGGAGATTTTCACCGGTGGTGTGGACTCTACGATGCGGCGATGGGAGACGGTGAGGTGGCCGCCGAGAGCGGTCTGACAGGATGCTGACCTGACGCCGTATCGGCGCCCGCCTACCAAGACCAGGAGTGTCACCAAGTTGATCGATCGAATTCGTCACGACATCCAGCACCGGCTCGATCAGTTGCATGCCGAGGCCGACAAGCTGCGGCGCGCGCTCGCGGCGCTTGATCCCCGCGGCCGTGAGCGGTCAACCCGTGCGCCGAGGCCGGCTCCGTCCGCGACCCGGCCCGTTGCGACGCCCGCCGCCGCGAAGCCGGTCCCGGCACCCACTCCGACACGCCCGACGAAGGCGGCAGCCGACTCCGGTTCCCCGGCCCGAACGGCACCGGGTGCGACCAAGACGAAGGTTCTCGCGGCGCTCTCAGCCGACCAGGCGTTGACTGCGGGCGACGTGGCGAAGGCCACCGGGCTCGCCCGGCCAACGGTGAGCACGACGCTGTCAAAGCTCTCAAAGACCGGCGAGGTGGTCAAGGCCGCGCGGGGCTACCGTCTCCCCAGTTCCGGGGGGGCGACCGTCAGCGCCGGCAAAGCGGCGGCTGCACCGGCGGCCACCGACGCCTAGACACTCCCAGCCGCCCGAGCCATGAAGGAGCTGCACGGACGCGCGGTCAGCGTCGTGGCGGTACCGGTGCAGGAGTGCTTCGATCTGCTTGCGGCAGCGGACCGCTACCCGTCATGGCTCGACGCCGTGCGGGAGGTCGAGGTGCTCGAGCGTGAGCAAGGTGGACGCCCGGCCCGGGTCTGGGCCAAGCTCCACGTTGCCCAGAGTCCGATCAAGCAGGACTTCGAGCTGGCCCTGCAAGTCCGGACCGAGGGTCACCAAACGGTCCGGCTGACGCGGCTTGGACAGGACGCCTCGGATCGGGATCAGCTTGAGCTCCGGTGGTCGCTGCAGGGAGACGGCGACACCCGGATCGAGTTCGAGTTCGAGGCAACGGTTTCGTTCCTGCCCCGGCTGCTGCCGCTCGGAGGCATCGGCGACAGAATCGCGACGCACGTCCTCAGGTCGGCAACCGCGACGCTGACGGCTGCCACGAGCTGACCCCGCTGTAAGCGCTCCGTCTCAGGCCGGCGCGCTCAGCCTCAAGCCAGCTGCTGTGTTGTCTGAGGCGGATCTCCGCTGTCTGGTAGGTTGCCGCCGTGGCCGAATCACCCGCCCCGGGCGCACGGGGTGGCATATCGGGGCAGGACGAGCAGCGCGGTCGGGTGTACTCGCGGCGCGCCGTCTTGGGCGCGGGCCTTGCGGGTGCGGCGACCCTGGCCTATGGACCGGTCCTCGGACGCGTCCCGGCGCAGGCCGCCACGCGGGCGGGTTCGGTATCGCCATCCGGCGTCTACGACTTCAACCAGAATTGGCTGTTCGGCGGCGTCTACGTCACGGGCGCGGAGGCACCGGGCTTTCCCGACAGCGGGTTCGCCGCGGTCACGGTTCCGCATACCGTGACCCCGCTGTCATGGGGGAACTGGGACCACACGGCATGGGAGAAAGTCTGGATCTATCGCAAGCACTTCAACCTCTCCGCGGCGGCCGGTGAACGCGTGTTTGTCGACTTTCAGGGCGTCATGACCAGCGCCACGGTGTTCCTGGGCGGCGTCCAGGTATCTCAGCACCAAGGCGGCTACCTCCCTTGGTCGGTAGAGCTGACTCCGCAGATCGTGTCGGGCGACAACGTGCTGGCCGTGGTAGTGGATTCGACCTGGCAGGACGTTCCACCCGACAATCCCAAGGGAGCCTGGTCGATCGACTACCTGCAGCCCGGGGGCATATACCGAGACGTCGCGCTGCGCCTGGTGCCGCAGGTGTTCGTATCCGACGTGTTCGCCAAGCCGACCGACGTGCTGAGCGCCAATCCGAGGGTCCAGGTTCAGGCGACGATTGACGCGGGGACCGTCCCGTCGCAGCCGCTGCAGGTCAAGGCGGATCTGTTCGATGGCTCGAACGTGCTCGCATCGGCGACCGGCACGGTTGCCGTAACCGCTACCGGCCCGACCGTGGCCAACCTCACGATCACCGGGTTTACCGGTATCACCCTATGGTCGCCCGGCCGACCCAAGCTGTATACCGCCCGTGTCACGGTGAGCGGGCGTGGCATCCACACGCACGCGCTCCAGGTCAGGATCGGGTTCCGCCAGGCGACGTTCGAGCTCGATGGTTTCTACCTGAACGGATCCCGGTTCGAGATCTTCGGCCTCAACCGCCACCAGCTGTTCCCCTACACCGGCATGGCGGCGTCCGCGCGGTTGCAGCGCCGCGATGCACAGCTGCTCAAGAGCACGCTCAACTGCAACATGGTGCGCTGTTCGCACTACCCGCAGTCGCCGCACTTCCTTGACGCCTGCGATGAGCTCGGCCTCCTGGTCTGGCAGGAGCCCCCCGGCTGGATATACATGGGTGACGCGGCGTTTCAGCAGATCGTGGTCCAGAACGTCAACGACATGGTGATCCGCGACCGTAACCGGCCCTCGGTCATCGTCTGGGCAACCCGGCTCAACGAAACCTCCAATTACCCCGCGCTCTACGCCCAGACGCGTCAGCTCGCCGACAGCTTGGATGGCTCACGACAGACCACCGGGGCAGTGGATTTCCAATCCACTGATGGATGGGCCCAGGACGTCTACGCCTACGACGACTATCACTCCTCCAACGGCAACGCGATCCTCCAACCGCCGATCGCCGGGGTGCCCTACATGATCAGCGAGGCGGTCGGGGCGCTGGACGGAGCGCCTTTGTATCGCTGGATCGACACCGAGCAGACGCTCGCGCTCCAAGCGCAGATGCATGCCCAGGTGCACAACATTGCCCAGTCCAACACCGCCTACGCCGGCCTGCTCGGCTGGGCGGGTATCGACTACGCGTCCCTCAGTGGGGGCAACCGAGTCTGGAACAACGTCAAATGGCCCGGAGTGCTCGATACCTTCCGCGTACCCAAGCCCGGCGCGGCGTTCTACCGCTCGCAGGTCGACCCGTCGGTCAGGCCGGTCATCCTGCCCGTCTTCTTCTGGGACTTCGGTTCAGGCTCCCCCGTCAACGGGCCCGGCTCGGGAGCCATGATCGCCACCAACTGCGATCGCCTCGAGCTATACGTCGGCGCAAAGCACTTCGCCACCGCAACTCCCGACACTCAGGACTACCCCCACCTCGCCCATCCTCCCGTGTTCGTCGATCTGACCGTCGACGGTTCGAGCCGGCCCGACCTGCTGATCCGGGGCTACGTGGCCAGCAAGCTCGCTCTGTCCGTGCGGATGTCGGCCGACCCCGCGCGCGATCGGCTCGCGCTGGCGCTCGACGATCGGTCCATCCAGGCCGACGGCAGCGACATGACGCGGTTCACCTTCCGTGCTCTGGACGCATATGGCAACCAGCGTCCGTACGTCAGCGGCGACGTCAGCCTGTCCCTATCGGGGCCGGCAACGCTGATCGCCGACAACCCCTTCCCGTTCGCCACCTACGGCGGTATCGGCGGGGGGTTCATCCGTTCAGTGCCCGGCCAAACGGGAAGCGTGACGGTCACCGCGCAGCATCTCACTCTGGGGCAGGCTACGGGTCAGCTGACCGTCAGCCCCGCCTCCGGCCGGTTCCTGTGATCAAACCGATGCATGCCCTGGTCGGCCGCTCGGCGCCGCCGAGCGGTCAAGCGTCGGCAGGCTGAGCGCGCAGTCCTGCCAGTGCCACCGCGCCGAGGGCCGCGCCCCCCGTCGCCACGGCGCCCACCAGCACGCGACCGGCGAGCGGTAGGGAGTCACCCGCTGCCAACGTGGCCACCAGGTCGGCGGTGTCGGCGACGATCGCCGCCGCCACCCACGGGATCAGCTGCGCCTCCGGGACCGCCAGGGCACCCACCCCCAGAGCCAGGTCACGGGCGCCAAGCCCGCGGGTCACGACTTTCGTGCCGGCCTTACCGGCGTCGGAGCCGAGCCACGGAGCGGTCACCCGCCCCGGAGAGAGGATCAGCGCGACGCCGAAGCCGATGCGTCCGGCGGCGACCAGGCGGGCAGTGAGCGCGGGGTTCACGATCCGTTCAGGCTATCTCAGCCCCGGGGGACAGGGGCTAGCCGACCGGGCCCGCAGCTATCCCCGTGATCATGACGAGCGGGCGCAGGGTTCGGCCCCGGTGTGTTCTCAGCTTGCGCATCAGTGCCCTGGATAGGGTGATCGCCGGGCTCTCGAACCTGACGTCGAGGCGAGAGCGTGGGGCCTTGAGCCTGATCGTGAGCTGGCCGTGGTGAATGTGCGTGACCCCGGTGAGCCGCCTCCCGCCGTGGGACACCACGACGCCGGCATTGGCACGCCGGCTGGACCGCGACAAGGAGACCCCGTGGGGCAGTCCGACGCTGATCGTCCTGATCGCTGGTCCGTGCCGACCCGCCGTCACGATGAACGAGAGCACGACCGCTCGGTGGCGCCGCGCGCTGAGACGGGCCCGCACGGCGGTCCCGCGAAGCCGAGCGTGATTGCGAGGAACCGGCCGGGTCAGGACAGCAGCGGCGCGGGCCAGCCGATTGCGCTTGGGCACGTGAACCAGGACCGGAGGGGTCCCGCAGCGAGCTCCGCTCGCGGCTGCCCGCAACTGTCGCAGCGCGGCTTGCTCGATGGCCGCCGCGCGGGCGACGCTGATGTGCAGGCTCCGAGCCACCGCCGGCAGGCTGAAGGGTTGCGGCGTCCCGATTCCGGCCCGCAGCACGAGCGTCCATTCACCCTGGGGCGACAGCGTCGACAGGCATTGGCTCAGGCGCAGAACGTCGACACGAAGCGGTAGGGCGGCGGACGAGCGCGGCGCGACGGAGGCCACGGAATCCCGTGCCCTGACCGGCGATGCCGGCGAAGCGGCATGCGGGAGCGATATCAGCGCCAACGTCACGAGCGCCCCGGCGAACAGCATCGCGCCGACCAGCGTCCCGCGTCCGGTTCTGTTCCTGCGGGTCCTGAATTCCATGAGCATCTCCTCCGACCGCGCGTCATTGCGCCGGTGTAGGCGCCCTTCCGGCAGATTCGGGAAGGGTCCTGTTCTTGCCGTTTCATCGGTGGACGAAACGGCGATGAGGTCATCAACACGTGCTCGCCTGCACAAATCGTCGGGCAGGAACCGTCAATCAACCCGGACAGCGAGTCTAGTGGCTTTCCGTCCAGTTTCCGGAAATCTGCTCAAGCACCGCTAACCCAGCATCGGGATGTCGTCGGTCAGCACCTCATAGCCGCCGGCGGTGACCAACACGTTGTTCTCGATGCGAATGCCTCCGAAATCCAGCAGTTCGTCGGCACGATCCCAATTCACGTGCTCGCGGTGACGTTTGCGAACGTCCGGGTCACCGAGAAGAGCGGGGATCACGTATATGCCGGGCTCGACGGTCACCACGTGGCCCGGCTGCAGCGGCAGATCGATGCGTAACCGGGGAGTGCTCGGATCAGCGCGCCGCCCAGGCAGGGACTCGCCCGCGTCACGAACCCCGAGCCCCACCATGTGCCCGACGCCGTGGGGAAAGAAGAGCGAGACAGCTGCGCTCTGCACCAGGCTCTCTGGCCGGCCGCGGAGCAGCCCGAAATCAATCAGGCCCTCCGCGATCACCAGCGCCGCCGTGCGATGGACGTCGCGGAACTCCGTACCAGCGGTGCAGCAGCGCGTTGCCGCTCCCAGCGCGCTCTGCACGAGCTCGTGAAGCGCTGCCTGCTCAGGTGTGAAGGACCCGGAGGCCGGATAGGTCCGAGTGACATCGCTGGCATAACCGCGGTACTCCGCGCCGGCGTCGATCAGGACCAGCTCTCCGGCTCGGATGAGCTTCGAGGTTGGTGCGAAATGCAGTACCGCGGCATTGCGGCCGCTGGCGATGATTGTGTCGAACGCGAGAAAGTCGGCCCCGTGGCGAAAGAATTCGGCCTCGAGCTCGATCTGCAGCTGCCGTTCGGTCCGGCCCGCCGACAGGAGTGTCACGACGGTTTCGAAACCTGCTCGCGTAGCTCGCTCCGCCGCGCGCATGCGATCCAGCTCGACGGCGTCCTTCTGGCGCCTGACCTGGTTGAGCCCGAGGCGCAGCTCGACGGTGAGCCGCGGTTCGGCCGTGACCCCGTCGACCGCAGCGCCGAGATTGACGATCGGGCGGTCCCGGCGCGCCGCCAGCCAGTCGGTGAGCTGCGCCACCGGGACCCCCTCGGGCTCGTCGGCCGGCGCCCCTTCCCACAGCAGCTCATCGCGGGACACCGGGGTGACGAAATCCACCCAGCCCTCCTCGGGGTCAAACACCAGAACGCCGCCCGGTCGCTCACGATCGGTCAGATAGAAGTACTCCGAATGCGCCCGGAACGGATACGTCCGGTCTCCGCGCCCGGGGAGGTGAACCTGATCGCCGGCGCCGATCACCACCGTCTCCCGGCCCAGAGTCCACTGTTCGCCGACCGCGCGCCGGCGACGCTCGAGATGCCGGCCGATCTCCGTGTCGCTCACGATCCCGGAATCTTCGCAGCCCGAGGTTGGCCGGGACCGGGTCTCCTCAAGCGTCCGGCGATCCGGCCGGTTTCGGTGCGAAAACAGCTTTCCCGTCGGCTTGATCTGACAGCAGCGCGTCGATACCTGAGGCGAGCATCGGCTTGGCGAAGTAAAAGCCCTGGCAGGAGTCAGAGCCGAGTCTGGTCAGCTGCTCATGTTGGCTGGCGGTCTCCACCCCTTCGGAGACGACAGTCATCCCGAGGCTGTGGGCGAGCTGGATGATCGCGGTCACGATCGCCTGGCTGTCCGGCCTGTCCCCGAGCCTGCCGACGAACTTCTGGTCGATCTTGATCGTGTCGATCGGCAGCGAGTTGAGGTATCCGAGCGAGGAGTAACCGGTGCCGAAGTCATCGAGGGCGAGCTTCACCCCGATCTTCTTCAGCTGAGCGAGCACCACGAGAGCGCGCTCCTCGTCGTGGACAAAGACACGCTCGGTGACCTCCAGGGTCAGTAGCCGCGGATCGCCCGAGGCGCTGTCGAGCACCCTCTCGACGTGGTCGGCAAAACCGGCGGCCATGAACTGGGGCGCGGAGACGTTGACCGACATGGCGATGTCCCGATGCCGTCGTCGCTGCCAGCAGTGACAGTCAGACCAGGCCTGAGCCAGCACCCACTGGCCCAGTTCGACAATCTGCCCGGACTGCTCCGCGAGCGGTATGAATACGCTCGGCGACACGGGTCCGCGACTTGGGTGCGTCCACCGCAGCAGAGCCTCGACTCCGGTGAGGGAACTGTCCTGCGCGTCGACGATTGGCTGGTAGTCGATGTGCAGCTCGCCGCGCTCGATCGCCCCGGGTAGCCCGCGGGCCAGGCCCGCCTGGTGCCCGGCGAGATGCATCTCACGCAGATCGAGGACGTCATGGCTTTCGGTCCGGTCTCGCTTTGACCGGTACATCGCCAGATCGGCATTGCGCAGGAGCTCCTCGGGGGCGTCGATGCCTTGACCCGTGAAGGCGATTCCGATGCTGGCGGTCAGGCGCACCTCCACGCCGGAGAGGACGAACGGCAGCGAAAGCGCATCGTTGAGACGGGCAGCGATGGGATCGGCTTCGGCCGGCTCAGCCAGCTCCTCGCACAGGATCACGAACTCGTCCCCGGAGAGGCGAGCCAGACTGTCGCTCGGTCGAAGCAGCCCGGTCAGACGCTGAGCAACGGCCACCAGCAGCTCGTCTCCGACGTGGTGGCCGTAGCTGTCGTTGACCGCTTTGAATTGGTCCAGATCAACGAAGAACACCGCCGAGGTCATTCCCGATCGCCGGCTCACCCGGAAGGCGTGCTCAAGCAATTCCAGCATCAGAACGCGGTTGGGGAGGCCCGTAAGAGCGTCATGCAGAGCCGCCTCGCGAGACTGGTGCGAGGCGGCCTGCAGGTCCGAGCGAGCCTGAGCGTTGATGAGATAGGCCGCCGCGACATCGGCGAGGGTCTGGGCGGCGGCCATCGATTCGCTTGACAACGCCCCGGGCGTATCGCGGTACAGGTCAAGCGCGCCCAGCTGGAGATCGTCGTGGCGCAGCGGAAAGGTGAACACGGCCGAGAGCCCAGACTCCAGCGCTCGACGCGCGAAGGTGGGAAACCGATCCTCGCGGCGCAGGTCCGGAACGGTGATTGCGGCTCCCGTGCCATAGGCCGCCAGGCACGGGCCCTCGCCCAGCTCGGTCTGCAGCTGCTCGTAGCGCAACGCCGACCGATCCGAGGCGGCGACGTAGCGCGGATTGAGGTCGGGCGCGATCAGCGTCACCCCGGCGGCTGTGACCGGGAGAACGTCGACGATCCGTTTGACCAGCTGATCCAGGATCCCCTGAATCGGGAAGTCCGTCAGCATCGTGCGAGCGAACTCGCTCAGCACGTCGGCCAGCTCCTCCTTGACCGTGTTTCCGCCAGCGGCGGACCGGGCGAGCGTGAGCGTCCGGCGGCCGGGCGTCATCTCTCGGTCCTGTCCGCGTTCATCGATGCGCTCGTGAATCGACCTGCGCCGTCGATGCTCTGGCGAATCGATCCGCACCCGTCGATGACCTGTTGAGGTTCACCCGCGACCGTCCTTCTCCGCTGACGCCCTGACACGAAAAAGGGTGGTCAACGATCGGAGCAGTCACCGTGTGCCTGCCCAACCATCAAACGCCCAACAGCAGAACGGCCGAGCCTCCATGTGGCGTCTCATCCGTCCGCGTGGTTGCACTCTAGCGTCACCGTCGGCTGTCCGGTCGCACTCGTCAACCGCGTTGGTGAGAGATGGGGAGGGATGGTCTTCTTTTTGCTCAACCCTGTTCGAAGGCGAAAAAGCCGGGCTTGGCGCCGCCGCGGGCGGTGAGCAATCCGCCGTTGGTCTGCGGGGGCCTGTCGTACAAGTGGATCCAGCCGAGCGCATAGATCTGGGGCCAGCTGTGGACGATCGAGAACGCAGCGCCGATCCAGCTTGCCTGTAACGCCGGGTCGACGAAATAGCGGAACTCGTGGTCGGGCCTGGTTGGGATTGTCCACTCCGACACGAACAGGGGAATGCGGCGTCCGTGTCCCAGGTACTGATCGACCCAGCCCGCCAGCCGCCCCAGATCCGAGAAGTCGACCAAACCGTCAGGAGAAGGAGGATCGCTGAGGTTCGGCGCCCGAAAGTTGAACGGATTGTGGCCGTACATATCGAGCGGCGGAGGCTTCCCATCGGGGAGGACGAGGTTCTGGATCCACTGCTGGGTGCGGATGTCGCCGCCGGTGAACGTCATGCCGCCGATCACGAGGTTCCTGGCAGTGACCGATTTGAGCGCGTGGTACGCGGCGGCGAGAAGTCCGGCGTAGATATGAGGTCCTCGTGCCTCGGACGGCGTCAGCTTGCGACCGGGCCGGACCTTGGCGAGCGGCTGGAAGTTCGCCCCGCGTGTCGGTTCTCCCCAGATCATCCACAGGTGCACGCTGGGGTAGCGGCGGGCGGCGGCGACCGCGAAGTCGGCGAAGTCACGTGAGCGCAGCGGTGCCCACTGGCTTCGGTGTCCACCGTTCGCCCAGCGCGGCGACCGGGTCAGCTCCAGGGCCACCCGGATGTGATAGCGAGCCGCCTGGGCGACGGCGCGCGTCACCGCCGGGGGCCAGAGATAGGCACGGTCGCGTGGGTTGCGTGGGCTTCGCGGACGCCGGGCCGCGACGAAGCTCCAGTCCAGGGCATCCTCATAGATGCCGACGCCGAGCTTGTGGTAGATCGGCCAGAGCGAGGTTCTGCCGTGTACCGCTGGCCCCCAGATCGCCTTACGAGCCGAGAAGTGGGCGCGGGCCGGCGCGGCCGCCGTGAGGGCGAGGAGGCCCAGCGCCAGCAGAACCACGGCGAGATTCCGGCTTGGCGCGCGGCGGCTAGGTGGCAACGGTTTGCCGTCGCAGCCGGGTCCCGAGCAAGCCGCCGAGCACGCCGGCGAGCACGACGCCGCCGGCGAGTAGGAGGACGAGGTCTCCCACCGATCCGGCCGCGGCCTTTGACTCGAGCTTCCGGGCCTGGGCGTCAGCGGCGTCTGGACGTGCGCTCGGTTTCGCCTGCCTCTGTCTGTGCGCTCCTGTCCGCCTCGGGCGCGTTGCATCGGGGTGAACGCCGACCCCGAACAGCGGGGACGCGGACGTTGCGCCGGGGGATGAGCCCGGCGGCTGGCCGCTCAGCCCGGCCCGTGCACTGCCCAGCGGAAACGCGTACTCGATCCCCGCGGGACTGTTCGGATTGACGTGCACACCAGGTTCCAGTGCCGACGCTGCCGCGGGCGACATGACGACTACCACTGCGGCGACCGCCGATCCGATCCAAACCAGCACTGACACTGATGGGCGGCGGTGTGGCACGCCGGACAGACGTTACTCGACGCGGGCCGTGGCTTGCGGGTCATGTGAGCGTGAACGCGATACTTGGCGCGGCATGCCTGCACCGCGTCAATGGACAAACGAGCAACGCGTGCGGTGCGGGATCGCAGCTGTATGCGGTCTGCTGTTCGGTGCGAGCACCTTCTGGTCAGGGTTCTACAACAGCGCACTGTGGAGCCCGGCCAGCCTCGTCTGGCTGGCCGCAGCGCTGGCGCTCGTGATCGCCACGCGCCGGCGACCATCCTTTCCCGCGCTCGCCGCCATCGGCGGACTGGGTGGTCTGTGGCTGTGGTCACTGCTCTCTCGCGGTTGGGCTGATCGCGGGGACCTCGCGCTCGTGGCCGCCAACCGGTGGGCTCTGTACGCGGCGATCATGACCGCGCTCGTGCTGGTCACCGGTCGCGAGCGGCGCGTGGCATCCGCACTGGTCGGCGCCTGCGCTGCCGCGTCACTGGGGATAGCGGTCTATCTGCTGGTCCGGATGCTGCTCCCGGGGGCCCAGGCGCTGTTCCTGGGTACGAACTTGAACAGTCCGATCGGATATGCCAACGGGCAGGCGAACCTGCTCCTGCTCGGCTTCTGGCCGCTGGTCGCGATTGCCGAGGACACCCGGAGCAAGGGGCGATCGGCACTGGCGATCGGCGGGGCTACCGCACTCGGCGCGCTGCTGCTCGTATCGCAGCGGCGCGGCTCGCTGTTGGCTCTGGTCATATCCGGGCTGCTCGTGCTCGCCCTGGTTCCCGGTCGGCGCCCCCGCCTGTGGATTTTGTTGGTGGTCCTGGCCGGCGTGAGCCTGGCGGCGAGCTCGATCTCGCCCCTGTACCAGCATCCCGGCCCCGGCGGGATCGCGAGCCTCCACGACATCCACCGCGCGGCTATCGCCGCCCTGCTCGCGGGTGCCGGCGTGGCATGCGGGTGGGCACTGTTGCTGAGCCTGGCGACGCTGGTCCGCGCCCGCGGTGAAGCGTGGGACCGCCGGCTGGCGATCGCCGCCTCGGTGGGCCTGATCGCGCTCGCGCTCGGCGGGGGCGTTCTCGCCGGGGTCAAGGCCCAGAGCATCTCGCACCGAGTCCGGGCGCAGTACGACGCGTTCGTCAACCTGTCGCCATCCCCGGCTTCGTTCCGGCTCCTGTCCGGCGGGGGGAACCGCTTCGACTACTGGCGCGTGGCCTTGAGCGAGTTCGACCGCGCGCCGTTGCGTGGCGTCGGCGCAGGCAACTACACCGCCGGCTATTACCGTGACCGGCGAACCAGCGAGGACATCACGCAGCCGCATTCGCTTGAGCTGCAGACGCTGGCCGAGCTCGGCATCGTCGGCGCGCTCCTGCTCGTGCTGTTCCTGGCCGGTCCCCTGATCGGCGTGTGGCGATGGAGCCGGCACGCCGGCAGCCCCGGCGGCGCGCGATTGGTGGCGGTGGGAGGCGGCGGCATGTTCCTCGCGTGGCTCAGTCAGACCAGCGTCGATTGGATGCACATGATCCCCACCATCACGGCGCTCGCGCTCGGTGCCGCCACCGCGCTGGTCTGCGCGCCGGGTGCAGTCCAGGCTGACGCCGAGCCTGGAGGCGCCGATTCGGTCCGCTCCCGGATTGGTCCCCGCCGGGTCGTGTTGTGGCTCGGAGCCGGCGCGGTGATCGCGGTCGCGGCGCTGTTGACGGGCCGCATGATGCTGGCCGACCACCATCGCGCCGAGGCGGTGGCGCAGCTCTCACGGCACCCGGTCGCCGCGCTCGCGCAGACCAACGACGCCCTCGCGCTTGAGGGGGACAGCGTGGACACCTACTACGTTCGCGCCGCCGCGCTCGGCCGCCTCGGTCTGTACACCGACGCTCGCGCTGCACTCGAGCGCGCCATCGCCCACGGGCCGCAGGACTGGGTGTCCTGGGCACTGCTGGGAGACCTGGCGGCGCGCCATCGCGACTACCCGGCGGCTCGCCGGGCGTACCGGCACGCCATAGCGCTCGATCCACGGGACCGTTCATCGCTGATCGTGCCGGTGAACGGATAAGGCCCGATCAACGCCGCGGCGTGGCCAGCACCTCGAGCATGGACTTTGCCGCGGCTCCCGCCTCACCGCGATCGCCGTCGAGCACCGCGGCCCCGGCGACGGCTCGGCTCACGGCGCGCAACGACTCCCGCGGACGCTCGCGGGCCGGGACCGTGTTGCTCAGCAGCGCCAGCACCCCCTGTCCGCTGGACAGCCGCTGCGGTTCCCACTCGGCCCCAGGTCGGTAACGGGTCACCAGCACCGCCGCCACCTCGGCGGTGTCCACCCCGGCGGTGCCGCCGAACTCGGCGACGTCGCGCTCCTGCGTGGCCCGGGAGTCGGGCTCCCGGATCGAGAGCCGACGCGGGTAGGGATGCACTCGGCCGCCGTCATCGAGCACCGCGTACTCATCGGAGTAATACGTCGCCCCCTGCTCCACCAGGGCCCTGACCAGTGTCGTCTTGCCCGAGAAGCTCTCGCCCGGGATGAGCAGCGCCTTCCCCTCGTGAGCGACCACGCCGGCATGCACGAAGATGCGCTCATGCGCGTTGGCGGCGACGAACAGGCGGATCTGGGCGTCGAGCATCCCCAGCGCCACATCGAACGTGGCGTGTTCGAGCCACGGCTCGTCACCGACCTTGACCTCATAGCTGTCAATCCCAGTGCTGTCGGTCCCGGTCCGGCGCAATCCGAAACGCCCGGCGGATTCACCGTCATCGCACGGTTTCCAACCGGGCGGGAGCAGATCCTGAACCTCCGCCTCATATCCGATCTCGCCGAGCGCCAGCTCCACCTGTACACCGAAGGCCCGGAAGACCAGCGGTTGCGGAGTCGTTCGCTTCCACGGACGCATGCTCGGACGATGGTAAAGCCACCCGAGTATCAGCTTGGAATTTCAGTCCCGATCCCCCGACGTTCTGAGTCGGTTGGTGTGAAACCTATGATCTAACGGGTGAACGCTCTGCTGCTCGCGCTTCGTTGTGTGCTGTCGGCGGTGTTTCTCGTTGCCGCCATCGGCAAGTTGCTTGATCTTGGAGGCTCGGCGCGCGCGCTCAAGGAGTTCGGTGTGCCGGCGCGCGTGGCCAGTGTCGCCGGTCCGATACTGCCTGTGGCCGAGCTCGCCGTCGCTGTTGCCCTGCTGATCCGTCCCTCAGCTCGATGGGGAGCGGCCGGTGCGCTGCTGCTCCTGCTCGTGTTCATCGTCGGCGTCGCGCGCGCGCTCGCCCAGGGCCGCGCCCCCGACTGCCATTGCTTCGGTCAGCTCCATTCCAAGCCCGCCGGAACATCGACCCTGGTCCGCAATCTCCTCCTGGCCACGCCGGCGGTGGTGATCGTGGCGGCCGGCCCGGGCCCAAGCCTGGACGGCTGGTTGCACAGCCTCGACGGAACCCAGGTCGCGCTGGTGGCGACCTCTGTGCTCGCCGCTGTGCTCGCGCTGGCGGTCGCCCAGCTGTGGGTTGACCGGCGCCGTCTGCGTGACCGATTGGAGATCGTGACCGCGGGCGCGGCCCCGCCCGGGCTTTCCCGTGGCACTCCCGCCCCCGATTTCACGCTCACCCCGCTACGCGGAACCACCGCCTCGCTGAACGAGCTGATGCAAGCGGGGCGCCCGGCCGTCCTGGTCTTCCTCAGCACCAGCTGCGGGCCGTGTCTCCAGATGCTGCCCAGCCTCGCGCGGTGGCAGGATTCGCTCGAGTCGAGCGTCAGCCTGCCGGCGATCTTCGCGGGTGAGCGAGCCGACATCGAGCGCTTGGGTGACGAGCACGGATTGAGCCTGGTTCTGGGTCAGGATGAAAGTGACGTTTTTGCGCTCTATGCCCTGCGGGCGACGCCATCAGCCGTCCTCGTCGGCACCGACGGCGGGATCGCCGGAGCGCCGGCCGAGGGGGTTCCCGCGATCGAGGCCCTGATCCGCTCGGCGGTGACCGCGGCAGTTGTGCTTCACGCCCCGGTGGTCTAGCCTCGGCAAGTCCAAGGCTGAGGGTTTGAGTGGGAGGCCCCGGCTTCCCACCCTTCAGGGCGCACCAGTGCACGAGCTTCCAAGAGCCAGAACCAAAGGCGTGATAACCGAACGGGTCGACGATGAGTTGCTCGTGTACGACGAGGTGAGCCAAATCGCGCACTGTCTCTCAGCCGCCGCCGTGCCGGTGTGGGAGCGCTGCAATGGCCAGCTCTCGCCCGCGGAGATCGCCGACGGTCTGGGCCGGCCGCTGGTGGCGGTCGAGCAGGCGCTGGACGAGTTGCGCGAACGTGCGCTGCTGGACGACGGCCCCTTGCTCGAGCCCGGTTACTCACGCCGACAGGCGGTGACGCGCATCGCCAAGATCGGGGGTGCGGCCTTCACCGCACCGCTGATCTACTCGGTCGCGGTCGGATCTACGGCGGCGGCGGCGTCGGCATGCTTGGCGGATGGCAGCGTCGAGACCGGTTGTACCGCGGCGGTGGGGGCAAAGGCCGCGGACGCGAGGTGCTGCTCTGGCACCTGCTACCAGAACGGAAGCAACGTCAAGAAATGCGTGGCGACGAGCTGCAACCTGCCGGGCCTTGGTTGTCTGATCAGCGGGGCATCCTGTTGTTCAGGTGGTTGCGTCCTCGCCTTTTGCACCACATAGCATCGAACCCCGACGGCGAGGGTGGTGCGGTCGAGCGTCATGGCTCGCTGTGGCGATTCGCGAGGCGCACCGCTCGGCGGGCCTTACGCCACGCTCTGAGTCCTCCGGGCGCGAGGCGCAGCAGCCACAGGGGCCGCCGCAGGTAGGCGCGCAGGAGGGCGAGACGCCCACCCGCCGCCCGGGGATCCCAGTGGCGGACGAAAGCCGCGGGGGGGACGATCTTGCGCCACACGATCTCCATGCGCAGGCGCAGACCGTTCGCACGCGCGAGCTGATCGAAGCCGAGGGCGAGCGGCGGCGGCGAGCCGGCTCGCAGGACCGAATCCGTCGACCGGCTGTCCGGCAGGGCCAGCCGGCTGACCAGCTGCCGCCCGGCGGTCGTCAAACCGAGACCCCCGACAAAGGCATCGATGGCCCCGAGCTTGCCGGCGAGCTCGGCCGCCTCGAGCCACAGGTGGTTGTCGCCCAGGGCCAGCGCTCGATCCAGATCGGCCATCGATTGGGATCGGTCGGCCCCATGCTGGGCGGCGTGCAACGCCACGTGCACCGCCCGGGCGGTCAGGCCGAGGGCCGGCAGCGGCTCTCCCGCGACCATGACCGAGGCCGGAGTTGCCGACAGTAGGTCCCAGGCAGTGCCGTCGTCGACCCCGACGCCGGCCAGCGTGCGATGCAGGTCGACCGTCAGCCCGTCGGTCTTGCGGGCCCAGACGCCGGCATGCTCGCGCCACCACGCCGGCATCGCGCGGTCGTCGAAAAGACACGCATAGCCCATCGCCGCCAGGATCTCCCCGGCGACCCCGAGGCCGGCCGGCGCCACCAGTAGATCGCAATCCACGTAGGGACGCGGATCGGCGTTCGGGTAAAGCCACTGCGCGATCGACGGCCCCTTCAGCAGCCGGACGTCGACGCCGCCGAACGCGAACCTGCGCATCACCGCGGCCGAGGCGGCGTCCACGCGGAGCTTGCTGGCTCTGGCCATCAGCAGCAATTCCCGGTCCCGGGTCTCCGGTGGCGCCACCATCTAAGAGTAGCCTGGTGATACATGGCTGACGCCACGCTGCGCAGCGCCGAGGGGCTGATCGTCGTCACACTCCTCGTGTCCTATGGGTTGACGCAGGTGATCCGGCGCCTCAAACGCCGGCGCGCGGAGCTGTGGATCGGGGTGCCTATTTTCATCGGCGTTTGCCTGCGCCTGTTCGCGGTGGCGGGGATCAACGCGACGGGCCTGCAGACCCAGCTGCGGGGTGGTGACGAACAGACCTTCCTCAGCCTCGGGAACGTGCTCGCGGCCACACCTTGGGGTCGAGGCTTTCTCCCCCACGGGCCATACCAGCTCCAGACGGACGTGTTCGCGGTTCAACTCAAGCTCGCCCATCTCAGTGATACCTCGCTGAGGGTGACCCAGATCGGCATCGCGACCCTCGGGATCATCTTCGTGATCGCCGCTGTGTATGACATCGCCGGCCCCAAAGCGGCGCGTCTGGTTGCGTGGTTACTGGCGTTTGAGCCATCGAACCTGTTCTTTAACAGTGCCCTGCACAAGGAGCCACTGATGGTCCTGGCCAGCGGACTGGTCGTCTTCGGCGCGACGAAGATCTGGCAGCGCCTCGACTTGAACGGTGTGGTGGCGGTTGGAGCAGGCGGACTGATCGCGATCGAAACGCGAGCCTACGCGGGATGGTTCCTGGTCAGCGCCTCGGCGCTGGTGCTGTTGCATGCCGCGTTGCGACGGCTGGATCGACCGGTGAGAGCGATGCCGATCGTGTACGCGATCGTGATCGTCGCCTTCTTAGCCACCCCCACGCTGGTGGCGATCACATCCAGC
This sequence comes from uncultured Solirubrobacterales bacterium, assembly GCA_963792735.1. Lineage (GTDB taxonomy): Bacteria > Actinomycetota > Thermoleophilia > Solirubrobacterales > Solirubrobacteraceae > Palsa-465. The sequence goes on along the minus strand of CAWBXK010000004.1, from coordinate 974,545 downwards.
AAGAGTCTGCAGACCCTGCAGCAGGCGCAGAACTACACCACGGGAGCCCAGGCCACCGTTCATAGCACCGGGGCGAATTCGGACAATCTCGCGCTCGAGACGGTGAACTTCTCCACCCGTGGGGCGGTGATCACCAGCCTGCCCCAGCGAATGTTCGACCTGATCTTCAGACCCTATCTGTGGCAGCTGCACAACCCGAGTCAGCAGCTCGGGGCGGTGGGCACCCTCGTGGCGCTGGCGGGCCTGTTCATGATGCTTCGCTATGCGTGGCGGGCCAGGGGTTCCGTGCTCGCCTTGACGGCCCCGATCCTGTATCCGTTCCTGTTCCTGCTGATTGCGTACTCGCTGAGTGCCGGCAACGCCGGTACCGGATTCCGTTACCGCAGCCATCTCGTGATCCTGGGAGCGGCGATGCTCGCGGTACTCCGTGAACATGCTCTGCGCGCGCCGGCGGAGGACTCCGAACCGGCTCCCGTCCTTGCGGAGCTCGTCCTACCGCCTCTCCCGCCAACGCCAATTCCCGCCTAAAGCTCGCGTGCGCACTCCCGACCGAGCAGAATGACAGACATGCCTACCGAATCATCGAGCGGCCAGCACGACGCCAGGTCCTATCTGGGGATCGTCTGGCGCTGGAAGTTTCTGTTGCTGGCCTTCCTCGTGCTGATTCCCGCGGCAGCGTATTTCCTTGAGCGCGGCAAGGCGAAGATCTACCAATCCAGCACACTCCTCAACGCGAGTGGCTCGTCGCTCGGGGTGGGCACATCCAACCTGCCGGTCAGCAACAACCCGTTGGCCGTGGCTCGACTGGTCACCACCGATGCCGTCGCCAAACTGGCTGCCGTACGCCTGGGCCTGCCCGCGTCGAGCGCGGGGTCGCTGCTGAGCGGCGTCAGCGCGTCGGCCGACAGCACCACCGGCTTTCTCACGATTACCGTGCAGGAGGGCAGTCCGGAGCGCGCGGCGGCGGTCGCGAATGCCTTCGCGGCGGCCCTGAGCGGGGATCAGGCGGCACAGGCTGACCAAAGCATCAAAGCGCAGTTGCACGTCCTCCAGACACAGCTGGCCGCCACTCGCCGGTCCGATCAGGTGGCCCGTAGCGCGCTCCTCCAACAGATCGCACAGCTCAACGCGCTCCACAGCTCGGCCAGCATCGGCTCAGGCGTGATCGACCCCGCCGTCGCGTCGGCGTCGCCGGTCGGACCGAATACCCGCCGAGCCATAGAGCTCGCATTCGTAATCGCGCTCCTGCTCGGTGTGGGAGCGGTGCTGGTCGCCGAGAACAGCGACCGCCGGCTGCGATCACCGGAGGACCTCGAACGCCTCACCGAGCGGCCGCTGCTCGGCACGATCCCCCGTGGTGCGTTCTCACCCGACCGATACCTGACGCCGCACAACATCGAGGCGTTTCAGACCGTCCGTGCTGCGCTCACCTATTACAACGTCGAGCACCCGTTGGCCAGTGCGGTCATCGTCAGCCCCGGACCCGAGGACGGAAAGACCACTGTCGCGATTGGGCTGGCCATCGCGGAGGCTCGCGCGGGGGCGCAGGCGATTCTCATCGACGCCGACCTGCGCCGACCGCAGGTTTCCTCCCGGCTCGGCATCCCAGCGGCGGAGGGCCTGGGGGCCGTCCTGGCTCACGAGCGCACGCTCGATGAGGTCCTTGTCGATTATCCCGTCGACGCGCCTGACGGCGGCCGTTTGCTCGTGCTTCCTGCCGGTCCCCCGCCGGACAATCCGTCCGCGCTGATCAGCTCTCAGGAGATGCGCACGCTGCTGCGCGAGCTCGAAAGGCGGGCTGACCTGGTCATCGTTGATACCGCCGCCACGCTCGCCGTGAGCGACTCGTTACCGCTGATCCAGGCCGCGTCAGGGATCGTGATCATCGTACGTATGAACCGCAGCTCGAGGGCGGCCGTCCGCAGGTTGCTGAAGGTGATCGCGTCCACGCACGGAACGGTGATGGGGACGGTGGCGACGGCCACCTCGACGGCGACGTACGGATATGGCGGCGACGGCTACTACGAGGTCAGCGAGAACGGCACGCGGGGGAACGCTGCGCGCACGCGGCTGCGGGGGATGCTTGGGCGTAACAGAGCACACGCGGCCAGCGGTGTCTCATCCATTGGCGCTAAGCCCCCGGCACCCGCGCCCGTGTCACCCCCGTCTGAGCCTCCGCTCGCCGCCGACCCAGCGCCCGTGGCGGCGTCCGTTCCGCCCCCTGCCCCGCCATCCGTGAGTCCTGGGCCACCAAACGGCCGCGGTGGGGAGCAATCGTGGCGCCAGCGCATGTCAGCCGCTCGCAAGTCGGTGGCCGAGCGAGCCAACCGGCCCGGAGGCTAGCTGTAAGACCCGAGCGTTCCTGCTATTCCCGGCTGAGGATCGCCCGACACGACCGATAGGTCGGGTGGGCAACCCGAGCGGCGAGCCATTGCGCCAGCGCGATCAGCGGCAGCCCGAACTTGACCCACGGAGGGATCGCCGGGTCAGCCCGGATTCGCGTCCGGACCTGGCGCGCGTTCTCCAGCAGCACACTGCTGCTGAGCGCGGCGGCCCCTGGGGAGTCCCAACGGCGCCGGTAGCGCAGCCCAGGCCGCCGGCCAAACGAGACCTCGCCGCGAAACGCCAGCGAGGTGGCGAGGGTCCAATCCTCGCCATGGATGCTGTCCCCGTAGCCACCGCACGCGCGAAGGTCGCGCGCCCGCATGATCGTGCAGCCCTGCGTCGGGAGCAGCGACCAGATCGTGTTGGCCAGCGCAAAGGCCAGGGGGAGGCGACACAGGATCCGGGCGAAGCGTCGTGGCGATCGGTGCCGCTCGCCGGTTACGCCGTCGATGATCAAGAGGGTGTAGGCGGCGCGGCGATCGTCTGCGTCGAGTCCGTCGATCAGCCGTTGCAGCGCTCCGTCGAGCAGTAGGTCGTCGGCGTCGAGGAATACGACGTAGGGGGTGTGGATGTGGTCGAGTGCCGCGTTGCGGGCGGCACCGGTGGAGCGGCGCACCGGCAGGCGCACGATGCCGGCGTCAGGGAGGGAGGGCAAAGGCACCTGGGAGGCGTTGTCGACGACGATCAACTCAAGCGCGACGGCCTGGCCCCTGACGCTGGCGATCGCCTCCATGAGTCCATCGCCCGCGTACGCGTCCCAGACCGGTATTACCACGGTCACCCGCGCATCGTCGCCCGCAGCGCTCACAGCCTGTTCGCCGATCGCGCGTGCACCATGGCGGCGAAGCGTAGCTATACGAATCGCGCTGCGGACCTCGGGCCCGCGGGGAGCGCTAGCTTGTCAGTGTGGCGAACTGATGCGAGTGCTCGTACTCACCCCGTACCCGTACGGGACCGTCGCCGGCCCGCGCTCGAGTTTCGAACTGTGGGAGAGAGTCTTAAATCAGGCGGATATCGAACTCCACTATTCGGTGTTCGAGACCGAGCGTCTATACGAGATCATCTACCTCGAGGGCCGAGCCCGAGAAAAGGCACTTGAGATGGCTCGTTCCTACGTTCACCAACTCGGCCAGATCGGTCGGGCCGGGCAATACGACGCAGTGCTCGTCAACCGGGAGGCGACGCTGATCGGCCCCGCCGTGATCGAGCGCCTGGTCGCCCGGCGCGGTATTCCGCTGATCTATCTGCTCGACGATCCCCTGTACATCCCGTATCGGAGCCCGTCCAACGGGATTTGGTCCTACCTCAAGTTCGTCGGCAAGGTCAAGACCCTGTGTCGCATCAGTCGGACCGTGATCGCAAACTCTCCCAGCAATTGCTCATTCGCCAGACGCCACAACGCCAACGTGTGGGAGATCCCGAGCGTGGTTGACTCCGCTCTGTACACCGGCTGGGAACCGCGCCCGCCCGGCCGCGATGGGGTCTGCGTGGGATGGACCGGCAGCGCGAGCACCGTCGGCAATCTGCAGCTGATCCGGGCTCCGCTCAGGGAACTGGCCGGACGTGATGACGTCCGCATGACGTTCATCGGAGGCGATGACTTCAATCTGCCCGAGGTGGCGCACCGGGCACTCCCGTGGCACGCGAAGACCGAGGTAGAGGATCTCCGGCAATTTGACATCGGGCTGTTACCACTGCCGTTGACCCGGTGGACGCCACACAAGTTCTACCTCAAGCTGATCCAGTACATGGCGCTCGGAATCCCGCCGGTCGCGACCCCGCTCGGATCGAATGCAAAGGTGATCAAGGACGGGACCACCGGCTTCCTGGTGCGGGATGAATCGGAGTGGACGACGTCACTGAAACGCCTGATCGAGGATCCGGAACTCCGGGAGCGCGTCGGGCGGGCAGCGGCCGCGGAGGCGAGCCGTCGGTACACGCTGCAAGCCAATGCCGAACGGATCGTCGGCGCGTTCCGTTCGGCGCTGGCCCCGGAATGATTGATCGTCCCCGCCTTCGCTCACTGTACGTGTGCTACCTGTCGCTGGACGATCCGCTGGTGCACACCCAGGTGGTCAGCTATCTGAGCGGACTGGCGAGCGGCGGGCACAGAATTCATCTGCTCACGTTCGAGACCGGAGGCCTCACCCGGCGTGACCGCCGCGCCCGGCGCCGGAGCCTCGCCGCCCAGGGCATCGCCTGGCACGGCCTGCGCTATCACAAGCGGCCCTCGCTGCCCGCGACGGTGTACGACACGTTGGTGGGAGCTATCTACGCGGCGGTGCTGCTCCGTCGCCACCGTCTCGACGCGGTGCACGCCAGAGCACACGTTCCCGCCGCAATGGCGCTGATCGCGGGCAAGCTGGCGTGGCCACGACGACCGGCGCTGATCTTCGACATCCGCGGCCTGATGGCCGAGGAGTATGTCGACGCGGGGCGCTGGCGGCCCGGCGGCCTGCCGTTTCGGCTCACGAAGCTCGTTGAGGGCGCGGCGATTCGACGAGCGGCGGCGATCGTGGTTCTCACCGAGCGAGTTCGCAGGCTGCGGTTCGACGGCCCCTCGGCGCCTCCCGTGGCGGTGATCCCATGCTGCGCCGACATCGGGGCGCTGAGGGTTGCTCGCGGGACACGGGAGCGCATGCGGGTCGAGCTCGGCATCGCGGACGGCACGGTGATGGTGTACGTCGGCAAGTTCGGCGGGTGGTACATGGACCGCGAGATGGCGGCCTTCTTCGCTGTCGCCCAGCAGGAGCGCGCCGGGATGCACTTTCTGATCCTCACCCAGGGTGATCGTGCGCAGATCAGGCGCGAGCTGAAGGAGGCGGGCGTCGAAGCCGGCACGTACACGATCACCTCGGCGCCCCCGGGCCGCGTCGGCGAGTATCTCGCCGCGAGCGACTTCGCGATCAGCTTCATCGAGCCGGCACCTTCGAAGATCGCCTCCTCACCGACGAAGATCGGTGAGTATCTCGCTGCCGGCCTACCGATCGTGAGCACCACCGGCGTAGGAGATCTCGACGGCCTGCTCAAGCCTGACGTGGGAGCGCCGGTCCGCGAGCACACACCGATCGCTTACCGACGCGCGTTGGCGCAGGTTGCCCGGCTGATCGAGGACCCGGAGACAGCGGGGCGCTGCCGCCTGGTCGCCGGCCGCGAGCTGTCACTGGCCGACGTAGGGATCCCTCGCTATCGCGAGGTATACGAGGATGTGGCCGCGCTGTCACGGTTCAGAGAAGGCAGGTCGGCCAACGACGAGGTGGTCAGCAGATAATTGCGCCCCTCTCCCGGCACGATCGTTTCGTGTTGACGCGGGCCATGGGCATGGAGTTCGAAGAAGCGATAGCCCAGCGGCTTGAGCATCTCCGTCAACCGGGTTCCGCTGTCGGCGCTGAGCACCTCGCAGACGACATCGGGATGGTCGCGATGGAGGATCTCGCGCGCTCCCTGAAGCACCTCGGTTTCGGTCGCCTCCACATCGACCTTGATCAGGTCGACGTGACCGATGCCGAGGTCGGCCAGCAGCTGATCCAGGCGGACGACCGGCACGGGGGTGGTCACGTGCTCCCACGCCGCGAGATGGGCCGGGTCCAGCGAGGCGGCCATCGACATTCCGTCGCGCATGTGGTGCAGATCGGCTGAGCCCGCCGACGCTCCGGCGGCGAGGTTACGGCAGACGACGTTGGAGAGACCGTTCAAGCTGACGTTTCGTTGCAGGCGGTCGAAGGTCGCCGGAAAGGGCTCGAGCGCGATCACCGTCGCGGCATCGTTGGCGAGGGCCGCGAGGACGGTGAAGTAGCCGACGTACGCGCCGAGGTCCACGGTGACCGTCGCGCGCTCGGCCAGCCGGAAGAACACCCGGACGGTCTCCGGTTCGTACCCGTCGAGCCCGTGCCAGAAGACCTGGGTGGATATCCAGTCGTCGCCGCGCGACCACAGTCGCAGCAGCGCGCCGTTTGGCAACCGCACACCGACGACGCCGCTACGGGGAAGATGCCTGGTCAGCCACGGCGATGGCCGGCCCAGAAGCTGCAGTGCGGTGCGGACTGCGGTTGTGATCGGAACGTTGAGTGCCGGATGATCGCGCAAGGTCTTTGCCACTTTCACCCATGCCGCGCCGCCGCTCACGCCCGGGGTGGCCTTGGTCGGGGGATGACGGGCCAGCTCGATGGCCAGCGCCGGACGGTGGCGCAGAGCGATCGCCAGCGTTCGCAGTGCGTTGCGCCGCTCGCCGGCGTCACGATACGAGCCGGACAGCATTCGGTACAGACGGCTGTAGGCCAGCTCGCGGCGGCTCCGCAGGGCGGCGGGGAGCTGCGGGTGTGAGAACGCCTTGGCAAAGGCTCGTTTCATGTCCCGCTCCATCGGGCCAACGCGCCGGCTCATGTTGGAGTCGTGCACGCGATAGCGCACCAGTGCCTCATCGACGTACTCGAGCCGGCCCTCCAGCAGCACCCGCAGCAGCAGGTCCCAGTCGGCCGACATGCCGAGCGCGGGATCGAAGCTGCCCATCGCCAGCAGGTCCTGACGGCGTATCAACCCGGTCGAGCTGCACGACACCGTCTCGGTGCCGTCGAACATGATCAGGCCCGTCACGAGGTCAGAGCTCGCCCGCAGTCGTCTTGTCCCAAGCGGGGCACCCGAGGCGTCAACCATCTCCACCGCGCACAACACCATCGTCGGGCTCTCGGGCGCCAGCAGCTCGATCTGTCGCGCGAGCTTGTCCAAACGCCAGGTGTCGTCGTGATCGAGGAACGCGACCACTTCGCCTTCCGCCAGCTCCAGGCCCCGATTACGGGCTGCCGACACACCGGCCCGCGCCTGACGGACGTACGTCACCGCGTCGCCGAATCGGCCGACTGCCTCCCGAGTGCCGTCGGTGGAGCCGTCATCGATGACCAGACACTCGATCGGCGGATGCGTCTGCGCCAGTACGCTCGCGATCGCCTCGCCCACGTAGTGTTCACCGTTGTACACGGGAATGATGGCGCTCACGGTCGGCGGCGGGGCGAAGTTCGTCATGCTTGGGCGCAGTGGAGCAGATCGAGACCAGGGCAGTGCAGTCGGTCGTGCACATCATCACCGACGCAGGACCGCATCCCTACTTTCGGACGTTGATCGAAGGCGGCGGACGCTCGCGTGCGCCGATGGCGGTGGGTTGTGTCGGACCTGCGGGTCGCCTTCAGGAGCAGATGGCGGCGCTTGGAGTCTCGACGTTCGCGCTTGGCGCGGCCCACCGCTCCGAATACCCCCGCGCGGTGATGAACCTGGCGCGCATGTTGCGTCGCCGGGGCGTCCAGGTGGTCCAGACGCACCTGGTCGACGGATCGCTGGTGGGTCTGACCGCCGCCCGGCTCGCGCGCACGCCGGTCGCGGTGATGACCGCACACCACTCGCACGAGCTGCCCTTCCACGGCCGCCGGCTGGTGTGGCCCGAGCGGCTCTGTGCAGAAGCGCTGTGCGACCACATCATCGCGCCTTCACGCGATGTGGCCGAGACGCTGGCTCGGTTCACGCACGTGCGGGAGGACAAGATCGAGATCGTCCACCACGGATTCGACCTCACGCGGCTCGACCCCGCGGTGGTCGACGGGCGAGGGGTCCGCCGCGAGCTTGGCCTGGAGGGCGCGATCGTGTTCGGCGCGGTCGGCCGCCTCTACCGGCTCAAGAACTACTCGGCCTTGCTCGAGGCGTTCGCCAGCGCGCTGGCCGCCGCATCCGAGGCGCGGCTGGTCATCGTCGGGACTGGCGACGCGACGGGGCTCACCTCACAGGCGATGGCCCTGGGGATCGGCGATCGCGTCATGTTCACCGGCCCGCGGGATGACGTCCCGGAGCTGCTGGCGGCGTTTGACGCCTTCGTCCATCCCGCGATCGCCGAATCGTTCGGCATGGTGATCGTGGAAGCGATGGCGATGGGCTTGCCGGTGCTGAGCACTCCGGTTGGCATCGCCCCTGAGGTCATCGGGTCCGGAAGTGGAGTGCTGACCTCGGGAAGCGACGCCGTTGCGCTCGCAGACGGGCTGCAGACTCTGCTGGAGCGGCGTCCTTCCTGGCCGCAGATGGGTGCATCGGCCCGTCAGCGGGTGCAGGGGTTCACCGCGGAACGGATGGCGGCGCGCTACCAGGAGCTCTACGGGGAGTGGCTCAGGGCGCCAGGGGCTTGCGGGCCGTGACGACGAACTCCTCGGCGACGCGGGGGAGCGCGCCGGACAGCACCCTCGAGATCCACAGCACCGCTCGTGCGGGCAATCGCAGGGCGACGTCGTCCGTCCAAGGTCGCCTCTGTCGCAAGGCATCACTGGCGTGGAAGTACCACGCCGGCGAGCGTGAGGCCCGGTGCAGGCGAACCCCTTGAAACCCGGCGGCCTGTACCGCTCTGGTGACTGCGCGCGGAGTGAGCACGACGAGGTGGCGCGGGGGATCCAGACCGAGCCAATCACGCCCGTACACGCGGCGCCCGAGGGAGTTGGCGTTGGGCGTTGTCAACTCCAGGACGCCGCCCGGTTTCAGCAGCCGATATGCCGCGGTCAGCGCCCCCGCCGGATCATGCAGGTGCTCGAGGCTATGGCTCATCGTGACAGCATCGAAGCGAGCGCAACCGGGCAGGTCCGTGATCTCCCCTTCGGTGACCGGGAGCTCGGCGGCGCGCGCCGCCGTCACTGCCGCCGGATCGACATCGACGCCGATCGCGTCCCACCCGAGGGCGCGGAAATGCCCCACCGCCCCACCTGATCCGGCCCCCACATCGAGCAGCGAGGCTCGATCGTGCGGCCGCGCCAGCCGCGCCCATCGCCTCTGTCGCGAGGCCAGGCCCGGGACGAGCGGTACCGCCAGAGCCCCGAGTGATGACGCGCCCTCGAGGGAGAGGCCGAACCGGCGGTTCAGGTATCCGTGGCGCAGCGCCCGCCGCCATTTCCCCGCGGAACCGCTGCGGTCCGCCGCGGAAGGGGCCGGCGACGCGTGGGTGTAGTAGTCGCTGTAGGCGTCTGCGATCGTGTCGCGGGTCGGACGCGGGTCAAGGTAAGCCGCTCCGCAACCGGCGCAGCGTTGAAAGGTCCACAACCCCGGAGCACAGCCGAAGAGCCGATCCGACAGGCCGATGAACCATGGTGTCCGCGCGGTCGAGCGGCAGGCCGGACACGCAGGGCACGCTTCGAGACCGGAGGCCGGCCAGCTAAGCGTGAGCGGCGTGGTATGCATCCATCACCTCAAGCGTCGGGCCGATCATGCGCACCCCGCCCTGCTCGAGCCACATGACGCGGTTACAGAGGCGGCGGACCAAACCGGAGTCGTGGCTGACGAAGATCACCGTGCGACGGTCCGCGACGATGGCCTCGATCGATTTCAGACACCGCGTCGTGAATTCGTCATCGGTGACGGCCAGGACCTCGTCGAAGATCGAGATCGCGGCCGGGAACATCACCGCCACGGCAAACGACAGACGCGCTGACATCCCCGATGAATACCGCTTCAGTGGCGTGTCGATGTGCAGGCCGATTTCCGAGTAATCGATGATCTCAGCCATCCGCTCGACGATCGCGCGGCGCGGGAAGCCAAGCACCGTGCCGAACAGCACGACGTTCTCCCGGCCGGTGAGCTCGGGATGAAAACCGGTACCCACCGCCAGCAGCGGCAGGACGCGCCCTCGCACGATCGCGTGACCGGAAGTGGGCAGGGTGATCTGGGAGATCACCTGGAGCAAGGTCGACTTCCCCGAGCCGTTGACTCCCACGATCCCGAAGCACTCGCCTCGCTCGACGGAGAACGAGACATCATTGAGCGCCAGCAGTGTGTGGCGCTCCGTGCTCTTTCCGCTCAGCGCCGCGACCGTCCCGCGCAGACTCCGATGCTCACCGAGGCGGTAGACCTTGGTGAGGTGGTGTGCCTCGATGATCGCCTTGTCAGAGGGAACGAGGTCCGCCTCGGAAATCGCGGACACGGTTGCTGGAAGCGGGCTCAAACCACGTCAGCCATCGTCGGCTCCGACCGGGTGAACACCAACCATCCCCCGAGCACCAGCCCAACGGTGACAGCGGCGGAGATGGCGACCAGACGCCAGTCCGGCGGACCGACGGGCAGGATCATCCACCGCCAGACCTCCATCACGCCGGCCAGAGGATTGAGCCCGATCAGCAAGCGAACCGCACCGGGCAGGTCGGCGGATTGATACCCGATCGGTGAGAAGAACACCCCGACCTGGAGGATCAGCGGCAAAATCGCCATCAGATCCCGGTAGCGGACCGCGAGCGCGGACGTGATCCCCACCGTCCCCGCGGTGACAGCGATCAGCCAAATCAGGCCCAATGGCAGCAACAGGACGCGGGGTGACAGATTCCCGGTTGCCGCCGCCGCGATCAGACCGGCGCCGAGCGGTACCGCCGCCGACGGCAGATTGGCGATCAGCGATGCGATTGGGAAAGCGAGCCGCGGACACGCGGTGCGCTGCAGCAGCTGTGAATTGGTGACCAGGCTCACCGCCCCCATGCTGAGCGACGCCTGAAAATAGGTCCAGGCGCCGAGCGCGACGAGTACGAACACGACGTACGGGATTCCAGAAGTCCCGATCGCGGCGACGGAGTGAAATCCCACTAGGAATGCGGCCAGCAGAGCCAGCGGCTGTAAGAAGATCCAAAGTGGGCCCAGCAGCGACTGCTTGAACTTCGCCTTGAAGTCACGGACGGCCAGAACCCTAACTACTGGCAGGATTTGGGTGAGATTGTCGAGACGGATCCGGGACTTGACCGGTTCGATCAACAATTCCAGATCGTCGTCTCTCCATAGTGCGACTGCACCCCGGTCCTGCTCGAGCTCCTCGATTGCCTGTGGATGGCCGCTTACTATGAGCTAGACCATACTGACGCCCGAGGGTTAGACATAGACGCCGATAAGCTTGGGCGGGTGCAAGAGCGCTGGCCCGAGCGAATCGATGTCGGCGAAACGGTGCATACACATACCGAGGAAGAGCATCGCACTCGGTATGTATGGGCGTCCACGCGCGTTCGCGGCCGAATTCTTGATGTCGCGTGCGGAACCGGACACGGCAGCGTGCTGCTCGCCGCGCGAGGCGAGGTGGTGGGTATAGACCACGATCCGGCGGCGGTCTCGTTGGCCCGGACGCGGGTGCCGAGCGGCGAATTCCACGTGGCAGCGGTTCCGCCGCTCGGGTTCGACGACGACACCTTCGATGCTGCGGTCAGCTTCGAGACGCTCGAGCACATCCAGGATGACCGAAACTTCGTCGCGGAGTTACGACGCGTTGTCAAACGCGGCGGCCCGTTGCTGATCTCTAGCCCGAACCGTGCCGCCGCGTCGCCCAACGCGGTTCCGCCGCCAAATCCCTACCACGTCCGTGAGTATCTGCTTCCGGACCTGATCGACTTGGTGCACGAGGCCGGCTTCACCGACGTCGAGATCTGGCACCAACGGCGTGAGCGTAAGTGGGTGGCCGAGCACATCGCGGCGGCGGTCATCGCGCGCATCCCCAGTCTGTGCGTGCCGGGGTCGCGTTTGGATCGGTTAGGTCACGGAACGGGTGACGTCGAGCGCTGGGAACCGGAAGTCAAATGGCCGTCGCTCTGGGTGCTCGCTTGCCGATAGCTCGGGTGCGGGCCTGGTCCGGCCCGCTCTCGGACTGGGTCATCGAAGCACCGGTCGGCACGGTGCGCTACCGCTTCTGCCTGGCCGCGCTACTGGCGCGGCGAGCCCCGACGAGGCTCGCGCGAGTACGTCTCCTGATGGCGGCTTTCCTGGCTCCGGTCCGCGACCGGGTGCCCTATCTCCGCGATCGCTGGCACGAAGTGCGACTTTGGGAGCCGCCCCACGATGTCATCTGGACGGTCGGCCCGGCCAGCGATTTCGACGTCCTCAACGAGGTGCTGGTGGTCGGAGAGTACGACCACCTCGCATTGTCGTCACCACGGGTGATCTTCGATCTCGGAAGTCACATCGGGGCGAGCATCCTGCGGCTGCGCGCCACTTACCCTCAGGCTCGCATCTACGGCTTCGAACCGGACCCGGCGACGTTCGCGCGTCTCGTACACAACGTCGCGCAGCTGCCGGGGGTGACGGTGCTGCCGTGGGCGATCGGTGATGGCGACGGACAGGTCACGTTCCATCCCCAGCGACAGTCGTGGTTGTCATCGACATCGTCCGACAGCACCCATGGACCGGGTATCAACGTGGAATCGGTGACGCTTGATACCGCCTGCAAGCGACTCGGGGTAACCGCCCTCGATCTCGTGAAGATCGACGTCGAGGGGGCCGAGGGAGCAATCCTCGGCAACTTCCACGGTCTCCGGCGCGTCGGGATGATCGTAGGAGAGCTCCACGGGACGGCGGCGTGCGACGAGGTGTTCGCCCTGCTGGCGGGTTTCGACGTGCAGGCCCGTGGCCACCCCGACCACTGCCACTTCAGGGCCCGCCGCTAATCCGGCTTGCGCAGCCATACCTCCAGCTGAAGGCCCGTACCGGTCGCTTGCATCAGCGGTACCAGGACCGGATCGGCCCACCGCGGCGCAAAGGTCTGAGCGACGTGGCGCCGGCACAGCGCGAGCTCGTAGCCCGTCCGAGCGGCGTGGCGCTCGAACGACCTGACGGTGAATTCGTACAGATGAAACGGGATGTGGAGTGGGCTCAGATGCGAGGTGTAATCGAGTCTCTGGATCCGGTAGCCGAGGTCGATCAGCCGGGCCATCAGCCAGTCGGATGAGGGAACCTCGATGTGGATCAGACCTCCCGCTCGCGCCCACCCGAGCGCGCGCACGATCGCGGCCGCGGGATCGGCGAGGTGCTCCAGCACGGCACCGAACGTCACGAGGTCAAACCGGTCCTCGGGAAACGTCGTGTCTTCGATCCGACCGAGCGACAGCCTCTCGGCGGCGATCCCGGTCTGCGAGATGGCGTGACGATGGAAGTTCGGCGACGGTTCGAGGCCGAACGTCACAAAGCCGGCCGCCTCCAGGCTGACCATGGCCTTGCCCACCCCGGCGCCGAGATCGAGTGCCGTGAGCTGACCGGTCCGTGGGTAGAGCCGGCGGAACTGGAGAATCTGATCGGAGAAATAGTCCTCCGACGGCGATAGGTCCCCGTGCGCCCAGTACGTCTCGGCCGGGATTCCGTAGTGGCTGCCGAGTTGCACCGGAACCGGCATCGGATTGGCGAACACCAGCCCGCACTCGGCGCAGCGCTGTACGTTGGCAAAGGCCCCCCCGTCGCGACGCGCCGGACGCAAACCCTGATGCTCGCCGAAGCGACGGCCGAGCTTACGCGCTCCGGTGAGGCTGGACCCGCACATGTTGCACTCGCGCACCGGCCGCCACTCGTAGCCACTGGGATCGGGCATGCCGCAACAGATCCTACGATTCAGGCATGGCGGCAACCGTCAGCTTCGTGATCCCGACCTTCCGGCGCCCGGACGCGCTGCGGGCGACGTTGGACGCGGTCGTCGCGATTGAGTACCCCTCGCGGCTGTGCGAGATCATCGTGGTCGACAACGCCGGAGACGAGGCTTCCGCGGCTGTTGTGCGCAGCTACGCCGGCTCAGCGATCCCAATGCGTCACGTTGTGCAGACCAGTGGCGGCTCCGCCCGGGCTCGTAATCATGGCGCCCGGATCGCCGACGGCGACCTGCTGATCCTGCTCGACGACGACATCCTCGTCGAGCCGTCGCACGTCCGGCGCCATCTGGACACCCGCGAGCTTTACGGCGACTGTCTCGCCGGCGGGAATTGGCAGTTCGCCGCCGGAACCCTGGCGGCGCTTGGAGGCACCCCGTTCGGCCGCTATCGCGTCGCGCTGGACCGGCGATTTCGCGGCACGCCGGACGGCCGGCAACTCGATCGAGATCGCTGGGACGTCGACGCACTGGCGGCGTGCAACCTGACCATCTCGCGGCGCCTGTTCTGGGAGCTCGGAGGGTTTGACGAGGAGTTCCCCTATGCCGGCGTCGAGGACCGCGAGTTCTCGATGCGGGCGGTCGCGGCCGGCTGTCGGCTGATCCGCGACGATGGGGCGCGACTGCTGCATAACGATCAGACCATCACGCTCGCGCAGTTCTGCGTCCGGGAGGAGCGCAGCGCGCAGACGATGGCCGTGCTCGCCCGCAAGCATCCAGACGCCGAACGCAGCCGGACGTTCGCGAATGTGAACGGACCGATCACCGCCGAGGATTCACCGGCCGCGATCGCCAAGAAGCTGCTCAAGTCGCTGCTGGCCACGCCGCCGCTGATCAGGCTCATGCATGCGGCGGTGCCAGCGGTGGAGAAGCTTCAGCTGAGCGAACGGTCGATGGAGCGCCTGTACTCGGCGGTGGTGGGGGTTCATATCTTCCGGGGGTTCCGCCGAGCGCGGTAGCGATCGGGGATCAGTCCCTGGGTTGCCGCAGCCCAGTCCGCCAGCCTCTGAACATGTGCAGCCCGATCATCGCCCGGTAGGCGGCGAACAGCACTCGATCGGGTGCTCCGGCGCGCTCGGCGCCGCCGATCAAGCGCTCCAGCCGTGCGGTTGCCCGGGGCCGGGCCAGCGCCGACTTCAGCAGCTTGTCGGCCATCAGCCTCGGGCGGTCCGACCGACGGATCGGGCCGTTGACGGCGGCGACCGCGGCACCCCCGTGAACCGTGGGGTACTTCCGGCACAGCCGGACCGTGTCGGTCGTCCCGCGCTCCTGAAACGAGCAATAGCGATGGAGATCGGCGGATTGGTCGTTGTGGATGCAGCGGATGTCGGCGTTGTACAGGAAGCGCACCCCCCGCTCAGAGGCCCGCTGCGCGAGGTCCTGGTCTTCACAGGTGACCAGGAACCGCTCGTCGAACAGGCCGACGCGGGCGACGTCTGACCGCGGCAGTGACATGTTGCGCGCGGTCGGAGCGAGCATCTCGAACACGCCGGGAGCGACCGGCGACCCGGTCCGCGCGACCTGAAACCCGCGTTCGAGGCCGTCGAGGTAACGCCCGAACGGCGTGGCCCTGAGGGCATCGAGCTGGGAGAAGCCGCCGACCACCCAGGCGTCGGGAAACCGCTCCAGCGTCCGCACGTGAGCGCTGATGAACGTCTCCCCGACGATCAGATCGTCGCTGAGCAGGATCAGATAGCGCCCGCGGGCGGCGAGCAGGCCGGCGTTACGACCGGCCGAGATGCCCCGGTTGACCGCCAGGCGCTGCACGCGAAGCGCATAGGGCACCTCCACCTGTGACAGCACCTCGGCGGTTGCGTCGGTTGATCCGTCGTCGACGACGACGACCTCGTAGCAGTCGTCGGCTATGTCCTGCCTGGCCAGGGCCAGGAGCGTCTGCTCGAGAGCGTCACAGCGGTTGTAGGTGCTGATGATGACGCTCGCCAGCGGCGACGCCTCGACCCGTGACGGCCGGCGTGGGGCGGTGGCGGATTCAGGCGAGATGGTCATACGCGCCTGAGGGTTTGCCACCACGCCCGCCGCGCGGATGCGGCGTGGCGCCGGGCCTCCGGCGCACGCCCGGGATGCCACGCCTCAAGGCTCAGGGCGACGACGTTGAGCGCGGCGTAGGCACGAGCGTAAGGCGTTCCTCGCACCTTCCGGCACGCATGTGCGACGCCTGCCGCGATGCGCCGACCGACCTCGTCATCGGGCCAGGTGCGAAGGCTGCTGGAGCTGGCGTGGTGGGTTGCGACAGCCGTGGGGCATGTCGCGATCGCCCATCCTGAGCTGCGCATGCGCCAGCACCATTCGAGATCCTCGCCGTAGAGGAAGAAGGATCCGTCGAGCAGGCCGACCTGCTCGACCGCCTGACGACGAACCATCATCGCCGCACCTGGAACCCAATCCGGCCGCGCGGTGGTCCTGGCGCCAGCTTTGACGTAGGGGCCCTGCAGGAAGTCGCCGCGCAGACCGGGCGGGAGCAGCCGATGCAGGCGCAGCATCTCGACCAGCGTGCGCGACAGAGACGGAAACGCTCGGCCCGGATAGGAGAGCTCACCGGTGCTCCCGTCCCGCAGCCACGGGCTGGCCGCTCCGACGTCGGGGTGGCGGTCCATCCACGCGACCAGATCGGCCAGCACGCCCGGATCGAGCACGACATCAGGGTTGAGCAGCAGCCAGTACCGCCCCGCGACGGCCGGCCACCCGAGGTTGCAGGCGTTGGCGAAGCCGCGGTTGGCCGCCGATCGAATCAGCCGGGCCTGGGGTGCTGCCTCCGCGGTGATCCTGGCGCTCTGATCCGGGGACGCATTGTCCACCGCGACCACTTCGGCGAGTCCCGATCGCACGTCGCCGGCCAGCGCGTCCAGGCACTCGCGCAGATGATCGTCGGAGTTGTAGAGGACCAGGGTGACCGACACATCGGCCGTCCGCGTGCCGCCGAGATCGTTCACCAGCCCTGCTTTCTGAGGAACACCTCGAGCGTCAGCAGCGTCCACAGCGCGCCGCCGCGGTTGCGGCCGCCGGCATGCTCGGCGATCAGACCGTCAATCGCGCCGCCGCGCAGATGTCGGCGCAGGTGGGCGTCTCGGGACCCCAGCATGTGGTCGACGTAGCCGCGCAGGTCCTGGCGGAACCAGCGATCAAGCGGCACGCCGAAGCCACGCTTGCGGCGCCGCAGGATCTGCGGTGGAAGCTGGTCGCGCATCGCACGCTTGAGCACGCGCTTGAGCGACAGTCCGCGAAGCTTCAATCGCGGCGCCAGCTGGACTGCGTACGCCGCGAGGTCTGCATCGAGAAACGGGGAACGGACCTCGAGTCCGTGCGCCATGCTCATTCGATCCGCCTTGACCAGCAGGTCATCGAGAAGGTAGGTGCGGAGATTGAGCTCGAGTAACCGGTCGAGCTCAGTTCCGGTGGTCGTCTCCCAGATGGCCGCATATTCGCGGCGTGCCCGCGGGTCGGGATCCTCGAGCAGCTGCGTGCGGGTGGGCTCGTCGATGAAGCTGAGCCAGTGCAGGTAGGCGGCCGGCATGCCGAGCTCGGCCACTTCGGCAAATCGCCGGAGGTTGCCGACTCGCCCACGGGCTGCGGTCATGGGCAGGCGATCAAGCGCGCTGCGTCCCAGCGAGCGCAGACCGGGCGGAACCGACTCGTAGCGCCTGATGGCCAGTCCCGCCGCGAAGCGCTCATAACCGGCGAAGAGCTCATCGCCACCATCTCCGCTCAGCGCCACGGTCACGTGCTCCCGGGTCAGCTCGTTGAGCAGATAGGTCGGGACCGCGCTTGAGTCACCGAACGGCTGGTCGTGATGCCATACGAGCTTCTCCACGAGGTCGACCGCGTCCGGCGCCACCACGAACTCGTGGTGGTCAGTCCCGAACCGCTGCGCGACCGCCCGGGCATACGGCCGCTCGTCATAGCCCTCCCGGTCATCGAAGCCGATCGTGAACGTCGTCACCGGCCGGTCGGTCAGCCGCGCCATCGTGGCCACCACCGCGCTCGAATCGATTCCGCCGCTCAGGAACGCTCCCACCGGCACGTCCGCGACGAGCCGCCGCCGGACCGCCGCTTCCAGCCGCTGGCGCAGCTCGGTCGCCGCCACCTCGAGCGACGGCGCTCGTGCCGTGGCGCCGGTGAGGCGGCGTGCGGGCTCGTGGTAGCGCTCCAGCAACGGTTCGCCCCCGGGCCGGAAGGTCAGCACGTGGCCGGGCGGCAAGCTCTTGATCCCAGCGAAGAACGTGTCCGGCGACGGGACGTAGCCGAACGTGAGGTAGGCGGGGATGGCGGCGTCGTCGAGCACTCGCGGCACCGCCGGATGGGCCAGCACTGCCTTGATCTCGCTGCCGAACACCAACTGCCCGCCGGCGTACCAGTAGTGCAGTGGCTTCTTGCCGAACCGATCGCGCCCCAGCATCAGTCGCTCGCGCTTGGCATCCCACACCGCGAAGGCGAACATCCCGTCGAGGCGACGAGCCACTTCCACCGCGGAGCGGCGCTCGGCGAGATGAACGATCACCTCCGTGTCGCATGCCGTGGAAAGGTGATGGCCGGCCATGCGCAGCTCTTCGCGCAGCGCGCGGAAGTTGTAGATCTCACCGTTGAGGACCGCTGCGAGCTCGCCGTCCTCGCTGGTGATCGGAGGATCGCCGAGCTCGAGGTCGATGATCGCCAAGCGCGTCTGACCCACTGCGCCGCGCCCGCGGACGAACGCGCCCGCCGCATCCGGTCCGCGGTGATGCTGGCAGGCGAGTTGAGCATCGATGGCTGCGCCCAGCGCAAGCCCGCCCGAGCTGACGGCGCCGGCGATCCCACACATGGTCTTAGGTCGTCCTGCTCTCCGGCGCGATTCTCGGCGGGGGCGCGCGCGGGGTCGAGGCGGGCTCTGAGGCAGGGGAGTCGTCGGATCGGCCACTGACCGCGGGTCCCGGGTGGATGGCGGGCCCCCAACCCGGCGACTCCAGCACGAACACAATCACCACCCCCACCGCCACCGCCAACCCGCCGGTCGCGACCAGCGCCCCGGTACCGAGCTGATCGGCGACCGCGGCGAGCGTGACCACGGCGGCCTGAACTGCGCCGAGTACGAGCACGACTCGCGCCGGCGTTCCGAGCTTGGGCAGCAGACGATGGGTGATGTGGTCGACCCCTCCGGTCAGCACGTTGACGCGCCGGCGTAGCCGCGAGATCACCACCAGGATCGAGTCGAGCACGGGCAGACCGGCGAACAGGCCGCAGGCAAACAGCTCTCCGAGGCCCAGCGCATGGCTTCGTACCAGCGCCATCGCGAGCATGGCGATCAGGAATCCGAGCGGCATGCTGCCGCCATCGCCCAAGAAGAGCCTGGCGGGCTTCGCCAGGTTGTGCCGGAGAAACCCCAGGCAAGCGCCCGTGACCGTGAGCGACACCGCGGCAAGGCCGAGATCGCCACCGGCGATCGCCGCCGCCCCGATGCCGGCGGCGGAGATGGCCGCCAGCACGGCGCAGGCACCGTCGATGTTGTCCATCAGATTGAACGCGTTGACGATCGCGACGATCCACAGAACCGTGCAGCCCAGATCGAGGGCCCCCGACCCGAATGCCGTGAACCCGAGGTGCGCCGACCAGACGATCACCCCGACTCCAACCTCGGCGAGCAGGCGCCACACGGGCGAGAGGTTGACGCGATCGTCGATTGTCCCGATCAGCCAGAGGAGTGCCGCCCCCGCGAGGATCGCGGCAAAGCGGTCGCTGACGCTGTCACGCGGCAGCACCATGACCAGAATCGCGCCGATGACCGCGGCGCCTCCGAGGTACGGAGTGGGACGTGCGTGGGCCTTGTAGCCATTGGGCCGATCGACCAGGCCGGTCCGTCGGGCCAGGACGATCGACACCAGGCAAGCTCGCTCAGCGACGATGGCGGCCGCGACAAAAGAGAGCGGGATGCCCGCCCATGTCATGCGGCTTGGCCAACCAGCAGGGGGAGAGCCGAGGAGCGTTCCTGGGCCACGACGTCAGTGAGGATCTCCGACAGGCTACGGGTCGGCTCCCAGCCGATCGCCGCGTGGATCTTCGCGATATCGGGAACCCGCCGGGCCATGTCCTCGAAGCCCTCCTCATAGGCCTCGGCGTACGGGATCGCGGCAATGGCTGAGCTCGATCCGCTCAGTGCTTTGACGCGCTCGGCGAGATCGAGGATGGTCACCTCCTCGGTGGATCCGATGTTGAACACCTCGCCGAACAGATCATCGCGCTTCATCAGATCGGCCAGCGCGCGGACGACGTCCTCGACGTGGCAGAAGCAGCGTCGTTGGGACCCGTCGCCGAACACCGTCATCGGGCGCTCGGAAACGGCCTGACCGACCAGCGTGGGGATCACCATTCCGTACCGGCCGGTCTGCCGTGGACCGACCGTGTTGAACAGTCGCACGATCATGGTCGGCAGTCGCCGCTCCCGGTAGTAGGCGAGCGCGAGGAACTCGTCGATCGCCTTGGAGCACGCGTACGACCACCGGCCGGTGGTGGTGGCCCCCAGGACCAGGTCTCCGTCCTCGCGGAATGGCAGCACGGCCGATTTGCCGTACACCTCGCTGGTGGACGCGATCAACACGGGCCGTCGCTTCTTGACCGCGTGCGAGAGCACGACCTCGGTGCAGTGGACGTTGGTCTCGATCGTCCGTACCGGACTTTCCACGACCAGCTGCACGCCCACCGCGGCGGCAAGGTGGTAGACGGCGTCAGCCTCGTCGACGAGTTCAGCCACGAGCGGGCCATCGGTGCAGGAGCCGATCGTGTAGGAGAAGTTGGGCTCGAGCTTGAGGTGCCTGATGTTCTCGATCGAGCCCGTGGAAAGGTCATCGAGGACATGCACGCGATGGCCGCGCGCCAGCAGCAACTCGGCCAGATGAGAGCCGATGAACCCAGCTCCACCGGTGATCAGGAATCGTCGCGACCGCGAGTCCCGGCGCGGACCACCCCTGGGGAGCGTCGGTATCCCGCGACCTTCCGGCCCACGGGGCTGCGCTGCACCCCACCCCGCTACAAAGTCGTCGTGTTCAAGTCGCATCGGGCTCCAGCCATGGTCGCGATCGGCAATGACGCCACCAGAGATCTAGAGCGACGCAAAAATTGAATTCTTGAGAAGGAAATCATCCTAAAGCTCACGGGAACGCTCGTTCCCGTGCACTATCGGCACCGCGGGGCCCGAGCTTGATCGGCTGCGGATTCTGTGGAGGGTTCGGCTGCGAATGCGCTGATGTCACCCGGGACCGACCGCTGTCGGTCAGGCGGCGGAGGCAGCGCAAGGCTTGATGGTCAGTCCCTGTCCGGTCGGAAGCGGGAGAATCGAGACCCCCAGATCGGCGGCCACGCGGTCGGCGGACCGCTGCGAGGCGTCGAAGCCCTGATACGCATAGTCGTCGAGGACCACGATCGCTCCCGGGCTGAGGCTGGGCCAGAAATGCCGAAGCGCGGCCGCCTCCGGAGCCGGGTCGTTCAGGTCGATGTGGAGGAACGCGACGGGACCAGGGTCGACCTGGCTGAGGCTGTCCGGGATCGTCCCGACGATCAGCCGGGCTCCGGGCCACTCCCGGAAGTTCTCCCGGACCCCCTGCGGGTCGTCGGCGTAGTACGGCGACGGCGCGGCACCACGTTGATCGCAGCCGGGCCTCACCGACCCCGGCTCAAACGTGTCGAACAGGTAGAACGGCCGGTCATCCCAGCCGAGGGATTCGCAGATCGCGGAAGCCATGAAGCCACGACCGGTCCCGCACTCGACATACGCTCCGGGGGTCGGCTGGGCGGTGCGGGCAGCCCACAGAATGACCTCGACCCGCCAGTGGATCTCATAGTCCCACCCCGCGGCCCGCACGGCGCGACGGTACGCGCGCTGGAAATCGGGGTTGTCGAGAAACGTGTGGTTGTGGGCGGTGCGCAGCCCGTCGTGCTTGTAGACCGAGCCCGCGCTGCGCGGCATCAGCTCAAGCACCTCGCCGGTCCACCGATTTCGATTGAACCCCTCTACCGCCCCCTCGATCGCCCGGTGGACCAGGCGGCGGAGAGCCGGCACGGCGCGGCTAGACGGTCCCATTCAGCGTCTCACGGATATGGGCCACGATGCCGGTTTCGAGATGCGACTGCCACCGGGCCGCCCAAGCCGTGAAAGACCGCCGACCTTCGCGGGCGATGCGCCGGCGCCTGGGCTCATCGTCGAGCAACGACTGGACCCGTGATCTCAGGTCGGTCAGATCATGCCGGCAGAAAACGACATTCTCGCCGGGGCGCAGCGGGAACATCATCTCGACGTGGCTGAGATCCTGGCAGACCAGTGCCGCGCCGCCGCGCAGCGCCCAGCCGTGGCGTTGCCCAAGCTCCCCGTAGCCGGTGGGCGCCACGACGACGCGATGTCGGCATGTATCTCGGGCGTAGCCGGCCTTGCTCAACCTCGGGTGCCAGTACCGGGTCGCCTCGGCGACGAGCACACGGCGCGCTTCGTCGGCGTCAGGCCCGGCCTCGTGGTCCGCCGTGCCGGCCACGGTCAGCGGGATCCGGTCGATTCCGCGGGTGCCCGATAGCCCATCGAGGCGTCGCATGGCCTCGAGCCGTTGAACGTGCGTGAGCGTGGCGAGGCACTGCACGTCAAGGCGCCGGGCTTGCACCGGCGCGGCCTCGAGCGCGGCTGAGAACACCTCCTCAGCGACGTTGCGGATCCGTCGCTGGGTGGGTGACATGTCGTGGCCGTTCGTGCTCGCGGCGCCGGTCTCATATCTGCGTGCACTGCGCAGCAGGCCGGGAAGATCGAGGATCATGCAGGGCACCGACAGCCGGATCTTCTCCAGGTCGCGGTCGCGGTACCGCCGATGCTTGGGGCGCGTTTTCTGTGACCAGATCGCGCCCGGATGCCACGGACCCACGTCGTAGTTGTAGAGGTCCCGGTCCCGGAAGACGCCTTGGAATTTGATCACCGTCGCGACCTGCTCCAGCGCGCCCGGGTCGAACCCGAGCTCGAAATAGTCAGTGCCGTCCAATCCGACGATCGTCTCGGCGCTGCGCTCCAGCGTCCCCATCGTGGCCTGCACGCGGTCTGGATGGGTCACTGTCAACCAGCGATGCCAGTAGCTGGTCAGCACCACGACGTCGGCGCGGCCGACCTCGGCCAGGCCAAAGGGATTCGGAACATCGGGCAGCCCGAGGCTGGTGGCACTCAGGGTGACGAATTCCAGGCCGTCGCACGCCAGCGTGACCGACGCGGCCCAGTCGTTACGGAAGTTGGTGAGCAGTGCGCAGCGAATAGGTTGCCCGCCGTGGGAAGCAGCGGAGGCTCTCATCTGGCGCGAGCCCGGAGAGCGTCCTTTTCAATCAACACGAGACCGGCGTAGGCATGGATCGCGGCGATTGGCCGCGGTCCCACATTGACATCGTCGAGCAGTGCCTTGGTCAGCGCCGCGGCCGTGCCGGGTGTGCCCGGTGGTCCGCCACCGTACGTGGGCAGGTACGCCGTCTCCAGGTCCTCGATGGCGTAATAGCCGCCGGGCTTGACGAGCGGAAACAGCACGTCGAACGTAGTGATGATGTGTGATCCGATGTGACTTCCGTCATCGACCACGAGGTCAAACGCAGGGCATCCGGTGACGGCGTTGCGCAGTGCATCGCCGTCAGACTGATCGGCCTTCAGCGTGACGATACGCGCCTCTTCGTCAAACCACTTGTCGTAGAGATCGACACCGTAGATGGTGGCCCGCGGGAAGTAGTTTCGCCACATCCGCAGCGAGTTCCCTCCCGCCAGTGGATCGCGCTCGTCGCCGATACCGATCTCCAGAACGCACTGAACCGAGTGTCTGCGGCCGCGCAGGTGGCGGGCGTAGTGTCGCGTGTAGCCATGTTGTCCGGGGGCCTTGTCGGTTCCCCACAGGTGTCCGAGCGCGCTGAGGTTGGGCGCCAGGGCGAGACCGAGGCCGTGTTTCATCCGGTTGACGGCCGGTCGCGGCACAGACTGGGCAAGCCGCTCCAGGGGTCGCGTCATCAATCCATCGTACGGGCGCTGGGCGTCAGGTCAGCAGCCGCCGGTAGAGGCCGTCGATGCGCCGCACCAGCGCTGCGAGTGAAAACGCGTCGGCCGACTGTGTACCTGCGGCGGCGGCCTGCTCTGCCATCGCAGGGTCAGCCAGCACGTGCGAGACGGCATCGGCGAAACCCTGTTCGTCGTCGGGATCGACGGCGAATCCGGTACGGCTCCCCCGCAGGACGCTCGGCACGCCACCCACCCTCGTGCTGACCACCGGCGTCCCCGCGGCCTGCGCCTCGATCAGGCTCACCGGCGTTCCCTCGTTGTCGGACGTGAGAACGATCACGTCGCTGGCGAAGCAGACCGCGGGCATGTCATGTCGAAAGCCCGCCCACAGCACGCGGTCGCCCAGCGCGCGGGCCGGAGCGCAGGACATCAGCTGAGCCCGCAGCTCGCCGTCGCCGACGATGAGAAACCGCAACGCTGGATCCTCCGGAAGCCGGGTGGCCACGCGCAGGAAGCGATCGACTCGCTTGATCGGCACGAGCCGGGCGACGAGCGTGACGACGCGCGCGTCCTCGGGAATCCCGAGCTCGGCCCGCAGAGCCTGGCGCCGGCGCCGCCGCTCCTCGCCGGCGACGGTGAAGGGGGAGAGATCAAATCCGAGCGCCACGACGACGAATTTCTCCGCCGAGGCGACGCCCAGCGCGATCAGCTCGTCACGTACCTCCTCGCTCACGGCGATCAGCAGGGTGGTGTAGCGACCGAGCAGGCGCTCAACGCGCAGAAAGATGGCGTTCGTCCGGGCAGAGAAATAGCCGCTCAGTGAATGCCCGTGATAGGTGTGGACCAGAACGCAGCGCCGGGACCGGCCCCGGCACGCGATCAGCGCCGCGGCGCGGCCGATCGTCCCGCCCTTCGCCGCGTGCGTG
Source organism: uncultured Solirubrobacterales bacterium (assembly GCA_963792735.1). GTDB lineage: Bacteria > Actinomycetota > Thermoleophilia > Solirubrobacterales > Solirubrobacteraceae > Palsa-465. The sequence goes on along the minus strand of CAWBXK010000004.1, from coordinate 949,857 downwards.
TGCACTATCTGGGGCCGCTCCCGGCGCAGGATCCGGATCAGCGCCACCAACGCCAGCAGGTCGTGCCCGCCGGGATTTCGCCGCAGCCACGGGACCAGCACCGGCTGCACTCCGAGGGCGTCGGCCAGCGGGTCCATGCTGCCCTCGTCAGGTTCCTCCCGGCCACGGACGAGCGTCGTCCGATACCCGCGTGAATCGAGCTCCCTGGTCAGCGCGATGGCCTGGATGGCCGGGCCGCCGATATTCAGCCGGGAGATGATCCGGACGACACGAGTCGGGTCGGCAACGCCGAACCGATGGACACCTGCGGGTGTTTGCGGGACACTCAACGGCGTGCTCCAGCCAGGGACGTTACGGCAGCAGCTGGCCCGGGCCCTGAACACGGCCTACGCCGACGGCCTGCTGAGCGAAAGCACGCTCGTACACCGGCTCGATGTGCTGTTCAAAAGCCAGTTGATCGACCCGACCGGGCTGGTCGGGGACCTCACGCGCCGCGTTCCGCGGCGGCCCTGGTACACCGGGATTGCCGACACGCTCGTGGCGACCGTACGCACCATCCAGCAGCTCGCGGCCCGAACGCCTAATCGCTGCTGCCGACTGCTGGCGTTGGATTGGAACGGCGAGGAGGAGGAGCTGTTCCTGGGCCGGCACGGAAGCTGCGACGTGGTCCTGTCCGATCTCAGCGTCTCCCGACGGCACGCTCGGCTGCTGTTCCGCGACGGAGGGTGGGTGATTCAGGACCTCGAGTCCACCAACGGCACGAAGGTCAATGACGTTCTCGTCGGCCGCTGTCAGCTGCACCCCGGGGATCAGATCGTCCTCGGCGACGAACGCCTTACGATCGACTGACCGGCGCAGTACCAGCCTGGCGGCGTAGGATTTGTTGCCGTGTCTGGCCGAGGTGAGAACGTCACCCCCGGGGCGATCGGCATGCTCGTGCTGGTCTCGCTGCTGCCGGCGCTGGTCGTCGTCCTGGGTCTCGGCATGCTGCCGTTCCTGCTGATGCCGATCATCATCCTGCTCGCTGGAATCCTGTTCCGCGATCAAGCTTCTCCGCCGGGGTCGTCGTCCGGCCCGGAAGGCGGCGGGGGCGACGAGCCGCCAGAGCCCGACCAACCGCCCGACGTTCCGCGGGGCGGACTGCCGCTGCCCGACGCCGACCCCGCTCGTGGGCGCTTGCGCCACCATCGTGATCACGATCGGCCCGGTCGGATTCCGGGCCGATCGCGCAGGGCGGGACGAGAGCCGGCCCGAACCGGCGACCTGAGCACGCGATAACTCAATCGCTGCGTGCGCGATGACCGCAGCGGGCACCATACTGTCCGTGGTGCCCCGCGATGAAGAACCTCCGGTCCGGGACGTGTACGACGTGATGCCGCCCGACGTCGGCGCCGCCCAGCGTAGATACAACAAAGAGCGCCTGGCGGTGCTGGAGGCCGACGGCGAGCGGCGCCGCGCGCGTCTGGCCCGGGTGCTCGAAGCGAAAAAGGGCCGCCGCGCGGCTTAGCGCGCGGCATCAAGGAGACCAAATGGCGAGCACCAAGGTGGGACTGATATCTGGCAAGGAGTTCATCGTCGACGGCTCGGTCGAGGAGATCAGGGCGACGATCGATCGCGCCGGCGGCCGCTGGGTCACGTTCACGGTCAGCGACGGCCGGATCGATGTGGCCTCCGAGAAGGTGGCCTACCTGGAGGCGCAGCGCAACTAGCTGTGAACGCCGCCGGCGGCGTTGCCCCCGCGAGCGCTCCCCAGATCTGAAAGGGTGCGGTTGTGACCCAACCGAACAGGAGCCAACGATGACCGACTCTGCCACCTACAAGATCGTTGAAATCGCCGGGACCTCGCCCGACAGCGTCGCCGAGGCGATGAAATCAGGCGTCAAGCGCGCCGCTGCCACCCTGCGCGGCATCGATTGGGTGGAGGTGGTCAGCATTCGCGGGCACGTCGAAGGCGACGAGATCGCGCACTTCCAGGTCGAGATGAAGATCGGTTTCAAGCTGGAAGGCCAGTAGCCGCGGCCGCCGGCGCAGGCGCTGGTAGGCTTACGGCAGGGAGCACCAGCCTGACGCGAGCGCCTTCGAGTGCCGTTGCCACGTCTGAGTGGCGGGCGCCAAACTGATTCTCCGGAAACCGCTAACGCGCGGAGTCCGTTTGCCGCTCGAGCTTGATCCCCGTACCGCCGGCTGCATTGAGGCCGGCGAATCACCCTATTGCCGCTGGTCATTCCGGCGACGCGCCGCGTTGAGCCTGGTCGGCGCTGTAGTCGTGCTGGGGGGACTCGGGCTGGTGCTGGCCGGCCGCCGCGCGCAGTTCGTCGCCGCCCTGCACACCGCTCCGATCTCGTTGATGCTGCTGGCCGCCGCGCTTCAGGTCCTCGCGCTTCTGGCCCGCAGCGAGGCGTGGAACATCTGCGTCCGCGCTGCGGGTGGCACGGTCGGCCGACGCCTGCTATTCCGGGCCGCGGGCGTCGGTTACCTCGCCAGCGTGCTCAACGGCTCGGTCGGGATGGCGGCGCGCATCGCTTCGCTGCGCCGGGTGGCGCCGCAGCGGGCGCCGCGCGTGCCCGCCCTGCTGGCGGCCGAGGTTCCGATCATCACCGTCGAGGTCGCGCTGGCGGCGATCTTCTCGTTCACGCTGGTGGCGCCGCTCGGGGTTCCGTGGTGGGTGCCGGCCATCGCCGTCCTCATCGTGGCGGTCGCGGTGGCGGTGCTGCGCCGGACCTCGGAGAACCGTCAAACCGGGCTGTGGACCGGGTTGGCCGTGGTGCGCGGTCGCGGTCGCGGTCGAATGATCGGGTTCGTGTTGCTGGCGGTCAGCGCCCAGGTCGCGCGCAACTGGCTGATGCTGCACGCGATCGGCGTCAACGTCTCGATTTTCGACGCGATGGCTCTGCTGATCGCGATGTTCACGCTCGGACAGCTCCCGATCGGCCCCAGCATCGGGCCCGCCGCCGCGGTGCTGATCCTCGGCAGCAACGGTGTCGCCGCGACGGCCGCAGCGGGGGTGCTGCTGGCGGTGACGGGCACCGCCGGGTCGCTTTCCTACGCCGCGTGGGCGATAACCGACCGGCTGGCGGCGGGGCGCCTGAGCGCCAATGCGGACGTGGTGGTGGCACCGGTCGCGGTTGCCTCCCCGTCGCGCTGACGGCCGGTCTACACCAGGGCTCTGGGCCGCGAGCTCGGCGGGCGGAGGCCGTGCTCCAGCGGATCCGCGCGGGCGGGCTGCGGATCTGATCGGAAGCGTCCCGCGAGGATCCGGTCGACAGCCGCGACGACCTCAGGGTCGAACTGGCTGCCGGCGCAGCGGCGGAGCTCCTCCAGCGCCTCGGGGACGCGCCGAGCGGGGCGGTACGGACGATCGGTGGTCATCGCGTTGAACGCGTCGCACACACAGACGATTCGCGACTCGATCGGGATCGAGCTCCCGGCCAGGCCGTCCGGGTAGCCGTTGCCGTCGTAGCGCTCATGGGAAGCACGGACCAGGCGCCCGACCCCGGCCAGAGTGCCGCCGACCTGCCGGAGCATCGACTCGCCCTCGATCGTGTGACGGCGCATGATCTCCCACTCCGAATCGTTGAGCTTCCCCGGCTTGTTGATGATCTCTGCGGGGACGCGGATCTTGCCGACGTCGTGCAGCATGGCGGCGAACTCGACGTCGCGTCGGCGGGTGGGGTCGAGACGCAATTCCACGGTCACGTCAACCGACAGCTCGACCACCTGGCGGGTGTGCACGCCGGTGTAATGGTCGACCGCCTCGATCACGTCGCCCAGGAGCTGCGCTGCGCCGCGGTAGGCGGAGCTGAGCGCCAGCGTGCCGCCCAGTCGCTCCTTTCGCTCGTGGGCGAACAGCGACAGCAGTCCGATCAGCGGAAGCGTGAGCAGCAGCAGCCCGGGGTGGGCCACGGCCGAAGCGGTGATCGCGACACCGGCGCAGGAGAAGCAACCGTCGGTCAGATACAACCAGGCCATCTGCGGTTGCTCGGAAGGACTGATGCGCTCGGCAAACCAGGTCCGCGTGAGTCCCGTCGTGCCATCGAGCAGGAGCTGGGCGGTGAACGCGAGACCCAGCAGCGGAAGGTCCGTCCAGGCGAACGCTTGCCGGCCGGCCACAACCAGCACCAGGACCGGACCCAGCGAGTAGAAGCTGTCGCCGATGCGCGCGGCGACGCGCGTCGCCGACGCGCGTCCGCGCAGCATCTCGGGGCCGAGACCGAGCACCGAGCAGCCCGCCACGATCAGCGGCACGAGCGGCATCGGCAGCATGAACAGCATCGGCACGAAGACCAGCTGAGTCGGGGCCGTCCAGGCGCTGCCGACCGGGAACCGGACCCGCGCCGCGACCAGATACGTCGTCGCCGTGAGCGCGAGCACGGCGATCGAGAATGGCCGGGTCCAGTCGCTCAGCACCGCCACCAGGCACGCGCTGATGAGGAACACCGTCGCGGCCGTGACTTCGGTCACCAGCACGTGGCGGGCCAGGCCGCCCTTGGCATGACGCTCCTGTGCTGATCTCAGCAGACTCTCGGCCGCCGGAGTTTCGTATGTGTCCAGATGCATCGATCGGGGACCGTTACGGCGGTCGTCTGAATTCAGCGGCGCGTCCCGGGCACTATGCCCCGAAGTTCCCAGAGCCCTGTCGGCATCGTTCAGCCGCGGTTCCAGGGATCGATGAACACGTCGTCGATGCGGGGAGTGCCGGTCAGCGCGGTGAATCGGAGCGACACCTGAGCGGTCCCACCCGAAAGCGTGCCCGGCACAGCCGCACCGGTGATCATCACGGCCGACGGACCCCATGCACCGTCGCCGGCGATCACGCCAACCGGGAGTGTCACGCCGCCATCGACGAGCTGGACCAGCACCAGCCCAGTGCCCGCGATGAACACCCGCATCGTCGGGTAGGCGGCGTCGACACAGGTCCTCGGCGATTGCGCCGAAGCGCCGACCGGCAACGAAAGGGAGCGCAGGCCGAGCCGGCCGGTCGCCGCGAACGGCTCGCTCCCGATCACTTGGCGGGCGCCGGCGCGCAGGTCCCAGGCGTTGCGCTCGAAATCTCCGCCGGGCACGAGTGCGTAGGAGGACTGGTCGCCCCAGGACGCAAACGGCCGGCTCAGGCCGGAGTGGCTGCAGGCCGGGACTCCGAGGCGGTCAGCTGGGACTCGGAGGAGGTCAGCCGGGACTTGGAGGAGGTCAGCCTGGGCGGCGGGAGCCGCGGCGGCAACGGCACACAGCGCGCCCACTGTGGAGAGGGTGCGAAGCAAACGGCGGATCGATGCGGGCATGGACCGTCCTGTGTTCGGGGACCAGACTGTGCGCTGACGCCGGTGCTGTCCCCTCAGGTCCCGTCCCGGCCAGCAAGCCATCACATCGGCATGCGGCTAGGAAGCTTAGGGGGACAAGCGCAATTGCACCGGTTTCCCGAGATAACCGAACGTAAGTGCTGTCGCCAGCGGGGCGCGACGCCCGTCTGGAGCTCACCGATGAGCAACACGCCGGCGCAGCCGGGCGGGCGCCTTGTGCTCCCACGCGTCCGCCAGCAGCTCCGCGGCCAGGGTCTCATTGCAGCGGGACAGGTTCACGCTGAGTGCGCGCAGACGCTTGCCCCACCAGAACTCCTCGCAGGCCGGCGGATGCGCCTGAACCGCGGTGAGGATCCCGGGCTCGTCGACCATCACGTTCAGATGACGTTCGTCCCACAGCGTCGCGAAGATCCTGCCGCCGACGCGAAACGATGGCCGGCCGTGATGATCCTGTTCGACCGTCTCCGGGAGGGCCAGCGCGAGAGCACGAGCCTGCTCAATCGAGATCATCGGCGATGGCGGCGCGGCGAGCCGGGCTGGACACGAGCGGCGATCTTACGCCCTAGCGCAGGTATACGGCGAAGAAATCCCGATCGTCGGGCGACAGGTAGCGAGTCGCGGGGCGGGTCATCGTGGGCAGGAGGGGACTGGGCTGCCCGGCGTTGGGCTGGGCGTAGGAATTGAAGGTCACCCAGTAGGAGTTGATGTCGAGCTGCATGGCTCGGATGGCTCCGGCGTGGATCAGTATCTCGGCCAGCGACCCCACCGTCTGGTCGTTGGCGGCGGCGTAGATGAGGTTGCCGCGAGCGTCGACGCCGACCCCCGAGCGCCACACCCGGACGGCGTTGCCCAGCGTCAGTCCCCACGCCGGCCCGTCGCTCAGGTTCGGGTTGGGTCGGCCGCCTTCGACGATCAGGGGCAGGTTCTGGCGGGCAAAGTCGACGCCGGCCGGGACGCTGGGGCCGCCCTGCCACGACTGGATGTCGACCCGTCCGTCGCTGTAGCGCATGAACGTCGCCATGCCGGGCTGCATCGGGGCGTAGGTGCTGCCGCCGAGGGCGAAGCCGCCGCGGGAGTCCTGCAGCTTGAAGCCGCTGTTGAACGTGGCCAGCAGGCGCGAACGCAGCCCGGGCGCCACCTCCATGGCGCCTCGCGGCAGCGATACGGACGGCTCGAGCCGGCCGGGGTTCAGCGTGATCGTGGTGCGCCGGGTGTCGATCCACGCCACGCCGGCGACCATTTGCGGATAGTTGGGATCGCTGCGGAACTGCGCGACCTGGACCGGCGGGCTGTTGCCGCTCCAGGTCTCGGTCGGCACCCACGCGCCCTCCGCCGGGAGCGCGGGCTGGATCAGGGGAGCGACGTTCTGAGGGTGCACCACCGCCTCGGCGCGGGCCTTCAGGGGCAGCTTGTGCAGGGCCGGGCCCCCGGTGGACGGCGCGTTGAGCGAGTAGTAGATGCTCTCGATCTGCGAGGCGATCTGGGCCGCGCCGTGATCACGCAGCCACTCGAACGAGCGGATCATGAGGGTCGAGTTAGAGGGCGAGGCCATGGTCGTGCCGTAGGAGACGGCGATCGGGACCAGACACAGAGCAAGTGTGAACGTCAGCACTCGCCTCAGGCGACGCCGGGCGCTCAGGCGCGGTGGCAGGGCTCGGCGGCGGGGCCCGCGGCGGGTGGCGGTGTCGGCATGCATTCGGCGCGCAGGACGGTCGTCACGCGAGACAGGCGTCAGCGCCACTGGACTTCGCGCCGGCGGGGTCAGATCCCTTCCGGCCAGCGTCCGACTGAGAGAAATCTCACTTCAACCGGCAGGCGATCGCCCCGCCGACGGAGAAGCTTGCGGGGATCGATCATGGCTGCAGGCAAAGCGCAGCCGCGCGCACGATTCGCGGCCCACGACGCAAGGCCCATGGCGGACCCGCGCCGCGCTGGCGCCGGACGACGGGCCGCCGCGATCGAGCGCCGGCGCCGCCAGCGGCATTTCGCGCGCCGGCGCCGCGATCTGCTGGAGGACTCAGTCGTGGCGCTGGTGCTCGCGATCCTGACCCTCAGCGTGACCGCCGGACTGGGCATAGTCGCGCTGCTGGCGATTCCCGTCGGCGGGGCGCTGATCGGCTCGCTCGTGGCCGAGCGCGTCGTCAGGCGCCGGCGGGCGGGCCCGCCGCGGTCGGTTCGCGGGCGCGCGGACCAGGGCTAACGGGGCGGCGATTCTGAGCGGCGCGCCGGCCCCCGAACTATCTTCCCGGCCATGACAGCTCGATCCGCGGTCAAGTGGCTCGTGATGCCCGCGCACCACGATTACGCCGCCGCCGAGGACTACCTACGGCTGGTGTTGAGCCCCAAGCACGTGGAGCGTGCCCTCCGGCAGCTGCGCGAAGCCAAGCACACTCATCCGTGGAAGGCCAAGGACATCCTGCGCGCCGCCGGCGTGCCAGGGCTCGCGGCAGACAACGAAGGCGTGGCGTCGAAGCTGGCCCAGGTCAGGGCCGGCACGTCGCTGTCGCCTGTGCTGCTCGTGGAGCGCGAGGACGGCCCGCTGATCATCGCCGATGGTTACCACCGCATCAGCGCCGCGCACCTGGTCGACGAGAGTGCGCCGGTGCCGGCCGTCGAGGCGCACCTCTAATCGGCATCGGTGGGCAGCTTGCGGGCATGCCGGTTGAGCTCCCGCCATGCGTCGCCCTGCGCACGCAGACGGTCGGCCGCATCGCGGACCGTCCAGCGGTCGGGCTGCAGGTGACGGTCTGAGAGCTCTTCCCATTCGATCGGCATTGCCACCGGCGCTCGCGGCCGCGGTCGCACCGCGTAGGGCGCGACGGCGTGCTGGGCGTAGTTGATCCGGTTGACGTCGACGTAGATGCGCTCCCCGCGCTCGGCCCGGTGCCATTCCAGGGTGAGGTGCTCACGGTCATCCTGCACCATCTGCTCGGCGAGCTTGCGGGCGAAACCGTGCACGGCCGAGAACGACGGACCTCGCCGCAGCGGGGAGACCACGTGCACCCCGCGTGAGCCGGTGGTCATCGCGTAAGGAACGAGCCCGGCCGCGCGCAGCCGGTCGCCGGCGTCACGCGCCGCCGCTCGGACCTCGGCAAAGCCGACTCCGTCAGCGGGGTCGAAGTCCAAGATCAGGCGGTCGGGCTCGCGGGGACGGTCGATCCGCGATAGCCACACATGAGGGGTGACCACGTTCTGGGCGGCGAGGTAGACGAGCGTCGCCGCGTTTGCGGCGATCACCTGGGTCAGCGTGCCACCGCGCTTGTCGACGCTTGCTGTCTCGATCCAGCTCGGGAAGTGCTTGGGCACCGCCTTCATGAAGAAGCCGTGATGGTCGATGCCCCGCGGGAACGCCTGCAGCGCCAGTGGACGCCCCTTCACGTGCGGGAGCATCGCCTCGGCGACGTGCTCGTAATGGCGCGCGAGCTCGAGCTTGGTGATCACCGGGTCCGTGAACAGCGGCTTGTCCGGATGCGTGATCTCAACCGTGCGTCTTCCGACGTGAATCTGTGACTCGATCGACTCGGGCATCTCGACGGGATTCTGGCGCTCGGCGGCGCTGTCCGCGTCGACCCGGGGACCATTCCCTGCGATCCGGACGGAGGCTGACGCTTTTCACGATTGCGCAACACCAGCCGGCGACCGTGGCATAGCATGCCCGCGGGCCGGTCAGCCAAGCTCAACAAAAGGAGCGGGGATGTTTGCTTTTGCACGGCGCCGCAGGCGCATGATCCTGATGCCCGCGCTGGCAGTCGGGGCAGCGGTGGCGCTGACCGCCAGCACCGGCGCCAGCGCCGACAGCGGCGCGCCGCCGACGGTGCCGGTCTCCGCGGCGGCGACGAGCACCGCGTCACCGATCAAGCACGTGATCGTGATCATCGGCGAGAACCACACCTTCGACAACGTCTTCGGCACCTACCAGCCGCCGTCCGGCCAGACGATCCAGAACCTCCTGTCGGAGGGCATCGTGACGGCGTCAGGCGGCCTGGGGCCCAACGCGGCGATCGCGAAGCAGCACCACGCGGTGGACACCAAGGTCTACCAGCTGAATCCCACTCGCACCGGTTTCTATTCGACACTGCCGCGGCCGAATACGACCTACGTCCCGAGCGCCTGCGACGGCCAGCCCGGCGGCACGGTGGACTCCCGGTTTGGGATCTTGCAAAACGGCCCGTACCCGATCACCAAGTACGTCCCCTATTACGACTCGCACAGTCAATACGCGTCCAACGGCACCTGCGAGTTCGAGGGCGCGTTCGTGGGTGACCCGATCCACCGCTTCTATCAGATGTGGCAGGAGGTGGCGGGGGGGCGCAACGACCTGTGGACCTGGGTCCACGAAACCGCCGGCGACAGTAACGGCGCCAAGCGGCCCAGCCCGTTCAACTCGGAGTCGACGAACCAGGGCGCGCTTGACATGGGCTATTACAACATGGCCCAGGGCGACGCTCCGGTGCTGAAATTCCTCGCGCGTCGCTACGCGCTGTCTGACAACTATCACCAGGCCGTGATGGGTGGCACCGGGGCCAACCACATCGCGCTGGGGACCGGTGACGCGGCGTTCTACCAGAACGCCAGCGGAGCCGCGACCCGCCCACCCGCGGGGGAGATCGAGAATCCCAATCCACAGCCCGCCACCAACAACTGGTACACCCAGGACGGCTACGGCAAGTCCGGAACCACCAACGGTGGCAGTTACTCCAACTGCTCCGATCATTCCGCGCCCGGCGTGTCGACCATCTTCGGTTACCTCGCGACGCTTCCGTACGAGACGTTCAACGGCGGTAACTGCGCCCCCGGGCACTACTACCTGCTCAACAACTACAACCCCGGCTACAACGTCAACGGGACGCTCAACACGTCCACGTTCACCGTCCCGCCGCAGCACTCGCTGCCGACGATCGGCGATGAGCTCTCGGCCAACGGCATCAGCTGGGGCTATTTCGGCGAGGGATACAACCACGGCAAGCCCGGGCCGAATTACTGCGGGATCTGCGATCCGATGCAGTACTCGAGCTCGATCATGACCAATCCCGCGCTGCGGGCCAACATCCAGCACGATCTGTCGGACTTCGATGCCCAGGCCAACGCCGGGACCCTCCCGGCGGTGTCGTTCCTGAAGCCGGGCGACGACGACGGACATCCCGGCTACTCGACGCTGGCGGCGTTCGAGGCGTTCGTGACGCATGCGGTCAACGAGGTCCAGAACAACCCCTCGCTGTGGAAGAACACCGCGATCTTCGTCACCTTCGACGAGGGCGGCGGCTACTACGACTCGGGCTACATCCAGCCGATCTCGTTCTTCGGCGATGGGCCTCGGGTCCCGATGATCGCGATCTCGCCCTACTCCAAGCCCGACTACATCAGTCATGAATACACCGACCACGCGTCGGTGCTGAAGTTCATCGAGCGCAATTGGGGCCTGGGGCCGTTGTCGTCGCGCAGCGAGGATCGGCTGCCCAATCCGGTGGCCAGCTCGAGCGATCCGTACGTTCCCTCCGACCGGCCGGCGATCGGAGACATGTTCGACATGTTCAACTTCGGCGCCGCGCCGGCGCAGGCCACGCCGGCGCCGCTACCGAAGCCGCGAGCCGTGGTGACCGGCCCGCAGACGTTCCATATCTCGCCGTTGCAACGCTGACCCCGGCGGGGCGCCGGCGGCCCCGTGGGGGCGGCCGCCGGCCGGATCAGATGCTCGTGGTCGAGCTCGCCAGCGCCTCCAGGCGCTCGGCGAGCCGGCCGTGGCGCCGCGCGGTGTCGGGGGTCCGAGCGGCCCGGGCCACGACCGCGCGCGTACCCACGATCACGGTCGCGATCTGGGCGCGGGTGACCGCGGTGTAGAGCATCTCACGGCGTAAGAAGAAGGCGCCGGCGGCGGGATGCGCGACGATCACCGCGACCGGGAGCTCGATCCCCTGGCCCCGGTGCACCGAACAGGCGTAGGCCAGCCGCAGCCGGTCGGACTCCTCCGGCGGCAACCGGATGGGCAGACCGTCGGCAGAGAGCAGCAGCGCCGCGTCGTCGGTCCCGGCGGCGCCCTCCAGCTCGTCGATCAGGTGCAGCAGCGTGCCGTTCATCAGCCCCAGCTCGTGCAGGTTGCGTCCGGTCATCATCAGCTTGTCGCCGATCCGCAGACGGCCGCCGCGAACCGGTGGGCCGTCCGGGTTCAGCGCCTCGCGCAGCGCGCCATTGAGCGCGTCGATGCCGAGCTCGCCGCGATACACGGGCGCGAACACCTGGATGTCGCGCACCGGGTCAAGGTCGTAGTGGGCCGGCAGGCGCTCCGAGACCAGCGAGACGACCTCCTGCAGCGCCGACCGCGCAGAGGAGCGCTCGATCAGGAACAGGTCCCGTCGCATGTCCTCGGTGGCGGCGAATTGCGGCGCCTCCCCGCGGCGGATGGCGTGCGCGCCCTGGACGATCATGCTGCCCGCGGCCTGACGGAAGATGTGGGTCAGCCGGGTCGTGGGCACGAGCTGTGAGGCGACCAGCTCGGCGAACGGCTTGCCGGCGCCGACCGGCGCGAGCTGGTCGGCGTCCCCGACCAGCACCACGTGGGTGTGTCCACCGACCGCGCGCAGGAGCGTGACCAGCAGCTCCAGGTTGGCCATCGAGGTCTCATCGACGATCAGCAGCTCGCAGTTGAGCGGATCGTGCTCGTCGTGGGTCGGTCCCTCGCCCGGAATCCAGCCCAGCGCCGAGTGGACAGTTCGCGCCCGCACGCCGCTGGCCTCGCTCATCCGCACGGCCGCGCGCCCGGTGGGGGCGACCAGCAGCACGCGCGCGCCGTGACCGACCGCGCCGGCGGCGATCGCCTTGAGGGAGGCGGTCTTACCCGTACCGGGCCCGCCGGTGATCACCGACAGCCGGTGGCCGAACGCGGCCCGGAGCGCGGTGGCCTGTTCATCGGTCAGCTCTCCGGCCGGGACCGGTGCGGCGCCGGCGTCGCGCAGGCGCTCGCTCGGCTCGGCGGCGACCAGCTCGTCCACCCGCGCGGCGAGCTCCGCCTCGAGCTCGGCCGTGGCCGCCCGGTAGATCCAGTCGCGCTCGCGGACGGCGTGACCGGAGCCGACGAGCTCTTGCACCCGGTCCTCGGAGAGCTCGCATCCGAGCAGCTCCCGCGCGCTGGCCAGCACCGTGTCGAGCGGCAGGCAGGCGTTGCCGCTGCGCTCCGACTCGGCCAGGACGTGCATGATCGCGGCGCGCTCGCGGCGGCCGTCGGCGCCGCCGGTACCCGACGCTCGGGCGATCCGGTCGGCGATCAGGAAGCCGACCCCGAACACGCTGGTGAGCTCGTAGGGGTTCTCGCTCAGGATCGCGTGGGCGCCGGCACCGTACAGGTCGTGGATCCGCCCGGCCAGATAGGCCAGGCCGTGCGGGGCGAGCAGCAGGTGCAGCCGGCGTGTGACCCGCAGCGTCTGCCACGAATCCGCCGCCTCCTCGGCACGGCGGCCACGCAGGCCAGCCTCGCCGAACGCGCCGGGTGGGTCGCGGTCGATCGCGTCGAGCACGTCGCCCGCGCCGAACCGCGTGACCAGATCACCCGCCCGCTTGGCGCCGACGTGCTTGACGCGGCGCAGGTAGCCGATCAGGGCGTCGGGATCGTCGGGCGGCAGCGGTTGGGCCTCGGTGACCTTGACCTGGCGCCCGTAGCGGCTGTCGTCGACCCAGGTGCCGACGACGCGCACGCGCTCGCGCTCCTCGAGGTGCACCAGTGGGCCGACCAGGGCCACGGGGGTGCCATCCGCCCCGGCGGCGTCGAGCACCGCCCAGCCGCTGGTCTCGTTGGCGTAGCGAACGTAGCGAACCGTGACCTCGGCGTGGAAATCCGCCGTCATTGCGCTGACGTTAGAGGCGCCGCCGGATCGGGGCACGAAATTGTTGGCAAGACGGCACGCGGTGCGCGAGTCTCGGCGGTCGCGTGGGGTTCAGGGCAGCGGTCTGCCCGGCGGCACGATGTAGACCTGCTGACCGGTGGCGAAGTTGCCCTGGTCGGTGGGGTTGGACGGGGGCGGGCGGTACACGTCGATGTGGCGGCCGATGATCGCGCCGCCGGTGTCGTCGGCTTCGAACCAGCCGCCGTTGACCGCCTGGTAGGCGGGGATGAAGATGTGGCTGCCGAACGGGATCAGGCTGGGATCGACGGCGACGCTGCGCAGGAACGAGAGCGGGCGCGATGGCCCCGAGGCGAATGAGATACCGGCGGGCGGGGCCACGTAGCGGACCCCGACCCCTGCCGACCAGCCCCCGTTCTGCAGTGGGAAGGTGAGCGTTCCGCCGGCGGTCCGCCAGAACCCACCGGTGCGCCAGTACGGCGCGTCCGCGCCGACACCGAAGCGGGCGCCGCTGCCGCCGCCGGAGGTCAGCCAGCCCCCACTGCCCAGCCCGGCGATGTGGTACGGCTTTCCGTCGAGCCCGATTCCATCCCCTTCCATCGACAGCCCCCGGGCGGAGTAGAGCCAGTCGATCCGGTGCAGGCCGCGGAGCCCCGGCGTGGGGACCAGCCGGCCGGTGAACCACGATTCCAGCGCGGGGTAGTACTCGGTCAGCTCGAAGCCTCCCAGCCAATGGCCGTCGCCGCCGGCGGCGGGTGGCGGGGCGGCCTTGATCGTGTTCAGCGAGTAGGTCACGGTGATCTTTCGGACCGGCGCCGTGATCGCCGGCAGGTTGAGCACCGGCGCGAGCCGGCGGTTGAGGCCGGCGCTGGCGGGGGCCATGTATTTGGCCGGATCGGCCGCCATCTGCCGCGACCGGATGGCCGCGCCGCGCCCGCGCCAGGTGACGGTGAGCTGTGCGCTGGCGCTGCGCGCGCCGAGTCTCGCCGCCGTGAAGTGAAACGAGTTCACGCCCGGTGTCAGCGCCGCCGGGAACGTGAACGATCCGTCGCCGCGCGCGTCGACCGCGGTCCGCCCGCCATCGGGTCCCTGCATGTAGACGGTCGCGCCGGCGGGCTGGACCACGCCGCGGATCATCGGCCGCGCCGCGGTCGTCGCGTAGCTGACCACCGGCGCGGGGGATAGGCCGACCAGCGGCAGCTCGAGCTCGAGGTGGACCGGTGGCGGGGCAGCGGATCCCGGCCGGTGCGTGGCCGCGGCCGGTGTGGCGGCGGCTGAGGTCGCGACGCGACCGCTGGTCGCCGCCGAGCCCGAGCCACAGCCGGCCAGCGCCCCAGCCGCCAAGGTGATGAGCGCGGGCCAGAGTCTCATGCTCGACCCGCAGGCGGCCGAGCTCTCATCCGCCGTTGGATTCGGCCCGTCTGACCGCGGCGCTGATGCCCTCACTGCCGACCAGGTTCTGAAACGCCCGCACGATCGGCCGCACCGCCGCCAACCCCACGCGCCCCTGGCTCCCCAGCGCCTCGACTCGGCCCTCGGAGACGAGTGAGGAGCGACCGTCGCTTCCCTCGAGCACCCAGTTGGCCAGCACCACCCGCGCGGTGCCGCGCTGCGACCATTCCAAGAACTCCTCGGGTGAGTCGAGCTCCGGGTAGTCGCGGCGCAGGGTCCAGATCCGGCCCACCAACCCCGACACCAGGGCGTGCTCACCATCCGCCAGCACGACGAACGGCGGCTCGCGAAACAGCGTGTCGAAGGTCGTGTCGCGGGCCAGGCCGGGGATCCGCCAGCGCACCAGGCGGCCCAGCAGCCCCGTGTCGGCGAGGGCGACCGAGCTCGCGGCCTCCCACAGCGCGGCGGGCGAGGCAGTGCTCTGGCGGCTGTGATGCACCCGCAGGGAGGGATCGGGCAGCCACTGATCGAGGTCAGGTTTCAGGGGGCTGGGCGGGCGCTCGGTGCCGCTCATGTCCACTTTCTAGCGCAGCCTGGGGCATGATCTCGGTGTGATCGGACATGTCCTCGCCCCGGTCAGGCCTGCCGCCGCGCAACGGCTGGGGCTCCCGCGAACCCTGCCCGGGAGCCGCGGGGTGGCCCTGACCTTCGACGACGGACCGCACCCGGAGGGCACACCGGCGGTGCTCGACGTTCTCGCGCGCGCGGGCGCGCGGGCGACGTTCTTCGTCGTCGGCGAGCAGGTCCAGCAGCGGCCGGCGCTCGTGGCCGAGGTGATGGCCGCCGGTCATCTCGTGGCGCTGCACGGGTACCGGCACCGCCTGCAGTTGCGCATGACCGCGACCCAACTTCGCGATGACCTGCGGCGCGGTGCGGCGGCGATCGAGGACGCCACGGGCGCAGCTCCGCTCTGGCACCGGCCTCCGTACGGGATCTACAGCCCGGCGGGGTTGCGCGCGGCGCGGAGGCTGGGCTGCCGGCCGCTGTTATGGTCGCGCTGGGGCAAGGATTGGCGCAAGCTGACAACGCCGCGGCGGATCGCCTCCCTCGCCCTCCACGGAGTGTTGCCGGGAGATGTGATCCTGCTGCACGACTCGGACTTTTACAGCGCCAAGCACTCGCACCGGCGCACCGCGGCGGCGCTCGAGCTGATCCTGGCAAGGCTGGAGCAGGCTAAAGTCGGTACCGTCCTGCCTGTCTGACAGGCTTGCCAGAGCGCACGCTGGCTGACACGATCACAGTCTGCGCGCAGGTGTCGACGCCGCCGGCCGGCGAGCAGCGAGTCGACCGCGCGCTTTGGCGCAATCACAAACATGACCACAGCTTCAGCCTCCGCTTCCGAACAGAGCGTCCCTGACTTCGCCCGGTTTGCGATTGGTTTCGACCATCGCGATCGTGCTCGGCTGCACGGGCTGATCGACCAGGTGCTCGACTCCGAGCGCTGGTCGGAGGCTGACATGGTCGCGCGCTTCGAAACGGCCTGGGAGGCGTGGAACGAGGCGCCCGCGGTGGCGGTCTCGAGCTGGGCGGGCGGTGCGCTGGCCGCGCTGCACTTTGCCGGCGTGGAGGGGGAGACGGTGCTATGTCCGTCGAACACGTTCATGGCGACCCCGCTGGCGGCGGTCCGCGCGGGCGCCAACGTCCAATTCGTCGACTGCAATCGCGAGGATCTCTGCATGTCGTTCTCCGACTTCGAGGCCAAGGCCGAGCGCTACCATCCGCGCGCTGCGTTCCTGGTCCACATCGGCGGCCACATCGCGTTCGACACGCAACAGATCGCTGACTACTGCGCCGCTCACGACATCTTCCTGATCGAGGACTGTGCCCACGCAGCCGGCGCCAGCTGGAACGGTCGCAAGGCCGGGACGTACGGCGACGCCGGCGTGTATTCGCTCTACGCGACCAAGACCATCTCCACCGGGGAAGGCGGGGTGCTCGTCTCCGGCCGCCCCGAGGTGGTGCAACACGCGCGGGATTACCGCAACTACGGCAAGCCCAGCCACGAGGTTCACGGGCTCAACTTCCGGATGAGCGAGTTCACCGCCGCCCTGGGGCTGGTTCAGATCGAGCGGCTGCCCGAGATCGTGGCCTGGAAGAACGACGTCGCGCGCGCCGAGCTTGACCCCCGCCACCCGAGCCGCCTGCAGCTCCCCGACGGCATGGTCTCCGGGCTCTACAAGTACATCGTGTTCGACTGGCTGGAGCGCTCGACCGGGCGGGTCTACGACGAGCCGTGCCACCGGATCATGGGTCACGACGTGGAGCTGCCCAACAGCGACTGGGTGGCGCGAAACCATTCCTGCGTCCCGTTGTATTACCGGCCGATCGTCTAGTTATGAGAGTTCTGGTCACAGGAGGCTCCGGGTTCATCGGCTCGCACGTGGTCGACAAGCTCCGCGCGCGCGGCCACGAGCCCGTCATCTACGACCTCCGCCCGTCGCCCTGGCATACCGACCCCGCTCACCCGGTCGACACGGTGCTGGGCTCGATCACCGACCGGGAGGCGCTGGAGCGCGCTCTGCACAGCTGCGACGCGGTCGCCCACCTCGCCGCCGTGGCCGACGTCAACGACGTCCACGCCGAGCCCGAGGACGCTGAGCGGGTCAACGCCCGCGGCACGGTGGCGGTGCTCGAAGCCGCGCGGCGCGCCGGCGTCAAGCGGATCGTCTACGCCAGCACGATCTGGGTGTACTCAGACTGCGAGCCCGAGGCGGTCGACGAGGACACGTTGCTGCCGCCGCCCAGCCATCTCTACACCAGCACCAAGCTGGCCGGCGAGCTTTACTGCAAGGCCTATCAGGAGCTCTACGGGATCGACTACACGATCCTGCGCTTCGGCATTCCCTACGGACCCCGCGCGCGAGAGGCGGCGGTGGTGCCGGCGTTCGTCAACAAGGCGCTGGCCGGAGAGCCGCTGACGCTGGCCGGCGACGGCAGCCAGTCGCGGCGCTTCGTCTACGTCGAGGATCTGGCCGACGGGGTCGCGCTCGGGCTGAGCGACGTGGCGGTCAACCGCGTCTACAACCTCGCCAGCGATGAGACCGTCACGATCAAGCAGATCGCCGAGACGATCAAGGACCAGATGGGCGATGTCGAGATCGTCCACACCCCGGCCCGGCCCGGTGACTTCGGCGGCAAGATCGTCTCCAGCACCCGGGCCCAGCAGGAGCTCGACTGGAGCGCGGCGACTCCGTTCTCCGAGGGAGTGCGCCGTTACATCGGCTGGCGCCACGAGCAGGCAGAGGCGGCCAAGGAGGAGCAGGACGCCGCGGTGATTCCCGCCGGCGAACCCGACGCCGAGGCCAAGCCGCGCCAGATCCTGATCATCTCGGCCGACATCGGCGAGGGTCATGACCTCCCCGCCCGAGCCGTCGCCCGCGAGTTCCGCGACGAGGACCCCGACGCGCAGATCTCGATCGTCAACGGGCTGCCGGCGATGGGTCCGATTCTGACGCGGACGCTGCGTGAGAACTCGGCCTTCATGTTCCAGTACCTGCCGTGGCTGTTCGACTTCCAGTACATGTTGTTCATGTACTTCGCGCCGACGCGCTGGCTGGCGCGGCGGATGCTGACGGCCCTGGGCCGCCGTGGGCTGATGCGGCTGATCCGCGCGCACGATCCGGACCTGATCGTCTCCACCTATCCCGGTGTGACGGCGGTGCTGGGCGAACTGCGGCGCAAGGGCAAGTTGCCCGTGCCCTGCTACTCGTCGATCACCGATCTCGCCGGCCTTCAGTTCTGGGCCCATCCGGGGATCGATCTGCACTTCATCACGCATCCCGAATCGGCCGAGGAGGTGGAGCGGATCGCGGGTCCCGGCAGCGTACGCTGGGCCAAGCCGCCGACCGCGCCCGCATTTTTGGCCGTTCGCTCCCGGGCCGACGCGCGGCGGGCGCTGCGCCTGCCCGCCGAGGGCCGCGTGATCGCCGTCTCGGGCGGCGGCTGGGGGGTGGGCGACCTGGCCGGTGCCACCGCCGCCGCGCTGAAGTTCGAGGACGCCACCGTCCTGTGTCTATGTGGTCGCAACGACAAGCTGCGGGCCAAGGTGGCCCAGCGCTTCACCGGGGAGCCACGGCTGCGGATCATGGGCTTCACCGATCGCATGGGGGACGTGCTCGCGGCGGCCGATGTGCTGGTGCACTCGAGCGCCGGCCTGACCGTGCTCGAGGCGATCATCCGCGGCTGCCCCGTCGTCTCCTACGGCTTCGGCGTCGGCCACGTCCGGGCCTCCAATGCCGCGCTGGAGCGCTTCAAGCTCGCTCAGGTCGCCCGCCGCGAGAGTGATCTCGGCCCGGCGATCACCCACGCCCTGGAGCACCATCCGGAGCCCGACCCAGCGTTCGCGCGCCGGCCCTCCACCGCGTCCCTGATCCTCAACGACGAGCGCCGGGCCCGCACCCTGCCGGTGTGGCGGGTTCGGACCGCTCGCGCCGCCACCACGCTCGCCGCCACCGTCGCGGTGGCCAGCTGGACGCTCACCACCGGTGCCTCCTACTCGCTGGTGGCCCACTTCGCGCACATCCGGCCGGTCACCGCCGTCACGACCGACCGGCCCGAGGTGGGCATCCTGATCGACGCTCCCGGAGCTCAGGTCCCGGAGCTCGCCAACGTGCTTGCGGCCTACGGCATCCACGCCTCGTTCACGCTCGGTCAGGCGTCCTCGCCCGCGGTCACCAGCGTGCTCAGCAACGGCGACCAGGCTGTGCCGCGGCTGCCCACCGGCGGCCTGGTCCGCTGGCTCGGGACCCGCGGTGAGCTTCACCGGCTGCTCACCGCGATGGGTTACCGCCACCACTTCCTGTACGCCTCGAGCGGACCCAGCGTCGGCCAGTGGCTGGTGGCCCACGGCGCCGGCGGACGGCTCGTGGCGGGCGCGGTGCGCCTGGACGACCGCGATGACCCGATCGGGGAGCTGCGGCCGGGTGAGGTGGTGGAGTTCACCATCACCAGTGCGAAACAGCTGCAACCGTTGCTCGACAAGCTGGTCCTGGGGCTGCGGGCCGATCATCTCGCCGCGGTTCCGGTCGGGCGGCTGATGAACGACGCCGGCTCGTCGGTGTAGGCGCTGCTGCCCGCGGCGCCGACGCTTGAGTTAGCCGACATCCGTCGCGCCGCGGCGCGGATCGAAGCGTTGGCCCACCGCACGCCGGTGCTGCGGTCGCGGACGATCGACGCGCTCGTGGGGGCGCGCGTGAGCCTCAAGGTCGAGGCGTTCCAGCGCGGTGGCGCGTTCAAGTTCCGCGGCGCCTACAACGCGATCTCCTCGCTGGGCGCGGATGCGCTGGCGCGAGGGGTGTGCGCCGTCTCGTCGGGTAACCACGCCCAGGCGGTGGCGCTGGCGGCTGGTCTGTGCGGGACCCACGCGGTGATCCTGATGCCGGCCGACGCGGCCGGATTGAAGCGCGCGGCGACCGAGGGCTACGGTGCCGAGGTGCTGACCTTCGATCGCTACCAGGACGATCGCGAGCGACTGGTCCGCGAGCTGGCGGCGGAGCGTGGGCTGGCGCTGGTGCATCCGTTCGACGACCCGCTGGTGATGGCGGGGGCGGGCACCGTGGCTTTGGAGCTGATCCAGCAGGCCGGGGATGAGCTCGATGCGGTGATCGTGCCGGTCGGCGGCGGCGGGCTGATGGCGGGCTGCGCGACCGCGATCAAGGCGCTCTCGCCGGGCACGCGAGTGGTGGGGGTCGAGCCGGTCGCCAGCGACGACGTCAAGCGCTCGCTGGCGAGCGGGCGCCGGGAGCGGGTGCAGGTCGGGCGAACGATCGCCGACGGCCAGCAGACGGCGGCGCCGGGAGAGCGGACCTGGCCGGTGATCCAGGCGCTGGTGGACGAGGTGGTGACCGTCACCGACGATCAGATCGTGGCTGCCATGCGGGTGATGTTCGAGCGGATGAAGGTGGTGGCCGAGCCGAGTGGGGCGTGTGCGCTGGCGGCGCTGCTGGCGGGCGTCGTTGGCTGTTCGGGGCAGCGGGTGGGAGTGATCGTGTCCGGTGGCAACATCGGGGCGCAGGCGTTCGGCGCGCTGGTCTCCGGGGGGCGCTAAGGGGCCGGGCGCTCTACCAGTGGACGCCGCGGGTTGCCTGGGCGAACGCGCGCCGTTCCGCTTCGGTGCGACGGTCGGGCTTCTCGGGCACCTCGGGCTTCTCGCCGCCCTCGGGGAAGAGCTGATACGCGCGATTGACGACCAGGTCCTGGGCCCCGGGCGCGATTGCGTAGGTCAACTGTCCGAGGCTGCCGAGCGTGGTGGTGACACGCTTGGGGCGCTTGCGGATCGCCTCGCAGATGAGGTCGGCGGCCTCTTCGGGGCTGAGCGTCGGGAAGCGGTCGTAGATCTTGGTCGGCGCGATCATCGGCGTGCGCACCAGCGGCATGTAGACCGTGGTGACGTGCACGCCGTCACCGATGATCTCCGGGCCGATCGAGCGAGAGAACGCGTCCAACGCGGCCTTGGAGGCCAGGTAGGCGGCGAACCGGGGCGTGTTCACCTGCAGCCCCATCGTCGAGATGTTGATGATGTGTCCCGTGCCGCGCTCGCGCATCCCCGGCAGCAGATCGAGGATCAGCTTGACCGGCGCGAAGTAGTTGAGCTGCATGGTGCGCTGATAGTCGTGGAAGCGATCGTAGGAACGGTTGACCGAGCGGCGGATCGACTTGCCGGCGTTGTTGACCAGCACATCGACTTGTCCGTGGACGTCGAGTGCCTCCTTTGCCATCCGATCGACGTCGTCGGGATCCGAGAGGTCGCATGGATGAACGTGCGCGCACCCGCCGAGCTGCTCGACTTCGGCGGCGACTTCCTCGAGCTTGTCCCGCGTGCGCGCTACCAGCAGCACGGTTCCCTTGGCTTCGCCGATCTTCAGCGCGGTCGAGCGCCCGATGCCCGATGACGCGCCGGTGATCAGCACGTTCTTGGCTTTGACCGAGTCCTGCAGCGACTGCGCGAGGATGCCGCCGGCGCCGGGGATCCGCTGGCCGAATGCCCTCAGGGTCCGTACCCCGCCGATCGCCAGTCCGGTGAGGTCAGGCGCCATGGCTGCGGTCCGCCAGAACCTGGTTGGCCATGTTCTGCTCGCCTGCCTGGTTGGGATGCAACGGGAACGCGGGCGAGGTGGGGATGATCCCGTTGACCCAGGCGTTGGAGCCCTTGCAGGCGTCGTGGCCGATGCTCGAGCTGAACGTGTCGACGTAGGTGGCGTTGTTGGCGCCGGCGGCCTGCTGGATCACCGTGTTCAGGAGCAGCTCGAGCGAGTTGAAGTACCTGACGTCACCGGAGGACAACGGAACCACCGGATAGCAGGTGGAGCCATTCTGCGGCAGACCGTCGGGATAGCCGACGACCAGGACCTGGGCCTGCGGGGCGCGCGCGTGGATGCCCTGGATCGTGGCCGCGACCTTGGGGCCGGTGGCATTGATCGCGGCGACATTGCTGTCGGTGCCGCCGGACTGGTAGTGGTCCTTGCAGCGAGACCCGAATGGCCAGTAGGCGTCGAGCTCGGCGCACTTCTCAGCGACGGAGATCAGCCCCGCGTCGTTGCCCCCGATCCCCACCGTCACCAGGGCGTCGTTGGCGCTCAGCGCATTGAACTGCGGCGGGTTGGTCTGCAGACCGTTCTCGAGGCTCTGCGGTTGCGTCATGTCGGCCGTCGTGGCGCCGCTGCAGCTGGCGTCGTTAAAGCTCGAGGGATGGATTGTCCTGGTCACATCAGAGGGGTAGTTGTTGGTCGAGCGCCCGCACAGGATCGGATTTCCCGTGGGATTGGGGACCAGCGGGCCCGCGGTGTAGGAGTCTCCGAGCGAGACGTAGGGCCCGGTGGCAGCCGCGGCCGTTCCGGCGACGGCGGCGAGCAGCATCAGAGCCGCGGCCGCGAGCAGCGCCCCCACGGCGGCGCGGCGGCGCAGGCGGGCGACGATCGGGGCAGGCAGTGGCACGGCGCTCTCCTCTCTGGTCAGACCGCGAGCAGCATATACGGCGTCTGAGGCGGCGTCCATCGAGCCCCGACGGATGAGCCTGGTGAACCCGGTGTGCCATCCATCGGTCAGTTCATCCGGTCATCGCCGGCGGCTGAGCCGGCCGACGAGCAGCTCGACCGAGCGCTCGAGGTCGGCCAGGGTCGCCTGCTCGACGCTCGTGATCCCAAGCTTGCGGTTCAGCCACGCGTTGATCTCCCGGTGACTGGTCCCGTCCCTCCGCCGGAGCTCGGAGACGAGCCGGTGGCGCTCATCGCGGAGTCGTATCCGGCGTTCGAAGGCCGGTGGTTCGCGGGGGCGCTCGGCTGGCTCTGGCGGCGGCGTGGCCGCGGTTGCGGGGGTGGGGCGTGGCCAGGACATTGCGGCGCCCGGCGTGGTCGGGGCGGGGGAGCCGAACAACGTCATCTGGGGGGCGACGTCGGCGCTCAGCGCTTCGAACTGGGCCGCGTCGGAGCGCTCGCTCTGGCGTCGCTCGGGCCGGTCCTGCTCAAGGTCCCCCTGCACCCGCTCGGTCCGCAGCGCCTGGCGGAGCTCCTGCTCGATCGTCGAGGCGTGGTCACGCAGGACCGGATCGGCGGGAATGTAGAGCCAGCTCGGCTCCAGGGGACTTCCCGGCAGCGTGCGCACGAAGCGGCCGACGATCTGACGGAAGACCAGCGGAGTCTTGGCCGCGGTCGCGTACACGCCGACCCGCAGGCGCGGTATGTCCACGCCCTCGGAGACCATGTTCACCGCCACGATCCACGGATCCCGGGAGTGCGTGAAGGCGGCCAGCTTGGCCGCGGCGCGTGGCTCGGTGTGGAGCACGACCAGCGGCACCCGCCCGGTGACCTCCCGCAGCAGGCGGGCGATCCGCCGCGCGTGCTCTGAGTCG
This sequence comes from uncultured Solirubrobacterales bacterium, assembly GCA_963792735.1. Lineage (GTDB taxonomy): Bacteria > Actinomycetota > Thermoleophilia > Solirubrobacterales > Solirubrobacteraceae > Palsa-465. The sequence continues at coordinate 926,431 of CAWBXK010000004.1, read as the reverse complement.
GCGGCGATGGCCAGCCCACCGGCGTCACGATGTCCGCCGGCGCGGATGGCGCGCAGCTTGGTGTCGGCCTCGCCGAGGATGCGGCGCAGCCCATCCGGAAGCTCGGTGGAGATCGCGGTCCGGTAGCGGCGGCTCGCCTCGCGGCGCGAGAGCACGGTCTCGAAGCTTGACTCGATCACCGCCTCGCCGCTGCGCCACGACAGCGTGCCGTCGTAGGCGACGAAGCACACCGGCCGGCAGACGCCGTCGCCGACCGCTTGGGCGTAGCTGTAGGACACGTCCGGTTCGGCCAGGCCGGCTGCGTCGTAGCTGACGCCGGGAATCGGAGTGGCGTCGGAGCGAAACGGGGTGCCGGACAGCAGGAGCCAGCGCGGCGCTCGTCGCATGGCCTTGGCAAAGCTCTCGCCCCAGGTCAGCTCCTCACCAAGATGGTGGGCCTCGTCGGCGATCACCAGCGTCCCGGGTGCCAGCGCCCGCGCCCAGCGGGCTGGCGCCTTGGCGATCCGGGCATAGGTGACCGCAACGCCTGCAAAGCCGCGCGGTGGCCGGGGTGAGTCCGCGTCGGGAGCCAGGTCGAGACCGAGCTCGTCGGCCGCGCGAGCCCACTGGCGGGTCAGCGGCGCGGTCGGGCATGCCACCACGACGGCGCTGATGGCCCCGGCGGCGAGTTCCCGGCGAGCGTGCTCGAGCGCCGGCCTCGTCTTGCCGGCGCCCGGGGCGGCGGAGATCAGGAACGGGCCCGCCCGCCACGGCGCCATCTCGGCCAGCGCGTGGCGCTGCCATTCGCGCAGGACGGTTCGCGGCGCGGCGGGGGACGGCCGCAAATGGGCCGCGGTCGGGCGCGGCTCGACGGCTCCTGCTGAGGGCGGCGAGGATGGCTGAGGCTGTGCCGACACGGGTCGGGCATCGTGCCCGATGCGCCGGACGAACCCACCGATCGCCTGCTAGCGGCAGGTCCAGGGGTGGGAGGAACTGCGAGTGGCGGACAACGGTCCCACGCTTCTACGCCGCTTGGGCCGGCGCACACAGCTTGGCGTAGCGCGCCGGGGAGCAGCCGACCAGCCGCCGGAAGTCACGGTTGAAGTGCGGCTGGTCGAAGTAGCCGAGATCGTGGGCCAGGGCGCCGAAGTCCTCGCAGTCGCCGGTGGCGATCCGCTCGGCCGCCTCCTGCAGCCGATAGCGGCTCAGCACCCATTTCGGGCCGGCCCCCACATAGCGGCGGAACAGTCGCTGCAGCGAGCGGACCGAGAGTCCGTGGTCGCGGGCGATCTCGGTGATGCGGAGGTCCGGAGCGCCATGAAGCATCTGCGCGACGATCGCCAGCACGACGCCGCGGGCCGGGTCCGGGGGGTGCCGGTGCTCGCGCAGGAAGGCCTCGACGATCGCGATCCGGGCGGTGGCGTCAGGTTGGGCCGCGACTTCATGGGCCAGTTCATCCGCACCCGGGCCGAACGCCCGCTCGAGCGGGATCGCCGCGTCACGAAGCTCCGACATCGAGATCGCCGAGAAGGCCGAGAACCCACCCGGCCGGAACTTCGTCCCGACCACCCAGCCGCGGCCTTCGATCGTGCGGCTGGTCGCGCTGGTCGGCACTCCGTACACGCCGGCGCGGGCTGCCTCGAAGGCCAGATTCACGCAGGGATGCGGCAGCAGCCGCTGCTCGAACGCAGCAGCGCCGCGCAGGTCCCAGTCGATCACCCAGTGGCGCTCGACCTCATCGGCAAGATCCTCCGCCGGGGCGACGCGGACCAGCTCAAAGTGCGTCCGAGCGGCCTGGGGATTGAGGATCCCGTAGGTCGTCGCCGTGGGCGCGTCAGCTGCGGTGGTGGCGGTCGTCTGGGCGCGTGCGGTCGTAGTCGGGCCGATGGAGGCGGTCATCCCGGTGTCGCATTCTTCCAAGACACATCGCAGGGATGTCAATACGGTTGGCCCATGAGCAGCGTCGGACGTTACGCCAAGCTGACCGCCAAGCCCGGGATGGGCGATGAGCTCGCGCGGGAGCTGCTGGAGGTCGCCAACGGACTCCAGGACAGTCCGGGCTGCCAGCTGTACGTGATCAATCGCTCCCCCGGCGAGTCCGATGTGGTTTGGGTCACCGAGTTGTGGAACAGCCAAGAGGAGCTCGAGGCGTCGCTTCAGACCGATGCGGCCCGAGAGCGGATGCCGGCGGTGCTGGAGCTGATCGATCGCAGCAAGCTCGAGCGCATCGATGTCGAGCCGATCGGCGGCTTCGGATATCCGGTGGGGGCGACCGGCTGCTCGGTCGTGAACCTCATGGAGCTCGAGGACGCCGCCGCGCGGTTCGGCTTCGGCGACACGGGGGAGGCGCGCTTTGCGCGCTCCGCGCTGGGCGCCTCGACCATCGGGCTGAGCATGCATCGCCTCAATCCGGGGGCGCGCCAGAGCTTCGGCCATCGCCATCACATCGACGAGGAGATCTACGTGGTGCTGGGGGGCAGCGGCCGGGTGGCCGTCGACGACGAGGTTCACGAGCTGCGCAAGCACGACGCGATTCGCGTCGCACCGGGGTCCACGCGCGCGTTCGAAGCGGGACCGGAGGGATTGGAGGTCATCGCCACCGGCGCGCATCGAGCCGGCGATGCCGAGATCGTGCCCGGCTATTGGCCCGGACAGTAAACGGGTCGCTGCGTCATCAGAACCACCGCGGCGCGAGGAGGACCGAGCTGGGGGCGGGCGTCCGTCCGGCACGTATGCGAACATACGTTCGTACCATGATCGTATGTGTCCTGATCCCGCGCTTCGCGCTCACGACCGCCGCCGGTGATCGCGCTCAGCTGCTCCGAGAACCATCCGCGCTCGCGCCGGAGCCCGGCGGGGCCCAGCAGGTGGGGGAGGTATCGCTCGCCGCCGAGGCGTTCGGCATCCATCCCGGGATGCGCCTCGGCGAGGCGCTGGCCCGCTGTCCACGTCTGACCCTGGTCCCACCTGATCCCGCCGGTGTGGCCGATCAATGGGAGCGGCGGCTGCTGCGCCTGGAGTCCATCGGAGCCGCGGTCGAGCCCGAGCGTCCCGGGCTGGTCTGCTTCGATGCGAACGGTCTGCTGCGACTGCACGGGGGGATCGAGGGGGTGCTGTCAGCCGCACGGCGTGCGCTGCGGTTCCCGGCTCGGTTCGGCGTGGCCCCCTCTCGCTTTGCCGCCGTCGCGGCCGCGACCAATGCGCGGGTCCGGCGTCCGGAGATCGTGGCGGGAGGTAGAGGCTCGCGCGGCGACGAGGATCGGGTCATGGCGCGCGCCTATCTCGCCCCGCTGCCGGTCTCGCTGCTGCGGGCCAGGGTTGCGCTGGCCGAGTTGCCGGTGGCGCTCGAGCGGCTGGGGGTGAACACGCTGGGAGAGCTCGCCGCCCTGCCCGCGGCGACCATGGCTGATCGCTTCGGGAAGGTGGGACTCCTGGCCCACGAGCTGGCGAGTGGGCGTGACAGCCCGCTCATTCCGCGGCCGGCGAGCGAGTTCCTGCGTGAATCGCTCGAGCTGCCCGAGGCCGCGTCGGGGATCCAGCTCGAGCGTGGGTTGGGCCTGCTGATCGACCGCTTGCTCGCCCGTCGTGAACGGCGGGGCAGGACCTTGCGGGCGGTTGTGATCTCCGCCGTGCTGGTGGAGCAGGGAGGCACCTGGCGTGAGCAGATGGTGTTCCGCGAGGCCCTCGCGGATCCGGTCCGGATGCGGCTCGCGCTGGCGCCGCGCTTGGCGCTGATGCCGGCCCCGGCGGAGGCGCTCCGGCTGGCGGTGGAGCGCTTTGGGCCACCTGCGAGCGACCAGCGGACCCTGCTCGATGATCCCGCCGCTCTGCGTGCCATTCGGCTGCGCGAAGCGATCCGGCAGGCGCGCGCCGCGGCTGGACCCGACGCCGCGCTGCGCGTGCTCGAGGTCGATCCGGATTCTCGCCTGCCCGAGCGGCGGGCGGTGCTGGCGCCGTTCGAGGGCTGACCCTTGGGTCCAGTCGGAAATGATCGCGGGACGTGGACGAGGTGGTTCCGACCTCGCGCCGATTACATCGCTTCCGTGTATCGATTACACATTATCTATGTAATAACAGTATGGGTGAGAGAGCTCTGCGGCTCGACCGAGAGGCTCGGGGGGTTCCGGTGCTCAGCCGAGGGGGTCGAGTCGGCCGAGGTAGTCCCGGAACAGAGGGTTGACGATCCTCCAGTCCCCGCGGGCCACGTGCTCGACGATTCCCGCCCGCAGCAGCAGTTTGAGCACGCGGTCGCGGATCGCCGGGGGAAGCCGCCGGGGTGCCGGATGGCCCATCGCGATCGCGCGCGCGACCTGAAGCGCGTTCTTGTGCAGCCGCCTGATCTGCTCGACCGTCTGCTCCATCGTCGGAAGATCCCCGTCGAGCGCGGCCCGGTAGCCGAGTTGCACCAGGTCGAGGTCGATCAGACGCTGATCGAGCTGGACCGAAACCAGGTGAGTCTGCTGGGCCACCCGCATCGTCGCGCGCGGATGCCCGGCGCCGAGCTCGACGATTCGGGCCAGCGCCGCCGGCTGCACCGTGCAGTCGTCGGCCTCGAAGCGCTCGCCCAGCCCCTTCAGCCAGTCCTCGGCCGCGATCGGCCGCAGCGCGTGGAAACCGCCGAAGCCGCTGAAGGCTCGTTGCTGGGGGGAGAACAGGTCTCGCATCACGTGCTCGATGCTGCCGGCGAACAGGTAGCTGACGCTCGAGCTCTGCTGGAAGACGGCGCGCATGCGCTTGGTGACGAGGTCGGGGTCACCGTAGGGGCGCCGCTCGCTGGCCAGTTCCTGGAACTCGTCGAAGAACAGGATCAGGCGGCGGCCGTCGGCGACGGCCACGCGTTCGGGCAACTCGAGGGCCAGGTCGAGGGCGCGCTGAGGATCCTGGGCCGCCCAGCCCGGTGTGACCGCGAGCTCGATCGCTTCTCCGAACTGTCCCTGGAGCTTGAGGACAGCGGCCGACTGCGCCGCGGTCAGCGCCGCACGGCCGAGCTCACGCGCCCGGCGAACCAGACGCCGGGCCGGAGATCGATTGGCGATCACCGCGAGCACGAGCGCCTCCGCGAGCTCGGCCGTATCGGAGATCCTGAACAGGTCCAGCCCGACGGTGTAGCAACCGCGCCGCCGAGCCCTTCCGAGGGCCGCCTGGCAGACGCTGGTCTTGCCGGTCCGCCGCGGCCCCGCCAGGATCAGGTTGGTCCCACCCACCAGCGCTGTCTCGACCTCACGGATGTCGTCCTCACGGCCGATCATCTGGCTCGCCGGGATCGGCGTGTCAGTGGGGAAGAGGTCTCCGCTGGCCTGGCGCACCACCGGAGCATAGCAAGGGATTACACGGAAACTGAGTAACTGTTATGCCGATACTGAGTAATAGTGACGACGGGGAGGGAGGGCCTTGAGCGGGCCGCGCCGACTGTCGGTCCCCCGCCGCGTCCGAGTGGGCGCCGGCGAGGACGGATGCCCGCTGGTCATCGATGACCGCGAGGTGGAGGCGGTGCGCGAGTCATGGCTGATCGAGGATCGGTGGTGGACCGAGAAGCCGCTGCGGCGTCGATACTGGGAGATCGTCACCACCTGCGGGCGTGACGAGGTGGTGTTCCACGATCTCCAGAGTGGAAGGTGGTGGCGCCAGCGCTAGCGATACCGTGCCGGCGGTGCCACCGCTGGTTGTCCCACCGGAGCTCGCCGATGGTCTGGTGAGGCTGCGTCCGTTCGTGGCCGCCGACGCCCCGGCGGTCTACCAGGCCTGCCGCGATCCCTCGATCCGCCGCTTCACGACGTTTCCCGAGCCGCGTGATGAGCGCGAGGTCGAGGCCTGGATCGAGGCTCACCCGAGCCTGCGCCTACTCGGTGAATCGCTTGACCTGGCGATCGTCCCGATCGGCGAGCAGACAGCCGTCGGAGCCGTCGGGCTGGGCCACCTGGAGTACGCCGACCGTCGGGGTGAGATCGGCTACTGGCTCGCGCCGGATGCGCGAGGCCTCGGGCTGGCCACCGCCGCCGTGCGGCTGCTGAGCGCCTGGGCGCTGTCGCCGCCGCTGGAGCTCCTGCGGCTCGGGCTGCACGCCGACGTCGAGAACTCCGCGTCACGGCGGACGGCCGAGCGCGCCGGTTACGCCTATGAGGGCGTGCTGCGGTCCTATCTGTACGCCAAGGGCAGACGCTGGGACGTAGCCGCCTATTCACGGATCGCCTGACGGCCCGCCCCGCCATCCACCGCGGATGCGCGTACCGCGTCACGATCCGCCGGCGGCGCGCGCGACCGCTTTAGACTGAAACGCTCCAGATGACCCCGCTGACCCCCCCACTCGATCCAGGACCCGTCGCCGTCGGGACGTGGAGCGGCGGCCGGTTCATGCACTTCGGCGAGCCGATCGACGACGAGCGGTTCCTGGCCATGGTCGCACCCGACGACTCGATCCGGACCGTGATCACCGCCGATGTCTACGGTGCCGGCGAGGCCGACGCGATGCTCGGCCGGGCGCTCGCCGGCAAGCCGCGGGAGCAGATGTGCGTGGTCGGCGCCGTCGGCCATGACTTCTACGACGGGGAGCGCAATGGCGCCAAGGGCTTTCCCCGCTTCACCGACCCGTCCCTGCGCAGCGAGCGCGAGTACGCCGGCTACCTGCGCATGGCCACCGAGCGCAGCCTCGAACGCTGCGGGCTGGACCGCTTCGATCTGCTGCTGCTGCACAATCCCGACCGCATCGGCTACACCAGCGACGCGGTGTGGCAGGGCATGGCCGCCCTGCGCGACGCCGGTCTGACCCGCCTGATCGGTGTCGCCCCCGGTCCTGCCAATGGATTCACGCTGGACCTGATCGACTGCCTCGAGCGCTACGGCGCGCTGATCGACTGGGCGATGATCATCCTCGGCCCGCTCGAGCCCTGGCCCGGCGAGCTGTGCCTGGGCGCCGCCGCCGCCAACGGTGTGAAGGTGATCACGCGCGTGGTCGACTACGGCGGCCTGTTCTTCGACGACCTGGTTCCCGGTCAGGCGCTCGCCCGGGGCGACCATCGCGGCTTTCGGCCGGCGGGATGGATCGAGGCGGGCCGCGAGCGCATGGAGCCGATGCGCGCATTCGCGCAAGGCGCCGGGCTGTCGATGATTCAGCTGGCGTGCCAGTGGAACCTCGCCCACGGCCCGGTCGCCTGTGTTGCGCCGACGCTGATCCAGGAGGTCGGCGCCCGGGCTCAGTCGATCGAGTACAAGCGCGCCGAGCTGGCCCGCCTCCCCACACAGCTGCGGCTGACCGAGGAGGAGGTCGACGCGATCCGCAGGCTCGGCGACAACACCGGCTCGATGTTGCTCAAGGGCGCCAGCCCCCAGCACTCCGGCGAGGAGCTGCCTGACCGCTGGACGCTTGATGACCGGCTGGGGCGAGTGGCCGATCGGTGGCGGATCGAGCCGGGCCGGGACCTCGCCCAGCGGGTGGCGGCGTGAGCTTTCAGCTCACCGGCGGCTGCAACTGCGGCGCGGTCCGCTTCGAGGTGACCTCACCGCTGGTCTCAGCCATCTACTGCCACTGCACCCGCTGCCAGCGCCGCACTGGAACCGGGGCCTCGGCCAACGCGCGCGCGGAACCCGGATCCTTCCGGGTCGTGTCCGGAGAGGATCGCCTGCGCGCCTGGAAGCCCGAGGAGGGGGCGGAGAAGTGGTTCTGCGGCGACTGCGGGTCGGCGCTGTTCAGTCGTGGCAAGGACGCGCCCGAGCAGATCGGGGTGCGACTCGGCACCTTCGACGATGACCCCCTGATCCGACCCAGCGCCCGGCAGTACGTGGCCTATGCGGCGGTATGGGAGCCGATTCCCGACGACGGACTGCCGCGGTTCCCCGAGGCTCGCACCGCCTCCGGCACCCCGGACGACTAGCCCTCAGCGGTCGGCGTCGGCCTCGGCGTCCGTATCGGCGTCGGGTTCGGCCCGGACCCACTCGCAGCCCACCGACAGGTCCTCGACCTCCATCGCCGCGGCCACGTTGAGCCACATTCCGTAGCGGAAGAAGTCGTCGATTCGCTCCTGGTCGGCACCCGAGAGCCCTTCCACATGCCTGACCAGCTGCGCGTACCGGCTGCGAACCCGGGAACGGATCGTGACGTCGTCGCAGGCGGCATAGGATTGAAGCTGCAGCATCAGATAGTCACGGTCTGACCTGAGCAGCTCGACATAGGCGTTGCCCATCGCCGTGAGGACGTCGGTGTCCGGCAGCGCGATCGCCGGATCGAAATCGATCGCCGCCTGAGCGAAGCGCGCGCTGACCTGCTCAAAGCAGCGATCGACCGCGGCCAGGAACAGCTCCACCTTGCTGCCGAACAGGCTGAACACATACGGCTGCGCCACCCCCACTCGGCGGGCGATCCGGTCCACCGGCGTGCCGTGCAGGCCGGTCTGCGCGAACTCGTGCACCGCCGCATCGATCAGCGCGTCTCGGCGCTCGGACGCCGGGACGCGCTGACGGGTGGGCTTGCTGTGGGTTGCCGGTTGGCTGGCCATGGTGTGTCTCTGCCGCGATCCTAGGGCAAGCTCAGGCCGCAACCCGGGCGAGTCCCCCGGCGCTGGCCGGCTCAAGCTGGCCGGCCGGTTCGGCCTGCACCTGTTCGCTCGCGCTGACGCGGGTGCTGAACGGCAGCGCAGCGGCGATCAGGGCGCCGGCGGCGAGCACGGCGGTGCCGATCCACATCGCCGGGACCAGCCCGTCGACGAACGCCTGCGGCGAGCTGTAGCCGCCATGGCTGGTGAAGACCGTCGCCAGGACCGAGACTCCCAGCACGCCGCCGAGCTCGCGGATCGCGTTGGTGGCACCCGATGCCTGTCCGGCCTGATCGGTCCGCACCGACGACAGCACGGCGTTGGCGGCCGGGGCGAACACCAGCGCCATCCCGGAGCCACCGAGGATGAACGGGCCGAGCATGCTCGTGTAGGCCTGGTGCACTCCGGCCACGCTGGCCAGCCATCCGAGCGCGATCGCCTGCAGCCCGAGGCCGGCGACCATGAACATCCGGCTCCCGTAGCGTTCTGAGAAGAAGCCCGCCAGCGGCGAGACGACCATCGTGGCACCCGTCCACACCAGCAGCTTCACGCCGGCCTGCAGCGGCGTGTTGCCGAGAACGTTCTGCAGGAACTGGCTGAGGAAGAAGATCGACCCGAACATCCCGAAGTACATCGCCAGCGACACCACGTTGGTGACCGCGAAGCCGCGGTTGGCGAAGAAGTTCATCGGCAGCATCGGATCCGCCGTGCGGCGCTCGTTGAGGATGAATCCGAGCACCAGGGCGACGCCCGCCAGCAGCGACACCAGCACCTCGGCGCTGCCCCAGCCCAGCGACTGCGAGCGCACCAGCCCGAACACGATTCCGAACAGCCCGCTCGAGCCCAGGGCGAGCCCGCGCAGATCAAGCTGGCGGGAGGGTCCGTGGCTCTCGCTCAGACGCGCTGCCGCCAGCGGGATCAGGACCAGCCCGATCGGGACGTTGATCCAGAAGATCCAGTGCCACGATGCGGCCTGGACCACCGCGCCGCCCACCAGCGGGCCGAGGGCGACGGCGATCCCGCTGATGCCCGACCACACTCCGATCGCCATCCCCCGCCGCTCCGGCGGGAAGGCGTCGGCCAGCAGGGTCATCGTCAGCGGGGTGACCATCGCCGCGCCGATGCCCTGAATCGCGCGGGCGGCGATCAGCAGATCGATCGACGGGGCCAGCGCAGCCGCCGCCGAGGAGAGTGTGAACAGCGACAGTCCGGCGATGAACATGCGCTTGCGCCCGAACCGGTCGCCCAGTGCGGCGCCGGTCAGCAGCAGCACGGCGTAGGAGAGGATGTAGGCGTTGACGGTCCATTCCAGAGACTGGATCGACGCGCCGAGATCACGATGGATGCTCGGCAACGCCACGCTCACGACGAGGTTGTCCAGCACCACCATGAACAGACCGACCGAGACGATGGCCAGGGTCCAGCCCCGGCGCCTGGATTCCGTCAACTTCTGCATGCTGATCCTCCTAAGTGATTAGTAACTGCTAAGCAAAGCGTGGCGGTAACTTAGCAGTCACTACTTAGTGCTGTCAAGGGCGAAACGCCTGGCGGCGTTTCGCTGGGGAGAAATCGGAGATTTCTCCTGGCGCGACCCGGGGAAGGGCGACGCCTGGCGGCGTTTCGCTGGGGAGAAATCGGAGATTTCTCCTCGCGCGCCTCGGGGCCCCCGGGGCGCTGCCGGCCCGGACGCCAGAGCGGCCGCCCCTTGCGCCTCCGAGGGGCGGCCGCTGGTCTTAGCTGGCCGGTTGGAGCGTCGGCGGCCCTAGCTCATCAGGAGCCGGGAACGCCGCTTGCTGGCGGCGCTGGTTGGGGCGTCGTGTACGGGGTGATCGCCCCGCTGGCCGACGGGTCGGTCACCTGGGGCGTTCCGATCGTCACGATCTTGCCGCCCTTGACCTGGGCGACCTGGGCCCCGCCGAAGCCGCCGTGCTCACTGCTGGAGTAGCGGTACGGGACCAGGCCGGGCCCCTTCCAGCCCGCCCCGCTCTTGTTGATCGCGTCGATGAGCCCCTGGCGGGTGAGGTTCTTGCCCGCCGCCTGCAGCGCCTGCACCAGCGTGTAGGCGTTGGCCATGCCGTACTCGACGTTGCCGTCAAACGGAGCGCTGGCGTCGTACTGGGCGTGGATCTTCATGAACAGCTGGATCCAGGGGTTGCTCGTGTCAGAGCTCGACGGCAGGTAGCCGTCGGTGAGCGCCCCCTCGATCAGGCCGGTGCCCGAGGCCTTGCCCTTGGACACCGTCTTCAGCAGCGCTCCCACGGTGGTGGGGTCGATGCCCACGTTGGAGACCACCAGCTGCGGCTTGAAGCCGAGCGTGAACGACGTCAACTGGGCGATCGCGGTGTAGATCGGGACGGTGAAGTCGACCATGATCTGGGCCTTGGCGGCCTTGATCGCCGTGACCTGCGGCGCCAGGGTGGTGGTCCCCGACTGGTAGGGCTCGGCGGCCACGATGCTCGACGCCGGAAGCTCGTCCTTGATCCCCGCCAGGCCGCCCTGACCGAAGTCGTCGTCCTGATAGAGCACGCCGATCTTCTGGCCGGGGAAGTGCTGCTTGAGGTACTGGCCGAGGATCTTGCCCTCGATCGTGTAGTTCGGCTGCCAGCCGAACGTCTCGGGCTGCGTGGTCGCCTTGTCCCAGCACGCACATCCGGACGCCACGAACAGGTCGGGCACCTTGGAGGCATTGAGGAAGCCGACGACCTTGGTGTGCGTGGGTGTTCCGAGCCCTTCGAAGATGCCGAAGACCTTGTTCTGGAGGACGAGCTGATGAACGTCGGTGACCGTCTGGGTCGGGTTGTAGGCGTCGTCCTTGATGGTCAGGTGGATCTTGCGCCCGAACACCCCGCCGTGGGCGTTGACGTAATCGAAGAACGCCTGCGACGCCGGCGCGATCTCGCTGTAGCCGGGCGCCGCCGGCCCGGTGAGTGGCTGGTGGGTGCCGAACGTGATGCTGTTGGCGGTGACTCCGGGCGACGAGCCGCTGTTGCTCGACGACCCGCAGCCGGCCACCGCGATCACCATCGTCGCGATCGCGGCCAGCGTCGGCACCGGCCTGAGGCGCTCCACTCTCATCCTTCTCCTCCTTGCGTTGGGTTGATCGGGTCAAGCTCGGGTGTCTTGGGGGTCCGCCGCCGGCCGGCCCACCCGGCCAGTGCGCGGACGCCGCCCTGGATCCCGCTCGGCCACACCAGCATCGCGACGATCAGCACCACGCCGTAGATCGCCAGCGGGAGGTTCGCCGAGACCTTGGTCGAGAGCGAGAACGAGTTCGCGATGTCGTTGGCCCAGCCGGGCAGCAGCACGAGCACGGCGGCGCCCCAGATCGCCCCGACCCAGGACCCCAGCCCGCCGAGCACCACGCCGGTCAGCAGTGACAGCGAAAGCTGGAGTGGAAACGCCCCCGGCTGGGCCAGCTGCAGCACGACGGTCAGCAGTCCTCCGCCCAGTCCGGCGCAAGCGGCACTGAGGACGAACGCGGTCGTCTGCACGCCGGCTACGTGGTATCCGCACAACGAGGCCGCCACCTCGTCGTCGCGCACCGCACGCAGAGCACGGCCGGTGCCGCTGCGGAGCAGGTTCTGCAGCACGAACATCACGACCAGGGCTCCGGCCCCGGCGATCCAGGCTTCCCAGCGCTCCAGGGGAAAACTCGATCCCAGCGCCGCGGGCGGCGTGGGCGGATTGATCGTCAGCCCGTTCTCGCCGCCGAAGGTGCCGGGAAACTTGTCCGCCAGCGCCGGGAGACCCACCGCGAAGGCCAGCGTGACGCCGGCCAGGTAGGGACCGCGCAGCCGTGTCGCCGCCGCCCCGACCAGAGTGCCCACCGCTGCGGTGGTGAGTACCGCGGCGATCAGCGCTGACCACGCCGGCCAGCCCTCGTTGCCGACCAGCAGCGCGACGGTGTAGGCCCCGACCGCCATCAGCCCGCCGTGGCCGAGCGAGATCTGGCCGTTGAGGCCGATCAGGACCGTGAGTCCGGCCAGGACCGCGAAGTAGTAGGCGCCGTTGGCCAGCTGCAGGTCGTTGTACGCGCCGAGCCACTCGGTCAGCAATATGTAGACCAGCGCTGCCCCCACCGCCAACAGCAGCGAGCGCGCCAGCGTGCTGTCGGGAAGCCGCGGTCGCCACGCCGGGGCTCTCACACTCGTCGCCCCTGGCTGACCGAGAACAGGCCCCGGGGGCGCACCATCAGCACCAGGACGAGGATCACCAGCGCAGCCAGAGTGACCAGCGCCGACCCCTCATAGCCGGATACATAGGACAGGGCCAGGCCGAGGATCAGCCCGCCGATCACGGCGCCGAGGGGGCTGTCCAGTCCACCCAGGACCGCCGCCGTGAAGCCGAAGATCAGGATCGGGTCGAAGTTGTTGGGGCCCACGAACACCGACGGTGCGATGAGCAGTCCGGCCAGCGAGCCGACCAGTGCCGCCAGCGCCCACCCGACCGTGAACATCCGTCCGACCCGGACCCCGAGCAGCCGGGCCACTTCCGGCTCAAACGCCGCCGCGCGCATCCGCAGGCCGAGCGGCGTCGCGCGGAACAGCAGCGCCAGCGCGAGCGCGACCCCGATCACCACCAGCACGATGAACGTGTCGTTGGGGGCGAACAGCAGCCGCGTGCCACCCACGTCGTAGCCGCGGATCGAGAACGCCGCGGGAAACGATCTCGGCGTGTTGCCCCAGATCATGCCCGCCACCGCCTGGAGCAGGATCAGCAGGCCTAGCGCCACTATCACTGCGTTGAGGGGAGGCGCCGATTCCACCGGCCGGATCAGGATGCGCTCGATCACCGCCCCGAGCACCAGGCCGCTGACCAGCGCGACGAAGAACCCCAGCCAGTAGGAGCCGGAGGAGTTGATCACGCTCGAGGCGATGAACGTGGTGATCATCAGCATCCCGCCCTGGGCGAAGTTGACGATCCTGGTGGCGCGCCAGATCAGGACCAGCGCCAGGGCCACCGCCGCGTAGATCGCCCCGGTGGAGATCCCGTTCAACGTGAGATCGATGAACTTGGTCATCGCTTCAGAACCCCAGGTAGGCGTGCCGGAGGCGCTCGTCGGCAGTCAGCTGTTCAGGAGGCTGGTCGGCCACCACCCGGCCGAGGTTCAGCACGATGCCGCGGTCGGCGATCGACAGGGCGCTGCGGGCGTTCTGCTCCACCAGCAGGACGGCCAGGTTCTGGGTGTCACAGAGGCGGCGGATCAGGGCCATGATCTGCGCCACCACGAGCGGCGCGAGTCCCAGCGAAGGCTCGTCGAGCAGGAGCACCCGCGGGCGTGCCATCAACGCGCGGCCGATCGAGAGCATCTGGCGCTCGCCCCCTGAGAGCGTCGACGCGTGACGGCTGCGACGCTCGGCCAAGCGCGGAAACAGGTCGTACATCTCCTCCGGTGCCGCCGCGGCGCGGCCCCGCCACAGACCGCCCAGCCGGAGGTTCTCATCGACGGTCAACTCGCCGATCACGCCTCGGCCCTCGGGCACGTGGGCCAGACCCTGGCGGACGATGTCCTCCACCGGCATCGCGGTGATGTCATCACCCCCGAGCAGGACACGACCGGCGCGGGCGCGGACCAAACCGGAGATGGTGCGCAGCAGCGAGGTCTTGCCGGCTCCGTTGGCGCCGAGCACGGCCGTGACCGCTCCCCCGGCCACGCTCAGCGAGACCCGGTCGACGGCGCGCGCCGAGCCGTACTCGGTCACGAGCTCGTCGACCTCGAGCATTTCCTGCGCTACGCTCGGCGCCGGCTCAGCCGCGGGCATCGCCCGCTCCCGCGCCGCCGGGCGCTCCCGAGTCGCCGACCGCTCCCGGGTCTGCGACCGCTCCCGGGTCCGCGGCCGCGTCGGCAGCATCCCGGCCCAGATAGGCCTCGAGCACCTTGGGATCCTGCCGCACCACGGGGGGCGGACCGGAGGCGATCACCTGTCCGAAGTCGAGCACGACCACCCGGTCGCAGACCGAGGTGACGAAATCCATGTGGTGCTCGACGACCATCACGGCGATCGAGCTTCCCAGTGAGCTGATCAGCCGCGCCAGCTCGGAGAGCTCCCCGGCGTCCAGGCCCCCGGCCGGCTCGTCGAGCAGCAGGAGCTCGGGTTCGGCGACCAGCGCACGCGCCAGCGCCACCCGCTTGCGGAAGGCCAGGGGGAGCGTTCCGGGAAGCCGTTGTGCGACGTCGGCGCAGTCGAGGCGGGCCAGAACCGCGAGCGCGCGCTCGCGCAGCGCGCGCTCGTCACGGTCAGAGCGCGGCAGCCCGAGCAGTCCGCTCGCCAGTGTCGCGCGCCGGAAATGCTCAGCGCCGGCCATCACGTTCTCGATCACGGTCAGACGCTCGAACAGGCCCACCCCCTGCAGGGTCCGTGCGATCCCGAGCCCGGCCAGGCGGTGCGGGCGCATCCGCGTGACCGTCTCGCCGCGCCAGGACATGGTGCCCGCCGTCGGCGTGACGAAGCCGCAGATCACGTTGAACAGCGTCGTCTTGCCGGCGCCGTTGGGGCCGATCACGCCCAGCACCTCCCCGCGGCCGACCTCCAGCGAGACCGCGTCGAGCGCCACGATCCCCCCGAAGCTGACGGTGATGTCGCGGACCGCGAGCGCGGCGCCGGTGCTGCCCTGCTCGCTCATCACCGTCTGAGCCGCCTCTCCTGGCACGGGGTGCAGGTATACAGATGTTCAAGGTGTTGCACAAGCAGCGACGTGGGGCTTTCCGACTTCGGCAGCTGCGAACATATGTTCGTGCCGTACGTCGAGCTGCACTGCCACTCCGCTTTTTCGTTCCTCGATGGCGCCTCGCTGCCCGACGAGCTGGTGCCGGCCGCGCTCGAGCTGGGCTACGGAGCGCTCGCGCTGACCGACCACAACTCGGTCTCCGGCTCGATGGAGTTCGCGGTCTCGGCGCGGGCACTGGGGTTGCGCCCGATCCACGGCGCGGAGATCGATCTCGATGACGGCCGTCACCTGACGCTGCTGGTCAAGGACGCCCAGGGCTGGTGCAATCTCAGCCGGATCCTCACCCGCGCGCACGCACACACCCGGGAGGGCCGGCCCGGCGCACCGCCCTCGGCGCCGGTCACGGCGCTCGAGACGGTGCTCGAGTATGCCCCGGGACTGGTGTGCCTGAGTGGGTGTGCGTTGCGCGGCGTGCACGACGAGCCGACGCTCCGGCGACTGCTGGAGGCGTTCGGGGCGCAGCGGCTGCGGATCGAGCTCCAGCGCCCGTTCCTGCGCGATGACCGCGCGCGCAACCGGCGGCTGAGCGAGCTCGCCCGGCGACTCGGGGTCCGCTGCGTCGCCTCCGGCAACGTGCACGCCCATGCCCGCACCCGGGCGCCTTTGCAGGACGCGTTGGTGGCCGTCCGGCTGCACACCACGCTCGATGCCTCCGAGCCCGAGCGGCGGGGGAACTTCAGCCACGTGCTCGCCTCGCCGGCGGCGATGGCGGCGCGCTTCAGCGAGCATCCGGAGGCGGTCGCGGAGTCCGAGCGGCTGGCCGACGAGCTGCGGTTCGACCTCGGCAGCGATCTCGGCTATCGCTACCCGGGAGCGGAGGACGGGGAGGCGATGCGCAAGCTGGCCGAGCTGTGCGACGCGCGGATGCGGGAGCGCTACGAGAGCGAGCCGGCGGACACGCGCGCCCAGGCCCGGGCGCGCCTGCAGGAGGAGATGCGGATCATCGAGTCGCTCGGCCTGCCCGGGTTCTTCCTGCTCCACCACGACATGCTGGAGCTCGCTCGTGAAGTCGCGGTCGAGGTCCGCGGTCCCGACAGCGCGCGGGCGCTGCTGCCGCCGGGGCGCGGCCGCGGTTCGAGTGTCTCCTCGATCGTCTGCTACCTGACGGGGCTCTCGCACGTCGACCCGATCGCCAACCAGCTGCTGATCGGGCGCTTTCTCAATGACGAGCTCACCTCGCTGCCCGACATCGACCTGGACTTCCCGCGTGACATCCGTGAGAAGCTGATCCCGCGCGTGCACGAGCGCTACGGACACGACCGCTCGGCGCTGGTGGCCGCCTTTCCCACCTATCGCGCCCGCGGTGCGATCCGGGAGCTCGGCAAGGCGCTCGGGCTCCCGCCCGGGGAGATCGAGCGGGTGGCGCGCGGAAGCGAGGGATGGAGCGCGCACGATGTCGGCAAGGACATCGAGAGCACGGGACGCCAGGGCCTGACGGGGCGCTGGGCCTGGCTCGCCCGACTGGCCGGCGAGGCGCACGGGCTTCCGCGCCACCTCTCCCAGCATTCCGGCGGGATGATCATCGCGACCCGGCCGCTGATCGACTGCTGCCCGATCGTTCCCGCGGCCATGGAGGGCCGTCAGATCGTCCAGTGGGACAAGGACTCCTGCTCCGATGCGGGCTTCTTGAAGATCGATCTGCTCGGGCTGGGGATGCTCTCGGCGGTCGAGCGCACGGTGGAGCTGATCGCGCGGACCCGGGGGGAGCGGATCGATCTGTCTCGCATCCCCTACGACGATGCGGCCACCTATGAGTGCATCCAGAACGCCGACACCACCGGGGTGTTCCAGATCGAGAGCCGGGCCCAGATGCAGTCGCTGCGGCGCACCCGGCCTGAGAACCTCCGCGACATCACGATCCAGGTGGCGATCGTCCGCCCGGGGCCGATCCAGGGTGGGGCCGTCAACCCCTACATCGAGCGCCGCCAGCGGATGCGCGTCGACCCCGACTTCCAGGTCCCCTACGACCATCCGTCGCTGGAACCGGTGCTGGGCGAGACGCTGGGCACGATCATCTTCCAGGACCAGGTGCTCGAGGTGGCGATCGCGTTCGCCGGGTTCACCCCGGGCGAGGCCGAGGGTCTGCGGCGCGCGATGAGCCGAAAGCGCTCGGAGGCGGCGATCCAGGCCTACCACGAGCGCTTCGTGACGGGAGCGCAGCGCAAGCACGGGGTCGATGCCGAGACGGCCGAGCGGGTGTTCGCGATGGTCAAGGGCTTCTCGGGCTTCGGCTTCCCCAAGGCCCATGGCGCGGCGTTCGGACTGCTCGCCTACCAGTCGACCTGGCTGCGCGTGCACTACACGCCGGAGCTCCTGTGCTCGCTGCTCAACGAGCAGCCGATGGGCTTCTATCCGCCCGACGCGCTCGTCCACGAGGCGCAGCGCAAGGGAATCGAGGTCCTCCCGCCGGACGTCAACGAGAGTGGTGTCGAGTGCGACGTCGAGCTGGCGGGATCCCGGGCGCAGCGCGCCGGGTCGCCTGCCGGCCGGGTTCGGGTCGGGCTCGGCTACGTCCGCGGCGTGCGGTCTGACGAAGTGGCCGAGCTCGTCGCGGCGCGGGGCACCCGCGGGCGCTTCAGGAGCTTGTCGGATCTCGCCTCGCGCACCGGCGCGAGTGCCGCCAGCCTGGAGCTGCTGGCCTGGTCGGGAGCCTGCGACTCTCTGGCCGCCGGGTCGATCAGCACCGGGCAGCGGCCCGGAACCGCCCGGCGCGTGGCGCTCTGGCAGCTGGGGGTCATGACCCCCGGACGGCGCGTCCCCGGCGGGACCCAGCTGGCGCTGGCGCTCGATCTCCCGGCGCCGCCCGAGCTGCGCGAGCTCTCGGCCTGGGATGAGATGCTCGCCGATTACGGCACCACCGGTCTCACCGCCCGTGCCCATCCCCTCGCGCTGCTGCGCGAGCGCCTGCCGCCAGACCTCGTCACCAGCCGGGAGCTCGAGCAGCTGCGACATGGCGGCCGGATCCGGGTCGGGGGCCTGGTGGTCGCCCGCCAGCGCCCCGGCACGGCCAGTGGAATCGTGTTCATCCTGCTCGAGGACGAGTTCGGGACGATCAACCTGATCGTCCCGCCGCAGGTATACGAGCGCCATCGCCTGACCGTGAGAACCGAGCCCCTGATGCTGGCTGAGGGCAAGCTCGAGCGGTTCGCCGCAGCCGGTGGGGCGATCAACGTGCTGGTCGATCGGGTCGGCTCGATCGAGGCGCCGGACCGGCCCCTGGCCGAGATCAAGGATTTCTCGATGCTCGACGAGCAGGTCCGTCTCGGCTTGGCCGAGCAGAAGGCGGCGGCTGCGGGCGAAGCCGAGGACTTCCGCGCCGTCGCGCCTCCGGTGATGAGCTTCGGGTCCGGGCGCCGACGATGAGGTTCACGCGTCACCGCGGCCCCTCCCGGGAGCAGCCCATCCGCCGAGCGTCCCCGGTAAGGTGCCGACCGCAGTGCTAGCGGTCGCCGCATTTGTCGCCTTCTGGGTCGTGCTCGCCTTCGGCCTGTTCTTCGTCGCCGCTCGCGGCGGGCTCGGTGGCGCCCGGGCCACGATCCAGAAGCAGACCCGCAGCGCCAACCGGTTGGCCGGGGCCATGTTCACGATCATCCTGGTGGTCTTCGGCATAGCCCTGCCCGTCGCGCTGCTGGTCGGCAACCACGCCAGGGCGAGCAGCCAGGTGTCCGGTCAGAAGCTGACCTCCGGCGAGAAGACCGGACGTGAGCTGTTCGGCGTTCACTGCGGCGTCTGCCACACCCTGGCCGGCGCCAACGCGATCGGCAAGATCGGGCCCAACCTGGACATGCTCAAGCCCCCGGCATCACTCGTCCTGCACACGATCAACAACGGCTGCCTGCCCAATGCCCCTTCCGGCTCCGCTGAGCAGTGCCTGGGCCAGGGCGTGATGCCCGCCGGCGTCGTGCAGGGCAGGGACGCGGCCAACGTCGCGAACTTCGTCGCGAAGGTCGCCGGCAAGGAATAGCGCCCGCCCGCCGGGTGCGCAGGCAGGGTTTTTTCGCGGTTTCCGGGAAAACGGAGCGGCGGGAATGACGTCGTCCTGAGCCGCTGGTACGATCGCCGCCGCTAATGCTGAATTCCTAGACCGCTCCAGCCGCCGCAGGTGGAGGAGGAAGCGGGGGACCCAGGTAGTTGGGGCTAATCGTGCTCCGCACGTAGCGCCGCTCTTTCGGCGCGAGCCCGTCAGCTAACCCCGCAAGCACACGAAAGAGGACGGTGAAATGCCGCGATCAGGCAGAGTGCCCCGGGGTCAGGTCATCGCTGAAGATGGCTGGAGCAAGGCTCGCTACACGCTTCCGGACGGCTGGGAGGAAGAGCTCGATTCGCCTGCCACCCCCACGGCCGGCCCGCGTGAGCTCGGCGTCCCCGGCCGCCGCACCGTCACGATCAGCGGCCTTGGCGCCGAGGGCTACCACAGCCGCAACGGCACCCGACCTTCCGCCGCGGCTCGTCACCGGCAGCTCAAGCGCCACGAGCGCACCGGGTTCCGGCCTGATCGGGTCGCGATGTGGGCGGTCCTGCTCGGGGTGATGCTGATGCTCGCCGCGGCCACCAGTTCCCACGCCGCCGTCCTGGCCGCGCATCACGTCTCGGCGCTGGCCGGGCTCAGACTCCACTGAGCCGCGACGCGCCCCGCGCGCGGAACCATGCGAATTTATGGCTCGACTGTGATCTCGGGTTTATCGCCCTACGTATAAGTGTCAGACGTGCCCCTCGAGCGCTTGTGCGAGGATCGTGCGGCAGATACACTTATGAAGCGTAAGCAGATGCCAAAAATAAAGGGCAGCGAGTTTCGTCAACCTCTGCGGCCTTGAGACCCCC
Source organism: uncultured Solirubrobacterales bacterium (assembly GCA_963792735.1). Classification (GTDB taxonomy): domain Bacteria; phylum Actinomycetota; class Thermoleophilia; order Solirubrobacterales; family Solirubrobacteraceae; genus Palsa-465. The sequence continues at coordinate 906,377 of CAWBXK010000004.1, read as the reverse complement.
CGGTGGTCAACATGAAGATTCCAATGAGCAGATTCCAGATCCATGACGACCTGACGGCACCCGAAGGCTCGGTCGCGGTGCTGCGCGGTGCGCTCGCCTCCGGCGGGCAGCTGCCGAATTTCCTGGGTGTGCTCGCGGGTTCGCCGGCGGCGCTCCGCGCCTACGCACGGTTCCGCTCCGAGCTACGGCACGGGAAGCTGACGCTGCCGACCCTGGAGCGGATCGCGCTCGCGGTGGCCGAGCACTACCACTCCGAGCCGGGCATCGCCATGCACTCCCGCGCGGCCCGCGGTGCCGGTCTGGCGCTCGACGAGGTCGCCCTGGCACGCCAGTTCGATTCCCGCAACGAGCGGGAGGCCGCGCTGCTGCGTTATCTGCACGCGCTGCTCGAGGGCGGCGGCCGGCCGCCCATGCACCTCCACGAGGAGGCGCGCGAGGCCGGCTGGGACGACGAGCAGATCCTGGAGGCGATCGCGGCCGTGACGCTGGAGGGATTCGCCGCGATGGTCAACGTGGCGGGAGAGATTCCGGTCGACGGCTCGACCGAGGCTTCGCGGGCCCTGGAAGCCGCGTAGCCGTAAGCTCTCTGCCATGGCCGCAGACACGCAGACCGAACGCCAGAGCGAGACCCGAGGTAACTGCTGCCCCCTGTACCACGAGGCCGTGGAGCTTGTCGGCCGTCGCTGGACCGGTGCCATCCTCCGGGTCCTGATGGACGGGCCGCTGCGCTTCTCGGAGATCGCGCAGGCGATCCCCGAGCTCTCGGATCGGCTGCTATCGGAGCGGATGAAGGAGCTCGAGTCGCGCGGCATCGTCGAGCGGACCGTCATCTCGGGGCCTCCGCTCAGGGTCCAGTACGAGCTCTCCAAGATGGGCCATGAGCTCGAGCCGGCCCTGGCCGAGCTGCAGAGCTGGGCCCGGCGCTGGCTCGGGCGGCGCTCGTCGCGCGTCTAGGCGGCGGCTGGGCCGAGCGTCGCGGATCGCTTGGAGCCGCCGTCGGTCCAGATCACCTTCGAGCCGTTGCGCCGCAGCGAATGGGGGTCGACGTTACGGCTGGAATCCAGCACGCGGGCCTGGGTGCGACCGCTCGTCAGGACCTGGACGCCATGCCGGTGGGTGCCGATCGAACTCATCGACACGATCCAGGCCACGTGACCGGAGCGGTCGACGACGATCGAGCCGACGGTGCTGAACGACTCGGCGCCGAGCGTGAGCGAGCTGGCCGGATAGGCGGCGAGCTGCTTGCCGTCTGACAGCCGCCGCACCACCACCTGGCTGGTGCTGGTGTCGATCCCGCAGCTGCGCGCCGCGTAGGCGACCAGCCGAGCGGTCACCGTCACCGGGCCCACCCCGGTCGTCCCCAGGCACCGGTCCGAGCGGCCCAGCCGGTACTGATGGGTTCCGGCGCAGCCGTAGACCGCGCCGTGGTAGGAGTAGGCGCGCGCGGACGAGCTCGAGGCGAGCGTCTGGCCAGCCGCCGGCCCGCATCTGGCCCGGGCCGCCCCGGCGGTCGACTGCGCCGACGAGGAGCCACACGCGGCGAGCGGCACGAGGGCCACGAGCAAGATCAGAAATCTGGCCATGGCTACACAGTAGGGGCGATGATCTCCTCCGGCAAGTAACGTTCCGCGCCGATGGCAGAGTCCCCGCGAACCGGAGAGGACGTGATCTCCTTCGTCGCCGAGCACGACATCCGGTTCGTCCGGCTGTGGTTCACCGACGTCCTGGGCCAGCTGAAGGCCTTCTCGATCAACGCCACCGAGCTCGCCGACGCGTTCGAAGGGGGGATGGGCTTCGACGGCTCCTCGATCACCGGCTTCAACGCGATCGAGGAGTCCGACATGATCGCGATGCCCGACCCCACCACGTTCCGAGCCCTGCCGTGGCGCCCCGATGAAGCCGGCGTGGCGCGGATGTTCTGTGACATCCAGACCCCCGAGCGCAACCCCTACGAGGGCGATCCGCGCCACGTGCTGCGCCGAGCCGTCGAGCGCGCCGAGCGGATGGGCTTTGACCACTTCTACGTCGGGCCCGAGCTCGAGTACTTCTACTTCCGGGACTCCAAGTCGACCGAGGTGCTCGACGAGGGGGGCTACTTCGACCTGACCACCCTCGACGCCGGTTCGGATCTGCGGCGTGAGACGGTCCTCGCGCTCGAGCAGCTCGGGATCCACACCGAGTACACCCACCACGAGGTGGGCCCCAGCCAGCACGAGATCGACATGCGCTACGCCGACGCGATGAAGATGGCCGACGACTGCATGACCTACCGGATCACGGTCAAGGAATACGCCATGAAGTACGGCCTGCACGCCACCTTCATGCCCAAGCCGCTGTTCGGCGAGAACGGATCGGGGATGCACACCCATCAGTCACTGTTCCGCGGCGAGGAGAACGCCTTCTACGACCCCGATGATCAGTACTTTCTGTCCGACGTCGGCAAGGCGTTCATCGCCGGCCAGCTCCGTCACTCGCGGGAGATCTGCTCGATCTTCGCCCAGTGGGTGAACTCCTACAAGCGGCTGGTCCCCGGCTTTGAGGCGCCGGTGTACGTGGCCTGGTCACGCCGCAACCGCTCCGCGCTGGTCCGCGTGCCGCTGTATCACCCCGGCAAGGAGCGCACCACGCGGATGGAGCTGCGCTGCCCCGACCCGGCCTGCAACCCCTACCTGACCTTCGCGGTGCTGCTCCAGGCCGGCCTGGAGGGGATCGAGCACGGATATGAGCTGCCCGACCCGATGGAGAAGAACCTCTACCACCTCTCCCCGGACGAGCGCCGCCGGCTCGGGATCGACCAGCTACCCGAGACCCTGGGCGAGGCGATCGAGCTCACCGCCCAGTCCGAGCTGGTGCTGCGCACGCTCGGCGAGCACATGTTCAACCGCTACATCGAGATCAAGCGCCAGGAGTGGGACGACTACCGCGTCCAGGTCACTCCGTGGGAGATCAAGCGCTATCTGCCGGTGTTGTAGGCAGGCGCGCATGCGCGCCTGCCCCGGCGGCGCATGCGCCGCCGGCAGGTGGCCGCATGCGGCCACCTGAACGTCATAGTGACGCCGAGAGTTCCGCGGGGCTCGTGACCGGGGCCGAGCAGACAAACCGCTCGCACACGTAGGCGGCGGCGCGTCCGTCGACCGGGACGCGTCCCTCCAGCAGCGGCACGCCGTCCGCGTCGCCCCCGGCCAGCACCACGTGGGGGCGGTACTGGCCGTGCACCACGCGCAGCAGGGGTTGCGCTCCCGGCCCGACGATCGCCACCTCGCGTACCGGCGCCAGGTGGAAGTCCAGCGCCCGCAGCGCGTGTCCGAACGCGAGCGGGTAGCGCCCGGCCATCGGCGCCAGCAGCGCGAGGACACCGAGCGCGTGGCGCTCGTATTCGGCCTGGCCGGACAGCAGCGCGAGCCGCAGCAGGCCAAACGCGGCGGCCGAGTTGCCCGACGGGATCGGTGAGTCCTCGAGGTCCTTGCGCCGCGGGAAGCCCTGACCGTGGTCCGCCGCGGTGGTGAAGAAACCGCCGCGCTCGGGATCGGCGAAGCGCGCGATCAGCGTGTCCGCCAGCGCGACCGCCTCGCGGTACCAGCGCGGATCGAACGTCGCCTCGTAGAGGGTCAGCAGCGCCTCGAGCAGGTAGGCATGGTCGTCGAGGTAGGCGTCGATGTGCGCCCGGCCGTCCTTCCAGGTGCGCAGCAGCCGACCCTCGTCATCGCGGAGCTCTGAGAGCACGAACTCGGCGCAGGCCACCGCCGCCGACACGTAGTCCTCGCGCTCGAGCACCGCGCCGGCCTGCGCCAGCGCCGAGATCATCAGCGCGTTCCACGAGCTCAGCCGCTTGTCGTCCAGACCCGGGCGCACGCGCTGCGATCGCGCGCCGTAGAGCTTGCAGCGGATCTCCGGCAGGCGCTCGGGTTCGGGCCCGCGTCCCTCGAGCACGTTCGCGCCCCCCTCGAAGTTGCCCTGCTCGGTGGCGCCGAAGAACGCGATCGCCTCGTCGGCGAGCGAATCGTCGCCCAGCGCGTCGCGCAGCTCGGGCAGCGTCCAGACGTAGAACTTGCCCTCCACCCCCTCGGAATCGGCGTCCAGCGCCGAACAGAAGCCGCCCTCGGGACCGCGCATCTCCCGCAGGGCCCAGTCCAGGGTCTCGGTGCAGACGCGGCGCAGCAGCGGCTCCCCGGACACCTGCCACCCGTGCAGGTAGGCGCGGGCCAGGAGGGCGTTGTCGTAGAGCATCTTCTCGAAGTGGGGGACCGTCCAGGTGGCGTCGACGGCGTACCGGCTAAAGCCGCCGCCGACCTGGTCGTAGATGCCGCCGCGGGCCATGCTGCGCAGCGTGTGGAGTGACATCGAGCGCTCCCCGCGCGCCAGCAGAAACTCGATCGCCGAGGCCATGGGGAACTTAGGAGCGCGAGCAAAGCCGCCGTGGGTGGCGTCGTAGGAGCCGCCCACGCCCTGCACGGCGTCGAGCAGCAGCCGGTCGTTGAGCGGCTCCTGCGTGGGCTGCACGCGCGTCGCCGCGCCGAGTGACTCCAGCACCTGCGTCCCCTGCCGGCGGACGTCCTCGCGCCGATCGGCCCACGCCGCACCGACGGCGGTCAGCACGGCTCGCCAGTCGGCCAGGCCGTGGCGCGGCTGGGGCGGGAAATACGTGCCGGCGAAGAACGGTGCCTGCTCGGGCGTGAGGAACGCGTTCAGGGGCCAGCCCCCCTGCCCCGTCATGCGCTGACAGGCCTCCATGCACACGGCGTCGACGTCAGGGCGCTCCTCGCGATCCACCTTGATGCACACGAACAACTCGTTCATCAGCGCCGCGATCTCCGGGTCCTCGAAGGACTCGCGCTCCATCACGTGACACCAGTGACAGGCCGAGTAGCCGATCGAGACCAGCAGGGGACGGTCCTCGGCGCGAGCGCGCGCCAGCGCCTCCTCTCCCCACGGGTACCAATCCACCGGATTGTCCATGTGCTGGCGCAGGTACGGCGAGGTCTCGGCGGCGAGGCGGTTGGACACCGGAGTGAGGCTACCCGCGATCGGGCAATAGGCTTTGGATATTGCTTCTCGAGAGGAGGGAATCCCTTGCCAGTTGATCGCGAGTCGGTAACCGCTCCGGACGCCCCCGCGGCGATCGGTCCCTACGTCCACGCGATTCGTGCCGGGGGTCTGCTCTTCTGCTCGGGCCAGATCCCGCTTGATCCGCGCACCGGCGATCTGGTCGGCACGTCTGCCGCCGACCAGGCCGGACGGTGCCTGGAGAACCTCGCCGCTGTCTGCCAGGCGGCCGGAGCCACGCTGGGCGATGCGGTCAAGGTGACGATCTACCTCACCGACATGGGTGCGTTCTCCTCGGTCAACGAGGTCTACGGGTCGTTCTTTGAATCCAGCCCGCCGGCTCGGGTGGCGGTCGGGGTCGCCGCTCTGCCCCGCGGCGCGCAGGTGGAGATGGACGCGGTGGTGGCGCTTGGGGACTGAGCTCTCCGTTGGTCAGGTCGCGTCGGCGATCTCGTCCGCGGACGTCCGTCGGGCCGCCGCAGCGGGAGCCGGGATCGTGCGCGAGACGCCGGTGCTCAGCTCCGGGACGCTGGCGGAGCGCACCGGCGCCACGATCGCCCTGAAGGCCGAGAACCTCCAGCGCACCGGCTCGTTCAAGCTCCGGGGCGCGCTGGCCAAGATCGCCTCGCTGGGACCGGAGTGCGATCGCGGGGTGGTCACCGGCAGCGCCGGCAACCATGCTCAAGCCGTCGCCTACGCGGCCCGCGCCCGCGCGATCCGCTGCGAGGTGTTCATGCCCGAGGTGGCGCCGATCGCCAAGGTCGAGGCCGCCACCGCGCTCGGCGCCAGCGTCCGCCTGGTCGGCGCGACCGTCGACGAGTCGCTGGCCGCCGCGCACGAGCGAGCGCGGGCCGGCGGGCTCGCCTTCGTGCACCCGTTCGACGATCCGGAGGTGGTGGCGGGCCAGGGCGGGCTCGGGCTCGAGCTCCTATCCCAGGTGCCGGAGATGGCGCGCGTGATCGTGCCGGTCGGTGGCGGCGGCCTGGTCAGCGGGGTGGCGGTGGCGATCAAGTCCGCGCGCCCCGAGGTGGAGGTGATCGGCGTCCAGGTCGACACCTGCGCGCCGTTCCCGGCGTCACTCGAGGCGGGGGAGCCCGTCGCGGTGGACTCTGCGCTGACGATCGCCGACGGGATCGCCGTCAAGCGACCGGGCGCCCTGACGTTGGCGCTGATCAACCGCTGGGTCGACGAGATCGTGCTGGTCGGAGAGGACGACGTCGCCGAGGCGATGGTGTTCCTGCTCGAGCGGGCCAAGCTGGTCGTCGAGGGGGCCGGCGCGGTGGGCGTCGCGGCGCTGCTGGCCGGCCGGGTCGACGGGCCCGGCCCGGGGACCACCGTGGTCATCCTGTCGGGCGGCAACGTCGATCCCGGCCTGCTGGGCCAGATCGCGCGCCGTCACGAGAGCCAGGCGGGGCGCCGGTTCGTGCTGCTGGCCACGCTGCCCGACCGTCCCGGCTCGCTGGCGCTGCTGCTCTCGCTGGTGGGTCAGATGGGGGCCAACCTGCTCGACGTCGAGCACATCCGGGAGGGGTTCGACCTGCACGTGCGCGAGAGCGCGGTCCAGCTGGTGCTCGAGACCCGCGGGTCCGAACACGCCCAGCGGGTCGCCCGAGCGGTCAGCGAAGCGGGCTACGGCGCGCCGCGCACGGTCCGGTAGCCGCGCGCCGCGCTGACCAGAGCCTCGATCACCCGGCTGCCCTGATCGGCCTCCGGGTGCCACTGGACGCCGAGCACGAAGCTCCGCTCCGGCGCCTCGATCGCCTCCGGCAGATCATCGAGCGCCGAGAGCCCGGTGACGGTCAGGCCGTCGCCGATCCGGTCGACACCCTGATGGTGATGGGATTTGGTGGCGTGCAGCTGCTCGCCGGCGGCGGCCGCGGCCAGCGACCCCGACTCGATCCGCACGTCGTGATCGGAGTCGGCGAAGCTGCCGGGGGTGCGCCGGTGCTCCTCATGGCCGAACTCGTCAGGGAGGTGCTGAAGAAGCGTGCCGCCCAACGCCACGTTCAGCAGCTGCATGCCGCGACAGATGCCGAGCACCGGCATGTCGAGCTCGACGGCTCGGCGAGTGAGGGCGATCTCGACCTGGTCGCGCTCGGGCACGGTCCCGTTGGTGGCGGGGTGGGGCTCGGCCCCGTAGGAGGCCGGGTCCAGATCGTTGCCGCCGGACAGGATCAGCCCGTCGATCCGCGCGAGCATCTGATCGGGATGGGCGACCAGCGTCGGGTCCGGCGGGATGATCAGCGCCAGGCCGCCGGCCTTGTGCACGGCTTCGACGTAGCCGAACGGGAGCAGCGCGGCGGACTGGTTCCAGACACCCCAGCTGGCGTCGGTCCGGGCGGCGCAGATTCCGATGGCGGGGCGGTTCTCACTCATCTTGTTTTCAGCCTAGCGAGGGTTCGGGGGTCAGCCGGCGCGCAGCAGCGCGCGCCGGATCTTGCCGCTGGCGGTCTTCGGGAGGTCTGAGGCGAAGTCGACGATCCGCGGGTACTTGTAGGGCGCGGTCTCGCGCTTGACGTGCGCCTGCAGCTCGGCGGCCAGCGCGTCGCTCGGGGCAAAGCCGTCACGCAGTACGACCACCGCGCGCACGACCGCGCCGCGCTCCTCGTCGGGCGCCGCCACGACGGCGGCTTCGGCCACCGCGTTGTGCGAGACCAGCGCCGACTCGACCTCAAACGGGCCGATCCGGTAGCCGGCGGAGATGATCACGTCGTCGGTGCGCCCCACGAAGTACAGGTAGCCGTCCTCGTCGCGGCTGACCCGGTCACCGGTCCGCCACGGCTGGTGCTCGGGCGCTTCGGTGCCGTCGAGGTAGCCCACGAAGAACGTCGGGTCACTGCTCGGCTGGGTCAGCACGAGCTCCTCGGCCTGGACCTCGAGCTTGATTCCGGGCAGCGGCCGGCCCATCGATCCCGGCCGGACTGCCGCGCCCGCGGGCATCCCGGTCAGCTGACCGGTCTCGGTCTGGCCGTAGCCATCGCGGATCTCCAGCCCGGTGCCCTGTTTGAACGCGCGCAGCACCTCGGGGTTCAGTGCCTCCCCGGCGGCGACCAGTCCCCGTAGCGCGGGCAGCGGCGCGAGCTCGGCGCGCTTGGCGATCACGCGGTATTCGGTCGGCGCCATGCAGAGCACGTTCACGCTTTCTGCGGCCAGCACCGCGAGCCGCTCGAAGGCGTCGAAGCGAGCGTCGTGCAGCAACGCCGCGGCTCCCTGCAGCCACGGCGCGATGAACACGTTGCGAGCCGACTTCGACCAGCCGCTCGCGGCCGTGCACCACACCAGGTCGCCCGGACGCGCGTCGAGCCAGTGGGAGGCCTGCAACCTCTGTCCAGGCAGGTAACGCTGTCCGTGGATCACCCCCTTGGCCTCGCCGGTGGTACCGCTGGTAAAGGTGATCAGGCAGCGATCGGTGGGGCCTACGTCGACGGGCCCTGCCGGTGGCGCCGTGAACAGGGTCTCGTCGGGGATCAGCGCCACGGGGAATTCGCTTCCGCCCGCTCCGGCCTGGCTGAGCTCGTGCTGGTTGCGCTCGTCCGCGACGATCAGCTTCGGCTGGGCGGCGGCGAGGCGCAGCCGCAGGTCCTTGGCGCGCAGCTGCTCGCTGCACGGGAGCACGACGGCGCCGATGCGAAAACAGGCGACCATCGTCAGCACCCACTCGGGGCGGTTGCCGATCAGCGTCATCACCACGTCGCCGCGCTTGATGCCCCGGTCTCGCAGCGTCCCCGCCAGCCGCGCCGAGCGCTCCGCCACCTCCCCGAAAGACCACTCGCGCCGCCGGCCGTCACGTGTGAGCTCGACCAGCGCCCGGGCCCGTGGCGGAGCGGCGTCGACAATGTCACGGGCGAAGTTCATTGTCGCGGCAGTCTGCCAGCCCGGTTGGTCAGGGCGCCGGAGTCCGGTTGGTAGGCTTGATCGATGGGAATGATGACCGGCACCGGACCGCTCGGCAAGGCGCCGGTGGGCGCGTTCAACTTCGACCCGCCGCCCCCGGGATGGGCGGTGTACCTCGAGCCGACGCCCAAGCGGATCCGGGTCGAGGTCGGCGGCGAGGTGATCGCCGACAGCCGCCGGGCGATGCTGCTCCACGAATCCGGGCAGCAGCCGATCTACTACTTCCCGCCCGAGGACGTGCGTGCCGACGTGCTGGAGCCGTCCGATCGCCACACCCACTGTCCCAAGAAGGGCGACGCCTCCTACTACACGATCCGCGCCGGGAGCGAGGTCGTCGAGGCGGGGGCGTGGTACTACCCCGAGCCGCTGCCGGACGCACCGCCGAAGTTGAAGGACCTGATCGCCTTCTACTTCAACCGGATGGGCCGCTGGATGGAGGAGGGCGAGGAGATCGGCGTCCACCCGCGTGACCCGTATCACCGGATCGACGTGATCAGCACCGACCGCCACATCCGCATCTCGCGCGAAGGCGAGCTGCTGGCCGAGACCGATCGGGCGATGGCGCTGTTTGAGTCAAATCTCCCCGCCCGTTGGTATCTGCCGCGGGAGGACGTCCGGGCCGAGCTCGAGCCCAGCGACACGATCACGCACTGCCCGTACAAGGGCGAGGCCCACTACTACTCGGTCAAGCTCGCCGATGGTGAGCTCGGCCAGGACCTGATCTGGTATTACGAGCGGACTTTGCCCGAGGCCACCCGGGTAGCGGGGCTGTTGTGCTTCTTCAACGAGATGGTCGATATCGAGCTCGACGGCGAGCTCCAGGCGCGCCCGGCGTCCCCCTGGAGCCGCGGCGTCAAGTCCGAGGCGCAGAACGCGGCGCCCGCGCAGACGCGCGGTTAACCGGGGCGCCGGCCGGCGAGGATCACGTGTAGCCGCTGGGCCTCCCGGTGAGCGGCCTGCGTGATGCGCTCCCAGGTGATGCGGACGGTGGCCAGGCCGGCCGCCAGGGTGTCGGCATCCCGGGTGCGGTCGCGCTCGAAGGTGGCCCGGTCCTGGTGAAACCGCCAGCCGTCGAGTTCGACGATCACCCGCTCGGCCGCGAACAGCGCGTCGACCTCATAGCCGCACACGAACGCGTTGATCTCCGGTGCCGGGAGTCCGAAGCGGCGGCAGAAGGAGACGAAGGCGTCCTCGAATTCCGAGCGGGTCGGTCCGCCCGACGACCTTGCCAGCAGCGCGATGATGCGTGACGCGCCGGGATGGTGCGAGAAGCGGGCGACGACGTCGCCGAGCTCGTCGGGCCGGAGCAGGCCCCGCAGGCGTGCGTCGTTGACCAGGCGGGTCAGGCGTCCTGGCGGCAGTCGGGGTGCGCAATCCAGCGCCGTGCGGGCCGGGCTGGTGACGCGGATCCCGAGGTGGGTGCGGACGTCGGCACGGGCGAGTCGCGGCGCTCGGTGGACGGCGATCCCAGGCTGGCGGCGCCGGATCGGGACGGTCACGTGCAGCGGTGTACGCCAGCGGCGGTCAAGGCCCCAGAGCGTCAACGCCGAGTCGTGGCTGAGGGCCGCCCTGGACCCGCACGCCAACACGGCCGCGGCGGCCCTCTCCAGCGGGGTGGATGGCGGCCTGCCGACGGCGTAGACCCCGCGGTATACGCGGAACAGCATGCCCGTTCTACACCGGTAGGCGATCGCCGACCGTCCCAGCCCGAGGCGCAACAGCTGCTCGGTCGTCACGTTGCCTTGCTGTCGCTGGGATAGGGCGACGATCGCCGCGTCAACCGCGCGGTCCACGCCGCTCTCCGTGGTCTGTTTGGTGCGAACTTCGCATCAAACAGACCACGGAACCAGACCGCCGGGCCGGTCATGGCTGAACGTCACACTGTTTTCACAGTGCGTATCCTCGATCGCCCGAGCCGACACCGCCCCTAGGAGCCGACCAAACACCCATGGCCGTTCAGACGCCGTACCAGGAGCGAACCGACGAGCAGCGCGCGATCTGCGAGATGGTGCATCAGTTCGCCGACGAGCAGATCCTTCCCAACGCCGAGCACTACGACCACGAGGACAGCTTCCCCGAGCCGATCGTGGAGCAGATGAAGGAGCTCGGGCTGTTCGGAGTCACGATCCCCGACGAGTACGGGGGCATGGGCCTGGACCTGACGACCTACGCGATGATCGTGGAGGAGCTCTCGCGCGGCTGGATCAGCATCTCCGGGATCGTCAACACCCACTTCATCGGCTCCTACCTGCTGATGAAGTTCGGGACCGAGGAGCAGAAGCAGAAGTACCTGCCCCGGATGGCCACGGGCGAGATCCGCGCCGCCTTCTCGCTGTCAGAGCCCGAGCTCGGCTCTGACGTGGCGGCGATCAAGACCTCGGCCAAGAAGATCGACGGCGGAGACGCCTACGAGATAAACGGCACCAAGATGTGGGTCACCAACGGCCTGCGCTCCGGGCTGGTGTTCGTGCTGGTGAGGACGGATCCCAGCGCCGATCCCAAGCATCGCGGCCTCACCTGCTTCATCGCCGAGAAGGAGCCGGGCGTCAGCGAGAACACCGGTGACTACGCCGGCTTCAACGTCCCCCCGCAGATCAAGAAGATGGGCTACAAGGGCGTCGAGTCGACCGAGCTGGTGTTCGATGGGTACAAGACGCCCGCTGACAGCATTCTCGGCGGCGAGGAGGCGGGGCTGAACAAGGGCTTCGGCCAGATGATGGACGCGCTCGAGGTGGGCCGCGTGAACGTCGCCGCCCGCGGCGTGGGCATCGCCCAGCGCGCCCTGGAGCTCGCGCTGAAGTACTCGCAGGAGAGACGGGCCTTCGGCAAGCAGATCGCCCAGCACCAGGCGATCCAGTTCAAGCTCGCCGACATGGCCACGCAGGTCGATGCGGCGCGCCTGATGACGATCCGGGCCGCGCGGCTCAAGGACGCCGGCGAGCGCTCCGACCTCGAGGCCGGGATGGCCAAGCTGTTCGCGTCGGAGGCGGGCCGCTTCTGCGTCGAGGAGAGCTTCCGCATCCACGGCGGCTACGGCTATTCCAAGGAGTACGAGATCGAGCGGCTGTACCGTGACGCCCCGCTGCTGCTGATCGGCGAGGGCACGTCGGAGATCCAGCGGATGGTCATCGGGCGAAAGCTGCTGGCTCGCCACAAGATCTGACCTCGGCGGCGGCGGGAGTGGTCAGACGGGCGTCGGCGCGCTACGGTGACATCAGTCAACCAAAGGCAGGACCGTGGACCACACACTCAGACTCACGCACTTCAGCATCTCCAAGCGGCTCGTGGCCGGCTTCGCAGCGCTCGCGCTCGCCATTGCCGCGCCCGTTGCGATCGCGTCGTCGAGTTCGGGCTCGCCCGGCGTCATCCATACCTTCGTCCAGAAGTCGGGCACGATCGTGGTGTCGGGCTATGACGGCGGTGTGGCGCTGGCGCCCTCGGCGCCGTAGCCACCAGGGCTAGACTTCACCGCCTGACCACGCCGGGCGACACCAAGTCACTGATCGAGACCGCGGTCACGCGGTTTCTGGCCGAGGTCCCGGCGCTGGCCCCGCTGAAGCTGGTCGCGGGCCTCGAGTTGCGCGCCCGAGGTGACGTTCAGCTCTATCGCGTCGAGCTGCCCGGTCCGAAGATCACCAAGGACATCGCTGCGGACTCAAAGGTGCGCCTGGTCGTCTCGCGGTCGCATTTCAACGAGCTGGCGACCAAGGGACACGTCGCCGACTGGCAGGAGGCGTTCGCCAAGGGGGACGCCAAGGCGACCGGGATCGAGCAGATCCTCAAGCTGATCGCCAACGTGGTAGAGCGTCAGCAGGAGCGCTCCCACACCCGCCGGGCCAAGCACTAGCCGCCGGGACCCGACAGCTAACGCTTCTCGGCCAGCTCCTCCGCCGCGGTCAACTGCTGCTCCACGAGCTCGAGGCCGGCGTCCCAGAACCCGGGATCGGACAGGTCGACCCCGACCATCGCCCCGAGCTCCTCCGGGCTGCGCGACCCGCCCGCCGCCAGCAGCTCGAGGTAGCGCGGCGCGAACGAGTCACCCTGCTCCAGATAGCGGCTGTACACCGACAGGGCCAGGAGCTGACCGTAGGCGTAGGCGTAGACGTAGCCGGGCGTGTTGATGAAATGGGGGACGTAGGACCACCAGCTGTGGTAGCCCTCGGTGATCTGCACCGAGTCGCCGAACAGCTCGGCCTGGCTCTCGACCCAGGACTGGTTGATCCGGTCCACCGACAGCTCACCCTCGCTCCGGCGCCGCGTGTGGACCAGGTGTTCGAAGCGGTTCATCGCCATCTGGCGGAACACCGTTGCCACCGCACCGTCGATCCGCTCGGCCAGCAGGCCGAGACGGGCGTCGTCGTCGGGTGCTGCCTCGAGCATCCGCCCGAACACCAGCGCTTCGCCGAACACCGAGGCGGTCTCGGCCAGGGTCAGCGGCGTGGACTGATGAAACACTCCCTGTGGCTGGGCCAGCGCCGCGTGCAGGCCGTGGCCGAGCTCGTGCGCCATCGTCAGCACATCCCGGCGGCGCGCGGTGAAGTTGAGCATCACGTACGGGTGCACGCTGGGGACCGTGTAGGCGCAGAAGGCGCCGCCGCGCTTGTGCGGGCGCACCGGCGCGTCGATCCAGCGCTCGTCGAAGAAGCGACGTGCCACCCGGCCCGCGTCGGGCGAGAAGGACGAGTAGGTGTCGAGCACGAGGTCGCGCGCCTGCGCGTAGGAGACGCTGATGTCCTCGGGGAGCACCGGGGCGGCGCGGTCGTAGTCGGCGAGCTGCGCAATCCCGAGCAGGTTCGCCTTCAGCCGGTACCAGCGTTGCGGGATGTCATACCGGCTCCGGACGGCCTTGATCAGCGCCATCACCGACTCGTCGGAGGCCTCGTTGGCCAGGTTGCGGCTGGCCAGCCAGTGGGGGTGATGGCGCAGGCGGTCCTCGACGGCCTTGTCGTACGCGAGCGTGTTGTAGATGAACGCGCGCGTGCGCAAGCCGGGCTGGAGCGTCGTCGAGACGGCCTCGGCGGCCGCCCGGCGCACCTCTCGCTCCGGTGACTGCAACCGGCTCAGCGCCACCTCGAGCGACTGCTCGCCGTCATCGAGCTGCACACGCAGCGCCGCGACGTGCTCGCCGAACAGCCGGCTCCACGCGCTCTGGCTGGAGATCGACTTCTCGGCGAGGATCTTCTCCTCGGGCTCGGAGAGCAGATGCGGCCGGTAACGACGGGCGCTGCGAAGGTGGTGGGCGCAGAACGCCAGCCGGTCGTCCGCGAGCAGCCCCTCGGCACGCTCGTCGGGGACCGCCGCCCATTCGAGCTCGAAGAACAGCAGCTTGGTCTCGATCTCGGTCGCGCGTTCCTGGACCAGTTGCAGCAGCGCGCCGCGCTCGGGATCGGCGGTATCGGTCGAGAAGCGCAGCGACGCGAACGAGCCCGCCTTGCCCACCAGCTCCTCGAGCGTCGCCAGCTCCTGCATCGCCTCCGCCAGCCCGCCGGCGTCGAGCTCGGCCACCTTCCCGGCGTACCTCGTCGCGAACGCGGTGGCGCGCTCGGTCGCCTCGTCGAGCTCACGCTGAACCCCGGCCTGCTCGTCGCCGTCGACGAGCGGGCTCAGGTCCCATTCGGTCTCCAGCAGCTCGGGGTCGGCCAGATATTGCGCAGCGGCGGACATGCGCTCAGAGATTAGCCGCGCCGAGCCAGTGGTCCCACATGACACAGGAGAGTAGTCCGATGGCCACGCGCTCCAAGCCTGATCAGGGTCCAGTGACGGCAACTGATTGCCCGGCCGCCCGGCGCCCTGGGACGCTCGACTACATTTTGAGCACCCGCGATGAAGCGAAATAGACCATGGTGGCCGGCCGTGATGCTGGCGGCGGCATTGGCCCTGGCCGGTTGCGCGCAGTCGGCGTCGAGTCGCTCCCCCACTCTCGCCGCGGTGCCGCTGCCCAAAGGCGCGCGCGTCGTCGCCCACGTCCGCCGCTGCGACCGCGGTGCGAACCCGTACTGCGCGGTACAGGTAGTGGTGGTGGGAGCTCGCTATCGCAGCTCGTCGGCACTGATGTCGGGCGAGACCCGGCATCTGAAGTCGATCGGCTGGGCCCAGTCCAGTGGTGACACCGGAGACGAGCAGGCCGCGGAGTCGCCCGGGCACCGGCTGCGTCTGACCTACGCCACCGCGGTCAAGGATCTCCAGGGCGTCGACCTCGGGTGGATCCGTCGCTCGCCGCTGATCACCAACGAGCTCTCACGCGTGATCTTCAGTCGTGCCCCGGCGGTGTCGCTCATGCTGGAGAGGGGCTCGTCCTGAGCTCGAGGCGCCGGTCGCGCCCCACCGCCACGGCGCCACGGCCGGCCAGCAGGTCCCTGAGGTCGTCGCCGACCAGCTCGCGCCGCCACCCGGTCAGCGTGCGCACGTCCGGCTCGGGCTCCGAGCGCCGCGCCGCGCCGACGATCAGCTCCAGCTCGGCCCGCGACGCGATCAACTCGTAGGCCATGCCGGCCTCGAGCGCCCGCGCGCGTAACAGCGCCTCGGCCAACGCGATCAGCGGTGAGTCACCCGGCTCCGAGCGAGCCCGCCCCTCATCGCGCGCGATCGGCGGGTTCTGCAGCCCGCGGGCGATGGCATCGAGAATCGCCTGACCGCGCCGCTTGATCGTGGGGGGATGGATCCCCCGGATCTGCTCCATCCCCGACAGCGTCGGGGGCCGGCGCTTGGCGAGCTCGACCAGCGCGGGGTCAGCCAGGATCGAGCCCACCGGGCGGTCCTGCTCGGAGGCGGTGCGCTCACGCCAAGCCGCCAGCTCCCGGGCGACCGCGCGTGCACGCGGATCGAGCTGGCCGACGCGCGGCAGTCGCTCCCAGGCGGTCTCCGGGTCGCGCTCGTCGGTGGCCGACTCGAGACGACGGCACTCCTCGCGGGCCCACTCGAGGCGTCCGCTGCCGGTCAGCCGGCGCTGGATCTCGTCGGAGAGCTCGAGCAGGTGCGCGACGTCCTCGGCGGCGTACCCGAGCTGTTCCGCGGTCAGGGGCCGCGCATCCCAGCGCGTGTAGCTCGCGGTCTTGCCGACCCGGCGGCCGAGCAGCAGGCCGAGCAGGTTGCCGTATCCGGTCTGGGCGCCGGCGCCCGAGAACCCGGCGGCGATCTGGGTGTCGAAGATGTTGGTGAGCTCGGTCCGCCACGCCCGCCGGAGGATCGCCGCATCCTGGCGCCCGGCGTGCAGGACGATCTCGATCGCCGGATCGGCGAGCAGCTCGGCCAGCGGGCGTACGTCCACGTCAGTCAGCGAGTCGATCAGACAGATGCTCGGCGGCTGCCCGGCATCGCGGCTGTCGACCGCCACCTGGACGAGGCACAGCAGCGCCCGGTAGCGACCTTCGGACATGAATTCGGTGTCGATGCCGAGCCGCCCGGCGGCGCGCGCAGCGTCCGCCGCTTGTGCGATGTCCTCCGACGTTGCCAGCGCCCCTACGTCCATGTCGGTCGGGACCCTACAAGGCCGCCGCGCCGTCTGCCGGTAAACCGACCGCCCTGGTAGGATTTAGAGCATGATCTTCTCGTCCAAAGCGGAATACGGCGTGCGGTTGATGATCGAACTGGGACGCCAGGAGCCCGATCACCCGACCAGCCTGAAGGCGATCGCCGACGCCGAGGGTCTTCCCCTTGCCTATCTCGAGCAGGTGGTGGCGCGGCTGCGCAAGGCCGGGCTGGTGATGAGCGCTCGCGGCGCGCACGGCGGCTACTGGCTGTCGCGCCCGGCGGAGGAGATCACGATGGACGACGTGGTCCAGGCGCTGGAGGGCTCGATCGCGCCGATGGAGTGCTTCATCCACGAGCACACCGAACGCGTGCTGTGCTCGCACGAGCCCGACTCCGGCCGCGGATGCGCCACCAAGCTGCTGTGGACACGGGTGCAGGGCGGAATCATCCGCTCGCTGCAGACCACCACGCTCGCGGAGCTGGTCGAGTTCTCCGGCCGGCGGGAGACGGTTCCCGCGGCGATCAGCCCGATCCCGATCCCGATCGGCGCCGGCGTCGCGGCTCCCTGACCGTCCCGGACACGCAAAGACACGACAGGAAAGCTGAGCATGCCAGACCTCGAAATTCGAAACCTTCACGTCCGCGCCGGTGACAAGGAGATCCTCCGCGGACTGGATCTGAGCGTCGGCAAGGGCGAGATCCACGCCCTGATGGGACCCAACGGCTCGGGCAAATCCACCCTGGCCAACGCGGTCATGGGCCACCCGGGTCTCGAGGTCACCGAGGGTCAGATCATCTGGGGCGGCGAGGACATCACCGAGGCCAGCACGGACGAGCGCGCGCGGATGGGGCTGTTCATGGCCTTTCAGTATCCGGTCTCGGTGCCCGGCGTCACGGTCACCAAGTACCTGCGCACGGTGATGAACGCTCACCGCGACTCCCGCGGCGAGCCACCGGTCGCACTGAAGGAGTTCCGCCAGACCGTCGAGGCCGCGATGAAGCTGACCAAGGTCCCCGAGGACTTCTCGCGCCGGTACCTGAACGAGGGCTTCTCCGGCGGCGAGAAGAAGCGCATGGAGATCCTTCAGCTGGCCCTGCAGAAGCCGGCCCTGGCAATCCTCGACGAAACCGACTCGGGACTCGACATCGACGCGCTGCAGGTGGTCGCCAACGGCGTCAACTCGGTCGCCGGCCCCGACCTCGGCGTCCTCATCATCACCCATTACCAGCGGATCCTCCATCTCGTGCAGCCCAGCCACGTGCACGTCATGTACCGGGGCCGGATCGTGCGTGAGGGCGGCCCGCGGCTGGTCGACGAGCTCGAGGCCAAGGGCTACGGCTGGATCACCGACGAGCTCGAGGAAGCGGTGGCGTAGATGAGCACGGTGCAGGCGATCCGGGACGTCGCCGCCGAGTTCCCGACGCTGCGCCGGGAGATCGACGGCACCTCACTGGTGTACCTGGACTCGTCCGCCACGTCGCAGACACCGCTGCCGGTGCTCGACGCGATGACCAGCTACTACTCGCGCTCGCGCGCCTCGATCCATCGCGGGGTGTATCCGATCGCCGTCGAGGCCACCGAGCTGTTCGAGGGCGCGCGGCAGCGCATCGCCGAGTGGCTGGGTTCGACGGCGCCCGAGACGATCTTCACCGCCAACGCCACCGCTGCGATCAACCTGGTCGCCTACACCTGGGGGCGCCAGAACGTGGGACCGGGCGATCTGGTCCTGGTCACCGAGATGGAGCACCACTCCAACCTGGTCCCGTGGCAGATCCTGTGTCAGGAGCGCGAGGCCGAGCTGGCCTACGTGCCCGTGCTCGGCGACGGCCAGCTCGATCTGGCCGCGCTCGACGAGCTGCTCGCCCGCGGGCCCAAGCTCCTCGCCGTCGCGCACGTCTCCAACGTCCTCGGCACCATCAACCCGCTCGAGTCGATCATCAGCCGCGCGCACGAGGCGGGCACGGTGGTTGTCGTCGACGGCGCGCAGGCGATCCCCCAGCTGCCGGTCGATCTGCGTGCGCTCGACGCCGACTTCTACGCCTGGACGGGCCATAAGGCCTACGGGCCGACCGGGATCGGGGTTCTGCACGGCCGGCGCGAGCTGCTCGAGCGGATGCCACCGTTCATCGCCGGCGGCCACATGATCCGGACGGTGGGGGAGACCGAGTCGACCTGGACCGACCTGCCCTGGAAGTTCGAGGCGGGGACCTCACAGATCGCCGAGGCGATCGGGCTCGGCGCGGCGGTCGACTGGATCCGTGCGCTGGGCATCGAGTCGATCCGTGAGCACGAGCTGTCGCTGGTGCAGGATGCGCTGGCCCGGCTGTCCGAGATTCCCGGCCTGAGCCTGCACGGACCCAGGGACGCCGCCGACCGCGGCGCGCTGGTCTCGTTCGTACTCGAGGGCGTGCACCCCCACGACGTGGGAGAGATCCTGGGGCGCGAAGGTATATGCGTGCGCACCGGTCACCACTGCGCGCAGCCGCTGATGCGCCGCCTCGGCGCGACGGCCACCACGCGGGCCTCGTATGCGGTCCACAACAGTCCCGCCGACACCGATCGGCTGATCGACGGGCTCGCCACCGTGGCCCGGGTGATGCAGCTCTAGGCTTGTTGCCATGGACGATCTGTACCGCGAGAACATCCTCGAGCACTACAAGCGGCCGCACAACTGGAGTCCGCCGGCGGCGGAGCTCGACCGTGTCGACCTCGAGTTCCACGACCTCAACCCGCTGTGCGGCGACGAACTGACGGTCAAGCTCTCGGTCGACGGCGAGGAGCGGATCGAGGACGTCCGCTTCGAGGGCCACGGTTGCGCCATCTCGCAGGCGGCGGCGTCGATGGCCTCCGACGAGGTCAAGGGCATGAAGGTCTCAGAGCTGCTCGCGCTCGACCGCTCGTTCGTGCTCGATCTGCTCGGGATCGATATCTCGGCCACGCGGATGAAGTGCGCGCTGCTGTCGCTGAAGGTGCTCAAGGGCGCTTCGCTCGGGCGTTCGGTCGATTGGGAGACCGAGCAGTCCGAACGCGACGCCGCCGCTTAGCGCTCCAGCTGCGCCGGCAGCCTCGAGCACCGCTGCACTTCCAGCCGCCTCCGCTAAACTCCCTGGGGAAATCCGATCCCCACGCTAGGTTTTATCCCTCGTGCCCCAGATCATCGATGTTTGTCCCCTGATTGAGCTTCCGCCCGGCGGGAAGCGCCTGGTCTCCTGGGAGGAGCTGGAGATCGGCGTATTCAACTGCGCCGGGACGGTTTACGCGATCGAGGACCGCTGCTCGCACGACGACGGCCCGCTCGTCGAAGGCTTGCTGGACGAGCAGGCGTGCACGATCGAATGCCCACGGCATGGCTCATTGTTCGATATCAGGACCGGTAAGCCCAAGACCCTGCCCGCTTACATCCCGGTGGATACGTTCCCCGTGATCATCGAGGGCGACACGATCAAGCTGGAGGTGGAGTAGTGGCTACTCCCGACACCGTCACGACCGATACGCCCGTGCTGACCGAGAACGAGGCGCTGGCGCAGATCAACTCCGACTACACCGAGCGCTACGGCTTCCACGACGCCGAGAACTACCTCTACAAGGCGCCCAAGGGTCTGACCCGAGAGCTGGTGGCGAAGATCTCGGAGTTCAAGTCAGAGCCGCAGTGGATGCGTGACTTCCGCCTCAAGTCGCTGGACCATTTCCTGGCCCGTCCGATGCCGACCTGGGGCTCGCCGATGCTGGCCGAGGTCGATTTCGACGACATCCATTACTTCG
The DNA here is from genome assembly GCA_963792735.1 of uncultured Solirubrobacterales bacterium. Lineage (GTDB taxonomy): Bacteria > Actinomycetota > Thermoleophilia > Solirubrobacterales > Solirubrobacteraceae > Palsa-465. The sequence goes on along the minus strand of CAWBXK010000004.1, from coordinate 886,207 downwards.
TGCGCGCCTCCGAGCGCGCCGAGCGCTCATGGGATGACGTCCCCGAGGACGTCAAGAACACCTTCGACCGGCTCGGGATCCCCGAGGCCGAGCGCAAGTTCCTGTCCGGCGTCGGGGCGCAGTACGAGTCCGAGGTCGTCTATCACCAGGTGCATGAGAGCCTGGAGAAGCAGGGCGTGATCTTCCTGGACATGGACTCCGCGCTGCGTGATCACGAGGAGCTCGTGCGCGAGTACTTCGCGACGATCATCCCGCCCAACGACAACAAGCTCGCCTCGCTGAACTCGGCGGTGTGGTCGGGTGGATCGTTCGTGTACGTGCCGCCGGGTGTGCACGTCGAGATGCCGCTGCAGGCCTACTTCCGGATCAACACCGAGTCGATGGGCCAGTTCGAGCGGACGCTGATCATCGCCGACGAGGGCTCCTACGTTCACTACGTGGAGGGCTGCACGGCGCCGACCTACAGCGCCGCATCGCTGCACTCGGCCGTGGTCGAGCTGATCGCCAAGCCCGGCGCGCGGATCCGGTACACCACAGTCCAGAACTGGTCGACCAACGTGTTCAACCTCGTCACCAAGCGCGCGGTGGCCGAGACCGACGCGACCGTTGAGTGGGTCGACTGCAACCTCGGCTCCAAGCTGACGATGAAGTACCCCAGCGTGTACCTGATGGGCGAGCGGGCCCACGGTGAGATCCTCTCGATCGCGTTCGCCGGCAAGGACCAGCACCAGGACGCGGGCGGCAAGATCATCCACGCGGCGCCCAACACGACCTCCAACATCTTCGCCAAGTCGATCTCCAAGGACGGCGGACGCGGGTCATACCGCGGTCTGCTCGAGATCGCCAAGGGCGCCCACGGCTCCCGCTCCAAGGTCGTCTGCGATGCGCTGCTGCTCGACGAGCATTCCCGCTCTGATACCTACCCGACGATCCGGATCGGCGAGGACGACGTCGACGTCGGCCACGAGGCGACGGTCTCCAAGGTCGGCGACGATCAGCTGTTCTACCTGATGTCACACGGCATTCCGGAGGACGAGGCGTCCAAGTTGATCGTCAACGGGTTCATCGAACCGATCACCAAGGAGCTCCCGATGGAGTACGCGGTGGAGATGAACCGGCTGATCGAGCTGCAGATGGAAGGCTCGATTGGCTAGCCCGGCTACAACCGGCGCTGACTTCCTGGCGGCCCGCCGCGAGCGCGCCGCCGAACTGAGCGCGACCCTCGACCTGCCCCGGTTCAAGGGCAAGCCGGGCTGGGAGTTCACCGACATCAGCGCTCTCGACCTGAGCTCGTACGCCCCGGCCGGCGCACCGGTCAACGGTGCGGCGGGGTCGGGCGCGCCGGCGCCCCTGTTCGCCCCGGACCGCGCCATCGAGCTGCGCCAGGTCGACGGCGGCGAGGCCACCCTCACCGGCGGGCTGCCCGAAGGCGTGATCGTGACCTCGATCGAGCGGGCCGCGGTCGAGTACCCGGATCTGGTGGCGCGTCATCTCGGCACGGTGGTCGATGGCGAGGACGTGTTCGTGGCTCGCAACGACGCGGGCTTTCACGGTGGCGCGCTCGTGTATGTGCCGCGCGGCGTCGCGCTGGACCGGCCGGTGCTGCTGAGCGCCGTCCATGCCGCCAGCGGGACCGAGCTGCACCGCCGCACGCTGATCGTGCTCGAGGCCGGCGCCCAGGCCGAGGTGTGGGAGCAGGTCCAATCGGCTTCGGCCGACCATGACGGCGTCTTCAACACCGTCGTGGAGCTGGTCGTCGGAGATAACTCCCACCTGCGGTTCGTTTCCGGCCAGGACCTGTCCGAGCGCTGCTGGATCTTCGGTACCCACCGCGCCGAGGTATCGCGTGATGCCAGCCTGGATTGGGTCGCACTGGGGTTCGGCTCGGCCAGCGGCCACGTGCGGATGGAGACCCGCCTGGGCGGCCCCGGAGCGGACGCGCGGGTCACCGGCGCGTACGCCAGCCACGGCCGCCAGCACATCGACTTCGACACCACCCAGGAGCACGCCGCGCCGAACACGACCTCGGACCTGGCCTTCCGGGGCGTGCTGCAGGGCCGCTCGACGGCCGTCTGGAAGGGCAACATCATCGTCGACCCCGGCGCCCAGAAGACCGATGCGTTCCAGGAGTCACGCAACCTGCTGATCTCCAAGCGCGCCCACGCCGACGCCATCCCGGGCCTCGAGATCCAGGCCAATGACGTGCGCTGCACGCACGCGGCGGCGGTGGCCCAGGTCGATCCCGAGCAGCTCTTCTACCTGCGCGCGCATGGACTCGCCCCGGAGGTGGCCAAGCGGCTGGTGATCGAGGGCTTCCTGTCGGCGCTGGTCGAGCGCTTCGAGGAGGGGCCGGTTCGCGAAGTGCTCGGCGACACGCTCGACCGGCGCCTCGCGCTGATCCTGGCCGGTTGACGCGGCAACGCCCTGTCCGCACATTAGGATGCGAGCGTCATGGCGCGCGCCACGCCGCTGATCGCCCTCGGGTACGGCAAGTTCGTCCGTGCCGACCGTGTCTACGCGCTGGTCCCGCTGGAGGGACCACACCGTGGCGACGGGCGGCGAACGCTCGTGCACGTCGAGGGGATCGAGGAGCCGCTGATCGCGTCGCGCTCCGAGGGAGCCATCGCTCGCGATGTGGCGATCGCGCTTGGTCAGTCGGCTCCCGGCGGGCGTAACGAGAGCGGCCGGATCCCCGGTCAAGAGCCGTTGTTCTGAGCCGCCGGTGCGTCAGGTCCTCCTCCTGCGCGGGATCAACCTCGGTTCCACCCGCCGGGTGCCGATGGCCGATCTGCGCGAGCTGCTGAGCGGTGCCGGATACGGGGACGTGCGCACATACGTGCAGAGCGGCAACGTCGTGCTCAGCAGCGACGCGCCCCCGCCCGAGCTGGAGCGTGAGGCGGCGCGATTGATCTCCGAGCGCTTCGGCTTCGAGGTTCCGGTGATCGTGCGTACCCGGGACGAGTTGGCCGAGGTGGTGGCCGGCAACCCCCTCGCCGACGTGGCCACCGACCCCAAGCGCTATCAGGTCAGCTTCCTCTCGGCCGAGATCGAAGCCGAGATCGTCGCCGCCCTCCAGGCTCTGGTGGCCGAGCCCGAGCGCCTGGTGGTGATCGGGCGCGAAGCCTACGCCTGGCACCCCGAGGGGGTGGCGCGCTCGAAGCTGTGGAACAAGATCGCGGGAAAGGGCCTGGGCGTCAGCGCCACCGCCCGCAACTGGACCACGGTCACCACCCTGCTCGGGATGGCCGACGAATAGGGCTCACGCCTCGACCAGCTTTCCGTTGACGATCGCTACGATCGGCCGGTGGCCACGACGGCTGACACGCACGGGACGCTGACGCTGGTCTCGCGGCTATCGAAATCCATCTACCGGCGCACTCCGGAATCGATGCTCGGCATGAGCCTGCGCCACTACATGGCCATCTCCTACATCGCAGATCCCGGCGGGGTCTCACAGCAGCAGCTGGGCGAGATCCTGAGCGTCGACGCCAACAACATGGTGCTGCTGCTCAACGAGCTCGAGGAGGCGGGACTGACGCGGCGCGTGCGCGATCCCGCCGACCGCCGGCGTCACATGGTCGAGATGACCGAGGAGGGCAGTGCCGCGTTCGAGCGCGCGCAACGAGCGCGCGAATCGCTCGAGGACGAGGCGCTGGCCGCGCTGAGCGCGGAGGAGCGCGAGACCCTGCGGCGCCTGCTGGCGAAGGCCCTGGAGGGTTGAACCCGCTGCGCGACTACGTGGTCGTGGACGTGTTCACAGACACGCCGCTGGAAGGCAATCCGGTGGCGGTGTTCACAGATGGGCACGGCCTCCACGCCGAGGTCATGCAGCGCACCGCCCGGGAGCTGAACCTGTCCGAGACCGTGTTCCTGCTCTCGCCCGACAGCGACGGCGACGCGGACGCCCGGGCCCGGATCTTCACGCCGGCCAGCGAGCTGCCGTTTGCCGGGCACCCGTTGCTGGGGACCGCATTCGTGCTCGGCGAGCGTGACGGTCTGCCGACGGTGCGCCTGCAGACCGGGATGGGAGTCATCGCCGTGGCCCTGCAGCGCGACGGGGACCGGGTCATCTCAGGCGAGATGGAGCAGCCGATCCCGAGCTGGACGGAGTTCGAGCGCGCGGGGGAGCTGCTCGGTGCCCTCGGCGTGACGGGTTCGGGGTTACCGATCGAGGTCTACGACAACGGCCCCCGCCACGTGTTCGTCGAGCTCGGAAGCGAGCAGGCGGTCGCCGCGGTCCGCCCCGACCTCGGTGCGCTGGCCGAGCTGGGCTCCGTGGGGGTCAGCACATTCGCCGCGACCGGCGAGCAGGTCAAGACGCGAATGTTCGGTCCGGGGCTCGGGGTGGCCGAGGATCCGGCCACCGGTTCGGCCGCCGGCCCGCTGGCGGTGCACCTCTGCCGACACGGCCGGGTGCGATTCGGCCAGCGGATCGACGTCCGCCAGGGCGTTGAGATCGGACGCCCGTCGCTGCTGCACGCGCTGGCGGAGGGCACGGCGCAGGACGTCCAGCGCGTGGCGGTCAGCGGTGCTGCGGTGTTGGTAGCCCGGGGCCAGTACCGCCTCGACTAGCGCGGCAGGGCTCGCGTGTGAGGCGCGGCCCCGGTTGCCGCGCCGGTGCCGCGGTGGAATACTCGATAACACCTTCCATCTGCCTCACCTGCCGGAGGTGATCTCATGTCAGAGCCGGCCCATGTCCTTGTCGTCGCGCACCAGACCGCGGCGACCCCCGCCCTGCTCGACGCCGTACGGGAGCGTGCCCGGAGCAGTCCCGCCGTGTTTCACCTGGTGGTGCCCCACCAGGCCCACGGTATTCACAAGCTCTCCGGCAGCCATGATGACGCCGGGGACGAAGCGCAGCAGGTTCTGGATACGGCGTTACCGAAGCTGAGCGAGGCCGCCGGTACCCGCGTCTCCGGAAGTCTCGGCGACTCCGAGCCGCTCTCGGCAATCCAGGACGCCGTGAACCTCGGCGACTACGACGAGATCATCATCTCGACGCTGCCGGCGCGCCTGTCCCGCTGGCTGAAGCTTGATCTGGTCAGCAAGACGCGGGCGCTCGGGCTTCCGGTCACGCACGTCGAGGCGCACAGCAAGGTCGGAGAGCCGGCCGGCGTCGGCGAGACCTGACCGACGCCGTCGGTCGAGCCCTCTTCGTTATAGGCTCCGCCGACCGTGAAGCTCGCGACGTTCACCGCGCCTGGCTGGCCCGAGCCGTTCTCGGGGCTGGTGGAGGGCGACCAGGTAGTCGCATTCGGCGATCTGGGCGGAGTGGTGCAGACGCTGGCTGCCGGCGCCGTGACGGAGCCTGCGCTGCGGAGCTGGCCGCTGTCCGAGGTGACGCTGCTGGCGCCGATCCCGGCGCCGGGAACGATCTACGCGATCGGTCTCAACTATGCCGAGCACGTTGCCGAGACGGGCGCCGAGCGGCCCGAGGCGCCGATCGTCTTCGTCAAGGTCCGCAGTTCGGTGGCCCCCCCGAGCGGACCGATCCGATGCCCCGACGTGGTCCACCGGCTCGACTACGAGGGCGAGCTGGCGATCGTGATCGGGGGAGAGGGACGGATCGGAGGCTATTGCGTCGCCGACGACGTCTCGGCCCGCGATCTCCAGCGCCGCGAGCCGCAGTGGACCCGCGCCAAGGGCGCTGACACCTTCTGCCCGTTCGGGCCCTGGATCACGACCGTGGACGAGGTGCCCAATGCCGACGACCTGCAATTGCGCACCTGGGTCAACGGGGAGTTGCGCCAGGACTCGCGCACCTCGGACCTGATCTTCGGCTGCCAGGCGCTGGTCGACTTCATCGCCGAGACGTGCACGCTCGTGCCGGGCGACCTGATTCTGACCGGGACGCCCAACGGTGTCGGGATGGCGATGGATCCGCCTCGGTTTCTCTCCTCGGGCGACCGGGTACGAATCGCCATCGAGGGACTCGGAGAGATCGAACACGCTGTTGAGTAGCTAGCGCGGTCCGAAGGAGAGGGAGGTCGGAATGCTGAGGCTTCACCCGAGCACGGTCGACTACGTGATCCTGGGGATCTACTTCGTCGTCGTGCTGGGGATCGGGTTCATCGCGCGGCTGGCGATCAAGACCGACCTCGATTTCTTCCTCTCCGGCCGCTCGCTGCCGGCCTGGATCACGGGACTGGCGTTCATCGCCGCCAACCTCGGTGCCCTGGAGATCCTCGGCCAGGCGGCCAACGGCGCCCAGTACGGGGTCGCCGCGGTGCACTACTACTGGCTCGGCGCCGTCCCCGCGATGGTGTTCCTGGGGCTGGTGATGATGCCGTTCTACTACGGGGCGAAGGTCCGATCGGTCCCCGAGTACCTGCGGCTGCGATTCAACGAGGCCACCCACGCCTTCAACGCCGCCACGTTTGCGATCGCCACGGTGCTGATCTCCGGAGTGAACCTGTTCGCGCTGGCCCTGATCATCCATCTGATGCTGGGGTGGTCGATCGCGCTGGCGATCCTGATCGCTGCCGCGCTGGTGCTCATCTACATCACGCTCGGCGGCCTGACCTCGGCGATCTACAACGAGGTGCTGCAGTTCTTCGTGATCGTGGCCGCCCTGCTGCCGCTGACCCTGGTGGCCCTGCACGCGGTCGGAGGGGTCAACGGCCTGATCAACCGGGTCAAGCACTTCAAGCCGCTGGGGGAGGCGGGCCTGCACGCCTGGCGCGGTCTGGCCATCCACCACGTGACCAATCCGCTCGCCGCCGACTGGGTCGGGATCGTCTTCGGTCTCGGCTTCGTGCTCGGGTTCGGCTACTGGACGACGAACTTCGCCGAGGTGCAGCGGGCGCTGTCAGCCCGCAACATGTCGGCCTCGCGCCGCACGCCGCTGATCGGCGCATTCCCGAAGATCTTCCTGCCCGCGATCATCATCCTGCCGGGCCTGATCGCGGTCGTAACCGTGAAGGGCCTGGGCGTGGGCAGCAGCCTGGGCCAGCAGTACAACACGGCGATCCCTCACCTGATCGGCAACTATCTGCCCGAGGGCATGCTGGGCCTGGCCGTCACGGGAATGCTGGCGGCGTTCATGGCGGGGGTGGCGGCCAACGTGACCGCGTTCAACACAGTGGTCACCTACGACCTGATCCAGGCCTACTTCGCCAAGGAGCGCGACTCGGCCTACTACCTGCGGGCCGGCCGCCTGGTGACGATCGGGGGAATCCTGATCTCGGTGCTCACGGCGTTCATCGCCAAGGGCTACTCGAACATCATGAATTACATCCAGACCCTGTTCTCGATCTTCAACGCGCCGTTGTTCGCCACCTTCATCATCGCGATGTTCTGGCGCCGAGCCACGGCGTGGGGAGGCTTCTTCAGCCTGGTGGCCGGTACCGCCGCCGCCTACGCGGTCAACCGCCTGGCGGCCTACAACACCATCTTCCACTTCGGCTCGCCGCTGAGCGGGAGCTTCTGGCAGGCGATAATCGCCTTCCTCGCCGACGCTGTGGTGATGGTGGTGGTCTCGCTGGTCACCCGTCCGAAGCCCACCGAGGAGCTCCGGGGGCTGGTCTGGGGATTGACTCGCGCCGAGGAGGCCGAGGAGAACGCAGATCCCCGTGACAAGCTGTGGTGGCGTTCGCCGGCCCTGCTGGGCGGCGTCGCGATCGTGCTGGTCGTGATCCTCAACATCATCTTTGCCTAGAAAGGGAGCCGATGTCATCTGCCGACAGGCCGTTCGGAGTACCCGGCACATCCTCGGAGGAGTCTCGGCCGTCGACCGGCGCCAGCGACGAGGAAGAGATCCAGGCTGCCAAGGCAGCCAACCGATTCGACATCCGCCGGCTGATCGGCGGCCTGTTCGCGCTCTACGGGCTGATCCTGGTGATCGTTGGGCTGGCCGGCTCCCACCAGGTCAAGACCAAGGCCGCCGGCGTCAACGTGGACCTGTGGACCGGCCTCGGGATGCTCGTGTTCGCGGCCCTGATGGTGTTCTGGGCCCTGAGCAAGCCGGTCATGCCGGAGCCGCCGGAGACCCGGGGACAGGGCTCGGGGCGGATCCGGCGCGCCCCCGCGACGTAGGGCCGGTCCGCGGCGTATCTAGGACGTGAGCGTCGCGGAGACGCTGATCTTGACGCCGGCCAGGGCCCGTGAGATCGGGCAGTTCTGCCCGGCCGTCTCGGCCGCCTGTTCAAACGCGGACTGATCGATTCCCGGCACCCGGCCGGTGACCGTCAGCTCTGAGGTCGTGACGGTGGGCGCGCCGTCCTGCTGGTCCAGAGTCACCTTGGCGGTGACCTCCAGACGCTCAGGATCGTTGCCGCCCTGTGAGAGCTCGTTGGACAGCGCCATCGAGAAGCACGAACTGTGAGCGGCGGCGATCAGCTCCTCAGGACTGGTCTTGCCGTCGGAGCGCTGGGTCCGCGAGGCCCACGTGACGCTCAGGTCGTTCAGGGCGCCGCTGGCGCCGTTGAGGACGCCGCCGCCGTGTGGCAGATCGCCTTCCCACACCGTTGTCGCAGATCTCTCGGCCATTGCCATGACGCTCTCCCGTTAGTGGTGTTCGATGACGCGATCGATGAGGCCGTACTCGACGGCTTCATCAGCCTTGAAGAATCGGTCGCGCTCCATGTCCTCATGAACCTGCTCGAACGTCTGGCCGGTGTGGTGCGCGTAGATCTCGTCGATGCGTCTGCGGATGTTGAGAATCTCGCGCGCATGGATCTCGATGTCGCTGGACTGTCCTTCGAATCCGGCCGACGGCTGGTGGATCAGCAGCCTCGAGTTGGGTAGCGCGAAGCGCTTGCCGTGCGCGCCGCCGGCCAGCAGCAGCGATCCCATCGACATCGCGATCCCGATGCAGATGGTCTGGATCTGGGGCCGGATGAATTGCATCGTGTCGTAGATCGCCAGCCCGGAGTAGATCGACCCTCCGGGGCAGTTGATGTAGATCGAGATGTCCTTGTCCGGGTCCTGGGACTCCAGGTGCAGCAGCTGTGCGACCACGAGGTTCGCGATCTGATCGTCGATCGGGGTTCCCAGGAAGATGATGCGCTCGTTGAGCAGCCGGCTGTAGATGTCGAACTCACGCTCGCCGCGCGCTGTCCGCTCGATCACCATCGGTATCAAAGGCATGGCTAACACCCTACACAGGAGCGAATGCCTGTCCGTCTCAAACGAGCACCGCCGACCCCCTGAAGCGGCCCGCCCGCAGGTCGGCGAGCGCCTGTTCGGCATCGGCCAGGGGGTACTTCGTCAGCTCCACGCGGACCGGCACCTCGGGGGCGAGCGCCAGGAACTCGGTTCCGTCCTCCCGGGTCAGGTTGGCGACCGAGCGGATGCTCCGCTCGTGCCACAGGTCCTCGTAGGAAAAGGACGGGATGTCGCTCATGTGGATGCCGGCACAGATGACGCTCCCCCCGGGGGCCAGCGCCCTCAGCGCGGCCGGGACGAGCTCGCCCGCCGAGGCGAAGATCAGCGCGGCGTCAAGCTCCTCAGGCGCGCGCTCGTCGCTGCCGCCGGCCCAGGCGGCACCGAGCGAGAGCGCGAATTGCTGGGTGCGCTCGTCGCCGGGGCGGGTGAACGCGAATACCTCGCGGCCCTGGTGCACGGCGACCTGACAGATCATGTGCGCGGCGGAGCCGAACCCGTACAGCCCCAGCCGGCCGGCGTCCCCGGCGAACCGCAGGGCGCGATAGCCGATCAGGCCGCCGCACAGCAGCGGAGCGGCCTGCTCGTCGGAGAGACTGTCGGGAAGCGGCAGGCAGAAGCGCTCGTCCGCCACCGTGAGCTCGGCGTAGCCCCCGTCGATGTCGCGCCCGGTGAAGCGGGCTTGGACGCACAGGTTCTCGCGTCCGCTGGTGCAGTAGCGGCAATCGCCGTCGGTCCAGCCGAGCCAGGGGACCCCGAAGCGGCGCCCGTCCTCGCTGCGGCCCACGATCTGATGCCCCGGTACGAGCGGCAGCTTGGGCGCATCGATCTCGCCGTCGCGAAGGTGCAGATCGGTCCGGCAGACGCCACAGGCGGCGACCGACAGCAGCAGCTGTCCGGGACCGGGAACGGGGTCGGGGAGCGTGCTCGCTCGCAGCGGCTCACCGGGCCTCATTAGCTGCATGGCTCGCATCACCCCGTATTTTGCCGACCCGTTAGCGTTCGCTCGGCGATGGTTCCGCTGAACGTTCCCAACGTCCTGACGGTCATCCGGATCCTGCTGGTGCCGGTGCTGGTGGTGGCGCTGCTGGAGAAGACCAACGGGGGCGACCTGCTCGCGGCGATCGTGTTCGCGGTGGCCTCGCTGACCGACGCGATCGACGGCTACCTGGCCCGCTCGCGCAACTGGGTGACGACATTCGGGAAGCTGATGGACCCGATCGCCGACAAGCTGCTGATCGTCGGTGCGTTGGTGGCGCTGGTCTCGCTCGGCCGGTTGGAGGCATGGGTGGCGATGGTGATCATCTCGCGCGAGTTCGCGGTCACCGCGCTGCGGCTGGCCGCCGGGGCCCAGCAGGGCATCGTGATCTCGGCCAGCTCGTTCGGGAAGCTCAAGACCGCGACGCAGGTGGCGATGGTGCTGGTTCTGATCGCGTTCCGCGGGCGCCCGCTGTGGATCACGCTCCTGGTCTACGTCACGGTGCTGATCACGGTGCTGTCGGGAGCCGACTACTTCTTCGGTCTGCGCCGGCGGCTGGCGGAGGCGTCCCCGGGGCGCAGGCCACTGGGGTCGTAACGGCTAGGAGACGGTCATGTCCGCTACGAGGCGGTTGCGAGCCAGCTCTGGCGGCTGGTGTGGACTGCAGCCGGCGAGCCTGTTCGCAGCTCCTGGCGGATCTCACCCAGCGTGCCGTAGCGCTCGGCGACGACGCTGTGCTGGTGGATCGTCTCGAGGTTGACCTGGCGCGCTGACACGAACCCGCGGTCGTCGAGCTGGGGGAAGCGGTCGATCACCCCGCGGACCATCTCGCGGACGCAGTCCTCGACGAAGCGCGGGCGGCGGTGGGCCTTCTCCACCACGTGCGCCTCGTCGGAGCGCTTCATCAGCTCGTAGATCTCCGAGGACATAGAGGACTCGACGATCTCCAGCAGGGCGGTGGCGTCGATCTCCTCGTCGCAGGATTCGGTGCAGCCGACGTGCAGCGTGCCGAGGCCGCGCTGGTTGTGCGTGGCAACCGGGACCGCGTCGAGAATCCGCTCGATCTCGCTCGCATCGAACCCCTCGGCCTCGAGCCGATCGCGGGCCGCTTCCGCCACCAGTCCCTGCGCGCACGGGCACGCCGTCATCCCCTGAGCGGTGACGCCGATCACGCGGCGAGTGCCCAGCTCGCTGGCCACGGCGCAGCCGTGCAGCGTGTAGAGCTCCTGCGTCCGGATGCCCGACACCGGAGCGGGCTTGTGCTCGGGAAAGCGAGCCTCGACGGTCACCTCAGCCAGACGCGCACCCTGACGGTCGCGGATCAGTTGGGCGATCCGTTCCGCGAGCGTCTCGACCTTGAACGTCGAGTCGCCCAGCACGACCTCGCCGACCGCGTCGTTGACGACCTCCTCGAAGCGCGACATGTGCGCGCCCTTCTGGTCGGCGCCAAGGTCGACGGCGCACTCAAAGCGGGCGGAGAACAGCTGCTCGGTGTCATTCTGGCGCAGCCGGATCACCTTCTCGACGCCGGTCACGCCGACCCGGGACAGGCTCAGAGCCACCGACGGCGTCTGTGCCTGCACGTCGATCAGAGCCGCTGAGGAGGGACGGAAGGGGGCCATCTGCACTACAGACTAGAACTGTCGTCGCCGGTTCTGGCACGACCGGCATCTGATACGTGGCAAAAGTGTGGTATGACTCGGCGGTCGTATCAGACGTCACGAGTGGGGTCGCTTCGGTCCAGAGCGGCTCGAGGCCACGTACGGGAGGAGCTCAGGGGCTGTGAGCGTTAAGGAAATCGTGTTGTTGAGCGACGATGCTCCGATTGCGGAGCTCGAGGAGCTACGTCCGCTCATCATCGAGGCACAGGAGCGGGGATACGTCACCTTCGCCGCGATCGAGGCATGCCTCGAAGAGGTGGAGGTCACCAAGGAACAGGTGCGAGAGCTGCACACCTACCTCGATGAGCACGGCATCGACGTGGTGGAGTCCGACGGTCGCCCGGCGCGGTCGGAGGCCGGCAGCATCGAGGCCGGTGTCCAGGCGGTGGCCGAGCCCGATCCCGAGCGACGCAAGAAGGTCGAGGTCGACCTCACCGTCGAGCCGAGCCTCGATTCGCTGCGGCTGTACCTGCGCTCGATCGGACGGGTCAGTCTGCTCACCGCCGAGCAGGAGGTGCTGCTGGCGCGGCGCATCGAGCGCGGGGACATGCGCGCCAAGCAGCAGATGATCGAGGCGAACCTGAGGTTGGTGGTGTCGATCGCCAAGAGCTACCTCGGGCGGGGCCTGACCTTCCTCGACCTGATCCAGGAAGGGTCGATGGGCCTGATCCGCGCCGTCGAGAAGTTCGACTACCGGCGCGGCTACAAGTTCTCCACCTATGCCACCTGGTGGATCCGTCAGGCGGTCACGCGCGCGATCGCCGATAAAGGCCGGACGATCCGGATCCCGGTGCACATGGTCGAGAAGCTCAACAAGGTCGTCCACGTCGAGCGCCAGCTCGTGCAGCAGCTCGGACGCGATCCCACCCCAGAGGAGATCGCGGCCGAGCTCGAGACGTCGGTGCGCGAGGTGCGTGACGTCATGCGGATGGCCCAGCAGCCGATCTCGCTGGAGAAGCCGATCGGCGAGGAGGACGATTCCGAACTCGGCGACTTCGTCGAGGATCAGACGGCTGAATCTCCGTTTGAGCTGGCCGCCGAACATCTGCGCCAGGAGAACCTGCGGCGTGCGCTGGCGGCGCTGCCGGAGCGCGAGCGCGAGGTGATCGAGATGCGCTTCGGCCTCAGCGGCGAGCGGCCGTACACGCTCGAGGAGGTCGGGCGGGCATTCAATGTCACCCGCGAGCGGATCCGCCAGATCGAGAACCACACGCTGAAGAAGCTCGAGGCCCTACCGGAGGCTCAGCGGCTGCGCGACGCGTCGTAGGGCCGCGGTTTTCCGTCCGTACCAGAACGTATGTTCTGGTACGTGGATGCGGTCAAACGAGATCCGCGGGGCCAGGGTGACCGGGGCGAGCGGTCCGCGATGCTGTGGTTCGGCGCGCAGGGCGCAGGGGTGTTCATGCCTGTCTTCCACTCTCCTGATTTTGATCTGATCGCCGACTTCGGCAAGGGTCTCCTGCGGGTCCAGGTCAAGACCTCGACGTGCTTTCGCCGCGGGCGTTGGGAGATCTCGCTCTCGACGCGAGGCGGCAATCGCAGCTGGAGCGGGCTCGTCAAGTATCTGGATCCGTCGCGCTACGACTATCTGTTCGTGTTGGTCGGCGACGGACGACGGTGGTTGATTCCCGCTGCCAAAGTCGGCGCGACAAGCGGTATGAGGCTCGGTGGGCCGAAGTACTCCGATTACGAGATTGAACCCGGCGAGCCGCTCCGTTCGGTGGCGCCGACGCTAGACTCCGCGACCCCCTGGCGGGATTCCCGAGCGGTCAAAGGGGTGCGGCTGTAAACCGCATGGCTCAGCCTTCGCAGGTTCGAATCCTGCTCCCGCCATCGGTCCGCCCCGGGCCACCCCATCTGCTCATGGAATCCAATGAACTCGCGCCTGCCGAAGAACCCGAACCGCCCTCCGACCGAATGGCGCGGCTGCGCCGTCTCGCGGTTCGGTTCGACACCCAGCCGGCGCTGCTGACCGCCGCCGACCGGCTGCGCCATCGGCTGCCAGGCGACGAGCGCTTCGGCGATCCGCTGTCGATCGCCGGTGGGCAGCCGGTAGAGGTGGTCGCCCGCGGCGTGTCGGCCTTTCGGCCGGGCCGCAAGAGCGTCATACAGGAGCTGGGGCTGGCTGGGCTACAGGTCTGGCAGTCGCTGTCCGAGGCCGCCGGCCGCGGTCACGGGAACCGCGAGCTGGCGATCCTGTTCACCGATCTCGTCGGCTTCTCGTCGTGGGCGCTGGGCGCCGGTGACGCCGCCGTCCTGAAGCTGCTGCGTGAGGTGGGAACGACCGCCGAGGAGAAGATCCTGGCCCACGAAGGACGGATCGTGAAACGCCTCGGGGATGGGCTGATGGCGACGTTCCTCGCGCCCCGGTCGGCGGTCGAGGCGGGGCTCGATGCCGAGGCCGCGGTCAGCGAGATCGAGATCGACGGCTACCGGCCGAGGATGCGGGTCGGAATCCACTGGGGGTCGCCGCGCCGGCTTGGCGGCGACTACCTCGGCGTCGATGTCAACGTGGCGGCGCGTGTCGGCGACGCCGCCAAGGCCGGCCAGGTGGTCGTCTCAGACGCGGTGCTGTCACGGATCGAGCTAGACGGACTGCGCACGGGGAGGACCAAGCGTCTGCGGGCCGACGGTGCGCCGCGGGGTCTGCATTTCGTTGAGATATCCCGCGACTGAGGACACCGCGACGGTGGTGCGGCGGCCTGGGTCGGCGGCCTTCGCTTGCCTCCTGCCGATGCAGGTTTTCGTGCACGGGCTTCGCCCCCGCAACCGGCGCAGAGCGCCGTGTTACCTTGATCGCGGTCCTCTGAGAGCGGGGGAAGGCCGTCGCCCCACGTGCGCCGTGGCCGCCCGCGCAATTTCCGATGTCAAGTCCGATCAGGCTCAAAATCCGCGCCCTCTCGGCGATCAGCCTGATCGCGTTGGCCGGCGTTGTCTGGGCGGTACACGGGCCACTGGCGCGGGCGGCCACCAGTGGTCAGCTCCAGCAGCAGATTGCTGACGCCCAGAGCCGCATCCCCGCTCTGTCTGGCGCGCTGCACTCCGCCAGTCAAACCGTCGGCCGTCTGGACTCGACGATATCGGGGCTTGAGGGGCAGATCGCCAAGACCCAGGCCGACCTGGACGCCAAGCGGCGTGAGCTGCTCAAGCTTCGCGGCGAGCTCAGCGCAGCCCGGACCAAGCTGGCGCAGCTGGAGGCCTTTGAAGCCCGCGCCGAGGGAGTGCTCTCCCAGCAGCTGATCGGCACGTATGAGGCCGACCGCCCGGACATCATCAACGTGGTGCTCGAATCGACCGGCTTCAGCAACCTGCTCGAGCGCTTGTCATTCGCGCAGCGGGTTCGCAACCAGGACACGCAGATCATCGGCCAGGTCCGCGCCGACCGCCGGGCAGTCGCGGCGCAGGCGACCCGGCTCGGTGCTCTCTCGGCGCATCAGCAGCAGCTGACGGTGCAGGCTCTGAACGAGCGCAATCGCCTCGACGCGGCAAAGCTCGCCCTGGTCGGCAAGCAGCTTGCCGCGATCAAGGTGCGATCGAACAAGGCGGCTCAGCTCTCCTCGGCCCGCAGCCAGGTTTCCTCGCTGCAGGACCAGCTCAACCAGATCCAGGCCGCCCAGGCCAAAGCGCAGGCGGCGGCCGCCGGCTCGGGCAGCTCAAGCGGTTCGTCCGCCCCTGCCAGCGGGAATTCCAGCAGCGGCGGCTTCACCTTCCCGCTGCCGAAGTCGTCCGTGTCGCCCCCCGGCACATGGTCGCTCGACGACGGCGTCGACATGGCGGCGCCAGGGGGGACCCCGGAATACGCGGTCTGCTCGGGCACGATCGTCCTGCACGGCATCGGCGGCTTCGGGCCGTCAGCTCCGGTTCTGCACTGCGACAGTCCGGTCGGGGGCTACAACTACGTCTACTACGGCCATGCCGGGCCCGGCAACTGGACTGCCGTCGGCGCCCACGTCAACGCCGGCCAGGCCATCTCCCAGGTCGGCTACGGAATCGTCGGCATCTCCACCGGACCCCACATCGAGATTGGCTTCGCCGACTCGAGCGGATCGCCGGTCGGCCCCTCGAGCGCATCGGCGATGCTGTCGCTGCTGCAGGCCTCCTTCGGAGGCTAGCCCTCCGGCCCGGCAAATCGCTACGCTCACGCCAGCGCCCTCTTAGCTCAGCTGGTAGAGCACTTCCATGGTAAGGAAGGGGTCGTCGGTTCGAGTCCGACAGAGGGCTTTGGGGAAGGGCTTTGCGGGCCGGGGGTTTCGGGGCTGGTTCGGCGAGCGTCGTCCGCAGGCCGATGTGGACACCGTGCTGGCCGCCGATCCCACTGAGGGCCGGGACGCCGGCGATGGCGATCGCGGTTCACCGTGACCAGGGGGTGATCGGCCGCTCCAGCCGCTCGCCGTCGACCACAAGGTCGACGCACTCGTTGAAGAAGGCCACCCGATCTCGAACTTCGGCGGCTTCGCGCAAGGGTTCTGGATAGCTCCAGGCGATGTCCTCCTCGCTCGCCAGCGATAGATAGGCCGCCTGGCCCTTGTATGCGCACGCTGTCCGGGTCGCGCTCGGTCGAAGGATCCCTGCCACCACGTCTTGGGCAGGCAGGTAGTAGCGGACCGGGAGCATTGACTCGAACAGCAGATACGGCTCCGCGGTTTCTGCGAGCAACTGACCCTCTCGCTCGACCCGAACCCGACGCCGGCTATGGACGATCTCGATCCGGTGAAACGGGTCGCGGGGATGAGCCACGTTCAACTCGTCCTCCTCATACCAGGCGTCAAACGCGTCGAAGTCGAGCATCACGTAGCCCTCAAGGGCGTCGTCGCTCAGCCGGAACCCCGCCCCGTGACGCTCGTGTTCCCCAACCCGTATGTCCAGGGGCTCGCCGTCCGTTGTGTGGACCGAAAACGGGATGCTGGGGTCATATACCGGTCGGTCACCCAGACGCGGACCTTCGCCATCCTGCGGTAGCGCACCCTCCGAGAACGCTTCAGCCGACGCCTTCGCGAAGCCCTCGAGTTCTTCGCCGGGAACGGCATAACTCGGAACGACACGCTTCGGCTCCCAGACGAGCAGGGCACGCCGGGTGTCCACCAAGACCTTGTCCGCAAGCATGCCCCGGATCCGCTTATCAATCGGCTCGTAGCGAAGCTGGCCCAGTCCTCCCATCAGAAGCTCTGCAACCCGAGTCGCCACAAGCGAACTATCTCACGGATAGCTGCGACTACCAAGTGGCAGACACCGACGCGAGCCCCGATCAAGCCACCAGCATGAACGAGGACGACCCGCTTGCGACGAGTCCCGCGCGCCGACGATCCCTTCGCCCATTCTGCCGGGACGCAGCGTGCTACTCCTATGGCGCGACGAGCGAGGCGTCGACGCCGTGACCGGCGGAACGATCGCTCGGCGATAAAGGCGATCGTCGCCACGGTGGTGGTGCTCTCCGTGAACCGTGCCGAGGGCCGGACGGCCAACTGTGTCCGGGAGCTGAGGCCCCACCTGCGCAGGATCTCATCCTCCCGACCGGAATTTGTTCTCAGGGCGACACGACGGATGGCGCGGTGCCGGGAGGCCATGCGTCGCACCGCTGCCACGACACTTGTCGCTGCGAAGACGGGTCAACTGCCCGATGGCAGGGGCGAAGCACTGGCGTAGCTTGGCCGTAGCGGTCAAGCCCGAACCGGAGGAGCCCAGCAATGACCTGTTCACCGTCCAGTCGCGTCGGATCTTCGAGCGCCGCATCCGCGGTCGTGGCCAGCCTGATGGCAGCCGTGGTATGGCTGCTGGTTTCCGCCGCAACGGCGCAGGCCGCCACGACGTCATATGGCTACTCCTCGGGGTACCAGTACTTCACAGTCCCGAGCGGAGTCACGAGCGTCCACTTCCAGGTCAACGGTGGGTCCGGTTCAGACGGGCAGGGCAGCTACGGTGGTGGGTCCGGCGCGTCGGGGGCCAATGTCACCGGCGACATGTCGGTGAGCTCGGGCCAGACGCTGACGCTCTGGGTCGGGGGCGCAGGGCAGGCAGACGGGGGCGCGGGTTACGGCAGCCCCAGCCACGACGACTTCGGCGGCGGATCCGGCGGGAGTGGTTACGGGATCACCACCGGTAACGGGGGAGGCGGGGGTGCCGCCAGCGACATCAGGTCCGGAAGTAAGGTCCTGGCGGTCGCCGGGGGCGGCGGCGGCGGAGGCGGTGGCGGCACGCTCGGCAATCCTAACGGTGGCGCCGGCAGCGCCGGTGGGTACAGCGCGGGCGGGTTGCGGACCAACGGCTGGGATGCAGGCGCCGGCCCTGGCGCGAACAGCCCCGACGCCTACGGCGGTTCTGCGGACCATACCTACTCCGACAACGGCGGCGGTGGCGCAAGTGGCGGCTACCAGGGGAATTTCGGCGGTGGCGGCGGTGGTGGTGGCGGCGGCTATTACAGCTGCGACATCAACGAGCCCAATCCGGCCAACGACTACTGCTTCAGCGCGGGCACGGGCGGCGGCGGCGGCGGTTTCAACTCGGGCGGAGGAGCCGGTGGGGCCGGCGGCAACTCGTTTGCCGATACCACGATGTCGAACGTCAGCTTTGCCGGCAGCGGCTTCTCCGCCGGCTCAGCGGGTCAGATCACACTGTCCTACGGCACTGCCAGCACCACCAGCCTGAACTCGTCGACCTCAGGCACGTCGTATCCGGGCCAGTCGGTCAGGTTCAATGCGTTTGTGAGCCCCAGCGACGGCGGTGGCACGGTGTCCTTCTCCAGCGACGGCACGGCGATCTCGGGCTGCACCAATCTGGCGTTCCTGGCCGGCGGCGGGACGGACTGGGCCACCAGCTGCACGACCTCGGCCCTGCCGGTGGGCAGCCACACCATCACCGCGACCTACTCGGGGGATGGCGCCTACGCCGGCAGCTCCACGACGCTCACGCAGACGGTGAATCAGAATCCGACCAGCACCTCGCTGAGCGCATGGCGGCCGAGCACGGGCGTGAACATGACCGACTACCTGACCGCCACCGTCCAGTCCACCGACGGGGGCGGGACCGTGACGTTCAGCCAGTCGACGGGCCAGCTGTCGGGCTGCGGGCAGATGCCGCTCGTCCCTGTCCACGGCGCCTACCAGGCGACCTGCAAGCAGGCCTGGGCGACACCGGGCAGCTACGCGGTGACCGCCGACTACTCCGGCGACACGAACTACGCATCGAGCTCTGCGACGACCTCGGTCAACGTGTACCCCGCCCCGAGCGTGTCGTCGGTGACCCCCAGCGCGGGGCCAACGTCCGGCAATCAGACCGTCACGATCAACGGCTCCAACCTGACCGGGGTCACCAAGGTCACCTTCGGCACGGCGCCGGCCACAGACGTAATCGTCATCTCTGACTCGCAGGTGACGGCGAAGGCGCCAGCTCACGCGGCCGGCCTGGTCAACGTGACCGTGACCTCCCCCACGGGTCGGAGTGCCGTCACCAAGGCTGGTCGCTACACCTACGTCGCGCCCCCTACGGTGTCGGCCATCAGCCCCACCACGGGCAAGCCGGGCACGGTGGTCACCGTTACCGGCACCGGCTTCGGGGGGGCCAAGGTGGCCTTCGGTACTACCTCGGCCACCAGGGTGTCCCGAGTCTCGAGCACGGTGCTCAAGGCCACGGCGCCGGCGGGCTCAGGCACCGTTGACGTGACGGTGACCACCACCGGCGGCCCCAGCGCAACCACGGCGGCGGACCAGTTCACCTACACGGCATCGTAAACCGACGCACAGGCGTCCGGGCTCGGTCGCGTGCCGGGCCCGGCGTCTGCGCGAGCACGGTCGATCGGATCCTCGAATCGATCAGCCGCCACCGCACCCGGCTGATCCGACCCGCACTCGGCGGTGGCGGCGGCCATGTGGGCGACGCCAAGGCGGGCTCCAGGCCTGCCGGATAGTGAAGCTCGGCATCGTCAGTCGGCATTGCGCTCGAGCCAGCTCTTGTTCACCGCGATGAACGCCTCCATCGCGGCGTCGACGCCGGCGACGTCCCCGGTGGCGAGCAGGTCCAGCAGCAGTCCGCGCGTGACGGCGAGACCCAGGCGTGCGTGCGCCGGTGCGAGCGGTCGCGGGACGCCGATCGCGACGTTGATCTCAGTCGCCGGCTCGAGCCAGTCCGCGACGATCCCGTCAAGGAAGCCGGCGGCGAGATCGTGGTCCTGAAGCGCACGGCCGTAAAGCTCGAAGAACAGGCGCGCGTTCGGCCACAGCGAGGGATCGGAGATGTGCTTCCACCACGCACGCATCATCTCGCCCGCCGGCCTGGCCGGGTCGGGCAGCATCG
The DNA here is from genome assembly GCA_963792735.1 of uncultured Solirubrobacterales bacterium. Lineage (GTDB taxonomy): Bacteria > Actinomycetota > Thermoleophilia > Solirubrobacterales > Solirubrobacteraceae > Palsa-465. Next base: position 866,179 of record CAWBXK010000004.1, on the reverse strand, counting down.
CGCCGAGGATCTCGCGCTGACGCTGTTCGACCGCCCGGACGATCGCCACCCACAATCCGTCCTTGGACCCGAAGTGATGGATCAGCATCCGATGGCTCGTGCCAAGCGCAGCGCCCAGGGTGCGCAGGCTCAGGTCGGCGATCCCGTGCTGCTCTACGTACTCGATCGCAGCGTCGAGCAATGCCTGCTTCCGGCTCTTGACATGCATCGGAGCGAGTGTACCATGTGGTACATGAAACCAGTACACGTAGCCATCGAGGTCCCGCACCTCCGCGAGGATGTCTTTGCGTTCCTCGACGTCATGGCCAACCACGAACCGTTCACCAACCACATCCTGCGCGAGTGGCAATACTCAGGGTCCGAACGGGGAGTCGGCGCCAAAGCCCGAGTGAAGACAGCCGCGGCCGGCCGCACAGACACGATCGAGATCGAAGTCGTCACCGCGCGACCCCCAGAGAAGATCGTCGAACAGAACATAGGCGCGGGAGGACGTCGGATCGCCAACGGCACCTACACGCTCACGGAACTACCCGACGGAGGTACGAGGATCGAGTTCGAGTACGCCTGGCAGCAGGCACCGCTGAGCGAACGACTCGTCGCCCCACTGATCCGAGCAATCCTGCGGCGCGCGAACGAACGTGCGATGCAGCGCCTCAGCCAGGAGCTCGCAGGCCAACCAGAGGCCGGGCGCCCCGCGCCGGCCCAGGTCGAGCGAGCGCCCGGCAACATGTGATCGCCACGGCGCTGCGAAGTGGTAGCTTGCTCGATCGCAAGGTAACGCGAACTCGGGGAGAAGCGATGGCCGGTAGAACTCGGCGACTTAGCAGTGTGATTGCGATGGGCCTGGGCATCGGTACGCTGACGGTGCTGTTGCTGGCCAGCGCGCAGCTGGCGTTCGCCCACCGCTCGGTCCCTGCCAGCGCAGCCGCACTGAGCGCTCACGGTCGCGTTATCACTCCATTCGGGCACGCCAGGCCCTCGGGGGCGACGCCATATCTCGCGCCGGCTGGAACCGCCTCGCCGTGGACCCCGCTGGCCGCTGCACCTCCGTTCTCGCCGGGAACGATGCTGCTGGAGAGCGATGGCACCGTCCTGGTGCACGACGAGCCAGCCGCTGGGGCCACCAGCCAGTGGTGGCGCCTCACCCCGGACTCGCAGGGCAGTTACATCAACGGGACCTGGAAACAGATCGCTTCGATGCCGGCCGGCTATGACCCTCTGTACTTCGCGTCCGCGATCCTGCCCGACGGGCGGATGATCGTCGAGGGCGGCGAATATCTCGGCGCGACCGACGCGTGGACGAACAAAGGGGCGGTCTACAGCCCGACCACGAACACCTGGAAGTCTGTCGCACCCCCCAAGGGCTGGACGAACATCGGCGACGCACAGAGCGACGTCCTTGCCAACGGCACCTTCATGCTGGCCCAAGCTTGCACAAATTGCCTCTCAGGTGCTGCCCTTTCAAAGGCTGAGGCTCTACTCAACCCGAGCACTCTCACTTGGACGCCAACCGGCACAGGCAAAGCGGATTTCAACGACGAGGAAGGCTGGAATCTGCTTCCGAGCAATCAGCTTCTGACGGTCGACGCCTGGGCTCCACCCCACACCGAGCTCTACACGCCGACCAGCGGAGCCTGGAGCAGCGCGGGAAGTACGGTGACCTCGCCGATCAACACCCCGGCCGTCGAGCTCGGACCTCAGGTCGTGATGCCCGGAGGCAACACGTTCGTCGTCGGCGGCGGGACGGCCCCGCCGCCCGCGGCGGGCTCGAACAGCTGCACCACCAAGACCGCGGCGAACACCGCTCTCTACCGTTACAAGGCCGGGACGATTGGCACCTGGAGCGCAGGTCCGAAGATCCCCACATTCGGTGGCGAGCAGTACGACGCCGCCGATGGACCGGGCTCGATTCTGCCGAACGGAAATGTGCTGTTCGACGTAAGCAGATGCGTTTACCTGAGTCCGACTCACTTCTTCGTTTACAACGCCAGCTCGAACACGCTGACCCAGGTACCGGACACGCCGGGCGCTCCCAACGACTCCACCTACTACACGCGCATGCTCGCGCTGCCGAACGGACAGGTGCTGTTCAACGATGGCGCCCAGATGGATGTCTACACCGCGGGCGGCACGCCGAAGGCGAGCTGGGAGCCCACGATCACCACCTCCCCGGCGACGGTCGTACACGGCGGCACGTATTCCCTGTCCGGCAAGCAGCTCGCCGGACTGAGCCAGGGCGCAGCCTACGGCGACGACGTCCAGGCCAACACCAACTTCCCCCTGGTGAGGATCACCAACAACGCCACCGGCGCCGTCACCTACGCGCGTACGACGGCGTGGAGCTCGGTATCCATCGCTCCCGGCACCAGCTCCTCGACCAAGTTCACCGTACCCACAACCACTCCGAGGGGAGCGAGCAAAATCGTCGTGGTCGCCAACGGAATCGCCTCCCCGGCAAGGGCCGTGACCGTCTCGTGACCGGCGAGCTGCACCCCACGGATTCCGAACGAGCAGCGCCACGGCAAACGTAATTCACGCGCCGGGCCGGCGTGAGTGCGTGCGCGGGGCCGTCGGCTGACCGCGACGCGAGGTGGATACGGGGGTCGAGCCCTGCCACCGCCTGCCCGGCGGCAATCATGCCTGCCGCCGGGTCGATCCGCATAGGTCACGCTGGGAGGCATGCGTACGGGCGGGGAGAAATCGTCGTTTCGCGTTGGATTTCGGCCCGTCAGCGGATCTCTGCTGGCGGACGGTGCCGAGCGTCGCCACCAGATACCCAGGTGCGCCCCGGGGCCGAGAGCTGAAGACCCACGGATCGAGCGAAGGAGATGCAGTGGCGACGATGAGAGTTGACGCGGAAGGCGCGCTTCCGTGCCGGGTCGTTCACCTCGAGCTGCACACGAGTGACCTCAGCCGCGCGAGCGCCTTCTATCGCCAGCTGCTGCACTGGCGCGAAGATCGGGTCGAGACGGCATCGGGTTGCTACCACGCGCTCGAACTCGGTAACGATCTCGGCGGCGGAATCGTCGAATGCGGCACCGGGCGCTCGCTCTGGCTGCCCTACGCTGAGGTCGAGTGCGTACATGAGGCCACCAACCGGGCACGCCAGCTCGGGGCGGCGGTGTTGCTTGCGCCGCGTGAGGGCCCGGCCGGCTGGCGCAGCGTGATCACGACGCCTGAGGCCGGAGAGATGTCCCTCTGGCAGCAGAAAGGATGGCGACCGTGACGAACATCGAAGAACAGCTGCTCGTGGCGGCCCGCCGCGGCGACGAGCGCGCGTTCAGCCAGCTGATCGCCTCACATCGCCCGGCGCTGCATGCCCACTGCTATCGGATGCTCGGCTCGGTGCAGGACGCCGAGGACGCGCTCCAAGAGACGCTGCTGAACGCTTGGCGAGCTCTACCCCGATTCGAAGGCCGCAGCTCGCTCAAATCCTGGCTCTACACGATCGCCACCAACGCCTGCCTGAAGACGATCGAGCGACGGCCCAGGCGCGTGCTCCCGATCGACTACGGCCCCGTCTCTGACCCTCACGGTCCACGCGCGCGGCCGCTCGCTGAGTCCGTCTGGCTCGAGCCATACCCGAACCCGGGCATCGAACTCGAGGACCGGCTCGCCTCCCCGCACGCCCGCTACGAGCAGCGTGAGAGCGTCGAGCTGGCGTTCGTCGCAGCCCTGCAGCACATCCCCGCCAAGCAGCGCGCCGTGCTGATCCTCCGAGATGTGCTCGGGTTCTCGGCACGGGAGGTCGCCGAGACGCTCGAGATGACACCGGCCGCAGTCGATACCGCGCTGCAGCGCGCGCACAAGACCGTCGAACACCGACTCCCGGCCCAGAGCCAGCAGAAGACGCTGCAGGCAATTGGCGACGAGCGGCTGCGCGAAATCGTCGCTGGCTTCGTCGACGCCTGGGAGCGGACCGACGTCGACGCAGTAGTCGCGATGCTCGCTGACGACGTAACGATCGCGATGCCACCGCGCCCGACCTGGTACCGCGGTCGAAACGCGGTGGCGACTTTCCTACGTAGCGTGGCGCTCAGCCCGGGAACACGCTGGCGGCTCGTGCCGGTCACCGCCAGTGAACAGGTTGCGTTCGGCGAATACAGATGGAACGCGACGACGGAACGGTTCGTCGGAGAGGCCGTCACCGTGCTCACATTCACAGACGCGTTGATTGCCGACATCACAGCCTTCCACGACCGAAAGCTCTTCGCTCGCTTCGGACTAGCCGAACAACTGGAGCCTTGACCGGCTCCTGCCAGCGCGGTCGTCGCGGCGACCGTTGGATTTCGCACACCAACCGGATCTCAACTGGAAACGACGGCGAGTGGGCCCGAGAGCGGGTTGACCGCTCAGGTCACGTTCCTCGCCTTCTCCCACCAGACCGCTGGAGGTCCAATGACGTCCACACCATCAAGTCCCAATCGCTGGCGCGCGTTCGCGCTGTTGGCTGTGTCGTACTTCATGACGATCATCGACCTGACGATCGTCAACGTGTCACTGCCGACGATCGGCCGCGATCTGCACTTCACCCAGGCCAGTCTGCAGTGGGTGGCGACTGCCTACGCACTGACCTTCGGAGGCTTTCTCCTGCTGGGCGGTCGGGCCGCGGATCTGCTCGGCCGCCGCCGGATCCTGATGTTCGGGCTCGCCGTGTTCACGGCGGCGTCGCTGGGATGCGCGCTGGCGACCGGCGAGGGGTTTCTGATCGCCACCAGAGCCGTTCAGGGGGTGGGCGCGGCGATCATGCTGCCCGCGGCCCTGTCGATCGTGATGAACATGTTCGAGGAGGGTGCCGAGCGCAATAAGGCGCTTGGAATCTGGGGTGGACTCGGTGCCGGCGGCGCGACCGTCGGGCTGATCGCCGGCGGGCTGCTCACCCGGTACGCGGGGTGGCAGTACATCTTCTATCTGAACGTCCCGATCGGACTGGCCGCGCTCGCGCTCGCACCGCGAATCGTCCCTGACAGTCGGATCGCCACCGCACGTCGGCGGTTTGACGCCGTCGGCGCGATCACCGGCACGGGCGGGCTGGTGCTGCTCGTGGACGCGATCTCCCAAGCACCACAGTACGGCTGGGCCGCCACGCGAACGGTCGCGCTGCTCGCGGCATCGGTGGCGCTGCTCGCCGCGTTCCTGGTCGTCGAGAGCCGGGTCAAGTCGCCAGTGCTGCCGCTGTCGATCTTCCGGCTGCGCACGCTCGCCGGTGCGAACATCGCCGGGCTGCTGCTGGGCGGCAGTTTCTTCGCTTTCATCTTCGTCGGCACGCTGTACATGCAGCAGGTGCTGCACTACAGCCCGCTCCAGACCGGGGTCGCGTGGCTCGCCGCATCCCTGACCTCGATCGCGCTCGCCGGCGTCTCGCAGCTACTGGTCACCCGTGGAGGGGCCAAGATCGTGATGGCGGTCGGGATGGCGCTGATCGGCGCGGGCGTGATCTGGGCAACCCAGGTGCCCGTCCACGGCCGCTTCGTGGCCAACCTCGCCGGACCGTTCATCGTCGCCGGCGCAGGGACCGCGTTCGCGTTCATCCCGATCTCGATCGCCGCGCTCGCCGGGGTCGCCGAGCATCAGGCGGGGCTCGCGTCCGGGCTGCTGAATACCTCCCAGCAGCTTGGAGGGGCGATCGGGATCGCGATCGCCTCAAGCGTCGCCGTCGGCCACACCAACGCGCTGCTTCACGCCGGCGACGCCGCACCGGCGGCGCTCACCGGCGGCTTCCAGCAGGCCTTCTGGGTGCTCGGAGCGATCGCGCTGCTCGCCCTTCCGGCGATCTTCCGCCTCGTCCGCCACGACGAGCTCTCAGACGCAGTGACCAAGACCACGAGCCATGAGACGCAGCCTGCCCTCGCCGCTGCGAGCTAACCGAGGTCAGCCCAACCCCATACCGAGGAGACACAACGATGACCCCCCAAAGTGAACTGGCCGACAAGACCACGATCGTCGTCGGCGCCAGCCGCGGCCTGGGCCGCGGGATCGCCACGGAGTTCGCGAAGGCCGGCGGCACGGTGGTCGCCGTGGCCCGCACCGCGGCCACGGGCGCCGGACCGGCGGGCGGGGCCGGGACCATCCACCCGGAGGTGGCTGATGCCGGCGACGCTACGGTGGCAGGCCGTCTCCTGGACCGCCACGACCCCGACGCGGTGATTCTCGTGGCCGGCGCGAGCCCGCTCATGCGGCCGCTGCAGCACCAGACCTGGGAAACGTTCTCGGTCAATTGGCACACCGACGTCCGGGTCGCGTTTCACTGGCTGCGCGAGGCTCTGCTCAAGCCGCTGCGGCCTGGCAGCCGCGTCGTGGTGGTGAGCAGCGGCGCGGCGCTGGCCGGGTCACCGCTGAGCGGCGGCTACGCCGGCGCCAAGGCCACCCAGCGCTTCATCACCGGGTACGCCCAGGATGAGGCCACGCGCGCCGGCCTGGGGATCACCTTCACCGCGGTGCTGCCCAGGATCACGCCGCTGACCGACCTCGGTCGTCCGGCGGTCCAGGCCTACGCGGCTCGAAGCGGACAGTCCGAAGAGGAATACCTCGAGCAGATGGGCGAGCCGCTGACCCCAGACGGGGCCGGCGCAGCCATGGTCGAACTCGTCCTCCGGGGCGCCAACACGGAACCCGGCTACCTGCTCACCAGCGCCGGGCTGCAACGCCTACCCTGACCGCCGTCACCTCGCGAGCAGCGGACTCCAACGATCGGGTCGGGGCTAATCCGCGCTCCACGACGCCAACGTGCCGTTCTTGTCGGCTGTGCGGAGGTCGTTCAAACCGCCGATGGTCTCGCCGTTGACGATGATCTGGGGAAAGCTCGTCAGTCCCGTCACCTCAGCGAGCTGCGCTTGCAGTTCTGGGTGCTCGGCCAGGTTGACCTCTTCGAACGCGACGCCGCGCTTTGCCAGCAGCGACTTCGCGCTGATGCAGAAGCTGCAGGCGTCAGTCGAGAAGAGGATCACGCGACTCGGCACGTCGACAAAGCATACGGCGTGCTCGCGCGCCCGATCAGGGCGACAGGAGGACAATGCCGTCGATCGAGCCCAACCGCGACAGCAGGGGACGCGAATGACCCGGAAAGCCGAATTCAACGCCGACGAGTGGTCCACCGTCGTGGCCGGGCCGCTCTACGCCGGCATGCGAGTGATCAGCGCGGATCGTGGCGGCACGCTGCGTGAGAGCCTGGCCATGGGCCAGGTTTATCAAGAGGCACGCCAGCGCCATGCGGACAGTGAGCTGCTCGACGAGCTGGTCAAATCGCCGCCTTCGATCGATCCAGACCGTGTCCGCGAGGCCGGCGGGGACATCGCTGCCGTCGCGTCGCAGCAGCTGCGCGACGCGATCGCGATCCTCGAGGCCAAGGCGACTTCCGAGGAGGTCGACGCCTACAAGCGATTCGTGATGACCGTCGCGCAGGCGGTAGCCAGTGCACACAAGGAAGGCGGATTCCTCGGTATCGGCGGCACGCAGATCAGCGACGCCGAGAACCAAGCGCTGGACGAGATCTCCGCTGCGCTGGGCACGCCTCCGGCAACTTGAGAGCGACCCCCGGATCAGGGGCTCAGTGAGGGGTGAGGCTGGCCGGAACGGCGCCGAACGTGTTGACTCCGTCGGGGTGGGCGGCGAAGAATGACTTCGCTGCGTTGTATCCGTGGTCGTACAGCTCGGTCTTCTGAGCTGGCGTGAGCGCGAAGTCCAGCGTCGCGATATCGCCGGTCGGGATCGAGATCGTTCGTGGCCGGAATGCCTTCATCTCGAGCTTGTCGAGCGCGTTGGTAGACGTGTCGACGATTGCCTTCAGCATGTCGATCGGCCACAGGAGCCCGTCGATCGCGGTGTAGCTCGCCTGCTCGGGAGCATTTCCGGTGAACAGCCGGAATCCCCAGGTGGGGTGCTGGGGCTGTGGCTGGTCGAACAGGAACACCGGGAACGGGCTTGCGACCCCGCCGTCGACGAGCACTCCCGGCTTGTGGGTGTGGGCGTCGCGAAGAGTGAGCGGAGGGAAGAAGTAGGGGAAGCCGGCGCTGATCCGGACCGCGTCGGCGATGGGGAACTCATCGGGCACCAGCGGATGGCCATGCTCGTCGACGTATAAGACGACGTCTTCGGGAAAGACCACCATGCGCGAATGCGCCAGGTCGACGCCGACGACCTGAAGCTGTCCTGGTTTCAGATCTCCGAACTTCTTCGCCGGCCGGGGAGCATTGGCGAGCATCCTCGAGATCCAGTCATGGAGCACCTTGCCATGGGTCGCTCCGTGCAGCCGCTCGAGGTTGATCGGAATCTCGGCCTCGTGCAGCACCCCGTAATCAGCGATCGAGCCGAAGTCGAAATTCTCAAGCTGGTCGCGCAGGCCCTCGGGGTCGTAGCCAACCGCCAGCGCCATCGCGGTGATCGCCCCCGCGGAGGTCCCCGCGAGCTGGACCCATTCGTCGAACCCCGCCTCCGCCGCTGCCTGCAGCGCACCGGCGAACGCCAAACCCTTGATTCCTCCGCCTGAGAAGACCCCGTCGGCGCGCACATGCCGACGCTCTCAGACGCGCGGGTCAGGGTCAAGTGCCGGGTCCAGCGCCTACTGAGCCGCGCGCTAGGTGAACTGGATTTCGTCGGCCGCGTACACCGGTGCCACCACCGCGTTCTCGACCCCGATCCTCAGCTCCTTCCCGTTCGACGCACGGGGAGAAGGCTTGCGCAAAGAGCTGTGTCGCGGCTGCAGGCGTGGCGTCGTTGGGCCGCAGCGGCCTGGTTGTTGTGCGACCACGCATCGAACGTGCGCTGCCTGGCCACTTGTGGAGTCGGAGCGTTCAGGTAACCGTTCACGAACGAGTTCGGAGTGGCGGGACCGACGATACGATCGACCGTCAGTCCCGGTAGCTGCTAAAAGCCGCCCACCGCGTCGGCGGTTCTGGGTCCGAAAGCGCCGTCGACGGTGATGGCAGCCCCGTCCCCGCGGCTGTGCAGTTGACTTTGGACGGCGCGGACCGCGTCCCCTTGGCTTCCCTGGGACACCTGAATGATCAGATGTGGCCAGGTCTCTGTCCGACGGCCCATCCGCGGTCGGGCCGTGCGACCCCTGAAACGCCTCAACCGCAGCTTTCGTCTGCGGGCCGAAGCTGCCGTCGACGGTCGTCGGATGCCCCTGGGCAGTGAGCAGGTACTGGACGCTGTTCACCTCCTCGCCGGTTGCGCCCGTCTGTACCAGCGGCCAATTGAGTGCCATCTGCCTTCCCCCTTAGTTCGCCCACCACGCATCCAGCCAACACGATGCGCGCTCGCCGTCGACGCGTGCGCCCAGGCATCGTGCGGCCCGCAAAGCGTACGCAAACCGCAGCTCCTCAGTCAAGGGCGCGAACGCCCACCTTCGGCATTTCAGTTGTCACTCGCGCCTGCCGATAGGACCGGGCGTGGAACGCCAACTCATCGCGACGCTCGGTCTCCGATCAGCTCGGACACGATCATGACATCCGCTCGGTCGGCCATCCGGCCACGGATCGCCCAGCTGACGAGAGTCGTCGCCCTCGCGTGCCTGATCGCCCTCGCTGCTTCCGCGGTGGCGCAGGCGGCGACCAGGACCTTCTATGTCTCTCCGACCGGGCGCGACCGCAACCCGGGCACGAAGGCGCGGCCGTTTCGCACCCTCGACCGCGCCCGCGACGCCGCGCGCAACGTGTCGCGCCCGCTGCACGGGGATGTCGTAGTGCGGCTGGGCGGCGGCACCTATCGCCTGACCCACGCGCTGACGCTACGGGCCGTCGATTCAGGCGGCAATGGCCACGACATCGTGTACGCGGCGGCGCCCGGCGCTCACCCGCTGATCAGCGGTGGGCGTCGCATCGCGGGCTGGACCCTGTTTGACCGCTCCCGCGGCATCTACCGCGCCCGCGCCTCGAGGCTGAGCACCCGGCAGCTCTACGTCGACGGCCGTCGCGCCGTGCGCGCGCAGAGCACAGTTGATCCGTCCGGGTTCACCAAGACGGCGACGGGCTACGCGACCACGAACGCCGCGATGGCGAGGTGGCGCAATCCCAGCGGTATCGAGGTGCTCTCGAACTGGCGCTGGAAGAGCTTCCGCTGCCCGGTCGCCGCGATCGTTGGCGACCAGATCACGATGGCCCAGCCCTGCTGGCACAACGCCAACGTCTTCTTCGGCGCGGCGTCGATGGGCCTGCCCACGCGGATCGAGAACGCCTACGCGCTCCTCGACCAGGCGCATGAGTGGTACCTGGACCGGGGAGCCGGATGGATCTACTACAAGCCCGCTCCCGGCGAGAAGCTGGCCCGCGAAGACATCGAGGCCGCCGCGACCCAGGTGCTGGTGGACGTTCGCGGCACTCTGGCGCGCCCGGTCAGCCGCCTACGCTTTGACGGCTTGACCTTCGCCTACGCCACGTGGATGGGCGTCAGCGGATCCGAGGGCTACGCCGACGATCAGACCGGCTTCCACGTGACCGGCCCCAACCAGCCCCAGACGTTCGAGCACGCGGAGTTCACCACGCGCACGCCGGGCAACCTGCGCTTCGTGTACGCCCGAGGCGTGACGATCGGCAACAGTGCCTTCCGGCACCTGGGCGCCGTCGCGCTGGACTTCGGCACCGGGAGCCAGAACGACACCGTCGCGAACAGCCGCTTCACCGACATCTCCGCCGCGGCGATCCAGCTCGGGGGCGTCGACGTGGTTGACCACCATCCCAGCCACCCGGGACAGGTCACGCGTGATAACCGCATCACCAACAACACGGTGACCAAGGCGGCCCAGGAGTTCTTCGACGCCGCGGCGATCTTCGTCGGGTACACGACGCGCACGACGATCGCCCACAACACCCTCTCCAACCTGCCCTACACGGGGATCTCGATCGGCTGGGGTTGGGGCATGACCGATCCGGGGCGCTTCCCCGGTTGCACCGGCTGCCCGTTTGAGGACTGGAAGATCTACACGACACCGACCACGAGCCAGGGCAACCAGATCCTCGACAACAAGGTCTCTGACTACCTCCAGGTCCTCTATGACGGCGGCGGGATCTACTCCCTCGGCCAGCAGGGCACCTCGCCGAGCAACGGCGAGCTGATCGCCGGCAACGTCATCTTTGGCAAGGCGGCGATCCATGGCGGCAACGCGCTCTACACCGATGGCGGCAGCCGCTACATCACGCTGCGTGGCAACGCGGCGTTCGACAACCCGCTCGGCGTCGACGGTCCGGGCGGGCAGCCCTACGGGCACGACTGGGGCGGTTGCCGGCCGTTCGGCGACATCACGTGGTTCGGTAACTGGTGGCAGCACCCGGCCGAGACCTACGACTGCTACCCGCCGTATCCGCCGGTCAATGTCTCCCTGCACGACAACACCGTGATCGCCGGCCGCGCCGGCGTGCCGGCCGCTGTTCTGGCCAGCGCCGGCGCTCACTGACCGGTCCTTTGGTTGGCGTGAGCGCGGGCCGGTAGGGCGGCCCGGCTGTCGCCCGGGCGCTTCGTCTCAGGCCACTCAGGCCAGTGGTATCGACTGCATCCGTCAGTGACATCCTCGTCCGGGTCAATCGGGCCCACAGTCCCTGACCGCGGAAATAGACTCCGGTCCCAAGATGCCGATCTCTCAGCTAGAGGCCCGCTCGATCATCAGCGCCGCGCAGGATCACGCTCGGACCCTGGGGATCACCGTGACCGTCGCCGTCGTCGACGAGGGAGGGCTGTTGAAGGCGCTGGACCGCATGGATGGCGCTCCGCCCCTCAGCACGCAGATCGCCGAGGCCAAGGCGCAAGGCGCGGCGGTGTGGCATCGCGACGGGCACGTGCTGGCGGACGTGGCGCAGGAACGCCCCGCGTTCGTTTCCGCGGTGAGTCAGATGACCCGGCTTCCCCTGATCGCCGGCGCGGGGTCGATCGTGATCAGACACGAGGGGATCGTGGTCGGCGCGGTTGGCATCAGCGGCGGGAAGCCCGAGGAGGATCGCGCGTGCTGCGAGGCCGGGATCGGAGCCCTCGGCGGCTGACCGCGGCCGGTCGGGCATGGCCTGTCGGTCTCGGGCTATGACGCGGTAAGCGCCGCCCTAGACAAGAACAAGACTGAATCCCATTCCTGTGATACCGTACGCCGATGCGGTGGTCGCGCGATACTGAACCTCCGATCTCCCAGGAGGGCGAGTCGTGTCCAGATTGCTGGCGCTCGCGTGCGCCGCGGCTCTGCTGACAGCTTGTGGCGGCGGGACGGCCGGGTTGGCCGGGGGCTCGACGGGGGGGCGGCTGCAGGTGGTCGCGGCCGAGAACTTCTGGGGCAGCATCGCCAGCCAGCTCGGGGGGAGCAAGGTCGCCGTGCGGAGCATCATCGTGAACCCGAGTACCGATCCGCACTCCTATGAGCCAACGGCGTCCGACGGCATTGCGTTGGCGAAGTCACAGATGGCGATCGTCAATGGGATCGGCTATGACACCTGGGCGTCGAAGCTGATCGCGGCCAACCCGTCGACCGCGCGGAGAGTGCTCGACGTCGGGAATCTGCTCGGGCTCGCGGAGGGCGATAACCCGCATCAGTGGTATTCGCCGTCCTCGGTGCGACGGGTGATCGATGAGATCGTGGCCGACTATCAGCGGCTCGATCGGACCGACAGCGCGTACTTCGCACAGCAGCGAGCGGCGTTCGAGACGCGGGACCTCCTCGCCTATGACCGGCTGATCGCGACGATACGGGCGCGTTATGGAGGCGTTCCGATCGGCTACAGCGAGAGCATCTTCCAGCCCCTGGGAGCAGCTCTGGGCCTGAAGCTGCTGACGCCGTACAGCTTCGCGAAGGCGATCGCCGAGGGCACCGATGTGAGCGCGGCTGACAAGCAGACGGTCGATGCCGAGGCGCAGACCCGATCGATCAAGGTGTGGATCTACAACCGCCAGAACGCCACGCCGGATGTGCAGCGCGTCAACGAGCTCGCGCGCGCCGCTCACATCCCGATCACCACGATCACGGAAACGCTCTCACCCGCGTCGGCTAGTTTCGAGCAATGGCAAGTTGCGGAGCTCCGCAGCCTTCAGCAGGCGCTCCACGAGGCGACCGGCCGGTGAGTGGCCCGGCTGCCGGCGTGGCGCCCGTCGCTCAACCCGCCGGCCCGCGATCGCCGGCTCCGGTGGTGCGGTTGCAGGGAGCGCAGGCCCGTCTCGGCGGCCGCGTGATCTGGAGCGATGTGTCCTTCACCATCGGTGAAGGCGAGTTCACCGCGATCCTGGGACCGAACGGGTCAGGCAAAACGACCCTGCTCCGGGTGCTGCTCGGCGAGCTGCCGCTCGCCACCGGCGGCGCCTCGGTACTGGGACGACCGCCGGGGACGGTCAGCAACCAGATCGGGTATCTGCCCCAGCGCCGCCACTTCGACCCGAGCATCCGGATCCGCGGCGTCGACCTGGTGCGGCTGGGGCTGGATGGAAACCGCTGGGGACTGCCGCTGCGGCGCTCGGGGGACGACCGGATCGAGGAGGTGATCGGGCTGGTCGGCGCCGGTGAGTACGCGAGCCGTTCGATCGGCCGCCTGTCAGGCGGCGAGCAGCAGCGGCTGCTGATCGCCCAGGCTCTGATCAGCCGCCCGAGGGTGTTGATCCTCGACGAGCCGCTGGACAGCCTCGATCTGCCCAACCAGACCGCCGTCGCGGCGCTGCTGGCGAGGATCTGCCGCCAGCAGGGCGTGACTGTCCTGCTGGTCGCCCACGATGTCAATCCGCTTCTCTCCTACCTGGACCACGTCGTCTATTTCGGAGCTGGCCGCGCAGCGGTGGGCACGCCGCGCGAGGTGATCACCGCCGAGACGTTGAGCCGCCTCTACGGCGTCCCGGTCGAGGTGCTGCAGGCCGCCGACGGACGGCTTGTCGTCGTCGGCCTGCCCGAGGCCCCGGCCCATCACAGCGACCGCCACGAGCTCCATGACCATCACTAGCGGGCTCCCGATCGCCGGGCTGTCGCTCGATCTGGTCTCGGATTTCCAGCAGCTGACCGCGTACCCGTTCATGACCCACGCCCTCCAGGCGGGGACGGTGGTGGCCGTGATGGCCGGGGTGGTGGGGTGGTTCATGGTGCTCAGGCGCGAGAGCTTCGCCGGGCACACGCTGTCGGTGATGGCGTTCCCGGGAGCGACCGGAGGTCTGCTGCTCGGCCTGCCCGCCGCGGCCGGCTACTTCACCTTCTGCAGCGTCTGCGCCCTGGTCATCGGGGCCTCCTCGAGCGGCGGCGCACGACGGCATCGAGGTGAGACGTCGGCGGTCACCGGAGCCGTCCAGGCGTTCGGACTGGCCTGCGGCTTTGTCTTTCTCACCCTTTACCACGGAGTTCTCGCGGGCTATGAGAGTCTGCTGTTCGGCGACTTCCTCGGAATCACCCGGGGGCAGATACTCGCGCTGGTGATCGCCTGTGCTCTCACCGTGGCGTTCTTTGCCGCCGTCGGCCGGCCGCTGCTGTTCGCCTCCGTCGACGACCCCGTGGCACGCGCCCGCGGTGTGCCGGTCCGTCCGCTCTCGCTCGCGTTCCTGCTGGTGCTGGGACTCGCGGTCGCGGCGACAGCGCAGATCACCGGCGCGCTGCTGGTGTTCGCGCTGCTCGTCGCACCGGCGGCCACCGCGCAGGTGATCACGCCGAGGATCGGGGCCAGCCTCGTCCTGACCGTGCTGCTCGGCGTGGCGATCACCTGGGTCGGGCTCGCCCTGGCTTTCTTCTACAACTATCCGGTCGGCTTCTACATCACCGCCGTGGCGTTCTCCGTCTACGCCATCGCCCGGCTCGCCCGAGCGTTGCTCGACCATCCGACGATGCTGAGGCGCCGCTCGGCAGCGGTCGAATCCGCCTGATGTTCGCCCAGGAGTTCATGCGCAACGCATTCCTGGCCGGCACCGCGATCGCGCTGGCCAGCGGACTGATCGGCTACTTCGTCGTACTCCGCGCCCAGGTGTTCGCCGGTGACGCGCTGAGTCATGTCGCGTTCACGGGCGCGCTCGCGGCGGCGGCCGCCGGCGTCGACGTCCGTTTCGGACTGTTCGCCGCGACCATCGGGGTCGCCCTGGCGATCGGCGGGCTGGGGGACCGCTCCTCCGCGGACGACGTCACGATCGGAATCACCTTCGCCGCGATCCTCGGTCTCGGTGTGTACTTCCTCGCGGTGTTCAGCGCAGGATCCGGCGGCGGCAACGGTCTGCTCGGAGCGCGGACCCTGTTCGGATCGATCTTCGGACTCAGTGGCGCTGACGCGATCCTCGCCGCGCTGATCGCCGCCGGCATCGTCGCCGTCCTGCTCGTGATCGCCCGGCCGTTGCTGTTCGCGAGCGTCGACCCCGCCGTCGCGGCCGCGCGGGGGGTGCCGGTCCGGGCGCTGGGGTTGCTGCTGCTCGCGCTGCTGGGCGCCACCACCGCGGAAGCAACCCAAGCGATCGGCGCGCTGCTGCTGCTCGGTCTGCTCGCGGCTCCCGCCGGCACCGCCCAGCGCCTCACAGCCAACCCCTACCACGCGCTCGGGCTATCGGCGGCGCTCGCGGTGCTCTGCACGTGGGCCGGTCTCACGATCAGTTACCTGATTCCGGCGCTCCCGCCCAGCTCGGCGATCATCGCCGTCGCCACCGGCGTCTACCTCCTGGCCTTCCTGCTCACCAGTGACCTGCACCGCTTGAACCTGCGCCGCCCATCGCCCCGGCTCCACGAGACCGAGAATTAGAATGGACGCGATGACGTCCCAGGACAGCCCGAGCTGGGCCGTGCACGCCCAACGTACGCTGGCCCAGAGCAAGCATCACGCCGGTGCCGCCCGGAAGGCGTTGCTGGACCTGCTCGATGCGCAGACCTGCGCCCTGTCCGCGATCGAGATCGAAGACGCGCTGCGTGAGCGCGAGCGGCCCATCGGCCGCGCCAGCATCTACCGCATCCTCGACGAGCTCGAGCGTCTTCATCTCGTCCAGAAACTTCAGATCGGGCAAGCGATGGCGCGCTACGAACCGATCCGCACCGGCGAAGGACATCACCACCACCTCGTCTGCGACAACTGCGGCACCGTCCAGCCGTTCAGCGATCCCGACCTCGAGACCGCAATCAGGAAGCTCAGCCGCCGCGTCCCGATGCAGGTAGCCGAGCACGAGATCGTGCTGCACGGCGCCTGCCAGGACTGCAGCGCCTAGTCATCGGTAACGGGGTCCGCTCGAGCAGCCCAGAAGTAATCGGACTGTCGGTCCGCTACTGCTAGTGTCGGCATATGGACAACGCCCAGGTGCGCCGGGGATATGGACGGCGCTGAGGGGCTGCCGATCGCGGGCCAGCGCCACGTGCGCGCCGACGCCGCCGCCAACCGCGTGCGCATCCTGGAGGCCGCGATTCGGGTCCTGGCCGAGCGTGGAGCCGAGGGGACCTCGATCGATGCGGTCGCTGCTGAGGCGGGCGTGGGGAAGGGAACGATCTTTCGCCGTTTCGGCGATCGCTCCGGCCTCTTCCAGGCGCTCCTGAACGAGCATCTGCGCGCCTTCCAGGACGCCTTCATGTTCGGCCCGCCCCCGCTGGGGCCCGGCGCGTGTGCCGCGGACCGTCTGGCTGCGTTCGTCGATGGGCTGCTGGACCTGCACGAGAATCAGCTCGAGGTCGCGCTCGCGGTCGAACGGGATCGATTGGGACCGCCGATCGGCGGTTACATGGCGCTCTCGGTGCACGTCGAGAGCCTGATTGGGGAGATCTCCCCCGCGCTCGACGCACCGGTCACCGCCCAGCTCCTGCTCAACGCGCTCAATGTGAATCTCGTTCGCTACCTGCTTCGTGATGCCGGCGTGAGCCTGGCGACGATCAAGGCGTCGGTGCGTCCCCTCATCGCCGGGCTGGCGCTTCCCGCGGAGCGCCGTTCACACGCCGCGGTGTAGGCTCGCCGCTCCCGAGAAGGAGAGACAGATGGTCAAGCTCGTAGTCGCCTACGGCCCGCCAGAAGACCCAGCTGCTTTCGACGAGCACTACGCCAGCACGCATCGTCCGCTGGCCGAGAAGATTCCAAACCTCCGCCGTTTTGAGGCCGGGAAGATCCTCGGGACGCCTGATGGCTCGGCGGCTCCGTTCTATTTCCTCGCCGAACTGTGGTTCGATGATCTTGAAGCGCTGCAGGCGGGCATGGGGAGCCCAGAGGGAGAGGCGGCCGGCGGCGATGTCGCGACCTTCGCGACCGGTGGCGCCACGCTGATGATCGCCGAGGCATAGGGACGGTCGCGCCGAGCGCGCCTGCGTCCCTCGCTTGAGGGACGAGAAGAGCCCGCGTGCCGTTCGGAGCGTTGCTGCTGGTGCTGGCGGCCGCGGGCGTTCACGCTACCTGGAACCTGCTCCTGTCCGGAGCGCAGGACACGCGCGCCGCGACGGCGGTGGCAGTGACGATGGGAGTCGTCGTGTTCGCCCCGGCGGCGGCGCTGAGCTGGGATCTCAGCGCCAGCGCGCTGCCCTACATAGCCGCGTCGAGCGTGCTGGAGCTCATCTACCTGGCGTTGCTCGCGACCGGCTATTCCCGCGCGGCGATGAGCTTCGTCTATCCCATCGCCCGGGGGTCGGCGCCGGTGGTCGTGTTGGTGGTCAGCGTGGTGGCGCTGAGCGGGCACGTGTCAGCGCTTGGTGTCCTCGGCGTGCTGCTGATCGCCGGTGGGATCCTGCTCGTCCGCGGACTGAAGAACTCCGGCCGGCCGCGCGACCTCGCGCTGGCCCTGGCTGTGGGGGTTTGCATCGCCAGCTACACGTTGGTGGACAAGCGCGGCATCGTCCACGGCGCACCGCTCGCCTACCTCGAGCTGGTGTTCGGAGCCACCGCAGCCGGCTATCTCATTCCCACCTGGCGCTCCCGCGGCACTCCCGCCCTGCGGGCGGCCATAACGTGGTCGACACTGATCGCGGGAATTGGCTTCTTTGCCTCCTACGCACTCACGCTCGCTGCCTTGAACATCGCGTCCGCCGCCCCGGTGGCGGCGGTGCGCGAAACGAGTGTGGTGATCGCCGCCGCTGTGCTGACCCTCACCGGGCGCGAGCAACTGGGTGTGGGCCGGATCATCGGCAGTGTGATCGTGGTGGCCGGGATCGCGTGCATCGCGTTCGGCTGACAGTGCGTCGTTTCAGTGGTCTCTTTGGTGCGAATATGGCATCAAACAGACCACGGACCACGCAGCCGGACCCGGCTACGCGGTCCGCGGCCGGCCGGGGAAGAACGGCCACTCCTCGAACGCGCGGCACAACCCATCCGGGTCGAGCCTGACGATCCACAGATCCCGGTAGGTGCGAGCGGGCGGATCGCCGTAGCGCACCTCTACCCTGGCCACCCCAACCTGGTGCTCGACGGCGACCGGCTCCCAGTCCAGGGCGAACACCTCGTCGGCGCCTTCGCGCTCCGCCTCCCAGAACGACGCGATCGAGTCCAGACCGCGAATCGGCGGCTCGAACGGGGCGGCCCGGTAGCTGGCGTCGGGGGTGAACAGCCCGCCCAGGAGGCTCGTACCCGGCGTACGCCAGGCGCGCTCGTAGCGCTCGATCCACCGGGCCAGATCCTCGTGCTGCACGCGCCAAATCTAGCCTCGAAACCTGGCCGGGGCGCCGGCGTCATTTGAGCCAATCGGCGTGGTGGGATAAATGCCGGTCCGTCCGAGCCCGTGTGGCTGAACCGAATGCCTTTCCCGGAGAGCTGCACGCCACACGATGAGGCGATCCGCCCCGCGCCGGGAAGTGACAGTGGGGCTGGAACTCGTGTGATATCACTCGCCCGGAAACCGGATCGAGAGGAGGGGGAATGGTGAGGGGTGAGCAGCACGTCACCCGGCGACCCTGGGTCTCGACGCTGTGGGTGCTGGCGGGCGCGCTGCCGCTGATCGGCCTCGTCTCGCTGCTGCTTCGCTCTCAGCTCGATCCCCACTGGGAGAACCCGAAGCTGCACTTCGTGGTTTTCGCCGCTGTCGGCTCGCTCGCGTTTGTGCTGGCGTTCGTCGCCGGCGAGGCATCCACCCGGCGAGGCGATGCGCGCGTCCTGCTCATCTCACTCGCGTTCCTGGCGACCGGCGGCTTTCTCGGCCTGCACGCCATCGGGACGCCCGGCATCCTCTTCACGAGCGAGTTGTCAGGTTTCAAGGTCGCGATTCCGGTCGGTCTGCTGGTCGCCGCGCTGTTCGGGCTCGCGTCGGCCTTCGTGGACTGGGACGTGTCGTTCGCCGCCGTCGTGATGCGCAGGCGATCGGTGCTGCGACGAATCGTGCTCGGGACGATGGTGCTGTGGTTCCTGTGGACGGTGGACAAGCTCCCTCCGCTTGACCGCGCCGCCAGCGAAGGCGCCACCGGCAGCCTGCTCGGGGTGATGGCCGTGCTCGGGGTGATCATCTACGCGGTCGCCGCCGCGCGCTACTGGAGTGTCTACCGGTTCGACATGAGCCTGCTGCCGGCGAGCGTGATCGCCTGCTTCGTGCTCCTGTCCGAGGCGATGATCGGCGTGGCGACCACCGGCGAGCGCAGCTGGCACGCGAGCTGGTGGGAGTGGCACGCGTTGATCGTGCTGGCTTATGTGGTGATCGGCTTCGCGGCTCGTCGCGAGTGGCGCGAGGAGCGCTTCCGTCACCTCTATCTGCCCACCACCCGCCAGCGCAGCCAGAACGTGAGCGTGCTGTTCAGCGACCTGGTGGGTTTCACCGAGTTCTCGGAGGGCTCGTCCGCCGATACGGTCGCTGCCCTGCTGAGCACGTATTACGAGGTCGCCGCGCCGCTGATCTCACGCCGGTTCGACGGGCACATCGAGAAGTTCATGGGCGACGGCATGATGGCGACGTTCAACAGTCGCGGCGACCAGCCTGACCATGCGATCCGCGCCGCCGGCGCGGGGCTCGCGCTTCAGGCGGAGATCGGTCGCCTCGCCGACCAGCATCCCGGTTGGCCACGGCTCCGCGTCGGGGTCAACAGCGGCGAAGCGGTGCTGCGAGAGCTGGGAGGGCACGGGCACATCGCGTACTCGCTGATCGGGGACACGGTCAACCTGGGTTCGCGACTGGAGGGCAAGGCGCCGGTCGGGGCGGTGTTGATCGGCGCCGAAACCTATCGGCGGCTGCCCGACGGGGCGGTCGTCGAGGCGATGAGCGGGGTTGTGGTCAAGGGCAAGCAGGCGGCGCTCGAGGCCTACGTGCTGCACGCCCTGCCCGGCTGACCCGCGTCCACGTAGACCCGGCGGTTCCGGCCGGGCTCGTCTAAGTCGCGCGGATCAGACCCGGCGGTCCCGGGCCGGGCTCGTCTCAGTCGCACGGATCAGACCCGGCGGTCCCGGGCCCGGCTCGTCTCATCCGTACGGATGAGACGAAGGACCGAAAGCACCCGCTCGAAGGGGGTGAAAGCCGACACGACGGCCGATGTGCGGCGGCCGCGTGGCGCTTAGTGTCGATGACGAGCTGTGAAACCGCAACGTAAGGAACCGAAATGATCGAGGCGCAGAATCTGACCAAGCGCTACGGGGAGAAGATCGCCGTCGACGATCTCTCCTTCACCGTCAAGCCAGGCGTCGTCACAGGCTTCCTCGGCCCCAACGGGTCGGGCAAGTCAACCACGATGCGGCTGATAATGGGGCTCGACGCTCCGACCCGAGGGGCAGTGACCGTCGACGGTAAGGCCTACCGCGACTATCCGGCGCCGCTTCACGAAGTCGGAGTGCTACTCGAGGCGCGGTCGGTCCACACCGGCCGCTCGGCCTACCACCATCTGCTCGCCCTGGCCCAGACGCACGGGATCCCACGCGCGCGGGTCAGCGAGCTGATCTCGCTCGTGGGCCTCGACGACGTGGCCCGCAAGCGGGCCGGCCAGTTCTCGATGGGGATGGGCCAGCGTCTGGGTATCGCCGCCGCGCTGCTGGGGGACCCTGAGGTGCTGATCCTCGATGAGCCGATCAACGGACTTGATCCCGAGGGGATCCACTGGATCCGGGATCTGCTCAAAGGGCTCGCCGCCGAGGGACGCACCGTGTTCCTGTCCTCGCACCTGATGAGCGAGATGGCGGTCACCGCGGACCATCTCATCATCATCGGCCGCGGCCGGCTGATCCGTGACGTCGGCCTGGCCGAGTTCGTCGACGAGTGGTCAAAGAACGTCGTGCATGTCCGCTCCCCCGAGGCCGCGCAGCTGCGCGAAGTGATTCTCGGGCCCGATGTCCGGGTCTCGAGCGACGAGCCCAGCGTGCTCGAGGTCGAAGGGCTGACCGCCGAGCAGATCGGCGACGCCGCTGCCCGCAACGGATTCGTGATCCACGAGTTGACCCCGGAGAAGACCTCCCTGGAGGCGGCGTTCATGGAGCTCACGCGTGAGGAGACCGAGTACCGCGCCGCCACCCCGACCGATGAGCACCTCGCCGGCGTCGACCGGCAGGAAAGGATTGCCGCATGAGCGCTTCAGCCCCCGCAATCGATCCCCGCCCGGCGGTCGCCCTGGACCGCGTGACCCCGGCCAGAGGCCGCCTGACCCAGGCCGGAGTGTTCCGATCGGAGTGGACGAAGCTCTACTCGCTGCGCTCTACCCGCTACTCGCTGCTGGCCACGGCGCTCATGACGATCGGCTTTGGCATCATCGCCAGCGCCGCGACGGTCTCGCGCTGGAGCTCGATGAGCGCCGCCGATAAGGCCACGTTCGATCCGCTCTCCACCAGTCTGCTGGGCGTCAGGTTCGGCGTTCTCGCGATCGGAGTGCTCGGGGTGCTGCTGATCGCCGGTGAGTACACGACCGGGATGATCCGCTCGACCATGACCGCGGTACCCAAGCGCCTGCCGGTGCTGTGGGCAAAGAGCGGCGTATACGCGCTGGTCGCCCTCGTGGTCGCGGTCCCCGCAGCGTTGATCGCGTTCTTCGCGGGCCAGGCGATTCTGTCCGGTCAGAACATACAGATCGCGTTCTCTCACGCGGGCGTACCACGCGCCGTTCTCGGCGCGGCGATCTACCTGATGCTCGTGGGGCTGTTCGCGATGGGACTCGGTGCGATCATGCGCAACACCGCGGCCGGAATCGCCACCTTCGCCGGGATCATGTTCGTGATCCCGCCGCTTGTGACGATCCTGCCGTCGAGCATCGCCAACTCGATCGATCCCTACCTGCCCAGCAACGCGGGCCAGGCGATGATGCAGATCGGCCACCACGCCAACACGCTCTCCGCCGGAGCCGGCCTGGCGGTGTTCGCGGCCTACGTGGCGGCGGCGATCGCAGCGGCAGCGGTGCTGCTGGTCAGACGCGACGTCTAGACAAAAGCTCGCACCACCCACAGACGAGCTGGACATGTCAACGGCGGGCCAGGGAGAATAGTTCAGCCATGCTCCCGGCCCGCCGATGGCGTTCTAGGCAGTTCGCGCCGCAGCGCAGCGATGTCCTGGTGGCCCTCGGGCTGGCCGTTCCCGTCGTGGGGTCTCTGGTCGCCGACGCCATCCGCGACCACCAGCCGATCGTCCTGCTGCTGGCGGTGGGAGCTCTGCTGCCGATTCTCGTGCGCCGCGAGCAACCGTATGCGGCGCTGCTGCTGGCGGTGGCAGCTGACGCGGTGATGCCCGACAACCGGGCGCTGCTGCTCCCCGTCATGGCCGTCCTGTACACGATCGCCTCGCGAACACCGTGGCGGACGGCGGCGGCGGCGGCCATCGGCGCCGCGGTGGTGACGTTTGCCGCCGGCGCCGGGTGGGGCACCTCCTCGGCGACCGATCACGGCGGCCTGCTCGGCTACGCGATCGGAAACGCCGCGTCGTTCGCCGCGGCCGTCGCGGTCGGCCTCTACGTCGCGGCCCGGCGGCGGGTCCTCGACGGTCTCCGTGAGCGCGCCGAGCGCCTCGAGCGCGAGCGCGTGCTGCTGGCTGACCGGGCGGTGGCCCAGGAGCGCGTGCGGATCGCGCAGGAGCTTCACGACATCGTGGCCCACAACGTGAGCCTGATGGTGGTCAAGGCCCAGGCCCTCGGCGCGACCGTCGACGATGACCGGGTGACCGACAGCACCGATGCGATCGCCGACCTCGGACGCCAGGCCATGACCGAGATGCACACCACCTTGAGGCTCTTGCGCGACGATCACGCCGACACCCCGGAACTCGCCCCGCAGCCGGGCCTGGCTCAGCTGGAGCGACTGATCGAGCAGTCACGCGGAGCCGGACTGGAGATCGATCTCACCATCGAGGGGCAACCGCGCGCGCTGGCCCAGAGCGTCGACCTGTCGGCCTTCCGGATCATCCAGGAGGCACTCACCAACGTCGTCAAGCACGCCGCCGGCGCGAGCACCAAGGTGACATTGGCCTACAAGGCGCATGGGGTGGAGCTGACGATCATCGACAGTGACGACGAGGTACGCACGATGCTGCTGCCGGAACCCTCTGACGGGCACGGGGTGATCGGGATGCGGGAGCGCGCCGCACTGTTCGGAGGGACACTGACCACCGAGGCGCTTCCCGGCGGCTTCAAGGTGACCGCAACCCTGCCGTATGCGCCCACCGCATCGTGAGCAAGCTGCGCGTCGTGATCGCCGACGATCAGCCGATGATGCGGGCGGGGTTCAAGGCCGTGCTCGAGGCCACCGGCGACATCGAGGTGGTGGCCGAGGCCAGCAACGGCGAGGAAGCCGTCCGAGCCGCGGGAGAGCACACCCCTGACGTGGTGTTGATGGACATCCGGATGCCGGGGGTGGACGGCATCGAAGCCACCCGACGGCTCCCGCGCCAGCGCGTGCTGATCCTGACCACGTTCGGGCTCGACCAGTACATCCTCGAGGCGCTGCGCGCCGGTGCCAGTGGATTTCTGCTCAAGGATGCCCCGACCCAGGAAGTTGTCGCGGCCGTTCGGGCCGTGGCGGCCGGCGACGCGGTGCTTTCGACCGCGGTCACCCGCCAACTGCTCGATCAGGTGGCGCGACGGCTGCCGGCCGCCGTCTCCCAGCGTCCCGACGAGCTCGAGCTCCTGACCGAGCGCGAACAGGAGGTGTTGCGGATGCTGGCCAACGGACTCTCCAACGCCGAGATCGCCGCTGCGCTCGTCGTCTCCGAGGCGACGGTCAAGTCGCACGTTTCCAACCTCCTGGGGAAGCTGGGCCTGCGTGACCGCGTGCAAGCCGTCATCTACGCCTACGAGACGCGGCTCATCGCCCCTGCCGAGTGAGCGCGGGACTGACCCCGGGCCGCCACGATCCACCCGGCCGGTTCGCGTTGAGCGCTTCCCGGATGTAGCCTGAACGTCACCTTGTGGCAACGTTCTCAATACTCTCGTGTTGCCAGTGCGAACCTCCTGTTCCTCTCGCCTTAGGGGGCGTCCATGAAGAAGCTGATCAACGCACCCGACGCGGTCGTCGCCGACGCTCTGCGCGGGATCCAAGCCGCCCACGCCGACCGGTTGCGGGTCTCCTTCGACCCCGCGGTCGTGGTTCGAATCGACGCTCCAGTCTCAGGCAAGGTGGGCCTGATCTCGGGCGGCGGCTCGGGACACGAGCCCATGCACGGCGGGTTCGTCGGACCTGGGATGCTCGACGCCGCCTGTCCGGGCGAGGTGTTCACCTCGCCGACGCCTGATCAGATGCTGGAAGCGACCAAGGCGGTCGACGGCGGTGCCGGAGTCGTTCACATCGTCAAGAACTACACCGGCGACGTGATGAACTTCGACATGGCCGCCGAGCTCGCGCGCGGAGAGGACCTGGAGGTCGAAACGGTTCTGACCAACGACGACGTGGCAGTCGAGGACTCCCTCTACACCGCCGGTCGCCGCGGAGTAGGCGTGACGGTGCTGGTGGAGAAGATCTGCGGGGGGGCGGCGGAGGACGGCCGCTCGCTGGGCGACGTCGCGGAGCTGGGGCGTCGAGTGAATGCCAACGGCCGCTCGATGGGGGTCGCGCTCGCCCCGTGCATCAATCCGTCGGCGGGGACGCCGAGCTTTGAGCTCGCCGAGGACGAGGTGGAGATCGGGATCGGGATCCATGGCGAGCCAGGGCGATTCCGGGAGCAGATGGGATCCGCCGCCCAGGTCGCCGAGCGCTTGATGACGCCGATCCTCGACGATCTTCCGTTCTCCTCCGGGGATCGCGTGCTGGCGTTCGTAAACGGGATGGGTGGCACGCCGCTGCTGGAGCTGTACGTGGTCTACGCCGAGGTGGCCAAGCTCGCCCAGGCCCGCGGACTCACGATCCAGCGCAACCTGATCGGCAACTACATCACCTCGCTGGAGATGCAGGGCTGTTCGATCACGCTCGTGAAACTCGACGACGAGATGGTGCGCTACTGGGATGCGCCCGTCAACACGCCGGCACTGCGCTGGGGCCTCTGAGCGGTGGCGATCACTCGTGACAGCACGCTCGACTGGATGGCGCGCTTCGCGGGCGAAATGGGCGAGCACCGGCAGGAGCTGGTGGCCCTCGACACCGCGATCGGCGACAGCGATCACGGCACCAACATGGACCGTGGGATGCAGAAGGCGATGGAGAAGCTCAACGCCTCCGCGCCCGGCGATCCGGGCGGGGTTCTGAAGACCGTCGCGATGGCGCTCGTCTCAAGCGTGGGCGGAGCGGCCGGTCCGCTCTATGGCACGCTGCTGTTGCAGATGGGCAACGCGATGGCGGGACAGGCCGAGGTTGATCTCGCCACCTACGCCGGGGCGTGGCGCAAAGGTCTGGAGGGGGTGCAGTCGCGCGGGAAGGCGCAGCCCGGGGACAAGACGATGGTCGACGCGCTGTTGCCCGCGATCGAGGCGCTGGAGGGGGCGTCTGACCTCGATCAGGGCCTGCGGGGCGCCGTCGAGGGCGCCGAGCGGGGAATGAAGGCGACGATTCCGCTGATCGCGCGCAAGGGACGAGCCAGCTATCTGGCCGAGCGCAGTCAGGACCACCAGGACCCTGGCGCGACCTCCACGTACTACCTGTTCAAGAGCGCCGCCGAGGCGCTGGCCGGCTGAGAGCATCGCCTCGCTCGATGGTGGGGATCGTCATCGTCTCCCACAGCGAGGCGCTGGCCGAGGGCGTGGTCAGCCTGGCGCGGGAGATGGGCGGTGCCGAGCTCGCGATCGAGGCGGCCGGCGGGCTGGATGAGCCTGGGCTGCTCGGCACCGATGCTCAGCGGGTGGCCGCGGCGATCGAGCGCGTGATGTCCGATGACGGGGTGCTGGTTCTGATGGACCTCGGGAGCGCGCTGCTGAGCGCCGAGTTTGCCATCGAGCTGCTCGGCGTCGATTCAGACAGCGTCCGGCTGAGCGACGCTCCCCTGGTGGAGGGAGCAGTCGCCGCCGCCGCAGCGGCCGCCGGTGGGGCATCCCTCGACGAGGTGGCCGCCGAGGCGCGCGGGGCGCTGAAGATGAAGGTCTCGCAGTTGGGATCTGACTCCGGAACGGATACCGGTGAACGCCCGGCTCCTGCCGCCGACGCCCAGGCCGAGCTGGCGGTGCGCAACGCGGTGGGCCTGCATGCCCGGCCGGCGGCTCGTTTCAGCGAGCTCGCCCGCCGCTTCAACGCCGAGGTGATGGTGGCCAAGGGCGGAGGCGGCGATCCGGTCCGCGCCGTCAGCCTGACCAATGTCATCGCCCTGGGAGCCCGTTGCGGGGACACGCTGCTGGTCAGCGCCAACGGTCCGGAGGCGCGTCAGGCGGTGGATGCCCTGCAGGCGCTGGCCCGGGAAGGCTTCGGCGACGGGATATCCGAGGCCCCCGCCGCGGCCCAGGCCCCCGCCGCGGCCCAGGCCCCCGCCGCGGCCCAGGCCCCCGCCGCGGGCGAGGCCCCGGCTGCGGCCGAGGGGGGCCCGGCTGCGGCCGAGAGCGGCCCGGCTGCGGCCGAGACCCCGGCCGCGCCACCGGCCCCCGGAGCTGTGCTCCGCGGCATCGGCGCGTCGCCCGGCATCGCGATCGGCCCGGCTCACCGCCTCCGTGGAGCCGACGCCCTCGAGCCCCCGGCCGAGCGCCGGGCGCAGTCGCCCGAGCACGAGCGTGAGCGACTGCAGGCGGGCATCGTCGGGGCCCGTGCCGCGATCGAGGCAGACCGTCAGACGGTGGCGGCACGAGCCGGCCCCGGCGAAGCGGAGATCTTCGATGCGCACCTCTCGCTGCTGTCTGACGAGGCCATGCTCGACCGGGCGCAGGGGGCGATCACCGCCGGTGCCACCGCCGAGCGCGCTTGGTATGAGGCGGCCGAACAGGTCGCGGACGTGTACCGCAGCCTCGAGGCGCCGCTCCTGCGCGAGCGCGCCGCCGATGTGCTCGACGTCGGGCGGCGGGTGCTCACCGGGTTGGAGGGCGCCCCCGCCGCGTCCGTGGGCAAGGCTGGAATCGTGATCGCGACCGAGCTGACGCCCGCCGACGCGGTGGCGCTCGATGCCGAGCTGGTCACGGGCATCGCCACGGCCCGCGGTGCCGCGACGGCGCACGCGGCGATCCTCGCCCGCGCGCTGGGCCTGCCGGCGGTGGTGGGTCTCGGCGAATCGGTGCTCGAGATCGCTGAGGGAGCCACGGTGCTGCTGGACGGGGACGAGGGGACGCTGGTGCTCGAGCCGTCTGAGTCCACCGCCCGCGAGGCCCGGAAGCGCGCCGAGCACCGGGCGAAATGGCAGGCGGAGGCACTGGCGGGCGCGCACCAGCCGGCCACCACCCGCGACGGCGTCCGCGTGGAGGTGTTCGCCAACCTGGGCAATTCCGCCGAGGCGGCCCGGGCCGTAGCGCTCGGCGCCGAAGGGATCGGCCTGCTGCGGACGGAGTTCCTGTACCTGGACCGGGCCGAGTTACCCGACGAGGAGGAGCAGGTCAGGACGCTGAGAGAGATCGCGTCGGCCCTGGAGGGGCGACCGCTCGTGGTCCGCACGCTCGACGCCGGCGCCGACAAGCCGCTGTCGGCGCTGCCGCTGCCGGCGGAGGCCAACCCCTTCCTGGGCGTGCGGGGGATCCGCGTTTCGCTCGCCGCGCCTGATGTGCTGGCGACGCAGCTGCGGGCGGTCCTGCGCGTGGCCGCCGACTTCCCCCTCAAGGTGATGCTGCCGATGGTGGCGACGCTGGACGAGCTCGTTCAGGCTCGCGCCGTGCTGGACCGAGCGCGGGCTGAGACCGGGATCGATGCCGCCCTGCCGCTCGGGATCATGGTCGAGGTCCCGGCCGCGGCACTGACCGCCGCGCGCCTGGCCGAGCAGGCGGAGTTCTTCTCGCTGGGCACCAACGACCTCACGCAGTACACGATGGCGGCCGAGCGCGGCGACGAGCGTCTGGCCGCACTGTCGAGCGGGCTCCAGCCGGCGGTGTTACGGCTGGTGCAGGCAACCGTCCAGGCAGCCGCCGCGCGAAGCCGTTGGGTGGGGGTGTGTGGCGAGCTCGCCGGCGACCCGGCCGCGGCGGTCCTGCTGGTGGGACTGGGGGTCACCGAGTTGAGCATGGCGCCCGCGCTGATCCCCGAGGTCAAGGCGAGCCTGCGGGCGATAACCCTGCCCGACGCTCACGCCGCCGCCCTGGCGGCTCTGGATGCGGCCAGCCCCGCCGAGGTGCGAGCCCTGGCGACCCGGTTGCTCCCCCGCGAGCGCTGACCCCACCACACCGAGGGCGATCGCCTCCGCCGGGACCCTATCCTCCTCCTGATGGCCGGCGGCGTGATCATTCAATGTGCCAGCTGTGGCACCAAGAACCGGGTTCGTCCGACCCCGGAGGGCGTCCCTCGGTGCAGCGTCTGTCACACCGTGCTGCCGTGGATCGTCGACGCCGAGCCGGGCACCTTCGACGAGGAGATCAGAGCCTCGGTGCCGGTGCTGGTGGATTTCTGGGCGCCCTGGTGCGGGCCCTGTCGCATGGTCTCACCGATGGTGCAACGTGTCGGACACGACAACGCCGGCCATCTGAAGATCGTCAAGCTCAACGTCGACACCGCCCCCGTGATCTCCACCCGCTACGGCGTCCAGGGGATCCCGCTGCTGGTGGTGATTCGCGACGGGAACGAGGCCGGTCGTCTCGTCGGCGCGGTTCCCGACCAGCAACTGCGCAGCTGGCTGGCGCCGCACCTCGACGGCGCCGGCGACGCATCCCGCCGATGATGACCAAACGTGAGATCCACTCGTGGCTGATGGACATGGATGGGGTGCTCGTCGCCGAGGAGCACGCGATCCCCGGCGCCGACCAGTTCATCGCGCGCCTGCGGGAGCGCGGCACTCCGTTTCTGGTCCTGACCAACAACTCGATCTACACCCAGCGTGACCTCGCCGCGCGGCTTCGCAGCAGCGGCCTGGACATCCCCGAGGAGGCGATCTGGACCTCGGCGCTGGCCACCGCTCGCTTCCTGGAGGACCAGCGTCCGGGGGGGTCGGCGTTCGTCATCGGCGAGGCCGGTCTGACCACGGCTCTGCACGCCGCGGGCTACACCCTCACCGACCGGGCTCCGGACTACGTCGTGCTGGGGGAGACCCGCACCTACAGCTTCGAGCGGATCACCCGCGCGATCCGGTTGATCGATTCGGGTGCGCGATTCATCGCCACCAACCCGGATGCGACCGGGCCGACGCTCGAGGGACCGCTTCCGGCCACCGGCTCGGTGGCGGCGCTGATCAGCCGTGCCACCGGCGTCGAGCCGTATTTCGTCGGCAAACCCAACCCCCTGATGATGCGTTCCGCCCTCAACGCGATCGACGCGCATTCCGAGACGTCGGCGATGGTCGGAGACCGGATGGACACCGACATCGTGTCGGGGCTCGAGGCCGGGATGGAAACGATCCTGGTGCTCTCCGGTCTGACCACGCTCGAGGATGCCGAGCGTCATCCCTACCGCGCGTCCCGGATCGTCGACTCGATCGCCGAGCTGCTCGGAGAGCTCGGCTAGGCCGTGGCATCGGAGGCTGCCGGGCAGTCTACGTTTACCGCGCTGACCGCTGGGTAGCCCAATAGATGCCGGCTTGATTTCGGACCTTTCTTCGCCGGCTGTGTTCTCTCAGGCCTTCCTGCGCCTGAGCCCCTCATCTCGATTGGACGTGGTAATGAATCGCTCTCAGCAGAAAATCGTGCAATACCTCAGCGAGGCGCGCGCCAGCGAGGACGCGCTGGTTCGCATCCTGCAGTCCCAGATCGCCATGACCCCGCGCGGGACCTACCGCTCGGGGCTGGAGACCCACCTGAACGAGACCCGCGAGCACTCCAAGCGCGTCGGTGAGCGCCTGGGCAAGCTCAGCCAGGGCGTCAACCCCGTGCTGGCCGTGTTTGGCTTCTGGGAGGAGCTCGCCGGACAGGTGATCGCGCTGGGCAAGACCCCGTTTGACCTCCTGCGCGGGACCGGCGGCGAGGAGAAAGTGCTCAAGAACGCCAAGGATGCCTGCGCCACCGAGGCACTGGAGATCGCCACGTACACGGCGATCGAGCGTCTCGCTCGCTTCGTCGGAGACGACGAGACGGCCCGCCTGGCCGCCTCGATTCGCGCCGATGAGGAGAAGATGCTCCAGCGGGTCCTGCGCGAGATTCCGAAGCTGACCGAGGCTGTCGCCCGTGCCGACATCGACGGGGACCACTCCTACGATCCCACCACGACCGGCACCGCGGACGCGGCTCGCGCGGCTGGTGCGGCGACCAAGACCGCCGCGCGCAAGACCACGGCGGCCGGCAAGCGGACGGCCCGCCGGGCTCGCAAGGTTCCGGGCGTCGCCCAGGCCGAGGGTCAGGTCAAGGGAGCGGTGGCCTCCGAGGGAGATCTGCCGATCGCCCGCTACGGCCAGCTCACCGCCGAGGAGATCGTCAACCGGCTGACCGACCTGTCCCAGATCGATCTGGCCAAGGTCGACTCCTACGAGCGCAAGAACGACAACCGCACCACGATCCTGAGCCGGATCGAGACCCTGCGCGGCAGCGAGCCGTGGCCGGGCTACGACGAGCTGACCGCCGCCGAGGTGCAGGCCGTCCTGTCCGAGGGCGACGACGAGCGCGCGCGGCAGACGCGGTCCTACGAGCGGGCGCACAAGAACCGCGCCGGCGTGATCCGGGCCACGGAGCGCGAAGTCAGCAACGCCTGACGCCAGCCGAGTTCTACAGGCCTAGCTCGGCCGCCGTGGCGCCCGCCAGCCAGCGGGCGCCACGGTCGTAGAGCGCATCCAGCTCGGCGCCGTCCGGACCGGGCATGTCGGGCTTGACCTCGTAGCCGATCTCGCTCTGGAGGTAGGCCAGATGCCGGTAGCCGGGTGCGAAGCGCTGCAGCCGCTCCCGGTCCAGCTCCAGGTGGGCCGCCGGGTCCACCGGATCGAGGCGATCCGATTCGTAGATGGGCTGGCGGTGAACCAGCCCCCACCGCCCGGCTCGCCGCTCGAAGAAGTCATAGAACCGCCCCGTGCACACGACGTCGACCTCTACCGCGTGCACGCGAGCCCGCTGGGAGATGGTCATCTTGGTCTGCGAGATCGCCCGCTCGCCGGCCAGCTGCACCGTGTTGCCGCCGAGGAAATGGAGGATTCGCACGCCCCGCTCGTATCCCTCGCGGCTGACGGCGATGAACTCGTCAGCGGTGCCCTGAAACCAGGTCGCCATCATCCGTCCGGGCGGGTGCCACACGGTCCGGAAGCGCTCCCACTCGCGGCCGTCGCGCCACATCGCCCAGTTCTCCACCAGCTCGCGGATCGCGAGCCGATCCTCCAGGTCGCTCACGGGCTCAGCGTATCGCCGTCGGCGCCGCGGATCCGGCCTCTCCTTTCCGCGCAGCCGCACTTGTCGCTTGATGTGGCGCGGCCAGCACCGGCTTGCCGGGGCTCAGCCTCGTGTGCAAGGCTCTGTGCACTGTGGCCAACGTCATTGGGCAGCGCGTGCGCCGGCGCGAGGATCCCCGGTTCATCACCGGCGCCGGGCGGTACGTCGACGATCTTCCGCTGCCCGGGGCGCTGCGGGTGAACTTCGTGCGCTCGGATCTGGCCCACGCTCGGATCCTTGGGGTCGACGGTTCGGCCGCGCTCGAGATCCCGGGCACCCGGGTGTTCACCGCCGCTGATCTCGACCTCGGCCCGTTCGCGCCACCACCGTTTGTCGGGATCGACGAGCGGATGCACCGCCCCTTTCTCGCGCTCGACACGGTGCGGTTCGTCGGTGACATCGTGGCCGCGGTCCTCACCGAGAGCCGGGAGCTCGGGTTCGACGCGGCGGAACTGGTCGCGGTCGAGTACGACCCGCTGCCGGTGAACACCGATCCGCGAGCGGCGCTCAGAGACGAGGTGCTGCTGTTCCCCGACGTCGGGACCAACGTCTGCCTGCACCGCCCTGCGGAGAACCCAGACCCAGCCCTGTTCGACAACTGCGACGTCGTCACCACCGGCAGGCTCATCAGCCAGCGGCTGTCCGCGTGCCCGATCGAGCCACGCTCGAGCGCGGCCCAGCTCGGCGACGACGGGCGCCTGACCGTCTGGTTGTCGACGCAGACCCCCCACCAGGATCGCGACGCCCTGGCCGCGAGCCTCGGCGTGGCCCCCGACCAGGTCCGGGTGGTGGCGCCTGACGTCGGCGGCGGCTTCGGTGGCAAGGGCCTCGACGTCGAGGACGTTCTGGTCGCCTGGCTGGCCCGCGCCACCGGCCGCCCGGTTCGCTGGACCGAGACGCGCAGTGAGCACATGGTCGCGATGCACCACGGCCGCGCCCAGCAGCTCGACTTCACCCTCGGCGGCGATCGCGAGGGACGGATCAAGGCGCTGCGACTGAGCATTCTTCAGGACGCCGGCGCCTACCCCGGCGTGGGCGCATTCCTGCCCAACCTCACCGCGATGATGTCCTCCGGCGTCTATCAGATCCCCAAGATCGAGATCGAGATCAACGCCGTGGTGACGAACACGACCCAGATCGCGGCGGTCCGCGGGGCGGGCCGGCCGGAGGCCACGCAGATGCTCGAGCGGGCCATCGATCTATTCGCGGCCGACGCCTCGCTTGATCCCGCCGAGGTGCGCCGGCGCAACTTCATCCCCGCCGACGCATTCCCGTTCACGACCGTGTCCGGAGCCCATTACGACTCCGGCGACTACGGCGGGGCGCTGGACCTGGTGCTGGAGGCGGCCGGCTACGAGGAGCTGCGCAAAGTCCAGGCGCAGCGGCGCCGCGACGGTGATCCGCGTCTGCTCGGCATCGGGCTGAGCGCATACGTGGAGGTCACCAACGGGATCGGCGAGACCGAGTTCGGGGCGGTGGAGATGACCTCGGACGGTGAGGCGATCCTCAAGACCGGATCGTTCTCCCAGGGCCAGGGCCACGAGACCACATTCGCCCAGATCGTGGCGCAGCGGCTGGGGCTGCCGATCGAGAAGGTCGCGGTGCTCAAGGGTGACACCGACGTGGTGGCGCGGGGGACCGGAACCTACGGGTCCAAATCGACCCAGATCGGCGGCGCGGCTGCGGGCCAGGCCTCCGACGAGCTCGTGGAGCTGGCCAAGCGGCTGGTGGCGGAGGAGCTCGAGGCCAGCCCCGAGGACATCCAGCTGGATCTGGAGGCGGGACGATTTCACGTCGCAGGCGCCCCGCAGGCCGCCCTGAGCTGGGGAGAGCTGGCCATGCGCATGCAGGACCACGGCCGGCTGGAGGAGCTCAAGGCCGAGACCGACTTCACCGCTTCGCAGCCGACGTTCCCGTTCGGCGCGCACGTCGCGGTCGTGGAGGTCGATAGCGACACCGGTGCGGTGACGCTCGAGCGGCTCGTCGCGGTCGACGATGCGGGCCGCATCATCAACCCGCTGGTGGCCGAAGGCCAGGTCCACGGCGGGCTGGCCGCCGGCATCGCCCAGGCGCTGCACGAGGAGCTCACCTACGACGAGGACGGCAATCCGATCAACGCCAACCTCGTCACGTACTGCTTTCCGGCGGCGACCGAGTTCCCATTCTTCGAGACGGTGGAGATGGAGACGCCCACCCCGATCAACTCGCTGGGGGCGAAGGGGATCGGCGAGTCGGGGACGATCGGCGCGACGCCAGCGGTGCAGAACGCCGTGATCGACGCGCTGGCCCACCTCGGCGTACGCCACATCGACATGCCGGTCAACGGCGAGCGCGTCTGGCGCGCCGTGCAGGACGCGGGGACCCGCGACGGCGACTGAGCCAGTGCTGTGGGCGCCGCCCGCCGACGTGCTGAGCACGTCGCAGATCGGGCGCTTTGTGACCTGGCTGGCCGACACCCGGGGGCTGAGTCTGGACGGCTATGACGAGCTGTGGCGGTGGTCGGTGTCCGACCTGGAGGGCTTCTGGTCGTCGGTGTGGGAGTTCTTCGGGGTGCGGGCGCGCGTGCCGTATCGCCGGGTCCTGGGCTCACGTGAGATGCCGGGCGCGGAGTGGTTCGCGGGGGCCCAGCTCAACTACGCCGAACATGCCGTGGGCGGGGAGCAGGACACCGATCGCGTGGCGGTCCTGGCCCACTCGCAGACCCGCGGGCCGATCGAGCTGAGCTTCGGCGATCTGCGTGAGCAGGTCGCGCGGGCGCGGGCGGGACTGCAGCGCCTCGGCGTGGCACCCGGCGACCGCGTTGTCGCCTACCTCCCGAACATCCCCGAGACGCTGGTGGCGTTCCTGGCCACCGCGAGCCTCGGGGCGGTGTGGGCGACGTGCGCGCCGGAGTTCGGACCGCACAGCGTGATCGCGCGGTTCGGCGGCGTCAGGCCGAAGCTGCTGCTGACCGTGGCCGGCTATCGCTACGGCGAGCGCGCGATTGACCGTCGCGGCGAGGTGGCGACGATCCGCGCCGCACTGCCCACCCTGGAGCACGTCGTGCACGTCCCCTACGCCGGCGGCCCGGAGGACTCGGTCCCCGCGGCGACCGGATGGGACGAGCTGCTGTCAGAGCCCGGGCCGCTCGAGTTCGCGGCGCTGGCGTTCGACCATCCGCTGTTCATCCTGTTCTCATCGGGCACCACCGGATTGCCCAAGGCGATCGTGCACCGCCACGGAGGGATCCTGGTGGAGCACCTCAAGAACCACGGCCTGAGCTGGGACCTGCAGCCCGGCGACCGGCTGATGTGGTTCTCCACCACGGCCTGGATGATGTGGAACGCGCTGATCTCGGCGCTGCTGCTGCGAGCGTCGATCGTGATGATCGATGGCAATCCGGCGTACCCCGATGTCGCCCACCAGTGGCGGCTGGCCGAGCTGACCCGCCCCACCGTGATGGGCGCCAGCCCCGCCTTCCTGATGGGCTGCCGCAAGGCCGGCCTGCGACCCGGTGAGGAGTTTGACCTGTCCAGCCTGCGCCAGCTCGGGGCGGCCGGCTCGCCGCTGCCGGCCGAGGGGTTCGACTGGGTCTATGAGCAGCTGCATCCCGACCTGCTGCTCAACGTCGGCAGCGGCGGCACCGACGTCTGCACCGGGATGGTTCAGGGCAGCCCCCTGCAGCCGGTGTTCCGCGGCGAGATGTCGGGCGCCTGTCTGGGTGTCGATGTCGCGGCCTTCGACCCCGCCGGCCGGCCCGTCGTCGGGCAGCTCGGCGAGCTGGTGATCCGCTCGCCGATGCCCTCGATGCCGATCGGGTTCTGGGACGATCCCGGCGATCGCCGCTACCGGGCGGCGTACTTTGAGGAATTCCCCGGCGTTTGGCGCCACGGCGACTGGATCCGCTTCACCGAGCGCGGCAGCTGCGTGATCACCGGCCGCTCGGACGCGACGCTGAACCGCGGCGGCGTGCGGCTCGGCACCGGCGAGCTGTACACCGTGGTCGAGGACCTTCCGGAGATCGTCGACAGCCTGGTCGTGCATCTGGAGGATGCCGAGGGGGGAGCGGGGGAATTGCTCCTGTTCGTCGTGCTGGCCTCCGGGGGCGAGCTCGACGAGTCCCTGCGTCGCCGCATCGCCGTGACCCTGCGCCAGGCGCTGTCGCCGCGTCATGTCCCCGACGCGATCGAAGCGGTGCCGGCGATTCCGCGGACCCTGACCGCGAAGAAGCTCGAGTTGCCGGTCAAACGGATCCTGCTCGGGGCGCCGGCCGCGGAGGTGGCCAGCCGTGACGCGCTGGCCCAGCCCGACGCGCTGGACGCGTTCGTGGCCTATGCGTCGCAGCGGCGCCGGTCGGCTCTCGGCTAACGGCGGCGGTCGATGACCCGGACCGCCTTGCCCTCGCTGCGCGGGATGCTGCCGGGATCCAGCAGCGAGACGGCGATGCGGATTCCGGTCTGCTCCCGCAGCAGCGGCTCGATGCGCTGCCGCAGGCCGTCGCGATCGGTGGTCCCGGCGGCCGGCTCGCACTCCAGGATCAGCTCGTCCATCGCCCCGGTCCGCTCGACGATCAGCTGGTAGTACGGGGCGGTGCCCTCGACGCTGAGCAGCAGGTGCTCCACCTGGGACGGGAACAGGTTGACGCCGCGGACGATCAGCATGTCATCGTGGCGGCCGCGCAGGCCGGTCAGCCGGGCGCTGGTGCGCCCGCACGCGCAGGGCGCGACGATCACCGAACCGATGTCGCCGGTCCGGTAGCGGATCAAGGGCAGCGCTTCCTTGGTCAGCGTCGTGAACACCAGCTCGCCCTCGACGCCGGGGTCCACGCGCCGCCCGTCGCCGGGATCGATCACCTCAACCAGGAAATGGTCCTCCTGCACGTGCAGCCCCGCCCGGGCGACCAGGCACTCAGCGGCCACTCCCGGCCCGCACATCTCCGACAGGCCGTAGAGATTGACCGCCCGCAGCCCCAGCGCGCGCTCGATCTCCGCCCGCATGCCCTCGGTCCACGGCTCGGCGCCGAACAGCCCCAGCTTGAGCTGCAGGTCCGCGGCGGCGGTTCCGGCCTCGGCCAGCGCCTGCGCGATCGCCAGCGCGTACGACGGCGTGCAGGCCAGCGCGTCGGCGCCGAAGTCGCGCAACAGCATCGCCTGGCGCGTGGTCATCCCGCCTGAGACCGGGACCACGGTGGCGCCGATCCGCTCCCCGCCCTGGTGAAAGCCCAGGCCGCCGGTGAACAGGCCGTAGCCGTAGGCGTTGTGGATCACCATCTCCGGGCGGATGCCGGCCATGGTCAGGCAGCGCGCCATCAGCTCGCTCCAGTTATCCAGGTCGGCCCGCGTGTAGCCGACCACGGTGGGCTTGCCGTGCGTGCCGCTGGAGGCGTGCACGCGTACCAGCCGCTCCCGCGGCACTGCCAGCAGGCCGAACGGGTAGCTCTCGCGCAGGTCGGCCTTGGTCGCGAACGGAACCCTGGCCAGGTCCTCGAGTGAGCCGATGTCCTCAGCGCGCGTGATCCCGGCCGTGCGCAGGCGCTGCGCGCCGAGCGGCTGGCCGTCCAGGACCCGGGCCACCGTCGTCCGCAGGCGCTGCACCTGCAGCACCTGGAGCTGGTCACGCGTCGCGGTCTCGACGCGATCCCAGATCCGGGGCTCAGAGGCGGCGCCGGCCGGCATCCCAGTGCTGCTCGAGGTTGCGGACCAGCGCCGGGCTCAGGTGACAGTAGGCCTGCTCTCGTGCGTAGGTCGCCATGTACCGGCGGAACAGGTCCAGCGGCTCCTGGCCGATCCGGAGGGCGCGCCGGTTGGCGGCGGCGTTCACCAGTCCCGAGCTGGTGAGCGCCTCGATTCGACCCTCCAGAGCGCGATCCACCGCTTCGGCCGCCACCACCTCGTCGCAGAGCAGTTCGGCGTCGGGGTCGCCCGCGGTCCATTCGCGCCCGGACAGAATCGCCTGGCGGGCGGCGCGGTCGCCGACCGATCGTGGCAGACGCAGGTTGGACGCGCCCGGGATGATCCCCTCCTTGCGGGCCGGCAGGTAAAGCCGGGAGCCGCGCGCCGCGATCACGTGGTCCATCACGTGCAGCAGCTGGCAGCCCCCGCCGATCGCGAATCGCTCCACCACGGCGATCCACAGCTTCTCGATCGTGTCCGGGTCCGCGTCCGAGTCGGCCGCGTCGGCCGGCGCTTGCGCGCTGCCGGGCACGATGATCCCTCGGTAGAGCTTGCTCACGTAGCCGAGGTCACGGACCAGGTACCAGATGAAGTCGATCTTTCCGTAGTAGAGGTGGGTGAGGTTGATGCCCGAGCCGAACACCCGCTCACCGTCGTAGCGCGGGTGGTCGACGCCGGCGCCGCGGATCACGCCGACATCGATCGCGGGGTCAAGCAGGATCAGGTCGACGCCCCATTCGGTGGGACCGAGCGTGAGCCCGTCCTCGGCGTTGAGATGGCGCGGATTGCTCAGTTCCAGGATTCCGGCCCGGCCGGTGCGGGTCACGCGAACGGGACCGAGATCGACCGCTCCGGTGGCGGTGAACTCCTCCAGGCGCTCGATCGCCTCGGGCGTCGGTCCGAGCATGGACTCGATCAGATGGCGCCCGGCTCGGGGTACGGACAGCACCTCGGACAGCAGCAGCCCCTGGGCCAGCTCGCAGCCCTCCTTGTCGGCGAGCTTGCGTTCCCGCTCGGCGTCGAGTTCAGCCTCGGTCGGCGTCAGGCCCGGAACCCGCGCGGCGGCCTCGTGGACGAGCCGCTCGATCCGCAGTGAGAGCGTGCGCCCGGCGGTCAGCTCGTCGTATAGCTCACCGGCGTAGCGGCGCAGGAAACGCTCTCGAGCGCTGGTCAGCCGGGCGTTGATCACGGCGGCGGCGGCGCGCTCGGGCTCGCTGCGCTGCGGCCCGGCGGGCAAGCGGCGCAGCAACGTCAGCCCGCGCAGCAAGAAGGCGCTGACCGCGTCGGCGTCGGCGGCGAAGCAATGCTCGGGCCCGGGCGCCGCTGCGCTCCACGCCGTGGCCTCGTCTGCGGACAGCCCGGCGCGCTCCATCGCTTCGGTGTCCAGTCCGGTGGCGCTCATGATC
The DNA here is from genome assembly GCA_963792735.1 of uncultured Solirubrobacterales bacterium. GTDB lineage: Bacteria > Actinomycetota > Thermoleophilia > Solirubrobacterales > Solirubrobacteraceae > Palsa-465. Next base: position 827,546 of record CAWBXK010000004.1, on the reverse strand, counting down.
CAGCGGTTAGGGTTCGCGGATGGCTCGCTCGATGGAGGGAAAGGCCGGCCTCGTCACCGGCGCGGCGAGCGGCATCGGCCGCGCCTGCGCGATCCGCTTCGCGCGCGAGGGCGCGACGGTGGTCGTGGCCGATCTGGAGTCCGCTCGCGCCGGGGGCGAGCAGACCGTGCGCGAGATCGCGCGTCAGGGGGGCCGGGCTGAGTTCGTCGCCTGCGACGTGTCGAGCTCGGCCGACAACGAGGCGCTGGTCGCCCACGTCGTGCAGCGTTACGGCCGGCTCGACTTCGCCCACAACAACGCGGGCATCGGGGTGCATCAGCGGCTGCACGAGACCTCTGACGAGGACTTCGATCGGGTCATCGCGGTCAACCTGCGGGGAACCTTCCTGGGCATGAAACACCAGATCCGCCAGCTCCTGCACAACGAGCCTCCCTCGCGCGGGGCGATCGTCAACACCTCCTCCAACGCCGGCCTGCGCGCGGTGACCCTGCTCAGCGCCTACGCCGCGAGCAAGCACGGGATCCTGGGGTTGACCAAGAACGCGGCGGTGGAATACGCGCAGGACGGGATCCGCGTCAACGCCGTCTGCCCCGGCGCGATCATGACGCCGCTGATGTCCAACGAGTCGCCCGAGCGCCAGCGAGAGATCCTGGCGCCCCAGGCGATGACGCGGTTCGGCGAACCGGAGGAGGTCGCCGCGGCGGTGCTGTGGCTGTGCTCGGACGAGGCATCGTTCGTGACGGGGGTTGCGCTGCCCGTCGACGCCGGCTCGGTGGCCTGGGTCTCCGCGCACCGCGAGTGACCCCACGGTAATGCTGCGCACGCTATCGCCGCCCGGGTAGGGTGTGCAACGACATGGCACCGGCGGTAGCAGCTAGGACGCCCGGTAACGCCCCGGAACGGTGGCGGGCCAGCGGCGCCGACACCGCGCGCCGTCTGAAGTCGTGGTCGGAGATCCTGGCCGCGACGCATCTGGGCTTTGACGTGCACGCCACCCACCGGACCCCGGTCGAGTTCCGCGGCGCCGTGACCCGGCGCGCGATCGGCGACCTGATGCTCGTGGACTGCGCGGCGTCGCCCTTCCTCGGCCACCGCAGCCGCATGGTCATGACCGCGCAGGTGGAGCAGGCGCGCCACGAGGACATCGTCGGGTTCCAGTTCGTCGGCAAGGGCGTCGAGTTGGTTCGCGAGGGTAGCCGCGAGCTCGCCCTCGAGGCTGGCGACGTGGTCCTGTGGGACGGACTGCAGCCGACCGAGGTGGAGATCGTCGAGTCGTTTCACAAGCGCACGCTGCTGTTCCCGCGCGCCCGCGTCCTGGAGGTCTGCCCGCGGCTGGCCGAGATTGGCGCCCTGCCGTCACTCGCGGCCAGCGGTCCGGCGCGCCTGCTCGTCCGCTACATGATGGCGCTCGCCCAGGAACAGCCCTGGCTCGAGCCGGCCGCCGGGGCCGCGGCGGCCAACGCGGCGGTGGAACTGCTCCGGGCCGCGGTTGAGCCGTCGGTACCGACCAACCGGTCGGCCACCCGCGCCGCGCTGCGTTCGGAGATCCGGCGCTACGTGCGCACGCATCTCCAGGACCCACTGCTCGGACCGGCGTCGATCGCGCGGGCCTACGCGATGTCGGTGCGAGCGCTGCACTCGCTGTTCGAGGATGCCGAGACATCGGTGGCCGGGCTGGTGCGCCGTGAGCGGCTGGCCCGCTGCCGGGAGGATCTGGAACAGCCCACCGGCGGATCGGTGACCGACATCGCATTCCGCTGGGGCTTCTGCGACGCCGCCCACTTCTCCCGTGTCTTCAAGCGCGCGTTCGGAGTGACGCCGAGCGAGGTTCGACACGCGGCGCGAGGCGCGTCACAGCCGCTCGAGTAGGTCGGCGATTGCGTCGATCACGGCATCGGGCCGGCGCCGCTCGGGCACGCGGTCGAGCTCGAGCTGACCGCTGATCCCGCTGCGAACCAGCACCGTGCGCGAGCCGCCGAGACGACCGAGCGCGATGTCCATGCCGAGATCGTCGCCGATCACCGCCAGCTGCGAGGTGGGCAGGCCGAGCCGCCGGCGGATCTCCGCCACCGCGGCCCGGGATGGCTTACCCACCACCTTGGGCCGCTGGCCCGTGACCTTGGCGATCGCCGCGGTGACCATCGCCCCGCGGCTCAGGATGGGGCCGTTGGCGCCGGCGTAGGCCGCCACGTAACTGCCCGTGAGCAGTGGGGCCCCCCGGAGCACGGCGCGCGCCCCCCGCTCCAGGGAGGCCATGTCCACCTGGTCGACGTGGGCCACGAACACCGCCTCGGCGTCCTCGTCCTGGGTCAGCGGGATCCCGGCCTCCCGGAGGCGCTCGCGCGCGGCTGCGGTGGCGAACGCGAGCACCGGACGATCCCGGTGATAACGGCGCAGGTAGGTGATCGTGCTCTCGATCGGGGTCAGCACCTCGTGGTCGCCGACGGGCAGGCCATCCTCGCGCAGGCCCAGGGCGATCGCCTCCGCCCGGACATGGCTGCCGTTGGTGAACAGCACCAGCGGCCGGCCCGAGGCGCGAATCCGCTCGAGCACCGCCGCGGCGCCTGGCTGGGGGTGAGCCCGCCCCCCAGGGTCCCGGTGCGCGAGCGTGCCGTCGATGTCGAACACGAATCCGCTGACGTCCTCGAGGCTCAGCTCAGCCACGGCGCCACACCACCGTGTCGCCGTCCTTGGTGAGCGAGAAGCTGGCGATCGCCGGACGCTGGGCGAGCTCGCGCAGGAGCGAGACCAGCGGTGAGCGCCCCGGTCGGGCCGCCGGGCCCGGCGCCTCGCCGCCGCGTCCCGGCGCGACGACCGGGCCCGGCGACCCGCGGTCGCGCGCCGCGATCATCGCGTCGACCTGCTCGCCGGGCATGGTCAGGCGCAGCAGCAGCTCCTCCTCGGAGATGTGTTGGCCGAAGCGCCGGTGCGCCCCCTCCAGGCTCAGGGGCTCGAGCGTGCGCAGCTGCTTGACCTGGGGGCGCGCCAGCACGCGCTCCGCCACGGCCGGGTCCACCGGGGCCGGCGCGGCGCCGTAATGACCGAGGAAGTAGCGCACGGTCTCATCGGAGACGTTGGACCAGCGCTCGGCGTCGATCACGTTGCGGGCCGCCTGGCTGGCCACGAACTGCGAGACCGGCGTGACCAGGATCGGATAACCCATCTCCGCCCGCACCTGTTCGACCTCCTCCAGTACGGCGGAGAACAGCTCGGGCCGGCGGACCTCCTCGAGCATCCGGCGCGTGGTGGTGACCATCCCGCCCGGGAGCTGGTGGCGGTAATAGGCGGCGTCGAACTCCTGCGCGGTGCCGCCGGGCAGGCCCTTGGCGCGGGCGAGTTGATGGAAGTGCTCGGACACCACCGCCTGCGCTTCGAGGTCGAGGTGGTGCGAGAACCCCGACGCCTGGAGGTTGCGGGCGGTGGCTCCCACCTCGGGCTGCGAGGTCCCGCGTGACAGCGGTCCCGACGCGGTGTGGACCACCCCAAAGCCGGCCTTGACCCCCTCCACATAGACCAGGGGGGCGAGGCCGATCGTGCAGTGGCTGTGCAGTTCGATCGGTCGCCGTCGCGCCGCCGCGAGAAAGTGCGGGGCGAGCTCGCGGACGGCATCGGGAGTCAGCAGCCCGCCCGGATCCTTGAGGTAGAGCCGGTCGATCTCGGCGCAATCGGCCAGCTCCGCCAGCCGCTGCGCGTAGTACTCGTGCGTGTGGACGGGGCTGATCGAGTAGGTGAGTCCGACCACCACCTCCTGCACCCCGGCCGCGCGGGCCAGCCTCGCGACGGTCCGCAGCCGCTGCAGATCGTTGGAGGGCTCGGCGATCTGAAAGCGTCGGATCCCGTTACGGACGACCAGGCGCAAGGCCAGTCCGATCACCTCCTCGTCGGCCGGCACCCAGGAGATGAAGCGCATCCCGGTCCCGATCATGCCCAGCGGCGTGTTCGGCATCGCCGCGCTGACGAGCCTGATGCGCTCCCACGGGTCCTCTCGGTGAAACCGGACCGACACGGCCATGTGCGTGCTGGAGGTGAAGTCCAGCGCGTGGTAGCCGACCCGATCCAGCGTCGGGGCGATCGCCAGCACGTCAGGGGTGGTCAGACCGGTGGCGCTCCACAGGCTCTGGTTGCCGTCGCGGGTGGTGGTGTCGACGAAGTCGACTTCGCGGCTCATGGCGCCTGCACGAGGTCGGCGAGGGTGTCCTGCAGCCAGTGGGTGGTGACTGCGCCCGCCGCGAACTCCGGGTGGGCGAGGACCCGACCGAGGAGCTCGCGATTGCTCGCCACCCCGTCGATCCGCGTCCGCGCCAGTGCCTGCACCAGGGTCGCGGTGGCCTGCGCGCGGGTCTCGCCGTGCGCGATCAGCTTGGCCAGCAGCGAGTCATAGAACGGCGGCACGAAGGTTCCGTCCTCGCAGTGGGTGTCGACGCGCAGCCCCGGGATCCCGGGCACCGAGAAGCGCGAGATCGTCCCCGGGCTGGGGGCAAAGCCGCGGGCGGCATCCTCCGCGGTGAGACGGCACTCGATCGCGTGCCCGCGCAGGCGGACCTGGGACTGGGCCAGTCCCAGCGGCGCTCCTCCGGCGATGCGCAGCTGCTCGCAGACCAGGTCGGTGCCGGTGACCGCCTCGGTCACCGGATGCTCGACCTGAATCCGGCAGTTCATCTCCAGGAAGTAGAACTCGTCGCTGGCCGCATCGAGCATGAACTCCACGGTCCCCAGATTGCGGTAGCCGATGGCCCGCGTGAACTTCACCGCCGCGCCCCGAAGCGCGTCCCGGGTGGCCGCGGTCAGCTGCGGGGCCGGTGCCTCCTCGATCACCTTCTGGTAGCGGCGCTGGACCGAGCAGTCGCGCTCGCCGAGATGGATCACCGATCCCTCGGCGTCGGCGGCCACCTGGACCTCGATGTGTCGCCCGTCGGCGATGAAGCGCTCCAGGTACACGCGCTCGTCGCCAAACGCCGCCGCCGCCTCGCTCCGCGCCAGGCCCAGCAGACCGGTGAGCGCGTCGGGGTCTGCCGCCAGCTTGATGCCCCGTCCGCCGCCGCCGCCGGCGGCCTTGACCAGGACCGGATAGCCGATCCGCTCCGCCGCTTCCCGGGCCTGCGCCGCCGACTCGGCCGGCTCTCCGGGGAGCACCGGCAGGCCGGCGTCGATCGCCTGCGAGCGCGCGCGCAGCTTGTCGCCGGCCAGCTCCATCGCCTCCGGTGGGGGCCCGACGAAGATCAGGCCGTGCTCGTCCGCGAGCCGGGCCAGCCGTGGGCTCTCGGCCAAGAAGCCGTAACCGGGGTGAATCGCGTCACAGCCGGTGCCGAGCGCCGCCTGCACGACCAGGTCCTCGCGCAGGTAGCTCTCCACTGCCGGCCCCGGGCCCAGGCACACCGCCCGGTCGGCGCTGCGCGCGGCCACGGCGTCGCGGTCGACCTCCGAGGTGCCGATCACGCTCTCCAGGCCGAGGTCCCGGCACGCTCGCACGATCCGTACGGCGATCTCGCCGCGATTGGGGATGAACACCCGCGCGAGCGTCATGCCGACGGATTCACGCGGAACAGCGGCTGCCCGTACTCGACCAGCTCGGCGTTGCGCGGGCACACCTCGACGATCGTCCCGGTCACGCCGGCCGAGACCGAGTTCATCATCTTCATGACCTCGATGATGCACACGGTGGTGTCGGGCTCGATCTGGCTGCCGACCTCCACGAACGGGCTCTGGCCGGGCGACTCGGCGCGGTAGAAGGTGCCCAGCATCGGCGCGTCGATCGTGACGGCGCCGTCGGCCGGGGCCGTCTCGGCCGGCGCGGTCTCGGCCGGCCCGCCGGAGGCCGGCCGTGGCTCGCGCGCGGGGGCCGGCGCCGTCTCGCCGGCGACGCCCTTGCGCACGTGCAGCGAGAAGCCGTCGGTCTCGATCCGCAGCTCGTCGAGCGGAGATTCGTCGATGATGCGCAGGATCTCCCGGATATCCTCGTCGCTTAGCGCCAACGCCGCCTCGCTCCTAGTCGCGGGCGGATCCGCGTTCGGCGCCGAAGGTCTGCATCACCAGTGACAGCGCGGACGCCGGGAGGGGTTTGCGCTCACGCTCGGGCATCGCCGTGACCGGCCGCGACTGCAACACGAACAGGCTGTCGGGAGGCGAGGCGCCCCGGGCGATCGCCCACTCGATGTCCTGATGGGAGCCGAAGTGGCCTTCCACCCGCCCCGCCACTTCCGCCAGCGCGCTGAGCTCGTCGTCCGCCAGGCACGGACGGTCGCGGCGCTCGGGCGCGACATCGCGCCGGACCGTGCCGCCGCCATCCGCTGCCGGCACGTACTCGATCAGCTTGGAGCCCACCCGCTGGTGGAGGACCTCGCCGGTGACCTTGCTCAGCCGGTACTCGTCCGGCGTCACCTCGCCCGCGACCACCGCCTCGCCCAGCCCCCAGCTCGCGTTGATGGCGATCGTGCTCGGATCGCCGCTGACCGGGTTGCAGGTGAACATCACCCCGGAGACCAGCGCGTCGACCATCACCTGGACGGCGACGCCCATCGCGGGGGCGGGGGGACGCCGATCCGGGCTGGCGCGGGTGCGGTAGCTGACGGCGGTCGGGCTGTAGAGGCTCGCCCAGCAGCTGCGCACCGCCTCCAGCACGGCCTCGATCGTGCGCACCCACAACGACGTCTCCTGCTGGCCCGCGAAGGTGGCCGCTTCGCTGTCCTCCCCGACGGCACTGGAGCGCACGGCAACCGGCGGCGCGGCGCTGCGGGTCGTCTCGGCCAGGGCCTCATAGCCGCTCGCGATCTCATCCCGCACCGCTGTCGGCATCGGGGCGGCGCCGATCGCCTCGGTGATCTCGGCGCACAGCGATCGCAGCGCCCCCTGTTCCCGGGGCAACGTCCCGCCCAGGCGGCGGTCGATGTCCGCCCGCAGCCCCGCCTCGTCCAGGCACAGCGCGAGCGCCGCCGTTGAGAGCGCGAACCCCGGCGGTACCGGGATGCCGCCCCGCAGCAGCTCCCCGAGACTGGCGCTCTTGCCGCCGAACCCGGCCTGGTCGGTCCGGCGCAGGTCCGTCAGCGGGCGGCAGTACTCAGTCACGGCGGTCCGTCAAGCAGGGTCACGACCCCGTCGGAGCCGTTGACGCGAATCGATTGCCCGGTGTGGATCTGCGAGGTGGCGCGGCCGGTCCCCACCACCGCCGGGAGCCCGTACTCGCGGCAGACGATCGCCGCGTGCGACATCACGCCGCCGACATCGGTCACGGTCGCCCTGATCTTGGAGAAGATCGGGGCCCATGCCGGCGAGGTGCTACCGCACACCAGGATCTCACCATCGCGGATGTCGGAGATCTCGCTCACCGATCTGACCACGCGCGCGAGCCCTTCGATCACCCCGGGGGAGGCGGCGGCGCCGTTGAGCTCCCGCCCTCCGTCCTGCTGGCGGGCCCACTCCTGCACGCGCTCGGTCGTCACCCCCCACAGCATGATCGTCATCGGATCGGTTACCGCCTCCGGCGTCACGCCGAGCGCCGGCGGCGGCGTCCAGTCGGCCAACCGGGCCAGGATCTCCTTGCGGCGGGCGACGATCGGCGCCCAGTGCTGGGGGCCGGCCGGTCGCCCACCGGTGGCCCAGGTGAGCACCAGCTCGTCCAGCGCTGAAGCGACCTCGTGACGGGAGAGCTGGAAGATGTCCTCCGCCTCGCCGAGGAAGCCGTGACCGGCCAGCAGCGAGCCGAACTCGCGGATCTTGTTCCACCAGCGGGTCAAAAACCAGTAGTCGCAGAAGAATTTGTGCTCCTCCACGTAGGGGAACACGGTCCGCGAGAGCGCCAGCAGATCGTTGAACGCCCCGCGCGCCTCGTCATCGAGCAACGCACCGTAGGCCTCGGCGAGACGGTCGCGCTCACGCTGGATCTCCTCGGTGGGCCGCTCGATCTGCTCGCCCGCCCGCAGCGCGGCGACGTGACCGATCAGGGCCGCGTAGGGGATGCTGGGGTCGTCCAGCCAGCTGCGGTAATAGTGGTACAGACCATCGCCGGTGGCCATGTTGAACCAGGGGTCCTTGACCCGCTCGAGCTCCGCCAGCCACGCTTGGCCGGCCTCGCTGCGGGCCAGCTCGGAGTCGATCTCCGCGGGCGAGCGGCCCTCGGCGAAGGCGGCGTCGACTCCGGTCTCGATGGCCAGGCGCGCCAGGCGGCGCAGCTCCGCGTCGGGCCGGAACAGCAGCACGTCGATCCCGGCCACCATCTGCGCGATGTGCTGGTCGGGGATGTCGGGGAGATGGCCCTTGCAGAACTCCACGAATGTGCCGTAGGCCCCGTAGCCCAGCAGCAGAAACTCGAAGTGGTGCTGCCACATCAGATCGCACAGCCGCAGCGCGCGACCGTAGGCGTCCAGCACTTCGTAGAAAGCGGTGTTGCGATCGACGCCGAACGCCACCTCATCGGGCTCGTACTCCGGCAGCGCGGGCACTTCGAGCTCGCCCAGCTCCTGGATCAGCGACTCCATCTTGGCCCGCCAGGCGCCGTACAGCTCGGCCCAGTTCTCGTAGTAGTAGCCGGCGCGGGCCTGGAAGAACCCCGCGCGCTCGGCGATCTTCGCCGGGTCGGTGACGGGGTTGCCGGAGATGTAGACGTAGCCGTTGACGATCCGATAGTCGATGCCCATCGCCGGCGGCACGGCGAACACCCGGTTCTGCCACGCCCCCACGGCCTGATACGGGGAGTCGATGCAGATCACGTCAAAGGCCGGCATCGGCACCGGGAAGTGCATCGAGTTCCAGAACCAGAATCGCTGCTCGTCGGTCTCGCGCCGGTGTTCGTCGAACACGGCGTAGTAGGGATACATCTCCTCCCAGCCCTCACCGCCCGGCGCAGGCTCGATCGAGTACGGACTGGGAAAACCGCCGCTTGGCGGCGTCGAGCTGGCCATTGGAACCTCCCTCGGGGTGCGGCGTATCCGTCGCTGCCGCGAGATTGACTTATAGAGACGACCGGGCCGTCAAGTCAAGCCGCTTGCGCCTCCGCGCACGCCGGCTTGCGCCCGGGTGCTCGATTTCCGAGCGTGCGTCTCGCGCGGCCGGCCCGGCAACTACGATCGCGGCAGCCCGGGTCGGTGCAAACCAGGAGGAGAGGCGGATGGCGCGGATCGTGTTGGTGCATGGAGCGTTCGCCGGCGCGTGGTGCTGGGAGCCGGTGCTCCCCGGTCTGCGGGATGCGGGCCACACGGTGCTCGCGCCTGATCTGCCCGGCGCCGGCGAGGACCGCACCCCGCTCGAGGAGGTGACGCTCGACGCCTATGCGCGACGGGTCGGCGAGACACTGGCCGAGGGGGCGCCGGCGGTGCTGGTGGGACACAGCATGGGCGGGATGGTGATCACCGAGGCGGCGGCACGCCATCCTGAGCACGTCGTGGCGCTGATCTACGTGGCGGCCTTCCTCCCGGAGGACGGCCAGAGCCTGCTTGACCTCACCGCCTATCCCGAGGCCGCCGATGATCAGGTCCAGGCGAACCTGATCGCCGAGGGTGACCCTCCGGTGGCCCGGCTACCTCTCGCCGCCGCCCGCGACGCGCTGTTCGGGTGCTGTGACGAATCGCAGGCGGCGTGGGGGCTCGAGCACCTGGGCCTGCAGCCGGTGCTGCCGTTCACCGCTCCGGTCCGGCTCGCCGGCGCCGCCTTCGGCGCCCTGCCCCGCGCCTACATCACCTGCACCCGGGACCGCGCGATCCCACCCGGAATGCAGCGGCGCATGTTCGAGACCGCCGGGTGCGCGCCGGTGATCGAGCTCGAGACCGATCATGCGCCGTGGATCTCGCGGACCGACGAGCTGGTGGCCGCGCTGAATGGCCTGGCCGAGCCAGCGCGCTGATCGGCAAGAAGCCCGGCGCTGGATGGCTGGCCGCGCTGACGGCCCGACGGTAGCTTGAGTCACGTACCTGGAAGGAGAGAGATGGCCGAGGCCGAGCTTCTGGCCCTGTATTGGACGGTGAGCGGTCCCGCCGACGTGCACGTGGGCCGGGAGTGGAGCACCTTCGACTGGCGCGACCGGTGCGCCCACGCCGCCCGCGTCGGCTTCCGGGGGCTGGGACTCTGGCACGCCGACATCGCGCACCAGTTGCAGACCCGCACGCTGGCCGAGATGAAGCAGATCTTCGACGACGCCGGCTTGAGCCATCTCCAGGTCGAGTTCCTGGCCGACTTCTTCGTGGCCCCGGGGGACCCGGCGCGCGCGGAGTCAGACCAGCGGCGGCGTCTGCTGTTCGACACCGCGGCGGCGTTTGACGCCCATCACATCAAGGTCGGCAACATCCCCGGCACGCCGTGTGAGCCCGACCGGCTCGCCGAGGCGTTCGCCGAGCTGTGCGGGGAGGCGGCGCAACACACCGACGCCAAGGTCGTCTACGAGTTCATGCCGTTCGACGTCAACGTCGCCTCGCTCGACGCGGCGCTTGAGCTGATGCGCGCCGCCGGCGCACCCAACGGCGGCCTGGCCATCGACACCTGGCACATGGCCAAGCTGGGGATCTCGCCCCAGGACCTGCACCGCATACCCCCCGACCGTCTCACCTGGGTCGAGCTGTCCGACGGCCAGTTCGAGAACCTGCCCGATCTGGTCGACGAGACCGTCAACCACCGCCGCCTGCCGGGCCAGGGCGAGTTCGACATCCCGGGCTACGTGCAGGCGTGCCGGGCACTCGGGTACGAGGGACCGTGGGGGGTGGAGGTGCTCTCCGAGCAGCTGCGCAGCCTCCCGATCGAGGAGGAGTTCAACCAGGCCTACGAGACCACAGCCGCCCAGTTCGGCGCCGGTGTCAGTGCAAGGAGAAGCCAATGAGCGAGCTTGACAACGACAGGCTGGTGTGGATGTACCGCCAGATGATGCGGATCCGCGAGTTCGAGGAGCGGGTCAAGCGCACCTTCGAAGAGCATCCGGGCGTGATCCGCGGTCATACCCATCTGGCCGACGGCGCCGAGGCGTCGATCGTCGGCTCGGTGGCGACGCTTGAGCCCACCGACCAGCTGATGGCGACCTACCGCTGTCACGGCTATCCGCTCGCGCTGGGAACCAGCCCGAACGAGATGATGGCCGAGATCTACGGTCGCAGCACCGGGCTGTGCGGAGGCTACGGCGGCTCCATGCACCTGCTGGACACCGCGCGCGGATTCCTCGGCACCTCGGGCATCGTGGGACAGGGAATCCCCCAGGCCACCGGAGTCGCCTACGCGGCGCAGATCCGGAATCGGTCGGACCCACCCTCCGACCAGCCGCCCCAGGTGGTGCTGTGCTTCTTCGGCGACGGCGCCTCCAAGCAGGGGGCGTTCTCGGAATCGCTCAACGTCGCGTCGCTGTGGAAGCTTCCGATCGTCTACGTGATGGAGAACAACTCCTACAACGTGGTCACCCGGGTGGAGCAGGAGGACGCCAACGCGGCCGCCGGCGAGCCGCTGGCGGTGAAGGCCAAGGCGTTCTCAATGCCCGGGGTGACGATCGACGGCGGTGACCCCGTGGCCGTCCATGAGACGGTTGGCGCCGCGGTCGACCGGGCGCGGGCCGGCGACGGCCCGACCCTGGTGGAGTCAAAGGTGTACCGGCTCAGCGCACACGGGAACATCATCGCCCCGCCGGGGGTACCGCTGCACTACCCCGATCACGAGGCGATCGAGGTGTTCGGGGCGACGGAGGAGTACGAGGCGGCCAAGCGGGGCGATCCCGTGCCGCGTTTCCGCGCGCGGCTGGTCACCGACGGAGTGCTCAGCGCCGAGGCGGCCGACCGGATCGCCGCCGAGACCACCGAGGAGATGGAGATGGCCGTCCAGTTCGGCGTCGACAGCCCGTTCCCGGCGCCCGAAGATGCCCTCAACCACGTCTACGCCTGACCAAAGGAGGCATGCGCCATGGCGCGGGAGATCCCCTACATCGCGGCGATCAACGAGGCCATCCATCAGGAGATGGCCCGCGACGAGGCGGTCCTGTACTTCGGGCAGAACCTCGCCACCACCGAGAACGACGAGTTCCTCAAGGCGTTCGGCCACGACCGCGTCCGGGTGACCCCGATCTCCGAGACGGCGGAGATCGGGATGGCGGTCGGCGCTGCGCTGGCCGGGTTTCGACCGGTGGTCGAGCTGTACATGGCGGAGTTCATGCTGGTGGCGATGGATCAGGTCGTCAACGAGGCACCCCGCTTTCGCTACATGAGCGGCGGCCGGGTCAAGGTGCCGCTGGTGCTCAAGGCGGGCTACGGGTTCACGGCCGGCTGGGCCGGCCAGCACACCGGCTCGATCTACGGGATGTTCATGGGCATCCCGGGCCTGAAGGTGGCGCTGCCGGCGACCGCCGCCGACGCCAAGGGGCTGATGGCGAGCGCGATCCGCGACGACAACCCGGTCTGCTTCTTTCACCACTACCTGCTGACCCTGGAGCCGGGGGAGGTCCCCGAGGGCGAGTACGTGGTCGAGTTCGGGCAGGCCGCCGTGCCACGGACCGGCGGCGATGTGACGATCGTCGCCACCGGCTGGATGGTGGGCAAGGCGCTCGCCGCGGCCGAGTCCCTGGCCGCCGATGGGATCGAGGCCGAGGTGATCGATCCGCGGACGCTGGTGCCGCTTGATCTCGCCACGATCCTGACTTCGGTGGAGAAGACCGGGCACGTGGTGCTGGTCGATCAGGCCACCCGTCACGCCTCGGCCTCGGCGGTGATCGCCGCGGAGATCGCCGACCACGGCTTCGGTTCGCTCAAAGCCCCGATCAGGCAGGTGACGGCCCTCGACGCGACGGTGCCCTACAGCGAGCCGATGGAGGCGTTCGTGCTGCCCGACGAACGCAAGATCACCGGGGCGGTGCGCGAGGTCCTCGGCACGGCGCCGGTCAGCGCCTGACGGCGAGAGGTGAGCGCGCCGCCGACACCGCCTGGCGCGACGCCGCGCGAGCTCGACGGCGACACCGCCGGGCGCCTGCTGGCGACGATGTGGCGGATTCGCTGCTTCGAGGAACGGGTGGCTCAGCTCAAGCGAACCCTCCAGGTGCACGGCCTGATCCATCTCAGCATCGGCGGAGAGGGGGTGGCGGCCGCGGTGTGCGGCCAGCTGCGCGATGACGACGCCGTCTACAGCGGACACCGCGCCCACGGGCACGCGATCGCCAAAGGTGCTCCGCTGCCTCAGCTGATGGCTGAGCTGATGGGGCGCGCCGACGGTCTGTGCCGGGGCGTCGGCGGGTCCATGCACCTGGTCGACGCGCCGCACGGCCTGATGGGCGCCACCGGCGTGGTCGGCGGAAACCTCCCGCTCGCGGTCGGCAACGCACTGGCGGTGCGGTTGCGCGGAGGCGACCAGATCACGGTCGTGTTCTTCGGGGACGGGGCGGTGCAGTCCGGGACCTTCTCGGAGGCCGTGAACCTGGCCGCACTGTGGGAGCTGCCGGTGGTGTTCGTGTGTGAGAACAACGGCTTCGCGGAGTTCACCCCGCGCTCGGCGCACACGCCGGTGGAGCGCGTGAGCGAGGTCGTGGCTCCCTACGGGTTCGAGCGCCGCACGGTCGAGGGCAGCGACGTCCCGGCGGTGTGGTCGTCGTTCGCCGCGTTCGCGCACGCCGCGCGCGAGGGGCGGGGGCCGATGCTGCTCGAGTGCCTCACCCATCGGCTCCGGGGCCATTACGAGGGCGACGCGCAGGGTTATCGCGAGACCCTGGGCGAGGCGGAGTGGCAGCGGTTGGATCCGCTGGCGCGGCTGCAGGCGCACGCGGTGGCCGAGGGGTGGCTTGACCGCGAAGCGGTCGAGGGGCTCGAGTCCGAGGCCCGCGCCGAGATCGAGTCCGCGGTGCAGTTCGCCCGGTCCAGTCCGTTCCCGGAGCTCGGGGTCTCGGCTGAGCTGGTCTACGCCCCGGCGGGGAGCGCGGGGTGAAGCCCGAGATCGAGACCACCTTCGTGAAGGCGCTCACCGCTTCGCTGGCGAGCGCGATGCGCTCCGACGAGCGGGTGATCGTGCTGGGCGAGGATGTCGCCGAGGGAGGTCCCTACACCACCACCGCCGGCCTCGCCGAGGAGTTCGGCACCGAGCGCGTGCGCAACACGCCGATCAGCGAAGCCGCCGTATGCGGCGTGGCGATCGGCGCCGCCCAGGCCGGTCTGCGGCCGGTGGTCGAGATCATGTTCATCGACTTTCTCACCCTGGCCCTGGATCAGCTCGTCAACCAGGCCGCGAAGGCGCATTTCATGTCCGGTGGTCAGCTCTGCGTCCCCCTGGTGCTGCGCACGCAGGGCGGGGCGGGGAGCCGCAGCGGGGCACAGCACTCCCAGAGCCTGGAGGCCTGGCTCGCGCACGTCCCGGGCTTGAAGGTGGTGATGCCGAGCTGCGCGGCGGACGCCGCCGGATTGCTGCAGAGCGCGATCGCCGATCCAAACCCGGTGGTGTTCGTTGAGAACAAGTCGCTGTACTTTCGCCGCGAGCGGGTGCCCGAGCATCCGGAGCCGCTCGCCTTGGGCCGTGCCCGGATCGTCCGTCCGGGTCGCGACGTCACGATCGTCGCCCTGTCACGCCTGGTCGGGGAGGCGCTGGTGGCGGCGCAGCGGCTGGCGGCGGAGGGAATCGAGGCGGAGGTGATCGATCCGCGGACGCTCACCCCGCTGGATCTGGACACGCTGGCCGCATCGGTTCAGCGCACCGGCCGGGGCGTGGTGGCGCACGAGGCGGTGACGGTGGGGGGCTTCGGCGCGGAGATCGCCGCCCAGCTCCAGGAGGCGGCGTTCGACTCCTTGCAGGCCCCGATCGGGCGGGTCGGCGCTCCGTTCACGCCGGTGCCGGTCAGCCCTCCGCTGGAGAACGCCTTTCGCCCCGGCGCCGACGAGATCTACCAGGCGGCGCGTGTCGCCGCCGGCTGGGACGAGCCGGAGGTCATGTACCCGGTCACGGCGCCATAGGCTGGGGATCGCGATCCTCGGGCAACGTGATCAGGGAGGCGCCCGGAAGCGCCTGCAGCACGGTCCCGTGGCGCAGGGCGAGCTCGAGATTGGTGAGGGCGAGATGGGCGTGCTCGCGGGCCAGGCTCTCGGCGCGAGCGCCCTCGTGGCGCTCGATCGATTCGATCAGCCCGTAGTGATGGCGGTGAGCGATGACCAGGATCTCACGCGACTCCGGAAGCTCGGCCTCGGTGAGCACGAACGCGGCGCTCGGGGCCGCCAGCGGCAGGGAGACGATTCCGGCCAGGGCTCGCTCCAGCATCGGGCTGCGCGCGAGCTTGAGCATTCGTGCGTGGAAGCGCTCGTTGAGCTCGACGTAGCGCTCGAACGAGTCGTAGTCGGCTCTCTGCACCAACGCTCCGATCGCGTCGTTGGTCGCCCGCAGTGCCCGCAGCTCACGCCGGGCCACGCCGCGTTCGACGGCGAATCGCGCCGCGGTGCCCTCCAGCACGCCGCGCAGCTCGATCGCATCGCGGATGTCGGCCTCGCTGAACTCCCGCACCGCGTAGCCGCCGCCGGAGAGCGCCCGGAGCAGCCCCTCGTGCTCGAGCGAGGCGAGCGCGAGCCGCAGCGGCGTACGCGACACGCCGAGGCGCTCGACCAGAGGCAGCTCGGACATGCGCTCGCCCGCCACGAACTCACCGCTGAGGATCAGCTCCCGCAGGCGCAGCAGCGCTCGGGTGGTCTGAGTTCGGTTGGCCGGCTTGGTCATCGGCGGCCAGTCTATTCCCGTTGGAACCGCTGCATGCAACTTGTGCCCCGAAATGGCCAAAAGTACGTTTCCATGGCTCTGGTTAGCCATCTGTTGCATGCAGCTCGCTGTCTAACTAGTATCCGCGAATCGCCTCGCCCGGCACGAAATCCGGGGATGGCTTCATAGCCCCAGGAGGAGGAGAGATCGGTGATCAAGGACCATGACGCACCGCGCGTGCGGTTGAGGCTCCGGACGGCGCTCGTTGCGCTGATAGGTGTGCTGGTGCTGGCCGCATGCGGGAGCAGCAGCAGTAGCAGCAGCAGCTCGAGCCCCTCGGGCGGGGGCGCCAGCTCGAGCTCGAGCTCGAGCTCCGGGGGCGGTGCCAGCACCGTCAGCACCTCCTCGTGTGGCCCCAAGCCGGGGGTCGCGGCGACCGGCACCCCGATCAACATCGGCACGATCGACACCCATCAGCCGGGCACCGACTTCACCGACGGCCCGAACATGATCACGGCCTACTTCAATTGCGTCAACGCCAACGGCGGCGTCAACGGCCACCCGCTCAAGCTCTTCGTCCAGCTCGATCAGACCCAACCGTCGCAGGTCGCGGCGGCCGCCAAGCAGCTGATCCAGTCCGACCACGTCGTCGCCATCAACGGCGTCTTCGACCTGCTCGAGTGCACGATCGATCAGTCCTACTGGAAGCAGCTGGGAATCTTTGAGATGGACGCGGGAATCGCCCCGGAGTGCTGGTCGACTCCGAACAGCGCCGCGGTCAACATGGGGCCGCGCTACAGCTCCGACGGAGCCGTGCAGTATGCGATCAACTCGCTCCACGCCAAGAAGATCGCGTTCGTGCAGTCCAACGTCCCCGGTACGGGCTACATCGCCGCCGGCCCGGCGGCGGTCGCCAAGGCCGCGCACGTCCCGATCACGCAGATGACCGAGAACGTGCCGATCAACGACGCCAACTCGGTCGCCCTGAACCTCGTCAATGCCGCCGGCCCGGACGGCTCGGTGATCCTGAACTTCACCCCGCCTGAGGCACTGGTGATCCTCCAGGCCGCCCAGAAGCTCGGCCTCGAGGACCGGGTCAAGTCCTGGGGTTGCTCGACGCCGTGCGACACGGACTTCCTGGCCAAGGCGCTGGGACCGAAGTGGAACCACAAGCTGTTCGTCAACGCCGAGGCAGTCGATGCCAGTGACCACAATGGTCCGGAGATCCAGCTGTACAAGGCGATCCTGGCGAAGTACGGCTCCAACGTCGCCGGCGGCATCGGCTCGTTCAGCCAGTTCGGCTTCCTGCTGGCCAAGTTCCTCGTCCAGGCGCTGGACACCGTCAAGGGGCCGTACACGATCAAGAGCGTCAACGCGGCGATTCAGGGCATCAAGAGCTACAAGTCCGAGCAACTCTGTCAGCCCTGGACCTACGGCAAGGTGGCGCTGCACATCCCCAACAACTCCGACTACACGGTGACGCCCGAAAATGGAAAGATGATCACGGCCCAGGGATGCACTCCGATCTCCTCGGCCGATCCCCAGATCGCCCAGTACCGCGCCGCGGCGAAGGCGGCCGGGATCCAGTGATAGGCGAAAGAGGCTAGATAACCACGCGATCGGAGCGCTGGACGGCTTCACCAAATGCATCCGTTCCTCCACCTGGCACTGTCACTCCCGAGCTGGCAGGACGAGCAGCCGTTTCTCGTCACCGGTCTCGCACTCGGAGGGGTCTACGCCCTCTCCGGTGTGGGGATGATCGTGCTGTTTCGGACCACCGGGGTTCTGAACCTCTCGTTCGGTGCGGTGGGAGCGTTCGGGGCGCTGATCGCGTGGCAGCTGATCAACAAGTCCGGCTGGAACCAGTGGCTCGCCTACCTCGTCTGCGTCCTGTTCGCCGGGGTGGTGACGCTGGCCTACGGGATGGTGTTCGGGCGGTCGCTGGCGGGACGTGATCCGCTGGTCAAGACGACCGCCACGCTCGGCCTGACGCTGATCCTGCTGGGCGTGATGGACCTGCTGTGGACCTCCAACGGCGGCGCGTCGCGGGCGATCACGCTGCCGACCGACAACCACGGCTTCATGATCGGCCAGGTCCAGGTCACCACCACCGACGTGATCGGGCTGGCCGTGGGGATCGTGATCACGGTGCTGACGACGGTGTTCCTGCGCGTCAGCAAGCTGGGAACGGCGATGCGGGCGATGGCGAACGATCGTGACATCACCGCCACCCTCGGCGTTCCGGTGCGCCGGGTCGCGGCGGCGGCGTGGTTCGGTTGCGGAGTGGTGGCCGGCATCGCCGGGATCCTGCTCGCCGACCTGGTCGCGCTCGACGCGACCACGCTCACCTTCCTGGTCATCTCCTCGCTGGCCGCGGCGCTGATCGCCCGGCTGAGCTCGATCTGGATCACGTTCGTGGCCGCGATCGTGGTGGGGGTCGTCGACGCCGCCATCACGCCGATCACATCGCTGACCAACTACCGCGACATGACGCCGTTCGTGCTCGCCGCCGTTGCCCTGCTGGTGCTCAACCGCAAGCGCGTGCTCTCGCTGGCACGGCAGGAGTTCTGACCGTGAGCACCGCGGAGCTGGCGAGCGACCCGCGGCCCACGTCGCCGCCGTCGCCGCCGGGTGGGATCGAGCGCGGCGATCTCGTACGGGCGGCGATCATCACCGTGCTGCTGGCGTTCGTGCTGATCGGGCTGCCCCAGATACTCAGCCTGTACTACATCGACGCGATGACGCAGGTGGCGATCTACGCCGTCGTCGCCCTCGGACTCGGCGTACTCGTCGGACGCGTCGGCCTGATCTCCCTCGGCCAGGCCGCGGTGCTGGCGATCGGCGCCTGGGTGGCGGCCCGGTTGCTGTTCGCCACCTCGCTGCCCTACGAGCTCGTGCTGCTGGCCTCCGGCCTGATCACGATGGCACTGGGCACTCTGGTGGGCCTTCCCGCGCTGCGGATGCGCGGCCTGTACCTGGCCCTGATCACGCTGATGCTGGCCGGGGCGATCACGGTGGTGCTGGCCTCGTTGAACTTTCCCAACGGCGGCCACGGCTTCAGCGGGTACAACGGCAGCGCCGTCCACATCCCGCCGATCCGCCGCCCCTCGGTCGCGACCACCGACCCCGCCTACTTCCGCTACGCGGTGATCGTCGGCGTGCTGATGTTCCTGCTCGTGCTGGCTCACGTCCGCACGCGCCCTGGCCGTGCCTGGGCGGCGATTCGCCAGAGCGAGCCGGCGGCTCTGGCCGCCGGTATCAACACCACGCTCTACAAGCTGTGGGCGTTCGCGCTGGCGTCGTTCGTCACCGGGGTCGCCGGCGGCGTGCTGGCCGGCGCGGTCCGCTACCTGTACTCGATCGACTTTCAGACCCAGGATTCGATCACCCTGCTCGCCGTGGTCCTGATGGGCGGCGCCTACAGCATCTGGGGCGCGATCGTGGCCGCGCTACTGCTGCAGCTTCTGCCGGCGATCCTCAACAACCTGGGGGTGTCGCCGGACTGGCTGATCATCCTGTTCGGGATCGGGGTTCTGCAGGTTCTCACGACCGCCCCCACCGGCATCGTCGATCAGCTGCCCAGGGACCTCAAACGCCTCGGGCGGCGGGTCGTCGGCCTGTCGCGACGCTCGGCGGCCAGCCAGGGACCAGCCTCGTGATCGAGGTCTCAGACCTCACGGTGCGCTTCGGCGGGGTCACGTCGCTGGACGGTATGAGCCTGACCTTCGAGCCGGGCACGTGCGGACTGATCGGGCCCAACGGCGCCGGCAAGACGACGTTCTTCAACGTCCTGTCGGGCTTCGTGCGACCCGCGGCGGGCAGCGTGCGGGCATTCGGCGACGACCTGCTGTCGATGGTCCACTTCCGCCGCGCCCGCTGGGGCCTGCGCCGGACCTTTCAGACCGAGCAGGCGATCGAGGCGCTGTCGGTCTACGACAACGTCGGGATGGTCCACGAGCACTCGAAGCTGACGAGCGCCGAACGCCGGCGCGACGTCGACGACGCGATCACGTTCATGGGCCTCGAGTCGCTCACCTACGCCAAGGTTCACACGCTCGGAGCGGCCGAACGGCGGCTGGTCGAGGTCGCGCGCGCCGTTGTCGGGCGACCCCGGCTGGTGCTGCTCGACGAGCCGGCGGCCGGCCTGCCTGACGAGGAGACCGGGCGCCTGGGCGAGATCATCCGCCGCATACCCGAGCACACCGGCGCCCTGACGATCCTCGTCGACCACGACATGAGCCTGGTGTCGTCCTGCTGCGCGATCACCGCCGTGCTGGACTTCGGCAAGCTGCTGGCGGCCGGCCCGACCGCGGAGGTGCTGCGCGACGAGCGGGTGGTCCGGGCGTATCTCGGAACCGAGTCGGTCGAGTGAGCGACGCGCTGGAGCTCAGCGGGTTGGTGGTGGCGCGCGGCGGGCGCGACGTCGTCCGCGACGTGTCGATCACGGTGGCCCCGGGCGAGGTGACGGCGCTGCTCGGGCCCAACGGCGCCGGCAAATCGAGCATGGTGCTGGCGGTCGGCGGGGTACTGGCGCTCAAGGCCGGCAGCGTGAAGCTCGGCGATCGTGAGCTGGCCCGACGCCGTCCCGAGCAGATCCGCCGCGCCGGGCTGGCGATCGTCCCGGAGGGCCGGCGTCTGCTGCCCGAGCTCACGGTTGAGGACAATCTGCGGGTCGCCACCTATGCGCTGTCGGCCGACCAGGCCAAGACCGGACGCGCGCGCGCGCTGGAGATGTTCCCCGAGCTCGGCAAGCGGCTGGGCACCCAGGCCCGGGCGCTGTCCGGGGGCGAGCAGCAGATGGTGGTGCTGGCCCAGGCGCTGGTGTCGGCACCGAAGTTCATGATCATCGATGAGCTCTCGTTGGGCCTGGCGCCGGTCATCGTGCAGCGGCTGATACCGACGATCCGGACTGTTGCCGACGCCGGCGCCGGCGTGCTGCTGATCGAGCAGTTCGCCACGGTCGCGCTCGGTCTGGCCAACCGTGCCTACGTGATGGAGGCCGGGCGCATCCAGTATTCCGGGGAGGCGAAGGAGCTGCGCGAGAATCCCGAGCTGCTGCACTCCGCCTACCTGCTGCGGGGTCGCGGCGTACCGCAGGCTGCGCCCTTGCCGAGCGAGCGTCTGCCCACCGGCGGATGAGTCCCGCGGCCGGGGTGCAGCACCTCGAGCACGTGCTCGTGCTCAGCGACGACATCGAGCGCTCGTGCCGTTTCTATGAGCTCGCCCTGGGCCTGCGCGCCGGCGAGCGTCCGGCGCTTGAGTTCGCCGGCTACTGGCTCTACGCGGGCGAGACCGCCTGCCTGCACATCGCCGAGCGCGCCTCCTACCGGGCCCACGCGCAGACGCTGGGGCTGAGCGTGCCCGAGTTCGCGCAGGGTGCCGGCCCGGTGGATCACCTCGCCTTCGGGGCCGACGATTACGAGGCCCTCAGTGAGCGGCTGGCCGGCTGCGGCGTGCAGCCGATCCGCAACGACGTGCCCGGCGGCGGACCGCGCCAGCTGTTCTTCGACGACCCCGACGGGCTGCGGGTCGAGATCAATGTCACGGCCCCGACGACGAAAGCAGGTGGAGATGGCTGAAGCTGAGACCGAGAACGCTCAAGTGCCGGGTGGGCGCCGTACGGCGCCGCCGTTCCGCGCCGATCACGTCGGGAGCTTGCTGCGGCCTCCCGGTCTGCTGCGCGCGCGGGAGGAGTTCGCCGCCGGGCGGATGTCGGCCCAGGACCTGCGGGAGGCCGAGGACGACGCGATCCGTCAGATCGTGAAGATGCAGCGCGACGTCGGCCTTCAGTCCGCCACCGACGGGGAGTTTCGCCGGGCGTCGTGGCACATGGACTTCATCTACCAGCTCGGCGGAATCGAGAAGGTGCAGGGGGACATCAACGTCAAGTTCCGCAATGCCGACGGTGAGGTCGATTTCAAACCGGCGGCGATCGCGGTCACCGACAAGGTCCGCCTGGACCACACGATCTTCGCCGAGGACTTCCACTTCCTCCAGGGGATCGTCGATGACGGGGTCACGCCGAAACTGACGATTCCCTCGCCCAACATGGTCCATTACCGGGGCGGGCGGGCCGCTCTGGACCCGACCGCGTATCCCGACGTGGATCAGTTCTGGAGCGACCTGGCCGGTGCCTACGCCGACCAGGTGCAGGCGATCGCCGAGCTCGGGTGCACCTACCTCCAGTTCGACGACACCAGCCTGGCCTATCTCAACGACCCGCGTCAGCGCCAGGCGATGGAGGAGCGCGGCGAGGATTCGGCGCACCTGCACGAGACCTACGTGCGCAACATCAACAGTGCCCTGGCCGATCGTCCCGCCGGCCTGGCGATCACCACCCACCTGTGCCGGGGCAACTTCCGCTCCTCCTGGGCGGCCGAGGGCGGCTATGACTTCGTCGCCGAGGCGCTGTTCGGCGAGCTCGACGTCGACGGCTTCTTTCTCGAGTACGACGATGCCCGCTCCGGCGGGTTCGAGCCGCTGCGCTTCGTCGCGCCGGGCAAGATGGTCGTGCTCGGGCTGGTGACGAGCAAGCGGGCGGAGCTCGAGAGCAAGGATGAACTCAAGCGCCGGATCGAGGAGGCCTCACGCTTCGTGCCGATCGAGCAGCTGTGCCTGTCGCCTCAGTGCGGGTTCTCCTCGACGGTCGAGGGCAACGTCATGACCTACGACGAGGAGGTCGCCAAGCTGGAGCTGATCGTGGCGACGGCCGCCGAGGTGTGGGGGTGAGCACCGGCTGATGCGAGCCGTGGTCACCGAGGGGGTGGGCGCGATGGCGGTGCTCGAGCGTCCCGCGCCGCCCGCCCCGGGCGCCGGCCAGGTCGTGATCGCCCCGGAGGCGGTGGGGATCTGCGGCTCGGACTATCACTTCTTCACGGGAGAGCTGTCCGAGGCGGCGGGCGGCTCGCGGTTTCCTCGCGTCCAGGGCCACGAGGTGGCCGGCGTGGTCACCGCGCTCGGTCCGGGCTGTCGCGCCGAGCTCGCGGTGGGTCAGCGGGTCGCGCTGTGGCCGCTGCGGGCCTGCGGACGCTGCTACCCCTGCAGCGTCGGGCGCCCCAACGCATGCGACGACTTCGAGCTGATCGGCATCCACATCGACGGCGGCCTCCAGGACCGCCTGTCCTTGCCCGCGGATCAGGTGTTTCCGATCTCGGTGGCAGAGCCCGCGGTCGCGGCGATGGCCGAGCCGATGTCGATCGCCGTGCGCGCCGCCGACCGGGCGGCGGTGAGCGCCGGCGAACACGTGGTCGTGCTGGGCGCGGGACCGATCGGCCAATGCGTGTGCCTGGTGGCGCGGGAGCGCGGTGCCGAGGTGCTGATGGTCGACCTCCAGGATTCCCGGCTGGGGCTGAGCCGCGAGCTGGGGGCGGACACGCTGGTGTGGACCGACCGCGACGAGGTCGTGGCGTTCGCGCGCCGCTGGGCCGGCCTGGGGGGGCCGCCGGTCGGAGTCGACGCGACCGGGGCGCCGGGAGCGGTGCGCGCGATGGTCGACATGGTGGCCTCGGCCGGGCGTGCGGTGCAGGTCGGGATGTCCACCGGCGAGGTCTCGCTGCGCATCGGCAGCCTGACCGAGAAGGAGCTGGACCTGCTCGGCGTGAGCTGCTGCGACGCGCCGGCGTTTGCCGAGGCGGTGGCGACGGTCGAGCGCCACGCCACCACCGTCGCGAAGCTGATCAGCCAGGAGTTCGCCCTCGAGCAGGCGCCCGCGGCGCTGCGGTTCGCGATCGACAACCCGACCGAAGTGATGAAGGTGGTGATTCGTGGTGGATGACAGCTACGACTACGTGATCGTCGGCGCCGGCTCGGCGGGCTGCGTGCTGGCCGGCCGTCTCAGCGAGGACCCCGACGCGCGCGTGGCCCTGCTGGAGGCCGGCGGCGTGGACCGCCAGCCCGAGATCCACATTCCCGCCGCCTACCCGGCACTGTTCAAGTCGGGCTTCGATTGGGACCTGCTGGGAGACCCGGAGCCGGGCCTGGGCGGCCGGCGCCTGTACCTGCCGCGGGGCAAGATGCTCGGCGGCTGCAGCTCGATCAACGCGATGATCTACATCCGGGGCAACCGGGCCGACTATGACGGGTGGGCCGATGCAGGCTGCGAGGGCTGGAGCTATGACGAGGTGCTGCCGTACTTCAGGCGCGCCGAGGACAACGAGCACGGTGAGGACGCGTTTCATGGCGTCGGCGGTCCGCTCGGCGTGTGCGACAGCCGCTCGATGCACCCGCTCACCGACACCATGCTCGAGGCGGCCCGCCAGGCCGGTCACGAGCACAACCCGGACTTCAACGGCGCCCGCCAGGAGGGCGTGGGACGGTTTCAGCTGACCCAGCGCGCCGGGCTGCGTGACAGCACCGCCGACGCCTACCTGCGTCCGGCCGAACAGCGCGCCAACCTCGACGTGATCACCGGCGCGCTGGCCGTGCGGATACTGTTCGAGGGCGAGCGGGCGGTGGGGGTGGAGATCGCCCGCGGGGATCAGCTCCTGCGGATCCGCGCCGAGCGTGAGGTGATCGTTTCGACCGGCGCGTACCAATCGCCGGTGCTGCTGATGCTCTCGGGCATCGGCCCCGAGGACCAGCTGGCGCCGCTCGGGATCGAGATCCGCGCGCCGCTGCCGGTCGGCCACGGGTTGCAGGACCACGTCATGGCCCAGCTGAACTACCTGACCGACGAGCCGTCGCTGTTCATGGCGGTGACGCCCGAGAACATCGAGCTGCTGCAGGCCGAGGGCCGCGGCCCGCTCAGCTCCAACATCCCCGAGGGGGGCGGTTTCCTTCGCACGCGGCCGGGGCTGGAGGCGCCCGACGTCGAGTTTCACTTCGCGCCGTCGCTGTTCTTCGACGAGGGCCTGAGTGCGCCCGCCGACCACGGCTACTGCTTCGGACCGGTGGTGATCCACCCCACCAGCCGCGGGCGCGTGATGCTCCGTGCGCCGCTGCCCGACTCCAAGCCGCGCGTCCTGTGCAACTTCCTGACCACCGAGGAGGACCGCCGGAGCATGCTCGCCGGGATGCGCATGGCGCTGGAGATCGCCGAGCAGGCGCCGCTGCGGGCGGTGCAGCGAGCGCCGTTCAGCGTCCCGGAGTCGAGCTCCGAAGACGATCTATGGGCGTTCATCCAGCGCGCCGCCCAGACCGTCTATCACCCCACCTCGACGTGCGCGATGGGATCGGTCGTCGACTCCGAGCTGCGCGTCTACGGCTTCGACGGCCTGCGGGTGGTGGACGCCTCGGTGATGCCACGGATCACGCGTGGCAACACCAACGCCCCCACGATCATGATCGCCGAGCGCGCCGCTGACCTGATCAGGGCCGCCAGCGGGGCGCCGACGGTGGCCGAGGTGGCCTAGGGGCGGCGGGGGCGGGCCGTGACCTGCATTCTGTCGAAAATCACCTCCGAGCCCTGAGGGTTTGTCACCTGGCACGCGCATAGCGGCGATCTGGTGAAAATCGCCGCCCGCGTATCGCGGTTTTGCCCGAAATGCATGCCGTCGCGCCGGTCGCGGCTCACCTGTGGGGATCGCCGAGCTCGGGGACGCGGCTGGTGGGAGGGATCGGCGGCCCGGTCGCCCGCCCGCTCACGTCCGGGGTGCCGTAGGTGTGAAACGTCTCGATCGTCTTGACCCCCCAGGCCTGGCCGCGCGCCCGCTCAGCGGGCGTCCACACCACGGGCTCGTAGGCGGGGTCGTAGATGAAGTGGGTGCCGGTGGTGACCTCGACGCGGTTGCCGCCCGGCTCGTACACGTACAGGAACATGCCCTGGGCCACAGCGTGCTTGGAGGGCGCGGCTTCGATCGGGACGTCGGCGTCGAGGAACAGATCGGCGGCTCGCAGCAGCTCCTCACGCGTGTCGACGAAGAACGCCAGATGGTGCAGACGGCCGCTGGCGTGGGCGTGGTCGGCCACGTAGATCAGCTCGTGGGCGGCGATCGTGAGGCTCATCCACGCGCCCGTCTCGGCGCCGTCGTCGCCGACGAGCTGCTCGTAGAGGCGAAACCCGAGCTGCTCCTGGGCAAAGCGCCGATTGGCGCGGACATCGGCGGCCAGCACGTTGACGTGATCCAGGCGCTTGACCGCCGCGCCGCGGCCGACGTAGCGCTGGGGCACGTTCTTGAGCGCCGGGCGCAGCTGCGGCGGCGGCTGGTAGCGGTCGCTTTCGTAGTACAGCTCCATCGCGTGCCCGTCGGGATCGGTGAAGCGGTAGGACGGCCCGTGGCCGTGATCTCCGTCGATCCACCCGATCCCCAGCCCGCTGCGCTCGATCGCCGCCACCCGTCGCTGCAGCGCCTCGGGACTCCAGGCGCGGATCGCCATGTGCCCCAGGCCGGGCAGCTCGGACTCGGTCAACTTGAGGCTGTAGCGCTGGTAGTCCCCCCAGCCGCGCAGATACACCGAGCGATCCGCCCGCGACTCCACCTCCATCCCGAACAGCTCCACGAAGAAGCGCAGGCTGTCGTCGGGAAAGGGGGTCAGAAGCTCGGCGTGGCCAATGTGCGCCAGGTCCTGGATCGGCTCTCCTCCGGGCGCTCGCGCGGTCCCGCCCGCCCCGGTCATCGCATCGCCTCCAGGCGCTCGCGCAGCCCGTCGAGCTCGAACGACAGCGCGCCCGCCTCGAGCTTGGCCCGCTTGACCTCCTCGCGCTCGGCGCGCTCACGCGAGGCCTGCAGCACCTCGGCCACGCGCTCGGGCTCGACCACCGCGACCCCGTCGGCGTCCAGCACCAGCACATCGCCCGGGCGAATCGTCGCGCCGCCCACGCGCACCGGCTCGCCAATCGCCCCCGCGGCCGCCTTGTCGGCTCCGCGCACTCGGACCCAGCGCGCCCAGATCGGCAATCCGAGCGCCGCCAGCTCCTCCCGATCGCGCACCGAGGCGTCGACCAGCAGCCCCGCGGCGCCGTGCGCCTTGGCCTGGGTGGCCAGCAGGTCGCCGACCAGCGCCACCGCCCGCGGCTCGGGCATCGTCACGACGATCACCTCGCCCGGCTGCACCTCGGCCATCACGGCGTGCACCATCAGGTTGTCGTCCTGCCCGCATTGCACCGTCCGAGCCGGCCCGGCCACGCGGGACCCGGGGACGAGCTGCACCAGATCGGCGTCGACGTAGCCACCACGCCCGCCGGCCTCGTAGACGGTCGCGCTACCCAGGCGCGCCAGCTCCGCGTACACGTCGTTCACAGCGAGCTCACCACCTGCGGGGTGACGCGCTGGAAGGCCTCGGCCTGCCTGATCTCCGCGTTGCCCGAGCTGCGGCGGGCGTGGTTACCGCGGTGCCCGGCCCGCTCGGCGTAGTAACTGCGCAGGTAGCTCTGGGCCTTCATCTCCGACATCGCCGCCAGCTTGCGATCGGCCACCGCGGTGATGTCCACGAACGTGGTGGGGGTGAAGTTGCACAGCTCCGGCTGGTGAGGCTCGAACAGGAAGAACTCGGGCGGCAGCACGGTCGCGAACGCGCTCTGGACGCCCGCGCCGGCGGCCAGCCCGCGCGCCCGCTGGACGGCGGCGGAGGCGACGGGATGGTCCGGGTTGAACGGGTCGGTGTCGGTGTGGGTGATCAGCACGTCGGGGGCGAACTGACGGATGCGCTCGGAGATCAGCCGCAGCGCGTCGCCGTCGATCTCCAGCGGATAGTCACCGAGGTCCAGGCACTCGAACTCCGCCCCCAGCGCGGCGGCGGCACGCTGCGCCTCGCCGTGGCGGATCTCCTTGACCCGTTCGATCGTCTGCCCCTCCTCCTTCCACAGCTCGCCCGACTCCCCACGCTCCCCGTAGGACAGCGCGATCACGGCGGCGTGGCCACCGCCCGCGGTCGTGACCGCAATCGCGCCACCGGCCCGCCACACGAAGTCGGCCGCGTGCGCGCCGATCACCAGCAGCCGGCGGGGCCTCACCATGGGTCCGCTCCCGCCACTCGCCGTGTGTTGACCACTGCCATCATGCGCAACTCCTCGTCGTCGAAGCCGGCGGCTCGGAGCCGGTCGACCATCAGGGCCAGACCGTCCTCCACCGGTGGATTGAAGACCTGGCCGAGATCGGTGGACAGAACCGAGTGCTCGGGGCCGGTGGCCCGGATGTTCGCGATCCAGCGCTCCCACTCCATCTTGCCCGTGTGAGGCGTGGTGAAGCAGCGCTCGAGCAGGGCCCCGCTCGAGGCCAGGGCTTGCTGGTCCTCCACCGAGAGGGCCTGCGAGGGGAAGTCGGGATGGGTGATGACGATGCTGCGCACCCCGTCCTCGCGCGCCGCGGCGACGACCGTGAAGATCTCGTCGCGGGCGAGGTGCCCCGTGGCCAGCACCATCCCGTGACGCGCGATCGTGCTCAGCACCGCGCGCGTCTCGGGCAGCACGGTGCCGGCAGCGTCGAGCACCGGTACCGGCTCGATCTCGATTCCCTGCTCGCGCAGCTCCAGCTGCAGCTTGACCCATACCGGCACCTTCCCCGGCCCCCTCCCACCTGACTCCCGCTCATGGGACTCGTTGACGGCGTCCACCGTCGGGAGCCAGACCGTGCGCGCGCCTTCGCGCGCCGCGACCTCGACCGCGAGCGGGTTCATGCCGCCCACCGCGCGGTTGAGGGCCACGGCCCCCAGAACCTGGACGCCGGGGACCGCGGCGCGCACCACGGCGGCCCGCTCGGCGGTCGAGCCGTAGTGCGATTTGAGGACGAAACCGGCCATCCCGAGGCCCCCGAAGCGCCGCGCCAGCGAGATGTCGTCGATCCGGCGCTCCACCACGTCGGGGGCGATGTGGATGTGGGTGTCGTAGGCGCCGAGCAGGAGCTCTCGCGCGTGGACCGAGGGGGATTCGCTCATCGGCTCGCCGCGCTGCGCAGCGCCTCGGCCACGTGCGTGAGGTGGGCGCGCATGGCCGTCTCGGCCGCGTCGGCGTCGCCGGTGGCCACCGCGTCGACGATCGCGGCGTGCTCGGCGACCGAGCGCTCGCTGCGACCCGGCAGCATGATCGTGCGGTACTGGAAGCGCACCAGCTGCGACTTGAGGCTCGAGATCAACCGCGAGGTGGTGCCGTGACCGGCGATCTGCACCAGCCGCCGGTGCAGCACGGCGTTCTGGTCAGAGGCGCCGAGCAGGTCGCCGTGGGCGAGGCGCGCACGCATCTCGGCCACGATCGCGCGCAGCGCCGTGACGTCCTCGGAGGACGCGCGCAGCGCCGCGTAGCGGACCGCCAGGCCCTCGAGCACCGCGCGCGTCTCGAGGATCTCCACGGCCTCGCGCTCGCCCACCAGCCGGACCCGGGAGCCGCGGTGGCGCTCGTGCTCGACCAGCCCCTCCTGCTCGAGGCGGGCCAGCGCGGTGCGCACCGCCGAGCGACCCAGCCCGAAGGTGCGCGACAGATCGGCCTCCACCAGCCGCTGGTTCGGTTGCAGGCGGCCGTTCACGATCGCCGCACGGAGGATCTCGTCAGCGCCGGTCCCGGGATTGTCGATGATCTTGTCGACGATGATCACGGCCATCCTATATCCCGTAGGCTCTGACCCGCAGCCCATCGGTCAGGAGGAGCGCGATGCAGGTTCTGGACGAGCACAGATCGGCCGTGGTCCGCTCGCTGTGCGAGCTGATCGTCCCGGGCTCGGCCCGGGTGGGTCCGGAGGTGTACATCGACGCGCTGCTGGCGCACATGGACGAGCCGGTGCGGGCGGCGGCGCTCGGCGCGCTCGACGCGCTCGAGGGACCGGCCGCGGCCGGTCCCGAGGGGCTGGCCGAGCGCGAGCTCACCCCCGAGTTCATGCTCATCCGGGCGCTCGCCTGCGAGGCCTTCTACAGCGACTTCGTGGCCCCGGGGGCGAGCGGGCCCGGCGCGTGGGAGGAGATCGACTTCAAGCCGCCGCTGGCGGCGCGGCTGCACAAGGATTGGTCCTACCTGGGGGTGGGGGAATGAGCGAGCGCTACGAAGTGGTGGTGGTCGGGTCCGGCGCCGGAGGCGGCGTGGTGGCGGGCGAGCTGGCCGAGCGGGGCCGCGGCGTGCTGCTGCTGGAGGCGGGCCCGCACCGGACGGCGGCGGACCACATGCGCTGGGAGGCCCGGGCCAACCACGAGCTGTGGTGGCCGCCGGCGTTCGCAGAGCCCGCCCGTGCCGAGGACCCGCCGCTGATCATGTTCCGCGGCCGCTGCGTCGGTGGCACGACCGTGATCAACACGAAGGTCGCGCTGCGGCCCTGCGCGCAGGACTACGAGAAGTGGCACCAGGCCGGGGGCCTCGTGGGCGATGGCGGCGAGCCGTTCGCCGAGGCCGACCTGCTGGCGCACCTGGAGCGGGTGGAGGCGCGGCTGGGCGTGCGCGAGCGCTCGGACTGGCAGCAGTGCGTCCACACCGTGGTGCCCGGCTTTGCGGCGCAGGGGGCCGAGCTCGAGCCGGTCATGTCCTACACCGACGCCAACTGCATGCGATGCGGCTCGTGCCTGCAGGGGTGTCCGACCAACGCCGGCAAGTCGACGTTGAACACCTACGTCCATCCGGCCTTGGTCCAGGGCGGGCTCGAGCTCCGGGCCGACTGCGACGTGCGGCGGATCATGATCGAGGACCGCGGCGGCGGCCCCGAGGCCACCGGCGTCCAGTACGCCGGGCCGGACGGCGAGCTTCACACCGTGTCGGCCGACGTCGTGATCGTGGCCGCGGGCGCGCTCGCGACGCCGGGGCTGCTGATCCGCTCGGGTGTGGGCGAGGCGGTTCCGAGCTCCCGCAGCGGCGAGCTGATCGGTCGCCATCTCGGCTTCCATGCCGCCCGTCTGGTGTTGGGGCGGTTCGACCAGCCCCAGGACGCGCACATGGTCTACCCGATCAGCGCCCACTGCATGAAGTTCCAGCGCGACGAGGACGGCGGCTTCGTGGTCGAGGCGGCGACCGTGCAGGACCCGATCGGGTTCGCCACGGCCCTGTGCGACGAGGACGGCCGGCCGGTGTGGGGGCCGCCGCTGGTGCAGGCGCTGCGCCAGTACCGCTATTTCACCGGCCTGCTGACTCTGGTCAACGACGAGAACACGGGGACCGCCTGGGTCGACGAGTCCGGCGCCGATCGGTTCTCCGTCGACTTCAACCCGCGCGAGCGTGAGCGCATCGACGGCTCCCTGGCCTTCGCGCGCGACGTGCTCGCGGCCGCGGGCGCCCAGCGCGTGTTCCACACCGGCGTGCTCAGCACCCATGTCCAGGGGAGCTGCCGCATGGGCAGCGACCCCGACCGCTCGGTGGTGGGAGCCCACGGGGAGTGCCACGACGTGCGACGCCTGTTCGTGGGCGACAGCTCGGTGCTGCCGCGGACGCTGTCGGTGAACCCCTCGTTGACGATCATGGCCCTCGCCAGCCGGCTCGCGGAGTATCTCGATGCCGGAGAGCACGGCTACTTCGGCCGGGTCACCGCCAGCGCGGTGGTGTAGCCCGTTGCGTCGCGGCTCAGGCGACCGCGACCTCGATCAGCAGCGGCTCGCGGCGAGCCGCGAGCCCTGCGAGCACCTCGTCAAGCGCGCGCAGGAGGTCCTCGTAGGTCTCGATGCGCAGCGACGGGCAGCCCAGACAGCGCGCGATGCCGCTGACGTCGATCGCCTCGAACCCCGGCCACGCGCCCGCCCCGCCGTGCTCGCGGGCGAGATTGTCCATCACCGCGTAGCGGCCGTTGGCCATCACGATCAGCAGCACGCCGACCCCGTAGTGCCCGGCGCTCCACAGGCCCTGGATCGCGTACAGCGAGGAGCCGTCTCCGAGCACCGCGACCACCGGCCGCTCGGGCAACCCCATGCGCAGACCGATCGCGCCCGCGAGACCGAAGCCGAGTCCCCCGTTGGCGGTGCCCACAAAGCCGAGGGGCGCCCGGATCGGGATGCGCTGATAGAGCTCGGGCTGGCTGGAGGGCGTCTCCTCCACCAGCACCGCCTCCGGCGGCAGGCGCGCCGCCAGTGCGTCGAACACGTGCCCTGGGCGCAGCGGCTCGCCGGCGGCCGGGGGCGCGAGCGGGGGCGGACGGCGAAACGGCGGTGGCGCCGCCGTCTCGCGGATCGGCACGCTCTCGGCGAGGGCTCGGCAGGCGGGCGCCACCGGCGCCACCAACGCGACCTCGCAGGGGCTGCGGTGCGCCTCGGCCGGATCGTCGGTGATCACGCCGACGCGCGTGTGCGGCTCCACCAACGGGCTGGGCTCGTCGAACAGGTACAGGCGAAAGGCACTGGTCCCCACGGCGATCACCGCGTCAAACGGCGCCAGCGTCTCGCGCATGCGCCGGCGTCGCCACGGCAGCGTCCCCGCGAACAGCGGGTGATCCTGCGGAAACCCGGCGCGGCGGCTGAACGGCTCCTGCCACACCGGGGCGCTGAGGCGCTCGGCCAAGCTCACCACGGCGTCCCATCCCTCGCGGCTGTCGCAGCCGGGGCCAACCACGAGGGCCGGCGATCGCGCGTCGCGGGCGAGCTCGGCCAGATCCGCCACGTCCTCGCGCTCCACCGCGCGCGGCCGGATGATCCGCGCCGGCGCCCCGGCGGCCAGCTCATCGGCGTCCTGTTCCCAGTCGCCCATCGGTACCACCACCAGCACCGGGCCGCCCGCGCCCACCGCCTCGTGGTAGGCCCGGGCGATCGTCCCGGGCACGTCCTGCGCCCGGCTGGGCAGATTGGTCCACACCGGATATTCGCCGGCCAGGCGCTCCAGCGCCCGTCCCGTGAGGAATGGTTCGAAGGCGAGCTGGCGACGGTCCTGCTGGCCCACCACGATCACCAGCGGGGCACGGCAGTCACGGGCGTTGGCGATCGCGTTGATCGCATTGCCCAGCCCCGCCGCGGTGTGCAGGTTCACCAACGCGGGCCGTGCGCGGGCCAGCGCATAGCCGGTGGCCATCCCCACCACCGAGCCCTCGTGCAGGCCGAGCACGAACCGCATGTCGGCGGGCAGATCGGTCAGGAACGGGATCTCGGTGGAGCCGGGATTGCCGAAGATCGTGGTCAGCCCCAGCCGTCGCATCACGTCCAAGGCGGCGTCGCGCACGCTCCCGTGCTGCATGCCGCGGGATTCTATGTGTGCTGGCCGCTTGTATATGTGCACGAACCTGATTTCCGAGGCAAGCAAAGGGAGAGACGATGTCCGAGCGCACCACCCCTCCATTCCGGGCCGATCACGTCGGCAGCCTGCTGCGACCCCCCGAGCTGACCCAGGCCCGGGGCGAGTTCAAGGCCGGGCGGATCGATGCCGACGCCCTGCGCGAGGTCGAGGACCGCGCGATCCTCGACGCGATCGCACTGCAGCGCGAGGTCGGCCTGCGGACGGTCACCGACGGCGAGTTTCGCCGCACCTCCTGGCACATGGACTTCATCTACTCACTGGGCGGCATCGAGCAGGTGGCGGGGGAGAGCCTGCACGTCCAGTTCCGTGACGCGGAGGGCGCCTACGACTACGCGCCGCCGGCGATGCGGGTGGCTGACCGGGTGAGCCTGCCCGGCACGATCTTCGCCGACGCGTTCGCGTTCCTGCGTGACCACGCGGACCCGTCCCAGACCCCCAAGCTGACGATCCCGTCTCCGAGCATGGTCCACTACCGCGGCGGGAACTCCTCGATCGACGAGTCGATCTATCCGGATCTGGATTCGTTCTGGAGCGACCTGACCAACGCCTACAGCGCCCAGCTGCGGGGGGTGTACGAGCTCGGCGGCCGCTATCTCCAGCTTGACGACACCAGCCTGGCGTACATCAACGACCCCGCCCAGCGCGAGCACATCGAGCAGATCGGCGGCGACCCCGACCACCTGCACGAGCAGTACATCGCCAACATCAACCGGGCGCTGGCCGACAGGCCCGGCGACATGGTCGTGACCACGCATCTGTGCCGCGGCAACAACCAGTCGATGTGGGCGGCCGAGGGCGGCTATGACTTCGTCGCCGAAGCCCTGTTCGGGGACCTGAACGTGAACGGCTACTTCCTGGAGTTCGACGACGAGCGCTCGGGGACGTTCGAGCCGCTGAGGTTCGTACCCCGCGGAAAGCAGGTGGTGCTCGGCCTCGTGACCACCAAGAGCCCGAAGCTCGAGGACCGCGACCTGCTCAAGCGGCGGATCGAGGAGGCCTCGCAGTACGTCGACATCGATCAGTTGTGCCTCTCGGGCCAGTGCGGCTTCTCCTCCACCGAGGAGGGCAACAAGCTCACGATCGACGAGGAGCGGGCCAAGCTCGAGCTGATCGTCAGCGTGGCCGAGGAGGTGTGGGACTAAAGCGACCAGAGTGTCGCGATGCGCCCGGTGATCGGCATCACCTCCTACGTCGCGCAGGCTCGGTGGGGCTTCTGGGACCTGCCCGCCGCGCTCGTCCCGCTCGGCTACGTCGACGCGGTGCTCGCCGCCGGCGGCCGGCCGGTCGTGCTGCCACCGGTACAGAGCGGCGTCGTCGAGACGCTGTCGGCGGTCGATGGGCTGGTGTTCTGCGGCGGCCCCGATCTCGATCCGGGGATCTACGGGCAGGACGTCTCATCGCACACGACCGCCGTCAGCCCGGAACGCGACGCGGGCGAGCTGGCGCTGCTCAGCGCGGCGCTGGAGCGCGACGTGCCGGTGCTCGGGGTGTGCCGCGGGATGCAGTTGATCAACGTCGCCTACGGCGGCACGCTGGTTCAGCATCTGCCCGACACGGTCGGCCACGACGGCCATCGCACCCGCCCGGGCCGCTTCGATCTCCACGCCGTGCGCCTGGCCCGCACGAGTCGCATCGCCGCCATCCTCGGCACCGTCGCGGAGGAGGTCAGCTCGGGGCATCACCAGGGCCTGGGCACCGTCGGCGACGGCCTCGACGCGGTCGGCTGGGCAGCGGACGGATCGGTCGAAGCGGTCGAGGACCCGGGCCGGAGCTTCGTGATCGGGGTCCTCTGGCATCCCGAGGAGGGCGCCGATCAGCGGCTGTTCACGGCGCTCCTGGAGGCGGCCGCCGGGGCCGGGTGAGGGTCAGGCGAGCCGCCAGAAGTCCCCGGTGAGCCCCACCGACGCGAGCAGGGCCTGGGATTCCGGCAGCGTCCGCAGCCGCCAGCTCCGAGCCAGCCGGTCGCCGTACCAGACGACGGCCAGCTCCTGCAGTTGGGCCAGCGTCAGGACGGCTCCGCGGGGGCGGCCCGACGCCTCACACCAGGCCGCGATCTCCTCTTCCGACCGGAAGAGCAGCATCGTCGCTCAGGTGAACTCGATGTCCCGCCACCAGTGCCGGGCCGGCACGGCGACGTGAAACAGGACCTCGCCGGGTGGCCTGCCCCCGCCGGCTTGCAGCGTGATCGCGCGGCTGGTCACGCGAGCCTCGGTCAACCCGAGCGCGGCGACGATCCCGAGTCCATCCCAGGCGCAGTTGCCCCACCACGTGCGGCCGTTCGCCTCGACGCGGGCCCCGTCCCGATGGGCGGCGAACGGGTGTGCCATCAGAATCGTTCCCGCGGGGGAGAGGACGACCACATGTTTGGCGGCCAGACCGCGCAGCGCCGGGCCGTCGTCCAACTCCGGCGGCTCACCGGTCCGGGCGAAGGACTCTAAGATCGTTCGACGCAGCTCGAGCTCAGGCACGGTCAGGTCATGGCCACCCGGTTCCCCGGTGCCGCGATCGGGTAAATCACTGGCGCGCTGATTCTCGGCGTCTGGGAAGAAATTGACTTCGTCCAAACCACAATCAGTCTCGCACCGCCCAGCTGCGCTGCGTGCGCCTCCATGTCCGCAGTGCCCCCGGTGAGCGACGCGGACAACCCACGGGACCCCATCCCGTGCGCGGGCGGAGACCCTGCCGTGGTCGCCGCGGTCGCGCTCGGCTGGGAGGTCGCGGACCTCTACGCCGAGCGCAGGCGCGAGCCGGCCCACATCGTGCTCGGTGACACCTTGCCGACGATCGACAACCTCGGACCCGGCCGGCGCGCCGAGGCGCGAATGGCCAGCGTTGCGGTCCTGACCCGGCGGGCATTGGCGGCCCATCCGAAGTCAGCGGCCCGTCGCCTCACGGAGTCGCTGCCGACGCTGCCGCAGGCCGGGGGCGCAGAGAAAGCGATCTACGACCTCCATGTCGATCTGATCACGACCCTTCAGGCCCACGACACCGCGCTGTTTCACGCCTACGATCTGGGTCGCTCGCTGGCTGACACGTGTCGTGACACCGACGACTTGGGCGGGCTCATGGATCGGCTCGAGCCCGGGCGCCTGCTGCCGATCGAGGGCCGCCTCGCCGACCTGAGCAGCCGGCTCCCGCCGCATGCCGCCGCGGCCGTCGCCGCGACGCTCGAGCAATGGCGAGGCTGGACGGGCGAAGCCCGCGCGCGCGAGGACATGAACGGCGTCCGCGGCGCCCTCTCGCGCCAGGGTGCACTGTGGCGGGCGCTGCTGACCGGCGAGAAGGAGGCGATCGAGATGCTCGATCCCGACATGGTCGTCGCCGCGTCCGTCCGTCACGCCAGCCGCCTCGGGACCATGATTCGCGGCCTCGCGGGGGCGTATCTACCTGCGGTCGGACTGGTTGTGCTCGTCACCGCGCTGCTCCTGTACGTGATCCTGGAAGGGAGCGGAATCGCCACCGTGATCGCGACGCTGGGCGCGCTCGCCGCCGTCCTGATCGTGATCCGCAAGGGGCTGTCGCTGACCGTGCAGGACACGATCGGCGAGCTGCGCGGCCGGCTGTGGGGGGCCGAGATCGACGCTGCCGTGGCGCACTCGATCCTGCGCCTGCCGCCGTCGGCTCCCGCCGCCAAGCGAACCAGGCTGAGTCTGGCCAAGCCGGCCAGCGAGATCGAGCGGCCGACGATGACGCAGCGGGTGGAGCGGGCTCTGCACGTCACCAACAGCGCCAAGCAGCAGGGGCTGAGGGTTCCGGCCGCCGGCCCGGACGCCGCGGCCCAGCCGCAGCAGGACGACGGCGCGAGCGCCAACGGTCACTCCGGCGCCTGAGTCCGGCGGTCGCGCTTCATACGGAACGTACAAGTAACGCGGCTTGGCGGTCGCGTAAAAGTGCAAGAAGCCCGCTAATCGGTATGAGAAGCTGGAACCCTGATGACTCGGGTCGAACGTACAGCCAACCTCATGGGCGTGGTGGTCCCCTTCGCCGGGGTGCTGGCGGCGGTGCTGCTGCTGTGGAATCGCGCCGTCGATTTCACCGACCTGGCGATCTTCGCGGTGATGTACCTGACGACCGCGGTCGGGATCACGGTCGGCTATCACCGGCTGCTGACCCACCGCGCGTTTCAGACCTATCCGTGGCTGGAGCGTACGTTCGCAGTGCTCGGTTCCCTCTCGGTGCAGGGCTCGGTGATGGACTGGGTCGCCGACCACCGCAAGCACCACGCTCACACCGACCGTGAAGGCGATCCGCACAGTCCCCACGTGGGGCACGGCAGCGGACTGGCCGGCCTCTGGCATGCCCACGTCGGCTGGTTGCTCGAGACGCAGGGGCAGGCCGATTGGAAGCGCTACGCCTCCGAGCTGTACGAGGACCCGGCGATGCGGCGGATCGGCCGGAGCTTCCCGGCGCTGGTCCTGATCTCGCTGCTGGTCCCGACTCTCGCCGGCTTCATCCTGCATGGCTTCACCGCCGAGGGGGCGTTGCGGGGCCTGGTGTGGGGCGGGCTGGTGCGGATCTTCCTGGTGCACCACGTCACCTGGTCGGTGAACTCCGTCTGTCACTTCTTCGGCCGCCGTCGCTTCGACCTGGACGACCGGTCGACCAACGTCAGCTGGCTCGCGCTGGTGTCACTGGGCGAGTCGTGGCACCACAACCACCATGCGTTTCCGCGCTCTGCCTACCACGGGCTCCGTCCCTGGGAGCTCGATCCCTCCGGGTTGATCATCTCCGGGTTGCAGCGCGTAGGGCTGGCCTGGAACGTGGTGCGGATCACGCCTGAGCGCCAGCGGGCGCGGACGCTGGCCGGCGCCGGGCTGTAACCGCCCGGGCCGGGGCTAACCCTCGCGGCAGCGCGCGCAGAGACCCGACAGCACCAGCTCGGCGCCGTCGACACTGAAGCCGGCCACCTCGGCCGCGCGCTCGAGCTCGCCGGTGTCCAGCCCCCCGTCGATGTCCTCGACGGATCCGCACCCCCGGCAGACCATGTGCTGGTGGGGCTCGGTGCGGGCGTCGTAGAGCGCCGCACCGAGGCCGATCCCGATCCGCCGCGCCAACCCGAGCTCGACCAACAGCTCCAGCGTCGCGTACACCGTCGGCGTCGAGGTCCCCGGCAACTCGTCGCGGACCGCCCGCCGGATCTCGTCGGCGGTCGCGTGGCGGCCCCGACGGCGCAGCTCCCGCAGGATCACGGCGCGCTGCGGGGTGGCCCGCTGCCCGCGGCCGTGCAGGAGCCCGACCAGGTCGTCCGGCTCGGCCGCCGGGGTCGGTTCGCGGTGTGGCTCGGTCTCCTGATCCTGGCGCATAAGGTGACCCTAATCCTAACACAGTTGTTATAGTGATGCGCATGGCAGAAGCGATGCAGCAATTCAGGAACATCGACGAGCGCGCGCTACTGCTGCGCTACATCCAGCCGGGACTGGTGGGGCTGATCGACGGCACCCTGTCGACGCTGGCGCCGATCTTCGCGGCGGCGCTGCTGTCGGGCTCCCACGCGGCGCTGTTCGTCGGCTTGGCCACCGCGGTCGGCGCCGGCATCAGCATGGGCTTCTCCGAGGCGCTGTCGGACGACGGCACCGAGACAGGCCGCGGCTCGGCGCTGGCGCGGGGGATCGTCACCGGTTCGATGACCGCCATCGGAGGCGTGTTTCATTCGTTGCCGTTCGTGATCGGCGATGTCCATACCGCGCTGGTCGTGGCGGGTGTGGTGGTCGCGATCGAGCTGATCACGATCTCACTGATCCGCAAGCGCTTTCTGTCGGTCTCGCTGCGTACCAGCCTGCTGCAGGTCGCGCTCGGCGGGGTGCTGATCGTCGCCGCTGGCGTGGGCCTCGGCAGCGCATAGCGCGTCCCCTAAAAGGAGCCAAAGAGACGATGGAGCTGGTCGGCAAGCACGTGATCGTGACCGGCGCGGGCAGCGGGATCGGCCGCGCTACGGCGCTTGCCTTTGCCGCTGAGAACGCGCGTCAGGTCGTCGTCGCCGATCTCGATCCGGCCCGGGCCGAGTCGGTGGCGCGGGAGATCGGCGGGCTGGCGGTCACCACCGACGTCAGCCGCGAGAGCGACATCAAGGCGCTGCTGGCGCAGGCGCGCGACGCGGCCGGCCCGATCGACCTGTTCTTCTCCAACGCGGGCGTTCCCGGTCCTCCCGGCGGTCCCGAGGCTCCCGACGACGAGCTGCAGCGCACCTGGGAGGTCAACGTGATGGCCCATGTCTGGGCGGCGCGGGCGCTGCTGCCGGAGATGGTCGAGAGGGGCGACGGCTACCTGCTCAGCACTGCCTCGGCGGCAGGCCTGCTGACACAGGTCTCGGCGCTGGCCTACTCGTTCACCAAGCACGCCGCGGTCGCGGTGGCGGAATGGCTCGCGATCACCTACGGCGATGCCGGTATCAAGGTGTCCTGCCTCTGTCCTCAGGCGGTGCGGACGCCGATGCTGGACCTGGCACTGGAAGATCCGATCGGCGCCGCGCCGCTGCTGGCCGGTGGCCTGCTCGAGCCCGAGGAGGTCGCCGCCGCCGTGGTCGCAGGGGTCCGCGACGAGCGCTTCCTGATCCTCCCCCACGAGGACGTGGCGCGCCACCTGGCGCTCAAGGGCGCCCAGCCCGAGCGGTGGCTGAACGGCATGCGGCGGCTCGTTCGCGAGGCTCGGGCGGGCGCCGAGCCCGCCTCATGAGGCCGATGCGCTGAACCCGCGCCGCGGCTCAGGCGGTGGCCGCACCGTGGTCGTGCCGGCCGATCGGAGCGGCCAGGATCTCGTCGGGGATCCCGAATCCATCGACCAGCGGCCCGGCCTCTAGACGCACCTCATTGCACAGCCGGTTGACCTCTCGGGTGATCGCCTTGCATCTCGGTGCGGCGAGGCGGTCGTGCTCCTGGAAGAAGCCCTTGTCGGCCTCGATCTCATGCAGCGCGTAGAGATCGCAGAGCAGTTGCAGGGCAGGCCGCAGCGACTCATCGTCGCACTGCTTGATAGCCGTCTGAAACGCCTCCAGGGTGATCGTGGCGATGTGGGCGCGGGCGACATTCGCGGCGTGGTCCTGAACCGCCCGGAACACCTCGAAGGCCTCGTAGCCCTCGGACACCCCGCGCCTGAACCGCTGCGCCGCCGATGCCGTCATGTGACCTTCGCGCCAGCGCAGCAGCTCGAGCTGGTACTCCCCGTCGCCGAGCTCGGCCCGCTCATCACCGCCGACCACGTCCCCGATCGTCTGCACGATCGACCGCGCGAACAGCCGCTCCATCACGGCCTCGACGGCCTGACCGGCCACGTAGCTCACCATCTCGACCGGGTTCAGCTCGCCGAAGCTCGCCTGGTATCCGGTCAGCAGCCCTCGGGCCAGCAGCAGCATCAGCACCGTGTTGTCGCCCTCGAAGGTCGTGAACACATCCGTATCGGCCTTCAGCGCCGCGAACCGGTTGACGCTCATGTATCCGGCTCCGCCACAGCATTCGCGGCAGGTCTGGATCGTCTCGGTGGCGTGCCATGTCGTCGTCGCCTTCATGCCGGCGGCGAGCGACTCGAGCTCGCGGCGATCGCGGTCGGAGGAATCAGGGTCGCGGAACACCCGGTCAAAGCGCTCCACCAGCTCGGCCTGCGCGAAGTGCAGGGCGTAGGTGCGGGCCAGCAGCGGCATCAGCCGTCGCTGGTGGGTCCGGTAGTCGAGCAACGGCACGTCGTGGCCGGGCTGGGGACCGAACTGGCGCCGGCGCAGTCCGTAGCGCACGGCGATCGTGAGTCCGCTCTTGGCGGCACTGACGGCGGCACCGCCGATGCACACTCGCCCCTGGACGAGGGTGCCGAGCATCGTGAAGAAGCGTTTGTCCGGATTCTCGATCGGGCTCGAGTACACGCCCTCGGCGCCAACGTCGCCGTAGCGGTTCAGCAGCGCCTCCCGCGGCACCCGCACGCGATCGAACCAGATGCGTCCGTTGTCGACGCCGTTGAGACCCATCTTCTCGCCGCAGTCCTCGATCCGCACGCCCTCGCATAGCTCGTCCGCCGCCGTGCGCAGCGGGACGACGAGCGCG
Source organism: uncultured Solirubrobacterales bacterium (assembly GCA_963792735.1). Lineage (GTDB taxonomy): Bacteria > Actinomycetota > Thermoleophilia > Solirubrobacterales > Solirubrobacteraceae > Palsa-465. The sequence goes on along the minus strand of CAWBXK010000004.1, from coordinate 786,854 downwards.
TGCACCCCACGGGATTCGCCGTCGACCACCAGCTGGGCGAACACCGCCGCCATTCGTCCGTGACACGCGGCGTTGCCGATGTACTCCTTGCGATCATCGTCGGTCGGGGTCTGCAACACGAACTCGTCGGTGGCGGGGTCGTAGGTCGCGGTGGTCTGCAGCTGCTGGACGTCGGAACCGTGACCCGCTTCGGTCATCGCGAAGCATCCGGGCAGCTCCAGCGACGCGATCTCGCTCAGGTAACGCTCGTGGTGACGTTCGGTGCCGAGCTGCTGGACCGCGCCGCCCCAGAGTCCGAACTGGACCCCGAATTTGATCAGCAGCGAGAGATCGCCGAAGCCGATCGTCTCGAACACGGCCACGCTGGCGCCCGGATCCCCGCGGCCGCCGAACCGTGGTTCAAAGCCGGGAACCGTCAGCCCCTCGTCGGCCAGCTCCCGGGCCCAGCGCAGCACCCGCTCGCGATACTCCGGCGTGGAGAGCCCGACGACCGGGGCGAATGCGGGTCGGCAGAGGACGGCTCGGATCTCGGCGCGGATTTCCGCGTAGCGACCGTCGAGCAGCCGCGCCAGGGCAGCGGGCTCGAACGCTGGGCTGTCGGCGGCGACCGTCTCCACGGCGACAGCATATTTCCCGGCGCAGGTTCGCGACGTTCAGGAATGGAGGTGCAGCAGGTGGCGCAGCCGGCGCGCGAGGCCACCGAAGTGGTCGTGGCGGAGACTGGCCAGCCCGGTGACCCCGAGCAGTGTCACGAACACCCCGGCCACCAGGGCCAGGATCGCCAGCAGCGCCGGCCAGTGGGCCTCGAGCTTCGCACGGCCCGTGGCGAGCACCCGCTGGGCGTCCGGGCCGGCGAACGTCAGCACGGCCAGGATCACGAGCATCGGCGCCACGAAGCAGAGGTTGAACAGCACCAGCAGCATCACCTGGCGCGTGACCCCGAAGCCGGAGCCGACGATGGCCGCGATCGCGGCGAAATACGGGAACGCGGTCGGCAGCTCGACCGCCGTGATCGTGGCGCCCAGCAGCGCGCTGGACTTCGTCGGGGGCCGGCTCGCGTTTCTCTCTCGGCGGCTGAGCTGATCCCGGTGCCCCCAGAGGTAGGCGGCGGCCAGCAGCATCGCGACGCCGGCGATCACCTCGAGCACGTAACTGAGATGGCGGCCGGGATGGGGGATCAGCGACAGCAGCAACTGGCCCGGGCCGAGCGCGATGATCAGGCCGCCGAGCAGGTAGACCCCGAACACCGCCAGGGTGAACTCGAATACCCGCGTGCGGGCGTTTGCGCCGGTGGCCAGGTACAGGGCCGGCGCGATCGTCGTAGGGTTGACCGAGTCGGCGATTCCGATCGAGATCACGAGACCGATCAGCCTGATCATGGAGGAATTGTTCCCGGCGGCGGCAAATCATGCGTCGCGCGGACATCGGCCGGTCGCACAGGGCCGTGGGAGCCGGACGGGCTGGAGATGATCGGCGCTACACTCGTCACCGGCGCCGGGCGGCGTTCGTTTCGACGCCCGTGGCTCGGCGCCCTAGTCCCTGATCACTATCTGTCGGGAATCGCCTTATGGCCCGTGGAGACGTCCGGATCGCCGCCACTCTCGCATGCGAAGAGTGCAAGCGCCGGAATTACCAGACAAACAAGAGCAAGCGGAACAACCCGGAACGGCTGCAGCTGCGCAAGTACTGCCGCTGGTGCAGGCGCCATACCGCGCACCGCGAAACGCGCTAACGCGCGACCGGGGGGATAGTTCCGTGGCTCGCAACCGCAAACGCGCCAAGGACCGGCGAGCCCGCCGGCCCGCCGCCGACCCGGGATCCGGGCGCGGCGTCGCGACCGCGCGCGGTCGCGGGCCGGCCGGTGAGCACGGGCAGTCGCCCGACGCCGGCCGTGGCGCTCCCGGCGACGGGCTGGACCCCGCCGCGTCCGCGCTGGACCCCGAGGCGGCCGGCCTGGACCCCGCGGCCGCCGACGGCGAGCTCGGCTCCGAGGCATCCGGCGAGGGGCTGGAGCCGCCGACGCCCAGTGCGATCGAGCACGGCACCCCGGACGTGGATCTGGTCGAGGCGCAACTGGCCCTGGGGCGGGCCGAGGCTGCCGGCGAGGTGGCCGGATATCCTGGTCCGGACGAAGCCGACGACGACTTCGGCGAAGCCGACTCCGCGCAGGGCGCAGAATTGGCCCGCTCCGGCGCCGGAGCTCCCGCGGCTCGCTCGCTTCCGGGCGGTCGGCTGGTCAACTTCCTACAGGGAAGCTGGCGCGAGCTTCAACGGGTACAGTGGCCTGACCGTCGGCAGGTCATGCAGGCCACCGGGGTGGTCATCGGGTTCGTGATCGTTGCCGGCCTGTTCCTCGGCCTGGCGGATCTGGTCGCCACTAACGTCGTCAACTTCATCCTCAAGTAAGCACTTTCCAGTCCCGAGAGAGAACATGTTCCGCTGGTACGTCGTCAACACCTATTCCGGTCACGAAAACAAGGTCAAGCACAACCTCGAGCATCGCGTGGTGTCGCTCAACCAGAAGCGCGCCGTGCGTCAGATCGTGGTCCCCACCGAGTCCGTCTCAGAGATGAAGGACAACCAGAAGATCACGGTGGAGAAGCGGACGATGCCCGGCTACGTGCTGGTCCAGATGGACCTCAACGAGGATTCGTGGTCGCTGGTCAAGGGCACCCCGGGCGTGACCGGCTTCGTCGGCGCGTCCAACGAGCCGGTGCCGCTGACCCAGGCCGAGGTGGACCGCCTGCTGCATCAGGAGACGACCGAGCGTCCGCGCAGCCGCGCGCAGTTCTCGATCGGAGAGTCGGTCAAGGTGATCTCCGGTCCGCTGTCGGACTTCTCGGGCGAGATCTCCGAGGTCAACGAGGACGCGCAGCGGCTCAAGGTCCTGGTCTCGATCTTCGGGCGCGAGACGCCCGTCGAGGTCGGCTTCGATCAGGTCAAGAAGATCTAGGCACGAAGACAAGGAACGGCAGCTCAGCTCATGGCCAAGAAGGTCCTAACTCAGATCAAGCTTCAGGCGGTCGGTGGCCAAGCCAGCCCGGCTCCGCCGGTGGGCCCCGCCCTCGGCCAGCACGGCGTGAACATCATGGAGTTCGTCAAGGCGTTCAACGCCCAGACGCAGGGCGACCTCGGGACCGTGATCCCGGTCGTGATCACCGTCTACGAGGACCGGTCGTTCACGTTCATCACCAAGAGCCCGCCCGCGGCGGTCCTGATCAAGCAGGCGCTGTCGCTGGAGAAGGGCTCGGCTGAGCCCCACCGGGACAAGGTCGCGCAGATCACCCAGGATCAGCTCAGGACGATCGCCGAGAAGAAGATGAAGGACCTCAACGCCGGCGACATCGACGCCGCGGCGAAGATCATCGCCGGCACCGCCCGCTCCATGGGCGTCGAGGTGGTTTGAACGATGACTCCCGGAAGGATCAGCTGATGGCAAAGCACGGTAAGGCCTACCTCGACGCCAAGCAGCGCTTCGATCGCACGCGCGAGTACGAGCCCGCGGAGGCGATCTCGCTGGTCAAGCAACTGCGCACCGCCAAATTCGACGAGTCGGTGGAGGTGCACGTCCGGACCGGGCTGAACGTCCGCCACGCCGACGAGCAGCTGCGCGGAACGATCGCGCTGCCCAACGGGCTCGGCAAAGAGGTCAAGATCGCCGTGTTCGCGCAGGGCGACAAGGCCCGAGAAGCCGAGGAGGCCGGTGCCGACGTGGTCGGCGGCGAGGACCTGGCCAAGCGCATCCAGGAGGGCTTCGACGACTTCGACGTGGCGATCGCCACGCCGGACATGATGCCGATCGTGGGACGGCTCGGGCGGATCCTCGGACCGGCCGGCAAGATGCCCAACCCGAAGGTCGGCACGGTCACCATGGACGTCGCCAAGGCGGTCACCGAGTCCAAGTCCGGCAAGGTCGAGTACCGCACCGACCGGACCGCGATCGTCCACCTGGTGATCGGCAAGACCGATTTCGAGGAGCGGCTGCTGCTGGAGAACTATGCCGCGGTGATCGACGAGCTGATCAAGGCCAAGCCCTCGGCGGCCAAGGGCCGCTATATCCGCTCGGTCACCTTCGCCACCACGATGGGCCCCGGCATCAAGGTCGACCCGGCACGGACCCGCGACATCATCGAGGAGCCGGTCGCCGCCTAGAATCTGACCCGATCCATCCAGAGACGATGCCCCAGACCTCCGGCCGCCAGCGCGCCTAAGCCCGGAGCAGGCGGACCCGATGTGGTTGCCCACGGTGATTGCCAGGAGTTTGCGAAGCAAACTCTCGAGGCAATTGCGGAGCAATCGCCCGCCCGCCCCAGTGCGGGCGTTTCTCGTTAGAGAGAGCAAATATGAACAGAGACCAGAAAACAGCAGTGGTAGCCGAGCTCGCCGAGCAGATCGGCGCGGCCGAGGCGATCTTCGCCGTCGACTACCGCGGCATCACGGTGGCTCAGGTCGCTGACCTGCGGGCGAGCCTGCGTGACGCCGAGGCCAGGTTCCGCGTCGTCAAGAACTCGCTCAGTGAGCGCGCCGCCGACAAGGCGGGCGCCGAGGATCTGAAGCCGATGCTGATCGGGCCCACCGCGCTGACGTTCGTCCAGGGTGACGCCGCGCTGGCCGCGAAGGCGCTCAACGACGCCGCGCGCCGGCTGAACCTGCTCGAGTTCAAGGGCGGCCTGCTCAACGGCTCGGTGCTGAGCGCCGACGACGTCCGCTCGATCGCGCGCCTACCGACCCGCGAGATCCTCCACGCCCAGCTCGTCGGGACGATCGCGGCGCCGCTGACCGGCCTGGTCCGCGGACTGAACGCGCTGATCTCGGGGCTGGCCATCCAGCTCAAGGCGATCGCCGACCAGGGACTCGTGAGTGGTGAGGCGCCGGCGGCGGCTGAGCCGGAGCCCGAGGCGGCGGCTGAGCCCGAGGCGGCGGCCGAGCCCGAGTCCGAGGCGGCGGCTGAGCCCGAGGCAGCGGCTGAGCCTGAGGCAGCGGCTGAGCCCGAGGCGGCGGCTGAGCCCGAGCCCGAGCCCGAGGCGGCGGCTGAGCCCGAGGCAGCGGCCGAGCCCGAACAACCCCAGAAATCTGAAACGGAAGCCGTGTCGGACGCGGCATCGTCCGACGACAAGGAGGAAGTATGAGTACCACCCAGGAGTGGATTGAAGAGCTCAAGACCATCTCGGTGCTGGAGCTGTCGGAAAGGATCAAGGCGCTCGAGGAGGCTTTCGGCGTCTCTGCGACTGCGGTCGCCGCCGCCGCCCCCGCCGCGGCCGCGGGTGACGGAGCCGCTGAGGAAGCCGAGGAGCAGACCGCGTTCGACGTGGTTCTGACCGGCGCCGGCGAAAAGAAGATCCAGGTGATCAAGGTCGTGCGCGCCGCCACCGGTCTCGGCCTCAAGGAGGCCAAGGCCCTGGTCGACGAGGCGCCCAAGCCGGTCAAGGAGGGCATCGACAAGGCCGAAGCCGAGAAGCTCAAGGCCGACATCGAGGAGGCCGGCGGGAGCGTCGAGCTGAAGTAGCGACGCCCTCCGTGGTCTGTTTGGTGCGAACTTGGCATCAAACAGACCACGGTCCCGGGGCTGTGCATCCGCCGTAAGTCCCCTTCGAAAGTTCTTCGGTCGTTCTGACGTTCATGTTCGTGGGCGGTGGTGAGGTGTGCCCATGACCATCCAAGCCCAACCCCCACACTCCCTGGCCGGCTCGCCCGCGGCGGGTTCTCCCGTCGACCGCCCCACGGTCGGGCTCGCCTCCCGCCACGCGGACGTCGTCGACGGCTTTGCGCTGCTTGACCACCGGACCCGCCATCGCTCCATGCCCGCCACCGGAGCGCCCGCGGGTAACTACCTGTCGATCGAGGACGGAGCCGAGCTTCGCCTGATCCCGCTCGAGCGTCCCATCACCCACGTCGGGCGTGGGTTGATCGCCGACATCCGTCTCGAGGACTCGCACGTATCGCGCCGGCACGCCATCATCACGCGCCGGGCCGATGCGGTCCGCGTACTGGACGACCGCAGCTCCAACGGCACCTACGTCAACGGACGCGCGGTCAACGGCGCGTATCTGAGCGATGGCGACGTGGTCCGCTTCGGGCGGGTCGCGTTCCGCTACGTCCTGGTCGACGGTCAGCGGGCCAAGCCCCCGCTGCGCCGGATGCCCCTCGCCAGCCGGGGGCGCCGTCGTCCCGTTCCGCGCGTCCCCGCCTCACGGTCTCCGGCCGCGGCCGCTGGCGCCTGAGGCCGCCGGCCAGGACGAGCCGGAGCCGGTCAAGCCGGGCGCACTCAGCCGGCCACGGGTTGCCGCCGAGCCGATTTACCCCTACACTGCGCCCGTCAGCCAATAGTCGCAGCCGCCCAACCAACTCGTACCGCGCCACATACGCGGTTAGCAGGGGCGGGGTCCGTGAGAGCTGAGCGGTCCTGCACAGGGCGTCATTGCCGTGTGCTATCTTTGCTGGTCGCGTTTTCGTGAGCTCATCAGGCTTACGATCGCGCTAGCTCTCCCTCTCCGACCGCCCGAGGAGTCGCCGTCTTGGCAACCGCTCACGCCCCCCGGACGCGCCGTAGCTTCGCGCGTCTGAACAAGGTCCTTGAAGTCCCCAACCTGATCGATATTCAGCGCAAGTCTTTCGCGTGGCTGACCGACCCCGACGGGGGTGGCCTGCGCGAGACGATCGACGACATCTCTCCCATCGAGGACTACACCGGCAATCTCGCCGTCCAGTTCGGCGAGTTCGTGTTCGACGAGCCCGTCGCGAACCTCGAGCAGTGCCGGGAGAAGGACCTCACCTACGCGCGGCCGCTCACCGTCACGGTCGCGTTCATCAACCGTGAGACCGGCGAGATCCGGGAGCAGTCCGTGTTCATGGGCGACTTCCCGTGGATGACCGAGCGGGGCACGTTCATCATCAACGGCACCGAGCGCGTGGTCGTGACCCAGCTCGTGCGCTCCCCGGGCGCGTACGTGATGGAGCCCAAGGACCGCGAGAAGCAGGTCTTCATCGCCAACCTGATGCCGGCCCGCGGCTCGTGGCTCGAGCTCGAGATCGACAAGAAGGGGCGCGTGTACGTCCGCATCGACCGCAAGCGCAAGCTGCCGGTCACGGTGCTGCTGCGCGCGATGGGCTACGCGTCGGACGAGGAGATACTGAACCTGTTCGACAACTCCCTCTACATCCGCAACACGGTCGACGCGGATCCCGAGGTGACGCGGACCGAGGAGGGCTCGCTGATCGAGCTGTTCAAGAAGCAGCGCCCCGGCGAGCCGCCGTCGATCGACGCGGCGCGGTCGCTGCTCAACCAGCTGTTCTTCGATCCCAAGCGCTACGACCTGACCCGGGTCGGCCGCTACAAGCTCAACTCGCGGCTGGGGCTGGACATCGACCTCGACATGCGGACCCTGACCCACGACGACATCATCGCCCTGGTCAAGGAGATCGTGTCGCTGCCGAAGCTGCTCGGGATGCCCGAGGAGCTCGACGCCGACATCAAGGATTACGCGGCCGAGGCGATCTCGATGCCGCGTGAGCCGATCCAGGACCATCTCGACGAGTACGAGCACTTCGGCAATCGCCGTCTGCGTACCGTCGGCGAGCTGATCCAGGAGGCATTCCGGATCGGCCTGTACCGGATGGAGCGGGTCGTGCGCGAGCGCCTCACCACCGAGGACGCCGACACGATCACCCCGCAGACGATCGTCAACATCCGCCCGGTCGTGGCAGCGCTGAAGGAGTTCTTCGGCTCCAGCCAGCTGTCGCAGTTCATGGACCAGACCAACTCGCTGGCGGGCCTCACGCACCGGCGGCGGCTGAACTCCCTGGGTGCCGGCGGACTGACCCGCGAGCGCGCGCCGATCGAGGTTCGCGACGTGCACCCGACCCACTACGGCCGGATGTGCCCGATCGAGACCCCGGAGGGCCCGAACATCGGCCTGATCGGGTCGCTGTCCTCCTATGCGCAGATCTCCGAGTACGGCTTCGTCACCACCCCCTACCGGGTGGTCAAGAACGGCATCGTCTCCGACGAGATCGTCCACATCGACGCCACCCAGGAGGAGGAGCAGATCATCGCGCAGGCCAACACGCCGCTCGATGAGAACGGCCGCCTGAGCGGCGACGAGATCCTCTGCCGTACGCAGGCCGGTCAGTACGTGACGGTCAGCGCCGAGGAGGTCGACCTGATCGACGTCTCACCGGAGCAGATCTGGTCGGTGGCGACGGCGATGATCCCATTCCTCGAGCACGACGACGCCAACCGGGCGCTGATGGGCTCCAACATGCAGCGCCAGGCGGTGCCGCTGCTGGTGACCGACGCCCCGCTGGTCGGCACCGGCATGGAACGTCGCGCTGCGGTCGACACCGGTGACGTGAGCATCGCTCGCAACGCCGGCACGGTGTCCTACGTCGACGCCGAGCAGATCGTGGTCGACGGCACCGACGGTGGCCACGAGGAGTACGAGCTCCAGAAGTTCATGCGCTCCAATCAGGGCACGCTGATCCATCAGAAGCCGATCGTCGACGTGGGCGTCGCGGTCGACCCGGGTGACGTGCTGGCCGACGGCTCGGCCACCGACATGGGTGAGATGGCGCTCGGCAAGAACCTGCTGGTCGCCTTCATGTCCTGGGAGGGTTACAACTTCGAGGACGCGATCATCCTCTCCAAGCGCCTCGTGCAGGACGACGAGCTCACCTCGATCCACATCGAGGAGTACGAGATCGACGCGCGCACGACCAAGCTCGGCGACGAGGAGATCACTCGTGACATCCCCAACCGCTCCGAGGAGTCGTTGCGCAACCTCGACGATCGAGGCATCGTCCGCATCGGCGCCGAGGTCCAGTCCGGCGACCTGCTCGTCGGCAAGGTCACGCCCAAGGGCGAGACCGAGCTGACCGCGGAGGAGAAGCTGATCCGCGCGATCTTCAAGGAGAAGGCGCGCGAGGTCCGCGACACCTCGCTCAAGGTCCCGCACGGTGAGGGCGGCGTCGTGATCGACGTCAAGACCTTCAGCCGCGACGACGGCGACGACCTGCCGCCCGGCGTCAACGACCTGGTGCGCGTGTTCGTGGCCAAGAAGCGCAAGATCGCGGAGGGCGACAAGCTCGCCGGTCGTCACGGCAACAAGGGCGTGATCTCCAAGATCGTCGATGAGCAGGACATGCCGTTCCTCGAGGACGGAACTCCGGTCGACGTGATCCTCAACCCGCTCGGCGTACCGAGCCGGATGAACCTCGGGCAGATCCTCGAGACCCACCTCGGGTGGGTCGCGGCCAACGGCTGGTACGAGGACGGCTCCGAGGCCCGCAAGCACGCCACCAACGGCGGCTCCCGGCCCGACGGCCGCGCCGGCAAGGTCTACGTGGCCACGCCGGTGTTCGACGGTGCCACCACCGCCGACGTCGACGAGGCGCTGGTCCGCTGGCAGGACGAGCACAACGAGTCCAACGGCCTGATCCGGATGGACGTCGACAAGAGCCGGCGCGCGGGCGAGCAGGCATCCGGCAAGACGACGCTGTTCAACGGCCGCACCGGCGAGCCGTTCGAGGAGCAGGTGACGGTCGGGTACATGTACATCCTCAAGCTCCTGCACCTCGTCGACGACAAGATCCACGCTCGCTCCACCGGCCCGTACTCGCTGGTCACCCAGCAGCCGCTGGGCGGCAAGGCGCAGTTCGGCGGCCAGCGCTTCGGCGAGATGGAGGTCTGGGCCCTGGAGGCCTACGGCGCCGCGTACACGCTGCAGGAGATGCTCACGATCAAGTCCGACGACACGGTCGGGCGGGTCAAGGCCTACGAGGCCATCGTCAAGGGCGAGAACATCGCCGAGCCCTCGATCCCGGAGTCGTTCAAGGTCCTGCTCAAGGAGATGCAGTCGCTGGCGCTCGACGTCAACGTGGTCTCCGAGGAGGGCGAGCGCGCCGAGATGCGCGAGGAGGACGACGACCTCCTGCGCGCCGCCGAGGAGCTCGGCATCGATCTCAGCGGCGTCCGCGCCACCGACGGCGCGGCCGCTGACGAGTCGACCGAGCACGAGGGAGACACGGTGGAGGCCTCCGAGGAGGAGACCGAAGCCGAGGATCCCGACCTGGAGCCCGGTGAGGAGCTGGCCGCGGAGGACCTGGCGGCCGACGTGGACCCGATGCTCGAGGCCGACATCGAAGCCGGCGATGCGGAGGGCGTGACCGAACTGGCAGAGGACGGGGAAACGGCCTAGGGGCCGATTCCCCCGCTGGCACCGACACAAGTTTTCAAGAGAAAGAATTCCTTTGATCGACATAAATAACTTTGACGCCATCGAGATCGGTCTCGCCTCTTCCAAGCAGATTCGCTCGTGGAGCTCGGGCGAGGTCACCAAGCCCGAGACCATCAACTACCGCACGCTCAAGCCCGAGAAGGACGGCCTGTTCTGCGAGCGCATCTTCGGTCCGACCAAGGACTGGGAGTGCTACTGCGGTAAGTACAAGCGCGTCCGCTACAAGGGCATCGTGTGCGAGCGCTGCGGCGTCGAGGTCACACGCTCCAAGGTGCGCCGCGAGCGCATGGGGCACATCGACCTGGCCGCCCCGGTCTCGCACATCTGGTTCTTCAAGGGCGTTCCCAGCCGGATCGGCTACCTGCTTGACATGGCTCCCAAGGAGCTCGAGAAGGTCCTCTACTTCGCCGCGTCGATGGTGACGTGGGTCGACGACGAGGCTCGCGGGCGTGACGTGGAATCGCTCGAGGGCGAGGTCAACAAGGTCCTCGACGGCTACGCCGCCGAGAAGGAGGAGCGCGTCCTCGAGCTCAAGGAGTCGCTGGCGCGCCGCGAGGAGTTCCTGAACTCCGCCAAGACCGGCCGCGACTTCTCCGACGAGGACCACCTGTGGGCCGAGACGCTGGAGATCAACGTCGCCAAGCTCTCCGACGACGAGCGCGAGAAGATGCTCAAGGAGCTCCGCAAGACCTTCCAGGCCGACATCGACGACACCGAGGCCTACATCGAGGACGCGGCCGAGCGCATGCGTCAGGTGTGGGAGCTGTTCAAGACGATGAAGCCCAAGGACGTCGTCAACGACGAGACGACCTTCCGCGAGCTGCGGGACCGGTTCGGCTCGGCGTACGGCTTCGGCGAGTACTTCCGCGGCGGCATGGGCGCCGAGGCGGTCCGTGACCTGCTCCAGCAGGTCGACCTCGAGGCCGAGTCCGAGGACCTGCAGGAGCAGGTCAAGACGGCCAAGGGCCAGAAGCAGGCCCGCGCGGTCAAGCGCCTGAAGGTCGTCTCCGCCTTCCTCTCCTCGGGCAACCGGCCCGAGATGATGGTGCTGGAGGCCGTGCCGGTGATCCCGCCGGAGCTGCGCCCGATGGTGCAGCTCGACGGTGGCCGCTTCGCCACCTCGGACCTCAACGACCTCTACCGCCGGGTCATCAACCGCAACAACCGCCTCAAGCGGCTGCTCGACCTCGGCGCGCCCGAGATCATCGTCAACAACGAGAAGCGGATGCTCCAGGAGTCGGTCGACGCGCTGTTTGACAACGGCCGTCGCGGGCGTCCGGTCACGGGCCCCGGCAACCGGCCGCTGAAGTCGCTGAGCGACATGCTCAAGGGCAAGCAGGGCCGCTTCCGCCAGAACCTCCTCGGCAAGCGCGTGGACTACTCGGGCCGATCGGTGATCGTGTCCGGTCCGTCGCTGCGCCTGCACCAGTGCGGGCTGCCGAAGCTGATGGCGCTCGAGCTGTTCAAGCCGTTCATCATGGCCCGGCTGGTCGAGCGCAAGTCGGCGCAGAACATCAAGGCGGCCAAGAAGATGGTCGACTCGATGATCCCCGAGGTGTGGGACGTCCTCGAAGAGGTCATCCATGAGCACCCGGTGCTGCTCAACCGCGCGCCGACGCTGCATCGCCTCGGCATCCAGGCGTTCGAGCCGGTGCTGGTCGAGGGCAAGGCGATCCAGGTCCACCCGCTCGTCTGCCACGCATTCAACGCCGACTTCGACGGCGACCAGATGGCGGTCCATCTGCCGCTCTCGGCCGAGGCCCAGGCCGAGGCCCGGATCCTGATGCTGTCGGCCAACAACATCCTCTCGCCCGCCCACGGCGCGCCGCTGGCGACGCCGACGCACGACATGGTCCTGGGGGCCTACTACCTGACCTACGGTCCGGAGGGCGCCGAGCTGGAGAAGATCGACCCGGCCACGGAGAAGCCTCGCCCGCACGTGTACCGCACCGCGCAGGAGGCGGAGTGGTCCTACGAGCACGGCGTGACCAAGCTCCATGAGCTGGCCGAGTTCCGGCCGCTGGGTCGCGAGGGTGGCCACCTGCTGACCACGGTCGGCCGGATCATCTACAACGACAAGATCGAGCGCGCGCTGGTCGAGGCGATGGGGGATCAGTTCGACCCCAGCACCTACGAGTTCATCAACCGCTCGATGAAGAAGAAGGACACCACCAAGCTGGTCGACGACCTCGTGCAGCGTTACGGGGCGGCGTCCATCTCCCAGGTGCTCGATGCGTTCAAGGACATCGGCTTCCACTACGCCACTCAGTCGGGCGTGACGATCTCCAAGAACGACGTCCAGACGCCGCCGACCAAGACCGAGATCCTCAGCCGCTACGAGGATGAGCTGGCGACCGTCGAAGGTCAGTACGAGGATGGCGAGCTCACCCAGGAGGAACGTCACGAGGCGGTCACCGGGCTGTGGGACAGGGCGACCAACGAGGTCGGCGAGGCGCTGTTCGCGCATCTCGACGAGCTCAATCCCATCTTCATGATGGCCAACTCCGGCGCCCGCGGTTCGTTCTCGCAGATCCGGCAGCTCGCCGGCATGCGAGGCCTGATGGCCAACCCGAAGGGGGAGATCATCGAGCGCCCGATCAAGGCCAACTTCATGGAGGGCCTGACGGTGCTCGAGTACTTCATCTCCACCCACGGTGCCCGCAAGGGTCTCGCGGACACGGCGCTGCGCACGGCCGACTCGGGCTATCTGACCCGGCGTCTGGTCGACGTTGCCCAGGACGTGATCATCCGCGGTGACGACTGTGGCACCGACCAGTTCATCGAGAGCCCGGTGTCCCAGCTCGAGATCAACCCTGAGACCCGCAAGCTGCGTCCCAACGGCGAGGTCAACACCGACCTGATCGGACGCGTCGCGGCGCAGGACATCAAGACCAAGCGGGGCCGGGTGATCGTCGAGCAGGGCAAGGAGATCGATCGCGCCGAGCTGGCCGACCTGGTCGAGACGTGGCAGGACGAGACCGCCAACGGGACCGTGATCACGGTGCCGGTTCGCTCGGTGCTCAAGTGCGAGGCGCCCACCGGCGTCTGCCAGGCCTGCTACGGCCGGTCGATGGCAACCGGCAAGCTGGCGCAGATCGGCGACGCGGTGGGAATCATCGCCGCCCAGTCGATCGGGGAGCCCGGGACCCAGCTGACCATGCGGACCTTCCACACCGGCGGCGTCGCGGGCGCCGACATCACGCACGGCCTGCCGCGCGTGGTGGAGCTGTTCGAGGCCCGCAAGCCGAAGGGCCTGGCGAAGATCTCCGAGGTCGGAGGCAAGGTCTCGATCGAGGACACCGACAAGTCGATCACGGTTGTGATCACCGACGACGCCGGTGAGGAGCACCGTTACACGTTCCCGCGGCGGACCCTGCTCTACGTCGAGGAGGGCCAGGCGATCGAGCCCGGCACGCAGCTCAACGAGGGATCTCTGTACCCCCACGAGCTGCTGGCCATCCGCAACCGGACCGAGACCGAGCTGTACCTCGTGCGTGAGGTCCAGGAGGTCTACAAGTCCCAGGGCGTCGACATCAACGACAAGCACATCGAGCTGATCGTGCGCCAGATGATGAAGAAGGTCCGCGTCGACCAGAAGGGCGACACCGAGCTGCTCCCGGGCCAGTTCGTCGACCGCCAGGAGTACGCCCGCACCAACCAGGCCGTGATCGACGCCGGCGGCGAGCCGGCTCAGGCCGAGGAGATCATCCTCGGGATCACCAAGGCGTCGCTGAACACCGATTCGTTCCTGTCGGCGGCCTCCTTCCAGGAGACCACCAAGGTGCTCACCGACGCCGCTCTGGAGGGCAAGATCGACCGGCTCAACGGCCTCAAGGAGAACGTCATCATCGGCAAGCTGATCCCGGCCGCCACCGGACTGAAGCGCTACCGGCGGATCGAGATCGAGCCCTCCGAGCCGCTCCCGCGAGGGATCGACGAGGTCGGGCTGCTCGACCATGACGACCTCGCGGCAGAGCTCGGCCTCACCGACGGCGAGTCCCTGACCGGATTCGGCGGCGGCATCGAGCCTGACCTGTCGGATCTCGAGAACATCTCGAGTGGGTCGCCGTCGCTGGGCTTCGCCGAGGAGCTCGCCGACCTCGACCTTCCGTCGGGGAACGGAGACTCCTCCGAGGACTAGCAATTGGCGTCATCGGGGAAGACTTTCCCTTCGCGGGGACCTTCGGGTTTCCGCAGCGAGCGGCACGCGCGGCTGTCCCGGCACGAGCACGAGCTCGGGGCCTGGACGCGGGCGTGTTGCTCGCCAGATCGACGCCTGGCGGGCCTGCTCGATCGTGATCTCGTCGGCTATCAGCACCACCGGGCGGCGTTGCCGGCGCAATGGAGCGAGATCGCCTACGACGCGGGCTACTCCGACCAGTCGCATCTCACTCGCGAGCTTCAGGACTTCGCCGGGACCACGCCGACCGACTTCGTGGCGCGGATGATTCCGCACGGAGGGGTCGTCGGGGATGGCTGTGGGCCCGCAGCGTAGCCGGGTCGGACTCCTGCTCTCATTTCTTCAAGACACTCCCGATCGCCGCGGTTAGCTTCAGGCCCGCGCTGACCCATCGATCCGAGAGGACCAGACCATGCCCGACGAGCTTCACCCCAACATCTTCCCGGCCGTTCGCTATCGCGATGCCAACGCCGCGGTGGAGTTCCTCAAGCGCGCCTTCGGCGCCGAGGAGAAGTCCGTGCACCGCGCCCCTGACGGCACCATCGGCCACGCCGAGCTGTCGCTCGGCGCCGGCGTGGTGATGCTCGGCCAGTACTCCGAGGAGAGGGCAACCTGTGGTCGTTCGGCACCTACGATCCCTATGCCCCGGCCTGACGCCGAGCCGCCGGTGAGGGCCGGCGCCGGGTGACGCGGCGTTCGCGCTCGCTCGCGTACGGGGGCGCCGGTGCGCTGATCGCCGCCGGGGTGCTGTGCGCGGCGCTCATAACCGGTGGGGTGGGCCCGCTGCTGGCGATCGTGCTGGTCGGGCTCGGACTGATCTCGGTGCTCAGCCTGATCTTCCTCGAGGTCGGGCTGAGTGAGGACCGCTGGCGCACACGTGAGGATCGCTCGCGCCAGCCCGCCGCCGCCGAGCCGGAGGGAGGGCGCCCACGGCGGCCCGCCGGGTCGCCCCCGACCCGGGCCCCGGCCCGGCGTCCGGTGAAGCGCCTGGACCGCCGCCGGGGTGGCCGGCGCCGTCTGCGCTAACCGGAGTCCACGTCGGCCGTCAGCCCCGCTAAGATCGTGAATCTGGATTCACAGAGGCGATCGAGGAGGCGACGGTGGACTTGAACGACACGCCCGAGCAGGCCACATATCGCGCCGAGGCGCGATCGTGGCTGGAGGCGAACAAGGCCCAGGCGCCACCGCGCTCCGGCTCCTACGAGGACACCGCCTACATCGACGCTCGCCGGGCCTGGCAGCGCCGGCTCGCGGAAGCGGGCCTGGCCGCCGTGACCTGGCCGGCCGAGGTCGGAGGCCGCGGGCTGGGCCCGATCGAGCAGGTGATGGTCAACCAGGAGATCTCGCGCGCGCAGGTTCCGGGCGTCCTCGACGTGATCGGGATCGGGATGCTCGGCCCGTGCCTGATCGCGCACGGCTCCGAGGAGCAGAAGAGCCGCTATCTCGGGCCGATGCTGCACGGCGACGAGGTCTGGTGCCAGATGTTCTCCGAGCCCGGCGCCGGGTCCGACCTGGCGGCGGTTCAGACCCGAGCGCGCCAAGGCGAGGACGGGAGCTGGACCCTCAATGGTCAGAAGGTGTGGACCACCAACGCCCAGTTCGCCTCGTTCGGGCTGCTGCTGGCGCGAACCGATGCCGACGTCCCCAAGCACAAGGGTCTGACGATGTTCGTGGTGCCGATGGACGCTCCCGGGGTGACCGTCCGCGGACTGCGCCAGATCTCCGGCGAGGCCGAGTTCAACGAGGTCTTCTTCGACGATGTGCGCCTCGACGAGGACGCCGTCGTCGGCGGCGTCGGCAATGGCTGGGGGACCGCGCTGACGGTGCTCATGTACGAGCGGCTGACGATCGGCTTCGGCTCGGAGGGGTTCGGTTCGCCGACGCGGCTGGCCGAGACCCTGGCGCACGATCCGGACGCGCGGATGGACGCCGATGCGCGTCGCCGCCTCGGCGAGGTGATAACCGAGCTGCTGGCGGTGCGCTTCAACGGCTACCGCGCGCTGACCGCGCTGGCCCGCGGACAGATCCCCGGTCCGGAGGCCGGGCTGGCCAAGGTGACGATGGTCAACGCGGCGATCGCAGCGACCGACCTCGGCGCCGACGTCGTCGGCCCGGAGGCGCTGGAGGCCGACAGCGAGTGGAGCTATCTGATCTCGTTCCTGCCGGGGCTGAAATCGGCCGGTGGGACCGAGCAGATCCTGCGCAACACGATCGGCGAACGGGTGCTGGGGCTGCCACCGGAGCCAAGGCTCGACAAAGGCGTGCCGTTCAGCGAGCTGCGGGCGAAGGAGAAGCAGGCGGTGACCGCGGGTCGCTCAGACGGTGCCGGGTCATCACGAGTGGACGGGGCGACCCGATGAACTTCGCTCTCTCCGATGAGCAGGTCTTCCTGCGTGAGGCCGCCCGTGGGGCGCTGTCACGCTTTAAGACGATCGAGGCCGCCCGCGACGCGCTCGAGCGACCGGACGCGCTGCCCGACCTGTGGCCGACCGCGGTCGAGGCCGGCTGGCCCGGCCTGCTGATCGACGAAGCTCACGGCGGGGCTGGGCTCGGCGCGTTCGACGCCCTGCTGGTGGCGGAGGAGTGCGGGCGGGTTCTGGCCTCCGTGCCGCTGCTCGGGCTGCTGCCCGCCAGCGCGATCCTCGACACCGCCGGCGATCAATCGCTGCCGGGGGTCGCCTCCGGCGAGCTTCGCCCCGTCTACCTGGCGGCGCGGCCCCCCGGTGACCGCGAGGAGCGCTGGACTGTCGAGCCGGCCGCCGGCTTCGCCCGACACGCTGCACCGGCGGCGACCGTCGACGGCGACCGGGTGACCTTGGAGGGAACTGTGGCCTTCGTGCCCGACGCGCCCGGAGCGGATCTGCTGGTCGTGGTCGGCGCCGACTCCGCCGGCGTGCCGGTCGCCGCCGCGGTCGACGCGGCCGCCGAAGGGGTGTCGGTGGAGGCGGTCACTCGCTATGACGCGACCCGCTCGCTTGGACACGTCACCCTGACCGGCGCCGCGGGGCGCCGGCTCGCGGTTGACGCCGAAGGGCTCGCGGGCGCCTGGTACCTGGCGCAGGCGTTGATCGCCGCCGAGTCGGTCGGTGCCGTGCAGACCTGCCTCGACGTGAGCGTGGCCTACGCCAAGGAGCGCTTCACCTTCGGGCGGGCGATCGGCTCCTACCAGGCCGTCAAGCACGAGCTGACCGAGGTCCTGCGCCGGATGGAGAACGCGCGTGGCCTGGAGTACTACGCCGGGTGGGCGTTCGAGTCGGCACCGCACGAGTTTGCCCTCGCCGCCAGCGCCGCCCGGTCGGCCGCCGGCGGTGCCCTGGACTTCGCCGCGCGGGCCATGATCAACGTACACGGCGGGATCGGCGCCACCTGGGAGCACGACGCGCCGCTGTTCTTCCGCCGCGCGCAGCTGTCGCGGCGGCTGCTGGGAGGCACGCACGACGCCACCGACCGGGTCGCCGAGCAGACCATGAACGCTGCGGCATAACCACCGGCCGCGCACACACGGGAGAACGAGATGGCAACGACCGAATTGACAGATCCGGCGCGTGAGGTGCTCAACCAGCCGCCGCGGCTGGCGCCCGTGGACCTGTTCGAGTCCGACCTCGCGCTGCGGGAGGCACTGGAGCGCGAGGGCGGCGGCTGGGGAGAGCAGCGGGTGCGCGAGGCGGGCGTGGTGGCCGGCAGCTTGGAGGCTGTCGAGCACGGCCTGCGCGCCGAGCGCAACGAGCCGCGGCTGCGGACCCACGACCGCTACGGCAACCGGATCGACGAGGTAGAGCTCGACCCGTCGTGGCACTGGCTGCTGGGTGGGGCGGTCGCCCGGGGCATCCACGGTCTGCCCTGGCGCGAGCCGCGGCCCGGCGCCCACGTGGTCCGCGCGGCGATGTTCATGCTCTGGAGCAATGCCAATGCCGGTGTGATGTGCCCGGTCTCGATGACCTACGCCGCCGTGCCGGCGCTGCGAGACAGCGCTCCCGAGCTCGCCGAGGCGTGGGAGCCGCGGCTCACCAGCACCGACTACGAGCGCGGCGCGCTGGCCGGCATGGCGATGACCGAGCGACAGGGCGGATCGGACGTCCGCGCCAACATCACGCGGGCCGAGCCCGTCGGAGACGGGGTCTATGAGGTGCACGGCCACAAATGGTTCTGCTCCTATCCACCCTGTGACGTGTTCCTGGTGCTGGCCCAGGCCCCGGGCGGCCTCACCTGCCTGCTGGTGGAGCGCGGGCCCGGGATGGAGTTCCAGCGGCTCAAGGACAAGCTCGGGACGCGCTCGCTGCCCTCATCCGAGGTCGAGTTCCGGGGGATCGAGGGGCGGCTGATCGGAGAGGAGGGCCGCGGCGTGCCCGCGATCATCCGGATGGTCAATCACACCCGGCTCGATTGCCTGCTCGGATCCACGACCGGACTGCGGCGGGGTGCCCTGGAGGCGCTTCACCACGCGCGTCACCGGTCGGCGTTCGGAGCCCTGCTGGTCGACCAACCCGCGATGCGCAACGTGCTCGCCGACCTCGTGATCGAGTCCGAGGCGGCGACCGCCGCTGCGATGCGGGTGGCGCGCAGCTATGACGACGTGGACGATGCGCCGTTCCGGCGCTTTGGCACCGCGGTCATGAAGTACTGGGTGAGCAAACGAGCGGCCGGGCATGCCGCCGAGGCGCTCGAGTGCCTGGGCGGCAACGGCTTCGTGGAGGAGTCCGGGATGCCGCTGCTCTACCGTGACGCACCGCTCAACTCGATCTGGGAGGGGTCGGGCAATGTCGCGGCGCTCGACGTCCTGCGCGCGATCGTCAAGGATCCCGAAGGGCTACCGGCCTTCCTGGCCGAGTGCGAGGTGGCCGCGGGCGGCGACCACAGGCTCGACTCGCACCTGTCCCGCGTGCGTGCGCGCGTTCAGGCCCTGTTCACCGAGCGCGAGGGCGAGAGCCCGGAGCACCGCCTCTACGAGAGCCAGTTCGAGGCGCGCCGCCTGGTCGAGGATCTCGCCGTGGCGCTGCAGGCTTCGCTGCTGGTGCGCCACAGCCCGCCGGCGGTGGCCGACGCGTTCTGCGCATCCCGGCTCGGCGGCGAGGGCGGCCGCGTCTACGGCACGTTGCCCGCCGGAGTCGATTGCGCGACCATCATCGACCGCGCGCTCCCGGCCTGATGGCGACGGCGTGAGTGCCGTCGAGTACGCCGTCGCCGGTCACGTCGCGCGCCTGACCCTGAACCGGCCCGAGCGCGGTAACGGGATCAACCGGGAGCTGATCCTCGAGCTCGAGCGTTGCGTCGAGCGGGCCGACCTGGACCCGGCCGTGCACGTGCTCCTGCTGGCCGGCCGTGGCAAGGGGTTCTGCGGCGGCTATGACCTGGTGGAGAGCGCGGAAGGGCAGGGCTCACTCGGCGCCGGCGGATCCGACGCGGCGCCCTCCGGATCGCCGCTGGATCCCAGCGTGATGATGGCCAACCACGACCCGGAGTCGACCTGGGATCCGATGGTCGACTACGCGATGATGAGCCGCAACGTTCGCGCCTTCATGTCGCTGTTTCACTGCAGCAAGCCGGTGGTGTGCAAGGTGCATGGGTTCTGCGTGGCGGGCGGCACCGACATGGCGTTGTGCTCAGATCTGCTCGTGATCGCGGCCGACGCCAAGATCGGCTACCCGCCGGCGCGGGTGTGGGGCTCGCCGACAACGTCGATGTGGGTCCACCGGCTCGGACCGCAGCGGGCCAAGCGGCTGCTGTTCACCGGCGACTGCCTGTCGGGCACCGAGGCCCTGGACTGGGGCCTGGCGATCGAGGCGCCGCCCGCCGAGGCCCTGGGCGCCCGCACCGAGGCGCTGGTGCAGCGGATCGCGCAGATGCCGCTCAACCAGCTGCAGATGATGAAGCTGCTGACCAATCAGACGATGCTCGCTCAGGGGTTGCCGGCGGCCCAGGTGCTCGGGACCGTGTTCGACGGCGTCGCCCGGCATACCCGCGAGGGCTATGAGTTTCAGCAGCTCGCCGCCCGCGAGGGGTTCCGGGCCGCCGTGCACGCCCGCGACGAGCCGTTCAACGACCCCGGCGCGTCCTCCAACAGGGGGTGACCGTGGAGACGATGTCGACGAGCACCCGGGAGCGGCTGCTGGCGGCGGCTCGGGCGCTGATCGAAGAGGGCGGCTACGGCGCCGCTTCGGTGATCGCGATCGCCGACCGCGCCGGCGTCGCGGCGGGCACGCTGTACCGGCACTTCGCGTCCAAGGAGGACCTGTTCGTGGAGGTGTTCCGGTCCGTCTGCGCGCGCGAGGAGCGCGCGATGCGCCTCGCCGCTGCGAGGATGCCGGCGCAGGCCTCGGCCGCCGAGCGGCTCGAGACGGTGCTGGCGAGCTTTGCCCAGCGCGCGCTGCGCAATCCGCGGCTGGCCTGGGCGCTGATCGCCGAGCCGGTCGATCCGCGCGTCGACGCCGAGCGGCTCGCCTACCGCGAGCGCTACGCCGAGCTGATCGCGGCCGGGCTGGCGGCGGGTATCGACGCCGGCGAGCTGCCCGCCCAGAACGTCAGGTTGACGGCGGCCGCGCTGGTCGGCGGCTGCGGGGAGGCGCTCGTCGGTCCCCTCTCGCCGGTGGGCGACGGCGCGCCGCAGGAGGCAGAGATCGTGCAGGCGCTGAGGACCTTTGTGCGACGCGCGGTGGGTGCGGGTGACTGACGCGGTTTCGGTTCGGCGGGAAGGTCCGGTGACCACGGTCCTGCTCGGCCGGCCGCAGCGACGCAACGCCGTCGACGGCCCGACCGCCGCTGCCCTGGCCGACGCCTTTCGGGCCTTCGACGCCGACCCGGATGCGGCCGTCGCGGTGCTACACGGCGAGGGCGGAGTGTTCTGCGCCGGGGCGGACCTCAAGGCGATCGGCACCACCGCGGGCAACCGCGTGTCAGACGACGGTGACGGGCCGATGGGTCCCACGCGTTTGCGCCTGTCCAAGCCCGTGATCGCCGCGATCGCGGGTCATGCCGTGGCCGGCGGACTCGAGCTGGCGCTGTGGTGCGACCTCAGGGTGGCCGAGGCAGACGCCGTGTTGGGAGTCTTCTGTCGCCGCTGGGGGGTGCCGTTGATCGACGGCGGCACGGTCAGGCTGCCGCGCCTGATCGGGCGCAGCCACGCGATGGATCTGATCCTCACCGGCCGCCCGGTGGGAGCCGCCGAGGCGCATCGCATCGGGCTCGTCAACCGCGTTGTGGCGGCCGGGGAGAGCCTGGCGGCAGCCCAGGCGCTGGCCCGCGACCTGGCCCGCTTTCCCCAGGCCTGCCTGCGCGAAGACCGCGCCTCGCTGCTCGAGCAGGAGGGGCTCGAAGAACCCGAGGCGCTGGCGAACGAGCTCGTTCACGGCCGCCGTTCCCTGGCCGAGGTGCGGGCTGGCCTGGAGCGCTTCCGATCCGGGTCCGGGCGCCACGGCTCGTTTGACTAGCCGGGCGGCTCGGACAGCATCCGCGCCCACCGGGTGAGCCGGTCGGCATCGCGGTCGGTGAGGCCGACCGCGGGATCGGTGGCCAGCAGCAGAGTGGGAGCGGAGCGCGCCGCCGACCACGCGCGGCAGCTGTCGTCATGGGCGTCGTCGATCCACGCCAGCGGCCGCCGGGGGCCGGCGTAGCGGTCGATCGCCGTCAGCTTCCAGTGACGCGCATCGCCGGGGAAGGCGTCCTCGAAGCAGAGATGGTGCAGCCCCGCCGGGAGCCCCAGCGCGAACGGGAGATACTCATCGGCCTTCTCCTCCCAGCCGCTGCACCACACGAGCTCGAACGGATCGGCCAGGCGCCGCAGGTGTCCGGCCGCCGTCTCCGAGAGCAGATGGGGGATCCCGTCGACGATCAGGAACCGCCCCGGGGGCGGCCGGCGGGCGTCGAAGCCGAACAGCGAGATGACCCCGTCGATGTCGACCAAGAGCAGAGGACGGTCCATACGTAGGATTTATTTGCGTTCGTCAGGGTATGGTCACTGCAGGCGGAGGCGCCCACGCAACGTCCCACATTGTGGTGGGCGAAGGCGAGACCGCGCTCGAGCCGCCAAGCCTGGCTGCCGAAGGGCCGGTGAGGGACGAGTTCCACCTCACGGCTTTCGCGCCACGCACCCCAAACCATGAGCCCATTCCTCGGCATCCTTCTCGCGCTCGCCTGCGCGCTAACGACGAACATCGGCTTCCTGTTCAAGCACCGCGGCGCATGCGCGGCGCCGGCGGTCGACGTGCGCAGACCGCTGCGCACCGCTCGTTCGCTGATGCGCTCGCGCCTGTTCGCGATCGGGATGCTGATCGCCGCCGGCGCGTGGATCTTCCATGTGGCGGCGATGGCGATGGCACCGCTGTCGGTCGTGCAGGCCGTGCTGGCGGGCGGGGTGGTGCTACTGGCGATCATGGCCGAGTGCCTGTTCGGGATGAAGATCTCTCGTCGCCAGTGGCTCGGGATCGGACTGACCGCGTTCGGGCTGCTGCTGCTCGGTTTCAGCCTTCCGGCCGTCCACGGCGCCCATTCGCGGTTCTCGGTACCGGGCATGATCGCCTTCCAGGCCGGGCTGCTGGTGGGTGGGACGCTGCTCATCATGGGGCCGCAGATCGGGGCACGGCGGGAGCACCACGGGTTCATGCTCGGTGCGGCCGCCGGCATCCTGTTCGGGGTCTCCGATGTCGCGATCAAGGCGATTTCGGGCATGGTCGGCTCTCACGGCGTGCTGGCCCTGGCGAGCCCCTGGACGTTGGTCGCGGTGATCGCGTCGGTCGCCGCGTTCTATGCCTCGGCCAAGGGTCTGCAGGACGGCGACGCGGTGCCGGTGATCGCGGTCACGGGAACGGCCGCCAACGTCTCGGGAATCGTCGGAGGGATCGTGGTGTTCGGCGACCCCCTGTCCGGCCACCCGCTGATGTTGATGGTCGAATGCCTGGCCTTCGTGCTGGTGCTGGTCGCCGCGTGGCTCACCCCGGCGCCCGTCCGTGCCGCGGCAGGATCGCTCGCCGCCGGTTAGCAGTCAGGACAGCTCCTGCCTGCCATGCGATCGCGCTGCCTGCCGACGCCGGTCGTCTCGGTCGACGAGCTCAAAGCGCTGCTGCAGGCAGGCGCCGAGCGGCCCACGCTGCTCGATGTTCGCTGGGAGCTGGGAGCTGGCCCGGGTCACGACCGGTACATGGAGGGTCACATTCCCGGCGCGATCTTCATCGATCTCGAGGCCGACCTGGCGGCGGCGCCGGGGCCGGGCGGGCGCCATCCGCTCCCGGCCGCCGAGCACTTCACCGCGAGCATGCGGGCAGCGGGCGTGGACATGGGCCGTGGCGTGGTCGTGTCTGACGCCGGGCCGTCGCTGTCGGCGGCGCGGGCCTGGTGGCTGCTGCGGTACTTCGGCCACCCCTCCGTGGCGGTGCTCGATGGCGGGTTCGCGGCGTGGCGCCGGGCCGGCTTGCCCGTGGCCCGAGCGTCGGCCGCGGCGCCTGGCCCCGCGCCGGGCGTGCCCGCCGGCGATTTCGAGGCGCGCCCGGGGTCGATGGCGGTGCTCGATGCCGACGGCGCTGGCGCCCTGGCGGCGGTCGGCGTGCTGCTCGACGCCCGCGCGGCCGAGCGCTTCCGAGGCGAGTCTGAGCCGATGGACCCGGTGGCAGGGCACATTCCCGGAGCGCGGAACCGGCCCGCGGCGCTCAACGTCGACGAGTCCGGGCGTTTCCTGACCCGATCCGCTCTACGCCGGGCGTTCGGAGAGCTCGGGGTCGACGACACCGTCGCGGTCGGCGCTTACTGCGGCTCCGGAGTGACCGCTGCGCATGAGGTGCTGGCGCTTGAGATCGCCGGCTATGAGGCGGCGTTGTATCCGGGGTCGTGGAGCGAATGGATCACCGATCCCGCGCGCCCGGTCGCCACTTGCTCGTACGCTTCGTACAAGAAACCGGCCTAAATAGGACAGCACGTCCAATTGAGTTAGCCGTCGCGCCCAGCTACCTTTGTACAAATCGGCAAACGGCCGCGGCGACGGAGGAGAGGACCCAATGGCAAGCACCGAAGAGGCAGTCAGAACCGAGCGCAGCGCTCTTCAGGAGCTGGGCCGTCGCCATCTGTGGATGCATTTCACCCGCATGGCAGGGTATGACGACGATCACGAGATCCCGATCATCACCCGCGGCGAGGGCTGCTACGTCTACGACGAGCACGGTAACCGTTACCTCGATGGCCTCTCGTCGCTGTTCTGCGTCAACATCGGTCACGGGCGAGCCGATCTCGCGCAGGCCGGAGCCGATCAGGCCAAGGAGCTCGGCTTCTTCACCAACTGGTCCTACGCGCATCCGCGGGCGATCGAGCTGGCGGCGCGGGTCGCCACGCTGGCGCCGGGCGATCTGAACCGGGTCTTCTTCACCAGCGGCGGCAGTGAGGCGGTGGAGTCCGCGCTCAAGCTCGCGCGCCAGTACCACAAGCTCACCGGCAAGCCGAACAAGACCAAGGTGATCGCTCGTGACGTCGCCTACCACGGGACCAGCCTGGGGGCCCTGTCGGCCACTGGGATCACCGCCCTGCGCGAGCCCTTCGAGCCGCTCACACCGGGAGGCTGCCACGTCCCCAACACCAACACGTTCCGCCTACCGCACGGCCTGAGTCCCGAGCAGCTCGCCGACACGATTGCCACCCGGATCGAGTTCGAGGGACCCGACACCGTGTCAGCGGTGATCCTCGAGCCGGTCCAGAACGCCGGCGGTTGCTTCACGCCCCCGGAGGGGTACTTCCAGCGCGTCCGCGAGATCTGTGACGAATACGACGTGATCATGATCTCCGACGAGGTGATCTGCGCCTGGGGCCGCCTCGGTGAGTGGTTCGGCGCCACCCGCTACGACTACCTGCCGGACATCATCACCACCGCCAAGGGCCTGACCAGCGCCTATGCCCCCATGGGCGCCATGATCGTCTCAGACCGGATCGCAGAGCCGTTCATGGAGGGCAACCAGAGCTTCATGCACGGCATCACCTTCGCCGGGCACCCGGTGTGCGCCGCGGTGGCACTGGCCAACCTGGACGCCATGGAACGGGAGGGCGTGCTGGAGAACGTTCGCGCCAACGAGGCGCCGTTCCGCGAGATGCTGGAATCGCTGCGCGACATCCCGATCGTGGGCGACGTGCGAGGCGCGGGCTACTTCAACGCGATCGAGCTGGTCAAGGACCAGGACACCGACGAGCAGTGGTCCGACGAGGAATCCGAGATCCTGCTGCGCGGCTTCCTCAGCGGAGAGCTCTTCCGCCGTGGGCTGATCTGCCGAGCCGATGACCGGGGCGACCCGGTGATCCAGCTCTCGCCGCCCCTGATCGCGGGGCCGGCGCAGTTCGAGGAGATCGAGGCGATCCTGCGGCCGGTGCTCACCGAGGCCGGCGAGCGAATGCGCGCTCACACGGCCTAGCTCGACCGGGGCCACAGACAAGCCGGAGCGCTCGATGCTCACCGTCCGTGAACTGCTGCAGGCGCTCGACGTCCGCCTGCTCGCGGGCGAGGCGGCGATCGATCTGCCGGTGCGCTGGGTCCACATCTCCGAGCTGCACGACCCCACCCCCTGGCTGTCGGGTGGCGAGCTGCTGCTGACCACCGGGATGCAGCTGAAGACCCCCGAGCTGCAGCGCGAATTCGTCGCCCGGCTCGCCGACCACCAGCTCGCCGGACTCGGCTTCGGGGTCGGCTTCGGCCACGAGCAGGTGCCTGCGGGCCTGGTGCAGGCCGCGACCGAACGCGAGTTCCCGGTGTTCGAGGTGCCCTACGAGGTGCCGTTCATCGCCGTCACCGAGGCCGCCTTCACGCAGCTGGTCAACGAGCAGTACGCCGTCCTGCGCCGGGCCATCGCGGCCCACGAACGACTAGAGCGGATCGTCCTCTCAGAGCGCGGGCTGGAAGCGCTGGCGGGGACGCTGGCCACTCTGACGGGTGCGGCGATCCTGGTGTTCGACGCTCGTGGGGTACCGCTCGTGCGGCGCGCGTTCCGCCGCACGATCGAGGACGAGACGGCAACGGCACTGAGCGCCGAGCTGCGCCAGCGCGCCCGGCGGCGCGACGCGCGCGCGTTCCTGCCGGCGTCCGCCGAGCAGGACAACCGGGCCCTCGCGCTGCCGATCGCCGCCGACGGCAATCCGGGCAACGGGTCCGGCGCCACCGAGCGCGTGCCCGAAGCATGGCTGGTGGCGATCAAGGACAGCGGACCGCTGTCGGACTTCGATCGCCTGACGCTCCACCAGGCGGTGACGATCGTCGCGCTCGAGCTCCTGCGCGGGCGGGTGGCGGGCGACACCGAGCGCCGTCTGGCCGGCGATGTCCTGGCCGCGATCCTCGGCGGCGAGCTCGGCGGGACGGAGCTGTCGCGGCGCCTGGAGCCGTTCGGCCTCCCCGACCGCGTGGCGGCGATCGTCGTGCAGCGCCCCAACGACGGCCGCGGTTCGCCGGCCCCGATTGAGGACGCGCTCACGATCGCGCTGCGCGAGGAGGCGGCTCCCGGGCTGGTGGCCTCGGCGGGGCCGCTGACCTGCGCGCTGGTCCCAGGCAGCGCCGAGGAGGAGCTGTTCGGGCTGGCCGGGCGCATCACGCGACGCCTCGGCGAAGCCGACGGCAAAGGTCACGGCAACGCGCTGCGGGTCGGTGTGGGGCGACCGGTGGTGGGGGGCGAGGCGCGCCGCAGCTTTCACGAGGCGAGGTGCGCGGTCGAGGCGCTGGGGCTCGGGATCGCCACCGAGCACAACGGCTCGGCAGCCTCGGGCGCGGCCGCGCGGTTGGCTACGTACAAGGACCTCGGTTCCTTCCAGCTGCTGCTGTCGCTGCAGGACGATGAGGCGTTGAAGTTGTTCTGTGACTCGATCCTCGGCCCCATTGAGGCCAGCGAGGGACACTACGGAGGTGAGCTGATGCGTTCGCTTGAAGCGTTCATAGAGGAAAACGGCCAATGGGAGCGAGCCGCGCGACGGCTGTACTGCCACCGCCACACGCTGCGCTACCGGATCAAGCGCGTGGAGGAGCTGACCGGACGCGACCTCGGGAGCGCCCGTGACCGGATCGAGTTCTGGCTGGCCCTGCGGGGCCGGGAGCTGGTGGCATGAAGGTCGGGGTCCCGAGCGAGGTCAAGACCGATGAGTACCGCGTCGCCCTGACGCCGGCCGGCGTCCGTGAGCTGGCCGACGCCGGGCACGAGGTCTTCGTGCAGAGCGGCGCCGGCGAGGGCTCGGCGATCTCCGACGACGCGTATTCCGCGCAGGGCGCCACGGTCCTGCCCGACGCGGACGCCGTGTTCGGCGAAGCCACCCTGATCGTCAAGGTCAAGGAGCCGCAGCCGGTCGAGGTCGGCCGGCTCACCTCCCGCCACACCCTGTTCACCTATCTGCATCTGGCCGCCGACGAGGCGCTGACGCGCGGGCTGATGGAGTCCGGCGCCACCTGCATCGCCTATGAGACCGTGGAGGACGCGCGGGGCCGGCTGCCGCTGCTGGCGCCGATGTCAGAGGTAGCGGGCAAGATCGCGACCCAGGCGGGGGCGTTCATGCTCGAGAAGCCGCTCGGTGGCCGCGGGATCCTGCTCGGCGGTGTGCCCGGCGTTGCCGCCGCCAACGTGATCGTGATCGGCGGCGGGGTGGTCGGCATGAACGCCGCCTTCATCGCGCTCGGCATGGAGGCGACGGTGTACGTGTTCGATCGCAACATCGACCGGCTGCGCGAGCTCGACATCGCCTTCGGCGGCCGCGCCGATACGTGCTTCGCCACGACGCTGTCGATCGAGGAGCGCCTGCCGAGCGCCGACCTGGTGATCGGGGCCGTGTTGGTGCACGGAGCCAAGGCGCCGCGGGTGATCACGCGGGAGCAGCTCGGGCTGATGAAGCGCCACGCCGTGCTGGTCGACGTCTCCATCGATCAGGGCGGGTGCTTTGAGACCTCCCGGCCGACGACCCACACCGACCCCACCTACGAGGTCGACGGCATCACCCACTACTGCGTCACCAACATGCCCGGCGCGGTTCCGGTCACCTCCACCTACGCCCTGACCAACGCGACCATGCCCTATGTCCTGCACCTCGCCTCGGAGGGCGTGCACGGCGCCGTGGCCGCCAATCCGGGGCTGAAGCTGGGGGTCAACATCGCCGCCGGCGAGGTGACCTACGCACCGGTGGCCGAGGCGGTCGGCATCACCCCGGTCGAGGTGGACCAGGCCCTGGCGGGGGTCCCGGCATAGAGATCTGGGGTGGGCGACGTCCGGAGATCCTCGGAAGCCCAGGGGTTGCGAAGCAACCCTTGAGGGAATCCGGAGGATCCCCCAGCCCAGGGGTTGCGGAGCAACCCTTTAGGGAAAGCCCAGGGGTTGCGAAGCAACCCTTGAGGGAATCCGGAGGATCCCCCAGCCCAGGGGTTGCGGAGCAACCTTTTAGGGAAAGCCCAGGGGTTGCGAAGCAACCCTTAAGGGAATCCGGAGGATTCCCCTGCTAGCCTCTGCCACCGCATGCCGACCACCAGTCAGTTGATCCGAAAAGGGCGCACGGCGCCGAAGAAGAAGCTTGCCACCCCGGGCCTGAAGTCCGGCAAGGGCCGCAAGAAGAAGGTCGCCGCTCCCCAGCGTCGCGGCGTCTGCACGCGGGTCTACACGACCACGCCGAAGAAGCCCAACTCGGCCCTGCGCAAGGTCGCGCGTGTCCGGCTGACCAACGGCATGGAGGTAGGCGCCTACATTCCCGGCGAAGGCCACAACCTGCAGGAGCACTCGGTGGTCCTGGTGCGCGGTGGCCGCGTCAAAGATCTGCCTGGCTTCCGCTACAAGGTGATCCGCGGCACGCTTGACGCCGCGGGCGTCAGCGACCGCAAGAAGGCGCGTTCGCAGTACGGCGTGAAGGCCAAGTAGTGCCGCGCCGCGCCGCTGCTCAGATTCGGCCGATCGAGGCCGACCCCGTGTACCGCAATCGCCTGGTCCAGCAGGTCATCAACAAGGTGATGCTGGACGGCAAGAAATCGGTGGCCGAGAAGATCGTCTATGACGCGCTGGCGATCCTCGGCGAGCGCAGCGGCAAGAACGCCGTGGAGCAGCTCGAGGCGGGCGTCAAGGCGCTGACGCCGGTGCTCGAGGTTCGTCCTCGCCGCGTCGGCGGTGCCACCTACCAGGTGCCGGTCGAGGTCCCTTCGCGCCGCTCCCGCACCCTGGCGGTGCGCTGGCTGGTGCAGTTCGCGCGGGCGCGGCGTGAGAAGACGATGTCTCAGCGGCTCGCCAACGAGCTGCTCGATGCCCAGCAGCAGCAGGGCAACGCCTTCAAGCGCAAGGACGACATCTACCGCATGGCCCAGGCCAACAAGGCCTTCGCGCACTACCGCTGGTAGCCGATCCTTCGCGCCCGGAGCAGGGGGGCGTGTCGGGACGAGGGCGCGTCTGGGGGCACGAGGGAACGTCTGGGACCGCAAGGGGCGCGGCATTTCCGGCGGTCCAGGGTCGCGTTTACCGGCGAGGTGTCGATCTGCCCGCGGGCGGTTCGTTTAAGGAGCGAGAACCGAGAGCGTGAAGACGCGCTCGCCGCCACAATCCGCCCCATGGAGGAACCCGCCATGCCGCAGTACCTGCTCAGCGTCTACCAACCCGATGGACCCCCGCCGCCCCCCGACGTCCTTGACGTCGTGATGCGCGACCTGGCCGCGATCAACCAGGAGCTCAAGGCCGCCGGCGCCTGGGTGTTCGCCGGTGGGCTGCATCCGGCGAGCACCGCCACGGTGGTGCGAGACCGGCACGGCGAGACGCTGATGACCGACGGCCCGTACACCGAGGGCAAGGAGCACATCGGGGGCTTCACGATCATCCAGGCGCCCGACCTCGATGCCGCGCTGGAGTGGGCCCGCAAGAAGGCACGGGCGACGTCGCTCCCCATCGAGGTGCGGCCGTTCTGGGACGACAACGACGACTGACGACCGGCGTGCCGGCCGCGCATGCGCCAGACATCGAGCGGGTGTTCCGCGAGCATTACGGCCGCGCGGTGGCGGCGCTGGTCGGCCGTTTCGGCGACATCGACGTGGCCGAGGAAGCGGTCCAGGACGCGTTCACCACGGCGGTCCGGCAGTGGCCGGCCACCGGCGTGCCGCCGAGCCCGGCCGGGTGGATCATCACCACGGCGCGCAACCGGGCGATCGACCGCTTCCGCCGGGAGGCGTCCCGCGAGGACCGGCATGCTCAGGCGGCGCTGCTGTACGCCCGCGACGAACCATCCGAGGAGGGACCGGTGCGCGACGATCGGCTACGGCTGATCTTCACCTGCGCTCACCCGGCGCTGGCCACCAGCGCCCAGGTCGCGCTGACGCTGCGGCTGCTCGGCGGCCTCACCACCGCGGAGATCGCGCGGGCCTTCCTGGTGCCCGAGCCGACGATGGCGCAGCGGCTGGTCCGAGCCAAGGGCAAGATCCGCGACGCCCGGATCCCCTTCCGGGTCCCCAGCGAGGCCGATCTCCCGGACCGCATCCGGGCCGTGCTGGCCGTCGTCTACCTGATCTTCAACGAGGGCTACACATCCACCTCGGGCGATCGGCTGGGCCGCGGCGAGCTCAGCGCCGAGGCCGTGCGGCTCGGACGCCTGCTGTCCCGGCTGATGCCCGATGAGCCGGAGGTCATCGGCCTGCTGGCGCTGATGCTGCTGATCGAGTCACGTCGCGCCGGCCGGACCGCCGGGGACGGCGCTCTGGTGCCGCTGGCCGAGCAGGACCGGCGCCGCTGGGACCGCGAGCTGATCGACGAGGGCCAGGCCCTGGTCCGGCGATGTCTGCGCGCCAACCGGCCCGGGCCGTACCAGATCCAGGCGGCGATCAATGCCGTCCACAGCGACGCGGACGATCCGGCGGACACCGACTGGAGGCAGATCCTCCAGCTCTACGACCAGCTTCGGTCACTCACCGCCAGCCCGGTGGTGGCCCTCCATCGCGCCGTCGCCGTGGCCGAAGTGGAGGGGCCTGAGGCGGCCCTGGCCATCTTGGCCGACCTGGACCTCGCGGGCCATCATCTGTTTCACGCGGTGCGCGCCGACCTGCTGCGACGCCTGGGTCGCCCGGACCAGGCGGCCCGGGCGTACGACGAGGCGGCCAGCCTGACCGAAAACGAGGTCGAACGCGAGTTCCTGCGCCGGCGCCGTGAGTCGCTCCCGGCCGGGCCGTCCGAGTGAGGAGAGACGAGCCCGCCGGATGGGCCGGGTGCGCTGAGGACCAAGCGCGGGACCGGGTGGCCTGAGGAGCAAACGCGAGGGCCGCCCACCGCACGGGACCGGGGGCTGCGGCAGGACAACCCTCGCCTTCACTAGATGTGACTTTCTGACGCTCCGTAAACCCGATTGGCCCAATTCGGTCAGGAAGCGGACCTTGTGCGGTCTGCACTCGGGCCGGCCCGACCGCCCGCCTCGGCGCCCGCCGGCGCCAGCAGCAACCCGCCCACAGCGGTGATCAGCAGCACGATCGCGCCCAGCGTTTCCAGGTACAGCCCCGTCGCCGGGGTCGAGCTGGCGAGCGTGAAATGCGTCGCCGCGGTGCCGATCAGACCGGTGGCCTGAGCGTCGGGGAGGTCGCGCACGAGCGCGATCAGCAGCACCAGCACGCCCAGAAGCGCGATCGCGAACAACGCCACGCGACTGCGCGTGCGCCATAGCCCGTACGCGAGCGCGGCTGCGAGCAGGGCCACCGGGACCAGGGCGTAGGCGTCGTGAGGCCCCGTCGAGACGGTGTCGATCACCCCGTGGCCGGTGCTCGAGCGCACGTTCAGCAGCGGCATGAATTCGGCCACCAGGAGCAGCCCGGCGCCGATGCCGCCGCCCACCAGCACAGCGAGCTCCAGCGCGCGGAAACCCCCTCCCGGTCGGTCGTCCCGGCGCCCGATCAGGCGGCCAAAACCCCGGGTTGCGGGCGGTTGAGCTCTGCTATATTCGGTCTCCGCCTCGGGTCGGGTCGCGTTCATCCGTGCTCTCTCCTGACCGCGGAGAATCCAAGCGATGGAGACCTCGATCCGATAAGCATTCGCCCGTAGCCGACAGGTGCGTCGTAATCGGGCCCACTGGGCCCTTTTTCATGACCGCAGCCGGCAGTTCGGACTCGTCCGCCCACCAGTTCCAAACATCTCTGACTCATGCCACGCAAGTTCACCCTTCAGAAGACTCGCAATATCGGGATCATGGCGCACATCGACGCCGGTAAGACGACGACGACTGAGCGCATCCTCTATTACACAGGGCGGACCTATAAGTTGGGGGAGGTTCACGAGGGCGCCGCGGTGATGGACTGGATGGAGCAGGAGCAGGAGCGCGGCATCACGATCACCTCGGCCGCGACCACCTGCGAGTGGGACGGGCACCGGATCAACATCATCGACACCCCCGGCCACGTGGACTTCACCGTCGAGGTCGAGCGTTCCCTGCGGGTGCTCGACGGCGCGATCGCGCTGTTCGACTCGGTCGCCGGTGTCGAGCCGCAGTCCGAGACCGTGTGGCGCCAGGCCGACAAGTACCACGTCCCCCGGATCGCCTACATCAACAAGATGGATCGGATCGGCGCCGACTTCGAGCGTGGCGTGCAGACGATGGTCGATCGCCTCGGGGCCCATCCCGTCCCGATCCAGCTGCCGATCGGGGCCGAATCTGACTTCCGTGGAATCGTCGACCTCGTGGAGAACCACGCGATCGTCTACAACGACGAGCTCGGCCTCGAGCAGGAGATCATCCCGATTCCGGACGAGCTGGTCGGTCCAGCCGCCGCCGCCCGCGAGCACCTGCTCGACGAGGTCTCCCACTACGACGACGGGTTGGTCGAGATGATCCTGGAGGATCAGGAGATCCCGCCGGCACGGCTCAAGCAGGCGATCCGCAAGGCCACGCTGGAGATCCGCCTGACGCCGGTGCTGTGCGGCTCGAGCTTCAAGAACAAGGGCGTCCAGCCGCTGCTCGACGCGGTGATCGATTACCTGCCGAGCCCGCTGGACGTGCCGGCGGTCGAGGGCCTGGAGCCCGACAAGTCGTCTGACAACGGCGGCCGCCCGGCCCACCGTGAGGCGTCCGACGATGAGCCGTTCGCGGCGCTGGTGCACAAGATCATGGCCGATCCCTACGTCGGCAAGCTGACCTACTTCCGCGTCTACTCGGGCCGGCTCGCCGCCGGCTCCCGGGTGCTCAACGTCAACACCGGCAAGACCGAGCGAATCAGCCGGATGCTGCTGATGCACGCCAACGACCGTGAGGAGCTCGACGAGGTCTTCGCGGGCGACATCGCCGCGGCGGTCGGGGTCAAGCAGGTCGTCACGGGCGACACGCTGGCCGCGCCCGACCGCCCGATCAAGCTCGAGACGATCGTGTTCCCCGAGCCGGTGATCAAGGTGGCGATCGAGCCCAAGACCAAGGTCGACCAGGAGAAGATGTCGACCGCGCTGGCGCGCCTGGCCGAGGAGGACCCGACCTTCCAGGTCCGCACCAACGAGGAGACCGGCCAGACCGAGATCTCCGGGATGGGCGAGCTGCACCTCGAGGTGCTGGTCGACCGGATGCTGCGCGAGTACAAGGTCGACGCCAACGTCGGGCGCCCGCAGGTCTCCTACCGGGAGACCATCCGCGGCACCGCCGAGAAGGTCGAGGGCCGCTTCGTGCGCCAGACCGGCGGCTCGGGCCAGTACGGGATCGTCTACATCAACGTCGAGCCCGCTCCCGGCGAGGGCTTTGACTTCGTCAACAAGATCAGGGGCGGCTCGATCCCCACGGAATTCATCCCCGCCGTCGAGAAGGGCGTCGAAGAGGCGCTCGAGAACGGCCCGCGCGCGGGCTACCCGATGGTCGACGTGCGCGTGACCCTCACCGACGGCAAGTACCACGACACCGACTCCTCGGAGATCGCGTTCAAGGTCGCCGGCTCGCTGGCGCTCAAGAGCGCGGTGCAACGGGCCAAGCCGGTCCTGCTGGAGCCGATCTTCGCCGTCGAAGTGGTCACTCCGGAGGAGTTCATGGGCGAGGTCATCGGCGACCTCAATCGCCGGCGCGGCCATGTGCACGGGATGGAGCAGCGGGGCAACGCCCAAGTCGTCAGCGCCTTCGTCCCCCTGGCGGAGATGTTCGGCTACGCGACCGACGTGCGGTCCAACACCCAGGGCCGCGCGACGTACACGATGCAGTTCGAGCGCTACGACGAAGTGCCCGCCAACATCGCCGAAAAGGTGGTGGGCGAGGAGAAGGCGGCCTAAGGCCGCGACCGTCCCCTGCGCGGCCTAGCAGCATCGGCGGACGGAAAACTTATACCCTGTACAGGTTCGTCCTCGGGACGAACGTAATCACTGAAAGTAGAAGGAGCGACACCAAAGTGGCGAAGGCCAAGTTCGAGCGCGACAAGCCCCATGTCAACGTCGGGACCATCGGTCACATCGACCATGGCAAGACGACGCTGACCGCGGCCATCACCAAGGTGCTCCATGACAAGTTCGGCGACGGCACCGAGGTGCGGTCGTTCGATTCGATCGACAACGCTCCCGAGGAGAAGGCTCGCGGCATCACGATCGCGACCTCGCACGTCGAGTACGAGACTGCCAATCGGCACTACGCCCACGTGGACTGCCCCGGGCACGCCGATTACGTGAAGAACATGATCACCGGCGCCGCGCAGATGGACGGCGCGATCCTGGTGGTCTCCGCGGCCGATGGCGCGATGCCCCAGACGCGCGAGCACATCCTGCTCGCCCGCCAGGTCGGCGTCCCCTACATCGTCGTGTTCCTCAACAAGGCGGACATGGTCGACGACCCCGAGCTCCTGGAGCTGGTCGAGGTCGAGATCCGCGATCTTCTGTCGGAGTACGAGTTCCCCGGTGACGACATTCCGTTCGTGGTCGGCTCGGCGCTGAAGGCGCTCGAGGGCGACGAGGAGTACGAGGGCAAGATCCTCGAGCTCGCCGAGGCGCTGGACACCTATATCCCCGAGCCCGTCCGGGATCTGGACAAGCCGTTCCTGATGCCGGTCGAGGACGTGTTCTCGATCACCGGCCGCGGCACCGTGGCGACCGGACGCATCGAGCAGGGAATCATCAAGACCGGTGAGACCGTGGAGATCGTCGGCATCCGTGCGACCACCACGACGGTCGTGACCGGCGTCGAGATGTTCAAGAAGATCCTCGACGAGGGCCGTGCCGGCGACAACGTCGGTTGTCTGCTGCGCGGCACCAAGCGCGAGGACATCGAGCGCGGACAGGTGCTGTGCAAGCCCGGCTCGATCACACCGCACACCAAGTTCAAGGCCGAGGTCTACGTCCTCAAGAAGGAGGAGGGCGGCCGTCACACGCCGTTCTTCACGGGCTACCGGCCGCAGTTCTATTTCCGTACGACCGACGTCACCGGAGTGGCCAACCTGCCCGAGGGCACGGAGATGGTCATGCCCGGCGACAACGTCCAGATGGAGATCGAGCTGATCCAGCCGATCGCCATGGATCAGGGTCTGCGGTTCGCGATCCGGGAGGGCGGCCGCACGGTCGGCTCCGGGGTCGTAACTGAAGTTGTGCAATGAGCTAAAAGCTCATTGCATTGCGAGTTCGCCTGGCGGCGAACTCGCGGGGCAGGCTCTGAGCCTGGCCCCGGACCGAAATCAACCGATACGACCTTCATAGGGCGGGCCTCGAAGCCCGGGGCCCGCCCTCAACAATGAGAAAAGACAGGCAGCTGCAACGAACACCGTGGCAACCATC
The DNA here is from genome assembly GCA_963792735.1 of uncultured Solirubrobacterales bacterium. Taxonomy (GTDB): domain Bacteria; phylum Actinomycetota; class Thermoleophilia; order Solirubrobacterales; family Solirubrobacteraceae; genus Palsa-465. The sequence continues at coordinate 750,792 of CAWBXK010000004.1, read as the reverse complement.
GCTCAAAACAAGATCCGCATTCGCCTGAAGTCCTACGACCACACGGCGATAGAGACAGCGGCGAAGGAGATCGTCGAGACGGCCACGCGCACCGGCGCGACCGTCTCCGGCCCCGTGCCCCTGCCCACGGAGAAGAACGTGTACTGCGTGATCCGCTCACCGTTCAAGGACAAGGACTCCCGGGAGCACTTCGAGATCCGTACCCACAAGCGACTGATCGACATCCATCAGCCGACACCGAAAACGGTCGACTCGCTCCAGCGCCTCGATCATCTCCCGGCCGGCGTGGATATCGAGATCCGCCTCGCCTCGTAGGTCTCCGATGGCCGCGATCCTCGCCAAGAAACTCGGTATGACCCAGCGGTTCCTCGAAGATGGCCGGGTCGAGCGCGTGACCGTGCTGGAGGCCGGCCCGTGTCCGGTCACCGCGATCCGCACGGTCGAGAACGACGGCTACGAGGCAGTCCAGCTCGCCTTCGGCGCCTGCAAGGAGAAGACGCTGACCCGGGCCGAGCTGGGCCACCTCAAGAAGGCCGACGCCGCGCCGCACCGTCACCTGGTGGAGTTTCGCGACGAGGCGGCCGAGCTGCTGGTCGGCGAGACCGTCACCGTCGAGGCGTTCGAGGTCGGCCAGCAGGTCAAGATCTCGGGAAAGTCCAAGGGCAAGGGCTTTCAGGGGACGATCAAGCGCCACAACTTCGCCAGTGGGCCCAAGTCCCACGGCTCGCACAATGTCCGCGCGCCGGGGTCGATCGGCGCCTCGGCCACACCCTCGCGCGTGTTCAAGGGCATCCGCGGGCCGGGCCGGATGGGCGGCGGGCGGATCACCCAGCGTGGCCTGACTGTCGTGGAGATCATGCCGCGGCGCAATCTGCTGCTGGTCCGCGGCGCGGTCCCCGGTCCCAAGGGCGCGACGGTGGAGGTGCGCAGCGATGGCTAGGACCGCACCGAAGCTCGGAGGGGGCACGACCACGCTGGACGGAGGCGCCTTCGAGGCGGGCTTCAACATGCCCCTCGTGCACGAGGCCGTGCGCGCCGAGCTCAACGCCCGGCGGCGCGGGACAGCCTCGAGCAAGACGCGCGGTGAGGTCTCAGGCGGCGGCGCCAAGCCGTGGCGTCAGAAGGGCACCGGGCGCGCCCGCGCCGGCTCCTCGCGCTCACCGATCTGGACCGGTGGTGGCGCCGCGTTCGGGCCCACCCCGCGCAGCTATACCGCCAAGGTCAACCGCAAGGCGCGCCGCGCGGCGCTGCGCAGCGCGCTGTCAATGCACGCTGAGCGCGAGTCTCTGGCCGTCTTCGACGCCTCCGGCTTCGAGTCGCCCGCGACCAGTCAAGCCGTCGAGCTGCTCGCCGGCTGGAACGCCTCCGCCGCGACGCAGAGCACCCTGGTGCTGCTGAGCGAAAACGAAGCGGCGGCCGGACTGTCGTTCCGGAATCTGCGCCACGTCGCGGTGATGCCGGTCGAGGACGCCGGCGTGGCCGACGTGATCGGGGCGGCGTCGATGCTGGTCTCGGAGGCCGCGCTGCCGGCTCTGGTGGCGCGGGCGACCGGACACGGCGCCGGCGGCACCCCGGAGCAGGAGGAGGACTGATGGACTCCAGTCAGGTGATCATCCGCCCCGTGGTATCTGAGAAGTCCTTCGTGCTCGCCGAGACCGGCAAGTACACCTTCCGGGTGCACGACAAGGCCCACAAGACCCAGATCCGCCAGGCGGTCGAGCAGCTGTTCGACGTCAAGGTGGTGGAGGTCCGTACCGCGTCGGTCAAGAGCAAGCCCAAGCGCCGCGGTCAGACGGCCGGGCGCACGCGGCACTGGAAGAAGGCCATCGTGCAGGTGCGCGAGGGCGACACGATCCCGATCTTCCAAGCATTTGAGGCGCCGGAGTAATGCCGATTCGCAAACCCAAGCCAACCTCGCCCGGACGGCGATTCGTCACCTATCCGGACTTCGCCGAGATCACGCGGTCCTCCCCGGAGAAGTCGCTGACCGAGGGCCTGAAGAAGTCCGGCGGGCGCAACGCGCTCGGCCGCAAGACCTCTCGCCACCGCGGTGGCGGGGCCAAGCGCCTGTACCGCAAGATCGACTTCAAGCGGCGCAAGGACGGGATTCCGGCCAAGGTGGCGCACATCGAATACGACCCGAATCGCTCGGCCTACATCGCGCTGCTGCACTACGCCGACGGCGAGAAGGCCTACATCCTCGCGCCTCAGCGCCTGCGGGTGGGGGCCACGGTGCAGTCGGGCCCGGGTGCCGACATTCGCGTCGGCAATGCCCTGCCGCTGGCCAACATGCCCCCCGGCACCGTGGTGCACAACGTCGAGCTGACGCCAGGCCGCGGTGGTCAGATGGCGCGCTCGGCCGGAACCGGAGTCCAGCTGCTGGCCAAGGAGGGCGATTACGTGACCCTGCGGCTGCCCTCCGGCGAGATGCGCATGGTGCGCGCGGAATGCCGCGCGACCGTCGGCACGATCGGCAACTCCGACCACCAGAACGTCAAGATCGGCAAGGCGGGTCGCAAGCGCCACATGGGCGTGCGGCCGCAGACCCGCGGCACCGCGATGAACCCCGTCGATCACCCCCACGGCGGCGGTGAGGGATCGACCACGGCCGGGCGCCATCCGGTCACCCCCTGGGGCGTGCCGACCCTGGGCTACCGCACCCGCAAGAAGCGAAAGAAATCCGACCAGTACATCGTGCGCGGTCGTAGGAGAGGTAAGGGTAAGAACCGATGAGCCGTTCGAGCAAGAAGGGGCCGTTCGTGCAGGAGCGGCTGATAGGCCGGATCGAGGCGATGAACTCCTCGGGCGAGAAGCGCATGATCAGGACCTGGTCACGCACGTCGACGATCTTCCCGGAGATGGTCGGGCACACGATCGCCGTCCACGACGGCCGCAAGCACGTGCCCGTGTTCATCTCGGAGTCGATGGTCGGCCACAAGCTGGGCGAGTTCGCGCCGACGCGCATGTACCGCGGACATGCTGGGACGGGCAAGCGGCGATGAGCGCCCCGGAAGAGCCCGAGACCCCGCCCGAGGACGTATCCGGCGCCGGAGCCGCGGGTGACCCCCTGCTGGACGAAGCCGAGGCCACGGCCCCGGCTGCTGACGCTCCGCCGGCCGAGGCAGAGCCGGCGCCCGAAGCGCAAGCCCCCGAGGAGGCGCCCAAGCGCCCGCGGCGCCGCTCACGGCGCAAGGCGGCTGAGCCGGCCGCGGCAGACACCCCGTCCGCGGAGGAGCCCGCCACTGAGGAGCCCGTAGCCGAGGAGCCCGCTGCCGAGCAGCCGATTGCCGAGGAGGCCGCTGCCGAGGAGCCCGCTGCCGAGGAGCCCGCTGCCGACGAGCCCGCTGCCGACGAGCCCGCACAGACCTCCAAGCCACCGGCTCGCCCCCGGCGTGGCGCTGCGCCGGCGCCGGCGCCCACCCGGCGAAGGCCCCGGCGTGATCCGGACCTGCCGCCGCCCGTGGTACGCGCGCACGCCAAGTACGTTCGCTCCTCGGCCCGCAAGGCCCGACTCGTCTGCGACCACATCCGCGGGAAGTCGGTCGAGGAAGCGCGAGCTATCCTGGCTCTCACGCCGCGCGCGATCGCACGTGACTGGAGCAAACTGCTCGAGTCCGCCGTCGCCAACGCCGAGCACAACCACGAGCTCGTTGGCGAGGACCTGTATGTCAAGGCGGTTCACGCCGACGAGGGTCCGACGATCAAGCGGTTCCGGCCGCGCGCGATGGGCCGCGCGACCCAGATCCGCAAGCGCACCAGCCACCTGACGATCTTGCTCACGCCGAAGAACTAGCGATACGGACAGACAAACATGGGTCAAAAAGTTCATCCCGAATCGATCCGCGTCGGTTACATCCACGACTGGAAGTCCAACTGGTTCAACGAGAAGCACTTCGCGGACTACCTGCACGAGGACACCCAGATCCGTGAGCACATCATCGGCCGGCTGTCGCATGCCGGGCTGTCGGACATCACGATCCGCAAGAACGCCACCGAGGTGGAGATCAACATCCACACGGCGCGACCGGGCATCGTGATCGGCAAGTCGGGCTCCGAGGTCGATCAGCTGCGCCGTGACCTGCACCGGATCACCGGCAAGCAGGTCAAGGTCAACATCCTTGAGATCAAGCGTCCCGAGCTCGACGCGCGGCTCGTCGCGCAGTCGATCGCGGAGCAGCTGCAGAACCGGGTCGCCTTCCGGCGGGCCATGAAGCGCGCGCTCACCAGCGCGATGCGCTCCGGCGCCAAGGGCGTCAAGGTCCAGGTGTCAGGCCGCCTGGGCGGTGCCGAGATGGCGCGTACCGAGGGCTACTCCGACGGTCGCGTACCGCTGCACACGCTGCGCGCCGATATCGATTACGGCTTTCACGAGGCTCGCACCACGTTCGGCCGGATCGGCGTCAAGTGCTGGATCAACAAGGGCGAGATCATGCCCGAGGGCTACACCGGCGCCGACCTCACGATCATGGACGAGCCCGCACCGCAGGCGCCCGACCGCGGCGGCCGCGATGGGCGCTCCGGCGGCCGGGACGGACGCGGGCGCGGCGGCGGCGCGGGTGGTCCCGGCGGCGGTGGTCGTGGGGGCGGACCCGGTGGTCGCGGTGGCGGTCCCGGTGGTCGCGGTGGCGGTCCCGGTGGTCGCGGTGGCGGTCCGGGTGGTGCCGGTGGTCGTGGCGGCGGTCCGGGTGGTCCCGGTGGTCGTGGCGGCGGACCCGGTGGTCCCGGCGGTCGTGGCGGCGGTCCCGGTGGTCCCGGTGGTCGTGGCGGCGGACGTGGTCCGGGCGGTCCGGGCGGCGGTCGTGGTCCAGGCGGGTCCGGTAGCGGACGTGGTCCGCGCCCCGGCGGTAGTGGCGGCGGCGCCGGAGGCGGCGGTCGCTGATGCTGGCCCCCAAGCGCGTCAAGTTTCGAAAGCAGCACCGAGGCCGTCGTGCCGGGCTCTCGCGCGGGCAGGTCAAGGTCCAGTTCGGCGAGTACGGCCTCAAGGCGCTCGACGCCGGCTGGCTCACCAACCGTCAGATCGAGGCGGCTCGTATCGCCATGACCCGCAAGATCAAACGTGGTGGGAAGGTCTGGATCAACGTGTATCCGGACAAGCCGTTCACCAAGAAGCCCGCTGAGACTCGCATGGGCTCCGGCAAGGGCTCGCCCGAGGGCTGGGTGGCGGTGGTCAAGCCCGGACGGGTGATGTTCGAGCTGGCCGGCGTGCCCGAGGACCTCGCTCGCGAGGCCATGCGCCTGGCCGGCCACAAGCTTCCCGTGCGGACCAAGTTCGTACTACGAGAGGACGCGTGAACATGCGCGCTTCGGATCTGCGTGACCTGACTGACGGCGAACTGGACGAGCACCTTCGCAACGCCCGGCGCGATCTGTTCGGTCTGCGCTTCCAGCATGCCACCGGCGAGCTGGACAACACATCAGGGCTCGCCCGCGCCAAGCGTGAGGTAGCCCGCGCGCTGACCGTTCTGCGCCAGCGCGAGATCGACGCCCACCTAAGACAGGCTCAGGGAAATGGCTGAACAAGACCCAGACTCAAACGCGCCAGACACGACCGACCCGGCTGCGACGCCGGCCCCCGAGGCCGCCCCGGCGACCCCTGCCCCGGCTTCGCCGCGGGCCCATGGTGGCGGACCGCAGGAAGTGCTCGCGCCCAAGGAGCGCCGAAGTCGTGCGCGTGCCGCCAAGGCCGCGAAGGTGAAGGCCGGCGGACCGCGCACCCCGGAGGAGCGCCAGGAGCAGCGTGTGGCGGAGCGCCGACAGAAGGCCGAGCACCGCCGGGCCGGACGCGCCAAGGCCAAGGCCAAGGCCAGCCATGGCGCCGCCACCGCCACGCCGCCCCGCGAGCGGGCCCCCGGCGTGCAGAAGGTCCGTCAGGGCGTGGTGGTTTCCGACCGTGCCGCGAAGACGATCACCGTGCGGATCGACACCGCCCGCCGTCATCGCCGCTACGACAAGATCGTGCGGACCTCACGGACGCTGCACGCCCACGACGAGCGCAACGATGCCCACATCGGCGACACGGTGATCGTGCGCGAGGCCCGGCCGCTGTCGGCCACCAAGCGCTGGCGGCTGGTCGAAGTCGTCCAGAGGGCCAAGTAAGTGATCCAGAACGAGACACGACTGCGCGTCGCCGACAACACCGGGGCGCGGGAGATCCTCGTGATCCGCGTGCGTGGTGGCTCCCGCCGCCGCTACGCCGGCGTCGGGGACACGATCACCGCGACGGTGAAGACGGCCAGCCCGCAGGGCTCGGTCAAGAAGGGCGAGGTGGTGACCGCCGTGGTCGTGCGCACCAAGAAGTCCTACGGCCGCGACGACGGGACCTACATCGCCTTCGACGAGAACGCTGCCGTGCTGATCGACGCCCAGGGGGCCCCGCGCGGCACCCGCATCTTCGGACCCGTGGCGCGCGAGTTGCGCGAGCGCAACTTCATGCGAATTGTCTCCCTTGCTCCGGAGGTGCTCTAGCCATGCCGGCCCGGATCAGGAGCGACGACCAGGTGGTGGTGATCAGCGGCAAGGACCGTGGCAAGACCGGCAAGGTGCTGCGGGTCGACCCCAAGAAGGAGCGCGTCTACGTCGAGGGACTGAACATCATCAAGCGCCATCAGCGACCCACGCAGACGGCGGCGGGCCAGCAGCCCGGTGGCGTGATCGAGCGCGAGGGCCCGATCCACGTCTCCAACGTGATGCTGGTCGACCCCAAGGACGGCAAGCCGACCCGGGTCAAGATCGACATCCAGGACGGCAAGCGGCTGCGGGTCTCCAAGCGCAGCGGTCAGAGACTGGACTAGGAACGAGAGCAAGCAGATGCCCACAGCAAGACTCAAGAGCAGATATCTCGACGACATCCGGCCGTCGCTGGTGGAGCGGTTCGGCTATTCGAGCGTCATGCAGGCGCCGCGGATCGAGAAGGTCACGGTCAACATGGGCTGCGGCGACGCCAAGCAGGACTCCAAGGTGCTCGAGGCGGCGACCGAGCAGCTCGCGACGATCACCGGCCAGCGGCCGAGCGTCCGGCGCGCGCGCAAGTCGATAGCGCAATTCAAGGTGCGTGAGGGCATGCCCGTGGGTGTGGCGGTGACGCTGCGCGGCCAGCGCTCCTACGAGTTCCTGGATCGGCTGATGTCGGTGGCGATCCCGCGGATCCGGGACTTCCGTGGCCTCAATCCGCGCGCCTTCGACGGTCGCGGCAACTACTCGCTCGGAGTCCGCGAGCAGATCATCTTCCCCGAGGTCGACTACGACGAGATCGATCAGGTCCGTGGCCTCGACATAACCATCACCACCACCGCGGCCAGCGACGAGGAGTCATTCGCCCTGCTCGAGGCGCTGGGCATGCCGTTCTCAAGAGACGGCCGGCCCGGCTCGCAGTCGGCGGCCCCGGCGAGCGCAAACCAGACTTAGAAGGAGCAACGTGGCAAAGCTTTCCCAGCGAGTCCGCCAGCAGCGGACACCGAAGTACAAGACCAGGGGTTACACCCGCTGCCGGCGGTGCGGCCGGGCGCGCGCGGTGTATCGCAAGTTCGGCGTCTGCCGGATCTGCCTGCGTGAGCTCGCGCACAACGGCTATGTCCCCGGCATGACCAAGTCAAGCTGGTGAGGGACGCGCCATGTCGATGACCGATCCCGTAGCCGACTTCCTGACCCGCCTGCGCAACGCCGCCAAGGCGCAGCACCACGATGTGGCGATCCCGTCCTCCAAGCTCAAACGCGAGCTGGCGCGGATCCTCAAGGAACAGGGCTACATCGAGGCCTACCAGATCGATCCGCCCGTGCCGGGCCGCCCCGGTGAGCAGATCACGATAACGCTCAAGTACACCAACGAGCGCCGGCCGGTCATCTCCGGCATGAAGCGCGTCTCGCGTCCGGGTCAGCGGACATATGTCGACCACGGCCACATCCCGCGCATCCAGGGCGGCATGGGCACGGCCATCATCTCCACCTCCAAGGGCGTCATGACCGGCCACGAAGCCCGCCAGCAGGGCGTCGGCGGCGAAGTCGTGGCGCGGGTCTGGTAACCATCTAGACGATGTCTCGAATCGGCCGACAGCCAATTCCCGTGCCCGCGGGCGTGACAATCGCGATCGAACCCGAGCGCGTGATCGTCAACGGCCCCAAGGGCGAGCTCTCCGAGCGCATTCACCGCGACATCGCGGTCACGCACGTGGGCGAGGAGGTGCTGGTGACGCGGCCGACCGATCGCGGCGAGCATCGCGCGCTGCACGGGCTGACGCGGACGCTGGTGGCCAACATGGTCCAGGGCGTCACCGACGGGTTCGAGAAGCGCCTGGAGATCCAGGGGGTCGGTTACCGCGCCCAGCTGCGCGGCCGTGACCTCGAGCTGGCGCTCGGCTACTCCCATCCGGTGTCGGTCAAGGCGCCGGACGGGATCGAGTTCGAGGTGCCCACGCAGACGCGGATCGTCGTGCGCGGCGCCTCCAAGCAGCAGGTCGGCGAGATCGCCGCCTACATCCGCAAGCAGCGCAAGCCCGAGCCCTACAAGGGCAAGGGAATCCGTTACGAGGGCGAGCACGTCGCCCGGAAGGTCGGTAAGCGAGCATGACGGCGAAGACTTCGTCTTCGGTTGCGAGTTCGCCTGGCGGCGAACATCGCGGGGAGAAGACAACACTATGACCGTGATGACCAAGCCGCAGCGCCGGCTCAAGCGTCGCCGGCGGGTGCGGGCCAAGATCCAGGGCACGGCCGAGCGCCCGCGGATCTCCGTGTTCCGCTCCAACCGTGGCATCTCCGCGCAGCTGATCGACGACGACGCCGGCCGCACCCTGACCGCCGTCAACTGGACCGAAGCCGAGCTTCGCGACCTGACCGGAGCCGACCAGGCTCGGCGCGTCGGGACGCTGCTGGCGCAGCGCGCCCAGACCGCCGGCGTCCAGCGCGCGGTGTTCGATCGCGGCGGCTATCAGTACCACGGCCGGGTCAAGGCCCTCGCCGACGGTGCCCGCGAAGCCGGGCTCGAGTTCTAGACCCCGCTACTCTGACCTGATGGCCCGAGATAGAACAGTTTCCGCCGCCGGCCTGGATCTCCAGGAGCGCGTCGTCGAGATCAACCGCGTCGCCAAGGTCGTCAAGGGCGGACGCCGCTTCTCGTTCACCGCTCTGGTCGTGGTCGGAGACGAGCGTGACGTCGTGGGCATCGGCTACGGGAAGGCCAACGAGGTCCCGGTGGCGATCCAGAAGGGCGTCGAGCGGGCCAAGAAGAACCTGTACCGGGTGCCCAAGCACGGCTCCACGATCACCCACCAGACGATGGGCATCTTCGGCGCCGGCCGCGTGTTCCTCAAGCCGGCCTCGCCCGGTACCGGCGTGATCGCCGGCGGCGGCGTCCGCGCGGTGCTCGAGCTGGCCGGGATCCACGACATCCTCTCCAAGAGCCTCGGTTCCCAGAACCCCATCAACCTGGTCAAGGCGACGATGGCCGGCCTGGAGTCACTGCGGACTCCCGACGAGGTCGCGGAGCTGCGCGGGCTGACGATCAATCAGGTGCTCGGGCTGACCAGCGAAACCGCCGACGGTGCCGCCGATGCCGAGCCCGCCGCCGCGGAGATGTCATGAGCGGCTTCCGGGTCACCCAGCGCAAGTCGCGCAACGGGGCCGACAAGAGCCAGCTTGCCACGCTGCGGTCGCTCGGTCTGCGCCGCATCGGTCACACCGTCGAGGTGTCCGACTCGCCGCAGGCCCGGGGCATGCTGCACAAGGTCCGCCATCTCGTAGAAGTGAAAGCGCGATGAGCGTGACCGACGAGGAACGTCCCGGCGCCGAGCGCATCGGCCTGCACAACCTCAAGCCCGCCCCGGGATCGCGCCGCCCGCGCAAGCGCGTCGGCCGCGGCGAAGGCTCGGGTACGGGCAAGACCTCGGGCCGCGGCCAGAAGGGCTACGGCTCACGTTCGGGTGCCAAGTCCCGGGCCAACTTCGAGGGTGGCCAGAACCCGATCCACATGCGGATGCGCAAGCTGCGCGGCCCGCACATGAAGAAGTCGATGCCGTTCGAGCCGTTCCGGACGCATACCCAGCCGGTCAACCTGCTGGACCTGGAGGCTCGCTTCGACGCCGGCGACGCCGTAACGCTCGACGCGCTTCACAGCAAGGGCCTGGCCAACCGCAAGGGCATTCCGGTCAAGATCCTCGCCAAGGGCGAGATCTCCAAGGCGCTCACGGTTCACGCCCATGGTTTCAGCCAGTCCGCCCGCGAGCAGATCGAAGCCGCCGGCGGGACCTGTCAGCTGATCGAAAGCTGAGTCCTGATGATCGCCACGATCCTAGGGGCGTTCAGGGTCGGCGAGATCCGCAACAAGGTCCTGTTCACCGCCGGGATCCTGCTGCTCTATCGCTTCGGCACTCACATTCCCGCCCCGGGGATCAGCTCGGCGGCGGCGGCACAGATCCAGAAGAGCCTCGGTGGCAGCGGCATCTTCGGTCTGCTGAACCTGTTCTCCGGCGGCGGTCTGGGCCGGATCGCGATCTTCGCGCTGGGGATCATGCCCTACATCACGGCCTCGATCATCCTGCAGCTGCTGCAGGTGGTGGTGCCCTCGCTCGAGAAGCTGTCCAAGGAGGGCGAGGTTGGCCAGGCACGGATCACCCAGTACACGCGGTATCTCACCGTCGGCCTGGCCTTCGCCCAGTCGATCGGCTACGTGTTCCTGTTCCGCAGCTTCGAGAAGCAGGCCGGCACCACGCTGATCAGCGACTTCACGCTGTTCAAGGTGTTCCTGATCGTGATCTCGCTGACCGCCGGCACGGTGCTGCTGATGTGGATGGGCGAGCTGATCACCCAGCGGGGGATCGGCAACGGGATCTCGCTGCTGATCTTCGCCAGCATCGTCTCGCGGATCCCCAGCGGCGTGCAGTCATGGTGGACCAACCCCGATCAGGTCTTCAAGGTGATCATGCCGTTCATCGCGATCGGCGTGGTCGCCGCGGTGGTGTTCGTGCAGGAGGGGCAGCGGCGGATCCCGGTGCAGTACGCCAAGCGCGTGATCGGGCGGCGAATGACCCAGGGCGGCCAGACCTACCTGCCGCTGCGGGTCAACATGGCCGGCGTGATCCCGGTCATCTTCGCCGCCAGCGTGATGGCGATCCCGCCCACACTGGGCCAGCTGATCGGCCAGAACCGCACCGGCTTCGGCACCGATCTGGCCAACTTCTTCAGCCCCCAGGGCTGGCACTACGTGGCCGGCGAGAGCATCCTGATCATCTTGTTCACCTACTTCTATACGGCGGTCACCTTCAACCCCGTCGACCAGGCCGACAACCTGAAGAAATACGGTGGCTTCATTCCGGGGGTGCGACCAGGTCGGCCCACGGCCGAGTTCCTCGACCGCATCCTCGCGCGCCTGACGTTTCCGGGGGCGTTATTCCTGGCCGCAATCGCGGCCCTGCCGACGGTCCTGATCAATCAGACCAACGCCAACTTCTTCTTCGGCGGCACCTCGATCCTGATCGTCATCGGCGTCGCGCTGGACACCATGAAGCAGCTCGAGGCGCAGCTGATGATGCGTAATTACGAGGGCTTTTTGAAATAGGCAGGCGCGACGCGTGGAGGCGCGACGCGTGGGGCGACGGCGACACCCTGCGACGGGGTGATTGAGCCTGGGCGGGGCATACCTTCTCTCAGACTGAATCACGACACGAGCGATACAGTGTTGCCGTGCCCGAGCTGAATCTGATCCTGTTCGGCCCGCCCGGAGCCGGCAAGGGAACCCAGGCTGATCGCCTGCAGGGTGATTTTCAGCTGCCCTATATCGCCACGGGCGACATGCTGCGCGCCAACGTCAAGGACCAGACCGAGCTCGGAACCAAGGCCAAGGAGTACATGGACGCCGGTGAGCTGGTGCCCGACGAGCTGATCGTGGCGATGGCGGCGGAGCGTCTGCAGCAGGACGATGCCCAGGACGGCTTCATCCTCGATGGCTTTCCGCGGACCATCGATCAGGCCAAGGCGCTGGATCAGCAGCTGGCCGAGCTCGGCCGCCGGGTGACCGCGGCGCTGCTGATCGCCGTGCCCGACGATGAGGTGGTCCGCCGCCTCTCGGGCCGCCGGATGTGCGTGAAATCGGGGCACAACTACCACGTCGAGTTCGACCCGCCCAAGCACGAGGGTGTCTGCGACCAGGACGGCTCGCGGCTGGTCCAGCGCGACGACGATCAGCCCGACGTGATCGAGAACCGGTTGCGTGTCTATCACGAGCAGACCGAGCCCCTGGTCGAGTACTACGACGACCAGGGCCTGATGCGCCGGATCGACGGCACCCGCCCCGCCTCGGACGTGCACGACCATATCCGCGCGGTGATCGCCACGCTCCGGCTCGAGGAGAACGTCTGATGATCATCAAGAAGAGCCCCGAGGAGATCGACCGGATGGCGGCGGCAGGGGTGATCCTGGTCCGCACGATGAATCTGCTCGCCGGCAAGATCCGCCCCGGCGTCACCACCAAGGATCTCGACGCCGCCGCGGAGAAGTTCATCCGCTCCCAGGGCGCCGAGCCGGCGTTCAAGGGCTACCGCGGTTTCCCGGGCTCGATCTGCGCCTCGCCCAACTCGATGATCGTGCACGGGATCCCGGGCCCGTATCGCCTCGGTCGCGGCGACATCCTGTCCGTCGACATCGGCGTCGTACTCGACGGCTGGGTCGCCGACGCCGCTCGCACCTTCCCGGTCGGCCCGATCACGCCGATCGCCCACAAGCTGCTCAAGACCACCGAGGAGTCGCTGCTCGTGGCGGTGCCGCAATGCCGGGCCGGCAACCGCCTCGGCGACGTCTCGCACGCGATCCAGGAGCACGTCGAGACGGCCGGGCTGTCGGTGGTGCGCTCGCTGGTCGGCCACGGCATCGGCCGGGAGATGCACGAGGAGCCGCAGATCCCCAACTACGGGCCCGCCCATAGCGGCGTGGTGCTGGAAGAGGGAATGGTGCTGGCCGTCGAGCCGATGGTGACCGCCGGGCGCCACGGAGTGCGGGTCGGCGAGGACCACTGGTCGATCTTCTCCCAGGACGGATCGCTGGCCGCGCACTTCGAGTTCACGATCGCCGTGACGGCCGAGGGACCGCGGATTCTCACCCCCTGGCACGAGGCCGATAACGGCCGCGCCGCCGCCTGATTGGCGAATTTCCGCCAGGAAATTTGCCCTGCTAACATCATTCCGCTGCGCCTACAGCGCGAGCTTTTCGCGCCGCGCGCGCTCCTCGGTGAGGTAGCGGCGACCGTACCGGTCTCCAGAGCCTCACCGTAGGGATCACCGAAAATATTTTCTCGATAGAGAGAGCGAAGCGAGCGTGAAAGTACGACCGTCGGTCAAACCGATGTGTGAGAAGTGCAAGATCATCCGCCGTAACGGGCGGGTGCTCGTGATCTGCTCGAATCCACGTCACAAGCAGCGACAGGGCTAGGAGAAATGGCGCGAATCTCCGGGATCAACATCCCTCTCAACAAGCGGGTCGAGATCGGCCTCACATATATCTACGGGATCGGACGTTCGACCTCGAATGAGCTGCTGGCCAAGGTCGGGATCGAGCCCGATCGCAAGGTCCGCGATCTCACCGAGGACGAGGTCGTGCAGCTGCGCGAGCTGATCGACGGCGACCTCACCGTGGAGGGCGACCTCCGCCGCGAGCGCTCCCAGAACATCAAGCGCCTGCAGGAGATCGGCTGCTACCGCGGCCTGCGCCACCGTCGCGGTCTGCCCGTGCGCGGGCAGAACACCAAGACCAACGCGCGCACCCGCAAGGGTCCCAAGCGGATGCAGGTCGCCGGCAAGAAGAAGGCAGCCAAGAAGTGAGCCCAGCCCCGAGGAGACCTCAGCGCGGCCGTCGCCGGGTTCGCAAGAACATCCCGGTTGGACAGGCCCACATCAAGACCTCGTTCAACAACACGATCGTGTCGCTGACCGACCGTGGCGGCAATGTGATCGCGTGGGAGTCGGCCGGTGGCGCGGGCTTCAAGGGCTCTCGTAAGTCGACCCCGTTCGCCGCGCAGGTGACCGCCGACGCAGCGGCTCGCAAGGGCATCGAGCATGGTCTGCAGAAGGTCGAGGTCTTCGTCAAGGGTCCTGGATCGGGTCGTGAGACCGCGATTCGCTCCCTGCAGGCGGCGGGGCTCGAAGTGACCGGCGTCAAGGACGTCACTCCCCAGGCCCACAACGGGTGCCGACCCCGAAAGCGCAGGCGCGTCTAGTCATGGCTCGAGACACCGGTGCACAGTGCAAGCAGTGCCGTCGCGAAGGACAGAAGCTGTTCCTCAAGGGCGAGCGCTGCCTGACCGACAAATGCGGCGTCGAGCGACGCTCCTATCCACCCGGCGACCACGGTCGCGGCCGTCAGAAGCAGAGCGAGTATCGCGTCCAGCTGCGGGAGAAGCAGAAGGCCAAGCGCTATTACGGCGTGCTGGAGAAGCAGTTCCGGATTTATTACCAGAAGGCCTCGCGTCAGCAGGGCGTGACGGGCGAGAACCTCCTGCGGATGCTCGAATGCCGCTTTGACAACGTTCTCGTGCGGCTCGGCTTCGCGGCCTCGCGCCGCCAGGCGCGGCAGCTGATCCTCCACGGTCACTGGACCGTGAACGGGCGCCGGGTGAACATCCCCAGCTACCAGCTGCGCGACAGCGACGTGATTGCCATCCACCCGCGTTCGACGGCCTCCCAGGTGATCCGCGACGCCACCGAGCTGACCGGGCAGGTGCCGGCCTGGCTGCAGGCGGATCACGACGGGCTGACGGCAAAGGTCCTGCGCAAGCCGGAGCGGCGCGAGATCGCTGCGCCGGTGCAGGAGCAGCTCATCGTCGAGCTGTACTCGAAGTAGACGCTTTTTTCAAAGTCGCGCGGCCAGACGGCTTCCCGCGGCGCTAACAGCCGCCTCGGCGGCCAGGAACCCACGACGTTAGGACACGTGAGATGCTTGACTTTCAAGTCCCCCGAATCTCGAGCGAGTCAGCCGATGACACGCGCGGCACGTTCACGATCGAGCCACTAGATCGGGGGTTCGGATACACCTTTGGCAACTCGCTGCGGCGCGTGCTGCTGTCCTCACTCGCGGGCGCCGCTGTCACCAGCGTGCGGATCGAGGGTGTCGCGCATGAGTTCTCCACGATTCGCGGCGTCAAGGAGGACGTCACCGACATCGTCCTGAACCTGAAGGGCGTGGTCTGCCGGATGCACTCCGACGCGACCGAGATCGAGGCTCCGCTGGTGGTCACCGGTCCCGGTGACATCACCGCCAAGGACATCGACCTGCCGTCGGGAGTCGAGATCCTCAACCCGGACGCGCACATCGCGACGCTGGAGAAGAAGACCAAGCTCGAGGTGTACCTGACCATCGGCCGCGGCCGAGGCTACCGGCCGGCCGAGGAGAACAAGTCCCCGGACCAGCCGATCGGCGTGATCCCGATCGACTCGATCTTCTCGCCGGTCCGGCGCGTGGCCTACAACGTCGAGCAGGCGCGTGTCGGGCAGAAGACCGACTTCGACAAGCTGACCCTCGACATCGAGACCGACGGATCGATCGATCCGCACGCCGCCCTGCGTGAGGCGGCCGAGATCCTGATCTCCCAGCTGGCCATCTTCACCGATGCCGATCGCGTCGTGGAACTGCGCGACGTGGGAGCATCCGGAGCGCTTGATTCCGGCCTCGTCGGCGCCGGCCAGGCCGGCTCCAACTCGCGCCCGCCGAACGCCATGGACGACATCCTGATCGAGGAGCTCGAGCTCGGCGTCCGGTCCTACAACTGCCTCAAGCGGGCGGGCATCCAGACCGTCGGCGATCTCGTGTCCAAGACCGAGGGCGAGCTCAACGCGATCCCCAACTTCGGCAAGAAGTCGATCGACGAGGTGATCGAGACCCTGCACGCGCGGGGGCTCGGGCTCCGCGACGAGTAAGGAGCATCATGCGCCACCAGCGTCAGCGATATCAACTCAGTCGCAGCTCCGCGCACCGCAAGGCGCTGTTGATGAACCTCAGTAAAGAGGTGATCGATCACGAGCGGATCCAGACCACCGAGGCGAAGGCCAAGGCGCTCAAGCCCGAGGTCGAGAAGCTGATCACACTGGCCAAGCGTGGTGACCTGCACGCGCGCCGTCAGGCGCTGTCGGCCCTCGGGCAGGACAAGTTCATCGTCTACAAGCTGTTCGAGGAGATCGCTCCCCGCTATACCGAGCGACCGGGCGGCTATACCCGGATCCTCAAGCTCGGCCCGCGGCGGTCCGACTCGACGGAGATGGTCCTGTTCGAGCTGGTCTAGGCCCGCTGCGGTCGGGGGATGCGGTCAGCTCCGACCGCGGTCCGACCTCTCGGCTGCTGATCGAGTACGACGGCACCGGCTTTGCCGGCTGGGCCCACCAGGAGGGCCAGCGCACCGTCCGGGCTGAGCTCGAGCGAGCGCTTCAGGTGGCCCTACGCCGTGCCGAGGTGTCGCTGACCGTGGCCGGGCGTACCGACGCCGGGGTCCACGCCAGCGGGCAGGTGGCGAGCTATGGGGGAGAGCCGGCGCGGATCGCCTCGCTCAACGCGTTGCTGCCAGACGACGTAGCGGTGCTGCAGTGCGAGGCGGCGCGGCCGGGCTTTGACGCCCGGCGGGATGCCACCAGCCGCGTCTACTGCTATCGCCTGCTCACCCGGCCGGCGCGGAGCGCCCTTGCCCCGTCGCGGTCGCTGCACTGGCCCCAGCCGCTCGACCTCAACGCGCTTGGAGCCTGCGCGGTCGCGGTGCTTGGCACTCACGACTTCACCGCCTTCACCCCGACCGAGACCGACCACGTCCGGTTCACCCGGGACGTGATCGGGGCGCAGTGGCGTGAAGCGGGTGGTGAGACGCTGGAGTTCTGGATCGAGGCCGACGCCTTCCTGCGCCACATGAATCGCGTGCTGGTGGGCACGATGCTGGAGGTGGGCAGCGGAAAGCGCTCGCTGGAGAGCTTCAAGGAATTGCTCGAGGGCCGTCCGCGCTCCGCCGCAGGGCCGACGGCGCCGCCCCAGGGCCTGTATCTGGCCGGGGTCGGCTTCGACGGTGTCGCCGCTGTCCCCCGTATGCCCCATAGCGAACCAGGAAATGCACGAAGATTCGGTGTTGCGGCCCATGTCTGAACCGCACTATTTCCCGCCTACATGGGGCGCAGGTGCGTGTTGGGGCACCGCGGCGGGAGCGGTGAAAGGCGTCACCCCTCGGGCCGCGGTAGTGCGTCCGCTCGTTGAATCTCCTACCCGCCTCGGCGCGCCATAGCATTCATCGCCGTGAGGGTTCTGCTCACCAACGACGACGGGATCGAAGCCGCCGGGCTGCAGGCGCTCCGGCGGGCGCTGGTCAAGCTGCCCACGGTGCAGCTGGCGGTGATCGCTCCGGACGGAAACCGCTCGGCCATGGCCCGCTCGATCACCACCCGGCGACCGCTCTGGGTGCAAGAGGTCGATTTCGAGGACGGCACGGTGGGCTACGCCACCGATGGGACACCGGTCGACTGCGTGCGGCTGGCTCGCCTCGGGTTGATCGAGGGGTTCGAAGCCGAGCTGGTGGTCGCCGGGATCAACCACGGCTCCAACCTGGGCGACGACATCACCTACTCGGGTACCGTCGCGGCCGCGCTCGAGGCGATCGTCCTGGGCCTGCCCGGGATCGCGGTGTCGCAGCAATCGGGTTCGATGGAGCTTGACTTCCGGGCTGGATCGGGGTTTGACTTCGAGGTCGCGGCGACGTTCACGGCGCGGCTGGTCGCCGAGCTGCAGGACGTTCCGCTGCCGTCCGGCACCCTGCTGAACATCAATGTCCCCGGGGCGGCGCCGGGAGGCGTGGCGGTGGCCAAGCTCGGCAAGAGGATCTATCGCGACGAGCTCGCGCTGGTCGACGAGGGGGCCGGGGGTAGGCGTCTGTACCGGATCTACGGGGACGCCAGCTTTGAGCGCGACGAGACCGGCACCGATCTCGCGGCCGTGGCCGCCGGCATGATCGCGGTCACGCCGATCCACTTCGATCTCACCGACCGCGACGGGCTGGACGCGCTGCAGCGGTACGACCTCGGCCGGTTGATCGCCCCCGCTGCGAGCGACGTGGCGGACGCCGAGGGCAGCTCGATCCCGGTGCTGGGTACCGACGGGGACTTGAGCGAGGTGACAGGGAGCGAGCCGTGACCGAGAAGCAAGCCGTGACGGGGAAGGAGGCGACGGGCAAAAAGGCCGCGGGGAAGCAGGCCGAGGCGGTCGCGGATCCCGTCCAGCGCGTCGCCGAGCTGCGCCGCCAGCTCGAGCATCACGGCTACCGGTATTACGTCCTTGACGACCCCGAGATCGGCGATGACCAGTACGACGCGCTGATCGACGAGCTGCGCGCGCTCGAGGCCGATCATCCCGAGCTGTTGACGCCGGATTCACCCACCCAGCGCGTCGGCGGCGAGCCGGTCAGCGACCTGGTCAAGGTCAGGCACCCCGAGCCGATGCTGTCGCTGGCCAACGCCCGCTCGGCGGAGGAGCTGCGGGCGTGGATCCAGCGGATGCGCAATCACCTCGCCCGGGAGGGCATCGAGGACCCGCAGTTCGAGTTCGTGGCCGAGCCGAAGATCGACGGCCTGGCGATTTCCCTGATCTACCGCGACGGGGTGTTCGAGCGGGGGGCGACCCGCGGCAATGGCGAGATCGGTGAGGACGTCACCCACAACCTGCGCACGATCGGGTCGATTCCGCTGCGCCTGGACATGGAGGATCCGCCGCCGCTGGTCGAGGTCCGCGGCGAGGTCTACATATCGTTGCCGGACTTCGCCGCGATCAACGAGCGGCGTGCCGAGGCGGGCCTGTCGACGTTCATGAACCCGCGTAACTCGGCGGCGGGGACGATCCGCCAGCTCGACCCCAAGCTGGCCGCCGAGCGCCCCCTGTCGCTCTGGTGCTACGCGATCGGCGTCAACCAAGGGCTCTCGCTGGACTCCCACTGGGATGCGCTGGAGTGGCTGCGCGAGCACCGCTTCCCGGTCCACCCGGACGTCAAGCGGCTCCAGACCGAGGACGAGGTGGTGGCCCAGTGCCGCTTCTGGGAGCAGCGGCGTGGCTCGCTGGAGTTCGAGATCGACGGCGTGGTCGTCAAGGTCAACCAATTCGAGCTGCAACGACGGCTCGGGGTCGTCGGTCGCGACCCGCGCTGGGCGATCGCGTGGAAGTTCCCGCCCACCACCGCGGTCACCCGCCTGGAGCAGATCGGGTGGAATCCCGGCAAGTTCGGCGACCTGCACCCGTACGCGATGCTCGAGCCGGTCCACGTGGCCGGCGTGACCATCAAGCTCGCCACGCTGCACAACGAGGAGGATCTCGCCCGCAAGGACATTCGGGTGGGGGAGGAGGTGATCGTCCTGCGCGCCGGCGATGTGATCCCGCAGGTGCTGTCGCCGGCCCCCCACGTCGCCGAGCGTGAGGACCGTCCGCCGCCGCCGCATCCGCCGGAGCGCTGCCCGGTGTGTGACACGCCCACGGTCAAGCCTGAGGAAGGTGTGTTCACCCGCTGCCCCAACCGGGATTGTCCGGGCCGCCGCTGGCAGCTGCTCAAGCATTACGTGGGGGCGATGGACATCGACGGCCTCGGCGAGAAGCAGGTCAACCTGTTCATGGAGCTCGGCTGGGTCCGCACCGCGGCCGACTTCTACCGGCTGAGCGCCGCGCAGATCGCCCAGCAGAGCGGCTTCGGCCAGGTCTCCGCCGACAAGCTGGTGGCGGCGGTGGAGAGCTCCAAGCGCCAGCCGTTCGGCCGGCTGCTGTCCGCGCTCGGGCTGGAAGAGGTCGGTCCGGTCGTCGGGCGCAATCTCGCTCAGCAATTCCGCACGATCGACGCGCTGCTCGCCGCCAGCGCCGAGGAGATCGAGCAGACGCCGGGAATCGGAGCGAAGATGGCCCGGATGATCCATGACCAGCTGCACGAGGAGCAGATGCAGGCGCTGATCGCCGACCTGCGTCAGGAGGGCCTGACCTTGCAAGAGGCCGGCCCGCCGCCGGGCGAGGGACCGCTGGCGGGTCAGACGCTGGTGCTCACCGGCACGCTGCCCGAGCTCACCCGGGAGCAGGCGACCGAGCGCATCCTGGCCGCCGGCGGCCGGGTCACGGGGTCGGTCTCACGCAAGACGGACTACGTCGTGGCCGGCGACAGCCCGGGGGGCACGAAGCTCGCGCAGGCCGAGCGGCTCGGGGTCCCCGTGATCGACGAGCCCGGCCTGGTCGGCTTGCTCGACGGCTAGCGCAGCGTCCTGTTTTCCGGGGCGCGCGTTTCGGTGGCGCGGCTGCGGTTGATCCCGGGCGGACTTTTTCGCGCCCGGTCTGAGCCTCCACGCGGGGTGTGTCGGCTCCGGCCCACCGTCCGCGGCGTTTGCGGCAAGCCCCTGAAGACAGGCCCGATTGGGCGCAGAACGGTCCGCTTTGCTCGCGGTCACGCCCGCATCGCCCGCTATCGCCCGCGTCAGCCGTCGTAGCGGGCCAGCGCCACCTGCATCTGGTTCTGGATCGGGTGCGCGTAGTCGGGGAAGATGCCGTTCATCAGGAACGCGTACGCGAGCGTGTGTCCGTCCCGCGCCTGGCAGTAGCCGGCCACGTTGGAGACGTCATGGAGCGTGCCCGTCTTGGCGCGGCAGCGGCCCTGCGCATAGGTCCCTCGCATCTCGTGCTGGAGCGTGCCGGTGCGCCCCGCGACGGCGAGCGAGTTGGTGAACTGGGCGTTGGCGGCCATCCCCTTCAGCAGACGTACGACGTCCAGCGGCGTCGTGCGGTCGTAGCGCGAGAGGCCCGAGCCGTCGTTCAGGCGCGGATGGATACCGAAGCTCTGTGCGATCTGCGCTCGCACCACACCGACGCCGGCGGCGGTGGTGCCGGCGCCGCCGAAGTGCGCGCCGACGTCCTTGAGCAGCGTCTCGGCGAAATAGTTGTCCGAGGGGGTGTTGGTGAGCGAGATCAGGGTCGCGATCGGGGGGGATGGCACGGCGGCCAGCGGTACGGCGCCCGCTGGGGTGGGGCCGGCGCTCACCGGCGTCCCGGCCGGGACCGTGACCCCGGCCGCCTTCAGCGCGCTCACGAACTCAAGCCCGGCCGCCACCGCCGGGTGCTGGAAGTACACCGTCCCGCTGCTGTCCGTCCACCCCCGGTCGTAGGAGAGCGCGCTCAGCTCGCCCTCCACATCGGTCGACGGCTGGTAGCCGGTGGCCGGGGTGCCGCGGAGCGAGTCGAAGTTCGACTCGTCGGCGACGACGGTTCCGTCCAGCACCCGGATTCCGGTGGCGCTGAGCAGATTCGAGACCAGCTGCTGCATCGTGGCTCCGGCCCCGTAGCTGGCGGCATCGAAGGCTGCGGCGCCGAACGTCGGGTCGCCGCCCCCGCGCAGGTACAGCGTTCCCACGAACGTGCCTCCCTGCTGGGAACCGACGGCAAGCACCGACGTGGTCAGGGTCCCGCTGGGCCCGAACGTCAGCAACGCCGTCGAGGTCGTGAACAGCTTCTCGACCGACGCGGGGAGACGGCGGGTCCGGGCCCGTTTGGCGTACAGCGTCTGCCCGGTGGTCAGGTCCACGACGTCGGCCCCGCTGAAGCTCCCGGCGGCCCGCATCCCGGCTTGGAGGGTCCGCGTCAGCGAACGCTGCGGGGCTCCCGCGACCGCGTCGGCGGCGGCGCTCCCGAGCAGAGCCGCGGATGCCGCGAGCGTCAGGAGAAAGGCTCTCATCCGAGTCATATAACCGGTCAGCGCGGCGAAAGCTTCGGTTTTCGCCCGGCATCGGCCCTAGAATCCGGCTCGAATGGGCAAGCTCGTCAAGCTCGATGCCCCGGCGACGGATCGCGCGGCCGTGTCGTCGCGCGCGGGCTCCCGGCGTCGTCCGCGGCGATCCAAGACCGCCCTGGTGCTCGGCGGGGGCGGTCTGACCGGCGGCGTGTACGAGATGGGCGCCCTGCGGGCGATTGATCTGCTGTCGGTCAACACGACCGTCAACGAGTTCGACGTCTACGTGGGGACCAGCGCCGGGGCCTTCGTGGCGGCGGCGGTGGCGAACGGGGTCACCCCGGAGGAAATGATGCGGGTGATCGGGCAGAAGGTGCCGACTCCGTTCCCGGACGCCCGGATCAGCTCGCTGCTGCAGCCCAACTACAGGGAGTTCGTGTCCCGCGGCCTGCTGTTCCCGGTCCGGCTCGCCCAGCTCCTGCGGACCCTGGCGCGCGACGTCGGCCAGATCTCGGCCGTCGACATCGTGCTGGGCCTCGCGGAGGCGCTGCCCGCCGGCCTGTACTCAGGCGAGGGGGTGGAGAGCTACGTCCGGCGGATCCTCTCCGATCCGGATCGCACCGACGACTTTCGGCTCCTGCGCAGCGATCTCTATCTGGCCGGCACCGACCTCGACTCGTGCGAGCGGATCGTGTTCGGAGCCGAGGGCTGGGACGACGTTCCGATCTCCAAGGCGGTCAGTGCGTCCAGCGCTCTGCCGATGATCTACAAGCCGGTCAAGGTCAGGGACCGCGAGATCGTCGACGGCGGCTTGGTCTCGACGACCAATCTCGATATCGCGGTCGAGGCCGGGGCCAAGTTCATCGTGGTGGTCAACCCGCTGGTCCCGTACATCAACACGTTCCAGAAGCGGATCCCGACCCTCACCGGCTCGCGGCCGCGCCGGGTGTCTGACATGGGGTTCCCCCAGATCGGCTATCAGGCGTTCAAGATGCTCGCCCACCAGCGCCTGCACGAGATCGCCAAGGGATGGGAGGAGCGCTATCCCGGGGTCGACATCATCCTGATCGAGCCCGACACCAGCGACGAGCTGATGTTCCAGACCAGCGTGATGAATTTCACGTCACGGATTGAGATCGCCCGCCACGGCTTTCAGTCGGTAACGCTCAAGCTCGCGCAGGACTATCCGCGGTTCAAGCGGATTTGTGCCCGCCACGGCATCGAGATCTCAGCCACGCGGGTACGCAAGGTGGTCAAGCACTTCGCGGCCGAGCGCGAGTCGACCCGCGCTTGGCGCAAGATCCTTGAGCAGACCACATCGACGCTGCTGCGCCAATCGGCTCAGCAGTAGGGAGCGACGCTCCAGCTAAGTCCCGCCCGGGGGCGGGGTCGCAGCCACCTGCTACGCGCTGGCTGCCTGCGGCTGCGCTGAAGCCGAGCCCGGTAGCTCGCGCAGACTAGAGAGGAAGAGGGTCTTGTCGATCCGACCGTTGAAGATCGGGACGCCCAGCTCGACGCACTTGACGATCACGTCGCGCCGTTCGAGTCCGGCTTCGCGCGCGAGCTCGGTGGGCGTCAGGTGATTAGCCATTGGTTCTCTCTCCTTTGCCGTTCACTACATGCTCACAAGTATGCCGTGTTGCACGGACGGGGACAACGGTCGCCGAAGATTTTCCGGCATGATTGATCGAATTCGGTTTCCGCGGGTAGCGTAGTCATCAGCAGCTGCTGGACAACCGCTCGAATAAACGGTACAGTTCAACAAAGACCGGTAGGGAACGTCCACCTCAGAAGGACTGGCCAGATGGCATCGACGCTGAGCCTGACCTCAATGTCACCGCCAGGCAGCGGCGAGAACGATCTCGTCGCCTCCGCGCGAGCGGGTGACGATCGCGCTTTCTCAGAGCTCTACGCGCGCTACCAGGACCGCATCCGCGCGTTCATCCTGTCGAAGGTGCACGATCACGGCCGCGCCGAGGACATCGCACAGGACGTGTTCATCTCCGCTCTGCGCAGGCTGCGCTCCAGCGAGCAGACGATCGCGTTCAAGCCCTGGATCTACGAGATCGCCAAGAACGCCTGTATCGATGAGTTCCGGCGCAACCGGCGCACTCCCGAGGTGTCGCTTGACGCCGACGAGGAGCTCGTTTCCGGCCGAAGGAGCCTGATCGGGATAGCCCCGACCCCACCGGCCGCCGTCGAGGGCAAAATGGCGCTCGACGATCTGCAGGGGGCCTTCGGCGGGCTGTCGGAGAGCCACCACAAGTTGCTGGTCATGCGGGAGTTCGAGGGTCGCTCCTACACCGAGATCGCGGCCAGTACGGGCATGTCGCTACCGATGGTGGAGAGCGCGTTGTTCCGCGCCCGACGCAAGCTGAGCGAGGAGTACGAGGAACTTGCCAGCGGCCGGCGTTGCGAGCAGGTCCAGGGCGCGATCGAGAGCGGTCGCATGCGATCCCTGCGTTCGATGGGGATCCGGGAGCGACGCCAGCTGACGCGCCACCTCGCCCATTGCCAGCCGTGCCGGCGCGAGGCACGACTGGCTGGTGTCGACGACTCGCTGGTCAAGCCGCGCAGCATCGCCGCCCGCATCGCGGCCCTGCTGCCGTTCCCGCTGTGGCGCTGGCCGTGGGGCGGCGGCACCGGCGGATCAGGGTCGGGGGCCACCGGCACCGGCGGGAGCGCCCCCGGACGAAGCCTGCTCGCGCGTACCGGCGCTCACCACCTCAGCGCCACACAGTCGCTGCAAACCGTGGCCGGAGCGGCCGGGCCCACGGGTTCGACGGTCACGCTCGGCCAGGCCGCCGCGGCCGTGGCGGCGATTGCGATCGCCGGCGCCGGAGGTGGCGCCGCGACTGGATTGTGGGGTTCAAAGCCCGCGGTCAGGCCGTCGGCCGTGACGCGGGTTGCGAGCCACTCCTCGCCAGACGGGACGGCCGCCGCGCATCGGGCGCTGATGACCGCTGCAGCGGCTGCCGCTGTTCGCGCCGGCCATTCCGCCGGCACGACGCGGGGTGCGCACGCGCGTCACTCGCAAGGGACGACAGGACTCAGCCATTCCTCCCGCCATCGGGGCGGGACCCGAGTCACCGGCTCCAAGTCTGCGGGCGCGAAGCCGGCGGGCACGGCCGGCGCACCCGTCTCCACCCGCACGACAGGGCCAACCCGAACCACCGCGACGACGACCGGCGCGAGGACGACTTCCGGCTCCCCGGTGACAAAGGCCACCGGCCCCGTGTCGGGCGCGCCGTCCAAGGTCGTTTCGAAGGTGAGCGGGGTTACCCACACCGCCGGCTCAACGGTTAACAAGGTGGTCCAGAGCACCACGGGAAAGGTCCTCCAGACCACCAAGAAGGTCGTCCAGGGGGCTGGTTCGGTGGTGCAGAGCACGGGCAAGGTCCTCCAGGGCGCTGGTTCCGTCGTGCAGGGAACGGCCGGGGCGGTGCTCCCGCCGAAGCTGACGCAAACCCTGGGCAGCGTCGTCCCGCCTTTGGGCTCCGGCTCGTCCGGCAGCCCGCCTGCATCCAGCGCCACGGCCGGATCGCCCTCCGCCGGGTCGGTGATTCCGCCCTCCGTCGACGCCACGGCCAAGAAGGTGACCGGAACCGTGGCGAAGACGGTGTCAGGGCTTCTGCCCTAGACGGTGTCAGGCCTTCGGGCCTGGCTGTGGAATACTGGGTCGATCGGGGCGTGGCGCAGCCTGGTAGCGCGCACCGTTCGGGTCGGTGAGGTCCCCGGTTCAAATCCGGGCGCCCCGATTTAGGAAAGCCCTGCCCGGTGGGGCTTTCTGCTTCTCAGGAATCGGTCGCGCGGTGGGCGGGTTGGTCCGCAGCAGGCTCTCGCTGCCCTTCGCTGCCCAAACGTGACCCTGGACGAGCGCTTTGAGCCGCTCGCGTTCCTCCTCGCTGCGGCGCATTGTGTCGCTTCCCCCGGCGAGAACAGCAGCCGGGCGTCGATCGCCATCTGCGGGTCCGATCAACGACCAAGGAGAAGCGGACATGGAAAGTCTGTTGCAGGATGCCCCACCCGCACCGCACGGCGGTATCAGCAGGCTGTCACCACCCCTCGGCCCGCCCTCGCGTTCCGCGCGGAGCAGGTTACTCGCCCTCGAGTTCGAGATGCTCGCGACAACAACACGGGAGCAGGTCATGGGGGCTTTGCTGCGTGAGGAATCGTGTGAAGGGTTGGATCTGGACGCGTCACCGGGCCGCTTCGGAGCGTCGTCAGTGCCGGATGTGCGAGAGGAAGGAGCACTGAGCGGTGACGCGGGCTTTTTCGCGCAACGCGAGTGTTACGGCTCGGCGGCGCAGGCGGTGGGGATCCCTGCCGGGTCTAATTTGGTTGGATGGCCTGCCAAGATGGCCGTGGACCCTTCGGGGTGAAGGCCCGAACGGAGTGTGGAGGGACATATGTCCGGCTTGGCGATGGTTACCGGTGCTTCTTCGGGAATCGGCGAAGCGTACGCAGAACGGCTGGCTGGCGATGGATGGGAGTTGCTCATCGTCGCGCGACGCGTTGAGCGTCTCAACGAGCTCGCCGCTCGCCTGAGAGACGCGTACGGCGTGACGGTACGAGCGATCCAGGCTGATCTGGGCCGCTCCGATGACATAGAGCGCGTTTGCGGCGAGATCGAGGGCGCGCCAGTTGAGATGCTCGTCAATAACGCAGGGCTGGCCCATTACATGCCGTTTGCGGAGCTCGCACCAGATCAGGCGCGTGAACTTGTGGACGTCAACGTCCTCGCCCCAGTGCTGCTGAGCAGGGCCGTGGTCCCCGGCATGCTCGCCAGGACCGGTGGCTCGATTATCAACATTGCCTCACTCCTGGCGTTCAGCGGCGCCGACGAAGCCCCGTTTCTTCCGCAGCGCGCGGTGTACGCGGCTACGAAGTCGTTTCTGGTCACCTTCAGCCAGGTGCTCGCTGCCGAGGTACGCGCCGGCGGGGTTCGCGTCCAGGTGGTCTGTCCGGGGGTGGTGCGCTCTGAGTTCCACAGCCGTCAAGGCATCGACATGAGCGCCGTTCCACGGATGGAGCCCCACCACGTCGTCGAAGCGAGTTTCGCCGACCTGGCCGCCGGCGTGGTCGTGTCGGTCCCCGGCCTGGCCGACACGAACTCCCTCGCGCGGCTTGAGTCCGCGGCTCACGAACTCGTGAGTGTGGCTCGCACAGCGGATCTCCCAGCCCGCTATCTGCACAACGCCGACTGATCCACGCATCCCGGGGTAGCCGCTCGATTGTCTGCTCGCGCGTCCAGTCCTGTTTGACCAGAGCGCGACGGAGAGGGAGACGGCGTCGCCAGCCCACTCCCCGCGACGAGCCTTCCGCTGGCCTTGCGCGCGTTGCCCTCACCGATTGCGAAAGCGTCTGATCCGCTACGGGAGCGATCACGCTCCTCAGGACGGCTGGAGCGACTCGGCCGCGACCAGCCGTGATTTGCTCGTCATCAAGAAAGCGGGTCTGCCGCGCCCCTCAAGCCACCGCACGAACGTGTACGCAATACGGTACCCTCGGCGACATGGCGAAAGTCGTTCCGGTCAGGGAGTTCAGGACCAAACTCAGCGAGCTGCTTTCAGACGTCGCCGACCGCCGTGATCACATCCTCGTAACCCGCAACGGCAGGCCGGCTGCAGCCCTCGTCCCGATTGACGAATACGAGGCCCTTGAGGAAACCGCCGAGATCCTCTCGGATTCCGGGACGCTCTCGGCGATCGAAGCTGGACTCGCTGACCTCGTCCAAGGCGACAGCGTCACCTTGGACGAACTTCGCCAGGAACTCTCGCAACGACGCGCTGCCCGCTGAAGGCTTGGTCAAGGTTGTTCTCGCCCGACGCGCGCGGCGACAACTGCTCGACCTCGACGGGCCCCTGATCGACGCGGTCGAGGATGCCCTTGGCCTTCTCGAGCGCGAGCCTCAGATCGGCCACGCGCTGCGTGGACGCCTACAGGGACTGCGCTCGCTGCGCGTCGGCACCTACCGCATCATCTATCAACTCGCCGACGACGACCAGACCGTGCGGGTGGCCGCTATTCGCCACCGCTCCATCGCCTACCGAACCGACCCCCGCTGAGAGGCCAGCGGTCGCGACGGGCCCCGAGATCCGCGCAATCCGGGGGAGCTGCCCGTTGAGGGGAGATGCGCGTCGGGCGAGGAAAGCGAGTGCGACATATCTCTGGATGAGAAGGTCGGACCGACTATCGGGCGTCACCGAGCTGGCGGCGGGGCTCGTCAGCCGGGTGCGCGTCGCGGAGCAGGGTCAGGCGACACGCGTTTCGGTGTCGCCGGGGTCCAGCGTGTCGTCGACGAGCCCGTGTTTGATGGCGAACAGGCTCGCGCGGGCGCGGTTGGACACTCCGATCTTTTGATAGACGTGCTCGATGTGGTGGCCGACGGTTCGGCGGGTGATCACGAGCTGTTCGGCGATCTCTCGGTGTGAGAACCCGCGCGCCTGCAATCGCAGTACTTCGACCTCGCGCGTGGTGAGTCCGGCCGGCCATGTCCGTCGTCGCTTGGGGGCGTGTCCGGCGGCGCGCAGCACCGCGTCTACCGCGTGGCTGTCGAGCTTTCCCGCGCGGACCTCGTCGGTGATCACGGCCGCGGCCTCGTCGGCCGCGCGTGCGGGGCGGTGTGGGCGCGGCTCGCGTAGCGCGTGGTAGCAGTCGGCGGCCGCGAGCAAGCGGGCGGAGGGACCGATCGCGTCGCCCGTGAGACCTTTCGGGTAGCCGGATCCGTCGAGCCGCTCGTGGTGCAGCGCAGCGATCGTTCCTAGTGTCCGGAGCGCCGGTGAGAACGACAGGGTCCGCTCGGTCAGGTATGCGTGCAGGTGGACCCGCTCGAGTTCGGGTGGAGTCAGCGGTCCGGGCTTGTCCCAGATCGTGTTCGGAACGCCCAGTCGCCCGAGGTCGTGCACAAGACCTGCGCGCCGCAACAGCACGACCTCTTCGTTGGGAAGGCCGGAGTCGCGCGCCGCCGCGGCGGCGAGGTCGGCAACGCCGCGGGAGTGACCGAGCGTGAACGGCGATTTGAGGTCGATGAAGTCAGCGACCGCCTCGAGCGCCGAGTCCAGCGCTGCGCCGCTCAGCCGCACCTCGGCGGTCGGCTCGAGACGCATCACCATGTCCCACGCGGACTCCTCGCCGATCCCTGCGAACAGGTCGCCGGCGGCCGGGCAGAACGCGTCGACGAGCGCGGGATCGAACTGGCTGCCGCTGCGCTCGCGCGCGACGTCGACGGCCGCCTCGGCGCCGCCGACACGGTGGTAGACCTCGACAACGTCAGCGAGGATGATGATCCGCGCGCCGAGTGACAGGTCCTCGCCGCGGACACCGTCGGGGGCGCCCTTGCCATCCCACCGCTCGAACGTGTGGAACACGATCGCGAGCACATCGCCGTCCAGCCCCAGGCCTCGGCCGAGCTGATCGGTCGCGAGCGTGTGGTTGACGAGGATTTCGTTGGCGGCCTTGTACCAGCCGTCGCCGCGCACCGACATCGCGATCTTCACCCGCTCAAGCGCCGGCCGCCCCGCACCGAGATGGCCGAACATGAACCGCATCTCCTCGAGGCTGCCGCCCCCGTTCACGGTTCGCGCGTCCGCCTTGAACACGGTGTCGTCACCGAACCAGCGCGCCTGCTCGTACGCGTCGACATGACAGCCAACCCACGCGAGCAGCCCCGCGTAGTACAGGGAGGCCCGCTCCGTCTCGTCCATCCCGACGAGCTCGGCCAGCCGCATCGACACCAACGTCTGACGCATGACGTGATCGGTCAGACGGTCAAGCCCCAGGTCAGTGCCCAGCGACAGCGTCGCCAGCAACTCCGCCAAGCTGACCGTGGGCGTGACCCCGATGCCCATCCGGGGCAGAGTACTCCGATTCGGCGACTCAAACATGGGGAGTCGTCCCGATGCCCCAGCCCTGATCTGGCGGCACGCTGTGACCCAACGCGCGCGACGCGCCGAGCACGTTTCCCGATCGGTAGGAGGAGGGTGACGATGTCGAGCAACCTGGCTGCTGTCCCGTCCGCGGGTCGCATGCCCCCAGTGCCCGCGGACGCGTTCATCGCCGCCGTCTGCCGGCGCGACTTTGACGCCATCGGACGGCTGCTGACACCCGATGCGCGGATGCGCGCCGTGCTCCCGTCGGGGTACGTGGAGGCGATCGGTGACGAGGTCAGGGCCTGCTTCGCCCGGTGGTTCGGGACCCCGGAGCGATTCGAGGTGACCGCGGTCGGCAGCGACGACATGCTCGGCCGCGCACGCGTGCAATGGCGCTTTCGCGTCGCGCCGCATCCCACGACCGGTGCACGGGGCTGGCACGAGATCGAACAGGTCGCCTTCTGCGACACGTCCGCCGGGTTGATCTCCCGCCTCGACCTCGTCAGTTCGGGCTGCCGACCATTGCCGCCCACATGCGGCCACTACCCAGGCTGACCGGTCGAGCGCCAAAGATGGGGAATCCGACCGATGCGCACCGCTCGAGCTGCGCCTAGCGTCGAGGCACGCCATGGTGGCCGACGCGATCAGCGAGAAGATGGCCCGCAACATCGCCCAGCGCACTCGGTTGGGCGGCGTCGGAAACCAAGGACATTTCGACATCAGTGGCTCCGATAGCAGCTGCCCCGGCGGAGTCGCGAACATCGATCTTGAGAAGCTCATCGCCGCGCACGGAGTCACGCTCACGATCACCAGCCAGGACGGCGCCTGTCCGACAGGACCGAGGCAGTTTCACGGCACCGGCCACTCGACGGTGACTGGGAGGAAGCAGCCGGTTCAGCAAACGCCACCGGCCAGGGTTCCTACGACGGCTCCGCGGATTCAACGGCGGCATATCCACCATCGACCTGACGAGGCCGCTCGCGTTGGCGCCCGGCGCCCGAGCGGCTAGTCCACGACGGTGGTCGGAGGAGAGATGCAACACCTTCGGAAGTTGGGCCTGTCGCGATGGTTGGTGCGGGGGGCTTCGGTGGTTCGCTGTAATCGAGCGGCGGTTCTCGCGGCCGTGGTGTTTGTGATGTTTGGATCGTATGGGAGGGTTGCGTTGGGAGCCAGCTGGACGGTAGAGAGCACCCCGAAACCGACGGGCACCCTCGACGCCGACCTGTTAGGCGCGTCGTGCACCTCGAGTACCGCTTGTACCGCAACCGGGCAGTCCGTCAAGGGCGCCGATGGGGTCAGCCTGGCGGAGCGCTGGAACGGGACCAGCTGGAAGGTTCAGGGCACCCCCAACCCGAGCGGCGCGCAGGACAGCTCTCTGAATGGGGTGTCGTGCACGACGAGCAGCGCCTGCAGCGCCGTCGGGTCCTCCATCGGTAGTGGCGGGGTTCCGGTGCCGCTTGCGGAGGCGTGGAACGGCAGCGGCTGGACGGTGCAGAGCACCCACACCCCGGCCGGCGCCCAGGAAAGCGAGTTGAACGGGGTGTCGTGCACGTCAAGCACCGCGTGCACCGCGGTCGGGTACTCAGCGGAATTCACGAGCACCGGCCGGGTTCAGTTGGCGCTGGTGGAGCGCTGGGACGGGACCGCCTGGACGATCCAGAGCACCCCGAGCCCGACCGGCCAACCGGACCTCGACAGTGTGGGGTTGAACGGGGTGTCGTGCACCTCGGGTACAGCCTGCGTGGCCGTCGGGTCCTACACGAACACCGGTGGCGTTCAGGTGACGTTGGCGGAGGTGTGGGACGGTGCCAGCTGGGCGATCCAGAGCACTCCCAGCCCGAGTGGGGCGCAGAAAAGCGAGTTGAACGGGGTGTCGTGCACGTCAAGCACCGCCTGCACCGCCGCCGGGGATTACACCAACAGCGCCGGCGTCCGAGTGACGCTGGCTGAGGTATGGGACGGAAGCGGCTGGATGATCCAGAGCACGCCCAATCCGACCGGCGCCAAGGACAGCGTCCTGAAGGGGGTGTCGTGCACGACCGGGACCGCGTGCACGGCGGTCGGGTTCTACGCCGACACCGCCGGCGGATATACGACGCTGGCGGAGTCCTGGAACGGAACCAGCTGGTCTGTCAAGGCGACCCCCAACCCCAGTGGCGCGCAGGCGAGCGGCCTGTACGGGGTGTCGTGCAGCTCGGGTACCGCCTGCACCGCCGCTGGGTACGATGCCGAGCGGACCGGCGCGGATCTGACGCTCGCGGAGGCCTGGAACGGGACCGGCTGGGCGATCCAGAGCACCCCCATCCTGACCGGCGCCGAACAGAGCTCCCTCCGGGGGGTGTCGTGCACGACAGGCGCCGCCTGCACCGCGGTCGGGTCCGTGGAAGGCGGCGGTGGCGCCACGCTGGTGCAGCGCTGGAACGGGACCAGTTGGACAATCCAGAGCGCCTCCAACCCGGGGGGCCGGTCAATCGTCCTGCAGGGGGTGTCGTGCACGTCCAGTACCGCCTGCGTCGCAGTCGGCTCCTACACGAACACAGGTGGAGTTCAGGTGACGCTGGTCGAGGCCTGGAACGGGAGCGGCTGGACGATCCAGAGCAGCCCCGACCCGAGCGGCGCCAAGGCCAGCGGCTTGAATGCGGTGTCGTGCACGTCGAGCAGCGCGTGCACCGCCGTCGGGTCATACACCGACAGCACCGGCACCACGGTGACGCTGGCGGAGCGCTGGAACGGCAGCACGTGGACGATCCAGAGCACCCCGAATGCGACGAGCGCACCGCAAACCGTCCTGTCTGGGGTGTCGTGCGTATCGGGCACCGCGTGCACCGCCGTCGGACACTTCTTCATCGGTGGCAGTCGCTTCACGCTCGCGGAGACCTGGAACGGGACGAGTTGGACGATCCAGAACACGCCGAACCCGACCGGCAGTTACAGCGTCCTGCAGGGGGTGTCGTGCACCTCGAGCACCGCCTGCATGGCGGTCGGGTACTTCGTCGACACCAACACCAGCGGCAACGTGCCGCTGGCGGAGCGATGGAACGGCAGCAGCTGGACGCTCCAGGCGGCCCCTAGCCCGAGCGGCGGCACGGGACCCTACTTCAACGGGGTGTCGTGCTCCTCGAGCACCGCCTGCGCCGCCGTCGGGCAGTTCGCGAAAGCCGGGAAAGAGATGACCTTGGCGGAGCGCTGGAATGGGACCGGCTGGACCATTCAGAGCACCCCCAACCCGAGCGGCGGTCTGGATAACTTCTTGAGTGAGGTGTCGTGCACGGCGAATACGGCGTGCACCGCGGTCGGGTCTTACAGCACCAGCGCCGGGGGATCCGCGCCCCTCGCCGAGGGCTTTAACCCGAGCTGGAGCGTGAAGGCCACGTCGAACCCGACGGGCGCCCAGGCAAGCGCACTGCAGGGGGTGTCGTGCGCGGCCGGCACCGGATGCACTGCGGTCGGCTTTGACCGCAACAGCGCCGGCGTTCCGGTGACGCTCGCGCAGCGCTGGAATGGGATCGGCTGGGCGATCCAGAGCACCCCGAACCCGAGCGGCGCCAAGGAAAGCTACCTCTACGGGGTGTCGTGCCCGTCCGCCGCCGCGTGCACGGCGGTCGGGTACGACACCAACAGCGGCGGCGTTCCGGTGTCGTTGGCGGAGGTCTGGAACGGCAGCAGCTGGTCGGTCCAGAGCACTCCTAACCCGACCGGCGCCACGGCAAGTGTCCTGAACGGCGTGTCGTGCACGTCCAGTAGCGCCTGCACCGCCGTCGGGATCTACGTCAACAGCGCCGGCACGATCGTGACGCTCGCCGAGCGCTGGAATGGCAGCAGCTGGACGATCCAGAGCACCCCGAACCCGACCGGTGCGCAGAAGAGCTTCCTAAAGGGGGTGTCGTGCACGACGAGCAGCGCCTGCACGGCCGCCGGGTACTACACCAACCGCGCCGGCGCGATCGTGACGCTCGCCGAACGCTGGAACGGCAGCAGCTGGACGATCCAGAGCACCCCCAACCCGACCGGCACGAACGACAGCGCCCTCAACGGGGTGTCGTGCACGACGAGCAGCGCCTGCACGGCCGCCGGCTACTACACCAACAGCGCCGGCACGATCGTGACGCTCGCCGAACGCTGGAACGGCACCAGCTGGACGATGCAGAGCACCCCCAACCCGGGCGGCGCCAAGGACAGCGCCCTCAACGGGGTGTCATGCACTAACGGCACCGCCTGCACCGCGGCCGCGGAATATCACAACAGCGCCGGCGTTCAGTTGACGCTCGCCGAGCGCTGGAACGGGACCAGCTGGACGATCCAAAGCACCCCCAACCCGGGCGGCGCCAAGGCCAGCGTGCTCAACGGGGTGTCGTGCACGACCAGCACCGCGTGCACGGCCGCCGGCGACTACACCAACAGCGCCGCGGTCACAGTGACGCTGGCAGAAGACTTCTCCTGACACCCAGGCGCAGCCTGCGCCCGGCGAATGGCTCGCTACAGGCGGGGCCGGACCCACCTCCATCGCGACGTCACGACCGCGGCCGAGCATTGACGTCACGCCGCTGCCCGACGATCGCCGGGCAGCCACAGCGGCGCCCCGTCCATCGTCCGCGGCTGTGGGCAGAGTCTCGTAGCGCTCGAATTGCGGTTAGGGCTGGGGGCGACATCAACGACGGACGGCACATGCCTGTCCGCTTGATCGTCAATGTTCCCAGTCCCGCGCGCACTTCGACCGCTTCATGGAATAGCGGTTTGGGGAGCAGTTCGGCCGCGCCGAAGCGCCCAAGGCGGAGATTGTCGAATTCGAGCTCTGCCATTCCGAACGTCGAGACTGACCCCCCACCGGCCTGCTCGGCGCCACGCAGCCCGTCGGCCGAAGCCGATGCGGTCAGTTGCGCGTCGGCGCCTGGACCGCTCGACGGGAGCATCCTCGGCTCGGAGGTCCGTGGCTGCGGCGCCTCGTGGCGGCGGGCTGCTCCTCCGCCGAGTATCACGAGTACCGCGCGGGGAGGAAGAGCAGGTCTGTCGGCCAATCTTGACGAGGACCCGCTCGTCGCCCAGATGCGCGCCTCCGCGTCTGTTCGCTAGAGGTTCCGTGGCGGACAGCACTGGCCCACGGTCGAGGATCGGCGACGCGCGATGTCCGACTGAAACAAGACCTCGCCGTCCAGCGCCAGATCCTTCGCGATCTCGGGGTCAGCGATGAGCGGGTCTATCTCGATCACGGCATGACTGGCCGCAACCGCTCCCGGCCTGGGCTCAACAGCGCATTGGCCGCGCTGCGCGAGGGTGACACGCTGGTGGTGCCCAAGCTCGATCGGCTCGCTCGCTCGGTCCCCGACGCGCGCGAGATCGGAGACTCGCTCGCCGCTCAAGGCGTCCGCTTGTCGTCTGGGCGGCTCTGCGTATGACCCCGGCGACCCGATGGGCAAATGCCTTTTCAACATTCTCGCTACGTTCGCTGAGTTCGAGGTCGACCCGCTGCGGATGCGTGCCCGGAAAGGGATGGCGATCGCCCGCGCCTAGGGCCGACTGAAGGGCAAGGCGCCCAAGCTCAGCCCGACCAAACGGACGGTCCTGCTCAATCTCCACGGGGCCGGGCAGCACTCGATCGCGGGGCTCGCGGAACTGTTCTCGGTCAGCCGCGCCACCGTCTACCGCGAGATCGCCAGAACGCAGGCCAAGAAACCAGCTGCAGGCGTGCGCTGAGCGATCCCCGCGCGGACGCCGTATCAGGCCGGGGGCTCGTCCAGCACCCAGCGAGTTATGGGCTGAGGGAAGTTGATCGAACTCGGCGCCATCTGCTGCTTCGTGAACACATAGCGAAAGCCCGCGCGCTGCAGCGTGCGGTTGGGAGCCACGTTGAACGCGTTTGGCTGGCAGTACAGCCGTTGAAGCTCCAGCACCTGAAAGTAGATCGCTGCGCTCTGTCGCACAAACTGCGTCCCCATACCCGACCGGCGGTGGCCCGAGTCGAGGATATGCAGGTGCATGAAGGCCTGTTCGCCGAAGCTGATCTGGTCAGTCGAGCTGAAGCCGACGATCTCGTCGTCAAGCTCCCATACCAGCAAGTAGTTATCCCGGTTCTGGATCGGCCGGGCGTGATCGATCTCGTAGAACTCGCGCCACGCCTGTCCGGACGGAAGCAGCGCTCGATCCACGCCCAAGACGCGAAGGTGGTCGTCCGACGCATCGTGGAAGTAGGCGATACGAAGATCAACCTCCGCCAACTCCATCTCGCGGACCCGCAGCCGGGCTCCTCCTACCACCGCTTCTGGGGGAGGCGCGCTCGCTGGATTGGCGGTCATGGCTAGATCATCGCAGCCAGGCCCAGCCAGGCATCTCAACGACTCACCTGCACGGAACTCGGCAACAGACGCCGGGGAGTCCAGCACGACGATCCTCTCTTGCGACGACACTTGCGGGCGTGGAGTGCCGCGTCCAGAAACAGCCGAGCATGATCAGACAGGATCTGGATCCCGGAGGATGAAGTCGTGAAGAACACGCAGCGGTTCATCCACGAGTACCCCGCGACGCTCGCGCCGTCTCGGTCGACGCCAGTCGGCTTTCCGGCTGGGTTCGTCTGCAGCATTTCTTCAACGCGAATGGCTCCCGTTCTCCTTGGGATGAGGAGGACCAGAAAGCCGCTCGGCAGGCAGCCAGAGCAGGTCGAGCCACCTGGTACGGCCCACCCTGATCCGGGGTCATCCCGGCGAAACGCTCGGGATCGCCGGACGAGCGAGACCTCGCGTGTGGGATCACCACCGTTCGCTGGAGCCTTCTATGGTGCGTTCCCGCCGGGCCCTCGTCATCTCTGGCGCCCTCGGGGCGCCGGATCAGGTCTATCGGGCTGAGACAGTTCTGGTGTTCGTCGCGCGGCTGGGTGCGGTGTGTCACCGTCGCTGCGCTCCACTGCACGCCAGAGCGCGCGCATCGTGGGCGCGAGATGCGCGAGCTCCTGGACGTGGGCCTCGGCGAGCTCCTCGAGCTTGTCACTCCCGACCGGGGTAAGCGTGACGCGCACCACGCTTTTGCTCGTCGGGTCTGGGTGGCGCTCGACGAGGCCGTCGGTGACCGCGCGATCGATGAGCCCAACGGCGCTGTGGTGGCGGAGCACCATGTACTCGGCGACCTCCCCGA
This sequence comes from uncultured Solirubrobacterales bacterium, assembly GCA_963792735.1. GTDB lineage: Bacteria > Actinomycetota > Thermoleophilia > Solirubrobacterales > Solirubrobacteraceae > Palsa-465. Next base: position 714,120 of record CAWBXK010000004.1, on the reverse strand, counting down.
TCGTCGGGCCCGTGGGGTCATGGTGGCCCCTGATCGCAAGTAGCAGCTGGTGCTTTGTCGGCGTCAGGCCGGCGGCGCGGGCCTGCTGCTCTGACCAGCGAAGGAAGCGCCGCAGGCCCATTCGCAGCTCGAGGAGGCGCGCAAAGTCGGATTGGTGAAGTACCATATCGTGACACGATATCGCGTTACGTCCGGGAGGCTGCGGGACTTGCTCAGAAGATTGCTCGTGCGGTTGGCTTGGCCCGCCACGGCGACGAGGCTTACTGGTGCGCTTGGACCCGACGCGGGTGGTGCTGTGATGGCCACTGGGATCGTGTCGGTCGCGTTTCTCGGGGACGGGCTTCAGACGCTCTCTCGCGCGCTGCTGGTCCTGACCGCGTCGTTATGGCTGCTGCTTGGAGCCCTCTTTCTTTATCGGCTTTGGTTGCACCGCCGGCGCTGGCTACACGAGGCGCGGCAGCCGTCGTCGCTGACGGCGGTCGCTGCCAGCGCCGTCCTCGGGGTTCGCTTGACGCTGCTTGGCTGGACGTGGGCCGGGTGGGCGCTGCTTGTGGCCGCCGCCGCCCTCTGCCTGATCCTGCTCGGCGGTCAGAGGAACACCCATGGCGTTCCGAGCACCGGCGCCGCATTTCTATTCGTCGTCGCACCGCAATCGGTCGCCGTCCTCGCCGCAGCCGTCGCCGGGCGACTGACGTTGACTTGGCTCGCTTTCGGCGCGTTGTTCCCGTTCGCCTTCGGACTCGCCGTGTACGTCTTAGCGCTGACGCGCTTTGACTTCTCCCAGCTGCGTAACGGCGCCGGAGACCAATGGGTGTCGGGCGGCGCGATCGCGATCTCAACGCTCGCATGCGCCGAGCTCGCGGAGGCGACGACCACCATACGAACCCTGGGCGGGCTTCACGTCCCCCTTCGGTCCGCGAGCCTAATGTTGTGGGTGCTGACAATCGCATGGCTGCCGGCGCTCATCGTCGGCGAGGCAAGATCGACCCGCCCGCGCTTTGACATGCGCCGCTGGGCGACCGTCTTTCCGTTGGGGATGTACTCGGTGATGAGCGTCACCACTGGCGCCGCCACCGGTTCGACCTGGATGGTCGAGTTCGGACGGGCGTGGGCATGGGTGGCGCTTGCCGCGTGGTTGGCCACCTCGATCGGCGCCGGCCTGGCGGTGCTCCACCTCCCGAGGGCCACTCGAGAGACGCGGCTAAGACGTCTTGGTCCCTAGAGAACGGGCGTGGAGCTACGGCCATAAATATCGCTTCCTAGGGCGGGGCAACCGGTGGTGGTTCGGTTGGCGAGTGCTGGGGTGTTCGTCGGGGCGGTACTCCGGGAATCGAACGCAAATCCGATGATCTGCGAGGAGGTGAGCTCACACCGAAACCTATCGCAATTTGCAGGCATTTTCTTGCAGCGCCCGCAGATTTCGCCCATAATTCGGGTCGGTGAGGTCCCCGGTTCAAATCCGGGCGCCCCGATGTAGACCTGGCCCCCTCGTCCCGGGTTGGGACAGAGGTGAGCCATCGTCGGGCTGGTTGGCGAGCAGGGCACACCCGCGGGCTGTCATCTCCGTATTCGATCGCCGTCGATCGATGAGTTGGCGGGCCTGCGACGATCTAAGCCACCATGACCGATACAACCCCACTCATCACCGGTGTGGACTTCGTCTGCATCCCGGCGCAGGACTTCGACGCAATGACCGCCTTCTACGGCGAGACGCTCGGCCTGCCGTTCGTCAAGCGCTACGGGAGCCGGCCGGGCGCCGAGTACCAGGCCGGCAACCTCACGCTGGCCATCATGCGGACTGAGGACTTCGGCGGCACCTTCTCGCCCAACGCGATGCCGATCGCCCTGCAGGTCGCCGACGTGGCCGTTGCGCGGGAGCGGCTTGAGGCAAAGGGCGTGCGATTCGTCAGCGACACGTTTGACTCCGGCGTCTGCTGGCAGGCGATCTGCCTGGACCCTGACGGCAACCCACTGTCCCTGCACCATCGCTACGCGCCGAAGGACGAAGCCACCGCCGCCCCTTAGGCGGTCCCGGCGTAAAGCCAGCAGATCGAGCTTTACCCAAACGATCGCCGCGACGACCTCTTCAGCCGCCGCAGGCGACTACGCGCCGTCATCTCGGTGTGTGAGCAGATACTCGATGACCTCAGGCTCACTCGCGTCCCGTCGCTCCACGAACTCGCCCGTGCACTGGCACAGATCGACGATCGCCCGTCGTTCGGAGAGCTCTATGAGGCGCCAGGTGGCGCCGAACATGTTCCAGCGCTCAAGCTCATCAACCGTTATGGGACGCCGCACGTCAGAACTCCCGTTCGTCTGCCGACTCGTCGGGCCAGCCGGGGGGCCGGACCGCTCACGATCATGGCACGCGCGTCGGAATAAGCCGCGCTAGAAGACCCCGGCACCCGACTCGAGTCGCTGACCCGAGCCAGGGCAGGCTGCGCGCGGAGACGACCCATGACTCCCAGCTCTGTGGCCAGACCGTGCATTAGTCAATAATCCGGTTTCATTGATGTTGGTGACGGGTAGCGTTAAATCTCGGCGCAGTTCCTTCCCTGCGGGCGTGAGGAGCGGACTCGCATCGAATCAGGCGCTTCCGAGACTCACCGGCCCGCAGCCATTCGAACCGAGGGGGCAGGCGAATCGCTCTCCCCGCCCTCGCCGAGGCCGGCGCCATCGCCGTGCCATAGCCAGGTCGGCGACTCAGCGGCCGGTGCGCTCTCGCCGCGCCTGCCGTCGCTGGCTGCGGCGCTCGTCACGCGGTGGTCGCAGCGTGAGCGGCTGGTTCCGGGTCCGCCGTAGGATCAGGAACGCGATCGTGCCCCACAGCGCCGGGATCCACAGGGCGATCGCGTGGTACACCACGGTGGCGGCAGTGGCGAGGGTGGCCGGGGTTCCGTAGAGCACGAACATGCCGACCAGGCTGCCGTCGAGCACGCCGATGTTGCCGGGCACCGGGATCAGGTTGGAGAGATAGCCGATCTGGTAGGCGAGCACCAGAATGGCCAGCGGGGGGACGACGCCCGCCGCGGCGAAGCAGGCGGCCAGCACGCCGATGTCGCACCACAGAAAAGCGATTGCCCCGAGGATCCGCCAGTCCGGTGTGAACAGGACCTGCTCGGTCTGACGGATGCTGGTCGCCATCTCGGTCAGGAGCGTGCGGATCCGCCCGGGCGATCTGCCCGCCGCCAGTCGGTCGCTGAACCGCGGCAGGGCGAAGAAGAACGCGAGCGCACCGGCGCCCACCGCGGCGGGCACGATGCTCAGCAGCGCGCTGCTGTGCCCGGGCAGGATCCCGAGAAACAGCCCGAGCCCCGCGAGGATGAGTGTGACCACGTTGATTGCGCTGGTGAGCAGGAACAGCACCGCCGAGCGCTCGGCGATCCGCGTCGGCTCGCCCCCGCGCTCCATCAGCAGCCATGCCCCGACGGCGATGCTGCCCGCGCCGCCGAGGGAGACCGCCGCTCCGAACGCGAGCTCGCTGAGCGCGACGCGGGCCCCGAACCGCACCGGCGCACGGTCGAAGACCTGAAGGAACGCGACCACGTAGCCGAGGCACGAGAGGATCTCGAGCGCGACGGCCAGGACCAGCCAGCCGGGACGCATGTCGGCGAGCTTGTCGGCCACCCCGTGCAGGCCGGGCACGGCCAGCAACAGGCAGACGACGATCAGGACCAGGATCGACAGCGAGACGAGCCCCCGCCACAGGCTCTGGCCGGGCTCGGTGACGTCGACGTCGGAGGACTGACGATCGCCGGCGGCGGCCATGGTTGACTATTCAAGCAGTGACCCAAGTCGAGATCCCAGGCCACGACGTCGTCGGAATCCGGGCTGCGAACCCGAGTCCCCTCACCCTCGCGGGCACCAACTCGTGGGTGGTCGGGCGGGGGCCGGCTTGGCTCGTCGACCCAGGGCCCGCCCTGGACGACCACGTGCGTGAGCTGGCGGCCGAAATCGACCGACGGGGCGGGCTCGGGGGCATCGCGCTGACCCACGACCACGCCGACCACGCCGGGGCGGTTGCGGCCGTGCGAGAGCGCTTTCCGCAGGCCCCGATCTGTGCCGCTCGCGGTGATGTCGACGTTCGGCTGACCGAAGGAACCCGCGTTGGCCCGCTCGAGGCGCTCCTGACGCCCGGCCACGCGCCGGACCACGTGGCCCTGATCGCCGGCGACGTGGGATTCAGCGGTGACGCCGTGCTCGGTGAGGGCAGCGTTTTCATCGCCCCCGATCCGGACGCGCTGGCCGGCTACCTGCGGGCATTGGCGCGTCTGCGCCGGCGCGAGCTCGACGTTCTCTGCCCGGGGCACGGCCCCCCGGTGTCCGATCCGGATGCCAAGCTCGCCGAGTACATCGCCCATCGGCTTGACCGCGAGCGGCGGTTGCTGTCCGGGCTCCGCGATGGGGCGCGGTCAGTTGACGAGCTGCTCGACGCAGCGTGGGGCGAGGTGCCGGAGCTGCTGCGTCCGGCCGCCGCGGTGACCCTGGCCGCCCACCTCGACAAGCTTGCCGACGAGGGCAGGCTCCCCAGCGGGGTTCAGCGCCCGGCCTTGGTGGCGCTCAGCGAGCCGCCGCCAGGCGGTGGCGGGCCAGCTCCAGCGCCGCGGTGAGCGGAGTGGTGCGGTCGCCGGCGGCCTGCTGGAAGATCCGCTTCAGCGTGTCGGCGATCGCCCGGACCCGGACCCGCGCGACCGTCAGGTCATAGCCGCCGAACTCCTCCGCGATGTTGATCAGCCCGCCCGCATTGACGACGAAGTCCGGCGCCCACAGGATCCCGCGCTGATTGAGCAGCGCTGCGATGCCGTCGTCGGCGAGCTGGTTGTTGGCGGCGCCCGCGACGATCCGGCAGCGCAGACGGGGGACCGTCTCGTGGTCCAGGAAGCCGCCGAGCGCGCAGGGCACGAGCACGTCGACGTCGCTCTCGACGGCCTCGGCGACCGGGCACCAGCGCGCGCCGAGCTGCCTGGCCAGACTTTGCTTGCGCTGGTCCACATCGCACACGGTCAGCCGCGCGCCGGCTCGTGCGCACCGCCTGGCCACGCGAGAGCCGACGTGACCGAGGCCGATCACCGCGATCGAGCGGTCGCGCAGCGCGTGATCGGAGAACGCGAGCTCGCAGGAAGCCTGAATCGCGGCTTCAACCCCCAGCGCGGTCATCGGGCTGGGGTCCCCGGACCCGCCCCGGCTGCGGGCCAGGCCGGCCACATGCGGTGTCCGCTGCGAGATCACGCTCATGTCACGGCTGGAGGTGCCGACGTCCTCGGCCGTGATGTAGCGGCCCTCGAGCGACTGCACGGCGTCGGCGAAGTCCAACAGCGCGGCGCGGCGCCGGATGCCCGTCAGGGGCCGGTCCGTGGGGGTCATGATCACCCCCTTACCTCCACCCAGCGCGAGGTCGGCCACGGCGGCCTTCAGGGTCATCGCGCGGGACAGGCGCAGGGCATCCCGGACGGCTGCGCGCGCATCGCCGTAGGGCCACATCCGGCACCCACCCAGTGACGGCCCGCGCAGGGTGGAGTGCACGGCGATGACCGCGTACAGGCCGGAGCGCCGCCCCCGAGAGACGTGCAGCTCCTCGTGATCGAGCTTCTCGAGGTAGTGCTCGATCGGGCTTACGGGTCAGGCTGCGGATCGACCGGCACGAGCGCGTCTCATTTGTGCAGCACCACGATGCTCACCCTGTGGGCCTTCGTAGGCGCTGCGGCGACCACGGTGCCGGCGCCGAGAACGCCGATCACGGCGCTTCCCCGAGTGGCCGACGAGCCGGTCGACGAGCCGGCGCCGCTGCGGCCCGCGTGTCCGGCTCCGGCGCTGGTGCTCGCGCCTCCCGTGCCGCTGCGGCCCGCGGTGCCGCCACCGCCGCGGGTTGGCGAGCCGCTGGTCCCCCCGCCCGGGCTGGCGGTGCCCGTGCTACCGGTGTCCCTGGAGCCCGTTGACCCTGTGCCCGTGCTACCGGTGCCAGGGCTTCCGCCGCCGGGTGACCCTGTGCCGGTGTTACCCGTGCCGGGGGTACCGGAGCCCGGGGTTCCCGTGCCCGTGGTCCCCGTGCCGGGGCTACCCGAGCCGGTGGCGCCGGGGCCGGGCGGGGTGGTCCCGGTCGTGCCGCCGGCAGAGCCCGTACCGGTGGCGCCCGCGCCACCGGGAGGCGTGCCCGTTCCGGGTCCGGTCGCCGAGCCAGGGGCGGGATTGTTCGGCGTGTACATCATCTTGTCCGGATCGAGGGTCTCTGAGATCGGCAGCGACGTGGTTGAGCCGGAGCCGGGGACAGCTGAGTTGCCGGGTACCGAGACGGAGGCCGAGGATGGTGCTTTGCTCGGGCGCTGACCCGTCGCGCCTGCCGTTGGCGCCGGGCTGGCGGCGGGGGCCTGAGCGCCCGACGGGGGCGCCGGGACCGTCGCCGCGGCGAACGCGATCGACGCGCTCGCGTCGGTGTCGGGGCGGGCGCCTACGACGTGGTGCGGGGTGCGATGCGGTGCGGCCGGCGCCAGCGTGCGCTGGAGCTCAACCGCGCCGCCGGCGGTGACCACCGCGGCGGCGAGCAGCGTGACGACATGACCGGCCCCGCCGGCGAGCAAACCGGCGGACGCCGCAGCGCCACCCCCGGCTGCACCAGCCGCGCCGCCTCCGGCGACGGCTCCGCCACCCCCCGCTGCACCAGCCGCGCCGCCTCCGGCGACGGCTCCGCCACCGCCCCAGCCGAGCAGGTGGGCGATGACCCCGAGCGGCCCGAGCGTCGGCGCCAGCGCCGCGAACTGCCGGCTCATGCCGCGCACCTCGGTCCGGAACTCGCGACAGTTCGGACAGTCGCGCATGTGGCGCCGGGCCAAACCGCTCGTGCGCACGCCCCGATCATGGGCCTGGATCACGTCGTCGCGGATCTCCGAGCACGCGGTATCACGTGCTTCGCTGGCCTGGGCGAGCCCGACCCGGGCCCGGACCAGCAGCGACTTGACCGCCGGAACCGATACGCCGAGCGCGCCCGACATGTCGGAGTAGGCCATGCCGGCGAGTTCGCGCATCAGCAGCGCCGAGCGTTGCTGCTCGGGCAGTCGCTGGACGTCGGCGATCAGGCGCCGCAGCGCGTCACGCTGCTCCACCTTGACGAACGGATCGTGCGCCGAGGGGGTGGTCGTCTCGACCTCTTCGCACAGCGTCGGGCGCGGCCGGCGCAACTCGTCGATGCAACGGTTATGGGCAATCCGGTACAGCCATGCCCTCAGGGCCAGATCGCGGCTGCTGGCGCGCAGGCCCCCGTAGGCGCGCACGAAGATCTCCTGCACGGCGTCCTCGGGATCCTGGCGGGAGCCGTGCAGCATCTGCCTGGTGTAGGCGAGCATCCGCGGCCTGTAGCGGTCATGGATGACCCGGAACGCATCCTCGCTCCCGGCGCGAAACCGGGACACGAGCTCGTCATCGGAGCGGATACGGAGAAGCGACGCACCGATCGCGATCCGGGGACGAACCAGGCCTACCGATGCTGGGAGGGCTGAAGCTTCCACTTTCGAACCTCCACCACTCTAACGGGTGGCAGACGGGAAGGTTACGACTTGCGCCCAGCATTCGCTGGGCGCGTTACGGGTTGGACCGCCCGGATTCAGGCCAGCGACACCATCACGTGCTTGACCTCGGTGTAGTCCTCGAGCGCGTACATGCTCAGATCCTTGCCGTAGCCGGACTGCTTGAAGCCGCCGTGGGGCATCTCGGAGGCCAGCGGAATGTGGTCGTTGATCCACACGCAGCCGAATCGCAGGGCGTTGGCGACCCGCATGGCGCGGCCGATATCGCGCGTCCACACCGATGAGGCGAGGCCGTACGGCGTGCCGTTGGCCCAGGCGATCGCTTCGGCCTCGTCGGAGAACTGCTGCACGGTGATCACCGGGCCGAAGATCTCCTGTTGGATCATCTCGTCGTCCTGGCGAAGCCCGGCGACCACGGTCGGCTCCAGGAAGAAGCCGGGTCCGGCCGGCTCGTTGCCGCCCGTGGCGATCTCGGCGTGGCCCGGCTTGCGGCTGAGGAAGCCCTCGACGCGCTCGCGCTGACGGGCCGAGTTCAGCGGCCCGAGGGTCGTGTCGGCGGAGCGCGTGTCGCCGAGGACGAGCCCGTGGGCCTGCTCCACCAGGCCGGCGACGACGTCGTCGTGGACCTTCGGACCGGCCAGCACGCGCGTAGCGGCGGTGCAGTCCTGGCCGGCGTTGTAGTAGCCGGTGCCGGCGATCGTCTCGAGCGCGGTCTCGAGGTCGACGTCATCGAACACGATCACGGGGGCCTTGCCGCCGAGTTCGAGATGGACCCGCTTGAGCGTGTCGGCTGCATGCTTGGCTATCCACTTGCCGGTGCCGACCGACCCGGTCAGAGAGACCATTTCCACGTCCGGATGGGTGACCATCGCCTGTCCGGTCGGGTCTCCGTGTCCGGTGAGCACATTGAGCACGCCCTTGGGGAAGATCTCCGCGGCGTACCCGGCCACCTTGAGCAAGGACATCGGCGTCGTCTCGGCGGGCTTGATGACCACCGTGTTGCCCGCGGCCAGCGCCGGTCCGATCTTCCATACCGCCATCATCAGGGGGTAGTTCCACGGTGCGATCTGCGCGACCACGCCGACCGGCTCGCGGCGGATGATGGAGGTGTAGCCGGCGGTGTACTCGCCGGCCGCGCGCCCCTCCAGGCACCGGGCGGCGCCCGCGAAGAACCGCAGGTTGTCGACCATGAACGGGATCTCGTCGTCCCGGAAGGCGTTGATCGGCTTGCCCGCGTTGGCGGACTCGATCTCGGAGATCTCGTCGGCGTGCTCCTCGATCGCGTCCGCGAGCTTGAGCATGGCGGCCGCCCGCTCGCCGGGCGTGGTGGTGGCCCAACCGTCGAAGGCGCGCTTGGCGGCGGCGACGGCCCGATCCACGTCCTCCGGGCTCGACAGCGGGGCTTGGGCGATCACCTCGCCGTTAGCGGGGTTCAGGACCGGCTCGGTCTGGCCGTCAGCGGGGTCGACGAACTCGCCGTCGATGAAGTTCTGGAGTGTGGTGGTGGTAGCAGTCATCTGGTGGCCAAGCTACCACTCGGGGCAACCGCCGGAGCGGAATATGTCGGGCACCGCCCTTCTACGCTCCGGCGGTGCGGGCGCGTCGCGTCGCTACTCTTCGCTGGACATGGTGGATGCAGCTTCGGGCATCGGAATTCCGGTGGCTTTCGGCGCGGGGCTGATCTCGTTCCTGTCGCCGTGCGTGCTGCCGCTGGTGCCCGGCTACATCTCGGCCGTGGCGGGCGTGGAGCCCTCCGAGATTCGCACCCGCCGGGTGATCGGTCCGAGCTTGGCCTTCGTCGGCAGTTTCTCGTTCATCTTCATCGCGCTCGGACTGCTGGGCCAGAGGGCTCTGCGGGGTGCGCTCACGGGGCCGGCCGCGCTGAAGATCTCCGGCGCGGTGATCATCGCCATGGGGGCACTGTTCATCCTGGCTCCGCTGGTGCCGGCGTTCAGCCGCGAGTGGCACGTCGACCGGCTGATGCAGCGGGCCGGCCGAGGTGGCCCGGTCCTGACCGGCGCCGCGTTCGCGCTCGCCTGGACTCCGTGTACGGGGCCGACGCTCGGGGCGATCGTGACCGCGGCGGGAACGTCGAACTCAGCCACGCACGGCGCGATCCTGCTCGCCGTGTACTGCGCCGGGCTGGGGGTGCCGTTCCTGATCACCGGACTGGCCTTCGGTAGCGCGACTTCCGCCTTTACGGTGATCAAACGGCACTATCCGCTGATCATCGGGATCGGCGGCGCGGTCCTGATCTCGATGGGCGTGCTGATCTGGACCGGCGAGTTCACGCAACTGAACATCACGGTCAGCCACTGGCTTTCGACCCTCGGTCTGCCGGACTTCAACGCCCAGACCTGAGCGGAGCGGTCGCCGCCGTGGTGATGTTCCTTACCCGGGTGGCGCAGTCGATCCTGGCGCGTGGTACGCTCGCGGCGCAGAATTAGGGTCCCCTAACAAGCAACTCATGTCCTTTGCTCAGACAGTCCTTCTCGGAGCCCTAGCCGGGTCCACCATCTTTCTGGGGTTGCCGGTCGGCCGGCTGACGCTGCTGGGCAGCCGCTCACGCGTGGCGCTGGCGATGTTCGCGGTCGGCGTGCTGGCGTTCATCTTCGTCGACGTCCTCTCGCACGGGATCGGCATCCTCAGCGATGCCGTGCAACGGCTCAAGGCGGGCAACGAATCGCTGCCCTACACGGTCTGGCTGGTGGTGTTGCTGGGGGGCGGCTTTGGTCTCGGCAGCGCCGGGCTGGCAATGCTCCAGCGCCGGCTGCGCCCCCTCGGCGCGCGTCGGCCGCCGATCGCGGGCGGCGCCGAGGTGGCGACCGTCGCCACGGTGGACCCGAACCTGGTCGCGCGCGAGCTCGAGGCCTCGCGCCGCAGTGCGCTGCGCACCGGGCTCACGATCGCGGCCGCGATCGGGGTGCACAACTTCGCCGAGGGCCTGGCGATCGGCGTCTCGGCCCGGGCCGGCGCGATCAGCCTGGCGACGGTGCTGATCGTCGGCTTCGCGCTGCATAACGCCACCGAGGGCTTCGGCATCGTCGGGCCGCTCGGAGATGTCCGCCCGTCCTGGCGCTGGCTCGGGGTGGCCGGCCTGATCGGTGGCGGCCCCACATTCGTCGGCTCGATCGTCGGCTACGAGGTGACCAGCCACGCGCTCGAGCTGGCGTTCTACGCGATCGCCGGCGGCGCGATCCTGTACGTGATCGGCGAGGTGTGGAACGGGATGCGGCGCTTCGGCTACCGCGAGCTGGAGCTGTTCATGCTGACCGCGGGCTTTGTCGTGGGAGTGCTGACCGACCTGGTGGTGGCCTACGGGGGAGGCTGACTCCGCCGCAGGCCGCCCACTGGTCAGTCGTCGTAGCCGGCTTCGCCGGGCAGCACAATTCGCGCCGCCTCGCCGGTGCGGAGCACCCGCGGCTGCACCGGTCGGATCGTCCGGGAGCGGGCGTGAGTGAGCAGGGCCTCAGCCGAGCTGAAGCCGGTGAGTTGCTCGAGGTGCTTGATGGTCGGGAACACCAGCGCGATCTCGCCGGCCTCGGCGGCCCGCAGCGCGGCGGCGGGCGTGAACCAGCGCGCGTCCACCACCTCTTCGCCGTCGATCCGCGGCTCGGCATTTTCGGGCAGGGTGGCGAGGAAGAACCACGTGTCGTAGCGGATCTTGACCTCGGCCGGGGTGATCCAGCGTGAGAAGGGGACCAGCTCGCCTGGTCGCGCAAGCTGGACGCCGGCCTCCTCGCACAACTCCCGGACCGCCGCCGCGCGCAACGCGCGGTCGCCCTCCCCGTCCTCGGGGCTGACCGCGCCGCCCGGGAACACCCAGGCACCCCCCATGAAGCGGGCGCGTGGATTGCGCTGGGCCAGCAGCACCTCGAGCGCTTGCGCGCCGCCACGGAGCAGGATCACCGTTGCCGCCAGGCGCGGCACGGTCTGCGCGCCGGGGTTGAACTCCTCGCCAGGTCCGGGGCGCTCGATGCTCACGCCAGCGACCCTACACAGACTGCGCTGCCGCTAGGCTTGCACGCGTGAAATACATGTGTGAATCCTGCGGGTTCATCTACGACCCCGAGGAAGGCGACCCGGACGGCGGAATCCCACCGGGCACTGACTTCGAGGACATCCCGGACACCTGGTTCTGCCCGGTGTGCGGGGCGCGCAAGCGCGACTTCTCGCCATACGAGGACTGACCGTCCGCGCCGCGCTGCGCATTGTCGCGGTGCTGGCTGTGCTGGCCGCCGGCGTCCTGTCAGCGATCGCGCTGCTGCGCCCGGCGGCGGGCTCCGCGGTCAGGCCGGGGCGCCTGACCAGCGCGGTGACGCGTCCACTGGCGTCGATGTTCCAGGACGACCGGTATCTCATCTACAGCTCCACGCCGACGGTGACCAGGACGCTGGACGGGCTCGCCGCGCTCGGAGTCGACCAGCTGAGGATCACCGTCCTGTGGTCGGCGATCGCTCCGGCGCCCGGTTCGTCCCGCCGCCCGGCCGGGTTCGATGCCGCCGACCCCGCGGCGTATCCGCGCCCGGCGTGGGCGCCGTACGACCGCGTGGTCACGCTGGCGCGCGCGCGGGGGCTCGCGGTGAACTTCGACGTCACCGCGCCGGGACCCCGGTGGGCGATGCGGCCGCACGCCCCCGCCGGCGAGGCCAGTCACTTCAGGCCCGCGACGGGCGAGTTCGGCGCCTTTGTGACCGCTCTGGGCCGCCGCTACAGCGGCGCCTACGTCCCGCCGGGCGGACCCGGCGGGGGCGGGGCGATCGATCGCGTCGACTTCTGGTCGATCTGGAACGAGCCCAACCAGCCCGGGTGGCTCGCCCCTCAACACGTGACCGTGAGCGGCTACCGCGTGGCCGAGTCGGCCCGGCTCTACCGCGGCTATGTCGACGTCGCCTTCGCGGCGCTGCGGCGTACCGGCCATGGCGCCGACACGATCCTGATCGGCGAGCTGGCGCCGGAGGGCAGCGAGAGCGCCGGCGGGTCAGACCCGGTGACGCCGATCCCGTTCCTCGATGCGCTGTACTGCGTCGGCGGCGACCGGCATCCGCTGTCGGGTGCCGCGGCCCACGCGCTCGGCTGCCCCGAACGGGTCGATGGCTCGGCGTTCGTGGCGGCGCACCCGGGACTTTTCCACCCCACCGGCTTCGCCCACCATCCGTACTCGTTCTTCCTGCCCCCGGGGACCGGGATGAGCGACCCCAACTTCGTCCCGCTGGCCGAGCTGGGCCGCTTGGAGCGCGCCCTCGATGACATCTTCGCGTCCTACGCGGTGCCCCGCCGGCTACCCCTGTACCTGACCGAGTACGGCTATGAGACCAACCCGCCGAACCCGTTCAGAGGGGTCAGCCCGGCGACCCAGGCCGCCTACCTCGATCAGGCCGCCTACATGGCCTGGCGCGACCCGCGGGTGCGCACCCTGTCGCAGTTTGAGCTCTACGACGCCCCGCCCGACGCTGCCTATCCTCGCGGAAGCGTGCGTTACTGGTCGACCTTCCAGACCGGGCTGGTCTTCCGGCACGGCGCACTGAAGCCCGCGTTGCTGACCTACCGCCTGCCGATCTTCGTCCCGAGGCCCGATTTCGCCGGCGGCGGCCGGGTGACGATCTGGGGGATGCTCCGACTGGCGGCCAACCGCACCCGGCAGCGCGCCCAGATCCAGTGGCGACCCGACGCCGGCGGCGGCTGGCGCACGATCGACGTCGTCACCACCGATGACCCCACCGGGGTGCTGCTGGTCCGGCTGACCCCGCCCGGGACCGGGTCGGTGCGGCTCGCATGGGTTCCGTCGACCGGGCCGGCCGCCTACAGCCGACCGATCGCGGTGCGTGAGACCGGCGGCAGCTGAGCGCTCACGACGTCCGGGAGCGCCGCCGGCCGAGCTCGCGCGCGCCGCCCCACAGGCCCAGGCCGACGGCCAGCGCTCCCATCGCCAGCAGCGGCGCCGGAACGCCGGCGCTGGTGGCCGCGGTGAGGGGTCCGAATCGCACCGGAGGGCCGGCCCCCGACCGCCCCGCGCCGCCGGCTGACCCCCCGGCGCCTCCCCCCGGCCCGCTCGCCCTTGGCTGTGCCGGGCGGGCGCACGCGCCGGACGCCGCGGCGCTCAGCGCGGTCTGGATCGCCTGGGTGAAGTCCGCGAAGTACTGCGCTCCGTAGGTGTCAACGTCGCCCAGCGCGCGCTCGAGCTGGGCCCCCGAGAACTGACACGCCGGAACCGCACCGTCGCGCTCGTAGACGCGCAGCACGTGCTGGTACGCGCTCGGGCGCGGGGCGGCGCCGGCGCCGGGCGGCCCCGCCGCGATCGCGGCCAGCATGCCTGTGGCTATGAGCCATCCGATCAGGATCCGCGCCGGCCGCATCGCGCTGAAGTTACTCCGGTGACTGACGCGCCGGGCACCCCGCGGATCAGGTCTCCGCGAGCTCCTGCAGCCGGGCGCGGATGATCGGCCACGCCGGGCCCTCCGGGTCGATGAGCGCGAAGTGATCGACCCCCTCGAGCACGTGCAGCTCGCAGCGGTCACCGGCCTCACGCGCGGCTTGTGCGTAGTCGCGGCTCTGCTGCACCGGCACGCGGTCGTCGGCATCGCCGTGGATCAGCGCCACCGGCGTTCCCAGCGGGAGCCGCCGGATCGGGCTCGCCTGCGCGTACAGAGCGGGGTCGGTGTCCGGCTCGGCGCCGAGCAGCTCCAACGTCGCGCCCTGGCCGAGCCCGGCTCGCGCGGCTGCCTCCAGGTCGGTCACCCCGGCCAGCGAGACCACCAGCGCCGGTGACGGCGCGCGCTCGTGCGCTGCCCGCAGACCCGCTGCCCCCAGACCCGCTGCCCCCAGCCCCGCTGCCCCCAGCCCCGCTGCCCCCAGCCCCGCTGTCCACAGAGCGAGGTGTCCTCCCGCGGAGTGACCCACCAGCACCACGGGCCGGTCACCGGCCTCGTCGATCGCAGCCTTCACCCCGTCTGCCACCGCGTTTGCGGTCCCCGGCCAGCCGCCGCCCGGCATCCCGATCCGGGGGTACTCGAGATTCCAGACTCGCCAGCCCGCCCGCGCGCAGGTCTCAGCCAGCGGTCCGGTCGTCTCAGCGCCGAAGCGGGCTCGCCAGAAGCCGCCGTGTATGAACACCACCACCGCCTCCGCGCCGGCTTCACCGAGGCGGGTCGCGCTCCAGCCCGGTCGCGCCGCCGCTGCCTCGTCACGCGTCAGCTACCGGCCCTTCCACTCGGCCGGGCGCTTCTCGGCGAACGCCCGCACGCCCTCGCGGAAGTCCTCCGACGAGAAGCAGGCCCGCCGCAGCTCCAGCAGCTCCTGCTCGACGGCCGTCGGCAGCGTGGACCGGGCGTCGAGTACGGCGCCGATCACCCGCTTGTTGCCGCGCTGGGCCAGGGGGGCGTTGGCGGCGATCTCGCGCGCGAGATCAAGTGCAGCCGACTCGATCTGCTCGGCTTGCACCACGGCGTTGACCAGGCCCCAGGAGTGGGCGGTGGCAGCGTCGACCCGACGGCCGACCAGGAACAGCTCGCGGGTGCGCGCAGCGCCGATGACGTCGATGAACTTGCGGATCCCGGTATGCGAGTAGACGAGCCCGAGCTTGGCCGGCGGCATCGCGAGCTTGACCTGCTCCGCGGCGATCCGCAGGTCACACGACAGCGCCAGTTCGAGCCCCCCTCCGATGGCATGGCCGCCGAGCGCCGCAACCGTGGTGTACGGGTAGGCGTCGATCGCGTCGATCGCGGCGGCGAACGGGTGCGCCACGAGCTTCTCGGCCTCGTTGGCGAACACGCGGTCCGGCAGGCCGCCGATGTCGTAGCCGGCCGAGAACATCTTCGGCTCACCGGTGATGATCACGCAGCGGGCATCGAGCTCGGGCATCGTCGCCGCGAAGGCATCCAGGATCGCCTGGTCCAGGGCGCCGCGCTTGCCCGGATTGGAGATCGTCAGCCGCGCCACGTGCGGGGCCGGCTCGTCGATCAGCAGCCGACCCACAGGGCCACCGGTGGCCTCGGGACTACTCGAGGACAACGAGCGTGTCGCCCTCGGACACGGATTGGCCTTCGCTGCACCGGATCTCCTTGACCACTCCGGGGTCCTCGGCCTCGACGGGCATCTCCATCTTCATCGACTCGAGGATCACGACCGCGTCACCCTCATCCACGCTGTCGCCGACCTGCACCTCGACCTTCCACACCGTACCGGTGATATGCGCTTGCACCTCGGGCACCGCTCAAGCTCCTCTGGGTGGTCGCCGGTCGGCCGGGAGGATAGTGACGAGCGCTGACGCGGGCCTATCTCGTCGGACAGCCCAGCACGAACGTCTGCCGGCTCTGGGGGCCGGTCTGGCCGCGAAAACGCAGGAGCGCGTGGTCGAACACCTTGTGCTTGCGATGCGCGCAGCGGATCGGCTTGCTCAGCGTGACGGTCACCCGGGTCTTCTTGACCTTGCCGTTGACGCAGTTCGGCGTGCAGTCGTTGACGGCGTTCACACCGCTGCCGGTCGCCTTCGTGGTCGACCAGTGCGACCACTTCAGGTTCACCAGGCCATTGGTCCCGTCGCCGCACGCGAGCAGGATCGACTTCGGCTTGTACTGGGACTTGGTGCAGTTGGCCACCCACGATGCGTTCGGAGGGCTGACGGCCATCGCCATCGCCGGCACCGTCACCAGCGTGCCGATCACCATCATCAACAGGATCTTTCGCATTGATCCAGCGTGACAGAAAAAGTCTGTCTATGTCATCGCGTCCCGCCTCGCGGACGCCGGGCTCGTCGTCGCAGCTCGGAGGTGACGAGCGCGCCGAGTGACCGGGTGGTCGTGACCTCATAGCGCCGTGTGGACCCCGAGCCCTTCTGTGCCCACCCGTACCAGGCATCCTCGCGAACGAAGCGGGTGAAGGCGGGGTGTTGCTTGACGATCAGCTCGAACACCGCGAGCAGGTGCGGCTCGGTTCGCTCGCTGTCTGACAGCGGGCCCAGCGGATGTCCGTCGCCGGCGGGGAGGATCCACGGATTGTGCTCATAGGTCCACTCGAGGTCGTCCATCAGCAGCCATCCGTCGGGCCGCAGCAGCTTCTCGATCAGCACCACCGCGAGGCCGTCGATATTGAAGTTCTTGGACCCGTCGAGGTAGCAGAAGTCATACCGCGGACGGCAGTTGCCGGCGGCGTCGCTGGCCGCCTCGATCTGCTGCTTGAGAAACCAGTTGTAGGAGCTGTGCTCGCGCACGATCGTGACCCGGTGGGCCAGGCCCGCCTGCTCCAGCACCTGCCGCGGAGAGGGGTCGTAGGCGGCGCCGGCGTAGTCGACGGTGACCAGCTGTCCGGTGCCGTTGGCCTCCATCGCGGCGGCGATGTACGCCGCCGACACGCCGTGCGCGGTGCCAAGCTCGAGCGCCAGCGCGGGGCGGCTGGAGCGGATGTGCTCGTAGACGCGAGCGCCCAGCGCCCGGCTCATGAACGGGATCCCATCCACGGATCGCGCGACGGCGTCGAACTCCATCGGCTGATCTTGCCAGGGCTCCGCGAGGTTTCCCTCTGTCGCTCTGATCGCTGATCGGGACGGGCCTTCCCTCGCGCGGTAGAACTTGTCCATGGCCGGAGTAGCACGTGGGCGTCGCACCTTGGCGCTCGCGTTGCCCGTTTCGTTGGCGCTGCTGGGAGTCGGGCTGGCGCCAGGTGCGTCCGCACGCACTCCGCACGACGCCATCTCGGTCATGGCGCCGACGCAGACCAAGCGCAACTCGGTCTACGACGTCACCATCAGCGGCTTCTCGCGCCGGCGGGCCCGGGCCTACCTGTTCATCGACTATCAGGGCTGCGCTAAGTCGTTCTCGGTGGAGCAGAGCCGAGCCGTCGACGAAGCCGACATCTATTCGGTCCGGGGCAGTTTTGCCGACACCTCGGGCTGGAAGTCCTCGCAGCTCGGCACCGATCACGCCTGCGCGTACCTGGTTTCGCCCGCGGGGTCCGTGCTCGCTGCGGGCCAGCGCGCGTACCCCGTCAACTGAGCTCGCGCCGGACCGCGGATCCGCGCGCCGTGCGCGGGCATCGGCGGTGCCGTAGGCTGGGTAATCGATCTATGCCGCCCGAAGAAGCAGCGCTCGACATCGACCTGCTCGCCGCCTCGCTGCGCGCCGATCTGAGTGACCTCGGGGCGTTCGTTGAGGCTTTGGCGGTCAAGCTCGAGCAGGCCGTGCCGGGCGCGACGCAGGTGGAGCGCCGGCGCGAAGGGCTGTTCGGCCCGAAGCTGGTGCGGCGGATCGCGCTGGACGCCGGCGATCAGCGGCTGGAACTGCGCGTGGACGGCCCCCGTGTCCAGACGCGCTGCTCGCGCGTTTCGGGCGGGATCGTGCTCAAGACCGAGGCGGTCGACACAGACGCGTGGCTCGCTGCGCTCGGCAACGCCCTGGCGATCGAGGCTCGACGCAGCGAGACAACCAGGCGGGCGCTCGAGCGCTTGCTCAACGAATAGGAGACGGCCATGGGCTTTCTGAAGCGCGACGACGGCGGTTCTCAACCGCAACAGCAGGCGCAGGACGTGGCGGCGATCGACGCGCCCCACGCGGCCACCTATGAGGCGGGCTCGCTGGCCGGTATCCCGGAATCGGGGGTGGAGCGGATCCAGCGGATGAAGCAGGAGGTCGCGCGTGGATTCTTCACCAGTGACCTGTCGGTCAACGAGTTCCTGCTGGTCAAGCAGTCAGGCTTCGAGCCGCTGGGGCTCGTGCTCGGCAGCTCGATCTACCACATCGGCTTTCAGCAGGCCTCCTGGAATCAGAACCAGGAGATGGGGGTGCTGACCCAGGCCATGTACCACGCCCGCGAGCTGGCGATGACGCGGATGGAGGAGGAGGCCGACCAGCTCGGCGCCGACGGCGTGGTGGGAGTTCGGCTTGACATCGGCCGCTACGAGTGGGGAGCCGATCTGGCCGAGTTCATCGCGGTCGGCACTGCGGTCAAGCACGCCGGCGGCGAGCTGCACCGCGCCCCCAACGGGCGTCCGTTCACTTCGGACATGAGCGGCCAGGAATTCGCCACGCTGCTGCGCGCCGGTTACCGCCCGGCCGGGCTGGTGATGGGCAACTGCGTGTACCACGTGGCTCGGCAGGGAATGCTGGCCTCGCTGCGTCAGGTCGGGCGCAACGTCGAGATGCCGAACTTCACCCAGGCGCTGTACGAGGCCCGCGAGCTATCGATGGAGCGGATGCAGAAGGAGGCCGACGAGCTGCAGTCCGAGGGCATCGTCGGGGCGCGGATCATCGAGCGCAGCCACGGCTGGGGCTCACACGTGATCGAGTTCTTCGCGATCGGCACCGCGGTGGTCTCGACGAGTGCCGAGCACCAGATCGAGAAGCCCGCGCTGGTGTTGCCGCTGCAGGGGTAGCCCGCGGTATGCCCGACGTCGAGATCAAGCCCCAGCGCTACCGGGACGACCGCCCGAAGGCGCACTTCGACCAGTACCACGCGCGCGTGCGCGCCGGCGAGCCCGAAGCCAAGGTCTACGAGGTGGTGCGCGCGCTCACCGTGCTGCACGCCCTGATCACCTTCCGGGCCCGCGGCATCGGCTCGGAGAACGTGCCCGGCGGTCCGCTGATCCTGGCCCCGAACCACGCGTCGTTCATGGACCATTTCTTCGCCGGGGCGTTCGTGCGCCGGCGGATCCAGTTCATGGCCAAATCGCAGCTGTTCGCGCCCGGGCCCGCGCAGTGGATCTTCAGCCACGGTGGGGTGTTCCCGGTGCGCCGCGGCAGCCAGGACGACGAGGCGTTCATCAGCGCGTACGAGATCCTCAAGCGCGGCGGGGCGATCGGCATGTACTGCGAGGGCGGGCGCTCCCGCAACGGCCAGCTCGCCGCCGAGGCCAAGCCCGGGATCGGGCGCCTGGCGCTGGAGTCCGGCGCGCCGGTCGTGCCGGTGGCGATCCTCGGCTCCTACCAGGTGCGCAACTGGAAGCGCCTGCGGTTCCCGCGGGTGACGGTCAGCTACGGCGAGCCGTTTCGCTTCGCCGCCGAGCCCGCGCCCAGCCGCGAACGCCAGCAGGCGGCGGCGGATTACATCCTCGTGCGGATTCGCGAGTTGCACTCCGAGCTGCAGCGCCTCGGCCACGGGGGAGCCCTGCGGGCGGCGCGAGAGCGCACCGGGCAGCCCGTCATCTCACCGTGATGTTTCGCGATGACCTCCTGAGCGGCCGCCGGATTGCGTTTGCGGGTGGGGGTGGCGTGGCGATCCTTGCCCAGCTGCGGGCACTCGGAGCGTGGGTGGGCTCGGTCGGCGACTTAGGGTTGCCCGACGAGGCGCAGGCGTCGACGTGGGTCGCTGATCGTCTGCCGCTGCACGGGCTGGTGTTCGACGCCCGGCCCGGTTTTGCCGCCGGGGGCGAGCCGGGGCTGCGCACCTCGCTGCAGGCGGCCTGGGTCGCCACCCGGGCCGTCGCGACCGGCGCGCTGATCCCCGGCGGCGGTGGCAAGCTGCTGCTGCTCGCCCCGGCGTCGCGGGCCGGCGCTCACGTCGAGGCGACCCGGGCCGGGCTGGAGAACCTGGCCCGTACGCTGTCGGTCGAGTGGGCCCGGTTCGGCGTCACCGCCGTGGCGGTGTGTCCCGGCCCGGCCACGACCGACGCCGAGCTGGCCGAGCTCACGGCCTTTCTGCTGTCGCCCGCCGGCGAGTACCTCAGTGGCTGCCGGTTTGACCTTGGCGCGGTGCCGGCGCCACGGTCGTCGGGTCTCATACGCCGTTCTTAGCGCTCCCTCACGCCGCTGCTACGCGCAGGGCCGATGCTGGAGCACCTTGACACGACCCTTGAGAGAGAACGAGGACACCCGACATGACACCTGATCGCGCTGCATACGGAGCCTCCCTGCGACGAGCCCGCGCGGAGCGCGTGCGCATGATCCGCCGGCGCGTGATCGCCGGCGCGCTGGCGCTGTTCGTCGCGGTCTGGCTGTTCATCACCCTGATGCTGGTCAACGGTCACGATCCCGCGCTGGCGGGGCAGACCGCCTCCACCGCGACGACCGCCGCCAAGACCGCCTCGACTACGAGCAGTCCCGCCACCACGACGACCACGAGCAGCCCCGCCACCACTTCGAGCAACTCTGGGTCTGGCAGCTCGGGCAGCTCGGGTACCACCTCCGCGGTGACCTCGAGTCAGTCATGAGCGCGAGCTCGTACGCCGTGCGCGTGCCGCAGCGCGCCGCCGAGCACAAGCACACGTTCGGCTGCTTCGGCGGCCACTGCACCGTGATCGTGGCCGACGCCAGGCGTCCGGCGGACGCGGCCGTCGCCGCCGCGATGGCCAAGCGCGCGCTGCTGGAGTGCCACCAGCGGTTCTCGCGCTTCGAGCCAGACAGCGAGCTCACGCGGCTGAATCGTGACGCTCGCCTGCAGGTGCCGGTGAGCCCGTTGATGCGCCGGGTGATCGAGGCGGCGCTGACGGCGGCACGGGACACCGGCGGCCTCGTCGATGCCACGCTCGGCACCGAGATCGAACGCGCCGGCTACACGCAGCACTTCGAGGGAGACGGAATCGGGTTGGTGCGTGCACTGTCGCTGGCGCCGCCCCGGTCGCCCGCTCGCGGCGACCTCGCCGAGCGCTGGCGCCAGATCGTCGTCGACCGGGGACTGGGCACGATCACGCGCCCGGTCGGCACAAGCATCGACCCTGGGGGCATCGCCAAGGGGGTGTTCGCAGATGAGCTCGCCACGCTGCTGGCGGGCTTCCACGCCTACGCGCTCGACTGCGCCGGAGACGTGCGGCTCGGCGGCGCCACCGGCCTGCCCCGTGAGGTCCACGTCGCCAGCCCGTTTGACGGGTCGACCCTGCACGTCTTCGCACTGAGCTCGGGAGCAGTGGCGACCAGCGGCATCGGCAAGCGCAGCTGGCTGGGGCCCGATGGTCGCCCGGCCCACCATCTCCTGGACCCCCGGACCGGTGAGCCGGCCTTCACCGGGATCGTCCAGGCCACGGCCCTGGCTCCGACCACCGCCGAGGCCGAGGCGCTGGCCAAGGCGGCGGTGCTGAGCGGCCCCGACGGCGCTGCTGCGTGGCTCAAATACGGCGGAGTGGTGGTAGCCGAGGACGGCGGCTGCGCCGTGCTCGAGCCGGCGCTCGTCTGAGCGCTAAGCCTGGACCTCGGCCCACGGGACCACGACGGCGTCCTCGTGCGGGGAGTCGCGCGCGACCACGTACTCGGCCGGGTCGGTGTCGGAGGTGTTCTCGAGCACGTGGGTCTCGCGCGGGGGCACGTAGACGAGGTCGCCGGGCTCGAGCTCCAGGTCCTTCTCCAGGCGGTCGCCCCAGCGGACCCGCAGACCGCCGGACAGCATGTAGACGGCGCTCTCGCATCCCTCGTGGTAGTGGGGCATCGACTGCGCACCGGGCGGCACGCGGAACCGGCCCATATAGATGTTCTGAGCGCCGGCGCTGGCCTGCGAGATCTCGGCCCCGGCTACCACCCCGCGGGCCACGTCGCGGTCGGCTCCCGGCTTGACCACCCTCATAGCGCGCGAGTCTACTCGCGGTCCGCCACCTCGATCTGAAGTGGCGGCTGAGCCGCCGCCTCATGGTCCACCTGAAGCGTGGTGTGGCTGACCCCGAACCGGTCCCGCACCACCGCCTGCAACGCGCGCCGGAGCAGGTGACAGTCCTCCCCGGCCCCCACCACGACGTGCGCCGACAGCGCGGGGAAGCCCGAGGTCACCTCCCATACGTGCAGGTCGTGCACCTCCACCACGCCCGGCTGGGCGGCCAGCACGGTGCCGATCTGCTGCGGATCCAGTCCCGCCGGGGCCGCCTCCATGAACACGCGACCGGATGCCTTCAGCAACCCGTAGGCGGCGTGGAGCAGCAGGGCTGAGATGATCAGCGAGGCGATCGCATCGGCCCGGGCAAAGCCCGTCGTGAGGATCACGATCGCCGCCGCCGCGGTGGCGATGAAGCCGTACAGGTCGGTGAGGATGTGGCGATAGGAGCCTTCGACATTCAGGCTTCGCTCCCGCCCCGCCTCGCCGGCGAGGATTCGAACCGCCACCAGGTTCACCCCCACGCCCGCCAGCGCCACGGCCAGCACCGGCCCCCCGCTCACGTGCGGCGGTGAGACCAGTCGCTGGATCGCGTCGATCACGATCAGGATCGCGAGCACCAGCAGCGTGATGCCGTTGCCCTGGGCGCTGAGGATCTCGGCTCGGCCCAGGCCGTAGGTCATCGCCCCCCGGGCCGGCCGCGAGGCCAGCCGGGCGGCCGCCAGCGACATCGCCAGCGCGACCGCGTCGGTGAGCATGTGGGCCGCGTCGGAGAGGAGCGCCAGCGAGGAGGCGATCACGCCGAACGCCACCTCCACGACCATGAACGCGACGATCAGGGTCAGGGCGGCTTTGAGCGCGCCCTGATCTGCCTCGCGCCCGTGCGCGTGAGAATCCGCATGGGCGTGCTGGTGGGCCATGACTAGTTCACCGAGGGGTCCGGCGGCATCCGGGCCACCAGCGCGTAGCTGCCGCCCTTGCGCGTCAGGACCGACTCCCACAGCTCCGCGGGGGCGGCCGTGAACGCGTCCTCGCCTCGCGCCGGCTCGAGGATCCAGTCGCCCCGCTCGAGCTCGGAATCGAGCTGCCCGGGTCCCCAGCCGGCGTGCCCGACGAACGCGCGGCCGCGGCGCAGACCGACGGTCGGATCATCCGAGGCGCCGGTCGCCAGCACCCCGATGTCGTCAAACGAGATCAGCGCCGCGTCATCGGCGTCCTCGAACTCGGCCAGCACGATCAACGCCGAGGGCTGCACCGGACCGCCGATGAACAGTGGATCGTCGAGGTCCAGCAGGCGCTCGAGCTCGGCCACCGCCTCGCCCACCGTGGTCTCCGAAGGCCGGTTGAGCACCAGGCCGAGCGCCCCTTCCTCGTTGTGCTCGACCACGAGTACCACGGTCCGCCAGAAATTCGGATCCACCAGGCTGGGCCCGGCGATCAGCAGCTGCCCTCGGGTCGAGTCCATTCTCGCGAGCGTAGCTAACGTCCTGGGCGGGCCGGGGAACCCGGTCGTCCCGATTACCGGCCGACGGTCACAGGCCGAGCGATCGGCCGAGGATCTCCTTCATGATCTCGTCGGTGCCGCCGCCGATCGGCCCCAGGCGCGCGTCGCGAAGCGCGCGCTCCAGCTCCGGGGGTGCCGCCAGGCCGTAGATCTGCACGCATGCGTCGATCACATCGAAGGCGGCCCGCTGGGTTCTGAGCTTGGCGATCGTCACCTCTCGGACGGCCTCCTCACCGGCGGCGTAGCGCCGCAGCGCCGCGTAGGTGACGTCGCGGCCGGCCTCGATCTCGACGGCGATCTCGGCCAGTTGATGACGGATCGCCTGCCGGCTGCCCTTGCCCCCACCGGTGCTGCGGGCCACGGCGGCCGCCTCCCGCGCGTGGCGCAAGGTCCACTCGAAGCAGACCTGCATCGCCCCGACCGCGCCGAGCGCCATCAGCAACCGCTCCCACTGGAAGTTGGCCATGATCAGATAGAAGCCGCCGTGCTCGGAGCCGAGCAGGTTCTCCTCCGGCACGAACACGTCGTCGAAGGCGATCTCGGCGGTGTCCGAGGCGTGCCAGCCAAGTTTCCTGAGCGGGCTCGAGCTGATCCCGGGGCCGCGATCGATGATCAGAAACGACAGTCCGTGATGGCCGCCCTCGGCCTTGGTCCGGACCGCCGTGACCAGCGCGTCGGCGCGCACCCCGCCGGTGATGAAGGTCTTGGCGCCGTTGACGATGTAGCCGCCGTCCACGCTGCGGGCGTGGGTCCGGATCGAGGCGACGTCCGAACCGGCCCCGGGTTCGGTGATCGCCAGCGCGGCGATCAGCTCTCCGCGCAGGCCGGGGATCAGATAGCGCCGTTTCTGCTCCTCGGTGCCAAATGTCAGGATGGGGGGGAGGGCGATTCCGGCGTGCGCCCCCAGCCCCGCCGCCAGGCCGCCCGATCCGCATCGGGCCAGCTCCTCCACCAGGACCGCGGCCGCGACGCTGTCGTCGGCGCCTCCGTATTCGCGCGGAAACTTGAGGCCCAGGTAGCCCGCCTGGGCCAGCCACCCGAAGACCTCGTTGGGAAACCAGCCCGCCTGCTCCCATTCGTCGGCATGCGGTCGCAGCCTGGACTCGACGAACTCCCGGATCTCGCCGCGCAGCCGTTCGTGTGCTGGTGTGAACGGCGGAACCGGCCTGCCTCGCGCCGTTTCGCCGGCGCCGGCTTTCAGGGCGAGATCCACCCGCGGAACCGTACCGTGAGCCTCGTCAGCGGGGACGTGGCTCGGCCGGAGCCCGTCGTGAAAACCCGGGCCCTCTCCCGACTCCGAGTGGATTTCGGGCGCCCACCGCCCTAAATCCACTCAGAGTCACCGTGCGGCCTGGCCCTTGCATTCAGGAGGCTTGCCGCCGCCGGCCGCGCCGGCGCACCAGCTGCTCGATGCCGTCCAGGATTCGCTCCAGCCCGAAGCTGAAGTCGGCGTCTCGGTCGGTGTCCCCATCCTCGAAGATGCCCGCGTCGATGGCCCGCCGGGCGGCGGGGAACCGTTCCGGATCGGCCAGCCTGGACAGCGCCGCCCCGAAATCGGCCTCCGGTAGCGTCGCGGCGGGGTCACGCTGGGATCGCCCGAGGTCGGCCCCCAGCCGGGCCTCCCAGAACGTGTAGCCGTTGAGCAGCAGGATCACCTCCGCCTTCTCGGCTTCGGTCAGGTTCGTGTCGGCCAGGGCCTGGAGCCCGCGATCCAGCCAGGTCAGCTGACTCGGCGTCCCGATCAGACCACCCACCGGAACCCGCTCGATCCAGGGATGGACCTTGAGGCCGGCGCGCATCTCACGACACCAGCGCTCCAGGCCGGCGCGCCAGTCGCTCGCCGGCTCGTCGAGCGAGGGCGGTGGCCGCAGGGCCACATCAAGCATGAACGCGAGCAGCTCGTCCTTGCTGCGCACGTGGCGGTAGAGGGCCATCGTCGTGAATCCGAGCCGCTCGGCGACGCGCGCCATCGAGACGGCATCAAGCCCGTCCTGGTCGGCGAGCTCCACCGCCGCCGCGACGATCCGGTCGAGGGTCAGGCCGACCCGCGGCGGCCGGGCGGTGCTGCCGGCGTGGGCCCAGATCGTCTCGAGGGCCGACCGGTCGTTGCCTGACGCGCGGTCGTTGCCCGATGCGCGGTCGTCGCCCGATGCGCGCTCGTTGCCCGGTGCGTGGTCGTTGCCCATCGCCCACTGAAGGCTAGCGGAGCCGTGGGCGGCGCACACAGTGTGGACGTGATACGTTCTGCTTATGAGATACACAATAGAGGCTCATGGCCTGACCAAGACCTTCGGTGGCCAGACCGCGCTGGACCACATCGATCTGTGTGCAGGGTCGGGGGCGATCCTCGGACTGCTGGGATCCAACGGCGCCGGCAAGACCACCACCGTTCGCCTCCTCGCAACCCTGCTGCGCCCCGATGCCGGCACCGCTTCGGTGGCCGGCTACGACGTGGGGCGCCACCCCCGGCTTGTCCGCCGGTCGATCAGCCTCACGGGGCAGTACGCCGCCGTTGACGAGCTTCTGACCGGCGAGGAGAACCTGCTGATGATCGCCCGGTTGCGCCGGTTTCGCGGCACCGCCGCGCGCGCCCGCACCGCTGAGCTGCTGGAACGCTTCGACCTGGTCCCGGCGGCCTGCCGGCGGGTCGCGACCTACTCGGGCGGGATGCGGCGACGGCTCGATCTGGCCATGAGCCTGGTCTCGTCGCCCCAGGTGATCTTCCTCGACGAGCCGACGACCGGGCTCGATCCGCGCAGCCGCCGGACCGTGTGGGACGCGATCGGGGAGCTGCGCGCCGCCGGCTCGACGATCCTGCTCACGACCCAGTACCTGGAGGAGGCCGACCAACTCGCCGACTGGGCCGTCGTCCTGGATCGCGGCCGCGTGATCTCGCAGGGAACGCCTGACCAGCTGAAGGCGGCGGTGGGGAACGAGCGGATCGAGCTGTTCTTCCCCGACCCGGATGCGCTGGCCCGGGCCAGCGCAACCATCCACGCCCCCCTGGCGCCGAACGCCGCGGCGCCACCGTCGGCTCACCGAGACGATGAGCGGATCAGCCTGGAGGTCGCCGGCGACGGCAGCGCCGACGAGGTCAGGCGCCTGCTCGAGCTGATGGCCGTCGCGCAGATCCCGGTCACGCGGCTGGCGCTGCACCGCCCCACCCTCGACGACGCATTCCTGATGGCCACCGAGCGGCCGGCCGAGGCCGCCGCGGAAAGGATCTGAGATGCTGACCACCGCTAAGTGGGCGCTCGCCGACTCGCTCGTCCTGATCGGACGCAGCATCCGTCACAGCGCCCGGAGCATCGACGTTCTGATCACCTCGATTCTGCTCCCCGTGCTGTTGCTGCTGATGTTCGTCTACGTGTTCGGAGGGGCGATCCACACCGGCGGGCGTTACATCGAGTACGTCGTCCCGGGGATCGTCCTGCTGTGCGCCGGCTTTGGCTCGGCCACGACCGCGGTCAGCGTCTGCCAGGACATGACCACCGGCGCAATCGACCGCTTCCGCGCGCTGCCGATCGTCAGCTCGGCCCTACTCACTGGGCATGTGATCGCGGGCATCCTGCGCAATCTCGTGACGACCCTGATCGTGCTGGTGATCGCGCTGGCGCTCGGCTTTGACGCTCATGCCGGCGTGATGTCGTGGCTCGGGATACTCGGCGTGCTGGTCTTGTTCATGGCCGCGATCTCGTGGCTGGGGGCGTGCTTCGGCCTGCTGGCGCGCAACGTGGAAGCCGCCGGCGCGTTCTCGTTCCTGGTCATGTTCACGCCGTACGTGAGCAGCGCGTTTGTCCCCCCGCACACCATGCCCGGCGTGCTGGCGACGATCGCCCGCCATCAACCGATCACGGCGGTCACCGAGACGCTGCGAGCCCTGATGCTGGGCACGCCGGCCGGCGGCCACGCATTTGCCGCGGTGGCGTGGTGCGTCGGTGGCATCCTGCTCGGGGGCGGCGGGGCGGTGTGGCTGTTTCGCCGGCGCACCGCGGGGTGAGCGCCGGATGCGCTCGAGCGCCGAGCCGACCGGCCGGCGGTGACCCGGCTACAGCCCGTAGGAGCGACCGATGACGTCGAGCATGATCTCGTCGGTTCCGGCGCCGATGCGGTTCAGGCGCAGGTCACGCCAGGACCGCTCGATGCCGTACTCCTGCATGTACCCGGCGCCGCCGTGGATCTGGATGCACTCGTCGGCGACCTCGACGGCGATCCGGGCGCTGTAGAGCTTGGCCATCGTGATCTCCCGGACCGGGTACTCACCGTTCTGAAACCGCCAGGCGGTCGTGTACACCATCTGCCGGGCCGTCTCGATCTTGGTCGCCATCTCGGCGAACTTGTGCCGGATCACCTGAAAGTGCCCGATCGCGCGGCCGAACGCCTTGCGCTCCTTGGCGTAGGCGAGCGTGCGGTCGAACACCTGCTGCGCTCCGGCCACCGCCCCGGCGGCGCCGATCAGGCGCTCGCCCTGTAGCTCCCACATGATGTGGTAGAAGCCCTTGCCGATCTGGCCGAGCACGGCCGACGCGGGCACCCGCACGTCCTGGAAGGCCAGCAGCGCGGTGTCCGAAGCGTGCATCCCGAGCTTCTTCAGCCGCTTCTCGCGGATCACCCCGGCCGAGTCCATCGGCACCAGGAACAGCGTGAACCCGTCGTGCGTGGGGGAGGTGGATGGGACAGCGACTTCATCGGTCTTGGTCACCAGCACGATGGCGTGGGCGCGGTGCCCGTTGGTGATGTAGGTCTTTGACCCGTTGATCACGTACTCGTCGCCATCCTTGACCGCGCGGGTCTTGATCCCAGCCACGTCGGAGCCGGCGTCTGGCTCAGTGATCCCGATGCAGAGGATCTTCGTGCCCGCGATCGCGGGCGCGGCCCACTGCTGCTTCTGCTCCTCGCTGCCGAACGCGAGGATCGGGGGCATCGCCATATCGGTCTGGACCGCCACGCCCATCGCCAGTCCGCCGCAGTGCGAATGGGCCATCTCCTCCGCGAGCACCAGGCTGGTGTAGTAGTCACCGCCCTGACCGCCGTAGGCCTCGGGCTTGTCCAGCCCGAGGAAGCCGAGCTCGCCCATCCGCTCGAACACCCAGTCGGGGAACGTGGTCTCCTCCCACTCATCCGCATGGGGCTGGAGCTCCTTGATCACGAAGCGGCGAATCGACTCCCGCAGCTGCTGGTGCTCATCGGTGAAGATGAAGTGCTTGCGCTGGGTGTGAAAGTCGGGCTTGAGGACGTCGGCGGTCGCCATCGGGTGCTCCTCCTGATCTCGGGGCTGACCCGGGACGCTAGCGACGGCGGGCCCGGAAGTAAACAGTAGAGCTTCCTACTTCCCACAACGCGCCGTGAAGCCGGGTCGGGCAGTCGCGCGAGGCAGTCGCGCGAGGCAGTGGCGCCAGGGCACGATCGGCGCTCTGGTCCCTGACCCTCCCTAGACTCGGCCGCGCCCGCCGCCCTCCTCCCGCTCGCTCTTCCTCGCCCTCATCGCACCACCTGCGCATATCGGACCGCCCGCTCACATCGTCGCGCGCCGCGCTGCCCAGTGGCGGCGCCGGCGCCGGCGCCGGCGCGGGGTGGCCGGAGCCGGCGTCCTGGTGCTGCTCGTGGTCGTCGCGATCTTCGCTCAGAGCTTCTCCGGCGGTCGCTCCGTCGTGGGCCGAGCAGCCGGGCGCGTCACCGCGGCACAGCCGCGCGCCGCTGACGTCTCGAGCCGCGCTGATCACGGTGCCCTGGCCCGGCTCGAGGCGATCGGCAACGCGAGGATCCGGCAGCTCGCCCAGCTCGGGCTGCCGGTGTTCTGCGGCGGGCGCCACGGCAACGCGGTCGCGTTGACCTTCGACGACGGTCCCGGCCCCTACACCTATCTCGCGCTCCGCAAGCTTCGCCAAGCCCACGAGCGGGCGACGTTCTTCGTTGTCGGGCGCAGCGCGAACGCCTATCGGGGCTATCTCCCGCGCGAGCTCAAGGTCGCCGCGATCGGCGATCACACCTTCACCCACCCCGATCTGGTGACGCTCCCGCCGGCGGCCGTCGATACCGAGCTGGCCAGTGACCAGCAGCTGATCCACCGGGAGACCGGGCGCTCCGTCGACCTGTTCCGGCCCCCGTACGGCGCGATCGACTCGACCGTCAGGCAGACCGCCAAGCGCCTCGGCATGCTCCCGATCCTGTGGACGGCGGACTCCCGGGACTCGCTGGGAGCCAACTACGCGGGCATCATCCACAACGTCGAGGCCGCGCTGCACCCCGGGGCGATCATCCTCATGCACGAGAACCGCGGGCAGACCATCCGCGCTCTGACCACGATCCTGCCCTACCTGCACCGGCACCATCTGCGTTCGGTCAGCCTGCCCGAGCTGTTCGCCTCCGATCCGCCGACCGCCGCCGCGCTGCGCCGGGGCAGCTCCGCCTGCGGTCGCCGAGCGGTCCTCGGCGGAGTCCCGTCGTAGCCTTCCCGAGCAAGATGACCTACGCCACCCTCCGCTACGACGTCGCCCCCACCGGGGTGGCCACGATCGCGCTGGATCAGCCCGAGACCCGCAACGCGCTCTCCGACGAGCTGCTCGGCGAGCTGATCGACGCGCTGGAGTCCGCGCGTGACGACGACGCCGTGCGCTGCGTGGTGCTGACCTCCACGCACGAGAAGGTGTTCTCCAGCGGCGGCAACCTGGGGGGGTTTGCGGCCGACATGGCACTGGTGCACAAGCACTTCGAGACCGAGCGCTTCCCGCGCGTCTTCCGGCTGCTGGGCGAGCTCGGCAAGCCCTCGATCTGCGCTGCGAACGGTCACGTTCTGGCCGGCGCGCTGGGCCTGGCCCTCGCCTGCGATCTCATCGTGGCCAAGGAGGGAGCGCGGTTCGGCACGCCCGAGATCAACGTCGGGCTGTTCCCGTTCATGATCATGGCGCTGATCTACCGCAACGTCGGCCGTAAGAAGACGACCGAGATGATGCTGCTCGGCGAGCAGATCTCCGCCGCGGAGGCCGAGCGGATCGGGATCGTCAACCGCGTCGTGGCGCCCGGCGAGTTCGACGCGGCGGTCGCGGCGTGGGCCGAGAAGCTCGCCGCCAAGTCACCGGTGCTGATGAAACTGGGCAAGGACGCGATCTTCCGCCAGCAGGACATGGCCTACGCCGATGCGGTCGACTACCTGCGCTCGCAGCTGACGGTCGCGTTCTCCACCGAGGACATACAGGAGGGCGTGCGAGCGTTCTTCGAAAAGCGCGAGCCGCAATGGCGGGGGCGGTGACCTCGTCGCCGAGCTAGCAGGTGATCTTCGGCGCGGTCACCGTCGAACCCACGCCGACGAACAGACGACCGCCGCCGGCGCTGGGCATGGGGAAGTGATTGAGGAACGAACCCACGGTGCTCTGGGAACGGATCGCGCCGGTCAGCGGATCCAGCCCGTACAGGGTGTGAGCCGGCCAGCTGGCCGACCACACCAGGCCCCCGGCAAAGCTGGCTGGGCGGAAGCGGCTCAAGGTCGCCCGAGCGCCGGCGCTCAGCGAGATCCAGGGCTCGCGCTCAGCGTGATTCGGCGCTCAGCTCGGCGACCAGCCGAGGCGTGGCCCTGGCCGCGCGGGCCTCGGCGAACGTGACCATCCGACGGTGGTCCTCGTCGTAGAGCTTGAGCCGCACCGCGCGGAGGCCGTCCCATAGCGACAGGGTGGGGACGCCGTGGAAGACGGGGTTCTCGTCGTGAGCGCGCTGGAGGTTGTAGTTGGGGATCCGCGCGTTGAGGTGATGCACGTGGTGCAAACCGATATTGCCGGTGAAGAACTGCAGCGGCCGCGAGAGCTTCAGGTACGAGCTGCCGCGCAGCGCGGCGTCGGCGTAGCTCCACTCCTCGCCGTGCTGCCAGTAGGCGTCCTCGAACTGATGCTGGACATAGAACAGCCAGATACCGACCGAGCCGGCCAGCAGCGCCGACGGAGCCCACACCAGCAGGAAGGCGCCGACCCCGATCGTCCAGCACACGATCCCGACGATCACCGCCAGTGCGACATCGGTCGCGAGCACGCTGTTGCGCATCCGCGGCCGCGCCCCGCGGGCGACGAGCCGAGGCCCGACCACCATCGCGAACACCGGTCCCACGCCGAACATCACCAGCGGGTTGCGTAGCAGCCGGTAGCCGAGCCGGCCGCGCGGCGAGCGAGCCTCGTACTCGGCCACCGTGAGCGTCAGCACGTCGCCCACTCCGCGCCGCTCGAGGTCGCCCGACGAGGCGTGGTGGACCGCATGGTCGTGGCGCCAGCGCGTGAACGGCGCCAGCACGAACAGGCCCAGAAGGGCGCCGACAGACGCGTTGGCCCGCCGGGAAGCGAAGAGCGACCCGTGTGTGCAGTCGTGAAACAGGATGAACGTCCGCACCAGGAACCCGGCCGCCGGGATCGCAAGCGCCAGGACCAACAGGTCGGAGATCGCCAGCGCGCGGTACATCACGTAGGAGAGCGCCAGATACGGGAGCACGGAGGTCGCGAGCGCGAGCGCCGTCCGGCTCGGACGGGGCTCGGCGTATGGCGCGAGCGCGAGTCTGTGGCTGGCTAGTTCTGATGGTGGTGGCATTAAGGCTCCGATGCGGAATGAACGTTGCCGGTGCAACGCCCCCGCATGCCACCGCTTAGGCCGCTGCGAGCGCGGGCTGCCCGTCTGCCGAATCGCCCGGGCATCGCCGGTCGGCGTCGCCCTGGTGCTTTGACGATGATCGCAGCGTACCCCACCAGACGCCACTTAGAACAAGCTTATATATCTGTGTGGCTTGACGCCGCTCGCCTCACCGTGGCACAGTAGGAAGTAGCACGTCTCACTTCTGGCTGCCTCGGCCGGAGACCCCGTGGCCACCGACGCCTCCAGCACCAGCCTTCTCCGCCCCCTCGCCGAAGATCTTCGCGCCCGCCGGGAGCAGATCAGACTCGGCGGCGGCGAGGAGAAGATCGCCGCCCAGCACGCGCGGGAGAAGCTGACCGCGCGCGAGCGCCTGGCGCTGCTCATCGACGAGGGCACGTTCGTGGAGCTCGGACTGCACGGCCGACCGCACTTCTCCCAGCGCGCGATGGACGGCCGGCAAGCTCCCGCCGACGGCGTGATCACCGGATACGGGAAGGTCGACGGGAGGCTGACCGCGGTCGCGGCCTACGACTTCACGGTGATGGCCGGCTCGATGGGCATGACCGGCGAGCTCAAGGTCACGCGGCTGCGCGAGCTCGCGCTGAGCAAGCGGATTCCGTTCGTGTGGCTGCTCGACAGCGCCGGCGCGCGCATCCAGGAGGCCGTGGGCTCGCTGTTCGCCGGCAGCGGCCACCTGTTTCGAGAAGAGGTCGTGATGAGCGGGGTGATCCCGCAGGTGGCGGCGCTGATGGGCCCGTGCGCGGCGGGGACCGCGTACATCCCGGGACTGGCCGACTTCGTGCCGATGGTCAGGGGGCGCGGCTCGATGGCCCTGGCCGGCCCCCACCTCGTCCGCGCCGCGGTGGGTGAGGACGTCACCCAGGAGGAGCTCGGGGGCTCGCGGGTGCACTGCCGCAAGTCCGGCGTGGGCGACCTCGAGGTGGCCGACGACCCCGAGTGCATCGAGTCGATCAAGCGCTACCTGAGCTATTTCCCCCAGAATTGCGAGCAGCCCGCGCCGGTGCTCGCGAGCGCCGATCCGGTCGACCGCGCCGACGAGGAGCTGCTCGACGTGCTGCCGGAGTCCAACCGCAAGCCCTACGACATGTACGAGGTGATCCGGCGGATCGTCGACGACGGGACCTACTTCGACCTCAAGCCGCAATTCGCCAAGACGATCATCACGTGCCTGGCCCGCTTCGGCGGGCGGCCGGCCGGAATCGTCGCCAACCAGCCCAAGCAGCTCGGCGGGATCCTTGACAACGACTCGGCCGACAAGGCGGCCCGGTTCATCAATCTCTGCAACGCCTACGGGATCCCGCTCGTCTACCTGATGGACGTGCCCGGATTCATGGTCGGCACCAAGGTCGAGCAGGCGGGGATCATCCGCCACGGCGCCAAGATGCTCTACGCCACCGCCAACGCGACGGTGCCCAAGGTCACCGTGGTCCTGCGCAAGGCCTACGGCGCCGGCTATTACGTCATGTGCGGGCGCGCCTACGAGCCCGACCTGATCGTCGCCTGGCCGTCGGCCGAGATCAGCGTGATGGGCGCCGAGGGGGCGGTCGAGATCATCTTCCGCAAACAGATGCAGGAGGCTGAGGACCCGGAGGCCAAGCGGCGTGAGCTGATCGCGGGCTTCCGCGAGATCATCGACGTCTACGTCGCGGCCGGCAACGACATGATCGACGACGTGATCGATCCGCGTGAGACGCGGGTGACGATCTGCCGGGCGCTGGAGATGTCGGCGGGCAAGAAGGTGGAGCGGCCGTGGAAGCGATCGGGGGTGGTGCCGGTTTGAGTATCGAGGATCCCGCGATCATCACCTGCTCGATCTCGGGCGCGATCGCCAACCGCGATCAATGCCCGGCGATCCCGTACACGCCGGAGGAGTATGCGGCCGAGGCGCGGCGGATCGTCGACGAGGGTGGCGTGCACATCCACATCCACGCACGTCGGCCCGACGGCACCCCCAGCTACGAGGTCGAGGACTTCCGGGCCATCCGCGATGCCATCCGCGCCGAGATCGGCGACGCGGCGATCATCAACTTCTCCACCGGCACGGTCGGGGTTGCCGTCGAGAAGCGGATCGCCTACCTGGAGGCGTGCCGCCCGTCCGTCGCCGCGCTCAACATGGGCTCGCTCAACTACGCCAAGTACTCGCGCTCGCGCAAGGACTTCGTGTTCAAATTCGTGTTCGCCAATCCGTTCGAGGAGATCATCGAGCTGCTGCAGGCGATGCGCAGACTGCACATCAAGCCCGAGCACGAGTGCTTCGATCTCGGCCATGTCGGGTCGCTGGAGCCGCTCGTCGACATGGGCCTGCTCGACGCACCGCTGCACGCCGACTTCGTGATGGGGGTGGTGGGGGGCGTTCCCGCCAGCGCCCGCAATCTCGCCGTCATGGCCGACAACCTCCCGGCGGGCACGCACCATTGGGGTGTGATCGGAATCGGGCGCGTGCAGTGGATGCTGGTCGCCGCGGCGCTCACGCTCGGTGGCTCCGTCCGGGTCGGAGTCGAGGACAACTTCTACCTCCCCGACGGCCGCATGGCCCGCTCCAACGGCGAGCTGATCGCCCAGGCGCGCCAGATGACCGAGGACTGTGGCCGGCGCCCGGCCAGCGTCGACGAGGCGCGCGCGCTGCTGGGGATCGACGAGGTTCGGACCTCGTGAGCGAGCTGCCGCTCGAGGGCCTGACCGTGCTCGACCTCACCCGGCTGCTCCCGGGTGGCTTCTGCTCGTTGCTGCTGTCGGACTTCGGCGCCGACGTGATCAAGGTCGAGGACACCGGGATGGGGGACTACATCCGCTGGTCGCCGCCTTACTACGAGGGGGCTGAGCCGAGCGCGCGGGGGGCCCTGTTTCTGGCGCTGAATCGCGGCAAGCGCTCGATGCGGCTGGACCTCAAGACCGAAGCGGGCAAGGAAGTGCTCCTGCGGCTGGCCCAGGACGCCGACGTGCTGCTCGAGTCGTTTCGGCCCGGCGTGCTTGACCGTCTGGGCGTCGGCTACGAACGGCTGCGGGAGCAGAACCGGGGGCTGGTCTACTGCGCGATCTCGGGCTACGGCCAGGATGGCCCGAACCGCGGTCGCTCCGGGCATGACATGAACTATCTCGGCCTCGGTGGCATCCTCGGCCTGACCGGCGAGCGGGATGGGCCTCCCGTGCAGGCGGCGGCGCAGATCGCCGATCTCGGTGGCGGCGCGCTGATGGCGGTGGCGGGGATCCTGATCGCGTTGCGCGAGCGCGAGCGTTCGGGAGAGGGCCAGCTGGTCGACTGCTCCATGTTCGACGGGGCCCTGTCGTGGCTGGCGATGCTCGCCGCCGAGACGTTCGCGACGGGCCGGGCGCCGAAGCGGGGGGAGGTCGGTCTGGCCGGCCGCTACAACTGCTACCGCCCCTACGAGTGCGCCGACGGCTGGGTCACGCTCGGCGCGCTGGAGCCGAAGTTCTGGTCGGCGTGGTGCGACGGCGTCGGTCGTCCGGATCTCGGCGCCCACGCGTTCGACCCGCCCGGATCGGAGTCCCATCAGGCGGTCAGCGCGGTGTTCCGGCAGCGCACTCGAGAGCAGTGGCGGGCGTTCGCCTCCGAGCACGATTGCTGTCTGGAACCGGTGCTGGAGCTCGACGAGGCGCTCGACTCGGAGCTGGTGGCGGCCCGGGAGATGGTGGTGGAGCTCGCCCAGCCCGGCGCCGACCGACCGGTCAAGCTGCTCGGGGTCCCGATCAAGCTCAGCCGCACGCCGGGTGACGCCACCCGCGCGCCCGGGCCGGCCCTGGGCGAACACACCGACGAGGTGCTGGCGGCGGCGGGCTTCTCCCCGGCCGAGATCGCCGCGCTGCACGACGCGGGGGCGATCGCCGGGAGCGCCGAGGGCGTGCGGGGCTCGTTTCTCAGCAGCTGAGATGGTGGTAAGGGGGAAGCTCAAGATGTCCGAGCTCGCCGAGCGCTCGGGCGTCAGCAGCGGCACGATCAAGCACTACCTGCGCGAGGGCCTGCTCGGCTCCGAGGACGATGTGCTGCGGACCAGCCGCAACATGGCCTACTACCCGGAGGAGTTCGTCGAGCGGATCCGGTTGATCAAGCGCCTGCAGGAGGAGCGGTTCATGCCGCTGCGGGTGATCCGCGCGGTGATGGCCGACGACCCCGAGCGCGCGGCGCGGGTGATCGAGCTGGAGGACCGGATCCTGGAGCGCGCGACCGAGGCGGGCGAGACCGGCCGGGTGTCCCGAGGCGAGGTGCAGGCGACCTACGACGTCCCCGCCAACGTGCTCGAGCGGCTCCAGGAGCTGGGGGTCCTGACGCCCGGCCCCCGCGGCTACGACGCTGACGACGTGGCGATCATCGAGGCGATCTCACGCTTCCGTGCCGGCGGGTACGAGGAGGCGATCGGCTTCACCGTCTACGACACGCTGCGCTACCGCGAGGCGCTGGCGCCACTGGTGCAGGAGGAGGTTCGCGTGCTGCTCGAGCGGTTGGCGGGAGAGGTCGACGTCGAGCGCGCGGTGCAGATCATCGCCTCGGGCGCCGGTCCGCTGCGCGAGCTGATCGGCGCGATGCACTCAAAGCTGCTGCTGGCCGAGATCCGTCGCCAGCGAGACGCGCGCGGCTGATCTCGCGATGCTGGGTATCTAAGCGAACTCCTGGTTCGCTTAAACGCCCAGCATCCTCACCACCACACGTCGTGGGCCTCCATCACGCCGTACCCGGCCGCGAGCTCGACGCCCTCCCCAAGCTCCCCGGAGAACGTCCCGAACGGCTGCCGGTAGGAGCTTCGCAGCAGCAGCCGGTTCTGACTGTGCTCGCGCGTCGCCTCAGCGGCGAACCGCAGGCCGCCCACCCGCGTCAGGTCGCCGGCGAACACCGCCGGCGCTGCCTCGACTGGGTCGCCGTCGATCCAGATCGTCCGCTCGCTGTCGCGCCGGGGATCGTTGACCCCCTGCACCAGGTTCCACGCCAGCTCGCGTCCGTCGCGCGCCTGTCCCACCCCGGCGCTCCACCACCACCGGGTGTGGCGCGCGTAGTACGCGGAGGTGTCGTCGATCACCGCTCGGGCCACGAGCGGCCGGGTCACGCCATCGATCGCCACGGTCCCCCGCGCGAGGATGCCCCCCTGCTTGCGGGTCCACGCGTAGCCGCCCCCGCTGCGGCACACGGTCTCGATCCCGTCGGTCTCCTCGAGCTCGAGATCGAGCTCGATCGCGCCGTCGCGCAGCCGTAGCCGGCCGGGTTGCAGCGAGGCGCGCCCGCGCCCCGTCCGGGTGCGCTCGTACAGCTGCCCGGCGCCACGATCCCATACCGCCCAGAACGACTGACGAGCCGGGCCGACCCTGACCGCGGCGACGCACAGCATCACATCGGGGCCGTACACGCCGACGTAGCGCCACGCCTTGAGCGGCCGCAGCCGCTGGCGGGAGGGCATCGGATCCGGCGGTAGCCTCAGCGCCGCCATCCCGGCCGCGCGCGGGGTCCCGAATCGGCCTCGATAGGGGAGCGGCAGGTCGTCGGAGCGCACAGGGGGCTCATTGGGGGTGGGAGGCGACATCGCGGCGGCCGGATCGTATGTGCCGCTGACGGCGGCGGCGTATCCTGATGCTGACTGACCAGTCAATCGGGGGGAGAGCCGTGCGCGCAGCCGCGATCCAACTGAATGCGAGTGACGACACCGACCGCAACCTCGCCACGGCGGACCGCCTCGTGCGCCAGGCCGCCTCGCTCGGCGCCGAGCTCGTCGCGCTGCCGGAGAAGTGGACCGTACTGGGGACGCGCGAGCAGATGCTGGCCGGGGCCGAGACGCTCGACGGCCGCGCCGTGACGTGGGCGCGCGGGGTGGCCTCGGAGCTGGGGATCGATCTGCTCGCCGGCTCGATGCTCGAGCGGATCGAGGGCCAGCGCAAGGGTGCCAACACCAGCGTCCACGTCGGTCCTGACGGTGACATCAAGGCCGTCTACCGCAAGATCCACCCGTTCGACGTCGAGGTCGACGGCGCCGTCTACGACGAGTCCGCGCTGGAGGAGCCGGGGGACCGGATCGTGGTGTCCGGCCTCGCCGGCGGTGCGCAGCTGGGGATGAGCATCTGTTACGACCTGCGCTTCCCCGAGCTCTACCGGGCGCTCGCCGTGCGGGGCGCGACAGTCGTCGTCGTGCCCTCCGCGTTCACGCTGACCACCACCCGGGACCACTGGGAGGTCCTGCTGCGGGCGCGAGCGATCGAGAACCAGTGCTTCGTCGTGGCCCCCAACCAGATCGGCCGCCATCCGGGCGGTCTGCGCTCCGGCGGCCGGTCGCTGATCATCGATCCGTGGGGCATCGTGCTGGCGGGCGCCACCGACGCGGAGACGGCGATCGTCGCCGACCTCGACCTGGAACGCGTCACGGAGGTTCGCCGCCGCCTGCCGTCGCTGGCCACCCGCCGCCCGGACGTCTACGCGCAGGAGCTCACGTGACCACCGCCGCCGCCGCCGACAAGCGGCGGCTGATCCTGGACGCTGCCGTCAGGGTGTTCGCCCGGCAGGGGTTTCACACCTGCCGCGTCTCGGACATCGCCGACGAGGCGGGGGTCGCCTACGGGCTCGTCTATCACTACTTCTCGGCCAAGGAGGAGATCCTCGACACCCTGTTCCTGGAGCGCTGGGACGTGATGCTGGCCGCGATCGCCGACGCCGACTCCTCGCAGCGATCGCCGAAGGACAAGCTCTACGCGATCGCCGCGTTCATCATCGACTCCTACCGCCACGACCCGGAATTGATGAAGGTGATCATCGTCGAGGTCACCCGGGCGGCCAACACGTTCGGGTTGACCCATCTCGCCAAGATCCGGGAGGCGTATTCCGGGATCGCGGCGATCGTCGCCCGGGCTCAGGCCGATGGCCGGTTTCGCACCGAGGTCACCCCGGAGTTCGCGGCGCAGGCGTTCTACGGGTCGGTGGAGCAGGTGCTCACCGGTTGGATCTTCGACAGCGTGCCGGTCGACGACTCCGAGCTGGAGCGTGCCAAGTCGCTGATCGTGGAGACGATCTGCAACGGCCTCGAGCGGCAGACCGGCGTTTCGGGCGACGAGTCTGATTGAATGCGCAGCGAATGACAGAAAGTCCTCTGGTCAAGCGCTTGTTGTGGTCGGGATTGCTCGCCGGTACCGGCGCGCTGGCGACCGTGGCATCGACGCGGGTGGCCGCGCTGATCTGGACGCGCGTGTTCGGCGAAGAGCCGCCTGAGTGAGCGAGCAGCCACAGACCCCCGGCGCGGAGCCGGTCACGACGGAGTTCGCTGCCGGCGAGGCTCCGCCGCCGGCCCCTTCCACCGGGGCCGCTGACTCGGCGGCCACCCCGGACGCCCCGGCCGGCGAGCCGACCGCCACCCCGGACGCCCCGGCCGGCGAGCCGACCGCCACCCCGGACGCCCCGGCCGGCGAGCCGACGGCCACCCCGGACGCCCCGGCCAGCGAGCCGACCGCCACCCCGGACGCCCCGGCCAGCGAGCCGACCGCCACCCCGGACGCCCCGGCCGGCGAGCCGACCGCCACCCCGGAGGCTGCCCCCCCTGAGCCCCCGGCCTTCGTGCCGTCGCCTGCGCCTGAACCCCCCATTTCCGCCGGACCGCCGTCCTCCTCCGAGAGCTCCGGGTTGGCCGCCACCCTCAACGACCGGCCCGAGCTGGCCCTCGGCGGGGCCTTCGCGGCCGGCTTGGTCCTGGCTCTGATCCTCAAGCGCCTTGCCCGCTGAGAACGACAATCTCGCCGCGGTCCTGACCGAGGTCTCCGAGCGGGTGTCGGTCCTCGTCCGCGAGGAGATCGAGCTGGCCAAGGTCGAGGTGACCGTGAAGGTCTCGAGCATCGCGCGCGGCGCCGCCGCCGTGGCCGCCGGGGCCGTGTTCGGGGTGTTCGCGCTGATCTTCGTGCTGCTGACGATCGCTTGGTCGATCAACGACGCCACCGGCCATCTCTGGCTCGGCTTCGCGATCGTGATGGTCCTGCTGCTTCTGCTGACCGGCGGCGCCTTCCTGTTCGCGTGGCGCAAGCTCAAGGTTGGCGCCCCGACGCCCAAGCTGGCGATCGAAGAGGCCAAGAAGATCCGCGCCACCGTCAAGCCGGGCGGCGGCAGCTGATGGCGACCCGCTCGCCAGAGGAGATCCGCGCCTCGATCGAGGCCAATCGGCAGGAGCTGGGGACGGCCGTCGAGAGGCTCCGGGTCGAAGTGGTCAAGCTGACCGACTGGCGGGCCCAGATCCGCAATTTCGAGCCCCAGGTCCTGATCGGGGCGGGCGTGGCCGGGTTCGTGCTGGGGGGCGGCATCGCCGCGATCGGCGCGCTCACCTTCGGCCGCCGCAAGCGCAAGCAGCAGAAGCTGCTCGGGCGCTGAGTCACAGCTCCGGCACGCTAAGTCAGGCCCGGCAGGAGATCGCGGGAGCCGCGCGCAGTCAGGCCAGATACGAGCTCGGCAGTCCGCCGGCGCCGAGCAGTCCCGGCCCGACGTGGGTGCCGATCACCGGGCCGATCTCCGAGATGACCCGTGGCGGCACCCCGAAGATCTCCGTACCGCGGGCGGCCAGCTCCGCCGCCTCCTTGGGCGCCTGGATGTGCTGGACCATCCAGGCGTCGGCGCCGTCCTCGCTGCGGCTCCGGAGCAGGTCGACCATCCGCTCAAACGCCCGGCGTGAGGTCCGCACCCGCTCGACCGGGGTGATCTCGGCTTCCACGGTCAGGATCGGCTTGATCCGAAGCGCCGAGCCGAGCCACGCCTGCGCGCCGGCGATCCGGCCGCCGCGACGGAGATATTCGAGCGTGTCGATGGCGAACCACATCTTCAGCTCCGAGCGGGCGCGCCGGGCATGCTCGGCCACGCCCGCGGCGTCCGCGCCGGATCGGGCCGCTGCCGCCGCGGCGAGCACCACCAGTCCCTCGCCCCCGCAGGCGGTCGCGGAGTCGATCACGTGCACGCGGTCCGCGCGCTCGCCGAGCTGCTCGCGGGCCTGCTCGGCAGCCCGGACGGTGCCGGACATGCCACCGGCGAGATGGATCGACACCACATCCTGGGCGGCGTCGAGCAACGGCGTGTAGACGGCGAGAAAATCACCGATCGACGGCTGCGAGGTGGTGGGAAGATGCCGCGCCGAGCCGAGACGGCGGTAGTAGTCGTCGTAGTCACGGATGTCGCTCTCGCGCTCGGCGCCCTCGGGCCAGTGGATGTAGAGGCTGACCTCATGGATCCCCTGCTCGGCGACGAGCTCAGGCGGGAGGTAGTGGCAGGTGTCGGTGACGATCGCGACGCTCATGATCGCGGGCCACCCTACCAGCGGCCGGACGCGCCACGCGGTCTACACTCCTCGCCGAAAATGCCGCCGACCCTCGTCACCGGCGCGACTGGATTCATCGGCTCGCACGTCGCGCGCCTGCTCGTCGAGCGCGGCGATGAGGTGCACGCCACCGCGCGCCAAAGCCCGCAACTCGACCTGCTTCGCGCCCGCGGCGTCAAGCCACTGCGGGCCGACATCCTCGATCGCCGCTCGATCCGACGCGCCATGGCGGGGATCGAGCGGGTGTTTCATCTGGCGGGACTCACCGACCTCAACGCCCCCCGCGGATCGGCCTTCTCGGTCGGGGTGGAGGGCGTGCGGATCGTGCTCGAGGAGGCGCTGCGGGCCGGCGTGCAACGCGTCGTCTACACCTCCTCGGTGGCCGCGATCGGTCCCGCCCCGAGCGGGAGGACCGCGAACGAGGCCAGCATGTGGGAAGCGGGTCGCTACGCGATCCCGTACCTGGATGCCAAGCACGAGGCCGAAACCGCGGCGCTGCGGCTGGTCGCGCGCGGGTTGCCGCTGGTGATCGTCAATCCCGCCCACGTGCTCGGACCAGGGATCGGTTCCCACCCGCCCGGCTCCTCGACGGCGCTGGTGTGTCGCTTCATGCGCCGCCAGATTCCGGCCTATGTGAATGGGACCCTCAACATCGTCGGGGTCCAGGACGTAGCCCGCGGCCATCTGCTCGCGGACGAGCGTGGAGCGGTGGGGGAGCGCTACATCCTGGGCAATCGGAACTTCACCATGGACCGCCTGTTCGCCGACCTCGGCCGCCTGTCCGGGGTGGAGCCGCCGACGTTGAAGCTGCCGCTGCAGGTCGCGCTCGCACTCGCGCGCGCCGGTCAGCAGGTCCCGGGCGTTCACTTTCCCACTCCGGTGGAGGTGCGGGCCACGTCGCTGAACTGGGCGTTCACGAGCCGGCGCGCCAAGCGCGAGCTCGGCTGGCGGACCTCGCCGCACGAGGACTGCCTGGAGGAGACCGTCGCGTGGTACCGCGAGCACGGCAACACCGGGCTGGCGCCGCCGGGCACCCGTCAGCCGCTCGCGCTGCGCCTGGCCGCCGGTGCGGTCCGGCGGGCCGGCCTGTAGGCCCGTATCGTCTCGACTAGTGGCGACCCTCTACCGCTGTAACACCCCGACCGACTGGCTCTGCCCGTGCGGCAAGACGGCCCGGGCGCTGCGGCGCGACGGGATCGCCTATGAGGCCGTAGTGGTCCCGCAGCGACGCTCGCGCCGGCCCGAGGTCGAGGCGCTCAGCGGCCAGCGGCGCGTGCCGATGCTGGTCCTCGACGGCGAGATCATCTGCGACTCGCGACGGATCCTGGAGCACCTGGAGTACCGCCGCAGCGACGGCGGCGCCCCGGGCACGGCTTAGCCCAGCAGCGCGAGCACGGACCCGCCGGTCACCGGCTCGGCCACGCCGCGCTCGGTGACCAGAGCGCTCACCAGCGCGGCCGGAGTCACATCGAACGCCGGATTGCGGCAGGCCGTGCCGGCAACGGTGACCTCGTAGGCGCCCGCCCCGGTGCGGACGCTCCCGACCTCGTCGGCTGCGCGCTGCTCGATCTCGATGTCCGCGCCGCCGGGGCAATCGCGGTCGATCGTCGAAGTCGGTCCGGCCACCACGAACGGGATCCCGGCCGCGTTGGCGGCGAGAGCGTGCCCGTAGGTGCCGACCTTGTTGGCCACATCGCCGTTGGCGGCGACCCGGTCGCAACCGACGATGACCGCGTCAACGGCCCCGCCCGCGATCAGGCCGGCGGCGGCTGCGTCGACGATCAGCTCGTGCTCGACCCCGAGGCGCCGCAACTCATAGACGGTGAGCCGGGCGCCCTGCAGCAGCGGCCGCGACTCGGTCGCGAGAACCAGCTCGAGGCCGTCGCGGCTCGCCAGCTCCGCGACCACGGCCAGGGCGGTTCCGCGCCCGGGTGCCGCCAGGGCTCCCGTGTTGCAGTGGGTGAGGAGCCGGCGACAGCCGGCCAGGCGTTCGGCGCCGTAGCGGGCCAGCGTGTCGCTGGCGGCCACCTCCTCGGCGTGAATTCGGCGGGCCTCGGCCAGCGCCACGGCAGCGCGCTCCCCGGGTGCGCAGCCGATAACC
The DNA here is from genome assembly GCA_963792735.1 of uncultured Solirubrobacterales bacterium. GTDB lineage: Bacteria > Actinomycetota > Thermoleophilia > Solirubrobacterales > Solirubrobacteraceae > Palsa-465. Next base: position 670,593 of record CAWBXK010000004.1, on the reverse strand, counting down.
GCCGCGCCCACCCGCTCTACGGCGCGGGCGAGGTTCACCGCCGTCGGCCGGGCGCACACCAGCGTGTGGCTGGCCCGCTGCAGTCCATCGCGGTCCGCGGCGAGCTCGAGCGCGATCCCGTACGCCGCGGCCACTCCGATCAGCGGCGCACCGCGGATCGACAGCCGCTTGATCGCGCCGGCAACGTCGTCGGCGCTGCGCAAGGCAAGCTCGGCCTCCTGCCACGGCAACCGGGTCTGGTCAACGGCCCACAGCACGCCGTCCTCGAAGCGAAGCGCTACGACCGGGGCGCCGACGGCGGTCCGCACTTCGGTGTCGGGGTCGGTCCGGGCGCTCAGCGGGTCAGGGTGATCGGCGGGTACACGTAGCGGCCCTGCAGGGCCGGCGGCTGGGGCCCGTACAGCCGCAACGTCACCTCGAACTGCCCTGGCGGAGCCGGAAGCCAGTTGGATTCATGGCCCGCGGGTGGGGCGCTCTGCACGTAGATGTCCAGCGACCCGTCGGGGTTTCGCGCCAGCCCGGCGGTGTGGCTGGCCAACTCGTAGCGGTGGATCGAGTTCGCCACCAGGAGGAACTTCTGGTTGTACATGGTCAGCGACCAGAAATAACGCGCCGGCGGCAGCTGCCCGGCCGGGAAGTGGATCACGTAATCGTGGGCGCCGGTGAGGAAGTGGTAGCCCGAATCGGTGACCCCGATGACGTACAGCGCTTCCTCGGGCCGGTTGGCGGCCAGGCCGAACAGGGCCACCACCGCACGGTAGGCGTAGTTGATTCCGAACGCGCCGTTGATCAGCGGCGGCACGAACCACCCGCCGTGTGTCACCACGGACTGCTGGGCGACGGCGGTGCGGAGCTTGAACACCTGGCTGGGGCCTCCGTTGCCGGCGGCGATCAGCCCGGCCAGAACCGGCGGGCTGAGATGCTCCTGGGAGGGGTGCAGCCCCGGGCCGATGCCGACGATGCGCAGCTGGCGCAGGAGCGGGGCGTCTCGCCGCGGGGGCGGATTTTCGGCCAGCGCCGTGCCGAGTTGGTCGAAGAACGCCACTCCGCGCGGCTCGCTGACCGCGCGGGGGCGGGTGATGATCCGGCGCGGGCGCGGCGGCTGCCAGCCGAGGCCGTGCTTGAGGTACTGCGTGAGCGGGAGCAGCTTGTAGCCATCCTGGATCCGGTGCACGGCAGGGAGGTCGCCTGGGCCATAGACCAGCGTTCGTCCCACCAGCCACACGCGCCGGTAGACCGAGCGGATCCGCCTCAGCCCGGCGGGGACGCGGCCCCGGAACCGCGGGCCGGTGATCAGGAAGTTGCCGGCGCCGTCCCCGGTGGTGCGCGTGCCGACGTACCGAAAGACGTTGGTGTAGGGGTCGAGGAACTGAAACGAGTAGTAGCGATGGCGGGGAACCGCCGGCACGTGCAGGACCAGCGGGCCGGCCCCCAGGTCGAGGTGGCCCATCGTGTACAGCGTGTCGTTGTTGGGCTGCACGATCACCTGGTTGGCGACGGTGTCGAGCTGCCGCGAGTTGCCGAGCTGGTTCAGCGGAGCATCGGACTGTGCGTTGGGCACCGTCACGCTGGTCTGCCGGCGGGCCTGGCGCAGGAACTCCATCAGCGGAATCCCGTAGTTGTAGGCCTTGGTTCCGAGCTGCTCGGCGGCCGCCTCGCTGATGATCTGGCGGGCGGGCGACCCGGTGACCGCGGGGCGGACCGGTTGGCTGCGGCCGTACGCCGAGCCCGAGCTCAGCGACGGCACGATGATGGCGCCGGCCGCGGCAACCAATCCCGCGGCCCGACGCACCGTCGCGGCCCGCACGTTGCTAGAGGCGATTCTCGATCGTCAGCGGCGCCGACTCGACAGCGGCGGGTTCAGGCGTGTCTTGCACCGGGGGGCCTTCCAGGCCGAGGGCCTCCGGGAGCTCGCCGGACTGGTACATCTCGCTGACGATGTCGCAGCCGCCAACGAGTTCACCGTTGACGAACAGCTGTGGGATCGTCGGCCAGTCGGAGATCGCCGACAGCTCCTGGCGGATCCGCGGGTCGGGCAGGACGTCAACCGCGGCGAACTGGGTGCCGAGCGATTGCAGGATCGCCACCGTGCGAGCCGAGAAGCCGCACGCCGGCGCGTCGGGGTTGCCCTTCATGAACAGGATCACGGGGTTCTCGGCGATCGCCTCGTTGATCGCGTCTCGCATCGGATTGGCTTCGTCGCTCATCGGGAGTCCTCCGTTTCCGAAGTTTGCGTTTGAATGGAGAGTGCGTGGATCCGGTCACCCAGCTCCGCGCCGAAGACGTCGTAGACGAGCCGGTGCTGCGCGATTCGCGGAATACCGCGGAACGCCGGAGCGCTGACGATCGCGTTGAAATGGTGGCCGTCGCCGGTGACGCTGGCCGTCGCGCCTGGGATCCCGGCCTCGATCCGCGCTTTGAGCTCATCGGGACTAACCGACATGCTGCACAGGCTAGCGAGGACGCAAGGGCTTCCCGCCCGGGCATCGCCTGAGCCGCCTTTTCCCTCGACCTCGGATGACTGCTCCGGGTGCGCCCATGGCTATACTGAATGAAGCATGATCACTCTCACTGACAAGGGAGCGGAGAAGGTCCGCGAGTTCCTAACGTCCCAGAGCGCGGTCGCCGAGACCTCGGGCCTGCGGGTGGGCGTGCGGGGCGGTGGCTGCTCCGGCTTTCAATATGCGCTCGCGTTCGACGAGCAGCGCGCTGGCGACGAAGTGTTCGAAGACAAGGGGATCCGTCTCCTCGTCGACACTCCGAGCCTGCCGTACGTGCGCGGATCGGTGATCGACTTCGTCGACGGCCTCCAGGGCGCCGGCTTCAAGGTCGAGAATCCGAACGTCATTGCGGCCTGCGGCTGCGGCTCCTCGTTCCGCGTCGCCGACGAGCAGGAAGTCTCCGCCGTATAGCGCGGGTCGCCTCGTGCGGCCCTCGTCGACGCCGTCGGCGTCGCTGCCGGCTTACGGGGTGACGGCAAGCGTCATCGCGACGCCGTCGAGCGCCCCCAGAGCGCGCTCGACCGAGCACGAGATGCACGTGAAGGTCGGCGTGTCACGGAGCGTGTACGCACTCGACTCAGTGGTGCGCAGGCGCTGCACGAGATCGAGGAAGTCGGCCGGATTGTCGGTCTCGAACGCGACCACGAACTCCTGGTCGTCGAGCCCGAAGGAGTAGCTCGTGTTCAGGTCCACCGACGGGTACTCGCGTCCGATCCTGATGTGCTCCTGCATGATCCGCCACCGCTCGTCGGCGGAGAGCAGGTACCAGGCTCGCGTCTTCACGAACGGATAGACGAACAGGTACTTGGCGTGCGCAGGTCGAACCTCCAAGCGTGACTCGTCCGAATACTCGGAGGGCTTGGTCATGGCGAGCAGCGAATACGGCACCGTGCACCACTTCATCAACCCGCTCTGGGCCAGCACGACGTGGAACTCATGGATGCGCTCCAGGTTCTGCGCCTGGCTGAGCAGCAGCATGTCCGCGTCCCCCCTGGTGCCCACCAGCGAGAAGCTGCGTAACAGGTGTCCGTCGGCGAAATCGTCGCACGCGGCCTTGAACTCCTGCTTGTCGGCGACCCGCTGCTCCTCGTCCAGCCGGCGCCACGCAGGATCGGCTTTGAGGAACGTGTACTTGACGAAATGCCGGACGGGCATACGCGGACGATGATAGGCGACGAAACCCGGTTCCGAGCTGGGGTAGTAGGTAGAATGGCTCCGATGCGGATCGCCCTGGTGTCGCCGTACTCCTGGACGTATCCCGGAGGGGTTACGCGGCACATCGAGGCCCTGGCCGAGCGCTTCATCGCAGACGGCCATCACGTCCGCGTGCTCGCTCCCTACGATCCGCCCGACACGTTCGCCGCCGTGCTGCATCGAGGGGCTCGCCCGCAATCGCTCCGGCCACCCGAGTACCTCGTTTCGCTCGGTCGCACCGTCGGCTTCAAAGCCAACGGAGCCGTGTCGAACCTCTCGATCACGCCCTACGGCGTCGCCGTGATGCACCGGGAGCTGCGAAGCGGCAACTACGACGTCGTGCACGTGCACGAGCCGGTGGCACCACTGGCCGGGTGGGTGGCGACCGACCGTACGCCGCTCCCGCTGGTCGGAACCTTTCACTCCTACTCCGAGAGTCGCGTCTCGAACGGAATCGCGAGCCTGATCGGCGCGCGGCGCATGCTCAACCGGCTCCACGTCCGGATCGCGGTCTCCGAGGCCGCCGCGTGGACGGCGAGGCGATTCTTCGGCGGTCACTACCGGGTGATCCCCAACGGCGTCCAGGTCGACCCCGAGGTGCTCGCGCGGGCCGCGGCGCGGCCTCCCAGCGACCGGCTGCGGATCGTGTTCGTGGGTCAGTCCGTGGAACGCAAGGGGCTGCCGCTGCTGCTGCGGTCCTTCGAGGCGCTGCGGGAGCACATTCCCACCGAGCTGATCGTGATCGGGCCGACCCGGGAGGAGCTCGCGCCGCTGATGCTCGACGACCGCGGCGTGCACATACTCGGCAAGGTCGACGACGAGCGCAAGCACGCCGAGCTCGAAGCCGCCGACGTGCTCTGCGCGCCGTCCCTGCGGGGGGAGAGCTTCGGGATGGTCCTGACCGAGGCGTTCGCCGCCGGGACCCCGGTGATCGCCTCCGACATCGCGGGCTATCGGGACGTGGTGCGTGATGGCGTCGACGGTGTGCTCGTCCCGCCGGCCAACCCACAGGCGCTCGCCGAAGCGCTGCGCGATTTCTGGGAGGAGCCGGGCCGACGGGCTGCGATGGCGCGGGCAGCCGCCCGCGACGTTGAGCGCTTCGCCTGGCCGCGGGTGGCGGCCGAGGTGCTGGAGGCCTACAAGGATGCCGTCGCCACGCCGAAGCCGCAGGGGATCGCCAGCCGCACGGCCGTCGGGATCGGACTGCGAGCGGCGGATCTGAAGCCGCACGCCCGCCCCCGGCGAATGCCCAGCCTCGAGCCCCCGCTGAGCCGCCGCCATGGCCCACTCGTGACGGTGGCGCGCCGGGCCGCGCTGGTCGGCGTATCGCTGGCCGGGGTACTGCTGGCGCTGCTCGCGTTGCAGAAGATCGGCTTCGACAACATCGCCAACGCGCTGATCAACTCGAGCCCATCGTTCGTGCTGCTCGGGCTGGCGATCATGTGCGGAGCGATGGTCCTGCGTGCCTTCTCGTGGCACGCGATCCTGCAAGCGGCGATCCCCGGCAGTCGCATCAAGCTGGCCGACGCGATGCAGGGAACGTTCATCGGCGTGCTGATGTCGTCGACTCTCCCGGCGCGGCTGGGCGAGCCGTCCCGAGCCCTGGTCGTGGCGCGACGGACGGGGAGACCGCGGGAGAACCTCCCCGTCGTCCTCGGCACCCTGGTCTCCCAGACGCTGCTGAACATCGTCGCCCTGGCGGTGCTCGGGGCGGTCATGTTCTCATCGGTGAACCTGTTCAGCGGCCGTCAGGACGCGCTGGTGATCGCGGCCGTCGCCCCGCTGGGCCTGCTCGTCGTGGTCCTGCTCGCCCCGGTCCTGCTGCGCCACGGGGTCGGCGGCTCCCGCTTCCGCCGCCTCCACACCGCAGCCGCGCAGTCCCGGGAGGCGATGACCCGCGTGCGGGCCGGGCTGGCCGTGTTCCGCCTGCCCCGGCTGGGAGCGATCGCCGCGCTCGGCCAGTTCGGTGCCTGGGCCCTGCAGTGGCTGTCCTGCTACGTCCTGCTCGTGGCGCTGGGCCTCAACCACCAGGCCGGCCCAGCGGCCGCCGCGGCGGTTCTGTTCGCGGTCAACATCACCGCCGTGCTGCCCGCGACCCCGGCCAACCTCGGCGTGTTCCAGGCCGCCTGCGCGGCCGTGCTGCACGCCGGGTGGCACGTGGGCCTCGGGACCGGCGTCGCCTACGGCGTGATCCTGCAGGCAGTCGAGGTGTCGACCGCGATCCTGATGGGCACGCCGGCGCTGCTCAAGGAGGGCATGTCCTGGCGCGAGGTGCGCCTGCGCGCGATGCACGCCGCGCCTGTGAGGCTTCCCGCGCGCCGGCCGCGAACGACGCCTGGCCGGCGGGGGAAGTCGATCGAAGCCGAAGGGTAGGGTCGGACTAGGTCCCCGCCATCGCCGGCTCGCCCTCGGACGAGCCGTCGGCCGGGTCCTGGTCGGGCAATACCGCTTGCCGGGTCGGATCCTTCTCGGTTCCCGCCACGAGCTCATCGCTGGCCTGCTTGGGAGTCCGCGGCAGCGCGCCTGACCTCATCCCGAAGTACACCGCCTGCGGATGGTGGGCGACGATCGCCAGGGTCGACTGCTCGGGCTCCACCGCGTACCCCCCGGACAGCCGCAATCCGATGGCGGGGGCGTCGAGAAGCTTGAACACCTTGGTCAGCTCGGACTGCTCGGGACACGACGGGTAGCCCCAGGAGTAGCGCCGGCCCTGGGTGGGGGGGATCCCCAGGTCGCTGCGGACGCGTGCATGCATCCACTCGGCCATTCCCTCCGCCGTCTGCACGCCCAGGCCGTGCACGAACAGCTGCTCGGCGAACTCGCCGTCGGCTTCGAGCGTCGCCATCAGGTCGGTCACCTCGGCGCCGGCAGTGACCGCCTGCAGCGCGACCACGTCGAAGGAGGCGGGGGTGAGTGGGCGGGATCGATCGAGCGGACGGTAGTAATCGGCCAGGCAGATGCGGTCGTGGCGGGGCTGGCGCGGGAACACCAGCCGCTCGAGCTCGCGGGGGTGGGCGGGGTCGAAGTCCTCCGGATCCCACACGATCAGCTCGTTGCCCTCCGAGTTGCAGGGGAAGTAGCCCAGCACGGCCCGAGGGCGCAGGTAGGTCTGATCGCGCCACATCCGCTCCAGGCGGGGCTGGAAATCTTCGCGCAGCAGCCGGACCCAGTCGTCGCCCTTGACGCCCCGTCCGCCCCAGTGCAGCTTGAACAGCACGTGCGTGTCGAGGTGGGGGTAGACCTCGTCGAGCGGGACCTCGATCTCCCGCGCGCCCCAGAACGGCGGCTCGGGCACCGGATTGTCGGTCGCGGCCACGCTGCGCACCGAGGCGTCGGTCACGTCCGGTCCGTCGTCAGGCGGCGCGTCGGGCTGGTCACGCAGGCGCTGGGCGGCCTGGCGCGTCTTGGCCATCAGTCCGGTCCGGGCCTCGGGGTCGATGAGCTCGTCCATCTTGGCCAGGCCCTCGAACGCGTCCTTGCAGTAGAACACGCCCGGCTCGTAGACCTCGTCGGACTCCCCGCCCTTCGGATACAGGATCCGCAGCCCGAAGTTGCGATTGATGGCGGCGCCGCCGATCAGCACCGGGAACGGCAGGCTGCGCTCGTGCAGTTCCTGGACGCAGGCGGGCATCTGCTTGGAGGTCGACACCAGCAGCGCCGAGAGCCCGATCGCCGTCGCGTCGTGCTCGACGGCGGCATCGAGGATGCTGGAGATCGGGACCTGCTTGCCCAGGTCGATCACCGTGTAGCCGTTGTTGGTGAGGATCGTGTTGACCAGCGACTTGCCGATGTCGTGCACGTCGCCGAACACCGTGGCGATCACCACGGTGCCCTTGGTATAGCCCTCGAGCTTGTCGAGGTAGAGCTCGAGCCGGGCGACAGCACGCTTCATCACCTCAGCCGACTGCAGCACGAACGGGAGGATCAGCTCGCCCGCGCCGAACTTGTCGCCGACCTCCTTCATGGCCGGGAGCAGCACCGTGTTGAGCGTTGGGACGGCGCCGATCTTCTCGTTGCAGCGGTCGATCCAATCCTCGACGCCCTCCTTCTTGCGGCGCAGGATGTGGTAGTGCAGCGCCTCCTCGGGCTCCATGCCCTCGGTCGGGTTCGCCTTCTCCGCCGCCTCCTGTGGGCCCTTGGACTCGAAGTGGGCGATGAACCGCTCCAGCGCGTCCTCGCGCCGGTCGAACACGAGGTCGTCGGCCAGCTCGCGCTCGACGTCGGGAATCTCGCTGTAGGGCGTGATGTGGTTGGGGTTGACCATCGCGAGGTCGAGTCCCGCCTCGACGCAGTGGTGCAGGAACACGCTGTTGAGCACCGAGCGAGCGGGGACGCCCACGCCGAAGCTGACATTGCTGACCCCGAGTGAGGTCTTGACCCCGGGGATCTCGGTCTTGACCCGCCGGATCCCCTCGATCGTCGCCACCGCGCTGGGGCGCCACTCCGGGTCGCCGGTGGTGAGCGTGAACGTCAGGCAGTCGAAGATCAGGGCTTCAGAATCGAGCCCGTGCTCCTCGCAGCAGAGCTGGGTGATCCGCTGGGCCACCTCGAGCTTGCGCTCGGCGGTCTTGGCCATCCCGACCTCATCGATGGTCAGGGCGATCAGCGCCGCGCCGTGGGCCTTGGCCAACGGCACGACACGATCGAGCTTGGCGCGCCCCGCCTCGAGGTTGACCGAGTTGACGATCGCCCGCCCGGGGATCTGCTGCAGGGCGGCGTCGATCACCTCGGGCTCGGTGGAATCGATCTGGATCGGCGCGGGCTGGCTGAGGGAGATCCGCTTGACCAGCTCACGCATCTGCACGTCCTCGTCCTGGCGCTCGGTCAGCGCGACGCACACGTCGAGCACGTGCGCTCCGCCGGTGACCTGGTCCTCGGCGACGACCATCAGGCCGTCGTAGTCGTCGGCCAGGAGCAGCTCCTTCGCCTTGCGCGAGCCCTGCGAGTTGACCCGCTCGCCGATCAGCGTGGGGCTGGGGTCCTGGGCCAGCGGGGTGGCGGCGATCATCGAGCTCACATGGGGCGGGCGCCGGGCCGGCCGGGGGGTGGGGATGTGGCCCTTGACCCGATCGGCCAGTACGCGGATGTGCTCCGGGGTGGTGCCGCAGCAGCCGCCGACGATCGAGACGCCGTAGCGCTCGACGAACTCACCGAGCACATCGGCGAGCGGCTCGGGCTGCTCGGGGAAGATCGTCTCGCCGTTGGGCCCCTGGAGCGGCAGCCCGGCGTTGGGGATGCAGTGAACGGGGACCGGGCTGAACTCGCCCAGGAACCGGATCGCGTCACGCATGTCCTCCGGACCGGTGGAGCAGTTCAATCCGATGGCGTCGACGTCGAGAGCCTCCAGGGTGGCCAGCACCGCGCTGATGTCGGTGCCGAGCAGCATCTTGCCGCCCTGGGGCAGCAGCGAGACGCTGCACTGGATGGGGACCGGACGGCCGAGTTGGGCGCCGGCCTGGCGGACGCCGAAGATCGCCGCCTTGAGCTCGAGGATGTCCTGCGCGGTTTCGATGATGACCAGATCGACGCCGCCCTCGATCAGCCCGGTGGCCTGCCCGGCGAACACCTCCACCAGCTCGGCGAAGGTGATCGCGCCGAGCGTCGGGTCGTCGCTGGCGGGCAGGAACCCGGTGGGGCCGATCGCCCCGGCCACGAAGCGGTCCTCACCGGCGACTCGCCGCGCGATCTCGGCCGCCTTGAGGTTGATCTCGTGGGTGTGTGCCTCCAGGCCCCACTCGGCGAGCTTCAGGCGAGACGCCTGGAAGGTGTCGGTCTCAAGCACGTCGGCGCCGGCCTCGATCATGGACGCGTGGACGCCCTCGATCACGTCGGGACGGTTCAGCACCAGCGCCTCGTGGCAGCGACCGGGCAGCCGATAGTCCCGCTCCAGGCTGAGGTCGAACTGCTCCAGCGTCGCCCCCATACCGCCGTCGTAGACGATCGTGCGCTCGCGGGCGGCGGCAATCAGATCACGCATTCCAGAGATCCTACTAAACCTTGACAAGGTCGTGGCAAGGTTGGTCCGGGGCCTTCCGCCAGTGCCGGACAACCGCTTGCAGGTTTGCTCGTGGCCTGCTAACCTGCTAGCAGCAGGCAGACAGTGACAACCGAAACTGAGGAGTACATGATGGCAACCCAGACCAGGCACACCGCACCCACGATCGATTCCGCGTTCGAGCGCGCCAACGAGGCCGGCGAGCAGTTCGTCGCCGCCGCGCGCAAGGCCGGCCACCTGTATCTCGATTCCTACGAGAAGGCCGTGGACCGCGCCATCGACCTCGAGCTCAAGTTCGCCGGGGCCAGCCAGCAGGAGTGGCTGAAGAACATCGTCGAGGCGCAGGCCGACTTCGCCCGCGAGGTCGCGACCACCTACACGAGCACTGCGCGGACGCTGCTCAAGTAGCACTCCGACCCTTCGATACGCCAGAATCAATGGCACCGGCGGAAAACCACCGCCGGTGCCATCGTCGTTAGAGAGCCAAGGAGTCGGCCGATGACCATCACCGCAAAGCCCGCCGCTGAGACGTCACCGGCCTACGCCGGATTGCTGGGGACCTGGCTGGAGGGCTGGACGGCGTTGAGCACCGGTCTCACCGACTGCTTCGCCGCCGGATTGCGGGAGGCGCCGCGTCCCCTCGACGTGCCGCGCTGGATGTCGTTGGCGACCCGCCGCGGCCTGCCCAGCTGGTCGTCTCCGCACGAGATCGTGTTCGACGCGCCGCTCGCGCGGCTGCGCGACTTCTCCGACGGGCCGACCCGCGGCCTGGTGCCGACGCTGGTGCTGCCGCCCCAGGCCGGACATGACTCCTGCATCGTGGACTACGCGCCCGACCAGAGCCAGATGCGGACGATCGTTGGAGCCGGCCTCAGGCGTGCCTACACGCTTGACTGGGTCGGCGCGAGCTCCGACACCGCCGACGCCTCGATCGATGACTACCTCGACGTGATCGACCGTGCCGTGGAGCATTGCGGTGGGCGCGTGAACCTGATCGGGGACTGTCAGGGCGGATGGCTGGCCACGATCTACGCCGCGCTCGCCCCCGAGCGGGTGAACACGCTCACGATCGCGGGCGCGCCGATCGACTTCCACGCCGGCGAGCCGGTGATCGGGGATGTGCTGCGGTGGCTGGCCCCGGCCGGCGACCTGAGCTACTACAAGGCGCTGGTGGCGGCCGGGGGCGGCGTGCTGAAGGGCGACAACATGCTGGGCGGGTTCGTCCTGATCCAGCCCGGCGCGGAGATCTCGCGCCAGCTCGAGCTGCTGTGCAACCTCGACGACGTGGACTACGTCAACCGCTACTCCGCGTTCGAGGACTGGTTCAAGTACACGCAGGACATCCCCGGCGATTTCTACCTGTGGATCGTGCGGCATCTGTTCTGCGAGAACCGGCTGATCGAGGGGACGCTCGAGGTCCGCGGACAGTTGGCCGACCTGGGCCGGCTTGACATGCCGCTGAACCTGCTGGCGGGCGCCAACGACCACATCACCCCGCCGGACCAGGTGTTCGCGCTCGCCGACTACGCCGCCACGCCGGCCGAGGCGGTACTGCGGCGGGTCAGCTCCGGGGGCCACCTGGGTCTGTTCATGGGACACGAGGCGCTGGACGGGCACTGGCCCCCGCTGCTCGCCGAGGTGCTCGCGCACTCCAAGCCGGTGCGTGCGCTGAAGGCGGTGCGCAGCGCCTAGCGGTTGGGGGCGCCGGACCACCAACGCCTAACGGTTGGGGGCGCCGGCCCACACAAAGCAAGCGCACGTTCCGGTGAAGGGGTGGGTGCTCCGTACCCGGCGCGTTGGAGAGGACGCGGTTCGCACGCAATGAGCGCTCTCGCCGCCTGGGGACCTGTCTCAGGCGCCAAAGCGGATTCGTCCGTAGCGATTGTGGCGACTGGGCATGGCATGCATGTACCAGGCCCACATTCGCTGAGTGCGATTGTGAATCTGGCGGTTGAACAGGTGTGCCGTGACGATGTCTTGGAACCGTCACGGTTTCGCCACATCCTGACCGGGCCTGACCGGGCCTGACCGGGCCTGACCGGGCCTGACCGGGTCTGACCGGGCCTGACCGAGCCTGACCGGGCCTGACCGGGTCCGGCCGTCAGCCGGGGCGGCCCGGCCCGATCCCACCGGCCCGTCCTGGCCGCTAGCGGGCGGTCCAGCCCTGATCCATCGTCACCGGGGCGCCGGTGAACGCCCGCCCGGCCGGACCGGCGAGAAAGGCCACCACCTCGGCGACCTCGGCCGGCTCGATCAGCTCCTTGACGGCGTGGGGGGCGAGGATGACCTGTTCGAGCACCTGATCCTCCGACAGCCCGTGCGCCCGGGCCTGGTCGGCGATCTGCTTCTCCACCAGCGGAGTGCGGACGTAGCCGGGGCAGACCGCAGTGGCGGTGACCCCGATCTCGGCCCCCTCGAGCGCGAGCGTCTTGACGAGCCCGAGGACCCCGTGCTTGGCCGAGACGTAGGCAGCCTTGAACGGCGAGGCGACGAGCCCGTGGACCGAGGCGATGACGATGAAGCGCCCCGCGCCGGATTCCCGCAGCGCAGGCCACGCGGTCTTGGCCAGCACGAACGGGCTCGTCAGCAGCAGCGACACGATCGTCTCCCAGCGCTCCAGCGGGAACTCCTCGATCGGCGACACGTGCTGGATGCCGGCGTTGGCGACCACCACGTCGAGACGGCCGAAGCGCTCCAGGGCGGCCTCGACCGCTGCTTCGTTGGCCTCCGCGCCAGTCAGGTCGGCCTCATGGGCGATACCGGGACCGGACGCGTCGGGATGCAGGTCGACCGCCAGCACGTCGATCCCCGCCTCGGTCAGCCGCGCGGCGACGGCGCGGCCGATGCCACTGGCCGCTCCGGTGACCAGGGCCGCCCTGCGGCCGCCGTCCGACCAGCTCATCCCGCCCCGTTCCCCCCGGATCGGCCGCGCTCGCCACGCCGGCGGGTCTGGCGCGGCGAGGTCGCCACGAAGGCCTCGTAGACCTCCTTGAGGGCCGCGCGCTGGCGAGCCGACAGGCGCGGATCGGCCGCCACGGCGTCGAGCACGGCGTTGTCCTGGGGTGTCTCACCGGGGGACGGGACGCCGGCCTGCTTGTACAGGGCGTCGGCCGATACCTTCAGCGCGCCCGCGATTCCCTCCAGCACGTTCTCCGACGGCGCCCGCAATCCCCGTTCGATCTGGGACAGGTACGGGTTGGAGATCCCCGCCAGCTCGGCGAACTGACGCATCGAAAGCTCGGCCAGCTCTCGCTGCTGACGGATGATCTCACCGAGCGCGGCCGCCGAGCGGTTTGCCATGCGGCTGAATATAGAGGCGCCGGGACGGCCGACTACATGTCCTGGCCGCCGTTCACCCCCCAGATCGCGCCGGTGATGTACGAGGACTGATCCGCGGCGAGGAAATGGACCACGCGCGCGATCTCGTCCGGCCGGCCGAGGCGGCCGAGGGGGATCTGCGCCTTGATCTTGTCGAGCACCTTATCGGGGATGTTCTCGAGCATCTCGGTGGCGATGAACCCGGGCGCCACCGTGTTGACCGTGACTCCGATCGCGTCATCGGCCAGTTTGCCCGCGCGCGCCAGCTGCTGTGCGGCCTCGCGCGCGAGCGTCTTGGTCAGCCCGAACAGCCCCGATTTGGAGGCGGCGTAGTTGGCCTGTCCGATGTTGCCCGTCTCCCCGATGATCGAGGAGATGTTGATGATCCGCCCCGAGCCCCGCTCGATCATGTGCGGCAGGACGCTCTGGGACATGAAGAACGCGCCCGACAGGTTGACCGCGATCACCCGGTACCAGTCCTCGTCGCTCATCTTCAGCACGGTCTTGTCGATCGTGATCCCGGCGTTGTTGACCAGCACGTCGAGCCGTCCGTGGCGCTCGATCACCTCGGCGACGGTGCGCCGGCAATCCTCGGCCGACCCGATGTTGCCCTGATGGACGCTGGCCTTGACGCCGTCAGCTTCGAGCTCGGAGCGGAGCTGTTCGGCGTGCTCGGCGTCGCGGCCGTAACCGGCGGCGACGGTCGCCCCCTGTTCGCCGAAGCTGCGCGAGATCGCGGCGCCGATACCGCGGGTGCCGCCGGTCACGAACACCACGCGCCCGTGCATCCGCGGGCGGCGCTGGCCGCCGGTCGACTCCCGAATCTTCGGTGTGTCCGCGGTCGTGGTCTCTGGGCTCATCGTCTCTCCTCTCGTGTTTGTCCCTCACCTCATCCTGCTAGGGCTTCGCTACCACAGAATGCCCCGGGCCATGCGGCGGCGCCGTGTTGACCTAGCGCTCGGAGCGCTCACGCAGCCAATCGGCCATCTCCGGCCAGATCTCCTTGCGCGCCGCTGAGCCGGCGATCAATCCGATATGGCCCCCGGGGCGGGCGATATGGGTCACGTCATCGCTGGAGACGAGCTCGAATATCGGCTCGGTACCGGGGCGCGGAGCGATGTGATCCGAGCCCGCCGTGACCACCAGCAAGTTCTGCTCGATGCGGCCGAGATCAACGCGGCGGCCCCGCAGCCGTGCGTTTCCCGCCACCAGCGTCCCGTCCCGGTACATCATCCGTATCCACTGTGCCCAGGCGCGGCCGGGGAAGTTCGGGTTGTCGGCGACCCATCTCGCCATCGGCTGATACGCGTCCCGGCGAGCGTCGCCGGCCTGGACGCCCTCCCACAGGCGACGGTAGTTGGTGAAGAAGTTCGTCACCGGCTTGAGCATCTTGTTGGCGAAGTCGACCGCGCCGCCCGGGACCACGCGCCACTGCTCGGCCACGCCGTCGACGTCGAACTCGGGATCCCCGATCCACTTCGCGTAAGTCGAATCCCGGCCGTCCACGGGCATGGTCAGCAGCGCCAGGTTGCGCACCGGGGTCTGTTCGCCCCCGCGGTCCAGGCCGCAGTACATCGCACACAGCGTCGCGCCGATGCACCAGCCCAGGAGGGACAGCTCGTCGGCGCCGCTGGCGCGCAGCGTCTCCCGGATCGCCCAGTGCAGCTCATCGCAGACGTACTCGTCGAGGCCCATCTCGGCGTCCTCCTCCTCCGGCGAGCCCCAATCGACCAGGAACACGTCAAAGCCCTCGGAGAGCAGGAATTCGATGAACGAGCCTCCCGGGCGCAGGTCGAAGATCTCGGGGCGGTTGATCAGCGCGAACACCAGCAGCAGCGGCACGGGGTACTGGCGCTGGGTGCTGCGGTAGCGATACAGCGTGGTGCCCCGGTGCGTCCAGACGACGTCGCGCTCGGTCGCGCCCACAACCGCGTCGTCGGTGGTCAGCACCACGTTGGCGAACTCGAGCGCGTCGAGCGGCGAGCGAGCGATGCGCTCGAGCGCGTTCACTGGTCGGCGGAAGCTCGCCCGCGGGCCTTCGGATCCCGGCCGTTGGCCTTGCCGTCGCTGCCGGCGCGCCGGCTGAGCTCATCACGAAGGTGCTCGACCTCTTGCAGCACCCGCTCGAGCTTGTCCTCGTTACGGTGCAGCTGCCGCGACAGCCGCGCTATGTCAGCCCGTCCCGCCAGCCGCAGGTTGCGCAGCACGAGGTCGGCGAGGTCAGCCCCGATCCTCGTCATCGCAGCGACGTTCTCGGCGCTGCGCGCCATCACTGCGCCGAAGCTCGGTTTGGCCACGAGCTCCTCGAACGCCTTGGCCGCGCGGGACTCGGCATCCTCGTAGAGCGCGCGAACCTGCGCCTCCGGGGAGGGCTGGTCGCTCTGCTCGCCGTCCGCCATCTCGCCTGCTCCTCGCTTTGCCTGCTCCTCTACCGCGGCCGCATGACGCTCCTGGCGGCCGCCGACGAACCGTACCCGGCTCGTCTGCATCGAGGCTACGCCACTGAGCGAACTCGTGCAACCGCCCGGCCCGGACTCTCCGGCAGCCTGCAACGGCGGGCGAAATGCGCTCGGGGGCGACAAGATCGGGCGTGGTATCGGTACGTGCGTAGGCTGTGGGGCGAAGGGGTAAAAGGACGATATGCAGAGCGTTGCCGACAGCCTCACCGAGACCTACCCCGCCGAGGCGGCATCGATTCCGGTCGCCCGGCGCAGGCTGGCGGACTTCGCGAGTTCGTCCGGGGCGGCGCGCGAGCTGGTCGAGTCGGTCAGGTTGGCCAGTTCGGAGGCTCTGACCAACGCGGCTCTGCACGCCTACCGGGGTCAGTCCGGGAATATCTATGTGACCGCAGCCGTGGTCTCAGACGAGCTCTGGATACTGATCGGCGACGATGGATGCGGTCTGGAGCCTCGGGCGGATCGTCCCGGCCTGGGCCTCGGGCTCGGCTTGATCGCCCAGGTCAGCGACGATCTGGCGATCGTCACGCGAGCCGGCGGCGGCATCGAGGTGCGGATGAGCTTTGCCCTCAATCAGGCCGAGCAGGCGGGCGACCGAACCGGCACCGAGCCGATGGCGCGAGAGCGCGAGCCGGCGGGCGGCGGGGATCGCCAATTGCCGGGGCGCAGCGGTCAGGATCGCGGGTCGTCGTCCTCGGCCTGGCGACCCGCCTCATCGCGCTTCTCGACCACCACGTAACCCGGCTCCTCCTCCACCACGCTCTCCACCTCGGGTACCGCGTGTCCCGGGACCAGCACGAACCAGCGCGAGTTGGAGCGGACGTGCTCGTATTCGCCCCGAGTCAGCCGCAGTAGCTGGTTGCAGCCGAGCCGGGCGCATTCGCAGCGAAAGCCGATCGGCGCTTCGTCCTCCCCCGGCCACTGGCCCCGGTGGATCCCTTCGTTGACCTCACGGAACACCGTCTCGTTGGAGGCGAGTCGGCGCTGAAGCTCATCGTTCATGTGATCGCCGCGATCGCACCGCCGCTGTCGGCGGCGTCATACAGGGCCTCGATCGTCCGGGCCTGGCCGAGTGCGTCGTCGCGGCCGAGCAGCAGCGGCGCTTCGCCCCGGATCGCGGCGGACACATTCTCGGCCTCGAGTTGATAGGAGTTCGCCGCCTGCACCGCGATTCGCTCGCGGTGCTCGCCGCGCCTGAGCTCGATCACGGGCTCGCGGCAGTGCCACGGATCGTCCAGGAACAGCGTCCCGCGATCGCCCACGACCTCCAGCTCGTCACGGGCGGCCAGGACGAAGCCGGCATCGAAGTGGGCCAGCACGCCGCCGGCAAAGCCCATCGTCCCGGCGAACGCGACGTCGACGCCGTCGCCGCCAACGAGTTGCTGCGCGGTCACGTGCTCGGGCTCGCCGGCGAGCAGCCGCGCGGCGTTGACGCAGTAGCAGCCGACGTCCATCAACGCCCCGCCCTCCAGCTCGCGCAGCAGCCTGACGTTGGCGGCGTCGTCGATCGCGAAGCTGAACGCGGCCCGGATCATCCGCAGGGTGCCGACCGCTCCGGAATCGACCAGCTCGGCGAGCCGTCGGGTCTGGGGATGGTGGCGGTACATGAACGCCTCGCTGAGCACCAAGCCCTCGCTTTGCGCCAGATCGAATACCGCCTGCACCTCGGCGGCTCGGCGGCCGAGCGGCTTCTCGCAGAGCACGTGCTTTCCGGCCCGCAGCGCCTGCTCGGTCCACGGCAGATGCATGGCGTTGGGCAGTGAGATGTAGAGCGCCTCGAGGTCAGGGTCGGCGAGCAGTTCCTCGTAGCTGCCGTAGGCGCGGTCGATCCCGTGCTCGTCGGCGTACCTGCGGGCGTGATCTCGATCCCGGCTCGCGACGGCCCGCACCGTGACGGCTTGCGACCGCGCCACTCCCGCCAGGAACTTGTCATTGATACGCGCCGTGGACAGGATTCCCCACTGCACGGTCATCTCGCTGCGTGCTCCCAGAGCGTGCGCTCAGACCACGTGGTCGGCCGGCTCGTTGCCCGGCCGGCGCGGCTCGGCGCTGACAATCGGCTCGGGCTCGTCGCGGTGCTCGCCGTTGACCGCGCCCTTGAAGTCGTGGATGCTGCGACCAACCGCGCGCCCCACCTCCGGCAGTCGCTTCGGTCCCAACACGACGAGCGCGACGATCAGAATCAGCAGCAGGTGCGTGGGCTGCAGAATGTCACCGATCATGGCGAGGAGACTACACCGTGCCTGACCGGGTGACCGCGTTCGCGCCCGGGCGCGTGAACCTGATCGGGGAGCACACTGACTACAACGACGGCCTGGCGCTTCCGTTCGCGGTAAGCGAGGGCGTCACCGTGCTCGCCGAGCGCCAGGAGGGTGACTGGGTCGACGTGGTGGCCACCGACCTGCGCGCCAGCGATCGCTTCGAGCTCGCCACACCCCGGCCGGTCCGCGGCTGGCGGGCGTTTGCCCGCGGCGCCGCGGCCGAGCTGCAGCGCGGCGGCGCCGCCCTGTCGGGTGTGCGGCTGCAGATCAGCGGGACGGTCCCGCGCGGATCGGGTTTGTCCTCCTCGGCCGCGCTCGAGGTGGCGTTGTCCCTGGCGCTGCTCGGGGTCTCGGACTCCGCGGTCCCGGCGCCGATCGAGCTCGCGCGGATCTGCTCGACGGTCGAGAACGACTGGGTGGGGGCCCGGACCGGGCTGCTGGACCAGATCGCGTCGCTGTGCGGCGAGCCCGGCCGCGCGCTGCGGATCGATTTCCGGTCGCTGCAGGTCACGCCGGTGCCCCTCGAGCTGAGCGGATACTCACTGGTGACCATGGATTCGGGCGAGCGACACGCCAACGCCGGCCGGGGCGGCGGTGATCAGGACGGCGAGGAGGAGCCCGGCTACAACCAGCGACGGGACGAGTGCGCGCGCGCCGGCGAGCTGCTCGGCGTCGAGAGCCTGCGAGACGCGACGCTGGCGATGGCCATCGAGTTGCCCGAGCCGCTGGCGGCGCGCGTCCGCCATGTGATCACCGAGAACGAGCGCGTCGAAGCGACCGTGCGGGCGCTGTCGGACGGCGACCTGAAGCGCGTGGGCGAGCTGCTCAACGCCTCGCACGCCAGCCTGCGCGATCTCTACGACGTGTCGACGCCGGCGGTGGAGGCCACGGTGAAGCGGCTGCTCGAGGCCGGCGCAATCGGGGCGCGGATCATGGGCGGCGGCTTCGGGGGCCACGTGCTCGGCCTGCTGCCTTCGGGCGTGACCCCGCCCGAGCGGGCCGTCACCGTCCAGCCGGGCCCGGGGGCGCACCTGCTCTAAGCCGGACCCCGACCGCCCGCCGTGACGTCCCGCAGCGCGGGGTACAGCGCCCGAAACCGCTCTCGCTGCTCCCGGTAGGGCTCGATCCAGTCGGGCACCGGCGCCACGCGGCTGCGCGGCTTGACCGTCGCCGCCACGGCCGACTCGGCATCCTCCCACAGCCCGCCCGCGACGCCGCCGAGGATCGCCGCGCCGAATGCCGCACCCTCCTGCACCGCGACTCGCTCGAGCTCGCACTCCAGCACGGAGGCGACGATCTGACACCACAGCTCGCTTCGCGCGCCGCCACCGGATATCCGTCCCAACCGGGCCTGCAGCCCCAACCCGGTCACCAGGTCCAGCGAGTCGCGCAGTCCGAACGCGACTCCTTCCAGCACCGCGCGCACGAGCGCGCCGCGATCGTGGCGCAGGCCCAGGCCGACGAACGCCCCGCGGGCATCGGGGTCGGCGTGCGGGGTGCGCTCGCCGGCCAGATAGGGCAGGAACGTCAGGCCCTCGGCGCCGGGGGGCCAGTCCTCGGCGCCGCTGAGGAGCTCGCCGAAGGCCATTCCCGGGGCCATCACGTCCCGAGCCCAGCCCAGTGACCCGGCGGCCGAGAGCATCACTCCCATCACGTGCCACGTCTGCGGGCTGGCATGACAGAAGGCGTGCAGGCGGCCGCGAGGATCGGTCACGAATTGCTCAGCGGCGGCGAACACCACGCCGGACGTGCCCAGCACGACCGATAGCGGGCCGGGCCGCAGCACGCCCACCCCGAGCGCGCCGGCCGCCTGGTCCCCCGCCCCGGCGGCCAGTGGAACGTCGTCGAGGCGGTGGTCACCCGCGCCGATCCCAGATCCCCTCGCGACTGCACCTGATTCGGCTGGGCTCTCCAGGACCGGCGGTAGCAGGGTCTCGTCCAGCTCCAGCGCCTCGAGCACCTCCTGGCTCCAGCGCCGGCCGGCGACGTCGAGCAGAAGCGTTCCCGAGGCATCGGAGACATCGGTCGCACGTTCTCCGGACAGCCGCAGCCGCACGTAGTCCTTGGGGAGCATCACGCTTCGCGTGCGCCGCCAGAGCTCCGGCTCGTGGCGGCGCATCCACAGCAGCTTCGGCGCCGTGAAGCCGGTCAGTGCGCGGTTGCCCGTCAACTCGATCAGTCGCGCCGCGCCGATCGTCCGCTCGATCTCCTCACACTCCCCCGCGGTGCGCTGGTCGTTCCACAGAATCGCCGGGCGCACCACGCGGTCGGCCGAGTCCAGCGCCACCAGCCCGTGCATCTGCCCCGAGAGCCCGATCCCGGCCGGACGCCCGGCGTCCGCGAGCAGCTCGGTGAGCACGGCCTGGCTCGCTCGCCACCACTGCTCAGGGTCCTGCTCCGCCCAGCCCGGTCGCGGGGTCGCAAACGGATATCCCGCCTCGGCCCGGGCCAGCACGGCGCCCGACTCGTCGATCGCGACGCCCTTGACCGCGGTGGTTCCGACGTCAATGCCGAAGGTGACGGTGCTCACGCCGCCCTATCGTCATCCGGAGTCGACACCGACGGCGGCCGTCGCAGTCAGCCGGCTGTCCCGAGCGCGGCGTAGACGAGTTCGTAGGCGCGCACCGCGTCCTTGCGCTGCTGGGCCTCGCGTAGCGCCGCATCGTCGATCCTGGCCGCGACCGAATCGATGAAGCGCCACTGCAGCACCGATCGCCTGACCGCGCCGACCTGGTCCTCGGTGTAGGGGTAGAGGTCGAAGCCGAGCCGCTCCCCGTTGTCCCCATAGCCACAGCGCCGCAGCTCGAGCGCGAGCTCCAGGGTCTCCATGAACGCCGTGGTGCCGACCATGTTGTCGTCGTCGAACGTCCCCCAGCCCGAGTTGGCGTGCTGATGGCCCAGCAGGCCCTCGGCGGCCAGGAGCGCGGCGTACTCGGGGAGGTGCTCGCCGTTCATCAGCAGATGCTGCCAGTCCATGTTGATCTGCACGTTGTGGTGGCCCAGCGCCTGCAGCTTGTGCACCACGTACAGGCACATGCCGATGTTGCGCATCAGGATCTTCATCGCCGGCTCGGAGTTCTTGTGTTCCAGCAGCAGCTTCACCCCGTGCGCGGCGCACTCCTGCGCGGCCTCGGCCATCCCCTCGATGAGCCAGCGCCAGGAGTCCGCATAGGCCGACTGAAACGGATAGTTGTAGCCCTCCCCGCCGGGCCAGATGATCAGGTTGGCGCCGAGCCCGCCCGCAAACGCGGCGGCCGCGCGGACGATCCGCCGGGCCTCCGCCCGCAGCGCCGGGTCGGGGTTGACCAGGCCGCCCCGGCCGAAGCGCGGATCGAGGTGCAGGCCGCCGGCGATGCAGTAGATGTCGTGGCCGCCCAACGCCGCTTGGACGGCCTCGAGGTTCGCTTCGGAGAGCTCGTCGGGATAGTGAAATTCGTATCCGTCGATCAGGTCGCCGAGGCCCTCCACGGCGCGGTGGACCTTGTCCGCCACGGGCTCGTCAGTGTAGTTGTGCTCGGGCTGATACCCGCCCGGAACGAACCGTGTGACCATCGGCCCGAAGGCCCAGATACCGAGGCTGGTCTTTAACATTGGCGGTACGTTAGCGCTAACATTGCCGCGAGTCGAGTTACGGAGAGCGGCGTTGGCGCGGTACGCGCCTCGGTGGCCGCGCGGCCGGCGTCACGTGTGGTGCGTAACCGTCCGTGGCGGTGCGGCACCGGCGCGTGAGCGGATAGTCGGGTGTGGAGAGGAGCGGGAATGGGTGTTCACGACGAGGACAGCGCCCCTGTTCGAAGGCGCCGGCCGCCCGTGATGTCGGATGTGGGCCATCTGGCCGGCGTCTCACACCAAACCGTTTCACGTGTCATCAACGGCAGCCGTCACGTAGCGCCCCAGACGCGCGATCGCGTTCTCGCCGCAATGCGAGAGCTCGGCTATCGGCCCAACTCGATCGCTCGCGCCCTGGCGACCGGGCGCTCACGCACGCTCGGCGTGGTCAGCTTCGACACCACGCTGTACGGGCCCGCCTCGACGCTGTTCGGAATCGAGCGGGCGGCCCACGAGGCCGGCTACTTCATCATCATCGCCAGCCTCAAGGCGCTTGACCGGACCTCGGTCGCGGAGGCGATCGAGCGGCTGCAGCTGCACGGGGTCGACGGGATCCTGGTCATCGTCTCCGACGACCAATCGGCCGACGCGCTGCTGCACGCGTCCGCGGAGGTGCCCCTGGTCGCCGTCGAGGCCGGTCCCGAGCACGGCATCCCGCTGGTGGCGGTCGATCAGCTGGCCGGCGCGGGAATGGCCACGAGCCATCTCCTGGCGCTCGGGCACGAGCTCGTGTGGCACATATCCGGTCCGTCTGAGTCGTTGGAAGCCCAGCGCCGCGTGGAGGGCTGGCGGGCCGCGCTGCAGTCGGTCGGCGCGGAGGTGCCGCCGCCCCTGGTCGGCGACTGGAGCGCGCGTTCGGGCTATGACCTCGGCCGCCGGTTGAGCCGGGACCGGTCGGTCGGCGCGGTGTTCGTCGGCAACGACCAGATGGCCCTGGGCGTCCTGCGGGCGATGCACGAGCGGGGTCGCCGCATCCCGCATGACGTCAGCGTGGTCGGATTCGACGACATTCCCGAAGCCCCCTACTTCACGCCACCGCTGACCACCGTCCGGCAGGATTTCGGTGAGGTCGGCAGCCGCAGCTTGCGGGTGCTGGTCCAGACGGTCGAGGTGTTCAAGGCGGGGGGCGTGTCGGCCGCCGGCTCGCTGGTGACGCCCGAGCTGATCATCCGTGCCAGCACCAGCGCGGCCGGTTCCGGCGACCTCGCCGTCGGCACCGACGCGGCCGGTCCCGGCAACCCCCCCGAGGTCGGCGACGGCGCCGCGCGGGATTCCCGCGAGCGCCCATCGCGGCGGCGAGGGCGTGATTGACACGGACTCCATGTGATCGCTAACATCGCGCCGCGACGTCCACGATAGGAGAGGAGACCAGGGACCGCTGCGGAACTAAAAACCGCATGCCGTCCTGACCGTCGCGGTCTGGACGTAGGACCCGGGTCGTACGCCACTGAGCAGGAGGAGAGCAGACCTAATGGCTTCAGAAGATCACGTCCATGACGCCCTCGAGCGGCTGGAGTGGGACGAGAGCAAGCAGGGCAAGCAGGACGACCCCAGGACCAAGTGGCACCAGGTGACGCGCCGCAGCGCGCTCACCGGTGGAGCCGCCGGCATCGCAGCGCTGATGCTCGAGGCGTGCGGGGGCAGCTCGAGCTCCAGCTCGACCGCCACGGCCGCGAGCGGCGGCTCGGGCGCCGCGGGGATCTTCGGCGGCGGCGGCGGGTACAAGTTCACGCTGGTCAACCACGTGACCACCAACCCGTTCTTCACCCCGACCCAGAACGGCGCTGCTGACGCCTGCAAGCTGCTCGGCTGCAGCTATCAGTGGACGGGCTCCCAGAACAGCAACGTCGGCGAGATGGTCAATGCCTTCAACAGCGCCGTCAGTGCCGGCGTCGATGGCATCGGTGTCGCGCTGGTCAGCCTGACGGCGTTCAACTCGCCGGTCGAAAAGGCGCTGGCCGCCAAGATTCCCGTCGTCGCCTACAACGCCGACGCCGCCGGCAACGCCCGGCTGGCCTACATCGGTCAGGACCTGTTCGTCTCCGGCCAGGAGATGGGCCAGCACATTGCAGCGCTGGTCCCATCCGGTGATATTGCGCTGTTCATCGCCACGCCGGGGTCGCTCAACATCCAGCCACGCATCGACGGCGCCCAGGCGGCGCTGAAGGCCCACCCGGGCATCAAGCCGCACGTGGTCGCCACCGGGGCGGCGCTGCCGCAGGAACAGTCGACGGTCGAGTCCTACATCACGTCGCATCCCAGCTACAAGGGGTTCTTCGCCGTCGACGGCGGGAGCACCCAGTACGTCGGGCAGTCGATTCAGAAGCACGGACTGGCGGCCAAGGGCATCAAGGGCGGCGGTTATGACCTCACCCCGGTCACTCAGCAGACGCTCGCCGCAGGCGCGCTGGAGTTCACCATCGACCAACAGCCCTATCTGCAGGGGTTCCTGCCGATCCTCCAGATGTACATGTACAAGGTGTCGCAGACGCTGACCGGAGTCGCCGACGTCAACACGGGGCTGAAGTTCCTCGACAAGACGACCGTCGTGCCGTACAACAGCACGAAGAGCCGCTACGAGGGCACGAGCAGCGCGCCCGGCGTCACCAAGGCCTAGAACTCAACGCGAAGCCCAATGTCGGTCACCCCCGACACCACCCCGTCGGCGAACGTCCCGCCGCAGGCCCCAGCGAAGCGCTGGGCTGCCGGCGGTGGGGCGCTCAGCCTCGGAAAGCGCCTCCTGACGCTGCGTGAGGGCAGCATCATCGTGGTCACGCTGATCGCGTTCATCTACTTCGCGAGCAGCACCAACCGCTTCGTCACCGGGGACAGCCTCAAGTCGCTGCTGCCGTACTTCGCTCCGTTCGCGATCATGGCGGCGGGCGAGGTGTTCGTGATGATCAACGGTGAGATCGATCTCTCGATCGGTGCCGTCTACCTGTTCACGCCATTTGTCTTCTACAAGCTGAACTCGAGTGTCGGTTTGCCGCTGGTCCCGGCGATGGTCGTCGCGCTGCTGGTGGCGATGCTGATCGGCCTGTTCAACGGGCTGATCGTTTCCGTCGTGGGCATCTCCTCGTTCGTCACCACGCTGGGCACCTTGTTCACGCTGGACGGCCTGACCCTGATCATCTCCCACGCAACCCAGGTCACCACCCCCGGCACATCGGTCGTCAAGGTGGGGACGTTCGCGCAGATCTTCGGCGGTGGCACCTACTCCGAGCTGTTCTGGGCGGTGGGAATCGTGCTCGTTCTGCAGCTCATCCTGTCGTTCACGCGCTGGGGGATCTACACGATCGCGGTCGGCGGCAACCGGCTGGGCGCGGCGGAGGCCGGCGTTCGCACCCGGTTGGTGATGTCGCGGAACTTCGTGATGTGCGCGGGCCTCGCCGGGTTCGTCGGGATCCTCGAGGCGGTGCGCTCGGTGACCACCACGCCCGACCCGTCTGGTTCCAACGCGATCCTGTTCCAGGCGATCTCGGCGGCGGTGATCGGAGGCACGCTCCTGCAGGGCGGATCCGGCACCGTCGTCGGCGCGTTCATCGGGGCGATCTTCCTCGGGATCCTCCAGGAGGGCCTGAACATCAAGGGGGTCAGCGCGAATTACTTCCTCTTCTACCTCGGCCTCGCCGTCCTGATCGCGATGGCCTTCAACACGTACGTGTCGCGGGTCCGAACGGGGGCGGGCCATGGCTGACCCGGCGCCGGCCGAAGAGAGGATCGTCGCTCCGACGAGCGCCGACGACGATGTCCTGCGCGTCGAGCACGTCGCCAAGCGCTTCGGCGCCACGGTCGCGCTGCGTGACATCAACCTGCACCTGCGCAAGGGCGAGGTGCTGGGGCTGCTGGGCGACAACGGGGCCGGGAAGTCGACCCTGATCAAGATCCTGAGCGGATTTCAGAAGCAGGACTCGGGCGAGATGTGGGTCAAGGGTGAGTCCTACACACCCAAGAGCGTCGACGACGCGCGGGCCCACGGAATCGACACCGTGTTCCAGGATCTGGCCCTCATCGACCAGCTCTCGGTGTTCCACAACCTGTTCCTGCGGCGCGAGCGCGTGCACACACCGATCCCGTTCCTGTCCAACGCGATCATGCGGCGCGACGCCCGCAAGGCCTTGGACGAGATCGGCATCAACATCCCCAGCATCGATGTTCCGGTCGCCCGCCTGTCAGGCGGGCAGCGCCAGGCGATCGCGGTGGCGCGCACGATCAGCGGCGACGCCGACATCATCCTGCTCGACGAGCCGCTGGCGGCGATGGGCGCCAAGGAGGGCGCGATGATCCTCGATCTGATCCAGCGCCTGCGCAAAGAGGGCAACGTCTCGATCATCATGATCCTGCACAACTACGTGCACGTGTTCGCGGCCTGTGACCGGGTGAGCCTGATTCAGGACGGGGTGATCGCGCTCGACAAGCCGACCGCCGAAACCTCGGTCGAGGAGCTCACGGAAATCGTGGTCGAGGAGTACCGCCGGGCTCGCCAGGCCGCGCACGTGGGTCAGTGAGCCGGTCAGGGCTGCGATCTCCCCGGTGCGCGCGCAAACGCCCGGCGGGCGGGTAGGAACCAGCCGTGCTGGCCGAGCTGCGTGAGCGGGTCCTGTCCGCCAACCTGGCTCTGCCCGCCCACGGGCTGGTGAAGCTGACCTGGGGCAACGTCAGCGGCGTGGACCGCGACCGCGGTGTGATGGCGATCAAGGCCAGCGGCGTCGACTACGCGCAGATGACCGTCGAGGACATCGTGCTGGTGGAACTCGCCGGTGGCGAAGTGGTCCACGGTGAACGGCGACCGTCGAGCGATACGCCGACCCACCTGGCGCTCTACCGCGCCTGGCCGGGGATCGGCGGCATCGTCCACACCCATTCCCCCTGGGCCACCGCCTGGGCCCAGGCACAGCGCGAGATCCCGGTGCTGGGGACCACCCACGCCGACCTCTGCGCCGAGGCGATCCCGCTCACGCGGGCGCTCACCGGCGAGGAGGTGCAGCGCGCGTATGAGGCCGAGACCGGGACGGTGCTGATCGAGGCGATCGGCGACCGGCCCGACGAGCTTCCGTGCGCTCTGGTTCGAGGGCACGCGCCGTTCTGCTGGGGTCCGGACCCGGATGCCGCCGTGCAGACCGCGGTCACGCTCGAGGAGGTGGCCCGCATGGCGCTGCTTACTACCGTGCTCGCGCCCGACGGCGGCCCCCTCGACGCAGCGGTGCGCAGCAAGCACCACCAGCGCAAGCACGGATCCGACTCCTATTACGGCCAGCCCTGAGCGCTACCGCGGCAGGCGCTACCAGCGGTCGTGCACGTGCGCGCGGATCAGCCGGTCATAGACGTCCTCCGCGCCCTGCAGCTGATCTGACCGCAGTGGCGCGAGTCCGGCGCTGGCGACATTCTGGGCCACCTGCTCGGGGTTGCGGGCGCCCGGGATGACCGTACTCACGCCGGGCTGATCGATGACCCAGCGCAGGGCGAACTGAGCCAGCGTGGCCCCGGGATCGACCAGCTCGGAGAGCTCGCGCGCGGCGGCCACACCAACCTCGAACGGAACCCCCGCGAACGTCTCGCCGACGTCGAACGCATCCCCGGAGCGGTTGTAACTGCGGTGATCGTCGGCGGCAAAGGTGGTGCTCTCGTCATAGCGCCCGGACAGCAGGCCAGAGGCCAGCGGCACGCGGACGATGATGCCGACGCCGGCCTCCCGGGCGGCGGGAAGCACCTCCTCGAGCGGCTTGCGGCGGAAGCAGTTGAGGATGATCTGCACCGTCGAGACACGCTCACGGGCGATCGCCGCCAGCGCCTGCGCGCAGGTCTCGACCGACACCCCGTAGGCGCCGATCCGGCCGTCGGACACCATCTCGTCGAGCGCGTCGAACACCGCGTCGTCGTCGTACACCCCGTCGGGCGGGCAGTGCAGCTGGACGAGCTCGATCTGATCGACGCCGAGGTTGGACCGGGACCGGTGATTCCAGGTCAGGAAGTTCTCCCGCGTGTAGTTCTCCGCGAGCTGGTCGACGCGGCGACCCATCTTGGTCGCCACGAGCACCTCGGGGTGGCGCTCGCGCAGCTCGCCGCAGTACTGCTCACTGCGCCCGTCGCCGTAGACGTCGGCGGTGTCGAAGAAGGTGACCCCGCTGCGCACGCCCTGCTCGAGCGTGTCGCGCGCCGCGCCGGCGCTGACGTCGCCCCAATCGGCCCCGAGCTGCCAGGTGCCCAGGCCCACGACGCTCACCATCCGGTCGAGGCGGTCGATCTTGCGCTGCTCCATTGGGTTTCATCCTTTCAAGTCGGTACGGGGGGGTCCGGGGGCCGGTATGCGATCCCCACGGCGTGCGGTCACAATGCCCAGGGTATGAGCGAAGACGCAAAGCGGGCGGCGGCGGAGAAGATGCGCGCCGCCGGCGCGCACGAAGAGGCTATCCGCGCGTTCGAAAGCGCTTTTGAGCGGCTGATCTCCGGTGCGGAGGCGATGCTGCCGAGCTCCGAGCTCGAGCCCGCCGAAGACGTGCCGTCGCTCGAGGAGCTTCCCGACGCCGACGTCGCCGACGCCCTGGCGAGCGTCGCGGTGATCAAGCTCAACGGCGGGCTGGCGACCACGATGGGCCTGCAGCAGCCGAAGTCCCTGGTGGAGGCGCGCGACGGCCGCACCTTTTTGGACATCATCGTCGGCCAGACGCTGGCCCTGCGCCGGCGCTTCGGCGTCCGTCTGCCGCTGGTGCTGATGAACAGCGACGCGACCCAGGCGGATACCGAGCGGGCGCTGGCCGAACACCCCGAGATCGAGGTCGAGGGCCTTGAGCCGTCCTTCCTGCAGAGCATGATCCCGAAGCTCGATGCCGAGGATCTGACCCCGGTCAGCTGGCCGAAGGCGCCGGTGCTGGAGTGGTGCCCGCCCGGTCACGGCGACGTGTACGGCGCGCTGCGCCGCTCGGGCATGCTGGCGGCGCTGCTGGAGCAGGGGTTCCGCTACGCGATGATCTCCAACTCCGACAACCTCGGCGCCAAGCTCGACGCGAGGATCGCCGCCCACATGGCCGCCGAGCAGATCCCGTTCCTGATGGAGGTCGTTCAGGGCACCGAGGCCGATCGCAAGGGCGGCCACATCGCCCGGCGGGTGTCCGATGGCAAGCTGGTCCTACGTGAGACCGCCCAGACTCCGGACGAGGACGAGGAGTCGTTTCGCGACTTCAGGCGCTGGCGCTACTACAACACCAACAACCTGTGGGTCGACCTGCAGGTGCTGCACGACACGCTGGAGCAGGCCGGCGGCGTGCTTGAGCTGCCGCTGATCGTCAACCGCAAGACGGTCGACCCGCGCGACCCCGACTCGCCCCCGGTGGTGCAGCTGGAAAGCGCGATGGGGGCTGCGATCGAGAGCTTCTCCGGCGCCAGCCTGCTGCTCGTGCCGCGCACCCGGTTCGTGCCCGTCAAGACCACCGATGACCTGCTGGTACTGCGCTCCGACGTCTATCACGTCACCGATCAGCTCGACGTGGAGCCGGTGGCCGAACGCGGCTCGACGCTCCCGTTCGTCGAGCTAGACAAGCGCCACTACCGGCTGCTGGACGAGTTCGAGCGCCGCTTCCCCGACGGCGCGCCGTCACTGGTGGCGGCAGAGCGCTTCGTCGTGCACGGGGATGTGACGTTCGGCGCCGGCGTGGTCGTGCGCGGCTCGGTGGAGCTGACCGAGGAGGAGCCGACCAGCGTCCCGCCGGGGACCGTGCTGGAATCCGGCTCGTGACCGAACCGAGGACGGCCGTCAGCGATGAAGCCGAGGACGAGCTCCCGCCGGTCACGATCGTGATCGTCGACGATCACCAGGTGGTGCGAGCGGGTCTGCGGATGCTGCTCAATGCCGAGGCCGACTTCGAGGTCGTCTCCGAGGCCGGCGACGTGTCGCTGGCCGAGCGGCGAGTGGCCGCGTATCACCCCCAGGTCCTGGTCCTCGACGTCAACCTCCCGTCGGGCTCGAGCATCCCGGCGATCCCGCGGATCCGCGCCAGCTCCCCCGAGACCCACATCGTCGTGCTGACGATGCAGAACGATCCTGAGCTGGCCCGCGAGGCGCTCCGGGCCGGCGCCACCGGCTACGTGCTCAAGGAGGCGGCGGAGTCCGAGTTGATCCAGGCCGTGCGGCTCGCCGCCAAGGGGAGGACCTACCTCAATCCGGAGCTCGGTGCCCGGCTCGCGGCGGAGGTTCCCATCACCGTCGGTCCCCCGGACGATCTCAGCGCGCGGGAGGTCGAGGTCCTGAAGCTGATCGCGCTCGGGCACACCAACGGCGAGATCGCGGGCAAGCTCTATCTGAGCGTGCGCACGGTCGAGTCCCATCGGGCTCACATCCAGCAGAAGACGCAGCGGACCTCCCGGGCCCAGCTGGTCGCGTACGCGCGTGACCACGGGTTGCTGTAGCGGCCGGCCGGTTCAGCTGCGGTGGTCTGCCGCCGGGAGTGTGTCGGGGGTGTGGGGCGGTGGGTGCCGGGGGTGTGTGGGGGGTGTGCGTCGGTGGGTGCGGCGGTGCGTGCCGGGGGTGTGTGGGGGGTGTGCGTCGGTGGGTGCCGGGAGTGTGCCGGGGGTGTGCCCAGATCGGTCATCGGCGGCCTCCGAGTGGACGTGATGAGCCTGAGTAACCGTATGCGCCGCTTAGACTCATCACGTGCCTCTGGGGTTAGCGACGCCGGGAACGGCCGGCCCCGCCGGCGCCGGCGATCTCGTCGCGCTTGGCCGGCCGCGATGCGGACTTCGGCACCGGCGCGACCCGGGCCGCCGGCGAGCGTGACGCGGATGCCGCGGCCGCGCGGCGCGCGTGGGTCTTGGCCGCCCACGCGATCGGGGCCGGTCGGTAGCGCAGCAGCGCCTGCCACGTCTCCGTGCCGATGACCCCGTCGGGGGTCAGGCCGTGGGCGGTCTGGAACGCCTGCACGGCGGTGAGCGTGGTGGGGCCGAAGCCCCCGTCGACGCCCACCGCGTAACCCGCTGAGATCAGGTGCTCCTGAGCCCAGACGACCATGTCGCCCTGGGCGCCGCTGCCGATGCTCGCCATCGGTGCGTAGGGGGTGTAGCCGGCGAGCGTTCCCGCCGGCCGCGAGAGGGCGGTGAACTCCGAACCGGTGGACTCCTGCCAATCCCACCAACTGAGGCCGGCGGCGCCATAGATCCGGGAGAGCTGGCGAAAGCGGACGACCTGGTGGGGGGGAGGCTGGCTGTAGACCTGACCGAGCGGGAAGATCGACCGTCCGTAGATCCGGTTGTACGAGTAGGTGTGGGCGAACACGGAATCGACCGTCGTGCCGATGTCGCGCCAGTACATCTGCGGCGCGTTGTACTGGGCGCCGCCGGGCCCGAGGAACACCGAATAGGGAAAGCCGGGGTGGAAGTCCACGTACGGAAAGCTGGCCAGCGCCACCGGGAAGCGAGCGCCGATCAGGCCCCGCAGCCGCTGAATGTACGTCTGAGCGGCGATGTACTTGCCCTCGTACTCGCTCTCGGCGTCGATCACCAGACAGTCGGCTCCGGCCTTGACCGCGGCGGCACCCATGTAGGCCTCGGTCACAGGGTGGTTGCCGTACACGTACTGCCACGCGCACACCCGGAGTCCGTCGGCGTGCAGCGTTGCGACCAACTGCGGCGAGAACTGCGACCACAGGTCGGTGCCATCGCTGCTCTTGATCAGCAGCGTGCCGATCCCGTACTGGTGCGCCGAGGAGGCGATCGCGGACACGTTGCCACCGAGGGTGAAGGGCAGCTCCCAGATCCACATGGCGCGTCCCGCCAGCGGGTTGGAGCCGGGTCGCGTCCGGGCCGCGGCGCGGTGCAGCCGGTGCGGGCGCGCCGGTCGCTTGCCGTGAGCGCCCAGCGAGGCACCGCCGGAGGCTGCGAGCGCCGGGGCGGCGCACGCGAGCGCCAGCATGAACGTGAAGGTCAGAAAGCGGCGCAGCCGGCGATGCCCCACCGTCCGACAACCGCGCGCCACGCGGTCTTTCACCATACGACGCGTCACCGTAGCGGAAACCCCCGCTGGCGCCCGCAAGTTGCGGTGCGTGGGGAATCGCCCAAGGGGGCGGGGGAATCGCCCAGGGGGGCGATTCCCTGAGGACATTTGGCGGGGCCAAATCTCCCGGGATAGATCTAGGGCCGGGAGGAATCGCCCGGGGTGGGCGATTCCCCCGACCCGGTTATTTGATGAACAGGATCTCGGAATACTTGGGCAGCGGCCACAGATCGTCGGCCACCACCTTCTCGAGCTTGTCCGCCGCCTCGCGTACCGCGCCCATCGCGGGAATCGTCTTGTCGCGCATGTACTCGGCGTGGCGCATCAGGTCATCGTGCGGCTGGTTCTCCTCCAGGTTGGCGGTCTCCAGTCCTCGGATCGCGTCCAGCAGTGAGGTGATCAGACCCTCGGTCTCGCTCGCCAGTTCCGGGAGCTGCGCGCTGAGCAGCGTCGCGAGGTGACGGGCTGCCGCCGGCAGCAGCAGCGTACGGGCGATGGCCGCGGCTGTCTCGGCCTCGATGTTCAGCTTCGTCACGTACTGCTCCAGGAACACCTCGTAGCGTGACTCCAGCTCGCGCGCGGAGAGCACGCCGTAATTGGAGAACACCGCCTCGGTGTCGTCGGAGATCAGGTACGGCAGGGCGTCCGGCGTCGCCCGGAGGTTGAGCAGCCCGCGCTGCTCGGCCTCGGAATGCCACTCGTCGGAGTAGTTGTCACCGCCGAACACGATCTGCTTGTTGGTCGCGTAGCTGCGCTGCAGGATCGGCCGCAGCGCCGCCTCGAGCTCCTCGCCGCCCTCCAACGCGTCCTCCAGCTCCTCGGCGAGGTAGTCGATCGCCTCGGCCACGATCGTGTTCAGCACCGTGTTCGGGAGCGACAGCGACATGCTCGAGCCCAGCGCCCGGAACTCGAACTTGTTGCCGGTGAATGCGAACGGGCTGGTGCGGTTGCGGTCGCCGCCGTGCATCGGCAGCGGCGGCAGCACCGGCGTCCCGAGACCGAGGAACGACTCCGGGGTCGATTCGCCCACCTCGCCCCGCTCGATCGCCCCGAACACCTTCTCGAGCTCGGCACCGAGGAAGATCGAGATGATCGCCGGGGGCGCCTCGTTGGCGCCGAGGCGATGATCCTGTCCGGGCGATGCGATCGACGCGCGCAGGAGTCCCTGGTGCTTGTTGACCGCCTGGATCACGGCGGCGCAGAAGAACAGGAACTGCAGGTTCTCATGCGGGGTGTCACCCGGCTCGAGCAGGTTCTCCCCGTCGTCAGTCCCCATCGACCAGTTGTTGTGCTTGCCCGAGCCGTTGACACCGGCGAACGGCTTCTCGTGCAGCAGGCAGACCAGCCCGTAGCGGCGGGCCACGTTCTGCATCACCTGCATGGTCAGCTGCTGGTGATCGGCGCCGACGTTTGAGTTCTCGAAGATCGGCGCCAGCTCGTACTGATTCGGCGCCACCTCGTTGTGGCGCGTCTTGACCGGTACGCCGAGCTTGGCCAGCTCCTGCTCGGTGTCAAGCATGTAGGCGAGGATCCGCTCCGGGATCGAGCCGAAATAGTGATCGTCGAGCTCGTGGCCCTTGGGCGGCTTGGCCCCGAACAGCGTCCGTCCGGTCGTGACCAGGTCAGGCCGCTCGAAGTAATACTGCTCGTCGATGAGGAAGTACTCCTGCTCGGGACCGACGGTCGTGAAGATGCGCGAAGCGCTGCTGTTGCCGAACAGCTTCAGCGCTCGCATCGCGGACTTCGAGAGGGCGTCCATCGAGCGCAGCAGGGGGATCTTGTGGTCCAGTGCCTCGCCCGTCCAGGAGGCGAACGCGGTCGGGATGCAGAGCAGGGCACCGTTGGGGTTCTCCAGGATGAAGGCGGGACTGGTCGGGTCCCAGGCGGTGTATCCGCGCGCCTCGAAGGTGGCCCGGATGCCGCCGGTGGGGAACGACGAGGCGTCGGGCTCGCCCTGGATCAGCTCCTTGCCTGAGAACTCGGCCAACGCGGTGCCCTCGCCCGTCGGTGAGTAGAAGCTGTCGTGCTTCTCCGCCGTCAGCCCGGTCAGGGGCTGGAACATGTGGGTGTAGTGGGTGGCGCCCCGCTCCAGCGCCCATTCCTTCATCGCCAGCGCCACGGCATCGGCCAGCGATGTGTCCAGCGCCTCGCCGCGCGCGAGCGTGTTCGACAGTCGCTTGTAGACGTCCTTGGGCAGCCGCTGGCGCTGGATCGCCGGGCTGAACACATTTGCGCCGAAGACCTGGTTGTCAGGCGAGGTCAGGTCCGGTGCTCCGAGCATCCCCCCATTGGGGGTCCACTGTGCGGCAAGGACGTTCTGCTGACGGATAGGCATACGTTCTGGTTGTTCCTTCCTGTACGCGCCCTCGGCGGCGGGGGTGCGTGCGTAAATGGTCGGTCTCGTCGAGACGATCAGCGCTGAAAGGGTAGGCCAGTCCATCGCGCTGGTCATTATCCCGATGGCCAAAGCGACGCCGCCTGAGTGCGCCGGACGGCGAAGCTGGCTCATCCGGCGGACACGGCGCCGCCGTGAAATACTCGTACGCGATGAGCGACCCGATCGAGCGCGGCCCGATGTCGGAGTACACCCCGGCCCCGGACCGCTACGACCAGATCCCCTACCGCCGCTGCGGGCGCAGCGGGCTGAAGCTGCCGGCGATCTCGCTCGGGCTGTGGCAGAACTTCGGTGACGACCGGCCCCTGGCCATCAGCCGCGCGATCCTGCGGCGGGCGTTCGATCTGGGGATCACCCATTTCGATCTGGCCAACAACTACGGGCCGCCGTACGGGAGCGCGGAGATCAACTTCGGGCGGATCTTCTCCGAGGACTTCACGCGCCGGCGTGATGAGCTCGTGATCTCGACCAAGGCCGGCTACGACATGTGGCCCGGGCCGTACGGCGAGTGGGGCTCACGCAAGTACGTGCTCGGCAGCCTCGAGCAGAGCCTGCGGCGCATGCGGCTTGACTACGTCGACGTCTTCTACTCGCATCGCTTCGATCCCGAGACGCCGCTCGAGGAGACGATGGGCGCGCTGGCCACTTCGGTCAAGCAGGGCAAGGCGCGCTACGTCGGGATCTCCTCGTACGGCCCCCGCCGCACCGAGGAGGCGGTTCAGATCCTGCGTGAGCTCGAGACGCCGCTGCTGATCCACCAACCCTCCTACTCCATGTTCAACCGCTGGATCGAGCCGGAGCTGCTCGATGTGCTGGGCCGCGAGGGAGTCGGCTGCATCGCGTTCTCGCCGCTGGCACAGGGCCTGCTCACCGACAAGTACCTGGGTGGGATTCCCGAGGATTCCCGCGTCCGGCGCGGAGACAAGTTCTCCGAGGAGATGATCACGCCGGAGAACATCGAGCGAGCGCAGCACCTGAACGAGATCGCCCAAGGTCGAGGGCAGACGCTCGCCCAGCTGGCGCTGGCCTGGAGCCTGCGTGATCCGCGCGTCACCTCGGCGCTGATCGGCGCCAGCAGCGTCAAGCAGTTGGAGCAGAACGTCGGTGCGCTGGAGCGGCTCGACTTCGATCAGGCGGAGCTGGAGCAGATCGACCAGTACGCGGTCGACGGTCAGCTCAACATCTGGGCCCAATCCAGCGAGGCGTAGGCGCCGCGGGCGGTTGCCGGACCCGCCTGGCCCCGACTACTGGGTGACGATCTGGCCGTTGTTGTTGACGTAGGACTTCTGGGGCGCTGAGCCGATGTCGACCGAGAACGTGCCGCGCGGCTTGTCGCCTCCGGACAGGATCGCCTTGGCCCGTCCGTTCAGCCCGCCGGCGACCTGCCAGGCGACGACGTGGTGGCCCGGCGTCACCGCGGTCACCGCCCAGTCGAAGCGCACCGACCTGCCCGGCTTGAGGCTGCCCGCCGCCCAGGTGTTGGCGTAGGAGGTCACGTAGGCGCCCTGGCCACCCGCCCGGCAGCTGTACCCGCACGGGCCGGGGCCGCGGTCGACGATCCAGATCGGCCGTGACGAATTGGCGAGGTAGGGTTGCGTGTCGTTCTCGGCGAACGCCTGCACGCTGGTCCCGTTGCCCTTCAGTCCCGGGTAGGAGCAGCTGGCGTTGCAGAGCGTGACGGCCACGTCCGGGATCGTCTTGTTTCCCGTGTTGCGCACGTCGATCACCAGATGGGAGTGCTGGGCGACCTGCTGGGAGGCGGGGAACGTGGCGGTGTTGACCTTGACCTGGAACTTCCCGTGTGACTCGCTCGCGTCCTGCCGGGTGCCCTGCCCGCACGCCGACAGCACCAGCGCCGCCGCGACGCCGGCGATGATCCCGCAGCTCCTCGTTCTCCAGGCGCTCAACGCGCGCGCAACATACCACGCGTGGTGTCGCTCGGACGCCGGTGCACGCTTGCCCGGCGGCAGCACGGCGCCAAAACCGCAGACCCCATCTCCGGCTGCCGGGAGGGTTGTCAGTTGGTCTTTGGTCGGCCTGTGTCGTAGGCTTACGCACCGCTGGGGTCGCGCGAGCGGCCCGAAGACCCTGGGAGGAACGAGACCAGTTGATCAGAGCAGTCGCCGACCGAGGGTTCCTGCCCATCAAGGGCATGCTCGAAGAGGTCGGCAACATGATGATCCTGACCGGCAAGACGCTGGTCTCCGCGGTGCGTCCGCCGTACCCGTACGGCAGCGAGTTCGTGGGCCAGTTCCTGTTCGCGATCAAGCTCTGCTGGTTTCCGCTGCTGGTCTCGACGATCGCTTTCGGCTACGAGGCGCCGGGGCTCCAGGCGGCCAACTTCCTGGTGCTGTTCGGCGCCCTGGACCGCCTCGGCGGGTTCTTCGTGCTGGCCTCGATCCGCGAGTTCGCTCCGTTCGTCGATGCGATCGTGCTCGCCGGTGTCGCCGGCACGGCGATCACCGCTGACCTCGGCGCGCGCAAGATCCGGGAAGAGCTGGACGCCCTCCAGGTGCTCGGCGTCGACCCGATCAAGAACCTGGTCGTTCCGCGGTTTCTGGCGCTGATGCTCCTGACCGGCCTGTTCGACATCTACGCGCTGATCTTCGGCGTCTTCGGCGGGATTCTCGCGACGCTCGTCAACAACGCCCCGTTGGGACCGTTCTTCTCGACCTTCTTCAACAATGCCGAGACCACCGACCTGTGGGGTTCGGTGGTCAAGACGACCCTGTTCGGAGCGATCATCGCGATCGTGTGCTGCTACAAGGGGATGACCGCATCGGGGGGCGCCGAAGGGGTGGGCCGAGCCGTCAACCAGGCGGTGGTGATCGCGTTCCTCGGCGTGTTCGCGTTCAACTACGCCTTCACCCAGACGTTGCTGGCGACCCATCCTGAAGTGACGTCGATCATCCGCTGAGCTCGTGGGCGACCTGATCACAACTCCGCGCGGCTGGATCGAGGCGTTCGGCGAGATCGTCAAGTTCGGCGCCCAGGTCGTGCGCGAGGTGGCCACGCTGCGGGTGCTGAAGTTCTTCGGCGAGGCGCTCCGCCAGGCCGGCATCCTGATCGTCTCCTCGACGCTGGTGATCTGGGGCCTGGTGTTCATCATCGGCCTGGAGTGCGGGATCGAGGGCGCCTACTTCACCTATGGCGAGGGCACGCCCGCGTACTCGGGCGTATTCGCGGCGTGGTGTGACCTGCGCGAGCTGGTCCCGCTGGTGTTCGGCTACATGATGGCCGCCAAGGTCGGCACCGGGATCGTCGCCGAACTGGGCTCGATGCGGATCTCCGACGAGATCGACGCCCTCGAGGTGATGGGCATCTCGGGGATGACCTTCCTCTGCGCGACTCGACTGCTCGCCGCGCTGCTGGTGCTGCCGTTCGTCTACCTGTGCTCCATCGGCGCCGGATTCTTCGCCAGCTACCTCGCGGTCGTGCAGCAGATCGGATACGTCACCTCGGGCGGGTTCTTTTTGATCTTCTGGCAGTTCCAGAACCCGCCTGACCTCTTATTCAGCTTGATAAAGGCCATGAGCATGGCGGTCGTTATCGTGCTCGTAGGCTGTTATTACGGATACAACGCGAGCGGAGGCCCGGTCGGGGTCGGAACTGCGACGGCCAAATCCATGGTGCTCAATATCGTGTCGGTCCATCTCATCGGAATGATCGGAACGCAGCTCTTCTGGGGCGCGAACCCGAGAGCGCCAATCGGAGGGTAAATGGGACTGTTCAGGTCAGGCAAGGGCGGCGAGCGCCAGCAGCAACAGCAACAGCAGAGCCACGACGCGCACGGGTCCTCGAGCGCTGAGGACGAAGCGCAGCGCCGCGACGCCCAGGCCGGCGAGGACGACGCCCAGACGCGGGAGGACGATCCGCAGATGCGGGAGGACGACGCCCGGACCGGGGATGACCATCCCGGCGAGCAGGATCAGTCCGGCGGCGACGACCAGAACAGCGACGACCAGAACGACGACCCGCGGAACATCTCCGACCAGAAGGAAGAGCACAGCGCTGCGGCCCGCGGCGCCGAGGTCGATCTCTCGCCGGAGGAACGCGAGGAGCAGATCAAGAGCGCCGCGCCCGACGGCGGCGAGATCCAGGAGACCCCGGAGTGGCCGGCGGAGGAGAGCGAGAAGGATGCCGCGCGCGCCGACAAGGAAGGCGACGAGCCCGAGTCCGGGGAGGACACCGAGCGCGAGTCGTCGCGCCGTGTGTCGGTCGTCGACGAGGACCCGCCGCGTCCCGAGCCCCCGGAGGGGTCGTCCGACGACGAGTACAAGTGGCACACCTACAAGGTGTATCCGTCCGGCCGGCCCGACGCGGTCGAGTTCATCGACACCTACAAGTCGTTCGGACGCTCGCACATCCTGCAGGGGCTGAACATGGGACTGCCGGAGGGGATGGTGTCGATGATCCTCGGGCCGTCCGGTACGGGCAAGTCGGTTTGCATCAAGCACATGGTCGGCCTGCTCTACCCCGATCAGGGCGACTGTCTGGTCCACGGCCAGTCCGTGCCCAACATGCCCGACGACGAGCTGTTCGACATGCGCAAGAAGTTCGGGCTGCTGTTCCAGGACGGCGCGCTGTTCGGCTCCATGAACCTGTTCGACAACGTCGCCTTCCCGCTCCGGCAGCACACCGAGAAGGGCGAGGACGAGGTCGAGGACATCGTCATGCGCCGACTCAACGAGGTCGGGCTCGGCTCGGCGAAGGGCAAGATGCCCAACGAGCTGTCCGGCGGCATGCGCAAGCGTGCCGGGTTCGCCCGCGCGCTGGTGCTGGAGCCCGACATCGTCCTGTTCGACGAGCCCGACTCCGGCCTCGACCCGGTCCGCACGGCGCTGCTGGGCGAGCTGATCCTCGAGATCCACCGCGACATGATGGACGAGGCCAAGGAGAAGCAGAAGGAGCATCTGCCGACCTTCTGCGTGATCACCCACGACATCATGAGCGCGCGCCGCGTCGCGGACTACATCAACGTCCTATGGAAGGGCCGTATCGTCGAGGCCGGCCCGGCCGAGGACATGCTCAACTCCGAGAACCCGTTCATCCGCCAGTTCCTCTCCGGCGAGTCCCAGGGCCCGCTGGCGATGGACTGAGCCCGCGTCGCGGTCCGCCACCAGCGCCCGTCGGCCACCAGCGCCCGTCGCCGTCCCCTGCGCGCACATCGGCGCGCCGTCGGCGTAGCGCCGCTAGCCTGGGGCCCCGATGACGGTTAGGGAGAGGTTTGAGCGGCTCGCCGGCGCCGCCGCCCGCAGGCCGGTGCTGACTGTCGGGATCGTGCTTGCGCTCGCCCTCGGCGGCGCGGTCCTGTCGCTGGGGCTGAAGCCGTCCGCCGGCACCGACACGTTCGTCAGCCGGTCGTCCTCGAGCTACCAGGCGACCGCCGACGATCAGCGCCATTTCGGCGACGACGCCGTGATCATCCTGATCAACGAGTCGCTGCCCAAGCTCGTCCAGACCAAGGACCTGGCGACCGTCACCCAGCTGGAAGCCTGCCTCGCGGGCCAGTACGTGGTGGCCAACTCCACCCTGCGCGCGTTCACGCCCACGACCGGCGCGTCGCACGTTCCCTACGGGGGTTGGGGCAGCCCCTGCGGCAAGTTGACGAGGTTGCAGCCGGCTCAGGTCGTCTACGGACCGGGCACGTTCCTCAACCGCGCCGTGGCCGCGGTCAACACCCAGATCCGGCAGATGATGAGCGGGGTCACGCTGTCTGTCCACAGCGTCGAGCGCAGTGCCTACGACCTGGCCAAGGCCCGTGGCATGACCACCACCAAGGCCGTCGCCGCCGCCAACGCGGCCGGCCGGCTCGAGTATCAGCAGCAGCTGCAGAACGTCGAGCGGCTCGCGCTGAGCACGGGCATCACCTCACTGCCGTCGATCGACTCGCCG
Organism: uncultured Solirubrobacterales bacterium; assembly: GCA_963792735.1. GTDB lineage: Bacteria > Actinomycetota > Thermoleophilia > Solirubrobacterales > Solirubrobacteraceae > Palsa-465. Next base: position 630,987 of record CAWBXK010000004.1, on the reverse strand, counting down.
CAGTTCATCCCGCAGATCGTGTTCGATCAGACCCGCGGGGTCAACCAACCCAAGTCGCGCTTCGCGTATCTGTTCCCGACCAAGCAGTCAGCCCTGATCCAGGTCCGCCTGAAGTCCTCGCTCAGCGACGCCCAGCAGACCCAAGCGATCTCGTTGATCCGCCAGGCCATCGCGATGCCGATGTTCCGCTCGGCCTACGGTGGCACCTACACGGTCACGGGCGTGCCGGTGGTCCTGGGTGATCTCACCGCGCAGATCACCAGCTCGATCGCCGGCCTGCTGATCGCGGCGATGCTGGTGATGGCGGCGACGCTGCTGGTCGTGTTCCGCAACCGGCTTCGCCTGCTTCCGCTCGCGATCGCGCTGGCCGCGGCCGGGATCACGTTCGGATTGCTGGCGGTGCTCGGGGCGACCCTGACGATGGCCTCGATCGCCGTGCTGCCGATCCTGATCGGGCTCGCCGTCGACTACGGGATCCAGTTCCAGGCTCGGGCCCAGGAGGCGCGCAGGACCATGGAGCGGGAAGGAAACGGCCCCGTCGCGGCGGCCCAAGCCGTGGCCCAGGCCGCGGGGCGCGCTGCTCCGACGATCGCGACCGCCGCGTTGGCCACCGCCACCGGCTTCTTGGTGCTGCTGCTCTCGCCGGTTCCGATGGTCCAGGGCTTCGGCCTGCTGCTGGTCGTCGGGATCGCCGTGGCGCTGATCTGCGCGCTGACGGCCGGCTCGGCCGCGCTGGTCCTGGCCGACCGCGAACTGGGCGTGGTGGGCGCCTCCCTGCGTGGCGCGGCGGAGATCCTGGGCGACGCGCGCCGCCGCGCTACGGGCACGCGACGGCCGTTGCAGACGAGTGAGACGGGCCGCCTGGCTCGCGGCTCCCGGGCGGTGGTGGCGGCGGTGATGCGGCGACCCGGTCGGGTCCTGGCCCTGGCGGCGGTGCTGGCGCTCGGCGGCTGGATCGCCGATACCCAGACGACGGTCCAGTCGGATGTCACCAAGCTCGTCCCGTCGGGTATGCCGGCCCTGCGCAACCTGCGCACGCTGGAGCGAGTGACGGGTGTCTCGGGCGAGATAGACATTCTGGTGCGCGGCCATGACGTGGCGACACCGCAGACGGTCAGTTGGATGATCGGCTACGAGAACTCGCTGCTGAGGCATTACGGGTACGTCGAGACGCGCGGTTGCGCCAGCTCTACGCTGTGCCCGGCGCTCTCGCTGCCGGATCTGTTCTCGACCGGGAGCCAGGCCGGCGCGCCCCCGCAGCTCACGGGCACGCAGATCAACCAGCTGTTGGGGGCGGTGCCCTCCTACTTCTCCCAGGCGGTGATCTCGCGTGATCACCGTGAGGCGACGCTGGCCTTCGGGATCCGGCTGATGCCGCTCGCTCGCCAGCAGAACGTGATCGGCTACATGAGCGCGCACCTGCACCCGCCGGCCGGGGTGACCGCGCAGCTGACCGGGCTGCCGGTGCTCGCGGCGCAGGCCAATGCCGCGCTGTCGTCGTCAGGGCGCCGGCTGCTGACTCTGCTCGCGGGCCTGGCCGCGGTCGGACTGGTGCTCCTGTTGGTGTTCCGCCGGGTCGAGCGGGCCCTCGTGCCGATGATCCCGATCGCGCTCGCCACCGGCTGGTCGGCGCTGATCCTGTATCTGATCGGCATACCGCTGAACCCCATGTCGGCGACCCTCGGCACGCTCGTGATCGCCATCTCGACCGAGTTCAGCGTGCTGCTGTCTGAGCGCTTTCGCCAGGAGCGCGCCGCCGGCTCCGACCTGCAGGCCGCGCTGGCCCGCACCTACCGGTCAACCGGGGCCGCGGTGCTGGCGTCAGGGATCACCGCGATCGTCGGCTTCGGCGTCCTCATCTTCTCCAACATCACCATGCTCCGGGACTTCGGCTTCGTCACCCTGGTCGATCTGACGGTGTCGCTCGGCGGCGTGCTGCTGGTGCTGCCGGCGGTCCTGGCCCTGTCTGAGCGCGGAGGCGCGCGAGAGCGATTCCGCGCGGTTTCGGGCGCCGCCGCCGCCGGGATCACGCGGCTCAAGCGGCGGCCGCGAGTCGCGTGAGCGACCGCCGGGGCGACCCGCCCGCGGACGGCGAGCCGGAGTCAGCGCCCGACCCCGCACTACCGTCGGCCCCGGCGCCACTGCCGCGCCTCGATCCCGATCTCGCCGCCCGGGCGCCGGGGCGGCCCCCCTCCGATCGGGACGCCGAGCCCGGCCGGCCCCCCTCCGATCGGGACGCCGATCCCGGCCGGCCCCCCTCCGATCGGGACGCCGAGCCCGACAGCCCGGCCCCGCCCGCTCCGGTGATCGACACCCGGCCCTACCGCTGGATGATCGGGATCTTCGGGCTGGTCCTGGTGGTGGCGATCTCGATCTATCAGTTCGCCAACCACGGAGTCGGGACCACCGGCGTGCCGCCGGGCCAGCGCCTGCATTTCTTCGCCGCGCCCCGGGCGGACACCAACCTGGTCGGCGACCCGAATCTCAACCCTCCGTGCACGCTCGCCCGCCACGATCCGCGCGCACTCAACGTCTGCCTGATGGTGCGGCGCGGGCCGCTGGTACTCGCCTTCTTCGTCACGGGCTCCGGGGACTGCCTGCGCCAGGTCGATGCTCTGCAGACGCTGTCGCGCCAGTTCCGGGCCGGGTCGGTGCAGTTCGCCGCCGTCGCGGTGAACGCAAGCCGTGCCACGACAGCCGCCCTGGTCCGCTCGCATCGCTGGACGATCCCGGTCGCCTATGACCAGAGCGGGGCCGTCGGCACGCTGTACGGGATCGCCCTGTGCCCGATGGTCGAGCTCGCCTATCGTGGCGGGACCGTGAGAGATCGGCTGATCGGCGACCACTGGGAGAGCGCCGCCGCGCTGGCCCCGCGCGTTCGCGCGTTGCTGCGGGGGCACCCCGCGAGGATGTGAACGAGCCGGTCCCGCCCAATCCCTCCGCCGGTTTCGTCGAGGCCCGCCTGCGCGAGGAGTTTCCCGGCCTGCGGCTTGACTGGATCGCAGCGCGGGCGCAGCCGGGGGCCAGCCCGCCGGCGTTGGTCCGGCGCCTGCGGGAGCTCTCAAACCGCTACCGCGGCGCCAGCGTCGTCACGATGAGGACCAAGCCGATCCCGCAGTCGTTCCGAGCCTTCTTTCGCCATATCGGCCTCGATCCGGACGTCCAGCGGATCCCCAGTGAGCAGGCGGCGGTGGCCCGGCTACTGCACGGCGGGTTCCGCTCGGCCGGGCTGATCCCGGACGCCTGCCTGGTGGCGCTGATCGAGACCGGGGTCCCGGTCTGGGCGCTCGACGCGGACGTGGTCGACGAGGGCGGCCTGGGAATCCGGACCGCGACCGGGGCCGATCTGGAGCGCGCCGGCGGTCTCGGCCTGGGAGTGTCGGCGGGCAGTCTCGCGGTCGCCGACCGCCGCGCGGTGCACGCGCCGCTATTCGGTCCTCCCGCCCCCGGCCACGGTGTCGGGCCACGGACCTCGCAGGTGGCGCTGTTCTCGATCGGAGTCGATGGTGTGCCCGCCATCCACGTCGAGGAAGCGCTGTGGCTGTGCCTGGACTGGCTGCGCTGAGCGAGGGCGCGAAGGTGGCGTTTGCGCCGCCGTGACTTGCTAAGGTCCCGCCCCAGGAATGGAGCTTTCCCAGTCGGCTCACCCCGCCCCGCCGTTCCCCGCCCCGGCGGCACCTGCGACGCTGCGGCCAGGGATCGCCGAGCCCGGCGCCGCCCCACCCGATGAGCGTCCCGCGCGCCGCACGCTCCGGGGGCAGATCGCCCGGCTCGAGCGCGAGCTCTCCGACGCGTTCGTCACGGCCTATCCGATGGGCGGCCTGGCCCTGCCTGAGCCGATCGCCGCCGAGCCGCGGCTGCTCGGCCTGGGTGAGCTGGAGGTGGTCCGCGATGAGCTCGCGCAACGGCTGCACGCCGCCCGGGTCAGGATCTCCGAGTGCGCCGACGAGCAGGCCGCGAAGCGCCTCGAGCTGGAGCGCATGCTGCTTGATCCGGGGACCTACCGGCGGACTCGGATTGCCGCCCGTGAGCTCGGCGATCCCGGTTGCGGGGTATGGCAGGTCAGGCCGCGAATGGGCCTGATCGGGATGCTCATGGGCTGGTGGCAGGTCAAGCTCTCCTCCGGCTGTCCGTTAGCCGGGGGTCGCCGCCGGTCCGTTACGGCGTAGCGACCCTGACCAAGCTCCAATCGCGGGGCTAACCTGAGGCCCGGATGCGCGCGCTGCTGAAGAACGGCGCCGGTGCTGTCGTCGTCGTGATGATCATGTTCATCGGCAGTCTGGTCCTGTGGGTCGGAACGCCGTTGCTGTGGCTCTGGGTCGGCTCTCAGATCCAGGGCGCGACGGCGTCGCTCGGGGCGGCGCTCGGTGCGATGTTCGTCGGCGTGATCATCACGATCACGCTGCTGGCCTCGGTGCTGGCGAAGCTGAGCGACATCTATCGCGCCAACCGCGTCGCCCGGGGATCGCCGGATCCGGGCCACGGCGTGCTCGAGAACGTGCTGGTCGTGAGCGCCGGGCTGACCGTGGCCGTGTTCGTCTTCTGGTTCTTCTTCCTGGCCGGCGCGAGCCCGGTCCCGATCGGGATTCACATCTGACGCGGGGCGGCCGGCTGGTCCCCTCCGACCCGGAACGTGCCCCGTAGGGTCGCGGGGCACGTTCCGGCGGTGGTCAGACCCGCCTGCCGGCGGGTCCCGGGGCCTACGCTCCGACGAGCGCGATCTCCCGCGTCCCAAGCTCCTCGGTCGGCGTCGTCATCGATGCCTGAAGTGCTGTGGCCAGCAGCTGCCGCTGCCGGTCGGTGAGGGCCCCGATCAGTCTCGTCTCAGCGATCTGGTTGCGGGAGAGGAACTTGCGGCACCTGGTGTTGCCCCAGCGTCGCTGGCTGATCAGCAGTTCGCCGACTGGCCAGCTCAGCACTTCGGCTGGGCGGTTGAGCAGGACCTGGGCGGCGGAGACCTCGCCGACCGCGATGCGTCGCTTGAGTCCGGCGCGCGCAAGCCGGATTTCGTTGGCCCGCTCGAGCGCCTGGAGCCGTTGCGGCTCAGGGGTCCTCTTTGCGGCTGGCGTCATGTGGGAACTCGCTCCCTGAATTGATTCCACGTATGTGGACGTTGACGGTTGTCGGCAGCCTGCGGCGCCGAGACGCTCGCAATGAAGCCGTTACTGCATTACATGTCGAGCCTGAGGCTCTGATATGGAGTCGATATTCGGGGCTGTGGCCCCGCCCGGCGGCAACTCCTACCGCCCGGCAACCACCACCGTTCGACCGGTACAGAAACTAGAACAACTACCCGGTCACAGCAACGTCACAAGTGCCGAGGATACGCTTAGAGCGCGAATTTTATGCCTCCCGGGCTCTTGTGCGGTAACGTACAAGTGCGAGCGCCTGATTCGCGGCCGATGCGTCCAGCGGCTCTGGACAGAGCGTCCAGGCCGGGTGGACAGGTTTGCCTGATTTCAGCCGGCGGGGAGCGGACCGTGCTCGGCCTCGAACTCCCGCTTGACCGCCGCGAAGATCTCCAGCGCGCGGTCCAGCGTGTCCCGATCGTGGGTGGCCATCACGCTGGTTCGCAGCAGCGCGCCGGCGGGCGGGACGGCGGGATGCAGCGCGACATTGACGAACACCCCGGCCTCGTAGAGCGCCTTCCACAGGAAGGCGGCCTTCCAGTCGTCGGCCACCACCACGGGCACGACCGGGGTGACGATCTCGGTGCCGTCGGCCAGGCGCGTCGGCCTGACGACCTGGAACCCCAGGTCGCTGAGCCCCGAATGCAGGTACCGCGCGTTGTCCAGAACGCGGGTGAACAGCGCCGGACCCTCCGCCGAGCGGCAGATCCGCACCGCGCCGAGCGCCGCGCCGAGCGCGGCCGGGACCGCGGACGCGGTGAACATGAACGGCCGCGACTGGATCCGCAGGAACTCGATCACGTCCGCGGCTCCCGCGATCACCCCGCCGCACGAGGCCAGCGACTTGGAGAAGGTGGCCATCCGCAGGTCCACGCGGTCCTCGACCCCCAGCAGCTCGGAGGTGCCGGCGCCGCGGGCCCCGAGCACTCCCAGCGCGTGCGCCTCATCGACCATCAGTCGCGCGCCGAAACGCTCGCACAGATCGGCGATCTCCGGCAGCGGCGCGACGTCGCCCTCCATCGAGAACACCCCGTCGACCACCACCAGAATCCCGCCGCCCTCGGCCGTGGCCTTGCCCAGCGCCTTCTCGAGCAGACCCATCCGGTTGTGGCGAAACGCCCGGAGCTTGGCCCGCGAGAGAATGCAGCCGTCCAGGATCGAGGCGTGGTCGCCGGAGTCGGCGATCACCGTGTCGCCCGGCCCCAGGATCGTCCCCAGCGCCCCCAGATTGGCCTGGTGCCCGGTCGTGAACACCAGCGCGGCCTCGGTGCCGAACCAGTCGGCCAGCTCCTGCTCGAGCTCCAGATGCAGGTCGATCGTGCCGTTCAAAAAGCGCGAGCCCGTCAGCCCCGTCCCGTACTTGGCGACCGCATCGAGCGCGCCCTGCCTGACGCGCTCATCCCCGGTCAGCCCCAGGTAGTTGTTGGACCCGAGCATGATCCGCCGCTGGCCCTCCATCACCACTACCGGCAGGGTGGGGCCCTCGAGCACGCGGAAGAACGGCAGTGCGTCGAGCTCTCGCGCCGCCTGTAGCTGCTCGAGCCGCTCGTTATCGCGAGCCTTGGCGAAGACGTCGATCGAAGTCGGCATATTCGTGGGCCATGCTACTGGCGCGTTGCTCCTGACCGGGTTCGCTGTCACCATGTGCGTCCGATGACCGAGGAGCGACACGTGCGCAGCGACGAGCCGTTCGACACCGACGGCTCGGTCGAGACGGAGGAGGTCGTCGACGCGTACCCCGTGCTGGCGGAGGTCCGTCCGTTGCCGGCCACGCCCCCGACCACGACCCCGGTCGCCACCCCGGTAGCCACTCCGGTGGCGCTGCCGGCGGTTCAGGCCGCCGCGGCGGCGGCCACCGGATTCGTCGCCGGGGCCGCCACGCTCGCGCTGTGCCGGCGTATCGGCGCCCGCCGGCTTCGGCGGGCCCGCGTCGCGCACGGCCGGGGATTGGATCTGCCGATCGTCGGCAGCCGTACGTTCCTGGTCGACGTCCACCTGATCGCGAAGCCGGAGGAGTGACCGGGGGCTACCGGCTCGAGGTCCGGATCGAGGTCCGGCCGCGCTGGCCGTACCGCCTCCCCCGCCGCGGCAGCCTGGACGGCGTCACGCGCGTGCGGGGAGGCGTTCTGCATCGTCTGCTGCACGGCGGTGACGAGCCGGTGCTCGTCCGGGTCGCGCAGCTCTCGCCCGACCGGGTGCTGTTCGGCGCGCAGGCCGAGAACCGCGCGACGGCCGAGTGGGGGATCGAGCGGATGCGCGCCGCGCTCGGCGTCGATCAGGATCTGGGCGCGTTCTACGAGCGCTTCCGCTTCGATCCCCTGATCGGCGGGGCGGTCCGGTCAAACCCGGGACTGCGCGTGGCCGCACGGCCGGATCCGTTCGAGGCGTTGATGTTCGCGATCTGCGAGCAGCTGATCGAATACGAGCGCGCGGCGAACATCGAGCGGCGGCTGATCACGCGGCTGGGGCGGCGCTGTGAGTCCAGCGGTCTGCGCGATTCGCCGCCGGCCTGCGTGCTGGCCCGACAGGCCCCGGCGCTGCTGGAGTCCTTTGACCTCTCCGCCGGGCGCGCGCTGACGCTGATCCGCGTGGCGCGCGAGGTTGCCGATGGGCGTATCGATCTCGGCGGCCCCGATCACGAGGCGGGCTGGCGACGGCTGCGGCGGGTCCGCGGGATCGGCAGCTGGACGGTGCAGATGCTGGCGCTCACCGGCCAGGGGCGACTGGATCAGCTTCCGGCCGCCGACCTCGGGTACCTCAAGCTGGTCGGCCGCCTGCGGGGCGGTGACCCGCGCGAGCGTGCCAGCGTGGAGGAGGTGGAGCGGCTGTTCGCGCCCTACGAGCCGTGGCGCGGATTGGCCGGCCTGCACGCGCTGCGGGGCGCCGGGAACGCCGCCGCGCTCCGGCTGGCCGCCTAGCGCCGCGAGGCTGCGGGCGACTTTGTGCATCGCGGCACCAACCGACTCAGCCCGCGTACACGGCAGACACCACGACCCGGTCGCCGCACGGCGTGACCCGCGGGCGCCCCGCTGCGGTCAGCGAGATCCGCTGCCACCGTGATGCGGCCGGGGCCAGCGCCATCGCCGCCGCCGCCGTGCGGCAGATGTGCGCCCCCGCGTACTCGTTGTTGACGACGAAGCTGAGTCCGAAGCGCGCCTGCGCACCGGGCCGCAGCGACACCGGCTGAGGCCGGATCTGACCGTCGGCGAAAAGGCCGCCTCCACGGTGCATCCGCAACGCCAGTGGGTGCCCGGCGGCGTCGAGCAGCCGGGCCCGCGGATAGCCGCGCACGATGCAGCGACTGGCGGACGCGTTGCGCAGCGACAAGGTGACCTCCAGGTGACCGGTGGCGCCCTGCGTGCCGACCCAGGCGAGCGTCAATCGCGAGCAAGTTGTCGGGGTCCCGCGCGCGGAACTCGTCGCCGCTCCGGGTCCCGTGGGTGCCGACGCCGGCCGCGAGCTACCGCACGCGCCGAGCGCCAGGGCCAGCGCCACGGCTGCGGCGGCGGAGAGCCGGCTCACGGCCCCTGGCCGGCCAGCAGCTGGTTCGTCGAGGCGCCGGGGATAGCGGCCGGGTCGGAGATCAGATGCTGGTTGAGCATCCACTCGCCGTAGGACGTCCATTGCTTGGGATCCTGCCAGCCCCACGGCTCGCCGGCGCCCGAGGGGAAGAACGACGACAACGTGGCCTTCACGCTGGCCAGTTGGAGCTTGGGCTGCAGCGACGGGTTGGCCTGCACCAGTGAGTCCACGCCCGCCTGCGGATTGCTGCGGACCGACTCGTACCCACGTCCCAGGGCCTGCACGAAGCGCCGCAGCAGGTTGGTCCGGTTCGCGATCTCGCTCTCCCGGGTGACCAGCACCAGCTCGTCGTAGCTCGGGACGCCGGCGTTCTCGACGTGGATCACGTTCGTGTGCCGTCCCATCTGCTGCAGCTCGATCGCCTCGTAGTTCCAGTACGCGCCGATGGTCGCGTTGACGCGGCCGGAGAGCATCGCCGGCACGAGGTTGTCGCCGACGTTGATCTCGTGCACCGAGCTCAGCGGGACGCCGGCGTGCTGCAGGATCGTCGTCAGGTAGGCGTGCTGATAGGGGATCCCGGCATCGCCCACCCGCTTGCCGCGCAGCTGGGCCGGCGTGGTGATGTGCTGATCGCCGAGCGACACGATCGAGGTCAGGGGCCGTTGCACGAGCGCTCCGATCGCCACCAGCGGCTCACCCCGGTTGCGGGCCAGGAGCAGCTCGGGCTCGTAGGAGACCGCGACGTCGACCTTGCCCGCGGCCAGCAGCTGCAGCGGGGTGGCCGGGTTGCTGGGAACCTGCACGTGGACGTCGATTCCCGCCTGGCGGAAGTCCCCTGCCGCCAGCGCGCGGTAGACGCCCACGTGATCGGCGTTCGGGAACCAGTCGAGCATCATGGTCAGCGACTCCGCGGGCACGCCGGCCACGGCCACCGGGTCCTTCTTCTCCCCGCAGGCGGTGAGCGCGAGCGCCGCTGCGACCGTGGCGGTGACCAGCGTCAGCTTGAACTTCATCGAGGCGTCTCTCCAGTCGTTTCGTAGGCCCACGGCAGCGCGAGCCGTTCGGCCAGGGTCAGGGCGGAGAACAGGGCGATGGCGAACATCGACAGGATCACGATCGCCGCCCACGCGCGCGCCATCAGCAGCTGGGGCTCGGAGATCGTAAACAGGTAGCCGAGGCCGGCGTTGGCCCCGGCCTGCTCGGCGAACACGGCGCCGATCACCGCGAACACCACCGCCACCTTGACACCGGTGAACAGGCCGGGCAGCGCGGCGGGAAACTCGACATACCGGAAGCGCCGCAGCGGCGTGGCGTCGAAGGTCCGCATCAGCTTGATGAGCCCCGGATCGACCGCGGCCAATCCGGCCAGCGTCGTGACCACGATCGCGAAGAACGACACCAGCGCCACCACGATCAGCTTGGGCAGGATGCCGAAGCCGAGCCACAGGATCAGCAGCGGGGCGACCATCGGGATCGGGACCGTCTGGGACGCGATCAGCAGCGGATACACGGCGCGGCGCAAGGTGGGGGAGAGGTGAATCGCGATCGCCGACACGAGGCCGGCGACCGCCGCCACAGCGATTCCGAGCAGGACCTCCTCCGCGGTGACCAGAAAGTTGCTCCACAGCAGCCCGCGATCGTCGTAGAACGAGCTGGCGATCGCGTGCGGGGCGGGGAGGATCAGCGGGTCCGCGCCCCCCAGGTCCACGTAGAGCTCCCACGCGCCGAGAATCCCCAGCAGCAGCAGGAGCGCGCGCCAGCCTGGCAGCCGCCGACTCAACTCTCCACTCCCAGCGCCGTGAACACGCGCTCGCGCAGCTCGCCGATCTCGGGATCCGTCCGGCGTCGCGGTCGGGCCGCCCCCACCTCGATCTCGGCCACCGCGCGACCGGGGCGCGGCGACATCACCACCACCCGGTCGGCGAGCACCACCGCCTCCTCGACGTCGTGGGTGACGAGCACGACGGTGCGGGGCGCGTCGGAGAGGACGTGCCCGAGCCAGCCCTGCATCTCGGCCCGGGTGATCGCGTCAAGCGATGCGAACGGCTCGTCGAGCGCGAGCACCGGCTTGCCGGCCAGCAGCGAGCGTAGGAACGAGACCCGCTGTCGCATGCCGCCTGAGAGCTCCGCCGGGCGCGTCTGCTCAAAGCCCCCGAGGCCGAAGCGCTCCAGCCACGGCGCTGCGACCTTGCGGGCCTCCTGGCGCCCGAGCCCGGCCGCGCGCAGGGCCAGCCCGGCGTTGTCCAGCGCGCTGCACCACGGCAGCAGCAGGTCACGTTGGGGCATCATCGCGGCCGGTGCGGAGGTGACGGTGCCCTGGTCGGGCCGCTGCAGCCCGCAGATCAACTCGAGCAAGGTGGTCTTGCCACAGCCGCTGGGGCCGACCACGGCGACGATCTCCCCCGGCCGGGCGCGCAGGGACATGCCCTCCAGCGCCGGCACGGGACCCCGCTTGGCGGCGAAGGTCCGGCTCACGAGCTCCACCCGCACCCCGTCGGTGCCCTGCAGCTCGAGAGGCCCCTGAAACGGAGCCTCGATCATTTGATATCGCTCCCTCCGCGGGCATTACCCCACAGGTTCGAAGGGTCAGCGCCGGGTCGCAGGTGCTCGTGCGTGGGGCGCTATCTCAGCCGGCATTCCCGCCAGCCCCCCTGGGTTTTCAGATGCTCCGAGGCATCCTATCGCGTGAATTGTGTGCGACAACGTGCGTCGATGCGTCAGTCCGGGAATGCCGCGTCACTCGGGCTGACCGCGGCCGGCGTCCTGCTGATGCTCGTGCTGCTGAGCATCGCGCCCGCGGGCGCCCTGGCCAGACGCACCTTCAAGCCGAGGATCGGCTTCGCGATGGGGTCGTGCTAGGCGCCGTTCCTCGTGGTCATGCCCTCAGCGGCTGGGCCAGTGCCTTGACGAACTCCTCGAGCTGATCGGTGCGCCAGCACTCGAACGCTGTGCAATGGCGCTCGTAGGAGGCGATCACCGAATCGCCGTAATTCCAGTACAGCCGTGGCTCGGGGTTGAGCCAGAAGGTCCGCCCGGCGCGGGCGGTGATCGCCGCGAACACGTCGTCGCGCGGCGGCCGGCCGTTGGTGCGGGCATCCCCGAGCACGATCACCGTGGCCCGGGGGTGCAGCTCGTCCACGATCAGGGCCAGGAACTCGGTCCACACGCGCCCGTAGTCGGTGTAGCCCGAGATGTCGGCCACGCCGGCGTCGCGCGAGACCGCTTCGCTGGCGGCGCGGAAGTCACGCTCGCGCTCGAACACCTCGGTCACCTCGGAGATCCGCTCGATGAACACGAACGAGCGCAGCTTGCGAAACGAGTCGTGCAGCGCGTGGAGCACCGAGAGGAAGAACGTGCTCGCGCTGGTGACGCTGGTCGAGACGTCGCAGAGCACGAAGATCTCCGGCCGCCGCGGCCGCCGCGGCCGGTACTTGAGCTCGATCGGCACGCCGCCGGTCTGCAGCGAGGCCCGCATCGTGCGCCGCACGTCGACGTGGGCGTGGCGCTGGCGGCCCTTGAGCTCGTGCCCCTGCGTGGCCAACCGGCGCTTGAGCTGCGCGACCACTCGGTGCACCGCCGCCAGGTCCTGGATCGGCCCGGTCGGCAGCGCGCGGTCAAGCTCGGTCAGCGGCCGCTTGGGGGGCAGGCTCGAGGTCCGCTCGATCAGGTTGCGTTCCAGCTCGCGGCGCAGATGCTGCTCAAAGCGCCGCAGTTGCTCCCGGGGGACCCCGTCCCGGCGCGGATCGTCCTCGGGCAGGTCGGGCTGAGGCTCGGTGCGCAGGCCCAGCGCGCGGCGGATGCGCTGCACGTCGACTCCCAGCACGCCTGAACCCTCGCCACGGCCAAACGCCGCGATGGCCAGCCGCGCCAGGTCGCGCAGGGACTGCTCCGAGCCCTCTCTCAGCGCGGCCGCGATCTGCTGGCGCAGCGCGTCGAGGTCGATGTCGAGCTCGGCCGCTCGCGACGGCGCTTCGCTGATCTTGCGGCGTGCCGCCTCCGCCTCGGCAGCGCGGAAGAAGAACCGCTCGAACACCAGCTCGAACGTGCGCTCGTCCTCCGGGGACTTCGCCAGCGTCGCCGCCAGCGCGCCCTTGAACTCGTCCTGATCGGTCCACGTGACCTGCTCCAGCGCCGCGAACGCGTCCAGCAGCTCCGAGGTGCCGACCGCCATGCCCTCCTGGCGCAGCTCCTCGGCGAAGCTCAGCAGCTCGCCGTCGAACCCTCCGGGCCCGCGATCCGGGATCTGAGCGTAGAGCTTGGTGGGCGGGGTGCGGTCGGCCACCGGGGCCTGGTCAGGCGGCGGCGTCGCTGGCCGGTTGGTCGAGCTTCAGGCCGACGCGGGCCGCCACCGTGTCGAGGTCGGTCCGGTGCTTGACGATCACGCTCATCGTCTGCTTGAACGTATCGGCGTCGATCTCCCGTGCGCCGAGCAGGATGAGCGCCCGGGCCCAGTCGATCGACTCGGCGATGCTGGGCGGCTTTTTGAGGTCGAGCTCGCGCACCTGCTGCACGACCTCCACCAGCTTGCGCGCCAGCGTCGCGTCGAGCTCAGGGGAGTGCAGTCGCACGATCTCGAGCTCGTGCTCGAGCTCGGGGTAGTCGAGCCACAGGTACAGGCAGCGGCGCTTGAGCGCCTCGGTCAGCTCGCGGGTGTTGTTCGACGTCAGCAGTACCACCGGCTGCGTACGCGCCTCGATCCGCCCCAGCTCGGGGATCGAGATCTGGAAGTCGCTGAGCAGCTCGAGCAGCATCGCCTCGAACTCCTGGTCGGTCTTGTCGATCTCGTCGATCAGCAGCACCACGGGCTCGGGCGAGGCGATCGCGTGCATCAGCGGGCGCGGGAGCAGGAACTCCTCGCCGAAGATGTCGTCCTGCACGTCCTGCCAACCGGCTTCGCCGGCCTCGGCCTGGATCCGCAGCAGCTGCTTGCGGTAATTCCACTCGTACAGCGCCTTGGCCTCGTCGAGGCCCTCGTAGCACTGCAGGCGCACCAGCGAGCGGCCGAGATAGGTGGCCAGCGCCTTCGCCAGCTCGGTCTTGCCCACCCCGGCCGGGCCCTCCACCAGCACCGGCTTGCCGAGCTTGGTCGCCAGGTAGGAGACCAGCGCGGTCGAAGCGCCCGGCAGATAGCCGGCGCTTCTCAGGCCCGCCGTGACGTCGTCGACGGAGGTGGGCTCAGGGTTTCGGACAGACAGCGGATTACCTCGGGTGGTTGGGTTCGGCGGACTCACGCCGGAGCGGATCGGCGTGCGCGGCTGAGGTCAAATATAGGGTTAGCTCAGCGATGATCCTCATCCTGGCCTCCCAGCAGTCGCAACTGACGGCGTTCGTGGTGGTCCTGATCTTCGGTCTGATCGTCGGCGTCTACGGCCACCTGATCCAATCACGGCCGCTGATTCTCACCGGCATCCTGATCATCGGGCTGGTCAGTGCCTACTTCTCGTTCGTGCTGCAGCCGGGCGGGTGAGCGCTGCGGGCAAGACTCCCCACCCTCGACGGCGGAGTCAGTCCTGGCGCGGGTCGATCCGCGTGCTCACCTGATCGTCGGAGGGCTTGGGACGGCGCGCCGGCCGGCTCAATCGCGCCGTCGGCGGATGCTCGAAGTCGATCTCCTGGACGTCGGGAAACTCGAATCCGGGGGCGGGGGACGGCTCGTCGGTGGGTTGTGCCCGGCGCGTGGGGGCCTCGTCGGGCGGGGTGCGCACGGTGGGGGCCTGATCGGGCGGGGTGCGTACGGTGGGGGCCTGGTCGGGCGGGGTGCGCACGGTGGGGGCCTGGTCGGCCCACGGCTCCCCCGCCGCGACCGGCCGGGGCGGGCGCGGCCTGGCCCTGGGCATCCGGGCGGCCACCGGGCCCGCACCATCGCCTCGGGCCAGGGCGGGACGCTCTCCGGGCAGAGGTGGCTCGGGCTCGTGGGCCAGCTTGATCCGCGAGCCGGCGTACACCAGCAGTCCGGCCACGCCGAGTGCGATGAAGATGCCCCATTCGATTCCCGTGCTCGTGAGGTACTGACCGTGGTTGCTCTGCCCACCCTCCTTGTCGAAGATCCGCCATACGATCAGCACGCAGGTCCAGGCCCCAGCCGCGCTGATGACTGCGCCGTCGCCGCCCGGGATATGAAACGCGCGGCCCTCGGCGCGCATGAACAGCAGCGCCAGCACCGCCGCGGAGACCAGCAGCACCGCCGCCTCGACGAACGAGAACGCGCCCCAGCCGGTGATCGAGGCGCTCGTCAACCTGAGATTGGCGGCACGCCCGCTGCCGCTGAGGATCACCGTGTCCTGATACCACGGCAGGAACAGCGTGAAGAACAGCCCCACCGCGGCCCCGGCGGCCAGCCGCCGCTCGGGCGGCAGCTTGCGCCAGGCGCGGGACACCCGGCCGGCCCCGCTGCCCACGCGCTGGGCGGCTTGCCCGGCGGGCCGGGCGTCGCCGCTCATGCGAACGCCATCACGCGCGTCGCGTTGAGCACGATTCGGTCGCCGGGTTCGATCTGAAGCGCCCGATTGCGGGTGCGCTCCTGCACTCCGATGACCGCGAATTCGTGGACCCGGGTCGCCCGGTGGTTCTCTGGCGACCCGGTGAGGATCCAGGTGCGGGCCACCCATCGATTGTAAGCGCCGAGCCGGGTGATACCGGCCAGCAGGTGCGCTCCGAGGTCCAGCCGCGGGCCTACATGATCGGTATGTCCTGGACCTCCACCGGTTCCGTCCGCTGGCGCTCCGAGCGCTCCAGATACCAGTCGATCAGGGCGCGCACGGCCAGCAGGACCTCGCGCAGGGCGTCGCCCAGGCGCCGCTGGAGCTCAGGCGGGATCCGGTCGCGCAGCGAGCTCAGGACGTGCAGCAGGAGATCGACCTCGCCCTCGGCGCGGGACCCGGCACCGGAGCCGGCGGAGCCCCGCGGCCCGGCGTCGCCGGCCTCCCGACGCTGCCACCCGGCCGGCGGAGGCTCGCTCGGATGCTCGTGATGCTCGCCTCCCCCCAACTGACCCGCCGCCCGGGCCGCCGCCTCCGCGATCAGCCTCTCGGCTGCTTCGGACGCCCGGTCCAGCCGCTGCTCCAGCCGTCTGAGCGCGGCCTCGCCCGTGGGCTCGGCAGGATCGCCGGTGGGACCCCGTGACGGGCCCTGGGGGTCATGGCTGGCCATCGAAGGTGATCTGGAGCGCGCCGTCCTCGAACGTCGCCGCCGCCGGCCGGGACGCGGCCAGCGCGGGGGGGAGCATGATAGTTCGCTTCTGGCCTCCGACCCCGACGATCAGCTCGAGCCCGATCTTCTTCAGCGTGATGTCGCCCTTGGTCGCGAACGGGAGGGTCAGCCGCAGCCGGGCTCCGTCCTCGTAGACCACCAGCTCCTGGGTCAGCGCATCGTGAAGCACCGCCGCGGGATCGTGATCCTCGAACAGCGCGCCGGCGAGCCGGTCGAGCATCTCGGTGCCCACGACCTCCTGCTCGAAGTACGGGGCACACAGCACCGGTACCGGGGCAAAGGCCGAATGCACCAGCTCCAGGTGCTCCTCCTGGCGGCGTCGCCACGCCGCGAAGTAGTCGCCGACCTCCGCCGGGAACAACCGGTTGACCACCACCGCGTCGGTCAGATACCCGTACAGGTTCAGATAGGTGAAGGTCCGCATCGCCTCCCCGATCACCATCTTGTCCGGGTTCATCACCAGTCGGATCGTGCAGCGATCACGATCGCGCAGGATCTCGTTCATGGCGATCAGGCTCTGCGACAGCCGCTCGATGTCGGCGAACACGGCCTGGCTCGGGAGCGAGATGTCAAGCAGCGACCGCGCGATCGGCCGCGCCGCGGCCAGGATCTGCTTCTCGAACGGGAACACCTTCTCGATCCACCAGCGCGCGACGTCGGGAAATGACAGCAACCGCAGGGTCTCGCCGGTAGGGGCGCAATCGACGACGATCGCGTCCCACTGTCCTGACTCATTGTGGGCCTGCAGGCGCAGCAGCGAGAACAGCTCGTCCATGCCCGGGGGCACCGTCAGCTCCTCCGCTGAGATCCGGTCCACGCCGCGCTCCTGCAGCAGCTCCCCGAGCCAGTCCTGCACGCCGGACCAGTGACGCTCCATCTCCTCCTGGGCTTTGACCTCCTGACCCCACAGCCGCTCGGAGACCGGCACCGGCTCGGACCCCAGCTCCACCGACAGCGACTCGGACAGGCTGTGGGCGGGATCGGTCGAGAGCACCAACGTTCGCAGTCCCGCCGCGGCGCACCGGCGCGCCGTGCAGGCGGCGACCGACGTCTTCCCGACGCCTCCCTTGCCCGTGTAGAGGATCGTGCGGGGCCTCATGGCCGGCCGAGTCTACGAGCCTGCGCCGAGTCGCGCCGCAGGCGCCGCCAGGCTGTCCGCGGGCTCAGCTCGACACGCCCAGCGTGCCGGTGATCCTCGCGAAATTGCCCGCCAGGTCGGTCGCGGTCAGCGTGACCGTGTACACCCCCGCGTTCTTCAGCGGCGGGATCGTGAAGTAATCGACGCCGTACGGGAAGCTCGCGCTGGTCGCGAACTTCGTCTGCGTGCCCTGGCTCACGGTGATTCCGACATGCGAGTACTTGGATAGCTGGAAACGCACCTGCCTGGATTTGCGCGCGCGAGCCCGGAACGTGAGCTGGGTCAGCCCCGGCGGGGTGATCTCGTAGGTCTGAAAGTGGACCGCCGTCGAGCAGTACAGGGGGTCGGCGGTGATCGTGCACAGCTGCGCCAGGAAGCCGGTCACGAGCTGGTGATAGGAGAGCGTGTCCTCGACCCCCGGCTGATACAGCGACCACGCGCCCGTGTCATAGCTCGGCAGCTCGGCCAGTGCTTCCGCGTTGCCGGCCGCGAACAGCTGCGCCGCCTGCGGGTTGCCCGACACGCGCGAATAGTCATAAAGGCCGATCAGCGTCTGCAGAAATGCATTGATGATCGCCGTCGTGGGCGCGAACGTGTACTGGAGGAAGCGCGTTCCGACCGGCGTCGCCACCGCCACGCCCGCCGGTGGGGGCCGTGTGAACAGCGGCATCGCCTGGGCGGCGATCTGCAGGTAGTACTGGTTGCCCGTCGCCTGGTAGGCGCGGGTCAGGGCCTCCAGGCCCGTCGCCTGCGACATCGCGCTCGTCCACGGGGGCGCGCCGCCGTCGAAGTTGAAGTAGTACTCCCACGCCAGCCCGCCGGCGCGCTGGCTGGCCAGCGGGATGATCTCCGAGAGCAGCTGCACCATCGCCGGGTAGTCGGCGGCGCCCGCGGTGTAGAGACCGTCGGCCTTGCCGAAGCTCCCGAGCACTTGGAGCTGGATGCCCTGACCGGGGTAGTACTCCCACACCAGCTGCGAGCCGGTGAACTCGACTCGTTGGCCGCTGGAGAGCAGCGGGCCGGTCGTCCACCACTGGCGATTCGCGTCCAGCGTGGCGAACATGGCCGGCAGGCGCGATGGCGTCATCTGCTTCGATGCGGCGATCTGGTGCAGCGTCTGGGTGACCGCGGTGAGCTCGTTGCGTCGCGTGCCGCTGAGGTGCTTCTCGGCCGCGAGCGCCGCGTTGAGGCTGCCGCTGTACCGGGCGTAGGCGGTCTGGTTGATCGCGTTGGTCGCCCGCAGCTTCGAAAGCACGCTGGCGATCGTGATCGCCGGCTTCCTACGTCGCTTGGTGCGCTTTCGGTTTGGGATCGATCCCTGGGTCGAGCCCTTCTTGACGCCGGTCCCGCCGCTGGGGCCGGTCGCCCGCCGCAGCTCGGGAGTGAATCCGGGCCGGGGCTCTGCCCCCGGCGTCCGGGGTGAGCCGCGGCCCGGCACGCCGCCCCCGGCCGCCGCAGGGGTCAGCGCCCGACCGGTCACAAACGGGTCGTTACGAGTGCGGGCCCGTCCGTCCTTACCGAGAACCAGCACCGGCGCGGCGGCTGCGCTGCTGGGAAAAACGGCGAGTACGAGCAGGGCTAACAGGCTCCTGCGCACCGCACCGATGCTACATTCGCGCGACACGTGGTGCCCCAGCTGAGGAGGAAGTTGCATGCAGGACCTGATCGGGACCTGGCGTCGAGTGGCCGCGATCGCACTCGTCGCCGTGACCGGGCTGGTGCTGGCCGCATGTGGCAGCTCCAGTTCCAGCACTAGCGGCGCCGGCGCCCAGACGCTGCTCAAGCAGACCTTCAGCGGTTCGCATTCCGTCAAGAGCGGCCTCCTCAACTTCAACCTGACGCTGACTCCGTCGGGCTCGAGCACGCTCAAGGGCCCCCTCTCGGTGGGCCTGTCGGGACCGTTTCAGACCCGCGGCAAGGGACAGCTGCCGGCCTCGAACTTCACCATCAGCATCAACGCGCTGGGCCACAAGGGAGCGCTGGGGCTCGTCTCGACCGGCACCAGCGGCTACCTGACCCTGCAGGGTGCGGCCTACCAGCTCCCGGCGGCCGACTTCCAGAAGCTCGCGTCGAGCTTCTCGGGCGCCTCCGGCGCCGCCGGCGGGGGGACCGGCGGCCTGGCGAAGCTGGGCATCGAGCCGCTGCACTGGCTCACCAACGCGTCGATCGTCGGCAATGACACCGTGGCGGGCGCGTCGACCACGCACATCCGCGCCGGTGTCAACGTGTCCGCACTGCTGGGTGACTTCAACTCATTCCTGCAGAAGGCGTCCGCCAGCGGCGCGGCCGGCACGACCACGATCCCCAGCTCGATCCCGCCGGCCACGATGAGCAAGATCGCCGCCGCGATCAAGAACCCGGTCGTCGACGTCTGGACCGGGACCAGCGACAAGACCCTGCGTAAGCTCACGATCAGCCTCAACGTGCCGGTCAGCGGGCAGATCTCGACCCTGCTCGGCGGCCTCAACTCGGCGGGGATCGCGTTCACGCTGCAGTACGCAAACCTCAATCAGCCGCAGACGATCTCGGCGCCCGGCAACGTGCAGCCGTTCAGCGGCTTCGTGACCAAGCTCCAAGGCGTGCTGGCGCAGGTCCGCGGCGTGTTCAACGGGTCTGGGCTGGGCTCGACCGGCTCTGGCTCCAGCGGCTCGAGCGGCTCGAGCGGCTCGGGTTCCAGCGGCTCGGGCTCCGGCAGCCCGGCCAAGGTCCAGAAGTACACGCAGTGCATTCAGCAGGCTGCGGGTGACGTCACCAAGATGCAGAAGTGCGCCGCGCTGCTGAGCGGCGGTTAGCGGTATCGGTGCCGGCCAGGGCCGGCTGAGCCAGCGCCGGGCTGATCAGTCCCGGCCGACCTCTTGGTGGTCGTCAGCGTCGAGCTCGTCGAGCTCCTCATCGTCGTCGTCGGAGTCCTCGACGGCGCCCGGGTGGTAGTGAACCTGGAAGGCCTCGAGCAGCTCGTCGCGGCGGTGCTCGTCCACCGGCGTCTCGTCTGAGATCAGGACCCAGTCGGCGCCTTCGAACTCCTCCAGGTTGAAGATCTCGGCGTCGAGCTCGGGTGAGTCGTCGATGATCACCAGGACCTCGGTCTGAGGATTGAAGTAGGTCCCGGGGCGGTTGACGAGCTCGTCGAGCTCTACGCGGCGTTGATCGGGCATCGCGTCTCCCAGCGTACAGACAAACGGGTCTCAGACGCCGGTGAGCCCGGCGATCTCGCGCTTGATCTCGGCATCGACATCCAGCGGTGGCTTGCCCTGGCGGGCACGGCGATGGTTGCGGGCAATGACGAGATCCCGGATCTCCGCTCGCAGGTCGGCGTCGATCTGCGGCGTGGTCAGGCGCGTGAGCTCCTGCTCGATGTCGACCTCGGGCTCGCCCCGCCGCCGGCGCCGCGCGTTGCGAGCCTCCAGGAGCTGGCGGATCTCGGTGTCACGCTCCAGCGACGCCGTTCCCACGCCTGACGCACGCGAGGGCGAGCGCTCGGTGTCGTGCAACAGGTGGTTCTTGCCGTACTCGTCCCAGGTCCGGCCACTGAGCGCCAGCGCCACCAACGCACCTGCCACCCCCACACCTGCCACGACCCATACGACCGTGCCGAACGCATTCTGCATTCCTCAATTGTTGCGCACCTGGGGCGATCGGGTAACCTTTTCTCAGAGCATTGACTGACTAGTCAATCGAGAATTCAAGGAGAATCCCAAAGTGGTCGATTTCACGCTCACTGACGAGCAGAAGAGCATGCGCGAGATGGCGCACGAGTTCGCCGAGAAGGAGATCCGGCCGGTCGCCTGGGAATATGACCGCGACGGCACCTGGCCCGGCGAGATCCTTGAGAAGTCGTGGGAGCTGGGGTTGATGAACAACCACCTCCCGTCCGAGTACGGCGGTCCCGGCCTGGGCTACCTGGACGGCGTGATCATCGAGGAGGAGATCGCCTGGGGCTGCTCGGGCATCGGAACCTCGCTGTCGTGCAACGGCCTGGCCACCGCGCCGGTGATTCTGGCGGCCTCCGAGGAGCTCAAGCGGGAGTATCTCGGCCGCCTATCCGAGGCGCCGCTGCTGGCCTCCTTCTGCCTGACCGAGCCCGACGCCGGCTCCGACGTCTCCGGCATGAAGACCAACGCCGTGCGCAAGGGTGACAAATGGGTCCTCAACGGCTCCAAGTGCTTCATCACCAACGGCGAGTACGCCAACTGGTACACGGTCTACGCCAAGACCGACAAGGAGGCCGGGCACCGCGGCATCTCCTGCTTCATCGTTCCCCGTGACGCCGGCGTCGTCGTCGACAAGCACGAGGACAAGATGGGTCAGCGGGCCTCCAACACCGCCACGATCTCGTTCAACGACGTCGAGATCCCGCTTGATCACCTCGTCGGCGAGGAGAACAAGGGCTTCAAGATCGCAATGATGACGCTTGACCGCACCCGCCCCGGCGTCGCCGCGATGGGCGTTGGCGTGGCCCGCGCGGCGATGGAGATGGCGATCGCGTACTCCAAGGAGCGCATCCAGTTCGGCGTCCCGATCGCCATGCACCAGGCGATCCAGTTCCTCATCGCCGACATGGCGACCAAGGTCCACCTGGCGCGCCTGGCGACCTGGAATTCGGCCGTCCTGCTCGACCAGGGCCAGCGCAACACGCTCGAGTCATCACACGCCAAGCGCTTCGCCGCCGACACCGCGATGGAGGTCACCACCGACGCCGTCCAGGTCTACGGCGGCTACGGCTTCATCAAGGAGTACAAGGTCGAGAAGCTGATGCGCGACGCCAAGATCCTCCAGCTCTACGAGGGCACCGCGCAGATCCAGCGGCTGGTGATCGCCCGCGAGACGCTGCTGCCGCGCCGCGCCGACGTCCGCGAGGAAGCCGGCGTCAACGCCTAGCCGTGGCTGGGGCCGCCTCCGGGCGGCCCCGTGTGTGATCACCTCCACAAATCGGGACCACGACCGGGTGTACGGTCCCTCGCGGCGGGACGAGATGGACTCGTCCTCGGGACAACAGGAGGGGCACGATGTTCGGCGTGATCAACTCCGACGGGACCAAGGCCAGGGGCTTCGGCGTCTCGGTCCCGGGCTGCGTGGTCGGCGCCAACTTCGATCCAAATGGGGGTGTTCGTCACGGGGGATGACGCCACCGGAACTGTCGCCGACCTCGGGTTCCACATCGCGGTCGACGGCTAAGTGGGGGTGTAGTGGGGGTGCGCCTTGCGGCCCGGAGCGGTGCTTCGGGCCGCGCCGCGCAATTGTGCGCTGAGCGCAATCAGTCGTCGACGGCTCATCGCACGGTCACGGGTCTCATCTGGACCGGCTGCTTCACTTGACCGGTGCGCACCTGCCTCGCCGTCCTGACTGCCGTGGCTGTGAGCACTGGCTGCGCTGCCGCCACAGCCGGTGCGACGCCCAACCTCCTCAAGAGCATGGCCAGCTCCCACGTGATCCAGCGCCAGCCGCGTCCGGGTTCCTGCCACGCTCGCGGTCACGGGCTGTTCTCGCTGCCGGATCCGAGCTGCACCCCCGGCGCGATCGATCCCGCCGTCACCCAGTCTGACCTCGGACGCACGATCTGCCGCTCCGGATACAGCGAGAGCGTCCGCCCGCCTGAATCGATCACCGAGCGCGAGAAGCGCGGCAGCCTCGCCGCCTACGGCGACTTGCGGCCGCTGCACTACTACGAGTACGACCATCTGGTCTCGCTCGAGCTCGGCGGCGCGCGCAATGACGCCCGCAATCTGTGGCCCGAGCCGGGCTCCAGTCCCAATCCCAAGGACTCACTGGAGAATCGGCTGCACGCCCGCGTCTGCGACGGTCAGATGAAGCTGGCCACCGCGCAGCGGGAGATAGCCGGCGACTGGGTCGCGGCCTACAACCATCTCTTGCGGCGGAAGTAGACCGCGAACCCGATCACCGAGACGACCAGCAGCCCGATCCCGAACACCAAGAACGACCACGTGGTGTTGGTGATGTGGGCGGTCTCGAAGGCGAAGTTCTGGCCGAAGAAGCCGGTCAGGAAGGTCAGCGGCAAGAAGATGGTGGCGATGATCGTCAGCTGCTTGTTGATCTCGCCCTGACGGTTGGCCACCATGGAGAGGTACATGTCGGTGGCGCCGCTGAGCAGATCCCGGTAGGAGTCGACCAGGTCCGAGACCCGGATCAGACCGTCGTAGAGGTCCCGGAAGTACAGGCGGTCGTCGGTCTCGAGCCCCGGCAGCTGGGAGAAGCGGTCGATGTTGCGGGCGAACATGTCGCGCATCGGCGTGATCACTCGCCGCATCGCGATCAGGTCCCGTTTGAGCGAGAAGATCTGCTGCAGGTTCTCCTTGTTGGCGTTGTCGATCACCTGCTGCTCGAGCTCGTCGATGTTGTCGTCGACCCGGCTCAGCACCGGCACAAAGGTCGACGTCACCGCATCGAGGATCTTGTAGACGAGGAACTGCTCGCTGCGGACCTCCTCGTTGTTGTAGCGATCGCGCAGCTCCGACAGCGCATCGAACGCACCGTGGTGGATCGTGATCACGTAATCACCGGAGATGATCATGTGCACCTCACGCAGCAGCGGATCTCCGGCCTCCGTGCCGGTGTCGACGCCAAACGCGACCACGAACATGTAGCCCGCGTACTCCTCGATCTTCGGCCGCTGATGGAACGTGCGCGCATCCTCCCGCGTCAGCGGATGCAGCTTGATCAGCTCCGAGATCTTGTCCAGCGCCTCCGGGCTGGGCCCGTCGTAATCGACCCAGACGAAGTTCTGCCCCTCGATGTGGGCGGCGAGCTCGTGCAGGTCGGGATTCTGCAGGCACGGCACCCGCAGGATCTTGCTGCTACCCGCCACCTTTTCCACGCTCATCGGCCTAAGCTACCAGGGGCAATTGCCCGCCAGGGCAATTGCCCCTACTTGGTTGGTCTTCGACCCTTACGCCCAGGGTGATCGCCCGGGGGAATCGGGGGAATCGCCTTCGGCGATTCCCTTAAGGCAATTGCCCGCCAGGGCAATTGCCCCTACTCAGTCGTGCTGAACTCCCAGATCGCGATCCCTAGCATCACCAGCCCGAGGCCGGCGATCACGCCCGCCTCGAGCAGGCCCGGCACGTGCCAGCCCCACCAGGTCACGCCCGGGTCAAGCGCGTGACGGGCCGCCGGGGAGATGCTCAGATGGTTGAACACCAGCCTCCGCATCGGGTCGACGGCGTAGGTGAGCGGGTCTATCCGGTTGAGCACCGCCAGCCACCCGGGCAGTCCTGATACCGGGAACAGGGCGCCGGAGATGAAGAACATCGGCATCACGACCATCTGCATCACGCCCATGAACGACTGCATCTGCTTGATCCGGACCGCGATCATCACGCCGAAGGCGGTGATCGCGAACGCCAGCAGGAGCTGCAGGCCGAAGATCCCGAGGATGAGCAGTGGGGCGTAGGGCACGTGCACGAGTCCCGCCAGGCAGATCACGATCACGCCCTGGAAGCTGGCGACGGTGGCGCCCCCCAGGCACTTGCCGATCACGATCGAGCTGCGACGCACCGGCGCGACCATCATCTCGCGCAGGAAGCCGAACTCCCGGTCCCAGACGATCGAGGCGGCCGAGAACATCGCCGTGAACATGACCGCGATGCAGAGGATCCCGGGGTAGATGAAGGTGTTGAGCTGGACCCCGTGGGTGCCCGCGCGAGCCAGGCCCTGCAGCCCCGAGCCGAGCACGAACAGGAACAGCAGCGGCTGCACCAGCGAGGTGATGATGCGGATCCGGTCGGCGCGGAAACGAATCAGCTCGCGGCGCCAGACGATCCGGATGGCCCGCAGTTCAGACGCCAGGCTGCGCTTGGGCACCGTCACCCTGACCACGTCGGGACGTGGCGGTGCGGTCGCGGTCGGGTCGACTGGTTGGGTCGTCGTGCTCATCGCCTACCTCCTGCTCCCATCATCTGCATCATCACGCGGTTGCGGTGCTTGGATTGGTCCTCCTCGGCGTCACGAATCGTGGTCCCGGTGTGGGACATGAACACGTCGTCGAGCGTGGGGCGCGAGACGCTCACCGACCGGATCGGCACCCCGAGCTCGGCGAACAGGCGCGGAACGAACTCCTCGCCGGCCGGCACTCCGAACGTCACAGCCCCCTCGGAGATCCGCGCCTCGATCCCGAACTTCGCGTCCAGCGCGGCGATCGCCGCATCGTCGTCGTCGGTGTGGATCGTGACGCGGTCTGAGCCGATCTGCGCCTTGAGCGTCTCCGGCGCGTCCAACGCGACGATCTCCCCATGATCCATGATCGCGATCCGGTCGCACCACTCGGCCTCGTCCATGTAGTGGGTGGTCATGAAGATGGTGATCTCCTCACGCTCCTTGAGCTCGCGGATGTAGGTCCAGATCGAGCGGCGCGTCTGGGGATCGAGCCCGATCGTAGGCTCGTCGAGGAACAGCACCCGGGGGGAATGCATCAGCCCACGCGCGATCTCGAGCCGCCGGCGCATCCCGCCTGAGAAGGTGCCGACGACCGAGTCCTTGCGCTCCCACAGGCCGACCATCTCCATCACCTGCTGCATGCGCGGGTCCACCAGGTTCGATTGCACGCCGTACAGCTCGGCGTGCAGCTTCAGATTCTGTTGGGCGGTCAGATAGCCGTCGAGCGTCGGATCCTGGAACACCAGGCCGATGTTGCGCCGGACCTCGTCGCGCTCGCGCACCACATCGTGGCCCGCCACCTCGGCCTTGCCGGAGGTGGGCTTGGCCAGGGTGCAGAGCATGTTGATCGTGGTCGTCTTGCCGGCGCCGTTGGGCCCGAGAAAGCCGAACACCTCGCCGGCGGCCACTTCGAAATTGACCCCCCGCACCGCCCGGACCTCGCCAAAGTTCTTGGCGAGGTCGTGGACGGCGATGGCGGGGGCCCCAGCGCCGTTGTCGTGGGTCAGCGACATCCGCGCTCTACGTTAGCCCGCCGACTCGTCGGAGTCCTCGGATCCATCAGGATCCTCGGCCAGGATTCGGTACAGGCCGCGGCGGGTCTCCGACAGGAGCTCGATGGCCCGGGCTCGCTGGACCTCGTCGCCGGCTGAGGCGACCTGCCAGGCGGCCTTGCCGACTGCGATCACGAGCGGTCCGAGCTCGGCGAGCGCGTTCTCGCCGTCTTCGCCGGTGGGATCCCACGGTGCGGGTTCCTCCGAGCGGGTCTCGAGGTGCTCGCGCCCCGCATCGGTGATCTCGAACCGACGGGAGCCATCGGACTCGCTGGAGCGGATCAGACCTTCGTCCTCGAGCTGGGCGAGCGTCGGGTAGACCGAGCCGGGGCTCGGACGCCAACGACCGTCGCTGCGCTCCTCGATGGTCTGCATCAGCTGGTAGCCGTTGCGGGGCTCCTCGGCCAGCAGCCGCAGGAGCGCCAGCCGGACGTCGCCGCGCCGAGCGCGACCCCGTCCCCGGCCGCGGCCGCGCGGGCCGCCACCGAAGGGTCCCGGGCCGCTGAACGGCCCGCCACGCATGCGGCGCAGGGCGATCAGCTCCGCGAGCTCCTCCGGACTGGGCCGGCCGTGGCCGCCCTTGCCGCGGGAGAACGCCCACGGGGGCGGGCCGTGGCGATGGTGGTGGTGTGACTTGCGTCCCCAGGCTGGTTGCCCGGGCCATTCCTCTGCGAATGAATAACCAGACATATCGTTTCCTTTGATTGACTGTAACGATGCATCAACGATATATCGTAACTGTTCGTTTGTCAAGGGCGCGGGCAGGCTCCCGCCAGCGCCCGGCCCCGTGAGCCTGTGACTCACCAGTGCCGGGCGCCCGCGGGTAGCTGCTTTTCAGTCCTGGCTCCGACCCGTCCCGGTGCCGCGGTTGCGTAGCCAGTCGGCGACCTGCTGGCTCATGTCGCCGACCTGGGAGCCCAGCGTTGTCACGTTTTCGCCGATCTCGCGGAACAGGCTGCGGAAGCGCTCGGCGTAGAACTCCATCGCGTCGCTGGCCTCCTCGCGGACATTCTTGTCATCGCCGCGCTTGCGGTACTCGCCGCGGACGATCCGGTCGTACTCGCCGCTCTGGACCCACTTCATCACTTCGGACACACGGCGCACGGCATACGAGTGGGTCGCGCCGATCTCGTTGAAAAAACGCTGCACGCGATCGTGCGAGTCGTTCCAGCTCTCGTACTCCATCGCCTGAGCCATGAAGGCGTCGAGGTCGAGCGCGTCGGCCGGCATGCCGCCGGCGGTGACCATCAGCGTCCGGCACACGATGCGGGGATCACGCACCGCCAGCGTCGCGGCACGGTCACAGCTCAGCTCGGCCGCCCGCATCCACTCCAGCAGCACCGCCTGCACGGCGCGGAACGGCAGCCCGACCACCGCCGGCAGGTTGCCCCCCGCCCGCATGAGGATGTCCAGGGCGGTCATGTAGAGCACGTGGTCGGAAAGGATGTGGCCGAGCTCGTGCGCGAGCACCACGCGGCGCTCCCCGGGGCCGAGCTGGGTCAGCAGCGTCGAGTCGAAGACGATCATCGGGCTCTGCGAGCCGATCGTGTGCGCATTGGCGGTCGTCGACGAGCTCACGTAGAGGTCGTAGGAGGCCGGCATGTCGAGGATCCGGCAGACGCCCCGGTAGGCGCCCCACAGGTCCGGCAGCTGGCGCTCCCCGATCTTGATCGAGTTGCCGAGGTAGAACTGGCGCAGCGCGCGCTCGTAGCGAAACTCGACCAGCTTGCGGACCACCGTGTCGAGCATCGGGACGGCCTTGAGCGCCGCCGTGGCGGCGCGATCGGCCGGATGCTCGTACGCCTTGGATGAGATCTCGGGGTACGGCTCCAGCGCTTCGGGAAGGTTCTCCGTCATCGCCTCGCTCAGAGCCTACTCCCGCGTCGCCGACGCGGGAGAATCCGCAGCATGCGGACGGTCCGAGTCACGCTGGTGGTCCCCGGCACGGTTCCGGTCGTGGAGCGAGCCTGGTATGACACCAGCCGCTGGGCGTCGTGGGTCGACGGGCTCGACCGGGTGCTGGCGATCGACGGCGACTGGCCCGGCATCGGCTCCACGGTGACCTGGGAGTCGGGCCCCGCGGGCCGCGGCCACGTCACGGAGCGGGTCATCTCCCACGCGGCGCTGGCCGGGCAGACCGTCGAGGTGGACGATGTCTCGATCCGGGGTCGTCAGAGCGTGGCGTTCGCCGCGCTGGCCGATGGGGTGCAGATCGAACTGACGCTCGAGTACGCGCTCAAACGGCGCTCACCGGTCTCGCCGATCGTCGACGCGCTGTTCATCAAGCGCGCGATGGCGGCCTCGCTCAACGTGTCCCTCGCGCACTTCGCCGTCGAGCTGCGGGCGGCCCGGCGAGGGGGGCGGTCGGCGCCCGGAGACGACTAGACTCCCGGCCGCCGCAGACCTCCGGGCGCGGCGGGCAACGACCTCCGACACGACTGAGAGCGAGGGCTTCATGTTCGTCTTCAAAGCGGCCGTGGTCGGCGCCGGCACGATGGGTGGAGAGATTGCGCACGCGATCGCCGGCGCAGACATACCCGTCGTGCTCAAGGACGTCGAGCGCAAGTACGTCGATCAGGGCGTTGACAAGGCCCGCTCGCTGTGGCAGGCCGCTGTCGACGCCGGCAAGCTCGACGCGGCCGAGCTCGAGCGCAGGCTGGGTCTGATCACCCCGACCACCGACTATGAGCCGTTCGGCGACGTCGACTTCGTGATCGAGGCCGTCCCCGAGCGGATGGAGGTCAAGCAGACCGTGTTCTCCGAGCTCGACGAGGTCACCCCGGGCCACGCGATCCTGGCCTCCAACACCTCGTCGCTGTCGATCACCCAGATCGGCGAGGTCACCACCCGGCCCGACAAGGTCGTCGGCTTTCACTTCTTCTACCCCGCGTCGGTGATGCGGCTGATCGAGATCGTCGAGGGTGAGGACACCTCCGACGAGACCGCGCAGGCCGCGAGCAACTTCGCGCAGGCGATCCGCAAGATGCCCATACGCAGCGGTGAGGCGCCGGGCTTCGTGGTCAACCGAATCCTGAACTCCGGCGTCTCGGAGCTGTGGCGATACCAGCAGGAGAGTGGCGTCTCGGTCGAGGCGCTGGACAGGGCCGTGACCGAGGCCAAGGCCGCCCCGATGGGCCCGTTCTACCTGACCGATCTGCTCGGCCTCGACACCGCGCTGCACGTCGCCGAGCACCTCCGCGACGCCTACGGAGATCGGTTCTTCGTGCACCGGCGGATGCAGGAGCTGGTCGCCGCCGGAGACCTCGGGGCCAAGACCGGAAAGGGGTTCTATGAGCACGGGAGCTGACATCGACACCGCGGCGCTGCTCGACCGCTTCGCGCTCAAGGCACTGGTGGAGAGCTGCCTCGTGCTCGAGGAGGGCGTCGCCGCGATGAAGGACATCGACCTCGGCATGATGGCCGGCGCCGGGATCATCCCGCCGCCATTCGCGCGCGCCGATCAGCTCGGCCTCGACGAGGTGCTGGCCAGGCTCGAGCGCGCCGCGAGCGAATGGGGCGAGAACTTCGACCCGCCGGCCATCCTTCGTCGGCTCGTGGCTCAGGGCCGCCTCGGCGTGAAGTCCGGCCAGGGCTTCTTTCCCTACGCCCAGCCCGACGCGGGCTGGGACGAGAGTCCGGTCAAGCTCGAGACCCGTGACCGGATCGCGATCGCCTGGTTGGATCGGCCGCCGGCGAACTCGATCTCACCGGAGGTGGTTCAGTCGCTGGCAAAGGTGTGGCAGTCGGTGCTCGACGCCGGCACGGTGCGCTCGCTCGTATTCGCCTCGGCCAACCCGATGCTGTTCTGCGCTGGTGCCGACATCAAGGCCTTCACGAGCATGGACGCCGCCGCCGGCCGAGCGCTGCTGGACCAGATGCACGGCCTGCTGCGTGAGATGGAGCGCTCCAGCGTGGCGACGATCGCCGCCGTGGGCGCACTGGCGTTCGGCGGCGGCTGCGAGCTGGCCATGGCCTGCGACTTCCGGATCGCCGCCGAGTCGGCCACCTTCGGCCAGCCCGAGATCAACCTCGGCATCATCCCCGGCTTCGGCGGCACGCAGCGGCTGCCTCGGCTCGTCGGGGAGGCCAAGGCGCTGGAGCTCAACCTGACCGGTGACGCGATCGGCGCGGTCGAGGCGTACGAGCTGGGGCTCGCGACGCGAGTGGTCCCCGATCACGAGCTGCTCGACACGGCCCTGGCCTGGGCGCGCAAGCTCGCCGGCCAGCCGCCCCTCTCGATCGAGCAGATCAAGCGTGTCTCGGGCGCGGGCGACCTCGATGCGGGCATCGCCGCCGAGAAGCAGGGATTCGAGCTGACGTTCGGATCCGAGGACGCGCGCGAGGGAATCTCCGCATTCCTGCAGAAGCGCAGCGCGCACTTCAAGGGCAGATGACGGCGCCGTCGTCCGGGCGGGAGTTGGCTGGCGCCGCGCCCGACCACGATCGGACGGCAAGGCTCGCCGAGCTGATCCGCGCCGCGCGTTCGGTCGTCGCCCTCACCGGGGCGGGCATCTCGGTTCCGTCGGGGATCCCCGACTTCCGGTCGCCGGGGACGGGGCTGTGGGCCAACCTGGACCCGATGGAGGTTGCGCACATAGACGTCTTCCGGCGCGACCCGGTGCGCTTCTGGGAGTTCTACGGCCATCGCTTCCAGACGCTCGAGCACACGCGTCCCAACGACGCCCACACGGCGCTGGCCACGCTTGAGCGGGCCGGCCGGCTGGACGCGGTGATCACCCAGAACATCGACGGTCTGCACCGCCGGGCCGGAACGCGAGCGCTGGTCGAGGTGCACGGGACGATCGAGCACTCGTCGTGTCCGGACTGCGGGGCGCGCTTCGCGCTCGCCGACGTACGGGATCGGCAGCGGGTCGACCCCGCCGGCGTCCCGCGCTGTGACTGCTCTTCGCCGCTCAAGCCCGACGTCGTGCTGTTCGGCGAGTACCTCCCGGCGCAGGCGCTCGAGCGAGCGCAGGCGTTGGCGGCCGGGGCGGATCTGATGCTCTGCGTGGGCTCCTCACTCGAGGTCCATCCGGTCGCCCAGCTGCCCGCCCTGACCCTCGCGGCGGGCGGGCAGATCGCGATCGTCACCCAGGGGAGGACGCCGTTCGACAGCCGCGCCGCAGTCCGCTGCGGTGGCGACGTCGTCCAGGAGCTCGGGACGCTGGTGGAGCAGCTCGGACTCTGAAACGAATCCGGCTTCAGGCCCTCGTCGAGCGCCCGCGCGACTCTGGGTCGGAGCCGCTCAGACGCGGCGGCGCTAGGAGTTCTCGACCGCGCGGGCCCGGAGCGCCGACTCGACCCGACTGAGCGTGAACTCGATCGTCTCCCGCTCGGACTCCGGCAGCGGGCCGGCGAGGGCCGCCTGAGCTGCCGCCGCGACCGCCTCACGCTGCCCGCGCAGCTCACCCAGCCGCTGCGCCAGGGCGGCGGCGGTGCGACCGCGGGAGAGCTCGGCGAGGGCGGCGTCCAGCGCCACCAGCAGTTGCAGCGCGGCCTCTCGCTCACGCCCGTGGTCGAGATCGAGGCGCGCGCGCAGGGTCAGCTCCTCGCTGACCAGCGCAGACTCGCGCGCGCCGAGCACCGCCGCCAGGCGCGCCTGCGGATGCAGTACCTGCGCCCGCCGCTGGCGGCCGCCGGCGTAGACCAGCTCGCGGGCGTCGGACCACAGCCCATCGGCGACGTCCTCCCCGGCCCCGAAGCCGATCCGGGCCACCAGCGCCTGCGCGCGGGTGATCGGCTGCAGGTAGGGGTCGGCTGTCACGAGCCGGAACGCATGCAGGGCGCGGTTGAGCACGGCCAGCGAAGCCGTCAGCTCCGGCTCGCCGGCGGCCCGTAGCCATTGCCCGGCCCGGCCGCGGTCCGCCAGCGGCTCGCCGACGTCGATGATCGTGGCTCGGCCGGTGCTCACGGGCGTGGGCTCGGGCTCGGGCGGCGCTTCGCGCGGTTTGCGTCGCGCGGCCAGGCGCCTACGTTCCGGCGCGCCGAGCGTGGCGAACACGATCACGTGCGCGGCGGGCGCGTCAGGCTCGCCCGCCGGCCGCAGCAGGTAACGACCGTCGGGCGGCCCCAGCGGCCACGGAAGCTCGAACTGACTGAAGCGGAACAGAGACGAGGACGTGCTCACCGCGGGGCGGCGGCGCAGCCGTCAGTGGTTGTGGATCCTGATCGCGTACTTGCTCGGCGCGATCGGGACGACCGGCTCGGGAATCGCGCTGATGTGGTTGATGAGCTGGATCCACTGGGCCGGCTGCAGAATGCTCTTGACCTCGGCCGACAGCTTCTTGTTGGCTCCGAACGCGGGCGTGAAGCTGATCTGGATCCGGTTCTTGTGGTCCGGCAGTGACAGGGTGTTGGTCTGCCCCTTATAGGCCATCGTGCTGATGATCTGGTCGGGCACCATTCCCCCCTGCAGCGTCAGCAGCCGGCGGATCGTCATGTCGGTGATCGAGCCGGGGCCCTGGTGGCCGAGGATCGGGATGTGGTTGATCTTCGATATGTCGACACTGGCCCCACTGGCGCCCGCCGCATCGACGCCGCCGGCGCCCGTCAGGCTGTGGTGGCACTCGAGACCCGTGACATCGGGATCGAGGCCGGATGCGACCAGGAACTCGATCGTCGCCAGCACCCGGCGGTCGATGAGACCGGCGGCGACGTCGCGGCGTCCGCAGTTGTAGATCCGAACGTGCGGATCCTGCAGCACGCGTACGGTCAGCTGCTCCTTGGACATCAGCAGCACCTGACCGACGCTGGGGTTCTTGGCGCCGGGGCCGAAGAACGGATCAACGCCGGCGGCGCGGTAGACCGCGGTCGCCTCCAGCAGTTTCCAGCCATCGAGGATCGGCTTGGGGTCGATCAGCGGCGCCTTCTTGCCGGCCGGCTGAACGGTGAAGTAGAGATGGGAGGACGCGTTCTGCGAGGGGCCGCCGATACGGCCGAGGACGGTGCCGGCCACGACGATCGACCCGGTTCGCAGCGATTTCAGCGAATACTGGTTGCGCCCCAGGTGCAGCGCGTCGGAGAAGTAGTTCTGGAAGCTCGAGATCTGCTGGTTGGCGCCGTGCAGCTGCAGGTCGCCGCCGGCGGCGTAGGAGGCGGACCGCCCCGGATGGGCGAACAACCGCTCCTTGACCATCGGCGCGGTCACCGACGCGGTCTGGGTGTTGGCCGCGGGCGTGACGGCAACGCTGAGTGGCGCCGAGCCCGGCTTGGCGGCCCGCTTGGGCGCCCCGCGGGTGGCCTTGGCGGACGATGACGGCTTGGCCGTCGTGGCGGCGCTGGCGGTTGCGGGCCTCGCCTTGGCGCTCTGCGAGCCCGCCGTGGCCGGCGCGATCGGGGCGTGAGAGCTGAGGGGGGCGGCGAGCTCCTTGGCGATCTCCCGCGCGGTGATCTTCACCGGCTTGGGCACCGGGTAGCTCCGGGACACCGACCCGAGTTGTGAGTAGGTGTAGATGTTGCCGGTCGCGTCCTGGAGCTTGATGTAGTGCCCGAGGGTCGTGCTCTGGCCGATCTTGACGATCTTGCCGTCGTTGACCGCGATCACCGGGGAGCCGCGCTTGGCGAAGATCGACGTGCCCTTGGCGTTGGGGTCGGAGTTGATCGCGATCGCCGCGTTGGTGCCCTTCACCTTGTGCTTGGCCAGGCTCACGACCGAGCTGTCGGCGTACTTGGCCGGGGCGGCAACCGGGAAGTGGCCCTGAACCAGCCCGGTCAGCGCGCCCACCAGCTGCGACGGGATGCCACCGATCAGCTTGGCCCGCAGGAGTACCGATTGGACGTACCAGCTGGCGTGGTTGTAGGCGAAGATCGCGGTGGAGATGTTCTTGGAGGCTCCGGCGGCGTGGAGGTAGCGCGCCGCCGCGAAGATCGCATCGACGGGGTTATAGGGATCAGAGATTCCGTCGCCGTTGGCATCGACGCCCCACTGCTTCCAGGTCGACGGCAAGAACTGCATCCACCCGACCGCGCCGGCGGTCGAGACCGACAGGTTGCGTCCGTAGTCGGTCTCGATCTCATTGATCGCCGCGAGCACCTGCCAGGGCACCCGGTACTCGATTCCCGCGGCCTGGTAGATGGGAATCAGAAACGGCGGGATCCGGAACGAGTCGATGAAGAAGTTCGGAACGCCGATCGGCACCGGGCCGGGGAGCGAGAGCGAGAACGTCGGGTTGGAGGCCTGAGGGACGCCCTTGCCGCTGGGGAGCTTGTTGGCCGACGACTTTGACGAGCCGCTCTTCTTGGTCTTCCTGCTCTTGTGCTTCTTGTGAGTCACCGGCTTGGTCGACGGCTGCGGGTGCGACGACGTACGCTGGGGCTTGCCCGGCTTGGTCGGCCGCGGTGCGGTCGTCGTGCTCGAGCTTGAAGTTGAGGTCGAGGTCGAGGTCGAGCTCGAGCTGGAGGTCGAAGTCGAGCTCGAGCTCGAGGTCGGACTGGACGAGGAAGTCGTCGTCGTGGAGGAGCCGGAGTCCGTGCTCGTGGGCGTCGAGGTCGTGTCGGTGCTAGACGTCGAGTCGGGGACGCAGGTCTCGCTCTCGGACGCCACCAGCCCGGTGATCGGGAGGTTCAGACTGGAGATGGGCGTGTTGGGCGGCACGTTGACGTAGAACGTGAGGGTGCGGCCGCCCACGAGCGTGACGGTGATCGTGCACGAATCCGCCGAGGCGCTGGGCAGCGCCGCCATCGCCATCGTCACCAGGATCGCGCCCGTCAACGCGAGCACGCCCCACAGCTTCCTCCTACTCAGCAATGTCGCCCGTCTCCTCCAAGTAATGAGCGTGTGCGCAGCTCTATGTGTTCTAGCCACATAGCGACGTGGACCGAGAAGCTACTGGCTGATTCGGAGCTTTGCAATGTGGAACCGCAGTGCACGGCATGGCCGTCTCTTCGTGAGGACTCTGGCGCCTCATGCGGGTCGGTCTCCTGGCCGCATAGGGGCGGACGTCGGGGTCCGGCGCCCGATGACGGCTCGCCGAACCCGCAGAGTATCGGCCGGCAGCGCAGATTTCTGTAGTCAGCTTGTAACCTAACCCTTAGGTAGAGGGTGATATTGCCGTCGGCGGGTGCCTCCGGTGCGGCCGCCGCCGGCCTGGGCGCCCAGCCCGGACCTCATCGGCCCGGCACGGTAGAGTCCCCGCCATGAGCTGCGAGCACCACCGATGAGCGACGACAGCCTCAAGGGCCGGGTCACCCGCCAGGGTGAGGAGGCGATCGGCAAGCTCGCCCAGGAGTTGCTCGAGAACTCGGTGGTCAGCGGCGCGCTGTCGGCCGCGTTCGAGACGCGCGAGCGCGCGATGCGGGCCCAGGAGGTCGCCATGGGCGCCCTCAACCTTCCCTCGGCGAGCGATCTGGAGCGCCTCACCCGGCGCGTGCGCAGCGTTTCGCAGCGGCTCGAGGGGATCGAGGACGGCCTCGATCGGCTGGAGGGGAGAATTGAGACGGCCGGCTCAGCCGGCTCGGTCGATCAACGGCTGGCCAAGATCGAGGCCGCACTCGAGCGGCTGGAGACCTCGCTGGCCGAGCCCGCGCCCAAGAGCAAGCCCGCGGCCGCGACGCCCCGGCGCCCGGCCGGGTCACGCCGGCCCAAGCCCGCCGGCTGACCAGGCTCACCCCGGCGAGCCGCCCGGCAACGGCATGCTACCCGCGCGCGACTCGCGCGCGCGAGGGGGCGCCCGCTCACCGCGTGAGCCCTCGTAGCGCCAGCTCACCGAGGCGATGCTCGGCCTCGTGCAACTGCTCCGCTTCGATCCGCCGGCGGCTCGGCAGCACGATGTCAGAGACGACCAACACCGATGCGGCCAGCAATCCACGCCGTTGCGCGAGTGCGAACAGGGTGGCCGTTTCCATCTCGACCGCCAGCGCGCCGGCGGCGATCCAGCGCTCCTCGGTTCCCGGCTGCTCGTCATAGAAGAGATCGGTCGAGGCCACCGTTCCCGTGCGCGCCGTCGGATCCGCCTGGCCAAGCCCGCGCAAGAGCTCCGCGCTGCCCCGGGCGAGCTCGCCGGCGCCGAGGGCCCGGCTCGTCCCGTCGGACGGGATCGCCGCGGCGGCGATCAACAGCTCCCCCAGCCTCAGCGACCCGTCAAGCGCGCCGCAGGTTCCCGCGCGAACGAGCCTCTCCGCGCCCAGCTCAGCCAGTTCGGAGATCACGATCGCGGCGCTTGGACCTCCCATCCCGGTGCTCTGGATGGTGAGCGGCTCGCCGTCCCCGGCGGTTCCGGTGTACCCCCACAGACCGCGGTTGTGATTGAACATCCTGGGCTTCTCGAGCAGCGCCTGCGCGAGCCGCAGCGCCCGCCCGGGGTCGCCGGGCAACAGGACTCGCTCGGCCAGCGGCGCGGTCGGATGCAGATGGATCGTGCTCGACACCGGCCGCGAGGTTAGACTCCGGCTGCGGTGACCGCCTTTCAGTCATCCAAGGAGTTCCGAGAGGTGATGGACCGGACCTTCTCGCTGATGAGCGACGACCCCGACATGGGACCGAAGCTGCGTGATGCCGATACGCCGCAGCGGTTCGAGTTCACCGACCTCGACCTGGTGGTCAACATTCGAGCCGGCGGCCCCGACGAGCCCAACCTGGCCTGGGTCTGGTCCGACGACATCGACTGGGAGCCGAAGGTCCGGATGGCGATGAGCTCTGAGACCGCCAACCGATACTTCCAGGGCAAGGAGAACGTCGCGATCGCGATCGCGCGCCGGCGCATCAAGACCGGCGGCGACGTCAAGGCGGCGCTCGCGATCATCCCGATCACGAAGCCGTTGTTCGAGCGCTACCGGCAGATGGTCGCCGCCGATTACCCGCATCTGGCGCTCTGAGCGGGCAAGCGGCGATGACTGCCGCCGGAGCGATTGACTTTTCGCCGCGGGGCGAGTAGACCTATGCATTCGAGCAAGGCAACAGGCCGGAGCGTGGTCGCGTCCTCGAGCGCGACTGCGAGGCGCCGCCGGAAACGTGACGAGCGCCAACGGCCGACGCAGCGGGCCGTGATGCCCGCGGGCGACGGGGCCTCGAACTCCACGAGACCCCGTCGCCGACTTGCCGGCCAGGGCGGCCCGCGATGACGCTGACCGAGGCGGCCAGACGGGTCGGAGTCCAGCCGGCGACTCTGCGGCGGTGGGAGAACCTCGGCCTGATCCCGTACTACCACGGCCACTGGACCGAGGCGGCGGTGGGGCACGCTCGCGTGGTGGCGCGGATGCGCGGCCGCGGCCACTCGCTCGACGCGATCAAGCGCGCGAGCGAGGAGGGACGACTCGCCTTCGGCTTTCTGAATGAGCTGTTCCCGTCCGACCAGTCTCGGGTCCCGCTGGCGGAGGCGGCTCGCCAGGCCGGGCTCGAGACCGGCCTGGTGCGCCGCATCCTGAGCGGACTCGGGATCAGTCAGCAGCAGGCCGAGACGCTGTCCGAGGACGAGGTTCAACTGCTGCGCTACGTGGCGGCGGTACTCGAGTCGGGGTTCCCGCTGGCGGCCCTGCTGCAGCTGGTGCGCGTCTACGGCCAGGCGATGGCGCAGGTGGCCGATGCCGAGGTGCGACTGTTTCACCTCTACGTACACGAGCCGTTGATGCGCTCGGGCATGACCGGAATGGAGACCGCCGAGCAGATGCGGGCGCTCTCCCGGGAGGTGCTGCCGCTCGCCGCGCCGCTCATGGACCAGGTCCACCAGCGCTACCTACAGCATTTCGTCGAGCAGGACGTGGTCGGACACATGGAGGCCGACCTCGATGGTTCATCGCTGGACCTGGGCCGGATGCGGGTGGCGATCGCGTTCGCCGATCTGACCGGTTACACGAGGCTGACCGAGGAGGAGGGCGAGCTGACCGCGATCGACGCGGTGGAGCGGTTCATCGAGGCGGTTGAGAGCACGCTCCCCGACGAGGCACGCGTGATCAAGACGATCGGCGACGAGGTGATGATCGTCGGCTCGGACCCGGCCAATCTGACCGATTGGGCAGTGGGATTTCAGCGGCTCACCGGCGGTCGGCCGCTGCCGCGCATCGCCATCCACTACGGCGTCGCCCTGTACCGGGATGGCGACTACTACGGCCGGGACGTCAACATCGCCTCCCGGGTCGCGGCCCGGGCGGCGGGGGGCGAGGTGCTGGTGACCCGACCGGTCGTCGAGCAGGCCGGCAGCCACCTCGAGTTCGAGCGGATCGCCGACGTGAGGCTGAAGGGCTTCAGCGAGTCGACCGAGATCTTTCTGGCGCGTCAGCGCGCCGAGGAGTGACGCCGGCCGTGCTGGAGCGAGTGCGTGGTGACGGGCTGCTCGCGCCGGGCCGGGCCGTGGTGGTGCTGTGCTCAGGCGGCCGTGACTCCACCTGCCTGGTCGACCTGGCGGTTCGCATCGCCGGCCCCGAGCCGGTCGTCGCCCTGCACGTCAACTACGGACTGCGCGACGCGGCCGCCGACGACGAGCGCCACTGCCGCCAGCTATGCGAGCAGCTGGGGGTGCGGCTCGAGGTGGCCCGGCCGTCGCGGCCGACGTCGGGCAATCTCCAGGCCTGGGCTCGCGCCCAGCGCTACGACGCCGCGACGAAGCTCGCCCGCGGGCGCGGCGCGGACGTGGCCGCGGGCCACACCGCGACCGACCAGGTCGAAACGGTCCTCTACCGTCTCGCCTCCTCGCCCAGCCGCCGGGCGTTGCTGGGCATGCGCCCGCGCGACGGCAGCCTGATCCGGCCGCTGCTGGAGTTCACGCGCGAGCAGACGGCCGCCTACTGCGCGCAGCGGGGGCTGGAGTGGCGCGAGGATGAGAGCAACGACTCCGATGCCTATGCCCGCAACCGGATCCGCCGCACCCTGGTGCCGGCGCTGGAGGCCGCCCACCCCGGCGCCCAGGGCAACGTGCTGGCCCTGGTCGAGATCTTGCGCGCCGAGGCCAGGGTGCTCGACGATCTGGTCGCCGCCGAGCTCTCGGCCGGTGACGGGATCACCCTGGCCAGGCTGCGCGAGCTCTCGCCGGCGCTGCGGCGGCTGGTCGTCCAGACCCTGGCCGACGCGGCGGCGGGGGAGCCGGCGGCGGGAGTGGGACGCCGCGCCGATGATGTGGCCGCGATGAACGACCGGGGGACGGCGTCGCTGGATCTCCCCCACGGGGTCAGGGCGACCGCCACGCGCGGGACGCTGAGGTTCGGGCGCACACCGCCGGTGCGATGAGGGACCGCGAGCGGCCACACCAAAGGGGCGCGCAAGCGCCCCCCTTAAACTAGATCCGTGAGTGACCACGCAGCGATCGGGGAGATCCTGGTCCCCGAGCCGGACCTGACGCGCCGCGTTCGCGAGCTGGCGGAGGAGGTTTCGCGTGACTACGCCGGCAAGGACCTGCTGCTGATCGGGGTGCTGAAGGGCGCCGTGTTCTTCCTCTCCGATCTGATGCGCCATATCGACATCCCGGTGGAGGTCGACTTCATGGCGGTCGCCTCCTACGGCTCGGCGACCAAGTCCTCAGGCGTGGTGCGGATCCTCAAGGACCTCGACGCCCCGATCGAGGGCCGTGACGTGCTGATCGTCGAGGACATCGTGGACTCGGGTCTGACGCTCCAGTACCTGCTGCGCAATCTGGCCGGTCGCAATCCGCGCTCGCTCGAGGTCTGCGCGCTGCTGATCAAGCCCGAGCGCCGCAAGGTCGACCTGCAGACGCGCTACGTGGGGTTCGAGATCCCCGATCGGTTCGCGATCGGTTACGGTCTCGACCACGGTGAGCGCTACCGGAACCTTCCGTACGTCGCCGCGCTCGAGCCGTGAATGGCCCGGGAATTCGCGTCAGCGTAATCTCGCCGGGCTCCGGAGGTGCCCTGCTACGCTTGCTGATTCCCCGGTACCCCGCCCACCACGAGCTGCGCGTGCGGTGCCGGCCGCATGCAGGGACTAAGCCATGAGCAGGTTTTTCAAGAGCGCCGCGTTTCCGATTCTGATCGTCGTCGTCCTGGCGTTCTTCGCGCAGAAGCTGATCGGCAGCTCGAGCCATGGCACCCACTACACGTTCGGGAACCTCCTGACCGAGCTGCAGAACCGCGACGTCAAGAACCTGTCGCTGGACCAGAAGGAGAACAGCGCCTCGGTCACCCTCAACGACGGGACCAAATACTCGGTCGGGTATCCCGATTCCTACGCCCCGACGCTGATCAAGGATGCGCAGACCCAGGTGCAGCCGGGCGGCTTCGACGTGCAGAGCAAGTCCAGCAGCGGCTGGCTCTCGCTGCTGACCTACATCCTGCCGTTCGTGATCTTCATCGGCTTCTGGATCTTCCTCATGAACCAGGTCCAGGGCGGCGGATCGAAGGTGATGTCGTTCGGCAAGTCGCGGGCCAAGCGAATGTCGGTGGATTCGCCCAAGATCACCTTCCGTGACGTCGCCGGGGTCGACGAGGCGGTCGAGGAGCTGCACGAGATCAAGGAGTTCCTCGAGAACCCCAAGAAGTTCCAGGCCCTGGGGGCGCGAATCCCCAAGGGCGTGCTCCTGTACGGGCCTCCCGGTACCGGTAAGACGCTGCTGGCCCGAGCTGTCGCGGGTGAGGCCGGGGTGCCGTTCTTTTCGATCTCCGGCTCGGACTTCGTGGAGATGTTCGTCGGCGTCGGCGCCTCGCGCGTGCGGGACCTGTTCGAGCAGGCCAAGCAGAACTCGCCGTGCATCATCTTCATGGACGAGATCGACGCCGTCGGTCGCCATCGCGGCGCCGGCCTGGGCGGCGGTCACGACGAGCGCGAGCAGACCCTGAACCAGCTCCTGGTGGAGATGGACGGGTTCGAGATGAAGGACAACATCATCTTGATCGCGGCCACCAACCGGCCCGACATCCTGGATCCGGCGCTGCTGCGCCCCGGTCGCTTCGACCGTCAGATCGTCGTCGACCGGCCTGACCGCCTCGGCCGCAGGAAGATCCTCGACGTCCACACGCGCGGCAAGCCGCTGGCGCGGGAGATCGACGTCGACGCGCTGGCGGGGCAGACCCCGGGTTTCACCGGCGCCGACCTGTCCAACCTCGTCAACGAGGCGGCGCTGCTGGCCGCCCGCAACGGCAAGCGTGAGATCACGCAGATCGAGCTCGAGGAAGGGATCATGC
The DNA here is from genome assembly GCA_963792735.1 of uncultured Solirubrobacterales bacterium. GTDB lineage: Bacteria > Actinomycetota > Thermoleophilia > Solirubrobacterales > Solirubrobacteraceae > Palsa-465. The sequence goes on along the minus strand of CAWBXK010000004.1, from coordinate 589,984 downwards.
GCGTGATCGCCGGTCCCGAGAAGAAGACCCGCGTGATGAGCAACAAGGAGCGCAAGATCACGGCCTACCACGAGATGGGCCACGCGATCGTCGGGCACTACCTGCCCAACTCCGATCCGATCCACAAGATCTCGGTGATCTCCCGCGGCCAGGCCCTGGGGTACACGATCTCGCTGCCGGGCGAGGACAAGTTCCTCACCACGCGCGCGGAGCTTCAGGACACCATGGCGATGACGCTCGGCGGGCGCGCGGCGGAGGAGATCTGCTTTGAGGAGATCACCACCGGCGCCTCGAACGACCTCGAGAAGGTGACCGCGACGGCCAAGCAGATGGTGATGCGCTTCGGAATGTCGGAGAAGCTGGGCCCGCGCGTGTTCGGTCACGATCACGGGATGCCGTTCCTCGGCCGCGAGTTCAGCGCCGAGCCCGACTACTCCGATGAGATCGCGCGCGAGATCGACGACGAGATCCGCCGGATCGTCGAGGCGGCGCACGTTCAGGCCAAGGAGATCCTCACCACCTACCGCGTCTCGCTGCAGAAGCTCTCCGAGATCCTGATCAAGCGCGAGACGATCGAGAAGGAGCAGTTCGAGGCGCTGCTCGACGGACGCACCGAGGAGGAGGTCTTCGGGTCCGAGGCGCCGCCGCCGCCCGAGGTCCCCGCGATCACGGGTACGCCGGCCGAGCGGGCCGGGCGCGACGCTCCTCGCCCCCTGCCGCGGCCCGGGCTGGCCGGCGGGACCGCCGAGTAGCCGCGGCTCCGGCCGACGCCCGTCTGGCGACGCCGGGCGACCCGGGCGTCCATCCCCGCCTTGCGCCACGTGATGAGTCTAAGCGGCGCATACGGTTACTCAGACTCATCACGTGCCGTCCCGGGCACCCCGACCGGGCATCACGTGCCATCCCGATCGCCCGTCCGGGGTGATCTGACCGGCGCTAACGTGGAGCGTCGATGAAGGTCCAGACACGCTCGAGCTCGGGCCGGGCCGCGATGGTGACCCGGCTCTGGCTTCCCCTGATGATCGCCACCGCCGGCGTGGTCCTGATCATCCTGGGGCACGGGCGGGTGTCCACCAACGCCGACACTCATTCGCTGGAGGCCGGCGTCGGCGTGGGCCTGCTGATCGTCGCCATGATCGTGTGGATGATCAACTGGATGTTCCGGCTGAGCGTTCAGAGCAACCGCGACCGGGAGGTCGAGGAAGAGGCCCGGGAGTATTTCGACCGCCACGGGTACTGGCCCGGCGAGGGCCCATGACCGGCAGCGTGGTCAGCGCCGCCGCGGCAGGCCAGGTCGCTGTGATGGGCATCGTCAACGTCACGCCCGACTCGTTCTCGGACGGGGGCCTGTATCTCGACGCCGCGAGGGCGATCGACCACGGGCTCGTGCTGGCGTCCGAAGGCGCGGCGATTCTCGACGTCGGTGGGGAGTCGACCCGGCCCGGGGCGATGCCCGTCGCCATGGAGGAGGAGCTCCGCCGCGTCGTGCCGGTGATCGAGGGGCTGCGCGCGGCGGGGGCGACGGCTCAGATCTCGATCGACACATCCAAGGCCGCGGTGGCCACCGCGGCGGTGCAAGCCGGGGCGACGCTGATCAACGACGTCACGGCGCTGCGCGGCGACCCTGAGATGGCCGACGCGGTGGCGGGCGCCGGGGCCGACTGCTGCCTGATGCACATGCTGGGCGAGCCGCGGACGATGCAGCAGGATCCGCGCTACGGCGACGTGGTCGATGAGGTCAAGGCGTTCCTCGAGCAGCGGCTGGCCTTTGCCGTCTCCCGGGGGATCCCCGAAGCCCGGATCCTGCTCGACCCCGGGATCGGGTTCGGCAAGACCACCGAGCACAACCTCGAGCTCCTGCGACGGCTGGAGGAGCTGCTGACGCTGGGGCGGCCGGTGGCGATCGGCACCTCGCGCAAGTCGTTTCTGGGCCGGATCACGGCGCGGCCGCTCGCCGACCGGATCGCCGCGACGATCGCCACCAACGTCCTGGCCTACGAGCGTGGGGCCCGCGTGTTCCGCGTACACGACGTGGCGGCAGTCCGGGACGCCCTGGCGATCACGGCTGCTACGGTCCGTCGCGAATGGGCGAGCATGACGCCGACGAGTTCGACGATGTCGACGACGCAGACGACGAGGAAGGCTCGGAGCCCGAGGTAACGATCGAGATCAGCGGCCTTTCGCTGTTCACGCACGTGGGGGTGACAGCGGCCGAGCGGGAGGTGGGTCAGCGGCTGCTGCTGGATCTGCGCCTCGACGTCGGGGAGTGCGATGCCACGATCACCGACCGGATCGAGGACACGGTCGACTACGCGCAGGTTTGCGACGCCGCCAACCTCGTCGCCCAGCAGCGCACCTACAAGACGCTGGAGCGATTGTGCGCGGCGATCGCTGAGCGCCTGCTCGAGCAGTACGACGCCAACGCCGTCTGGGTCAAGGCGGCCAAGCCCGAGCCGCCGCTCCCGCTGCCCGTCACCGAGGTATCGGTCGAGGTGTGGCGCGAGGCAGCCGGTTAGTGGTTGGCTACCTCGGTCTGGGCTCCAATCTCGGCGATCGCGATGCGCACCTGGATGCGGCCGCAGCGGCTCTCCCCCGTCACGGCGTAAGCGTGCTCGCGTCGTCCTCGCGGTATGAGACCGAGCCGATCGGGCTGGTCCTCGACCAGCCCGAGTTCCTCAATGCCTGCCTGCAGGTCGAGACCGAGCTCGCGCCCGAGGGGCTGCTCGACGTCTGCAAGCAGGTCGAACGGGAGGTGGGCCGCGCCGCCGGCGGCGCCCGTCACGGCCCGCGCGTGATCGATGTCGACCTGCTGCTGCTCGGCGACCTGCGCTACAGCTCCGAGCGTTTGACGCTGCCCCACCGCGAGGTCAGCTCGCGCCGCTTCGTGCTCGTCCCGCTGCTGGAGCTCGCCCCGGACCTGACGCTGCCCGACGGGACGCCCCTGGCCGACACGCTCGCCGCGCTGGGTCCCGGACAGGCCGTCCGGCGAGTGGCCCCGCCGCTGCCAAAGCGCCCATAATGGCGGCGCCATGCTGCTCGTCGTCGATGTAGGCAACACGCAGACGCATTTCGGCGTCTACCGCAACGGGGAGACGGTGGTCGCCGAGCACTGGCGCTTCGCGACCGTGCGTGAGTCCACCCGTGACGAGCTCGGCGCGGCGCTCTCGAACCTGCTGGCGCTACGCGGACTGACCTTCGGCGACATCCACGCCTCGATCGTCTCCTCGACGGTGCCGCAGCTGTCCGAGCAGTGGACCGAGATGTCTGAGATCTATCTGGATCGCCGGATGCTCGTGGTGGGCCCCGCGATCCGGACCGGGATGCCGATCCGGATCGACAACCCGCGTGAGGTCGGCGCCGACCGGCTGGTCAACTCGGTGGCCGCCTACGAGCGGGTGCACGATACGTGTGTGGTGGTGGACTTCGGCACCGCGATCACCTACGACGCGGTCTCCTCGGCGGGCGAGTACCTGGGCGGGATCATCACGCCGGGGGCCGAGATCTCGATCGACGCGCTCTACGAACGCGCGGCCAAGCTGCCCAAGGTCGAGCTGGCCCCGCCCCGCTCGCTGATCGGCAAGTCCACCGTCGAGGCGATCCGCAGCGGCATCGTGTTCGGATTCGCCGGCCAGGTGGAGGGCATCGTCCGCCGTCTGCGCGCCGAGCTCGGGGCGGGGACCGCGGTGATCGCCACCGGAGGACTGGCCTCGCTGCTCGTCCCAGCGGTCCAGGAGACGATCGACGAGGTGGACGAGCTGCTGACGCTGACCGGGCTGCGGCTGATCTGGGAGCGCAACGCCTAGGCGCTGGGAACCGGCACGTCGGGGGTGCGGGCCACGATCCCCGCCAGGATCAGGAACGAGAAGCGGCGGCGATCGGTGGGGTCGGCCTCGGTCAGCTGGTCATAGTCGTCCAGCAGCCGTTCGACGGCTCTGAATACGGGCGCGTCGTCGACTTCGTCGGGCACGTCGCAGGCCAGACGGGCCAGCGCCAGCATCTCGGCGGCACCCTCCGCGTTGCGCATCGTCGCGATCGCGCCGAGCTGCAGGAACGACGAGACCCGCTCGAGCAGCACGTGCGGGGCCTGCTCCCGCTCGCCGAGCGCCGGGCCGGCCGGCTCGAGCGGCTCGCCGGCGGCGATCCGCAATGCCTGCTCGGAGGCGACCGAGCGGATCTGATCGGGCGACAGTCCCACCTGCAGCGCCATCCGAAGCTGAAACACCGCCGACATCCCGGTCATCCCGTACGGAGCGTCGCTGGCAAACAGGATCTGACCCGGCGGCACGAGCGAGAACAGCGCCTGCAGGTCGGCCGGCATCCACCACGCCGTGTCGAACAGGAGGTTGGGCTGATCGGCGGCGGCGCGCCAGATCCAGGACAGGTCGCAGATCCCCGCGTGGGCCAGGATAAGCCGCGCATCGGGATATCGGTTGGCCAGCTTGACCGCGTGCAGGCCGAGCGCCGGGATCCCGCGCCCCGCGTGGATCAGAATCGGCAGCCGCCGCTCGTGGGCCAGGGCGACAAGCGAGTCGACGGCCGGGTGATCAAGCGTGAACTGCTCGGCTCGGGGGTGCAGCTTGATGCCGCGCGCCCCCGCCGCGAGGCTGCGCTGCGCCTCGGCGAGCGCGTGGTCGTGCGGGTCCACACGACAGAACGGCGTCAGCAGCTCGCCCGCCTCGCGGGCCATCCCCAGCACCGCGTCGTTGGCGGGCGGATAGCCGGCGGGCTCGTGCATCGGGAACACGAACGCGCCGCGGGCGCGAGCGTCATGGAGCGTGGCCACCAGCTCCTCCGGCGTCTGGCTCATGCCGTCCGGGTCGTTCTGTCCGAGGTGGGTGTGGACATCGAACAGCTCCACGCCGGGGACCTGGTCGAGCGTGAGCGCAAACCACGGCTGGATACGGGCGAGGAGATCCACGGGTCGCATTCGTACCATGAATCGATGTCCTGCCAACTGACCGACCCCTGGACGCTCGGCGGGGTGCCCGTTCCCAACCGTGTGGTGCTGGCGCCGCTGGCGGGAATCGGCAACTGGTTCGTGCGCCTGCAGGCCAAGCGTCACGGCGCCGGATTGGTGGTCTCCGAGATGGTCTCGAGCTTTGCCGTGCACTACCGCAACGAGCGCACCTGCCGGGAGCTGCTGCGCATCCATCCCGACGAGCATCCGGTCTCGGTGCAGCTGTTCGGCCACGATCCCGAGGTGATGGCCTCCGCGGCGGAGCACGTGGCCGCGGCCGGCGCGGACCTGATCGATCTGAACATGGGCTGCCCGGTGCCGAAGGTCTGCAAGACCGGGGCGGGTGCGGCCCTGCTCGACGATCCGGACCGCGCCGTCGCGCTGGCCCGGGCGGCGGCGCGCGGCAGCGGCCTGCCGGTCACGGTCAAGCTGCGCTCAGGGATCCGGCCCGGCGACCGCAGCGGTGAGCTGCTGGCGCGGCGGTTGGCCGACGAGGCGGGGGTGGCGGGTCTGTGCATCCATCCGCGCCACGCCTCACAGCGCCACACCGGGGCGCCTGACTACGAGCTGGCGCGTCGCCTGATCGACGAGTTGCCGGTCCCGGTGCTGATCTCCGGGGGCCTGCGGAGTGCACCCCAGGTGCGGGAGGCGTTTGAGCGCACGGGCGCCGCGGCGGTACTGCTGGCGCGCGGATCGCTTGGCAACCCGTGGTTGTTCGCGGAGCTGCTGGGAGTCCGCGGGCATGACCCGAGCCGTGAGGAGATCCTGGGCGAGCTGGACTGGGTGATGGAGCGCGCGTGCGAGCACCTCGGCGTGGAGCGCGCGACGCGTTACCTGCGCAAGTTCTACCCGTGGTACGTCGAACGCCTGGGCGGCGATCGCGCGCTCCAGGACGAGCTGCAGCGGGCGCCGACGCTCGAGCAGGCCCGGGACGTGCTGGCGGGCGAGCGATCGGGACGAGGACCGGCTCGGTCTCCTCACGGCTGGGCTAACATCCCGGCGTCGCCCGGCCGGGGGGCACGGCCGCTGGCAACCGCTAGGACTCGGGAAACCCGCTGACGCATCGCAATCGGAGATCGCTGGCGCGCCTGCTCGTGGGAGTGCTCGCTGCCGCCGCTTTGGGCGCGTACGCCGCGTCGGGCGCGGCGGCCGGACTCCGGAGCGGGCGGGTGGGCCCGGTGGCGGGCCGCCCACGCGCCCGCGTCGGCCCGGTGGCCAGCCTGCCGCGCGGCGCTCGGCTGACCGGCTCGCTTCCGCAGGCGACCCAGCTGCAGCTGATCGTCGCGCTGCAGCCGCAGGATCCCGGCGGCCTGCAGTCCCTGGCCACGGCCGTGTCGACTCCGGGGTCGCCGAGCTTCCGTCAGTACCTGAGCGTGGCGGAGTTCGCCCAGCGCTTCGGCGCCACCAGCGATCAGATCGCCGCGGTGACGTCGTCATTGAGGTCTCAGGGACTGACCGTGGGGGCGCCGTTGGCGAACCATCTGACGTTGCCCGTGACGGGCACCGCCGTGCAGGTGCAGCACGCGTTCGCAACCAGGCTCTCCCAGGTCAAGCTCGCCTCGGGCCGGGTCGCGTACGCCGACACGGTCGCGCCGACGGTGACCCCGGACATCGCGGGTGTGGTGCAGGGGGTGGTCGGACTCGACAATCTCGTGGCCGCACATCCGCAGGGGCTCGCACGTCCGGCGTCCGGGTTCCGCGCCCAGGCCGGCGCCCAGCCCAACGTGGTGACCGGGGGGCCGCAGCCGTGTACATCCGCCACCCCTGCGCCCGGCGTTCATGGATACACGGCCGACACGATCGCGTCCGCCTACGGCTTCTCCAGCCTGTACCAGTCCGGCGATCTCGGGGCCGGGCAGACCATCGCGCTATACGAGCTTCAGCCCTACAACCCCGCCGACGTCGCCACCTTCCAGGCGTGCTACGGGACCAGCGCGTCGATCACCAACGTCGCCGTCGACAGCCCGCCGGCCTACGCGCCGGGCGCCGACGACACCGAGGCGGCGCTCGATATCGAGCAGGTGATCAGCTTCGCGCCGCAGGCCAACATCGTCGTCTACGAGGCTCCCAACACCGGCGCCGGGCCGCTGGCGAATTACGCCGCGATGGTCTCCCAGGATCAGGCCAAGGTGCTCTCGACCTCGTGGGGCTTCTGTGAAGCGGCCGCTCTGAGCGGCGGCGCGGCGTTGGTGCAAGCCGAGAACACCCTGTTCCAGGAGGCCGCGCTGCAGGGCCAGTCGGTATATGCGGCCTCGGGCGACGCGGGATCCGCGTCCTGCTCGCAGCAGGTCGCCTCCAATACGGCGCTGTCGGTGGAGGATCCCAGCAGTCAGCCGTTCGTGACCGGGGTGGGCGGCACGACGCTGTACACGACCAGCGCCGGCGGCGCGGCGGGGCTGTGGGCTCCGGGCGACCCCCTCGACGAAGGGGTCTGGAACGACGGCGTGAATCAGACCGGCGCCAACGCTTCCGGCGGCGGGATCTCGAGCTACTGGGGAATGCCCGGCTACCAGTCCGGGGCGGCCGGCTCGGTCGGAGTGATCAACGCGCAGTCGTCAAGCGCGCCGTGCGGGCACCCGCCCTACTGCCGCCAGGTGCCGGACGTCAGCGCCGACGCTAGCCCGTTTTCGGGCTATGTCGTGCGTGTCAACGGCAAGTGGGACGTGATCGCCGGAACCAGCGCGAGCACGCCGCTGTGGGCGGCGTTCACCGGGCTGGTCAACGCCTCCCCGACCTGCGCCGGGAGATCGGTCGGCTTCGTCAACCCCGGCCTGTATCAGATCGCCAGCTACGCCTACGCGGCCAACCTTCACGATGTCACCCTGGCCAGCCCGATCACGGGGCTTCCGAACAACGACGCCTTCGGCCTCACCGGTGGGCTGTTCCCGGTCAACGCCGGGTACGACATGGCGACCGGCCTGGGAACGCCGATCGGGCCGGCACTGGCGACATCGTTGTGTCAGGTCTACGCCGTCTCGGTCTCCGGCGTCGGCCCGCGGTCGGACACCGTGGGCACCAGAGTCAGGCTTCAGGCCAGCGCGACCGACTCCGGCGGAGCACCGGTCGCCTTCACCGCGTCGGGCCTGCCGCCCGGCCTCGCGATCGACGCGACGACCGGGCTGATCTCCGGGACACCGACGACCGCGGGTGCGTTCAGCGTCATCGTCTCGGCCGGCGACCAGTACCACAACACCGGCTCGGCCCAGTTCAGCTGGACGATCGCCGGCAAGCCGAAGCTGTCCCGGGTGCTGTTCTCGGGGGTCGCGTCGGGCCGGCCGAAGCTGAGTTTCGCGGCGGCGGCCGGGAGCAACGCGCCGGCCTTGAAGTCCGTATCGGTCGCGCTGCCGCGGGGCGTCAGCTTCGCCCGCAGTTCGAGGTCGCTGTCGAAGGGGATCTCGGTGAGGTCGGGCGCCAGAAAGGTGAGGTTCACCGCCCGGGTGCGCCACAGGCTGTTGACGGTCTCGTTCCGGCGTTCGGCGCGGACGGCGAGTGTGACTGTGCTGCGGCCGTCGATCAGCGTCAGCGGTGGGCTGAGGTCTGAGGTTCGCCGGCGCAAGATCAAGCGGGTCTCGTTCGGTCTCCGCACCACCGACGGCAGCAACCGGACCACCAGGTTCCAGGTCAAGCTCAAGGTGTAATGGGCTGACGATCCCGGGCGTCACCTAGGTCGCGCGACTGCCCAGGGGAATTGGCCCCGGGGCAATTCCCCCAAGCCAATTGCCCTCCGGGCGATTGGCCCAAAGAATTGCCTCTGGCAATTCTCCCAAGGCAATTGCGCTCTGCGCGATTGCCCCTATACTCGTGCCGCCCACGCCGCCCGGTGGCGTGGACTCCCGCCCCACCAGGCGGGTTTTTCTCGTCCGCACCGCCGGCTTGGCCGTCGGTGCCCCCCGAAGACAGGTCTACCAGAGCTATGCCCAAGGACGTCATCCTCACCCAGGAGGGCCTCGCCAATCTCAAGGCGGAGCTCGACCATCTCTCCACCACTCGCCGCCGCGAGGTGGCCGGTCGTATCAAGGAAGCCCGCGAGTTCGGTGACATCTCCGAGAACGCCGAGTACGACGATGCCAAGAACGAGCAGGCGATGCTCGAGGCGCGCATTGCCGCGCTCGAGGATAAGCTGCGCTCGGCCACGATCGTCGACGCCTCGGACCTCGGCACCGACGTCGTCCGCGTCGGCTCGGTCGTCCACGTCAAGGACGAGCAGAGCGGCAAATCCTCCAAGTACGCGATCGTCGGCTCGGCCGAGGCCAATCCCGCCGCGATGAAGCTATCCAACGAGTCACCCGTGGGCAAGGCCCTGCTCGGCCGCAAGCGCGGCGAGGAGGTCAAGATCACCACCCCGCGCGGCGAGCGCAAGCTGAAGATCACCAAGATCGATATCGGGGCGAGGTAGGCGGGGGCCGGTCGTGGACGACGAACCGGCCGGCTCGTCGGATCTGCTGGCAGCTCGGCGAAGCAAGCTGGCGTCTCTGCGGGCGGCCGGAGTCGAGCCTTTTCCGCACGCGTTTGGAGGCGTGGAGCCGATCGCGTCGGTGCGGGCCGCGCACGAGGATCTGGAGCCGGGGGGTGAGACCGAGGTGTCCCATCGTGTCGCCGGGCGCCTGGCGTCCCGCCGCGGCCAGGGCAAGATGGCGTTCCTTGACCTGGTCGACCGGTCCGGGCGGATCCAGCTCCAGGCGCGCGCCGACTTGCTCGGTGAGCCGGCGATGGAGCAGCTGCTGTCCTTCGACCTGGGTGACCTGATCGGGATCGACGGGACCGCCTTCTGCTCACGCCGCGGCGAGCTGACGCTGCGGATCAACGCCTTCACACTGCTGGCCAAGTCGCTGCGCGCGCCGCCGGAGAAGCACCATGGCTTGACCGACGTCGAAACCCGGTTACGCCAGCGGGAGCTCGATCTGCTCTCCAGCGAGGAGACGCGCGAGCGCTTCATCACCCGCGCGCGGGTGATCTCCACGGTGCGCCGCTTCCTGGACTCCGAGGGGTTCATCGAAGTCGAGACGCCGGTCCTGCAGCCGCTCTACGGCGGTGCCATGGCCCGTCCCTTCACCACCCACCACAACGCGCTGGACCGCGAGCTGTACCTGCGGATCGCCACCGAGTTGTACCTCAAGCGGCTGATCGTGGGCGGACTCGAGCGCGTCTATGAGATCGGCAAGAACTTTCGCAACGAGGGCATCGACACCACCCACAACCCGGAGTTCACGGTGCTCGAGTGGTACGAGGCCTACTCGGACTATCTCGACGTCGCCGACCGCACCGAACGCCTGGTCCACGCGGTGGCGCAGGCGACGGACTACGCCGGGCCGATCGACTTCACCCCGCCGTGGCGGCGCGAGACGCTGGCCGGCGCGATCCTCGACCGCACCGGGATCGACATCCTGAGATCGGAGGGCCGGGAAGCGCTGGCCGCCGAGATGAGCGCCCACGGCCTGAGCGTGCCGGAGGACGCGACCCGGCCCCAGCTCATCGACGAGCTGCTCTCCACCTACGTGGAGCCGACCCTGATCGAGCCCACCTTCCTGCTCGACTTCCCCGTCGAGCTGTCACCGCTGGCCAAGCGCCACCGCAGCTCGCCGGGGCTGGTGGAGCGATTTGAGGGGTTCGTCGGCGGGATGGAGATCTGCAACGCCTTCACCGAGCTCAACGACCCCGACGAGCAGCGTCGCCGGTTCGAGGATCAGCGTCGCCTGGCGGTGGCCGGCGATGAGGAGGCGCAGCCCTACGACGAGGCCTTCGTCCGCGCGCTGGAATACGGGATGCCGCCCACCGGCGGGATCGGGATCGGGATCGACCGGCTGGTGATGGCCATGACCGGGACGCGCTCGATCCGGGAGGTCGTGCTGTTCCCCGCCCTGCGCAATGAGTAGACGCGCCTGGGTCGCCTTCGCCGCCATGTCGGTGCTGTGGGGCGTCTCCTATCTGCTGATCCGGATCGCCGTGCGCAACGGGCTCACCGCTGCGACGGTGGCGTGGCTGCGGGTGGCCCTGGCGGCGGTCCTGCTGATGATCCTGGCGTGGCGCGCGGGCACCCTGGGGACCCTGCGTGGCCACGGCCGCTGGCTGGTCGCCTACGCGATCGTCGAGATCTCGATCCCGTTCCCGCTGATCGCCGCGGGCGAGGTGCACGTGGCCTCGTCACTGGCGGCGATCATCATCGCCTCGGTGCCGCTGATCGGGGCGGTGCTGGCGCTGCGCTTCGACCACGCCGAGCGACCGACCCCGCTCCGCGCGCTGGGTCTGGGGATCGGCTTCTGCGGGGTGATCGCGCTGGTCGGGATCGATGTCGCGGGCAACGGGCCGGAGCTGCTCGGCGCCGGCGCGATCCTGGTGGCGGCGGTCGGCTATTCGATCGGGCCGATGATCGTCAAGCACGGGCTGGCCGGTATCGATCCGCGCGCGATGATGGGCGCGAGCCTGTCCATGGCCGCGCTCGTGCTGGCACCGTTCGCGGCCCTGGATCTCCCGCACGCGGTGCCCTCGGCCGGCGCGTTGGGGGCGGTGGCGGCGCTCGGCGTGTTCTGCACCGCGGCCGCGTTCGTGATCTTCGCGGTGCTCATCCGGGAGGCCGGGACGAGCCGCGCGACGGTGATCACCTATGTCAATCCCGTGATCGCCGTTGCCCTCGGCGTGACGTTGCTGGGCGAACGCCCGGGCGCCGGCGCGGTGGCCGGCCTGCTGCTGATCCTGGCCGGGTCCTGGCTGTCGACCGGCGGCAGGATCCCGCCCCTCCCGGGCGGCCTGGCGGGGCGCGGACCGCGTCGGGGCGCGCGCCGTGAGCACCCCGGCCGGCGCAGTTCGGCGTGCCGCAGCAGCGTGTGAACTCGCGCACAGACCGGGAATCACTGCCGCCGAGTAGCGCAGACCGGCTGTTAGACTGACGTATGGCCCGCAAGAAAGACCGTTCGCGCTCATCCAATCTGGCTGCGGAGCCGAATAGATGGGTAAGACGGAAATCTCGGTGTCCCTGCAGCCGCGTGAGTGCTTGACAACTCTGGCAGCGTAGGAGCCAAACCAGGAAAAGTCCCCGACCGACCTCCTTCGTAGTACCAGTTACAACCACTCTCAGGAAGCCTATGTTTGAGCGATTTACAGAGCGAGCCCGCCAAGTGGTCGTCTTGGCACAGGAAGAGGCGCGGACTCTCAAGCACAACTACATCGGGACCGAGCACATCCTGCTTGGTCTGCTGCGCGAGGAGGAAGGACTTGCCGCGCGCGTTCTGGAATCACTCGACATCACCGTCGAGCGCGTCCGTGCCCAGGTGGTGCGGATCGTCGGCTCCGGCGAGGAGGTCACTTCCGGGCAGATCCCGTTCACCCCGCGCGCCAAGAAGGTGCTCGAGTTGGCGCTGCGCGAGGCGCTGAGCCTGGGCCACAACTACATCGGTACCGAGCACATCCTGCTCGGCCTGGTGCGCGAGAACGAGGGCGTCGCCGCCCGGATCCTGCTCGATTTCGATGCTGACTCGGAGAAGATCCGCAACGAGGTGATCCGGATGCTGTCCGGCCCCGGCAGCCGCCAGCGCGGCTCGGGCGCGGGCGCACAGAGCGCCGCGGGCCCCGGCGAGGGCAAGAAGTCCTCCAAGCTGCTGGACCAGTTCGGTCGCAACCTGACCAAGCTCGCGTCCGAGGGCAAGCTCGATCCGGTGGTCGGTCGCGAGACGGAGATCGAGCGGATCATGCAGATCCTCTCGCGCCGCACCAAGAACAACCCGGTGCTGGTCGGAGAGCCCGGGGTCGGCAAGACCGCCGTGGTCGAAGGGCTGGCCCAGCGGATCACCAATGCTGATGTTCCGGAGCTGCTGAAGGGCAAGCAGATCTACACGCTGGATCTGGCCGCGCTCGTCGCGGGCTCGAAGTACCGCGGAGAGTTCGAGGAGCGCCTGAAGAAGGTGATGAAGGAGATCACCCAGCGCGGCGACATCATCCTGTTCATCGACGAGCTGCACAACCTCGTCGGCGCGGGTGCCGCCGAGGGTGCGATCGACGCCGCTTCGATCCTGAAGCCGGCGCTCGCCCGCGGGGAGCTGCAGACGGTTGGCGCCACCACGCTCGAGGAGTACCGCAAGTACCTCGAGCGCGACTCCGCGCTGGAGCGCCGCTTCCAGAAGATCACCGTCGACCAGCCCTCGACCGAGGAGACCGTGCAGATCCTCAAGGGCCTGCGCGATCGCTACGAGCAGCATCACAAGGTCAACATCACCGACGAGGCGCTGGAGGCGGCGGCCGACCTGGCCGACCGGTACATCTCCGACCGCTTCCTGCCCGACAAGGCGATCGACCTGATCGATGAGGCGGCGTCGCGGATGCGGATCAAGTCGATGACCTCGCCACCGGTGTACCGGGAGCTCGAGGACGACATCGAGGAGACCCGGCGCGCCAAGGAAGAGGCGATCGAGTCCCAGGAGTTCGAGAAGGCGGCCAACCTCCGTGACAAGGAGCGGCGCCTGACGCAGAAGAAGCGCGAGCTCGCCGAGCAGTGGGAGGCGGGTGAGTCGACCGAGCGTCCGTCGATCGGCGAGGAGGAGATCGCCGACATCGTCTCGATGTGGACCGGGATCCCGGTGTTCAAGCTGACCGAGGCCGAGACGGCCAAGCTGATGCGCATGGAGGAAGAGCTCCACAAGCGCGTGATCGGCCAGCACCCCGCGATCGAGGTCGTCTCCAAGGCGATCCGCCGCTCGCGTGCCGGGCTCAAGGATCCCAAGCGCCCGACCGGCTCGTTCATCTTCCTCGGCCCCTCGGGTGTCGGCAAGACCGAGCTCGCCCGCACGCTGGCGGAGTTCCTGTTCGGCGACGAGGACACCATGATCCGGATCGACATGTCCGAGTACATGGAGAAGCACGCCGTGTCGCGACTGGTCGGTTCGCCCCCGGGCTACATCGGCTATGACGAGGGCGGCCAGCTCACCGAGGCCGTGCGGCGCAAGCCCTACAGCGTGCTGCTGCTGGACGAGATCGAGAAGGCGCACCCGGATGTGTTCAACATCCTGTTGCAGATCCTCGAGGACGGCCGGCTCACCGACGCCCAGGGTCGCACGGTGGACTTCCGTCACTGCATCGTGATCATGACCTCGAACATCGGCGCCGCCGAGATCGCGCGCAACACGCCGCTCGGTTTCGCGGTCTCCGACGACGAGACCGGCATCACCTACGAGGACATGAAGAACCGGATCATGGGCGAGCTGAAGAAGGTCTTCCGGCCCGAGTTCCTGAACCGGATCGATGACGTGATCGTGTTCCACAAGCTGGCCAAGGACGAGATCAAGGAGATCGTCGAGCTGCTGCTGCTGCGGATCCGGGAGTCGATGGCCGAGCGCGAGCTCCAGCTCGAGCTCTCCGAACCCGCCAAGGACCTGCTCGTCGAGAAGGGTTGGGACCCGGCCATGGGCGCCAGGCCACTGCGTCGCGCGATCCAGCGCTACATCGAGGATCCGCTCGCGGACTTCGTGTTGCGCTCCCAGGTCCCGTCCGGCTCGACCGTGTTGGTGGAGCCCGGCGTGCAGGACTCAGACGACGAGGACGTGAAGCTGTCGGTGATCGAGCCCGCACCCAAGCCGACCCCCGTCGGGGTCGGTGCTGAGGGCGGCTCAAACGACGAGGACGGCGAGCACGCCGCCGAGTCAGACGCCGGCGCGCCCGACGCCTCGACTGATTCCGAGTAGCTAGCTAGGGCAAGGCGACCGCCGCTGCCGGCGGTCGCCTCTGTCAAGCCGGTGGTGGCGTCGACGCCGGGCCGGGCGCGGGGTGCACCGGCAGGATCATCGGCGGCCTCGGTCGCTGAGTGAAGTCGAAGTCGGCGCTCAGGTTGCCCAGCAGCGGGTTGGTCTCCCGCACGTCAGGCCGGGGATCGGGCCGGCCGTCGGTCCTGGGGTCAAGCCGCCGGCCGCCCAGGAAGTCGTCTTCGATGAACTTGTTGTAGGCGTCGTGGCTCAGGGTCTGGTGATCGATGTAGCCCGCACGCGCGTACGGGCTGATCACGAGGCCGGGCACCCGCAGCCCGTAGCCGTTCTGGTCGACGACCGGCGGGACGACGTGATCGTAGAAGCCGCCCCAGTCATCCCAGGAGAGGAAGATCGCGGTGCTGTTCCAGTCGGGACTCTGCATGATCGCGTTGATCAACCCGGTCGTGTAGGTCTGACCCGCGCTGACCCGGGCCGGGGGATGCTCGGAGACCCTTCCGTTGGGGTCGATCCACGAGACCGCCGGCAGGTTGCCGGACTTCGCCGCGGTGAAGAAGTTGCTCAGCGTCTGGACGTTGCCGAGCTGGCCGTCCTGCTGGACGTCGGTGAAGTGAGGCAGCGGGTTCCAGATCCCGGGCGTCTTCGGGCTCTGCGGGACCGCGGCGCACGTGGTCGAACTGTCGTTCTCGCAGTCAGGCTCGCTGCCCTTGAAGACGTAGTAGGCCCAGCTGACGCCGAACCGGTGCATCAGGTAGGTCATGTCGGTCCAGGCGTAGAGGGGGGTTTGACTGAGCGGCGTGCCCGGCCGGCTGGGGCTCTGAAGGGCGTTTGTGCATGAGAATGGATCGAACGGGCCGGTGCACAAGGCCGACCACTCCGAGACCTGGAACAGATGCTCGGGCAGGCTCCACGAGGCATTGGGCTCGAACATGTGGTCCTGGAGCACGAAGCTGTGCGCGTAGTTCCAGTAATTGGGGATCTCCCGCGCGTCGTGATAGCCCATGACGTCGATGCACTTGGCCTGACTGGCCACGGTGCAGGGACTGCAGTTGGGGTCGGTCCCGGTGCAGCCGAAGCCCTTCTCGGCCTGGCCGACGAAGCCGTCCATGTTGCCGCCGTCGATGTCCGCCGTAGCGCTGGCGGCTCCGTGCGGGCCGCCGAAGTTCTGGTCGCTCGAATCGTGAAACGGTGCGATGCAGCCGCCGTTCTTGGGATCCGGGACGCACACTCCGGCCGGGATCCCGTCGGCTCCGGGGTAGGTGCCGAAGTACTGATCGAAGGAGCGGTTCTCCTGCATGATGACCACCACATGCTTGATCTTGTGCATCTGGTCGACCGACACGGAGACCGTGGACGAGCGCGCGCGGATGTTGCGCTGGCTTGACGGCAGGACTGCGTGCAGGGGCGCAAGTCGGTTGCTGTCGAACGTGTGCGTGGCGCTGAAGTTCGACGCGCGGTTCAGCCTCGGCCGGGCGATCGTCACCCACCGGGACCCGAACTGCTGGCGCAGCAGCACCCGCTCGCCCCGGTGCGACGGCGTCACGTGGCCACTGAACGTGACCCGGTCGCCGGGAGCCGGGGCGGTTGTGGACGCATGCAGGATGACGAGCGAGTGGAGCCGCTCGGTGAGCCGCCGGCTGCTGGCGCGCCCGGCCACCACGTACCAGGCCCCATTGGTCTGCACCGCGCCGGCTCGTCGCACGATCACGTACTGTCCCGACGCAGTCGTGGTGCTCCTCGCGACCGGGTGATAGCGTCGCCACCCGGCGAGCTTGGCCCACAGCACCACTCGCGCGCGTCGTGCGGACCCGCCGGTGAGGCGGCCCGAGAAGCGCACCGGCTGGCGCGCCGTGGCGGGGCTCGGGGAGGCGAAGATGGTCAGCCGCTCCCTCGTCGACGCCGGCTTGCCGGTGGATCCGGCCACCGCGAACGTCGGGGCCGCAAGCGCCATCAGCGCGATGGACGGCCAGAGGATGAACGAACGGCGCATGAGGACCTCCGCGTAGGCTGAGCCGCAGCTGCTGTGGCTCTACCAACCCGGCGGCGGAGGCCGAGTTGCGCAACAAATCTGTGCCGGTTGCCCGCAGCCGGGCGATGCCGTCGGGCCGGCGCCGTAGGCTCGGGGCACGATGGCGAGATCCACCTCCGTGTACGTCTGCTCGCAATGCGGCCACGAGGCCGGCCGCTGGGCGGGTCGCTGCCCGGGCTGTGGCGAGTGGAACTCGCTCGTCGAGCACGCGCGCGCCGCCCCGGTGCGGCGCGGCCCCGGTGGCGGTGCGGGCCCCGGCGGTGGTGGGGGCCCCTCGCTGGCTGTCGAGCCGATCCTGCTCGGCGAGGTGAAGGCCGCCGACCACGAGCGGTTGAGCACCGGTATCGGCGAGCTCGACAACGTGCTCGGCGGCGGCATCGTCCCCGGGTCGTTGGTTCTGATCGGCGGCGCGCCCGGAATCGGCAAGTCCACCCTCACCACGATGGCTCTGGCCAACCTGTGTGCCGCCGGGCGGCGGACCCTGTATGTCTCGGCTGAGGAGTCGGCCGCCCAGATCCGGCTGCGGGCGCAGCGACTGCCCGGCGGCGCCGCGCTGGCGGTGCCGGTGATCGCCGAGACCGATCTGCATGCCGTGCTGGCGACGATCGAGCAGCAGCGACCCGAGGTGTGCGTGATCGACTCGGTGCAGACGCTGCATAGCGTCGAGCTTTCCAGTGCCGCCGGGTCGGTTGCCCAGGTTCGCGAAGTCGCCGGCGAGATCATGCGCGTGGCCAAGCAGTTGCGGACCGCGGTGCTGCTGGTCGGGCACGTCACCAAGGAGGGCGCCCTGGCGGGCCCGCGCGTGCTGGAGCACCTGGTCGACTGCGTGTTGCAGTTCGAGGGCGAGCGTGAGCGGACCTATCGGACGGTGCGCGCGGTGAAGAACCGGTTCGGCTCCACCAACGAGGCGGGCGTGTTCGAGATGCGCGACGATGGGCTGGTCGAAGTCCTCGACGCGTCGGCTCGGTTCCTGGCGGAGGCCACGCGCGCGGCGGGCAGCGTGGTGCTGTGCGCGATGGAGGGCTCGCGGCCGCTGCTGGTCGAGGTCCAGGCACTGGTGACCGCCTCGGAGCTGGTCCCGCCGCGGCGCGTGGTGGCGGGACTGGATCGCAACCGGGTCGCGTTGGTGCTGGCGGTGCTGGCGCGCCACGCGGGAATTGGCCTCGGCGCGGCCGATGTGTTCGTCAACGTCGTCGGTGGGATCAGGGTGGATGAGCCCGGTGCCGACCTCGCGGTGGCGCTGGCGGTGGCCAGTGCGGCCCGGCGCGCGGCGCTCACCACCGCCGATGGGCGTCCGCTGGCCTGCTTCGGCGAGCTCGGCCTGACCGGCGAGCTTCGCACCGTCGCCCACGCCGATCGCCGCCGCGCCGAAGCGCACAAGTTCGGCCTGCTGCCCGTCCTGGAACCGGACTCCCAGAAGACGATCAGGGGTGCGGTGCGGGCGGCGCTGGAGAGCGCGCCGGCGGGCGTCCGGGCGGCCTGAATCAGCCCGGCACGTTGCCGGCACCGCGTGCGCGTGCCGACGCCGGGGGAGACCGGGCCGCTCGGCAAGGTCGAGCAGGTGAAGAACGGCTAAAATCCGCCTTGATGCCGTCGCGTTCCGGGGAAGAGCTCAAAGAGGAGCTCGAGTCTCGACAGGAGTCTCGGATCATGAGGGCACTTGAGATGGTTGCGCCCGGGACGTCGCTGCGGGAGGGGATCGACAACATCGTTGACGCCCGCACCGGAGGGCTGATCGTGATCGGCGACGCCGACGAGCTCGGCTTCCTGTTCTCCGGCGGAATCAAGCTCGACGTCGATTACTCACCGGCCCTCCTCTACGAGCTGGCCAAGATGGACGGGGCGATCGCGCTCAGCTCCAACGCGACCAAGATCGCCCACGTCAATGTTCAGCTGACTCCGGATCCGACGATCCTCACGCTGGAGACCGGCACACGGCATCGGACCGCCGAGCGGGTCTCCAAGCAGACCGACGCGATCGTGATCGCGGTGTCCGAGCGGCGCGAGGTGGTGTCGCTGTATGTCGATGGCGTCAAGTACATCCTGGAGGACATCCCGGTCGTGCTGGCCAAGGCCAACCAGGCCTTGGCCACGCTCGACAAGTACCGCAGCCGGCTCGACCAGGTCTCGACGCGGCTTACCGCGCTCGAGTTCGAAGGCGGGGTCACGCTGCATGACGTGCTCACCGTGCTCCAGCGGGTTGAGCTCGTGACGAGGATGGCCGTGGAGATCGAGCGTTACATCGTCGAGCTCGGCACCGAGGGGCGCCTGATCGAGATGCAGCTCGACGAGACGATGGTCGGCGTCTCCGCCGACAAGGCCGCGCTGGTGCACGACTATCTGGTCGAGGACACCGACGATGGTTTTGCCACCGTGTTCGACCAGCTGGTGAGACTTCCACATCAGGACCTACTCGACTTCGGTCGACTGGCCGAGCTGCTCGGCTATGACCGCAAGCTCAATACCCTCGACTATCCCGTATCGCCGCGCGGATTCCGCATATTGGGGCGCATACCCAGGCTGCCCAGGCTCGTTGTCCAGCGGATCGTGACGGAGTTCGGAGGACTCGAGGAGTTACTCGCAGCGTCAGACGGCGAGCTGGAGACTGTCGACGGCGTTGGCGAGATCCGGGCGAAGGACATCCGCGAGGGCCTTCGCCGACAGCAGGAGATCAACATGGTTGATCGCTACCTGCAGACGTAGCGCAATCCGCGAGCGGGCCACGTGCCCTGCCCCGCCATTACAGAGGAGGACACCATCACAGAGCTAACGGAAGAGCACCTGGATGACCTTGAACCGATCCAGCTGCCGGCCAATATCGAATTCGAGATCGGCGACAGCGTCGTATACCCGCATCACGGGGCCGGCCGGGTACTGCGCAAGGAGATGAAGGAGGTACTCGGTGAGAGCCGCGAGTACCTGACCATCAAGATCCTCCACAACGACATGACCGTGATGGTTCCGACCGAGAACGCGGCGCTGGCGGGGCTGCGGCGGGTGATCGACGAGGAGACCGTCAAAAAGGTGCTGGCACTGCTCCAGGACGAGTGTTCCGAGATGCCGAAGAACTGGAATCGGCGCTTCAAGCACAACCGGGACAAGATCAAGACCGGCGACATCTACGAGCTCGCCGAGGTCGTCCGGAATCTAGCCATCCGGGAGGCCGAGAAGGGCCTGTCGACCGGCGAGAAGCAGATGTACACGCGGGCCAAGAAGATTCTGGCGTCGGAGCTGATGTACGCGCTCGAGATGGACGAGCAGGAGGTCGAGGAGCACCTCTACAGCCTGCTGATCGACTCCGGTGGCAACGGCAACGGCCACCGCAACGGCAACGGCAAGGTGGCCGTCGCCGCCAAGTAAGGCCGCGTGAGCGGAGCATGGCGGTCGCGCTGATCGTGGCCGCGGGACGTGGCGAGCGCCTTGGGTCCGGCCGGCCCAAGGCGCTCGTCTCGGTTGGCGGACGCCCCATGCTCGAGTGGAGCGTCGCCGCGCTGCGGGCGGTCGAGGCGGTGGCCCAGATCGTGATAGCGCTGCCGGCCGATCAGCTCGACGCGGCCCCCCCGGGCACGATCGCGGTCGCGGGCGGCGCTCAGCGTTCGCACTCGGTGCGGGCGGCGCTGCGCGCGTGCGCGGACGGCGATCCGGTGATCGTCCATGACGCGGCGCGGCCCCTCGCCACTCCCCAGCTGTTCGAGCAGGCGCTGCGTGAAATCGAGCGTCACCCCGTGGAGGCGGTGATCGCCGCAGCGCCGGTGTCCGACACGATCAAGGAGGTGTCCGACGACGGCCGGACGGTGACCCGGACACTGGACCGGGCTCGGCTGTGGGCGGTGCAGACGCCCCAGGTTTTCCGCCGCGCGGCGCTGCTGCGCGCACTGGCTGCGTCCGACGACGAGCTCGCGCTGGCCACCGACGACGCGTGGCTGGTGGAGCGGATTGGCGGGACCGTGCGCATCGTCGGCGCCGACCCCGGCAACCTGAAGATCACCACGCGTGAGGATCTGCGGGTCGCCGAGTTCCTGCTCGCGGAGCGCGCCGGGTTCCGGCCGGAGGAGCCGGGCGCCGGGTTCCGGCTCGGGGAGGGCGGGTCGTGAGCGCTGGGATCGGGTACGACTGCCACCGCTTCACCGACGGGCGTCGCCTGGTGCTGGGCGGGATCGAGCTCGATCACGATCGCGGTCTGGACGGACACTCCGACGCGGACGTCCTCACCCACGCGATCATCGACGCGCTCCTGGGCGCCTGCGCGCTGGGGGACATCGGCCAGCACTTTCCCGACACCGATGCCCGCTACCGGGATGCTGACTCGATCGAGCTGCTGCGCGCCACCCGCGACCTGATCGACGCGGCGGGCTTCACGGTGGCCCACGTCGACGCGACCGTCGTGCTGGAGCGACCCAAGCTGGCGCCCGTCCGCGACCAGATGCGCTCGAGACTCGCCGACGCGCTGGGACTCGAGATGCGTCACGTCAGCGTCAAAGCGACGCGGGGGGAGGGGATGGGGTTCGTGGGCCGCGAGGAGGGAATCGCCGCGCTCGCGGTGGCCACGGTGGTGAACAGCCGATGAACTCGGGCGCGTGGAGGCGGCTGGGCGCCCAGACACTGCGACAATCGCTGATATGGAGGATCACGTCCGGGGCTCTGTGCTGGTCGTCGACGACGAGCCCACGATCGCCGAGGTCGTCTCGCGCTACCTGGAGCGGGCGGGCTATCGGACGCGCGTAGCGTGGGACGGCCCGCGGGCCCTCGAGCTGGTCGCCGAGCAGCGTCCTGACCTCGTAGTGCTCGACCTGATGCTTCCGGGCATCGACGGCCTCGAGGTGATGCGCCGCCTGCGTGAACCGGCTCGCGACCGGATCGCCCTGATCCTGCTGACCGCCAAGGGCGAGGAGTCCGACCGCGTGATCGGCCTGCGCCTCGGCGCCGATGACTATGTCGTCAAGCCGTTCTCACCGGCCGAGCTGGTGGCGCGCGTCGACGCGGTGCTGCGCCGGGTCGACGTGACGCCGGCCCGGGAAGCGGCGATGGAGCTCGACGGCCTGAGGATCGAGCCGGCGTCGCGCCGGGTGTTCGTCCGCGGCGAGAAAGCCCAGCTGACCCAGCGTGAATTCGACGTGCTGCTGTTCCTGGCCCGCCACCCGGGCCAGGTGTTCTCACGCAACCAGCTCATGGACGCGATCTGGCAGTACTCGTTCTACACCGACACCTCGACCGTCACCGTGCATATCCGCCGCCTGCGGGCCAAGATCGAACCCGACCCGGCCCAGCCCCGCCACATCGAGACGGTGTGGGGCGTCGGATACCGCTTCGCGGCGGCCTGACCATGGCCGGGCCCACGCGCCGAACCGTCGCATGGGTCCGCTCTGGCACGGGGTCGCTCTCGCGCCAGTTCGCGCTCGTCGTCGCGATCGGCGTGGCTCCCGTGCTGGTGGCGCTGGTCGTCGTCTCGCTGCTGATGTTCGTCTCGGGCCATCAGGCCGTCCTGGTCGCCGCGATCGTGGTCGCCGCCGGAGTCTTGGCGGTGCTCGGCGCAAAGCTGGTGTCGAACGGGATCCTGCGCGATGTCAACGCGATCCGCGACGGGCTGGCGGCGGTCGGCCGGGGTCAGCGTGAGGTTTCGATCACCACCGCCGCGCGGGACGAGCTGGCCGAGCTGGCACTCGCCGCGAACGCGATGATCGCCGACCTGCAGGCCGAGGAGGCGGCCCGCGATCAGTCGGATTCCGTCCGGCGCGACCTGGTGGCGGCGGTCTCGCACGATCTCCGCACGCCGATCACCTCATTGCGGCTGCTGGCCGAAGCGGTCGGCGACGACATCGTGACCGGCGACGCCCGGCGCGCCTACATCGCTCGGATGCGAACGCACATCGACGCGCTGAGCGCGCTGATCGATGACCTGTTCGAGCTCTCCCGGCTCGAGGCGGGCGATATCAACTGGTCGCTGGAGCGGGTACCGCTGCGGGAACTGGTCGGCGAGACCGTGGAGGCGATGCGCCTGGAGGCGGAGGCCAAGGGCGTGGCGGTCATGGCGAGCATCCCGGATGAGCTCAGCCCGGCCCGCGCCAACCCGGAGAAGCTCCAGCGGGTGCTGTTCAACCTGATCCAGAACGCCATCCGTCACACCCCGGCCGATGGGAGCGTGGTCGTACGCGCCGAGCTGGTGGAGATGGGGATCGAGGTGGAGATCGCCGACGACGGCGACGGCATCGCCCCCGAGGAGCGCGACCGGGTGTTCACGGCGTTCTACCGCGGCGGAACCCAGGCCGCCCGCACCGGCGATGGGGCGGGCCTCGGGCTGGCCGTCTCACGCGCCATCGTCGAGGCCCATGGCGGCGAGATCTGGCTGGCGGACTCGGCTCGCGGGACGCGCGTGCGGTTCAGCCTGCGCGCGGCCTGACGCCATACCCATTCAGCGCGACTCGCGGCCGCCGAGTCTGAGGAACTCACGCTCGGCGTCGGTCGGCGCGATGGCGGCGGCGCGCTCGTAGGCGGCTGTGGCCTCGCTGGTCCGGCCGAGGCGGCCAAGCAGGTCGGCTCGGGTCGCGTGGAAGGGGTGGTAGGTGTCGAGGTCCAGGTCGTCCACCAGGGCCAGCGCTGCAGCGGGTCCGTGCACCTCGCCGATGGCGATGGCGCGGTTGAGGGCTACGACCGGGGTTGGGGCGAGCTCGAGCAACTGGTCGTAGAGGGCGACGATTTGCGACCAGTCGGTCTCCTCGAAGGTCGCCGCGTCCGCGTGCACGGCGTTGATCGCGGCTTGGACCTGATACGCGCCGGGTTGGTTGCGGCGAAGGCAGCGGCGGACGATGGTTAGACCCTCGTCGATCATGGCCCGGTCCCATTGTCCGCGGTCCTGCTCGCCGAGCAGCGCGAGCGACCCGTCGGGCCGGATTCGCGACCCGCGCCGGGACTCGGTCAGGAGCAGCAGCGCCAGCAGGCCGTCCACTTCTGGCTCGTCGGGCATGAGCGTCGCCAGGATCCGTGCCAGCCGGATCGCCTCTGCGCAGAGGCTCGGTCCGGCTGGGCTGGTCAGCCCGGCGTTGTGGATGAGATAGACGATGGTCAGGACGGGGCGCAGGCGATCGGGCAGCTCGTGATCCTCGGGCACGCGGTAGGGGATTCGGGCCACCTTGATCTTGCGCTTGGCCCGCACGACACGCTGCGCCATCGTCGGCTCGGCCACCAGGAAGGATCTCGCGACCTCCTCGGTCGACAGGCCGCCGAGCAGTCGGAGGGTGAGCGCGACCTGCGCTTCGGTGGAGAGCGCCGGATGACAGCAGGTGAAGACCAGTCGTAGCCGGTCGTCAGGCACGGGCCCCTTCTCCTCGGGAACGTTGGCATCGTCGTTGCCGGGCGAGAGCACCGCCGCCTGGCTCAGCAGTTCCCGTCCTCGCGACTCGCGGCGAAGGCGGTCGATGGCTTGGTGGCGAGCGGTGGTCGTGATCCAGCCGCCCGGGTTCGGCGGTAGGCCACCACCCGGCCATCTGCGCAAGGCGATCGCGAACGCGTCCTGCACGGCGTCCTCGGCGATGTCGACATCACCGAAGACACTGATCAGGGAAGCCACCGATCGGCCGGACTCCTCGCGGAAGATCCGGCCGATCTCGGCCTCGTCGAGCTTGCCTGCGGCATGGGCACTCCGCACGCCGTCAGGCCTCGCGCTGATCCCAGAATGGGCGGACCTCGATCGCCGTCTTGACGCAGTCGGCCGTCCTCGCCGCCCACGAGAGCGCGGCGTCGAGATCCTCGGCCTCGACGACGTAGAAGCCACCGAGGTGCTCTTTGGACTCCGCGAACGGGCCGTCGGTCGTCAGCATCTCGCCGCTGCCGGAAACGCGCACGACGGTTGCCGTGTCGGGCTCGTGCAGACGGCCCCCGAAGACCCACGCGCCGGCCGACTTCATCTCCTCCTCCAGGGCGTGCACGCCCGCCATGACCTGCATCATCTCGTCGTTCATCGGCTCGCGAGCCTCGCCCTCGACGGAGTGGGCGGACAGAAGGTACTGCGTCATGGTGATCCTCCTCGTAAGCGGCGGGCACTTCCCGCCTTCACCCCACTACGAACGGGCCCAACCAAGATCGACAGATGTCGCAGAAAGACCAATCGAATCGGGATGACGACGACCGGATCCTCAGTTTGGCGGGTCGAGGACTGCGTGTGGCCCATCCGGGCTGCCTCGCGCCGGTCCCGGGCCGTCCCGCCAGAATGTGTAACGCGTCTGCTTGATCTGTCCACTTAACGGATGTGAGCCCATCGAAGACTGATCGGCCGGTCACCCTGGGGGTCGGTGCTTCCGGCTTGGAGTTCGGGGTGGTGTATCGCGAGAACGTGGCGGCGGTGGCCGGGTTCTTCGCGCGGCGGTGCACCGAGCCGCAGATCGTGGCCGACTTGACGTCGCAGACGTTCGTGGAGGCGATCGGGTCCGCGCACACCTTCCAGGGCCGGGGCAGCCCGCGGGCGTGGTTGATCGCGATCGCGCGAGCCGTATATGCGCGTCACTGCGCGGGCTTGGCGGGGACTCAGCAGCTGGTTGATCGCCTCGGCGGCCAAATGACGCTCGAGGACGATGCGATCGAGGATTTGGCCGAGCGCATCGACGGCCAGCGCCTCGGGCGCGAGCTGTTGGAGCGGGCCGGGCGGCTGCCCGAGGTGGAACGGGCTGCGATCGAGCTGGTCGACCTTGTCGGGCTGACGCCGAAAGAGGCCGCTCGGGCTTTGGACGTATCTCCGGGTGCCCTGCGGGTCCGGCTGTTCCGGGCGCGGAGTCGACTCCGAAAGGAAGGGACTGATGGGAACGTTTGATGAGGACCTTTGGGCCCATCTGGTCGAGGAGCACCATGCTGACCGCGTGGTCTTGAGATCTCCGGCCAGCAAAGGCCGCGCGCGGCCCGTGATCATGACCGCCGGCGCGGCTGCGGTGGCTGTGGCGACTCTTGCCGTGGCGCTTGTGTTGAGTGCGACGACAAGCACGCCGCCGGCGTATGCGTTGACCAGCAACGCGGATGGGAGCGTGACGGTGACGATCCATGATCTGACCACGGCAATCCCGGCGCTGAACGCCCGGTTCGCTCAGATGGGGATCGACGAGACGGTCATTCCGGTTCAGGCAAACTGTGCGACTCCCGGCCCCGTCGATTATCCCGGGGCGACGACGAGCGAAACGCTGACGATCAGCCCGGGCCGCAAGAATCTCGCCCCGGGGGATGCGGGAGTGCTCGCCGCTGAGCAGCTTCCCGATGGGAAGGTCGCCATGTTCGTTGGGGCGATGAAGCCGCCGCTTCCCAGCTGCTTCTCAAATGTCCCAGCGACGGTGGCGCCCGGCAGCGGCCAGGGCTAGTTGGTCAGGGCCGAGCGGTTCCTCGATGTGCGTGCTGGTTGCACGATACAGCGACGTATCATTCTGTTATGCTCATGTAACAATGAATCGGGCCCACGATCTGATCTGCGGTTCGGCGCGGTGGGCCCGGCGGGTCGAAACGGACCTGATCCCGTGGGGGCTGGACGGCGTCGCGCTGGGCGACCACACGCTTGAGATCGGACCCGGGTTCGGTGCCACCACGCGGCTGCTGGCGCGGCGAGCCACCCGGCTGAGCGTGCTCGAGCTCGACCAGGGCTACTGCCGGAAGCTGCGCGCCGCGCTCGGCAACACGGTTGAGGTGACTCAGGGAGACGCCACGGCGATGCCCTATCCAGACGCGCAGTTCACCAGCGTGGTCTGCTTCACGATGCTGCACCACCTCGACCCGTCGCCGCTGCAGGATCGGGCGTTCGCCGAGGTGGCCCGGGTGCTGCGGCCCGGTGGGGTGTTCGCGGGCACCGACAGCCTGGGCGTGGGCCGGGTGTTCCGCCTCATCCACATCGGCGATTCGCTGGCGCTGATCGACCCGGCAACGCTACCGAGCCGGCTCGGGGCGGCCGGCCTGATCGCGACCGAGGTCGACTGCAGCGAACGCTCGCTGCGCTTCCGGGCGCAGCGGCCGGCGTGAGCGATCCGGCGGAGGTCCAGCCGCAGGCGGCCGGCGTGAGCGATCCGGGCCGGGTCCCGCCGCACATCGTCGACGCGGCCCGCCATGTGCTGGCCCAGGACGGCCTGGCGGCGGCGACGCTCGAGCGGATCTCGGCCGCAGCCGGGATCTCGCGGATGACCCTTCACCGCCGGGGGGTCTCCAAACGGGACATCCTGCGCGCCGTGGCGGAGCGCCTGGAATCCGAGCATCGTGAGGCGATGTGGCAGGCCCTGGTGGCCGCCGGCACGGCGCGGGAGCGGCTGGGTCTCGCGCTTGAGATCCAATGCGAGCTGGCCGAGCGAAACCTGGCCACCCTGGAGGCGCTGTCGGAGCCCGCGCGGGCCGAGATCTTTCACGAGCCGGGACCATCGGCGCTGACGCGCGAGGTGTTCGTGGAACCGCTGGAGCGGCTGCTGCGTGACGGGGCCGCTGATGGGTCGCTGGCCGTCGTCGACCCGCGGGAGACCGCGACCGTCCTGTTCAACGCCGTTGCTCACACCTACCGTCACCTGCGCTCGAGCCACGGCTGGAGCGCCGGGCGCGCTCGGGACGGTGTGCTCCGGTTGGTACTGGACGGTCTGGTGGCGCGCTGATCTGGCGGCGCGGGCTGCCCTGCCTGGGCCGGTCCCAGGGCTCGCACCCCAGCGCCAGGTCCCGCGGCTAGCCCGCCTTGGCCGCCCGCCGCTGGGCGGCCAGGTCCCGCAGCCGCTCGTGCTCGACCAGCCGCGCGAGCTGTCTGACGCTCGACTGCAGGTGATTGCCGACCACGGGGGCGGCCACCCGCTCCGCCAGCCAGCCGCCGATTCCGGACCCGGCCACGCCGTAGGCGAGCCGGATCTCGACCCGGGTACGTCCGCCGGACGCGGCACGCAGGCGCCAGCGGCCGCGCTGGTCCACCCCGGTCACCGACGTCCAGGCCAGCTCGCGCGGCGGATCCCATTCGACGATCTCGATCAGACCGCCGACCTCGGCCGAGCCGACGCGCAAGAGCATCCGGTAGCGGGCGCCGAGACCGGTCGGCTGCTCGCTGACCACCTCCCAGCGGGTCACCCCGGACATGAAGCTCAGCGCGCGCAACGGGTCCGAGACGATCTCCCAGACGGACTCGATCGGCGCCGAAACGACGGTGGAGGCGCTGGCTCTCATCGGGCAGTCCTCCCGACCGTCGTGGACTCGGCTCCCCCGGTCATCATCCGATGACCGGGAAGCGCCGTTCGGCGGCCAGGGCCTCAAGGGTGTCCTGCATGCGGCCGACCAGATGGTCGTAGACGGCGTCGAGGTCGGGCTCAGGGCCGAACTCGGCACGCAGGTCGATCGGCGGGAGCGTCTCGATCGTGATCTTGGCCGGCAGCGGGATGTGCCCGAGCATGTCCCCGACGTTGAGCAGCCACGGCAGTCCGATCGAGATCGGGAGCACCTTGAGCCGAAACAGCCGGTCGAGCGCCAGCAGCCTGGCCAGACGTTCCCCGCGGGACAGAAACAGGGCCGTCTCCTGGCCGCCGATGGCGACCACCGGAACGATCGGGACGTGCTCCTGCAGCGCGAGGCGGAGGAACCCCTTGCGGCCGTCGAAGTCGACCCGGTTGCGCTCCCAGCTGGGGCGGTGGACCTCGTAGTCGCCGCCGGGGTAGACGAGCAGCGCGGCGCCCGACCGCAGCGCCTGGCGCGCGTTGGCCGGCGACGCGGCGACGGTGCCGAACTTCCGCAGCATCCCCAGCCCGGGCATCGACAGGACCAGATTGTGGGCCAGCTGATAGAAGGCGCGCTCGACACCGAAGTAGGTGTTGAAGGCGAGCGTGAACACCACCGTGTCCGGTGTCATGTTGCCGCCCGAGTGGTTGCCGACGAGCAGCACGGGACCCTCATCGGGGATGTTGCCGAGCCCGCGCACCTCGCCGCGATACCACAGGCTCGCCGCCAACCACATCAGCGGCAGTCGCTCGCGGATGAAGTCGGGGTCACGCTCGTCGAGGTCGGCGCGCGGGATCCGGCGCTGTGCCTGCTCCGCCACCTGACGGAGCAACCGGCCGACGAGCGACCCGCCGGAGCCGTCGCTGGAATCGGAGTCCCGGCCCGAGGCATCCTCCACGATGTGACCGTTGCTGCTCGCTTTGTCGGCGACGGCCATTGTCCGGACAGATACTAGGCGACTGGGCTCAGGCGGCGGCGTCGAGCGCCTGGCGGCCCGGCGGGCCTTCGACGGCCTCGACGCGGGCGAAGAAGCTTGTCAGCAATTCGTTGGTCGCCTCGGGACACTCCACCTGCGGAACGTGGCCGCAGTTCTCCAGCGTGACCTGCTCGGCGCTCGGAAGCCATTCGCGGACATGACGGCTGAAGCCGGGCGGAATCAGCCGGTCGTGCGTGCCCCATACGAACAGCGCCGGTGTGCGCAGCTGGGCGAGCCGCGGATAGAAGCCATGGCGACCGAACGGCGCCTCGAGATAGATGTTGCGCGCCGAGGAGAGAAACGCGTAACGAGCGCCGGCCGAGTGGTAGATGCGGCGAAACTCATCGACCATGAGGTCGGCGACTTCTGGGTCGATCGGATCACGGTCGTAGAACATGCTCCAGAACTGCGCTGCCACGGCGCCGCGGCTGAAACCGTGGGGAAGCAGGCCGAACTCGGGCCGCAGCAGCCGCACCAGCGGGTGAAAGCCACGCTTGACCCACGCCACGGCGGGGCAGAGCAGCGCCAGGGCCCGGACGCGATCAGGCGCCATCATCGCCATCTCGATCGCGATCCGCCCGCCCATCGAGTTGCCGACCAGATGGGCGCGGTCGATGCCCATCTGATCCATCAGCCCGAGCAGGATCTCTGCGTACCAAGCCGCGTTGTAGGACCCCCGCGCGGGCTTGCTGGACGAACCGAAGCCGGGCAGGTCAGGGGCGTGGACGCGGTAGCGCTGGCTGAGCGCGGCGGCGGTCTCGAACAACGAGGCCCGAGTGCCGCCCAGTCCGTGCAGCAGCAGGACGTCGGGGCCGTGGCCCATGGTCAGGGTGGAGATGCGGTGGCGGCCGACCGGGATGTCGTGGATCTGGAGCAACGGAGGCCGGCCTCCGGGCAGCCTGAACATGCCCTCGAAGGCGATCGCGTAGTCGAGGTTGCCGCGGACGGCCAGCAGCCTTCGCTCGAACGCCTCGATGCCGGAGAACGCCCCCTCGCGCAGCGCCAGCCACGTGTCGGCGCCGGTGGAGATCGTGACGTCGGGGACGCGACGGCTGGCGCCCTTGCACACCCGGGCGGAACGGCTGGTGCAGCGGACCTCCCAGGTGTGGCCGAGGTCGCCGAGCTTGATCTGATACGTGGCGTCGAAACCCGCATCCGCGCCCAGGTAACGGTCGGGAAGGGTTCGGAAGGCGGCTTCGACCGCGGCCATCCGGGCCGTGTGGGTGGTGAGCGCCGACACCGCGGGCAACCTAGCTGCCGGTTCCGATCGCCGCTCTGCCGGGCGCTAGGGTTGCCGCAGCTTGCGCACTGTTTCTCTGCATGACACGCGTACGGGGGAGATCCTCCCGCTCGAGCCGGAGGTCGACTCCACGGTGCGAATCTACGCCTGCGGTCCGACGGTGTACGGACGCATTCACGTCGGCAACGCGCGGCCGTTCGTGGTGTTCTCGCTGCTCAAGCGATTTCTGGTCCGCGAGGGCTACGCGGTCGATTTCGTGGCGAACATCACCGACATCAACGACAAGATCTACACCGCCGCCCGCCAGGCGGGCGTCGACAGCGCCGCTCTGGCACGAGAGATGACGGCAGCGTACGTCGCCGACACCGAGGCGCTGGGCCTCGGACGTCCCGATCACGAGCCGCTCGCCAGCGAGACCATCGGACCGATTGTGGAGCTGATCGAGCGGCTGATTGAGGGCGGGCATGCGTACGCGGTGGACGGTGACGTCTACTTTTCGGTTCGTTCATACCCGAACTACGGAGAACTATCTCATCGTATCGTTGATCAAATGGATCAGGGTGAGGGTAACGAGGGTTCGGGACGCAAGCGTGACCCGCTTGACTTCGCCCTGTGGAAGGCTCACAAGCCGGAGGAGGACACCTGCTGGGATTCGCCCTGGGGCCCGGGCCGGCCGGGCTGGCACATCGAGTGCTCCGCGATGGCTGAACAGCTGCTGGGGGTGGGATTCGAGCTTCACGGCGGGGGCAGCGACCTCCTGTTTCCCCACCATGAGAACGAGGCCGCGCAGACGTTCGCCGCCCGGGGCCGGCCTCTGACCCGGCTGTGGATGCACAACGGCATGATCCGCTTGGGCAGCGACAAGATGTCGAAGTCGGTCGGCAACGTGTTCGTGCTCCACGAGGCGCTCGAGCGCTACGGGCGCGACGCGCTGCTGATGTACTTCTGCGGCGCGCACTATCGCCAGCCGGTGGAGTTCGACGACGAGCGTCTGATCGAGGCGCGAGCCCGCTGCGCCCGGATCCGCGAGGCGGGACGGGGTCTGATCGCCGGTCCCAGTCCGGCGTGGTCGTCCGCCCTGCGGGAACAGTTCCTCGCCGCTCTGGCCGCCGACTTCAACACCGCGCGGGCTCTCGGGGTCGTGTTCGAGTGGGTCCGCAACGCCAACCGCAGTCCGTCCGGCACAGTCGGCGATGCGGATCTGCGTGCGATGCTCGACGTGCTCGGGCTGGCCAACCTGCTCGATCGCGACGAGGCCACGGCTCCGGCCCGGGCGCACGAACTGCTCGCCGCGCGCGAGCGCGCCCGCGCCGAGCGCGACTACGCGGCGGCGGATCGCCTGCGAGAGCAGCTCAAGCAGCTCGGCTGGGAGGTTCGTGACGGACCCGCCGGTCCCGAGCTGCTGCCGGTGCAGGTCTAGTGGTGGCCCCTGCCGCGAGGCCCTGAGCGATGATCATCTACGGGCGCAACCCGGTACGCGAGGCGTTGCGCGGACCGCGCGCGGTGCGGCGGATCTGGGCCACCCGCAGTGCCGGGCGGGAACCGTGGCTGTCCGGCCAGACGAAGATCATGGCGGTGGCGGAGGCCGACGAGCTCCAGCAGCTCTGTGGATCGCCGTCACATCAGGGGGTCTGCGCGGAGGTGGCGCCGTTTCGGTACGTGCCGGGCGAGAGTCTGCTGACCCTGCCGCGGGCGCTGATCGTCGCGCTGGACCAGGTCCAGGACCCGCAGAACTTCGGCGCGATCGCGCGTAGTGCCGAGTGTGCGGGCGCGGCCGGTCTGGTGTTCCCCGAGCGGCGCTCGGTCGAGGTCACCGCGGCGGTGTGCAAGGCCTCGGCGGGGGCGGTCGAGCACCTGCCCATCGCCAGGGTGCGCAATCTCGCGGACTTCCTGGCCGACGCCAAAGGCGCGGGCTTCTGGTGTTACGGTGCCGATGCCGACGGCCGGGCGCGGTACACCGAGGTCGACTTCGACGGTCCCACCGTGATCGTGGTCGGCTCAGAGGGGCGGGGGCTCAGGCCGCGGGTGGCGAGTGCCTGCGATGCGCTGGTCTCGATCCCCCTGCACGGCCAGGTGGAGTCGCTCAGCGTGAGTGCCGCCGCAGCCGTGCTGCTGTTCGCCGTCGCGGCTCGCCGCGAACGGCAACGAAACTTGCAAGACGCTTGACAGACGAGCGTTGCTATGTCAAGCTCGCGCCGCTGGATAAGGATCAACTCGAGCTTGAGGGCTTGGGTGAGGAGAGTCAGGCTTTCGGTCTGCTTTCTGGGAAGGCTATACAGGTGCGGCGCCAGGGGAGGTAGCGCGCCACGAAATTCGATCTTCCGTCTGGGTGATGGAAGCTGGAAAGGTTCGTGTCGTGGCTCGACTCTCTGCTTACTCTCAGTCTCAACCTAAGGTTGAGGATGGATATCTGATCGCGTTGGCCAAGCAAGGCCGCGCCGAGGCCTATGACCAGATCGTACGTCGCTACTACGGTTTCGTGCGTCTCAAGGCGTCGTCGTACTTCCTCGCCGGCGGCGACGCCGACGACCTCATCCAGGAGGGCCTCGTGGGGCTCTACAAGGCGGTGCGTGACTACCGGACCGACCGGGAATCGAGCTTCCGCAACTTCGCCGAGCTGTGCATCACCCGCCAGATCATCACCGCGGTCAAGACCGCGACTCGCAACAAGCACACGCCGCTGAACCAGTACGTGTCGTTCTCGAGCACCCCGGCCGGTTCCAGCGGCGACAACGAGCCGACCCTCGACGAGATGCTGCCGGGCTCCACGGTCCACGATCCGGTCAACCAGGTGATCTCGTCCGAGGAGCTGCGGGCGCTGGTGGCCTGCATCTCGACTGTGTTGTCCGAGTTGGAATCACGCGTCCTGGCGCTGTATCTGGACGGGCACTCCTACGAGGAGGTGGGGCGCCGCTTGAGCTGCGACTGCAAGACCGTCGACAACGCGCTGCAGCGGGTCAAGCGCAAGGTCGGCCTTCACCTCTCCGAACGCAACGTGCCGGCGTAGCCGCCCGGCTCGCCCGGGCGCAGCTCGTCGGCCGAGGGAACGGGCAGCTCGAGCGTGAATTCGGCCCCACCGCCGGGCAGGCTCGCGGCTCTCACGCCGCCGCCCATCGCGGCGGTCAGCTCCTTGACGATCGCGAGCCCGAGGCCGGAGCCGACGGCGCGCTCGCTGCGGTAGCGGTTGTAGAGGTAGAAGCGCTCGAACGCGCGCGGCACGTCGTCTTCGGCCAGGCCCGGCCCGGTGTCGCGTACGGCGATCAGGCCGGCCGCCGCGGCCACCGTGACCGAACCCCCGGCCGGGGTCAGGCGCAGCGCGTTCTCGATCAGGTTCGAGGTCGCCTGCAGCAGGCGGTCCTCGTCGCCGACCCCCCACGAGCCGTCAAAGCGGTCGTCAGCGCCCGAGGTCGAGAGTGAGACGCCGAGCTCGAGGGCGCGAGGAAGGTGGCGCCCGACGGCGGTTGCGGCCACCGCCGCGAGGTCGACCGGCTCGTGGCGGACCGCGAAGTCCGCGCGGCCGAAGCGAGCCAGGTCAAGCAGGTCGAAGACGAGCCGCTCCAGCCTCCCGGCCTCGGCGGCGATCACACGGCCTCCGTCGGTGGGGGAGACGGCGCCTTCATCGAGCGCCTCGGCGTAGCCGCGGATCGACGTCAGCGGGGTCTTGAGCTCGTGGCTGACCGACTCCAGGAAGCCGCGCTGGGATTCCCGCGCCCGCGAGAGCTCGGCCGACATGTCGTTGAAGGCTCGGCCGAGGCCGGCGAGCTCGTCTTCGCCCTCCACCGGCACCGCGACCTCGGCTTCGCCCGCGGCCACGCGCTGCGTGGCGGTGGCCAGCACGCCGATCGGCCGGGTCAGCCGGCGGGCCAGCCCATAGGACAGCAGCACCGCGAGCAGGATCCCGCCGAGCGCCGCCAGGGCCAGGCTGACCAGGAACGGCCGCCACTCCGAGAACGCCAGCCGGGCCAGGCGGATCAGGACGATCCGGCCCGCCGGAGTCGTCCGGGCGACGTACAGCAGCGGGCGTCCACGGACCGTGATCGTCCCGCTGCTGTTGCCCGAGCTTGGGATCGCCGCGAGCACGGCGAGGCGAGCCAACGGCCCCACCCGCCTCGGCGATCCGTTCCCCAGCCGGTACACGTGCTGGCCCGCCGACAGTGCACCCGGCACCCCGCCCACGAGCGAGAGAACGTTGGCCTCCGTGGTCAGGCTGGAGATTCGCTGCGAGGCGATCTTGTTGCGCACCAGCACCACGGCCACGCCGAAGGTCAGCGTGCAGGAGGCGATCGCGGCAAGCGCCAGGTATCCGAGCACGCGCCGCTGCAGTGTCACGCTCGTGCCCCCGCCGTGGGCTCCGTCACGCTGACGCGCTCGCTTTGTATCCCAGTCCCCGCACGGTCGTGATCAGCTCGGGGTGGCGCAGCTTCTTGCGGAGTGTCGCCACGTGCACCTCGACCGTGCGGGTCTCGCCGGGGGACTGAAAGCCCCAGACGGACTCCAGCAGCTGGTCACGGGTGACGACCTGGCCCTCGTGGCGAAGCAGGTACTCGAGCAGGTCGAACTCGCGCTGGGTGAGCTCCACCTCAGTTCCGTCGACCCGGACCTCGCGGGCGCCGCGCGCGAGGATCACCGGGCCCAGGGCGAGCACGTCGCCGCCCACGCTCCCACCCGGTCCGCGGCCGGCGCGGCGCAGGACCGCCTTCACCCGTGCGGTCAGCTCACGCGGTGAAAACGGCTTGGAGACGTAGTCGTCGGCCCCGAGCTCGAGCCCGGCGACACGATCGGGCTCCTCGTCGCGGGCGGTGAGCATGATCACGGGGACCTGTCCTCCGATCCGCCGGCAGACCTCGAAGCCGTCGATCCCGGGCAGCCCGATGTCAAGCACGATCAGCTTGATGGGATGCCGGCGGAGCTCGGTCAGCGCGTCCTCCCCGGTGCGAACCCACAGCACCTCGTAGCCGGCCCGCTGGAGGTAGGTGCGGACCAACGTGCCGATGTTCGGCTCGTCTTCTACCACCATGATCGTCGACGGCATCTCAACGACATCGTAAGCGGGGTCGCCGGCACCGGCGCACGGTTTTACACGCAGCTGACCTTCCGTTGACCGGTTGCTATCAGGCCGGAGCGACAGTGTCCTTCCATCAGCGAAGGTCAACCCGAAGCGAGGATTCATCTACATGCCATCGATTCGCAGACACTCCCGGGTCCTGCTCGTCGCGGTGAGCTGCGTCGGAGCCGGCGCCGGCGCGGGCGCGATCGCCAGCGCCGGAGCCAGCAACAGCGGCGGCGGTCAGTCCGCTCACCAGGGTGGTGCCCACGCGGCCGGCCTGCGGCGCGTGGCCCGGCGGGCCGTCCACGGCGATCTGGTGGTCGCCGGCCAGCAGGGCTTCGTGACGGTCACGTTTGACCGTGGGAAGGTCGATTCCGTCAGTGGGCAGAAGCTGACGATTGCCGAAGGGACCAAGCAGGCGACCTACAAGACGGTCACGCTGACGATCCCGAGCGGCGCTCGCGTGCGCGATGACCGGCACACGGCGACGCTGGCAGACCTGAAGGCGGGTCAGCGCGTGACGGTGATCCAGGCTCCGAAGCAGACGTACGTGATCGCCCGCACGGCGAAGACGGGCTAGGGCTCGGAGCGGGTGGGCCTGGACCGGCGCCACCGGTCAGGCCCACCCGAGCGGCGCGCGCCCTCGCTCTCACCTCAGCTCGCTGGTTGAAGGCCGTCGGGGTCGTCCGGCCACGACTGCGGCGGCCCTCAACCCGCGAGCGGGCCGAGCGCGGGCGCGAGTCCGTAGGTCTCAAACGCGCGGAACCTGGAGAAGGTGTGGTGCTGGGGACCGTGATAGTCCGAGGAGCCGGTGCTGAGCAGCCCGAGCTCGGCGCAACGGTCGACGAGCAGTCGGGTCTGCTCCTGCGTGTGGCTGACGTAGAAGGACTCCACTCCGTCCAGCCCGGCCCCGTGAAAGCGATCGATCGCCTCCAGCACCTCGGTGGGCGCCTTGATGTCCCAGAACGGGTGCGCCCACACCGCGAGTCCCCCCGCCCCATGGATCAGCTCGATCGCCTCCTCCACCGACGGCGCCTCGCGCTCCTTGAACGCCGGACGACCCTCGATCAGGTACGCCACCAGGAAAGCGGTTGGATCCAGGAGCCCCTCGGCCGACAGTCGCTCGCGGTTGGCCGGCTGGCTCACCACCGCCTGCGCCAGGTGGGGGCGACCGATCGACTTGCCCTGATCGGCGCGCGCGGAGAGCGCCCCGTCGTCGAGGTCGAAGCCGAGCTCCCTGAGCGCGGCGGCCATCGCGTTGGCCCGTCGCTCTCGGTCTGAGCGTGAATGCTCCAGCGTGCGCATCAGCGTCGGATCCAGCGGGTCGATCACGTACCCGAGGACGTGCAGGTCCTGCTGGCCCTGGTAGATCGAGGTGATCTCGGTCGCCGGCACCAGGCCGATCCCCGCCGCTGCCGCGGCCTCGGCGGCCTCGGGCACGCCGGCGGCGGTGTCGTGATCGCTCAGCGCCAGCAACTCGACGCCCGCCGCGGCGGCGGCTTGCACCACCGCGGTCGGGGCGAGTGAACCGTCGGAGTGAACCGAGTGGCTCTGCAGATCGAACGTCGGCGCCGGCAAGGCCGCGAGCCTAGCTGAGCCGCCCTCGCGCCAGGCTCGCGGTCGCCGGTGAGGTCAGACCAGCGGGCGGTCAGGCGTCGCGTTCGTAGGTGAGGATCAGGGTCCCCGAGCCGAGCCGCTTGAGGTCTGAGAGCTTCAGGACCGGGGCTCCGGGGGCGTCCTCGAACAGTCGCTTGCCGGTTCCGAGCACGATCGGGAAGACCATCAGCCGGTACTCATCGATCAGGTCATGGGCGATCAGCTCCCGGATCAGGGTCCCGCTGCCGTTGACGAGGATTTCCCCGCCGTCCTGGGCCTTGAGCGCCCTGACCTCCTCGGCGACGTCGCCGGAGAGCACGGTGGTGTTGTTCCAGTCTCCGTGCGACAGCGTCCGCGAGACGACGTACTTCGGCATCGAGTTCATCTTCTCCGCGAAGCCCACGTCGTCCTTCATCCCCGGCCACGCCGCGGCGAAGCCCTCATAGGTGACGCGGCCGAGAAGCAGGGCTTCGGCCGCTGTGACCTCGTCAAGCTTGAACTTCATTCCTTCCGGGTCGCTGAACTTAAAGCTCCAGCCACCGTGCTCGGTGTGCTCGGAACCGCCGGGGTCCTCAATTACGCCGTCCAGGGAAATGAACTCGGAAACCACGATCCTTCTCATGCCAGTCTCCTTTCGGTGTGTGCCGGTCCGTCTACACACGGGCGTCGAACGGCGCGGCGCGAAATCGACACGTCCGGATGAGAAAGGCTCAGGCGCCTGTCCGCGTCCCGCTGAGACGTTCGCATTCACGCCACAGTCGCTCGCGGTCGGCGGGGCTCTCCCGGGTGCGCGGGAGCAGGTGGACCGGACGCGGCCGGCGGTCATGCCAGAACCGGCCGGAGCTGTGAGCGGGTTCGGAGGCCGCTCCCAGCCACACGATCGTGTCGGCGCCCTGCTCGGGAGATCGCAACAGCGGCCCCAGCGTCCTCGAGAAGCGCGGTAGCGATGAGCGCACGCCCGGGGTGTCGGCCCAGCCTGGGTGCATCGCGTGCACCACGACGCCGCTGTCACGGAGGCGCTGCGCCCACATCTCGGTGAGCACCACCTCGGCTCGCTTGGAGCGCGCGTACGCGGTGGTGCCGTTGTACTCACCCCGCTCGTACTGGAGGTCGCCGGCGGCTAGCCGCTGCGCGTACATGCCGCCCGAGGAGATGGTGATGATCCGCGACGGCGCGCCGGCGCGCAGCGCTCCGAGCAGCAGCTTGGTGAGTAGGAACGGCGCAACGACGTTGACGGCGAAGGTGAGCTCGATGCCGTCGGCCGAAAGCGAGCGCTCGGCGGGCAGCACACCCGCGTTGTTGACCAGCACCGCGAGCTGCGGCGACTCGGCAAGGTAGCGCTGGGCGAAGTCGCGCACCGAGTCCAGCTCGGCGAGATCGCAGAGCTCAAGCCGGGCTTCGCCTCCGGTGCAGTGCTCCGCGACTGCCGCTCGCGCCCGCTCGCCTCGGTCGCGGTCACGAGCGAGCAGCCACACGTCTGCGCCGAGCTCGGCGAATCCCTCCGCCGCGGCGAGGCCGAGGCCGGAGGTGGCCCCGGTTATCAGCACCGCCCTGCCATCCATGCGGGGAAGCGAGGCGGCATCCCAGGACTGGCTGCGCACGGCGTAGCCGAGCTTCGAATAGCCCACGAAGGTCCGGTCCAGCGCGGTGTCGAGGAGCGAGGCGAGCATCGTGACAGGGTCCAGGCTAGTGGGTGCCGCTCAGGTGAGCTTGTTGGCCACGCCGGGGACGGCCCGGCCGAGCACCGATCCGGCGAGCGGCGCCGGCGTCCCCGGCAGGCGTCGCATCGCCACCAGCCCGCCGATCGCGACCAGCAGCACGGTGACGGCACCGAGCCCGAGGCCGGCCCGGGGGCCGACCGCCGCCATGGTCCAGCCGACGATCGGGCCGCCGATCGGCGTGGAGCCCTGGAAGGCGACGAACCACAGCGACATCACCCGGCCGCGCATGCCCGGTGCTGCATTGAGCTGCAGGGTGGAGTTGCCCGTCGCCATGAACGTGATGCTCGCCGCGCCGGCCAGGGCCAGCGCGAGCATCTCGATCGCGAGGCTCGGTGCCAGTGTGGCCAGCGCCAGGGCCACCGCAAAGCCCGACGACGCCAGCACGAGCGGCCGCAGACCGGTCTTGCCGCGCGCGGCCACGAACAGACCACCGACCACGGCGCCGATTCCCATCGACGCGGTCATGAAGCCAAAGCCGGTGGCGCCTGCGTCCAAGCCGCGGCTGGCCATCACCGGCAGCGAGACCTGGAACTCGTAGGTCAGACAACCGGCAACCGCCATCATCAGCAGGGGCACCGCCAGGGCTGGCGTAGAGCGGACATATTTCAACC
Organism: uncultured Solirubrobacterales bacterium; assembly: GCA_963792735.1. GTDB lineage: Bacteria > Actinomycetota > Thermoleophilia > Solirubrobacterales > Solirubrobacteraceae > Palsa-465. The sequence goes on along the minus strand of CAWBXK010000004.1, from coordinate 550,925 downwards.
CCTCGCGCAGCTGGCCCGGCGTCCGCGGCTCGGGCCGGCTGGGGGAGAGCGCCCGGCGGTCCATCGTCAGCAGCGACGCCACGACGGCCACGAAGCTGGCCGCGTTGACCAGGAAGCAGACGCCGTCGCCGACGGTCGCAATCAGGATCCCGGCGACCGCGGGGCCGACCGCGCGCGCCAGGTTCACCAGCACGGAATTGAGGCTTACCGCGTTGCGCAGATGCTCGGGACCGACCAGCTCCAGCATGAAGGACTGGCGGGCCGGATTCTCGAACGCATTGTTGAGCCCGAGCAGCGCGGCGAGCGCGCCGATCTCCCAAACCGTGACCAGGCCGGTCACCGTGAGCAGCCCCAGGGCCAGTGCCTGCACCGCCATCGCGCTCTGCAGCGCGATCATCAGCTTGCGCTTGTCGACCCGGTCGGCGATCACCCCGCCGTAGGGCCCGAGCAGCAGCACCGGAATGGTCTGCAGCCCGACGACGATCCCCAGCGCCGTACTGGAGTGCGTCAGCGTCAGCACGAGCCACGACTGGGCTGTCATCTGCATCCAGGTGCCGATCATCGAGATCGACTGGCCGCTGTAGTAGCGGCGGAAGTTGGGCACCGCGAGCGCGGCGAAGGTGACGCGGCCCGCGTGAATGACCCGCGTCATGGGCGGCGGTGTCTGAGCCGCTCGGCGAGCTCCTCAAGGGCTGGGAGGGCCTGCTCGATCAGACGCTGATCCTCGGCGGCGAGCCCCGCGAGCGCGTCGTTCAGCGCGTCCGTCCGTTCACGGCGCATCCGCTCGGCCAGCCGCCGGCCGGCCGGGGTGCACTGCACCCACGCGGCCCGACGATCGCCGTCGTCGCTGGCCCGGGCGAGCAACCCCGCCTCGACGAGGTCGGAGATCACGCGCGAGAGCATCGTCGGGTTGAGGCTCTCCGTGTCGGCGAGCTGCGAGAGGCGGATGGGACCGTCCCGGACCACCGTCAGCAGCACTGAGATCCGAGTCGGCGTGAGGCCGGCCGCGGAGCCCGCCTCGGTGTTGCGCAGGCGGCGGGAGAGCCGTCCCGTGGCGACCCGTAGGCGGGAGGCGATGTCGACTGCGAGCGACGGAGATGGGCTGGCCAAAGGGATCAGGACGGGTGCGGGTGGGGGGGGCGATAAATACTTGCTTGCTGGCAAGCAGTTTAGCAGGGGCCTGGGACCGGATGACACGTAGGTCATGCCATCCGTTCCCCTCCTACTGGGGGCCAGGCAGCGACTCGGGTGCAGCAGACGCCGGTGGCGACGGTCAGGCGGCGTCGCCGGTGGCGACGATCAGGACGTTGCAGCGCGCCCGGTGCGAGACCTTGTTGGGGACGTTGCCGAGCGCCAGCCGGCGGGCGCCGTGCATGCCCTTGCTCCCCACCACGATCATCGTCGCCCCGACCTCGTCCGCGACGTGTATCAGGGCATCGGCGGGGTCCTCGCGGACCCCGTGGGTTTTGACGCTGAGCTCGGCCAGCCTGACCGCGGTCGCGGTTTCACTGAGGATCGCCTCGACCTGGTCATCGGGCAGCGGCGCCCAGACCTTGGCCGCGCCCTCCGGCGCTCCGGTCACCCGCGCGCCCCGCATCGGCTCGAACGCCGAGACGACGTGGATCTCCGCGCCAAGGGACTTGGCGAGACGGACGGCCTCAGCCACTGCCTGCTTCGCCGTGTCCGAGCCATCGGTGCCGACTACGATCACATCTGCCATCGAGCTGATCCTCCTACCGGTCCGCCGTGCGGTCGCGTAGACCCTATCTATTTGCGCGGCCGTGCAGCGACATTCCCGGGCCGATCGAAGGAGCGGCGGCTATGCGCGCGCAGCGCTACGCTGCGAACCGTGGACGAGGGACTTCCGGTTGCCTACCAGGTGCTCGAGGACGGTGTCCCGATATACGCGTCGGGCGGAGAGCAGGTCGGCGTCGTCGAGCACGTCGTCGCGGCTCCGGCGGAGGACATCTTCCACGGGTTGGTGATGGGCGCGCAGCCGGGCGGGGGCCGGCGCTTCGTGGCGGCCGACCAGATCGCCTCGCTGCACGAGCGCGGTGTGGACCTCCGGATCGACGCGGACGGGGCGGCGGCGCTGCCGGAGCCACACGGCGGGGCGCCGGCTTATCGTGATCGCGAGCCCGGGGTCAAACCCCGTCCCTGGACGCACCTCGTGGACCTGCTCACGGGCGCGGCGCCCAATCGCCGCAACTGGACCGAAGAGGATTAGGGGGATCGGCTGGCGCCGATTAGGGGGATCGGCTGGCGCCGATCCCCTTGAGAGATTCGGCAGAGCCGAATCTCCGGACTGGGGGGATCGGCTGGCGCCGGTCCGCTGCAAGCAATTGTCGACATCGGACCCGGACCCTATTGAGGTGACCCGCTCCCGCCGATAAGCAAGATCACAAATGGCGACCGGTGTCCAAGCGCAGCGCAGCGACGGAGTGACCCCGTTGGAGGCTTTGGTCCAATTGGCGCGCAGCGCGCGTGAGGATCCGCTTCCCGTGGTGCTCGCCACCGTGGCCGAGACGGTGCGGGAGATCGCCGGGTTCGCGGCCGTGGTGGTCAACATCTATCGGCCCGCCTGGGACGACTACGAGGTCGTGCTGGTGCTCGGCTCGGACGAGAGCCGGGCTGACCTGGAGGGAAGCACGGTGCCCAGCAAGGTCTGGCAGCGCCTGTTCGAGGACCACGAGCAGCGCCTCCCCGGTGTCTTCTTCGTGACCGAGGAAGCCCAGTTCTGGGAACACCTGGATCACACGCACACGCCGGATATCCCTGACAGCGACGACCCCGACGCGTGGCGCGCCGAAGATGGGCTGCTGGTCCATCTCGCCGATACGTCGGGCGCGCCGCTCGGGTTTCTGTCGATGGACGAGCCGGTCAGCGGCCGCCGCCCCGAGGACGCCGATCTGCGCCTGCTCAGAGGCATCTGCTCGCACGCCGAACAGGCCCTGGAGAGCGCGCGCAAGAACGCGGGGGCGACGGCGAATCACCGGATGCTCTCGCAGCTGCTGGAGGTCTCTCCGGCGCTGTCGGCCTGTTCGACCGCCGTCGAGCTGCTGGCGGCGGTGGCCGACACGATCGTGCCCCACCTGGGCTTTGAACGGGTGGCCATGTATCGCACCGTGGCCGGTGAGACGCTGGAGCTCTGCCTCACACGCGGGTGGGAGGTGACCGCCCGGCTGTCCGACACGCTCGGGCTCGAGCAGGTGGAGCGATACCTGGCCGGGGAGACCAAGTACGCCGGCTGCTGGCTGCTGTCGGCCGAGCAGCTGTTCGGCCCGACGCGGGGCGGGCACCCGCGGTCGCGACGCAACGGGCGCGGGCCGGCCGCCTGGAGCGGCGACTGCCTGGTGGTGCCGTGCCGGGGCGAGGAGGATTCGATCAGCGGACTGGTGGTGATCGAGGATCCGGTGGACCGCCTGCTGCCGAGCGACGATCGACGTCGCGCCGTTCGCCTGCTCGTCGACCAGGCGTCGGGAGCGCTGCTCTCGATCGAGCACCGCGACCGGCTCAACCATCTCGCCACCCACGACCCACTCACCGGCGTGCGAAACCGCCGCGGGCTTCCCGAGCTCCTGACGCAGCACGTGAACGTGGCACTGCTGGTATGCGACCTGGACCACTTCAAGCGCGTCAACGATCGCTACGGACACGACGTCGGCGATCGCGTGCTCCGGCGCTTCGGGGAGCTCTTGCGCGAGCTCACCCGGGACGCCGATGTCCCGATGCGGCTCGGGGGCGAGGAGTTCTGCGTCGTCCTGCCTGACACCGACCGAAGCGCGGCGGTCATCACGGCTGAGCGCCTGCGCAGCGAGACCGCGAGCCGGATGCGCGACCTGGTGCCGGAGGGCATCACGGTTTCGACCGGGGTCGCGGTCTCCACCGCCGGAATCCTCGATGCGCGGGAACTGATGGCCGCCGCCGATCGGGGTCTGTACGCGGCCAAGGACGCGGGCCGCGACCGCAGCTTCTACGCCAGTGACGATGGCCAATTGCCCAAAGGGCAATTGGCTTGAGGGAATCGCCTGGCGGCGATTCCCCGATCAGGCCCCGACCCGGGTCAACGATGGCCAATTGCCCAAAGGGCAATTGGCTTGAGGGAATCGCCTGGCGGCGATTCCCCGATCAGGCCCCGACCCGGGTCAACGATGGCCAATTGCCCAAAGGGCAATTGGCTTGAGGGAATCGCCTGGCGGCGATTCCCCGATCAGGCCCCGACCCGGATCAGCTCCTGCACCGCCCGCGTCGTGCGATCGGCATCGCCGGTGGCCAGGAGGTCCAGCAGGGCTCCGCGCAGGCCGGCCAGAATCAGCGTCCGCTGTGCCGTGAGCGCTCTGGTCTGGCGCGACGGGGCGGGCTGTGCCTGCGCCAGCAGAGCCAGCCAGTCGTCCACCGTGCTCCGGGCGAAGCCCGCCCACGGGCCGTCGGGGTCGATCAGGGATTTCGCGTAGCTCTCGACCCACACACGGAGCAGGTTGCGGTGCTCCTCGGCGGCAAGCCAGCGCCAGATCGCGTTGGCGGTCTCCGCCAGGTCGAATCGGCCCCGGCCTTCGGCGCGGATCTGCTCCAGCATCACCAGCTCGTCGTCTCGAGCGCGGGCCAGCAGCGCTCGGACGAGCTCGTCCTTGCTCCCGAACAGGAACAGGAGCACGCGTGGGCTGGAGCCGACCGCCGCCGCCAGTGGCCGGAGCGAGAGGTCAACCAAACCCCGGTCCAGGACGTAGGTGTAGGCGCGCTCGAGCAGCTCGTCGCGCCGCGCTGAGATCGGGGGGACCACCGGAGGCATCTCTGGTAGCGTACTGAAACGATCGTTTCAGTCATTCGCGTGGAAGAGACAGTGCAGAGCTCCGGTCGTGTCACGATCAGGCCGTTGGGCCTGCCCGGCGATCTGGGCTGGGTGGTGGTGGCCCACGGCGAGATCTACGCGACCGAGTTCGGGTGGGATGCGACGTTCGAAGCTCTCGTGGCGCAGATCGTCGCCGACTATGCCCGCGAGGGCGGTGGGGAGCGCCAGGCGGCGTGGATCGCCGAGCTCGATGGCACACGGGCGGGCTGCGTGTTCTGCGTCCCGGACGCGGACGCGGGTGAGCTCGAAACGACGGCCAAGCTGCGGCTCCTGCTCGTGTCCCCTGACGCCCGCGGGCATGGGCTGGGAGTCCAGCTCGTGGACCGGGCGCTCGAGTTCGCACGCCAGGCCGGCTACGAGCGAATGCGGCTGTGGACCAACCATCCGCTCACCGCCGCCCGCAGGATCTATCTCTCCCGAGGATTCACGCTGACCGGCGAGGAGCCCCACCACAGCTTCGGCGTCGACCTGATCGGCCAGACCTATGAGCGCCGGCTTGACCGGTGACCGCGTGCGGACAGAGCGCACCAGCCGTCCGGATTGATCTCTGACCCCCGAGCCTCCGCGGTGTGTTTGGGATCAGGCTCGAACGCCGACTACTGAGAGTAGGTAGCAACCGATCGAAAGGCGGTCCGAGATGCCGGACACCACCCCGGAGGCACGCAGGTTCGAGGTCGGGAGCCGGGCCAATGGCTGACAACCGCGGCTTGGCATACCTCGGCAAGGGCAAGGTCGAGGTCCAGAACATTGATTACCCGGCGTGGGAGATCAAGGATGGCCCCGGAGTTCCCAGTGAAAGCGTTGGACGCAAGCTGCCCCACGGAGCGATCCTCAAGCTCGTCACGACCAACATCTGCGGCTCTGACCAGCACATGGTCCGTGGGCGCACGGCCGCGCCTGAAGGCCTGATTCTCGGTCACGAGATCACCGGTGAGGTGGTGGAGACCGGCCCAGGCGTGGAGTTCATCCAGGTCGGTGATCTCGTCTCAGCGCCGTTCAACATCTCCTGCGGACGCTGCCGCAACTGCAAGGAACGCAACACCGGCGTGTGCCTGAACGTCAACCCGGCACAGCCCGGTGGCGCCTACGGATATGTGGACATGGGCGGCTGGGTCGGCGGCCAGGCCGAGTACGTGATGGTCCCCTACGCCGACTGGAACCTGCTCAAGTTCCCCGACCGCGACCAGGCGATGGAGAAGATCCTGGATCTGACGATGCTGTCCGACATCTTCCCCACCGGATACCACGGCTGCGTGTCCGCTGGAGTCGGCACCGGCTCGACCGTCTACGTCGCAGGCGCGGGTCCGGTCGGGCTCGCCGCCGCGCACGCCGCGCAACTGCTCGGGGCGGCGGTGGTCATCGTGGGCGATTCAATCCCGGAGCGGCTCGAGCAGGCGCGGTCGTTCGGGTGCGAGACGATCGACGTCTCATCGGACACGCCGCTTCCCGACCAGATCGAGCAGATCCTGGGCGTGCCCGAGGTCGACTGCGGTGTCGATGCCGTCGGCTTCGAGGCCAAGGGTCACGGTGGAGAGGAGCAGCCCGCGGTGGTGCTCAACTCGCTGATGGAGGTCACGCGGGCCGCCGGCCGTCTTGGCATCCCGGGTCTCTACGTGACCTCGGATCCCGGAGCCCAGAGCGAAGAGGCCAAGCAGGGCTCGCTGTCGTTGAGCCTGGGCACCGGCTGGGCGAAGTCGCTGAGCTTCGTGACCGGGCAGGCGCCGGTGATGAAATACCACCGGGAGCTGATGACGGCGATCCTCAACGACCGCTGCCAGATCGCGAAGGCCGTCAACGCGACGGTGATCCGGCTTGACGATGCCCCGGACGGCTATGAGAAGTTCGACGCCGGTGCGGCCACAAAGTTCGTGATCGACCCGCACGGCATGGCCAAGGCGGCCTGAGGCAGCCGAAGGCCACGCCGGGCCGGCTCCGAAGGGCGGATCTCTGACCTTGTCAGCGATCCGCCGCTTCGGGCCGTGCGAGCTCCCGCCGAACTCCGACCCCGTCAGCCACCCCCGGGTTCGGCCGGGCAAGAGCGCGCAGATTTCGTAACCTCGCTGGTGTGCCCGGTCTGTCCCCAGCGATCGAACTGCGCGGTGTGGTCAAACGTTACGGTGAGATCACCGCGGTCAACGGCCTGGACCTCGCCGTTCCGGCCGGGGTGTGCTTCGGGCTGCTCGGACCGAACGGCGCGGGAAAGTCGACCACGATGCGGATGCTCACGGCGCAGACGCTGGCCGACGAGGGGGCCATCGAGGTGCTCGGATTCGAGCTGCCGGCCGCCTCGAAGCAGGCCCGCATGGCCATGGGCGTGGTGCCACAGCTCGACAACCTCGACGTCGAGCTCACCTGCCGGCAGATCCTCGGGGTGTTCGCCCGTCTGTACCGCGTGCCACGGGCGCAGCGCCCGGACGCGGTCCAGAGGGCGCTTGAGATCGCCAACCTCGGCGTCCGGGCCGACACGATCGTCCGCGAGCTCTCCGGCGGGATGCGCCGCCGTCTGCTGGTCGCCCGCGGTCTGATCCACCGACCGCAGCTGGTGCTGCTCGACGAGCCTACGGTCGGTCTCGATCCTCAGGTGCGTCAGGAACTGTGGTCGCTCATCGACGGGCTCCGGGCCGACGGGGTGACGGTGCTGATGTCGACCCACTACATCGAAGAGGCCGAACGGCTGGCCGACACGGTCGCGGTGATGTCGGCCGGCCGGATCATCGCGCAGGGCACGCCGGCCGAGCTGATCACTGCCCACGCCGGGCGCGAGGTGCTCGAGGTCTACGGGTCACCGGCCCGGCTGAGCGAGATCGAGACGCTGGCCGCCGCGCGGGGCTGGTCTCATCGCCGCAGCGGGCCGGCGGTCGCCCTGCTCGGAGCCGAGGAGCTGAACGGGGAGGCTCCGGAAGGAGTGCGCCGGCCGGCCAACCTGGAGGACGCCTTCGTTGCGCTGACCGGGCAGGAGATCGAATGAGCGACCGCCGCGGCAACGGTGTGACCGTGCAGGCCGGCGATCAAGCCGGTGCCGCAGCCACGGCGCCGCGGATGCATCGCCTCGAGCCGGCCGCCCTGGCCGGCGTGATGACGCGGGACATCGTGCTGTTTCGCCGCTACTGGAAGGCGACGACCTTCTCTTCGATCGTGCAGCCGACCATCTACCTGCTCGCATTCGGGCTGGGGTTCGGCTCGCTCGTTTCGCACGTCGGACACGTGCGTTACGTCGAATACGTAGGCACCGGCGTGGTCGCCACCGCGGTGCTGTTCTCCTCCGCGTTCCCGGGGATGTTCAATACCTTCATCCGCTGGCAGTTCCAGCGCACCTACGACGCCCTGCTGGCCGCGCCCGTCGACGTCGAGGAGCTGGTCACCGCCGAGATCCTGTGGATCTCACTGCGGGCCGGCGTATACGGTCTGGCGCCGCTGATCGTGGCGATCGCGTTCGGGCTCCAGCCCGCGCCGGGCATGTTGCTGGTGCCGTTGATCGGGTTCATAACCGGTTTTGGCTTCGCCGCCTTCGGGGTGGTGATCGCAGCGGTGGCCAAGACGATCGACAACTTCAACTACGTGACCAGTGCGGTGCTGACCCCGATGTTCCTGGTCGCCGGCACCTTCTTTCCGATCTCAGCCCTGCCGCACGGCTTGCGCACGGTCGCCCAGTTCAACCCGCTCTACCACTGCGTCGCGCTGGTGCGCGATGTCTCGCTGGGGACGATCGCCGCGATCGACCTCGAGCACACCGCAGTGCTGGTGGCCTTCGCGCTGGTGATGTGGCGGCTGGCCATCTGGCGCCTCGAGCGCCGGCTGATCGACTAAACCCGTTGCTCTAACCCCGGCATCGCCAGCGCCACCACGTTGCCCTCCGGATCTCGCACGAAGGCGATCCGCTCGCCCCACGGCATGTACGGCTGGCGCAGCACCTCGACCCCGAATGCGTCGAGCTCGGCGGCATCTCGCGTCAGGCCCACGCCCCCGCACGGGCCGTCCGGCTCCGGCGGCCACGATGGACGCCTGACGCGCTTCAGGGCACCAGGACGATCTTCCCGCGCGTATGGCGTTGCTCGAGCTGGCGAAAGGCATCCTGGACCTCGGTCAGCGGGAAGACCGCCGCGATCGGCACCTCGAGCCGGCCAGCCTCGATCAGCTTGGCCAGCTCGGAGAGCGTGGCGGCGCTGGCGGCGGCCGCGTTGCCGTCGGTCTTGGCCCCGTACCGCTCGGCCGCGGCGAAGTCGATGATCGTGTCGATCCGGTCCGGCCTCACGCCGAGGGCCACAGCCAGTTCGACATACCCCCCGCCGAAGGTGTCGATGAACGCATCGATCTTTCCGCGGGCGGCCGTGCGGATCCGCTCCTGCACCCCCTCGCCATACGTGACGGGGATAACGCCGTGATCTGACAGCCATTCGTGATTGCGCTCGCTGGCCAGCCCGATCACCGTCGCACCGGCATTACGCGTGAGCTGCACCGCGAGCGAGCCGACTCCGCCCGCGGCGCCGGAGACCACGACCGTGTCGTCCGGTCCGGCCCCCACCGCGCGGACCGCGGCGTACGCGGTGACGCCGGCGACGAACAGCGCCCCGGCAGCCTCCCAGGACACGTTCGCGGGGCGCGGGGTCAGGTTTTCGGCGTCGACGGCCACGAACTCGGCATGACTGGCGCGCAGGTCGGTGAAGCCGATGACCTCGTCGCCGACCTTGACGTTGTCGACCCCCTCGCCGGTCTCCTCGACGACGCCGGCGAGGTCGCTGCCCTGCCCCGAAGGGAACGTGGCCGGCCACCGCTCATGCATGAGGCCCCGGCGGATCGAAGCTTCACCCGGGTTGAGGCCCGCGGCCTTCACGCGGACAAGCGCCTGGCCGGGGCCTGGGGTGGGGCGCTCGACCTCGACGACCTTGAGGACGTCGACTCCGCCGTAGTTGTCAAACCTCACCGCGCGGGCCATCACGAGCCTCCGTTCCTCATCGTTTTCGCGAGGCTGACACCGTTGCCACGCCGGCAGCCGGTCCGAGAGTCTGGCAAATCGACGCGGGACCGAGACGGCCAGTCAACGGCGAAACCGTGTCGCTGTAGATTGTGCGCGTGCTCACCGTCCGTCGCGGCGTGCTGCTGATGCTGATCGCCCTCGCCGGCGTCATGCTGAGCGCATGCGGAACTCCGACGAAGTCGGCGTCCAAGCGCAAGGCGTCGGCGAAATCCTGTACCCCCGCCACACTGCCCCTCCACAACCGGGGTCACCTCACAGTGGCCACCGACTCTCCCGCCTATCCGCCATATTTCGAGAGCAACAAGCCGAGCAACGGCAAGGGCTTCGAAAGCGCCGTGGCCTACGCCATCGCCGCCAAGCTCGGGTTCGCCCGCCACCAGGTGACCTGGACGGTCGAGCCGTTTGACTCGTCGTATGCACCGGGCCCGAAGTCGTTTGACTTCGACATCAACGAGATCTCGATCACCCCCGCGCGCCTGCGGGAGGTCGATTTCTCCGCGCCCTACTACATCAATCCTCAGGGAATCATCGTGCGCTCCTCTTCGCCGCTGGCGCACGTTGGCAACCTCGCCGGCTTCAAGACCGCGAAGATCGGCGTGCAGATCGGGACCACCAGCCTTGCGGCTGTCAACGCCGAGATCAAGCCGAGCAGCCAGCCCCAGGTGTTCAACAACTCCAACGACGTCGTTTCCGCGTTCAAGAACGGCTCCGTTGGCGCGATCGTGGTGGACCTCGCCACGGCGTTCGGCCTGACCGCATCCAACCTGTCGCACACGACGATCGCCGGGCAGTTCAGCGCGCCGGGCGGAGACAACTGGGGGGTGCTGCTGAGCAAGGGGTCGGGCCTGACGCCGTGCGTCGATCGCGCGGTCTCGGCATTGCGGGCGGACGGGACGCTGGCGGCCCTGAGCCGTCGTTGGATCGCCTCGTCCGCCAACGTGCCGGTGCTGAAGTAACCCTGGCCGTGCAACGCAGGGTGCCGGCCGCGTGAGCTTCCCGCCTCCACTCACGTCCCGTCAGGACCGCGCGGCGGCGCGTCGGCAGCGCATGCGGCGGGCCGTGCTGATTTCGACCGTGTCGACCGTCGTCGTGGTCGGCGCGTTGCTCACGCTGCTGCTCACCAGCCCGGGATGGCCGAACGTGCACCGCACGTTCTTCTCCTGGAGCGCCTTTCGCAGTTCGTTTCCCCAGGTCCTCAGCGGCTTCTGGCTCGACGTGCGCATGTTCCTGATCGTCGAGGCGATCGTGCTGGTGCTCGGGCTCCTGATCGCGCTGTGCCGCACAGTCCACGCGGCGGCCCTGTTCCCGCTGCGCCTGCTGGCGATCGTCTATGTCGACGTCCTGCGCGGCGTTCCCACGATCCTGGTCGTCTACCTCGTCGGGTTCGGCGTGCCCGCCCTCGCGCTCAGCGGCCTGCCGACCGGCGCGGTGGTCCTGGGCGGCGTGGCACTCACGCTGTGCTACTCGGCCTACGTCTCGGAGGTCTACCGGGCGGGCATCGAGTCGGTCCATCCCAGCCAGGGAGCGGCGGCGCTGGCCCTCGGGCTCACTCCGGCGCAGGCCCTACGCCACGTGATCCTCCCCCAGGCGGTGCGACGGGTCGCGCCGCCGCTGCTCAACGACTTCATCTCACTGCAGAAGGACGTGGCGCTGGTCTCCATCCTGGGACCGCAGGAGGCGTTTCGGGTAGCGCAGATATTCGCCGCGTCGCAGTTCAACTACACACCGTTGCTCGCCGCCGCGGCGCTGTATCTGTGTGTCACGATCCCGCTGACCCGAGTCGTCGATCGCCTCCAGGCTCGCAGCATCCGCGAGCGCGGGGCGGCCGTGGCGCTTGGTCCCCGGTGAGCGCCGCAGTGGCCATCGCGGCGCCGGGCGGCCCTGGTTTGCGATGAGCACCGTTCTGGAGCTGCGTGGGGTGACGAAGGCCTACGGGGACCACGAGGTGCTGCGCGGGATCGATCTCGAGGTGGGCGAGCACCAGGCGGTGGCGCTGATCGGCGCCTCCGGCTCCGGTAAATCGACCCTGCTGCGTTGCGTCGATCTGCTCGAGGACATCGACGACGGCGACATCTACCTCGACGGCCAGCCGGTGAGCGTGCCGGGCCTCGACCCGGTGCCGGTCCGCCGTCGCCTCGGGTTGGTGTTCCAGGCCTACAACCTCTTCCCCCACCGCAGCGTGATCGAGAACGTCGTCATGGGCGCGGTGCGCGCCCAGGGCATCCCGCGGGCCGAGGCACTGGAGGCCGGGCACACGATGCTCGAGCGCTTCGGCCTGGGTGGGCGTGCCGCGGACTACCCCGACCGCCTCTCCGGCGGGCAGCAGCAGCGAGTGGCGATCGCGCGCGCGCTCGTCACCAGGCCGCGGGCGCTGCTGCTGGACGAGGTGACCAGCGCGCTCGATCCCGAGCTCGTCGGTGAGGTCCTGGAGGTCATCCGTGAGCTCAAGGAGCAGGGGATGACGATGCTGATCGCTACTCACGAGATGGCATTCGCGCGCGAGGTCGCCGATCAGGTCTGCTACCTGCAGGACGGGCGTATCGTCGAGCGGGGCCCGCCCGAGCAGATGTTCACCGCGCCGCGGTCAGAGGAGACGCGCCGGTTTCTGGCTCGGCTGCTCGCGGCCGACCGGTTGCATCTCTGACGTCGTGGCCTGGCGGGCGTCTGGGAGGATGTTGTCGTGTACCCGAGGGTGGTCGCCTGTGACCTTGACGGGACCTTGCTGCGATCCGACGGGACGCTGGACGAGCGTTCACGGCGCGCGCTGGCCGAGGTCGAGCGGGCCGGCGCGATGGTCGTGTTCTGCACGGCGCGTCCCGCTCGGTGGATGGCGCCCCTGGCAGAGGCGGCCGGGCACAGGGGGGTGGCGATCTGCGCCAACGGCGGCGTGGTGTGGGACCTGCACACCGAATCGATCCTCGAGTCATGGCCGCTGGCGCCCGCCGTCGCCCGCGACGTCGTCGCGCTCCTGCGAGCCGCGCTGCCCGATGGTGCCTGGGCCGTCGAGCGGGCCAGCGGCTTTGCGCACGAGCCCGCCTACACGCCGGCGTGGCCGGTGCCGGCGGACACCATCGTCGATGTCGTGGAGACGCTGATCAGCGAGCCGGCGGTGAAGCTGATGCTCCGCCACGATCGGCTCTCGGCCGATGGACTGCTGCAACGCGCGCGTGAGCTGGTGGGTCATCTCGCCGAGCTGTCTCATTCCAACTCCGCCGACGCGTTGCTGGAGATCAGCGCCGCGGGGGTGAGCAAAGCCTCAGCGCTGGCCCGCCTCTGCGACCAGCGAGGCCTCGGGCCCGAGGAGGTGATCGCCTTCGGTGACATGCCCAACGATCTGCCGATGCTCCAGTGGGCCGGTCACGGGGTTGCGGTGGCCAACGCGCACCCCGACGTCCTGGCCGTCGCCGATGAGGTCACGGCCGACAACGACGACGCCGGCGTGGCGCGAGTCCTGGAACGTCTGTTCAGCACCGGGTAGCCACACCCATCGGTGGTCCTAAGACCAATTGCCGATGGAAACCGGGCCGGGGTTGGCTCGATCATGGACCCACGGCGACTTCGATCCACGGGAGCTCTCAATGACCACCACGCACCCAGCTACGGCAAGCGAGCAGATCACGTCGGAGGTGACTTCCTGGCCGGGCGTGGAAGCGGGCCCGGGTCGGCGCGGCGAGTTCGCGTTCCGCGTCGGTCGCCGCGAGATCGGCCATCTGCACGGCGACCACGCCGCGCATTTCAACTTCCCCCGGCCGGTCTGGGCGGAGCTGATGCACCAGGGACGCATCGTCCATCACCCGGTGTTCCCGGGCCGCGAGGGTCCGGCCGCCCGTCGGATCGAGGATCCCGCCGACGTCCGTGACGTGATCGCCCTGCTGCGCCTCAATTACGAGCGCATGACGAGTTAGGACCAGCAGCCGGCTGAGGAGGGCGCGACCATCGACCGGGGTCGCCGTGCGGCGTTCCGGGGCAGAGCCGATAATGCTCTGCGATGACGGACTTCGCCCAGCCGCTGGATGAGCAGGACGTCGATGCCGACCCGGTGGGCCAGTTCAAGCGCTGGTTCGGGGACGCGGCGAGCGCGGGTGTGCGGGCCCCGGAGGCCGCCGCGGTGGCGACCGCCACGCCCGACGGTGTTCCATCAGTGCGGATGGTGCTGGTCAAGCAGGCTGATCAGACGGGGTTCGTGTTCTATTCGAACTACGAAAGCCGCAAAGGTCGCGAGCTGGCGGCCAATCCCCACGCTGCGCTGCTGTTCTACTGGGAGTCGCTCGGACGTCAGGTGAGAATCGACGGGCACGTCGAGCCCGCCAGCCCCGCCGAGACGGCTCTGTATGTGCGCAGCCGGGCCCGCGGCAGCCAGCTGAGCGCGCTCGCGTCCCCGCAGAGCCGCGTGATCGCGAGCCGCGAGCAGCTCGAGCAACGAGTGGTTGAGCTGGCAGCGCGCCATCAGGGGTCCGAGCTGCCACTGCCCGATACGTGGGGTGGATTTCGCTTGATCCCACGGGTCTTCGAGTTCTGGCAGCAGCGCGACGATCGCCTCCACGATCGGCTTCGCTACACCCGCGGGGCCGACGGTGACTGGCGGCTTGACCGCCTCGCGCCGTAGACCCCGGTCGCGGTCAGGCGAGCCCGAGTAGACCGTCGCGGCGCTGCTCAACCGCCCCTCTCAGTCAGGGCTGCTTGGAGCGCTTGGTCGATCGGCTCGGGGCCACCGTTGACGTACAGCAGGTGGCGGGGCGCGCGGGGATGGTGCACCAGCCGGGCCAGAACGGCGGCTACGTCGTCGCGCGGAACCTGGTCGCGGAACGGCGCGGTGTCGATGCGCACGTGACCGTTGCCCGGATCGTCGACGAGGCCACCGCTGCAGCAGCTTGATCGCCCCGTCGCGATCCATCGAAAGCTTGCGGCCGGCCCCGCTGCCCGGTCCCGCGCCGGCGGCGAAGACCACCGCGTCGGCGCCGGCGATCGCGGTGGAGATCTGCTCGATGGACTACTACTAGGCCCCTGCCGCCACGCTTCAAACCGGCACCGAGTGCGTGCGCCCCGGCCTCAACGATCGTTGAGGTCGAGCACCGGAATCGGGGGCTCAATCGAAGTGTGTTCACCGGTGGCGACGATTGCCGTGCCCAGCGCGAAGAACTCGATCACGTGACTGCCCCAACCGTGACTCTTCTCCGATAGGGAGACACCGACGATGCCCTTCGCGCCGAGTTCCTGGGCCTCGGTCTGCATCCGCTGCATGGCCAGCTCGCGCGCCTGGTAGAGCGCTTGCGTGAAGTTCGGCAGCTCGACGTTGCGCCCCGCCTGGGCGACTGTCCGCAACGGTCCGCGCCGTCCCACGTGATAGACGCAACTGCCCATCACCATCCCCACCGGCCGGTGGCCGGTGCGCAGCAGGGTCCAGAACTCCTGCCCGGACAGGTCGCTCTGAAACGGCCTCCCATTGGGCGCCCGGTGCAGCACGCCGTCCCGGTGCTTGACCGCGGTCCCGATCGCGATGAACTCCGCCATGTTGGCCCCCCACTCGTAGCGGCCGATCTCCAGGCGCACGCCGACGATTCCGTCGGCGCCGAGCTCGTCCGCTTCCTCCTCCATCCGGGTCATCGCCAGGTGGCGGGCGCTGTACATGGCCTGCGACAGCACATCCAGCTCACGGCTGGACGTCGGCCCGGCGACCTGAAATCCGATGTGGAAGATCGAGCTGCCGACGACCAGGCCGACGGGGTCAAAGCCGGCCTCCGTGACAAGCAGGAACTCGTTCACGCTCAGATCCGACGTGTACAGGCCCTCGCGATTCTGCTCGAGGCGCTCACGACCCGCCGCGGGAATCCCCTCGAGTGACTTGGGGTCGTACTCGGTCATCGGACCCCCAGCCGCAGGGCGGTCTTCACGGGAGGATGGGATGGTGGCTCCCGGCGGCGAATCGCGGTGCCGGCGGCGTGCATCGTGATCGTCCAGCCGCGACGTTCGACGTCACCGCGACCGGAGACGAAGTACGGCACCCCCAGCCGGCCCGTCTGCCACCCGCGCCGGCTTCGGGACTGCAGCGTCGATGCCAGCGCCAGCTTCTCACGATGCACCGAATGCGAGAGCTCGACCCCGACCGCTCCCGTGCCGCGCGCGTCCGAGAGCTGGCCGCGCAGTCTGGCGCGAACCGTCTCCCGAGCAAGGTTGAACGCCCGGCTGATCTCCTCCAGCTCCTGGTTCTGCGACGTCGTGCGGGCTCGCAGCACGCGCGTCGCCCGCGGTGGCGAGGCGAACACCACGGCCGTCGTCGAGACGAAGCCGACCGGCTCGTGACCGGCCCCGAGCAGCCGCCAGTAGTCCTGGACCGACAGATCGGTGACGATCGGCCAGGCCGCTCCGGCCGAATCCGGGAGCCTGATCGCGGTCCCAGTCACCACGTACTCGATCGCTCCACCGCGGAGGTCGTGCTCGCCTCGGTGCAGCTTGACACCGACGACCGCATCGGCGCCGACCTGCAGCGCCTCCTCCGACAGGCGATCCAGGGCCCGCCGTCTCGCCATGGTCCAGGCGCCGGTCAGTTCATCTAGCTCGCAGACAACTTCGGCGCGCCAGCGGTAACTGCGGATCTGGGCCGGCGACGGCTCGGTGTAGGGGGATTGGTTCCAGGACCCGCCCATGGCGGTGGGGGAGTACCACGAGCCGGTGTTGACCACCACCCCGGGGGCCAGCGCGGGCAGGTACTGCCAGCCGGTCCGGACCACGCTGGCGCCCATCACCTGGGCCAGCGGTTGCGGACCCAGCCGGTCCAGGAGGGCGAACTCGTTCACCGACAGACCGCTGGTGAAGAGCGACCCGTCGGCGGCGAGCTCCTGCAGGCGCGACTGCGCTTGCGTCGGAATGCCTCCGGCTTCGATCCGGGCCAGCGACTCCGCCTGCTCAGTGTTTTCGTCCTCGCGGGGTGTGAAGAAGCCCACCGTCAGTCCTCCGAGAAAATGCTGCCAGACCGCTCGGCCATGTCGAGCCGGACAGGCCGGCACCGACACCAGGAGTGAGAAGGCCAACCGACCCGACTCCGCCAGGAGCCTATAGATGCAGATCCTCGTCGCGCAGCGCCGGCGACGTGGCGACGAGACGCGTGATCTGGGCCGGCGCGGTGAGCCGCGCAGGCGAGGGGCCGGCCGCCGCCTGCGCGGCGATCCGGTCGAGATTCAGCTCCGGCGCGCTGCCCACCACGACGGTGTTGCCCGCCCGCGCTCCGAGTGCCCAGACTCGCGCGTAGGCGATGGCCAGGCCGGCGGCGACGGCTTGGACGTCGCG
Source organism: uncultured Solirubrobacterales bacterium (assembly GCA_963792735.1). Classification (GTDB taxonomy): domain Bacteria; phylum Actinomycetota; class Thermoleophilia; order Solirubrobacterales; family Solirubrobacteraceae; genus Palsa-465. The sequence continues at coordinate 533,817 of CAWBXK010000004.1, read as the reverse complement.
CGCCGAGCGGTTGTCGACGACATTGACGAGCGCCAGCGGTGCCACGCGCGCAACGTCACAGAGCGCCTCGCATGTGATCAGCCGGCGCGGCACCGTGGCGCCGACGAACGCGTCGATGACGAGCGCGTCCCAGCTCCCATCCAGCTGGGTCGCCACGAATGCTCTGCCGTCACCCTGGCGAACTCGCAGTCCGGGCGCGCGACGCAGTCCGAGGTGCTCGCGAGCGAGCGCCAGCACGTCGGCGTCCACCTCAATCACCTCCTGGCGACCGCCCGGGTCCTCGGCGGCGAGGGCCCGCGGCAGTGCGCACGCGCCCCCGCCCACGTGCAGGATCCTCCGCGCGCGCGCCGCTCGCAACACGATGCGCATCCACCGCAGATAGTCGAACTCGAGATGGGACGGATCGGCGAGATCGACGTACGAGGCGTCCATGTCGGCCTGACGCAGCAGCCGTCCGGAGGGACGCCGCGGGTCGTGCTCGACGATGAGATCGCCTCGTCGGGCGACGATCCTCGGGACGGCGCGCAGCCGCGGCACAGGGCACATCGTGCCAGCAGCTCGGTCCCGGCAGCGGCGTGGCGACCGGATGCTATAACCGGGGTGGCGAGTCAACCGGGAGAGCAGAGCGAGTTGAAGGTCTACGAACCTCTCGAGCCGTTGCCGAACACAGGTGTCGAGGTCATCCGGCGCTACGGAGAGCTCGCGGACCGAGGTGGCGCCGCTGAGGCGGCCGCCCGCGCATGGACGGAAAGCGGATTCGATGGGGCCACAACCTCGAACTGGCTGGACGCGCGGTGCTTCGAGCCCGCCGCGGCGCGCTCGCTGGCCGAACTCGGCGTGACCCCGAGACAGGCCACCACGCGCACGCGCGACGGCAGTGGCAACTACATCGACACGATCGGTTTCAAGGTCGCCAGCGGCGACCTCACAGCCCGCCAGGGTGCGGCGCGCAGCATGTCGAGCCGCTGACCGGCCACAGCGGGAGGCCCAGGAGCGGGTGTCGCGAGGGCCTGGTGACAGCGTCGGGTTCACCGGGTATGTTGCTCGCCGTGGACCCGCGGCCCTGGCTGAGGGACAGGCTTCGCGTTCTGTGCGCTGGACTGCTGGCCGGCGTCGTGCTGGCCGGCTGTGCAGGCGCCCGGACCACGGGCGATCACCAGCATCGACCCGGCCGTGGGAAAGCGTCGTCGCCCCGGCCGGCCGCGCCGCCACCGCCACCGCCAGCGGTCAGGTTGACGGTCGAGCTCAACGGCGACCTCCTGATCCATGCCCCGGTCTGGCAGACGGCACTCGCGTACGGTCACGGCAGGTATGACTTCTCGCCGATGCTGCGTGAGATCGCGCCGTACATCAAGCAGGCTGATCTCGCCATCTGCCACGTCGAGACCCCGATGACCCCACGCCCGCCGACCGGCTATCCCGTGTTCAACACGCCACCCGCGCTCGCGATGGCGATCAGGCAGGCCGGCTGGCGGATGTGTGACACCGCCTCCAACCACTCCGTCGACGAGGGGCAGTACGGGATCGATCAGACCGCGCGGGCGCTCGATCGCGCGGGCGTGCTGCATACCGGCTCGTTCACCTCGGCGGCGGCCCAGAACCGGACCTTGATGGTGACCGTGAAGGGCGTACGGGTGGCGTTCCTGGCCTACACCGAGATGACGAACGGGATCCCGCCTCCGCATCCGTGGTCGGTGAACCTCGCCCAGGTGTCCTCGGTTCGCCGCGCCGCTCGGCTCGCACGGCGCCGCGGAGCGCAGGTGGTGATCGTGAACTTCCACTGGGGTCAGGAGAACGTCTCGCAGCCGAGCGCGTTCGAACTCGGTACGGCGGGCGTCCTGGCCCGCGACCCCGACATCACAGCGATCGTCGGGCAGCACGTTCACGTCGTGCAGCCGATCCGGCGTGTGCACGGCAAGCTGGTGGTCTACGGCGAGGGCCAGCTGCTCTCCAACCAGAGCGCCGCCTGCTGTCCGATCCAGACCGAGGATGGGATGCTGGTATTCCTGCACATCGTGGTCAGAGGCGCGCGGTCGAGGGTGGCGGGCATCAGCTACATGCCGACCTGGAACCGTCACCCCGACTACACCGTGCTGCCGATCGGCGACGCGCTGCGCCGTCACCAGGCTCCGGCGGGTGTGCTGCGGAGCTCATACGCGCGCACGACGTCAGTGGTCGGTCGGATCCCCGGCGTGGTTGCGCCGATCCCGGCCCGGCTTCCCTGAACGCGCCACTGGGCCATCTACGGCGAGCCGGGTATCGAGGGCGCCCACAGCCCAGATCGTCCGGCCGGTTTCAGTCTCGGCGGGCGCCGCGCTCGAGGAAGGCGGCGACCCAGTCGGGGTCAGCCGGCTCCAGCAGCGATTCCCTGAGCTGATCGTCGACCCCGGGAAAGCCGGAGGCTCGCATCTCCATGAGCGCCTCATCCAGGTTGTAGCTGGTCTCCCGCATTTCCGGGACTCCGTCCACGACCATCATCCAGAACGCACCCGGTCGGCCCTCGTACGGCAGGCCAACGCTCCCGGCATTCGCGTAGGCAGGTCCCGTGCCGCCATCGCGGGTGAACTGCCGGTGGGTGTGGCCCCCCACCACGAGGGGCTCGGCGATGCCCGTGAGCGCGTCGGCGATCACAGCCTCGGGCGTGACGACGGTCAGGACCTCGTCGTCGCTCCGCGGCGTGCCATGGCAGAAGCGAACGTTGTCAAGCGCCATCGATGCCGGCCAGCAGGCGAGCTCGTCACGCCATCGGGAATCGAGCGCTGTCGCGCTCCACGCGGCCGTCCGGCCGGGCGGGTCATCGGCTGCCGGCACGCCGTCGTATACCGCGACGGCCTCGCGCTCACTGTTGCCACTGATCCAGTACACCCTCTCCGGCCGCGCGCTCAGCAGCTCAAGCGACTCCCTGACCAGCGGACCAGCCACAACGTCGCCGGCGACAACGAGCGCGTCCGTTGCCTGTCCGTCGACCTCGCCCAGAACCGCTCGCAGGGCGGGCAGGTTGCCGTGAATGTCGGCGAGGACGGCGATCCGCACCCAGCCCACGGTAACGACAACTGAAAACCTCAGCCCAGCCGGCCTGTCTCGGTGCCGGATCGGACCGGCGAATATTGCACCTTGCCTAGCCATCAGCTGTCTAGTAAGTTACTGACTATGCCAAGGTCCAAGGCCGCTCACCGCTCGGCGCTCGGCCTCACTGTCCTGTGGCAGCTGATGAGCGAGCCGATGCACGTGTACCGGATGCAGAAGCTGTTCGAGGCTCAGGGCAAGGACCGCGTGGTCAATGTGCGCGCCCGGGCGAGCATCTATCAGACGATCGAGCGTCTGCGCCGCTACGGCCTCGTGGAGGTGGCACAGACGACCCGCGTTGAGGGCTATCCGGACCGGGTCGTGTATGCGATCACCGACGACGGCCGAGCCGCCGCCCGCGAATGGCTGCGCGAGATGCTCCGTGGCACCGGGGGCGAATACCCCGAGTTCATCGCGGCGGTGTCGATGCTGTTCGGGCTGGCGCCCGACGAGGCCCGCGCGGAACTCGAGCTGCGGGCCGAGAAGCTCGCGGCGGCGCTGGCTGACACCGAGGCGACGCTGGCCGGCGCCCCGGCGGGCCTGCCACGGCTCTTCCTGCTCGAGGAGGAATACCGCAAGGCGGTGCTGGAGGCGGAGCTTTCCTGGGTTCGCGGCGTGACCGCCGATCTGCGTGAGGGACGCCTGACGTGGACCGAGGAGTGGCTGCGCGGGATCGCGGCCGCATTCACGCAGATCAACGACCAACCACAAGCAGAGGACAGTTAGATGACGGCCACGATCGAGGCCCACGGCCTCAGCAAGCAGTATGGAAAGACCAAGGCCCTGGACGGCCTGGATGTGGTCGCCGAGCGCGGTCAGGTGACGGCTGTGCTCGGCCCCAACGGCGCCGGCAAGACGACCTTCGTGCGGACGGTGGCAACGCTGCTGCGAGCCGACAGCGGGACGCTGCGCGTGGCGGGCCACGACGCCCGCAAGGACCCCGCCGCGGTTCGCCGGGTGATCGGGCTGGCGGGCCAGTTCGCCGCCGTCGAGCCCGCCATGACCGGCCGCGAGAACCTCCAGATGGTCGCCAGCCTGTTCGGGCAGAGCCGGCGCGCCGCCAAGGCCAGTGCCGCCGCCGTGCTCGAGCAGCTCGGGCTCGGGGAAGCGGCCGACCGGCTGGCGCGGACGTACTCCGGCGGTATGCGCCGGAGGCTCGATCTCGGCGCGAGCCTGGTCGGCGCCCCGCGGCTGCTGCTGCTCGACGAGCCCACGACCGGGCTTGACCCGCGCAGTCGGATCGAGCTCTGGGAGGCGATCCGAGCCCTGGTCGACCGGGGGACCGACGTACTGCTGACCACCCAGTACCTCGACGAGGCCGACCGCCTGGCCAGCCAGGTCGTGATCGTCGACCGCGGTCGCGCGGTCGCGGCCGGAACGCCGACCGAGCTAAAGCAGCGAATCGGCGGCAACGTCGTTGAGGTGCACGTCCGCAACACCCGGGACCTCGCCGATGTCGCCGAGCTGCTCAGTCGCCTCGACGACAGCGCCGCGCAGATCGACCGGGCGACGCGACGTGTGACCGTGCGAGTCCACGCGGGTGGGGAGGACCTGATGACCGCGCTGCGGTCAGTTCAGGCGGCGGGGGTCGAACTCGAGGACATCGGGCTGCGCCAGCCGAATCTGGATGAGGTGTTCCTCACCCTCACGGGACAGCCGACCAGCGACAACGCCGACGCGACAGCCGCCCGCGCGGCCTAACCACCCAAGGAGACGAAGATCCATGACCAGCATCGCTTCGACCGTCGAGCCGCCGACGGGGGCCATCACCCACCCGACCGGGCTTGTCAAGAGCACGGCGACGATCACCCGCCGGGCGCTCCTGCGCTATGTGCGCACGCCCCAGCTGATCGTGCTGGCCACGATCCAGATGTCGCTGTTCTTCCTGATCTATCGCTACATGTTCGGCGGCGCGATCCACATCGCCGGTATCTCCTACGTCGACTACCTCGTGCCCGGGTTCATCGCCACCGGCGTGCTGTTCTCCGGCATCGGGACGGCGACCGCGACCGCCGAGGACCTCGAGCAGGGTTTCATCGACCGGTTGCGCTCATTGCCGATTCCGCGTGCCTCCGTGCTGGCGGCTCGAGCGCTGGCAGATACGGCACTGGTCGCGTGGAGCACGGTGTTCACCGCCGGCATCGCGTTTGCGGTCGGGTTTGCGCTCCACGGCTCGGCCATGGAAGGGCTCGCCGCGTTCGGGCTCGTGATCGCGTTCGGCTTCGCGTTCGAATGGCTGTTCATCGCGATGGGCCTGTTCGCCGGAAACGCGCAGGCGGCTCAGGGCATGGGCATGATCGTGTTCCCGTTGGCGTTCGTTTCCAGCGCGTACGTGCCGGTCAGCTCGATGCCGGGCTGGCTGCAGGTGTTCGCCTCCCACCAGCCGCTGACCTGGATGGTCAACGCCGTCCGAGCTCTCACCCTCGGCCCGCACGCCGACGCCCTGCTCGGACACCCCGCCTCGTATTTCGTGACCCGAGCGCTGATCTGGGCCCTCGCGATCATCGCCGTCTCACTCCCCATCGCCGTCGCCAAATACCGACGCGGCTGAGCCACGCGCACGGCAGACCGCGGAGGTCTGATCCGCGACCATCTGGGATGCTCTGCCGCAAGGTGAGCTTGCGGCGGATCATCCACGACGACCTCGCTGACGATTCCGGGTTGGACATGAAGACTCGGGCGCCGACGCCCATATCGACGTGAGCCGGTACGGAAAGCGTGCGGACATGCTCGTGCACGAGGACGAGCCCTTCAACGCCGAGACCGGGCTGGTCGCCCTGGCGGAGAGCCCGCTCACCGCGACGGACGCGTTCTACGTGCGGGGCCACGGCTCGGTGCCGGAGATCGACGTCGCCGCATGGCGGCTGCACGTGCACGGCGCCGTCGAACGGGAGTTGGACCTTTCCCTGGCCACTCTGCGCGAGGCATTCCGCGAGCGTGAGGTGACCGCGACGCTGCAGTGCGCGGGCAACCGGCGGGCGGGCCTGATGGCCATTCGTGACATCCCGGGGGAGGCACCGTGGGGCCCGGGCGCCACCGGGACCGCAACCTGGACCGGTGTCGCGCTGGCCGATGTGCTGGCGCTCGCCGGCCCGCTGCCCGGGGCGGGACACGTCGGCTTCGACGGGGCCGACCTGTGCCCGGAGGCCAAGCCCGCCCAGCGCTTCGGAGGCTCGATCCCGATCGACAAGGCGCTTCGCCCCGAGGTCCTGCTCGCGTGGGGGATGAACGGTGAGCCGCTCCCGCGGGTCCACGGAGCGCCACTGCGCGTGGTCGTGCCCGGCTACATCGGCGCGCGCAGCGTCAAGTGGCTCCAGCGGATTGAGGTCCGCCGCAGGCCATGGCAGGGTTACTTTCAACACGTCGTCTACAGGCTGTTACCGGAGGACGGGACCCCGGGGCCAGGTGCCGGCATGCCGCTCGGTCTGGTCGCGCTGAACTCCGACGTGCTGGCTCCGGCCGATGGCGACACCGTCGCGGCCGGGCCGCTCGAGGCGCGCGGCTACGCGTTCGCGGGCGGCGAGCGGCACGTTGCACGGGTCGACGTCTCGCTTGACCACGGCGCGCACTGGGCGCAGGCGGAATTGCTCGAGGACCTCGGCCCGTGGGCTTGGCGGCAATGGCGCATCACGGTCGAGCTCCTGCCCGGCGAGCATGAGATCCTCGTCAGGGCCTGGGACTCCTCGGCGGCCACCCAGCCGGAGGACGAGGCAGCGCTGTGGAATCCCAGGGGATACGTGAATAACGCGCGCTCGCGGGTCCGCGTTCGGGCGGCCGCCGTCTAACTCTGCGGTTCAGGGAGTCCCGGCGCGATTGACGAGCGGCTGGTAGGTCCGGCACGGCTCGCCCCTAAGCCCCGGGCAGGGCGGAAGACCGGTTGGGACGCTGACTCCCGGCACCACCGGGAGGACGAGCCTCGATGGCATCTGCCTGGAGTAGGCGATTGAGACGGTCGCGTGTCCCGGGGGATTCGTTTCGCCAAACGACCAGATCGGCTGGTCGCCGTTCGGAGCGGCAATCGTGACGCGGATCCGCGAGCCGGCACGGTAGACGTGCCCCTCGTAGTAGAGCGGGATCGTGACCTCGACGAAGCGTCCGGACGGCATCGGCGATACATCCGCTTGCCTGAGGCTCAGGACGGGCTCGAGCAGCGTGCTCTTGGTGGGATCGAGCTTGCGCTCGTCCGCTCTCACCCAGCCGTTCTGCACGAATGTCTCCTTGCCGTCGGGCCTGACCTCGGTGATCATCGCCTGCAGATCGACGTTGGGAGTGGAGGAGCGCACCCACGCCTGAACGGCGCCGGCGCCGATCACCGTTGTGTTGGTGCTCAGCGGGCTCGTCAGGTACGAGACGGCGGTGCCCGCCGGGCTCGGCCGCCAATGGTAGGTGGGCGTTGCGGTCCACAGGCCCCCGGACCCGGCGGCGGTGTCACCGGTGAAGTCGGTCAGCGGCAGGGCGTGGGCGTTCCAGGTGAACGAGTCCGCGCCCCCGCGCGCGGGCGGGCTGGCGCCGAGCGCGCCGCCGGCTGAGAGGTAGACGGAATCCGCCACCGTTCCCGGGATCGGGAAGCGGGGCCAGGATTGCTCAAATGCGGGATCGGGGTAGCCCGCCGAGAGGCCGCCGGCGCCGCTGTCGAACAGAATCCGGATCGGCTTGAGCTGCTCAAACGCCGTCAACGCCGAGGCATAGGTGGGCTGGGCCTGGATTGGATCCGGCGGCAGAAGCACGCCGGTTATGCCCATCGCCTGCTGATAGATCACCGGCGCGGCGGCCTGGATCACCGCCGAGTTGAGGATCGGGGCCTGCTGAGCGACGTAGAGCTCGAGGAAGTCATACCACCGGTTGAAGGTGTCCGGGTCCAGCGAGTCGACATGCGTACCGTTGGTGAACGTGAACCACTTGTGTTGCGTGCCGGTGAAATGCTCGGCCAGGTCGGCGCAGTGACCGCCGGTCTGCTCGTCGGTCCACTGGCAGGCCATGTACACCGGCACGTGGATCTTGTTGACGAATGTGACCGGAGACAGCGGGTCGGCCACCGCGGGCACGTAGTAGCTGTTGGCGCGGATCTTGGCCAACAGATTCACCGCCTCGCCGTGCAAGGCCTGGTTGGCCTGGCAGATCTGGTCGCCCTGCTGGATGCGCTGGTAAGCCCAGGGTTGCCCGCCGGTGGCCGAGGCCGGTTCGGCATCGTGGATCCGCTCCTTGGCCCAGGCGACCGCGAAGCCGGTGTTGAGGATGCCGCCCGGGTAGAGGGTCGTCTGGGTGTTGTCGATCACCGAGAGGGGCGAGATCGCGGCGAGGCTCGGCGGGTTGATCTGAGCGGTGAACAGCTGGCTGATCCCGCCGTAGGAGATGCCCATCATGCCGACCTTGTGATGCAGCACCCACGGCTGCCGCGCGACTGTCTCGATCACGTCGTAGCCGTCGAGATTCTGCAGCGGCTCGAAGAAGTCATAGGCCCCGCCCGAGCAGCCCGTCCCGCGCATATTGACGTCAACCACCGCGAACCCCATCAGATTGGCGAGGACCGCGATCCCGTTCTGAGGCCCGGCCGGGTCCGCGTACCCGTAACCCGAGTACTCGATCAGGGTCGGGTACGGCCCCCCGACCGGGACGTGGGGGAGCCCGACTCCGGGCGGCAGGGGCAGCGCCCCCGCCGCATCCTGGGGCAGGTGCACGTCGATCGCCAGCTTGGTGCCGTCGCGCGTGGTCAGATAGCCATACCCGCTCGTCGGGATCGTCTGGTTGTAGACGCTGGTGCTCGGCGGCGCCGGCCGCGTCGAGATCACCGTCAGCGGCCGTGACTCCGCTCCCGTCGCCGTAAGCCGGACCCGGTAACCCGGTCCGGGGGTGACATTGCGAAACAGCAGGCCGCCCAGCGAATCGGCCCGCTGCGTGGCGACGGTGGCGCCGGTGCGGTCCAGCAGCGACATCGACGCCGAGGGGCTCAAGCCCGTCACGTAGACCTGCTCCGCGCTCCCGTGGGCGCTGAACGAGGGACCGCTCACGCTCACCGCAGCGGAAGCCGACCCGGCCATCGACGTCAGCGCCAGCACGACCGCACACAACGCGATCCGCCAGCGCCGGGTACCGCCCCGACCACCACTCCTCCACATCACCCTGCGCACTCAATCAGATCTGGCAGGCCCGTGCAGCGGTTCGCACCCGAATTTTGAGAATTGCGTATAGCGGGTTCGGTTGATAGCTGACAGCACGCCGCGGTGATGGCGTGGTATTACACCGTGATGGCGCCCAGCTGCGTTCATTTCAACGGTTCGGTCAATTTGCCCGATGCTGAGACCGTCATGCGGGAGATCAGCGCGCGGATCCCGACCGGCGTGCGCCGAATGACCGACGGCGAGACCGGGGACCGCGGCTACTGGATCATGTTTCAGATCCAGAAGTTCCTCGCGATGCCGGAGTTCGAGTCGGTGAGCACCGCCCCGGCCTACGACACGAGCGCTACGGAGGCGCCGGCGATGCCCCGGCTGCGTCTCGCCGAGGGGGTTTCCGCCAAGGACGTGAATTGGCCGAACCTCGGCTATGCCGACGCGTACGCGGAGTCATTTGCCATGTTTGCCGCCCTCCAGGAGGACGGGACGATCCCAGCCGGGGTGCGCTTTCAGATGCAGTACCCGACCCCGATCGCCTCGATCGCGGGGACGATCGAGCCGGAGGACCTGCCCGGTGTCGTCGCCTCCTACGAGGCCGCGCTGTTCGCCGACCTGGATCAGGCGTTGGCGACCATACCCCACGACCGCTGCGCCGTGCAGTGGGATGTCGCGGTCGAGTTCGGGCTCCTGGAGGGGGGTTTTGGCCCCGACTCGCAGGCGCCGCTGGAGGCGGTCACGCCCGGACTGACCCGTTGTGTCGATCACGTGCCGCAGGACGTGCCGGTCGGGATGCACCTGTGCTACGGCGACTATGGCCATCAACACTTCAAGCAGCCCGAGTCGCTCGAGATGCAGGTACGGGTCGTGAACGCCGTCGCCTCGTCCGCGGGACGCCCGCTTGACTGGGTCTCATTCACCGTGCCACAGGCTCGCAGCGACGGCGACTACTTCGCCCCGCTCCGCGACCTCGAAGTCGGACCCCAGACCGAGCTGTACTTCGCGCTGGTGCCCTATCACCCGGCCGACCAGCCCTCCGGCACGACCGCCGAGCAGGTGAGGCTGATCGACGCCGCGCTGGCGGAGTCCGCGGCCGGACCGCGCGAGTGGGGAATCTGCACCGAATGCGGGATGGGACGAGTCGCGGCCGACGACGTACCGATGCTGCTCGACCTGCACCGTGAAATCCTCGAGTCCCCCGGTCAGCCCGCCTGACCGCAGGCCCGGCGCAGGCACCGGCGATCGCGACGTCAGAGCTGACCGGTCAGGCCGTCCTGGTATCTGAGGCGGCGCGGAGGATCGCCTCGATCGACTGCTCGACATCGTCGCTGGAGGTGGCCCAGTTGGAGACCGAGATTCGCATGGCGCCGATGCCATGCCAGGTCGTGCCGCTCAGCCAGCAGGTGCCGTCGGTCTGGACAGCTTGCACCACGGCGCGCGTACGGGCATCGTGGCGGCCGGCATCGTCGAGGAAGCGGACGAGGACCTGATTCAGGACGACGTCGTTGAGCACCTCGACGTTGGCGACGGCTCCGAGCGCTTCGCCGAAGCGTCGCGCGTGGGCGCAGCAACGCTCAACCAGTTCGGCCACCCCGGAGCGACCGAGCGAGCGGATCGCCGCGTACACCGGGAAGCCGCGCGCGCGGCGCGAGAACTCCGGATTCCAGTCCAGCTCGTCTCGAGGGCCGTCTGGATCCGCGTGGATGAGGTAGCCGGCGCGGATGCTCATCGCGGCTCGTTGAGCCTCGGGGTGCGCGCAAAACGCGATTCCGCTGTCGTACGGGACATTGAGCCATTTGTGGGCGTCGGTCGCCCACGAGTCGGCGCGCTCGGCACCGGCGACCAGGTGCCGCAGGGCGGGAGATGCCGCGGCCCAGAGACCAAACGCTCCGTCGAGGTGAAGCCAGGCGTCCGCGGCCTGTGCGATGTCGGCGATCTCCTCCAGGGGGTCGACGGAGCCGGTATTGACGTTGCCGGCCTGCGCGCAGACGATGATCGGTCCGTCGGAGTGCTCGAGCGCATCACGTAGCGCACCGGGCAACATCCGGCCCTGAGCGTCCGCCGGTACCGCCGTGATACCGGATGCGCCGATCCCGAGCAGTCGTAGGGCGCGGTCGACGGTGGCGTGGCGCTCGGCGCCAACCACGACACGGATCGCCGGCGCGCCGATCAGGCCACGCTCGTTGACGTCCCAACCCACTCGCGCGAAGACGCTGTGGCGAGCGGCCGCGAGCGCGGTCACGTGCGCCATCTGGCAGCCGGTCACAAAGCCAAACGAAACCCCGGCCGGGAGCCCCAGCAGCTCCGCCGTCCACGCGCCCGCCACCTCCTCGGTGACCGCCGCCGACGGACCGCAGACGTACAGGCCCGCGTTCTGGTCCCAGGCGGACGTCAGCCAGTCGGCGGCAAGCGCGGCCGGTGCCGCCCCACCGATCACGAAGCCGAAGTAGCGTCCCCCCGGGCTCGCGACCAGTCCGGGCTCGGCGGCGGCGGCGAGATCGGTGATCACCTCCCGCGGATCGGTGGGGACCTCCGGCAGCGGGCCGCCCAACCGCGCGCGCAGCTCCTCCACGCCGGCCGACCATCCCACCGGCCGCTCGGGGATGGCGTCCAGATAGTCGGCAGCGACTCCGGCGGTCTGCTCGAGCAGACCGCGGATCGTCATGGCCTCTGGGGACATAGTCCGGGTCGCGCCAGCACGAGCCTCGCCATCACAACACTCACCACAGCACGCCCGCGGCCATCAGATCGACAACCTACACGAGGACGCGGGTCGTCGTCCGAGCCGTCCGGACAGGCAGTATCCGCCGCGGGGGCTGACGCGTGTCAGCCCGCCGCGACGGAGACGGCAGCGTCTGCCTCCACGCCGCGCGCCGCCTTGGAATGCTCCTGGCTGTCACGTGATGAGATCAGCAACGCGGCCAGGATCGCCCCGGCGACAGCGAAGCCCGCACCCACGAGGAAGGCGCGATCGAACCCACTGGTCAAAGCGACCGAGGGGTTGTGCACACCCGAGTGGAACAGGCTCTGTGTGTGGCTGTTGGCGATCGTGGCGAGGATCGCGAGTCCGAGCGCGCCACCGATCTGCTGTGCCGTGTTGATCAGGCCCGATGCGAGCCCAGCCTCGTGCGGGTCGGTTCCCGTGACGGCGGCAATCGTCACCGGCACGAAGGCGAATCCGAGCCCGACGGCGGCCAGCAGCGACGGACCAAGCACGTCGGCTGCGTAGGAGCCACCGGTGCCGGGCGCCTGAGAGAACCACAGCAGCCCGCCGGCGATCAGCAAGAGGCCGGCGATCAGCGGCGGCTTGAAGCCAAACCGGGTCACCAGCTGTGAGGCGGCTCCGGCCGAGAGGATGATCCCGACCGCCAGTGGCAGGTAGGAGATCCCGGTCTTGATCGGCGAGTAGTGCAGCACGTTCTGGAGGTACAGCGAGATGAAGAAGAACATCGAGAACAGCGACATGCCGATCAGCAGCCCCACGACATTGGCTCCGCGCAAGGTCCGCAGGCGGAAGATCGAGAAGGGCATCAGCGGCTGGCGCTGACGCCGCTCGATGATCAGGAACGCAACCAGCAGGACCGCCGCGCCGGCGAGCCGTATGAGCGTCGTCGTCGAGCCCCAGCCGGAGTTGACCGCCTCGACGATGGCGTAGACGAGCAGCGACAGCCCCGCGGTGACGGTCACGGCGCCGGGCAGGTCGAACGTGCTCGCGCCGTCCTCGCGACTCTCGACCAGCGTACGGGGCGCGAGCAGCGCCGCGGCGAGTCCGATCGGGACGTTGACGAACAGCACCCAGCGCCAGTTCAGGCCGCTGGTGAGAATCCCTCCGAGGAGCACGCCGGCCGCGCCACCTGCGCCCGCCACCGCACCCCAGATGCCCAGCGCACGGTTGCGCTCGGCGCCCTCGGCGAAGGTGGTGGTGATGATCGACAGCGCCGCCGGCGAGACGATCGCCGCCCCAAGGCCCTGGACCGCGCGAGCCGCGAGCAGCCACCCTTCGGACTGGGCGATCCCCCCCGCGAACGACGCGATGGAGAACAGCACCAAGCCGAGCATGAACATGCGCCGGCGCCCGAGCAGATCGGCGAGGCGGCCGCCGAGGAGCAGGAAGCCCCCGAAGGTGAGCGTGTAGGCGTTCACGACCCAGGACAGGTCGGTGCGCGCGAAGTGCAGGTGAGCGCCGATCGAGGGCAACGCGACGTTCACGATCGACGCATCGATCACGATCACGAACTGCGTCATGGCCAGCAGCACGAGCGCGAAGCTCTTGGCGCGGGGGGTGTACGGCGGGGGCGTTTCGGGGACGCTAAGCGATGTCATGGAAGCTGACCTCCGGTTCCGGTTGCGGTCCGGACTATAGTGAACTAAGATTCCGGTTGTCAAGCGAGGCCGGGTGAAAATCTTGTGGCCAACCCCCTGATCGATATCGAGCGCCCGCTGCGCGCCGACGCCCGCCGCAATCGCGAGCGGATCCTCGAAAGCGCCCGGGCCGTGTTCGCCGAGTTTGGGGCGGACGCGCAGATCGACGATGTGGCTCGCCAGGCCGGCGTCGGCGTTGGCACCGTGTACCGCCACTTCCCGACCAAAGAAGCGCTGCTGGTCGAGCTGCTGCGCGAAAAGTTCCGTCTGTTCGCCGCGCGGGGGCGTGAGGCGCTCAAGCAGGACGGCGAGCCGTTCGCCGTGTTCGAGGAGTTGCTGCGTCGCAACGCGGAGACGGCGGCGGGTGACGCCGCCGTGCAGCACGCGCTGGCAGGCGCCGGCGAGCACATCTGGGTGCAGGCGGAAGCCGAGCAGCTAGAGCTCATGGCGGTGACTGAAGAGCTGATTGCACGGGTCCGACCGACGGGCACCATCCGCCCCGACGTGGACTCGACCGACATCGCGATGCTGATGTGCGGTCTCTGCTCCACGATGGGCGCCAAGCCGGGCTTCGACTGGCGGCGACACCTCGAGCTGGTGATCGACATGCTCCGCCCGCGCTGACCTCACGGCCTCGCCGCAGTGATCGCATCGGTGGACTCGCCGGTCAGCTCGCCGGTGGGCCACGTCCGGTTCCCCCGCGATCAGCTGTGAGGCGAGGGCGGGTGACTGGTATGGCGTTTGATCGTGTCGAGCATGGCTCGGGTAGCGGCGCTGAGTCGACGGTTCGCCGGGATCGCGATCGCGGTCTTGAACTGTGGCGGGTGCTCTCGTATCGGCACGAAGGCGATCTCCGTGACCGCCTCGACCGTCGACCGGGGCAGCATCCCGATCCCGAGCCCGTTGCGGATGAAGTCGACCATCGTGGCGGTGTCGTTCACCTCGTAGGTGATCGTGCGGGTCAAGCCGGCGGCGGCGAACGCGCGGTCGACCGCCATCCGGATGCCCCACCCCGGCGGCAGGTCGATCAGTGCCTCGTCGCCCAGCGCCCCCAAATCGATGTCGGCGCGATCGGCCAGCCGGTGGCGGGCCGGCACGACGAGCACGATTGGCTCGTGGGCCAGTGGAAGGAGCTCCAGGCCGTGGGGGGCACCGCCTGGCAGCGCGACGAATGCCAGGTCCAGCCGTCCGTCCCGTACGTCGCGGGCCATCTCGCTGGAGCCGCCCGAGTGGCGAATCTGCACCTCGACTCTGGCGTGCTCAGCCGTGAATGCCGACAGTACCCCGGCGAGGTCGATCGCCCGCATTCCCTGGGCCTGCATCGTGCCGAGCACGACCGTTCCCCGCAGGCCGCCCTGGGCCTCGTCGACGGCGTCTTGAGCCGCCTGCGCGGCGGCCAGCGTCGCGCGGGCTTCAGGAAGCAGCGCGCGGCCGGAGTCGGTCAGCTTGACGCGGTGGGTGGACCGGTCGAACAGCATCGCGCCGAGTTCCTGCTCGAGTTTGCGCACCCCGGCCGAGACGGCTGACTGGACAACGTGCAGCCGGTCGGCGGCGCGGGTGAAGCTGCCCTCCTCGGCGACCGCGACGAAGGTGGCGAGCTGCCGTAGCTCCACGCCGAGAGTTTATCGCGAATCGCGATAAGCGTCAGCATCCTTTTGCGTTGATCGCGATCTACCGACGGGCGATCCTGAAGCGCATGGAACACACAGACACAGATCTCCCGTCGGCTCCGCGACCGGGGCACCCCCGCTTCGGGTTCTGGGTGGTGGCGCTCGCGTTCACGACCGTGATGGCGTTCACCACCGTGCCCACCCCGTTGTGGTCGCTGTACGCGCAACGCGATCGCCTGTCGTCTCTGACGGTCACGCTCGTGTTCGCCGTCTACGCGCTGGCGGTTGCGCTCAGCCTGTTCCTCGCCGGCCACCTGTCTGACTGGTACGGCCGCCGCCGCGTGCTGCTGCCGGCGCTCGCGCTGGAGATCCTCGCCAGCGTGGCATTCATGGTTTGGCCGTCGCTGGCGGGGTTGCTGCTGGCCAGGGTGCTGAGCGGGTTTGGCGTCGGTGCGGTGACTGCGACGGCGATGGCGTGGCTGTCCGATCTCGGCGGGGCGGGCAGACGGCGCACGCGGGCGGTCGCCACGAGCGCGAACCTGGGCGGCCTGGGCCTCGGCGGCCTGATCTCCGGCGGACTGGCGCAGTCGGCCGGGCACGCGCTGCTGCTGCCGTTCGTGGTGTTCACCGCGGCGCTGATGCTGGCGTGGGTGGCGCTCCTGACGGCGCCCGAAACGCACCGTCGGCAGGTTCCGCCTCCGCGCTACCGGCCGCAGCGTCTGTCGCTGCCAAGACGCTCCCGCGGACGTTTCTTCGCCGCCGCGATCGGCGCCGCGATCACGTTCTCAGTCTTCGGGCTGTTGACCTCGCTGGCGCCGAGCTTCCTGGCCGCGACGCTGCATCTGCCCTCACACGCGCTCGCCGGCGCGGTCTCGTTCGTCGTATTCGCCGCCGCGGCGCTGGCACAAACGCTGACGGCGTCCCGCCCCACGCAGCAGTTGCTCGCCGCGGCGATCCCGGTCCTGCTGGGCGGGCTTGCCCTGTTGACGATCGCCTTATGGCTACCGGTCCCAAGCTTTGCCGTCTTCCTGGCCGGTGACGTGGTGGTCGGCGTCGGCTCGGGTCTGATGTTCAAGGGCGCGATCGCCACGGTCTCGGAGATCTCCACGCAGGCACACCGCGCCGAGACGCTCGCCGGCCTCTACCTGGCCGCGTATCTCGGTCTCGCCGGACCGGTCATCGGCCTCGGCGCGCTGACGCAGATCGCCTCCGCCCGCCTCAGCCTGCTCGTGTTCGCGGGGCTCCTCGCGCTTGGGATCGTCGCCGCCGCTCCCGCGCTGCTGGGCCATAGCGCACGCCCCACCATCTCGCAACCACAACCACCTCAACGTGAGAGGAACAACCATGTACCAGACAGCGCTCAAGACAACGCAGCTCGGCCACACCGACCTCAGGATCACCCGCGTCGGGTTCGGCGCGTGGGCGATCGGCGGCGGCGGCTGGGAGTTCGGGTGGGGTCCGCAAGACGATGAGGAATCGATCGCCGCGATCCACCGGGCGCTCGAGCAAGGGATCAACTGGATCGACACGGCTGCCGCTTACGGTTTCGGCCGCTCCGAAACGATCGTCGGCCGGGCGCTTGAGGGCGTCGCCGAGCGACCGTACGTGTTCACCAAGTGCTCGCTGCTCGAAGGCCCCGGGCGCAGAGTAGTGCACGATCTCAAGCGCGACTCGATCCTGCGTGAGGTCGAGGCCAGCCTGACCCGGCTCGGCGTAGACGCGATCGATCTGTATCAGATCCACTGGCCGATCCCGGTGCAGGACATCGAGGAGGGGTGGGCTGCGCTCGCCGAGCTCAGACAGCAAGGGCTGGTGCGACACATCGGCGTCTCGAACTTCAATGTCGAGCAGATGCGGGCGCTCGACCCGATCGCCCCCGTGGAGACGCTACAGCCCCAATACTCACTGATCGAGCGTGACGTCGAACACGAGATTCTCCCCTTCGCCGAGCGTGAGGGAATCGGCGTCATCGTGTACTCGCCGATGGGTTCGGGCATGCTCACGGGCGGCATGACCCGAGAGCGAGCCGAGCAGCTGCCGGACGACGACTGGCGAAAGCACGACGCGCGCTTCACCGAGCCGCAGCTCTCGCAGAACCTCGACCTGGTGGAGCGGCTGAAGGTCGTCGCCCAACGCCACGACACGACGCCCGGTGCGATCGCCGTGGCCTGGACGCTTGACAACACGGCGGTGGATGGCGCGATCGTCGGCTTCCGGCGGCCCGATCAAGTCGATCCGATCCTGGCCGCCGCCGGTCTTGAGCTCGCCGCTGAGGACACAGCCGAGATCGAAGGGAGCACTCGATGAGCACGATCGGATTCATCGGACTCGGAGCGATGGGCAGCCGGATCGCCCGACGGCTGCTCGACGCCGGCAACCAGGTCTACGGGACCAACCGCACCAAGGCCAAGGCTCAGCCGCTGCTCGAGCACGGGCTGCAGTGGCGCGACACGCCCCGCGGGGTGGCGGCCGCCGCCGACGTCGTCTTCAGCATGGTCACCGACGATCAGGCCCTCGACGCGGTCGCCTCGGGACCCGACGGAATCCTCGCCGGGCTCGGAGCCGGGAAGGTCTACGTCGACATGAGCACGGTCAGCCCGCCGACCAGTCGTGAGCTCGCCGAACACGTGCGAGAGCTAGGCGCGCAGATGATCGACGCGCCCGTCTCGGGGAGCATCCCACAGGCCGAGAGCGGAACGCTCACGATCATGGTCGGGGGCCCCGACGAGGCCTTCGCGGCGGCTGGGCCGTTGTTGCGCGAGCTCGGCCACGCCGTCACGCACGTCGGCACCAACGGCCAAGGCGTGGTGCTCAAGCTCGCGGTGAACATCAGCCTGGCCGTTCAGACCCTCGCCTTCAGCGAGGGGCTCCTGCTCGCCGAGCGCTCTGGCCTGAACGCCGAGACTGCGGCCGCGGTGATGAGCAGCAGTTCGGTTGGGTCGCCGATGCTGAAGGCACGAATTCCGCTGCTGCTCGATCTGCCCGAGCATGCGTGGTTCGACGTGGCACTGATGCAGAAGGACATCCGGATGGCGCGCCAGATGGGGGAACAGCTACACATTCCTCTCCCGTCAGCCGCGGTGGCCGATGAGGTGCTGACCGAGGCCCGCAACCTCGGCTACGCCCACCGCGATCTCGCTTCCATTCACAACGTCCTGGCGAATACACCGTGCCGGCTTGATCGGTCCGGTGGGTTTCGGCCCGACGACACCAGCCGGGGCGGCGGTTAGCCGCCCCGGCTTGCATCGGTAGCTGGTCGTGCGTCATCGCGGCGGCCCACGTGCGTACCACTCGTGAACGGGTAGACGCGGAGGAAGGTTCAGTCGGGGTCGTCGGCTCCACGCCTTGTGATCGCGAGGTCGACGCCCCAGCCGCCATCGGATGTGACCGGCCACCGCGCGTCGCTTCCTTTGTAAACGCGCGGCCGGCGGCAGGACCGCCATGGCCACGACGGGGGCATGTTCCGAGGCTCCCGTGGCCATCGTGAACGACATCGCGATCGCCGAGAGCGAAACCACCAGGGCGACGACCGCGGCGGCGAGTTTGTTGTTGCGACAGAGCTGGAGCATGAGAGGGTTGGCTGTTTTTAGCGGGAGCGAATTTGTGTAACAGCAAGACTGCACGGTGGCTGTAAGACGCTGGTCTGATGAGCCGAATAGATGTGACAGAGATCAGCCGAGCGGCCGTCGGGCAGGTCGCGCTTCTCGGTTGCTTCTGCGCAAGTTCTCAGCCAGGGGTCCGGTCTGGGCCTGGCAATCGTCAAGGCGATTGTGGAGGCACATCACGGCGAAGTGCACGCCGGCAACGCTCCCCGGCGGTGGGGCCGTATTCCAGGTGAAGCTGCCGATCATGGCGGTCGTCCGGGCCCCGGGTTCGTCCGAGGAGTCCGTGGCCCGGGCCTGATCTCAGCGGTTCGCAGCTCTAGCCGCGGACTGAGACCGAGCGCAGCCCGCGCGACGAGGGCCGGCGATCACGCCGGGCCCTCGTCACGCGATGCGGGCTCAGCCTCCGTAGCCGGCGGCGGGTGGGCCGCCCTGGCCGCCCGGGCCGCCCGGGCCACCGGGGCCCTGCATGGCGTTGTATGAGCTGTCGAGGTGGACCTCGACCTTGGTGCCGTCTGACTTGGTGACAGTGGTCTCGAAGCCGTTGCCGGTGAAGTCAGTCGTGACCGCACCCGCGGTTCCGCTGCCGACGCTCTTGACCGCTGCGGCCTGAGCCTTGGCCGCCGCGGTACCGGTTACGGCCTTCTCCGCATCCTCGTGTGCCGCGGTTCCGTGCGCTGGGCCGCTGAACGCCGGCTGCGCTGGGCCGCTGGAGGCGCTCGAGGTGCTCGGGGCAGCGGTCGTTGAGGTGGATGACGTGGCCGCGCCGGCGATCGCCGAGCCGCCAAGGGCGAGCGCAGCGAGGGCCGCCACGCCCGCCATCACCTTCTTCATGGAGTGGAACATGTTCGTCCTTTCGGTTGTCCGGGGCTGGCCCGGGTTGCCTTCAGCACGGTGCGCTCCGCATGTAAGACGGCGCTCTGAACGCCCTAAGAAGGCCGGAGGAAGGACGGCTGCGGTCGTTTTGCGCGCCGTGGCTCGGGTATCGCAGTACGTGCAAACGAACATCGACGGGAGAACAGCGATGGCAAGCGATGAGAAGATCGCCGTCCTGGGCGCAGGCGGGACGATGGGGTTCGCGATGGCGCGCAATCTCGCTCGCGCCGGCTTCGAGGTGCGGGCATGGAACCGGACCCCAGACAAGTCAGAGCCGTTGCGAGAGGACGGGGCGAGCGTGTGCCGCACCGCGGCGGCAGCCGCCGACGGCGCAACCGTGATCCTGACGATGCTGCCTGACGGCGACGCGGTGCTCGACGGGATGCAGGGCGCCGACGGCGCCCTGGCCGCGGATCAGCGTGGCGATGAGCCGGTCTGGCTGCAGATGAGCACGATCGGCGAGCCGGCCACCGAGCGGTGCATCGGGCTGGCGCACGACCACTCCCTCGAGTTCGTCGACGCCCCGGTCCTGGGCACCAAGGAGCCCGCCGAGCAGGGCAAGCTGGTCGTCTTGGCCTCCGGTCCCGACCGCCTGCGCGACCGTTTGGCCTCCGTCTTCGAGGCCATTGGTCAGCGGTCGATGTGGGTCGGCGGCGCCGGGGCTGGCAGCCGGCTGAAGCTGGCCACCAATAGCTGGCTGCTCGCCGTCGTCGAAGGAGTCGCCGAGACGTTCGCGCTGGCTGAGGGGATGGGACTCGATCCGCAACTCGTGCTCGACGCGGTCGCCGGTGGCCCGCTTGATCTGCCGTATCTCCAGATGAAGGGCAAGGCGATCATCGAGCGCCAATTCGAGCCGTCATTCAAGCTCGCGCTCGCCGCCAAGGACGCCTCACTGGTCCAGGAGTCAGCCGAGCGCCACGGGCTCGATCTCCCGATGCTGGCGGCGATCCGCAAGCGCCTAGAGGAGGGTGTCCGCGAGCACGGTGACCGGGACGTGTCGGCTACGTTCCTCACCAGCGCGCCCGAGCGGGCGGCGGCCTGAGGTTCACCGGTAACCCGCTGCTTAGCGCCCGATTGCCTGGGGGAAGTTGAAGTAGTGGTTGGGGTCGACGCGCTTACGGGTCGCTTCCAAGCGCCCGAGGTTCTGGCCGTAGTAGGCCACCTGCCAATGGTCCAGCGATGCGTCGATGTAGTTCTGATATCCGCCGCCGGTCACATACGGGCGCATCCTGCTCCAGGCCTGGTCGATCCACGCGGAGGTGCTGCCGTTGCCGTAGTACTGGATGCAGAACAGTGGGTGACGGTGAACGAACGCCGTGTCGGTCGGAGCGACGCGGCTGATCGCGCCCCCGTAGGCGTCGCACAGAATCGCGCCCGAGCCGGCCGCTTCGGCGCCGGCGATCATCGCGGCTCGTCCCGCGCTCGGCAACGGGTTGGCCACGTAATCCGACTTGGCGTTGAACGTCTCGCGCGGCATTATCCCGCTGGGGCCGGCGCCGACCGTATGGCAAGCCGCGACGGTTTGGCCCTCGCAGCCGGCCAGGAGCAGCTGTAGATCGAGGTAGGGCTTTTCGATGTTGGCGTGCACGCTGGCACCGGACACCGCGAGCAGCGGCCCAATCAGTCCCGGGATGTCCCCGCTCGGTCCCAGGTACTGCCCATTGGCTTCGATCGAGGGCCCGGCTGAGTTGAGATGCAGGATCGAGGTGATCTTGTCGGTCGTGCTCGGGGCCCAGGATTGCCACGCGTCGATCGCCCCGTCGGCCGACGACCAGGGCCACCTGACCTCGAAGTACGTCGCCGTCTGGGGCATCGGATGGACCTCGAAGACAAACTCGGTGACGATCCCGAAGTTGCCTCCGCCGCCGCCCCTCAGAGCCCACATCAAGTCGGGATCGGACTGATCGTTCACTGTGCGGAACTGGCCGTCGGCAGTGACGATCTTGACACCGACGAGGCTGTCGATCGTCAAGCCCAAGTGCCGGCTGGCGAGCCCGAAGCCACCACCCAGCGTGACCCCGGCCACGCCGACCGACGGGCACGACCCGCCCGGCAGCGTCACCCCGTGCTTTCCGAGCTCGAAGTACACATCGATCAGCTGCACACCCGCGCCGATCGTCGCGGTGCCCGCGGTCGAGTCGAAATTGACCCAGTTGAGCTTGCGCAGATCCAGCACCACCCCGTTGGTCAGGGTCGAGTAACCGGCGTAGCTGTGCCCGCCTGAGCGAGCCCGCACGGGGATACCGTGCCCGACCGTATAGCGGACCGCGTTCTGGACGTCAGGCCCGTTGATCGGACGAGCCACCGCACTCGGCAGGACGTGATCGAAGCGAGGGTTGAAGACATGGGCAGCGCTCTGGAAGCCCGGGTCCCCTGGCTGGAACACGTGCCCGTGGATCGCGCCCTGAAGCCCCTGTGGCACGGCTAACCCGTCAGTTCGGTCGAGGATCGGATGGCGCGAGAGGACTGCCCACGGCAAGAATGATGACTGCCCGCCCGGCGTTTTCCGCACCGCCGGGCTCCGGTCAGCGCCCGCTCGCCATCACTTGACAGCGTGCTGTCAAGCTGACAACATGCTGTCCATGCCAACCACACATCTCGCCGTTTACGACACACTCGCTGACTGGGAAGCCGGTCATCTCCTCGCCGAGCTGCGCACCGGCCGCTTCACGGGAACGCCGTACACAGTCGTCACTGTCGCCACATCACGCGAGCCGATCACCACCATGGGCGGCATCCGCATCGTGCCGGACATGCTCCTGGCCGACCTCGAGCCCACCGACAGCGACCTGCTGATTCTGCCGGGCGCCGAACTATGGGACACCGGCGGTGGCGGGGATTTCTCCGCGATGGCGGAGCGCTTCCTGGCCGCAGGCGTTCCCGTGGCGGCGATCTGCGGAGGGACCCTCGGATTGGCGCGGGCCGGACTGCTGGACGGGAGAACCCACACGAGCGCTGCCGCCGAATACCTCGCAGCGTCTGGCTACGCCGGCGGCGACGGCTACGTCGACCGGCGTGCGGTTGCCGACGGGGGGCTGATCACGGCCGGACCCGATGCACCTGTGCAGTTCGCCTCGGCCGTCCTCGGCGCACTGGGGTTGCTGCCGGAGGCGGCGCGCACGGCCTACGAGGGCGTGTTTGCCGACGGCGACGCGTCGCACTTCCCTGTTCTGATGGCGGTCGCCCGGTGACCGACCACGCCACCATTGCGACCGACCAGCGGTGGCCCGAAGCCGAGCCCCCGTCCCCCGAAGGCGCGGCCCTGACCGACGTCATTCTCGCCACCTTCCGCCTCAACGGCCGTTTCATGGAGTCGGCGCAGCGCATGGCGGCGGAGGGCGGGCTGACGGCGGCGTGGTGGCAGGTGATCGGCGGCGTCCTGGATCAGCCTTGCAGCGTCTCGGACATCGCGCGCCTGATGGGGATGACGCGCCAAGGCGTGCAGCGGATCGCCGACCTGCTCGTCGAGCGCGGCCTGGCGGAGTATCGGCCCAACCCCGCGCATCGCCGTGCGAAGCTGCTGGCCTGCACGGAGGCCGGCTACCTGGCCGTGCGTCGAATCGCGATCGTCCAGCACCCGTGGGCCGCCCGGGTGGGGGCCGCGGTCGGGGTCCAGGAGCTGCGCCAGGCGCTCGCCACGTTGGAGCGATTGATTGCCGTGCTGGAGGCTGGCGCCAGCTGACCTACCGGCCCAGAGCGCAGCGCGCCGTCACATGGGCGGCACGGCGGAGAGTCAGCGGGTTTGCCCGGAGAGCCGACCTATGGGCGCGGGGCGACGCAGGCGGGCGCTCGGGTTTGGGTGATCTGGCCAACGGTCTGCAGCCCGGATCGGGAGGCCGCTAGCACGAGCGTCTGACCCGCAGGGACGTTCGTGAGTCCTTGCGCGCTGGCTCGTGGAGCGGCGGTTGCGGAAAGCTGGAGGTTGCTGACCCCGATCCCGGGGGTGGCCTGGAGAGTGGTTGGTGGCGCGCTTGAGCCGGCGAGGTGGGCGGGGGCGTTGCAGCCCGGCTTGACTTCAGCGACTCTAACGTGGACGCCGGCCGCGGCGAGCTTGGCGTTGAGGGCATCGACGGCGCTCAGCGCGTTGAGCGTGATCGTGATGGTTCCGTTGGCGGCCGTGGTCACTGCGAACGCGGGCGGGCTGGAAGCCCCGGCAAGAGCGAGGACCACTGCTGCGGTGGCTGTTGCGATGCCGGCGCTGGCGCCGGCCAGCATTCGCGGGCGCCCGGCCAGCCATCCGGTCGGGCGCCGCCGGCGCGTCGGCATTGCCGTGGCTGCGATCTGCTCGCGCATCTGTGCCAGCACGGAGTTCTCGTCGTGTTCAAGTGTTTGCTTCATCGAGGATCTCCTTGGGTGATTTGAACTGGTCGTGCGTGGTCGAGGAGCTCGGCCAGGCGCCGCAGGCCGCGCGACACGCTCGCTCGCGCGGCCTGCTCGGAGCAGCCGAGCTCGGCCGCGATCTGCGTGTAGGGCTGACCGGCCACGATCCGCAGTTCGACCGCCCGCCGCCGTTTGTGCGGCAGCGTGCCGAGCGCTTCGGCAAGTACCGGCTTGAGCGCTGCGAGCTCGGCGCTGCGCTCAAGCTCCTCAAGCTCATCAGGGCCTGTCAGCGCGGGCACTTCCCAGCGAAGACGGTCCAGTGCGCGGTGGCGGATCGCGCCCGTGCGGTAGTAGGCGATCAGCTGGCGGCGCGCGATCCCAAACAGCCACGCCTCTTCTTCGGCCGAGGTGGCGGCCCGACAGCGCGACCATCCCGCAAAGGCTGCGGCCCAGCACTCGGCCCACAACTCAGTCGCCGCTTCGGTGTCCTGCAAACGACGCACGAGATGCACCAGCAACCGTCGGCCGGCCCGCTCGTATAGGGCCTCAGAGGCTTGCTTGGACCGATCAGCTCTGCTCACGGTTTATAGGTAGAAGTTCCGGCCAGGATGTGACACCCCGCCGGAGAATTTTCTTGGCCCCGCTGTAACGATCTGGGCTGAAATCGACAGTAGGGGTCATGACGAGGAATCACCAGATCGATCGCAACGCTGTTGAGGTCCGGTTCGCCGAGATCTTCGCCCACCTGGACTTCATATCCACATACGTGCGTCGTCGGGGCGCACGTGATCCGGACGGAGTCGCGGCCGAGGCGATGGCAATTGCTTGGCGTCGGCTCGCAGATGTCCCAACCGCCGACCCCCGGCCGTGGCTGATCGTCACCGCTCGTAACTTGCTCCTCGCTGAGCGTCGGAGCGAGCCGGAGTCCCGGAGACAGCCGCTTTCCGACATCGACCTTGAAGCACCACCTGAACCACTGCCGTCCGCATTGGATCTCGACCCCGACCTCGCGCATGGTCTAAGCCTGCTCCCGGAAAGGGATCGCGAAGCGCTGCTGCTCATCGCCTGGGACGACCTGACCCCGGCCCTGGCAGCGGCAAGCCTCGGGATCTCCCCGACGGCATTCCGAGTGCGGCTACACCGCGCTCGGCGCCGGCTCAACGATCTCCTGACCAAGCAGACCTCGGCGAACCCCGTTTCAACCCCTCAACCGAATTGGAGGCAGACATGAAGGACGACCATTTGCTGCGCCGTCTCCGCGCGGCCAAACCACCGGCTGCGGAGCCTGGCAATCACGCCGCACTGTTCGCACGGATCGTCGCCGAGCCGGGAGACCCCCGCTCGGTCGAAGCTCCTACCGAGCGCTCGTCCCGGTCGCATGGGCGAAAGGTCCGGCCGTGGAGACGTGCGCGTCCGCGCGTTTTCGCGGGCGGCACGCTCGGGCTGGCGGGCCTCGGCGCAGCGCTCCTGCTCGCACTGGGCGGGTCGGCAGCCCCGCCGGCGTTTGCCATCACGACCAACGACAATGGCTCGGTGTTGGTGAACATCAACCGCGACACGGCGCTTCCCGCCGCGAACGGCAAGCTCACAGCAATGGGGATCCACGAGCAGGTCACGATCTACATGGCGCCCGGGCCGGCAGCCGTCAATGGCGCGGTCAACTGTACGCCTGGGCCGGGTGCGGGCCTGCCGAGGCCTCCCGTGAAGGTTCTCGTGGGCACGGACGGCACGGAGGTCATCGGCGCGAGCCAGAGCGGCGACAACACAGGCGAGGGCACCTTCCACCTGGCTCGGTGCACCGTCGCGCCTAACACCGACACGGGCCCCGGCACGGGCAACACGGGCAACCCAGGCGTCGGTTGATCTGGTGATGGCTGCCGGTGCCCGCCCGGTGCGGGCGTCGGTGATGGCACGGTTGGCGGTCTGGCCCCGAGGGAGTGGGGGGCCGGACCGCTGCGTGGTGGGGGTGGCTGGTGGTGGGTGTGGCGGTCGGCTGGAACCTGGTGAGTCTGCGGGCGTTGACGGTTGGGGTGGCGTATTTGAACGACGGCTCGTTGCATCAGCAGATGGTGCGTTTCGCGACGGGGCGGCTGCGTGGCGGGCATCTGCCGTTGTCGAGCTGGTTTGCGTTTTTGGGGGAGGGGTCGCCGCAGTTTGTTCATTATCAGAGCCTGCCGGCGGTCGTGACTGGCGCGCTGGGTTTGTTGATCGGGCCTGATGTGGCATTTCGTTGGTCGTTGTATCTGCTGTTGTCGTTGTGGCCGGTCAGTGTGTATGTGTCGGCTCGGGTGTTTGGGGCCGGCAGGCCGGCGGCGGCGGCTTCGGCGGGGATGGCCCCGTTCTTGGTGAGCGTCACGGGGGTCGGGTATGAGCAGCACGCCTATGTGTGGGTGGGCTACGGGGTGTGGACACAGCTGTGGGCGTCGTGGACGTTGCCGCTGGCGTGGGCGTCTAGCTGGCGGGCGATCCGCGACGGGCGGGACTATCTCAAGGCGGTGCTGCTGACCGCGCTCACGGTCGCGCTGCATTTCGAGACGGGGTACCTGGCGCTGTCGGTGCTACTCGTCTGGCCGCTGGTCGCGGGCCGGCCGCTCGCGGCGCGGTGGCGGCGGGCTGCGGTCCTGCTGGGCGGTTCGCTCTTGGCGTCGGGGTGGGTGATCGTCCCGCTGCTGGAGCAGCGGCGGTGGGCGGCGGTCAACGAACCGCTGCAGGGCACCGGACTGGTTAATGGCTACGGCGCGGGTCGTGTGCTCGACTGGCTGGTCTCGGGGCAGTTGCTTGACCACGGGCGGCTGCCCGTGGTAACGGTGCTGGCGGCGTTCGGGTTCGGGTTGGCGTGGCTGGCGTGGTCTTCGGATCCCGACGCCCGCGCCGTGCTGGTCGCGTTCGCGGTATGCCTGCTGCTCGCGTTTGGTCGCACGACGTTCGGGTCGCTGATCCACGTGATCCCGGGCAGCGCCGATCTCTTCTTTCGCCGCTTCATGATGGGCGTGCAGCTCGCCGCGCTGCTGCTCGCCGGCCGCGGGGCGGCATGGCTGGCGGCCGGTTGCGTTCGACGGCTCAAACCCCGGGTCCCGGGGCGGGCGCCCGGCCTGACCCCGGCCGTCGTGCTCGTGGCGGCTGTCGCGGTGCTCGCGCCCGCCTGGGTTGCGCTCGGCGCCTATGACCGCCATGACAGCGCCGCGATCGGGGCCCAGCGCCGCGCCGACGACACCCAGGGGGCCGAGCTCGATCGCCTCCTCGCGGTGATCGCGCGCGACGGCGGCGGTGGCCGGACCTACGCCGGGATGCCGTCTAACTGGGGCCAGGACTTCACCGTCGGCGCGGTCCCCGTGTTCAAGTACCTCGAGAGCCGCGACGTCGACGAGGTCGGCTACACCCTGCGCACCGCCTCGCTGATGACCGACCCCGAGTACTACTTCGATCAGCGCAACCCCTCCGACTACCGCCTGTTCGCGATCCGCTACCTCATACTCCCCGTCGGACGCGAGCCGCCGGTGCGCGCGCGGCTGGCGATGCAGTCCGGTCCCTATTCGCTCTGGACGATCGACAGCGCCGGCTACATCCAGGCCGGCGGGATCGCCGGCGAGATCTCAGCGAACCGAACGAACGTCGGTGCCCGCAGCGTTCGGCTGCTTCGCTCCGGGCTCGCCGCAGACGGCGCATATCTCAGCGTCAGGTATGGCGTCAACGGTGGCGGGGATGGCCGCCTACCGCCGGTGCGAAGTCAAGCCCGCGCCGGCGCGGTCCGCGCGGAACGTGCCGACCTCGATAACGGCGAGGCCACAGCGACGGTGCAGATGCGCCGTCCCGGAGTCGCGGTGCTCAGCGCCTCCTACGACCCCGGGTGGACGGCGACCGTGAACGGCCGGCTCCGACCGACCCGGATGGTGGCACCGGCGCTCGTCGCCGTTGACGTCCCCGCGGGCACAAACCACGTCGTGTTCCGCTTCCACGGGTACGGCGACTACCCGGCGTTGCTGGCGCTGAGCGGTCTCACCCTAGCCGTCATCGCCGTCGCGCCGGTGTGCGTGCGGCGCGCGAGGCAACCGGGACCGCGTCCAGGCCGCCTCAGAATCGTTCATCGTCCTGCTCGCCGATCTCGATGAGACTCTCCACAACCGCGCCTAGCGGCCGCGTGGTGTCGATCTCGTGCGTGCACGTCGGGCGCAACCGCGGTTCGACCTCCTCGAGGTGGCGAAGGATGAGCGTCTGTTCCTCGGGAGCCTTGCCGTACCGGTTCGTGGTCTTGCGCTCGATCCGATTGAAGAGAATCTCGGCCGGAGCACTCAGCGCCATCGACGCGAGCCCGGCGCCATGGAGGGGATCGCCGACGCGATCCTTGCCGGCAAGCTCACTGGCGTCGCTCCGCGGAGCCGCCAGCGTGACCTCTCCGTACGAGCGAGAGTCACGCTGGCGGGGCGGACTATGGGTCCGTCGCATGGCGAGCAGCCGGCTCGTAGTCCCGTCCTACGTGGCTCCCTCACCGACGAGGCCACCGCGGGACGCGCCAGTCACTTACCCGTGTGCTCGGAGGGCACGGGCGTACCACTCCCACGCGTCGTACATCTCAGTGGGATTCTGGGCCTGCGGCGGCGGCCAGCCATTGACGATCGCCACGAGCGCCCAATAGCGCGCAACGCGCCGGTCGCTGAACGCTTCGATGCGGTCTGCGGCGGCGGTGCGATCCTCCGGATCGCCAGGAGTCATGCTCTCGAGCCGCTCGATCACCCCCAGCGCGTCTGGCGAATCCGGAGCAATACCGGCACGCACGGCGGCGCCGGCGTGCTCGCCGACTGCCTTGCCGAGCTCGAATTGCCCGGAGTCCGGCGCGGGGCCCTCGGCCAGGGCTCGCTCAGCCATCCGTCGACTGGTGGCGATGTAGTCAGGATCGCGCAGCAGCTCAACGAGTTCGATCCAGGCAGCCACCTGGTCGGCCGTTGGATCATCGGGTAATTCCGGTGCGCCGATTCGGATCTTCTCTGCGACAACGCCTCGCGCATCGCCGAATACGGCGTCTAGATAATCGTCGATGATCCGCTGGCGCTCTTCGGCGGTCAAGGTCGTCAGATTGGTCATGCGTTCCAGCTCCTTCGGGTCGGTGGATCGAGCGACGGCGCGCAGCACGGCCCGCTGCAGACGCAGCGTCCGGATCTGAGCGTCGAGGGCGCGAGCATGCGCCGTAGCGACGTCTGCCAACGACGCTTCGGCGCTCAGCACCCGCTTGACGTCTTCCAGCCCCACGCCCAGCTCGCGCAGAGTGCGCACGAGCCGCGCGCGTGCCACGGCATCCGCGGTGAACAGCCGATACCCGGAGTCCGCACGTCCCGCCTCGGGCAGGACGCCCGAATCCGCGTAGAACCGGAGCGTTCTGACGGACAATCCAGTCCGCGCCGCAAGCTGGCCGATCGTCATGACGCCAATCATCAGACCTCCACCGACTGGAGAGTCAAGTGCCCATCGCAAATGACCTCCACCGACAAGCGAGTCAAGCACCCGTCGAAGGTCACGGGCCTGGGGGGACCAACACGTAGCGACAGCCGTGACTCCGGCCGGGGCTACGCTGCCGCTGGTGACTGTGGATCGCGCTTCGGAGGTCTTCTGGAGCGACCTGTACCTCATGTTGAAGGCCCGACGGCGCGTCGTGTCTTCCTCGCGCCCACCGGCGGCTTGAAACTCTCGCTACCGACGGTCACGACAGCCATCGACCGTCGCCTATGGGATTGCAGGGAATCTCGATGGTTGGCTGTTGAGTGTCGTGCGAGGATGCTCGTGACAATCGATACAAGGAACCGGTACCGATGCCAACGCCACGTGTCCTGCTCGTCGCCAATCAAACCGCCACTCACGCCGCCCTCCTAGAGGCCGTCCGGGCCCGAGCCCGGCAGGGTCCGGTCGAGCTCCACCTCGTCATGCCGGCTACTCCCCGGGGCCTGCATCGCGTGGTCGATCCGGAAGTAGCGGGCCTACAGGACGCCCGCGAGCGGCTGGCCCGAGCGATGCCGCTGCTCAGCGAGGCGGCGGGACAGCCGGTGACCGGACACGTGGGCGATGCCAATCCGCTCGCCGCGGCGGCAGACGCTCTCAACCTCCGCGGCTTCGACGAGATCATCGTCTCGACGCTGCCGTGGCGACTCTCGAGATGGCTGCACGTCGATCTGCCCAGCAAGCTTCGAGGCCTGGGAGTCCCGGTGCTCCACGTCGGCGGGTCGCAGACACAGCGCATCGAGGCCGATCTGGGCGAGGCGGCTCGGGTCCGCAGCGCACGAGCTGGGCTGACCAGCGTCGCGGGAGAGCTGACGCATGAAGGTCTATGAGCCGGCGGCCACGACCAACCCCGAGACGATCGAGCGTTATGGCCAGCTCGCCATTGGTGGTGACACCGCCGAAGTGGCGGCGCGGGGATGAACGGAGGCGGGGACAGCGGCGGTCTCGACGATCGAGGCCGCCGCTGCCTGTGGTCCTCATCCGGCTGCGGTAACTGACGCCACGTCGACGTAGTAGTCGTTGTATCCGGTATCCGTGCCGTAGACGACGAATTCGTTTGCGGGTGAGGTGCTCTCATGGCCGGTCAGCTGCACCCATTTGCCCTCGGGTGCGGTCGCGCTTGTGAGCGAGGTCGAGCCGCCGTTGCCGACCCCAGCTCGGACCCCGCCTTTGACGACGAACACCCACACCGAGAAGTTGGCGTGCGCAGGCCCTGACCTTGGCGGTAGAAAGGCCTGCACGATCCCGCCATACCCGTTGTCGGTGACGTGCAGCATGCGGGAGCCGGCGCCGGCGGGGTCCCCCGACGACGGCGGGAGCAGGTCCTCGGTGAACACCGGGCTCGGCACCACGTGCATGTACGTCGTCCAGCTCGCGGCGGCGGGGTGGGTGCCGGGGACTCTGCTGTCCCAATAGGTGCCGCTCGCCCCCGCCTGCTCAAAGCTCGGGTTTGCTAGCAGGTTCGTTGTGCTCACTGCGGAGGCATTCGCGCGCGTGGCGTGAATCGCGATGCCAACAACAAGCGCGACGATGATCGACGCTGCCCCTGCAATGCAAGCGGTTCGCGACGCATGTCGGAGTCGGTGGGTATACATGACATCTCCTTTGGTTGACGATGACCGTCCGGTGACGGCGACGCACTTCGAGTGGTTCACCGGCGTAGAAACCGTCGTTCCACGCTGAGAAGCTTCCCGTGCCGGCATCGTGCTGTCGTCGCGCTTCGGGGTGAACTTGCGCGCGTTCGCTCATCCCCGGGGGTGACACCCCGCGATCGATCAGCCGCTTGTCAGCATCCGCCCCGGGGCGCGACCCATTCATCGCCCGAGCTCGGGCATGGTGAGCGTGGGTTCGCGGATGCCCATCTCGTCCTCCGGCTCGTCCCCGGTAGACGGAGACCTGCCTTCCGCGCATAGCGGGTGCAGCGCCGTCGGCCGCGGGATCCGCGTCGGGCAAGCAGGTACTGCATGGCGTCCCGCCGTGTGTCAGTGCGCATCGTCATTGATACCGTGCGGTGCGTGCCAGAACGGCGGGCAAGCCGCAGCTGTGGACAGCTTCAGGCGGTAGTCTCCGGCGATCCAGTGCGGGTGTCGATCTGCCACTGCCTCGCCTGCCAGCGGCGGACCGGTAGCTCCTACGACTACCAGGCGCGCTTTCCGGCGGAGAGCGTCAGCATCAGTGGCCGCTCCGAGCAGTTCATCCGCCGATCGGACGAGGAGGGGGAGATCCGCCGGTTCAACTTTTGTCCGCATTGCGGCGGCACCGTCTTCTATACCACTGGTGATTCTGAGGACCTGATCGCGATCCCCGTCGGCGCGTTGGCCGACCCGGCCTTCCAGCCGCCGCAGGTCTCGGTCTAGGAGGAGCGCGGCTGGGTCGAGGTCCCGGATGAGGCTGAGCACATCCACTGAGGTACCGCCTGCGCACGACTCGCGGAAACGAACGCAGGTCTTGATCGCCAGACACGCGAGACACCTGCGATTCGCCAAATCCCTGGCCTGCCGGCTGGCTCCCAACTGTTCGCTGAGCGTTCGGGACTGAGACGCCGTCGGGGGCGTGCGAGCTGCGGCCTCAAGGCGTGCGGCCAGGCATCCCGTATGAGACGGAGACCTGCCTTCCGCGCATTGCCGGTTCGGCCGAGCGCCGCAGGAAGGGGGCGCAGCGTGCGGAATGCAGGTCTGATGGGTTTCTATCCAGTCATCGTTTGGCCCTAACCCGGCGGGGCGCGAGCGCTGCCTATTCGGCGAGTCGTTCTGAGAAGCCGAACGTGCCGAGGAGCGCGGGATTGTGAAACTCGATTACGCCGGAGACGCCGGTGGTGGTTGCGGCTAGAACAACGATGCCGTGCGCTCGCATAGTCGCGTTCTCGTCGCGGTGGTAGACGGCGGCGGCGGGTTGCCCGTTGGCTGTTGTGGCGATCATCCGCCAGTCACCGGGTGCACCCATCACGTACCGGTCGAGCAGCTGGATGCAGTGGATCCGCCCAGCCTTCCAGTCACGGAACGGAGTCGCCTCGAGCGTCGCGTCCGCGCGCAGGACTTGTTCCAGAAGGGCGGCGTCAGAGCTTTCGAAGGCTGCGATGTAGCCGTCGAGCAACGCGCGTGCTCGTTGATCGGTCGGTTCGAGCAGAGTTTCGGGGTTTGGCTCTAGTTCGTCTAGCTGGGCGCGGGCGCGTTGCAGCCCGCTCTTGACTGCCGCTGTGGTGGTGTCGAGGATGTCTGCGGTTTCGGCCGCTGAGAATGACAGTACCTCCCGCAGGAGGAAGATCGCACGCTGACGGGTTGGCAGGTGCTGAAGGGTTGCGATCATCGCCAGGCGTAGCGATTCTCGTGCGACGACGATCGTTGCGGGATCATCGGTGTCCGTTGTGAGCCATCGGTCGGGCAATGGCTCTAGCCACGAGATCTCGCCCGACGCAACCTGGGTTGGAGGACGCGTTCCGTCGAAAGGACCTGCCAGTCCCGAGGGCAGCATCCTGATCCGCCGAGGCTCCAACGCACTCAGACAGGCGTTGGTTGCGATCTTGTAGAGCCAGGACCGAATCGATGCACGGCCCTCAAAGCCAGCAAGGGAGCGCCATGCCCGGAGATATGTTTCCTGCACCAGGTCCTCAGCGTCGTGTGCTGATCCGACCATGCGGTAACAGTGCGCCAGTAGCTCTCGGCGGAACCGCTCGCTCTCGGTAGCGAACCGGACCCGGATCGCTCCCTGCCCGACGTGTCCCGTCATGGAGCGAGTCTATGTCCGAGATCGGGCGCTGAGCTGCGCCCGGCGTTGGTCTTAGGCCTGCTCAAGGCATCAGGGCCAACTTGCCGACGGTTGCTCGCGCCTCCAGGTCCGCGAGCGCCCGCGGTCCCTCTGCGAGCGCATACGGAGTGGGCTGGACGGGGTCGAGCACTCCGGCGGCGATGAGACCGAACGTCTCGCCCATGACCTCGCCGAAGATCTGCGGCGCGGACTGGATCAGGATGCCGATGTTCAACCCGATGAGGTGCACCTGATGCGTGTAGACCAACTCCCAGTTGGTGATCGTCGCATCCCCACCGACCACGCCGTAGACGACGACGCGGCCGGTGACTCGTTTGGTCGCGGCCAAGCTGGCTTCGAACGTGGTCCCGCCGACAGACTCCAAGACCAAGTCGGCGCCCGCGCCGTTGGTCACCCGCAGGACCTCTTCAGCCAGGTCGGCGCGACGCGCATCAATGATGTAATCGGCACCCAGGTCCTCCAGCAGCTCGTGCTTGCCTGGCGAGGCAGCGGCGATCACAGTCGCACCGTAGTGCTTGGCCATCTTCACCGCGGCCTGGCCGGTACCGCCAGCGGCCGCATGGATCAGAACGGTTTCCCCTTCGGCGATGCGACCCAGCGGCTTAAGCGCCGCTAGCGCGGTCGGCCAGCTCACGACCAAGCCCAGTGCTTGCTGGTCGGCCCAGCCCTCAGGCACCCGGACCGTCGCCGCCGCAGGCAGCACCATGTACTCCGCAAAGGCGCCGCCTGCGATGCCAACGCCAATGACGTGAGCGCCGGGCTCCAAGTCGGTTACGCCCTGACCCACGGCGATGACCTCACCCGTTCCTTCAATGCCCGCTAGGTACGGCGGCTGCGGACCCATCGGGAATATGCCGCGACCCTGCTGGATGTCAACGAAGTTGACGCCGCCGGCGGTGACCCGGATCAGGACCTCTCCCGGGCCAGGAGTGGGCACCGATGCGTTGGTGATCAGGCGTAGGTCTTGCGGGCCGTTCAGCGACGTCTGCTGCAAAGCGCGCATCGTGGTGGGGGTGCTCATCGCGATCCAGTTCCTTTGTGACGTGGGTCAACTTGAGGGCGGCCGCAGCCGCGGACCGCAACGTTGACCATGTAGACCGCCGCTACAACCGAAAGGAATCGCCAGCCCAAACCGCACTCGGCGTCGCCGACGCTGATGAGCTCTATCGCACGCGCTGACACTCCGCAGCCGTGAATTCGACGATGCCGATCGCGTCTGCCCAGCCCGCCGAATCGAAATACGCACCGCGTCGCGCAAGGGAAAGCAGGAGCGGCCTACCCGCAAGCTTTGTCTCCTGGTGGTCGCCCTGATCGCAACCCACGAGCCGGCTCGCGCGCTGGTCGTCGAGGATCCCGATGCGTCCCGCCTGGACTAAGTTCAGGTTTAGCTGATCGTCGAATCGATCGTTTCAGACCCTGGCAAGCGCGGACCTTCGAGATTTGCTGGGAACAAGACGCTGGATCTCCTAGACCGGGAAGGACCAATGACCCCTGGGGAGCTGGCCGTCAGGATCGGAGTCACCGCGGGCGCCGTGACCGGTCTCATCGACCGCCTGCGAGCCGGCCAGTTTGTCGAACGACAGCCGGACCAGCGTGACTGTCGCCGCACCCTCGTCCACGTCACCGATCAGCACATCTCATCGATGAACACTGCGTTTACCCCCATGACGAAGGCCCGGAAAGAATTGCTGGGCACCTACACCCCAACGGAGTCAGCGACCGTCCTCGACTTCCTTGCCCGAGCCCGCGAACTCCTCGAACGCGAAGCAACGGCGATCGACAGCACCACCGCGTCCAAAGGATGGTCCTCGGACAACGACCCGCCACGATCGGCCGCCTCTCGCTGATCAGCCTGGAGCGAGGGTCCCGCAGCGGCTTCGTGCCGCTCAGCCTTGGACCAGTGCGACCGGCGTGGCGCTGGCCAACGCTCGCGGGCGTCGGCCGCCTCCATCGATCGCAGATAGGCTGCCCGGCCACCGTTCATTCCGTTCCCGGCGACATGTCCGCCGGCCAGCGCGGCCGGCCGAGACCGAAGGAGAGATGATGGCTGCCTATTTCATCTACGCCCGCACCGAGATCACTGATGAAGCGAAGTCGCGCGAGTACAGTCGGCAAGCCGTCCCGCAGATTCAACAGTTCGGCGGTCAGGTGCTGGCGGCCCGCGGAGCGGTCGAGGTCCTTGAGGGCGAGTGGCAACCCCAGTCGGTGACCGTCCTCAGGTTCGACGACATGGAGGCGCTCAAGACCTGGTATGAGTCGCCGGAGTACGCGCCGCTTAAGCAGATGCGCTTGGACAGCAACATCGGAGACATCATCGCCGTCGAAGGCGCCTGAGCGCCGGGCGAGCCCGGCTCCGCGCGATCCCTATGTTTCAGGCGGTTGTGCGCTGGGCGTTCCTTGGCGGGAGGTCCGCGACCTCACTGTCCGAGATTGGCGAAGTCGATCGCGGTCCGGAGGTGGTGTGATGGGGCCAGCCATCAGACGTCGTAGCGGTGAGAGCCGCGCTGATCGAGACAGACGTATCTGACGCTAAGGTCGCGATGGGGTTGGGCACCGGCGCTGGCTCGAGGTGTCCGCGGCTCGGTCTATGACCCGAGCGACCCGATGGGCAAGTGCTTGTTCAACATCCTCGCGACGAATTCGTGCCTCCACACGGTCGCTCAGCCCTGCTTGACGGCACGTTTGTCGGGATGATCGCAGCCCTCACAGGAGCCGACCTGGCCTGGGCGCGGCTGAACGCGTCGATGGCACTGGGCCGCTCCGGACTGCTGCGAGAACCGGCGCTGAAAGCCCGAACACGACTCGCAGCACGGACGCAGCTGACCGTTCAAGACAGTGACTACTACTGCGCGCGCCTCGCCGTCGCGGCACCCCACCGAGGCCGGCTGCTGCACGGTCAGACGTTAGGCGCGAACCTACTCGATCTCCTCGAACGCGAAGCCCGCGAGGCCGGTGCCTCGCGAATCGTGGTCAACGTCAACGCCGATCAACCCCGGCTCGAGGCCTTCTACCACCGATGCCGGTTCAACCCGCTGGGACAAGCGAAGCGCACGACCCCAGTTCCCGGTGTTCTGCGATTGAGACGCGCGGCGGTCCGCGTGCCAGGGCCTATTCGTGCCCGTTGCTCGGTCACAAGCGGTGGGGGTTTTACGTTTAGCTGCGTAGATGCCGATCGGTCCCGCGCACAGACATCCCGATACGAAAACTGATCTCCAGTTGCTCGAGGAGACTCGGGGCGGCCACGGCGAGGTGTTCGAGATCGTCTACCGGCGCCATCACGCGGTCGTCTTGGCGTTCCTGGCAAGGCGTGTGCCGCAGCCCGAGCTGGCCGCCGATCTGCTGGCTGAGACGTTCGCGTCACTGCTGGCGCTCGTCAGGGATCCTCAGCGTGCCGTGCCACCGATCCCGGTCGCCTGGCTGTTGGTCACGGCGCGGAACCTGTTGATCGACAGCCGGCGCCGAGGCACGGTCGATGATCGCGCGCGTCGGCGGCTGGCGATGCAGCCGGTGGTGCTCGACGATCGTGATCTCGAGCGAGTCGAGGAGATCTCCGTTGAGACCGATTTGATGCGGGAGTTGGCCTTACGGCTTGAGCCCGACCAGCTGCAGGCGCTGCAGGCGCGAGTGCTGGACGAGCGTGAGTACGCGGAGATCGCTGCTCAGTTGAAGTGCTCGGAGTCCGTTGTCCGCAAGCGCGTGAGCCGCGCGCTCGGGGTCCTGCGACGCGCAATGGAGGGAACAAGCAATGCCTGATTTCATTGATCGCCTCGGAGCCGAGCTGAGTAGCGCCGCAACCGCCGAGCCGCGTCCATCGCGACCGGGGCGTGTCAGCTGGCGGCCGCGGTGGCTGAGGTCAATGAGGCCACGGACGCTGTTGATCATGCCCGTATTGGCGGTCCTCGGCACGGGTGCAGCGCTTGCCGCCGGCATCCTGCTGACCGGCACGCCGGCAGGCCCGAAGGTTCCGCCGGTCCCCACCGCCGGCTACGGCGCCGCAACGACCACCAAACTGCTGCCCCTCCACGTGGCCGACCCGGCTGGTGGTCTGCGATGGGGGCTGCGAACCGTGCGCACCACCCGCAATGACGTGTGCCTGCAGGTCGGCCGGCTGGCGGACGGCACCATCGGCGCGCTTGGAGAAGACGGCGCGTTTGGCAACGACCACCTCTTCCACCCCTTCTCAGACAACTACCAGGACCCGCTGGGCTGCATGCCCTTGGACGCGAACGGCCACGGCTTCAGCAACGCGGCCATACGGGGGCTACCGACGAGCGCGATGGCGGGCGGCGGATGCCTTGCCGGATTCAGTCGGCGGCGGTTGGTGCCGTGCCCCACGCAGGACACGCGTGACCTGTACTTCGGGTTGCTGGGCCCCGATGCGGCCAGCATCAGCTACGTCTCCGCCGGAGGGAAAACGGTGAGCGTCCCGACCGTCGGATCTGACGGCGCCTATCTGATCGTCACGCCGGCGCGCCCCGGCGAGCAGCAGGGCAACAGCTCGGGCTTTACGGCATTGCTCAAGACCGGCCCGATCCGGGCCGTCACCTACCACGACGGACACACCTGCCGCCCCACCGCCGTTTCCGCGTGCCCGCTCGTCGGATTCGTGCCGCCCAACGCCCCGCATCTCACTCAGGCCGCGCTGGCATCGCCGATCCACGTCCAGGAGGTCCCGGACAGGTCCTCCACGCCGCCGCAGCGGCGCTTCAAGATCACCTACACCGCCCGGGTGGCAGTCACCAGCACCGGCAGCTTCTACTACATCTCCCTGTTCTTCCCCCCCAACCCCAACTCCTCCGGCTGCCACCAGATCGCGACCGGCTCCCCCACCAGCACCGACATCCGCGCTGGGCAACGACTGGTCGCCACCGAGCCCGTCTTGGCCAGCTGCCACGGCATCGTCCGGGGACTCGTCAGATATCACCCCGCCAGCGCGGTCCACAGCCCCGCCCCCGAGCCCGACCCGATAGACCCAGGCGATATCACCGTCGGCCGCTTCAGCCTCCGACTCCCCTAAACGCGCATCGAGCCCCGGTGGCCAAGGCCGTTGCGCATAGCGGCGCCTCATTCTGATGCGAGATGGCTACGCGCAGACAGCGTGCAGGACATCCCGTCCAGAATCAGGCGCCGAAGCTCACGAGCCGTGTTGGTAGAGCGTTGCTTAGCGGGCGCCCACGTCGGCACGTTACGCTGTCGGGAAGGATGCTTTCTGACCGCTTCCGCGCCGCCGTTGAAAGCGGGATCGTCGATGCCGCCGCAGATCTGTTCAGCGAGGCCGCGACGTTTCGCAGCCCAGTGCTGTTCAAGCCATACCAGGGTCGCGATCAGGTCTTGAAGGTACTCCAGGCCGCCGAGCGGGTGCTCAAGCTTGGTGGCGAGTTCCGGTACGTGCACCAGCTCGAAGATCCGCACGACCGGGTCGCGATCCTCGAATTCGCGACCACGGTCGACGGAAAGCAAGTCGAGGGGATCGACAAGCTCACCTTTGACGAGGACGGCATGATCATCGAGCTCAAAGTGATGATCCGGCCTGCCTCGGGGCTCCAGCTTGTCGGCGCCAGGATGGCCGAAGAGTTTCGCAGGGTCGGACTTCCACTACCGGGCTGAATCGATCCTTGAGGTCTCGGAGCGTACCTGAGCCTTGGTGGCTGACACGCGTCTGCGAGTTCTGCGACCCCGCGGCTCGGCGGAGCAAACGGTCGTCGACAAGGTGGGCTGGTGGATCCCTCTTGACGCACACAACCCGGGCTTTGCTGGGTCTACCCCACTTGCCAAGCCGGGTTGGCTAGCACAGTCGACGTCTCGATCTGGCGATCCGAGATGCTCCAGTAGCGCCTGAGCAGGGATCGCGCGAGCTCGTCCCTGACGAGCTCAAAGCCGTGACGCCGGTAGAACCGGATCGCCCATTCGGCGGCGGCCCAGGTGCCGACAAGCATCGGTTTCGCGCTCAGGCGCCGCAGATCATGGAGCAGGGCGGCGCCCACCCCGCGCCGCTGGTTGCCAGGCATCACATACGCGTGACGAATGAGGTCGACATCACCCACCGGCTGGATACCCATGACGCCGATCAAGGACCCGTTGAGGTCATAACCCCAGAACGCGACATCGGCGGCGAGCTCATGATCAAGTTCGGACGCGGGCATGTATGGCTCGTGCCAGCAGTCATCGGGGATTACGCCGCGGTAGGCCACGGCAGCGGCGTTGATGACCTCCAGGATCCGCTCCCGCTCCTCAACCCGACAGCGCCGAACCCCCTCGTAGTGCATGGATTGAAAACTAGCCGGATCAATCTCGGTGCACTGCCAGCGCAGGCGACAAGCGATGCCGAGCTGTAGGTTGCGGCGTTCGCTTACCCTCCCCGGCCTACGCCCCGAGGTACAGCCGTTGATGGCGTCTACGCGAGTGCAGGGAGCTGACGGAGATCGGGCGCCGTCCATGACGTCCGAGCCAGCTCACTGGCGAGGAGCTCCCGTGAATAGAAGTGCCAGATCAACTTGCTATCGAGCAGATCTGGATTGCGATCCAAGAATTCCTCAAAGCTGTCCGCTCCCCAGCGCTGCATGTGCACGGCCACACAATGCAGCCATGCCCGCGTGATTGTGTCGTGGTACTTGTCTCCGGCCCCGTGAACGTGGGCAACGTGCCGGATCGCAGCGGCCATAATCTCGGCCGCATCGTCGAATGAGTAATGGCGTAGGTAAGTCCACGCCAACTCGATGTGTTCGCGATGGGTGAAGCCGCCCCGCGTATCGAGGATCTCGCGGAGGACCTGGAGATCGCGTCTGCGCATGGACCCACGCTAGCCACCGTGGCCCGCGGGCGCAAGAGCGTGCGCGGGGCCCGCGGTCCCCAGCACAGCTGTCGCCACACCGGACGTGTCCGAGGATCGTCCGGCCGGCGCTCGAGCGGACGGGTCCTTGGGCGACCGGCCGGAGCTGTGCGTTCGATGGGCCGCTCAGGGCCGCTTGTAAGCTCGCGATATGACCCACTCGTTCGTCCCGGATGACTACGTCGTCCCGCTGACTCTGACCGGTCCGGGCTTCCGCCTGGAGCCGCTCGGACCCCAGCACAACGACGCCGACCACCGGGCCTGGACGTCGAGCATCGAGCACATCCGCGCCACCGCAGGTTTCTCGGCCAGGCGATGGCCACCCGCTGAGGGAATGTCACTCGACGAGAATCTTCGCGACCTCCGAGCGCATACCGACGACTTCGAGCGGCGAGTCGGCTTCACCTACACCGTCCTCGACGATGAGGACATAGTCGTCGGCTGCGTCTACATCTACCCGTCGCGGGCAGACCCCGACATCACCGAGGTGCGGTCCTGGGTCACCGCAAGTCGCGCCGAACTGGACTCCGTGCTGCACGAGACCGTCGACAACTGGCTCGCCGCCGACTGGCCGTTCACCGACGTCAGATACCGCAACCGCGGCTAGTCACGCGCCACAATCGCTTCTGGATCTGGAGACGTCCGGCTCGACGATCGTTTCGGCGATGTAGGAGGCTTTCGGATCCGGCTGTGGGCGCGTGGTCTCGCGTGCGGCTCATGCCGAGGCGGTGCCGGGCGCGGGTACGGGCGCATCCGGGGGAGGGTTGTGCGTGGCGCGCACTGGTGGGATCCGGCGCGCGTTCGGATTCGCGTCCACGTGGCTCATCGCGTGCTCGGCAAGCGCCGTGATCGTGAGGCTCGGGTTCACGCCCGGATTTGCCGGTACCGCCGCTCCGTCGCACACGAGCAGGTTGCGATACCCGAAGACGCGGCAGCAGTCATCAACCACTCCACTGTCCGCGTCGGCGCCGATCACCGCCCCTCCGAGGATGTGCGCGGTCACGGGGACCCCCGCGAGGGCCTCGAGCACGGAGCTCTGCGCGATGCCGTCGAGATGGTCGGCGAAGCGCTTGGCCGCTTCGTTCGCCACTGGGAGGAAGGTTGGGTTCGGCTTGTCGGAGTCCTGCTGAGTCGTTATGCCGGCGCGACGCAGCGGTGCTCGCCGAGCGCGGAAGCTCATGGAGTTATCGAGCGTCTGCATCACGAGCAGGATGAGCGTGCGGCGGGCCCACGACCCCGGGGCGAGGGCGGCCGCGACGGTGCGCGGCTGGGTGAGGAGGCTGCGCAGGAGGTTCAGCGGCCGTCCCAGCCGGCTGCCTTCTCCGACGAGCATCGTGAACAGCAGCCGCATCGAGTTGCCCGCCTTACCGTAGGTGACGGTCTCGATGTGCGTGTCCTCGTCCGGGTACATGCTGCCGGTGATCGCGATGCGGTTCGAGAAGTCGGCCTTCGTGTCGCGCGTCGTCACCGCGAGAATCGCCTCGCTGTTCGTGCGCACCTTCCTGCCGAGGCAGCCCGAGAGGCGATCGAGCGCGCCGGTGTCCTTGCATCGTCGAAGGAGCTTGTTCGTCCCGACCGCGCCCGCCGCTACGACGACGCCGCCCGCGGTCAACTTCTCCTCCCGCCTTCTCAACAGCGTGCCGGGACGGTGTGCGGCGATCGCGTAGCCCTCGGAGCCGTCGTGCGCTGCAATTGGCCGTACGTCCGTGACCAGTCGCTCGGCAAGGATTCGCGCCCCGCGTCGCTCAGCGAGGTGTAGGTAGTTCTTCACGAGCGTGTTCTTGGCGTTGAAGCGGCAGCCGACCATGCACGCGCCGCAGCGCACGCAGCCGGTCCGCTGCGGGCCCTCACCGTCGAAGAAGGGGTCGTCCACGGTCACGCCGGGCTCGCCAAAGAAGACGCCGACGTTCGGGTTCACATGCGTGTCCGCGACGCCCCATTCGTAGGCGACCTCCCTCAGCACCTCGTCTCCGCGATCGTCATACGGGATGCGCTGAGCGCCGAGCATGCGCTCCGCGGTCAGATAGTGCTGACCGAGCTCGTCCTCCCAATCGGCGAGCTCGCACCACTGCGCGTCGTCGAAGAAGCGCCGCGGCGGCCGGTACAGAGTGTTTGCGTAAACGAGGCTGCCGCCACCGACACCCGCCCCGGAGAGGATTGTGACGTCCTTGAAGAGCGAGATTCGCAGAATGCCCCGCAGCCCGAGCCGCGGAATCCACAGGAAACGGCGCCAGTTCCAAGTGGACCGCGCGAAGTCGTCGTCCCCGAAACGACGGCCGCACTCGAGCACCGCAACCCGGTACCCCTTCTCGGCGAGCCGAAGAGCGCTCACGCTACCCCCGAACCCTGAGCCGATGACCACCCAGTCGTAATCATGACGCGCCACAACGGCGCGAACATACCAGCCCAACCCAGAGCCCCCCCGAACCGGAGCCAACGACGTGAGGGGGCGTCAGGCGGTGCGAGCGACATCGGACGCCGGTTGCGGGCGCCACATGATGCCCTTACCTCGCATGCGACGGAGGCTCCCCACCGGCGCCCGGCGGTCGGGCCGTGAATCGCATTAGGCGGCGCCAATCGGGAGCCAGCGGCGGATCTCAAGCCATAAGTCGAACAGGCCCGATCCCCATAGGCCCATCCCGCCCCCGCGTCGCTTGCTCCCTTCCCGCGCTTAGGACGCGTGACGGCGGCGACGAGTGCGCCCGAACACGAAGCGGCCTGGGGCTGGTCGTAATGTGCCGGGCCGGCGTGGCTGCCTCACGCCTCCACCGGTCACGCTACGTACCGACCGCTTGGCACCAAGACCGGGCATCTCGCCGACCCTGGGGCGGCACTGCTGCTCTTGTGCATGCTCGGTTACATTCGGAGATCGACGGGCAGCGCGCGTCGCACATCCCCCTAAAGGAGGATCTTCAATGAGTGGGCGGGACTCGTCGTCGAGCCGTCCGCAGCACTTGGGATCGCCGCGGTCCTCGAGGAACCCGACCGGTTCGCCGGACGGCGCGTCACCACGATCCTATGCGGTAGCAACGTGGGTCCTGCCGAGTTCGCGCGGTGGGTGCTGGAACCCGTGCGATGAGGCCATCGAGGATCTCTTCGGATCGACTGCGATTCGGCTTAACTGCGCTACAGCCGTGCCAGGCATCCTCGCCCCATGCATCCCGGATTCTGTCCTCAGTGCGGCGAGCGAGTCAGCCCCTTTGCCGCCGGGTGCGCGCTCTGCGGAGCAGACCTTGACCCCAAGCGATGGCAGCGTCCCCCGTCCGTCGGCCGGCGCCTCTTGCGCCGACTCCCGGTTAGCTGGCCCCCACGCGTTGCGCTACCGGTACGAGACCGGGATCGCTCGATGCTCAGGTAGGCGCGCATCCCGGCTCCCGCGCCGGCCGTGTGGCACAGAACGT
Source organism: uncultured Solirubrobacterales bacterium (assembly GCA_963792735.1). Lineage (GTDB taxonomy): Bacteria > Actinomycetota > Thermoleophilia > Solirubrobacterales > Solirubrobacteraceae > Palsa-465. Next base: position 490,389 of record CAWBXK010000004.1, on the reverse strand, counting down.
GGCCGCCGTCAGCCCGTCGTCAGGGACGGAGACGACCAGGATCGACACGTCCCGGATTCTCCGCGCGGAGCGTCGCAGCCAGCATTCGCTGGTGAGAATCTGTGGATCGCGGTGCCAGTCGAGGACACTTAGGCAACATGAACTCGACCAGCGACTTTGACCTGGACCATTGGACAGGCTGAGAGCGACAGCGCTCCTCGACGGGCTCCATCACGCGCAGAACGCGTTCTACGCCGGCGGAGACAGCGGCGCTTTGCGCGAGCTGCTCGCGCCCGAGATTCGATGGGTCGTCCCAGGTCAGAACGCGCTTGCCGGCCGCTATCACGGTCTCGACGAGGTCTTTGACTACTTCCGGCGTCGCCGCGACCTCGCGACGGGCACGTTTCGGATGCATCGCCGAGACGTTCTCGCCGGCGAGGGCGACCGCATCACCGCTCTGACCGACGGCACCGCCACGATCGCCGGTCGAGAACGCCGCTGGTCGACTGTTGGAATCTACGACGTCGTGGACCAGGCGCAGATCGCCGCCTGCTGGCTGCTGCCGTTCGACCAGCGGGAGCTCGACGCGATCTGGGCAGGCTGATCGATCCTCAACTGTTCGCCGGCCCTTGGGAGCTGAGACGCGGCTGCGAGTTCTGCGACCCCTCCGGCGCGACGCGCAAATGGGCGTCGAGAACGTCCGCTACTACGTCTGGCGGCTGGTCCCATCACAGCGGCTTGAGTCCGCGATCGACGTCGCCGATCTCCGACCGCGGGTCAGAGTGCTGCCGCCAGGGAAGGAGAACTGCGACAGTCGTGACCAGCTTCTCAGCATCAGCGATTAGTTCACGTGAGGCGGTCGGTCTCTAGGTCCATGAGCAATCGAAAAGTGATCCTCAAGATGGTCGTGTCCCTCGACGGTTTTGCGACCAGTCCCGACGGGACCCATGAATGGATGTTCGAGTGGTTCGGCGAGGACTCGATGGAGCGGAACCTCCATGCGCTCGGGCAGGCCGGTGTTCACGCGATGGGACGCCGCAGCTACGAGATCATGGGCCCGCACTGGGGCGCGTCTGAAGGACCGATCGCTGCGGCGATGAACGAGAAGCCGAAGGCCGTCTTCTCCCACACCCTGAAGAACGTGGAGTGGGGACCGGCCGAGATCTTCGGCGGGGATCTGAGCGCGGAGATCGCGCAGCTCAAGGCCCGGGACGACGAGGGGACGATCCTGGTCCATGGCGGTCCTAACTTCGCCCAATCGCTGACCCGCCTGGGTCTCGTCGACGAATACCATCTGTCGACGGTCCCGATTGCGATCGGCGCGGGCCACAGCCCTTTCGCCAAGCTCGATAAGCACCTGAAGCTCGAAGTCGTCGAGGAACAGCGCTTCCGGAGCGGGGCCCTCGCGCAGACCCTGGTGCCGAGGCGATGAGTGCCGGCCCGACCTAGCCCGATCTCGCCGGACTCGCAGCTACTCCGACGGACACCTGATGATCGCCGGTGCAGGACGGCACGAGTGCGGCGGTGGACTGTGCGATCTGGAGACCTCTGCGGCGAGAGGAACAGCCGTTCTGAGACGGTGCGGGTGTCGCTCCGGCCGAGAAGCAGACTCACGACTTCGCGCTCACGAGCAGTAGGGGTCAGATGACGAAAGCACTCGCCAGTGACTTGCTCGCTTGCCGCGCGTTGCGGGGAAGTCGACGCCGCGGGCCCATAGGGCTCGCATCGGATCGAGAGCAGGGTCGTTCGCGACGGATTGCCTCCGTCCCAGCCGAGCTCGAGGACGCTCCGCTCTAGCGGCGGAGCTCGGCTTTTAGCCGGGCAGCGAGCCGCACCGAGGCCTCGATCTCGACTCGGCGTATCGAGACACTCTCGACGTTCAGTCCGAAGGGAACGCCGACGCGCCGGCAAAAGGCGATCAGCTCGATCGCCGTGGCAACCGCCTGATCGTAGGAGGCGTCGAGGGTGTCGTCAGCATGGCGCAGCTCGTTCGCGATCCAGCGCGGCACGTCGACACCGAGCCACTGGAGGAACTCCAAAGTCTTCATTGAGCCGCAGACTGAGAACGTGAAGATGATCGGCACCGGCGCCAGGTTCTGGGCGGCGCACTCATAGCGATAGTCGGAGACGAAGTCCTTCGCCGCGTTGACGTCGTAGACGACCTGGGTGACAAAGAAGGAGCAGCCTGCAGCTTGTTTTGCGATGAGCCGGAGGTGCTCATTGCCCGCGCGCGCGTGCCGCTCGGGGATCGCGACTCCGCCTAGCGGCAGGTCCGGCCGGACTTCGGTCCGGAGCTCGTATGCCCGCGAGAGCGAGGTTGCGACCGCCTTCTCGCGGGATGAGGCCCCGACGAAGACCGACAGCACCTGGGCCGGATCCTGGTCTCGGAGCCATGAACGGAGGCCGTCCTCGGCGTGCTTGCTGACCGCGCGGTAGACGATGGCAGGCACGTCCAAGCCCACGAGATCACGAGCGAGGTACTCCGCCGGGTCCATCGTAGGCAGGAATGGGAACGGCCTTTCGTTGGGATTACGGTCGCTCTCGTCATCGATGTCGTAAAGAACGAGGCCGTCTATCCCTACCGAACGCAGTCGCGCGAGTGTGAGCTCAGCGATCTGCCTGGTCTGCTCCGGTCCGGTGGTCAGCCTCGGAGGCGTCACCGCGAAGATCAAGAACTCACCGCTCCGATCGGCGATTCGCTCGTGCAATTCCACGCGCGGAACCGTAGCCAACCGTCGAGGCTCGGACCGGCCCGACGCCGGCTCTGTGCACTCCCGGTTGGCCGACTGCCCACGAGCTCGACTGGCTGTCAGGGGATCCACGAACGATCCGCTACGCCGTCGCTGCCGGCTCAATGTCCACCTGCGCCAGCCGCGACAAAATGCGGCGCCTGCACCAACGCCGCAATCAACCCGCCGGCTGAACCCCGCTCCCGGGAGCTATTGGATGGCGGTCTGACGGGCTGACGGCGCGAGGGCAGGGGAGTCGCGCGCTTTCTCTGGCGGCTTGCCGGGAGGTAGGGTCAGACAGGGCGTGGGTCGGTGGGGTCGGTGCCGCTATATCTGTGGGTGACCATGTCAGGACCGGCGACCCCCACCCCTGCCGCGCACGATGTCGACCTCAGGTTGCGCGGCCCCCTGGCTGGCCGCTATCCGGCCGCGGCGGCGATGGTGATGTCGGCGCTGATCCCGTATCTCGCTCTGTCGGCCGCCATCGGGCCGATCACGCCGATCATTGCTCGTGGCCTGCACATGAGCCTCCAGGAGATGAGCCTGGCCTCGGGGATGGGTAACGCTGCCTACGCGTTCGGCACGGTGCTGGCGGTGCAGTTCGCCCAGCTTTTGCACCAGCGCCGGATGATGGTCCTCTATGTCGCGGTCCTCGTGGTTGGTTCGGTGCTCCAGGCCACGGCGCGCGATCCGGCGATGTTCATTACCGGCCACGTTCTCCAGGGTCTGTGTACGAGCCTTCTGCTCATCGCGGCCGTGCCCCCGCTGGCGCTCGGCTTCGGGCTCGAGCGCCTGCGCGAGACGGCGGTGATCATGAGCATGTGCATCTTCGGTGCCGTTGCGATCGGCCCACTCGCTGGCGGGCTGCAGGCCAGTGCGCACGCCTGGCGGCCCCTGTTCTGGGTCGTGGCGGCGATCTCGGTCACCGCGTTTGTGCTCTCCCTGCTGACCTTTGAGGACACGCCGCCGTTTGACCGCGGCGCGCCGCGCGCCCCGGGGACGATCGCGCTCGCCGCCTGCGGGCCGGTCGCGGCGTTCTGGGGCGCGTCGGAGCTCCTGACCCACCGCTTCCTCGAATTGCAGACGTGCGGCCTACTCGCCGTGGGGCTGGGACTGATCGTCGTGTTGATCGTCCACCAATACCGGACTCCGCGGCCGCTCTTGACGATCCGCACCATGCTCACGAGCACGATTCCGGTCGCAGGGATCGCGCTGGCGCTGTTCGCCGCTGCCGCCTCGGTGTCCGCCACCGCACTGACCGCCAGCCTGCTCACGGGCCGCTACAGCCCCGTCCACATCGGCCTGCTCTATCTGCCTGAGCTCGGCGGGGCGATAGCGACAGCGGGGCTGCTCGGCCTCGTCATCAGCCGCCGCGAAATGCAACTTCTGCCGCTCGTCGGGATGGCCTTCCTGGCCGCCGGAATCGCCGTGTTCCTCATCCACGTTCCTTCGACACAGACGACGACGCTTGTCGGCTCCGGCCTGACCGGGATCGGGCTCGGTGCAACCGTAGCGCCGGCGCTGTTTTGTGCCGGCTTCTCGCTGCCCTCGAACAACCTGCAGCGCGTGTTTGCGATCGTCGAGTTGTTGCGCGCCGTAGCCGCGTTCATGATCGCGCCCGTGTTCGCGCACCTCGCGCTCACCGTCGGTGGCAACCCGCGGACCGGTACTACGATCGCTCTGTGGATCGGCCTGGCCATGGCGATCGCCGGCGCTGTGGTCCCGTTGGCGATCTACCTGCTCGGCGGAGCCCGCCCGGAGACCCCGCGGCTTGAGCTGTTCCTCGCCCAGAAGGCCCCGGCCTGGTACTCGCCGCCGCTGCTCGCCGCCGTGCGTGCCCGGACCGCGGAGACAGGGCTCGACCACGCCTGTCTCGAGCCCGACTAGCCGCACCACCGCGCCGCAGCAGTGGTAACCGCTGACGATCGCTCTTGCTGAAGAGCGGTCCCAGACTCGCACGAGCGCTTTGACGACCGAGTCATCGTGCGCGGGAGGGTCAATCGACGGGCTCTGCCGACAGCCCCGGGGCGGTCGATATCCGGCAGGCCAGCGGCGAGCTGACCGAACCGGTCACCAGGACCCGCTAGACCCCGCGCTCAGACCGGCATCTGCCGCCCGTTGTGGGCCGTGGCGTGCTTGTAGGTGAAGACGATGATCCCCGCCACGATCACCATGCCGATGTCGATCGCCAGCCGCCCGAGGCTGTGGGCGACGACTGTTCCGTTGCCGACCTCGATCGCCGCACCGAGCGTCGCCGTTGCCGGCAGCAGCTGGAGGGCGACGAGCGCTCCCGGCAGCTGGGTGAACCGCCCTGAGGCGACCATGATCACGCCCGCGATCGCCCCGCCCGCCGAGATGAATAGGTTCGTCGCCGGCGGATGACGGACCTCGTGGACGGTGCTCGAGGCGTAGAAGTGGGCGACGAAGTCGTGGCCGCCGATCCTCAGCAGGAGCATCGTCACGATCCCCGAGGCGATGAGGAGCACATAGCAGAGCAGAGCTGTCCCCAGGGCCTGCAGAAGCGTCCTCGCATGGCGGTTGGTGATTGCCAGCGCGATCCGGGCGAGCGGCTCAAACGACGGCGCGATGATCGCCGCCGCGACGAGGGCCACGGCCATCGTCGTCTCGGAGCTGGCGACGAGCGCGCAGGCGGCGATGATCCCACCGACAGCAGTCGTGAGCGCGAAGTTGAGGTTCGGCCGGGTATGACGGCGCATGGCCGTCTCGGCCTCCTCCCACGTCGCCTCGTCGACATCGCCGCGAACCTGGAGGTGCTCCTCGGAGTCGATGAGGCTGTCGATGGTCGATGTCGACACCGACAGCGTATGCCCGTCCGACGCAGCCTGGATGAGCCCAAGGACATCGTCGATCCCGGTGTTGAGGACCTCAGCGGTGATCACGTCGCCGGCCGGTTTGATCCCCTCCCCACGCCGAACCGAAAGGGTGATGACCCCTTCTGTGTCGAGGAGTCGCTTGACGAGATCGTCCACCGCCTCGGGCGTGACGGTCGCCTTGACATTGCGATGCACCCGCCTTCGCTACCCCGCCTGCCGGCTGGCAAAAAAAACGTGGGTAGGGCGCCGACTGAAGCCGCCATCAAGACCGGCAAGCAGCGTCCTCGCCATCCGACCGCTCCAGCTCTGCGCCGTGGACGCACGCGGGAGCATCGCTCACGCAGGCTCGGAGATCACCAAGCGCAGGGCGCCGTCGAAGGCCTCCTGGCGCCGGAGATGGCCATGCTCAGATTCCCACGCGCCGGATGCCAGCGCCTCGGTCAGACGTCCCACGATCAGCTCCTCAACGCCCGGGGGCAGGAGCGCCCACATCGACTGCGACGCCCGCACTGCGGGATCGATCAACGCCTCTGGCCGTCGCCAGAACGCTTCGAAGAACCCATCGACGCAATCGCCCGGCGTTGGCACCCGCTGCACCTTCACCTGTCCGCCTAGCGCCGCCGCGATCCGCTGCATCGACGGGAATCGCGGCCGCTCGATCGCCAGTCCCTCGGCGAGGTGCTCGTGCTGCCACGCCGGGAGGCCGTCCAGCTCGAACGTGAACACCACCACCGGCCCGCGCGCGACGCGACGCAGCTCCGCCAGTCCCGTCTCGGGCGGATCCCAATGATGGATCGTGATGCACGCCATCGCCGCGTCCACAGCATCATCGTCAAACGGCAGAGCCTCGGCCCGCGCGTCGATTGCCGGGGCAGCCTCCGCTGGGCGCTGAGCCCGCATGGTCGCGCTCGGCTCGACGGCCAGGACCCACCGGTCATCAGGCTCATAGGAGCCGGCGCCCGCGCCGACGTTCAGGACAGTACGCGCACCACCCAGCGCCGCATGAATCCGCGCTGCGATCCGCGGATCGGTGCGACGGAACCGAGCGTAGGTCCGACCATGACGTTCGTAATCGACGCGACGGCTCAACGCCCACAGCCTAGCCCGAGGACGGCGTCAGACCGTCCGCTTTCCGCACAGTACGAGGAGAGGGTGCTCCGTGTCCTTGTGCGTCCAGCCGGCTTCGCGCCGGCCGTCGTCGACCGGCTCCTGGTGTGAAGCCGGTTGGGATAGGGTCCTGCGAGATGACGCAGAACGGCAAGGCGATCGTCATCGCGCCGGGTACCGGCAGCCGGGTCGGCAACGTCGAGTTCCTTGCCCTCAGCGAACACACCCCGCGGTTGAACGTGTCGATCATCACGCTGGCGCCCGGCCTTCAAGGTCCTGCGGCGCACATCCACGACGACGAGGACGACGCGTTCTACGTCCTGGACGGCGATCTGCGGTTCGTCGTCGACGAGCAGGAGATCTCCGCGGCGGCGGGGACCTTCGTGCTGGTCCCGCCCGGTGTCATGCACACGTTCATGAACCTCACCTCTAGGCCGGTTCGGATGCTCAACATCCACGCGCCGGCGGGGTTTGACCGACGGCTGCTATCCGCTGATTGCGAGTCCTGACGATGGTCGGCGGTAGGCCTGTGGCCGTCGTCACTGGTGGCAACCGTGGCGTTGGTTTCGATCTGCAAACAGCTCGCCGAGCGTGGCTTTCTCCGTGGTGCTCGGGCGCTCGTGGCCCGCGCCGTTGCCGCGTAGACCTCATCAGCCGAAGCCGGCGTGGAGGTAGTCGCGGCCGGCGAGCGTGGCCACCGTGCCGTCGGGCAGGTACACGTTCAGGCGGACCAACGGCTCCACCATCGGCTCGCCGGCCCAGGCGGTCTGGCCGGCGGGGACGGGCACGTGCAGCGCTCCGGGACGCCGCAGCCTGGCGGGGGATAGGTAGCCGAGCCAGCAGTTGCAGTCCGGCGAATCGGCCGGGGGCGGGCTCAGGGCCACGGTGCGGCCCGCGAGTTGGACCGTGACGAGCGTGGCAGGGCGGGCGAGCGTCACCCCGATCCCCACCCGGTCACAGGCGATCGAGTTGCCCACCGGGCAGGAGACGCCGAGGTAGGGCATCGCGCCGGCCGGAAGCGCCCCCCGCGCCAGCCGCGTCGGGCAGCCGCGCAGCGTGTCCCCGACGGGGATCAGCATCGTCGACGCCGGCCCGCTGGCCGGCGTCACCGTGAGGCGCACGCACCCGGCGCCGTGCACCGTGAAGCCGCCCATGAACCGGTGCACGCTTGTCGCACCGCCGCGGCGCGTCGCGCAGGCGGGAAATCGCACGGCGTACGCACCGATGGGTGACCCGGACACCGGCGCAGTGAACTGGAGGCTGAAGCGCGGCACCGACGACGGGTCCACCGTGAGCCGCACCGGTTGCCGGCCGCTCACCACGGCGATCGCGTCCGACCCGGTCGGCGCGGCCAGGTCCGAGGCCGAGAGCTGGGCCAGGTCCTCGCCGATGGCGAGCACGAGCGGCCCTGCCCGATAGACGCCGGTTTCCTGCGGCAGCGGCGCGTGGACCAGGTCGGCCGGGTGTCCGCACGGGACATCGGCCATGGGCTCTGGGACGGCCAGCGCATGATGCTCGCCCCCGCCGCACGCGGCGAGGACCACCGCGAGCAGCACCGGGACCGCGAGGCGTGATCGCTGCACAACCACTACTACGGCTCACACCCCCGGAGAGGTCCGTGGGGGACCTCTTGCCGCGTGGGGGCCGGCCGCCATCCCTGGGCTCGGGTGCGATCGCCAGCAGCACGCGCCCGCGGTCAGCGTCAAACCCCGACCGCGAGGAACCGCCCGAGCATCGCGTTGACCTGCTGGGGGCACACCAGCTGACTGAAGTGACCACTGCCAACCGTGCGTCCAAGCACCATCCTTGGATTGATGCGGACCGCCCGCTCGAGGTCGGCGTTGGGGGTGCCGGCGTCGAGGTACACGAGCGGCACTCGGCAACGCTCGAGCGCTTCGGCGTCATCCCAGGAGCGCAACGATTCCACCCAGATCGAGCTCGTCACGTGGGCTGGCGTACGAATCGCCTGCTCGAGGATCCAGTCGCACAGGGCCGGGTCGTCGTGGGGCCCGAAGAAAGAGCGGAAGTAGCCGCGCAGCACACCATCGGGGTCCGGGCCGCGCAGACCCGCGACGAGTTCAGCGACCGCGTGTTCGCGGCCCTGCTCGGGAAGCAATACCGAGTCGATCAACACCGCGGCGCGGACAAGATCGGTCCGGGCCGACGCGAGCTCGAGCGCGACGAGGCCACCGAGGCTGTGACCGACCACGACAACCGGCGCGAGGTCCAGGCGCTCGCACATCCAGCCGACGTCGTCGGCCAGGGCGGCGATCGTGTAGCGCTGCCGTGGCGAATCGCTGTCGCCATGACCCCGCAGGTCGACAGCGATCACGCGATGGCTTTCCCTCAAAAACTCCACCTGGGGTGCCATGAAGGCGCGGTGACACGCGACCCCATGGACGAGCACGAGGGCCGGCTTGCCCTCACCGGCATCCTCGTAGGCCAGCGTAGTTCCATCGCGGGTCAGCGTTAGCACGGACAAGGATTCAAACGAGTGGCGGTCAGCGGCTCAGCACACGCAGGTCGATGGCTGACGCGCCGCCGGGCCAAGCCCTGCGAGCACTCAAGCTCGTCGCCAACGACCCCCTTCATCTCACCATTCTCGCCGATCACAGCGACCGGCTCACGAGCCACCGCATGATCAAAACCGGCGCGTGCACTCAGCGTTCGGCACGGACGGTCCGAATCCAACGTCAGCGCACTCGGGGTGTGAAGGCCGGCGGGCTCGGATATTTACCCAGTGTTACCGAGCAGGCAGACCGCGAGCGGCAGATCGCCTAACCCGACAGATGAGTTCCTCCGTACCCGGCTGTCTATGTACTGAGAACCGACGCGCGCCTGGATGACCTGGTCGCCGAGGCCTACCCGCCGCCCGCCAACCCGAGGACAGAGAGACCGGTGATGACGACACCCCGCACAGAGCTCGACACCCGATTCAGCGATCCAGCGGCACAGCCCACCAGTTGGGAGGACACGCTCGTGGCGATCAAGCAGGCCGAGATCTTCTGGATCTCGACTGTCCGCGCAGACGGCCGGCCGCACGTCACTCCGCTCGTTGCCGTCTGGCTCGACGACGCACTGCACTTCTCCACAGGCCCCGAGGAGCAGAAGGCGCGCAACCTCGCCAGCAACCCGCGCGTCGCGCTGACCACGGGCGCGAACAACTGGCAGAGTGGCCTCGACGTGGTCGTCGAGGGCGATGCCTCCCGCGTCACCGACCCGGAGCAGCTCAACCGGCTCGCGGCAGCCTGGGCACAAAAGTGGGACGGGCGATGGCAATACGAGGTCGGTCCGGATGGCTTTGGAGACGACCACGGGACCGCGTTCGTGTTCGCTGTGCGCCCAGCGAAAGTCCTTGCCTTCGCCAAGGGGGGCTTCAGCCACACCCGACATCGCTTCTGAGACGCCGAGGCGCCAAACGACGCAGACGATAGAAGGCGACCGTATGACCGAAGCCGGGCCAACCCCGCGCGAGTAGCGCCTTGACCATCGTTCGGCCGGAGCGGGTCAGAGCGAGTCGCATAGGCTTCGGCACGATGAAAGTCGTGCTCTACTGGATGTCGATCTCGCATCCGTCGCAGGCGGCGCGCAAGATGCTCGACCTGAAGGGCGTTGAGTACGAGCTCGTCGACGTGGTCCCCCTGACCCAGCGGATCCATCTGCGGCTCGCCGGTTTCCGCGGCGGCACGGTGCCGGCGCTCAAGCTCGACGGCCAGCGCGTCCAGGGCTCTCGGCAGATCGCGCGTGCGCTCGATGAGCGCTGGCCTGAGCCGCCGCTGTTCCCTGCCGATTCTGCGCTGCGCTCCCGCGTGGCGAAGGCGGAGCGGTGGGGCGAGGAGCAGTTGCAGCCGATCCCGCGACGGCTGTTCCGCTACGGCGTCGCACGCAACCCCGAGCTGCGGCATTGGGTGGTGCGGACCCAACGCCTCCCGATCCCCGGGGTGACCGTCCAAGCGATCCGCCCGGCGGTCGAGTGGTACGTCCGCAGCGTCGAAGCTGACGGGCGGCGGGCGACCGAAGCGGCCGTGCGGGCCGACCTCGCAACGCTGCCCGAGCTGCTCGGCCACGTCGACCGGCTGCTGGACGACGGCACCCTGACGCTCGAGCCGCCGAACGCCGCCACGCTCCAGATCATGGCGAGCGTCAACCTGATCGGACAATTCGCCGACCTCGCCGAGCTGGTCGCCTCCCACGCATGTGCCACACCCGCGCGCGAGCTGTTCCGCCACTACCGCGCCGAGCTCCCGCCCTTCCTGGACCCCCTGTGGCTCCAGGTGGTGCGGAGCGCGCCGGCGGCCTAGCTCCTCGGCTGCGATACGACCGCGGGCACACCGAAGACCGATGCTGCGCAAACGGTTCTGTCATCCGCGCGAAGAACCGAGTGCAGCTCATCGCGGCCTGCTCGCGTCTGAGGCGGTCTTCAAGTGGTAGGACGCCAGTTGCCCGAAGGGTCCGGTTCCACGAACCCCAACTCGAAAACCGGCCAAGTGACATCCTGGGTCATGGCTTCCAGGCTATGGCCTCGACCTCGAGCAGCAGTTGAGGGGAGGTTCGCGGTGGATGAGATGGCCGTGGGCGTCGAGCGGCGCACCAGTCGCGATGCCGGGCAGGAAGTCGTGAAAGAAGGTCAGTCCATGAGCCTCAAGATGCAGGGCGGCGACCTGCTCGCCGGAGGCGGGTTGGAGCACGATGGCGACTCGGCGGGCGCCGGCGCCGTCGGGTAGCGAGGCGTGAAGGGAGAGCCATCCGACGCTCGTAGATACGTGCACCGCCTGGGTCGTGCCTGAATGCCGCGCGCTCGCGGCCAGCGTGCGCACCGATATCGGCACACTCTGCCGCGTTCCGGGACTGAGGCTCCGCAATGGATCCAGCAGGCGCTGCGCCGGAGCCGTGATCATCTCAGGCTCATCGCTGGGCCCGAGGAGCAGGAGGCCCGGTGCCGATGGCTCCTCGGGGCGGTTCGCCGCGTCGACGCGGAGGGACACACGGAGGGCCTCGGCGATGGGTCGCGACAGGCGGGCGACCACACGGGCCTCGGTGGGAGTGAAGTCGCCCCAGGCGGGGCTGCGGTGCAGCACAACGCAGCCCCAGGCGCGGTGGCGGGTGACGAACGCCCCCCGCAGCTCGTGCGGGGTCCCGCGTGGGTCCAGGAAATCCGTGAACCGGGCGCTGCGATCAGGTCGTCCCCGCGTTGACTCGCTGAGGATCCCGACCGGCGACCGCCGTCTGGTCAGGGCGGCAAAGGTGTTCACGTCGGGCCGGAGGTACTCGCTGGCGATCACCGACTCGGCGGCCAGCGGTTCGGTGTCCGGAGTGAGGAAACCATGTTGGAGCAGTTCCTCGGGATTAGCCGTCGTGAGCAGCAACGTATCCGGATCAAGGCCATGCCAGCAGGCCGCATCAAAGCCGACCGAACGTCGCAGTCGCGCCGATAACTCGCGATGCAGTTGATCCCGCGAGAGCCCCCGTACGGCGAGGCGCTGAACCTCAGCGACAAGACGGTCACTCTCCCATTGCCCCATCGCGTGATTGTCCCCGCGTGCGCAGTGCGCCGCAACTCACATGCGCGAAATATCCCAGATCCCCGGGGATGGGAAAGGCACAACAGAAGCCGCATGCTCAGGGTCGTCAACCACCCAGGAGGCAGACCCCATGTCCGCACAGACCGCACCGACGTCCACCATCGCCTTCGCGATTCCCCTGCTGCCAGGCAAGACCGACATAGACCGCAGCGCCATGACCTCCTGCCAGCGGGACGATCGCGCCGATGCCCACGCCGCATCACGCCGCCGGCACGGGATCAGCCGCGAGTCGGTCTGGATCCAGGCCACCCCATCCGGAGATCTCGCGCTGGTGCTGCTCGAGGCGCCCGACCTGGGCGCTGCGCTGACCGGACTCGCGACCTCCGAGGAGCCGTTTGACGTGTGGTTCCGTGAGCACGTGCGCGAGGTACATGGCATCGACCTCGAGGGCGGCATCTCCGCCCCCGAGCGGATTCTTGATTACCGAGCGCGATGAACCGCGCCACCTCCCGGCCCGGCGAGCGCCACTGTCCCAGCGCCAGCGGCTTGCGGGAACCGGGGCTCCTCCGGTTCCCGCACCCTGTCGCCGGACACGGAGTTCCCGGAACGAGGATCGAGCCGGTGCTACCTGGCGGCGACGCCCGCTGCAAGTGCCGTACAGCGGGTCTGATCAAGCGGCTGGCCGGAGGCTTCGAACCCGTCGGCGGCGGCGCGGAAGTGGTCGATCGCCGCGAGGGTATCGCGGTCGGCTTGGGCGCGGTGGCCTTTGACTTCGGCGAGGGCTGCGTCCCATGCCGGGAGACGCATCACGACGGTGGCCAGGTATTCGGAGAGTTGTTGCCATCGCTCGGCGCGCTCCAGGTCTCCGGCGCGGGCTGCGGCGATCGCGGCGGGGACGGCGAGCGTGATTCTGCAGCCGGGGCAGGTCTCGATTGGGCCGCGGACGGCGGCTTCGGCTTCTTCGACGGCGGCGAGGGCCGATTCCGGGTCGGCGGCGGCGATGATTCGGGTTCCGTAGATGCGGTCGAAGAGGTGGAATCCGACGTCGGATTCGCGGGCGACCGCAAGCGCCTCGTCCAGTAGGGCGGCGGCCTGCGGTTGCTGGTCGCGATAAAGCGCGATCTGGGCTCGTCGTTGCAGCGCGAACGCCTCGCCGGTGGCGGCGGCGATCTTGTGGTGGAGTTCTACTCCCGTGGCGAGATCTTGGTCGGCGGCGTCGAGCTGTCCTGCCAGGAGCTTGGCCTCGCCGCGGATCGTGATCGCGAACGCGCGGCCACGCGCCGCGCCGAGCTTCTCGGCCTCCGTTGCGAGTGAGTTTGCGAACGCGATCACGTCGGCGTAAGGCCGCGCGCCGTAGAGGAGCCGCTGGGTCATGCACAGCTGACCGTCGAACACGCTCACGGCCAGCTCGGGTAGCCCGCGGGTGTCATGGAGGTCGGCTACGACGGTGTGGCGCAGATCGCCGCGTGCGTGCGCGGCAGCGGCGTGGGCCCATGAGGCGACGACCAGTGCGGCGGAGTCACCGGACTGCAGCGCCAGTCGGCGGGCCTCGGCGGCCTTCGCCGCGCCGACCTTGGGGTCGCCGTAGCCGAGGGCCGCAGCGCCGCAGAGCGCCAGCGCGAGTGCCAGGCGGCCTCGGACGGTGTCAGGCTCGACGCCTTCGAGCATCTTGAGGCCACCCGGCGGATCGCCGAGCTTGATCTGAGCGAGCGCCTGCTTGGCCCGCAGCTCGTGCGCCGCGGACCGGCCCGCGACGCGTGCGGCGGCTGCATACGCCGCCGGCGCACCGGTGTCGCCGATCGCGTCGAGCGCTTCGGCTCGCAGTGACAGCGCTCCGCCGTGGTGTGGTTCCTGATCGAGCAGCGGTTCGAGATGGGCGAGCGCATCACGATACGCCCCGAGTTCGACAGCTTGGCGGGCGGCGGCCAAAAGCCAGCCGCTCGCCTCGGCAGGGCGCCCGCCGGCAAGCCAGTGGCCCGCGACCACACCCGGCGCCGTGCCGGCGTCCGCCAGCCTACGCGCCGTGTCGCGATGGGCTACGAGCAGCTGGTGCGGGGTGAGCTGCTCGACGAGCGCCTGGCGGACCAGTTCGTGGCGAAAGCGGTAGCGCCCGTCGGCGACAACCAGGATCCCCGCGTCGAGCGCTCGGTCGAGCAGCGCGAACGCGTGCGTCTCGTTCAGCCCGGTCAGCGCGACGACGCCGGTGGGGTCGAGCGCATCTCCCGCGAGGGCGAGCCGCCTCACCATCACGGTGGTGTCCTCGTCGAGGTCGAGGAACCTCGAGGCGATCGCGTCGCGGGCGGTCGGGAGCAGCGCCGGGACACCCGCGACGGCGCTGCGCGCCAGCTCGAGGGTGAGAAACGGGTTCCCCTGCGCGAGCTCGATGATCCGATCCGTGACGTCAGTGGAGCGCGGCGTCGTCGCGCTCACCGCCACAAGCTTGGCCGCGTCCTCACGCTCGAGCGGTCCGAGATCGAATTCGACGGCGCTGCCGCCACGCGCCAGCCTCTGCACTCCATCGATCAGGACCTCGGGCGCTGGCTCCGGCCGGTAGGCGAGCGTGGCCAGGACCGCGGTTCCGCCGAGCGAGCCGAGGTGCAGGAGCAAGTCAATCGTGGCTTCGTCGGCTAGGTGCGCGTCGTCGACGATGACCGCGACCGGAGCGCCATCGCTGGCGGCCAGCAGCAGGCGGCGGAACGCGCCGATCACCTCGTGGCGTGTCAGCGGCCGCTCCAGCCGGGTGGCGGGTCCAGCCACTGCGGTCAGCGCGGCCAGCACCGACCGGCCGTGGTCGCCAACGTCCTCGAGCAACGCGCGGTCGGCGGCGATCAGCTGCTCGACCGCGCTCGCGATCGGCGCGTACGGGGCGGCGGTCTCGCTCACCTCGACAACGATCACCATCCAACCTTCCGCGCGGGCCACGATCGCCAGCTCTCGGCAGAACGCGGTCTTGCCGATCCCCGCGACCCCGCGCACGACCAACGCTCTGCTCGCCGCGTCGTGCTCAGAGCGCAGCACGGCAGTGGCGCTCGCGAGCTCCAGCTCGCGACCGACGAAGTCGGGCTCAGCGACCCCCAACCCCGCGACGCAGTCGTCGTAGATCGACTGTGTGCCGGAGCTCGGCAGGATCCCCAACTCCCGGCGCAAAGCGCTGCGCAACCGACCGTATGCGCGAATCGCGGCAGGACGGCTGCCGTTCGCCAGTTCGCGTCGCATCAACTCCTGGCAAGCCGGCTCATCGGTCGGATCGATCTCCACCAGCCGCTCCAACTGACCGCTGCAGCGCAGCAGCTCCACATGCAGTGACCGCAGGCGCTCCCGTGGCGCCTGTGTCCACACCTCATAGAGCATCTCAGGCAGCAGATCGCCGGCGTAGCTCGAAGCGACCTGAGCGCAAGCCGCTGGATCCTCGCCGCCCAGCGCCGCGCGAGCGTGGGACTCGAAGCGTGCGGCGTCGGTCTCGACCGCCAGCGACCCGAACAACGCGATCTGTCCGCCGCGCAACCCGACCGCGTCGGCGCTGACGAGCGCCTGCCTGGCGTGATGGGCGGCCTTGCGCAGGTTCGCGGCACCGGCCTTCGCATCCAGACGGGGCCACAACGCCTCGATCGCCTCATCGCGCGTCATGCGATGCCCTTCGGCCAGCGCCAACAGCGCCACCAGCTCGCCCGCGCGCCGAGCCGGCCACTCGTCCACGACCGCATCGTCGTCCCCAAGCACCACGCGGAAGCGGCCGAGCAACTCGACCCGGATCCGTCGTTCATGCGGTTCGCTGGCCATGCCCTCGGCTCCCAGGAGTGAGCGTATACGAGGAACGATCCAGGAACGCCTGAGCGCGAAGCTCAGCTCGCCCGATTTCAATCAACGAACGACTGGAGAACCGATGAAGGCGACGACACGAGAGCAGGCACCGATCGCGATCGAGGGCAACGGCGTCGAGGTGCGACTGCAGGAGATCGGCGGCGGGATGAGCGCCGGATTCGTCCGCCTGCCCGCCGGAGCCGACCTACGCCCCGCCACCAAAGGCCTGCCCGACGACCTCTGCCAGTGCCCGCACTGGGGCTACGTGCTCAAAGGGCGAGTGAAGATGCACACCCGCAGCGGCGCCCAGGTCTACGAGGCCGGACAGTCCTTCTACTGGGCACCCGGTCATGCGCCCGAGGCGCTCGAGGACTCCGAATACGTCGACTTCTCGCCGACCGATGAGTTCAACCACGTCATCGAGCACATCACCTCCGGAGCCGCCGCGTCCGCGTGACATGACGCAGCCGCGATCAAGTCGAACCTACAGACGCTTGATCACCAGCCCTTTCCGAAGCCCGCCTTCGGACTCGAACCGAAAACCTCTTCATTACAAGTGAAGTGCTCTACCAATTGAGCTAGGCGGGCGAACGATGAAGTCTGGCACTCCAGGCGCCGGGAGTCAGGCCTCGCCGCTGAGCTCGCGCTCCCACCAGTCGATCGTGTCGGCCATGGTCTGACGCAGCGGGATCTCGGGCTCCCAGCCGGTGGCGGCGGTGAGCCGCGAGTGGTCACCGCGCAGCTCCATCACCTCGTGCGCGCGCACGCGGGCGGGATCGACGATGTGCTGCACCTCGATCGGCGCCAGCAGCTCGCCGAGCAACGTGACCTGCTCGGAGGCGGACACCGACACGCCTGAGCTGACGTTGTAGACCTCGGGTTGCCCGCGCTCGGCCAGCAGCCGGTAGGCGCGCACGATGTCGCGCACGTCGGTGAAGTCGCGGCGAGTGGCGCCGTCGCCGGTCTTGATCGTCAGCCGCCGCGAGCCGGCGCGTCGCCCTTCGGCCGCCTGGCGAGCCAGGGAGGAGAGGAGGAAGATCGGTCGCTGGCCGGGCCCGGAATGGCTGAACGGCCGCGCGACCACAACGTCGAGCCCGTAGGAGCTGGCGTACACGTTGGCCAGCATCTCGCCGGCGGTCTTGGACACCGCGTAGGGATTGGCCGGACGCAGCGGCGCGTCCTCGGGGGTGGGGAGGACCACGGGATCGCCGTAGACCTCGCAGGTGCTGACCCAGATCACGCGAGCCGCCGGGGCCTCGTGACGCAGCGCCTCGAGCAGATTGACGGCCGACCCGACGTTGTCCTGCAGCGTCAGCGCCGGCTCATCCCACGACCGTCCGACCGAGCTCAGCGCCGCCAGGTGATAGACCCGCTCCGGCGCGAAGTCCCGCACCGTCCGGCGTACCGCCTCACCGTCGCGCAGGTCGACAGCGACGGCGCGCCCGGCGTCGGCCGGCGCCGAGCCCCGCCGGGATAGCCCCAGCACGTCCTCTCCCGCCGCGGCGCAGGCGCGCGCCAGCCAGTCGCCGGCGAAGCCCGAGGCTCCGGTTATCAGTACCCGCAGCGCCCTCTACCCCTCGGACTGGTTAGCGCCGCGAAGGATTTCAGGGTGCCGGCTGGACCGACACCGCGTGCTCGAGCGAGCCATGCCCGTTGCTGGAGTAGTCGCTCTGCGGCTCGGGCGGAGCCGGCTCGGGCTCGGCGTTGACGCGGCGCTCGAGCTCGCCCAGCACCAGCCCGAACAGCAGGTGCCGCCAGATCGCCTGCAGGAACGCCGCGCGGTTGCCACGCAGGATCGGGAGCTCATCGCGGGCCGGATGCAGGCGGTCGGTGAGCGCCACCAGCGGCCACAGCGCGAAGTGCTCGCCCAGCGCCGCGACCGGACCGCGCAGGACCGCCGGGATCGGCATCGCCGGCGCCAGGTTGGCGTACAGCGCCCCGAACAGTGCCCCGTTCTCCATGTGGATCGCGAACCCGATCGGAAGCCAGCCATCGCCGCGCGTGACGGCCTTGCCGAGTAGTTCGACGTCGTCGTAGCGGCTGGAGAGCGCGAGCTTGTCCAGCGGCTGCGCGACACCCCAGACGGCCGCTGCCACCGCTCCGCAGACGGCTCCTCTCAGGGTGCGGGTGCGGTCAAAACCTGGACTCACTGACCGAAACTGTAACGGGCGGGGCCAGTCCGGGTACGCCATGTGCGATGGATCACGATCGGCTGCACAAGCGGGCGAGGGAGCAGGGAGCGAATCGGGTCGTTTACGGCATCGTCCGATTGCTGTTCCAGCCGTTCTTTCACGTCTACTTCCGGATGACCCGGATCGGGCGTGAGCACATCCCGCGCAGCGGCCCGGTGATCATCGCCGCCAACCACCGCAGCTTCCTCGACCCGTTCGTGATCGCGACGATGGCGCGCCGGCCGATGTACTACGTGGCCAAGAAGGAGCTGTTCGCCAAGCCCTGGCAGGCCTGGTTCCTGAACGCCCTGGGCGCGTTCCCCGTCGACCGGGGCGCCAGCGACCAGGAGTCGGTGGAGACCGCAAAGGCGATTCTGGCTCGCGGTGACATCGTGCTGATCTTCCCCGAGGGCACCCGCGTGCGCCCCGGCTCGCTCGGCCAGCCCAAGCGCGGCGTCGGGCGCCTGGCGCTGGAGACCGGCGCGCCGGTGATCCCGCTGGCGATCACCGGCACCGAGGCGATCCGCCGGGGCTGGCGCATCCGCCCGCACAAGGTTCGCCTTCGCGCCGGCCGGCCACTGCGCTTCCCCCATGTGCAGGAGCCCTCCAAGGCGCTGGCAGCGGCGGTCACCGACCGGATCTGGCCGTGCGTGATGCTGCAGTGGGAATGGCTCGGCGGGCTGCCCCCGGTACGGCGGGTGGCGATCATCGGCGCCGGGACCTGGGGCACGAGCCTGGCCGTGTGCTTTGCGCGGGCCGGCCTCGAGGTCGACCTCGGCTGCCGCACGCACGAGCAGGCGCTGGCGGTCCAGAGCTCGCGGGAGAACGCCCGCTACCTGCCGGGAGTATCGCTGCCCGACAGCGTGCACGTGGTGCGTGCCGCCGATCTGCACCCGGAGGGCCACGACCTCGTCTGCCTCGCCGTGCCGGCGCGGGCGCTGCCGGCGGTGCTGGCGGCGCACGGGGGCCGGATCTCAAGCCGCATGGGCGTGCTGGTGTCCTCCAAGGGCATGGTGCCCCCGCTCGGGACGCTTCCGGCCGCGTTCGCCGCCGAGCGCTGCACCGCGCGGGCGGTCGCGGTGCTGGGTGGGCCCGCGCACGCCGCCGAGGTGCTCGAGCACGGCGCATCGCTGGTGCTGGCCTCGCTTGACCGGGCGTTCGCCCGCCAGCTCGCCGACGCGCTGGCGGCGGCCGAGCTCGATGTCTCGATCACCAGCGACGTGACCGGCGTCGAGCTCGCCGGCTGCGCCAAGAACGCGGCCGCGCTGGCCGCCGCGGCCGCGGCGTCGGCGGGTCCGAACATCGCCGGGGCTGCCGCCGGCAAGGTGTTCGCCGAGGTCGACGCCCTGGCTCGCGCGCGCGGAGGGCGACCGGAGACCTTCGCGGGGCTGGCCGGAGCGGGTGACCTCGTCGCTACGGTGGTCTGCACCGGCTCACGCAACCGCCGCGCCGGCGAGCTGCTGGCCCAGGGGATGCCGGCCAGCGAGATCGCCCGCGCGCTCGGACAGACCGCCGAGGCGGTCGATTCGGTCCCGCTTCTGGCCAGCGCGGCGCGGGCGGAACGGCTCGACTCGCCTGCCCTGGAGGGCCTCGCGGCGCTGGTGGAAGGGCGGATCGAGCCCGAGCGGTGGGCTGCGACGGTGACCGAGCCGGCGCGCAGCAGCCAGGCGCGGGCTATCCGCGCCGCGTGAGCGGAGGTACGCTGCGGGTGCGGTGGCCCAAGATGCAACAAAGAGCAAGGCGGAACTGGACGCTCGTTTCACCGAGCTGTATCGCAGTCACCTGCGCGACGTGTACTCCTACAGCTACTACCGGGTGGGCAACCACCACGACGCCGAGGACCTCACCGAGCAGACGTTCCTGCAGGCCTACCGCCACTTCGAGCGCGCGCTGCGCGAGTCCCACGGCCGGCCGCTGCGCCCCTGGCTCATCCGCATCGCTCACAACCTGGCGGCCAACTTCTACCGCGATCGCTCGCGCAAGCCGGAGTCGGCGATCGAGGACGCGGGCTTGATCTCGGCGCCCCACACCACCGAGTCGTTGGTCGAGGGTCGCGAGGAGCTCAAGTCGATCCTGGAAGGCGTCTCGCAGCTCCCCGATGATCGCCGCGAGGCGCTGATCATGCGCTTCGCGCTGGGGATGGACAACCGTGAGATCGCGCGGGCGCTGGGACGGACCGACGGCGCGACCAAGGTGCTGCTGCACCGCGCCATCCGCCAGCTCGAGACGATGGTCGCCGACGGCGCGAGCGTCGGAGGCGAGAGCTGATGAGCAGCGGCACGACGGACTTCGAACAACTGCTGCGCGAGGCGCTCAGCCCGGTCGACCCACCCGACGACCTGCCCGCGCGGCTGGAGCTGACGCTGATCAACCTGACCGAGCTGGCCCAGGACGAACTCGAGTCGTGGGAGCTCTCGACGATGCACGATCCGCGCAACTGGGTCCGCCCGGCGGCCGCCGTGGTGCTCGGAACCGGGGCGGGCACCGCCCTGGTGGTGCTGCGGGTGCGCTCGCGCCACCGCTCCCGCCGACAGCAGTCCTCGGGCCTGCTGGACCTCGCCGAGCGGACGGTCAGGGACATCGCCGAGGAAGCCCGCCGGGTCCTGCCCGACCGTTAGCCTCCGGCACGGTCCCGAACCCTTCAGGGGCCCTTACGGCGCGCTGATACCGTCACCTGCCCATGGCCGTCTGCTACAGGCATCCCTCGCGCGAGACCGGAGTCTCGTGCTCCTCCTGCGGCCGGCCGATCTGTCCGGACTGCATGACGCCGACCCCGGTGGGGATGCGCTGCCCGGAGTGCGCCCGCGAGCGCACCAAGGTCAAGACCGTCCGCAGCGGCACGTCGGTGCCGATCGTCACCCGGGCGCTGATCGCGATCAACGTGATCGTGTTCCTCGCCGAGACCGCCACCGGGGCGCCCCTGGGCGGGGGCGGCGGCGGGACGGTGTGGAACCACGGCGCGCTGTTCGGCCCGCTGATCTCGCCGGGCCACGAGTACCAGCGGCTGCTGTTCTCGGGCTTCCTGCACGACGGCATCCTGCACATCGCCTTCAACATGTTCTTCCTGTACATCATGGGACAGATGCTCGAGCCGGCCATCGGGCACGTGAACTTCGCCGTCGTGTACTTCGTCTCGCTGCTGGCCGGCTCGTTCGGCGCGCTGGTGTTCACCCCCGGCGCGGTCTCGGTCGGGGCCTCGGGCGCGGCCTTCGGCGTGCTCGGCGCGCTGATCGTGGTGGCCTACTACCGCGGCATCTCGATCTGGCAGAGCGGGCTCGGATTGACGCTGGTTATCAACATCGTGTTCTCGCTCAGCGTTCCGGGCATCTCGATCGGCGCCCACCTGGGCGGCGTCATCGGCGGGGCGATCTGCGCCTGGCTGATCGTCCAGATCGGGGAGAAGCGGCGGATGCCCTCGGCCGCGCTGGCAGGATCCGTGGTGGTGGGAGTGCTGAGCGTGGTGGGGGCGGTGGCGGCGGCCAGCGGGGCGGGCCTGACCCCGGGCGGCGTCGGCTTCTAGGCCTCAGGTGAGCCGGACCGAGTCGTACAGCGACTGGATCGAGTTTATTTGCCGAGCCGACGCGAACCGGCCGCGCACATCGCTCGCCGCGGAAGATCCCAGCCGCTCGCGCTCCCGCTCGTCGCCCAGCAGCCCGGCGGCGGCCAGCGCCAGCGCGCCGGCGTCGCCGGGCGTGACCAGCCGGCCGGTCTCGCCGTCGCGGAGGATCTCCGGAAGTCCGCCGTGGGCGCTGGCGACGATCGCGCAGCCGGCCGCGGCCGCCTCGATCGCGGCCCCCGGCAGGGGGTCGGGCCGGGTGGAGGGCACCGCGACGACGTCGGCCGCTCCGTAAACGGTCTCCACGTCGGGCCGGAAGCCGACCAGCCGCACGCGATCGCGGATTCCGAGCTCCCCGGCCAGCTGCTGCAATGCCGCCACGCGGTCCTCGGTGCCCGGCCACGGCTCCCCGGCGATCAGCCCGATCGCGCCGAGCCGGCGCAGGGCGGGCTCGGCCAGCGCGCGCACCAGCACGTCCTGTCCCTTCCAGTCCGAGATCCGCCCGAGCACGGCGATCACCGGCGCGTCCGGGTCCAGGCCGAGGGCTCGGCGAGCCTCGGACCGGGGCGTGCGCCGGGCGTCGACGGCCAGCCCATCGGGTAGCACCAGCACCCGCTGCGCGCCGGCGAACTGGGCGGCGGCCGCACGCGACACGCAGGGCAGCGCGGCGGCGGTCAGCAGCACCCGGCGGTAGAGCGGCCACGCGGCCGTCAACCGCGGGTAGATCTCCCGTACGTGCCAGACATGCGGCACCCGCGTCAGCGCGGCGGCCGCGGCGCCGCCGAGCACGACGGAGGTGTTGGAGTGCACCAGTCCGATCCGGCGGCGGCGGATCAGCGCCGCCAGCCAGCCGGCATCCCGCACCAGCGCGGACGCGATCGAGACGACGCCGCGCGGGTGCGCGAGCTCACGGCGGAGCACGCTCAGTGGCCGCACCAGGACCTCGATTCCAGCACGGCGCAGTGCGTCGACGAGCTCCCCCGGGAAGGGCAGCACGACGACCGGCTCGTAGCGGGCACGGTCCAGGCCGGTCGCGATCAACTCGAGCTGGCGGTCGGCGCCGTAGCGACCGCTCGAGGAGTGCAGGAGAAGGACCGGCGTGGCGCTCAGAGCTTCACGGTCAGCGCCTCGGCGGGCGCGACGGGAGCCAGCTCCGGATGCAGGATGTAGGCCAGCAGCTCCAGACCGTCGACGATCCGCGGCCCGGGCCGCGAGAAGTACGCCGCGGCATCGACGGCCACGACCAGCTCGGCGCCGAGCGCGGCGAGCTGGTCACGGTGCATCTCCGCCTCGCGGTAGGCGATCTCGGCGTCGTAGCCGCACGGCATCACGATCACGACCTCAGGCCGCATCGCCGCGACCTCCTCCCACGAGACCTCCTGGGAATTCTCGCCGGCCAGGCCGAACATGTCCTCGCCGCCGGCGTAGGCGATCAGCTGCGGGGTCCAGTGGCCCGCCACGAACGGGGGATCGAGCCATTCGAGCGCCACCACCCGGCGGCGCGGCGCCCTGCGGACGGCCAGCCGGATCGCGTCGATGCGCTCGGCGGCGTCGCGCACGAGCTCGACGGCGGCGTCCTTGCGATCGGTGGCCTGGGCCAGGGTGCGGGCGTCGCCGAGCACCTCCCCGACCGTGTGGGGGTCCAGCGAGATCACCATCGGCTGGGTCTCGATCTCCTCGGCGACCGCGCGGACGTCATCGAAGGAGACGGCGCACACCGAGCACAGCGCCTGGGTCACGATCAGGTCGGGCGCGAGGTCGTGCAGAGCGTCGGTGTCGAGCTCGTAGATCGACTCGCCGGCCAGCGTGCGCTGCTTGACCGCCGCGTCGATCTCAGCGGCGCTGAGCCCGGCCGGCAGGACGTCCCGGGTCACCCGGGGGAGCGTCTGGGCCTGCTCCGGATAGTCGCACTCATGGGTGACCGCCACGAGCTCGGGACCCAGTCCGAGCGCGAACAGCATCTCGGTCGCGGATGGAACCAGGCTTACGATGCGCATGTGGCGTGTTTGCGCTCAGGCCGAGGACGGGAATCTGAGATAAGAAGGTTCATCACATTGGAGACGATATGGCAGAGCTGCTGAGCGAGGAGGAGGTCGGTTCAAGACTACGCCGGCTGCCGTGGGAGCTGGAGGGCGACGAGATCGTTCGCGAATGGCGCTTTGAGGGCTTCAGCGAGGCGATCGCGTTCGTCGACCGGGTCGCCGAGGCCGCCGAGGAGGCCAACCACCATCCTGACATCTTCGTCCACGGCTGGAACAAGGTGAAGCTCTCGCTGACCAATCACTCCGCCGGCGGTCTGACCGAGACGGACTTCGAGATGGCCAAGCGCTTCGACGAGCTCGAGTGAAGATCCGCAGGTACGACTGCTACCGTTGGCCCGGTCGCTGAATGACCGACGACGACCCATCACGAAGTAGCAGCGCGCGGGCCTGGCGCCTCCCCGGGAACGGTGGATATAGGCCCGCGCGAGCGCAGCTGTGAAGGCGCTGTTCATCATCCTGACCGGGCTGCTGGTCCTGGTCAACGCGTTCTTCGTGATCGCCGAGTACTCGCTGGTGCGCTCGCGTCGCGCGCGGCTGCAGTCGATGGCCGACGAGGGCAAGCGGGGGGCCCGGCTGGCCCTCACTCAGATGGAGCAGATCGGCGACTACATCGCGGCCTGCCAGATCGGGATCACGATGGCCTCGATCGGGATCGGGGCGCTCGGCGAGCCAGCCATCGCGCACCTGTTCGAGCCGGTGTTCGGCGGCGCCCTGGGTCACACCGCGGCCGTGGCGGTGTCGGTGGTGATCGCCTACCTGCTGATCACCGTCGCTCAGAGCATCGTCGGCGAGATCGCCCCGAAGCTGTACACGATCCAGCACGCGGAGGAGCTCGCCCGCCGGATCGCGCGGCCGCTGCGCTTCTTCCGCGTCCTGTTTCACCCGTTCATCGTGGTCCTCAACTCGGCCTCGAATTCGCTGCTGCGCGCGATGGGCACCGACCCCGATGCCGAGCCGGAGGGTGGGACCCCGGACGAGCTCAAGCGGATCATCGCCGACTCGCGCACCGGCGGCAGTCTTGACGTGGGGGAGGCCAACATGCTCACAGGCGTGTTTCATCTGCATGAGCAGGAGGCGCGCCAGGTGATGACGCCGATCCCGGCGGTGGTCACCGTCGACCTGTCCGAGACGGTCCAGGCCGCTCTGCGCCGGTGCGTCGACACCGGCCACTCGCGCCTGGTGGTGACCGAGGATGAGAACCAGGACCGCGTCAAGGGGATCGTCCACGTCAACCAGCTCGTCAAGCTGATGATGTCCGACGGTTACGAGGCGCACTTCGCCAGCCTGGTGCGGCTCGCGCCCCTGGTGCCGGAGACCAAGCCGCTCGATGATCTGCTGGCCGATCTGCAGCGCGAGCGTACCGAGCTGGCGATCGTGATCGACGAGTACGGCCGCACGGCCGGGATCGTGACGACCGAGGACATCATCGAGGAGGTCGTCGGCGAGATCGACGACGAGACCGATCCGGCCGGAGGGGCGGTCAGGCGCCTGGCCAACGGCGACTGGTTCGTCCGCGGCCATGTCGCGATCACCGACCTGCAGGACTACGGGCTCGAGTTTCCGATCGATACCGATGCCTACAACTCGGTCGGCGGGTTCGTGTTCGCCGAGCTGGGGCGGCTGCCCAAGCGGGGCGATCAGGTGACCGCCAACGGCTACTCGATCCGCGTCGAGTCGGTCCGCGAGAACCGGATCGAGGCGGTGCGGATCCGCCGTCGCAAGGACCCCACGCCGGCCGAGGTCGCCCCGGCCGAGCAGTAGCCGTGTGATGGTGGACACACAGTCTCGCGTCATTCGTTACATTTCCGTGAAAGCGCACGCCGGAAGCCACGGTCGAAGCAAGGCTCGACCGTCCGGCGGTTGAGAGGGAGAGATGAAGCCGGCCCTCACGGGCCGGCTTCGCCAGCTTGGCGATCAGCCAGGCGCCCGAGGGTGAGAGCGCGTCATCCCGGCGCCGCCTCGAGGGGTAAAAGGAAACCGGCCCGCTGGGGACGGGCCGGTTTCGTGCTTCTGGGGAGGAGGTGCTGCTATGAGGTACGTCGCGAGAGCAATATTGCTCGCCGCAGATCAACGATCCTTAAATAATTGTTAGTCGTATTCGTAGAAGCCGCGTTTGGTCTTGCGTCCGAGCGCGCCGCGCTGTACGAGCTCGATCAGCCGGGCGGGCACATCAGCACCGATGGTCTCCCCGATCGCCTGCGCCACGTCGAGGCCGACGAAGTCCAGCAGCGCCAGCGGGCCCATCGGCATCCCGGCTCCCAGGGTCATACAGCGATCGATGTCGCCGGCCGTCATGCCCGTGTCCTCCATCATCGCGGCGGCGCTGAACAGGTAGGGGAACAGCAGCCGGTTGACCACGAACCCGGGAATGTCGGGGACCTCGACGGCGGTCTTGCCGAGAGCCAGGCACAGCTCGCGGGCATGCTCGCGGGTCGGCTCGGTGGCCTGAGGCGGGTACACGAGCTCCACCAGCTCCATCCGGGGCACCGGGTTGAACACGTGCAGCCCGACGAACCGCTCGGGGTGCCCGCTCTCGGCCGCGAGTTCGGCGATCGACAGCGAGGACGTGGTGGTGGCCAGGATCGCGTCGGCGCTCTGCTCCCGGGCCAGGTCCCCGAGGTCGCAGAGCACTGCCGCCTTGCTGCCGTGGTGCTCCACCACCGCTTCGACCAGGAAGGTGGCCTCGGCCAGAGCGTCGAGGTCGGTCACCACCCGCACGCGATCGGGGTCGGCCGTCTCGATCCTGGCACAGCCCTTGTCGACCGCCGCGCGAGCCCGCTCCGCCGACTGATCTGAGCGAGCCCACAGCAGCACGTCGATCGCGCTGGCGGCGGTGACGGCGAGTCCGGTGGCAATCGTGCCCGCGCCGGCGATTCCAAGTCGTTCGTGCAAGGGTTCTCCTGGGTCGGGTTCCCCCGGGCGCGTCGGGCGCCCCCGGTCGCCCGTAACAGTACGGGACTGTTCATCTAGTGGGTCTCCCAACGTCTCGGGGAGGCCCGCCGGGCGGTTTGCGGGCCTAGCCCTCCTGGTTGGTGGGGCGGACCATGACTTCGTTGACCGCCATCCGCCGGGGCCGCGTGACGATGAACCCGATCGTCTCGGCGATGTCGACGGAGTGCAGGACCTCCACGCCGCTGAAGCGCTGTTGCATCTGCTCCTGGATCTCCGGCCGGTTGTGCAGCCGCAGCTCGGTGTCGACCGCGCCCGGCTCGACCAGCGAGACGCGGACATGGCGACCCGTGACCTCCTGGCGCAGCCCCTCGCTGAACGCGCCGACGCCGTGCTTGGTGAGGTTGTAGACGGCGCTGCCGTTGCGGGCCACGCGTCCTGCCACGGAGCTGATGTTGACCATGTCGGCCACCTGTCGAGGCGCGTCGGCGGCGGCGCGCAGGAGGTGCGGGAGGGCCGCGTGGGCGCAATACAGGAGACCCTGCACGTTGACCGCGATCATCCGCTCCCATTCCTCCAGCGGCCCGTCGACCGCGGGGCCGAGCAGCATCACGCCGGCATTGTTGATCAGGGTGTCGAGCCGGCCGAGCTCGGCCACGGTCCGCTCCACCATCGATTGGGCCTGCTCCTGCGCGGTGACGTCGGCCTCGATCACCAGCGCCCGCCCGCCGTCGTCGGTGATCTTCGCCGCCAGTTCCTGCAGCCGGTCGCCGCGACGAGCCGCCAGCGCCACCGCGGCACCGTGACGAGCGAGCTGGAGCGCGGTCGCTTCCCCGATCCCGCTTGAGGCGCCGGTGACCAGCGCGACTGTTCCTGTGAGTTCTGAGTCTGATGTCATCGAGCTGAATCTAGCGTCGCCGGTAGGCCGCCCCAGGCCGTCTGCTAGAACGATTCCGGGCAATGTCCAGCACCTCTGACCAGATCCGCGCGGCCCGCCTGCACCGGCACGGAGAGCCCGTGGTCGTGGACACCGTGGCGCTGGGCGAGCCGGCCGACGGCGAGGTCCGAGTGCAGCTGCACTACGGTGGCGTGAACCCGATCGATCGCTACATAGCCGAGGGGCGGGTCGCGCCCGATGGCCCGCTCCCGCGGACACTCGGCGGCGAAGCCACGGGGACGCTCGGCGGCCAACCGGTGCTGGTGGCCGGCGGCGGCCTCGGTGCGGCTCGCGACGGCGTCTGGGCGCAGGCCGCCAACGTTCCCCGCGACTCCGTGGTGGCGCTGCCCGACGGGGTCGATCAGCGCGCGGCGGCGGCGATGGGGATCGCCGGGCTCACGGCGCTGAACACGGTCCGCTCGGTCGCCCGCGTGGACGCCGAGGATCGGGTGCTCGTGCTCGGTGCCTCCGGAGGCGTCGGCAGCATGATCGTGTCCCTGGTGACTGCGATCGGCGCCACGGTGTGGGGTCAGACCGGGTCGGAGGCGAAGGCTGGGCAGATCAAGCAATCCGGCGCCTCACGGGTGCTGGTGGCCGCGCCCGACCAGCTTGCGCAACCGCTGTCGGAGCTCGCTCCGACCGTCGTCTTCGACGCGCTCGGCGATGGCTTCGTGGCGCCGGCGATCGAGGCGCTGGCGCCCCGCGGCCGGTTCGTCTCGTTCGGGACCTCGGCCGGGCCCGAGGTGACCTGCAACCTTCAATCGGTGTACCGCAAGTCGCTGTCGATCCTTGGCTACGGCGGGATGCAGCTCGGCCCCCAGGAGCGCCGCACCGGGCTCGAGGCCTCGCTGCAGGCGTTGAAGGCGGGCGAGCTGCGTGTCTGGATCGACGATGTGCTGCCCCTGGAGGGCGTCGACGAAGCGTTCACGCGGCTCGAGCAGCGCCGCGTGCAGGGCAAGCTGCTGCTGGATCTCAGCTAGCTCCCGGGGGAAAACCCGAAGTGGGCGCGGCGCTCAGGCCGCGTTCCAGCGGAAGCCGGTGGCGTCGGGCGCCGGCGCCAGCGGACTGGAGGGAAGGCCCGGGCGGGGCTCGTTCTCGTTGTAGCCGACGGGCGCGAGATCGTTGGGCGTGTCGGCGTGGAACAGCGAGGCCAGGTACTGGGCCTGACCGCGACCGGGCCCGAGCTCGAACTGGCCGCCGCCGTAGGCGCCGATCCCGCGCTCGGCGCAGTAATCGTAGGTGTCGCAGAGCTTCTTCAGCCCGCCGATCCGCGACGGCTTGAGGTTGACCATCCGGGGGACGAACGCGAGCGCCTCGATGTCGGCGATCGAGTGGATCGGCGCATCCCAGGTGATCCGGTCGTGCGCGTCGGCGAGCGCCGCGGCGGTCTCGGCGGTGACGATGTCCGGGTCCTCGATCCAGGCGTGGGGGAAACCCTCCAGCACCCGGCGGTAGAGCACCGGGTCGGGGGCCTGGTCGACGATCGTGCCGTGATAGAGCGCCTTGAAGTCGATCGAGTCCACCGCCCCGGTGTCGACCAGTGCGGTGATCAGCTCGGGCGTCCAGGCGCTGGTGGCGTCGAGCTTGAAGCGCAGGCGCGGGTAATGCGCGAGCCGGCTCTCGATCGGCGCCAGCGTCGCCGGCTCGCCGAGACGCAGAGACACCACGAAGGTGAGCGGCTGCGGGTCGCGGCCCAGGACCTCGTGCAGCGGACGGTTGGCCTGCCGCAGCGCCAGGTCAAGCGCTGCGCTGTGGAACGTCCAGCGACGGTAGAGCCGGGATACATCGCGCTGGGGCGCGACCGGAAACAGATCCAGGCCGTCGATCAGCTCGCAGAACTCCGCCAGCGTGTAGCGCCCGGCGAGCCCGAGCGTGGGGCCGGCCTCCTGCAGCGCGACGTGGTCGGGGGCGTCGTAGACGACGTCCTCGCCGACCCCCTCGGTGCCCGCCCCGCGCAGGTGCACGACGGTCGATAGGCGCTCGAAGCCACTGGAGACGTTGGCTTGCAGCCCCTCCAGTGCGTAGCCGTCGACCTCGAGCGGCAGCTCCGCCAGCCGGTCAAACGTGGTCATCCGCGCTCCCGGCCTCCAGGCGGGTCACCAGCTCCTCCAGGGCAAGCTCCTCCAGCCCCTGGCTGACGGCGTCAAGCTCGCCGGCGCAGTACTCGACGAGCCCGCGGCCCTCGCGCACCAGCTCGAGGGTCTCACGCAGCCCCGCCTCGCCGGAGTCCAGCCGGCGGATGATCTGCTCCACGCGCCCGACCGCGGACTCGTAGGTCAGTTCGCCGTTCACCGCTCGCTCTCCTCGACGACCCGGGCCGGAACGTTGCCGTCGTGGAAGCGCAGCGAGAGCTCGCGCGCGTCGCGTGCCGACGCCGCCGACCCCAGCGGTAGCCCGCGGCGATCCTCGACCAGGGCGTAGCCCCGCTCCATGGTGCGCTGGGGATCGTGGGCGGCCAGCGCCAGTGACAGCCGCTCGAGCTCTCGCGTGCGCTGGGCGCGTCCGGAGCCCTGAGCTCGGGCGACGGTGCGCTCCAGCACGAGCCGATGCACGTCGGCGAGCTGGCGTCCGCGCTCCTCCTGGCGGCGCGCGCTCGCCCGCAGCTCGCGCAGCAGCTGGTGCAGCGCCTTGCGGTGACGGGCGAGGTGCTGCGCCGGCGCGCGCGAGAGGTGGCCGAGCGCTCGCGCCCGCGACAGTACGGCGCGCTGCCCATGCTCGTGCAGACGCCCGGCCGCCCGGACGAGCTGGGCGCGCGCCGCCCGGCAGTCGACCGGCACGGCGGCCTCGGCGGCGTGGGTCGGGGTCGAGCAGCAGACCGCGGCCACGTCGTCGATCAGCGTGCGATCGGTGTGATGGCCGACCGAGGCGATCACCGGGACGCGCAGCAGCGCGACGGTCCGGCACAGCGCCTCGTCGCAGAACGCGAACAGGTCGGCCAGCGAGCCGCCGCCGCGGGCGACGATCACCACCTCCACCGCCTCGATCGCGGCCAGCTCGCGCAATGCCGCGGCGATCCGCGGCGCCGCGTGGCGGTCCTGGACCGGCACGAACGCCCACACCAGGCGTCCGGCCCAGCCGCGCCGGCGCAACCCGGCCAGGACGTCGTCGCGGGCCTTGCCCCGCTCGCCCGTGACGACGCCGATCGTGCTCGGCAGGGGGCTGCGCGCCAGCATCTTCTGAGGCTCGAACAGCCCTTCTGCGTGCAACCGCCGACGCAGGCGCTCGAGTGCGACCAGCAGGTCGCCCTCGCCGGCCAGCCGCAGCTCGGACACCGCGAAGCTGAACGACGGCGAGGAGGTGGAGCTGCCCGGGTAGTAGTCACAGCCGCCACCGACCACCACCCGCATCCCGTCGCCGAGCGTCACCAGCAGCTGGTCGAAGTCCGTGCGCCACATCGAGCAGGGCAGCGCGCCGCGGGCGTCGCGCAGCTCGAAGTACACCCGCACGTTGGAGGCCCGGAATCCCCACACCTCGCCGACCAGCTGGACGTGAGCGAACTCCTGCAGCCTTCGCTTGAGCTGCGCCGCGTAGGACCCGACCGGGTACGGGCCCGGAAACTCGCTGTCAACGATGCCCTCGGTCTCGGCGGCGGCGTTCTGCTGCATCGGCTTCGAGGCTACACGGCGGTCAGGACTGGCTCGAGCGGATCGCGGTTGGGGATTGTCGGTCTCGCAGGGATCGCTCGCGGCGAGCGTCCGCTCCGACCGCGGGGGCGGTCCGGCACCTGTACGAACTGCCAAATCGATTCAGAGCGCCGCAATTGTGGACATTGAGCATGCTCCACATGCCCTACGTCGCGAATCGCAAGCGCCATTTCCGATTTGCGACATCGGACAGGTCGTTCGTGACGGCTTCATGACCGCCCCTTGACGTTTTCGTGAAGCTAGCGGTCGAGAGCCAGCGCCTGGCGGAGGTCGGCGACCAGGTCGGCCGGCTCCTCGATCCCG
The DNA here is from genome assembly GCA_963792735.1 of uncultured Solirubrobacterales bacterium. Lineage (GTDB taxonomy): Bacteria > Actinomycetota > Thermoleophilia > Solirubrobacterales > Solirubrobacteraceae > Palsa-465. The sequence continues at coordinate 458,875 of CAWBXK010000004.1, read as the reverse complement.
CAGCTCAGACGGACCAGGTCGGCCGGGACCGCGGCGGCCGAATCCTCGACCGACTGATGGGTCATGGCCTGCGGAACCTCGATCAGCGACTCGACGCCGCCGAGTGACTCCGCGAGCGTGAACAGCCGGGTGCGCGCGGCGATCGCCGCCGCGCGGGGGTGCCGGAAGCTGACCATGCCGCTGAACCCGGGCCAGCGCACGTCCTGCACCTCCGGCTGCTCGCGCAGCATCTCGGCGACCGCGGCGGCGCTACGGGCGTGGGCCTGCATGCGCACGTGCAGCGTGCGCAGTCCCCGGTGCACGAGGAAGCAGTCAAACGGGCCGGGAACGGCGCCGACGGCATTCTGGACGAAGCGCAGGCGCTCGTGCGCCGCCGCCGTCCGGGCCACTACCACGCCGCCGACGACGTCCGAGTGCCCGCCCAGATACTTGGTGGTGGAGTGCGCGACGAAGTCCGCCCCGAGCTCCAGGGGCCGCTGGTTGGCCGGCGTCGCGAAGGTGTTGTCGACGGCGACCAGCGCCTCGCCCCGCCGGGCCACGATCGCCTCGATGTCGACCACGTTGAGGAGCGGGTTGGTGGGGCTCTCGACCCAGATCAGCCGGGTGTCGGCGCCGACGGCGCGCTCCAGTGCATCGAGATCGGTCTGGTCGACGAGGTCGTACCTAAGCCCCCAACGGGTCAGCACCTTGTCGACCAGCCGGTAGGTGCCGCCGTACAGGTCAGCCGGCAGCACCACGTGCGCTCCGGCCTCGCAGACGACGGTGATCAGGGCGTGGGCGGCGGCCATCCCGGACGCGAAGGCGACCGCGAGACCCCCCTCGAGCTCACCCAGGGCTTGCTCCAGCGCCGCCCGGGTGGGGTTGGCCGAGCGGGCATAGTCGTAGTCCTGCACGAACTCGCCGGGCCGGCGCTGAGCATAGGTGGAGGTCTGGTGAATCGCGGGGATGATCGAGCCGAACGCGGGGTCCGGCGTCAGCCCGGCGTGCACCGTCCGCGTGGCAAACGCGTCGCGCGGGGGCGGCGGCTCGGTCACGTGGCCAGGGCCTCGAGCAGATCCGTGCGGGTGACCAGGCCGGTGGCGCGGCCGTCGTGGGTGACCAGCAGCGCCTGCTGCTCGCCGGCCAGCAGCTCGACCGCCTCCCGGACCGGGTCCTGGCTTGAGACGGCGGCAAACGGCGGCTCCATCACGTCGACGATCTCGGCGTCCAGCAGCGAGGGATCCGCAGCGGCGTGGCGCAGCAGACCGCGCTCGCCGATCGCCCCGACGATCGTGGCCGGATCGTGGGCGCTGACCACCGGGAGCTGGGAGACACGGTGCTCGTGCAGCAGCGCGACCGCATCGCGGACGCGAAAGTGCGGCTCGACGGTGACCAGCGACGGAATCTCGCCGGCCTCACGCTTGCGGCGCAGCACGTCGCCGACGGTCAGGTCGGCCCCCCGCTCGAGGAAGCCGTACTGGCGCATCCACCCGTCCGAGTAGACCTTGGACAGGTAGGAGCGCCCCCCGTCGGGGATGATCACCACGATCAGGGCGTCGGGATCGTCCACCCCGGCGGCGACCTCCAGCGCGGCGTGGAGCGCGAGGCCGCCGGACCCGCCAGCCAGGATCCCCTCCGCCTGGGCGAGCCGGCGCGTGGTCAGAAACGCGTCGCGATCGGACACCGTCACCCAGCGGTCCACGACCGAGGGGTCAAACGTGGCGGGCCAGAAGTCCTCGCCCACCCCCTCGACCAGGTACGGGCGGACGTTGTCGGCGCCGCCCGAGTAGATCGAGCCCTCCGGGTCGGCCCCGACCACGACGAGGTCTGACTTGCGCTCGCGCAGATAGCGCGCGATCCCGGTGATCGTGCCACCGGTGCCGACGCCGGCGACGAGATGGGTGATCCGCTCGCCGAGCTGCTCCCACAGCTCGGGTCCGGTGGATTCGTAGTGCGCCCGGGGATTGGCGGGGTTGGCGTACTGGTTGGGCTGGAACGCGCCCGGGATCTCCGCGGTCAGCCGGTCGGCGACGCGGTAGTAGGACTGCGGCGACTCGGGCGGGACGTCGGTGGGGGCCAGCACGACTTCGGCACCGTAGGCGCGGAGCAGGTCGATCTTCTCCCGGGACATCTTGTCGGGCATCACCGCGATCACCCGATAGCCCTTCAGCCGTGCCGCGATCGCCAGCCCGGTTCCGGTGTTACCGGAGGTCGGCTCGACGATCGTGCCGCCGGGACGCAGATGGCCGTCGCGCTCGGCCGCGTCGATCAGTGCGATCGCGATCCGGTCCTTGATCGAGCCGCCGGGGTTGAACGACTCGAGCTTGGCCACCACCTGCGGCCGGACACCGGCACCGATCCGCGACAGCCTGACCAGCGGCGTACCGCCGATCGTGTCGAGGATCGAGTCCTTCACGTCGGGTACGACGTCGGACCGGGACATCACGGCGAAGTGTGACACCACACGAGGTGGGTGCCATAGGGCATCACCAGCTCGTCGTCGCCACGGCTGGCCGGGTCGGCGGCGACTGCGGCCCGAACGCGACGCAGAACCTCCTGGTGCTCAGGCGCTGCCAGCGCGGCGATGTAGCTCGTCGAGGCCACGCGTGCCAGCAGGGTGGCGAGATCGCCCGGTATCAGGTTCGGGTAGGTGCGACGGGACATCGGGGTGAACAGCCCGGTCTCCGCCAGCTCCCGCTCCCAGGCGCTGGTGTCATGCCGGGGGGCGTGGCCGGCGTATTCGTGGACGATCGCCTGCACCTGCGCCACCCACGGCACCGACTCGTCCCACGCATTCCAGATCACGCCCAGACCGCCCTGGGCTCGCATCACGCGACTGATCTCGGCCGCGGCGCGCGGCGCGTTGAACCAGTGAAACGCCTGCGCCACCACCACCGCGTCGACGCTGGCGTCGGCGAGCGGAATGTGCTCGGCCGACCCCTCCAGCGCCTCGGCGCCGGGCACCGCCGTGACCAGCTGTTCTCGCATTCCCCGCACCGGCTCCACCGCGATCACGCGCGCGCCGAAGCGGGTCAGCGATCGAGTCAGTTTGCCGGTGCCGGCGGCGAGATCCACCACCACCCGGCCGGGTCCGATCCCCAGCTCGGCGGCCATCGTCTCCACTGCCTCGTCGGGGTAGCCGGGCCGACCCCGCTCGTAGTCGGCCCCCGCGCGATCGAACCCGATCGCCGCCTGCTCGTGGATCTCGTGGGGCATGTCCCTCCGTCGCCGCGTGCTGGGCGTCCGCGCTAGGCGCCGTACACCCTGCGCGCGTCGGGGTCGCGTTGCAGGAGGACGTGATCGGCGTCGACCATCATCCGGATCAAGTGCTCGAAGTCGGTGTCGGGCTGCCAGCCGAGGACTGCCTTGGCCTTCCCGGCGTCCCCGATCAGATGCTCGACTTCGGCCGGCCGGATCAGCCCGGGGTCGGTGGCGACATGGTCCTCGATCGGCACGCCGGCATGGTCGAAGGCGATCTCCAGGCACTCCCGGACCGAGTGCGCGACTCCGGTGGCGACGACGTAGTCGTCGGGCACCTCCTGCTGGAGCATCAACCACATCGCCTGCACGTAGTCGCGCGCGTAGCCCCAGTCACGCTCGGCGTCGAGGTTGCCGAGCTCGATCTTGTCCAGCAGCCCGAGCCTGATCGCGGCGGCGTGCCAGGTGATCTTGCGGGTGACGAACTCCAGCCCGCGGCGCGGCGACTCGTGGTTGAAGAGGATTCCGCTGGTGGCGTGCAGCCCGTAGGACTCCCGGTAGTTGACGGTGATGAAGTGCCCATAGGCCTTGGCCACGCCGTAGGGCGAGCGGGGATAGAACGGCGTCATCTCGGTCTGGGGCACCTCGCGGACCTTGCCGAACATCTCCGACGACGAGGCCTGATAGAAGCGGGCTTCGGGGCACACCTCGCGCATCGCCTCCAGCAGGCGCGTGACGCCGATCCCCGAGAACTCGGCGGTCAGGGTCGGCTGGGACCAGGAGGCGGCGACGTAGGACATCGCCGCGAGGTTGTAGAGCTCGTCGGGCATCGAGGCCCTCAGGGTGTCGACCAGCGAGCGCTGGTCGAACAGGTCGCCCTGGTGCAGCAGCAGCCGATCGCGCACATGCTCGATGCGGTCGAACTTCTCGGTCGAGGAACGGCGGACCATGCCGTGCACCTCGTATCCCTGCTCGAGCAGCAACTCGGCGAGATATGAGCCATCCTGGCCGGTGATGCCGGTGATCAGGGCACGTCGCGCGGTCATCTCGGCGTCTCAGGCATTGGCGGCCTGCCTGGCTCCGAGCCCGTGCTCGCGCAGCCAGGCGACCGTGTCGGCCAGGCCGTCGCGGAGGTCGACCCGGGCCTCCCAGCCGAGCAGATCCCGGGCCTTCTGCACCGACGGCCAGCGGCGCTGGACGTCGACGGCAAAGGTGGGCAGGTGGGTCAGCGCCAGCTCGGCGGGATCCTCTCCGCACGCCTCCCAGATCAGTGCGGCGAGATCGGCGATGCTCAGCTCGCGGGAGGCCGAGATGTTGAAGTCCTCGTTCTCGCCCGCGGGCGACGCCATCGCGGTCACCACCCCGTCGGCGATGTCGTCCACGTGGGTGAGCGTGCGGGTCTGCTCGCCGCTGCCGAAGATCTGCAGGGGACGTTGACCGGAGAGCACCTTGGCGATCAGATCGGGGACGGCGTGGGCGATTCCCGGCTCGTCGGGATCGGGCAGCTCGCCGGGGCCGTAGGCGTTGAAAGGGCGGCAGATCGTGTAGGGCAGCCCGTGCTGATCCTGAGCCGCCCGCGCGCATACCTCCCCGGCCAGCTTGGAGAACCCGTAGGCCGAGCGCGGCGTCGGGCAGACGTCCAGATGCGCCTCGGTGGTGGGGTACTCGGTGGCGCGCTCGAACACCATCGAGGAGGACACGTAGGTGAACCGCTGCACCCCGTGGTCGATCGCCGCGTGAGCGACCGAGCCGGTCAGCGCGACGTTGGCCTCGGTGAGGGTGAACGGCAGCTTGTGGAAGTTGGCGATGCCGCCGACGATCGCCGCCAGGTGGATCACGTGGGAGCATCCCTCCACGGCCGCCCGCGCGACGTCCAGATCGCGCAGATCACCGAGGTGCAGCTCGCAACCCTCGCGCATCCAGATGGGAGGTTCGCGGTGGTCCGAGACGCGGACCTCCCAGTCGGGGTCTCCCAGCAACCGCCGCACCACGGCCGAGCCGATCGTCCCGGCGCCACCCGTCACCAGCACGCGCGCCATCTTGGCTAGTGCGCCGGGTCCGAGGAGGCGTCGATGGCCGGTACATCGACTGACGACAGCACAGGCGCCTCGGCGGCGTAGACGAACACCTGCGCGGTTCCGAGGCTGTTCCATGGATCCACCAGCAGGCAGTCCTTGGACGCCAACGCGAGGACCTCGCCGAGCATTCCGGGCCGCTCGAACTGCGAGTGGTTGGTGGCGATGATCACCACGTCCGCGTCGCGCACGGCGTCCTCGAGCGGCTGCGTCGGGGTCGGCGCATGCGGATCACAGACGGCGACGTCGGCCAGCTCACGCTCGAGCAGCCGGATCAGCTTCGGCGAGAGCGAATCGCGTTCGTCGTCGGTGTCGCGCTTGAACGTCAGGCCCAGGACCGCGACCTTGCGCGAGGCGAGGCTCCCGATCCGACGCTTGCTGCCCTCCACCAGGAACAGCGGCACGCCCTCGTTGACCCTGGAGACGGCGAGCAGCATCCCCGGTGCGTGCGATCGCTCCTCCGAGAACGCGAAATCCTTGCGCAGGCAGGTGCCCGCGGTCATCCCCGGCAGGGCGATCCCGCCCCGCGGGTAATCGTGATTGATCAGCTCGATCACGTCGAACACGTTCGCACCGTAGATCTCACAGTCCATCATCAGCAGATTGGGCAGCGCGAACGTCGCGTAGCGCAGGATGTTCGTCCAGATCTTGGCCAGCTCGGCCTGTACCGGCGTGGTTCTGACGATCGGCGCGCCGAACACGCTGAACAGGCTCGCGGCGCGCTCGGTCGAGGTCTCGCCGACACCGCCGATGATGCACGGCAGCGTCGTGATCTCCTCCAGGAACCGGCCGGCGGCGATGCGCTCCGGGGCGTGCGCCACGAACACCTGCTCACCGACCCGCAGGTCACGGCGCTTCTCGATGTAGCCGGCGACGAACTCGGTCGTGCCCGGGGCGATGGTCGAGCGCAGGATCAGGGAATGACCGGGGCGCAGGAGCGGCAGCAGGTCGTCGATCGCGGCGCGGACCTCGCGCAGGTCGCTCTCGATGTGAGAGAACGACGGGGTTCCGATCGTGATCACGATGTCGTCAGCCTGGGCGGCGTCGGCGGCCCGCTCGGTCAGCTCCAGCCGGCCGCCGGCGCGGACGCGGTCGAGCAGGGATTGCGTGCCCGCCTCGTTCCATGGCATGCGTCCGGCCCGCAGCGATGCGAGCACGTTCGGGTCGTGGTCGACGCCGAGCACCCGCAGGCCGCGGTCGGCGAAGCACAGCGCCAGCGGCAGGCCCACCCGCCCCAGGCCGATCACCGCTATGTAGCGCTCGTCAGTCACGGGCTAGATGTAAACGTATCTGGGGCCGGACATGGTGGGTTTCGGCGCCGGGCGGCGAGATCCGTTTCGTGCAAGCGTCAGTGCGTCCCACGCGGGGCGTGAGAGTCCCGTGAGTCGCGACCGAGGCTCGGCAGCGGGGTCAGTCCCGGCTCCGCCGTGTGCCCGCGAACCTCTCCGACGTAGGCGATCTTGTCCAGGCGCGCGATCTCCCGCTCGCCCTCGACGCGCGCGGGATGATCGGCGGGCAGGTCGCGAATCAGCTTGCGGATCCGTTCGCGCAGCTGCAGCGCGAAGTGCGGCGTGGAGGCACCCATCAGCTGACGGATGTCCTCGACGGTGACATCGTGCTCCGCGCGCAGGCGGTCTGGATGCTCAGCCTGGCTCATTTCGAGGTCTGGGGAACGGCTTCGAGCAGATTGTCCATCTCGGCCTGGACGGGAACGCTGATGGCACTCTGATCGCCGATCACCCATCCGTGGTTGTAGACCGCCGCGGTGGGGCCCTCCTGGGTGTAGCCGGGGGTCGCGTAGTCGAGGAAGAAGGTGAGCACGGCACGAGGGAGGGTAGAGGGGTTGTCGACCAGCAGTTGGGGACCGTAGTCCCCGCTGGACGACAGGGGCGCGGCGGCGGCCGCATCGAGTGGCCGGGACGCGTTGAGCAGGACATAGCCGTGACCAGGGCTGCGGATGGCCCAGCCAAAGCTCCCGGGCACGTGGGCGCAGGGCTGTCCGAACGGGCAGGCGGGGTCGCGATACTCGGCGAAGGCGACCGAGTTCGCGGCGGGGTCGCTGGCTCCCACGCGCTTGACCTTTCCGTACTTGCCCAGCGCGGCGAATACGCCGTTGGAGATCACGTTGGGCGGACCGAGCACGTAGATGTGGGGGTTCTGATGGGAGAGCAGCGCCTGACGCGTGGCGGTCGGAATGCCGGAACCGCCCACGTACAGCACCGGATTGCCGCTCTCGGCCGCCCAGCCCGCCGCCGGCATCGCATAAGCGGGGTTGGTCGCCGAGGCGATCACCACGTCCGAGCTGGTCCGCCCCTGGACCGCGCTGACGAACCGATCGATACCAGCGGCCAGGGCGTATGGGTCCGCGCCCTTGATGCTCGCCGAGCGCAGGTGGCCCGGCGCCGGAACCGAGCCCACCCGGATCACCTGGGCGCCTCCCACCGTCCCCGATCCCGTCGGGGCCAGGGTCGTGAGTGCGTCGGCGGTGGCGGTCGGCAGCGAGCCGGCGCCCGACAGCAGCAGCGGCGCGCGGATCGGCGGGGCCATCAGCACCGCGGCGGCGATCGCCGCCTGCCAGTCGCCGGTCGGCGCGAGCGTGACCGCGCTGGGGTGTGTCCCCGCGGCGGCGGAGGGAAATACGGCCAGCGCGACCCCGGCCGCGTCGGCGGCGGGGTCGGCGCCGGCGACCCGCGTGGTGTTCTTGGTGGCGAGTGCGGGGAAGCCGAGCTTCTGCACCGCCTGGGGAGCGGCGGAGGGGATCCCGACCGTGTCGGTGACGGTGGCCGCGGTGCTGCCCTTCAACAGGTTCGTCCCGCCACCGCCGCACCCGGCCAGCGCCAGCGCGGCGCCGAGCAGGAGTGCAAGCGGCCCTCGAGGGAGCCGTGCTCGCATCGCGCGGACGTTACCGCTCGCCCTGGGGGCGGGCGCTGCCAGCGCGACGGGATGAGCGCCGCTCGCGACGGGGAAACGTTATGACTCCTCAAATCGCTATATTGCCGGGCGCCTAATCCGCGGGCCCAAAAACACCGCGGAGCGGGGGACCCATCGAGTCCCTTGGGGCTAATCCCGCGGTTCATCCGCGGGAGGCGCGAGCTCTTTTAGCGCCAGCCCGTCAGCTAACCCCGTCGGCCGACGAAAGAGGATTACTTGCGCACCAAACTCCTACTGATTCCGGCTGTCACGATGCTCGCGCTCGCGGGGGCTTCGCAGGCCACAGCGGCTGCCGGCAGCACGAGCCCGACCACCGCGCCGAGTTCGGGGACTGGCAGCACCGGCGGCGCCGGCGTCGGCGCTCCCACTCTCACTCCCACGCCCGGCCCGGGCACGCCCAGCACCCCCGCCCAGCCGACTGTGCCGGGGGTCACCGCGAAGATCATCCACGGCGTCGCCTACGCGCCGTCCAACGCCCCGATTCAGGTGCAGCGAGCCATCTGGGCCGGTAACCAGATCCGGCTCAAGCCCTATCTCTACGCCGGAGGTCACGGGGTCTGGAACGACGTCGGTTACGACTGCTCGGGCGCGGTGTCCTACGTGCTGCACGGAGCGGGACTGCTCAAGACGTCGATGGACTCAAGCGGATTCGAGAGCTGGGGTCACAGTGGGACCGGCCAGTGGATCACGGTCTACACGAACCCCGCCCATGCCTTCGTCCAGATCGCGGGGATCCGCTTCGACACCTCGGCCGCGGGCGATCCCCATCCCGCGCCCGGCACCGGCCCACGGTGGCGGTCGGTGATGCGCGGGACGAGCGGCTTCCAGTCGCGGCACCCGGCGAACCTCTGACCCTCGCGGGGAACTAGGGCGATCGTGGCGGCCTCGCGGCCGCCGCGACGCCCCTGGTGGTGAGGCGCCGCCGTCCCGGGTCTATCCTGGCCGCGATGGCACGGAAACGGGTCCGCCACTTGCTTGACCGGCTTGACGTGGTCCTGATGCGGCGCCAGCTCGAGTTGCGCGACGACGACCCCGGGCGCGCCATGCCCGTCCGCGAGGAGAGATTCAACGGCGCCATAGCGCCACCGGCTGAGACCGCCGGGGGGCCGCCAGCGGTCGATTCGAGTCCGGCTGCGTCCGAGCCGGTGCTCGCCCCCGAGCCCGAGCCGGTGGCTGCCGCGCCCGAGCCCGAGCCCGAGCCGGTGGCTGCTGAGCCGGAGCCGGAGCCCGAGCCGGTGGCGGCTGCGCCCGAGCCCGCGCCGGAGGCTGCGCCCGAGCCCGAGCCGGTGGCTGCTGCGCCCGAGCCCAGCTGCAACCGCCGGTGGCTGCCCCGGAGCCACCGCCGGCTCGAGCCTGCGAGCCGCTGGCTGCTTGCGGATCCGCCCCCCGCACCCGCCGAGGATCCCGTTGAGCGCGACGCCGAGGTCGAAAAGCCCGCGGTCGCCCCGGCCGCCGTCGACCGGACCGAAGCGGCGAAGGGAGGAGAGGAACGCGGCGACGAGGAGCTGCCACCGGAGGTCAGGCGCTGGCTGATCGAGCCCAGCCCGCCGCCGCCTGGCCGCGCCCGAGACACCTCACAGCCCGTCACCCCCCGCAGAGCCGGAGGCCAGCCGCCCGGCGACTCCCCCGGGAGCCGATCCTCCGGACAGCGCCCCGGCGGCTCGCCCAGCCGAGGGTGCTGCGGACACCGCGCCGGAGCCGACGCGCAAACGCCGCTCCGGCAGCTGGCTCCGTCGCGGGCGCTAACGCTCGAGCGAGCGGTGCGCCAGCATCTCGGCGCGCTCGGCGAGCCGGTTGGCTCTGCGCATCTCGGCCTCACGCAGCCGGCGCTGCTCATCGGGGGTGCCGGCGTCGGGCGGGGGCACCTCGGCCGGGTGGCCCTCGGCGTCGAGCGCGACCATCGTCAGGTAGGCGGTGTTGGTGTGGCGGCGCTCTCCGGTCACCGGGTTCTCGGCCTCGACCCTGACCCCGACCTCCATCGAGGTCCGCCAGGCGGCGTTGACGGTGGCCAGGAACGTGACCTGCTCGCCGACGTAGATCGGCACCCGGAAGTCCATCCGATCGATGCCGACGGTCACCACCCGCTGCCGCGCGTGCTTGATCGCCGACAGCCCGGCGGCCTCGTCCGCGAGCTTCATGATGACGCCGCCGTGGACGTTGCCGGAGCTGTTGGCGTCGGTCACGCCCATCCAATGCGAGAGCATGGTGCAGGAATCCGAGACCGGCTTTGGGTCCATCGCACTGATCGTATTGGTGCTGGTCGATACGCTAGGGGTGCCAGTCCAGCCACCGCCCAAGGAGGATGCGATGCCGGGCCTTTCCGGGCGCATGTCCACCGTAGTCAAAGCCAAGATCTCAAAACTGCTCGATCGCGCCGAGGATCCCTCGGAAACTCTCGAGTACAGCTACCAGAAGCAGATCGAACTGCTCCAGAACGTCAAGAAGGGAATCGCCGACGTCGTCACCTCGAAGAAGCGCCTCCAGCTGCAGGAGGAAAAGCTCCAGCAGCAGGTCGTCAAGCTTGATACCCAGGCGCGCCAGGCGCTCGCCGCCGGTAACGAGGATCTGGCCCGGGTAGCCCTCGAACGCAAGAACGTCGCTCAGACCGAGCTGCAGTCCCTGGACTCCCAGGTCGCCCAGCTCGAGCAGCAGCAGGAGCAGATGACCGCTTCCGAGCAGAAGCTGCGCACCAAGATCGAGCAGTTCCGCTCCAAGAAGGAGGTCGTCAAGGCGCAGTACTCCGCCGCCGAGGCCCAGGTTCGCATCTCCGAGGCCGCGACCGGAATGGGGGAGGAGATGGCCGACGTCGGTCTGGCCATGCAGCGCGCCCTCGACAAGACCGAGAACATGAAGGCCCGCGCCGACGCCGTCGGCGAGCTCGAGGCATCAGGCGCGTTCGAGGACCTGACCGCCCTGGGCTCCGGCGACGATGACATCGACCGCCAGCTCAAGCAGCTCTCCAGCACCACCGAGGTCGACGCCGACCTGGCCAAGCTGAAGGCCGAGCTGGGCACCGGATCGGGGTCCAAGGGCGAGCTCGGTTCCGGTGGTCAGGGCGCTGCGACGGGCGGCAGCGGAGAGCAGGCCGGATCCACCGGGGGGCAGGTCTGATGATCGTCCGGATCTCGAACGAGGGTCAATACGAGATCAGCGACGAGAACCTGGCCGAGCTGAACCAGCTTGATAACGAGGCGGTGGCGAGCTGCGAGTCCTCCGACGAGGAGCATTTCCACGAGGTGTTCGAGCGGCTGCTCGACATGGTGCGCGCCAAGGGAACCCCGGTGCCCGATGACGAGCTCGTCGGGTCCGACATCATCCTGCCGCCGCCTGACGTCTCCCTCGAGGAGGCCCAGTCGGAGTTTCAGGGCGAGGGTCTGATCCCGGGGTGAGCGGGGCGGCGCGACGGCTGCGCATCCAGCTCTGGAGCTACAACTTCGATCCCGAGCCGACCGGGATCGGCATCGTCAGCACGGTCTGGGCGCGCGGGCTTGCGCGATCGCGGGCACGACGTCGAGGTCGTCGCCGCCCATCCGCACTATCCCGAGCCAGGTGGGGGACGCGGCTGGCTTCCCTACCGCGAGGTCGCGCGACGGGATCGACGTGCTGCGGCTGCCGCTCTGGATCGGGCGCGCCAGCGCGGCCGAGCGCTACCGGCAGGAGCTGACGTTCATGGCCGCCCAGGCGGCGGCGACGCCGTTCCTGCCCGGCCCGGACGTGCTCGTGTCGGCCTCGCCGTCGTTCCCGGCGCTGCTGCCCGCGGTCGCCAACGTCCGCGCCCGCCGGATCCCATGGGTCCTGTGGCTGCACGACCTGCTGCCGGACGGCGCGACCGCGACCGGGCTGGTCGACGAGGGTGGCATGGTGATCAAGCTCGCGCGCCGGCTCGAGCGGGCCGCGTATCGAGCGGCCGACCGGATCGTCGTGCTCTCGCGCGCGTTCACCGACAACCTGGTCGCGAAGGGCGTTCCGCCGGGAGAAGATCGAGCTGATCTACGACCCGGCGACGCGCGTGCCCGCGCAGCGGGCGCGAGCCCGGCTCGCGCGGGACGGTCCTGCGGATCCTCTCGATGGGCAACATCGGCCACTCGCAGGGTCTGACCGCGCTTGTGCGCGCGTTCGAGGCTCACCCGGAGCTGACCGGCGAAGCGCCGCTGTGATCACCGGCACCGGCGTCGCGGCCGACGAAGCGCGCGCGGAGATCCGCTCCGACCGGGTGCAGATGCTCGGCATGGTCGACGACGAGCGCCTCGAGCACGAGCTGCGACAGCGCGACCTGGCGTTCGTGAGCCAGCGCTACGAGGGCTCCGAGTTCAACATCCCGTCCAAGCTGATGAATTTCATGGCCTACGGGCTGCCGGTCCTGGCGGCCGTCAACCCGGCGGGGAGGTCGCGCGGATCGTGCGCGAGTCGGGCGCCGGCTGGGTGGTCGACTCCAGCGACCCGGACGCGTTCCCGCGCGAGGTCGCCCGGCTGCGCGAGCCGACGGCGAGATCGGCGAGCGCGCCGCGCGCTCGCGCGCGCTACGCCGAGCAGCACTTCACCCAGGCCGGCTTCGCCGCGCGCTTCGAGCAGACGCTTCGATCGCGTCGTGCGAGTCGCACGAGGCACCGCCGCGCCGTGCTCGTTAGCCGGAATCTCGTCCAGCGCCGAGACCTGATCGTAGATCCAGCGGTAGGTCTGCTCCAGCCCGTCGCGCAGCGTGATGCTCGGCTCCCAGCCGAGGCGCTCCAGGATCATCGTGTTGTCGCTGTTGCGCCCGCGGACGCCCTTCGGCGCGTCGAGGTCGTAGCGTCGCGTCACCTTGATGCCGGCGATCTCCTCGACGATGTCGACCAGGCCGTTGATCGTGACCATCTCGCTGCTCCCGAGGTTGATCGGCACGTCGATGTCGCTGTCCATGATCTTGCGCGTGCCCTCGACGCAGTCGTCGATGTACATGAAGCTGCGGGTCTGCTCGCCGTCGCCCCAGATCTCGATCTCGTGGTCGCCCGAGATCTTCGCCTCGGCGACCTTGCGGCAGATCGCCGCCGGCGCCTTCTCGCGGCCGCCCGTCCAGGTCCCGTGCGGCCCGTAGACGTTGTGATAGCGCGCGACGCGGGTGGTGAGGCCGAAGTCCTCGGTGAAGTGCCGGCACATCCGCTCGCTGAACAGCTTCTCCCAGCCGTAGCCGTCCTCGGGCTCGGCCGGGTAGGCGTCGCTCTCCTTGAGCGGCGCGATGTCAGGCGTGAGCTGCTTGTCGGCGGCATAGACGCACGCCGAGGAGGAGAAGAAGTAACGCTCGACACCGTGGCGACGCGCGGACTGCAGCAGGTGCGTGTTGATCAGCACCGACAGCATGCAGCGCGCTTTGTTGGCCTCGATGAACCCCATCCCGCCCATGTCGGCGGCGAGGTTGTAGACGATCGTCGCGCCGGCGAGCGCCTCGTCGCACGCGTCGGCGAGGCTCAGGTCGAGCACGAGGTTCTCGGCGTCGCGCGAACAGCTGATGCCACTGCTCCAGCGGCGCCTGATCGACCGAGCGAACCCGGTAGCCGTCGGCGAGCAGGCTGCGGACGAGATGGCCCCGATGAAGCCGCCACCTCCGGTTACGACGACAAGCTCTTCAGCCATCACACACCATCTCTCTAGAGCATTTGCGCCCTAGGAAGGCCCCCTCGTTCCCTAAGAGTCTGAAAAAGTAGCAGGTAGATCGACCACACTTGTTGCCATATCCCCTAGGCCGATGCCGCGTCGGCCGACCGCGGAGGCGATGCGGACTTGGCCGCCGCCTGACTCTGCGACGTCGGAACCGTAGCAGGATGACGGGATTAGCATTGTCGGCGATGAATCCGTTGGCTCTCCGGCTGATCGCGAAAGCGCGCCGAACTGTTGGCTTTCCTATCGACCGGATCGAAGCACTCATGCGCCTCTTCGGCGCGGCTCATCCCGACGCTTTTTTCATCGAGATCGGAGCGAACGACGGGTATGCGCGCGACCCGCTTCGATTGGAAATCAAGCGACGCCGGTGGCGCGGGATCATGGTCGAGCCGGTGCCGTATGTCTTCGAGCGGCTTCGTGAGCGCTACGGCTCCGATCCACGAATCGTGTTGGAGCAGGCGGCAATTGCCGAGCGCGAGGGTGTGTTCCCGTTCTACCATTTGCGCGAGGCGATGCCCGGCGAGCGAGTATGGGGTTGGTACCACGCGCTCGGGTCGTTCAAGCCAGATGTCGTGCTGAGCAACAGAGACCTGATTCCCGATATCGAGGATCGGCTGGTCGAAACCAGGGTTTCCGCGATGACCTTCGCTCAGCTGTGCGAGAAGCACGGCGTGAACAAGATCGATCTGGTGCTGATCGACACCGAGGGCTACGACTACGAGATCCTCCGAAGCATGGATCTGACGGCGCGCCGCCCGCGTCTTGTGGTCTACGAACATCATCATCTGTCCGCCGAGGACCGTGCTGCCGCTCGGGCCATGCTCGAGGCCGAGGGCTACATCACCTTTGAGGATGGACTCGACACGGCGGCGCTCGAGACCACTCAGTTGAGCCCCAGGGATCGCCGCCTGCACCGGTTCGTTGCCGGTACGCCCGATCGGCCGGCGCCGATGGAGGTTTCGGGCTAGGTCGCTTGACTGCGCCGCAGCGGGACGGCGCCTCGGCGGCCTCTGGTGGCTGACCCTCAGGCGAGCTCGAAGAGGAGGAACCGGAAGTCAAACCGGTCAAATCCCTCACCGCCTGATCGGCGATGCTGGGCTCGATCACGCTACGGCGGTAGCCAGCGTCGGCGAGCACCGCAGCGAAGTCGCGACGCGATCCGTCCGGCTCGACGCTGAGGAGCCGGTCCTGGTCGTTGGGAACGATCATCACTTTCGGCACCCGTAATCGCGCGAGCAGCTCGATCCACCACGCGACCGCTGCGTAGGGGCACTCGGAGAAGCTGTGAATGTTGACGGCAAGGTCGAATGCCCCGGCCTCGAGCTCCGTGTCCAGTCGATCGAGCGGCACCACGCGGGCCGGCGGTAGGACGCCGCGATAGTTGAGGTAGTACTCGGACAGGAAGGTCCCTCCGGCACCGCGTCAACGCAGCAGTAGTCGACGAGGTTCGGAACGGCTTGCGCCATCCGGTGAGCAAGGCGGCCGTAGCCGGCGCCGATGTCCAGGACACGCAGCGAGGGACGTTCGAGAACGCCGAGGTGACGATCGAGGAAGTAGATCTGGGTGACGGAATCGAGCAGGTCGCGGCTGTAGCGGACGCGTCCGTTGACATCGAAGCTCCAGCAGCCGAAAGCGCCATCCTCACCGAGCCGCTCCAGCAGCGAGGCCGGGTCGTGTGCGCGGACATACTCCGCGTAGATGAAGTACTTGAGCGCCGTCAGGCGCGGGAGCTCGCGGAAATGCCAGACGAACAGGGTGTCGCCGCGAAACCGACGCAGATCGACCAGCCAATCGACCACGTCCTCCGCCCACCGCGAATGGGTTGTGACCGGGAGATTGACGCGAGCGTACGACTCACGCAGTGAGCTCAGGCGTGGGTTCTCGGGGACGAGTACCGACTCAGCCCCATCGGGGAGTGCGACCGACTCGTCCGCGTCGCTCTCAAGATACATCCGCTCCTGCGGCGAGACGGGAACGAGGTGATAGCCGATCCTGTGTAGCAGCCGCGACGCCCTGAGCTCGAGCCGCTGGCGTAGGACCGCAGGGTCCTTGAGAGCCCCGATAGGGTCCCTACGCGGCGGCAACCTGCACCAAGGCGCCGAGATCACTGTCTCCGACACCCGATCAGCGTATCGTGAGCGCCACCCAGGCTGCGGGGGTAAGGTCATCTCAGGCGGCGCCTCTCGCGGATCCAGGCAGTTCGTGGCTCCCGGCTGCCCGAAGGGGTTTGGTAGCTTGCCGCTCCTGGTGGCGCTAGACATCGTCAACGTTCTGCCGATCGTCTCGACACGGGCCGGAGGACCTCCGGCATTTGTCGGCCCTGCCGCGCGCGCTCTTGAGCGACGAGGTCACCGAGTGCACACGCTCGCGACAGATCTGGCCCGGGCCCCGGGCGCTCGCCCCCAACGCACCGTCACGGAGGCAGACATCCATCCGGCGATCGCGGCCGGCGAATACGCGATCTATCCGACGCGTTTCCCGCAACGGCTGCTCTACTCGCCGGCGCTGGCGCACGCGCTGAAGCAATCAGTGCAACGCGCGGACGTCGTTCACATACATTCGCTGTGGCTCTATCCGCAGAGGACTGCGGCCCGGGCCGCTGCCGCGGCTGGAGTCCCGTACATCGTCTCGCCGCACGGCGCACTCGATCCAGCGTTGGCGTCGCATGGAGGCCTACGCAAGCGCGTAGCCACGAGCGTCTGGCAGCGCCAGATGCTGGAAGGTGCAACTCTGATTCACGTCACCACTGACGTCGAAGCGCAGCTGATCACCGATGTTGCCCCCGCGGTGCCGCGGGTGGTCGTTCCGGTCGGTATCGACCTCCACGAATTCGAGAATCTCCCTGATCGAAACGAATTTCGCCGCCGGCGGCTGGACTCGTATGACGGTCCGCTCGTTCTGTTTCTCGGACGTCTCACGTATAAGAAGGGCATCGACCAACTGATCAAGGGCTTTGCTCTGCTGCGCCGAGACATCCCCTGCAGGCTGATCATCGCCGGCCCAGACGATGAATCATTGACACCGTCGTTGCGGGCGACCGCGGAACTGGTCGGGGTCGCGGACGACGTGGTGTTCGCTGGACCGGTGTTTGGGGAGCAACGACGCGCGGTGCTCTCGAGCGCCGACGTGTGGGCGTTGTCATCTCATACCGAGAACTTCGGCGTGGCCGTGATCGAGGCCATGGCCGCGGGGTGCCCCGTCGTGATCTCAACCGCGGTCAATCTCGCCCCTCAGGTCCAGGCCGCGGGCGCCGGCCTCGTCACCGACGTCGCCCCCGAAGCCGTGGCAAACGCGCTCGGCGCGATCCTGACCGACGCCGCGCTGCGCAGTCGGCTCTCTGACGCTGGTCGTGAGTTCGCATCGAGGTACGAGATCGATACCGTCGCCGCCAGCCTCGAGCGCATGTACTCGAGGGCCGCAGACACAACAAAGGTGTTCGCACCGTCGTAGAAGCACGGGCGCGTCGCCCGCTGGCGAGTCAACGTCGCGCCCTCAGGATGCCCGGCGCCATCCGCTCCGCGACGCGGTCCCAGTTCAGCTCGCTCTCCACGAAGTTACGCCCGGCGGCACCGAGGCGGTGCGCCAAGTCGTCGTCGCTCAGCAGTGCGACGAGCGCCTGCGCGAGCGCATCGGGATCGTGTGGCTCGACAAGTAGTCCCGCGCGGCCTTGATCGAGGATCTCCGGGATCGCCTGAACCGAGGTCCCGACGCAGGGAACGCCGTGTGCCATCGCCTCGAGCAGAACGAGGCCGTAGGGCTCATAGAGCGATGGCAGGCAGAACGCACGCGCATCGCGGTAGAGCGCGGCCAACCGCTCGCGATCGTGGGCCCGGCCGTGAACGGTCACCCCGGCGACGTCGAACCGGCGGTCAACGCCGACGACATCCAAGCTGGCATCGCGCAGTTGGCTCGGACCCGTTTGAACGCCTGGATCAGGACGTCGCCGCCCTTGCGCTCGAAGTCGCGACCGACGAACAGGATCGTGCGTCCCGGCGCGGGCCCGGCGACCGCCGGCAATCGATCGAAGTTCGGCCCGCCGCCGACGATGGTCACGCGACGGGGATCGACTCCGTAGTCGGCTACGACGGATTCACGCGCGACGCTCCCCATCACGAAGATGTGACCGGCCTGGCTGTACATCTGGCGCTCGAGCGCGAGCAGCTCAGAGCGCTCGCGTTCCCTCAACCTGAGCCAGTCCGGCCAACCACGGTCGGCCATTAGCCGCGTCTGATCGACGAACAGGGCGTAGGGCCGCGGCTGCCCGCTAACCCAGCCGTGGACCTGGAGCGCGAGATCAAAGCTGCGAGGGAGATCCGCCGTTCGCTCCGCTAGCGTTCGCTCGAGTGCGCGATGTGCCCGCAGGCTCGTCTGGAACCCCGCGCGCCAGGCGCTCCGCGAGGGCCGGAACGTCCGCGCCCCAAGCACGAGTCGACGCAGCCCCGACGGTGCGTAGTCGACGCGATCGATCACCGGGAAATGCCTGTCGACGGCGTCGAGCAGGTGGCGAGCAACGCCGGAGAGTGCCGTGGCCGGATCGCCGCCGACGAGTCCAAGGACGCGAGCCTCGCTCATCTCCGCACGGCCGGATCAGTCGCCATCCGGTCGCCTGTCAACGGGTCTCGCGAATGCGACGCCGAGTGATCGGCGCCAGTGCGCTTGCTGCGTAACCGTACTGCCGGACTCGCCTCAGCACGAAGCACACTGCTAGCTCTGCCTGGTCGCGCGTCCGGCCTGCCCGCGAACGAGGCGCGCAGGCAAGCAGCCAGGCGTCGACTAGCCGCCGGCGAGCGTTGGCCAGATCGCGTGCACCAGCGCGAGGAGCTCCGGCGAGCGCGCACGGTGGCGCCAGAATCGCTTCGAGCTCCTCGGGCGAGAGCGCAGGCTCGCGGCGGTCGAGCTCTCGCGCGGCGTCCAGAAATGCGTCGACCACGACCCTGGAGGGCGCTCCATGCCGCTGCCACAGCTCTGCGATAAAGGCGTGGAGGTCGCCGGTTCCCTGGTGTGCTCGGACGGTCTCGCGCAATTCGTCGTAGCTCGCAATTGCCGACCGCGGCACGAACCTGTACTTGGCGTACGTTCCGGCGAGGCCGAGCCTGTACAGCGACAACCGGCTCAGCTCGTAGGAGCGCTCGCGTGGCGGCGGAGAGATCCTCCGAGGCCGAAAAGCGGATCTGTCAAGCGGCCCCGAGACGCGTCGCCTCGCGTCTCGGACGCGAGCCACCGCCGGCCCGAGAAACGCCCGACCCCGATCTGAACTTACCTGCCCGCGCATGTGCCTAGGCCAAGATCCAGTCGGCCCCGAGATCCTGCTCTGACTCGTCGAAGGTCCCAGGGTGATACCACTGCCTTGGCGCCACGACCATCCCACGGTGCGGCTCCTGGAACCACGCGGCCCACCACGAGAACGTGCTGTTGGCGAGGATCAGATGGTCGCAGCGGGCGAGCAGCGCGAGGTGCACGGCGGCGGGCGCCTCTGGGGCGATCACCGTGTTCGATCCCGCCAGATGAGTCGCACACCACAGAGGATCCTGGGAGACCAGGAGAAACGTGCAGTCAGCACTCTCGAAACAGGCCTTCGCCCGGTCGTAGTAGCCGGTCTCTTCAAGCAGCAGCCAATGACTCGAGCCGACTGCGTCGCCCCGACGCACGTGAAACCCGGTCACCGGGCCGCTCAGTCCCAGGTCGGTCCAGAGCTGCTCGACGCGCTCGGTCACATCAGACCGGATCCGCAAGAGCTCGCGCAGGCGTTCGGGAAAGTGGCGCCGCGACTGGAAGTAGCCGAACACGTCGCACCAGTCGGGGATCTCTGCCAGAGCTGGCTCGTAGCCGTACCGGGGGTAGCACTGCGCGAACCGCCAGCGAAGCCGGCGTAGCTGCTCCGTGGTGTACGTGGGCGTGTCCAGCTCGATCAGCGCGCCGAGGCTGTGCTGGGTGCTCGGCGGAAGGCAAACCGCGTAGCCCCGGCGCTCCGCCACCCCGAGGAGGGCTGCGAATTGGAACAGCTCGTTTCCGAGATACGAGAAGAGACCGAGGTCGGTGAAAGTGATCAACGCTTGCCGACGGCGACCAGTTCGAATCCATCGCGTTGGGTCACCATTCGCCACGGGTCGATCACGACGGAACCCTCGGGGAACTCGAAGCGCCTGAACTGCGGATGGTTGGTGGCGATGAAGTACACCGCAGCGGGCCATGGCCGCGCTTCGTCGACGTAGGGATCCCAGCTCTCGTGCTCGACGCTCAGCTCGTGCAGCAGGTTGCTCAGCAGGACCGCAGGGGAGCCGACGAGGAGGTTGGTCTCCGGCTTGTAGGACCGACCGAGGAGGATCACGGGCAGCCCGGAGTCGCGCTGGGCGGCTTGCACCATCTTCGCCAGCCAGAAGGTCTGATCCTCGCGCGCCTTCATCAGGTCCTCGAAGAGGTTGTGGGAGAGCTCGAGCTTGCCGGCGAGCCAGCTCATCGCGATGTTGTCGCGCGGGTGGCAGCCGCCCCCGTCGCCCATGCCCCCCGCCATGTACTTCGGCGACACGATGCGCGTAGTAGCCATCGAAAGTGCTTTGGTCAGGTCATCGACGTCGGCGCCGAGCTTGTGGCAGATCTCCATCATCGTGTTCGCGAACGCGATCTTCGCCCCGATGAAGGTGTTGTAGCCCACCTTGATCAGCTCGGCGGTCTTCAGGTCGGTGATAAACGACGGGTGATCGTGGATCGTCTTGTAGAACTCCGTAAGCCGCTCCGCGCCCGACGCGTTGTCGGGATCGGCGCCGATCAGCACGAACTCGGTGTGAAGGAAGTCCTGGATCGTCGTCCCCATCGCGATGAACGCCGGGTTGTAGACCAGGCGTGCGTACTCGCCGAGCAGCGGTTTGATCTCGCGCTCCATCGTTCCGGGCAGAACGGTCGAATTGACGACCAGCTGGACCTCCTTCCGCTGCGAAGCCGCCTCGTCGGCGGCTGACTGCACGGCGTTCACGAGATAGCTGTAGTCGAAGTCGATTCGCTCGTCCGGGACGCGCGTGACGCCCTCGTACTCGGGCTCGTGTGGCGTCTGGACCGGAACGAACACGAGCTCGCTCTCGCGAATGACCTCCTCTACCGATGCGAACCGGAGCTCGGTCTTCGCCAGCAGTTCCGGTGCTCGCTCCTCGTAGTAGGGGATTTTCCGCGCACGCAAGTAGCCCTCGACCGCGGGATTGATGTCGTAGCCCGATGACCTCGTGGCCCCGGCTCTCGATCGCCAAAGCCACCGGCAGCCCAAGCTTGCCTAGCCCAATGAAGCCAACCGTCGTCATATGCTCTCTCTCTAGATCCGAAGAGTCGCGTCCAAGCCCCCGCCACAGAGGGTCCGGGAGTATCGCACAGGGACTCCGGCCGTGAACCTTACGAAGTGAAGCGCCGCTAAGCCGTCGGCCTCGCCGTAATGCAGAGATGCCAACCCAACGCTCGTTCGAGGGCCCGGAACATAGGCTCTGGCATCAGCCGGAAGTACCACTCCTTCACATAACGGTACTCGACGTAGTCGGGGATCCGGTAAGGGAAGATCATGTCTACGGAGAGATCTTGTACACGGAAGCCGTGGCGGAGGAGCATCTGGCGCGCCTCCGATCTGGTGTAGCTATACGTGATCGGGCAGCCGGTCTGAGCCTCGGAATGCTGAGCGATGAGTTCGGGAAGTCTCCAGAATGCTCCGTGCCCATCTCGAGCGAGTATCGCGAGCACCTTCCACGAGTATCTGTGGTACAGCATCAACTTCACCGTGGTGTCGGCGCCCACATAGCTGGAACGAATCTGTCCAGGACGGCCTCCGGACGAGGAGTGTGGTGAATGACGCCAAACGAGTAGACGAGGTCGTATGGCTCTGGAGAAACGGCGTCCGACAGCCGCTCGGCGTTCGCGGGTAGGAGTGTCACCTGTTCTCAACCCGTAGATGGCCATCCGTTTGGCCGCGATCGCGAGCGACTCCTCGGATAGGTCCACAGCCGTCACCGTCGCCCGGCACGAGCGAAACTGACCGTATCCGTTCCGATTCCGCACCCGATCTCGAGGACGCGCTTGCCCTTCCAGCGAGCGAAATCCGCAAATTTTGGTATGTGCGGCTCGACGAAATAGCGGCGTGCCTCGACCTGATCGAAATACTCACGAGTCCCGAGTGGCTCCGGCGAGTGCCTCACATTGCAAGGTCGACGATCCCAGTACTCACGCACCTGTTCCAGGGACACGCCCTCGAAAGTCTGACCAGCCTCGGGCATGACCCTCAGTGTAATGTCAGAGTGCGGCGAGAGCGACCACCGGAGATTTCCGGCTATGCGTCGCGGCGCCCTTGGTCCTGGACCCGGCGGGCTGCGAGACGCTCTCGGTTATCATCCCGGAGCCGATGAGGATCGGGTTCAACACGGGGCGCCGAGGGCCGATCAGTGAGGCGATCCGGGATCAAATCCGCTTGAGGATGCCTCGGACGCTCGTGGCCTACCAACGTTGGCTGAGACCGCGAATCACCGGCCAACGAGGACACGTCGACCTCGCGGTCTGGACCGCGCAGGGCGTCAAGCTTGTGAGGGAGCTCGGCGCGCCGCGGTCCGGTTCGACCGCGACGGCCCCTGGATCGAGGACGATCAGGCTTCCTCTGGTACTACGGCGGCGGGCTGCGCGGAACCGCACATGGGGAGAATACGGCCAGGAGTACGAGCGCGAAGAGACGGGGCTGCTGGCCGAACTGCTGCGGCGGGCGGCACCATGATCGACGTCGGCGCGAACGTCGGCCTCCACAGCATCAAGGTCGCGCGAAAGGTGCCGCAGGCGCGCATCCTGGCCTTCGAACCGGTCGGCGCGACCGTCGCTTCCCTGCGACGGAACATCGAGAAGAACGGTGTCGCCGACAGGATCGAGGTACTCCAGGTCGCCCTCTCGGACCATGACGGCGAGCTGCGGATGACCAAGGGCCTGCACGCCACCAACTTCGTCGTGCCGGACGAGGCGGCCGCAGCCGACCGTGCAACCGAGAGAGTTCCGTGCCGGCGGTTGGACGATTTCCTGGACGGACGAATCGAGCGCGTTGACCTGATCAAGTGTGATGTCGAGGGCTCAGAGCTCGGTGTGATGCGTGGCGCCAGCGCAGCGCTTCAGCGGTTCCGGCCAGTGATCTTTGTGGAGATAATCGAGCGGTACTCGCGGCGGTACGGCCAAGCAACGGCGGCTGTGTTCGATTACTTCCACGAGCACGGTTACAGTCACGAACTGATCATCGACGGAGAGCGCAAATCGAGCACGGGCTCGGTGTCCGGAGATCTCGCGGCGTCGATGAACTTCTTGTTTGTACCCCGGCGAAGCGACTAACGCGGCGTTGCCCCGACCATTGTGCTCGGCAACGACGTAGATCATCTCTTGATTGCCGAGCAGCGCGGGCACCCGTTTCAGTGGTGAAGGAAAGCGCTCGCGGATCGTGAAACGGTGCATCAACTCCGCTCGAGCAGGCGGTGGTCAAATCCCGTGTGATTCTGAATCCAGGTCTCTTCGCTGTTCGGATCGAACCGGCTCGGGTCGAACTGTTCGACTCCGAGCGACGCTCTGACCAGTGCGCCGGGTGACAGTTCCGGGCTGCGACCCTTGAGGACCACGCGAACGGCCTCCTTGACGAGGACCGATACGCCTCCCTCAATGGGCACGTCGATCACCGCAATCCCCCCGGGCGTCAGCCGCTCCTCGCACAGCCGATAGAACCGCTGGCGCTCGGGCAGCGGCATGTGCTCGAGCACCCCAAGACAGGTGATCGCGTCGAAGCGGTCATCTCCCAGCTCGCTCAAGTCGCGCACCACTCGCACGCCGGATCCGATTCCGCCACATTCGTGACGATCAGGTCCGCATATGACGGCGACGGGCTCATAGGCGACACTGTCAACCGAAAGGCCACTTCTGGCGAGCTCGATCTGCAGATATCCATCGCCCGCGCCGTAGTCGAGCAGTCGCCGTGCGCCCGGTATCGCGGAGCACTCGGATCACTTCCTGGAACCGACGCTGGTGCGGGTAGCGATGATCGAGTATGGACTGCCATGCGTCTGCTCCGTGTAATCGCGGGGGGCTCGCCTCATTGTCCAGCGTCTCAGCGACGCATGGGGCTCGGCCTGGGGTCTAGACAGATCGAGACGGCAGCCGTCTAAGAGGGCCGTGGGACCAGAGGGCGGATGACCTTCCTCACCCGCTCGTTGGTCAGGGACCGGTAAATCCGTCCGGGCCATCCGAGCTTTTGCCAGTAGACCCGCTCGAGACGGCCTCGACCGAGGCGTTACGACCGACCTCAGGTGGATGCCGCAGTGGGAAGTCCATCTCCTCGAGCTGGACGAGGAGAGGATCCGATCGCGGCCTTGCAGTTGCGTTCCGTCACCTCGATGTCCGATGTTGACGAGCATGTTGGTGGCGGGCGAGACGCTCAGGCCGTGGTGGCGCATCACCGCGTACTGCCACTGATGGTCCCACGTTCCCCACCCCGCGCGCACCAGCTCCCAGTCCCGCTCCAGCAGCCGCCGAAACCGGGGACTCACCGCCATCCCCGCAGCCAGGCCCGTCTGCTTCACGCGGGGCCACGAGGCGAGCTCGTAGTCGTAGAGGTCCCAGCTCGCCTCCAGGTCGCCCAACCCCAGATCGGTGCAAACGAGGTAAACGCATACGAGTACCCGGCGTACCGCCGAGCGTCGGCTCCCCAGTTCGTCCCCGCGATGTGCATCACGCGCTCGTCGTGCCGGTAGCGCTCGAGCATTTCGTCGCAGAACGACAGAAACGAGGGGTCCGGCAAACAGTCGTCCTCGATCACGATGACCTCCGGGACCTTGCGAAGCGCCCATGAGATCGCCGATGAAACGGCTCGGCCGCAACCCAGGTTCGCCTCCTCGGCTTTGACGTGGCATTCGCTCGCCCAGTCGATCGTGTCGATCACCTCACGCACACGCGCGCACAGTTCGCGATCGCCTGGCCGGTCTGGCCTTGGCCGTCGATCGACGCGAATACCTTGCGCGGCTCGGCCCCTGAAGGCTCTTCAGCACACGCTCGAGCAAATCCGGGCGATTGAACGCGACGAACAGCACCGCGGCTCGGTTGGAGTGCTTGTCGGGCATCGGGGCGGCGCTGGCGGGAGCGCCATACTCTAAGGCTCGATCCACCGACCGGCGGTGAGGGTGGGTTGTTCGGGCTTGATCGGGCGGATGCCTGGGGCGGTTGGGCATGTCGGATGGTGATGGGGACATTTCCGCCGAGCCGCTTCGGGTCGTTGTTGGCCAGCGGTGACCGTGCCGGTGGGGGGCTGTAGCATGCGCCGCGGTGCACCGAGTTCTGTTCGACGGGGAGAGCTTCATCCGGCATACCCGAGGTGGCATTTCGCGCTACCTCACCGAACTGATTCACGAGTTCTACTCCGATCCGGGTCTTGGCGTCGATCCGGTGACCCCGTACCGATGGATCGCCACCAAGCACATGACCGAGCGACGCGCCGGTTTTACTCAGATCCCGCTGCCCCGCCGGCTCCGCGCGCCGATCCTCCGGCGACTGAACGCCGGTCGACTCCGCCGAATCAAAGCAGTCGATTTGGTGCACCACGCGCTCTATGAAGAGGCCGCGCTCGATTACTGGCCTGGAAGCCGCCGCATCTGTACGTTTTACGACTTCCTCCTAGAGCGCTTCCCGGAGCGCTACGGGGACATCTCCACGTACCTCGCCGGAAAGGCTGCCTACCTTGAGCGATGCGACGCAGTGGTCTGCATCTCGGAGGCAACTCGCGCGGACCTGTTCAGATTCCACCCGGAGTTCGACAAGCCGGTTTTCGTCGTCCCATTGGGTGTCTCAGCGTCGTTCTTCAATCCTGGCCCGATGCGCATCTCGAACATCCCCGAGCGCTATCTGCTCTACGTCGGAAACCGCCACGAACACAAGAACTGTGACGTGCTATTCAGGGCGTTCACTGAGCTCTCGTCGCACGACCGAGACCTTCACCTCGTGCTGGTCGGCGCACATCTGAGGCCCGAGACCGCACGCCTGCGCGAGCTTGGGATCTTCGACCGGACCGTGCGTATGCGCGCGAGCGACGGCCAGCTTCCGTCGATCTATCGCCAGGCGCAGGCCTTTGTGTTCCCGTCGCTGTGGGAAGGGTTCGGCCTGCCGGTGGTCGAAGCGATGGCGGCCGGCTGCCCGGTGATCGTCGCAAGAGTTGACGTCCTTCTCGAGGTGGCGGGCGACGCCGCGCTGTTGTTTGACGTTAGTGACCACCAGATGCTCATAGCGCAGATCGAGCGCGTCCTCTCCGACCGCGAGCTGGCGAATGGATTGCGCGAAGCGGGCAAGCGTCGAGCCAGGGAGTTCACCTGGCATCGCACCGCGGAGCTGACCGCGGCCGCGTACAGACAGGTGATCGCCGGCGAGAGCTGAGCTCGATCCGCAGCCTTGAAGCGGGCGGTAGCCTCCACGCCTCAGATGAGGGAGTACACGCCCGCTTGAAGGCTGCGCGAGGCGCTGAAGCCACGTTTGCCGGCGTCGGCGCTAGCTGCGTACCGCCACTGGCTGGCGCCGCGCCTCACCGATCATCAGGAGCATGTCCGTTTTGCCAGGTGGGCAGCGACGGGCCGCCGCCTGCGGGACGAGCTCGGGACGCCGCGCGTGAGCTTTGAGGCCGGACGCGATCTAGGTGTGCGACGAAAAGGGCATCGAGTGGGCCTACGAACCGGACTCCTGGCTGAGCGCACTCGGGAAGGAGCTCGGCTGGGAGCACGAGCAGACCGAGCTCGAATACGCGATGTCGGCTCTGCGCCCCGGGGGTGCCTACGTTGATGTGGGCGCTCATGTCGGCGGCTACGCAATCCCGATTACGCAGAAGGTCGAGGGGGTCGCCATCCACCTGTTTGAGCCCGTGGCGAGCACCCGGGAGCTGCTGCAGCGGAATCTGGCTCGAAACGGAGTTCTCGAGCGAGTCCGGATCTGGCCATACGCGGTTGGAGATGTGGCGCACAGGGCTCAGATCACCGTCGCAGACGGTGGAGCGAACCGATTCTCGGAGCGAGTGCCGGCGGGGCCTGGAGCCGCTACCGTGGACGTCGTCAGGCTCGATGACATTCTGCTCGACCAAGTGGACCGGTTCGACGTGCTTGAGTGCGACATCGAAGGTGGCGAACTGCCGGCGATGCGGGAGCTGAGCAGATCCTGTTCGTGATCGTCCTGACCTCATGCTCGAGATCGACCGCCGGTTCACGCCGCGTTTCGGTTACCGCCCAGCGCACCTGGTCGCTTGGCTCGAGGCGCTGGGCTACCGATGGGAGCACTTTGTCAACGAGCATCTCCTGCCATCCGTCGAGCTCGAGCGAGCACTGGCAGCAGGCAACAACTTTCTCTTCACCGTCCGTGAGCCGTCGCCGCTGGCTCACCGAACTCGTCGGTTCGGTCCGTAACTTTCCGCCGCGCCATAGTTTCACGTAGGCGCTTGCTAATCCTCACTGGCCGCTACACTATCGCTTGCGGTCCGGAGGACGTGGGGGGCTATCATCGCGCGGGTGCAGAGACCTAGACTTTGGCGGGTGCGCCAAGAGGCGGGGCCTTCCCTGCCTCAGATCCAGACCGACTTCTATACCGAGACCGCCGATCAGTACGACGAGCAGTTCGTGCACGAGGGCGACTGCCACTCGATCGCCTTGGAGTTCATCTCAGCCCTCATCGACGGGTACGGCTACTGGAGCGTGCTAGACGTCGCCAGCGGCACGGGCCGAGCGTTGCGACACCTCCAGAAGCGCCACGACGACCTTGAGCTCCGCGGTGTCGACCCCGGTGCGCGCATTATCGATCAGGCCGAACGGGCGAGGGGTTCCCGCACGGACCATCGTTCAGGGAAGCGGCTACGAGCTGCCGTTCGCAGACGACTCCTTTGACGTCGTCTGCGAGTTCGCGGTCCTTCACCATGTCGCCGAACCCAACCGAATGGTCGCCGCGATGAGCCGAGTTGCTCGCAAGGCCGTGTTTCTCTCGGACGAGAATAGGCTCGGAAATGGGGGGTGGTTCCGACGGGTCGCGAAATACGCCGTTCACAGCGCCGGACTGTGGCCGGTGGCCTTTCGGCTGAGGCACGGTGGCCGGTCATACGTGCTGAATGACGGCGATGGTCGGGTTGGCTACTCATACAGCGTGTACGACTCGCTGAGCACGCTCAATGACTGGGCGGACCGGACCTTCTTCGTACCGCTCGAACCGGCACCCACGACCAGATTCCACCCGCTGTTCGGCGCCCATCACTACTGCTCGTCGGCCTGCGGTCGGGGATTTGATCGACGCCAGCTGCTCAGCTGCTTCGCGTAACGTTCGCTACCACTTTCCTCACCGCTTGCGAACTCGGCTGCGCCACCGATCCGCATCGCAGCCGGTCAGACGCGTCGGAAGCGTCGTGCGTGTGAATCCGGTGGCCATCCGCGTCCCGAGAAGTAATAGTTTGTGGCGCGTCTCGGTGCCACTTCGGCCATGTCGAGAACGCCAGGCAGATCTTGTCTGGCAAAGAACGCGTTGACGCCGGTCAGGTCGGTGTACACCAAGCGGTATCCCTTGCGTCGCCCAAGCGCCTCGAGCGCGCCAAGGCTGGCGCCAAAGTAGTCGGTTTGCCCCCAGGGACCCCCTCCCTCGGAGTAGACCTGTACCAGGCGGGTGGCAGGGTCAGTCGGGAGTGAACTGTTGTACTCAATGACGAGCAGAAGCGGACGACTCTCGAGCGCTTCCCACACGTAGTAGTCGTTCCCATCGATGTCGATGGAGACAAGGGCCGGCTCGTCGGGAACCACATGCTCTTGGAAGAGCTTATTGACGTTGTCCGGGGTGACAAACCTCTGCGCAACGGCGATGCCTTTCCGATCGCGCCATCGTTCGGCCGCCGAGCGTGCTGCCTCTGAAGCCTCCAGCCACAAGCCATGCCACCCTAGGACCTCGGCCAAGAAGAGACAATTGCACTGGAGCCCGTCGCCAATCCCAAACTCAACGAAGAATGCGGTCTCGACCTGCAGGCGGCGTAGCAGTTCGCAGATGACTCCGTCCTCGCCGTTCTGAGAAAACACGCGGTACTCGTACTGGGTCAGACCTCGCTCGACGCCAGTGCCGTCACGGTATCGGGATGCGAGCTCTGACAACTGCGGATAGGGGTTTGGGGGACTTTCAGGCCGTCGCAGTTGGTTCAGAGCTTGGGCAAGTAGGTTCAGCGCTTGGGCGAGTAACCGCTTCATCCCGATGTAGTTTCGCTCATTTAGGTCGCGGATGGTGAGCTCGACGACGGCGTGCTGGCGGTGCTCGGCCTCGACCATTTCTAGTGGTTCGGTGCGGTTGGTCAGGAATGGGAGGCGGGGCGCTACGGTCGGTTTGGGGGTGACGTGGGCGCGGCACGGCCCTAAGTCCCTGCTCCTGAGGCACTCTGCACACGCGGCGGCCGACTTGGAAGTTGCGCAGATTCATCCGGACCTGTTCCGCCGACCATCCGTGGCCGGGGGCGACGACCTCACGCAAACACCGCGCTCCGCCACAGGGGCACCGCGGGTGGGGCATAAGGTACCGGCACCAGAACAGCCGGCTAGCCCGTTGGCTTCAGCCCCAAAGCGACCGGACCCGGAAGCAGCGCCAGTCGGGCCACAGTTCGGCTTGCTGGTCGATCAGCCGCGTGCGGCGGATCACGAGTCGTTGCTGGCCGACGATCGTCTGTGCGATCTGCGCCTCGCCGTCCTCGGGGTAATCCTCCAGGGCGTTCCAGTCGATTCGGGGATCGCACCTAAGACGCGTTGCGCTGGCGCCGGTAGCCAAGCGGCTCGGAATGCGGCGTGATCGGTACGCGAGGCTAATCCAAACTAGAGTCATGACCTGCTCCAAGGGCTATCCATGCGTCGTAACCAGAATGAGGAGGGCGGCATGATCGGCGGGTGCGCTGCGCACCAGGCCCGCGACCTCCGCCGGGTAACGGCGGTACAGGGCGTGCACGGGCAGGACGATCTCGAACTGGTGGTTGAGGGCCAGGAACGCCTGGAGAAGGTACTGCTCCGCCCAGAAGAACCCAATGTCAAGCAGCCGGCGCGGATAGTCCCACGGCAGGAAGATGTCGTGGAAGTGGACAAAGCCTCCTGGCGCAAGCGCCGGGGAGCACGTCGAGGATGATCCTGTTCACGTCACTACCGATCTTGACAGTGTGCGTGGTGTCGACGAACAGCAGGTCGCCCGCCTCCAACAGGAGGAACTCCTGGAGCGGAATC
This sequence comes from uncultured Solirubrobacterales bacterium, assembly GCA_963792735.1. Classification (GTDB taxonomy): domain Bacteria; phylum Actinomycetota; class Thermoleophilia; order Solirubrobacterales; family Solirubrobacteraceae; genus Palsa-465. Next base: position 428,820 of record CAWBXK010000004.1, on the reverse strand, counting down.
TCGGTCGCGGAAGCTCGTCGGAGTTCGGCGACCTGGGCGAGCACGTCAGTTAGCCCGGGCCGCGGGAATGGATCGAATACGCGGTGGTCGGAGCTCCTCAAGGCCGTTTCGCACCGCGGGCGTCCGCAATGATCCAGCGTGGACGCACCGGCTCCGAGCTCGATAACCCGGCGCGGCTGGATGTGCCGAACCATTGCGAAAAGCAGCTCCGCGTCGACCGCGCCATAGAATCCGTTGTCAAGATAGAAGTCGCGAGGGTTCGAAGTGGGTTGCTCGGGTGGTGTGTACTCAGCCAAAGCGCAAGCCAGCCTGCGCTGGACAAACTCGAGGCCTGCCTCTAGGTCGAGCTTCACCCCGCGCAGTTCGCTTTCGCGCGTCCAGACTTCATGTGGGAGCCGCGGCACGTCTGGAATCGGGCTGTAGTAGTGCCGGCGGATGACGTCGACTCCGAGCCGGCGCGCGACCCCTTTCGCGGCCCTGGACACGCCTGTCTCGCGCGCGTAGCGACGTAGGCGTTCGGGCAGGACTCGAGGGCTGACTGCGCTCACGTTCACCCGCGGCACCTCTAAACGTCCGCCATCAGCCCGAATCGCGCTAGCGTATCGTGAGCCGTACCGGGGGCCGGTGGAGGTCGGCCGGCTACGCCCAAACGGCGCCGGGGCCGGCCGCGCCAACCAGATGACTAGCGGCATCACATCAGCGCAGCTGACGGTCGAGCCGACCGCGCCGAAGCCAGCCCGGCTGCGTCGGCGTATCCTCCACAATGCCGGTGGCCAAGTCGCCGCGCATGGCGCGCGGGTTCTCGTCCAGCTTGGGCTGGCCGGTGTCCTTCTGCCCGTCTGGGGGCTCGGGCTTTACGGCGACTGGTTGGTCCTCGTCGGAGTCGCCGTGTTCGTCGGAGGTAGCGACTTCGGCTACCTGACCGCGACTGCGGCCGACATGAATGTCGCGGCGAATCGTGGTGACCGCGACCTCGCGCTCGACGTCTTCCGGACCTCGCGCGGGGGCTGGCGTTCGTCTTCGGTTTCGTACTTCTCGTGGCGCTGGTATTGTGCTCACGGTGCCGCTCGTGAGCGTGCTGCACCTGAAGCAGATCGACGAGGCGACCGCTGCCGCGATCGTGATGATGATCGCCCTACAGGTCCTCCTCCTGATTTCCAGCCTGCTTCTGTACGGCGGTTTCCTGTGCGAGGGCTACTACGGCGAGGGCGTTCTCATCCAGGCGGGAATCATGGTCTGCGAGTACGGCTCGGCGTGTGTCGTCGCCGTCCTCGGAGGTGGACCGCTGCTGGCGACCGCCGTCCTGCTCACAATGCGGATCCTAGGCACGGTGCTCATGTATCTCCGAATGCGCCGTCGCGCCCCCTGGCTGAGTCTCGGTCGGCCAGCAGGACGCGCCCAGGTGGGAAAACGGCTCACGCGCCCGGCTCTCTCGATGGCCGCGATCGGCTGGGGCACGGCGCTCAACTTGCAGGCCGATGACAGTATCGTGGGCATCACGACGGATCCGGCCAGCGCGGCGATCTTCGCCACGATCCGCACGCTCAGCCACATCGTGGTCCAGCTCACGACGTCGATCGGCCAGTCGGTCGGCCCGGAGATCGCGAAGGCGTTTGCCCAGAGCAACGACGCGCTTGTGCACAAGCTCCAGCGGCCGCACCACCCAACTGACCATCTGGAGCTCGGTCGCGTTCATCGTCGTGCTGGCCCTGGCCGGAAACACGATCCTCAGGCTCTGGACCCATGGGCACGTGGACCATGGCGGGCTCGTGCTCGATCTCCTTCTGATCAGCGCGGCCCTCGAGGGCGCGTGGCTGACGGCCGCATCGGTCCTCTTCTTTACCAACCGTCACGAGGCATCGGACTGGCGTACGCGCTCGTATGGATCGGGGTCTCCCGCTGGCCTACGGACTCACTCGGCTTTCGGGCGGGTGGGCGCAGCGCTCGCGGTGGTCACCGTCGGAGCGTGATGCTCGCCGAGGTCCTTCGACAATCGCTTCCGGCGTCACACGAGACTCTGGTCGGCTGGATCCGTTCTCTGGTTCGTCCAGTCGAATCCGGGAAACGCTCGTGTCCCTTCGCGCCCAGATCCCCTCGGCGCGCCGCCCCTCGCCGTGATCAGCGAACGGCCCAGATGACGTAGTGGGTGGCGAGGTTGGCCCGCCCGGTCCGCTCGACCCAGTTCTCGTATCCGATATACGCGCGCTCCAGCGGGCGGAAGAAGCGGACGTACGCACCCGCCTTGTAACGGGGCACGATCCGTGCTCGCTCCAGCGCCGAGCAGTGGCTCGAGTGCACCTGCCGCGCAGCCGTCGTAGCGGGTGGGAAACTTCTCTCCCTCGTCAGCGTCCATGAGACGTTTCATCAACCGCTTGGCCACCGGGTAGGGGATGGCCCGAGCAAGGACCGCATGGATAGAGCGTGACCCTGACAGCAAGGCGACGAAGCGGCCGCCCGGCCGCGTGTAAGCGCGAATGTTGTCGAGTGCTCGCTCCATTGAGTCGACGTGCTCCAGCACCTGCCAGGAGAGGACCAGGTCGAAGCGGCCTTCGAGCTCCTGACGACGCTGCGTGATATCGGCGACGATCGTCTCGTCGTACGCGTCCTGACCGGCCGCGTCGAGCTCCTTCTGTGAAATGTCAAGGCCGACATACGTGGCGCCGGTCGGACGCACGTCGCGCGGCAGGATCGGATCGCGGCCACCGCCCAGATCCATGATCATCGCGCCCGGTGCTAGCGCCGGTCGTGCGGCCGCGAAGAACGGACGCCCCCAGGGTTCTGCGTATCGCGATGGAAGCTCGCCGGCCGCCACACGCTCGCGCTCGCGCTCGGCCTCTGCGGTGTCGGCTCCTTCGTACTCCACGCGTCAGGTCACGGTAGCGGGCAGGGATCGAGGTGATCGGGCGACCGTTCCTGCCGCAGCCGAGGTGGAAGCGCTCGGACTTGCCACCCGACGGCCCCACGCGACCACCAGCGCGCTCGCGACAAAGCCGTAGGGCTCCAAGAACAGAGGCTGGTTGGCGAGGAATACGAAAAAGGCAACGACCGCACACACGAGGGCCCACGCCAGCATCCGGTCAGCATCATTCGGAGTGGCCAAAGCCGCTGACCATCCATATGAGAACACGGCTCCAAAGACCAGCAGGAAACCGACCAGGGCGAGAATGCCGCCTCCATACCACGCCACCACCGGTGCGCTGTGGACCAAAAGGTTTGCTCTATCCAATCCGGCCCCCACGATGGGGTCGCTACGGATGCGCGGCCAAGCAAACGTGATCGTGTCGAGGTGACGTTGCGCGCTCCCGGCGTTCGCCGACGAGCCTGGAGCGGCAAAGACCGCCTGTACGCGGTGCACGGGGGACGGCACCGAGCTGCCCAGCACCGAGCTGATCACCAGCGCCCCGGCCAGCGCCAGCACGGCTGCGACGCGGGTCCCACGCCGGACGTCCGGCGACACCATCCAGAGTGCGAGCGCGACCAGGGCCCCAGAGATTCCCGACAGGGAACCGGAGACAACCAGGGAAGCGACCACAAGTCCCACGCTCAGCCGGACCAATGCATGGACCACCGGCAACCTCGGGCGGAACTTGATCGCCAGCGCTAAAGCCGGTACCAGAAGCGTTCCAGCTGCCCCTCCGAGATCATTCGGTGAGCCTGCGAAGCCAGTCGCACGGTGAAGGCCGATTTGACCCGCGATCGTGCTCAACCCGGTTGTCTGGCCGAGCGCACCCAGCGCATCAAAGGTGCCTGACACCAGCCAGAGGACCACAGCGAGCAGGACTTCTCGGCGATCACGGAGAACCATCACCGCGGTCCACGGCCAGAGCAGCATCGTCCAAATGCCTCGAGCCACCTCGTACAGCGATTGCCCCGGGGCGACCGAGCCGATGGCGCTCACGGTCCCGCCGATCGCGTACAGGCAGACGCCCAAGGTGAGCAGTGTCGGGAGGCGCTCAAATGCGCGCCCGCTCCTGACGACTGACGCGCAGCACCAAACGAAGGACGCGACGAAAAAGATGTCGGATAGCGTGAGACCCCCAGGGCGCCAGCTGACCTCCGCGACCGTCGCGGCACCCATGAGGAAGAGCAACGTGTCGGGACGGACCCTCTCCCTGGCGCGAGGTTGATCAACTGACGTCGGCAGACGCACGCCCACAGCCGCCTGCGGCGGTGCGGTCGACGCAAAGCCGCGCAGAAGTCTCCAGACTGCGGTCATCGAGACGGCCAAGAGGAGCAGCGCCTCGAGCCCAAGTGTCACCGTCAGCGGCAGTAGGGCGGCGCTTGCACCGAGCGATACGGCGATCGCAACAACCGCACCAGTGCCAACGACCGTGGGCATGGTCGCGCGCAAAGCAACTCCGTTAGCCCGGCGAAACATTGATCGCTCCCGACTTGGCGACATCCACCGGGAAGATTCAACCACAGCCGTACCTGCTGAAATACCCGGCAACGATCATGCGCGCGGATCAGCGAATCACCCTCGAGTTCTGGCGATCCCTGCGCCGCGCTCGCGCGGGGGTCACGTATCATTTTGAGAAGCGTTTTCACGGTCGGCCCTCGCTGACCGCGATCATGGACTATCACGGATCGGACAAGGGAACGCTTCATGGGTACCGCATGGGCTTGCGCGCTGGCCACGGCTACACTCGGGCGTATGAAGACCTGTTGGCGCCGAGTCGTGATCCTCGCGATAACGCTGCTTGAGATAGGGGTCGGTCCCAAACAGCCTGGCGTCACCGGCGCGGCCCATAAGCCGCGCCTGCGCGGGTCAGTCACCGGCTGGCGCCAATTCTTTCCCGCCGGTCAAATCCACGCCGCGGACATCGTGGATTGTCGGTTCCTATCCCGCGACAGGCTGACGGTCCACGTCGCCGACCAGTCCTCGCGCGACTCGATGGAGTCAGTCGCCCGTGCGATCGGCTCGCCGCTGGACATCGTCATCGACGATGGCAGCCATGCCTCGGCGCACCAGCAGATCTCACTGGCGAGTTTGCTCCCTTTCCTGGCGGCCGACGCGATCTATGTGATCGAGGACCTGCAGTGGCAGCCCGCCGAGCTCGAGGACGGCTTCGCGCCGAAGACCATCGACCTCCTCCGCACGTTCGCCCGCGAGGGCAGGTTCCCCTCGGCCGTGCTGACGGCCGACGAGCAGAAGGCGATCGAGCAGGACCTGCGCGTGATTCTGATCGAAGAGGGCAGGGGCGAGGACGATGGCTCATTCGCGGTGCTCGCCAAGAAGGACGCCTGAAGCCCTGGCCCATGGTGTCGATCAGAGAGAACAAGACATGGTGGGACCAGCATTACGACTGGGACGAGCTAGGTGACGAGTGGTCGCGCCCATGGGGCGACACCACGACACAGTGGTACGGATCGATCCTGCCTCGGATCCACCGCTTCCTGCCCGCTCCGCGCATCCTCGAGATCGCCTGCGGCTTCGGTCGCTGGACGCAGTTCCTCAAGGACCAGTGCGACCAGCTGACGGCGCTTGACCTCGCTGAGAATTGCATCAGTCCACTGCCAGGATCGCTTTTCGGACGCAACCAACATCACCTACGCGGTCAATGACGGATCGTCGCTCGAGGCGATACCGAGCTCGTCGATCGACTTCGTGTTCAGCTTCGACTCCCTGGTCCATGTCGACCTGTCGACGCTCGACGCCTACCTGGTCGCAGCTGCCTCGCATCCTCACTCCCGAGGGCGTCGCGTTCATACATCACTCGAACCTCGGCGCATACCCCGCCAGCTTCCGGCGGCTCGCCCACACCCCCAAGGTCGCGGGCATGCTGCGCCGGCTCGGCGTGATCGAATATCTGCACATACGAGACCCCACTGTGAGCGCAGAGCACGTGGCGGCGTTCGCGGCGGGGCTCGGGCTGAAGTGCATTGGGCAGGAGATCACAACTTGGCTCACCCGCAGGACCTGGATCGACTGCATGTCCACGATCGTCCGCGCCGACGGACCTCACGCCGGCGAAAACCGAATCATGCGAAACCGCCGCTTCCGGCGCGAGGCCGCGTATCTCAAGGACCTCTCGACTCTGTACGGTCCGGAGCGACCTAGACCCGATGGCGCACCTGAGCGCGTGGCCGGCGCCTCAGAGGTCACCATTGCCTGCACGTTCGATGACGCGTGGGCACCACAGTTCGCGACCTGCGCGACAACGATCGCGGCATCACGCGGCGCGGAGCACGTCCACCTCATCATTCTCGGAGGGCCGACCCTCACGGCTCGGACGACGGCGGCGGTCGGTGCCTATCTCCGAGACCTCGGGCTCTCCTGGGAACTGCTGACCCCGTCCGATCAGGCCCTGCGCGCCCTGCCCGAGGCCGGGATGTTCTCGCCGCTCGTGTGGTACCGGACGTTGCTGCCGACGCTGCTTCCCGAGCATGACCGGGTGCTGAGCCTCGACGTGGACACCCTTGTGCTTCAGAGCCTCTCGCCCCTGTTTGAGCGAGACCTCGGCGACAACCTTCTTGCGGCCGTAGCGGCGGCTCCAGGGCCTGCTCCTCACTTCCGCGTCCCGTTCGCCGGACTTGCCCCCCTGAAGTACTCCTTCAACGCCGGCGTCATGTTGCTCAACCTTGAGGCGATGCGCGACGCTGAGACAGGGCCGCGCGCCATCGCTCTCGGCCGCGAGAAGGGAGACCGCCTCATCTTTGCCGAGCAGGATGCGCTGAACCACCTGGCGCGCGCCCGGTGGGACATGCTGCATCCCAAATGGAACGGCCTGTCGTATCTCTGGATGGCCCCGGGGTTCGCCGACGACGCCTACACTGAGCTGGAACGCGCAACCGCACGCGCCGCGCCGGTGGTGATCCACTTCGAAGGCGGCCCCGTGATAAAGCCCTGGTACTTCCGCTGCAGTCACCCTCTGCGACATCTCTACCGCGAGTACCGGGCACAGACGCCTTGGCCGCTGCAACGGCTTGAGAATGTCAGTCCGGTCGGAGCGGTTCTCCGTCGAATGCCATTCACGTGGCAATGTGCCCTCATCCGGTCCAAGACCGCGTGGGTGGACGGGCTCGGTCGGCCGGCGTCGGTGCCCGGCTGGGTCGGCGGTGACGCGCGTGGCGGGTCGACGGCGCGTAGTGCCGATAATCTCGCGCGATGATTCCGGCCCTAACCGAGCGTGCATTCAGGCTTCTCGGCGCCGTACCGGTGCCGGGCGCAATCGTCGAATTCGGCGTGTACAAGGGCGACGGCCTCGCATCGATGGCGCGATATGCCGCTCACGGCCTGGGGGAAGTGCCCCCGCTCCTCGGCTTCGACACCTTCGCGGGGATGCCCCGCTCCAGAGTCGCCCTCGACGGTTCCCTCGCGCATGACTGGGCACCGGGATCGTTTGGCGACACCAGCCTGGAGGCGGTGCGAGCTCGACTCGAACGAGATGGCGTCAACGCAACCCTGATCCCGGGCGAGTTCAAGGACGTGAAGTCGCTGGCGGAGCACGGGATCGATCGCGTGATGCTTGCTCACATCGACGCCGACATCTATGAGGGCTACCGGGATGCACTACGGCTGCTCACGCCGCATCTGCAGCCCGGCTCGGTGCTGCTGTTCGACGAGAGCGTGCCGCCGACCGAGTGGTCTTCGCAAAGTGTGCGTGATCACGGACAGAGAGCCGTGCGTGAATGGGAAGCCCTGTCGGGTCTAAACCTGCACCTGATCCGTTTCGAGTGGACCGTCGCGCTGTGCGTAATCGTCGACGGCGACTACCTGCGCGAGCATTGGCGAGTGATCGACGACCTCCGCAAGGACAACATCTCCGAGTCACTGAAGAACGTGGTGAAAAAGGTTCTCGGCCGACATCGCGAGGCGCGCGCGATCGCTTGACGGTAGAGGGCACAGCTCGGGCAAGCATCCCTCAGCCTGGTTTGATCGCCCGGACACCGAGCACGAACCCGTTCTCGCGACGGCCTTCGTCGGTCCCGCTGGCGGTCGGCTAAAGCGATCAGGGTTTGGAAGACAGCGCTGATCAGTCTCCTGCGCACGGGGCCTCGCGCCTTGGCCAGGCGATCGTGTTGGATCAGCTGCAGACCGGCAGCGGAGAGCGTCATCAGGCCGCGTTGCTCAGGGACCGCAAACCCGGCTCGCTCGAGCATCAAGCGCAAACCGTCGCTGGTCCAGCGCCAGTAGTCGGTTGGGACCCGGTGCAAGAACATAACGCCGTGTGTCGTGAGCACGAGGCATCCGCCCGGCCGCAGCATGCGGTGACACTCGGAGAGGTAAGCCTCCGGATCTTCGACGTGCTCGAGCACCTGGCTTGAAAACACCAGGTCGGCGATGCGGTCCGGCAATGGCACCTTTCCGTCCTGATCGATGTGGACGCTGGCCCCGGCGTTGCTCGACAAATCAACCGCGATGTACTCATAGCCCGAAAACAGCACCCGGTACGGCTGCTCCCCGCAACCGTAGTCGACCACCGTATCGCCCGGGACGATGCGCGAATTGGCCACGAGCTCGGCCAAGAGCGGGGTCAATCTACGGCCCACGTATGAAAACGGTGCCCACCATCTCTGGCGCCTGGGCCGGGCGAGACCGGACCGGAGCGTCTCTGAGGTCAAGTTGACGACCCGGGCTTGATCGCCCGGACCCCCAATACGAGGCCGTTCTCGCGGCGCTCGTGCTCGCTCCCATGGCGGTCGGCAAGAGCGATCAATGGCTGAAAGAACGCGCCGGTAAGCCTCAGCTGCATTTGGCTAGTGGCCTTTAGGAGATAGTCATGCTGGAGCGAGCTGCAGCCCGACCGCGGTGAGCGTCATGAGGCCCCGTTGCTCAGCGATCGCAAACCTGGCGCCCTCCACGATCAGGCGCAGACCATCGCAGGTCCAGCGCCAGAAATCCGTCGGGTGACGGATCGCGAACATCACTCCGTGCGTGGTGAGCACCAGAGTCCCGCCCGGCCGGAGCATCCGGTGACACTCCTCAAGGTAAGCCACCGGATCGGCGACATGGACGAGCACCTGGGTGGACAGAACCAGATCCGCGCTAGCGTCCGGCAGCGGCACGCTTCCGTTCGCACCGGTATGCACGTCAGCGCGAGAGTTGCCAGGCAGGTCCACCGCGAGGTAATTGCGACCCCTGAACAGCGAGCGGTACGGTTGCTCTCCGCAGCCGTAGTCCACCACGGTGGCTTCTGGGCCGAGCTCCACATCGGCGACCAAGTCGGCGACAAGTTCGTCGAGACGCCGCGCCAGGTACGCGAACTCGGTCCACCACCTCAGGCGCCTGACGCTTCCCGTCCGCCTGTCTGTGCGCGAGCTTGCTCCCCTGAGGTCCACTGACCCTCGGGGATCGGGAACTTGGATGCCTTTACCCACGGGCGGGCAGCTTAACCCACGGGCGGCCAGCTGCTCCGAACCCGGGGAGAACTCCAACGAGCAGCTGGCTCTCCTCCGACGGGCTCCGGTCCGCGGCGAACTCGGCACGAGCACCATCGACGCTGTGATGTAGGCTTCGGGCCGATGCCGCGACGGGCAGGGAAGGTGGCCACGAATCGGGATGCCCTGGTTAGAAGCATGGGATGGCGGGGACTGGCAATCCAGGCTGATCCGTCGCTCACTGACCGCTGCCTGTGGGTGAGACGAAACCTCCGGCGCGGACCGGTCCGCACACTTGACGTCGGGTTCGGCAATGCCGCCGTCTGTCTGTTGGCGAGGCAGCTCGGCAACACCGTCGTTGGGATATCGATCTCCGCCGCAGAAGTCGAGGCCGCCCGTCGGCGCAGCAGGCTGCTGGGTATTTCAGACGTCGACTACTACGAGGGCGACGTCGGCCGGCTCCCGGAGATGTCGGACTACCTTGGAGACTTCGATCAGATCGTGTGCCTCGAAGTGATCGAGCATGTCATTCGTGACGCGGAACTGATCCACGACCTGGCGGCGCTGCTCAAGCCGGGCGGGCAGCTCCTCTTGAGTACGCCCTGGAAACGCCACCGGGGAATCGCCCGCCAGGTGGTCTCAGCGACCGAGAACGGCGGTCATGTACGCGTTGGCTACGATGAACCCGAGCTAAGAAGGCTCATGACCAGAGCCGGCCTCAGCGTCAGCGGAGTCGACACGCTCACCGGTGTCGTATCCCAGCAGCTGGCCGTCCTCTTCTGGCGGATTTGCAATTACAGCGTGCCGCTCGCGTGGGCATTGACTGCTCCGCTCAGGCCGCTGACGGTCGTTGACCGGCGGCTGACGCCAGCCGTACACGCGATGCCGCTCTGCATCGCGGTGATAGCCACCAAAGCTGGCTAGCTTCCACGTCGGCGGCCTCGCCGCCTCAAGAAACCGCCTTCACGGTCTGCAGATAGAGCGACGATGGAAAGTGCCCCGCCCGGCGGGTTGAACCGAGCCCATCGATGTTCGGCTCGGGCGCGTAGCGAGGAACGAGCTGTTGCACGTCTAGCGGAGCCTGGTAATGGAGCATCGACAGCGACGCGGCGATCCTGACTGCGCGATTGCCGACCAGGAAAGCGTGTACGAGCGTGCTCTCCGTCCAGAAGAACAACGGAGGATTGAGGATGTCCCGCTGATAGTCGTAGGGGAAGTAGATGTCGTGAAAGTGGACCCACACGCCCGGGGCGAGCCTCGGGAGCACTTCGAGCACTAGGAGATTGACCTCGCCGTCGACCCTAACGGTATGGGTGGAGTCAATGAACAGCAGATCCCCTTCCGCGAGGGCAGTCAGTTGCTCAAGCGGGACGTCTTGGGCCTCGCGTTCGATCAGTGTCACGGGCGCGCCGCGAAGAAACGCGGTCGGGTAAGGATCGACGGCCACGACTTGCGGGCGTGTAGCCTGCCTCGCGCGCGGCCGTGAGGATCACGGCTGTCGACACACCCGCGCCGACCTGGACGATCTTGCTCGGACGCAGCGAGCGGACGAACGCGTACAGGACGTCTGCCTCGACCGGGCCGTAGCCCGGCGCGCCGTTCTCCGAGCATGCATCTCGGTACACATCGCCGCTGCGAAGTCGGCGCGCCACGTCCGGGGTGATAAGCGAGCCCAGGAACCGAAGCTGCTCCGCGACGTCGCTGCCCTGCACCCCGACGAAGGTGCGGGGAGCGCGCCAGCGTGGCTCGGACCGGAGCTGCCGGATGTCAGGAATGCTCGAGTAGAAGTGCCGCGGAAGGAGGTCGACCCCGAACCTCTGCAGCCAGCCAAAGACCACCGCGAGGCTGCGCTTGGCGCTGTACCGAAGGGTCAAGCTGAATCTCCGTCCCGGGTTGGCTGCTGGGAGCGACTGTCTGCGCCGGGTGAACCGGACCCTCCGGCGAAGTAGGGAGAGTCGCAGGGGAACGGGTAGAAGGCTGTAGACACGGTCCTTGAGTCCCGATGATTCCGGGGCGGGCAGCGGCCACGGTGTGCGATTTCGATACCAGCGGTACAGCGCGCGATGCGGATGAATGCACCGGACGCTCCACGGGCGAAAGATGATGGGGCTTTCAAAATGCAAGATAGCTGGCGACGTCACCGCCTCGTTCAGCGTGAGGCTCGGCCAGGTATTGCTGCCCGCGTCGCCGTGGAAATACAGAGAGGCGTACGTGTTCCACTTCGGATGCAGTTCCAGCCACGATCCGTCGCAGGCGAGATTCAGGGCATCCTGTTCGGGGAACGGTGGATCGGTGTCAAGCAGGCTGGCGATTGCGGTGACACGGCTGAACAACGTCTCCTCACGCATCCGCTTGAGATTGAGGAGCATCACTCCAGAACTGAAGTAGCCGTGGTCAAGGAACCGGCCATAGGCGGCCTTGGAGTAGGCATCCATCCGAGGCAGATCCCGTCGCACCGCCGCGAGCAGACGACCCTCCGACGTCGGTGGTCCATAGCGAACGGAGGTCCTGGAGAACCAGGGTGTCCGGGTCCAGATACAAAGCCCGATCCAGCGAGGGGAGCAATTCGGCTAGGCGTGTGCGGTACCAGATGACCTCCGGATAGCGACTCCTGCGCAGGATGGCCGGAAGCAGTTGCTCAAGATCGTCGGAGGGCTGGAGGAGCTCGAGTGAGAGTCCGTGCCGATCACACATTTCGCGCAGGCGGTCGCGCGCATCGGCCATGACAGACCGGTCGTGGAGAAAGTGGAACGTGATCCTCTCGCACCGATTCGAGTCCGCCACTGACTCGATCAGGGCAGCAACATGTGGGAGGTACCGATCATCGGCCGCCGACACTACGTGGATCATCTCCGGTCCCCGTCGATCATTCCGGCGTGTGCTCCCCCCGGTCGGCGGTTCTCATGAGACGCTCCGGCTCTGCGCGCGCGCAGCCTTGCGCGCATCTGACGCCACCGCATCACCACGTCGTAGCGCCCATCTCGCCGCAGCCAGAGGCTCAGCAGCGAGGAATCCGCGCCCATACCCTGTCGCGGAAGATCAAACGGATCGGACCATGACCCAGTTGCACCGAGAGCGACAGGCGGCCACGAACCCCGCTCTTTGCGCGGCGCGCATCGTCTGCGCAGTTGCCGTTCCGAACGGGTAGGACGCGACGGCGACGGGACGCTGGAGCAGGTCCTCGAGTATTGCCTTCGAGCGCCCGAGGTCGGCCTGCGCGTCCTCGAGCGAGAGTGAGGCAAGATCACGATGTGAATGGCTGTGGGCGCCGATCTCGACCCCGGCGCCGGCCAGCGTTTGCAACTGGGCGACGGACAGGATCGGAGCCGCCCGCACGTGGGGGTGGTGACCCCCGACCCAGCTGGTGACGACGAAGACGGTCGCGGGGATATCTAGTGTCTGCAGCACCGGCATTAGCGTCGCGCAGTTATCTGCCAGCCCGTCGTCGAACGTGAGTGCCGCACACCCGGCCGCGCGACGCTCGCTGGCGCGGTGAGCAAGCTCCCCGAATGTGACCAGCTCATACCCCCAGCGGCGCAACTGGCGGACGTGAGCGATCAGGTCACGGGGCCTGACGATCAAGCCCAGCGGATCGTCGTCGCGATTCACGCGGCCAATACCGTGGTAGAGCAGAGCAAACGGCGGACGAGCGCGGGTAGCCATCGAAGAGTCCAAGATGGACGAATAGTCCCAGAACGGTCCGCCCAATCGCCCTTGGCTGATAGCGAGCGTGCCTGACGGACGTTGAGTGATCGACCGCCTGAGCCTGCCCGTGTGACTGGGGTCGGTCCCGCGGGCGCCTGTTACCGTTTCGGCCAAGGCTAGGAGTTGGGGGATCTTCGGAATGCGAAACGAATCGATTCACGCGCGACCCCATCGGGCCGGATCCAATGCAGAAAACAGACCTCAACCAGTCCACCCTGATCGATCTCGTGCGCCCGATTCGGGCGCGCTGGTGGGCGATTGTTGCGATCGTCGCGATTGCCTTGGCCGCTTCGCTCGCCCTTTCGCTAAGCCAGAAGAAGCAGTACTCGGCCACGGCTTCATTCCAAGTTCAGGACCCTACCTTCGACCTGGGTCTCCTCGGCGTGGGGGTTCCGGCAACGTTGACGTCGACCGAGCTCGCGAGCCAGGCGGCGCAGAGCATTGGGCAGCCTGCCGTGGTCGCCCTGGTCAAACAGGGACTTCACTCGCCGCTGCAGCCGTACCAGCTGTCTCAGCCCGTGAGCGCGACGGTCGATCCGAACGCCAACAACGTGCACGTCACGGCGATCGCGTCCACGTCGTCGGGCTCCGCCACGTTAGCGAACGCATTCGCCAACGCTGCGGTGCAGGTGGCCAACGAGAGCCAACGGCGGGTATATGCCAACGATGTAGCGGCGCTCAAGCGCACCAAGCGGGGGACCGTCGATCCACTCGCCCGGAAGGAGCTGCAGACCCTGGCCACGATCGCACGCCCGGCTCAGGTCAGCGAAACGGCAACACCGCCCGGCGCGCCGAGTTCACCACGTCCGCTGCGCAGTGCCGCGCTGGCCGGCTCCTTGGGCTTGCTGATCGGCCTGCTGGTCGTCTACCTTTGGGACTCGAGTCGATCGTCGGTTGGGTTCGGCCGACGAAGTGGAACGCCAATTTGGCTACCCGGTCGTCGGGCGGGTGCGCGATGAAGCGCTCGGCCACAGCCTGAACGCCGACGACCGCGATCGGGCCGTCGATCCGATCGACTGGGAGCAGTTCCGGATTCTGCGACACAATCTCGACTTCCTGGGACCAAACGGTGCTCCGCGCGTTATCGCCGTGACCAGCGCCATGCCCGAGGAGGGCAAGACCACGGTGGCGTGCTTTATCGCGTTCGCCACCGCCGCAGCCGGAAAGCGCACGCTGCTGATCGAGTGCGACCTGCGTAGATCGGTGCTCGCCGAAAGGCTGGGGATTCAGGCCGCCCCCGGCCTCACCGACTTCGTCAATGGAACGGCCCAACCTTCGGCGGTGCTGCAGGCGGTCAGCTTCACCGACCCCGCGGTCCGAGCCGTGAACGGAGCTAGGCGAGCGGACGCCTCGGGGGACCCCGAGTCGCTGTTCCGACACCAGCTCGTATGCATCACCGCCGGATCACCGACCGAACACCCGGTCGAGGTGCTCGAATCGGGCGCGTTTCGAACGATGCTCGAGGAAGTTCGCGACGCCTACGACGTGGTGATTCTCGACACGCCGCCGGTGCTTCCGGTCGTCGACGCGCTCGAGGTCATCTCCAGCACCGAGGCCATCGTCGTGTGTGGTCGTGCCGCCAGGTTGACGCGTGATCAGGCCAGGGGTGGCAAGCACGCTTTGCTGCGCGTGCCTGAGCAGCCTATCTGTCTCGTTGTGACCGGTATCAAGCCCTCGCGCGACGCTTACGGGTCTGGGTATTACGGCTACTACGCTCAGGAGAAGAGCTAACAAGTGGTCCGGCAGTGATCCACGACGCTAAATCCGACCCTTTTGCGACGCTTCGCAGATTGGGAATCGGCGCCATCATAATCCTGGCGGTGTGCAGCTCGACCGCGTCATCGGCCTCCTCCCACCGACGCCGGCCATTCGACTACTGCGCCAAACGCAGCGCCGTAGCCCGCGGATCGCGATTCAACGTTGGGATCGGCGATTACTTCGTCCAAGGTGGCAGCGAACGGTTTCGCGACTGCAGCCTCGGGCGAATGGCCGCAAACCACCTCAGCTACTTCCGCGGCGGGCTCAGCCCGGCCGCCGAGTACGCCCCCGGCGAGTACAACTTTGAGTCCTACGACCAGCTGATCGCCGATCTCGCCCGCCATCACATGCGCTTCCTGCCGATGCTCTTTGGCGCGCCGAGCTGGGCTTCAACCGCGCCCGCCCATGGAGCGGCGCCCGGGGGCTATCCGCCCGCAGATCCGACCAGTTCGCCGATTTTGCCGCCGTATGCGTCAACCGCTACGGGCCCAACGGCACGTTCTGGCGCAGCAACCCCGCGCTGCCCTACTACCCTGTTCGCGCCTGGCAGATCTGGAACGAGCCGAACCTGGTGCTGAACTGGGAGCCGAGGCCGGATCCGGCTGCCTACGCTCACCTGCTGCGGGCCGCCTCCAGGGCGATCAAGCGCGTTGACCGCCACGCGTTCGTCGTGACCGCCGGCATGCCGTTTCTGGACCGGCAGCTCGAGACGAGCTTCCTGTCGAAGATGTTCCGGGCCGGGGCGCGCGGAACCTTCGACGCCCTGGCGATCCATCCCTATGCCGGCAGCGTCGCCGGTGCGATCCACAAGCTTCAGGTGGCGCGCGATGTCATGGGCCGCTTCGGGGCCGGTCGTAAGCCGCTGTGGGTCACCGAGGTCGCCTGGGCGGGCGGGGGCGCCCGCGCCTACGTCGCCAACCAGCGCGGGCAGGCGCAGAACCTGGTGGATTCTTCGATCGAGTGCACGCGGACCGAGCGCTGCGGGTGGAAAAGGTCTTCTGGTATGGGTGGCAAGACAAAGTCTATGGTCCAGACCCGAGCTATTGGGGCTACCACCTCGGCCTGCTCACCGCCAGGTTGCGGCCGAAGCTAGCACTCGCCGCGATCGCGCGGATCGCGGGTCGACTCGACCGCTGAGCCTCTTGGCTAGCTGGAGCTGGCGCCCGGCGGGCCGAGCGCGGGCGGCGTGCGCCTCCAGAACCGGATGACCGTGACAATGGTCAACACCACGGCCAGCCCAACGAGTACCAGCATGAGCCACAGCGGCACCAGTGAGCCGCTGCTTATCGCTGCTTGTGAATTCGACAGCGGCGTCCGGGGTCCGGGCGCGGGTAGCGTGAGTAATCTGCGGCGGTGCGTTTGCCGACGTGTGTTCTGGCCGCTGTTGATGCGTCTAACCGCCGAGCTGGGGAGCGCCGTGGCCAGCGACGGCGTGCCCGTCTGCGGGCTCTCGACCCCAGTCGATGCGGGAATGGAGTCGCAGTACTGGTTCAGCGCGCTGTCGACGGGATTCGCGCAACCCCCAGCGATCGCAGCCACCGATGCGCCGGCGGGGAGAGCGCTCCCCGCCAGGACGGCCACGAACAGAAGTGCTGTGCGTCGACATCTCGTCATGGCAGGGTCCGCGTGATGCTAGCCGATCAGACGACCGCCTCCGGTGAGCCTGACGCCGGTGCAGCGACGCCGCACCACGGCCATGTCTCGAGCCGCTGGCTCCGGATCGAGCGGATCCTCGCGTTCTTCGCCGCCGGCGGTCTCCTGCTCGCGTACGCGCTCAGAGGTGGTGCGTACGACATCGTGGCGTTCGAGGAGAACGGGCTGGTGATCTGGTGGATCCTCGCGGTTGGGGTTCGCGCTGGGTCTGCTCCCGCGCTCGCGCCCATCGCGTGCCTCGCTGCTCTTGCTGGCAGCGTTCGCCGCCTACGCGGCCTGGACCGCGCTCAGCCTACTCTGGACCAATAGCTCCGAGCTGACTTTCGAGGAGCTGGCTCGCTCGCTGGACTATCTCGGCGCTGGTGGCGCTGCTGACGACAATGGTCGGCCGCCGCAGCTGGCGTGCCGCTGCGCGCGGGCTCGGCTTTGCCGCGCTGCTGGTGTGCGTGGTGGCCGTCGGCACCCGGCTCGCCCCGAGTGTGTTCGGTCACGATCGCTGTGACGCGGCGCTGCACACCGATCGTCTCAGCGCTCCGTTCGGCTACTGGAACGCAGTTGCGGCGTGGGGAGCGATGTGCGTCGCGCTCGGGATGGCCTGGAGCGCGCACGACAGCTGCACGCGTCAGCCGGGCGGTGGCCCTGGCTCTGGTGCCCGTCGCGGGCGCCACGGTGTACCTGACCTATTCCCGCGCCGGCGTGGGCGGCATCAGCCGCTGGCGCTGGTCGCAGCGATCGGCCTGAGCCGAAACCGGATCACGGCGGCGATCCACGCCGTCGTCGCCGCGCCGGCACGGCGATCGGCGATCGCCGCGATCCGCGGCTCACCCCAGATCGCCCACGCCACCGGGACACGCGGGGAGCCGGCACGGTGCTCGGGGCGCTGGTGCTCGCTGCGGCGCTGTGCGCGGCGGCGGCTGCTGCTGACCGCTCGCCTGGGCGTCGACCGCCGGCGAGTCCCGCGACCGCTGGCGCGAGGCAGCCGGCGGCGGCGGCGGTCGTCGCGCTGGTGGTCGGGCGGCGTTGCGGTCGGCCCGCGGCTCGCGAGCCGAGCCTGGAGTTCGTTCAAGCGCCCCGCCGGCTGCCAGACCGCACCGACCCGACCGCGCGACTGTCGAACCTCTCCGGCTCTCGCTACCTGGTCTGGCAGGCGGCCATCAAGGCGTTCGACGCGCATCCCGGTGGACGGCACCGGCGCGGGAACGTTCGAGTTCTGGTGGAACCAGCACGGCACCGACGCCGAGTTCCTCCGCGATGCGCACAACATCTGGCTGCAGAACATGGCCGAGTTGGGCCTCCCCGGCCTGCTGCTGATCGTGGCGCGTGCCGCGATCGCGCTGGGCGTCGGCGTGGCGGTCCTGCGCCGCGCGCGACGCAGCCGCAGCGCGGGCGCGGCGGCGGCGGTCGCGGCGGTCTTCCTGGTCTACCTGTTCCACGCCAGCGTCGACTGGATGTGGGAGTCCACGGCGGTGACCGTGCTGGCGTTCGGCGGGATCGCGATCATCGGTACTCGGCTCGAGCGAGAAAGACGGCGGCTGCGGCTGCCGGGCCGCGGATCGTCGTCGTCGCCATCGCCGTCGGTGCGGGGGTGCTGCAGCTACCGGGTCAGCTCAGCACCTCGGCGATCCGCCGCAGCCAGGCGGCCGAGCGGGCGGGGAACGGGGAGCAGGCGCTCGGCTGGGCGCAGGACGCCATCAACGCCGAACCTTGGTCGGCCAGCGCTTACGAGCAGCGCGGCCTGGTTCTGGAGTCGGCGGGGAGTTCTCGCCGAGCGGCCGAGGATCTCGGTCAGGCGATCACGCGCGAGCCGGACAACTACGAGCACTGGCTGATCCTCGCCCGGATCGAGACGGAGGCGGGACGGCTCGATGCGGCCGTCCAGGATTACGTGCGCGCCCGCCAGTTGCGTCCTCGGGCGAGCGTGTTCACGCTTGGCGCCGTACTTCCGGACCCGTTGAGATCAACGCGGCAAGGGTCGGAAGCGCGGATCAACCTCCGATCGGCTACACGCCGCGCCGCGCAAACGCGTGCGCCACGGTGCGCAGCATGATCTTCACGTCCGTCCAGAGGGACCAGTTCGCCGCGTACAGATAGTCGGTCTTGACCATCTCGCTGAGAGGGGGCCGGGTCGGCCCGAGCACCTGCCAGGGCCCGGTCATGCCCGGTGCCAGCTGGAGGCGGGCACGATGGCGACCCTCGATCAGACGATCCTCGGCGACCACCAGGGGACGTGGTCCGACCAGGCTCATCTCCCCACGCAGCACGTTGATCAGCTGCGGCAGCTCGTCGAGAGAGCTGCGGCGCAGCAGTCCGCCCAGGCGGGTGATGCGCGGATCGCGGGAGAGCTTGAAGATCCCGTGCGACTCGTTGAGCGACTCCAGGGCGGAGCGCTGGGCCTCGGCACCGTCGACCATGCTGCGGAACTTGATCATGTCGAACTGCCTACCACCCCGTCCGACCCGGCGTTGACGAAAGAACACGGGTCCTGGGGAGTCAAGCTTGATCGCCAGCGCGACCACCGTCATCAGCGGCGCGAGCACCAGCAGCCCGGCGGTCGCCCCGACGAGATCGGTCATCCGCTTCAACGCGCTGGAGGATCGGCTCAGGCCGGCCCGCCGCACGCCGAGAATGGTCACGCCGCCGACGATGTCGAACTCCACCGCGGAGCCGACCACCTCGAACAGTCGGGGAACGATCGAGAGCTTGACCCCGACGGCCATCGTGCGCCTGACCGCGTCGAGCATCGTCTCGGAATCGGCGCTCGTCGGAAGCAGGAACACGCGATGGACATCCAGTTCGGCCACGAGCGCGCCGAGATCCTCGAACGTGGGTCCCGGCGGGATGCTGGTGCCCCATCTCGTTCGTGGGGGCCACCGCGTCCTCGAGCGGCAGCATCCCGGCGACTTCGATTCGGGCGCCCGGGTCGGATGCCAGCGAATGCGCCAGCTGTGCGGCCGCCACTGGATCGCCGACGATCAGCACGCGCTCCGACGGCGCGGCCAGTCGACCGAGCTCCCGCGCCACGGCGCGGCCGATGATCAGCAGCAGACCCGTCGAGGACCAGAGTACGAACACGCCGCCGCCGCCCAGGTTCATGTGAATTCCAGTGAGAAGGGCGACGAACGACCACGCCAAGGTGTAGGCGCCGGCGAGACCGAGCAGCGACGGAACCTCGTCGAGCGTCGACTTGCGCAGAACGACCTCATCGTGGTCGTAGCGGCCCAGCAGTTTGGCGACGAGCACGATCAGCGGGATCGTGGCCACGCTTGCCGCCGGCATCCCGCGACCGGTGAGCAGGCCGATGATGGCCAGTCCGCCGGTGGCGGCGAGAAGATCGGCGACCGCGAGGAGCCGGCGGAAGACCGCGTCGCGCCAGACGGGTGTCGCCCCTCGCGTCGGCACGGGGGTGGCCGCCTGCGCGGGCGCAGCGCCAGACACCGCTCCGAGCGGCTGTGGCAGCAACGCCTGATCTTCTCCGCTGGTCACGCCGAGGCCTTCCTCCTGCAGCATCTCCCGCTCCGGACTACGAGATGTGGCTTATGGCAGCAAGCATCGTCCCGATCGGCGATTTTCTTTAACCACTCGGGACGTTCCGTCGGCAGGCTCGACAAAATACTGAGTCTCGGTAAATAGCGCAAGCGGGTGGGCAAACGAGACGGCGGGGGTGGTTCGGGAGGGTCGGACACACCGAAACGACGATTTTGAACAAGGGGCTGCAGCCGTCGCTCAGCGGCTCGCCAGGCTATCCAACATCTCGTCCAAGGTGGCGGACGCCTCGTCCCACGTCCTGCCCGCGGTCCGTCGCAACCCCGCCGCCCGCAGCGTTGCCCGTAGCTTCTCGTCGGTCACGGCCGACCCGACCGCGTGGGCGATTGCGTCGGGGTCATCGGGATCGACGAGCAGCGCCGCGTCGCCGCACGTCTCCGGGAGCGCGGCCCGGTTGGCCGCCACAACCGGGACGCCGGAGGCCATCGCCTCCAGGCAGGGCAGCCCCAGGCCCTCGTACAAGGATGGGAGCACGAACGCGGCGGCGCCCGCGTACAGGCCTGGCAGGTCCGTCTCGTCGACGTAGCCGACCGACCGCAGGCCCGGCAACGAATCGGTGTGCGCGAAGTGCGGCCGTGCATCGCCGGCTCTGACCAGGTCGATGCCGAGCCGCTGCAGCCGGCGCGAGGCCTCCTGCAGGGCGATCAGGTTCTTTCGCCGGTCCGCCGTTCCGACCGTCAGGACGTAGGGCCGGCGCAGGCCGAGCTTGGCAGCCACGCGCTCGTGATCGGCGTCCGGTCGAAACTGGGCGCCCACCCCGCCCGGGAGCACACGCACCGCCTCAGGGCGCAGGGCCAGCAGGTCGACCAGCTCCCGTTTGGAGAACTCTGAGACGGTGAGGACGGCGACGGCGCGGCGGGCGCACTCGGCGCCCAGCCGGCGATGCCAGGAGCCGTACAGGCGTGAATATGAGCCGGGCTCGCGAAACGGCGCCGCGTCGTGGATCAGGACGACGTTGTTGGGCCACAGGAGAGGGCACAGGTTGGCCGGGGAGAAGATCAGCGGCGCTCGCAGTTGCGCGGCCCGGGCCGGCAGCGCGAACTGCTCCCAGGCGTGACCGGCGGCCCCGCTGCTGGCCCGCGGCGGAGGCGTGAGCGTCACGTAGCGGGCCGGGCGGCGAGCCGTCAGTCTCGTGGACAGCTCGATTGCCCATCGCTCCACGCCGGTCACCGTCGGCCGGGCGGCCACCCGGCCATTGAGCACGATGGGCGGTGCGCCGGCTCTCATGTGAGCCGGCGCCATGAGCCCGCCAGGCGGTCAGCCGACGTTGCTGAAGGGGTGAGTCTGCCTGGCCGGGATCGAACGCGAGTTGTACGGGAGGCTGATCCCTCCGTGCCTGATCTTGGCCCGGTAGAAGCCGTTGCCGCGCGCCTTGAAGCTCAGCTGAAACACGCCGTCCGATTTCGTACGTACGGAGCCAACCGAGCGCCAGCGACCCTTGACCAGATGCTGGACGAAGACCTTGACCCTGTGCTTGACCGGAGCGCGTCCCCAGACGTAGCCGTGGCGCTTGACGACCGCGATCACCGGAAATCCGAACGCCTCCTGCTTGAGGCTCGGTTGGCCCGGCACGTCGACCAGTGGCGAGATCGGGGCCCCAGAGGCCAGGGGGAAGAGGTCGTACCAGGTGACCAGGCTCGTCCCGGTACGCCAGAACTCGTACATCGACCATGCCGTGTAACGAGCCGCCAGATTGGGCGGATCGCCGAGCGACGGCACCGGCGGGTTGGAATACCATTCCCACTCGGTCACCCACAGGGGGTGGTCGATGTTGGGCGACACGCTGTGGAGCTTCTTGGCGGCGGTGAGCAGGGTCCGGACCTTGCCCATGTCGGCGACCAGCGTGTCGTCGTAGTGGTATGCGTGTTTGGTTGGAGTCACCGCCAGCGCATAGGGATGAACCGCCAACACGTCAAAGTGCGCTTTGACCGGGCAGGGGTGGGAGCGCACATAGTGGGTGTGCACGCGCCGCAGGCACATCAGCGAGGCGGCGAACTGCAGCGGGGCGACCACCTCACCGTTAACGAACACCGGAGACAGGCCGCCGATGGCGACCACGCTGTCGGAGTGGACCGACTTGATCGACGAATAGGCGGCATTCAGGAGCGATCGGTATTCCCCGACCAGGTCGGGCGCCGCGAGGTAGAAGACGTTGGCGTTCTCCTCGTTCCAGATCTCCCAGAGCTTGACCCTCGGCAGATTGGTGCCGGGGTTGAGGGGGTCGGGGAACTGGCCGCTGTACCGGCGGGCGAGGGCGAGCGCGAAAGCGCCGTATTGGTTCGCGTCTGGATTCCACGCAACCCCGGCCGGCAGCGTGGGCGGGGCCCCGGCGGGCTGGGCCCAAGCCGGCGCGCCATAGATGTCCACCAGCGGCCTCGCCCCGTGCTGCGCAGCGGCGCGGACGGCAGCGTCGATCCCGGTCCACCGGTAATGAGGATCGGCCGGGTTGGTCGGATCAAAGCCGGCTGGGAGCACGACCGGAGCGACCACTTTCCACTGCAGCTGGATGCGAACCGTCGACGCCGCAACCTGATTGAACACCCCGTAGGCGACCGGCGATTGCGGGTTGGTTGATGCCAATCCAAGCAGCGGGTCGTACAGCCCGAGCTGAAAATCAGCCAGCGCGCTGGCGGGACTGAAGACAAACGCACCCAGCATCGCGGCTAGGGCGACGAGGGGGGTCCGGAGGCGGCTCGGCCGAAGCACGGCGGCGATTCTCGAGGCAGCGGAAGGTGTCATGGGCGGGGATACTCGCAGATGGTCGTGGTGTAGGGCGCAGTTGCTCTACACCAACCGCCCAGGGGCGCCCAAGTTGCGTTACCGGGTCAGATCGGGATGCCCCAGAGGGGGAACCAGCGTGACAGCTCGGGCTCGATCGGCAGCTCGCCACTCAACTGCGCCTTGAGGACCAGTTCGCGCTCGTTGTCGCGCTGTTGATCTCCACCGGCGGGGACGAAGGGATAGAAGGTCCCACGTTTGAAGTTGTAGATCACGTACAGCGCGCGCGCGCGGGAGTCCTGCAATGCGAACACGGCGCAGAGGAGGCGCTCGCCATATCCGCCCGCCTCCAGGGCGCTGCTGACTGCGTTGATGCCGACGACGAGGTCGTCGAAGCTCTTGCCTCGCAGGATCAGCCAGCTGAACCCGTAGGCGTCCTCCGAGGTGTCCACAGTCGTCCCGCTGTCCCCCGCGGTCGCTCGGACGACCTCCTCCATGTCCCGCACGATCGTCGTGAAGTCGGCGGTGGCCAGGGTCTGGAAGACGATCGCGGCGCTGCCGCGGGAGGTGATCTCGAGACTGGTCTCGAGGGTCACGTAGGCGGTGGTTATCGCGAACAGGCGATCTGGGGCGGGCTTGGCGAGCTTGCGCTTGCCGGTGAGCACATCCAGAAAGCCCATCGCTGTGGCTAGGCCGTTCCTTGGAGCTGCGATTCCAGCCGGGCCAGCGCGGCCAGACGGGCCTCGAGCGGCGGATGGGTCGAGAACAGGTTCGTGACGCTCTGCTTCACCTTGGGCGGGAAGATGTAGAAGGCCGCCAGCTCACTGGAGGCGCGCATGTCACGCTGAGGGATCTGATCCATCGTGCCGCTGATCTTGAGCAGCGCTGAGCTCAGCGCGCTCGGCCGCCCGGTGATGATCGCCGAGCCTCGGTCGGCGGCGAACTCGCGATAGCGCGAGAGCGCCTGCAGCAGGATGAACGACAGCACGTACACCACACCCGCCACCAGGACCACCACGATGAAGCCCGGACCGTTGTCGTCGTCGTCGCCGCCGAAGGCGCCGCCGAACCAGAAGCCCATCTGCACGATGAACGAGGCCACCGAGGCGAAGAAGCTGGCGATCGTCATCACCAGCACGTCGCGATTCTGGACGTGGGTCAGCTCGTGGGCGAGCACGCCCTCGAGTTCGGCCGGCGAGAGCAGCCGCAGCAGGCCGGTCGTCGCGCAGACCGTCGCGTGGCTGGGCGACCGCCCGACCGCAAACGCATTTGGCATGGGTGTGTCGGCGATCGCCACCCGTGGCTTGGGCAGGTTGGCCTGGATGCACAGACGCTCGATCGTGGCGTGTAGGTCGGGCGCCTGCTGGGGCGTCACCTCGCGCGCGCCCATCGAGTAGAGCGCGATCTTGTCCGAGGTGAAGTACTGGACCAGGAACAGCAGGCCGGCGATGACCGCGATCGCGATCGCTCCCGCTCCGGCGGCGATCAGGACCGCCACCAGCACGGCGTAGACGAACCCGAGCAGGAACAGTGTCACCAGCATCCGGGTCTGAAGGCCTCGGTCGCGGCCGAACGTTCTGGGGGCAGGCATACACATGAATCTTGCCAGACCGGGTAAGCGCGGTCTGAAGCGCAGCGATGACTTCCGCTAATCGGATGGCCCGGTCAGCTCGCGCGCCGGCGACGCAGGTCCATCGCCTGCTCGACGAAGCGCAGACTGACCGCCTGCAGATCATCGTCGTGCTGGATCGAGCGGTGGTGACCGCCGGGGACGGCGATCAGCCGGCTCCCGGGCGAGCGCACGATGGCGGCAAGCTCGCGTGAATGCGCCACCGGCACCTGCTCGTCGCCTTCGGCGTGCAGCAGCAGCAGGGGGGCCGTCAGGCCGCGCACCGCGGGCTCGAGCTCGTGCGCCTCGAGGAGGGCCGACAGGGCGGCGACATCGGCGGCGAACCGCAGCGTGCCCTCGTTCAGTCCGCGTCGCAGCCCATCCGCCGACGCGGGGCAGATCGCCACGACCGCGGCGGCACGGGCCCGCTCGGCGGCGAGGATCGCCAGGTAGCCGCCCATGCTGGAGCCACGCAGCGCGATCGGGGCGGCGTGATCGCCGAGCGCCGCGCGCAGCACCGACGCCATCGCGATGACGTCGTCGAGGGCGCGGCCATCCATCGGGCCGTCGCTGTCCCCGTGTCCGCGCTGATCGAACACCACCGCCGCCAGGCCGAGAGCGACCGTGGCCCGCGCGAAGTCGTGGTGGCTCTCCTTGCAGGAACCCGCCCCGTGGAGGACCACCACACCGCCGCGTCGGCGGCGGGCCGGGTCCGGGGCCAGCCAGAGGCTGTAGGCCAAGCCGTGATGGGTGCCGGTCTCGGCCGGGAGCAGCGGGGTGACGGTGCGCGTCCGTCCACCATATCGTGTGGCTCGTGACCGCCACCGCCGCAGAGCTCTCGCACGTCTATCCGCTGGGCACGCGGGTCAATGCTCGCGGGCGCCTGGAGCTCGGCGGGTGCGACGCGGTCGAGCTCGCGCGCGAGTTCGGGACGCCCGCCTACATCGTCGTCGAGGACGATCTCCGCGCCCGGGCGCGGGCGTTCGTCGACGCCCTGGCGGCGCGTCACCGCGATTTCGACGTGCTGTTCGCTTCCAAGGCGTTCCCGTGCACGGCGGTCTATCGCGTGTTGGCGCAGGAGGGGCTCGCGTGCGACGTCGCGTCCGGTGGGGAGCTCGCGCTCGCGCTCGGCGCGGGCTTTGATCCCCGTCGGACCTACATGCACGGAAATGCGAAATCCGCCACCGAGCTGCGTGAGGCGCTGCAGGCCGGAGTCGGCCATATCGTGGTCGATTCCTTCGATGAGCTCGAGCGCCTGGAGCAGATCGCCACCGAGCTGCTCCCGCCCCCCCGCCGCCAGGAGGTCCTGATCCGGATCACGCCGGATGTCGCCGGCGACACCCACCACAAGATCTCCACCGGCCAAGCCGACTCCAAGTTCGGCTTCTCGATGGGGCCGGCGCGAGCGGCGATCGAGCGACTGCGCCACAGCCGCTCGCTGGAGCTGGTGGGTCTTCACGCCCACATCGGATCGCAGCTGTTCGAGCTCGAGCCATTCCGCGCCGCGGTCGCGGCGGTGGCGACTCTGGGCGATTTTCCCGTGTACAACCTCGGCGGTGGCCTGGGCGCCGCCTACACCGCCGACCAGCATCCGCCCCGCCCGGAGCGCTGGGTCGAATCGATCGTCGACACCTGCCACGCCGAGCTCGGCCCCGACAAGCGGTTGCTGCTGGAGCCCGGCCGGGCGCTGGTGGCCAATTCGACCGTCACGCTGTACACGGTGCAGACCGTCAAGCACAACGTCTCCACCTGGGTCGCGGTCGACGGTGGTATGTCCGACAACCTGCGCCCGATGCTCTACGACTCCCGCTACGAAGCGCTGATCGCCGACCGTCCGCTCGCGCGAGGCGGCGAACGCTGCCACCTCGCCGGCAAGCACTGCGAGTCCGGCGACGTGCTGGTACGGGACCTCGCGCTGCCCGATCCGGTCTCCGGAGACGTGGTGGTCACCCCGGTGACCGGCGCCTATGGCTACTCGCTGGCCAACAACTACAACGGCGTGCCAAGACCGCCGGTGATCTTCTGCCGCGACGGCGAGGCCCGCGTGGTGGTTCGGCGCGAGACCTACGCCGACCTGGTGAGCCGGGACGTCGAAAGCGTCGGCACTCGATGAGCGCGGCGGGCCGGTGAGCGGCGCTGACGGCACCTTCCGGGTCGGGCTGCTCGGCCACGGCACCGTCGGCAGCGCGTTCGCGGAGCTGCTGCCCAAGCGCGCGGACCGGATCCAGCGGATCACCGGGCTGCGCCCTGAGCTCTCCGGGGTGCTGACGCGCAGCCAGGGCTCGTTTGAGGAGCTCCTCGATCGGTCCGATCTGATCGTGGAGCTGATCGGCGGCATCGATCCGGCCCGGGACTACCTGCTGCGAGCCATGCGGGCCGGTCGTCACGTGGTCACCGCCAACAAGCAGCTGCTCTCACACCACGGCGAGGAGCTGTGGGAGGAGGCTCGCTCACGGGGGGTCCAGCTTCGCTTCGAAGGCTCGGTGGCCGGCGTCGTTCCGGTTATCCGGGTGCTGCAGGAGTCGCTCGCCGGCGCCACGATCGACCGGGTGCACGGAATCGTCAACGGGACGACCAATTTCATCCTCACCGAGATGGCACGGACCGGCGCGACGTTCGGCGAGGCGCTGGGGGAGGCGCAACGGCTCGGGTACGCCGAGGCCGACCCGTCCGACGACGTCGACGGGCGTGACGCTGCCGCCAAGATGGCGATCATCGCCCGGCTGGCCTTTGAGACGCCGGTCCACATCGACCAGGTCCGCTATGAAGGGATCGAGCAGATCCAGCCCGACGACCTGGAGTACGCGCGCGACCTCGGACTGGGCCTGAAGCTGATCGGGACCGCCGAGCGGATCGGTGACGCGCTTTCGGTGCGGGTGTATCCCGCCTTCCTGTATCCGGGGCATCCACTCGCCTCGGTCAACGGCCCCTTCAACGCGGTGACGGTCGAGTCCGAGGCGATCACCGAGATCACCATGTCCGGACCCGGCGCGGGAGGGCCTCAGACCGCCAGCGCGGTGCTCGGCGATGTGATCAGCGCCATGATCCCGCCCGCTTCGACGCCGCCGGCCACCGAGCGGCTCGAGTTCGTGCAGGACGTCGTGTCGTCCTTCTACCTGCACCTCGAGGTGGCCGACGAGCCGGGGGTGCTCGCGGCCGTGGCCCAGGTCCTCGCGCTCCAGGATGTGTCGGTCAAGTCGGTCGTCCAGAAGGGGATGCGTGACCAGGCGCGGCTGGTGATGGTCGTGCACCCGGTGCTCGAGTCGCGCTTCGCCGCGGCGATGGAGCTGATCGCGGGGCTCGAGATCATGCGCGCGCCGCCGCGGGCCATTCGGGTGATCGAAGAGGAGTTCGGTTAGGCGCGTGGCGGCCTATAGGATCCGCCCGCGATGAGGGCGATGCAGATAACCGAGCTGACCGGTCCGGCGTCGGCGCTGGCGCCGGCCGACCTGCCCGAGCCCGATCCCTCGCACCCGCTCACCCCGGGCAGCGGCGTGGTGATCGACGTTCGCGCCGCCGGGGTCTCGTTTCCCGAGGTGCTGCAGACGCGGGGCGAGTATCAGGTCAAGCCGCCACTGCCGTTCGTACCCGGCAGCGAGGTCGGCGGGGTGGTCCGCTCGGCCCCCGCGGACGCCGCCGTCGGACCCGGTGACCGGGTCGCGGCGTTCTGCATGCTCGGCGGGTTCGCCGAGGTGGTGGTGGCGCCGAGCTACTTCACGTTCAAGCTGCCCGAGGCGCTGGACTTCGCCCAGGGTGCCGGCCTGGTGCTCAACTACCACACCGCGTACTTCGCGCTGAAGCAGCGCGGGCGTCTCGTGGCGGGCGAGACGGTGCTCGTCCACGGCGCCGCCGGCGGTGTGGGAACCGCGACCCTGCAGGTGGCCAAGGCCCTCGGCGCCAGGACGATTGCCGTGGTTTCGACCGACGACAAGGAGCGCGTGGCCCGGGACGCGGGCGCGGACGAGGTCGTGCGCTCGGACGGACCGTGGAAGGACGAGGCCAAGGAGCTCTCCGGGGGCGGGGTCGACGTGGTGGTGGACCCGGTTGGCGGTGATCGCTTCACCGACAGCCTGCGCTCCTTGCGGGAGGGAGGGCGTGTGGTGGTCGTCGGGTTCACCGCGGGCTCGATCCCCGAGATCAGGGTCAACCGCCTGCTGCTCAACAACACCGAGGTGATCGGCGCCGGCTGGGGCGGCTCGGTGCTCTCAAAGCCCGAGCGCACCGTCGAGATCGGCGCCGCGATCGACGAGCTGATCAAGGCCGGCTTCGTCGCGCCGGTGGTCGGGGCGCGGTATCCGCTTGAGCGCGTGGCCGATGCGCTCACGCTGCTGGACGAGCGCGGGGCGACCGGCAAGGTCGTGCTCGAGGTCGCCTGAGCCCGGCGTCACTCTGGCATGCTCCGGCCCGATGGCTGGACTGATCGAACGCTACCGCGACCGCCTCCCGTTCGCCGAGGACGATCCCGTCGTGTCGCTGGGCGAGGGCTCCACGCCGCTGGTGCACGCTCCGGCGCTGTCAGAGCGGGTGGGGGCCGAGGTGTGGTGCAAGCTCGAGGGGCTCAACCCCACCGGCTCGTTCAAGGACCGTGGGATGACCTGCGCGGTGTCGGCGGCCGTGCGGGAGGGCGCCGAGGCGATCGTCTGTGCCTCGACCGGGAACACGGCGGCCTCGGCGGCCGCGTACGCGGCGCGGGCCGGTCTGCGCTGCGCGGTGATCGTGCCCGAGGGGAAGATCGCGACTGGCAAGCTCGCTCAGGCGCTGATGCACGGGGCCAGGGTGATCGCGCTGCGGGGC
Organism: uncultured Solirubrobacterales bacterium; assembly: GCA_963792735.1. Taxonomy (GTDB): domain Bacteria; phylum Actinomycetota; class Thermoleophilia; order Solirubrobacterales; family Solirubrobacteraceae; genus Palsa-465. Next base: position 399,719 of record CAWBXK010000004.1, on the reverse strand, counting down.
AATTTCGACGCCGCCCTGGCGCTGGTGCGCCAGCTGACCGCGGCGCACCCGATCGCGCTCGTGAACTCGGTCAACGAGTTCCGCATCCAGGGCCAGAAGACGGCGGCATTCGAGGTGGTGGAGGCGCTGGATGGCGACCTCGACGCGCTCTGCATCCCGGTCGGCAACGCCGGGAACATCACCGCCTACTGGCGCGGCTTCGACGAGCTCGGGCGCCGGCCGCGACTGCTCGGTTTCCAGGCCGCGGGGGCCGCCCCGCTGGTGCTGGGGGCTCCGGTCGAGCATCCCGAGACGGTGGCCAGCGCGATCCGGATCGGCAATCCGGCCCGCTGGGAGGACGCCATGGCCGCGATGGTCGCCTCCGGCGGTGCGGTGCGCTCGGTCACCGACGCGCAGATCCTGGCCGCCTACCGCCTGCTGGCCTCGACCGAGGGGATCTTCTGCGAGCCCGCCTCGGCGGCCAGCGTCGCCGGATTGCTGGCGCACGGCGCGGCGGACGCGCAGCGGGTGGCCTGCGTGCTCACGGGGCACGGTCTCAAGGATCCCGACACAGCGCTGACCCAGGCCGGCTCGGTCCTCGCCTGTGACGCGGAGCTCGCCCCGCTTGAGCGCGCGGTGCTGGGATGACGCTGGAGCGCCGGCGCGTCGTCCGCGTGCCGGCGTCGTCGGCGAACCTCGGGCCCGGATTTGACGTGATGGCCGCCGCGCTGGCCCTCTACCTCGAGCTCGAGGTGGTGGAGACGGGGTCGTTTGCGGTGCACAGCTCGATCGATGTCCCGCTCGGCCGCGACAACCTCGTCGTGCGGGCGTTCGAGCGCCTGCATCCAGCCGACGACTTCGAGTTCCGGATCTCGTCGCAGATTCCGCTCAGTGGCGGCCTCGGGTCGAGCGCCGCGGCCAGCCTGGCCGGGTTGATGGCCGCCGATCACCTGTTCGAGCTCGACGCCGATGTGCGCGCCCATGCGGTCGAGCTCGAGGGGCACCCTGACAACGTCGCGGCGGCGCTGGAGGGCGGGTTCGTGATCTGCGACGGCCCCACCGCGCACCGCTTTGACCCCCCCATGGGCCTCGAGGCGGTGCTGGTGGTGCCCTCCGAGGCGGTGAGGACCGAACGGGCCCGGGCGGCGCTGCCGGCTGACGTTCCGCTGGCGGACGCGGCGTTCAACGTCGCGTGTGCGTCGATGCTCACCCTCGGCCTGGCCCGCGGCGACTGGGAGCTGATCTCGGCGGGGCTGCGCGATCGGCTGCACCAGCCCTACCGCGCCTCCCTGTACCCGCGGTCAGCCGGGCTACTCGAGCGGGCCGGCGCCCTGGGGGCGCTCGGAGCGACGATTTCGGGCGCCGGGCCGACGGTGCTGTTCTGGTGCCACTACGAGCAGACCGGAGTATTGGTGCAGCGATTGGTTGAGGCCACCCGTGGGTGGGCGACCGTGCTCCGCGCCCCGTTCGAGTCCCAGGGCGCGGACGTCCGGGAGCTCTAGGTAGGGCGCCACTGACCGCCGCCGGATCCGGTCGCCCCCCCGCGCGATCGTCGAGGCGATAGCGCCGGATCGGTCGCCGGTCCCGCCCCCGGAGCTCGCTAGCTCTTGGCCGCCTGCGTCGGTGAGGGCGTGCCGGCCCGCAGCGACGCCAGACGCCGGCGGGCGCTGTCCAGGCCGAGGCGCTTGAGCAGCTCGTCGGCGACCTCGAGGTAGTCGGAGCCGAGGTCGGGCCGGTAGTCGAGGATCGAGAGCGCCCGCTCGGCGGACTCCGCATAGGCGATCGAGGCCCGGATGGTGGTGTCGATCAGCTTGTCGCCGAAATGCTCGCGCAGCGAATCGAACGCCTCCCGGGAGTGGCGGGTGCGCATGTCGGCGATGTTGAGCACCACGCCGAGCCACTCCAGGTCCGGGTTGAGGCTGTCTCGCGCCAGCTCGATCACCTCCAGTGCCTGCTCGACACCCTGCAGCGCGAAGTACTGCGCCTCGGCCGAGAGCAGCGCGTAGTCCGAGGCCACGAGCGCGTTGACGGTCAGCAGGCCGAGCGCCGGGGGGCAATCGATCAGGACCAGGTCGTAATCGCCGCCGACCTGGCGCAGCGCCTTCTTGAGGGTGAGCTCGCGACCCATCTTTCCGCCCAGCGCGAGCTCCGCCTCGGCGAGCCCGAGATTGGCCGGGATGATCCCGTCGTGGATCGCCTCGGCGGCCTTGGCGCGCCCGGTGAGGATGTCGCCGATCGTGGGGGAGGCCTCCGGATCGACATCGAGATAGTCCGACAGGTTGCCCTGCGGGTCCAGATCGACCGCCAGCACCGACAGCTCGACGCGGCGAAAGACGTCGGTCAGGGTGCGGACAGCGGTGGTCTTGCCGGTGCCGCCCTTCTGGGAGAGAACCGAGATCGTGATCGACATGCGGCGCGGACTATAGGCGAGCGAGGGCGACTCGCGCCATGGCCCGGCGGACAGGGCGGCTTCAGCTGTTCGAGGCGCCCGCGCCGGGCTCCGCCGGCTGCCCGTAGCGCATCCCCGAGATCACCGGGACGTCGATGAAATGCAGGTGATGGCGGCCGATCACGATCTCGTCGCCATCAGCCAGTGTGCTCCACTCCACGCGCTCGCCGTTGACGAACACGCCGTTCAGGCTGCGGTCGTCCAGCACCCGCAGTCCGTCGGGCTGGCGCACGATCAGGGCGTGACGGCGCGAGACGGTGGGGTCGTCGAAGCGGATGTCCGCCGCCAGGCTGCGACCGATACGCGTCCACTCGCGCTGCAGCGCGTAGGAGACGACGTCGTCGTCGGAGCGGAAGGCGACGTACTGACCGGGCTCGTCAAGGCCGGCCCGCAGCTCGCCCAGCCAGGCCTGATCCTCGACTTCGGGAACGGCCTCCACGACCGCGTTCTGGGCAGTCGTGAACAGGGAGGCTCGGACGAACTCGGTGCCGCCGCAACCGGGGCAGGTCGGAAGTTCATCGGCGGCGTCCAGGGACACCGGAAAATCGCATTCGGTGCAGCGGAACGTGCCCGTTCCCGCGACATTGCCCGACATCCAGGCTTTCACTCGCCGTCTCCTCGCTACGGGTTGTGGCAGCTCCGCGTCCGGGTCTCAGGGAGCTGGGGTTGGGATCTTAACGAAATCATAGCCTCCACCAGAAAGCGAAGCTAAACCTTCCGCAAGCGTGAAGCTTGCCCGGCCGGGACCGCTCGCGGCGGAAGGAACGGGGGGACCAGAATCGAACTAAGGCGTCAATGACGGCGTCCTTGCGAGACATGCTCGACCTGGAGCTGGCGCTCCTGAGGCGAGGGCTTGACGAGCGTCTCGCCGGTTCTGAGCGCTGCACCTGCTGTCACCGCACCCCGCTCGTGGGCGAGCGGGTCTACGTGTACGAGTCGGGCACGATCGCCTGCGAGCTGTGTCGTGAGCGCCAGCGCTCGACGCCGGTGCAATCCCGGGTCGTCCACGGGCCCGAATTCGGGCACACCATGAAGATCACCGACCAGCGAGCCGCTGCCTAGCCGCGGTACCCGGCACTAAGATGGCGATCGTGGAGCCGTTCACCGTCACGACGACCATCTCCAAGCCGCGAGAGCAGGTGTTCGAGTACCTCGCGGACATCTCCAATCACGCCGAGTTCTCCGACCACTACCGGGTGGACTGGCACCTCACCCGGGTCGACCCGTACGGGACCGGTGCCGGGGCCCGGTTCCGCATCAAGGCGCCGTTCAACCGCTTCTCGTGGGCGGACATGACGTTCGCCGAGCTGCAGCCACCGTTCCGGATCGTCGAGCGCGGGCGCGGCGGCAAGTACAACCGGATCCGGATGCTCGCCACCTACACGCTTTCGCCGGGGCCGGGCGGCAGCACCAAGGTCCAGTACACGCTCGAGACGGTGCCGTCTCAACTGTCGGACAAGCTGCTGGAAACGCTCGGCGGACGCTCGCGCAGCCGGCGCCAGGCCGCCAAGGCGATGCGTCGGCTGCGGACGATTCTCGAAGAGAACCGCGGCCGGGGCAAGCGGGTCTCGGTCGAGGCCGCCTGAGCTTCTCGGCAGTTAGACTGCGCAGCCGTGACGGCCAGACTTCCTCGGACCATCCTCTGCGGGCTGGCGCTCGCGCTCGGGCTCGCCGCCTGCGGCAACCGGGAACCGCATCCGACCGTCGCCAGTGCCAACAACAACGGCGCCTATGTGGACGCTGGACCGGTGACCTACCAGCTGCAGATCTCCCGTGTGCTCAACCCGTACGCCGCCGAGGATTCCCAGTACGTCAAGGGCCTGCCGTTCGGCACCCCGGGCCCGACCGCCTCCCAGACGTGGTACGGCGTCTTCCTGTGGGCCAAGAACCAGACCTCCAAGACGCAGACCACGACCGGTAACTTCGTGATCCTCGATACCCAGGGCAACAAGTACCACCCGATCAAGCTCAACCCGAGCCTGAACCCGTTCGCGTGGGCCCCGCAAGCGCTGGCGCCCAACGACACCGAGCCGGGTCCCGACACGGTTGCCAGCAACGGACCGACCCAGGGGCAGTTGCTGCTGTTCAGGCTCAACACCTCCGCCTACGCCAACCGACCCCTGACGCTCGAGATCCTCGGCTCCAGCAACCAGCAGCTGGCGTCGATTTCCCTCGACCTCTAGCGGGGAGCGGACCGGTGGCGAGGCCGCGGGCTCTAGCGGCGTTCCTGGCCGTGCTCGCCCTAGCGGTATTGGCGCCGGCGGCGCAGGCCGGCTGGAGCGGGCCATTTGAGTTCAGCCAGCCGGGATCGCTGGATCTCGCGCCGCCGCAGCTCGCCTTCTCCCCCGGGGGCAGCGCCGCGGCGGCATTCGGCGTCCAGGACGTCGACACCCCGGGGGATTCCCAGGCCTACCTGGGCTCCCGAACGGCCGCAGGTTCGGTTGCCGCGCCGCGCGCGATCGCCGGCGCCAGGGAGATCCTCGCTCTCAGCTTCGACGGCCGGGCGCTCGAGCTGCTGACCGGCGCCGGCCCCGCCAACCAGGACTGCTGCAGCAGCGCCCAGGCAATCACGCTGAGCGCCGGAGGTGTCCTGCAGCGGCCCCGTACCCTGATCGGCGGTCTGGCCGGGGCCAGCTTCGGCCGGCTGCTGACGCTGGGTGACGGACGGCTGCTGGCGGCGGTGGCGACGCAGCGCGGAGTCTGGGTCAGTCAGTCCTCCCGCGGGGATCGGTTCGCCGCCACCCGCCGGCTGACCGGTTCCGACGCGATGCCGGAATCGCTCGCGGCGGCATGGCTCGGCGGCGAGAGCACGATCGTCGCGTGGACCTCGGCCACCGGGCTCGCGGGGGCCGCGACGCCGCGCTCGATCAGCTACGCGATCGGTTACCGCTCGGGCGCGCCGCGCCGGGTGCGCACGCTGCTCACGGTCCCGGCCGGGCACCGGATCGATGAGCTGAGCCTCGCGCGCCGCGGCGCCGGCGCGACGGCGGCCTGGGTCGAGAGCTGGTATGACCGCGGCGGCAACTTCCACTCGGAGGTGAGGGCCGCGGACGTCGCGACTCACCCCGGGGTCCGCCGTCTGTCCGCGGCCGGACCGCCTGCCTCCGGGGTGACGATCGCCGCCGATGCCGCCGGCGATCAGGCCGTCTCCTGGCAGACCTGTGCGCAGAACGGGAGCTGCGGCGTCCACGTGACGGTGCGCGGGTCCAGCGCCACCTTCGGCGCCGGCACCTCGCTGGGCTCGGTCGACGCCGGGCAGAGCCCGGCGCTCACCGTCGGGCCCCGCGGCCAGATCCTGACCGGGTGGATCCGCTCCGGCCACCCCGTCGCTGTGACCGGCTCGGCTCGCCGGGGCGGATTCGGTGCCGCGCGGGTGCTCTCGAGCACCATCTTCGCGCTTGATCTGACGGTTGGGTTCGGCCCCGGCCGCGATGCGTTGGCGGTGTGGACCCAGGGGACCTTGAACCCCAGCGTGGTCGCCGCCGCCTACCGCTCTCCCTAGCGCTTCACTTACCCAGGGCGCTGGCGAGGATGTCGTGCACCGGCGGAGCTGCCGCGGCGCCGCCGGCCCCCTGATTGGGGAACAGCGCGCCGACGACGAAGCGGGGATGGCCGACGGGGGCGTAGCCGACGAACCAGGCGTCGGTGTTCTGGGCCGTGCTGGCCCCGGGCGCGGACGTGTTCCTGAGCTCGGCGGTGCCGGTCTTGCCGGCGACGGTCACGCCCGGGATCTGGGCCGCGGTGCCGGTACCGGACTCCACTACGGCGACCATCATCTGCTCCACCTCATGCGCCACATGCCCGCTGGCGACACGGACGAACCGCGGCCGCTGATGGGCCAGCAGGGTCGGGATCGGACGCCGGCCGCCCATCGCGATCGTGGCGGCCACGTCGGTCATCTCCAGCGGCGTCGTCTGCACCAGCCCCTGCCCGATCGCCGAGGATCCGACCGCGAGGTCGCTGTCCAGGCTCGTCGGCGGAATCGTGCTCTCCGCCGCGCCGGGGATCGACGACGGCTGGTTGAAGCCGAACTTGTCGGCGATCCGCACCAGCCGAGCGGCCCCGAGCTTCGCTCCCAGCGGCGCGAACACGGAGTTGCAGGACACGGCGAACGCGTTCAGCAGCGTGCCGCCGCACGACTCGCCGCCCGCATTCTGGAGCGCGAACCCGTCGATCGTGGCCTCGGTCGCGATCGGGAAGCTCGTCGCGGGGGTGGCGATGCCCGCCTCCAGGGCGCCCGTGGTGGTGATGATCTTCATCGTCGACCCCGGCGGCTGCAGCGCCGAAAAGGCGATCCCGGCGAGCGCCAGCAGGCCCCCGGTGCGGGGATTCATGACCGCGATCCCAGCGTACCGGCCAACCATCGCGGAGACCGCCGCGCGCTCGAGCGAGGGGGAGATGGTCGTGGTCACCGTGGCCCCCGGCACGGGCGCGGCGGTCGCGAGCACGCGACGGCCGGCCAGCAGCCGGCCGCCGGGCGTACCGGCGAGCTTGCGCTCGAAGATCCGCTCGAGTCCGTCCTGGCCGACCTTGGCGTCGGACGGATAGCCCTGGCTCGTGTAGATGCTCGCCTCGTCGCTGGGGACCGGGCCGAGCGTGCCGACGATCTGTCCGGCGACGTCGGGAATCGGCGAGCTGCGCCCGGGTCCCTGGGCCAGCGGGGTCCCGTCGCTGGCCAACAGCGTGCCCCGCGACGCCAGTGCCATGCGCCGGCCCAGCCGCTCGCCCGGCCGAAGGCCCGGGAACAGCAGCGAGCGCGACAGATGGATGCGCGCGGTCGAGCCTCTGCCCGCCAGCCGCACCTCGAGTGTCTCGTGCAGCTTTCCCCACAGCCTGGTGTGCACGACCATGCGCACGGCGATGGTCCGGCCGTTCAGACCGCCCACCGACTGCGGCTTGAGCGATGTCATCGTCGCGAGGTCCGCGGTGCCCCGCAGCTCGTCGGCGAACCTGGCCTCAGAGACGTTCCGGCGGGAGGACGCGTCCAGCAGCGAATACATCCGGGCGATGTCGCCGTGCTGCCACGCCGCGACGTAATTGGTTACCGTCTGGCGCTCGGCGTCGCCCGCCTGGCTGGCCAGCACCGCTCCCGCCGCGAACGCTACGATCGCCAAACCGCCGATCGGGACCGCTCGTTTGAGCAGCCGCCGACGGCGCAGCCTCCTGCGCGCTGGTCGCGGTCTGCGCGCGACGATAACGCCGCCGTCTAACACCTCACCCCGGAACGGTAGAAGATGTGGAGATTGGGCGGGGTCGGACTACTCTTGCGACGATGACGGTCCTGGACTGGGTAATCGTGGGATTCACGGTTCTGCTGGCCGTCTACGGCTACCTGCAGGGCTTCATCGTCGGCGTCCTGTCGCTGCTCGGGTTCACCGTCGGGGCGTTCATCGGCACGCGCCTGGCGCCGCTGGTGCTCAGCGACGGCTCCCGCTCCCCCTACGCGCCGCTGTTCGGGTTGGTCGGCGCGCTGCTCGCGGGCGGCGTGCTCGCGAGCGGGCTGGAGGGGCTCGGCACGCGGGTTCGCTCCGCCATGCGCCTGCCGGGCCTGAGGACCATCGACGGACTGCTCGGCGCGGCACTGACGGCTTGCGTTGGCCTTGGCATCGCCTGGATCGTCGGCGCCGTGGCGCTGCAGTCCTCGGCGTCGCAGCCGCTGCGCGCCGACATTCAGCGCTCGGCGATCCTGACCGAGCTCGACCAGCTGCTGCCGCCCTCCGGCCCGATCCTCAACGCGCTGGCCCGGTTCGATCCGCTTCCGTCGGTGCGCGGTCCCGCCGCCGACGTGGCGCCCCCCAGCCGGGCGATCCTCACTGCTCCGGCCGTCCGCTCCGCCCGCCACAGCGTGGTCAGGGTGTTCGGGACCGCCTGCGGGTTGGGCATCGAGGGCAGTGGCTGGGTCGCCGCGCCTGACACCGTGGTCACCAATGCCCACGTGGTGGCGGGCGAGCGCGACACCGAGGTGCAGGTCGGCGGAGTCGGACGGGGCTTTCCGGCCGAGGTGCTGGCGTTCGACGCTCACGACGACATCGCCGTGCTGCGGGTGCCCGGCCTGGGCCTGGCGCCGCTGCGGCTGGCCGCCGATCCTCGGCCCGGCACCGGTGCGGCGATTCTCGGCTATCCGCTCGACGGTGGCTACGACGCTGAGCCGGGCCGGATCGGAGCCGCGAGCGTCGTCAGCACCGAGGACGCGTACGGGGCAGGCCCGGTGCTGCGGAGCATCGTTCCGGTCCGCGGGATCGTGCGCCCCGGCAACTCGGGCGGTCCGATGGTGGACGCCGGTGGCAAAGTCGTGGCGACCGTGTTCGCGGCGCTCACCGGGACGGCCCGCCCCGGCGGGTTTGCGATCCCGGACGCTCTGGTGCGAGCACAGCTTCACCGGGCCAGCGGTCGCACAGCTGTGATCGGTACGAGGCGCTGCACAAGCTGACGCTGGGGCGGGCGGCGGTCTGCGGCGCCGCCCGCCTCAGGCGTTCAGTGCCCCCGGACGTCCCTCGGCCATCTGCTGAACCACGTCGAGCCCAAGCGCCCCCAAGAGCTGCGGGTGGTGATGTGCGAGGTGTTGTTGTGCCGCGTCGAACAGCTCCTGCTCGGAATTCCCGGCGAGTCGCGCCCCGCACTCGCAGTAGGCGATCCGATTGGCTTGCTCGTTGATGGGAGTCATCGTTCGGTGAACGTCGCGGCCGGTCGATAAACGAAGCGCCGGTCCCAGCGCTTCGCTTGATCCGACGCTCGTGGCCCCGGTGACCACGGTCGGCACAGTGGCGAAGACGCGTTAGCGATACGTTTCCGGAACGTTGCCAGAGGTGGCCAACTCGAGTGAACGGTCTCGAATCCAGCTCTGCGGACGCCTGTCGGTGCAACTCGACGGCGTTGAGCTGGCGGCCGCGCTGCGTGGCAAGCAGGTTCCGCTGCTGCTCGCCTACCTCGTACTGAGTCGGCGGCGAGTGGTCGGCCGCGAGGAGCTGATTGGAGCGCTGTGGCCGGAAAACGCCCCGCGTTCGCAGGATGCGGCGTTACGGACGCTGCTGTCGCGGCTGCGCTCCGCGCTCGGATCGACGGTGCTCGTGGGACGCGACGAGCTGATGCTCGAGCTGCCCGAGCCGGCCTGGGTCGACATCGAGGCGGCCGCCGGGGAGGTCGTTCGGGCCGGGCAGGCGCTGGAGCGCGGGGATCCCCGCAGCGCGTGGGCGATCGCTCAGGTGCCGCTCAACATCGCCGGCCGGGGCCTGCTCCCCGGGGCCCAGGCCACCTGGCTGGAGCCTCAGCGGCGCGAGCTCGCCGACATCCGCTCGCGCGCGCTCGAGGTGATCGGACGCGCGGGGCTGAATCTGGGGGCCGCGCAGGTGGGGTCGGTGGAGCGTGCCGCCCGGGCGCTGATCGAGGCCGAGCCCTATCGCGAGTCGGGCTATGTGCTGCTGATGCAGGCGCTCGAGGCGCAGGGCAACATTGCCGAGGGCCTGCGCGTCTTCGACCGCCTCCGCATCTTGCTGCGCAACGAGCTCGGGACCGCCCCGTCGCCGGACGCGATCGCGGCCCACCAGCGCCTGCTGCACCCGCTCGGCGTGCCGGCCGCGATCCGCGAACGCACCGGCCCGGCGATCACGCTGCAGGCCGACCTCAGGGCGCGCGCGGCGGGCCCCCTGATCGGCCGCGTGAAGGAGCTCACCGCGATCGAGCGGTGGCTGGCGCTGGTCGATCGCGACGACACGGACGAGGGTCGTGGCGAGCGAGTGCTCATGCTCAGCGGCGATCCGGGGATCGGCAAGACCAGACTGCTGGCCGAGACCGCCCGGCGTGCGCACGACGCCGGCACCCTGGTGCTCGCCGGCCGCGCCCCCGAGGAGACGCTGGTGCCGTTTCAGCCGTTCCTGGAGGCACTCGGCCATTACGTCGCGGAGGCCCCCTTGGAGGAGCTTCGCGCCACAGCGCGTGAGCACGGGGCCGAGCTCGCGCGCCTGCTGCCGGAGCTGCGCCGGCGGGTGCCCGAGCTACCGCCGATCGACGCGGGTGAATCGGACACCGAGCGCTACCGGTTGTTCGAGGCGGTCGCCGGCCTGCTCGGCGAGCTCTCCGCCGGCTCACCGGTGCTGGTGATCCTCGACGACCTGCACTGGGCTGACCGGCCGTCGCTGTTGTTGTTACGTCACCTGTCCCGCGCGGCGCAGACGGCGCAACTGTCCGTGCTGGGGGCCTACCGCGCCACCGAGCGATGGCATGAGGGCTTCGAGGCCGCGCTGGCCGGGTTGCGCCGGGACCGGCTGATGCGCCAGATGGACATCGTCGGCCTGTCCGAACACGATGCCATTGAGCTGGTGGGGTCGAGGATCGGCCGGGTGGGCCCGGGCGAGCGGGGCCCGTCGCTGGGCTTCTTGCAGGCCCTGTACGCCGAGACCGAGGGCAATCCGTTCTTTCTGGAGGAGATCGTCCGCCACCTGACCGATTCGGGCGTGGAGTTCCACCAGGCTGCGGCCCGAGATCTGCAGCGGTTCGGCCTGCCCGACGACGTCAAGGAGGTGATCTCACGGCGGCTGGCCCAGTTCCGCGAGGCCGCCGTGGAATGGCTGCGCGTGGCGGCGGTGATGGGCCGCGACTTCGATGCAGTCCTGCTCGAGCGCATCCTCGGCTGCGGTGAGGACCGCTTCCTGGCCTCTCTGGAGGAGGTCTTGGGGGCCGGGCTGGTGGCCGAGTCCCCGCTGGAGCCGGGGCGGTACGGATTCTCTCACGCGCTGATTCGGGAGACGCTCTACGAGAGCATGTCGGGCACGCGCCGCGCGCGGCTGCACCGCCGCGTCGGCGTGGCCCTGGAGGAGGCCGGCGCCGAGCGCCATCTCAGCGCGCTGGCTCACCATTTCACCCGCGCCGCCGAGCCGCAGGACGCCGAGCGCGCGATCCGCTACGCCCGGCTGGCCGGCGAACAGGCCACGGTGATGCTCGCCCACGAGGAGGCCGCCGATCACTACGCGCGGGCGCTCGAGGTGCTCACGCGGCTGGACCCGGATGCCCGGGAGCGGCGTCTGGGCCTGCTGCTGGCGCTCGGGGAGGCGCAGGTCCGCAGCGGCGAGCGACCTCGCGCGTGGCCGGTGTTTCGCGAGGCCGCCGCGCTGGCCGCCCAGCTCGGCGACAGCGCCGGCCTGGCTCGCGCCGCGGTCGGCGCCTCGCGGCGGTACATCCAGCCCCCCGGGGTCGTCGACGAGGAGTTGATCGGGCTGCTCGAGCAGGCCCTCGCCATGACCGCCGAGGAGCGCGACGTGACGCGGGTCCGGCTCCTGGCCCGGCTGTGCGGGGCGCTGTACTTCTCCTCCCGGCGGGAGGAGATGAAGCCGCTCAGTGAGGAGGCCACCCAGGTGGCCATCGAGCTGCGCGACCCCGAGGCGACGGCGCTGGCCGCCGCCGCGCGCCGGCGCGCCTACTGGGATCCCGTGCACCTGAGCCGCCGTCTGGCTGATTCGACCGAGCTGCTGCGCGCGGCGCGCGAGGCGGGCGACACCGAGCTCACCCTGCAGGGGCACGCGTGGTTGATCGTTGACCTGCTCGAGCACGGCGAGCCCGCCGCCGTCGATGCCCAGATCGAGGCCTTCACCGCCGGGGCGCAGAAGCTCAGGCAGCCGCTGTACCTGTGGAACGCGGCCGTGTGGCGGGCCATGCGCGCGCTGCTGAGCGGACAGCTCGAGCGGGCCGAGGTGCTTGCCTCCGAAGCGCTCAACTCCGGCATCCGCAGCGAGGGCGTGACCGCTCCGCAGTACTACGCGGCGCAGCTGCTGGCGATCCGCCGGGAGCAGGGGAGGATGAGCGAGCTCGAAGAGGCGGCCCGCGGCATGATCGCGCAGAACCCCGACCGTCCCGCGTGGCGCGCGGCGCTGGCGGATCTGCTGTGCGAGACCGGTCGGCTCGTGCCGGCGCGCAATGAGCTGGACCTGCTGGCGTCATCGAACTTCGCCGACATCCCCCAGGACGGCGACTGGATGATCACGATCACGGTGCTGGCCGACGTCGCCACCGAGCTGGGCGACCGCGAGCGGGCGCAGCTGCTGTACGACCTGTTGCTGCCCTACCAGGGCGCCAATGTGGTGATCGGCCTGGGGGCCGTCTGCCACGGCGCGGCGTCACGGTACCTCGGCCGGCTGGCCACCACCACCGGCCAGCGGGATGACGCGGTCAGGCATCTCCAGCACGCCATCCAGGCCAACACGGCGCTCAACGCGCCCGTCCAGCTCGCCCACGCACAGCTGGACTACGCGTGCGCCTTGGGCCCCGGCCCCGAGGCCCAGACGCTGGTCGACGCGGCGGAACGCGCCGGTCAGGCGCTCAGTCTCCCCTTGGTCCTGCAGCGGGCCGGGCGGCTGCGCCAGGTCTAGATCATCGATTGGTGCCCCGGGGTGGACGCCGTGGGCGGATTCGCTCGGGCGGCGCTTGCTCGGAGCGCTACCCTGCCAAACCGATGTCGAAGACACTTGTAATCGCCGAGAAGCCGTCCGTCGGTCGCGATCTCGTGCGCGTGCTTCCGGGCTCGTTCACCAAGGGCGAGGGCTTTCTGGAAGGGCCCGAGCACGTCGTCACGTGGGCCGTCGGGCACCTGGTCCAGCTCGCCGACCCCGACGAGTACGACGACAAGTTCAAGAAATGGCGGATGGCCGACCTGCCGATCGTGCCCGAGCGCTTCAAGCTGGTGGTCCGCGACGAGCGCTCCAAGAAGCAGATGAACGTGGTCAAGCACCAGCTCGCGCGTGACGACATCGACCTGGTCATCAACGCCTGCGACGCCGGACGGGAGGGCGAGCTGATCTTCGCCTACCTGTATGAGAAGTCCGGCTCACGTAAGCCGGTCAAGCGGTTATGGCTGAACTCGATGACCAAGAGCGCGATCGAGGCGGCGTTCGCCGAGCTGCGCCCCGCGGCCGAGCTCGCCCCCCTGGAGGCGGCCGCCCGCTCCCGCTCGGAGGCCGACTGGATCGTCGGCATGAACGCCACCCGGGCCGCCACCATCCGTCTGCGCTCGTCGTTCGACGGCGCCGTCTCGCTCGGCCGCGTGCAGACTCCCACGCTGGCGATCCTGGCCCGCCGCGAGGAGGAGATCCGGGCGTTCAAGCCCGAGCCCTACTGGATCGTCGACGCCGACTTCGACCCCGTCAAGGATCGTCCTCGGCCCTACCAGGGCCGCTACTACCAGGGCGCCGACCCTCGGTTGAAGACCGCTGCGCAGGCGCGCGCCGTGGTCTCCGCGGTCGAGGGGCAGACGGGGACGATCACCAAGCTCGAGAAGACCGAGCGCAAGGAGCGCCCGCCGCTGCTGTACGACCTGACCTCGCTGCAGCGGGACGCCAACAGCCGATACAGCTTCTCCGCGCGTCGCACGCTCGCCGCCGCGCAGCGGTTGTACGAGGAGCACAAGGCGCTCACCTATCCGCGCACCAACTCGCGGTATCTGACCGGAGACATGGTCGCTGAGATCAAGCCGATCGCCCAGCTGGTCGGTGAGCGCAGCGAATACGCCCAGGCCTCGCGGTACGTGCTCGGACTCGACGTGCTGCCCCTCGGGCGGGTCGTCGACGACGCGAAGGTGACCGACCACCACGCGATCATCCCGACGCGCGCCGAGGCTCACCCGGTCGAGAGGATGAACAGCGACGACCAGCGGATCTACGACCTGGTGGTACGCCGCTTCCTGGCCGTGTTCCATCCCGAGGCGGTGTTCGAGAACACCCGCATCGAGACCACCGTCGCCGCGCATGTGTTCAGGACCCGCGGCAAGGTGATGCTGGTGCCCGGCTGGCGCGGCGTCTACGGAGAGCTGACCGAGAGCGACCGCGGCGAGGACGACGAGGACCGCGAGCAGCAGCTGCCCAAGCTGGTTCGCGACGAGACGGTGGCGGTGACCGAGATCGGGTCCGAGGAGAAGGAGACCAAGCCGCCGCGGCGCTACACCGAGGGAGCCCTCCTGGGCGCGATGGAGACCGCCGGCAAGCTCGTCGAAGAGGAGGAGCTGCGCGAGGCGATGAAGGACTCCGGGATCGGGACCCCGGCGACCCGCGCGGCGATCATCGAGCGGCTGCTCGCGGTCGGTTACATCGAGCGTGACGCGCGGGCGCTGGTGGTGACCGAGAAGGGGCTGAACGTGATCCGGCTGCTGGCCGAGCACCCGCTCACCTCGCCGGGTCTGACCGGAGACTGGGAGGCCCGGCTGGCCAAGATCGAGACCGGTCAGGACTCGCGCGAGGCGTTCATGGGCGACATCGTCAAGTTCACCGAGTCGACCGTCGGTCAGCTGGACCAGACGCTCAAGGACGTTCGCATCCCGCGGGCCAACCTCGGCCCGTGCCCGATCTGCCGCCACGACATCGTCGAGAACCGCAAGGGATACTCGTGCTGGTCGCGCACCGATCCGGGCTGCGGGTTCGTGATCTGGAAGTCCAAGGCGGGCAAGCAGCTGCCGCTCGTGGTCGCCCGCGAGCTGATCAAGACCGGACGCACCGAGAAGGCGGTCACGGGCTTCAAGGGCCGCTCGGGCAAGAGCTTCCGCGCCCGGCTGGCGCTGATGCAGAACGAAGAGGGCAAGTGGCGCGTGGAGTTCGACGAGCCCTGGGCGGGCACCGCCGGTGAAGCCGGTGGTTCCGGCGCCCAGCCTCCCGAGTCCGACTCCGCCGATACCGAGCCGGCGGTCGCCGCGGCGGGCTCGACGGGCGACCAGCAGCAGCCCGCGGCCGCCTGATCCGCGGCGCTCAGCGGCTCCGTCATCGGCGGACGCCACCATAGGGCGATGCCGCTGACGCTCGTGCTCGGACCCGCCAACTCCGCCAAGGCCGGAGCGGTCCTGGGCGCGTACGCGGCGGCGGCGCGCCGGGGGGCGCTGCTGGTGGTCCCGACGGCGCTCGACGCGCGGCATTACGCCCGCGAGCTCGCCGAGACCGGTGCCGTGCTGGGCACGGTGCTCACGTTCTCCGGCCTGGCGCGCGAGATCGCCGGCCGGGCCGGGTATCCCGGCCGCCGCCTGTCAGACCTGCAACGTGAGCGGGTCCTGGCGCGGTCGCTGGCGGCGGCGAGGCTGGATTCGCTCGGCCCCTCGGCCGACGGTGCGGGCTTCGTCAGCGCGGCTGGAGAGCTGATCGCCGAGCTGCAGCGCGAGCTCGCCACGCCGCAGCGCTTCGCGGCCGCGCTGCGCAGCTGGGCCGCCGGGGACGAGCGCCGGCGCTCCTACGCCGGCGACGTGGCTCGCGTGTACGGCGATTACGCTCGCGAGCTCGAGCGGATCGATCGCGTGGACCGCGAGCTATACGCCTGGCGAGCGCTCGATGCCCTGCGCGCGAACGCCGCCCGGTGGGGGACCGATGCGGTGTTCTTCTACGGCTTCGACGATCTGACCGCGCTCGAGCGCGATGCCGTCGAGACGCTGTCACGGGTGGTGGGGGCCGAGGTGATGGTCTCGCTGACCTACGAGCCGGGGCGTGAGGCGCTGGTGGCCCGGGCCCAGGCGGTGGAGGAGCTTCGCCCGATCGCTCAGCGGGTGCAGGCGCTGCCCGCGCTCGACGAGCACTATGCGCCGGTCTCGCGGGCCGCCCTGCACCACCTCGAGCGGTCCCTGTTCGAGCCTGATCCGGTCCGGATCGATCCCGGCTCGGCGGTGGCGCTGCTCGAGTCCGGCGGGGAGCGCGCCGAGGCCGAGCTGGTGGCCGCCAGCATCCTCGAACTGCGCCGCGCCGGCGTACCGGGTGAGGAGATCGTCGTGGTGTACCGGTCGCTGGGACGCGTCACGGCGCTGCTGGAGCGGGTGTTCGCGCAGTACGGGATTCCCGTGGCCAGCGGACGCGAGCTGCCGTTCGGGCACACGCCGCTGGGACGGTCGGTGATCGCTGCCGCCCGCTGCGCGCTGTTGCCCGACCACGACAGCACCGCGCAGGACCTGATCGACTACCTGCGCGCGCCCGGTCGCCTGCAGCATCCGGAGATCGCCGACGGACTCGAGGCCGAGGTCATGCGCGACGGGCTGACGACCTTCGCGCAGGCCCGTGAGCGGCTGGATTGGGTCCTGCCCGAGCTCGACTCGGTCCGGGTGGCGGCCGATCCGTGGCTCGAGCTCTGCGACCTGGCCCGATCGCTGTTCGCGGCCCCCCACCGCGGCGAGGCGGCGGAGCTGGACCCAGCGGAGGCCCTCGACGCGCAAGCTCTCGCCGCGCTGGTGCACGCCCACCGGGAGGTGGCGGAGCTCGGGCTGGCGCCGACCGGCGCCGAGTTGATCGAGCTGCTCCGGGGACTTTCGGTGCGGACTCCCGTCGGCGAGGCTCCCGGGGAGGTGCTGCTGGCCGAGCCGCTGGAGATCCGGGCTCGGCGCTTCCGCGTGGTGTTCGTCTGCGGTCTGCAGGAGGGCGCGTTTCCGCTGCCCGCGCGCTCTGAGCCGTTCCTGTCCGACGAGCGCCGGCGGGAGCTGGCCGCCTGCTCGGGGTTGCGCCTCGCGCCGCACGAGGATGGGCTCGCGCGCGAGCGCTACCTGTTCTACGCCGCCGTCTCGCGCGCCACCGAGCGCATCGTGCTCAGCTACCGCAGCTCCGACGAGGAGGGAAACCTCGCGCTGCCCTCGCCGTTTTTGGCCGACGTGTCCGAGCTGCTGGTGGAGGACTGGCCTCAGCGCCGCGAGCGCCGCCTGCTGGGCGACGTCGTCTGGCCCGCGGCCCGCGCGCCGACGCCACGGGAGCTGGAGCGCTCGCTGGCCGCCGCGGGAGCGCCCTCGGCCGGGGAGGATCCGGTTCCCGAGCGCTGGCTCGGCGAGCTGGCGCTCGGCCACGTCCGTCACACCCGGATCCTGTCCGCCGGCGCGCTTGAGACCTACGGCGACTGCCCGATGCGGTGGTTCGTGGAGCGCGAGCTGCAGCCCGAGGCCCTGGAGCCCCAGTCCGAGCCGATTGCTCGCGGGAACCTCATGCACGAGGTGTTGGAGCGGCTCCTGCGCCGGCTAGGCGGCCCGATCAGCGACACATCGCTCGAGCCGGCGCGGGTGATCCTCGACGAGCTCCTGCGTGAGCTCGGCCCGGCCGCGGGCCCGCGGCTCGCCCCGGGACGGCCCGACGTGGTGCGGGCGGCGGCGCTGCGCACGATCGAGGCCGACCTGCGCCGCTACCTGGACCACGAGGCACAGAGCGGTGATCGCTGGCGCCCGCTGGCGGTCGAGCTCCGATTCGGGTTCCCCGAGGAGGGTGACGCCGAGCCGCCGGCGCTGCCTGCGCTGCAGCTCGGCACGGGGCCCGAGCCGGTGCTCGTGCGCGGGATGATCGACCGGGTCGACGTCAACCCCGAGGGTCAGGCGATCGTCCGGGACTACAAGAGCGGCGCGGCGCGACCCGAGCACCAGGGGGCGCGCTGGAGCCTTGACCGGCGGCTTCAGGTGGCGCTCTACATGCTGGTGGTCCGCGAGCTCCTGCACCGCGAGCCGGTCGGCGGCTTCTATCAGTCCCTGCGCGGCGACGACCTCCGGCCGCGCGGCATGTTCGTCACCGGCGTTGACGTCGGCACCGGCGTGTTCGGCAACGACGCGCGGGAGCCGGCGGAGCTCACGGCCGAGCTCGATGACGCCGCCGAGCGGGCCGTCGCGCTCGCGTCGGCACTGCGCCGAGGCGGTCTGACGCCGTGCCCGCAGACCTGTTCGCGTGACGGCTGCGCCTATCCGGGGATCTGCCGCAGCCAGTGATCACGCTGCCCGAATCAGGTGAGTCGCAGGAGTTCGCCGTCTTCGGCGGGCCGGACTGGACCGACGAGCAGCTGCGCGCGATCGAGCGCCGCGAGGGCGACCTGCTGCTCGACGCCGGCGCGGGCAGCGGCAAGACCTCGGTGCTGGTCGAGCGCTTCGTCCGGGCCGTGCTCGACGACGGGATCGACGTGTCGTCGATCCTCACGATCACGTTCACCGACAAGGCGGCCGCCGAGCTGCGAGATCGGATCCGGCTGCGGCTGCGCGAGCTCGGTGCCGCCGATGCGGCCCGCGCGACGGAGGGCGCGTTCATCTCGACGATCCACGGCTTCTGTGCTCGCGTGCTGCGCGTCCATGCGCTCACCGCCGGGCTCGACCCGAACTTCGTGGTGCTCGACCGCCCCCAATCCGACCCCCTCGCCACGGCCGCGTTCGATGACGCGCTGACCGAGCTGGCGCGCCGCGAGAGCCGCGCCGTCGAGCTGATCGCCGACTATGGCGCGGGGCCTCTGCGGGCGGCCGTGCTGGCCACCTACGCGCAGCTGCGCAGCGGCGGAGAGCTCCACCCGCGGCTGCCCGCGGCTCCGCCGCCGGACGAGACGGACCCGGGGCGCCGGCTCGCCGATGCCGCCGCCGTCCTGGCCGGCGAGCTCGGCGCGGTCCCGGCGCCGGGCACGCGCGTCAGGCAGGCGCTGGAACGGGTGCAGCGATGCCTGACGCTGGCCGGCGAGCAGGACCTGTGGCCGGGGGAGCTCTGGCGCCTGCGGCTGCCCAGCGGCAACGGAGCCGCGCTCGCCACCGATGCGTGCGTCGCCTACCGGGACGCTCTGGAGGCTTTCCGTTCCGCCTGTGCCGCCCGCGCCGCCGGGCCGGTCCGGGAGCTTCTCGACTCGCTGCTGGAGCTGTACGGAACCAGTTACACCGCACGCAAACGAGCGGTCTCGGGGCTTGACTTCGAGGATCTCGAGCTGCTCACGCGTGAGCTGCTACGGACCGACGTGGAGCTACGCGACCGCTACGCCGAACGCTTTGAGCGGATCATGGTGGACGAGTTCCAGGACACCAATCGTGTCCAGCTGGAGCTGATCGAGTCGATCGCCGATCAGAACCTGTTCACGGTCGGCGATGCCCAGCAGTCGATCTACGGCTTTCGGCATGCCGATGTGGAGCTGTTCGAGCGGCGCGGTGAGCGGCTGGCGGCGATCGGCGCGCGCCTGACGCTGCAGACCAATTTTCGTTCCCGCCCGGAGATCCTGCGGGCGCTGAATCTGGCCTTCGCGGTCGAGCTCGGAGAGCGATTCAAGCCGCTGCGCGCTGGGCGCCAGGATGCGCCTGCGACCACGGCCGATGACCCTCGGGTGGAGCTGCTGGTGGTCGACAAGGGCGCTGACTGGGCACTGGAGGGCATCGCCTCGCCGTGGCGCCTGGCCGAGGCACGGGCGCTGGCCGGACGCGTCGCCGAACTCGTGCAGGCCGGTGCGGCGGCGGGGGACGTCGTCGTGCTGACCCGCGCCACCACCGACATGCGGGCCTACGAGCGTGCGCTGGAGGCGCGAGGCCTGCCGACCTATGTGATCGGTGGGCGTGGGTACTGGTCACATCCGCAGGTCGTCGACCTCGTCGCCTACCTGCGCACGGTGGCCAACCCGCGGCAGGAGGAGTCCCTTTACACCGTCCTGGCCTCGCCCCTGGTCGGGGTCTCGCTCGACACGCTGGTGGTGCTCGCCGCCGCCGCGCGTGCCTCGGGTCGGGACCCGTGGTGGGTGCTGCGTGATCCGCGCGGTGCGCTTGATCCCGTGCCGGCGGGCGATCGAGCGCGGTTGGGGGCGTTCGCGTCGTGGTTTGCCGCCGAGCGCCGGCGCTGCTCGCGGTGCGGGATCGAGGACCTGATCGACGCCGCGCTGCAGCAGAGCGGGTACGACCTCGCGATGCTGGCCATGCCGGGCGGCCGGCGCCGGCTGGCGAACGTCCGCAAGCTGATGCGGCTGAGCCGCGAGCACGAGAGCGAGCACGGACCTGACCTGCGCGGCTTCCTGGCGCTGGTGGGCGAGCGCGAGGCGGGCCGGGCCGCCGACTCACGGGAGAGCGAGGCCCCGATCGAGGGGGAGGGGCTCGACGCCGTGCGGCTGATGACCATCCACCGCGCCAAGGGTCTTGAATTCGAGATCGTGTGCGTCGCCGACCTCGGTCGCTCGCCGCGCCGCCCTGGCGAGCTGCTGCGCGTCACCTCCGACGGCCGGCTCGGGATCCGCCTGGCGCGGGCCGGGGTCGGCGGGCGCGAGCCGGCGTGGTGCTTCAAGCAGATCGGGGACGAGCAGCAGCGGGCCGAGGAGAGCGAGGAGCGGCGCTTGTTCTACGTGGCCATGACGCGGGCGAAGGAGCGGCTGTTGCTGAGCGGGGCGGCCAAGCTCGAGGGTTGGACCGAAGGTGGGGCCACGGGCGGGGGCCCGATCGCGTGGATCGCGCCGGCGCTGATACCCGAGCTCGGCGAACGGGTCGCCGAAGGGGGAGGGGTGGTGGTCCGCGACGGGGTCGCGATCCGGCTGCGGATCGCCGATCCGGCCGAGGTGACCGGCGCCCCGGACGCGGGGGCGGCGGCTCCGACGGCGGTCGGGGAGGCGACCCCTGGGGCCGCTCGCGACGCGCCCGCGGTCGAGCCCCCCATCGCACGCCCGGTTCTGTCCGCCGCAGACCAGCCCCCGGTCGCCCCGCCGGTGGCCGCCCTGAGCTACTCGACGCTGGGCGAATACGCCCGGTGCGGCTACCGCTTCTACGCCGAACGGGTGCTCGGGCTCCCCCCGACCGCCGACCAGACGGAACCCGCGGACTCCGAGCAAACGCCCTCCGCCGGCGCGCCCTTCCGCGCGGCGACCGAGCGCGGGGTGTTGATCCATGCCCTGCTCGAGCGGCTGGACTTCCGGCGTCCGGTCCCTCCTGGACCCGACGAGATCGACGCTGTGGCCGCGCAGCTCGGCGTCTCAGCGCCCGGGGTCGCCGAGGCCGAGGAGCTGGCAGCGGCGGTGGCGGCCTTTGCCGGAAGCGACCTGTGCGCCCGGCTGGGCCGATCCCCCGACCCTCGCCGGGAGGAGCGGTTCAGCTTCTTGTTGGCCGGCGGGATGCTGGTGACCGGCGCGATCGACGTGCTCGCCCGTGAGCCCGGCCAACGCATGCTGGTGGTCGACTACAAGAGCGACCGGCTGCAGGGAGCGGACCCCTCGGCCGTGGTGCGCGAGGCCTACGCCACCCAGCGCCTGGTCTACGGACTCGCCGCCCTGCGGGCCGGGGCCGAGCAGGTCGAGATCGCGCACTGCTTCCTCGAGCGCCCTCAGGAGCCGGCCGCCGTCACGTACACGAGTGCGGACGCCCCCGCGCTCGAGGCCGAGCTGGAGCGGCTCACGGGCGGCGTCAGCCGGCGCGAGTTCGCGGTCGCTCAGATCCCCCACCGTGCGCTGTGCCGAGGCTGTCCGGCCGAGGGCGGGTTGTGCTCGTGGCCGCTGGAGCTGACCCGGCGGGAGTCGCCCGACCGGCTGTTCTAGTCGTGGTCGCGACCCCGTTGCGCAAGGAGGCTGATCAGTCCGGGTGGGCGGTGGGCGTGCTCGGCTTGAACTCGACCTCGACCTGCTGATCCTCGGAGCGTTCCTCGACCTTGGCCAGCGCGGTGAGCGTCTCCTTGTCGGCCGGCTCGCTCGGTGGTCCGAACATGCTGCGCGGCCACAGCTTGCGACTGACCACCACGTTGACCTCGGCCGAATACAGGGTCATCTGGGCCCCGAGGTGCAGCCATACCAGGAGCGCGATGACCAGCCCGAACGTGCCGTAGGTGCTGGTGTTGTGCTTGAAGACGTGGTTGATGTAGTACCCGCCGACCAGCTGCAGGACCTCCCACATGATCCCGGCCACGATGACCCCGGTGCGCAGATCCCGGGTCGGCACGTCGCCGGCGGTCATCAGCCGGAAGGCGGCGAAGAACAGCCCGAAGTTCAGCAGCAGCGAGATCACGATGCCCGCGATCCGGACCAGCACGCCGCCGCCGAGGCCGCTGGACACAGCGCCGGAGGCCACTGTGGCGAGCACGAACAGAAGCCCGAGCGAACCGAGCAGGGCCAGCCCGCGCAGCCGGGACTGAACGAAGTTGGGCCGGTCCTTGAACGGCACGGCCCATACGCGGTCAAAGGCGTTCTGGCCCGCCTGGGTCACGCCGAGACCGGCCAGCAGCGATGTCACGAGACCGATGACCAGGGCCAGACCGCTGCCGTGCAGGCCCCCCACTTTGATTTGGCTGCCGACGATCGGAAACTGACTCAGGGCCGAGCCCTCGATTGATTTCTGTGCGCTGGTATCCCCTTGCAGGACGAAGCCGAGGATCGTCACGAATACCAGCAGCAGGGGGAACAGCGAGAAGAACGCGTAGTACGCGATCAGGGCGGCCAGGCTTCCGGCCTGATCGTCGCCGAACTTCTTGACCACCGCCATCGGGATCGCGAGCCATCGGTGGCGCTGCTGGTAGTCGTCGAAGCGGCGGACCGGGCCCATGAAGTCCATTACCGGTGGCTACCCGGCGTCACCGATCGGCACGCCTGCTGGTCAGATGCCGGCGAGCGCGGCGCGCTCCGGGGCGGGCGGCCCCGGAAGCATGGTCGGCCGGCGCTCGTGGAGCACCACCGTCGCCTCCCGCGCCGGGCTGAAGGTGATGCTGCGACGCCGCGTCGTCTCGGGCCGCTCACCGACGGGCGCCAGGCTGCAGCGCGTCAGGACAGCGCGCAGCACGATCTTCATCTCCGCGATCGCGAAGCTCGCGCCGAGGCAGCGTCGCCGGCCGCCTCCGAACGGGATCCAGGTGTAGGTCCCGGGTGGCGTCGCCAGGAAGCGCTCGGGGCGAAACTCATGGGGCTGCTCGTACAGGTCGGGGTCGTGATGGACGAGGTAGGCGCTGGCGAGCAGCAGGACCCCGGCCGGATAGCGGAAGCCGCCGATCTCCACCGGGGCCATAGTCTGGCGCGGCTCGGCGTTGGGCAGCACCGGTCGCAGCCGTAGGATCTCGTTGATCGTCGCGGTCAGGTATTCGTCGCCCTCGCCGCCATCGAGCTCGGCGGTGAGGCGCGCCTGCGCCACGGGCTCTCGCGCCAGGCGCTCGAACGCCCAGGCCAGCTGGGAGGCGGTCGTCTCGTGGCCCGCGACCAGGGTGGTGATCAGCTCGTCGCGGATCTCCTGGGCTGACATCGGCGACCCGTCCTCGTGGCGGGCCGCGATCAGGGTCGCGAGGATGTCGTCGCCGGCCTCCGGATCCGCCGCGGCTCGCCGCTCGGCGATCCAAGCGAACACCAGCTCATCGGTGTCACGCATGAGGCGAGCGAACCGGCGCTGGGTCGGGGTCCAGCGCGCGAAGCGCTGCACCGCCGGCAGGACCGACAACGGGCTCTCGCCGAACGCGAGGACTCCGGCCAGCAGGTCACGCAGACGCTCCAGCCGAGCGCCGCTGCCGAGTCCGAACACCGCCCGCAGGATGATCTCGAGGGTCAGGCGTTGCAGCCGCGGGTGAAGCGCGGTGGCCTCGTCGCGCGGCCAGCTCTGCACCTCGCGGTCGGCGATCTCGGTCATCACCCCGGCCAGGCTGCGCATCCGCTCGCCGTGAAAGGCGGGCAGCAGCAGCCGACGCTGCTCCATATGGGGGCCCTCGTCGAGCAGGATGACCGAATTGCGACCGATGATCGGCGCCAGAATGCGCGCTCCTTCACCCGGATGCACGAGATCGGCCGGCGCCGTGAACAGCTCCTTGATGGCGTC
The DNA here is from genome assembly GCA_963792735.1 of uncultured Solirubrobacterales bacterium. Classification (GTDB taxonomy): domain Bacteria; phylum Actinomycetota; class Thermoleophilia; order Solirubrobacterales; family Solirubrobacteraceae; genus Palsa-465. The sequence goes on along the minus strand of CAWBXK010000004.1, from coordinate 375,831 downwards.
GGGGTCCGACAGGATCACCATCGGCGGCTGAAACGGCAGCCGGACGGTGACGCGCTTGCCGTAGCGGCGCAGCCTCTCGAGAGTCGCCGTGGGGCGCTTCCAGGTCCCGAGTAGCTGCAGCGCCGCCGGCGCGCCGGGGCCCGGTGGCAGTTGCTGTCTCAGATCACGTCCCACGCTGGCCGTCTCCTCGCCGGGAATGGGTGGCGTCACCGAACATGCTCACACAGACACGACCCAGGGTGTGACATATCTCACACGAACCGGGCCCGGGAACCCGATGCTGGGCATCTAAGCGCCCAAAAGGTGCGGTTAGATGCCCAGCATCGGGTTGGACCCCGCGAACCGCCTCAGGACGCGCCGAGAGGCAGCTGGCCGTGCTCGATCGCCAGCAGCGTCCGCTTGCGGTCCAGCCCGCCGGTGTAGCCGCCGAGCGAGCCCCCGGAGCGCAGCACCCGGTGGCAGGGAACGACGATCGGCAGCGGATTGGAGCCCAGCGCATTACCGGCGGCCCGCGAGCCTCGGGGGCTGCCCGCCAACGCGGCCACCTCCTGGTAGCTCAGCACCGAGCCGTACGGGATCGCAGCGGTGGCCGTCAGCACGCGCCGGGCGAACGCACCCATCAGCCGCCAGTCGAGCGCCAGATCGAAGTGCCGGCGCCGGCCGCCGAAGTACTCATCGAGCTCGCGGCGGGGGCGATCGAGCTTGCGTGGCGCGGCGAGCACGCGGGGGGACACCCGGGCCGCGAGCGACGCCAGGACGGCCGTCTCCTCGCCGTTGTCCAGGTAGGCGATCCGCACCAGCCCGGCCGGCGTGGCGGCGAGCAGCAGGGGGCCGAGCGGCGAGTCCAGCCGGGCGTAGGCGACGTCCAGCAGCCCGGCGGCCCCGGCCACCTCGGCGATGTCCGGGGGATCGGAACGCACCGCCGGCTCGGTATGCCGGAGCTGATGCTCGATCGAATGCAGCTGAGTCATGGTCGGTAATCCTTTCGCAATCGCTTCAGGCCTTCGTGGACATTGCGCCGGGCGGCCTCCTGGCTGGTCTGCATGACCGCGCCGATCTCGGCGTAGTCGGCGTCAGCCAGGAAGCGCAGCGCGACCGCCGTGCGTTGCTTGTCCGGCAGGGTGGCGACCTGAGTCCACACGCCGCCGGCGGTCAGGAGCGCGGCCTCGTCCATCGGGGGCCCGGTCCGCCCGTCGGTGACGTCGGCGATCAGCGTCGCCCGGCGCGCACGGGAGCGAACATGGTCGATCGCCTTGCGATGGGCGATGGTGAGGATCCAGCTGCGGAGGTTGGCGGCGTCCCGCAAGCGCGGATACGCCCGCAGAGCGGCCATCCACGTCTCCTGATAGCAGTCGTCGGCGTCGACCGGGCCGACGCTCGCGATCAGAAAGCGGTGCACGTCACGCCCGTGGGAGTCGAGCAGGAGCTGAAACGGGGGTAGGGCCACTCCCGATGAAACGCTGCGGGGAGCGCGGCCGTGAGGTCGTCTAGGCTTGGAGCCGGTCATGGAGCAACGCTCGCTAGGGACGCAGGGCCTGATCGTGTCGGCTCAGGGGCTCGGCTGCATGGGCATGTCAGAGTTCTACGGCAGCGCCGATGAGGGCGAGGCCGTGGCGACCATTCACCGCGCGCTGGACCTCGGGGTCACGCTGCTGGACACCTCGGACGTCTACGGCCCTCACACCAACGAGCAGCTCGTGGGGCGAGCGATCGCCGCGCGGCGCGAGGAGGTGGTGCTGGCGACCAAGTTCGGGATCGTCCGTGACCCGAACGATCCCCGGGCCCGCGGCGTCAACGGGCGCCCGGAGTATGTGCTGGCGGCCTGCGACGCCTCGCTGCGCCGCCTCGCCGTCGACCACATCGACCTCTACTACCAGCACCGCGTCGATCCGGACGTCCCGATCGAGGAGACGGTCGGCGCGATGGCCGAGCTCGTCGACGCCGGCAAGGTCCGCTACCTGGGTCTCTCGGAAGCCTCGCCGGAGACGATCCGGCGGGCCCACGCCGCCCATCCCATCAGCGCGCTGCAGAGCGAGTACTCGCTGTGGACGCGTGACCCCGAGGACGAGGTGCTGGCGACGCTGCGCGAGCTCGGCATCGGTCTGGTTGCCTACAGCCCGCTCGGCCGGGGCTTTCTCACCGGCGAGATCAAGGACCCCGGCGATCTGGCCCAGGACGACTTCCGCCGCCACAACCCGCGCTTTCAGGGCGAGAACTTCCAGCGCAACCTGGAGCTGGTCGAACGAGTCAGGGAGATCGCCGCCGAGAAGGACTGCACCCCGGGGCAGCTGGCGCTGGCCTGGGTGCTGGCCCAAGGTGACGATGTCGTCCCGATCCCGGGCACCAAGCGCCGCTCCTATCTGGAGCAGAACGTGGCGGCCTCCGAGCTCTCGCTGGACGAGGAGGATCTGAGCCGGATCGACGAGGCGGCTCCGGTCGGCTCGGCGCACGGCGATCGCTATCCCGACATGTCCGCGGTGGGTCGCTGAAATGCGTGGCAAGTCTGCGCTCACGGCTTGCTCCGCCGGGCTCTTCGCTATACAAACCTGGTAATGGCACGCGCGATCTGGACGGGCGCGATCAGCTTCGGGCTGGTCAACGTCCCCATCAAGCTCTACAGCGCCACCTCTCCCAAGAGCGTGCGCTTTCACCAGCTCTCGAGCAAGACGGGCGCTCGGATCCGGCAGAAGCGCGTCGATTCCTCGACCGGCGACGAGGTTCCCTACGAGGACATCGTCAAGGGCTTCGAGCTGAGTCCCGACCGCTACGTGCTGATCGAGCCCGAGGAGCTCGACGCGCTCGACCCCAAGGCGACGAAGACGATCGACATCGAGGAGTTCGTCGATCTCGCCGAGATCGATCCGATCTACTACGACCATTCCTACTATCTGGCGCCGACCACCGGGGGGGCGAAGGCCTACCGGCTGCTGCTGGAGGCGATGCGCGAGGCGGGAAAGGTGGCGATCGGACGGGTGGTGATCCGCTCCAAGCAGCAGCTCTGCGCGCTGCGGCCGGCCGGCGACGCGATGGCGCTGTCGACGATGCTGTTCGGCGACGAGGTGCTCTCCTCGGACCGGCTCGACGAGCTCGATGCGGTGGATGAGGCCGAGGCGACGGATCGGGAGCTGAAGATGGCCCAGCAGCTGATCGAATCGCTGTCGGCGGATTTCGATCCGACCAAGTTCCGCGACGAGTACCGCGAGCGCGTGCTGGACCTGATCGAGCGCAAGGCCGCCGGCGAGGAGATCGCCGTCCAGCCCGAGGCCGAGGACACCGCGCCCGCGCCGGACCTGATGGCCGCTCTGGAGGCGAGCCTCGCCGAGGTGCGGGGCGCCAGTGACGACACGCCGGCCGAGCCCAAGAAGTCCGCTCCCAAGAGTGGCTCGGGGTCCGCCAAGAAGAGCTCGGCGAAGAGCAGCTCCAGCCGGTCGCGGGCCAAGGCCAAGACCTAGCCGGGCACCACAGCCCCGGCCGGCGTCCGCGGGACTCAGAGCCCCCGCAGCTTCGCTTGGGTGCGCTGCTTCTTGCCCTGCGTGGACGGCGGTACCCGCGTCGTGCGGCGTGAGCGCACGCCCCGATGGCGGGCGGGCCGCCGGTGACGGCGAGGCGGATGGGTCGCGCCCGAGCCGGTGGAGGTCGCGCGGGAGCTCTGGCTCTCGGTGGTGGCGCTCGACGTCGCCGGCGACGCGGAGGTCGCAGAGCTCTGATTTGAGACCGCGGCGGGAGCCGACGGTGTGGGGCCTGGTGTCGTCGAGCTCCCAGCCCCGCAGCCGGCCAGCGCCACGGCGGCCGCACACGCCCCCACGGCGAGGAGCCGGTGACCCACCACGGTCATCGATGACGGTCTAGCACTGGTACGATTTCCAGCTCTGCCTCGCTGTGCCTGACCGCCTGACCACCCGCGCCCGATAAGGCACTTCATGTACCGAACCGCTCGGCCCGGAGCCACCGGCCTCTACAACCCCTCCTACGAGCATGACGGGTGCGGAATCGCGCTCGTGGCCAAGCTGTGGGGGGAAGCCAGCCATGCCGTGGTCGAGAAGGCGCTCGACGCGCTGGAGAACCTCGAGCATCGCGGCGCGGAGGGCGCTGACCCCAATACCGGTGACGGCGCTGGGATCCTGATGCAGATCCCGGATGCTTTCATCCGCGGCGCCGTGGCCGGGGTCGAGCTGCCGCGGTCCGGTCGCTACGGGGTCGGGGTCTGCTACCTGCCGAGCGAGCCGGAGCGCCGCCTGGTCGTGGAGCAGCTGATCGAGGAGACGATCAGGGCCGAGGGACAGCGGGCGATCTGGTGGCGCGACGTCCCGGTTGACGACCGTTACGTGGGCGAGACCGCCCGGCTGTCGGCCCCCGTCATCAGGCAGGTGATCGTCGAGGCCTCGGATGAGATCGATGACCAGGGAGCGTTCGAGCGCAAGCTGTACGTCATCCGCCGGCTGATCGAGCGGGAGGCGGGACCCGACGTGGCGCTGCCGAGCTTCTCGAGCCGCACGATCGTCTACAAGGGGATGCTGACCGCGCCACAGCTGCCGCGCTACTTCCCTGACCTGCGCGATCCCCGCGTCGCGTCCCGCCTGGCGCTGGTGCACTCCCGGTTCTCCACCAACACCTTCCCCAGCTGGGAGCTCGCGCACCCCTACAGGATGATCGCCCACAACGGCGAGGTCAACACGCTGCGCGGCAACGTGAACTGGATGCGCGCCCGGGAGTCCCAGCTGGCCTCGGAGCTGTTCGGCGATGACCTGCAGAAGGTGATCCCGGTGGTCCGTCACGGCGGCTCTGATTCGGCCATCTTCGACAACGTGCTCGAGCTGCTGGTGCTGAGCGGCCGCTCGATCCCGCACGCCCTGATGATGATGATCCCCGAGGCCTACCGGACCCGCACCGATCTGGATCCCGACGTGCAGGGCTTCTATGACTTCCATTCCTGTCTGATGGAGCCGTGGGACGGGCCCGCGGCGGTCGCGTTCACCGACGGACGGCTGGCCGGCGCGGTGCTCGACCGCAACGGGCTGCGGCCCGGCCGCTGGGTCCAGGACACCGAGGGCTACGTGGTGCTGGCCTCCGAGACCGGCGTGATGACCGTCGCGCCCGAGCACATTCAGCGCAAGGGCCGCCTGGCGCCGGGGAAGATGTTCCTGGTCGATCTCGACGAGGGCCGGATCGTCGAGGACGAGGACGTCAAGCGCCGTGTCGCGCGGCGCAAGCCCTACGGCGAGTGGTACGAGCGCTCGGTGGTGCACATCGATGACCTGCCCGAGCGCGAGCCGCGTGCGCCCCGGGTCGAGCCGCTGCGCTCCAAGCAGCTGGCGTTCGGCTACTCGCTGGAGGACCTGCGGATGGTCATCGCGCCGATGGCGGCCAAGGGTGAGGAGCCCGTCGCCAGCATGGGCAACGACGCCGCCCTGGCCGTTCTGTCCGAGCGCCAGCCGCCGCTGTTCTCGTACTTCAAGCAGCTGTTCGCGCAGGTCACCAACCCGCCGATCGACCCGATCCGCGAGAACATCGTGATGAGCCTGCACACCGGGGTCGGGGGCGAGAACAACCTGCTGTCGGAGAGCCCCGAGCAGGCCCACCAGCTGGTGATGGATCAGCCGATCCTGCGCAATCACGAGCTCGAGAAGCTGCGACAGGTCTCGCACGAGATCTTCGACGCCGCCACGCTCGACATCACCTGGCCGATCGAGGCCGGCGCGGACGGGATGGAGCCGCGGCTGCAGGCGCTCTGCGCCGAGGCGGAGCGCTACGTCGAGAACGGCGCCAACATCCTGATCCTGTCGGATCGCAATCTCGGGCCCGAGCGGGTGGCGATGCCCTCGCTGCTGGCGGTCTCCGCGGTTCACCATCACCTCGTGCGCGCCGGTACGCGGCTGCGGACGGGCCTGGTGATCGAGTCCGGAGAGCCGCGTGACATCCACCACATGGCGACGCTGATCGGATACGGGGCCTCGGCGATCAACCCGTACCTGATGTTCGAGTCGCTCGACGAGCTCACCGACCGCTCGCTGCTGCCCGAGGACCTCGAGCGCGAGGAGGCCGAGAAGCGGATCGTCAAGGCGATCGGCAAAGGCCTGCTGAAGACGATCTCCAAGATGGGGATCTCGACGATCCAGTCCTACTGCGGGGCGCAGATCTTCGAGGCGGTCGGCCTGGAGCACGAGGTGATCGACCGCTACTTCACCGGCACGGCATCGCGGATCGACGGCGTCGGCCTCAACGTGCTCTCGACCGAGGCGCTGGAGCGCCATTTCCGCGCCTATCCCCGCACCGCCCGGGATCTGCTGCCGGTGGGTGGCGTCCTGCAGTGGCGCCGCGATGGCGAACTGCACATCTGGAATCCGGACACGATCGCGAGCCTGCAGCACTCCGTCCGGTCGGGCTCCTCGACCGAGGCGCCGGTGCTCCGCGATCCGCAGCAGAGCTACGACGAGTTCGCCCGGCAGGTCAACGACGAGGCGACCCGTCGCGCGGCGCTCCGCGGCCTGATGAAGCTGCGCGTCGCCGAATCCCCGATCCCCCTTGACGAGGTCGAGCCCGCGACCGAGATCGTCAAGCGCTTCAGCACCGGCGCGATGAGCCTCGGCTCGCTCTCCCGTGAGGCGCACGAGACGCTCGCCATCGCGATGAATCGGATCGGCGGTAAGTCCAACACCGGTGAGGGGGGCGAGGATCCCGCCCGCTACCAGCCCGACGCCAACGGAGACCTGCGCCGCTCGGCCATCAAGCAGGTCGCCTCGGGTCGGTTCGGCGTCACGATCGACTACCTGGTCAACGCCGACCAGCTGCAGATCAAGATGGCGCAGGGCGCCAAGCCGGGTGAGGGCGGCCAGCTTCCGGGCCACAAGGTCGATGACTACATCGCCAAGATCCGGGCCTCGACCCCCGGCGTGGGGCTGATCTCACCGCCGCCGCACCACGACATCTACTCGATCGAGGACCTCAAGCAGCTCATCTACGACCTGCGGTGCGCCAACCCGGCCGCCACGGTATCGGTCAAGCTGGTGTCGGAGGTGGGGGTGGGCACGGTCGCCGCCGGCGTGGCCAAGGCCAACGCGGATCACGTGACGATTTCCGGCCATGACGGTGGGACCGGCGCGTCGCCACAGTCCTCGATCCAGGCGGCCGGCGTGCCGTGGGAGATCGGGCTGGCCGAGACCCAGCAGACGTTGCTGCTCAACGACCTGCGCTCCCGGATCACGGTCGAGGTCGACGGGCAGATCAAGACCGGTCGCGACGTGGTGATCGCGGGGCTGCTCGGGGCCGATGAGTTCGGACTCTCCACCGCGCCTCTGATCGCGATGGGCTGCATCATGATGCGCGTCTGCCACCTGAACACGTGTCCGGTTGGGATCGCGACTCAGGATCCCGAGCTGCGGGCGCGCTTCCGCGGAACCCCAGAACACGTCACCGCCTACATGATGTTCGTGGCCGAGGAGGTGCGCCACCTCATGGCGTCGCTCGGCGTGCGTCGCTTCGCCGACCTGATCGGCCGCAGCGACCTGCTTGAGACCGACGAGGCGATCGATCACTGGAAGTCCCGCGGAGTCGACCTGTCGATGGTCCTCTCGACTCCCGACCTGCCGCCCGAGATGCCGCGCTCGCACACTCGCGCCCAGGTCCCCGTGCTCGACGATGCCCTCGACTGGGAGCTCGTGCAGGTCTGCGCGCCGGCGCTCGAGCAGTGTGAGTCGGTGCGCCAGGGGCCGATCCCGGTGCGCAACGTCAATCGCACCGTGGGAGGCATCCTGTCCGGGGAGATCGCTCGCCGTCGCGGTCCCCGTGGCCTGCCGGAGGGGACGATCGACATCTCGTTCTCCGGCTCGGCGGGGCAGAGCTTCGCCGCCTGGCTGGCTCCGGGGGTGACCTTCTCACTGCGCGGGGAGACCAACGACTACGCCGGCAAGGGGCTGTCAGGTGGCGTGATCTCGGTACGGCCGCCCGAGTCGGCGCTGTTCCGGGCGGAGGAGAACATGATCGTCGGCAACACCGTGCTGTACGGGGCCACGGCCGGCCGGGCGTTCTTCCGCGGACTGGCGGGGGAGCGCTTCGCGGTCCGCAACTCCGGCGCCAGCGCCGTGGTGGAGGGAGTCGGCGACCACGGCTGTGAGTACATGACGGGCGGCCGCGTCGTGGTGCTCGGCCCCACCGGGCGTAACTTCGCCGCCGGCATGAGCGGCGGCATCGCCTACGTGTATGACCGCGACCGCCGCTTCGAGGGCCGCTGCAATCTCGAGCTGGTCGAGCTCGAGCCTCTGGATGCAGCCGACCACGACGAGGTCAAGACGCTGATCTCCGAGCACGCCCAGCGGACCGGATCGCTCGTCGCCCGCAACCTCCTGGCCACCTGGGACCGGGCCAGCGAGCGCTTCGTGAAGGTGATGCCGCGTGATTTCAAGCGCGTGATGGCCGAGCGCGCAGAGCAGGAGCAGGCCGCGGCGCTCAGCGCCTAGCCGGGGTCGTCACGGGTCGTGTCGCGGGCGGGCATTGCTGCGCCCGGTCTGGCTCCCAGCGGGGGGTTTGCCGTCAGCGGCACGGGGTGGGCCGATCCCGACGCACCGCCCCCAACCGCGCCGATCGGGCGCGAAACACGCCGCCACGGTGGCCGCCGCCGCTTCAATCGTCACGCATCACGACCTCAGGGCTGGATCGAGGTTCCGCGCTCGCCGGCGAGGCGGATGAGCACGGTCGCCCAGGTGCGGAACGGCCGCCAGCGCTCGGCCAGCGCGGTGAGCCACTCCAGGCTGGGCACCTCGGCCAGACCGTAGAAGCGGGCGGCGTGCGCGAGGACCTTGGGCTCGGCCATCGGCAGCATCGCGTCGGCGAAGCCGCTGGCGCGGACCACCACCAGTCCGGCGTAGAAGGGGCCCAGTCCCTTGAGCTGCTGGACTTCCGCGAACGCTCGCTCCGGACCGATCGCGTGCAGCGCGGAGACGTCCAGCCGGCCGTCCAGCGCCGCCGCGGCGATGCCGCGCAGCCGGGCCAGCTTCTCCGCGGTCAGACCGGGGAACTCGTCGCCGAGCTCGAGCAGGCGCTGGGGCTGCGGGAACGCCGGCACGGCGCGTCCGTCGAGCTCGAAGGTCCGCCCGAGCCGCTCGGCCAGCGCGTTGCGGACCCGAGCCGCCTGAGCCGCCGGGCGCCGAGCCGAGATGATGGCCCACGCGGCGCCCTCGTAGGGCGAGTGAAACAGGACCGGCCGCTGGCCTGGATGTGCCGTCTGCAGCGCGCCGAGGATTGGATCGGCCGTTCCCAGCTCCGCGAACGCGTGGCCGTCGTGGTCGAGCGAGATGACCCGCGCCGCCTGCGCCAGCGCGACATCGTCGTCGCCGCCATCCTCGAGCGTGAGCTCGACGTCGACCGGTCCGTCCGCCTCGGCCTGACGGAGAACGGCGCCGGCGTAGCCGTGGCCCCCGTCGATGGGAAACGCGAGCCGCATCGCCCCGTCGAACCGCGGCGGACGACCCTCGCTGGGGCCGAAGCCGAACTCGGCGGCGGCCCGCAGCGAGAACCGGCCGGACACGTCGAGTCGTCTCATCGGCCGATCCCGCTGCCCCGGGCCGGCCGGCTCATCGCAGCAGCGCTCCCGCGACGCCGTTGATCGTGTCGATCCCGTACTGCATGGTGGGATCGCCGTCGGTCATCACCGCCATCGCGAACCTATGGCCGTGACCCTCGAGGCGGTCGACCTGGTGCACGAGCTGGCCAAGGCCGGTGGGCTCGGATCCGTCCTTGAAGAACACCCGGTAGCCCAGCGGCCTGGCCACGGGCGGCACGCCCCAGGTCTGGGAGGGCTCGATCGTCGAGAGCAGGAAGCGGGCGTAGCCGACGAACTGCGGGGGAATCAGCGAGTCCATCTCAAAGAAGAAGCGCGCCTGGTCGGCCGGGCTCAGCATCGCGGTGAGCCAGAAGCCCGAGACCGAGAAGTCCGACATGCCGGCCGCTGCGGCGACCGCGTACAGGCCGGCGTCGCCGACGATCGACCAGCACGTGGTGGCGGCGTTGTTGTCGGACACGTGGATCATCGGGTACAGAAACGATGCGCTGGAGGGATCGATGTGCCGCTGCCCGCGGGCGTCGAGGCGCCGCAGGTAGGCGACCAGCAGCATCGCCTTCACCACGCTTGCGGTGGGGAACGTGGTGTGCACGTCAACGCCGGAGAGGCGACCTTCGCTGTCGATCACCGCGAACGCCTTTCGTCCCCCGCGGCCCGCGAGATAAGCCCGCGCGCGCGTCACCGCAGCCGGGGTCGGAAATCCGACCGGCAGTGCGCCGGCACCGTGGTAGCCGCGTCCGCTGCAGCCCGGGGGACGGCTGGAATTGAGCAGAGCGTGGTCGCCCGGGGCGTGAAAGCAGGCGCGGAAGCGGTAGCGCCCGGCCGGGAGTGCGACTTCCGTTCGCAACACCGTTACCGCGGCGCTCAGCCGCCGCGTGCGCGTCGAAGCGGTGGTCTGAAAGCGGCCGTGAGCGCCGGCAAACGACCAGCGCACCGTCGCCCCGTTCCAGTTGAGCTCCGGCGGGTGAAAGACCAGGATCGTGACCAGCGCCCGGCCGAGCGGGAGCGCGCGCAGCTTGGTGATCGTCCGCCCGGTGAGGACCCCGGCCGCGCTCGCCGGCGCGGCCGCGATCAGGGCCACGATGACCGCAACGATCGCCACCACACCGACGCGGTTAGCCTGCGATGCGCGCACGCCGGGCACAGTACGGCACGACCGCAGCTCGCTGGTAGCCTCTGGCCGACTCGAATGGGTGAGCTTGGCGCGTTTCTGAAGATCCACCGGGTCGGCTTCGATAAGCGAGACCCGCGCCAGCGCGTGCGTGACTACAACCAGTACTTCGCGCTGCAGCCCGAGGAGGAGCTCAAGCGCCAGGGCGCCCGCTGCATGGACTGTGGCGTGCCCTTCTGTCACGAGGGCTGCCCGCTGGGCAACCTGATCCCCGACTGGAACGACCTCGTGTACCGCGACAAGTGGCGCGACGCGATCGACCAGCTGCACGCCACCAATAACTTTCCGGAGTTCACCGGGCTGATCTGTCCGGCGCCGTGCGAGTCAGCCTGCGTGCTGGCGATCAACGACGATCCGGTGACGATCGAGCAGATCGAGCTGGCGATCGTCGAGCGTGCCTTCGACGAGGGCTGGGTCGTACCCGAGCCGCCCGATCGCCGTTCGGGCAAGTCGGTCGCGGTCGTCGGCGCTGGTCCGGCCGGCCTCGCGGTGGCCGCGGAGCTCAACCGCTGCGGTCACTCGGTGACCGTCTACGAGCGCGACGAGGGGCCGGGCGGCCTGCTGCGGTTCGGCGTGCCCGACGCCAAGCTGGAGAAGTCGATCATCGACCGGCGGGTCGCAATCCTGGAGCAGGAGGGGATCGAGTTCGTGTACGACACCGACGTCGGACGCGATGTGAGCGCGTCCGAGCTGCAGGAGCGCTTCGATGCCCTGGTCGTCTCGGTCGGCTCGCGGGTATCACGGGACATCGACGTGCCCGGACGCGAGCTGGGCGGGATCCATTACGCGATGGAGTACCTGTATCAGCGCAATCGCTGGGTCGCCGCGCAGCAGGGGCGGCCGTCGAGGCCTCCGGAGCCCGGGACCGAGATCAGCGCCCGCGGCAAGCGCGTGATCGTGATCGGCGGCGGTGACACCGGCATGGACTGCATCTCCAACTCTCACCGCGAGCAGGCCAAGAGCGTGGTGGTGCTCGACGTCTACGCGCAGCTTCCCGACGGACGCGACGATCTCCGCCATCCCTGGCCGCTGCCGCCGAAGCGGACCGCCAGCACCTACGCGCTGGAGGAGGGCGGCAAGCGCCGCTGGGGCACCGAGGTCACCGGCTTCGGGGGCAAGGACGGTGTGGTCAGCCATGTGTATGCGCGCCAGGTCACCGGCACCTCTTCGCGCGATCTGACTCCCGTGCCGGGCAGCGAGTTCGTGCTCGAGGCCGATCTGGCGCTGATCGCGATCGGATTTGAGCATCCGGAGCACGATGGCCTCGTCGGCGAGCTCGGGCTGGCGCTGGATCGCCGGGGCAACATCCGCACCGGGATGACCTATCGGACCTCCGTGGGACGGGTCTACGCCTGCGGCGACGCGCGGATCGGCCAGTCGCTGGTGGTGACCGCGATCGCCGAGGGCCGCAAATGCGCGCGGATCGTCAACGCCGATCTCGGTGGCAGCCCGATGGACGCCGACCGTGAGATGCTGGCCGTGGGAGCCTGGAGCGGTGAGTCGGACCGGACGCTCCGCCACGAGGCCGAAGCGGCCGGCACCGTCCGGCCCGGTGAGCAGTTCTTCACCGGTCCGGGCTCACGAGATTCCTGATCAACGCGGGGCCGCGTTTGCGGTCTGTCCAGGGCTTTGATCAACTTTTTGCCCGCTTCTAGGACAGAGGTGCTAACTTAAGGAGGGAATCGGGGCCGGATGTTCGGTCGATTGATTTTGGGGCATGGCGGTTTGCCAAAAGCTTGGGACGGGGAAACTCGCCCCTGTCGGTCAGGGAACTGCGCCCCCACTTCCCTGGCTCTCCGGGGGGCCCAGATGGATCTGGGCCCCCCGGTCTTCTTTTTGAGCTGACCCGCCTCCCGGAGTGTCGGGGGGCCGGGTATGCGACCGTGTGCGTATGTCAGTTCTGGCCGCCGCCGCCGTCCATCACACGTCGGTTGGCTCGACCTTCGATCGCCTCCTGAACGGCGCGGGAAAGTTCTTCTCCCAACTCGTCCATCTGAGCTGGGTCTCGCTGCTGCTCGGCCTGGCCTGTTACGGCGTGTATCTGCTGCTGCGTTCCCGGGCGCTGTTCAACGCGCTGTACGCCGCCTACCCCGACGAAGCCGTGCGCTGGCGCGATGTGTGGGGCGCCTACATGGTCGGCTACGCGGTGAACAACGTGTTCCCGCTCGGAGGGGGCAACATCGCCCAGGTGTTCCTGACCCGGATCTCGATTCCCGCCGCCAGCTATCCCGCAGTGGCGGCGGCGCTCTCAACCGGGGTGATCTTCGACTGGGCGATGGGTCTGCTGATCATGGGCTTCGCATTCACCCAGGGGGTGTTCCCGAAGCCTCCGGACTTCTCCAAGCTGCCGGCGTTCGACATCAGCTTCTTTGCCTCCAACATGCGCTTCACGCTGTTCTTCCTGACCGTCCTGGGGATCGCGTTCCTGGTCGGCTTCGCGTTGCTCTCGGCCCGGGTGCGCGCGTTCTGGCAGCGAGTCCGGCAGGGCCTGACGATCCTCCGGGACCGCGACCGATACCGTCGCCACATGGCTAGCTGGCAGTTCGCCAGCTGGATCGCCCGCTTCGCCGCCTACTGGCTACTGCTCGACGCTTTCCACATCGGCGGTTCGGTTCGCAACGCGCTGCTGGTCCTCGCGGTGCAGGTGGTCGCGTCGGTGTTCCCGTTCACCCCCGGCGGCGCCGGGGTACAGCAGGCGCTGCTGCTGACGATCTTCGCCCACAACGCCGACGTGGCCTCGTTCTCGGTCGGACAGCAGATCGCCACCGGCGTGTTCAGCTCGGCGCTCGGGTTCGGGGCGCTGGTGCTGATCTTCCGCTTCCGCAGCTTCCGAGAGGTGATCGCGCGGGGGCGGGCGCACCGTCGCGGGGAGGCGATCGCGGGCGGCCTGTCGCCCGGTGAGACGTAACGGTGGGCGTGCAGCGGCGTCTTGACAGCTGCCGCGCGATTGTGGTAGGAGTTCCGCACCGAGGAGCACCCGAGTCGAGGCTGCCGTGATGTGAAGGGGCAGCTCGAGGCCCGCGACCCCTCAAACGCCAAATCAGCTCCGGGCGCGGAGCCGGGACAGAGGGGTGCAGAAATGCCAGGGCCAGCTGCTTTGGACGCCGTGATCGGGGCGAGGACGCGTGGGCGCGCGAGCATCGTGGCGTTGCTGCTCGCGGTAGCGATGGTCGGCCTGCTCGGGATGGCGTCGTCGGCTCGCGCCGACGGAGTTCCGTTGGCCCAGGGCGATGTGCTCGCCGCGACCGGGAATGGGATCGTCAAGCACTTCAGCCCGGCGGGGACGCTGCTCGACTCTCTGGACACGACCACGGGGGCCTCCAATACGACCGGCATGTGCTTCGACGGTTCCTCGAACCTGTACGTGACCGAATTCGCGCAGCAGAACCTGAGCACGTTCGATTTGAATGGCAACCTGCTGGCGAAGACGTTCGGGTCAGGCTTCAACTCCGACCCGGAGAGCTGCACGGTCGACGCGTCGAACAACATCTATGTCGGGCAGGCGGATGGCTCGGCCGACGTCCTCAAGTTCGACTCTTCCGGGAACCTGCTGGCCAGCTTCTCTCCCGCGACCGACGCGCGCGGAACCGATTGGATCGACCTGTCCAGCGACCAGTGCACGCTCCTCTACACGGGCGAGGGTTCGCTGATCAAGCGCTTCAACGTCTGCACCAACACGCAGATGCCCGACTTCGCGTCGGGATTGCCGGGTCCGTGCTTCGAACTGCGGATTCGCCCCGACGGCAGCGTGATCGTGGCGTGCGCAAGCGAGGCGGTGCTCCTCGACGCGTCGGGCAACATCGTCCAGACCTACCCGCTCACGGGCGCCTCCGAGCTGTTCGCGATGAACCTCGACCCCGACGGGACCTCGTTCTGGACCGGAGACATCTTCAACGGCACGGTGTTCCACGTCGATATTGCCAGCGGCAACGTCCTCGGTCAGTTCAACAGCTCGCCCGGGACGCAGCTCGGCGGCCTGGTCATCGTCGGTGGGATCGTTGTCTCCACTCCGACGCTGACCCTGGCGCCTCCCACCCAGACCCAGCCCGTCGGCTCGAGCGCCGCGCTCACCGCGACGCTCGGCACGAGCAGCGCCCCGACGCCCGGGGCGACGATCCTGTTCTCGGTCAGCGGCGTGAACACGGGCTCGGGGTCGGGCACCACTGACGTCAACGGCCAAGCCGGGTTCTCCTACACGGGCACCAACGCCGGCACCGACACGGTCACCGCGTGCTATGACGCCAACACCAACGGGGTCTGCGACCCGGGTGAGCAGACTGCGACGGCCGCCGTGACCTGGACGACCGGCGGACCACCGCCGCCACCCAGTGACCAGTCGATCACAGCGACCGCGGCGAGTCCGCTGACGCCCACGGAGGGAGCCGCGTTCACCGCCCCGGTGGCGAGCTTCACCGATCCCGACACGGCCGCCCCGGCCAGCGAGTACTCGGCGACCGTCAACTGGGGTGACGGAAGCACGTCGGCGGGCTCGATCACGGGCAGTGGCGGCAGCTTCACCGTCAACGGCAGCCACACCTACGCCGAGGAGGGGCCGCACACGATCACGGTCACGATCACCGACGTCGACACGACATCCAACGCGGCCACCGCGTCGACTTCGGCCAAGGTGGCCGATGCGGCGCTGACCGCCAGCGGCGTCCCGACCATCCACGGCGCCAACGTAAACGGCAGGGTCGCCACGTTCAAGGACGCCGACCCGGGTGGGACGGTGTCTGACTACACGGCGTCGATCCAATGGGGGGACGGCAAGACCACGGCCGGAACGATCAGCGCCGGCTTCGGCGTCCAGGGCAGCCACCACTACGGGAGGGCCGGGACGTTCCACATCACGGTCACGATCCGGGATGCCGGTGGAGCCACCGCCACGGCGACATCGGAGGTGAAGGTCGCGTCCACCGGGACCGCCAAGCTGCGGGGGATCCCCTCGGCGTGCGTCCTGAACTCGTTCTCGGCGTCGGTCACCGGCAAGCAGATAGCGAGCGTGCGGTTCCTGCTCGACGGGAGCAAGGTGGCCTCGAAGACCGCCCACCGTGGCTCGCGCTACACCGCGATGATCTCGCTGTCGCCCGGGTCCCACCATCTGACGGTGAAGGTGACGTTCAGTCCATCGAGCCATACGCGGGCCCGGACCTTCCACGTTAACCTGAGCGGGTGCAAGGTTCCGGTACCGAAGTTCACGGGTTGACGGCAACGCGGCGGCTGTGCGCCGCGGTCCTGACGGCCTGCTTGACGGTCTTCGGTTGGGTGTCCGCCGCCTCGGCGGACACCCCGCCTCCCTCGGTCTCGATCGCGGACCCCGGCAGCCCGGTCTTCCCGCTCTCCAACGAGCGCAGCGTGACGTCGTGGGCCAACCCGGCCCGGGTTGCCCCGATCTACGCCGACCCCGAGCACAGCCCACGGCACTTCGCACGGCTGCACCGGCAAACCGAAGACGGGTTTCCCGAGGTCTACGTGCTGCTGGGAGAGACGACGGATGCAAGCGGTCAGACCTGGGTTGACGTCCGGATCCCGGGACGCCCCAACGGCCGCACCGGCTGGGTGCGTCGCAGCGCGCTCGGTCCGTTTCAGCAGACCCACTGGCTGCTCGTGGTCGACCGCCGCCTGAAGCGACTCACCGCGTACTGGAACGGGAAGCAACGGTTCGTCGCTCCGGTCGGAATCGGCAAGCCAAACACCCCGACCCCGGCCGGGAACTTCTGGGTTCGCGAACGATTCCGGGTCCCGGACCCCACCTCGCCGTACTTCCCCTACGCCATCGGCACCTCGGCCTATTCGTCGCTGAGCGAGTGGCCGGGTGGGGGAGTGGTCGGCATCCACGGTGACTGGGGCCGGCCGCGGCTGATCCCCGGCGATCCGTCGCATGGCTGCATCCGCATGCACAACCGCGATATCGCCTGGCTGGCCACGCGCGTGTCGGTGGGCACGCCGCTGGACGTGATCTGAGCTCCGCACACCGGCGTCAGCGCCGCCCGATCGGGCGGCGTGCAACGATGAGCGACAGCAACGCTGCCCTCCGGATGCCAACCTTCTGTCGCCACAACCACCTGATCCAGAACTGCCCCATCTGCGCGCGGGAGCAGCATGTCGAGCTCCGCCCGGTCGTGTCCCCCGGCGCGCCCCGGACGGGCCAGGTGCGGACCGGCGCGGGATCGGCCCCGGCGGGAGGGCGGGCGCCGAGGAGCCGCTCGGGCGCGGGGTCGGGCCGGGGCGGGGCGGGGCTCACCGTGCGCAAGCTCGCGCGCGGCGCCGACGACGGCTATCGGTCGGCGCTGGTCCCCGGGCTGAAATCAAGCGCCGATGCCGAGCGCCTGGCCGAGGAGCTCGCGTTCGCGGTGACGCGATTGCAGACGCTGGCCTCCGATCCCCCGGGGCTGTATCGGGAGGTCGCCGACCGCTCCGGTGACCTCGAGGAACGTATCTGGCTGGCGTTCGAGATCGCCTACGTCGGCCCGCTTGACGATCAGCAGCCGTTCGCGACGATCGAGCGCATCCGCGTCCCGTGGAGCTCCGGGCGTCCTCCCGAGCTGGAGGGGGCCGAGCTCGGCCCCCGCAGCGCCCACGAGCCGGCCCGGGGCACGCGCACGATCGATTCCTACCGGGCCTGGGCCGGACGAGCCGGATCTCAGGCGGCGGCGTTCGGCGGGGAGGCGGGCTGGTCGCCGGAGCGCAGGTTCGCGCGGGCGTTCGAGCGGCTCTCTCTGCCGGGCTTCGCCCGGGGCCCTCGCTTCGATCTGCTGACCACGCTCGGTCGCCTGGGGCTGTTCGAGCTCAGCGCCGGAGCCCTTGCCTTCAGTGGCTCTGACGAGGTCACGCTGGCGGCCAAGCGGCTGCTGGGGATCGGCGACCCGCTGCTGCTGGAGCGCCGTGCGGCTGACCTCGCGGCGGCGAGCGAGCTGCCGCTCGAGGCGCTCGACGTCGGGCTGTACAACTGGGAGCGAGGCGATCGCGTCCGGCTCGGCCTGGACGCGTCCGCGCAGCCCGACGAGGCGGCGCTCGGCACGACGCGCGCGGCCCTCGGACTCTGAGCCGCCGTAGGGGACGGGCCGCGGCGGCGCTCCGTCCGGACCATTGCCTACCTTCCCGGGCATCCGCATCCCCGATCCGGAGTTGCAATGCCCCTCTGCTTCATCGAACCGCAGAACGCCATCCGGGTAATCGCCGACTCGGTTGGTCGCGAGGCGCGCCGCCAGATCCTCGGCGAGGTGGTGCGCGCGTGGGTGGACGAGATCCCGGAGTCCGAGCTCGAGTCCCACTACGCCAAGGCGGTTGCGGACCTCGACGAGCACGACCTGTCGCTGCTGGCGGCATGGCACGCATCGCTCGAGGTTGGGCATCCCTTGCCGAACAAGGAGTTCCTCGTCAACGTGTTCTCGTCGCTCGGCGACAACCGCCGTGAGGCACTGAAGATCGCCGCCGGATTCCGGGGCGAGGAGGCATTCGAGGCCGGCGTCGGTGAGGAGCAGGCGTTCGACACGGTGCTGCCGTGGCTGTCGGAGGAGCGATGCCGCTCGCTGGCGGCCGAATGTCTCGAGCTCTACTGCTGGGACCGGCTCGGGGTAGAGAACTAACTCCCGAACGTGACCATGGCGGCGCTCGCGCGCGGCACCGCGACCGAGTAGGCGCCGTCCGCGCGCGGGCGCAAGAGGGACGTGCGCGGCGGTTCCAGCAGGCCCGTATCGGTCTGGGCCCCGTAGGTCTGCCCGCCGAGGGTCACGCCCCTGCGCGATCTGACGCTGGGAGCCTCGAGTCGCTGGACCGACGCGGCACGGAGGCCGCCGTCGGGCGGTTGGAGCAGGACATTCCGTGAGCGTGATCGGCTCTCGTTGATCAGCACCACCCGCACGTGCCCGTCGGGTGCGCGAGTGGCCCAGACGCTGACGCCGGCGTGCCGTTGCTGTCCGCCCACCTTCAGCAGCCGCGATCCCGGTGGCGTGGCCTGCGCGAACAGCTGCATCCCGTAGTAGACGGGCGTCACGAAGGCGCTCCATTGCCCGCCGGAGTGGCTGAACCGAAACAGCTCGTAGGCTGATCGCGGCAGGGTGTGGACGTTGACTCCATCGACGCCGAGGCGCGCGAGCCCGAACAGCGCGTTCAGCATCCACAGCGAGGACGCGAACGTGTCGCTGACGCCCTGCTTGCCCCGACAGGCGACCGAGTTCAGCTCGTCCACGCGCAGTGCCCGATGATGGGCATGGGCAATCGCCACCCAGCGCTTGAGGCTGGTGACGAGGCCGTCCGTGGCGTACCCCGCCAGCAGGTGGGAGATGGTCGGATACTGGGGATCGCTGGGAGGCACGAAGCAGTTGCGCAGCGGGTAGCGATGCACCGTCAGGGACGCCACACGCCGGTCGCGCTGCAAGAAGCCCGGCATCGAAGAGATCCAGGATCCGTTGTCCGGGACCGGTCCCGCCGCTAGCGCCGGCCCGGCGAGCGTCGACCCCGGCGGCAGCGCGGCGGCGGCGCGGCGGAACTGAGCGGCGAATGACGCGTAGCCATAGCTGCTCGATCGCGCCTTGATCGTTCCCGCGGGCGTCGGGAACAGGGCGATCTTGCCGTAGATGTTGGGCTCGTTGCCGATCTCGAGCGCCTCGATCGAGCTGCTGCCGAAGCTGCTCACGTAGGCGCGGGCTTCGGCCGCCGCGAGCCTGGGCCGGTTGGCGGCGAGGTTGATGCCGAGGATCATCCGCGCCCCGAGCGTTCGGGCCAGCGCGCTGGTCGTCGCCAGCCAGCCGGGTGTCACGTCGTAGCTGACGACCGGGGGCGGGACCACGCCCGGGATCGGGACCCAGGACATGTCGGTGCTGTCGCCGCCGATCCGCAGCGTCGGCGCCTGTCCGGGACTGAGGTTCTTGATCAGCTGTACGAGCACGGGATTGACGTGACGCGGATCCTTGCCGGTGTAGGTGCGGATCGCCGCGAACTCGATCGACAGACCGAGAAACCCCGCTCTGATGGGCCGGCTGTGCCTGGCGCCACCGATCTGGACGGCGTCGCGTACCCGCGTGAATCTCGACGCGACGCCATCCCCCCGGGGGTCCGTGGCGCCGCCGCCCGCCCCCAGCACGATCGCGCCGCCGGCGATCAGCGCTCCCACGACCAGGAGCGACGATAGCCGCCAGGACGTCGAGTTGCGGCGCACCGCTACGCCGCTTCCAGCAGGGCCGCTTCGATCTCCTCGATCGCCTGCTCGGTGGAGCGGAACCAGACCGCTCGCATTCCCAGCGCTCGCGCGGCGTCGCAGTTGACCTCAACGTCGTCGATCAGGAGCGCGGCGCCGGCAGAAACGTCGAGCCGCTCCAGCGTCAGCTGGTAGATCAGGGGCTCCGGCTTGCGGGTGCCCACGAAGGCCGAGTCGACGACCACGTGGAAGATCTCGTCGACCGGCAGCATGGCTCGCCACACCTCCTCCCACTCGCGAACGTTGTTGGTGCAGATGGCGAGTCGGTAGCCCCGCTGGCGGAGCTCGCGCATATAGGCGATCAGCCGCTGGTTGGGCTCGAGGTTGGCGAAGAAGTGCTCGGCGAAGCCGTCCATGTCGACCTTGCGCCCGAGCTGCTCGGTGAGTTGCTCTGACAATGCGGTGAGGAAGTCGGCCTCGGTCATGCGCCCGGTCTCCAGCTCGAACAGCGGGTTGACGCCGATGCGCTCGGCGGCGGCGGCCATCGCGTGGCCGAGCTGCTCGCCGTCCACGCCCGAGGATTCCTGATAGGCCGCGAAGGAGCGGACCAGCGGCGATGTGAGCACACCTCCGAAGTCGCTGATGACTGCCTCCACGCGTGCCATTGCTACTCAGAGCCGGGCGAGCGTGTAGACACCGACGCCGTCGAGCCCGCGGCTGTGACATCGCAGCGCGGTCACCGACAGCTGCATCCCGCCGGCGTCGAGCTCTCCGCTCACGCCGAGCGCTTCGGCCGCCGCGCGGCGGGGAAACTGCTCCTCGCCCTCGCCGATCCAGAGCTCCAGGCTCGCCCGGGTGGGGTGTCCGTCCGCTGCATAGGTCGTTGACAGCCGCGCCTCGTCGACCCGGATCACGCCCTCAGGCTCGAACACGGTGGCGGTCAGCTTCTCGCCCTCCTGGCCGGCGCTGTCGCGGGGCCGGAATGCCAGCAGCGAGACGGCGTGGGCACCGTCGAACCACGCACAGACACCACGCACCGAACCGAGGCGCTGGGGATCGATTCCGCCCCCGGCGCTGCGCGTGGCGGCACAGTCGACGGCGTGCTCGGTGCCGTTGATCATCAGCGCTCCGCTCACCCGGCACAGCTGATCGACGATCCCATCGCCCGGCACCGCCTCCGGGCCCTCCGTCGAGGCGGTGACCAGCAGCTCCAAGCCGTCCCCGTTCAGCCTCCAGTCGCCATCACCTTCCTCTGACCAGTGCAGCGCGTGGGGACCCGCGGCCGAACCGGTGACGCCGTCGGCCGCATAGACCATCGCGGGCAGGCCGGCGTCGAGGGCGGTGCCCCAGCGGCCACCGTCGAGCTCACCGAACGAGACCGTCCGGAAGCGTGGCGGGGGAGTCGAGCTCACCGGTGCAGCTCGTGGTTCTCGACGTCGCTCGCGGTCGAGTCGACATCGTAGGCCGACGGCGGGCGAGAGAAGCGGGTGGCCTGAACGACGAGGCGACTCTGGAAGTTGCGCACGATCGCCGAACGGGCCAGAGACCGGGTGGGCGGCGCCAGCAGCAGGATGCCGATCACGTCGGTGATGAACCCGGGCACGATCAGCAGGCCGCCGCCCGTCAGCACCAGCGCCCCGTCGAGGACCTCGCGGCCCGGCGGCCGGCCGGCGGCGACGGCCGAGCCCAGGCGCCCCCACGCCGCCCTGCCCTCGGCTCGCACGAGCCACACACCAACCGGCCAGCCGGCCATCAACAGCAGAACGGTGGCCAGCACTCCGATCGCTTCGGCGATCTTGATCGCCACGAATATCTCGGCCACCGGCCACAGGATCAGGAGGAGCACAACGAACATCTCAGCGCAAGGCTAGTGCAACGTTCTCAAGCGCCCCTGTGGCGCCAGATGCCGCGGACCCGACCTACGCCAGCGCGGTCGCCGGGCCCTCCAGCTTGACCCCCGGGAGCCGATGCAGGCCAACCAGCTCGATCAGCGTCCTGATCTGGGGCTGGGCGCCGCACAGCATGATCGCCTGACCATGCGTGCGCAGCCGGCGGGCGAGCATCGCGAAGTCGAGCATCAGCGACGAGTCAGCGAACACCAGCTCGCTGAGATCGACGATCACGTCGGTCTGAGCGCGGATGGCCCGCGTCAGCGCCTGGCGGCGTGAACCCTGCGTGGACCGGTCCTCATCGCCACGGCAACGGAGGGTCGGCGGCTTGTCATCGAAGTCGACGATCCCGCAAACCTACTCAAAGTCAGCCGCCAATGACAGGGCCGGGCAGCGAAGTCTCCTAAACTGGTCCCCATGGCATCAGTTGACGAGGTGACCGACGCACTGCGTGAGGTGATCGATCCCGAGCTCGGTCTTGATTTCGTGGAGCTCGGATTGATCTACGACGTCGAGGTGGAGGACGGCACCGTGAAGGTCACATATACGCTCACCAGCCCGGGCTGCCCGATCGGGCCACAGGTGTCCGAGCAGATCGAGGAGTTCGTCGGCGAGCTGGACGGTGTCCAGCAGGTTCTGCCGACGATGACGTTCTCGCCTGCCTGGTCGCCGGAGCGCATGAGCGAAGACGCCAAGTTCGCGCTCGGCTTCTAGCGCTTTCGCGCTGCTCGGAAATCAAACCGGGCCCGTTCGCACCGGGGGTTCCGGCGCGCCCGCACACCCAAGGGAGAGGATCCAGAATGACCGACGCCCAGCAGGAAGTAACCGATTATGTGCGCGAGTACGCGCCGCAGCTGGACCCCGATGACGTCCGCGACTTCATGGCCGAGCATCCCAAGCCCGAGGATGAGCCCGGCACGCACGTGCAATGGGCGGTGCGGGTCCTGCGCGAGCGCGGCGAGGGCGAGACCGGCGACGGCCTCTCGGTCGACCGGGTGGTCAGCGAGATTCGCCGCCGCAGCGCCTAACCCGCTCGCCGGTCAGCCGTCGCTTCGCTTGCGCGTCGGCCGCGCGCCGCGCTCGCGCTTGGCCCGCATGTCGGCCGCCGGCCCCCGAGCTGACCGCGCGCGGCCCTTGGGGACGATCGGGGCGGGTCCGCGGTTGGGCGCGGAGCCGGTGGGCGCGGAGCTGGTGGGGGTCGGGTCGGTGGACGCCTCGGGGCTGCCGTTCCCGGCTGCCGTCGCGGACGACGCCGAGGCCGCGTTGGCGGTGCCGGCTCGGGCCTTGCCGGGTCTGCGCGTAGCGCGTGCCGCCGTCAGCAGCTCCTGCAACGCCGCGGAGATCCCGTCGGCGATCTGATCGATGTCGGGCAGCGCGTCGTAATCGCCGAGCAGGCCGAAGTCCAGCCCGCCGTTATAGGACATGATCGCGATCGCCAGGGCGTGATCCTCGGGCAGGAAGGCCACCGGGTAGAGATCGTCCAGCCGGCGACCCAGCACGTAGAGCGGCAGCTGGGGGCCCGGGATGTTGGTCACGATCAGGTTGAACAGGCGAGTGGAGAAGTTCAGCCGAGAGGCCTGAGCGAGCACGGTCGGCGGCGCCAGGTTGTTGACCGCCGCCAGGGTCGCGGCGCCCACGGCCTGCTTTGACTCCTTGAGCCCGTCCATCGCGGTGCGCACGAATTCCAGCCGGGCGACCGGATCCGCGATGTAGACGGGCAGCGGCCCGCGCATCACCGCGAGCTGGTTGCCCAGCATGCCCTGGTGAGCCGACGTCCGTACCGACACCGGCACCAGCGCGCGCATCTCCAGCCCCTCGGTCCGAATCCCGCGTGAGCGCAGCCACTCGCCCAGCGCGCCGGAGACGACCGTCAGGACGACATCGTTGACCGTGCCACCGAGCGCATCCTTGACCTCCTTGTACTCGGAGAGCTGCTGGCGCACCACCGCATAGCGGCGGTGCGGACCGATGGGGACGTTGAGCGGCGTCACCGGGGCCGGGTTCAGTGCCGCCCAGACGATCTCGCCCACCCCCTCCACGGCGTCGCGCAGCAGGTTCAGCGAAGTGCCGGGGCGTGTGGCGGCGCCGAGCGCGCGGGCCACCAGCGCGGCGGTGGTGTTGACCATGCCGCCGAGGCCGGCGACGATCAGCTCGGCGCCGGAGGGCTCTGGCTTGGGCCGCCACGGCTCGAGGTCCTCGGCCGGCGGCTGGGGCTCGCGCTCGAGGTCGAACAGCACGGTGGCCAGGTCGACCCCCGAGACCCCGTCGACGAGCGAGTGATGGGTCTTGAAGATCAGCGCGAAGCGGCCGTCGTCGAGCCCTTCCACCAGCCAGCTCTCCCACAGCGGCTTGGCACGGTCCAGCTGCTGGGAGGCGATCCGCGACGTGAGCAGGAACAGCTGCTCCTCGCTTCCGGGCGCCGGCAGCGCCGTGTGGCGAACGTGGTACTCGAGGTTGAAGCTGGGATCGTCGACCCATAGCGGGCGCCCGGTCTCCAGCGGGGGTGTGGCGAGCTTCTGGCGGTAGCGCGGAACCAGATGCAGCCGCGACCGAACATGGTTCAGATAGTCGCCGAACGCGGGAGGGGGACCCTCGAACACGAGTACGGCGCCGATGTGCATGTGGGACGCGCGCCCTTCCTGGTGCAGGAACGACGCGTCGGTCGAGGTCAGGCGGTCGAGGTGATGTTGTGACATCTCAGGCCCTCCCGAGGGCGTCGGACGAGCCACAAGCGTACCCGCAAGCCCGCGTCGAGTGGGACGAGTACCCTTCCACGGCAGTGGCCTGGGATTTCTCCACCGAGCCCGAGTTCGAGAGCAAGCTCGAATGGATGCGCGCGTTCGTGCGCGAACGCGTGTGGCCGCTGGAGACACTCCTCGACGAGCTCGGCTGGGAGGGCCTGCGGCGCGCCGCGCAGCCGCTTCAGGAGGAGGTCAGGGCGCAGGGGCTGTGGGCCGCGCACCTCGACCCCGAACTCGGCGGTCAGGGCTTTGGCCAGGTCAAGCTGGGCCTGATGCACGAGATCCTCGGCTCGAGCCCGATCGCGCCGCTGATGTTCGGCAACGCGGCGCCGGACTCCGGCAATTCGGAGATCCTCGCGCTGGCCGGAACACAGGAGCAGAAGGACCGCTACCTGCACCCGCTGCTGGCCGGTGACCTGAGGTCGGCGTTCAGCATGACCGAGCCCGGCAGGGCCGGCTCGGACCCGACCCTGCTCAACACGCGGGCCGCGCGCGACGGCGACGGCTGGGTGCTCGACGGCCACAAATGGTTCTCCACCAACGGCTCGATCGCCGACTTCCTGATCGTGATGGCGGTCACCGATCCCGAGGCGAGACCGCACCAGCGCGCCTCGATGTTCATCGTCGACGCCGACGCTCCCGGCGTGCAGGTGGTGCGCGACGTCTCGACCATGGAGCATCCGTACGAGAGCTTCGGGCGGTATGGCAACCACGCCGAGATCCGCTATGAGGACGTCCGGCTGCCGGCCGAGGCGCTGCTCGGGGCCGAGGGAGCGGGATTCCTGATCGCCCAGCAGCGGCTGTACCCGGGGCGGATCCACCATTGCATGCGATGGCTCGGGGTGGCCCGGCGCGCCTTCGACATGCTGTGCGAGCGCTCGCTGTACCGCTACGCGCACGGCTCCACGCTGGGCAAGCACGAGACGGTGCAGAACTGGATCGCCGACTCCGAGGCCGAGATGCAGGCAGCCCGGCTGATGACGCTGCATGCG
Source organism: uncultured Solirubrobacterales bacterium (assembly GCA_963792735.1). GTDB lineage: Bacteria > Actinomycetota > Thermoleophilia > Solirubrobacterales > Solirubrobacteraceae > Palsa-465. The sequence continues at coordinate 350,346 of CAWBXK010000004.1, read as the reverse complement.
GCATGGAAGATGGACACCGAGGGGGTGCTCGCCGCCCGCAAGGACATCGCGCTGATCAAGTTCTACGGGGCCAAGGTCCTGCACGACGTCGTCGACCGGGCGCTGCAGGCTCACGGCGGTCTGGGCTATTCGACCGACCTGCCCCTGGAGGCGATGTACCGCTACGCCCGCGCGGCGCGGATCTACGACGGTCCCGACGAGGTGCACCGCGCCTCGGTGGCCCGGCAGATCCTGCGCGGTTACGAGCCACCCCCCGATGATGTCCCGAGCGAGTTCATCCCGGCCCGGCGGGAAGCGGCGCGGCGGCAGTTCGCCGACCTGCTCGAGGCCGCCACCGCCAACGAGTGAATGTGCAATCGCCCAGGGGGCGATTGCATTGGCAGATTGCCCTGGGGGCAATCTGCCCGCGCCCAGGGGGCGATTGCATTGCGAGATTCCCTGGGGGGAATCTCGCGGGCGTCGCCCTTACCCGGGCGTCGCCCCTACCCTCCTACACTGTCTCGCATGAGCTCGGTACCCGAGAAGATCCTGCTGGCCGCCCCGCGTGGCTACTGCGCCGGCGTTGACCGCGCGGTGCAGACGGTCGAGCGCGCGCTCGAGCTCTATGGCGCGCCGGTCTACGTCCGCAAGGAGATCGTCCACAACAAGCACGTCGTGGAGCAGCTGCGCGCCCGCGGTGCGGTGTTCGTCGAATCCGAAGCCGACGTGCCCGAGGGCGAGACGGTGGTGTTCTCCGCCCACGGCGTCGCTCCCAGCGTTCACGCCGGCGCCGTCGAGCGCGGGCTGCACACGATCGACGCGACCTGCCCGCTGGTCACCAAGGTCCACGTCGAGGCCAAGAAGTTCGCGGCCGAGGACTACACGATCGTGCTGATCGGCCATGCCGGGCACGAGGAGGTGGAGGGCACGATGGGCGAGGCTCCGGCCCACATCGTGCTGATCGAGGACGAGGCCGGGGTGGAGGAGCTGGAGGTCAGGGACCCCGCCAAGGTCGCCTACATCTCCCAGACCACCCTTTCGGTCGACGAGACCCACGCGATCATCGCCCGGCTGCGAGAGCGTTTTCCGGCCATCACCGGCCCCCGCACCGACGACATCTGCTACGCCACCACCAACCGCCAGGCTGCGGTCAAGCAGCTCGCGCGAGAGTCCGATCTGGTGCTGGTCATCGGATCACGTAACTCCTCCAACTCCAACCGGCTGGTGGAGGTCGCCCGCGAGCATGGCGCCGACTCCTACCTGATCGACAACGAGGCGCAGGTCCGCGAGGAGTGGCTGGAGGGCAAGCGCGTGGTCGGGATCACCTCGGGCGCCAGCGCTCCGGAGGAGCTCGTGCAGCGGCTGGTCGCGTTCTTCCGCGGACGCGGAACCGAAGACGTGCGGGAGCTCGAGGTCATCCAGGAGGACGTGCGGTTCATGCTCCCGAAGGTGATTCGTCAGGCGATGGCAGCCGGGGCTCGGGCGACGCCGTCCGGCGTCTGAAGCTCAGCTCTTCCTTCTAGGGGACCCAACTGCGAACGCTGGTCGTCTCCGATCTCCATCTCGGCTCGCAGACCAAGCTTGACGTGCTGCGCGACCCCGCGCCCCGAAAGCCGCTGCTGGCCGCCGTCGCGGCGTGCGACCGGCTGGTGCTCCTGGGCGACCTGCTGGAGCTGCGCCACGGTGCCCAGCGTGACGCGCTGGACGCCGCCCGCGGGCTGCTGACCGAGCTGGGATCGGCGCTCGGCCCCGACCGCGAGGTCGTCGTGGTCCCGGGCAACCACGATTATCCACTGCTTGACGGCTTCAACCAGCGGCGGTTCCGCGCTGGGTCGCCGCCCGCGCTGGGACACCAGACAGCGGTCGATTGGGAGCCGGACGACGCGCTGGCGACGATCGCCCGATGGCTCGCGCCGGCCCGGGTCACCGGCGCCTATCCCGGTGTGTGGCTGCGGCCTGACGTCTACGCCATGCACGGGCACTACGCCGACCTGCACCTGACGATCCCCACGCTGGAGCGGCTGGCGGCCGGAGTGATGGGCCGCCTCGTCAGGCTGCCGAGCGAAGGCCCCCGACACGCCGAGGACTACGAGGCCGCTCTGGCGCCGATCTACGCCTGGATCCACGCCATGGCGCAGCGGATCGATCCCGCCGTCGGTGGCTCGCTGCACGGGGGATCGGTCCGCGGCTGGCAGGCGCTGACCGGACCGGGCCGGCGGGGGGTGCGGCCCCACGCGCTGCGCCGGCGCGCGGTGGCGGCGGCGTTCCCGCTGGTGGTGGCCGGGCTCAACCGAGCTGGCGTGGGCCCGCTCAAACCGGAGCTCTCCGGCGTTGCGCTGCGTCGCGCCGGTCTGCACGGCATCGCGCAGGCCAGCGCGCGGCTGGGGATCCAGGCCCCGCACGTGATCTTCGGTCACACCCACCGGGCCGGGCCACTGCCGGGTGACGATGCGGCCGAGTGGTGCACGCTGGCCGGCGGGCGGCTGATCAACAGCGGCTGCTGGGTCAGCGAGCCGAGCTTTCTCGGGCCCGAGCCGCATCGCAGCCCCTACCGGGTCGGGTTCTGCGTGTGGGTCGACGACGAGGGCCCGCCGCGGCTGGAGAATCTGCTCGACGCCACGTCCCCGGCGGGCTGAGCCGATCGCCAGGTTTCAGCCGGCCAGGCCCGGCGTGAAGCAGACAGCGTGGCAGCGCACGCCGTCGCCGACCTCGAGCTCCAGCACTCCGGCGGTGCTGCGCGGGTGAGAGATCAGCTCGTAGCACCCCGGATGGTCGACGGTCAGCGGCCGGCCGCCGACGCTGACGGCGCCGGATCCGTCGAGCACCGCCCATACCGCGCCGGCCTCGTAGGGGCCGCTGTAGGCGCCCTCCACGTCCTCGCTCTGGGCGGCCAGCTCCGCGCCGGGCTCGTCCTCGGGCCGGACCGGCGCCAGCGCGGGCCGCTGCACCCCGAGCAACTCCTGGATCGCGAGCTCGGTGTCCGCATACGCGCCTTCCCCGTAGTGGTAGTCGAACAGCCGCCCATGCTGGTCGAACAGGTAGCGCGCCGGCCAGCCGAGGTTCTCGTATTCCCGCCAGAGCTCGAACTCGAGGTCCACCATGACGGGGTATTCGATCTCCAGCCGTGCCACCGCCGCGGTGACCGCCTCGAGCTCGGCCGAAGGGGCAAAGCCGGAGGCGTGAACTCCGATCACGCGCAGGCCGGCGTCCTCGTAGCGCTGGTGCCACGCCTTGAGGTAGGGCAGCGTTCGTAACGAGTTCGGGCGGCAGAAGTCCCAGAACTCGATCAGGACCGGGCGTCCAAGCTGCTGGTCCATCCGCAGCCCGGCCACGTTGATCCATGGGGCCCTGGCCGGAAACGCGGGCGCTGGGATGTGGTTGATGGGGGCGCGCATCGACCCGATCGTAGCCGCGCGGAGACGAGCCGCCGACCGCTCCGCGGGCACGTGATGGCACGCTACATGCCAAACCAGTTATATTCCAAATATGGCATCTACCTGGGTCGCCCTCTCGGATCCGCATCGGCGCGCGGCGCTGGCGATGTTGCGCGAGCGGCCTCGATCCGTGGGCGAGCTGGTGCGGGGTCTGGGTCTCACCCAGCCCGGGACCTCCAAGCATCTGCGGGTGCTGCGAGAAGCCGGGCTGGTGCGGGTACGCGCCGAGGCGCAGCGGCGCGTCTACGAGGTCGATCCGGCTCCCCTGGCTGACCTCGACGCCTGGCTGGCGCCCTACCGCGAGCTGTGGGAAACCCGGCTCGACGCGCTCGGGCAGCACCTCGATGCACGTGCCGAGGCCACCCGGGCGCGCCAAATCGAACCCCCCATCGAAAGGACCGAGCAGACATGACCACTACGACGGGCAGCTATGAGCAGGTGCACGGTCAGCCGGTGGTGCGCTTCGAGCGCACCTTTGCGCATCCGGTATCGGCGGTCTGGGAGGCGATCACCGATGCGCGGCAGCTGGAGGCCTGGTTCCCGACCACGGTCGAGTTCTCAGAGCTCAGCGCCGGTGCGCCGATCGAGTTCCGGTTCGCCGAGGACCGCTATCCGGCGATGCGCGGCGAGGTCCTCGAGGTGCGCCCGCCGGAGAGGCTGGCGTTCACGTGGGGCGATGACGAGCTGACCTTCGAGCTCGAGGAGCGCGACGGCGGGGCGGCGTGCCGGCTGGCGTTCTCGGTCGTCCTCGACAGCGCGGACAAGGCCGCGCGAGACGCCGCCGGGTGGGAACAGTGCCTGGATTCGCTGGATCTGATCGTCGCCGGACAGACGCCGGAGCGGCCGCTGCCGAGCGACTCCTGGCAGTCCTATTACGAGGAGTATCAGCGGCGCGGCCTGCCGGCGACGGCACCCCTGCCGGGCTGACGGATGATCGAGCGGGATGGGGATTCGCGGCGGCGGATCCCCTCCCGGGGTTCCCGGGACGGCGCTATACTCTCTGAAGTATTGAATCCATACAGCCTTTGAGGAGTTTGTGCTGATGAGCCCGTCCGGAGCCGAAGTTCTCCGCCAGATCAAGAGCAGGATCGAAGAGGTCGATCCTTCGGTCGTGCGTGAGCAGGTCTCCAACGGCGCGGTCGTAATCGACGTCCGCGAAGCCGAGGAGTGGTCCGGTGGTCATATCCCCGGCGCCAGGCACGTCCCCAAGTCGTTCCTGGAGTCGCGAATCGAGGGGGCGGCGGCCGATCGCTCTCAGCACGTGATCCTGTACTGCCAGTCGGGCAACCGCTCGGCGTGGGCGGCCCGGACGCTGATGGACGATCTCGGCTACGAGAACGTCGAATCGATGACCGGTGGCTTCACGCTGTGGAAGGACCGCGGCTATGAGGTGGAGCAGCCGCGCACGCTGAGTGCGGAGCAGCGCGAGCGCTACTCTCGCCACCTGCTGCTGCCGGAGGTCGGGATCGAGGGACAGCAGAAGCTGCTCGACGCCAAGGTGCTCTTGCTCGGCGCCGGCGGCCTCGGTTCGCCGACCGCCCTGTACCTGGCGGCCGCCGGTGTGGGCACACTGGGGATCGTCGATGACGACGAGGTCGATCTGTCGAACCTGCAGCGCCAGGTGATCCACTCCAGCGAGCGGATCGGCGTCGCCAAGGTCGACTCGGCCGAGCAGACCATCAACGCGCTGAACCCCGACGTCAAGGTGCAGAAGTACCCCGTCCGGCTCGGCCCCGAGAACATCATGGACATCCTCCCCGGCTACGACATCGTCGTCGACGGGCTGGACAACTTCCCCACCCGCTATCTGCTCAACGACGCCTCGGTGCGGCTGCAGATTCCGGTCGTGTCAGCGGCGATCCTCGGCTTCGAGGGTCAGCTGTCGGTGTTCAAGCCCTACGACGGTCCCTGCTACCGGTGCCTGTTCCCGGTGCCGCCGCCGGCCGAGCTCGCGCCTTCGTGCGGTGCCAACGGCGTGCTCGGCGTGCTGCCCGGGACGATGGGGCTGCTGCAGGCGACCGAGGTCATCAAGCTGATCCTCGGCGAGGGGGACCCGCTGGTCGGCCGTCTGCTGATGTACGACGCGCTGGCCGCGAGCGTGAGCGAGGTCAAGGTCCGGCGTGATCCCAACTGCCCGATCTGCTCACGTGATCCGGAGTCGATCTCCGACGACGAGCTCGGAGTGTTTCCGGACTACGAGGCGTTCTGCGCCGGCGCTCACTAGGGTTCCCTCCATGGCCACCGTGAAAATCCCACCCGTGCTGCGCGCTGCCGTCGGCGGCGAGAAGGAGCTCGATGCCGACGGGGCGTCCGTCGGCGAGATCCTGCGCTCCGTCGTCGACAGCCACCCCGAGACCCAGTCGCAGCTGTTCGCCGCCGACGGCGGCCTGAACCGGTACGTGAACGTCTACCTCAACGACGAGGACGTCCGCGTGCTCGACGGCCTTGACACCTCCGTCGGGTCCGGCGACACCCTGGTGATCCTGCCGGCCATGGCCGGCGGGGCGCGCTAACGCTGCCGTTTGGATTGGCGCCGGCTGGCTGGCCGGCCGGCCGAGCGCCGGCGCGGCTCGGGGGCCATGAGGGTCACGTGTGCCGGGATCGTCGCGAGCGACCTGTCCATTTGCACGATTCGGAATCGGCCCCGGCGATAGTGCATGTGATGCAGCACTGACATGCTCGATTGCGCAACTCGCGGGGCGGCAGATCGGTTTTGCGTATCGAACAGGTCCGCCGGCCTCGTTTTCGCCACAACCCTCCCGCACAGCGCGGCATCGGACTGTCGCCCTCCGAGACGGGCCGATGTCTCGCCGGAACAGCCCGCCCAACGAGGCACGTCGCTATACTTCGTAAAGCAATGGCCGCCGAGACGTTGCAGAACAAGCCCTGCGGGGGGCGCTATGGCGACATCGTTCAATCGATCGGGCATACGCCTCTGATTGAGCTCAAGCGTCTGAGTCCCAAGCCGGGGGTGCGGATCTGGGCCAAGCTCGAGTCGCGCAACCCGACGGGATCGGTCAAGGACCGTGTGGCGCGGGCGATGATCGAGGATGCCGAGGAGAAGGGGCTGATCCGTCCCGGTCAGACGATCCTCGAGCCGACCTCCGGCAATACGGGGATCTCGCTGGCGATGATCTGTGGGCGCAAGGGCTACGACCTGAAGGTCGTGATGCCCGAGAACGTCACGCCCGAGCGCACCCAGCTGCTGCGCATGTACGGCGCCGAGATCGTTTACTCCGAGGGTTCCAAGGGCTCCAACGGCGCGGTTGCGCTGGCGCTCGACATGGCCGAGAAGGACGCCTCGTACTACATGCCCTACCAGTACGGCAACCAGGCCAACCCCGACGCGCACTACAACGGCACCGCGCTGGAGATCCTCGAGGAGCTCGACGAGGTGACCGCGTTCGTGGCCGGGCTCGGGACCGGCGGGACGCTGATGGGCAATGGGCGGCGGCTCAAGGAGGAGCTCGGCGATCACGTCAAGATCGTCGCCGCCGAGCCGATGCAGGGCGAGCCGGTCCAGGGGCTGCGTTCGCTGGAGGACGGCTTCATCCCGCCGATCATCGATCTCTCGCTGCTGGATCGCAAGATCTTCGTCACCAACCACGACGCGATCGTGTTCACGCGCAAGCTGCTCGACGAGGAGCGGTTGTTCGCCGGCGTCTCGTCCGGGGCGATCGCCCGTGTGGCCGTGCGGATCGCGAACGAGCTCGACGAGGGCAACGTCGTGTTCATCGTCTGCGACGACGGGTGGAAGTACCTGTCCTCCGGCATCTACACGCGACCCGTCGAGGAGATCGAGAACCTGGACGCCACCGTCTGGTGGTGACGGAGGAGCGCGGCGCGACGCGCCGCTCGCTTCTCAACGGTGCCGGCGCAACCCTGGCGGCCGCAGGGGCTCTTGCCGTCACCGGCTGCGGGCGCAAACCGAAGTCGGGCCGCCAGTCGGTCAAGACGGCGCCGCTCCCGATCCGCCACCGCGACATCGACGTGCTCAACGCGGCGCTCGATCTCGAACGTCGCACGGTGGCCGCATATACCGCCGGCATCCCGCTGCTGAGCCGACCTCATGTCAAGGCGGCCAAGCAATTTCTCAACGAGGAGCTGCAGCACACCGGCGAGCTGCTGTCGCTGATCAAGGCGGCGGGCGGTAAGGCGATTCCGCGAGCAGCGAGCTACGACCTCGGCCACCCCACCAGCGACGCCGCCGTGCTGGCCCTCCTGCACGGGCTCGAGCGCGCTCAGATCGCCATGTACCTGGACGCCATTCCCAGGCTTTCGCCGGGACCCGTCGGGGCCGCGGTGGCGACGATCCTGGCCAGCGACGCGCAGCACATCGCGATCCTGCGGATGGCGCAAGGGCTGACCGCCGTCCCGTCGGCGTTCGTGACCGGAAGCGAATAGGCCCTGACGTGAGCGATCCCAGGACGAGGCGGGACGTGCTGGTCCGCGGGATTCGACTCGGCATCATCGGTGGCGCCGCAGCATCGCTCGGGACGCCGGCTGGGACACTGGCGGCGAGCCGCAGCGCCACGGCGACGAGCGCCACCTCCTCGGCGGGTACGACGGCGGGCACCAGCACCGGGTCGGGTTCCACCGCCGCGCCGCCCGAATCCGAGCCGTTGCGGCTGCACCGGCTGCTGAGCGTCGAGCTGCTGCTGTTGTTCTGCTATCAGAACGTGCTCGCGACATCGATCCTGCCCCCGCGGTCGGTGCGGGCGCTGGATCCGCTGCGGGTGCACGAGGAAGCCCACATCCGCGCCCTCAGCGCCCGGCTGGCCGCGCTCGGCGGGACTCCGCCGGCGCCCCCGGCGAGCGTCGAGGACGCCAACCGCGATCTGGCCCGGCGCCACGTCATCGGACGCCTGGGGCAGCTGAAGGGGGCGCCTGATGCCCTGGGGTTGCTGTTCGCGGTGGAGCGGGTGACGGTCGGCGTCTACTTCGTTGCGCTGACCAAGCTCCACGATCCGAGCCTGATCCGGCTGGTGGCCGAGATCATGGCCAACGACGCCCAGCACGAAGCGATCCTGGGCGAGCTGCTCTACCACGGCAACGTGCAGCGGGCAGTGCCCTATGGCCTCATCCAGGGCATCCAGTGACGGGGCGCGAGCGGGTCGCGCTGCTAGCCTCGGCGCGGTGCGAATCGCCCGTGCGCTCTACGACGAGATGGTCGCGCACGCGCGGGCTGACGCGCCGAACGAGTGCTGCGGGATGATCGCCTCGCGCGACGGCGAGGCGGTTGCGCTATACCCGGCGGCGAATGCCGCGGCGAGTCCCTTGCGCTATGAGATCGATGGAGCTGAGCAGTACCGGATCCAGATGGAGATCGACGACAAGGGGCTCGATCTCGGCGCGATCTACCACTCCCACACGCGCAGCGATCCGTATCCGTCGCAGACCGACATCAACCTGGCCTTCTACCCGGACACGCTGTACGTGATCGTCGGCCTGGCGGGTGAGGCGGCCGAGGTCAAGGCGTACCGGATCCGCGACGGCCAGGTCACCGACGCGGAGCTGCTCGTGGCCTGATGGCTGGCCGCGCCGGCTTGGTCGAGCCGCTGGAGTGCCCGCGATGCGGTTCGCGCTTCGCCTCGGACGAGCGATTCTGCCCCGACTGCAGACTGCCGCTGGTCAAGGAGCCCGAGCCGGGCGCACCGGCCCCTGTCTCTGAGCGCCACCGCCAGGCACGGAAGATCAAGCCGCAGCTGGCCGAAGGGAAGCTGGTGCGAGTCGCGAGCGCCCGCAACCAGGCCGAGGCCGAGTTCATCCAGGGCATGCTGCTCGAGGAGGGGGTACCGAGCATGCTGCGCCGCAGCGCCGGATTCGACGTGCCTGACTTCCTGGCGGCGGGCCCGCGTGACATCCTCGTGCCGTTGTCCGGCGTGGCCACGGCGCGTGAGATCCTGCTCGAGGCCGAGGTGATCGAGTCGGCGGCGCCGGCCTCCTCGCTCGCGCCGGTGGCGCCCGGCCGGCTACTGGCTGGGCTGGTGGCGGCGCTGGCGCTGGGCGCCGTCGTGGTGTGGGCGGCGTCGCTGATCGTGCATTAGCGCGAGTCGCGATACGGAGACGCGGGGCTCACTGGGTTCCCGCCAGGCGCGCGAGATGAGACCGCCAGGCGTCTTCGGTCTGTGCGTACGGACGGCCCCCGAACGCCTGCGAGACGGCCGCCCGGGCCCCCTGCGGGTGCAACCGGGAGGCGAACTTCGCGGCCGCCGCCTCGCCCTCCTCGCGTGCGAGCAGGTCGATCACCGTGCCACCCAGCAGCGGAGCGTCGCGCAGACCGGGTGGGAACCGCGGCCGGGAGCCCTCGCGCAGTCGGCGCGCGATCGCCGGGCGGGCGTGCTCGGTCTGGCCCGAGAACCAGCGCGCGGAACCCTCCAGCAGCCAGGCCCAACGCAACTCACGGCGGACCCGGACCGGGGTCATGGCACGCGGGACGTCGGGGTTGTTGGCCACGACCACCCGGCGCGTATAGAGGGCCGCGGCACTCAGCGCCAGCATCTCGCGCGAACCGGTGACGTTCGACGCGCGGGCTCTGAGCAGCGCGGGGGTGAGGACGTGCAGCTCGTGCGCCGCCGCCCACCCGGCGACGTAGCGACGCGCCGCGGGAGCCGTCACCATCCACGCCAGCGGCATCAGCGGGTTGGTCATGGTCAGCGACAGGACGCTGCGATGCAGCACCACCGTGACGTCTTCGACCGGGTGCGGAAACAGGTCCTGCAGACGCAGGCGGGCGATCTCCAGCGATTGCAGGACCCGTCTGGCGTCGCGGGCGTCAGCCGAATCGTGCCGAGCGCGGAACGAACTCGAACTCGACTCGACCCACGCCATCGGTGCTCACGCCCAGGGCGGGCGGGAACCGGCGAACGGACGACGGATGTTGAACGGGCTCAGACCAGTACCGGCTGACGATCCGATGCGATCGCAGCGATCGCCTCGGACGCACGCTCGAACTCCTCATCAGAGAGCACGGGAGTGCCCTCGAACGGGAGGTCGCGCGTCAACTCGAGCCACGAGCGGCAGCCACCGTATTCGTCGCGAACCTTGACCGTGACCGGCCGCGGGATCCGATAGGTCCGCAGCAGGATCACGTGCAGAGGATGGCGCCGTTTCCAAGCGAGCCGCTTCTCGGCGTAGTCCGTCGTCCAGACATAGAACGGGGACAGCGCGTCCACGGCGCGGCGGTCGCTGACCGTGAAGTGAGCGGCCACCTCGGCCCAGGCGCGGATCCGCACACGATCGGGCTGGGTCAGCTCCTCGCCGCGGTGCAAGGCCTGGGGGTGGGGCTCACCGTCGCTCCAGACGCCCTCTTCGAGCGCTCGTGAGAGCTCGGGACGGTGGGACTCGCGCACCAGATCGGAGCGCTGGTGGTCGAACGTCGGGTACAGGAAGAACCGCTCGTAGTCGAGCTTGAAGTGCTTGTCAGGTTCACGGATGCCGCCCTTGCGTAGCGTCAAAAGCTGCTCGCCCTCGGCGAGCGCCCGCACGGTCACGGCCCATTCTTTAAAAGCAATCGGCATATTTCTCTAAGGGGTAAGGCGAAGGTTGGTTTTACGTGGACTACCCGTACGCGCAGCTAAAGATGCAACGTCAGCGACGGGACTCGGTGATTGTATGGGAAGACCGCGCTTTCGCCAAATTTCCTGCTATAGGGCGGTTTTCAAGCGTTTTTCAGGGCCAGAAGCTACGCCTGCGTAACTCTCACAACCTGGTACCGGCGGCGCCCTCCAGGGGCTCGATCATCGCGGCGAAGTCGTCGTTGGCGTGGCCGCGCCCCATCGCCGCGACGAGGATCTCGCGGGCGTTGGCCGCGCTCGGAAACGGGACGCCCAGCGCCTGCCCCTCCTCGAGGCACAGCCGGACGTCCTTGAGCATGTGCTCAAGCTTGAACAGCGTGCTGTAGTCGTGCTCGCGCATCGGGCCGGCCTTCAGCGCCAGCATCGCCGAACCGCCCGCGCCGGCACCCATCACCTCCACCAGCGCGTCGAGATCGACGCCGGCCTTGGCGCCGACGAGCAGGGCCTCCCCCAGAACCGCCGCGTTGGAGGCGGCTACGGCGTTGTTGATCAGCTTGACCATCTGGCCCTGACCCTGTGGTCCGGCGTGGACGATGACCTCGCCCATCGCTTCCAGCAGGGGCCGGATACGGCGGAATTGCTCATCCGAGCTGCCGACCATCATCGTCAGGGTGCCGTCCTGCGCCTTCGGCGAGGACCCGGTGACGGGCGCGTCGATCAGCGTCAGCTCGCGCTCGGCGAGCTCCTGGCCGATCTCACGAGTCGCCGCGGGTCCGATCGTGGAGCAGTCGATGAATACGGTGCCGGGCTGCGCCGCCAAGGCGGCGCCGTCGGGCTCGCCCAGCAGCACCGATCTGACCTGGGGCCCATCGACGACCATCGTGATCACGGTCTCGGCGGCCTCGGCGGCCCCCGCCGGCGTGTCCGCGATGCTCACCCCGTGCTCAGCGGCGAACTTCTCCGCCGTCGCCCGGGTGCGGTTCCACACCGTCAGGTCAAAGCCGGCCCGGGCCAGGTTGGCGGCCATCCGCGAGCCCATGATGCCGAGGCCCAGGAAGGCGACAGGTTCGCTCATACCGGAATCATCCCGCGGCGGCGCCCGCGGTGTCGGGCGACGGCTTGTCGGGTTCCTCGCTGGGAGCGCCGTATCCTCCGCCGCCCGGCGTCTCGATCCGCAGCCGCTGCCCGGCGCCGAGCTCGCCGATCGACTTGGCCTCGAGCTCCTCGCCGTCGAGCACGTTGCGGCCGGGCTGCCCCGGTTCGCCGCCGGCGGCCCCCGCCGGCGCATGACGCCGGCGTTCGGTGATCAGGGAGTAGTGCAGCGGGGTGAGCGCCTCGAGCTCGCGGATCACCCCGTCTCCGCCTCGGTAGCGCCCGCCGCCGCCGGATCCGCGGCGCAGCGTGTACTCGATCATGCGCAGCGGAAACTCGAGCTCCAGCGCCTCGATCGGCGTGTTGAGCGTGTTGCTCATCGCGACGTGAACGCCGCTCGGCCCGTCGGCATCGGGGCAGGCCCCCTGGCCTCCGCCGATCGTCTCGTAGTAGACGACGTCGTCGTCACCGAGCGTCACGTTGTTCATCGTCCCCTGGCCCAGGGCACGGCCGAACGCGCGCATGACGACGTCGGCGACCCGCGACGAGGTCTCAACGTTGCCTCCCACCACCGCCGGGGCATCGCCGACGCGGTCGGTGGTCGAGTGGGCGTTGAGCAGGCACCCCTCGGGCGCGATTACCTCGATCGGGCGATAGGCGCCCGCCGTGGCCGGGATGTCGGGGTCGGTCAGCACGCGCACGGCGAAGTAGCAGGCCGACCTGGTCACGGCCAGCGGGCAGTTCAGGTTGCCGTCGTGCTGGGGATCGGTTCCGGTGAAGTCAAGCGTCAGGCGCTCGCCGGTGACGGTCGCGCGCAGGGCGATCCGCAGGTCGCCCTCGCGCGCCTCGAGCACGTCCTTGGCGGTTCGCTCGCCGTCGTCGAGCGCTTCGATGCAGGCCCGCATACGTCGCTCGGCGTAGTCCAGCACGGCGTCAAACGCCGCCAACAGGATGTCCTCGCCGACTCGATCGTGCAGCTCGGACAGCCGACGCACGCCGACGCGGCCCGCGGCGAGCTGCGCCCGCAGGTCCGCCCGGCGCTGATCGGGGCGGCGCATCTGCTCGCTGATCTCGGTGAGCGCTCGATCGTCGAGCACCCGGGGCTCGATCACGACCCCCTCGTCATCGAGCGTGCGGCTGTCGGCCGGCATCGAGCCGGGGGTCGGCCCTCCGACATCGGCGTGGTGGGCACGGTTGGCCGCGAAGGCAATCAGGTGCTCGTCCGCGAACACCGGCGTGACCACCGTGATGTCGGGCAGGTGCGTCCCTCCCCGGTAGGGGTCGTTGAGGATCCACGAGCGACCCGGGGCGTGGTCCTCGTCGCGCACCGCGGCGACCGCCGCCGGCATCGCCCCCAGATGGACCGGGATGTGCTCGGCCTGCATGACCATCTCGCCGGCGGCGGTGAACAACGCCGTGGAGGCGTCACGGCGCTCCTTGATGTTGGCCGAGTGCGCCGAGCGGATCAGGACCGCGCCCATCTCCTCGCAGATCGAGCGCAGCGCTCCGCTGAGGACCTGAAGCTCGACCGGATCGATCGCGGTCATGGCTCGCGCTGCAGCCGGATCGTGCCGGAGCGGTCGACCTCGCCGGACCAGCCCGGCGCCACCAGGACCGTCGACTCGGCCAGCTCGATCACCGCCGGACTCTCGATCGTCGCCCCCGCCGGAGGCGGCCCGCGCCACACGTCGAGCTCGATCTCCGAGCCGGCCAGCCACGCCGGGCGGCGGCCGCGTTCGGGCTCCTCACCGGTGTCGGCGGCCTCCAGCTCGACGTCAGCCCCAGCCACGGTCGCGCTGACGCGCACGGTGACCAGCTCCAGCGCCTGGTCGGAGTCGCGGTAGCCGTAGCGATCCTCGTGCTCGGTCTCGAATGCCTCGCGCAGATCGTCGGGGTCGGGCTCGGCCGCCCCGGCGATCGCGAGTTCGAAGGCCTGTCCGCGATAGCGCAGCTCGTAGGTGGCCGCCAGCTCGGCGGCGGACTCATCCAGGGCGCGGCGAGCCTCGTCCCCGAGCTCCGCCACCAGCGCGGCGACCGACTCGGCGGTCAGCTCGTCACCGGTCATCAAGACGCTGCGCTGGACGTCCCGGCGCCGCGGCGAGACGACCATCCCGAGCGCCGCCAGTACCCCCGAGGCGCGGGGGCAGAGGATCGTGGTGATCCCGAGCTCCTCGGCGATCTGAGCCGCGTGCAACCCGCCCGCACCCCCGAAGGCCAGCAGCGCGTACCGGCGCGGGTCGATGCCGCGCTGGACCGTGACCACGCGCAGCGCCCGGACCATCTCGGCGTTGGCGACCCGGATGATCCCCTCGGCGCACCGGGTCCGATCGAGTTCAAGCCGCTGCGCCAGCGCTCCGATCGCCGCCTCGGCGGCCTCGCGGTCAAGCGACACGTCACCGGCGAGCGGCGCGTCGGCGGCCAGATAGCCCAGCACCAGGTTCGCATCGGTGACCGTCGGCTCGGTGCCGCCGCGGCCGTAACAGGCGGGCCCCGGGTCGGCGCCGGCCGAGCGCGGCCCGACCCGGAGCGCGCCACCGGCGTCGCGCCACGCGATCGAACCGCCGCCGGCGCCGACCGTGTGCACCGCAACCATCGGCAGGGCGAGCGGGCGCCCGGCGATCGTCCCCGCGCTCTCCTCGCGCACCGCTCCGCCGTCGACCACGCACACATCGCACGAGGTCCCGCCCATGTCGAAGCAGATCGCGTCGGGGACATCGCCGGCGCGGGCGACGAACGCGGCGCCGGCCGCCCCGCCGGCGGGTCCCGACAGCACGGTCCAGGCGGCATGGCCGGCCGCGGCGTCGATGTCGATCAGCCCGCCGTTGGACTGCATGATCGACGGCGCGGGGATCTCCTCCTGCTCACAGCGATCCAGCAGCACCCGCAGGTAGCCGGCCAGCAACGGCGACAGCGCCGCATCGACCTCGGTGGTGGCCGCTCGCTCGAACTCCCGGAAGGTGCCCACCACCTGATGTGAGAGTGAGACGTGGACGTCCGGCAGCTCGGCCGCCAGCGCCTCGCCGATGGCGAGCTCATGCTGGGGATGGCGGTAGGAGTGCAGCAGCACCACCGCGATCGCCTCCACGTCGGCCTCGGCCAGCTCGCGCGCGAGCTCGCGCGCGGCGCCCGGGTCCAGCTCTAGCAGCGGACCGTCGGGGGTCATGCGCTCCGGTGCCCCGTAGCGCAGCTCAGCCGGCACCAGCGGAGCCGGCCGGCCGGCGCACAGCCGGTACAGCTCGGCGCGGTTCTGGCGTCCGAGCTCGACGATGTCGGTGAAGCCGTCGGTGGCGATCAGCGCGGTGCGGGCGCCGCGACCCTCCAGCAGGGCGTTGGTGGCGACCGTCATGCCGTGCGAGAACGCCTTGATCTCGGCCGGTGAGCGCCCGGCCCGCCGGCACGCCTTCTCGATCGCGTTGAGCACGCCCTCGGACTGGTCCTGGGGGGTGGACGGCGCCTTGGCGGTCACCAGTCCGCCGTCGAACGCCAGCACGGCGTCGGTGAACGTTCCGCCCACGTCGACGCCGAGAAGCATCGGCGGACGTTATCGGGGAATTGGGGAATCGACTGCGTCGATTCCCTTGGGAGATTCGCCTGTGGCGAATCTCCGGGGTGGGCGGGGAATTGGGGAATCGACTGCGTCGATTCCCTTGGGAGATTCGCCTGTGGCGAATCTCCGGGGTGGCGTTCCCCGGGTGGGCGTTGAGCTTGCGCGCCGGCCGGTCGCCCGGCCGGCTCGACACGCCTAGGCGGCGATCGCCGCCTCGATCTCCTCGGTCTCCGCCAGGTGCTGGTGGGAAGGGCAGTAGCCGTTGTGCGGCAGCGGCATCCGCTGACAGGCCGTGCCCTTACGGGTGCTCGCCCGACACTGGAGCGGGTTTCCGTAGGGGTCATAGCCATTGTGCGGCTGATTGCGCAGAAACTCGTCGGCGCAGCTCAGATACCGCTCGATCACCCGCAGCACCCGTGGCTGCTCTCTCATCGGGATATAGGCCCGGACGTCGGCGAACAGTGTCCGCGCAGGCCGGGCGAAATAGTGTCGATCGGTCGCGAGTCGCTCCACGGCCGCCTCGCAGGCACGCAGGACCCGCTCGTGGTTCGCGTGCGGGCAGACGCCGTGTGGATCTTCGATGACAACACTGGCGATCTCCCGGTAGATCGCACGACTGAACCGGTACATGGACTCCACTCCTTTCGACGCTCCCGGCCGAGCGCCTTCCTATGGCCGCGGCGAGTATCCAAAGGAGTTGTGAAGTTGAAGCTGGCTTACGTATTAACTGCGCGTTAAGCAGGAAAGCAGTTGTTCTTGCACGTTAGGCCCTTTCACGGGCGCGTGCGCCGGTCAATCCGGAGGCCCGATGCGTCGGCCACGCCCCCGCCCACGGGCGGTCTCAGGACCAGAACCCGAGCGCCGGGTCCCGACCCCGTTCAAGCGTCACGTGGCCGCCGTCGAGACGGGGGTCACGATCGGGAAAATCGCGTCGCTGGTGCGCTCCCCGGCTCTCGCGGCGAGCCAGCGCCGAGCGAGCGATCAACCGGACCAGCGGATGCTCGTCATCCAGTAGCGTGCGCAGCCCGTCGCCGTCGCGCTCGAGGCCGCCGTGTCGCCACAGCGCCGCGCGGGACGCCGGCGAGATCGCGGCCGTCGCGGCCGTCGCGGCCGTTGCGGGCACAGCGGCGATCCGCGGCTGCTCCTCTGCCGCCCCCGGCGCGCTGTTGGCGACCGGTCGGCCCGCCGACTCCGCGATCGCCGCCCGGGCGGCGCGCGCTCCGAACACGAAGCACTCGCTGAGCGAGTTGGAGGCGAGCCGGTTGGCGCCGTGCAACCCGGTGCATGAGCACTCACCGACGGCATACAGCCCGGGCAGCGTCGCGCGCCCATCAAGATCGGTCGCGACGCCGCCCATCATGTAGTGCGCCGCCGGTGCCACCGGCACCAATTCGCGCTCCGGGTCGATCCCGGCGCGTCGCAGAGCGCTGACGACGTTCGGAAACAGGGCTGGATCGACCGCCCGCATGTCCAGGCCCACCGAGCTCGAGTCGGTCGCCCGCATCCGGCGCTGGACCGCACGGGCGACCTCGTCACGCGGGGCGAGCTCGTCGACGAACCGTTCGCCGCTGGCGTCGAGCAGCAGAGCCCCCTCGCCGCGGACGGCCTCGGTGACGAGAAACCCGTCGCCGCCGTTGGCCCCCACCACCGCGGTGGGGTGAAACTGCATCAGCTCGAGGTCGGCCAGCTGCGCGCCGGCCTCATAGGCGAGCCCGAGGCCCGCCCCGACCGCTCCGAGGGGGTTGGTGGTTCGCGACCACAGTGCCGCCGCCCCGCCGGTGGCCAGAACGATCGCGCCCGCGGCGACCACGCGCCCGTCGTCGAGCCTGACCGCCGTCGCCCGGTCGCCGTCGGTGACGATCGTGACCACCCGGTGGCTCTCGAGCACCTCGATCCGCTCATCCTGCGCCACCAGTGCGGACAGCTGGCGGATGATCCGCCGGCCCGTGGCGGCGCCGCCGGCATGGACGACACGGCGGGCTGAGTGTCCGCCCTCCAGACCGAGCGCGAGCCGCCCGTGGCGATCGGCGTCGAACCGGACCCCCAACTCCGCCAGGTCCTCCACCGCGGCGGGAGCTTCCTCGCACAGGACCCGCGCCGCGGATTCGCGGACCGTCGCGCGTCCCGCGGCGATCGTGTCGGCCAGGTGGCGCCCGGGGGTATCGTCGCCGGCCAGCGCTGCAGCCAGACCACCCTGGGCCCAGTAGCTCGAGGACGCCGCGAGCGGCGTCGCCGATACCAGCGTGACCCGCCCCCCGGCACGGGCCGCGCACAACGCGGCGTACAGGCCGGCCGCGCCGGCGCCCACCACCGCCACCTGGGTCTGCAGTCGGTCCACCGGCAGGTACGGTACTCGGCGATGGCCGCCGCGCCCGTCCTACTGGAGCATCCGTCCTCGCTGGCCCACGACACCGGCCGGCATCCCGAGCAGGCGGCACGGATGCTCGTGATCGACCGCGAGCTCTCCTCCCGGGATTGGCTGGGGTACGAGCGGGTCAGCTCTCCGGCCGTCGATCGCTCTACGTTGGCGGCGGTCCACCCCGAGGCGCACATCGAGCGGATCGAGCGAGCGGCGGCGGGCGGCGGGGCGATGATCGACGCCGACACGATCGTCAGCCCGGGATCGTTCGAGGCGGCGCTGCACGCGGCCGGCGGTGCCACGATGCTGGTCGATCTTCTGCTTGAGGGCGCGGTGCCGGCGGGGTTCAGCGCGCACCGTCCTCCCGGTCACCACGCCGAGCGCGCCCGCGCCATGGGCTTCTGCCTGTTCAACAGCGTCGCCGTAGCGGCCCGGCATGCGCTCGACGCGCACGGCTTGGAGCGCGTGCTGATCCTCGACTGGGACGTGCATCACGGCAACGGCACCAACGAGATCTTTCACGCCGATCCCCGCGTGCTGTTCATCTCCGTCCACCAGTCGCCGTTGTATCCGGGCACCGGCCCGGCGGGGGACGTCGGCGAGGGGGAGGGCCAGGGCTTCACCGTCAACCTCCCGGTACCCCCGGGCTCCGACGACGCCGTCTATCGGTCGCTGGTCGACCACGTGGCGGTCGCGCTGGCACGAGACTTCGCCCCTCAGCTGGTGCTCATCTCCGCCGGCTACGACGCCCACGCCGAGGATCCGCTGGCCGACTGCCTGGTCACCGACGCCGGGTTCGCCGCCATGACCCGCTCGATGCAACGGGCGGCCGCCGAGCTCGACGCTCCGCTCGGCGCGGTGCTGGAGGGCGGTTACGCGCTCGGCGCGCTGGCCCGCTCGGTGGCCGCGACGCTCGAGGTCCTCGCCGGCCCGCCTGACGCAGGCGCGGAGGTGGCGCCGGAGACCTCGGTATCGCTCGCCGCCGTCGCGCGTTTGTCCGGGCGCTGGCCGGCGCTCAGGTCCTCTTAGCCTCAGACCAGGAGCGCCCGCCAGGCGTCGAGCACCCGCTCCGCCATTCGGTCTGACGAGTACGGCTCCGCCCGGCGCCGGCCCTCGATCCGCGGGTCGGCCGCTTCCAGCTGCGGCTTCAGGGCGGCCTGCCAGCGCCTGAGGTCGAACGGTGCGCACAGCGTCCCCGTCACGCCGGCGAGCACCTCGGGCGCGATCCCCACCGGGGTGGCCAGCACCGGGACGTCGCAGGCCAGCGCCTCGAGCACGGCCAGCCCGAAGCCCTCGCGGTCGGAGGGCACCAGCACAGCGTTGGCGGCGTTGACCCAGAGCGGAACCTCGGAGGGGTCGACGCCGCGCAGGACGAGCAGGGGCACGTCGCCGGCGGCGGCGAGGGCGAGATCGTGGCGCTTCTCCGGCCGCTCGGGGTCAGCGGTGAACAAGAGGTACGGTCCGGCGGGATCAAGCCCGAGCGCGCTGCGGGCCTCGGCGCGGGGGATCGATCGGAAGCGGTGCAGGTCGACGCCGCACGGCAGCACCGACACGGGCCCGGCGCCGGCCCAGCGGGGAATCTGGCGCGACAGTGGTTCGGAGACCGTGGCGACCAGGTCGGCGAAGCGCAGGCCGGCGAGCGTGATCGGCCGTGAGCGCGGGTGGGCGAGATCGGTGCCGTGAAGGGTCACCACCCGCACCCGGGCGCGCGCCGCCAGCGCCGGCCACTGCGAGAGCCCGAAATGGGCGTGGACGATGTCAAAGCGGTCGCTGCGCCCGCGGGCGAGCTCCGCCGCGGCCCGCGCATACGCCGGTGCTCCGCCGGGGGCGAACGCGAACACCTCGATCTCGACCTCACCCGCGCCGGTACGGCGCAGCGCCTGCACCTGGTCGCGCACGAAGCTGCCGAGCGCCGGGCGTGCCGGAGTCGGGTACATGTTGGTGACGATCAGCGCTCGCATCGGTTCCGCGAGCCTACTTTCCCGGGCAGCGCCCGCCGGCGAAGGCTCCGGCGCCGCCGCCTCTGCCACCATGAACCGGTGCCCTCTCCCGCCGAGCTGCCCGTCGCCGTGTTCGATTCCGGGGTCGGGGGACTCACCGTTCTGCACGAGCTGCTCGTCTCGCTGCCGACCGAGGACTACCTCTACCTCGGCGACACGGCCCGGCTTCCGTACGGCAATCGGACGCCCGAGGAGCTGTCGGCGTTCTCGATCGAGATCGCCGACCATCTGCTCGAGCAGGGGGCGAAGCTGCTCGTGGTGGCGTGCAATTCCGCCAGCGCCGCCGCGCTGGACGCCGTCCAGCGACATCTCGAACGCCAGGGATGCGACGTGGACGTGATCGGGGTGCTGGGTCCGGCCGCGCAATTCGCGGTCGCCGCCACGCGCAGCGGCCGCATCGGGCTGCTGGCGACCCCCGCCACCGTCGCCAGCGGCGCGTACGAGCGGACGGTGCGGGTGGCCGACCCCCATGTCCACATCGAGAGCGTGGCGTGTCCGGATCTGGCGGCGGTGATCGAAGCGGGATTCCCGTTCGACGAGCAGCTCGTGGAGACCGTGCGCGGCTACTGCGCGCCGCTGCGGGAGGCCGAGGTCGACACGGTGATCCTCGGTTGCACCCACTTCCCGCTGATCGCACCGATGCTGCAGCGGACGCTCGGGCGCGGCGTCACGCTGGTCACGTCGGGTCCTGGAGTGGCGCGCAGCGTCGAGCGGGCGCTCGCGGCCCGCGGACGGCTGAACCCGCGGAGCGGGGAGGGCAGCTACCGGTTTCGCTGCACCGGTCCGGTGGAGGGATTCCACGCGCTCGGAACGCGCTTTCTGCAGATGCCGCTCGGCGAGGTCCTGCGCGTCGAGCTCGGTGCGAGGGTCGCGGCGTGAGCGACGGCATTCCCGAACGCAGCTACGGCCGGGTGCCCGGCGAGCACCGTCCGGCGACGATCGAGCCCGGGTTCGTCCGGACCGCGACGGGCTCGGCCCTGATCTCGATGGGCGAGACCCGCGTGATCTGCACGGCATCGGTGCAGGAGAGCATCCCGCGCTGGCTGGCCGGCTCCGGGCGCGGGTGGGTGACGGCCGAGTACGGCATGCTCCCGGCGTCGACGGGAGACCGCAAGCAACGTGACGTGACCAAGGGACGCCCGGACGGGCGCACGGTTGAGATCCAGCGTTTGATCGGGCGGTCGCTGCGCGGGGTGGTCGATTTTGCCGCGCTGGGGGAGCGGACCATCTATGTCGACTGCGACGTGCTGCAAGCCGACGGGGGGACTCGCTGCGCTGCGATCACCGGGGGGATGGTGGCCCTCCGGCTCGCGTGCGAACGACTGGTGGAGAAGGGACGGCTCGAGCGCACCCCGCTGACCGGGTCGGTCGCGGCGATCTCCTGTGGGATGGTCGGCGGGGTGGCGCTGCTCGACCTCGATTACGCGGAGGACTCGACCGCCGAGGTCGACGCCAACGTGGTCATGACCGGGGACGGTGGCCTGGTCGAGGTGCAGGCGACGGCCGAGCGCACGCCATTGTCCCGGGCGCACCTGGACGACCTGCTGGCGCTGGCCGGGCACGGAATCGACTCTCTGCGCGCGCTGCAGGACGAAACGAGCGCCCCCGCGGCACCCTGAGCGATGGCCGCTCCTGCGTCGCTCGTGCTCGCGACCCGCAACCCGCACAAGCTGCGCGAGTTCGGGCGACTGCTCGCCGCGGCTGGAGTGCAGCTGCGAGCGCTCCCGGACGATGTCGAGCTGCCGCCCGAGGTCGGCGCCACGTTCGCCGACAACGCGCTGGCGAAGGCGCGCGCCGCCGCCGCCGGGATCGGCCACGCGACGTTCGCCGACGACTCCGGGATCGAGGCCGAGGCGTTGGGCGGCCGACCCGGGGTGCGCTCGGCCCGGTACGCCCGGGAGGGGGCCGACGATCAGGAGAATCTCGACAAGCTGCTGCGCGAAGCGCCCGCGGGAAGCGGGCTCAGGTACGTATGCGCGCTCGCCTACGTAGATCCCGCCGCCGGCATCGAGCGGGTCTTTCACGGACACTGCTCGGGGCGGCTGGCGGCCAACGCCCGCGGCAGCGGCGGGTTTGGCTACGACCCGGCGTTCCTGCCCGATGGAGACTGGCAGGGCCGCACGATGGCCGAGCTCAGCGACCAGGAGAAGGACGGCATCAGCCATCGGGGCCGGGCGCTCCGAGCGATGCTGGCCGCCTGGCTGGCCCCCTGAGGGTCCGGCGCTGGAGGCCGCCTCCCCGGCCCCTGGCCGCCTCCCGGGTCCGGGGCGGCGCGCTCAGGACAGGTTGATCGCCGCCGACACGGCCACCGCGAAGGCCACGCCCGCGTAGCCGTAATACCCCTGAAGCAGGAGGATCACGACGGCGACCAGGCAGGCGAGCACGGTCACCAGCCATCCGATGCGGTCGAGACTCACGAGGCCATTCTCTCGGTCAAGGAGGATGTCTGCCCGGCGGGTGCTGGCAGAGCGCCGTTGCCGCCACTACCCTTAGCGGCAGCAGCGCGGAGGGTTTGCGGAATTTGCGCTAAACCCGGTCGTGGTCAGGCTGGCCCCGGGATCGGCCACGGGCCAGAGTGGGCGTGGCCGTGGGCGGCTGTGGCGATGATTGTCCGTCAACCGTGTTAGCGTCGATTCTTCTACCAAAGTTGAAGGAGGAGCAAGTGACAAAGTCCGAGTTCGTAGACCAGGTCGCGGATCGCGCCGGGTTGAGCAAGAAGGATGCCGGTGACGCGGTCGACGCGATGCTGGAGACGATCGAGGGTGCGCTGAAACGGGGCAGCGACGTGACCTTCTCCGGTTTCGGTAAGTTCAGCGTCTCCCAGCGCAGCGCGCGCGAGGGCCGCAATCCCGCCACGGGCGAGAAGATCCAGATCGCCGCGTCGCGCGTTCCCAAGTTCACGGCCGGCGCAGGGCTCAAGAAGGCCGTCAAGTAGCAGTCGCAAAAAGACCCGAATCGGTGTCGGCAACCGGGCCGGCGAGGTCGGGGACCACGGCGGCTTCGGTGGTGCAGGGCGAGGGCTTCGGCGATCGACTGGCCAGCCTGGTCGCCGAGCGCAGCTCGCAGCTCGTCCTGGGGCTCGATCCCGACCCCGCCCGCCTGTGGCCGCGGGCTCTGGCTCTCGCCCACGGCCCGGGCGACCCGGCCGAGCGCGCCGCCGCGGCGGTGCGGGTGCACTGCCGCCTGGCCCTGGCTGCGGTGGGCGACCAGTGCGTCGGGGTGAAGGTGCAGGTCGCGTGCTTCGAACGGCTCGGGGCGGCCGGATGGGCAGCCCTGGCCGACGTCGTCGCAGCCGCGCACGACCGCGGACTACTCGTGATCTCCGATGCCAAGCGCGGCGACATCGATCTCTCGGCCAGGGCGTACGGGCAGGCGTTCTTCGGCGAGACGCCGACCCCATACGGTCCGGTGCCCGGACTGGGGGTCGATGCGCTGACCGTCAACCCGCTGCTGGGAATGGACTCGCTGGTCCCGCTCGTAGAGGCCGCGCGCGAACAGGCCGGGGGACTGTTCGTGCTGGTCCGGACGTCCAATCCAGGCGCGAACGACCTCCAGGAGCTGGGTCTGAGCCGTGGGGGAACGCTCAGCGACGAGCTCGCCCGAATCGTTTCGGAGCTCGGAACCCCCGGGCTCGGGCCGGCCGGCCTGACGGACGTCGGTGCGGTGACCGGGGCCACGGCCCCCGAGCGCCTGGCCGGGTTACGCGAGGCGATGCCGCACGCGGTGTTCCTGCTGCCCGGGGTCGGGGCCCAGGGCGGTGAGATCCGGGATCTGGCACCCGCGTTCGCGCCGGGGCCCGCCGGTGGGCTGGTCGCTGTCTCGCGGGGGATCGTCTATGCGCACGAGCGCCATGGCGGCGATCCGGAGGATGCCGCCGCGCGTGAGGCGGCCAGGTTGCGCGAGCTGGCGTGGGGGATCAGCCGCTGACTGCCAACCCCGCGCGCCGGATCCCGTCCGCCCCTCGACACGGATCGTGCAGGCGGCCCCTCCGGCCGCTTGTATGATCGCCCTGCGATGGTGGCAAAAAGTGCGCGGTTCCTTGCGCCGATCGCCCTCGCCGCAGTGGCCGTGGGGACCTATCTGATCGTGCACTCGAGCCTCGCCACGCACCATCCCCCCGTCATACGATCGAGCACGCGGCCGGTCACCCGGAGCAAGGCCAAGGCTGCGCCCAAGCCCAAGTTCTATTTCGTTCGGGTCAACGACACGCTCAGCTCGATCTCGGTGAAGACCCACATCCCGATTCCCCAGCTCCTCAGCCTCAACCCGTCGGTGTCGCCCAACAGCCTGCAGACCGGACAGCGTCTGAGGCTGCGGCGGTGAATCGCAGCACGTTGGGCCGACTGATCGCGACTGCGGCCTGCGCCATCGGCGCCTCGATGCTGGCGCCCGCGACGTCACTTGCGTCAGCCCCGCCGGGGCTGAGCGCGAGCTCGGCGATCCTCGTTGCCCCCGGCACCGGTCAGGAGCTCTACGGCCTGCAGCCCAACCGCGAGCGTCCGATCGCCAGCACCACCAAGCTGATGACCGCGTTGATCACGCTCGAGCATGTGCACCACCTGAGCCGGGTCTTCACCCAGTTCGGCTTCGTAGCGCCCGCGTCGGACTCCCAGATCGGCCTGGCGCCGGGAGAGAGGATGAGCGTCCATGACCTGCTCTTGGCGCTGATGCTCCCCAGCGCCGACGATGCTGCGGAGGACCTCGCCTACAACGTCGGGCACGGCTCGATCGCCCGATTCGTCGGGATGATGAATGCCAAGGCTCGCGAGCTCGGACTACGGCACACGCACTACAGCACGCCGGTCGGGCTGGACACGGCGGGCAATTATTCGACCGCGGCGGATCTGGTCAAGCTGGCGGCCTATGACCTGTCGTACTCGCGGTATTTCGCCCGCATCGTCGCGCTGCCCAGAGCCGTTCTCCGCTCGGGCGCCTACGTTCGCAACGTGGTCAACCGAAACGTCCTGGTGGCGGAGGTGCCGTGGATCAACGGAGTCAAGACCGGCCACACCGCAGGGGCGGGTTATGTTCTCGTCGCCTCCGGGCACAGACACGGTATGACGCTGATCAGCGCCGTGCTCGGGACCCCGAGTGAGCATGAGCGCGACGCGAGTACGATGACCCTGCTCGACTATGGGTTTGCCTCGTTTCGAAGCTTCACCCCGGTCCGCGCCGGAGAGGTGCTGGCGCGCCCGACGGTCCGCTATCAAAGCAATTTGCGTCCTGCGGTGATCGCGGCGCGAACCTTCACGCGGGTATTCCCGCGCCGGGTCCGTCTCACGATCCGCGTGCAGACTCGGCATGAGCTGGTCGGGCCGTTGCGGCGGCACGCCGCGGTGGGCACGGTGGTGCTGCTCCGCGACGGCCGGCCCGTTGCGCGGATCCCCCTGCTGCTGGCGCAGGCCCTGCCTGGCGTCAGTGGGCTGACGATCGCGGCTCAGTTCGTGACGCGGCCGGTGATGCTGGTGATCATCGTCGGCCTGGCCGTGGCTGCCGTCCTGGCCGCAGCGGTCCTGTGGCGCCGGCGCACGCGGGCGTCCCCCGGTCACCTGGAGGCGGCATGATCATCACGGTCACCCTCAACGTCGCGATCGACAAGCGCCTCGAGGTGCCGAGCTTCACGCTGGGTCGCCGCCATCGAACCGTCGAGCACATGACGATGGCCGGCGGCAAGGGCGTCAACATCGCCCGCGCGATCAAGTACCTGGGCCAGCCGGTGATCGCGACCGGATTGGCCGGCGGGCCCACGGGGACGAGGGTCGTCGAGGCGCTGGTCGACGAGTCCATCCTCAACGACTTCGTCCGCATTCACGAGGAATCGCGAACCAACACCGCCGTGCTGGACCCCACCACCGGTCTGCACACCGAGATCAACGAGCGGGGTCCGGCGGTGTCGGCGCAGGAGCTGGCCCTGTTCCGGGAGAAGCTCCTCTATCTGGTGCCCGGGGCCAGCCTCTGCGTGTTCGCCGGCAGCCTTCCGCGCGGGGTGGACCCGGACGTCTACTTCTCGCTGATCCGCGACGTCCGGCGGCTCGGCGTCACGACGATGATCGACACCGACGGAGAGCCGCTGCGGCTGGCGATGAAGGCCGAGCCCGACCTCGTCTCGCCCAACGAGCTGGAGTCCGAGGAGCTGGTGGGGCACGAGTTCAACGACGATCATGACCGGGCCCAGGCGGTGGTCGAGATGACCCGTCAGGGCGCCCGCGAGGCGATCATGACGGTGTCCGACGGCTGCTTTGCGCGCATTCTCGAGAACGGCACCCCGCGGCTTCACCGCGTCCGGATCGAGATGCAGGAGGCGCGCTCCACGGTCGGCTCGGGAGATGCCTTCCTCGCCGGCTACGTGGCGGCCCGCTACGCGGGGCAGGATCCCGTCGAGTGCCTGCGCTACGGGGTCGCCTGCGGCGCGGAGTCGACACAGCACTTCGGGGCCGGGGTGATCGATCCGGCGCGCGTCGAGCGGCTGCTGGGCGAGGTCGAGGCAGAGCGGCTCGAGATCGGCGCCGAGATCGGCTGAGCCGGCCGACGCCGGGGGGGCTCGAAGGGCGTCCGCGCCCCGGCGATGCCCGCTTTCAGCATGCCCGTGGCCGGGTTGGCCGCTGCTAGCATCGACGACTCGATGGTTGCCGCCTCGACGACAAGATTCCCGTCCGCTCCGAACCCTAGGATGGCGCAATGGAAGTAGAGATCGGTCGAGGCAAGAAGGCCCGGAGGGCATACGGCTTTGACGACATCGCGATCGTCCCATCGCGCCGGACGCGGGACCCCGATGACATCGACATCTCCTGGGTGCTGGGGCCCTACCGCTTTGACCTGCCGCTGCTGGCAGCGGCCCTCGATGGTGTGGTCTCGCCCGACAGCGCCGGGTTGATCGGCAAGCTCGGCGGGCTCGCGGTCCTCAATCTCGAGGGCATCTACTGCCGCTATGAGGACGCCGACGAACAGCTGGAGCGGATCGCGACGTTCTCATCCGACATCGCCACGCGCGAGATGCAGGACATGTACCGCGAGCCCGTGAAGCCAGAGCTGATCGCTCGGCGGATCGCCGAGATCAAGGCCCACGGCGTCGTCGCCGCCGCGTCGCTGACGCCGCAGAAGGTGCGCTCGTACTACGAGGTGGCACTCGAGGCGGGCCTCGACATCCTGGTCATCCAGGGAACCGTGGTCTCGGCCGAGCACGTGTCACGGGACGAGAGCAGGCCGCCGCTGAACCTAAAGGAGTTCATCCGCGAGCTGGCCCCGACGCCGGTGATCGTGGGCGGCTGCGCCTCCTACCACACCGGGCTGCACCTGATGCGCACCGGCGCGGCCGGCGTGCTGGTCGGTGTCGGCCCCGGCGCGATCTGCACCACCCGCGGGGTGCTGGGCATCGGCGTCCCGCAGGCCACGGCGATCGCGGATGTGGCCGCGGCGCGCTCGCAGCACATGCTCGAGACCGGCGACTACGTCAAGGTGATCGCCGACGGCGGGATGCGCAACGGCGGCGACATCGCCAAGGCGGTCGCCTGCGGTGCCGACGCCGTGATGCTCGGCTCAGCCCTGGCCCGCGCGTACGAAGCTCCGGGCCGCGGTTACAACTGGGGCATGGCCACCTTCCACCCGACGTTGCCCCGCGGTGCGCGGGTCGCGACCAAGCAGAACGGAACCCTCGAGGAGATCATCCGGGGCCCGGCTCGAGAGAACGATGGCACCTTCAACCTGATGGGCGGGCTGCGGACGTCGATGGCGACGTGCGGCTACCGGGACATCGCGGAGTTCAATCGCGCCGAGCTGATGGTGGCGCCGTCTCTGCAGACCGAGGGCAAGCAGCTCCAGCGTGAGCAAGGCGTCGGTATGGGGGCGGGCAGCCACGCAGCGACGGTCGGCGTCGCCGACTAGTGGCGTCGACCGCCAGCGGTCAGTCTGAAGCCGCGGTGGCGAGCGAGCCCGTCGAGGCGCCGCTGAACGCGCCGGCGGAGAGCGTGCGCGCTGAGGTTCCGGCGACCACTGACGAGGTCGTGGTCCTCGACTACGGGGGCCAGTACTCGCAACTGATCGCGCGGCGGGTGCGCGAGTACGGTGTCTTCTCCGAGCTGCTGCCCTACCACGTCGGGGCTGCCGAGGTCGCCCGGCGCCGACCCAAGGGCGTCATCCTGTCGGGCGGCCCGGCGTCGGTCTACGCGGACGGGGCGCCCCCGCTGGAGCCCGCGCTGCTCGAGCTCGGCATTCCCGTGCTCGGCATCTGCTACGGGATGCAGCTACTCGCGCTCGAGCTCGGCGGTCGCGTCGAGGGCGCCGAGGTCGGGGAGTTCGGCCGCTCTCGGCTGACGGTGACCGAGACCGGTCGCCTGCTCGCCGACACCCCCCATGAGCAGACCTGCTGGATGTCGCATCGGGACACCGTCTTCTCGGCCCCGCCGGGATTCGCCGCGCTGGCATCCTCGACGGCATCGCCGGTGGCGGCGTTCGAGTCGCGCGAGCGCGCGGTGTACGGCATCCAGTTCCATCCCGAGGTGGTGCACACCCCCTACGGGCCTCAGGTGCTGACGAACTTCCTCACCGACATCTGTGGCTGCGACCGTGACTGGAGCGCCGCCTCGGTGATCGAGGATCAGATCGAGCGGATCCGGGCGCAGGTGGGCGACGGTCGGGCGATCTGCGGGCTCTCCGGCGGGGTTGACTCGAGCGTCGCGGCGTTGCTGGTGTATCGCGCCATCGGGGACAAGCTGACCTGCGTGTTCGTCGACCATGGGCTGATGCGCAAGAACGAGGGTGCGCAGGTGATCTCCGCCTTCCGTGATCACTTCCGCGTGCCGCTGGTGGCCGTTGACGCCGCCGACCGCTTTCTGGCCCGCCTGCGCGGCGTCAGCGACCCCGAGCGCAAGCGCAAGCTGATCGGCACGGAGTTCATTCGGGTGTTCGAGGAGGAGGCGGCCAAGCTCGACGATGTGCGCTTCCTGGTCCAGGGGACGCTCTACTCCGACGTGATCGAGTCAGGCGGAGGCACGGGCGCGGCGACGATCAAGTCCCACCACAACGTGGGCGGCCTCCCCGAGGACCTCGAATTCGAACTGGTGGAGCCCCTGCGAGCGCTGTTCAAGGACGAGGTGCGCAAGGTCGGCGCCGAGCTCGGATTGCCCGAGCGCCTCGTGTGGCGTCAGCCGTTCCCGGGCCCCGGGCTGGCGATCCGGGTGGTCGGCGGCGAAGCCACGCGCGAGCGTCTCGACACGCTGCGCGAGGCCGACGCGATCCTCCAGGACGAGATCCGGCAGGCCGGGCTGTATCGCGAGCTGTGGCAGTCCTTCTGCGTGCTACCGGACATCCGGACCGTCGGCGTGCAGGGCGACGAGCGCACGTACGGCAACGTGATCGCGATCCGCGCCGTGACCAGCGACGACGCGATGACCGCCGACTGGGCCCGGCTGCCCTACGACCTGCTGGAGCAGATCGCCTCCCGGATGATCAATGAGATCCGGTCGGTGGGCCGGGTCGTGCTCGACATCACGAGTAAGCCGCCCGGCACGATCGAGTGGGAATAGGGGCAATTGCCCTGCGGGCAATTGCCTTGAGGGAATCGCCTGCGGCGATTCCCCCGGGTGGCGATGGGGAATCGCCCGGAGGGCGATTCCCTTGAGGCAATTGGCTGGCGCCAATTGCCCCGGGCGGCGATGGGGAATCGCCCTGAGGGCGATTCCCTTAAGGCAACGGTTGCGCGGGTGGGTCTACCCGCTGGGGTGGTCTGTCGCGCGCAGCACGATGGTGCGCACGTACGGACCGAGGTCGGACGGCAGGGCGGTGGCGGGAAACCAGCTCGCCGCCGACAGCTCGCCGTCGTGCATGGTGATCGTGGGGGAGGTCAGGTCGGCGCTGAAGCAGTGCACGGTCTCGCGCCGGTGATACACCGTGGCTCGCAGCTCGCCCAGCTCGGTCCAGCTTGCCGCCTCGACGTCCAGCTCCTCGCGCATCTCCCTGCGGGCGGCGGCCAGGGGCCGCTCGCCGCGCTTCACGCCGCCGCCGGGCAGATCCCAGGCCCGGTGACCATAGGTGTGGCGCACGAGCAGGATGCGATCCCCGTGGGTGAGCAGGCATTTGACCCCCACGATGGACGGGTGGGTGAACCGCCAGGCGATCCGCAGAAGGCGGTGCGCTAGGCGGTAGAAAAGCCGTCGGGCCACGACCGGGACGTGCATACGAGCAGCGTACGAGCTAGCCCCCAGCCGATTCCCTACTATCATGCGCCTGAGCCGCGCGTGTGCCGCGCGGCTTGTGCGTGCCATGAAGACCTACGTAGCCAAACCATCTGATCGAGAGCGAAACTGGCTCGTCGTTGACGCGGCCGGGCTGACGCTCGGCCGACTCGCGACGCAGATCGCCGACGTCCTGCGCGGTAAGCGCAAGCCGACCTACACCCCGCACATCGACACCGGCGACTTCGTGATCGTCGTCAATGCGGAGAAGATCGCGGTCACCGGCAACAAGCGCAACGACAAACGCTACTACCGGCACTCGGGCTATCCGGGCGGGCTGAAGTCACGCTCGCTGGCCGAGATGCTCGATCGCCGCCCCGAGGAGGTCATCCGCCTCGCCGTGAAGGGGATGCTTCCCCGCAACCGCCTGGCGCGGAAGCAGCTGACCAAGCTCAAGGTCTACGCCGGTCCTGACCACCCGCATGCAGCCCAACAGCCGCAACCGATGGAGATTCCGTAGTGAGCGACGCCGAGCATCCCGACGACGAGCTGAACCCGAAGCCCCGGCCGGACGAGGAGCCCGAGGCCGAGGCGGCCCCGGACGAGGAGCCTGCGGCCAAGGCGGAGGAGGTTCCCGCCGAGGCGGCGGCAGAGGACGTCCCCGCCGAGACGGCCGAGGAGCCCGGGGCCGAAGAGCCCGTGGCTCAGGCCGAGGAGCCCGGGGCCGAAGAGCCCGTAGCTCAGGCCGCGGAGCCCGCGCCCGCCGAGACACCCTCAGCCGCCGAGACGCCCGCGCCCGCCGAGCCAACGCCCGCCGAGCCCATCGCCACTGACGACGCCGACGACGTCGCGGACGTCGAGATCTCCCCGCGGCAGCGTCCCGAGATCCCCGGCGCCGACCTGGTGCCCGACATCGTCTCCGACAGCGACGAGTTCCTCGACGCCGAGGCCCGGGCCGCCGCCGAGGCCGAGGCCGAAGAGGCCGCCCGCGGCGAGGATCCCGACTCCGAGGAGGAGCCGACCCAGCCGATCGCCGACGCGGCGATCGATCTGGCCGCCGGCGCGCGCTACACCGCGACGGGCAAGCGCAAGACCGCCGTCGCGCGGGTGATCCTCAAGCCCGGGGACGGAACGTATTCGATCAACGGCAAGACGCTGGACGTGTTCTTCCCGCGCGCCACGCTGCAGCGGGTCATCCGGCAACCGCTGGAGACGGTGGGCTACGAATCCCGCATGGACGTGGTGGCGCGGATGCACGGCGGCGGCGTCGCCGCGCAGGCCGGCGCGCTGCGACACGGGATCTCGCGGGCCCTGCTGGTGGCCGATCCCAACCTGCGCGGTGAGCTCAAGCGCCGCGGTTTCCTGACGCGCGATCCGCGGGTCAAGGAGCGCAAGAAGGCCGGTCTGAAGAAGGCCCGTAAGCGGCCGCAGTTCTCCAAGCGCTGACCGCCCGAGCGGCGATGGCGCGCCAGCTCTTTGGCACGGACGGAGTCCGCGGCCACGCCGGGGACTTCCTCACCGCGGAGCTGGCTCTGGCCCTGGCCCGAGCCGCCGTCGGCCGCGCGCAAGCGCCGCGGCCGCGGGTGCTGATCGTGCGGGATACGCGTGAGTCCGGCGAGATGCTCGAGGCGGCGATCGCCGCCGGGGTGACGGCGGCCGGCGGGGACGCGGTGCTCGCCGGCGTGTTGCCGACCCCGGCCGCGCCTTTGCTCGTGCGCCGCCACGGGCTTCACATGGCCGCTGTCATCTCGGCCTCTCACAACCCCTACGAGGACAACGGGATCAAGCTGTTCGCCGACGACGGCTTCAAGCTCGACGACGACACCGAGCACGAGATCGAGCGAGCGATGGCGCAACCACCGGTGCCCTCGGCCCGCATCGGGCGCGTGCAGCGTCTGCGTGGCGCGCTCGAGGATTACCTGCTCGAGCTGCAGTCGCGCTTCTCGACCCTCAATCTGCGCGGCGTGCGCGTACTGCTGGACTGCGCCAACGGGGCCACGTTCAAAGCCGCGCCCGAGATCTTCCGCCGTCTCGGTGCGGACGTTTCGGTGATCAACGATCAGCCCGACGGGCGCAACATCAACGATGGCTGCGGCTCGACGCACCTGGAAGCGGTGATCGAGCACATGCGCGCGGACGGCCATGACCTCGCGTTCGCCTTCGACGGTGACGGCGACCGGGTGCTGGCGGTCGACGGCGACGGTCACATCGTCGACGGCGACGAGCTGATCGCCCTGGCAGCGCTTCATCTGCACCGCCATGACCGCCTGCCCGGCCGCGGAGTCGCGGTCACGGTGATGACGAACTATGGCTTTCACACCGCGATGCGCAGTGCCGGCGTCGACGTCGCCACGACCGCCGTCGGCGACCGGTACGTGCTTGACGAGCTGCGCCGGCGCGGCTGGGCCCTCGGAGGCGAGCAGTCCGGGCACATCATCGAGCTCGGGTTTGGACCAGGCGGCGACGGGATCGCCAGCGCCCTGCTGACCCTGGAGGCGCTCGGCGGGCAGGACCTGCGGGAGCGTGACGCGATGCAGAAGCTGCCTCAGCGGTTGATCAACATCCGGGCCACCGATCGAGGCTCGCTGATCGCGACGATGGAGGCGACAGCGCTGCGGAGCGCGATCGAGCGCGAGCAGGCGGGCCTCAGCGGCCGCGGCCGGGTGCTGGTGCGCGCTTCGGGGACCGAGCCCCTGATCCGGGTGATGGTCGAAGCTCCAAGCGATGAGGAGACCGACGATGTCTGCGCGCGGTTGACCGAGGTCGTGAAGACCGCATTGGGCGGCCAGCTGCATCGGCGTTAAAATCCCCCCGGAACGTCCCCAAGGCCGGCCGGAGGGCGGATGGCCGGATCCCTGTCAGTCAAGCGCGATCTAGGAGGGTTGACATATGTGCGGCATCGTCGGCTACGTCGGCCCGAGAAATGTACGCGCCCTGGTCCTGGCCGGGCTGGAGAAGCTCGAATACCGCGGCTATGACAGTGCCGGCATCTCGGTGCTGACCGACGACGGCGTCGACGCCGTCCGCTCGGTGGGGAACCTGAGCGCACTGCGGGCGGCGATCCAGGACCGCGAGGCGATGCGGACCGCGGCCGCGCCCCACGGTCTGGCGGTGGCCGAACGGCCCCAACCCGGGACCGGCATTGGACACACCCGCTGGGCGACGCACGGCCGCGTCACCGAGGAGAACGCGCATCCGCACTACGACACGACCGACAGCGTCCACATCGTCGTCAACGGGATCGTCGAGAACTACATTGCCCTGAAGGCCAAGCTGATGGAGGATGGTGCCGTTTTCACCTCGGAGACCGACGCCGAGGTGATCGCCCATCTCGTGGCCCATCACTACGACGGCGACCTCCTGGAGGCGGTACGGGTGGCCTATTCGCAGCTGCGCGGGCACTACGCCTTCGTTGCCATGACCGCCCATGAGCCGGGGCTGCTGGTCGGCGCCCGCCGGGAGTGCCCCCTGATCGTGGGACGCGGCGACGGCGAGCAGTTCATCGGATCGGCCATCCCGGCCTTCCTGCGCGAGACGCGTCGCGTCCAGTACATGAATGACGACGAGCTGGTGGCGCTGCGGCCCGACGGGGTCCAGTTCTTCACTCCGAGCGGCGAGCCGGTGGAGCGTGAGATCGTCGAGATCGACTGGGACGAGGAGACGGCGGAGAAGCAGGGCTATGAGACGTTCATGCTCAAGGAGATCTACGAGCAGGCCGACGCGGTCGCCGAGACGATCGGCGAGCGGGCGGCGCGCGGTTGGGGAATCGACCTCGGGGACCTCGGGCCGATCGACGACGAGCTGTTGAAGCGGATTCGCCGGATCGTCATCGTGGCCTGCGGCACCGCGTACCACGCCGGCCTGATCGGCCGGTACGCGATCGAGCAGTGGGGGCGGGTTCCCGTCGAGGTCGACGTCGCCTCCGAGTACCGCTACCGCAACCCCGTCGTGGGTCCCGATGATCTCGTGATCGGGATCTCGCAGTCAGGCGAGACGGCCGACACCCTCGCTGCGATGCGGACGGCGCGCGCCCGCGGTGCCGCCGTGCTGGCGGTCACCAACGTGATGGGCGCACAGGCCACGCGGGAGGCCGACGGCGTCCTCTACACCCGCGCCGGCCTGGAGATCGGCGTGGCCGCGACCAAGACGTTCGTCGCTCAGATCACCGCCATGTACCTGATTGCCCTTCGCGTGGCGGAGGTTCGCGGCACCATGGACCGCGCCGAGCTCAAGCCGGTGATCTCCGATCTCAAGCGTCTGCCGCGTCTGATCACCGACCTGCTGGAGCGTGACGTGACGAACATCGAGGCGATCGCGCGAGATGCCCATCAGGCTGAGTTCTTTCTCTATCTCGGTCGTCACATCGGGCTGCCGGTGGCGCTCGAAGGGGCACTGAAGCTGAAGGAGATCTCCTACATCGCCACCGACGCGTACGCCGCGGGTGAGATGAAGCACGGCCCGATCGCCCTGTTGGACGAGAACACTCCGGTCGTGGTCGTGGCGACCGATTCGCCGGTCCTGGAGAAGGTGATCTCCAACATCCAGGAGGTCAGGGCGCGAGGCGCCCGGGTGATCGTGGTGGCGACCGACGGGGACGAAGCGATCGTCGAGCACGCCGACGAGGTGATCCGGGTTCCGCGGACCGACTGGATGCTGGCACCGCTGCTGGCGGTCATCCCGCTGCAACTGCTGGCCTACAACATCGCTCGCCTGCGCGGCCTCAACGTCGACCAGCCGCGGAACCTGGCCAAAACCGTCACGGTGGAGTGAGCGGGGGGCGGGAAGGTCCGATGGTGACGCCCGCAGTCGGCATCGACCTGCTTGAGATCGAGCGCCTCGAGCGCGCCCTCGAGCGCCGTCCGCGCCTCGCCGAGCGGTTGTTCACCGACGGCGAGCGAACCTACGCCGGCGGCCGCGCTCGGCCCGGCCAGCACCTGGCGGCGCGGTTCTGCGCCAAGGAGGCGGTGGCCAAAGCGCTCGGATTGACGGCCTGGAGCTTCCGGGACATCGAAGTCGTCTCGGGCGACGGGGCCCCGGCGGTCCGGCTTCACGGGGCGGTCGCCGAGCGAGCCGCCGAGCTCGGAGTCGCGGTCGGCGTGTCGTTGACCCACACCTCGCGGGACGCGGGCGCGATCGCGATCGTGTCGGCTCGGTCCGACTCGGCTTCGGCCGGCGGCGCGGACGCGCCGGACCCGGGCCCAGGTGCCCGATGACGGTGCTGCCGGGCTGGTTGGACCCGCTGCTCGACTCCGAGCAGCAGCGCGCGGTGGACGCTTGGGCGATCGAGGAGATGTCGATCCCCGGAGCCGAGCTGATGGAGCGCGCCGGTGCGGGCCTGACTGACGTTGTCGACGAGCGGGCTCCCGAGGGGCGAGTGGTGGTCGTCTGCGGCAAGGGCAACAACGGCGGCGACGGGCTTGTCACGGCGCGAATGCTGCGTGACCGGGGCCGCGAGGTCGAGGTGCTCCTGCTGGCCGACCCGGACGAGCTGCGCGGCGACGCGCGGGGCAACCTGGAGCGACTCACCGGCCCGCCTCCGCGTCGCTTTGACCCCAGTCGCCTGACCGGCGCCGGGGCGGTAGTCGACGCGATCCTCGGCACCGGTTTCTCGGGAGAGCCCCGCGAGCCGGCCCGGAGCGCGATCGCAGCGATCAACGCCGCGGGAGGCGAGACCGTGGTGATCGCCTGCGACGTCCCCAGCGGCGTCGATGCCTCGACCGGCGAGGTGTCCGGCGCTGCCGTGCGCGCCGCTGCGACGGCGACCTTCGCCGCGGGCAAGCCCGGGCTGTGGATCGCACCGGGCAAGGAGCACGCCGGGGCGGTGCGGGTGATCGACATCGGGATTCCGCCGGCTGCGCCGGGACAGCCGGGCCCCGGCGCCGCCACCCAGCCGTCGATCGGCCTGATCGGCGAGGCCGTGCTCGAGGCGATTCCCCGCCGGGGACGCGATTCGACCAAGTTCGCCGCCGGCAGCGTGCTCGTCTGCGGCGGATCGCTCGGCCTGACGGGCGCGCCGTGCCTGGCCTCTGAGGCGGCCATGCGGGCAGGGGCGGGCTACGTGACCGCCTGCGTGCCCCGCTCGCTGAATCCGATCTTCGAGCTGCGCCTGCTCGAGGTGATGACGGTGCCGTTGCCGGACCAGGACGGATCCTTGCAGGCCGACGGGGCGGAGACCGTGCTCGAGCGCGCCTCGCGTTCGGACGCGCTGATCCTCGGCCCCGGCCTCGGACGTGAGCCCGGCGCGGTGAAGTTGGCCCGGACGCTCGCCGCCCGTGTCGAGCTGCCGCTGCTGCTCGACGCCGATGGCCTCAACGCCCACGCGGAGCGGCTCGAGTCGCTGGCGGGGCGTCCAGCCGACACGGTGCTCACGCCTCACGCCGGCGAGCTGGGGCGACTGCTCGGCCGCGCCAGCTCGGAGGTCGAGGACCACCGGCTGGGCTGCACCCGGGCCGCCGCCGCCATGGCGGGGGCGACCGTGGTGCTCAAGGGCGACGATTCGATCGTCGCCGCGCCGGACGGCCGCGTCGGCGTCAGCCGCGGCGGCTCCTCGGCGCTGGCCACGGCCGGAACCGGGGACGTTCTCTCGGGGGTCATCGGCGCCTACCTGGGTAAGGGCATGGAGCCCTTCACGGCGGCGTGCGCCGGCGTCTTCGTCCACGCGCAGGCGGGCCGGCTGGCGGCGCAGGAGATCGGTGCGGAGGGCGTGATCGCCCGCGACGTGATCGAACTGCTGCCGCGGGCCCGGGCCGCGGGCGACTGACGCGATGGCGCTGCGCGCGCTCGCTCGCGTGAACCTGGCCGCGATCGAGCGAAACGTCATACGACTGCGCGGACGGCTCGGCGCCGGCACGCAACTGGTCGCGGTCGTCAAGGCCAACGCATCCGGTCATGGCGCCGTGCCCGCCGCACGGGCCAGCCTGGCCGGCGGGGCGAGCATGCTCGCGGTGGCGACGGTCGGAGAGGCGGCCGAGCTGCGAGCCGCCGGGATCGGGGCGCCGGTGCTGGTGATGGGCGCCATCAGCGCCGAGGAGCTGCCGATCGCACTCGCCGCCGAGGCCGAAGTGGTGGCCTGGAGCGAGCGCTTCGTGACCGATCTCGCCGCCACGGCCACGTCACCGGTCAGAGTCCATGTCAAGCTGGACAGCGGCATGGGCCGGCTCGGCACGCGTGATCTCGACGAGGCCGTCGCGGTCGCCGAGCGGGTGCTGGCCGACCGCTCCAGGCTGCGGCTGGCGGGGGCGATGACGCACTTTGCCACGGCCGACGACGACTCGGAGTTCGTCGCCGCCCAGCTCGCGCGCTTTGAGCCGTTCGCCGCCGAGCTGCGCCGCCGCGCCGACGGGCTCCTGGTCCACGCCGCCAACAGCGCCGCCACCCTGCGTGAGCCCCGGACCCATTTCGACCTCGTCCGGTGCGGGATCGCGATCTACGGCTGTGACCCGATGAACCTGGCTCCCGACCGCTACGGCCTCGAGCCGGCGCTCGAGCTGACCTCCTACGTGGCGGCGGTGAAGCTGGCGCGGCCGGGGGCCAGCGCCGGGTACGGACGGCAGTTCGTGGCCGAGCGGGATACGTGGATAGCCACATTGCCGATCGGCTATGCCGACGGGATCCGGCGGGCGCTGTCGAACAACTGCGACGTGCTGATCGGCGGCTGTCGGTATCCGCTGGTCGGGACCGTCAGCATGGACAACGTGACCGTCGCGCTCGGCGCCGAGCCCTCGGCCGCGGTCGGGATGCGCGCCACCATCATCGGTCGTGACGGCGAGCAGCGCCAGACGGTCGAGGATCTCGCCAACCGGATCGACACCGTTGCGCACGAGGTCCTGTGCGGCATCTCGGCTCGGGTGTCGCGCCAATATCACCGCGATGGGGTGCCGTCGCAGTGACCGAGCCGCTGCGCACGCTGGCCGGTATCGCCCCCGAGGCGTGGCTGGTGGGGGGCGCGCTGCGCGACCGGCTGCTGGGGCGGCCGACCACCGACTACGACGTTGCGGTGACCGGCCCCAGCGAGTCTGAGCGCGTGGCCCGAGCGCTCGGCCGGGCCGCCGGCGGGGTCGCGTTTGAGCTCTCGGCGGCGTTCGGCGCTTGGCGGGTGGTGGCCCACGATCGGACCTGGCAGCTGGATGTGATGCCGATGGAGGGGGGGACGATCGAAGCCGATCTCGCCCGCCGTGACCTGACGGTCAACGCGATCGCGCAGCCCGTCGGCCGCGGCATGGGCCTGATCGATCCGTTCGGGGGCGTCGAGGACCTCGAGGCGCGGCGGCTGCGGATGGTCTCCGAGGACGCCTTCGATCGCGACCCGCTGCGGACGCTGCGGCTGGCGCGGTTGGCGTGTGAACTGGATTTCGAGGTCGAGCCGGAGACCCGCCGTCGCGCGCGGGCGAGCGCTCCCGGCCTGGAAGCGGTGGCCCCCGAGCGCGTGTTCGGGGAGCTCAAGCGCGTGCTCAGCGCCGAGCGAGCGCTCGACGGCCTGACGGTGATGGACGCCACCGGCGCCACGGACGCGGTGCTGCCGGAATTGGTCGCTCTGCGGGGGATCGAGCAGAGCCGCTTTCACCATCTCGATGTTGCCCAGCACACTCGCGCGGTCCTGGCCGAGACGATCGCGCTGGCGCGTGATCCCGAGCCGGTCTTCGGCGCCGACAGCGGCCAGCTGCGGGCGCTGCTGGACACGCCGCTGGCCGACGAGCTGACGCGGGGCGACGCGCTGCGCTTCGGAGCGCTCCTGCACGACATCGCCAAGCCCCAGACCCGGATGCAGACGCCCGAGGGACGGGTCACGTTCATCGGCCACGACGAGGCGGGATCGCGGCTGGCCAGGGAGATCCTCCTCCGGCTGCGGGCCAGCGAGCGACTGGCCGGACACGTCGCGGCGCTGACCCGCCACCACCTGCGGCTCGGGTTCCTCGTCCACGAGATGCCGCTCAGCCGGCACGCCGTGTACCACTACCTCCATGCCTGCGCGCCGGTCCAGGTCGACGTGACCCTCCTCAGCGTGGCCGATCGGCTCGCCACGCGGGGCGACGACTCCGAGCGAGCGATCGCCCGGCACCTGGAGCTGGCGCGGCAGTTGCTGGGGGAGGCGCTGGCCTGGGCCGCGGATCCACCGCGACCACCGGTCCGCGGCGACGCGCTGGCTCGGGCGCTCGGGCTGGCGCCAGGCCCGGTGGTAGGCGACCTGCTGGCCGAGCTGGAGGAGGCCAGCTTCGCGGGCGAGGTCGCCACTCCCGAGGAGGCGATCGAGCACGCGCGGCGCCTGATCGACCGCCCCCGATAGCTCGGGCCCCGCGCGGGACAGCCGAGCGGCCGCGCCGGGTAAGCTCCGCGCGATGAACGATCCCGACTGCCTGTTCTGCAAGATCATCGCCGGCGAGGTGCCGGCACAGATCGTCGACGAGGACGAGCGGACACTGAGCTTCATGGACATCAGCCCGGCCACCCGCGGGCACGCGCTCGTCGTACCCCGCCGCCACGCGCGCAACTTGCTCGAAGTCGACGCCGAGGATCTGGCGGCGACGATCGTGTCCGCTCAGCGGCTGGCGCGCCGAGCCGTGGAGCGACTGGACGCGGAGGGCGTGAACGTGCTCAATTCGTGCGGACCGGTGGCGTGGCAGACGGTGTTTCACCTCCACTTCCACGTGATCCCGCGCTACTCGGGGGATCCGCTGAAGCTGCCGTGGGTCCCGTCCCCCGGGGATCCCGACGAGATCGCCGCCGCCGCCGAGCAGCTCCGATGAGTTCCGAGGCGCCGGTGACCGTGGATCGCGAGGACGGCCTCGCGATCGTCACCTTCGACTCTCCACCGCTGAACCTGTTCGATCGCGCGCTGGAGACGGCGCTGGTCTCCGTGGTCGGCGAGCTCGAGGCCGATCGACCGCGTGCGGTCCTGTTCCGCGCCGAGGGGCGCGTGGTCACCGGCGGTGTTGACGTTTCCCTGTTCGCGGCCCTGTCAGGGCCGGAGGAGGCGACGCGCACATTTGACGCGCTGGTGATGCTGGCTCGGAGAGTGCAGGCGCTGCCCTGTCCGACCGTGTTCGCAGCTCATGCCCTGTGTCTGACGTGGGCCTTCGAGCTCGCGCTGGCCTGCGACCTGATCCTCGCGGCCGAATCGGCGAGCTTCGGGCTGGTGGAGAAGGTGATCGGGCTGACGCCCGCGATGGGCGGCACCCAGCGGCTGGCCGAGCGCGCCGGCAGCGGTCGCGCCCGTGAGTTCGTGATGACCGGTGAGCGCTACAGCGCCGCCGAGATGGAGCGCTGGAACGTGGTCAACCGCGTGCTCCCCGACGAGGGCTTCGATGCCGCGTCGCGCGAGTTCGCGCGGGAGCTGGCGGCGGGTCCGACGATGGCCCACGCCGCCACCAAGCAGGTGATCGGCGATTTCGTCCAGGGCGGGGTGGATCTCGCCAACGATCGTGTGGGGGCGGTGGCCGGCGAGCTGTTCGCAACCGAGGACCTGCAGCGCGCTGTGCGCTCCTTTCTGGAGCATGGCCCCGGCCGGGCCAGCTTCGAAGGCCGCTGAGAACTCGCGCTCGTTGCCGCCCCGGCGCCGTGGTTTCCGTAGAGACGAGCAGGTAGCGAGAGGACCGCTTGCCTGCTACTTTTTCGGCGTTCGGTCGGGCTCCGCCGGCGTCCGACGTCAGTTCGAGAGCGAGTGCGCCGAAGGGGAGTCCCATGGCAACGGGTAGCGTCAAATGGTTCAGCGACGACAAGGGGTTCGGGTTCATCACGCCCGATGATGGTGGTCGCGATCTGTTCGTTCACTTCACGGGGATAAACGGGGACGGGTACCGCTCGCTGCCCGAAGGATCCAAGGTCTCCTACGAGGAGGAGGCGGGCCCCAAGGGCCCCAAGGCCATCAACGTGACTAAGCTGTAGGCCCGGAGCGGCGCCCCGACCCGCTCGCTGCCGGTTCTGGACGCCGCAATTTACCTCCCACCGGCGGTCGCGGAGGACGGCAGGCGCAACTGCCGTCGCCCGGTCGTGTTCAATGCTGATGATGAAACGCTTCTCGCTGGTATACGCAGGACTGCTCGTGACCGGGCTGGCGCTGACGCTGGGCGGCGCGACCGCCGCGGCCAAGATCGTCGAGCTCGGTCAAACCTCCACGCCGGTCGCCTCACCGTCCTGCCCCAAGGGCGTGGCGCCGTCGCAGTGCTTCATCATCCTGACCCGCACGACGGCGGTTCAGGCCGTCGGCGATGGGGTGATGAACCCGACCACGGTAAAGCAGGACGGCTGGGTGGTGGCATTCACGGTCGGCCTGTCGCAGCTCTCCTCCGACGCGACGACCGAGAAGAAATTCCTGCATACGCTCGACACGGCCTATGGCGGCACGCCGCAGATCGCGATCACCGTCCTCAAGCCCGGCCCCAATCATCAGTACACGGTCGCCGCTCAGAGCGCGACCTTCCATCTGATCCCGTTCCTCGGCCAGGTGCTGCAGGAGCCCCTGTCATTGCCGCCGTCCTTCACCTCGTTCACGGCGCTTCCGGTCAAGAAGGGCGACGTGATCGGCCTGTCGGTCCCGACCTGGGCGCCCGTGCTGTCCTACAACCTCAGCGCCACGAAGTTCGCCTACCGCCAGAGCCGGACGGCCAACTGCAAGAACGCCGCCGGGTCTGAGACCGCCCAGCTCTCGGTCGGCGCCACCACGCGCTATCTCTGCGACTACACCGGTACCCGGGTTGAGTACACCGCGACCGAGGTCACCAACTCGGGCTACCCCAAGTCGTACGTGCACGGTCGCCGCCGCCACTGAGATCGCCGCCGACGGCTGAGCCGCACGGGGCCGCCCGGAGGCTGCGCCCAGCCGCCTTAGCCTCAGCAGGCGCCGGGGTTCTGCTGGCAGAAGGCCGAGCCGAGCCCGGCGCCGCCGTTGGTGCCCGAGCCGCCGGTGGTCGCCGCGCCTCCGCCTCCGCCGCCGGCGCCAGTGCCACCGGATGTTCCCGTCCCGGCGCTGGTGCCCGTCCCGGCGCTGGTTCCGGTCCCGGCGCTGGTGCCCGTCCCGGCGCTGGTTCCGGTCCCGGCGCTGGTGCCCGTGCCCGAGCCCGAAGTGGTGGTGCTGGAGCTCGTGGTGCTGCTGGAGGCACCCGACGTCGCCGGGGCGGCGCCGGTGACCGCGGAGGTGGGAACGGTGAACGGGGGAGCGCCGGCGGTGTTGGCGGTGCCCGTGCTGCCGCCACCGCAGGCGGCCACGCCCAGCGCCAGGGCGACAGTCGCGGCGGCCGTGGCGGGGAGCCTCCGCCTCTTCACGCAAGGCTTCATCGCGGCTGTCGCCTGCCGTCTCAGGAGCCCAGCGGCTCCATGCGCCGGCCGCAGTGC
Organism: uncultured Solirubrobacterales bacterium; assembly: GCA_963792735.1. Classification (GTDB taxonomy): domain Bacteria; phylum Actinomycetota; class Thermoleophilia; order Solirubrobacterales; family Solirubrobacteraceae; genus Palsa-465. Next base: position 307,922 of record CAWBXK010000004.1, on the reverse strand, counting down.
GGGCAGTCGTTGAGGTCCTTCTGAGCCAGCTGGTCGCACCAGTTGCAGAACCGCAGGTTCTCGACCATCCACGGCAGCTCAGAGGGGGTCGGAGCCAGCGGCAGCAGCTCCGCCACGACCTCGAGCTCCTCGCCGGTCTCACGGTCCAGGTAGATGTGATCCGCCTCGGCTTCGATGATCACTTCGCGACCGGTGGAGGGCGTCCGCATCCGGTACTTCTGGCGCGTCCTCATTGCGGCGCATGCTACCAGCGGCCCAGACGGCAACGAATCTCGGCAGTTCGACGGCGGCGCGGCGATGCCGCGCGCTTGGATAGAGTGCCGCCCCGAGCGTATGGTGAAAGCCCTCGCACGAGCCCCCCGGAGCCTCGCCGCCATCATCCCCAGCGTGTTCCTGGTGATCGCGCTGGGCGGCTGTACGCTGAAGCATCCGACGCCCGACGTCGTGTCCGGCAAGCAGCTGTTCGTGGCCAAGTGCGGCGCCTGCCACACCATGAGCCATGCCGCCACGGCCGGCGTGGTGGGACCGAATCTGGACGACGCGTTCAAGCAGGATCGTGCGGATGGCGTCAAGAGCACCGCGATCCAGGGGCTGGTCGACTACTGGATTCGCTATCCCGACGTCCAGGGCACGATGCCGGCGATGCTCTACAAGGGCCAGCAGGCGCAGAACGTCGCGGCCTACGTCGGGCTCGTGGCGGGCCGGCCGGGTCAGGACACCGGCGCCCTGGCGTCGGCGGTGGCGCAGGTCAATCAGAAGCCGGTGTCCGAGAAGAACGGAACGCTCGAGATCGACGCCGACCCGACCGGCCAGCTGAAGTTCCTGGCCTCTGCCGCGACAGCAACGTCCGGCAACGTGACGATGCGCATGAAGAACGCCTCCTCGACGCCGCACGACATCGCGATCACCGGCAACGGGGTCAACAAGATCGGCCCCGTCGTCACCAACGGCGGCGTGTCGAGCTTCAGCGTCAGCCTGAAGCCCGGCAAGTACACGTTCTACTGCTCGGTTCCGGGCCACCGTGCCGCCGGCATGGTCGGCACCATGACCGTCAAGTAGCCGTCAGCCGGTGGGCGCGCCGGCCGGGCCGCCCCGCAGCCGCTCCCACAGCTCCTCGCTGTGGCCCGAGGCCACGGCCCGCTGGGCACGGCGCTCGTCGAGCTCGATCCCGTGCTCGCTCGCGTAGTCCAGCAACTCCTGGCGCTGCTCGTTCTCCCGCGCGACGCGCATGAACAGCCAGCAGAACAGGCCGATCGTGAGGAAGCTCTCCTCCACCATCATCACGCCGCCCGCGGCCACCTGGTCGGCCACCGGGCTGATGTGCCAGTGCGCGTCGCCGGGAGCGTAATAGGGGTAGAACACCGTGCCCGCGAAGATCATCACGTTGGCCAGCACGGTTCCGATCAGACGGACGCTGACGATGTACACCAGCCGGCCGGCATTGGAGAACCATCGCGGCTTCGGCAGCGGCCCCAGCAGCGCCATCCATACCGCGATGCCAAACGCCAGGAACGTGGCGTGCTCGACCGCGTGCAACGCGTCGTGGCGCAGAGCCGCCTGGTAGACCGCGGGAATGTGCCAGGCGTAGAAGTTGACCGCCCAGACGACGATCGCGACCACCGGATGGCTGAGGACGCGCAACGGGGAAATCACCCGTTTGCGCAGCAGCGGGGCCATCATCGGCCCGGTCAGCCCGAGCACCAGCAGCAACGCGGCGATGTCGCCGATCAGCAGATGCTCGGCCATGTGAGCTGTCAGCAGCTGCCCCGACAGGGTGTCGACCGGCGGGCTGATCGCCACCAGCAGCACGAGCAGGCCGGCGGCGTAACAGGCCCGGCGCCAAGCGGGCACCGGCCGCCCCTGGGCCGCCAACGTCCGCGCGCGCAGGTGATAGGGGATCCAGCTCAGCAGGACCACGACGGGAAAGCCGATGGCCTGGACGGGAGCGTCGGCTAACGGGAGCGCGATCATCGCTACAGAGTCTGCACCACCAGCACGATCAGCAGGATCACCGCCACCGCCCCGACGCACCAGATCAAGAACACGAACGCGTCGCCCTCGGAGCGCAGTGGATTGGGGGGATGCCTCATGGCTCGTGGACGCCGGGGCTACAACCGCCGGGAACTAGAGGACGTAGACGCTGGTGTACACGACCACCCACATGATGTCCACGAAATGCCAGTAGATTCCCGGCACTTCCATACCCTGATGATGCTCGGGCGAGTAGTGGCCGCGGAAGGCTCGGACGGTCACCATCAGCAGCGCGCACAGGCCGATGAACACGTGTGCGCCATGCAGGCCGGTGAGCGAGTAGAAGATCGTTCCCTGCGCGCTGTCGTGCGGCGCGAAGCCGAGGTGGATGTACTCGTTGATCTGGATCGTCAGGAACGTCAACCCGAGCAGGAACGTGGTCAGCATGCCCGCCCTGAGCCCGAAGCGATTGCCGTGCTTGATCGATACCAGCGCCCAGTGGATCGTGAGCGACGAGGAGAGCAGGATCGCCGTGTTGATTCCCGCCACGGCCTCGGGAAGGTGGGTCCCCGACGCGGGCCACGGGTCGTGGTTGACCACCCGGATGAAGAAGTAGGCCGTGAAGAACGCCCCGAAGATCATCACCTCGGAGATGATGAACAGCATCATTCCCAGGGTGGGGGCCTCCACGCGGGAGGAGTGGTGCGCGGGAGGCGGCCCGTGGTGAGCCTCGGCGTGAGGGATCGAAGCGGCTTCCATCGGCTCTCCTACGCGGTCGACCGCTCGGGATCGCGATTCACCACGTGCTCCACGTCCTTACCGGTGGCGTGGCGAACCCGTTGCACCAGGTCGCCGCGCAGCCAGCCCGACTTGGTCTCGGCAAACGTCGAGATGACGATGTCGTCGACGCGGAAGTACTGCAGCGAGTTCATGATCGCGGTGTAGGGGTCGGGGTCGCCGATCATCCCCGATGCGAACAGGCCCGCCTCGCGCAGCCGGCCCAGCACCATGGCCAGGCGGGTGCGCGCGCGCCGCGTGGCGTTTCCCTCGCCGCCCTCCTGGGGCACCACGACGACGAACAGACGACCGCGCTTATCCTCGTCCGCGGACACCTTGGCCTTGAGCGCGTCGAGCAGCTCGTCGCCGCTGGCGGTGCGATTGGCGACGGCGAGGGTGACGCGGAAGGGGAGCCCCTCGTTGTCGATGTCGGCCACCACGTGCTCCACTGGCAGGCCGGACGCGTCTCTCACTCGATCGATCAGATCTCGGCGCATCCAGCCCGAACGGGTCTCGGGGTAGGTGGAGATGATGATCTCGTCGGGTTCGTACTCGCCCACGGCGTCCATCGTCGCGGCATACGGATCCGGGTCCCCGACCTCGCCGATCGCCTCGATTCCCTCCGATCGCACGAACCCGAGGGCCAGATCAACCCGGGCCTGGGCGGCATCGAAGACGTGATCGGCGTAGATCACGTAGCCGGCGCGCGGCTTGGTCTGGGGCACGCAGAGGACGAAGCGGACGTCGCCCTCGGCCACCTCGGCCCGAACCGCGTCGATCAGCGCCCGGCCGCCGAGGGTTTCGTTGGCTACGACGAGCACCGTCTTCATTCGGCGCCCTCCTGGCTGGTTCGAGACGCCGCGCCGGCCGGTACCGGCTTCGCCTCGGCCGGCGGTTTGAAGATGCCGTGGACCGCACCCGGGATGCCGTATTCATAGGGACCTCCGACTACGGTGGGGACCGCGTCGAAGTTGAAGATCGGCGGCGGCGAGGAAACCTGCCACTCGAGCGTGAGCCCCCGCCACGGGTTCGCCGCGGCCCTCGGTCCCGAGCGCCAGCTGGAGACCATGTTCCAGAGGAAGACCAGGGTGCTCAGCCCGAGGATGAACGACGAGAACGAGATGAACAGGTTCCACGCGGCGAATTTCTGCGCGTACTCCGCCACGCGGCGGGGCATCCCCTGGATCCCGATGATGTGCATCGGGCCGAAGGTCAGGTTGAAGAAGATGAACGTCATCCAGAAGTGCCACTTGCCCAGTCGGTCGTCGAACATTCGGCCGGTCATCTTCGGGAACCAGTAGTAGACGCCGGCGAAGATCGTGAACAGCGAGCCACCGAACAGCACGTAATGGATGTGGGCCACGATGAAGTAGGTCTGGCTGACGTGGATGTCGAACGGGATCATCGCCAGCATCACGCCGCTGATCCCGCCGAGCGTGAACATCGTCAAGAAGCCCAGCGCGAACAGCATCGGGGTATCCAGGTGCAGGACCCCGCGCCACAGCGTCGCCAGCCAGGAGAAGATCTTGATCCCGGTGGGGATCGCGATGATCGCGGTGGTGATCATCATCGGAACCCGGATCCACGACGACATCCCGGACACGAACATGTGGTGCGCCCAGACCGTGAAGCCGAGGACCACGATCGCCAGCAGCGAGAACGCCATCATCCGGTAGCCGAAGATCGGCTTGCGGGACTTGACCGCGATGATCTCCGAGATGATCCCGAATCCGGGCAGCATCATGATGTAGACGGCCGGGTGTGAGTAGAACCAGAAGACGTGCTGGTACATGATCACGTTGCCGTCCTTGCCGGCGCCGACGAACGCGTCGAAGAAGTGGAAGTGCAGCGAGATGTCGAGCAGCACGAAGAACTGCGAGGCGGCGATGAACGGCGTCGCGATCACCACCAGCAGCGAGGTTGAGAAGTTCGCCCAGACCAGCAGTGGCATTCGGAAGAAGCTCATCCCCGGAGCGCGCATGGTGATGATCGTGACCAGGAAGTTGAGCGCCGTGAAGATCGACGAGAAGCCGGCGAACTGCACGGCGATGGTGAAGAACAACTGCCCGGGGGGCATCGTCGTCGACAGGGGGGCGTAGGCGGTCCAGCCCGCGGCGAACGAGCCCCCCGGAGCCAGGAAGCTCATCAGCATGATGATCCCGCCGATCGGCAGCAGCCAGAACGAAAGCGCGTTCAGCCGCGGAAAGGCCATGTCGGGGGCGCCGATCATCAGCGGCAGCACGAAGTTCGCCAGGCCGGCGAACACCGGGATCACGAACAGGAAGATCAGCACCGTCGCGTGGACGGAGAAGACGCCGTTGTACTGCTCGGGGGTGAGGAACTGCATGCCGGGCTTGGCCAGCTGAGCGCGGATCAGCATCGCCAGCAGCCCGCCCACGAGCAGGAAGAAGAACGATGTGACCGTGTACTGGATCCCGATCACCTTGTGGTCGGTGTTGACCTTGAAGTAGTCACGCCACGTGTGGGCGCCGTGATCGACGTGGGTGTCCGGGCGGGTCGGCTTGCCCGTGGCCCAGTAGATCCAGTAGTCGCACGTGCCGATGCCCAGAAGGAAGCCGGCCGGGACGGCGAACAGCGCCACGATCATGATCGCGTGACCGTCGATCACCGGGTGCCCATGCATCAGGAACCTGATCAGCACGGTCAGGCCGAACGCGAACGCGAACCCGACAATGCTGCCGAGCGCCGCTCGGTACCAGCCGGCCGGGCGGACCTTTGCCGGTAGGGCCATCAGCTCTCCTCCTTCACTTTGCGGTCGCTGTCTGACGTCGCGTGGCGGGCATCGCAGCCGGTCACTTTGTCACGCTCGCGAGGAAGTTGACGAGCGCCTGGCGCTGAGTCGCGCTCAGCGTACTGCTGAAGTTCGCCGGCATCACGCCGGCGCTGTAGCCGGACGGGAGATAGGCGTAGGGCTTGATGATCGCGGTGGTGATGCACTGGCTCAGGGTCTTGCCCCGAACCTTCATCGAAGCGGCGCTCTGGCAGTCGGTGCCCAGCCGCTGGGTGAGGTTGGGACCGACGCTGCCGGTGGTGCCCGCGGCCCCCAGCGTGTGGCAGCTGCCGCAGCCCCCGGCGCCGACGAACACGGCCTTCCCCGCGGCGGCGCTGGTGGCGGCGCTGGCGCTCGATGAGCTGGTCGCCGGCGAGCTGGAGGCACCCGGGACCCCGGGCTGCGCGGCCTGAGCGGGCGGCGTTCCGACTGGCGGCGGGCCGTTGGGCTTCTGCCGGCTCAGCCAGGTCTTGAACGCGGCCGGAGTGAGCACGTGGACCGTGGCGCGCATCAGCGAGTGTCCGGCGCCGCACAGCTCCGTGCACTCGGCGGGGTAATCGCCCAGCCGCGTCGGCGTGACCCGCAGGTCGGTGGTGATCCCCGGGACCGCGTCGATCTTCTCAGCGAACTCGGGCACGAACATGCTGTGGATGACGTCCAGCGAGCGGAGGTGAAACAGCACCGGCTGCCCGCGCGGCAGATACAGATCGCTGGAGACGATCTGCTGCTGTCCGTGGTTCTGCGGGTAGGAGAACTCGAACGCGAACTGGCGCTCGGTGACGTTGACCAGCATCGCCTGGGGGTGGGTCTTCTCATTGCTGCGCAGCACCGTGTAGGCGTAGGTGCAGAGTCCCAGGATCAGGATCGCCGGCAGCGCCGTCCACACGACCTCCAGACGGGTGTTGCCGTGGATCGGGGGCCCGTCCTTCTCCTCCTCGCCGGGCTTCATCCGGAACTTCCAGACCGAATACAGCACCACCGTCTCGACGAGCACGAAGATCGGCACCGAGACGATCAGCAGGACGTCGTAGAGCGTGCGGAAGTTGTGGGCCTGCGAGGACGCGTCGGTGGGGAACCACGGGATGCTCAGCACCACCGGGATCCCGATCGCAACGCCGATCGCCCCGATCACGAGCATCTGCAACAGGGGGTTCTTACGCACCGTGCTGTCCTGGACCCGCGAGCATCAATCCACGGCGCATCCTATGGGTTCCGCGCGACAAACGGCGTCGGCAGGCGACCCGCCAGGCGTAACGTCGATTATGATTGCGTCAATCGTTGCAAGCTATGTGGGGAGGCGGAGTGCTCGTCCGCGAGGGGATGACAGAATTGGTTCTCACCGTCGGTCCGGGCCATACGCTCCGGGAGGCGGCGCGCTCGATGTGCGAACGACGTGTCGGAGCGGCCGTGGTAGTCGATCCCGAGGCACAGGGGCCCGGCGTCATCACCGAGCGCGACATTCTCCGCGCCATCGGCGAAGGTCAGGATCCGGACGCTGAGCAGGTCGCCGACCATCTGACCGCGAAGCTGACGTTCGCCGCTCCGGACTGGTCCTTGGAGCAGGCCGCCGCGGCGATGGTCAGGGGCGGTTTCCGGCATCTGGTCGTGGTCGACGGCGCAGATCTGGTGGGGATCCTCTCGATGCGTGACATCGTCCGGGTGTGGTGCGGCGACGGCGCGCTGTGCGAAGTGCCCGCCGGCGCCTGATTGAGCCGAGCGCTCGCGCACGTTCAGGTCCGATCCACTCGCATTGCCGTGCACGTGGCCGGTCCGGCACCTGTTCTAAGCCGCAAAATCGATTCAGACCGCCGCGATTGTGCGAAACGAGCACGCTCCACATGCCCTACGTCACGAATCGCAAGCGCCATTCTCCGATTCGCGACATCGAACAGCACATCCGTGACGGCCTCATGACCGCCTCGTGACGGTTTCGTAACGCGTCGCCACCAAACCGACCCAACCCACCTCGCCGGCTGCCCCACCGATGGGCTGAAACTCCGAATCAGCCTTCGTCGGGGAGCTCGGCGACGTCGCGCCGCGTGTCCCGGATCCACATCACCGTCGTGATCACGAAGATGATCAGCCCGATCACCGACAGGTAGATGGTGATCGTCGTCCCGACCACGATCAGGGTGATCCCGATCGCGCTCATCAGCGGGATCAGGGTCGGGCCGGGGAGATGGAGCTCCTCGCCGGCCGGCGGGGCCTGCGGATCTACGTCACTCACGCGTGAACGTAGATCGCGGCGGCGACAAAGGTCATGCCGAACATGAACAGGCACACGGCGCCGGCGATCAGGCCGGAGCGGATGTTCTTGCGGGCGAGCTTTCTATCCATGGCGGGGGATCCTAGATGGTTGGCGGGGCTTGAACGGGCTAGAGCTTGACGTCGGCGACCATCGCGGCGAACAGCAAGGCGAGGTAGAGCATCGAGAACAGGTACAGCCGCAGCGCGGTGCGGCGGGACGGGCGGCGGTAGAGGGCCACGGCGCCGGCGATGAACGCCAGTCCGAGGACGATCGAGCTGGCCAGGTAGACGAGGCCGAACTCACCGGCGCAGAACGGAAGCTGCGTGACGGCATAGAGCAGCAGCGAATAGAGCAGGATCTGACGGCGGGTCTCCCGCTCGCCCCGCACGACCGGCATCATCGGTATGCCGACCTCGGCGTACTCGTCCTTCATCAGCAGGCTCAGCGCCCAGAAGTGGGCCGGCGTCCAGTAGAAGACGATCGCGAACAGGTAGATGGCGGTCCATGACAGCGAGCCGCGCGTCGCGGCCCATCCGACCAGCGGCGGCATCGCGCCGGCGGCGCCGCCGATGACGATGTTGTGAGGCGTGCGCCGCTTGAGCCAGATCGTGTACACGCCGACGTAACCAGCGAACCCCGCCAGCGCCAGGGATGCCGCCAGCACGTTGACGGTGGTCGCCAGCAGGGCGAAGGACAGGGCGGCCAGGATGATCCCGAACCCCAACGCGGCCCCGGGGCTGACGCGGCCGGAGGGCACCGGCCGGGTGGCGGTGCGCCGCATGCGGGCATCGATGTCCCGGTCGTAGTAGTGGTTCACCGCTCCGGCCCCGCCGGCCGACAGATACCCCCCCACGCACGTCAGGGCGACCCTGCCGACGGACGGGTCGCCGGCCACCTCCATGGTGGTGACGGTGGTGAGCAGCAGCAGCGATTGGACCTTGGGCTTGGTCAGCTCGAAGTAGTCGGCGACCAGCTGGCGTCCGCGTACCCCGGCTGAAGCGGCTGCCGTGGACGCAGTCATCCCTTTACCCGCCGGAGCGCGCGAACCGCTCGCTGCCGCCCGTCTTCTGTATCGCTCCGGTCGAGCGCTCCACCTGGCGGCGGATGTCGCGCATCGGCTCGACCGAGCGCACGCGGGGGATCGAGTCGAAGTTGTTCTCCGGGGGCGGTGATGAGACGAACCACTCGAGCGTATTGCCCTTCCACGGGTCCGGGCCGGCGACCTTGCCGTGCTTGAGGCTCCGGGCCACGTTGCCGATCGTGACCAGGACCCCGACGCCGAGGATGAACGACCCGATCGTCGAGATCAAGTTGTACGTCGACCACCCGAGGCCGGGCTGGTAGGTGTAGATGCGTCGCGGCATGCCCGACAGCCCGAGGGCGTGCTGTACGAAGAAGGTGGCGTTGAAGCCGATGAACATGAGCCAGAACGAGGTCTTGCCGAGCCTCTCGTTGAGCATCCGCCCGGTGATCTTCGGGAACCAGTAGTAGATCCCGCAGAAGATCGTGAAGACCGCGCCGCCCATCAGCACGTAGTGGAAGTGCGCGACCACGAAATAGGTGTCGTTGAGCTGCCAGTCGACCGGGAAGACGGCCAGGAAGATGCCGGTGATGCCGCCGATGATGAAGATTGCGATGAAGCCGACGGCGAAGTACAGCGCGGTGGTGGTGACGATCGACCCGCGCCACAGGGTGGCGATCCAGTTGAAGATCTTGACTCCGGTCGGCACGCCGATCAGGAAGGAGCTGAGCATGAAGAAGCCGAGCACCACGATCGGCACCGGCGAGGCGAACATGTGGTGGGCCCACACCAGGGTGGCCAGGAAGGCGATCACCGCGGTGGACGCCGCGATCGCCTTGTAGCCGAAGATCGGCTTGCGCGAGAAGACTGGGATGACCTCGGAGATGATCCCGAACCCCGGCAGGATCATGATGTAGACCTCGGGGTGGCCGAAGAACCAGAACAGGTGCTGCCACAGCACCGGCGAGCCGTGCGCCGTGGGATCGAAGAAGTGGGTTCCGAAGTGCCGGTCGGTCAGCAGCATGGTGACCGCGGCGGCGACCACCGGCAGCGCGATGATCAGCAGCAGCGCGTAGACGAGCAGCGTCCACACGAACAGCGGCAGCCGGCCCCAGGTCATGCCCGGAGCGCGCATGTTGACGATCGTCGCGTAGAAGTTGACCGCGCCGACCAGCGAGGAGACGCCGGTGATGTGGATCAAGAAGATCCAGGCGTCCTGGCCGCCGCTGGGCGAGTACAGGGACTCCGACAGCGGCGGGTAGCTCCACCAGCCCGCGTCCGGTGGCTTCCAGAACAGGGTCGCGTAGAAGACCACGCCACCGAGCGCCAGCAGCCAGAACGAGAGCGCGTTCAGACGGGGGAAGGCCATGTCCCGGGCGCCGATCATCAGCGGCAGGAAGTAGTTGCCGAAGCCGGCCATGACCGGCACGACGAACAGGAAGATCATCGTCGTCCCGTGCAGCGTGAGCAGCTGGTTGTAGTGCTCTGAAGTCAGCAGCGTGTTGTTGGGCACGCTGAGCTGAAGCCGCATCATCAGCGCCTCGACCCCGCCCAGGCAGAAGAAGACGAAGGTCAGGACCAGGTACATGATCCCGATCTTCTTGTGGTCGGTGGTCGTGACCCAATCGACCCAGCGCTTGCTCTGACGGGGAGCCACGACCTCGTGGACGATCACCTGAGGCACCGGTCGCAGCGTGGTTTCGGTAGTCGTCGCCATGTCTAACCGCCTATTGCGCCCTCAGAGGTGAGGACCTGTCGAAGTTGCAGCACCTGCGCGTTGGCCGAGTTGATCTCCTGCCCCTCCTGCTTGACCCAGGCCGAGTACTGCGCCGGCGTGACCACCTTGACCTGCGCGACCATCGCCGCGTGGTTGGTACCGCACAGCTGGGCGCACTGGCCGCGGTACACCCCGGTGTGCAGGGCTTTGAACCAGGTGTAGGTGGTGTATCCGGGTACGGCGTCGACCTTGCCGCCCATCGCCGGGATCCACCACGAGTGGATCACGTCGGAGGACTGGATGTCGAGCACCACCGTGGTGTGCTCGGGGACCACCATCTCGGTGTAGGAATAGGGCAGCTTGCTGGTGAAGGCGCCGTTGAGGCAGTTGCTGCCGTAGATGTAGCGCCAGATGTACTGGCGCCCCTGGATGCACACCGTGAGCTTCTTGCCGTTCGGCGGGGTCGGCTCGGTCAGCGAGGCCGACAGGACCAGGCCGCCGGAGTCGGAGTTGGGCGGGGTGATGATGCTCGGCAGTTTGATGAACGTGACCACCGTAAGCACCACCAGGATCAGCGCCGCGGCAAACGTCCAGCCGATCTCAAGCCGTGTGTTGCCGTGAATCTGGATCGCCACCGCGCCCTTCTTGGCGCGGAACTTGTACAGCGAGTAGACGAGTGCCCCCTCGACGAGCACGAACACAACCGCCGCGAGATAGAGCACGATCTTGTACAGCGAGTCGATCTGGTTCGCATTCGGCGAGCCGCCCGCCTTGGGGGTGATGAAGTTGGCCAGCGCGTCGGGCGCCACGAGCAGGCTGGCCAGCAGCACCACGGCAAGCCACGAGATCTGGCCTCGCAGCCGCGAGCCCGAGAGCGCTTCGTGCAGCCGGGACCGGCGGCGGGAGATCGCGTCATTCACGTCGGGTCGCAAGGCGGGCGGCATTCTATCTGTCCGTGGGGCTCGCGTGACGGGCTCCGTGGTCTGCCCCACGCCGGGGCGCCGATCGCCGGGCCGGCCGCGGGCACACCGGGCAGCGCGCCTATACTGGCCGCCAGTTGCGGGTCTCGAGGGCCATCAGAGCGGGCGCGTGGGCCGTCGTCGTGGCCGGCGTCGCGGCCCCCGTCATCCGCCGACGCGTCAGGCTGGCCCCGTCCGGAGTCATGTTCAGCGCCGCGCTCGCGGTGCCGGCGCTGGCGGTGGCCGCCCCGCGCGGCCGGATCCGCGACCTGGGCGTGTGCTCGCTGAACATGTGGGCCTATCTCGCCGCCTACGAGCTGCCGCACGACGATTGGCAAAAGCAGGCCGAGCGGGTGCGGATCGACTATCCGATCGCGGCCGACCGGGTGCTCGGCCTCGGGGTGCCGCCGACGGTCAGGCTCCAGCGGGGGCTCTCGACCCCTGGCCGGATCAACTGGTTCGAGCGGGTGCTGGTCGGCTGCCACTGGGTCTGGTTCATGGTCCCGCACGCGAGCGTCCTGTACGTCCTGTGGCGGAGGCCCGACCGCTTCGGGGCCGCGGCCGCCCGGATGTACGCGGTGTTCGACCTCGGTGCGATCTTCTATTGGGCGATCCCGACGGCGCCGCCCTGGTACGCGGCGCGCCACGGTCGTCTGGGCGACGGGGCCGCGCCGGCGGTGCGGCGGATGATGATCGAATACGGAGAGGAGTTCTGGGGTGAACGCTGGCCCGCCCTTTACGATGTGCTCGGAGGAAACCCGCTGGCTGCCATGCCGTCGCTGCACTTCGCCACGTCCCTGATGGGTGCCCGCCTCCTGTCGGAGGTCGGACCGGTCGCGGGCGCGGTCGGCTGGACCTACTCTGCGCTGCTCGGGCTTGCACTGGTCTACCTGGGCGAGCATTACGCCGTCGACCTGGTCGGGGGAGCCGTGCTGGCCGAGACGGTGCAGCACAACGCGCGGCGGGCCACGCCGCCGGCCCGGCGGATTGTCAGACTGCTCGCCTCGCTGCAGCGGTTGGCCGCGGAGAGCTAGGCGCGCGTGCGAGGCAGGGCCTCCTTCTCCCGCCGGGCCTCGGAGCCGTGGCCCACCCAGCCGCCGGAGAGCCAGGACCCGGCCTCGGCGGCTGCCGCGTCGGCGCCTGCCGCCTCGAGGGCGGCTGAGCCACGCACCGAAGAGATGCCGCGAGTGGTGTTCACCCGTCGGCGCCTGCTCGCGTCGATCGTCTTCGTGGTCTCCACGGTCGCATTTCTGTACTTCGTGTTGCCCAAGCTTCTCGGCCTGCGGGATACGTGGAACCGGATCCAGCATGGCAACGCCTGGTGGCTGGCGCTCGCTGCGCTGCTCGAGGTGTGCTCGTTCTTGGGCTACATCGCGCTGTTCCGGGCCGTGTTCGTCCGCGGTGACTCGCGGATCGGCTGGCGCGCCAGTTACGAGATCACGATGGCCGGGCTGGCCGCGACCCGCCTGTTCGCCTCGGCCGGCGCCGGCGGCATCGCGCTGACGGCGTGGGCCCTGCGGCGATCGGGGCTGGAGGCGCGAGTCGTCGCCTGCCGGCTGATCGCCTTCATGGCGCTGCTGTACGCCGTCTACATGGGGGCGCTGGTGGTCGACGGCGTCGGCCTCTACCTCGGCATCTTCCCGGGCGAGCACCCGTTCGCGATCACCGTCATACCGGCGATCTTCGGCGCCGTGGTGATCGTCATCTTCCTAGCCGTCTCGCTCCTGCCGGAGGACTTCGACCGACTCGTCGGTCACTGGGAGCAAGCCGGCAGGCTGGGTAGACTGGCCGGCCATATCGTGGCCGCCCCGGCCGCCGCGGCCAGCGGTATCCGCACGGCGATCGACCTGGTCCGTGCTCGCAATGCCAGCCTGCTCGGCGCCGTGGCCTGGTGGGGCTTCGACATCGCGGTGCTGTGGGCGTGCTTTCACGCCTTCGGCGGCTCGCCTCCGACCGGCGTCGTGGTGATGGCCTACTTCGTCGGCATGCTCGGCAACGTGCTGCCGCTGCCCGGAGGAATCGGGGGAGTCGACGGCGGGATGATCGGCGCCTTCTCAGCGTTCGGGATTCCGGTGCAGCTGGCCGTGGTGTCCGTGCTGGCCTATCGCGGGTTCGCGTTCTGGTTGCCTACGCTTCCTGGCGCAGTCGCCTATCTGCAGCTGCGACGTACCGTGGCCCGGTGGCGCACGGCGCGCCGAGCCCCTAGCTATACTTAATGAAGTAATGAAACGAGGAACTCAAGTGACCGACGAGCGGATCGAAGACGTGATCATCGTGGGCAGCGGCCCGGCCGGATATACCGCCGCCCTGTACACGGCGCGGGCGGATCTGAATCCGCTCGTGGTGGAGGGGTTCGCCTGGGGCGGGCTGCTCCAGCAGACCACCGATGTGGAGAACTATCCGGGCTTCCCGTCCGGAATCATGGGGCCGGAGTTGATGCAGCACTTCAGAGACCAGGCGGAGCACTTCGGCGCCCGGCTGGAGACCGACGACGTGACCGCCGTGGAATTCTCCCGCACGGGCGAGGAGCCGCACAAGGTGACGGTCGGCGACGACGTCCATCTGGCGCGAACGGTGGTGCTGGCGATGGGCGCCCAGCACCGCAAGCTCAACGTGCCCGGCGAGCAGGAGCTCTCCGGTCGCGGCGTCAGCTACTGCGCCACCTGCGACGCGGCCTTCTTCAAGCAGGTTCCCACGATCATCGTCGGGGGCGGCGATTCGGCGATGGAGGAGGCGATGTTCCTGGCCAAGTTCGCCTCCAAGGTGATGGTCGTGCATCGCCGCGATGAGTTTCGCGCCTCGGCGATCATGCTGGACCGCGCCCGCGCGGTGCCCAACATCGAGCTCCTGACCCCCTACGTGGTGGAAGAGTTCGTGCCCGGCGAGAAAAACGTGCTGGCGGTCGCCCGGCTGCGTAACACCCAGGACGGCAGCACGCGTGACCTCGAGATCGCCGGAGCGTTCATCGCGGTCGGCCATGATCCCCAGTCCCAGCTGGTTCAGGGCCAAGTCGAGACCGATGCTGACGGCTATGTCATCACCAAGGGCGTCTCCACGCTGACCAACGTCCCCGGCGTGTTCGCCGCCGGCGATCTGGTCGACCACACCTACCGTCAGGCGATCACCGCGGCCGGATCCGGCTGTCAGGCGGCTTTGGACGCCGAGTGGTACCTGCGTGACACGCCGCTGTCGTTTGACGAGGTCGCCCGGGCCGCGGGCGCCGCCAGTTAGGCGTAGTCGCTCAGGGCCTCGTTGATCCGAGGGAGGCTCCTCCGGCCTCCTTGGAGGCGCAGATAGGGGCCAGCCGGCCGCGGGCCAGTCCCGGGCCGGCCAGGGGTTAGTAGGGGCAGCCGGCCGCGGGTCCGCCGTTGCTCGACGGGGCGTGAGCCCCCATCGGCAGACCGAAGTCCTGCGTCCAGGTTCCGGCTCTGTTGCCCGAGCCGGCGATCGAGTGGCCGCTGACACCGGTTCCGACGCGGGAGAACATCGGGCTGAGGATGTTCTGGCAGTGGCCGGCGCTCGCCATCCAGCCCCGAACGACGGTGGCCGGCGTAGCGAAGCCGGTGGCGATGTTCTCGCCGGCTGAAGACCAATGGAAGCCGACCGCGCTGATCCGGCCGGCGAAGTCCGCGCCGTGACCGAAGTTTCCGTGGTTGACCATGGCATTGGTCCACCCCTGCGCGGAGCGGTTCAGGAGCCGGCTCGTCCGGAGGCCGGGCAGGCCGCGCTGGTTGCGCTGGCGGTTGATCAGGCAGACCACCGCTTTCTGCAGCTGAGCCCGAGAGGCCGCCACGATCGGCGTGTTCGCGTGACGGCAACCGCGCCCGCGGGCTGCGGCTGCCGACGCGAACAAGGTGAGGAGAACCCCAGCGGTGGTCGCCGCGGCGATCACAAAACGGCGGATTCGAGTGTCGGCGCGCGCCACCGAGCGACGCAGCGCTGCTGTGTCTCTATTGAACATCTTCCCTGCCTCGGTTCGACTCCGATGGACGATTAGCGCTCCCAACGCCAATCGAATGAACGTCCAGAGGAGCGGCGATCACCCTACAACATTTGTCCGAAACACGGCCTGGCCAAACACTCGCCCGCGCCCGGCGGAAATCTTCCCGCTAAGAGCGCATACCGACCCTACGGGCTGAGAACGATCTTCAGCGCTTCACGCCGATCGTAGATCGAGTACGCCTCGGCGGCGTCATCGAGCGGGAGATGGTGGCTCACCAGTGGGGTGGGGTCCAGCGTTCCCGACGCGAGCATTCCAAGCACTCGGTCCACGTGCCCGATCACGTTTGCGTGGCCGCTCTTGAGGGTCAACGCCTTGATCCAGACAAGGCCCATGTGGACCTCGCAGGGCTCGGCGTAGACGCCGATCGCCACCACCGTGCCGGCCTTGCGGGCCAAGCGGATCGAGAGTCCGAGTGCGTCGGGATGTCCGACCGCGTCGATCACCGCGTCGACTCCGCGTCCCTCGGTCACGGCACGCACGACGTCCCGCGGGCTCTCCTCGGTGAGGTGAACCGGGGTGGCTCCGAAGCCGCGCGCCACTTCCAGCCGCTGCGCGACCGTGTCGATGGCCAGGACGGGACCCGCACCGGCGGCGATCGCGACCTGGACCGCGCACAGCCCGACCGGTCCGAGGCCGAGCACGGCAACGCTGTCGCCCGGCCTGACGCCGCTTTCGAAGACGGCGTGATAGCCCGTGCCCATCACGTCGCCGGCGAACAGCGCGACGTCGTCGGAGACCGAATCGGGTACCCGGCGCAGGGTCAGGTTCGCCATCGGAACGAGCGCCTGGTCGGCCTGGGTCCCCGGCAGCGAGCCGAGCAGCGCACCGTGGCCGAACACCCGCATCCGATCGCACTTGTGGTAGGCGCCGCGCAGGCAGAAGAAGCAGGTGCCGCAGGCGCTGTGGTAGCAGCCGAGAACGCGGTCGCCGGGCGCCACGCGGTTGACGTCCTCGCCGGCCTCCAGCACCGTGCCAACGAACTCGTGACCGATCGTGAACCCCGGATCCATCTTCACCCGGCCGTGATAGATGTGCAGGTCCGATCCGCAGATGCCGCTCGCCGCGATGGCCACGATCGCGTCGTCCCGGGACTCCAGATGCGGCGTCGGGCGCTCGTCGACGCGGACCTCGAGCGGGGCCTGGAAGGTTACGGCTCGCATCGCCGTCACCCTAGATGATGTCCGGATCGTCGGCGAAGAAGCCCGCCCCGGTCTGGCGCCCCAGCCGGCCTGCCCAGGCCAGGCGCCGCAGCAGCGGAGCCACGCGGTAGCGCTCCTCGCCGCGCTCCAGGTAGAGCCCATCGAGAACCGAGAGGACGTGGTCGATGCCGATGACGTCAGCCCAGGCGAGGACCCCCCGGGGGTAGTTGAGGCCGTGGATCATGCCCGTGTCGATGTCCTCGGCGCTGCCGAGACCCTCGCCCAGCGCGAAGGCGGCCTCGTTGATGACCTGACACACGATCCGCCCCAGCACCAGACCGGGGGCGTCCTGAACCCACATGGTGTGCTTGCCGAGCGTGGCAAAGAACTGCTCTGCCGCCTCCGCCGCTGAGGCGGCGGAGTCGATCCCGCGGGTGAGCTCGACCAGCCGCGACGATCGCAATGGCGGCAGGGCGTGGAAGCCGACCGCCGAGCCACCCGGATCGAGCGCCGCCAGTGAGCCCGTGTTGAGGCAGATCGCCTGGGGGGCCCCCTGCAGCGGTGCGTCCGGTTCCTCGCCGCCCGTGAGGTCGAGGATCAGAGACGGCGTGGATCGGGTCGCGGCCTCCAGCGGCGAGGCCACCTGCCAGCCGGCTTCGGCGGCCGCCTCGCCGAGCTCCACCGCCAGCGGGGATTCGCCGGCGATCACCACCAGCCCGTCGCCGCCGCCGGCGGGCTTGGGTTCGGGGTCCGGGGGCCGGTACTCGCCGGACTCTGGATACTCGTAATAGCCCTGCCCGGATTTGCGCCCGCGCCGGCCGGCCGCGACGGTGCGGACAGCGATCGGCGACGGTCGCCAGCGCGGCTCCCCGAAGCTCTGCTCATAGAACGAGCGCGAGATGTCCAGACCGACGTCGACGCCGACCAGATCCATCAGCTCGAACGGCCCCATGCGAAACCCGCCGCCGAGCCGGCAGGCCTGATCGATCTCGGCGATCGTCGCGACCTGCTCCTGCAGGAGCTTCAGGGCCTCGAGCCCGAACGGACGGTTGCAGCGGTTGACCAGGAAGCCCGGCCCGTCGGCCGCCTCGATCACGCTCTTGCCCATGGCCTCGCCCGCGGCCCGGGCGAGCGCGACCGCGCGCTTGGAGGACTGCACTCCGGCCACCACCTCCAGCAGGCGCATGACCGGTGGCGGATTGAAGAAGTGCATGCCGACCACCCGCTCAGGATGCGAGGCGGCGTCGGCCAGCGCCGTCACCAGTAGTGACGACGTGTTGGTCGCCAGCACGCAGTCCGGCGAGACGACGGCCGACAGGCGCGTGAACAGCTCGCGCTTGAGCTCCAGCCGTTCGGGCGCCGCTTCGATCACCAGTTCGCACGGCCCGAGGTCGTCAAGCGCCGGCGCGGACTCGAGCCGCTCGGCGGCGACCGCGGCGTCGGCGGCGCTCCAGCGACCCCGCGCCGCACCGCGCTCCAGCTGGGCGCGGATGCGCTCCGCACCGCGCTCGAGCGCGTCGGGATCCGGATCGTGCAGCAGCGTCCGAGCGCCGGCCAGGCATGCGAGCTGGGCGATCCCGGAGCCCATCGTGCCGCCGCCGGCGACGCCGATCACCGCGGGGCTCGCCGCCGTTGCCTGCGGTCGATCGCTCACGGGCGCAGTGAGCTCGGGCTCAGGCAGGCACGAGGGCGTTGATCCCGGTCAGCGCCCGCCCGATGATCAGCTTCTGGATCTGCGACGTGCCCTCGTACAGCGTCGTCACCCGCACGTCACGGAAGTACCGCTCGACCGGGTGGTCATCGACGTAGCCCGACCCGCCGTGGACCTGGATCGCGGTGTTGGCGCATTTCACCGCCGCCTCGGTGGCGTAGAGCTTGGCGATCGACGTCTCGGTCGTACTCGGCTTGCCGGCATCCTTGAGATAGCCGGCGCGGTACACGAGCATCCGGGAGGCATCGGTGTCGACCTTCATGTCGGCGAGCATCGCCTGCACGAGCTGGAAGCTCGCGATGGGGCGACCGAACTGCTGACGCTCCTTGGCGTACCTGACCGATTCCTCCACGCAGCCCTGGCAGATGCCGACGCATCCGGCCGCGACGCTGTAGCGCCCAGAGTCCAGCGAGGTCATGGCGATCTTGAAGCCGTCGCCGATATCGCCGAGCAGCGCGTCCGCGGGCACCTCGCAGTCGCTCAGGGAGATCGACGCCGTATCGGAGCCGCGCAGCCCCATCTTGTGGTGGATCTCCTGCGTCTGAAAGCCGTCGTTGCCCTCGGTCTCGACGAGGAAGCAGGCCAGGCCGCGGTGTCCTTTCTCGGGATCGGTCTGGGCGAAGATCATCGCGAGCTTGGCGTGGTTGCCAAGCGAGATCCACATCTTGGCCCCGTTGATGACCCAGCCCGAGTCGGTCCGCTTGGCTCGCGTGCGCTGATTGGCCGCATCCGATCCGGTGTCGGGCTCGGTCAGGCCGAAGCATCCAAGCCACTCGCCCGAGCACAGCCTGGGCAGGTAGCGCTGCTTCTGCTCCTCGGTCCCCCAGCGCAGGATGGCCGAGCAGACAAGCGAGGTCTGAACCGAGATCACGGTCCGCATCGCCGAGTCCCCGCGGCCGATCTCCTCGACGATCACGCCGTAGGTCAGATAGTCAAGCCCGGCGCCACCGTATTCCCGCGGCACGATCGCGCCGAGGTAACCCTGGGCGGCGATCTTCTGCACCAGCTCGACGTCGAAATGCTCGTTGCGATCGTTATCACGCGCGCGCTCGACGATCTCGTTGTCGGTGAAGGCACGCGCCGTCTCGCGGATCAGGTGCTGCTCGTCTGTGAGTTCGAAGTCCATGGGCCGGGACGCTACACGAGCGCGTCCGTGTTGCGTAGCGCGCTCGCAGACTGAAAGCGTGGGAGCGCCCGCGCTACGCCCGTCGCAGCTCGGCGCCGTCGCGGGCCCGGCCGGGACGTGATGAGCCTGAGTGACCGCATGCGCCGCTCAGACTCATCACGTGGCCCGTGGTGTTACTGCGTGGGCAGACTCGACAGCGGCGGCTGCGTGACGTCAACCGTCACCATCGGCGACGCGCTGCCGACGTTGGCCGGCCCACCAGTGATCCGGGCCCTGAACTCCTTCACGCCGGCGGTCCCGAAGGTCCAGCCGAACGTAAAGGTCGAATCGCTGTTGACCCGCTGCGCCTCGACCGTGTGCCAGTCACCATCCTTGCCGAATCTCTGCAGGTAGATGACGTGGCCCGCCTTGTCAGGCGAGACGCTACCCGAGAACGTGACCTGGCCGTTGACCGTCGAGATCGGCGCGCTGGAGCTCACGCTCACGACGTCCTGCACGCCCTCGAACAGCGCCGCACTCGCGTCCCGGGCGGGAGCGAACGTGGCACGGACCTGGTACAGCTCGTTGCTCGTCGACGTGAGGTTGGGGAAGCTATAGCCGCCATCCGAACCGGTCGTCGTCGTGGTGACCTCGTGGAAGACCGGCGCGCCCGGCTCACGGGCGAACAGGCTGACGCTGGTGCTCGGCTCAGGCGTCGTCGTGCCCGGCTGGAACAGCATCCCCGAGATCGTGAACGGCGAGGCGTTGGCCACGATCGGCGCGGAGGTGCTGATCGTGAAATCCGGGTGTTCGGTCTGCTGGATCATGACCGTGACCGGATCCGACGCCGCGGCCGTGTTGCGCGCGTCGCCGCGGAACAGGACCCGCACGTCACGCTCGCCCGGAGTCCGCCAGGCAAAACTGATCTGGTAGTTGGAACCGGCGTGGACCACGCCCTGCTTGAGCGTCCTCCAATCGTCGCTTGAGCCCTTCTCGGCCTGCAGCGCGACGATGCTGCCGGCGTGCCCGGGGGTGATGTGGCCGGAGAACGCGATCGGGTGGCGGGTCTGGCCACCCGCCGCGGTCGCAGTCGTCGCCAGGCTGACCAGGGCGGCGACGCGCTCGTGCACGGTGCGGCTGTGGGCGGACGCCGGGCCGCGCACGAACCAGCTGCGGTTGGACTCGACGATGCCCTCGGCGCGGACGAACTCATAGCGGCCGCCGGTGTCGGTTCTGGTCGTGCTGATCAGCGTGAACCGACGGGCGGGGTTGATCCGGTGATAGAGCCGGATCGGCTGATTGCCGTGATCGGCGCCCTTGAGCTGGCCGTAGATCAGAACGGCCTCTCCGGCGATGATGCGGTGCGGCACGGCATGGATCGTCAGGCCGCGATTGTGCTGGGGGGCGGCGCCGGCGATGCCGGGAACCGCTGCAAGCGAGAACGCTGCGCAAGCGGTTGCGAGCACTGTGAAGCGCGGACGCATGAAGCTCCTTTCCCTGCTGGTAGGTATTGCCGCCGCCGGATTCCGGCCCGCCCACGCGGTGGCTCGTATTGACGCTCGTTACAACACGGAGCCCCCGTCAGAAGTTTCGCCGGCACCTCGGGCCCGGCCCGTGTTTTGCCCGCCGCGCCGGGCCAGGTTAGACTCGCTCGCGGTGGATGCGTTTGCCGTCGTGTTGCTTGGCGCCCTCGCCGCGTTGATCCTCTGGGTCTGGCTCCTGGGCCGGTACTTCCCTGGCTCCGGCCTCGAGCAGGTCGGGCTGCGCTCCGCGCGCACCATCACGGAGGATCGCGAGGCGCTGGAGGCCGAGGATCTGAGCCAGATGCTCGCCGCCCACAACGAGCGCCGGCGTCGCCGCGGAAAGCCCGAGGTCACCGTCGGCGAGCTCGAGCGGCAGGTTATGAGCGACTTCAACGATCAACGCCGCCGTCGCGAGCAGTATCTGGCCGACCAGGATCTCGGCGAGCTGATCGAGGCGACGAACGCAAGGCGCCGGGCTCGCGGCCTGCCCGAGCGCGGACGCGAGGAAGTCGAGCGCGAGTTCGGCTCCGCGCCGCCGGGGCAGAGCTGACCGTCGGTCGACGGCGGGGACGCTGAGCTGGCTCGCTGCCTGATCATCGGCTGTGGCTGCCGCGGCCTCACGCTGGCGGGAGCGCTTCGGGCCGAGGGTCACGCCGTGCGCGGCACCACGCGAGATCCCGGCCGCCGTTCGCAGCTCGCCGCCGCGGGGGTGGAGGCGTTCGTCGGCGATCCCGACCGAGTTGGGACACTTGCGCCAGCGCTGGCGCACGTCGGGGTGGTGTGCCTGTTGCTCGGCTCCGCCACCGGCGAGCCCGAGCAGCTGCGAGCACTGCACGGCACCCGCCTGGAGATGCTGCTCGAGCGGATGCTCGACACGACCGTGCGCGGCGTGGTCTACGAATGCTCGGGCACGGTCGATCGCGCCGTGCTCGCCGACGGCGCCGGCCGGGTCCGCCGCGCTTGCGAGCGATCGCTGATCCCGTACGCGATGCTGAGCGCCGATCCGGGCGACCCGGACGGCTGGAGCGTCGCTGCCGTCGCCGCGGTGAACGGCGCGCTGCTTGACCGCACCCAGTTCTCAACCTGACGGGGTGGGCGGCCCGGCCGCCAGCAGTGGCCCGATCCGGTCAAACAGGTCGGCCAGGATCCGGGCCGTGGCGCCCCATACGAGGGTCTCGTCGACGATATAGGTGTCGGTGCGGATCGGGATCCCGCGCCGGATCAGCCGCCGGCGCGAGTATCCGGCCAGCAGCGCCGCGAGCGGGGGCTCCAGGATCTCCGCCACCTCACGCGGGCTGAGCGTCCATGTCCGCCCGGGCTCGATCAGCCCGACGAACGGGTAGACCGCGTAGCCGGTGACGATCGTCGGGGTCGGCTGCAGCGCGCCGAGGATCTGGACCGCGTCCGGGGGCAGGCCGATCTCCTCGTGCGCCTCGCGCAGGGCGGTGGCCAGCAGGTCGGCGTCGGTCGGGTCGTGGCGACCACCGGGGAACGAGATCTCGCCGGGATGACGGCGCAGGTCATGGCGGCGCCGCGTCAGGACGGCGCGCAGTTCGCCGTCCTGCAGATACAGCGCCACCAGCACGGCGGCATCGGTGCGGCCGCGCACGTCGAGCGCGGTCGCCTCGTCCGGTGCCAGCAGCACACGCTCGAGCTCCTCGCGAATCAGCCGCGGGTCGGGCGCCATCGACCGAATATAGGCAGCCGAGTCAGACCAGCGGATTCAGCACCAGGCCGGTCGGGACCTTGGGAAAGAAGTAGGTCGACTTGGGCGGCATGCTCTCCCCGGCGGCCGCGACCTCCTGCACCCGCTCGATCGGGGTGGGTGCCATGAAGAAGGCGGCGTCGTAGACCGCGCTGTTGACGAGTTCGAGCGCCTGATCGAAGTCACGCGCGTAGCCGAGCCCGTTGAGATGATCGATGTCGTCGTCGGTCATCTCCAGCGTGCCCTTCAAGATCACGGCCTCGAGCACGGCGGTGTCCAGCCGACGGTAGGGGACGGCGCGATCCGGTAGCGCGGCGTCGGCGATCGCCTGGTTCTTCAGTGTCAGCATGAACGGCCGGCGGAAGTGGGCGTCGATGTACCCGATCCGCACCGTGTCCCCGGACGCCGGGGCGAGCTGGGAGGTGTCGTCGAGCGCTTCGATGTCGAAGTCGCGCCGCAGCGCTGAGGCCAGGGTCTCGTGCTGGTCCGGGCGCAGCCCCCGTATCAGCCGGTGGGTCGGGAATACGGTCAGGCCGGGGTCCTCGAGCGCCACCAGGCACATCAGCACGTACCGGTGGGGCCCTTCTCCGCCGACCTCCTCCGCGTAGACCCGGGCCGTCTCGTAGCGATGGTGGCCGTCGGCGATCAGCAGCTCTGAGTCGCGCAGCGCTTCGGTGACGCTGGTGATCGTCGCCGGGTCCTCCACCCGGCCGACGCGATTGACGGTGCCGTCGTCGTCCGTGCTCTGCCCCCACACCTCCGTTCCGCCCGCCCGCTCCAGCGCGCGCCAAACCGCTTCGGCCGGGTCGGAGTAGAGCGAGAAGATGGGGGAGAGGTTCGCCTTGGTGGCGCGGGTCAGCCTCAGCCGGTCCTCCTTGGGGCCGGGGTGGGTGCGCTCGTGCGGTCGAATCCGCCCGGCGCCGTATTCCTCGACCCGCACGCGCGCGAAGCACCCGCGGCGCGTGCGGCGCTGGCCGTCGGGCCCGGTGTAATCCTGCGAGAGCGTCCACAGGGCGGGAGTGCCGTCCGGCACGATCACCCCCTGCCGGCGCCAGTCCTCGAGCTCCGCCGCCGCCCGCTCGTAGCGATCATCGCCACCCTCGGGCAGGTCGATCCTGACGATGTTGTAGGGGGAGCGGGCCTCCAGCGCGCGGCGCTGCTCGGCATCGATCACGTCGTAGGGTGGCGCCACGACGTCCTGCAGGCCGCCGGTCCTCACCAGGTCGTAGTGGAGTGCGCGGAGGGGCTGGATCTCGGCCATCGCCGGCGTCGAGGCTACTCGACACCCGCCGGCCGGGCGTTTTCCGCTCGAGCCGCGACGTTCACTAGACTCGGCTGGCATCGCACGGGGCGTGGCGCAGCCTGGTAGCGCGCCTGCTTTGGGAGCAGGAGGTCCCCGGTTCAAATCCGGGCGCCCCGATCGGAAACATCTGGACGGCAAACGCTCCGGGGCTGGGCTTGGCGCCTCTAGCTCAGCCGCGGGTGCCGGCAGTGAGCACGACTGGCCCACCCGAGGCGACCATGACCGTGTGCTCCTCGTGAGCGCTGAGCGAGCCATCGGAGGTGCGAACGGTCCAGCCGTCCCGGTCGAGTCGCAGCCCGGCGCTGCCGGAGGCGAGCATCGGCTCGATCGTGAATACGAGCCCAGGGGTGAGCCGCTGGGTGGCCTGCGGGGCCGGCCAGTTGAACACTGTCGGGGTCTCGTGCATCGCCCGGCCGATGCCGTGACCGGTGAGCTCGCGGAAGATCCGAAAGCCGCGGGCCTTGGCCGTCCGTTCGATCGCGGCGCCAACGTCCCGGAGGCTCGCGCCGGGCTGCGCCGCGCGGATGCCGGCGGCGAGGGCGGCGCGGGTCGCAGCGATTAGACGGGCCGGCCCCGCTGCGGCGCCACCGACAGGGATCGTGATCGCCGCGTCGGCATGGTAGCCGTCGAGTTCTGCAGCGACGTCGAGGCTCACCAGCTCTCCGGCCCGTAGCACTCGATCGCCGGGGATCCCGTGGACGACCTCGTCCTCGACGCTGATGCAGACCGAGCCGGGATACCCGTAGGTCAGGATCGGCCCAGAGTGAGCTCCGTGCGCCGCAAACATGTCCCGCGCGAGCTCGTCCAGGTCGCCCGTGCTCACCCCGGGCGCAACGGCGGCGCGGAGCGACCGAAGCGTGAGAGCAACCAACTCGCCCACTCGCTTCAGACCGTCGAGCTGCTCCGGCGTATCTGCGGACATCAATCCATCGTAGTCGGATGCTTTCTGCTCGCAGACAGGTCTCGGCTCACGGACCGGGAGCGGCACCGATGGCCGTCGTTTCAGGTGGCTGCGTGCTGTGGCTCGGCTGCGGTGATGAGAGAGGAGAGCTGCTTGGTGTCGTACTTGCGTCTGAGGGCTGCGATCGCGTCGCTGTCGGGTGGTCCGCTCCGGGCGAGGATGTCGGCTAGCTCGACGAAGTAGCGGTCGAACTCGGCAGGCGACATGATCAGTAGGAATTTGGTGGGCGCCTCAGTTCGGTTGGCGAATGCGTGTGGGACGTGGGGGGGCACGAATACGCATGCGCCGGCAGAGGCGAGGTACGTCTCCTCGCCGACCCGAAGCTCGAGTTCGCCGTCGAGGACGTACCAGGTTTCCTCAAGTCGTTCGTGTACGTGCAGGCCGGTGTCAAAGCCAGGGGCCGCCAGCCATTCGGTCACGCTCGCTCGCTCGGCTTGGTCGCCCCGGACCTTGAACCTGACCTCAGTTCCGCGCAGAGATACAGAGTCTCCCTGCTCTGCGGTCAGCATGGCTGGTTGCCCCGACATCGTCGCTCCGATCGATCACGGTTACCTGTTAGAGTGGTAACCTAGTGATGGTGAAGGCTGCTGTCAAGACCTCCGAGCCGAGCGCCGAGGAGCTGGCGTTCCGGTTTGTCTCGGGCCATCGCGCGCTCGACTTCCTCGCGACGTTCGCCGACCGCCACCGCGAGGGGCTCGAGCGCCTGCGCCAGCCGGCGGATCTGGATAGATGGCTATGGGCAGCGGGCCTTCAAACGTCGAGGCCCGCGACCGCTCAGCACCTCGAGAACGCGCGGAAGCTCAGAGAGGCGATCAACCGGCTCGCGCGGGCATCGCTGCGGGGCGAGGCGGGGGACATCAAGGACATCGCTGAGCTGAACCAGTGGGCAACCCGACTGCCGCTCGCTCCGCAGCTCGACGGAAGTTTTCACCGTCACTGGCGCTCGCCGGATCCAATCGGCGGCGCGCTTGCGTTGATTGCCCGCGAAATGGTCGAGCTGCTGAGCGGCCCTGAGCGGGAGCTCATCCGTGAATGCGCAGCCGCCCCAGCCTGCTCGCTGCTTTACCTTGATCGCTCAAGGGGCCGGCGACGACGGTGGTGCGAGATGGAAAGGTGCGGCGCGCGCGCCAAGATGGCCGACTACCGCCACCGACACGGCGCGCGCAACGACACCTGATCTCACCTACGACATGCCTTACGTTTCCCGCGAGCGGTCGTGGTTCACGCGTCTCGGCGTCGGAGCAGGACGCCTGCGATCAGGAGGGATGCGGTGGCCCATGCGGCGAGGACGCCGAGTCCGGCCCAGGGGGCGATGGGCAGTTTGTGCAGGTCGGTGGTGGCTTGGATCGCGCGGCCGGCGGTCGTGGGTGCGATCTGCTCGATGTGTCGTCGGAGGGGGTCCGAGACGACCTGGGCGAGGAGCGGGGGCAGGTAGAGCATCGCGAGCACCGCTCCGATGGTCGCGGCGGTATCGCGGACGGCGGTGGCGACGCCGAGCGCGAGTAGGGCGATCAGCGCGAGGTAGAGCACGCTGCCGGCAGCGGCACGCAAGGTCGTACCTCGGCCGATGTCCACGAGCGGGTACCCGTGGGCGGGGTCGAGCCCGGCCGCGGGAAGGAGCAGTCGCCCCGCGAGCAGGCAGCCGGCGACCCCGAGAACGCCGGCGACGAGGGTGAGACCGGCCACGTTCACTGCCTTCGCTCCGAGCAGGGCGGGGCGGCGGGGTATGGCGGCGAGGGTGGTGGTGATCATGCCCGTGCCGTACTCCTCGGAGATGGTCAGAATGGCGAGCACGGCGATGACGGCTTGACCGAGCTCGACGCCCGTGAGCGCGAGTTTGGTGGGGTCCTGCCCGCCACCACTGCCCGCGGACTGGTGGGTGGCAGCGGCAACCGCCACGCTGACACCGACCGTCACGGCGACCGCACCGAGAAGCAGCCAGGCGGGGGTTGTGGTTCGCCTGGCAGCTCGCCGGGCTGTATCTCCGGCCACTCCGAACTTTGAACGCCGCCGCGCGAGACATCTCCGCGACGAACCTGCACCGTCGTCTCGGGCTTCAGGGGCCCGACGACGAGATCACTCAACTCGGGAGCACCCTGGACGACCTGTTCGGACGCCTCGAGTCGTCGTTTGAATCCCAGCGACGCTTCGTAGCAAACGCGTCACACGAGTTACGAACCCCGCTCGCCGGCCAGCGCACGCTGCTCCAGGTCGCGCTCGCCGATCCTGACGCCAGCACCCAGAGCCTTCGCGCCGCATGCGAAGAAGCACTCACCCTTGGTGAACGGCAGGCGCGGCTGGTCGACGGGCTCCTCACCCTCGCAAGCAGCGAGCGGGGGATCGAACGCCGGGAGCTCCTTGACCTCGCCGAGATCGCCAACCGTGTGCTCGTACCCCGCCAGCAGGAGGCGGCACGACGCGGCATCGAGATACGAGCATCGCTCGATCCCACGCCCACCATCGGCGATCCGGTCCTCATCGAGAGCATGATCGCCAACCTCCTCGACAACGCCATCCAGCACAACATCCCCAACGGAAGCGTCGACCTCACGACCGGCCGGGTCACGGCAGCATCCCGGCTGTCGGTCCGCAACTCGGGACCCATCGTTCCAACGACAGAGGTCGAGCGACTGTTTCAGCCCTTCCAGCAGCTCGGGCACAACCGAACCGGCTCCGGACACGGGCTCGGTCTCGCCATCGTCCAAGCCATCGCCCGAGCCCATCAAGCCACCATCACCGCACACCCACCCTCCTCCGGTGGGCTCGACATCGAGGTCCGCTTCCACTCGCCACAAAACTCGGAAGTGGCGATCACGCCGCTGTGACCACTCGGGCACGGTGCCTGAACCGTCGCTCGCACCGCCGCTGCTCGAAGCTGAACTAGAGTTGCCAAGCATTGCGCGTGGACGAACGGACCGAAAGGGGATGCGCATGGATGGTTACGCGGTGGCACATGTCGACGAGATCGCGGAGCTCGACGATGGCCGGGCGCCGATGCGCCCCGTTCGCCACCACTTCGGAATCACGTCTTTCGGTGTCAACGCTTGGATAGCCCGTGAGGCGGGAGCGCGGATCATCAACGAGCACGACGAGTCCGAGCCGGATTCCAACGAGGAGCTGTATCTCGTGCTACGGGGGCGCGCATCCTTCGAGGTCGACGGTGAGCAGCTCGACGCGCCCGCGGGGACGTTTGTGTTTGTGCGCCCCGGCGTCCGACGTACAGCGGTCGGAGAGGAGCCCGGCACGACGATCATCGCGCTCGGCGGTGTCCCCGGAAAACCTTACGAGGCTGGCGGCTGGGAGCTGTTCGCGCCCGTGCGGCCACTCTACGAGGCGGGCGATTACGCCGAGGCGGCGGAGCGAGGGCGCGAGCTGCTTGCGGGCGACCCCCCGTACGCCGACCTGTTCTACAACGTCGCCTGCTGCGAAAGCCTCGCCGGCCAGACCGACCACGCCATCGCGCACCTTCGGCGGGCGATCGAACTCTCGGAGCGGACCCGCTCGTTCCTTGACGACGATTCCGACCTCGATCCGATTCGCCAGGACCCCGCCTTCAAGGAACTGCTCGCGGGGTGACTTCGGCTCCGCGACGCCGGAGCGAGGTCCCCCGACGGTATGCGGCACGATGCTCGTTCTCGCGCTGCCTCCACCCCTCGCGGCGAGCAGGATGTGCCGACGATTCGGGGCCGTAGGCGGAGGGTACGCTCCGAAATCAAGCGCATGAGGAGCATGGATAATTCGTCGCTGCCGAGAGCCGCCCAGAAGCTCGCCGCTCTCGTGGTCCTGGCCATTGTGCTGGTGGCTTTCCCCGCCGGCGCCGCTGCCGCCTACGCGCCGCCGAACACCCCCGGGCCGCCGCTGTCGGTCCCGAGCGCCAAGCTCGCGGCCGCCCTGCGCTGCGACACGAGCCTCGCGGGTGCCCAGCGTGAGCCCGTCCTGCTCGTGCCGGGAACCACGCTGAATCCGCAGACCGACTTCAGCTACGGCTGGGAGCCATCCCTACGCAAGATCGGCCGGCCGTACTGCACGATCAACCTGCCTGGCCACGCGATGGCCGACATCCAGACCGCGGGCGAATACGTCGTCTATGCGATCCGGACCATGCATGCGCAGTACGGCGGGCGAATTCAGATCATCGGTCATTCCCAGGGTGGCATGGTCCCCCGCTGGGCGCTGCGCTTCTGGCCCGATACACGCGCCATGGTCGACGACGTGATCGGTCTGTCGCCCAGCAACCACGGCACCCTTGACGCGGATCCGCTGTGCGCGCTCCCGTGCGCCGCGGCGATCTGGCAGCAACGCGACGTGTCCGCGTTCATCGCGGCGCTGAACTCCTATCAGCAGACCTTCCCCGGGATCTCCTACACCGATGTCTACACGCTCACCGACGAGGTGGTCGTGCCCAACTTCGGTCCGGCGGCGTCGTCCTCGCTGCACGGTGGCGGGGGAGCGATCAGCAACGTCGCGATCCAGCAGGTCTGCCCGACCGATGTGACCGAGCACATCGGGGTGGGGGTCTACGACAACACCGCGTATCAGATCGCGGTCGACGCCCTGGCCCATCCCGGACCGGCCGATCCAACGCGGGTGTCCCGCCTGGCGTGTCTGCAGCCGTTGATGCCCGGCGTGAACCCCATCGCCTTCCCGGCCAATTACGCTCGGACGCTGGCGTCGGTGGCCACCACGCTCGCCACCTACCCCAGAATTTCCGCGGAGCCGCCACTCGCGTGTTACGTGACGGCGAGCTGCCCGTAGACCTGCAACGGAGCGGCCACAGCGGTCCGGCCCAGTCAGCCGTAGGCGACCGATAGCTGCAGCTCACGCCCGAGTGCAGCGCCCACACGGTCGGTTTCGGTCCTCATCACGGACTTGGCGATCTTTCGGCCCTCCGCGAACAGCGTGACCGTGAGCCGATCGTCGTCAAGGTTCCAGACGCCCGCGACCCGCCCCGCGTCGAGCACGACAGGTGAGATCCATCCAGCCGCGCGACTCACCTGCTGGCGGCGAGCGGCGGCGACGATGCGGGTGTCGGCGGTGCCTGGGCCAAGCAGGTAATGATCGAATCCGCCGATCAGCCTGACGCCGCGCGCCGGGCGCGCCGCCCGCAGCTCCTCCAGGTCTGCGGCGAGCGCCATACAGGGCTCGCCGTCGACCGTCACGGCAACGAGCAGATCGGCGGCGACGGCAAACCAGCGTCGAACCTCGGCGGCCTTGCCCTTCTCACGCGCGAGCCAGGCGTGAAACGTCTTGATCGTGGCTGGCCCGTGTGCCCGCAGGTAGGCGGGTATGGCGATTCGGGCGGCTGCGTCGACGTCCGGCAGCCCCTCCCAATCCGCGAGCCAGGTGTCAGGCCGGGTAAACGTGACCCTGCCACCGGCGCTGGGGCCATTGCATAGGTGTCCCATCCAGGCCAGAGGCTTGAGCACCGCGCCCCAGCCGGAACGAACGTGCTCTCCCAGCTCGCTGCCGCCGGAGCGCTCGGCGATCTCCTTGATCAGCTCCTCTCGATCGAGCACCCGCCCGTCCAGCGCATCCCGGACGGCGGCGGTCAGTGTCTCGAGCTCGGCGGGGCTGATGCCAAACGCACGCTGCCATCCGGGCCGCTCCCAGCCGCGCCCGGCGGCCAGCAGCGCCAGCAGAGAGGGCGCCTGCGCCGGATGGAGCAAGTGCAGGGTTCCCCGCATCGCCCAAGTTCGCAGCACGCTGCGTTCGGCGATCGCGGCGGCAGCTTCGCCGCAACCAGCGTCGCGCCGACGCAGCGCGACGCCGAGCTCGGCGAACGAGGGCACCTGTGCCTGGATACCGCACACCGCGCGCACCGTCTCGGGGACGTCCAGCGATCCGATCGGTGCCAGTAGCTGGCGCGCCATGCGCCAGCCGAGCACCTGAGCCGTGGTGAGGCTCGCGGCGGCGGTTTCGGCGGAGTCGGTGCGCCGCGGGGACCGTCGAGGGGCAGCGGAGGACACAATCCGCGCAGCGTAACCGGAGGTCACCGTAGGCATGACGGGCCTCGCGCCGTCGGCATGACACCCTTACGCTGTTCACGAGCCCCCGTAGCTCAGCTGGACAGAGCGACGGCCTTCTAAGCCGTGGGTCGCAGGTTCGAGTCCTGCCGGGGGCGCTCCAGTTCGGGCCAGCGTCGCAAAGGGCGCGTGCCGCTGTCGCTACCTCAACAGACCGGGCGGCTTCGCCCTCCTCACCGCCCTCTCGCTTCCTCGAGCCGAAGCGGACCCCGCCGTCCCACGACGAGACATCGCTGCCGCGAGCGAGCAGCCCACGCATTGGTCGGGCCGGTTTCCGGCGATCAGGGTGTTCACCCGGACGACCGGGAACGTGGTGAACAGGCCGCCGCCCTGGCGCGGGATGCCCCGGCTGGCCTCGAGCGCGTTTCCAAGCACGCTCGAGTTCTCGAGGGTGAGGGTGGGCGGGCCGGTGATGAGGGCGCCATTCCATATGCCGCCGCCCTGGGCCTCGCCGGACGGGCCCTCGGCCCGAGCTGTGTTGTGACTGACCATGACGTGATCCATCAGGAGCTGAGCGTTGTTGAACACAGCACCGCCCAGGACCGTGGCCGGGCCGGTGCCGCTTCGCGCCAGGGTGAGATTCTCGCTGATCGTGGAGTTCTTCACGGTCAGCAGATCGTTGTCGAAAACCCCCAGGCCGCCAGTCGTACTGGCCGCGCCGTCTGGGCTGACCGTGATGGCCACGTTCCTGTCGATGCTCGTGTCGACGATCGTTCCCGACCCGTCGACCTCGAGCGCGGAACCGACCGGCCCGACATCACCTACGGTCAGCGCCGTTGTCGTGGTCAGGTTGCGGTCGACCTGGCTGTTGCGCATGATCAATGGGCTGGCGCCGACGAGCATGCCGGCGTCGATCGAGCTGGACTCGCCCTGTGCATCGCTCGAAGTGGCGGCGTTGTCGTTGATCGCGCTCCGCTCGACCGTGGTCGGGATGTTGTCCCCGACGTGGACGCCTCCGGCGTTCGCGAGCAACACGAAACCTCCATCGGTCGAGAGCAACGGGAGGGCGCTCGTGAGCCGGCTCGCGTTGCCGACAACCACGCTGTCGCGGAGCACGAACTGGCAGGACGGCTGGGGTGACACGCACGTCCCTTGGGGAGAGAAGAAGTTGTCGACCATGATGCCGGCACCCTCGGCGAAGCGGCCGTCCGGGATACCGGCCAGCGCGCGGTTTCCCGCGACCACCGTGTGGTCGACGGTCAACGTCCCCTGCTGGCTGTAGATCCCGCCGCCGTCAGCATCGCTGGTGAACGGGCCGCTCGCCTGGTTGCCGGCGACGAGCGAGTAGCGGACGGTCAGGTCACCCCAGCTGTCGATGCCGCCGCCGCCCGCGTGCGCGAACGCGCAGTCGCCGCTCGGGCCGCACGGCATCCCGGAATCGACCTCGCTGCTCGGTGCGGCCACGTTGTCCGTGATCGCGCTGCCGATGATGGTCAGGGTAGTCGGGGTGCCGCCGGCCACGGCCGGAGGTATGAACACGCCGCCGCCGAGCGCCTCGAACGTAGTGTCGAAGGCGGAGTGGGTGACCCCACCGCGGATCGTCACGCCGCGGATCGTCACCGTGGGCTCGCTGGAAGCGTTGAGCGTGCCAACCGTGATCACGGGTCCGCCGCCCTTGATCGTCGTCTGCCGAGCGCCTGCTCCGTTCAGGGCCAGGTTCTTGGTGATGGCAAAACCGCCGCGGTAGGTGCCGTCGGCGACGCTCACGCTGTCGCCGGCGTGAGCGGCCGCCACCGCCTCGGCCACTTGGCGGTAGGCACAGCCGTGCGGGCACACGTGCAGGGTCGCGGCGGATGCAGCCACGGGCGCGAGCAATGCCCACGCCAGCACCACGCCGGTGATCAAACACAGGCCCTTCAGCGTGGGTTTCGAGCGGAGGCTCGATCGGTCACTCTTCGCGGCCCGCCCGGTCAGTCGCATCTCACGCGCCCCTCCTGGTCACAGACGTTCTGGAGACGATTCGTATGCACCGTCCCAGCGGGGCGCCATCCTACTCCGATCTGGGGAACCTCTGACGAAAACTTCGCCCCCCACGGCGCTCCGGCGCTCCGTCTGGCCCGATTGGCCGCGATCCGCGAGGCGGCGCGGCGACGGTTCCAGCTCTTCTTCTGAGGACGTGGCCCCGGCTAGGCCATCCAGCCCGGGAAGCCGCGGAGGGAATCCTCGATCGGGGCCGCCATCTGCTCTAGACCGTCCTGGAGTTCAGCTCCACCGCCGGTCTCTCGATGTGGGAGGTCGAAATGACGGAGGGCGCATCGGGTCCTCTTCACGTGTTCGATTCCGAGCAGATCTGGACCGTCCTCAAGGGTGAGTGCTCAGTGCACATCGCGGGCAAGAGCGAGATCCTCGGCCCGGGGGACACCGTGGTGATGCCGCCAGCTCGAGCGACAGGTCGCCGCTCGCACCGATGTCCGCCTCCTTGTCTGCGGTCACGGAGACGCTATTGCACGGGTACCCGGAGAGCCCGAGCCACGCGGCACACCCACCTGGATCGCGTGATCGACGGCGATCACCTGGACATACGCCCCGGCACGTTTCCGAGCACGCTGACACCGTGGTTGGTGATGACCGAGCGAAGGCCGCACCGCTGAGCGATCGTTGTCGATGACGTGCCAGGTAATCGTCGTGACGGCGCGAGCGAGTTAGCCTCGCGCTGTGTGAACGCGGCTTGCAGATGACACCACGAGCCAATGTTGTTTTCCTGGCCGGTGCCG
Organism: uncultured Solirubrobacterales bacterium; assembly: GCA_963792735.1. Taxonomy (GTDB): domain Bacteria; phylum Actinomycetota; class Thermoleophilia; order Solirubrobacterales; family Solirubrobacteraceae; genus Palsa-465. Next base: position 274,251 of record CAWBXK010000004.1, on the reverse strand, counting down.
CTGGTGCGAGTGCTTTCTGGCACCCGGTCTCTGAGCGTCTTCCCGGCCATCAGCCCGGTCTCGGTCGGCCAGCGGCTGAACGAGCTGCTGCCGGAAAGCAGGCTCCACGTGCTGGTGGGAGGCACTCATTCGCTCGCGCAGGACCGGCCAGACGACGTTGCCGCACTGATCGTCGATCATCTCGACGCGTGTGTGGGACGTAGCCGTCGACGACGACGCAGGACACCTCTGTCCGGTTGCGCGCGTGACAGTTGCGGTGCCTCCGCGTCGCCCCGGGGATGCCCGTGCCGGACGGGCAACCGCCGATCACGCCCGGCGCCGGTGTGTTCAGCTCCGACTGGCTGCCCGGCCCTGAAGACGGAACCGGGTCGTCGGTGGTCGTCAGCTTCACGGACTTTCGAGCCACCCTCGACGAGGACCTGGAAGAGATCTATCGGACGGGCGTCGATCTGGGCCAGAACTGGCCATCATCAGCGGTGCCGTCGGGCTGTGGCTGTGGGGGAAGCCAAGTGAGCTGCGCGGCGGTTCCGTGTCGGTCTGGCGGACCGACGACGATCTCCAGCGGTTTGTCCGCTGGCCCGTCCATGCCGCGATCATGAAAGCCTGGCGGACCCGGATCGAGGTTGGCGCCGAGCGCTGGGCGGCCCCCGGTTTCGTCACTGAGGAGGCGTGGCTGCGAGCAGCGCACTACATGCGACTCCCTCGCGCGATGACTCAGCCGGCAACCCATGGCTGATGCCTCAACCCCCAGACTGCCGCCTGTCCTGATGGCAATCCACGCCTGGATATCGGAGACCACGCCGCGAGACCTGCGCGGCGTCGAGCTCCTGGCGACACACCTTGACGAGCGCCTGGTGACTGGGCATCGACGCGTGGCCGGCCGGTGGGGTCCGCTCGAGCCGACGTCCTCGCGACGACCTCGAGGCATCGCGCGAGGTGCTCGAGCTGGCCGCTCGGCACGTCACCGCCACCCGTCGGAGCTCCAAGATGCCCGTGACGCCCGCGTCCGACTGCGCACTGGCGATCGGCACGCTGCCCGCGATCGTCGACGCGGTGGACGACGTGAGCGTGTTGTGGCTCGACGCCCATGCCGACTACGACACACCGAACACGCAGACCGCAGACTTCTTGGGCTGCATGAGCCTGGCGGGCGCCTGCGGCGCGTGGGACACTGAGGGTTCGCTGCACCTCAACCTCGTGGCACGAAGCCCGGTGATCTTTACCGGGTAGTTGGTGCTCGTCGCGTGCGTTGGCCGGCGAGAATGTAGGCGCGGACCTTGCACGCCGCGGCATGCTGTGCCTCTCGGTAGTGCTTCTCCGCCGGGTAGGTCCAGTCGGCGATGCTCAATGCCGCCCAGGCGACGAGCAACAGCAGCGCGGAGACGAGCGGCAGCGCGTATGCGAGCGCGGCCGACAGCTGACCTTGGGGGGTGCCCGCCAGATAGACCCCGTCGGCGATACCCACGCCGACACCGGCCGCGGCCGGCATCCACCACAGTCGCTGACCCAGACGAGAGGATCGGTGCTCGCGGAGATGGTCCTCGAACTGGTAGGTGAAGGCCATTGCGTGACGCTCGGCGCGGCTGACAGCAGCCCATCGGTTATTCGCGCTTGTCTGGCGACATCCTGCCGCCGCCGCGCGGCGACCGGGCGACTGAGTCGATTGCACCGAGCCCGCGCCGACGCCAGGTTCGACCCGGCGGAAACCTCGTGCTGCTCGAGTATCCGCTCGAGCTGGGACCATGAGGCGATCGCCGACGTATCTCGATCCCGGGCAGCTAACCGAGGCGCCCCTGAGCTCACGGCCAACCCCGCCAAGCAAGCCGTGCTCCGAGGAACGATCGATTGGGACGACGATGCCGGCTGAGGACAAGAAGCGATCCATCCACCATCTGCTGGTCAACCGCATTCGGCAAGGGCCCGGCCGAGCGCCAGCGGATCAACGCGCCCGTGCGTTTGACAACGCCGCGGTCCCCGAATCGCTCCGCGGGTTAGTCGACAAGGTTGCCACCAAGCCGGCACAGGTGACCGACGCGGACTTCGCCACAGCAATGGAAGCGGGTTTCACCGATGACCAGCTCTTCGAGCTTGTGATCTGCGCCGCGGTCGGCGAGGCGACTCGACAGTATGAAGCGGGCCTGAGCGCCCTGGCCGAGGCGATCGCCGACGCGGAGACCGGATAGTGCGCCCCCCGGTCCTCGAACACGGCTACGGCGTCGGACCGAAGCTGCTCTTCAGGCTGATTCGACTCGTGTCCGGTCACCCGGCCCCGGATGCGGCCAGGATCACTTTCTATCGGCCCGACTTCTACGGCAAGCACATCAAGACATTCACCCAAGAGGCAATGCGCGGTCGCTCGCCATGGTCGGTGGGGGACCGGGAGCTGATGGCGGCCTACGTGTCCAAACTGAATGACTGCCCGTTCTGCGTCGGCGCGCACAGTGCTACCGCAGCGCGCGCTTGCCAGGATGGCGAAAGGGTGGCTGCCGTACTCGCCGATCTCGACTCCGCCCCGATAGAGGAAGGGCTCCGGGCGACGCTCAGGATGCTAGGCAAGCTGACAGGCGAAGGGACGCTGAGTGTCGACGACGTCCGAGCTGTGCTCTCCGCCGGTGTCACGCCACAGCAGATCGAGGACGCCCTCGCCGTTAGCTTCGCCTTCAATACGACCGACCGGCTCGCCAACGCCTTTGCCTTCGCGTTGCTCAGCCAGGAAGGCTTCGAGGCGGGCGCGAAATATCTGCTCAAGCGGGGCTACCGATAGTCAGCGGTGTAGCCCCGATACGCAAACGACCTCGCATGGTCGACGCGCCAGCCGCGCGCGACGAGCGCGGGTCGGTCGGCTCTATGGCTCGTCCTGGTGGTCGTCTACTTTCCCGGTTATGTCATCCGGGACAGAGGCCAGGCGCTACGGCGAGGTCTTCAACGAGGTCGCCGAGGAGTATGACCGCCACCGCCCGGCCTACCCGGACGCGCTGATCGACCAGGCGTGCGAGGTGGGGGGTCTCGGTCCCGGCGCCACGGTGCTCGAGATCGGCTGTGGCACTGGACAGCTGACACGCAGCCTGCTGGCTCGCGGCCTGCGGGTGACGGCGATCGAGCCTGGAGAACGGCTGATTGCGCGGGCGCGCCATCAGCTCGCCGACGCCGGGGAGGTGGAGTTCGTCAATCGGCGCCTTGAGGATGCGCCGCTGCCGCACGCGCATTACTCGGCGGTGTTTTCGGGATCGGCGATTCACTGGATCGATCCTGATGTCAGTTGGCAAAGGACTGGCGCCGCGCTGGTTGATGGCGGGACCCTCGTGCTGGTCTCCTACTTCGGGTGCCAGGACCCGAGGAGCAACGGCGATCAGCAGGCCCTGCGCGCCGCGATGACGAGGGTGGCGCCGGGACCTGCCGCCGACTGGCCGACGTACCGGAATCTGGACGGCACGCTCCGGGGCGCCGATGAGCGGCGTGGCAACGTGTCGGACGTGTGGGCGTGGCTGGGGGGCTACGAGTTGGACCGGGCGTACGCCTCAGACCTGTTCCACGACACTCAGCTCGCCGTGGTGCCGACACTCCTGGAGCACACGGCCGACGCGCTCAACGACCTGCTGGGGACGATGTCGTTCTGGGCGCGGCTCTCCCCCCGGCAGCGCGACGCTCTGTGCGCCGAGAACCACGCGCTCCACCACAGGCTCGGGCGGCCGATCCGCTCCAGCACCATCGCCTGCCTGGTAACGGCGCGACGGGTTCAGCGCATCTGACTCCCTTCCCTCGGGAAGCTCCACGAACTTGCCTGCAACCGGTTGTCTCAAGCCCGCCGGGCTAAACCACGGATCTCAAAGGTCCTGAGGCAGCGGACCGGCCCCGGTCAATCCGACCGAGATGACGCGGCGCGGCGCGGCGCGCGTGGCGCGGGAAGAACGCTTAAGCTCCCCGGTTCATTAACGACCGTCTCATCGTCAGCGAGGACCGATCGGGTTTGGCGGGACGTTCGTAAACAACAAACTGGGAGGGGAAGTGCATAGACGGACTCATCCGGGCCGCAGCCTGCTGGTGGCGGCCGTCACGGCGGCGATCGTGGTGTCCGGGATCGCCGCGTCGAGTGCCTCGGCCGTATTGCTCAAGCTTCCGAACGGGCAGACGGTGTCCTACCAGCCGCTCCGCAGCGCGGCATCGCAATACGCCAGAGGCGACAACGCGTTCGGAAACATGGACTACAACGGCGGTCCCGTGATGCCGTCGAACAAGGACTACATGGTCCTGTGGAGCCCGAAGGGGGTTGGGGCGTACCCGGCGGGCTACGTCGCGGGGCTGGGGCAGTACTTCAAGGATCTGTCCGCCAACAACGGCGGTCATCAGAACACCGATTCGGTCTCGACTCAATACAACGACTCGACGGGCGCGTTCGTCAAATACGCCGTGACGTTCGGCGGTGCACTGGTCGACACCAACCCGTACCCGAAGAGCCAATGTCCGGTCCAGAGCCCGGTGATCGAATGCCTCACCGACGCCCAGATCCAGCAGGAGCTCGAGAAGTTCGTCACCGCCAACCACCTCAAGCGGGACCTGAACCACGAGTACTTCTTGCTGACACCGCCGCACGTGGAGAGCTGCTTTGACAACAACGCGAGTGAGAATCCACAGTACGGTGGATGCTCGGCGGGCGAGCTGCCGGCGTCGCTCGCGCTGTACTGCGCCTACCACCAGAACACCTCCATCTCGCCGATGCTCTTCTACGCCAACGATCCGTATGTGCCGGGCAATCCCGGCTGCGACGACGGCAACCATCCGAACGGCATCTGGGACGGCGAGCTCCAGGGCGGGCTGAGCCACGAGCACAACGAGTCGATAACCGACCCGATTCCCAACGACGCTTGGACCAACGGCTCGGGCGCGAACCACGGCTACGAGATCGGGGACCAGTGCGATGGCGTGAACGGCCCCTCGCTCGGCACCCACAACGGAGCCGCGTACAACCAGGTCATCAACGGCCACTTCTACTGGTATCAGGAGGAGTGGAGCAACCAGGGTCACACATGCCTGCAGCGGTACACGCGCACGGGCGCCGAGCCGACGGCGAAGTACACCGTCACCGCCGCCAGCGGGCTCGCGATGACGTTCAACGCGACCGGCTCGACCGCGTCCGGAGGCGTCGCTGACTACAGCTGGCAGTTCAACGATGCGTTCGGCGCCCAGACGGTCGAGCAGACGACCCCCACGATCACGCACACGTTCCCGGCGGCCGGGGCGTATTCGACCGGCCTGGCGGTCTTCGGCCACGACGGGCTGTCGATCGGCACGGGCGGGATCGTCACGACGGGCCACAGCGGGTTCACGCCCGGGTTCACCTTCGCGCCGGCAAATCCGGCGGCAGGTCAGACGGTGACCTTCAGCGGCCTGACGACGGTGAGTCGCAAGCCAGTGGTCAACTACCTGTGGGAGTTCGGCGACGGGACGACGGGGTCGGGGCCCAACCCGACCCACGCCTACGCCAAACCGGGCACCTACAACGTGATTGCCGTGCTGTTCAGCGGCGTCGGATCCGCGTACCCCGGGGCGGGCGCTGCCCCGGTCGTCTCGGAGAGGGTCACGGTCAAGTGAGTCCGACTGAGAGCCGGTTGGCATAGCGCCGGCCGGACTTTCAGGGGCCTACCGTCGCTTCGGAGCGGCCGCCTTGCGCGGCCGCTCCGCCGGCGACGCGCTCAGGTGAACAGGTCGTCGACGGAGACCTCGATCCGCCTGCCCGCTGCCGCGGCGGCCGGGTCGATGGGGCGAGGGTCGTCGGCCAGGTGCACGACGTCACAGCGCGCTTGCGCGGCGGAGCTGAGAAAGCGCGAGGCCTTGCCATAGCCGTGGCCGTCGCCGCGGTCGGTGCGGTGGTAGTAGCGACGGGGGACGTAGACGGTCAGTGAGCGCCGGGCGCGGGTCAGGGCGACATACAGCAGCCGTCGCTCCTCGGCGAGCGACTCGCGGCTGCCGGCGGCCAGATCGGATGGGAAGTTGCCGTCGTACGCGGCGACAACGTGGACGGCGTGCCATTCCAGCCCTTTGGCCGAATGAACGGTGGAGAGCACGAGCCAGTCGTCATCCTCCCCGGCCGGGCCGGCCAGATCGGCGGATGAGGAGGGCGGGTCCAGCAGCAGCTCGGCTACGAAGGTCCGCAGGTCAGCCGCCCCGCGAGCCAAGCCACACAGGGCGTCGAGATCCTGGACCCGGATCGGCCCGTCCAGATAGTGGGCACGGACGATGGGGACCAGCGCGTCACGCAACCGCTCGGCGTCGGGAGCGGCGGCGAGCGTCTCCGCGATCGCGTCCCCCTGGGCGCGGGCCGTCTCGGGCAGGTGGGTGCGGGCGTCGGCCCAGCGCTGGGGCAACTGCGCCGGCGACAGCAGCCCACCGGCGAGGACCTGGTCCAGACAGCGCCGAGCCCGGGCTGGTCCGACTCCCTCGAGCAGCATCAGCAGGCGAAACCACGACATCTCGTCGGTGAGTCGGTCGGTCAGCCGTAGCAGCGCGAGGAAGTCCTTGACGTGAGCGGCATCGAGATAGCGCAAGCCGCCGTACTTGACGTACGGGATTCGGCGCCGGGAAAGCTCGAGCTCCAGGAGGTCGGTGTCGTGCCCGGTGCGAGCGAGGACCGCCTGCTCGCGGAGGAGCATTCCTCGCTCGCGGGCGGCCAGGACGCGGTCGCAGATCTCCGTCGACTCCTGCGCCTGGTCACGGCAGAACACGAGCTCGGGTCGCTCGCCGCCTGCGCGATCGGCTCGGAGCGTCTTGGGAAATCCGATCTCGGCCTCGGCGGCGACCGCGTTTGCGAGGTCAAGCAGCGGCTGGGCGGCGCGGTAGTTGCGCTCCAGCAGGACGGTCGCGGCGTCCGGGAATCGTTCGGTGAAGCCGAGCAGGTGATCCGCGCTGGCTGACCTGAAGCCGTAGATGGCCTGGAAATCATCGCCGACTGCGGTTACGGCGGCGCCGTGCTCGGCAAGCGCGGCGACGATCTCGACCTGCAGTTCGTTGACGTCCTGATACTCGTCCACGAGCACGTGGTCAAACCCAGCGGCCAGCCGAGCGCCGGCGTCGGGGTCGCGGGCCAGCGCGCGCCAGAAGATGAGCAGGTCGTCCAGGTCGATCACACCGAGCGCGCGCTTGCGGGCCGTGTAGGCGCGAAACAGGCCGGCCATCGCATCGCTGTGCTCGGCACACCAGGGGAACGCCTCGTCGATCACCTCCCTGACCGGACGCTGAGCGTTGACGGTGCGCGAGTAGATGTCGGCCAGTGTGTGCTTGCGCGGGAAGCGCCGCATGCCCTCGGCGTGACCCTGCTCTAGGCGGACGAGGTCGATCACGTCGGCGGCGTCGCCGGCGTCGAGCAGGCCGAAGTCGGCGGTCAGGCCCAGCGCCGCCGCGTCGGCGCGCACGAAGCGGTGCGCCATCGCGTGAAAGGTCCCGCCGGCGACCCGGCGCGCGCCGCCGCCGGGGTGAGCCGCGGTCAGCGCGGCGGCGCGGCCGATCATCTCCCGGGCCGCGCGGCGGGTGAAGGTCAACAGGAGAATCCGCTCGGGCGCGATGCCGTCCTCGATCAGACGTCCCACCCGCGCGCACAGCGTCGTCGTCTTGCCGGTGCCAGCCCCCGCCAGGATCAGCAGGTGGCCGCCGCTGTGCTCGGCCGCAGCCCGCTGCTCCGGATTCAGATCGGTGAGCCATGCTGGCTCGGAGGGAACATCGAGGCTGACGAACATAGGTTCGCCAGAAACCTAGCCCACCCCTCCGACGGAGCGCCCGAGACCGCGCAAACACCTGCCGAGTTGCCCGTTCTCAGCCGACCGCCGGGGTAGTCCTTGGTTAGCCTCCGAGGCATGGCCACCCGCCTCGCGGCCGTCGTCGACGCCTCTGGCGAGGTTGCAGCGACGCGATCGCGGTCAAGCAAGGTGGCGATCCTGGCTGAGCTGTTGCGGAGCGTGAGCCCTGGCGAGGTGGGGATTTGCGTCGGGTTCCTCTCGGGGACGCCGCGGCAGGGACGGGTCGGAGTCGGCTACGCGACCGTGTACGGGATCAATACGGCGCCGGCGTCCGAGCCGTCGCTCACCGTCGCCGACCTGGATCGCGTGATCGACGAAATCGCCGGCGACAGCGGTCCGGGATCGGCAACTCGTCGCCGCGGGCTGCTCACCGAACTGCTCGCCCGGGCGACCGAGCCGGAGGCCGAATTCGTCCGGCGGCTGATGACCGGCGACTTGCGCCAAGGGGCATTGGCCGGGGTGATGGCCGACGCGGTAGCCAAGGCGGCCGGAGTGGGCGCAGGGGCGGCCCGGCGTGCGCTGATGCTCTCAGGCGATCTCAGCCGGATGGCGGAGATCGCCGTCGCCGGCGGCGAGGCGGACCTGCGCGCGGTCGGGCTTGAGTTGTTTCGCCCGATCCTCCCCATGCTCGCCTCGCCCGGGACGAGCATCCCCGAGGCAGTGGCGGCGTTCGCTTGCGCCTCGGTGGAGTTCAAACTGGACGGACTCCGGGTCCAGATCCACCGTCGCCACGACGAGGTCCGCGTCTACTCGCGCAACCTCAACGACATCACCCGCCGTCTGCCCGGGATCGTCGCCGCCGTGCTGAAGCTGCCGGTGAACGAGGTGATCCTGGACGGCGAGGCGCTGTGGATGGGGGAGGGGGGCCCGGCGAGCTTTCAGGACACGATGTCGCAGATCGACACAGACGCGCCCCCCGAGGGAGTGGTGACCTTCCTGTTCGACCTCCTGCACATCGACGGACGCGACCTGCTCGACACACCGCTGCGAGAGCGACGCGCCGAACTGCGGACGATCGCCCCCGACCTCACGGTCCCCAGCGTCCTGACCGACGACATCGCCGCAGCCGAGCGCGTGCTGGTCGAGTCGCTTGCGGCCGGGCACGAGGGGGTGGTCGTGAAGGACGCGGCGTCGACGTACGCGGCCGGGCGCCGTGGCGCGACCTGGCGCAAGGTCAAGCCGGTGCGGACCTACGACCTGGTCGTGCTCGGCGCCGAATGGGGTCACGGGCGCCGCCGGGGCTGGCTGTCCAACCTGCACCTCGGCGCGCGGGATCCGGCCACGGGCGAGTTCGTGATGGTCGGCAAGTGCTTCAAGGGGCTGACCGACGAGCTGCTGCGGTGGCAGACGGCGGCGTTGCTGGAGCGCGAGACCGGACGAAGTGGGATCTCGGTCCTGGTCCGCCCTGAGCTCGTGGTGGAGATCGCCATCGACGGCGTTCAGTCCTCGAGGCGGTACGCCGGCGGCGTCGCGCTGCGCTTCGCCCGCGTCAAGCGCTACCGGCCGGACAAGGACGCCGACGCCGCGGACACGATCGACGCGCTCCGCGAACTACTTGAAGTCTCTGACTTCAGTGGCGAAGCTCAGGCGCCCCCGCTCGCCGGGCCGCCGCTGTGAGCCGCTATGCGGTGGATCCCCCGCCGTCAGGAGCCTGCAGATCTGCGATCGCGCGTGATGCGGGCTACGCAGCCGTCGCCGGCGCGGTCAGCCGACCTTGCAGCGCGAAGTAGATCACCGACGCGCTCAGCGCGCTCACGGGCGCGATGGCGGCCGTCACGGCCCATTGCAACAGTGCCCCGCCGAGCGATCCCAGCGCGGACGAGGCCAGGCCGGCGGCGAAAGCCACCACGAACACGGTCACGGCGATGGCAATGATGACCTGCAGTACGGGCCAGCCGTTGCCGCGCACCAGTTCGCGGCTGCGGGCAAACGCCGCGAACACCCCGGGCCGCTCCAGGACTGTGACCGGAGCCACCACTGACCACATCACGAGCAAGTACAGCCCGGGGATGATCAGGAGCACGAAGCCGACCGCGACACCAAGCCCGAACAGGAGCGACACGGCCATCAGCTGCAACAGCACCGGCTCTACGCTGCGCATCAGTTCGATCACCGAGTGAGCGCGGCGTCCGCTCTGGACGCCCTGGACAAGCTCGACGACCATGCCCTGGTAGAGGACGCTGAGCACCCAGAACAGGATGCCCACGGCGACCGACGCTCCGGAGAGCAGGAGCAGCGCCGCGAATTGCACGGCGAACAAGGCAACTGCTGCCGCGATCAGCACCGCGGCGTTGTCACGGTAGATGTCCCAGATCCGGGAGATCACGACTCCCGGTTGGATCTGCTGTGGGCTCATGAGCCACCGACCCCGGTCCGCACGCTGCTCTGCTTGCAAATGCACCGGAGCCAGTCGTCCTTGGCGCCGGCGACGTGCTCAAGCTGGAGCAGGTCCCACGGCGACGAGTCGATCAGCGCTCGCAGCGTCGGCGCGCGCCAGTAGGTGAAGTGCCGAGGGCGGTCGAGTTTGGTGGTGGTCCATCCCGAGCCGTCGCCCGCCTTGACCGTGAACCCGAGAATTCCGTCTGGCACGACCGCGCCGGCAGCCTTTACGAGCACCTCGGCCAACTCACCCGGGTTCAGATGCAGGAAGACCGCGTTGGCATAGATGCCATCCCACGGCCCGCCGAGCGCGTCGGTGACCACGTTGAGGACCTCGGCCTCATGACCTCGCGACCGCAACCGCTCCACGAATGCCCGCGTTGCGTCCGTGCGGCGCACGGTCAGGCCACGGGCCTCCAGGAGCGCCGCGTCCTGCCCGGTCGCGCTACCGATCTCCAGTACGCGTCCCCGGTTGGGGAGCGACTGCGCGACCGCATCGAGAAACGCCAACTGCTCACGGGTAACGGGTGAGTGGTGCTGGATGTAAAGCTCGGCCGCCGTCTCGTAGGAGGCCAGCGTGGTGGCGTTCGTTTCCGAGACCTCGCGCGCCATCACCAGGGACGTTCAGCCGTCGCGGACGATCCGCAAGATCACCGCTCGAGAGCTGTGCCCCGAGGCCTCGAGAACCGCAGCGAGCTCATCGTCGCGCAGCTCATCCGCAGCCTCCACGGCGATGACCAGCGGTTCGGCGCCCGCGCCGGCAAGCTCGACCACCCGGCGAACCTCGTCAGCCTCGCGTGCCAGCGCCTCCGGCGATGCAACCGAGAGCACTACCTCCCCCGCGGTTGACGCCTCAAGGTTGCCCATGGCGTCTGTCTCTGCGCCGAGTACCACCGCGCCTCCGGTGACCACGCACCGAGGCGGCTGTTCGCTCAGCCAACGCTCGACGGCGCTGCCGACCGGGATCTGGATGATGAGCCTTGGCTCGTTGGCCATGCACTGACCCTAGCGCCGCGCCGTGACGCCAAGAGACTACGCCGCCTGGGGCGGGCCGCCACGCTGTTCGGCGATGATCTCGGTGCAGAGCACGACACACTCGTTGCAGATCGCGACCGATGGAGATGGACCGCAGACCATGGTCCTGACGTCGGCGTACAGCTTGCTGCAGAACGAGCACCGGAGTCCGCCTGAATCGATCGGGCCAGCCTCGGGATCCTGCCCACGCCCGGATCCATCGTCGGCCATACGCCGAATGCTAAACCCAGACAGCCCGCCTTCCAACCCGATCCGATGGCCCGCGCCGGCCCGAACGGGTTGCGACAGCCGTGGATAAGTGCGGCTCTAGCGACCCGCAACTTACGTCCAGTGAGCTGGGCCGAGGACGACCGGGGCGACGGCTGAGCGGCATCTGGCGCGAGTGATGGCCACCAAGGTCAGGGTGTCCGGCTTCGCGCTGGTAGATTCAGCTGCTCCGCGGTGGGCGTAGCTCAGCTGGTAGAGCTCCTGGTTGTGGTCCAGGCGGTCGGGGGTTCGAGTCCCCTCGCTCACCCTCCGTAGAAATGGCCGATGTGCAGCGTTTCAGAAGCGCGGGGCTCCCGGGTCCTGCCTTTGTCGGCCCGTTGTACCACTCGAGTGCTTCGGCGCGCGCCAGCTGACGTACGCGCTGCGTGGGGCCGCTTTCCATGCGACGGCGCCCGCTCCTCCGCGGGACGGCGGTCGGCCGGCTAAGTGAGACCTGATGGTCGGGGCGGACCAACCCATCGCCGATCAGGCCTGAACATGTCGGCATCCAAGGGTCCCGCGCCCGATCGGATTACGAGACTGGCGGCCGAGACGTGCCGTTCGCTGATTGGTGGCAGAAGGCGGCCGATCGTGAGTGGACGAAGGCGGTCGAGACGGAGTCGTATAGCGGTGTCGACGGGAGACGGCGCCGACCGCGCGATTCGGGTCGCGGCGATCACAGCGCAGGGGGTTCGATGGTGTCTTTGCGCTAGCTGGAGTCGTCGAGTTTGGCGATCAGTTCGAGCATTGCGTCAAGTGCGGCTTGGAGCGGTTTGGTGTCGCGTTCGATCTGAGTGAGCAGCAGGCCGCCTTGTAGCGCGGCGAGCAGCGCGAGCGCGAGCGTGTCTGGGTCGGTGTCGGCCGCCAGCCGGCCGCGTGCGTGCATCTCTCGAAGGCCGCTCTGGATAGCCGCTTCCCAGCGCCTGAAGCTCTCGGCCACCTGGGCTCTGGCTTGGGGGTCGGTCTCAGCGAGTTCGCTTCCGAGCGAACCGATCGGGCAGCCGCGGCTGCAGTTGAGCTTTCGCTGGTGCTCGATCACCCCGTCGCGCCAGGCGCGCAGGCCATCCAAGCTGCTTAGATCAACCGTCTCCTGCCCACCGACGATCGTGTCGGCCTGATGCTCGATCACGGCCCGGACTAGGGCCGGCTTATCGGCGAAGTAGTGGTAGAGCTGCGAGCTTGAAACGTCCGCCGCTTCGCGCACGTCCTCAATCGTCGTGTGGGCGACGCCTTGCTCGAAGATCAGACCAGCCGCCGCGGTCACGATGCGCTGGCGGGTCTGGCGTCCCTTACGCGTCAACGGCCGCGGAGAGGGACTAGCTGTGTTCATGAGGCTTACTCTATCAGCGAATTGGATCGTGCGATCCATTCCGTGCTAGAGTGGAACGTGCAATCCATTTCTTAGGGGTTCGCGACAGCTACTCGACGGGAGATCGTCACGACATGGCACTTCAAGGCAAGACCGCTCTCATTACTGGCGGCACATCGGGGATCGGCCGTGCGGTCGCAGAGCGCCTCGCACGCGAGGGCGTGGATGTGATCATCAGCGGCCGAGACGAGAACCGCGGGCGCGAGGTCGTAGAGGCAGTTACGGCCGCCGGGGGTCAGGCACGGTTCATCGCCGCTGACCTCGCGAGCTTTGAAGATGTCCGACGCCTCGCTGAGGCGACCAGCGATGTCGACGTGCTGGTCAACAACGCCGGCGTCGCTCCAGGCGGCCCGACCGACCAGACGACGGAGGCGGCGTTCGACATCACGTTTGATGTCAACGTCAAAGCCCCTTTCTTCCTGACCGCGGTCATCGCGCCGCGCATGGCGGCAAAGGGCGGTGGCTCCATCATCAATATCTCGACGATGGCGGCGACCATCGGTATGAATGGCTTGGCTGCCTACGGCGCGTCCAAGGCCGCCGTCGAAGCCCTCACCAAGGCCTGGACCGCCGAATACGCCGCACAGGGCGTCCGCGTCAATACAGTCGCACCGGGACCGACACGCACCCCAGCGAGTGCCGCGATGGGCGAGATGTTCGATGTCCTGGCTTCAAGCACACCGGCCGGACACGGCGCGACCCCAGACGAGATTGCCGCCGCTGTCAGCTTCCTAGCTTCGGACGACGCGAGTTTCGTCTACGGGGCAATCCTGCCGGCCGACGGCGGACGCGTCGCCGTCTGAGTCCCGAACCGCACTGACACCTCGACCACCGAAACATCAACCTGATCTCCGGCGCTTGAGGACTGCTGGCGACGAATCCGGCGATGAGATCGGACCAGAGGCGCCAGCCGATGGTGGCAGGCAGCGAGCCTCGCCGACCGTCTCGGTTAGTCGCAGTCAGCGTTGGGGACTGAGACGCCGTCGGGGGCGTTGCCCGGAGCTTGGTCTTGGGCGTCGCTCGCAGTCCAAATGTGACGCCACGCTCGGCGTCAGCGCGTAGCCTGTAGATCAGGGCAACGCCTGAGTGCCCGCGTCGGCGGAGCCCACCGGCCCACGTTGAACCTGCGGCGCGGGCGACCCCTGTGCGTAGAGCAGTGCTGCGACAGCCTCGAACGGAGATCGAACAATGAGCGATGTAGAGAAGACGAGCACGCAGGAAGCTCGCCGGATCGGCGATGAGATCGGTGTGGACTGGAATCGTGTCGACCTCGAGCAGTTCCGCGCCGGGCTCGACGTCGAGTTTGAGCACGGGTCCCACGACCCGCAGACCGACGTCACCGGCGATGACCCGATTCTCACCGGCAAGATCGCCCTTGCGCACATCAAGGAGTTTCCGGATTACTACGAGCGGCTCGAGCGAATGGAACAGCAGGCCAAACTCGATTGGGCGAAGCAGCAGCAAACCGACTGACGAGTCGATGGGGTGATCGCCCGCGAAACCGAGGGTGAGGTGGCCTAGGGGATCCTCGGTCAACAGCGCTGCTTGGGCCTTGTCCTAGGGCTGTACCGGATTCTCTGAACGTATCGCCGCGGCTACGATGGCGGTGATGTCCCCAGGAAATAGGTCTCGACGTAATCGGAGACCGGGTACCGGCCGTCTGGCCTGGGCAAGTCACACAGGCGCTGTACTCCAGCCATGACCTGACAAACCGTTGGGAGCTGCCCCGGCGTCCTCGCGTTACGCAGATCTGATTCGGACATGTGACCCGTCTGGGCAGCTTCGCTACAGAAGACACAAAGGATCCCACCGACATCGGCGACCTCCCATTCGGAACGCGGGATCAGCAGCCTACGCCGCTTCGATCACGGCGCTCGAAAGCCCGAGCACATGATTCTCATCCAGTCGATCTGGCCGTCGCGCTCGCAGAAGTAGGCCTGCTGCTCGATCACGAACGGCCCATCGGACGAATGACCTCGGAATCGGTAGGCGACACGTTGGCGATCCGCGACCGCGTCGGTTTCGAGGCAGACGACCTGTTCGATTCTGCAGTCGCCGAACCACGTGTGCAGCATCTCCAGCGCCTGGGTGTGGTTCTCCGGCGCCCATGCGCGTCGTGGGGTGAGCGCGCGGAGTTCGATGTCTGGATGCAGGAGCGCGCCCACCGCTTGGAAGTCTTGGCGGGCGAGCGCGTCTGCGAAGGCTTGGCCAACCGGGTGCCCCTCGCGAGAATCGCCAGTTGCTCGAAGGGTCGAGGGAGGATGGCGTTCCCGGTCGGGGTGGGATGGGCTAGTAGCTGAAGATTGCTGTGTCATCGTCGTCGATCCATTCGAGCATCGGGTGGCACCGGCCAGCTTCGCGGTTGGGTTCAGGGCGGCCTCGGTCGCACGCAGCGAGCCGCTCTCTTCATCGAGCACGTAGCTGCGGATCTCCGCTGGGTGGTGAGTGATGGGCAGAACCTACGCGTGGTCGACGGCGCCCGCATCGGGAGGACTCCCCATTTTCGGGTGGCTGAGCCGAAGTCGCGCGCGGACCGAAGGACTCGACTCTGCATGGGTCGGCGGATAGGGTGGGCGCGTGGTGGACGGGACCCAGAGCGGGACACCGCAGGAGCTCCGACCGAGGCTCGTGGAACTGGTAGCCGCGCTGTCGCTGGCCGCAGACCTCGGCCTGGGTCAGACGATGGAGCATGGCCGGCGCGCTTGTCTGATAGCGACGCGTCTCGCGGCCCGGAATGTTCGAGGCCGGCCCGTCTGAGCCGGCCCTTCACAAGCATCGGCCTTCGCAAGGCTAACCACCGCCTCGCCGCGAACGCGAGCAGGTCGATCAGCCTGCCGGCCAACGCCGGCGAACAAGAGCTGGAGGTACGGGGCGGCTACAAGATGGGTAGTTCTCCCGATGCGAGCGGCTGGGCGCCCGCGTACGTTCGGGTCATGTCAGAGGTGAGCGCGAGGACGCGTGGTTCACAACAGTCCCGACGGCGGCTCGGCGAGCTACCTCGGACGTCCTGACAGCGATCAAGCCAAGCTAGTAGTCGGGAGACAATGCGATGAGGGCAATGCGGGTGTGGATGAGCGCGGCGGGCGCCGTGCTGGGCCTCATGGGAGTCAATGCTTCGTTGGCTGGCGCGGCGACGGCGAACGCGCCTGCGCCGATTGTCCAAAGCGCGTTGTTCGCCGCGGGCGCCGTTGGCGCGCTCTCGCACGGCCCGAGCGCTCCCGTCGAGCTGGTGTTGAACAAGGTCCTCGAGCAGACGTATCAATACGCGCCGACGCTCGATCCGAACGTCGCGGCCTGCGAGATCGGGCAGCTTCGCCAGACCTGGAGCGGCGGCCAGCCATCGGAGAAGACGTTCGCGGTGGAGGGTCCGAATGCGCGGATCATCAATGTCCTCCGCGTGCTTGATCCAGCCAATCCGCCGGCCGGGGCGTGCGCCGGCGGCGCTGGTCCATGGACGGGACCGACCGGTACCGCGCTG
Source organism: uncultured Solirubrobacterales bacterium (assembly GCA_963792735.1). Lineage (GTDB taxonomy): Bacteria > Actinomycetota > Thermoleophilia > Solirubrobacterales > Solirubrobacteraceae > Palsa-465. Next base: position 257,957 of record CAWBXK010000004.1, on the reverse strand, counting down.
CAGGCTGTGGCGAGGCTGGCGCTCGAGTCAAGTATGAACTTCAACGCGCTCGGCGGCGGTTTCAACCCTGCGCAGAATGGCAACGGTGGCGGCTTCTCGCCGGCGGTGGACGGGCTCGCGACGCTTCAAACGGGAGCGCTCGACCCACGCCAGGTGCTGACCGACGCAGCCAATCTGGCCCGGCTCGACATCCCGTTCGGACGGGCGTGGAACCTCGTATGGGGGCCCGGGACTGCCCAGACGCTGAACGAGGACATCTTCGCGACGAGCGCAGAGCTGATCTCTCAGGATCCGAGCCTGCAGGGTCGCGATGCGGCGGCCGCGGCCAAGCTGATCTCGCCGAGTGGCTCAGTCACGTCGAGCGTCACCACGTTGACGCTCGACGCGACCCATGACTTCGCCGGTCTGGCCGCCACGACGGCGACCGCGATCAAGCATCCGGGCGAGAGCCAGGCAGCGTCTGATGAGAATGCTGCCGCGATCCGGGACGCCCAGGCCGCGACCGCGTTCCTCGCAGGATTGACCGCACAGGGCGACAGTGTCCAGGGTCTTGTCATTGCCGAGGCGAGCACCTCGGAGACAGCCATTGCCCACACCGCCAACGACTGGTCGGCAAGCCTCGCGGCACCCGCGTCGAGAGCTGCGCGGGGCTCGCGGCATCAGCCGTCGTCGCTCAGCGGGACACCCGGGCTTGGCGATCTGACTGGCCTCGGAACCGACCTGGCCAGCCAGGACTATGTCGGTGCCGCGAAATCCCTGTTCAATGTCTTCAACGGCCTGTTCGGGTCCGACGGGAACACCCAGGACAACGCGGCAAATCAGCTGTTGGCGGCGGAACTCAGCCGCCTGCAAACCAGCCTCGACACATTCTCCGCCGAGGTCGCGAAGGACTTTCAGCACCTCGATGCTGAACTCGCCGCGTACTTCTCCGCGCTTCACAACGAGCTGAACACGCTGGCATCGGAGCTGCGCACGATCCAGAACGACCTCAACGCGCTGAAGACCGACATCCAGAACGTCTACCAGGGGATTCAGGCGATCCAGGTCCAACTCGACAAGCTCGAGGCGGACCTCTACAACAAGATCACTGACAGCACGACCGGTAACCAATATTGGGATGACGTCAACCAGTACATCCCGTATCAGGTGGCCGACGCGGCCGGACAGCAAATGCCTTCGAGCGCATTCCACGCTGCGGATTCTGACTTTTACACATTCGTCAATCCGGATGCCACGAACAGCGTCTCGCTGTCGCCCGCGAGCACGAGCGATGGCCCGGGGAAGGTGTTCTCGAACCTGCAGACCTATCCGCTGGATCAGAACATCGACTACCTGGGGGCGTTCCCGTCGGACGTGTTCGGCCTGCCGGCGTGGCCCTCACCAGTGGCAAACCCGCGCTGGTGGAGCGCGGCCGGACAGGCCTACGCGCAGCTCCTGCTGTCCAATCCGAATTACGTCACGAGCGTGCAGCAGGGACGGCTGAGCTCGATCATCGGGGATGGGACGACGCTTGATCAGGCGCTGGCGAACATCTCCACCGCTGACGCCGCCGGTGCAACGAAGAATGCCCTGCTGAACCGGCTGCTTGCCAACTACACGAGCTATGCCAATGCCAGCGGGAGCCAGTCGATCGCGAGCGTCCTCGGCCAGATCGAGACTGCGTGGTGGCAAGGCGAGAAGCAGGGCTCCGACGGCGGGTTCGCAGGACAAGGAGCACCGGAGACGCTCGGAAAACTGAACCTGTGGGGGTCGGCTGACCAGACGCCCGATTGGACGCCGTCGATCCCGGCCGCGCCCGGTTGCGGCGACAACACCACAGACGCGCTTGCGCTGCCCTCGACCGCGAACCTGTCGGCGGTGGTTGACAACACGTTCACGATTGCCCTTCGTCTTGGGCTTGGCAGCTACAACGTGTCGTGCGCAGCGCACTGGACCAACATCGGCCACAACGCGACGAACTGTCAGCCTCCGAGCGAGCCCCAGACGTGCACCTATCGTTATTTCGGCGACCTTGCGGTCACGCTCACCTGGACGTATCAGCCGTCCGACGGCAGCGGCCCGCTCACCATCGCGACGATCACCGACACGGTGCGAGTTCCGTCGTCGACCACTCCGTCATATTTCATCTGCACCGCCACCTGGACCAGCCAAAACGGTGTGACGCCCTGCGTCACGCCAGGCGATGACGCGGTCCCGGGCGGGGTCAGCGCGGGGTACGCCACCGATCACGATTGGAACGCACACGTCCAGAGCGCAATCGCGCGGTCGGGCACGGTCACGCTCGGTGGCAACATCCCGACGGTGGCGACCGCCGTCAGCCGCGCCTTCAACGCGCTGCAGGGCAAGCTCTACGCCTACATCGTCGCCGGCAACGACAGCAACAATCAGGTCTACGGCAACCTGACCAACCTCCACGGGACCCTGCAGGACGCCGTCACCAACCTTGCTGGCGCCACTGGCCTCATCGACGCCTACGCCGAACTTGGCCTGTCCTCGGCGCTCGCCGCCGATGACAAGCTGCGGTCGCTGCTGATGGGTGACCACCGAATCCTCGATGACGTCCCCCAAGGCAGCGCGCCTGGCCGGATCACCGCGATGTACCAAGCGGCGGCGAGTGCTCCACCAGTCGGGAAGAACGCCAGGGACATTCTCTCGGCCCAGCTCAGCGCCGGCCGTGCTCGGCTGCAGACGGAACTGACCAAGGTCGTGGCCGCGTCCAACCTCCACGAGTCCGACCCACTCGTATCCGGAACGCTCGACCGGCTCACCCTGGCGAGCCGCATACTCAGCTGGACCAGCGCACAGGCGCCCAACCAGCCCGGCACCATCCGCGGCACCGTCGTGCGCAACGGCTCCCCGGGAGTTCCCGTTTCAGACGTCTGCGCCAAGGCGCTCACCCCATCGGGAGCGATCGCGGCATCGGGATTCACCGACCGCAACGGCGCCTACTCCCTGTTCGGTCTCGCGCCCGGCCGCTACACGATCTACCTCACGGACTGCATCGAGCACTTCTACGTCCCGCAGTTCTACGGCGGCGCCTCGACGCTCGCCCACGCCACGTTCATCACCGTCGCCGCCGGCCAGCCGGTCGCACTGGTCAACAACAACGCCATGCGCCTCGTCCTCGGCGGCGAGATCGCCGGAACCGTTACCGACAACAGCTCGGCGCCGAAGCCGCTCGCCCGCATCTGCGTCACCGCTACGAACACCACCACAACCGGAATGGTGACCGCCAGGACGGCGTCCAACGGCACCTACCAGTTGGTAAGCGTCACGCCTGGGAACTACAACGTGGCCTTTGCCGACTGCATCAACCACCACTACGGCTCGGCCTCATACGCCCACGACCCGGTGACCGTGGCCGCCGGCGGGGTCCACTCCGGCGTGGACACGCAGCTGGCAGTGTCGGCAACGCATCTGCGGTAGGCACCCCTCATCGCATCATGAAACCGGAGCGCAATCGTCGGATCTTCCACGGCCAGCATGCCGTTCAAGACACTGCGTGGTGCGGGCTATCTGAGAATCAGGGTGACCTTCCGGGTCGCGCGCAGCCCCCCGGTGGCCGTCTGGGAAGTCAGCTTGGCGCTCAGGCGGTGGTGGGGGGCGTTGCGCAGCATCGCCAGGCAGCGGCGTTTGAGCCTGCTGGACACGGTCTTGCGCTTGTGGGCGCGGATCCGGAAGCGCGAGACGGTGCAGAGCACGACGCGGCCGTGGCTGGCGGCCTTGCCCCTTCGCACGGGTGTCGTGATCGTGAAGCGGCCATCGCATCGCCGCGGGCTGGAGCAGCGCTGGGAGACAAACACAGAGCGGCCGATCACTGACAACGTGCGGGCAGTCAGCAGAAGCCTGCCGCCGATCGGGGTCTCAAATGTCACATCCTCCGCCTGGCTGATCACCGGAGAAGCAGCCGCCCCGGTGACGGCGGTAACGACCAGCCGGTAGTGATACAGCGCGCCCGACGAAAGCGCCGCCACCGGCCAGCTGACCCGCATGGTGCCCTGCCCCGCGCCGATCGTCTGCGCCGGCGTGTCCAAACCGTATGCGGTGCTGCGGCCATATTGGAACTGCCAGCTGACCGCTTGCCCACCGGTGTATACGTAGCCGTTGAGAACCGCGCTCGTCGCTGTGAGCGTTGCCGGCAGATCGGTGGTCGCGAACACCACCACGGCGTTCTGCGCGGTAGACGTCGAGCCGATGAAGTTGGCGTCGCCGACGTACCGTGCGCTGAGCGCATAGCTCACCACAGGGGAGCTGACCGTGCAGGTCGCCTCTGAGGACGATGCGCCAGCCGTCACGGCCTGGCTGGTGCAGCCCGCGATCGGCGTGCCGGCGTTCAGGAACACGACCGCTCCAGCCGGCTCCGCAGGGCCACCGAGGCCGGGCGTCACAACGGCGGTGTAGGTCACGCCGGACCCACCCGCGGCGATCGACGGAGCAACTGTGGTGGACGTCGCGGCCTTGGCGATCTTCAGCGGGACCGGCGAGCTTTTGGAGCTCGGCAGGCCCGAGCCGGATGCCGGCGTGAAGGTGGCGCGAAGCTGTTCGGGTGACGACGCAGCCACAAACGACGTCTGACACGTTGCCGTGTAGTCCGAGCCGCTGGCCGTGATCGGCTGATCGACGCAGCCCGGGATGGCCCCGGAGCTGTCATCGAACTCGACGCCTCCTGACATCGTCGGATAGCCATGGATCGTGGCGGTCAGCGTCACCACTTGGTTCGTCACCGCCGGTGAGGGAACGGCCGCCAGCGTCGTCGTCACGGCAATCTTGGCTGCAACGGCCGGCGTCGCGATCAGTGAGAAGTTGCTCGAGGCGGCCGCCGCCGGCGCGGCCAGCGCGAGCAGGCATAACAGCGCCAACCCGGTTGACCGGCCCCAAATCCTCACCCATGAGCGCTTGCCCTCGACCTCTGCCACCCGGTTCATCCCGACCGCTTTCGCCCTCTGCCGTTGCGCACAGCGCCAGTCCCGCGATAACGCTGCAGTTCCTGGTAGCGTAGCGAACTGGATTTTGGTGTGTCGCGGCCGGCGCACCAATGGCCAGGCGGCCCGCAGGGTGGGCGCTGATCGTGTACCGCCTTGGGGGTGGATTAGGCGTCTCGCGTGATAGGTGTGGGTCCGGCGCTCGTCTCGGCGCGCGCGGCCCGGCGGTCCGCTGCTTCCTGTTTGAGTTCGGCCTGCCTGGTGGACAGCGACGCGATCTCCGCCGCGCGTCGCTGGGCAGAAGTAGGCCGGGGGTGGGCTGGTTGATTGGACACGGTCATCTTGCGTTTGGCTGCCATCCTGTCTCCTTGTCTTGTCTGGCTCGTCGGACGCCGGCGGTTACGGCACGTTTGCCCATCAAGTCCTACCGGCATGTAGGCACGGGCCGTGCGAATCTCGACCTCGGGTCGGTCGCGCGCTACGTGTCCGCCTACCTTCGCGCCTTGCGGTCGCGGCGCGAAGCGCGCAACCGACCTCCGGGCAACGAGCTCGCCATATTCAGCGAGCCAGTTCATGGACGCCCTACCTCATGCTCTAGCAGATCTGCTTCTCGAAGGCGAATCCAGGGGGCGCCCGCGCGAGGTCTTTTCCGACGCTGGTCCGGCGACCTCCTCTATCCAGGGACGGCTTATCCCCGGATACAGCGGTCACTGGTGGTGGGCGTCCGCACGCTGCATGCTGTGCTCAGCACCGGCGGCCGAACCGGATGCCGGTGAACAAACGAAAGGAGAACCGCTCATGACGACCCGGACACTTCCCGGCGGGACGTTCACCATGGCCGAGGATCTGACGGTCACTCGGACGGGATACGGCGCGATGCAGCTGGCCGGCCCGCACGTTTTCGGCCCGCCGGCCGACCGTGACGGGGCGGTGGCGGTTCTGCGCGAGGCCGTCGAGCTCGGGATCACGCACATCGACACCAGCGACTACTACGGCCCCCACGTCACCAACCAGATCATCAGGGAAGCCCTGCACCCCTATCCCGACTCGCTGCACATCGTCACCAAGGTTGGGGCTCGACGCGACGCCGAGGGGGGCTGGCCGCAGGCTCGCTCGCCGCAAGAACTGCGCCAGGCCGTGCGCGACAACCTCGACAACCTCGGCCTCGACGTGCTCGATGTCGTCAACCTGCGAGTCGGCGGGCTCGACAGCCCCGAACCTGGGTCGCTGGCCGAACCATTCACCGCCCTGGCAGAACTGCAGCAGGACGGATTGATCAAGCACCTCGGCGTCAGCACCGTCTCCCGTGAGCAGGTCGCTGAAGCCCAATCCATCGCACCCGTCGTGTGCGTGCAGAACTTCTACAACGTCGCCCACCGCGACGACGACGACCTGATCGACCACCTCGCCGACCAGGGCATCGCCTACGTCCCCTACTTCCCGCTCGGCGGGTTCTCCCCCCTTCAATCCCACGAGCTGGCGTCGGTGGCCACCCGTCTTCAGACCACGCCCATGGCCGTCGCGCTGGCGTGGCTGCTGCAGCGCTCTCCGAACATCCTGCTCATCCCCGGTACCTCATCTGTCGCCCATCTGCGCGACAACGTCGCCGGCGCGGCGGTGACGCTTCCCGAGGACGCGCTGACCGAGCTCAACCGCATCGCGTCGTGAGCGCAAGCGGACACGACCCGCGATGCATCGGCTGACCCGGGCGAACGCCGGCAGCTCCGCGCCGGCCGCGGGCTATCGCCGGGTGAACGTCAGCAGCGCCGCGCTGGCCGCTGGGAGGGTCACCCGGTAGGCACCGGCGTGGGGTGCCACTGGATCGTGGATCGGCGGGAGCAGTCGGCCGGTTGTCGTGGCGCTGGCGAAGGTGCGCCCTCCCAGGCTGATGCGGTCCGCGGCCGCTGCGCTGGGCGCCGAGAGCCGCTCCAGCTCACCCGGTCCGGTGGCGAACGCCCCGCCCGCGGCCGACACCTCCACGCTGGCGTTGTCGTTGAGGCTGTCGTTGATCATCAGCACGCGTTGCGCCGAGCCGGGACTCACGGTCGCCCAGGCGTGCAACGACGCCGGACCGCGGAGCGACACCCGCACGAGACGCGACCCCGCCGGCGCAGCATGCGCGAACAACAGGGCACCGTAATAGACCGGATGCACCACTCCAGTCCAGCCGCGCGAGGAGTGGCTGAAGTCAAAGAGCGCGTTCGGAAGGTTGGGATAGCTGTGCAGGTTGACGCCGTCGACATGGTTTTGGGCGAGGCTGAACAGCGCGCCGGCCGCCCACAGCGCGGAGGCCATCGTGTTGCTCACGCCCCATCGGCCGTTGCAGGTGATCGACCCCATCTCATCGACGCGAAAGGCAGCGCCATCCCGGTGGGCGAGCCCGACGTAGCGCGTCAGCCCGGGCAGCAGGTCGCGGAGTGCGTACGGGCTCAGCAGGTGCGGGATCGACGGATAGGCGGGCGAGGCCGGGCGCTTCACGCAGGTGTTGAGTCCATATCCGTGGGACGCGAGGATCCGCACGCGCGAGTGCGGGGAGAGAAAGCGCGTGTAGGCCGCGAACCACGACGCCTGCTGGGTGTCGGGACCAGCGATGGGGACGCGTGGCAGGACCGCGAGGATCCTCGCGTAATCGGCGGCGAACGCCCGCGGACCCCAGGTCGGGCTCCGAGCGAACACGGTGGTGCCCTTGTCGGTGTACCACGGGAGCAGCCTCCCGCCCAGGACGTGGTACCAGGGCACGCTCTGGTAGAGCGGGGGCTCATTGCCGATGTCGAGCGCGGCGATGTAGCGCCGCCCGATGTTGGTGAGGAACTCGTCCGCCTCCGTCCGCGCGAGCCGCGGGCTGTCGGCCTCCAGGTTGACCCCGAGCACCATCTGCGCGTTCAACGCCTGCGCGAGTGCGTGCGCGGACTGCGCCCACGCTGGGGTGAGTGCGTACGTCACCCCTGACGGCTGGGGCATGCCGGGCACCGGCCACCACGAGCGGTCGGAGCTGAGACCGCCAACTCGGATCACCGGTCGGCCAACCGGGTTCAGGTTGCGGATCAGTCGGACGAGCACCGGATCCGGCTGCCGTGTCCCGGAGCCGACCCATGCCGGGATCGACCCGTACTCGAAGGCCAGACCGAGGAACCCGCGCGCAATCGGCCGGGCGATCGGCGTCGGCGCCACCGACACGCTCGCTGAGTACATGTGCGCCGCCGAGATGTCCGGAATGCCGAGAGCTGCGCATGCCGCGACGGCCCACCAGCGCAGAACCGCCTTCCCCATGTTCGGCATTGTCGCCGATGCCTGACGACTGCGCCGGAGTTGACGGAAAGACATCCCTGCGCCGCCCAGCAGCGAGCCTACCCGAACCGGCCGCGCTAGGCGGGCGCCTCGAACCGCTCGGCGAACCTGCCCCGGCCGGCCGCGTCCAGAACCGCGCGGGCCGGTGCATCAAGGTCGTCGAGCACCCCGTCCAGGCGATCGCCGGTGAGATCTGCGACCTTGCGCGCGAGCTGCGCCGACGAGACCGGGCGCTCGGGCGCGCCCGGGGGACAGGGCACGCGGGCAAGCTCGTGCCCGGCGCGGGTCAGAATGGCTCCGAACGCGGGCAGTGACGCGTCGACGTTGACACTGATGAGTCGCGAGCGGTCAAGTGTCGCTGCGTCGACGGCGGTGAAGTCGAGGACCTGCGGAGGACCGTGGGTGAGCGTATGCGCGACGCAGTACGGGATCGAGAACTTGGCGGACAGACCGTCGCTGACCTCATCCAGGTGAGCCGCCTGGCGCGCCACCGGGTGAACGTGAACCTCCAGGTGGTCGCCATCGAGCTGCTGGCCGGAGTCGCGCGCCTGAGCCGCGGCCTCGATGGGTGAGTGGGTCCCGAGACAGCTTGGATGCAGCTTGATCCAGTTGTGGTCGATCGCGCGGGCGCCGCTCGCGTTCAGCGCAATCCGGCGGGGAGAGAACCCGCCTGAGCCTGCGGCTCGGGGCGAGAGCCCGCCTGAGCCCGCGGCCTGCGGCCAGCCGGCCCCGAGCACGGCCACAAAGCCGAGCGGGCCGCAGATCGCGCGCGGATCCACCGTCGCGCCCGCCCGGGCCAGCAGGGCCGCCTGCACGCCTGCGGCGGCTGCCAGGGCGACCTGGATCGCCTTGCCGTCGGAGCCGAAGGCGCCGCGCGTGCCGCCGGCACGCAGCAGCGCGAGGGCGATTGCATTCTCACACTGACTCTCGGTCAGCGCCAACAGGCATGAGGCCGCGACCGCCGCGCCGATCGGGCCGCATACCGCCGTGGGGTGCCACCCGCCGTCATAGAGCGCTGGGTGGCTCGTCGCCGCCACCGCGGCCATCGCCTCGAAACCCTCCGCGTAGGCGGCCAGGGCCACGTGCAGCGAAAGCCCCAGATGCGATGCCAGCACCAGTGCCGCGGGCGCCGTGGCGGCGCTCACGTGCGCGACGCCGTCGGAGTAGGTGTCGTCGAAATCCAGCACGTGACCGGCGGCAGCGAGATACGCGACGTCGGTGAGCAGGTCGTCGCCGGATGCCCGCATCGCCGTGGCGGCCCGCTCGTCGAGGCCGGCGTACGCACACGCCAACCAGTCGGTGAAGGCCACCAGGTAGGCGTCATCGCGGCTGATCGCATCCGCTGTGTCACCGGGCGGCGCCACGATTGACAAGGCTAGTCCGCGCCGGGGCGGGTTGTCGCGAGGCGTACGCTTGCCCGGTGGCACTTTCCCGGTTCCTCAAAGGTCGCGTTGCCAGGGAGGCGCCGGTGGCGATCGGTGACCCCCGCTTTGAGGGCTGGGAGACGGTCAGCGAGTTCGAGGATCAGACGACCGCGGTGGCCTGGCGTGACCAGCTCCGCGGGCTCGGTATCGATGCCAGCTGCGTCGCAGATCATCAGCTTGATCGCTTCGGCCGGGGGGATGTGTACCTGGTCGTTGCACCGGACCAGTGGTCACGGGCCAACGAGATCGTGGACAACCTTGACGGCTAGTGGCAGGGCCCCAGGCGGAACCACCGCCAGCCCCTGACTGACCCGCCTCTTTCCCTCGGCTATCCGCGGCCGATGAACGGCATGTTGGTTGCCATCACCGTGAGGAACTGGACGTTGGCGTCGAGCGGCAGGCCCGCCATATAGAGGACGGCGTCGGCGGCGTGGGCCACGTCCATCATCGGCTCGACCAGAACCGAACCGTCGGGCTGCAACGCCCCCTGCCCGATGCCCGCGCTGAGCTCGGTGACGGCATTGCCGATGTCGACCTGTCCGCAGGCGATTGCGTGGCGCCGTCCCTCAAGGGAGATCGACCGGGTCAGACCGGTGATCGCATGTTTGGTCGCGGTGTAGGCGGCGGCGTGCGGTCGGGGAACGTGAGCCGAGATCGAACCGTTGTTGATGATGCGTCCCCCCTGGGGCACCTGTGCCTTCATGGCCGCAAACGCCGCCTGGGCACAAAGGAAGCTGCCGGTCAGGTTCGTGTCGACGACGGTTCGCCACTGCTCCACGGCCAGCTCGTCGAACGGGACCGAGGCGCCGAACACGCCGGCATTGTTGAACAACAGATCCACCCCGCCCCAGTGCTCTGAGACGCGGGCAAACAGCGTCCGCACCTCACCGGGGTGGGTGACGTCGGTCGGGACCACCAGCGCGTCGGCCGGCGGGCTCGAAGTGTCGGTCAGGGTCTCGCGCAGCGGTTTCTCGCGGCGGCCGGCCAGAGCGACGCGATAGCCGGCCGCCAGGAGCGCTCGGGTCACGGCGCGGCCGATGCCCGAACCCGCGCCGGTGACGACTGCGACACGCTGGCGCTCGGCCATGACGCACATGCTCTCACCCCCGGCGAGCTGACGGCATCGGCAGGGGATTCAGGTATCTTCGGCGCGTGCTCGGTCGGCGGCGAGTCAGGTGCTGAGATCCGTCCGGGGTGTCCTGTGGCCGACGGCGGCCGTGCTGGCATTTCTCGCGCTGACGTCGGCGGTGGCCGCGGCCTCGGCCGGCGGAGGCGTCGGGGTGCCCGAGGGAACGCCCGTGGTGCCGGCTGCCCCGCCGCTGGCCGCCGTCCCCTACATGGGGTGGAACACGTACTACGGAGTGGGAGGGGTGTTCAACGAGCGCACGATCGTCTCGGTGGCCAACGCGCTGATCCGCCGGGGTCTGGCCAAGGCCGGCTACCGCGTGGTGTGGCTTGACTTCGGCTGGGCCACCGGGGCACGGGACAGCCACGGGAACCTGATCGTCGACCGCCACCAATGGCCGCACGGGCTGCCGTGGTTGACCGCCTGGCTGCACCGCCGGGGTCTGCTGGCGGGCATCTACACCGACGCAGGGTCCAGCGGCTGCTCCAGGCAGGGAGTGGGTTCGCAGGGGCATTACCAGCGCGACGCCGATGCGTTCGCCGCCTGGGGGTTTGACGCCGTCAAGGTCGATTTCTGCGGCGCGGGCCAGCAGGGCCTCACTCCCGTCCCGGCGTTCAGACGGTTCGCCCGGGCGTTGGCGAACAACGCCAGCCATCGGCCGATGATGCTCAACGTGTGCAACTTCTGGGTGCCGGGCCAGATCAACGGCAAGCGCCCGTCGTTTGCCAATTCGGCCTATGCCAACTACCGCTGGGCGCCGCGGATCGCACAGAGCTGGCGCACCGACACCGACATCGGCTTCACGCGGGACATTCAGTTCAAGAACGTGCTTCGCAACCTCGATCGCGACGCCGCTCATCCCAAGGCAGCATCTCCCGGGCACTGGAACGATCCCGATTACCTGGGTCCGGGACTCGGAATGACGGCGTCCGAAGCGCGAGCGCAGTTCTCGATGTGGGCGATGGTCGCGGCGCCGCTGATGCTCGGAAGCGACCCGCGCGCGCTTACCTCCGCGCAGATCGGGATGCTGCGCAACCAGCAGGTGATCACGATCGATCAGGACCCGCTCGGGGTTCAGGGGACCGTGATCGCGAATGAGGGCGCCGGGCAGGTGTGGTCCAGACCGCTGGCCGGCGGGGATGTGGCCGTGGCGCTGCTGAACCGAGGATCGCAGGCGCATCGGATCACCACCCGCGCGCGCCGGGTCGGACTGCCGCCGGCGACGGCATACACGCTGAAGAACCTGTGGGGCCACACCACCCGCCGCACGACCGGCGAGATCAGCGCACGGGTCCCGTCGCACAGCGTGGTCCTGTTCCGCGTGACACCCCTCTAGCGCGACCTCGGTCAGATGTCGCGCGCGGCACGGATCGCGGCGGCGAACGGGGGAGTCGCCTCCAGGGGACTGAAGGGGCAGGCGCGGCGATATCGTCGTGCGCCATGAGCCGTGACCGACCTGCCCGCGCCGCGATTGCCCCCCGAGCCCTGGAGGCGGTTCGGGCCCGGGCTCCGCGGGGGGTCGAGCTGATCGCGATCGAGGACGGCGTCGATCTGGCCGCCGTGGATTTCATCGTCCCGCCCGCCGGGGACCACGAGTTCGCCGACGCGCTGCCCGGCCTCGAGCATCTGGCCGTGGTGCAGGTGCTGTCGGCCGGAACCGATTGGATCGAACCGAAGGTTCCGCCCCAGGCCACGCTCTGCAGCGCTCGCGGCGCGCGTGATGCGCCGGTGGCCGAATGGGTGCTGGGTGCTCTGCTCGGCGCCTCGACCGGGCTGCTCGAGTGCGCCCGCGTCCGGACCTGGGAGGACTCGCGCCATCTTGACGACCTGGGGGGTTGGACGGTGCTGGTGCTGGGCATGGGATCGATCGGCCACATGGTCCAGACCCGGCTCAGCGCGATGGGCAGCGAGGTCATCGGCGTCGGCTCCCATGCCCATGACGGCGTACACGGCGTGCAGGAGCTGAGCGCTCTGCTGCCGCGGGCCGACGCGGTTGTCGTGCTGACCCCGCTCACCGACTCGACCCGGGGGCTGATCGGCGCCGCGGAGCTGGCGGCGATGCGCGACGGTGCGGTGCTCGTCAACGCGGCCCGAGGGCCGGTGGTCGACGCCGGTGCGCTCCTGCCTGAGCTGCAGACGGGCCGCCTGCGAGCGGTCCTGGACGTCACCGATCCTGAGCCGCTACCCGACGATCACCCGCTGTGGAGCGCACCCGGAACGCTCTCGATCACACCGCACGTGGCCGGCGACTCCCCCGCCGGGCACGCTCGGGCCGCGGCCCTGGCCGGCGAGCAGCTCGCCCGCTGGTGTGCCGGGGAGCCACTGATCAACGTCGTGCGACAGGGGCGCCCGAGCAGCGCGTGAGCTGACCGTCAGGCGCTGGCCGGCGTCCCCGGCGCGGCCGGCGCCTGTGCCACGGCGTCGGGGCTCTCTGAAGCTGACGAGGGCAGGAGCTCCGCCACCCCGTCTCTGAGCCAGTCGAGGAGCCGGTGCAAGTCGGGCATCTGGTCACGGTCGGCCACGATCCCGAAGTCAAGGCTGCCCAGATAGCTCATCACGGTGATGTTCAGCCCCATCCCGTCGGTGATCACCGAGACGGGATAGTTGGCGACAAGCCGGGCGCCGGCGCAGTAGAGGGGAATCTGGGGCCCGGGAACGTTGGAGATGACCAGGTTCCAGGTCGGGTGCGCCGCGCCGCTGGTCGAGAGCCGGAAGGTGAGCTGCGCGGCCCGGGCGAAGATCGCGGGGGGGATGAAGTGATTGGCATCCTGGAGCAGCGTGGCCGGCAGCGCCCGATGGCGGACCTTCATGTCGTTCAGGGCATCGTGAGTCAGCGCCAGACGTTCCACCGGGTCGGCCACGTTGGTGAACAGCGGTGCGCTCATCAGCAGGATCCGGTTGCCGTAGGTGCCGATCTGCTCCTCGTTGCGCACCGACACCGGCACCTGTGCCACCAGCGGCTGATCGGGCAGCTCCTCATGTTCGATCAGCCAGCGGCGGACCGCGCCGGCGCAGATCGAGACGATCGCGTCGTTGACCGTGCAGCCGTAGTGGTTCTTGATCGCCTTGACTTCGCCGAGCGAGAGCTGACCGAAGGCGAAGCGCCGGTGCGGGGTGATGCGCCCGTTGAACGACGTGCGCGGCGCCGTGAGACGCTGGGATCCGTCGACCACGGCCTCACCGCCGAGCAGCCCTCGGAGCCGCGAGGTGACGGCGCCGGCGAGGGCCGCCCCCGGCAGCGTCGCGAACGGTGTGTCCTCGACGTTGGGGATCGCGCGCGGCAGGGCCCGGAGCATCCGCAGCGGGTACCGCGGAATTCCCAGCGCCGCTCGAGCCAGCATTTCCCGGGAGCTCGGCATCTCCTCGGCTCGGCCCCGCCATTTCGGAGCTGACGGCGGCAGCGGGCCATCGGGCCCGAGGTCGAGCAGCAGCCCCATGATCTCCGCCCCGGAGATACCGTCGATGACGGCGTGGTGGATTTTTGTCAACATCGCCACGTGTCCGCTGCTGAGACCGTGAATCAGATACAGCTCCCACAGCGGGCGGGCGCGGTCCAGCGGACGCGATGTGATGCGGGCAACCTGCTCGGCGAGTTGGTCGTCCGAGCCCGGCGAGGGGAGAGCGAGCTCGCGGACGTGGAAGTCGAGGTCGAAGCCGGCGTCATCGACCCAGTAGGGGTAGTCGAGGCCGAGCGGGACCTCCGCCAGGCGCCAGCGCAGCGGCGGAAGCATCGGCAACCGCTCGACGATCAGCGCCTGGATGTCGGCGGCAGTGAGCGTGCCGCCGGGAGCCGTGGACGGGTCGAGCACCGCCATGCCGGCCACGTGGCCGCTCTGCCGGGAGTTCTCCAGAGCCAGAAACTGGGTATCGAGGCTGGTGAGCTGGCGCATGATGTGGCGATGATGGTACCCGTGACCCTTCCGCGCATGCGCAGAGCGAGCCGGTGGCGATGACCGGCCAAGCGGTGTGGTTGTTGACCGGGAGCCAGCACCTGTACGGGGAGGAGATGCTGCGACAGGTCGACGAGCATGCGCGGACGATCGCGCGGGCACTGGATGCCAGTGGAGCGATCCCGCTGCCGGTGATCCACCGCGAGCCGCTGACCGATCCCGAGGCGATCGGCCGCGCGCTGACGCAGGCGAGCGCCGACGATGACTGCGTCGGGGTCATCGCCTGGATGCACACGTTCTCCCCCGCCAGGATGTGGATCGCCGGTTTGAGCGCCTTGCGGCGCCCGATTCTGCACCTCCACACCCAGTTCGATCGCGACCTGCCGTGGGCCGAGATCGACATGGACTACATGAACCTCAACCAGTCAGCCCACGGCGATCGGGAGTTCGGACATCTGGAAACCCGGATGGGTGTCGCCCGCAAGACCGTGGTCGGTCACTGGTCTGACCCGGTCGTGCAAGCGAGGATTGGATGGTGGGCGCGGGCCTCGCGCGGCTGGGCCGAATCCCAGCGCCTGAAGGTCGCCCGCTTCGGCGACAACATGCGCAACGTCGCGGTGACCGAGGGCGACAAGGTCGGAGCCCAGATTCAGCTGGGCGTGTCGGTCAACGGCTACGGCGTCGACGCGCTGTCGGCCGCGGTGCGCGATGTGCCCGACAGCAGCATCGAGCCGCTGTTGGCGGAGTACGAGGGCAGCTACGAGCTCGCTCCGGAGCTGCGGTCAGGCGGGGCGCGTCGCGACGCGCTGCGCGAAGCCGCCCGGATCGAGGTGGGTCTTCGGGCCACCCTGCGCGAGGGGGGCTTCGGCGCGTTCACCGACACCTTCGAGGATCTCGGGGGCCTGCGGCAGCTACCCGGTATCGCCGCTCAGCGCCTGATGGCCGACGGGTATGGCTTCGGGGCGGAGGGTGACTGGAAGACGGCCGCGCTGCTGCGGATCATGAAGGTGATGGCCGAGGGTCTGGACGGGGGGACCTCGTTCATGGAGGATTACGTCTACCACCTCGGTCCGGGCGGGGCCAAGGTGCTCGGCGCGCACATGCTCGAGGTCTGTCCCTCGATTGCCGCAGCCCAGCCGGTGTGTGAGATCCATCCGCTGGCGATCGGCGACCGCGAGGACCCGGTGCGGCTGGTCTTCACCGCTCCTCCCGGGCCCGCGGTGGTGATCTGCATGGTCGACGTGGGTGGTCGCCTGCGGTTGATCGCCAACGAGATCGAGGTAGTGGCGCCCGACGAGGACCTCCCCCGGCTTCCGGTGGCGCGGGCGCTGTGGTCCCCGCGTCCGGACCTGAGCACGGCGGCGGAGGCGTGGTTGAGCGCGGGGGGCTCACACCACACCGTGTTCACGATGTCGCTCGGCATCGAGGCGCTGAGGGATCTGGCGCAGATCGCGGGGGTTGAGCTGCTGGTGATCGACCGCCACACCCAACTGACTCAGTTCGCCAACGAGCTGCGCTGGAATCAGGCCTACTACCACCTCGCGCGCGGTCTCTAGCCGAAGACGCGGCATACTCACGCGGCGGCGATCAGGGCGCCGGTGTGGGTCACATGCAGCCGATGAGGAGAGCAGCCATGCAGCGTTGGATCGCGTTCGCCGTCACCGTCGCCGTCGTCGCCCTCGCGGCCGGGATCGATGCGGCGCCCGCCGCCGCGCAGCCGTTGCGGTGGGGGACGCCGGTGCTGATCGAGCCGGGTCCGGGCATCGCCGGCGGCCTTGACCTGAGCGCCGTCTCATGCGCCTCGATCAAGCTGTGCACCGCCGTGGATCAGAGCGGCAACGTATTCAGCTCGAGCCGTCCCGCCGGCGGCCTGCGCGGATGGCGCCTGACGGCGAACCTGCGCACGGCCGTGTCGGCGTCCGGGTTGAACGCGATCTCGTGTCCATCGCGTCAGCTCTGCGTTGCCGTCGATGGCGCCGGGAACGTACTCAGCTCAACCAACCCCTCGGGCTCCGGCACGGCATGGCGGCTCGCGCATGTCGACAAGTCCGGACTGTGGGCGCTGTCGTGCCCGTCAAGGTCGCTCTGTGTGGCCGTCGACCAGACCGGAAACGTTCTCAGCAGCAAGCATCCCGCGGGCGGGAAGGGGGCATGGCATCGCGTCCACCTCGTCACGACCGGCCTGGCCGGCATCACCTGCACCCCGTCGCGACTGTGTGTCGCGGTAGGGAGCCACGGGCGCGTCTGGACCTCGACTGACCCCGCCGGCGGCGCCCGCGCCTGGAGTGCCGCGCGGATCGAGCGCGGCGCGCTCGCCGCCGTGGCGTGCCCATCGACACGGTTGTGCGTCGCGGTCGACAGCACCGGCCACGCGCTGGTCTCGTCAAACCCGGCCGGACGCGGGGCTCCGTGGCGGCGCGCCCGCATCGATCACGGCGCCCCGCGGGCCGTGTCCTGTCCCTCCGCTCGCCTCTGCGTGGCGGTGGATGCGCGCGGTCGCGTGTTGAGCTCGCGGCATCCTGCGGGTGGCGCCCGGGCGTGGAAGAGCGCTCGGATCGACAGCGGCGTTCTCCAGGCGCTGTCCTGTCCGTCCACGAAGCTGTGCGTCGGATTGACGGCGACCACCGTCTTCGGCGCGACCCGTCCGCTGCGTGGCCGGCGAGCTTGGCGCGCGGCTGATATCGACGCGGGCGGCCCGGAGTTGAGGGCCGTGACCTGTCCCTCGACGCAACTGTGCCTGGCCGGCGATGACGCGGGGACCGTGCTGACCTCGACCGATCCCAGCGGCGGCTCGACCCCGTGGCAGGTGGCGGTGAGCGACCCCGCCGCGTCGCCGACCGGGGCCGCGGGCAAGCCGACCGGGGCCGCGGTGGACGGCATCTCCTGCGCCACGACCACGCAGTGCGTCGCCGTGGACAGCAAGGGCAACGTGCTCGCGTCGAGCAACCCGCTGGGGGGCGGCGCGGCGTGGTCCTCGGCCGCGGTCGACCCCGGACATGCTCTGCTCAGCGTCTCATGTCCGTCGCCGGCGCTGTGCGTCGCGGTCGACGAGGTCGGCCGGGTGCTGACGTCGACCGACCCCACGGGCGGGGCCGCAAGCTGGGCTGCGACCGCGGTCGTCGTTGGCCTCGGTGCCGTGTCGTGCCCTTCCACGCAGCTGTGTGTCGGCGGCGGCTACGGGTTCCTCGTGGCCTCGAGCAACCCGACCGGGGGAGCCGACGCATGGCAGCAGGTGGCGACCGACACGGCGGAGATCCGGGACGTCGGCATCGTGAAGCTGCGGGTCAACGGGGTTTCGTGCGCGTCCCCGCAGCGGTGCCTCGCGGCCGACGAGTACGGGCAGCTGCTCAGCTCGGTGACCCCGGCCGCGAGCGGCTCATGGGCGCCGAACCAGATCGAGCCGGTGACCCCGTTCGGCGGCCCTGTCGGAGGTCTGAATGCCGTCTCCTGCAGCGCCACGCAGCTTTGCACCGCGGTCGACACCCGTGGCTACGCGATGACGATCCCCGGTCCCGGTCAGAACTTCACGCGAGTGCGGGTGGCGACCGGTGGGCTGAACGCCGTGAGCTGTCCCTCGGCACAGCTTTGCGTTGCCGTCGATGCAGCCGGCAACGCGGTCGTCGGTCAGCCCTGAGCCGAGCGGCGAAGGTCTCAGCTTTCCCGGGCGCCGTCGCGAATCGTCTGCAACTCGCGCATCAGCCCCCGGTTCTCGCGTCCGAACCAATCATGAAGCTGCGCGTACACGCCGAAGAGTGGGTCGTAGGCCTCGGCGCGGCTGCGGTCGGGCACGTAGGCCCGCCGGCGCAAGCGCCCCATGGCGGTCGACGCGGTCTGCACATCCTGGTGCACGCCGGCGGCCACCGCCGCGTGAATGGCCGAGCCGAGCGCCGGACCCTGCTCTGATTCGAGCACGCTGATCGGCTGATTGATCACGTCGGCGTAGATCTGCATCAGGACGGGATTGCCGAGCAGCCCCCCGGCGGCGACGAACTCTCGCACCGCGACGCCGGCGTCGGCGAACGCCTCGATGATCTTCCTGGTCCCGAACGCGGTCGACTCGATCAGGGCCCGGTAGACGTCCTCGGGGCGCGAGGACAGCGTGAGGCCGACCAGCACACCGCTGAGCTCGTGGTCGACCAGGATCGAGCGGTTACCGCTCCACCAATCGAGCGCCACGAGACCGTGCTCCCCGACGCGCTGGCGCTCGGCCAACGCGGTCAGGTACTGGTGGATGCTGACGCCCTCCTGCCGGGCGCGCTCGTGGTACGCGGGCGGGACGCCGGAGTCGACGAACCAGGCGAAGATGTCCCCGACTCCGCTCTGTCCCGCTTCGTAGCCCCAGCGGTCGGCCACCAGGCCTCCCCGCACGACGCCGCACATCCCGGGCACCTCGGCCAGGCGATCGCCGACCATCACGTGACAGGTGGAGGTGCCCATCACCGCCACCATCTGGCCCGCATCGGTGGCCTGGGCGGCCGGAACCGTCACGTGCGCATCGACGTTGCCGACCGCCACCGCGATGCCCTCCGGCAGTCCGGTCCACTCGGCGGCGGCGGCGCTCAGCGTTCCGGCCCGGCTGCCGAGCTCGGCCAGGTCGGATCCGAGCTTGTCGGCGAAGCTCGCGAAGCGCTCGTCGAGGGCGGCGAAGTACTGGCGTGAGGGATAGTGGCCGTCCTGGTACATCGCCTTGTAGCCGGCGGCGCAGGCGTTGCGCACCTCGTGGCCGCACAGCTGCCAGACGATCCAGTCCGACGCCTCCACCCAGCGGTCCATGCGCTCATAGATCTCGGCGTCCTCGTCGAGCACCTGCAGCGCCTTGGCGAACGCCCACTCCGACGAGATCCGGCCGCCGTAGCGGCGCAGCCAGGACTCCTCGCGCTCGGCAGCGACCTGGGTCACCCGGTCGGCCTGCGGCTGGGCGGCGTGGTGCTTCCACAGCTTCACGTAGGCGTGCGGGCGCTCGCGAAACTCGTCCAGCCGGCACAGCGGAGTCCCGTCGCCGGTGGTCGGCATGATCGTGCAAGCGGTGAAGTCAGTGCCGATCCCGACCACCGCCGCCGGGTCGATGCCGGCGGCCGCGGTCGCCTCGGGCACGGCGTGGCGGAGCACGTCGATGTAGTCCTCAGGGTCCTGCAGCGCCCAGGCCGCCGGCAGCCTCTCACCGGTGTGAGCGAGCTCGCGATCCATGACCGCGTGGGGGTACTCGAACTCACCGATTCCGCATTCCTCGCCGTCGCTCGCGCGCACGACCACCGCCCGTCCCGACAGAGTTCCGAAGTCCACTCCGATCACGTATCGGGCTTCACGCGCTGGCATGGTCGCATCCTCTCACGATCGCCCCGACGATCGAGGGGCGAGCTCGCCATTGGCCCAGAAGGGCGACACGCCGCGCGCTTGGCGGTCAGCTGACCGGGGGTGGATCCGGCTCGGCGCTGCGGGCCAGACCGGGATCCCAGTCGCACACCAGGCACGCGTGGCGGAACGCCGAGCGCGCGAACTCAAGCGCGGTGGCCCGGGGATCAGGGCTGCCCCGCACCACCTCCCAATCCAGGATGTACTCCCCGAGCTCAGGCTCCCAGCGCGCCTGCGGCGGGGTCAGGGTGGCGCTCGCGAAACCCTCCGGCGCCGGGTAGGCGTACGCGTAGAACGCGGCCTGGTGGTAGCGGGGATCGCCCGGCCACCAGCCGACCGCCACCTCCTGTGAGTCCATCGCGTTGCGCATGATGAAGTCCGGCGACGGCGGCTGAGCCGGGAGGCCGGAGAACAGGTTCACCGCGAGGTCGAACGAGCCCCACCATGCGTTGACCGGTGTCGAGCGACCGCGGTAGGGGGCGCGGAACGCGGCGAGCACGAGCGCCGCCTGGGTCACGGCGGCGAAGTAAGCGGCCACGCGGTCGGGGTCGTAGCTGTGGTGCTCGCGATCCTCGTCCAGCGGCACGGTCCAGGCCACCTCCTGCGGGCTGGGGTTGATCTCGATCCCGCCGCCCAACGCCCTGACCGCCTCCAGCACATCGCCGGTGACCTCGGCCACCGCGCGGTCCGGGACCAGCGGCACGCGTCGCACCGCCCCATCGCTGTGCTCGACGAGCGCCTCATGGGTTCGAAGGTCAAGCGTGACGAGCAGCGCTCCGGAACCGTCGGGCGCGGGAAGCGGAGCCGTCTCCCATCCCCGCGGCGTGAGCCGCAGGGCCGCGTGCTGCAGCTGCGGCTCGGGCGGGGCCAGCGCCACCGCCAGCTTGCCGAGCAACTGGGTGTGCGCGTGCAGGGTGTCGCACGTCGGGCCCCAGTCCTCGTAGGAGAGTGCCGGCCACGAAGACATGGTCTGCAAGCTATCCATCCGCCCGCGCGGTGTCCAACCGCGAGCCCCAGCCCGCCACCCGATCGGCTCGGGTTATGATCGCCCCTTGCCCGACCGCCTCTACTTCACCGACTCAGACGACGCCAACGCGCTGATCGCGTCTGACCCGATGGCGCTGCTGATCGGCTTTGTGCTCGACCAGCAGGTGTCGGTGCAGAAGGCGTTCTCCGGGCCCCTGGCGATACGTGAACGGCTGGGGGCGATCGACGCCGAAACGCTCGCCTCAGCCGACCTTGAGCCGGTGTTCCGCGCCCGGCCCGCGATCCACCGCTTCCCAGGTTCGATGGCCGGCCGGGTGCACGACATGGCGGTGCACGTGCGCGACGAGTACGACGGCGACGCGGCGCGGATCTGGACCGGCGCGGCCGACGCCGACGCGCTGCGGGCAAATCTGACCGCGGTGCCGGGGTTCGGCGAGATGAAGATCAAGGCGCTGGCGGCGGTCCTGGCCAAGCACTTCGGCGTGGTGGCGGCGCAGGAGTTGGTTCCCTGGCACCCCACCCTGGGGGATGTCGACTCTCCGCAGGCGCTGGCCGACTACCAGGCGGCGAAGCGGGCGCACAAAGCGGAGTGGTCACAGGCGCAGGCGCGCTCGTAACGGACGGGGCCGCGCCCGCCGCCGGGCTGCGTCAGGCAGCGCGACCGCTGAAAGCGGGCGGCTCAGGCGAGGCAGCGCCGGCTGACGGGCACGACATCGCCCGGGGCCGGAGGTGGATCGTGCTTGCAGTAGGTGACCCGGTGTGAGCCCGGGTCGACGACGGCGAGGAAGTGATACGCGACGCTGCCGGTCAACACTGTGCAGCTGAAGGCCCGCCGGGTCGCCGACGAGGCCGAGCCCGTGGCCTGGCAGGTGCTGCGCTGAAGCGGGCCGGAGATCGCGCCGCGGGCGATCTGACCCGAAACGTAGCCTCGCAGCACGCGCTGGAGCCCGGATGCCGGTGCGCCGCCCGCCCTCAGGCGGGCGGTGTGGGGCGCCTGGTCCTGGGCGATCAGGACTTCGGCCTCACGGTTGGCCTGCACCGCCGCGGTGGGGTTGGTGAAGGTGGGCGAGTTGGTGTTGTGCCCCTCGACGAACACCACCATCGCAACCAGGAGCACCACCGCGATCGTGGACGCGATCGCGAAGCGCACCCACAGGGGGAACGGCAGATATGCCCCCGGCGCGCGTGGGGAGGGGCTGCGGCGTGGCATCGGGGTCCTCAAACCACCTTCGGTCGTGGAGCGATCCTGCCGTGCATGCTAGGTGCAGGACCCGAGCGGTTGCCGATCCGACCGGCGCGTCCAGCCTGGAGCTCGAAGCTGGCCGGGGCGTGGTCATGCGCGAGTCAAGAGTGACATTTTCGCTCTCACGCGACGCGACCGCGGGGACGGAGGGGTAGGTTTGAGAGAGCACCAAAAGCGATGCCAGAAGGGATGGTGCCGAAATGGCCGTGAAGGCCGGGGACCTTGAGCATGATCTGATCGACGAGCTCAGCGAATGCGTCGAGCAGCGGCTGCCGGGTGAGCCCCCGGCGTCGTACGCCGAGTTCGTGCGCCAGTACTACCACTGGGTCCCGGCGCCGGACCTCGCCGATCGCAACCCCCTGGACCTTTGCGGGGCGATAGTCGCCCACTGGAAGACCGGCCGGCACAGACCTGACGGCGAGCCCCAGGTGCGCGTCTACAACCCGGACGTGGAGCGTGACGGCTGGCACTCGCCGTACACGGTGATCGAGATCGTCAGCGACGACATGCCGTTCATCGTCGACTCGGTGACGATGGAGCTGAGCCGGCAGGGCTACGCGATCGAGCTCATCGTCCACCCCGTCATGCGTGTCCTGCGCGATGCCGGCGGTGAGCTGGTGGAGGTGCTCGAGCCAGGCGCCACGGCGCCGGGCTTCGTCAGCGAATCGGTTATCCATGCCGAGGTGACCCGCCGGCCCGGGTCTGACCTCCAGGTGCTGCGGGCCGGTGTGGAACTGGTGCTCGAGGAGGTCCGCGCCGCGGTGGAGGACTGGGCGCCGATGCGCGCCAAGACGACCATGCTGGCGACCGAGCTGGAGCGCGACCGGATTCCCGTGGACCCCCACGAGCTGGCCGAGAGCCGGGCGTTCCTGCAGTGGCTGGCTGACGATCACTTCACCTTCCTCGGATACCGCGAGTATGCGCTCGGTGACGAGGACCCGCGTGAGCTGCGGGCGGTGCCGGGGACGGGGCTGGGCATTCTGCGCGGCGCGTCCAGGTCGCCGACTCAGCGGCTGGGCGACAAGGCGTACGAGCTCGCCCACTCGGCGCACCCGTTGGTGCTGACCAAGGCCAACTCCCGCGCCACGGTCCATCGCCGGTCATACCTCGACTACGTGGGGGTCAAACGCTACGACGCCGCCGGCGAGGTCATCGGCGAACGAAGGTTCTTGGGCCTGTACACCACCGTTGCCTACAAGACCAGCCCGCGCGAGATCCCGCTCCTGCGCGAGAAGGTGGAGCGGATCCTGACCCGAGCCGCGTTCTCGCCCGATAGTCACGATGCCAAGGGCCTGATCGACATCCTGGAATCGCTGCCGCGTGATCTGCTGGTTCAGATCACCACCGATGACCTGTTCGAGATCGCGATCGGGATCCTCGGACTGGGGGAGCGTCAGCGGGTGCGGCTGTTCGTGTCATGGGACCGGCTTGACCGCTTCGTGGCCTGCACTCTGTGCCTGCCGCGTGACCGCTTCAACACCGAGAACCGCGAGCGCGCGGGAAGGATCTTGGCCGACGCGTTCGGGGGCGAGCAGGTCGACTGGCGGATGCAGCGCTCCGAATCGGTGGTCGTGCGGGTCGACTACGTGATCCACTGCCCCAGCGGCGTGGCCACCGAGTACGACGTGGCGGCGATAGAGGCGCGGATCGTGCGGGCGACCCGCGCGTGGAGCGATGACCTACGCGCGGCGCTGGTCACCAAGTACGGCGAGGAGGAGGGGGCCCTGCTCCAAGCGAGCTACGGCTCCGCGTTCCCGCCCGGATACCGAGCCGATTGGAGCGCCCACGGCGCCGTCGCGGACATCGATCGGATCGCCGAGCTCGTCCGCACGCGGCGCCCGATCATCACCCTGTACCGCCGCCATGCCGAGGGCGAGCAGGCGATGCGCTGCAAGCTGCTGAGCGTGACGGCCGTGTCTCTCTCGGAGGTCCTGCCGACCTTCGAGCACATGGGGGTCAAGGTGGTCGATGAGCGGCCGTACGAGATCACGCCGAGTGACCTGGACCCGATCTGGATCTACGACTTCGGCCTCAGATGCTCCGCCGACGAGCTCGAGCAGGTGGCCGGCCAGTTCGCCGCGGCGTTTCTCGGCGTCTGGGCCGGTGAGCTCGAGGACGATGGTCTCAACGCGCTGGTCGTCACGGCGGGTCTGACCGGCCGCGAGGTCAGCCTGATTCGCGCGGTCGCGCGGTACCTGCGCCAGGCGACGATGGGCTTCTCGGACCGCTATGTGGAGCGGACGCTGGTCGGCAACCCCGAAGTGGTGGTCATGATCCTGCGGCTGTTCCGAGCCCGGTTCGATCCCAGCGCCCAGGACGGCTCCTCCGCCGAGGCGATCTCGGAAGAGCTCGAGCAGGCTATCGATGCCGTCAGGAGCCTTGATGAGGACCGGATCCTGCGCAGCTTCGTGGCGGTGGTCCGCGCGATGCTGCGCACGAGCTACTTCCGCGCCCCGGAGCCGGGTCCCGCCCCCACCTATCTGTCGTTCAAGCTTGACCCGTCGGGGCTGGCGATGCTGCCGTTGCCGCGGCCTCGCTACGAGATCTTCGTGTACTCACCGCGGGTCGAGGGAATCCACCTGCGGGGCGGGAAGGTCGCGCGCGGGGGCATTCGGTGGTCGGACCGGCGGGAGGACTTCAGGACCGAGGTGCTGGGGCTGATGAAAGCTCAAATGGTCAAGAACGCGCTGATCGTCCCGGTCGGCTCCAAGGGCGGCTTCGTGGTCAAGCGACCCCGGACCACCGGCGGTCGCGGAGCTCAGGTGGAGGAGGCGATCGCGTGCTATCGGATCTTCCTGCGCGGCCTGCTCGACCTGACCGACAACTATGTCGGGAACGGCATCGAGGGCCCCGAGCGCGTGGTGCGCTATGACGAGGACGACCCGTATCTCGTCGTCGCCGCCGACAAGGGCACGGCGACCTTCTCCGACATCGCCAACGAGGTGTCGGCCGAGTACGACTTCTGGCTTGGCGACGCGTTCGCCTCCGGCGGCTCGCACGGCTACGACCACAAGCAGATGGGGATCACGGCCCGGGGCGCGTGGGAGTCGGTCAAACGCCACTTCCGCGAGCTCGGCACCGATATCCAGCGCCACCC
The DNA here is from genome assembly GCA_963792735.1 of uncultured Solirubrobacterales bacterium. GTDB lineage: Bacteria > Actinomycetota > Thermoleophilia > Solirubrobacterales > Solirubrobacteraceae > Palsa-465. The sequence continues at coordinate 232,628 of CAWBXK010000004.1, read as the reverse complement.
GTTCACCGTCGTCGGGATCGGTGACATGTCGGGCGACGTGTTCGGCAACGCGATGCTGCTGTCGTCGCACACCCGGCTGCTGGCGGCGTTCAACCACGTCCACGTGTTCCTGGATCCCGATCCCGACCCCGCCGCGAGCTTCGCCGAGCGCCGGCGCTTGTTCGAGCTTCCCCGGTCGGCCTGGAGCGACTACGACCCGTCCCTGATCTCCAGCGGCGGAGGGGTCTACGAGCGCAGCGCGAAGGCGATCCCGATCTCTGCCGAGGTTCGGGCGGCGCTGGGCATAGAGGCCGACTCACTGGCTCCCGCCGACCTGATCCGGGAGCTGCTGCGCGCCCCGGTGGATCTTCTCTTCAACGGTGGTATCGGCACCTACGTCAAAGCCAGCGATGAAACCCAGGCCGATACCGGTGACAAGGCCAACGACGCGGTGCGCGTCGACGGAGCGCAGTTGCGCTGCCGCGTGGTTGGAGAGGGCGGGAACCTGGGGTTCACCCAGCGCGGTCGGATCGAATACGCGCTCACGGGAGGTCCGGACCAGCGCGGCGGTCACATCAACACCGATGCGATCGACAACGCCGCCGGGGTCAACTGCTCAGACCATGAGGTCAACATCAAGATCCTGCTCGGGGACGTGGTGGCGGGTGGCGGGATGACGGCCGAGGAGCGCAACGAGCTGCTGGCGGAGATGACCGACGGGGTGGCCGCGGGGGTGCTCTACGGCAGCTACACGCAGACCCAGGCAATGAGCCTCGCGATGGCTCAGGCGGCTCCGATGGCGGGCGTCCACGCCCGGCTGATCCGGCATCTGGAGCGGGTCTCGTCACTCAACCGCGAGCTCGAGCAGCTGCCCAGCGATGAGGCGCTCGCGGCGCGCCGGTCCGAGCGCCGCGGATTGACGGCGCCGGAGCTGGCGACGGTGATGGCGTACACCAAGATCCACCTGTTCGAGCAGCTGCTCGAGTCCGACGTGCCCGAGGACCCCTACCTGGCCCACGACCTCGAGCGCTACTTTCCCGAGCCGCTCCCGGAGCGCCACCGCGAGCAGATGCACGGCCACCGGCTGCGGCGCGAGATCATCGCGACGGCGGTGGCCAACCAGCTCGTCGATCGTGCCGGCACGACGTCGGCGTTTCGGCTGGCCGAGGAGACCGGCGCCCCGACCGCGGTGCTGGCGCGGGCGTTCGCGGTCGCGCGCGAAGTGTTCGAGATGCGCGAGTTCTGGAGCGCGGTCGAGGCGTTGGACAACCAGATCGAGGCCGGGACGCAGCTCGAGATGCTGATCGAGGGACGGCGGTTGGTGGAGCGGGCTACGCGCTGGCTGGTTCGCTCGAGCGCGGGAGAGATCGACATCGAGGCGGTCATCGACCGCTTCCAGCCCGGCGCCCGGATGCTCGCCGAAGCCTTGCCGGGAGTGCTGGAGGGCCAGGATCGCCGCCGCTTCGACGAGCGGCTCGCCGAGCTCGCGGCGGCTGGCGTCCCGTATCAGCTGGCTCGCCGCGTGGCGAGCATGCAGGCACTGCTGTCGGTGTTCGACATCGTCGAGGACGCCACGGCGGTGGGGCGCACGGAGCCGACCGTGATGGCGATCTACTTCGGGATCGGCTCGCGGCTGGGACTCGACTGGCTGCGTGATCGGATCCTCGATCTGCCGCGCGCGGACCGGTGGCAGGCGCTGGCTCGGGCCGCCCTGCGTGACGACCTCTACCGGCTGCACCGCGCGCTGACCCGCGAGGTGCTCCAGTCCGGCGCGCCCCGCGCCGACCGGGGGGAGGGCACCGAGGCCGCGGGCGACGCCGACGCGATCGGGGTCTGGGAGGCGCAGAACGCGGCGGTGGTCCGCCGGACGCTCGACGTGCTGGCCGACGTCAGGGCGTCACGGACGTATGACACCACCACGCTCCCGGTGGTGCTACGAGAGCTGAGGAACCTCGTCCGAGCGGATTCGGCGGGGTGACGCTCAGCGGAGAGGCGTTCAGCGGACGTGCGCCGTGCGGCTGACGAACACGCCGCCGGGCCCGTTCCACACCATCCGCAGACCCCCGGCCGACCGCAGCGACAGGTGCGTGGTGATGAAGCCCTCGGGGTTATTGGAGCTGACCGAGGCGACGTTTGACCAGGTGTGCGATCCCCTGGCCTGGAACTGCAGCTGAGCGGACCGGGGGGACCGCGGCCGGATCTGTGCCCACACTGACACGTGCTTGCCGTGCCGCGGGTGCGGCAGCCACAGCGGCAGCTCGAACGCGTAGTACGCCGGCTTGGGTTGGTCGGTGTTGTAGAGGAACAGCCCTGACTGGAACGTGGCCCAGTACGCGCGGCTTCCGACCGCGTAGAGCGGGTTCGGGCTGGCGTCGATCAGCAGGAACTGGCCGAAGGATCGCACCCGCTGGTTCTTCCAGGCCATGTACTCGCCCTCGTTGATGTAGGTGGCCTGCTGGGCCTGGCTGAACTGGATGAAGGGGTCCGGGGTGCGGCTCTGCACGCCCCATTCGGTGATGTAGATGGGGATGCCCCCCCGGTGGTGGTAGGCGCGGTCGGAGCGATCCAGCGCCGTCTCGATCCGCCCCAGTCCCGACAACGTCGCCGAGTTGGGATCGCCCCGGCGATGGCTCGGTGCGTAGGTGAAGTCGTAGGGATGATGGGCCCAGCCGGTGGCGTGGAACATCGCCGGGTGGGCGCGGACGAACGCGCGCCGGTTGCCCGACTTGGGGCAGGCGATCTCGGTCGCCGCCCTGCCATGGAGGGGGGTGTAGTTCGAACCCAGGCAGTAGAAGGCGCGGACGAAGGTCAGGGGATCCATGCTGGCGCCGTAGTCCTTGTGGCCGGCTCCGTAGGCGGCCGTCTCGCCGATCAGGATCGTGTCGTGCCGGTGCCCGGTCCGCATCAGCGCGCTCCAGGCGGTGTCGAGCATCCGGCGGTAGATGGCCGGTGAGGCCTGCACCTGCTTGCCGCCGCGGATTCTCTTCCACTGCGGCGTCATCCAACCGCCGATGTTCGGCTCGTTGTAGATCCCCCAGTAGGTGACGGCCGGCAGCGGGCTGCTGCCGCTGCCGGAGATGTTCGGGGCGACGTAATGGCCGCTGTAGCGTGTGGCCACCGCCTGCACGAACTCTCCGTACTCCTTCGCGCTGGGCTGGTTGGCATAACGGTAGCCCTGGGGCACCTTGAGGGGCTGCGTGGCCCAGTACGGCGCCGGCGCCGTCGGCTGGAAGTACATCGCCACGCCGTCCTGGGCGGCGACCCGAACCAGGAAGTCGTAACGCGACCACGCCCCGGCGGGGTAGGCGGCCGGGTTGGTGGCATCGAAATTCGGCCGCTGGCTGGAGGTGGGGTCGGGAGCGACCAGGCTCCAGACGACCGAGACCCGGACCCGGTCGACCCCCATCTGCGAGAGGGTCTTGAGCACGTCGGCGACATGCGAGGGCGACGCGTAGACAAGCTGCTGGTCGTCCTGCAGGACCATCTGCTGGCGGTTCGACGCGGACGCCCCGCCGGGGATGGCGAGTGCGAGCGCGAGGATGATCGCGAGCATCCCGGGCAGCCTATAACGCGTCATGGGGGCGGCATGCTAGAGGCCCGGCCGACGGAACGAGCCAGCCGGCCCCTGCGCACCCGAGCCCACAGGGCCGGGGCGGTGAACGCGCCCACGTCGATCAGGCCCGCGAGCAGAAACGCCCACGGGCCGGTGAGCAGACGCGCGGCGATCCGCCGGTGCACCCAAGCCAAGCTATCGTCTGCAGGCCATGGCTGCATTGAAGACCAACGTCACGGAACTGCCCGAGTCCCGCGTGCGCGTCGAGGCCGAGGTGCCGGCCGAGGAGGTCGAGCGCCGCCTCCAGCAGGCGGCCCGGAAGCTGGGCGGCCAGATGCGGATCCCCGGGTTCCGCAAGGGCAAGGTGCCGCCGCCGGTGGTGATCCGGCGGCTCGGACGCGAAACCGTGCTCGACGAGGCGCTTCGCACTTCGCTCGGCGGCTGGTACGTGGAGGCCATCGACGAGGCGGGGATCGCCCCGATCGGAGAGCCCGAGCTCGACGTCGGCGACCTTCCCGGCCAGGGCGAGCCGCTGGCGTTCTCGATCGAGATCGGGGTTCGCCCGCGCGCCAAGCTCGGCGCCTACAAGGGGCTCGAGGTGGGCCGGCGCGAGCCCCACGTGCAAGACGCCGCGATCGACGCCGAGCTCGAAGGTCTGCGTGATCGCGTCGCCACCCTGGAGACGGTGGAGCGCGCGGCCGAGAGCGGCGACCACGTGGTGGTCGACTACCTCGGCAAGCTCGAGGGCGAGCCGTTCGAGGGCGGGGAGGGGCGCGACCAGCTGATCGAGCTCGGATCGGGTCGGCTGATCCCCGGCTTCGAGGAGCAGCTCGTCGGTGCCACGGCCGGCGACGAGCGCGTCGTCGACGTGAGCTTTCCGGACGACTATCCCGGCGATCTGGGCGGCAAGCAGGCCACCTTCGACGTGAACGTGAGCGAGGTCAAGGCCAAGCGGCTGCCGGAGCTCGACGACGAGTTCGCCTCCGAGGCGGGCGGCTTCGATTCGCTCGACGAGCTGCGCGAGGACATCGCCGGCCGGCTCCGCGAGGCCGACGAGAAGGCGATCGAGCGCGAGTTCGAAGAGGCCGTGCTGCAGGCGGCCACCGACGAGGCCCAGGTCGACGTGCCCGAGCCGTTGATCCACTCCCGCGCCCACGAGATGATCGAGCAGACGCTCTCGGCGCTGGCGCGCCAGGGCATCTCCAAGGAGGCCTACCTGCAGATCGCCGGCAAGGACGAGGAGACCCTCGCCCACGAGGCCGAGCCCGAGGCGTCGAGCGCGCTGCGGCGCGAGGCGGTGGTCGCGGCGATCATCGAGGCCGAGCAGATCGAGCCCAGCGACGACGAGCTGGTGGAGGCGTTGAGGCCGGCGGCGGAGCGCGACGGCAGCGATCCGGCCGAGCTGGTCGAGCAGCTGCGCAAGGCGGGGCGCCTGGAGACGCTGCGCGAGGATGTCGCCGGCCGGCAAGCGGTGGAGCTGCTGGTGCGAGAGGCGAAATCGATCAGCGTCGAGCAGGCCAAGGCGCGCGAGAAGCTGTGGACTCCCGGCAAGGAGGATGCCGGCACGGCAGGCTCGGCCGGGGATCAGATCTGGACGCCGGGCAGCCGCTGAAACAGGGCCTGCGGGCGCCCTCCGGGGGCCCCGAGAGGCGATTGCTACAGTCGGCAGGATTCCGGCGCAGGACGCGAAAGAAGCGAGGACATGAGCCCACTCGTACCCATGGTCGTCGAGCAAACCTCCCGCGGGGAGCGCGCGTTCGACATCTACAGCCGTCTGCTCAATGAGCGGATCATCTTCCTCGGCACGCCCGTCGACGACCAGATCGCGAACCTGATCGTCGCCCAGTTGCTGCACCTGGAGTCCGAGGATCCCGACAAGGACATCTCGCTGTACGTCAACTCCCCCGGTGGCTCGGTGTATGCAGGGCTCGCGATCTACGACACGATGCAATTCATCAAGCCCGATGTATCGACGATCTGCGTCGGCATCGCGATGTCGATGGGGGCGCTGCTGCTGGCGGGCGGCGCGCAGGGCAAGCGGATGGCGCTGCCCAACGCCAAGATCCTGATCCACCAGGTCTCCTCGAGCTTCCAGGGCCAGGCGACCGACATCGAGATTCACGCCCGGGAGATCATCGACGTCCGGCGGCGGCTGGACGAGATCATCGCCAAGCACACCGGGCAGGAACTCGACAAGGTTCGCCGTGACACCGAGCGCGACTATTTCATGAGCTCTGAGGAGGCCAAGGAGTACCGAATCATCGATCGCGTGATCTCGCAGCACTAAAGGCTTTAGTCTTCGGTGCAGACCGAAGGCGGTCCTGAGGTCTGCCGACCGACGACCGAATCGATCTCCGAGGAGAGGATTCATGGCACGTCCAACCGACTCCAACGAACAGCTTCTCTGCAGCTTCTGCGGAAAGTCCCAGCGACAGGTCAAGAAGCTCATCGCCGGTCCTGGGGTCTACATCTGCGACGAGTGCATCGATCTCTGCAACGAGATCATCGACGAGGAGCTGACCGCGCCGCCGAGCTTCGACATCGAGAATCTCCCCAAGCCGCGGGAGATCTACGACGTCCTGAACGAGTACGTGGTGGGCCAGGAGCAGGCCAAGCGGTCGCTCTCGGTGGCGGTCTACAACCACTACAAGCGCGTCCAGATGATGCAGTCCGATGAGAACGACATCGAGCTGCAGAAGTCCAACATCCTGCTGCTCGGCCCGACCGGGTGTGGCAAGACGCTGCTCGCCCAGACGCTGGCCAAGATCCTCAACGTGCCGTTCGCGATCGCCGATGCCACCGCGCTGACCGAGGCGGGGTACGTCGGCGAGGACGTCGAGAACATCCTCCTGAAGCTCATCCAGGCGGCCGACTACGACGTCAAGAAGGCCGAGACCGGGATCATCTACATCGACGAGGTCGACAAGATCGCGCGCAAGGCCGACAACCCCTCGATCACGCGGGATGTGTCCGGCGAGGGTGTCCAGCAGGCGCTGCTGAAGATCCTCGAGGGGACCACCGCCTCGGTACCGCCGCAGGGCGGCCGCAAGCACCCCCACCAGGAGTTCCTCTCGATCGACACCACCAACGTGCTGTTCATCTGCGGCGGGGCATTCGCGAACCTCGATCGGGTGATCGAGCGGCGCATCGGTCATCAGGGCGTCGGCTTCGGCTCGGTGATCCAGTCCAAGGACCAGCGCGACACGGGCGAGATCTTCGAGCACTGCCTGCCCGAGGACCTGATCCAGTACGGGCTGATCCCCGAGTTCATCGGACGGCTGCCGGTGATGTCCGCGATCCACCAGCTGTCCCGGGACGAGCTGATGCAGATCCTCACCGAGCCCCGTAACGCGCTGGTCAAGCAGTTCCAGCGCTTCTTTCAGTTCGACGGGATCGAGCTGGTGTTCGCCGACGAGGCGCTGGTCTCGATCGCCGACAAGGCCCTCGAGCGTGAGACCGGGGCGCGCGGCCTGCGGTCGATCATCGAGGAGGTGCTGCTCGAGGTTCAGTTCGAGCTCCCCTCCCGCCGGGACGTGGAGAAATGCGTGGTCACGAAGGAGACGATCGAGAAGGACGTCTCGCCCACGCTGGTCACGGTCGCCGCGCCCGACGAGGACGAAGCCGCCGCGTAGCGTGTCTGTCCGGGGGACCGGTCGGTCCACCTAGACTCCGGCACGCGATGTCGGATCTGGAGTCGAGAACCCGCTACGAACCGGCCGAGGTCGAGCCACGGATTGCCAAGAAGTGGCTGGACTCGGGCCTGTTTCACCCCCGTGCCGAGGGGGTGGCGCAGGACAACTACTCAGTCGCGATCCCGCCGCCCAACGTCACCGGCGTACTGCACATGGGGCATGCGTTCCAGGACTCGATCATGGACACGCTGATCCGCCATCACCGGATGCGCGGACAGGCCACGAAGTGGATCCTCGGCACCGATCATGCCGGGATCGCGACCCAGACCCAGGTCGAGCGGGCGGTCGAGCAGGAGGGCACCAGCCGTGAGGAGATGGGGCGCGAGCTGTTCGTCCAGCGCGTGTGGGAGTGGCGCGCCGAGCATGGCGGCACGATCATCGAGCAGCTCAAGCGCCTGGGGGCGTCCTGCGACTACGCGGAGGAGCGGTTCACGCTTGACGAGTCCTACGCGCAGGCGGTCCTCAAGGTGTTCGTCGCCCTCTACGAGAAGGGCTGCATCTACCGCGACCGCTACATGGTCAACTGGGACGCCGGGACGGGCTCGGCGATCTCCGACCTCGAGGTCGAGGAGCGCGAGGTCACCGACACGCTGTACTACGTCGACTACCCGCTGGCCTCGGGGTCCGGAGCCATCACGGTGGCGACGGTCAGGCCGGAGACGATGCTGGCCGACACGGCGATTGCCGTCCATCCCGATGACGAGCGCTACCGGCGGCTGATCGGCGAGAAGGCCGTGCTGCCGCTGGTGGGGCGCAAGCTGCGGATCATCGCGGACGAGTACGTGCGCCCCGAGTTCGGGACCGGCGCGCTCAAGATCACGCCGGCTCACGACCCCAACGACTTCGAGATCGGACGCCGCCACGGACTGGCCCAGCCGTCGGTGATCGGCGAGGACGGGCGGATCACGGCCGAGGCTCCGGAGCGCTTTGCCGGGCTGACCGTCGACGAGGCGCGGACTGCGGTGGTCCGAGAGCTCAAGGAGCAGGGCTTGATCGCCAGGACCGAGCCCTACGTCCACGACGTTCCCTTCTCGCAGCGCTCCGGTGAGCGGATCGAGCCGCTGATCTCGCTGCAGTGGTTCATGCGCATGGAGGAGCTCGCCGCGCCGGCGATCGAGGCCGTGACCAGCGGGCGGATCCGCTTTCACCCCGAGAACCACAAGCGGGTGTACCTGGACTGGATGCAGAACATCCGCCCGTGGTGCATCTCACGCCAGCTGTGGTGGGGACACCGGCTGCCGGTGTGGTATCGCGGTCCGGAGACGTTCGTCGGGACCGAGGCTCCGCGCGGCGAGGGCTGGGAGCGCGACCCCGACGTGCTTGACACCTGGTTCTCCAGCGCGCTGTGGCCGTTCGTCACGCTCGGCTGGCCCGAGCAGACACCCCAGCTGCGGGCGTTCTACCCCACCGACGTGCTCGTCACCGCCCGCGACATCGTGTTCCTGTGGGTCGCGCGGATGATCATGATGGGAATCGAGTTCACCGGTGAGGTCCCGTTCTCGGACGTCTACGTGCATTCGATCATCCAGGCGCCCGACGGCCGGCGGATGTCGAAGTCGCTGGGGACGGGGATCGATCCGCTCGACCTGATCGAGGGCGGCCCGCGCCCGCCGGTATTCGCGAAATCGCCTGCGGCGGATCCCGGGGAGTTCCCGGTGTACGGCGCCGACGCGGTGCGTTGGGGGCTGCTGGCGATGTCATCGGGCCAGGACGTCCGCTTCAGCGAGGACAAGATCGCCCAGGGCCAGCAGCTGACCAACAAGCTCTGGAACGCGGCGCGCCTGATCGTGGGATCGACGGCGTCGATCCGTCCGACTCCCCCGGTTGCGGGTGAGGCGGTGACCACGCCACTCCCCGTGGAGGATCGGTGGATCCTCTCCCGGCTGGAGCGCGCCCGGTCCGAGGTCGCCCAGCGGATCGAGAGCTACGACTTCTCCCACGCCGCGCTGTCCCTGTACGACTACATCTACGGGGAGCTGTGCGACTGGTACCTGGAGCTGGTCAAGCCGCGCCTGCGCGCCGGTGAGCCGCAGCTGCGCGACACGCTGCTGCACGTGCTGACCGAGACGGTGACGCTCGCCCATCCCCTGATCCCGTTCGAGACCGAGGAGATCTACTCGCACATCCCGGGCTCCGAGGGCCTGCTGGCAGCCCGGGTCAGCAACGCGCGCGACCCGGTGGACGAGAGCGCCGAGGCCGCCATCACGCGGATGATCGAGGCGGTCCAGGCCCTCCGGGGCTGGCGCGACATCAGCGGCGTGCACGCCGGCGCGATCGTCTCGGCGCGGCTCGGCGCCGAGGGCTACGAGGACACCGCGGATCATCTCGCGCGGCTCGCCCGCCTGCAGTGGCGGCCGCCTTCCGGCCACTCGGGGAACTCCGGACAGTCAGATTCCGCGGGCGCTTCGCCAGACGCCGTCGCGACGGTCCTCGTCCCGGAAGGGGTGGTGGAGATCCTGGCCTCCGACGGTCTTGACCTCGACGCCGCGCAGCGCAAGCGTGCGGAGCTCCGCGCCAAGCTGGAGGCCGAGATCGAGCGGGCCCGGCACAAGCTCGCCAACCAGGGGTTCGTCACCAAGGCCCCGCCCGCCGTGGTGCAGGAGGAGCGAGATAAACTGGGGCGCCTGGAGTCGGAGTTGGCAGGCCTGCGCTAAATGGCAATCCGCTGGCGGCGGTTGGAGTGTGCATCGCCGGGCGGCACTCGTTTGGGGAATGGGCGGACGGCAATGGCAAATCGCCCGTCGGACCGGAGGGCTAAGTGAATCCTGAGGAGGCCGAGCGCTACCTGCTGTCCCTTGAGCTGTTCGGGATGCGGTTCGGGCTTGACCGCATGCGCCGGCTGATGACCGCGCTGCGCAACCCGCAGCTGCGGTTTGACTCGATCCACGTCGTAGGCACCAATGGCAAGTCCTCGACGGTCAGGATGATCGCGGCCATCCTCGCGCGTCACGGGCTCCGGGTCGGAGCCTATCTCTCGCCCCACATGGTCTCGTTCGGGGAGCGCATCCGGATCGATGACCGCGATCTGGAGCCGGCCGAGTTCGGGACGGCGATTGGGCGTGCCGCGCGTGCCGCCGAGCTCGTCGACCGCGCCTCGGGCGGCGAGGACCCGGTGACCCAGTTCGAGGCCCTGACCGCCGCGGCCTACTCCGAGCTCGCGCGCCAGGCGGTCGAGGTGGCGGTGATCGAGGCCGGCCTGGGCGGACGCTATGACGCCACCAACGTGATCCCGTCCAAGGTGCAGGTGCTGACCAGCGTGGGGCTGGAGCACACACGCTGGCTGGGGCCAACGGTCGCCGACATCGCCGCCGAGAAGCTGGCGGTGGTCCAGCCCGGGGCGACGCTGATCCTCGGCTTCGGCCTGCACCGCGACGTGGAGGAGGTGGCCGAACGGGTCGCCGCGCAGCAAGGAGCCCAGATCGTCCACGCCGGCCTCGAGCCGGGCGTGTCCGTGGGCGCGGCTGGAACCTTCCAGCGGCGCAACTTCGCCGTGGCGCGGGCCGCCGCCCAGGCCTACCTGGGCCGGCTCGACGAGCGCTCGCTCGCCGCAGCGGCGGCCGAGGTCCGCATCCCCGGCCGTCTGCAGCAGATCGCCGCGGCGCCACTGACGTTGATCGACGGCGCCCACAACCCCGACGGGATGCGGGCGCTGACCGAGTCACTGCCCGAGCTGGTCCGCGGGCACGACCGGCTCGTGGCGGTGCTGTCGATCCTCGACGACAAGGACGCGGCGGGAATGCTCGCGGAACTGCTGCCCGCGTGTGACGCCGTCGTCTTCACCAGCAGTCAGAATCCCCGTGCCTTGCCACCACCGACCCTGCAGTCACTCGGCATTCAGCTGGGCGCGCCGCCCTCGGAGATCGTCGCCGACCCCGAGCGCGCCCTGGCCCGGGCACGAGCCCTGGCGGGTCCAAACGGCGTCGTGATCGCCACCGGATCCCTGTATCTGCTGGCCGATCTGATGGCGCCGGTAGGCCGCCGCAGGGCATCGAGCCTGTGAACAATCGCGACGACCAGCCCAGCTTCCTGACCATGATCGGGCTGGTCGCCGTGATCGTCGCGGTGGTAATCCTGGTCTTCTTCGGAATCGGGTATCTGTTCGGGCGTGCGTTTCTGTAGGAATTACTCACCCCGCCGGACGAGGATCTGCCGCCTTGACGGCGTATTCCTATACGCGACTCGACGCCCGCGCCCACTACACTCGCATCCTTAATGCTGCCCTACGCAATCTTCGGAATCCACAACAGCGCCCTCAATCTCGCGGTTGAGCTGGTCATTCTGTTCCTCGTGGTGATCTGGCTGGCGCTGGTCTACTGGACCTACGCCGACGCTCGACGGCGCATCGCCGATCCCCTGCTGATCGGCTGCGCTACCGCCGCGTCGCTGTTCCCGTTCGTCGGGACGATCGTCTACATGATCGTCCGGCCGCCCGAGTACCTCGACGACGTGCGCGAGCGAGAGCTCGAGATGCAGGCCGCCGAGGCGAGGCTCGCCGAACTCGGCTACCACCTCTGCCCGCACTGCGACTATGAGGTCGAGAAGGACTTCCTGCGCTGCCCCAACTGCATGCGCAAGCTCAAGGATCCGTGCATGTCGTGCGGCAAGCCGCTTGACCCGACCTGGAAGGTGTGCCCGTTCTGCGAGGCCGAGATCGGCGTCGCCGCACCGGCCCCGCGGCGCCAGCGGCGGCGGCGCGAGAGCCCGGCAGAGCCGACGCCCGCCGAGCAGCCGTCCACGACCTAGCGCCCCGGTCCGGAGCGGAGACACCCGTCCATGGAGCGCACGCTCATTCTCGTCAAGCCCGACGCCTTCGCTCGCAATCTGACCGGCGAGATCATCGCCCGCTTCGAGCGTAAGAGCCTGCGGCTGGTGGCGCTTCAGCTGATGGTCATGAGCCGCGATCTGGCTTCACAGCATTACGCCGAGCACGAGGGCAAGCCGTTCTTCGAGGAGCTCGTCTCGTTCATCACCTCGGGCCCCCTGGTGGCGCTGGTGCTCGAGGGCGAGCACGCTGTCGTGGCGGCGCGCCAGGTGATCGGGGCGACCAATCCGCTGGAGGCGAATACCGGCTCGATCCGCGGCGACTACGCGGTGGCCGTAGGCCAGAACATGGTCCACGGCTCGGACTCTCCGGACTCGGCGGCGCGCGAGATCGGGCTGTTCTTCCCCGGCCTGGGTTGACCCCCGGTCGGCTGATCCTCGCCTCCCGGTCTCCGCAGCGACGGGCGATCCTGACCCAGCTCGGCATCCCGTTCGAGGTCGTGGTGCCCGGGGTCGACGAGCTGCGCTCCGGGCCGCCGCAGGAGGTCGCCGCCGAGAACGCCTATCGCAAGGCCGCGACCGTCGCCGCCGCGACGGCGGCGGATGCGCTCGTGCTGGGAGTCGACACGATCGTGGCGGTGGGGGCGACCGTGTACGGCAAGCCGGAGGATCTGGCCGCGGCGCGGGAGACCCTGAGCGCGCTCAGCGGCCGCCGGCACATCGTGGTCGGCGGGATGTGCCTGATCGAGGCGGGCGAGCCGCGGACCGTGGTGCAGACCACCGCGGTCGACTTCCGGGCGCTCGATGCGGGACTGCTGGAGTGGTATCTCGGCACCGGCGAATGGCGCGAGCGCGCCGGCGGCTACGCGATCCAGGGCCGGGGCGCCGCGCTGGTCACCGGGATCGAGGGCGACTACTGGAACATCGTGGGGCTGCCCCTCGCGGCGTTGCTGTCGCTGAAGCCGGGCTTGCTCAACTGAAATCGACCATTCTCACGGCGCGATCCTCGCCCGCGGCTGAAGCAAACCGCCGTCCCGCCTGCAACTTACCTCCCACTTAGGCATTTTCCAGCGTTTTTCGCTCTCGTCCGACGCTGCACGCACACTGGGGTTCGATACACTGGCTCCCGGACGAAGCTGGCAGCCCGGTGCGGCCTGCCGTAACTCGCCGCCCCGTCCAACGCTTCCAGCTACCCGGACACCTTATGGGCTTTTTTACGTACCTAACCGGCTTCGGTGGCCGCGACATGGCGGTCGACCTCGGCACGGCCAACACGCTCGTCTACGTTCGCGGCCGCGGCATCGTCCTGTCCGAGCCGAGCGTTGTGGCGGTCGATTCGCGGACGGGCGAGGTTCATGCCGTCGGAATCGAGGCCAAGCGGATGCTGGGGAGGACCCCGGGGACGATCTCGGCGATCCGGCCGCTCAAGGACGGAGTGATCGCCGACTTCGAGGTCACCGAAGAGATGCTGCGCCACTTCATCCAGAAGGTGCACCAGAATCGCTGGGCCCACCCGCGCGTCGTGGTGTGCGTGCCGAGCGGGGTTACGGGGGTGGAGAAGCGGGCCGTGGAAGAGGCCTGCCTGTCGGCCGGCGCCCGCCAGGCCTACCTGATCGAGGAGCCGATGGCGGCTGCGATCGGGGCCGGACTGCCGGTCGGTGAGCCGACCGGCTCGATGGTCGTCGACATCGGTGGCGGAACGAGCGAGGTGGCGGTCATCTCGCTCGGCGGGATCGTCGTCTCGCAGTCGATTCGCGTCGGCGGCGACGAGCTCGACGAGGCCATCATCAACTACGTCAAGCGTGAGTACAAGCTTCTGATCGGCCAGCAGACGGCCGAAGAGGTCAAGCTGGAGATCGGCTCGGCCTACGCGATGCCCGAGGAGGTACAGGCTGAGATCCGCGGGCGGGATATGGTCTCCGGGTTGCCGAAGACGGTCATCCTGACCAGCGAGGAGATTCGCGGCGCGCTCGAGGAGCCGGTCTCGCAGATCATCGATGCCGTCAAGCAGACGCTGGACCGGACCCCGCCGGAGCTCGCGTCCGACATCATGGATCGTGGCATCATGCTGGCGGGAGGGGGGTCGCTGCTGCAGGGCATCGAGGAGCGCCTGCGTCATGAGACGCAGATGCCCGCGCACCTGGCGGAATCTCCGCTGACGTGCGTTGCGGTCGGATCGGGCCGCTCGCTGGAGGAGTTCGAAGCGATTCACCGTTCAAGCAAGAATTCTCGTAACCGTCGCCGCCGGTACTAACGTTCGATTTGGAGCACCGGCCAGTGCTGAACCAGACCTTGGAGACCCGGATCTCGTGCATGACAAACAGGTACGGCGACGGCGTGCAGTGCTCGCGCTGCTCGTCGGCGTTTCCCTGATCCTGCTAACGGCCTACTTCGGCGAGTCGCCGAGCAGCCCGTTGCACAGCGTGCAGCGCGGGATCGTCGAGGTTCTCTCCCCGGTTCAGGAGGGCGCCAGCAAGGTGCTCTCGCCGGTGCGTGACGTGGCGGGCTGGTTCTCGGACACGCTGCGCGCCAAATCGCGCAGCGACCGGCTCCAGAAGCAGGTCAACAAGCTCACCGCGGAGGTCGACTACTACCGTCAGCAGTCGATCCTCAACGGCCAGCTGACCCGGCAGATCCGGCTTGACAACAGCCTCGGCATCGCCTCGTACCGACCCGTGGCCGCGCAGGTCATCGCCCGCGACCCGACGCTGTGGTTCCAGACGATCCAGGTCAACAAGGGCACCGCCGACGGTGTCAACCTCAACGATCCGGTGACCGGCGACGGCGCCCTGGTCGGCAAGGTCACAACCGTCGATTCGACGGTCGCGGTGGTGACGCTGATCACCGATCATTCCTACGCCGTGACGGCTCAGGTCGAGGACGCCGCCGGTGATACCGGGGTGCTCGTGCCGGCGGTCGGCAACCCCAACCAGATGCTGCTCCAAGACCTTCCCGGCCACGCTCCGATTCAGTTGGGCCAGCCGGTCGTCACGGCGGGCTTCAAGGACGGGCCGCTGGACTCGCTGTACCCGGCCGGGATTCCGATCGGGCAGGTCTCAAACGCCAATCAGAACGAGCTGCTCAGCAACAACCAGGTGCAGGTGGTCCCGGCCGCCGATCTGCGGCACCTCTCGGTCGTCCAGATTCTCACTCGGCCGCATCCCGGGACCGCGAGAGCGCAGGTAGGCGGCGGATGAGACCCTCTCTGCGCCTCCCGCTCCGGCTCCTGGTGCTCGGATTCCTCACTGTCGTGATCCAGCAGACCGCGTTCTCGCAGATCTCGATCTTCGGCGTCAGCGCCGATCTCTCGCCGCTGGTGGTGATGTCGGTCGGGCTTCTGGCCGGGTCGCTGCCCGGCGCGATCATGGGCTTTGGGACCGGGCTGCTGGTCGACACGGTGCTGGTCCAGACGCTCGGCGTCACCTCGCTGCTGTACATCGCGATCGGCTACTGGTCCGGGCGCCTGCGTGAGCTGCGCGACCCGGCTCACGGCCTGGTGCCGCTGGTGGCCGGTGCGGCCGCGACCGCGGTCGCGGGAATCGGCATGACCCTGATCCAGTTCCTGCTCGGAGTCGACGCCCCGGTCAGCTTCCTGCTGCTGCAGCAGATGTTCATCACCGTGCTGGTCAACACCCTGATCGCGCTGCCCCTCTACGCGCTGGTGCGGCGGGTCGTGCAGCCGGCGCTCCCCGACGATCCACGCCGGCGCCGGCGGCGCGCCTACACGACGGGCGGCCTCAGCCCGCTTCAGAGCCCCTCTCAGCGGTTGGGTCAGATCTCGCGGGGCGGGGCGTGATCCAACCGCCCGACGATCGCCGAGCGCCACTGACGCCGCAGCTCGCGATGCGGGTGGCGGTGGTGGGCAGCTTCGCGCTGGCCATGTTCGCGATCATCTTCTTCCGGCTGTGGTTCCTGCAGGTGCTCTCGGGCGATCAGTACCTCAAGGCCGCGACGGTCAACCGAGTCCGGGACATCGCGGTCCCAGCTCCCCGCGGAGAGATCGTCGACCGCAACGGCGGCATCCTGGTCGACTCCAAGATGGCGCTGGACGTGCAGATCTCGCCGCCCTCCCTGCCGCAATCACCCGCGGCTCAGCGGGTGATGTTCCGTCGCCTGGCCGGCGTGCTGAAGATCTCGACCCGGCGGGTCAAGTGCCCGGTCGTCGGCCTGGGGACCCTTCACCTGGCCCGGATCCCGTGCGACGTCAAGCAGCAGATAGCCCTGCTGCCCTACGCCAATGTGACCGTCTCCACCAATGTCAACCGCGACGTGCAGTTCTACATAGCCGAGCGCCAGAACGCGTTTCCCGGCGTCGAGGTCCAGCAGGTCTACCTGCGCAACTACCCGCTGCACGGCCTCGCCGCGCAGCTGTTCGGAACCGTCGGCCCGATCAACGCGGTCGAAGTCAAGCAGAAGGCCTACCGGGGGATCTCGCAGAACGCGATCATCGGGCAGTCCGGGCTCGAGGCCTCATACGACCGCTACCTCCGGGGTACCGACGGGGCCGAACGCGTGCAGGTCGATTCGCTCGGGCAGCCCACGGGCGATCTCTCCAAGACCGCTTCGGTGCCGGGCCACAACCTCGCGCTGTCACTCGACGTCAACATCCAGCGCACCGGGCAGAGCGCCCTCCAGCAGTCGATCGATTCCAACTATCCGGCCAACGGTGGAGCCTTCGTGGCCATGAACCCGCAGGACGGCTCGGTCTATGCGATGGGGTCCCTGCCGACCTTCGATCCGAACGTGTTCACCGCCAACCTCTCCCAGAGCCAGTACAACAAGCTGATCAGCGCGGGCAACAACTACCCGCTGCTCAATCGCGCGATCGACAGCGCCGGTCCCACCGGCTCGACGTTCAAGCCGATCACCGCGACGGCCGCCCTGCAGAGCGGGAATTGGACCACGAGCTCGACGTACGACGACACGGGTTCGTTCTGCACCTCCCCCGGGGTCTGCCGCCACAACGCCGGCGGGGCGAGCAACGGGCCGCTGGACCTGGTCAACGCGATCCGCGTCTCGTCGGACACCTTCTTCTACAACCTCGGCGCGCGGACCAACATCGCCGACCCCCTGGCTCACCCCGCCGGTGGCCCGCTCCAGCATTGGGCCCACAACTATGGCATCGGTCAGAAGACCGGCATCGACGTTCCCGGCGAGCTGGCGGGCACGCTTCCGTCCCCCCGCTGGCGTGCCAACCGCGACAAGCTCGAGCTCGAGTGCGAGCAGGCCCGGGGTCCCTTCAAGGGGCGCCACAAGCAGGTGTCGTGCGGGATCGCGGACGGCCGCCCGTGGTCGATCGGCGACAACATCAACCTCGCCGTCGGCCAGGGCGATGTTCAGGTGACGCCGATGCAGCTGGCGGTGGCCTACTCCGCGATCGCCAACGGAGGCACGGTCGTCCGCCCCCACGTAGGGCTCAACATCGAGAATCAGGACGGGACCGTGCTGCAGAAGATCGATCCGCCGCCCTCGCGTCACATTTCCATCAACCCCATCTACCTGGAGACGATCCGCGCCGGCCTGCGGGCGGCCGCGTCCCAGCCGGGCGGTACCTCGGCTGACGTCTTCTCCAACTTTCCTGAGCAGGTCTACGGCAAGACCGGCACCGCCCAGTACAACGGCCAGCAGGACTACTCGTGGTACGCCTGCTTCGTCCCCGCCACGGCGACGAGCAAGCCGATCGTGGTCGTGGTGACCGTAGAGCAGGGCGGCTTCGGCGCCGTCGCCGCGGCTCCGGTCGCGCGGGAGATCCTCTCGCAGTGGTTCTTCGGCAAGCCGGGGTCGTTCGTGGCAGGGAGCTCGAAGACACTGTGAGCGCCACCGCGATCCAGCCGGGCGAGGAGACGGTGGCGCTGCGCCGCCGCCGCGTGTTTCCCGACCCGCTGCTCCTGCTGGGAGCGATGGGTCTGATCGCGTGTTCGCTGGTGACGCTCAAGGGCGCCACCCGCAACGCCAACCCCGGCCACCCGCTGTACTACGTCGAGCGCCAGGCGATCTTCGCCGGCGTCGGCCTGCTGCTGGCGCTGGTGCTGAGCCGGATCGACTACTCACGGCTGCGCGAGTACAAGTTCGGGCTGTTCGCAGTGATGGTCGCGCTCAACCTCGTGGTCTACGGAATGCCCCCCATCCAGGGGGCGCGGCGCTGGATCCCGCTGCCGTTCCTGCAGTTCCAGTCCTCGGAGTTCGGCAAGGTGCTGATCATCGTGGCGCTGGCGGCGTTCGCGGTGGACCGATCCCGGCGCCTGCACGAGCGGCGGACCACGGCGCGGATCATGCTGCTGGCGCTGATTCCGGCGCTGCTGGTGATCCCCCAGCCGGACCTCGGCACGGGCATGGTCTACGTGGCGATCGGCTTCAGCGTCCTGTTCTTCGCCGGCACCTCGTGGAAGCAGATAACGGGCCTGATCGCGATGTTCATCGCCTCGGTCGCGATCGTGCTCGCCGGCGCGCCGGCGCTCGGCGTCCACGTGCTCAAGCCCTACCAGGTCCAGCGCCTGACGGGATTCCTCAACCCGTCCAGCAACCCGCAGAGCCAGACTTACAACATCCACGAGTCGCTGATTGCCATCGGCTCGGGCCAGAAGACGGGTCGCGGCGCTTACGCGACCCAGACCACGCAGGGCTTCCTCCCGGCTCACTACACCGACTTCGTGTTCGCGGCGGTGGGGGAGACCTACGGATTCGCCGGTGCCGCGGTGGTGCTGTCGCTGTTCGCGCTGCTGATCTGGCGCACCCTGCGAATCCTCACGATGGCCAAGAACCTGTTCGGCACCCTGATCGCCGGCGGCATCCTCGCGATGCTCATGTTCCAGGTCTTCGTAAACGTCGGGATGACGATCGGGATCATGCCCATCACGGGCGTTCCATTGCCGCTCCTGAGCTATGGCGGCTCATCGGTGATCGTCACTTTCATCGCCATCGGGCTGTTGGAGTCGATCTACATCCAGGCACGGATGGCATCGACTGACAAGAGCCGGGCGCTACTTTCATAACACCGCGGTGATCAGTTTGACCCGCGGTCGGAATTTCACTAAAGGACTGAAGACAATTGAAGAAGCAAGTGCTGGTCAGCGTCGACCGTGGGGAGACCCGGGTCGCGCTGCTGGAGGCGACCGGAACGGTCGCGCCGCGCAAGCCGGGCGCAAGCCCCGCGCGCCGGCGACGTAAGCCGGCGGGCTCGTCGGCCGAATACCAGGTCGCCGAGCTCTATCTGGAGCGTCGCGGCAACCGCTCGATCGTCGGCAACATCTACAAGGGCCGGGTCGACAACGTCCTGGCCGGGCTCGAGGCCGCGTTCGTCGACATCGGGCTGGAGAAGAACGGCTTCCTGCACGTCGATGAGATCGTGCTGCCGGGCGTGGAGGCGCCGCGACGCGGTCGCGGAGGCTCCCGTGAAGGCAGGCAGATCACCGACATGCTCAAGCCGGGTCAGGAGATCGTCGTCCAGGTGGTCAAGGACCCTCTCAAGACCAAGGGTGCCCGCCTCTCGATGGACCTCACGATCGCCGGGCGCTACATGGTGTACGCGCCGTACGGAGAGGGCGTCGGGGTGTCCCGGCGGCTGGATGAGAAGGAGCGCGAGCGCCTGCGCAAGGAGGCCGCCAAGCTCGATCTGCAGGGAGCCGGCGCGATCATTCGGACCGCCGCCCACGGCGCCAAGCGGGCCGACCTCGAGCGTGAGCTGGTGTATCTGTTCAAGCTCGGCGAGGTGCTCCAGAAGCGGGTCCGGGAGAGCTCCGCGCCCGCGCTGGTGTTCCAGGAGGCCGACCTGTCGGTGCGGGTGGTCCGGGACATCTTCTCCGCCGACTTCGAGCGGGCTGTGGTCGACGATCCCAAGCAGCATCACCGCCTGCTCTCGTTCTTCTCCCGCACCGCTCCCGAGCTCGTGGAGCACGTCGAGCTGTGGGAGGAGACCACGCCGCTGTTCGAGGCCTTCGGGGTCGAGCAGGTGCTCGACTCCACTCTCTCGCGCCGCGTCGACCTGCCCAGCGGCGGCTACCTGGTGATCGACTACGCCGAGGCGCTGACGGTGATCGACGTCAACTCCGGCTCGTTCATCGGACGCGGAAAGGGGGCCCGGCTCGAGGACACGATCACCAAGACCAACCTGGAGGCGGCCGAAGAGGTGGTCCGCCAGCTGCGCCTGCGGGACATCGGCGGGATCATCGTGATCGACTTCATCGACATGGCGCGGGCGCGCAACCGCGAAACCGTGCTCAAGACCCTGCGCAAGGCGCTGGACGAGGACCGCACGAAGACCTTCGTGGTCGAGATCTCCCCGCTGGGATTGGTGGAGATGACGCGCCAGAACGTGACCGAGGGCGTGCGCGAGATCATGACGCGGCCGTGCCCGGTGTGTGACGGCGAGGGGGTGATCAAGTCCGAGGAGACGATCGCGATCGAGTTCGAGCGCCGGATGCGAGACCTCGCCAAGGAGACCTCGGCGGATGCCCTGCTGATTCAGATGAACCCGCGGGTCAGCGCCGAGTTCACCGGCAACGAGGCGCGGGTCCTGCATGCGATCGAGGAGGAGACCGGCAAGTGGTTTCACTTCGAGGGCTCCGAGGGCCTGCCCCTGGAGCACTTCGCGGTCCTGCTCGAGGGAGATCGCGAGCAGGTGCTGGAGCGAGCACTCCCGTTCCGTGAGGGCGAGGAGGTGCACGTGGAGATCGTGGAGCCTCACATGTACAGCCCCGGTGACGCCGTCGCCAAGATCGACGGCTACATCATCTCGATCCGGGGTGGCACCAAGTACGTGGGTCAGAAGCACATGGTGCGCATCGAGGAGGTCGGCCGCACCTCGGCCATCGCCTCCCTGGTCGACACGCCAGGTTCCCGCGACGGCGACGGCGACGGATCCGGTGATCAGGACGATGACGTAGAATCGAAGTCTCGGCGTCGCGGCCGCAGAGGCGGGCGACGCCGTTCGGGCGCAAAGGCCCCCGTGACGTCCTCCTCTTCCGAGTAGATATGTACGCGATCGTCAAGACAGGTGGAAAGCAGTACCGCGTCGAGCCGGGACAATCCCTGCTCGTCGAGCGCCTGCCCGTGGCCGACGGCGACACGGTGGCTCTGCAGCCGCTGCTCTACGTCGACGGCGCCGACGTGATCGACGGGGAGGGCCTGGCCGACGTGACCATCCAGGCGCGCGTCCTGGCCCACGAGCGCGGCCCCAAGCTGCGGATCGTCAAGTTCAAGCCCAAGCGCGGATACAAGCGGCGCAACGGGCACCGGCAGGACCTGACGCGGATCGAGGTGACCTCGGTGGAGCGCGCGCCCGCCGACACCAAGACTGGAGGCAGCGATGGCACATAAGAAAGGCCTCGGCTCGAGCCGCAACGGCCGCGATTCCAACGCGAAGCGGCTCGGCGTGAAGGTGTTCGCCGGGCAGAACGTGACCGGGGGCGAGATCATCGTCCGTCAGCGCGGGACCCGCTTCAAGCCCGGCGACGGCGTGGGCATCGGCCGCGACGACACCATCTTCGCCCGCGCCGCGGGCACGGTGGAGTTCAGCCGCGGCCGGCGCGGCCGGGTCATCTCGGTCGTGGCCGACGAGACGCCGGACGCCTGAGCCGTTAGTCCCGACCTCAGCATCGGCCGGCTCGTCGCGTCGGACCGCGATGGCTGGGAGGACCTGTTCCGGGGATATCTCGAGTTCTATGAGCGCACGCTGGGTCCTGACGCCTACGATCACGCCTGGACCGCGTTCGCGCAGGACGAGCGGATGCACGCGTTCGGAGCCAAGCTCGACGGTCGCCTGGTCGGGATCGCCCACTTCCTCTCCCACG
Source organism: uncultured Solirubrobacterales bacterium (assembly GCA_963792735.1). Taxonomy (GTDB): domain Bacteria; phylum Actinomycetota; class Thermoleophilia; order Solirubrobacterales; family Solirubrobacteraceae; genus Palsa-465. Next base: position 210,855 of record CAWBXK010000004.1, on the reverse strand, counting down.
CGAACACCAGCGGGGCCGACGTCTGCTACCTGCAGGACCTGTTCACCGCACCTGACGCGCGCGGCCAGGGCGTGGCCAGGGCGCTGATCGCCGCGGTCACGGAGTGGGCGCGCGCCCGCGGCTGCAGCCGGGTCTACTGGTCAACGCACCAGTCCAACGCGGTGGCCAGGCGCCTGTATGACCATGTGGCGCTGCACCGGGGTTTCATCCGCTACGAGATCGATCTCAGGGCCGCACGACAAATCGTCAGGAGACCGTCACGGCGCGGTTCAGGGGACCGTGACGGAGCGGTCACGAGACCGTCACGGATGACCTGTTTGATGTCGCAAATCGAAAATCGCGGTCGCGATTCACGACGTAAGGCCTGTAGAGCATGCTCGGTTGCCACAGTCGCGGCCGTCGGAATCGAGTTTTGCATTCGAACAGGTGTCGACCTGGCCGGCCGGCCGGCCGGGAGCAAGTGGACCGGCCTGAACCGCCCCTAGGCCGCCCGGACCGGGACCGGTTGAAGCCAGCCGGCCTGAACGGCCCTCAGGCCGCCGGGACCAGCTCAGCCGTGCACATCGGGCAGCGGCGCGCCCTGATCGGGATCGCGCTGGTGCACTCCGAGCACTCCTTGGTGTCGGGATCCTCCTTGGCGCGGCGGGCCATCAGCACGTTGTAGGGCTTGACCACGAAGAAGAAGACCGCGGCCGCCGTGGTGACGAAGGTGATCAGGTTGTTCAGGAAGTCGCCGTAGCGGAACTGGCTGGAGTTGATCGAGAACGACAGCCCCCCGAAGTTCGGTTTGCCGAAGATGAGCCCGATGATGGGGGTGATCAGATCCCCGATGAACGCCTTCACGAGCGCCGCGAACACGGCGCCGATCACGAATGCGACGGCAAGCTCGACCAGATTGCCGCGCATCAGGAACTTCTTGAACTCTCCGACCAAGCTCACCCGTCCGGCCTCCGTGTTTGCGGTGTTGACGGGCCGAGAGCTTACGGTGCGGCGCGGACTGCGCGCGGTGGCGGGAGCCGGGGTAGCGTCAGCCGTCCTGAGCGGTGGGCCTGACCAGGATCTCGTTGACGTCCACGTGGGGCGGCTGCGAGACGGCGAACATGACCGCCCGCGCGACGTCCTCGGGCGCCAGGGCGTCGGATGGCCGCTGATCGAAGAACGCCGTGTCGACCATCCCCGGCTCGATCAGCGTGACCCGCACGCCGGTGCCGTTCAGCTCCTGGCGCGCAGCCTCGCCCATCGCGGTCACCGCGAACTTGGTGGCCGAGTACAGCGACCCCGGCAGCGCCCGCCGGCCGGCTACCGAGCCGGTCAGGATGAGGTGACCGCGGGCGTCCTTGAGCGCCGGGATGGCGGCCCGGATGGTCAGCGCCGCGCCGTACACGTTGGTCAGAACCATCGCGCGCCACTGCTCGGGCGATTCCGCCTCAAAGCCCCGAGCGGCGCCGAAGCCGGCGTTGGCGAACGCCACGTCGATCCGGCCGAAGCGCTCCAGCGCGGTGGCGAAGAGCGCCTCCTGGTCAGACCACTCGGTGACGTCGCAGCGCATCGCCAGGGCTCGCTGCTCGCCGCCCAAGTCGGCCGCGAGACGCTCCAGTTGGTCGCTGGAGCGCGCGGCGAGGACGACGCGGTAGCCGGCCTCCGAGGCCGCCCGGGCGGTCGCGGCGCCGATCCCGCTGGAGGCGCCGGTGATCAGAAAGACGGGATCAGCCATATTCAAAGGATGCAGGATCGCGCGCGAATTCACGTTGAGGCCGGTGCCGGGGGCGACGGCTCGCTCAGTTTCCGGCGCGAGGCGCACGTTCCCAAGGGTGGTCCGGATGGCGGCGACGGCGGCCGCGGGGGCGACATCGTGCTGGTCTGCGATGACTCGCTGCGCGACCTGGAGACCTATCGTCGGCGGGCGCACTACAAAGCGGGCCGCGGCGGCCATGGCGAAGGCTCCTTGCGCCACGGCGCCGACGGGCGGACGCTTGAGCTACCCGTCCCGCCCGGCACCGAGGTCCTGCTCGAGCGCGACGGCACGCGCCATGATCTGGTGGCTCCCGGTCAGCGCGCCACCGTCGCGCGGGGCGGCCCGGGGGGACGGGGGAACAAGCGCTTCGCGGGCCCGACCCATCAGACCCCGCGCTTCGCCGAGCGCGGTCTCGGCGGCGAGCAGACCTGGGTCTCGCTGCAGCTGAAGCTGCTCGCCGACGTGGGCCTGATCGGGCTGCCCAACGCCGGCAAGTCATCCCTGCTGGCGCGGCTGACCCGCGCCCAGCCAAAGGTCGCCGGCTATCCGTTCACCACGCTGCAGCCGGTGCTCGGCACGCTCGAGAGCGACGCGCGGCAGCTCGTGATCGCCGACATTCCGGGCCTGATCGAAGGCGCCAGCGCCGGCGCCGGGCTGGGACACGAGTTCCTGGCTCACGTCGAGCGCACCCGCCTGCTCGTTCACGTGCTGGACCTGGCTCCGCTCGACGGCACCGACCCCGTCACCAACCACGCCACCGTCGAGCACGAGCTCGAGCTGCACGACCCGCGGCTGGCGGCGCTGCCGCGCGTGCTGGCGCTCTCGAAGGCCGATCTGGTGCCCGAAGCGGTGGCCGCGGCGGCGCGGCGGAGCTGGGCCGAGCGGCTCGGTCCCGAGGTTCCCGTGATCGTCACCTCGGCGGTCTCGCGCGTGGGGCTCGGCGAGCTGGCCGGTGAGCTGCTGCGGCGGGTCCCGGCCCGCACCGGGGCTCAGCCCGCGGTCGGCGCCGAGCCGGACCTCGGGGGGGAGCTCGCCGAGCACCGGGTGTTCCGCCCGGCCGCGCCGCGCGCGTACAGCGTCCGGCGCACAGGCGAGCACAGCTTCGCGGTTTCCGGCGCCGGCATCGAGCGGCTGCTCGCGCGCTATGACCTCGACAACGAGGAGGCCCTGGCTCATCTCGAACGGCGGCTGCGGGGCATCGGGGTCCTCCGCGCGCTCGCGGCCGACGGCTTCGAGGCCGGCGACGAGGTCGAGATCGCCGGGATCGTCTTCGATCTCGACCCTGATACTTGATATCCCTGTAGCATCCGCGCCGTCCCGGCCCCGGGACCGAGGTGGAGAGGAGAACCATGCGTCGTGTCGTTGCCGTAGCGGTGATCGTGGGTGGGCTGCTCGCCCTGGCGAGTGGAGCGGGCGCGAAGGTGCTGCGCGTCGGTTCCTACCACGGGATCAAGGGTCAATTCACCTCGATTCAGTCCGCCGTCAAGTCAGCCCGGCCGGGCGACTGGATTCTGATCGGGCCCGGTGATTACAAGACCAGCCCCAGCTCCATCAGCCACCCCAAGGGCCATCCCAACTTTCCCACCGGCGTCTTGATCACCACCCGCAACCTGCACCTGCGCGGGATGAATCGCGGTGGCGTGATCGTCGACGGAACCAAGCCCGGCTCAGGGCGCTGCAGCCGGCGAGCCTCGGCCCAGAACTTCGGCGCCGCGGGCTCCGTCAACCACTCCGCCAGCGGCTACGCGCGGATGGCCAAGGCTCCGACCGGGGTGAACGGGGTGATGGTGTTCAAGGCGGCCAACGTGTCGATCGAGAACCTGACCGCGTGCAACTTCCTCGGCGGCTCGGCCGACGCCGGCAACGAGATCTGGTGGAACGGGGGCGCCAACAGCTTCAAGATCGGAGGCCATGGCTTCCGCGGCAGCTACCTGACCGCGACCAGCACCTATCTCAAGAACAAGACCAAGGCGGGCGAGTTCAGCGCGGCCAAATACGGCATCTTCTCCAGCAACTGGAGCGGCGGCACGTGGGATCAGGTCTACGCCTCGAACTTCAACGACTCAGGCTTCTACATCGGCGCCTGCAAGCAGGTCTGCGACCAGACGCTGAACCACGGCTGGTCGGAGTACAACGCCCTGGGGTATTCAGGCTCCAACTCAGGTGGCCAGCTGGTCGTCAAGAACTCGGAGTGGGACAACAACGAGGAGGGCTTCAACACCAACAGCCAGAACGGCGACGAGCCCTCTCCACAGAACGGCGCCTGTCCCGGCAACGCCATCAGCCCGATCACGCATACGCATTCCTGTTGGGTCTTCATGCACAACTACGTCCACGACAACAACAACCCCAACGTTCCCAGCTCCGGCTCGGCGGCGGCAGGTCCGGTGGGCACCGGCCTGGTCGTCGCAGGCGGACGCAACGACACGATCATTGACAACCGGTTCGTGAACAACAAGGCCTGGGGCGCGCTGATCGTCAACTATCCGGACAACGGGGGGCCGTGCATCGGAGGCACGAAGGACTTCGCTCTGCTCGGCCACGGCAGCTGCCTGTACGACGAGTGGGGCAACGCCGTCATCCACAACACCTTCACTGGCAACGGCGGATACGGAAATCCAACCAATGGCGACTTCGAGCAGCTCAACTTCGAGCCGCATCCGAGCAACTGCTTCAGCGGCAACGTCGACACCGCCGGGACTCTCACGCCCGGAGCGGCGACTCTGGAGCAGACCTATCCGGTTTGCACCACCACCGCGGTCGCGCCGAACTTCAACCTGCCCTTCCTGAACGAGGTCCTGTGCGACTCCTTGATCGCCGTCCCCCCGTTCGGCTGCAAGCCCGGGGACCACTACCCGACGGCCACCCACGTGGTCATGCACCCGCTCCCCAAGCACCTGAAGTCGATGCCCAACCCGTGCCGGGGCGTGCCGCGCAATCCGTGGTGCCTGCGGGTGCGGTCGTGAGTCCTCACCTGCCGCGGTGAGCGCAGGGGGGCGTTGGCCAGCCGCCGCCCCCTCTCGCCCGCGACAGGGCCCGCGTAAGCTCTCGCGCGGTGAGCTGTCTGGTCGTCAAGCTGGGATCGAGCATCGTCGCCGACGATCGGGGTGACGTGCGTGAGGACGTGCTCGGGCGGATCTGTGACCAGCTCGCCGACCTGCACCACGCCGGGCGGCCGCTGATCGTGGTCACCAGCGGCGCGATCGCCCGCGGCATGGGGGTGATGTCGCTGGGGCTGCGTCCCCGCGCCGTCGACGAGCTGCAGGCCGCCAGCGCCGTCGGCCAGGGCAAGCTCTATCAGGTCTACGACGAGCTTCTGCGCGCTCGCGGTGTGCGCAGCGCTCAGGTGCTGCTGACGTTCTTCGACATGAGCGCGCGGACGCACTATCTCAACGCGCGCCAGACCCTGCGCAAGCTGCTCGAGTGGCAAGTCGTGCCGGTGATCAACGAGAACGACACCACCACCACCGACGAGATCTCGTTCGGCAACAACGACTTCCTCGCCGCCCAGGTGGCGATCCTGCTCGGCGCCGAGCTGCTGCTGCTGCTGACCGACGCCGAGGGGGTGTTCACCGCCGACCCGCGCCTGTATCCCGACGCCCGGCTGGTCGGCGAGGTGGCGGACTTCGCTGCGCTCGAGCCGCTCGACATCGGCCATACGGCCTCGCCGCTCGGATCCGGCGGCATGCGCTCCAAGGTCGTCGCGGCGGAGATGACCACGGCCGCGGGCATCCCCACCGTGATCGCCAGCGGCCTGCAGCCGGGGATGATCCTGGCCGCCGCGGCCGGGGAGGAGGTCGGCACCCGCTTCCCGGCCCGCGAGGGCCGGTACTCGAGCTTCAAGCTGTGGCTGAAGTACGCCAAGCCGGTGCGCGGCCAGGTGCGCGTCGACGCCGGGGCCGCGCGCGCCCTGCGGGAGGGGGGGACGAGCCTGCTGCCGGTCGGCGTGATCGACGTGACCGGGAGCTTTGAGGCCGGCGACGCCGTCGAGATCGCGTGCGGAGACGAAGCGGTGGGCAAGGGCATCAGCAACTACTCCGCCGTCGAGCTGCGTCAGGTCCGCGGACTGCAGTCGGGTGCGGTGCGGGAGCTGTTGCCCCGAGCCAGCGAGGAGGCGATCCATCGCGACTACTTCGTGCTGGCGTAGCCGTGCAATCGCCTGGCGGCGATTGCACGGCGCGAGCCCGGTCCGCCGGCGCGGAAGTCGTGCTCGCGGGAAGTTGCGCCGGTAACCTGTAGGGATGGCCACCACCTCGGTATCGATCGCTGACACCTGCGCCGCCGCCAAGCGCGCGGCGCGGACCCTGGCGACGCTTGGTGGCGACCGCAAGGACGCGGCGCTGGAGGCCATGGCGGCGGCGCTGATCGAGCACACCGAGGCGATCCTCGAGGCCAATGCGCGCGACCTCGAGCGAGGCCGCGAAAACGAGCTTTCCCCCGCGCTGCTGGACCGCCTGGCGCTCGACCGGGGGCGGGTTGCGGAGATGGCCGCCGGCGTGCGCAAGATCGCGGCGCTGCCCGATCCCGTCGGCGAGCTGATCGACGGCTCGCGTCTGCCCAACGGTCTGGAGCTGCGTCGCGTCCGCGTTCCGCTCGGCGTGATCGCCGTCGTCTACGAGGCGCGGCCGAACGTCACGATCGACGCAGCCGCGCTGTGCCTGAAGGCCGGAAACGCGGTGGTCCTGCGCGGCTCGAGCTCGGCTTCGCACTCCAACGCCGTGCTGGCCGCGGTCGCCTCCGACGCCGTTAGCGCAGTCGGCCTGCCCGACGGCGCGATGACGCTGCTGGCCGGCGGCGATCGCCAGGACCTGGCCGAGCTGGCAACCCAGACGGGCGTCGTCGACCTGATCATCCCGCGCGGCGGGGAGGGGTTGAAGGCGGCCCTGAAGGGCGTAGCGACGGTACCGGTGATCTATGCGGCGTCGGGTAACAACCACGTCTACGTCGACGCCACCGCCGACCTCGACGCCGCGCAGGCGATCGTGCTGAACGCCAAGCTCCAGCGCCCCGGAACCTGCAACGCGGCGGAGAAGCTGCTCGTCCACGCGGACGTGGCCGAGTCCTTCCTGCCCGGCGCGCTCGCCGCCCTCAGCGCCGCGGGAGTCACGCTTCACGGTGACGAGCGCGCCCGCCGGGCGGCGCCGGGCGTGGCGATCGATGCCGCCGGCGAGGAGGACTGGGACACCGAGTATCTGGCGCTCGAGCTCGCGGTCGGCGTCGTGGACTGCGCCAGGGACGCCATCACGCACATCAACGCCCACGGCAGCGGCCATTCGGAGGCCATCGTGACGCGTGACACCGGAGCGGCCCGCGATTTTCAGCTCGGCGTCGACGCCGCCTGCGTGTACGTCAACGCCTCCACCCGCTTCACCGACGGCGGCGAGTTCGGCAAGGGCGCCGAGATCGGCAACTCGACCCAGAAGCTTCACGCCCGGGGCCCGATCGGCCTGCAGGAGCTCTGCACGTTCAAGTATCTCGTCGAAGGCTCGGGTCACATCCGCCCGTGATCTCCGGCTGACGGCGTGCGCGTCGGAATCCTCGGCGGGACATTCAACCCGCCACATCTCGGTCACCTGGTGTGTGCCCAGGAGGCCTACCGTGAAGTCGGACTTGACCGTCTGATGCTGATCCCGGCCCGAATTCCCCCGCACAAGCCCAACGAGGACGAGCCCGGCACCCACCACCGGTTGGCTATGTGCCGCCTGGCCGTGAACGATGACGAGCGATTCACGGTGTCCGAGCTGGAGCTGGACCGCGACGGCCCGTCTTACACGGTCGATACTCTGGAGCAGCTGAGTTCCGAGGCGCCCAACCACGAATTCCTTCTGATCGTCGGTGGTGACATCGCGGTCGGGCTTCCCCGCTGGCATCGGCCGGAGCGGGTGCTGGAGCTGGCCAGCCTGGCCATCGCCAAGCGGCGCGGGACCGCCAAGGCGTCGATTGACGAGGCGCTGCGGTCACTGCGGGGCGGTGACCGGGCGCGGTACTTCCAAATGCCGGTGATCGGCATCTCCTCGACGATGATCCGCCGGCGCGTGCGCGCCGGGCAACCGATTCGGTATCTGGTTCCCGACCGGATCGCCGAATACATCGACCAACATGGGCTCTACGGAGGTGCGAGCGGGACATGACCGCCGAACAGATTGCGTTGACCCCCGAACAGATGGCGGAAGCGATCGCCGGACTGGCCTCCGACCGCAAGGCGCTCGACATCGTCGTCCTCGACCTCCGCGACATGATCGGCTACGCCGACTACTTCGTGATCTGCACCGGTCGCACCGACCGCCAGACCAGGGCCATCCACGACGCCATCCACCTCGAGATGAAGTCCGACCACGGGCTGCTGCCGCGCCGGGTGGAAGGGCTGACCGAGGCCCGCTGGATCCTGATCGACTACCTCGACGTGGTCGTGCACATCTTCACTCCTGACACCCGGGAGTACTACCGCCTCGAGCAACTCTGGGGCGAGGCTCCGTCGCTCGCCGTGGGCGCGGGCACCGCTTAGCGACCCCGCCGACCGGGTTACAGCGCGGTCATGAGCTTCGGCGCCACTTCCTTCTTGCGGCTCATCACGCCCGGCAGGTCGATCGTGCTGTCGGACGCCTCGACGCCGAAGCTGCGGGCCACCGCGCCGGCATCTCCGGCGATCAGCATCTGGGTGCTCTTCTCGAGCACGTCGGTGACCATCAGCGCGTAGAGGGCCAGGCCCTTGATCTCGCGCTCCTTACGCATCGCCTCGAGCAGCTCGGCCTTGCGGTCCAGCAGGGCCATGCCGACGACCTCCACCTGGGCGATGCAGATCTCCTGCTCGTCGCGGACCTGGTAGCGCTTGGAGTCACGGCTGATGATCTCGTCCGCGCTGATCTCGGAAACGTCAGCGGTCGATTCGAACATCTCCCGGCCCAGCTCACGCGCGTCGATGGCGAGCACCCGCTCCATGTACTCGACCACGGCGTGATCGCGCTCGGTGGTCGTGGCGGAGTTGAGGATCACCGTGTCGGACAGAACCGCCCCGAGCAGCATGACCGCGGTGGCGCGACTGGGCTCCATCCCGTTCTGACGGAACCGTTCGACCACCAGCGTCGCCGTCGAGCCGACCGGATCGAATGTCGCGGTGACGGGGACTCGCGTCTCGATCGACCCGATGTGGTGATGATCGAGGATCTCGAGGATCTCCGCCTGACCGATCCCAAGTGCGCTCTGAGCCTGCTCGGCGTGGTCGACCAGCACGACCCGCCGGCGGGGCAGCGCAACCAGGTCAGAACGGGTGATCAGGCCCACCGGTCGGTTGTCGGCGTCGATCGCCACGGCGGCGCCGTAGTGCAGGTCCTTGATCTGCCCCGACATGTCGTCGACCAGAAAATCCAGCGTGACGGTGAGCGGATCGGGCTCCATCAGCGCGCTGCATGGGGCGGCCAGCGTCACCATCCGGCCCGACACGTAGCTGTCCAGCGGTGAGACGACGATGGCCGTGCCCCGGGCGCGGGCGCGGTCGAGTACCTCGGCGGTCGGCTCGGCCGAGTTCGACAGCACCACCAGTGCGGCGCCGAGGTCGATCGCCAGCAGCTGCGCATCCGGGCGATTGCCGACCACCACGACGTCGCCGTCGGAGATACCGCTGTCGGAGGCGACGTCGATCGAGTGGACCCACACCCGGCCCGACAGCTGCCGATCCTCGCCGGTCACCAGGCGCCCCTCCAGCACCGAGACGATCGCGCTGACGTAGGTGGGGGCCTCCTCGAGCGTCGAGGTCCGCCGGGACTCGCGGATGTACCGCCGGGCCAGGGCTCGCTCGGTGAGGATCCCGGTCAGCTCTCCGTCCCGGTCGACGATCGGTACGAGCTCCAGGTCGGCCTTGCCCATCGCCAGGCCGGCCTCGCGCAGCGGCGCGTCCTGGGCGGTGATGGGGAAATTCGTCTGCATCACGTCGCGGGCACGCGGCATCACGTGCGGGATGAAGGCCGGCTCCTGCGCGCCGCTTCGCTCGAGCAGCCACCGCGTCTGCGCGTTGCAATCCCCCAGCCGCACGGCGAGATAGTCGTTGCGCGGGTCGAGCCGGTTCTTGAGCTCGGAGTAGCCGATCGCCGAGGCGATCGAGTCGGTGTCCGGGTTGCGGTGACCGGTTACGTAGATCAGAGCCACAGTGGCGATTATCGCCCGATTCATGAGCCGGTGAGGTACCGTCTGGGCCACACACCGGGGGCAGCCGGCGCTTGCTGCCCGACGTTGCATCGAGAATCGCGACCCAGGAGAGCCAATGCCCGCCGCCCCGACGCTCCTTCCGACTCAGATCCTGCAGGGCACCGCGCCCGGCCTGAACTACCGGCTCGAGGGCGAGCTGGTGCCGGTGCTGCACATGGCCCTGGACGGACAGGTCCCGGTCTACTTCGAGCACCACGTGCTGCTGTGGAAGTACCCCACCATGCAGGTCGGACTGCACCCCCTCAAGAAGGGCCTGAAGCGGCGGGTGTTCGGCGGCATGCCGCTGCTGTTGATCGAGGCGCAGTCGGCGGGCGAAATCGCCTTCAGCCGTGACTCCCCGGGCCACATCGTGGCGCTGCACCTGCCCGCCGGGCACGGGATCGTCGTGCGCGAGCATCAGTTCCTCGCCGCAACCGGCAACGTCCAGTACGACTACAGCCGGATCAAGGGCTTTGCCAACATGATGTACGGCGGTGGCTTCTTCATCGACGAGTTCTACGCTGCCGATCAGGAGGGGGTTGTCTGGGTCCACGGCTACGGCAACGTCTTCGAGAAGGTGCTGGAGGCGGGCGAGTCGATCGACATCGAGCCCGGTGGCTGGGTCTACCGTGACCACTCCGTCCAGATGTCCCAGGAGGTGTACGGCTTCAAGACGGGCCTCCTGGGGGGCGGCGCCGGCAACCTCGTGTTCAATCGCTTCACCGGTCCCGGGCGGGTCGGCCTCCAGAGCGCGTACTTCCATCCCCAGGTCAGCGAGGGCGCCGGCGGCAACGCCCAGCGCGAAGGCGGTGGCCTGTTGAGCATGGTCGGCGGCTTGCTGGACAACTAGGCACCGGACCGACCGCGATGACCCACCCACCTGGACACCTGGCCACCCACCCGCTCCCGCCGGGGATCGTCGGAGCGCTCGGGCTGGGCGGCTACCAGCTCGTAGCCGACCTGGCTGGAGTGGGGGCGGGGCGGCTGGGCCCGCAGGCGTTCCTGCTGGTGGCCCCAGACCCGGACCCGGCGCTCCCCGACGCAGGAACCCAGGTCTCCCTGCACCATCGCAAGCTCAAGGACGAGGCCGAGCTCGCGTCGTTCACCCAGCTGGCGGCCCAGCTCGGCTACCTGCGCCTGTCCGGCTACCGGCTGGCGCTCGAGCGGGTTGGCCTGCGCAGCAAGATCAACGTGGTGAATCCCGCCACGGGCGCGATCGCCGTCACCATCCCGGACAAGCACCCCGGGGGGCGGCTGTTCGGTGGCGGCGGGACCGGCGCGGCGCGGCTGTTGGCCGGGACCCGTTCGCTGCCGCCGGCCGGGCCGCCGCCCGACCTGCAGAACTCAGAGCTGATGCGCCAGGTGCTGCTGGCGCTGGCCCTCCGCGACGAGGAGGTCGGCGGGGCGCAGGCGGCCGAGCTGGCCGACCGAGCGCTGCAGCTGGTGCAGGGCAATCAGGCGCTCGATCCCCCGGCGGCGCTGGAGGCAGCTAAGCAGGATGCGCCCTAGAGATCGGCCGCAGTCAACCGGGGCCGTTGGTTGAAGTGGAGCTAGTCGGGCTCGAACCGACGACCTTCGCGCTGCCAGCGCGACGCTCTCCCAGCTGAGCTATAGCCCCTTCGAAGTCGAAGCCATCAGCAAGGGTAATGCATGCCGGCTGTGAGCTGCGGGGTGGATGCAGCTCCGGGCCGAACCCCGATCAGCGGGGCGGAATGAACTCCGGCACGTCAGGCGCGTCGTCGCCGTCGGAAGACTCGAACGTGGCCCGCGCGCCGGCCCACGTCCCGTCGGCCCGCTGGCGCCGGGGCGCCGGGGCGGCCCGCCGTGCGCCTTCGCCCTCGGCCCGCTCGATCCGCGCCACCATCTGCGAGTGCACACTCTGCACGTCACGCAGGATCCGTTCGGCGTTGGCGCGCAGCGAATCGCCCATCTGACGCAGGTTGGCCACCAGCTCCAGCCCCTCCTTGCGCACATCGTCGGCGGTCGTGCGGGCCTCGGTCATCAGCTCGCGGGCGTAGCGCTCGGCCTCGCGCTGGCTGGTCGCAGCCGCTCCGGTCGCCTGCTCGAGCGTCTCATCGGCGTTCTGCTGGGCATTGCCGATGATCGTGAGCGCCTCGCTGGTGGCGGTGGTCTTGGCCTGCTCAGCCGCCTCTCGACCCTCGCGCCGCAGCTGGTCGCCCTCCAGCCGGGCGGCAGTCAGAATCTCGGCCGCCTCCTCCTCGGCGGCCTGCACCCGATAGTCCGCCGCGCGCTGGGCCTCGGCGATGCGGGCGCTGGCCCGGTCCTCGGTCTCGCGGGTGATGCGCTCCGCCGCATCCTCGGCGGCGGCGATGATCGACGCCACGCTGTCAGCCGCGGAGCCACGGCTGGTGCGGGTCTTTGCGGCCTGTTTGGCCGCCGGCGGTTTCTCGGGCACGGCGCCATGGTAAAGCGCGCGGGCAAACCGACCGCAACAAATGCGTCGCGGGACCGCGTCGCCGGTGTCCGGCGATCACGCGGCCGACGGCGCGCACGTAAGTAACCTCCGGCGAGGATATGACGCCGCGACGTTACGACCCCAAGCAGATCGAGCCCCGTTGGCAGGAGCTCTGGGCCCGCGAGGGCACCTGGGAGGTTGCCAACGACGTGGACGCCGCCGCCTCCGGGCTGGCGCCGAAGTCATATGTGCTCGAGATGCTCCCGTATCCGAGCGGCGAGCCGCACATCGGTCATCTCAAGAACTACGCCCTGGGCGACGCGATAGCCCATTTCCACCGCCGCACCGGACATCGTGTGCTGCACCCGATGGGCTATGACGCGTTCGGATTGCCGGCGGAGAACAACGCGATCAAGACCGGGGTGCACCCTCGCGAGGCCACGAACCGGTCGATCGAGGCATATCGCCACTGGTTTCACCGCTGGGGGATCTCGATCGACTGGTCACGCGAGATCGCCACGCACGAGCCGAGCTATTACCGCTGGACGCAATGGATCTTCCTGCGCTTTCTGGAGCGCGGACTCGCCTATCGCAAGGAGGCGGCCGTCAAGTGGTGCCCCTTCGACCAGACGGTGCTGGCCAACGAGCAGGTCATCGACGGCCGCTGCGAGCGGTGCGGAAACCTGGTCGAGGTCCGTCAGTTGGAGCAGTGGTTCTTCCGGATCACCGAGTACGCCGACCGGCTGCTCGATGATCTGAGCTCGATCGACTGGCCCGAGCACGTCAAGGCGATGCAGCGCAACTGGATCGGACGCAGCTACGGGGCGGAGGTCACGTTCCGCTGTGAGGAGCTCGACGTCGACTATCCCGTCTTCACCACCCGGCCCGACACGCTGTTCGGCGCGACCTTCTTCGTGATGGCGCCAGAGCACCCGGACGTGTTCAAGTTGGTGGCCGGAACCGAGCACGAGGCCCAGGTCCACGACTACGTCAATCGGGTGCTGGGCAGCCCGGGAGAGGATCGCGCCGCCATCGACAAGCCCAAGACTGGCGCTCCGCTCGGGCGTACGGTCACCAACCCGGTCAACGGTGAGCAGATCCCGATGTTCGTCGCCGACTACGTTCTGATGGAGTACGGCACCGGGGCGGTGATGGGGGTACCCGCCCACGATCAGCGCGACTACGACTTCGCGGTCGCGTGCGATCTGCCGATCCGTGCCGTCGTCGCCCCCGCCGATGGGGAGGCGCCGGTGGGCGAGCAGGCGTTCACCGCGCACACCGACGACGAGCGGCTGATCAACTCGGGTCGGTTCAGCGGCATGGACGCCGTCGCCGGGCAGGAGGCGATCGTCGCCTGGCTCCAGGCCGAAGGTGTCGGTCACGCCTCGGTCAACTTCCGCCTGCGTGACTGGGGCCTGTCGCGCCAGCGCTACTGGGGCTGCCCGATACCCGTCGTCTACTGCGATACGGACGGGCTCGTGCCGGTCCCCGACGCCGACCTGCCGGTGATCCTGCCTGAGATCGAGGACTACCAGCCGCGCGGGCGCTCCCCGCTGGCCGCGGCCGAGGACTGGGTGAACACCACCTGCCCGAAGTGCGGCGGCCCGGCCAGGCGTGAGACCGACACGATGGACACGTTCGTCGACTCCAGCTGGTACTTCCTGCGCTACTGCGACGCCCGCAACGATCAGGCGCCGTGGGACCGCCGGGTGCTCGCCTCGTGGATGCCGGTCGACCAGTACATCGGCGGGGTGGAGCACGCGATCCTGCACCTGATGTATGCCCGCTTCTTCGTCAAGGCGCTGGCCGACATGGAGCTCGTCGATGTCCAGGAGCCGTTTCAGGCCCTGTTCACGCAGGGGATGATCCTCGGCCCGGACGGCAACAAGATGTCGAGCTCGAAGGGCAACGTCGTCGCTCCCAGCTACATCGTCGAGCGCTTCGGCGCCGACGCGGCCCGCTGCTACGTCCTGTTCATGGGTCCGCCCGACCAGGACGCCGCCTGGTCAGACAGCGGCCTGGAGGGAGTTCATCGGTTCCTCAGTCGCCTCTGGCGGCTCGGCGACACACTCGGAGAAGCAGGGCCCGGACCGGTGCAGCCACCCACCGAGCCCGCCGGAGACGCGCTCATCCTGGTTCGCAAGGCCAACTGGGCGATCGAGAAGGTCACCGGGGACATGCACGGCAGATTTCAGTTCAACACGGCGATCGCCGCGGTCATGGAACTGGTCAACGAGATCTATCGCCATCCCGACGCCGACCGGGAGGCCCGCCGTTTCGCGGTGGCGACCGCCGCTTCGCTGCTGTTCCCGTTCGCGCCGCATGTCGGCGCCGAGGTCTACGAGCGGCTGACCGGCCGCCGGGTGTGGGAGGAGCCCTGGCCGGCCGCGGATCCGGCCATGCTCCAGGCTGACACGTTCGAGCTGGTCTGCCAGGTCAACGGCAAGGTGCGTGACCGGGTCACCGCCAGCACCGGCTCTGCGCGTGACGAGCTCGAGCAGTTGTGTCTGGCCGCGCGCGGGGTTCGGACCCACCTCGACGGCCACGAGGTGATCAAGGTGGTCGTCGTGCCCGACAAGCTGGTCAACATCGTCGTCCGGTAGTGCTGTCCGGGACGGCCCCGTACGTGGCGGTGGTGGGCGCCGGCAAACCGACCGCGGCGCAGGAGCAGGCCGCTGAGGAGGTCGGCGGAGAGCTGGCTCGCGCGGGGGCGATCGTGGTCAACGGGGGCGGCGGTGGCGTGATGGCGGCCGCCAGCCGCGGCGCTGACGCGGCCGGCGGTCTGGTGGTGGCGTTTCTGCCGGGCTCGGACCGCGCTGACGCGAACCCGTGGGTGGATGTGGCCCTGCCGACCGGCCTCGGCGAGCTGCGAAACGGACTGATCGTCCGGGCCGCCGACGTCGTGCTGGCGGTCGGTGGGGCCTACGGGACGTTGTCGGAGATCGCGCTCGCGCTGGCCACCGGGGTGCCGGTGGTCGGGTTCGACACGTGGTCGATCGAGGGTGTCGAGGTGGCGGATACGCCGCGCCGGGCGGTGCGCCGGGCGCTCGAATTGGCCCGCGCGCCCGACTTGCCGTCCGAGCGTTGAGGCGTCGGCGGCGGTCCTAAACTCGCCCTGTGCCCACGTTCAAGCCGGCCTACCTGATTCACGGCGACGATCACGGCCGGATCGCCGAGCGCCGCGCCCGTCTGCGCTCGCTGGCGGAATCGCTCAGCGGGGCCGAGGGCATCGAGCTGTTCGAGGGGGAGAGCGCCAACCCGGATGCCGTCGCCGCGGCCCTCAGCGCGATGACGCTCGCGCTCGGCCGGCGCTTCATTGTGGCGGATGGTGTGGAGCGGTGGAAGGATAAGGATCTCGACGCGCTGGAGGGCGCGTTGGCCTCGATCGCCCCCGAGACGACAGTGGCGTTCTTCGCTCGGGAGGACAGCCGCAACCGCGCCCCGGAACGCCTGCGCGCGGCCGTCCGTGCGGCCGAGGGCGACATCGACGCCGAGGACGGGGTGAAGCCGTGGGAGCTACCCAAGTGGGTGCTGGCGCGGGCGGCCGAGCTCGGGATCGAGCTCGAGCCCGACGCCGCTCGGGCCCTGATCCGGCATGTGGGCGAGCGCCAGCAGCGGTTGCTGCGTGAGCTTGAGAAGCTGGCCCTCGGCGTGCAGGAGGGCGTGCGCCTCGACGCTGCGGCGATCGACGAGCTGACCGCGCCCTCGGCCGAGCGCAAGGCGTGGGCGGTCGCGGATGCGCTCGTGGCCGGCGACGCGCCGGCCGCGGTTCGTGCGTATCTGGCGCTGCGCGACCAGGGGGAGCGCGTCTCCGGACTGCTCTACTGGATCTCTCAGCGGGTGCGGCTGGCTCACGATGTGGCGGTCGCGCTCGACGCAGGCGAGCCGCCGGCGCAGGTCAAGCGCAGGCTGCGGATGCCGTCCCGCGCGGCCGACCGGCTGATCGCGGATGCGCGCCGCGGGGGCAGCGAGCGGCTGCGCCGGGCCACCTGTGAGATCGCCGACTTGGAGCTTGCGTCTCGGGGGGGCAGCGCCGGAGGAGCCGGCGAGGACACCGCCGCGCTGATCGCGATCGGTCGCATCGCGGTCTGAGCGGCCAACTCGGGCCCGACCCTCACGGCGCGATCGTCGTACGCACCACGAGCAGGATCGCGGCGATCACGCCGAGGATCACCAGAACCGTGAGCAGGCGCACGAACCAATTGGCCCGCAATCGCAGCGACGGGTTCCGCGGTCGCTCGGAGTACGGCGACTCGGCCCGCCCCGGGCTCTCGGCGCGAGCGCCGGACGCCGGCTCCCTCACCGAGTCCGCGCGGGCCGCGACCGCCCGCGGCTCACCGTGCGCAGGCCGCGGCTCGCCCGGGACACGCCGCGGCTCGCCCTGGACGGGCCGTGGCTCGCCCGGGACACGCCGCGGCTCGCCCGAGACGGGCCGTGGCTCGCCCGAGACAGGCCGCGGCTCGTTCGCCGCGGCGAGCTGCGCCCGTAGGCGCGCTGACTCGGCGCGTGCGTCCGCCAGCGCCTGGTTCGCGGCCTCCAGCTCGGCCACCCGCTCACGCAACGAGCTCTCGGCCCGAGCGCCGGCGCGAATCGCCCGGTCGCGCTCCGCGCGCCTGCGGTCGCGCATCGCGATCGCCTGGTCTCGCTCCGCCATCGCCTGATCTCGCTCTTCGATCACGCGGTCGCGGTCCGCCATCAGCTCCTGGCGCCGGATCCGCTCGCGCTCTCCGACCGCGTCGCCGGCGACGCGCTGGCTCCGTTCCCGACGGCGCGGCTCGGCGATCGGCTCTGGCCCGCCCGCCCGGCGCCTGCGCGGCCTGCCGCCGGGCGCGAGCCTGACGGTGATGTCGGGCGCCACCGAGAGCTCGATCGACGCCGCCGCCTCGGGTCTCAACCCGGCGTCGACCGGAAACGCCGCGGTCCACGCCTCGCCCTCCTCGGCGGCCCAGGGCTTGTGCTCGAGATCGGCCAGCGAACGGCGTTCGGCGTCGTCGCCGGGGAGCGTCAGCAACAGCGTGGGGCGGACGAACCTCCGTCCCCGGATGCCGAACCAGCGGCCGGTGAGCTCGAGGCGGCCGGGCTCGCCGACCGACAGGCGCTCCAGCTCGAACCTGACCTCATCGGGATCGACCGTCACGGAGTCGGCCCGCGGAGGGAACGAGCTCGCCGACTAGGTTCCGCGACGCAGCCGGGCCGCGCGGGACTTCTTGCGGGCGCCGCTGTTGCGGTGCAGCGCGCCCCGCTTGACGGCCTTGTCGATCGTCTGCACGAGCACCTTGTGCTCGGCGTCGGCGACGTCGGCGTCCCCGTCGGCCAGCGCCCGCTCGAGGCGGCGGAAATACGTCTTTATCGACGACGTGTAGCGACGGTTCTCGAGACGCTCACGTTCAGCGCGCAGAATGCGCTTCTTCTGGGAGTGAATGTTGGCCATGGCAGCAGTGCCGCGGAGACCCGCGGCGCGGCGCGTACTATAGCGCGCTCGTGTCCGTCGAGAGCACTCCAACCGGACCCGGCGGGCCCGAGTCGGGCCTGTCGGCGCCGCTGCCACCGCGCCGCCGGATCGCTCTGAGCACAGCCATCTTCGCACTCGCCACGGCGCTTTCGCGGATCGCCGGTCTGGGCCGCGAGATCGTTCAGGCCAGCTTCTTCGGCACCACCGCCGCCGCCTCGGCGTTCACCGTCGCCTCCCAGGTTCCCAACCTGTTCAGCAACCTGTTCTCCCAGGCGGCGCTGTCCGCCGCGTTCGTGCCGGTGTTCACCGAGCTCATGCACGAGGGGCGCAAGCGGGAGGCGTTCAAGCTCGCCTCTGAGCTGTTCTGGCTGATCCTGGTTGGGCTGGGAGCCCTGACGCTGATCTGGATGGGGGTCGCGGACGTGATCATGCCCCTGTTCACCGGCACGCTCAGCCCCTCCGCGACGACGCTGACGGCGGGACTGTCCCGAGTGCTGTTCCCGGTGGTGCTGCTGCTGAGCATCACCGGCCTGCTGGTGGGAATCCTGCAGTCCTACGACGAGTTCTCGGTCGCCGCCCTGGCGCCGGCGGTCTGGAACGTGGTGATCATCGTGCTGCTGGTCGTCCTGCACGCGCAGTTCCACGGCCAGGACGCCGTCTACGCCTACGCGATCGCGTGGCTGGTGGCCACGGTCGTGCAGCTGCTGATGATCGCCTCGGCGCTGCGGAAGATCGACTTCCGGCTCTCGTTCACCCTGAACTGGCGTGACGCACGCGTCCGGCAGGTGCTGCTCCTGTTCCTGCCCGTGACGATGAGCATCGGCATCATCAACCTCGACGTCTTCCTCAACGCCGGTCTGGGCACGCTGGTCTCCTACCACGCCCCGAGCGCGATCAACGACGCCTTCCGGATCTACATGCTGCCCCAGGGCATCTTCAGCGTCGCCGTCGCCACCGTGCTGTTCCCGACCATGAGCCGGCTCGCCGTCCGGCGTGACGTCGTCGGCATGCGCCAGACCCTCGGCAATGGCATCCGCCAGATCAACCTGCTGCTGATCCCGTCGGCGGCGCTGATGGCGGTGCTCGCGCTCCCGATCACTCGGCTCGTCTACCAGCGCGGCGAGTTTCACGCCTTCTCCACCCACCTGGTCGCCACAGCGCTGTTCTGGTTCGCCTTCAGCCTTCCGTTCGCGGGGGTCAACCTGCTTCTCGGCCGCACGTTCTTCGCGCTCAAGCGGCCGTGGATCCCGACCGGGCTGGCCGCGATGAACATGGTGGTCGACATCATCGTGTCGCTCGCGCTCTACAAGCCGTTCGGCATCGCCGGCCTGGTGATCGGCACCGTGGCGGCCAACGTCGTCATGACCTGGCTGCAGGTGCGCCGTCTGCGCACCGGTTTCAACGGTCGACTGGAAGGAGCGCAGACGCTGATGGTCACGGTGCGGATCCTCGTCGCCACGGCGATCGTCACCGCCGTCGGTTATCTGATCTGGAAGGGCTTGGACAGCGTGCTGAGCACGTCCCTGTTCGCGCAGATCGTCTCGGTGGGGATCGCCGTCACTGCCGCCGGGGCGTTGTACGCCCGCCTGGTACTGCTGATGCGAGTTCCCGAGGCGCGGCAGATCCAGAGCCTGATCGTCGGGCGTCTGCGCGGGCCCATGGCAGATGCTCGATAGCACGAGGTCCCGTCGCGCCTTCAGCTCGCTTCTAACCTAGACGGTGGCATGGCTGACCAGGCTCATATCCGTAACTTCTCGATCATCGCCCACATCGACCACGGCAAGTCGACGCTGGCCGACCGCATCCTCGAGCTGACCCACACCGTCGACCCGCGCGCGATGCGCGCCCAGGTGCTGGATTCGATGGACCTCGAGCGCGAGCGCGGGATCACCATCAAGGCCCAGGCGGTCCGGGTGTTCTACGAGTCCCCGCATGACGGCCAGACCTACCAGCTGCAGCTGATCGACACGCCCGGCCACGTCGACTTCACCTACGAGGTCTCGCGCTCGCTGGCGGCGTGCGAGGGGGCGCTGCTGGTCGTCGACGCCTCCCAGGGCGTGGAGGCCCAGACGGTCGCCAACACCTATCTGGCGGTGGAGTCGGGGCTCGAGCTGATCCCGTGCCTGAACAAGGTCGATCTTCCGGGGGCTGAGCCCGAACGGGTCGCCGAGGAGGTCGCCGACCTGCTCGGGGAGCCCGGCGACGCGGTCCTGCGGATCAGCGCCAAGACCGGCGAGGGTGTCAGCGAGGTGCTCGACGAGCTGATCGCCCGCGTCCCACCCCCCAGCGGCGATCCCGACGCTCCGCCGCGGGCCCTGATCTTCGACTCGGAGTTCGACCAGTACCGCGGCGTTATCGCCTACATCCGGGTGGTCGACGGCACCTTCACCAAGGGCGAGGCGATCCGCGCGATGCAGTCGGGGACCGAGGCCGAGATCGACGACATCGGCTTCTTCACGCCGCAGATGACCCCGGCCCAGGCGCTGCACGCCGGCGAGGTGGGATACCTGATCACCGGCGTCAAGGACGTCACCCGGCTGCGCGTGGGCGACACGCTGACGACCAAGGCCGGTGCCGCCACCGAGCCGCTGCCCGGCTACCGGGAGGTCAAGCCGATGGTGTTCTGCGGCCTGTTCCCGATCGACTCCGACGCCTATCCCGATCTGCGTGACGCGCTGGAGAAGCTGACGCTCAACGACGCGGCGCTGAGCTGGGAGCCCGAGACCTCCGAGGCGCTCGGATTCGGATTCCGCTGCGGCTTCCTCGGCCTGCTGCACATGGACATCGTCCGCGAGCGGCTGGAGCGCGAGTACGACCTCGAGCTGCTCGCCACGATGCCGAGCGTCGAGTACGAGGTGACGCTGACCGACGGCACCGTGCTGCCGGTCCACAGCCCCAACGACATGCCCGACCCGTCCCGCGTGGCCGCCGTCCGGGAGCCGTTCATCCGCGCCTCGATTCTCTCCCCCAAGGAGTTCGTGGGGCAGATCATGGAGTTGTGCCAGGAGCGGCGCGGTGAGCACTCCGGGATGCACTACCTCTCGGCCGAGCGCGTCCAGCTCACCTACGACCTGCCGCTGGCCGAGATCGTGCTCGACTTCTTCGATCAGCTGAAGTCGCGCACCCGCGGCTACGCGTCGCTCGACTACGAGCTGATCGGGCTGCGGGAGTCCGACCTCGTCAAGCTGGACATCCTGCTCGCGGGGGACCCGATCGACGCGCTGTCAATGCTGGTGCACCGTTCCAAGGCCCAGGCGTCGGGACGCACGCTGGTCGAGAAGCTGCGTGAGAAGATCCCGCGCCAGCAGTACGACGTCCCGATCCAGGCGGCGATCGGCTCCCGGATCGTGGCCCGGGAGACGATCAAGGCCTACCGCAAGGACGTGATCGCGAAATGCTACGGCGGCGACATCTCCCGCAAGCGCAAGCTGCTCGAGCAGCAGAAGAAGGGCAAGCAGCGGATGAAGCAGGTCGGGCGGATCGAGGTGCCCCAGGAGGCGTTCCTCGCCGTGCTGGAACTCGGGGAGAAGGGCTGATGGGCAGCAGCGGCGTGGGTTCGACCAGCACGGCGCCTTGACCGCGGGGCCCGGTCTCACGGCCGAGCTCGCCGAACAGGACGACCCGGAGATCGGGCAGGAGCTGATCCGGGTCCGCTTCGACGACGGCACCGTCGAGGAGCTGCGCCTGCACGACTACGAGCGCCTCTACTCGCTGCCGGGGGTGTACGAGGCGATCGTGCAGGAGCGGCTGCAATGCCGCTCCCCGGCGACGATCGCGGCGATGCTGGCCGAAGCGGTCGACGCCGTCGGCTGGGATCGCGGCCAGGTGCGCGCGCTGGACATCGCGGCCGGGAATGGGGTTTCGGGGGAGGCGTTGGCGGCACAGGGCCTGCGGGCGGTGATCGGCACCGACATCGTGCCCGCGGCCCGGACGGCGGCGCTGCGCGACCGTCCCGGCCTCTATGACTCCTACCTGGTGCTCGACCTGCTCGAGCTCTCGCCCCGGCAGCGGGCGCAGCTCGCCGACGGCGCTGTCAACGCGCTGACCTGCGTCGCGCCGGTCGGGGACGGGAAGCAGCAGCTGCCACCGGCCGCGCTCGTGGCGGCGGCCCGGGTGCTGGCGCCCGACGCGCTGGTCGCCTACATCTACCAGCCCGATCTCGGCGCCCCGGACGTCGTGACGCCGGCCTTCTGGGCGCAGCAGCTTGGCGATCCGGCGGTCCGAGCGCAGGAGCTGGATCGCCGGCGCTACGTTCACCGCCGCACCGTCAACGGCCGCCCGTTCGAGATGGAAGGCGTGGTCTACCGGCTGCGCCGGGGCTGAGCAGTCAAGGCCGACCGGCGGTGGGCCCTGGGCGGCCGACCGGCCCGGGACTCAGGCCCAGTAGCTGCCGGGGCCGCGACGAGACGGCAGCGGCCGGCGATGGCGCGTGTACATCCACGGCGGGTGAGGCCGGCGGGAATGACCGCCCATGACCATTATCACGATCATCAGCACGCCCCAGACGATCGTTGCGGCCAGGAGCATCGCCGCGGTGACGGCCAGGGCCGGGATCACGAACAGCAGCAGCATCGGATTGGCCCGTATCGCCGACAGCGCCCATCCGGCGCTCGAGCGGCGCACCGGCGCGCGCCCTTCCCGTCGGACGGGCAGATCCGAGACGGTTCTCTCCAGCTCGCTGTAGGTGCGCGCCCGCAGCGCCGTGGTGACGCGCTGCTCGAGCTCTTCGGCGGCGATCCGACCCTCGGTCGCCGCCTTGTGCAGGCGCTCGACGATTCGATCGCGGTCCGCATCGGATGCCCTCAAATCACCTGGCCTGCTCATGCCCCTCGAGGCTAGCGCGCGGCGCGGTCCTCCGCAAATCAAACTCGGCTCGGGACGGGTCCCGCCGGCGGGCGCGAGGATCCCCGTGTTCAGGGGGCCGACTGGTCGTCGGCCAGCGCCCCCGGCACGATCCCCGCGAACGCGACGATCATGAATGCGAACAGGCTCGCCACCCCGACGATGTGGGCCCACGGCGCATCCGCCCCGTTCAACAGCCCAACGCCGACGATCAGCAGCGCGGCCGCCAGCCGCGTCCTCAGCGCCGTCCGGCCCGCCCCGAGCAGGTCCCGGACGACGGCCGCCGGGGGTGGGGACTCCGGCTTCGGCTCAGCGCCGGCCGCCGCATGCTCCGGACTCAGCCGGCCCCCGAGAGTGAGTGCGAACAGCAGCGCGAGCGACGGGAACAGGATCGCGCCACCGGCCAGCACCGCCACCACCAGCGTCACCAGCGTGTCGTGCGAAGCGGCCGCCTGATGCACGGTGAGCCCTGGCAGCAACGTCGGGTAGCGGGCGAAGGCCCATCCGCCGATCACCGCCGCCACCGCCAGCGCGGCGGTGTACCGGGCCACCTCGAACCGCTGCGCCCGCACCAATGCCAGCGTGGCTCCTCCGGCCAGCACCGACAAGATCAAGGTGGCCAGCGCGGCACCCCTGAACAGGCCCTCGAACAGCGAGTGGGCGTCGCCGTGCAACACCACCAGCCCGGCCAGGGCGATCGCGCCGGTGACCAGTCCGGTGCCGAGCGCCCGCCGTCGAAACGCGTCTTGCAGGTCCTGCTCGCCCAGGCGGGCGGCATCGGCGGCCAGATAGACGGCGGCGAGGTAGGCCGAGAAGGCGACCGCCAGCACCCCGATCAGGATCGAGATCGGATTCAGCCAGCTGGACAACAGGTGGCCCGCGGCGTTGCCGACCGGGACTCGCTCGGAGGCGATACCGCCGACCGCGGCCCCGAGCGCGAACGGCGTCACCAGCGATGCGACCGCGAACGCGGAGTCCACGACCCGCAGCTGGCGGCGCCCGGAGGCGGCGGAACGCAGCGCGTAACTCGCGCCGCGCAGGATGATCCCCAGAGTGGCGATGAAGAACGCGACCGCCAGGGTCGACGCGACCGAGCCGAAGAACGTCGGGTACGCGGTCCAGGTCACGGTGAGCACGAAGATCAGCCAGACGTGGTTGGCCTCCCACACCGGGCCCATCGAGTGGTGGGCGTGGTCGCGAAGACGCGCGCCCCGCTCGCCGCCGCCCGCCAGGAGCTGCCATACGCCGGCGCCGAAGTCGGCACCGGCCAGCACGGCGTAGAGCACCAGACCGGCCAGCACGAACACCAGAGGGAGGGTTTCGAGCATCGCCCGAGCGCCTACGCCGGCTGGGCACTGGACGGGGGCGGAGCGTCGGCGCCCGGCGACTCCAGCGGGATTCGCGCCAGCCGCCGCAGGATCCACGCCACCGCGACCGCCACCCCCACGTAGGTGACGACCAGGACGCCGTAGCCGACCGGAATCCCGCCCGCGCCGGTGACCGCGTCCACCGTCGGCATCACCCGGTAGACCACCCACGGCTGGCGCCCCACCTCGGTGGTCACCCAGCCGGCGATCAGCGCTGCCGTGGCCGCCGGACCGGCCACCACCACCGCCCGGTAGAACCACGGCGAGACCGGCAATCGGCGCCGGCGGATTCGCACGAACACGTAAACGACGCCCAGCAGTGCCAGCAGCGTGCCGATCCCGACCATGGTCTGGAAGGCGAAACGGACGACGTTGACCGGCGGGCGTTGAGCGGGGGGGACCGTTTCGAGCCCCTTGATCGTCGCGTTCCAGCTGTGGAAGGCCAGCAGCGACAGCAGGTGGGGGATCTCGATCCCGTACTTGACCTGGCCGTTGGTGTACCAGCCGAGGACGTGCTCGGGCGCGCCCCGGGTCGTCTTGTACAGCCCCTCGATCGCCGCCAGCTTGACCGGCTGCGAGATGGCCACGTCACGCGCGATCCAGTCGCCCACCAGGACCTGGACCGGTGCCGCCAGGCAGGCGATCGTGAGCGGAATCGTCAGCGCCACGCGCTCGTAGCGCCCCCACCGATGGCGCAGCCGGCCGAATGCGTAGGCCCCCGCGACCAGGAACCCGGTCACCATGTAGCCGGCGATGTACATGTGGAGCAGTTCGGACCACAGGTACGGGTTGCCGAACAGGGCCTCGAGCGGATTGACGTCGACGACCTTTCCGCCCACCAGCCGAAAGCCGCCCGGATGGTTCATCCAGGCATTGACGGAGATCACCATCAGCGAACCGGTGAAGCCGGTGATCACGATCGGGATCCCGCTGAGGAAATGCCGGCGCGGCGAGAGCCGGTCCCAGCCGTAGGCATAGATCCCGATGAAGATCGCCTCCATGAAGAACGAGAAGCCCTCGATCGCGAACCCGAGGCCGAACACGCTGCCGAACGTGGCCGTGAAGTTGGGCCACAACAGCCCCATCTCGAAGCTGAGGATCGTGCCGGTGATCACCCCGACCGCGAACAGCGCCAGCACGATTCGGCTCCACCGCCGCGCCAGCGTCCGGTACAGCGGGTCGCCGGTCCGCATGTGCAGCCACTCCGCGAACAGCACCATCGCGGGGAAGGCGATCCCGAAGCACACCAGCGGGATGTGCGCCGCAAACGACAGCGCCTGCATCTGCCGTGCCTCCAACAGATACTGCTGGTGTACCGGGGACAGGGCCGCAGCGAGCGGGTTCATGCCTGCGACCGGACCCTACCGGCTCGCGCACGCCAGAATGGTCGCCATGGAGCTTGGACTGCTTGATCGCGCTTGCATCATCACCGGCGGCTCGCGCGGGATCGGCCTGGCCGCCGCGGTCAAGCTGCGTGCCGAGGGCGCGCGGGTGCTGCTCGTGGGCCGCCGGGAGGAGGCGCTGCGGGCGGCGGCGGCGCAGTGCGGCGACGACGATCGGGCGCACTGGCTGGCCCTCGACGTGACGGCCGCCGACGCCGGCGAGCGGGCCGTGCAGGCGTGTCTGGACCGCTTCGGCCGCCTCGACGCGGTAGTCAACAACGCCGGGCGCAGCAACGTCCGAGCGCTCGAGCAGCTCGACGACGCCGAGTGGCAGGCGCAGTGGGAGATCCACGTGATGGCGCCGATGCGGCTGATGCGCGCGGCCATCCCGGCAATGACCGAGCGCGGCTGGGGGAGGGTGGTCAACGTCTGCTCCTCCTCGGGCAAGCGCCCCGGCCAGCGCAACGTCGCGTACTCGGTGACCAAGGCGGCGGAGCTGTCGCTGTCGCGCGCATACGCCGACGTCTACGCCCGCCACGGCGTGCTCGTCAACGCCGTCGCGCCGGGGCCGGTGGCCAGCGAGCTGTGGCTGGAGCCCGGCGGCCTGGTCGACCAGACCGTCGCCGCGCGCGGAGGCAGCCGCGACGAGGTGCTGGAGGCGGCCGCCTCGGCGCTGCCGATCCAGCGCCTCGCCACTGCCGAGGAGATCGCCGCCGTGATCGTGTTCCTGTGCTCGGAGGCGGCGTCCAACGTCGCCGGCGCGGCGTGGTCGGTCGACGGCGGCGCGGTGCCGGTCATCATCTAGCCAGTAGTAGTGCTTTTTGCGCCCGGTCACGGCGTTTGGGACGGTGCGTCGGGATCGGCCCACCCCCCGTGCCGCACACGGCAAGCCTCTGGTCGGGAGCTCGATCGGGCGCAGAAATGCACGCCCCCTGCATTCGCCCCGATCGAGCCACGCGCCCGCCGCGTGGCGCGAGGGCCGCCAGCGGCCGGCGCTCGGGCAGATCCGGCCCTCACGCCATAGACTGCACCGCCCCGATGGCGATCGACACCCAAGCCGCCGGCAAGACCTACGCGCCCACCGTGTACGCGGTCGGCCGCGAGAAGATCCGCGAGTTCGCCTACGCCACCGGGGAGACCAACCCCCTCCATCTCGACCCCGAGGCCGCCCGGCAGGCCGGCTACGCCGACGTCGTGGCCCCCCCGATGTTCGCCGTCGTCTACGCCCTGCCCGCCGCGAGCGCGCCGGTGTTCGACCCCGAGGTCGGCCTCGACTTCGCCCACATGGTCCACGGCGGCCAGGAGTTCCGGTGGGGCCCGCTGGTCGTGGCCGGCGACGAGATCACCACCACCGCGACCATAGGTGACATCGCCGAGCGCGGCGGAATGGGGTTCTACGTGTTCGAGACCGTCTCGGAGAACCAGCGTGGCGAGACCGTCTGCACCGGCACCTGGACCAACATCGTCCGGAGCTCCGCCTGATGAACGCCGGCGACGAGTTCGAGCTCAGGGTCACCCCCGACCGCTACCTCACGGTCCGCTACGCCGGCGCCTCGGGCGATTTCAACCCGATTCACATCGACGAGCAGTTCGCCCAGCAGGTCGGCCTGCCCGGTCGGATCCTGCACGGGCTGTGGACGATGGCGCAGGTGGCCCGCGCCCACACCGAAGCGCTGGGCGGTCCCGACCGGCTGCAGCGGCTCTCGGTCCAGTTCCGCGGCCTGGGCCTGATGGAGCAGGAGATCGTGGTCACCGCCACCGTCGGCGAGGTGACCGACGGCCACGCGGCGATCGGCTCGGAGGCCACGCAGGCGGGCAAGCGGATCATCCGCAACGGCGAGGCCGACGTCAGCCTCGGCTGACCCCGCCGCAGCGCCCAGGGTTGCCCGCAGCCCTACCTACAATCTGAGTCTCATGCTGAGCGATCGACAGGAACTGGTTCTGCGCCGGCTCGTCGAGGAATACCTCGAGCTCGGCGCGCCCGTGGGCAGCAAGGCCCTGAGCGCGACGTTCGAATGGGGCCCGTCGACGATCCGGCACGAGCTCGCCACCCTCGAGGAGCTGGGGCTGCTCGCCCATCCCCACACCTCCGCCGGGCGCGTCCCCACCGAGGCCGGTTACCGCTACTTCGTGGATCGGCTGCTCCCCCTTGAGCAGCCAGGGCCGCCGCTGTCGCTGTCGCTGGTCCGGCGCGAGCTCGACGAGGCGATGCGCGTCACCACCGAGACGCTGTCGCAGGTCACCAACCTGCTGGCGATCGTCACCGCGCCGCCGATCGAGACCTCGACGATCCGCCACATCGAGGTGCTGACGCTCCAGCCCCAGGTTCTGATGGCGGTCGTCATCACCTCCACCGGCGGCGTCAGCAAGCGCCTGTTCACCTTTCCCCGGCCGGTCGACACGGGGCTCTCGGACTGGGCCGCGAGCTATCTCAATGAGCGTCTGGTCGGCCTCGGCCTGGGCGCGCGGATGCTGCATCAGCGCCTGCACGACCCCACCCTGCCCCAGACCGAGGCCGAGTTCCTCGACGCGCTGGCCCCCGTCTTCACCGACCTCGAGGAGACCGCGCAGGCGACCCTGTACGTGGAGGGCACGGCCAAGCTGCTGACGCTCGAGCGGTTCGCCGACGTGTCGGAGCTGAACCAGCTGATGGACATGCTCGAGCGCCGGGTGGCGCTGCTCGGCGTGCTGCGCAGCGCGCTCGTCACTCCGCGTGACGTGGCGGTCCGGATCGGGGCCGAGAGCCGGCCCGTCACCTCGCGTGACGTGGCGGTCCGGATCGGCGCCGAGAACGAGCTGCCCGCGTTTCGCTCGCTGGCGCTGGTCGCCGCCAGCTACGGCCTGCCTCAGCGCAGCCTCGGGGCGGTGTCGGTGATCGGACCGCTGCGAATGGACTACGGGCAGGCGATCCGCGCCGTGCGCGAGGCCGCCTCCCAGCTCTCGAGCTTTGTCGTCGACGTCTACGACGAGCGATGAGATGAGCGCCTCACAGATGCCACGCGACTACTACGAGGTGCTCGGCGTCTCCCGTGACGCCGGTGACGCCGAGATCAAGAAGGCGTTCCGCAAGCTCGCCCGGGAGCTGCACCCCGATGTCAACAGCCACGACCCCGACGCCGAGACCAAGTTCAAGGAGGCCGCCGAGGCCTACGAGGTGCTCTCCGACGCCGACCGCCGGGCCACCTACGATCGCTACGGTCGAGAGGGCCTGCGCAGCGGCGGCTACGCGCCCAACTTCGAGGGCTTCGGCTCCGTCTCGGACATCTTCGAGGCGTTCTTCGGCGGCGGCGGGGCGTTTGGCAGCGCCTTCGGCGGCGGCCGGCCGGGCGGTCCCGCCCAGGGCGGCGACATCGCCGCCGGCGCCGAGATCGACCTCCAGCAGGCCGCTCACGGTGCCGCCGTGGAGGTGAGCTTCGATGCCGTCGCGCGCTGCGAGCACTGCCGCGGCAACGGCGCCGAGCCCGGCACGCCGATCGAGACCTGCGAGCGCTGCGGCGGCACCGGCCAGCTCCGGGCCGTCTCCCGCACGCCGTTTGGCCAGGTGGTGCGCGCCGCCGCCTGCGACGTCTGCGGCGGCGACGGCCGGGTGGCCAAGAGCCCCTGCCGGGAATGCCGCGGCCAGGGGCGCAAGGTGGAGCGCAAGAAGGTCTCGGTCGATGTGCCCGCTGGCATCGAGGACGGGCAGCGGATCCGGATCACCGGCCGCGGCCACGCCGGCGAGCACGGCGGCCCCGCCGGCGACCTCTACGTCCAGATCCGGGTCCGCGAGGACCAGCGCTTCCTGCGCGATCAGGACGACCTCGTGACCGTGGTCGACGTGGCGGCGCCACTGGCGGCGCTCGGCACCACGGTCGAGGTGCCCACCATCGACGGCTCGCAGCAGCTCGAGATCCCCGCCGGCACGCAGCCCAACGAGACGCTCACGATTCGCGGCGAGGGCATGCCGGCGCTCCGCGGACGCCGTCGCGGCGACCTGCGGGTGGTGGTCAACGTGGTCATCCCCAAGCACCTCAAGCACCATCAGCGCGAGCTGCTCGAGCAGCTGGCCGACTCCATGACCGAGCACAACCTCCGCACCGAAGACGGCGTGTTCGGCAAGCTCAAGCGCGCGTTCGGCGCCTGAGCCGGTGCTGCGCCTGGCGGTCCGCGTCCGGGCCGACCAGGCCGAAGTAGTGCTGGCGGAGCTCCTGGAGCTGGCCCCGAGTGGGGTGGAGGAGGTCGAGCTCGAGGGCGGCGTGATCGAGTACGCCGTCTACGGGGCGCCGGGTGAGCTGCCGGCGCTGCCGGACCTCGAGGCGGCGGCCGGCGGGGCACTGGTGCAGGTCAGCACACGGGAGATCGCCGACGACTGGGGGCAGCGGTGGCGCAGCTTTCACCGGCCGCTGGTACTCGGCGACCGGCTCACCGTTCGCCCGCCGTGGGAACCGGTGGGCCAGACCGAGCTCGACGTGGTGATCGATCCCGGCCAGGCGTTCGGGACGGGAGCGCACGCCACCACCCGCCTGTGCCTGGAGCTGATGCTCGAGGCCGAGCCCCGCGGCGCGTTTGCCGACCTCGGCTGCGGCTCCGGAGTGCTCGCGATCGTCGCCGCCCGGCTCGGCTGGGGGCCCGTGATCGGACTCGACAACGACCCCGCCGCGGTCACCGCCACCCGAGAGAACGCCGCCGCCAACGGGGTGTCGATCGAGGTGCGCCGATTCGATCTTCGATCCGAGCAGGTCCCCGAATGCGATTTTGGGGCGGCAAACGTTCTCGCGCCGCCCCTGCGCGCTTGGGCCGCGTCCCAGCGTCAGCTTCCACCCCAGCTCATCCTCAGCGGCCTGCTCACCACCGAGGCCAATGAGGTGGCCGCGGCCTTCGCCGCCCGCGGACTCGCCGAGCGCCGCCGCCGTACAAGCGGAGACTGGACCGCGCTGCACGTCGCGTGTGGACAACGAGCGCGAGGCGAATCTTGGCCATGGGGCCGATCACGGGACCAGGCCCGTGGCGCATCATGATGCACGTCGCTTGTGATCGAAGCTCAACGGAACTCGGCAGTGGCCGGTTCCCATCTGATCTGAAGGAGGTGAACAGTTGCCCAACCCACTCGCGATCGGCGTGACTCTCGGTGGCCTACTCCTCGACGTCGTCGCACCGCGGCCCAAGCCTCGGGCTGGACTACCCACAGAGCCCTCTCTCCTCTCTCGGCGTGCCGTCCCGAGGACACCGCGGCGTCAAAGCACGGTCGAGGCGTACGACGGCGCTCCGAACGCGGGTGAATCGGCTTCGCCGATTCACTTGAGAGATTCGGCTGCGCCGAATCTCCGGGTGGGCATACCTGCAGGTTGAGCCGGCGGGGAATCGGCGCTGCCGATTCCCCGCTAGCTTTATCGCGTGGCCTCGTTCGCGGTCAAGTTCCTCGGCTGCAAGGTCTCCCAGGCGGACGCGATGCTGGCCCGTCGTGCCCTGCTGGGCGCCGGGCACACCGAGGCTCCGCTCGACGAGGCGCAGCTGCATGTGATCAACACCTGCTGCATCACCAGCGAGGCTGAGTCCAAATCACGTCAGTCGGTGCGCCGCTCGCTGCGCAGCGCGGAGCAGGTCTATGTGGGCGGCTGCGCGGTCAACCTCGCCCCCGGCCGCTTCAATGAGATCGACGCGCGCGTGCAGGTGTTCCCCGGCACCGCCGATCAGGTCGCTGCCGCGATGGCCGGACACGAGGCCGGCTTGGGCTGCGCCGACCTCGAGCACGACGTGCTGGCGCGCCGTCAGACCGTGGCGGCCGAGCCCGGGGACCGGACACGCGGCTTCGTGAAGGTTCAGGACGGCTGTGACTGCCACTGCGCCTACTGCATCATCCCGACCGT
This sequence comes from uncultured Solirubrobacterales bacterium, assembly GCA_963792735.1. Classification (GTDB taxonomy): domain Bacteria; phylum Actinomycetota; class Thermoleophilia; order Solirubrobacterales; family Solirubrobacteraceae; genus Palsa-465. The sequence continues at coordinate 179,634 of CAWBXK010000004.1, read as the reverse complement.
CCGCGGCGGCGCTCGCTCCCGTCCGGCCGGCGCGGTCCTGCGCGAGGTCACCGAGCGCGTGGCCCAGGGCCAGCCTGAGATGGTGATGACCGGCATCAGCGTCGGTGACTACCGCGACCCCGAACGCGGCCTCGAGCTCGGCGAGCTGATGACCAAGGTCGCCCGCGTGCCGGGGGTCGAGCGCGTGCGGCTGTCCAGCGTCGAGGTGATCCACGTCAGGGACTCGCTGCTGCGCGCGCTCGTCGAGGAGCCCAAGGTCTGCCCGCACCTGCACGTTCCGATGCAGTCGGGCGACGACGCGGTCCTGCGGGCGATGGGCCGCCACTACACCGCCGCCGAGTACCTCGAGCAGATCGCCCGCCTGCGCGCCGCTCTCCCGCGGGTCAACCTGACCACCGACGTGATCGTCGGTTTTCCGACCGAGGATGAGTCGGCGTTTGAGCGCACCCTGGAGGCGGTCGACACGGCCGGCATCACCCGCGTGCACGTGTTTCCGTATTCCCCCCGGCCCGGCACCGTCGCCGAGCGGCTGCCCGACGTGGTCGGGGTGGAGGAGAAGAAGCGCCGCTCGCAGCTGCTGCGTGGACGCTCCGAGGTTCGTTCGCGTCACCATCGCAGCGCCAAGCTGGGGCGCCCCGAGCGCGTGCTCGTCGACAAGGTGGCCGAGCGTCAGTGCTCGGGCTACACGGCCGACTACACCCGCTGCTACCTGCCCCCCGGGGCGGCGCCGAAGGGCGAGCTGCTCGACGTCCGCTGCGTCGAGCTGCAGGCGGACGGGATCCGGTGCGAGCCGTGCGCCGAGAGGCTGTGAGGTTTCCGCGCCGGCGCGGGCTATCCTGAAGCTTGGATGACGGTTGCCGAGCAGGTCAGGGCCGACATAACGAGCGCCATGAAGGCGGGCGAGAAGGAGCGCGTCGGAGCGCTCCGGTTGGTGCTGTCAGAGCTCCAGAAGGCGGCCAAGGAGGGCGGCGACGACGAGCTCGCGGTGCTCCGGCGTGAGCGCAAGCGCCGGCTCGAGGCCGCCTCGCAGTTCCGCGACGGTGCTCGCCCCGAGCTGGCCGCCTCCGAGGAGTCCGAGGCGAGGTTGATCGAGGCCTACCTCCCCGCCGAGCTCGGTGACGCCGAGCTCGATGCCCTCGTCGCCAGCGCCATCTCCGAGACCGGGGCGGCAGGCCCGCGTGACATGGGCCTGGTGATGAAAGCCGTGATGGCCAAAGCCGGGGGCCGTGCCGACGGCAAGCGCGCCTCGGCGCGCGTCCGTGAGGCGCTGGGGACGTGAGGGCGCGGACCGCCTAGTGCGCCGGGCGATCGAGCTCGACAATGCAGTCGCCGCCGAGCTGGCGGGATCCGAGGACGCGGTCCTGCGTGCGCTCGAGGGGCATCTGGACTGCGACATCTTCCTGCGCGGCAACGTGCTCACGCTGGAGGGCGACGAGACCTCGGTGGACGCCGCCGGCACCGTGGTGCGAGAGCTGTCGGAGCTGATCGAGCAGGGCCACGAGATCGCTCCCGGGACGATCGAGGCGGTCAGCCGCGCGCTTGACGAGCACGAGTCCCCATCGGAGATCCTCGAGGACGTGGTGTGGCGTCATCGCGCCACCAAGGTCGCGCCCAAGACGATCAACCAGAAGCGCTACGTGGACTCGATCCGCGCCAACACGATCACCTTCGGGATCGGCCCGGCCGGCACGGGCAAGACGTTCCTGGCCGTGGCGCTGGCGGCGGCCGCGCTCAGCCGGCGCGAGGTCAACCGGATCATCCTCACCCGTCCTGCCGTCGAGGCGGGGGAGCGGCTCGGCTTCCTGCCCGGCGACCTGATGGCCAAGGTCGATCCCTACCTGCGTCCCCTGTTCGACGCGCTGCACGACATGCTCGAGGCCGAGCGGGTCTCCCAGCACCTCGAGCGGGGGGTGATCGAGGTGGCGCCGCTGGCGTTCATGCGCGGCCGCACGCTCAACGACAGCTTCATCATCCTGGACGAGGCGCAGAACACCAGCCCCGAGCAGATGAAGATGTTCCTGACCCGACTGGGCTTCAACTCCAAGGTCGTCATCACCGGCGACATCACCCAGATCGACCTCCCGCGCGAGCACGATTCCGGGTTGGTCGTGGTCTCCGAGATCCTCAACGAGGTGGAGGGGATCGAGTTCGTGCGCTTCGGCGAGGAGGACGTCGTCCGGCACAAGCTCGTGCGGCGGATCGTCGCCGCCTACAACGAGCACGCCCAGCGGCTGGCGCCCGAGCTGCGGGCGCGCAAGCGAGCCTAAGTGCTCGACGTGGATGTGATCGGCATCGAGGCGGTCACCTCGGACGGCCCCACGGCGGTCGAGCTGGAGGAGCTGTGCGCGCTCGCGCTCTCCTCGGCCGGCATCGACGAGGGGCACATCGCGATCGAGTTCGTCGGCGAGGATCGCAGCCGTGAGCTCAATCGCACCTACCGCCACGTCGACGAGGCCACCGACGTGCTGTCCTTCGGCGTCGACGAGGACGGCGTCACCGCTGGCCCCCGGGAGCTCGGGGACATCGTGATCTGCCCGCCCCGCACCGAGGATCTGCGGGAGGCGGTGGTCCACGGCGCCCTGCACCTCAGCGGCATGGATCACGAGAGCGACGACGGCGAGATGCTGGCCCTGCAGGCCGAGCTGATGCGTTGGCTGAACTGAGCCCGTCCGGCCACCCAGCGCCGCCCACGCGCTCAGGCTTCGTCGCGCTGGCGGGGCGCCCCAACGTCGGCAAGTCAACGCTGGCCAACGCGATCGTCGGCGCCAAGGTGGCGATCGTCTCCGACAAGCCCCAGACCACCCGCCGCGCGATCCGCGGTGTCGCCACCGGCCCCGACTGGCAGCTGGTGCTGATCGACCTCCCCGGCGTTCAGCGCCCCCGGGATGCACTGACCGAGCGGATGCAGCACCGCGTCGAGCGTGAGCTCGCCGACGCCGACGCCTGCCTGCTGGTGATCAACGCCGAGCAGGGGGTGGGGCCCGGCGACCGTTTCATCGCCGAGCTGCTGCGTGGTGCGGGTGGGGATCGGGTGCCGGTAACGATCGCCGCCAACAAGGTCGATCGCGCCGACCAGGCCCGGACCGCGGCCACCCTGCACGCCGCCGCCGAGCTGGATCTGGCCGAGGAGATCTTCCCGGTGTCGGCCCGCACCGGCGCCGGGGTCCCGACGCTGGTCGAGCATCTGGTCAGCCAGCTGCCCGCCGGGCCGTTCTACTTCTCGGGCGCCCAGAGCTCCGATCAGTCCCAGACCGTGCGGCTGGCCGAACTGGTCCGCGAGCAGGTCCTGTCCCGTACCAGGGAGGAGGTCCCCCACGCGGTGGAGATCGAGATCCAGGAGATCTCCCAGCCGAGGCCGGATCTGATGCGGATCGAGGCCGTCGTGCTGATCGAGACCGAATCGCAGAAGGGGATCCTGATCGGTGCCGGCGGCCGCATGATCAAGTCGATCGGCGTCGCCGCCCGGCGCGCGATCGAGCGTGAGCTCGGCGTGAAGGTGCATCTCGAGCTGTCGGTCAGGGTTCGTCGCCACTGGCGCGGCGACGAACGGCTGCTGGACCGGCTCGGGATTGAATAGGGGACATTCGGCAGAGCCGGGGACATTCGGCAGAGCCGAATGTCCTTAAGGGAATCGGCTGGCGCCGATTCCCCCGGGGTGCGGTTGCCGGGGAATCGGCTGCGCCGATTCCCTTAAGAGATTCGCCTGCGGCGAATCTCCCGGGGTGCGGTTGTACGGGGAATCGCCTTTGGCGATTCCCCCTACTTAGAATCCCGGGGGTGGACGACTCCGAGGTGGCTTACGACGAGCGCGGGCTGGTTCCGTGCGTGGTGCAGGACTGGCGCACCGGCGAGGTGCTCACGCTCGCCTATATGAACGCCGAGTCCCTGCGGCGCAGCCGCGATACCGGCGAGGTCCACTTCTTCAGCCGGTCACGCCAGGAGCTCTGGCACAAGGGCGCGACGTCGGGCAACACGCTGGCGCTCAGGGCGATCCGCTACGACTGTGACGGCGACGCGCTGCTGGCCCTGGTGGAGCCGGCCGGCCCGGCCTGCCACACGGGCGAGCGCAGCTGCTTTCACCGGGGCGAGCTCGATCCGGCCGCGCCCCATGAGTCGCTGCCGATGCTCGAGCGCGTGATCGCCGCCCGCGCCGGCTCCCGTCCCGAGGGCTCCTACACGGCGGCGCTGCTGGACGATCCGGCTCGGGCCGGGGCCAAGGTGCAGGAGGAGGCCGAGGAGGTCGTCCGCGCCGCCCGCGAGGAAACCGACGAGCGCGTGAGCGAGGAGGCCGCCGACCTGATCTATCACCTGGCGGTCCTGTTGCGCGGCCGGGATCTGGTCCTCGCTGACGCCGAGCGTGTTCTGGATGCCCGCCGCGAGCGTTGAGCAGGGAGCCTCGAGCGCGACCCCCTCGCTCGAGACGGTCCGCGAGCTGGCTCGCGACCACAACCTGATCCCGCTCTGCGAGACGTTCATCGACGACTGCCAGACGCCGGTGTCGGCGTTTCTCAAGCTGCGCGGCCTGGCCGGCTTCGAGGGCCCGCCGGGACCGTCGTTCCTGCTGGAATCGGCCGATCAGGGCCGGGTCGGCCGGTACTCGTTCATCGGCTACCGGCCGCGCAAGGTGCTGCGCTGGTCGCTCGGGGATCCCGGCGATCCCTACGAGCTGGCCGCCCGCGAGCTCGATCGCTTCCGGGTCGCCGAAGTGCCCGGGCTGCCGCCGTTCGCCGGCGGGGCGGTGGGCATGTTCGCCTACGACCTGGTCCGCACCGTCGAGCCGCTCGGCGAGCCCAACCCCGACGCCCTCGGGATTCCCGACCTGGCGCTGATGCTGACCGACGGCCTGGTCGCCTTCGACCACCTGAAGCACACGGTGTCGGTGGTGGCCAACGTCTACGCCGACGAGGATCTCGAGTCCTCCTACCAGCGGGCGCTCGAGACGATCGCCGAGGTGCGCTGGCGCCTGGCCGGCCCGGTGCCCCGCCCCGGCCGACCGCCCGAGCGCGACCGCGAGATCCCGCAGTTCGAAGCCAACATGCCGCGTGAGCGCTTCGAGGCGATGGTGGCGCGGATCGTGAAGTACATCTACGCCGGTGACGCGTATCAGGTGGTCCCCTCGCAACGCTGGTCGGCGCCGGTGCCGGTGGAGGCGTTCTCGATCTACCGGGGGCTGCGGGCGGTCAACCCCAGCCCGTACATGTACTTCCTGGACTTCGGCGACTTCGAGATCGCCGGCGCGAGCCCGGAGCCGCTGATCACGGTCTCCGGCCGGCGGGTCGCCACGCGGCCGATCGCCGGTACGCGTCCCCGCGGCGCGGACCCCGAGGAGGATCGCCGGCTCGCGCAGGAGCTGCTCGCCGACCCCAAGGAGCGAGCCGAGCACGTGATGCTGGTCGACCTCGGGCGCAACGACCTCGGGCGCGTCTGCGAGTACGGAACCGTCGCCGTCGAGAGCTTCATGGCGGTTGAGATCTACAGCCACGTGATGCACATCGTCTCCAGCGTGGTGGGGACCCTGCGAGACGGGGTCGGCGCCCTCGACACGCTGCGCTCGGTGCTGCCGGCGGGCACGCTCTCCGGCGCCCCCAAGGTCCGCGCGATGCAGATCATCGACGAGCTCGAGCCGGTCAAGCGCGGCGGTTACGGCGGGGCGATCGGCTGGGTCAGCTACAGCGGCGAGCTCGACACCTGCATCCACATCCGAACCGTCGTGATCAAGGACGGGGTGGCGCACGTGCAGGCCGGCGGGGGCACCGTGGCCGATGCCAAGCCCGACTACGAGTTCCGTGAATCCGAGGCCAAGGCGCGGGCGGTGCTCCAGGCGATCGAGCTCGCGGTGGGCCAACCGGAATGGCCGTGACCGCGATGCGACTGCTCGTGCTCGACAACTACGACAGCTTCACCTACAACCTCGTGCAGTACGTGGGCGAGCTCGGCGCCGAGGTCGAGGTGGTGCGCAATGACCGCGCCACCGTGCAGGAGCTGCTGGTGCGTGGCTATGACCGGGTGATCGTCTCGCCCGGGCCGTGCACTCCGGACCAGGCCGGGATCTCGCTCGAGGTCGTGCGGCGGTTTCCGATCGCCGGCATTCCGACCCTGGGCGTCTGCCTCGGCCACCAGGCGCTGGTCCAGGCATGGGGTGGTGAGGTGATCACCCACGAGCCGATCCACGGCAAGACCACCTCGATCCAGCACGACGGACGGACCATCTTCCGCGGCCTGCCGGCGCCGCTGGAGGTCGGGCGCTACCACTCGCTGATCGCGGCGCCGCAACTTCCCGAGGTGCTGGAGCGCAGCGCGCACGCCGGCGAGGTGGTGATGGCGGTGCGCCATCGCGAGCTTCCGGCCGAAGGAGTCCAATTCCATCCCGAGTCGATCCTCACCGAGCAGGGCCGCGAGCTGCTGGCCAACTTCCTCGGGGTGGGTGCCATGAGCGCCTCCGCGGACCTGCTGACCCGCTCCATCGACGCCCTCGCCAGCGGCCGCGACCTGAGCCTCGAGCAGGCCTCGGCGGTGCTGTCGGAGATCATGACCGGGAACGCCTCGGAGGTTCAGATCGCCGCCTTTCTGATCGCCCTGCGAACCAAGGGGGAGACCGTGGACGAGCTGGCCGGGCTGGCCGGCGCGATGCGATCCCTCGCCGCGCGCGTGAACGTCTCCCGCGACAACCTGCTCGACACCGCCGGCACGGGCGGCGGCCGGCGCACGTTCAACGTCTCAACCACCGCGGCCCTGATCGCGGCCGGCGCCGGATGCACCGTGGCCAAGCACGGAAACCGCTCCGCGACCGGCCTGTCGGGCTCGGCCGACGTGCTCGAGGCGCTGGACGCGCGCATCGACCTCACGCCCGAGGCGGTGGGCCGGTGCATCGATGAGGTGGGCTTCGGCTTCATGTTCGCCCCCGCCCACCATCAGGCGACCCGCTACGTGGTCTCGGTGCGGGGCAAGCTCGCGGTGCGAACGATCTTCAACTTCCTCGGTCCGCTCACCAACCCGGCCGGCGCGCGACGGCAGCTGATCGGGGTCTCCGATCCCGGCTATCTCGAGACGATGGCCGGCGCCCTGGCACTGCTCGGCACCGAGCACGCCCTGCTCGTCTCCAGCGATGACCAACTCGACGAGCTCAGCATCTCGGCGCCGACCCGGGTGGTGGAGGTGAACGCCGACGGCATCCACAGCTACGCGGTGACTCCGGAGGAGGTATCGCTGCAGCGCGCTCCCGCGGAGGCGATCCCCGGCGGCGACCCCGCCGCGAACGCCGACATCACCCGCCGCATCCTGGACGGGGAGCCCGGTCCGGCGCGCGACCTGGCGGTGCTCAACGGCGGTGCGGCGATCTACGCCGGCGGGGGCGCCGAATCGCTGGTCGATGGAGTGCGCGCCGCCGAGTCGGCGATCGACTCCGGCGCGGCCGCGGCGGCGCTCGAGCGCTTCGTCGGTGCCACGCAGCGGCTGGCCGCCGACCCGGCCCGATGAACTCGCTGGAGAAGATCGTCGAGCGGACGCGGCTCGAGGTCGCTCAGCGCCGGCGCGCGGCGCCGCTGCGCGAGCTCGAGCGCGCTGCCGCCGCGAGGACCGCGGCGGGTCCCCCGCGTCCGTTCGTGTCGGCGCTGCGAGCCCCGGGACTGTCGGTGATCGCCGAGCACAAGCGCCGCTCCCCCTCGGCCGGGTTGATTCGGGAGGACCTGGCCCTGGAGGCGGTGGTCGGCGCCTACGAGCGCGCCGGGGCCGCCGCACTGTCGATCCTCACCGAGGAGGCGAGCTTCGGAGGGTCGCTGGGGGACCTGGGCCGGGCCCGAGAGGCCTCGACCCTGCCGATCCTACGCAAGGACTTCATCGTCGACGAATATCAGGTGACCGAGGCGCTGGCCGCCGGGGCCGACGCGATCCTGCTGATCGTCGCGGCGCTGGACCCCGGCACGCTCGCCAGCCTCGACGCCCAGGCGCAGTCGCTGGGCCTCGGCGTCCTGGTGGAGGTCCACGACGAGCGTGAGCTGGGCGTGGCGATCGAGCTCGGAGCCCGCGTAATCGGGATCAACAATCGCGACCTCGCCACGCTCGAGGTCGACACGGAGCGAACTCACCAGTTGCTGGGGCTGGTCGCACCGGGCACCGTCGTGGTGTCCGAGTCGGGCTTTCGTGAGCGGTCGGCGCTGGAGCGCCTGGCTGCCGCCGGGGTCGACGCGGTACTGGTCGGCGAGGCGCTGATGCGAGCCCCCGACATCGAGGCCGCGTGCCGGGAGCTGACCGGTGCCGGCTCCATCGACCCCGTGCGCCCCGCCGGCCCGTAGCTGACCGGTCCCTGCGAACTCGGTCGCGCCGTTTAGCTGCAGTTCAGCGCGCGGGGCAAACTGAGTCACGGATGCGCACACTTCGGTCGCACTTTGCCGCCTCGGTGGTGGGCGGGCTGGTCGTGGCGGGGGGTTTCCTTCTATTCGGGATCAACGACCGGTCGACGACTCAGACGGTCGTCCAGGAAGGACCCGTGGCGGCCGTAACGGGCCCTGGCACGCCCACCGGGTTGACGCCGAACGAGATCTACCAGCGCGACGCCCCGGGGGTGGTGTACGTCCGCGCGAAGCCGCTCGAGGCCGTCGACAGTCCCTTCAAGGTCCTGCCTGCGAGCGGTAGCAGCGATTCGACCGGATCGGGCTTTCTGACCGATCGCCGCGGGGACATCCTCACCGCCTATCACGTGGTCGAAGGGGCCGACCCGACCGCCGGCGTCACCGTTGGGTTCGAGGGTGGCGTCACCCGGGTGGCCAGCGTCGCCGGGATTGACCGCAGCGCCGACCTGGCGGTGCTGAAGGTCGATATGCACGGGGCCCCGGCGGTCCGACCGCTGCCGCTCGGGGACTCGACGACGGTTCGCGTCGGCGACCCGACGCTGGCGATCGGCAACCCGTTCGGAGCCGACCGCACGCTCAGCAGCGGAATCGTGTCGGCCCTGCAGCATCAGATCGTGGCGTCGGACGGCTCGATGGTGAACAACGTGATCCAGACTGACCAGCCGCTCGACCCCGGCAGCTCCGGTGGCCCCCTGCTGGACGCCGACGGGCGCGTGATCGGGATCAATTCGCAGGTGACCGGCAGCGCCGGCCAGCAGACGCCGATCTCGTTCGCGACCCCGATCAACACCGCCAGTCTGGTTCTGTCGCGGGTGCGGCCGGGCGGGGCTCTGCGACTGGCCTATCTCGGGCTCAACGGCGTCGCGAGCCGCCCGTCGCGGTCAGGCGTGACGGTCACCCGCGCGGTGCCCCACGGGCCCGCGGCGACGGCCGGCCTGCGGACGGGGGATGGGATCGAGAAGCTCGATGGGGTCACCGTCTCCAGCATGGCCGAACTGCTGAGGCTGGTGGCGGTCCGCACCCCCGGCCAGACGGTATCGCTGGAGATCCGGCGCAACGGGCGGATTCGGGTGATCGATGTGCGCCTCGGGTCCCGCGCCGCCTCACCCCTCACGGGGTAGCGGCCCGAATCGCGTCCCTCCGCCGCGCATTCGTACGATGTATCCGATGGATCCGATCGTCCCCAAGATCAAGTTCTGCGGGATCACCAACCCCGGCGATGCCGAGCTCGCGGTCGCCGCCGGCGCGTGGGCCCTGGGAATGGTCATGTGGCCGGGGTCGCCGCGACGGTGCCAGCTCGACGTCGCCGCCGAGATCGCCGCCTCGTACCGACGCCGCGCCGAGATCGTCGGAGTGTTCGTCAACCCGACCCTGCCGGAGCTGGCCCGCCTGGCTGACGCGGTGGGCATGACGATGCTGCAGCTGCACGGCGACGAAGGCCCGGTGTTCTGCGCCGAAGCCGCGCGGCGCACCGGCTGCCGGGTGATCAAGGCGGCGCGGGTTCGCAGCGGCGCCGACATCCAGGCGCTGGCGGCGTTCCACACCGACTACCACCTGCTCGACAGCCACGTCGCCGGGGTCCCCGGAGGCACCGGCGAGACGTTCGCCTGGGAGCTGGCGCGAGCGCACGGCACCGGCGTGCCGCTGATCCTCTCGGGCGGGCTGAACCCCGGCAACGTCGCCGAGGCGATCGCGGCGGTGGCGCCGTTCGCCGTCGACGTGGCCAGTGGGGTGGAGGCCAGCCCGGGACGCAAGGATCCCGACAGGCTCGAGGCTTTCGCCGCCGCCGTGAAGGGGGCTGCGGCGGTCGGTGCCCCATGAGCGTCGTCGAGCACCGCTTCGGGCCCTACGGCGGCCAGTACGTGCCGGAGACGCTGATGCCGGCGCTGGCCGAGCTCGAGCTGGCGTGGATCTCGGCTCGCGCCGACAACGCGTTCACCGCCGAGCTGGATGGCCTGCTGCGCGACTACGTGGGTCGCCCGTCCCCGCTGTATCTCGCGTCGCGGCTGAGCGACGCCGCGGGCCATCCCATCTACCTCAAGCGCGAGGACCTCAACCACACCGGCGCCCACAAGATCAACAACGCCCTGGGGCAGGCGCTGCTGGCCAGGCGGATGGGCAAGCGGCGGATCATCGCCGAGACCGGCGCCGGCCAGCACGGCGTGGCCACAGCCACGGCGTGCGCGTTGCTCGACCTCGAGTGCGTCGTCTACATGGGTACCGAGGACATGCGCCGCCAGAAGCCCAATGTCGAGCGGATGGGCCTGCTCGGGGCCACCGTGGAGCCCGTCGAGGCTGGGGCGCGGACGCTCAAGGAGGCGGTCTCGGCCGCGATCCGTGACTGGGTGACCAACGTCGGCACGAGCCACTACATCATCGGCTCCTGCGTGGGGCCGGCCCCGTATCCCGCCCTGGTTCGCGACCTGCAGCGGGTGATCGGCGACGAGGCGCGCGCCCAGCTGCTGGAGCGGGAGGGGAGACTGCCGGACCGCGTGATCGCCTGCGTCGGCGGCGGCTCGAACTCGATCGGCATCTTCATCCCGTTCGTCGACGACGCCGAGGTGCGACTGATCGGCGTCGAGGCCGCCGGAGAGGGGATCGAGACCGGCCGCCACGGCGCTCCCCTCACCGCGGCTGGACTGCCCGGTGTCCTGCACGGCGCGTTCTCGGCGATCATGCAGGACGAGGACGGGCAGATCCTCGAAGCCCACTCGATCTCGGCCGGCCTCGACTATCCCGGCACGGGCCCGGAGCATGCCTGGCTGCGTGACCAGGGGCGCGCCCGCTACGTCGCGATCGACGATCGGCAAGCGCTGAGTGCGTTTGCCCGCACGGCGCGGCTGGAGGGCATCATCCCCGCGCTGGAAAGCTCCCACGCGCTGGCCTGGGCCCTGGCCGACCCCGACAGTCAGCTCGATCTCGTCTGCCTGTCGGGGCGGGGCGACAAGGATCTCGCCGAGGCGCTGGCCAAGCTCGGCGAATGACGGCGCCAAGCGGGGTGGAGCTGATCGCGGAGGCGTTCGCGCGGGCGCGGGCCGACGGCCGGCGCGCTGCCCTGATGCCGTACCTGATGGGCGGCTACCCCGACCTCGAGACCTCGCGCGCGATCGGACTGGCCTACGCCGACGCCGGCGCCGACCTGATCGAGCTCGGCGTGCCGTTCTCCGACCCGCTGGCCGACGGGCCGGTGATCCACGCCGCGGCGACGGCCGCGCTGGACGCCGGGTCGACATTGCCCTCCGTGCTGGAGGTCGGCCGCGCGATCGCCCAGCGCGTGCCGGTGATCGCCATGTGCTACGCCAATCCGATCTTCGCGCGCGGCCTGGAGCGGTTCGTTGATGCGCTCGCCGCGGCCGGCGTCAGCGGCCTGATCGTCCCCGACCTGCCGCTCGAGGAGTCAGAGGACACCCGGGCGGCCTGCGAGGGCCGGGGTCTGGCGCTGGTGCCGCTGGTGGCTCCGACCACGCCGGAGGACCGCCTGGCCCGGATCGGCGCCAGCGCCCGCGGCTTTCTCTACACGCTCTCGCTGACCGGGACCACCGGCGAGCGCGCGGGCGCCGCCGACGGGCTGGCCGATCTCGTCAGGCGCGCCGCCGGCCACACCGATGTTCCAGTCGCGGTCGGGTTCGGCATCGCCACCCCCGAGCAGGCAGCGGCGGCCGCTGCCGCCGGCGCCGACGGCGTGATCGTCGGAAGCCGGCTCGTGCGCGCCGCCGGCGAGGCCCAGGATCCCGTCGCGGCGGTGGCCGAACTGGTCACGGCGTTCTCGGCCGCGCTGTCGGCCCCGTCGCTGAGTTAGGATCTTCGGGCGATGGGTCTCGTCATCACCGCCACTATTGGCCTCTGCATCTGGATCGTCATCTGGTCGCTCAACGTGAGCGGCCTCGACGCGATCATGATCGCGATCGTGATGGTGCTCCTCGCGATCGGCATCCGGAACCTGCTCCCGTTCCTGCCTGGCCGGCGGGACTAGACCGGCGGCGCCGATGCGCGGTGCGGTGCTCGTGCGGAGCCGTGCGGCCCTGGTCTGGGCGGGTCTCGCGCTGGTCGGACTGTCGGGCTGCACCAGCAACAACGCCGCCAGCTCAGTGGTCACCGTCAGCGGCTCCACGCTGACCGTGTTCGCCAGCCAGCCCCCGGCCGGGTCGGGGGGCCAGACGGCGGCCGATGTGCTCCACGCCGAGCAGCTCGCGCTCCAGCAGGCCGGTGGCCATGTCGGCAAGTTCAAGGTCAAGCTGGTTCCCCTGGACGGACGCGAGCTGTCTGACAACGCCAGAACCGCGATCCAGAACCAGAGCGCGATCGCCTATCTGGGCGAGCTGCAGCCCGGGACCTCTCAGATCTCGGTCCAGATCACCAACCAGCAGGGAGTGCTCGAGGTGAGCCCGGCGGACACCGCCGCCTACCTCACCCAGCCGACCCCGGTCGTCCCCGGCGCTCCATCGGAGTACTACCCCGCGCACTCCACCTACCACGAGACGTTTGCCCGCGTGGTGCCCAACTCCGGGGCTGAGGCCAAGGCGCAGGTCCAGGAGATGCGGTCGCTGGGCGTGTCGAAGCTGTACGTCGCCCACGACGCTCAGGCGTACAGTGCCGCGATCGCGCTCGAGGTCACCCAGGAGGCCAAGGCCGCAGGCTTGACGGCTGCGACCAGCGCGGCCAGCGCCGACGGCGTCTTCTACGCCGGCAGCTCGGACAGTCCGTCGGCTCGGGCCTCCGCCACCACAGCGCTTGACCAGGCTGCGAGCGCCAACCCCACCGCGAAGCTGTTCGCGCCGTCGGGCCTCTACAACCCCTCCCTGGTGTCGGGACTGAGCGCGGCGGCCCAGAAGAACCTCTACGTGTCCTCGCCCGGCTTTCTCAGCAGCGACCTCAGTCCGTCCGGCCGGCAGTTCGTGTCCGCGTTCAACACCGCCTACGGCCACGATCCGGCGCCGCAGGCGATCTTCGGCTTCGAGGCGATGGATGCGCTGCTCGCCGTGCTCGGCCAGGCCGGGTCTTCGGCCAACAACCGGGCCGCGGTGGTCGCGGACTTCCGCGGGCTGAAGAATCGCCAGTCGGTTCTCGGCACGTACTCGATCAGCGGCGGCGACCCCACGATCGCGCCGTTCATCTTCGCCCGGGCACAGGGCGGCCAGCTCAAGCCGTTCAAGTTCCTGTCCGGCTAGGACTCGTTCACTCGGGCAGCGGCCGCGAGCGCCTGCGCGACGCGAGCGATCATCGCGTAGCGCATCGTCGCGAGGCCGTGCACCTGCAGCTTCGCGTCCTTGCGCCGGTCGTGCTCGAACGCGTGACGGGTCGAGTGAAAGCGGAATCCGTCGATCTTGACCACCAGCCGCTCCGCCCGCCACAGGAAGTCCACCTCATAGCCGTGAACTCGCGCGTTCACCTCGGGCTCGGGCAAACAGCATGCTCTGCTTGATCAGCCGGTCGACGACCCCGTTGCCGATCCCGGCCGCGCGCAGCTGACGTCGGGCGACCCTTCCACGCTGGTGCGCGGCGATCGTCGCAATCTTTCGGTTCCGCGAGCCGCTAACGGGCAGTTTCGCGCCCAATCCGGGCACTTTGACGAGGTGTGTCGGCTCCGGCCCACCCCTCGTGCTGCTGGCGGCAAACCCCTCGCCGGAGCGCGGATTGGGCGCAGAACGGTCCGGTTTGGCTGCCATCGCGCCACTGTGCCGCAGGCGACCCCATCGCGGGGCGTTTCGCCGCCGCTTTTCACATCCCCGGCACGCGATCGCCGGAGAGGCGTGACAGACGGCTAGCGGCCGGGCAGGATCCGCATCTCTTCGGTGGCGGCGAAGCCCATCTCGGCGCCGGCCTCGGCGGTCCCGCTCTCGCGCGCCTCCTCGGCCACCGCGGCGGCCACGGCGCCGACCACCTCACGGTTGAACACCGACGGGATGATGTAGTCCTCGCGCAGCTCGTCGCCGGAGACGATGTCGGCGATCGCCCGCGCGGCGGCGGTCTTCATCGTCTCGGTGATCTCGGTGGCGCGGACGTCGAGGGCGCCGCGGAAGATGCCCGGGAAGCAGAGCACGTTGTTGATCTGGTTCGGGTAGTCCGAACGGCCGGTGGCCAGGATCCGCACGTACGCGCTGGCCTCCTCGGGCGAGACCTCCGGGTTGGGGTTGGCCATCGCGAACACGATCGGATCGGGATTCATCTTCTGCAGGGCCGCGGCCGGCAGCACGCGCGCGCCGCTCAAGCCGATCAGCAGGTCGGTGCCCTCGATCACGTCGGCGGGGGTGCCGCTGCGGCGATCGAGGTTGGTTCGCTGCGCCAGCGCTCGTTTGACCGACCCCATGGTGCCGTCCAGGTAGTCGGGGCGCTCGGTGTGGACCGCACCCCGCGAATCGCAGCCGATGATGTGCCGCACGCCCGCCTCCATGAGGATGTTCGCCACCGCGATACCCGCGGCGCCGAGGCCGACGATCACCACCCGGATGTCGCCGATCTGCTGGCCGGTGACGGTCAGCGCGTTCAGCAGCGCCGCCAGGACGACGACCGCGGTCCCGTGCTGGTCGTCGTGGAACACCGGGATGTCCAGCTCGGCCTTCAGCCGGCTCTCGATCTCAAAGCAGCGCGGGGCCGAGATGTCCTCGAGGTTGATCCCGCCGAAGGCGGGGGAGATCGCCTTCACCGCGGCGACGATCTCGTCGACGTCGGTGGTGTCCAGGCAGATGGGGAAGGCGTCGACGGCGGCGAACTCCTTGAACAGCATCGCCTTGCCCTCCATCACCGGCATCGCCGCTCGGGGGCCGATGTCGCCCAGGCCGAGCACGGCCGTCCCGTCGGAGACCACCGCGACCGTGTTGCGCTTGATCGTGTACTGAAAGGCGCGGTCGGGATCGTCGCGGATCGCGGTGCAGACCCGCGCCACCCCGGGTGTGTAGGCCATCGAGAGGTCGTCGCGGTTCTTCAGCGGGCTCTTGTTGTGCATCTCGATCTTGCCGCCGATGTGGAGCATGAAGGTGCGATCGGTGGTGTCGAGCACGCGCGCGCCCGCCACGGCGTTCACGGCGTCGGTCAGCCGAGGCCAGTCGGCGGAGTCCCCGGTCTCGACGGTGATGTCGCGGACGGTATGGGGGCCGTCGACCTGGACGAGATCGACGGCGCCGATCGTGCCGCCTGCCTCACCGATCGCGCTGGCGACCTTGCCGAGCATTCCCGGCAGGTGGTCGATCTCGACTCTCAGCGTGAGGCTGTATTGGGCGCTCGGCGTGGTGGCCATCTCGGCCGCCATCTTATGCCCGCCGCTGCCGCGGCCGTGAACGCTGGCTCTCCGAGCCGCGAGATAGCCTGAATGTGATGGCAGATGAGCTCTTTCTGATCGACGGCAACAGCCTGGCCTACCGGGCGTTCTTCGCGCTGCCGGAATCGATTGCCACCTCGACGGGCGTGCCCACCAACGCCATCTTCGGGTTCGCCTCGATGTTGGTCAAGATCCTCACCGACTACGGGCCCAAGGCGACCGTGGTGGTCTGGGACGCCGGCTCATCGGGGCGCAAGGAGGTCTACTCGGAGTACAAGGCGCAGCGGTCCAGCCGCCCCGACCTGCTGCGCGAGCAGTGGCCGCATCTGGAGCCGCTGGTCGCCGCGTTCGGGTACCGCAACCTCAAGGTCGAGGGATACGAAGCCGACGACGTGATCGCGTCGATCGCCGAGCGGGCCAAGCGAGCCGAGGGTGGGCGGGATCCGATCGAAGTGATGGTCGTCACCGGCGACCGCGACGCCTACCAGCTGGTCGACGACACGGTCAAGATCATGACCACCTCACGCGGGATCACCGACACGCGGGTGTACGACCGCCAGGGCGTGATCGATCGCTACGGGATCCCGCCGGAGCTGGTCCCCGACTTCATCGGCCTCAAGGGCGACACCAGCGACAACATTCCCGGCGTGCCCGGGATCGGCGACAAGACCGCCGCCGACCTGCTGCAGCGGTTCGGGTCGCTGGAGCAGGTGCTCGAGCACGTGGATGACATCAGCGGTGCCAAGCGCAAGCAGAACCTGATCGAGCACGCCGACGCCGCGCGCATCTCCAAGCAGTTGGCCACGGCTCAGCGCGAGATTCCGATAGAGCTCGACGTGACGGACTTTGTCTCGGCGCCGCCCGACCGCTCGCGGCTGCGCGAGGTGTTCCGCGAGTTCGAGCTGCGCGAGCCCCTGCGCCGGCTCGAGGAGGCGCTGGGCTCGGCCGATGCGGCCGCCCCTGCCCCGGTGGCCGAGCAGGCGCTGGGCGCGCGCGTCCGGCATGGCACCGTGGCCGACCTCACGCGGGTCCCCGCCGACGCCGAGGTGGCGATCGCGGTGCGGGCCCCGGAGACGCCGGAGGGAGCGTTGTTCGGCGAGAACCAGGAGTGGCGCTTCGGCGTTTACGTCGACGCCCTGGGTGAGGTGGTGGTCGGCAGATGTGCGCGCCCGGAGGATCTGGTGGCGGCGATCGGGACGCGCCCCGTGATCGCCCACGACGCCAAGTCGCTGGGCGAGGTGCCGGCGACGCTGGCGCACGACACCGAGGTGGCGGCCTATCTGCTTGAGCCGGCCCGGCGCGCCTACCCGTTCCGCGAGCTCTGCGAGGAGCGGGGGCTGGCCACCGGGATCGAGGAGGAGGCGGGCTCGGACGCGCGGCTGGTGCACGCGCTGGCGGGGTGGCAGCGCGACGAGATCCGCGGACGTGGACTGACCGATCTGCTGCGAGACGTCGAGCTGCCGATCGTCCGCATCCTGCGTGAGATGGAGCAGATCGGGGTCAAGCTCGACACCGTCGGGCTGGCCGAGATCTCCGGACGGGTCAAGCTGGAGGCGGATGAGCTGGAGCGCGAGATCTACGAGCTCGCGGGCGAGGAGTTCACGCTCGGCTCGCCCCGGCAGCTGGAGGAGATCCTGTTCGGCAAGCTGGGGCTGTCACGCAAACGCCGCGGCAAGACCGGCTACTCGACCGATGCCCGGGTGCTGCAGGCAATCCGCACCGAGCACGAGGTGATCCCCAAGATCGAGCGCTGGCGAGAGCTGACCAAGCTCGCGCAGACCTACCTGGACGCGCTGCCGCTGGTGGTCGACAACGCAGACCGGCTCCATACGACGTTCAACCAGACCGCAGCCAGCACCGGCCGGCTCTCCTCCAACAACCCCAATCTTCAGAACATCCCGATTCGCACCCCGCTGGGGCGGGAGATCAGGGCCTGCTTCATCGCGGGCACCGCCGACGAAGTCGGTGGTCCCGGTCACCTGCTGGTGTCGGCCGACTACTCGCAGGTCGAATTGCGGCTGCTGGCCCACATCGCCGGCGAGGAGGTGCTCAAGGAGATCTTCCGCCGCGGCGAGGACGTCCACACCGCGACCGCGTGCCGGGTGTTCGGGGTGACGCCGGACCAGATCGATCCGGGCATGCGATCGAAGGCGAAGATGATCAACTACGGGATCGTCTACGGACTGTCGGCCTACGGCATGGCGGACCGGCTCGACATCCCCCAATCCGAGGCCGACGAGTTCATCCAGCGCTACCTGGCCGGGTTTCCGGCGGTGGGCCGGTTCATCGAGCAGACGATCGAGCAGGGCACCGAGCACGGCTACGTCTCGACGCTGTTCGGCCGCCGCCGTCAGGTGCCCGAGCTCCGCGCCCGCCGCTGGGACCTGCGCAAGCAGGGTGAGCGGTTCGCGGTCAACATGGTGATCCAGGGCACGGCCGCGGACATCATGAAGGTCGCCATGGTCCGCTGCGACGCCGCCCTCGCGCAAGCCGGGCTGCGCTCCCGCCTGGTGCTCCAGATCCACGACGAGCTGCTGTTCGAGGGGCCCGCCGAGGAGGCCGAGGAGGTGCAGCGGATCGCGATCCACGAGATGGCCAACTCGTATCAGCTCGATCCGCCGCTGGCGGTCGAGGCCGGCATCGGGTCGGACTGGCTGTCGGCCAAGTGACCGCCGCCGCGCCCCGCGGCGCGGCGGCGTCGGAGCCCACCTAGCTCAGTTGGAAGATGAAGTCGTACTCCTTGCCGCCGTGGCGGGACACCAGCTTCATCTGCCCGCGGGCGGTGCGGTAGGCGCCGGTCCCGCCGGTGATCGAGAGGGTGCTGTTGCGCGTGTCGTAGAACGGGCCCTGGACGGTGATCTGGCCGTGCTTGAGGAACGTGGTCCACAGGCACTCCCACTTTCCGCGCGCCGGGTCAAGGCGCGTGCAGAAGCCTTCGTCATGGCCCACCCGCTTCTTGTTGGCGACGTTGAACACAGGGTTGTTGAAGGTCAGGATGTTGCCCTTCGCGTCCGCGCCGCCGACGCCCGGGTTCTCGGTGTCGGTGATGGCGTGCTCGATCACGTGAACCGTCCCGGTGGCGGCGGTCGTTGCCGCAGTGGCATAGCTGGCTCCGGCGCCGGCCAACGCCGCGGCCACCACGCCCGTCGTCGCGGCGAGCGTCAGGCCGCGGAGCCTTCCCTTGCCATATGAGATGCGTTGCTGCACGTCACTGCCTCCTTGGGGTGGACTACGGACGGCGGCGATCGTACGCCGCCGGGGGGCGGCAGTCCAGGCTGATGGAGAGCTAGGCCGCGGCCAGCGCAGCGCGGGCCGCCGCCCGCCGCGGTGAGCCGTCGGCGGTGGCGAACTCCGGGTGGGCGATGTCGAGATAGTGGTTGAAGGACCAGTCGACGAAGCGCTTGGTCCCCATCGCGCCCAGGGCCGGCGCCAGGACGCGGGGGGCGATCCGCGGCACCAGTCGCTGCACGCGCAGCAGCCAGCGGAACGGCAGCGCGTGGCTGGCCGAGAACTGGTGGTAGCGGCTCAGCGCCTGGTCGCGGGTCTGCTCGCCGGCGATCACGCGGCGCATTTCCCGGCCGCAGGCCAGGCCGAAGTAGAGCGCGGTGCGAATGCCCTCCGCCGTCAGCGGCAGGCAGTGGCCGGCCGAGTCCCCGACGAAGAACACGCCGTCCTCGGTCGCCGGGCGCAGGGCGTGCGGAATCCAGTTGCCCTGGTAGCGGACCGTGTCGGCGTGCAGGTCCTCGGCCAGGCGCACGGTTGGCTCGCGGACGTGAAAGCGCGGATCAAACGAGCCGACGCCGATGCGCATCTCACCCCCGGCGGGGAAGCTCCACCCGTAGCCGGCCGGGACGTAGCCGCGGTCGATCCACACCTCCAGGTCTGACCCCGACCCGGGCGGGTGCACCTCGAGCCCCCGTGACAGCAGGGCGTCGGGCGGCTGCACGTTCTCGCCGCACCCCAGCACCCGTCTCCAGCCGAGCGCGTCGACGATCAGCGGCGCACGGATCTCACCGCGGTCGGTCTGGACCACGTGGACGTTGGAGGGCGGTCGCTCCGCGTCAGCGGATCGGCCCTCGACCTTCGCGGTCTCGAACGTGAACTCGCCCTGATCGGCCAGCGCCGAGCACAGCGTGCGGTAATCGAACGTCGAGAACGTCCACGGGAGGTCGTAGCGAACTGTCGTGTGGGGGGTGTGGATGACCAGCTCGCCGAACGTCTGCTGCCGGGCCTCCTGAAGTCCGAGCGCGGTCAGCCAGGTGGTCGGGATCCCGCAGGCCGAAGTCTGGCGCTCGCCGATCTCATAGCGGTCGACGATCATCACGTCGGCGCCGCTGGCCGCCAGCTCGCGCGCCACCGCCAGGCCGCCGAAGCTTGCGCCGCAGATCAGTACGTCGCAGTCGCGCTCCAAGGGCGTTCGCTGCGCTCCGCGCTTGGTGGCTCGCTGGGGCATCGGTGGCCCGATGATACGTAGGGCGCGACGGCCGGCGCCCGGGTCAGACCTTGCCGCAGGCGGTCAGACCGTCTTGCACGGCGAGCTCATGCGCGCCCAGGACCTCTTCGCGTCCGGCTGACGAGGCGTGTACCGCTGCGGTTCTGCGGTGCCGGCGCACGGCGGCGACGAGCGACTGGTAGTCGCGGGTGGCGGCGCGGTAGTGGCTCGTGATCGACCGCCAATCGGCGCCGAGCGCGGCCGGCGGCTTGAGCGCGGCCAGTTTCGCGTTGGCCGCCTGCTCGATGCGGATCTGCTGGGGCGCCTCCCGAAACAGCGCCGCGGGGCTGTTGACCGAGAAGTGCCGTAGCTGGGCCGTCTCCTGGCGACAGATGCTCTCCGCGGCGGAGACGAATGCCGCGCGAGCCCCGCCGCCGGCGCCGCCACCACCGCCGCCCGCCCCGCAGCCGGCCAGCAGCACGGCACCGATCAGCCCGGCGAACCCGGCCGTCCTTCGCGCAGGGGGCAGAACCCGCGCTTGCATTGCGCCGTGCCACGGGCCGCGCCTGAGGCACAGGGCGGCTATCCTCCGGTAACTCATGTCATCAACCACAACTTTGATGCCCGCCACCGATCAGCCGAACGCCAAGGTCGTCGAAGGCTCCGACGGCCTGCTGCTCGAGATCGATGGTCGGATCGTCCCCAACTATGACGCCACCCTGCACCCGTTCGCGGAGGGGGATGTCGTCACCGGCCACGTCGTCCGGATCGACAACGACGAAGTGCTCGTGGACATCGGCTACAAGTCCGAGGGGGTCATCCCCGCCAGCGAGCTCTCGATTCGCAAGTCGGTGGATCCCGGCGATGAGGTCGAGCTCGGCGAAGAGGTCGACGCGCTGGTGCTCACCAAGGAGGACCAGGACGGCCGGCTGATCCTGTCCAAGAAGCGCGCGCGCTTTGAGAAGGCGTGGCGCCGCATCGAGGCAGCCGCGGAGTCCGGCGAGCCGGTCGAGGGCGCGGTGATAGAGGTCGTCAAGGGCGGTCTGATCATCGATCTCGGCGTGCGCGGGTTCCTGCCCGCCTCGCTGGTCGACATCCGCCGCGTGCCGAACCTCGACGAGTACATGGGGCAGGCCATCGAGTGCAAGGTGATCGAGCTCAATCGCTCGCGCAACAACGTCGTGCTGTCCCGGCGGGCGGTGCTCGAGGAGCAGCGCAAGGAGGATCGCGAGCGGATCCTCGACCGGCTGCAGCCCGGTCAGGTGGTCGAGGGCACGATCTCCAACATCGTCGACTTCGGCGCGTTCGTCGACCTCGACGGGATCGACGGTCTGATCCACATCTCCGAGCTCTCGTGGTCGCACGTGAACCACCCCTCCGAGATCCTCTCGATCGGGGACACGGTGAGCGTCAAGGTGCTCGACATCGACCGCCAGCGTCAGCGGATCTCGCTGGGGCTCAAGCAGACCCAGGAGGATCCCTGGCAGCGGGTGGTCGACACCTACAACATCGGCGATGAACTCGAGGGCAACGTGACCAAGGTGGTCACCTTCGGGGCGTTCGTCGAGATCCTGGACGGGGTCGAGGGCCTGGTCCACATCTCCGAGCTCGCCCAGCACCACGTCGACAATCCGCGCGAGATCATCCAGCCGGGCGATCCCGTGCGCGTCAAGATTCTCGAGATCGACTCCGAGCGCCGCCGGCTGTCGCTGTCGATCAAGCGCGTCGAGGGCCAGATTCTGCCGGTCCGGCCGATCGAGCCTCCGGTCGAGGGCGACGGCTCTGATCTGGACAACGTTCCCGAGCTCGGGCTGTCCGAGGACGTGTTCGCGGGCAGCGAGGGTGAGCCTCTGGCCGTCGAGGCCGAGCCGCTTCCGGAGGAGCCGGAGGTGCTCGCCGCCACCGCCCCGGTCGAGGCAGAGACCCCGGCTCCGGTGGAGGCCGAGGCTGAGGCCCCGGTCGAGGCGGAGGCCCCGGCTCCGGTCGAGGCGGAGGCCCCAGACGAGGCGGAGGCGGAGGCGGAGGCGGAGGCCCCGGCCCCCGCGGCCACTGACGAACCTGAACCGGAGACCGCGGCCGCGGCTCCGACCTCCGATGATGACCCCGAGACCGGCACCGCTGAGCCGGCGCCGACCGCTCCGGAGCCCGAGCCCGATGTGCCGGAGAGCTCGCATCCGTCTGCGGCCGCCAACGGCGCAGACGCCGCCCGGGCGGCTGACCCCGAGCAGCAGCCCGACGCTCCCCCGGCCTGAGCCCAGTCCGGGCGTGATTCCGTTCGTCGGGCTCACGGGCGGCATCGGCGCTGGTAAGTCGACTGCGCTCGACGCGCTCGAGCGCCTGGGTGCCCGTTCCCTGTCGACGGACCGCGTCGTGCACGAGCTCTACGACTCACCTGACGTGCGCGACGCGGTGGTCGAGCGGTTCGGGCCCGGGGTGCTGAGCGGCGGGAGGATCGATCGCGCGGCGCTTGCCCAGCAGGCCTTCGCCACCGACGCGGACCGGACCTGGCTCGAGCAGCTCCTGTGGCCCCGCGTGGGCGCCCGCATCGCCGCCTGGCGCACGTCGCTGGAGCGGTGCTCGCCCCCGCCGCGGGCGGCCGTGGTCGAGGTGCCGCTGCTGTTCGAATCGGGAATGCAGCACGGCTTCGGTGCGACCATCGCGGTGATCGCCGACGAGTCGATCCGAAGCGAGCGGGCGTCCGGCCGCGGCCACCAAGCCCTGGCGCAACGCTCGGCGCGGCAGCTCACGCAGCAGGAAAAGTCGCAGCGTGCGACGTACACGGTGATCAACGACGGCACCCTGCCAGAGCTCGAGTCCAAGCTGTCGGCAATCCTTGACATGCTGCACCAGTGAGTCCTTCCAGCGCCACCGCGACGCGGCGTGATCACCGTCGCACCCCCGTCGGGCGCCGTCGCGCCGCGGCCCGGCGGCGGCGCCGCTCACTGCTGGTGGTGGCCGGCGTGACGCTGGCGATAGTGGCGGTGGTGTTGGCCCTGCCGCTCGCCCGCAAGGCCGTCAACGAGCTCGGGCTGCCGCTGCAGTATCAGGCTGTGATCCGCCAGCAGGCGGCCCAGAAGCACCTCGACCCCGCGCTGGTGGCGGCGGTCATCTACGCCGAGACGAAGTTCGACTCGCGGACCTCGCCGGCCGGCGCCGAGGGGTTGATGCAGATCCTGCCCCAGACCGCCGAGTACCTGGCCCACCGCTCCGGGGCCACGAGCTTCACCACCGCGGATCTCGCCACCCCGCGCGTCAACATCGCCTACGGGAGCTACTACCTGCGCTACCTGCTCGACCAATATCACGGCAGCACCGTGCTCGCCCTGGCGGCGTACAACGGCGGCGAGGCCAACGTCAACTCATGGGTGACCAAAGCCCACAACCACGGCGACCGCTTCAGCATCGCCGACATCCCCTTCCCGGAGACCCGCGCCTACGTGGAGCGCGTGCTGCAGGCTCGCCGGGACTACCGGCGCACCTACGCCAGCCAGCTCGGCTACAGCTGATATGGCGTGACGTTTGTCAACTGGGCGTGGTGGGTCCTCCCGTTTGCAGGGGTTTTGTGGTGTTCGGGAGGGCGGGGCGTCGGGCTCGTTGACGGCGTCGCCAGTCTGATATGCGGGGATTGGCACCCCAGGGCCTTGGATGCGCTGCCGGGTGATGCGCGGGTCTAGGAGCGAGCGTGGCAGCCTTGCGGGCTGTTGCTCATAGCTGTTTCGCGCGTGCCCGGCCGCGTTGACGGCCCGGCGCCCCGCTCTCCCGAACGTCGGGATGTCAGCTGGGGTCAGTCGGTGGTAGCGGCGGCCCAGAGAAAGCAGCTCAGCTCCCGTGCGACCGCGACGGTGACAACGCCGTGGGGTTTGCCGCGCGCCTTCATCTGCTGATAGACGTGGTGCAGCCGGCGCTGTGCCTTGTTGGAGATCGCCAGGATCTGTTCGGGCTGCCCGGCTTGGCGGGCTTGGAGGGCTGGGCCGACATAGGGCCGGGGTCCGTAGTGCCAGGCGGCCTCGATCAGCAGCCGTCGCGCGAGCGTGGAGCCGGTCTTGGTGATCGACCCGCTGGCCGAGGACTCGCCGGACTGGTTTAACGAGGGGGTCAGGCCAAGCCATGCCCCGAGGCGGTTTGGCTTCTCAAACCGCCCCCAGTCGGCCCCGAGCTCGAGATGGATCGACAGGGCGGTCAGCGTGTCGATCGCGCGGAACGCTCGCAGCCGCGCCACGGTCGGCCACCACCGCTCATCCTCGGCGAGCTCGATCACCGAGTCACGGAGTTGCAGCTTGCGAGCGGTGAGCGTGTCCACCCGAGCCAGGAGATCGAGATAGACCAGCCCGCTGGTCGGCTCCGCGAAGCGCTGGCCGGCCAGCCACCGGCGGTGATCCTGCTTCCAGGTCGTCGGCTTGGGATAAACCCGGCCGTGACGCAGCAGCAGCTTAGACACGCGGTGCCGGGCGGTCATCAAATCCCGCCGGCACGCGTCATGCAGCCGCGTCAGCTCCCGAGCCGCCTCCACTCCGGCGGGCGGAACCGAGACCGCCTTCAGCTGCCCCGCGATCAACAGCCGCGCCAACAGCTCGGCGTCCTTGCGATCGGTCTTGACCCGGTCAGACGGTCCGCGCGGTGTCTTGCCCGGCGCGACCACATCCATCCGGATCCCCGCCGCGACCGCCGCTCGATAAAGCCCAAACCCCGTCGGGCCAGCTTCATAACACGCATGCACCGGACCGGACAGCTCACCCAACCACGCGACCGGACCCTCAGTGCCAGCACCGAACCGAATGCGCTGCACCTCGCCGGTCAACAAGTTGATCGCCGCCGCGTGCGTCGATCGGGCATGGACATCCATCCCCACCCACGTCACAGTATTCATGGCCGGACCTCCTCAATGTCCTGGGGTCAGCCGGAGCCGTTCTCCGGCCAGACAAATCCCCGCGAGGAGCGTCCGGCCACCCAGCCCGGCAGGTCAACCCTGCAACGAGCGACCCACGCCATATGGTCTAGCCGGCTGGTGCGCGGGAAGGGGTGAGCGGCGCCGCGCTGCTCGCTAGCCTCAATAGAGCCATGCCGAAGTTCGAACTCGACGCCACTTATCGACCCACCGCCGACCAGCCCGGGGCGATCGAATCGCTGGCGCGAGGGGTCGCCGCCGGGGAGCGCTACCAGACGCTGCTGGGGGCCACCGGAACCGGCAAGACGATGACGATGGCGGCCACCATGGAGGCGATCCAGAGGCCGTCGCTGGTGATCGCGCACAACAAGACGCTCGCCGCCCAGCTCTGCAACGAGTTTCGGACCTACTTCCCGCGCAACGCCGTCGAGTACTTCGTCTCCTACTACGACTACTACCAGCCCGAGGCGTACGTCCCGAGCAAGGACCTCTACATCGAGAAGGACTCGGCCATCAACCAGGAGATCGACCGGCTGCGCCACGCGGCCACCGCGGCGCTGTTCGCTCGCCGCGACGTGGTGATCATCGCCAGCGTCTCCTGCATTTTCGGCCTCGGCTCGCCCCAGACCTACGACGAGAACCTGCAGACGCTCAACAAGGGGGAGATGATCGACCGCGACCGGTTGCTGCGCAAGCTGGTCTCGATCCAATACACGCGCAACGACACGGCGCTGGCCCGGGGCACCTTCCGCGTGCGTGGTGAGACGCTGGAGATCTGGCCCGCGTACGCGGAGACGGCGTTCCGGATCGTGCTGTTCGGCGATGAGGTCGAGCATCTGCAGCACTTCGACGCGGTCACCGGAGAGGTGATCGAGGACGACCTCGAGCACGTCGGGATCTGGCCCGCCTCGCACTACAACGTGCGTGAGGGCATGATCGACGACGCCGTGGCCGAGATCGGGCGTGAGCTGAACGCCCGCTGCGCCGAGCTCGAGCAGCAGGGCAAGCTGCTGGAGTCCCACCGGCTGCGCCAGCGGACCCAGTACGACATGGAGATGCTGCGCGAGCTCGGGTTCTGCTCGGGGATCGAGAACTACTCCCGGATCCTCGACGGCCGCAATCCCGGCGACCGGCCCTACTGCCTGCTGGACTACTTCCCGGACGACTTCGTCTGCTTCATCGACGAGTCCCATCAGACGGTTCCGCAGATCGGCGGCATGTACGAGGGCGACCGCTCCCGCAAGCAGACGCTCGTCGACTACGGCTTCAGGCTGCCCAGCGCGCTTGACAACCGGCCCCAGACCTTCCAGGAGTTCCTCTCGATCACGCCGCAGATGGTGTTCGTCTCGGCCACCCCGGGCGAGTACGAGCGCAGCCACTCCGACCGGATCGTGGAGCAGATCGTGCGACCGACCGGGATCATCGACCCGGCCGTGGAGGTCCGCGAGACCCGCAACCAGATCGACGACCTGATGAACGAGATCCGGGCCCGCACCGAGCGCGACGAGCGCACGCTGGTCACCACGCTGACCAAGAAGATGTCCGAGGACCTGACCGACTATCTGCTCGAGATGGGCTTCCGGGTGCGCTACCTGCATTCCGAGATCGACACGCTCGAGCGAATCCAGATCATCCGGGAGCTGCGCCTGGGCGAGTACGACGTGCTCGTCGGCGTCAACCTCCTGCGCGAGGGACTGGACCTTCCCGAGGTGTCGCTGGTGGCGATCCTCGACGCCGACAAGGAGGGCTTCCTGCGCGGCGAGACCTCCCTGATCCAGACGATCGGGCGGGCGGCGCGCAACATCGAGGGCAAGGTCCTGATGTACGCCGACAAGGAGACGGCAGCGATGCGGGCGGCGATCGGCGAGACCGATCGGCGGCGTGAGATCCAGGTCGCCTACAACTCAGAGCACGGCATCACGCCGGAGACGATCGTGAAGGGGATCTCCGACATCGCCGAGTTCCTGCAGTCCGACTCCAAGGTTCCTCGTTCCCGGCGCCGGCGCCGGCGCGAGGCGAACGCGATGCCGCCGGCGGAGATCGAGCGCACGATCGTCGAGCTCGAGGAGGAGATGCTCGCCGCCGCGGAGGAGCTGCGATTCGAATACGCGGCCAAGCTGCGCGATGAGATCCGCGACCTCAAGCGCGAGCTGGACCAGGCTGTAGCAGCCGGATGACTCGCGCGCCGTCCCTTACAAGCGAGGCAGGATGCCGAGCGGGACGGCGTGAGCGCGAGGGGCGGGCTACGGTTTCCTGATCCGCTGCGGGGCAAACCGCACGCTCCGGTTTCCTGACCGCCGTCTGCAGCCCCGTGCGGCCTGGCCTGCTTTCAGCTAGGCTGCGGCTGCTACGGACAGATTTGGAAAGGGAGGATGCCAGTGGCGCTGGACAGGCAGAGCATCGAGCGGAAAGACTTCCCGGTTGGGCGCCGGGGCTATGACCCGGAGGCCGTAGACGCCCACCTCGCCACGCTCGCCGACGAGATCGCTGACTACAAGCGATCGGCCCGGCGTCGGACCGACACGCTGGCCTCGTCGGCCAGCGACCAGGTCCGGGCGATCGTCGAAGCGGCCGAGAACAGCGCCGCCAACATCCAGCGCGAGGCCGAGAGCGAAGCCCGCGAGATCCGCGACGAGGCCAACAGCGAGGCCCAGGCCACGCGTGAGCAGGCCGCCGAGCAGGCGCAGGAATACGTCGGCAAGGTCTCGGAGGCGACCAGCGGCATGCTGCAGCGCCTGGAGGCGATGGAGAACGAGCTGACGGCGCTGATCGAGTCGCTGCGAACCGGTGGCAACCGGCTCACGGCCGACCTCCAGCTGCTGGAGAGCAACCTGTCGGGGGTCGGTGAGGCGGTCGTGCCACGGGCGCGGTTCGAGCTCGAACCCGAGCCCGAGCCGGTCGCAGAGGAGCCTCCGCTGGCGCTCGTCGAGGAGGAGGTGGTGGTCGTCGCCATCGAGGAGCCCGACGGGGTCGAGGAGGAGGTGGCCGCCGAGTCCGATGCCAGCGGCGACGAGACCGCCGCTCAGGCCGAGACTCCCGACGACGCCGAGGGTGCCCGTCTGATCGCGCTCAACATGGCCCTCAACGGGACCCCGCGTGAGGAGACCGCCCGCTATCTGTCCGAGAACTTCTCGCTGTCAGACCGGGACGGCCTGCTCGACGAGGTCTACGCCAGCGTCGAAGGCTGATCCCTTCGGGATCAGCTGGGCGAGTTCGCCCTGGGGGCGAACTCGGGGGTGGGCTGAGGGGGTCAGGGTCCGAGGCGCCGTCGCCCGCGGCGCTGCTCGCGCTGCAGGCGGCGCTCACGCCGGGTGTCGAGCTCGTGCTCGACGGCGTCCAGGTCCGGTGCCGGGCCGAACAGAGACCAGCCGCTGCGGGCCACGGTCATGACGACGATGATCAGGATCCACACCGGCCAGAACTGACCGTGCCCGCCCGACACGGCCCAGATCACGGTGCAGACCAAGAACAGCGCGGCCGAGCCGCCGGTCTCCTGGATCATGCGGCGGGTCAGCTGCGACCGCCGGGCGGCGTGGCTCAGGGCGCGCTGGGCGCTGGTCTCAGGCAGATCACCTCGCAATGAATCGAGCTCGGCCGTGGTTCGGGCGGCGTACACGGCCTGGAGGCGGTCCTCGAACTCGTCGGTGCTGAGCCGTCCCGCGACGGTGTGCTCGTTGAGCTCGGAGATCAGGCGCTCGCGGTCGGCATCGGAGGCGCGCACGCCACCGCTCCCGGGCACCCGTCGAGGCGGTTCGGCGCTCATGTTGACCACTCTATGGAAAAGGCACAGCCATTTCTTAGGGAAAGTCGAAGACTTTTCTGGGATGGCTCCCCGGAGCCGACGGGAACGTCTGTTCGCTGCACTAAACTCGATTACCGATGGATCAAATCGTCGTCTCGGGCGCCCGGGAGCACAATCTCAAGGATGTAACGGTCGCGATCCCGAGGCACTCGCTGACCGTCATCACCGGTCTTTCCGGGTCGGGCAAGTCCTCGCTGGCATTCGACACGATCTACGCCGAGGGTCAGCGCCGGTACGTCGAGTCGCTGTCCGCCTACGCGCGGCAGTTCCTCGGACAGATGGACAAGCCGGACGTCGACTCGATCGAAGGTCTCTCGCCGGCGATCTCGATCGACCAGAAGACGACCTCGCGCAATCCCCGCTCCACGGTCGGGACGGTCACCGAGATCTACGACTATCTGCGCCTGTTGTGGTCGCGGATCGGTCATCCGCACTGTCACATCTGCGGCCGGCTGATCAGCGGGCAGTCGGCCGAGCAGATCATCGATCAGGTCATGGAGCTGCCCGAGGGTGTCCGCTTCATGGTGATGGCGCCGATCGTACGGGGCCGGAAGGGGGAGTACGGAAAGCAGCTCGAAGAGCTGCGCGCCGAGGGATTCGGGCGCGTCAAGGTCGACGGTGAACTGCGCCGCCTCGACGAGACGATCGTGCTCGACAAGAAGTACAAGCACGACATCGCGGTGGTCGTCGACCGCCTGGTGATGAAGGGCGAGCTGCGCAAGCGGCTGGCGGACTCGATCGAGACGGCGGTGGCGCTGGCCGACGGGTTGGTGGAGATCGAGCTCGTCGACGAGGATCGAGTCCTGACCTTCTCGGAGCGGTTCGCCTGCCCGGTCCACGGTCCCAGCCTGGTCGAGCTCGAGCCGCGGATCTTCTCCTTCAACTCGCCGCACGGCGCCTGTCCGCGCTGCACCGGGTTGGGATCGCAGATGGAGATCGATCCCGAGCTGGTGGTCCCTGATCCGACGCTGTCGATCGGGGAGGGGGCGATCGCCCCCTGGGCGGTCAGTGCTTCGGACTACTACGACCAGCTGACGCAGGCGATCGCCGAGCGCTACGAGGTCGACCTGGAGACGGCGTGGCAGGACCTGCCGGCGAAGGCGCAGGAGTTCTTCCTGTATGGCACCGGCGGCGAGCGGGTCCAGGTGTCATACCGCAACCGGTTCGGGCGGCGACGCACGTACGCAACTCAGTTCGAGGGGATCGTGCCCAACCTGGAGCGGCGCTACCGGGAGACCGACTCGGATTTCTCCCGCCAGAAGATCGAGGAGTACATGACCCTGCGCCCGTGCCCCGACTGCAAGGGCGCGCGGCTGCGTCCCGAGTCGCGGGCGGTGCTCGTGGCCGGGACCGCGATCCACGAGTTCACCGCGCTGGCGGCGCGGCGGGCACTCGAGTGGGTGCGAAGCCTCGAGCTCGACGAGCATGACCGGCGGATCGCGCGGCTGGTGCTGCGTGAGATCGAAGAGCGGCTGCAGTTCCTTGAGAACGTCGGCATCGGCTACCTGTCCCTGGACCGGGCCGCGGCGACCCTGTCCGGTGGCGAGGCTCAGCGCATCCGGCTGGCCACCCAGATCGGGTCCTCGCTGGTGGGGGTGCTGTACATCCTCGACGAGCCTTCGATCGGCCTTCATCAGCGTGACAACGAGAAGCTGATCGTGACGCTCGAGCGGCTGCGGGACCTCGGCAACACGGTGCTGGTCGTCGAGCACGACGAGGGCACGATGCGGGCCGCGGATCATCTCGTCGACATGGGCCCGGGCGCGGGCGAGCACGGCGGATACGTGGTGGCCCAGGGCACCGCGGAAGAGGTGACTCAGGTGCCGGAGTCGCTCACGGGCCAGTTCCTGGACCGCACCCGAGTGATCGAGACGCCGGAACGCCGCCGCAAGCCCTCGGGGTACATCGCGATCGAGGGCGCCTCGCAGCACAACCTGCAGGGGATCGACGTCAAGGTGCCGCTCGGAGTGCTGTGCTGCGTCACCGGCGTGTCGGGCTCCGGGAAGTCGACGCTCGTCAACGAGGTGCTGCTCAAGGCGGTGGCCAACCACCTGCATCGGACCCGGCAGCGCGCGGGCGTGCACCGGCGGATCACCGGTCTGGATCAGCTCGACAAGATCATCTCGGTCGATCAGTCGCCGATCGGCCGCACCCCGCGCTCCAATCCGGCCACCTACATCGGGCTGTTCGATCAGATCCGTGAGCTGTTCTCCCGCACCCAGGAGGCCCGGGCCCGGGGCTACAAGCCCGGGCGCTTCTCGTTCAACGTCAAGGGCGGGCGCTGCGAGGTGTGCCGCGGCGACGGCCAGATCAAGATCGAGATGCACTTCCTGCCCGATGTCTACGTGCCCTGCGAGCAGTGCCACGGCAAGCGCTACAACCGGGAGACGCTGGAGGTTCGGTTCAAGGGCAAGACGATCGCCGATGTGCTGGAGATGCCGATCGAGGAGGCGATCGAATTCTTCGCCCACATCCCCAAGATCCGTCGGCGCGTGCAGGCGCTGTACGACGTCGGCCTCGGATATATGCGACTCGGGCAGCCCGCGACGACGCTGTCGGGCGGCGAGGCTCAGCGGGTCAAGCTGGCGGCCGAGCTCAGCAAGGTGGCCACCGGGCGGACCATGTACATCCTGGACGAGCCGACGACGGGGCTGCACTTCGCCGACATCCAGCGGCTGCTTGAGGTGCTGCAGCGGCTGGTGGAGGCCGGCAACTCGGTCGTGGTGATCGAGCACAACCTCGACGTGATCAAGGTGTCGGACTGGTTGATCGACCTGGGACCCGAAGGCGGGGACGAAGGCGGCCGGGTGATCGCGCGCGGCACACCGGAGGACATCGCCGCCGAGCCCAGATCGCACACGGGTCAGTTCCTGGCCGCGCTGCTGCCGGTCGAGGCCAAGCGCACCCGCCGGGCGCCGGCCAAGAACGGCGCTCGAGGCTCGGCGAAGAACGGTTCCGATACGCGGGCGAAGAACGGCTCCGGTCCCCGGGCGAAGAACGGTTCCGATACGCGGGCGAAGAACGGCTCCGGTACCCGGGCCGAGAACGGCGCCACGGCCCCGTCGGGTAACGGAGCCAAGCCGCGCCGCCGGGCGACGCACGCCGCTCGCTGAGCGATCCCGTGAGATCCTCCTGAGCGATCCCGTGAGGTCCTCCTGAGCGACATCGGCAGGGTCGATCTGGCGCGGCTGAGGCTGTGGGCGCAGAAGTGGCGCTGGTACGAACTGAACTCACTGCCGTGGAACCGGGCTCGGATCCACTGGGAGATCATGCGGCGGGGCGCGTTTGTCCGCTGGCCGGTCCACGGCAACGTGCTCGAGGCGCTGCGCGACGGCAGGCTGGAGATCGGCCCCCAAACGCTGCTCGAGCCGGGAGTCTGGCTCACCGCGCCGGGATCAGCGCGGATCCGGATCGGGTCCGGATCGTTCCTCAACCTGGGGGTGATGGTGGCGGCCCTGGAGCTCGTGGAGATCGGCGATCACTGCATGTTCGCCAACGGGTGCTTCATCACCGACGGCTCCCACCGCTTCGACGATCCCCACATGCCGGTGCCATGGCAGGGGTTCACGAGCAAGGGGCCGACCCGGATCGGGGACAACGTGTGGTGTGGGGCCAACGTGGTGATCACCAGCGGCGTCACGATCGGCGAGCGCTGCGTGATCGGCGCCAACTCGGTCGTGACCCACGACCTGCCGCCGTTCTCGATCGCGGCCGGAGCCCCGGCCCGAGTGGTGAAGCAGATCAGCTACGAGTAGGTGGGCCGCCACACACCCACGGCGGCGCGCCGCCGCGGGTGGTGACGACTATCCGCCACACGTCGCTAGCAGCCGGACACCGTGAAGTGGGCCGACGATGACACCGTCGGGCTGCCGTCCTGCGCCGTGAACTTCCCGATCGCGTTACCGGACGGGGTGGCGCAGGTGGTGGCGTACACGGCGGCCGGGCCTCCGTTCAGGCTCACCTTGAGGTCGGTCAGCGGGATATCGGGGACGTTGTTGAACGTGGTCGTGTTGTTGCCCAGGTTGGCGGCGCCGTTGAGCGTCAGCGCGAACGGGGACGGGAACGCGATCGTCACCGCGATCCCCGCGAACGTCGCCGTGAGGTAGTCCTTGCCGATCAGCGGCGTCGGATACAGCGGCGAGGTGGCGCTGGCCGACCCGATCGTCTTGCACTTGGCCAGTACCGGCGTCGTGCAGACCAGGCCGGCCTGGAGCACCGCAGCCAGGTTGGGCTGCAGCACCTTGGGCGGAAGCGTCAGTGCCACGGTTCGGCTGGTCGCCTGATCGGCCGTCTGTGTGACGTCGGTGACGACCTGGACGCCGCTGTCGGACTTGTCCTTGACGGCGGACACCCCGAGGACGGGCGCGTAGGGGAGCTTGGAGCATCCCGTCACGTGGACCGGAGCGCTGGCGGTCAGCGGCGTCGGGTCGTTGTAGGAGTCGGCGGTGACGCTGAGGGGCGCCGGCGTCGACGGGCAGCTGGTCGGCAGCCGCAAGCCGGCGAACGTGCTGTGGATGTTGTCGACCGAGATCGGCACCGAGATGCCGAGGGCCACCGGGAAGGTGTTCGGAATCTTCGCGAAGGCGATGTTCACGCCCACTCCGGCGCGATCTTTCGAATGGCGGACGGTGATCTCGCCGGCGCTCCCGAGCTGGGCCGGGCCCGTCAACGGGTTGGTGACCAGGAGCGCGAGACCGGCGAGATCATGGCCATGGGGTGGCCGCACCAGGACGAAGGTGGCCGGAAGGGTCAACGGGACGGGCAGCAGGACGTTCTCGGTGGCGGTCACCGTGCCCGAGCCGACCTGGCAGGCGGCGATCGGCTTCGAGGTCCTCAGGCACTTGCCGCCGTCGATGGAGGCGTCAGCGAGCAGACCGGGGGGCAGCGCCAGGGTCAGATCCTTAACCGAGTCGCCGCCGCTTGGGGCGAACGTCAGATCCATCCCGAGTGGCTGAGTCGAACCGGCCGTCGTATTGCTCTGGGTCAGCTTGATCGTCACCGGACCGATCGCGGCCGACGCCACGCCTGCCAAGGCCAGCGACGCAACCCCCACCGCCAACCCAGCCAGAACCCGTCGTGACAACGCCTTCATGTGACCGCCTCCTCCGTGAGTTTGCAGACGATCGTAGCCGGACCGCAAACCCGGTTTCAGGAATTCTTTATGACGATGCCCTCGAGAATGTTGGCGACCCGCTCAGTCGCGTCGACCGCCGCCTCGAGGCGCTCGAACAGGTCCTTCCAGCGGATCACCACCATCGGGTCGATGCCGCCGTCAAACAGCGAAGCGACCGCCTCACGGGTGATCCGGTCGCCCTCGTTTTCGAGCCGGTTGATCTCGACGGTGTAGCGCGAGATGTCCCGGAAGCCCCTCAGGCGCGGCATCGCCTCGGCGATCTGCTCCGAAGCCTCCTTGAGCACGCGTGCCAGCTTGATCGCCTGATCCATCGGCGCCTCGATCTTGTAGAGCCCGAGGTAGTCAGCGACCTCCTCGGTGTAGTCGACGATGTCGTCAAGCGCCGAGGTGAGGGCGAGGATGTCCTCGCGCTCGATCGGCGTGACGAACGTGTGGTTGAGGCGGTCGATGATGTCGTGGGTGATCCGGTCCCCCTCGTGCTCGCAGTCCAGGATCTCGCGGGCGAGATCCTTGGTGTCGGGGTAACCGGAGAGCAGCCGGTCAAGCAGGTTCGACGCGAGCAGCATGTTCTGGCCTGCCTCTTCAAACAGCTCGAAGTAGATACGATCACGCGGCGCGAACACCTGGGCGAGGCGGGCCATATCAGCGGATCCTAGTGACCGCGGCCCCGCCGCCCGCCTCCCGGTCGCAATATCGCGGCCCCGCCGCCCGCCTCCCGGTGGCAATCAAGCGCCAAACCGGGAGGCGAGCCGCCGCGATCACAGACGGCCGAGACCCGTCGCGAAGTGCTCCAGCTCCGCGTCGTCGATCGAGTAGGCATGCTCGGGGGCCGGGAAGGTCCCGTGCCGAACCTCGGCGGCGAACTCCGCGACGCCGGCCACCATCTGCGCCTTCACGTGCTGGTAGCGCTTGGCGAAGCGCGGGGCATGGCCGTCGTAGATCCCGAGCAGATCGTGGAACACGAGCACCTGTCCGTCCGTCGCGGCGCCGGCACCGATCCCGATCACCGGGATCTCGAGCCGCGGCATCAGCGTCTGCGCCACCGCCGCGGGGATCGCCTCGAACACGATCGAGAAGCACCCGGCCTCCTGCAGGGCGATCGCATCCCGCGCCACCTGGAGCGCGCGCTCCGCGGTGCGGCCCTGCGCCTTGTAGCCGCCGAGTGCAGTAGCGGTCTGCGGAGTCAGACCGACGTGGGCCATGACCGGGATGCCGGCATCGACGATCGCGCGGGCCCGCGCCACGGTCGTTCCGCCGCGCTCCAGCTTGACCGCGTCACAGCCGGCCTCCTTGACGAACCTCTGCGCGGTCGCGATCGCCTGCGTATCGGAGGCTTCGTAGGAGCCGAACGGCAGGTCGCCGACGAGCAGCGGGGTCTGCAGCCCGCGGCGGACGGCGGCCGCCAGCATCAGCATCTCATCGGTGGAGACGGGGACGGTCGATGGGTAGCCGAGCACCGTCATCGCCCCTGAGTCGCCGACCAGAACGACATCGACGGCGGCTTCCTGAGCCACCTGGGCGGACGGGTAGTCATACGCGGTCACCATCACGATCGGCTCGCCGAGTCGCTTCTTCTCGGCCAGCCTCGGCAGCGTCATCGGCAGCGGGCCGTCGAGCTGCTGGGGGACCGGGATATGGGGGGTGGCTGACATCAGAGCCTCCTGTTGGTCGCGCTTCCCGCCGTGGGCACGGTCGAGAGCACATAGATCAGGGTGTTGTCGATGAGTCGTGTGGTTCCGACCCAGGCTGCGACGACGGCGAGCACATCGCCGTCGATTCGCCGCACCGGGGTCATCGTGTCCGCTGACACGATCTGCAGGTAGTCGACTCGGAGCTCCGCCGCGGCCAGCTCCGCGATTCCGGCGGCCGCGGCCGCTTCGGGATCGCGCTCGCCATCGAGCACCGACTGCCGGACGGCCTCGAGCGCGCGGTGCAGCGCGGCGGCGCGCTCTCGCTCGGAGGGTGAGAGCCTGACGTTGCGGCTGGACAGCGCCAGTCCGTCGGGCGCGCGCACGATGGGGCAGACCTCGATCCGCAGCGGGAGGTTGAGGTCGCGCACCAGGCGCCGGATGACAACCGCCTGCTGGGCGTCCTTCTGCCCGAAGTAGGCAACGTCGGGGGCGACCATATTGAACAGCTTGGTGACGACGGTGGCGACGCCGTCGAAGTGTCCGGGGCCACGATGCACGCCCTCGAGCCCTGCGGTTACGCCGGCCACGGTCACGGAGGTCGCGAACCCGGGTGGATAGACCTCGTCGACCGCGGGGGCGAACAGATAGTCGACGCCCTCGGCCCGTGCCAGCGCCGCGTCCCGCCGCTCGTCGCGGGGGTAGACGTCGAGGTCGCCGGCATCGTCGAACTGGGTCGGGTTGACGAACAGCGAAACCACCACCAGCTCGCATTGCTCCCGCGCGCGCCGGATCAACGACAGGTGACCATCGTGGAAGGCGCCCATCGTCGGCACCAGCCCGATCGAGCGCCCTTCGCGCCGCGGCGCAGCCAGTTCCGCGCGCATCTCGGCCACCGTCCGCACGATCCTCATGCCAGCGACACCTCGGGAATGGGCGGCGCCGACCCGGCCGCGGCCAGCGCGCGGGTCGCTGCGACCAGGGCGTCGAACAGTGGCAGCAGATCGGCCGCGCGCGTAGCGACGGCGTCGCGCTGACGCCGGACCGTCGCCTCGTCGCCACGCGCCACCGGCCCAGTGAGCGCCTCCCGGGCGCCCAGACGCGCCCAGTTCTCGACCGTCGCGTGCACCAGCGGGACCAGCAGTTCGCGCTCGACGCCGGCACTCGCCG
This sequence comes from uncultured Solirubrobacterales bacterium, assembly GCA_963792735.1. GTDB lineage: Bacteria > Actinomycetota > Thermoleophilia > Solirubrobacterales > Solirubrobacteraceae > Palsa-465. The sequence goes on along the minus strand of CAWBXK010000004.1, from coordinate 142,980 downwards.
CCATCCGCTCCGCGGCGGCTTCCAGCGTGATCAGGAAGTTGGAGGCGATCGACGCGGCGGCGTGATACGCCGCCCGGTCATCATCGGTGACCTCGACCGGGCGCATGCGAAGCGATAGCGCGAGCGTTGTGGCGAGCTCCAGCGCCCGCCGGCTGGCGCCGGCGACGGCCGCGGCAGCGCCGGCGAACGGGTTGCCACCGGTGGGCGTCCCGGCGGCGATGGTCATCAGCGGATGCAGCGAGAACCCCTCGTGCGGGGCGAGCACGCCGAGTCCGGTGGCGCCCGAGCAATGGCCCACCATTGCGCCCGGAGCGACCACCGCAGCGGCCGCCGCGATCTGCGCGTCAGGCACGCACAGCAGGACGGCGTCGAACCCTTCCGCGACAGCGCCGTGGCCCAGCGGGCCGGTCACGTGCCACCCGGAGTCCCGCAGCGCGTCCGTCAGCGCTTTGCCGAGCCGGCCTCTTCCGACGACCGCCAACGTCTCGGCGTCAGGCCTGCAAGAAGGGGGATTCGAGGAGAAGTTCCGTTCCAGTTCCCGCATGAGATACCGGTCGGCGGTTGAGTGTGAGTGCCTTGCACCTAAGGTCCGCTCCCTCCAGGGTCACGGCCTCGGAATCGATCATACCCCGTCTTGCCACGGGGCTACCATGCTCGTCTGTGACAAGCGCCACAGAGCGCAGAGAGCTGCTCAAGGCGGTGTATGAGGAGGCGCGGGGCTGCGTCAGATGCCCGCTGCACCAGACGCGCACCACCGTCGTGTTCGGCTCCGGCAACGCCAACGCCGAGCTGATGTTCATCGGCGAGGCACCCGGCGCCAACGAGGATCGGCTGGGGCTCCCGTTCGTCGGTCAGGCCGGCAAGCTGCTCGAGAAGCTGCTGGGCGAGATCGGGCTCCAGCGCGACGACGTGTTCATCGCCAACACGGTGAAATGCCGGCCTCCCAATAACCGTGACCCGCACCCGAACGAGATCGAGTCCTGCCATGAGTACCTTCGCCGGCAGGTAGAGCTGATCGAGCCGACCATGATCTGCACGCTGGGGAATTTCGCGACCAAGCTGCTGCGAGCCGACACCACCGGGATCTCGCGCCTGCACGGCCAGGAGGAGATCCGCCTGATCGGCCCTCGCGCGGTCCGGCTGTATCCGCTGTATCACCCGGCGGCGGCGCTATATACCCCCTCGACGCTCGATGCACTGCGGGCGGACTTTCACCGGATCCCCGACTTGCTCTCGCTCGGAGCTCCCGAGCAGCCCGAGCCGATCGGAGTGGTCCCCGAGCCCGAGGCCGCCTCGGAGCCCGAGGCCGCCTCGGAGCCCGAGCCCGCCCCGGAGCCCGAGCCCGCCCCGGAACCCGACGACACGCCGGGATGGGTCGACGGGCGCCAGCCCGGTCAGCTCGGGCTGTTCTGAGAGCTCGCGGCTGACACCAGGCGGCCCGTCTGCTCCCGCGTGCCGGCCAAGTCTCGTGACGGATCGCTGGGGCTGGGACGTGGTGTGGTGTCGCGCCGAAGGGCCAGACCGAAGGCCAGCAGCGCTCCGACCGCCTGGACGGCGAGGACGACCGCCGCAAACCCGGTGGGGCGGCGTGAAGCGTTCAAGAGCATGATCGGCTCGGCCACGGCCACGGCCGCGACCGCGATCAAAAACCAGGTTCGCTTGAGCGCCAGCATGTACTGGATCGCGAGGTAGGTCGCCGCCAGGACGGTGAACGCGCACCCCAGCACGAACAGCGAGCCCGAAGCCGTCGCGCGTTTGGCTCCGAACGCCAGCTTGAGCAGCAGATACGGCTCGAAGGCGAAGATGAGCAGGACCGGAACGGAACAGACGGCGATGATCCCCAGCGCGCGGAACAGGATCGGCCTGGTGCTCTCGCCGGCGGCCCGGCGACGGGAGACCTCGGGCACGAGGTAGAAGCCGGCGCCGATGGCGACCCAGATGACGACCTTGGCGGCCACCGCAGTGGCTCCGTAGGAGCTGGCCAGGCTGGTGCTGAAGCGGTGCTTGGCGGCGATGATGTCGATGTTCTGCAGCACGGCGATCACGATCAGGCCCGCGATCGGCGCCCAGGCGCGCCGAACGTGCGTCCACAGGCTCAGGGCGGCCGCCGGAGCCCGGTCCAGAGCCCCCAGCGGCGCTGAGGTGGGGGTCGCCGTGGTCTCCCTGACGTGGTCGCGCAGGCGGATGGCGCAGAAGATGCCCATCGCGATGAACGACAGCGGCGTGCCCAGGTAGGCACCGGTGACGCCGAGCCCGCCGGCGGCCAGCGCCGCGCCCAGCACCAGCCGCACCGCCTGTTCGCCGACCAGGCTGATCCCAACGCCCTTGTAATCACCGATCCCCTGCAGCACGCCGCGCAGGATCGAGAGCTCCAGCCACAGCCCGGCCGCGGGCAGCCCGATCGCGGCCGCCCACTGGTGCTGCTTGACGCCCACCGCCGCGGCGATCGGGTCCCGCAGGATGATTGAGACGACCGTGATCGCGAGCGTGAACCCGATCAGGCCCACGGTCCAGCGCCTGACCGTGGCCGCCAGGCCGGCCCCGACCCCGAGGTGTCCGAGGACGCCCTCGCGCGCGGTGGCGACCTGAAGCGCCTGGCCCACGACCGAGAGGATCAGGAAGTAACTGATCAGCGCCGCGAGCGACCCGTAGTCGTTGAGCAGCCGCGCGAACACCACCGTCGAGGCGAGGGCGATGACGTTGTTGGCGATCATCGCCACGGCGAGGCCGGCCGCCTTGGCGGTCTCGGTGCCGCGCAACTCGGCGAGCGTGGAGGGGACACCGGCGCGGCCGCCGGAGACGCGCTTGATCAGCATGGCGATGCGCCCCGGAGCCTCTTCGGTCTCGGGAGTTCTCATGACACCGGTGACGGTAGCGAAACGACAGGCGACCCCTTCTAAAGTCTCATCTGTGCAGGGTCGCTTTCACTCCGGCAGTGCGAGGGACACGGAGGTGATCGGCGCCCGACTGGCGGCGGAGCTCAACCCCGGAGACGTCGTCCTGATCGAAGGTGAGCTCGGCAGCGGCAAGACCACCCTGGTGCGGGGGGCGTGCCGCGCGCTTGGCGTCAGCGCTCCCGTGACCAGTCCCACGTTCACGATCGGTCAACGCTATCCCGCGCCGGTGCCGGTGGCTCACGTCGACCTGTACCGGCTCGGCGGCTTGGCCGGGGAGGATCCTGACCTGCTCGCCGACTACCTTCGGCCGGACTCGATCGCGTTCGTCGAGTGGCCTCAGGGCGGAGAGCGGACGGTCGCCGGATTCGCGCGGATCGCCGCGCGCGTCCGGATGGAGCACGCCGGGGGCGAGAACCGGCTTGTTAGCGTGGCGTGAAGGTTCTCGCTTTCGATACCGCCACGCGTGCCACGGCCGTCGCCCTGGTCGACGTCGACGTCGACGCGCTGGGCCGGGGCGACGCTGAGCACGCCCTCGTCGCCTACGAGGGCCGCGACGATCCGGCCGCCGGTGAGCGGCCCCGGCACACCACGCGGCTGATGCCCCTGATCGTCGAAGTGCTCGAGCGGGCCGCCACCGGCTGGGACGAGGTGGAGCGGATCGCCGTCGGGGTTGGGCCGGGCACGTTCACCGGCCTGCGAGTCGGCGTGGCCACGGCTCGCGCGCTGGCGCGCGCGCGCGACATCCCGCTCGTCGGGATCTCGACCCTGCGGTCGCTGGCCGTTGGGGCGGTGCCGGCCGGCGGCGGGTCCGACGGCCGCGAGGTTGTGCTCGCCGCGCTCGACGCCCGCCGGGGTGAGGTGTTCGCCGCGGCCTGGGCCGCCCCGGATCTCGCCCGCGGGGCAGGGCGACCCCGGCTCGAGCCGCGCGCAATGGCTCCCGCCGAGCTGGCCCAGGCCTACGCCCAGATCGGCAGCGACGTTCTGATCATCGGCGACGGGGCGGTAGCATTCAGGCGGGTTCTCGAGCGCTCGGGGACCTGGATTCCCGAGGACGACTCACCGCTGCATCGAGTCAGCGCCGTCAGCCACGGCCGGCTGGCCGTCAGCCAGAGTCCAGCTCTCCCCGGCGACGTGCAGCCCGAGTATCTGCGAGCGCCCGATGCGGAGCTCGCCCTCCGCGGAGCCGGAAGTCGATGACGCCAGACAATTTCACGATTCGGACGCTCGGGTATTCCGACCTCCCACAGGTGATCGCGATCGAGCGGCGTTCGTTCACCACGCCGTGGTCGCTGGCGATGTTCGTGCTCGAGCTGTCAAAGCCATCGGGCCTCTGCCTGGCGGCGGTGGACGGGGATGACGGCCACCTGCTGGGGTACCTGATCCTGTCGCGCTACGACACGGTCTGGCACCTGATGAACATCGCCGTGGACCCCAGCCGCCGGCGGCACGGGATCGCCCGGTCGCTGCTGGAGCAGATGATCGAGCGGGGCGGCCCCGAGGAGCAGTACACGCTCGAGGTGCGGACTTCCAACGCCCCCGCGATCGCGCTCTACCAGCGGTTCGGGTTCCTTGCCGCCGGCACCAGGCCCCGTTACTACCGCGACACGGGCGAGGATGCCGTGATCATGTGGCGCACCGCCGACACCATCTCCGCCTCCGGCGCGTCGGGGTGATCCTCGCGATCGAGACCAGCTGCGACGACACCTGCGCCGCGGTCGTGGACGGCGACGGGCTGATCCGCTCCAACGTGATCTCGTCGCAGGGCATCCACGACCGCTATGGCGGCGTCGTGCCGGAGATCGCCTCCCGCCAGCACCTCGACCTGGTCGGCGCGGCGATCGACGACGCGCTCGCTCGGGCCGAGGTGGCGCTCGCCGAGATCAGGCTGGTGGCGGTGACCCGAGGACCGGGCCTGATCGCCGCGCTGCTCGTCGGGCTGGCCACCGCCAAGGCGATCGCCGCCGCCCACCGGCTGCCGCTCGCGGCGGTAGATCACCTGCACGGGCATATCGCGGCGAGCTTTCTGGGCCGATCCCCGTTCGAGCCGCCCTTCGTGGCGCTCGTCGCCAGCGGTGGCCACACCTTCCTTGCGCGCGTCGATGACCACGGTCCGGAATTCACGGTGCTCGGCCAGACGCTCGACGATGCCGCCGGTGAGGCATTCGACAAGGGAGCTCGGATGCTCGGCCTCGGCTACCCCGGGGGAGCGGCTCTGGAACGCCTGGCGCGAGAGGGAGATCCGTTCGCGTTCGAGTTTCCGACCGCCGCCCGGTTACGCGGGCTCGACTTCTCCTTTGCCGGCCTGAAGACCGCCCTGCTGTATCGCATCCGCGATCTCGGAGCGGAGGAATCCGAGCGCCACCGCGCCGACCTGGCGGCCTCCTACCAGCGCGCGATCGTCGAGTCGCTGGCCGTCCGCGCCGAGCGGGCCCTGGACCAAACCGGTTGTCGGCGACTGGCGATCGGGGGCGGAGTCGCCGCCAACGGCCCGTTGCGGGCTCGACTGACGCAGCTCGGGGCCGAGCTCGACGTCCCCGCCCGCGAGCTGTGCACCGACAATGCCGCGATGATCGCCAGCGCTGCCCGCTTCGTCACCCCGATGCCGTTTCCCGACTACCTCGCCGTCGACGTCTACGCCACCGGCGAGCCGATGCCGGCATGACCGCCCTGGCTTACTCCGGTCGCGCCGCCTCCGGGGAGTGGGCGGGCGCATGATGGGCCGAGAGGTGGTGCTCTACGGCCGCGACGGATGCTGCCTGTGCGACGAAGCGCGGGAAGTCCTGCTCCGCGTCCAGGCCCGGCATCCGTTTGTGCTGGTGCAACGCGACATCGAGCGCGACGACTCGCTCCTGCACGCCTATCTGGAGCGAATCCCAGTCGTTACGATCGACGGTGTGGAGGCGTTTCAGTTTTTCGTCGACGAAGCCGAGCTGACGAAACGGCTCGGTTAGAGTGACCCTCCGATGAGCTATACGGTCGGCCGCGGGAGCGCGCCGTCTCAGGAGGGCCTCGACAAACCGGGTGAGAAGCTCTCGCTTGGCGTCGCCGCGCGGCTGTCACGGTATCTCCAGGTGCTCACGCAGGCCCGGAAGATCGGCAAGGAGACGATCTCCTCGCAGGAGCTGGCCGACTACACGCACGTCAACTCCACGCAGATCCGGCGCGACCTCTCGGGCTTCGGGAAGTTCGGCAAGCGCGGCGTCGGTTACAACGTCGAGTCGCTGGTCAGCCAGATCCGCAAGATCCTGCGCACCGCCGGCCAGCACAACATCGCCCTGTTCGGAGCCGGTCATCTCGGAACGGCGATCGCAACATCGGACATCTTCGCCGACCATGGTTTCCGGGTCGTGGCGATCTTCGACGTCGATCAGAAACGCGTGGGAACCGCTATCGGCACGCTCAAGGTGAGGCACAACTCCGAGCTGCGGACCGTGGTCGAGGAGCAGGACATCGTGGTCGCCGTGCTCGCGGTTCCCTCGGTGGCCGCGCAGCAGCTGGCCGACGATCTCGCCGACGCCGGGGTGAAGATCATCTTCAACTACTCCGACGCGCTGCTGCAGGTGCCGCCCGAGGTCACCGTCCACACCTCGAGCCCAGCCGTCGATCTGCTCTACGCGCTGTACTTCTACCTAACCTGATCCGTCAGTCCGCTGTGATGTTTGATCTCGACACCGCTCGCGCGGCCTTCGACGCCTCGACCGACCTCACGGTCGGGCTCGAGGAGGAGTTCGCGTTGCTCGACCCGGTCGATCTGGGGCTGACGCCTCGCTTCGAAGAGCTGCGTGACGCGGCGTCGGCTGACCCGGTGCTGGCCGACGCGATCGCGGGGGAGCTGATCTCCTCGGAGATCGAGATCCGCTCCGGTCGCGGCGCCGACCTGGCGGCCGCACGCTCCGCCCAGCGAGACCTCCGGCGACGGCTGTTCGCGCTGGCGGGGCAGCGGGGCGTAGCGCTCGGAGCGACCGGCACGCACCCGTGGTCGGACTACCGCGAGCAGCGCGTGATCCAGACCGAGCACTACCGGCGCGTGGAGGAAGGCCTCAAATACGTGGCCTGGCGCAACAACACCTTCTCCCTGCACGTTCACGTCGGCATCAACGGAGCCGAGCGGGCGGTGGCGGTGTGCGATCGGCTGCGGCCCGTGCTCCCGGTGCTGCTGGCGATCTCAGCCGACTCGCCGTTTCTGGATGGGCGGGACACCGGCCTGCACAGCGTCCGCACGCAGATCTTCACCAAGAGCTTCCCGCGTTGCGGCGTCCCCGACGCCTTCGGCCGCTGGGAGGCATTCGCCGACTACATCCAGATGCTGTTCGAGACCGACTCGATCGTGGAGTACACCCAGGTGTGGTGGTCGATCCGTCCGCACCTCGCGTTCGGGACGGTCGAGGTGCGGATCTGCGACGCCCAGGCGACCGCGGCGGAGTCCGACGGGCTGGCCGCGCTGATCGTGACGTGCGTGGCGCAGGCGGCACGCGACGTCGACGAGCAGGTCCCGATCGAGCATCTGCCCCACCGGATGATCGAAGAGAACGTCTGGCGTGCGCTTCGCTACGGGCTCGACGGTGAACTGCTGGACCTCGAGCGGCGCGAACCGTACCCCGCTGCCGGCGCCCTGGACCGGCTGCTCGAGTGGACCGCACCGATGCGGGCGGAGCTCGGGATCGAGGTCGCGCTGCCCTCGCTCAACGGCACGCAGCGCCAGCGTCGCATGCTCGAGTCTGGCCTGAGCCTGACCGAGGCCTACCGGGCGGTGCAGGCCGAGACCCGCGATACCTATTCTGGAGTGCTGGAAACTCCGCGGAGGTGAAGAATGAGCTTTGAGCAAGGGCCAGGCGACCCGGTGAGCAGCACCGGCCAGCCCTCCGAAGAAGAGCTGCGGGCCGCCTACGAGGCCGAGCTCAAGCAGATAAAGGTCGAACACGTCCTGATCGAGCAGGTCGTCACGCTGGTCAACCTGGGGATGCGACGGACCGGGCTGGCCCCGGGGACCGAGGACGAGCGCGACATCGAGCAGGTCCGGCTGGCGATCGACGCGGTCCGAGCGCTGCTACCACTGCTGGAGCAGACGGCAGCCCCGCAGGCGGGGCAGATCCGCGAAGCGCTGACCCAGCTTCAGTTCGCCTTCGTCAAGCTGGGTGGAGCTCCGCAGCCTGCCGCCCCGGGCACTCCGGCCGACGCCGGCCCCCCGCGTGCCGGCACGCCGCGTCCCGGCGCGCCGGGCCCCGGTGCGGCCGAGCCGGCGCCGGCTTCGCCGTCGGGCGCGGACCCCACCAAGCCGGAGGAGGGCGGCCCGGCTCAGCGCAGCGGGCGCCTGTGGATTCCGGGCCAGTGAACGCAGCGACGACGTTCGCCGCGCCGGCACGCTAGACTCGCGGCCGTCTTAGCCGGGGCCACCGCACTGTGGGCGGCGGCCCTTTTGCCGTTGTTGACCCGCGCGCTCGACCGCGCCTCAAACCAGAGCTTCTCCGGAGGATCTTCTTGTCCAGCTTTCTGACGCATCACGGCGTGGTGGTCGCGCTCGTGTGTGCCGCCGCCGCCATTCTGTACGGCGCGGTTACGTCGCGTGCCCTGCTCGCCCTGTCACCCGGCAACGAGCGCATGCGCTCGATCTCGGCCGCGGTCCAGGAGGGCGCGTCCGCCTACCTGAACCGTCAGTACTCCACGATCGGAGTCGTCGGCGTGATCCTGTTCATCGCGCTGATCCCGATCCAGAACATCCGCGTGGCGATCGGCTTTCTGATCGGCGGCCTGTTGTCGGCGGCCGCCGGCTACATCGGGATGAACGTCTCCGTCCGGGCCAACGCCCGGGTGGCGGAGGCCGCCCGCGGCGGCGTCGCCGGCGCGCTGGACGTGGCCTTCCGCGGCGGCGCCGTCACCGGCATGCTCGTGGTCGGTCTCGCCCTGATCGGGGTCTCCGGCTACTACGGCGTCCTCACCGCGATCGCCGGCGAGAGCCAGCGGCACGCCGTCGACGCCCTGATCGGACTCGGCTTCGGCGGGTCGCTGATCTCCGTGTTCGCCCGCCTCGGTGGCGGCATCTTCACCAAGGGGGCCGACGTCGGGGCTGACCTGGTGGGCAAGATCGAAGCGGGGATCCCCGAGGACGATCCCCGGAATCCGGCCGTGATCGCCGACAACGTCGGCGACAACGTCGGTGACTGCGCCGGCATGGCCGCCGACCTGTTCGAGACCTACGCGGTGACGGCGGTGGCGGTGATGCTGCTCGGCGTGCTGTCGTTCTCGCAGGTCTCCGCCGTGGCTCTCTACCCACTCGTGCTGGGCGGCGTCTCGATCGTCGCCTCGATCATCGGGACCTTCGCCGTCAAGTCGAGGTCGGGCAACGTGGAACGGGCCCTGTACCAGGGGCTGGCCGTTTCCGGCCTGATCGCCGCGATCGCGTTCCTCCCGGTGACCAAGTGGCTGATGGACGGGGTCCGCTTCCAGGGCGGCGCCGCCGGTCCTCACTGGTGGAAGTTCTACCTCTGCGCGCTGATCGGTCTCGGCGTCACGGCGCTGCTGTTCGTGATCACCGACTACTACACCTCCACGCGCTTCTCGCCGGTCAAGTCGACGGCGCGTGCTTCGCAGACCGGCCACGCCACCAACATCATCCAGGGTCTCGCTCAGGGCTACCAGGCGACCGCGCTGCCCGCGGTCGTGATCGCGCTCGGCATCTTCGGCGCCTGGAAGCTCGCCGGCGGCGGAGGCCAGGGCATCTACGGCATCGGCGTGGCGGTGATGGCTCAGCTGTCGCTGACCGGTTTGATCGTGGCGCTCGATGCGTTCGGCCCGATCACCGACAACGCCGGCGGCATCGCCGAGATGGCCGACCTGCCCGAGGAGGTCCGGGACGTCACCGACCGGCTCGACGCGGTCGGCAACACGACCAAGGCGGTGACCAAGGGTTACGCGATCGGCTCGGCCGCCCTCGCGGCGCTCGTGCTGTTCAACGCCTTCGGGCGCGAGCTCGCCGCCAACAACGTCAGCGCCAGCTTCGACATCGGGAGCCCGCCGGTGCTGATCGGCCTGCTCATCGGCGGGATGATGGTCTACCTGTTCGCGGCGCTGTCGATGGAGGCCGTCGGACGCGCGGGGAGCGCGGTTGTGGAGGAGGTCCGCCGCCAGTTCCGCGAGCACCCGGGCATCATGGAGGGCACCGAGCAGCCGGAGTACGGCACCTGCGTCGACATCGTCACCAAGTCCGCGCAGCGGGAGATGATCCTGCCGGCGCTGATCCCGATCGTGTTCACCGTCGTCGTCGGGCTGATCAGCGTCCAGGCGCTCGGTGGGCTGCTGATCGGGGTGATCGTGGTCGGCGTGTTCGTCGCGATCTCGATGACCGCCGGTGGTGGCGCCTGGGACAACGCCAAGAAGCTGATCGAGGACGGCCTGTACGGCGGCAAGGGCTCGGAGGCTCACGCGGCGGCGGTCACCGGTGACACCGTCGGAGACCCCTACAAGGACACCGCGGGACCGGCCATCAACCCGATGATCAAGGTGGCCAACATCGTCGCGCTGCTGATCATCCCGCTCATCACGTAAGCCGCGGGCGCGGATCCGCCCGCGATCCGCCGGGTTTCCGGACCAGCCCGCGCTAGGCTGGCGGCGCGTCGTATGTCTCTCTCCGTCGAGCTCGGGCTAGCGCTGGCCCTCCTGACCGCGTTGGGGTCCGTTGCGGGCTTTCTGTACAAGTTCCGCGGCGCCCGTGAGGCGCCCGCGGTTGACCTTCGCCGCCCGCTGCACAGCTCGGTCGAGCTGTTTCGCTCCCCGCTGTACGCCCTCGGCATCCTGATCGCGCTCGGCTCGTGGGGGTTTCACGTCGGTGCCCTGGCCCTGGCCCCGATCTCGCTGGTGCAGTCGGTGATCGCCGGTGGCCTGGTGCTGTTGACCGTGGTGGCGGATCGGCTGTTCGGGATCGAGGTGACTCGCCGCGAATGGATCGGCGTGGGGCTGACCGCGGCCGGCCTGGCGTTCCTCGCGGCCACGCTCAATGGCGACGGCGGCCGGGCCCACTCGCGCTATGACCCCTCCACGCTGGCGATCTATCTCGCGGTGGTGGGAGTCGCTGGGCTGGCGCTCGCCGTCCGGCCGGGCCTGCGGCGCGCTCGGCATCCGGGCGCTCGGCATCCGGTCTCGCCCGATCGCCCGGGTCCCCGGTCATCGGGCTACCGTCCGGCGCTGCTGGCGGCCTCGGCGGGGTTGCTGTGGGCCAGTTCGGACACCTCGATCAAGGCCCTCAGCTCGCATCTCGGCAGCCTCGGCCTCGGCGTGCTGATCCATCCCCTGGCGCTGGTGATCCTGGTTGCCTCGCTCGTCGGGCTGCTGATCTCGGCCAAGAGCCTTCAGCTCGGCGAGGCGGTGCCGATGATCGCCGTGACGAGCGCGGCGGCCAACCTGACGACGATCGCGGCCGGTCCGATCGTCTTCGGCGAGACGCTGCCGGCCGGCCATCTCGAGCTCGCGGTACGGCTGCTGGCCTTCGGCCTGGTTATCATCGCCGCCGCGATGACCCCTCCGCCAACGCAGGACCGCGCGGCAAACCCTTAGAGTGCCTGGCATGTTCATACTCATCGTCGGCGCCGGTCGTGTCGGCTCCGCCGTGGCCAAGCGGGCGCTGGAGGCGGGCAACGAGGTTTCGGTGCTCGACAGCGATCCGCTCTCGCACGAGCGGTTGGACAAGGACCAGTCGACCAGCTGGGAGGACGCCGGCGGGCGCTTCACGGTCGGCGCCGCGCTTGAGGTTGATGGCCTGGTCGAAGCGGGTATCGACCGGGCAGACGTGTTCATGGCCGCGACTAGAGGCGACAACACCAACCTGGTCATCGCGCAGCTCGCCCAGCGCCGTTTCAACGTGCCCCGCGTGGTGGTTCGGGTGGCGGATCCGGCCCGGGCGGCCTGGTACTCCGAGCAGGGGCTGCTGACCATCTGTCCGACTCAGCATGCGATCGACCAAGCCGAGCGGGTAGTGCTCGAGCCCTGATGGGAGTATCGCGCCGATGTACGTGATCATTGCCGGCGCGGGAAAGGTGGGGTGGAACCTCGCTCGCGAGCTGATCACCAAGGACCGCGAGGTGACCCTGATCGAGTCCGATCACCGGCGCTACCGGATCGTCGAGCAGGAGCTCGAGCACGCCGTTCAGTACGGCGACGCCACCGAGCTGTGGGTGCTCGAGCGCGCCGGGATCCAGCGCGCCGACCTGGTGATCGCGGTGACCGGGGACGACGAGGACAACATCCTGATCTGCCAGGTGGCGAAGGAGAAGTACGGCTGCGAGCGCATCGTCGCGCGCGTGAACAACCCTCGCAACCTCGACCACTTCAAGCTGCTCAACATCCAGCCGGCGGTGTCGGCGACCGATCTGATCCTGCGGCTGATCGAGCACGAGGTGCCCGAGTACGGTCTCGTGCAACTGCTGGCGCTCGAGGAGGAGCACCTGGAGATCATCGAGCTCGAGGTGGGGGAGGGCTCGCCGGCGGCGGGGCAGCGGGTCCAGGATGTGGTCCTGCCGGACGGCTCCCTGATCATCTCGGTCCTGCGCGACGGCACCGGCTTCGTACCCAAATCCGACTCCGTGATCAAAGCCGGTGACCAGGTGCTGCTGATCCTGGATCCCGGCCTCGAGGGCGACATCACGCCGCGCTTCGCGCCGAACGGGTCCGTTCCGCCCTCGACCAGCTGATCCGCCCTGGTGGCTCAGCGTGATGTCGAATATCTGCTGATCGGCGGCGGCTTGGCGTCGGCCAGCTGCGCCCGGTGGTTACGCAAATCCGGCGCCGACGGCTCGATCCTGATGGTGGGACGCGAGCCCGACCCGCCCTACGATCGCCCGCCTCTGTCCAAGGGCTACCTGCGGGGCGAGGAGTCGCACGAGGCCGCGCTGCTGCATCCCGCCGACTGGTACGCCGACCAGCGGATCGAGGTGCTCACCCGCACCTCGGTGATGAAGCTCGACCTCCAGGCCCGGACCGTGAAGCTCTCCAACCGGGAGGAGATCGGCTTCGGGCAGGCCCTGCTGGCCACCGGGGCCAACGTACGGCGGTTGAACGCTCCCGGGGCGGAGCTCGAGGGCATCCACTACCTGCGGACATTCGGCAACTCCGACGCCATCCGGGAGGATGCCGCCGGCAAGCGGGTGGTGCTGATCGGCGGCTCCTACATCGCCAGCGAGGTCGCGGCCTCGCTGACCGAGCTCGGGAGCAGCTGCGCGATGGTGATGATGGAGCCCGTCGTGCTCAGCCGTTCGTTCGGCGAGGAGGCGGCGCAGTTCTTCCACGACCTGATGACCGAGCACGGGATCGAGCTGCATCCCGCCGACGAGCTCGATCATTTCGAGGGCGCCGACGGGCGCGTGACCAGGGTGGTGACCAAGTCCGGCCGGGCGCTGGACGCCGACGCGGTGGTGATCGGCACGGGTGTGAATCCCGACGTGATGCTCGCCCGGAGCGCCGGACTGGAGCTCGGGGAGACCGGCGGGATCCGGGTCGACGCCCAGCTCCAATCGGCGACCCCCGGGGTGTTCGCCGCCGGCGACGTGGCGGAGTACGAGAGCGTGATCCACGACGGGCGCCGGATTCGGGTCGAGCACTGGGACGTGGCCTTCAACCACGGCAAGACCGTGGCGCTGAACATGCTCGGAAAGGCCGCCCCGCACGACGTCGTGCCCTACTTCTTCTCCGATCTGTCCGATTGGGCGGCGATCGAGTACGTCGGGCCGGCCCGCGACTGGGATCGAGAGGTCATCCGTGGCTCGCTCGAGGGGGGCAGGTTCAGCGTCTTCTATCTCAACGGGGACCGCGTCACGGGCGCGCTCAGCGTCGGACGCTCCGAGGATCTCGTCCACGCCCGGCGGTGGATCGCCGCCCGGACCGGCCTCGGCGAGAATGTCGAGCGGCTCGGCGATCTGTCGACTGACCTCGAGGAGGTCTGAGTCACCGAGGGGCGGGCAGCTGCGGGGCAAGGACTCGAACCTTGATAACCAGCTCCAGAGGCTGGCGTCTTGCCATTAGACGACCCCGCAGTGTGTTGATGGACCGCTTACTCAGCGGAGCGGCCGACTCGGCGGTCAGCGAGTATAGACCGGCCCTCCCTGCCGGATCCGCTCGGGTTCGACGGTCGGCTGGAGTCGGCGTTCCCGACCGGCTCAGGGATCGACGAACTCGGCGGGCTGCCGGGTGACCCCGGCGCTGACCGCCGCGAGCTGATTCGGGGAGCCGACCAGGCCGAGCTGGATCTCGGCCTCCAGAGCCAGCGTCTCCACGGCCGGCCCGGTCCAGGACTCATCGAACAGCCGCTTGGCTCCGCGGACCGCTTCCGGAGACCGGGCGGCGATCTCGGTCGCGAGCGAGCGGGCGGCGGCGAGAGGGTCCTCGGCGAGCTGGGTCACGACGCCGAGCTCGCGGGCGTCGGCGCCGCTGAACACGCGGCCGGTGAACGTCAGCTCCTTGGCCACATCGATCCCGACCAGGCGCGGGAGGGTGCGGGTGATCGACATGTCGGGGATCAGTCCCCACTTGATCTCCATCACCGACAGGCGGGAATCCGCGGCGGCGATCCGGATGTCGGCGCCGAGCGCGATCTGCAGGCCACCCCCGAGGCAGTTGCCGTGCAGCGCGGCGATCACCGGCACCGGCACCCGCAGCCAATCGTAGGCAGCGCGCTGAAACCAGTTGGGCACCTCGCCGCGCAGCGGGGCCAGCAGCGAATCGAGGCCCTCACCCGCGGACGCGATGCTCATCAGGTCCAGTCCGGAGCAGAAGCTCGGGCCGTCGCCGTGCAGCACCACGGCGCGCACCCCCGGCTCGCTGCGCAGACGCTCGGCGGCCGCGATGATGGCGTCGAACATCGCGCGATCGAGCGCGTTGTGCTTCTCGGGACGCGACAAGGTGACCACCGCCACGTGGTCGGCAACCTCGATCCGGAGGCGCTCCTGGGTGGCCGGTCGCTCGCTCATCGGCGACTCAGCCTACTCGTGCCGCGCGATCTCGTCTCCGACGCGGACCGCCCCCGGCTCCAAGACCTCGCCGTGGATCCCGAACGGCAGCGGCTCGGTGCTCTCAAGCTCTCGGCGGTACTGGCCCAGCAGATCCAGCGTGGGGAGGTTCACCTCGCCCGTGTCGGGATCGCGGCTGGTGACCAGGCAGCGACCGACGTGGCCGCGCATTGCCACCAGCGCCGACCCGATCCGCACCCGCCGCCCGACCCAGTCGTCCTCCTCGTGGGCACCCACTCCGTCGACCTCGATCAGCATCCGGAAGCGCCGGGCGTCAAGCGCGCCATCGGCGTCGCCCGGGCCCCCGTTCTCCGCGCCGACCTCGCCGAGTCGCCGCAGCGAAGCCCGCGAGATCACCGACACCGCGCCGCGCGGCCCCCGATCGATCGCCGCGATCCCGGGCTCGACCAGGCGCAGGGGACGCCCGAGGTGGGCCGACAGCGCCTCCGTCCAGGGCCCGACCAGCGGGCGCGCCCGGTATGAGCGGGAGAAGAACTTCGTGTCGATCGGGTCACCGTAGGCCAGCCGGTCCCGCGCGACGCTTCCGTCGGCAAACGTCAGGCTCAGCTCACCGCGCGCGGCGTCGAGATCAGCCACCACGGTCTGGAGCGCGCCGAGCTGCTTTCCGTTGATCATTCGCCCTCGCTCGTCGATCACGTAGAAGGCGCGATCCCCTCGCGCGCCGGACTCGTCCAGGTCCACCTGCGCCACCGCCCGCAGGCGCGTGCCCTTGACCGCCGTGCAGGCGAGCGCGCTGACGGTGACTGGTGCCCCCGGCACGATCAGGCGTCTACGCGGTGGCCTGCTCGGCCCAGTCGCGATACAGCTGCCAGTAGCGGCCCTCGGCTTCGAGCAGCTCCTCGTGGGTCCCCTGCTCGACGATCGTGCCGTGCTCCATCACCAGGATCCGCCCGGCGTGGCGGATCGTCGAAAGCCGGTGGGCGATCACGATCGCGGTGCGGCCGGCGACGAGTCGTCGCAGCCCCGCCTCGATCACGCCCTCGGTGTGCACGTCGACGTTGGCCGTCGCCTCGTCGAGGACCAGGATCCGCGGATCGGCCACCAACGCCCGCGCGAACGCGATGAGCTGGCGCTGGCCGGCCGACAGCTGCACGCCGCGCTCTCCGACCTCGGTGTCGTAGCCCTGGTCGAGCGCCATGATGAAGTCATCGGCGCCCACCGCCGCGGCGGCGTCGCGAAGCTCGGCGTCGGTGGCGTCGGGGCGCCCGAACGAGATGTTCTCCCGCACCGTGCCACTGAACAGAAAGCCCTCCTGCGGGACCATGCCCATCTGCGAGCGCAGCGAATGCGAGGTGACCGACCGCAGGTCATGGCCGTCGACGAGCAGGCTTCCCTCGGTGGGGTCATAGAAGCGAGCCACCAGCTTGGCGAAGGTCGACTTGCCGGCACCCGTCTCGCCCACGAGCGCCACGGTCTGCCCGGGCGGAATCACCAGGTCGATGTCATGCAGCGCCCACGCGCCGTCGGACCCGTACCGGAACGAGACGCCATCGAAGCGCAGCTCGCCGCGGATCCGCGGCAGTTCCGCCGCCCCCGGCGCGTCCACGATCTCCGGCTGCTCGTCCAGCAGGCCGAAGATCTTGTCGAGTGCCGCCATCCCGGACTGATAGGTGGTGTAGAGCTGCGACAGCTGCTGGATGGGGTCGAAGAAGTTGTTCAGCGCGGCGATGAACGCGAACACCACCCCGGTCGAGGTGTTGCCGTTGATCGCCTCGATCCCGCCGATCACCAGGATCTCGACCGTCACCAGGGCCGAGAGCAGCTCCACGGCCGGGAAGTAGGCCGCGTTCAGTCGAACCGTCGTCATGTTGGCGGCGCGGTTGTCGTCGTTGAGCTCCTTGAAGCGCTGGATATGCCGTCGCTCCTGCCCGAACGCCCGCACCACGCGGATCCCGGACAGGCTCTCCTGCAGGTAGGCGGTGATCGTGGCGATCTTCTCGCGGGTCAAGCGGTAGGCGTCGGCGGAGGCGATCCGGAACGCGAGCGCGCCCAGTGCCAGCAGCGGCAGCGCGAGGAAGGTCAACAGCGCCAGATGGAAGTCCAGCACCAGCAGGATCACCACCACCCCGATCAGCGTCAGGCTGGACTGGATCAGCGTGGCCAGCCCGTCCTCGACGAGCTGGTCGAGCGCTTCGACGTCGTTGGTCATGCGTGAGATCAGCACGCCCGCCCGGTTGCGCGAGTAGAAGCCGATCGACAGCGACTGCAGGTGCGAGAACAGCTTCATGCGCAGGTCCTGCAGCGCCCGCTGCCCCACCCAGCCGACGAGATACGTCTGCGCCCAGGTGGCCGCCGCGTAAACGATCGCCGAAATCAAGAACACCACCACGACCACGTCGAGCGCTCCGACGTCGTGGCGCTGAATGCCCTGATCGATGGCGATCTTGGCCAGCGGGGCCGGGGCCAGCGCCGCGGCGGTCGCGAGCAGCAGCGAAATGAACATGGCGATGACGCGCCAGCGGTAGGGGGCCAGCAGCTCGGCCAGGCCACGGAGCTTGCGCCCGCGGCCGCCGGTCTCCTGCAGGCGGCGCCGCAGCTCGGCGGTCCGGCCCGGGGTCTTGACGGCGCTCATAGCCCCGCCACCTCGGCCGGCTTGCGGGTGATGAACACCTGGTCGGGCAAGCCCTTCTCGACGATCTCGCGGTACAGCGGCGAGCTCTCGAGCAGCTCATCGTGCGAGCCGTCGGCTACCAGCCGGCCGTCCTCGAGCACCACGATCCGGTCGGCCAGCGCGATCGTGGAGAGCCGGTGGGCGATCACGAACGTCGTCCGGTCGGCCATCACGGCCTGCAGCGCCTGCTTGATCTCGTACTCGGTCGAGGCGTCGACCGACGAGGTGGCGTCGTCGAGGATCAGGATTCGCGGGTCGGCGAGGATCGCGCGGGCGATCGCGATGCGCTGGCGCTGACCGCCTGACAGCGTCAGGCCGCGCTCGCCGATGCTGGTGTCATAGCCGTCGGGTAGGCGTTCGATGAATCCGGCCGCCTGCGCGGCGACGGCGGCCCGTTCAACGTCCTCCCGCGACGCCTCCGCCCGGGCGTAGGCGATGTTCTCGTGGACCGTGGCGGAGAACAGGAACGGATCGTCGTTGACCACCGCGATCGCGGAGCGCAGGCTGCCGAGCTCGACCGAACGGACGTCGGCGCCGTCGATCGAGACCGCACCGGTGCTGACGTCGTACAGGCGTGGTAGCAGCGACACCAGCGCGGACTTGCCGGAGCCCATCGCGCCGACCAGCGCGACGGTCTGTCCGGGCGCGACGTCCAGATCGATCCCGCTCAGCGCCGGGAACTGCTGACCGTCGAAGGTCAGGCCGACATCACGCAAGCTCACCTCGCCGCCACCGGCCGGCAGCGGGGGGGCGCCGGGCGGCGACTCGATGTGCGGCTCGCGATCGAGGATCTGGAAGATCCGCGCGCCCGACGCGGTGGAGCGCTGGGCGGCACCGAGCATGTAGCCGAGCGTGCGCATCGGCGCGATCAGCATCAGCAGATAGGCGTAGAAGGCGGTGAAGGCACCGAGGCTGAGGCTTCCATTGATGACCTCGCGGCCGCCGACCAGCAGGATCGCTGCCAGGCCCAGGTTGGGCAGGAAGCTGATCAGCGGCCCGTAGAAGGCCTGGATCCGGGTCGCGACGATCTGCTGGTGAAAGACCCGCTGCACGGTGTGCTCGAAGCGAGCCAGCTGGCGTTTCTCCTGGGCGAACGCCTTGACCACCCGGATTCCCGAGATGCTCTCCTCGGCGTCGGCGGTGAGCTCGGCGATTCGCTGCTGAGCCTCGCGCATCGCCGGCTGTGACCTGTGGCCATAACGGTTGGCGATCAGGACCACGAACGGCACCGGCGCGAGCGCGATCGCCGCCAGCGCCGGTTGCAGCACGAACATCGCCACCGCCGCGAGCAGAATGGTCACCAGCGACTGGGCGATGAAGATCAGGCCGTAGCCGAGAAAGAAGCGCACCGATTGCAGGTCGACGGTGGCGCGGGACATCAGCTGGCCGGTCTGCTGGCGGTCAAAGAACGAGAGCTCCAGTCGCTGCAGCTGGCCGTAGAGGCGGTTGCGCAGGTCGAGCTCGACGCCGAGCGACACCTTTCCCGCGATCAGCCGGCGATACACGCTGAGGACCAGCCGCATCAGGCCGGCCACGGTGATCCCGATCGCCAGCAGCGTCAGCCGGTGATGGTTGTGGGCTCTGATCGCGTTGATCGCGAGCCCGGTCAGGTACGGGATCAGGACGGTTCCGACCAGGGCTCCGAACGCGAGCAGGAACGACCACGTCACACCACGCCGGTAGGGACGCAGGAAGCCGAGTAGACGCCAGAAGGTGGACATACTTCATAAAGTATAGTAGGGCTCCGGCTGAGTAGGATCGCCGGCGTGAGGAGCGTGGATGCTCGAACGCGAGCGTGAACGGGTCGCCGCCTCGGCGCGGCGCCTGGCCGACCAGGGACTGGTGCTGGGCACGGCCGGCAACGTGTCCGAGCGGGCCGGCGAGCTGATCGCGATCACTCCGACCGGGGCCGTCCTCGAGGCGATTGAAGCCTCCGAGATCACGATCGTGGACCTGGAGGGGTCCCACGTCGACGGCCCGTCGCCGCCGACGTCCGAGCTCGCGCTGCACCTTGGCGTCTACCGGCGCTATGACGCGGGCGCGGTGGTTCACGCCCACGCGCCGGTCAGCACCGCGTTGGCGTGCGTGCTCGACGAGGTCCCCGCGGTCCACTACCAGATGGTTTCCCTCGGCGGTCCGGTGCGCGTGGCACCGTACGCCACGTTCGGCACCGTCGAGCTCGCCGAGCTGACCCTGGACGCGCTCCAAGACCGCTTCGCGGTGCTGATGGCCAACCACGGCACGCTCACCTATGGCGAGGATCTCGACGGCGCGGTGCAACGGTCGCTGCTGCTGGAGTGGGCGTGCACGGTGTACTGGCAGGCGGCCGCGATCGGCACACCGCGAGCGCTGGACCCCGAGCAGCTGGCCACGGTGCAGGCCGAGCTCAGCCGTCGCAACTACGGTTCGCTGCTGGGAGCCTCCAGCCGATGAGCGACTCGCGGCGGGTCTCGCGCCGCCGGTTCGTCACCGGTGCCGCGGCGGGCGGGGTGGCGGCGGTGGTTCCGGCCTCGGCGCGGACCACGACCGCCGAGGCCAGTGCCGCGAGTGCCGGGGCCAAGTCCGGGCGCCGCCGCGTCGACGTGGTGGTGGTCGGCGCCGGCCTGGCCGGGCTCACCGCCGCGCGGACGGTGGCGCGGGCCGGACGCTCGGTCGCCGTGCTCGAGGCGCGCGACCGCGTCGGCGGACGGGTGTGGAATCACGAGCTCGGTCACGGGCACGTCTCAGAGCGGGGGGCCGCTTTCGTCGGGCCGACCCAGGACCACGTTCGCACGCTGGCCGCGCAGCTGCGGGTCGATACCTTCCCCGTCTACGACCGCGGGGATGACCTCTACATCGCCGACGGAGAGCGCCTGCGCTACAACGATCGCAGCCCGTTCGGCACCGCGCCGCCGGACCCGAGCATCGCGGGCGAGCTGGCCACGATCATTCTCGGGATCGACCAGCTCTCGACCACCGTCCCGGTCGCCGCCCCGTGGAGCGCCCCTAACGCCACCCGGCTGGATGGGCAGACCCTGCAGACCTATCTCGACGACCAGTCCGCGACGCCGCGCTTCCAGAGGCTCACGGCGGTCGCGCTGCGAGCGATCTTCGGGGCCGAGGCGCGCGAGATATCGCTGCTGTTCGCGCTGTTCTACACCGCCGCGTCGGGCAGCCCCAGGCATCCGGGCACGTTTCAGCGCAACTTCAACACGCGCGGCGGCGCCCAGGCGGAGCGCTTCGTCGGCGGCTCGCAGCTACTGGCACAGCGGTTGGCCGCGTCGCTCGGCGGCCAGGTCGTGCTGGGTTCCCCGGTGCGGCGGATCTCCCAGCGCAACGGCGTGGTCGAGGTTGCGTCGGATCGCCTGACCTTCACCGCCCAGCGGGTCATCGTGGCGATCGCGCCCACCCTGGCGGGTCGGATCGAGTATGCGCCGATCCTCCCGTTCGAGCGCGATCAGCTCACCCAGCGCTACGGGCAGGGCACCCTGACCAAGGTGGGGGCGGTCTACGACCGTCCGTTCTGGCGCGACCAGGGGCTCACCGGATCGGCCGTCGCCACCGAGTTCCCGGTCAACCTCTCCTATGACGACTCACCTCCGGGCGGGCGACCGGGGGTGCTGTTCGGGTTCGTGGGAGGGGACAACGCCCGGCGCTACGCGCGGCTCTCGCGGGCGGACCGGCGCGCCGCCGTGCTGTCGCAGTTCGCCAGCTTCTTCGGTGCCGGCGCCAAGCGCCCGCGGGCGTTCTTCGAGACGAGCTGGAGTGAGCAGCCATGGACGCGCGGGTGCCCGGTGGGCATCCCGGCCGTCGGCTCGTTCGCGAGCTATGGCCCGCGGCTGCGCGAGCCGGTCGGCGCGATCCACTGGGCCGGTACCGAGACCGCGACCTACTGGAACGGCTATATGGACGGTGCCGTCAGCTCCGGGCAACGGGCGGCGGGCGAGGTCCTGGCCGAAATCTAAACCGACCGAGGAGGGAGCCGAAGATGGCGAGTGTTCGTGAAGCGACGTTCGAGCTGCTGCGCGCCCACGGCATGACGACTATCTTCGGCAACCCCGGATCGACCGAGCTGCCGATGCTGGCCGACTTCCCCGAGGACTTCACGTACGTGCTCGGGCTGCAGGAGCTGGTGGTCGTCGGGATGGCTGACGGCTTCGCTCAGGCCAGCGGAAGACCGACCCACGTCAACCTGCACACCGCCCCGGGGGTCGGCAATGCGGTCGGGGGCATCTTCAACGCCCAGGCCAACAAGTCGCCCCTGGTGATCACCGCGGGGCAGCAGGTACGTCCCCAGATCACGATCGAGGCCAACCTCAGCAACCGTGACGCCACCGTCGGGCCCCAGCCGTACGTCAAGTGGAGCCACGAACCGCCGCGCGCCCAGGACGTGCCGGGGGCGATCGCGCGGGCGATCCACCACGCCTCGCTGCCGCCGCGGGGTCCAGCCTTCGTCTCGATCCCGATGGACGACTGGAGGCAGGAGGCCGACGAGGACCGCGCGCGCAACGCCGGCGGACGCCACGTCAGCGGCCGTACCGCCGCCGATCCCGAGGCGCTGAGCGCGCTCGCCGAGCGCCTGGCCGGCGCTCGTAACCCGGTGCTGGTGGCCGGCCCGGACATCGACGCCAGCGGTGGCTGGGATGCCGCGGTGGCGCTCGCGGAGCGCCAGCGCCTACCGGTCTGGGCCAGCCCGGCCACCGGCGGCTCGCGGATCGGGTTTCCCGAGACCCATCCGAACTTCATCGGGGTGCTGCCGCCGGCCATCGGCCCGCTGGCGGAGACGCTCAAGGGGCACGACCTCGTGCTCGTGGTCGGCTCCTCGGTGTTCCCCTACTACCCCTACATACCGGGCCCGCTGCTCGCCGAGGGCAGCGCGCTGGTGGCGATGACCAGCGACCCCGGGGAGGCCGCCCGCGCGCCGATGGGGGACGCGGTCCTCGGCGACGTGGCACTCGGTCTCGCCCGGCTCGTCGAGCTCGTGCCCGCCGCATCCGAGCGCGGCGCGCCCGAGCCGCGCCCGCCGGCCGGAGAACCCGCCCACGCCGACCCGCTCAGCGGCTCCGAGGCGATCGCCGCCCTCGCCGACGTGTGGCCGGCGGACGGGATCGCGGTCATCGAGACTCCCTCCAGCACGCTGGCGGTGCGCAACCGCCTGCGCATCTCGCGACCTGGCAGCTACTACTTCTGCGCCAGCGGCGGCCTCGGATTCGGGATCTCGGCCGCCGTCGGCGTCCAGCTCGCCCAGCCCGAGCGGCCCGTGGTGTGCGTGCTCGGAGAGGGTTCGGCGCAGTACGGCATCACCGCGCTGTGGAGCGCGGTCGCCTACCGGGCACCGATCACGTTCCTGGTGCTCCGCAACGACGAGTACATGATTCTCAAGTGGTTCTCGATGCTCGAGCAGGTGACGGGGGCTCCCGGTCTGGACCTGCCGGGGCTCGACGTCGCCGCCGTGGCCGGCGCCTACGGCATGCCGGCCACCGAGGTGACCGGGCGAGAGGCGCTGACCGAGGCGTTGCGGGAGGCCATCGCCGCGTCGGACGGGCCGCGCCTGGTGCAGGTTCAGGTCGCGTCCGGGATGTGGCTGGAGTAGATCTCGTGCCCATCACGGAGGGCGGGTCGACGTGAGCGGCGAGTCAGAGCCGACTCCCCCGGCGGGGTTGTGCAACCGCTGCCGTCACCAGCAGATCGTCCGCACGACGCGCGGGTCGGTGTTCTCACTGTGCCGTCGCTCTCGGGATGAGCCCGAGCGCTTTCCGCGCTATCCGCGGCTGCCGGTCACGAGCTGCCCGGGCTACGAATCAACGCCCCGCGCCTATTGAGCCGGCAGCGGGTTCAGCACGATCAGGCTGCTGCCGTCCTGGGCCTGCTGGAGCTGCTCGGAGAACAGCCCGCGGGCGGTGACCTGATCGATCAGTCCGGCCTCGGGCGCGCTGGCGATCTCGGCCACGGTCGGAGTCACCGCCTCCGGCAGGATCGAGCTGAGCGGATGCCGGAGCAGCGGCTGGAGCTCGGGCCGGACGAACAGCACCGCGATGTTGATCGGCTTGGCCGCCGTCGACGCCCCCGCGGGGCTCGGAGGGGTCTTGCTGAGAATGCTGGTCTGCGCGGGGTGGCTGGGAGGCAGGATCGCCACCACGTTCTGGACCCCGCCGATGTACCTGAACGTGTAGAGCGCCAACTCCAGCGCCTCGCGACGCAGCAGCAGCATCCGCGCGGTCGAGGGCTGACCGACCCCGATCGCGCAGTTCTTGCCGCCGATCCCGCATAGGTCGTAGGCGATCGTATTGCCGCTCAGCGTCGAGACCGAGGTCGAGGCAGGGTTGGGCCGCACCACCACCTGGAGCCCGCTGCTCGGGGCCGGGCTGTTCCCGTTCGCGGCGGCGGCCTGGGCCGCGGCCAGCGCGGCGGCGCTCTGGAGATTCACCACGGTCACCACCGCGAGCTGATCGACCGGGCTGATCCGGTAGAACGGGCCGACGTAGTCGGCGATGTCACGGGCGCCGAGCGTGCCGGTGTCGGACGGCGCCCAGCTTGACCAGGCCACCGTGGAGCTGTCCTTGCGCCCGCCGGCCGCGACCGCCACGGCGATCACGACCGCGCCGACGGCGAGTCCGACCAGGACCGCGGTGACCGTCCGGAACTTCCGCGCATAGGGCGAGCCGCTGCCCGGCTCGGACCGCCAGCGCGATCCGGTGGCGGACTTCGGCAGCGCAGTGCTGACGGCGTGCTCGTCGATCGACCGGGCCGGCTCCGGGTGCTCGCTCATGCCGACGGCTCGCTCATACGGCGGGCCAGGTGGCGGGGTCCATGACGTCGAACTCGGGCCGGCGCAGGCCGACGCTGGTGAGCAGGTCGACGACCGCGTCACCGTGAATCTCGCGACGCTCGACCAGCGTGTCGGCAATCCGCTCGATCGCCTCCCGGTTGCCGGCCATCAGCGCGTAGGCGGTCAGGTAGGCCTGACCCAGGATCTGCGCCGCCGAGCGCCGCTTGATCGGGTCACCGAGCACCGCGCCCAGCGGGCTCGGTGCGAACGGACCGCCGTCGCTGGTGCGGTTCATGATCGTGGTCCCGATCCGCTCCAGCCGCTTGAGCACCTCTTCGTGATCCTCGCTGGGCTCGAAGTCCCGCCCGAGCGTGACCGGCTCGGGGCCCATCGCCCAGCTGCCGACCATCGAGGCGGCGGTGGCGGTGGCCGAGAACACGTCGCCGCTGACCCCCTGGGTGTTCTCCCCGTAGAACACCTGCTCCGCGGCCATCGCGCCGAGCGTCATGATCAGCTCGCCCATCACGCGGCTGCGGAACAGCGAGAAGCGCTCCTCCTTCTCCATGCTCTGGTAGTGACCGAGCGAGCCGCCGCGTTTGCGGATCGAGAGCCGGGTGGCGAGCACGTCCTTCTCGAGATACACGTGACCGGCGGCGGCGTGACCGGCCTCATGGATCGCCGTCGCCCGCGTCTCCTCCTGGATGTACTCGATGTTCTGCGCCGTCCCGGTTTCGACGGTGGTCATCGCCTCGACGATGTCGTGCCAGGCGAACTCCCGCCGGCCCTCGGTATGGGCGATGGTCAGCGCCATCGAGCAGCACTGCTCGATCATCGACGGCGAATAGCCGTTGGTGATCCGCGCCAGCTCGTCGCGGCGGCGATCGGTGTCGAGGTCGGGCTCGTGGGCGACCTTGCCCAGGTACAGGTCCAGGATGTCGAGCCGGTCGTCCTTGGTGGGGGTGCGAAACCAGATGTGGCGGCCCATCCGGCCGGGACGGATGAGCGCCGGGTCCAGCACGGTGATCGGCACGTTGCAGGCGCCGATGAAGTAGATCTGCTCCTGGCGCGACCGGGGGGGACGCAGGCGGAGCGGCAGCTTGCCGACCTTCGCGGGGACCACGAACATGGCGTCGAGGAAGGTGTTGAAGCGGTTGGTGAGAACCTTGCGCATCAGCGGTGGCTCATCAATCCCGTCCATCACGATCAGCAGCTGGTTGAGCGCCATGCCGCCGCCCATCCCGCCCCCCATCCCGAAGCCGGGGTAGAAGCGCTGGATGCGCTCGGTGGCGCGGCTGGTGAAGGTCGCGTAGGGGCTGGTGGTCGGCTCGGCTCGCTGCGCGAACAGCTTCTCGCGCCAGGCGCGGGACTCGATGACCAGATCGCCGGTCGGGGTCAGAGAGCCATTGGGGCCGAAGAAGCAGATGTCATGGGTCGAGGCGGGCTCGGCCCCGGCGGTGCTCATCGCTCCCTGCAGCGCTTGGCGGCGCATTCCGACGGCGTCGATCTCGTCGATGAAGACGATGCACTGACCGCCCCACTTGGACGCCAGCTTGCGCGCCTTGCGGGCCAGGAACTGCACCGTGATCGCGTCCATGCCGATGAACATGCCGGCGAAGCCCGATCCGGGGATGGTGACGAACGGGCAGTTGAAGTTGGTCGCGATCGCCTTGGAGATCATCGTCTTGCCCGTGCCCGGCGCGCCGAGGAACAGCAGCCCGCGCTCGCGCTTTCCCCCCGCCTTCTCGAACTCCTCGCCCGACTGCCACAGTGAGATCACGCGGGTGATCTCCTCCTTGGCCTCGGCCTGGCCGCGGACGTCTTCGATCTTCACCCCCCAGCTGGCGTCTCCGGGCTCGTAACCGCGAATCTGCCGGACCGCGAAGAACAGGAAGGGCCCGAAGAAGATCGCGAAGTTCACGAAGAACAGCAGCGGCAGCTGCACGAAGACCAGAGCCAGCTGGGGCAGGGTGTTGGGCGGAAAGATCTGGCGCAGTCCGGCAAAGGGGTCAAAGAACGACGACCCCACGCCCGCGAACGAGAACAGCACCTGGCACAGCGCCAGCAACAGCAGCACGAACAGCGCGTAGACCGGCAGCCGCCGGAACTTGCCGCGCCAGAACCAGTAGCGCCGGCGCGCGACGATGTCCTGGGCCTTGAGGCTCTGATCGGCGCCGTACAGGCTGGGCGACGGAATCAGCTTGCGCGTGACCACCTCCACCAGGCCGCGGAACACGATCACGGCGATCACCGTCACCAGCAGCGATGCCACCAGACCGAGGTGGTTGGAGTCGAACAGGATCAGGAAGAACGCGGGCGCGGTGAACAGCGCCACTGCCGTGGCGGCACGGGTCAGCCGTCGCCATTCCTGTGCGAGCGCGGCCGCGTGCTCGTTGATTGCGCCCGAGATACGCGGACTCTCATCTGCGTACGCCATTTCGTCGGGTTGAGGGTACAGGGGACGGCCAGCGGCGCGTGGCGATAGGGGTCTACCGGCGGGCGTCCTGGTCAGGCGCGGGCATCAGGTGCCTGACCCTGAGCTGGTAGCGCTCGGCCAGCCGCTCGGCGATCAGGGAGCGATGGCAGGCGATCGCCTCGCACTCGACGCAGAACAGCGCCGCCGATCCGGTGGGCGGGAGTTCCTCCAGCAATGGCTCGAGCGGGGCGCGATCGAGGATCTCGGCCACGTAGCGCCTCACATACTCAGGTGCGAGCACCTCCCGTGAGCGCTTGCCGACGCCGGTGCGGTCGTCCTCGCGGTATTGCAGCTGGCGCAGCTCGGTCGTGGGAGCCAGTTCGCGGTGGTGGCTGTAGCCGATCCCCGCGCCCGCCAGCAGCGCCTGCAGACGGCGGGAGTTGGCCCATGAATACTGCGGACCGCGCACGCCGCGGCGCTGGCGGACGTCGATCAGCCGCGCCACGTTCGCCGAGCGCAACGTGTCCAGGAACGTCTCCGCGGTGAAGCAGTAGACGCCGATGGTGGCGATGCCCGGCACCAGACGATGCTGTCAGACCCGGGGTCGACGCCGGCGTACCGTCAGCCGTGTGATTGCCACAGGGGGTCGGCGTGGCCTCCATCGGGCTCAGCGTCCCCGGGTTGCGCCTCGCCGCCGGGCGTCGGCACGAGCCTCAGCGCCAGCCCGAGCAGAACCGCCACCGGGATGATGAACACGCCGATGCTGAGGATCGACACCGCCACCAGCACCCACAACAGCCCGAGCATGACCCAGGCTGCCGGCCTGGTCCAATCCCGGCCGTGACTGTAGCCGCGACGCATCGCGAGGCCGATCAGCAGCGCCAGGACCGCCGGCAGCGCCACCGGGATCAGCACCCCCGCGCCGTTGACCTCCACCAGCGTCGCGGTGCTGAGCGACAGGCCGTTCGAACTCGAGGTGGTCTGGCCGCTGTAGGCAGGCACCAGCAGGGCCGCCAGCACCAGGCCCATCGACCACACGAACGCGGCCACGACAAACCTGACCGCCAGGCGCCGGCGCCGCTCCGCCACACGCGAGCTCATCGCCCCAGGCTACGACCGCCGGCGGATTGTGGTGGCGGTCACAGGTTCACGGCGACGTACTTCGTCTCCAGATACTCCTCGATCCCCTCGTGTCCGCCCTCACGACCGAAGCCCGACTGCTTGATCCCGCCGAACGGGGCGGAGGCGTTGGAGACCATCCCCTGGTTGAGCCCGACCATGCCGGTCTCGAGCCGTTCGACCACTCGCAGCGCCCGCTTCAGGTTGCTGGTGTAGACGTATGCCACCAGCCCGTACTCGGTGTTGTTGGCGGCGGCGATCGCCTCGTCCTCGTCGCTGAAGCCCTTGACCGGCGCCACCGGGCCGAAGATCTCCTCCTGGAGCAACTCGGCGTCGTCAGGCACGTCGGTCAGCACGGTGGGGTCGTAGAAGTAGCCCGCCCCGTCCCGCGCATGCCCGCCGACCACGGCTTTGGCGCCGCGGCCGATCGCGTCCTGCACCAGCTCGGAGACCTTGGTCCGCTGGTTGTCGTCGATCAGCGGACCGACCTCGACGCCGTCCTCGGTGCCGCGCCCAACCTTCATCGCGCCCATCTTGGCCGCGAGCTTCTCGGCGAACTCCTCCGCCACGGCGTCGGCCACGTGGAAGCGGTTGGCGGCGGTGCAGGCCTCGCCGATGTTGCGCATCTTGGCGATCATCGCGCCCTGAACCGCGGCGTCGACGTCAGCGTCGTCGAAGACCAGGAACGGCGCGTTGCCGCCGAGCTCCATCGACAGCCGCAGCAGGGTCTCGGAGGCCTGCGCCATCAGCTTTCGCCCGACCTCGGTGGAGCCGGTGAAGGACAGCTTCCGCAGCCGCTGATCGGAGATCAGCGGCGCCGTGGTCTCGCCCGACGAGGAGGCGGTGATCAGGTTGACCACGCCCTCGGGCAGTCCCGCCTCCTCGAGGATCTTGACCAGCATCAGCATCGTCAGCGGGGTCTGCTGGGCCGGCTTGACCACCATCGTGCAGCCGGCGGCGATCGCCGGTCCGATCTTGCGCGTGCCCATCGCCAGCGGGAAGTTCCATGGCGTGATCAGCAGACACGGCCCCACCGGCTGCTTCATCGTCAGCAGCCGGCCCTGGCCGTTGGCGGCGACGGCGTACCGACCCTCGATCCGCACCGCCTCCTCGGAGAACCAGCGCAGGAACTCGGCGCCGTAGGTGATCTCCGCCATCGACTCCTTGACGGGCTTGCCCATCTCCAGCGTCATCAGCAGCGCGAGCTCATCGGCGCGCTCGGTGATCGTCTCAAACGCGCGGCGCAGGATCTCGCCGCGCTCGCGCGGGGCCAGCTCGGAGAACCCGGGTCCGGCCTGCACGGCGGCGTCGAGCGCCTCGCGGGCGTCGTCCACCGAGGCGTCGGCGACCTCGCACAGGGTTTCGCCCGTGGAGGGGTCCTCCACCGGGAGGGTGCCCTTGGCGCCGTCGCGCCATTGGCCGGCGATGTACAGCTGCTTGGGGACCTGGTCCAGCACTGCCTGCTCTTTGGAGTCCGTGATCGTGGTCATGGCTTCAACCTACCCCACGGCCGCTCCCCGGCAACCTGCCCCGCCGATCCGGCCCCAAGCACGCGGTGATGCGCGCTCGGGGCCGGATCGTCCTGCGTCCGCTCGCCGTCAGGCGGCGGCGGACAGGATCGCCGTGGGCTCGAGCGCCACGCTCAAGACCTCGTCGATCGTCATCGCCGTGTGGAACTTCATGGCCTCGCGGACCTCTTCGGGGACGTCATCGAGGTCACCGCGGTTGCGCTCCGGGAGCACCACATCGGTGAGTCCGGCGGCGTGCGCCGCGAGCACCTTCTGCTTGAGCCCACCGATCGGGAGCACCCGACCCTGCAGCGTCACCTCGCCGGTCATCCCGACGGTGTGGCGCACGGGGCGGCCGCTGAGCAACGAGGCCAGCGCCGTCACCATCGTCACACCGGCGCTCGGGCCGTCCTTGGGGATCGCCCCCGCCGGTACATGGACGTGGAACGTACGATCCTCGAACGTCCCCGGCTCGATGCCGAGGTCGTGCGCGTGGCCACGGACGTAGGAAAGCGCGATCTGCGCCGATTCCTTCATCACGTCACCGAGCTGACCGGTCAACGTCAGTCCGGGCTTGCCCGGCATCGCGGTCGCCTCGACGAACAGAACGTCGCCGCCCGCTCCGGTGACCGCCAGTCCGGTGGCGACGCCCGGCACCGCGGTGCGGATCGCCGACTCCTGGAAGTGGCGCTGGCGCCCGAGCGCATCGCGGACCAGCTCGAGGTCGATCACGACCGGAGCTGTGACCTTCTCCGAGGCGATCTGCGTCGCGGTCTTGCGCAGCAGCGTCCCGAGATCCCGCTCGAGCTGGCGAACGCCGGCCTCACGCGTGTACTCGGTGGTGACGGTGTTCAGCATCTCGTCTGATACCTCGACCTCCTCTTCGCGCAGTCCGTTGCGCTCCAGCTGCCTGGGCCACAGGTAGCCGCGCGCAATCGCGACCTTCTCCGAGGTGGTGTAGCCGTCGAACCGGATCACTTCCATGCGGTCGAGCAACGGCCCGGGGATCGTGTCGGCCACGTTGGCGGTGGCGATGAACATCACCCCACTGAGGTCGAGCTCGAGATCGAGGTAGTGATCGCGGAACGAATGGTTCTGCGCCGGATCGAGCACCTCGAGCAGGGCCGCCGAGGGGTCGCCGCGCCAATCGGCGCCGACCTTGTCGACCTCGTCGAGCATGATCACCGGATTCATCGTCCCGGCGTCGCGCAGCGCGCGCACCAGACGACCCGGCAGGGCGCCGATGTACGTGCGCCGGTGGCCGCGGATCTCGGCCTCGTCGCGGACGCCGCCGAGCGACATGCGGACGAACTTGCGTCCCGTGGCCCGGGCGATCGACTCGCCGATCGAGGTCTTGCCGGTGCCCGGAGGTCCGATCAGGGTCAGGATCGCGCCCGAGCGCTTGTCCTCGGTGATGCCACGATCGACGCGCAGCTTCTTGACCGCGATGTACTCCACGATCCGGTCCTTGACGTCTTCCAGACCGGCGTGATCGGCATCGAGGACCTCTCGCGCGTGAACCGGATCCAAGCGCTCCTCCGAGTTCTCCGACCACGGGACCGCGATCAGCCAGTCCAGGTAGGTCCGGATCACACTCGACTCAGCGCTCTGCTCGCCCATCTTCTCGAGCCGTCCGAGCTCCTTGTCGGCCTGCTCGCGGGCGTGCTCGGGCATCCCCGCCGCTTCGATCTTGGTCCGGTACTCCTCCACGATCGAAGCGTCGTCCTCGTCGAGCTCCTTGCGGATTGACTCCATCTGCTTGCGCAGGAAGTACTCGCGCTGCTGCTTCTCCGCGCCGGACTCGACGTCCTCGCGGATCCGCTTGCGCACCTGGAGCTCGGCCAGACGCTCACGCTGATAGCCGAGAGCAAGCTCGAGACGCTCGGTTACATCGGTCGTCTGCAGCAGCTTGACCTTCTGCTCGTAATTGATGTCCGGGCTGTAGCCGCTGGTATCGGCCAGCGTGCCCGGATCAGAGATGCTCCGCAGGAAGGCGGAGATACGCCCGTCGTCACCACGGACCTCGAGGATCTCCTCGACCACCGCGCGGTACTCACGCTCGAGGTTGCGGGTCTTGCCGTCGACCGGTGTGGGGTCGGGGCGCTCGTCGACCTCGACGAACAGCCGTCCGTCGGGAAGCGTCTGAGCCGCGCCAGCGATGCCGCGGTGCAGGCCCTGAAGCGCGAACGCCCGGCCACCGCCGGGGAGACGGACCTTGTCGGTCACCTCGGCGACCGTTCCGACGCCGGCAAATTCGTTTTCGTGCCGTGGCACGAGTAGGACGCGCTCTTCTTCGCCGGCTTCAATGGCCAGCGTGAGCGACATGCCCGGGAAGACGACGACGTCGTCAAGCGGGACCAAAAGAAGGCGACTCATCAAGTCTTCACTTTCGCTAGTTGCTTACGGTTGATAAGCACAGGATAGCATCCGGGGTGTCTGGAATGACGTGGATCTCAGTCAACTCGACTGAGATTATCAGGGCTGATCCGTGTGGTGGCCCGGTACCCGATGCGGCGCGCACGGGGCTTCGCATCCGTGGCCGGCCGGGCCTCGGACTCCGAGGGGCGCGCGGCTGTGGGCTCGCGCGGGACACATCTGGGATCATGCGGCGCCATGGTCGCCCCGCCCAAGCCCCCCGACGAGCCCGCCCACGACGTGCTGGCCGCCGAGGAGTTCGGGGTGCCGGCTCCCGACCCGCGGTTGCACCGCGAGGATCCTCATGACGTGCTGGCGGCCGAGGAGTTCGGGGTGCCGGCTCCGGACCCGGCGCTGCACCGCGAGGATCCCCATGATGTGCTGGCGGCCGAGGAGTTCGGGGTGCCGGCTCCGGACCCGGCGCTGCACCATGGGCTGGTGGAGCTTCCCGGGGACCCCACCGGGATCGCCGAGCCCCATGATGTGCTCGCCGCCGAGGAGTTCGCGCTCCCGGCCCCGCGCGACGGCGCTCAGCGGCACGACCCCGCTCCCCGGGCGCAGCCGTCTCGCGGCGCGATCGTGGCCGCCGCGGCGGTGGCGTGGCTGGTGCTGCGCCGGCGGGCGCGGCGGCACCGCGTGAGCTGAGCGTCCGCACGCGGACGTCCGGACGCGTACCAGGCGGCGTCTCGGTGCACCGGCTCCGGTGGTACATGAGCCAGACAGCGATGGAGACGGTCCCGCCCCCATGTCATACATGAGCTGCCCGCGGTGCGGACTGACCGTCGCCCTGCGGGCGGAGTATCTGACCCTGGAACGCTGCCCGCGGTGCGTCGCCAAGGCCCGCGTCGCCGTGCCGATGTTCATCACCGGGGAGCGGAGCGCTTCGGCGCGGCGCACCACCGTGGCCGGCGCGCTGGTGATCAGGACCGAGCGTGTGGCGCAGACGCTGGTCCTCGCGCTGTCCGGCGAGCTCGACCTCGCCTCCGCGCCGGCGCTCGAGCGCCAGCTCCAGGCTGCCGAGACCAGCGGCCTGGCCCGAGTCGTCGTCGATCTGCGCGAGCTCGAGTTTCTCGATAGCGCTGGTCTGCACGTGCTGTTGGAGGCCCACCGGCGGTGGGCTGAGAGCGGCCTGCAGCTCGTCCTGCGGCCGGGGCCGAGGTCCGTGCAGCGCATGTTCGAGTTGACC
Source organism: uncultured Solirubrobacterales bacterium (assembly GCA_963792735.1). Classification (GTDB taxonomy): domain Bacteria; phylum Actinomycetota; class Thermoleophilia; order Solirubrobacterales; family Solirubrobacteraceae; genus Palsa-465. The sequence goes on along the minus strand of CAWBXK010000004.1, from coordinate 110,072 downwards.
GGGACCGTCTCGGCCCTCCGGTTCGAGTCCTAACCAGCCTCCGCGACCGCGACCGCGATCCGGCGAGCCCCAGCCGCCCGCAAAACGTTGCACTTTTGGCACGCCCCGTCACCCACGTGTGACGAAGTTCGTGACACGGTCGGGGGTGATGAGTCTAAGCGGCGCATTCGGTTACTCAGACTCATCACGTCACCCTCGGCTCGCCGCCCTGGCCGCTCGGCAGCACGGCGCCGTGTCAACGTGGCAGTTGCTCGCGCTCGGCTTCTCGATGCGCGCGATCCAGCGCCTGGTGCAGGCAGGGCGCCTGCACCGCCTCTACCGCGGCGTGTACGCCGTCGGCCACACGCGCCTGTCGCGGCGGGGACGCTGGATGGCTGCCGTGCTGGCCTGCGGTCCCGGCGCCGTCCTCAGCCACCGGGCCGCTGCCGCGCTGTGGGAGCTGCGGGCCGCACCGTCCGGTGCGCTGGACGTGACCACCGCGGCGCGACGGCACCACAAGGGCATCCGCTGCCACACCGTCCGCGCGCTTCACCTTGCCGATTGGACCACGGTCGACGGCATCCCGGTGACCACCGTGAGCCGGACCCTGCTTGATCTCGCCGAGCATCTCAGCCCGCAGCCCCTTCGCACCACCATGGAGGCCGCCCAGCGCCTCGATCTCATCGACGTGAAGCGCATCGACGCCATGTGTGCGCGCAACCCCGGCCGCCATGGCCTCAAGCCGCTGCGAGCCGCGCTTGGAGAGCTGCGCGACCACGCGCCATGGACCCAGTCGGGCCTGGAGCGCCGGTTCCTGGAGCTGATCCGCGGCGCGGGCCTGCCGGAGCCGCAGACCAACGTGGTCGTCGCCGGAGAGGTGGTCGACTGCTACTGGCCCCAGCACCGCCTGGTCGTCGAGGTCGACAGCTTCAAGTTCCACAAGACCAGGCGCTCGTTCGAGACCGACCGGCGCAAGGACGTCAAGCTCCAGAGCGCCGGGCTCCGCGTCGCGCGGATCACCGATGACCGGATCAACCGCCAGCCGCGCGCGCTCCTGGGCGACCTCGACCGCCTGCTCGCAGCCTAACCGCTCGCGCCGGCGTAACCGGTCAGGCGAATCACGCCCGCGACGTACCCCCGCGACGAAGCCCGAACGCGCCCGCCCCCAGCGCCAGCAGCAGCGCGACGATCCCGAGAACGATGGCCAGCGTGTCGCTGTCGGTCGCGGCCTTGGTCACGACGGGCCCCTTCGGGTTCGCCGCCGATGACGTCGCGGCGCTCGAGCTCGCCGGGGTCGCGGCTGCGCCACCGGCCCCGAGCGGCAGCACCGGCTCCGAGCCCGACGCATCCAGGTAGACCAGCCCCTTGGCGGTCTGGAGGTGGCGAACGAACGGCGTCAGCTTGCCGTTGGCGAGGTTGATGGTGACGACCTCATCGGGGATCGAGTCGTTGGAGGCGAATGCGGTGCCGGCCACGAACGGGCCGGTGATCTTGTACAGCGACGAGGCTCCGGAGGAAGCCGGTCCCTTGTCGACGACGTACATCGTGCCGCCGTCGGTCGTGGCCCAGCGGAGGTCGTCCAGGCCGTACGGGGTCTTGAGCACGGTGAGCCCGGTACCCGCGTCGATGTTCGACGCGAACACGAGATCGAACGCGGTCTGGTCATCGATCACGAACTGGCCGGCGAACCGCGGGCTGGTGTACGGCACGATCGCGTTGGAGTCGACGTCGATCAGCTTCAGCGGCGTCGGCGTCTGGGCGCCCCCGCCCGGCGCGCCGTTGGTGGCGGTGGCGTTGTCCAGGAAGGTCGGGCTGAGGGTGGCCGTGCCCGTCCCGCCGGCCGCCTTGGGCGCGGTCAGGACGGTCCGGAACACAGCCGTCCCCGTCTTGGCGATGCCGTACGAGGCCGAGAGGTAGACGTGCCCGAGGCTGTCGACGCTGACGGAATCGGTCCCGCCGCCGGTGTGCAACGGACCGGTCAGCGACGGGCTGGCCGGGTTGACCGAGTAGCTGTAGTTGGTGACCTGCTGGCCCGGCGCGGCGGACGGGGTGATCGTCACCAGGTGCGAGTTGGCGTCCTCGTTCAGGGTGACGATGAGCCGGTGGTGCAGCGGATCGCCGGCGATCCCGTCGGCCTTGTCCTTCAGTGACCACGTCGCCAGCAGGGTCCCGTCGTCGGCGTACTCGACGATCGTGCTGTTGCCTCCACCGCCGGTGCTCTGAGTCATGTTCTGGCAGGTCATGAACAGGTGGCCGTCCAGACGCGCGAGGTCGTCGCAGTTGGTCGCCCCCTTCGGCGCCGAGGCGAGCTTCTGGATCTTGAATCCGCCCGGAACGCTCGGCGCCGGGCTCGGTTTGGCCGCCAGCGCGGTCGAAGCGGCGAACAGCAGCCCCAACGCGACGAGTGGCGCCGACCCGAGCGCACGCCGACGGCGGCGATTGGTGGGACGCGGGCAGGGCTGAGGCAAGGTCTGGCTCCCGTGGTCGATGTGCGCGTGGCGGCCGGCATCGATCCTGCCGCTGCCGTCGGCAAGCTACGTCCGTCCCCGGCCCAACCTGTGAACAGCTCGTAAACCAACAATGCGCACACATCCCCAGCCAGGACGGCGCGCCGCGGAGGTCAGCGCCGCGAGCGCCGGGGCGCGATCAGGTCGGTGATCGTCCCGTCGGCCATCTCCGCGGCAAACGCCACCGTCTCTGACAGCGTCGGATGTGGGTGGATCGTCAACGCCACGTCCTCGGCGTCGGCACCCATCTCCAGCGCATGCACGGTCTCGGCGATCAGGTCACCCGCCCCGATGCCGACGATCCCCGCTCCGAGCAGCCGCCGCGAATCCGGCTCGACCAACAACTTGGTCAGCCCGTCGTCGCGCCCCAGCCCGAGCGCCCGCCCCGACGCGGCCCACGGGAACGCCGCCTTCTCGTACTCCACGCCTGAGGCTTTGGCCTCGGTCTCGGTCAGCCCGGCCCACGCCACCTCGGGGTCGGTGTAGGCGACCGAGGGGATCGCCCGCGGGTCGAACTCGACGTTTTGGCCCGAGATCACCTCCGCCGCGACCTTGGCCTCGTGGGTGGCCTTGTGGGCGAGCATCGGGCCCCCCACGATGTCGCCGATCGCATAGATCCCCGGCACGTTGGTGCGCATCTGACGGTCGACGGGGATGAACCCGCGCTCATCCACCGACACCCCTGCCGCCGCCGCCTCGATCGAGCCTCCGTTCGGCACCCGGCCGACCGCCACCAGGATCTGATCGAATCTTCGGCTCCCGACACCGTCGATCTCGGCCATCAACCCGTTCTTCTGCGCCCGCACGCCGGACACCCGGCTGCCGACATGAATCCCCTCGTAGCGGGCGGATATTCGCTTCTGCAGGATCTTCACGAGATCCGGGTCGCAGCCGGGAATCAGCTGCTCGAGCATCTCCACGACCGTCACCTTGGACCCCAGCGCGTCGTACACCGTGGCCATCTCGAGCCCGATGATCCCACCGCCGATCACCAGCAGCCGCTTGGGGATCGACTCGGGCGAGAGCGCGCCGGTGGAGTCGATGATCCGCGGATCCTCGGGCAGTCCCGGGATCGACGCGGCCTGCGAGCCCGCCGCGATGATGCAGTTCTCAAACGTCAGCTCCCGGTCGCCGACCGCGAGCGTGTGCGCGCCCGTGAATCGCGCCGACCCGTGAACGACCTCCACCTTGCGCTGCTTGGCCAGGCTGACCAACCCGCCGGTCAGCCGGTCCACCACCGACATCTTCCATTCGAGCAGCGCCCCGAGATCCACCGAAGGCTTGCCGAACGAGATCCCCCGCGTGGCCATCTCCTCGGTTTCCGCGATCACCCGCGCGGCGTGCAGCAGTGACTTGGAGGGGATGCAGCCGACGTTCAGACACACCCCCCCGAGCTTCTCGTAACGCTCGACCAGCACGGTCTTCAGGCCCAGGTCGGCGGCCCGGAAGGCGGCGGTGTAGCCGCCCGGGCCCGCGCCGAGGACCACCACCTGGGCGTCGCGGTCCTCGCCCCCGTCGCCGTCGGAGGCGGGCGGGGGCTCGCTGGACACCGCGACCGCCGCCGGGGCTTCGGACTCCGCACGGGGCTCCGCCTCGCTCGGCCCGCTCCCGTCGGACTCCAGCGTCAGCAGCACGCTCCCCTCCGACACGCGGTCTCCGACCGACACCCGCAGCTGCTTGACCACGCCGGCCTCCGGGGCCGGGACGTCCATCGTCGCCTTGTCCGACTCCAGCGTGACCAGCGGGTCCTCGGCCGCGATCTCGTCGCCGGGAGAGACGTGGATCTCGATCACCGGCACATCGGCGAAGTCCCCGATGTCGGGTACCCGGACTTCACTGGCCTCGCTCACAACACGACCCGCCGCAGATCCGAGAGGACCCGCACGAGATACGACGTGAACCGGGCCGCGCTCGCCCCGTCGATCACCCGATGATCGTAGGAGAGCGACAGCGGCACCATCAGCCGCGGCGTGAACTCGCTGCCGTTCCACACCGGCTTGACGGCCGATCGGGTGGCGCCGAGGATCGCCACCTCGGGCGCGTTGATGATCGGCGTGAAGCTCGTGCCCCCGATTCCCCCCAGCGAGGAGATCGTGAATGAGGCCCCGCTCATGTCGCCGGGGGAGAGCTTGCCGTCGCGGGCCTTGGCCGAAAGCGCGGTCAGATCCTGCGCGATCTCCAGCAGCCCCTTGCGGTCGGCCTCCTTGATCACCGGCACCACCAGTCCGCCCGGCGTGTCCGCCGCGAAGCCGATGTTGTAGTAGTGCTTGACCACCAGCTCCTCGCCGTCGAGCGAGGAGTTGAAGCTCGGGAACTCCTTCAGCGCCGCCACGCTGGCGAGCACGAGGAACGAGACCATCGTGACCTTGGCTTCGTTCTGCTCGGAGTTGAGCTGCTTGCGCCACGCCTCGAGCTCGGTGATGTCCGCCTCGTCGTTGTGGGTGACGTGCGGGATCATCGCCCAGTTGCGGGCCAGGTTCGGCGCTGAGATCCGCTGGATCCGCGAGCGGGTGACGCGCTCCACGGGGCCGAACTTCTCGAAGTCGATCGAGGGCCACGGCGGCAGCTCGGGGGTCGCAGCGCGACCCTCGGACGGCGCCGGCGCGGGCCCGCGCTGGGCGAGTTGCTGCACGTCGTCCTTGGTGATCCGTCCCTTGCGCCCGCTGCCGCTGGCGTCGCTCAGCGAGACTCCGAGCTCACGCGCGAGTCGGCGCACCGCCGGGCTGGCATAGATCGCCCCGCCGCCGTTGGACCGGGGTTTGTTTGGCGAGGCCTCAGAGGTTCGGGCCGGGGTCGGCTCCGACGGTTCCTGCGGCGGTTCCGACGCAGCGGGCTCCGGCTTCTCGGGGGCCTCGAGCGACTCCGACGGCGGCGTGGTCTGCTCGGCGGCCCGATCGGCGGCGGCGGCCTGCTCGGCCGGCTCACCCGCCCCAGCGTCCCCGTCGGACCCCTCGATCGTCATCAGCGCGCTGCCCTGCGAGACCCGGTCGCCGACCTCGACCTGGATCTCCCCGACCACGCCCGCGAACGGCGCCGGCACGTCCATCGTGGCCTTGTCGGACTCGAGCGTTACCAGGGGGTCCTCGGCGGCCACGCTGTCACCGGGGGAGACGAGGATCTCGACGATCGGCACGTCGTCGAAGTCACCGATGTCCGGGACCTCGACCGTCGACGTGGCGCTCATACGGTGGTCGGCATCGGCGCCTCGGGGTCGATCTCGTACTTCGCGATCGCTTGGCCGACCACGTCGGGCTTGACCTTGCCGAGCTCCGCGAGCTCGCGCAGCGCCGCCACCACCACGTAGTGGCGGTCGACCTCGAAGAACCGCCGCAACGCCGCGCGGAAGTCGCTGCGGCCGAAGCCGTCGGTGCCGAGCACCCGGTACGGGCCCGGAACCCACTGGCGGATCTGGTCGGCGAACGCGCGCATGTAGTCCGTGGATGCTATGACCGGCCCCTGGCTGGCGTCCAGGCTTTCGGTTACAAAAGCGCGGCGTGGCTTCTCGGTGGGGTGCAGCATGTTCCAGCGCTCGACCTCGATCCCATCGCGACGCAGCTCGGTGAACGAGGTCACGCTCCACACGTCGGCGAGCACCCCGAAGTCGTCGGCCAACAGCTCGGCCGCGGCCATCACCTCGCGCAGGATCGTCCCGGAGCCGAGCAGCTGCACCCGCGGCTTGCGCGAGCGCTTGGATCCCTGGCTGAGCCGGTACATCCCGCGCAGGATTCCCTCCGGCGCGCCGTCGGGCATCGCCGGGTGGGGGTAGTTCTCGTTCATCAGGGTGATGTAGAAGAACACGTCCTCCTGCTCGCCGACCATCCGTCGCAAGCCGTCCTGGACGATCACGGCGAGCTCGTAGCCGAAGGTGGGGTCGTAGGCCCGGCAGTTGGGCACGACTCCGAACAGCACGTGGCTGTGGCCGTCCTCGTGCTGCAGGCCCTCGCCGTTCAGCGTCGTGCGGCCGGCGGTGCCACCCAGCAGGAACCCGCGCGTGCGGCTGTCGCCCGCGGCCCAGATGAGGTCGCCGACCCGCTGGTAGCCGAACATCGAGTAGTAGATGTAGAACGGCACCATCTGCACGTCGTGGGCGCTGTAGGAGGTGCCCGCGGCGATGAACGACGAGGTCGAGCCGGCCTCGGTGATGCCCTCCTCGAGGATCTGGCCGTGCTGGTCCTCCTTGTAGAACATCAGCTGCTCTGAGTCCTGGGGCTGGTAGAGCTGGCCGACCGGCGAATAGATGCCGACCTGACGGAACAGCCCCTCCATCCCGAATGTGCGCGACTCATCGGGCACGATCGGAACGATGTGACGGGAGATCGACTTGTCGCGCAGCAGCGCCGACAGCACGCGCACGAACGCCATCGTGGTCGAGACCTCGCGCTCGCCGGTCCCCTCGAGCTGTGACTTGAACAGCTCCAGCCCGGGGACCGGGAGGGGATCGGCCTTGCGCCGGCGAACCGGCAGCACACCCCCGAGCTCGGCCCGGGCCTCGCGCAGGTAGCGCATCTCCGGGGAGTCCTCGGGCGGCATGTAGTACTCGGCCTCGCGGACCTGCTCGTCGGACAGCGGCAGCTCGAAGCGGTCCCGGAAGGCCATCAGCGCCGCCTCGGTCATCTTCTTGGCCTGATGGGTGATCATCTGACCCTCGCCCGAGACACCCATCCCGTAGCCCTTGATCGTCTTGGCCAGGATCACCGTCGGCTGGCCGGTGTGCTTGACCGCCGCGTCATAGGCGGCGTACACCTTCTGCTGATCGTGACCGCCGCGGTTCAGCAGCCAGATGTCCTCGTCTGACATGTGCGACACGCGCTCCAGCAGCCGGGGGTCGCGACCGAAGAACTTCTCTCGCACGTACGCGCCGTCGCGGGATTTGAACGTCTGGTAATCCCCGTCGACGCAGTCCTCCATCACCTGCACCAGCGCGCCGTCGGTGTCGGCGGCCAGCAGCGGGTCCCAGCGACTGCCCCAGATCACCTTGATCACGTTCCAGCCCGCGCCGCGGAAATCGGCTTCGAGCTCCTGGATGATCTTGCCGTTGCCGCGCACGGGACCGTCGAGGCGCTGAAGGTTGCAGTTGACCACCCAGATCAGATTGTCCAGGCGCTCGCGGCCGGCCATCCCGATCGATCCGATCGACTCCGGTTCGTCCATCTCGCCGTCGCCGAGGAACGCCCACACCTTGCGTCCGTCGGTCTCGGCCACCGCCCGCGCCTGGAGGTACTTCATGAACCGGGCCTGGTAGACCGAGGTGATCGCGCCGATCCCGAGCGACACCGTCGGGAACTGCCAGAAGTCGGGCATCAGCCAGGGATGCGGGTAGGAGGAGAGTCCGTTGCCGTCGACCTCCTGGCGGAAGCCGTCGAGCTGCTCGGCCGTCAGCCGCCCCTCCAGGTACGCGCGCGCGTAGTTGCCCGGCGAGGAGTGACCCTGGAAGTAGACGAGGTCACCCCCGTGAGACTCGCTCGGCGCGTGCCAGAAGTGGTTGTAGCCCACCTCGTACAGCGTCGCCAGCGACTGGTAGGTGGCGATGTGGCCGCCCAGCTCGGAGGAGACCTTGTTGGCGCGGACCACCATCGCGATCGAGTTCCAGCGAACGATCGATCGCAGCCGCCGCTCCAGCGCGGCATCCCCCGGGAAGGGCGGCTCGCGCTCCGCCGGGATGGTGTTGACGTAGGCGGTGTTGAGGCTGGCCAGCATGCCCGTGCCGGCGTGCTGGGCGCGCTCGATCACGCGCGTCAGGATCTCCCGCGCTCGGTCGGGCCCGTCGTGGGACACGACCGCGTCGAGCGCTTCGAGCCACTCGGTGGTCTCGATGGCGTCCAGGTCTGCGCCGGCGCCGTTGGAGCTTTGAGTCTGCACGCGGTCCGTCATCTGCGGAGAGGTTCAACGGGACTCGATCTGGCCCCGGGAAACGACTATAGCTGTGTGATCGCGGGCACACGAGGCCGCCGTGTCACACCGCTTTCGCGTAGGTTGCAGGCATGAGCCTGCGCGAGTCCGACGGTCCGGCCGGAGCGCCGTGGGACCGGCCGCTGGCCGGTTCGCTTGACCGCCTGGTGGTGGACTCCGAGCTGCTCGCCGATAACCCGCTGGGCGATCCCGCGCGCCGACCGCTGTACGTCTACCGTCCGCCGGGGGTGCGACCCGACGGCCCGGAGCGGATGCCGTCGGTGTACCTGATCCAGGGCTTCGCCGGGCAGCTCGACGAATGGCTGGCCCGCAGTTCGATGGACCCCACGGTGATCGAGCGCCTCGACGCGATGTTCGCCGCCGGCCAGTGTCCCGACGCGGTGATCGTCTTCGTCGACGCCTGGACCTCGCGCGGCGGCTCGCAGTTCCTCAACTCTTCCGGCACCGGTCGCTACATGGACTACCTGTGCGACGAGGTCGTGCCCTACGTCGATGAGCGCTATCCGACGCTGGCCGCTTGCCAGCACCGCGGGATCTCGGGCAAGTCATCGGGGGGTTACGGCGCGATGGTGGTGGCGATGCTCAGACCGGACGTGTTCGGCGCACTGGCCTCGCACGCCGGCGACGCCCTGTTCGAGTGCTGCTACCAACCGGAGTTTCCCGCCATCGCCCGCGGCCTGCGTGACCACTTCGACGGCTCCTGGGAGGTGTTTCACCAGCGGCTCGCGGCTCGCGAGCATTTCGACTGGGGACGCTTCGCCGCGGCCTTCGCCGCCTACGGAATGGGGTGCGCCTACTCCCCGGACCCCGAACGGCCCGGCGAGGCGCTGCTGCCGTTCGAGATCACGACCGGCCGCCTGATCGAGGACGTGTGGGCGCAATGGCTGCAACACGACCCGGTGCGGATGGCGTCGCGTCATGCCGAGGCGCTGCGCAGCATGCGACGGATCTACCTCGACGCCGGCCGGCAGGACGAGTACTTCCTCGATCTCGGGGCGCAGGCCTTCTCCCAGGAGCTCGCCAAGCTGGGGGTCGAGCATTCGCTGGAGCTGTTTGACGGAACCCACAGCGGGACCAGCTACCGGTTTCCGGGAGCGATCCGCGAGCTCGTGACGGCTCTGGCGTGACCGCCACCGCCGAGCAGGAGATCGCGTTCGCCGGACCCGCCGTACTCGCCGCGATGGTACGCGCCGGTGAGGCCCACCCGCGTGAGCTCGTGGAGCTGTACCTGCGGCGGATCGAACGGCTTGACCCGCAGCTCAACTCGTTTCGGCTCACGCTGGCCGAGCAGGCGCTCGCCGCCGCCGATGGCGCCGCCGCATCCGACGGACCGTTGGCGGGCGTGCCGATCGGGGTCAAGGACGACGTCTCTGTAGCGGGTCAGGCGGCGACCATGGGCTCGCGGTCCGTTGGCGCCCCGGCGGCGAGCGACTCGGAGGTGGTGCGGCGTCTGCGGGCCGCGGGGGCGATCCCGATCGGGATCACCAACGTGCCGGAGCTGATGATCTTTCCCTGGACCGCCACCGACGCCAACGGGGTCACGCGCAACCCGTGGGACCTCCAGCGCACCCCGGGCGGCTCGTCGGGGGGCTCGGCGGCGGCGGTCGCGGCGGGGCTCGTTGCGGTTGCCAGCGGCTCGGATGGCGGTGGGTCGATTCGGATTCCGGCGGCGTGCTGCGGGCTGGTGGGAATGAAGCCCACCCGCGGCCGCGTCTCAAGCCAGCCGGCGGGGGAGGGGTGGCTCGGGCTGTCGGTCTACGGCGCTCTGGCCCGCACGGTCCGCGACAGCGCGCTGATGCTCGACGTGATGCACGGGCCGCACCCGGATGACGTGTACTCGGCTCCCCCGTTCAGCGGCAGCTACGCGGAGGCCGCGACCAATCTGGACCCGCCCACCCCGCTGCGGATCGCGATCTCGCGCCGGCTTCCACCCGGCCTGCTGGGGCGGGTGTCCAGCGATCAACGCGGTGCGTGGGAGCGAATGGGGGCCCTGCTCAGCGCCCTCGGCCATGAGGTCGCCGAGCGCGACCCCGCTTACGGGCTGGCCCAGATCGAGTTCGTGCAGCTGTGGATGCGCGGCATCTACGAGCAATCGCTCAAGATTCCAGACCGCAGCCGGCTGGAGCGATCCACTCGCCAGATGGCTGCCGGCGGCAGGTATCTGGTCCCACCCCGCCGTCGCCGGGCGCTGCTGGCGCGGCGGCCGGCAACGAGCGCGCGGATCACCGCGCTGTGGGACGACTTCGATGTGCTCCTGACCCCGGGGCTGGCCAAGACCGCGATCGCCGCCGAAGGCGGCTGGGACCATTCCGCACCGGTCGCGATCGACATCGCCGGGCGCTTCACGCCGTTCACGCCGCTGTTCAATCTGACCGGGCAGCCGGCGATTACGATCCCCGCCGGCGTGGGTACCGATGGACTGCCGCTGAGCGTCCAGCTGGTCGGACGCCACGGCGCCGAGCACGTGCTCTACTCGCTGGCCGGGCAGATCGAGTCGGCCGCCCCCTGGGCGCAGCGGCGTCCAGCGCTGGCGACGAACACATAGAGGAGAGGTGTCGATGACACGGTCCCGGATCACGTCCGACTGCGGTCGGGCCACGATGGTTCTGCTGGCGCTGGGCCTCGTGCTCGCGGCCGCCGCGCAGGTCGCCGCTGCGAAGGTCGTGTGGCTGTGCCAGCCCGGGCACCATCCCGACCCGTGCGCCCCGGGCCTGTCCACGACTCTCTACTCGCCCACGCTCGAGCCCCTGCGCGTCGTGCATCCCGAATCGGTGGGGCATCCCGCCATCGACTGCTTCTACGTATACCCGACGGTGAGCGATGAGAGGACGGTCAACGCCGACCTGCGCATCGGCCCGGAGGAGCGCTCGATGGCTCTCTACCAGGCGGCGCGCTACTCACAGTACTGCCGCGTCTTCGCACCGATGTACCGGCAGGTCACGGTGCCGGCGCTGCTCAGCGGCAACCGGGAAACGCCCGCGCAGCTCAAGCTGCCGCTGAGCGATGTGCGCAATGCCTTTCGCGTTTATCTGAGGAGGTACAACCGGGGCCGGGGGTTCGTCCTGCTCGGCCATTCCCAGGGATCGTTCGTGCTCGAGCAGCTGATCGCCAAGGACGTCGACTCCAAGCCGGCGGTGCGCAAGCGGATGCTGTCGGCAATCCTGCTCGGTGGCAACGTCCTGGTCAAGCGCGGCCAGGACGTCGGCGGTAGCTTCAAGCACGTTCCGGCCTGCCGGTCGGCGACCCAGCTCGGCTGTGTGATCGCCTACTCGACCTATGACCAGGTGCCGCCCCACCTCAGCCTGTTCGGCCGCACCGCCGTACACGGGGATCAGGTCCTGTGCACTAATCCCGCCGCGCTGGGCGGCGGCTCGGCCAAGGTCGATCCGATCCTCCCGTCGGCGCCGTTCGCACCCGGCTCGCTGATCGCCGCGGGGATCGCCGCGCTCAAGTTCACCCAGCCGACACCGCCGACGGTATGGGCTGGGCTGCCCGGTTCCTACCGGGCGCGATGCTCCTCCGCCAACGGCGCGCATGTGCTCGCGATCAGCCCGCTGGGTGGCGCTCAGGTGCCCGCGCCGAGCCCTGACGCCAACTGGGGGCTGCATCTCGTGGACGCCAACATCGAGCTCGGCGACCTGCTGTCGGTGGTAAGGCGGGAGGCGGCAGCCTTCGCCCGGGTCACTCACTGACAACCGGCCGCCGGCCGGCCTGTGCAACTGGCACCGCGTCCGGTACAGTTCCGTACCGTGACCACGCTGAGCGCCCCTGCACCGGCTACTGGCTCCCGTGACTCGGCGGCCACGGGAGCGTCCGTCTCGCCGGCGGGCGCCGTCGACGCCGCCGTGCCGATCCGGATGCCACCCCACGACGACGCTCCCCGGTGGCTTCAGACGCTCCGCTTCGGAGCTCGGCCGATGGCCTTCAACCTGTCCGCCCGGCGCCGCTTCGGCGACGTCTGGCAGCTGCGCCTGATGTCGCGCCGGGAGCCGTTCGTGGTCACCTGTCACCCGGATCACGTCGAATCGCTGCTGAAGGCCAAGCCGGCCGACGCGCCGTCGCTGACCGGGGAGTCGCCCCTGCGTCCGATCCTGGGGCCGAATTCGGTTCTGACCGCCGTCGGCGATCGCCACCTGCGCCAGCGCAAGCTGCTGCTGCCGCCCTTCCATGGCGAGGCGGTCCAGCGCTACGTGGCGATGATCGCCGACGTCGCCGAGCGTGAGATCGACCGCTGGCCGGTCGGCGAGCCGTTCGCGCTGGCGCCGCGGATGCAGGCGGTCACGCTCGAGGTGATCATGAGCGGCGTGTTCGGGATCGAGGGAAGACCGGCCCCGGGGAGCGCTGAGGAGCGCCTGCTACTGACGATCCGGCGGCTGCTCGGAGCCTCGACGCACCCGCTCTATCAGCTGATCGAGCTCCACAATGCAGCGCGCAGGGAGCCACGCGGCGTTCTGCGCGCGCTGCTGGCGATCGTCGACCGCCAGCTCTACGCGGTGATTCGCGAGCGCCGTCGCGCCGCGGCCGGGAGCGGACGCTCCGACGTGCTCTCGCTGCTGCTCGAGGCTCGCGACGAGGCCGGGCGCCCGCTGACCGATCAGGAGCTTCGCGACGAGCTGCTGTCGCTCGTCCTGGCCGGACACGAGACCACGGCCAACTCGCTGGCCTGGACCCTGGAGCGGCTGGTGCGGACGCCCCCGGCCTACGACCGTCTCCGCGAGCTGACGCGCGCCGGCGGTCCCGCGGCGGCGGAGTACGTGGAGGCGACCGTTCACGAGGGCATGCGCAACCGTCCCGTGATCCCGATGATCGTGCGGATGGTCAAGCTGCCGTGGCGGCTGGGGGACTACGTGATCGCGCCCCGCACCCCGGTGGCGGTCAGCATCATCGCGCTGCACCACCGCGAGGACGTCTATTCCGACCCGTACGCCTTCCGGCCCGAGCGATTCCTGGGCCACAAGCCGGGGAGCTACACCTGGATCCCGTTCGGCGGCGGGATCCGCCGCTGTCTCGGCGCCTCACTGGCGATGGCCGAGCAGCGCGTGGTGCTGTCGGCGATCGCCAGGCGGACCGACCTGGTCGCGCCCGATCCGGCGCCGGAGCACCCGCGCCAGCGCAACGTCACGATGATTCCCCGCCGCGGAGCGACCGTGGTGGTCACGCGTCGGCGCGCCGCCTGAGCGGCCCTGCGGGGCACCCGGGCGGGCGGCCCGTGAGCGTCCTCGTCCCCGCGCCGATCGCTACCGTGCGTGGCGTGCCGACACCGCGATCAGTCGTGCCGGACCGTGCCACCCTGACCCCGGTGACCGCCGAGCCTCCCAGCCACCGCGCGCGGCTGATCGCAGCGATGGCGGCCTCGATCGCCGAGAAGGGCTACCGCGAGACGACCGTCGCCGACGTGGTCCGGCTGGCCCGTACCTCGCGCCGGAACTTCTACGAGCACTTCGAGGACCGCGACGCCTGCTTTCTCGCCCTGTTCGATGCCACCAACGAGACGATGATGAATGAGATCGCGGCGGCCGTGAACCCCGAGCAGACGCTCGATGAGCAGGTCGACAGCGCGATCGACGCCTACATCGCCAACGTCTCAAAACAGCCTGAGCTGTACAGCAGTTTTGTTCGCGAGCTCCCGGCGCTGGGCCGAGCCGGCGCCGACCGCGGACTGGCCACGCTCGAGCGCTTCGCGACGTTGCTGGTGGCGCTGGTCGAGTCCGGGCGCAGCGAGCAGCCCGAGCTCGCCGCGCGACCGTTGGCGATGGACACCGCGATCATCATCGTCGGAGGGCTGCGCGAGCTGGCCGTGATCTCGCTCCAGCGGGGTCGCGACGTCCGTGAGCTGCGCGCCAGCGCCGGGGCTACGGTCAAGGCGATCCTCTCTGGGACCCTGCTGTAGGCGATCGCACCGGCTCCTGGCCGGGCCTTGAAATCGGTCGTCGCGCGGCGACCAATCGCCGTCGGCGGCACGCTGCGCCCGCCTCTGGTATGCTCACGTACCGTAGGGTACGATGATGTACCAGCGATCGCAGAGGAGCACCATGTCAAGTGATCAGCCGCAGCACGTCGAGTTGGCGATTGTCGGAGCCGGCCTCTCCGGTCTGGGGATGGCGGCTGCACTGAAGGCCGACGGGTGCCAGGACTTCGTGGTGCTAGAGCGCGCCGATGACCTCGGGGGCACCTGGCGTGACAACACCTATCCCGGCTGTGCGTGCGACATCCCGAGCGTCCTGTACTCCTACCGCGACGTCCAGAACCCGGCGTGGAGTCAGGCGTTTGCCGCCCAGCCGGAGATCTGGGACTACATGCGCGGGGTGGCACGCCGGCACGACCTGGCGCCGCATCTGCGCTTCGGCCACGAGCTCATCACGGCCGATTGGGACGCGGGGGCCCAGCGCTGGGAGCTCGCCACCTCCGGCGCCAACTTCACCGCAGACGTCTTGGTCTCGGCCACCGGCGCGCTGGCCGATCCGGCGCTTCCCAAGCTCCCGGGACTGGAGCGGTTCGCCGGCCGCGTCTTTCACTCCGCGCGCTGGGACCACGATCACGATCTGACCGGGGCCTCGGTGGCAGTGGTCGGCACCGGCGCCTCCGCGATCCAGTTCGTGCCCGAGATCCAGCCGAAGGTGGACCGCCTGCATCTCTTCCAGCGCACCCCGCCGTGGATCCTGCCGCGCGCCAACCCCCGCGTGTCGAAGCGGTGGCAGCGGCGGTTCGAACGCCATCCCCGATTGATGAGCGCTGTCCGCGCGTCGGTGTTCTCACTGCTGGAGGCGTTCCACGTCGGTTTCCGCCATCCGGCCATCATGCGGCTGGCCGAACGCCGCGCCCGGCGCCACATCGCCCGGCAGGTGCCAGACCCGGTCCTGCGCGAGAAGCTGACCCCCAGCTACCGGCTCGGGTGCAAGCGAGTGCTGGGCTCGAACACCTGGTACCCGGCGGTGTCCGCCGGCAACGTCGACGTCGTCACGGCTGGGATCAGCGAAGTCACCGCGGACGGGATCGTCGACACCGACGGAGTTGCGCATCGCGTCGACACGATCATCTTCGGGACCGGCTTTCAGGTCACCGATCCGCCGATCAGCTACCGCATCCACGGCCGCGAGGGTCAGACGCTGGCCGAGTGCTGGAAGGGCAGCCCGCAAGCCCACCTCGGCTTGGCCGTGGCCGGCTTTCCGAACCTGTTTCTGCTGTTGGGACCGAACACCGGGCTCGGGCACAATTCGGTGCTGCTGATGATCGAAGCCCAGATCGCCTACCTCCGCCAGGCGCTCGCCCATCGTCGCGACCGCGGGCTCGCCGCCATCGAGCCGACCGATCAGGCCCAGGCCGGGTTCGTGGCCGAGGTCGAGGCCGGCTCGGAGGGCAGCGTCTGGACCGCGGGCGGCTGCCTGAGCTGGTACACGGACGTGACCGGGCGCAACTCCACGCTGTGGCCGGGCAGCGTCAGGGCCTATCAGCGGCGCCTCGCCCGGTTCCAAGCCGATGACTTCGCCGCGCAGCTGCCACATACCCATCCGAGCGCCGAACCCGCGCTCGTCTAGGCGCCGAGCATGCCAAAGACCAAGATTCCCATCGACGGGCGCACCGCCTTCGTGTCCGGCGCCGCGTCCGGGATCGGCCGCGCCGTGGCCCAGCGCCTGTCGGCGCACGGCTGTCCGGTCGCGCTCGCCGACCAGGACCAGGCGGGACTGGAGCAGACGGCCGCCCTGGCCCGCGGCCCGGTCCTGGCGCGGCAGCTCGACGTCCGTGACCGTCAGGCGCAGATGGCGTTTGCCGCCGAGGTGGCGGAATGGGCGCCGGCGCCACTCGGAATGGTGTTCAACAACGCCGGCGTGGCGACCTCTCAGAGCGTCGCCGAGGCGGCGGTCGAGGACGACGAGTGGGTCCTGGAGATCAACTTCCACGGCGTCGTGAACGGCGTACGGGCGTTCCTGCCGATCCTTCAGCGCCAGGACTCAGGCGTGATCGTCAACACCTCGAGTGTCTTCGGGCTGCTGGGGATTCCCTTCCAGAGCGCCTACTGCGCCTCGAAGTTCGCCGTCCGGGGCTTCACCGATGCCCTGCGCCAGGAACTGCGCGGAACCGGCGTCCATGCCGTCACCGTTCACCCCGGTGGGGTCAAGACCAACATCGCGCGCAACGCTCGCTATCACGAGCATCCACTCCAGCCCGGAATTTCGCACGACGAGGCGGCGCGGCAGTTCGAGACGATGGCGATGACCACCCCTGAACGTGCGGCGAGGATCATTCATCAGGGCGTCAAGGCCGGCAAGAGCCGGATCCTCGTCGGCGCCGACGCGTACGCCTTCGATGCACTCGCCCGGCTGATGCCGTCGCGCTATTTCGACTTGCTGGCGGCATTGGAGCCGGTGGTGGCCCGCTTCAACCGGTGACGGCGGCGCGACGAGCGCTTCTTGAGCCGTGCCTTGCTCACCGCGGCCGGGTTAGGTGACCTCAGGACCGATTCGCCACTGTGGTTGATGATGCCGGTCGGCTGGAACGAGACGTCGATCCAGTGGAAGTGGTGTGCGTTCCCCGGCAGCGTGATCGTGAACGCGTGGCCGCCGCCGCGCAGTCTCGTCAAGGGTTGCGAGTCGAGGATCGAGTTGTAGAGCCACACCTCGTAATCGCCGCCAAGCGGTGACGGTAGTCCCTTAACGCTCAACCTGAGCTTTAGATCACGACGGATCTTGCCGATCAGCTGCACCGACCCGCTCGCTCGGTTCAGCCCGCCGGGGAGGGCCGCCAGCGGCTGCGTCGGCGGTCGGCTCACCGTCGGGGAGGGACTGGGGCTGCTGGGGGAGGGGGGAGGGGTGGGGACGGTGCTCGAGTGAGTCGCCACTGCGTGCCGGTGCCGGTGTCCGCCTCCGTCTGACCGGAGTGCGATCAGCAGCACCACGGCCAGGGCGACGAGCGCCGCCACTGCCGCCAGGATCCAGGCGCCGCGTCGCCGCGACGAGCCGGGCTGCGGCTCGGCGTCGGGATCGGGCGGGGGGGAGGGGGTTTCTGCGGCGGCCGCGGGCGACGGCTCCGCGGGCGACGATGGGGGTGCCTCGAGGCGGATGGCTGTCCCGCTGACGGCGTTGCCGAGCTCGTCAGGCCCCGTGCCCGGCACGTGCCCATTACGGCTCGGGCCGTCGGGTGCCGCCTCCGCCGGCGCCTCGGCGGGCCCCGCCGCCGCTGGCGCCTCAGCGGGCTCCGCCTCCGCTGGCGCCTCGACCGGCGCAGCGTCGGCGTGCGCCTCGGCCGGCGCAGCCTCGGCGTCCGGTGCGCCCTCCAGCTCGGGTCCCGCTGCCTGCGGGCGGGGCAACGCCCCGTTGCTCGCCGCGGCCGTCGCGTGCTCCTCGGCGCTCGAGGCGGCGATCTCGGTCAGCGCCTGGTGGATCTGGTCCGGCGGTAGGCCGAGCTCCTCGCTGAGGCTCTCGATGATCCGGCGGCGCCGGCCGGCGAGGGAGTCGAGGCTCATCCCGGTCATTCGCGCCAGGGCCGGATCGTCCAAGCCGCGGTGGATCCAGAGATTGAGCAGCGCGCGCTCCGCGGGCCCCAGGGCCGCCGAGGCGTCAATCAGCCTATGAGTGGCGACGTTGCTCATCGGACTGACATACGCAGTGATCCGATCCCTGGGTCACCACGTACGCGTTGCTAGTCTCGAATGTAGTGGACCAGGGAGGCGTCTCACATGCGTAGGCACAGATCAACACGGCTGAGTCTGGCACCTTTAGCGCTCGGATTGTGCGTTTGGTTGCTTTGGCCGGCTCAGGCATTAGCCCGTGCCGTGGTGCGTTTCATCCATGCCGTGCCCGGCGTGGGCACCGCGACGGTGAAGCTCAACACCGGCGCCGGCGACGTCGATCTGGGCTCGATCGGCTTTGCGCAGGTCACGCCCTGGCGCAACGTCCGTTCGGGAAGCTTTCACTGGAGCCTCGAGGGCGGCGGCAAGACGCTCGCCTCGGGCACCTCGACGGTCGGTAACGGCGCGTACGACATAGTCGTGCTCGACAAGAGCTCCGGGGCCTCCCTGGGCATCTACAAAGCCCACGGCGGCAAGCCTGGAACCAGCCTCGTGCGGGTGATCCACGCGGTGCCCGAGCTCGGGTCGCCCGAGCTCGAGCTCGACTCGAAGGTTGTGGTCAAGTCGCTCAGCTTCACCCAGGCCACGCCGTATCTGTCGGTCAACCCCGGCGTTCACAGCCTGTCGGCGATGAAGGCCGGCGACACGGCGCCATTCGTCTCGCTGAAGGGCGTCAGGCTGGTGCCGGACGTGGCGTACTCCGCGATCGTGGTCGGGAGTCGCGGCCAGCGGGTCCGGGTCGTGACCGTGACCGACCGCGGCGGGCCGCTGACGCGCACCGCGAAGTCCACTCGCCACCCCTCCACACCAGTGAACTCCAAGTTCTACGTCGTTCACCGCGGTGACTCGCTGTGGGAGATCGCCAGCAAGCTGCTCGGTCCCGGCGCCAGCAACGAGACGATTCAGCGCAAGCTCGTGGCGATCTGGGACCTGAACGATCGGCGCATCGGCACCGGCGATCCGAACCTGATCTTCCCCGGCCAGCGTCTCTTGCTGCCGGGCTGATCACGGGGAGGCTCGGGCCAGCGTCAAGGGCCGCGAGCTGCGGGTCGATCGGATCGAGAACACGGCGTGGCGTGGCGTGGCGCGGCGGCGCGCGCGGCGGCACACTTCCGGCACACCCCGTCGCATAGGCGACACTAACGTCGCGCCCGAATCCGACGTGATGAGTCTAAGCGGCGCATACGGTCACTCAGACTCATCACGCCCCACCCAGCCCCGGCCCTGACGCCCGCCGGCGCTCCGGGCGCCGGGCCTCAGCTCACCGCCGGCGCTCCGGGCGCCGGGCCTCAGCTCACCGCCGGCGCTCCGGGCGCCGGGCCTCAGCTCACCGCCGGCGCTCCGGGCGCCGGGCCTCAGCTCACCGTCAGGGTCCCCTGCATCCCGGCCGTGCGGTGGCCGGGCACGCTGCAGAAGAACGTGTACGTGCCGGGCTTGAGCTTCACGGTCAGGGTCCGGCTACCGCCATTGAAGGTCGGGGTGGCGCCGACCACCGGACCGCTGGTTCCCTTCTGGAGCGTGAAGTTGTGCGGGAGCTGGGATTTGTTGGTGAAATCGATCGTGACGGTTCCCGCCTTGGCGCTGAGTGTCGCCTGGGTGAACTTCAACTGACCGCTCGGCTGAGCGGCGATCGACAGCGCCCCGGCCGAGGCGGCCGGCGCCGCCGAGGTGGCCGCGGCCGAGGAGGAGGACGACGACGGGCCGGAGACGGATGCGCCCCCGGACGGCGACGAGCTGCTGCTGGAGCTTGAACCACCGCAGGCGGCCAGGCTCAGCGCCACGGCGCAGGCGCCGGCGGCTAGGAGTGGTCGCCGGGCCAAGTGAGCTCCTGGGGACTCCTCACGAGACTCGAAGTATATGTCCTCTGCGCGCTGCGGAGGACGTGGACCGGTCGACGCTCCGACGCCGCTTCGGGCCAGCTGCAGACGGGCTCGCGGGCCCGGCCTAGGCGTGGGGCTCGCGGCCCCCGCCTGGGCGTGGGATAGACTCTTAGTTCGCCTCCACCGCTGAGTGCCGCGTGTTTTGCATTCTTTCTGTGGCCCGGTTTTCCTGGAGGCGTAGGAGGACTACCTGATGGCAAAGCCGATCCAAGAGCCGGGTCCCGGGCGATCGACCGCTGAAGCGGCCTTCAACGAAATCAAGAAGGCGGTCGCAGAGCGCAACGAGCGGGCGCACCAGGTCGCGCGCAAGCTACGCACCGCTCGCGATCACGAAAAGGCACGCCGCCGTCGTCTGCAGGACGACTAGACGCCGCTGAGCACGCCTGCCCGCGGCCGGGCAGGCGGGCGGTCTTGCGCCGCTACTGCTCGGGCACTCCACGGCCGCCCGTCGGGGCATCGGCGCCACCCTGATGCAGGCGTCGACGGCTCGCCCCTCACCGAGGCTACGGCGGCGAGATCGGAATCGGCCAGCATGCGTTCAGCCTGACGGCTGAACTACTCAACCGCGGTTGAGTCGTCGGGGCTCTACGGTGAGACCATGCCCGTGCGAACGGAAGCTCATTCCAGCCCCCACCGCTCAGGCGACTCCGGTGCCGAGACGGCTGACGGACGCAGAGACTCCGCGCGCCTGCTGCTGGTAGCGCTGAGTCTCGGCTTCGGCGTCGTCCAACTCGATGTGACGGTGGTGAACGTCGCGGTCAAGCAGATCGAAGGATCCCTCGGCGGCGGCGTCTCGGCGATGCAGTGGGTCCTGAGCGCCTACACGCTGGTGTTTGCGGCGTTGATCCTCTCGGCCGGCGCGATGGGTGACCGGATCGGCGCCAAGCGCCTGTTCGTCGCTGGGTTCACGCTGTTCACCGGGGCCTCGGTGGGGTGCGGGCTGGCGCCGAGCCTCGGGGTCCTGATCGCCGCCCGGGCGGTCCAGGGCGTCGGCGCGGCGGTGCTGGTGGCCTGTTCGCTGGCCCTGCTCAACCACGCCTATCACGACGCCGGAGCCCGCGCGAGGGCGATCGGCTGGTGGGCCGCCGGCGCCAGCACCGCGCTGGCGGCCGGGCCGGTGGTCGGCGGACTGCTGATCGCGACCCTCGGCTGGCGAAGCATCTTCTTCATCAACCTGCCGATCGGCGTCGTCGGGGTGTGGCTGACGCTGCAGTACGGTCGGGAGACGCCGCGGAGGGCCGCGCGCGGAATCGACCTTCCGGGCCAGATGACGGCGATACTGGCGCTTGGGTCGCTGGCGACGGCGACCATCGAAGGTGGCGCGCTCGGCTGGACGAGCTCCGTGGCAGTCGCGGCCTACGCGGTGTTCACGTCGGCGGCGATCGCGTTCGTGGTGATCGAAACCCGCACCATGCACCCGATGCTCCCGCTGTCGCTGTTCCGGCGGCCCACGTTCAGCGCGGCGACTTCCGTCGGCCTACTGATCAACGTGTGCTTCTACGGACTCATCTTCGTGTTCAGCCTGCTGTTCCAGCGTGACCAGGGTCGCTCGGCGCTGGACACCGGACTGGCGTTCCTGCCCATGACCGCGGCGATCATGCTCGCCAACATCCTCGCGGGGCGCCTGGCCCACTCGATCTCCCCGCGCAGGCTGATCCTGGTCGGCCTGGGGCTCATGGTCATCGCCTGCGCGGGGCTGCTCGGGGCCGGCGCCCACACTCCGTACCCGGCGTTCGCCGCTCAGATGATCGCGCTCGGCGCCGGGCTGGGCCTGGTCGTCCCGCCGATGACGTCCTCGTTGCTCGGCAGCGTCGACCGCGCACGGTCCGGAGTCGCCTCGGGCACGCTCAACAGCATGCGCCAGACCGGCAGCGTGATCGGGGTGGCGCTGTTCGGGTCGCTGATCGCCAACGTGTGGCAGTTCGATCGTGGCCTGCATCTGGCCCTCGGCGGTTCGATCGCCGTGCTGCTGGTAGCCGCTCTGGCCGCTTCGCGCATCGGCCCTGCGGTGCGATCACCGACCCCCTAGCGCCGGTAACAGGCTTGCAACACCAGTCAGTTCCGAGCCGGAGAAGAATGCCGCGCGGCGCGATCAGACGACGTGCCGCACGGTCTCAACTCGATCAGAGGGGTTTGCATGGCGCGACGGCGCAGAATCGAAATGGTGGCCGCGGCGCTCGCCGTCGTGGCGGGAAGCGTGGTGGGCGCTCAGGGAGCGCTCGCCGGAAGTGCTCGAAGTTCCCGGGACCGTCGCGGCTGATGCCGGATGGCCCCGGGCGGCTTGACACCACGGGATCGTCCCGGTAGTTTGCGTACAGATACGCAAACTGACGAGGAGAACCCATGGCTCAGGAAGCGCCCACCCTGTATCCCTCGATGCGCTACCGCGATGCGCCCGCGGCGATGGAGTTTCTGAAGCATGCCTTCGGGTTTGAGGAGCAGGTCGTGTACCGCAACGACGACGGCTCCATCGGACATGCCCAAATGACCTACGGGCCGAGCATCCTGATGCTCGGCTCCGACCGCGACGACCTCTACGGCAGGCGCGCCGGGCAGGGCTGGCTCTACGTCGCCGTCGACGACCCGGACGCGCATTGCCAGCGCGCCCGCGCCGCCGGAGCCGAGGTCATGACCGAGCTGCACGACACCGACTACGGCTCGCGTGATTACTCCGCCCGCGATCCCGAGGGCAACATCTGGAGTTTCGGCACCTACCGCCCGGCGGTCGACAACACGTGACCTGTCGTACCCGGCCGCGCCGAGGTCCCGGCAAGGTTTAGCGTGGCCGAAGGGTCCGGCCGGGTTGGCCGCCCCCCACGGCTCTCTCAAGAAGCGATCATCGCGGCGGCAGCGACCGTCGTCGCGCGTGAGGGGATTGAAGCGCTGACGATGCGTCGCGTCGCCGACGAGCTCGCGAGCTCGCCGATGTCCATCTACCGGCACGTACGCGACAAGAACGAACTGCTCGTACTGCTGCTCGATCGCCTCGCCGCGGCGCTGCCCCGGCCGCAGCTGCCACTCGAGCCCCGCGCCCGAGTTCTCGCCGCCTGTCGCACGATGCGCGACGGGCTCGCCGAGCACTCATGGATTGTCGACGTACTGGCCGGCGGGGATCTCATCGCGCCCTCGATTCTCTGGCTGATGGAGGAGATCGTCGCCGGCTTCGTCGCCTGCGGGCTCAGCTATGCCGAGGCGGCTGACGCCTATCGCGCGGTGTGGCAATTCACGGTTGGCGAACTGATCATCCGCCGCGGCCTTGACCGGATTTCGCTGCTGCACCGGCCACCGTATGTGCTCGAGGTACTCACCAGCGTTGATCCCCAGGAGCTGCCGACGCTCGCCGCCCTCGCCCCTCACTGGGCCTCCGCCCGCGAGCACGACAGCTACGACACCGGCCTTGGCGCACTGATAAACGGGCTGTTGGCGGACCAGTCGCCGGCCTGATCACCCCGCCCGCCGGTGGGCACGCGGAGTATGCTGATCGACAAGGGACGTGGTCCAAACGCCGCCGGCGGGTGGGCGCGTTCGAAGCAGTGCGAAGGGAAAGGCCAGGCCGTCAATGCGGCCAGACAACTCCCAGGTTGGGGCAAACCGGGCCAGCACGCCAGCACGCGAGCACGCTGCGCTGGGCCCGCTCGCGGGCGGCAAGCTGCTGTCGCAGATCAGCAACCGGATCGTCTCGATGATGCACGAGCACTATGGAAGAGGGCCGATCAAGGCCAAGACCTATGTCGTGGACAACCTGATCGTCTGCGTGCTCAGCGACAGCGGGCTCATCCCGATCGAGCGCACGATGATCAGACGCGGCGAGCCCGAGCGGGTGCTGGAGATGCGTCGTGACTTCCAGCGGATGATGGCGGTCCCCTACACCGAGATGATCGAGGAGCTGACCGCGCGCAAGGTGCTCGCGTTCCTCAGCCAGGCCCATATGGAGCCCGACCTGACCGTCGAGATGTTTCTGATGGACGGGCCGATCAACGGCTTCGGCTCGCTTGAAGTCGTCGACTTTGGCGGCGACTGACGGCGTTGGGCAGTCGATGACGGTGCTTGTACCTATCGACGGTCGGCCGGCGGCGTCAGGCGGCTACGCGTTCGGCGCCGGTGTAGATGTTGACCTTCCCGTGGCGGGCAAAGCCGCCGAGCGTCATGCCTCGGTCTGCCGCGAGCTCGATTGCGAGCGAGCTCGGCGCTCCGACCCCGACCAGGATCGGCGCGCCTGCGACGGCGGCTTTCTGCACCAGCTCGAACGAGAGGCGTCCACTTACGCAGAGGATGCATGCGGTCAACGGCAGGAGGCCGTCAAGCAGCCCGCGGCCCACGACCTTGTCCATCGCGTTGTGTCGACCGACGTCCTCGCGCACGATCAGCAGCTCCCCGTCGGCGGTGAACAATCCGGTGGCGTGGAGCCCGCCGGTGCGTGCGAAGGTCGGTTGACGCAGCCGGTCCGGCAGCGCCGCGAGCATGGCGCGCTCCACGCGCGGACCGGACGCGGCGCGCTCGGCGTGGACTGCGACCTCCTCGAGGGCACCCTTGCCGCACACTCCGCAGGAGGAGGTGGTGTAGAAACGCCGCCGGCCCGGGTCGCGGGCGAGTGGACCCTGAACCTCGATGATGTTGGCGGCGAAGTCGTCGGTGAGCCCGACGTGGTGTACCTCGTGGATCAGCCCTTCGCCGTTGAGAAAGCCCAGAGCCAGTTCCTCGTCGTGGCCGGGGGTGCGCATGGTGACCACGAGCGGCTCGCCATCGACCCGGATCTCGAGCGGCTCCTCGACCGCAACCTCGTCGCGCTGACCATCGCGCACCACCGTGGCGATCATCCCCGCCGCGGGGGCCTCGCTGTCGCTGTCGCTCACCCCGGGTCCGCGGGGCCAGGCTTGGGGCTCACGTGCTGGAAGCCGAACCGACCTTTGATGCAGAGGTTGCCACGCGTGATGTCGTGGTCGTCAGGGGAGCTGACCTTGACGATCTGGTTGTCCTGCACGTGGAGGGTGAGGTTGCACCCGACGCCACAGTAGGGACAGATCGTCTCGGTCTCGGTCTGGCGCGACTCGTCCCAGGCCGCGGCCTCCCGCAGCTCGTGCTCGGAGCTGAACATCAGTGCGCCGGTGGGGCATACTGCGATGCAGTTGCCGCAGTACACACACGCTGACTCCGGCAGCGGATTGGCGTATTCGGTGGAGATACGGGCGTCGAACCCGCGTCCGGCGACGGTGATCGCGAACGTGTTCTGGTACTGCTCCCCGCAGGCGTCGACGCACTTGTAGCAGAGGATGCACTTGGAGTAATCGCGGACGTAGAGGTCGTTGTCGATCTTCGTGGGAGCATGGACGGTGGCCGCGGTCTGACCATCCGGTGTCTCGTGGTGACCGGCGCGCTTGCGGTCGCGCTCGGTGTCGGGGGGCGCCGGTGGACCGTAGCGCTCGGGGTGCGCGTCGTAGCGCTCCAGGTAGCTCTGCGCGGCCGGAGTGACGGAGAGATCGACCGACGAGGCCAGGAACTCGATCACCATCTTGCGGCTGCGGCGCACACGCGGCGAGTCGGTGTGGATGACCATGTCGGCCTCGACCTTGCGTGAGCACGCCGGCACGAGCGCGCGTGCGCCCTCCATCTCCACCACGCAGATGCGACACGCGTTGGCGGGGGTCAGGGTCTCGCCGTAGCAAAGGGTGGGGGTATCGATCCCCAGCTTGGCGCACGCCTCGAGCACGGTTGAGCCCTCTGGCACCTCCACCTCGCGCTCGTCGATCGTGAGGGTCACCAGGCGCGCGGGCGGCTGGGTGGGGGCCATCGGCAGTTCGATCATGACGATCCTCCTCCATTGAAGACTCCCAGACGCTGGATGGCCGACTCGATCGCGGCCGAGGCGGTCTGTCCCAAGCCGCAGATCGAGGCGTCGCGCATCGCCTCGCCGATCTCCGCGATCAGCGCTAGTTCGTCGTCGACGGCTCCTCGCGTCCGGCCCGAGACGAGTCGCGCGAGGGCCTCCTCCTGGCGAACGGTCCCGACCCGGCAGGGCACACATTGCCCGCAGCTCTCGTCGCGAAAGAACGCAGCGATCACCATCAGCAGCCGGCCGATGTCGACCGCGTCGTCGACCGCGACCACCACCCCGGAGCCGAGCGTCGTTCCAGCGGCGCGGGTGTCCTCGAAGGTGAGCCGAAGGTCCAGATCCCCGGGGGTGATGAAGCTTCCGGCTGCGCCGCCGAGCAGCACCGCGCTCAGGCTCCGACCGGACCGCACACCGCCCGCCAGCTCCAGCAGTTCGCGCAACGTGGTCCCGAATGGCACCTCATAGGTGCCGGGTGTGTCGACGGCGCCCGAGACGCAGAACAGCTTGGGCCCGGTGGAGCGTTCGGTGCCGATGGCGGCAAACGCCGCGCCACCCTCGAGGACGATCGGCAGGATGTTGACCAGCGTCTCGACGTTGTTGACCACGGTGGGCTGGCCGAACAGACCTCGCTCGACCGGAAACGGCGGCTTGTTTCGCGGCTCGCCCCGGTAGCCCTCGATCGAGCCGAAGATCGCGGTCTCCTCGCCGCAGATGTACGCCCCCGCCCCCTTTCGCAGTTCGATGTCGAAACGCAGACCATGCGAGAAGATGTTGTCTCCCAGCAGCCCCCGATCGCGGGCCTGCTCGAGCGCGTGCTCCAAGCGCCGCTGCGCCAGCGGGTACTCGCCGCGCAGGTAGATGTAGCCGCGCTCGCATCCGGTCGCGTAGGCGGCGACCGTCATCGACTCGATGACCGAGAACGGGTCCCCCTCCAGGATCACCCGATCCTTGAAGGTCCCTGGCTCAGACTCGTCGGCGTTGCAGATCAGATAGTGCGGGCGGCGCGGTTGCCGCGCCACGGCCTCCCACTTGCGCCCGGTCGGAAACGCGGCCCCGCCTCGTCCCATCAGCTTGGAGTCAAGGACCTCACGGATCACCCCTTCCGGACCCAGGTCGAACGCGCGGCGAAGTGCCGCATAGCCTCCGTGCGCGCGATAGTCATCGAGGCTCTCAGGATCAGCCTGCCCGATCCGGCCGAGCAGGCGCAGGCCGGGCTGTCCGGTCTGCGGCGGGACCCCCGACCGGGGCGGCCCAGGCGTCGCGCCGTCCATGACCGCGATCAGACCGTCGGCGTCGACCGTGGTCAGCTCGCGCTCCACCGGCGACCGACCGGACTCGATCACCAGCGCGGCAGGCGCCCGGTCGCATTGCCCCAGACACGGGCTGGGCAGCCAGGTCGAGCCGTCGACGTCGGTGTCCGGCGGACCGATCTGCTCGGTGAGGGTGGCGATGAGCGATTCCGAGCCGGCGCAGCGACACACCACGTCGTCGCAGACATGCAGCACCCGGGGGGCTCGCGGCTGCACCGAGAACAGCGCATAGAAGGTGGCAACTCCGTAGACGTCGGCGGGCGGGATGGTCAGCCGGCGGGCGATGTAGTTCAGGCCGCCAGGGCTGATCCATCCGGCATGCTCCTGCAGCGCGTGGAGCGTCGGCAGGAGCTGATGGCGCTCAGCGCGGGCGGAATGCCCACCGTGCGCGGAGTGCCCGTTATCGACTCGGTCGGCTCCCACCCAGGCCGACATGGGTGGGCCGAGGAACGCGTCGATCGCATCGCGCTCCTGTTCGGTCGGCTCAGCGTCGAGCAGATGTACGTCCACGCTACGCGCCGGCCTCCCCGCTCGCCACCCCGGCGGCCTCGCGGTCTTCGCCGCCGCGTTTCTCGACCCGGACCGCGGTGGCTTTGAACTCGGCCGTGCCCGCCTTGGGATCGGTGGCGTCGATGGTCAGCACGTTGACGTCGATGTCGTCGGGGAAGTGCATCGTCATGAACGCCAAGCCCGGGCGCAGTCCCGGATCCAGACGTACGGGCGCCTCGAGCGAGCCGCGGCGGGAGCTGACCTTCACCATCTCACCCGGCTTGACCCGCAGGCTGGCTGCGTCCTCGGGGCACAGATCCAGGGTCTCGCCACGACGCAGTGGCGAGCTGTAAAGGTTTGACTGCACCCCGGTGTTATAGGAGTCGAGCCGCCGGCCGGTCGTTAACCGGATTGGGAAATCATCGTTGAGCTCGTCGATCGGAGGCGACCAGGTCGTGATCGAAAACGGCGCCGGGGGACCGCCAAGTGGCTCCGCCCAGAGCCGGCCGTGCAAGAACGGTGAGCCGGGATGATCCTCGCTCGGGCACGGCCACTGCAACCCACCGGTCGCCTCCAGCCGCTCGTAACTCATGCCTCGGTGCATCGGGCTGAGCGAGCGCAGCTCCTCCCACGCCTGCTCGAGGGTGGGGTGACCCCAATCGTGGCCCAGGCGACGAGCCAGCTCACAGATGATCCAGTGATCGTCACGGGCCAGGCCAGGCGGATCCAGCGCCTTGCGCATCCGTTGGACCCGGCGCTCGCTGTTGGTCACCGTGCCCCCATCCGCCTCACACCATGAGGCCGAGGATGGGAGAACCACGTCGGCCATGTCGCAGGTCTTGGTCATGATGATGTCCTGGGCGATCAGGAAGTCCAGGCCCTCCAGCAACGCGAGCGACTTCTTGGAGTCAGCCTCGGACTGCGCCGGGTTCTCACCCAGCACGTAAAGGGTGCGCAGCTCGCCGGCCTCCATCGCTTCGAACATCTGCGACAGGTGCCAACCGTGCTTGGGCGGCAGCTTCGTTTCCCAGGCCGCCTCGAACTTCGCCCGTGCCTCGTGATTGTCCTGTACATCCTGAAACCCGGGGAGCTTGTTCGGGATCGCGCCCATGTCGCCGCCGCCCTGGACGTTGTTCTGGCCGCGCAACGGGTTCAAGCCCGACCCATAGCGCCCCACATGCCCGGTGAGCAGAGCCAGGTTGATCAGCGACAGGACATTGTCGACCGCCGTGACGTGCTCGGTGATCCCCAGCGTCCAGCACAGGATCGCCCGCTCGGCTCGGCCGTAGGCATGCGCGAGCTCGCGGATCGTCTGCGCCGGAACGCCGGTCACCCGCTCGCCCTCCTCCAGCGTCCAGCGTTCGACCGACGCCCGATATTCGGGGAATCCAGATGTCGCGCGGTTGATGAACGCCTCGTTGGCCAGCCCCGCGTGGATGATCTCTCGGGCGATCGTATTGGCGAGCGCGATGTCGCTGCCCACATCCAGCCCCAGCCAGGTATCCGCCCACTGAGCCGAGCCCGTGCGGCGCGGATCGATCACGTACAGGGGCGAACCGCGATGAACGGCCTTGAGCACGTGGTGGAAGAAGATCGGATGCGTCTCCCGGGCGTTCGATCCCCACAGGATCAGCAGATCAGTCTCCTCGACCTCTCTATAGGACGACGTACCGCCGCCCGCACCGAACACCGTCGCCAGACCGACGACGCTAGGAGCGTGTCAGGTGCGATTGCACGAGTCGATGTTGTTCGACCCCATCACAGAACGCACGAACTTCTGAGCCAGGAAATTGACCTCGTTCGACGCCTTCGAGCAGCTGAACATGCCAAACGAACGTGTCGCGTCCTGCGTTCGAGCCCGGGCAAGACCCGCCGCTGCGACATCGAGCGCCTCGTCCCAGCTCGCGGGGCGAAGCGTCCCGTTCTCGCGCACCAGGGGCTCGGTCACCCGGCCACGTTGCTTTCGCAATCCGATCACCTCCTCTCGCTCATCCAGGCCCTCAGGCCATGTACGAATGGGTCCAAGGCTAGAAGACATTCCCGGCTCGCGCAAACCCAAACGTCGCTACTCAGACAGCCGTTCGCGGTCCCCGTTCGGCGCGCGCGAGCGACGCGCGGACAAGAGGTCACGCCCCCAACCCCTGCACGGCCTCCCACTTCTCGAATGCCTGGATCACCACCATCGCGATAGCGCGAAGATCCGCCGGGTCCTCGACGAACTTCGGCACGGTGAACTCAGACGACCCCCCGTCATCCCGGATCACCGGAACGGTGATCGACTCCGTTTCGTGATCCTGGCGGAAGGCTCCATAACTCCATCCCTCCGCGTCCGGTATCGGGCTGACTCCAGGCTCTCCCACGTCACGTAGCTTAACGCGCGAGAGTCCAGCGCGGCATGGATCTGCCGGGACGGCCGGCGACCCTCGTCGCTCGGTAGCTGCCGCCACCGGTCAGGAATCGAGAAGCGCGGGCCACCAACCCGCAGCTAGCCTGACCGCGATGGACATCACCAGCACGATGAGCATGGCCAGGAAGACCGAACCGCAGTCGGCTGGGCTGCACGTTGCCGATAGCCACGACCTGATCCGCGTACACGGCGCGCGTGAGAACAACCTCAAGGACATCAGCCTCGAGATCCCAAAGCGCCGGCTGACGGCGTTCACCGGCGTCTCCGGTTCGGGTAAGAGCTCATTGGTGTTCGGCACGATCGCCGCGGAGTCGCAGCGGCTGATCAACGAGACCTACAGCGCGTTCGTGCAGGGCTTCATGCCGACGCTGGCGCGGCCCGAGGTCGACGTCCTGGAAGGGCTGACGACGGCGATTCTGGTCGACCAGCAGCGGATGGGTGGCGACGTCCGCTCCACAGTCGGCACCGCCACCGACGCCAACGCGATGCTGCGCATCCTCTTCAGCCGGCTCGGACGGCCGCGCATCGGCTCGCCCCAGGCGTTTTCCTTCAACGTCGCCTCGATCAGTGGAGCGGGCGCGGTCACGATGGAGCGGGGCGGGAAGACCGTGAAGGAGCGGCGCAGCTTCAGCATCACCGGCGGCATGTGTCCGCGGTGTGAGGGCCGGGGCTCGGTCAACGACATCGACCTGTCTGCGCTCTACGACGACCGCAAGTCACTCAACGAGGGTGCGCTCACGATCCCCGGCTACCAGCCGGGCGGCTGGAACCATCGGCTCTACAGCGCGTCGGGCTTCATCGACCCGGACACCCCGATCCGCAGGTACACCAAGCAGGAGCTGCACGACTTCCTCCGCCGCGAGCCGACCAGGATGAAGATCGCGGGCATCAACATGACCTACGAGGGTCTGATTCCGCGGATCCAGAGGTCGATGCTGTCCAAGGACGTCGACTCGCTGCAGCCGCACATCCGTGCCTTCGTGGAGCGGGCGGTCACGTTCATGACCTGCCCCGAGTGCGGCGGCAGCCGGCTCAGCGAGGCGGCCCGCTCGTCGAAGATCAAGAAGCGCAACATCGCCGATGCGTGCGCGATGCAGATCAGCGACGTGGCCGAATGGGTCCGTGGCCTCGACGAGCCGTCGGTGGCACCACTGCTCGACGCGCTGCGGCAGACGCTCGACTCGTTCGTGGAGATCGGGCTGGGTTACCTCTCGCTCGACCGGCCGTCGGGCACGCTGTCAGGCGGCGAGGCGCAGCGCGTCAAGATGGTCGGCCACCTCGGCTCCTCGCTCACCGACGTCACCTACGTCTTCGACGAGCCGACCACGGGCCTGCACCCCCATGACATCCGGCGCATGAACGACCTGCTGCTGCGCAGTCATGGCGCACGCCGACTGGATCATCGATCTCGGCCCCGGCGCCGGCCGCGACGGCGGCCGGATCGTCTTTCAGGGAACACCCGCCGACCTCGTCGCCGCGCGCTCCACCCTCACCGGCGAGCACCTCGCGGCCTACGTCGGCAACTGACCGAGGACTCGCCGGGTGTGTTCTTGTGGCAGGATCTCGCGGGTGAGCAGCGAACCCGTGGCGGCGCAGCGCCTGAGCGATCTCGCGCGGCTGCGTGGGGTCCGCGACCGGATCGACCGGGAGTACGCGCAGCCGCTGGACGTCGAGGCGCTCGCCCGCGGCGCGTACATGTCGGCCGGGCACCTCAGTCGCCAGTTCAAGCTCGCCTACGGCGAGTCTCCGTACGGCTACCTGATGACGCGGCGCATCGAGCGCGCGATGGCGCTGCTGCGTCGTGGCGACCTCAGCGTCACCGAGGTCTGTTTCGAGGTCGGCTGCTCGTCGCTGGGCACCTTCAGCAGCCGCTTCACCGAACTGGTCGGGATACCGCCGAGCACCTACCGGCGTGATGCGGCGCACGCTACGGCGGGGATGCCGTCATGCGTGTCAAAACAAGTGACCAGACCGGTCCGGATCAAACCGGTCGCGGCGGGTCGCCGGTGAAGGTGAACATCGCTTGCAGCGTGGGGACCGCCTCGGGCGATCCGGTGACGGTGAGAACGAGCTGGTCACCCCGCTCCTGCACGGTCCAGCTCGCAAACGAGCAGCAGGTCCGCTCGAGCGCGGCCAGCCGGCGAAGCTCGGCGTCGGTCTCGACGCCTTGACCGAAGCGCAGCGCAACGCCGGTCTCGGTCAGTTCAAGACCGACTAGCGAGTCGCGGCAGAGCTGCTCCCATTCGCCGCGCCGGTCGGCGAACCGTTCGGCATCCAGGGAACACGCAAGCGGGGTCGGCGGTGGCGCTTGGGGGTTCGCGACGGTGGGGTTGCACCCGCAGGTGCCGTCGGCGTGCTGGGCGCTGTTGCAGCATTCGGTCTTGGCCGAAGGCTCGCAGCAGCTTCGCTGGACCGCCGGGACGCAGCACCCGGAGGGCTTGCGCGCCCGGATGATCGCCGAGGCTGCGTGCTCGTGCACCCGGTGGGTGGGGGTGATCTCGATCGCGTCGAGCCCGGCGGACTGAAGCGCGGCCCGGAATTCGGCTTCGGTCAGGGCGCCGGCGATGCAGCCGGTCCAGGCGGCCATGTCGGCCTTGGTGGTCGCGTCCATGCCGGGGTCGGCGATCACGTCGGAGATCGCCAACCGGCCGCCCGGTCGAAGCACCCGAGCCGCCTCGTGGATCGTCTTTGCCTTGTCGCCGGACAGGTTGATGACGCAGTTGGAGATGACGACGTCGACGCTGTCGTCGGCGAGGGGCATGTCCTCGAGATAGCCCTTGATGAACTCGACGTTCCGGATGCCGGCCGCGGCAGCGTTGGCGCGCGCGAGCTCGAGCATCTCATCGGTCATGTCGAGGCCGATCGCCCGGCCCGTGGGCGCGACCCTCCGCGCGGAGATCAACACGTCGGCGCCGGCACCCGACCCGAGATCAAGGACGATCTCGCCATCGCGCAGGTGCGCGACAGCGGTGGGGACGCCACAGCCGAGCGAGGCGTTGATCGCGGCGGCCGGCACGTCCTCGCGATCGGCCTGGTCGTACAGCTGAGGACCCCACACACCGGCGTCGCCACCAGCCCGGTCGCGGGCGCAGCAGCCGGCGTCGGACTCCAGCGCGGCGGCCTCGGCGTGGTCGCCCGCGGCCGACGCTCGGGCTGCCTTGGCGTAGCGCTCGCGGACGCTGTCGCGGATATCGGTAGTCAGCTCAGCCATGCGGACAGCTCCTTGAGGGCGTCGGGGACGACGTAGTAGTAAGCCCACAGTCCCTGGCGCTCGGAGCCGACGATCCCGGCGTCACGCAGCACCTTGAGATGGTGGGAGATGGTCGGTTGCGAGAGGTCGAACAGCGGGACCAGCTCGCAGACGCACACCTTTCCGGCGTGCTTGCGCAGCACGTCGACGAGTTGGAGGCGAACCGGATCCCCCAGTGCCTTGGCGACGTGCGCCATCCGCATCGCCTGTTCGCGCTGGACGTCGGGGTAGACGACCGGCTCGCAGCACGGCTCGCCGGCGGGGCGCTTGGTCTTCGGAGTCAACTCCATATCGACAGCCATCGATATATAAATACCTATTGAAGTGATGTTTGTCAATCTTTAGACTGCTGACCGGAAACTCTGAATGAGCACCGTCCTCTTCGTCTGCCGCCAGAACGCAGGCCGCTCTCAGATGAGCCAGGCCCTGTTCACCCGCGCCGCCCATGGCGCTCATGCCGCCCTCTCGGCCGGCACCAGCCCCGCTGAGCACGTCCACCCAGAAGTCATCGAGGTCATGCGCGAGCTCGGCATCGAACTCAGCGACCGAGTCCCACAGCGGCTCACGCTCGAGCTCGCCGATCAGGCCGACATCGTCGTCACCATGGGCTGCGGCGACGAATGCCCCTACATACCCGGCAAGCGTTACATCGACTGGGAGCTGCCGGATCCATCCGGCCAGCCGCTCGCAGCCGTACGAGCGGTCCGCGACGACATCGACACCCGCGTCACCGCGCTGCTCTCGGAGCTCGGCTGAAAGGTCGGTTCGGGCGCCCAGCGGTGCCGCTGCGGGCGCTGACACCGTTTTTCGGATTCCGACAACAAGGGCTATGCTCGAGCTGATGCATTTGAGCAGAGGCAATTTCCGGTCGGCGATGTTGGTGTTTCCGATCATCGGACTGCTGGCCGCGTGTGGCGCTCGCGTGTCGGTCGCCGATTCGACGGGCTCTCACTCTGGCGATTCGGACTCGGGAATCAGGGGTCGGGTCCTGATCGGACCGACATGTCCGGTGCAGCGGCCCGGGGAGAGCTGCGTGCACCCGTATCAGGCGACGATCGCCATCCATCGCAGATCGTCCCGTCGGCTCGTCAGGCGGATCCGGTCGTCCGTTCAGGGGCGGTTCAGTGTGGGGCTGGCGCCCGGGCGTTATCTGCTCGTTGCGCAGCCGGGTCCGGGCCGTGCCCGGAGCGCTTCTCGCACAGTCACGGTGCGGAGAGAGCGTTATTCAAACGTGGTGATCACCTTCGACAGCGGGATCCGCTGAGGCCCGTCAGCTTGCCGCACGGGCCAGCGGCCGGAGCCGCTGGCCCGCCGCGGCGGGATGTTCAGGGCCTGACGTTGGTGAAGATGTCGGTGTTGCCGATCCCGGTTTCGGCGATCTTCGTCGTCCTGCCGTCCACCCATACCGGGTAGAAGGCATGGGCGCCGGCAATCGCGCCCATGTAGTCACCGATGAATGCACCTGACCGGAAGAACGCCAGGTCTGGATTCCAGCGCACCGTGCTGAGCCTCTTGTTGACCCAGGTCACCCCGTTGTCGTGCGAGACACCCTCCCACGTGTCGATCAGCTTGTTGTTGGGGTCTTCGCGGTTGTCAAGCCAGATCGCGAAGAACGTGCCGGTCGTGTTCGACGTAACCCAGGAGAAGTACTGATCCTTGGGGGCGGGCGCACGCTTGGAGTCGACGCTGACCCAGCGCATGTTCGACCAGGTGTTGCCGCCGTCGGTCGAGGTCTGCACCGAGAT
This sequence comes from uncultured Solirubrobacterales bacterium, assembly GCA_963792735.1. Classification (GTDB taxonomy): domain Bacteria; phylum Actinomycetota; class Thermoleophilia; order Solirubrobacterales; family Solirubrobacteraceae; genus Palsa-465. Next base: position 75,200 of record CAWBXK010000004.1, on the reverse strand, counting down.
GTTCGCGCCGCTGCGCGAGCGGTCAACGTTGTTCTGGTACATGAACGCGAGCGTGTGCGTGGCCGCGTTGTAGTTCAGCGACGGCGCGATCGGCGCCCGGAAGTTCTTGTTCGGGAGCAGATCGGCCGGGTTGGGGTTGTCCTTGAACTGGCCCGGCTTGTCGATCTGTACCGGGGCGCTGAAGCTCGCGCCGCCGTTGGTCGAGTTGATGATCTGCAAGTGGTGATCGATCGAGGTGTTGCACTCCTCGTTGACATAGGAGACGTGCAGCGTCCCGTCGGGCTCCACCACCGGTTGACTGTCCTGATCGGCCGATGCTCCGAGCCCGTTCGCGTTGGGATCATCGGGCAGCACGGCGGTGTGCTGGAAGGTGGTCAGAGCGGGGTTGAACGCTGGCACGGTGTCGGTGTAGGCGAGCTGGATCGGGCAGTAGTCGCTGAACCCGCTGGGGAGCATGTGGAACTTCGTCCAGGTCACGTACAGGCGGCCGTAATGAGGACTGGTCGCAGTGTTATCGACCGTGATCGTCTCACGATCGTTGAATACCGATGGATCGGGCCCGCCCAGGGCGGCGCTGAAGTTGGTGGCGGGAATCGCGGCCTGACGGCCCGGGGTCCAGGTCCGGCCGTCGTCGCGCGAGACGAAGATCTCCACCTGCGACTGGGCAGAGCCACGGAAGAAGCACAGCTGGCTCAGGAAGAACACCTGGTCACGTGCGCTGTAGGCCACCGACGGGTCACCGCCCTGGCAGCTGTTGCCTGAGAATGGATCACCGGGCTGGTTGTAGACGGGGACCACCCGGGTCGTCTGCCAGCTGTGGCCGCCGTCAGCGGTGCGCATCACCGTCACGCCGCCGTCCACATAGTCGTTGGAGGCCGCGACAGCGACGTTCTCATCGCGGGTGTTCAGCGCCACCGCGGTCTCGTTTTGCGGTAGCGGCGGGTAAGAGTTCTGGTCCATCTGGACGTTGCCCGACGCGACCGTCGACGGGAGTTTGGCCGGCGGCTGGGCTTTCGACGTCGGGGTCCCAGCGCTCGCGCTGGCTGTCGCCAGCGCTGCTCGGACGCCGTTGGAGATGCCGCCCGGGTAGTTCTGAACATGCAGCACCCATGGCGGCGTCGCGCTCGACGCCTGGCTCGGCGGGCTCGCTCCAGCCAAGCTGGAGACCGCCCAACTTGTCACTGCGGCGACGACCACGAGCGCGGCAAGGTTGCGAGCTTTTCCTGCCATCGGATGCCTCCCTCAATCAGATTGTGCGCGGCCTTCGGGCAAGCCGGGCCGGGCGCAACGATATCGGAACGTCCGTCCGCTGCAACTCCTGTTTGCCGAACCACTGCAGCCGCCGGACGGCGTCTCGGCCGTCCGAGCGGCTGCGTGGGTCGTGGCTAGCTGACGCCGAGCCCTATGGAAGCAACAAACGGAAGTTGTTGGTCTTCCACTGGGCGTCGGTGAATCCGTCAGGGGTGCCGTTGTACTGATTGGTGCCGAACACCGCCTTGCTGCTCGTCGGATCGAAGCTGGCGCCGCCGTAGTCACCCCAACGGCAGGACGCTGACCCGGAGCTGCTCGGACAACTGAAGTCCTCGTCGACACCGGAGCTGTTCGCCAGCACTGTATCGCTGCTCATCGAGCCCGGCGCTGATCCGGTGGGGTGGATCCGGGCGCGCAGCTGAACCTTCAGGGTCTTGCTGCCGACGTTGTAGTCGATCGCCGCGGCATTGCCCCCGATCGTCGGTGAGATCGCGCCGTTGAACGCGAACTGCCCGGCGACCGCGACGGTGCCGGTCTGCACCGGCGTCGCCTTGCCGGCCTCGAGCTCGTACCACCGCACGACGGACGGGCCGCCGCTCTTGCCAGCAATGGTGTGCTGAGTCCAGATCCCGAACGTCTTGAGCGCCGGGTCGACCACGGCGTTGGCCTGGGTCAGTCTCGTGTCGCTCGAGTCGATGACGTCCGAAGCGGGCGCCGGAGCGGGCTGCGGGACGCCCGCGGGAGTGCTGAACGCCGGCACCGTGATATTGCCCTTATCGGTCACCGCCGGCGCCGTCGCCGTACCGGTCACCGTGTACATGCGCAGAGCGGTACTGAGGCTACCGCTGATCGCGACCACATACCCCGTGGTCGAGCTGCCGAACACGTTCGCCGGCTCAGGCGTGAACTCGTTCGCCGACGCCGGCACGAACTTATGCACCGCCACGGACGTGGGGCACACCGTTGACTTGTTGGCCGGCTTGGGCATCACGAGGATCGGCGAATCGAGGTAGTTCAAGCTTGAATCATTGAACTCGTTGGCGCCAACGATCATGAAAGTGTTGGAGTTACCGAGCTTGCCGTAATCCTCCAGATTGGCACCGGTATTCAGATGGTACTTGCACCAGTTAGAGCTCGTGCCGGTCAGCGGCGTCGGGCTGCTGGTCTTCGACCACCCGAACGAGATTCCCTCGCTTCCGGTACTCGCGGCGCAATCGAGGCTGTAGTACTCAAACCGGGCCGCGGCCTGATCCCACTTGATCTGACCGTCGCAGGTGCTGCTGCTATTGACAAACGCGTCCTCGGTCGCGGTGGCGATCGGTGGCGACGCAAGCGTCGTCCGGTTGTACACGCCGATCTCGGAGTTCACGAACTCCAAGTAGTTGCTCGGCCCAGCTGCACCGGTTGGATCCGGCGGTGTGCTCCCGCCGGCGCCCGCGGCGCTCAGGCCCGGTTTGTTGAGCCCGATGATCGTCGCGCTCGAGAGCGGGGCGAGAGGATCTGAAAACGTATGCGCCGCAGCCCAGCCGCCGTACGCCCGGTCGGCCGCCGCCTTCGCCTGCGCGTATTGGGCGGCGTCGCGAACCCGAAGCGGATAAGCGCGCGGGGCGTGTGAGGCACCTGACCTGGACGAAGATGTGACGAGCCGGGCAATGAGCGTGCCCGAGGACGGTATGTTCGCGGCCCACGCCGACGAACCCAGCGCGAGCGCTGACACGCTCACGCCAAGTGAAACCAAAGCGCCCTTACGAGCGCGAACCCATAGTTGTGACATGTACAACCCCTTGTAGGCCCCGGAGGCAGCGCTGATCGCCTTCCCCCTTTTGTAGATGCGCCCAAGCCAGACTGGGCCGGGCGATACGTCGTCCGTAGAATATAGATTCTGAAAGCGTGTCCTCCGAGCGGTTGGCGGTTCTGGTCGGCTAGGTCTTTGTGTAGTTGGTCGCGCTGCTGATGGTCCCGGTGGGGGCGGCCGTGTTGGTTACGGTGATCGGGCCGGTCGTGGCGGTGGAGGGGACGGTCGCCTTCAGCTGGGTAGCCGAGACGTGCGTCGTCGATGCCGCGTGTCCGTTGAATCTGACCGCCGAGCTGGAGTTGAAGCCGGCGCCGTGGATCGTCACCACTGTCCCGGTTGGGCCGCTGGCGGGGCTGAAGCTGGTCAGCGAGAACGTCGGCGTGAAGGTCGCCGCGCTGGTTCCCGTCCCAGCCGCCGTGGTCACGGCGATCCTGCCGGCGGTGGCGGCGTTCGGAACGACGGCCGTGACCCTGGTTGGCGAGACGAATGTGACCGTGGGGGAGGGCCGCGTGCCGAACTTGACCGTCGCCCCCGGGACGAAGTTGGTCCCGTTGATCGTGACCGCGCTGCCGGTGATCCCCGAACTCGGAGTGAACGAGCTGACCGCGGGCGGTCCGTAGGCGTATAGGTCGCCGTTGACCGCTGCGCTGGTCCCGCCCGGCGTCGTTACCGTCACGTTCACCGTGCCGGCGGCGTGGGCGGGGGCCTTGGCGGTCAGCTTCGTGCTCGAGATGAACGTCACCACGGTTGAAGCCGTGGTACCGAACTTGACCGTCGCCCCCGCGGCGAAATTGGTGCCGTTGATCGTCACGATGTTTCCGCCCGTGGCCGCACCGGCATCCGGGCTCAGACCGCTTACCGCCGGGCGCGACTCGTACGTGTAGCGATCGCCCGTGACGGCGGGGCTCGTGCCTGCCGGCGTCGTCACCGACACGTTGACCACACCGGCGGGGTGCGCCGGTGCTCTCGCCGTCAGCTTCGAGGGCGACACGAACGTCACCGCCGTCGCGGCGGCGGTTGCGAATCTCACCGTCGTCCCGGGCACCAGACCTCGGCCGTTGATCGTGACCGTGTTCGCGCCCGCGGCCGGTCCGGCGTTCGGGACGACGCTGGTCACGGCCGGGGGTCCGTAGGCGTACAGGTCGCCGTTGACGGGTGCGCTGGTCCCGCCCGTGGTGGTGACCGACACGGCAACCGTGCCGGCGGCGTGGGTGGGGGCCTTGGCGGTCAGCTTCGTGCTCGAGACGAACGTCACCACGGTCGAAGCCGTGGTACCGAACTTGACCGTCGCGCCCGACACGAAGTTGGTGCCGTTGATCGTCACGGTGGTCCCGCCCGCGGTCGAACCGGCGTTCGGCACCACGCTGCCCACCGTCGGGCGCGGCGCGAACGTGTAGTGATCGACTCCGACGGTTGGGGTGGTGCCTCCCGGCGTGGTCACCGAGACATTCACCACGCCAGCGGGATGCACGGGCGCTATCGCCTTCAGCCTGGTGCTCGAGATGAACGTCACCAGCGGCGATACGGTCGTGCCAAATCTGACCGTCGACACCGGAACGAAGTTCGTGCCCTTCACGATGACCGTGTTCCCGCCCGATGCCGGCCCAGCGTTGGGGCTGACGCCGGTCAGTGTTGGCGGCGCATCGTATGTGTACGCGTCGGCAAACGAGGTCGCGCTGGTCCCGGTTGGACCGGTCACCGTCACGTCGACCGTACCCGGCGATCCCGCCGGCGCGGTCGCGGTTATGTAGTTGTCGCTGTCGACCGTGAACGACGCCGGGGTGCCGCCGAAGTCGACGCTGCTGGCGCCATTGAACCCAGCGCCGACGATCTGAACGACGGTTCCGCCTGCGGTCGGCCCGGCGGTCGGGTTGAGGCCGGTCACCGCGGGAACCCAGCTGAAGTGGTCGCCTGAGGTCGTGGCACTGGTCCCGTTTGACGTCGTTACGGTGATGTCAACCGGGCCGCCCGAGCCCGAAGGGCTCACGGCGTGGATGTGCTGCGGCGTGATGAACGTGACGCCGGCTGCCGGCGTGCCGCCGAAGCTCACCGACGTACCGCCGTTGACGAAGTCATAGCCGAAGATGTCCACCGTCGTGCCGCCCGTGGCGTCGCCGCTGCTCGGCGACACGGCGTTGATCGTTGGGCCGTCGAAGCTGAAGCCACCGATGCCGGTCGCCCAGTTGCTGCAGCTGTCCACGGCGCCGTATTCCTGCGCCGTCCAGACGTTGCCCTCGTCGGCTGGGTCCTGACCGATGCCGGAGTAGTCCCCCCAGCGCGTGCCGCAATACGTCGTATTGCTGAACAGATAGTTGATCGCCGTGTACCCAGCACCGGGCTGGTGGCCCACCGCCTCGGCCGACGGCTGCGTGCTGCCGTCGTGGGAGGACGTGAACCCAAGCATCATGTTGTCGAAGAAGTCCGTCGTCACCGACGGATAGACCTCGTAGCTTCCGGGGCCGTCGGTGAGGTTTAAGTCGGTGGTGACGGTGAGCGACGACGGGGTGGAGGTGTCCACCTGGTCGATCCGCGTGCAGTCACGTGTGCCGCTGTCCCCGCCCGGCGTGCACCCGTCGGTGGAGACGGCCCAGAGCTGGTTGTCCTGCCATGCGACGGATTCGACGTAGTTGCCCGACGCCGCGCCCGACGGGATACCTGGCGCGTCGACTGTCGCCGTCATCCCGCCGATGGGAGGCGACTGCTGGTTGGCGAAGCTCACGTTGCCGGCGTCCGGAGTGCCGGTGATCTGGTCGGTGCCCAGGGACCCGAACCCCTGCCACGCCATGTACTGCGTGCTGTCTGAGCCGGCCGCGGTGGGCGTCGGGATCGCCGGGATCGTGTTGAAGGCGAAGGTCGAAGTGTCCTCGACGAAGCCCGCGCTCTGGCCGTTCAGAAGATCGGATTTCTGCAGAACATCCACGGCCTCATGCAGGAAACACGAGCCGGCGCCGCAATGACCGCTGTAGACGTTGTCCGAAACGGTCACCTTGTCGTCACTGAAGCCGAGCTTGGGCTGATCCTGGAGGTTGCCCTGATCGGAGTTGAAGATGCTCCTGTAGATCCACCAGCTTCCCAGCGGATCGGAGGTCTGTGAGACGGCGAGGTCAACGCCCAGGGACGTCCAGTTGCCGCCGCACTGACCGCCCACGCAGTCCATCAGGGTCATGAACCACCGGCCAGAGCCGGCGTCGTAGACGATCTTGGGATCGCTCCCCGCCTGCCCTGAGTCAAAGAAGTCCACGAGACTGAAGGTGCCGACTTGGTTGCCGCCACGGTCGTAGGCAAACGCGTTGAGGTTGACCGCTTCGAACACGTAGTTCGGGCCCACCGCGACCTGCGTATCCGGCGGCTCGCAGCAACCGGTGGTGTTCGAGGTGGCGCCGGTGAACGAGTTCAGTTTCTCGAAACTGGAGCCCTGCGCGGCCGACCCGGGCACGGACTTCAATCCGCCCGGATGATCCGATGGCGCCCCCCTCGCGCCAGAGCGCGGCCGGGATCCCGAGCGCAACTTCGAGCCTCGCCGCGGAGCCTGGGTGGCGACCCGGTAACCCTGCAGCGGTCCCCGCTGCGAGCTCGGCGTGACCCCGGCGCGGCCCAGAAGCAGCGCGGGGGACGGGGGCTGCGTATGCGGCGCCACGAAGCTACCCGAGTGAGTGCCCAGCAGAGCCCGCACGTTGACGACCCGCGGCGCTCCGAGCCGAGCCGACCTAGCCACCCCGAACGCCGGCCTGACCGGTTGCGACGATGGGGCCGCAAGCGCCACCGCTCCGGCCACCGCACCCGCGGCGCCCATGACGACAGCGAACAGCACCGACGCCCCAGCCCAACGAAAACCCGAGCGCCGCTTCATGGCCCCACTCCCGATCGGTTAACCCCAGTATCAGGCGGCCTCACAACCGGGCAACCCGTTAAAACACGCCTAAATCACCGCTAACGTAACGTCAACATAGCAGTGGTGTCAAGCTTGGCGCGCTCGGGACAGCCCTCCCATGCGCGATGGCGTACTCAAGCCGCGATCGTCGGCCGTGGCACCACGCCTTGTTCGCCTGCGCTCCTGGCGCCGAGCTCTTATGGCGCGGGAATCCGTCGCAGGTTTTCCGAAGCTCTCGAGCAGGGTTGACGGAGCTATTGAGGAGGTATACGATCGCCGCACACAGGACGCCGGTGCCGACGCAGTGCGGCCGGCCGGACCGTGACCTTTTCTGACAGTTCTCGTCTGCGGAGGAGCTCATGACCACGCCGGGGCCGTTGTCGATACGCGAAACGCGCGAGGGTGGGGTGCACCGCCTGACGCCGATCGGTGAGCTCGATCTCGCCACCGCACCGCTGCTGGAAAGCGCATTCGACGCCGTGTTCCGGGACGACGACGCCGAAATGATCGTCATGGACCTCACCGAGTTGAATTTCATGGACTCGACCGGAATCCACCTGCTGATCCGGATGCAGCAGGCCTGTGCGGGCGCGGATCGGTTGCGGGTGATCAACGGCTCACGCGCTGTCGAGCGTCTGCTCGACCTGACCGGCGTTCGGGCTCACCTTCCGATCATCTCAAGCGATGGCGACGTGCTCGCCGCACTGCCGCGCACGACGGACAGCTCCGTCGCGCCGAGATCGTCGTGAGACGACGTCAGGCGGGCCCGACCCGGCCCGTTGAGACACCGTACGTTTGACCCGTGGAACCGGCCCTTTACAGCATCGGCGCTGTTTCGCGGATGGTCGGGGTCGCGGTCTCGACGCTGCGCACGTGGGAAGAGCGTTATCGGCTCGTGATCGCGGTCCGCAGCTCGGGTGGGCAGCGGCGGTATACGCGCAACCAGCTGGCCCAACTTTCGTTCGTCTCTGAGCAGATGGACCAGGGTTTTTCGCCGGGCGATGCTCACCGGCTGCTCGCTGAGCACATCGATCGAGGCAGTGAGCTGATCGACGCCAGCGTGGCCGCAGCCCAGACGGGACTACTGATCCTGATCGCCGAACGCGACCGGGTGGCGGCGAGTCTTGAGGATTATCTGCTTCGCACGGAAGGGTTCCGGGTGGAGATCGCGTCCTCAGCCGACGATGCGCAGCGGAAATTCCACGAGCTCGAGCCACGCATCGTGGTTGTCGAGCTGCTGCTCTCGGGTGGCCTGGGCGGCCGGCTGATCGAAGGGTTGAACCAAGCCGGCGCGACGGTGATCGCGGTTTCGCCGCTCGCGGCGCACGACGTGGCCGCCGAGCTCGGCGCGGCGGCGTTTCTGAAAAAGCCGATCGACCCGTTGGTTTTCGTGTCGACCGTTCGCGATCTGCTCGGGACGAGCGCGATCAGCCGCCAACGGTCGATCCGGCAGTGAGCGACCGTCTCCTCAGCGGAAGCGGTCGACTTGACGCCATCTTTGGCGGCGGACTGCCGGGAAACGCGATCCACCTCATCGCCGGCCCGCCGGGCAGCGGCAAAACGATCCTCGCGGAGCAATACGCTTTCGCCAACGCGACCGTCGAGCGGCCCGCCGTGTACCTCTCAACCGTTTCGGAACCGCTCGACAAACTGGTCCGCTTTGGTCAGACCCTCGACTTCTTTGACCTCGCCGGCGTCGGCGAGCGCGTCTTCTACGAGAGTCTCGGCGAAGATCTTCAGGAAGGAGGCCTGCCGCGAATACTCGAGCGCCTCCGCGTGGTACTGCGCGAGCGACATCCGGCCATCCTGATCATCGACAGCTTCAAGGCACTCGCGGCGTACGCGGAGACCCACCCCGACTTTCGCAGCTTCCTGTTCGAGCTCGCCGCGGATACCAGCGCCGTAGCCGGCTCGAGCTTCTGGCTGGGCGAATACGACCTGGACACGATTTCCGGTGAGCCCGAAGCCGCGGTGGCCGACAGCATCCTGCTCCTCGGCTCCTCGCGTGCGGCTGAGCGGTCCATTCGCCGGCTCGAGGTGATCAAGCTCCGCGGCAGCAACTATCTCTCCGGCCGCCACGCATACCGCATCAGCGCCGCCGGCCTGCGCGTCTTCCCTCGTCTGGCCGATACCGTCGACACCTCGACCTACGACCTCGGTGCCGAGCGGGTATCAACGGGCATCGCCGCTCTCGACGAGATGCTCCGCAACGGCTATTGGCCTGGCTCATCAACACTGTGCGCGGGGCCGTCAGGTATCGGAAAGACGCTCATGGGGCTGCATTTCATCGTCGCTGGTGCGACCAGCGGGGAGCCTGGGATCATCGCGAGCCTCCAGGAGAATCCGACCCAGCTCAAGCGCGTGGCGCGAGCCTTCGGCTGGACGCTCGATGACGCCGTGACGATGATGTACCGCTCACCGGTCGACCTGTACGTCGACGAGTGGATCTACGAGCTCCTTGATGCCATCGACCGGCTGGGGGCCAAACGTGTCCTGATCGACAGCCTCACCGACGTGCTGTTCGCCAGCGGCGACGAGATCCGCTTTCGCGAATACATGTACTCACTGATTCAACGCTGCTCCCGGTCCGGCGTCAGCCTGTTCATGACCAGCGAGCTTCCAGACCTGTTTGCCGTCAATCGCCTGTCCGAATACGGCGTCTCGCACCTCTCGGACAACGTGCTGTTGCTCCAATACATTCGGGACCAGACCACCATCCGCCGCGCCATGACGGCGCTCAAGACCCGCGCCAGCGGCAACGATCCGCGAGTCCGAGAATTTCGAATCGGATCCGAAGGCATCATCATCGGCGGCGCGCCCGGCCAGTGATGAGTGGTTAGCGTGCTGTCCGTCGGGTAGTTGACCCCTAGCCGTCGAGGGTCCTCCCGATCTGTCTCAGCGTCCCGGAAACAGCCTGGCGCGGCTTCACCGCTTCGACTACTGAGAGGATTGCGCATGAAGGCTGTTGCTTGGCATGGGAATCACGATGTTCGCGTGGACACGGTTCCCGATCCGACGATCGAGAAGCCAACCGACGCGGTCATCCGGGTGACCTCGTCCGGGATCTGCGGATCGGACCTGCATCTGTATGAGGTGCTTGGCGCCTACATCGACGCGGGCGACGTCCTGGGGCACGAGCCGATGGGGATCGTCGAGGAGGTGGGATCTGAGGTCACTCACATCGCCCCGGGCGACCGGGTGGTGATCCCCTTCAACATCTCGTGCGGTCATTGCCTCATGTGCGACAAGGGTCTGATGTCTCAATGCGAGACCACGCAGGTACACGAGTACGGCACAGGTGCCGCCTTTCTCGGCTACACGAAGCTCTACGGCCAGGTCCCGGGTGGGCAAGCAGAGTTTCTGCGGGTGCCCCAGGCGCAATTCGGGCCGATCAAGGTGCCCGAGGGCCCGGCCGATGATCGCTTCGTCTACCTCTCCGATGTGCTTCCGACCGCCTGGCAGGCAGTCGAGTACGCCAACATTCCCGACGGCGGCAGCGCGCTCGTCCTCGGCCTCGGACCGATCGGGGAGATGTGCTGCCGGATCGCCCAGCATCGCGGCTGCGAGCATGTCCTCGCCGTCGACCTGGTTCCAGAACGCCTGGACAGAGCCCGGGCGCACGGGGTGCAGGCGATCGATCTCGAGGCGCACGACGATCTCGCCGCGTTCGTGCGCGATCAGACGGATGGCCGCGGCCCCGATTCCGTGATCGACGCGGTGGGGATGGAGGCGCACGGAGCCCCGATCGGCAAGCTCGCCCATCGGCTTGCCGGGCTGTTGCCCGACGCCGCCGCGCAGAAGGTGATCGAGACCGCTGGCATCGATCGTCTGAGCGCGCTTCACTCCGCGATCGATTTGGTGCAGCGGGGCGGAACGGTGTCGCTGTCAGGCGTGTATGGCGGAGCGGCGAGCCCGATGCCGCTGATTCAGATGTTCGACAAGCAGATCAATCTCCGGATGGGTCAAGCCAACGTCAAGCGATGGATCGATGACCTGATGCCGCTCGTGACCGATGAGGCTGACCCGCTGGGCGTTGAGAGCTTCGCCACCCACCACGTGCCGCTGGACGACGCGCCTCACGCCTACGAGATCTTTCAGAAGAAGCAGGACAACGCGTTCAAGATCCTGCTCAAGCCATGACGCCGGTGGCCAGGCCCGGCTCCTGATCATCGGAGGGCCCGACAGCCGGGCCCTAGCGTCCGGTCCTCCTCCGTCGCACCATTTAGCACTCGCTTCAGCCCGTGGCCCGGCATCTGCGACGATGGAGATCGTCTCGATGGATCTGCCCGATCCGGAACGCGCGCCGGCGCGGGCTACGGTGACTGTCCGAGGTCAGGCCACCGTTCGTACCGAGCTTGATGGGGCGACCTTGTGGATCACGTTGAGCGCGTTAGAGGAGTCTCCCGGCAAGGCGTTGGCGGATGTCGCCCAGCGTGCCGAGGAGGTGGAGCCCGACACGGAGGGACGGCCGCCCCGCTTCCGCAGGGTCTCGGCCGCTGCAGGCGGTCGTGACATGCCGATCGACGTCGAGGAGTACGAAGTCCGGGCGTCGATCGACGCCACGTTCGCCCTCACCGACGGCGACGACAGGCGCGAGTAGTGTGCGGCAAATGAACTGGGATCTGAGACACCGGAAGTCATCGCTGGTGATCCGGCTCCTGCTGGCCCTTTGGATCACCGTCGTCATCGTTGTGCTCTGCGCTACGGGACGCTGGTGGGGCCTGGTTTTCGTCCTCCCCCTGGTTTTTGATCTGTACCTGCTCCGGCGGATCGTGGTGGCCGACTCAGGCCGGTAGACCGCCGAGAGCCTGCGCGCCCCGACCGTCACCAGGCTGTCGCGCATGCGCCGATCGGCGCCACGACTCTGGCCCTTGCCGGAGTTGAGGGGCGCGGTGGAGGGCGTGAGCGATGAGTTTTGTCGCTGACGCCGGTCGTAGGGGTGATCGAAAAGCAAGGCTGAGTGGAGAGATTGGGCGCGACCTCGCGCGTGATGCGAGGGTCGTGGAAGTCGCCGTCCAGTTGGCCAGCCTCAGACAACAAATAGGAGCAGATCGTGAGTGGAGAAGTGGTGCATATCGAGATTCCCGGCGGAGCTGAAACGAGCCGCTCGCGCGCCTTCTGGAGCGCTCTGTTCGGCTGGCAGTTCAACGAGATTCCCATCCCATCGGCCGAATACCAGCTGGCTGAGATCAACGACGAGCAGGGCGTCGCCATCTCGAACTTCGAGCCCGCTAAGCGGGGCATCCGCCCGTACTTCGCAGTCGAGGCCATTGATGCCTGCATCGTCCGTGTCACCGAACTTCGCGGAGAGGTCTACGAGAAGATGGCCGTCCCGGGGAACGGCTGGTTTGCCCTCTGCCGTGATCCCCACGGCAACCAGTTCGGTCTCTGGCAGAATGATCCCGCAGCGCAGGCCCCGGATCTCGATCCAGCGCTGAGCACGTTCCATCCAGTCTCAGACGAAGAGTGAGCAGCGTGGGAGAGGTGACCGGCACCGTCATGAGCTTTCCCCTCCTCGCTCATCCGGTCCGGCTTCGCCTAGCGAGTCCTGGCGCAGTCGGACTCACTGCGCTGCTCGACGGCTTCGAGGCGCGCTTGGCCTCCTGATACGCCTGGCGTTCGGTCCTGTTCGCGCGCGAGTGCTGGGCCACGCCAGACTGCCTGAAAGTCGCTACTCGGCGATTTGATCCAGTCAGGCAGCGAACCCTGCTGCTCTCTCAGGCGGCGAGGAGGACCCGGAAGCGATCGGGTCGCGCTGGATCTCGTTCTACGACTTGGATCGGCGGCCAAGCCCATTGCCAAACGTTGATGCCCGGCGGGCGGGAGAACTGGATCTGCCCACGTGTGCCTTCGAGGGTGACGCCCGGCCAAGCTTCGGCGATGCGTGCCCAGCGGGGACCGTGAACTCGCAACATCTCGGCGAGGACGAGGACGGTGTCGTAACCCTCGAAGGCGACGAAGGATGGGGCTTCAGCCAGCCGTTCACGGAGTGCCTTCTCGACTCGTGCACCGAGTCCGACGAGGCGCTCGGGCAGGTAGCGCAGGAACGGGATAGTGGCACCGTCGTCGCCCAGGAGGATCGACCACTCGGCGAACTCCGGTTGCCCGGCTGGAGCGCCGATCATGACCTCGCCGAGGCGCTGATCGTGGCGGACAGACTTGACAAGCGATACGGCCGGCTCCGGGAATCCGACCAGGAGCAGGAGGGCGGTCGCGCGGCTGTCAACGAGCTTGTCGCACACCGCCGTGGGGTCGAGCGCACTCATGTCGAGCTCAATCGTGATACCGCCGCGGGCGGAAAGGTGGTTCCGGAGAATCTCGGCCCCTGAGGCCCAGTACACACTGGGCTCGGCTGCTAGGGCGATGCGCCTGTGGCCCGTGCCGAGGAGGAAGTCTGCGTAGACCCGCCAGCTCTGCGACTGCGCCGGGGCAAGGCGCGCGACCCAGTCGGTTGGCTCCTCAATCAGGGTGTCGAGGACGGCTGAAGAGCAGAGGAACGGCACGCCGAGAGCGTCGGCTTTGGCGGCCGCGGCGCGTGCGACGACGCTGTGATATTCCCCCGCCAGGGCAGCCACTCCGAGACGCGCCAAATCATCCACAGCGTCGGTGGCCCGCTGTGCATCCCCCGCGGTGTCCCGGATCACGAGCCGGAGTGGTTGGACCATGCAGCCGGCGGCGTTGACGTCGCGAACGGCCAGCTCGAGTCCAGCGAGCAAGTGCCGGCCTGCCTCGATCCAGCCAGGCCGAGTGAGCGGAACGAGAGCCCCGATCTGGAGTACAGATGCGTCCGGCTCCGGCGCCGCCTCGCCGTCAGTCCGCGACGGCACGGGATCGTCCGTCGGCGTCGGAGAGGATCGTCGTCGGGATCCTTGAGACGACGAGTGAAAGCAGCAGGCGCCTTCGGCTGGCAGCGCGATCAGCCCAATCAGGTCGGGGGCGTATCTCGCCGAGCGAGCGGGAGATGGATTTCGTGGTAGTGCCGGCCGAACGTCTCATGCTCGGCCCGGGGGGTCTCAGAGGACGACGGAGCGCGCGCCGTCATCGTGCTCGCCTCCGGTACCGCGTCAGGACGGCGGCGCCGGAGCGCTCGGCCGCCAGGCAGTCCAGGTCCGCCGCCGGGCTGTCGGCCCCGAAGAGACGCTCGCCCGCGCCGAGGATGACGGGAAACGTCAGCAGCCGGTACTCATCGATCAGATTCTCGGCCATTAGCGCGTGAACGATGCTGTGGCTGCCGGTGATGACCACATCCCGCTGCTCGCGTTTGACCACGTCGAGCGGCTCGCGTACGACCTGTGAGTTCGCCCACGCCGATGTGTCGGTCAGGGTGCGGGAGGCGACCTGCTTGGGGATGGCGTTCATCTGCGTGGAGAACGGGTCGTCGCGTCCGGGCCAAATCCCGGAGAACAATTGCCAAGTCTTGCGTCCGAGCATTAGAACGCCTTCGTCCAGCACGCTGCCGAGTCGGAACTTGTCCCCGGCAACCGCTTCCGGGCCGAACCGAAACGCCCAGCCGCCAGTGGGCGTGCCTCGGGAGCCGTCCGGGTCAGACACGATGCCGTCCAGGGTGATGAACTCGATGACTATGACGCTCACGATCGCGGCTCCTTCGGTGGGTTGCCGATACATACCGGCAACACCACCCGAACTCATCGCGGCAATTCAGAATTCGCCAGAGGGGATCTGCGCGGACAGGCCAAATGCACCGAGTACGGACGGATCGGCGAACACGACGTTGCGTGCGACACGGCCGCCTGTCACCGTGATGACCTGGACGGTGTGGAGGCGAAGCCCGCCACCGGTGTCCGGCGCGTAGGCCGCCAGAGCCGGCTGCCCGTTGGCAGTGAGCCGCCTCATCACCCAGCCCGGTCCCCGCATGTCGAATACCCGGTGCATGAAGAGTCCGTAGTCGCGGCTGCCCCGGTACCAGAGCGGCACCGGCGGCATCTCCAGCACTGCGTCATCAGCGAGCAGCCGCACGAGCCGGGGCACGTCGGCAGCCTCAAATGCCTGGACGTACCGGTCGATCACCGCCCGGGCCCTCGGGTCGTCCGGTTCGGTGACCTCACCCAGATCACCGGTGTTCGCCAGCGCGGCTCGGGCTCGCTGCAGCGCGCTGTTCACCGCCGCTGTCGTGGTGTCGAGCTGCACGGCGACCTCAGAAGCGCTGAACTCGAGTACATCGCGCAGCACCAGCACGGCGCGCTGTCGCGGCGGCAGGAGCTGCATCGCGGCGACCAGCGCCAGCCGCATGTCGGCCCGAAGGCCAGTGTCGAATCGCACATCGGGAAACGGCTGCAGCCAGGGGACATCAAGCGCGGGCGTCAACGGCGCACCCGGATCCTCGCTCGACTCGCCTAGCCCCGATGGCAACGGCCGCCGCGCGCGACCATCCAACGCCGACAGGCAAGCGTTGGTCGCGATCCTATATAGCCAGGTACGTAACGACGCTCGGGTCCGGTCGTAGCGGCTGCGCGCCGTCCATGCCCGAAGCAAGATCTCCTGCACCAAGTCCTCCGCCTCATGAAACGAGCCCAGCATCCGATAGCAGTAGGCCACCAGCTCGCCTCGGTACGCCTCGAAGTCCACGCCGCGATCATCGCGCAAACGCCCTGTGAAATGGCCAGCGGTGCCAACCGTGCATTCGCCGCCGATGACAAACGTGACTGATGGAGTCCATCCCGGCGTCATGGATGCGATCCCGCTGTCTGAGGGATGATTGCAATCACGGCTGCTAGGAGGCGGCCTCGCGCAGCGCCTGTGGTGCATCCTCCTGCCCGGGGGCGACTGGCACTGGTTGGGAGTCCAAAAGCTCGTGCGCGGATGGTGCGACGAGTCAGCCTCCCGAGCAGTCATCGGTTGGGGCGTGGCTGGCGAAGCGCGACATGTACATCCAGGTCCGGCGGTAGCCTTCGCGCTCGTAGAGTCGTATGGCGCCGTCGTTGCCGGGCAGCACGCCGACGATAAGGTCATAGACACCGAGTTTCGCGAGCCGCCGCGCGAGCTCGTGCAGCATCCGAGTCCCGACGCCGGCTCCGCGCATTGACGGCGAGACGACGAGGGACTCGATCTCGCCGATCCTAGGTTTTGTGACCCATGTGTCGGCCGCCCACGTCGACTCGGCCTCGAGCACATGGGCGAGCGCGTAGCCGCAGAGCTCTCCCCGACCGCTGGCTAGCAGCAGGATCGTGTCGTCCTTCTTCAGGAGCGTCGCGTAGAGCCGGCGCCGTGAAGACCAACTCGTCTCGTTGTCAACGTAAGGAGCAAGCTCGGGCATCGAGGCCTGATGGTGGGCGTGAACCTCGACCCACAGAGGTCGGAGCCAATCGAGGTCGTTCGCTGAACCGACCTTGAAGGTGATCACCGTCGCTCATATGGTTTCAGGGCCGCGACGGCGCCGGGCGCTTCCAAGGTCGCTTGGTCGACCTCGCACCACAGGTTTGGCTGCAACATGCGCGTGGGCCCCGAGGTGAGGCACATGCCACACCGAGATGTCACTCAGCCCCCACTGGCTCTGAACGTTGCGTTGTTGGCTCCTCGGCGGCGTCGCCCGCCATGACCAGCTCGCGTGTCGTAACGACCGTGGCGAACTCGCCGTGAAGGTTGACTGCCGTGACCCGCGCCAGCTCCTCGGCTGGGATAAGGCTGCCATCCGGGCCACGACGGTCAAACGAGTGGGTAGCGTCCAGGACGAACAGGACGTCGTAGCCAAGGTTGCCGGCTAACCGCGCGGTCGTTTCACAGCAGTGGTTCGTGCTGATTCCCGCGATCGCGACGCCTGTCAGTCCCCGTCCCCGCAGCCACGCGTCAAGGTCGGGGGTCCCGTGGAAGCAGGAGTTGACGTGCTTTGTCACGAGCAGCTCGGCGCCGCCGGTAATCGCTGGCTTGAATGCGTTGCCGGGCCGGCTCGGATGAAGCGGCGATCTTTCATCAGTCGAGTCGTGGCGCGCTAGCACCACCGGTCGACCGGCCGCTCGCCAGGCCGCCAAGAGCGCCGTGATGTTGTCCTCGCAGGCCGGGTTGTTGCGCCGACCCCAATAGGCGGAGTCATCGAAGCCCTGCTGCACGTCGACGACGAGCAGAGCCGTGCGTGCGAGATCCGCTGCGCCGAGAAGCCCGGTCATAGGCACGTCTCGCCGCGGATGAACGTCCTCGTCGCGCCGGCTATCCACAGCCTGCCCTCGCCGTCACGGGAGATGTGGACACGCCCCGCGCGGCCCAGCGCCGTCCCCTGTCGCGCCACGTAGGGCAGGCGCACGCGGCCCGACCGCTCAAGCCAGTCGGCGAGCGAGGCGTTGAGGCTGCCGGTGACGGGATCCTCCACGTAAACCCCGTCCTTTGGGAAGAAGGCACGGACCTCGACGGCCTCGGGTTCCCCCGCCGGATGCAGGGCCGCGACCCCGAGATCGAGGTCTCGGAAGGCTGGCTGCACCGCCATCAGGCGATCGACCTCCGAGAGGAGCACCGCCATCCAACCCGGGCCGTTGTCCACCCATTGCGAGTCGACGATCTCATCCCGTCGGATGTCGAGCGCCTCGGCGACATCGGCCAGTAGTACCTCTTCAACGGGTCCGGTCCGCAGCAGCGGCGGTGCCGCGAAGGCGAGACCGATGGCGGTCTGGCGTACCTCCACGCGACCGGCTCCGCATTCCTGGATCCAGGGCCCGTGGCTGGCGGCGACGCTGCTCGCCTCCAGCCAAGCGTGGCAGGTGCCGAGTGTGGGGTGCCCAGCGAACGGCAACTCCGCGACCGGCGTGAAGATCCGGACCCGATAGTTCGCGCTCGGATCTTGTGGAGGCAGGACGAAGGTCGTCTCCGACAGGTTCGTCCAGGCGGCGAACCGCTGCATCTCAGACGTGTCCAGATCAGATCCATCGAGCACGACCGCGACCGGGTTCCCCGCGTAAGGCGTGGCCGAAAACACGTCGACTTGGGCGAACTCACGCGGGCGCATCGGCCCCAGCGTCACTCACCGTGCACTCAGCGCGGTCGGCGGCGAGCGTCACGGGACAACGGCCCTCGCGGTAGCCACAGGCCTCGGCGTCGCACAGGCGGCAGAGCCGCCGTGCCGTCTGTCGGCTCACCGCCAGGCGGCTCAGCACGGCGGACGCCAGCTCGTCGAGCTCGGCGAGCTTTCCGGCATCCAGCCCGCCGAGGCAACGATCCAGCGCGCGGGCGCGCTGGGTCAACACCCTTCCCCTGGTGCGTGCCCCGGCAGCCGTAAGGGCGACCCGAACGGCGCGGCCATCATCCGGATCGGACCCCCGCCGAGCGAGCCCCGTTCGATTCAGCTCATCGACCACCCGGACCGCTCGCGAGTGGCTCACCCCAAGACTCTGAGCGAGAACCTCGATCACGGCTCCGTTGGGGTAGTGCCCGAGTGTGACCACGGCGGCGGCCAACGAGCCCTCGGCTCCCGCCGCGCCCTCCACCGCGGCCCTCAACTCATCGGCAACGGCCAGGGTCGCGGCGCCGATAACGTTCCGGCAGGGCGAAATGTGTGCCTGAGGCATATAAACGTAGACTACCTCAAGCGCGTCCAGCTTGCGGTTGCCGGTTACGAGCGCGTGGAAGCGCCCCGAGCCGATCGACCTCGACGATGTCTCTGATCTAGATGCCCTCGAGCCGCATCGCAGTTCGAGGTTGGGAGACGGGCTTCAGCCTGCGAAGTTGGACCGTATGTGGACCGTTTGGCAGTCCGACAGCGATCTACAGCGGTTCGTACCGGTCGCGGTGCTCACGCGCAGAAGCGCAAAATCGCCATGAACACAAAAGGATCAACACGCTGGCGGGGGATGCCGGAGGAGGGACTCGAACCCCCGACACGCGGATTATGATTCCGCTGCTCTAACCGACTGAGCTACTCCGGCGACGGACGCGCAGTCTAGCGACGCGGCGGCGACCTCCGGGTGGTGCCGGGGGCATATGATCCGCACCGTGGCAGAGCTCGATCCCGCGGTCAGCACGGAGATCGGCAAATGCCGCGCCGGGCTGGACGGCGGTCGCTACGTGCTCGGCCCGTGACCACGCTGCTCGCGGTCCCCAACGTCTCGGAGGGACGGGATGCGGACACGATTGCGCGGATCGGGGATGCGTTCGGCGTTCCCCTGCTCGATGTCCATTCCGACCCTGACCACCACCGCAGCGTGTACACGCTCGCCGGCGTGCCGGGCGAGCTGGCGCACACGGTCACTCGCGGCGCGGCAGAAGCAGTGAACCGCATCACGCTCGACCGCCATGACGGAATCCACCCCCGGGTCGGTGCGATCGACGTCGCGCCGATCGTGTTCCGCCGCGAGGACGATCGCGGCGCGGCCTGCGCCGAGGCGCTCGTGCTGGCCGACCTGCTCGGGCAGCAGCTCGAGCTGCCGGTGTTCCTGTACGGGATCCTGGCCGGCGGCCGTACCCGCGCCGAGCTTCGGCGGGGCGGCCCCTCGGCGCTGGCGCAACGGATCGCCGCAGGCGAGCTGGCGCCCGACTTCGGGCCCGCGCACCTGCATCCGACGGCCGGGGCGGTGCTGGTATCCGCCCGGCCGCCCCTCGTGGCCTTCAACGTCGAGCTCAAGCCCCCGGCCACGCTGGAGCAGGCCAGAGCAATCGCTGCGGCGATCCGCGAGGGCGGACCCGAGGGCCTTCCGGGCGTCCGCGCGATCGGGCTGTGGTTACACGAGCTCGGTGTGGCGCAGGTCTCCACCAACGTCGAGGATCACCTCAAAACGCCCCTGGCCCAGGTCGTCGCGGCGGTCGCCCGGCATGCCGAGCCGGCCGGAGCGGAGCTGGTCGGACTGGCGCCGCGGGCGGCGCTCGAGGACTTCCCGGAGCAGCTTGCGCTACGCGGGCGCGTGACGATTGAAGACGCATTGGCGGCAAGCGCGTAATCTCTGGGTCCGATGGCACAGACCAAGCGCAAGCGCCGTAGCAAGCACCGCGGCACCGCAGCCGGCACGATCGAAGCGCGTGGCCGCACCGGCCGCCCGCCCAGCGCGCAGGAGCGCAAGAAGCAGACCCGTGAACAGGTTCGCGAAGCGAGGCTCAACACGCCCCCCACCTGGAACGGCGCCATCAAGCGAGCGCTGCTGGCGTGCGGGTTCATGTTCATATTCCTGCTGCTGACCTCGAAGGGGAACATCCTCGCGTCGGTGGTGTTCGCGATCTTCGCGCTGGCGCTGTACGTACCCTCCGGGTACTACCTGGAGCAGTACCTGTTCCGCCGGCGCCAACGCAAGAAGCTGGCGCCGAAATGAGCGACGTGCGGATGTTCACGGTGGGGCCGGTGCACGAGAACTGCTACATCGTCCGCGGCCCCGACCCCGAACGCGGGGTGATCATCGACCCGGGCGACGAGGCCGAGCGGATCCTCGGCGCGGTCGAGGAGCTCGGCATCAGCACCGTCGAGGCGATTCTGCTCACCCACACCCACTTCGATCACATCGGGGCGGTGGCCCCCGTCGCGGAGGCGACCGGAGCCCCGGTGTACTGTCCCGAACTCGAGACCCAGGTGCTCGCGAACATCATGGACTTCGTTCCCTGGCCCGGCTTCGGACCGTTCGAGAGCTACGAGGCCGACCACACGGTGAGCGGGGGCGAGACACTGGCGCTGGCGGGGCTCGAATACGAGGTCACGTTCACTCCGGGTCACAGCCCCGGTCACGTCAGCTACGGCGTGCGGCAGTCCGCCGCGCTGTTCTCCGGCGACGTGCTGTTCCAGGGCTCGGTCGGGCGCGTGGATCTACCGGGCGGCGACTGGCCGACGCTGCTGGCGTCGATCGAGTCGCTGATGAAGGCATACCCGCCTGAGATGGTGGTCTACCCGGGCCATATGGCGATCACGACGCTCGGCCAGGAGCGGGACACGAATCCCTTCCTGCGCGAGCTCGCGCAGCATCGCTAGCGCACGGCTCGCCATGAGCATGTTCCAGGCCCCTCGCGGCACCTATGACGTGCTTCCCGCGGATGCGGCGCGCCGCTCGGTGCTGGAGTCCCATGCCCGCCGGGTCCTCGGCGCGGCCGGCTACGCGCGCATCGAGACGCCGGTCTTCGAGGCGACCGAGCTGTTCTCACGCGGGGTGGGGGAGGCCACCGACATCGTCCAGAAGGAGATGTACAGCTTCGATGACGGCGGTGGGCGCTCGCTCACGCTGCGTCCCGAGGGCACGGCTCCGGTGTGCCGGGCCTACCTCGAGCACGGAATGCACAAGCTGCCCCAGCCGGTCAAGCTCTGGTACCTGTCGAGCTTCTTCCGGGCCGAGGCGCCGCAGCGGGGGCGCTACCGCCAGTTCTGGCAGGTCGGGGCGGAGGCGATCGGTTCCGGTGGCCCCGAGACCGACGCCGAGCTGATCCTGCTGCTGGCCGAGCTGCTCGAGACGGTTGGCGTCAGAGAGACCCGGCTGCGGCTCTCGAGCCTCGGCAGCGCCGCGACGCGCGCCGAGTATCGCGAAGAGCTCGCCGCCTATCTGCGTTCCCACCAGGATGGACTCGCGCCCGAGGTGGTGGCGCGGATCGAGCTGAACCCGATGCGCGCCTTCGACGCCAGCGATCGCCGCACCCGGGAGACGATGAAGGGCGCCCCGACGCTGCTGCAGCGCCTCGCGCCCGAGGACGCCGAGCACTTCTCCCGCGTGCGCGAGCTGCTCGACGACGCCGGCCTGTCCTACGAGCTCGATCCGACCCTGGTGCGTGGCCTCGACTACTACGCGCGGACGCTGTTCGAGTTCACGTCGGATGCGCTCGGCGCCCAGTCCGGCGTCGCCGGTGGCGGCCGCTACGACGGACTGATCGAGCAGCTCGGCGGCCCGCCGACACCCGCCTGCGGATGGGCGGCGGGGATCGAGCGGATGCTCCTCAGTGCCAGTGAGTTCCCCGTGGCCAAGGAGCTGGTCGACCTGTTCGTCGCCCGTGCGATACCCGATGCGGGGCGGCGCGCGTTCGCGCTCGCCGCTGAGGCTCGTCGCGCCGGCCTGAGCGCGCAGATGGAGCTCAGCGGACGCTCGCTGAAGGGACAGCTCAAGCACGCCGACCGAATTGGGGCGCGCTACGTTGCGATCATCGGTGACGACATGCGGGTGAGCCTCAGAGACATGGAGTCCGGCCAGCAGGCAGAGCTCGGCGACAACGCGGTGATTGCGACGATCCTGCGTGGGAGCCGGTTGGCGTGAGGCAGGCCCCACCGGCCAACTCCTACCGCGACACTTGGGCGGGATCGCTCGATGCCGACCGCGCCGGGACGGCAGCGCGCGTCGCCGGCTGGGTGCACCGCCGCCGCGACCACGGCGGACTGATCTTCATCGACCTGCGGGACCGCTCGGGGATCGTGCAGCTGGTGTTCAACCCGGCGACCGCGCCAGAGGCCCACGCCAGTGCGCACGCGCTGCGCTCCGAGGACGTGATCAGCGCCGCCGGAACGGTCGCTCGCCGCGCGCCTGAAAACGTCAATCCGAATCTGGCGACGGGAGAGGTGGAGCTGGCGGTCACCGACCTGGAGATCCTCGCCGACTCCGACACGCCGCCGTTTCCGCTTGACGACGACGCCCCGATCGACGAGAACCTGCGCCTGCGCCATCGTTCGCTGGACCTGCGCCGGGCGCCGATGCAGCAGGCGCTGGCGCTGCGTCACCGGGTGATCGCGACGATGCGTGAGGCGCTCGACGAGCGCGACTTCCTGGAGATCGAGACCCCCTTTTTGACCCGTTCCACCCCGGAGGGGGCGCGGGACTTCCTGGTGCCGGCGCGGATGGCCCCGGGCTCGTTCTTCGCGCTGCCGCAGTCGCCGCAGCTGTTCAAGCAGCTGCTGATGGTCGGGGGGCTCGAGCGCTACTCGCAGATCGTGCGCTGCTTTCGCGACGAGGACGCCCGCGCAGACCGCCTGCCCGAGTTCACACAGCTCGACATCGAGATGGCGTTCGTGCACGAGGACGACGTGATCGAGACCAGCGAGGCGGTCATGGGCGCCGTGTTCAACCGGGCCGGGTTTCAGGTGGCGGCACCGCCGTGGCCGCGCATGACCCACGCCGAAGCTGTCTCGCGGTTCGGATCAGACCGACCCGATACCCGCTTCGGGCTTGAGCTGCACGACCTCGGCGTCGCTCTGCGCGCGACCCAGTTCAAGGTGTTTGCGGGCGCGCTGGAGAGCGGAGGCGTGGTGCGGGGGATCAACGCGGGGGCGCGGGAGCTGCCGCGCTCCGAGCTCGACTCCCTGACCGAGCTGGCCAAGCAGCACGGGGCCAAGGGCCTCGTCTGGGCGTTCGTCCAGACCGAGGAGCCCGGCTGGCGCTCGCCGATCGCGAAGTTCCTGAGCGCCGCGGAGATCGCCGCGGTGACCGAGCGACTGGACGCCTCGCCCGGCGATCTGCTGCTGATCGTCGCCGACCGTGCCGCCGTCGCCGCCCAAGCCCTGGGCGCGCTGCGCCTGGAGCTGGCCCGGCGCTTTGCGCTGATCCCGGAGAGTCGCCACGACATCCTGTGGGTCGTTCGGTTCCCGATGTTCACATGGCGCGAGGAGGAGCAGCGCTGGGACGCCGAGCATCACCCGTTCACGGCCCCCGCCACCGCCACCGGGGAGCCCGCCAGCGCGTCCGACATGGACGACCCGGCCACGCTGCTGTCACGCTCCTACGACCTGGTCCTGGACGGCAACGAGATCGGGGGCGGCTCGATCCGCAACCACCGGCGTGACGTGCAGCAGCGAGTATTCGACCTGATCGGGATCGACGAGGCCTCGGCCCAGGCCAGGTTCGGCTTCCTGCTCGATGCGCTGCGCTACGGCGCTCCGCCGCACGGTGGGATCGCGATGGGCATCGATCGGATCGTGGCGCTGCTGGCCGGGCGCGACAACATCCGTGAGGTGATCGCCTTCCCCAAGTCCACCAGCGGTGCCGACCCGCTGACCGGAGCGCCGGCCCCGGTGGAGGCGGCACAGCTGCGCGAGCTCGGACTGAGACTGGCCTGAGCGCAATGGAAGCGTTCGCGTTCGAGCATCACCTGACCTCCCCACAGGGCCAGGGTGAGCGACCGGCCGACGGATTCACGGTGACCACCGGCGGCGGCTCCTGCCGTGACGAGATCACCTTCTCGCTGAGTCTCGACGGAGCCCGGGTCGCAGCAGCGGGATTCGAGGCGCTCGGCTGCGGGGCCACCACCGCCGCCGCCAGCGCAGCCGTGACGCTCGTGCGCGGGGCGCCGGTCCTCGCCGCCGCCCGCATCGGCGTGCACGCGATCGCCGACGAGCTCGGCGGCCTCAGTCCCGGCAAGCTGCACGCCGCCGAGCTGGCCGCCGACGCGCTCGCGCGGACGCTCGGAGCCGCCGTCCGGGCGCGCGGGGGGCTAGAGGCTCCCGCCGGCGGCCGCACGCTGGTGGCGATGAGCGGCGGCGTCGACAGCGCCGTGGCGGCCCACCTCTGCGCCACCGAGGGCGACACGGCAGCGGTGACCCTGGAGCTGTGGGCGGATCCCGAGAACGACGCCGAACGGAGCTGCTGCTCGGCCTCGGCCGTGGCGCAGGCGCGGTCGCTGGCGCACTCCATGGGGCTGCCCCACTTCACGATCGATCTGCGCCGTGAGTTCCGCGCCGGCGTGGTGGAGCCGTTCATCGCGGGCTACGCGGCCGGCGAGACGCCCAACCCGTGCGTCGGCTGCAACGGCCATGTGCGGCTGGACGCGATGCTCGAGCTGGCCGACCGGCTGGGCTGCCAGCGGCTCGCCACTGGCCACTACGCCCGCGTGGCCGAGCCCGAGAACGAATCCGGCCCGTTACTGCGGGCCGCCGCCGATCCGGCCAAGGACCAGACCTACATGCTCGCCGCGCTGGCGCCATCGTCGCTGGCGCGGATGCGCTTCCCGCTCGGCGAGCTGGCCAAGCCCGAGGTGCGGCAGATCGCCGCCGCGGCCGGACTGCCGGTGGCGGGCAAGGCCGACTCCCAGGACCTGTGCTTTCTGGCCGGGACCGACCGAGCGAGCTTTCTGCGCCGCCACGGCGGGCTGGGCGACCGGCCCGGCACGATCGTGGACGTCGACGGGGCGGTGCTCGGCCATCACCTCGGCCAGCATCGCTTCACGGTGGGGCAGCGCCGCGGCGTCGGCATCGACCGCGGCGGTCCGCTGTACGTGCTGGACAAGGACGCGAGCAGCGCCCGGGTGACCGTCGGACCGAGCGCGGCCCTGCGGACCAGTACGGTCGCGGTCCGGTCCGCCCGGCTGCACCGTCCCGGCGGGCGGGTTGACCGCGTCAAGCTGCGCTATCGCTCCCGTCCGCTGCAAGCCAGGGTGCCCGGCAATCCGCCGGCGGGCCGGCACCGTAGCCTCGCCGTCGAGCTCGAGCAGCCCGTCGAGGGCGCCGCTCCGGGTCAGCTCGCGTGCCTGATGGACGGCGAGCTGGTGGTGGGGTGGGGCACGATCACGCGTCCGCCTGGGTAGACCGCGCCTACACTCCCGGGTTGCCCATGACCTCCGAGGAAATCCGTCGCACGTTCATCGAGTATTTCCAGCAGCGCGACCACAAGCGCCTGACGTCCGCGCCGCTGATCCCCGCCGAGTACGACCCGTCGGTCTTGTTCACGATCGCCGGGATGATCCCGCTGAAGCCCTACTTCCTGGGCACCGAGCGACCGCCGCATCCCCGCTTGACGACATGCCAGAAGACGTTCCGCACGCCTGACATCGAGATCATCGGTACGACCACGCGCCACCTGACGTTCTTCGAGATGCTCGGCAACTTCTCGCTCGGGGACTACTTCAAGCGCGAGGCGGTGCAGTTCGCGTGGGAGCTCTCGCGTGAGGGCTTCGGCTTCCCCGCCGAGGACATCTGGATCAGCGTGTTCGCCGGCGACGACGAGCTCGGGCTCGGGCCCGACCAGGATGCGATCGAGGCCTGGCTCGGGGTCGGGGTGCCGCGCGAGCGCATCGTCGAGCTCCCGCGCTCGGAGAACTTCTGGGACATGGGTCCGACCGGGCCGTGCGGCCCGTGCTCGGAGCTGTATCTGGACCGTGGCTTAGAACACGGTACGGCCGACGACCTGCCGGGCGGCGAGAACGAGCGCTTCATCGAGTACTGGAACCTGGTGTTCATGGAGCTTGACCAGATCCGGCCCGGGGTGCTGACGCCGCTACCGGCCAAGAACATCGATACCGGCCTCGGCCTCAACCGCCTGGCCGCGATCCTCCAGGGCAAGCCCAGCGTGTTCGAGACCGACCAGTTCGCACCGCTGATCGCGCTCGGCGAGGAGCTGTCGGGGCGCCGGTACGGGGCCGATTTCGTCACCGACCGGGCGCTGCGGGTGCTGGCCGACCACAGCAGGGCGATGTCCTTCCTGATCGCCGATGGCGTCGTGCCCTCCAACGAGGATCGGGGTTATGTGCTGCGCCGGGTCATGCGCCGGGCGATCCAGCGCGGGCGCGGGCTCGGACTCGACACCGGCTTCCTGCACCGCTACGCCGATGTGGTGATCGAGCTGATGGGCGCGGAGTATCCCGAGCTGCACGAGCAGCGAGAGCTGATCGGCAAGTGGCTGAGCTCCGAGGAGGAGAGCTTCGGGCACACGCTCGAGTCGGGTCTCAAGCGGCTGGACGAGCTGATCGAGCGGGCGCGGGATGAGGACCGGGAGGGAATCGCGGCCGCCGACGCGTTTCAGCTGCACGACACCTTCGGATTTCCCATCGACCTGACCCTGGAGATCGTCGCCGATCACGGTCTCGGGGTGGACGAGGCCGGGTTCGAGTCGCTGATGGAGGAGCAGCGCTCGCGGGCTCGCGCCGGATCGAGCCGCTCGCGGGGGGATGCCGAGCTCCGCGAGCGGGCCCAGGCCCTGGCCGGGCGGGCGGGATTTGAGACCGAGTTCGTCGGATACGAGACGACCGACGTAGAGACGACAATCGGAGCGGTGACCGGTGGTGAGGACAGCGTGCTGGTGAAGCTGGTGGAGTCGCCGTTCTACGCGACCGGCGGCGGACAGGTGGCCGACACCGGTCTGATCGAATGCTCGGGCGGGCACTGCCGCGCCACCGTCCGGGATGTGCTTCGGCTCGGGCAGGATCAGGTCGTCGAGCTAGTGGCCGAGCACGGGGTCTTCGAGCCGGGCGAACGGGTGTTCGCGCAGGTCGACCGCGCCGCCCGTCATGCCACCGAGGCCAACCACACCGCGACCCATCTGCTCCACGCGGCCCTGCGCCGACACCTCGGCAGCCACGTGCACCAGGCCGGGTCCTATGTCGGCCCCGACAAGCTTCGCTTTGACTTCACGCACGGTCACGGATTGAGCGCCGATGAGCTGCGCGATGTCGAGGATGACGTCAACCGCTGGATCCTCCAGAGCCACCCCGTGCGGGCGATCTCCACCACGCTCGATGAGGCCAAGCGACTCGGCGCGATGGCGCTGTTCAACGAGAAGTACGGCGAGGTCGTGCGGATGGTCGAGGTCGGGGACGGGTCGTTCTCCCGTGAGTTGTGTGGCGGCACGCACGTGCGCAACACCGCCGAGCTGGCGATGTTCCGGATCCTGTCGGAGACCTCGAGCGCCGCCAACGTGCGCCGTATCGAGGCCATCACCGGCCCGGAGGTCGTCCGCTTCATGCGTGAGCGAGATCGGCAGCTCGAGGGGGCGGGACAAGCGCTCCGAGTGCCGGGCGACCGGGTCCTCGACGCCATCGGCAAGCTGAGCCAGCGCGTACGCGAGCTGGAACGGGCGGCCCGTCGGTCGGCCGCCACGAACGGCTCGGCCGATCTCGAAGCGCTGGCCGCCGCAGCCGTCCAGAGCGCGGGCGCGACCGTGTTGGCGGCGGCCGTGGAGGTGGACGACGGTCAGGCGCTGCTGCAACTGGTGGACCGGCTGAAGGGAAGGCTCGGCGATGCCGCGATCGTGCTCGGCAGTGCCGGCGAGGGCAGAGTGGATCTGGTGGCCAGCGTCGCACCATCCCTCGTACAGCGCGGCCTGCGGGCCGGGGAGATCGTCAGGGTGGCGGCGCAGCGAGTCGGCGGCGGTGGGGGTGGACGAGACACGCTCGCGCGCGCCGGTGGCCGCGACCCAGAGCATCTGCCGGAGGCGATCGGCGCCGCCCGGGCCGCGATCGAGGCGGCCCTGTCGGCTTAGCCATGCGAGTCCTCGCGCTCGACTACGGCAGCGCTCGCTGTGGCTGTGCCCTCAGCGACCCAACCGGCGTGCTGGCGACGCCGATCGAGGCGGTCCTGGCGCCGGGGTCCCGGCGCGGGCTCGGTCGACTGCGAGCGCTCGTGGCCGAGACCGACGCCGAGCTGGTCGTGGTCGGTCTACCGCTGGCGCTGTCGGGCGGCGAGACGACCCAGACCGCCGAGACGCGCGCCTTCGCGCAGACGCTCCAACGATCGCTCACTGTGCCCGTCGAGCTCTACGACGAGCGCTTCACGACCCGGCTCGCCGAGCGCCACGGCGGCCGGGCCGAGGAGGACTCGCGTGCCGCGGCCCATCTGCTCGAGAGCTGGCTGACACGGCCCTCGCCGACCGGAGCCGCTCGTGGCTGACAGCCGCCGGCGCAGCGCCGAGGATCGTGAGGCGGCTCGCCTGGAGCGCGAGCGCCGGCGCGCCGAGCGGGCGGGCCGGACGCCCACGCCGATGCCCCCGCCTCGGACGCCCACGCCGATGCCCCCGCCTCGGGCGCCCGAGCCAGTCCGTGAGCCGGCTCAGTACCGGGCCGAGGTGAACGACCGCGCGGTTGCCACCGATGAGCATGAGCCCGTGCCGCAGGAGCCCGTGCTGCAGGAGCCCGTGCCGCAGGAGCCCGTGCTGCAGGAGCCCGTGCCGCAGGAGCCCGCGCCGCGGGAGCCCGGGCCTGACACATCTGAGCTGGAGATGCCTTCCGGCACTCGCCGGGTGAGCCGGCTCGAGCCACCGGCGCAGCGAACTCGGCGTGACCGACCCGGCGGTCGCAGCAAAAAGCTCCGCAGCAACGCGCGAAAGCGCAAGCCACTCCGGACGGCGCGCAAGCGCACGCCCGAGCAGGCGCGCCGGCACTCGTGGATGGGCCGGATCGCCTCGCTGGTGGCGCTCGCGCTGGCGGCCGGCCTGATCTGGTTCCTGGTGCAACTGTTCCAGCCGTTCCCGGGCTCTCCGCATGGGAGCGTGACTGTGCGGATCCCAGCCGGGTCCACCTCGACCCAGATCGGCGATCTGCTCGCGCGTGATGGCGTGGTCCCCTCGAGCTTCTTCTTCGAGCTGCGGGCGACGCTCGCCGGAGATCGGGGTTCGATGCGGTCGGGCGAATACCACCTCGAGCTCGGGATGAGCTACGCGGCCGCACTGAAGGTATTGACCACACCTCCGGCGGCGGCCAAGGTGACCGACCTCACGATCCAGGAGGGGCGCCGGCGCCAGCAGATCGCCGCCCTGCTGCACCAGCAGGGCATTCACGGCAACTACCTGGCGGCCACGCGTTCCACCAAGCTGCTCAACCTCCGCTCCTACGGGCTGCGACACCCGCCGCGCTCGCTCGAGGGTTTCCTGTTCCCCGATACCTACCAGCTCGTGGATCCGGTCCAGGTCTCGGCCCTGGTGACCGACCAGCTGCAGACGTTCAAGCGGGAGTTCGCCAAGCTGAAGCTGGGGTACGTCCGCAGCCGGCACCTGACGCCCTACGACGCGCTCATAATCGCCTCCCTGATCGAGGCAGAGACGCCCACTGCGCACGACCGGCCGCTGGTGGCTTCCGTGATCTACAACCGCCTCGCCGACGGGATGCCGCTGGGACTGGACTCCACCACCCAGTACGCGACGGGCAACTTCACGCGGCCGCTCACGGTGTCACAGCTGCACTCGCGCTCGCCGTACAACACGCGCGTGCGCGTGGGACTGCCGCCGACACCGATCGGCAATCCGGGACTGGCGTCCATGCAGGCGGCGGCCCATCCCGCCCGGACCAGGTATCTGTACTTCTTCGCCAAGCCGTGTCAGCGGGGGAGCGTGTTCGCCGCCGACTATGCGCAGTTCCTGGCGCTCGGCCGGCGTTATGAGTCGAGGCACTGCTGAGCGCCTCCGACGGCCCGCGGCTCGGCGTGGCCGGTTGGCCGGTCGCCCACAGCCGCTCGCCCGCGATGCACAACGCCGCGCTGCGCGCGGTGGGCCTGCACCAGTGGCGCTATCAGCTGCTCCCGGCCGCTCCCGGTCTGGTCACCGAGCTGCTGCGGGCGTTGCCGGAAGCCGGCTTCACCGGTGTCAACGTGACGATCCCGCACAAGCAGGCGGCGCTGGCGCTGGCCACCGACCCGACCCCCCGGGCTCGCGCGATCGGGGCCGCCAACACGCTCACGTTCCAGGGCGGCGGAACGGTCGGCGCCGACAACACCGACGCGCCGGCCCTGATCGCGGCGCTCCCGTTTGCCGTGTCCGGTCTGACCGCGCTCGTCCTCGGCGCGGGGGGGAGCGCCAGAGCCGCGGTGTGGGCGCTGATCGACGCCGGCGCGCGAGAGGTACGGGTGTGGAACCGAACCGGGGAGCGTGCTGAGCGGCTGTGCGCCGAGCTTGGGGCGGTGCCCGTCTCGGCCGCCGCCCCGGCCGATGTGCTCGTCAACTGCACCTCGGTTGGGTTGGGGGGCAAGACGGCGGGGGATCAGCTGCCGATCGGCCCCGCGCAGCTCCCGGGCTTCGGCTGCGTGGTCGATCTCGTGTACACCGCCGGCGGCACCGAACTGGTGCGCCGCGCGCGAGCGCAGGGCCTGCCCACCGTGGACGGTCTGGAGCTGCTGGTCCGCCAGGGTGCGCTCAGCTTCGAGCGCTTCACCGGACGTCCGGCGCCACTGGCGGTGATGCGTCGTGCTCTAGGTCTCGGGACGAGCGACTATGGTGAGCGTCGATGATTGTCAGCGCGGACGTGGAGCACTACCTGGAGCGTCTCCGGCCGGCGCCCGATGCCGTCCTGGCCGAGATGGAGGCCCAGGGGCGCCAGGACGGGATCCCGATCGTGGTTCCGGCGACGGGACAGCTGCTGCAGGTGCTCACCGTCGCCGCCGGGGCCCGGCGAGCGCTCGAGGTCGGCACTGCGATCGGCGTGTCGACGCTCTACATCGCCCGTGGACTCGGCCCCGAAGGGCGGATCGTGTCGTTCGAGATCGACCCCGAGCGTCACGCGGCGGCGCGCGCGTATCTGGACCGGGCCGGGGTGGAGGAGCGAGCCGATCTGAGGTTGCAGGACGCCCGCGACGGCCTGGCCGCCCTCCAGGGACCGTTTGACTTCGCCTTTCTGGACGGCGTCAAGACTGAGTACGACGACTATTTCAGCCTCGTGCTCCCCCTGCTCAGACGCGGGGGTGTGCTCGTCGTCGACAACGTGCTCAGAGGCGGGGCGGTCGCCGGGAACGACGCCTCCGAGCGGATCGAGACGGCCCGCCGGTTCAACCAGCGGCTACTCGGGCATCCCGAGCTGACCGGCACGCTCACGCCCGTGGGCGACGGGGTGCTCGTGGCGGTGAAGACATGAGCGCCGACACCGAGGGCCCCGGTCCCGACGCGGGCGCGCCGATCTGCACCCCCTGCCGCGGCACCGGACGCCTGATCTCCGGCCTCGGGGGGGAGCCCCATGAGGTGACGTGCCCGTGGTGCCGGGGCGGCGGTACGCGAATCCCGGGCATCGACGCCCAGGAAGCGGGCCAATTGCCCGAAGGGCGATCGGCTTAAGCGAGACCAGGCGCCGGGGGCCGGGCCACCGAGACCAGCGAGGCCGAGACCAGCCCGTAACCTTCAGCGCCGATGGCGCTGCACATGGTTACCGCAGGGGAGTCCCACGGACCGGGCCTGACCTGCATTCTCGAGGGTCTCCCGGCCGGGATCGAGCTCGATCGCGAGGCGCTGAACCGCGATCTCGCTCGCCGGCAGCTCGGCCATGGCCGCGGGGGACGGATGAAGATCGAGCGCGACCAGGTGCAGGTGACGGCCGGGGTCCGGCACGGGCGCACGCTCGGAGGCCCGATCGCGCTGCAGGTGATCAACCGCGACTACGCCAACTGGGAGGAGCGGATGAACCCGTGGCCGGTGGAGGCCGAGCCGGCCGAGGTGCACCTGCCGCGGCCCGGGCACGCCGACCTGGTCGGCACCCAGAAGTACGGTCTGACCGACGTCCGTGACGTGCTCGAGCGAGCCAGCGCCCGCGAGACCGCCGCCCGCGTGGCCGGCGGCGCGGTGGCGCGCGCGTTCCTGCGGGCCCTGGGCGTCAGCGTTCACTCGCACGTGATCCAGATCACCGGCGTCAAGGCGCCGCGGCGCCCGGATCTCGAGCCCGCGGACTTCGCCTCCGTCGACGAGTCGCCGGTTCGCTGCCTCGACCCCGAGTCCAGCCGGGCGATGGTGGCCGAGATCAACCAGCTGCGCAAGGCCAACGAGTCGCTCGGTGGCGTGTTCGAGGTGTGGGCGTTCGGACTGGTTCCCGGGCTCGGCTCCCACGTTTCCTGGGAGGAACGGCTCGACGGGATCATCGGCCAGGCGATTCTCTCGATCCAGGCCCTGAAGGCCGTCACGATCGGCGACGGACTCGAGGTCGCGGGGCTGCCCGGCTCCCAGGCCCACGATGAGATCTTCTACGACGAGCAGCGCGGCTTCTGGCGACAGACCAACCGCGCCGGCGGTCTGGAGGGGGGCATGACCACGGGCGCGCCGCTGGTCGTGCGGGGGGCGATGAAGCCGCTGCCGACGCTGACCAAGCCGCTGCGCTCGGTGGACATCGCCACCCACGAGCCCGCCGAGGCGCTGCGGGAGCGGACCGACTCCTGCACGGTTCCCGCCGCCGGAGTGGTCGGCGAGGCGATGATCGCGTTCGTGCTGGCCGACGCCTACCGGCGCAAGTTCGGCGGCGACCACATCGATGACGTACGCCAGGCCGTGAGCGCATACCGCAAGCGGATCGGGTGGCCGCAGGCATGACGCCCTCCCCCCGACAGAACCGGGTGGTGGCGATGATCGGCTTCATGGGAGCGGGCAAGTCGACCGCCGCTCGGAGCGCCGCGGACGCGCTCGGAGCCGCCGCGACGGACGTCGACCACGTGATCGAGGAGCGACTCGGCAAGTCCATCGAGCGGCTGTTCGCCGAGGACGGAGAGGCGGCGTTTCGGGCGGCGGAGGAGCGGATCACCCTTGAATTGCTGGCGGCCCCCGGTACGCGCGTGCTCGCGCTCGGCGGCGGAGCTCTCGGCTCGGCCGCCGTGCGGTCCGCGCTCGCGCGCCATCTGGTCGTGTGGGTCGACGTCGACATCGACGTGGCGTGGATGCGGTGCCAGGGCACAGGCCGTCCGCTGGCGTCCGACCGGTCTCGATTCGCCGCCTTGTTCGCCGAACGCGAGCCGGCCTACAGCGCCGTCGCCAACGTGATCGTGCCGCACGAATGCGCGCACGCCATGCCCGAGGTTCTGAACGCCACCCGGGGGGTTCCCGATAAAACGCGGATGCTGTGGGCGGCGAGCACGTCGGGCAGTTACCCCGCCTACATCGGCCCGGGGCTGATCGGCACACATCGCTTCTGGCCGGCGAGCGTGTCCGGGCGTCGGTTCCTGGTCTCCGACGGTAACGCCGCGCGCCTGTACGCCGAGTTCCTGGGCAGGTTGGACGGGCGCGTGACGATCATGCCCGGCGAGCAGTCCAAGACGATCGCGCACGCCGAGATCGTGTGGTCCGAGCTCGTGCGAGCTGGGATGACCCGGGCCGATGTGGTGGTGGCCCTGGGCGGCGGAGTGGTGGGGGACCTGGCCGGGTTCTGCGCCGCCACCTACCAGCGGGGGGTTCGCTATGTCCAGATCCCCACCACGCTCGTGGCGCAGGTCGACTCCGCCTACGGTGGCAAGACGGGCGTCGATCTCGCCGAGGCGAAGAACTACGTCGGTGCCTATCACCAGCCGCAGGCGGTGATCGCCGACACCGACACGCTCGCGACCCTGCCGGAGGCCGAGCTGGCGGCCGGCTACGCCGAGGTGGTCAAGACCGCGCTGATCGCCGGCGGCGAGCTATGGGAGGTGATCCGCAGCGGCGCCGACCCCGTGTCGGCCGAGGTGATCGCGGCGTGTGCGCGGACCAAGCTGCGAATCGTCGCGCTCGACGAACGGGACGGCGGCGTGCGGCAGACGCTCAACCTCGGGCACACGGTCGGCCACGCGATCGAGACCGCGACCGGCTACGCGAGCTACCGGCACGGCGAGGCGGTCGCGCTCGGTCTGCTGGCCGCGCTGCGGCTGTCGGGAAACGCCGAGCTCCGGGCCGAGGTCGCGGCCCTGCTGCGCGCCCGTGGGCTCCCGACGGCGCTGGAGGGTGTGGATCCCGACGCCGTGGTGATGGCGACGGCGAGAGACAAGAAGCGCGCCGGCGAGGGCAGCGTGCCGTTCGTGCTGCTGGCCAAGCCGGGCGAGCCCCGCCCGGGAAACACCGTCGCCCCCCGCGAGCTGATCGCGGCGGTCAGAGAGCTGGCGAGCTGATGTCAGTGCAGTTGTGCAATCGCGTCGAGGTCATGCACGGCGTCAATTTGGATCAGATCGGCCGACGCGACGCCTCGCATTACGGGCGCCTCAGCTTCACCGAGCTGGAGCTGCGGATCTCCGATACCGCCGCCGAGCTGGGACTGCGGACTCGCTTCTTTCAGACCAACCACGAGGGAGCGTTCGTGGAGCACCTGCACGGACTCGAGGGCTTGGCTGACGGGGTGCTGCTGAACCCCGGAGCTTGGACGCACTACTCCTACGCGATCCGCGACGCGCTGGAGCTGACCGGGCTCCCGGCGGTCGAGGTCCACCTCTCCGATGTCGACTCGCGCGAGCCTTGGCGCCGCGAATCGGTGATCACGGAGCTGTGCGTCGGGCGGGTCGCCGGCAAGGGACCGGACGGCTACCGTGAAGCCCTGGAATGCCTACGCAAGGAGTTTTCGCGATGACCAACCGATCCGAGCGGCTGATTGAGCTGCTGCCCGAGCCGGGCGTGGACCTGCTGCTCGTGACCGCGCTCGTCAACGTCCGATACATGACCGGCTACACGGGCAGCAACGGGTTGGCGATCGTCGGGCCGCAGACCCGCGTGTTCGTCACCGACTCCCGCTACGTCGAGCAGGCGGCGGCCCAGGTCGACCCCTCCTATGACCGCCGGCGCGACCAGCACGACCTGCTCGAGGCGGTCCTCGACGCGCTGCCGGCCGGCGAGGTGAGGCTGGGGTTCGACGATGCCAACGTCACCGTTCGCCAGTACGCCAGGCTGCGCGAGCTGCTGCCCGAGAGGGTGGAGCTCCTCCCGGCGGGAGGGCTCGTGGAGCGCCTGCGGGCGGTCAAGGAGCCAGAGGAGGTGCAGCGGATCCGGATCGCCGCCGCCGCCGCCGACGCGGCACTGCTGGCTCTGCTGGAGCAGGGGCTCACGGGCCGGACCGAGCGCGAGCTGGCGACCGCGCTCGAGCTCGCGATGCGCGACCAGGGGGCGCAGCGACCGTCGTTCGATTCGATCGTGGCCGCCGGCCCGCACGGCGCCCTGCCGCACGCGGCCCCGCGCGACGTACCGGTGGGTCGCGGCGAGCTGGTGGTGATCGACTGGGGCGCCGAAGTCGACGGTTACTGCTCGGACTGCACCCGGACCGTGGCAACCGGCGAGCCCGGCGGTGAGGCGCGTGAGGTGTATCAGCTCGTGCTCGAGGCCCAGCGGACTGGTGTTGAGGCCGTCAAGGCGGGCGCGGATGGGCGCGCGGTCGACGCCGCCGCCCGCGACGTGATCGAGGCCGGTGGACACGGGGAGCACTTCGGGCACGGCCTCGGCCATGGCGTCGGCA
Source organism: uncultured Solirubrobacterales bacterium (assembly GCA_963792735.1). Taxonomy (GTDB): domain Bacteria; phylum Actinomycetota; class Thermoleophilia; order Solirubrobacterales; family Solirubrobacteraceae; genus Palsa-465. The sequence continues at coordinate 39,552 of CAWBXK010000004.1, read as the reverse complement.
GCGAGATCCACGAGGCGCCCCGGCTATCGAGACAGTCCGACGACCGGCTTCAGACCGGCAACGTGGTCACGGTGGAGCCGGGGGTCTACCTCCCGGGCCGGTTCGGGGTGCGCATCGAGGATCTGGTCGTCGTCGACGACGGCAGCCGCGAGATCCTCACCTCGCTCGACAAGGAGCTGCTGCTCGCCGGGTGACCCGGCACCCCGTCTAGACTGGCCCGCGGCCCATGATCTCCACTAATCAATTTCGCAACGGCAACCACATCGACGTCGACGGGACGGTCTTCAAGATCGTCGAGTTCCAGCACGTCAAGCCCGGCAAGGGCGGCGCGTTTGTGCGGACCAAGCTGCGGCGTACCAGTGACGGCAACGTGATCGACCGAACGTTTCGGGCGGGTGAGAAGTTCCGGTCGGTGCGGACCGAGGTCAGGCGCCTGCAGTTCCTCTATCGCGACGGCACCGACGCGCACTTCATGGACACCGGAAACTACGAGCAGCTGACGATCCCCGAGGCGACGCTGGCCGACTCGCTGCGCTTCATGAAGGACTCCGAAGAGGTGGACCTGCTCTACATCGACGGCAACCCCGCCGACGTGCAGCTTCCCAGCGCGATCGAACTGGCCGTGTCGGAGACCGAACCGGGTGTGCGCGGCGACACCGCATCGGGCGGCGGGACCAAGCCGGCGGTGCTCGAGACGGGGGCGCGGATCTCCGTTCCGCTGTTCGTCAACATCGGTGACGTGGTGCGCGTCGATACCCGCTCAGGCGAGTACATGTCGCGTGCCTGACGCGTTCCCGGCTCCCATCGCAGGTGCGTAGAACCGAGCAGCGACGGGCCGCGGTGTGGGCGCTCTATCAGAGCGATCTGCTCGGCCGGCCGTTGGAGCAGACGTTTCCGCGTGACACACACGCCTTCACGCGGGCGCTGGCGCAGCTCGTACGCGAGCACCAGGACGAGGTCGATGGACTGATCCGCGAGTACTCCAGCGGCTGGTCGCTGGAGCGGATCGCCCCGCTGGAGCGCTCGATCCTGCGCGTGGGGCTGACCGAGCTGCTGCATCCGGACGCCCTCCCCGGCGAGCAGGCGATCCCGTCCGAGGGCGCCATCGACGAGGCGGTGGAGACCGCCAAGCGGTTCTGTGGCGCGAGCGCGCCGTCATTCATCAACGGGATCCTCGGCGCGGTCCTCCGCGAACGGATAAGCGAAACGTAGGAAAACTCGGGACAGGCCGCCAAAAGCAGCCACAATCTGACCATGAGGTTGCTGGTCGTCGACGATGACCGCGGGTTGCGTGACGTCCTGCGGCGCGCTCTGATCCTGTCCGGGTACGAGGTGCGGTTGGCCGAGACGGGCGCGGAGGCGCTGTCGGCGGTCACCGCGGCGCCGCCGGACGCGATCGTGCTCGACATCGGCCTGCCGGACATCGACGGCCTCGAGGTGTGCCGGCTGCTGCGCCGTGAGGGCAACCGCGTGCCGGTGCTGATGCTGACGGCGCGAGACGCCGTCTCGGACCGCATCGACGGGCTCGACGCCGGCGCCGACGACTATCTGATCAAGCCGTTTGACATCGACGAGCTGAAGGCCCGCTTGCGGGCGTTGCTGCGCCGGGCCGGGGGCGAAGGTGACGTCGACGGCAGTCTTTCCTTCGCCGAGCTGAAGCTCGACCCGGCGCGTCACGGCGCGACCGTGGGGGGGACCTTCGTGGAGCTGACGCGGACGGAGTACCAGTTGCTCGAACTGCTGATGCTCAACCCCCGCCGGGTGCTGCCGCACAGCATGATCTATGACCGCGTCTGGGGCTACGACTTCGGCCCCACCTCCAACGCGCTGCGGGTGTACGTGGGCTACCTGCGCCGCAAGCTCGAGGAAGCCGGCGCAAGGCCGCTCATCCACACCGTGCGTGGGGTCGGGTACGCGCTACGGGAGCCCGCGGAGACCGCATGAGCCTGCGCGTCCGCATGGGTCTGGCCTCCGGCCTGGCGGTGGCGCTGGCGGTGATCGCGGTGGCGTTCTCAGCCTATGCCGGGACTCGCTCGGAGCTCGAGGGCCAGCTCGACCAGACGCTGCAGAGCCTGTCGGCCGGCGTTCTGGGCCGAGCCGGTCTCTCCCCTCACGGCCAGCCGAGCGGCGAGGGCCCGGGCGGCGGCCCGCAAGCCGGATCGGGGCTGGGCTCCAGTGCCGGTGGCGCCTCCTCCCGTGACCCCGACGACCACGACGAGGGCCTCGGTCTGGACGACCGCGGCGGCCCGGCCTTCGGTGGAGCGGCCGGGACCCTGACGCTCGTCAAACGTGACGGCGGCATCTACGTGCCGCGCGGCCAGAAGTACAGCATCCCGGCTGACTCGCGCGCCAGGGCGATCGCCGCGCGAGGGCGCGGCCAGTATTTCGCTGAGATGCACGTCGGGGGCACCTCGATCCGAGTCCTGGCCACCGGCATCGGCTGGCGCGGGGCGCTGCTGGTGGCGCTCCCGCTCAGGGACGTAACCCAGGCGCTGACGCGCCAGATGCTGCTGCTGCTCCTGATCGCCGCCGGCGGCGTCCTGCTGGCGGGGCTGCTGGGGCTGCTGGTGGCGCGCACCGCGCTGGCGCCGATCGCTCGCTTCACGCGCCAGACCGAGGCGATCGCCGCCGCCCCGGAGCGGCTTGACCAGGATCGGGTCGACGTGCACGGGGGCGATGAGCTCTCGCGGCTGGCGCAGACGTTCAACCGCACCCTCGACGCCCTGGACAGCTCCGTGCAGGCCCAGCGCAATCTGGTCGCCGACGCCTCACATGAGCTGCGCACCCCGATCGCCACCATCCGCGCCAACCTTCAGCTGATGCGCGACGAGGAGATGCTTTCCGCGGAGGATCGCGAGGCCCTCCGAGCCGACGTCATCGACGAGCTCGACGAGCTCACGGCGCTGGTGGCCGACGTGGTCGAGCTGGCCCGCGGGACGAAGCAGCAGGGTGAGCCCGGTGACGTGCGCGTCGACGAGATCGTCGCGGTCGCGGTCGACCGTACGCGCCGTCGCGCGCCGCAGCTCCGGGTTGACGCGATTCTCGAGCCGACGCTGGTTCACGGCGAGGGTGACCGCATCGCTCGGGCGGTGGCCAATCTGCTCGACAACGCCGCCAAGTGGAGTCCCGCCGACGGGACCATCGAGGTCGGGTTGCGCGGGGGGACCCTGACGGTCCGCGACCACGGGCCGGGCTTTCAGGTGCAGGACCTCCCATTCGTCTTCGACCGCTTTCACCGGGCCCGGGAAGCGCGCGCCAAGCCCGGGTCGGGACTCGGCCTGGCGATCGTTCGCCAGGCCGCCGAGGCCCACGGGGGATTCGTCGTGGCCGAGAACGCCGAGGGGGGCGGGGCGCTGATGCGGATCAGCTTCGGGCCGGCGCTGGAACTCGCGGACGGGTCGGTGCAAGGCGCCGAGGACCCGGTGCACGACGCGTTGCGCTCGTCCTAACCACCCGAGGTGACTCTGCCCGTGCCCGCCAGCAGTGGCGCCAGCGTGGGCGTGCAGGAGCAGCTCGCCCCACGCAGCCGCGCCAGCCCGAGCAGGTCCTCGATCGTCTGCAGGATCGAGTACTGATCGACCGGCGTGTGCAGCGACGCACCCCGCCTGGCGCCGGGCCCGGAGAGGATCGTCGCGATGTGTCCACCGGTGGCCAGCCGGCAGCAGCCGTTGTCACTTGAGCCCTCGTCCCAGGTCAGCACCAGCAGGCCACGCGGTCCCAGGGAGGCCAGCAGGGTTGGCAGCAAGCGGGCCAGGAAGCGGTCACCGGCGGCCGGGTCGCAGTCATGCATGTCGTGACACAGATTCGGGGTGATCCAGATGAACCGGGGCAGCGCATGCCCCCGTTCGTCGGCGGCGAGTTCGGTGAGCGCGACGACGTGCCCGCACCACGATGCGTGGTGGGCCACCCGCGTGTAGTACATGAAGGGATCGTGCTTCTTGGCATAGCCGGCGGCCCCTGGCCCGGCGAAGCAGGGATGGGGCAGATCCTCCATGTATGCCTTCCAGGAGATGCCGGCTCGTTGGAATTGATCCACCAGGCTGGTGGCCCGCACCGAGCAGTCGGTGCAATCGTTGGTTATCCCGAACGAGGACCCTCCGGTCAGCGCGAGGTAATTCGGCAGCGAGGGATGTGTCGTGGCGTACATCGACGTGGCCAGCGCCGAGCGGCGGGCCAGCTGATTGATGTAGGGCGTGGCGCGTGAGCCGATGATGTCCCCGTACTCCTCGTTCTCCATCACCAGCACCGCGATATGAGCCGGGCCCCCGTGCGCCAGCCTGACGACGGGAGAGGCGACCCGCTGGACGGGCCCCTGGTGAGCCGCGCTCGCGCCACACCCGGCAAGCGTCACCGTCGCCGCTACGACCGCGAGCAGCCACCCCCAGCGTCTACGCGCCTGCATCGCATCGGACCGGCTCACGCGTCGTCCCGCCCAGCCGTTCAGGTGGCACCGGCGCCGGGCAGAGTCGCCAGCCAGCGCTGGACTGCGACACCGACCGCGGCCAGGTCCGAGCGTAGGCTGTGATCTCCCGCGACCTCTATCACCGTTCGATTCGCGCCACCGGGCGGGACGCCGAACTGGTCCCGAGTGCCCTGCACCACGAGCGTCGGCACGTTCACCGCGTCGAGTTCGCCGAGCCGGCTCACCGGTGGCGTTCTGGCCGCGGAGCGTCGCGGCGGCAGGAGCGGGAAGGCGAGGCACAGGACGGCGATCGCGCCCACCGCGGCCGCTGTGCGACAGGCGACCCGAGCCCCCAGCGATCGGCCTCCGACCACCAGCGGCAGCTCGTTCAGCGGTTTCGCGGCCAGGTGCTCGATCACTTCGAGCCAGGCGCTGTCAAGCCGGGGGGCGGGAGCGGGAGAACGACGGCCGGCGACCCTGTACGGCTGCTCGACGAGTGCGACCGTGAACCGCTCCGCGGCCGCCGCCTCGGCGGCCGCCTGCAGGTCGCCCGCCCCCACGCCCCCGCCCGCCCCATGCCCGAGGATCAGCGCCGCCCGCGCGCCGGGCGCCGCGCGCAGATGCACCCGCGCTGGCCCGTGTCGAGTCTCCAGCTCAAACGTCGTCATGCGATGGATGCTGGCAGCTTGCCCTGAGAAGTTACTCACGATCTCGTTTGTCCCGCGGACCGTCGGGTAGATCGCACAACGGACCGGACCCGACCTGATCGAACGTCCGCCCTGGAGGCGCTATGGCCATTCCCGATGTCAGCACCCGTATCAGTCGTCGCCAGGCACTGGCCCTGGGAGGTGGCGTGGCGGCCGGAGGATTGCTGTCGGCGGCCAGTCCGATGGCGGCCGGCGCTGCCACGCGTCCCCCCCTGACCCAGAGCGGCACGCTGCCGGTCAAGCAGATCGAATCGATCGTCCAGGCGCAGGGGACGGTTTCCAACGGAGTGCTGGTCATCGACATCGAGCGCAAGGACATGGGCAACGTGGCGGGGCCGATCGGAGTCACGTTCACGCCGGCGTTCGAGCTCGACGGCAGCCTCACCTTCCAGCCGCTGGGCCAGAACCTGGCGTTCTTCAACGGCGACCTGCCCCTCAGGCCGGCCGAGACACAGCCCTTCATCGACGCGCTGGTCGCCAAGGGGATCGTCTTCCAGGCCTTTCACCAGCACTACATCGAGATGCGCCCGAACGTGTGGTTCATCCATTTCCGCGCGCTGGGTAATCCGCTCACGATCGCCGAGGGCATTCACCGGGCGATCAAGGTCACATCGACCCCGCTGCCCCAGGCACCGCCGGCCCACCCAACCTCTCCGCTCAATGCCAAGCTGCTCGGACAGATCCTGCACGGACAGGCATCGATCGGAGACGAGGGCGTTGTGACGGTGAACGTCTCGCGCAAGGATCAGATCGTCATCGACGGCGTCCAGGTCTCACCCGAAGCCAACATCGCGACCGGCATCGAGTTCAAGCCGCTCAGCACGACGGGCGACAAAGCCGCGGCCGCGCCGGACTTCGGGATGATCGGACCAGAGGTGCAGCCGGTGGTGTCATTGATGCGCAGACAGGGTTGGTTCGTGGGTTGCCTGTACAACCAGGAGACCGACGAGACGCCGCAGCTGTACTTCGCGCACATGCTCAAGACCGGCGACGCCTACACGCTCGCTGCCGAGGTGCGCAGGGGACTGGACCAGACGAACTCGGAGTGATGGGCCGATGAGGAATTTCCCCATCAGGCCACCAACCGGCCGAAACGGAGGCTAAGTCGTTCGGCGCGCGTGACTAAGGCCCCGGCCCTGAGAATCGACGGCGATCTGCCGATGTGGCGACCGGGGGCTTAGTCGAGACTGGTTCCTAGATGAACGGAGAGGCAGCCGCTTCTCCACAAGGGGTCCCGAATCCCCGGAAAGGAGCCAGACCATGAGCACCACACGGAATTCGCGCCTGCGGCGCAGCGTCCACCGGGCGTCCGAGATCTGGTCGGAGCTCGACCAGGCGCAGCGCCGGTTGCTGGAGATCCAGACCGGCCTGCCGATGTCGGCGCCGACGGCTAGAGCGAAAGTCCGCGGTCGGCGAGCCAGTCTCGGACTGCGTCGGGCGGATCGCCGGCCCATTCCGCCCGAGCCGCCAGCTGCATGAGCTCGGCCGGCTCAGCGTCGAGCTCATCGCGCCGGAAGCTCAGGTAGGTGGTGATCGCCGCCGCCATCGAGAGGGATCCGTTCTGGACCGCCGGGTCAAGGTCGGCGAGCACCGTGGCCACCCGGGCTTCGATGTCGTCGAGCGCCCGCACGGGCTCGTCGGCGTCCTCGAACGCGAGCTCGAAATCACCGATGATCGCGTCGTTGTCGTCGGGATCGACCACCTCGGCGGCTCGGCGGACGATTTCCGCCAGGGTGATCGGTGCGGGTTCAGTGGGCACGTAGCTGCGGCGCTGCAGGATCCGGAGTTTCTTCTATGCGTCCGCGGAAGGGCTGACATGCAGCTCGGCCCGCACCGACTCGGCCAGGCCGGCGAGCAGGCGAACCTCGCGTTCGCCGATACTGGGCCGCGATTCAGCGGCCAGGCAGCAGAGCACGTAGAGCCGCATGTCCGAGAGCGCAATCGGCACGCCGAGCCAGGCACGTACGCCGAGCTCGCGGGCCATCGAAAGGTCGTTCACCCGGTCATCGGTCACGGCGTCGCGGATGTAGTTGCCGATCCGGCCGTCGAGCATCCGCTGGCAGAAGGTGTGCTCGAGTGGGAGCGAGGCATCCTGGAACGACGCCTGTCCCGGCCACAGTCCGTCGACTCGCTGTGCGATCTCGCGTCCGTCGCGGATCTGGGTCAAGATGGCGACGTCAGTGTCAAGCAGGTTGCGCGTCATGCGCAGCAGCTGATCCAGCCGCCAGTTGCTATCGGCGGCGACGTGACTGCTCGCGTCTTCGGTCCGGGCGACTGGTATCCCGCACTCGGGACACGTCACACCGTGAGCGTTACGAGGCGCGTAGCTCAGAACACCGCACGCCACGCACCGCAGATAGGGCACCGCGTCTACTCCTCGGCCGGCCCGTAGCGCAGACAGGGCACGCCTAGCGCCCCTCCACCCGCCCGTACCGCAAATAGGGCACCCGTCTCTGCCCCTCGACCAGGCCGTTCACATTGCCACCGTATCAGCCGCCGGCGATGCCGGCGCAACTACTGGACGGGGAGGCTCATGGTCAGGGCGAAGCGGCGCGAAAGCTGGCCACCGCGGTCTTCGCTACGTCACCCAGTCTGCTCAGGAACCCGCGTGCCCGGCGGATGCGCGAATAGTAGGCTGCCTTCGCATCGGGCAGATGGCATTCGACCTGGTCATCGAAATCGAGAACACACCCGGGGCGCTGGCGCAGGTGGCGGCCGCGATCAGCGATGCCGGCGTGAATATCGCTGCCGCCACGTGCATCGGGTCCGGTGAGCGAGCCGAGCTCCATATCCTCGTCCCGCACGCGGAGGCCGCGAAGCATTCACTGGCGATCTCGCATCTCGCGGTAACCCGCGAGCGCGAGGTCGTCGTGGTTGACGTCCACGATCAACCAGGCGTGCTGGCCGACCTGACCCGCAAGATCGCTCGCGCCGGAGTTGACCTCGATCTCGTGTATGTCGCGACGCGAAACCGGGTCGTGTTCGGAGCGCCGGACCTCGCGGCTCTGCGGGCATCGCTGGGCACGACAGGCTGACCCCGGCGCCGGGTCCGCCCGGCCGGCGTAACGGAGTCCTGGTGTCCCGTGGCTAGTCGGCCACGGCGAGGCCGAGCACCCGAGGCGCCACCGGATACGCGCGCGCTCCCGACGGGAAGCCGAATCCGCGGCAGCGTTCAAGCCGGAAGCCGGCCCCCGCAATCGCGGCCAGCGTATCGCGATCGGTGTGGCAGCCGCCCATCATCCGAGACCAGGCCGAGTCCACCCATCGCTGCCAGCGAGCAAACCCAGGCCGTCGCGAGCGCACGTGCTCGTAGAAGCGCAGCTCCCCCCCGGGGCGGAGCACCCGGCGAAACTCGGCGAGCGCCTCGCCCTGATCGGGGACCGAGCAGAGCACACCGCACACGACCACGACATCGACTGACTCCGGCGCCAGCTCGAGCGAGGCGGCTACGCCGGACACGACCTGCACCGCGACGGGGGCGTCGCCGGCGGCCTTCTCGGCCCGGCCACGCAGGTACGGCTCAGGCTCGACGGCGATCAGCTCGCTGACGCTGACTGGATAGTGCTCGAAGTTGATGCCGTTGCCGGCGCCGACCTCGACAACTCGTCCGCTCGCCCCGGCCAGCAGTTCTCGCCGAAGCTCACGCTCGCCCTGGCCGCGGTCGCGGCCGCAGAAGCGATGAAAGAAGCGGGCGAACAGCGGGTTGCGCAGCTCCTGGCCCATGCTTGAACCTACCCGACGTCACCGCGCGGCTGAGCCGGTTCACTCGCGGCATGCCGCGGGAGGTCATCGGTGAGCTCGTAGTAGTCACCGCGGCTGGCGACGAAGATGTGGGCCGCCGTGCTGAGGCCGGTCGGCGGGTCGAGCGTGCCCGCGGCGATCGACACGGTTTCGGAGCCGGTTCGCTGCCAGAACAGGCTCGAGCCGCACTCCTGACAGAACCCGCGCTCCCGTCGGTCTGCGACATACCATCGCAACCCACGGTCCTCCAGCAGCGTCAGATCCCGCCACGGCGCTTCGGTGTAGGCCCCGACGTGACCATGGGTGCGCCGGCATCGCTGACAGTGGCAGTTGACCACGTCGCGCAGCGGGCCGTGCCCCTGATAGCGCACCGCTTCGCACAGACATCCACCGCTCCAGATGCCCACGAGATCCTCAACCACCGTGTGAAGTATCCAGGATTCGGCGGACGCCTTGACCGTCGGCGATTGAATTCTCGCCCCGGGCGCGTTAGCGTCGGTTTCGCGGTCGTCGCAGATGGGGGCTCGCGTCCGACCCGGTACCTGCCGGGAGGGGTCGACGGCCAAAAGGGAGGTAGCAGTGCGACTTGCCTTGAGATTTGCGCTGGTGGCGCTCGCGCTGAGTGCAGCGCTGAGTGCCTACATCGCGTCCGCGTCGCCCGCAGTCGTCGCTGACGCCGACCGGGTCACGGCCCTGCCAACGCTCGGCGCGTTGGCGCAACCACAGTTCGCCGGCTATGCCTCGGTCAGCGCGGGTGAATGCCCCGACATACAGTGCTCCCACCAGCCTGGTCTGTTCTACTGGCTGGTCGGACAGGCCCGCGATTATCAAAGCCGTCCAACGCTGTACTGGACCAACGGAGGGCCGGGTGCGAGCAGCATGTACGGCTTCTTCTCCGAGAACGGGCCATACAAGCTTGATCCGTCGGGTGGCATCGTGGCGAATCCCGATTCCTGGAGCAAGGCGGCGAACTACCTCGTTTTCGACCATCCACTCGGCGTAGGGCTGTCGTCCCCGATCGGAGGCCACTACGCGCGGAATCTGGATCAGGGGATCGAGCAGCTGCACATGGCGCTGGGCCACGTGATCAATCGACGCGGACTGCAGCACAGCCCCTTGTTCCTCTCCGGCGAGTCGTACGGGGGCACATACGTGCCGCTACTCGCCAGGGAGATCCTGGATGCCAACCAGCGCGGCGAGCAGCACATCAACCTGCGCGGGATCATCATCCTCGACGGCTGGGTCGATCCCGAGCTTCAGGTCTCCACAACCGCTGCGTATGCGCTGACGCACGGCCTGATCAGCGCTGCTCAGAAGGTCGTACTCGACCGCGACTTCGCCCGCTGCCGGCGCGCCATGCGGGGCGGACCACCGTCGTCGCTGCGCGCGGGGCGCGTCTGCCAGTCGATTCAGGACAAGATCGCCGCGATGAGTGGGCGCTGGCTCGGGAACATCGGCATGACCGGCGACATCAACTACACGCCGATCGAGACCTATCTGAATCGTTTCGATGTCCGCGCGGCGATCCACGCCCGGCCCGGGGGCAAGTTCTCACTGGGATCCGACGAGATCAGCCGGCGCTACGCCCGAGGGGTCATGGACCCCTACGGCGGCGTCGTCGGCGAGCTGCTCGCCCGACACCTTCCGGTCATGGTCATATCCGGGCTCAACGACGCCAAGGACGCGAACTTCCTCGGCACCCGGAAGTGGCTGGCCACCCTGCGATGGTCAGGCGCCGGCCGCTACCGCGCAGCGGGACGCCAGCGATGGAGGAGCGACGGAGTGGTTCTCGGCTACACCCGCACCGGTGGCGGGCTGACCTCCGTGGAGGCCCTGAACACCGGGCATCTCGCCCCGCGCGATCAACCCAAGCTGATCGATCTGATCCGGCGGTTCATGGCCCGCAACAGCTGAACGCCGCGCCCCGGGATCGGCACGCAGTGGTGGCCCCGGTCCGGCACTAAAGCAGTCTTGGCTCGATGGTCATCTCCCCGCCGGCGTCGCCGGTGTTGACGGTCTGCACCGGCTCGATCAGGAGGACTTCGGTCTCCAGCTCGGCATCGGGGCAGTGCTCGACGCCTCGAGGGACGACGAACACCTCGCCCGGGTCAAGCTCAATGTCGCGATCGCGAAGGTGGATCGTCAGCCGTCCGCTGAGCACCATGAAGAAGTCGTCGGTCTCGTCGTGCTTGTGCCATACAAATGGTCCCTTGACCCTGACGACCTGCAGCTTGTAGTCATTGAGATAGCCGACGATGCCGGGCTGATATACGCCGTCGAGCAATGCCAGCTTCTCGGTGAGATTGATCTTCTCGGCCATCGCTCCTCGATTCGTGGCTCGCTGTCGCTGTCGCTGTCACTGACTCGGTCTTGACTCCTCCGGACCTGGACCCGATTCATTATGGGCCTACGGGGCTCCCTCCAGCGGGCACCGGCGACACGTCGGCGGGCGGCGGGTTTGAGGCATCATCCGTCCCGAACGTGCACGAGTCCCCGGCTGACATCGAAGCGCTGCAGGAGCTGCTGGACCGCAGCTATGCGGGGGCCGGCGCGCATCTGCTCAGCATCCACACGCCGGAACGGCGACTCACCGCTGAGGCAGTGAGCCAGCGTCTGCAGGGAATGTGCCTGCTCACACTGGGCACGGTGACCGGCGACTGTCGTCCCATCCTCGGACCGGTGGACGGGATCTTCTATCGCGGCTCGTTTCATTTCGGTTCGAGCCCCGAGTCGGTTCGCTTTCGACATATCCGACGTCGGCCGCAGGTGAGCGCCACCCATATTCCCGGCGAGGAGCTCGCGATAACGGTCCACGGCCGAGCGGTCCCGGTGGATGTGGGCGCCGAGGCGGGCGCGGGCCTGCGGCGAACGCTGCTGGAGGTCTACACGCCGCGCTACGGGGCGGAGTGGGAGGAATTCCTTGATTCCGGCCCGGTCTACGCACGGATCGACGCCGACCGCATGTTCACGTTCGCCTTCACGCCAACGGGAAGGACCTGATCGCCATCCCATGCCGGCGCCCCGCTGCGATTAGTTTTCGCCCTGGGGTGGGTCTCAGGATCTGTAACCACAACGCCAGGAGGATGCCGGATGAGTACCACGTCAACGCGGATCGGCCAGATCAGTCTGGTCTGCATTCCGACGCCTGACCAGGACCGCGCGATCGCGTTCTACGAGTCGATCGGGTTCGAGAAGCGCGCCGACGAGCCGTTTGGTGGCGGCTACCGGTGGGTGGAGGTGTACCCGCCTCAGGGCACCACCGGAATCGCGCTGGCCCCCCCGCCGCAGGGGCAGGAGGCCAAGCCCGCCGAGACCGGGATCACGCTGACCACCGACGACATCGATGCCACCCACGCCGAGCTGAAGGCACGCGGGGTGGACGTCGACGCCGAGGTCTCGCGAATGGGCGACCCCGTGCCGCCGATGTTCTGGTTCCGGGATCCGACGGGCCACTCCCTGATGGTGGTCGAGCAGTCCTGACCTCCGCACATCCCCCACAAGACCGCGACTTCGCGGATCTTGTCGAGTTGCACCGAGCGGAGCTCCACGCACATTGCTACCGGATGCTCGGCTCGGTGCACGACGCCGACGACGCGCTGCAGGAGACGCTGCTGCGCGCGTGGCGCGGCGCGGCTGGGTTGCGGGACGCGAGCTCGGCCCGATCGTGGCTATACACGATTGCCACCAACGTCTGCCTGACCGAGCTGGGACGGCGGCGCCGGCGAATGCTCCCGCACGACTTCGGTCCGGCGGCCGAGCCCCACACCCCGCCGGGGACGCCGATCGCCGAGTCGATCTGGCTCGAGCCGTATCCGGACGAAACCGTCGGCCTCGCGGCGGGGCGGGCGGCACCCGAGGCCAGCTATGAGCAGCGCGAGGGCGTCGAGCTCGCGTTCGTCGCCGCGCTGCAGCACCTGGGCGCCAACCAGCGCGCCGTGCTGATCCTGCGCGAGGTCCTGGGCTTCACCGCTCAGGAGGCAGCGACGATGCTCCAGACGACGGTCGCGTCGGTCAACAGCGCGCTTCAGCGCGCCCGCGCCGGCGTCGTGGCCCGCGTTCCGGCTCGCACGCAGCAGGCAACCCTGAGGGCGCTGGGTGACGACGGGCTGCGCCGCCTGGTCGACCGCTACGTCGACGCCTGGGAGCGCTGCGATGTGGACGCATTCTCCGCGCTGCTCGTGGAGGACGCCACGTTCGCGATGCCCCCGCTGGCCACCTGGTACACGCCACGAGAGACGATCGCTGGCTGGGCCCGCCGATCCTCTCTGTCGGGAGCGTGGCGCTGGCAGGCCGTGTTGACGCGCGCCAACGCCCAACCGGCGCTCGCCTTCTACGCGTGGGACGACCCCACCGGTGCATATCTGCCGTTCGCGCTGAACGTGCTCAGCCTGCGGGGCGGCCTCGTCAGCGACGTGACGGCTTTCATCGTGCGCTCGATCGACGCCGCCGAGCCACGCGCCTACGCCCGCTTCCCGGAGCAGCCGATCGATCGGGGACGGCTGACCGGCGCCTTTGAGCGCTTTGGGCTCCCCGACCGCGTCGGCCGAGACGACGGCGCCGAGCCGACTTTCGAGCTGCGCCGGCTCAGCGGTGGTGGGTGACTCGGGCGACCGCCTGCGCAAACGAGCCGCCGCTGAGGCCCCACGATGCGTATGTCCATTGAAACGGGAGGATCTGGGCAAGCCCTAGCTTGGACAGGCCGACCAGCGCCTGGAAGACGTATGGCTTGACGTGCTGAGGCCTGGTGGAGCCCCAGGTGCGACGGTCCGACGTCCATCCGTACTCATTGGCCAGCAGCGGCGTGGAACCCCGCCCATACCTGCGCATCTCGGCCAGCGCGAAGCGCGCCAGCGAGACCGTCCCGTTGGGCGTGGCGGCATAGGGATGGAACGCCACCGCGTCTATCGGCTTTCCGCTGAACGCTCTGAGCAGTCGGGGCAACGAGCTCTGCGTCCACGCCAAGCCGCCGGTCATAACGCGTGCGCCCCGGTTTACGCGATGCACAGCGGATCGGACGGCCTCGTACATGCTCGCGTAGTCCCTCAGGTTGAGCTGCGGGCCCCAGTTGTGCGTGTTATCGGGCTCGTTCCACACCTCCACATTGGTTACGGGGAGGTAGGGGAGGGACCCGTTGGCGGCCCAGAATGAGCCGTGGGCGCCGTAGCGTCGCATGAACGCACTGGCGTAGGCCGCAAAATTCGAGTTCTTGGCCGGCGGGAGCGGCACGACAAATCTCCCGGTGGACAGGTTCAGCACGTTCGGCCGATGCGCCTCCGCCCACTTCGGCGCGAATTGCAGGGTCGGCTCCAAGCGCAGGTGGGCTTGCGCCATCTCGCCGACCATCATGTCGTCGTAGCTCCATCGATAGGTATGGCGTCCATGCACCGGGGCGTGCGGCTCGGCTCCCGCCCAGTCGGAGTCGGCACGCCCCACGCGACCGCCCGCTGCATAGAGGGCGTTCAGTGAACGCATCACCCGCGCAGGCGACCAGGCACCCCAGCCCTGACTGACGAAATCGCTGCCGATCTCCGCGCCGAACGTAGTCGCGGTTGCAGAGGCGGGGACCGCCAGTGCCAGCACAAGCAGGATTGATGACAAGCAGCGTTTCATAGCCTCGCAATGGTTAGGGGACGATTGCCAGCCCTGAGACTGGACCCCGTCGTGCTCGCCCCGCGGGGGCCGGACGAGAAGGCACAGCCGCTGGTTTTTCAGGGCGTCTGGTCCGAAGCGCGGCAGGCGCGCTCTCGGGTTTCGTCTGCGATGGCCTTAACCCTCGGCGAGCGGAAACGTTGCGGCGGACGCGAATCGAGGGACCGCCAAGATCTCGGGAGTGGCCGCAGCGCGACGGGCCGAACGCGATCTCCCTGCCGTCCGATACTAGGCCCGACCGGCCCCTCCAGGGCCCGACGGCTACTCCTGCACTGTGTCGATCACCTCATAGACGCCGGCCACAGCCTCGCTCTCAACGAACGCCGAGAGATGATCGACTCGCTTCATCTCCTCGGCATCAGCCTCAGCGCGCCAGTGGTGGTACTCGTCCTTGGTCATCTCGAATAGCCCGAACGAGATCACCTCGTCCTGATCGCGGATGTTGCGCGCGTGAAAGGCTCGCTGGAAGCCGGGTGGCATGGAGTCGCCGGGATCCCAGGCGCGTCGGAATTGCTCCCATGCGCCCGGCTTCAGGCGGCGGGCGGAAAACATGACGATCACGTCGATACCTCCACTGATCAGGGGTTCGTCCGACGCGGTTCATCGCGCCTGCCGGCAGCCTACGCCTCCTCAAGGCCCGCAGCCAGCGACCAACCGACGCTCGAGCACGCCATGGCCTCGGCTCTGTCAAGCCCGGCGGCTGTCCTCTTCCGCCGGTGAGCTGCCACGGCAGCGGCCGCCTCAGGCGACGACCTAGCTGACTGAAGCGCTCACCGCGCCAATGCCGTCATTCGCCCGAACGCGTCGTCGATCAGCTGCGATAGGGGCGGCGCGTCCGGCGTCGCGACCCACTGGCCGAACGCGACGCGGAACGCAGCGACGCCGAGCTGGGCGACGAGGTCCGCGTCCGGGTCGCTTACCCCCCGCCCTCGCAACGTCTCGCCGACGGCGCCCGCGATCGACGCCAGCTTGATCAGCTCGCGTTCCTGCAGCGAGGGGTTGGCGGCGATGATCGCGCTGCGCGCCAGCGCGAACTGACGGCGTCCCTGCAGCAGCTCCCCGGCGGCGGCGAACCCCTCGGCAACCGCCGGCAGCGGGAAAAGCTCAGGCCCCGCCGCCTGGACAGCGGCAACGATCGTGTCCTCTAGCACGGAGCCGCCGCCGAACAGCACCTCGCGTTTGTCCGTGAAGTGGCGAAAGAACGTCCGCTCGGTCACGCCGGCGCGTTCGGCGATCGCAGCGACCGTCGTTTCCTCGTAGCCGAGCTCCCCGAACATCGTGAGCGCGGCCTGCTCGAGCCGTCCGCGGCTATCGGGCTCCCATCTGACCATCGGCGCATCGTAGTTGATGTCAGAATCTGACATAAGTGTGGTAAGGTGATGTCAGCGGCTGACATAGCCGTAGGAGATCACACCCCAGGAGGCATTCCGCAATGCACGTATTCGTCACCGGCGCGACCGGCTGGATCGGGTCCGCCGTCATCACCGAGCTGCTCGAAGCCGGTCACGACGTCACCGGTCTCGCGCGCTCAGAGCAGTCCGCAGCGAAGTTGCACGACAGGGGGATCGAGGCCGTCCGCGGCACGCTGGAGGACCTCGGCACCCTGAAGGCGCAGGCCGCGGCCGCCGACGGCGTCATCCACACGGCTTACAACCACGACGACTTCAACCGGCTCGCGGAGGCTGCTGACCTCAACCAACGGGCGATCGAAGCGTTCGCCGAGGTCCTCGAGGCAACGGACAGGCCGCTCGTGTTCTCGTCGGGAACCGGGTTGGGGAAACCCGGGCAGCTCGCCACCGAGACCGATCTGCCGGCAAATGACGCCCACCCACGAGCGGCATCCGAGTACGCCCGCGTCGAGATGGCAGCTAAGGGAATCAGGGTGTCGTCAGTCCGGCATCCGCCGAGCGTCCACGGCGACGGCGACCATGGATTCATCGCGATCCTCACCCAGATCGCCAGGAAGTCCGGCGTGTCCGGCTATGTCGGCGACGGCGCGAACCGGTGGCCGGCGGTCCACGTTTTGGACGCCGCTCCGCTCTACCTCAAAGCGCTCACCCAGGCACCGGCCGGAGCCGTCCTGAACTCGGTCGCCGAGGAGGGGATCCCGACGCGGGAGATCGCCGAGGCGATCGGGCGGGGGCTCGGAGTACCGACACAGAGCGTCGAGCCGGGCCAGGCGACGGCTCACTTCGGATTCCTAGGCGCGTTCTTCGCGCTCGACCTGCCGGCCTCAAGCGAGCTCACCCGCGCGACCTACGACTGGCACCCCACACACCCCGGGTTGCTCGACGACATCAACGCCGGCCACTACACGAACGAGATCAGCGCCGCGCCGACGCCGAGCTGAACCACCACCTGCGGGCAGGAGGGCGGGCGCCGTCCTCCTGCCCACCGTTCGCAAGCTCCCCTATCGAGTGGGCTGAGCGAGCCCGATCAGGTTGCCCTCGCTGTCAAAGAAGAACGCGCCACGCTCGCCCGGGCCCTTGCTCGGGTAGTTGTCAGGCGCCACGACGATCTGGTCGCTCACCTCGAAGCCGGGCATGTCGAAGGTCACGAACTCCAGGCCGCGCGCCCGCAGGTCGGCGACGGCCCGGTCTACGTCCTCGACCTCGAAGGCCATCTGGGTCGAGCGGCCCGAGGCCGCGCCCGATGACGCGAAGATGTGGAACTCCGTGGTGCCGCACAGGTATCGCAGACCACCGGTGCGTTCCTCGACCGGCTCGAGGCCGAGGCGGTCGCGGTAGAAGCGCCGCGCCCGGTCGAGGTCCTGCGCGGGGATCTTGGTAATAGCGTGCGCTGCGCCGAGCGGAGTGGTCATGCGGTCGCCTCCATCGATCGGGGGTCTATCGGTGCGGACCGGTCGGGGGCTGGAAACTCATCGCGGCTGCCGGGCGCGAGCCGAGTCCGGGGTCAGTAATCGTTCTTGAAGGCGAAGTACGAACCGCGAATCGTGCCGGCCAGTTTCGACTTCTGCCTCGCGAACTTAAAGCGCGAGGCGAGCTCCGCGGGGATTTCCATCCCTTCGGAGAGCTTGAACCCGACCGCCCGCTTGCCGTGCTCGTCGATGGTGTACATCACGTTGATCGACAGGCCGCTCTCGTAGAAAACGTAGGCAATTCGGATGTTCTCGACCTGAAAGCCCGAGGCCTCGAGAGGGGGAGACGAGATCACGATGTCGCGTTCATCCTTGAGGATCCGGTGCACCCAGTCGATGGTCGTCTTGGCGTCGCTCGCAGGCTCCACCGTGAAGACGTGGTCGTACTTGTTCTTGAAGTAGCGGGCCTCGTGTGCACGCAAACCAGCAAGCGCGGCCGCCACCGGCGACGACTCCAGACCGACGGTCGAGACATCGTTGAAATCCACGCTGTAGGGCATGACGCGCTCCTTGCGGACGGTTCTCTCTTGGGCGGACTGCTGCGTCTTCGTGCTCATACGGACCTCGTCATGCTGTGCAGCTGGTCATGTCGGCCATTGCGGACGGTTCAATGCAGCTCCTGAATGCGGATCAGGTTGCCCGTGGGATCGCGGAAGGCGCAATCGCGGATCCCGTACGGCTGATCGATCGGCTCCTGGACCACTTCGGCATCGCTGGCCTGGAGCCGCTCGAATGTGCCGTCGACGTCGGTGGTGGCCAGGTTGACGCTGGCATAGGTCCCCTTGGCCATCATCTCGGCGATGACGCGGCGCTCATCGTCGGTGATGCCGGGGGTGGCGGCCGGCGGATACAGGACGATCGACGTGTCGGGCTGGTCGCTGGGACCGACGGTGATCCAATGCATCCCGCCGTATTCGACGTCGTTGCGGACCTCGAAGCCGAGCGTCTCGCGATAGAAGGCCAGGGCTGCGGCCGGATCGTCCTGGGGAAGCATGCTCGAGTGAATGGTGATGTTCATGCGGGCCACTCTAGGTGCTTCTCAGTGACCGCGCTTCTCGATTCCTGATCGGTTTGGTCACCGTTTGGCGACGGGTTGCTCAACGCGAAGTTCTCGTTCTCCGGGTCATCGAGGCGCGCCCGAGTACTGCTCGTCGGTGACGTGCTCACCCCAGGTGACCGGGTTGCCGTTCTGGTCGGTTTGATGTATGGCGATATGAACCATGAACCGGTCGGCGGCGGCGCCGTGCCAATGTTTCTCACTGGGTTCGAAGAAGACTCGGTCGCCGGGACGGATTTCCTCGATCGGGGCGCCCTCGCGCTGGCACCGGCCGACACCTTCGGTGACGAAGATCGTCTGGCCGTGCGGGTGAGTGTGCCAGGCGGTCCTAGCGCCCGGCGTGAAGTGAACGTTCGCGGCGGCGAACGTCGAAGTGCCGGCGGGGGCGGCGACTTCGTCGATGTATACGTCGCCGGTGAACCAGTCGGCCGGGCCCTTCTGCGTCTCGATGCTGCTGCGGGTGATGTGCACGCTGTACTCCTGAATGGTTGGGGTTAGGTGGTGGCGCGGGTGTCCGAGGACCTCAGCGCGGTCGCCTGGATCACGTGTCCCGCTCGACTCGGGTCTGAGCCTCGTGAGAAACCTACTGCTCGCCGCCGCTTGGTCGCCGGAGTGGCAACGATGTCCTGGCTTCCGCGTCGCCCGGCGACTGACTCGACGCGGCAGCGAGGATTCCCGGAGGTTCGCCGGTCGGCGGCCGGAAGGGGTGCCGATGCCGTGCTCGCCGTAACAATTTGGGCGGTGCCGGGCACTTCTCTTCTGACAGCGATCAGGAGTCCAGGTGTTCGAAGAGTCTGATGAGCGGCGGTTTGAGCGCCTTTACAGTCAGCATCACGATCGCGTCGCGGCGTATCTGCTGAGCCGTACCGATCGTGAGAGCGCTCAGGACGCCCTTTCGCGGACGTTTGAGATCGCGTGGCGGCGATTTGATGATGTTCCGGTTCGGCAGCTGCCGTGGTTGCTTGGCGTGGCTCGTCGGACGCTCGCTGCGCAGCGACGCGCACAGGGTCGCCGCGAGGCGTTGTTTGACCGGATCGCGGCGGGAGGCTCAGGCGCCGACGACGACGGCAGCGATCGATTCGCCGATCGCCAGCTGCTGGTGCAGGCGCTCTCCAGGTTGACCGAACTGGAGCGCGAGGCCGTGTTGCTGATCGCTTGGGATGGCCTAAGCCAGCAAGAGGCGGCGATCGTGCTGGGCTGCACGCGCGTCGCGGTGGCGGTTCGAGTGCACCGCGCCCGTCAGCGCCTTACAGCAGCGTTGAATGAGAGCGCTGGAACCCAACCGCACGTGCCGCCGTCGTCGCCAACAGGCCGCGATCACCACGCCTGTCTGGATGACCCTGACAGCGCCCCTGATCTGATTGAGGAGGCCACATGACAGACCCGACCATGCAGCGGTTGAGAGAGATACGCCCCGCCGATGCCGACCGGGTGCACGAGATCTTCGCGGCCGCGCAGCGCGCGGCTGCACTTGAGGCGATCCTCGCGACGGGTGAGGCAAGGTCGGTGGCGGCGAACACGTCTGTCGGGTCCAGACGCCATCCCCGGCGCCGGCTCGAACGCCGCGCCGCCAAACGTCGTGTTCACCGAACGCTGCTCGCGTCAGTTGCGGTAACGGCAAGCGTCGCCGTCACGGTGGCGCTCGTGGGGGTCCTCACCGATCACGGACCGGTGGCCGCGTCACCGGCACAGGCCGCGGTCCTGCGAGGTGCGCTGCGCGCTCTGCGATCCGGGCCGGGAACGATCCTCATCGAAGACGACACGTACTTCACACGATCCTCGGGCGGGCACCAGTGGTATCAGCGCCAGGTGACGATCTATCAGACCCCGATCGGTGCCGGCGCTCAGAACTTCCTCACCAGCGAGGGACCCGGGAGCACCGAGACATCAACGATCAACGGCACGACCCAGGATTGGGATCCCACCACCAACACGATCTACACGAACGTCGGGATCAACCCATGCGGTTGCATGATCACCCGCGCCGGGCCCCCGGGCACCTACCGCGTCGCGCTGCTCCCCACGCCTGGTGCGCCTCGACGCTCCGCTGCCTGGGAGATGAACCGGCATCTGCCGACGCCGATCACGATCACCCGCCAGCAGGCCAGGGCACTTCGCGACGGCGCCGAAACGATCTCCGTAGAGCCGGCCCGGGGCCCAACCATCAGGTCATCCGCGAGTGGACCGTGGACGATGAAGATCACAGCCGCATACCGCGTGCCGAGCGACACCAGCGCAATCCAGTCCGAGCTTGAGCATCACCAGCTCACCATCGACGGGGTCACCACGGTCAACGGTCGCCCCGCGCTCATGCTCGCCACTCCCGCCAGCCCCCGCTCGAACCCCTCCACCCAGTACTACGTCGACCCCGGAAATTACGCACCGATCAAGACCGTGTCGCGCAGCGGTGGGGACCTGACGATCATCACCTTTCACCGATACGAGGTCCTGCCCGACACGCCTGGCAACCGAAAGCTGCTCAGCCTCACCGCTCGTCACCCTTCCGCTCGAGTCGACAACAGCCACGCCGACTACCTCCGGGCTGAGCCGCAGCTCAGCAGCGACAGCCGAAGGCCCTAGGCGGTTCAATCGAGGCCAGGAACTCGCCATTTTGGCGAGCTTTCTACAAGCGGCTGAAGGGACTCGAACCCTCGACCTTCTGTAGGGCCTCGACCGTCGGGATGCTCTGGGTCGTTCCGATCCGGTCGCGATAATCGGCTGTGATGAAGGTGATGTCGGAATCGTGACCATGTCTTGGCAGGCGTTTGAGCGAGCTGGGTGGGAGTCGTGCGTGGATCCGTACCACCGGTTCTTCGCGCCGATCAGTGAGGGCTTGGCGCCGGAGCTCCTAGAGCTGGCGAGCGTTGGCGTTGGACGGGAGGTCCTTGATCTTTGTTGTGGACCCGGTTACGTCGCTGCGGTTGCTGGAGCGCTCGGGGCCAGGGCGCACGGCGTCGACATCTCGGACGGGATGGTCGAGCTTGCTCGGCAGCTCGTTCCTAGCGGGACGTTCGTGGTCGGCGACGCGCAGGAACTTCCCTACGGGGATGCCTCGTTCGATGCGGTCGTGTGCAACTTCGGGCTCCATCACCTGGCGCAGCCGCGTCGAGCGATCTCCGAATGCGCTCGTGTGCTGCGCCCCGGCGGGCGGTTCGTGACTAGCGTGTGGGACGAGGACATCAACGACCTCGCGATCGTGCCCGCGGCGGTCTACGACGCCGGAACGGTCGTGCCAGCTGATATTCCGACACCACCCTGCCAGCCTTCATATCTCGAGGACGCTGACGTGAGGACGCTTCTCGCCGGGTTAGATCTGATGCGCGTTGACACGCGTGTGCTCGAGTGTTCGCCCGTGTTCGCGTCGGCGCAGGAGCTTTGGAATGGCTGGCTTGCTGCGGCAATCAGAACGGGACCCGTGCTCGCCGCTCAGAGCCCGGCGGTCAAGCGGCGCGTTCGGGAGTTGTTTGACCGTGCGGCCTCCGAACTGGTCAGGTCGGACGGCAGCGTGCAGGCCCGGATCCGCATCGTCGTACTCATCACGGAGCGGCGATAACCGATGGCGCGGTGGGAGCCGGCAACGCGAACGGCGAATTGTGTCGCTGCTGCGTTCGCCACGCCGCGTGGCCTGTATGGCGAGCAGAGTCCGCGACGTGCGGAATTCTAGGTCTTCCGGTCTGGGCGAAGCGACGCTCGGTCGCGCGAGACCGAAGCTCGGCTGACCGCTGTGCGCTCTCGGGGAATCTGTATAGGCTCATGCGGGCATGAAGACCGACGTCATCCTTCTCCCCGGTGGGGTCATGCCGGCCGAGCTCGCCTATGGGGCACTGCTCGAGGTGCTCCGCGACGATGTCGATGCGGTCGCGAAGGAGCTTGAGATCTACGCCGGCCCGGAACCGCCTCCGGGTTACACGCTCGAGAACGAGATAAACGGGATCCTGCGCTCGGCGCGATCGGCTGGTTTCGACCGCTTCCACCTGGTCGGCTACTCCGGCGGCGGCGCATCGAGCTTGGCCTTCGCGGCCGCACATCGCGAGCGTCTGCTCAGTCTCGCGCTGATCGAACCTGCGTGGATGGGCAACGATGGGATGAGCGTCGAGGAGCAGGCGATCTGGCAGGAGTTCGACCGGATCGCGACGTTACCGCCCGATCAGATGATGCGCGCGTTCGTAGCGAACCAACTTGCCCCCGGTGTCGAGCCACCGCCACCACCGCCTGGGCCGCCACCTCCTTGGATGGCCACCCGTCCGGCGGGCTTGCGCGCGTTCATCTCGACGTTCCGATCATCCAGCCTCGACATCGACCGACTGCGCGGGGTCACGCAGCCGGTTCTATTTGCGCTCGGTGGTAGGAGCAACCCGGATTACTACGGGCGAATGGCCGAGCGCGCGCGAGAGATCTTTCCGAACTTCACGCTTGAGGTGTTCGAACAGCGCCACCACTTCGATCCCCCTCACCGGATCGAGCCCGAGCGGACGGCGAAGGTGCTGCGCGCTCACTGGGACCGCGCATCCGCCTGACCCAGCCCTCGAAGCTCCGAGCGGCCAGTCCGCACAACGTTCAAGTCGTCCACCCCGTATCCAGGACAACACGCCAGCAGCATCCTCGGCCAGAGACCTGGTTTGCTCTCTGTCGAGAAGACCCGGGCGGCATCCCGGCGCGTACCCGCAACGCGCGGGAAGGGCGCCCCTGCCGTCGTGCCGGCGCCTTGCGCGTCGACGACGCGGCGACGGGCCCCGAGATCCGCGCATTGCAGGGAAGGCGGCGACGCGGTCGAGATGCTCGTGCCATCCGCAGAGCAGGTCTCGGCGGAGGCCGGCGGCGCTACCGGTTCACGCCTTTACCGGTCACGCGGTTCCCTCAACCCTTCGGCATGGAAAGCCGAAGCGGGGGCTTTGAAGACGGCACGGGAGTGTGTAGCATGTGCTACCAAGAGGGTGGTCAGGCGCGCTGGAAGGACCACATAGCGGTCCGGGGCGGCTGCGTGGCGGGCGTTCTGGGTGAGGAGCGGCGGCCCGTGGACGTGTCGGCGAGGACCGCGCTTTGCTTGAGCACACCGCGATCTCGTAGGTCCATGTGGGCTGAAATGTCCCACGAAAGGGGGCAACGGATGATCTCGAAGAGCGTGAGGATGGGGCTTCTGGCCGGCGTCCTGGCGGTGCTTGCTTTCTGCCCGGCGGCGTTCGCGTCGAGCAGCGCGTACGTGATTAACCAGACCGCTAACACGGTGTCGCAGTACACGGTGCTGGCGAACGGGACGCTGGCGCGCAAGACGCCAGCGACCGTCGCGACAGGTTCCAAGCCGACCATGGTGACTTTGGGCGCGGACGAAAAGAGCGCATACATCCTCAATTACAACGATTCGACGGTTTCGCAGTACACGATCGCGTCGGATGGTCGGCTGTCGCCAAAGACCCCCGCCACCGTGGCGACGGGAGTTGGTGCGGACGCGATGGCGGTGAGCGCTGACGGGAACAGCGCTTATGTCTCGAACATCCTAGACAGCACGGTGTCGCAATACACGGTGGCGGCCAACGGCACCCTATCGCCCAAGACGCCGGCGACGGTCGCGACCGCCACAAATCCCGCCGGGATCGCGTTGGGCGCTGACGGGAAGAGCGCTTACATCGCTAACCAGGGCGCCAACACGGTGTCGCAGTACACGGTCGCGGCGGACGGGGCTTTGTCGCCCAAGACCCCGGCCACGGTTGCGACGGGCAACACTCCAGGTGTGGTTGCGGTCACCCCCGACGGGAAGAGCGCTTACGTCACGAATTTCTTCGATAACACCGTTTCGCAATATACGGTCGCGGCGGACGGGCGGCTGTCGTCCAAGACTCCGTCTACGATAACGGTCGGCACCCATCCGGTCGATGTCGTTGTGAGCCCTGATGGAAAGAGCGCTTACGTCAGCAACCGCGACAACAACGTTCTTGCTGAGTACACGATCGCGGGCGATGGGACGCTGTCGCCCAAGTCGCCGGGGACCGTCCCGACCGGCACCGGCCCGATTGGCTTCGCGATGTCGCCCGACGGGAAGAGCGCCTACCTCGCCAACTCCAGCGACAACACAGTGTCGCAGTACAGGGTCGCGGCGGACGGTACGCTGTCGGTCAACGCGCCGCAGACCGTCGCGGCCAGCACCGGCCCGACCTGGATAGCGGTAACCTCTGACGTAAAGAGCGTCTATGTCGCCAACCGCGACGATAACACGGTGTCGCAATACACCGTCGCGGCGGACGGGACGCTGTTCGCCAAGGTTCCGGCCACCGTCGCGACCGGCACCGCTCCGGTAGCCGTCGCGCTGAGTCCCGACGGGAACAGCGCCTACGTGACAAACGTGAACGCGAATACGGTGTCGCAGTACACGGTCGCGCGGAGCGGGCGGCTGTTACCCAAGACTCCGGCCACCGTCGCGACTGGGTCCAGCCCGTCTGGTGCCGTTGCGTTTAGCCCCAATGGAAAGAACGCCTACGTCGCCAACCTCCAAGGGAGTACGGTGTCGCAGTACACGGTCGGGGCCGGTGGCACGCTGGCGCCGAAATCACCCGCTGCGGTCGCGACCGGAACCAACCCGCTGGCGGTCGTGCTGAGCTTCGACGGGAAGAGCGCCTACGCCACCAACGAGTCTGACAGCACGGTGTCGCAGTACACGGTCGCCGCCGACGGGACGCTATCGCCCAAGTCCCCAGCCACGGTCGCGACCGGCGCTCAGCCGGCCGGGGTCACGTTGAGCTCCGAGGGAAAGAGCGCCTACGTCACCAACGAAACCAGCAACACGGTCTCGCAATACACAGTCGCGGTGAACGGGACGCTGTCGCCCAAGTCTCCGGCTTCCTTCGCGACCGGCGCCGGACCTGTCGCGGTTGCGTTGCGCGGCGACGGGCACAGCGCCTACGTCATCAATTTCAACGCTGCCACGGTGTCCCAGTACACGGTCGCCGCCGACGGGACGCTATCGCCCAAGACCCCGGCCACGGTCGCGATCAGCGGTTTTCCGCGCGCTGTCGCATTGAGCGCCGACGGGAACAACGCCTACGTCACCAACAGCGCGAGCAACGCAGTGGCGCAGTTCGCGATCGCCGCTGACGGGACGCTGTCGGCTACGAGCCCGGCCACGGTCGCGACCGGGAATTCGCCGTTCGGGATCGTGTCGAGCCCCAGTCCGCCGACGATCACGTCGCTGGTTCCAAACAGCGGACCACAGAGCGGTGGTCAGGCTGTGACGATCACGGGCACGAACTTCACGGCCGCCTCGACGGTGAAGTTTGGCGCCAGCGCCGCCACCAGTGTCGTGGTCCATTCGAGCACCAAGATCACCGTCAAGACGCCACCGCACGCTGCGGGGGCGGTCTTCGTGCAAGTCGTCACGCCCCGTGGGACGAGCGCGACGGTAGCCGCTGACAAGTACACCTTCACGTAGCTAAGCGGCCACCGTTCCGCGTCGGAACCCCCGGCTCTGACTGCCGGAGTCGGACAAAGGCAGCCGCGGGCACACCTCAGCGGCAAATGCTCGCGAGCACAAAGGCAGGGCTCGCGGCGCGAGATCCAAGAGACCCCGTATTCGCTAGGAGCACAACGCGATCCCGGCAGAGCTCCGTGCCGGTCCGATCGGAAGACGCCGGTTCCCTGCAGTCCGCGCAAACGAGGGGAGTTGCCAGCGGGGCCTTGAAGGCCCGTGGCGTCGGCGGAGCAGGTCTCTCTTCACCGCGCGCCGCGGCGCGTCTCCCTCCTCTGCTGCTACTACGCGATCGCTGAGAGCAGCCGAGCGCCGCCATTGACGCCGGCGACGGTTATGCAAGACTGCGCCGCGGTGGAAGCCAGTGTGCACCCACCTGGAGATGGAGAGCGGCATCCGATAGGCGACTCGGAGGTCGTGATCAAGGCGACGGGCGAGGAGACGGGCGGAACGTTCTTTCTGTCTGAGACTACGATCGCCGCCGGATTTCTAGGTCCACCTCCGCACCGGCACGAGCGGCTTGTCGACATGTTCTACGTGCTTGACGGCGTCCTCAGCGTCCGGCTTGGCGATGGGATGCATCAGCTCGGTCCGGGCTCGTTCGTGTGTGCGCCTCCCGGTGTCGTCCACACATTCAGCAACACGAGCGACAGTGCCGTCCGGTTCTTGAACTTCAACACGCCTGCCGGCTGGGAGAACTACATGCGCGATCTCGCCGAGGCCGCGGAGTCGGGGCCGCTTACCCCGGGGATTATCGGCTCGATCGCCTCGCGCCACGACTTTCACGTGGCCTAGCCGAGCCTCGGCTTCGCCGGCAAGATCGCGACGCCAGGCGTCGGCAAGCTGTCCGCCGCACGGATCAGATCCGCCTTCGATCAGTCCGCGCGTGGACCACGTGCGCCGCGACCGCGGCTTGGATACTTGCCCAGTCGTGAACACCGGGAGGCCGTCGCCACTCTGGCACGAGCAGTTCGTGGGGAGTTGCGGGCGCGTCAGTATTCCTGTTTCTCGACGGTCTTGACAATTCTCATCTGGGGCTCGCCTGCGAGCGCCGGGGCCGCGTGTCGCGATTTCCAGAGCTCCTGGAGCTTCGCGACGCAGGCCTGTGCTTGTGCTGCTGTGTCGAACTCGAGCTCCCCGATGATGTAGTGCGGATCTTCGGACGGGCGGTAGATCACGTGGCGTCGGACGCCTAGCCCGCGCCGGTCGATCGGATCACGGTCGAACGCGGCTTTCCAGGTGGCGTAGTCCTTGATCGGATGTTCGAACTGGAGTGTTGGCATCTTGTCTCCTTGGGTCGTTTGATCGGGCAGCCAGTTTCCTGGTGGGGGTTCGGCGCCGGCTCCTGCTGGCGGCGTGCACCAACTGGCGAGTCGTACCGGCGCGCGGCGTTAAGCGCTCACTCATTTAGTGCTTGCTCTGCGATGGCTTGCGCAGCGTGAGGTCGAGGAAGAAGGGAGTGGAGACCCACTGGTATTTCTCGTGCTTGGCGGTGCGGAGCGTGGCGAGCAGCTCGTCGAGGTGTTCGGCGCTGGCGATTCCCGACTGCGTCGTGCGCTCCCGGATGGCGTCGAGCGTGCCGGCGTGAAGGTCGAACCCATCTGCCGGCGACATGATGTTGAAGAAGCCGGTTGCACCGTGCTCCTCGAGCGCGCAATCGGCGGCAACCTGGCGGAGGCTCTCGACGGAGGCCTGCGGTACGCCGACTTGCACGAGCAGCGCGTGCAGCAGCTCCCAGTAGTCGCTGAGCGCGTCGAGGTGGGGATGTGAGCGCGGTGCGGGTGTGCGCAGCGGTTCTTGGCAGATGATCCAGCCACCGGGACGGACGATGTCGGCGATCCGGGCGAGCGTGTTCGCCATGTCGCTCTGGTGCATAAGGAAACAGCGGGTGTAGGCCAGGTCGAACGGGCCGCCGAGGGCTGCGAGGTCTAGGTCATTGACATCTCCCGCCACAACCTCGACGTTGTCGAGGGCCAGCGTCGCCATTACCGAGCGTGCCCGCTGAACTGCGGACTCGCTGAAATCGACACCGACGACGCGCCCGCTTGCACCTACCATCTCTGCAAGCACGGCGAGCCCACCGATCGGACCGCACCCGCACTCGATCGCTTTCCAGCCCTCGCGGATCCGGACCCGATGCAGCGCCGCGCGCAGGGCATCTGCCGAGAGTTCGGAGATGCGCGCCAGGCGCCGGAGGTCTTCGTCACCGCCGTCGAGTATGTATTGGCTAAGTCGTTCGGTTATCGCCTCGGGCATGTCTTCTCCGGGTGTGGTTGGTCGCAAGTAGCGGACAACCGGTGGGTGAGCGACCGGTGCCGGCACCCAGCGGCTGCCGGCTCACCAGGGCACGGCCCTTCTCGTTCCGTCCTCCGCGCGGGTGAAGAATCCTCCGGTCGGTCCGTCGGATCCAAGTAGCGCCAGCTCGACTGGCAGCTTGGCCCCTTGTTCGGCTGTCAGCGCGCCGCGGTTCTGGTTGAGGTCGGTGGCGACGTAGCCGGGCCACGCGGCGTTGACCAAGACGCCGTCGTTGCGCAGCGCATTCGCGTAGAGCACGGTGGCGCAGTTGAGTGCGCTTTTCGACGCGCTGTAGCCGAGCAGACCCATCTTCGCGACGTGCGTTTCAGGGTCGGAGATCAGCGACATGGACCCAAGTGGGGTGCTCATGTTCACGATCCGACCCGGCGTCGAGCGTCGCAGCAGCGGTATCGACGCGCGCGTGACCGCGACGGCGCCGATCAGGTTGACCGCGAAGGTCTCGCGGAGCTGCTCCTCGCCGGCGTCGGTCACTGGGGTTTCTAGCTCGAGCAGGATCCCCGCGTTGTTGACCAGTACGTCGAGCCGACCGTCCTCCTCCTCCAGCCGGGCGACAGCAGCATCGATCTGGGCTTGGTCGGTGACGTCGAGCTGCAGGAAACGGACGTCCCCTCCCTCGATGCTGAGGTCCTCGGCGGCGGCGCGGCCACGCGTCTCGTCGCGGGCACCGAGATAAACGATCATCCCCTCGGCGGCCAGGTGTCTGGCGATCTCGCGTCCGAGCCCCTTGTTGGCCCCTGTGACAACGGCGACCTCTCCTGCGTGTGCCCGATCGCTCATTTGGCGTGCTCCTCGTTCGGGATTGGTAGCGCTCATGCCTTCACCGCTACGACCTCGAGGTACTCCGCCTCGGCCACGAGCGTCCCGTCGGTCGCCCGGTTGAAACGCTCCAACGTGGCCGTGAGATCGGCGGCCAGGCTCGCCTGACCCGCCTGGTCCAGGCGCGCGAACGCCGTTCGCGCGGGCCCGAACCAGGTGCGGTTGAACTGCACCAGCTCGGCGGCCGAGCCGGCGCACAGCTCGATCGTTCGGCGCTCGGTCCGCAGTTCGCTTACGTGATCGTCGAACAGCTCGCGGATCCGCGCCTCCTCGCCCCATTCGACCGGCCGGCGCATCCCGGCAGCCGCCGGCGGTGGCGGCATGTGCTTCTGCAGGATTGCTTGGTTGGAGGCCATCAGCCCGTCGGGCACCCAGTTGGCCAGCCCGATCCGGCCGTCGGGTCGGCACACTCGTAGGAGCTCTTCAGCCGCGCGCTGTTGATCGGGCGCGAACATCACTCCGAATGTGGAGAGCACGACATCGAACGATTCGTCCTCGAACGGGAGGTCCTGCGCGTCGGCGACGGCGGTGGCCAAGCTGAGCCCTTCGACCTGTGCGCGCGTTTGCGCGGCCTCCAACAGCGATTCGACAAAGTCGCTTGCCGTCACGCGTGCACCGCGGCGAGCCGCCGAGATCGCGGCATTGCCGCTTCCGGCGGCGACGTCCAGGACGCGCTCGCCGGCATGTACGTCCACCGATCGGCACAGCACCTCGCCGACCAGGACCAGCCGGGCGGCAACCCGCGCGAAGTCGCCGGCGGACCACATCGTCCGAGCCATATTCGCGCACCGTCCCTCCACTGATTCACCCGCCGTCGCGGTGGTGCTCTGCGCTTCCATCTGAGGAGCCTCCAAAGTTGTGTTTTCGACTATCGGCGGCAACCCTAGGATTCGCATCACGGGCCCACAACGAGGGAAGTACTCAACCGCTACTCAACGAGGCGTTTGGTATGTGAGGGAGCCTCGCCGCAGTCCCGCCCACGCGGTACGTTCTCGGGGTGGCCGGGATGGGCGGGAGTCTCCCTGCGACGGTGAATCGCCTCGTGGGTCGCAGCGCAGACATCGCGGGGGTCGAGAACGCGCTGAGGGCTGGGAGGTTGGTGACGATCACCGGCCCTGGAGGCGTGGGAAAGACGCGGCTGGCCGTAGAACTCGCGGGCAGGCGGGCGCGAAAATCGGTAGCGGTCGTGCTGATCGACCTCTCCGTCCTCGACGACGACGAGCAGGTACCGCGTGCGTTCGCCGAGGCCGTGAGAGTGAGCGGCGCTGGCAACGACCTGCTCCGCGACGTGGTTCGGTTCCTGGCGGGCCAGGGCGCGCTGCTGATCGTGGACAACTGCGAGCACGTGCAGGACGCGGCCGCAACCGCCGTGATCTCGCTGCTCGAGGGATGCCCGCGGCTACGCGTGCTCGCCACCGGCCGCGAGGCACTGCACCTGCCCGGCGAGATCGTGTGGTCGCTCGGCCCGCTGGCGCCCGACGACGCCGTGCGGCTGTTCGTAGACCGGGCCGAGGCGCTGCGGCGAGACGCGTCCGGGGGGGCCCGGGAACCGATCGAGAGGATCTGCGCTCGCCTGGAGGGACTCCCGCTGGCCGTTGAGCTTGCAGCGGGGCGAGCCGCCAGCCTCTCGCCCGAGTCGATCCTGGCACGCTTGAATGATCGTCTCGACCTGCTGAGCGCTCGCACTCGCGCGACACCGGCCCGGCACCGCAGCCTCCGCGCGACACTCGAGTGGAGCGTTGAGCTGCTGAGCGAGTCCGAGCAGCGTGGGTGCCGCGGTCGCTCACGTCATGCTTGCTGCCGGGTTCTCTATCGTTGGGCCATGTCGTTGCGAAGGGAGGACTGGTGACTGGGGCAGGTGATCCGGGGCGGCCCGGGGAGGCAGCGTCCCGGATGCTGCAGATGCTCAACGCCGTCTTCCTGGTGCAGGGCCTCCATGTGGCCGCCGCACTCGGGATCGCCGACCAGCTGGCCGTCGGGGCCAGGGGCGTCGATGACCTGGCGAACGCCACCGGCGCTGATCCGGCGTCGCTGTACCGGCTGCTGCGCATGCTCGCAGGGGCAGGGGTGTTCTGCGCGGAGGCGGATGGGCGCTTCGCGCTCACCCCCCTCGGCGGGTCCCTTTGCAGCGAGGGGCCGGAGTCGGTCCGGGATTGGGCGCTGTTCGTCGGCGCGCCGGAGATGTGGGAGACCTGGGGCAGGCTGCGCGGCAGTGTCATGAGCGGCGAGCCGGCGTTCCCACGTGCGAACGGTATGGCGTTGTGGGAATACATGGCTACGCGCCCAGAGCTTGGGACCCCTTTAACCGCTGGATGAGCCGGCAGTCCGACCAGCACAATGCCGCCCTCGTCGCGAGCTACGACTTCTCGCCGTTTCGGATCGTGGCCGACATCGGCGGCGGCCACGGATCGTCGCTGGCCGCGATCCTGCGCGGTAATCCGTCAGTCCGCGGCATCCTGCTCGACCTGCCGCAGGTCGTGGCGGAACCCGCTCCGCTTCAAGAGGCTGGAGTCGCGGAGCGATGCGAGGTCATCGGCGGCGACATGCTGCAGGGCGTGCCACCCGGCGCCGACGTCTACCTGATCAAGCGCGTTCTCATGGATTGGGGCGAGGAGCAGGCAGCCAGGATCCTGCGAAACTGCGCCGGCGCGTTACCGGAAGACGGGAAGGTTCTGGCGGTCGAGATGGTTCTGCCGCCGGGTAACGAGCCGAGCCCCGGCAAGGCCTTCGACATCCTCATGCTGCTTGTCCACGAAGGGGCTCGCATCCGCACCGAAGCTGAATTCGGCGCTCTGTTCGCGGCCGCCGGGCTGCGACTCACAAGAGTCATCCCGACGCCGTCGCCGAACAGCATCTTGGAGGGCGTACGCGCGTAGCCAGTGCGTCGCATTCCGCGTCGCGGGCCACGGCAGGACCGAGCTCGACGTCACCCTCTCTGGTGCAGAGCGATCACGGCGCGTGCGAGGAGCAGCCCAATCCGCGTGGCGCAACGACAGCAGGTGTGCCTGCCTTACGCGCGCAGCGCGGAAGTCGTTGACGCGTCCCGGATGCCTGCGTGGCGGGCGGAGCGGCTGTGCGTAGTCATCATCTGGACGGAGCACCAAGCGGCGGGCGGCTACCCGCGCGACCCCGCTCCCGCACTGGCTGGGCCTCTACACGACGCCGGAAAACGCGAAGCGCCCGCGTCCGCGGCTACGAGCGACCCTTCCGGACGCGCAGGTCAGGATCCCGAGAGCGCCCGCGTCATGTCATCCGCAAGCCCGGGATGGTGATACGGGCCCGGCGCCCTCAGCGCACTGATGACCTGGCGCTGGGTGACGGGGTCCTTGTCCTGGCTCATCTTGATCTTGCAGAGGTGACCGGACCCCGCTCATAGGAGAACCTCTGACTTGCGGCCTGAGTAGGGTCGCGTAGCCGACCGCCGTCGGGAGAGGGCCAACTCCGTTTGCCTCTGGGAAGGCCACGATGAGACCCGCGCCTCCCGACGGTGGGGGCTGCCGCAAGCGGCAACAGGACGTCGCCCCGTTGAGGGCCCGTCTATGAGCACCCGCAACGGTAGCTCCCGGTCGGCGTTCAGTCGAGAAGTATCCGAGAGGGAAGGGTCGATGCGCAACGAGGCGGTGTGTGCGGGTGTGGACTGGGCGAAGGACGATCACGCTGTTCTGGTCGCCGACCAGGACGGGGAACGGCTGTGGGCTGCCACGGTGACCCATGACGAGGCAGGCATCGCTGATCTCTGCCGGCGGCTGGTGTCCTCGAAGGTGGAGCGGGTCGCGATCGAGCGGCCGGACGGGCTGCTCGTTGAGCGGCTCCTGGACGCCGGTCTGACGGTGCTGGCGATTCATCCCAACCAGGTCAAGGCAGCCCGTGACCGAGAAACGCCTCGCGCAGTTCCTCGCTCGCCACCATTACTGCGGACGCAAGAACGCCGCCGAGTTGCTCGAGCGTCTGCGCAAAGCTCCAACAGGGCGCGCTGCCGAGCTCGAAGCGGACGCCCGGTTGGACCCCACGCGCCGTACAGCGTCACGTCGTCCATCCGGGCCCAGCAATCGATATAGGGCTCAGGGTCTCCGGATCTGAGAGCGGTCATCGCCGCGTCGACCCGATCGATCGCTCGTGTCAGGGTCTGGTCGTCGGTCATGCTGGCCTCCTTCGGTTTGCGTGTGGCGGAGTGTGGCCAAGGTTCACCGGTCTTCGCAATCCCTACTTCTTGGGTTCTGCCGGCAAATCCCAAGGAGTTGGGATTGCGCGGCTCTTCGCTGCGGCCTACGCTTCGGGCGATGGTGCGGCAGCGGTCACGCTCGCGGTGCAGACGGCAGCTTGATTTGCTCGCCGACTCAACGCTCGACGTTGACGCGATGCGGCTCGAGGCGGTCGAGGAGCTCCGCCGAGCGATCGGGTTTGACATGTGAGGGGTCCCGCTCGTCGACCCGGACACGCTGATCCCCAACCGGGTGCTGGTGTCAGACGTCCCTCCCTGGGGCGGCGGGCTGCCGCGGCGGTGGATCCTTGACCAGACCGTGGGGGAGATCAACAGCCGCGCGCTGCTCACGTGTCGCCGCGACCACGTCGGCATCCTCAGCGCTGCCACCGGCGGGGATCTGGCCCGCTGTGAGCGCTGGCGGGAGCTGGGAGAGCCGATCGGGATGTCGAAGGGCGTCACCAAGGCAGCGCGCGCATGGTTCGCGCTGCTCGACGCTCGGCATAAACCGCAGCGCACGCCGCTCCCGATCCACATCTACCAAGTTGTCGGCCGCCTCCTCGCAGCCGAGGCTGGCGAGGACCCGCACCGGCCGCCGCGCGTGCGCGTTCGCGGCAGCGACGGCCGGTGGGCGGTCGTCGAAGCCGCCCGCCTCGACGGGATCGCAAGAACGATCGCGGTCAGCGTTCACGCAGCCAGCCGCGACGACGTGCTCGGGCTCGTCGCCCGTGCGTACGGTCTCACAGCACGGGAGCGCGAACTGGTCGGCCTGCTGCTCGACGGACTCGACACCCGCGAGCTCGCCAGCAGCATGTTCATATCGCGATACACGGTCAACGACCACCTCAAGTCCGTGTTCGCGAAGCTCGGGATCCACAGCCGGCGCGAGCTCGTCGCCGGGCTTTTCGGCCAAGCCGCATAACCGCCCTACGCGCGACTACACGATCGAAGCACTTCGAACGCTAACACGAGGCCGCGCGATGACGCGACGTCTCCCGACAAAGCCATAGCGGCGCTCGAACGGTTCCCTGGGGGATCGGACCAGCCGTCCGTCTCCCAGGAAATCGTCGAGAACCACGCCCAGGTCGGGCCGACGCGTTGGCGTCCCTTGAGGCCAGCTCGCCCGGCGAGCACGAGTCAGGAGTGCGCTTTGGTTCGGGCGGTGATCGATGCCAGCTCGTCCAGGATCGCGCGGAGCTGGACGTGCTTGTCGCGCCCGAGTTGGGAGGCGATCTCCTCGTCTATGTTGGTGATGATGGTCGCGGCGGCCGTGATGAGTTGGTTTCCGCGCTCGGTGGCATGGATGCGCTGCGCTCGATGGTCGGTGGGATCCGGGACACGCTCGAGGTAGCCGCACACCTCGAGGTGGTCGATCAGCGGCTTGACCGCCTGCTTGCTCATTCCCGCGTTGGCCGCAATGTCGATCGCGCGCCTCCCCTCCGGACCGGGCCATTGCAGCACTGCGAGATCGCGCGGCCGGACATCATCGAAGCCGGCGGCGACAAGCTCGCCGTGAATGCGGGCTCGGATCGCCTGCCACGGGGTTCGCAGCAGGATGCCCAGCATCGGCGGCGGTCGTTCGCTTGACGAATTAGTCAACATATGTACCATATCAGTCTACATGTTGACTACTAAGCGTGGGTCAAGGAGGCTCGAATGCCGGTCATCCGTTCCACAGACGCGCCGCGGACCGAGAACGTGCAGGGGCGCCACGTTCGACACAGCGCACTTCAGCTCGGCTCTAACGAGATCCTGATGGGCCGCACGACCAAAGACCCCGGCCCGTGCGAGCCGTACGTCCACAAGCACGACCACGAAGACATCATCGTGATGCTTCGAGGCTCCTTCACGCTTCGGGTCGACGATGAAGAGGTCACGCTTCATCCAGGTGACACGCTCATCATCCCCCCGGACACGGTCCACACGCCGGTCGCGGCGGGTCCCGACGGATGCGAGCTCATCGGAATGTCCGTCGCCGCCATACGCAGTTTCCAGCCCGACGGCACCGAGATCGGCGTTGGATTCGAATCGCTGAAGAAGTGAGCCTGCCCTGCCAGGCGTGGACAACAGTGCCAAGCCCTACGGCTGCTGCTTGCCGCCAGTACGGCAGTCGACCAGGCGCTTCGACCTCACCGACCGGGAGCCCGCGGATGCCCGCCGACCGTGACGGATCTGCTGCAGTCGGGCCGAGCCGAGTAGCTGCGACGGCGGGCGCTGGACGCCACCCGCACACCTGCTCTTACCGCAGCAAGCGCATGTGGACCCCTTCGCAGAGCAGTGCCCAGGATTGCGCGGATCTCGTGCCTACCGGCGCGATCGAGCTCGATCGGGCGTGATGGTTGGTCATAAGCAGGCCCGGCGCGGGTGGGTGCGTGAGGCTCGCCATCAGCTGGATGAGCACCGCCGCCAGCAGGCTAAGCCGATTCCACGGTCGCGGGCGGCGCGGTTGCTCGAGGCGGAGCGGCGGATGTAGGAAGACATGGCGGTGCAGCGCACGGCGAGTGAGGGGTATGACGCGTGGCGGGCGGAGCGAGTCGCCGGCGGTGTGAAAGCCAATTCGGGTGGGTGGTCCAACAAAGCGGTATGAGCCGCCGGCAGAACCGGTGGGGAAGATCAACGTGACCGATCCGGATTCCCGGAATGTGAAGAGCCCGCGCGGCTGGGTGCAGGGCTACAACGCCCAGGCCGTCGTCAACGAGAACCACATCGTGATCGCGGCCGAGCGTCTGCAGGTCGCGCTGGCTGACGCCGGGTACTGGCACCAGGTGCAGATGCAGAACATCGTCGCGCGCGGCATCCAGGTGCTCGTGCCGCCCGATGCGAGCAAACCAACCGACACGCGTCCCGGCTGGAACGACGGGATGTATGCGTTCATGCGTCGGGTGCTGGAAAGCGAGCTTGGGCGTCAGCTCTATCGCCGACGCCAAGGGATCGTCGAGCCTGTATTCGCCGACACGAAGTTCAACCGCCGCCTCGAACGATTCCAGCGCCGAGGCCGCTCGGCGGTGACCTCCGAGTGGCGATTAGTACACGCCAGCCACAACCTCCTAAAACTCCACCGCCACCAGCTCGCCACCGCCGGGGCCTAACAAGCCCCGGCCGCCGCATCGCGCGCGACCGCTAGTCGGTCCCAACCAAGCCCATCAGCGCCAACTCAGCGTCCACGGCTTTATCCGACAGTCACCACGCATAGGGGGTGCGGGTCGAGCAACAAGCGGAGACCCGCATTCGAATTTTCCGCGACTCGTGGCTCGTCCGGTTGGCGCCGCATCGTGCGGCCCCGCATTCGCGACCTTGTAGGTCTTCGTCACCGTCGGCCGCGCCAGGCGACTGGGCCGACGCTTCGGCCCGCGTCGCTGATGGCGACGAGCAGGTCGATGGCCCGAATCCTCGCGGCACCTGCTTTGCCGATCAGACGCAGTCGTGACCCGGTGTCCCTGATGCGACTCGTCTGTTCAGATACGGCGGTGCCCCGCACTGCTCGCGCTGGCGGTTGCGCGGCGGTCCCGGACGTGCTCGCCGTGCGAACGTGGTTAGCGCTTCACTGCACTCCCGAACACGACGTCGTTGCGCAGCCTTGTGACCCCGCGCGATCTGAGCTCGCCGACGACGCGCTCCCGAAGCCGCTGCCCCTGCTCGTTGCCGAGCGCGTCGATGGTGGCGCGGTAGCCTGATCCGAGCGCGATCTCCCAGAAGTCCTCAGCCCGCTCAAGTTCGTGGTGCTCCCCCTTGGTGGCCTCGACCGCCGCGTCTCCGATACCGCCGCGCGCGAGCAGTTCGGCCAGCCCGGGCGCCGTGGTGATCTCGTCCCATGGGTTGAACGCCCTAAACAGCGTCGGCTCGAGCTCCCGAACCGAGCCCCAGAAGAGGCTCGACGCCGGTTCGGACCAGTCGGGCCCCCAGGTGGTGATCGCAAGGGTCCCACCGGGCCGGACGAGCCGCCACAACTCGGCCGCAAACGCAGGCATGTCGGCGGCGAAGAACACGCCGAAGACACACACCACCGCGTCGAATGAGCCGCTCGGGAGCCCGGACGCTGTCGCGTCGCATTCCCGGAAAGAAACGTTGGTGAGGCCCAGGTTCGCGGCTCGCTGCCTTGCCAGCGCCAGCAACGGCGGGGCGAGGTCGAGGCCAAGCACTTCACCTGCCGGACCGACCGCCTGAGCGGCGGGGAGGGCGGACGCCCCCGCGCCGCAACACACGTCCAGCACGGCGTCGCCCGACGAGAGCGGGAGTCGCGCTACGGTGGCGGCTCCCCAGCGGTCCCAGAACCCCAGCGCCGGGCGCAGGTAGTGATCAGCCGCCGCGGTATACGTCCTGGCGGCCCGCGCTGAATGCTCACTCTGAATCTGCCGGGGTACCGGTTCCATCACCCTCGCCCCCCGGAGAGACTACGCTCCCGCACAAGCAGGAGCTGCTGCACCATGGACCTGAGTCCCATGGCTCCTGCGTTCCTGTCAGCACCGGCATGTCGACGTCGCGGCCATTCGCCATGCGTTGCGCGCGGATCTCGGGGACTCCGCGGTTCCGAGGACGCCGAACGCGCACGGAGCGACGGCCGAGGCGCCCTTCCCGCGCCTTGCGGGAGCGCCGACGACCCGCCGAAGATGCCGGTGCGGCGACCGATGCAGGGCTGCTGCTCGACGCCTAAAGCGGAAGTCAGCGCGGCGCTGCTGCTCCTCGATCAAACGGCAGCAAGGTTCCGCCGGGGTGGCGCTCGACTCGGAAGGTCGAGCTGAGCTGACCTCGGGCTTGGTTGGGTCCAGCGAGTAGCCTCTCTCTGACCGGGGGCCGGAGGCGGCTCTGGCCTCACTTTGAGAAAGGTGGGCCACATGAGTCTCAGTTGGAGGGTGCTTGGTGTCGTGGCGGGCGCGTTTGCTGGGTTGTGCTTTTGCGTGTCGGGGGCTTGGGCGGCGGTGACGCCGGGTTGGGAGTGCGTTCCGAGAACGGCGGGTCAGGCTGTGGTTTCTGGCGGGACCGGCGCGGCGCCGTCGTGTGGCGCGGGTAACACGCCGGTGCTTGCGCCGACGTATGTCTCTTCGGGAGTGGGTGGCAAGCCGACGGTCCAGTTCTCGGCGGTCAACGTGCAGATCCTTAACGGGGCCGGGTCAACCGCGTCGGTCAACGGCACCGGAAACCTGGTGCTCGGCTACGACGAGAACCCCTCGTCGCGGGCGCAGACGGGCTCACATGACCTGGTCCTGGGGCGAAACCATTCCTTCACTGGATACGCGGAGCTGCTTGACGGCTACAACGACACTGCCAGTGGTGCTTACGCGTCCGTGCTCGGAGCTTCCAACGTCGCGTCGGGAAGCTACTCCACTGTGATCGGAGCTTCCAACGTCGCGTCGGGAACCTACTCCACTGTCACCGGCGGCCAGTACAACAAGGCCAGCAGCACGGCGGCGAGCGTTACCGGCGGCTATCGCAATACAGCCTCGAATTCGTTTAGCTCGGTCACGGGTGGCTGCTCGAACGTAGCCGGGGCTGGCACCGTCTCCTTCAACAGCGCCTGCTTCGACACCAGCGGCAGCCCCAACAGCTTCGCGTCGGTCACCGGCGGCGTGGCCAATCACGCGGTGAAGACCAGCTCCTCCGTCGCCGGCGGCCAAGCCAATGTCGCAAACGACCCATTCTCCGCGATCGTGGGCGGGTGCTTTAACTCGACCGGTACGGGAGCGTTTCAGGCCGTGCTTTGCGAAGGCTTCGGAAACGAGGCAATGCTCGGCGGTGTCGCAAACGTGGCGACCGGCCGGTCCTCTTCAGTCATCAACGGCTACGAGAACGTTGCCGCCGACCCGATTTCCGCGATCGTCGGCGGCTGCCAAAACGTCACCGGATCCGCGCCGGTGCCGACCGACGCGTGTTCCACCCCCCCGGGAAGCGAATCGATCACCGGCGGCTACAACAACGTCGCCACCGGCTTCTTGTCGATGGTGAGCGGAGGCTGGGGCAACATCGCGAGCACCTCCAAGTCCGCGATCCTCGGCGGCAAGAGCCAGGCGGTGAGCAGCCCGTGCCAGGCGATCCCGGCGACAAACACCTGCTAGCCGGGCAAGGACGAAAGGACGAGCGAAGCGGCTCGCCTCCCCGGCGGGCCGCTGGCCGCCCGGCTCCCTCCCACCAAGTCCGGCTGCCCGCGGGAACCAAGCGGGCGGCTCCAGCGACCGACCGACCTGACTGTCGCTCACACCCGCTCAGGGCTACAAGCGGCAGCGAACGGGCGGCCCCATTCCGGCCGTGAAGCTGCCGCTTCCGGACACGAGCAGCCACGCCACGGGCATGGTCGTGAATACCCGTGCGGACGTGAACGCAGGGCAGCGGCCTCG
>CAWBXK010000003.1:0-680566 GCA_963792735.1 uncultured Solirubrobacterales bacterium | reverse complement strand
GCTGACGGAGGCCGGCTACCCGCTCCCACGGCGCTCTAATCCTCCGCACCGGGTCCGCCGGGACCCGCTCAGGCCCTCTTGGCGGTCGAGGACGTCGTGCCCACAGAGGGCCAGCGGCCGCCTAGGTGGCCCACCCCGACCTGCTCGCGGCGACCGCACCCCGGATCTCAGTCCTGCTTCTAGTCGGGCGCCAGCCCATCCCCCCGGCACCCTGCTCATCGGGATTGTCGGTCATGCGGCCGGCGCGAAGGGGGCGTCTCGCCGGCAACGCCCACCCGATCTCTTCCGTGCCGCCGTCGGCTGGAATCGCGTCGTACCTCCTACGCGCTAACCCGGCCGCCCCACCGGGCAACAGCTCATCGCCGGCCAGCGGTGCCTGTCGTGCGACGCGCGGTTGGCGTACCGGGATGAGGATGGGGGGCGGCGTCGTAGCCACCGGCAGGAGACGTGTCGCGGTCCCGGTCTGCGCATGGCGCACCAGCTCCCGAAACGACCTGACGGCCAGCTCATCTGGACGACCCTCAGGCGACAAACCAAATCGAACGCGGCAGGGCTCGCGAGTGACTCGGCCGGCCGCCGTCTCCGGTCCACCGTTCAGGAGCACAGGGTCGTGACGCGAGGATGCTCGCCTGGGGGGTGACGCCGTTGCGAACCGGTCAGATGGAGATGAGCTCGGGAGACTCGGCGACGATCGACTTCGAGGTCACGGGCCTGCGCGCCGCCCGCTGGTGATCGACGGCCCGATCGCCAACAGCGCCGCCACGACGCCCGGGTCGAGCTGCGAGCCGGCGCACCGTTTCAGCTCGGCAACGGCCTCGCAGTCGGCCATCGCGTTGGCGATGCTCCGCGCTCTGGGACCGGACTGCGAGCGAGGGCGACACGTGATCGGGCAGGTCAACCACTGGAAGGAACACTGGCAGGACGAACCCGATCAAAGGGACGCTCACGGGCGCGGCAGTGTTCTTGAGTCGACCGTGTGAGGAGGCGGTGATGCGAGGCAATACAGATCACGGTGTTCGTGGGTGGACCTCTGCGCTGGTCCACGGGCACCTGAGGTCTGGCGGCGCTAATCACGACCGAAGCCGAACCTCGGGGTCCTCCTCTATGACGCGCCGCAACGCCTCGTCAAAGCTCATCGGATCCAGACCGAAGGCGCGTGCCGGCCCGTGTAGTCAGCCCTCGCGTAGAGCGCCCCGCCGGTGACGCCGGTGACGCCGGTGACGCCGGTCGCCGCCGGCGCGCTTGAGCCGATCGGCGATATCGCCCTCTCACGTCCCCGAGCGCCGCAGCGCAGGTGGCTATTACCTGTTGAGTTTCGGCCCTCGTGCTACTGGGTAGGTGAGCGTTTTGGAGGGCGAGGATGAGTTCACCGCTGCAATCGAGCGTCTGACATACCGCGGGTGGTCGCGTTCCTGAGCGCGAACCAGAGCGCCCCGGGCGTCGCTTGCGAGCTGTTCTTCCTCGACGCCGCTCCGATCTCAGCGCAGAACGGAACCCACCCGTGACAGTCGTATCCCTGAGCAGACGCAGACTGGCCGCGCTTGGCGACCCGGAGTTGATGGCAGCTGTGGGCGCTGGTAGCGCCGATGCGTTCGGTGAGCTCTACGATCGCTACTGCGACCGCGCCTATCGCGTCGCGCGCGCGGTCTGTCGCGACGACGGCCGCGCCCAGGACGCCGTCCAAGACGCGTTTTTGTCGATCTGGAGAACCCGGGTGAGCTATCAGTCCCAGCGCGGCCCGGTCGCGGCCTGGCTCCTGACGACGGTGCGCTACCGCGCGATCGATCTGATGCGGGTCAGGGGCAAGCACCTCGCGCGGCGCACGGACGAGGATCAGCTCGAGGCGCGAGCGGCGTCAGGCGATGTGGCGGAGAGAGTCATCCACCGAGACGAGACGGACCGCCTCAAACGCACGCTGGCGATACTTCCCGACGCTCAGCAAGAGGTGATCACCCTCGCCTACTACGGCCAGCTCTCCCATACCGAGATCGCCGCCCATCTCGGCCTACCACCCGGCACCGTCAAAGGCCGGATGCGACTTGGCTTGCAAAAGCTTCGCGACACCATGGAACGGCAGCCACGCGTTTGAGAGTTTGCTTGTCTGTGGCGCGTGCCGCCGGTCTGCGCAGCTGAGGCCGGGACCTCGCGCATCCTGGCTGCCGTCCCCGCTCGCGTGTCGGTCGCGAGATCGGCCTCGCCGCGACTCTGAGGCTCGCCCGCAACGCCGACCCAGTTCGTTTCTGCCCTCGTGCGGATGGTCCCGAGCGGCACTGGGACGCTTGATCTGGCAGGGTGGGAAGCGTCCGTCAAACCGAGAGTTTGAGCCCGAGAGGGACCAAGGAGCTGCCGTGACCGACCGTATCTCGCACCTTTACCGTCGACGCTCCGCCGGAGATCGTCATCCCGTATCTCGCCGACTTCGCGCACGCGGTGCAGTGGGATCCAGGGACTGTGCGATGCGAGCGCATCGACGACGGGCCGGTGACGGTCGGGCTCCTCGTGGCGTAATACGTCGAAGATCGTCGGGATCAGCACGGAGTTGACCTACACCCTGGAGCAGCTGTCCGACGAACGGATCGTGCTCGTCGGACGCAACGACACCGCTACCTCAACGGAGACCATCGACGTCACCCGCAGTGGGACGGGATCGAGCATCACATACACCAACGAGCTGCGGTTCAACGGCGTCGCGAAGCTCGCCGCGCCGCTCGGGAAGATCGTCTTTGAGAAGCTCGGCAACGACACCGAGAAGCAGCTGGTGGAGCGGCTCAATGCGCTACTAGGCCTGTACGCCTGTCGAGACGTCTCACCAAGTTGATGCGGATCGGTCGGGATCATCGCTGTGTCGACGTCGCCAATCTGCGCAGCGTCGTCGGCTATTCAGCGCTCGCCGTCACCGCGGTGCAAGCGGCGACGGCGAGCGTGGCTTTGCCGCGCGGCAGGCGCGATTACGCCGACGCGGTGTGGGGCCCTGGTCTGGCGGCCGTAGCCGTGGTCGGAGCCCTGGCGGGCCGTGGTGACGCCCCGCGGCGCTGGGGATTGGCAG
The DNA here is from genome assembly GCA_963792735.1 of uncultured Solirubrobacterales bacterium. Taxonomy (GTDB): domain Bacteria; phylum Actinomycetota; class Thermoleophilia; order Solirubrobacterales; family Solirubrobacteraceae; genus Palsa-465. The sequence continues at coordinate 677,520 of CAWBXK010000003.1, read as the reverse complement.
CGGTAACGACTGGGTGGGCGGCGCGCTTGGGGCACCAGATGCTCGGTCGGATACGCAGCTCCGACGAGGAGGACGCCCGGTACACCGAGTTCCTGCAGGGCGATCGCACGGCCAAGGTGGTCGTCAAGGTCTTCGTCACCCAGGGCCTGTCCCAGCTCATTGTGTCGGCGCCGGTGCAGCTCGCCGCCGCCAGCCGGCTGCCCCGCAGTTCGCGACGCTGGCTGGCCCCCGCGGGACTGGCGATCATGATCACGGGCGCCGTGATCGAGGCGCTCGCTGACCGGCAGAAGTCCCGGTACACCGAACTGAGCGACGACGAGCGACCCGATGTCCTGGACACTGGCCTGTGGGGCTGGTCGCGACACCCCAACTATTTCGGCGATTCGCTGGTCTGGGACGGCGCATGGCTCGCGGCCGCAGCATCCGCTCCCGCCGCGCTGACGCTACCCGCCCCAGTTCTCATGAGCTATCTGCTGATGTTCGCAACCGGCGCCAAGCGAACCGAGCGCCGCATGCAAGACAGGCCCGGCTATCGCGACTACCAGAGACGCGTGGCGTTCTTCTTTCCACGACCCCAGCAGCGGTGACCGAGCCTTCCCGAGGAACGACCGGCGGTGGCGTTGCACCAGCTTGAGTGGCGGTCGAGGCCTGACCGAGCGTCCTATCGACTAATGGAGGTCTGAATGCCCCTTGTCCGTATCGATCTCATCGTGGGCCGCAGCGACGATGAGCTGCGTGCCCTCGCCGATGCCGTCCAGGATGTGATGCTCGAGGTTTTCTCCGCGCCCGCAGGTGACCGCTATCAGGTGATCCACGAGCATCGTCCCGGACGGATCATCGCCGAAGATACGGGGCTTGGCCTCAGCCGCACCGAAGGAGTGGTTGTCATCCAGGTGACCGAGCAGGGGCGCGACGAGGAGCAAAAGAAGGCGCTCTACGCGGGTCTCGCGAGGGCGCTGCAGGAGCGCGCCGGCGTGCGTCCCGAGGACCTCATCGTCTCGGTGGTGGAGAACGGTCTTGCCGACTGGTCATTTGGATTGGGAAGAGCCCAGTCCTCGAAGGAGACCTCTGATCGGCTAAGGGTCGGTCGGCCCCGGGTGCGATCACCCGAGCGGACCGGGACCGGTGGCTGTGGTTGGCGGGCCCGCCTGTGTCTGCCACGCCGCACGCACGTCAGGCGTTCAACCAGACAGCCCGTAGCTGTCGTCGGGCTGGCCCCGCGGGGTGATGGTCGCGCCTCGATAGTCGGCCCTGTGCCAGTGAACAGGAGGGGTCCCGACTGAGGCGCTGACGCGTTGACCCTATAGAGGGTGTTCGTTGCAGCGTTCGGTGAGCACGTCGATGCCACCGGTTCGCGACGCCGCCGCTGACTTGTGCGGCGCGTTCGAGGAAGTGTGCCCACATGTCGAGTTGCAGCTCGCGTCCGATCGCCAACCGGTCATAGAGAAAGTCGAACACCCGATTGCTGCTTCTGGCCCATGACTCGATCTCAAAGACGAGCCCGTCACTTGCGTCGCACGCTCGAAATTCGATCTCGCCGGCTTCCATATGACCGTGGTGAGTGGCGAGACGAAATGAGCATTCGGACAGGCCGATCACGCTGACCGGCCCGTTCCACGGGCCAGGTAGGCGAACCCTCATCTCCTCGCCGACGCTCAGCGAACCGGCGTTCTGGGCTCGCTCAAACCGGGCTACCTCGAGTGGACAGGCGACATTCGGATCGTTGTGGATCACCGACATCAGCTCTGCAGCCGTGAGAACGGGACGTTTGACCTGGATGCTGTAGCGACGGTGAAAGGCTGGTCCGCATCCCTGAGACGCAGGCTGGATCGATCCGTGGCCAGTCGCTGGCCCGCTGTCATCCACTGGGAAGCCTTCGAGTGGCCAGGAGACGTTGGTCTCTTCGCGGTGGATGTCGGTCTCGCGCGAGAGATATCGCCACGACGCGTACGGCAGGCCGACGGTCCAGCCGATCGATCCGCTCGGCAGGATTGAGGACTCGGCCGGCCATAGCCTCAGGTATACCCCTTGTGATGACCGGGAAGCCGACCCGCGCACAGACTTCACACCGGACCCGCCCGGGCCGCTGCTGTGAGACGACATGCTAAGCCCCCGCCTGGCGCGTCGTTGGATGCGCCGGCTCGGCTGGCTGCTCGGGGCGCCCCTGGCGATCTTCCGGTTCCTGCGCCGCGAGATCGTCCTTGAGGAAATCGACGCCGGCGATGCTGGGGCGCCGCTACGAGCCGCCGACCCCAGCGATCAACGGGTCAGACCGAACCTGGGCTTGGGCCGCTCGCACACCACCGCTATGCGGCGAGGATCCGCAGTCCAAAGCTCGCCCCTGAACAGCTGCTGGCGGTCATCGCCGCCAACCCGAACGTGGTCGCGCCAACGGAAGTGCTGCGCTTTGAGCGTCCGCCCGGCGCGTCCGGCAGCCTGCAGAAGGGCGATGAGCTGCTGATCCGCATGGCTGGCCCGTGGAACGGCCCGATGAGGATTGTCGAGCGAGGAGATGATCGCCTGCGGCTTGCGGCGATGCCCGGTCACCCGCAGCAGGGCCAGATCGAGCTGCGTGTCCGGTCCCGAGACGGCGACCGCAACGACATCACGGTCGAGATCCAAACCCGTGAGCGCGCCGCCGGCCTTGGCTTCTACGTGCTCCAGCGAGTCGGCCTCATTCGACGCATGCAGTCATACACCTGGGCCGAGATCCTTCAGAACGCCGCCAGGCTCGCCGGGGGCCGGCCGCCGGACCGGATCACCGTCCAATCCTGGCGCGACAATCCTGGAGCTGCGAAGTCTCCCTGAATGGGAGCCCTATGGGAGTAGGGTGGCTCGCGGTACCGGTCGGATGAACGGAAACGGGAGGTCGGACGTGGATGTGACTCAGTTGATCCTTGATGATCATCACGAGCAGCGCAGGCTGTTCGCGATGCTGCAGGACATCGGTGCGCGAGAATACGGACGCGCTCGCGGCGGTCTGGCGGCGGCTGGGAGCGTTGCTGGATCTGCACGCGGCGGCTGAGGAGCGGCTGTTCTATCCGGCGCTGCTGAAGCTGGGTAAGGGGCTCGGCGGTGACGAGACGCCCGAGGCGGAGACCGAGGATGCGATTCACGATCACAACGAGATTCGGGATGCGGTGGCTGCGGTGGCTGAGCACGCGGTCGGGAGTGACGGTTGGTTTGAGGCGGTCGCGGCTGCGGATAAAGAAAACGGTGATCACATGGCCGAGGAGGAGCGCGAGGGTCTGAAAGACTTTCGGATGCACGCGTCGGTGCAGACCCGGCATGAGCTGGCGGTGGCGTTTGCGGGATTCGAGGCCGCGCATGTCACCGGCGTGAAGGCCAAGGATCAGGATCCGCAGGCGTACATCGACGAGCACTCACCGGGAGCCTGAGCACCACATGAAGAAACTCGCGCAGCTTCTGGTGTGCATCCTGCATCCGCTGGCCGTCGTGCTGATCTGGCTGAACCTGCTTCGGCCGAGATGACATCGGGCTGGTGTCCAAGCTGGTCTGGGCGCTGGTGTCGATCGTGCCCGCGGTCCCGTTCGTCTACGTGCTGACCAGCGGGGAGCTCTGGTAGCGCGCGATCCTCGGCGGCGTCGACCTCGGCGCCGCTCCGTGCAGGTCAACCGGTCGGAGGCAGACATGGAACATCGAAAGCTGGTGGCTGAGGCGCTCGGGACGGCGGTGCTGGTGCTGGTCGGCGTGGGCGTCGCGACGTTGAGCTTTGGGTTCAAGCTGGCCGGAGGGTCGATGTCGGCCGGGGTGGTCGCGACCGCGCTGGCGTTCGGGGTGGTGCTGCTCGCGCTGGCCTACGTCCTGGGCCCGCTGTCGGGCTGCCATGTCAACCCGGCGGTGACGATGGGGTTCGTCGTGTCAGGACGGATGAGTCTGCAGGAGGCCGCCGGCTACTGGGTCGCGCAGTTCCTCGGCGGAATCCTGGGTGCGTTGGTGCTGTGGGGCATCGTGTCCGGCGCACCGAGCTACACGAGGTCAACGGTCGGCCTGGGCGCCGACGGCTGGGGACACAAGGCATCGATGATCGGGATCGGGGCGGGCGGCGCGTTTGTCGCCGAGGTGGTGCTGACCCTGGTGTTCGTGTTGGTGGTGCTGGTGGCCACCAGCCGGGTCGGGTCCCCGGGCTTCGCGGGCCTGGCGATCGGCCTGGCCCTGACCGCGGTGCACCTGATCGGGATTCCGCTGACCGGCACGTCGGTCAACCCGGCCCGCAGCCTCGGACCCGCGATCATCGTCGCCGGCACCGCCCTGTCGCAGGTCTGGCTGTTCATCGTCGCTCCCCTGCTCGGCGGGGCGATCGCGGCGCTGCTCTACCGCTACCTCATTCCCACCGAACCCGCCGGCGCGCAGACCGCGATCGCCGACGGCGAGATCCAGCGCACCACCGCAACCCCATGATCGGTGGCGGGATCAGGCCTCGGTAGAGATACATGGGGGCTGAGGCTGGTAGGCCGCGCGATCGGTGCGCCTCCGGCGCCGCCAAGAGCACCTTGGCGGCTGCTCCCCGCAGCGATCCGCCGATCACATAAGTGGTGGGCGGCCCGGCGGTTCGTTCTCGCCGAGCACGAGGGCGATCATCCCATAAAGCGGATGGTGTGCATAAGCGATCACTTGCTCTGGGCGCGTCTTGCCGTCTGGTGGTTCAGCTCGCAATGTCACGGAGAGCCGATCGGGCGCCCTGCCGTCGATAGTTCCAGTTGCGAGCGGTCCCTCGCCGACAACCTCGGCTTCTCCTCGTGCTATCGGCCTGGCCACTCCTGTCCCGGTCAACACCTGGACAATTGAGGATCTGGCGGATGATATGGCGGCGGGCTGGCTCGGAGCGAGCCCGTTGGGGTGCCAGGTGCTTCGGGGTGCTCAGTCGCCGCGCACGACGTGGATAGCGCAGTGAATCATCGCCGCGAAAACGACTGCCCAGACGGCGAGGGCGACCCACACCCACACGTGCGCGAAGCTGGTGATCCCGCTTTCGCGGACGGCGGTCCCAACGACAAAGCTGCACGCGGCGTACATTCCGACGGGGAAGACGGTTGACCAGCGCCGGACGTCATAGTGCGGGCGCGGCCGCAGCGCCTCGGCGAGCAGCAGTACCGGGAGCCACAACATCGTGAGTGCCCAGAGGCCGAGCGTCAAGCCCTTGAGGACCTCGACACTGCTGCCCAGCGTCCCAAGCGCTTGAGCACCGGTGATTATCCGAGCGGCGGCCAGGGTCGAGATCGCGAGCGCGCCGCCGGTGATCCAGTGGTCGCCGCGGCCCACCGCGAGCTGGCGCAGGTCGAAGCGGGCTATGGCGAATACATAGAAGGCCAGCCCGAGGGCGAGCGGCGCGAGCGCAGCGATGAGCAGCCACTCAGCGTGTGCTCGCGTCGCGAGGGTGGCGGCGAGCACCGCGAGCGACTCGGTGGAGACGGGGAGCACGAGTGACGCACCGACGGTCGGGGTGCTCCAGTGCGCCAGCACTGGCACGAGCAGCGCCACCCATGAGACGAGCGCGATCACGAGCAACGCGACGCCGGCCCAATCCCAGCCGAGCAGGGCGAGCCGTGTTCCCAGCACCGCGCTGCCGGCCACCGAGGTCAGCGCCGCGGGACCGCGTACGTCTGCGCGTAAGCGCCCGCGATTGCGCGTGGCGCGCGCCGGCAGCAAGACCGTAAGCGCTGTCCAGATGACTGCGTCGAGGACGAGCAGCACGCGCGAGATCGTCTCGTGGCCGTCGAGCGACAGCCCGATCGAGACGATCCCAGTGCCCATCACCACGGCTCCGGAAGCCGGAGGGATCGCGTCCAGGATCCGCTCCAGCATGCCCGCGGCCGGACGCCAGTCGCCCATCACCGCGCCCTTGGGTAGTGGCGGCGGCTCCAGGCGTGCACGAGGCGGCGAAACGGCCACCACGCGCAAATCTCCCATGCTGACGGCGCCTGTGTCTGATGCAGCAGCGGCGCGGAAGACATCAGTTGGGCACGGTCCCAAAGCGCAAGGACGCCATGGGACCCGCCAGACCGCAACGGTATCCGCGACCGCGTCGAGTCCTGCGAGTTGCGGTCAGGGCTCGGCAGTCATTCCAGCCGAGCACAATCCCAGCGCTCACGAGGCGGCTATCAGTGCTTGCGGCGCAGCTGCTTTCATGGCGGTCGTTAGCCATGCGAGTTGCAGCGCCGTTTCGTCCTCGGAGATGGACACGACGTGGAGCAGGTCGGTGTCGGGCAGGGCCTTGGCGGCCTGGCCGACGATCGTCCAGGTGATGTCGACAAAGGAGCACAGGGCGTAGAGGTCGTGCAGGTCGCGGAGCAGCCCGAGACCTCCTGATCGGGGGCTGGCGAGGCCGTCTGGGTGCAACCGCTCCGGGTTACCCTCGGGGGCCTCGCCAAACCGCGCCACGATCGGTGCCAACGCCTGCACGTGGCCATCACACTGCCGAGCCACCGTCCCGCAGGCGTAGAAGATGTCGGCCTCGGCCTGGTGGGCGTCGCCAACCTGCCGGTAGGAGTCGGCGAGCGACTGCTCGGCGTGGTGCAGCAGCCCCAGGTAGCTCGACAGGTGCATTACGCCACCACGGACGTGGATTGCGCTGCCGGATCGCCGGCGGTCGCGGCGACACCCTGCGTCACCGGAGCCGATGCCGTCGTTGTCGGTGCGGGCGCCGGGCCATCGCCCTTTCGGACGAACTCGACTTTTACCGCGCCGGCCTTGAACGTCGGCTGCTTGCTGACCGGGTCCCACGAGACCAGCGTCAGCTCGTTTGCCGCGTGCTCACCGTAGTGGAAGGGCACGAACACCATCCCGTCGCGTCCGCCGGTGATCCGCACGGGCGCTTCCAGGGCCCCCCGCGGGCTGCTCAGCCGAACGATGTCACCTTCCTCTGCGCCCAGCCGGGTGGCGTCAGCGGCGCTCAATTCGACCCACACGCTCGGGGCGACGTCGTTCAGTTGACGGGCTCGGCGGGTCTTGGTTCGGGTGTGGAAGTGGTATGCCGTGCGACCGGTGGCCAGCAGGAACGGGTATTGCTGGGACGGCGCCTCGCGCAGCGGAATGTAGGCCGCACCGCGCAGCAGGGCACGTCCGTCCGGCCGGAGGGCCTTGTGCTGCTCGAGGGTGGTCGCCGCGCCGAGCAGAAAGTCCTGCCCGAAAGACTCGCAGTAGGCGGTCGCGCTCGGGAAGACCGGGTCGGCGTATAGCCGCTCCAAGCCGTCTGGGTTCTGCTCGTTGCACGGCCACTGGATGCCGCCGGTGCGTCGGAGCTTGTCGTAGGACATGCCGCTGTAGTCACATGGGCGACCCCTCGACGCCTCCTTCCAGCCCTCGAACGCCTCCTCGGGCTCGGTCCACCGGGGAATCGGACGCCCGCTGCGGTCGCGGAAGCCCATCCGCCGGGCGTAATCAACCCAAATGCCAAGATCGCTGCGGGCCTCTCCGGGCGGTTCGACCGCCTGATCGGACAGATGCACCGTCCGGTCCACGTTCGTGTAGGTGCCCGGCCGCTCGCCCCACAGCGCGGACGGGAGGACAACGTCGGCCAGCTCGGTCGTTTCGTTGCGATAGGCCTCGTTTACGACGACGAAGGTCTGATCGCCGCCCAGGATCCGGCGCACGCGCGGCAGGTCCGGCATCGACACCGCGGGGTTGGTCCCGGCGATCCAGAGAAATCCGATCGACCCCTGTTCGGCGAACCGGAAGATCTGCATGGCGTGCGTCGGCGGCGCCCAGTGCGGGATCTTCAACACATCGACGTCCCACAGATCGGCGAGCTGCTGGACGTGGTCGGGATTGTTCCAATTGCGAAACGCGGGAAGATCGCCGTCGACGCCCGTCTCGCGGTTGTTCTGGGCGGTCGGCTGCCCGTTCATCTGCAGGATGCCGCAACCCGGACGGCCGATCATGCCGCGCAGCAGATGAAGATTGTTGACCTGGCAGGCCGAAGACGTCGCCTGATGGGCCTGGTAGAAGCCCTGCAGAACCGTGGACAGGACCCGCTCAGACGTTCCGAACACCTCGGCCGCGCGGGCGATGTCTGCCGAAGGGACGTCACAGATTCGGGCGGCATGAGCCAGCGTGTACGGCTCAACAACCTGCCGCAGGTCCTCCAGACCCAAGGCGTGTGCCTCGACCCACTCCTCCTCGACCCAGCCGCGGTGCAACACCTCGCGAACAAGGGCGTTCATGAGGGCCTGATTGGTCCCGGACCGCACTGCCAGGTGTACGCCGCCCGTGCGCACCGCCTCGCGGGCGACGGGCGTCAGCCGCGGATCGACGCACACCAGCACCGGGACGTCAGGGCCGTGCGTTCGGTCCAGGATCCGCGCCCACAGCACGGTCTGGGTCTCGGCCATATTGTGGCCGTAAAGGAAGATCGCGTCCGTCGCCTCGATGTCGGTGTAGGAGCCGGGTTGGCCGTCGGCCCCGAAGGTCTCCTTCAAAGCGGCCGCAGCCGTCGCCGTGCACAGCCTGGTGTTGCCATCCATGTGCGGGGTCCCGATGCCCGCCTTCCCGATCACCGCGAGGGTGTAGTACTCCTCGAGCATCAGCTGCCCGCTGGTGTAGAACCCATGGCTCAGCGGACCCTTGGTCTCCAACAACTCGCGGCTCCTGCGCACCACCACGTCCATCGCCACGTCGTACGGCGTCTCGACCAGAGTCCCGCCGCTGTCGCGCACCAGCGCTGTCGTGAGCCGGTCTCGCTGCTGGCCCTGCCACGCGTACAAGCCCTTGGGCCCCAGCCGACCATGACTGACCCGGTCATCAGCACGACCCCGCACCCCGACCACCCGCCCGGCCGACACGCCGAGATCGATACCGCAGCCGTTGCTGCACAGCAAACAGGCGGACTGCACCCAACGCTCAGGGTCCCCCGTCGGGAGAAACGAGTCCACCCGCACAGGCCACGCAGTGTCACGTGCATGCGGAGTCCGCTCACCCCAAATATCGGCAATCCGGTCAACGGTCACGAAACAACCTCCTGCCGTAAGCGGTAGTACGGTGCGGGCCACCGGATCGCTCCTACCAGCCTGGCACCCGGTAGGCGGCGGTCGGGCCGCGTCGCACCTTGGCGCGTGTTCGATTCGTTGCGAACGCTGAGTCGCAAGCAAGCAGCTCCTTCAGGAGGCAAGGACGATCGTTCCAGTGGATCGTCGCATACCGTCGGACTGCGGGTGAGGGGATCTTGCTCGGATCGACGTGGATGCGCGGCCCGGAACTGCTCGATCTGCACCGACTCCACTACACGCCGATCTCGGCGCTCATCCGGTACGCCTGTTCCTCATCGCTACTACTCGGTGCACCCATGCCAGCTCCCTGATCAGCAGTCGCGTCCGGGCAGACCAAAGGATCGACGCAGTCCAGCGGGACGGCACCTGTTGGCTAGGCGGCACGACCCGACACCGCACCGTCGCGATGCGCATCTCAGTCTCAAGCTGGGCCACCACCAGCCAGGACGTGGAACGCCCGCTAGAGGCGATCGAGAGAGCGGCAGCCCAAGTTCGCCTCACCCGAAGCTGAGAGCACCACAGATCGACCCTGGGACGACCCCCGAAGGGCACGCTCGCGGTGACTGCCGCTCGCCGCCGGATTGAAAAGCCGCTGCCCGCCTCGCCTGTGCACGCACCGAGACGAAAGCGGGGCGCGATACCCATCGGCGCGCCTAACCTCCTCCTCGCCAGCCGGGGGTGCGTCGGGCCGGTCGGGATACGCACGGCCTGACCCGACGCGTTGGGATTAGCGCCTCATCTGGAGCCCGGCGGAGGCCGAGATCGTCGGCGATGGCCGTCCGTGGACCGTGCTGATGATCTCTGAGCTATCGATGCCCTGCAGGTAGATGCTGGTGACGCCGAGGTTGGCGTGCCCGAGCTGGCGCTGGATCACGACCAGCGGGACGCCTTCGTGCGCCATCTCGACCGCGTGTGCGTGTCGCAGTTGGTGTGGCGCGAAGCGGCGCCGGACGCCCGCCGCGGCGGCTGCGTGATGCAGCTGCTTGCGTGCGGCCGATGCTTCCCAGCGTCGGCCAGCGGTCGCGCCGTGGATCACGCACAGGAGCGCTCCGATCGGGAGCTCCCGGCGAATCTCGAGCCATGGGTCGAGCTGTTGCCAGGCCCATCGGTCCATCCCGACTTCGCGACGCTTGCCGCCTTTCCCGCGCCGAACGAGCACGGCGCCGCGGCTGCTGTCCAGGTCGCTCTCCTGGAGGGCGAGCGCTTCGCTGACGCGCAGACCGGCACGCCACAGCAGGATGATCAGCGCGCGAAGCCGGTGAGCGTCGGGACGGTCACCGACCGCGCGCATCACAGCAACGATCTCCTCAACGGTCGGTGGATCGGCCGGATACTGCTCGCCCTTGTTGCGCGGTGGGCGGCCTCGGTGATAGCCGGGCATGGTCGCGGGCGAACGGCGGTGGCCGGCGGCGTCCAGCAGCATGGATTCCATGGATCCTCCCTTGGGTGGGTTGGCTGTGGCTGCTATTCGAACCGAGCCGCCGCTACGAGGCTGCGCGTCCGGGCTGTGCGGCAGGCTGCGCTGGATGGCACCCGACGATCCTCGCGCAGCGACCGTCACCGATCCGGATGGTCACGAGGTCGTGCTCCTGGCCCGAATTTGGGAGGAGAAGATCGCTCGCGACCACCCCGAACTCGTCGATCATCTCGACTCCGTGACAGAGACGGTCGCGAACCCCGACCACGTCGAGCCGGACGCGCTGTCTGCCCGCACGCGGTTCTACCGGCGCGATGTCGGCCCCAGCCGCTGGCTGATGGCGGTCGTAAGCTATGAGCAGCAGCCGGCGCGGATCATCACCGCGCTGGCCAACCGGAAGGACCCAAAGCGATGGAAGCCATGAACATCCGCATCGGACCGCTGGCCTTCGACCACGCCGACTATGACGCCGACGGCGACGTCCTGTACCTGCACATAGGTCAGCCTCAGCCCGCAGAAGGCGAAGAAACGCCGGAGGGACACGTCCTTCGCTTCGCCCCGGGCACCCAGCAAATTATTGGCCTGACAGTCATCAACGCACGTGAGGTGTTGAATCGGGACGGGCGCCTGATCGTCACTGTGCCCGAAACCGTCGAGGCCAGCGCCGACGACCTCGCCGCGGCGCTCCAAGCCGCCTAAACATCAGGGCCGCGGCCCTGCAGCCCGCGCTTAGCAGGGCGCGTTGCCCTCTTCCCTGCTGAGTCGCCGAAGCAGGGAAGATGCTCGTCCGCCCTGCTGTCGGGGGAAACCAGGTGCGTCGCGTCGGCCGTCACGCCGGTGCGCGCACGGACGTCAGGGCGAGGCTCGAGATTGGCGAGGAGGGGGGCTCATAAGGATTGGGCGGGTCGCGTCCAAAGACTGATGTAAATAGCCGCGGGGTGCTGTCGTAGCGACGGCGTAGGTTCCCTCAAGTCCTTGCAAGACGATGAAGGAGGCCTACGCCGTGAGACGCACCGTACCGCCGTCGGCGGAGATACAAGCTGAGATCGACAAGCTGCTCGGTCGTGGCATGGTCGATGACCCGCAGAAGATGCTTGCGCGAGCTCGCCAGGCTTGGTGCCCGGTTGATCATCCAGCGGGCTGTCGAGGAGGAGTTCGATACCTGGCTGGGTCGGGCTCGCTACGAGCGCAAGCCCGAGGCGGGCCCGGCGATGCGCAACGGGTTCCGCCCGCGGCACCTGCAGACCGGGGAGGGCGAGCTGCGGATCGAGATCCCGCAGGTCCGCGAGACGGCGATCCCGTTCGTCTCGAAGCTGTTCCCGAAGTGGCACTGCAAGCGGCTGCTGCGAACGGACCCGCTCAAGGCGCTGGTGATCGGCGGGTTCGTTCGCGGCCTGTCGATGCGCGATGTCGAGTCGCTGTGCGAAGAGGCCGGGCTCGGGAAGACCTCGAAGTCGACCATCGCCACGATCTGCGCGGAGCTGCATGAGCGGTTCCGAGCGTTCTGTCGCCGCTCGCTCTACGACGTCAACCTGGTCGTGCTGTTTCTCGACGCGATCTACCTGCCCGTGCGTCCGAGTGGCCCGAAGGAGGGCGTGATCTGCGCCTGGGGAATCGACGAAAACGGCCACCGGCAGCTGGTTTCGGTGCGCCTGGGGGCGCGCGAGTCCAAAGAGGATTGGGTCGAGCTCGGCCGCGATCTGATCAGCCGCGGGCTCGCCGCCCCACGCCTGGTCGTCGCCGACGGCGCGCCCGGACTGATCAGCGCGGTCGAGGAGATCTGGCCGCGGGCCGATCGTCAACACTGCGCCGTTCACCGCCTCAGGAATCTGGTCGCGAAGCTGCCCAAGTCAGAGCACGACCGGATCCGGTTCAACTACTGGTCAGCGCTCACCGACGCGACCAGCATCAAGGACGGCAAGCTCCGCCTCCAGGTCCTCATCTCAGAGCTCGAGCATCGCGGCTACGAGTCGGCCGCTCGCTGCCTCTCGGACGACCTCGACGCACTGGTCGTGCACCTGCGCTACCCGCTCAGACACCGCGAACGATGGCGATCAACCAACCTCCTGGAGAGGTCGCTCGGGGAGGTCCGCCGGCGCACGAAGGTGATAGGCCGATTCCCCGGCGAGACCAGCTGTCTTTCGCTCGTCTGGGCCGTGCTCGACCTGTTCTTCAGCCACGCCAGCAACGGCGCGACGTTCACTGACGTCGACCGCCAACACCTGTACCGGATCAAATACCGCCAAGCCGACCCAGACACACTCGACGAGGAGGTCACAGCCGCCTAGACTCAAACGCGGGAACCAGAACCGCGCGCAAATTTACAGCGGTAATTGGACGCCACCATTGGGCGTCCGGCACCTGCTTTCATGTCGGCGCGGACCCGAGCTACCTGTCGCCGCAGAGCAGGAGCAGACTCGCCGGCCTCCGTGCTTTCGCGTCTCGTCGGTTCGTTCGTGCCGAACGCACGACCCGTGGCGGCAGCTGTCGCAGTCCGCCGACCCAACCCGACTTGATAGTGGTTGCTACCTGTGGGTGTAGACGTCTGAACTGGCCCCATGTCTACCCCGGGGCCACTGCAAGTGGCGACACTCAACCTGCAGCCAGCCGTCGGATCGAACGGCACCGCCGACGACACGGGCGTGTCAGTTGAGGTGGCCCGCCGCGTCTGCGAACCAGCCGTCGGGCCCGATGCCTTGTCCGGCTTTGATGCGGGGTAGGTATTGCCGGTCGAAGATTTGGCTCACCAGCTCCCTGCGGGTGCGAACGCCGATCTTGTCGAAGATCGTCTTGAGGTGCTGCTGAACAGTTCCGGGGGTGATGAACAGGGTGGTGGCGATCTCCTTGGTGGAGAGGCCTTGGAGCACGAGCTCGGCGATCTCGCGCTCGCGGCTGGTCAGCGCGTAGGCGCTCACGATTAGCGGGGCGAGCTCGGCCGGGCCGGCTGGCTCGATGATCACCGCGAGCTGCCGGTGCCCGTCGGTTGCCCTTAGCCGCGATGCCTGCACCGAGAGCCATTGGCCGCTTGCGAGGCGCACCGTCACGCGCGGCATCAGATCGGGGAGGATCTGCTCGATGCTCTCCAACTGGCGCAGCCGGGTCACGACGGCATACACGCAGTTGGGCAGCGGTCCCATCCAGTCAGACTCGCTGTCGCGTAGCTCCTCGAGCCAGCGCTGCCCGGCGGGGGAGATCCCCTCGGGCTGCATGTCCTCTGCGAGGACGATCAGCCCCGGTCCGAACGCGCTGTCCTTGAGCGGCGGGTTATCCACGACCAGCGACGCTCGGAGTCCGATGGCCAGCGGTGAGCTGAGCGCTGCGAGGTACTCGGCCTCGTGCTCGCTGAAGTCCGGAGTACTTGGCGCTCGTGCGAGCGCAAGCGACCCCCAGCACGCCTCGTCGACGACGAGCGCGGCTCTAAGCTCATCGCGCAGGCCCGCCGGCCGGCAGATGTCGCGCCAGTAGGTGCTGGTTTCCAGATCGCCGCCGGTCGCGTGCACGAGCGTTCCGACCGGAGGGGTACGCCGTGCGAGCTCGGCGTACTTGTTAGGCCCGGGCTCGCCGTACTCGATCTCCAAGAATCGGCCCGAGCCTTTCATCGGATAGCCCTCGCCAATGCTGCCGGTCAGCATCAGCGTGGCGGGGTCGATCGTGCCGATGCACCACGCCTCGCACGGCACCGCCCTGCGCAACGCCGCCATCACCTCTGTCTGGAGGGTGCGCGAGTCGAGCCCTGCCGTACAGAGGCGCAGGATCCGCTCACGAACCAACTCTCGCGCGTGCTTGCCGACCTTCACCCGGTGAATCGTAGGAGCGGTCAGGCGGCGAGTGGATATCAGATTTGTGGTATTCCGCCGCCGCGCACGCTGCCGGACACTCACCGCCTCCCATTCAACGACAGGAGGCACGAAAATGAGCACCCAGACCAGCCCAGATGCGCTGAGCGCCGCCGGCGCGCTCCGCGATCCCCAGGCGTTGCATGAGCGTTTCTGCGAGGCCTGTAACGCCGGCGATCTCGACAGCGTGCTTGGCATGTACGAACCGCAGGCGGTGATCGCCGAGCGGAGCGGCGAGCTGACCGTAGGCAGTGCGGCGATCCGCGATCACATCTTCAAGCTGGTTTCGATGCAGCCGGTGATGAGGATCCTCAGCTCGCGGACGGTCGTCTCCGGCGAGCTCGCCCAGAGCTCAAGCCACTGGCGGTGTGAGGCAACCGCGCCTGACGGCTCGCGCGTTCAGCTGGAGTACCACGGCTCCGAGCTCGCGCGGCGCCAGCCTGACGGCAGCTGGCGGATCGTGATCGATAACCCTTGGGGCGCGGCTTCGATCATCGACTGACGAGCGTGCCCCGGGCGGTCGATCTGTTCGGTTGCGGCGTCCCGCTTGGAACTCGGTCGGGCGCGGCTGGGTCCGTTGTGATCTCGGTCAGGCGCGGGCGGCTAGTGCGGACGGGACGCCGCCTGGGCGGTGTGGTGCATGAGCGCGATGATGTCGGGATCGCGCAGGCGTTCGTGTTCGGCGAGGTGGTGCCATGTCTCGAAGTGGACCGCGAGCGCGATCGCGCCTCGCAGCGGCTTCGGTCGGTGAGCGGATGCATCCCACCCGGCGAGGAGCGTGGCGGCCCAGGCTTTCTCGGCGTCGCGGAAGACGCCGCCGACGGCCATGGTCTGGGAGTCCCTCAGCACGTTGGCGATCCGCTGTTGGTGGCGGCGGTAGTAGGCGTAGATCTCGGCGAGCGCTGCTCGCAGCCGGGCGGCCTGGTCGTCGATCTCAAACCACGGCTCGACTGGCGGCAGTGGGTGGCCGGTGATGAAGTGCCGCGAGCAGGCGCGGAACAGATCGCGTTCGGTGGGGAAGTGGCGGTAGGCGGTCATCCTGCTGACGCCTGCGCGCTCGGCCACGTCGGCGATCGAGGTGAACGCTGGGCCGACCTCGCCATGAAGATCGGCGGCGGCCGCGACCAGACGAGCACGCGTCTGCTCACTGCGCTCCGCTCGCGCTTTCAGCTGGTAAGGACCACGTTTTGACGACATGTTCCAATCATGTTACATTCCGTCACGCTATTCAGCGACAGACGGGGATCAGGTGACCGGACTGGCAGCCAATCAACGCGAGACGCACCAGCACTCAGAGCCCACGCCGCTCGCGCTGGCCAGCGCCCTGATCGAGTCGATCGACACTCATGACCTCGAGGCAGTGCCAAGCCTGTACGCTGACGACGCACAGATCGAAGACCCGGGCGGCGCGCGGTTCGTGGGCGGCGAGCAGCTCAGGGCGCACCTCGAGCGTCTCATCACGGCCTTCCCGGACATCCACCATGATGTGCTGTTCACGATCGAGACCGACACAGCGGCCGCCGTCCAGGGACGCATCACCGGGACGCACACCGGGCCGCTGCCCCTCCCCGGGAACACGGTCGCGCCGACCGGGCGCACGATCGATCTCCGCTTCGCCTTCCATGTCCAAGCCGAGGACGGGCGAATCATCCGCGACGATCTCTACTTCGACCGAGCCGACATGTTCGGCCAACTCGGACTCGCCTAAAACCGACAGTTCGCAGGCAGCGACGTGAGCCAACCACCCGACGTCCAATCAACCCGTCAAACATCTGGTGCCAGGCCATGCCGACGCTGACCGTGCACAGCGTTGATCTGGCGTACGAGGACCGCGGCGCCGGGGACACGCTGGTGCTGATTCACGGCACCGGGGAACAAACCGAGCTGTGGGGGCGAGGACTCGATGACCTCGCTTCGAGCCACCGGGTGATCGCCTACGATCGGCGTGGCTACGGGCGCTCGACTCACCGTCCGGTGCGCGACTACCGCTGGCACGTGTCCGACGCGATCGAGGTGGTCGAACGACTGGGCAATGGCCCCGCGGTGCTGGTCGGGCACAGCTCCGGTGCCAGCGTCGCGCTCGCACTCGCAGCCGAGCGTGAGGACCTGGTTCGCGCACTGGTCCTGTTGGAGCCTCCGTTTCACGGGCTGCGCAACACGACAGGCAGCTTCCTGGCGATGATTGCGCGCGCGAAGCTCCACCAACTCCGGGGAGGCCCCCGTGAAGGCGCGGAAATCTTCTTCCGCTGGGCCACGGCCTACCGCACCGGCGGCAACTCGTTCGATCACCATCCGCCTGAGCTGCGCGAGCTGATGCTCGGCAATGCACGCTCGGTGCTCGCCGAGATGGACCCCCACCCCACTGGCGTGACCTTCCAGCACGTGCCGAAGCGCTCGATCGCGTCGATACGAGTTCCCGTCACGGTGCTGCTCGGAGAGCAGAGTCAGCCGCTCTTCCATCGCGCCCACGCTTGGCTGGTCCGCGCCCTGCCGGCCATCCGCACCGAGCGCATCCCAGGCGCGAGCCACGACATCGCAAACGACGCACCGAGCGAATTCATCGCCGCAGTCGACCGTTCAGCAGCCGCCCCCGCGTAGCACAAACGGGGGCGGCGCGGGACGTTTGGAATCCCACACGACTGACCCAAGGTTCGCAGCGGGTTGCTCGACCAGGGGCTCCCCACGTCAATGACGGGCATCGGCGCGGACCCGGCTCCGTGACGTAACGCGCAATCGAAACGCGCACCAGCGACTTGCCCGAAAACGCGCGGCGAGCAAGTCCACGTCTGGTGCGCAAGGATTGGGCGAGATACTGCCAACCATCGGGCTAACTGACTGAAAGGAGGATCGTGGTGTCGACTGAGGGGAACAAGGCGCTGGTGCGCCGGTTCTACGAGGAGATCGTCAAGGGCAACGTGGACGCGATGGATGAACTGGTCGCCGAGGATTATCTGACTACAGTCCGCCACCGTTTCCGTTTGGACCTGGTCGGGAGGGGCTGAAGGACGCCCTCAGGCTGTTCTGGGAGGCTACCCCGGGGCGTCACGAGATCGAGGATCAGATCGCGGCAGGGGACAAGGTCGTCACCCGTCTAACGGCGTACGGGAAGCACGAGGGCGACCTGCGCGGCGTTCCGCGCACGGGCAACGACCTGAAGATGACGGCGGTAGCGATCCACCGCATCGTGGACGGGAAGCTGGTGGAGAAGCGGTCGGATAAGGATGAGCTGGCGCTCTTGCAATAGCTTGGCATGGTGCCGCCGTTGAAGCCAACCGAGTAACTCGTAGGCGACGTCACCGCGCTCGGAGGTCCTCCCCGCGAGGAAGCACGAGCTGCGAAGCCTCAGGCAGAGCCCTGCTCCCGTTATCGGAGAGGGCCCCAGTTGAACTCGGCGCGCCCCCGCATCGCGCGGCTTGCGAGGCGCGGCCGCCCGCGGCGGCTCCACGACCGGCACGAGGGCTCCGATGTGCTCGAGATCCGCGCATTCCGGAACCGTGGTCGGCGGCGCCGAGATGCGCGTGCTGTCGGGAGAGCAGGTGTACGGGCCGGCCCAGCGCCCAGGGCCCGGCCTATCCGGCATCGGGACGGCGGACCTGAGTGCCCCTTGCGCTCGAAGCGGAAGCGGCGCGTGCTTGGGGCTTCGTTCGAACCGACGGGACGCCGAGGTAGTGCTCGCCCCGGCGTCCGTCAGAGTATGAGTTCGTGTCCGGCGGCGGCGCCGCGGGCCGCAGCGAGAACGAGTGCCGCCGCCGCCGCGTCCTGGACTGCCACGCCGACGGATTTGTAGAGCGTGATCTGCTCGCTAGACGTTCGGCCTGGCTTGGTGCCGGACACGAGCTCGCCGAGTTCGGCATGCACGTGGTCGGGCTCGATCAGACCGTCGCGGATCGGTTGCGTCAGGTCGTTGCTGCCCGCGGGAAAAGGCGCAAGCGCCGCGCGGCGTGACTCGACGCACACGAGCGCATCGACGACGGTGTCATCGTCGAGTTCGCGTCCTGAGGGGTTGTAGCCAACCGAGGTCACGTGGGTACCGGGCGCAAGCCACTGCCTGCGCACGACAGGCTCGGACGCATGGGTCGTTGCGCACACCACGTCCGCCTGCTCGAGCGCCTCCCGGTAGGAGTCGGTGGCATGGACCGGAAGGCTGAGCTCCTGCGCGAGCTCTGCCGCCAGAGCATCCGCCTTGCGCCGGTCGCGGCCAGCGATCCGAACCTCGGTGATCGGGCGCACGCGCACGACCGCGCGGGCGTGCGACCGCGCCTGCACGCCCGTCCCCAGCACCGCCAGCACCGACGCGTCCTCACGGGCGAGCAGCCTGACCGAAAGAGCCGAGCACGCACCCGTCCGCACCGCAGTGATCTCCGTCCCATCAAGCAACGCCAGCGGCGAGCCAGTCTCCGGATCGAACACCGTGATCACCGCCTGATGCGTGGGGATCGCAGTGCCGGCATTGCGCGGGAACAGACTCACGAGCTTGCTCACCAGCGCCCCGAGCGAAGGGACGTAACCCGGCATCGCGCCGAGCAGCGCATCACGCTCGGGCACAAGCGCCGCGATCCGATCGGGCACCGACGCCCGACCGGCGCTCAAATCCGCCATCGCCTCCCCGAGCGCATCGATCAGGGCGTCAAGATCCAACAACTCTCTGACTTCCGCGCGCGACAGGATCAGCATGACGGGATCCTACGACCACCCACACAGGAGACGCCACCGGGCACCCGCGGAACGCCCGGCGTCTGCTCCCCGCCGAAACAGCGCGCGGCGCCTCCTTGGCGCTCGAAGCAGAAGCGCTCAGCGCGACGACCCAGCGTGGCAGTCGTGGCCCGTAGCCAGCAGACCTCATCCCTGGGGGAATCAGAAATGGCTACCACGCAGCAGGCTCGGAACCGTGATGGACTCGCCAGAGCCAACGACTCTCCTCGCGTACGAGCATCCCGGTGAGTCGGTAGCGCGTCGTCGCAGTGCGGCGTTCGTTCACTAGAGACGCGCTGCCCCACGCGACCACGAGCGCGAGGTTCCCGAAGACCTCAACGCCGACAGATTCCCATGCGAGGTCGAACTTCGTGGCTTCAGCCTTTGGCGCGATGCGCTTGAGCATCGTCGCGACGCCATCACGTCCAACTGCCTCCTCATCCTCGCCAGAGCCGATGAACACCACATCCTCGGTGCAGAGGTCGAGGATCGCCTCCGAGTCACCCTGCTCAAAAGCAGAGTCGAGCGCCGTCAGCGCATCAAGCACAGCTGCATCGTCATCGGCCACGATCGAATCATCGCAGCGCCCCGGGCGCGCCGTGAAAGCCAGCGGTTCTAGGCTGTCGCTTGATCGAGCACCAGCTGACTGACCTCCACCCCCTGCGAGCTGTCGGAATCCCCTCGAAGGAGAAGCGGATCGCCCGGTAAGCGGTGGTCCCGACGGGCTGATCGTTGTCAGATTGGGAGTCCGCAGACGGTTGAGCACGCACACGCTTCGGCGGGGCCGTGGGGCGTCCTCGCCGCCTCAGGCGCGCAGCCGCGCCTGCCCGAGCACCGGGGTGTGTGCGATTCACCCGCTGCGTGAGACACGCTCGCGGGCGGGTGGGGCGAGCGGCTTCTGCATCACGGCAACCTCAAGTGCCACGGCGGCGAACGGGACCGCGTCGGGCTCGACCTCGGCAAGACCGCAGCGCCGCACCTCTCCGTATCCCCGGCGGAGATACCAGGCCGCAAGCCGCTCGGTATGCGGATGAGCGTCCAGCGGTACGAGCAGCTCCAGCTGCATGGTGCTCTCACCGGATGACCGTGCTCGCGTCTCGGCGAACGCTACGAGCTGCGCGCCGACGCCCCGTCCGCCGTGTGCGACATCGACGGCCAGCGCGCCAAACCAGCCCGTGCCCGGGTCGAGCCTCCGACTGCGAATAGCGCCGACAAGCTGACCGTGCTCCCACGCCACCGCGAGTTCCCGTCGGGAGATCGCCTCGACGGTTTCGTCAACCGTGGTCCGCGCGACGCCCGTGCGCCACATCCCTTCCTCCGCCAGCACGTACGCGCGGTTCACCAGGTCGGAGATCTTCGCCACAAGTACCTCATCGTCCGATGAAGAGGCGGCAAGTACTGCGATTTCCGTCACCCGCCAACAATATCCCGACCGGATAGCGCCGCGTGGCCAAGCGTGCCAGGTCAGCACCGGCTAATTCGTGTTCGTCCCGCGAGGTACGCATTACTGCTTTGAGGACGTCGCCGACGCCGGCGGGCATCTCGTGTTCTTCACGCCCGCGAGGATGGAGAACTTCTCTGAGCGCTGCCTCGCGACAGCGAAACCCGACGGGACCTCGCGCCGAGGCTAGTGCGGGCCACGGCGCGCGAGCTTACGCGCTTCCCCTTTCCGCCGACACCGACACTCCCGTCGAGTCGAGTCGAATCGAGTCGCTCGCCAGACGCCGTGGCCACGTTCACCTAACTCAGCGCGTTAGGGTCGTGCGATGACGTCTGACGTCGGCGCCCAGGTCGCGAAGTGGCGCTCCTGGATCGAGAAGGACATTCGCTCAGACGTGGTCGGGATGCACTTCAAGCGGATGATCTGGCGCGAGGTTCAGGAGATGGTCGCCGCGAACCCGGAGGTCGGGGACGTGCCTTCCGCGTTCTGGGACTTCTACGGGGAGAACTACGCCGCCGCGCAGGCAATCGCTGTCCGTCGCCAGGCGGATAGGGACGCGCGCACGTGCTCGTTGGCGCGACTGATCAAGGAGATGCAAGACAACCCTGAGCTCCTAACGCGTGACTACTACGTGGGCCTTCTGGGTGAACGTATGGACAGCGACCCGCTTGTCAAGCGCGCTAATTCGGACTTCGACCGGCTGGCGGGCAGCGGTAATCATCTTGACCCCGAGATTCCCGCTCGTGACTTCGAAGTGCTCCAAAACGACGCTCACCGGCTTCGCATATACGTGAACGAGCACGTGGCGCACGACATGGCCGAACCTACCCTTCCGGAGATGCCGACGTACGCCGACCTGCACGCCGCGATCGACTCCGTCGGCGAGATCTTCAAGAAGTACGCCGTCACCCTCACCGGCGGCTGGTGGGCCACGCTAGAACCTGCGATCCAAGGTGACTGGAAAGCAATCTTCCGCGTCCCCTGGCTTCCCTTGTAGTTACAACCGCAACTCTCGTGAGGAGACTTTCGCCGAACCTCTGCGCAGCCGAAAGCGGGACTGCCCTAGCTCTGAGCCCCAGACCTGCTCGTCGCCAACCGAAGGTATGGGTTTGGGTCGGCCAGCAGGCGCCGACCGACCCACCCGCTTCTGATTACCGCCTGATTCGCAGGCCCGCGCTGGCGGAGATCGTCGGTGACGGCCGTCCGTGGACGGTGCTGATGATCTCGCTGCTATCGATTCCCTGCAGGTAGATACTGGTGATGCCGAGGTTGGCGTGTCCGAGCTGCCGCTGGATGACGACGAGCGGGACACCTTCGTGCGCCATCTCGACCGCGTGAGCGTGCCGGAGTTGATGCGGCGCGAACCGCCGCATGACGCCGGCTGCAGCGGCCGCGTGATGTAGCTGCTTGCGCGCTGCGGATGCCTCCCAGCGTCGGCCGGCGGTCGGTCCGTGGATGACGCACAACAGCGCGCCGATCGGCAGCTCGCGCCGAATGTCGAGCCATGGGTCGATCTGTTCCCAGGCCCAGCGGTCCATCCCGACCTCATGGCGCTTGCCGCCCTTCCCGCGGCGAGCGAGGACGGCGCCGCGGGAGCGGTCCAGCTCGCTCTCCTGAAGCGCGAGAGCTTCGCTGATTCTCAGGCCCGCTCTCCAGAGGAGCACGATCAGCGCACGGAGGCGATGCCCCTCTGAGCGGTCGCCGACCGCACGCATCACCGCGATGATCTCCTCAACCGTCGGCGGGTCGGCCGGATACTGCTCGCCCTTGTTGCGCGGCGGGCGGCCCCGGTGATAGCCAGGCATTGTCGCCGGCGAGCGGCGGTGCCCGGCGGCGTCCAGGAGCACGGATTCCATGAATCCTCCCTTGGTGGTTGGTTGAACATGCGCTGCTATTCGAACCCAGCCGCGGCTCCTCGTGGCATGAAACTGCTTCTTGAAAGCTCTGTCCGGTGCCGACCGTAGGGTCGGCCGATCCGGCATAGGGGCTTTGCTGTTGGGAGAACGCAGACGGGTAGGCCGTTTTGGACGATGGGCTTCGAGCCCGTGCTTTTCGATCGGCCGCCCCTGCGACTTGCCAGGATTGAGCCACGCTGAGAGCTCGTATCGGTCTGTGTCGTTGTCCCGCTGGTTCTCCCGCACCGTCAACCGCGAGTTGTGGAGGTGACAGTGAAGGGGATGCCCAGATGGGTTGGTCGCGCGATCGGGCTGGACGTGCATCGCACGTTCTGCGAGATCGCGATCTGTGAGGACGGCGAGGTGCGCTCAGCTGGCCGGGTGCCGGCGACCCTGGGCGGGATCGAGTCGCTGGCAGCGAGCCTGCTGGGTTCTGATCGGGTGGCGCTGGAGGTGACCGGTAGCTGCTGGGAGGGTTGTGCGGTTGCTCGAGCCGGATGTGAATCGGGTCGTGGTGGTGTCTCCTGATGACACCGGGATCGCGAGCGCGCGGGCGAAGACGGACAAGCTGGACGCGCGAACGCTCGCGAGCTTGTTGTGGCGGGGTGAGCTTGAGGCGGTGTGGATGCCTGATGAGCGCTGCCGGATCCTGCGCCGCCGGCTCGCGCGTCGCGAGCAGCTGGTCCGCTCACGCAGCCGAGCTAAGAACGAGATCCACGCATCGTTGCAGCGCCGGCTTCAACCCAAGGCGCCGTGCTCTGATCTGTTCGGCGTCAAGGGCCGCGCATGGCTCGGTGGCTTGGAGCTGCCGGCCGAGGAGCGCGAATCCGTCGATGCCGCGATGCGGCACGTCGAGTTCCTCGACGCTGAGATCGCGGCGGTCGAGAAGCTGATCGCACAACAGGCGCTCTCTTGGCCCGAGATCCGCCGGCTGATGACCGTCCCGGGCGTGAACCTGATCTGCGCTGCGTCGTTCATCGCCGCTGTCGGCAACCCCCACCGGTTCATGACCAGCAAGAAGCTGGTCGCCTACCTGGGCCTGGACCCGAAGGTCCGCCAGTCCGGCGACGAGCCCGCCCGCTCAGGTCGGATCTCAAAGCGCGGCTCGTCGTCCGCCCGCTGGGCGCTCGTCGAGGCGGCTTGGACCGCTGTGCTGCAACCCGGGCCGATGCACGCGTTCTATGAGCGGGTCAAAGCTCGGCGCGGGCACGGCAAGGCGATCGTCGCGACCGCCCGCAAGCTCGCGATCCTGTTCTGGTGCATGCTCACCCGAAACGAGGACTACGCCCACCAACAACCGTCGCTGACGCGCAAGAAGCTCCGGCGGCTGGAGATCACCGCCGGCGCCCCGAAATACTCCAAGACCGCCGCCGGGGTCTGGCACGCCAACGACATGGTCCGCGACGCTGAGCGCGAACTCGCCCAACAGGCTGAGATCTCCTACAAGCGGATGGTCGCCGACCAACAGGCTGGCGCGCCGGCGAGAAACGTAGGCGCGGGCGTGACACCGGAGCGCGCATAAATTAGGCCCTCGAAGGGCAAAGCTGCGCGGCAGACCACAAGCTCCTGACGTCTGCGCTTCGCTTCGTCAGTCACCCGCGCCTACCCAACAACCTAACGCCACACACCAACCGCCGCAACCCACGGCGAGAACCCCGGGCTCCGCAAATACCGGCCGAAACCGCGCCCGCCGACCACCGCGGGACCGACGCCGGGCTCAAAAGAGACGTTCTACGCCCCTACCGAACCGGCGCCCGACCGATCCGACCCCGGAAATGTTCTGCCCAGACCGCTTGACTTTCATCGGTCGTCCGAACCGTGCGGCACGCTGTCCCTGATGGCGAGCAAGAAGCCTGCTGCTGCCACCGTCACCGATCCCGATGGCCGGGAAGTCGTGCTGCTTACCAGAATCTGGCAAGACAAGATCTCGCGCGACCATCCCGAGCTGGTCGATCATCTCGAAGCCGTGATGGGGACCGTCGCGGGGCCGGATCACGTCGAGCCGGACGCGCTTGCCGATCGATCGCGGTTTTACCGGCGTGGTGTCGGGCCAAGCCGCTGGCTGATGGCGGTCGTAAGCTATGAGCAGCAGCCTATGAGCAGCAGCCTATGAGCAGCAGCCGGCGCGGATCATCACCGCGCTGGCCAACCGGCAGGATCCCAAGCGATGGAAGCCGTGAACATCCGCATCGGACCGCTGACCTTCGACCACGCCGACTATGACGCCGACGGCGACGTCCTCTACCTGCACGTCGGCGAGCCGCAGCCCGGCGAAGGCGAGGAGACGCCCGAGGGACACGTCCTTCGCTTCGCCCCGGGCACGCAGGAAATCGTTGGCTTGACCGTCATCAACGCGCGTCACGTCTTAAATCGGGACGGGCGCCTAACCGTTACGGTTCCCGAGACGGTCGAGGCAAGCGCCGACGAACTCACCCCAGCGCTCCAAGCCGCCTGACCGTCCTGCAGCCCGCGCGGAGGACGTCTTCTGACGGCTCACGGCCGAGGCGTGTGGCGGACCAAAAAGCAGGTATTCCCGGGCGCGGTGCGTGAGTGCCGGCGAGTGTCCCAAGGCCAGCCGCCACGGCTGCTCCTCGCGAACTGCGACAGCGTGGGTGCCGCGGTCGCTCACGTCATGCTTGCTGCCGGGTTCTCTATCGTTGGGCCATGTCGTTGCGAGGAGGGAGGACTGGTGACTGGGGCAGGTGATCCGGGCCGGCGGACCGGGGCGGCCCGGGGAGGCATCGTCCCGGATGCTGCAGATGCTCAACGCCGTCCTTTTGGTGCAGGGCCTTCATGTGGCCGCCGCGCTCGGGATCGCCGACCAGCTGGCCGTCGGGGCCAGGGGCGTCGATGACCTGGCGAACGCCACCGGCGCTGATCCGGCGTCGCTGTACCGGCTGCTGCGGATGCTCGCAGGGGCAGGGGTGTTCTGCGAGGAGGCGGATGGGCGCTTCGCGCTCACCCCCCTCGGCGGGTCCCTTTGCAGCGAGGGGCCGGAGTCGGTCCGGGATTGGGCGCTGTTCGTCGGCGCGCCGGAGATGTGGGAGACCTGGGGCAGGCTGCGCGACAGTGTCATGAGCGGCGAGCCGGCGTTCCCACGTGCGCACGGTATGGCGTTGTGGGAATACATGGCTACGCGCCCAGAGCTCGGGACCCCTTTCAACCGCTGGATGAGCCGGCAGTCCGACCAGCACAATGCCGCCCTCGTCGCGAGCTATGACTTCTCGCCGTTTCGGATCGTGGCCGACATCGGCGGCGGCCACGGATCGTCGCTGGCCGCGATCCTGCGCGGTAATCCGTCAGTCCGCGGCATCCTGCTCGACCTGCCGCAGGTCGTGGCGGAACCCGCCCCGCTCAAAGAGGCTGGGGTCGCGGAGCGGTGCGAGGTCATCGGCGGCGACATGCTGCAGGGCGT
This sequence comes from uncultured Solirubrobacterales bacterium, assembly GCA_963792735.1. GTDB lineage: Bacteria > Actinomycetota > Thermoleophilia > Solirubrobacterales > Solirubrobacteraceae > Palsa-465. The sequence continues at coordinate 651,819 of CAWBXK010000003.1, read as the reverse complement.
GCCACCCGGCGCCGACGTCTATCTGATCAAGCGCGTTCTCATGGATTGGGGCGAGGAGCAGGCAGCCAGGATCCTGCGAAACTGCGCCGGCGCGTTACCGGAGGACGGGAAGGTTCTGGCGGTCGAGATGGTTCTACCGCCGGGTAACGAGCCGAGCCCCGGCAAGGCCTTCGACATCCTGATGCTGCTTGTCCACGAAGGGGCTCGCATCCGCACCGAAGCTGAATTCGGCGCTCTGTTCGCGGCCGCCGGGCTGCGACTCACAAGAGTCATCCCGACGCCGTCGCCGAACAGCATCTTGGAGGGCGTACGCGCGTAGCCAGTGCGTCGCATTCCGCGTCACGGGCTACGCCAGGACCGAACTCGACGTCACCCTCTCTGGTGCAGAGCGATCACGGCGCGTGCGAGGAGCATCCCGATCCGCGTGGCGCAACGGACAGCAGGTGTGCCTGCCTTACGCGCGCAGCGCGGAAGTCGTTGACGCGTCCCGGATGCCTGCGTGGCGGGCGGAGCGGCTGTGCGTAGTCATCATCTGGACGGAGCACCAAGCGGCGGGCGGCTACCCGCGCGACCCCGCTCCCGCACTGGCTGGGCCTCTACACGACGCCGGAAAACGCGAAGCGCCCGCGTCCGCGGCTACGAGCGACCCTTCCGGACGCGCAGGTCAGGATCCCGAGAGCGCCCGCGTCATGTCATCCGCAAGCCCGGGATGGTGATACGGGCCCGGCGCCCTCAGCGCACTGATGACCTGGCGCTGGGTGACGGGGTCCTTGTCCTGGCTCATCTTGATCTTGCAGAGGTGACCGGACCCCGCTCATAGGAGAACCTCTGACTTGCGGCCTGAGTAGGGTCGCGTAGCCGACCGCCGTCGGGAGAGGGCCAACTCCGTTTGCCTCTGGGAAGGCCACGATGAGACCCGCGCCTCCCGACGGTGGGGGCTGCCGCAAGCGGCAACAGGACGTCGCCCCGTTGAGGGCCCGTCTATGAGCACCCGCAACGGTAGCTCCCGGTCGGCGTTCAGTCGAGAAGTATCCGAGAGGGAAGGGTCGATGCGCAACGAGGCGGTGTGTGCGGGTGTGGACTGGGCGAAGGACGATCACGCTGTTCTGGTCGCCGACCAGGACGGGGAACGGCTGTGGGCTGCCACGGTGACCCATGACGAGGCAGGCATCGCTGATCTCTGCCGGCGGCTGGTGTCCTCGAAGGTGGAGCGGGTCGCGATCGAGCGGCCGGACGGGCTGCTCGTTGAGCGGCTCCTGGACGCCGGTCTGACGGTGCTGGCGATTCATCCCAACCAGGTCAAGGCAGCCCGTGACCGAGAAACGCCTCGCGCAGTTCCTCGCTCGCCACCATTACTGCGGACGCAAGAACGCCGCCGAGTTGCTCGAGCGTCTGCGCAAAGCTCCAACAGGGCGCGCTGCCGAGCTCGAAGCGGACGCCCGGTTGGACCCCACGCGCCGTACAGCGTCACGTCGTCCATCCGGGCCCAGCAATCGATATAGGGCTCAGGGTCTCCGGATCTGAGAGCGGTCATCGCCGCGTCGACCCGATCGATCGCTCGTGTCAGGGTCTGGTCGTCGGTCATGCTGGCCTCCTTCGGTTTGCGTGTGGCGGAGTGTGGCCAAGGTTCACCGGTCTTCGCAATCCCTACTTCTTGGGTTCTGCCGGCAAATCCCAAGGAGTTGGGATTGCGCGGCTCTTCGCTGCGGCCTACGCTTCGGGCGATGGTGCGGCAGCGGTCACGCTCGCGGTGCAGACGGCAGCTTGATTTGCTCGCCGACTCAACGCTCGACGTTGACGCGATGCGGCTCGAGGCGGTCGAGGAGCTCCGCCGAGCGATCGGGTTTGACATGTGAGGGGTCCCGCTCGTCGACCCGGACACGCTGATCCCCAACCGGGTGCTGGTGTCAGACGTCCCTCCCTGGGGCGGCGGGCTGCCGCGGCGGTGGATCCTTGACCAGACCGTGGGGGAGATCAACAGCCGCGCGCTGCTCACGTGTCGCCGCGACCACGTCGGCATCCTCAGCGCTGCCACCGGCGGGGATCTGGCCCGCTGTGAGCGCTGGCGGGAGCTGGGAGAGCCGATCGGGATGTCGAAGGGCGTCACCAAGGCAGCGCGCGCATGGTTCGCGCTGCTCGACGCTCGGCATAAACCGCAGCGCACGCCGCTCCCGATCCACATCTACCAAGTTGTCGGCCGCCTCCTCGCAGCCGAGGCTGGCGAGGACCCGCACCGGCCGCCGCGCGTGCGCGTTCGCGGCAGCGACGGCCGGTGGGCGGTCGTCGAAGCCGCCCGCCTCGACGGGATCGCAAGAACGATCGCGGTCAGCGTTCACGCAGCCAGCCGCGACGACGTGCTCGGGCTCGTCGCCCGTGCGTACGGTCTCACAGCACGGGAGCGCGAACTGGTCGGCCTGCTGCTCGACGGACTCGACACCCGCGAGCTCGCCAGCAGCATGTTCATATCGCGATACACGGTCAACGACCACCTCAAGTCCGTGTTCGCGAAGCTCGGGATCCACAGCCGGCGCGAGCTCGTCGCCGGGCTTTTCGGCCAAGCCGCATAACCGCCCTACGCGCGACTACACGATCGAAGCACTTCGAACGCTAACACGAGGCCGCGCGATGACGCGACGTCTCCCGACAAAGCCATAGCGGCGCTCGAACGGTTCCCTGGGGGATCGGACCAGCCGTCCGTCTCCCAGGAAATCGTCGAGAACCACGCCCAGGTCGGGCCGACGCGTTGGCGTCCCTTGAGGCCAGCTCGCCCGGCGAGCACGAGTCAGGAGTGCGCTTTGGTTCGGGCGGTGATCGATGCCAGCTCGTCCAGGATCGCGCGGAGCTGGACGTGCTTGTCGCGCCCGAGTTGGGAGGCGATCTCCTCGTCTATGTTGGTGATGATGGTCGCGGCGGCCGTGATGAGTTGGTTTCCGCGCTCGGTGGCATGGATGCGCTGCGCTCGATGGTCGGTGGGATCCGGGACACGCTCGAGGTAGCCGCACACCTCGAGGTGGTCGATCAGCGGCTTGACCGCCTGCTTGCTCATTCCCGCGTTGGCCGCAATGTCGATCGCGCGCCTCCCCTCCGGACCGGGCCATTGCAGCACTGCGAGATCGCGCGGCCGGACATCATCGAAGCCGGCGGCGACAAGCTCGCCGTGAATGCGGGCTCGGATCGCCTGCCACGGGGTTCGCAGCAGGATGCCCAGCATCGGCGGCGGTCGTTCGCTTGACGAATTAGTCAACATATGTACCATATCAGTCTACATGTTGACTACTAAGCGTGGGTCAAGGAGGCTCGAATGCCGGTCATCCGTTCCACAGACGCGCCGCGGACCGAGAACGTGCAGGGGCGCCACGTTCGACACAGCGCACTTCAGCTCGGCTCTAACGAGATCCTGATGGGCCGCACGACCAAAGACCCCGGCCCGTGCGAGCCGTACGTCCACAAGCACGACCACGAAGACATCATCGTGATGCTTCGAGGCTCCTTCACGCTTCGGGTCGACGATGAAGAGGTCACGCTTCATCCAGGTGACACGCTCATCATCCCCCCGGACACGGTCCACACGCCGGTCGCGGCGGGTCCCGACGGATGCGAGCTCATCGGAATGTCCGTCGCCGCCATACGCAGTTTCCAGCCCGACGGCACCGAGATCGGCGTTGGATTCGAATCGCTGAAGAAGTGAGCCTGCCCTGCCAGGCGTGGACAACAGTGCCAAGCCCTACGGCTGCTGCTTGCCGCCAGTACGGCAGTCGACCAGGCGCTTCGACCTCACCGACCGGGAGCCCGCGGATGCCCGCCGACCGTGACGGATCTGCTGCAGTCGGGCCGAGCCGAGTAGCTGCGACGGCGGGCGCTGGACGCCACCCGCACACCTGCTCTTACCGCAGCAAGCGCATGTGGACCCCTTCGCAGAGCAGTGCCCAGGATTGCGCGGATCTCGTGCCTACCGGCGCGATCGAGCTCGATCGGGCGTGATGGTTGGTCATAAGCAGGCCCGGCGCGGGTGGGTGCGTGAGGCTCGCCATCAGCTGGATGAGCACCGCCGCCAGCAGGCTAAGCCGATTCCACGGTCGCGGGCGGCGCGGTTGCTCGAGGCGGAGCGGCGGATGCAGGAAGACATGGCGGTGCAGCGCACGGCGAGTGAGGGGTATGACGCGTGGCGGGCGGAGCGAGTCGCCGGCGGTGTGAAAGCCAATTCGGGTGGGTGGTCCAACAAAGCGGTATGAGCCGCCGGCAGAACCGGTGGGGAAGATCAACGTGACCGATCCGGATTCCCGGAATGTGAAGAGCCCGCGCGGCTGGGTGCAGGGCTACAACGCCCAGGCCGTCGTCAACGAGAACCACATCGTGATCGCGGCCGAGCGTCTGCAGGTCGCGCTGGCTGACGCCGGGTACTGGCACCAGGTGCAGATGCAGAACATCGTCGCGCGCGGCATCCAGGTGCTCGTGCCGCCCGATGCGAGCAAACCAACCGACACGCGTCCCGGCTGGAACGACGGGATGTATGCGTTCATGCGTCGGGTGCTGGAAAGCGAGCTTGGGCGTCAGCTCTATCGCCGACGCCAAGGGATCGTCGAGCCTGTATTCGCCGACACGAAGTTCAACCGCCGCCTCGAACGATTCCAGCGCCGAGGCCGCTCGGCGGTGACCTCCGAGTGGCGATTAGTACACGCCAGCCACAACCTCCTAAAACTCCACCGCCACCAGCTCGCCACCGCCGGGGCCTAACAAGCCCCGGCCGCCGCATCGCGCGCGACCGCTAGTCGGTCCCAACCAAGCCCATCAGCGCCAACTCAGCGTCCACGGCTTTATCCGACAGTCACCACGCATAGGGGGTGCGGGTCGAGCAACAAGCGGAGACCCGCATTCGAATTTTCCGCGACTCGTGGCTCGTCCGGTTGGCGCCGCATCGTGCGGCCCCGCATTCGCGACTTTGTAGGTCTTCGTCACCGTCGGCCGCGCCAGGCGACTGGGCCGACGCTTCGGCCCGCGTCGCTGATGGCGACGAGCAGGTCGATGGCCCGAATCCTCGCGGCACCTGCTTTGCCGATCAGACGCAGTCGTGACCCGGTGTCCCTGATGCGACTCGTCTGTTCAGATACGGCGGTGCCCCGCACTGCTCGCGCTGGCGGTTGCGCGGCGGTCCCGGACGTGCTCGCCGTGCGAACGTGGTTAGCGCTTCACTGCACTCCCGAACACGACGTCGTTGCGCAGCCTTGTGACCCCGCGCGATCTGAGCTCGCCGACCACGCGCTCCCGAAGCCGCTGCCCCTGCTCGTTGCCGAGCGCGTCGATGGTGGCGCGGTAGCCTGATCCGAGCGCGATCTCCCAGAAGTCCTCAGCCCGCTCAAGTTCGTGGTGCTCCCCCTTGGTGGCCTCGACCGCCGCGTCTCCGATACCGCCGCGCGCGAGCAGTTCGGCCAGCGCGGGCGCCGTGGTGATCTCGTCCCATGGGTTGAACGCCCTAAACAGCGTCGGCTCGAGCTCCCGAACCGAGCCCCAGAAGAGGCTCGACGCCGGTTCGGACCAGTCGGGCCCCCAGGTGGTGATCGCAAGGGTCCCACCGGGCCGGACGAGCCGCCACAACTCGGCCGCAAACGCAGGCATGTCGGCGGCGAAGAACACGCCGAAGACACACACCACCGCGTCGAATGAGCCGCTCGGGAGCCCGGACGCTGTCGCGTCGCATTCCCGGAAAGAAACGTTGGTGAGGCCCAGGTTCGCGGCTCGCTGCCTTGCCAGCGCCAGCAACGGCGGGGCGAGGTCGAGGCCAAGCACTTCACCTGCCGGACCGACCGCCTGCGCGGCGGGGAGGGCGGACGCCCCCGCGCCGCAACACACGTCCAGCACGGCGTCGCCCGACGAGAGCGGGAGTCGCGCTACGGTGGCGGCTCCCCAGCGGTCCCAGAACCCCAGCGCCGGGAGCAGGTAGTGATCAGCCGCCGCGGTATACGTCCTGGCGGCCCGCGCTGAATGCTCACTCTGAATCTGCCGGGGTACCGGTTCCATCACCCTCGCCCCCCGGAGAGACTACGCTCCCGCACAAGCAGGAGCTGCTGCACCATGGACCTGAGTCCCATGGCTCCTGCGTTCCTGTCAGCACCGGCATGTCGACGTCGCGGCCATTCGCCATGCGTTGCGCGCGGATCTCGGGGACTCCGCGGTTCCGAGGACGCCGAACGCGCACGGAGCGACGGCCGAGGCGCCCTTCCCGCGCCTTGCGGGAGCGCCGACGACCCGCCGAAGATGCCGGTGCGGCGACCGATGCAGGGCTGCTGCTCGACGCCTAAAGCGGAAGTCAGCGCGGCGCTGCTGCTCCTCGATCAAACGGCAGCAAGGTTCCGCCGGGGTGGCGCTCGACTCGGAAGGTCGAGCTGAGCTGACCTCGGGCTTGGTTGGGTCCAGCGAGTAGCCTCTCTCTGACCGGGGGCCGGAGGCGGCTCTGGCCTCACTTTGAGAAAGGTGGGCCACATGAGTCTCAGTTGGAGGGTGCTTGGTGTCGTGGCGGGCGCGTTTGCTGGGTTGTGCTTTTGCGTGTCGGGGGCTTGGGCGGCGGTGACGCCGGGTTGGGAGTGCGTTCCGAGAACGGCGGGTCAGGCTGTGGTTTCTGGCGGGACCGGCGCGGCGCCGTCGTGTGGCGCGGGTAACACGCCGGTGCTTGCGCCGACGTATGTCTCTTCGGGAGTGGGTGGCAAGCCGACGGTCCAGTTCTCGGCGGTCAACGTGCAGATCCTTAACGGGGCCGGGTCAACCGCGTCGGTCAACGGCACCGGAAACCTGGTGCTCGGCTACGACGAGAACCCCTCGTCGCGGGCGCAGACGGGCTCACATGACCTGGTCCTGGGGCGAAACCATTCCTTCACTGGATACGCGGAGCTGCTTGACGGCTACAACGACACTGCCAGTGGTGCTTACGCGTCCGTGCTCGGAGCTTCCAACGTCGCGTCGGGAAGCTACTCCACTGTGATCGGAGCTTCCAACGTCGCGTCGGGAACCTACTCCACTGTCACCGGCGGCCAGTACAACAAGGCCAGCAGCACGGCGGCGAGCGTTACCGGCGGCTATCGCAATACAGCCTCGAATTCGTTTAGCTCGGTCACGGGTGGCTGCTCGAACGTAGCCGGGGCTGGCACCGTCTCCTTCAACAGCGCCTGCTTCGACACCAGCGGCAGCCCCAACAGCTTCGCGTCGGTCACCGGCGGCGTGGCCAATCACGCGGTGAAGACCAGCTCCTCCGTCGCCGGCGGCCAAGCCAACGTCGCAAACGACCCATTCTCCGCGATCGTGGGCGGGTGCTTTAACTCGACCGGTACGGGAGCGTTTCAGGCCGTGCTTTGCGAAGGCTTCGGAAACGAGGCAATGCTCGGCGGTGTCGCAAACGTGGCGACCGGCCGGTCCTCTTCAGTCATCAACGGCTACGAGAACGTTGCCGCCGACCCGATTTCCGCGATCGTCGGCGGCTGCCAAAACGTCACCGGATCCGCGCCGGTGCCGACCGACGCGTGTTCCACCCCCCCGGGAAGCGAATCGATCACCGGCGGCTACAACAACGTCGCCACCGGCTTCTTGTCGATGGTGAGCGGAGGCTGGGGCAACATCGCGAGCACCTCCAAGTCCGCGATCCTCGGCGGCAAGAGCCAGGCGGTGAGCAGCCCGTGCCAGGCGATCCCGGCGACAAACACCTGCTAGCCGGGCAAGGACGAAAGGACGAGCGAAGCGGCTCGCCTCCCCGGCGGGCCGCTGGCCGCCCGGCTCGCTCCCACCAAGTCCGGCTGCCCGCGGGAACCAAGCGGGCGGCTCCAGCGACCGACCGACCTGACTGTCGCTCACACCCGCTCAGGGCTACAAGCGGCAGCGAACTGGCGGCCCCATTCCGGCCGTGAAGCTGCCGCTTCCGGACACGAGCAGCCACGCCACGGGCATGGTCGTGAATACCCGTGCGGACGTGAACGCAGGGCAGCGGCCTCGTGAGACGTTCGCGCTGTCTGAGCGGGTAGCGCAGTACAACCAGTGCGTCGAGGTCGTCCGAGAGGCAGCGAGCGGCCGACTCGTAGCCGCGATGCTCCAGCTCTGAGATGAGGACCTGGAGGCAACTTGCCGCCTTGACGCTCGTCGCGTCGCTGAGCGCTCACCAGTAATTGAACCAGATCCGGTCGTGCTCTGACTTGGGCAGCTTCGCGACCAGATTCCTGAGGCGGTGAACACGCAGTGTTGACGATCGGCCCGCGGCCAGATCTCCTCGACCGCGCTGATCAGTCCGGGCGCGCCGTCGGCGACGACCAGCGTACATCGGCGAGCCCGCGGCTGATCAGATCGCGGCCGAGCTCGACCCAATCCTCTTTGGACTCGCGCGCCCCCAGGCGCACCGAAACCAGCTGCCGGTGGCCGTTTTCGTCGATTCCCCAGGCGCAGATCACGCCCTCCTTCGGGCCACTCGGACGCACGGGCAGATAGATCGCGTAGTCGCAGACCTCGGATTCGCCACATCCGTGCATCTCGCCGCCGACGGTGCGCGCGTCGCCGTGACGGCCGGCGCAGACACCCCACTCTTGGTGAATGCAGGGCCCGGGGTTCCCAGCCCCGCAATTTTCGAAAGCGCGTCTCGAGTCGAAATCGACGAGAGACCTGAGTTGCGCGGAAGGGGGGCCGACACCGGTGATCGCTGTCGGGGCTCGGGAGCTGCCAGGTCGGACGGTCGCGTTGGCGATCAGGCCATCGCCGCGCAGCTCGCGGTGAGTGGGGGGACGGGCGGCGACGCTTGAATAGGCGAAATCCGGAACGTCTGCGGACACAGCCGACGGCGTCAATGATGCGCCTCCTATCAGGCTGCGGCAGTGCGCTCGGCGAGCGCCGCCAGATTAAGCAACTGTCGTCTCGCCATGATCATGTCGCCAACCGACAGCAACGGAGCGATCACTCGTCCACCCGCGGTCACGACTTTCAGCAAGAGCCGCGTCTGCAGGCCGTCATCCACGGGGACAAGCACGTAGGACATGAACGCGCCCATGATGCTCCCGGTGAGGTGTCGGGCCGACTCGACCGCGACGATCCGGCCGAACGGGCGTCCGCCCATCGCGGCACTGAACGCTTCGCCGACGACAGGCTCAGGTAGGTCCCGCAGCGTCTGCGGTGACCTACGTCCCAAGTTGTCGATCCAGTCATAGGAATACGGCGCCAAGCGGATCTGCGCCACCCACGGCCACACGTCCTCGGCTCGGGCTCCGACCGTTACACCTCGCCACGCCTGCAGGACCGGCTCCGGTACGAGGTCGTCGCATGGATAGGGGCGGGCGATCTCCGCTGGGGTGACCCCCCAGCGATCGCCAATCACTGGTCGAGCGCGGTCGCGTGCGATGCCGACACGAGCAAAACGGTACTGCGGTGCTATTCGAACGCCAACGGCCACCAAAGCGGGCGAGGGCTTGGGTGCTGTCGAGTCGCCAAATTGCTCACGCGACGCTTGACGTTCTCCGGGCGGCCATGCGGGGTCGCGAGGACTACATCAGCAGATGCCCAGCCGAGCCTTCGTGTGCCTGCGACTCGCCGAGGCAGATCTCCACCAGAGTGGGTTCGTTCGCCCTGATCATCGAGTCCGCGCCCTAGCACAGGGCCGGAAATCGCATCGTTCGGGCGGTCGACTGTCACGTTCGCGGCGGGTACCGCGTCGAGGGGGGTAGCCAACTCAGAACAAGAGGTGAACGATGAAGGTATTTGTGGCAGGGGCAACGGGAGCGATCGGGCGGCAGCTCGTCCCGCGCCTAGTCAAGGCAGGGCATGAGGTGCACGGCATGACGCGCACCGAGTCAAAGCGAGAGATGCTCTACAAGCTGGGGGCAGTGCCCGTGGTCGCCGACGCGCTTGACCCTGACCAGGTTGCGACGGCGGTGGCGAGTGCCCAGCCTGAGGTGATCATCCACGAGCTGACGGCGATCGGTCCGGTCAACATGCGCAAGATCGATCGCGACTTCGCTGTCACAAACCGTCTGCGGACCGAGGGAACCGACCATCTGCTCTCGTCAGGGCAGGCTGTCGGTGTGAAGCGCTTTCTGGCGCAGGGCGTTGCGAGCTTCGGCGCGTACGCACGCACCGGCGGTCCGGTGAAGAGCGAGCAGGATCCGCTTGAATCGTCGCCGCCTCGTGAGATGCGTGAGGTCCACGGTGCGATCAGCCATCTCGAACAGGCGGTGCTGGGGGCGGATTGGACGGAGGGGATCGTGCTGCGCTACGGCGTGTTCTATGGTCCGGGCACCCTCGTCACCCCTGGCGGAGACCAGCTGGAGATGATCCGCAAGCGCAAGTTCCCGCTGGTCGCCGACGGCGCAGGCGTCTGGTCGTTCATTCATGTCGCCGACGCCGCGGACGCAACGGTGGCCGCGGTCGAGCTCGGTAGGCGCGGCGCCTACAACATTGTCGACGATGATCCCGCTCCGGTCGCCGATTGGCTGCCGGCGGTGGCGCAGAAGATCGGGGCTAAGAAGCCCATGCGCGTGCCGCGTTTCATCGGGCGGATCGCGGCCGGTGAAACCGGCGTGGCGATGATGACCGAAATCCGGGGAGCGTCGAACGCAAAAGCGAAGCGCGAGCTCGGTTGGCAGCCGGAGCACCCGAGTTGGCGGGAGACGATGGGAGATGACTGACCGCGAGCGAGTGCTTGAAGAGCTGCGCCCGGCGGCTTTCGCGATTGCCTACCGGATGCTCGGCAGCGTGTCCGAGGCCGAGGACGTGGTGCAGGGAGCGCTGCTGCGTGTCGATCGGGCGCTCGAAGCTGGAGAGCGGATCGCGTCACCGCGCGCGTTTGTTGCGACGGTGACCACCCGGCTGGCGATCTCCGAGCTGCGTAGTGCCCGCGCGCGGCGCGAGCATTACGTCGGTGACTGGCTGCCCGAGCCGATCATCACCGACGGGCGCGATGACCCGGCACGACACGCTGAGACCGCGGACTCCGTGTCGCTCGCGATGCTGGTGCTCCTGGAGAGCCTCTCTCCGGAGCAGCGCGCTGCGCTGCTGCTGCATGACGTGTTCGACTACCGATACCGCGAGATCGCGGCGGTCATCGGCAAGAGTGAGGAGAACACGCGTCAGCTGGCGACACGCGCGAGACGTCACGTCGAGCAGGGCCGGCCGCGTTTCCAGACGACCGAGGAGCACCACGACGAACTGCTGCGCCAGTTCTTCCTCGCCGCTCAGCAGGGCGATCTCGCCGGGCTCGAAGCGCTGCTCGCGCACGATGTCGAGCTAACAGGCGACGGCGGCGGCAAGGTCCCGGCGCTCGCGCGTTCGCTGCACGGACGCAACCGCGTGGCGCGCACCCTGGTCAACTGGTTCCGGCTGGCTGGCCGCCTGCCGGAAATCTCGGTGCGCCCGGTTGAGGTGAACGGCGGCCCAGGTGCGCTCTACCTCGACCCTCAGGGCCGCCTCATCGGCGTGATGGCGGTCGATGTCGGTGACGGGCATATCACGAGCATCAGATCCATCGTCAACCCAGACAAGCTGGCTCACCTCGGGCCACTTGCCGACGTCAAGGCGCTGCTGCGCTCTGCTCGTGAGGTCAAGACATGAAGCCCAACATCCCTGATGCCGGCGGTGGCGTCGCGGAGGCAGCCGGCATCCGCCGGCCGGGTGCGGTGCGGCTGGGCCTCCTGATCCTCGGGGTGCCAAATGTCGTGCTGGGTGCGTGGGCCGTGCTCTTCCCGCACGACTGGTGCAAGACGTTCCCGGGCGCGGGACGTCACTGGCTCGGGCATTACGGGCCATACAACTCGCACCTAGCGACCGATGTCGGCGCGGGGTTCTTCGCGATCGGCCTCCTGTTCATACTCGCCGCAGCGTGGCATGAGCGCCGAGTGGTGCAGCTTGCTCATCGGCTGCCTCGCGTACGCGATCCCGCACACGATCTACCACCTCGCGAACGATCACCGCATCGGCAGCAGCGACCAGGTGAGCGACGGTGTGACGCTCCTGCTCTCGGTCGCGCTCGCGCTGGCCCTGCTGCGGTTTGCCAGCCGTTCGGTCCCCAGTATTCGAGGGGCGTGAGTGTTCACGGCGGCCGTCGCGCGCTCACCCGACCTTGGCCCGCCATTGTGGTCGTCACTCGCCGCCGCAGCGTTGGCTGCCGAATCCCCTCGGCGCATAACGCCATAACCGTGAGCCAGCGGGTCCGCGAGAGGCGGAGCTTTCGAGACCGCACCCGCGGCTGAGGGGGATCTCTCGCAGTCGGTGTCGCCGCCGTTATACGAAGTCGGGCACCACGTGGCCGGAGTCCCAGCGCGGAGTTCGCACAACGAAATGTGCCGCCATCTCCCCGGCGGCGAGAAGCGCCCGCGTGCTGCGTTGCGCTCGGCACAACACGAAGGCGCCTTCGAGCGCGCTGATCACGCATATCGCTGTGTCTCGACCGCCTAGGCGCTCGGCCAGCGCCTTGGTCCACTGCTCGAAGACCCCTGCGGTCGCGAGGCGCAGAGCCTCGTCGGTGCTCGCGACCTCGAGCGCCACGGTTTCGATTGGACACGCGTCCTGAAAATCCGACGCTTCGAGCGTCAGCGCGGCGCCGCGAAACACCGCGCGCACCGACTCCTCTGGTGAATCGTGCGCGTCATAGACGGCGCTGACGACGGCCTCGGAAAAGGCGCCGCCGGCTCCGATCACCTCCGCCGCGAGCTGTTGCTTGCCCCCCGGGAAGTGGTGATAGAGCGAGCCGAATGGCGCCTGAGCCTCAGCCACGACCTGCTTGAGTCCGGTAGCTGCATAGCCCTGGCGGCGAAACAGCGCTGCGGTCGCGTGCAGGATTCGTTCGCGGGCCCCAACGGCGTTCCTGCACAGCCCCCCTTCGTTGCCGTTCTGGATCGCCAGCACGTCTCACGATCCCGCTCAGCTCGGCGGAGTTCCCGGATGAGACTTGACGGGCAGCGGCGAGCCGCCGGAAGGCGCCCGGTGCGGGGAACGTGCGATCGGTCCGCTCGGTACCAACCCGTCGGCCTAGGCGACGCCCGCCACGAACAAGCCGACGGAGCCGATCTGGTTCTCTCGTGCGATGGCTGGCCCACCCGAACTCGACGTCGCGGCGATCCGCGCCTACTGCGAGCAACGAGTCCCACCGCACGCGCGTGAGGACGTCCGCATCGAGGCCGAGCTCGAGGGCAACGCAGTCACCATCATCGAGCGCCGCCGGCCGTGGCGGCAGGGCGTCGGCCCGGACTGGACGAGCAGTCCCGTGGCACGGCTGCGCTACGTCGTGCGAGACAAGAGCTGGACCCTGTACTGGCGCGACCGCGACGGCAGATGGCATCGCTACACCGAGGCGACCCGGACCGCCGACGTCACCGTTCTGCTCAACGAGATCGACGAGGACCCGAACGGGATCTTCTGGGGCTGAGGGCGCTTTGGTAGCGCCGGGTGGTAGCGCCGACCCGAGATGGTCCAATTTGCGACCCCTGCCAGAAATAAACCCCGCCAGGAGCGGGGCTTTTCTACAAGCGGCTGAAGGGACTCGAACCCTCGACCTTCTGCATGGCAAGCAGACGCTCTAGCCAACTGAGCTACAGCCGCGCGAGGGCGGGAGTATAGCCCTGCGATCCCTGACCGAGCCGGACCCGGCAACGCTGTGGGTCGTTCCGGTTGCCGCTGGTGTTACCGTGAAGTAATGGGCGGCGTCGTCGCCTCGGGATCATCCGCCGACAGGGACACTTTGGCCGGCGAATCTTCCGCGGACATGCCTGATCGCATCGGAGCGAGCGTATGAAGACCACACGAGAGCGGGCAGAAGAGCGCCGCCAGGCCAAGCTTGAGATGGTGCGCGACCAGGTTCAGGAAGGGTCTCTGGTCATACGCAAGATGACCGATGAGGAGCGCAACCGCTATCCACCGCGGCCGGCTCGGCCGCCGCGGACCGGCCGGCGCTACTAGCGTGGGCATGCGAGAGCGCGAGGGACTGGTCGCTCGGGTCAAGCAGATGCGGCGGACCTCGGGGGTCGATGCCAGCCCCGCCGCGGCGCCGTCGACGCTGCCAGGAGTCGTTCATCAGTCCCTGGAGACGCGGGTGGCACACCTGGAGCGCCTGCTGGAGGGTCTGCAGGACTCGGTTCACCGTGAATCCCAGCGCCAGGACAAGCGCATCTCTGACCTCGAAGCTCGACTGGAGCCCAGCGCTCTAGCCGTGGAATTGAGTCGCAACGCCCGCGAGCGCGGCCTGTGACGCCTGACGCCGGGATCGAGCAGCTCGCCGCCGAGGTCAGTCATTTCCGCGATCGCCTGGCCCTGCTGCGGGCGCGCATCTACAGCGGCAAGCCCACCTCCGAGGCGCGCCTGCGCGAGTTTGAGCGGGCTCTGGAGAGTGCGGAGCTACGGCTGCGCAACGCTCGCGGCGTCCCGCGCCGCTGATCAGCTGCTAGGTTCTGGGCAGCGGTCGACGCCCTGTCGGCCGCGAGGCAGCTCGCTTGGGTCCCGCAGGAAAGCGGTTCGGGTCAGCCATAGCCTCCCGAATCGTACGCGGCCCGCAGTGCCGTCAAGGAGTCTTGCATGTCAACGCAGTCCTTCGCTGAGATCGGCGTTTCGCGCGCTGTCGTCAGCTCGCTCTCAGAGCGAAACATCACTCATCCTTTCGCCGTCCAGCAACTCGTCATCGGTGACGTGCTCGCCGGGCGTGACGTGCTCGCCAAGTCCCCCACGGGCTCGGGCAAGACGCTCGCCTTCGGGATCCCTCTCGTGGACCGGCTCGACGCCAACAGTCGCCGTCCGTCCGCCCTGGTGCTGGTGCCCACCCGCGAGCTGGCCACCCAGATCGTCGAGGAGATCCGCGGCATCGCGCATGCGCGGGCGCTGCGGGTAACCGCCGTCTACGGCGGTGTCGGCCTGGTCAAGCAGGCCCGCGATGCCGCCACCTCGCACGTGCTCGTGGCGACGCCAGGCCGGCTCGAGGACCTCCTCGCCCGCGGCGCCTTCAAGCTCGACGCGATCCGGATCCTCGTCCTCGACGAGGCCGACCGGATGCTCGACATGGGGTTCCGCCCCGCGGTCGACCGGATCGTCGGCAAGTGCCCGCCGGCGCGCCAGACGCTGTTCTTCTCCGCGACGCTGGACGGGGAAGCCGGCCGGATCGCTCAGCGCTACACGCGTGATGCGGTGGTCCACGAGCACGGCCCGGACGCACGCCGAGCCAACGTCGACATCGAGCATCGGTTCGTCGAGGTCTCAGGAGAGCAGCGGGTCGAGGCGCTCATCGATGAGCTGCGGCGCGACCGCGGCCTGACGCTGGTGTTCGTGCGGACCAAGCGTGGGGTGGACCGGCTCGTGAAGCGGCTCGCCGCGCACGGGATCCCGGCCCTGGCGATGCACGGCAACAAATCCCAGCGCCAGCGCGAGCAGGCACTGGCCCGGTTTCAGGCCGGCTCGGTCACGACGCTGATCGCCACCGATGTCGCCGCCCGCGGCATCGACGTGACCGGCATCTCACACGTGATCAACTTCGATCCTCCCGCCGACAGCGAGGCCTACGTCCACCGCATCGGTCGCACCGGGCGCGCCGGTCACACCGGCATCGGGATCACCCTGGTCTCGGCGGCCGAACGTCGCGACATGACGCAGCTGGCCGGACAGCTCGGCCTTGATCATCATCTCGGTGGCAACGCCCATCAGCAGCGCACGCACGCCGCCCCGCGCCGCCGGCCCCGGCGGGCACGGCCGAAGGCCCGCTCCTGGTAGCTGGGCGATGGGCCGGGCGATCGCGCCCCCTCTCACGACTGTCTTATACGTCTGTTATGGGGTTGCGAGGGGTCGCGGGGACCCTTGGCTGACCGGCGCGCCGCGACCAAACTCTCCTGCTGTGAGAGCATCGCAACCGCCGGGGCAAATCCACCAGCAGCGGAGCCCGCCATGACCTCTTGTGCAGCAGCGCCCAAGCGCGACCACCGTCCCCCGCGCGCCTAGGCGACGGCGATGCGAATCCTGGTCATCGAAGACGACGACGCGGTGCGGTCGGCGCTGCGTCGAGCGCTGCTGTTGGACGGTTATGAGGTCCTGCCGGCGCCGACCGGGCAAGAGGGTCTGCTCAAGGCCGAGACCGTGGTGCCCGACGCGATCATCCTCGATCTCGGCCTTCCGGATATCGACGGGATGCAAGTGTGTCGCCGCCTTCGCAGCGCCGGTAACCGCACGCCGATCTTGATGCTCACGGCGCGCGACGCGGTGGAGGACCGTGTTGAGGGACTGGAGGCGGGGGCCGACGACTATCTCGTCAAGCCCTACGACGTCCGCGAGCTGCAGGCACGGGTGCGCGCGATCATGCGCCGTCACGTCGACGGGGCGGACGGGCGCTCGCTGCGCTTCAACGACCTGGAGCTCGATGCCGATGCGCACGCGGCCAAGGTGGGGGACCGCGTTGTCGATCTGACCCGCACCGAGTATCAGCTGCTCGAGCTGTTGATGCTCAACCCGCGTCGGGTGCTGTCCTCCGAGCTGATCTACGACCGCATCTGGGGCTATGACTTCGGCTTGGCGGGCAATGCCCTGCGCGTCTACATCGGCTACCTGCGCCGGAAGCTGGAGGCCGGCGGCGAGCCCCGGCTGATCCAGACCGTGCACGGTGTGGGCTACGTCCTGCGCGAGCCGTGAGCCTGCGCCGGCGGATCACCGGGGCGGCCGCGCTGGCCGTCGCGGCGGTCGCCGTGACGCTGGGCTTCACCGCCTACCTCAGCACGAAATCACATCTGGTCGGACAGCTCCAGCAACAGTTGCGCGCCCGCGCCGATCCATTTCTGGCGCCGCACGAGCCCGGCCGCGGGCGCTTTGAGTCGGGCGGCCACCCCGGCGGCCCCCCAGGCTCGCACGGGCCTGGCATCCCGTCGAATCCACCGCTGGGAGGAGCCCCGGGATACTTCCAATTCGTATCTCCGGACAGCAGAGTCGCGGCGGGCGACGGCGGCCGCCCGCAGCTACCGGTCGACGCCCAGGTCCTGAGCATCGCCAGGCGGGGACAGGGGAGCTTCTTTCGGACGGCTCGGGTCCGCGGCACCCATGTTGAAGTGCTGACCGTCGGCGATCGCTTTGACCACGATGCCGTCGAGGTCGCGCTGCCATTGACCTCAGTCGACTCGGTGCTCCATGACCTGGTGCTGACCTACGTGCTGCTGGTCGGCGGGGGTGTGCTGCTCGCCGGACTGCTCGGAGCGCTTATCGCTCGAGCCGCGCTGGCGCCGATCGAGCGCTTCTCCGAGCAGACCGAGCAGGTCACCAGTGCCCTGGACCGGCCGCGCCGGCTGCAGGAGACCGGCGCGACCGAGCTGAGTCGGCTCGCGGCGAGCTTCAACCAGACGCTCGATGCGCTGGAGCGCTCGATCGTGTCCCAACGACATCTGATTGCCGACGCGTCACACGAGCTGCGCACTCCGATGGCCGCGCTGCGGAGCAACATTCAGATCTTTCTGCAGTCCCACCGGCTTCCCGTGCAGGAGCGAGAAGGACTGCAGGAGGCGATCGTGGCCGAGCTCGATGAACTGACCCAGCTCGTCGCCGACGTACTCGAGCTTGCGCGTGGATCGGCCACGACCGAGCACACCGAGACGCTCGAGCTCGACGTGATCGTGCGGGACGCCGTAGCCCGGGCCCAGCGCCGTGCGCCACAGCTGCGCTTCAGCCTCGAGCTGGAGCCGACGGTGATCGTCAACGCCCCCGATCGCGTGGCCCGTGCCGTCACCAACGTGATTGACAACGCCCGCAAGTGGAGTCCGCCCGAGGGACCGGTCGAAGTCGTACTGCGCGGGGGGGAGCTGAGCGTGCGGGACCACGGCCCCGGATTCAAGGCGGATGACCTCGAGCACGTCTTTGACCGCTTTTACCGCGCCGAAGACGCGCGGCGGATGCCCGGATCCGGACTGGGACTGGCGATCGTCAAGCAGGCGGCCGAAGCGCACGGAGGCTCAGCTCAGGCGGCCAACGCTCCTGGCGGCGGGGCGGTGCTGCGCGTGTCCTTCGGTCCCTTCAGGGACCCGAAGGAGAGCAGTGAAACGGTGCGCGCCCGGGCTTCGGCGGCGCGTGAGTGACCTGACGGAACTCTCCTAGCTCCTCTTCAGCTGGCGAGTTCAAACCAAACCGTCGTGCCGTTGCCGCGCTCCACGCCCCAGCGGCTGGCCTGCTGCTGTAGTAGGAACAACCCGTAGCCGCCGTCGATGCGGGCGGGATCGCGGGCGACCGGCGTGAAGCCGACACCCCCATCGGTCACCTCCACCCGGATGGCGGCTTGGGTCAGACGAGCGGAGACGCCGATCTTGGCCGGTTCCTGAACGCCGGCGTGCACTACGGCATTGGTCACCACCTCTGACACCAGCAGATTCAGCAACGCAAGCACGGCTGGCTCGATCTCACGGTGCTCGGAGAATCCGGTGATCGCCGCTCGCGCCAGCGCGGGAGCTTCGGATGTGACGTCCAGGTCCAGGCGCAGAACCGGGGCGTCCTCACTGCGCGACGCGGTGCAGGTGGTGTTCGTCACTGGTCCCCTACGTCGAAGGGAAGCGCGGTGTACGCACCGGTGACCCGCAGGACCATCAGCGCCGCCTCGTGTGTCGGCGCGATCAGCCCGAGTTGCCAGCCCTCGCGCTGGGACCGGTCGTTGAGTGCGATCAGTAGGCGAAGGCCGGAGGAGTCCATGAAGCCCAGCTCGCGCAGGTCAAGCGTCAGCGCCTGGTCTGAGTGGAAGTGCTCGTCAATATGGCGGGTGAGCACCGGGACGCTGCCGATGTCGAGCTCCCCGGCGATCGCCATGGTGAGTCGCGCGCCAGTCGCGCTCTGCGTGATCTCGAACTTGCGGGGACGGACCATGTCAGAGATTACTGCGGCGTGGGGATTCCGCGCGCCCTAACGGCGTCGTCGTCGTCCTGGCCCACCGGCGGGCCTGAAGGGCTCCGGTGCAGCACCAGCACCGCCGTGTCATCCGCGTGCCCGCCCGTCTGGAAGCTGTCGAGCGCACGGGACAGGGTGTCGGCGACGCCGGGGGCCGAGCTCTCGCGGCACTTGGCCAGAATCGCCCGCAGGCGGCCCTGGCCGTAGCGTGATCCATCCTCACCGATCGCGTCGGTAACCCCGTCGGTGTAGGCAACCAGAGTGTCTCCCGGTTCCATCTTCAGCGTGAGCTCGTGCCAGCTGACGTCGGAGAATCCCCCCAGCAGCGGCCCAGTGTCACCAACCGGATCGAGGCCGTCGGAGCGGATGTACAGCGGCAATGGGTGTCCGCCGACCGTGAGTGTCACATGATCTCTCTGCAGCCGCAGGCACACAGCGGTGCAGATCGACAGAGTTGGCTGCTTCTTGAGCGTGCGGTCGACCTGGGCCAGCAGCTCAGCCGGACCTGACTCGAATTCAGACGCTGCGCGGAGTGTGTGGCGAACCAGAGCGGTGAGCGCCGCCGCCTCGATCCCCTTGCCCGTCACGTCGCCGATCACCATCAGCCAGCTGTCGTGAACTTGCCATACGTCGTAGAAGTCACCGCCCACCTCGCTGCCCTCGAGCGCCGGGGTGTAGATGCTGGCCAGCTCGTATCCTGATATCTGGGGCAGTCTCTCCGGCAGCAGGCTCTGCTGCAGGGTATGAGCGACCTTGGTGCGCTGACTGTAGAGCCGTGAGTTCTCGATCGCGACAGCCGCGCGGGCGGCGACCTCCTCCGCCAGCTTCAGGTCAAACTCGTCCAGCGTCCGGCCTGACTCGGCAGTCACCAGCGTCATCGCGCCCAGTGTTCGGTCACGCAGGCGAACCGGGACAATCATGGCAGCGCGAAAACCGATCTCACGCAACAGCTCGAGGTGACGCGCGTCGACTGCCGCCTGCTCGAGCATCTCGCTGGGGATGTTCGCGTACAGCAACGGCTCACCGGTGGCGAACACCAGGCCCAGGCCCCGGTCCGGGTCGAGCCGCTCCGGCTCGTAGGTGCGAAGCTCCTCGGCCAACCGCAGGCGCTCGGGGTCGACGTGGGCTACGGCCACGGGCTTACGATCGCCATCCTGATCGATCAGGTCGACCGCACACCAGTCCACGATCCCCGGGACGGCGAGCTCAGCGACGTTCTTCAGCGTCTGCTCGTAATCCAGCGACGACGCCAACACCTCGCTCGCCTGAGCCAGAAACGCGGCTTGATGCTCGGCGCGCTTCTGCTCGGTGACGTCCTCGATGATGGTGATCGTGGCCTCAACCGCCCCGTCCTCGTCGACCAACGGCGCGGACTTCAGCTGCTGCCAGCGCCGCACTCCCGTTTCGCGATGAACGGTCTGGATCAGCAGCGGCTCGGCGGCGTCGCCCCGAAGGATCCGCACGGACGGAATGTCGTCCATCGAGACCTCGTGGCCGTCCTCGCCGCGCACGAGGTAGTCCGCCATGATGTCGTCAGGGGCGGTGTCGCGCAACTCCTCCCACGAGCTGAAGCCAAGCTGGATCACCGCCGCCCGGTTGGCATAGAGAAACCGGTGCCCCCGATCGCGGATCGTGACCGCATCGGTGAGCGAGCCCACGATCGCGTCGAACCGCCGTTCGCTGCCGTGTAGCGCCCGCCGTAGCTCCCGGACCAGTCGCTCGTGCTCGCGCTCGCTGTTCTTGCGCTCGGATATGTCGAGCACGAACGCATAAAAGCTCCAGCGATCCTCGTCCCGGAACGCCGAGAGTGTGATCTCGGCCGGGAACTCCGTCCCGTCCGCCCGCAGTGCCGCCATCTCGGTTCGCTGGTCCAGGATCGGACCGACCCCGTCCGCCATGAACCGGGCCAGTCCAGCCTGGTGCGCTGCGCGCAGACGTTCGGGAACGATCAGTTCGGCCACCGTGCGCCCGATGGCCTGATCGCTGGCCAGACCAAAAGTCCTCTCCGCGCTCGGGTTCCAGTAGGTGACCACCCCGTCCTCGTCCATCGAGATGACGGCGCTGTGCGCCCGGTCGAGGATCTGCCTGGTCAGGGTGCCGGCCATCCGCTCATTATCGGGGTTATCCGAGCCGGCGGCGGATCGCCTGGCGGCGGCAGGCCGGACGACGGTTGGCCTGAGCGGGGGAAGCGGGTGTCCTATCGGACTTCGATCAACTCGGGCCAGAGGCGACGACCGGAATCGAACCGGTGTAGACGGCTTTGCAGGCCGCTGCGTAGCCACTCCGCCACGTCGCCGAGGTTCCGTAGGCTAGCGCCGTCCCGGGGGGGGACCAATCGGCTTCCGGATCGCCCGCGGCGCAAGCGCTGGGTGAGAGACTCAGGCGCTGCGCAGCAGCACGGCGTTCCCGGACGGGTCGTGCACCAGGGGTCCGCCGGTGCTGGGATCCACCTCGACGTCAAACCCGGAGGCGGCGATCCGCTCCAGCACAGCGTCGAGCTGCACCCGATCTGACACCTGCACCTCGAACGAGCCCAGCCCAACCGAACCGGGCGCGGGCGGCCCCGAGCCGGCGCTGTTCCACGTGTTCAGGCCGACGTGGTGGTGATAGCCGCCGGCGGCGACGAACAGCGCCCCCGGATAGCCCCGGACCATCACGTCGAAGCCGAGCACGTCGTGGTAGAAGGCCTCGGTCCGCTCGAGCTCGGAGACCTGGAGGTGTACGTGCCCGATCCGCGTCCCGGCCGGCGTCCACGCCTGCGGCCCAGAGACGTCGGCCAGCTCGCCGGCGACGTCCTGCAGGTCTAGCGGGAGCGTTGCCATCTGCAGCTGGCCGTCGACGCGGCGCCACTGATCGCGCGGACGGTCGCGGTAGATCTCGATTCCGTTGCCGTCGGGATCGGACAGGTACAGGGCTTCACTGACCAGGTGGTCAGAGGCACCGTCCAGCGGCCAGTGCGCCTCCGCGAGGCGAACCAGCGCGAAGGCCAGGTCGAGGCGGGAGGGCACGAGCAGCGCGAGATGAAACAGGCCGGTGGCGCTGCGATCCAGGCGAGGTGCGGAGCTGTCGCCGCGAAGCTCGATGGGGGGGCGAGCCGCGAGGTCGCCGGCCTCCCCGTCCGGAACGGGCGAGAACGTCACCGCGCTGTCGTCGCGCTCGGTCCCGCGCAGGCCGAGCGCCCGCTCGTAAAACGCCCGGGAGCGATCCAGGTCCGAGACCGTCAGGCGCACCGTGCCGATCGTCGTGTGCGGATCGATCGCCACGCCAGCTTCCTAGCCGACGGTGCACTCACCGTCAGGGCGCGCCCCGGGAAGCCGGCTGAGCAGTGACGCGAGCTGCTCTGTCTCGGCTTGACTGAAGTGCTCCAGGAACAGCCGCCGGATGCTTCTGACGTGCGAGCATCCCGCCTGGCGCAGCTTCTCGTAGCCGTCGGCGGTCAGTCGCGCGTAGGACACGCGCGCGTCCTTGGCGCACGCGACCCGCTCGATCAGCCCCGTCTCGACCAGGCCGTCGACGAGCCGCGTGATGCCCGAGCGGGTGAGCATCGTGCGCTCGGCCAGCGCCGACATCGGAAGCTGCCGATCGGGTGCCTGTGCGAGATACAGCAGGACTTCGTAGTCACGCGTCGTGACGCCGTGCTCGGCCACCAGTTCGGCGTCCAGCACGCGCACGATCGAAGCGTGGCTCTGCAAGTAGCTCCGCCATGCTTCGAGGGCGGGACCCTCGAGTCGAGTCTCAGCGATTGTGCTCACAGGTCTGATCATAGTTGACGGATCAACGGCATCTCTGAAAAGCCTGTGGCTGCGACAGGCTGAGGTAGGCTCGCGACGATGAACGAGATAGCCCCCGGACTATGGCACTGGACCGCGCGTCATGACCGCATCGGCTCCGAGGTCAGTAGCTACTACCTGGCGCCCGAGCGCGTCCTGCTCGATCCGATGGTGCCGTCGCAGGGTCTCGAATGGTTCGAGACGGTTGGCGTGCCCGAGCACGTGCTGCTCACCAACCGCCACCATGACCGGCACGCGTGGCGACTACGCGAGGCCTTCGGCTGCGAGGTGCACTGCGTCCGTGTCGGTTGCGAGGAGCTGGCCGGACGCGGACCGGTGACCCCATTCGATTTCGGCGACGAGCTACCGGGCGGGTTGATCGCCCATGAGGTGGCAGCGATCTGTCCCGACGAGACGGCGCTGCACAGCCCAAGCCATCGCGCGCTGGCGTGCGCTGACGGGGTCGTCGAGGGGCCGGGCCGTCACGAACTGAGGTTCGTGCCAGATGAACTGATGGACGAGCCGGCGCAGACCAAGCGGGCCCTGCTCGACGCCTACCGCTCGCTCCTGGATCTCGACTTCGATCTGCTCCTGCTGGCCCACGGGAACCCGGTACCCGCCGCAGGAAAGGCGGCGCTCGAGCGATTCGTCGGCGGCGGGTAGAGGCGGATAGCGCCGGCCGCGGCTGGGCGTCCCGGGCACCGACAGCGGCTGCTCCCGGGCGTACACTCGGCGGGGCGATGTGGGTCAAACCGCCGGTCGCCATCGTCGTCACCGGGATCGCCGCCATGGCCACGCTGCTGCTGTCAGGTTGCGGTGGCGCGTCGAGCTCCGCGACGTCCAGCCGCGCCGGCGCGTCGACCCGCAGCGGCCTGACCGTCATGCCCGCCAGCGGAGGGCCGACGACCGCGTTCTCGTTCAGCTTCAAGGCTCCGGTCGCGACCGGAGCGAATGGGAGCACGCGGCTCGGCTACGCGCTGGGGGTTCGCGGTCCGTCTGTCGCCGGCGCCGCTCGGTCCGGGTGCCTCGGAGCCCGGAGCAGCCAGGTGCCCGGCGCGGCCAAGGACGCGGATGTCTCCGTAACGCTTGACCCGGCCAAGCTCGGTGGCCAGTGGTGCCACGGCACCTTCATCGCACAGGTAACCGAGGTTCAGACGCCGGTGTGCGCGGCGAACGCCATGTGCCCGCAGTACATCCGGGTGGTGGCGACCGTCGCGCGGGCCAGCTTCCGCGTGACCGGGCCCTGATCGTTTGTGCGGACCGGGACCACCGTCCAGTCGCGGTAGGCGGGTGCTCACCTGGCCTCTGAGCGCTCCCACGCCTGGCGTGCGCGTAGGCGGTGGACGTCGACATGGCCGTCGGCGAGCCTTCCGGTGCTGGCGTCGTGGATGCGGTAGTGGCAGGTGGAGCGACCAATCGGCTGCGCCTCGACCATGATCACCCGCAGCTCGCCGTCCTGGAACCCGCATTGGTCCTGGATCGCGCCGAGCAGCTCCTCGTCGTGCAGGTGCCCGTCGCCAAAGTTGTAGCCGAGCACCATCCCGCATACGAGCTCGCCGTCGATCCAGGTGTAGTCCTCAAAGCGGTCGACGGCTTCTGGGATCAGGTCAGCCAAGGCGCGACCGTGGAGATGCAGCAGCCGCCAGCCGACCAACCGACTCGCCACCGCGAGCGCGATCGGGCGGTCATAGAAGCGCGTCAGCTGGTCGGGGACCCAAGTCGCCGCCTTCTTGACGTTGTCAAGCTTGCGATGGCTTTCGCCCCTGAACAGCCAGATGCTGAACGGCCAGTTGCCCGCGTAGTAGCGCATCGCCATCAGGAACGAGATCCGGCGCGGGAACAGATTGCCGAGCAGCGGGATCGCGACCACCATCACGGTGAGGAACACCCCTGACGCCGGCGACATGCTGAAGATGCTGACGTGGGCGTGCTCGGAGAACAGGAAAAAGCCGCCGTACACCATCATCACGTTCCACTCGAGCGGCACGCCGGCCGGAACCTGACTCGTGATGAAAGCGTGCAGGAACACCATCATCACCAGACCGATCGTGGTCAGGGTCCCGCCGTGGGCGAACAGCATCACGATCGGGATGCCGAACTCGAGTGCCACGCCGCCATGCGCGACGTCGGCGAACCGCGACGGCCGCAGATCATCCGGGAAGTGCCGGTAGAACAGCTTTCGCTGCCATCCCAGCCGTGCCGTGGCGGGCGCGTTGCTGTTCATCACGCAGACGACTGATGTGAAATGGTGATTGAGCTTGGAGAACCCGGCCCAGAACCAGAGCGCCAGCCACAGCGCCTTGACCGCCGGAATCCAGTTCGTGGCCAGGGTGAGCAGGGTCACGGCGGTCCAATAGTGCTCGCCGCGCGCCGACAGGAAGATCGTCTTGTCGGCCAGCGCAAGGATTGGATAGAGCACGATGATCGAGATCAACCAGCCGACGGGGACGGTGCTCGAAACCAGCGCGATCACGAGCAGCACCTGGGCGGCCGCGTAGAGCAGAACGTCGAGCCATGTGCGCCGGTAGCCGCCGAGAATGCGAAGACCCGGGAACAGCGGGCGCTTCGTCGTGCCGGGGCGCAGGAAGTGCAGGAACGCGGTGAACGGCGGGACGTAGCGTGCCGTCAGCGGGCCGCTGCCGCACCCGAGGCCGAGCCCCTCGAACATCATGCTCCAGAGAACGGCCTTCTCAAACGCGACCGGAGTGAACGCCCACCGGTCGATCGAGCCGAGACCTCCCGCACCGGGCGTGAAGCTGCAGAACAGCCACCAGCCGGCGATGTACAGGATGATCTTGAACCCGTAGAAGAGGTACACCGAGGACGGCGATCCCAACCCCTGCAGGGCGAAGCTCTCGCAGGCGAGACGAGCGCGGTCGGCGAACGGCTTCTGAGACCACTCGATCGCGTCGTAGTCCGGGACCAGTGGCTTCAGGAATGCCATGGGCCCTTCCTACCGGCCCGGACCCCGCGAGCGCAAGCCCGTTTGAACATCGGCGTCGGGACGAGCCCTCGTCAGTTGCTACGGGTGGAGGGCCGGCCACGCCTGGGCACGGGCCGTGCTTGCCTGGGCATCCGGCCCGCGTCGTCGAGAGCCCGCCGCAGCAGCATCTCGACGTGCGCGTTGAGGCTGCGAAACTCATCGGCCGCCCAGCGGGCCAGCGCATCGTGGACCGTTGGGTCGATGCGCAGCAGCACCTGTTTGCGCTCGTGGCTCACGTATAGAGTGACCCGGTGTTGACAACCGGGGAGGCCGGTTGGTCACCGCACAGCACGACCAGCAGGTTGCTGACCATCGCCGCCTTGCGTTCCTCGTCGAGTTGTACGATCCCGCGCTCGTCCAGGCGGGCCAGCGCCATCTCCACCATCCCGGTGGCGCCTTCGACGATCCGCGAGCGCGCCGCGACGACCGCGTTGGCCTGCTGACGGCGCAGCATCGCCTGGGCGATCTCCGAGGCGTAGGCCAGGTGACTGATGCGTACCTCGACGATCTCCAGCCCGGCGATCGTGACCCGCTGGGCCACCTCCTCGGCGAGCTCTCCGGCGACGACGTCAGTGGAGCCGCGCAACGACGTGCCCTCTTCGGTGGGATCGTCGTAGGGATGCGTGGTGGCCACGTGTCGTAGCGCCGACTCGGCCTGGACCTCGATGAAGTTGTCGTAGTCGTCGACCGCGTAGACCGCTCGTGAGGTATCGGCCACCTGCCACACGACGATGCAGGCGATCTCAACCGGGTTGCCGTCAGCGTCGTTGACCTTGAGATGGTTTGTCTCGAAGTTCCTGACACGGATGCTGAGGCTCCGCCGGTCAGCCAGCGGCAGGATCCACCACAGGCCGGGGCGGCGTACGGTGCCGACGTAGCTTCCGAAGAACCGCACGACCTTGGTGTGGCCGGGTTGGACGATGACCAGCGAGGTGAAGATGACGCCTGCCGCCAAGGCCGGCACGACGGCGAACCCCGGGACCGAGCTCCGGGCGAGGAGAATGGCGGCGGCGATGCAGGCGGCGACGACGAGCACGCCGGCCCAGCCACTGATCGCCCAGGCGGGACGCTCGCGGATCTGGACACGCGTCCCCGAGTGACCGACCGGAGTCGCCTCGGGCTGGCGGTAAGGCTGAACGGCCTGGTTCATGATCCCTCCGATGGGAGCAGAAAAGTGATATCTGTTTGTTATCACTTTTCTTGCTGCCCGACAAGGGCCTCGAGGCGCGCGGCCGCTCGGCGGAGTCGGTCTCGACTCACCGGACCGCTTCGGCGTGCATGATTGTCCGATGCGCACGGAAATCCGGGTCCCGGGGCTGGTCTGCGCGGAGCACGTCTTCGAGGTGCCGCTTGACCACGCTCACCCGGAGGCAGAGACGATCGAGGTGTTCGCTCGGGAGGTAGCCGATCCTGACGGCGCCGATCGGCCGTTCCTCGTCTTTTTCCAGGGCGGACCGGGCTTTGAGGCGGTCCGGCCGACGGGACGTCCCCGCGCACCGGGCTGGCTGGATCATGCGCTCGGCGAGTACCGCGTGCTGCTGCTCGACGAGCGTGGTACCGGGCGCTCGACGCCGGTGGGTCAGCTGTCCGGGATGACCGCCGCCGAGCAGGCCGAGTACCTGACTCACTTCCGTGCCGACTCGATCGTGCGCGACGCCGAGCTCATACGCGCCGCGCTCGAAGTCGACCGCTGGAGCGTGCTGGGCCAGAGCTTCGGTGGATTCTGCGTGCTGGCCTACCTATCGCTGGCGCCGGCGGGCCTGCGCGACGCGTTGATCACCGGCGGGCTGCCGCCGCTGCGCCGCTCAGTCGACGAGATCTACCCGCGGACCTACGAGCTGGTGCGCGAGCGCAATCGGCGCTTCTACGAGCAGTTCCCGGCGGATCGGGAGCGCGTCCGGCGGTTGCGAGCGGCGGTTGAGGACGGCGGCATCGGCCTACCCGGAGGCGATCAGCTGACCTGGCGGCGGATGCGCCAGCTCGGTTCGATGCTCGGCATGAGCGATGGTGCCGAGCGCCTGCATCACATCCTTGAGCTGCCATTCGACTCGCCGGCGTTCCGGCACGACGTGGCCGACGCCGTCGGCTTTGCCCGCAACCCGTTGTATGCGCTATTGAACGAAGCCTCGTACGCCGACGGAGGGGTCACGGCTTGGGCGGCCGAGCGGCTGCTCCCGCCCGATTTCGACGACGACCTCGACCTGTTCACCGGTGAGCACGTCTACCCGTGGATGTTCGATGACTACCGTGAGCTGGCGCCGCTGCGGGAGGCGGCTCAGCTGTTGGCCCGCCACCAATGGCCTTTCCTGTACGACCCCGCGGCCCTGGAGGCCAACGAGGTGCCGTGCGCGGCGGCCGTCTACACCGAGGACATGTACGTCGTGCGCGCATTCTCCGAAGAGACCGCCGCGCGGATCCCCGGCATCCGTACCTGGGTCACCAGTGAATACGACCACAACGGCCTGCGAGCTGACGGGTCACGCGTGCTGAGCCACCTTCTCGACCTGGTCCGGGGACGAGCCTAGCCAGCCGTCAGCGCAGCGCGCAAGCTCAGTCCGGAATGACTCACGCACGTGCTGCGCCGTGGTTGTCCGCGCCGCTCGGGTCAGCCTGTCACGCGGCATGCGCCCACGCTAAGGCTTGGGACCCGGCGGCTCGGAGCCACGGCCCGTGGGGCTACCCGGCCGTCGGCCGGGCGTGCTTGGGCAGCCAGAACACCGCCATGCCCGCGGCGAGGAGGAAGACAACGGTGACGAGCAGCGCATCATCGGACGCCCCCATGAAGGCCAGTGGCCCATGACCGCTACCCAATTGGCCGAACAGCACGGTGCCGACGACAGCGATCCCCACAGACATCGCCAGCTGCTGAACCGATTCCAGCAGACCGGCGGCCGACCCGAGCTCGTGGGGGGCCACTCCGGCCAGGATCACGTCGAACATCGGCACGAACACCATCCCCATGCCATAGCCGGTGACGGCCAGCGGGCCGGCCAGGGCCCAGGCGCTGACCGGCCCGCCGGCGGAGCGCAGCACCAGATCCACGATCACGAGCCCGACCGCCATCGTGGCGATCCCGATGTGCATCGTCGTGCGCCCGATCTTCGCCAGCAGCATCGACGAGGTGATCGACCCCCCGATCGCCGCCACCGGGATCGCGATCGTCGCGACGGCGCAGGCCAGCGGGCTGAACCCCAGCCCGAGCTGGTACATGACGTTGACCGCGATCATCATCCCGCCCATCGCGCCGATGAAGCCGATGACAACGGCGAGACCGGCCACATAGGGGCGCCGGCGAAGGATCGACGGTTCGACCAGCGGCGAGCGCCCCAGACGGATGCAGCGGGTTTGCCGGACGAGGAAGGCGAGCAGGAGGGCGACGCCCGCGAAGAGCATCGCGAAGGACCACGCCGGCCATCCGCTCTCGCGCCCCTGAATCAGCGGGTACACGATCGCCAGCGCACCCAGAACCGCCAGCGCGATACTGAGGCCGTCCGGTCTGGCCTGCGGCGTAGCGGGCGGGGTGCGAGGCAGGAACCGGCGGCCCGCCATCAGTGCCGCCAGGCCGAGTGGCACGTTGACCGCGAAGATCATCCGCCACCCGGTCCCGAAGATGTCAAGGTTGACCAGCGCACCGCCCACGAGCGGGCCGGCCACCGCGGCGAGACCCATCACGGGCCCGAACACTCCGAGCGCCTTCTGCTGGCCGGCGTCGCCGAACAGCTCGCGAATCAATCCGAACCCCTGCGGCACCATGATTGCGGCGATCGCCCCCTGCAGCCCGCGTGCCGCGATCAGACTGGTCGGCGACGGCGCGAGCGCGCACAGGATCGAGGCGGCCACGAACCCACCGATGCCCGACAGCAGCACTCGCCGGCGCCCGACGATGTCCCCCAGACGGCTGCCGAGCAGCAGCGTGACCGACATGGCGAGCGTGTAGGCAGCTGAGATCCACTCGAGGTCGGCATACGAGCCCCCAAGCTCCCGGCGGATGGCCGGCGCTGCGGTCTGGGTGATCGTCGAGTCGAGCAGGTTCATGACTGCGGCGGTGAGGACGACGATGAAGCCGAGCCATGCGGCGCGGCTATTGGACCGGGACGAGACCGCGGTCGAGGGTGGGGTGAGAGTGAGTGTTGACATGGGTCCGACCTTCTCAGCGAATTAGGTCATGTTCGGTCCTCGATTGGTTAGCGCCGAGCACTAATGCGGTCAGCTTCTGTCCTCAATGTCTGGCAAGCTGTGATCCCACCATGGTGCAGACCTCCGCCCGCCTGCTCGCGCTCCTCTCCCTGCTTCAGCTTCGGCGCGAATGGACCGGCCAGGAACTGGCCGGGCGGCTTGAGGTCGGACCCCGCACGATCCGTCGCGACGTTGAGAAGCTGCGCTCGCTCGGGTATCCGATCGAGGCCGCGCCGGGGGTGGCCGGCGGCTACCGCCTCGGTGCCGGGGGCGAGCTGCCGCCGCTGCTGCTCGACGATGCCGAGGCCGTCGCCGTGGCCGTCGGCCTTCGCACCGCCGCCTCGGGCTCGATCTCTGGGATCGAGGAGACCTCGGTGCGCGCGCTGGCCAAGCTGGAGCAGGTGCTTCCCAACCGGCTGCGCCGGCGGATCGGCGCGCTCGGGGACGCGACCTCGGCCTTCGGCGTCGATGGTCCGCGCATTGACGCCGACGTCCTCGCGACGCTGGCCGGAGCCTGCCGCGATGCGACCCGCCTTCGCTTCACGTACGTGGCCAAGGACGACCGGACGTCTCAGCGCCACATCGAACCGAGCGCCCTGGTGCACAGCGGCTACCGCTGGTATCTCGTCGCCTTCGACCTGGATCGCGACGACTGGCGGACATTCCGGATCGACCGGATCCGAGGGCGTGTCCGTCTGTCCGGACGCGGACGGCAGCGGGCGGTTCCGGGCGGCGACCCCGCGGCGTTCGTCAAGCAGCGGCTGCGCACCACCACGGCCGATGAGCTCGACGCCGCTCCCGGGCGGATCCGGATCCACGCCTCCGCCGCGCCGACGGCCAGGCGGGTACCGAGCCGCTACGCAAGTGTCGAACCGGATGGCGATGAAAGCTGCATCGTCACCACGCGCGGCGCGTGGTCGCGTCAATTCCTGGTGTGGATGGCGTTGCTCGACGAGTCGATGGAGGTCCTCGGGCCGCCCGGGCTGATCGCCACCGCCCGTACCCTGGCTACGCGGTTATCGGCGGCCGCCCCCGACGGCTCCGCCGCAACGGGCGAACCAACCGACGCGAACCGGTTCAGCTGAGGACGGCAAGCACGCCCTCGGTGCGGGCGAACTCCAGGCAACGTCGGCGGCCGTCGGTGCCGCCGGCCTGGAACACGAGCTGCCCGGCCGCAGCGACGAGCGACCAGCCATCGCCGGTCGGTAGAAGTCTCAGCCGGACGCCGTGATCAGCTCCGCGGCCGCCGCGTGGACCTGTGGCCGGCCGGATCCGGAGCCTGCCCGGTGGGTGAGTCAGTGACGCCATCGTCATTGGACACTGGCTCAGGCGCCTAAGAATTACTGCAATTTGCGCTTCGAGATCGATATGAACCGCGGGTCCCAGGCCGGGAGCACCCTCGCGGTCTTGCCTCCTACCTGCCGAAGCGCTGGGGTCCGAGGCGTGTCTGCGTGTAGCTCATCCAACCGCGTCCGCGCTGCGGCGGTAGCGACCCGAGGCCGCCGCCGGGGGGAAGGTTCTCCGGGTCGTTGCCAACGCCGAGCAGACTGCGGGTGAGCTGTTGTCCGCTGTCCAGCAGGTCGTCGAGCGCGCGGGAGGTGTGGGTGGCGGTGACAGTCGGCTCGGATGCGTTCTCGTGCAGGGACTCGAGCATGGCGCGGCGCAGCAGCTCCCTTATGAACGAGGCGGTGACACCATCGGTGCGCTCGACGATCTCGCGCGTCTCATCCTCGCTCAGGCGCAGCGGGACCGAGCGTCCGTAGAGCGCCAGCAGTCGTTGGCGGGCATCTGCGTCGGGAAGGTCGATCTCGGTGGCGACGTCGACCCGGCCCGGACGCGCGGCCAACGCCGGCTCGAGCAGGTCGGCTCGGTTGGTCGTGAGCACGAACAGCAAGTCGGCGTCGGCGGCGGCGCCGTCCATCGCATCGAGCAGGTCGAATAGCACCGGGCTTGACCCCGGACCGAACGAGCGGTCCTCGGCGACCAGATCGACATCCTCGAGCACGATGACGGCAGGCTGCAAGTCGCGCGCGAGCTCGGCCACCGAGCCGATCGCGTGCAGAGCGCGCCCGGTGAGCATGAATCGCGTGTAGCCGGTCATGCGGCCGACCAGGTAACGCGTCGTGTGGGTCTTGCCCGTCCCCGGCGGCCCGTACAGCAGCAGACCCCGCTTGAGATGCTGCCCGGCGCGCAGCAGCGCATCGCGGTGCGCCGCGACGCCCAACGCGTGGCGCTCCACCCGAGCCAGCACAGCCTCGGGGAGCACGACGTCGTCGCGGGCGGTCAGCGGAAGGTCGGCGAACTCGAGTGCGGCTGTGCCCATCGGAGTAAGAGTGACCTCGAGTACGTGGCCGCGATACACGTTCAGCTCGCTGCGCAGCTCACCCAGGCGAGCATGCACGGCCTGTGCCGCCTCGACCGACAACCCGACGATCTCCACGTCAAGACCGGGCTTGTGGTCATTCGGGCCGCTCACCATCACCACGTAACGACCCGCAGTGTCGGTGACCAGGAGCACGGCCAGCTGCAGGCAGGCAAGGGTTGACCCCGGCCCGTTGGGCAGATCCACCAAAGGCGGGGCCGACAGCCGCAGCGGCGGCATTCCCTCTCCGCTGACAAGCTGCTGCAAGGTCACCGGCCCGTGATGCGGCGGCATCGAAATGCCGTGGACGGCGACGTCGCGCCCCGGCTCTCGTGACCAGGCGTCCAACGCCGTCTGCAGGTTCACATGTTCAAATACCGGCAGCGATCGAGTGACAACCGAACGACCCAGCGCTTGCTCGCCCAAGAAGTCCCCGACCAGCCTGGCGACCTCATTGCGCTCCCAGGCACCCGCCTGCTCGGAGTGCACCCACTCCAAGAACGACCGGAACGCCGCGGCGAAACTGCGTGCCTCCGAATCCGACGCGCCCGTCATCATGCTCAACCATATCCACAGCTGGATTCGGCGCAGCCGTGCCGAACACCAAGTGAGAGGCTCGATTGCCCGGGGGGCCTAGCTAACTAACCGGCGGTGATCGTCGAGTCGGTCTGGCTGCCGAGGTTCTGGTTTTCGGGAACGAACTTGCTCGCCGTAAACATCGCGCCCTGGGGGTCGGTGATGACCGTCATCCTGACCCAGGGGGCGTCGAACGGCGCCACGTCCACGCGGCCGCCGAGCTCCGCGGCCCGTTTGGCCGTAGCGTCCGCATCGTCGACGGCGAAGGTCACGCCCCAGTGCGCGGGGACGTCAGGTTGATCGTTGGGGATCGGACTGAGCGCAGCGACGACATCCTCGAAGCCCGCCGGAGCGGCGGCGGTTGCGGCGATTCGCTCTCGCAGGCCGGGATCGCTCTGCTCCAGGAAGTCGCCGTAGCCTGCCAGCCGCCACATCTTGACTCCTCCTTCCAGGCCGAGCGCCTCCCATCCGAACACCGAGCGGTAGAAGGACTCCGCGCCCGCAGCGTCGCGGGTGTTCAGGTTGTTGAAGTTCACCGAGCCGGGTTCGTTGACGATCTGCGCGCCCTTGTGCTCATTCGCCTGCCACAAGCAGAATGTGGCGCCCTCGGGATCCATGCACACCGCCAGCCGGCCGGAGTTCATGACGTCGAAAGGGTCTGTCACGACGCGGCCGCCGGCAGCGAGCACCTTCGAGGCGGCTGCGTCGGCGCTGTCAACCCAGATGTAGGTGTTCCATACCGCCATCGGGGGGCCGCCCTCAGACTGCGATCCGATGGCGGCCACGTCACGGCCGCGCAAGCGGGCGATGAAGTACTTGCCTGGTGCGCCCGGCGGCATCGCGTCCTCGAGCTCCCAACCAAATAGGCCGCTGTAGAAGGCGACTGCCGCCTCAGGATCGGGCTGCGTGGTGTCGACCCAACACGGCACGCCCGGCATGTATCCGTCTCGCT
Organism: uncultured Solirubrobacterales bacterium; assembly: GCA_963792735.1. Lineage (GTDB taxonomy): Bacteria > Actinomycetota > Thermoleophilia > Solirubrobacterales > Solirubrobacteraceae > Palsa-465. Next base: position 618,166 of record CAWBXK010000003.1, on the reverse strand, counting down.
CAAGCACTCGGTCTCCTCCTTCTGGCGGGTGAATATTCAGACCAACCCTATGAGCGATCTAGGTCAGCCTGTGTCCGCGACTGCCCTGAAGGACGAAATAACGACGAGCCCTACCGCGGTCGGCCCACAGGCGACGCTTCGGTGCAAGCTGCCGAGCGCCCCGCTGCGGCACTCTCGGTTCTCCGGAAGGGTCCCTTGCGATAGCCGGATTGGGGTGGAATCATTCCCTCATGAGTCCGGCTGGCTCAGGCCAAGCTCAGTTTCGCGCCGGACCGGTCGCGCGCCTCGCCCGCCATCCCGCTCGACTCAAGTGGCGGTGGCTGACCCTTGCCTGGTGGTTCGGACTTGGCCTCGTGGTGTTCTCTGGCCTGCTCCCATCGGCGGTCGGCTATCTGGTCATCTTGGTTGCTTGTGTGTTCCTGGGATCCGTGCTCGGAGCGTATACCGGGGATCCCAGCGGGCTCAGGGACCACCGCCAGTAACCCACGGCACGCTCGCCTATCGCGCCACCGCCGCGGGGCGTGGCTCAGCCTCCGACCCCGCTCCGTCGGCGCCTCCCCGGAGGTCGGCCTCGATCTCCTCCAGGCTGCGGCCCTTGGTCTCAGTCACGAAGGTCATCACGAACAGGCCGGCAAGGACGCCGAGAGCCGCGTAGCCCAGGAACACCGGTCCGGGACCCAGCGAGGTCAGCAGCGACGGGAAGGTCTGCGAGACCACAAGATTGGCGGCCCAGTTACCGAACACCGCCACGCCCATCGCCGTGCCGCGCACGCTCAGCGGCAGTACCTCGGGGATCATCACCCATACGACCGGCCCCCAGGTTGCCGCGAACGATGCGATGAACGTCCCCAGGCACACGAGCGTGATGATCGCCGCAGGGTCGCCGGGATGATGGGGGGTCGCCAGGACTGAGAGCGAGATCCCCAGCACGAGCAGGCTGATGACCATGCCCGCCACGCCTGCGTACAGCATCGGCTTGCGGCCAACCCGGTCGACGATCCGGACTGCGATCACGGTCATAGCGACGTTCACCACGCCGATGATCAGGTTTGCGTAGATCGCGCTGGTCTTCGCGAAGCCGACATTGGTCAGTGTCGTCGGCGCGTAGTAGATGATCGTGTTGATCCCGACCAGCTGCTGGAAGACGGCCAACCCGGTCGCCACCAGCAAGGCCGGACGCACCCACTTCGCGCGCCACAGCGCGGTTAGCCCGCTGGCAGTCTGTTCAGCCTGCTCGACCTCGCGGATCTCCTCGATCCGCTCTCGCGGGGGCTCATCGCCCGGCAGGTCATCCAGCACCTCGCGCGCCGTCTCCTCCTCCCCGGTATGGACGAGGTATCGCGGTGTCTCGGGCATGAACAGCATGCCCACCAGCAGGATCACCGACGGCACTGCCGCCAGCCCCAGCATCAGCCGCCAGTTGGCCGAGGAGGCCAGGATCGCGTTGACGATGAACGCCACCAGGATGCCGCCCACGATCATCAACTGATTCAGCGAGGCGATGGCCCCGCGCACTTCAGTCGGCGCGATCTCCGATAGGTACAGCGGCACCACGAGCGCCGCCGAACCAACCGCGAGTCCGATGATGAACCGCGCCGCCACCAGCACCGCGACGGTCGGCGCCAGCGCCGCCAGCAGCGACCCGACCGTGAACACGACCGCGGCGATGATGATGAGCAGCCTTCGGCCCAGCCGATCAGACAATCGGCCGGCACCCGCCGCCCCGACCATCGCGCCCAACAGCAGCCCCGCGACGATCGCGCCCTGCAGAAATGGCGACAACTTGAACGTGTTCGGAATGAACAGCAGCGCCCCGGAGATCACCCCCGTGTCGTAGCCAAACAGCAGACCTCCCAACGCACCAAAGAAATAGATCGTCCGGCCGGTTGGTCGCAGCGCGTTCATCGAGTCCTCCTCGCGGTAAGCGATGACTTTGTCGCTTCTGCCGCAATCTCTCCCGATGCGCGTCGCTTCAAACCTGGGGGCCCGGCGTCCGCGTCGCAGCGACTGGGAGCGCCTAGCCCGGCACGCCCTGGTCGTGGCTTGGAAGCCCGTCGTCACCGAGCGCATCCCACGCGGGCATCGAGCTGACCCAGATGTGCCAGCGCGCGTCGACGTTCGGCGTTGGCTCGAGCGTACCGGGGCGTAGACCGACCGAGCCCTCACCGTCGAGCTCGCCGGCGAACACGTGCGTCCCGCACAGCCCGCAGAACCACTTCGGGTTTCCGGTCGGCGGCCGCCAGGCCCGGAGCTCATCCCGGCCGTCGGTGATCTCGAGCGCCGACCGCGGGACCCGTGCGACGAGGCTCGAGGACTGTCCGGAGCGGATCTGGCAACGCTTGCAGTGGCAACGGCCGGCGTCGGTGAACGGCGGCCTGACCAGGAACCGCACCGCGCCGCACAAGCAGCGGCCGCTCAATCGCTCGTCGGATGTAGTCACGACGTCATCCTAAGCGCGCGCCATTGACCCGCACAAGCCCGGCAGCGTTCGCACGGGTTGCCGCTGAGACGCCGTCCCGGCCGGCTTCGGAGGTCTTGAGCAGGCGTGGTCGTGCGCGCGGTCCTTCGTCCTGTCATGGGTCACGCGCCGGTCGCTGCCGGCAATGATGCGGTATGGCCGATCCTGAATCTCGGCGAGCGCGCTTCGAGGTGCTGTTCCGTGAACACCATCCCGCCGTCCGGGCCTACACCCGGCGCCGGGTGCCCCGGGAGGCCGTCGACGACATCGTCTCCGAGACGTTCCTCGTCGTCTGGCGGCGGCTCGACGACGTGCCCGCGTCCCCGCTGCCGTGGCTGCTCACCGTCGCGCGCAACGTCGCCGGAACCGACCGGCGAGGCGCCGCGCGGCGCCACCGGCTGTGGCTCAAGGCCCAGAGCGGGCACGTGGAGGGTTTCGATCCCGGCGAGCCCGAGATCGCCGACGGACGCGTCCGGGACGTGCTCGCGCGCCTGAACGAGCGTGACCGTGAGGCGCTCACGCTCGTGGCCTGGGACGGGCTCACACCCGCGCAGGCCGCCGCCGTGCTCGGCGAGCCGTCAGTCCGCTTCCGCCAGCGCCTGCACCGCGCTCGGCGCCGCCTGCGCGCCCAGCTCGCCTCCGAACTCCGGCCCGAGCGGCCCGAACCACCCCATCACGACCACGCCCCCGCCGGAGGCCCCTCATGAACACCCGACTCAGGACGGATCCAGAGCTGCTCGACGGCGTCCGCCGCGCTGACCCGATGCTCGACCCGCGGGTGCAGGCCGACGCCGGCCTGGACACCGAATCGGCGCTGCGCCTGCTCGGGCCCGAGCTCGATCGCCCGCCCGCGCCCCGGCGCGCCCAGCGCCGGCGCCGCCCGGCGCTGCGCGTCGCGGCTCTCACCGGCGCGGTCGCGGCGGCCGCGTTCGTGGTGGCCAACGTTGCCTCGACCGGCAACGGCTCCCCGGTGTCGCCGGCGCAGGCGAAGATGGTCAGGCGCGCCCGCGCCGCTCTGGTGTTGCCGTCCGGAGCGATCCTCGAGGAGGAGGCCGTGACAACGGTCACCGCGCGCGACGGCGCGACGAGCACTTCTGAGTTTCATGACTGGCTGAGCACCAGCCCCCCGTACGACAACCGGCAGATCATCATCCACAACGGCAAGGTGCAGTGGGAGCAGGCGACCGTCAAGGGTCGGCTGGACCTGTACGACCCGGCGACCAACACCGTTTACCTGGCACCGGGCAGCGCGCCGCAGCAGGTGCCCGATGACCCGCACTTGAACTCGGCGCTGGCAGAGGTCCGCTATCTGCTCGGACGGCCGAGCGTGACGGTGAACCCGAACGCGGTACTCGACGGCGCGCCAGCGGTCGAGTTCACCTTCGATGGCGGTCGCTTCAGCTACTGGGCCTCGCCGAGCAGCTATCAGCCGCTGCAGTCCGAGGACCGCCGCAACTCGCTGCCCCACGGCCAGGGCGGCGTGCGGATCGTCCGCTACCCGATCGAGCGCGTGCTGGCCGGGGCGTCGGCCTCGGCCAGCCTGCTGTCGCTGCAAGCCCAGCACCCCCGCGCCACCCTCGATCACAGCAGCACCGATTACGAGGCGGTCCTGCGGCGCCTGTTGCACTAGCTATACGGAAAGACCTTCGCCGACGCCGGCACCAAGACGTTCAAGATCAAGCTCACCCGCACCGGAAGGCAGCGGCTCCAGCACGCCAAACACCTTTAGTCCTCTGTTTGGCAGTTGTCCGTTGCCCGGGGGTTGTATTCGGGGTGGATCGGCGTACCGTCATCAGGGTTGAGGTCTGGCCGCGCCGTCCGCGGGCGGGGCAGCCAGGCATCAGCGCGATGGTGGTCACGGGCATGACCTTCCGGTAATGCTCTACCGCCTGTGTCAGGTCCGGGCCTGCTCAGTGTGCGTGACGGGGTCGTGCTTTTAGGGCCCCCACGCCGACCCCGCAGTCAAGACCGGTAACCCACGCCTCCCGCCTCGTGGCGCAGGATATTGCGCCGTCGGTGGCATTCGGGCCTGGGCCGGGAATCCTGGCTGCAGGGCCAGCCTCCCATCGACATTACTCCCATTGCGGGCGAGTATGTGAAACCGTCTCGACAAGACGGAAGGTCGCTGTTTCGAGCACGGAAACACCGCGGGAGAGGCGGTGGAGGCGCCCTGCCTGCACCACGCGCTGGATCGCGCGCATCGAGAAGCCGAGCGCAAGCAGCTGCCACGTCGACACGGCGCCGTGCTGCCGAGCGGCGAGTGCGGCGAGTGCGGCGAGTGCGGCGGGCTGAGCGTGACGTGATGAGTCTGAGTAACCGTATGCGCCGCTCAGACTCATCACGCCGGACCGTGTCACGAACACCAGGTGGACGAGGAGGACATGCTCCACGCGCTCCGCAACCACATCCGGAAGTTCGACACAGACGACGTGACCATGTTCATCGGATCCGCCCACAACGGCGAGGCGCTCGAGATTAACGTCCTCGATTTCGACTCCGGCCCGCACCCGATCAATGAGCGTGACACCCACTGACCGGCTACGAGGTGATGTGGCGCAGGGCGGGCGGCAGCGGACCCGGCGTCTGCCCGAGTGGACGATGCTGGGCTCGAACCAGCGACCTCCGCCTTGTCGAGGCGGCGCTCTCCCAGCTGAGCTAATCGTCCGGGAGCCGTAAATGTAGCGTGGCGTCAACCCCCGGTGTGGATCACCCGCCATCAGACGGTCGGCCGCCCGCCGACCGCAGCCTCCGCACCGCTCTGGGCTGAGGTCCTGACGTCGTCGCGCGTTGCTCAGCGCACGCCATTAGCATCACGCGGCATGGAGTTTGAGCTTCCCGACGGAACGCGGTTGAGCCTGCCCGACGACGCCACCGGCGCCGATGCGGCCGCCGCGATCGGCCCCGGATTGGCCCGCGCCGCCCTGGCCGTCAAGGTCGACGGTGAGGTGCGTGATCTCGCCCGTCCGCTGCCCGACGGCGACGGCGCCGCACGGCTTGAGATCCTCACCGAGCGCAGCGGCGACGAAGCGCTGGCGCTGATTCGCCACGACGCCGCGCACGTGCTCGCGACGGCCGTGCTCGAGCTGTATCCCGGCGTGAAGATCTCGATCGGCCCCCCGATCGACGACGGCTTCTACTACGACTTCGAGTTTCCCGACGGCCAGGCCATCAGCGACGCCGACTTTGAGCAGATCGAGGCCCGGATGCAGGCCCACATCGACGCCGACGAGCCGTTCGTGCGCGATGAGGTCAGCGTCGCGGAGGCGCTGGAGCGCTTCGCAGCGGAAGATCAGCCCTACAAGGTCGAGCTGATCGAGGACCTGGTTCGCGACGCCGATCCCGCCCACCCGCTCGAGGTCGTCTCCCTCTACACCAACGGCCCCTTCACCGATCTGTGTCGCGGCCCGCATGCCGCGAGCACCAAGCGGATCAAGGCCTTCCGGCTGCAGTCCGTGGCCGGGGCCTACTGGCGTGGTGACGCGAGCCGGCAGATGCTCACGCGCGTGTATGGGACGGCGTTCTTCTCCCAGAAGGACCTCGACGCCTTCCTGGAGCGCCTGGAGCAGGCGCGGGCCAACGACCACCGCCGCCTGGGGCCCCAGCTCGGGCTGTTCGCGTTCTCCGAGGTGGCGCCGGGCTCGGCGTTCTGGTTTCCGGCCGGCACCGCCGTCTACAACGAGCTCGTCGCACTGAACCGGGAGATGGGCCGCGAGCGCGGCTACACCGAGGTCAAGACGCCGCTGCTGTTCGACCGCTCGCTGTGGGAGATCTCCGGCCACTGGGAGAAGTACCGCGACGACATGTTCGTCACCGAGTCCGAGGACCGGGCCATGGCGCTGAAGCCGATGAACTGCCCCGGGCACTGCCAGCTGTACTCGATGCGGCCCCATTCCTACCGGGAGCTCCCGGTCCGCTACTCCGAGCCCGGCCCGCTGCATCGCAACGAGCCGAGCGGGACGTTGCACGGCCTCCTGCGCACCCGCCACTTCACCCAGGACGACGGCCACATCTTCTGCACCGAGGAGCAGATCCAGGACGAGGTCGCCCGCTGCCTGGAGTTCGGCTTCGCGGTCTATGAGACGTTCGGCTTCGACGTTCGTCTGGAGCTCTCGACCCGACCCGAGCAGCGTATCGGCAGCGACGAGCTGTGGGATCGCAGCGAGCAGGCGCTCACCCAGGCGCTCGAGAGCCAGGCGCTGGCCTACGAGGTCAACGTGGGTGACGGCGCCTTCTACGGGCCCAAGATCGACATGCACATGACCGACTCGCTGGGGCGCTCGTGGCAGCTCGGGACGATCCAGCTCGACTACAACTTCCCCGAGCGCTTCAAGCTCACCTACACGGGCGCCGACAACGCCGAGCACCGCCCGGTGATGATCCACCGCGCGATGTTCGGCTCGTTCGAGCGCTTCATCGGGATCCTGCTCGAGCACGAGCGGGGCGAGCTGCCGATCTGGCTGACCCCGGTCCAGGCCATCGTGCTCCCGATCTCAGACCGTCACGTCGACTACGCCGTCACGGTGTTCGACGCCCTGCGGGTGGCCGGCGTGCGGGCCGAGCTCGACGATCGCACCGAGTCGGTTTCACGCAAGATCAGGGACGCCGAGCAGCGCAAGATTCCGTTCATGCTGATCGTGGGCGATCGCGAGCGCGAGGGCGGCCTGGTCAGCGTGCGCGAGCACCGGTCGGGGGACACCGGCTCGGAGCCGGTCAGCGCATTTGCCCAGCGCCTCGCCGCGATCAGCAAAAACCGCTCCAGGGAGTAGGCGGGGGTGCCAAAAACGGCTGCCGAAATTTCGGGTCACGGCTCTGGACACGCCGCTATACTCGGTTGCGTTGATCGCACTGCACCACATACGGCCCGGCGCTTGATCTCACGCCGCCGCGCCAATAGCTAGTGCCGGTACCCCGCCGGTTTGACCGGCGTCCGCCGGAGCGGGACCAGACTCGAATCAACGACCGCATACGCGTGCCCGAGGTTCGGCTGGTAGGAGAGGACGGGAAGCAGATCGGCGTCGTGAAGACCGCCGACGCGCTGAGCTACGCGCAGGAGCGCGACCTCGACCTGGTCGAGGTGGCCCCCGAGGCCCGTCCGCCGGTGTGCCGCGTGCTGGACTACTCCAAGTACAAGTACGAGCAGGCCCAGAAGCAGAAGGCCGCGCGCAAGCACCAGCAGCAGATCACGATCCGCGAGATCAAGTTCCGCCCCAAGATCGCGCAGAATGACTACGACACCAAGAAGGGTCACGTCAGGCGCTTCCTGCTCGGCAAGGACCGCGTCAAGGTGACGATCATGTTCCGCGGGCGCGAGGTGACCCACCCCGAGCGCGGCACTGCGCTGCTGGAACGCCTCGCCGACGAGCTCTCCGAGATCGCCGTGGTCGAACAGACGCCGTTGCAGGATGGGCGCAACATGACGATGATGCTGGCGCCATCCAAGACGGTTCTGTCGGGCGAAGCGCCGGGATCAAAGCCACCCGAGCCAAGCGCTGACGGTGACACCGGCGACGGCGCGAGCGCCCAGCGCCGGGGTGATGGGCATCAGAACGGCGCGGCCGACACGGTGTCGCCTACCCCGAGTGACGCTGCGGCTTAGGCCGCCCTAGCCGACGCGGTCGCGGATCGCTTCGCTGCGCGAGGCGTCTGCTTTACTCTGGCTTCGCCATGCCGAAGATGAAGACCCACTCGGGCGCCAAGAAGCGCTTCAAGATCACCGCGACCGGCAAGGTTCGCGGCCGGCACTCCTTCACCAGCCACATCCTGGAGAAGAAGTCGCCCAAGCGCAAGCGTCGCCACGGTCAGCCGGCAGTGATCGCCAAGAGCGACGAGCGGTCGGTCAAGCGCATGCTGGGGGCCAAGCGCTCATGACCCGCGTCAAGCGCTCGGTCCACGCCCGCAAGAAGCGGCGCGCCACGCTCAAGCTCGCCAAGGGCTACCGCGGCGACGCCAGCCGTCATTACCGCACCGCCAAGGAGGCGGTGCTCAAGGCCGATCAGTACGCCTACCGCGACCGGCGCAACCGCAAGCGTGACTTCCGACGCCTGTGGATCACCCGGATCAACGCCGCCGCGCGCCAGAACGGCATGTCCTATTCGCAGTTCATCCACGGCCTGCAGGCCGCCGGGATCGAGCTCGACCGCAAGATCCTCGCCGACATCGCCGTCCGCGACGCCGACACCTTCCGACGTTTTGCCGAGCGCGCCCGTGAGGCGCTGGCGACCGGCTGAGCGAAGGCCGAGACACCAGCACCGCCACCCGGGCGCCGCTTCAGCTGAAGCCGGCGCCCTTTTTTTCGTCCATGATCATCACCAGCCCCCACAACGAGAAGCTCAAAGAGGTCCGCAAGCTCCAGTCGCGGCGCCGCCGTCGCGACGCGCGGGCTCGGTTCGTGGCCGAGGGGGAGGACCTGCTGGCCGCTGCCGACGCCGCCGGATGGGCGGCCGTGGAGCGCTTCTGCGCCGCCGGAAGCGGTCTGCCGGGAACCGAGGTCGAGCCCGCGATCCTCGCCGCGGCCTCGACGCTGGGATCGGGGACGCGGGCTCTGGCCGTCTACGAGGAGCGCTGGCGGCCCGCGGAGGGCCCCGTCTGCGTCTATCTGCACGGGGTCGGGGATCCCGGCAACGTGGGCGCGGTGCTGCGCAGCGCGCAGGCGTTCGGGGCGGCCTCGGTAGCGCTCGGTCCGGGCAGCGCCGACCCGTACGGGCCCAAAGCGGTCCGGGCCAGCATGGGGGCGGTGTTCGGCGTTCCGCTGGCCCGCGTGGACCGCCTCGACGAGCTGCCGGGCCGCAAGCTCGCCCTGGTCGCCGACGCGGGCGCGCCGCTGCGCGAGCTCCACCACGCCGAACCGGGCGAGCTGACGCTGCTGATCGGATCCGAGCGCGACGGGCTCCCGGACGACCTCGTCGCCGCGGCCGATCAGATCGCGCACATTCCCATCCTGACGCACTCGCTGAACGCCGCGATGGCGGCAACGGTGGCGCTCTACGAGGTAACTAGGATGGCGCGCTCATGAGTGAGCGGATCACGCAGATCGAGACCGAGGCCAAGGCCGCGATCGCCGCCGCCCGGGATTCAGCGGCGCTCCAGGACGTGCGGATCCGTTACCTCGGCCGCAAGGCGGAGCTGCCCAACCTGCTGCGCGGCGTCGCCGCGCTCCCCCCGGACGAGCGCGCCGCCACCGGCAAGGCGGCCAACCAGGCCCGTCAGGCGCTGGAGGCGGCGATCGAGCGCAAGGCCGGCGAGCTCGCCGCGAGCGAGCTCGACGAGCGCCTGCGCCAGGACCGGATCGACGTCACCCTGCCGGCCGACCCCCTCCCGGCGGTCGGTCGCCTGCATCTGATGACGCAGACCCGTCGCGAGATCGAGGACGTGTTCGTGGGCCTGGGCTTCAACGTCGCCGACGGCCCCGAGGTGGAGACCGTCTACTACAACTTCGACGCGCTCAATCACGCTCCCACGCATCCCTCGCGGCTACTGACCGACACCTTCTATCTCGCGGGCGGCGAGCACGGGGTCAACATCTTCGACCCCGAGACGCTGCTGCTGCGCGTGCACACCTCGCCGGTCCAGGTGCGGGCGATGGAGCGCCAGGCGGCGCCGATCTACATCATCGTGCCCGGGCGGGTCTACCGGCCGGACTCCGACGCCACCCACACGCCGCAGTTTCACCAGATCGAGGGGCTCGCCGTCGACGATGACATCACCCTGGCCGACCTCAAGGGAACGCTGCTGACGTTCGCCCGGGCGATCTTCGGCGACGATCGCGAGGTCCGGCTGCGGCCGCACTTCTTCCCCTTCACCGAGCCGAGCGTCGAGGTCGACGTGTCGTGCTTCAACTGCGTGGCGGGCGTGACCGCGGACGGCGGACGCTGCCCCCTGTGCAAGGGGACCGCCTGGATCGAGATCCTCGGCGCCGGGATGGTCGACCCCAACGTGTTCGCCCACGTACGTGAACAGGGCTACGACCCTGAGCGCGTGCAGGGGTTCGCATTCGGGATGGGGATCGAGCGGATCGCGATGCTCAAGCACGGCATCCCCGACCTGCGGCTGTTCTACGACAACGACATCCGGCTGCTGGAGCAGTTCTAGGCATGCGCGCCCCGCTGCAATGGCTTCACGAATACTGCCGCCCCGATCTCGACGCGTTCGCGCTCGCCGAGCGGCTGGCGATGACCGGGACCGAGGTCGAACGGGTGGAGCACCACGGCGTCACCGCGCTCGACCGGTTCGTCGTCGGCCGGGTGCTGAGCGCCGAGCAGCACCCCGACGCCGACCGCCTGCGGGTGTGCGTCGTCGACACCGGCGACGGCGACGCCAGCCAGATCGTGTGCGGGGCACCCAACGTCGCCGCCGGTCAGACCGTCGCGGTGGCCAAGCCCGGCGCCGTGATGCCCGACGGGACCAAGCTCAAGGTGGCAAAGCTCCGCGGCCAGTCCTCCAGCGGGATGATCCTGGCCGAGGACGAGGTCGCGATCGGAACCGACCACGATGGGATCATGGTGCTGCCCGACGGCTTGGCCCCCGGCACGCCGCTGGAGAGCGTGCTGTCGATCGCGACCGAGGTGCTGGTGCTCGAGGTGACGCCCAACCGCCCTGACTGCCTGGGGATGTACGGCGTCGCGCGCGAGGTGCACGCCGCCACCGGGGCGCCGCTGCTGCCGCCGCCCTGGCGGGAAGATCCGGGGATCCCCGGGAAGCTCAGCGCCGTGAACATCAGCGTCGAGTCCCCCGAGCTGTGCCCGCGCTTCACCGCTCGCGCGTTCGCGGAGGTCAAGCTCGGGCCATCGCCGCCGTGGCTCAAGGCCCGGCTGATGGCGGCCGGGCAGCGCCCGATCTCCAACGTGGTCGACATCACCAACTACGTGATGCTGCTGACCGGGCAACCCCTGCACGCCTTCGATCTGGATCGGATCGCCGGCGGCGAGCTCACCGTGCGCCGGGCGGGCGCGGGCGAGGCCGTCCAGACGCTCGACGGGCAGACCCGCGCGCTCGACGAGGACATGGTCCTGATCGCCGACGGCGACGGCCCGACCTCGATCGCCGGCTTGATGGGCGGCGCCCGCTCGGAGGTCGGGCCGGGCACCACGCGGGTGCTGATGGAGGCGGCCAACTGGGACGGCGCCAATATTCACCGCACGTCGCTGCGGCTGGGACTGCGCAGCGAGGCCTCCTCGCGATTTGAGAAGCAGCTGCAGCCCGAGCAGGCGATGGAGGCCCAGGCGGTTGCGACACGGCTGATGATCGAGCTCTGCGGCGCGCGCCAGACACCCGGGACGATCGACATCGGCGGCCCCGGACCCGCCCCGGAGACGATCGTCCTGCGCGACGCGCGGGTCACCGGCCTGCTCGGCACCGAGATCCCGCGCGCCCGCTGCGCCGAGATCCTGCGCGCGCTGGAGTTCACCGCGGTTGACGCGCCGGACGGTCTCGAGGTCACCGTGCCGCCGTTTCGCCGCGCCGACGTCACCCGCGAGGCCGACCTGATCGAGGAGGTGGCCAGGCTCGGAGCGCTGGCCGATCTGCCGGCCACGCTTCCCTCCCGCCACGGCGCCTCGGGACGCCTCACCCCGCGCCAGCGTCTACGCCGCCAGGCCGCGGACGCGCTGACCGCGCAGGGACTGCACGAGATCGTCGGATGGAGCTTCACCGGGGCTGAGCTGGCCGAGCGCCTGCGGCTGACCGAGCGCCCGGCGGTGGCGCTGGAGAACCCCATGTCCGGCGACCAGGCGCTGCTGCGCATCTCGCTGCTCGGCTCGCTGCTCGACGTCGCTCGCCGCAACCGCGCCCACGGGGCGGCGGCGGTGCGGCTGTTCGAGGCGGGGGCCGTCTACCTACCGGGCGACGACGCCAGGCCGGCCGAGCCGTATCACGTCGCCGCGCTGTTGACCGGTCCGGTGCGCCCCGCCACGTGGCGCCAGCCGTCACCTCCCGCGGCTGACTTCTTCGCCGCCAAGGGCGTGCTGGCCGGGATGCTCGAGGCGCTGCGGATCCCCTGGAGCGTGCAGGCCGCCGGCGAGCCCGAGCCGTTCCTGCACCCCGGCCGCTGGGCCCGGATCCTGGTCGCCGACCAGCCGGCCGGATGGATCGGCGAGATCCATCCGGACGTGGCCGCGGGCTGGGATGAGTCCGGGACGATCACGGCATTCGAGCTTGATCTCGATCTCGCCGCCGAGCACGCGACGGCGGTGAGCACCTACCGCGACGTCACGAGCTTTCCGGAGGTCCGAGAGGACCTGGCGGTGATCGTCCCCGACACGGTCAGGGCCGAGGACGTGGTCGCCGTGGTCCGGCGCGCCGGCGCGCCGCTGCTCGCCGGCGCGGACATCTTCGACGTCTACCGGGACGAGAGCCGGCTGGGGGCCGGCAACGTCTCACTGGCGCTGCGGCTGGTGTTCCGCGCCTCCGACCGCACGCTCACCGATGACGAGGTCGCCACCAGGCGGACCAAGATCGCGGCCGCGCTGGCCGAGCAGCTGCAGGGGAGGGTCCGTGACTCCTAGCGTCGCCGTGTTCGGTGCCGCCGGCTACACGGGAGCGCTGAGCGCCCGGTTGCTGCACCGCCACCCGTCGTTCACGCTGACCACCGTGACCTCGCGCTCCGACGTCGGCCGCCGCCTCGACGAGCTGTACCCCCATCATCGCGTCGGGCTCGAGCTCGAGCAGCTCGATCTCGACCGGCACGCCGGCGTCGACGCGGCGGTGGTCGCCTATCCGCACGGCGCCGCCGCCGAGCTCGTCGCGGCGCTTGTGCAGCGCGGCGTGCGGGTGGTCGATCTCTCCGCCGACTTTCGCCTGCGCGACCCCGCCGTGTATGCGGAGTGGTACCGGCCCCACCCTGAGCTCACGCTGCTGCCCGAGGCCGTCTACGGCCTGCCGGAGCGCTACCGCGAGCAGATCCGCGCCGCCAGGATCGTCGCCAACCCGGGCTGCTACCCGACCGCGACGCTGCTCGCGCTGGCACCCCTGGCCCGGGCCGGGCTGCTGGCCGACGTCGTGATCGACGCCAAGTCCGGCGTATCGGGGGCGGGCCGCGCCGCCACCGACAAGACCCATTTCGTCACCGTCGATGAGAACGTGAGCCCCTACGGCGTACCGCGTCACCGCCACACGCCGGAGATCGAGCAGGAGCTGGCGGTGCTGGGGGCCGACCTCAAGGTCAGCTTCACCCCGCACCTCGTTCCCCTCGACCAGGGGGAGCTTGTGTCCTGCTATGTGACTCCTATGGATGGGGGGCCCCAGGACGCTAGAGCGCTCTATCAAGAGTTCTACGCCGCCGAGCCGTTCGTCGAGCTCGCCGACGCGCCCCCCGGAGTCCGTGACGTCCGCGAGACGAACATCTGCCGGATCTCCGTTCACCGCGACGAGCGCACCGGGCGCGTGATCGTGTTTGCCGTGATCGACAATCTGTGGAAGGGGGCGGCCTCCCAGGCGGTCCAGAACCTCAACCTGATGTTCGGGCTTCCGGAAGGGGAGGGGATATCGTGAGCCTCGCGAGCGGATTTTTCTCCAGCCGCTGGGTGCAGCCTCCGCCTCAGCTGACCGAGGCCGACAGCGGCGGGCTCCCGGCCGGGTTCCGCGCCGCCGGCGTGGCGGCGGGGATCAAGCCCAGCGGCGCGCTCGATCTCGGGCTGCTGGTGTCCGACTCGCCGGCCACCACCAGCGCGGCCCGCTTCACCCGCTCGGGCGTGCTGGCGGCGCCGGTCCTGCTGTGCCAGGAGCGCTGCCAGCTCGGCGCGCTGCGCGCGGTGGTCGTCAACTCCGGCAATGCCAACGCCGCCACCGGGCGGCCCGGACTCGACGACGCCGTCAAGATGCAGGGCGCCGGGGCGATGGTGGCCCGTGCGCCCGAGGCCCAGGTGGCCGTCGCCTCCACGGGGGTGATCGGGGTGCCACTGCCGATGCACGAGATCACGCGCGGCGTCGTGGCCGCATCGCACGCGCTGGCGCCCGACGGTGACCATGCGCTCGCCGAGGCGATCCGCACCACCGACGCGTTCCAGAAGCGGGCCTGCCTGAAGGTGGCGCTGCCCAGCGGCGAGGTGAAGCTGACCGCCCAGGCCAAGGGGGCGGGCATGATCTCGCCCGGCTTCGCGACGCTGCTGTGCTTCGTGCAGACCGACGCCGCCGTCACCGCGGAGACCTGCGATCTGCTGCTCGCGGTGTGCGTCAAGCGCTCGTTCGAGCGCGTCAGCGTGGACGGGCAGCTGTCCACCAACGACACGGTGATCCTTCAGTGCAGCGGCGAGTCGGGCGTGGTGATCGAGCCCGAGACCGAGGATGAGCTGCGCTTTGGCGAGGCACTCGACGCCCTCATGCGCCAACTCGCGCTGATGGTGATCCGCGATGGCGAGGGGGCGCGGCGGATCGGACGGGTGGTGGTGCGCGGCGGCGATCAGGGCGCCGTCGACGGCGTGGCGCGATCGGTGGCCAACTCCTCGCTGGTCAAGACCGCGCTCTACGGCGGGGACCCCAACTGGGGCCGGATCGTCCAGGCCGCCGGTGCGGCGCTGCCGGGCGCGGCGCCGCTGCCGGTCGATGTCGAGATCGAGGGGGTGCGGGTCTGCACCGCCGGTGCCTACGTGCCCCACGACGACGCGGCGCTGACGGCGTCGGTGGCGCGCGCAGAGGTCGAGTACGAGATCGGGCTGCCGGGCGACGGCGCCGAGACCGAGCTGTACTTCTCCGATCTGGGCCACGAGTACATCACGATCAACGCGGACTACACGACGTGAGGCGCCCGCATGCGTGACATCGCGACGCTGCTCGAGGCGCTGCCCTACATCCGCGAGTTCCACGGCAAGACGGTGGTGATCAAGTACGGAGGCGCCGCGATGACCGAGGCGGCGCTCAAGGAGGAGTTCGCGCGCGACGTCGTGCTGCTCAAGTACGTCGGCATGAATCCCGTGATCGTGCATGGCGGCGGTCCCGAGATCACCAGCTACATGCAGCGCCTGAACCTCGCGGTGGAGTTCGTCGATGGACTGAGGGTCTCCGACGCCGCCACCGTCGAGGTCGCCAAGATGGTGCTGGTGGGCAAGGTCAACAAGGACATCGTCATGCGGCTCGGCCGTCACGGCCAGCCCGCCGTGGGACTGTGCGGCGACGACGGGCTGCTGTTCCGCGCCTCGCGCCAGGCCGCACCGAGCGGGCAGGACATCGGCTTCGTGGGGCGGATCGAGCGGGTCGACGTCGACGTCCTCAAGCACGTGGCCCAGGACTACATCCCGGTCGTCGCCAGCGTCGGCTCCGACCGGGAGGGCAACTCCTACAACATCAACGCCGACGAGGCCGCCGGCGCGGTGGCCCGGGCGCTGGGGGCCTACAAGATCATGTTCCTCACCGATGTGGCGGGGTGGCTGCGGGATCCCGGTGATCCCGCCAGCGTCATCTCCGAGGTCAGCGCGG
The DNA here is from genome assembly GCA_963792735.1 of uncultured Solirubrobacterales bacterium. GTDB lineage: Bacteria > Actinomycetota > Thermoleophilia > Solirubrobacterales > Solirubrobacteraceae > Palsa-465. The sequence goes on along the minus strand of CAWBXK010000003.1, from coordinate 602,304 downwards.
AGCACGTCCAGGACGCCATGGTCGGAGTGGTGGGGGGGATGCGGCCCAAGCTGGCGGCGTGCCTGGACGCGATTCACGGCGGGGTCTCGTTCGCCCACATCGTCGACGGGCGCGTCCCGCACTCGCTGCTGCTGGAGCTGTTCACCGACGCCGGGCAGGGAACCAAGATCGGACCAGGTTCATGACCGGGGCCACGCTGGCCGAGCTGCAGCAGCTCGAGCGCGACTACGCGATCGCGACCTACGTGCGAAACCCCGTGCAGTTCGTGCGCGGATCCGGCTGCCGACTGTGGGACGAGCATGGCCACGAGTACCTGGACTTCCTGGCCGGGATCTCGGTTCTCAACGTCGGTCACTGCCACCCGCGAATCGTCGCGACGGTGCGCGATCAGGTGCAGCGGCTCACCCACGCCACCAACCTGTACTACACGGCGCCGGCCCTGCAGCTGTCGGCCCGGCTGTCTCAGAGCTCGCTCGGCGGCAAGGTGTTCTTGTGCAATTCGGGCGCGGAGGCCAACGAGGCGGCGATCAAGCTGTCCCGGCGGGCCCGGCCGAGGGGAAACATCGTGGTCTTACAGGAGGCGTTTCACGGCCGCACCTACGGGGCCCTGTCGGGCACCCCGCAGGAGTCCAAGCAGGCTCCGTTCGCCCCGCTGGTGCCGGGGTTCGTGGTCGTGCCCAAGTCCGCCGAGGCGCTGGCGGCGGCGGTCGACTCCGACACCGGGGCGGTGCTGCTGGAGCCGATCCAGGGCGAGACCGGGATCAACGTGCTGCCCGATGAGCTGCTGCGCGCCGCCCGCGAGGCCTGTGACCGCACCGGCGCGGCCCTGATCTTCGACGAGATCCAGACCGGGATGGGACGGACCGGAACGCTGTGGGCCTACGAGCGGACCGGCGTGGTGCCCGACGCGATCACCAGCGCCAAGGCGCTCGGCGGCGGGCTGCCGATCGGGGCCCTGATCACAGGACCCCGCCTGGCCGATGTGTTCGCGCCGGGCGATCACGGCTCCACCTTCGCCGGCGGTCCGCTGGTCGCCTCGGCCGCGCTGGTGGCGCTCGAGATCTGCTCCGATCCTGAACTGCTCGAGCGGGTCCAGACACTCGGCGAGCGGCTCCGGGCCGGCCTCGAGGCACTGCCGCAGGTGGTGTCGGTCCGCGGGCGGGGACTGATGGTCGGCTTTGACCTCGCCGACGGCCTCTCGGCGCCCGAGATCGCCCGCCGTGCGCTGCTGGAGCGTCGCCTGGTGGTCAACGCCACCAGTCCGGTCACGATCCGGCTCGAGCCGCCGCTGGTGGTCGACGAGGACGAGGTCGACGACGCGTTGGGCCGTCTCGGCGAGCTGTTGTGAGCTCGGCGACCAGCGCCAAGATCGACGTCCCGCTGGCGCCCGAACAGCGCGCCGACGCCGCCGTGGCGATGGTGCTGCGGGCCCTGCTCGAGGTGATCCTGGGCAACCGCGAGGGCGCGTTCGCCGGCGAGGACGACGAGTATCTGCACCGTCTGCGGATCTCCGTGCGTCGCTCGCGCACCGTGCAGCGGCAGCTCGCGGGAGTGTTCCCCGCGCTCGAGCTGGCGGGCTTTCGCAGCGAGTTTCGCTGGCTTCAGCGCGCGACCGGTGAGGCCCGTGACCTCGACGTGTACCTGAGCGACTTCGAGTCGATGCGCGCGCTGGTGCCTGAGCCGATCCGCGCCGATCTCGCCCCGCTGCGCCAGGTGCTCGGTCACTGGCGGCTCGCGGCGCACGGCGAGATGGCCCGGACGCTGCGCTCACGCCGGGCCGAGGAGCTGCTGACCGACTGGGATCGGCTGCTCGAATCGCTGGTGCAGTACGAGCTCGAGGATCGTCCCGACGCCACCGAGCCGATCGGCCGGCTGGCGGGACGGCGGATCCGCGCGGCCTACAAGCGGGTGGTGCGGATGGGGCGGCGGATCGACGATGGCACCCCGGCGGAGGACTATCACGAGCTGCGCAAGAAGGGCAAGGAGCTTCGCTACCTGCTCGAGCTGTTCGGCGTCAAGCTGTTTCCCGACGAGGTGGTGGCCCCGCTGATCAAGTCGCTCAAGGGTCTCCAGGACGTGCTCGGCCGCCACCAGGACCGCGAGGTCCAGATCACCCTGCTGCGCTCGCTGGCCGACGAGGTGGCGACTCTGTCCGGCGGTCCGTCGGCGCTGATGGCGATGGGGGTGCTGGTCGACCGGCTGCAAGCCGACGAGGTGGCCGCCCGCGCGCAGTTCGCCGAGAGCTTTGCCGCGCTGGCCGCCGAGGAGCAGCACCGGCTGGTCAAGGCGACTTTCCGCCCCAATACCCTTCGCCGATGACCGACTCCGCGTCCATGCTCTCCGCCTCGTATCTCGCCGACCCCGACGAGGTCGACCGGGTCCTGCTGCTCTACAGCGGCGGCCTGGACACCAGTGTGATGCTCAAGTGGATCCAGGACCAGTACGACGCCGAGGTGGTGGCCCTGACCGTCAACCTCGGGCAGCCGGGCGAGGACTACGACGTGGTGCGGGGCAAGGCGCTCCAGCTCGGGGCGGTGGAGGCCCACGTGGTCGACGCGCGCGAGGAGTTCGCCCGCGAGTACGTGCTCCCCGCGATCAAGGCCAACGCCATCTACGGCCTCGGGTATCCGCTGTTCACCGCCCTGGGGCGCCCGTTGATCGCCAAGCTGGCCGCCGAGTACGCGCGCCGGACCGGTTGCGACACCGTCGCCCACGGCTGCACCGGTAAGGGCAACGATCAGGTCCGGATCGAGGCCACGATCGTCACGCTGGCGCCCGAGCTGAAGGTGATCGCGCCCGTGCGCACGTGGCGGATGGGCCGCAACGAGGAGGTCGAGTACGCGCGCGAGCACGGGATCCCGGTCAAGGGCGGGACGGAGCTGGCGCCCTATTCGATCGACGACAACCTGTGGGGACGATCCAGCGAGGGGCGCTGGATCGAGGACCTCGAGCACGCCCCTGACGACGACGTCTTTCAGCTCGTCACCCGCCCCGAGCTGGCGCCCGACGAGCCCGAGGTCGTGACGGTGGAGTTCGAGCGCGGCGTCCCGGTGGGGCTCAACGGCGAGCGGATGGAGCTCGTGGCGCTGCTGGAGCGCGCGGCTGAGATCGGCGCCCGCCACGGGGTCGGGATCGTCGATCACATCGAGGACCGGATCGTCGGCCTCAAGGTCCGCGACATCTACGAGGTCCCGGCCGCGACGATCGTCCTGCTCGCCCACCAGGAGCTCGAGAAGCTCGTCGGCACGATCCACCAGAACCAGCTCAAGCCGACGCTCGACCAGAGGTGGGCCTACCTCGTCTATGCCGGGCTGTGGTGGGAGCCGCTTCGCTCCGACCTCGACGCCTACATGGACGCCGTCAACGCGCAGGTCACCGGGACGATCGGCCTCAAGCTCTACAAGGGGTCGATCCGGACCGTCACCCGGTCCTCGCCCAACGCCGTCTACGACGCCCAGCTGGCCACCTTCTCGGAATCCGGCGGTCTGTTCGCGCAGGAGGCCTCGCCCGGCTTCATCGAGCTGTGGTCATTGCAGTCGCGAATGGCCTGGCAGTTGCGAAACCGAGCGGATGGGTAGCATCGACGGCATGGGATACAAGGCTCTTGGGTTCGTGGTCTGGCAGGGCGGCAAGTGGTACCTGCGCCGCCGGATGCAGGGAACCGGCCGCAGGGCGGCGCTCGCCGGTCTGTCGGTCGCGGTCCTGGCGGGCGTGGTCGTCGCTGGTCGCCGTTCCACCGCCCCCGAATAGACGACTCTTACATACGCAGTACAGGATTACCGGTGGCATCACCGAAAAGCCTGTGACCGGCCTGACGCCAGCCCCTGCGCCCGGTCTCCTCCCGGCATGACCAACCGCGCCCCCGTTCAGATCCCGCTTGCCATCGACCGGATCGAGAGCGCCAGGCTGAGCGCCGAGACCGTGCGCCTGACGCTGACCGGCCGCTGGCTCGACCCGGTCGGCGCCGAGGAGGAGGAGCTGCTGGTCGTCCAGGTGGCGGGACGTCGCCACCGGTTCACGGCCAGCCGAGATCCCGTGTCCGACGATCCGCAGCGGTGGGGGGCGAGCTTCACGCTGCCGGCCTGGGCCGAGCCGCGCCACGACGGGCAGGCGGCGCTGTGGCTGGGCAGCTCGGTCATTCCGATCCCGCCGCCGCGCGGGGCGCCCGCGCCTGAACCGCCGCTGGCTGGGCCACCGGAGCCCGAACCGCCGGTGGCCGCCCCACTTGAGTCACCACTCCCGGTCCCCTTCGCTCGCGCGGACCCCGAGACGCCGCGGTCGGGGCCCCTGGCGGATCTGCTGCTCAAGGAGACCGTGGCGGCGCTGCACGCCGAGCTGGCGCAACGGACGGCCGAGGCGGCCCGGGCGCGCGGGGCGCTGGCCGACGCGCAGTCACAGCTCGAGGCGCGCGCCTCGACGCAGTCCGCGCTCGAGGCCACCCACGGCCAGCTGCGGATCGAGATGGAGCGTCTGACCGCAGCCGTCGAGCGTCAGCGCAGCGAGCTGGACGAGCGCACGGGGGAGATGGAGCGCGAGCGCGCTGACATGCGCCGGCAGCTCACCGAGCTGACCGCCGAGCGCGACGCGCGGGCCGCGGAGGTGGCGGCGCTGCGCGAGCAGGCGGCGGGCGTGCACGCCGGCGCCGAGCGCCGAGCCGCCGAGACGGCGCGGCTGCGCGAGGATCTGGCCGCCGCCCGGGTGGGCCGCGACGCCGCGGTCAGCGAGATGACCGCGATGCGGGCCGAGCTCGAGCGCCTGGGCACCGACCTGGCGGCGACCCGCGAGCGGGTGGGGGCCGAAACCGGAGACCTCGGCGAAGCCGAGCGACTGCTGGCCGAGGCCAGGGCCCTGGCCGACCAGCTGCGCGGCGAAGCGACGCGCGGGTAGAGCCGTCCGGCCCATCCGTCCGCGGGGGGAAATACCGTCGGGCGCGAATGAGCGACCCGCCGGGAGTCCCGTCAGTGCTTGGCATCGAGGCCGTGGAGTGGTTTCCCGAGGGGGGCGAGACCCTGACCGTGCGGGTCACCGGTCGCTGGCGCCGGCGTCGCCCCGCCTGGAGCGGCCAACCGATGCTGGTGGTCGAGGTCCAGGGGCGGCGCCATCGCTTTCCCGCCATGCCCGAGCCGCCCAGCCTGACCGGCGCCGGACCGGGGACGTGGCGGATCAGCTTTGCCGTGCCGGTCGCCCTCGCACCTGATCGCGGCGGTCGGAGCTGGCTTCAGTTCGGCTCGGTGGTGGTGGCGCTGCCGGCCGCGGTGGAGCCGCTCGGCGCCGAGAGCGAGCGGGAGTTCGCCGGCGGTGATCCGCCGTCGCCGCTGGAGCCCGCCGAGGAGGGCCTGCATCCGGCCAGCTCGGAGCTGGAGACCGAGAGCGCCCGGCGACGGGCCCAGGAGGCCGCGGCGGCCGCCGCGCAGCTCACCGAGCGCGTCCAGATGCTCGAGCACGCCCTCGCCGCCGCCCGCCGGGAGGCCGACGAGCTGTCGTCTCAGCTGGCCGACCGCGAGCGAGGACGCCGCGCCGCCGAGCAGCGGGCCCACGCCGAGCAGGCGCTCCGGCGTGACGTCGCCCGCGAGCTCTCCGCCCGTTTCGCCGAGGGTGAGCGTGCCCGCCAGGCGCTCGGTGACCTGGCCGCCGCCGAGGAACGGATCCGCGGGCTGGAGGCCGACCTCAGCGACGCTCGCCGGCGCGGCGACGAGGCGGAGCAGATCGCCGCGACCGCCACGCTCGCCCGCGAGCGGGCCGAGCAGCGAGCCGCCCAGGCCGAGCGCGAGCCACCCGCGGGGCGGGCGCCGAGCCACCCCGGCGCGGCCGAGCTGATTCGCCTGCAGGCGGAACGCGGCTTGATCGCACGGCGGACCGCCGCGCGGCGCCGAGTGCCGGCGGAGCCGCCCGCAACCGTTCCCGTTCCCGTCGGCCCGGCGGATCCGGCCGAGGCCGAGCGCGCCGACGCCGACAGTGGCGCACGGTTGGCCGTCCTGCGCCGTGAGCTCGACGCCCGCGCCGGCGTGGAGGCCAAGCTCCGCGCGCGAGCGATCGACGCCGAGGCGAGACTCGCGGCGAGGATGCTGATCGAGCGGCGCACCGCGACGACCCTGGTGCAGCTGCGCCATGAGCTCGACGGCCTGCGATCCGGGTGGGAGCACGAGCGCGCGGCTCGAGCCGCCGCACAGCAACGCGCCGACGAGCTCGCGGGCGAGGCGGCCGAGCGCCGACAGCGCTCGCAGCAGGCCCTCGACGCGATCGTCGAGCTGCGCGGGGTTCTCCGCGACATGCAGGCGTCAGCGGCTCAGGCGCCGCCATCCGCCACGGCTCAGGCGCCACCGCCGCCCGGCGACGTGCCGCCACCGCGCGACAGCGCGCCGGCAGCGACCCGCCCAGTCGAGCCGGAGCGATTCAACGTCGCCCGGATTCGTCTGCGGGAGGCGGTCGCCCCCCCAGAGCCCGATTCGGCGCCGGGCCCGGCTGCGGCCCGGGCGGCGGCTGGGGCTGCATCAGCGACCGGGCCTCCGGCCTCGGCGCCGCCAGCGCCAACCGCGCTCAGGCCATGGCTGAAACCCATCTTCAGGGCCCTGGCGCGGACCGACGCCGATGCCGCGGGCAGATTGCTGCTGGAGCTGCTTCCGGCCCAGCACGCCGCCGCTCCGGAGCCCGTCGCCTACGACCTGGTCCTCGGAGGCCACCGTGGATGCGCCCGGGTCACGGTCAAGGACGGCGCGCCGGTGATTCGGTACGCGGATGGCCCGCGCCCCGGCGGGGAGGTCGACTTCCAGGTGCTCGGAGATCCCGCCGCGCTCGCGCGGCTGCTGACCGCCGGCCCCCTGCGCCGGCGCTGGGGCCGGGGCGTGGCGCGGGTGCGGGGCCGGCGTGACCGGCTCCGGGCGCTGCGGGCACTGACCGAGGTCCGGCTTGACTTCCCCGGCCTGTATCGGGCGGGGGTCCGGCTGGCGCCTGAGATGACGCTGATGATCGTCGCCCGGCTGATCGAGCCCGCGTGGACGGCGCGCGAGCGGTTCACGCTGGCCTATGCCGGCGAGGCGGCGACGGTGTATCTGCTGGTCCGCGACGGCCACCCGCTCGAGGTCACCGACGAGGCTCCCGGTGACAGGATCGCCACCACCATCACCGGCCCCGCCGACGCCCTGCCGTTGGTGCTCTCAGGCGAGCGCGGCCAGCCGGTCACGGTCAGCGGCGAGGACTGGCCGTTGGCCCTGCTGCGCAAGTGGATCAAGCGCGCACAGAGCGACTAATTCCCGTACGCGGGACCGCCCCGGACGGCCACGGCGTCCGCCGCGATGCCTATCCTCGAACACGCCGCCGATGACCCCCACCTGCGCCCACCTCCACGTTCACTCCGAGTACTCGCTGCTCGACGGGGCGTGCAAGGTCGAGGCGCTCGCGGCCCGGGCCGCGTCGTTCGGCCAGCCCGCTCTCGGGCTCACCGACCACGGCGTGATGAACGGCACCGTCGAGCTGTTCACCGCCTGCCGCAAGCACGGCGTCAAGCCGATCATCGGGTGCGAGGTGTACATCGTCGAGGACCACACACGGCGGGGCCCGGGGCGCTTCGAGCGGTTCCACCTGACGCTGCTGGCGTCCAATCCGGTCGGCTATCGCAACCTGGTCAAGCTCTCGTCGGCGGGTTTCCTCGACGGATATCAGCGCGGCAAGCCAGGGGTCGACATCGCCCAGCTGGCGGCTCACGGCGAAGGCCTGATCGCGCTCACCGGCTGCCTGCAGTCGCAGTTCTGCCAGCACCTGATGGGCGATCGCCCCGGCGACGCGCGCGCCCATGCCCACGAGCTGATCGACGCCGTCGGGGCCGACAACGTCTACTTCGAGGTGCAGAAGAACGGGCTCGCGGTCCAGGACCAGGTCAACGAGGGGATCGTGCGGATCGCGCGGGAGCTGGGCCGGCCGCTCGTCGGCACCGGCGACGTGCACTACCTGCGACGCGAGGACTACCACCACCACGCCGCGCTGCTGTGCGTGCAGACCAAGTCGACCCTCAGCCAGCCGAAGATCAGCTTCGACACCAACGAGTTCTACCTGCGGTCCAGCGAGGAGATGGCGCAGTCGTTCGCGGAGTGGCCGGAGGCGATCGCCAGCACGCTGGAGATCGCCGAGCGCTGCGACGTCGAGCTCGAGCTCGACCGGCAGCTGATCCCGCGCTACCCGACGCCCGACGGCTCGCCCGAAGGCGCGTATCTGCGAAAGCTCGTCGATGACGGACTGCGCCGGCGCTACGGCGATCCCGTTCCCGCGGCGGCCCGCGAGCGGGCCGACTACGAGCTCGGGGTGATCGACCGGATGGGCTTCAACGCGTACTTCCTGATCGTGTGGGACTTCGTCAAGTACGCCAAGGACTCGGGGATCGCGGTGGGGCCCGGACGCGGATCGGCGGCGGGGTCGATCGTCGCCTTCTCGCTGCAGATCACCGACGTCGACCCGCTGCGCTACGACCTCCTGTTCGAGCGCTTCCTCAATCCCGAGCGGGTGTCGATGCCGGACATCGACATCGACTTCTCGGTTCGCGGCCGGGAGCGCGTGATCCGCTACGTGACCGAGAAGTACGGCAAGGAGTCGGTGGCCCAGATCGTGACGTTCGGCAAGATGTTCCCCCGCGCCGCTACGCGGGACGCCGCCCGCGTGCTCGGCCATGACTACGGAGCCGGGGACCGGCTGGCCAAGCTGATCCCCGATCCGGATCAGGGACGGGCGCCGAGCTTCGAGGAGTGCCTGCGGCCCGGCCAGCCGCTGCGTGCCGAGGTCGACCGTGACGGCACCGCCAAGCAGATCGTCGATGTCGCCAGGGGGCTGGAGGGAATCGTCCGCAACTCCTCGATCCACGCCGCCGCCGTGGTGATCGCCGACCGGCCGCTGACCGAGATCGTTCCGTTGCAGATCGCCGATGCCGGCGCCGACGAGAACGGCGAGCGCGTGTTCCGGACCGTGACCCAGTTCTCGATGAAGCCGATCGAGCAGATCGGCCTGCTCAAGATGGACTTCCTCGGGTTGCGCAACCTCGACGTGATCGAGGACGCGCTGGACATCATCGAACGCTCGACCGGCGAGCGGCCGGACATGACCACGCTTCCGCTCGACGATCCCAAGACCTACGAGATGATGACCCGCGGCGATTCGGTCGGCGTGTTCCAGTTCGAGTCCGAGGGCATGCGCGAGACGCTCAAGAAGGTCAAGCCGACCGAGCTGGAGGATCTGATCGCGCTCAACGCGCTCTACCGCCCGGGAGCCATGGACCAGATCCCCACGTACGCGCGCGGCAAGCACAATCCCGAAGCAGTCACCTACCTCGACGAGCGGCTGCGCCCCATCCTGCAGCCGACCAACGGCGTGATCGTCTACCAGGAGCAGGCGATGCAGATCTCCAAGGAGATCGCCGGCTTCAGCGGCGCCAAGGCCGATGACCTGCGTAAGGCGATCGGCAAGAAGAACCGCGAGGCGATGGCCACGCTCAAGCCTGAGTTCGTCGCAGGCTGCCGCGCCTCGGGCACGAGCGAGTCCGTGATCGAGTGGCTGTGGGCGACGAACGAGAAGTCAGCCGACTACTCGTTCAACAAATCGCACTCCGCCTGTTACGCCCTGATCGCGTACCGCACCGCGTGGCTGCGAGCCAACTTTCCGGCCGAGTACATGGCGGCGCTGATCTCCTCGGTGATGAACACCAAGGACAAGGTGCCGTTCTTCGTCGCCCAGGCCGAGCAGATGGGGATCGCGATCCTGCCGCCGGACGTCAACCTCTCCGACCACGAGTTCGTGGTCGTGGAGGGCAACATCCGCTTCGGTCTCGACGCGGTCAAGGGCGTGGGCTACCAGGCGGTCGAGGCGATCAAGCGAGCGCGGGAGGAGGGTGGGCCGTTCCGTGATCTGTGGGACTTCTGCGAGCGGATCGACAACCGGGCGGTGAACAAGAAGGCGATCGAGGCGCTGATCAAATGCGGCGCGTTCGGGTCGACCGGCGCTCCCCGCAAGGGCATGCTGGCAGTGCTCGAGCAGGCCCAGAGCGCGGGCCAGAAGGCCCAGCAGGACGCGCTCATCGGACAGGGCTCGATCTTCGATCTCGATCCCGCCCCACCCGCTGCCGGGGGGACCGGTCCGGGGCTCTCCGCGCCGGTGCTCGCCGGCCCCAGCCACGCGCCGATCCCGGGCGAGGAGTTCAGCCGCACCGAACTGCTGGCCGCCGAGAAGGAGTCGATCGGTCTGTTCATCTCCGCGCATCCGCTCAAGGACGTGGGGCCGGCACTGCGAGCGCGGGCCGACAGCTCCCTGGCCGAGCTCTCGGCCCGCCGCGACGGTGACTGGGTGACGATCGGCGGGATGGTCACGCAGGCCAAGCGGATCAAGACCAAGAAGGGCGACTGGATGATGTTCGCCACCATCTACGACCTCGACGCATCGGTCGAGATCATCGTCTTCGACAAAGCCCTGACGGCCAGTGAGGACGCGCTGGCCACCGACTCGATCGTCCTGGTGCGAGGCCGGGTGGACCACAAGGACCGCGACAAGACATGCGTGGTCGCCCAGCAGGTCGAGCGCTTCGAGCCGACCCAGGCCGAGGTGGCCAAGGCGCAGGTCCAGGAGGCCAAGCCGGCTCCGCCCCCGGCCGCGTTGCGCCTGCGCCTCGACGCGACGGCCCTGCCGGCTACGGCGCTGGGCGAGCTCAAGGAGGTGCTGGTCGGATTCCCGGGCGAATGCGACGTGGTGATCGAGCTGGCCACGAGTGTCGGTCCCCGCCGCCTCAGGCTCGGCCCCGGCTTCCGGGTGCGACGCAGCGCCAGCCTTCACGCCGAGCTCGACGCCCTGCTCGGCTCCGCGCTGCTCGATGATCTGGTCAGGATGGCCGCCAGCGCCCCGGCGGCGGCAAGCGTCGCCTGACCCGCGCGGCCGGAGGGTCTACTTGATGTGGAGGTTGATCCCCAGCAGCAGTAGCGGCCAGAGGATGATCGCGAGCAGCGCCGAGACGATCAGCTTGATCGTGCCGACGTTGGCGAGATAGTGATGGGCGGAGGCGACGAGCACTCCGACGACCAGCCAGATGATGCTGCCAAGGCTGATTCTCATTGATCCAGCTCCTTCCCCTCGGGTTCGCCGGGCGCCTCGCCCAGACGCTACCCGTTGGGCGAGCCGGCTACGCCAATCAGCCCGGCAGCCACGGGGACTTCCATCCGCCGAAGCCGCGCGTCAGCCGGTCTGCCTCGGACGGCCCCCAGGCGCCCTGGGGATAGGTATGGACGCTCGGGGGTGAGTCCAGCAGCGGCTGGACGACCCGCCAGGTCTGCTCGATCGCATCCTGACGTGTGAAGTGGGTGGAGTCCCCCACCATCAGGGCGTGCAGGAGCACCTCGTAGGGCGTGGGGCCGGCGCCACCCTCCTTGGCGAACTCCATGTCGAGGTCGATCTCGCTCGCGCCCGGCTGGTCGGCGCGCTGCGCGTCGAGCGCGATCCGCACCCCGGTGGCGGGGTCGATCCGGAACACGATCTGGCTCGGCTCCGAGCGGTGGCGACGCGAGCCGGGAATGAAGTGCAGACGGGGGGGATGCTTGAACACCAGGCGCAGCTCGGTGAGCTGGACCGGCAGGCGCTTGCCGGTCCGGATGAAGAACGGCACGCCCGACCAGCGCCAGTTGTCGACCTCAAGCCGCAGAGCGACGTAGGTCTCGGTGGTCGAGCTGGGGGCGACGCCGTCGATCTTGCGGTACCCGTCGTACTGGCCACGGACGTAATGGGCGGGGTCGGCGTCGGGCATGGCCCGGAACAGCGTGTACTTGGCGTCCTTGATCGTGTTGACGTCGTGACCGGCCGGTGGCTCCATCGCCACCGCGGCCAGCAGCTCCATGATGTGGTTGACGACCACGTCGCGCAGCGCGCCGACCGGATCGTAGAAGTGCCCGCGGTCCTGGACCCCCAGGCTCTCGGCCATGGTTATCTGGACGTTGGCGACGTTGTAGCGGCTCCACGCCGGCTCGAGCAGGGAGTTGGCAAAGCGCAGGTAGAGAATCTCCTGGAGTCCCATCTTGCCCAGGAAGTGATCGACCCGGTACAGCTGGGATTCGTCGAGGAACCGATGCAGCTGCTGGGAGAGCTTGCGGGCCGACGCGAGATCGTGACCGAAGGGCTTCTCGACCATCACCCGCTGGCCGTGCGAGAGCAGATCCTGCTTGGCCAGCCCCTCGATCACCGTCTCGAACAGAAACGGCGGGATCTCGAGATAGAACGCGGGGTTGCGCGTGTCGGCGAGCACCTCGGCGAGCTTCGCGTACGTGGCCTGATTGCCGAAGTCGCCGCTGATGTAGGACAGGCGCTGGGCAAAGGGCTTGAACACCGCATCGTCGATCTGCTCACCGGTGGCCTCGATCGACTCGCGAGCGTGGGTCCGCAGCCGCTCCACCGACCAGTCGTCGACGGCGACGCCGATCACCGGGCAGTCAAGCCGTCCGCGGGACTCGAGCCGGTACAGCGACAGCAGCGTCATCCGTTTGGCGAGATCGCCGGTGATCCCGAAGATCACGAGCGCATCGGCCTTGGCGGGCTTGCTGCTCATCGCCTGCGCACGCTACTGCACCGCCGGCCTGGCAGAAGGGGTCCGGCGGGCGGCGCGGGCGCGACGCGCCTTGCCGCGTTTGCGGAGCTTGAAGCACAGCGCGACCTCCTCCGCGGCCGGACCCTGGCGCTCGGGTCCCTGGGTCTCCAGCACGCACGGCAGCTGCTCGAAGCGGGGCTCGGACAGGAACACGGCGCAGCCTGACTCCCCGAGCTCCCCCGCACCGACGTTGGCGTGGCGATCGCGGTTGGAGCCCAGCGGGGTCTGGGAGTCGTTGAGGTGCAGCGAGCAGAGGCGGCCCAGGCCGGGGGTCCGGTCGAAGCGGTCAAGCGTCTCACGCAGGCCGTCGGCGGTCCGGATGTCATAGCCCGACGCCAGCAGGTGGCAGGAGTCGAGGCACACCCCCAGCCGGTCGCCTCCCCCGGCCGCCTCGATCAGGTCGGCCAGCTCCTCAAACGAGCGGCCCAGGGTGCCGCCGGTACCGGCGGTGTCCTCCAGATGCAGTGGGCAGCGCTCGGTTTCCGACAGCGCCTCGGCGATCAGCTTGCCCGCCCGCTTGATCGCCTTGGCGACGTCCCCCTGCTTGGCCGAGCCGGGATGGAGGACCACGCCTGAGGCGCCGATTCCGTCGCCCACCCGGAGGGACTGGATCAGCGACTGGCGGGACTTGTCGCGGATCTCGCGGTCCTCCGAGGCGCAGTTGAGCAGGTATACGGCGTGGATCAGCGTGGCCTTGATCGGGCTCGCAGCGGCGGCCTCGCGAAACGCGGCGAAGTCCTCCTCGCCGTACGCCGTCGGCCGCCACATGCGCGGGGACTGATTGAAGATCTGGATCGCCTGGCAGCCCCGCTCGGCGCCGCGCTGGACCGCGTTGGCCAGTCCGCCCGCCGGTGAAACGTGAGCGCCGATTAGCATCTCGTGACGATGTCCATGCGAGTTCGCTTTGCTCCCTCTCCGACCGGGGCGCTGCACATCGGCGGCGCCCGGACTGCGCTTTACAACTGGCTGCTCGCGCGCGGTCAAGCCCAGGACCCGGAGGGCCGGCCGGGCACGCTCGTGCTGCGAATCGAAGATACCGACCGCGAGCGCTCGACGCCGGAGAACGTGGAGCAGATCCTCGACGCGCTTCGATGGTTGGGGCTGGACTGGGACGAGGGTCCGATCTTCCAGAGTCAACGTGCCGATCGCCACGCCGAGGCGCTGGAGCAACTGCTGCAGAGCGGGCACGCCTATCACTCCAATGCGACGGCGGATGACGTGGAGGCCTACAAGGCGCAACACGGCTCCGAGCGAGGCTTCCGCGGCCGGCCCGAGGCGGCCGGTGCAGTTCGCCTGCGGGTGCCGGACTCCGGGGAGCAAGAGGTCAAGGACGTGATCCGCGGGCAGACCCGGTTTCCCAACGTCAACATGGACGACCCGGTGATCGCCCGGGCCGACGCCTCCCCGCTGTACAACTTCGCCGTCGCGGTGGACGACCTCGACGCCGGGATCACCCATGTGGTGCGGGGTGAGGACCATCTCTCCAACACGCCCAAGCAGCTTCTCGTGCTACAGGCGCTGGGCGCCGAGCCGCCCCTGTACGCCCATCTGCCGCTCCTGCACGGCCCGGACGGACGCAAGCTGTCCAAGCGCCACGGCGCCGCCTCGGTGCAGGAGCTACGCGCGGCCGGATACCTACCCGAAGCGGTGGACAACTACATCGCCCTGCTCGGAGCCGGCTTTGCCGCCGACGAGGAGCATTTCAGCCTGTCGGAGCTGGCGCAGCGCTTCCGCCTTGAACGGGTATCCAAGAACCCCGCGGTGTTCGACGAGCGCAAGCTGCGCCACATGAACGGCCGGCACCTGCGCGAGCTCGGCACCGACGAGCTGACCCGGCGGCTGGAGGAGTTCACCGGGCGCACCGGCCTGCGCGACGCGGTGGAGATCTCGGCCGAGAAGATCCAGACCCTGAACGACTTCTGGCCGCTGGTCTCGTTCCTGTTCGACGGTCCGGTCGACGATCCAGCCGCCTTCGAGAAGACGATCGGTGCCCCCGGCGGCGCCGAGACGCTCAGGCTGGCCCGGGCGGCGCTGGCCGAGGCGGAGCCATTTGACGCCGACACGATCGAAACGGCGCTGCGCGGGGTCGTGCAACGCAGCGGACAGAAGCCTGGAAAGGTGTTCCAACCCGTCCGGGTGGCGATCGCCGGTCAGACGGTTTCCCCGGGTATCTTCGAGAGCGTGGCGCTACTTGGCCGCGATGAGACGCTGGCACGAATCGACCGGGCCCTGGGGCACGCCAACGACGGCGGGAGCGGACACAGCGGCGAAAGCTAAACCGCGATCAGATATCTGCCGATAGAGGGCGCAATGGCCAGGGAACCTCGATCGCGGGCGTCATGAACGCCGCCGTCCGCGGGCAGCAAGGTGCGCGTGCGCCTAAAGTGGCAGCTCTTGCTGCTGTGAAGCCCGCACCCACCGACCCCTATGCCGTTCGCGAGCGCCACCACAACGAGGGACACGGCCGCCGGTTGACCGCTGCGTTTGAAGCGCTGGAGGCCTATCCGATGCTGGTGGAGTCCCGCAACCGCGTTCTGCGGCTGTTTGAGGAGGGCGAGCCGTCCACCGCCGAAATTGTCTCGACGGTCGAGTCCGACGTCGCCCTCGCGGTCACCGTCGTGCGGCTCGCCAACCAGCTCGACGGGCCGATGCTCGGGCGCGTGGAGAGCGCGGTCGCGGGCGTCGAGGTGCTCTCGCTGCCCACGGTTCACGCCATCGCCACCCGCGCGCGGACGTTTGACTTCTTTGAGCGCAGCGCGGTCTGGCAGGGCATCCCGGAGCGCTTCCGACTGCACGCCGTCGCCACCCAACGCGCGGCCGAACGGCTCGGCCGGGAGGTGGGGTACGAGGCGCGTGATCGCCTGATGATCACTTCGCTGTTGCACGACATCGGGAAGCTGGTCCTGATCCATGCCTATCCGGGCTATCCCGGTCAGGTCCACGCCGACGCACGCACCCCGGAGGAGCGGATTCAGCGCGAGCGTCGCGAGCTCGGCGTCGATCACGCCCTCGTCGGCGGGGTGCTGGCCCGGCGCTGGGGCATGCCCCGCTCGATCGCCAGCGTCATCGAGCGCCACCACGCCGTCGATGCCGACGGTGAAGCCGCGCTGGTCCGGCTCGCGGACATGCTGGCGCACTACGTGCTCGGCGGATCGGTCACCCCGGCCGAGCTGCTGACGGTGGCGCGGACGATCGGCGTGAGCCCGGCGAACCTGCGCACGGTCATGTACGAGCTGCCGCTCCCGGCCGCCGGTGGGCGCCCTCGCCAGATCGATCCATGTCCGATGTCGGCGCGTGAGATCGATGTGCTCCGCCGTCTGGCCAAGGGCATGGTCTACAAGCAGATCGCCGGCGAGCTCGGCCTTTCCACCAGCACCGTGCGCACCCATCTGCACAACGTGTACGGCAAGCTCGGCGCCATGGACCGCGCCCAGGCGGTCCTGATCGCCACCGAGCGCGGCTGGATCTGACCGACGCCGGGCCGGGTCCCGGCCCGGAACCGCGGAGTCCACGCCGATCACATACGGCCTCGCGGCCACCCCGATCCGGCTACGATCGCCCCGGATGATCTCGATCAGCACCAAGTCGCCCTACGCGCTGAGTGCGCTGATCGAGCTCTACCGCCACGGCGATTCGGGGCCCGTGCCGATCGCCGAGCTCGCCCGCCGCCGCGGCATCCCGGCGCAATTCCTCGAGCAGCTGTTCGCGACCCTGCGCCGCGCCGGGGTGCTGCGCTCCCAGCGTGGCGTCAAGGGCGGCTACAGCTTCGGCCGCCCGGCGGCTTCAGTGACCGTCCTGGAGCTGGTCGAGCTGCTCGACGGGCCCCTGGGCCGGGGCTCCACCGGGGTCTTCTCCGAGGCCGCTCAGGCCGCCGCCGCGGTGCTCGCGGAGGCCACCGTGGCGTCGGTCGCCGAGCAGGAGATCAGGTCGGCCGGCGCGCCCATGTACCACATCTAGCGCGAACGCCCGCGAGCCGCGGGCATCACCTGTCCGATCCCGGGACATATCCTGCATCGCGTGCAGCGCGACCTGCGGCTGGCCTGCATTCGAGGCGCGGCCTAGCCCGAGCGGCGTTTGCGACGTTCCGGTTGGAGGGTTGCGGCCGGCCGGCGGTCGGCAAAAAACGAAGCCCCCGGTGCCGTTGGGCGCCGAGGGCTTCGCGAGAGGGGAGGAGGTACAAGGTCCGATTCGGCAGAACTGCCGCCGGACTTGAGTCGCGGCCGTCGGCCGGCGCCTGACGCGCTACTAGTAGAGCTCGCGCATTCGTGCCCGGGCGCGGGTCACTGCGTGGCGAACGGAGTATCCGGCCTGGCGCCGATGCCTGTAGTGGCGAACGAACCGCGGTCCGTATGCCAGGCCCCGCCAGACTGCTCGTGCCATCCCGACCATCGTCGCCCAACACCGTAACTCGGCCGCTCCTTGATGACCATCGGCGGTGGCAGAAATGTGACTGAAACCGTGGCCGGGTCCCGACGATGCTTGACCCTAGAGTCTCGCGGCGGCGGTGGCCAGCGCCTCGCGCGCCTCGCGCGCGAACAGCGCCACCAGCTCGGCCGCCGGCAGCTCCCGCGTCAGCTCGTGTGACTGTCCGGCCCAGAGGTTGATGAGCTCGGCGTCGCCGGCCTTTCGAGCCCGGGCGCGCAGACCGGCGGTGACGTGGTGAAGCTCGGGGTAGGCGATTGGAGCCGCGTCGCTGTGCTCGGCCTGGAAGCGGTTGACGATCCCCCTCGCCAGGCGTCCCGTGAACGCGCGGGTCAACCCGGTGGGCCGCGATGTGGCGAGGGCGACACGGTGCGCGGGTGCCGTTCCCGCCTCGGGGCAGCGCATGAACGCGGTGCCGAGCTGGGCCGCAGCGGCGCCCGCCGCGAGCACGGCTGCCACGCCCCGCCCTCCGGCGATCCCGCCCGAGGCGACCAGGGGCAGCGGGACGTCACTCCCCACGAGCTGCAGCAGGGCGAGCAGGCCGATGGGCTCGGCCCCCGGATGGTCGACGAACGACCCGCGGTGGCCGCCGGCCTCGGCCCCTTGCACGACCAGCGCGCCGGCGCCGGCCGCGGCCGCCAGCCGGGCCTCGTCCGGCGAGGTGACCGTGACCCAGACCCACGCGCCCGCCGCGCGGAGTCGGTCGATCACGGACGCCGGCGGGCATCCGAAGGTGAATGACACGACCGCGGGCGGTGAGGACGCGAGCAGCTCGAGCTTGGCCTCGAAGCCGTCATCATCGAACCGGGGCGTGCCGAGCGGTGCGCCGGCCCGCGTGAACTCCGCCCGCAGGGTCTCGGTGTAGCGCGTGATCAGCTCGGGATCGGCCGGCCCGCCGCTGGGCGCGAACAGATTGACTCCGAACGGCCGCTCGGTGAGCTCGCGGGTCAGGGCCAGCTCGGCCTCGAGCGCGTCGACGGACTTGTAGCCGGCCGCCACGAACCCGAGGGCACCGGCTCCGGACACGGCAGCGGCCAGCGCCGGCGTGGAGGGACCGCCCGCCAGCGGCGCCTGGATGATCGGGACCTCGAGCTGATCGAGCATGCCTCCCTGATTGCAGCACATCGACGCCGCTGTCCCGTCCAGGGGCGCTGTCTCGTAGATTTGAGAGACATGGCCGAGGTGCCCACCAATATCGCGTCATACGTCGGCGGCACGCCGATGCTGCAGCTCGCGCGCCTCGGCGGCGGGCTCGAGGCCGAGCTGTTCGCCAAGCTCGAGGCGTTCAATCCGGGCGGCAGCGTCAAGGATCGCATCGGCGTGGCGATGATCGAGGCCGCCGAGCGCGAAGGGCGGATCGAGCCCGGCCGCACGACGATCGTCGAGGCGACCAGCGGCAATACCGGGATCGCACTGGCCTTCGTCTGCGCGGCCAAGGGCTATGACCTGATTCTGACGCTGCCGCAGGGGATGAGCCGCGAACGAGAGGGTCTGCTGCGCCTGTACGGAGCTCGGGTGCAGGTGACCGAATCGCTCGGCGGCATGACCGAGGCCGTGGACGCCGCCCGGCTCCTCGCCGCCGACGACGACGTGTTCCTGCCCGACCAGTTCTCCAACCCCGCCAACCCCGAGATCCATCGCCGCACCACCGGGCCCGAGCTGTGGCAGGCGCTGGACGGGCGCATCGACGTGTTCGTGGCCGGGGTCGGGACGGGGGGCACGATCACCGGTGTCGGCGAGGTGCTCAAACAGCGAAACCCGCGTTGCCGCGTGGTGGCAGTGGAGCCGCGCAGCTCGGCGGTGCTCTCAGGCGGACCCCCGGGGCCGCACAAGATCCAGGGCATCGGCGCCGGATTCGTGCCCCAGGTGCTCAACCGGGAGCTGCTCGACGAGGTGATAACCGTCGAGGACGAGGACGCGATCGAGACGGCGCGGCTGCTGGCCCGGCGCGAGGGAGTGCTGGCCGGCATGTCGTGCGGAGCCGCCGTGTGGGCAGCGCTGCAGGTGGCGGCCCGGCCGGAGTCACGCGGCGCGCGGATCGCGACGATCCTGCCCGACTCCGGCGAGCGCTACGTCTCGACGCCGTTCTTTGCCCCATGAAGCGCAGGCAGGCGCCTCGGTAGGCTTAATCGATGTCGCGATTCGGGCTGATCGCCCGCACCACCGCCGAGATCCGGCGCGACGTGGCCGCCGCTCAGAGTCGTGATCCGGCGGCGCGGGGAGTTAGCTCGCTCGAGGTGCTGGCGACCTGGCCGGGCGTCCACGCGCTGTTGGCCCATCGGGTCGCCCACGCCCTGCACGCCGCGGCCGTGCCGCTGTTGCCTCGGTTCATCGCGGCGGTGGCACGATCGCTGACCGGCATCGAGATCCATCCCGCCGCGAAGATCGCCGACGGTTTCTTCATCGACCACGGGATGGGGGTGGTGATCGGCGAGACGGCCGAGATCGGCAACGACGTGACCCTGTACCAGGGCGTGACGCTCGGCGGCACCGGATTCGCCACCGGCAAGCGCCACCCCACCGTTGAGGAGAACGTGACGATCGGATCGGGGGCCAAGATCCTCGGCCCGATCACCATCGGCCACGGCGCCAAGATCGGCGCCAACAGCGTCGTCATCCACGACGTGCCGCCGAACTCGACCGTGGTCGGCAACCCCGGCCATCCCGTGCGGATCGAGGGACGCCGCCCGGAGGGGCCCGATGCCGACTGGATTCATCTTCCCGACCCCGTCGCCGATGCGATCAAGGGCCTGTCCAGCCGGATCTCCGCGCTGGAGACCGGGGCCACCGAGCGTGACGGCGGTCCCGTAGGGGAGGTCAGGCAGCTGCGTCGCGCCACGGGCGCGGGCGGCGGCGGGCGTGAGCCCGACGGGCGCGCCAACCCGTCGATCGGGCCCAACCCCGCCGGCGGTTAGCACTCCGGGTCGCGCTCACGTGCCGCTGCCGACCGGCGCGGCCAGAGCCGCTCGCACCGCGTCCACGACCTCGCGCACCTGGTGCTCATCGAGCACCGGGCTGACCGGGATCGCCACGTTAGTGCGGGCCGCCTGCTCGGTCCCGGGCAGCGGATGCGCGGGCGCGAATTCCCGCATCGCCGGCTGCTCGTGG
Organism: uncultured Solirubrobacterales bacterium; assembly: GCA_963792735.1. Lineage (GTDB taxonomy): Bacteria > Actinomycetota > Thermoleophilia > Solirubrobacterales > Solirubrobacteraceae > Palsa-465. The sequence goes on along the minus strand of CAWBXK010000003.1, from coordinate 582,176 downwards.
GTGGGGGTGCGGTAATACGTCCTGGCGCCGATGCCTCGCTGCGTGAGCTCGGCGGCGAGCTCGACCGGAGCTGCGGTGCGTACCACGTAGAGATGCCAGGCCGGTCTGGCCCCGGCCGCCGCACGGGGCAGCTGCACCATCGCTCCGAGGCCGGCCTGCTCGTAGTGGGCGGCAGCGGCTCGGCGCCCCTGCGCCCAGCCGTCGAGGTGGGGCAGCTGCACGCGCAGGACGGCGGCCTGGAGCGCGTCCAAGCGGGAGTTGTAGCCGATCTGCTCGAAGCTGAGCTTGTCCCGCGAGCCGTGGAAGCGCAGCGAGCGCACGCGATCGGCCACCGCCGGATCGGAGGTGGTGATCGCCCCGCCGTCGCCGAAGCCGCCGAGGTTCTTGGACGGAAAGAAGCTGAACGTGGCTGCTGTGCCCAGGGCGCCCGGCCGCCCCGCGGGTCCCTGGGAGCCGGCGGCCTGGGCCGCGTCCTCCAGCACCGGAACCCCCAGTGCCTCGATCTCGCGCACCGGCGCGACGTTCCCGAACAGATGCACGGCCACCACCGCCCTGGTGCGGGGCGTGAGCGCGGCGCGCACCGTCTCGGCGGTGACGCAGAAGGTCTCGGGATCGACGTCACAGAACACCGGCCGGGCGCCGGTGGGGGGGACCGCCTCAGCGGTGGCGTAGAAGGTGAACGACGGCACCACGACATCGTCGCCCGGGCCGACCCCCATCGCCCGCAGCGCGATCGTCAGCGCGTCGGTGCCGTTGGCCACGCCGATCGCATGCCCGGCGCCGATGTAGCGCGCGAACTCGTGCTCAAACGCCTGCACCTCGGGTCCGAGCACGAACACGCCGGAGTCGATGACGGCGGCAACCGCCTGGCGCAGCTCGTCGCGCAGCGGCCGCAAGGGACCGGCGGTGTCGAACAGGGGCACGGCCATGGCCGGCGCTCAGGGGTGCCCGCGGCCGGCGTCCGCGCCGCGACCCCGCGGTGCGTCTGCACCGAGGCCGAGCGATGCGTCGGCGTCACGAGCCAGCGGTAGCCCGTCGTCGGGCAGCTCGGCGGCTGACTCGGGCAGGTTCCGCCGCGCTCTGACCAGGTACAGGGGACGACCCTTGACCTCGTCGTAGATCCGACCCACGTACTCACCGATGATCCCGATCGCGATCAGCTCGATCCCTCCGAGCAGCAGTACCACGATCGTCAGGGCGCTGAATCCCGGGAGGTAGGAGCCGAGGATCCGCAGTACCACCACGATCGGGATCGCGATGAACGCCAGGGTGGAGATGATGAAGCCGAACAGGGTGGCGAGCTGCAGCGGTCGGTGCGAGAAGGAGGAGATCGCGTCCAGCGAGAAGCGCAGCATCTTGGAGACCGTGTACTTGGTCTCGCCGGCATAGCGGGGATCGCGGTGATAGGGCACCGCGGCCTGGGTGTAGCCGACCCACACGGTCATGCCGCGCAGGAACCGGTTGCGCTCGCGCATCGACAACAGCGCGTCCAGCGCGCGGCGGTCGAGCAGTCGGAAGTCGCCCGAGTTGTGCTGCAGCTCGACCTGGGCGAGCTTGTCGAACAGCCGGTAGAACCATCTTGCCGTGCTGAGCTTGAAGCGTGACTCGCCGGCCCGCTGCTCGCGTACGGCATAGACGACATCGCAGCCGGCGCGCCAGTGATCGAGCATCGTCTGGATCAGCTCAGGGGGGTCCTGGAGATCGGCGTCGAGCATGACCACGGCGTTGCCCTGGGCGTGGTCAAGCCCGGCGGTCAGAGCGGTCTGGTGACCGAAGTTGCGCGATAGGTACACGATCCGCACCCGGGGATCGTTTTCCGCCAGCCGCTCGAGGCAGAGAGGAGAGCCGTCGGTGGAGCCGTCGTCGACCAGCACCAGCTCGAACGGGAGTCCCTCCAGGGCCGCGCAGACGCGGGCGTAGAACTCCTCAACCGTCGCCTCCTCGTTGTAGACCGGCGCGACCACGCTGACCAGCTCGAGGGCGCGGGTGCCGACTGCGGATGCGATGGGGGTGACGGTCATGAGTCCATCCTAAGGCGGCTAGGGCCTCGGCAACGCTCAGAATCCCAGCATCGAGGCGCCATTGGGAATGTAACCGAGCAGCTGGATGCCCAGGACGACGCCGGTGATCACGACCGTGGTCCTCACCAGCCGGGGGTCTCGGGCCAGGGCCGCGAGCGGTAGCAGCCAGCACACATACCACGGCAGCAGCGAGCTGGCGGCGACCAGCAGCGCCGCCGTCGCCCAGCCGGCGCCCGCGATCCAGTCCATCTCACCGCGCCAGACCCGGCGCAGCAGCCACCCGGTGATCGCGACGAAAATGGCCGCCAGCATGTAGCCCACGACATGCCCCACGGTCGCCAGTCCGAGTCCGGTCGCGAGCAGGCCGGGAATGCTCTGCCAGTCGCCTTCGCTCTGGCTCTGCTGGACGGTGCCGAACAGGTGCAGGACTCCGGTGCCGTACAGGGCGAAGCTCAGCGACGCCACCAGCGCCAGCACGGCACCGGCTCCGATCAGCAGGTCGCGACGGCGGCCGCGCCCTCGGCGCCGGCCCTCGGCGACGATCGCGAACGGCAGCACCAGCCCGGCGGTCAGCTTGATCCCGGCCGCCAGCACCGCCAGACCGCCGCCGAGCCGCTCTCGCGAAGCCAGGACCGCGTAGATGGCCGCCACGAGCGCCAAGAGCATCAGCAGGTCGTTGTGTCCTCCGCCGACGCCGAACAGGATCAACAGCGGATTGCACCCCACCAGGGCCACCGCCCGAACGGGGTCGGTATCCCGCCGCCGGGCCGCGTTCCACACCAGCGCGACGACCCCGAGGCTCGCCACCGCGGCCAGCGCCTTGTAGGCGATCACGCTGGAGGCGATCGAGAGTGGCGCCAGCAGGTAGCTGAACGTCGTGAAGACCGGCCCGTAGACGCTCGGGATGTAGGACCACTTGGCCCCGATGTAGGGGAACACCGTGTCGAGCGCGATCGCGTGGGGGCCGTTGAGGTAGGGGTTGGCGCCGTAGGTGGCGCCCATGCGCGCGTAAGCCTGATAGCTGAACACGTCGGTCGAGATCAGCGGTGGCGCCAGCAGCACCAGCGCCTGCAGGGCGGCGATGCACATCAGCACGGTCCGCCCCGACAGCTGCTCGGAGGCCTTGACCACCACGGCGTAGGAGACGAACATGAGCGCCAGCGCGACGATGGTGCCGCCGGCGTGTAGGTCCAGGCCGGCTCCGGCGAACGCTCCTGCCATCGAGGCCGGAACCGGCTGGATCGACTGCGGCAGCAGCGACTCGGTGCCGGCGGCGGAGATCGCCACCAAGAAGCCGCTCAGCAGCAGCCCGGCGATCCCGAGCAGCCCGCGACGGCTGATCCCAGTGGACGCGCGAGGCGCGTCGAGCGTGCCGGTCGGCAGCTCGAAGCCGGCGGTCTGCGGGGTGGCGCCCAGCGGGCCGCGAACGCTCATCTCGATGAGGATGCCCGGGGGCCGTCCGGTTGCGGTTTGGGCGACATAGAAATTGCGTTAGGGAGTCGGTGGGCTACGGGCGTTGGACCGGGATCTGACGACCGGCCGCGCGGGCAACCGCAGCGGCGGCTCCACGCTTGATCGCTGGGACAACCCACATCGCCTCGAGCGCGATGCGGGTCGACATCTTGCTCCTACCCGCAGTGCGGTCCACGAACACGATCGGGACCTCGCGAATGCGAAAGCCGCCGAGCAGGGCACGGTAGGTCACCTCGATCTGGAACACGTAGCCTTCGGCGCGGAGGCTCTCCAGGTCGATCCCCTCCAGCACGGCGCGCCGGATGCATTTGAAGCCGCCGGTGAGATCACGCACGTCGACCCGCAGCACGGTGCGCGCATACAGACCGCCGCCTCGGCTGACCAGCCGCCGCAGCAGACCCCAGTCCCGCACGCCGCCGCCCGGCACGTACCTCGACCCGAGCACGAGATCGGCATCCTCGGCCGCGGCCAGGAGCACGGGGAGATACCGCGGGTCATGAGAGAAGTCCGCGTCCATCTCGAACACGAGCTCCGCCCCGCCGGCCAGCGCACGGGCGAAACCGGCGAGATAGGCCTGGCCCAGACCGGCCTTGCCGGCGCGGTGCAGGACCTCGACCGGATCGATCTCGGCGGCCAGTGAGTCGGCGATCGCACCGGTTCCATCCGGGGAATTGTCGTCGACGATCAGGACGCGATACGCATCCGGAGCGGCCAGCTCGAGCTCCGACACGGCGGCGCGCACAATCCCGTCGAGGTTTTCACGCTCGTTGTAGGTGGGAATGATCAGCCAGATCGACGCGCTCATCGGCTCAGGAGCGTAGTGGGCGGACGGGTACCAGGGCCGGAGCGCACCTGACCGGAACAGGCGGCATCATGTCCAGCGGCGATCTCGGATGGACGACGGCCACACCGCAACCCACCCCGGAGCTGTCCCGCGTTCGGCTCTCCGTCCCGGCGGAGGGGCCGGCGGCCGCACGGGCGGACGGGCGGGCGGGCCCACGTCTGCTCATCATCGCCGCCGCCGGATCGGCGCCCTGGGCCTCGTCGCCGCCGTCGCGCTGATCCTCGGCGTGATCGTCGGCTCCGGCGCGGGAGGGGGGGTCGCGACCCACCACGTCGGCGCTCGGGCGAGCGATTACTTCGGCCGGCTCCGAACACTGGCCGGCACCGGCCCCAGTTCACTGGCGGTGGCCGAGCAGGCAGACGAAAACGCCGCCATCAATCGCACCCTGGCCTACACCCCGTTCGTGCGGGTCGCCGGCGCCCAGCATCGGGAGATCGCGCTGACCTTCGACGACGGCCCCGGTCCGTACACCCCGCAGGTGCTCTCGGTGCTCGAGCGCGAGCACGTCCCGGCCACGTTCTTCGAGGTCGGCGTGCTCGAGCAGTACTTCCACGCCTCGACGGCGGCGATCGTCGCCCACGGCTATCCGATCGGCGATCACACCCAGACCCACGCGCCGATGTCGAAACTGCCGGCCAAGCAGCAGCAGAGCCAGCTGCTCCAGGACACCGCCGCGATCGGGAACTTCGGCGCACCGTTCCCGCGCATGTTCCGCCCCCCGTACGGGCTCTGGAACTCCACCACCCTGGCGCTGCTGAAGCGCTATCGGATGCTGATGGTCCTGTGGAGCGTCGATACGAGTGACTACCAGCAGCCGGGGACCAGCGTGATCGTGCAGCGGGCGCTGTCGGGGGCCAAGCCCGGCGCGATCATCCTGATGCACGACGCCGGAGGCACCCGCTCGGAGACCGTGGCGGCGCTACCGCAGATCATCAAGGCACTGCACCGGCGTGGTTACAAGCTCGTGACGGTCCCCCGGCTGCTGCTGGACAACCCGGCGCCCAAGGACCAGGACGACGTGTCGCTGGCCGGCAGCGGGGGATAGCCCGGCCGCGCCGACCCCAACCCGCCCACGCCGTCCGCGGCGGCTCGCTGCCGGCGGAGCTAGCGGCGGACGTACGCGACGCGGTTCCAGCTCGGCTCGGGCGCGAGCTCGATTCGCTCACCGCCGCGGTCGGGCTGAACATAGACGAACGCGTTGGCGTCCTCGTCGAAGGCGACGTCGAGCTCGCCCTCCTTGACGCGCTGGTCGAGCCAGGCCCCGCGAAAGATCAGCCTCCGCAGCCAATGGACCAGCGAGCGTTCGGACGGTCCGACGAGCTCGGGCCAGCATTCGTTGACGTGCTCGCCGAGGGCCGAAGCGGGATCGGTGACCTCGCCGTTGACGACCAGATTGATCAGGTCCTCGGCCTCGTCCTCCTCCACGGCGCCGCCGAGAAAGCCGAGCTTTCGCGCCGCCTGCTCGCAGCGTTCGCGAAAGTCACGCTCGTTGAACGTGAAGCGCAGCTCGCCGTACTCGAGGACGAAATCGTCGCCCGAGCTGTAGTTACCTCGTCGGTACATGGGCGTCGGCATCATATGTCGCAATCCTCCCCGTCCGCAGGGGCTGAACGCGATGTTGCAGGGGGGCGAATCTGCTATGCGCCGGGGCTCTTGCCGGTATGGAGGCCAAATCAGCCACGATTCTGATCGTCGAGGACCACGCGGTGACCCGCCGGTTCCTCGCCGACAACCTATCGGCCGACGGCTACGAGCCGCTTGAGGCCGACACCGCCCGCGAGGGCCGGCGCCTGATGGACGGGCGATCGCCGGATCTGGCGATCATCGATCTGGGCCTGCCCGACCGCGACGGGCTCGAGCTCGTGCGCGAGGTCCGCCAGTCCGATCCGCTGGTCAGCCGGGTCGACCCGGACCTGCCGCTGCTGGTCCTGTCGGGCCGGTCGAGTGAGCTCGACCGTCTGCGCGGCTTCGAACGAGGCGCCGATGACTACCTGACAAAGCCCTACTCCTACCCCGAGCTGCGGGGGCGGATCGGCGCGCTGCTGCGCCGGGCGCGCCGCGGCGCCAGCCGAGGCCGACTCCAGGTCGGCCCGCTGCAGATCGACCCCCTCGGGCGCGAGGTGCGCCTGGCGGGGGAGCCGATCCATCTGTCCAAGAAGGAGTTCGCGCTGCTGCGGGCGCTGGCGGAGGAGCCCACGCGGGTGTTCACGCGTGAGGAGTTGCTGCGAGACGTCTGGGGATACCGGTCGCTGGGGACCACGCGGACGCTGGACTCGCACGCCTCGCGGTTGCGCAAGAAGCTCACCGGCGCCGGGAGCGCGTTCGTGGTCAACGTGTGGGGGGTCGGCTACCGGCTGATCGACGGTGTGGTGAGGGGATGACCGCCGCGACCGTGGCGGGCTGGATGGCGGCGGTGGCGGTGGCGGGGATGGCGCTGGTGACCTGGCGCGCGCTTGGCGCCCGCATGGAGGACGTCGCCCGCGCGAGTCATGAGCTGCGCGGGCCGATCACCGCGGCCCGTCTGGGACTCGAGCTCGGCTCCCGCGCCGGCGAGCTGTCGGCCGCGCGTCTGCGCGCGATCGACCTCGAGCTCGGACGGGCCTCGCTCGCGCTGGAGGATCTCGACCGATTGCGAGAGCGGCGCCGCGCCGCGGGCAGCGTCGCCCCCGTGGATCTCGAGCAGCTGCTCGCCGATTCGGTGGAGGCCTGGCGTCCGGCCGCCGCGGCCGCGGGCAAGGCTCTGGGGCTGCGCTGGACCGGAGGCGGCGCGACGGTGTCGGCCGACCGGCGGCGGCTCGCCCAGGCGGTCGGGAACCTGATCGCCAACGCGCTCGGGCACGGCGGCGCCGAGGTGAGGGTATGCGGCTGGGCCAGCCCCACCGGAGGACGGATCGAGGTCAGCGACGACGGCGCCGGGCTCCCGGCCCCGCTGGCCGAGCTGACCCGGCGCCCGCGTCACGGACGCGGGGCCCACGGCCGGGGGCTGGCGATCGTGGCCGGCATCGCCGCCGCCCACGGCGGGCGACTGACGGCGATCGCAGCCGAGGGCGGCACTCGGCTCGTGCTCGAGCTCCCGCGCCCAGACCCGCCTCCAGCGGCCGAGGCGCGGCTTCAATCCTCTCTTGGACACCCTTGACGTACCGCGACGATGGCCGTCTGCTCCTCGCTGCTTGGCCGCCCCGAGGTGTGTGTATAGTGTGTGTATAGCACGCGTGAATGTCTATCTCCCCGACGACCTCGCCAACCGTGCCAAGCGGGCCGGCGTCAGCATCTCCGCCGTCACGCAAGACGCGCTGCGAAGCGCTCTAGCCGCGATGGACACCAACGCGTGGCTGGACCGCCTCGATCGGCGCTCCGGCGCCGATGTCGAGCACGAGCGCGTACTCGCGGCGCTCGATGACGCTCGCGAGGACTTCGGTGCCCGATCCGCTGGCTGAGACGTTCGTGCTCGACGCCTCAGCGGCCGTCGAAACGCTGCTGGGGTCAATGACCGGTGCGGCTGTGCGTCACCGGATGCGCGGAGCTCAGCTGCACGCCCCCGCTCACCTCGACGCCGAAGTCCTCTCAGCGCTGGGTCGCCTGTACGGCGCCGGCGATGTCCCCGCCGGCGCCGTCACAACAGGGCTCACCGACCTTTCCACGGCACCTATCGTCCGCCATCCCTTGCCAGGGCTGCTGGCTGCTGCCTGGCGGCTGCGGGACCGGCTACGGCTCGTCGATGCGCTGTATGTCGCGCTGTCTGAGCGACTCGGCGCGCGGCTGCTGACGACCGACGCTCGGCTCGCCCACGGCTTTGAACTTTCCGAGCTGGTCACTTCTGGTTCTTGACCCACTGACTCGCGACCAGCTCGATCGTTCATCGACCCACGCCAGGCTGCTGGCGCGCATCGCGTGCAGCTTAAGCCCGCCGGCGGCATGACCGTCCGCTGACGCACACCCGCCGGACGGAACCGGCGCCTGTGTGCAAGTCAGGTTGCGGCGCGCCGGAATGCACTCGATCGTGCATCGCGAACGGGTCGTCGGCCCGCCGTCTCCCACCACGTAACGCCCGCCTGATGGGCGATTTCGTGCTTTGGAGCGGTCGGAGGCCGCGATCGTGGGGGAGACGGTGGGTTTTGGGTTGCATTGTGGGGAGTGGTGGGATAATGTGGGCCACGCATGCGGAACCCGGGTGGCAGGGCTCCTCCCACCCAGCCACCCGGGTTTTGAATTCGGTCGGCGGCATGAGATCCCTTGACCTTTCGTGGAACCTTCGAACACGCGCTCGACGCGAAGCACCGGCTGACGATTCCCGCCAAGTTTCGGGGCGCGCTCTCGAACGGGGTCGTGTTGGCCGCCTCGCACGAGGTGGAGACCGGAGCGCCGCGGACCGTCGCGGTCTGGACCCCGGACGGCTACGACGCCTACACGTCGGCCGCGCTGGACGGGCTGAATACGGCGTCACCGAAGGCCCGCGAGCTGAAGCGCTTCTTCTTCAACGCCTCATTTGACACCGAACTCGACTCTGCCAACCGCGTGATGATCCCACCCCACCTGATGAGCTACGCCGGCCTCCAGAAGGAGGTTGTGGTAACCGGCTCGGGCGAGTGTCTCGAGGTATGGGACCGCCGGAGCTACCACAAGAACTTCGACGAAGTGCTGACCCGGATCCCCGACATCGCAGCGAGCCTTGGCGACACTACTTGACATGACCAGGACCCATATCCCGGTGCTCGCCGGCGAGCTGATCGATCTGCTCGATCCGCGGCCGGGGGAGATCGCCGTCGACTGCACGGTCGGCGGCGGAGGGCACGCGCGCCTGATCGCTGAGCGGCTGGGACCGGCCGGGACGCTGATCGGAGTCGACCGCGATCCCATGGCGGAGGAGCGCTTTGCCGCGCTCGCGGCCGAGGTCCCGTGTCAGACCCGATTCATCCGGGCGGATTTCGTCACCGCGCTCGCCGAGCTGACGGAGGAGCGGCTCCATGCCGACCTCATCTACCTCGATCTCGGTATGTCCTCGATGCAGGTCGACACCTGGGAGCGCGGGTTCTCCTACGCCTACGACGCGCCGCTGGACATGCGGATGGACCCCGAGCAGGACCTGACCGCCGAGGAGATCGTCAACACCTGGGACGAGCGGCGGCTGGCTCGGCTCCTGCGCGAGTACGGCGAGGAGCGCTACGCGACGCAGATCGGACGCGCGATCGTCCGCGCCCGCCGGCGTCAGGAGCTCGGCTCGACTCAGCGGCTGGTGGAGACCATCAAGAGCGCGGTGCCGGTGCCGGCGCAGTTCGCGGGGGGGCACCCCGCCCGGCGGACCTTCCAGGCGCTGCGGATCGCCGTCAACGACGAGCTCACCCAGCTCGACGCGGCCCTCCCGGTGGCGTGGGACCTGCTGGCTCCGGGCGGACGGCTGGCGGCGATCTCGTTCCATTCGCTGGAGGACCGGCTCGTCAAGCGCTTTCTCGCCGCCCGCGCACGCGGATGCGTGTGCCCGCCTGAGCTTCCGATCTGCGTCTGCGGACGCGAACCCGAGGCCGAGCTCCTCACCCGCCGGGCGGTGGCTCCGACACCGGGCGAAGTCGCCGCCAACCCACGATCGAGGTCTGCGCACTTGCGCGCCGCCCGCAAGCTGGAGGTCACCCCCCGATGACACCCACCGCAACCACTCCGGCCGCCCGCAAGCAGGCTAAGCGCGTCAAGCGCCCGTCGGCACGCGTGAGCGCCGCCTCCGCTGCCGCCGGGACTTCAAGCGCCCGCAGCGCCGGGCACCGGGCCACGGTCCGCCCGCAGGGGGCTCCCACCGCGCCGCGGCGGGTCTCGGGGCCGCTGGGCGGCCTGACCCATGGGCGCCGGGTGTCCGGGCCGGCTCGGCCCGCCACCCGCCCCCAGCCGCACCCGCGGACCGGCCGGGCCCGCATCCGCGAGCCACTCGGGGCGCGAACCCTGGCCTACATCCGGGCCCTGCCCGATCACCAGCTGCTCGATCGAGTCGTCCGGGGACGCGCCTGGATCCCGCTGCTCGGAGTGCTGCTGGCCGGAATCGTCGCGATGCAGGTGGAGGTGCTCAAGCTCGGCGCCGGCATGGGCCGCGCGATCGAGCTCAGCACCACCCTGCAGAGCCGCAACGAGCTGCTGCGCGCCAGCGTCGCCTCGCTCTCCGACGACCAGCGAATCGAGAGCCGGGCGGCCACGATGGGCATGGTCATGCCCGGCCCCTCAGCGATCAACTTCCTCTCGCTGCGACCGGCCGGAGCGGTCCAGCGGGCGGTGACTAACATCCACGCCCCCAACGGCACGGCGTTCACCGCCGCGCTACCGCCGGTCAGCAGTCCCTCCGGCAGCGGCGCCGCCACGGGCGCGGCGTCGACCTCCGCCACGGGCGCGGCGTCCACCTCCGCCACCAGCGGTGCGACCGGCACGGGCACAAGCGTCGTTCCCGTCGTCCCGAGCGGGCAAACGTCCTCTTCGACCGGCGGCTAGCGGTCCTCGCATGGCGCTGATCGATCGCCGGATCGGTTGGATCTTCGTCACCTTCCTCGGGCTGCTGGCGATCGCGCTGATGCGCGCGACGTATCTCGGGGCGGTCAAGGCAGGCTCGCTGCAGCAGGCCGCCGTCAGCCAGCAGATCACCCAGAACGTGGTCCCGGCCGCGCGCGGCATGATCACCGACCGCAACGGCGTGCAGCTCGCGCTGTCGCAGTCGGCCGACGACATCATCGCCGATCCCTACCTGATCAAGAACCCGACGAGGGCGGCCGGGCAGCTCGCGCCGCTGCTGGGCAAGCCGGTCCTGCCGGTGCTGGCGGCGCTGACCAAGCCACACACCGGCTTCGTCTACCTGGCCCATCTGCTCCCGGCCGACCGCGCGACGCAGATCGTCAAGCTGCAGATCAACGGGATCTCGACCGTTCCCGAGACGACGCGCGTGTACCCGCGGTCGTGGACCGCATCGCAGCTGCTCGGGGGCGTCCATCTCAATGGCCAGGGCGACGGCGGACTCGAGTACCAGTACAACAGCGTCCTGCAGGGCGTGAGCGGGGTGCGCCGGATCGTCAACGACGCCGTCGGACAGCCGATCTCGATCAACGATGTGCGGCACATGCAGCCGGGCAAGACGCTGAAGCTGACCCTCGACGGGGCGCTCCAGGACGAGGTGGAGCAGGTGCTGGCCGGGGTTGGCGCCCAGTACTCGCCCAAGGGGGCGACGGCGATCGTGATGAACCCCAACACCGGCGCGATCCTGGCCCTGGCCAACTGGCCGCGCGTTGACGCCAACAACCCCGGGGCCTCGCCGGGGTGGGCCGACGCGGACCGCGCGGTGAACTACAACTACGAGCCGGGCTCGACGTTCAAGGCGATCACCGTCGCCGGGGCGCTCCAGGACGGAGTCGTGACCCCGAGCACGCAGTTCAACGTCCCCTCCGTGCTGCAGGTCGCCGATCGCCAGATCCACGACGCCGAGTCCCACGGCGACGAGACGCTCTCGGTGGCGCAGATCCTCAAGGTGTCGAGCAACATCGGCGCCGACGAGATCGGGATGAAGCTCGGCGCGACGCGCTTCAGCTACTGGGTGAATCGCTTCGGCTTCGGCTCCAGGACCGGCGTCGACCTGCCCGGCGAGGACTCGGGGATCATCCTGCCGCTGTCCAAGTACTCAGGTTCCTCGATGGGCAACCTGCCGTTCGGGCAGGGAGAGTCGGTGACACCGATCCAGATGGCGACCGCCTACTCGGCGATCGCCAACGGCGGCATCCTGCGCCCGCCGCACATCGTGGGCGCGATCGGAGGCAAGCCGACGCGGCTCCCGACCGGGCATCGGGTCATCTCGCCGACCACCGCCGCCGAGCTGCGGGACATGCTCCGGGGGGTGCTGGCCGACGGCGGGACGGCTTCCGGCGCTGCCATCAAGGGCTATGACCTGGCCGGCAAGACCGGCACCGCGAACGTGGTCGTGGGCGGTAAGTACTCGAGCAGCCAGTTCATCGCCTCGTTCATCGGCATGGTCCCGGCCAGCGCGCCGAAGCTCGTGGTCGCGGTGATGGTCGACGAGCCCAACGGCTCGATCTACGGCGGCTCGGTGGCCGCCCCGGCGTTCCAGAAGATCGTCGGTTGGGCCGTGCCCTACCTGGGCATCTCGCCGCGCTGAGCCGATTGGCCGCCAGCGCGATGCGCCACGTCGGTCGCCGCCGACCCATCCGGGCCGTCATCCTCCGGCGGCGGGTCGACGCCGGAGAGAGTGCCGGTGACCTGGGCGCGGAAGATCGCGTCGACCTGGGCTCCGAATAGGAACACCGTCGCGGAGATGTAGAGGTAGGCCATCGCGACGATCACGGCGGCCAGGCTCCCGAAGGCCGACTGATACGACGCGACCTGGCTCAGATACAGGTAGAAGGCCAACGACACGGCCACCCAGCAGACGATCACGATCGTCGCGCCTAGGCTGACCCACGGCAGGGTCTGCGGCGCACCGGGAGCGTGGCGGACGAGCAGGCCGACGGCGAGCGTCAGCAGGCCGATCACCAGTCCCCAGCGCACCAGGAACGCAAACACGCGCCACGCAGCGTCCGGATGCGCCTGGGAGATGAACGGCGCGAACAGCAGGCACAGCGCCGCCAGGATGAAGCACGCGCCCACCTCGATCGAGAGCGCGAACGAGATCGAGTAGCGCTTGAGGAACGACCGTTCGGCCGGGGCTCCGTAGATTCGAGCCAGCGCGCCCATCACCGCCCGCACCGCGCCTGAGACCTGCCACAGCGCCACTGCCCCACCGAGCGTGCCCCACAGCACCCGTCGGCCGGCGAACACGTAGTTGACGGCATCGGTGACCACCGCGAACACGGCTCGCGAGACGTTGGCCCTGATCTGAGGCTCCAGGTGGTCGCGCCAGATGTCGCTCTGGTGCAGGATCCCAGCCAGCGCCAGGACGAACAGCGCGAACGGGATCACCGCGGTCAGGATCTGAAACGAGATCGCGCTCGCGTAGGTCAGCAGATCATGCTGCTCGAACCCGTCCAGGATCGCGCGCACGAGTTCGTGGGCTCTGGTCCTGAGCTCGCGCCCGTGGGAGGCCGCGCGAGCCGCTCCGCCGGCCGGCGGCCGGGCCGACGCGACCCTCCGCGAGCTCAGCATTGGGCGACGCTACCACCGTCAGCGCCGCCTCGCCCTGGTTATCGGAGCGCCTGCTGGGAGCCCGGCGGCCCGGCAGATGCCGAGCAGCGTGCGATCAGCCGCTGAGCTTGCCGGGACCGTCGAGGCTGCGCGACAGCCGCGCCAGCCGCTCGTCCCACTGCCCGCCGACGTCGGCCATCCACGACATCGCCTCTGACAGCGGCGCCGGCGTCACCCGGTAGCGGATGTCGCGGCCCGAGCGCTCGCGCTCGAGCAGTCCCGCCTCCGACAGCGAGCTCAGATGCTTGGTCACCGCCTGGCGAGAGATCGGTAACTCACTCGCGAGCTCGGTGGCGGTGGCGGGGTGCTCGGCGATCGTCTGCAGAAGGCGGCGGCGCATCGGCTCGGCCAGTGCACCGAACACGGCGCCTGCGGGGTCCTGCGTCATCGTCAGGCCGCCACCAGCGCCGGGCCGCGCCGGGCGCCGCCGAGCCCGGGCAGGGGCAGGCCGACCAGATCGAGGATCTCCAGCGGTCGCGTCTCGACGATTCGCAATACGGTGGTGCCGCGCTCGGTCTCGGCCAGCGCAAGCTGGACCCTCGACGCCGGCTCCTCATCCTCGCCCCACCAGAACGTCAGCCGAGCGCAGTCTCGCCCCGGGTGGGGAGGGGAGACCTCCTCCACCCATCCGGTCCGGATGCGATCGCCGATGCGGAAATGGGCATCGCCCCCGGGCCTCAGCTCCAGCCTCACCTCGTCGGCGAGCCACTCGGCCAGCAACTCGGAGTCGGTCAGGGAGTCCCAGACCGCGGCCGGTGGCGCCTCGAGTTCGAGTTCACGTTGGATCGAGTCGGTCATCGCAGCGCCTCCTGGGGGCGGGGGTTCGAAATGATGTGCAACCGGCGGATTGCAAGTCTGCTACGGTCTGCGCAACCATTCGGTTGCACCTTACCACCCGTCAGGAGGCTCGATGCCACTCATCCCCATGGTCGTGGAGCAGACCGCCCGCGGCGAGCGCTCATTCGACATCTATTCACGGCTGCTCAACGACCGCGTCGTGTTCCTCGGCGGCGAGGTCGACGAGGAGTCGGCCAACGTGATCGTCGCGCAGCTGGTCCACCTCGAGTCAGACGACCCCGACAAGGACATTCACCTTTACATCAACTCTCCCGGCGGCTCGATCTACGCCGGGATGGCCATCTACGACACGATGCAGTTCATCCGCCCCGACGTGCAGACCATCTGCTACGGCGTGGCGATGTCGATGGGCTCGCTGCTGCTGGCCGGCGGCGCCCCCGGCAAGCGGATGGCGTTGCCGAACTCCCGGATCCTGATCCACCAGCCCTCGGGCGGCTTCCAGGGCCAGTCGGCCGACATCGAGATCCACGCCCGTGAGGTGCTGGCGCTGCGCGCCCGGATCGACGAGCTGTACGCCAAGCACACCAACCAGTCGATCGAGCGGGTCCACGCCGACATGGACCGCGATCGGTATTTCACCGGCGCGGAGGCGCTGGCGTACGGGCTCGTGGACCGCGTGCTGGACCGGCGGGACCTGCCGGGACGTACACAGGGGTTCGGCCAGGGCTAGGCGCCCGCCGGCGGCGGGTGGGCCTGGCCCCGGCTAGACTCGCCCGCCATGCGGCTGGACCAGGTGATGGGAGCCCACCCGCCCGCTGCCTCGGTGAACGGCGCGGTGGAGATTGTCGGCCTCGCCTATGACAACCGCGAGGTCGGACCCGGGACATTGTTCTTCTGCGTCCCCGGGTTCACCCGCGATGGACATGCGTTCGCTCCCGACGCGGTCGCTCACGGGGCGGCGGCGCTGGTCGTCGAGCGAGAGCTTGAGCTCGACGTCCCGGCGATCCGGGTCGACTCGGTGCGTGCGGCGATGGCTCCGGCGGCGGCCAACTTCTACGGCGATCCGACCGCCACGCTGCAGACCGTCGGGGTGACCGGGACCAACGGCAAGACGACGACCGCGTTCCTGGTCCGGGAGCTGCTCGAGGCCGGCGGCCGCCTGACCGGGCTGCTGGGGACGGTCAAGAGCGTGATCGGGGGTGTGGAGCACGAGGTCGAGCGGACCACGCCGGAGGCGATCGACCTGCAGCGGACGTTCCGCGAGATGCTCGACGAGGGCGATCAGGCGTGCGTGATGGAGGTCTCCTCGCACGCGCTGGAGCTCCATCGCGCGGACGCGATCCATTTCGCGGCGGCGATCTTCACCAACCTGACCCAGGATCACCTCGACTTCCACCCGACCATGGAGGACTACTTCAACGCCAAGCGGCGACTCTTCACCGGCGGGGAGGCTCCAAACGCGTCGATCGTCAATGTCGATGACCCGTACGGTGCGCGCCTGGCGGCGGAGCTCCAGGATCCGATCACGTTCGCGCTGCGCCGCGATGCGACCTACCGCGCCACTGACGTCCGAACGGACCTCAGCGGCTCGAGCTTCACCGTCCAGACCCCGGACGGAGAGCTCGAGCTCAGATCACCACTCCGCGGCGAGTTCAATGTCTACAACGTCCTCGGCGCTCTGGCGGCAGCGCGGGCACTGGACGTTCCCGCGGAAATCTGCATCGAGACGATCGCCAGGGCCGGTCAGGTCCCGGGGCGGTTCGAGACGGTCGACGACGGCCAGTCGTTCGCGGTCGTGGTCGACTACGC
The DNA here is from genome assembly GCA_963792735.1 of uncultured Solirubrobacterales bacterium. Classification (GTDB taxonomy): domain Bacteria; phylum Actinomycetota; class Thermoleophilia; order Solirubrobacterales; family Solirubrobacteraceae; genus Palsa-465. The sequence continues at coordinate 566,078 of CAWBXK010000003.1, read as the reverse complement.
CCACACCCCTGACTCGCTGGAGAACGTGCTCAGAGCCGCGCGTCCGCTGACCAGCCGGCGCCTGATCGTGGTGTTCGGCGCCGGCGGTGACCGGGACCGCGGCAAGCGCCCGCTGATGGGGGAGATCGCCCGGCGGCTCGCCGATCGGGTGATCGTGACCTCCGATAACCCCCGGTCGGAAGATCCCGAGGCGATCATCGCGGAGATCCTGGCCGGCTCGGGCCCCGAGGTCGCGCACAACCCCGATCGGCGCGAGGCGATCGGGCAGGCGATCGCTGAGGCCGAGGCGGGGGATGTGATCGTGATCGCCGGCAAGGGTCACGAGCAGGGCCAGGAGTTCGAGGGTGGGCGGAAGATCCCGTTCGACGATGTGACGGTCGCGCATGAGATCCTGCGAGGCTCGGTCGTCGATGCCGGCAGCCCCGCCCGTTGAAGGGGTTTGAGCGAGGCGCCGTACCTGCCGCTGGCCATCCGATGCATCTCCGAGTCTGCGCGCTCATTTCTGCTCGTGTATCTGCGATCGCAGATGAAGCCGGATAGAGATCGGAACGGATCGAGCCGTCGCTCTCGAAGGTCTCGAGCCGGTGCGCCGTGGTCCACCAGAAGGACTAAGCTAAGCTGGACTAAGCCGATGCCGCAACGCTACAACATGCACGACGCGAAGACGCACCTGTCCGAGCTCGCCGAGCGAGCCGGCAACGGCGAGGAGATCGTGATTGCGCGCAATGGCCGTCCCGTGGCCAGGCTCGTCCCGCTCGGGAACACACATAAGCCGCGGAGATTCGGGCTGTGGCGGGACCAGGTGTGGATGGGCGAGGATTTCGACGATCCGCTGCCTTCGGAGATCGAGCGGTCTTTCAAGGGCGAGGTCGACTGAAGCTCCTGCTCGACACGCACGCGCTGATCTGGGCGGCCGAGGACCGTCTCGGGCGCGGTAGAGAGGCGATCGAGGCGGCCGATGCGGTGTTCGTCAGCGCCGTCACGATCTGGGAGATCGAGATCAAACGCGCGCTTGCCAGATTGCGGGTGCCCGACGACTCCGTGGGTCTGGTCGACGCTTCGGGGTTTGAGCGGCTCGTGATCACGTTCGAACACGCCCGCGAGACGGCCCGACTCCCGCTGCTGCACGGAGATCCGTTCGACCGCATGCTGATCGCACAGGCTCGTCTGGAGGGAATGACGCTGGCTACCGCTGATGCGAGGATCCATGAATATGACGTGCCCGTGCTCAGCGTCACCCGCAGCTGAGCTGGCCGGAGCTCGGGCAATGACCGGCGCTCGTGAGATCCTGCCGCCTGCGCCGCCCACGCAGGCGCCCGCCACATGAAGCAATGGACAGCCCAACAGGTCGCAGAGGCGGCCGGTGCAAGCCTGATCGCCTCGTGCCCCGCCTGCGGCGGTCCTGCACGCGCGACGATCGATTCACGTGACGCAGGTCCCGGGGCGCTGTTCGTCGGGCTCCCAGGAGCCAGCGTCCACGGCGGCCGGTTTGCCTCCCAGGCGCTCGCTGCCGGCGCGTGGGGCGTCCTGACCTCGCCCGAGCAGGCTGACGCGGCCCGGCGCTCGATCGCTGACATGCCCTCGGGGGCGCTCATCGCCGCTGCCGATCCGCTACGCGCACTTCAGCGCCTGGCCACCGCCTGGCGGCGCGAGCTCAACGCCGCCGTCATCGGCATCACCGGATCGACCGGCAAGACCTCGACTAAGGACCTGCTGCTGGCGCTCCTGGCGCCGCATCGGCGAACCGTCGCGTCGCGCGCGAACTTCAACACCGAGATCGGACTGCCGCTGGAGATCCTGGCGGCGCCGGAGGCAACCGAGGTCCTGGTGCTCGAGATGGGGATGCGCGGCGCCGGCCAGATCGCCGAGCTGGCGAAGATTGCCGAGCCCGACGTGGCGGTGATCGTGAGCGTCGGCCCGGTTCACCTCGAGCTGCTCGGCACCGTCGAGGCGATCGCCGCGGCCAAGGCGGAGCTGATCGCCGCCCTGGCTCCCGGCGCCGTGGCGATCGTGCCGGCCGGCGAGCGACTGCTCGAGCCGCATCTGCGCGCCGACGTGCGGACGGTGACGTTCGGGCCCGGGGGAGACGTGCGGCTGGAGTCCGACGACGAAGACCACGTGGTGATCGACGCCGGCGGCCAGCGGATCTCGCTGCAGGTGCCGTTCCGCCAGGCCCATCTGCGCACCAACCTGCTCGCCGCCGTGGCGGCGGCGCGGGCAGTCGGGGTGACTCCGGACGGCGATGTGGCGCTGGTCCTCTCGGCGGGCCGCGGACAGCGCGTGACACTGCCGGGCGGGATAACAGTCATCGACGACTGCTACAACGCCAACCCAATGTCGATGCACGCCGCCCTCAGCGACCTGGCCGCGTCCGCGCAGCGTGAGGGCGGTGCGCGCCGGGTGGCGGTCCTGGGCGACATGCTCGAGCTCGGGCCCGACGCGATCCGGTTTCACCAGGAGCTCGGCGAACAGGCCACCGCCACCGAGGTCGACCTGCTGGTGACGGTGGGACCGCTCGCGGCGGCGATCTCCGAGCGCTTCGACGGCAAGGTGCACGCCGTCGCCGACGCCACCGAGGCGGCGGCGATCCTCCCCGGGCTGCTCGAGGCCGGCGACCTGGTACTGGTCAAGGGCTCGCGCGGCGTCGGGCTGGAGCTGGTGTGCCGGACGCTCGGCGCGGTCGTAGACACGTGATCACCGCGGCGGCGTCCAGTTCGATCGTGAACACCGGCTCGGCCTCAGGGCCGATCCTGATCGCGGGGACGGCCTCGCTGTTGATGTGCCTGTTCCTCAGCCCGAGGTTCATCGAGTTCCTGCGCCGGCGCGAGTTTGGCCAGAACATCCGGGAAGAGGGCCCGCAGGGCCACCAGACCAAGGCCGGGACACCGACGATGGGCGGGATCATCATCATCGCGGCGATCACCGTCCCGTTCCTGCTGCTCTCGCACCGAGGCTGGCAGGCCGTCGGGGTCTTCGGGGCCGGCGTGGCGTGCGCATTGCTCGGGTTCGCCGACGACTACACCAAGATCGTCAAGCGTCGCTCGCTGGGACTGCGGGCCCGCACCAAGCTGGTCGTCACGGTGGCGATATCGCTGGGGCTGTGGTGGGTGGCGACGCAGAAGGCCAACATCGCCCCCACCATCTACCTCCGTCCCGTCGACGTGACGATCGACCTCGGCCCGCTGTACCCGGTGTTCATCTACGTAGTCGTCGCGGGCACCACCACAGCGGTGAACTTCACCGACGGGCTGGACGGGCTGGCGGCGGGCTGCGCGGCGATCTCACTGCTCGCGTACATCGGGATCACGTTCATCACCCCGGGCGAGCACGATCTGACGCTGCTGGCGTCATGCCTGGTGGGGGCGTGCATCGGATTTCTGTGGTTCAACAGCTTTCCCGCCAGCATCTTCATGGGGGACACGGGCTCGCTGGGCCTGGGCGGCGCGATCGCCGGCCTGGCGATCATGACCAAGACCGAGGTGCTGCTGATCCTGATCGGCGGGATCTTCGTGATCGAGGTGCTCTCGGTGGTGATCCAGGTGTTCTCGTTTCAGACGTTCCGCAAACGGATCTTCCTGATGGCGCCGATTCACCACCACTTCGAGCTGCAGGCGTGGTCTGAGACCAAGATCATCCTGCGCTTCTGGATCGTCGCGGCGGCGTGCGGAGCGATCGGCTTCGTGGTGTACCAGCTGAGCATCCGCGGGTGAGGCCGCGACCACCGCTCCCGCCCGGTCCCTACCTGGTGGTCGGCCTGGCCCGCTCGGGGGTGGCTGCGGCCCTCGCCCTGCGCGCCCGCGGAGAGGAGGTGATCGGATGCGATGCGGGCGCACGCGGAACCGCGGAACTCGAGGCGGCCCGGGGAAGGCTTTGCCAGGCGGGTGTCGAAGTCCATCTCGATGCGTCAGGCGAGGCCCTTGCCGCCCGGGCCGGGACGCTTGTCAAGAGCCCCGGCGTTCCCCAGAACGCGCCCGCAATTGCGGCGGCGCGGGCACGCGGCGTGCCCGTGCTCGGAGAGCTCGAACTTGCGTGGCGACTGGTGCCAAACGAGTTCGTGGCCGTGACCGGCACGAACGGCAAGACCACCACGACCGAGTGGATCGGGCACATCCATCGTGAGGCGGCGCTGCCCGTAGCGGTGGTGGGCAACGTCGGTACCGCCGCCAGCTCGCTGGCGGCCGGGCTGGCGCCCGAGGCCACGGTGATCTGCGAGGCCTCGTCGTTTCAGCTTGAGGACACCGACGCCTTTGCCCCCGAGGCAGGGGTCCTGCTGAACCTCGAGCCCGATCATCTCGATCGCCACGGCACCTACGGCGCCTACGTGGCGGCCAAGCTGCGGATCTTCGCCAACCAGGGCAACTACGACATCGCGGTGGCGCCCGATGACATCGACGTCGAGGACCTCGGCGGATGCGCCCGCCGGGTGCCGTTCGGCTCGGGCGCCGCGGCCGAGCTGTCCGCTCGCGCCGGCCAGTTGTGGTGGGGGGAGGAGCCGTTGGTGGCCGAGACCGAGATCTCGCTGCCGGGCGAGCACAACCGCGCCAACGCGATGGCTGCCGCCGCCGTCTGCCTGGCTCGCGGAATCGATCGCGACGCCGTGGTCAGCGGTCTGCGGAGCTTTGCCGGGGTCGCACACCGGCTCGAGCTGATCACCGCTCGCGCCGGGGTGGCGTTCGTCAACGACTCCAAGGCCACCAACGTCGCCAGCACGCTCGTGGCGCTGCGAAGCTACGCCGGCGGCGTGCACCTGATCGCCGGCGGGCGCGGCAAGCAGCAGGACTTCTCGCCGCTGGCGCCCGCGGTCGCCGAGCGCTGCGCGGCGGTCTACCTGATCGGCGAGGCCGCGGCTGAGCTGGGGCAGGCGCTGTCGGGCACCGGGGTGGCGATCCGGCAGGCCGGCGACCTGGAGCACGCGCTCGCGGCGGCTGTCGCCGCGGCCCGAGCGGGCGACACGATCCTGCTCTCGCCGGCATGCGCGAGCTATGACCAGTACCACGACTTCGAAGCCCGCGGAGACCACTTCCGGGCATTGGTGCAGGCGCTCTGATGGCCGGGACGGCCACGCCGCGAGCGGGTGGCGCGGGCCGTGCGCACGCCGCCGCCGCCGGCGTCCGCCGCCGCGTGGGCACCCGGCGAGTCGCACCGCCGCTTGAGCACCGGATCCTGATGACGGCCACCCTTTGCCTGCTCGCGTTCGGGGCGGTGATGGTCTACAGCGCGTCCTCACCGCTGGGCGTGCTCAACGGCTCGGGAACCGGCACCGGCGACTTCTTCCGTTACCTGATGTTCGGCGGGCTTGGGTTGGCCGCGATGTACGGGCTCGAGCGGCATGGAATAGCGCTGCTTGACCGCCGGTTGGTGAATCTGCTGCTCCTCTGCGGGTTCGGGTTGCTCGTGCTGGTGCTGGTACCCGGCTTCGGCCGGGAGGTCAATGGGGCGCGGCGCTGGTTCTCGGCCGGGCCGATCCAGTTCCAGCCCTCGGAGCTGATGAAGCTGGCGCTGGTCCTGTATGTCGCCCGCCATCTGGCCGACAACCCCAAGCGCCTGCGGAGCTTCCGCCAGGCGATCGCGCCGATTGCGGTGGTGGCGGGGCCGGCGTGCCTGCTGATCGTGGTCGAGCCCGACCTGGGGACCATGCTGGTGGTCGCCTTCACGCTGACCATGCTGATGCTGGCGGCCGGGATGCCGCTGCGTTACCTGGCGATCCTGGGCGGGATCGCAGCGGTCGCAATCCTGCTGATGACGGTTGTCCAGCCCTACCAGCAGGCCCGGCTGACGTCGTTCTTGAATCCGTGGGCGTCGAAATCCACCGCGGGCTTCCAGGCCGTCCAGGGGCAGATCGCGCTCGGATCGGGCGGGCTGCTCGGAGTCGGCCTCGGCAAGTCGGTGCAGAAGGTCTACTACCTGCCCGAAGCCCAGACCGACTTCATCCTCGCGGTCATCGGCGAGGAGCTCGGCGTGTTGGGCATCTTCGGGGTGGTGTTCCTGTACGGGATGCTCGCGTACGCGGGATTGCGGACGGCCCGCCGGGCCGCCACTCGCTACGCGAAGCTGCTGGCCACCGGCCTGACGTCGCTGATCATGTGTCAGGGCGTGCTGAACATCTTCGTGGTGCTCGGAATCGCGCCGCTGACCGGCGTGCCGCTGCCGTTCATCTCCTATGCACCCACCAACCTCTGCATCATGCTCGCCTCGGTCGGGCTGCTGCTGAACATCTCACGACCCGCGGCGCGCCGGCTGAAGGCGGTGCGCCCACCCGCGCGTGAGAACGCGGCCGACCGCGAGCGTCGCCGCCAGGAACGGCGCGCTCGCCGTGGCGGCGCCGGCGCCCGCCGCCGCTCCACCGGCTGACGGCCTGCGCTAAGGCTCTGTTTGGGCTGCGCGCGCGGGAGCTTTTGGCCCTCCGCTTATGCCAAGCTGAGGAGGGCGGGCTATCGCTGCGTACATCTTCATGCCAGACCGTTCATCCCAACTGTGGTGCGCTTCGTCACGGGCGGAGCCCGAGGCCCTGTCCGTTACGAGGTCGGCTCGGCCGGCTCCGGGCCAGGCCCAACCTCGCGCCGCCGGCAGCCAGGGCTCACCGGGTTGACAGCGCCGCTGATCGTGATCGCGGCAGGCGGGACGGCCGGCCACGTGGTGCCCGCGTTGGCGGTGGCTGACGCGCTGCGCGGCCAGGGGGCCGAGGTCGCGTTTGTCGGCGGCCAGCGAGCCGAGCAGGAGCTGGTGCCCGCCGCCGGCTATGAGCTGCACACGCTGCGGGTCGTACCGCTCCCGCGCCGGCACCCGATCCGGGCGGCTCGAGCGGTGGCGGTGGATCTGGGGGCGGTGCGGAGAGCCAGAGGGCTCCTGCGTACGCTCGCGCCGGCGGCGGCGCTCGGCGCGGGGGGCTACGTAGCCGGCCCGGTCGGGCTGGCCGCCACCGTGTTCGGGGTGCCGCTGGTGCTGATGGAATCCGACAGTCATCTGGGGCTGACCAACCGCCTGCTTGCGCCGCTGGCGCGCAAGGTCTGCCTGGCGTTCCCGATCGAAGGCCGAACCGGCCCTCGCTATCGCCTGACCGGACGTCCCACCCCAGAACCGGCCACCGACCGGGCGGCGGCCCGGGTCCGGTTCGGGATCGCTCCCGAGGAATCGTGCGTGCTGGTGTTCGGGGGCTCCCAGGGTGCGCGGTCGATCAACCATGCGGCGATCGAGGCGTTCGCGGGTGCTCGCTTCCACGTACTTCATGCGGCCGGAGAACGCGACCTGCCTGAGCTCACATCCCCCGGCCCTCACTACGACCTTCGCGGTTACATCTCTGACTTCGGCGAGGCGCTGCTGGCCAGCGACCTGGTGGTGGCGCGCTCGGGCGGGTCGGTGTTCGAGGTGGCCGCGCACGGCCGTCCGATGGTGCTGATCCCGTATCCATACGCCACCGCCGATCACCAGACCGAGAACGCGCGCTACTTCGAGCGGGCGGGGGCGGCGACGGTGATCGCCGACAGCGAGCTGACGGCACCGCGGCTGGCGCAGGAGGTCGGCGGTCTGCTGGCCGATCCCAGCCGACTGGCCGCAATGGGAAAGGCCTCGGCGCAGCTGGCCCGACCCGACGCTGCGCGCGCGATCGCCCTCGAGGTGCTGAGGGCGGCCGGCGCCGCGAGTCAGTAGGGGGCGCCCGGGAAGGCCGGACCGAGTTGGCCGTTGGCGTTCTCGGCCAGGGTCATTGCCATGGCGGTGTAGAAGTCGCCCGCCGGCGGCCCGCCGCCGCAGCCGCTGCTGTTCCCCGGCGGGTGGGTCCAGAGGAAGCCATCCGCGGCGGCGAATCCGGTGTTGGTGGTGGGCAGCGGTCCGAGCCCACGACCGGGCGGGTTGCAGAGATTCGCGTTGCCCTGGGTGACGCGGTGGTGGTTGAGCAGGGGTCCGCGCCCGTTCTGGGCGGTATTGACGATGAAGTGGGCGCCGTGGGTGAGCTGTGAGACCTTGGTCGCCCACCGGACCTCGTTGATGGTCCAGTTCATGTGGGTGTCGTTGGTGAAGAAGCCCCTGATGTGATCGACCCCGATCGCGTTGAGGATCTTGGCCGTGTAGCGGGGTGAGTTGCCGTCCGAATAGCCGGCCTCCACGTACACGACGGTGTGCGGAAGCGCTTGCATCTTGTTCATCTCGTAGCGCAGATCGGCCTCCCACGCCCGCATCGATCCCATCTGCTGGATGCAGCGAGAGGAGCCGATCGCGTCCAGCTCGAGCAGGTACACGGCGGGGCGGAGGTCCGTCGCGGCCGCCATCTCGTCGACCCGGCGCCGGAAGGTGGGGCCGTAGGCGCGCACCTGCCCCGGAGTGGGGCATCCGTGCAGGGCGGGGTGCAGGAAGTAGGTGTTGATGATCGGGATGGAGCCCGGATCGGCGGTGAGGTTGTTACAGAAGATCTTCTCCGCCTGCTTGAAGATCGCCCCTGGACCGCCGCCCTGGGAGAAGATGCTGAAACGCTGGGCCTCGGATTGATCGGCGATCTTGGACAGCTCGGCGACTTGGTGGGCGAGTGCTGGGTCGGCCGCCAGCTCATCGGCCAGCGGGGCCGAGGCGAGCTGCTGCCGGAAGCTGGCCCAGGACTCATTGTCGGGGAGCGTCTTGGGGTCGATGCCCAGGAGCTGGGCGATCGAGCCGGCGGCCGCACCGTGGGCGGGGCCGTCGACGAAGAAGGTCGCCCCGGTCAGCGGGTCAGCGCCGGGAGGGGAGGCGAGGGCCAGGGGATTGAAGGGGTCACGCTGGGGGGAATACGGTTCGGGGCACTGCTGAGCGTCCGCGGCCCGCGCCTGAGGGCTCTGCGCCACGTGGGTCAGCGGCGCGCGTGCCGCGGCGGCGCCAGCGCCGGCGAGGCCGAGCGCGATGAACAGTCCGAGCGCCGCCACGGTGACGACCAGCGGGCGCAGGGCGCCAGGGTCGCAGCGGCGTACCAGTCGGTTGGACACGCGTGACTCATCGGCATGAGCCTATGCTGAGAAAGGATTTTCGCGAGGTGTCCAGGTGAGCTGGACGAAAGCGTCCAGGTTCTCTGGACGAAGCCGGTCAGTAGGGCTGGGAGGGGGAGTTCGGGCCGAGACGGTTGTTCGCATTTGCTGCGAGCGTGACCGCGCGCGATTCGAAGAAGACCCCCCCCTTCGGGCCACCGCCGCAGCCGCTGCTGTTCCCCGGAATCGAAGTCCACAGCCAGGCGTCGGCGAGCGCATAGCCCGTGTTGGTCGTCGGCTGGGGACCCAGAGCACGGCCCGGTGGGTTGCAGAGATCTTCGTTGCCCTGCGTCTTCGGGTGGGGGTTGCGCTTCGGGCCGTTGCCGTTGCTGGCGGTGTTGACGATGAAGTGGGCGCCATGAGTCATGTGCGAGACCTTGGTCGCCCAGTTGACCTCGTTGATCGTCCAGTTGAGGTGGGTGTCGTTGGTGAAGAAGCCGCGGATGTGCTTGACGCCGACCGCGTTGAGGATCTTGGCCGTGTAGCTCGGAGAGTTCGCGTCCGAATAGCCGCCCTCGACGTACACGACCGTGTGCGGGAGGGCCCGGACCTTGTCGATCTCGTAGCGCAGATAGGACTCCCAGATCCCCAGCGATCCATGGCGTTTGGCACAGCTCGATTCGCCCACCGCGTCGGTCTCGAGCAGGGTCAGGGCGGGGCGGCTGCCCACGGCGTCCACGAACTCGTTGACCCGGCGCTTGAACGTCCCGCCGGCGCGGCGCAGGGCTCCGGGCGAGGGGCAGTTGCCGGCGGCGGGATGCAGGAAGTAGGTGCTGAGGATCGGGACCGATCCGGGGTCCGCGGTCAGGTTCTTGCACAGGATCTTCTCGGTCTGCAGGAAGACCCCGCCGGGACCGCCCCCGCGCGAGTAGGCGCTGATCCGCTGCACCTCGGGCTGGGCGGCGATCTTCGAGAGGTCGGCGACCTGGCCGGCGAGGCTCGGATCGCCGGCGAGCATCGTGGCGAGCGGACCCGAGGTGAGCTGCGCCTGGAAGTCGGCCCACGAGAGGCTGTCGGGCAGCGACGCCGGGGTCATCCCGACGAGCTGGGCGATCGCGCCGGCGGCGGCCCCGTGCGCCGGTCCGTCGACGAAGAAGTGGGCCCCGTTCAAGGGATTCTGGCCCGGAGCCTGCGGCAGCGCGAGGGGGTTGGACGGATCACGCGTGGCCGAGGGTTCGGGGCACTGCTGGGCGCCGGCGGTGCGGGCGCGGACCGGCGTGCCGGCGGCAGCGGCGACGCCGAGCGCGAGGCACCCCAGCAGCACCAATGATCCGATTAGCCAAAGCTGACGCCCCATGCGCATAGCCGGAATCATGTCATGCATCCCACTCGGACGCGAGCCCGCAACCCGTCCTATAGCCTCGACGCGGCGAAAGATCTCAGCGAGGAGGGGTAGTTGTCGTTCGGCCAGGAGCACGCGAACCCCTCGGACTGGGCGGGGCGCCGGCTGCATTTCGTCGGCATCGGCGGCGCCGGGATGAGCGGGCTGGCGCTGATCGCGCGAGCGCTCGGAGCTCAGGTGACGGGCTCTGATCGCGCCGAGTCCAGCTACACCGAGCGGCTGCGCGCCGCGGGCATCGAGCCGGCGATCGGGCATTGCGCAGCCAACGTGCCGGCCGGCGCCGAGGTCGTCTACTCGTCGGCGATTCCGGCCGAGAACCCCGAGCGGCGCAGCGCCGGGTCCGAGCTGCACCGAGCCGACCTGCTCGCCGAGATCGCGCGGCTTCGGCGCTGCCTGGCCGTGACCGGCACCCACGGTAAGACGACCACCGCGGCGATGGCCGTGCACGCGCTCCGCGGGGCCGGTCTCGATCCGTCCTACGTGGTCGGCGGCGAGCTGCGCTCCACCGGCTCCAACGCGGGCTGGGGGACCGGCGAGTGGGTGGTGATCGAGGCCGATGAGTCCGATCGGTCGCTGCTGAAGCTCGATCCGGAGATCGCGATCCTTACCAACGCCGAACTCGACCATCATGCCACCTACTCCTCCCGGCTCGAGCTCGAGCAGACCTTCCGCACCTTCATGGCCCGGGCCGGAGATCGCGCCGTGGTCTGGGATCGACCCGCCCTGCGAGCCCTGTGTCCGCCCGGGGCGGTCCCGTACGACGCCGCCGATGCCGAACTCGGCGCCGACGGCTCGCGCTTTCGATGGCGCGGGACCGAGGTCCGCCTCAGCGTCCCCGGCGCCCACAACGCCGTCAACGCCGCGGGGGCGCTCACCGCCTGCGTGCTGGCCGGAGCCGACCCCACCCTGGCCGCCGGCGCCCTGGCCGACTTTCGCGGCGCCCGCCGGCGCCTGGAATGGGTGGGCCAGACGGCGGGTGGCGCGACCGTATACGACGACTACGCCCACCATCCGACCGAGGTCGCCGCGGTCATCGCCGCCACCCGAACGCTGGCCCCCAAGCGAGTCGTGGCCGTCTTCCAACCGCACCTGTTCTCGCGCACCCGCGCGCTGGCGCAGCGCTTCGGGGCCGCGCTGGCGGGCGCCGACCTGGTGGTGGTGCTGCCCGTCTATCCCGCGCGGGAGCGGGCCGCCGACTATCCGGGCGTCGACGGACATCTGATCGCGGCCGCGGCGGCGGACGCCCCACCCCGCCGTCCCGTCGCCTGGATGCCGGGATTCCAACCGGCGGGCGCCTTTCTGCAACAGATACTGAGGCCAGGCGACATCTGCCTGATGATGGGCGCCGGCGACATCACCGACTTCGCCCGCACGCTGGTCACCTAGGAAGCCCCCATCAAGCTTCGCACGGCGCTTGGCCGCGCCGCAGCCGCCTGAAGCGACCGGGACCGCCGCCCCTCCTTCTACCCTCCGCTCGATGTCCCCTCGCCCCGCCGGCGTCAAGCCGGGGTACCCCCTCGCGCGCCTGACCACGATCCGGACCGGCGGCCCCGCCGAGTTGTTCGCCCGCGCCGGCACGGTCTCTGAGCTGGAGGCTCTGCTGGCCTGGGCCGACGGGGAAGGGCTCGAGGTAGGGGTCGTCGGGTCGGGGTCGAACCTGCTGGTGGCGGACGCCGGCGTCCGCGGACTAGTCGTGAAACTTGACCAGGAGCTGAGCGAGATCGAACTTGACGGCACGCGCATCAGGTGCGGCGGCGGGGCGCGCCTGCCCGCCGTCTCGGCGCGGGCGGCCAGGGCGGGGCTCAGCGGAATCGAGTTCGGGGTCAACATCCCCGGCACTGTCGGCGGGGCGGTGCGGATGAACGCCAACGCGTACGGCGGCGAGCTGGCGCGGGCCCTTGAGTGGGTCGACGTGGTCAGCGCCGATGGCACCGAGCGCCGGGCGCCCGAGCAGCTCGGCTTTTCCTACCGCCGGTCGGCCCTGGGTTCGCGGGAGGTGGTCGCGCGCGCTCTATTTTCGCTGCAACCGGCCTCCGCGGACGAGGTCAAGCGGACGCTGGCGGAGATGCGCCGCCGGCGTAAGGAGGCTCAGCCGTCGGGCATCAAGACGTTCGGATCGACGTTCAAGAATCCCAGCGACGCGCGGGCCGACGGTCGCAGCGCCGGCCAGCTACTGGAGGCGGCCGGCTGCCGCGGGTTACGGATCGGAGGGGCGAGCTTCTCCGACAAGCACGCCAACTTCGTCGAGAACCACGGTGATGCCACCACCGCCGACGTGGTGGCGCTGATGGACGAGGGGCGACGCCGGGTTCGCGAGCGGTTCGGCGTCGAGCTCGAGCCGGAGGTGCAGGCGCTCGGCCCGGTGGCGTTTCCCAGCGATTGGGGCCGGGGATGACGATCGGCGGTGGCCGTTCGCAGCCGGCTCTGCGCCGGCGCGCCTCACGTCCCGCCACGGCGCGGCGGCCCCGCGGCGCCCGGGGCCGCCGCGGCGGGATCGGCATCCGTCGTCCGGGTCCGCGGGCTCTGCTCGTGCTCCTGGTGGTGATCGCCGGGCTGGTGGGCGGATGGCTGTGGGTGCGGGACTCCTCGCTGGTCGCCGTCCAGCGTGTGCGCGTCTCGGGCGCCAGCGGTCCCGACGCGGCCCAGATCCGCTCCGCCCTGGTGGCGGCCGCGCGCAACATGACCACGCTGGACGTGCAGATGAGCCAGCTGCAGACGGCGGTCGGCCCGTATCCGGTGGTCAAGCGCCTGCAGGTCCAGACGCAGTTCCCGCACGGCATGCGGATCCAGGTCGTGGAGCAGGTCCCGGTGGCGATCGTCGTGGCGGGTGGCCGCCGGACGGCGGTCTCCGGTGACGGCACCCTGCTGCACGACGTCGGCCCCACGTCCTCGCTGCCGACGATCTCGCTCGGGCTGCCGCCGGGGGGGACGCACCTGACCGGCTACGCCCTCACCGAAGCGCGACTGCTCGCCGCCGCGCCGTATCAGCTATTGGCGAAGGTGAGTCAGGTATCCGATGGGGCGGCCCACGGCCTCGTGGCGCAGTTGCGCAACGGGCCGAATCTCTACTTCGGCGACTCGCGCCAGCTGGGGCTCAAGTGGACGGCGGTCACCGACGTGCTGGCCGATCCGGGCTCGGCCGCAGCGGTGTACATCGACGTCACGGATCCGAGCCGGCCGGCGGCGGGGGTTGGCTCGGACACGGCCACGGCGGCTGCATCGGCGGCCTCGGGGACGTCGGGCGCCTCGGGCGCCGCGGGGACCTCGGGCGCCTCTGCGACCACCACCTCTGCCACCCCGCCCGCCACCACGACCCCGGCGACCGCCGCGACGGCGACCGCCCCCGCCGGGACCGCTACCGCCCCCGTCGCCACCGGGGCGGCGCCGACGGGTTCGACCGTGCCGACCGGGACCGGCACGGCGGGAGGATGAAGCCAGCGTCGGGTGGCGCTGACCGCCTGGCGAGGAAACCCTCGCCCTAACCCTCAACTGGAGCTTTACCCTAGGTCGCCGGGCAACACTACGACCGCAATCGAGACTTCCCTCTTCTGCAACGTTCGTTGCGAACGACGCCGCGCGTTGACTTCTCGCATCGTCAGGCCATAACGTGCCAAACTGCTTGTTTCGTAGGAACGAGCTCAAACTCTCAACCCTAACTAGAGGGTCGGACGACACACATGGAAAGCGGAAGTTATCTGGCAGTCATCAAGGTGGTCGGCGTCGGCGGCGGCGGCACCAACGCCGTCAACCGGATGGTCGATGCCGGACTGCGAGGCGTCGAATTCGTCGCCTGCAACACCGACGCGCAGGCGCTGGCCATGTGCGACGCCGACATCAAGCTGAACATCGGCCACGAGCTCACCAAGGGCCTGGGCGCCGGGTCCAATCCGGAGATGGGCCACGGCGCGGCGGCCGAGTCGCGTGACGAGATCAAGGAGGCGCTGAAGGGCGCCGACATGGTGTTCGTGACCGCCGGCGAGGGCGGCGGCACCGGAACCGGCGCGGCCCCGGTGATCGCCGAGATCGCCAAGAATGAGATCGGCGCCCTGACCGTCGGCGTGGTGACGCGCCCATTTTCGTTCGAGGGAACCCAGCGCGCGCGTCAGGCGCAGGAGGGCATCCAGCGCCTGCGCGAGAACGTCGACACGTTGATCGTGATCCCGAACGAGAAACTGCTCTCGATCGTCGAACGGCGGACCACGATCCTCGATGCGTTCCGCGAGGCCGACAACGTGCTGCGCCAGGGGGTGCAGGGGATCACCGACCTGATCACGATCCCCGGCCTGATCAACCTTGACTTCGCCGACGTGCGCACGATCATGCACGACGCCGGCAGCGCCCTGATGGGGATCGGCACCGCCGCCGGTGAGAACCGGGCGGCCGAAGCGGCCAAGGTCGCGATCTCCTCGCCGCTGCTGGAGGAGTCCGTGGAGGGGGCGATGGGGATCCTGCTGAACATCACGGGCGGGCACGACCTGGGCCTGTTCGAGGTCAACGAGGCGGCCGAGATCGTCCAGGGCGCCGCCGACACCAACTCCAACATCATCTTCGGGGCCGTGATCGACGACGCCATGGGCGACGATGTCCGGGTCACGGTGATCGCGACCGGCTTTGACCACGGGTCCCGGAGCCCCACCACGGCCCGGGAGACGACCCGCCGCGAGCGTCGCGATCGCGACGTCACGATGGACGACCGACAGCGCTCCTCGCTGGAGATCGGCGACGACGAGATCGACATCCCGTCGTTCTTGAAGAACCGCTGACCAAGGTGAACGCCTGGCGGCGTTTACGCCGCGATTTCTCGCGGGTCCGTCTCGTGCGGCGGAACCCCGGCGCAAGCCGCTGCCGGCGCGGGGCCAGCGGAGGCTTGTACTAGCCTCCAGCCAGTGACTTCGGTCGCCGAGACCCTCCAGCGCAGCCCCCTACACCAAAGCCACCTGGCCGCCGCGGCCAAGCTCGTCCCGTTCGCCGGCTGGGAGATGCCGATCCAGTACCAGGGCATCCGGGAGGAGCACCTGGCCGTCCGCCACGAGGTGGGCGTGTTCGATGTCTCCCACATGGGCGAGATCGAGACCAAGGGCCCCGGAGCGTTCGCGCTGCTGCAGCGGCTGCTGACCAACGACCTGCGCCGGCTCCCCGAGGGCGGCGCGCAGTACAGCCTGATGTGCAACGAGGCCGGCGGAGTGATCGACGATCTGATCACCTATCGGCTGGCCGAATGCCATTTCCTGACGGTCACCAACGCCGCCAACCATGTGCGCGATCTGGCCTGGTTTCAGCGCCACGGTCGCGAATTTGACGTCGACGTGCTCGATCGGCGCCTGGACTTCGCGATGCTGGCGGTCCAAGGGCCCGGGGCGCGGGCGCTGCTCACCGGGCTGGCCGATGGCTCGCTGCCGCCGCGCATGCACTTCTGCCAGCGCACGGTGGCCGGCGTCCCGATGCTGGTCTGCGGAACCGGCTACACCGGCGAGGACGGAGCCGAGCTGCTGCTCGAGCCTGATCAGGCCCCGCGAGTGTGGGACGCGCTGGTCGCCGCCGGGGCGACCCCGGCCGGTCTCGGCGCGCGGGACACGCTCAGGCTGGAGGCCTGCCTTCATCTCTACGGCAACGACCTGGTGCCGGAGCGCGGCCCGATCGAGGCGGGGCTGGGGTGGTGCTGTCGCGAGCAGACCGGCTTCATCGGCTCGGGCGAGGTGGCCCGGGAGCGCGCCCATGGCCCGCAGCAGAAGCTGGTGGCGTTCACCATGAAGGGCCCGGGCATCGCGCGTCAGGGCAATTCGATCGCCGGCGGGGGCGAGGTCACCAGCGGGACGTTTTCGCCGTGCCTGCGCCGCGGCATCGGAATGGCCTACGTCGCGGCCGACCGCACCGACCCCGGCGAGCCCCTGGACATCGACGTGCGGGGCACCACCCGCACGGCGGTTGTGTGCCCCAAACCCATCTACCGAAAGGAGTCCTGAACTCGTGGCCGATCCCAGCTACCCGGAGGATCTGCTGTACCACCCTGAGCACGACTGGGCGCGAGTCGATCCGACCCACCCAGAGGAGGCCACCTTCGGGATCACCTGGTACGCGCAGGACTCGCTCGGCGAGGTCGTGTTCTTCGATCCGCCTCAGATCGGCACGCAGGTGTCCAAGGACGCCCCGTATACCGAGGTCGAGTCCGTCAAAGCGGTTTCGGACGTCATCTCACCCCTGTCGGGGGAGGTCGTGGCAGTCAACGACGTCCTCGTCGACAAGCCCGAGACGATCAACGAGGATCCCTACGGGGAGGGTTGGCTGATCAAGGTCAAGCTCTCCGACCCCGCTGAGCAGGAAACGCTGCTGGACGCCAGCGCCTACGAGGCGACGCTCACGTGAGTCGCTACACGGCAGCCACGGACTCAGACCGCGGCGAGATGCTCGCGGCGATCGGCGTCGACTCGATCCAAGCGCTGTTCGCCGACGTTCCGCAATCGCTGCGCCTGCGCGGCCCGCTGGCCCTCGATCGCGGGCTCTCCGAGCAGGAGGTCTATGACGAGCTGCGCGCGCTCGCCGCCCGTAACACGAGCACCGAGGACGAGCTGTCGTTTCTCGGCGCCGGGATGTACGACCACTACGTACCGGCGCTGGTGGACTCGATCACCAGCCGCTCGGAGTTCCTGACGCCCTACACGCCCTACCAGCCCGAGGTCTCCCAGGGTGGGCTGCAGGCGATGTTCGAGTACCAGACGGCGATCAGCGAGCTGACCGGGCTGCCCGTTTCCAACGCCTCGGTGTACGAGGGTCCGAGCGCCGTCGCCGCTGCCGGCTACGTGGCCAAGCTGGCCGCGCCCCGTCGGCGCTTCGTGATCTCCGCGGGCGTGCACCCGCACGCGCGGGAAGCACTGAAGACGCTCGCGCGCGGCTGGGACATGGACGTGGTTCAGGCGCCGCTGCGCGATGGCCGCACCGAGCTTCCGACGCTCGACGGCGACGTCAGCGCGGTGATCGTCCAGCAACCGAACTTCCTCGGCGCGGTGGAGGACCTCGAGTCGCTGGCGGCCGTCGCACACGAGGCCGGAGCGCTCGCCATCTGCTCGTGTGACCCGATCCCGCTGGCGCTCCTGCGCTCCCCCGGGGAATGCGGCGTCGACATCGCCATCGGCGAGGGCCAGACGCTCGGCAACCGGCTCGACTTCGGTGGACCTTCGTTTGGCTTCTTCGCCGCCACGGAGGCGTTGATCCGGCGGATTCCGGGCCGGATCGCCGGTGAGACGCGTGACCTCGACGGCAAGCGCGGGTTCGTGCTCACGCTGCAGACCCGCGAGCAGCACATCCGCCGTGAACGGGCGACCTCCAACATCTGCACCGCCCAGGCGCTCAATGCGCTGGCCGGGGTCATCTACCTGAGCTGGCTGGGGCGGCGCGGGATCGTCGAGCTCGCCGAGCTGATGCTGCAGCGCACCGCCTACGCGCGCGAGCGTCTGAATGCCATCGACGGTGTCGAGGCGCTGCACGACCAGCCCGTGGTGCGCGAGTTCGCAGTCACGCTCGACCTGCCCGTCGATCGGGTCATCGAGCGCTGCCTGGAGCAGGGCGTGAATCCCGGCTACCCGCTCTCCCGGGACTACCCCGAGTACGGCAACGGGCTCCTGGTGGCGATCACCGAACGCCGGACCAAGGCCGACATCGACCGGCTCGCCGCGGCCATCGACGCGGCGGTCGGCGCCGAGCGCGGTCGCATGTATGAGCGGGTGCAGGCGTGAGCGCGGTCGACGAGCAGGCGCGGCGAACCGGCATGATCGCCGCGGCCGACGACGAGCTGACGATCTTCGAGCGTTCCAAATCAGGCCGCCGGGCGTTCGTGGCGCCGGAGCTCGATGTCCCGAGGCGCCCGCTGGACGAGCTGCTCGCCCCGGCTCTGCGCCGGGAGCATCCGCCCCGGCTCCCCGAGGTGTCAGAGCCCGAGATCGTGCGCCACTACAACCGTCTGTCCAAGCGCAACTTCGACCTCGATACCGGCTTCTATCCGCTCGGCTCGTGCACGATGAAGCACAACCCCAAGCTCCACGAGCGGGTCGCGGCGCTGCCGGGGCACGCCAAGCTCCATCCGCTCCAGAATCCCGCCCGGGCCCAGGGTGCGCTCGAGCTGATGTGGCGCCTGCAGCTGGCCCTGGGGGAGATCGCCGGCCTGCCGCACGTCTCACTGCAGCCCTCGGCCGGGTCGCACGGCGAGCTGGCCGGCGTGCTGCTCACGCGCGCCTTCCACGAGGATCGGGGCGAGCACCGCACCAAGGTGCTGACGCCCGACACCGCGCACGGCACCAATCCGGCGACGGTCACGATGGCCGGCTACGAGGTGGTCAAGATCGGCACTGACGAGCACGGCAACGTCGACGTGGAGGACCTGCGCCGCCACGCCGACGACGAGGTGGCGTGCCTGATGCTGACCAACCCGTCGACGCTGGGGTTGTTCGAGCCGCGGATCGAGGAGATCGCCCGGATCGTCCACGACGTGGGCGCCACCCTCTATTACGACGGCGCCAACCTGAACGCGATCATGGGCATCTGCCGTCCCGGCGACATGGGCTTCGACATCGTGCACTTCAACCTGCACAAGTCCTTCACCCAGCCCCACGGCGGCGGTGGCCCCGGCGCCGGTCCGATCGCCGTCTCAAACCGGATCGAGCCGTTCCTGCCGCGGCCTCAGGTGGTGCGCCGGGAGCCGGATCCGATCGGGCTCCCCGAGCCCCGCTACGACCTTGACTACGACCGCCCGAGGTCGATCGGGCGGCTGCGCGGCTTCCAGGGCAACTACGGCGTGTTCGTCCGTTCCTATGCCTACATCCGCTCGCTCGGCGCCGCGGGCCTGCGTGACGTCTCCGAGACCGCCGTGCTGAACGCGAACTACCTGCTGGCCCGGCTTCGGCAGGAAGGCGTGCTGGAGTATCTGCCCGCCGCCTACGAGCGCCTCTGCATGCACGAGTTCGTGCTGTCGGGCGCACCGATGAAGCAGGAGCTGAAGATCAGGACGCTTGACCTGGCCAAACGGCTGCTGGACCACGGCGTGCACCCGCCGACGGTCTACTTCCCGCTGCTGGTGGACGAGGCTCTGCTGATCGAGCCGACCGAGACCGAGACCAAGGAGACCCTGGACCGGTTCGCGATGATCATGGCCGAGATCCTGCGCGAGGCCCGGGCCGACCCCGAGATCGCCCGCGGCGCCCCGCACACCACGCCGGTGCGCCGACTCGACGAGGCAGCCGCGGCGCGGCGGCCGGTGGTCCGGCAGCCGCTCTGACGCTGCGCCCGTCAGCTAATCAGCGTCGGCGACGATCGAGCCGACCCGCTCTCCGAGCGTCCGGTCTCGCCCGTAGACGACGCCGGCGTAGACCAGCGCCACCACGAGCACGGCCAGCGCGATCAGTGGGTACTTGTCAAACGGCGCCGGCTGTCCCGGCTTGACCAACTCATAGAGCGGATAAGCGATCGCCGCCGCACCCAGCAGCGGCATCACCAGATGCTTCAGCGGCGAGAACTGATCGGCGTGAAAGCGGCGGAAGTAGACCGGCAGCGCCAGGTTGGCGACCAGATAGGTGAGGGCGATGAGGATCGTCCCCAGCGTGGCGATCTCGCCGAAGAAGGTGACCGGGTCGGTGTTCCATCCGAATACGTAGGTGAGCCCCAGGGCCAGCCCCAGGTAGACCAGGAAGGCGACCCACGGCGTCCGGCCGCGCTCGGTGAGGCGGCCGGTGACCGACGGGAGCAGGCCCTCGCGCCCGGAGCTGAAGATGATCCGGGCCTGCGAGTTGGTGGCGGAGATCAGGCTCGAGCAGATCGACGTGAAACCGGCCAGATAGGCCAGGAAGGCGAGGAAGCTGGCCACGCCACCGGCCGCGGTGATGAACGGGACACTGGCGCCGGTCAAGGCGGCGCCGTGATCGTTGAAGCCGACCACGGTCGCGTAGGCGAGGAACACGTACACCACCGCGACCAGCGCGATGCTCATGAAGATCGCCCGCGACACGCTGGCGCGTGGATTCGCGGTCTCCTCGGCCATCGCGGCCGAGTTCTCCCAGCCGACGAACAGGAACACGGCGAGCGGAAAGCCGAGTGACAGCCCCGAGAAGCCGTTGTGAAGGTTGGAGGGATCAAACGGCTGCAGGTTGATGTGGCCAGAGTGCTGGATCAGCAGCGCGATCGCGATCGCCAGCAGAAGCACCAGCTCGAACAAGAAGAAGACCGCCGCCACCTTCGTCGAAGGCTTGGCGCCACCGACGATCAGGACCAACGCGCCGAGGGTCAGGACCGCGGTGAGAAGCTGCCAGGGGATGTTGATGCTCAGGTAGTGCTCGAGCAGCGTGTGGGTGAAGCCCCCGGATATCGCCACCACCGCGGCGACCGCGATGATGTAACCGACGCACAGGACGACGGCCGTGACGACGGCCGCGTATCCGCCGAGCGCGCGGCCGATGAAGGTCACGAACGAGCCGGTGGACGGTTGCGAGCGGGAGAACTGGCTGAGGGTGTTCCCGAGCAGGGCGATGGCGATCGCGGCGGCGATCACCGTCAGCGGCGCCGCGATGCCCGATGCCGTCACGATCGTGGCGAACCCGAAGAAGAAGCTCATCGCCGGCGCGATATTGGCCAGCGTCGCCGCGGCGATGTCAAAGCTCGACAGGACTCCTCGGGCCAACCGGGCCGGCTCGGGGCGGCCGGCGGAGCGCTCGGGTCCGGCGGCCACATCAGCGGTCGACATCGGGCTCCTCCTCTCCGGTCTGAGCGGTGATGGCATCGGAGTTATACCCCGCGGCGGCTTATCCATGCGGGGGTGCGCCGGACACGGCGTTCTAGGCTCTGGCGATGCGATTCACGTTTACCGCAGACGAGCCTCCGGCGGCGGCGGCGTGAGCTCGGCCGGCGACAGGGAGATCGGTCGCGAGGCGGCTGCGATCGGCGCTCGAGCCCAAGCCGAGCTCGCCCGCCTGGTCGACATCTCATCGCCGTCCGGGGACGTCGAGGGGGCCGAGCGCGCACTCGCGGTCTGCGCCGCGCTGCTACCCGAGCCAGCCCGCACCGAGCGACCGCAGTGCTCGACGCCGGGCAGCGCGCCGGACCTGATCGCCACGGTGTCCGGGAGCGGCCGGCGCCGGCTGATGCTGCTGGGACACGTCGACACGGTCATCGGCCATGACGCCCACCAGCCGCTGCGTCGCGACGGGGAGCGGCTCTACGGCACGGGGACCGCCGACATGAAGGGCGGCGTGGTGCTGTCGCTGGGGGTCGCGCGGGCGCTGGCGCGCCGCCCCGAGCGCTTCGCCGAGCTGGCGGTGCTGCTGGTGACCGACGAGGAGTGGCGAACCGCACCGTTCGTGCACGCGGCGCGGTTCAGGGGCTACGACGCCTGCCTGTGCTTCGAGGCGGGCGAGCGGACCGCGGCGGGGGAGGAGGGCGTGGTGGTGCGCCGCAAGGCGGCCGGCACGCTCCGGGTCACGGCGGCCGGCCGGGCCGCGCACTCGGGCAGCGCTCCCGACCACGGCCGCAATGCGCTGCTGGCGCTGGCTGAGACCGCGGGGGCGCTCGCCGCGCTGCACGACCCCAGCGGCGCCGAGCAGCTGAGCGTGGTGCCGACGGTGATCCGCTCGGGAGACGCATTCAACGTCGTCCCCGCCGCGGGCGAGCTGATCTTCGACCTGCGCGCTCGTCGACTGGAGGCATTCGAGCCGGTCCTGGCCTCGGTGACGCCCGAGCTCGACGGGGTCCGTCTGCAGACGCGGATGGAACGTCGCTGGCCCGGCATGGACTCCCGGGCCGCCACCGCGGCCCTGATCGCCGACGCCTCGCAACGGCTGGGACGGCCGATCGCCGGGGTGCCCCGCGGCGGCGCCAGCGATGCCAGCCACTTTGCCGACTCGATCGCGCTGACCGTGGACGGCCTTGGGCCCCGTGGCGGGGGTGCGCACACGCCGGGGGAGTTCGTGCTCCGGGATGCCCTGGCCCAGCGGGCCGAGGTCGCGCTGGCCGTGGCGCTGGCGGTGCTCTCGTAAGAGTTGTGCAAGCATCCGCCTCGGGCCGGGCGGAAGCGCTGCGCTACCTGCCATCCTATGAGCGTGCGCTCTGCAGCCCTCAACTCCGACTCCACCCGCAAGTCGCGCGAGGGGCTGACGCTGCTGGTCGGCATCGTCGCGCTGATGTGGTTGGTCGAGGTGATCAACTCGGTTGATTCCAATCGCCTGGACTCCGACGGGATCTACCCCCGCAACTTCGGTCACCTGTGGGGCATCTTCACCGCGCCCTTCCTGCATACGAGCTTCTACCCGCACCTGATCGACAACACGATCCCGCTCGTCTTCATGGGCGTGATCATCGCGTTGCGGGGTGCAGGCAAGCTGGCGCTGGTGACGCTCATCGTGATCGTCATCGGCGGCCTCGGGACGTGGCTGATCGCGCCCGCCGGGACGGTCACCGTCGGGGCCAGCGGGGTCGTGTTCGGCTACGCCACCTATCTGCTCACGCGGGGGGTATTCGACCGCAGCGCGCTCGAGATACTGGTCGGTGTGGTGGTCGGCGTGGTGTGGGGCGGGGCGCTGATATCGAGCCTGGTGCCCCATACCGGGGTCTCCTGGCAGGGACACGCCTGCGGCGCCATCGGCGGGATCGTCGCAGCATGGCTGCTGACAAGCGAGCGCGCCAGGGCCGGCCGAGCCGTCGGCGGCGCTGATCGAGCCGCGGGCGCGCTGGCCAAGTAGCCTCGCGCGATAAGTGCGCATCTTCTCCGGGATCCAGCCCACCGGGCGCAAGCACCTGGGCAATTACATCGGCGCGATCACCCAGTACGTCGCCGGCCAGGATCGTGGCGAGGCGATCTACTGCGTGGTCGATCTGCACGCCACCACGGTTCCCTACGAGCCGGCGGGGCTGCGCGAATCGGTCTACGACACCGCCGCGACCCTGCTGGCGGCCGGCCTGGATCCGGCCCGGTGCATCTTCTTTCGCCAGAGCGACGTGCTCGAGCACTCCGAGCTGGCGTGGCTGCTGTCGAGCGTCACCTCGTTCGGGGAGCTCAACCGGATGCACGCGTTCAAGGACAAGTCCGGGAGCCAGCGCGAGCTGGTCTCGGCCGGCCTGTTCACCTATCCGGTGCTGATGGCCGCCGACGTGCTCGCCTATCGAGCCACCGAGGTCCCGGTGGGCGAGGATCAGCGCCAGCACGTCGAGCTGATGCGCGACATCGCCCAGCGCTTCAACGCGCGCTTCGGTGACACGCTGGTCGTGCCGGAGGTCCGGATCCCGGAGATCGGCGCGCGGATCATGGACCTCCAGTCCCCCGAGCGCAAGATGTCGACCACCGGGAGCACCCCGCAGGGGACGGTGTACGTGCTCGACGAGCCCGCCGCGGTGCTCAAGAAGTTCCGCAGCTCGGTGACCGACTCGGGCAGCGAGGTGGTCCACTCGCCCGACAAGCCCGGTATCTCGAACCTGATCGAGATCCTCGCCGCGGTTCGTGGATCGAGCTGTGACGAGATCGAGAGCGAGTTCGCCGGCTCCGGGTACGGGTCCTTCAAGTCAGCGGTGGCCGATGCGGTGGTCGACTACCTGACGCCCGTGCGCGAGCGCTACTCCGAGCTCCGCAGCGACGAGGGGGGGCTCGAGCGGATCTTCGCCGAGGGCGCGGACAAGGCCCGCGCGATCGCGTCCGAGACTCTGAGCGACGTCCGCGGGGCGATGGGGGTCGGAGCGGTCCGGCCGCGTGGATAACGTCTGCATCGTGGCTCTCGTAGATCTCGAGCTCGACCTCGACGTGTTCGCGGGTCCCTTCGATCTTCTGCTGACGTTGATCCTCCGCGAGGAGGTCGATCTGCTCGAGGTCGACCTCGCCGACGTGGTGATCACCTACATCGATCACCTGGAGCGCCGGGGGGAGCTGGACCTCGAGGCCGCGACCGAGTTCCTGGTCCTGATCGCCGCGCTGCTGGAGCTGAAGTCGCGGCTCCTGCTCCCAGGGGAGGAGATCGAGGAGGTCGACCTCGATCCGGGGGAGGCCGCCGAGGAGCTGCTCGCGCGGCTGCTGTCGGCGCACCGCTATCGCGCTGCCGCCGCGCACCTGCGGGACCGCCTCGAAGGCGAGCAGGGCCACCGCTTCCGTTCCGCGCCGCTGCCGCCGCAGCTGCGCAAGGCGACGCTGGACGACGCCAGCGCGGTGTACGACCCGGCGCTGCTGGCTGCGGCGATCGGGGACCTGCTGACGCTCCCGCCGCCGGTGGACGTGCGCCACATGACCGTGGCCAAGGTGACGGTGGCCGAGCGGCTGGCCCACCTGCGCGCCTGGCTGGCCCGCGGTCGGTTCACGTTCTCCGAGGCCGTCGCCCGCTCGGACCGGGTGACGGTGGCGGTCACGCTGTACGCGCTGCTCGAGCTCTACAAGCAGGGGGAGGCGACCTGGACCCAGGACGAGCCGTTCGCGGAAATCGAGGTGTCGGCGTTGCGGCGCCACCCACAGGAGCGGGTGGCATGACCGAGGAGCTTGAGCGCACGATCGAGGCGTTGCTGTTCCTGAGCGCCGAGCCGGTCGCGCCGGCGGCGCTGGCGGAGGCGGCGGACGCCGAGCCGTATGAGGTGATGACGGCGCTCGAGCGGCTGCGTGAGCACTATGAGTTCGAGCGACGTGGGTTCGTGGTCCGTGAGCTGGCCGGCGGCTTCACGCTCACCAGCCATCCCGACGCCGAGCCGGCCGCCCGGCGGCTGCTGAGCCGGCCGCGCACGCCCTCGCTGACCCCGGCGCAGGCGGAGACGCTGGCGATCGTCGCCTATCTGCAGCCGGTCTCACGACCGGAGATCGCCCGCATCCGGGGAGTCAGCGCCGAGTCGGCGGCGGCGACGCTGCTGGAGCGCGGAATCATCGAAGAGGGCGGGCGCTCCCCGTTCGGCGCCGTGCTGTACCGGACCACGGAGCTGTTTCTGAAGCTGTTCGGGCTGCGCTCGCTCGACGAGCTCCCCGGGATCGAGGGCTTCGATCCCCCGCCCGAGCTCGAGGAGGAGCTGCGCGAGCGGTTGCTGCGCGCCGGCGAGGCGCGCGCCGGCGCCTGACGCCGACCGGCGTGCCGATCGCGGACCCGCGCTAGCTTAATGGCGCCACGCTGGTCCGGCCGGGCCCAGCACGGAACGTCCTGACATGAAGCTGCTTTTTCAGACCCTGTCCGGCCGCTGCCGGGCGCTGCTCGGCGCCACGATCTGCCTGCTGGTGGCGGTGTTCGTGCTCGTGGGCGCTCCTGCGCGCGGCCTGGCGCAATCGGTGAGCCCCTATGACGCCGAGGTCGTGCAGACCAACGCCGATCTCTCCCAGGCATTGACTCGGTTGCCCGACCTGACCTTCGGCGGCGCCGCCGCGGGCCGCGGGCCGATGATCGCTGTCAACGCCGGCGTCCGCTTTCAGCGGGTGCAGGGGTTCGGGGGAGCGATGACCGACACCGCGGCATGGCTGATCGAGCGCAAGATCTCCGCCGCGGCGCGCAATGAGCTGATGAGTGAGCTGTTCGGCGCCGGCGGCATCCGCCTGAACTTCCTGCGCGTGCCGATGGGGGCCTCGGACTTCACCCACACCGGCCACCCCTACACCTATGACGACCTGGCGCCGGGTCACTCCGACCCCGGCCTGACGCATTTCTCGATTTCCCATGACCAGGGCTACATCCTCCCCGCGCTGCGCCAGGTGCGCGCGCTGAACCCCGGGGCTGAGCTGCTCGCCAACCCGTGGTCGCCGCCGGCCTGGATGAAGGGCAACGATTCGCTTCAGAACGGCGGCAACCTGGGGACGCTGCGGGGCTCGGCCTACCGGCCCTGGGCTCGGTACTTCGTGAAGTTCATTCGCGCCTACGCCAAGGCCGGAGTGTCGATCGGCGCCGTCACGCCGGGAAACGAACCCGGGATCCCGACGCTGTATCCGGGGCTGAACCTCTCGGCGCCGAGCGCGGCGAACTGGATCGTGCAGGACCTCAAGCCCGCCCTGGGCCGAGCCGGTCTGAGGACCAAGATCTACGCCGGCGACCTCGGCTGGGGGCCGAACACCGACTACGTCAGCAGCTCCGCGTTCGGGCGGGCCGGGAGCGACCTGGCCGGCCTGGCGTGGCACTGCTATTACGGCTCACCCGGGTCGATGGGCGAATTTCACCGCCTCGCTCCGCGCCTGGACGAGATCGTCGATGAATGCTCGCCGGGCTTGATCTCGCCCACCCCGATGTCCGAGATCGTGATCTCATCGCTGCGTGAGTGGGCGAGCACCGTCTCGCTCTGGAATCTGGCGCTCGATCCCACCGGGGGGCCGGCGGAGCTGCCCAACCACGGCTGTGAGGGCTGCGTCGGGCTGGCCGTGATCGACCCCCAGACCGGGGCGGTGTCCCTGAACCGGGCCTATTACCAGCTGGGTCAGGCCAGCGCGTTCGTGTTGCCAGGGGCCCAACGGATCTCCGCGGGACATTTCGTCTCCTACGTCTACCCACGCCCGGGCGTCAACGTGGTGACACCAGGGTTGGATGACGTGGCGTTCCGCAACCCGGACGGGAGCATCGCGCTGCTGGCCTACAACAACGGCAAGGCGCCGATCCAGTTCGGGGTCCGCTGGCGCGGCCGCGCCTTCAGCTACGAGCTTCCGGCGATGGCGACGGTCACCTTCGTCTGGAACCGGCCCTGATCGTCTGGAACCGGCCCTGATCGTCTGGAACCGGCCCTGATCGTCTGGAGGCAGAGCCAGGCGGCCACGGGCCCGGCCGGCCGGTCGGGCTTCGGGGCCGGCCAGAGGCGATGCCGGATCCCACGGCTAGCCCAGGAAGCGCACGACATCACGCGCGTCCTCGCGCAGGGCGTCGAGCGCGGCGGGCGAGACCTCGGTGAACGGCTCGATCGAGATCTCCCCCCGGACGGACCTCCACCTCGCCGCGGCCCGCCCGTTCACCAGCGCAAACGGCCGGAACAGGCCACCGACCACGATCTGCGCCGGGTCGCTGCCGAGGATCGGCTCGCGTGTGCTCCAGCCGTGCAGGACGGGATCGAACGAGCCGAGCAGGCGCGGCGGCGCGTGATCACCCGGCGGGCCCGGCGCGAGCTCGGCCAGACCGTCGGGGCGAGGGGACAGCTGTGAGGAGATCGACGCCAGCGCCGTCCGGGCGTCGCGCAGGGGCAGCCCGGACCACTTCGCCAGGTCGCGATCGGACGCCGGCCCGTGGCCCTTCAGATAGCGACGCCCAAGCTCGGCCAGGGCGCGTTTGCGCTCCGGCGGCTTCGGCTGCCCGAGCCAGTCGCGGACCAGCACAAACGCGTGCTGGCGGCCGATCATCGGTCCGCGCACCGTGATCCCGCGCAGACCGGCGAGCAGCAGCAGATGCACCAGCGCCTGCCCCTCGGTCCGTACGCCGGCGTGGCCGAGCCGCTGCGCCAACTGGGTGCGGGTCAGCGGCCCGTCGTCGGCCAGCGCGCGCTCGATCACGTTCACCCCGCGGTCGGCCTCCCCGGGGGTGACGCCCTCCTGGGCCAGACGCCGAGCGCTGGCGGTGAACAGCGGCGGCGCGGTCAGGGCGTGCAGCCAGTGGTAATCCTCGCTGGCGATCAGGTGCAGCGTGCCGCGGTTCAGCGTCGTGATCAGCAGCGTGCGCTCCTGAGTCAGCGCGCGGTCGACGTCGCCGGCCGTCAGGCCGCGCGTCCGCGCCCGGATCGCGAGCCGCGCGCCGCGGGGATCCTGGCCCTGGATCGCCAGCAGCCGACGGGCCACCGCCGGGGCGTCGGGGGCCGGCGGCCCGGCCAGCAGTTGGGCGGTGAGCCGCTGCGCGGTCACCGCCGGCAGGTCGCGTCCGCCCGGCTCGGGGTGCTGAGTCAAGCCGTCGCGGCGAGCTGGCCGCAGGCGGCGGCGATGTCCCGGCCCCGGGTCAGGCGGACCGTGGCGCCGACGCCGTGGCGCTCGAGCTCGGCCCGGAACGCCTCGATCGCCTTCGGGCTCGAGCCCTCATACGGCGAGTCGGTCGGGTTGTAGGGGATCAGGTTGACCTTGAACACGCGCCGGTCGAGCATCTCGGCCAGCTGGCGGGCCTGCAGATAGGAATCGTTGACGCCGGCGAGCATCACGTACTCCACGAACACCATCCGCCGCTTGCGCTCGTAGTGGGCCCGGCAGGCGGCGAGCACGTGGGCGAGCGGATAGCGGTCGTTGACCGGCATCAGCTCCGAGCGCAGCGCCTCGTCGGCGGCGTGGAGCGAGAGCGCGAGGCGGATCGGCATCCGCTCCGCGGCCAGCCGCTCGATGCCGGGAATCCAGCCGACCGTGGAGATCGCGGTATGCCGGTGGCCGATCCCGATCTCGGGCAGCCGGCGGCACGCCTCGAGCACCGCGTCGAGGTTCATCATCGGCTCGCCCATGCCCATGAACACGGCGTGATCGACCGGACCGAGGCGACGGAAGTGCAGCGCCTGGTCGAGGATCTCCGACGCCGTCAGGTTGCGACCGAAGCGCATCTGCCCGGTGGCGCAGAAGCTGCAGGTCAGCGGACAGCCCGACTGAGATGAGAGACACAGCGAGCGCCGGCCGTCGCCGTAGCGCATCAGCACGGCCTCGACCGGGCGCCCGTCGTGGGTGACCAGCAGCGCCTTGATCGTCCCGTCGCGCGCGCGGGCCTCGTTGTGCAGCGTGAGGCTCGAGAACGGGATGGATTCCTGCAGCCTGGCCCGCAGGCGCAGCGGCAGGTCGGTCATCGCCGCAAACGATTCGGCCCCCTGAGCGGCCCAGCGCCAGACCTGGCCGGCCCGGTAGGCGGGCTCGTCGAGTTCCCGCAGGGTGCGGGCCAGCAGCGGCAGATCCATGCTGTCTATGGTGACAGCGCATGCGGCTCGCGAAGTTCCTGGCCGGCGCTGGAGTCGCCTCACGGCGCGCGGCGGAGACCATCATCCGCTCCGGCCGAGTCAGCGTGGACGGCGCCACCGTGCTCGACCCCGCCCATGGCGTGGACCCCGGCGACGACGTCCGCCTCGACGGCGCTCGCGTGCAGACACCGGCCGAGCTCGTGGTGTACGCGGTCAACAAGCCGGCCGGCGTGGTCTCCACGGCCAGCGATCCGCAGGGCCGTCGCACCGTCGTGTCGTTGATCCCGTCAGAGCTGCGGCTGTACCCGGTCGGTCGGCTGGATCTCGACACCACCGGCCTGATCCTGCTCACCAACGACGGTGCGCTGGCCTACCAGCTCACCCATCCGAGCTTCGAGGTGCCCAAGACCTACCGAGCCGCGCTGTACGGGCCGCCGGTGACCGACGCGGTGATCCGGGCCCTGCGTCGCGGGGTCGAGCTTGACGACGGGGTGACCGCTCCCGCTCGCGTGCGGAGGGTGACCCCGAGGACGATCGAGCTGACGATCCACGAGGGCCGTAAGCGCCAGGTCAAGCGGATGTGCGAGCACGTCGGGCATCGCGTGCAGAGCCTCGAGCGGGTGGCGTTCGGCCCGCTTGAGCTGGGCGCCCTGAAGCCGGGCGAGTACCGCCGCCTCAGTCCGGAGGAGCTCGAGCTGATCACCGCCGTGCGGGCGGCCGGCCGTCGCGGCGCGGCCTCGAGGTAGGACCCCAGGGCGGCTGTCCTCCCGGTAGCCGACCGTGCTTGGGACCCGCCAGGTCCGAGCCGGCCACCTGCAATTCGTCAAGAATCGCACCGGGCGATCGACGATCGTTGGCCAAACGCACGTATAGGTCGCGGTTTGGTGGAAATCGCCCCGCGGCCACGCGGTTTTCGACATAAGGCATGCCCGGGCCACCGGCGCCACCGGCGCCACCGGCGCCACCGGCGCCACCGGTGCCACCGCCCCGGCCGCCCCGGCCGGGGGCCGTTCAGACGCGCGTGCGCGCGGCACCTCGGCGCCGGTCAAGACGGGCGGACATCTCTGCGCCCAGTTGGGCCCGTGACGAGGGGCTTGCCGCCAGCGGCACGGGGGGTGGGCCGATCCCGACGCACCGGCGAGAAACCGGCCGATTGGGCGCGGAAGACCACGTTCCGGAGAGGCTCCGCCCCCGCAGTCACCCCCGGTCGCGCGGAAAGCGGGCCGGTCCGGGCCCAGTAGTCTTAACAGAATCGCAACTTCCCTCCGCGGTAGGGAAAATGCGTCAAGCGGCACTATCTTCAGAGCATGCGCGCGGATCAGAGCCAAGCCGAGACTCCGATCGCGCTCGGATCAGGGTCGGCCGCCGGGGCCACTGCGCGCCAGCCCGACGCCAGTGTGACCCTGCCCCGGTTCGGGCCGCTGCGCCTCGGCGACTCCCTGCCACGGCTACGAGTCAGGTTCGGGCGCTCCTCCGGGCGCGCGGCGCTGACCGTGCTGGTTCTCGCGACGTTCGCGGTCGTGGCGACCGCGGCGGCGGGCCCGTCGGTGTTGGTCCCGCGCAGCGCGCAGACGTTCCCGGGCTGGGAGGCCGGGCCGCTTCACCTGGTGATCCCGCAGCTGATCGAGAATCCGCGCACGCTGGGTCTGGTGTTCAGCCTCGTGGTGCTGGCGATGCTGGGCGCGTACGGGGTGATGCTGGCGTCGGTTCGCACGTTCTCGATGCGCACGATCGCGATCGGCGTGCTGGCGCTGCACGCGATCCTGCTGCTGAGCCCGCCGCTGCAGCTGACCGACGTGTTCAACTATCTCGGCTACTCCCGCCTGGGCGGTCTGCACCATCTCAATCCCTATACCCACGTGATCAAGCAGGAGTTCTTCGATCCCGTGTTTCGGTTCTCCAGCTGGCACAGCCTGAAGAGCCCGTACGGCCCGCTGTTCACCGCGCTGAGCTATCCGCTGGCGTTCCTGCCGCTGCCGGTCGCCTACTGGCTGCTGAAGCTGATGACGGTGCTGGTCAGCCTGGGTTTCGTCGCGCTGGTGTGGCAGTGCGCACGCCAGCTCGGGCGCGACCCGCGGTTCGCCGTCGTGTTCGTCGCCTTCAACCCGATCTTCCTGATCTACGCCGTGGCCGGCTTTCACAACGACTTCTTCATGCTGGTCCCCTCGATGGGGGCGATCGCGCTGGTGCTGGCGCGCCGGGATCGGGCCGCCGGCGCGGCGGTGATGGTGGCGGTCGCCGTCAAGTTCACGGCCGTGCTGCTGCTGCCGTTCCTGCTCGTCGCCGCCCGCAACAAGCCGCGCCGGATCCGGATGATCGTGGGCGCCGCCGTCGCATCGGTGCCGCTGCTGGCCATCGACCTGGCCCTGTTCGGTCTCTCGATCCCCAACCTCTCCCAGCAGAGCTCGCTGCTGACCGACTTCAGCATTCCGAACGTGTTCGGCGATCTGGTCGGTATCGGCGGCGGCACCCCCGGGCTGCTGCGCGTGGCCAGCGTGGCCGTGGTGCTGGTGGTCGCGCATCAGGTGTATCGCCGGCGCGACTGGCTCTCGGGCGCCGGATGGTCGACGCTGGCGCTGATTGCCAGCCTCGCCTGGCTGGTGCCGTGGTACGTGATCTGGCTGCTGCCACTGGCCGCGCTCGGCACCAGCGTTCGGTTGCGGCGGGCTGCGCTGGCGTTGACGCTGTTCCTGGTGATCGCGTTCGTTCCCGCCACGGGAATCTACCTTTCACAGCACGGCATCGACCTGCTCTCCAGCTCGGCTGGGCAGGCCTCGAAGTCACTTCAGAATAAGCTCGCCCAATAGCAGACCGACGGTCGGCAGAACTACTTGTTAGCGTCGCTTCGGTGCGAGTCGAATTCCCTCTGATTACCAGCTCTTCCGGTCCCGCTCCGGTCGCTCTGAGCCCTGCGCGTGACCGGCTCGATCGCTTCGAGATCGGCTTGCTGTCGCTGTTCGGCGCGCTGTCGCTGTGGGTCATCGTCCTCGATCTGTGGCAGGTGGTGGTCAACGGCCGCGTGTGGACCGGCACCGACGGCTTCTTCATCGTCGATCAGATGCAGTACCTGGCCTGGATCCAATCGGCGTCGCATCACCTGCTGGCGTCCAACCTGTTCGTGCTGCACCCGACGCCGTCGGACTACTTCCAGCCCGCGGTCGCGATCTCCGGGGTGATCGCCGCATTCGGGGTCGCGCCGTGGCTGGCGCTGCTGCTGTGGAAACCGGTCGCGGTGCTGGGGACGTTCTTCGCGATCCGGGCCTGGGCCAACCGCAGCCTCGACGGTCGCTACGCGCGCCGTGCGGCGCTCACGCTGGGGTTGCTCTTTGGCTCCTTCAGCGTCGTCTACGGGGCGTTCGGGATCGTCGGCGACATGATGCCCGACTTCCTGTCCTGGGGCTATCCGTTCGGGCTGATGGCGCTGGCGCTGATCGTGTTCGGGCTGCTCGGCTATGACCAGGCGCGCAAGCAGGGTCGGCTGGTGTGGGCGCCGGGCCTGCTCGGCGCCGTTGCCAGCACTCTGCACCCGTGGCAGGGCGAGGTGATGATCGTGATCATCGTGCTGGCCGAGCTGGTCCGCTGGCGCGAGAACCTGGGGCTGCGCAAGCTGGCGCTGCCCGTGCTCACCGTCGTGCTGACGGCGCTGCCGCTGCTCTATTACGTGGTGCTCGGGCACGTCGACATCTCCTGGGGCCTCGCGCGGAATGCGAGCAAGCACACGTTCTCGTTCGGGTCGATCGCGCTGGGTGCGGCGCCGCTGGCGCTGTTCGCGATCCTCGGCTACCGCGGCCGTCCACGCAGCTTTTTGGAGCTGCTGTCGCGGATCTGGCCGCTGGCGGCGATGCTGATCTACGTTGTCTCGGCGACCGGGCTGAGCGCCACGCCGCTGCATGCCTTCGACGGGATCACGCTGCCACTGGCGGTGCTCGCGGTAGGTGGGATCCAGCGGTTGCAGTGGCACCGCCAAATCCCGCGGGCGCGCCTGGTCGGCGGGCTCGCGATCGCGGTGGCGACGATCCCGGCCAACGCCTACGCGCTCGGCGTGGCTCACCAGTTCACCGATCCCACGCCAGGCAACGCGAACTTCATCACCCGCGAGGAGCGCGACGCGCTCACCTACCTCGCCAAGGATCCGGTCGCCGGCGGGGTGCTGACCCAGTTCTACCTCGGTGAGGTGGTGCCGGCGCGCACCGGCCGTCACACCTTCGTCGGTGACTGCCTGTGGTCAGAGCCGAACTGCATGCCACGGTCGCTGTCGGCCGATGCGCTGTTCGACGGATCGCTGTCGCCCGCCCAGGCGCAGAGCTTCGTGCGCCGGACCGGGGCTCGCTTCCTGCTCTTCAGCTGCAAGCCGCACGCCAATCTGGAGCCGACGCTCGGGTCCCTGATCACGGCGATCAAGCACTTTGGGTGCGCGACGGTGTACGAGCTCGGGCCGGACGCGGCCGCCGGGCCGGACCCTGCCTCGTAGCCGCCTCTGGCAGAATTGGCCCCGATGCGGCTGTTCGCGCTCCGTGGCGCCAATAGCGTCGAGGCCAACCAGGCGAGCGCGATCCTCGATGCCACCGATCTGCTGATCCGTCAGCTGATGGAGCGCAATGCGCTCGCCGCCGATGCGCTGGTGAGCTGCATCTTCACCCTCACCGACGACCTCGATGCCGAGTTCCCCGCCGTCGCGGCGCGGCGTCTCGGCCTGCACCGGGTGCCACTGCTGTGCGCTCGTGAGGTGCCGGTTCCCGGCTCGCTGCCGCGCGTGATCCGGGCGCTCGTGCACTACTACGCCGCCGACGATCACGAACCCCAGCACGTGTATCTGGGCGACGCGCGATCGCTGCGGCGAGACCTCGAATCGGCACAATAGAGGGCCATGGCGATCGAATTCGGCGAGCGCATCAGGCGGATCCCGGCCTACCCCCTGGCGGCCGGCTATGACCTCGGCGAGGACGTCGCGATGCTGGCATCCAACGAGTCCTGCTTCGCGCCCGGACGCGGGGTCGTGGAGGCCGCGCAGCGGGCGCTGACCGGCACCCATCGCTACCCGGACCCCTCCTACGCGACGCTGCGGGCAGCCCTGTCGCAGCGCTACGGGATCCCGCCCGGCCGGATCGCGCTGGGCAACGGTTCGTGCGACATCCTGCTGGCGGCCGGAGAGGCACTGCTCGAGCCCGGCGCCGAGGTGGTCTACGCGTGGCCGGCGTTCAGCGTCTACCCGCATCTGGCGGCAGCGTCGGGCGCGCGCGCGATCGAGGTCCCCCTCGACGACGACGATCGTCACGACCTTGACGCGATGGCGGCCGAGATCACCGCCGCCACGCGCCTGGTCCTGATCTGCAATCCCAACAATCCGACCTCGACCTCACTGTCGCTGACCGCGGTGAGCGAATTCCTGCAGGGGGTTCCGCGCCATGTCTGCGTGATCCTCGATGAGGCCTATTGCGAGTTCGCGCTCGCGCTCGGCGACACCTACGCATCGCTCGAGCTCCTGCGTCATTGGCCCAACCTCGTGCTGCTGCGCACGTTCTCCAAGGTCTACGGACTGGCCGGGCTGCGGGTCGGCTACGGGCTGTGCGGCTCGGAAGCGTTCCGGGGCGCCGTGGACCAGGTCCGTCAGCCCTTCTACCTGAACATGGCGGCCGCCGCGGCGGCGGTGGAGGCCCTGCGCCACCAGGATGACGTCGAACGGCGCGTCGTGCACACCGTGGCCGCCCGCCTGGAGCTGACCTCCGGCCTGCGTGACCTCGACCTGTGGGTGGCGGAGTCAGATGCCAACTTCGTGTGGGTCCACCTGCCCGAGGACGCGGTCGAGGCCGACATTCTCAGCGGCCTCAGCCAGCGCGGGGTGCTGGTGCGGGCGGGGACGGCGCTGGGACGGGAAGGCTCGCTGCGGGTGACCGTGGGGACCGACGCCGAGAACCGGCGCTTCCTGCGGGCGATCAGCGAGCTGGTCTGAGTGCAGGCCCGGGCCTTGGCAGGACCGTCCGGCTCTGGTAGAACCCCGGACGTAGAGCGCATGAGCGACCCCGCCCGCCTGTCCGGTAGCACCGACGCCACTTTCGGTTGGTGCTTCTACGCGCGCTTCTACGCCTGGCGATTTAGCTAGGCGCTCGGCCACAGCCCTCTGCTCCCGCCGTCAGGCGGGCTCGCCAGGAGGTCGGGCGCCGCGGAAATTGTGGAATTCGGCAGAGCCGAATTCCATTGGGAGTTGGCTGCGCCAACTCCCGGCCACACCGCCGCGGGAGCCGCGAAGCGGCTCTCAATGGAATCGCGAAGTCGATGCCCCGTAGAGTTTCGATGTGTAGAAAGGACCCTTTGATGATGATTGTGATGAAAGCCACGGCGACTGAGCAGGAAGTTCAGGCCGTGATGAACCGAGTGCAAAGCGTCGGCGCGCGCGCCCACGTCATCCGTGGCGAGGAGCTGACGGTGATCGGCGCGATCGGTGATCGCGAGCACGTGGACCGGCTCGAGCTCGAGGGCACCCCGGGCGTTGACCGGGTGATGCCGATCCTCAAGCCCTACAAGCTCGCCTCGGCACAGATCAAGCACGGCCAGCGCAGCGTGTTCGAGATCGCCGGGCGCAAGCTGGGCGGCCCTCATTTCGCGATGATCGCCGGCCCCTGCACGGTCGAGTCCCGGGAGCAGACCCTGGACACAGCGCGGATCGTCCGCGACGCCGGCGCCACCATGTTCCGCGGCGGCGCCTACAAGCCCCGCACCTCGCCCTACGCCTTCCAGGGGCTCGGCCAGGAGGGCCTGCGCCTGCTGGCCGAGGCCAAGGCCGAGACCGGGCTGCCGATCGTCACCGAGGTGATGGACGCGCGGGACCTCGAGCCGGTGCTCGAGGTCGCCGACGTGGTTCAGGTCGGCGCCCGCAACATGCAGAACTACACCTTGCTGACCGAGATCGGCCGGGCGGGCCGCCCCGCGCTGCTCAAGCGAGGGCTGTCCAGCACGCTCGAGGAGCTCCTGATGGCGGCCGAGTACGTGCTCAAGGAGGGCAACGAGGCGGTGATGCTGTGCGAGCGGGGGATCCGCACGTTCGAGACCGCCTACCGCTTCACCCTGGACCTGATGGCGATCCCGGTTCTCAAGCAGATGACCCATCTGCCCGTGATCGTCGATCCCAGCCACGCCGCCGGCCGGCGTGACCTGGTGATGCCGATGTCGCTGGCCGCGGCTGCCGCCGGCGCCGACGGGATCATCGTCGAGGTCCACCCGCATCCCGACGAGGCGATCTGCGACGCCGCGCAGCAGCTCCCCGCGGACGAGTTCGGCGACTACCTCGAGCGGGTGCAGGCGGCCGCCGCGGTCGCCGGCAAGGCGCTGTGGCAGGAGCCGGTGGCGACCGGGCCCATGAGCTGACGTGGGGCTCACCGGTACGTCGCGCAGCGACGCGGTCCGCGACCAGCGGATCGAGCGTCTGGAGCCGCTCGCGGCGCCGCGAGCCCTGATCGCCGAGCTGCCGCTCAGCGAGGAGCACGCCGACGTCCTGCTGCGCGGCCGCTCCGAAGTGCAGGCGATTCTCGACGGCCACGACGATCGCCTGCTCGTGGTGGTCGGTCCCTGCAGCGTCCACGACGTCGAGGCGACCTGGGAGTACGCCGAGCGCTTGAGCACACAGGCCCGGCGACTGTCAGCGGACCTGTGCGTGGCGATGCGGGTGTACTTCGAGAAGCCCCGCACGACGATCGGCTGGAAGGGGCTGATCAACGACCCGCACCTGGATGGCTCGGGCGACGTCAACACCGGCCTGCGGATGGCGCGGCGGCTGTTGCTGGAGGTGCTCGCGCTCGGCCTGCCGGTCGGCTGCGAGTTTCTGGACCCGATCACGCCTCAGTACATCTCCGATGCCGTGTGCTGGGGCGCGATCGGGGCCCGAACGGTGGAGAGCCAGATCCATCGCCAGCTCGGGTCGGGCCTGTCGATGCCGGTCGGGTTCAAGAACCGCACCGACGGCAACGTGCAGGTGGCCGTGGACGCGGTCCGAGCTGCCGGCGTCTCGCACGCGTTCGCCGGAATCGACGTCAACGGCACGCCGGCGATCCTGTACACGCGAGGAAATGCTGACTGCCACGTGATCCTGCGCGGCGGAATGCACGGGCCCAACTACGGTGCTGAGTCGACGGCGGCGGCGATCGAGCTGTTGCGGGCGGCGGGCTTGCCCGAGCGGGTGATGATCGACCTCAGCCACGACAACAGCGGCAAGGACCCCGAGCGCCAGCCGGCGGTGGCCGCCGCCGTGGCCGGACAGGTCTCAGACGGCGATCGAGCGATCGTCGGGGTGATGCTCGAGTCGTTCCTGGTCGCGGGGCGCCAGCATCTCGGGGGACCCGGAGGGTTGACCTACGGTCAGTCGATCACCGACGGGTGCATCGGTTGGGACACCACCGTCGAGGTGCTCGACGGTTTGGCGGACGCGGTCAGGTCACGCCGCGGCGCGGGCTAGCCCCCGTCGGCCTGGCATGCGGATCGCGGTGGTCGGCATCGGGCTGATCGGGGGCTCGGTCGCACTGGCCGCGCGTGAGCGGCTGGGCGCCACGGTCAGCGGCTATGACCGCTCCGAGCCGGCCCGCCGCGCCGGTCTGGCTCGCGGCGCGCTGGACCGCGCTGCCGACACCCTCGCCGGCGCGGTCAGTGACGCCGAGGCGGTGTTCGTGGCGGTACCGGTGGGACAGCTGGCGCCGGTGGTCGGGGCCGCCCTCGCCGCCGCGCCCGCGGATTGCGTGGTGACGGACGTCGGCTCCACCAAACGCGGCGTGGTGGCGGCGCACGACGATCGGCGCTTCGTCGGCGGTCATCCGCTGGCGGGAGCCGAGAACGCCGGCGTCGAGCACGCGCGGGCGGACCTGTTCGAGGGATCGACCTGGTATCTGACGCCGGGCGCGGGTACCTCCGGAGTGCTCTACGAGCGCCTGCACCGGCTGCTGCACGCGCTCGGCGCCCAACCCTGCGCGATCGACGCCCAGACCCATGACCGGATCCTCGCCACCGTGTCTCAGCTTCCCCACGTCCTGGCCAACGTGCTCGTCGCCCAGGCGGCCGGTGCGCTCGCCGCCGGCCGGGAGCGACTGCCGGCCACCGGGCCGAGCTTCCGGGACGCCACGCGCGTGGCGGGCGCCCCGAGCGCGATCTGGACCGACATCTATGTGTCCAACCGGGACGCCCTGACCGTGGAGATCGACGAGACGCTGCGACGGCTGGCGGCGATCCGCGACTCGCTGGCGGCCGGCGACCGCGACGCGGTGGCGGCATGGAACGACGCGGCCGCCGAGGACCGGCGGCGGCTGCTGGAGGGCCAGCTCGCGGGCGGACCGCTGTACGAGCTGCGAGCGTCGGTGCCCAACCGGCCCGGTGTGATCGCCCAGCTGGCGCTCGAGCTCGGCGCCGCCGGAGTCAATATCACCGATATGGCGCTGTATCCCGCGGCGGATATGAGCGACGGAGTGGTGGCGCTGTGGATCGCCGGCGAGGCGGCGTCCAACCGGGCGCAGGCACTGCTGGCGGGACTTGGCTTTCCGGTGGCGAGCGCGTGAACATGCGCTTTGCGCCCGGGGATCGGCTGCGCGGCACGCTGGCCCCCCCGGCCGACAAGTCCGTCTCACACCGGGCCGCGCTGGTCGGCGCGATGGCCTCCGAGCCGGTGCGGATCGTCAACTACCTCGACGCCGCCGACACCAGGTCGACGCTCGCGGCGGTGCGCGAGCTCGGCGCGATCGTGGAGCACCACGACGGCGGCGAGGTGACCGTGCGCGGATGCGGCCTGCGCAACGCGGTGCAGTCGTCGGCCGAAATCGATGTCGGCAACGCCGGCACGCTGATGCGTCTGCTGCCCGGCTGGCTGGCGTTCCAGCAGGGCGCCAGCTTCACGCTTGACGGCGACGACTCGATCCGGCGCCGGCCGGTCGACCGGATCGCCGAGCCGCTGGGGCTGATGGGCGCCCGGCTCGATACCCGTGACGGACGCTACCCGCCCTTCACCGTCCACGGCACGGCCCTGCGCGGGATCCGCTACGAGCTCCCGGTGGCCAGCGCCCAGGTCAAGTCATGCGTGCTGCTGGCCGGGTTGGACACCGACGGAACGACCGTGGTCGAGCCGGTCGCCACGCGTGACCACACCGAGCGGATGCTGCTCGCAGCCGGTGCCCCGGTGAACCGCGTGCAGACGCCGGCGGGCGGTCACGAGACCACTGTCGGCAGCGCCGACGAGCTTGAGCTGGAGCTCATCACCGTGCCGGCCGATCTGTCGAGCGCGGCGTTCCTGATCGCCGCCGGCGTGCTCGTCCGCGGCTCCCGCCTGGTGCTGGAGGGGGTCGGCGTCAACTGGACCCGCGCCGGCTTCCTGCGGATCCTGGAGCGGATGGGAGCGATCGTGCTCGGCGACCTGGAGCCTCCCGGCTCGTTCGGGGCGGTCGAGCCGATCTGTGACCTGGACGTGCGCAGCGGCCCGCTTGAGGCGACCACCGTCGAGGCGGCCGAGGTCCCGCTGGCGATCGACGAGCTGCCGCTGGTGGCGCTGCTCGGCTGCTTCGCCGAAGGGGAGACGATCGTCCGCGGGGCCGGGGAGCTGCGGGTCAAGGAATCTGACCGGATCGCCACGGTCGTCGATGGCCTGCGGGGACTCGGCGCGGACATCGAGGCGCTCCCGGACGGCTTCGCGGTACGGGGGGCCGTTGGGTTGCCCGGAGGACGGATCGAGGCCCACGGCGACCATCGCCTGGCCTTGCTGGGAGCGGTGGCCGGGCTCGCCTCCGAGCAGGGCGTCGAGGTCGTGGGGATGGACGCCTCCGAGGTCTCCTATCCGGGGTTCACGCGGGATATCGCCGCGCTGTCGAGCTGATGGTGGTCGCGATCGACGGTCCCGCCGGGTCCGGGAAGTCGACCGTCGCGCGGGCGGTTGCCGCCCGGCTTGGCTTCACCTACCTGGACTCGGGCGCCATGTACCGCTGCGTCGCGCTGGTGGCCGTGCAACGGGGCGTGGCGCCGGCAGCGGTGGCGCCCACGGTGCGGATCGAGCTGGGCGAGCGGGTCCGGGTCGACGGGCGTGACGTCACCGAGGCGATCCGCACGTCGGCCGTCGCGGAGGCCGCCTCCAGCGCGGCCGCCGACCCGGCGGTGCGAGCGGCGATGGTGGCGCAGCAGCGGCGGATGCTGACCCGCGGCGACTGGATCGCGGAAGGGCGTGACATCGGCACGGTGGTCGCTCCCGACGCGGAGGTCAAGGTGTTCCTGACCGCCGATCCGCAGGAGCGAGCGCGGCGCCGTGCCGTGGAGCTCGGCGCCGATCCGGCCACGGTGCTGGCCGAGCAGGTGATCCGCGACCAGCGTGACCTGACCCGCGAGCATTCGCCGCTGGCCGCCGCTCCGGACGCGATCGTGCTCGACACCACCGCTCTGTCTACGGAGGAGGTCGTGGAGCGCATCGTCGGCCTGGTCACCGCGGCGTCCGCCTAGGGCGGGTCGGCTAGCCTCGAGCGACGATGAAGGTCGCGATCGTCGGATATCCGAACGTCGGCAAGTCCTCGCTGGTCAACCGCCTCACCGAGTCCCGGGAGGCGGTGGTCCATGAGCGCCCGGGGGTGACGCGTGACCGCAAGGAGCTGCGAACCGAGTGGAATGGACGCGCGCTGACGCTGATCGACACCGGCGGGATCGATCTCGACGATCACGACGAGCTCGCGCGCCAGATCCAGGACCAGGCGCGAGCGGCGCTGGCCGACGCCGACGCGGCCGTGCTGGTGGTCGACGCCCGGGCGGGCCTGCGGCCCGGTGACCAGGAGATGGCTGAGCTACTGCGTCGCGGTCAGGTGCCCGTGCTGGTGGCGGCCAACAAGATCGACACCGCCCAGGACCTGCACCTGACGGCCGAGTTCTACGGGCTCGGGCTCGGCGACCCGATCGCGGTCTCGGCGGCGCAGGGTCTCGGTACCGGCGATCTGCTCGACCGCATGGCGGCGCTCGCGCCCGAGGCCGAGGATGTCGACGAGGCCGACGACGCGGTGCGCCTGGCGCTGATCGGCCGTCCCAACGTGGGCAAGTCCTCGCTGGTGAACCGGTTCGTCGGTGGCTCCGACGGCCAAGCCATGGATCGGGTGATCGTCTCGCCGACGGCGGGGACCACGCGCGACGCGATCGACCTGCCGCTGAGCTACGCCGGACGCGATCTGATCCTGGTCGACACCGCCGGCATCCGCCGGGCGGCGAAGGTGGGCGAGTCGCTGGAGTACTACACGTCGCTGCGCTCGCGCCGCGCCGCCGAGCGCGCCGACGTGGCCCTGGTGGTGTGCGACGCCACCGATGGCGTCACGACTCAGGATCTACGGGTCGCCGAGCTGGCGATGAAGAGCGGCTGCGCGACCGCCCTGGTGCTGAACAAGTGGGACCTGGCCGAGGACGTCGACCTCGACTACGAGCGCGCGCATGCGCATCGCAAGCTGCGCCTGCGCCCGCGGCTGCTGACCGCCAGCGCGAAGACCGGGCGCCACGTCGACCGGCTGCTGGTCGAGGCGATGGCGCTGGCCGACCGCAGCCGCACGCGGATCCCCACGCCGCAGCTGAACCGCTTTCTCTCCGAGGTGACCGCGGCGCGCCAACCGCCGGTCGGCGCCGGCGGGCGGGGCGCGGGCTCGGGTCACCGGCTGCGGCTGCTGTTCATGACCCAGACGGCCGAGCGCCCGCCGCGGTTCTCGATTCAGGTCAACAACCGCGCCCGGGTCACACGTGACTATGCGTACTACATCGAGAATCGCCTGCGCGAGCGCTACCGGCTCGAGGGGGTTCCGGCGATCATCGATTTCGTCGCCCGCAACGAGCGGCGCTCGACCGGCGCTCGTGGCGCAGCGGCGTGATGTAGTTCTGCCGTGACCGACGCTCCGGTGAGCACGCCGCCGCCTCCGGTCGCGG
Organism: uncultured Solirubrobacterales bacterium; assembly: GCA_963792735.1. Lineage (GTDB taxonomy): Bacteria > Actinomycetota > Thermoleophilia > Solirubrobacterales > Solirubrobacteraceae > Palsa-465. Next base: position 524,042 of record CAWBXK010000003.1, on the reverse strand, counting down.
GCAGCGAAGGGCGCCGGCGGCGCCCGGGGCGGGGGGCTGTGACTGCGCTGGCGCTCCTGGCCGTGGCTGCGGTGGCATTGGTGGTGACGCTCGGGGGCGGGTCTGGAGTGGCACCGCCGGCGACCGGCGCCGCGTCGATCGTGCCGGCGGACGCACTGGCGTACGTCAATGTGTCGCTTGACCGCGGCCGTCCCGCGGTCGATCAGGCGCTCACCGTCGCCGCCCGCCTCCCGGACTTCCCGCTCGCGGGGGCCGCCGTGATCAGCCGCCTGAGCGCGATCCTCAGCGGCGGGCAGGCGGTCGATTATTCGAGCCAGATCAAGCCGTGGCTGGGCGACGAGGCGGCGCTGGCGCTGCTCAATACACCGACCTCGACGGCAGGCTCGCTCGTCATGCTGGCGGTCAAGAACCTGGCGCGGGCGCGGTCGTTCGTGCGGTCGGTTGCGGGTGCCTCGCGTGGGACCGACCGCGGCATTGCGTTGTCGGTGTATCCGAGCGGGAGTGAGGTGGCGTTCGTCCGCCACTTCCTGGTGCTCGGGCAGGACGCGAGCGTCCGGGCGGCGATCGACGTCGCCGCCGGAGCGACGGGGTCACTGCAGTCCGCGTCCGTGTATCGGCGGGCCGCGGCGACCGAGCCGGCCGGGCGCGTGCTGGACGCCTACGCGTCGGCGGCGGGGGTGCGGCGGGTGCTCGCGCCGCAGGGCGGGATCGTCGGGGCGCTGGGCGATCTGCTCTATCAGCCGGCGCTGCAGGGGGTCGCGATCTCCCTGACCCCCACCACCGGCGGCGCGCGCATGGAAGTCCACAGCGCGCTGGACCAGACCTTGACCAAGCTCAGCCGTCCGTCCACCCGGCCGTTCACGCCGACGCTGCAGAACATCATGCCGACGGGCTCGATCCTGGTGCTTGACGTCAACGGCCTGGATCGCGTCGCCCCGCAGGTGCTCAACGCCGGAGCCACCGCCGGGGTGGCGGGGGGGATCGGGCCGCTGCTGTCCCGGCTCGGCAGCGCGCTGGCCGCAGAGGGGGTCAACGTCCACGACATCGTCTCGATCTTCGATGGCGAGACGGCGGTGGCGATCGTCCCCCACGCCCAGACCCCGACCTTGGTGATCGTGGCGCGCACCTCCGACCAGGCGCGTACCCGCAGCGAGCTGGCCCAGCTCCAGATCCCGCTCGCGCAGCTGTTCAAGCCCGCCTCGGGCTCGGCGGCGATTCCGGGGTTCAACGACCGGCAGGTGGGGTCGGTCACCGCGCACGAGTTGCCGCTGGCCAACGGGCTGCACCTCGACTATGCGGTCGCCAACGGCGTGGTCATGATCTCGACCAGCCTCGAGGGGATCGCGGCGGTGGTGCAGCGCTCCCACCCCCTGGCGACCGATCCGTCCTTTCGCTTCACGCTGGGCCACCGGCCGCCGACCGTCACCTCGCTCGTATACCTCGACTTCGGCGCCCTGCTCACGCTGGGAGAGCAGACCGGGCTGACCAGCAGCGCCCGCTTCAAGGCGCTGCGGTCCGACCTCGAGAAGATCCAGGCGATCGGGCTGAGCTCGACCCGGGCGCCCGGGGAGTCCACCGCACAGCTGTCGATCCGGATTCCGTAGGGGTTCCGCGACCCTCCCGACCGGCCTAGAGATCGGGGCTGTCGCGCAGCTCGTGCAGGGCCCGGTCGACGGTGCGCACGATGCCGCCGGGATCGCCCACGCCGCGGAACGAGAAGTCGAACTCCACCTCGGCCGCGGTATCGAAGTCGACCGTGCCGATCCCGAGGACACGTTGAAACAGGGATTGACTGGAGTTGACGTTCTGGACTCGCGCCAGGCGGGTCTGGTGCAGATCACGGGAGAGCAGCCCGGTCTCGATCGTCAGCCGCTGGTTGGTGATCGAGTAGGTGGTCTGGATCCGCCGGATCTGCCCGATCGCGAACAGCACCAGGAACATCGCCAGCACAGCCACGATGACCCAGCCGAGCTGCACGTGACCGGCGGCGAGCGCGCTGATGACCCCCGCGATCGCCCCCGCCGCCACGCTGGCGAGCAGGCCCTTGGCGTAGAACGAGCTCAGCGAGCGCCAGGAGGGATGACCGTGAAAGAAGATGACTTCGCCGGGCTCGGGATCCACCGTGGCGGAGACTAACGCCGCAGCGGCGGCATCCTCGCGGCGCTCTACATTCGACGCTGCATGTCGCCGCCTGCTCCCGATCGCCGCCGTCGCTGCTCTCGATGATCGCGCGCGTCGAGCCCCTCACCCGCACCCGCGCGGTGCGGGGACCGTTTGACTACCGGTTCGGCCCCGAGCACGGCCAGATCGAGGTGGGGTCGGTGCTCCGCGTGCCGTTCGGGCACCAGCGCTCGCTCGCGGTGGTGGTCGAGCTCGCCGAGCGCTCAGAGCTGGCGCCGGAGCGGCTGGCCACGCCCGAGGCGGTGCTGCCCGGCTCGATTCCCGCCGACCTGGTGGCGCTGGCCGGCTGGATGGCGACCGAATACTGCTCTACGCCGGCGCGGGCGCTGAACCTCACGCTGGCGCCGGGAGCGGCCGCGGGCATGAGGGCCAAGCGCGCGCTGGTGGCCGAGCTGACCCCGGCCGGCGCCGCGGCGCTGAGCAGCGTCGGCGCCCGGCTGACCCCCCGCCAGCGCGATCTACTGGAGCGGCTGCGAGACGGAGGCCCGGCCCTGGCCGCCGAGCTCGGCACCGAGAGCCTGCGGCGGCTGGAGGCCCGCGGCCTGGTCGGGCTCGATCTCCGCGTGCGCCGGCGCCGGCCCACCCGCCACGAGATCGGGTCCGCGTCATCGGTGGCGCCGGCCCTGACCGACGCCCAGCAGGTCGCGCTCAATGCCGTCCTGGCCGCGCTGGGAGGGCCCGATGGTCGCGGCCCGGGGTCCCCACCGCACGGCGACAACGGCGCCGCCCCATTTCCGGGATTCCTGCTGCACGGCGTGACCGGATCCGGCAAGACCGAGGTGTACCTGCGAGCAGTCGCGGCGGCCCTGGACGCCGGCCGCACGGCGATCGTCCTGGTCCCCGAGATCGCGCTGACCCCACAGGTGCTGTGGCGCTTCGAAGCCCGCTTCGGCGAGATCGTGGCCGTCCTGCACTCCGGGCTCAGCGTCGGTGAGCGCCACGACGAGTGGACGCGGCTGCGCAGCGGGGAGGCTCGGGTGTGCGTCGGCCCCCGCTCGGCCGTGTTCGCCCCGCTGGCCGACGTGGGACTGATCATCGTCGACGAGGAGCACGAGAGCTCCTACAAGCACGAAGGGGATCCGCGCTACGACGCGCGCAGCGTCGCGCAGGAGCGAGCCCGCGAGCACGGCGCGGTGCTGCTGGTCGGCAGCGCCACGCCGCGGCCGGAGAGTATGCGCGGGATGCGCCGTCTGCGCCTGGCCGAGCGGGTCGACCGGCGGCCGCTGCCCCCGGTCGAGGTCCTCGACATGCGCGGTCAGCACGAGCCGCTGCATCCGCAGACGCGGCTGGCGCTGGCCGACGTCCGCCGGGCCGGCGGCAAGGCGATCGTGCTGCTCAACCGCCGCGGCTGGTCGAACTTCCTCTCCTGCCGCGCCTGCGGCCATGTGTGGCTGTGTCCCAACTGCGATGTCGCGCTCGTCCTGCACCGTCACCACGACTTCGTGGCCTGTCATCACTGCGGACACCGCGAGGTCGTTCCGAACCGATGCCGCGCCTGCGGGTCGGTGGCGGTCGCGCGCCATGGGGCGGGCACCGAGCGGATCGAGCACGAGTTGCGGGCGGCACTGGGCGAGGCGGGTTTCCCGATCCTCCGGCTCGATGCCGACTCGGCCAGTCTCGACCACCGCGCGCTGGTGCTGCAGCGCTTCGAGGCGGCACCCTCCGCGGTGCTGGTGGGAACCCAGATGGTCGCCAAGGGCCACGACTTCCCTGACGTCGCGCTGGGGATCGTGCTCGATGCCGACCAGACGCTTCGGTTTCCCGACTTCCGCGCCGAGGAGCGGACCTTCGCGCTGGTCACCCAGCTGGCCGGGCGCATCGGGCGGGGGGCGCTCGGCGGGCGCGTTCTGGTGCAGACGCTCGCCCCCGAGGCACGGTCGATCGGCTTCGCCAGCCAGCATGATGCCGACGGGTTCATCGCCGACGAGCTGCTTCGGCGCGAAGCGCTCGGCTACCCGCCGTTTGCCTCGCTGATCCGAATCGTCTGCTCCGCCGAGGAGCAGGAGCTGGCGCAAGCGACGGCGGCGGCGATCGCGGACGAGCTGGCCTCGCTGGATCCCGCGGTGCTGGGCCCGGCGCCGCTGTTTCGGCTCCGGGGTCGCGCCCGCGCCCAGCTGGTGATCAAGGCCGTGCGGCGGGCAGGCGCGATCGACGCCGTGGGCCGCGCGGTCGACAAGCTCGCGCCGGAGGCGGCCAGGCGCGGGGCCAGCGTCAGCGTCGACGTCGATCCGCAGTGAAGCCACGTCGTCGGCGCGCCGCCGTGAGCTCGCCGGAAACCATCTCTAGACTCAAATATCGTGTCCGAACCAGCCACCGATACAGCCCGCACCGAGTCGGGCGAGGCCTCCGACCTCGAGGCGTCGCAGCTGCGCGCTGACGCCACGGCGCAGCCGGGCTCGAGCGCACCCGAGGGGACGGAGGCGGCCGAAGAGCAGGAGGCGGCCGAAGAGCAGGAGGCCGAGCTCGACCCCGAGGTCGCCGCTCGCCGCGCGGCTGCCCTGGCCCACGTGCGCCAGTTCGGCGACCCCGTGCTGCGGACGCGAGCCCGCCCGGTCGACCGCATCGACGATGCGCTGCGAGAGCAGATCCGGCGGATGGGTGAGCTGATGATCGACGCCCTCGGCGTCGGTCTGGCCGCCACCCAGATCGGGGTGCTCAACCGGGTGCTCGTCTATCGCGTCCATCAGCAGTCGCCGTTCGCGACGCTGATCAACCCCGAGCTCGAGTGGGTGGGCGGCGAGGAGGAGATCATCGAGGAGGGGTGTCTGAGTCTTCCCCTGGTCCACGTCGACGTCGAGCGACCCGTTCACATCCGTGTCCGTGCGCTCGGCGCGGACGGTGAGCCACTCACGATCGAGGCGTCGGGGTTGGAAGCGCGCGTGATCCAGCACGAGATGGATCATCTCGACGGCGTGCTGGTCCTCGACCGTATCTCGCGCCAGCAGCGCAAAGAGGCGATGCGGGTGCTGCGGGAAGCGCAGCAGGCCGCGTAGGCCCGCGCTGCCGGCAGTGCGGACCGTTTACCTCGGCACCTCCGAGTTCGCCGCCGCCGTGCTGCGGGCGCTGGCGACCTCGGCGCACCGGCCCCAGCTGGTCATCACGCGCCCCGACCGTCCGCGGGGCCGCGGGCGGCGGCTGGCCTCGCCGCCGGTCGCGCTGACGGCCCGCGAGCTCGGGCTCGAGCTCGAGCAGCCCGAGTCGGTGGGCGCCGACGCGGTCCGCGCCCGGATCGCCGCCGTCGCACCCGACGTGGTGTGCGTCTGCGCCTTCGGCGCGCTGATCAGGGAGCCGTTGCTGTCTGACCACCCGATGCTCAACGTCCACCCGTCGCTGCTGCCCCGCTGGCGCGGAGCCGCTCCCATCGAGCGCGCGATCATGAGCGGCGACGAGCGCACCGGCGTCTCGATCATGCGGCTCACGGCCGGGCTCGACAGCGGCCCGGTGTGCGCCCAGGCCGACGAGCCGATCGGCCCGCGGGACACCTACGGGACAGTCGCGGCGCGGCTGGAGCGGCGCGGTGGCGAGCTGCTCATCGCCGCGCTCGACCGGGGTCTGGATCGACTCGAGTTCCACGCGCAGGACGACGCGCTCGCCACCTACGCCGACAAGCTGACCCCCGAGGATCGTGTGCTGCGCCCGAGCCGCTCGGCCCGGGAGCTCGAGCTGGTGGTCCGGGCTCTCAACCCGCACGTCGGGGCCAGCATCGAGATCGGCGACGGCGACCGGCTCGGGGTGTGGGAGGCGCGGGCGCTCACCACCCCGGGGCCGCCGGTCGGCGCGGTCAGCTTCGACGGGGCGCTGCCGGTGCTGGGGTGCGCGGAGGGCTCGCTGGAGCTGCTGGTGGTCCAGCCCCCCGGGCGACGCGCGATGGCCGCCGAGGACTTCCTGCGCGGCCGGCGCCGCTGACGATGGCGCTGAAGACGGTCTCGCCGGCGCGCGCCTGCGCGTTCGCCGTGGTCCGGCGAGTATTCGAGCAGGGCGCCTACGCCGATCGTGCCCTGCAATCGGAGGCGGCCGGCCTGGAGCGGCGCGACCGTGCGCTGGCGATGACGCTCGCCTACGGCACCGTGCAGCGCCGCGCGACGCTCGATCATGTGATCGAGCGCCTGTCGAACCGGAGCACCAGCGAGCTGGATCCCCCCGTGCTGGCGGCGCTGCGCCTGGGCGTGCTGCAGCTGCTGCTGCTGGATGGGATCGCCGAGCACGCCGCCGTCCACGAGAGCGTCGAGCTGGCCAAGTCCGGGGGCCGGGGCGGCGCCGGGCTGGTCAACGCCGTACTGCGCCGCGCCACCCGGGAGGGGCGCCCGATCCTCGATGCGCTCTCCGACGCAACGCCCGCGGGGGCCGCCACGTTGCACTCGGTGCCGGCCTGGCTGGCCGAGCTGTGGTGGCGCGAGCTCGGCCCCGACGAGGCCCGGGCGCTCCTGCGGCGGATCAACCGGCCGGCGGAGTCGGCCCTGCGGGTCAACTCGCTCGCCGCCTCGGTGGACGACGTGGTGGCCGAGCTCGGAGTCGCCTCGCGGCCGGCGCCGCACCTGCCGGAGGGACTGATCCTGGAGGAACCCTTCGACGTCCACGGCTCGCCGCTGTGGGCGCGCGGCGCCGTGATGCCCCAGTCGCGGGGCTCGATGCTGGTCGGCCGGGTGGTCGGCGCGCGTCCGGGCGAGCGGGTGCTGGACCTGTGCGCGGCGCCGGGGGCCAAGACCACTCAGCTGGCGGCGCTGATGGCCGACGAGGGGGAGCTGACCGCGATCGAGCGCCACCCGGGACGGGCGCGGGCGCTGGAGCGGACCCTGGCCCGGATGCGCGTCGCCAGCGCCACCGTGGTGGTGGGCGACGCCGAGGACCGCGCCGGCGCCCACGGCAGCTATGACCGCGTGCTCGTGGACCCCCCGTGCAGCGGCCTGGGAACGCTGCAGTCAAGGCCGGACCTACGCTGGCGCACCGGCCCGGAGCGAATTGCCGACCTCGCGGCGCTGCAGTCCCGCATCCTCCGTGCCGGCGCCGCCGCCACCCGCCCCGGCGGCACGCTCGTCTACTCGGTCTGCACGATCTCGCGCGCCGAGGGGAGGGAGGTGGTCGAGACCTTCCTCGCCGAGCATCCCGAGTTCACCGCCGATGCGCTGGGCGATCCGGCCGATGGGCCGGGGCGGGACCCGTGGCTGTCGCTCCTGCCGCACCGCGACGGCACCGATGGCTTCTTCATCGCGCGCCTGCGCCGCGGGTGACCGCGCGGATGCGCGGATCGGGTGACGACCTGAGGTCCGGCCTTCGGTGACCGCTCAGATCCGGTTAACCTTTTGAGTCGTGAGTGACTCAGCGCCGAAGCTCGGGCCGGAATGCCCCGGATGCGGCGAGCCGTGGCTGCGGCCCACGGCGGTCCCCGGTCGCTACCGCTGCGTGTACTGCCTGCAGCGCTATGAGCTTGTGTCAGTGTGCCCCAACTGCGGCGAGCATTCGACGATCGTGCGGATGTCGAGCACGGCGATCGTCGCCTGCAATCACTGTCACGGCAGCATGCTCCAGGCCGTCTGATGACCTCCGACGCCGGTCGGCGGAGCGCGCTGCTGCAGCGACGCGTCGCCCCCTCGATCCTGTCGGCCGACTTCGGCCGGCTCGGATCGCAGGTCAAGGCGGTGCTGGACGCCGGTGCGCGCGTGATCCACGTCGACGTGATGGACGGGCATTTCGTGCCGCCGATCACGTTCGGCGCGGTGGCGGTGGGAGCGATCGCGGATCTCGTGCACGACGCGGGCGGACTGATCGACGTGCACATGATGGTCGAGCGCCCGGAGCGCCACGTGGCCGATATCGCAGCCGCGGGCGCGGACAACATCACCGTCCACGTCGAGGCCACCGCGCACCTGCACTACGTTCTCGCCTCGATCCGCGAGACCGGTTGCAGCGCCGGCGCCGCGATCTGTCCCGCCACGGCGCCGGAGACGCTCGCTGACGTGGCCGCCGACACGCTTGACCTGGCCCTGTGCATGAGCGTCAACCCCGGCTGGGGCGCGCAGAAGTTCATCGCGCACTCGATCGACAAGCTGCAGCGAATGCGTCGCGCGCTGCCGGCCGAGATCGCACTGGAGGTCGACGGGGGGATCAACCGGGACACCGCCCACTCGTGCGCGGAGGCGGGGGCGAACCTGCTGGTGGCCGGCTCGGCCGTGTTCGGGTCAGACGATCCGGCGGCCGCCTACGCCGCGCTCTCGGCCACCGTCGCGCCACCGCGCCGGTAGACCAGCCACAGCATCAGGCACAGCACCGCCGTGGAGCCGAAGTAGCCGACCTCGACCCGGGTCACCTGGGCTGGGATGATCGAAGCGGCCACGAAGGCGACGAACAGCGCCGCGGCAATCAGCCACGATAACGCCGCCCACCGTGCCTGGCCCCGCGCCAGCGCCGCCTGATTGAGCGTCCCGGAGATCAGGTGAAGCCCCATTCCCAGGCCGACCAGGGCCAGCCCGAGGCGGGCATAGTGGAAGCCCTTGTCGCCCAAGAACGCGGTCATCACGGGCGGTCCGACGGCCAGCAGCCCCAGGGCGACCGCCAACCCGAAGCCGGCGATCACCAGGATCGTGACCCGGACCGCGCGGCGAAACTCGTCGGCGCTCTCACGGGCTTCCAAGCCGGCCAGGTGGGGGAGGATCGAGGTCTGGATCGCCTGGAACAGCTGCAGCGGCGCCCTGACGATCAGCATCACGTTGAACACGAAGCCGGTCAGGCCGCTGGTCAGCCCCCCGCCGCCGGCGTTGATGGCCACGATCAGGACTCCCGCGTTCATCAACGTCTGCTCGGACAGCATGATTCCCACCACCGCGGCGGCGAACCCGGCCCCGTGGCGGAGCGAGAGGTCCGCCGAGGCCTCCTCGACGCCGGCGTGAGCGGGGCCCTCACGGGCGGCGTCCGCGGCGGGCACGCCCTCGGGCGCCGGCACCCGCAGGCGGGTGAAGGCGAACGGGATCACGCACAGCGAGGCGAACGGCGCCACCGCCATGCCCAGCCCGACCGCGCCCTGGCCCGAGCCGATACCGACGGCGACGGCGAGCGCGAACATGAAGCGAGACGTGGCCTCCAGGAACACCAACCCGCCATAGAGCGCGAAGCGCTGATGTCCGGCCAGCCAGCCACGGGCGAAGTAGCTGGCGGCGTAGGCCAGCACCCCGATGACCAGGATCCAGTACAGCGCGCCCGAGCCGTCGAACATGCCCTGCTGGATGTCGTGTCGCAGAGCGAGGGCGAGGACCAGGAACACCAGGGCGAATCCGAACTGGATCGTGGCGGGCACCCGCAGCGAGTGGTCGCTGAGGCCCCGGGCGCGTCGGTCGGCGATGGTGCGCGAGAGCAGCTGCTCGATCGGCCGGTAGATCACCGACAGGATCACGAACATGATCGCCCAGCACAGGGAGATCCGGCTGTAGGCGGCGGGGCTGAGCTCGTGGCTGGCGGTGGCCAGGTAGGCGAAGGTGAAGATGCCGGTCGAGGCGATCCCGATCGACAGGATCCTGGCTCCGGACGCGAACGAGGGGCTCTCGGGTCGCGGCGGGTCGGTCTCCGGGCCCGGCCGGCGCTCGACGCCTACCGCCACTTCACTTCCCACCGGAGCCGACGGAGACCAGCAACATCGTCCACGGGAACGGAGCTCGCACCTGCACCACCTTCCCGTAGCGCCCGGCCAGCGAGACGAATGAACGCCGGGTCCAGTGGTTCAGGTGCCCGGGGGTGTTGCCCAGCTCACGCAGGTACGCGCCCCGAGCGACGTTGAGCGCCCGCCACAGCGGCTCGTGCGGAACCGACACGATCAGGGCGCGGCGCGCGACCCGGGCCATCTCAGCCAGGACCCGCGCGGGGTCGGGGACGTGCTCGAGGACCTCGGTCGCGGCGACCAGGTCGAACTCCCCGTCGTCGAACTCGAGCTGCTCGCCGTCCATGGCGAGAAACTCCAGGTTCGATCGCCGCCGCTGCGCCCATTCCGCGCGGAGCTTGGGATCCTCCAGGTCGATTCCGACCACCCGGCCGTGATCGAGGCGCTCGGCCCACTCGGCCGTGAGCACGCCCTCGCCACAACCGACATCGAGCACCGAACCGGGGGCGGCTGACTCGAACAGCTCGTCCAGCGCGCGCTCGAAGCCGGACATCAGCCGGCGCACGACCGGGTTGGTGGAGCCGTACTTGTCGAACGTGTTACCGGTGGGCACGACCTCGCGGGTGGAGGTCATACCTCGAGCGCCTCGCGATCCGCCCCGGATGCGGTGCCGCTGGGAGCATCGGGCGGGCCCGCCGGCCCGGGCGCGGCGGCGGGGGCGCCGGGTTCGTAGTGCGACGGCTCGACGCCGAGCTGCAGCTCGATCCGGCGCACGCGCTCGAAGGTTCGCTGCGACAGCGTCCGCTGAGCGGCCAGCAGATCGCCGATCACCCCCAGGGCTCCGAGCAGCATCGCCGCGTTGAACAGCACCGCACCGGCGATCAGCGATTGGACGTGGCCCTTGGCGGCGGTATGCGGGCTCTCGATGAACAGGACCAGGAAACGGATGAAGACCGCGAACGCCGCCGTGCCCATCACCAGCGCCCCGCCCCAGAACACCTTGAGCGGCTCGTACTGGGAGTAGATCCGGAAGATCGAGAGGGCATTGCGGCGGATGTAGGCCGGCATCGAGGGAAACAGCCGTGACTCGCGCGTCTTGGCGTTGGTGCGGATGGGCACGTGATCGACCGCCACCAGCAGCTTCCCGGCCTGGATGATCGTCTCCAGGGTGTAGGTGAACTTCGATACCGCCTGCATCTGCAGTGCGGCCTCGCGGTTATAGGCGCGGAAGCCCGAAGTGGTGTCGGGAATCTCGGTGGACGAGGCCTGGCGAACGACCCAGGAGCCGAGGCGCTGGAACCGTCGCTTGGCGCGCGAGAAGTTCTCGTTGACGTCGACCTGGCGATCGCCCACCACCATGTCGGCCTCGCCTCGCAGGATCGGCGCGACCAGCTTCGGCACGTCGCCGCCCTCGTACTGATTGTCGGCGTCGGTGTTGACGATCACGTCGGCACCGAGCTTCAGGCCCGCGTCGAGGCCCGCCTGGAACGCCGCCGCCAGTCCCTTGTGATTGGTCAGCCGAACGACGTGGTCGACGCCATGAGCGCGCGCGGTCTCGATCGTCGCGTCGGTGGAGCCGTCGTCGATGATCAGCCACTCGATCGTGTCGAAGCCGTCGATCTGGCGCGGGAGATGGCTGAGCGTCAGCGGAAGCTGGTCTTGCTCGTTGAAACAGGGGATCTGGATGATGAGCTTCATGGCCGGCAAGCGCGCTTGTCCTGCGCTCGCGCTGCGTCGAATGGGAGGGTCCGGTTCTGCCGAGGCTTCCCGGGCGCGCGCGTTCGATCACACGGTAGCGGGATACTCGGGGGAGAACATGGACGCGGCAACGGTAACCACGCCCGAGCCCACGCCGCGATTGGCCGTCCTACGGTCGTCACCGGATCGGCTCGGACGGCTTCACGCGCGCGTGCTCGCCTCCCGGCGCGATCTGCACCGCCCGGCGCTCGGGGCGCTGCTGGTGATCACGCTGGCGCTGAGATTGTGGGGCGTCAGGCAGGGCCTGCCCTACAGCTACAACCTCGACGAGGCGACGCATTTCGTACCGCGGGCGATTGCCTTCTTCTCGCATGATCTGAACCCGCAGTACTTTCTCAACCCGCCCGCCTATTCCTACCTGCTGCACATCGTCTTCGAGCTGTGGTTCGGCAGCGGTGACGCGGTCAGCCGCGCGTTTGCGACCGACCCCACGATCGTGTTCGTGGTCGCCCGCGTCGTGGCCGCCGTGCTCGGCACGCTCGCGGTGTGGCTGACCTACCTGGCCGGCGAGCGTCTGTTCGGCAAGACCGTGGCGCTGCTCGGGGCGGCGATCTTCGCGTTCGCGTTCCTGCCCAACTTCTACAGCCATCTGGCGCTCAACGACGTCCCGACGCTGGCCTCGGTGGCGCTGTCGCTGTACGGCATCGCGGGGGTGCTACGGCGGGGCTGGAAGCGTGACTACGTGATCTCGGGGATCGCGATCGGGCTGGCCGCGGCGACCAAGTACACCGGCGGCATCACGCTGCTGTGCCTGCTGTGCGCTGCCGCCTGCGACGGAGCGGGTGGTGCGGTGCTGATCGCCCTGCGGCGCACGCTGCTGGCGCTGGCGGTCGGGCTGGCGGCGTTCGTGGTCGCCAATCCGTTCGCGCTGCTGGACTTCTCGGCCTTCCAGGCCGGCATCTCAACCCAGGCTGCGCTCGCCGGCGGCGCGGAGCCCGTCAAGCTCGGCACCACCACGGCCAGCGGCACGGCCTACTACCTGTGGACGCTGACCTGGGGCTTGGGCTGGGCCCCGAGCCTCGCGGCGCTCGGCGGCGCGGTGCTGCTGCTGGTCCGCCGGCGGCTGACGATGGCGCTGGTGCTGCTGCCGGCACCGATCGCGTTCATCGTCTTCATGGGCGACCAGCAACGGTTCTTCGGCCGCTGGCTGATGCCGATCTTTCCGATCGTGGCGCTGCTGGGCGCCTACGGGGCGGTGGAACTGGTCCGCTGGCTGATCTCGGCGCGCCGGGTCCCGGCGGTGCTGGCGGCGGTGGGAATGACGGTGGTGATGCTGGCGCAGGGTGTGGCCGCGGTGGTGCGCAATGACGCGGTGCTGTCGCGTCCGGACACCCGCAACCTGGCGCGGGCCTGGATGGTGTCGCATGTCCCGGCGGGGGCCAGAGTGGTGATCGAGCCGATCGTCGAGGACGACTGGGCGACCGACGTCGGGCGCTCGCTGCCGTGGACGGCCACCGGAGCGCGCTGGCGGCGCTACGCGACCTGGGAGACCAACCTCAACCTCAACACCGGGCAGCTGCTCGGAACCGGGCAGCGCCAGTACGTGGTGGTCGACCAGTACGAGCGCACGCTGCGGCCCGAGTTGCTGACCGAGTACGCCGCGCAGCGCTTCTGCTGGGTGGTCATCGGCTCACTCCAGGCCGGACGCTCGTTCGCGCAGCCGAGGATCGCCCCGGCGGCGATCGCCTACTACGCGCAGCTGGCCAACCAGGCTCGGCTGATGTATCACGTGAGCCCGTTCGGGCGCGGCTCCCGCGCGGTACCGTTCAGCTTCGACTGGTCGATCGACTACTACCCCCGCCAGTACTCGAGGCCAGGCCCGGAGATCAGCGTTTACCGGTTGACCAGCGGCAAATGCGCCCCTAACTATCCTGCAAAGCGACGATGACCGCTTCCGCCGACACCGATCGCATCCACCTCGCCCGCGCGATCGAGCTGGCCGAACAGGGTCGCGGCCGGGTCAGCCCGAACCCGCTCGTGGGGGCCGTGATCGCCGGCCACGACGGGGTCGTCGGTGAGGGCTTCCATCATGCCCTCGGTGCGCCGCACGCCGAAGTGGAGGCGATCCGGGCCGCCGGTGACTTAGACCTGTCGCAGACCACCCTGTACGTGTCGCTGGAGCCCTGCTGTCACCAGGGCCGGACGCCGGCGTGCACCGACGCGATCCGCGACGCCGGAATCAAGCGCGTGGTCGTCGCCTCCGACGACCCGAGCGAGCACGCCTCCGGGCGCGGCCTCGGGATCCTGCGCGACGACGGCGTGGAGGTGGTGCTCGCCAACGGCGCCCTGGCCGACCGGGCGCGGCTGCTCAATCAGCCGTTTCGCAAGCACGCCCGGACGGGGCGTCCCTGGGTGCTGTTCAAGTCCGCGATGACGCTCGACGGCAAGGTGGCGACGTCGAGCGGCGACTCCAAATGGATCTCCGGGGAGGACAGTCGCACCCGGGCGCACCATTGGCGCGCCGAGTGCGACGCGGTCGCGGTCGGGATCGGTACGGCACTGGCGGACGACCCGCTGCTGACCGCCCGCATCTCGGATCCGCACCCCGCGCGCCAGCCACGGCGCTTGGTGTTCGATTCCCTCGGCCGGCTGCCGCTGACCGCCCAGCTGGTCAGAGACGCGCGGACGGTCCCGCTGACGGTGGTGGTGTCTCGCGCGGCGCCTCGGTCGGCCACGGACGCGTTCGAGGTCCATGGCGTCGACGTCATCGTGGCGCCGGGGGAGAACGAGCCGGCGCGGGTCTGCTCGGCGCTGGATCAGCTCGGCGCCGCGGGGATCGCGTCGATCCTGCTCGAGGGGGGCCCGCACCTGGCCGGGGCGTTCCTCGACGCCGGCGAGATCGACGAGGTCAGACTGTTCCTGGCCCCGGTCATCCTGGGCGGGCGGAAGGCGCGGGACCCGATCGAGGGCGAGGGCGTGGAGCGGATCGCCGACGCGGTCAGGGCGCACACGCTCGACTGTGAGCGGGTAGGCGACGACCTGCTCGTGTCGGCGCGGATCCGGGAGTGGTAGGTGCGCCGTTCAGTCACATCTTCGGCGCAGCACGCCGGCTGGTCAGAGACGGGGCGCTAGGAGGTGTTCACCGGACTGATCGCGGCCCTCGGGCAGATCTCCCGGGCCGAGCGCTCGGCCGACGGCGTCCGGCTGACCGTCGAATCCGGGCTGGCGGGGCAGCTGAGCGAGGGCGACTCGGTGGCCGTCAACGGCGTCTGCCTGACCGCGACGTCCGTCGGCGAAGGCTCGTTTCAGGCCGAGGTGATGAACGAGACGCTGCGCCGCAGCTCGCTGCGCGACGCCGGGACGGGGGCAGCGGTCAACCTCGAGCTGCCGCTGCGAGCCAGCGATCGGCTCGGCGGCCACGTGGTCCAGGGTCATGTCGACGGCGTCGGTGCGGTGCGCCGCATGAGCTCGGACGGGTTCGCGCGGCAGGTCGAGATCGAGGCCCCCCCGGAGGTGATGCGCTACGTCGTGCTCAAGGGGTCGGTCGCGGTCGACGGCGTCTCGCTGACCGTCGCCGACCTGGACGACGCATCCTTTACCGTTTCCCTTATCCCCGAGACGCTGGAGCGAACTAACCTCGGCGTTGTGCGGCAAGGAACGAGAGTCAACCTGGAGGTGGACGTGTTGGCCAAGTACGTCGAGAAGCTGATGGGAGCGGTCAGATGAGCGCGACCAGGTCCACCTTCGCCACCATCGAGGAGGCGATCGAGGACATCCGGCAGGGCAAGATGGTGGTCGTCTGCGACGACGAGACGCGAGAGAACGAGGGCGATCTGACGATGGCCGCCCAGTTCGTCACGCCGGAGGCGATCAACTTCATGCGCAAGGAGGGAGGAGGCCTGATCTGCCTGGCGCTCACTCCCGAGCGCTGCGACGAGCTTGGTCTGGACCTGATGGCGGCGAAGAACGAGTCGGCCTTCGAGACCGCCTTCACCGTCTCGATCGAGGCGCGCTCGGGGGTCAGCACCGGCATCTCCGCCGCTGACCGAGCCCGCACGATCCAGGTGGCCATCGACCCTCAGACCAGCCCGCGTGAGCTGGTTCAACCCGGGCACGTGTTTCCGCTCAAGGCCAAGGCCGGCGGGGTACTCGAGCGCGTCGGCCAGACCGAAGCCGGGGTGGACCTGGCCCGGCTTGCCGGTCTGATCCCCGCCGCGGTGATCTGCGAGATCATGAACGAGGACGGCACCATGGCCAGGGTGCCCGATCTCGGCCCGTACTGCGAGCGCCACGGTCTGAAGATGATCACGGTGGCCGATCTGGTCGCCTATCGCCGCCGCCACGAGAAGCTCGTGGAGCGGGTGGTGTCAACCCGGCTGCCGACGGGATTCGGCGAGTTCGTGGCGTTCGGCTACCGCTCGCTGGTCGACAACAAGCACCATGTGGCGTTGGTCAAGGGCGAGGTCGACGGCGTCCCGGACGTGCTCGTGCGCGTCCACTCCGAGTGCCTGACCGGAGACGTCTTCCATTCCCTGCGCTGCGACTGCGGCGAGCAGCTCGAGTCGGCGCTGGCGATGATCGAGAGCGAAGGGCAGGGCGTGCTGCTGTACCTGAGCCAGGAAGGTCGCGGGATCGGCCTGCTCAACAAGCTGCGCGCCTACAAGCTCCAAGAGGAGGGTCTGGACACCGTCGACGCCAACCTCCGCCTCGGCCTCCCGGCCGACCTGCGCGACTATGGCATCGGCGCCCAGATCCTGGTCGACCTGGGCCTGACCAGCATCCGGATCCTGACCAACAACCCGAAGAAGATCTCCGGCCTGGCCGGCTACGGGCTTTCGGTCACCGACCAGATCCCGATCCAGCACGCTCCCAACCCCCACAACGAGGCCTACCTGCGGGCCAAGCGCGACAGGCTCGGCCACACGCTGCATCACCAGGGACTCCCGCTCGACGAGGAGATGCTTCGCCGCGAGCAGCCTCCGGAGCAGGCCCGCCGGCGCGAAGATGGCGTCTGAGCCGCGCGTCGCGCTCTGCGTCGCGCGCTTCTACGAGGAGCTCGCGGACAAGCTCGAGCGCGGTGCCCGGGCGGCCCTGGAGGAGGCGGGAGCGGCCGAGGTGGAGCGTTTCGACGTTCCCGGCGCCTTCGAGCTGCCCCTGATCGCCAAGTATGCGGTCGAATCGCGCCGCTTCGACGCGGTGGTGTGCCTCGGCGCGGTGATCCGAGGCGAAACCGATCACTACGACTACGTCTGCACGTCGGCGGCGGCGGGAATCTCGCGGGTGCAGCTCGAGACCGGGGTGCCGTGCGGCTTCGGCGTACTCACGGTCGACACCATGGAGCAGGCGCTGGATCGGGTCATCGGCGGATCCAAGCGCGATACCGGTCGCCACGCCGTGGAAGCGGTCCTCGCGTCGCTCGCGGTCAGAGACGCCGTCTCGGGCCGCCGGGGGAAAGCCGGCTTCGCGGTCTGAGCGCCCGGCGGCGCTCGGAGGCTCTAGTCCCCGCCGCCCCCGCCGTGGCCGTTCCCGTGGCCGTGCGCGATCCCCGCCCCGCCAGAGCCAGCGCCGGAGCCCGACGACGCTCCGCCCGTCGCCGCGGGGGACTGCGGCGTGCCTGCGGCCTGGGTGGAGCCTGACGAGGCCGACGCTCCGGCCGCCTGCAGCGCCTGGTTGAGGGTCTGCTGGACGACCGCGGTCTGATTGGGGATCTTCAGGCGCTGCTGGAGGACTGCGACCGCCGCCTGGGGGTCGCCGGAGAGCATCAGGGCGCGACCGAGGTCGTACAGCGCATAGGCGTAGGTGAGACTCGATGGGTCAGACGCGCTTACCGCTCGGCGCAGCGCCGTGACGGCGGCAGGGTAGGAGCCGCTGAGCAGCAGCTGATGACCCTGGGATTGGAGGTCCGCGGCCGACGTACCGGTGGGCGCGGGAGTCGACGGGGTGGAGCTGCTGGCGGTCGTGCTCGCGCTGGTGCTGGCGGACGCCGACGAGCTGGCGGCGGTGCTGGTGGCAGTGCTGGTGGTGGCGCTGGTGGCCGGCTTGGCGCGGTGTCTGGTCCGCGCTCGGTGGCTCGCACGGTGCCCGGTCGACGCCCGCAGCGAGGAGCGCGGGTGTGAGCCGCCCTGTCCGAGGAGGCCCAGCAGCACCACTCCCAGCGCCGCCACGGCGAGCGCGGCGAGCGCCAGCAGGCGGCCGCGATGTCGCTCCGAGCCCACCGCCGGGGCGCGCCGAGGCGGGGATGTCGGCTGACGCGTGGCACCCGGGACGCGGGTCGCAGCGGGGACGGCCCGCGCGGGGGAGGCCCCCACCACTGGCACGGGAACGGGGCGCCGGCGCGGCACCAGCCGCTGGGTGACGGCCGTGGCGGCCCCGTCGAGCGCGCCCTCCAGGGCCTCTACGAAGCCACCAGCGGTCTCGTAGCGCTCCTCGGGGCGCTTGGCCATCCCCTTGACCAGGACGGGGTCGACCGCGGCGGGCAGCGCACGGTCGCGCTCGCTGGCGCTCGGCGGTTCGTCCTCGATGTGCTGGCGGGCCTGGGCCGCGAAATGGGTGGCCTTGAACGGACGCTCGCCGGTCAGCAGCTCGAACGCGGCCACGGCCAGCGCGTAGCGATCGCTGGCGCTGTTGGCGTCGTGCCCCATCGCCTGCTCGGGCGCGAGGTAGGCGGCGGTTCCGAACAGCTCACCGCTGGTGGTGATCGTGTCCTCACTCAGCATCCGGGCGATCCCGAAGTCCGCCACGTGCAGGGTGCGCCCGCCGTCAAGCAGGAAGTTGGCCGGTTTGATGTCACGGTGCACGATGCCGCGTCCGTGCGCATGGTCCAGCGCCGAGGCCGCCTCACGCAGCCAGCGCAGGGCCTCCTGGCGAGTCACCTCACCGACCCGCAGCGCATCGGCCACGGTGCCGCCGCTCAGATGCTCCATGACGATGAACGCCCGGGCCGGCGCCGGACCATCGCCGTCATCCTCGGTTGACGGCTCGATGTCGCCGACGTCGAAGATCGTGACCACGTGGGGATGGGCGGACACCCGCGCCGCGGCGCGCGCCTCCCGCTGGAAGCGCAGCACGGCGAATTCGTCGTGGGTGAAGCGCTCCGACAGCACCTTGATCGCGACCGTGCGTCCGAGCACGCGATCCTCGGCGCACCAGACCGACGCCATGCCTCCGGAGGCGATGTGGCGTTTGACGTCGTAACGCCCGGGGAGCCTCAGTCCGGAGACGGGCTGAGAGCTGGACTTGGCGCTAGCACCCACGGGATGGGGTAGTACCCGGTTGGAGTGATGTGTATGCGGGTCCAGGCCTGCAGATGCTACGCAACCGAGCCTGTTTATACTCGCCGGGAGATGCCCAAGACCTGTCATGTATGCGCCAAGGGTCCGGCGTTCGGGAATAACCGCAGCCACTCGATGGTCGCGACCCGGCGGCGGTTCGATCCGAACCTGCAGCGAGTCCGGATCGACGATGGCGGAACCCCACGCCGTGTCTACGTCTGCACCCGCTGCCTGAAGGCCGGCAAGATCGTCAAAGCACGCTAGTGAGGACCATCTAGGTGGCCGCGCCGGGGCGAGCGACCGACCGATCCAGCGTGTCCGATCCCAGCATCGTTCGCTTCCGGGCTCTGGTCGAGGCCGGTCTGGCCGCCCTCGAGGCGCGGCGCGAGGAGGTCAATGACCTCAACGTGTTCCCGGTCGCCGACGGCGACACCGGGGACAACATGGTGCTGACGCTGCGCGCGGTGCTGCAGGAGCTCGATCGTCTCGCCGGCGCTTCGGAGGGCCGCACGATCGATGACATCGGCCGCGACGAGATCGTCGCCTCGGTGGCGCGGGCGGCCCTGCTGGGCGCCCGCGGAAACTCCGGTGTGATCCTGTCTCAGTTGATCCGCGGTGCCGCGGAGGAGCTGGCCAGCCGGCCCGGCGAGCTGGTCGATCCGGTGCTGATCGGCGCCGCGCTGGCGCGGGCGGCCGACCAGGCGTACGGATCCGTGCGCGAGCCGGCCGAGGGCACGATCCTCACGGTCGTGCGCGAGATGGCTCATCGCGTGGCCTCCGAGCTTGCCCACATGTCCGACGGGCGACTCGGCGGCGACGCCACCGCCGGCGAGCAGGACCTGGTGATCGCCGAGGTGATCGAGAGCGCCCTGGACGCCGGCCAGGAGTCGGTCAGGCGCGGACCGGATCTGCTTCCGGTGCTCCGCGAGGCGGGCGTCGTCGACGCGGGCGGCTACGGCCTCACGGTCCTGCTGGCGGGGATCGTCGGTGCTCTGCGGGGGACCGAGCCGCCGCCGCTGGACCACCACGAGGCGGCCCGGGTGACGCATCCGCACCATGCCTCGACCACCTTTCGCTACTGCACCAATTTCGCGGTCACCGGGACGGCGCTTGAGCAGCGCGGGTTCATCCAGGCGCTCGAGGAGATCGGCGACTCGGTGCTCGTGGTCGGCGACGCGACAACCCTGAAGGTGCACGTGCACACCGATGATCCCGACGCGGCAACGGGGCTGTTCGCCGACGCCGGCGTGGTGTCGCATCTCGACGTGGCCGACATGCGCGAGCAGGTTCAGCGGCGCGACGAGCGCCTGGTCGCGCCCGCTCCGACCGCGGTCTGCGGGGCCCTGGCGGTGGCCAACGGCGACGGGATGCTGAGGCTGTTCGAGAGTCTCGGCGTCCGCGTGCTCGACGGCGGCCCGACGCTCAACCCCTCCACCTACGACCTGCTGGCGGCAATCCACGCTGTCCCGGCCGAGGAGGTGGTGGTGCTCCCCAACAGCCCCAACGTGTGGATGGCGGCCGAGCGCGCGGCGGAGCTGTCGGACAAGTCGGTCTCGGTGCTCCCGTCGCGCTCCCAGCAGGCGGGCCTGGCCGCCGCGGTCAGCCTCGACCCCGCCCGGGAGGCCGTCGCCAACGCCGAGGCGATGCTGTCCACGCTTGAGCGCGTGCGGACCGGCGCGGTCGCGCCGGCTGCCCGCGACGACGCGCAGGGCCGCTTCCGTGCCGGTGACGCGGTGGGCTTCGTCGATGAGGAGCTGATCGCCTGGGGCCGGCCGCGTGAGACGCTGCGCGACGTGCTCGAGCAGCTGGCTGAGAACGCCGAGCTGATCACCTGCCTGCGCGGCGCCGGTGCGCCGCTGGACGACGCCACGGTCCACAGCCTGGCCCGGGGCGAGGTCGAGTTCGAGCTCTCCGAGGGTGGTCAGCCGAGCTACTGGTGGCTGCTGTCCGCTGAGTAGAAGCGCCGCCGACCGCCGCCGCGGTCATCATCAGCTGCACCGATGACGGCCACCGGCTTCGCCGCCTCCAGCCCCCTTGACGACGCCGAGCTGCGAGCCGCTCCGGTCCATTACCCGCGGCCGTCGCGGCTGCTGGCGCCGTTGAAGGTCGACGGCAGCAAGGCGCAGCGCGCCGCCGAGACGCTCGGGTTGCGCACGGTCGGGGACCTGCTCGAGCACCTGCCGCGTGACCGCCGCGAGGCGCGCGCGGTGGGGCAGCTGGTCCCGGGAGAGACCGCGACGGTGATCGTCGCGGTCAGGGCGATCGCCTCCCGTCCGGTCCGCCGCCGCGGGATGCGCCCATTGGTGGAGGCGACGGTCGCCGACGACACCGGCCAGATGAAGGCGACGTTCTTCAATCAGCCGTGGCTCGTCCACCGCTATCCCGTCGGCACGCGGTTGGTGCTGCACGGCAAGTTCGAGGCGCGCAACCGCTTCCGCGTCCAGGGCCACGCCCAGACCGCCGAGGCCAGCGCCGGCAGCGAGGCGGTGGCCCACTACGCCAGCACCGAGGGCCTGTCCTCGACGCAGATCCTGGCCCTGGTGCGCGCCCACGCGGCCGCGATCGCCGACGTGCCGGAGCCGCTGCCGGCCCTGGTGCGGGTGCACGAGCGGCTGCCCGGGCGGGGCAGCGCGCTGGCGGCGCTCCACCTCACGGGCGGTGAATCCGAGCAGTCGCAGGGACGGCGGCGGCTGGCCTTCGACGAGCTGCTGCTGGTCCAGGTAGCGCTCTTGCGCCGGCGGCGGATGCGCAGCCGCGGCAGCGGTGCGCCGGCGCTCGACGGTCAGCCCGAGCTGAGCGCGCGCTGGCTTTCGACGATGCTCCCGTTCACGCCGACCGGCGACCAGCGGCGGGCGATGGAGCAGATCGACCATGACCTCGCGGCGGCCCGGCCGATGGCGCGGCTGTTGATGGGAGAGGTCGGCTCGGGCAAGACGGTGGTCGCCCTCTACGCGCTGCTGCGCGCGATCGAGCAGGGTTATCAGGGTGCGCTGATGGCGCCCACCGAACCCCTGGCCGAGCAGCATTTCGCCACGATCCAGCGGCTGATGCCCGGGGAGGCCGTCCCGATCGGCCTGCTGACCGGCTCCACGCCGGCGCGCCGTCGGACCGATCTGCTGGGCAAGCTCTCCAGCGGGGAGCTGGCGCTGCTGGTCGGGACCCATGCCCTGATCGAGACCCCGGTGCGCTTCGCCGGGCTCGCGGTCGCGGTGGTCGATGAGCAGCACCGCTTCGGCGTGCGCCAGCGAGCCGCGCTGGACGCCAAGGCACCGGACGGCGTCAGTCCCCACGTCCTGCACATGACCGCCACCCCGATCCCGCGCACGATGGCGCTCGCGCACTACGGTGACCTCGACGTGACCGTGCTGCGAGAGCTGCCGTCGGGGCGCCGGCCGATTCAGACCTTCGTGTGCTCCACCGAGCGCGAGCGCGCCCGGGCCTATGACCGGATCCGCGAGGAGCTGCGCCACGGTCGTCAGGCGTTCGTGGTCTGTCCGCTGGTGGAGGAATCCGAGCTGCTGGCCGCGCGGGCGGCCACGGCCGAGTTCGAGCGCCTGCGCACCGGCGAGCTGCGTGACTTCCGCGTCGTGCTGATGCACGGGCAGCTGCGACCGGGCGAGAAGCACGATGTGATGGCGACGTTCGCCTCCGGGGCCGCCGACGTGCTGGTGGCGACCTCGGTGATCGAGGTCGGGATCGACGTGCCCAACGCGACGGTGATGCTGGTCGAGGACGCCGACCGATACGGGATCTCCCAGCTGCACCAGCTGCGAGGCCGGATCGGCCGTGGCGAGCACGCCTCGCTGTGCCTGCTGTTCGGGCCGAAGGGATCGCCGCGCCTGCGCGCCCTGGCCGAGCACAGCGACGGTTTCCGGCTGGCCGAGATCGACCTCGAGCTGCGCGGCGAGGGGGAGCTGGTCGGCACCCGCCAGAGCGGCCTGGCCCAGTTTCGCGTCGCCGAGCTCCCGCGTGACGCCGAGCTGCAGGAGCGCGCGCGGGCCCGAGCGGAGCGCATCGATGCCGACGACCCGGAGCTGACCTCGCCCGAGCACGCCCTGCTCGCCGACGCGCTGGCCTCGGCCTACGGCGCCGATGCGGCCGCTCCGGCCTTGGCCTGAGCGCCTGCGATGCGAGTGATCGCGGGCGTGTACGGGGGGCGGGAGCTGGTGGCGCCGCGGGGGCGGGCGACGCGGCCGACGTCGGATCGGGTACGCGAGGCGCTGTTCTCGATCCTGGGCGATGTCGGCGGGGCGCGGGTGCTGGACCTGTTCGCTGGATCGGGGGCGCTGGCGATCGAAGCGCTGTCACGCGGCGCGTCGGCGGCGGCGCTGGTGGACACCTCGGCGGCGGCGATCGCCGCCATCAAGCGCAACCTGGCGACGCTCGGCATCGAGGCCGAAGTCCAGCGCCGGACGGCGTCCGCCTTCCTCCAGCGCGCACGCGACAGCGCGCGTCAATACGATCTGGTGTTCATTGATCCTCCATATCGTCGCGCGAGCCGCCTAGGACCACAGCTGACGGTGGCGCTGGCCCCGGTGCTGAACTCGGGTGCTCGCGTCATCGCCGAGAGCGACCGTCGTAGCCCGCTCGGACTCGAGCTGGAGTTGCTCGACGAGCGCCGCTACGGCGACACCCTGATCCAGATCCATGGCTCCTGATAACCGCATCGCAATCTGCCCCGGCACGTTTGACCCCGTTACATACGGCCATCTCGACGTGATCAGCCGGGCGTCGGCGATGTACGACAAGGTGGTGGTCGGGGTGGTCAACCTGCCCTGGCGCAAGGGCAACACGCTGTTCTCGGCCGAGGAGCGGATCGGCTTCCTGCGCAACGCCACCCGCGAGCTGCCGAACATCGAGATCGAGACCTTCAGCAACCTGCTGGTCGAGTTCGCCCGCGAGCAGAAGGCGATGGCGATCGTCAAGGGACTGCGGGCGATCTCAGACTTCGAGTACGAGCTCGAGATGAATCAGTTGAACCGCCGCCAGGCGCCGGATATCGAGTCCGTTTACCTGATGGCGTCTCCCAAGTACAGTTTCCTTAGATCGAGCGGCGTCAAGGAGCTTGCGACATTCGGCGGTGAGATCGACGATCTCGTCCCCGATGAGGTGGCGCAGCACTTGAAGGAACGACTCGGTCGCTGACGAAACAGAGGTGCGCGAGATGGACGTCCTGGTACTCATCGACAAGCTGGACGATCTGGTCCACAATGCCAAGCCGGTCCCGCTGACCGATCAGGTCCGCGTGGACAAGGAGGAGATCTACGACATCCTGGACCAGATGCGGGCCACGATCCCCGAGGAGATCAAGCAGGCCCGGTGGATCGTCAAGGAGCGCCAGGAGATGCTGGCCGAAGCCAAGCGCGAGGCCGAGCGGATCGTCAAGGAGGCCCGCGAGCGCCAGGAGCGGCTGGTCTCCGACGAGGAGATCACCAAGCAGGCCGAGCGGGCGGCCGAGGACATCATCGAGGATGCCCGGGCACGCGAACGGGAGATCCGCCTGGGGGCCGAGGACTACGCCGACGAGATCCTCAACACGCTCGAGGTCAACCTGAGCAAGTTCATTGCGGCCGTCCAGCGCGGGCGCGATCGTCTCGCCGGCAAGGACGAGCCGGCCGAAGTCTCCTAGCGCTTTCCGCTGCCTGCCATCGTGGTGGCAGCTGGCCGGCAGTTGGTTGGCAGTTGCTGTGAGCGCGCTGGACGGGCTCCCAGGGATCCCCCTCGTGGTGGGGTGCTGCCGGACTGGTGAAGGGGTGGCGAGAGTGTGCCCGCATTGAGTCCGGGGGAGCCGAAGCTGTCACGGACAACGTGTTCAGATGCACGATCCGGAAATTGCCCGGGCGATTGGCGACTTTGAGCACGTAGGTCCTGTCCGATCGCCACAAACGCGGCGGCGAATTCGGATTTTCGACATTGGACAGGTGGCGGAGGGTGGCCGAGCGGCGCTTCGGCCCACCGCCCGGACGTTTGGCCCAACGCCCGGACGTGATGAGTGTAAGTGCCCGTATGCGCCGCTCAGAGTCATCACGTCGGTCGCTGACGCGCACTTTCCTACCGCCCGCCCGGGCGATAATGGCGCTCTAGTTCTTGCGGCCGGTCAGCGCCAGCCCGGCGCCGAGGGCGATCAGGGTGAGGCCGCCGCCCCAGCTCAGGCGCTCCAGCCGGCGCGGAGACCGTCCCAGCCAGGCCCGGGCCGTGCCCGAGGCGATGGCCCAGGCGCCGTCGGACAGGAGCGCGACCGCGACGCAGATCAGGCCCAGCAGTGCCAGCTGGAGCGTGGCATGGCCGCGGGAGGGCTCGATGAACTGCGGCAGGACCGCGGTGAAGATGATCACGCCCTTGGGGTTGGTGGCGCCGACCACGAACCCCTCGCGGACGATCTTGGCCACGCTGCGCGGGGCCGCCGCGGGCGCCGTCAGCACGGCGGCGAGCTGCTTGCGGTCACGGATGCTGCGTACCCCGAGCAGCACCAGGTAGGCCGCCCCGATCAGCTTGACCGTCGTGAACACGGCGTCTGACCGGGCCAGGAGCGACCCGACGCCGATCAGCACCAGGGCCAGCTGCAGGGCCAGGCCGGCGGCGTTGCCCAGCACGGTCGCCAGCGCCGCCCGGCGTCCCAGCGCGACGCCCCGGCTGACCACGAACAGGACGCTCGGTCCCGGGATCAGGATCAGCACGTACACGGTGAGCAGGAATGCGGGCAGGTGGTCGGTCGGGAGCATCAGCAAGATATGCCGGGAGTTTCTCCTGCCCTGGAGTCTGGCCGATCCGCGCGGGCGGCGCTAGTGGGTCTCCCAGTTCGCCGAGGCGCGCTAGCCAACCTCGAACCCGGTCACGCCCTGCGGAGGCTCCTCGCGTACGTCGACCGCCTCGACCTCCGCCCGGCTCGGACCCTCCTGGCAGAACCGGATCACGCGCTCCACCGCGTCCGGTGGCCCCTCGAGCACGACCTCGACGGTGCCATCCTCGAGGTTGCGGGCCGAGCCCGCCACACCGTCCGAGCCGGCGCGGTCACGGACCGAGTCGCGAAAGAACACGCCCTGCACGCGGCCGTGCACCACCAGGCGCCGGCGGATCCGTGATTCCGACATCGGGACGCATTATTCCGTTCCGTCCGGACTTCACGCGATGCTGGGTGGCCGATATGAACGCGCTCTGGATGATCTTTGGCCTGCTAATCGGGGCCGGTCTCGTCGCCGCCGCGTTGCGCCCCCGGCTGCGGGCGGCCGGGCTGGAGGCGGTTCGCGGCGCTGAGCTCGATCGGGAGCTCGTCCGGGCGCGGGCCGACCTCGAGCACGAGCGCGCGCGGGCCGCCGAGCGTCTGGCCACCCTGAGCGACGCGCAGGAGCAGCTGTCGGCGTCGTTCAAGGCGCTCAGCGCCGAGGCGCTGCAGTCGAGCATGGCGCAGCTGGCAGAGCTCGCGCGCTCACAGCTGCAGACCGCCCAGGTGCAGGCCAAGGGGGACCTGGACCGGCGCCAGCACGCGGTGGAGCAGCTGGTGGCGCCGCTGAGGGAGCAGCTGGGGCGGGTGGACGGGCAGCTGATGCGGCTGGATCAGGAGCGGCGCGAATCCCGGGGCCGGCTTGAGGAGCAGCTGCGAACGCTGACCGAGACCGGAGAGCGGCTGCGCAATGAGACCGGGGCGCTGGTCACGGCGCTGCGCAAGCCCAACGCCCGGGGGCAATGGGGCCAGATGCAGCTTCGCAACGTGGTCGAGCTGGCGGGGATGGTGAGGCACTGCGACTTCGTCGAGCAGTCAGCGCTCGGTGGCGACGAGACCACGCTGCGCCCGGACCTGATCGTCAGCCTGCCGGGCGGCAAGCGGGTGGTGGTGGATGCCAAGGCGCCGCTGCAGGGGGTGCTCGACGCCTATCAGGCCCGCGACGAGGCCGAACGCGAGCAGCATCTGCGTGACCACGCTCGGCTGCTGCGCAAGCACGTCAAGTCGCTGGCCGACAAGTCCTACTGGTCCGGGCTGGACTCGACGCCCGACTTCGTGGTGATGTTCCTCCCCGGCGAGCATCTCTACGGTGCGGCGCTCGAGGCCGATCCCACGCTGATCGAGGACGCGATGGCGCGCCGGGTGCTGATCGCCACCCCGACGACGCTGCTGGCGATGCTGCGGGCGGTCGGTTACGGGTGGCAGCAGGAGCGCGTGGCCGAGTCCGCGCAGGCGATCTCCGAGCTGGGGCGCGAGCTGCACACGCGGCTGGTCAAGCTCTCGAACCTGCTCGCCACGCTCGGCTCCCGTCTCAACAGCACCATGCGCGCCTACAACGACACGGTCGGCTCCTACGAGGCCCGCGTGCTGCCGGCGGCCCGACGGTTCGGCGATCACGGCGCGGTGGCGGAGGGCAGCGAGCTGCCCCAGCTGGAGCACATCACCACCAGCGCGCGAAACGTCAACGCCGCCGAGCTCACGCTCGAGCTGGGGCTGGACCCCGACCCGCCGGCGGCCCCGCCCGCTCGCCGCCCGGCCGCCCGGCGGCTGCGCGCCGCCGAATAGCCACCAACGTCGCCCCCCGAACCGCCGTGGACGCCGGGGGCGCCGCGCCGCATCGCCACCAACGTCAGGCGCTGCGCTCCTGCCACCAGGTGAGCAGGTCGTCGCGCTGGTGGGGTAGCGGGTTGGCCGACGGCTTGCGCGAGCGCACCTGGTCCAGCGCAGCCTCGATCTCGATGCGATCCCGGATCGCGACGACCCCGGCGGCGACCGCGGCGGAGCGCTGCCAGCCGGCGCGGCAGTGGACATAGGCGCGTTGATCGGATCCCAGCCAGTCCACGACCTGCTGGACGGCGGCCTCCAGGGACGGCGCCGGCAGGTGGCCGTAGTCGATCAGCTGCATCCGGACCTCGGCGATCCCCGCCCGGGCCAGGGCCGCCTCGACCTGGTCGCGCTGACCGAGCTCGTACTCATCCTCCTCGACCAGGTTCAGCACCCGCTGGACCCCCACCTGGGCGAGCGTCTGAACGTCGTCGGCGTCGAGCGGATAGGCGCCGATCAGCAGCTCGTCGTGGACGTCGGCGAAGCCATAGGCGCGGAACCAATCAGACATGGTGCCCAATCATCGCGGGTCGCGAGTCGGTGCGTCCGAGCGGCGACCGGTGCTCCCGGGGCGGGCGCCGGAGCGCCGGCCGGCGCTCCCGGGAGCGGCGCGCGTGATTGGATACGCCGCCATGCCGGCCGTGATCTCCGACAGCCTGCACCTGGCCAGGACGTTCGCGCGCGCCGGGGTGCTGCGACCCACGCGTCCGGATCGGGCGCTGCGGGCGCTCGTCGGCCTGCACCGCTGGGGGCCGACCCTGGCGGCCGGTTATCAGGGGGCCGCCGTGCGCTACCCCGGCGCCGCCGCGGTGATCGACGAGCTCGGCTCGGTCAGCTTCGGGGAGATCGAACGTCGCACGAACTCGCTGGCCCGGGCCCTGGCGGGCTATGGCATCGGCCCCGGCGACGGGGTCGCGGTGATGTGTCGCAACCATCGGGGCTTTGTCGAGGTCAGCGTCGCGTGCTCAAAGCTCGGCGCCAACGCCGTCTACCTCAACACGGGCTTCGCCGCACCGCAGGTCCAGGCCGTGCTGGATCGCGAGAACCCCGCCGCGCTCGTCTACGACCAGGAGTTCGCCCCGGCCGTGCGTGAGGGGTGCACCGGCCGGGCCGCCTTCGTGGCCTGGTGTGACGACCGTGCCGCGGCCGAGCACGCCGTGGTCGAGGACCTGATCGCCGCTCGCGCCGACCTGCCGCTGCCGCCGCCGGCCGAGCCGGGCCGCACGGTCATCCTGACCTCGGGGACGACCGGGACCCCGAAGGGGGCCAACCGCGCCAATCCGAGCTCACTCGGTCCCGCGGCGGCCCTGCTCTCGGCGATCCCTCTACATGCGCGTGAGCGCACGATGATCGCGGCGCCGCTGTTTCACTCGTGGGGCTACGTGCACATGTTCCTCGGCACGGCGCTCGCCTCCACGCTGGTGCTGCGACGGCGCTTCGATCCGGCCGACACCCTGCGGGCGGTCGCCGAGCATCGCGCCAGCACCCTGATCGTGGTGCCGGTGATGCTGCAGCGGATCCTCGAGCTGGGCCCGCAGACGCTCCGCGAATACGACGCGTCGTCGCTGCGGGTGATCGCCGCCAGCGGCTCCGCGCTCCCCGGACCGCTGGCTCAGCGGGTGATGGACGCGTTCGGCGACAAGCTCTACAACCTGTATGGCTCCACCGAGGTCGCCTGGGCCACGATCGCGTCGCCCCAGGATCTGCGGGCGGCGCCGGGCACCGCCGGGCGCCCGCCGCGAGGCACCGTCGTGAGGATCCTGGACGAGAACGCTCGGCCTGTGGAGGCCGGCCGGCCGGGACGGATCTTCGTCGGCAGCGAAAATCTGTTCGACGGCTACACCGGCGGGGGGGACAAGGCTCGGATCGGGGCGCTGATGGCCACCGGCGACGTGGGCCACTTCGATTCCGAGGGCCGCCTGTTCGTCGACGGTCGCGACGACGACATGATCGTCTCCGGGGGCGAGAACGTCTTCCCGTCCGAGGTCGAGGATCTGATCGCGCGCGTCAGCGGCGTCAGCGAGGTCGCGGTGGTGGGCGTGCCCGACGAGGAGTTCGGTCAGCGCATGCGGGCGTTCGTGGTGCTCGAGCCCGGGGCGACGCTGAGCGAGATCGAGCTTCAGGACCATGTTCGCTCCAACCTGGCTCGCTACAAGGTCCCGCGCGAGATCGTGTTCGTGTCAGAGCTCCCGCGTAACACCACCGGCAAGGTGCTCAAGCGCCAGCTCGCATAGCTAAGCTCAGGGGCATGTCCCTCCGGACAGACAGTTTCGACCTCGGGGGGTTGCGGCTCAGCACCGGCGAGGCCAGGCGGCTCGACCTCGCGGTCGCCATCGATCCGCTCGTGCTCGGGGGTGAGCGCTACGGGGTCGAGCCGGCGGTCAGCGTCCGCCTCGATGTATCTCGCACCACGGGTAACGGCTTCGCGCTGCGCTTGCGCTTCGAGGCGCCGGTGGCCGGTCGGTGCATGCGCTGCCTGGGCCCGGCCGCACCGTTGTTTGCGGTCGACGCGCGGGAGGTTTCCCAGCCCGGGGAGGGGGAGGAGCTCGAGTCGCCCTACGTCGATCAGGGTCTGCTGGACGTGCGTGGCTGGGCCCACGACGCGCTCGCGCTGGTGCTGCCCTCCCAACTGCTGTGCCGCGGTGATTGCGCCGGGTTGTGCCCCGTCTGCGGGGTCGATCTGAACCAAGCAGGCTCAGACCATGCTCACGAGCGGGAGCCCGATCCCAGGTGGGCAGTGCTCTCGGAGATAAGGTTCGACGAGTGAAGCGGATCCGTTTCCCGCTATTTGCGGAGAACCTTTACCTCGCGTAGCGCACTTTGGTCAAGGTTGGATCGGTTCATGCCGATCAAACAATGAATGAGTCTTGCGCGTGAACGCTCGCGCCCGGGCGAACTGGTGACAGCGACCGCGTATCTGCGCGGTTTGCTTGACCTTGGCCGCTCCGTCCATCGAGATTCGGCCCTCAGCGAGGTGCTGGCTGCCGTGGCCCGGACGGTTTCGGAGACGCTTGGCTTCGCCACGGTCGCGATCAACCTCTACCGGCCCGAGCGCGACGAGTACGAGATCACCGCCGTGCACGGAAGCTCATCGGCCGGCGCGGCCCTGCTCGGCGAGGTCACGTCCTCGGCCAGCTGGTCACCGCTGCTGGACCCTCGCTTCCTGTGGCATGACGTGTTCTTCATCCCCGAGGGCGCGCTGGCCTGGGACGGCGGCGTCACGTCCTACACGCCCGAGCTGACACCCCGGGCGGACGTCGGCGATGACGCCTGGCGGCCCGCCGACGCGCTCCTGGTCCCGCTTGAGGGCGCCAGTGGCCGGCACTACGGAATCATCTCGGTCGACGAGCCCAAGTCGGGCCTCCGGCCCTCGGCGGAGGAGGCCGAGGTGCTCAGCGCGGTCGCCGCGCATGCCGCGCTGGCAATCGAGCGGGCCCATCAGGTCGCTGAGCTGCAGGAGGCGACCGCGCGCAACCGCGCAGTGATCGAGTCATCGTTGGATGGGGTGATCGGGATCGACCGGCGCGGGCGGGTGCTGGAGTTCAACCCGGCGGCCGAGCGGATGTTCGGCTTTCGCACCACCGATGTCGTCGGGCGCGAGCTGGTCGAGCTGATCATCCCCCCCAAGGAGCGCAGCCACCACCGCCTCGGGCTGGCCCAGGGGATCGAGCGAGGCGACGACTGGCGTCTGCCGGGCAAGCGCATCGAGCTCACCGCGCAGCGCGCCGACGGCAGCCTGCTGCCGGTGGAGCTGACGCTGACGCTGGTCTCAAGCTCCGATCAGGACGGACCGATCGTGTACGCCTTCTTTCGCGACCTCTCCGAGCAGCGCCGCGGCGAGGCGCAGCTCACCTACCTGGCCTATCACGACCAGCTGACGGGCCTGCCCAACCGGATCCTCGTCGAGCAGGAGCTTTCGCTTGCCGTCGCTCGCGCTCGCCGCACGCAGCGAGCGGTGGCCCTGATGTTCGTCGATCTCGACGACTTCAAGGAGGTCAACGACCGGCTCGGCCACCCCGCCGGTGACCGGATGCTGGCCGCGGTCGCGAAGCGGCTGCGCGCCGTGCTGCGTGAGTCCGACCTGCTGGCCCGGCTGGGCGGCGACGAGTTCGTCGTGGTGCTGGCCGACCTCGATGAAGATCCCGCCACGGTGGCCGAGA
Source organism: uncultured Solirubrobacterales bacterium (assembly GCA_963792735.1). Classification (GTDB taxonomy): domain Bacteria; phylum Actinomycetota; class Thermoleophilia; order Solirubrobacterales; family Solirubrobacteraceae; genus Palsa-465. The sequence goes on along the minus strand of CAWBXK010000003.1, from coordinate 492,602 downwards.
TGGTCGGCAGAAAGCTCATCGACGCCCTGCACGAGCCATTCATGGTCGCCGGCGCCGAGCTCAGCACCGGCGCCAGCATCGGTCTCAGCGTTTTTCCCCACGACGCGCACGACACCGAAGAGCTGATGCGTCATGCCGACATCGCGATGTACCAGACCAAGGCGGCCGGCGGCGGACGGGTGAGCTTCCACCGTCAGCCCGCGGGGGGCTCCGACCAACCCGGCGAGAGCTGATCTACACCGGGTCCCTGCTAGCCTCCGCCGTCCTATGGCGGTCCCGAAGCGCAAGCAATCCCACGCCCGCACGACGCAGCGGCGTTCACAGCACAAGATCAGCGCCCCCGCATACAACGAGTGCCCGCAGTGCCACAGCCCTCGTCGTCCGCACCGGGTCTGCCCGGTCTGCGGCAGCTACCGGGGACGTGACGTCGTCGCCGGCACGGGCGATCCGACAGGCTGAAGTTCCCACGCAGATGGTCACCGTCGCGGTTGACGCCGGCGGGGCGGACTTGGGCCCCGCCGAGGTCGCGGCCGGGGCCGCCCGCGCTGCGCAGGCCGGTGTAGCGGTCATCCTGTTCGGTCCCGCGCGGGAGATCGGTCCGGCACCGCCGGGCGTCGAGATCGTCGACGCGCCGGTGTCGATCGCCAAGGCGGCCGACCCCGCGTTCGCCGTCCGTTCGACGCCTCAGGCCTCCATCGTCCAAGCGGCGAAAGCCGTGGCCGACGGTCGCGCCCAAGCGCTCGTCTCGGGTGGCTCGACCGGATCGGCGCTCGCCGCCGGGCTGTTCAACCTGCGCCGTGACCGCGGCATCTACCGTCCCGCGCTGGCGCTCCCGGTTCCGATGCCGGGCGCACCGCCGGTGCTACTGCTGGACGTCGGCGCCAACGTCACCTGCCGGCCCGAGCACCTGGTCCAGTTCGCCCACATGGGCTCGGCCTTCGCGCAGGCGGTGATGGGTATCAACCGACCGCGCGTGGCGCTGCTGTCCAACGGCGAGGAGCCCGCCAAGGGGACTCCGGAGCTGGTGACCGTGCACGAGCAGCTGGCCGGCAGCGGCGGCACCGGGTTGAACTTCGTGGGCAACATCGAGGGCACCCAGGTGACCGACGGCGCGGCCGACGTAGTGGTCATGGACGGCTTCACCGGCAACATCACCTTGAAGCTGATCGAGGGGGTCTCCGGGCGCACGCTACGCGCGATCCGGGACGTGGCCATGACCTCGACGAGGGCCAAGCTGGGCGGCTGGCTGCTGGCTCCGGCCGTGCGCCGGCTGCGTGAGGAGATCGATCCCGAGGGGCCGGGCGGCGCCTACATGCTCGGGTTGCGCCAGCTCGGCGTGGTCGCCCACGGGCGGTTCACCCGGCGGGGGTTCGCACGGGCGATCGAGGTGGCCGCGCGCGGGGTGGAGGAGGACGTGATCAGCGCCACGCGCGAGGCGCTCAAGGCGGCCGGCGCGCTGCGGATACCCCAGACAGTCGGGGGTGGTGCGGACGGCGATGACTAGCGCCACGTCCGGGGTTGCGGCTACGGTGTCCGGCCGATGACCCGCGAGCAAATCTTCTCGCTGATTCGCGCGCACCTGGTCGACGAGCTCGAGGTGGATCCCGGCTCGATCCAGGAGTCCACGCGCTTCAGAGAGGATCTCGAAGCCGATTCACTGGATCTGTACACGCTCGTGCAGGAGCTCGAGGACTCCTATGGCGTGAAGATCTCCGACGAGGAGGCGGCCAAGATCCTGACCGTCGGACAGGCGGTCGAGTTCGTGCTCGCGAGCGGCGCCGAGGCGGAGCATGCGCCCGTGCGCGACCACGAGCCGAGGCTCTGACCCTGCGTGAGCATCGAGCGAGAGCGGACCGAGCCGGTGAGTGGCGGCTCTGGGGAGCGCGAGAGTGGCGGCTCCGGGGAGGGCGAGACCACCTCGGTGGCGGCCCTGCGCGCGCTTCTGCGGGCGCTGCCGGCCGACCTGCTGGCGGCCGCGTTCACCCACACCTCGTGGACCGCCAGGCGCTCGGATTCCTACGAGCGGCTGGCGTTTCTGGGCGACAGCGTGCTCGGACTGGCCATCACCACCCACCTGTTCCCCCGGCTCGAGGCGGAGCGCTTCGGACCGGGACGGCTGACCAAGATCCGGGCGCAGGCAGTGTCGGGCCGCTCCTGCCGCGTGGTGGCCGAACGGCTCGACGTCCCGCAGCAGCTGCGCGACACCGCGCCGGCGGGAGCCACCAGCGGTGTGGAGGCGTTGATCTCGACCGAGCGGGTGCTGGCCTCGGTGATCGAGGCGGTGATCGGGGCCTGCTACCTGGAGTTCGGCTACGACGCCACGGCGGCGGCTGTGGTGGAGGCGTTCAAGCCCCAGATCGAGGAGGCCCTGCGCCACCCCGTGGACCACAAGTCGGCGCTGCAGGAACGGCTGGCGCGACGCGGCGAGCTGGTCAGCTACGAGGTCGTCGAGGAGCTGGGTCCGCCCCACGACCGGACCTTCCGGGTCAGCGCGACGATCGACGGGGTCGAGATCGGCGCCGGCGTTGGACGCAGCAAGAAGGACGCCGAACAGGAAGCCGCCCAGATCGCTCTGGAGTCGCTGCCGAGATGAGCCGTTGGGGAGGCGCGGGCTCGTGTACCTGAAATCGATCACCGTCAAGGGCTTCAAGTCGTTTCCGGACCGGTGCAAGCTCGAGTTCGGCCCCGGCGTCAGCGTGATCGTCGGGCCCAACGGCTCGGGCAAGTCAAATGTCACCGACGCGGTCCTGTGGGCGCTCGGCGAGCAATCGCCGGTTGCCGTTCGGGGCCAGTCGATGCAGGACGTCATCTTCGGGGGCGCCCCCGGACGCCAGGCGGCCGGCCACGCCGAGGTCGAGCTGGTCCTCGACGACAGCGAGGGGACGCTGGGCCTCGGGGCGCCGGAGATCTCGATCCACCGCCGGCTCGATCGCAGCGGCGAGGGCGAGTACCGGCTCGCGGGCGCGCGCTGCCGGCTGGTCGACGTGGTCGAGCTGCTGTCGGACACGGGGCTCGGCAAGGAGATGCACTCGGTCATCTCCCAGGGTCGGGTGGAGTCGATCGTGACCTCCAAGCCGCGTGAGCGCCGCCTGCTGATCGAGGAGGCCGCGGGCCTGGGCAAGCACCGCAAGCGACGCCGGCGGGCGCAGCTGAAGCTGGGCCGGACGCAGGACAACCTGGACCGGGCGCTGGACGTCGAGCGCGAGGCCCGCTCGCGGCTGCGCCCGCTCAAGCGCCAGGCCGAAGCGGCCGAGCTCCACGCCCGGCTCGAGCGCCAGTCGCTCGAGATCCGCTGGGAGCTGACCCGGGACGAGCTGCGTGGCCGACGCCAGGCCCTGGCGCAAGCCCAGTCAGCCGCCGCCGAGGTCAGAGCCAGGCGCACCCAGCTCGAGCGCCAGCTCGAGGCGGTCGCCGCTCGTCGCGAGGCGGCCGAGGAGGCATTGGCGGCCCGCAGTGCCCAGCGCGAGGAGCTCTCGCGGCGGGCCTACAGCGCTCGCGCGGCGGCCGAACGGGTCGCCTTCCGCGCCGAGGCCGGCCAGGCGACCGCAGCGACCGTGCAGAACCGCCTCGCCCGCGCCGTGGAGCTCGCCGCCGTGCTGGAGGCCCGCGCCGGCGAGGACCAGCCCGACGGTGAGGCAGAGCGACGGATCGAGACCCTGGAGCAGTCGCTGGCGGCGCTGGACCGCGACCGCGAGGCAGAGCTGACCCGTCAGCTGACCGAGCTCGAGTCCGAGCTGGCCGGCGCCGGGGCCGCGGCGGCTGAGCAGGCCGAGGTCGTCGAACGGCTGCGAGGTCGGCGCGAGGCGGCCGAGGCCGGCGTCGAGCGGGCGCGGGCGGCGGTGCGCGAAACCGAACGTGAAGTGGAGAGCGCACGCCGCGGCGCCGCGCGGGTGGGGGCCGAGCTCGCCGCGGTCAACCAGTTTCTGCGCAACCAGGCCGGGTCTCCCAACGGCGCGCGGGCGCTCGCGGATGAGCTCGATGTCGACCCGGGCTATGAGCTCGCGGTGACCGCGGCTCTCGACGGCCGGCTGCGCGCCGCCGTGGTGGCGGACCGCGAGGCGGCCACGACGCTGCTCGATCGCGCCGGCGCCGACGGCGGCCGGGCGCTGATCGCCGCCGGCGGCTCGGACGGCCGATCCGATCGCGCATCCGCGTCGCTACCGGCCGGCGCCGAGCGTCTGCTCGACCACGTGCGCGCCACCGGCGCCGCGCTGCGGGTGTCCGAAGCGCTGCTGTGCGACGCGTGGGTGGTCGACGAGCTCGTCGGACTGCCGCCGTCGTTCTCCGGCCTGGCCGTGACCAGGGCGGGGCGGGTGTGGTCGGCGGCCACGCACGAGCTGCGTCAGGCCCCGGCCCTCGGTGAGGAGCGCGTGCTCGCCGAGCGCAATCGCCGCGAGCAGCTGCTGCGCTCCAGCGAGACCGCGGCCCAGGCCGAGCTGGACGCTCACGCGGCACTGGAGCGCGCCGGCGCCGACGCTGCGGCGGCCGAGTCCGCCCGGGAGGAGCAGACCGGCGCGCACCGGGCAGCGGTCAGGGGTCTGGACGAGGCGCGCGAGGAGCAGCGCAGGATCGCGGCGCTGATCGAGCGCCGCCGGGCGGCTCCCGACGACGGTCCCAACGCGGGCCGGCGATCGCAGCTGTCGGCCGAGCTGGCCGCCGAACGTCAGATGCTCGCCCGCGGGCAACGGGAGCGTGCCGAGCTGGCGGCGCGAACCGAGCGGGTGCAGGCGGCGATCGCGCGAGACCGCGAGCTCGCCTCTGTGGTCGACGCGCTGATCGCGGCGATGGCGCGGGCGGGCGAGGCGATCACGGAACGGCTGTCGATGTTCGACGCGGCGCTGGCGGCCGACCGGGAGGCCGGCGAGCACGTGGCCGGGGAGCTGCGCACCTGCGCCCAGCAGGAAGCCGCGCTGCACGCCCAGCTGCAGCGCGAGAACGAGGCGTTGACCGAGGCCGAGGTCCGCCTGCAGCGCTCTCGTGATCAGGCCGAGGACGCCGGCACGGAGCTGGCGCAGCTCGCCGCCAGGCTCAAGTTGGAAGCCGCGCCGGCTGCAGCAGGAGCTCGATCGCGGCGAGCGCGAGACGCTCTGCACCCGGCTTGACCGGCTCACGCGCCGGCGCGAGCAGCTCGGGCCGGTCAACCCGCTCGCGCAGGAGGAGTACGCCGAGGCGCTGGCCCACGTCGAGGAGCTCGAGGGCCAGCGCGGCGACCTGGAGACGGCGCTGCGTGAGCTGGAGAAGCTGATCGCCGACACCGACCGCCAGATCCGCGCCACCTTCGAGCAGACCTTCGCGGCCACCGCGCGCGGCTTCGAGGAGCTGGCCGGCCAGCTGTTCCCGGGCGGGAGCGGGAGGTTGCGCTTGGTAAGCGAGCGCCCCGGCCCGGCGCGGGTGATCGGCGGGGCGTCATCCCCGTCGCCGGCTCCCGACGGCGAAGCCGAGGACGAGCTGGACGGCGGCGACGGCGAGCCCGAAGAGGATCGGCTCGGCGTGGAGATCGAGATCACCCCCGCGGGCAAGGAGTGCAAGCGCCTGTCGCTGCTCTCCGGGGGCGAGAAGTCGATGACCGCGCTGGCGTTCCTGTTCGCCGTGTTCCTGGCCCGGCCGTGCCCGTTCTACATCCTCGACGAGGTCGAGGCGGCGCTCGACGACCTCAACATCGACCGCTTTCTGGCCCTTCTGCGCCAGTACGCCTCCCGGGCCCAGTTCATCGTCGTCACCCACCAGAAGCGCACCATGGAAGCGGCCGATTCGCTGTACGGCGTGACGATGGGCGCCGACGGCATCTCGAAGGTGATCTCGCGGCGTCTGCCGGCCGAGGAGGCCGCGTAGCCCGGGTGCAGTGAGGTGGCCGCGCGGGCGGCGCACGGTCCGCTGGTAACGTCGCCGCCCTGATGGCGCGCGAATGGCGGGATCTGTTCATCATCGACGGCGAGGTCCCGTCCCCGTCGGCGGGCGAGGCCACCGAGGAGCGGCGCGTCGGCCGGTTCCGGCGCCTGCGCGAGAGCCTGCGCAAGACCCGCCAGGCGCTGCAGACCGAGATCCAGGCGACCCTGTTCGAGGATCTCAGCGAGGAGACGTGGGAGCGTCTGGAGGAGGCTCTGATCTACGCCGACGTCGGCGCTCAGACGACCGCCCAGGTGGTGGCCCAGCTCGAGCGTGAGGCGACCGAGAACAAGCTCTCCGGCGGCCAGGCGCTGTCAGACCGGCTGGTGGAGCTGCTGACCGAGATCGCCAACACCGGCGAGAACACGATCGACCTACGGGCCGATCCGACCGTCATCCTCGTCGCCGGGGTCAACGGCACCGGTAAGACCACGACGGTCGGCAAGCTGGCCTGGCACCTGAGCCGCGAGCTGGGCCAGTCCGTGGTGCTGGCGGCGGGCGACACGTTCCGAGCGGCCGGCGTCGAGCAGCTCGAGCTGTGGGCGCAGCGGGCCGGGGTGGGCTTCGTCAAGGGCGCCCCGGACGCCGATCCGGGCTCGGTCGCCTACGACGCGGTGACGGCGGCGATCCGTGACCAGGCCGATGTGCTGATCGTCGATACCGCCGGGCGCCTGCACACGCAGGACAACCTGATGGCCGAGCTGGCCAAGGTCCGGCGCGTGATCGCCAAGCAGATCCCCGCGGCCCCGCACGAGACGCTGCTGACCGTGGACGCCACCACCGGACAGAACGGGCTGCGCCAGGCGCGTCTGTTCTCGGAGACGGTCGACGTGACCGGCCTCGCGCTGACCAAGCTCGACGGTACCGCCAAGGGTGGGATCGCGCTGGCGATCGCACACGAGCTCGCCATCCCGGTCAAGCTCATCGGAGTGGGCGAGCAGCTCGAGGATCTGCGGCCGTTTGACGCAGCTGAGTTCGCCCGTGCACTGGTGTCCTGACGGCCGAGCGCCATTCGACGCGGCTGAGTTCGCCCGGGCGCTGGTGTCCTGAGCCCGGTCGGCGAGCGCTAAGCTCGCTGAGGACATGGCCGGATGGGTCTTGTGGGTTGTCCTGGCTGGCGCCTTCGGCATCGGCGAGATGCTCACCACCGGTTTCTTCCTCGCGCCGTTCGCGGTCGGGGCGGCCCTGGCGGCGGTCGTCGATGTCGCCGGCGCGGTGGGATCGCGTCAGTGGTCGTGTTCGTGCTCGTCTCGCTCCTGACGCTCACGCTGGTCCGCCCGATCGCGCGCCGGCACCTGCGCGAGCCGCCGCAGATCCGCACCGGCTCGGCGGCTCTGGTCGGCAAGCGCGCGACCGTGCTCGAGCGGATCGCCAACGATGAGGGGGTGGGATGCGTGCGGATCGACGGCGAGGTCTGGACCGCATGCGCGTACGACGACGATCACGTGATCGCCGTGGGAACCAACGTCGACGTCGTCGGCATCAAGGGCGCCACGGCGCTCGTCATGGAATAGGAGGTGCGCCGAGTGAGTAGCCTCTGGGTCTCCTTTCGATGTTCGATTCCCTTGCCGAAAAGCTCCAGGCGACGCTCGCCGATGTGCGCAGCCGTGGAACGCTGACCGAAGCCGACATCTCCGCCGCGATGCGTGAGATCCGCCTCGCGCTGCTCGAGGCCGACGTCAACTTCAAGGTCGTCAAGAGCTTCACCAACGCGGTCAAGGAACGGGCCCTGGGGGCGGACATCGTCGGGCAGCTGAATCCGGGCCAGCAGGTGGTCAAGATCGTCTCCGACGAGCTCACCGAGCTGATGGGCGGCGCCGCCCGCGAGCTGTCCTTCTCACCGCGCCCGCCGACGGTGGTGCTGATGGCCGGGCTGCAGGGCTCGGGTAAGACCACCGCCACCGGCAAGCTCGCGCGGTACCTGCGCGAGCAGCACGGATCCTCGGTCGCCGTCGCCGCCTGCGACGTTTACCGGCCGGCCGCCGTCGAGCAGCTGATCAAGGTCGGCACTCAGGCGGGGGCAAGCGTCTACGAGCAGGGAACCGACCGCAAGCCGGTGCAGATCGCCAAGTGGGCCCACGAGCGCGCCAAGTCCGAGGGCAAGGACGTGCTGATCGTCGACACCAGCGGGCGGCTGCACGTCGACACCGAGCTGATGGCCGAGCTGGCCGACATCAAGCGGGCGGTCTCGCCGCACGACATCCTGCTGGTGGTCGATGCGATGACCGGTCAGGACGCGGTCAACGTCGCCGAGCAGTTCGCCGAGGTCGTCGACTTCGACGGGGTCGTGATGACCAAGCTCGACGGCGACGCTCGCGGCGGCGCGGCGCTGTCGGTCAAGGCGGTCACCGGCAAGCCGATCATGTTCGCCTCCACCGGCGAGAAGCTGGATCAGTTCGAGCGCTTCCACCCCGACCGGATGGCACAGCGGATCCTCGGGATGGGCGACGTGATGACCCTGATCGAGAAGGCCGAGGCGGGCTACGACGAGCAGCAGGCGGCCGAGCTCGAGCGCAAGCTGCGCAAGCAGGAGTTCGGGCTCGACGACTTCCTCGAGCAGATGCGCCAGGTCCGCCGCCTGGGCCCGCTGCAATCGCTGCTGGGCCTGATTCCCGGCCTCGGCAAGGAGATGCGCGGCGTCAAGCTCGACGAGCGCGAGTTCGACCGCCTGCAGGCGATCATCCTCTCGATGACCCCCCAGGAGCGGCGCCACCCCGAGCTGATCAAGGGGTCGCAGCGGCTGCGCATCGCCCGCGGCTCGGGTACCAACGTCCAGGCCGTCAAGCAGCTGATCAAGCAGTTCGATCAGATGCGCAAGGTGATGCGCCAGGTCTCGCAGGGCCGCATGCCCGACCTCGGGGCGATCATGCGCCAGGCACGCTGAGGAATCGACTGCGTCGATTCCTTTAAGAGATTCGACTGCGTCGAATCTCCTGGGCATTCCGTAAAGGTCGGCTCCTGCCGATTCCCGCTAAGCTCGGACGGAGTTATGGCAGTGAGACTTCGACTAACCCGCATCGGCGGACGCAAGAACCCGATCTGGCGCGTAGTGGTCGCCGACCAGCGCTCCAAGCGCGACGGTCGCGTGATCGAAACCGTCGGGCACTACAACGCGCAGACCGATCCCTCCACGATCGTCCTCGACGAAGAGCGTGTGCGTGATTGGCTGGCTCGTGGCGCCCAGCCCTCAGAGACCGTTCGCAAGCTGCTGCGCACGCAGGGCATCAGCTAACCCGAGGCGATGCGGGAGCTGCTCGAGTACCTGGCGCGGGGGCTCGTCGGGTCTCCTGACGAGGTCCAGATCACCGAGGTGCACGAGGAGGACGGCACGCTGGTGCTGGAGCTGTCGGTCGCTCCCGATGACTACGGGAGCGTGATCGGCCGCGGCGGCCGGACCGTCGCCGCGCTTCGCACGGTTATCAAGGCCGCGGCCGCCAAGGACAAGCGCCGGGTATTCGTCGACATCGTCGACGCTTGACCGAGCCCGGGCCCGGTGTGCCCGATCCGGCGCCTGACCCCGCGCACGGCCCGGCCGATCGTGACCCTGGCACCGCCGATCCCGCGCACGGCCCGGCCGATCGTGACCCTGGCACCGCCGATCCCGAGCACTGGCTGCGCGCCGGGGTGGTGGGCCGGCCGCACGGGCTCGACGGCAGCTTCCACGTGATCGACCCGGTGGCAGAGCTGCTGGCCATCGCCGTCACCGTCCGGGTCGCCGGCCGCGACCGGCAGATCACGCGCCGGGCCGGCCACGACGCCCGCCCGATCCTTCGCCTGGAAGGGACCGACGACCGGGACTCCGCCAATGCGCTGGGCGGCGCCGAGCTCCTCGTGCCGCGTGATCTCGCTCCCGATCTCGGGCCCGACGAATGGTGGGCGCGCGACTTGGAAGGCTGCACGGTCACCGACGCTGACCGCGAGGTCGGCGTGGTCACGCGGCTGCTGGCGTTGCCATCGTGCGAGGTGCTCGAGGTGGCCCGGGTGCAGGGCGGGGCGGATCTGCTCGTGCCGCTGGTCACGGACGCCGTCCGCGACGTCGACGTCGAGCGGCGGGTGATCGACATCGACCTGCGCTTCCTGGGGGAGGCGTGATGGGAATCGAGGCGGGCCACCGGCGGCTCGGGCCGGCGTGATGGAGATCGACGTGTTCACCCTGTTCCCGGACGCCTTTGACTGGTTTCGCTCCCAGCGTCACGTGGCCAACGCCACGCGCCTCGGCCACACGCTCGAGTGCGTGAACTACCGTCACCACACGCCGCTCAGTGGCGGCCAGGTCGACGACACGCCCTTCGGTGGGGGGGCTGGGATGGTGCTCCGCGTCGACGTCGTCGAAGCGGCGTTGCGCGCCCGTTACGCGCAGGATCCGGTGCAGCTGCGCCGCGACCGGCGCGTGATCGCGCTGGATCCGAGTGGCCGGCTGCTTGACGAGTCGCTGGTGGACGAGCTTGCCTGCGAGCCGGCTCTGACGCTGCTCTGCGGCCGCTACGAGGGGTTTGACGAGCGGGTGCTCGAGCATTTCACCAGCGACCGCGTGTCGATCGGACGCTATGTGCTCGCCGGCGGCGAGCTGGCGGCCATGGTGCTGTGCGACACGGTGCTGCGCAAGCTGCCGGGTGCGCTCGGACACGAGCACTCGGCGCTCGAGGAGTCCTTCAGCGCCGCTTTGGAGGGGGGACCCGAGTACCCGCATTACACGCGCCCGGCTGACTACCGAGGCTGGCCGGTGCCCGAGGTGCTGCTGTCGGGGCATCATGCGCGGATCGCCCAGTGGCGGCTGGAGCGCAGCCGCGAGCGCGCCGCGGCGGCCGGCGCGACAGACCGTGAACCGCCTGGCGCGAAGGGTTCGCTAGCATAGACCGCCGCATGGGCGGGCACGCGCGATCGGCGCGACGCCCCCACCCGGATCTTCCCCGCGCAGAACCGCTCGCCATGCGAATCGCGGGCGTTTGCACGCACATGAGCACAGTGATCGACAGCCTGGAGCGCACTCAGCTCCGACGCGTACCGGCGTTTGACGCCGGTGATCGTCTGCGCGTGCACTTCCAGGTGATCGAGGGCACGCGACGACGCACGCAGGTGTTCGAGGGCGTTGTCATCAAGCGCCAGGGCCACGGTGCACGCGAGACCTTCACCGTCCGCAAGCAGTCCTTCGGCGTCGGCGTCGAGCGAACGTTCCCGCTTCACTCGCCGAAGATCGAGCGGATCGAGGTGGCCAGCCGCGGCGATGTCCGGCGGGCGAAGCTCTACTACCTGCGAGACCGGATTGGCAAGCGTGCCCGCGTCCGCGAGCGCCGTTCGGCGGGCCCCGAAGTGGCCGTCGAGCGCGAGCTGCTGTACGGACCGGAAAGCGAGCCGACCGATGGGCCGGCGGGCGAGCCCGCTGACGTGCCGGCGGACGAGCCCGCTGACGTGCCGGCGAGCGAGACGGCCGGGCAGGGCGCCGAGTCGGCCCAGGCCGAGCCGGCGGCGGGCGAAGAGCAGGTGTGACGCAGACCAAGAAGCCGTTGTGGCGCTCGGCGGCGGAGCTGGTGGCGATCGTCGTGGTCGCGCTCGGCGTCGCGCTGGCCATACAGGCCTTCGTGGTCAAGCCGTATGAGATCCCCAGCGCCTCGATGCTGCCGACCCTACGCATCAACCAGCGGATACTCGTGGACCGGATCGGCACCCACTTCTCCTCTCCTCACGTGGGCGACATCGTCGTCTTCCATCCGCCGGCGACGGAGACATGCGCGAATCCCAACCAGGGGGCCAGCCAGGGGGGCCAGCAAGGCTCGATCGCATGCGATCAGGCCCAGCGGACCGATTCCACCCAGACCTACGTCAAGCGCGTCGTGGGTCTGCCCGGCGACCGTCTCTCGATCCGCGGGGGCCACGTGTACCGCAACGGCGTGCGGGAGCACGACGCCTACACGATCCCCTGCGCCGGCGCGGGGGAGTGCAATTTTCCCGTCACGATCACCGTGCCGGCGGGCGACTACTACATGATGGGCGACAACCGCCCCGACTCGCTCGACAGCCGCTTCTGGGGGCCGGTGCCCAAGGCGTGGATCATCGGCAAGGCGTTCTTCACCTACTGGCCGCCGGACCGGATCGGCTTCCTCTAACACGCCTGGAGCACGACGTATGCGGGCCGCTAGATCCAGCCTGAAATCTCTGGTCGAGCTAGTCCTCACGATCGCCGTCGCGGTCGGGCTGGCGCTGCTGATCCAGGCGCTCGTGGTCAAGCCCTACCGCATCCCGAGCCCATCGATGGTCCCGACGCTGACGATCGGCCAGCGGGTGCTCGTAAACCGGCTCACCACGCATCCCGGCGTTGGAGACGTGGTCGTGTTCCACCCACCCCACGGCGCCGATGGCGCCAGCCCAGTGTGCGGCAACCCCAACCAGGGAACCGGCCACTCGCAGCCCTGCGACGCGCCCACCCCGATCGAGTCCGCGCAGACGTTCATCAAGCGCGTGGTGGCGGGACCGGGCGATCGGCTCTCGATCGTCAACGGTCATGCGATCCGCAACGGCGTACGGGCAAAGGAGCCCTTCGTCGAGCCCTGCGGCCCCGACAGTTCCTGCAATTTCCCGAAAACGATCACCGTTCCGCCCGGGGACTACTTCATGATGGGCGACAATCGTGGCGAATCCGACGACAGTCGTTTCTGGGGTCCCGTCCCCGCCAAGTGGATCATTGGAGTCGCCTTCTTCACGTACTGGCCGCCCGACCGGATCGGCACCCTCTAAGGCCACCCGCCGTCCGCGACGGGTCGCGCGGCCCGGCCGGAGGCTGCTGAACTTCGATCGCGCGTTTGGAGTGCGCTTCGTCGCCGGTGCCGACGAGGCGGGACGGGGATGCCTGGCGGGCCCGCTGGTGGCCGCCGCGGTTCTCTTCGACATGGCTCGCCTGGGACCGGCCGAAGTCCGCGCTCTGGGCGCGCTGAACGACTCCAAGCAGCAGACCCCGGAAGGTCGGGCTGCGCTCTATCCCCTGATTCTCGCCCACGCCACCCAGGTCTCGATCGTCTCCCGGTGCGCCCCGGGGATCGATGCCCGCGGCTTGCACAAGACCAACCTGGCGGCGCTGCGCGACGCTCTCCAGAACGTGGCCTGCGACGGCTGCCTGTGCCTGAGCGACGGCTTCCCGGTCTCCGGTCTCGCCCACGAGCAGCGCGCGGTGATCGGCGGTGACGGCAAGAGTGCCGCGATCGCCGCCGCCTCGGTGCTGGCCAAGGAGACCCGGGACCGCTACATGCGACGCGCCGATGCCGCCCATCCCGGATGGGAGTTCGCCCAGCACGTCGGCTACTCGACTCCCGAGCACCGCGAGGCGATCGAGCGTCTGGGGGTTTCCCCGCTGCACCGGCTGTCGTTCCAGTCCGCCGCCTACCAGCAGCTCGCGCTCGGCTAGCCGGGATCGGCCGGCCTCGGCGAGGCGAGGGTCGGCCGGGCCCACGCGGCGGCCCTCGTCAGTCCAGCACCGAGAACCCACCCCCCGGGCGCCGGAGCAGACGGCCGGCGAGCTCGAGCGAGGCCAGCGCTGCCAACCCCCGGTCCGGGTCGCATCCCGCTCGCGCCAGCGCCGCCTCGATCTCATCGCCATCGGACACCGCGTCCAGGACCGCCTGCAGGTGCGGTGCCAGGGGCTCCCGAGGCCGGGCCGGAACGCAGCGAACGCCGGCTCCGAACAGGCCGTCGAGCACGTCCTGAGCCCCGCTGATGAGGCTCGCCCCCGAGCGCAGCAGCTCGTGCGGTCCCTGGGCCAGCGGGGAGGTGACCCGGCCCGGAACGGCTCCGAGTGCGCGCCCGAGCTTGATCGCCGCGTCGGCCGTGAGCAGGGCGCCGGATTCACGGCGCGCCTCGACCACCACGGTCATCGCGCTCAGTCCCGCAATGATCCGGTTGCGCGCCGGAAACATCCAGCGCCGCACGCGCACGCCGGGCGGGAGCTCGGACACAACCGCGCCGCGGTCGCCGATGCGGCGGTGAAGGGCCCGAGCCGACGCCGGGTAGGCCCGGTCAGCTCCGCCCGGCAGGACGGCGATCGTCGCCCCGGCGCCGGCGACGGCGCCCTCATGGGCGGCGGTGTCGATCCCGGGCGCCATGCCGCTGATCACGGTCACGCCGGCGGCGCCGACCCCGCGGGCGAGCGACCGGGCGACGCCGGTCCCGTACGCGGACGCCCGCCGCGCGCCGACGATCGCGACCGGCTGATCGGCGAGCAGCTCCAGGCAGCGCTCCAACCCGCCGCCCACGTGCAGGACGGCCGGCACCGCGCCGAGCTGCGCCAGCGCCGCCGGGTATTCCCGGTCGCAGCGGCAGATCGGCGCCAGCCCCGCTGCCGAGCATCGTCGCCGGGCCGCCTCGGGGTCAAACGCGCCGAGCTCACGCGTCACGGCGTCGGCCCGGCCCCCCGCGATCGCCGCGATCAGCGACGGCTCATCGAGTTCCAGCAGCGGCCCGATCCGGGCCCTGACCAGATCGAGATGGCCGGCGAGCCGGCCCAGCAGCCACGCTCGCGCCAGGCACCGCGCACAGGCGCGCGAGGCACTCAAGACGTTGCCGCGGCCTGCGCATCGGTGCGCTGGCGGAGGCTGAGCGCGGTCAGCACATCCTCCCCGCTGACGCGCTGGCGCCCAGCGAGGTCAGCGATCGTCCGCGCCACACGCACCACCCGGTGGCGGCCGCGAGCGCTCAGCAGTCCGACCGCATAGGCGCGTCCCAGCTCGCGCTCGGCGTCGCCATCCAGTTGCACGTGCGTCCGGGCGACCCGGGCGTTCATGTCTCCGTTGCAGCTCGCCCCGGTGCCGGCCAGACGGTGGCGTTGACGCTCGCGGGCGTGGGCCACCAGGCCACGGGCCCGGTCCGAGCTGGTCCTGGCGTCCGCGCGGAGCTCCGCCTCGGCCGGTCGGCGCACGTCGACCACGAGGTCCATCCGGTCAAGCAGCGGACCGCTCAACTTCCGGCGGTGACGACGCAGGTCCGACTCGCCACAGGTACACCGGTCGCCAACCCCCGCATAGCCACACGGACACGGGTTGGTCGCCGCGACGAGCATGAACCGGGACGGGAACCGCAGCGAGCGCTGACCGCGGACGATCGTGACCGTGCCGTCCTCCAGCGGCTGGCGCAGGGCATCGAGGCTGGGCCGCTGAAACTCAGACAGCTCGTCGAGGAACAGCACGCCGCGATGGGCCAGGGTGGCCTCCCCGGGCCGCGGCGGGGAGCCGCCGCCCGCCAGCCCGGCGGGTGAGATCGTGTGGTGAGGAGCCCGGAACGGCCGCGCCGTGATCAGCCCGTCGGCGTGAACGCCGGCCACGCTGTGGATGCGTGTGACCTCGATCGCCTCGGCCCGGGTCAGCGCCGGCAGGATCGTCGGCAGCCGCCGCGCGAGCATCGTCTTGCCGGTGCCGGGTGCCCCCTCGAACAGCAGATTGTGGCCTCCGGCGGCGGCGATCTGCAGGGCCAGCAGCGGCGGCCCGTGGCCGCGCACGTCGCTGAGGTCGGGCCCCTCGAGCCGACACGGGCGCGACGCCGGCGGCGGGGGCAGCTGCGGTGGCTCGGCGCCCATCACCACCTCCGCGGCGGCGCGCAGACTGCTCACCGCCACGATCTCGAGCCGCTGGACGATCGCCGCCTCCCGGGCTCGCTGGCGCGGCACGATCAGCCGCCGGAAGCCGGCCCGGCGCGCGCCCTCGGCGACGGCCAGCGCCCCCGGCGAGTCGCGCAGCTCGCCGCCGAGTGAGAGCTCGCCGAACACCGCATAGGCGCCGAGCGCGTCGCCCGGAACCTGGCCGCTGGCGGCGAGCACGGCGAGGGCGAGCGCCGCGTCGAAACCCGGACCGGCTTTGCGCAGGAACGCGGGCGCCAGGTTGGCCGTGATCCGGCTGCCGGGAAACTCGAAGCCCGAGTTGAGGATCGCCGCCCGGATCCGGTCACGCGATTCGCGCACCGCGGTGTCGCCGAGACCCACGATTGCGAACGCCGGCAGGCCCGACCGGATGTCGACCTCCACCCAGACCTGCTTCGGGTGGACCCCGTCGATGGCGAACGTCGTTACCCGGGCGAGCATCGCCTCAGAACGTAGGCGCGATCGCGTGACGTGTGGGTGGCCAAGCGTGGCGATTGTGCGCCGATTACCGCTGCAATCGTCGCTGAATCGTTGCGGTCTGCCGGCCACGCGTGACACGCGTTCGCGTAGCGTCGAGGGGCGTGAGCGGCGACCCTCGACAGCGTCTCGGCAGCACCGGCGAGCGGCTCGCGGTAGAGCATCTGACGCGGCGCGGCTTCCGCATCGTCGAGCGCAACTACCGGACCCGCTGGGGTGAGCTGGACATCGTCGCGTTCGACGGCCGGACGCTCGCGTTCTGCGAGGTCAAGACCCGGCGGCTGGGTGGCAGCCGCGGCGGTCCGTTCGACGCTGTGGGCCCCGGCAAGCAGGCCCGGGTCCGCAAGATGGCCGGCAGCTGGCTGATCGAGCGCCGCGAACGCCCCCGAGCTGAAGTGCTCCGCTTCGACGCGATCGGCGTGACATTCGACCAACAGGGTCGGCTGGTCGCGCTCGAGCACCTGGAGGGGGCGTTCTAGCGAGAAGACTAAGCTCGCATGTCGATGGTGGCTCAGAGCAGCAACCGGCGCCGGATTCCGCGTGTGCTGTCGATCGCGGGCTCGGACTCCGGCGGGGGAGCCGGTATCCAGGCCGACCTGAAGGCGTTCGCCGCCTGCGGCGTGCACGGACTGACGGCGGTCACCGCGATCACCGCGCAGAACACCGTCGGCGTCAGCGCCGTGCACCCCGTCCCGCCCGAGATCATCATCGCCCAGGTACGCGCGGTGGTGCAGGACATCGGGGTCGATGCGGTCAAGATCGGGATGCTCGGCAACGCCGCCACGATCGAGGCGGTGGCGCTCGCGCTCGACGCGCTCGTGGCCGGGACACCGATCGTGCTCGACCCGGTGATGGTGTCGGAGTCCGGCGCGGAGCTGCTGGACCCGGCCGCGCGAGACACGCTGGTCGAGCGTCTGCTCCCCCGCGTGACGGTGCTGACCCCGAACGTGCCCGAGGCGATGGCGCTGCTGGGCAAGCAGAGCCGTGCCACCCGAGCGCGTGAGATCGCGAGGCTGGCTGAGGCGCTGCGCGCCCTCGGCCCGGACATCGTGGTGGTCACCGGTGGCCACCGAAAGCACGCCACCGACGTCTACCACGACGGCTCGCGGGTGGTCGAGATTCCCGGCGAGCGGTACGCCGACGGAGCGGCCCACGGCTCCGGATGCACCCATTCCTCGGTGCTCGCGGCTCGCCTGGCCTGGGGCGACTCGCCCCTTCAGGCCGCTCGCACGGCGAAGCGTCGGGCCTCGGAGGCGGTTCGTGACGGTCTCGTCGAAGTCGGCTCGGGTGCGGGTCCGGTCGACGTGCTCGGCGTGACATAATCTCGCCCGTGCGCTTCTTGCGGATGAAGCCCGGGCACGGAGAGGTCCTGATCGCCGAAGGCGACGTCGAGCTCGCGCACGACGAGCTGCGCCTGATCGAGGAGTTCCGCCGCCAGCTCGACGCCGGCCTGTGGGCCGCGGTACCGGTGATGGATACCGAAGGCAGACGTGAGGCGCAGATGGTCCGGTCCTTTGATGACATTCCCCGTGATGCTGACCGCGTGATCTTCTTTCCGCGGGCGGCGGGTGGACGGTAGGCGGACGGCCGGGCGGTGCTGCTGGCGCTCGTCGCGACCGCGCTGGTAGCCCTCGCCCTGCTGTCCGAGGAGCTGTTGCCGCGGCTGGAGGAGCTGTGGGGCCGCCACCGAGCGCGGCGGCAACTGGCGCCGGTGATCCCGTACGACCCAGGCCGCGAGCGCCGGGCCGAGCAGCGGGCGCGCACGCTGCTGCAGTCCTGCGTCAACGAGGAGGAATGGGCGATGTACCGCGACCTCGGGTTCATCCGCGTGTGGGGCACGCAGACGGACGGACCCGCCGCGACGGGAGGGACCGGGGGTGCGGCCTACGCCTACCTCGTCTACCCTCATCGCGCGATCGTGGCCTACCTCGCGCAGACGCACCGCCTGCTGAACGAGTACTGCGTCGCGTTCCCGGACGAGACGCGTCCCTACGGCAGCGCCCGGCTGCCGGACTCCGATGATGTGCTGGCCAAGTGGATGGCGCTGACCGGCGACGAGCGGCGGCTGATCTCAACCGCGAACATGCATCTTCCCGGCCGTCAGCTGGACCCCACCCGGGTCAAGCGAGACCTGTGGCGGCTCTCGCAATGGGAGCGGGCCCGGATGCGGGATGCCGCCCGCGCCCCGTCCGCGCCGCTTGACACCACCGGCTAGTCACCGGACGCTGGCGGCAACGGCGAGCGCGATCGCAGACGCTACAGTCCCGCCGCGATGAGCACCTCGACGTTCGACCTCAAGCACCGCAGCCGCGCCCTGACCGAGGGGCCACAGCGCGCCGCCGCCCGCGCCTACCTGAAGGGGATCGGCTACGACGACGAGGCCCTCGCCAAGCCCCTGGTGGCGGTCGCCAACACCTGGATCGAGACGATGCCGTGCAACTTCCACCTGCGCGCACTGGGAGCGAAGGTCAAGGACGGGATCCGCGCCGCCGGCGGCACGCCGATGGAGCTGAACACGATCGCGATCTCGGACGGGATCACGATGGGGACGCCGGGGATGCGGGCGTCGCTGGTCAGTCGTGAGCTGATCGCCGACTCGATCGAGCTGGTCTGCGACGCGCACATGTTCGACGCCGTGATCGCGGTCAGCGGCTGCGACAAGACGATCCCGGCCACCGTGATGGCGCTCTGCCGCCTGGACCTTCCCAGCGTGATGCTGTACGGCGGGTCGATCCTCCCTGGTACCTACCGCGGCGAGCGGGTGACGATTCAGGAGGTTTTCGAGGCGGTCGGGGCGCACGCCGCCGGCCGGATCAGCGACGCCGAGCTGACCGAGATCGAGGACGTGGCCTCGCCGGGAGCCGGGGCGTGCGGCGGCCAGTTCACGGCCAACACGATGGCGATGGCGTTCGAGGTGCTGGGGATCTCGCCGTCGGGCTTCTCCATGGTCCCCGCGGAGGACTCGAGCAAGCCGCAGACCGCCGAGCAGGCCGGCGTGCTGGTCATGGATGTGCTCAAACGGGGCCTGCGCCCGAGCCAGATCATCACCCGTGAGAGCCTCGAGAATGCGATCGCCGCGATCGCGTGCAGCGGCGGCTCGACCAACGGCGTCCTGCACCTGCTGGCGATCGCCATGGAGATGGGCATCGAGCTCTCGATCGACGATTTCGACGAGATCAGCCAACGCACTCCGCTGCTGTGCGATCTGAAGCCCGGCGGTCGCTATGTCGCTCCCGACCTGTATGAGGCCGGAGGCGTGCCGCTGGTGATGAAGCGTCTCCAGGAGGCGGGCCTGCTCCACGAGCAGGCGATGACCGTCACCGGCCACACCATCGGCGAGCACGCCGCTGCCGCCCGGGAGACGGAGGGTCAGCGGGTGGTGCGGCCGCTGTCTGACCCGATCAAGGCCACCGGTGGCCTGGCCATCCTGCACGGCAACCTGGCCCCGGAGGGATGCGTGGTCAAGCTGGCCGGCTACGAGCGCCGCGAGCAGACCGGCCCGGCACGGGTGTTCGAGTCCGAGGAGGATGCGATGGCGGCCGTCACCTCCGGGACGATCAGTGCCGGCGACGTGATCGTGATTCGCAACGAGGGCCCCGCCGGCGGCCCCGGCATGCGGGAGATGCTGGCGGTGACCGCGGCGCTCGTGGGGGAGGGCCTCGGCGAGCACGTCGCGCTGATCACCGACGGGCGCTTCTCGGGAGCCACCCGTGGTCTGATGGCCGGCCACGTCGCTCCCGAATCAATCCGCGGGGGTCCGATCGGTCTGGTCCGCGACGGTGACCAGATCACGCTGGACGTCACGGCGAGGCGGCTCGACGTGGCGCTCTCAGACGACGAACTGGCCGTGCGAGCCGAGCAGTACGAGCCTCCGCAGCGGCCGTATCCCGGCGTCGCGCTCGAAAAGTACGCGCGCCTGGTCTCGAGCGCCGCCGTGGGCGCCGTGACGCACTGATCGATCGGCGCCGGAGGAGGCTGCGCGGGTTACCTGTGCGCGTGGCCTCTCGGCGGCACCTGTTCGAAACGCAGAATCGATTCAGGCCGCCGCGACTTTGGCCATCGAGCACGCTCCACATGCCCTACGCCGCGAATCGCGAGCGCGATTTCCGATTCGCGACATCGGACAGGTGGTCAGGCTTCCACGCGGGCCCCCGGGACTGCCGGGCCCTAGTGGACCCTAGGTGCGGGCCTGGGCGCCGTGCCCTTGCGCCGTTCGCGCAGGCTCAGGGGCGCGAGCCGCGCAATCGTGCTGGGCAGTCGGCAGGAGTGCAAGCTTGCTTGCAGAACGTTTGCAGCATGTTGGGCTGCTTGCTCGAAGTCTCCATGCCTGTAGCATTTCGATCGTGGCGAACGTCTCGTACCTACGAGCGCCGGTAGGCGAGCGCGCAAACGGCAAGGTCCGCCGCGGGACGTCGCTGTCCCCGGGGGGCCATGGCCGCGGGCGCTACATCGCCGGCGGGCTGATGCTGGTGGTGGTCGCGGTGGTGGCCGCCGGCGCCCTGATTCTCGTCTCCGCGCGTGCCAGCCTCACCGCTGACTCGACCGCGATCGCGAAGGTCGGCCTGCCCCTCGGCGGCGGCTCGATCCAGAGCGCCACCCTGGTCACCGGGCCCCACAGCGCCCAGATCCCGGTGCAGATCCGTGGTGATCAGATCTGGCCCGCGAAGCTGATTCCCGCCGACCAGAAGATCTCGCTGGATGTGGTGGTGAAGCGGCCTGGCTGGATCGCGTGGCTGGCCGGGAGCACCCAGACGATGCATCTCTCGCTGACCACGCCGGTGGCCAGTCTGCGCTCGCACTACCTGACCGTCGCCGGCGGAGCGCCGCTGCGACTGCACTTCAAGTCGCCCATCCAGACGTATTCGTACAGCTTCACGGGCCGGCTGCGGCGTCATGTCCTGGCTGCGCCCCAGAGCGTCGTGACGCTCCCGCGCACTGGTCCGGCCGGCACGGTCTACGTCGCGGCCACCCCCCGGAGCTGGGAGAGCTCCCGTCAGGCGATGGTCAGCTGGTTCCCCGCCGGCAGGTCGGCCGTCGCCGTGGCCAGTCCCGCTCCCGGCACGCAGATCAAGTCCGACACTCCGATCACGCTGACCTTCTCGAGGCCGATCAGCCGGGCGATCGGGTCACACCTGCCGCCGGTGTCGCCGATCACCGCGGGGGTCTGGCACCGCCTGAACAGCCACGCGATGGTGTTCCGCCCCCGTGGCTACGGCTACGGCCTGGGGGCGAAGGTCGGCGTCGCGCTGCCGAGCGGAGTGCGCCTTGTCGGCGGTCAGCGGAGCGGTGGCTCGGAGACCGCCACCTGGAACGTCCCGCCGGGCTCGACCATGCGCCTGCAGCAGATCCTGTCACTGCTCAACTACCTCCCGCTCCATTTCAAGTACGCCGGATCCGGAGTCGGCCTCACTCCCCAGGCACAGGAAGCCGCCGCGGTCAAGCCGCCGGCGGGCCGATTCGTCTGGCGCTACGCCAACACGCCGTCGGCGCTGAAGGGCTTCTGGCAGCCGGGGACCTCGGGGACGATGACCCGGGGGGCGCTGATGGCGTTTGAGAGCGATCACGGGTTGACCGCCGACGGAATCGCCGGTGCGGCCGTTTGGAAGGCGCTGATCGCGGCGGTCGTCGCCGGCCACCGGTCCAGCTTTGGCTACAGCTTTGTGTCGGTCAGCGTGTCATCCCAGTCGCTGGATCTCTGGCATAACGGCCGGACGGTGATCGGGGGCACCCCGGTCAACACCGGGATCGCCTCGGCCCCCACGGCCACCGGGACCTACCCCGTCTACGAGCATCTTCCGGTGACCACGATGAGCGGCACCAATCCCGACGGCAGCCACTACAGCGATCCCGGGATCCCGGACGTCAGCTACTTCAACGGGGGCGACGCGTTGCACGGCTTCACTCGCGCGCAATACGGCTCTCCCCAGAGCCTCGGCTGCGTGGAGATGCCCTACTCCGTCGCCGCCCAGGTGTACCCCTACACGCCGATCGGCACGCTCGTCCACGTCAGCTGACCCCGGCGGGCCGCTCGACGCCGGAGGCTGACGGGAAGTCGGTGGCCCGCGGCCAAAGAGGGCTGGCCGGGGGTGCGGCGAATAGCCGGGACGCATGGCGAACCTGCATCCCACCGCCCCGGAGCCAGTCGCGCCAGCACCCTCCGCGGAGTGGCAGGCAGCCCTGGACGCGTTTCAGGATGATCTGCGCCGCCGGGCGGTGGCGGACAAGACACGCATCGCGTACACCATCGACACGACGCAGTTCGCGCGGTGGGCCAGCGTAACCGGCGTGGCGCCGGGCTCGATCGACGTGCGGGCACTGCGGCGGTATGTGGCAGGTCTGTCCGAGCGGGGCCAGGCGCCGTCGACGATCGCTCGGAAGCTCGCGGCGATTCGGGGGCTGTTCCGAGCTCAGATGGAGCTCGGGAGGCGCGCCGAGAACCCAGCCGAGCTGCTGCATTCGCCCAAGCGCGGCCAGCGGCTGCCGCGCGTGCTGAAGGCCGCCGAGGTCGCGGCGCTACTGGATCGGATCCCCGCCACGACGCCGCTGGAGCTGCGCGACCGCGCCATGTTCGAGCTCGCCTACGGGTCGGGGCTGCGGGCGGAGGAGCTCGTGTCGCTGGACGTCGACTCGGTGCAATTCGACGGCGAATCGGTCCGTGTCGAGGGCAAGGGCGATCGCACCCGTCTGGTGCCGGCGGGTGAGCATTCGCTGCAGGCGCTCGAGCGCTACCTCTCACGTGGTCGGCCCGCGCTGGCGGTGGATCCGCTGCGGGCGCTGTTCCTCTCGAAATCGGGACGGCGGCTCGGGACCTCCGACGTCAGACGGCGCCTGCGCACCTGGGCGCGAGCGGCCGCCGCCCGCGAGCCGGCCCTCGCCGACGCCCACCCGCACGCCCTTCGGCACTCCTTCGCGACGCATCTGCTGGAGGGCGGGGCGGACCTGAGGGCGATCCAGGAATTGCTTGGACACGCAAGCATCTCCACGACTCAGGTCTACACTCGGGTAGAGTCGGCGCGGCTTCGGTCCGCCTACGAGCGCTCTCACCCTCGCGCTTGACACCTTTCAACTGGGTATGGCACTGGAAACCAACGTCAAAGCGATCGAGCTGCGGGACCTCTGGAGGCGCTACAAGACGTCTGCCGATGAGCGTGCTCGCGAGCGCCTGGTCGTCGCCTATTCGCCTCTGGTCAAATACGTCGCCGGCCGGATGGGTTCCGGGCTGCCCGCACACGTGGAGGAGTCCGACCTGATCTCCTACGGCCTGGGTGGGCTGATCTCGGCCATCGAGCGATTCGATCTGTCGCGGGAGATCAAGTTCGAGACCTACGCGATCACGCGGATCCGCGGGGCGATCATCGACGAGCTGCGAACGCTCGACTGGGTGCCGCGCTCGGTCCGCGCCCGCGCCCGCGAATTCGAACGCGTGAACATGAAGCTCGAGGCCCGCCTGCAGCGCCCGCCGTCCGACGAGGAGATGTCGCTCGAGCTCGAGATCACGATCGAGGAGTTCCAGGACGCCCTGCTGCAGATCTCCAACTCGACGATCGTGGCGCTGGACGAGCTGTGGAACGTGTCTGACTCCAGCGGCGATCAGGTCTCACTGCTCGACACGATCCCCGATCGCCGCGCGCCCGATCCCCAGGTTCTCGTCGACGAGTCCGAGCTGCGCGACCGGATCGCCGACGCGATCGCGGCACTGCCCGAACGCGAGAAGCTCGTCGTGGCGCTGTACTACTACGAGAACCTGACCCTGCGAGAGATCGGCGAGGTGCTCGGGGTGACCGAGTCCCGCGTCTCGCAGCTGCACACCAAAGCGGTGCTGCGGTTGCGTTCCAAGCTCGGCAGCGAATTCGTCTGATCGCCGGTTTCGACCGGCACCCAGCCGAAGTTGTAAGGTCGCCTCTTTGCTGCCTGAGAGAGAGGAGACCAGCCATGCACAAGGCCGCGGATCGGATCCGCAATGTGGCCCTCGTCGGCCACCGCGGCAGTGGTAAGACATCGCTACACGAGGCACTGCTGTTCCAGGCCGGTGTCATCAACCGGCTCGGCTCAGTGATCGAGGGGACGACCGTCTCGGACTCCGATCCCGACGAGAAGGCGCGCCAGATGTCGATCTCGGCGGCGCTGAGCTCTTTCGAGTGGCAGGAGCGCAAGGTCAACCTGCTCGACACCCCGGGCGACTCGAGCTTTGTCGCCGACGCGCTGGGGGCGCTGCGCGTGTGCGAGTCCGCCGTATTCGTCGTCAACGCGGTGATGGGCGTGGAGGTCCACACCACTCGCCTGTGGCAGCGGGCGGCCGAGCTGGACCTGGCCCGGCTGGTGTTCGTGAACATGCTCGATCGCGAACGCGCCGACTTCTTCCGCACGCTCGAGTCACTGAAGTCGGCCTTCGGCCAGCACGTCGTCGCCACCGAGATTCCGATCGGCTCCGAGCACGAGATCTCGGGTGTCATCGACCTTGTCGACATGAAGGCCTACCGCTACGACGGCGTCGATCGCGACAACTGCGAGGAGGTCCCGATCCCCGACGCGCTGCACCCGCAGGCCGAGGAGTATCGGGAGAAGCTGATGGACGAGGTCTCCGAGACCTCCGACACGCTGATGGAGCGTTATCTGGAGGGTGACGAGATCTCACATGAGGAGATCGTCGCCGCACTGAAGGAGGGGACCAACCACGGCGCGCTGTTCCCGGTCACCTGCGGGGTGGTGACCCGCAACCTGGGGACCAACCGGCTGCTGGACGCGATCGTGGAAGACCTTCCCTCGCCGGTCAAGCACGGCGGCCTGCAGGCGGGAGGTCTCACGCTCGAGGCGGAGGAGGACGGGGAGCTGTTCGCCTACGTGTTCAAGACCCGGGCTGACCCGTTCGCCGGCCGGATCAACCTGTTCCGCGTCTACCAGGGCGTGCTCAAGCAGGACTCCCAGGTGCTCAACACCCGTACCCACAACAAGGAGCGACTCGGGCAGCTGGTGACCTTCGAGGGCAGCCAGACGGGGCACGCCGACGAGTTCGGGCCGGGGGACATCGGCGCTGTGGCCAAGCTCAAGGAGACCAAGGCCGGCGATTGGCTGGCCGCGCGCGACGAGCCGATCGAGATGCCGAGCATCAAGCTCCCCGCGCCGGTGATGGCATTCGCGATCGAGCCGAAGAGCAAGGGCGACGAGGACAAGGTGTTCACCTCGCTGCGCCGGCTGCAGGAGGAGGACCCGACGATCGACCTGCACCGTGATCCGCAGACCGCCGAGCAGATCGTCGCGGGGCTCTCGCAGGTTCACGTGGAGGTGATCGTCGAGCGGCTGAAATCGCGCTTCGGGGCCGAGGTCAGCCTCAAGCCGCCGCGCGTTCCCTACCAGGAGACGATCCGGGGCTCGGCCAAGGCCCACGGGCGCCACAAGAAGCAGACCGGCGGCCGCGGGCAGTTCGGCGACTGTCATATCGAGATCGAACCGCTGAACGATCCCACTCACCCCACCGGATTCGAGTTCGTCAACGCGATCAAGGGCGGGGTCATCCCGACCGGCTTCATCCCGGCGGTCGAGAAGGGCGTCCAGGAGGCGATGCAGGAGGGGGTGGTCGCCGGATACCCCGTCAAGGACGTACGCGTGCGGCTCTACGACGGCTCCTATCACACGGTTGACTCGTCCGAGATGGCGTTCAAGGTGGCGGGGTCGCTGGCGATGCGCCAGGCACTGGAACAGGCCGTCCCGGTGCTCCTGGAGCCGATCATGATGGTCACCGTCAACGCCCCTGAAGACGCCGTCGGAGACGTGATCGGCGATCTGAACTCGCGGCGGGGCCGGCCGCTCGGGATGGAGCCGGTGGGGGCCGGCATGACCGAGATCAAGGCCGAGGTGCCGATGTCGGAGATGCTCTCCTACGCCCCTGACCTGCGCTCGGTCACCGGTGGCCAAGGTGAGTTCACGATGGAGTTCGAGCGCTACGAGGAGGTCCCCGGACACCTCGCCAACAAGGTGGTGGACGAGGCACGCGCTGAGCGCGAGGCGGTCAAGGCGTAGTACGCTCGATGCGGTGAGCACAAAGTCGATCAGCACCTCCACCGCGATCTCGACCTGCGATGTCTGTGGTCGCACCCTGCTGCGCGGGGAGCGCGCCGAGATCTACGTGAGCGGCGGAGCGCGGCGCTCGGTCTGCGAGCTGTGCACGTCAAGGGCGCTGCACGGTGGCTGGGTGCGCGAGGGAACGGTCCCCGCCTACGCTCCGAACGGAGACCGGGTCGACCGGCGGCGCTCGCTGCTCAGCCGGCTGCGGACCCGGCGTGACGCAGCGCCTGCCGGGACCGGCGGTGAGATCGGCTTCGGCGACGCTGAGGAGTCCTCGTTGCCCCCCGCCCCACCAGCGGTCCGGGCCGACACCGGATCGCGGATCGCCGCGGTACCGCGGTTCGTTCCGGGCGTGCGCGAACCACGGCACGTGCGAGCCGTCCCGACCTCCACCGAGCACAAGATCTCCTCAGCCATATCGCTGTTCAACGGCTCCGAGCATCCCCGCACGGTGGCGGGTATCGGTCGCTCGCTGGGTCTGCCGGAAGCGGCCGTGGTGCCGCTGACCACGCCGCCATCGGTGGTCCACGTGGTGGTCTCCTGGGAGCTGTGCTGGTACCGCTATGAGGTCGATCTCTCCGACGAGGTCCCGAGCTTCCGAGTGGCCGGCCAGGGCTACGAGCTCGACGAGCTCGAGCCGGCGGAACGTCAGTGCAACGCTCTCGCCGACGACCGCGGGATGCTCACGCTCGCCCGCTGACGCCGAGATGCGCTCCCGGGGAATCGCGTGACGGTTTCCCCCACGGAATCGCGTAGCGATTCCCCAGGAATCGCGTAGCGATTCCCCATCAACCTAGACGGACGTTCGATACCGGGTGGTCGGCGAGGTCCAATAGCATTGGGCTGGTGATCTACTGCGTGGTGCCGGTAGCCCTGGCCAATGACCTGCTGGAGAAGCTCTCAAGCTATTACGCCGACGATCCAGGGGTCACCGTGATCCTCGATCGCCGCAGGTCGTCACGGCGCGGGACCGGCGCATCGGGCGGCGGCAAGCGCGAGGTCCGCGATCGCCGCCGCGCCCGCATCCCCGGCGAGTTGCCCCAGCTGGCCACCGATTGAGCCCGGCCGAGTCCCGGCCGACGTCCAAGCTGCTGCTGCACGTCGACGGCGGCGCCCGCGGAAATCCGGGTCCGGCGGCGATCGGCGTGGTGATCTCGGCGGCCGATGGCTCGGTGCTCGAGGAGGTGGCCGAGCGGATCGGCGTCGCCACCAACAACGTGGCGGAATACCGTGCCCTGCTGCGGGGTCTGGAGCGCGCCGCTGCGCTGGGAGCGCGTGAAATCGAGCTGGTGGGGGACTCCGAGCTGGTCGCTCGGCAGCTCACCGGCGTCTACAAGGTCAAGCACCCGGCGATGCGGCCGCTGTACCTGGAGGCGATGGCGGCGCTGCGGGGCTTTGACCGGTGGGAGATCCGCACCGTCCCCCGAGCCGAGAACGCCAGGGCGGACGCACTCGTCAACGCGGCGCTCGACGGCGGTCAGACGAGCCCCCCCGCATCCGCCGCCCGCTAATCTTCAGGGGGTGACCGACCCCCTGACGGAGCTGACGGCTCGGCTCAACGACACAGCGGAACGGCTGCGCAGCGGGGATCTCGAGCCAGAGGGCGCACTGGTGCTGATCGAGGAATGTGCCCGACTCGCCTCCGAGGCCAGCTCACAGGTGGACCAAAGGGCCCGTGCGGCGCTCGAACCGCTGCCGGATCTCCCGGGCCAGCTTCCGCTGCCGGCGGCCTAGAGCCCGCGATGGTCGCGACGTTCCGGCCGACGTATCCCGAGCGCCTGCGTGCGGAAGTTGAGGCCTTCCTCGAGACGCTGCGCTTCTCGACCGAACACGGGACCGCGGGACTGGAGGAGGCGATGCGCTACTCGCTGCTGGCGGGGGGCAAGCGCATTCGTCCCGTCCTGGCCCTGGCTACCGCCGATGCGCTGGGGCGTGACCGCGCGACGATGCTGCCGCTCGCGGCCGCGCTCGAGCTGATCCACACCTACTCGCTGATCCATGACGACCTGCCCGCGATGGACGATGACGACCTCCGCCGCGGACGCCTCACCTGTCACAAGGTGTACGGCGAGGACGTCGCCATCCTGGCCGGCGACGGGCTCTACGCCGAGGCCTTCCGGATCCTGCTCTCCCAGCAGGCCGGCGAGCCGGCGGACGTCCTGGCGGCGTCATGCGAGCTCGCGGCGGCGACGGCAGTGCAGGGCATGGTCGGAGGCCAGTACCTCGACGTCGCGAGTACCGCGCCGGGGGGCGCGGCGGGCCTGCGGCGGCTGCACGAGCTCAAGACGGGCCGGCTCATCGCCGCCAGCATCGAGTGCGTCCTGCTCCTCGTCGGAAACGCCGAACCTGCCACAATCGAATCCTTCCGAGCCTTTGCCAGTGAGCTCGGCGTGCTCTTCCAGATCGTCGACGACATCCTCGACGTGACCGGATCCGAGGCGACGCTGGGTAAGCAGCAGGGCAGTGACGAGCGGCTGGGCAAGCGCACCTACGTGACCGAGTTCGGTCTCGACGGGGCGCGGAAGCTGGCCGAGGAATCGCACGAGCGGGCGCGCCGCGCGCTGCACCGGGCAGCCCCCGATGGCGCCACCGAGCTCGAGCAGATCACGGACTTCATCGCGACCCGGAGCTACTGATGAGAGACCTCTTGCAACGCATCGAAAAGCCGCAGGACCTCCACGGGTTGACCGACGAGCAGCTGCAGCAGGTGGCCCAGGAGGTGCGGGAGCACATCATCGACACGGTCGGTGAGATCGGCGGTCACTTCGGGGCCAACCTCGGCACCTGCGAGATCGCGGTCGCGCTGCATTCGCTGCTCGACTCTCCGCGCGACAAGGTCCTGTGGGATGTCGGCCATCAGGCCTACCCGCACAAGGTGCTGACCGGACGCCGGGACCAGCTCCCGACGATCCGCAAGTACCACGGGCTGGCTCCGTTCTGCGCGATCGAGGAGTCCGTGCACGACATCATGGGCGCCGGCCACGCCTCGACCTCGATCGGCTACGCCGTCGGGATCAAGGAGGCGATGCGACGAGGCCACGGTCCCGATGGCCACGTGGTCGCGGTCGCCGGTGACGGCGCCCTGACCGGTGGCGTCGCGTTCGAAGCGGTGCACCAGGCGGGCGGGGAGGGCACCCCGATCGTGGTGGTGCTCAACGACAACGGCATGTCGATCGCGCCCAACGTCGGGGCGCTGTCACGGTACTTCAACCGCGTGCGCATGAATCCGAAGCTGTGGCACGCGCGGGAGGGCGTGGAGGGAGGTCTGACCAAGCTTCCCGCGGTCGGAGCGGCGTTCGAGCGGCTCGGGCCGCACTTCAAGGAGTCGCTCAAGGCGTTCTGGGCCCCCGGCCTGTGGTGGGAGGAGCTCGATTTCGCCTACATGGGCGTGATCGACGGCCACGACATGCGTGAGCTGCGTCGCGCGCTGCGCGAGGCGCTGGCG
Source organism: uncultured Solirubrobacterales bacterium (assembly GCA_963792735.1). Lineage (GTDB taxonomy): Bacteria > Actinomycetota > Thermoleophilia > Solirubrobacterales > Solirubrobacteraceae > Palsa-465. Next base: position 463,116 of record CAWBXK010000003.1, on the reverse strand, counting down.
GCCGAGCGACCGGTGGTGGTGCACTGCGCCACGGTCAAGGGCAAGGGCTTCGCCCCGGCCGAGGATGGTGGCCTGGAGGGAATGGAGAAGTGGCACGCAGCGAAGCCGAAATCGATCGCCAACGGAGCGGAGGCCACGCTGCGCCGCAAGCCGGCGTCGGCCAAGCCCTCTCCGCCCGCCTACACGCAGGTGTTCGGCGAGGCGCTGGTGCGCGAGTGCCGGCGCGACAACCGCGTGATCGGCATCACCGCCGCGATGAACTCCGGCACCGGCCTGAACATCCTCCAGCGAGAGCTCCCCGACCGCTACTACGACGTCGGGATCGCCGAGCAGCAGGCGATCCTGTTCGCCTCCGGGCTGGCGCTGCAGGGGTGCAAGCCGGTGGCCGCGATCTACTCCACCTTCCTGCAGCGAGCCTATGACCAGATCGTCCACGACGTCTGCCTGCAGAAGCTCAACGTGGTGTTCGCGATGGACCGGGCCGGGCTGGTCGGCGACGACGGTCCGACTCATCACGGCGTGTTTGACATCGCCTACCTGCGCTGCCTGCCCAACATCGTGCTGATGGCCCCGCGCGACGAGGCGATGCTGGTCCACATGCTGCACACGGCGATCTGCTACGACGACGGTCCGGTCGCCCTGCGCTACCCGCGCGGCGAGGGGATCGGCGTCGAGCTGCCCGACGACCCCGACCGGCTCGAGATCGGGACCGGGGAGATCCTGCGCGAGGCGGGCGCCGCCGCGGCCGGCGCCGGAGGGGCGAGGGTCGCCCTGCTGGCCTACGGCTCGGGGGTGTCGCGGGCGCTGGAGGCCGCCGACATCCTCGCCATTCGTGGAATCGCGGTGACCGTGGCCGACGCCCGGTTCGCCAAGCCGATCGACGCCGGGCTGGCCGCCCAGCTCGCGGCCGAGCACGACCTGCTCGTCACCGTCGAAGAGGGTGTGCTGGCCGGTGGGTTCGGCTCGGCCGTCTGGGAGACGCTGTCGGACTCCGGGCTGGCCCCGCGCATCCTGCGGGTGGGCCTGCCCGACCGGTACGTCACCCACGGGGCCCCGAAGCTGCTGCACGAGGAGGTGGGCTTCACCGGCGTCCGCATCGCCGAGCGGGTCGAGGCGGCGGTGGTGCGGCGCAGCGGGGTCGTCAGCTAGACGCTTGCCTGAGCGGCCCGCACGCGCCGCTGTCAACCAGCCTGCGGTGGTTAGTCGGCCGGGACGTAGCTCGTGGTGAAGCTGAGTCCCGCCAGCACGACCACGATCGCGGCCAGGAAGATCACCGCGCTGATCTGACCCGCGCTGGCCAGGGCCAGCGCCGCGGTCGCGGTGGCGATCAGGAAGGCGCTGTCGAATCCGGTGTGCGATGCCCCCGAGACGCTGCGGCTGGCGGTGAGGCCGAGGGCTGTGCCCGTGAGGATCGCGCCGAGCACGATCGACACGATCCAGCCCGCCACGTCAAACCTCAGCAGCGCCGGGGCGAACAGCATCCCCAACCCGCAGAGAAACTCGATCGCGCCGTGCATCGGAAGGCTGAACTGTCGGGTGATTCTCATGGTCAGTCGATGTTGCCGGGAACGGGCCGGGGTGACTGTGAGGTCAATCACGTACCGTTCGGGCATCCATGCGGCGCGTTCGACTCGACACTCTGCTCTCAGAGCGGGGCGTGTTCCCGTCGCGCACCCGTGCGGCAGCGTCGGTCCTGGCCGGCGAGGTGATGCTGCTGCCGGAGCGGCGACGGGCCGATAAGCCAGGACAACTGGTGGCCGAGGACGTCGAGCTGGAGCTGGCCGACGTCCCGGCGTTCGTCTCGCGAGGCGGGATCAAGCTCGCCAACGCGCTTGACACGCTGGGAGTCGCGGTGAGTGGCCGCCGCGCGCTCGATGTCGGCGCCTCGACGGGAGGATTCACCGACTGCCTGCTCAAGCGGGGAGCGGCGCACGTGGTCGCACTCGATGTCGCCTACGGGCAGCTCGACTGGGGCCTGCGCTCCGATCCCCGGGTGACGCCGATCGAGCGCGCCAACGCCCGCGCCCTGAAGCCCGGCGACCTTCCCTTCCGGCCGGAGCTGATCGTCATCGACGTTTCGTTCATCGCGGTCGCCAAGGTGCTCGGCGCGGTGCTCGGCTGCGCTGCCGATCGGTTCGACTGCCTGGCGCTGATCAAGCCCCAGTTCGAGGTCGGCCGCGACGGCGTCGGCAAGGGAGGAGTGGTCCGTGACGCCGCGCTGCGCCGGGCCGCCCTGATCGACGTCGCCGCGTCGGCCCGCCGCCTGGGGACATCGGTGCTCGGCTTCGCGAGCTCGGGTCTGCCCGGGCCGAAGGGAAATCTGGAGACCTTCGTGTGGCTCGCGGAACCGTCGCGCGGGGAGGGGGCAGACATCGAACGGGCTGCACGGGAGATCGAGCCGTGAACCCGATCCGGACCGCGACGGTGTTCACGCACCGCCGGCGCGAGGTGACCGCGGCGGCGTTGCAGCGTCTGCTCGAGCTGGCTCGCGAGAACGGCGTCGAGCTGCGCTTCGATCCCGAGGAGACCGTCAAGCACGAGCTCCAGCCCGGCTCGCTGGTGAGGATCGACTCCCCGGTCGACCCGAGCGTCGACATCTGCTTCGCGCTCGGCGGGGACGGCACGATCCTCAATGCCCTGCGCAACTACGCCCGGACGGGAGTGCCGGTATTCGCGGTCAACTTCGGGGAGATGGGGTTTCTGGCCACGGTCGACCGCGAGGACGCGGAGTCCGGCTGCCTGCGGGCCTTCGCCGGCGACTACGAGGTGATGTCGCTGCCCGGAATCGAGCTGTTCGGAGCCCGCGGACGATGGCTGGCGATCAACGACGTCTCGATGCACCGCCAGCAGGGCAAGCGCGTCGCAGACCTCGAGTACGCCGTCGGCGGCGACGAGGTGGGGCGGGTGCGCTGCGACGGCCTGGTCATCGCCACCCCGGCCGGATCGACCGGGTACAACCTGGCCAACGGCGGTCCGGTCATGGCCTGGGGCGTGCACGGATACGTGGTCTCGTTCATCGCGCCGCATTCGCTCACCGCCCGGACGCTGGTGGTCGCGCCCGACGACCGCCTGTCGGTCCACAACCGCTCTCAGGAGGAGCCGGTCGACGTGATCGTCGACGGGCGTCCGGTGTGCGTGCTCGATCCCGCCGAGCGGCTGGAGGCGCGCTTCGCGGTCGACCAGAGCGCGCTGGCGCAGATGCCCGGCACCACCTTCTACCAGCGCCTGCGCCAGAAGTTCGGCCGGCTCGCGACGCCGCTCTAAACAAACCCCCCGCCGGATCCGTCGGACCGGGCTGGTAGACCGTGCTCCATGCTGCACGAACTGCGCGTCGAGAACCTGCTGCTGATGGAGCGCGCCGAGTTGCGGCTGGCGCCCGGTCTGAACATGCTGACCGGCGAGACCGGGGCGGGCAAGACGCTGCTCGCCCACGCGCTGGATCTGCTGCTCGGCGGCCGGGCCCGGCGGGGGATCGTCCGCACCGGAGCCGAGGAGGCCTATGTGGAGGGGGTGTTCGCGCTGCCGCCGGCCATCGCCGGCGCCGACCGGCTGCCGGCCGGCGCCGAGGAGATCGTGCTCGCGCGGAGGGTGTGGCCCGACGGCCGGACCCGGGCCTACGTGTGCGGGCGGGCCGCGACCCTGGCCGACCTGCAGGAGCTGGGCAGCCAGCTGCTGTCCTTCTATGGCCAGCACGAGCACCGCAAGCTGATGCTCTCGGCGGCGCAGCTTGACCTGCTTGACGCCTTCTCCGGCGCCGGACCGCTTCAGCTGCGCGGCCGGTTACGGACGGTGTACGAGCGGACACGATCACTGGGACAGCGCGCTACCGAGCTGCGGGAGCTCGCCGGCGCGCGCGAACGCGAGCTTGACCTCGTTCGCTACGAGCTCGACGAGATCGAGGCCGCCGCTCCCAGCGAGGAGGAGCACGCGGCGCTGCTCGCGCGGCGCGACCGGCTGCGCCATCTCGAGACCCTGCAGGCGGCCGCCGCCGCCGGTGCCGAGGCGATCGCGCCGGAGAACGGCGAGGGCGTGTCGGCGCTGCTGGCGAACGCCACCCGGCAACTCGAGACGGCGGGGACGATCGACCCCGAGCTCAACTCGCTGGCGCAACGCCTGGAGGCGCTGCGCTACGAGGCCGAGGACATCGGCGGCGAGCTGCGCGGGTACCTGCTGGGCCTCGATGACAGCGCCGGCGCCCTCGCCGAGACGCCAGCGCCCGCGGGGCTGGAGGAGGTGGAGGATCGGCTGGCGCTGCTGGCGCGCCTGGAGCGAAAGTACGGCGGGACGCTCGCGGGGGTGCTCGACCACGCGGAGCGCTGCCGGGCCCGGCGTGGCGAGCTCGAGCACGCGGACGAGACGCTCGAGGGGGTCACGTCGGAGCTGACGCAGTCCTCCGACGAGCTTCACCGACTGGCCGCCGAGCTGGGGGCCGCCCGGCGCCGGGCGGCGCCGAAGCTGGCCGCCGCCGTCCGCGCCCGCCTCGGTGAGCTGGCGATGCCCGAAGCCGGGTTCGAGATCGAGCTGGAGCCGCGAGCGGACGGCTGCGGACCCCGGGGGGCGGAGGCGATCGAGATGCTGATCGCCCCCGGCGCCGGGCAGTCGCTCGGCCCGCTGCGGGAGGTCGCCTCGGGCGGCGAGCTCTCGCGGGTGATGCTGGCCCTGCTCAGCGTGGCCCACGGAGCGCCGGCGCCCGACCTGCAGGCGCGTCCGCTGCTGGTCTTCGACGAGATCGACGCCGGCATCGGCGGCCACACCGCCCGCGCCGTGGGAGAGCACCTGCGCCGGCTGTCGGGTGGGCGTCAGATCCTCTGCATCACCCATCTGCCGCAGGTGGCGGCGCTGGCGGATCGCCACTTCACGATCGTCAAGGACGCGGCCGCCGTACCGGCGAGCACGACCGTTACGACCTTGCGCGGCGACGAGGTCGTGGACGAGCTCGTGCGCATGCTCGGCGGCGGCGAGGGGGACAGCGCGGCCGGCGAGCACGCGCGGGAGCTGCTGCGAGCCGCGTGAGCGACGACTGCAGGCGGTTCCGTCGGGTCCCTCGTTAGACTCGATGGTGACCTGATGGCACACGGCGAAACGCGCTTCATCTTCATCACCGGCGGGGTGGTTTCCTCGCTCGGAAAGGGCATCGCCGCGGCGTCGATCGGGCGCTTGCTGGTCGCGCGCGGCTTGGACGTTCAGCTGCAGAAGTTCGATCCGTACATCAACGTCGATCCCGGCACGATGTCGCCGTATCAGCACGGCGAGGTGTTCGTCACCGAGGACGGCGCCGAGACGGATCTCGACCTCGGCCACTACGAGCGCTTCACCGACGCCAACACCAGCCGGGCCTCGAACGTGACCGCCGGCGGGATCTACAACACGGTGATCCGGCGCGAGCGCCGGGGCGACTACCTTGGCGCGACGGTCCAGGTCGTGCCGCACATCACCGATGAGATCAAGCAGCGGATCAAGCTGATGGCCGACTCGAGCGATGTCGACTTCGTGGTCACCGAGATCGGGGGCACGGTCGGCGACATCGAGTCGCTGCCGTTCCTGGAGGCGATCCGGCAGTTCCCCGTCGACGTGGGCCGGCGCCGGTGCATGTTCATCCATCTCACGCTGGTGCCGTACATCGGGCACGCCGGCGAGCTGAAGACCAAGCCGACCCAGCACTCGGTCAACGAGCTGAGGCGGATCGGAATCGCGCCGGACATGGTGATGTGCCGCTCCGAGGGGGGGCTTTCGACCGAGATCCGCCGCAAGATCGCACTGTTCGCGAGCCTGCCGGTGGAGGCGATCGTCTCCGCCTACGACGTCGACGACATCTACAAGGTGCCACTGGTGTTCAACGACCAGGGGGTCGACGAGTTCATCCTCAGCGAGCACTTCGGGATCGAGGCCGGGACGCCTGACCTCACCGACTGGGAGGACATCACTCGCCGCGCGAGCGAGGTCGATCGCCACGTGCGGGTCGCGCTCGTGGGCAAGTACGTTCAGCTTGAGGACGCCTATCTGTCGGTGGTCGAAGCGCTCCGGCACTCCGGCGTGCACCACGGCTGCAAGGTCGATGTCGATTGGATCGACTCGGAGTCGGTCGGCGAGCCGCAGGTCATCGAGCGGCTCCGCGGAGCCGACGGGATCCTGATCCCCGGCGGGTTTGGCGGCCGCGGGTGGGAGGGCAAGATCCGCGCGGCACAGATCGCGCGCGAGCTCCGGATCCCGTACCTGGGGATATGCCTCGGCATGCACGTGGTGGTGAGCGAGTTCGCCCGCCACGTCGCCGGAATGGAGGGCGCGAACTCCACCGAGATGGACCTCGAGACGCCGTTTCCCGTGATCGACCTGCTTCCCGAGCAGAAGGAGATCGCCGACATGGGCGGGACGATGCGGTTGGGGGCCGATCCCGTGAAGCTCCACGACGGCACCCGCATCCGGGCGCTGTACGGCGAGGCGGTCATCTACGAGCGTCACCGCCATCGCTACGAGGTGAACAATCACCTGCGCAAGCGGCTCGAGGCCGCCGGGCTGATCTGCTCCGGCACATCGCCCGACGAGCGCCTGGTGGAAGCGGTGGAGCTGGCGCCCGACCAGCATCCGTTCTTCGTCGCCTCGCAGTACCACCCGGAGTTCAAGTCGCGTCCCGAGCGTCCCGCTCCACTGTTCCGGGAATTCGTCGGCGCGGCACTCGACCACGCCGAAGCTTCGGAGCTGTCCTCCACCCCGCGGGAGCAGCCCGCCCTTGGCGACGAGCGAGACATCAGCGTCTCGCGCGGCGCCGGGTCGTGAGGCGCGCCAGCGAAGCCGAACGCCAGCGGCTTCACGACACATTCGCCGCCCTGTGCCGGATCGAGAGCACGTCCGGGAACGAGCGTGCCTGTGCGGACTGGGTCACCGCCCGGCTCGGCACGATGGGGCTCGAGGTGCACGAGGACGGCAGCGGCCCCGCGGTCGGATCCAATGCCGGCAACCTGCTGGCTCGCATCGGCGGTGCGGACAACGCCAGCATCCTGCTGTGCGCGCACCTGGACACGGTGCCGGCGGTGGCCCCGATCGAGCCGGTGCTGGTAGACGGTTACTGGGAGAACGCCAACGAGGCCATCCTCGGCGCTGACAACAAGTCCGCCATCGCGGTCATTCTGGAGCTCGCGCGGCGGCTGACCCGCGCGGCGGATCCGCCCCCGGTCGGCCTGGAGCTGCTGTTCACCGTCTGCGAGGAGGTGTCGCTGCGCGGGTCGCGTGAATTCGACGCTTCCCAGCTGGCTAGTGCGTTCGGCTACGTGTTCGACCACGCCACGCCGATCGGTGAGGTCGTCGTGGCTTCGCCGAGCCATTACCGGATCATCGGCGAGTTCCGGGGCCGCGCGGCGCACGCGGGCGTCCGTCCCGAGCTTGGTCGCAGCGCCATCGTCGCCGCCGCTCGCGCCGTGGCGGCGATGCGGCTCGGCCGGCTCGACGCCGAGACGACGGCGAACGTGGGCATGATCGACGGAGGGACCGCGATCAACGTCGTGCCGGAGCGCTGCCGGGTCGTGGCCGAGGTGCGCAGCCTCGACGACGGCAAGGCCGCCACGGTCACCACCGAGACGATCGACCACCTCGAGGACGCCGCCAACGCGGCAGAATGCGATCTCGACCTGACCGTGGAGCGGATGTTCACCGGATATCGCACGAAGGCGCGCGCCGCACAGCTGCTCGTGGCCGAGCGCGCGTTGCGCGCCTGCGGCTACGAGCCCAAGCCGATCCAGTCGGGCGGCGCATCGGACGCCAACTCGTTGCAGGCCGACGGGTTCGCCTGCACCTGTCTCGCCGACGGCACCGAACGCAACCACGAGCCCGGCGAGCGGATCAGCACCGACGCGCTCGAGAGCATGCTGGAGATCGCGATCGCGCTCGTCGACGAGGCCGCGGCGGAACTGGTGCCGGCGTGAGCTCGTTCGAGCGGATCGACCACGAGATCAATTGGCGCGGGCGGATCGTGACCTGCGGGAGCGAACGCTTCCGGCACGCCGACGGCACGGAGGTCACGCGTGAGAAGGTGTGGCACCCCGGGGCGGTCGGAATCCTCGCCATCGACTCCGATCACGTGTGGTTGACCCGCCAGCCTCGTGAGGTGGCGGGTCTCGCCGCATCCCTGGAGATCCCGGCCGGTAAATGTGATGTCGAGGACGAACCACCGCTGGAGACGGCCAAGCGCGAGCTGGCCGAGGAGATCGGCAAGCAGGCCGATCAGTGGGAGGAGCTGAAGGTCTTCTACACCAGCCCCGGCTTCAGCGATGAGCGCGTGTGGTGCTTCTTGGCCCGCGGGCTGTCCGACGCGCCGGCCGTCGAGGTCGACGAGGACGAGCGCATCGAGATCGTCCCGTGGTCGCTGGCCGACCTCGATCACGCGATCGGCGAATGCCAGGACTCCAAGTCGTTGATCGCGCTGCTGTGGCTGGCGCGGGAGCGCGAGCGCGGCCGGCTGTAGGAACACCGGCCCGCTGGGCCGAGGCTTGCCGCCGGCCGGGTGCCAAGGAGTTGCCGCACCCGTTAGCGAATACAGCGGCGATGGCCACCGTCGAAATCTCCCGCGCGCAGCGGCGACTGACCGACCTGACGCTCGACTTCCTGGGCACGCTCGAGCTCGAGCGGGGACTCTCCCGCAACACACTCGAGGCCTACCGCTCCGACCTGCAGCAGTACGGCGCGTTTCTCGGGCGCCGCGACCGGGATCCACTTCAGGTGGGCCCGACCGACCTGGCAGCGTTCGTCTCAGAGCTGGCCGCCGGGCGCGACGGCAAGCCGCCGGTGGCTCCCGCCACCCTGCAGCGCAAGATCGCCTGCCTGCGGTCGTTCTACCGTCACCTTCGCCGCGAGCAGATCATGGATCATGATCCGACTTCCGAGCTGCGACCGCCTCGCTCACGCGGGCGCCTGCCCAAGGTCCTCAGCCGGGACGAGGTCAATCGCCTGCTCGGGCAGCCGAGCGGCACCTCGCCCGCGGCGCTGCGCGACCGGGCGCTGCTGGAGACCATGTACGCCTGCGGGCTGCGGGCCTCCGAGGCGATCACGCTCGAGCTCTCCGAGCTCGACCTCGAGGGCGGGATCCTCCGCGCGCGCGGAAAGGGCTCCAAGGAGAGACTGGTCCCGATCGGAAGCAAGGCGATCGCCACGCTCGAGACCTATCTGGCTCGGGGCCGCCCCCGGCTGGTCGGCCTGCACGACGAGACTCGCGTGTTCGTCAACCTCCGCGGAAGCGGCCTTTCGCGCCAGGGGCTCTACAAGATCGTGCAGGGACACGCCCGCAGCGCCGGCCTCGAGCACCGCATGAGCCCCCACACCCTCCGCCACACGTTCGCGACCCACCTGCTCGCGGGCGGCTGTGACCTGCGTTCATTGCAGGAGATGCTCGGGCACGCCGACATCGGCACCACCCAGATCTACACCCACCTGTCCGCCGACCGTCTGCGCGATGTGTACTTCGACTCCCATCCCCGGGCGCAGATCGAGGTCCGCAAGCGCGGCGACGACCCGGCGCCGGAGGCCGAGCCCACCGACGCAGCGGTCGCCGGTGCCGGTGACAGGTCGTGAGCGCCGGCGGGATCGTCCACTTCGACAGTGCTCCGGCCTACGAGTTCGCCCTCGGGCACCTCAAAGGCCGCTGGACGGCGCTCGGCGAGGCCGCCGGCTGCGTCACCGTCGGGGTCAGCCGGATCCAGCTGCCGCCGGAGGCGTGGTCGACCCCGGCCCACGAGCACGGGCGCTCGGAGGAGATCTTCTACGCTCTGGCCGGCAACGGCGTCTCGTGGCAGCGGGGGACGGCGGCGGCGATCCGGCCCGGCGACTGCATCGTCTATCGCCCGCGGAGCGGCCCGCACGCCATCTACTCCGCCGAGGGCATCGACGTGCTGGCGTTCGGGACTCGCGAGCATGACGAGGGCCTCAGCTTCCCGCAGCTGGGGCTGTCGCTGATCGGCCACCGCGCGGCCGACACCGAGCCCGGAGCCACCAACGGGGTGCCGATCCAGTTCCGGCGTGAGGCCGAGCACGGACCGCCGCCGCTGCCGTCGGTGCCGGATCCCAGACCCGACACGATCGTCAACGTCGACGAGGTCGATCCGATCACGATGACGCGTCCCCGTGTGCAGCGGACCCAGCGCCGAGTGAGCCAGGCGGCGGGGTCCCGGATCTCCGGCCTGCAGCATGTCGAGGTCGTACCCGGCAAGGAGGCCACCGCCCAGCACTGCCACTCGATCGAGGAGGAGATCTTCGTGATCCTGGGCGGTGACGGGACGCTGTCACTCGGGTCACAGGAGACACCGGTTCGCCCGGGTCACGTGATCTCGCGGCCGGCGGGGACCGCCGTGGCCCACCTCCTGCGCGCCGGCCCCGGAGGGTTGACCTACCTCGCCTACGGGACCCGCGATCCCGGCGACGTCTGCTATTACCCGCGCTCGAACAAGATCGCGTTCCGCGGCGTCGGGATCATCGCCAGGCTCGAGCAGCTCGACTACTGGGACGGCGAGGATGGCTGAAAAACCCCCGATGAGGTAAAGGCAAGTTCGATCGCTGCGTCGAGGTCGTGCTCGGTTGGGCGCGGCTGGCAGAATCGCGCCGTGGCTTTCGCGCCAAGGCTGCTGCTGCTCGGTTGTGCGGTCCTCGTTGTGGCCGGCTGCGGCAACGCGCGCACTTCCGTGCCGAGCGCCGCGCGGCCCTCCGCGCCCGACGGCTTCCGGACCCTGACGCTCTCGAGTGCAGGGGTGCGGCTGGCGGTGCCGCGCAACTGGACCGTCGTCGGGCAGCACGCGCCGCTGGTGGTGACGGTCGTCTCCGGCGCCGCGGTGATGGCGCTATGGCGCTTTCACCGCGGGGGCATTCCGCCGCAGGGACGTGGCGGGCTGGAGCGCACGCGGGCAGCCCTGCTTGCCGCGGCCCACGGTCGCGACCGGACGCTGCGCCTGAGCCGGACGAGCTTCGAGCGCGTCGACGGCGCCCCGGCGATCGTGCTGGAGGCGCTGGAGCGGGTCAACGGTCAGGCGCGCCGGGTCAGCTCGGTGCACGTCTACGCGCGGCATGCCGAGCTGGTGCTCGACCAGTACGCGCCGCCGGCGCAGTTCCGGGCCGTTGACCGGGCCGTGTTCTCGCCGCAGCGGCGTTCGCTGACACTGCTCCGCAGCGCCAACGCGTGAGGCGCGCGTTCGTGATCGTGCTGGATGCCTGCGGCGTCGGCGCATTGCCCGACGCCGGTGACTACGGCGACGCCGGCACCAACACGCTCGGCCATCTCGCCGAGCGTCTGGGCGGCCTGCGGCTGCCCACGCTGGAGCGACTCGGGCTGGGCTCGATCCTGCCGCTCGCCGGCATGAGACCCGCGAGTGAGCCGGTGCTGCACGGGCGCCTGCATCCCCTCGGCCCGGGCAAGGACTCAACCGCCGGACACTGGGAGCTGATGGGAGTCGTGGCTTCCGCCCCGATGCCGACCTATCCGGACGGGTTCCCGGCCGCGGTGCTCGACGTGGTCCGGGCGGCCGCCGGCCGCGGGATTCTGTGCAACCGGCCCGACAACGGGATCGACGCGATCGAGACCTTCGGGGCCGAGCATCTGTCGGGCGGGGCGCTGATCGTGTACACCAGCCAGGACTCGGTGCTGCAGATCGCCGCCCATGTCGAGGTGCTGGCGCCGCCGGAGCTGTACGCGGTCTGCGCTGAGGTGCGCGCGCGGCTGCCGGTGGAGCACACCGTCGGTCGCATCATCGCGCGGCCCTTCGAGGGGGAGCCGCGGAGCTTCTCACGCACGGACGGCCGGCGTGACTTCGCCGTGCGCCCGCCGTCCACCAGCTACCTCGAGGCACTGCAGGTCCACGGTGTCGAGGTTCACACGGTCGGCAAGGTCGCGCAGCTGTTCGCCGGCGCCGGGGTCGACGTGGAGCACCGCGGCCCGACCAATACCCTGGCGCTCGAGCGGACGACGGCGTTGATCAACTCGCTTGAGCAGGGCTTCGTGTTCACGAACCTGATCGAGACCGACCAGGTGTATGGCCACCGTCACGATTTCGCCGGGTTCGCCCGGGCGCTGGGCGCGATCGACGAGTACGTCTCCGCTTGGCTCGAGCTACTCGGCGAAGACGATCTGCTGGTGCTGACCGCCGACCACGGCTGCGACCTCACCTCGATTCGAACCGATCACACCCGCGAGTACGCGCCGCTGCTGGCTGTGTTCGGTGGTCACGGCTCCCAGCGCCGCGACGGGCCGCTGGCCGACGTCGGCGCGAGCGTGCTCGCGTGGCTCGCCGGCGGCGCGCGCACCGCCGAGCTCCCAGGCCAGCCGTTCGTGTAAGAAGCAGCCAGTGCCCGAGCTGCCCGAGGTCGAGACCATCCGCCGCCAGCTGGCGCCGCATCTGGAGGGCCGCACGATCGTTGAGGTCGAGATTCTCGATCCCCGCTGGACTCGCCCGCTGGATCCTCGCGTGGTCCAGGACGGGCTTCGCGGCCGGGTCGTGGAACGCGTCGGACGCTCGGGCAAGTACCTGGTGTGGGCCGTCACCGGCGAGCGTTACCTGCTCATACACCTACGGATGACCGGTGCGCTGCTGTTCGACGCCCCCGCCGAGCCGCTGCACACCCGAGTCAGGTTCGAGCTCGACGGTGGCCACCGGCTCCTTTACGTCGACCCGCGCCGGTTCGGGACCGGTCACCTGATGCGCGACGATGCCGCCCGCGCGCTGTACTTCGCGGAGCGGATCGGGATCGAGCCGATGACCCCCGAGTTCACGGCCGAGCATCTGCGCGGGATGACCCGGGGACGCCGAGCGCCGATCAAGTCCTTCGTGCTCGACCAGCGGCGGATCGCCGGAGTCGGGAACATCTATGCCGACGAGGCCCTGTTCCGCGCCCGGATCCACCCGCTGCGAGCCGCCGGCACGCTCAATCGGAGCCAGCTCGAGGCATTGCGGACCGGGATCGAGGCGGCGCTGCAGGCGGGGATCGAGGCCAAAGGCGCGACGATCGACGATTTCCGTCACGTCGACGGCGCTCGAGGGTCGTTCCAGGATCAGTTCCTGGTCCACCGGCGTGAGGGCGAGCCGTGTCCCCGGTGCGGCACGACGATCCGAAAGCTCGTAGTGGGGGGACGGGGAACCTACGTGTGCGAGCGCTGCCAACCGCGACCCCGCGTCCGCCGAGCCCCAGCTCGAACCTGAACGTCCGAGCCCCAGCTCGAACCTGAACGTCCCCCCGGAACGAGGAGGATCCGTCAGGAATCCCTAGGCCGCGAGCAACGCTGACAGGCGACCGGCGCGGTCGGCGGCCAGCAGCTCGTCGAAGCCGCCGAGCGTCTCCCCGTCGATCACGATCTGGGGGAAGGTGACCATTCCGGTCAGCTCGGACAGCTTGGCGCGACCGTCCGGGTCCTTTGCCAGATTGATCTCTTGATAGGAGATCTCGCGCCGGCCGAGGAGCATCTTTGCGCTCGTGCAGCGGGAGCAGTAGTCGGTGGTGTAGAGCGTGACGGACTTCATGACTTCACAAAGTATAGAAAGGGCGTGGGCGTGTCCGGGCCGCTGAAGACCGAGGCGATCGTGCTCCGCTCGATCCGCTACGGCGAGGCGGACCGCATCCTGCACCTGTACACGCCGACCTATGGTCGCGTGAGCGCGATCGCCAAGGGAGCGCGACGCTCTCGCAGCCGTTTCGGCGCGCGGCTGGAGCCGTTCTTCCACATCCGCGCCGTGCTGCACGAAGGTCGCAGCGACCTGCTCACGGTGACCAGCGTCGATACCGTCGCCATGAACGCGGCGCTGCGGGATCACGCCGAGACGCTCGACGCCGCAGCACGCGCGTGCGATGCGGTGGCGCGGCTGTTCGAGACCCCCGACCCCCATCCCGAGGTGTTCCGGCTGCTGGCCAACGAGCTGGCGCTGCTGCACGCGGATGCGACCCAGGCCCGGACCGCCAACGGCCTGGCCTTCCGACTCAAGCTGCTGGTTGCGGCCGGGATCGTCCCGCAGCTCGCGGCCTGCGCGGTGTGCGGCGAGACCGAGCACCTGCGCGGATTCTCGGGGGCCGCCGGAGGAGTCGTCTGCAGTTCCTGCGAGGCGGCCTCCTTTCCGCTGGAGGAGGACGCCTACCGGTTTCTGGTCGGGGCACTCGGGGTGCCACTGGCTCAGGCCCCCCACGGATCAGATCGCGCGCTGCGCCAGGTGGAGCGAGCGATCAGCGAGACGGCCGAGCACCACGCGCACGTGCGGCTGCGGCCGCTGCTGGCGGCCTAGCCGTCGACGACGGTCGGCTTCTCTTGGTGAATCCGGAAAGTAGTAATCGCTAAGTGCGGCCCCGACCTGTCACAACTCGGTCACGACGCCGGATCGCCGACCCGGCTCGGTGTCAGAATCGTGTGTTGTGAGCGACCAGACCCTGACAGCCGGCCTCCAGCACCCGACCGGTCCGGTGGCGGACGGGTTCGAGCGGCGCATGCGCGCGCGCGAGGAATCCGAGCTCTCGCCCTCGGCGACTCGTTCCTATCCGGCGGTGCGGGCCCACCCGGAGGCCGACTGTGGCCTGCGCACGCCCTTCCAGCGCGACCGCGACCGGATCGTCCACTGCAAGGCATTCCGTCGCCTCAAGCACAAGACCCAGGTGTTCGTCTCGCCCAGCGGCGATCACTACCGCACGCGCCTGACCCATACGCTCGAGGTCACACAGGTTTCGCGCACCGTCGCGCGCGCCCTGGCTCTCAACGAGGATCTGGTCGAGGCGATCGGGCTCGGCCACGACCTGGGCCATCCCCCGTTTGGACACGTCGGCGAGGAGGCCCTGGACCGTTGCCTGCAGGAGCGCTTCGGCGCCTCGTTCCTGCACCACGAGCACTCGTTGCGGGTGGTCGAGTCACTGGAGCGCGACGGGCGCGGACTGAATCTGACGGCACCGGTGCGCGACGGGATCGTCAGCCACTCCGGCCGGGCGGCCCAGCCCGCGACGCTCGAGGGCAAGATCGTGCGGCTGGTGGACCGGGTGGCGTACATAAACCACGACATCGACGACTCCGTACGCGCCGGGGTGATCTCAGCCGCCGACCTTCCGGCCGGGGCGATCGCGATCCTCGGCGAGACCGGGGAGCGCCGGATCGACATGCTCGTGCACGACCTGGTCGAGCGATCAGACGGCGCCGGTGACATCGTGCAGGGCGACGAGGTCGGCGGCGCGATGGCCGAGCTGCGCGCGTTCATGTTCGACCACGTCTATCTGGGGCCCGTGGCCACCCGGGAGCACGAGAAGATCCATCGGGTGATCGGCGCGCTGTTCAATCACTACTGCTCCCACCCGGAGGAGATTCCGGGCTCGATCCCCGCCGGCGATCTGGCCACTCGGGTCACCGACTACCTCGCCGGAATGACCGATCGGTACTGCATCCGCACCTTCGAGCGGCTCAGCGTGCCGGTCGCCTTCGCGCCGTGAGTCGCTACACGACCGATTCGCGCGACCGCGTGCTCGCCGCGGTCGACATGATCGCGCTCGTCTCACCGCGCACCGAGCTGCGGCGCGCCGGTGCCAACAGCTACTTCGGCCAGTGCCCATTTCACGACGAGCGGACCGGCTCGTTTCACGTCAGCCCCGACGAGAAGCTCTATCACTGCTTCGGTTGTCAGGCGTCGGGCAACCCGTTCGACTTCGTGATGGAGACCGAGGGGCTGGACTTCAAGGGCGCGCTGGAGACCTTGGGTCAACGTTTCGGGGTCAAGCTCGAGACCGAGGACGAGGATCCGGCGGCGGCGGCTCGCCGCGAGCGCCGCGAGCGGCTGCACTCCCTGCTCGGGCGGGCAGCGACGTACTACTCGCGCTACCTGTGGGAGGCCCGGGAGGCCGAGCCGGCCAGGACCTACCTGCTGGGGCGCGGTCTGCAGGAGGCGACCCTGCGCGAGTTCCGCGTCGGATACGCGCCGAGCGCCTGGGATCGGATCCTGCGCGCCTCGCGGACCTCCGGCTACCGCGACGAGGAGCTGCTGGCGGTCGGGCTGGCACAGCGCTCCAAGACCCGGCCCGGCCAGATCTTCGACCGCTTCCGCGAACGGATCATGTTCCCGGCGGTCGACGCCCGCGGGCGCGTGCACGGCTTCGGTGCCCGCGCGATGCGCGAGAACCAACGGCCCAAGTATCTCAACACCTCCGACGGCGAGCTCTACCACAAGCGCGAGGTGCTGTTCGGGATCGACCTGGCCCGAGCGCCCGCGGCGCGGGCCGGACGGATGATCCTGGCCGAGGGATACACCGACGTGCTGGCGCTGCACCAGGCCGGCCTGCGCAACGCGGTCGGGATCATGGGCACCGCGCTGACCGAGGAGCAGGTCGGGGAGTTGGAGCGGATCGTGCGCGTGCTCGAGCTCTGCCTCGACGCCGATCGTGCCGGCCAGGAGGCGATGCTGCGCGCCTCGCGGCTGGCCTCGGGCCGCAAGCTGGAGCTGCGTGTCGTGGCGCTGCCGGACGGCACCGATCCCGCCGACCTGGCCGAGCGAGACGGGGCGGAGGCGCTGCGGGCCCGGGTCGAAGGTTCGGCGCCGTTCGTCGTGTTCAACGTCGAGCGGATCCTCGAGCGGGCCGATACGCAGAGTGCCGAGGGGCGCGACCGGGCGCTGGCCGAGCTCGCCCCGGTGCTGGCCGAGCTTCCCGGCAGCGTCCTGCGCGACGACCTGATGCGCCGGGTGGCGGGCCGCCTGGAGCTCACCGAGGGGCGGCTGAGAACGCTCGTGAGCTCCGGAGCCGCCGCTTCCAGACCGGCCGGCGGTGCGACCACGAGAGACGCTGCCGGCAACGGCAGCCGCGATGGCGCCGACGGGGAGCCGGGCGCGGCCGGGCGCGCCGGCATGAGCCATGGCGTGCGGGCGGAGCGGATCTTCCTCGCGCACTGCCTGGCCCTGCCCGACCTCGGCGCGGCGGCCCTGGCCGAGATCGACCCCGACCAGCTGCTCACCAGCGAGCCCCTCCGGCGCGCCGCGCGGCAGCTCAAGGGGCGGACGCGGTCGCCGCTGGCCGATCTGCCCTCCGATGACGAGGAATTGGCCCGGGTGATCGCCGACCTGGTGGCGCTGGCGGGACGGGCGACCGATCTGAGCCCCGAGCGCCTGCAGCACGCCCGGCTGGTCCTCGAGCGCACCCGACTGGACCGCGCGATCATCCGCGCCCGTGCGCAGGGCGCCAGCGGGATCAACGATCTGGCCAGCGAGCGCGAGGAGATCCTCGAAGCGATCCACGCGGTCGTCTCCAAGCTGGAAAAGGCGGTCTGAACAGCACCGTTACGTCCGATCCACAAGCGAACATACGTTCTATCGGCGAGTCCGGAGGATCGGAAGATGGAACGTGAATCACTGGCGTTATTGCTCTCGCAGGGGTTGAGCGTGGAGAAGATCGCCGCGCGGTTTGGCAAGCACCCCTCAACGGTTTCGTACTGGATGGACAACTACGGACTGGAGGCGGTCAACCGAGAGAAGCATGTGGCAAGAGGCGGCATTGCGCGCGAGCGGCTAGAGGCGCTGGTCGCTGCGGACAAGACGGTCCAGGGCATTGCAGCCGAGCTCGGTCTCGGCAGAGCCACGGTGCGGCATTGGCTGCGTCGGCACGGCCTCCGGACGTCAGCGGCGCGTCGAACCGAAGAGGGGATCGCGGCGCGAGACGCTGGGCGGCTAGCCATCTTGCGGTCGTGTCAACGCCACGGCGAAACGGACTTCGCAATTGAAGGACGCGGCTACTACCGATGCAAGCTCTGTCGTCAGGAGCAAGTAGCCGCCCGGCGCCGCAGCGTCAAAGCGACGCTCGTCGCGGAGGCTGGAGGCCGCTGTCACTTGTGCGATTACGACGGCTGCGTGTCCGCCCTTGAATTTCACCACCTCGACCCGGCTCAGAAGCGTCTCGGCATCAGCGCCGGCCGCCTCAGCCTCTCCCTTGACGCTTTGCGAGCAGAAGTGGCGAAATGCGTGCTGCTCTGCTCGAATTGCCACGCCGAAGTTGAGAGCGGACTGAGGTCCATTCCCCTAAAGTGATCTCACGCATCACGGCGCAATACACCAGATGCGGGGTAGCTCAATGGCAGAGCAAACGGCTGTTAACCGTTAGGTTGTGGGTTCGAGTCCCACCCCCGCAGCTCGGCTCAGTCGCGAGGGAGCCAATAACGATGAAGCTATACGTCTGTTACGGAACCTGGACCGTCGGCAAGCCGCTGCACGCCCATCCTTGCGGCGAGGCCAACAAGGCACTGATCGAGGCCGGCTACCACCCCGAGGTCGTCCACTCCTACGGGCTCGGATTGCTGCCGGGACCGGTCAACGGTCTCATGCCGGGACGGCGCGAGGTCAAGGCGCTGACCGGCAACTACTGGGTGCCGGCCCTGGTCACCGACGACGGCACCGTGATCCAGGGCTCGACCAAGATCATCGCCTGGGCTTGGGCCAACCCGGCCGGCGCGGCCGCTCCTCCCAGCCCTGCCGCTGCCGCGAGCTGACGGCGGCTCAGGCCGATCGCGCGGCGCCGGCTCGGCGCTTGAGCGCCAGCGCCTCGACGAGGTCGGCAGCCCGCGCGGCGCCCGGGTTGCGCTCCGCCCACTGCGCGAGCTCTTGTGCCCGGGAGCGAATCGCGTCGCTCGCCAGCGCCCGCCGCGTGGCCATTCGCAGCGTCGTGGGTCCGAGCAGTCGCCACGGGAGCCGCACCCCAACGCCGGCCCAGTCGGCCCGGGCCGCGTTCTCGGCCATGTCACCGGCGTGGGGAACGGTCAGGACCGGACGGCCGGACGCCAGCGCTCGCACCATCGTGCCGTGGCCGGCATGGCAGATGACCAGCGCACTTTCGGCGATCGTCTGCGTGTAGGACAGCCATTCGACCAGGCGCGCGTTGGCCGGCACCTTGGTCGGCACGGTCAGCGGTCGGCGGTTCCAGGTGGCGAGCACCCTGACGGGCGCCCTGGCGAGGCCCGGAAGAGCCGCGCGCAGCAGCCGGTGGTCGGGATCCTGGGCGGTCGAGGGGGCGATCAGCACCAGGGGGTCGGTGCCGGGAGGCGGCTCGGTGGGCTCAAACGGCGGCTCCCACATGAGCGGGCCGACCACGTGCACGTGCTCGGGCCAGGGGCGCGGATATTCGAGCTGCGGAAACGTCCCGACCAGGCACAGCTCGCGGCTGAGGCCGCCGTGGAAGTACGGCACGGGGGCCAGCCCGAGCCGGCGCCGGGTGTCGTTCAGCTCCTGACGGCCGCGGCGCAGGCCGCTGGCCACGGGCCGGTCGAACCCGCGCCACAGGACCGCGCCGGCTCGGGTCCGGGGCAGCCGGGCGCCGAGCGCGTACGGAGGGAAGCCGGGATGACCGACCGGGTAGACGTGGGGGATCAGCGTCGCCACCGGGATCGCCTCGAGCTCGGCGGCGAGCGCGGGGGCGAGGGTGAGGATGTCGTGCACCACCACGTCGGGAGCGGCGGCCGCGATCTCCGGACGGGTGTGGGCCGCCGCCAGGACGATCGCCTCGTGGGGGGCCAGCGGCCGCTCCCCGGTAGGGAACGACGGATACTCGGGGGAGGCGATGAAGCGCATTCCCTGCGCCTCGATGAACGGGCGCCAGCGCGACCAGGTCTCGTACGTGACCTCGTGCCCGCGGGCGACAAGCTCGGCACCGAGAGCGAGCATCGGGAACGCGTGGCCGGGCTGGCCGAACGCGCCGAGGAAGAAGCTCAGGGGTGAGCCCCCGCCGCTCAAGCCGCGGGCCTCGCGGAGCGCGCCGCCGCCGGTCAAGCCGCGAGCTCGGCGACGGCCCGCAGCTGCCGGATCCGCTCGTCGGCCTCGAACGCCATCGGGGACACCATCAGGGTGCCGACGCCGGCGTCTTTGAACGCGGCCAGCCGGTCGCGGACGACGTCACGCGGCCCGCACAGCGAGACGGCGTCGATCAGCTCGTCAGGGATCGCATCGCCGGCCTCGGCCTTCTTTCCGTCGAGGTAGAGGTCCTGGATCTCCTGCGCCGCCTGCTCAAAGCCGTAACGCTTGACCAGGTTGTTGTAGAAGTTCTGCCGTCGCGAGCCCATGCCGCCGATATAGAGGGCCAGTATCGGACGCATGAGATTGCGGGCCAGCGTGCGATCGTCTGACACGTAGGACTGGACGGTCGGAGCGATGTCGAAACCCTCGAGTGAGCGTCCGGAGCGCTCGGCGCCCGCTTGGAGCAGGGAGCGAAAGTCGGCGACGTGCTCGGGTGAGAAGAACGTGGGGATCCAGCCGTCGGCGATCTCGCCCGCCAGCTCGGTGTTCTTCGGCCCGATCGCCGCCAGGTAGATCGGAATTCGCGCCTGGACCGGCGTGATCATCAGCTTGAGCGCCTTTCCCGGACCGTCGGGCAGGGGCAGCTCGAGCGTCTCGCCCTTGAACTCGAGCCGCTCGCGCGCCAGCGCCTTGCGCACCACGGCGACGTACTCACGGGTTCGCTGGATCTGGCGCGCGAAGCGTTGCCCGTGCCAGCCCTCGGCCACCTGGGGCCCGGAGGATCCGATCCCCAGCAGCATCCGTCCTCCCGAGAGCTCGTCGATCGTCGCGGCGGTCATCGCGGTCAGGGCAGGCGTGCGACCGGGCATCTGGAAGATCGCCGAGCCGAGCTTGATCGAGCTGGTGCCGGCGGCCAGCCAGGCCAGCACGGTCGCGGC
The DNA here is from genome assembly GCA_963792735.1 of uncultured Solirubrobacterales bacterium. Lineage (GTDB taxonomy): Bacteria > Actinomycetota > Thermoleophilia > Solirubrobacterales > Solirubrobacteraceae > Palsa-465. Next base: position 442,487 of record CAWBXK010000003.1, on the reverse strand, counting down.
GTCAGATCCGTAGGCCTCCGCCGCCCATACGGAGTCGTAGCCGAGCCGCTCGGCCTCCTGGACCACCTGAAGCTGATCCTGCGGTCCCATCCCCAGGCCCCAGTAGCCGACGTTGACTCCGAGTTTCATGCAAGGTTCCTTTCGCCGACAGGCGTTTGCTTGTGACCGCCGACGGTCGTGGATACAGTGGCGCGGCCGCCTCCGGCAGGCGGCGAACCCTATGCGAACCCCGCGCCGAGCGACCATCGAGGACCTGCGACTGGCGATCGACTGCCTACCCCGGCGGACGCGGATCGCGATGCTGGAGGGGATGGCGGGCAACGAGATCATCGTCGGCGCCTACACGACGCGGGACGGAATCTGCCCGATGCTCGCGGCGCACCGGGCGGGCGGGCGTACGAGCCTGATCTCATTCGCCAAGGCCTGGGACCGGTTCGCGTTCCGCGACTCGCGCTCCCGGCGCGCCCGGCGCGCCACCGAGCGGGAGCTGCTGATCCTCCGATCTCACCTGGAGGCGAGCCTGCTGGCCGAGGACACACCCACCGGCGAGCTCGCCGCGGCCCGCAACGAGCACCTGGAGCTCGTTGCTCGCCGTGAGCGCGAGGACCAGCGCCGGGGTGAGCACGAGCGCGAGGACCTGGTCCCGGACCGGCTCCGTCGGCCTCGGCCGCGTCCCGGCGAGCCCGATCGCAGCCGCGAGCTCCGGGGCCGTCCCGGGTGGGCCTGGACCCGGGTCGTCCGTGGCTACGACGAGTACGAGCGTGTGCTCAGGCGCCTCGAACTGGAGCGCACGGCGGCGGAGACCGGCCGCCCAGCGGCAGAGACCGACCGCCCAGCGGCAGAGACCGACCGCCCGGAGCCCGCGCTCAGTCGCTGAAGCATCCGCCGGGCCGCGCCCGCCGGCACCGGGATACTTGGCGCGTGAGCGAAGGGAAGGATCCGGGAGCGGTGCGGCGCGCGCAGGAGGGCGGGACCGAGGTCGAACCCGCCGAGACGGGCTGGAGCGCTCCGGCCGAGGACGGCGGGGGCGAGGCGGGCCTCGCCGAGGAACGCCGCACCACCCCCGTCGAGCTGCTGTGGGATCTGGTGTTCGTGTTCGCCATCACCCAGGTCACCACCCTGCTCGCCGCTCACCCGAGCTGGAGCCGGTTCGGCGAATCGATGCTGGCGCTGGCGCTGGTGTGGTGGGCGTGGTCGGCGTTCGTGTGGGCCGCCAACGCGCAGCCCAGCGACTCCCGGACGCTGCGCACCGTCCTGCTCGCCGGCACGGTGCTGATCTTCGTGGTCGGTCTCGCCCTCCCGCACGCGTTCGGACGCGAGGGCCTGCTGTTCGCCGCCGCATACGCGCTGGTGCGGCTTCTGCACCTGGGGCTGTATGCGGATGCCTCGCGCCGCGGCAACGCCGCCTGGTCGGCGATCGCCGGCTTTGGGGTCACCGTACTGGTGGGCATGGCGCTGCTGGTGGCGGGCGGGGCGTTCCTGCACGGCTGGCATCGGTCGCTGCTGTGGACGGCGGCGGTGGCGATCGACTACGCAGGCCCGGCGTGGCTGACTCGGGCGCGCCTGCGCGGGCTCCAGCGGGTGGCGGTGGCTCACTTCGCCGAGCGCTACGGATCGTTCGTGATCATCTGCCTCGGGGAGTCGGTGGTGGCGATCGGGGTGGGCGTGGGAAACGCGAAGCGCCCACTCAGCGCTGAGCTGCTGCTCGGGGCGACGCTGGGGCTGTTGGTGGCGGTGGAGATGTGGTGGACGTACTTCGACCGCGCCGCCGACGTGGCGCGGGAGCGTCTGCGCCGTCACGAGGATCCGGTGCTCGCGGCCGCCGACGGCTACAGCTACATCCATCTGGTGGTGATCGCCGGGATCATCATCTTCGCCGGCGGGGTCAAGTTGGTGGTTCAACAGCGGGTGCAGGCGCCGATGCCGGTGCCCGGCCGCCTGGCCATGTGTGGCGGCGTGGCGGTCTACCTCCTCGGCCTGGCCGGCTTTCGCCTGCGCATGGCGGGGGAGCTCGACTACGGGCGGCTGGCGGTGGCTGCCGCCCTGATCGGCCTGTTCGCGCTCGGTGGGGCGATCCCGGCGTGGGCGATCGCCGCCGGGATCGTGGTGCTGGCGGGCGGGCTGTGCATCGCGGAGTCCGCCGGCGCCCACAGCGCGGAGTCCGCGAGCGCCGACCCGGCCCCAACCTGAGGCCGGGCCGGCACGCGGCGGATCAGGGTCGCGTCATCAGCGCGCGACCCCGAACTGGAACACGGTCGTGGAGTCAAACGGCCGGCCCGGCACCAGCGTGGTCGTCGGGAAGTTCGGCTGGTTGGGCGAGTTGGGGAAGTGCTGGGTCTCCAACGTGAACCCGGCCGACTGCCGATACGTCCTCCCGGTGGTCCCGATCAGGTCTCCGACCAGGAAGTTGCCGGTGTAGACCTGCACGCCGGGCTCGGTGGTGAAGGCGGTCAGCGTCCGCCGGCTGACGGGGTCAAGCGCCCTGGCCGCGAGCCTCAGGCCACTTCCGTTGAGCACGAAGTTGTGGTCATAACCGTGGGCCAGCACCAGCTGGCGGAAGCTGCGAGTGATGTCTCGGCCGATCGCTTTCATGCGGCGGAAGTCCATCGGCGTTCCCGCCACCGGCACGATCCTCCCGGTCGGGATCGACGTGGCATCGGTTGGGGTGTAGCGGTTGGCGTTGATCATCAGCCGCTGGTTGAGTATCGAGCCGGAGGCCTGGCCGGCGAGGTTGAAGTACGCGTGGTTGGTCATGTTGATGACGGTCGGCTTGTCGGTGGTGGCGTGGTACTGGATCCGCAGGGAGTTTCTGCTGGTCAGGGTGAAGGTCACATCGGCGACCACGGTTCCCGGGAAGCCATCCTGCATGTCCGGACTGGTGTAGCTGAGCGCCAGCGAGGCGCCGCCCGGCCCCACTGACGGGGTGGCCCGCCATACCTGCTTGTTCCAGGCGTCGGTACCGCCGTGCAGCGTGTTCGGGCCGTTGTTGACCGGCAGCCGGTACGTGACGCCGTCAAGCGTGAACTTGCCACCCGCGATCCGATTGGCGTAGCGGCCGATCGTGGCGCCGAAGTAGGTCGTCCCCGAGCCGCCGCTCGGCTGGTTGGTCTTGTCGTTGTTCACGTACCCCGCGAGGTTGCGAAAGCCCAGGGCCACGTTGGCCATCCGGCCCGCCCGGCCGGGCACGTAGATCGACTGGATGATCCCCCCGAAGTTGGTGATCCCGACGCGCATGTGGCCGTTGGACAGGGTGTAGAGCCTGACCGGCTGGCCGCTGTAGCTCCCGAACGGGCGGCTGGTTATCCGCAATGCGGTCGCCGCGGCGCTCGCACCGCGCGACGGGCGGGCGGCCGCGAGTGTGCCGGCGTCCAACGCCAGTGCAACGGCCAGGGCCAAGCTGAGCAGGAGGGCGGTTCGCCCGCGGACCTTCCTGCCTCGGGGTGATGACGCAGTTTGCATGCGTGCTCCTTTCTCCTCACTCGTGATCGCCTCCGGTCCGCGGCGCTAAGTCCAGCCCCGGGCATACCCCTGGGGGGCCGAGTCCATGCGCGCGATGGCCGACCGAACCACGCCGCGCGGCCACGCTCCCCCGGATACGGTTGGACCGGTCCGTCTGAGCCATGAACCCGCTATTGCCGCCCAGCGAAGCCGTCGCGACCCCGCGCGATCCGGTCGCCCTCCGCCGGCAGGCGGTCCGCTCGATCCGGCATCCGCTTTCCCGCACGCTACTGCTACTGACGTTCAGCACCGGTTTCGTGGACGCCGCCAGCTTCCTCGGGCTCGGCCACGTGTTCACCGCCAACATGACCGGAAACGTCGTCCTGCTCGGGTTCGGTTTCGCCGGCGCGGCGGGTCTGCCGGTGCTGGCGCCTTTGGTCTCGCTGCTCGCCTTCGTGCTCGGATCGGGCGCCGGCGGTCGGATCGCCGTCCGGCTCGCCGGCGACCAGGACCGCAACCTGAGCATCGCGCTGACGATCGAGACGGGGCTGATCCTCGCGGCGTCGGCGACCGTCGCGGCCGCCGACGTGAGGCCGGGCGGGGCGCTGGCCGACGTGGTTATCGCGCTGCTGGCCTTTGCGCTCGGAGTTCGTAACGCGACCGTGCGGAAGGTCGCGGTGCCGGACCTGACCACGACCGTCCTGACGATGACCTTGACCGGACTGGCCGCCGACTCGCGGCTGTCCGGCGGGTCGGGTGCGGGTTCGGTGCGCCGCGGCGCCGCGGTGGTCTCGATGCTCGCCGGCGCGGTCTGCGGCGCCCTGCTTCTCCGCGCCGCCCTGTGGGCGGTGCTGCTGGCCGCCGCGGCTCTGGCCCTGGTGACGCTGATCCTGTACCGCGCGGCGATGCCGCCGGGCGCCCCCACGGTGGCCGCTCCCTCCGCGGGCAGGCAAGACTGAGGTCAGCCCCTGGATCATGCCCTGATCAACTGCGCGGTGCAGTTTTACGGCGCCCGGGTTCACCCCGCCGGCGCGACGACCTCCACCCAGTCCAGCTCCCGCCCGCACAAAGTCGTGGCATCGGCCGGTGCCACGGTGAACAGCCGGCCGGCGGGCGACTGGAGGGGATCGAGCACGATCGCCGACAGCATCGTGGCCTCGGTTCCGCTCCCCGGGGTGAGGTTCGCCGGCCGGTACCGCAGAACGATCGTGTGCACGCCGGCCGCCAGCGGTACGGTACCGACCGACACGTACTGACCGATCGTGGACAGCTGATTGCTGACTGCGCCGAGCGCGTGGCCGTCCACCGAGACCGCGAAGCCGCGGGCGAATGTGCCTCCCAGCCAGAGACGGTAGAGCTGTGAGCTCGCCACTCGGATGTGGGCGTGAAGCTCGCCCGGCGAGGTCGGTGACAGCGTCGCCCCCGCCGGATCGTGCCGCCACCCGGCCGGCCACTGCGTCTGGTCCGCCCGAGCCACCACCGGCAAGGGCCGCTGGTAGGCGACCAGCTGGGCCCGGTCCGCGGACGCGGTGCGCGCCAGGGCGCGGATCAGCGAGCACGGCGCCGGCGCCGCGGGCTGGATGGCGCACAGCGGCTCATAGCGGGTGGTCGACTGACCGCAGAACGGCAACTGCCGGGAGTCCCCCAGCGACGTGTGCGACAGGATCCGCCGGCTCGGTGCCGGCGGGCGCTGCCACAGCTGGTAGTAGTCACCCTGCCAGCGCAGGGTGTAGATCGACGGCGGCCGGCTGGCCACCGGCGAGAGCCGGGTGACGATCGAGCGATACGGGTAAAGGGTGGCGGGCGAGAAGGCATCGAGGTCGGCTTGGGCGCTCTTGGTCAGCAGCTCGCCGTCGGCGAGCGGGATCTGAGCCGGCCGGTACTCCGCCGGCTCGGTCGGGGCGCCGTCGCGCAGGAAGTGCCGGTCGGCGTAGATCTCGTATTCGTTGATCAGCGTCGGGCCGCGACCGGCCACCAGCGGCGCGATCCGCTGCAGCTCGGCCAGTCGCGCCCGCGGCGCGAGCATCGCGTCGCTATAGGCGAGCGCGTTGGACCAGAGGAAGCCGGCTCCCAGCAATCCCATCAGCAGGACCCCAGCCGACCGATGGCGGGAAACCAGCAGGCCGGCGCCGATCAGCGCGATGGCGGGGAGGGCCGGCGAGCCGATGGCCAGGGCCTTGGCCACCACCCAGGGGTTGCTGCCGCCCAGCCACACGATCAGCGCGCCGCCGAGGGCGACGACGGGGTAGAGGAGGTAGCCCGGCCCGCGACGCGGGTGGGCGTAACGGAACGCCAGCCACCCACCGGCCACCAGTGCGATCACGAACGGCACGACCCTCACCGCGGGTGCGGTCAGCCGGAAGTCACCGACCGGCCAGGCCCCCGCGAGCTGAAACACGCTCAGCGGGTGAAACAGGCTGACCAGGCCGCCTTCGCCGGCTGACGAGCTCGTGCCACCAACGCTGGAGAACAGGGGTGTCGACCCGGCGATGAACGAACTCAGCCTCAGCCATACGGGGAGCATCAACACCGCCACGATGACGCCGAGCAGAGCCAGATCGAGCACGGCGAGCGAGAGCCTGCCCGCCCCCCGGGCGCGCCACAGAAAGACGGCACAGACCGCGCCGAGACCCGGGAGCAGCCACGCCACGGCGCCCGGCCCGAGCACGCCCGCCAGTGCGGCGGCCACGACCCCGAACGCACACAGCGAGCGTCGACGGCCACCGGGTGACTCCAGCACCAGCTCGCCGGCGACGGCCAGCAGCGGCAGCAACGAGGCCGCCACCAGCTCTTTGATTCCGCCCCACAGGCTGTAGCCGTACAGCAACGCCGGCTGGGCGGCGAGGAAGCCGGCCACCGCGCCCAGGCGGGGATCCCCGATCAGACGGCGAGCGATCGAGAACACCGACAGGCCCAGCGTCGCCCCGCAACACGCCAGGTAGGGCTGGAACACCCACGCGGCATCGGCGCCGGTCAGCGCTCGACCCACTCCCAGCGGCAGAAACGCGCCGATCGGATAGCCCATGCTGTCCAGGTAGGCATGGAGATTGAGCGCGTACGTCGACGGCGGCAGGCTCGCGAGCGAGTCCCCGTGGCCGATCACCCGATCGACGATGCCCAGCCAGGTGGCGGTGTCATCCAGCCGGATGTAGCCGGCGAAGGTGGCCTGTCCGGAGAGGAGAATCGGAGCCCCGAACGCGAGCAGCGCTCCCACCGCCACGGCAACCGGCCACGTATCGGGTTTCACCCGCCCCCGGCCCACGACCAGCCCCGCTACCGCGCCCGCCGCGACGACCACCACGGTGGCGGGCGCCGTCACCGGCGATGCCGTCAGCAGGCCCGCCACGACGATGACCGCCGCGAACCCGAACGGGACGACCAGCGTCCCCTCCAGCGCCAGCCCCAGCACCTCGCGACACAGCAGCCCCCAGCCGCCGGTGACCAGCGCCAGCACGAGTGGAAACACAACCCAGGCCAGCAGCATCGCGGCGCCTTGCTGCAGCTGCGCTCAGGGGCTGACGATCGGCACCGGGCTTGCCGCTCCCTCACGCCGCCGGGTGCGCGGGTTCACGATCGGCGTGAGGGTGCGCTCGAGCTGTGACCGCAGATGCTCGTGCATCGGTGGCAGCTTCAGCGCTTCTCCCAGGTGCTCGGGGGCTTCGTCGACGGTGAAGCCGGGGGACACGGTGGCGATCTCGAACAGGATGCCGCGCGGCTCGCGCAAGTAGATCGACTTGAAGTAGTCGCGGTCGCGGACGCCGGTGACCGACGCTCCAGCCTGCGCGACCCGCTCGCGCCAGTCAAGATGATCCTCATCGCGCGAGGCCCAGGCGATGTGGTGCACGGTCCCCGCCCCCGGACGGCCGCGCTCGGGGGGTGGGTCGTCGTAGGCCCACTCAAACCGGCGCTGGCGACCGTCGAGGCGGTACTCCCCGCGGCCCACGTCCGCGACCGGGGTGAATCCGAGCGTGTCGGTCAAAAACGGCTCGGGCGCGGCCGGGTTGGGACCGTAGGCCCGGGCGCCGACCAGGTCGACGATCGCGTGCTCGGATTCCACCGCGGGATGCGCGGCGGCCAGCGGCGGGTTGCCGTCGGCGGCCAGGACGAGCTCAAAGCTCAGACCGTCGTAATCGGTGAACCGCAGCGCGCCCTCGCTGCGCCGCGTCGCATGGCCACCTGCCCGCAGACGATCGGCCCAGAAATCGAGGGCGGCCGGCGCCCGGACACCGAGGCGGATGGTGTGGACCATGCCGGCCCCGGGCCGACCTGGGACCGCGCCCGGGAACTCGAACCAGGTCAGGATCGACCCCGGGGTCCCGTGTTCGTCGCCGAAGTACAGGTGGTAGGCCTGCGGACGGTCGAAGTTCACCGTCGTCTTGACCAGTCGCAGTCCCAGCAGCCCGCCGTAGAAGTCGACGCACCTCTGCGCGTCTCCGGTGATCATGGTTATGTGGTGCAGGCCGCAGAGCTTCATCGCCTCTCCTGGAGTCGGATGGCCAGAGCATGGCGGATCATCGCGACGCTGTGGCACTCGGTTCGGAGACTGCGGCGAGGTAGGCCACCATTCGATGCGAAAGGACGCTGGCGAAGCGCAACTCGGGCGGCGCGGCGCCGACCGGCTCGGACAGGGTCGGTGGAATCCGCTCAGCGAGCGTCGGCGCGAGGCGCCGCAGCAGACTCGTCGCGACGCCGCTGGCCGCCCGCACGACGTCGGGCTCAAACGACCACAAGAGCTCGAACCGGCGCAGCGCATCGGGCAGCGGGGCCTCGCTTGGCTGCTCCCACGCGGCCAGACAGGCGCTCATCCCGGGAGCGTCGACGACCAGCGTCCACTCCCGCGCGAGCGGCTGCTCAGGCGGCACCGGGACCTCGGCCGGGGCTCGGACCGGCTCACGCCGGACGTGGAAGTCGGCCAGCGCGACCGCGAGGTCGGCACAACGGGCGAGCTCGATCCAGCGCCGTTGCGCCCGGCGATAGAAGTGCTCACGCTGAAAGCTGGCGATCAGGGCTCCGGTGGTGGCCCGGGCGCAGTACTCATCTTCGATCGCGTGGGTCACGACCAGCAGCGCTCGCTTTGAGAGCACCGTGGGCTGCAACTCGGGCCGCAGCTGTCGCAGCCGGGCGAATACGGACACGGGTTCGGACCGTTCCGCGCGACGGACTCGCTCGATTGCGGCCGTGAGCGACAGGCCCTGGCGCCGCAGGCGGCCGACCTCGAGCACGACCTCGACATCGCGGTCGCTGTAGCGACGGTGGCGGCCGGGGGCTGTCGCCGGAGCGGGAAAGCCGTGTCGGCTCTCCCACATCCGCAACGTCCCGGCCGGCAGCCCGGTCCGTTGGGCCAGCTGGGTGGTGCTCAGGTCGGCGTTTGCGGCGTCGGCGATCGGGAAACGATACAACCTGTAGCGATTCTTCCAACACTACGTGAGGTTTACTCCATGCTCACAGGCGAGGCACAGCAGCACCGGGGGCACATCTAATGCGCGTCCTCATCACAGGGGCAACCGGCACCATCGGGCTCGCGGTGGCCGACGCGCTGCAGCGGCGGGGTGACCAGGTCGTGGCCCTGTCACGCGATCCCGAGCGAGGTCAGCGGGTGCTCGGCGACGGCGCCGAGGTGCACGCATGGGCGCGACCGACCCAGGAGCCGCCGCCCGCCGAGTCCTTCCGCGACGTGCAGGCCGTGATCCACCTGCTCGGCGAGCCCGTGGCCCAGCGCTGGAGCGATGACGCCAAGCGACGCATCCGCGATTCCCGGGTGCTCGGCACGCGTAATCTGGTCACCGCGCTCAGGGCGCTTGCGGACGCGGAGCGACCGGCGGTGCTGGTCTCGCAGTCCGCCACGGGTTTCTACGGCCCGCGGGGTGACGAACCGCTCGACGAGCAAGCCTCCGCCGGAGACGACTTCCTGGCCGATGTGGTGAAGGCCTGGGAGGACGAGGCGAGCGCGGCTGCAGCGGCGATGCGCGTCGCCCGGGCGCGCAGCGGCGTGGTCCTCTCGGCGAGCGGCGGTGCGCTGGCCAAGATGCTGCCGTTCTTCAAGCTCGGGATCGGCGGTCCCGTGGCCGGCGGGCACCAATACGTACCCTGGATCCACTTAGACGACGTCGTCGGCGCGCTGCTCCGGTGCGTGGACGCCGAAGACGCCTCCGGTCCCGTCAACGTGACCGCTCCCAATCCGGTGACCAACGCCGACTTCTCGCGTGCGCTGGGCCACGCCCTCGGACGTCCGGCGGTGCTGCCCGTGCCGGGGTTCGCGATCAGGTTGCTCTACGGGGAGATGGCCGAGATGGTCACCACTGGCCAGCGAGTCGTGCCCGCCCGCCTGGGGCAGCTCGGATATGAGTTTCGCCATCCCGAGGTGCAACCGGCCCTGCGCGACGTGCTCGGCGATTCGTGAAGGTCCACCGGCTCGAACGTGAGCAGCGCCTGGAGCATCCGCTCGACGAGGTGTTCGCGTTCTTCTCCGAGGCGCGCAACCTCGAGGCCCTCACGCCGGCATGGTTGAGCTTCGAGGTGCTGACGCCCGAGCCGATCCGGATGCAGGCCGGAACGCTGATTGAGTACCGGCTGCGGGTGCACGGGCTCCCCTTGCGCTGGGTCTCTCGGATCGAGGAGTGGGCGCCGGGCGAGAGCTTCATCGATCGGCAGCTGAAGGGGCCCTACAGCCTCTGGCATCACCGCCACGAGTTCAAACCGGCCGGCGGGGGGACGATCGTGCGCGACGTGGTCGACTATGCGCTGCCGCTCGGCGCTTTGGGCGAGCTGGCCCACTGGCTCGTCGTCCGGCGGGACCTACGGCGGATCTTCGACTTCCGCCACCAGGCGGTGCAGAGGCTGCTGGCATGAGCGTGGCGATGCTGTGGTTGCGCCGTGACCTGCGCCTGCACGATCATCCCGCCCTTCGCGCCGCGCTCGACGCCGCCGACTGCGTGGCGCCGGTGTTCTGCTTTGACGACGGCCTGCTCAAGGGCCGCCACGCATCGGGACCGCGGACGCAGTTCCTGCTCGAGTGCCTCGAGGATCTCGACGATGCCCTGCGCCGGCGCGGCAGCCGGCTGCTCGTCCGGCACGGCCCGCCGCAGCGGGAGCTGCCCGCGCTCGCGCGCGAACTGGGCGCGAGCACCGTGCACTTCAGCGCCGACGTCAGCCCGTTCGCACGCCGGCGACAGGATCAGGTCAAGCGCGCGCTGGCCGACGACGGCGTGGAGGCGATCGCTCATCCCGGCCTGTTCACGGTCGATTTCCTGGAGCCGATCAGGACCGGCGCCGGCGCGCCGTACACGGTCTTCACCCCGTTTCACCGCAGCTGGCTCGGCCAGCGCCGGCGTGATGTGCTGGGCGCGCCGCGCTCTATGCCGGCGCCCGCCGAGGTGTCCCCCGGCGCGGTGCCGAGGCTCGCCGAGCTCGGCCTCGAGGCGGAGTGCAGCGACCCCATGCCCGGGGGCGAGCAGGCCGGGCGTGAGGCCCTGCGGGGCTTCCTGTCCACGACGGTGGAGGACTACGGCGACGGTCGTGATCAGTTGGCCGGCGGCCACGTCTCCCGGCTGTCGCCGTACCTGCACTTCGGGTGCATCTCGCCCCGCGAGATCGAGCATCGACTCCAGGGCGGTGAGAGCGCCGAGGCGTTCCGGCGCCAGCTCTGCTGGCGGGACTTCTATGCCCAGGTGCTGGGCCACTTTCCGGCCAACGCGCGCACCGAGCACCAGCAGCGCTACCGCGGGACGATCCGCTGGAGTCACGCGACCAAGCGCTTCGACGCCTGGCGCGAAGGGCAGACCGGCTATCCGGCGGTGGACGCCGGGATGCGCCAGCTCCGCCGTGAGGGCTGGATGCACAATCGCGCCCGGTTGCTGGTGGGCTCCTTCCTGACCAAGGATCTGGGCATCGACTGGCGGTGGGGCGAACGCTGGTTCATGCGCCTCCTGCTCGATGGCGACGAGGCCAGCAACAACGGGAACTGGCAGTGGATCGCCTCGGTCGGGGTCGACCCCCAGCCGGCCTTCCGGCGCATCTTCAACCCGGCCCGCCAGCAGGAGCGCTTCGACCCCGACGGCAGCTACGTCCGCCGCTACGTTCCCGAGCTGGCGAACGTACCCGACCAGTACCTCGCCCAGCCGTGGACAATGCCGCCCGAGGTACAGGAACGGGCCGGCTGTCGTATCGGCCACGACTATCCCGAGCCGATCGTCGACCACGCCGAGGCACGCCGCGAGGCGCTCGAGCGCTATCGCGTCGCCGACTGAAGCCGGGTAACGTCGCTGCGCCGGATGGTCGCGTGAACCGGGGCTCGATTCCGCGGCCGGAGGCTGCCCGTCCGGACATGCCCAAGCTGCACAATCGAAATCGGTGGCGACGGATCGTGACGTTGGGCATGGCATGGATGTCGGATCGCCACGATCGCAGGACCCCATCGCGAGTTGGGCATTCCAGCAGGTGGAGGGTCGTGGGTCGAAGGGCCTGGGGCCGTGCTAGAACTCTGAAAGACCCTTTCAGAGTTTGCTGGCATGGCAGAGCAGAGACCCGTCCTGACCGACCCCGAGGTGCTGGCCGCACTGGCCCACCCGGTCCGCCTGGACGTCCTCACCTACCTCATCTCCGACGGCCCCGCGACGGCCTCGGCGTGCGCCCGCGCCGTGGGCGACACGCCGTCGAACTGCAGTTATCACCTGCGGACGCTGGGCCGCCACGGGCTGGTGGAGCCGGTCGCCTCCAGCGACGGTCGGGCGCGACCCTGGCGAGCTCGGATCACCGGCTTTGCGACGCCGCCATCCGGCGTAGGCCCCGGCACGCCCGAGGCGCTCGGGGCGGCCGGCGTGCTGGCCGCCACGGTGGCCCTCGATCAGCGCCGGCTGCGCGAATACCTGACCCACCGGGACGACGTATCCCCGGCCTGGCGCCAGGCCGACGAATACTCCAGCTACACGCTGCGCGTCTCCCCGGGTGAGCTGAGGGCGCTCGTCGAGCAGATCGATGCGCTGATCCGCCCGCTGATCGCCCCCAACCGAGAATCATCGCCGCCTGACTCCGCGCTGGTGCATGTCGGGGTCCAGGCCTTCCCCCGCACCGGATCGCCATGGAACCACCCGCCGCGCTGAGAAACGCGGACTTCCGCTCGCTGTGGCTGGCCGGGCTGGTCTCCGACGCGGGCGACTGGATGCTGTTCATCGCCTTGCCGATCGTCGTCTACGGGCTGACCGGCTCGGCGGTCGGGACCTCGATCGCCTTCCTGGCGGAGCTGGGACCGGGAATCGTGCTGGCGCCCGTGGCGGGACGCCTGGCCGATCGGCTGGAGCGCCGTCGCCTGATGTTGACCGTGACCATCCTGCAGGCCGTCTCCCTGCTGCCCCTGTGGTTCGTGCACGGCCGTTCCGGCCTGGCGCTGGTGTATCTCGTGATCGTGGTCCAGGCGGCCCTGTCGGCGTTGTTCGATCCGGCCAAGAACGCCCTGTTGCCGTCGCTGCTGGCCCGCAGTGAGCTCGTCTCGGCGAATTCGCTGGTCGGGCTCAATCAGAACCTCGGCCGGCTGGCGGGGGGTCCGCTCGGCGGGTTGCTGCTGGCCGCCGGGGACCTGCGTACGGTGGTGATCGCCGATGCCGCCAGTTTCCTGCTCGCCGCCGGTCTGCTCGCCCGGCTTCAGCCCGGCAGTGCTCCCGACCGGCGGCCCGATCCGGCGATCTCCGCAGCCGCCGGCGGTTCACGTCATCGAGACGGCTTCATCGCCGCATTGCGCGGGCGCGAGATCCGTGCCGGGCTGGCGGTGGCGTTCGTGGGCCAGATCGCCCAGGGGATCTTCGTCGTCCTGTTCGTCCTGTTCGTGGCGCGCCGGCTCCACGGCGGCCCGGGAGAGATCGGGCTGCTGCGCGGCATCCAGGCCGTCGGCGCCATCGGCGGCGCGCTGGTGCTGACCGCGCTGGCCCGCGGCCGCTCACCGGCGGCACTGACCGCCGGCGCCGCGATCGCCTTCGGCTTGATCGACCTGATGGTGTGGAATGCGCCCGCGCTGAGCACGGCGACGGCGCTCTACGTGGTGCTGTTCATCGTGGTCGGAGCGCCCGGCGTGGTGATGGTGACCGGACTGGTGAGCTCGCTTCAGCTGGCCGGGAGCGAACGAGAACGGGGCCGGATCTTCAGCGCGCTGGGTCTCGCCGACAGTGCGGGACAGGCCGTCGGCATGATCGCCGCGGGGGCGCTGACCGGCCCGTTGGGGCTGATGACCGTCCTCAACGCCCAGGGCTGCCTGTACCTCGCCGCCGGGGTGCTCGCCGCGCGGCGGCTGGGGAGGCCGTCCAAGACCGCCATGATCGGCGCCGATGCCCGAGCTCGAGCTGGTCTGCCGACTTGAAGCCGCCGCCGCGCGCGGCTGGCCGGCGACGATCGAGCGCCCCGCCCCCGGTGGCTGGATGCTCCGCGCCACGCCCGGGTTGGACCGCGCTCGCTCCAACCACGCGCTGTCGCCGTGTCGCGAGCTCGAGCCGGCCGAGATCGTGCCGTCGATCGCGCGCGTGCTGGAGTTCGCGCGGGAGCATTCGATCCGCCCCGGGATCCAGGTCAGCCCGCTGGAGCTGCACGGGGCGCTGCTAGGCGAGCTCGATGCGCGAGGCTGGACGGCGCAGTGGCCGACGGTCGTGTTGAGCTCGGCGATCACGGCCGCCTGCGCCGGATATCACCCCCTCGCCGCCGAGCGGGTGCTCACCGATCACGCCACCAGCGAGTGGCTCGCGGCCTGGGCCCGGTGCGAGCCCGGGCGAGACGTGGCGGCCCACGCCGCGACCGTGTTCGCGCGGTTGCGGGGGCGCGCGACGTTCGCGCGGATCGCCGATCGCGCGGTCGCCATCGCCGCGGAGTCAGACCGGCTGGCGGGCCTGTTCTGCCTGGCCGTCGATCCGGCCCACCGGCGCGCGGGCCTCGCCTCCGCGCTGGTGCGGGCTCTGCTCGCCGATTCGCCTGCGCAGCGGGCCTTTCTGCAGGTGGAGGAGCGTAACCTCGCCGCCCGCTCGATGTACGCGAGGCTTGGCTTCACCGAGACCTATCGGTACTGCCACCGCACCGCGGCGTGACGACCTATCGCTTCGGATTGCTCCGCTGGCGGCGCGGGCCGCGCACCAGGCGTTGCGGCAGCGGTATCGGCGAGAGCTTCTCGGCCGCGGCGCCCACCAGCACCCGAGGCTCGAGCTTGGCCACCAGCGTCGCGAGCTCCTCTCGCTCGGACGCGGACAGGTGGCTCGGGCGGCCTCGACCGATCCGGATCAGGTCGAGCAGGCGCCGGCGCTCCCGGGGGGTGAGATGCTTGAAGTGATCCCGGGCCAGCACCGCCACCTCGGCGATCGCCAGCAGCTTCAGCACCGGGACCCGCCGCAGGCCGGGGACGCGGCCGACGGCGCGCCCCAGCGATCTGGTTACGAATCCGGAGGGCATCGGTCCAGTGTAGGAGGCTCGGTCGGTACGCCGAAGAACTCGGCCAGCAGCTGCGTCACGAGTTCGGGCACGTCGTGCTGGACCCAGTGGGAAGCCCGGGCGATACGCACCACGCGCTCGAGGTTGGGCACGTCGGCGGGGTACGGCTCGGCCAGCGCGGGACTCAGATACCGGTCGCGCTCACCGAAGATCACCAGTGTGGGAACGTGGATGGGTCTCAGGCGGGACTCGGCGCGCCAGGGGAGCTGGCGAAACGCGGCGCGATAGTAGTTGATCATCGCGGCGGCGGCCCCCGGCCGTGACCAGGCCTCCACGTAACGGTCGAGGTCCTCATGGGAGAAGGCGCCCGGACGGGCGTCGTGCTCAAAGCCGTAGCGCAACCCCTTCCAGCGCCGCGCGGCCACCAGCCGCTCGGGGAGCCAGGGAAGCTGAAAGAAGATCATGTACCACGACTTGAGCAGCTGCCGGGGGCGCCGAAGCCCGTGCATCAGCCGCCGCGGGTGAGGCAGGTTGAGGATGGCCAGGCGCTGCACCGCGTCCGGGTGGTTCATCGCCGTGACCCAGGCGACGGCCGCCCCCCAATCGTGGCCCGCCAGCAGCGCCGAGCGCTCGCCGCGCTCGGAGATCAGGTTGCGAACATCCGCGGCCAGCCGGTCGAGGTCATAGGCCTTCACGGGGGCGGGTCGCGAAGACAGGTTGTAACCGCGCATGTCGGGTGCGACGACGCGAAACCCGCGCTCGGCCAGGGCGTAGAGCTGAAAGCGCCAGCTGAACCAGAACTCGGGAAAACCGTGCAGTAGCACCACGAGCGGACCCTCGCCCATCTCGACGTAGTGCAGCCGGACCTCGCCGAGGTCGGCGTAGCCGTCGCGGAGCGGGTGTCGGTCAGGCGGCAGCAGCGCAAGCGGGGATCGGTCAGGGCACCGTGCGGCGCCGACCGGGAAGGTCAGGTCCGCGACGGTCCGAGCGTCAACCCTACCGCGGCTGCTGGGACGCCCACTACGCTGGGTCCATGGGGACACCGGCCGGCTCGCGGTTGGCGCCACTGGCGCTGGATTGGATCCACAGCGCCCAGCGCGCGACGTGCGATGTGAAACGGCCGTGGGAGCACGGGCAGGTGTTTCGGGCGACCCGCTATCCGACGTACTTTGACCTCAACGCTGTGGTGGCCTCGGACGACCCCGGGATGGGCGTCGAGGAGCTCGTCGCGGTGGCCGACCGAGAGCTGGAAGGGCTGGTTCACCGTCGAATCGACTTCGACCGGGCGAGCGCGGCTGAGCCGCTGCGCGCCGGGTTCGAGGCGAGGGGCTGGAAGACGGCTCGCCTGCTCTGGATGCATCACCAGGGCTCGCGGCCGGCGACGCCGGCCCCGGCGGTCACCGAGGTCCCCTACGAGGCCGCCGATCCGCTGCGAGCGGCCTGGCACCGCGAGGATTTTCCCGCCGTCGAGGATGCCGACCATCTGCGTCAGCGGCGTGAGGTCTCGATGCGCCGCGGCGTCAGGGTGCTGGCCGCGCACCACGACGGCATTCCGGTTGCGTTCGCCCAGCTCGAGCAGGAGGGCGACGCGGCCGAGATCACCTCCGTCTATGTGTTGCCCGAGCACCGAGGCGCCGGATACGGGACCGCCGTCACCGCCGCCGCCGTCGCCGCGGCCGCCGGAGTCCCCCACCTGTGGATCTGCGCCGATGACGAGGATCGGCCCAAGCGCCTCTACGCGCGGTTGGGATTTGTGGCGGTGCTGACCTCGGCCGAGCTGACTCGGCTGCCCTGAGATCGGCGGCCGGGGCGGCGACTACACCCTGGCGCGGCCCAGGGCAGCGGCGATGGCCGCGATGTGGCCCGGCGTGGAGCCGCAACAGCCGCCCACGATGCGTGCGCCCTGCTCGGCGTAGGCGGCCACGTGACTGGCCAGGGTGTCGGGATCGGCGTCATAGACCACGGCGTCTCCGACGATCCGGGGAACACCCGCGTTCGGCTTGACCCACAGCGGGATCGACGTGGTGGCGAGGAACTCCGCCACGAGCGCATCGGAGTCCTTGAGCGATCGCCCGCAGTTGGCGCCCAGGGCCGCCACTCCCAGCGGCTCGATCGCCGCGACCACGTCGGTCGGCGAGAGCCCCATCATCGTTCGCGTGCCCTGGTCGAAGCTGAACGACACGACCAGGGGAACGTCCGTCACGCCCTGCACGCCCTCCACTGCCCAGACGGCCTCCTCGAGCGCGAAGAAAGTCTCCAGTACGAGCAGATCGACGCCGCCTTGCACCAGCGCGCGCGACTGCTCGGCGTAGGCCTGGACGCAGTCATCTCGGGTCAGCGCCCCGAACGGCTCCACGAGCTGGCCGGTCGGGCCCATCGAGCCCGCCACCAGCCGTTGCGCCCCGACTGCCTCGCGGGCCAGCTCGGCGGCGCGGACGTTGACCTCGGGCGCATGCCCGGCCAGCGGGCCGTCGGCCAGCCGCGGGCTGGTCGCCCCGAAGGTGTCGGTGAGCACCAGCTCGGAGCCGGCCTCGACGAAACGCCGGTGGAGCTCGCGCACCCGGTCGGGCGCCTGCATCACCCACTCCTCCGGCGCCACCCCGGCCTCGATCCCCATGTTCTGAAAATTGGTGCCGACGGCACCATCGGCGAGCAGCACGGAGCGATCGGCCAGCAGGTCAGTGAAAGAGGGCATCCGCGTGAGGCTAGCTTCCGACGCCGGGGTTTCAGTCGTCGGTCTTGTGGATGCGGGTCCGGACCAGGGCTTTGACTTCTCCCCGCAGACCGATCGACGGTCCGCCGATCAGCTCCCACGAGCGTCCGATGCCGATCAAAAAGCAGACGATGACCAGGATCGCGATCGCGTGAGCCGAGCCGGCGTCACCCTGGCGCCGGACCAGCGACAGCCCGAACCAGACCTCCAGGATCAGGGTGACCACCAGTCCGGCCAGGAACAGCGCGTCGCGCAGCTCTCCCGGCTGTGTGCGCCGGACGCGCAGCAGGGAGATCAGCGAGGCGGTGACGAACGCCAGTCCCAGCAGACCAACGGCCAGCGTGGCTCCGCCGAGCTCACTGCCCGGCAGCAGCGCGAACAGGGACACGGTCAACGCGTTGGTGAACGCGGTCAGGGCCGCCGAGGCCCGCACGCGATGGGCCTCGCTCGCGTCCGGCGCGGTGAGCCGTTCCTGGGCAACCGAGAGCACCACGAACAGCAGCCCGATCAACGCCCCGGCGACGCTGGCTGAGGCCGCGAAGAAGCTGTGCAGAGCCACCGGGGTCACCGTGCCATCCTCGCTGAAGCGGCGGACGGCCTTGACGGCGCGGGATGGCCCGCCGGCCGGCTTCGATCAGGGCGCCAGCGGCGACGACCGGCCCGTCGGCGGTGCCTTGGGCTACCCTCGTCGGCGTGCCGCCGTGGCTGGATGAGCTCGCCGAGTTCTTGAGGATTCCGTCGGTCAGCGCCGACCCCACCCGCCAGGCGGATGTGAAGCGCGCCGGGGAATGGGTCTGCGGCTTCATTCGCGACGCCGGCGGTCTCGCCGAGCTGGCCGACTGGCACGGCCAGCCGCTGGCGATCGGCGAGCTGCGGGCCTCCGGCGCACCGCAGAGCGCGCCGACGGTCCTGTGCTACGGACACTTCGACGTCCAGCCGCCGGATCCGCTGGAGCTGTGGGAGTCGCCGCCGTTCGAGCCCGAGATCCGCGGTGACTACCTCTACGCGCGCGGGGTCGCCGACGACAAGGGCCAGCTGTATCTGCTGCTCCACGCCGCCCGCGAGCTCGCGCAGGCCGGCGAGCTGCCGGTGAACGTGCGCTTTGCCTGCGACGGCGAGGAGGAGACCGGCGGCCACAGCATCGTCGAGTACCTCGCGCAGGATCAGGACCGCGCCGATGTGGCGGTGATCTTCGACAGCGGGATGATCCGACGCGGGCTGCCGGCGTTCAACGTCGCGATGCGCGGGCTGGCCTACTTTCACCTGACCATGCGAACCGGCGAGCGCGATCTCCATTCGGGCATGTACGGCGGCGCCGCGCTGAACGCCGCCCACGCTCTGATCGAGACGCTCGGCGCGGTTGTCTCCCGGGATGGGCGTCTGGCCGAGCCGCTGCGCAGGGGAATCCTCGCGCCCACCCCCGAGGAGCTGGAGAACTGGCGGGAGCTGCCGGCGGGCAACGCCGAGCTTTCGGACCAGGGGGCGCGGCCGACGGACGCCCGCGCGGCCGAGGAGTTCTACCTGCGCACGTTCGCCGAGCCGGCTCTGGACGTGAACGGCATCGACAGCGGCTCGCCGTATCTGCAGAAGACGGTGCTGCCCGTCGTGGCGCAGGCCAACGTGTCGATCCGGCTGGCGCCGGGCCAGCGGGTGGACGAGATCGCCACCGCGTTTGAACGGCTGCTGCGAGCCGCGGCGCCGGAGGGCGCCGAGCTCGACGTTGAGCTGCTGTCGTCCTCGCCGGCCGGGGTCGTGGCCCCGGATGCCAAGGCGGTCCAGCTCGGGCTGGCCGCGTTCGAGCGGGTGCTGGGCGTGCGGCCTGCGCTGATCCGCTCTGGTGGCACGCTCCCCGTGGTGGCCTCACTGTCGGACCGGGGGGTCCCGACGATCATCACGGGCTTCTCGCTGCCCGACGCGAACATCCACTCCCCCAACGAGCGCCTGCTCGCCGCGTACGTGCCCCTGGGGATCGCCGCCGCCCGGGCCCTGTACGAGGAGTTCGCCTCGCTGTGAGCGTGGGTCGTGCGATCATGGCTGCCGTCTCTGCGAGGCGCGCGCTCTGCCGTCGTGTCCTCTTCTGAGAGAAGACCACTTCGAACGAACGGAGACAGCGCCATGCAGCTGGGAATGGTCGGGCTGGGTCGGATGGGGGCCAACATCGTCCGGCGCCTGCTCAAGGCAGGCCATGAGTGCGTCGTGTTCGACGTCAACTCGGACGCCGTCAAGACGCTCGAGGGCGACGGGGCCGTCGGGGCCGACTCGATGGACGATTTCGTCGCCAAGCTCCAGCCGCCGCGCGCCGCGTGGGTGATGGTGCCGGCGGGGAGCATCACCCATCAGACGGTCGCCGAGCTGGCCCAACGGCTGGCGCCCGACGACGTGATCATCGACGGCGGCAACACCTTCTACCGCGATGACATCGAGCGCGCCAAGCGGCTGATCGCCCAGGGGATCCACTACGTCGATGTCGGCACCAGCGGCGGGGTGTGGGGCCTCGAGCGGGGCTACTGCCTGATGATCGGCGGCGAGAACGAGGTGGTGCAGCATCTCAGCCCGCTGTTCGCCGCGATCGCGCCCGGCGTCGACGGCGCCGCTCGCACGCCAGGCCGGGAGGGTGACCCGGTCCCGGCCGAGCAGGGATACCTGCATTGCGGGCCCGCCGGCGCCGGCCATTTCGTCAAGATGGTCCACAACGGCATCGAATACGGCCTGATGGCGAGCTACGCCGAGGGGTTGAACATCCTGCGCAACGCCAATGCCGGCAACGTCAAGCGCGAGGCCGACGCCGAGACCGCGCCGCTGGAGCACCCCGAGTACTACCAGTACGACATCGACATCGCGGGCGTGGCCGAGGTCTGGCGCCGCGGCAGCGTGATCGCCTCCTGGCTGCTGGACCTGATCGCCGACTCGCTCAATTCCTCTCCGGATCTGCACGAGTTCTCTGGACGCGTGTCGGACTCAGGGGAGGGTCGCTGGACGGCGATCGCCGCGATCGAGGAGGGCGTACCGGCGCCGGTGCTGTCAAGCGCGCTGTTCTCACGCTTTGAGTCGCGCGATCTCGACCAGTTCGCCAATCAGGTGCTGTCGGCGATGCGCAAGCAGTTCGGTGGCCACGCGGAGAAGCCGTCCGGGTAGGCGTCTCGGTCCGCGGGGACCACGACCCTACCCGTCGGGGGCGACCCAGGAGATCTGGGCAAAGCTCCGCCGCAGACGCTCGCCTCGCTGGGGATTGAGCGATTGCACCCAAGCGATGCGCCCGAGCAGATGTGCGTGGAAGTCGGGCACATTGGCCCGGTTCTGGCTGGCCGGCCCGTGGCGAATTGCGTTGTGGAGGATCGCCTTGAGCGTGTCGTACTCGGCCCGCGCGACGTTGAGACGCTCGTTGACGACGATGCCGCACACGCGTTGGCGCCCCGCGCGCGTGATCAGCGCCGATTTGCGGTGATTGAGGGCGAAGCCCTCTTCGCGGGCGATCAACGTCACGGTCGCGCCGATCCGCTTGGCTTCGCGCACCAGCCGCGCGGATCCAGAGAAGGTGAGATCGTCGGCGTACCGCGTGTAGGTGAGCTCGAGCGCTGTCGCCAGGCCGGCCAGGCGGCGGTCGAGCCCGAAGGCGGCGAGATTCGCCAGAGCCGGTGAGGTCGGCGCGCCTTGGGGGAGATGCGGCGTGGCGAGCCTGCGGCCGAGGCGGTACGAGGCTCCGGGTGGCACAGGCTCCGCCGACCGCGAGAGCGCTGGCCAGACGGTCTCGGGGACCACGTTGGTCGTCAATCCGGTCAGCACGTGTGCGACCGACTCGGGATATCCGGCGGTGCGGAAGATGCCGAAGACGCGCCCCGCCCCGATCGCCGCGAAGAAGTCCTCGAGATCGAACCGTACGACGACCTGCCTGCCGATGTGCTCGCCGGCATGACTGACCGCCGACCGTCCCCGCGTGAACCCGTGAGCGGCGTCGTGGGCCGGGATCCAGTCGAGGATCTCGTGCAGGAGTCGCCGCTGGACGGCCTTGAGCCGCGCCTTCGGGCGCTCGATCAGCCGCGCCGGACCGCGGCGGCGGGGTAGCGCCAGATAGCGATAGTTACGCAGCCGCTGAGCCTGCACCGTTCGCTCGAGGCTGCGTGTGTCGGCCAGCCATTGCAGCTCGCCGTAGCCGAGGCCGAGCCGGTCGGCCAGAGCCGCGACGGAGGCGATCTCCGGCACCGGCCAGGGCCGGCGACCCATCGCGCTCTCGGGAACCAGCCAGCGACGCACGCGAGGAGCCCCGGTCTCGGCTTCGGCCGGGGGTCGGTCTGCCAGCTCGATCTCGATAAACCGCGCCAGCTCGCGAGGACGATCCAGCGGCGGCCGGTGGTAGGCCGACATGACCTCATGGGCGAGCGGCCGGATCCAGGGGGGACGCGGCTCCAGCGCCTGGCCGGCCCGGTCGACGAGCGTTGGCTCGGTCCAGGCACCGGACAGGAACGCATCGGCCAGGCAGCGCGCCAGCTGACTGCGGGTGCGGGCGTCGTACACCACGGAGATGATGGCGACGTTGCGAGCCGACTGCTCACTGTCGTGCGGGCCCAGTCCTGCCTCGGCTAGATGCAGTCAAGGGCTCGCGATGCACTGGCCAGGTCAATCAGGTGTCCCCGGGGTAGCCCCGGAGAGGAGGACACACGCGGTGTGTCCGTCCACCTCGGTCCCGCAACGCCGCGCAGCATGACGCTACCGGATCCGACCTTCAGAGGGCAGCGCGCGCAAGCGCTGTGACGATGATGGCGGCGATGACGCACGCCGGGGTCGGCGCCCCGGCGATGCGGGTGGCGGCCGCGATGATGACGCCGAGCGCGAGCGACCCGTCGGCGGAGGACCAGTCGGGTCCGAGGACATCGGAGATGACGAGACCGGCGAGCAGTGCCGGGGCCAGAAGCGCGATCACCCCGGTGGCGCGCGCGGGGAGGGGCCGGTCGACACCACCCGCAACCACAGCCGTCGATGGCGCAGCTCCGGCGAGTGCGGCAACCGCGCCCGGGCACGGCGCCATTACGCCCGCACTCAGACCGAGCCCGACTGAGCGTCGCGGGCCGCGGGTTAACCTCCGACGCTGCGCCGCCCGCCCGGATGAGTCGCCCACCACCGCGCGCACCCGGCGCGCTCGATCGCGAGGATCATCTTGGCGTTGGCGGCGGAGTAGTAGTACCAGAGCAGGATCGAGGCTCGCGTTCGGCGCGCCAAGCACCACGAGCGCCTCATCTGCGCGACGGTCGGAGTCGCGTAGCGGGCCGCGCACGCCGCTGTG
Organism: uncultured Solirubrobacterales bacterium; assembly: GCA_963792735.1. Lineage (GTDB taxonomy): Bacteria > Actinomycetota > Thermoleophilia > Solirubrobacterales > Solirubrobacteraceae > Palsa-465. The sequence continues at coordinate 419,661 of CAWBXK010000003.1, read as the reverse complement.
CTGTCGACCGGGGAGCAGCGATGCCTGGCGATCCCGTCGGTCAGGTTGTCCCCCCAGCTGAAGCTCTGCAGGATGTAGCCGGCGCCTTGCCGTTCACGGGGCATCGGGGTGACGGTCGAACTGTGGTCCAGGACGGGATAGTGCTCCACGACGTTGGTCGTGCCGGGACCGAAGGCCTCGGGCCTGTCGTAGGTGCCGATCAGGATCATTCCCACGTGCTGCATCCGGAACCGGGCGGCGAGCACACGCGGATCACCGGCATAGGTGTCATCGATATACCGGCCGATGACCGCGCCATCACGGTGTACCAGCGAGGCGCCCGCGTCCATTCCGGGTCCGATGCTCACCTGCCCTGTGGGCAGCGCACAAGCGGCGGCGCAGAAGAAGCCCAGCAGCACCCGTTCTCCCTGGTTCTGACTCCGTGCGTGTTGTGGGTCTCAGCCGAAGCGAAGGGCTCGGGCTGTTCGCTGGCGCAGCGAGTTAAATCCTGCCCGGATCATGCCCGCCGAGCCATGAATCAAACCCGAGACCATCGCCACCTGAGCCTCGCCCGCGCGCGTCGGATCGCGCTGGCCGCCCAGGGCTTCGGTCGTCCGCGACCGGCGCGGCCTCCGAGCGTCAACCAGATCGCGGCGCTCGTGACCCGTCTCGGAGTGCTGCAGCTCGACTCCGTCAACGTCTTCAGCCGTTCGCATTACATGCCGGTGTTCTCCCGACTCGGTCCGTATGACCGCTCTCGCCTGGACCGGATCGCCGGTCACGGCACGGGCACGATCGACCGCCGGCTGGTCGAGTACTGGGCTCACGAGGCGTCGCTGATCCCGCTTGAGCTGCATCCCCTGTTCCGCTGGCGGATGGCGGACGTGGACCGACAGGCCTGGAGATCGATCGCCCGGATCGCCCGCGACCAGCCTGACCTGGTCGCCGAGACGATCGAGCTGGTCGCGCAGCAGGGCCCGATCCGGGCTCGCGACACCGGATCGGTACGGCTGCCGCCCAGACCCGGGCACATGTGGAACTGGCATGAGGGCAAGGTCGCGCTCGAGCATCTGTTCTTCACCGGGCGGGTGGCGGCTGCCCGGCGGGTCAACTTCGAGCGGTTGTACGACACGGCCGAGCGGGTGATTCCGGCCGAGATTCGCGCGCGGCCCACGCCCGCGGAATCGGATGCACAGCGCGAGCTGGTGCGGATCGCCGCCCGGGCTCTCGGCGTGGCCACCGAGCCCGACCTCGGTGACTACTTTCGACTTCCGCGAGCCGCCTCCAAGGCGCGCGTGGCGGAGCTGGTGGCCGACGGTGAATTGATCGGGGTCGAGGTGGAGGGCTGGACGGCCCCCGCGTATCTCTGGCCGGGCGCTCGAGAGCCACGCAGGGTTCATGCGCGCGCGCTGCTGTCTCCGTTCGATTCGCTGATCTGGTTTCGGCAACGCACGGAGCGGCTGTTCGACTTTCGATACCGGATCGAGATCTACACTCCCGCCGCCAAGCGGGTGTACGGCTACTACGTACTGCCGTTCCTGCTGGGTGAGACGTTGGTCGCCCGGGTGGACCTGAAATCCGACCGTCAGCGCGGCGCCCTGCTGGTACAGGGCGCACACGCCGAGGCAGGGGTCGATCCGGTTCATGTCGCGGCCGAGCTGGCCGCCGAACTGCGGCTCGTGGCGGGCTGGCTCGGCCTGGAGGACGTCGTGATCGCGGGACGGGGGGAGCTATCGGGCGACCTGGCCGCCGCCATCGGGTGAGCCGGCTGCGCGGCCCGGTGGTCACGGGATGGCTGCCGGGTGGTAACAGAAGCGTGACAACCGCGCGTGGCCGGGTCGCCACCGTGGGTGCATGTCAACGTTGCCTCCGTTGTACGCCCATCGACTCGGCCGCGACCCGGGACCGGACTCCTCGCGCGCAGCTCTGACCGCGACCCTCGCCGGTCCGGTCGACGGCTTGGAGACCGATGTGTGCCTGACCGCCGATCGACGACTGGTGCTGCTCCATGACCCGTGGCTCAGCAACGCCACCACGCTGGGGGGATGGGCGCACCAGACGCCGTGGGACGAGCTACGCCGCTGCCGCCTGCGTGACCGGCAGGGCGCGGTCACCGACGAGACCCCGATGTTGCTCGAGGAATTGCTTGAACGCACCCCGCGCGACCTTCCACTACAGGTCGAGGTCAAGGCTCACGGCGATCCCGAGCTCGCCCGCACGACAGCCTTGAAGGTATGCCTGACCGCCGGCGCGCTCACGAGCGGCCCGGGCGTGGAGCTGATTTCGTTTCACACCAGCGCGTGTGAGGAGGCGGCTCGCCATGGCGTTCCCACCCGTCTGGTCATGTGGGCCGATTACGCGCCCCACGCGCTGCTCAGATGGGCCAACAAGACCGGGGTGGGGGGCGTCTGCATCGAGCATTTCCTGCTGCATCGGGCGCTCGTCGCACGGCTTCAGGCCGGAGGTCTCGGGGTCAGCACGGGCACGATCAACGACGCGACGCTGGCGGCGCGGGCGGCGTCGCTCGGGATCCAGGCGATCACCACCGATCGACCCGCCGCACTCAGGCGCGAACTGCTGGAGACGTCGCTCGTGGCGTGATCCGCGAGCGACTCAGGTGGCCGGTCGCAGCACCGCGAGGATTCGCGGATGGCCGCTGATCTCGACCTCGTCGATGATCTCAACCTCCCGCAGTCCGGCGACTGCGCCCAACCGGCGCAGGCTCTCCGGGGTGAAGCCCCAGTAGACATATTCGTCGCGCGCGTACACGTGGCCCGGTTCGTGCACCTCGAGCGCCGGAAGATCCGACGACAGACGCGAGCCATACGTTTCGAGCACCACCTCGCCACCGGGCTCCAAGCGCTCAGCGAGGCCCTGCAGCATCGCGACCGGATCGGTCACTCGATGCAGGATTCCGAAGCACAGCACGACCTCGAACTGCTCGTCGAGCTCGCGCACGTCCAGCGCGTCCATACGGCGATACTCGACCTGCGAGCCGGTCAGCTCGGCAATGGCACGAAACCCGGCGCCGGCCTCGAGCGTCACGCCGAACCGGGCAGCCACCCAGTCCACGTACTGCTCGTTATCGACCGCGACCACGCGGCGGGCCCCGCGCGCCTCCGCCAGGAAGCTGTAGAAGCCGTCAAACGCGCCGATGTCCAGGACGCTGCGGCCCGCGAAGCGTTCAGCTCCGAGTACCGGCAGGCGGTAGCCATGGTCACGCGCGATACCAGGCGTGTAGACACCGGGCGCGAGTGCGAACGTGTGAAACCACAGCGGGACGGAATCGCGGACGCGCTCGGCCTGATCAAGCGGTGCTCCGATCGCCCACGTATCGGCGACCCGTCGCTCATCGAGCGACGTCTCGGGAATTGACTCAACCGAGCCCGACAGAGGCTCAGCGAAGTTCCCCCCATGATCTGAGCGCGCCGCGGCCTGAGCGTCGGTCACCGCGCCACCCGGAGGTCCGAGGATTGCCAGAAATTCGCCATGAGCACGGCAGAACCCTAAAGCAGGCGGTCGCGACGGCGGATTCTGAGGGCTCCCGGTTGCCTCCGCGGCCAGCCGGGGGTGGCAGGATTTCGGCGGTCACCATACGTCCCCGTCGCGCCAGTCGCAGCTCAGCTCGCCGGATGGGTCCAGCGACGCGGTCACCGGCAACACGTAGATGGATCCGTCCTCCTCGGGCGTCGGCAGGACCCCATTCGGCGTGAGCGCCGAAGTGGGTCCCCGCCAGCAAGTCCAGCCGCGCGCCTCATAGAAGGTCCCGGCCCCCTCCGCGGCTCCCAGCGCCCCCACCTCGTAGGCGCCGCTCACCACTCGCTCGAGGACGTCCATCATCGTCGCGCCGTGTCCCCGGCCTCGGCGATCGGCACGTACGCCGACGCCCTCGATATAGCCGGTCCGCAGCGCGCGGCCGCCATGCAGCAGCCGGCGCTGTACGACTGACGCATGCCCGATCAGCTCGGCGTCGTCCCATACCACGGCGTGGATTCCGCCCAGGGCGTGCTCCCAGGCGTGCTCGGTCATCGAGTCTGCGAAAACGTCGTCGAGCAGGTCACGAGCCGCCCTCAGCGCGGCCCCTTCCAGATCGGCCGTGTGAGCCACCTGAACCTCGATCACCCACCGATCCTCGCACGGCGCGGGGCCTTGAGCGAGGCGGCGGCGATTTGCCTACCATTCCCGAGACGCCATGACCGAATCGGAGAACAGGAGCTCGCTGCGCGAAACGCTGGACCCGTCCGCCCTGAGAGCGGCGCTGGTGCCGCGTCGTCCCGTGTTCGGGAATCCCTGGGACTCCACGGTCGACATATTCGCCTGCTACATCGCCGTCAGCTTCATCGAGCCGCTGCTGCTGTGGTGTGGGGGCCGGCTCATGAGCTCGATCTTCGGGTTCGGCTCGCGCTGGCCGCTCGGGGTGTTCATAGCCGCGGCGCTGGTGGGCGCCGCGGGCTTCATGACGATCGTGGGCCGCGAGCGCACCAACCTCTCGGTCGACGTGCTGGCCGTCACGGCATGGCTGTTCCTCGGCCTCGTGGCCGCGCCGGTGCTCGGCCTGGCTCTCTCCAGCGGGGTGGCGATCGCCAGCTACGCGATCGTGTTGCTGGCAATCCTGGCGTTCGTGCTTCGCGTCGGCCACTTTGAGACCGCGTTTCTGCGCACCGTGACGTGGCCGGTGACCTGGACTCTGCTGGCCGTGTTCTTCGCCTACAGCGCCTACAAGCTGATCCTGTTCCATTAGCCCGCGGCGAGCGGTGCATCAAGGCCGAGCACCCCGCTTCGCACAACAGGAGCCACCCCATACCGACCCCCCAGCCATTGCGTTTGGTTGACGGAACGCTCGACCGTGGGAGATAATCGGGGTCCATTCCCGAGCCTGGGGGAGTCGGCGATGTCCTGGAAGCTGGAAGGGTCCTACTTCGAGACGTGCTCATGCGATGTGGTGTGCCCGTGCACGGCGTCGATGGCGCTCGGAGCCACGCGGGATCGCTGCCGGGTCACGCTCGTCTTCCACATCAAGGACGGTGACGTTGAGGGCACCGACGTGAGCCGCCTGACGGTCGCCGTCGTCGCCGACACTCCCAAGATCATGAGCGAGGGCAATTGGCGCCTTGGGGTCTTCATCGATGCGGCGGCGTCCGATGAGCAGGCCGAACGGCTCGGCGAAGTGTTCTCCGGTGTGCGGGGTGGTCCGATCGAGGCGCTGGGGGCGCTGATCGGTGAGAACCTCGGTGTGGAGCGTGCGCGTATCGAGGTCCGCGAGGACGGTCTGCGTCACTCCGTCCGGATCGGTGACGCGGTCGACTTCGAGGTCGAGGACGTGGTGCCGTTCGGTGCACAGACGGGTGAACCCGTGCGCCTGACGGGTGTCTTTCATCCGGCGGGGAGCGAGCTGACGGTGGCTCGTGCGACGCGTTCGAACATCGATGCGTTCGGCATCCAGTACGAGGGGAAATCGGCCTTCTCGAGGTCGCCGTTCGCATGGGCGGCGTGAGCGCAACCGCTTCTCTGACCGACGCCGGCGGCGCAGAGCGCAGTGAGCTTGCGACCGCGTTCGCCGCCGGTCGTGCGCGCGTGGGGCTGGTGGTGGTGTTGCTCGGCTTGGCCGCCGCGGCCTGGTTCTCGACGGTCGACCGGATGGCCGGTATGGACGCCGGTCCGGGCACCGATCTCGGTGCGCTCGGCTGGTTCCTTGGTGTGTGGGTGGTGATGATGGCGGCCATGATGTTCCCCTCGCTGGCGCCGACCGCGGCGCTGTATGCCCGCATGACGCGGCGTCGGGGCTGGAGTCGGCCGCTGCTGTTCACGGCCGGCTATCTGTTGGTTTGGGGTGCAGCCGGAGTCGGTGCCTACGCTCTGTTTCGCGTCGGCAGAAGCCTGCTGGGCGGCGATTTGGCCTGGGACACCGGGGGGCGGTGGTTGGCCGGCGGCGTGCTGGCGCTCGCCGCGATCTACGAGCTGACGCCGCTGAAGGAGGCGTGCCTCGGGAAATGCCGCAGCCCGCTCGGGTTCCTGCTGGGCAACTGGCGCGACGGCAATCGCGGCGCTCTGGAGATGGGAAGCAAGCATGGCGCCTGGTGCCTTGGCTGCTGCTGGGCGCTGATGGCCGCGCTGTTCGCACTCGGCGTGATGAGCGTCACCTGGATGGTGCTCATCGCCGGTCTGATCGCGATCGAGAAGACGATCCCGTGGCGGCGGACGGCCACCTGGGGCACCGCGGGCGTACTGGTCGTGCTCGCGATCGCGGTTATCGGCGCCCCCCACGACGTCCCGGGCCTGGTGGTCCCGAGCGCCGACCAACACACAATGCACTCTATGAACGCGATGCATTAGCTGATGGCGCTCGCCACATGACAGACGTCACCTCGATCGACCTCGACGAGCTGCGGGTCGGACCCACCGCCGCCCTGTTCGAGGGCGGTCCCCGCGCCGGCATTGGCATCACCATGTTCGTGGTGCGAACGCCTCCGGGCAGATTCGTCGAGCTTCACACCCACCCTTACGCCGAGACGTTCGTCCTGCTCGCGGGCTCAGCCCGGTGGACGGCGGGCGAGACCGTCCTCGAAGCCGAGGCCGAGCACATGATCTCGGTGCCCCCGAACACCGCGCACGGCTTTCGCAACACGGGCGATTCGCCGCTACTGGTGGTATCGGTCCACGAGTCGCCGACGCTCGTCCAAACCCTCCTCGACGAGGAGCCCGCCTAGCGCGGGCGGGTAGCGTAGTCGGATGCCGGGGACGTCTCAGATCAGCGGGGTCAACCTTCCGGGACTGCCGGCCCTGGTGATCGTACTGACGGTCGCGTTGCTCCCTGTGCTCCTGAGGCTGGGCAGACGACCGCCAGACCCACCGGGTCCCGGATCCGACGGCGGCGGCGGCACCGGACCGTGGCGACCGCCAGGCGGACCTGGTGGGCCGGGAGGGTGGCATCCCGCTCGACGATGCGGGAGCCGGCAGCCAGCGCTACTTCTGCTCCTCGGAGCCCAGCAGCGCGATTATTTTTTTCATCGCCAGGCCCGCGCGCGGGCGGCCTGGCGGACCAGGTAGTCACGCTCGGCGACGTTCGTGGCCCGGCGGGCGGCCTCGGCGTAGGCCGTGGCGGCGGCGGGGAGGTCGCCGCCGAGCTCGTGCAGGTGCCCGCGGACGGCGTGCCAGCGGTGCCGGTGGCCGAGAGCCTCGCGCAGCCGGTCGGTCTCCTGCAGCCCGGGAGCGGCGCCGATCACGTGGCCGACCGCGACCGCGCGCCCGAGCACCGCGGCGGGGTCCTGGCGCACCGGGTCCTCGGTCAGGGCGACGAGGTCGTCGTACCAGGCGAGGATCTGCGGCCAGTCGGTCTCCTCGGCGCTGGCGGCGTCGTCGTGCAGGGCCGCGATCGCAGCCTCGACCTGGTAGCGGCCCGGGCGACGTTTGTCCGTCTGCATGGCCAGCGCTGACTGCAGGACGCGTACGCCCTCGGCGATCTCCCGGGTGTCCCACAGGCCGCGGTCCTGGCGGTCAAGCGTGACGATGCGACCCTCGGGGTCGAGTCGTGCCGGGAGCCGGGCATGGTTGAGGAGCATCAGCGCGAGCAGCCCGCGCGCCTCCGGTTCCTCGGTGGCGAGGGTGAGCTGGCGGGCGAGCCGGATCGCCTCGGCGGCCAGGTCCAGCCGGCCCGCGTGCCCGGCCGTGTAGACGAGGTAGAGCACCCGCAGCACGACGGCGAGATCGCCGGGCTGGTCCAGCCGGCGCCCGCGCAGGGTGCGCTTGGCGCGGCTGATCCGCTGCGCCATCGTCGCCTCCGGGACGTAGAAGGCATCGGCGATCTCCCGGGTGGTGAGGCCGCCGACCGCGCGCAGGGTCAGCGCCACCTGCGACGCCGGCGCGAGGTCGGGGTGACAGCAGCAGAACAGCAGGAACAGCGTGTCGTCGCCCTCCTCGGTGACCTCGGGCCGCGGCTCGGCGTACATCTGCTCCTCGCGACGGTACCGCGCGACCTCGCTGCGGCGGGCGTCGACGAGCCGTCGCGTCGCGACCGTCGCCAGCCACGCGCGCGGGTCACGGGGCGGGTGCTCGGGCCAAACCCGCAGCGCCTCCAGCAGCGCCTCCTGCAGCGCGTCCTCGGCGGCATCGAAGTCCTCGCCCCGCCGCACCAGGCCCGCGAGCACCCGCGGGACGACGGCGCGCAGCGTGCCCTCGTCCCGCCGCTGCGCCATGTCGTCGATCACGCTCACGTCAGTCGTCCGACGGCGCCTCGGACATGACCTCCCGGACATCGATCCACTCATACAGCGGACCCCCGCCGGGACCGGGCTCAGAGGAGACGTACGCCGCCAGCTCGACCGCGCGCTCGTAGGACTCGACGTCGATCATGTACCAGCCCGCCACCAGATCGCTGGTCTCGGGCAGCGGGCCGTCGGTGACGACCGGCGCCGCATCCGGACCGCCGTAGCGCACCCAGGTCTGCGCCGGCGTGAGCGCCTGCCCGTCGACATACTCGCCCGTCTCCCGCAACCGCTCGCCCACCTGGCCCAGGAAGGCCATATGCGCCTCCACGTCCTCGGGCGCCCACTGGTCCATCGGCGGGAACGGATGGTGCGGCTCCGGGCCGCCGCGATAGTGCTTGAGAAGCAGATACTTCGGCATGATCATCTCCTGGTGTCAAAGGCCTCGCCTCTAGAGGGGTGGGCGGGCTCCGACCAGTGAGCGAAGCCAGCCGGCGGTTCTCGACATGAAATCACCGATCCAAGCTCCGGCCCAGTCGCAGAGGGGTCGCTGGCGGCCATCACCTCGCAAGCTCGTTCTCTTCCCGTGGCGCGAGCCGCAGGCCGAGCTCTGAGCGCGAAGAGATCCCGAGCTTGCGAAACGCGCTCGTCAGGTGGCCCTCGACGGTCTTGGGGGACAGGAACAGCAGCGCCGCGATCTGCTTCGTCGTCCGGCCGCCGGCCGCCAGCTCGGCGGCCTGTCGCTCGCTGGCGGTCAGCGCCCCGGCGCCCGTGCGCGGACGCCGGCGGGGCCGGGCGCCGGCGGCTCGCAGCTCGGTCAGCGTCCGTTCGATCAGCGGCGGCGCACCGCACTCGGTCGCCAGCTCGAGCGCTCGTGAAAGTGTCACGCGGGCCCGCGGGGTGTGTCCCGCGCGCCGCTGTGCGATCCCGGCGAACATCAGCGACCGGCCGAGCTCCAACCGCGCGGGCGAACGCTCGAGTGTGGCGACCGACGCCTCGAGCAGCTTCGGGTCGTCGCTGACCAGGCCGGCGGCGCGCAGCGCGATCCCCAGCGCGCGCGGGTTCTTCGCGGCTTGGGCTTGCTCCACTTCAGTGGCGGCCAGCGACTGCGCGTACTCAAGTTGCCCGAGCTGCGCGGCCGCCAGCGCGGCACTCGAGCGCCACGGCCGCACGCCGGGGTTGACGACGCCGAGAGCGCCCTCGAGCTCGGCGCCGGCTGCCTCGAACGCGCTCAGCGCCGCGGCGGCATCGCCCTCGGCCAGCGCCACGGCACCACCGAACCACGCCTGCCCGATCTGCGCTCCGGCGGGTGCGCGCCGCAGCGCGTCGCGCGCTCCGTCGAGGTCACCGCGCTCGAGCCGCAGCACGATCAGTGGCATCGCACACAGGGCATCGATCGAGCGCCAGCCGAGCTCGCCCGCCGCCAGCATCGCGTCGAGATCCTCGGCGGCGAGCGTCAGCCGTCCCCGGAAGATCCGGCACCACGCGCGCACCTGACGCACGTTGCACTCAGCCAGCGGATCGCCCAGCTCGCCGGCACGCTCCAGACCCCGGTCGAGCATCTCCTCGGCGAGCACCGGCTCGTCGACGAAGTTCAGCGCACCGGTCACGTAGGTGAGCGGGATGCCATGGGACTCGGGATCGATCAGCGCGTCAGCGGCCACGGCGCACCGGGCCTGCTCTGGCACCCGCTCGATTTCGATCACCCGTGCCGCCTGGTGAGCGGTCAGCAGGGCCAGCAACGTCGGCTCGGTGGCTGGTGCACCGCCGATGAGCGCGTTGAGCCGCTCCATCGCGTCGGCGGCTAGCTCCGGCACACTCGACGCGGCGGTCAGCTCGATCGCCAAAAGGCCCTGGGCGAGCGGGTCGCCTTCGGGCAGCTCGGCGCGGCCGCGCGCCCCGGCGGTCGCGGCATCGGCGAACTCGCCGCGGGCGTACAGCAGCCGGGAGAGGCCCCGCCAGCCGTCGGCCCGCCGCGCCCGATCCTCCACGGTCGCGAGCGCCCGCTCGAAGGTATCGATCGCCTCGGGCTGGCCCGCTGCCGCCCGCGCGCTCGCCAGCTCGAGCAGCAGCGCGCCGCGATCCTCGGCCGCGGGCGGCTCGGCGAGGGCCCGCGTCAGCAGCTCCGCGGCGACGGCCGGGTCGCCCCGTCCCACCGCCGTCCGCGCCGCCTGGCGCAGCGCGCCGCACACCCACCGCTCGCCGCCCGGCCGAGTGCGCAGCAGATGCCGGGTGATCCGATCAGGGTCCGCACCATCGTCAGCCAGCAGCTCCGCCGCTCGTCGGTGGCGGGCGGCGAGGTCGAACGGCGCGACCGTCGCCCCCAGCGCCTCACCGACCAGCGGCTGCGCGAAGCGCACCGACTCGCCCGCGACCAGCACGTGGCGCGCGACGAGCTCGTCGGCGGCGCGGTCGGCAACCCGCCCGCCGAGTCCCGCCAGCGCCGCCGCCAGCCGCAGCGGCGCCTCGCCCAGCACCGCGAGCGCCTCGGCCAGCGCCCGCGCCTGCGGACCGGCGTCCTCCAGGCGCAGCAGTACCGCCCGGCTCAGCCCGTCGGGGATCCGCATTCCCTCGGTACCGTGACGCTCGGCGGAGTCGATCAGCTCGGTCACCAGCAGCGGATTGCCGCCCGCGGCCTGCGCAACGCGCGCCGCGAACGCCTCGCCGGCGTCCGGCAGCCGCTCATAGACCAGCGCTCGCATCGCGCCCGCGCTGAGCGGCGCGGGCGCCAGCACCCGCCCGCCGGCGGCCGCCGCCAGCCGCCGCAACGACGACGGGTCGACTCCCCCCTGCCCGGTGCCGATCGCGACCGTCACCGCGACGCCGATGTCCTCGCAACGAGCGGCGAGCTCATCGAGGAACTCGAGCGACGCCGGATCTCCCCATTGCGCGTCATCGACGATCAGCGCCAGTGGCCCGCCGTCGCGGCGAACCTCGGCGACCAGCGCCACCAGCCCCTCGACCAGCGAGCGCTGATCGCCGGCGATGCTCACCTCACCCTCGAACAACGGCCGCGCGTGTCGGGCCCAGCCGGCAGCGAGCAGCTCCGGCTCGGCATGCACCGCGGGCTCGAGCAGTCGGCGCGCGAGCACGAATGGAACGTCGACCCCCAGCCGCGTGGCCCGGACCGAGCGGACCGCCACCCCTGCAGCGTCGGCGCGCCGCGCCAACTCCGCCAGCAGGACCGACTTACCGCTCCCCGACGGGCCCTCGATCACCAGCAACCCGCCCACACCCGCTACCACACCATCGACGAGCGCCTGCGCGGCCGCGCACTCCCGGTCGCGCTCCAGCATCCGCATGGTCACCGCAGTATGTCACCCAGAAGTCCAGGGTACCCCCCTTGCCGATTGGCCTCTACAGTCCCCGCACGGGGCCGTCTATTTCTGTGAGGATCGAAGAAGGGGGCCGTTCGTGCTCAGGTTGTCAGGGACGGTGCGGCGTGGCCGTGCCGTCGTGGTGAGTGGACTGGTCGCGGCGGGCTCGTTGGTTTTGGGGGCTGGGGCAGCGCAGGCCGCGAATGCGGCGTGCCCGGGGGCCAGCTCGACCACGGCGACCTCCTGCACGTACACGTCGGGCACGCCGATATTCACGGTGCCGGCGGGGATCGGGAGCCTCGACGTCGTCGCCGTGGGGGCCGCCGGCGGCGGCGGGTACGGCTCTGAAAACGCCGGCCCGAACGGCAACAAGGACGGCTCCGGCGGTTCCGGTGCATCGGTGGAGGACACGGCGGTGCCAGTCGTGCCGAACCAGGACCTGGGCCTCTTCGTGGGCACGGTCGGGGGATCGGGCGGCAACCTGGGCCCCGGGGGCATCCCGGGCGGCGGCACCGGCGGCTCGGACGGGAGTACAGCGCAAGGCCAACCGTTCGGAGGCGGCGGAGGCGGCGGGTTCTCCGGGGTCGAAGCGCTGGACAGCACCGCGCTGGTCATCGCCGGTGGGGGCGGCGGCGGTGGTGAGAGCTATACCCCGTTCGGGCAGGCGGGCTCGGGTGGCGCGGGCGATAGCGGGAGCGGTGGTGGCGTGGGCGGTGTGGGGGCATACGGCGGCACTGGTGGCGGCGGCGGATCGGCCACGAGCTACGGCGCAGCCGGCTCGAACGTCTGCTCGGATCAGAACCCCTCGAGCGCCACGGCTGGATCCTCCGAACAGGGAGGGACAGGAGTCGCGGGCTTCTATCACGACACGGGGGACGCCAACGGCGCCGGCGGCGGTGGCGGTGGCGGGTACTACGGCGGAGGAGGGGGCGGCGCCGGCTGCAACGGCCAAGCAACCCAATTCGGCCCCGACGGGACGGGGAACGGGGGCGGCGGCGGGGGCAGCTACGGCATCACCGGTCTGACCAACGAGCACGTGACCTCGGATCCGGCGAGCTTGACGATCAGCTGGTCGGTGCCGTCGTACCTGAAGTCGTTCGGGGGCTCGGGATCGGGCGACGGTCAGTTCGGCGGTCCGGCGGGGATCGCGATCGATCCGAGCAACGGCGTGAAGTACGTGGCCGATCAGCCCCACAGCCGGATCGAGGTTTTCGATCCCCACGACAAGTGGCTCTTCAGCTTCGCGACGACCGCGCCGCCGTCCGGGATCGCGGGCGATTTCTCGTCTTCGCCGGGAACCCTTTTCGTAGCCGAGCCGGGCGCGCCGGGCGGCGTCGAGATGTTCGACGGCAGCGGGGCCAGTCTCGGGTATGTGACGCAGGTGCCGGGTACGGGGACCCCGCTGCTGACCGGGGTCGCGGTCGATCCGAGCAACCAGACCGTGTACGTGACCGACTCGGGCAACAACCAGGTCGATATGTACGACGAGAGTGGAAACCTCACGGGCGCGCAGACCTTCAACGGATCCGACAGCGGCACCACGTTGAACGACCCCACGGGCGTGGCGGTGGATCCGGGCCGCGGTCGCGTGTACGTGGCCGACGGGCAGAACCAGCGGGTCGCGGTGTTCGATCTGAGCGGCAACTACTTGAGCGCGATCGGGAGTGGCGGCTCCGGAGTGGGTCAGCTCGGGCTCCCCAACGGGGTCGCGGTGGAGCCGAAGACGGGCAACGTGTTCGTCGTCGATGGGAATAACGACCGCGTCGAGAGCTTCGCTCCTGACGGTACCTACATCAACTCGTTCGGGGCTGCAGGGTCGGGCAACGGCAGGTTCCGCTCGCCGTGGGGGGTGGCGTTCGCGTCCGCGGGGTCGTTCTTCGTCACCGACACGGCCAACAACCGGGTGGAGAAGTTCGGACAGCCGGGACCACTGTCGCAGTTCGCGATCGCGGTGCCATCCAGGCCGGTCTCGGGGTCGCCGCAGACGATCACGGTGACCGCGATGGACGCGAGCGGCGACGTGATCGGCGACTATTCGGGCTCACCGTCATGGAGCGACACGGGTGGCCAGCTGAGCGGTGCGCCGGCGGCGTTCTCGGGTGGGGTGAGCAGGAACGCGGTCACGTTTGCCAAGCCGGTGCATGGCGAGCGAATCACCGTGACGGATGGCTCGGTGAGTAGCCAGACCCCTGCGTTCAACGTCTTCGGGCCGCTGGCGAAGTTCGTCACCAGCGTGTCGAGCTCGCAGACGGCGGGCAAGGCGTTCACGGTGAGGCTCATTGCCGAGGACAGCGCGGGCAACGTCCTGACGGGCTATCGCGGCTCGCCCACGTGGAGTGATCTGAGCGGGCACCTGACCGGATCTCCGGCCGCGTTCACCAGCGGCGTGAGCATGAATACGGTGACGCTCCCCAACGCGTACAAGAGCGACACCATCACCGTCACCGACGCCGCCGCGAAGGTCACCAGCCAGACCGCTGCGTTCAACGTCTTCGGGCCGCTGGCGAAGTTCGTCACCGGTGTGTCGAGCTCGCAGACGGCGGGCAAGGCGTTCACGGTGAGGGTCTACGCCGAGGACAGCGCAGGCAACGTCCTGTCGGGCTATCACGGTTCGCCCAAGTGGAGTGATCTCAGCGGGCACCTGACCGGATCCCCGGCCGCGTTCACCAGCGGCGTGAGCACGAATACGGTGACGCTCCCCAACGCGTACAAGCGCGACACCATCACCGTCACCGACGCCGCCGCGAAGGTCACCAGCCAGAGCGGTCAGTTCAACGTCCTCGGGCCGCTGGCGAAGTTCGTCATCGGTGTGTTGAGCTCGCAGACGGCGGGCAAGGCGTTCACGGTGAGGGTCAACGCCGAGGACAGCGCGGGCAACCTCCTCAGTGGCTATCACGCGGCCACGACGTGGAGCGACTCCAGCGGCCAGATCAAGGGCTCGCCGGCAGCGTTCTCGGGTGGGGTGAGCACCAACCAGGTGACGGTCGCCAAGCCCTACTCAAACGACCGCATCACGGTCACCAACGGCTCGATCACCAGCCAGAGCGCGCCATTCAACATCACCTGATCTAAAGCTTCAACGAGGGGGGAGTTCATGCAGATCGTGCGTTGCCTTGCAGATCGCCGGCGTAGCCTGGCGCTCACCACGCTGGTGTTGATCGCCGTCCTGGCTGTCGCCGCGGGTACGGCATCGGCATCCCCGCGGATGGCCGCCCAGAGCAGCCCGACGACGACGTGCGGCTACGACGACTCTGGTTACTCAGCCACCTACGCGTGCGGGAGCAACGCCTACGCGACCGCCGGCACCCCGTTCAGTGGCCAGGTGGCGAGCTTTCAGATCACCAGCACCGGGCAGTCCGCGGGCGTGACGCTCAGCAGCGCGACGATCGACTGGGGGGATGGCACACCGACGAGCGGGGGGACGATCAGCGGCTCGCCGAACGGAACGATCAGCGGCTCGCACACCTACGCCTCGCCCGGACCTCTACAGCGTGACGGTCGACGTCAGCGGATGTGCATCTGGCGGATATCCGTGCGGGACGGTCGCAGGTCAATGGCACGGCAACCGTCGATGCCGTCAAACCGCCCCGAGCCCCAGCTCGATCTCCGTGGGCGTCAGCCCCGATTGGTCGGCGGACGGCAACTACACGATCACCGCGCGGGCGTTGGATGGGTCGGGGAACGTGATGGCCGGCTACAACGACGCCGCTCCGACTTGGAGCGATACTCATTCCGACCTGGGGTCCCAGACCCCGGCCGCGTTCGTGGACGGGGTGAGCACCACCACCGGCGTGGTCCTCAGCACCCCGGCGACCAACGAGCAGGTCTCGGTATCGAGCGGCGGCGCGACGGGTGCGAGCGCCCCGTTTGCGGTGATCGGTCCGCTGAGCAAGTTCGTCATCACGCCGACCGGTCCCGAGACGGCCGGGCAGGCGTTCACCGTGACCGTCCGGGCCGAGGATGCCGCCGGCAACACGATCAGCTCCTACGCCGGCTCGCCGACCTGGAGCGACACCAGCGCGCAGCTGACCGGTACTCCGGCCGGCTTCACCAACGGCGTCAGCACCAACCAGGTCACCCTGACCAACCCCGCCCACATCGACAGGATCACCGTAACCGACTCGGCCCAGAGCGTGAGCAGCAAGAGCTCGGCCTTCAATGTCGTGGGTCCGCTGAGCAAGTTCGTCATCACGCCGACCGGTCCCGAGACGGCCGGGCAGGCGTTCACCGTGACCGTCCGGGCCGAGGACGCCGCCGGCAACACCATCACCTCCTACGCCGGCTCGCCGACCTGGAGCGACACCAGCGCGCAGCTGACCGGTACCCCGGCCGGCTTCACCAACGGCGTCAGCACCAACCAGGTCACCCTGACCAACCCCGTCCGCAGAGACACCATCACCGTCACCGACTCCGCCCAGAGCGTCACCGACCAAAGCGCCGCGTTCAACGTCGTCGGGGGGCCTTCGGGGACCTAGCGCTCAGCGGCTCGTGAATGCCGCGACCCGCCAGCAACCCGTCTGAAGGTGCAGAATGGCTGGCGTCATGGCGCCGGTCGAGCCCCAGGTTCTCGTCCCCGACCCCGCGTCGGCGGCCAGTTCCTGGTTCTGACCGCCGCAAAAAGAGCGACACCATCACCGTCACCGACGCCGCCGTGAAGGTCACCAGCCAGAGCGCGCCATTCAACATCAGCTGACCTCAAGTGTTCGTCGGCGACGGCCGCGCGCAGCGCCGCACCGGCCGCCGCCTGGTCGTCCCGGCCTGAGAGCCACCGGCGCCACCAACCGACATGCTGTGCGGCGCCCCTGGGGTTAGGAGTATCGCTCGGCCAGTACGACCTCTCTGCCGGCCTGATCGAAGTAGGTCCCGACGGCGCTGCAGACGCTGGTCGTCGTGCACGATACGGCGCCGAGGCCGCTCCGGTTGGCTGTAGCAGGGTGGGGCGTCGTCTGGATCGTCCAGCCGCTCGCGTTCCACTGCTCCGCCAGGGTCACCTGGATGCCGGTGCTGTCGGTGTAGCCGCCGACGATCGTGCACGCAGTTGGTGCGGTGCACGAGACTGCGTTGACGATGCTGGCCTTCGCGCCGGTGGGGCGCGGCGTGACCTGGATCCTCCAGCTGGTGCCGTCCCAGCGCTCAGCCAGCATCAGCTGGGTCGCGCCGCTTGTGATGAAGTATCCGCCGGCGGTGCATGCCGTGTTCGATGTACACGACAGGCTGTCAAGGACGCTGGTCTTGGCGACAATGGGGTTGGGCGAGGTCTGGATCGTCCAGCTCGCCCCGTCCCAGTGCTCGGCCAGCGTCGCGTAGGAACCCGCGCTGTTCTGGACGTACCCGACGGCGGTGCAGGCTGTAGCCGATGTGCACGACACGCCGTTGAGGCCGCTGTTTGTGGCGGCGCTGGGGTTCGGGGTGGTCTGGATGGTCCAGGCAGTGCCGTTCCAGCGCTCGGCTAGCGTCGCAGTCGCGCCGGTGCCGTCGGTGTAGTTTCCCACCGCGGTACACGCGGTCGCCGACGTGCACGACACGCCCGCGAGCACGCCGGACTGCGCGCCGCTCGGGCTCGGCGTGGTCTGGATCGTCCAGCCGGTGGCGCTCCAGCGCTCGGCCAGCATCATCTCGGTACCTGGGCCGCTCGTGGTGAAGTGCCCGACCGCGATGCACGCTGTGAGCGCCGGGCACGACACGCCTGTCAGGACGCTGGTCGCGGCGCTAGGGGGGTTTGGCGTGGTCTGGACCGTCCAGTTGCTCTCGTCCCAGCGCTCGGCCAGCGTCACGTACGTCCCGCTGCCGTCATAAAAGTATCCGACCGCGGTGCACGCCCCTGTCGCCTTGCACGACTCGCCATTGAAGGAACTGACCGTCGTAGTGGGGTTGGGCGTGGGCTGGGTCGCCCACCTGGTGCCATTCCAGCCTTCGGCCAATGTCACCTCGGCGATCGGCCGGTTGGTGAAACCCCCGACACCCGTGCACGCGCTCGTCGCGGGACACGACACGCTCGCCAGGCTGCCACCCCTGCCGCCGCTGGCGTCGGGCGTGGTTTGGATCGTCCAGCTGGCGCCATTCCAGCGCTCCGCCACTGTGAGCTGGACCTCGGCGCTGGTGATGAAATACCCGACGGCAGTGCACG
Source organism: uncultured Solirubrobacterales bacterium (assembly GCA_963792735.1). Classification (GTDB taxonomy): domain Bacteria; phylum Actinomycetota; class Thermoleophilia; order Solirubrobacterales; family Solirubrobacteraceae; genus Palsa-465. The sequence continues at coordinate 402,037 of CAWBXK010000003.1, read as the reverse complement.
CAGTGCTCGACTTACACGACACGCCGCTGAGGCCGGCGATTCCGAGTCCGGTGGGGTTCGGCGTGCCCTGGAGTGTCCAGCTGACGCCGTTCCAGCGCTCAGCCAACGAGACAATACCGCCGTTGCGAGAGGACCCAACGGCGGTGCACGCGCTGATCGACGCGCAGGACACGCCGGTCAGGTCGCTGGCGGCCGCGCCGCTCGGGTTCGGGCTGGTCTGGATCGTCCAGGCTGTCCCGTTCCAGCGCTCCGCGAGCGTCTCGCCCCCGTCGGCGCCGTTGAAGAAGTGCCCGACCGCGGTGCACGCGGCGGTTGCAGAACACGATACGCCGCCCAGCACGCTGGTCGTCGCGCCGCTCGGATTCGGCGTGGCCTGGATCGCCCAGGTGGCGCCGTTCCAGCGTTCGGCCAATGTGAGGAAGGTACCGGCACTGGTCTGGAAGTATCCGACGGCGGTGCACGATGTATTCGAAGTGCACGACACGCTGCTGAGGCTGCTATTCGTGGCCGCGCTGGGGTTCGGGGTGGCCTGGATGGTCCAGGTGGCGCCGTTCCAGCGCTCGGCCAGTGTCTCGCTGGCGCCCGTGGCGCCGGTGTAGTCCCCCACGGCGGTGCACGCCGTGGCCGAAATGCACGAGACGCCGCCGAGGCCGCTGCCCGTCGCCCCGCTCGGGTTCGGCGTGGTCTGGATCGCCCACTTGGTGCCGGTCCAGCGCTCGGCCAGCGTCACCTTGATGCCGGTGGTGCTGAAGAAGTGCCCGACAGCCGTGCACGCTGACACCGACGGGCACGACACCCCCGACTGCTGCCCGGTCAACGACGGGGGCGTGAGCGACTGCCGCGCCCACGCGGACGCCGCAGCCGTCTCAGCCCGGGCCAGACCCACGGCGAGCACGAGGCATCCCGCGAGCGCGCAGCCGACAAACCTCAGCCGGGCAGCAACCCCACTGCATCTGCCCCGTCGCGTGGACTGCATAGCCGGGACTGACCCGCGCCCGAACTTGAGGCTGCGGGGAACGGGTGGGTTGCTGTCAAGCGAGCTCATGGCGGGCTCCTCCGGTCGTTGTTCGGGACGTAGCGGTTCGCCCGGCGGTCGTCAGCTGGTCAGCGCATTCGGCCCGCTGTGGCGTCGCCCCCGCCGCTGGGAGACCGTCAGGGCCCCGCCGAGGCCGACCATCGAGACGGCAAGGCCACCGGCGGCCCCGATGCCCGCGTCGGCCCAGTCAAACCCGGTGTTGTGCGCAGTGACGCGCACGATCGTCGCCGGGGTGCTTACCGGGCTGACCGGCCTCGTGGCCCGGGTGGATGCTTGAACGCTGGCGCTGCCGGCCGGCACCTCGGAGCCGGTGGGGGTGATATCGATCGGCCTGGCCGAGGCGGCTGCGGCACTGGTGCCGAGGGCGAGCGCGACGACAACGGTGGCCGTCATGCGATGGGTGGTGATCATGCGGACTGCCTCCTTGGGTTCTCGATCGCCGGTGCGATCCGATGGCGAGAACCATGAATTGCCGCGGTGTAGAAGCGGTCATCCGCGGTCTACGCGCGGTAAACGCAGGTCTAGGCCCACAGCTTTCAGGCGTCGCCGTGGGTGGTAGCGTTGACCAGAGGGCACGCGACGGTGATCGAATTCCGCATCCTGGGGTCGCTCGAGGTGGTCGAACAGGACCGACCGCTGGCTCTCGGTAGCCCCAAGCAGCGGGCGTTGTTGGCGATCCTGCTGATCCATCGTGGCGAGCCGGTCTCCTCCGACCGCCTGGTGGATGAGCTGTGGGGCGAGCACGCCCCCGCGACGGCGATCAAGATCGTTCAGGGGTACGTCTCGAACCTGCGGAAGGTGCTCGGCGACGGCGTGCTGGTCACCCGCGGGCGCACGTACCTGCTGGAGGTTGCCCCTGGGCAGCTCGACGTGGACCGCTTCGAGGCGCTCGTCACCGAGGCGCGACGTGCGCTGCAGAACGGTGATGCACGGACTGCGGCGGAGCGGCTGCGCGAGGCGCTGGGGCTGTGCCGTGGGCCACCGCTGGCGGACCTTGCGTACGAGTCGTTTGCGCAGTCAGAGGTGGCGCGCCTGCAGGAATCCCAGCTGGCCGCACTCGAGGAGCGGATCGATGCGGAGCTCGCGCTCGGCGACCATGCGCACCTCGTCGGGGAGCTCGAGGCGCTCGTCCGCGAGCATCCCCCGCGCGAGCGTTTCACGGCCCAGCTGATGCTCGCGCTGTACCGGTCGGGTCGCCAGGCCGACGCGCTCGAGAGGTTTCGCACTACGCGACGCCGGCTCCTGGAGGACCTCGGGCTCGAGCCCAGCCAGGAGCTTGCGCAGCTCGAGCAGGCGATCCTGACCCAGGACCCGGAGCTGCAGCCACCCGCCCGGGAGAGCGATCGCGAGTCGCCCGCCAGCGCCCGCGGACGCCGGCGCAGTGCGCTCTTGGTCACCGCCGGAGGAGTGGTCCTACTCGCCGCGCTGGTTGCCTTCGCAATCAGGCTGACCGGCTCTGGAGCGAGCACCGCTCAGGCGGCGCCGAACTCGCTGGCCGCGATCGATCCCGGCAGTGATCGCCTCGTCGGCACGGTTGCGGTGGGTGCTCGTCCTGGCGGCGTCGCGTTCGGCTCGGGGTCGTTGTGGGTGGCCAATCTCGACGACCAAACGGTCTCGCGCGTGGACCCGACGACACTGCGGACGCTGCGGGCGATCACGGTCAGACGCCCTCCCACCGGCATCGCAACGAGCGCAGGTGGAGTCTGGGTGGTGGAGGCGAATGTGAATCCGGGCCTCAGCCCGAGTACGAGCAGCGTCTTCGTCGACCGAGTCGACCCGCAGTTTGACTCGCTCGGCCGTTCGGTCCAGATCGGCAATGTCGTCCCAGACGGGCCGGGGGCGGTTGCGGCGCAGGGCGACTCGGTCTGGGTCGCACCGTCCACCGGACTGCTGACGCGTCTGAGCGCGGCCAATGGACACATAGCGCAGCAGGTCGATCCAAACGCCAACCCCGCCGGAATCGCTATCAGCGATGGGACGGTGTGGCTCAGCGACACCGAAGCCAACAACGTCGTCCAAGTGGATCGGAGTGGGTTGCTGACACCGATCGCGGTTGGCAACGGACCCACCGGGGTCGCCGTTGGCCGGGGCGGTGTCTGGGTCGCCGATTCGCTCGACGACTCGGTCGTTCGAATCGATCCGGCGACGCAGTCGGTGACCGCGACGATCCGGGTGGGTCGCTCACCAACCGGAGTGGCATTCGGCGCCGGCTCGGTGTGGGTTGCCAATAGCGGCGACGGGACCGTCAGCAGGATCGATCCGAGCACCTACAGGGTGCAGGCCACGATTGTGGTGGGGGGCAGCCCCCAGGCGATCGCGGTCGCGCACGGCCGCGTGTGGGTGACGGTCGACGCGCAGTCGATCGCCCCCGCCCATGGGAGGTCCGGAGGCGGAACGCTGCGAATGGTTTCGTCGAGCGACCTCGACTTCACGGATCCAGCGCTGGCATACGGTCGACTCTCGTGGCAACTCGGGCATGCGACGTGCGCTGCGCTCGTGAACTATCCCGATAAGCCGGGCCCCGCCGGCTCGCAGCTGACGCCTGAGGTCGCCCAGGCGCTACCGACTCGGTCGGCCGACCGCAGGACCTACACCTTCAGGATCCGTCCCGGCTTCACCTTCTCACCGCCGTCGAACCAGCCGGTCACCGCGCAGACATTCAAGGACACGATCGAGCGCACGCTCAGCCCGGCGACGGACAGCCCATTGGCCCACTACCTGTCCGATGTCGTGGGTGCTCGCGCCTACATGGCCGGAAAGGCCAGCCACATCGCCGGCGTGGTGGCGGGGGCAGACACCCTCACGATCCGTCTGCTCGGCCCGGCCTCAGATTTTCTGTCTCGCATCGCGCTGCCTGCATTCTGTGCGGTCCCGTCCAACACTCCGATCAACCGCAATGGAGTACGGGTGATCCCATCCGCTGGGCCGTATTACGTCGCGTCCTACACGCCCGGGCAGGGGGTAGTGCTGAGGCGCAACCCGAGCTACCACGGCAGCCGCTCTCACCACTTCAACGAGATCCGACTTGCGGTTGGCGTCTCGGCCCAGCGGTCGGTCGCTGCCATTGAGGTCGGAACGAGCGATTACACACCGCTCGGTCTGGCCTCGTCAGCGTCCTCGACGCTCAGCGCGCTCGCGTCAAGGCTCGCCGCTCGATACGGGTCGAGCAGCGCGGCAGCTGGGCGCGGCGAGCAGCGGTACTTCGTGAACCCGATCCTCGAGCTTGACGCCTTCGCTCTGAACACGCACCGGACGCTGTTCAGCGACGTCCGGCTGCGCCAAGCGGTCAACTACGCAATCGATCGCCACCAGCTGGCTGCCCTCGGGGGCGGCTTCGAACCGCTCCCCGAGCCACCCACCGACCACTACCTGCCGCCTGGAATGTCCGGCGCCCGCGTCGCTCACGTCTATCCCCTGACACCGGATCGAGCCAAAGCTCGACACCTGGTCCAGCTCGCCCACGCCGGCGGCGCCACCGCCGTGCTGTACACCATCAACACACCGCCGTTCCCCGAGCAGGCTCAGATCGTCAAGACCGGCCTGGCCGCGATCGGCATCCAAGTCCAGATCAAAACCTTCCCGCAGGGGTCGCTGTTCTCTCGCCTGGCAACTCCGGGCGAGCCATTCGACCTCGGATACATCGGCTGGGAGGCCGACTATTCCGATCCCTCCCAGATGCTGGTAGCGCTGCTCAACGACGGCCACAACCTCCCCCCGTTAGCCGATCGGGCTGACCAGCGCCGGCTCGCCGGAGCCGGCCGGCTCTCGGGCCCGCAGCGCTACCTGACCTACGGCGCCCTCGACCTGAGTCTCGCGCGCCACGCCGCGCCGCTGGCCGCGTTCGGTAACGCCTCCAGCCAGGATTTCTTCTCCGCACGGATCGGCTGTCAGACGTACGGGATCTACGGGATCGACCTCGCCGCTCTGTGCGACAGACACCGTTCAAGCTGAAGCTCAGGCAACCAAGAATGGGCTGAAGGCGACCGAACGATGTCCTACGCGCCCGGGGCTTGTGCCTAGCGTGACTTCCCGATGGCCTGGGCAGGACTCGAACCTGCGCGCGACGGATTATGAGGGCGTCGCGGCGAGGAAAGCGATCGCCCAGGCAGCGGGACGGCGCATCGGAGGTGCCAGCAGCGGCCGACGGCCGGAGCCGCGCTGCTCTGTTGCGACGAATACCAGCGGCCGACATCGGCGAATTAGGTGCGCAGCCGAGGCCTTGCGATCCCCCGCGTTAAGAAAGGCGGCGTCCGCTTGAGAACGGCGATCTCCCCCAGCGCGCGGCTTCGTCGTAGGAGCGAGAAAGCCGTCGTAGCAGCGCGCGCGACGGTCAGCCCGGGAGCGTGAACGGACATGGCGCGGGTGCCGCGGTAGCGCTGTCGTGATCCCACCCGCGGTTAGGCGTCGGAAGTCCCAGCTCGCTCGTTGGCATCCGGTTCTGCGCGCTGTAGTCGTTGGTGGGATCGCCCGAGAACAGCCCCCAGCCCTTGGTCGGGGTGTCGAAGTTATCCGCGGTGGACGGCGCGGGCGTAGTGGACAGCCCGGCGTAGACGTTGCAGTCGACGACGCTCCCGGGTGCGGTGGTGGGGGTTCCTGAGGCCGAGGTGTTGACGTTGAGGATCGGGTTGAGGACGTCAGCGGACCCGCCTCCAGAGACGGTGTTGCCGAGCAGCCACACGTTCTCCCAGCGGTTGTCGAGCACCACCACGGCGGCTTGCTGCTTCGAAAACGGCACGCTAGCGTGGTTGTTGTAGAACTGGCTCGCGTTGGTGAACCGGTTGCCGTGCACGTAAGCGCCGTCGACGAATGCGGAGCGACCGGCGGCGCCACCATCGATGATCAGGGCATCGTAGGCGTGGCCCGCGTAGGAGGTGCCGCTGTACGTCGTCCCGCGACTGGCGCTGACCGTATTGCCTGCCACCAACAGGTGGTCGGCAGTCGCTCCGGACGGCCCGACCTGGTTCTCGGCGCCCAGTTCGATTCCGTGGTTGGTGTCCGTCACCGTATTGCCCTGCAGCCATAGGGTCGAACCGCCGTCGACGTACAGTCCCGCGGCAGCGTCGTCGCCGGGCTGGCAGACACCGTTGACCAGGTGTCCATATCCGTTCAGGTCAGTCGTATTGTCGACATTGGAGATCGAGTTGGCCGTGATCAGTCCCTCGCGCGCCTGCGACGCCGAGGTACTCGAGAGCTCCCAGCCGATCACGTCGAGGCCGATGTTGTTGACCTGCGAGATCGTGTTATTCGCGACAAGGAAGTAGGCGACGTTGCCATCGACCGCAACCGTCTCGCTTTGGCCGGTGAAGGTATGGGTGACCGTGTTTCCTTCGATCACCAGGTGCTGGAGCTCGTGCGTCGCGGTCTGCCGGTTCGAATCCAGCCCAAACGATTTGATGGCGATACCGTACCCGTTGATTACGCCGCTGCTGCTGCAGACGTTCGTCGTGTTGCCCACCTGCGTCACGGTGTTGTTGAACAGGAAGATGTCGCTGCAGACCTTGTCACCGGTCGTAAAGCACGGCGACGTTCCGCCGGAGTCGTGGCGCTCCCACACGTAGATTCCGGCCGGAACAAAAGTGGCGCCCGCGCTCGATATCCAGTGCTCTATCGTGAGTCCGTACAGCTCGACGTCACGGGAGCCGCCGATCTCAATCGCTCCGATCTCGTTCGGGTTCACAGAGCTCGGGTCTTCGTCAGAGGACTGCGGCGGCCGGCCGCTGAGGTCAAAGGTTGCCGTCGTGCCGGGCGCGGCCGCGATCGTGAGCAGCGCTTGGCTGGCCTTCCCGCGTACATGGAGCGGCTGGCGAAAGATCCCGCTGAGACAGATGGTGTCGCCAGTGAATCCCGATCCGGCCGCGACATCGGCGTCGATCCGCTGCTGCACCTGCGTCACGGCGCCGCCGGCGGGCGCGGTGAGGGTCACACTGCATACCGGCCGCGGCGGCGTCGCCGGGGCCGGAATCCTCCGGTCGTTGTCGACCGGGGGTCTGCCCGCGGCCTCGAGCGGAAACGCGCTCGCGCTGACCGGGGGGGCGCCGGGCAGTGACACCGCCGCTGCCGCGCTCACGGGAAGAGCCAGCGCTGCCAACCCGACCACCGGCCCGATGCATCGCGCAATCCACCGACTCCTACGCACGGCTCGGTCGGCCATCAACTGCCAACTGGTCCATCGCACCACAGCCCCCTCACGCACTCGATTCCGGCCAGCATAACACCGCGCCGGCAGCTCACAGCGGGGCTGCTGGTGCGGGCCCGAGGCAGAAGCTGGGTCTGAAACCTGTGCCGAGCGAGACGGAGCGCTTCAACCATCGCCCGAGGGAGGACGTCATGAAGTCCACGACACTTGTCGATGGCGCCGTTCGGCGCCGGTCGCCAGGCAGCCCGACCGCGGACCCGCACAAGCCCGGCTATTGCCTCGCACGGCCGTCCCGGCCGCAGCGCACATTGTCCGGGATCTAGTTGCACCCAATGATGAGCCCCGTCAGTACCGCGTTGCCGCATGCGCCACAGCAGCCGGAACCGCGCCACACATGGTTCGGGGTTCAGCAGTTAGGGGCGGATGGTCGAGCGGACGCTGCGATCCGCCAGATCGATGTCGGATGGTCGTTGCCATCCGAGTGCGGATCGGCCCACGACTCAAAGCTGATCCATTTTCCATCCGGCGACCAGGACGGAGCGCCGTCGTAATAGCATTGACTCGTCAACCTCGTCTTCGCGCCTATCGCGGTTGCGTTGACCATGAACAAGTTCGCGACGCCGGTCGGCGCGCCGGAGTCCGTCGAGTACACGATCGACCGCGAATCAGGCGACCAGCTTGGATCGCTGTCGGAATTAGGATCGTTGGTGATTCGCGTCAGCGCGCAGCCATTCGGGTGGACTGTCCACAGGTTGACCGTCGGGGCGGAGTCTGTGGTGCTGCTCTGGAATACGATCTGCTTCCCGTTCGGTGACCAGTTCGGCTCGTGGTTGTCCGAAGGCGGTGCCGGTTGACCGGGACAGCGGCCGCTGGGCGCCGGAACGATTTCCGTGGGCGCCACCGGGTGCGCACAGTTGTTGCTTGCCGGGATCGTCCACACGCTCGTCACATTGACGTTGTTGTCGTTGTCCAGCTCGTAGGTCAGCGTCCTGCCGTCGGGCGACCAGCTCGGCTCTGCCGCGTGTAGGGCCGGATTGGTCAGGCAGGTCACCTGGTGCTCAGAGGCGTTCCTCCCCACGGGCAGCGATGTCCAGACGTTGTCGGTGCCAACGAGGTCCGAGGAGTAGGCGATCCGACCGCTTGCTGCGCTGTAACAGGCGCCAGGCAGGTTGACCGCCGACTGCCCCGAGTGGAATACCACCGTCCTGGGATTGCTGCCGCTGGCGGCCACGGAGAACAGGCCGGCGCTGCCCGTATTGGTCGGGTTGTTGTAGCCCGCCGTGAACTCCGTGAGCAGCAGGGTGTTCGAACTGCCCACATAGCACGGGTTCTGGGCCGAGGGCGAGCTGGCGGCGACAGGGGACGATGTGGTGGGACGGAACACCTGCATCGAGCCGTCGGAGCGAACCGGTGAAGCGATCCGCCAGATCTGCGAGACGCTCGCGTCGCTGGCAACATGGGACTCGAAGTAGAGCCAGGTACCGTCCGGGCTCATCGCCGCCGCCCCATCCTCATGGACGTTGTTCGTCGCGCGAACCAGCTGCGTCCCGTCGGCCGAAACGACCCAGATGTTCGGTTCACCGGACAGGTTGTAATAGCTGGCGGAGTCCAGCGCCCACTTACCGTCCGGCGACCAGGAGGCATCGCTGTCATCGTTGCCGCCAAAGGTCGGCTGGCTGGCGAGGCCGGTGAGCTGCGTGATGGCGTTCGTCATCGGGTTGATCGTGAACAGGTTGTAGGGCTGGTTGGGATCGCTGAAGTTGGTCCGCCGCTGGAACAGGACCAGCTGCCCGTTCGGCGACCAGACCGGAAGCCGGTTGTCGCTGCCCGTCTTGGGGCCGTTGATCAGGAAGCTCAGCCCTGTGCCCAGGCCGTTGCCTTTTGGGTCGGGTTTGATCGTCATCAGACTGGAATGATTGGCCAAGTCGCCGACGTTCAGCTGGTCAGCCTGGAACACGATCTCCGTGCCGGCAGGGTTGAAGGTCGGCTCGAGGTACGAGGCATTAGCCGCGGCCGTGACTCGGTTGAGCGTGGCGCCGTTGCCGGTGCCGAGCACTGTCGCGATGTCGCCGTTACCCCCGAAGACACCGTTGCCGCTCACCGCGAACACCACCCGATTGGTTGGCCGGTTCCAGCTCGCCAGCCCGTTGACGTTGGTCGGCTCGTCGTTGCAGCTAACGGGTTCCGGAGGCCTCGAGCAGTTCCCGTACAGAGCCGTCAGCACGCCGCCGGCTGCCGGCACGGACAGAAGCTGACCACCTTGATTCTCAGCACAGCTGCCATCGCCGGCTGCGTCATAGCCGCACAGGTACTTGGTGAAGATCAGCTGCGAGCCCGTGGGAGAGAAGGCAGGGTTCTGGAGGCTCGCGTCGGGATCGTTCGTCGGTGTTGCGACGATCAACTGCGCTCCGTCGGCCCGGATGACCGCCCCCGCGCTCGTGGCAGCGACGAGCAGGATCACCTCGACCAGCGCAGCCACGCACCACCTCGCCCAGAAACGAGCGCCGCGCCAGTCGAATCCATCCTTGCCGCCCCGCATCAGTCCCGCTCCTCCCCGGTGGGAGTCCTCGCTCGTCAACCGCAGGTCCGCCTCGATCATCGCAGCTGAAGGCAGACCCGTCAAAGTAGAGATGTTGGCTGCTGCACCCCGCTCGCGACGATGACATCTCCCGATTTCATCACCAGCATGATCATCGAGCAGAAGCAGCTTCGTCGATCGCAACTTCTACGGTTCCCAGGTCTGGGCATTCGACTGCTCGCGATGCACCGCACAGGCCACCTTGGGTTGCCCACAGTCTCCAGCCGCTGTTTTGGTGGGCGGATGGCCCGCGGAGCTCGCGACCGATCCGAATCTCGGCCGACCGTAGCGTGCAAAAACAAAGCCGATGGTTACCAGGCCTCTCCCGATGGCCCGGGCAGGACTCGAACCTGCGCGCGACGGATTATGAGTCCGCTGCTCTAACCAACTGAGCTACCGGGCCGGCGGGTTGCAAGCTACCGGGTTCGATGGCTCTCGTGAGCGGCACCGGCCCACCGTCGCGGCGGGCTCACGACCGGCCGCCCGGAGGATATGCTTACGAGCACGATGTTGATCGCCTCGAGCATTCTCGGCCTCGGCGAGTCGCCAAGCGCGTTTGGCCAGACCCTGGCGCTGCTGATCACCTTCCTGGGGATCGGGATCATCGCCAACGTGCTGATCGTCTACGCCGTCGCACAGGTGCTGGCCGAGCGCAAGCAGAACCAAGAGCGCCAGCAGAAGCTGCATCAGTAGGCCCGGGGCCGGTTCACGGCCGCGCTCGCTCCCGGGACGGCGCCGGTTCCCGGCCGCCCTCGCCCCCGAGACGGCGCGGGCGGACGCAAATGTCGGGCTGGTGGGAGAGGCTCGGAAGGAACGTCGGCGGGGGGGTCGAATCAGTCGCCTGCCGATGAAGCCGTCCACCGCTCCGCTCGCCGTCCCCGAAGCCCCACACGGCCACCAGGCCCTATCGGGATATATCCGCGCCCGCTTTGACGAGTTCTCACGCTCGCAGAAGGACGTCGCGCAGTACATCGTCGACCACCTTGACGAGGCGGCGTTCCAGACCGCGGAGGAGCTCGCACGTCGCGCGAACACCTCCTCGAGCACGGTGGTTCGCTTCTCGCAGGCGCTCGGCTTCGAAGGGTTCCCGGAGCTGCAGCAGGCGGCTCGGGACGAGTATCGCCGCCGCGTGGGCGGGCATCGCATGACGAGCGAGGCGGTTTCCGCCCCGGCGCCGTTGTTCTCACTTGATCACACCGAGTTCGAGGCGGCACTGGCCGCCGACCACGTCAACGTCGAGGACACGGCGCACAAGCTCTCGCGCTCGGATGTCGAGGCGGCGGTTGACGCGATCGTGTCGGCCGAGAAGGTGCTGATCGCCGGGACCGACCAGATGGCGTTCTTCGCCAGCTATCTGCGTCACCTGCTGATGCTGCTCGATCTGCGCGCCGAGATCGTCGCCAGTCCTTCGCAGGAGGCCCTGGGGCGGCTGAGCCGGATCGACGGCGACACGCTGGTGGTGGGGCTCTCGGCCGGGCGGCCGCACCCGCTGATCACCCGGACGATGAAGCTCGCTCGCCATCGCAAGGCCCCGACGCTCGCGATCACCGACGCCACGCTGTCCGAGGTTGCGCGGTTGGCCCGGATCCGCCTGTACTACTCCTCCAACACGCCCGCCTTCGTGCGCTCTCACACGGCGCTGCTGTCGCTGATCCAGGCGCTGGCCTACGGCGTGTACGCGCGTGACGCGCAGCAGTACGACGTGCGCATCAAAGCGTTCCGTTTGAAATAGCCCCCAGCGCCGGGAGTGACTAGCGCCGGGCGACGAGCAGCGCCTGCGTCGCCCGGCCGACGCGCCCGTGCTCGTCCCACAGCACGCTCTCGGCCACGGCCACGGCGCCCGCGGAGACGCGCGTCTCGGACTGCAGGGCCAACCACTCCCCCTGCGGTTCGCGCTCCACGTAGATCGTCAGATCGGGATTGATGAACACGTGCTCATCCCACGACAGGACCGAGGCGATGCCATTGCCGAAGTCGCCGGCGGCTGCCACCAGCTCGAGCGGGCTGGGGGGTTCGCCATCTACCAGCGGCTGGCGCAACCGAAACCATGCGATCGCACCACCGGGTTCCCGGAAGGTCCCCTCGACGAACCGGATCTCCATCGCGTCGGTGGCGAACATCGCCAGCCCGGTGTTGGGAAAGTCGTTGACCCGCCCCTGATCGGGCCCTGGAAATGGAATCCGCCCACCCCGCCCACCGTGCTCTCCCTGCTCTCCCTGCTCGCCCTGCTCGTCACGCCGCTGCGCCGGTGGGGGGGACGCCTCGAGCTCGCTCGCGCGCAGGCGCAGACAGCGGGCGCGCACCACCTCGGTCCCGGCGCTGTCACGGATCGTTGCCTCCAGCAGCATCACCCGGCGGCCGGGCCGCAGCACCTCGGCGTGCACCGACAGCGTGTCAAGCGGCACGGGACGGAGGAATTCGCAGGTGATCCGGGCCAGGCGCAGCTCCGGCGCGGGTGCACAGCGCTCGACCGCGTGGACGATCAGCGCCGTCGGCGCGCCACCGTGCAGCGCCCCGGGATCCCACGGCCCGCGGGCGAGCTCGGTGGGCCGGAAAAGATCTCCATCTCGTACAAAGACCGCGTTCAGAGTCATCGGGCGACAACCTAGCGTGCAGCTACACTCAGACTTCGATGAGCGAGAACGGCGACAGCCCCCGCGACGAGGCGACGTTCACGGTCAAGGCCGGTCTGGCCGAGATGCTCAAGGGCGGCGTGATCATGGACGTGGTCACCGCCGAGCAGGCCAAGATCGCCGAGGACGCCGGCGCGGCAGCGGTGATGGCGCTCGAGCGGGTCCCGGCTGATATCCGCCGCGACGGTGGCGTGGCCCGGATGTCTGACCCCGAGATGATCAAGGGCATACAGGAGGCGGTCACGATCCCCGTGATGGCCAAGGCGCGGATCGGGCACTTCGCCGAGGCGCAGGTGCTCGAAGCGCTCGAGGTCGACTACATCGACGAATCGGAAGTTCTCACCCCCGCCGACGAGGCCAACCACATCGACAAATGGCTGTACAAGGTGCCGTTCGTGTGCGGAGCCACCAATCTCGGCGAGGCGCTGCGGCGGATCGGCGAAGGAGCCGCGATGATCCGCTCCAAGGGCGAGGCCGGAACCGGCGACATCGTCGAGGCGGTGCGACACCTGCGGGTGATCCGCGGCGAGATCAAGCGGCTCGGGACACTGGATCCCGGCGAGCTCGCGACCGCCGCCAAGCAGCTGGCCGCCCCGATTCATCTGGTCCGGCAGGTCGCCGCCGACGGGCGCCTGCCGGTGGTCCTGTTCTGCGCCGGCGGGATCGCCACTCCGGCCGATGCGTCGCTCGTCATGCAGCTCGGCGCCGAGGGCGTGTTTGTCGGCTCGGGCATCTTCAAGTCCGAAAACCCCGAGAGCCGTGCCCGCGCGATCGTCGAGGCGACCACCCATTACATGGATCCCGCCCGGGTGGCGGCGGCCTCCAGCGGTCTGGGTCAGCCGATGGTCAGCCTCGAGACGTCCAAGCTCGAGTCCGAGCAGCTGCTGTCGCCGCGCGGCTGGTAGTGCCGCCGCCGGCGGTGCGAGTTTGGCCCGACGGCCAGACGTCGCGGGGCTCCTCGCCGCTCGTCGGCGTGCTCGCGCTACAGGGTGACTTCGAGGCGCACACCAAGCTCCTGAGCCGGCTCGGTGCACGAGCCCGGGAGGTGCGCGTGCCGGCCGACCTGCAGACGCTGGACGCGCTGATCATCCCCGGCGGAGAGTCGACCGTGATGACGCTCGGAATCGAGCGGGAAGGGCTCGCCGGCCCGCTCTGCGAGCTCGCCCGATCCGGGACGCCGGTGCTCGGCACGTGCGCCGGGATGATCGTGCTCGACCGCGATCATCTCGGGGTGCTCGACATCCGCGCTGAGCGCAACGCCTTCGGCCGCCAGCTGCGCTCCTTCGAAGCGGACCTCGAGTTCGCCGGGCTCTCCGGCGGCCCGGTGCACGCGGTCTTCATCCGGGCGCCCTGGGTGGCCGAGCACGGAGCCGGCGTCGAGGTCCTGGCCGAGGTGCAGGGCCATCCGGTGGCGGTTGCGCAGGGCAACGTGCTGGCAGTGGCATTTCATCCCGAGCTGACCGGCGAGACGCGGCTGCACGAGCTGCTGCTGGACTTGAGTATCGACGGCTAGCGGGCCGAGGATCCGGGCACGCGCTCGGAGTACTCACGGAAGGCGCGCTCGAACGCCTCCCAGTCGAGCCGGGGCACACCATCGGGATCGGGTGGGGGAGGGGGCTGCACGGGCTCGTCTCCGCCGGGCGGATCCTCCTGGTCGCGGCCGCGCGAGAGCCAGGCGGCCAGCGCGGCGATCACGATCCCGAAGGAGTAGACGATGGCGGCCAGGACGCCGTGGTGGGTCAGCGACGCCAGAGCGCCGACCGCGTACAGGCCAAGGGCGCAGAAGACGAGCTGCCGCAGCTCTGAGCGTGGGATCGTCCGCCGCGGCGCCCGGGCGCACGCACTGGTGAAGATCGCCGCCCCGAGCGCGATCGCAAAAGCCACTCTCCATACGGCTGACAGCGACATAACCACCGGGATGCATGATCGACCCGGTGGGCACAGAAATCAAGGGCCGCGTCCCGATCGGTCAGGCCGAGCACCCCGGCCGGCTGGACCTCCCGAGGCTCACACCACGAGCCCGTGGCGCATCGTGTTCTCACTCACGGCGCGCTCCTCGACGAACTGCAGCAGGTAGCCGGGACCGCCCGCCTTGGTGCCGGTGCCCGAGAGGCGATTGCCCCCGAACGGCTGGCGGGCGACCATCGCCCCGGTGATCCCGCGGTTGACGTACAGATTGCCGACCGGGGTGCGCTCCCGAACCCGGCGCACGGCGCCCGGATCACGCGTGAACAACCCGCCGGTCAGCGCGAAGGGCAGGCCGTCGACGACGTCACAGGCATGTTCGATGTCACGCACCGTCTCGACGGTCAGCAGTGGACCGAACACCTCCTCGGTGAGCACCGGTGAGTCCGGCGGCAGGTCGGCGGCCACTGTCGCCGGACAGAACCAGCCCTCACCGTCCGGAGGCGGGGCGGCGGCGACGATCCGCCCCTGCCGCGCCGCGAGCTCGGCGTAGCGGTCGATCCGCTCCTGGGCGGCGTGTTCGATCACGGGGGGAACGTCGGTCCCGAGCGTGTCGGCCTGGCCGACGACCAGCACCCGAATGGCGCCGGCGAGGCGTTCCAGCAGGTGCTCGGAGAGCGCCTCGTGGACGAGCACGCGGGAAGCGGCGGAGCATTTCTGGCCGGCGTAGGCGAATGCCGAGGCCACGATCGCCGGGACCGCGTCGTCGAGATCGGCGTCGCCGTCGACGATCACGCAGTTCTTGCCTCCCAGCTCGGCGATCACGCGCTTGAAATGGCGCTGCTCATCGCCGGTATCGGCGGCGGAGCGAACGATCTCGCGCCCCACCGGCAGCGACCCCGTGAAAGCGATCGCCGCGACCTCGGGATGGCGCACCAGGGCGGCCCCGAGCTCACCCTCGCCGGGCAGCAACCCCAGCGCCGCGGGCGGGACCCCGCCGGCCCGAAGCGCCTGCACCAGGCGGGAGGCCACGCCCGGCGACTGCTCGGCCGGTTTGAGGATCACGGCATTGCCGGTCGCCAGCGCCGCCGCGGTCATTCCGCAGGGGATCGCCAGCGGAAAGTTCCAGGGCGAGATCACCGCCACGATCCCGCGCGGAGCGTAGCTGAGCTCGTTGCGCTCGCCCGGAACCTGCAGCAGCGCCGGGCCGCGGCTCAGCTCGATTGCGGCTCGCGCGTAGTACTCCAAGAAGTCGATCGCCTCGCACACGTCGGCATCGGCCTCGAGCCAGGGCTTGGCGCACTCGCGCACCTCCAGCGCGGCCAGCTCGAGGCGCCGCTCACGCATCCAGGCGGCCGCGGCGATCAAGGCGCCGGCGCGCTCGGTCACCGAAACCGTGGACCAGGCCCGAAAGCCGGCCCTGGCGGTCTCGATCGCCGCCTGCACATCCGCGTCGCCGGCGGCGGCGGCCTGCGCCACCAATCGGCTCGGTGCTCCCGGGTCGGTCGACATCAGCTCCGCGCCCCGGCGCGAGTCCTCGCCCACCTGGACGCCGACGTCGATCGGCAGCTCGCGGTCCACCCCGGCCAGCGCGTCAGCGAGCTGGGCGCGGACGGCGGCGCGACGGAGCTCCAGCACGGGCTCATTGGCGAACGGTGCGGGCATCTGGTCTCGCAGACCTTAACGGCCGTGCAGGGCGATCGATCGCTGCTAGGCTCGCCGCCGCGATGGCGGCTTCCGGCGGCGTGAGCGTGATCATCCGGGCGCGCGACGAGGCGAAGAGCCTCGAGCGATGCCTGGCAGTGATCACCGCCCAGCAGAGCGCGACCGAGGTGGAGGTGATCTACGTCGACGCCGGCTCGCGGGACGACAGCATCGAGGTCGCTCGCTCGCATGGGGTCACGGTCGTGATGGCGCCGCAGGGGCCGTTCTCGTTCGGCGCAGCGCTCAATCGAGGGGCGGAACGGGCCCAGGCCGAGATCCTGGTCGCGCTCTCCGCCCACGCCGTCCCACCCGACGACGGATGGCTGGACCGGCTGCGCCGGCCCTTCGCCGACCCGTCTGTGGCCTGCGCCACCGGTGACCGGTACGGTCCGGCCGGCGAGCGGCTGCGCCGGCCCATTGCCCAGGACGTCGCGCTGGCGCGCCGGCGGCCGGACTGGGGCTACTCCAACGCGGCCGGGGCGTTCAGGGCCGACCTGTGGCGGACCCGCCGATTCCGCGCCGACCTCCCGGCCTGCGAGGACAAGGAGTGGGCGCTGCATTGGCTGGCGCGCGGGCGGGTGTGCGTGGTCGACCCCTCGCTGGCGGTCGCGCATGACCATACGCACGACTCACTGCTGAGCATCTTCGCTCGGGCCAGGCGAGAGGCGCAGGGCTACGCGGCGTTCCTCGAAGCGCCGCCCTATGGCCCGGGAGAGCTGCTGGCGGAGTGGTGGTCAGATCTACGCTGGTATGACTCGGCGGCCCGGGCCCGGCTCAGCCATCGCCGCGTGGCGCGGTTACTGGGCGCGTATGCCGGCCGGCGCGGAGATGCCTGAGCCCGGCGTCACGGCGCCGCCAGCAGCTGCTCGAGCGGCGTGCCGCGCGCCTGCTCGGAGAGGAACGACTCGTTGCTGGTGTTCTCGAGCAGGCGCCGCACCAGGTAGGCCATCCCGGCGACCAGGTCGCCGACCGGGCAGTACGTGCGGACTCGGTAGCCGCGGGCGGCCAGGGCGTGCTGGAGCTCATCCCCGAGGCCACGCAGCACCTGCAGCTCGAGGTCTCGGTCCTCGCCGCCCCAGACGCGATTGACGGCGATGGCGTGCGCGACGGAACGGAGGTTGTGCGACGCGATCGCCACCCGCAGGGCCGGTCGCGCCGCGAGCAGGCGGCGGGTCAGCGCCTCGAAGTTGCGGTCAGATTCGCGCTTGTCCTCGAACACCGGCACCGGCCACCCGTGCTGACGGGCCTGGACCAGCTCGTGGTCCCAGTAGGCGCCCTTGACCAGGCGCACGGTCAGCGGCGGGCTGCGCCGGGTGACGCCGGCCCACGACACGATCCGCGTCAGCTGGTCAGGCGAATCACGCAGGTAGGCCTGCAGCACCAGGCCGGCCGACGGCCCCTCACGAAACTCCTCCTCGTCGAGCAGCTCGAGCACCAGGTCGAGCACCGCCTCGCGTGAGTCCAGCGACTCCATGTCGATGTGCAGGTGCGCGCCGAACTCGTGCGCCCGGCGCAGCAGCGGACGCAGCCGACCCGCCGCGTCACGCCGGCCGAGGTCAGGAGCGTCCGGTCGCAGCATCGGCGTCAGCGCGGATACCTTGACGCACACATTGGCCCGGGGCAGAGGACCGACCCCGTCGGCCTCCAGCATCTCCCGCTCGGGCCACTCTCGGGCGGCCGGCGCGAGCTGCTCGATGGCCTGTGCACAGCGAGCGGCGTACCGGTCGGCCTCGCCCTCGGTCACGGTCGCCTCCCCGAGCAGATCGACCGAGCTGGCGACATCGCCGTCCCATAGCTGCCGCAGGGTCCCGAGCGCGGCCGTAGGCGTCTCGCCGACGATGAACCGGTGCGCGAGATGCCTCACACCACCCGCCGCCGCGGCGCCGAGCGCAGCCCGGCCGGCGCGGGTGTGGGAGACCCGCATCGCGGCGGAGATGGGCGGCGGAGTCTCGGGCACCTCGCCGAGAAAACCGGTCAGGTGACGGGCCAGATCGTCCAGTGAACGGCAGGCCGGAACCACGTCGACGAAGCGGAACAGCGCGGCGCGGAGCTCACGATCACCGGTGGCCATGTCCATCGCTCGGGCGTCGAGCGCACGGAGCGGATGGCGGGTGGTGGAGGGAAACGAGGCGGACAGCTCGCTGCCCACCCGGTGCAGCTCCTGCTCAATCAGCGCCTCGGAGTCCGTATCGGGAGGGATCTGCATCAGTTGAGCATGTTCACTGCTCGCGGGTGGTGCGACTCAGCGCCGGCGGTCATCGCTGGATGGTGTCACGCGCCTGGGTCCGATCGGCCGCCGGGGCGGGAGGTCCGTCCCGCAGGGAGGATCCGGGCCGGCGCAGCCCGAAGACCACCTGATGCGCATCCGGGTCGCAGTCTCGGTGACGTTCGCATCGCTCGCGCTCGCCTCGTGTGGAGGGTCGGGTCCGCCCACCGGCACGCGTGCCTCGGCCACCGGCCCCGCCAGGAGCTCGAGCACGGTGACCACCGTCACCCGGACCGCCACCGCCTCGAGCAGCACCGGTGGGGCTCCTTCGAGCAACACCGGCACCAGCGGGGGCAGCTCGGGGAGCGGGGGCGCCCCGCTGAACGGCGGCAGCGTGACCTCCGGCGCCAGCGCGACCTCCGGCGGCGGACCGCCACCGTGCCGCACCGCCGGACTGACGCTCTCGTTCCTCGGCCAGCAGGGAGCCACCGGCCACGGTGAGCTCGGATTCGCGCTGCGAAACACGGGCGGCTCCAGCTGCAGCACGATCGGCTA
Source organism: uncultured Solirubrobacterales bacterium (assembly GCA_963792735.1). Classification (GTDB taxonomy): domain Bacteria; phylum Actinomycetota; class Thermoleophilia; order Solirubrobacterales; family Solirubrobacteraceae; genus Palsa-465. The sequence continues at coordinate 383,284 of CAWBXK010000003.1, read as the reverse complement.
TCCCGGCGTCCAATTTCTCAATCGCGCCGGCGGGCCGGAGCCGACGGTCCCCACCCATACCACCCAGGACTTCTTCGGCTCCTCGCCGCTGAGCGGCCTGGTGGTGGGCGCGGGTCAGACCGTGTCGTTCCGTCTCGGGGTGACCCATGGCAACGGCTCTGGGGCGGGCTGCACGACCGCATACGGCTTGCAGGTGATCGCACCCAACGACACCGCCACCGCTCGCGTCAGGATCCCCGACGGTGGCGCCGCCGAATGCGGTACGGCCACCGTGTCCCCGCTGCGACCGGGGAACTCGGCCTATCCCTGATCCGCCATCAGGCTGTCGGCGGCGAGCCACGACGGCCCGTGCTCGAGCATGCGGGTGATGTCGGCCGCGGGCATGGGCGGGGCGAAATGAAAGCCCTGGGCCTGATCGCACCCGAGCCGAGACAGCTCGGCTACCTGTGGCGCCGTCTGCACTCCCTCGCCGACCACCTCTAGCGACAGCGCATGCGACATCGCCACGATCGCCTCGGTGATCGCCGTGTCACGCGGGTCGGTGCCCAGCCCGTCGATGAACGAGCGATCGACCTTGAGGGCGTCCAACGGCAGCCGCGTCAGGTATGCCAGCGAGGAATAGCCGGTCCCGAAGTCGTCCAGGACGAGGCGCACGCCGATCGCCTTCAGGGCGCCCAGCGCGTCGGTCAGGCCGTCGGCGTCTCCCAGCAGCACGCTCTCGGTGATCTCGAGCGACAGCCACGTCGGGGCCAGACCGCTGCCCCGCAGCGCAGAGGCGACGCTCTCGGCCAGGCCGCGATTGGCGACCTGCACGGCGGACAGATTCACCGACATCTGTATCGGCGCCGCGTCGGGTCGGTCGCGATACCAGCGGGCGGCCTGGCGGCAGGCGTGTTGCAGCACCCATCGGCCGATGGGCTCGATCAGCCCGTTCTCCTCCGCGACCGGGATGAACTCGCTCGGCTCGATCAGCCCGTGCTCGGGATGCTCCCAGCGGATCAGGGCCTCCACGCCCACGATCGAGAGGTCCTGCAGCGACACCACGGGTTGGTAGACGAGCGTCAGCTCGTCGCGTTCCAGCGCCCGGCGCAGATCGTTCTCGACCCGCAGCCGGGAGATCGCCCGGCCGCGCATCGCCTCATCGAATAGCTCGTAGCGGGCGCGTCCGCGCTCCTTGGCGCGGTACATGGCCGCGTCGGCGTCGCGAATCAGGTCCTCGGCGAGCTCCCCGCCCTCGGCGAACGCGATGCCGATGCTGATCGTGACGAACTGCTCATTGCCGTTCAATACGAACGGCCGCGTGAACTCGCTGGCAATCCGCTGGGCCATCTCGATCGCATCGCGCTCGCCGGCGATCTCCTCGAGCAGAATCCCGAACTCGTCGCCGCCGAAACGGGCGACAGTGTCGCTGGCGCGCACCGCCTGGCGCAGGCGCGGCGTCGCGCCCGCCAGCAGCTCGTCTCCGACCTGGTGGCCGAGACTGTCGTTGACGAGCTTGAATCGGTCGAAGTCAAGGCACAGGATCGCGCTCAGCGATCGACGCCGGCGCAGCCGGGCGATCGCCTGCTCGAGGCGATCGATGAACAGGATCCGGTTGGGCAAGCCGGTCAGCGGATCGTGCAGCGCGCGGTGCCTGATGTCGTCGTCGATCGTCTGGCGCTCGAACGCGTCCCCGAGCACGTTGGCCAGCGCCTGGACGAAGTCGACATCGCCGGGCTTGAAGTCCCTGACCGAGGTGGAGTGGACGCCCAGCACACCGAACGGCGCCCGGCGTCCCTCGATCGCCACCGTCAGTCCGCTGCGCGTCCCCGTCGCGGCCAACGGCGCAGAGCGGCTGAACCGGAGCTCGCGCTCCCAGTCGCTGACGATCGTGGCAGCGCCGGCCAGGATCGTGTAGCCGGCCTGCGACTGCTTCCCCGCCGGCAGGGTGCTATCGACGGTGCCCTCGGGCAGGCCGCAGCAAGCGCGGAAGACGAACGATCGGTGATCGGGGGCCAGCTCGAGCACGCCGGCGATGTCCAGTTCCAGCAGCGCAGTGGCCGCCCCGATCGCCTCCTGCATGAGATCCGACGTGCTCGCACCCTCGAGGGCATGCTCGCCGAGCCGGGCGACGGCGGCCTGCTGGGCGGCGCGGCGTTCGAGCTCGGCCTCGGCCTGCTTCTGCTGGCTGATGTCGGAGATCACGCCATGCCAGCGCCTCGCCCCGTCATGGGTGGTGAGCAGAACAGCGTCGTCGCGAACCCAGACGACGCGCCCGTCACGGTGGAACATCCGGTACTCGGCCGCTCCCCACGATGCCGTTCCGGCGACGTCGGCGGCCTCGCTGGCCACGACCCGCTCGCGATCGTCGGGATGAAGGCGACTGAGCCATCGGCTGGGGTCAGCGCACCATTCCTCGGGGGTGAAGCCGAGAATCGCCTCGATCTGCGGGCTCACGTAGTGCCACCGCGCGATCGATCCGGGCTCAGCCGTGTAGACGATGGCCGGAACGCGCCGAAGCAGTTCAGGGAAGTCCACGTGGGGGGTCGGTGAGCGCTTTGGGCCGGTGGGGCGGGGCATATCCATAGGGGTTATCGACCCCGATTGCGTTGATGCGGTCAGGAGATATCCCGTATTGGGTGCGGCTTTCTACGGACGGGGGGCGCACTCAGGCGCCGGTCACGGCGAACTGCGTGACCGCACCGAGATGCTGCTCGCGCACGAGCCCGTCGGCGATCAACAGATCCATGTGACCCAGTACCTCTGAGATCGTCAAAAACGCTTGCGTAACCGCTACATTGCCCCACATCTGGGTGGCCAACTCGTAAGCCGAGAGTGGCGCGGACTCGAGCATTCCGAGGAGCTTTCGGGCCCGGCGCTCGTGCAGCCGGAAGCGCTCGTCGATCAGCGCTCGGTGATCGAAGACCGGGTCGCCGTGGCCAGCCAGCACCAGCTCCACGTCGAGCTCACGAGTCGCGCGCATCGAGGCGATGTAATCCATCAGAGCGTGAGGACGACCCGGCGCGGCGCGGCCGTCCAGGGGACGAGAGATCAACGGGTTCGACGAGATGTGGGACAGGAGGTGGTCTCCGGCGATCAGCATCTCGCGCGCCTGGTCGAGGAAGACGGTGTCCGACGGGCTGTGACCAGGCCGATGCAAGACCCTCAGGGTCCGGTCACGGAGCTTGAGCTCGTCGCCGTCGCGCAACGGGCGGGTGACCTCGCCGCTTGAGCCGAACGCCCGGAACGACGCGCCGACCGAGCCAAGCGCGGTAACCACCTCGGCGGGGACGCCATGGCGGAGCATCATCTGCATCGCGAACTCGTCATCGGCGGCGGCGCTGGCCGCGAAGTCCCGCAGATACGGGCCGAGCTGGTGAAAGGCAGCCACCTCGGCGCCGGACCGGCGCGCCAGGATCTCCAGCAGGCCGGTGTGATCGATGTGCTGGTGGGTGATGACGATCAGCTCCAGATCCTCGACTGAGTGGCCCAGCCCGCGCAAGGCACGCGTGAGCTCGTCCAGCGACTTGCCCGAGTTGGGACCGGTGTCCACCAGCGTCAGCGGATCGTCCTCGATCAGGTAGCAGTTGACCCGTCCGACCAGGAACGGCGTCGGCACCGCGATCCGGTGGATGCCGGCCTCGACGGCCGGGTCATTCGATGGTTGGATACCGGGAGCGGGCGGATCGAGCCCGCTCACGAGCGGATCACGCTCAGGACCTCGTCACGCCGGCGCTCCATGTCGTCGCGGGAACGCAGTGACTCCAGGCACAGCCGCAACAGCGGCTCGGTGTTTGAGGGGCGGACGTTGAAATGCCAGTCGTCGTAATCGACCGACACGCCGTCGAGCCGGTCCTGGCGCCCATCGCTGTAGCGCTCGGCGAGCTCCTGGAGCTTGGCCTCGGGGTCGTCGACCTCGGAATTGATCTCCCCCGAGATGAAGTAATGCGAGCGGTAGGGTTCGAGCAGCTCGGACATGCGCGCGTCCTGCTGGGAGAGCAGCTCCAGGATCAGCAGCGCCGGCAGCGTCCCGGAGTCGGCGCAGTAGAAGTCGCGGAAGTAATAGTGGCCTGACACCTCTCCGCCGAACACCGCGCCCTCGGAGCGCATGCGCGTCTTGAAGAACGCGTGTCCCACGCGATTGACCAGGGCCGATCCACCGGCGGCGCGCGCGGTATCGGCGACGGCACGGCTGGCCCGCACGTCGTACAGGACCGTCGGCGTGGGTGGGCCCGGATATTTGGCCAGCATCGATTTGGTCAGCAGCGCGGTCAGGAAGTCTCCATCGACGAAGGCCCCCTGCTCGTCGATGAAGAAGCAACGGTCGGCGTCACCGTCCCAGGCAATGCCGAGGTCGGCACCCCGCTTGACCACCTCGGACATGATGAACTCGCGGTTCTCCGGCAGCATCGGGTTGGGCTCGTGATCGGGGAAGTTGCCGTCTGGGGTCCAGTAGGCGGTCTCGAGGTCCAGACCCAGCCGCTCGAGCAGCGGACCGACCATCGGCCCGGCCATCCCGTTGCCACCGTCGACGACGACGCGCAGCGGCTTGATCGCGTCGGCGTCGATGAAACCCAGCGCGGCCGTCTGGAACTCCTCGTAGATCGAGACCTCCTCAACCGACCCGCCGCCCGGCGCGTCGCCCAATCCGGCCTGTATCCGGTCACGGACGTCACCGATGCCGGCGTCGCCGGACAGGGCCAGGGCGCCGCGACCCACGAGCTTGGCCCCGGTGTAGGGCTTGGGATTGTGCGAGGCGGTGCACATCAGACCGCCGTCGAGGTCGCGTGATCCGACCAGGAAGTAGAGCATCTCGGTCCCGACCTCGCCGGCGTCGAGCACCGTGGCGCCCTCGCTGGTCATGCCCTCACGGTAGGCCCGCGCCATCTCGGGCGCCGTGACGCGCATGTCGCGGCCGAGCCCGAGCCGCAGCTCGGAGGTCGGCTTGTCCTCCAGCGCGCCGATCACCCGAGTGAAGGCGCGCCCGATGGCCAGCGCGCCGTCGGCGTCGAGCTCGTCGCCGTGAACGCCACGGATGTCGTAGGCCTTGAAGATGCCGGGATCGAGACGGTCGCTCATCAGCGGAGGATGATGCCTGATAATCCGGCGCCGTGAGACCGAGCGTGGTGATCCTCTGCGGTGGTCGCGGGACGCGGCTGCAGGAACGGACGCAGTCGATCCCCAAGGCGCTGGTGGAGATCGGCGGTCGTCCGATTCTCTGGCACGTCATTCAGATCTACCTGGCGCAGGGCTTTGACCGCTTCCTGCTGCTGACCGGCTACCTGGGCGACCAGGTCCAGCAGTTCGTCTCAGACGAGAACTGGCCGAGCGGCGTCGACGTCCGCTGCCTGCCCACCGGCGAGGACACGCCGACCGGTGGCCGCCTGTACCGCGCCTTCACCGAGCTTGACGGCGGTGATTTCTGCGTCACCTACGCCGACGGGGTGGCCGATGTCGACCTCGACGCGCTGCTCGCCTATCACGCTGAGCACGGCGCGGCGGCGACGATGACCGTGGTGCGCCCCGAGCTGCAGTTCGGCGTCGCCGAGCTCGAGGCGGACGGCGTGGTGCGCGGGTTCGTGGAGAAGCCTCGCAGCGAGCATTGGATCAACGGCGGCTTCTTCGTGTTCGCGCCGGCGATCCTGGATGTTCTGCGGCCCGACAGCGTGCTCGAGCGCGAGCCGCTCCAGCGCCTCACCGACAACCGCGACCTGCGCGCGTTTCGCCACGCGGGCTTCTGGCACTGCATGGACACCTACAAGGACGCCGTCGTGCTCAACGACCTGTGGGAATCGGACCCCGAGCACCCGGCGCCGTGGAAGCTGTGGCAGTGAACCAGCGCGCCGTGCTCGTGACCGGCGGTCACGGGCTGCTGGGGGCGTGGCTGATCAAGGCGCTGCTGCAGGAGGGGGCCCGCGTGGTGGTGGTGCGGCGCGACGAGCCGGCGCGCTCGACGCTGGCCATGCTCGGTCTCAGCGAGCGCGTCGACGCGGTCCACGGCGACATCTGCGACGACGGGCTGGTGGCCCGGACGCTGAACGAGTACGACATCGACAGCGTGTTCCACCTCGCCGCCCAGACGCTGGTGGGGACCGCCAACCGCTCGCCCGTTTCGACCTTCGAGACCAACATCCGCGGCACCTGGCTGGTGTTGGAGGCCTGTCGGGCGCACGGCACCGACGCCGTGATCGTGGCCTCCTCGGACAAGGCCTACGGGCGCCAGACCGAACTGCCCTACCGCGAGCATCAGCCACTGGCGCCGCAGTATCCCTACGACGTCTCCAAGGCCGCCGCGGACCTGCTGGCGCGCTCCTACTGGCACACCTTCGGGCTCCCGGTCGCGGTCACCCGGTTCGCGAACCTCTACGGCGGCGGCGACATCAACCGCTCCCGCCTGGTGCCCGAGGCGATCGGCGCGGTCCTGGCCGGCCGGGGCCCCGTGGTCCGCTCCGACGGCTCGCCCGAGCGGGATTTCCTCTACGTCGAGGACGCCGCCCGCGCCTACCTCGCGATCTGGCGTGCCCTGCTGGCCGACCACGGGCGCGGCGAGGCGTTCAACGCCGGCGGCGGCCGGCCGCATCGGGTGGGGGACGTGGTCGGGCTGATCTGCCGACTCGCCGGGGGCGGCGTCGAGCCCGAGATCAGGGGCCGGGGGGTTCCGCACGGGGAGATCGACCGCCAGTGGGTCGATTCGACCAAGCTGCGCGAGCTGACCGGCTGGGAGCCCGATGTCGACCTCGAAAGCGGGCTGCGCCGGACCATCCAGTGGTATCGCGAGCACCCCGAGGCGCTCCGCGGCGCTGCTGGACGACACTAGACTCAAAGGACATGTCCGGTCACTCCAAATGGGCTTCGATCAAGCACAAGAAGGCGATCGTCGATCAGCGCCGCGGGCAGCACTTCACCAAGCTCGCGCGGGCGGTCACGGTCGCTGCCCGCGAAGGCGGCGGTGACCCGGAGGGCAACCCGTCGCTGGCGCTGGCGATCCAGAAGGCCCGGGATGCCTCGATGCCGAAGGACAACATCGAGCGGGCGATAGCCAAGGGGACGGGCGAGGGCGTCGATGCCGATCAGGTCGAGACGGTGCTGTATGAGGGCTACGGCCCCGGCGGCGTGGCGCTGCTGATCGAGGCGCTGACCGACAACCGCAACCGGACCGGCGCCGATGTCCGCCACGCGCTCTCAAAGCACGGGGGCAGCCTCGGCGAGCCGGGATCGGTCTCCTACCTGTTCGACAAGCGCGGGGTGATCGTGGTCGACGCTTCGCGCTACAACGAGGATGATCTGATCGTCGCCATCGATGCCGGGGCGCAGGACATCTCGCTCGACGATGACGTCTATGAGATCATCACCGAGCCGGCCGATCTCGGCCCCGTCCGGGAGGCACTGGAGCAGGCCGGGGTGACGATCGAGGCGGCCGATCTGACCCAGCTCCCCAAGGCCCGAGTTCCGGTGCAGGAATCAGACGCCGCCAGGCTGATGAAGCTGATCGACATGCTCGAGGAGTCCGACGACGTCGGCGCCGTGCACGCCAACTTCGACGTTGACGCCGCGGTCCTCGAGCGCATCGCCGGCTGAGCACTCTCGCTACCCTCGGGCACCTCTATGCGTAAATCAATCACACTCCCCTGCGCCTTGCTCGCACTCGCCGCCGCCGTAACCGGCTGCGGCAGCTCTTCAACCGCCGCTGGTGTGCAGCTCGCGCCGTCCGCCGGCCAGACCGCTGCGGCGGTCACCACGGCCAGCTCCAGTTCCGCGTCCGCCTCGACCTCCACGTCGGCCACCAGCACCAGCACCAGCAGCACGCCGCTTCCGGCCGCGCTGAAGACCAAGCCGAAGGTCGTCCCGCCGTCTGGCCCGCCGCCGCAGAAGCTCGTGATCAAGGATCTGATCAAGGGCACTGGCCCCGTCGCCTCGCCCACCTCCACCGTGAACGCGCAGTACGTGGGTGTGCTCTACAAGGGCGGCAAGCAGTTCGACGCCTCTTGGAACGACGGCAGCGGCCAGCCCGTCTCGCTCCCGCTGTCCGGCGTCATCAAGGGCTGGCAGCAGGGGATCCCGGGGATGCGCGTGGGCGGCCGCCGTGAGCTCATCATTCCGTCCAGCCTGGGCTACGGCAAGAAGGGCAGCCCGCCGAAGATCCCCGGCAACGCAGCGCTGGTGTTCGTGATCGATCTCCACGGGGTCTCCTAGCGAGACCCCTTTCGTGGCACGGTAGCGGCGGCCCGGCGGGGGTCATGACCGGCCGGAGGGGCGATCTCCCTCCCCGGCCGGCCGCGCCCGGTAGAGCGGCACCGGACCGGAGACCCCTTTGAGCTTGTGGCGCCCCGCCGCCGACCACGTGAAGGCGTCCTTGGCCGCATCGCGTACCTCGCGCGTGCACAGCACGGTCCCGGGCCGGGCCACGCCGGTCACGCGGCTGGCCAGGTTGACCGAGTTGCCGAAGTAGTCGCCGGCCCGCGCCACCGCCGGCCCCAGCGCGACCCCGGCCCGAACGCTCGGCAGCTCGGCGTCCTGGGCCCCGTCCACGAGCCTCAGCGCGACCGCGACGAGCGGCGCCGCCTCGGTGCTGACGAACATCGCGGCATCTCCGATCGTCTTGATCAGGCGCACCGGCGGTTCGGTGACCCGCGCGGCGAGATCGGCCAGCCGGCCGGCCACCGTACCGAGCTCAGACAGCTCGACCTGCCCGCCCAGGCGCGTGAAGCCGACCAGGTCGGCAAAGCACACCACCAGCTCGCGCGCGCCCGCGGCGTCGCCGGCCTCGAGCTCGGCGCGGCCGAGCATCCCGCGGCTGACGCTGTCGCGCAGGTGCTGCTTGAACGCCGCGACCAGCACCGGCGTGAGGTTGGGGGTCAGCTCCTTGGCCAGCACCTCGAAGCGCTCGGCGACCTCCTCCTCGGTGTCGCCCGGGTGCAGGAAGGCCTCCACGAACGCTTCGGTGATCGTGGCGGCGACGCGGGCCATGCCCTCGCCGAGCACCCGGGCGATCTCCAGGATCGGCTCCTCCTCGAAGCCGGCGTCCAGGAACTGCTTCATCGCGCGGGCGGCCTCGATGTCCTCCTCGCCGAACACCGGCTGATCGGAATCCACCTCGGGTAGGCCGTGCAGGCGTCGAACCCGGGTTACCAGCTCGGCCGGGAAGCCGGTCTTCTGCTCCACGTCGGTCGCGGTGTAGTCGCCGCGCAGAAGCCGGTCGACCGGGAGCAGCGCCAGCCGGTGCTCCTTCACGGCGGCCTTGAGCTCGTCGAGCTCGAAGCCGTCGCCGGCGAGCCGTTCCAGCAAGCGCTCGCGGGCCGCACGCTCCTCGCCGTCAAGGTCATCGAGCAGGCCTTCAGCGGCAAAGTCCATCGCGAGATCCTCTCTGAAAATCGCTCGGTTCGCTAGGATCATGAACCTCTCGCGGGCGCTCGGGTCGTGCCGCGCCCGCCCAGCTGATCTCGAGTAACGCACACATGCTCTCAATCCTGATGCCCGTCTACAACGAGCGCGAACGCGTCGAGCGTGCCATCGCGGAAGTGCTCGAGACCGTGCTACCGGCGCAGTTCGAGCTGATCGTCGTCGACGACGGCTCCACCGACGGGACGCGTGAGATCCTGCGCAGCACCGACTGGGACGACCGCGTGCGCCTGTTCGAGCACGAGCACAACCAGGGCAAGGGTGCCGCGGTCCAGACCGGTCTGGCGCAGGCCCGGGGCGAGTTCTCGGCGATCTTCGACGCCGATCTCGAATATGACCCGTCCGATCTCGGCCTACTGATGCCGCCGCTACTCGACGGGCGCGCCAACGCCTGCTTCGGGGTGCGGGCGTTTGACGGCTACACCAGCCACTCGTTCCTGTTCGTGCTCGGCAACAAGGGCGTCACGCTGGCCTGCAACGTGCTCTACAACGTGTACCTGCACGACATCATGACCTGTCACAAGATGATCCGGACCGACCTGTTCCGGGCCCTACCGCTGCGCTCGCCGGGGTTCGCGATCGAGCCCGAGATCACCGCTCGGCTCGTGCAGCGAGGTGAGCGGATCTTCGAGGTCCCGGTCCACTATCGCGCCCGGGCCACCGAGGAGGGCAAGAAGCTCACTGCGCTCGACGGCGTGCGCGTGATCGCGACGCTGCTGCGCTGCCGCTTTTCAAGCGGTTGACGACGTTGAGCCGGTGCGCCCGCCGCGCCTGCGCGCCCGGCGACGCGATCTGCACCGTCGCCTGGTAGATCGCCTGGATCACCCCGAACAGCGGCGTGTGGTCGCCGAACTGGTCGATCTCGCCCTTCTGCACGAACGGCGGGGCGCCGAACGGATCGCCGCCGGCCCAGCCGGGGTGCGCGGCGAAGCTCTGCAACGCGAACCAGATCGCGCCGGAGATGTAGGGCTTGCTGGCGAATACGCCGAGGTGGAACTGAGCCGCGTCGGCCTGGAACTGATAGGTGCCGCGCTCCTCGACGGGACCGTTGCGGTTGCCCTCGAAGCCGAACTCGCTGACCATCAGGGCCTTGCTGGGATAGCAGGCGTGGAGGCTGTCGAGGAAGGGGCTGAGGGAGTCACGATCGTCGGTGCCTCCACCGCCGGCGTCGAACCATCCGAAGTAGTCGTTGAAGCCGATCACGTCCAGGGGCGCGTAGGCCGCCTGGCACGCCACCCCGGGCCAGTCGGAGATCGCCATCGCCACCGGCCGAGTTGGATCGAGCTGATGGGCGATGGCCGCGGCGCTGGCGATGTAGGTCGCCTCGGAGTCACCGGGGGGCGTCGGGAGCTCGTTGCCAACGCTCCACAGGAGCACCGACGGATGGTTCTCGTTCTCCAGGATGTTCTCGCGCATCATCTTGTGTGCTCGCGCCAGCCAGGCCGCCTGACCCAGGAACTTGGCCTGCACCTGGTAGACCGGGATCTCGGACCACAACAGGATCCCGTCCTGGTCGGCGAGCTGGGCGATCTGCGGACTGAGCGGGTAGTGCGCACGAATCAGCGTGGCCCCCAGCTCGCGGGTCCATCCGACCAGCGACGCCAGCTGCGAGGGGTCCAGCGCCGCGCCGGTGAGGACATTCTGCTCGTGCACGTTGACGCCGCGCAGATTGAGATGGCGCCCGTTCAGCTGTAGCTCACCGGTGGAGGTGACGGTGATGCGGCGGATGCCGCTGTTGGTGAAATAGCCCTGCAATCGGTGGCGGTTGGCGTCTGACAGCGTGAGCTTCGCCTGGTAGAGATGAGGGTCGTCGATCGACCACAGATGGGGCGAGCTGAGCTTCACGCTCGCGTGGGCGAGCCAGATCTGGCCGGGGGCGATCGTGTGGCCGCCGAAGTTGAGCCGGTGCCCGCCGTAGACGCCCTGGAGCATTACGCTCTGCGCCGCGCGGGTCGGATTGCGGACCGATACCTGTTCGTAGACGGTCGCCGCGCAGGTGGGGCAGGGAAGGCTGGGTCGGACCACGACCTGCGAGAGGTCGGCTCGCTGCACCGGTCGCAGGTAGACCTCGCGGTTGATGCCCCCGAAGTTCCACCAGCCGCCGCTGGGACCGGGCGGCAGGTCGCCCGGGCCGCGGCGATCATCGACCCGTACGACAAGCCGGTTGATACCGCTCCGGACCCTGGTGAGATCGAACTCGAACGGTAGGTAGGCGCCGGCGTGCGTACCGATCCGCCGGCCGTTCAGCCATACCGTGGCGTTGTAGTTGACCGATTCGAAGCGAATGATCCAGCTGCGGAAGCGGTTCGGGACGGAGCGGGCGAAGGCCCCGCCCGGCAGCGTGAAATCACGCCGGTACCAGCCCACCGAGCCGGACATGCTGGCGGCGCTCAGGTCGCCGGCGTTGAACGAGTTCGGAACCGTGGTCGGCGACCAGCCAGCGGTGCTGGCGCGGTCACGCCACCACCCGCTCTGGACGCCGATGTCACCGGGGTCGGCCTGAAACAGCCAGCTGCCCCCGAGCAGGTAGCGATTGTCCTGGCCATCGGGGTACAGCGCCCCCTTGGTCGGGGCCGAGGCGCTCGGATCGGTGCCCTGCGCGGCCGCCGGCGCGCCGGCGAACACCGCCAGCGCCAGCCAGGCGGCCAGGGCCACAAGCGCCAGCCGGATCGAGCGATGGTGTGTCGCCGGGGGGGCCGGCGCGAACTCGAGCAGCGTGCCGGGCGGGAGGCCGACGCTACAATCGCCCGCCGATGCCTGCCGTCGATCGCCAGCAGGCGCGGCCACCAGCGACCGCCTCCGACGGCCCTGTCTCGGAACCTCGAGGCGCCTCATTGGCCCGCTCCTTTCGCAATGCGTCGCGCTCGCCCGCCGTGATCGCGGTCGCCGCGTGCGTGATTCTCGCGTTGATCTCGGCGGCCGTGCTGCCGACCGTTCCCAGCTATGACCCGTGGTCGTGGATCGTCTGGGGGCGGGAGGTGACCGACCCGCATCTGAGCTTCGTGATCAGCGGCGGGCCGTCCTGGAAGCCGCTGCCGTTCGTGTTCACGACGATCTGGGGCCTGTTCGGCGACGCCGCGCCGACCCTGTGGGTGGTCACCGCCCGGGCCGGAGGGCTGCTCGGCCTGGTCGCGGCCTGGCGGCTGGCCCACCGGTTGGTGGGAGGCGGGCGCCCCGGGGCGTTCGCCGGGCTGCTCGCCGTGATCGGGGTCGTGCTGACCCAGGATTGGTTCTACTACTGGCTGCGCGGGACGTCGGAGGTCGTGTTGATCGGCGCCTCGCTGTGGGCCGTCGATCGCCTGCTGGACGGCCACAGGACCCAGGCCTTCCTGCTCGCTGTGGCGGCGGGCCTGATCCGGCCGGAGTGGTGGCCGTTCATCGGGCTCTACGCGCTGTGGCTGTGGTTCCGCGCGCCGGAGTTCCGCAGCGGGAGAATGCGCCTGCTGATCCTCGCGGGCCTGGCCTGCCTGCCCTTCCTGTGGTTCGTGCCGCCGTGGGCGGGCTCCGGGGACCCGTTTCTCGCCGCCACCCACGCCCATGAGTACAACGGCCACCTCGGTTCCGATCCCTTCCGGGCGGTGCTCGGCCGCGGGGTGGACCTGCAGGTGCTCCCGGCCCTGGTCGCCGGGGTGCTGGCGGTGGCGATCGGCTGGTGGCGCGATCGCGACCGGCTGCTGCTGGCGATGGGCGCCGGGATCGCCGGCTGGTGGGTGGTGGTCGTCGCCATGACGCTGGACGGCTACCCCGGTCTGGAGCGCTTCTTCCTGCCCGCCGCGGCCCTGACCTGCGTGCTGGGCGGCGTCGGGATCACCCGCCTGGCGCTGCTGGCCGGCGACGCGCTGGGGCGCCAGCGGCTCGCGGTTGCCGCCACCGTCGGCGTCGCGGCGATCCTGGTCGCGGTCTCGATCCCGTTCACCACCACTCGCGTGGCGCAGGCACGGGCGGCGGGGCCCGCCGCGTCGCAGGCCGTCTCGATCCTCAACGAGCTCGACCGGGCGGTCGCCGCCGTCGGCGGACACCATGGCGTCTTCCCGTGCCACTCGAGCTTCTCCGCGGTCAACCACTCCGTCCAGACGGCGCTGGCCTGGAAGCTGCACGTGACGCTGGGGCGCGTGGGAACCGTGATGTCCAAGCCGGGGGTGGACTTCATCGGGCCTCACAACCGCACCGACGGCGCCCCCGCCCGGGTTGATCCTCGGCTGACCAAGGTGCAGACGCTGGCGCGGGTGGGCCGCTGGCGGGTCGTGCGGCTGACCGATCCACGGTTGCCCAGCAGCGCCTGCGTGGGTCGCTGAGCGACGCGCCGGTCCGCCGTGCCGCGCGCCGGCGTTCACGATTTGATCCGAAGCTTGCGCTTGACGATGGTCCGGTTGCCGGCGCGGTCCTTGACGATCACCAGCACCGTGTAGGTGCGGTGGCGCCCGTAGGTGTGCAGCGTGGTGAAGCGGCCGACGTGGAGGAACGGCTTGGATCCGTCGCCCCACTTGACCTGGACGGACTTCACCCCCGACGTCTGCGAGCGCTTCAACGGCGGCGGCGAGTCGGTGTACTTGAGTCGCATCCGCAGGCGCGTCCCCACGGTGCGAGATCCGGTCAGGGTGAACGAGACGCGAGGCCGCGTGGTGTCCACGAACACCGTTGCCGCCGCGGCGGCGGTGCGCAGACCGGCCTGGTTGACGGCGATGACCTGCCAGCTGTGGCGGCCGTTGGCGACCGGCGCCGGCGCGCGGACCGAGGTGGAGCCGGTGGCGGCGATCTGAACCCCGTCCAGCGTGACCTGGTACTGAACGGCGCCCCACAGCTCAGACGACGGGGACCAGGCGAGGATCGGGTTGGCGCTGGTCGCGTAGCTGAATGAGTTCGAAGGCGCGAAGCCGCCGGGCGGCTGATAGAGCTGGGCCGTCACGATCTGCGTTCCGGCGCCGGATCCCTGCACCCAGGCCACCGCCGCGTCGCCGGCGAGGTCGCCGGCGGCCGCCAGCCCACTGTCGGCGTTGGTGGGGCCCAGGCTCGGCGAGGAGACCACCTGCTCGGGGTCCAGATCGAAGCCATCGGCCGCGTAGCGCAACCTGATCTCGGGCAGGCCGGCGTTGCCGGGGTTCTGCTGCCACGCGATCAGCGTCGAGGTCAGCCCCGCGGTGGCCGGCACCGCGTCCGGCGCGGCCGCGATCACCTGGCTGTTGATGCGCTCGGTGTTGGCCGTGCTCTCGTTGGAGGCCAGCGGCGCGGCATAGATGTCGTGCGTCTGCGCCAGCTCGGAGGTGACGAACCCGCGGCCGTACTCGGTCACCGCCACACGCGGCTGGTCGGCGCCCTCGGCCCCCGGCGTGGCGGTGCCGTCCGCCTGGAAGGCGCCGTCGTACTGTGATCCGTGGAGGCGGTTCATGAGCACGCGTGACTGCACGGCCCCCCCGCTGCCGAGCGTCTCCCGGAACGCCACGGCCGCGTAGGAGGAGTCGCCTCCGCTGGAGACCGAGGGCTGGTCCGCCGAGATCTCACCCCAGCCTCCGAGCCCGGGAACGTCGGCCTGTTCGGAGACGATGCTGGGCCCGGTTCCCCACACCCGGCGGGAGTAGACGTGCCCCGCCTCCCCCCAGACCACGATCCCGACGCCGTCGCCGGCCGCTGCCACCGCCGGGCGTCCGGTGCCGCTACCGGCATTGTCGCCGGGCGAGACATCGAGCGGAGTGGGCTCCAGCGCCCACTGGCCCTGGTTGTAATAGGCGGAGCGGACGTTGGTGCTCGCGCCCGCGACCGCGGTGAAGGCCAGGTAGGCCTTGCCGAGCGTGCTGATCGAGATCGCCGGGTTCAGCGCCCCGGCGAACAGGTCGGTGAGCCCGCCCAACGGCGACAGCGCGTTGGGCGCCTGGACCGCGTAGAGCTGCGCGCCGTTGATGAACGCGATCACCAGCAAGCCGCCGCTGGCGGCCGCGATCACCGGCTGTGACGATGGGCCGGGCAGGCCGGCGTCGACCTGTTGGGGGACGCCGAACTGGCCGAGCACCAGCCGCGAGACGAACACGTGGGGGACGCCCTGGACGGCCTTGACATACACCAGGCCGCCGGTGCCGTCGCGGGCGACCGAGAATCCCGACAGGCCGACGATCGCCGGGTCGGGACCGTCGATCACCGTGTTGGAGGGGCTCAGGGTGGGGCTGTGGGGTGTGGCGGCGATGGCGCCTGCCGCGGGCATCAGCGCCAGTGCCGCGAGCACCGCAGCCAGCAGCGCCGGCATGGCAAGCCGCGGCAGCAGGGGCTTGCGTGCCCTGCCCCCGGTCCCGGCCCCCCGAGATGAAGAGATGGTCGGTCTGACACCGCTAGAACAGCAGAACGGGTCCGATGTTGCGCTGATTGGCGGCAATGAAATGAATCTCCCAACCGCGGCGAGGGTCGGCAGGCGTCCGAACGGCCACGCAGAATGTCGTGCTTAGATGCTCGTACTCGGAATCGATCCGGGGACCGCGAGCACGGGCTACGGACTCGTCCGGAGCGCCGGCACGCGCCTGCACGCCCTCGGTGAGGGCGTCATCACCACGCGTCCCGGAGTACCGGTCGAGCGGCGGCTGGCCGACATCCACGCCCGCGTGGGCGAGCTGCTCGACGAGCACGCTCCGGACGCGATCGCGATCGAGGAGCTGTACTTCGGCGCCAACGTCCGGACCGCGTTCGCGGTTGGTCAGGCCCGCGGGGTGGTGCTGCTGGCCGCCGGCCAGCGAGGCGTGCCGTCGCGGTCCTACACGCCCCAGCAGGTCAAGGGCGCGGTCTGCGGCAACGGCCGCGCCGAGAAGGAGCAGGTGGCCCGGATGGTCGCCCGGCTGCTCGGGCTGGCCACGCCGCCCACCCCTGACCACGCCACCGATGCGCTGGCGGTGGCCATCTGCGACCTCAACCGGGCGCCGCTCGCAGACGCCGTGGCAGCCTCGGATCGCCGGGTGCTGCGGCGATGATCGCGCTGATCTCGGGTGCGGTGGCGGTTCGCCGGGCCGATCACGTGATCGTCGACTGCGGCGGCGTCGGCTACCGGCTGGCGGTGTCGGGGCAGACCCTGGCCCAGGTGCCCGCGATCGGCCAGCCGGTCATGCTTCACACCCATCTGGCCGTCCGCGACGACGCCCTGGCCCTGTACGGCTTCGCCACCGAGCAGGAGCGCGATCTGTTCCTGCTGCTGCTCGGAGTGCAGTCGGTCGGTCCCAAGGTCGCGCTCGCGGTGCTGTCGGGGGCGCCTCCCCGGGAGCTTCTGGCCGCGGTCGCCAGCGGCGACGTCGGGCGTTTGCAGGCGACGCCCGGAGTGGGCAAGCGGACCGCCGAGCGGATCGTGGTCGAGCTGCGCGAAAAGGTCGGCGCCGCACTTCCCCACGACGCGTTCTCGGTCAGCCGGTCCGACGAACCGGCCCTCCTGGCCCGCGATGCCCTCCTCGGCCTCGGCTACACCCCGCTTGAAGCCGATGAGCTGCTCGACGGGGCCCCCGGCGCCAGCACCGAGGATCTGATCGCGCACGCGCTGCGGAGCGCGCGCCGATGAGCTCGCTGAGCGGGGGCCGCGTCCAGGCGGCCGACGAGCTGCCCGGGGACGAGCTCGAGCTCGACCGGTCGCTCCGGCCGCGCCGGCTCGAGGATTTCGTCGGCCAGGAAGGTGTAAAGGACCAGCTGGCGGTGTCGATCGCGGCCGCGGTCAGCCGCGGGGACGCGCTTGACCACGTGCTCCTGGCCGGACCGCCCGGCTTGGGCAAGACCTCGCTGGCGCAGATCCTGGCCGCGGAGCTCGACGTGCCGTTCGTGCAGACGGCCGGCCCGGCGCTGGAGCGCAAGGGTGACGTGGCGGCGTTCCTCACCGCGCTGGAGCCCAGGGCGGTGTTCTTCGTCGATGAGATCCACCGCCTGCCCCGCGCGCTGGAGGAGACGTTCTATCCCGCGATGGAGGACGGGGAGCTGCCGATCACCGTCGGTCAGGGTGCCGGGGCCCGAGTGGTGACATTGCCGCTGCCGCCGTTCACGTTGATCGGGGCCACCACCCGGACCGGGCTGTTGACGACGCCGCTGCGAGACCGGTTCGGCATCCAGCACCGGCTCGAGCACTACGGCGCCGAGGACCTCGGCAAGATCGTCGTCCGCTCGGCGCGCCTGCTCGGGGTGGCGATCGAGGAGGACGGGGCGGTCGCCATCGCCCGTCGCAGCCGCGGGACCCCGCGAGTGGCCAACCGGCTGCTCAAGCGCGTGCGTGACTTCGCGGAGGTCCGCCACCGCGGCGTCGTTACCGGCGAAGTGGCCGGCGCGGCACTTGACCTGCTGGAGGTCGACGAGGAGGGACTGGACCGGCTCGACCGCGAGATCCTCTCGGCGATCTGCGAGAAATTCGGCGGCGGACCCGTCGGGCTCTCGACGCTGGCGGTGGCGGTGGGGGAGGAGCGGGACACGATCGAGGACGTCTATGAGCCCTACCTGCTCCAGCGCGGTCTGATCGAGCGGACCCCCCGGGGCCGTGCCGCGACCAGGCGGGCGTTCGCTCACCTCGGGCTCGAGCCTCCCGGCCCGCTGGCGCTGCTGTAGGGCTCGCGAACGGCTAAACCGTTGCGGCGAGCCCTCTTCACAAGCCTGTCTATCCTGCCCTGATGATGGCTCGCGAGCGTTACTTCATCTGCCCACATTGCGGTAACCGCTCGATGGGCACCGACCGCAACGCCGGCTTCCGCCGCGAGGCGCGGGGGTGCGACAAATGCGGCTTCGCCTATCTGTTCGAATTGCTCGACGACTACTACCCGGCCCCGAACGCGGCCTTCTTCGCCTGCGACGGCGACGGGCGAATCGTCGATTGCGGCCGCGGCTCGTTCGAGCTCACGGGCCTGAAGACCGAGCAGGCGATCGGGCGGCCGGTCCGGGACGTGCTCGGACTGCGGTTCGATGACGGGACCGATCACGTCGGCACGGCCCTGGAGTGGGAGGTCAGGGTTCAGGGCAAGCCCGTCGAGGTCAACGCCGAGCACGACCTTCCCGCCCATGCCGTGGCCGACATCTTTCCCGCCTACGACGATGACGAGGGCGGCCTGCTCGTAGTGCTGACGCCGACCAATCACCACTAACGTCGTGACCCTCGGTGCCCCAGGCCCGGCGCACTACGCGCAGGTTCTCTAGCATCCACGCAGACTGATGTCAGACCGACAGCGCCATGGATTTGTCCTGCTCCTCGTAGCCGGGCTGATCGCAGCCTCGGTGTTCGTGATCTTCACGCAGCAGACACGCCTGGGACTCGATCTCAAGGGGGGCGTGCAGCTCGTCTACCAGGGTGAGCCGACCGCGCAGACGCCCACCGTGACCCAGGACGCGCTCAGCCGAGCGGTCGACATCATGCGCCAGCGCGTAGATCAGCTGGGGGTCGCCGAACCGGAGATCCAGACGTCGGGCGGCAACCAGATCTCGGTCGGCCTACCCAACGTGAGCAATACCACCCGGGCGGTCCAGCAGGTGGGGACCACGGCGCGGCTGGAGTTCTACGACTGGGAGGCGAACGCGCTGACGCCGAACGGCAAGACGGTGGCCAGCCAGTTGCAGGTCCAGGATCCGACCGCGACCCAGATCAGCCGGGGCACCGGCTCGGCTGCGCCGGGTAACCCGGGCGCGGGGAGCCTGCCCCTCTACCAGGCGGTCAAGCTGGCCTCGGCGCAGCCCACCTCGGTGAGCCGCGACAACGCCCGCGACGGCAAGGAGTACTACCTGTTCGGCGCGCCGGGAAGCGCCGCCTGCGCGACCGTCGCCCGGGATCAGCACACGGTGCCGGTGGTGGGTCAGCGGTGCCTGCTGCTCACCCAGCCCGTCGACGAGACGTCGACCAACCAACAGCAGATCACGCAGGACATCGCATCGTCGCTGCTGCCCGGGGTCAAGGCCTCTCAGGGCCAGCAGCTGGTCGTGCCCCAGGGCACCGTCGTGCTGCTGGCGGCGCCGGCGACCGCGGGCCAGCAGCGCAACTTCAACAGTCCCAACGCGCAGTTCTACGTCCTCAAGGACAACGTCTCGCTGTTCGGCAACGACATCACCAACCCCCAGCAGTCGACCGACCAGTCGGGCAATCCCGACGTCACGTTTGGCTTCAACTCGGCCGGAGCGAACAAGTTCCAGCACGTCACCGGTGCGATCGCCCGCCGCGGCGAGCTCGTCAGCACGTTCGGCCAGGCGCTGAACCAGCACTTCGCGGTCGCGCTGGACAACCGGCTGATCACGGTTCCGTCGATCGACTTCAAGCTCTACCCGGACGGCATCACCGGCGGCAACGGCGCCGACATCACCGGCGGCTTCACGATCCAGTCCGCGCAGGATCTCGCCACCGAGCTTCGGCTCGGAGCACTGCCGATCAAGCTGAAGCTGATCTCCGAGTCCGACGTCTCGGCCACGCTGGGCCAGCAGGCCCTGCATCAGGGCCTGATCGCGGGCGCGGCCGGACTGCTCGTGGTGGCCCTGTTCCTGATCTTCTACTACCGCGTGCTGGGCGTGATCGCGACCACGGCACTGGTGGTCTACGCGCTGTACTTCTACGCGCTGATCAAGCTGATCCCGATCACCCTGACGCTGGCCGGGATCGCCGGCCTGATCCTGACCATCGGCGTCGCGGCGGACGCCAACATCGTCATCTTCGAACGGGTCAAGGAGGAGATCCGCGCCGGGCGATCGATCCGGGCGGGGATCGTGACCGGCTACCGAAAGGGCCTGACGGCGATCATCGACGCCAACGTGGTCACGATCATGACCGCGTTCATCCTGTTCGTGCTCGCCACCGCTGACGTCAAGGGATTCGCCTTCACCCTCGGCATCGGCGTGATCGTGTCGCTGTTCACCGCCGTTCTCGCGACCCAGGCCATCCTGATGACGATGGGCGACTCGCGCACCATCGCGCGGCCTTCGGCGCTCGGCGCCGGCGGCAAGAAGCGCGTCTGGCGCTATGACTTCATGGGCGCCTCGAAGTACTTCTTCTCGATGTCGGGGGTGATCCTGGTGATCGGCGCACTGGCGATCGGCGGTCGCGGGCTCAACCTGGGGATCGACTTCACCTCGGGCACCCGGATCACCGTGGGCCTGACGCATCAGACGACGTCCACGCAGGTCAGCTCGGTGGCGAGCGGCGCCGGCGCGCCATCGCCCGTGGTGCAGAAGATCACCAACAAGGCGCTCGGCGGCAGCGTCTATCAGATCGCCTCCAAGCAGTTGCAGCCGGCCAAGCTCGGAGCCGTGCGCGCCGCGCTGGACGCTCGCTTCGGCGTCCGGTCGTTCGACTCGAGCTCGGTCGGGCCGACGTTCGGCGCGACGGTCGCCAACAGTGCGGTGATCGCGATCATCGCTTCGCTGCTGGTGATCTCGGCCTATGTGGCGCTGCGCTTCGAGTGGAAGTTCGCCGTCCCGGTGCTGATCGCGCTGATGCACGACCTGTTGATCACCAGCGGCGTGTACGCGCTGATCGGGAGGCCGGTGACCACGGACACCGTGGCCGCCCTGCTGACGATCCTGGGGTACTCGATGTACGACACGATCATCGTGTTCGACCGGGTGCGCGAGAACATCCCGCGCATGCCCCGGGCGGCGTTCTCGCAGATCGTCAACCGGTCGATGTCAGAAGTGATGACCCGGTCGATCGCGACGACGTCCTGCACGCTGATGCCGATCCTGGCGCTGCTGCTGTTCGGCGGCTCGACGCTGCGAGACTTCGCGTTCGCGCTGCTGGTCGGCGTCGCCTCCGGGGCGTACTCGTCGATCTTCATCGCCTCGCCGGTGCTGACGCACTGGAAGGAGCGCGAGCCGGTCTACCGCTCCCGCCGCCACCGGATCGAAACCGAGCTGGGCGGCGTTCCCGCCTACGCCGCCGCCGGCGCCGACATCGAGCCGGCCCGCGAGCGGGCGCGCCGGTCCGCCGGGCGGATCACCGAGCCCGAGCCCGAAACGGTGTCGGCGGCCGAGTTTGAGCAGATGAAGCGTGACCTGGCGATTGAGGAGCTGGAGCCGGCCCGCCACACCTCGACGCTGACCCAGCGCCTGGCTCACACTCCGGACGCGCCTGACACCAAGGCCGGCGCGGCAGGTACCACCCGCGGCTCGCGGCCCTCCGGTGGGCGCGGTGCGCGGCCCGCTGGCGGCGGGACCGCACCGAGGCCCGCCGCACCGGTGGCGCCCAAGGACGCTGCTCCGGGCGCTCCGGCCGGCCGGGAATCATCGCCCGAGGATGGCGAACGCACCGTCGAGCGCGCTCCCGATGTAGCCGAGAACGACGGCATGGCGCCGGCCCAGAAGCCCAACCGACCGGCCAAGCCCCGCAACCGCCGGCACGGGAGGCGCCGCTGATGGGGATGCTCGCGTGGGTGATGATGGGACTGGCCCTGTGGCACTTCACCATCTGGCTGCCCGACCGCTATTGGGGCGGGATCGTGGGCGCGCTGATCGGCGCGCTGATCGGCGCCGCGCTGTTCGGGCTGATCATCAATGGCTTCAGCATTCCCGGGCGTCACGCCACCCACATCTACACGGCGCTCGAGGCGGTCCCCGGCGCCCTGATCGGGATGTCACTGGTGTACTTCGAAGGTCTGCGCCGCGAGCGCCGCGGCGAGCTCGGCGCGATCCGGCTCTGAGCACCCCCCAGATCCGTCTGGGACGGGGCCTACCCTGGCGCCATGCCCGAGGCCCTGCTCGCGGCGGCGGCGCCGCCGCGCCTGGAGATCCCCGACTATTCCCTCACCGCCGCGCTCGGTCTCGAGCGTGAGCTCGGACTCGGCCACGCGCTCGCCCAGGTGCTGGTCCGCCGCGGCCTGGGGGACCCTGACCTCGCCCGCGGCTTCCTGGCCGCCGGGGAGGCTCACGATCCGACGGCGTTTGACGGGATCGAGCTTGCGCTGGCCACGATCCGGCGCCACATCGCGAACGGAACGAGGATCACCGTCCACGGCGACTACGATGTCGACGGGATCTGCGCCACCGCGATCATGATCCGCGCCCTGCGCGCGCTGGGCGCCGACGCGGGGTGGTTCCTGCCCAGCCGCATCGACGACGGGTACGGCCTGGCGGCGGCCACGATCCATCGGCTGGTGGAGCGCGGCACGGCGCTGATCGTGACCGTCGACTGCGGCATCACCGCCGTGGCCGAGGTCGCCGAGGCCCGCGCCGCCGGAGTCGAGGTCGTCATCACCGACCATCACGCACCCCGCGCCGACGGTGAGCTTCCCGACTGTCCGCTCGTGCATCCCGACGTCTGCGCGTACCCATGCCGGCAGCTGTGCGGTACGGCCGTGGCCTACAAGCTCGCCCAGGCGCTGGGGGCCGACACGGCCACGGACGACCTGGAGCTGGTCGCGCTGGCGACTGTGGCCGACCTGGTCCCGCTGCTGGGTGAGAACCGACGCCTGGTGCGCGAGGGCCTGCACGCCCTCGCCAATACCGCCAGGCCCGGGCTGCGGGCACTGATGAGCGTGACCAAGGCCGATCCGAGCGCGCTTGACACCAGCACCCTGGGCTTCCGCCTGGCGCCGAGGCTCAACGCCGCGGGACGGCTGCGCCGGCCCGACCCCGGCCTCGAGCTGCTGCTGACCGACGATCCCGAGCGGGCCAGGGAGATCGCGGCCGAGCTGGACGCCATCAACGGCGAGCGCCGGGCCGTCGAGCAGCGGATCCTGTGGGAGGCCGAGGCACAGGTGTCGCGGCTCGGTCCCCGTGCCGCGTATGTCCTGGCCAGCGAGGACTGGCACGCCGGGGTGATCGGGATCGTGGCCTCGCGGATCGTCGAGCATCATCACCGTCCGGCGATCCTGGTCGCGCTGGACGGGGAGCTCGCGACCGGCTCCGGTCGCAGCATTGCGGGCTTTGACCTGCTCGGTGCGCTGCATGCGGCGTCCGACCACCTCGAACGCTACGGCGGCCACCGCGCCGCCGCCGGGCTGAGCATGCGCCGTGAACGGCTGGAGGCCTTTCGCGCCGCGATCGAGGCGCACGCCGCCGAGGTGCTCACCCCGGAGATGCTCGAGCCGGTCGAGCGCGTCGATGCGATCGTGTCCGGGGCCGAGCTCGGACTCGGGCTGGCCGAGGAGCTCGAGGCGCTGCAACCGTGCGGGATGGGTAATCCGGCGCCGCGCCTGCTGGTCCCGGGCGCCCGCTTCACCGACGTCCGGACCATGGGGGAGGGGCGTCACGCCCGGTTCACGGTCAGCTCGGGAGGCGTCCGGGCCCGAGCGGTGGCGTTCGGCTGCGACGGCCGAGTGGGCGACGCCGGGGCGCCGCTCGACGCGACCTTCAAGCTCGAGCGCAATGCCTGGAACGGAGCGGTGGAGCCGCGGCTGGTCCTGCGTCACGCTCAAGTCTGCCGCCCGGCCGCGATCGACGTGATCGGCGAGCCCGGCGACTACCTCGGAACCGTGTTTCGCGAGCTGGAGGCGCCACTCGACCCGCCGTCGGCAGCGGATCTGTCACCCGCGGTGGCGCGGACGATCCTCGACCGTCGCGGCGAGAGCCCGCTGGCCGTCCTCAGCGACGCGGTCGCCGGCGAGGGGCCCGTGCTGGCGGTGTGCGCCGACGTTCCGCGCCGACTCGACGGTCTACGCACCCGCGTCGGCGGGTTCTCGCTCGCGTGCTATCAGGCATTGGAACGCGATCCGTCGCTGGCGCCGCGGTTTCGCCACCTGGTCGCGCTGGATCCCCCCACCGGCCCGTGCGGGCGGGAGCGGCTGCTGGGCGCGGGCGGGTTCGCCCATCTGGCCTGGGGCGAACCTGAGCTACGCTTTGCAGAGCAGATCCACGAGCTGGAGTACAGACTCCGTGCTTCGCTCGTCGCCTTGTACCGGTCCCTGAGGGACCTGGGCCGGGCGGCCGGCGAGGAGCTCGAGCGACTGCTCCGCGGCACCGGTCCGCACGGTCGGTCACCACGATTGGCCGGGAGACTGGTCAGGGTGCTGGCGGAGCTCGAGCTCGTCAGCCTCGACCGGGATCTGCCGGCCCTGGCGATCGCGGGCCGAGCGCCCACAGCGCTCGAGCACTCGCCGTCCTACAGGGTATATACACAGCAATATGAGGACGGACGACGATTTCTGAGCCACGCAAACCACCCGCCAAGCGTCTGACCCGGGCCCTCGCTCGCGGCGACCAGGTGGTGGCCGACCGTGGCGTCGGGGACAAATCCAACGGCGCCCCCACCGGCGCGAGCACCGCGCTGGCGGCGACGCGCGTCCCGGTGGACGGGATCAGTGCTCCGGACGGCCGCAGCCCCGTGGAGCGGGCCGGGCTGTCGACGCTGGAGCAGGGCCTGCTCGGTGACCTGTTCGCGATCGTCGAGGAGCACGCCGATCAGGCCGCCAGCGCGATCGACCGCGACCGGGTGGAGCAGGCCTTCGTCTATGCCTGCGCGCACCACGCTGACCAGCGCCGGCGCTCCGGCGAGGATTTCATCACGCATCCGGTCGGCGTGGCCAAGATCTGCGCGGGCATGCGGCTCGACACCGAGACGTTGTGCGCCGCCCTGCTGCACGACACCGTCGAGGACACCAGCGCGTCGCTGACCGAGGTCGCCGCGGCGTTCGGCGATGAGATCGCGGGCCTGGTCGACGGCGTCACCAAGCTGACGGGGCTGACCTTCCAGTCCCGCGACGAGGCGCAGGCCGAGAACTACCGCAAGATGGTCGTGGCGATGGCCACCGACATCCGGGTGATCCTGATCAAGCTCGCCGACCGTCTGCACAACATGCGCACGATCGCCGCGATGCCGAAGCAGAAGCAGATCGAAAAATCGCGTGAGACGCTCGACATCTACGCCCCGATCGCACATCGGCTCGGGATCCACGCGATCAAGTGGGAGCTCGAGGACCTGGCCTTCCAGACGCTGCACCCGCGCAAGTACAACGAGATCAAGGGCCTGGTGGCCCAGCAGCGCGGCGAGCGCGAGCGCTACGTCAACCAGGCCGGCGAGTATGTGGCCAAGGAGCTGGGCGAGCTGGGCATCAACGCCGAGATCTCAGGCCGCGCCAAACACTTCTACTCGATCTACTCGAAGATGACCAAGAAGGGCCGCGAGTTCAACGAGATCTACGACCTGACCGCGATGCGGGTGATCGTCGATTCGGTCAAGGACACCTACGGCGCCGTGGGCGTGATCCATTCGCTGTGGAAGCCGCTGCCGGGCCGCTTCAAGGACTTCATCGCGATGCCCAAGTTCAACATGTACCAGTCGCTGCACACCACGGTGATCGGTCCCGAGGGCAGGCCGCTGGAGATCCAGATCCGGACCCGCGAGATGCATGACCTGGCGGAGTTCGGGATCGCCGCCCACTGGATCTACAAGGAGGGCGCTGCCCGCCGGGCGCCCGGGACCCGGAACGACACTTCCCTCGGACCCCAGGACCAGGACGGCAAGCTCAAGTGGCTGCGCTCGCTGGTGGACTGGCAGCAGGACTTCAACGACCCGCGTGAATTCATGGAGACCCTCAAGGTCGACCTGTTCGAGGACGAGGTCTTCGTGTTCACGCCCAAGGGCGAGGTCAAGTCGCTCGCCGCCGGCGCCACGCCACTGGACTTCGCCTACGAGATCCACACCGACGTCGGCCACCGCTGCGTCGGAGCCAAGGTCAACGGCAAGATCGTGCCGCTCTCCTACCAGCTGCGTTCGGGCGACATCGTCGAGGTCCTGACCTCCAAGCGTGAGCGCGGGCCCTCACGGGACTGGCTGGCGCTGGTCAAGACCACCCGCGCCCGCAACAAGATCAAGGCCTGGTTCAAGGCCGAGTCACGGCGTGACACCGAGCACACCGGTCGTGAGCTGCTCCAGGAGCACCTCAAGAAGCAGGGCCTCCCGGCCCAGAAGCTGGTCGGCTCGCCGCTGCTCGCCGACGTCATCCGGGAGATGGGCTTCCGCAAGGGCGACGACTTCTACATCGCGCTCGGGGGGGCCAAGATCTCCCCCAAGGTCGTCGTCAACAAGGTCATGCAGCGCCTCAAGCAGGGCGAGGCGGCCGAATCTGAGCCGACGGCCGCCGACGACCTGCTGCAGACCAACCGGCGCCGCACCCGGCCCACCACATCCTCCTCGCGCTACGGGATCGCGGTCGAGGGAATCGACGAGGTGATGCTGCGCCTGGCGAAGTGCTGCCGGCCCGTGCCGGGTGATCCGATCGTGGGCTACATCTCGCTGGGACGGGGAATCACCATCCATCGCGAGGACTGTCCCAATGTGGTGGTGCTCAAGAAGGATCCCGACCGCTTCACTCAGGTCTCCTGGGACGGCGACGCCGACACCTCGTTCCGAGTCGAGATCGAGGTCGACGGCTGGGATCGCCACCGGCTGCTCGAGGACATGTCGAGAACCTTCGCCGAGGCCGGGATCAACATCCTCGACGCGCATTGCGCCGTGAACCATCCGATGGTCAAGAACCGGTTCGTGGTCGAGGTGGGGGACACCCGGACGCTCGATCAGGCGATCAACCGTCTGCGCAACATCGACGCCGTCTTCGACGCCTATCGCGTCACCCCCGGCTCCGGCTGAGCCGCCCTCGAGCGATGCTTTGAGCGGCGGCTCCGTCCTCGTCGTCGGGTCCATCAACGAGGACGTCATCCTGCGCGTCCCGAAGTCCCCCGCGCCAGGCGAGACGCTGACGGCCAGCGGGGTGAGCCGGCGGCCCGGCGGCAAGGGCGCCAACCAGGCGGCGGCCGCGGCGGCTGCCGGCGCCGCGGTCCAGCTGCTCGGCCGCGTCGGCGACGATGCCGCCGGCACGCGCATGCTCGACGCGCTCGGAGCCGCGGACGTGGGAGCCGAGCTCGTCGCGATCCTGCCCGGCGTGGCCACCGGAGCGGCGTACATCACGGTCACGCCCGACGGCGAGAACACGATCGTGCTTGACCCGGGGGCGAACGTCCGCCTCAGTCCGGCCGACATCGAGGCCAGCAGCGATGCGCTGGCGTCCGCCGCCGTGATGCTGGCTCAGCTCGAGGTGCCGATCGACTCGGTGACGGCAGCGGTGCAGCTGGCCAACGGCAGCGGCGTGCGTCCCGTGGTGACGCTGTCGCCGGCGCAGGCGGTCCCGGCCGAGCTGCTGCGCGGACTGGACCCGCTGCTGGTCAACCGGCCCGAGGTGGAGTTCGTCCTCGACGATCCGAACGCGCTCGAGGACGCCGAAGCGGCAGTGCGACGACTGCTCGAGCTGGGACCTCGGTCGGCGGTGATCACCCTGGGCGCCGACGGGGTGGTGTTCGCCGACCGGTCAGGCGTGTCCCGTCTCCCGGCTGAACCGGCGCGGGAGGTGGTCGACACCACCGGCGCCGGCGACGCATTCGCGGGCGCACTGGCCGCCGCTCTGGCCGGCGGTGGCGGGCTCGATGACGGGGTCAGGGCCGGCCTGATCGCCGGCGCTGCTGCCGTAGGGCGGCCGGGGGCACGCTGAGCCCAGGCTAGCTAGCTAGCGCCCCGCATCCGGCCCGCCCCGCGGCGATCCGCGACGCAGCGGCAATACAGACAGCCGGGTGGCCTGGGCCAACGGGGTCTTGGTGATCAGCACCGCCTGGCCGGTCCGCAGCGACTTGATCTCGTTGGGGTGCACGATGAACCGCTCGACCTGGCGCCGGGTGCCGCGGCGCGCGCCCCGCGCGAGCGGGCCCTGGATGCTCCGGGTCTCCTCCCACACCTGTTCGGTGCCGATCATCTGCGCGATCGTGTGAGCGGAGGCGGGCACGTCCTGGCGATGGGCGAGCTTGACCGAAGTGATGCCGAGCACCTGATCACGGAACCCGGGCGAGGCGCGGTCGAGATCCGCGAGCTCCTGCGTGGCGAGCAGCACCGACGCCCCCGCCTCCCGGCCTCGCGCCAGCAGCGCCAGCAGGTTGTCGGTGCCGAGCGCCGAGAACTCGTCGATCGCGATCATCGCCTGCACCGGCGGCTGGCCCGAACCCCCGGTCAGGGAGAGGCGGTGCCCGACCTGACTGACCAGATCCTGGATCACGAGCGTGCCCAGCTGTGCCCCCAGCTGGCCGTACACGCTCGAGTTGAGGCTGAACACGACGACGTCGCTGCCCTCGAGCGTGGCGCGCAGGTCGATCGTGGTGTCACCGGGACGCGCAGCGGGCTCGAGGTAGGGGCCGGCATCGGATTCGCTGACGATCGCCAGCCGCGTGCCGAGCCCGCGGATCGCGCTCAGCTGATCGGGCGTCAGGCCGGCCAGGTAGTCCTGGACGCGGTTGGAGAAGGACCCGTCGAGATGTCGCAGCAGGCCCGACAGCCGGCGGGGTTCCATCAGCTCGACGACCTCGCCGAGGTGGGTGCCGCGTCCCGGACGCGCCGCGTGCAGGACCTGGATCACCGTCTGCACGTAGCGCTCAGCGGCACGCTGGTAGTGGGGCTCGGTGAACCGCTCGGTGGCGATCAGCTTGTCCTTCAGCGACGTCGCGTTGCCGTGCGCGAGCGGGTTCCAGTGGCTGGGGCCGTCAGGGGTCCAGAGCCGGAAGGGACGGCCGGCCAGCTCCGCGGCCCGCTGCAGCTCACGGGCAAAGGCGGGCGAGCCCTTGAGGTCGATCGCCACCACGGGGCGACCGCGACCGATCTGGTCACACAGGATCCCGAGCAGGGTCGTCGACTTGCCGGCCCCGCTCGCGCCGAGGATCAGACCGTGCGCGGCAAGCTGGCGATCGCTGAGATGGACCGGGCGTCCGCGCTCATCCACGCCGAGCACGACCGCGTCGGCGGACTCGGTCGTGCCGCTGCGGCGCCGCGCGGCGGCCCGCCGCAGCGTCACGAAGGTGGTCGCGGCGATGCCCGCGGCCACCATCGCGGCGGCCGCCCACCAGACGGGGAGCACGATCAGCACCGCGAACGCCACGAGCGTCCAGTACGGGCGCCGGGGCGGGGGTGACGCGTCCTTCATCGGCGGCGGCCGGCGGGGCGGGGCGACATTGGTCTCACCGGGCTCGGTCCGCGGTCACGCCGGCCGCCGGTGCCCGATCGCTCCGCCGGCTTGGCTGGAACGCGGGGGCGTGCTCGCCGGCCCGCTCGCCGTCCCCGAACCGCGCCCGCTGCACGTGGATCAGCGACGAGAGGCCCAGCCGGGACGCCGAGTTCATCACCGCCCGCCCGACCGCCGGCGAGTCGACCAGGTAAACGACGGCGTCGATGCGGGCGTCGGCCCCGTAGCCGGCCAGGATCCCCTCCCGGCGGCGGCGGGACTTGGACGAGAGCTCGAGCTCGACGGCCATCCGGTGCCCGGACCCCATCTCGAGGATCAGATCGGGGTAGTGCAGCCGCTCGCGCCCGCCCGGCCCGACCCCGCCCAGCCGGACTCCGTAGCGGTCGGCGCGGGCCTGGTGGCGACCGTCGTGAGAGCGCAGGTGGCGTTCGGAGATCACCTCGCGGACCGGGCCGAAGGCGCCATCGCGAGCGGCGAGCCACAGCCACCCCAGTCCGATGTCGTGCCGGTGGCAGCGGAGATCGACGGCGCGCGGCTTCGGGAGGCTGCTACCGATCACGCCCAGACCGGCGCGGGAGATCTGATACCAGCCGGGCGCGGCGTGCAGCTGGCGGTCCTGCGTGACATAGCCGGCCCCGCACAGCATGCGCAGCCGGGCGTAGGCCGCCGCGGCGCTGACGCCGAGAAGTGTCCGCACGTGGTCGCTGAGCACGAACCGGTGCGCGGCCATGAAGCCGAGCAGCTCCATGTCACGCGAGGTGATGTGAACCTCGCGGGTACGCCGCGGGGGGCGCGGGCCGGCCCGGGGCGAGGCGTCATCGTCCACACTGCCCAGAGGCTCACGCGGGCCGGTTATCACCCCCCGGGCCCGACGGCCGGGTGTTCAGACCGACAGGCTCGGCCGGGGCTAGGAAACCACCAGCATCGTGTGGGGCTTGGCCTCGAACCTGGCTTCGCCCACCTCACCGATGTAGTCGCCGTCGACCTGGAGCGGCAGAAGTCGCTCATCGAGCGAGCGGACCTCGAGATGCTGGAGCTCGCTGAAGGGATGCACCCGGCGATGACGGACGACCCTGGCACGCCGCGACAGCGCCCGCCAGGTGATGGTCGGGATGTCGACCGGACTGGCGCGCTTGAGCACGACGCCGGCGAGATCGCCGCTGTCGAGCATCGCACCCTCGCCCATGTGGACCGCGCGCTGGCCGAAGAACGTGTACGGCGAGGCGTTCTGGACGATCGTCGTGACACCGGCCACCGTCTCGCCGCCGAGCTGTGCCTCGAGCCGGGGCGGGCGCAGCAGATAGCGCCGGTTGAACGTTCTGATCCCCGTCCACGCGTAGTACCACTCCCCGAGACGGGCCTTCAGGCGAGGGTGGGCGTCGACCTGCTCCACCACGCTGGCGTCGAGGCCGACCCCGGCTGAGAACAGGAAGTAGCGGTCGTTAACGAGCCCCACGTCGACGTGGCGCGGGTGCCAGTCGTGGGCCAGGCCCAGCAGGTACTCGGTTGCGTCCACGACGTCGGTCGGGATGCCGAGCATCCGGCAGTAGACGTTGGTGCGTCCGCCCGGCAGGCAGCAGAGCGGAGTCGCCGATCCCACCAGCCCGTTGGCCGCCTCATTGACGGTCCCGTCGCCGCCGAACGCGACGACGACGTCATAGCCCTGGCGGGCCGCCTCGCGACACAGCTCGGTGGCGTGATCGCGAGCCTCTGTATCGATGGCGTCGACCTGGTAGCGACCCCGCAGCGCGTACACCACCAGGTTCTTGAGCCGATCCGAGACGGTGGTGGCGTAGGGATTGACGATCACCAGCATGCGCCGGCTGGGGACGCGGGACGGCTCGAGGCCGAGGACCGCCTCGAGGCGGTCGACTGGATCGGTGCTCGAGGCGGGCCCCATCGCCCTGTCGAACACCGACGGCGACGCGTCGTTACGCGCCCGTGGCGTGGCCGCGACGATCGGGCGCTGCGCCGCGACCGCAGCTATACTCGGCTCCACATAGCAGTACGCATCCAGAGGGGTGAAGGGATATGGCCCTGTGAAACCCCGGCAACCGCCCGAAAGGGAACGGTGCCAATTCCATCAGGCTCCAACTACAAAGGCCTGGGAGATGTGGAAAGGGCGGTTTCACGGACCTCCGACCCACAGACCCCGGCGGAGGTTTTTTCATATATGCCGCCAGAGTCGCTTCGCTGTAAGGAATGCAAGACCACCTACCCGCTTGACGCGAGGTACGTCTGCGAGCAGTGCTTCGGCCCGCTCGAGGTCGCCTACGCCTCGCGCGATGACCTCGATCCCGCGGCGCTGAAGCGCCGGATCCAGGCCGGGCCGCACTCGCTGTGGCGCTACGGGGACTTCCTGCCGGTGCAGGCACCCCCGCGCGGCTTCCTGCAGGCCGGGTGGACCCCGCTGTTGCGAGCCGATCGCCTCGCCGAGCACCTCGGGCTCAAGGACGTGTGGATCAAGAACGACGCCGCCAACCCGACGCATTCGTTCAAGGACCGAGTGGTCTCGGTGGCGCTGGCGCGGGCGCGCGAGCTCGGCTTCGAGACGATTGCGTGCGCGTCGACGGGAAACCTCGCCAATGCGGTCGCGGCGCACGCGGCGGCGGCCGGCTTGGAGTCCTACGTGTTCATCCCGTCCGACCTCGAGGAGCAGAAGGTGCTCGCCACGGGCATCTACGGGACCAACTTGGTGGCCGTGCGAGGCAACTACGACGACGTCAACCGCCTCTGCACCGAGCTCTCAGGCGAGCACGACTGGGCGTTCGTGAACATCAACATGCGTCCGTACTACGCCGAGGGTTCCAAGACGCTGGCCTACGAGACCGCCGAGCAGCTCGGCTTCGCGCTGCCCGACCGGGTGGTCTGCCCGATCGCCTCGGGGTCGCTGTTCACGAAGGTCGCGCGGGGCTTTGAGGAGTGGATCGAGCTCGGGCTGCTCGAGGGCAAGCGGCCGGTGTTCAACGGCGCCCAGGCGACCGGATGCTCGCCGGTGGCCAGCGCGTTCGCCGCCGGCCAGGACTTCTGCCGTCCGGTCAAGCCCGACACGATCGCCAAGTCGCTGGCGATCGGCAACCCCGCCGACGGCCCGTACGCGCTGGATCTGGCCCGCAGCAGTGGGGGATCGATCGACTCGGTCACCGACGACGAGATCCGAGCGGGCATCAAGCTCCTGGCGCAGACCACTGGCGTGTTCACCGAGACGGCCGGCGGGGTCACCACCGCGGTCCTGGCCAAGCTGGCCGAGCGCGGCGACATCGATCCCGACGAGCGCGTGGTGGTCTACATCACCGGTGAAGGACTGAAGACGCTGGACTGCGCGCGCGGCACGTTCGAGACGTGGGAAATCGAGCCGAACGTGGCGTCGTTTGACCGCGCGAGCGAGCACGTCGGAGCCCTGACATAGACTCCGGCATGCAATGGCCGTAAGCGTCAAGATTCCCACCCAGCTGCGGGCCGCCACCGAGGGCGAAGCGCAGGCCAGCGTCGACGGCTCGACCGTCGGCGAGGTGCTCGACGCCCTCTACGAACGCTACGGCGAGCTCCGCAGCCGGATTGCCGAGGACGGTGGGCTGCGGAGGTTCGTCAACGTCTACGTCGACGGCGAGGACATCCGGTTCCTCGACGGTCTGGACACCGAGGTGCAGGACGGCAACGAGGTGACGATCCTCCCCGCGGTCGCCGGCGGGTCCGCCGGCGCGGATTCGCTCGGGGGAATCCGCTAGCGCGACGTTCGGCGCCTACTCCGTCGCCGCGGCGCCGAGCCCCACCGGGCAGCTGACACCGGTCCCGCCGAGACCGCAATAGCCCCACGGGTTCTTGTGCAGATACTGCTGGTGGTAGTCCTCGGCGTAGTAGAACGTCCCGGCCGGGGCGATCTCGGTCGTGATCTCGGGAAAGCCCGCGGCCCGCAGGCGATCGCCGTAGGCGGCGCGGGATGTCTCGGCCGCCTGGCGCTCCGCCTCGGTGGTCCAGAGGATCGCCGAGCGGTACTGGGTGCCGACGTCGTTGCCCTGGCGCATCCCCTGCGTGGGGTCGTGGTTCTCCCAGAACAGCCGCAGGATCTCCTCGTAGGAGGTCTTGGCCGGATCGAACACGACCAGGACGGCCTCGGTGTGACCGGTGCGGCCGGTGCAGGTCTCCTCGTAGGTGGGGTTGGGGGTGATGCCGCCGGCGTAGCCGACCGCGGTCGTGTACACCCCGGGTGCCTGCCAGAAGACCTTCTCGGCCCCCCAGAAGCAGCCCATGCCGACGATGACCTGCTCAAAGCCGTCGGGGAACGGCGGCTTCATCGGGGTTCCCAGCACGGCGTGGCGGTCCGCCACGGCAATCTCCTGCTCGCGGCCGGGAAGCGCGGAGGAGGAGTCAACCATCGATGTCTTGTTGCGTAGTCCGAACATGTCTTCAAGACTACGCCGTCGCGATTACGGCCGGGCCGAAGCGACCGGACACGGCATGCTCCGTGGTCTGTTTGGTGCGAAGTTCGCAGCAAACAGACCACGGAGCTGCGGCTGTCACAACACCAGCGTGCGGTATCGCAGCGCCCCGCGGGCGATGGCCCAGCTCTCCACGAGGTCGTGCACGAGCAGGAACGGAATCGCCCAGACCCCTGCGCCGGCCGTGCGGGCCCGCCGGCGCAACTGCATCACGTGCATGGTCAGCAGCATCCGGCGCAGCCACGCGGGAGCCAGCAGCGACAGCACGGATCGCCACAGCAGGTAGTGCCACACGTTCCAGAACGTGTGCCGGTAGAGCGTGGAGCGGACCTGGGGGTGCTCGGCGAACACGCGCATCCCGGCCGTCCAGCGGCCCGCCACGCCGAGGCTGCCTCTGACCCCGAGTCGTTGCACGGCGTGGCAAACGACCGCGTCGGGCGCGAACACGGTCACGCGGCCGGACTCGATCGCGCGCCACGCCAGGTCGGTGTCCTCGCCGGCGGGCTGCAGACCGAACCTCTCGTCAAAGCCGCCCAGCGACTCCAGCAGCTCGCGGGGATAGAAGATGTTGCAGGTCTCGTACTGCGGGCCGAGCCGGTCCACCTCGACGGTACGCGACAGCAGCCCGACGTCCCCCAGCTCGGCCGGGTCGGGGCGGGTGCGTCCTTGAACCACCGCCCCGGGATGGGAGGCGGCGACCGCCAGTGCGGCGCTCAGCCAGCCGGGCTCGGGAGCGCAGTCGTCGTCGGTGAACGCCACCAGCGGCGCCCGGGCCAGTCGCCAGCCGGCGTTGCGGCCCGCGGCGGGGCCGAGCGGGAGCTCGTGGCGAACGGTCACGAGCGCCGGCTCGTCCGCCAGCACCCGTGCCGTCGAGGGGCCGGAACCGTTGTCGACGACCACGACCTCGAAGCGCTGGCGGGGGAGGGTCTGAGCCCGCAGGCTGGCGAGCAGCCGGGCCAGGCGCTCGGGGCGGTTGTAGGTCGAGACGACCACCGAGACAAGCGGTTCGGGCACCGGCCGCATGCTATGGGCTCATCCGCCGGGCGAGGGGCGGTTGGAGCGCAGCCGGCCCAGGTCAAAGGTGCACGTCGTGAGCAGCTCGAGCAGCGCCCCGGCCGCCGCGCGGGGCCGGCGCCGCCTCAGCGCGGTGGTCCCGGCGGCCGCCGCTCGGGCCACGCGGCCGGTCAGCTCGCGCAGGGTGGGGGGCGGAAACTCGCCGGGGTAGCGCCGGTTCAGCCACGCCGCGCCGCTCCCGTGACGCGCGAGTTGAACCAGCAGCGCGCTCAGCGTGGCGCAGGTGGGGTGCTCGACCACGGCTTGCTGGCGCAACTCCAGTTCCCACCCGAGCTGGGCGAGGCGAAAGCACAGATCCGCGTCCTCGCCGCTGCGAGCCCGCTCCTCGAAGCCGCCGGCCGCGTCGAAGGCAGCCCGGCGCACGGCGCAGTTGCCGCTCTGAGCGTACGGCGAGCCGCGGCGCCCGAGCGTGACGGCGTGACCCATCTGGCCGCGGGCGGCGCTGTGGCGGGCGGCGAACCGCCGGCTGCCCGGCCGGTCGAGAATCGCCCCCGCCAGCAATCCGGTCCCACAAGCGGGCGCGGGCTCGAAATAGCGGTCGAGCAGCTCTGACACCGGCCGCACGTCAGCGTCGATGAACAGCAGCCACTCGCCACTCGCCACCTCCGCCCCCCGGTTGCGGGCATAGCCTGGAGCGCACAGCCCGGCGGCGGGCACCACCCGCACCGACCCGCTGCCGGTGGGCTCGCCCCCGACCGGGGCGGTTGCGCCGTCCGCGGGCCGGCCGGCGCCCGGCCGGTTGTCGGCGACGATCAGCTCGTCGCCCGACCGCACCGCCAGCCGCTCGAGCTCGGCGCGCAGACGCTGTAGCTGCTCGTCGGAGCCCGTGAACGGGACGACAACCGACACGCTGGGCCGCCTACTCAAAGCGCGCTGAAGGTTAGATGCCACCGGTACGATCGCGGTCGTGCCGCACACGACCAAGGAGGCGCTCGGCGCGGACCTGGCGGCCTCGGGGCGGGCGCCGGCTCCGGCGACGGAGCGGAGCATCGACACCGGCGGGCGCTCCCTGCGCGCCTACGCCGCCCGCGGGGTGATGGTCAACGGCGCCTACGACGTCGGCCTGAGCGCGCTCGCCCTGATCCGCGGGTTCGTGCTGGCGGCGCTGCTGAGCCGCTCCGACTACGGCGTCTGGGGCGTGCTGGTGGTCTCGCTGGGCGTCCTCGCCCAGCTCAAGGTCGTCGGCATCAGCGACAAGTACCTCCAGCAGGACGACGTCGATCAGGAGCTCGCGTTTCAGCGGGCGTTCACCCTGGAGCTCGTGATCACCGCCGCGGCGATGGTTCCGATCGCCGCCGCCCTGCCGGTGGTGGCGGTGGTGTATGGCCACTGGAACCTGGTGGCGCCGGGAGTCGTGCTCCTCACCGTGCTGGTGGCCGACGCGCTGCAGGCGCCGTTCTGGATCTACTACCGCAAGATGAACTTCTCCCGGCAGCGCTCGCTGGGGGCGATCGAGCCCGTGGTTGGGTTCGTGGTCGCGATCGGGCTGGCGGTGGCGGGGCTGGGGTACTGGGCGCTGGCGATCGGGGTGGTCGCAGGGGCGTGGGCTGGAGCCCTGGCCGCCCTGCTGACGTGTCCGTTCCGGCTCGCATGGCGCTATGACCGCGGCGCGCTGCGGGTCTATGCGAAGTTCTCCGGTCCGATCTTCGTCGCCACCGCGTCGGCGGTGCTGCTGGCCAACGTCACCACGATCGCCACCAACGCGCAGCTGGGGCTGGCCGGCGTCGGCGCGCTGGCGCTGGCGGCCAACATCAGCGCGTTCACGACCCGGGTCGACGATCTCGTCAGCGGCACGCTGTACCCCGCCATCTGCGCGATCCAGACTCGGCTCGATCTGCTGCGGGAGTCGTTCGTGAAGTCCAACCGGCTCGCGCTCATGTGGGGGATGCCGTTCGGGGTCGGTCTGGCGCTGTTCGCCGGGGATCTGGTTCGGTACGCGCTCGGCGAGAAGTGGCGCGCGGCGGTGACGCTGCTGCAGATCACGGGTGTGGTCGCCGCGATCAGCCAGGTCGGTTTCAACTGGGACGACTATTTCCGGGCCCGGGACCGGACCCGGCCGATCGCCGTCGCGAGCGTCGTCTCGACCGGGGCGCTGCTGGCCACGGGGCTGCCGCTGCTGTTCAGCGACGGGCTGACCGGCCTGGCCATCGGCATCGCCGTCGGGGCCGGCGTGCATCTCGTGTTCCGCGCCTGGTACCTGGCTCAGCTGTTCGAGGGGTTCGGGCTCGTCACGCATGCGGTCCGCGCGATCGTCCCCACGCTCCCGGCCGTGGTGGTGGTGCTGGCGATCCGCGCGGCGTCAGCCGGGGGTGGGGCCACCCGCGCGGCAGCGGAGCTCGCGGCCTACGCGCTCGTCACGCTGGTGGCCACGTGGTGGCTGGAAGGCGCGCTGGTACGCGAGGCGCTCGGCTATCTCCGGCCGCGAGCGCGGTAGCCTCACCGCTGATGAGCCCGCACCCGGGATCGACGGCGGCGGCGGGCGGTCCTCCGGCGCCGCCGAGCCAGCGGGCGCAGGCGCTGGCGGCGGTGGCGGGCAACGCCGCCTGGTATCACACCCTCGAGCTGCCCGGGGGGGTGCTGACCCCGGGTCAGATCGATCTGCGCAGGGTGGCGCCACGGCTGCTCCCCGACGACCTGAGCGGAAAGCGCGCCCTGGACGTGGGAACGTTCGACGGATTCTGGGCCTTCGAGCTCGAGCGCCGCGGCGCCGAGGTCGTGGCGATCGACCTCGGAGCGGTCGAGCTGGCGCAGGTTCCCCCGAATCACCGGGAGCTCATCGAGCGCGAGGCCAAGCAGTTCGACGTGGTGCTCGGCCGAGGGTTCGGGTGCGCCTCCGAGCTGCTGCAATCCGGCGTGACGCGAGTCGTCTGCGATGTCCTGGACCTGACGCCGGTGACGATCGGCGGTCCGGTCGATATCGCGTTCATGGGCGCGCTGCTGATTCACCTCCGTGACCCGGTGCGTGCGCTCGAGCGGATCCTGGGCTCGCTCACGTCCGGTGGTGAGCTGTACCAGCTCGAGGCGGTCTCGGTGCCACTGTCCGTACTGCATCCCCGCCGGCCGGTGGCCCGCATGCAGACGCTCGAGACGAGCTTTAACTGGTGGTATCCCAACCGGGCCACGCTGCGAGCGTGGCTGCGAACGGCGGGCTTCGGCGGCATCCGCACCCGCGGCCTGTTCCACCCGCCCCAGCGCCGGCCGATGAACGACTGGTTCTGCGGGCTCCAGTCGCGGCGTCCTGTGTAGTGGGCCCCACCGAGACCCACTAGACGGCGGTGGCGCCCCCAACCTCCCTGCGGGTCGCGCTGCTGAGCCCCTGCTTCTGGCCCGAGGTCCGCCGGGGCGGGGAGCGCTTCGTGCGCGATCTCGGCGACGGACTGCTCGCCCGCGGTCAGCGGCCCCGGCTGATCACCAGCCATCCCGGGCCTCCGCGCCGCAGCGTCGAGGACGGGCTGGGAATCCTCCGCCTCCCGCGCCCTCCCCACGGCCGCCTGCTGGCGCGGATGTACGAGCCCTACATGACCCACGTGCCGCTCACCTACGCGGCACTGCGGGCGCGCGACTACGACGTCACGCACGCGATCTACCCGACCGACGCGCTGGCCGCGGCACGCTGGCGCCGGCGTACGGGCCGGCCGGCGATCCTGTCCTATCTCGGCATTCCGGACGGCAAGTGGCTGCGCGAACGCCACCGTTTCGAGGTGCTGCGTGCCGCGCTGGCTGGCTGCGATGCGGTGGTGGCGCTGAGCCATCACGCGGCCGCGGCGTTCGAGCGATGGCTCGGCTACCAGGCCCGGGTGATCCAGCCGGGGGTGGATCTCGCCGCGTTCCGGCCCGGCGCTCCCCGGTCACCTCACCCGACCATCATCTGCAGCGCGGCGGCCCACGATCCGCGCAAGCACGTTGCCCTGCTGGTGCAGGCCTTCGGGCTGATCCGGCGTGAGCGGCCCGATGCGCAGCTGGTCCTGTCACGCCCGCGGGACATGCGGGAGGCGTGGCGAGCGGGAGTCCGGGCCGATGCGCCCGGCGTGCAGTGGCTCGATCTCGACCACCGGGCGGTGCTCGCCCGCGCCTACGCGACCGCATGGGTGGCGGCGCTGCCC
The DNA here is from genome assembly GCA_963792735.1 of uncultured Solirubrobacterales bacterium. Classification (GTDB taxonomy): domain Bacteria; phylum Actinomycetota; class Thermoleophilia; order Solirubrobacterales; family Solirubrobacteraceae; genus Palsa-465. The sequence goes on along the minus strand of CAWBXK010000003.1, from coordinate 344,392 downwards.
GCCCCCTCGGAGGCGTTCGGGCTGGTGCTGGCGGAGGCCCTGGCCTGCGGGACGCCGGTGGTCGGCTACGACGACGGAGGCATACCGGAGATCATCGATCGCCCCGCGGTGGGCCGGCGCTTTGACCGTCTCGACGCGGCGGCCCTGGCCACCGCCCTGCTGGAGGCGATGGAGCTCAGCGCGAGCCCCGAGACGGCGCTTCGCTGCCGCGAGCGCGCCACCGATTTCTCCGCCGATCGCTGCACCGACGGCTACCTCGCGCTCTACCGCGAGCTGTGCTGATCGACGCGCTGTTGCTGTGCGGATCGCTGGCGGCGCTGGCCGCGGCGGGCTGGCGCGCGGCCGGAACCGCGGTGCCGGCCGGGCTGCTGCGGGTATTGGCCGCCGTCGCCCTCGCCACCGCCGCTGCGGCCGCGTCGACGCTCGGGCTGGGTCTGGCCGGGCTGGGGGCCGACCCCGTTGCGCTCACCGCGGCATCGGTGGCGCTATGGCTGGTGACGCTACGCGTCGTCGCGGCCTCGGGTCCATCGGCCGGGCGCCAGCTCGCCGCGTGGTGGTGGCGGCTGTCACCCGCCGGCCGGGCCGCCCGCGCGGCGCTGGCCGGGGCGTGCGTTGGCTACGGGATCTGGGTGCTGCGCCATCCCGTGCTCGGCTTGGATGCCCTCACCGACCACCTGGCGCTGCCGGTCGACTGGGTTCACAACGGCCGCCCGGGATCACTGGTGGCGGTCAACGAGCAGCTGCCCTATGCCAACTACCCGAACACCTACGAGCTGCTCATCACCTGGGCCGTGGGGCTGGCCCGGACGCTGGTCCCGGCAGTGCTGATGACGCCCGCCACGCTGATCCTGCTCGCGGTATCGGTGCGAACCGGCTTGGCCGAGCTCGACGTCCCGGCGCGAGTGGCGTGGCTCGCCGCCGCGGCTCTGGCGACGCTGCCGCTCGTGGTGGTCCAGCTGCCGGGCCCGAACACCGACCTGCCGGCGATGGCCTGGCTGGGCGCGTCGGCGGCGCTGGTCGCCGGCGCCCGGCGCCGGCCGGGGCTGTTGGCCGTCGCCGTGGTGGCGGCCGGCGTGGCCGCCGGGATCAAGACCACCGTGATACCGCTCGCCGTGCTCGCGCTGGTGCTCGGGGGCTGGAGCTGCCGCGCCCGGCTCAGAGGTCTCGCCCGGCCGCTGCTCGCATCGGTCGCGATCGCGCTGGTGACCGGGGGGATCTGGTATCTGCGCAACCTGATCGATCACGGCGCACCGCTGTGGCCGCTGTCGACGACGCCGTGGGGAGACCCCATCCCGCCGGCGTTCCACGCGATCCACGCTTCGCTGCTGAGCCACCCCGGCGCGACGCTGGGTGGTCGTCTCGGCGCCTACGGCCGGGCCCTCGCCGGCGGCCTGGTCCTGCTCGCCGGCGCGGCGCTGGCGCCGTTGTGGACGCGGCGCGCGGCAACCACCGGGGCGGCGGTGATCGTGCTGGCGGCCTGGCTGGCCTGGGCGGCGGCGCCGTACACCGGCATCGCCACCAACACCACGCTCGCGGTGGGGGCCACGCGATACCTGCTGGCCGGCGTGCTCGCCGCCGGGGTGACGGTGGCGATCGCGGGCCGCTACGCGCCGTGGCCGCCGGTGCTCGTGCTGGCCCTGGCGCTGGGAGTCAACCTCGATCGCGATCTCGGGCTGGCATTCCCCGCCGCGCCCTCGCCGAGCTCGCTCCTGCTCGCGGCGGCGGTGGGCGCCGCAGCCGGCCTGGCGGCCGAGGCGATCGGTCCTCGCCGGCCACGGCGCCGGCGTCAGACCGTGCCGGCTCGATTGACCCACGGCGGCGTGGCGGTCCTCACGGCCGGGGCGATCGCCGGCTCGCTCGCGGCGCTGGCGCTGCCCGTCAACGGGTTCATGCCGGGCCACGCCGGGGCCGGCCTGTTCGACGCCGGAGTGGTCCGCTGGCTGCAGGGACGATCGTCGTTTCGCCACGGGAATCAGCCGGTCGCGATCGGTCCGGTGGAGATCGCCGTGCTGACCGGCGCGCGCCTGGCTCACCCGGTGACGCTGCTCGGCGAAGCGGAGAGCTGCCCGGCGGTGCGACGGCGAGCGCACCGCGGCTGGGTGGTGATCCAGACCGCGGCGGCGACCGAGACCGGCGCGGAGCGGTGGCTGGGGTGCCTGGCGGGCCGGCGGCCGGCGTACACGGACACCGGCCTCGTGGTCTACGCCCCCCGGGCGCTGACGGTGCCGGCGTCGTGATCTGCGCTGTGGTCAGTCCACGGCGCCGGACCGCGGCGTGTCCGTCCGGGGTCGGCGGCAGACGGCGACGAGATCAAACGCCCGCTCCACATCCTCGGTGGCGAGAAAGAAGTCATCGGGGGAGATCGCGGCGGCCAATGGGTCAGCGCAGCGCCGGTTGCGGCCCAGCATGAGGTCGTACAGGCGCTGACGCAGCGAGCGCGGGACCAGGCGGCGCAGACGCCAGGGGTCACGCGCCAGCAGCGAGTCCAGGGGGGCGTGCTCACGCGACACGAACTCATCAAAGCGGGGGGAGCCGAACAGGCCGAGGAGCTCCACCTGCTCGAACGACGCCTCGCACAACCGTCGCAGCTGGGCGGGATCGAGCTCGAAGTAGTGGTAGGGGTCGATCACCTCGTCGGGACGCGCGAACGTGAGCCGGTTGGGGGTCACGAGCACGGCGACGCCGCCGGGGCGCAGAACCCGCGCGAACTCCCGCAGCACCGTCGCGGGATCGGGCACGTGCTCGATCGCCTGCACCGACAGGACGGAATCGAAGGCCGCGGCGGCGAACGGCAGCGCGCGCATGTCCGCGACATGGGTCTCCCGCGCCTGCCCGGCCAGCGAACGCCGGTCGATGTCCACGCCGACCGTCTCCCGTGGGGCGAGTGCGGCAAAGGAGTGCCCGACGCCGCAGCCGGCGTCGAGCACGCGTCCGCCCGGGAGCAGCTCGGCGCATAGGCGATAGGTCGCGACGTGGCGCTGCCAGGTGGGGTTGAACCCGCCCCAGCTCGTGACCACGCGCTCGCCGGTGACCGCCGGCGTCATGGCTGGAACTTGCGCGAGGCCAGCAGGCCCCGCCGGTGCAGCTCGCTCATGCGGGTCTTGTCGTCGACGAAGATGATCTTGCCCGGCGGACGGTCCTCCGCCGGCAGCTGCACGCCTGCCTGTACCGACACGGGGCGGGAGGCTACCGACAGCCGTGCGCGGCCGGGGCGAACGGACGGCGTCCAAACGAGGGACACTGCCCGCCATTGAACGCAGCAGCTGATCAGACGCAGACGCCGGCGGCGAGCCGTGAGACGGGCGGCGACGCGGCCGCCCGAGCGAACCGGCGCGCGCGATGGGCACTTCTCGGCGCGATCACGCTGGGCGTGGCGGTCCGGATCGCCTATGCGTTCGCGACCCGTCACGCCCGGCTGGCGGGGGACGAGACCGAATACGACGCCGAGGGATGGCTGATCGCGCAGGGGCACTGGTTCTGGACCCGGGTGCCCTACGGCATCCTGCACGCCGGCGCCTGGAAGGCTCCGGGCTACCCGGCCTGGGTCGGGGTGTGGTACGCGCTGCTGGGCCACCACCCGTTCGCGGTGCGCCTGCTGCAGGTGCCGCTGGGGGCGGTGACGATCGGCCTGAGCTGGCTGCTGGCGCGGCGGCTGTTCGGTCCGCGGGTGGCCATCGCGGCCGCGTTGGTCGTGGCGATGTACCCGCTGGCGTGGCAGTACGAGGAGCTCCTGTACTCCGAGTCGCTGGCCACACCGCTGACGCTGGCGGTCCTGGTCGTGATCTTCACGCGGGCGCCGTCGGCCCGGCGCGCGATGCTGTGCGGTGCCCTGGTCGGGGTCGCGATGCTGATCCGGCCGAGTTCCGAGTTCCTGGTGCTGGGCGCGCCGGTGGCCTGGAGCATCGCCGCGGGCGCGCGGAGGGGGATCGGGCTGACCGCGATCGTGGTGGCGGTGGCAGTGGCGGTGGTGGCGCCGTGGACGGCGCGCAACGCGGTTGTGCTGCACGGATTCGTCCCCATCTCGCTCCAGGATGCCGCCCTGTATGGCACCTTCAACGCCCAGGCGGCGAACGATCCGGTGTGGCCGTACGCCTGGCGGCCGGATCCTCCCGAGGTGGCGAACCTCGTCGATCCCGCGCATCCCCTGAGCGACGTGCGGTTTCGCGCCCGCCTGATCCATCTCGGTCTCGCCTACATCTCCGCGCACCCGGCCTCGGTGGCGGAGGCGTTCTTCTGGAACGGGCTGTCGCGGCTGTGGGACATCCGCCATCGTTCGCGTTCACTGACCGAGGTCAGCCTGGAGGGACGCAGCCGGCTGGTCACGAATCTCGGCCTCGATGCCTATTACGTGGTGCTCGCGCTGGCCCTGCTGGGCCTGTGGCGAGCGCGGCGGCGCCGGATGCTGGTCTTCGGCGTGCTCGCGATCGCGCTCGGCGCGTCGGTCGTCTACACCGCCGACTCCGGCACGCGCTACCGCGCTCCGCTCGAGCCGCTGCTGGCGGTTCTGGCCTGCGCCGGCGCGCTCGGAGCGCGGCCCCCCGAACGGAATGACGCGCGCGAGGCCGGCACCCGGGTCGCCGATCCCCGCGGTCCCCTGGCGCCGGCATGAGCTCAGATCCGGCCGAGCTCGCGGGGCTGGCCGACCGGGTGGCGTCGATCGACTGGTATCACACCCTGGAGCTGGCCCCCGGGGTGGTGACACCGGGCTGGCTGGACCACCGCCCGGTGACGCCGCGGATCCCCCTGCCGCCGTCGCTGGCGGGCCGGCGGTGCCTGGACGTCGGCACCTTCAACGGCTACTGGGCGTTTGAGCTCGAGCGCCGTGGCGCCCGGGAGGTGGTGGCGATCGACGTCCTGGATCCGCGGCGATGGGACTGGCCGGTGGACAGCGACGAGGCCGCCAAGACGATCATCGCGAACCGGATGGCCGGGGGAGCGGGGTTTGAGATCGCGCGCCGTGCACTGGGCTCTCGAGTGCAGCGCCTGGACCGCAGCGTCTACGACCTCGACCAGCGCGAGCTCGGCGACTTCGATCTCGTGTACGTCGGCAGCCTGCTGGTGCACCTGCGAGACCCCGTCCGGGCGCTGGAGCGCGTTCGCGCCGTGTGCCGGGAGACGCTGGTGGTGGTCGACGGCATCGACCTGCCGCTGACGCTGCGCAGCCCGCGGACGCCCGCGGCGCGGCTGGACGGGCGCGGCCGGCCCTGGTGGTGGTGGCCCAACGCCACCGGGCTGGCGCGGCTGGTGCAAGCGGCCGGCTTTGAGGTGCTGGATGGTCCGCGACTGTTGTTCGTGCCACCCGGTGGTGGCTGGAAGCCGCCTCGCTGGGACCCACGGTTGCTGGCGACCCGCGAGGGCCGGCAGGCGCTGACGGCCGCCTGGCGGGGCGACCCGCACGCCGTCATCGTCGCCCGCCCCGCCGGACCAGTCCCGCGGCGAGCACGGCCACGTTGAGCCACCGGTCTGGAGCGGACGCGCCAGCCGACTCGTAGACGACCAGGTGCGAGCGGCCGTGCAGGACGCGGTAGGAGCGCAGCCGGTGCCGGGCGGCGTGGCGCAGGAGGGCGCCGATCGGCAGCCGGTGGTGAAGCGGCTGGTCCGGTTCGGCGCCCCCGAGGAAGTTGACCTCGACCAGCCGGGCCCGAGCCTCCAGCTCGCGCAGGAACGCCACCGGGTCCGAGACATGCTCGATCACGTCAAACGCGTACGCCGCGTCAAAGCCGCCCGGCACGTGGCCGTCGAGGTCGTGCACCGGGGCGGTCAGTCCACGCCGGCGCAGTCGCCAGCGCAGGTACTCGGTGCTCGGGTTGGCGAAGTCGGCGAACTCAACGCGGTAGCCGGCCTCGAGCAGCGTCAGGCCGTCCGAGCCGATCCCGCACCCGTAGTCGAGCACCCGTGCGCCGGCTGGCGTGTGGCGCGTCAGCTCCCGCAGGTACGGAAGCTTGGTCGCGGTCATCGCGAACGCGGTCAGGTCGTACAGGTAGGCGACGGACGTCCGGTAGAAGGCCGCCTCGCCAGCCGCGGCCGCGAACTCCGCGTGCACCTGCTCCCGGTGGTGATGCAGCCGGCCGAGCTCGAAGCCGGGGCCGAGGTAGTCCCGCAGTTCGGCCTCCTCTCGGACGGGGTCAAACCGCAGCGCGACGCCCGCGGCTGACCTGGCGGACACCGTGCGATGCTTCACCGGTGGCTGACCCGCAGCTCACCGTCGTGCTGCCCGCGCTCGGCAACCATCCGGTCCTGAAGCGGGTCCTGGACGGCTACGCTCGGCAGACCGCACCGCCCGGGAGCTTTGAAGTGCTGGTGGTGGCTGACGTCGCCGAGCCGGATCCCGACGGCATCCGCGCGATCGTCGGCGCTCGCCCGGGCGCCGCGCGGGTGCTGACCGGCGCGGTGCCGGGCGCCTCGGCCAACCGCAACACCGGGTGGCGGGCCGCCCGCGGGCCCGTGGTGCTGTTCAGCGACAGCGATACCGTGCCCGCGCCCGGACTCGTCTCCGAGCACCTGGCCTGGCACCGCCGGCTGCCGGCCGAGGAGGTGACGGTGGTGGGGCTGGTGCGCTGGGCCCCGGGCCTGAAGGTGACGGCGTTCATGAAGTGGCTCGATCACGGCGTCCAGTTCGACTATCCCAGCATCACCGGCGAGCACGCGAGCTGGGCCCACGTGTACAGCGCCAACTGCTCGATCAAGCGCAGCTTCCTGGAGCGCGTCGGCGGCTATGACGAGCAGCGGCTGCCCTACGGCTACGAGGACCTCGACTGGGGTTACCGCGCCCGGGAGCACGGTCTGAGGGTGATGCTCAACCGCCGCGCCGTGGTCGACCACTGGCGGTCGATGACGGTCGCCGACTGGCAGGTGCGGGCGCCCCGGCTGGCGGTCAGCGAATGGCGGTTCTGTGAGCTTCATCCCGACGTGGCGCCATGGTTTCACCGGATGTTCGCCAGCGCGGCGGCGGTTCCGGCGGGGGGTCGCCGCTCTGCGGTGCTGGCGAGCTGGGTGCCGCGTCGCACGCCATGGATCGGGCCGATCGTGTGGGATCGCGCGTCGCTGCACTGGCGCCAGCAGATCGCCCCGTACTTCCTCTCCGCCTGGGATGCCGCCGCCGCGGGACACCCGCCGCCGCTTCAACCCGCCGTCTTCGCCTTCGCGGAGCGTTCGGCCAGCTCGGGCGGCGCTCCGCCCGGCGGTCCGAAGTAGTCGATCACGCGCGCCGGGGCCCCGACCGCGACGCAGAAGGCCGGCAGCGGCCGGGTGACGACGGCGTTGGCGCCGACGAACGTCCGCTCGCCGATGTCCGCGATCACCGTGCACTTGGTCATCACGTTGGCGTGATCGGCGATCGTCACCGGGCGCAGCGCGTAGCCCTGCTCGAGCATCGGCCGGTCGAGGTCCTGGAAGCGATGGCTGCCGTCGACGATCAGGGTCGCCTGCCCGAACACGCAGTGAGCGCCGATGTCGATCGTGGAGCTGCACTGGATCACCACGTCATAGGTGAACACGGTGGCGGCGGCGACCGTGATCCGCGCGTCCGGAGCACCGAACTCGGCGCGGAATCCGCGCCGGAACTCCACTCCCGGCCCGACGATGAAGGTTCCCCCGTGCGGCATGTCGAGGCTGAACCCCGGCCCCAGGTAGGCCGGTCCTCGGAACTCGATCTGCGCGTGCGGGTTGCGAAACAGGACCCAGCGCCTGCGCGCCCAGGACATCAGCGCCGGCCCCGGGCCGGGCGGGTACAGCAACCACACCCGCAGGCTCGGCGCGGCGCGGATCTCGCCCGCGGCCCGGCGCAGCCGACGCGCGGCGCGGCGGGAGAGCGTTGGGCCCGGCGCGGGCGGGGTGGGTGGCCTGGGTGGCCTGCACTCGGCGCTCACGGCGGCGCGAGCATAGCTCAGGGCCTGATCGGCGGTGCCTGCAGCCGCGGCCGGCCCAGGAGGGCGGCGTGGGGGACACCGGTGCGGTCAAATCCGGCGCGGGCGGCCAGGCGCATCATCGGCCCGGGAGACCCGCCGTGCCCTGCGCCGCGCAGGCTGCGTGGGCCGGCGGCGACCCGGCTGGGGTGACCGGCGCCGAACGGCTCGGTGAACGGCCCGGTCGAGTCGACCACCTCAAAGCCGGCGATCTCAGCCATGCGACGGTGGCCGGCGGCGTTGACCACCCACCACTGACACAGCTCCTCGTCGAATCTCATCTCGGCCATCGGCCGCCGGCGAAAGGCGAGGCTGAGCAGGACCGAGACCTGCTCGATCGACAGCAGCCAACCGCTGCAGACCGACCGCATCGCTTCGAGCGCCCGCACCGGATCGCGGAGATGCAGCAACAGGCTGCCGCACACCACGATGTCGAAAGTGCCGATCTGCGCCGGGTCGAGGCGGTAGGCGCTGACGGCCAGCTTGCGGACGTTCGATCCCAGCGCCCGCCGGGCCACTTCGAAGCCGAGGCCCTTCTCGCCGGCCAGCCGCGCCAGTGCCTTCCCGCCACGGGCCCGCGCCGCGGCCGGCCAGTCCCAGTCGTCGTGATCGGGGATGTCGGTGGCGACCACCTCAGCCGCGCCCCGGCGCTCGAGCTCAAACGCATAGAAACCGTCGTAGGTGCCGACGTCCAGGCAGCGCCTGCCGCGGACGTCGGGCCAGGGCAGGCGCTGAACCTGCTCGCGCAGGTCAAACCAGCCCGGCGTGACGGTGGCGCCCGGGAGGTCGAGCGTGTGGTACCAGAGGGCGACGTCCTGGACTGTCGGCGCACGCATCCGGCGACCGTACCAATCGCAGTATTGTCCGCCGCTGATGCTCGCTCGGAGTCGCGCGCAGATCCTGGAGCGGCTGGGCGACGACGATCTGGTCCTCGACGTCGGCGGGGGCGCCAGCCCGTTTCAGCGTGCCGACTGGGTGGTCGATCTGCTGCCCCATGCGCAGCGCGGTCTGTACGGACCGGCGCCGGACCCGGCGGGGGAACGGTTCAGCGCGGCGACCTGGGTGCAGCGCGATATCTGCGATCGAGACCCGTGGCCGTTCGGCGATCGCCAGTTCGACTTCTCGGTGTGCTCGCACACGCTCGAGGACGTGCGCGACCCGATCTACGCCTGCAGCGAGTTGATCCGCGTCTCGAAGGCCGGCTACATCGAAGTGCCGTCACGGTTGGAAGAGCAGAGCTACGGATTTCAAGGGCCGTGGGTGGGGTGGGGACACCATCGCTGGCTGATCGAAAACGACGGCGGTCAGTTGACGTTCGTGTTCAAGCATCACGTGATGCATCGGCGAGCCAGCGATCAGTTCCCGGCCGGCTTCCGTGATTCGCTGGCTTGCGAGGAGCGGGTGCTGTGCTTCTGGTGGGAGGGCGAGTTCCGCTACCGCGAGCGGATATTCATGGACGGACCCTCCCTGGACGCCTACCTCGCCGACTTCGTCGCCCGGCACGCACCGCCGCGGCCGGGACTGAGCCGCCGGCTGCGCCTGCGTCCATGAGCGCGCCGGCGATCAGCGTGATCATTCCGGCGCGTGACGCGCAGGCGACGCTGGCGGCCACGCTCCGAGGTTTGGGGACGCAGCGGTTCGAGGGGCGTTTTGAGGTGATCGTGGTCGACGACGGATCACGCGACGCCACGCTGGCGATCGCGCTCGGCTCCGAGGTGGTCAGCCGCGTCGTCGCGGCGCCGGGCAGCGGCCCGGCGCGGGCCCGCAACGCGGGTGCGGCGGTGGCGCGCGGCGAGCTGCTGGCGTTCCTCGACGCCGACTGCCGCCCGACTCCAGGGTGGCTGGCGGCGGGCCGCCAGGCGTTGGGTCGGGCCGATCTGGCCCCCGGGGAGACGCGGCCGCGGCCGGATCAGCCGTGTGGCCCGTTTGACCGCACGCTCTCGGTGGTGGGTGGTTCGCCGCTGTTTCACGGCGCCAACCTGTTCGTGCGCCGGGATCTGTTCGAGCGACTCGGCGGCTTTGAGAGTTGGCTCGGCCCTCGTGGCGGCAAGGAGCTCGGCGAGGACGTGTGGTTCGGGTGGCGCGCGCGGCGCGCCGGGGCCCGGATCAGGGCCTGTCCGCACGCGCTGGTGCACCACGCCGTGTTCCCGCGCTCGGCGCCGGCGTTCGTGGCGGAGCGCTGGCGGCTGCGGTTCTTCCCCGCGCTGGTCCGTCGCGTCCCGGAGCTGCGGCGAGAGATGCTGCGCTCGCGCGTGTTCCTCAACGACCGCGCCGCCAGCTTCGACGTGGGCGTGGTGGGCATGGTGCTCGCGGTGACGAGGCACCGGCCGGCGTTCGCCGTCCTCGCGGTGCCCTACGGACTTGCGCTGGCGCGGGACCTGCGCGAGCCTTCGGGCGGGCGCACGCTTCTGGCCCGGGCGGCCGCCGACGCGGTGGGGCTCGCCGCGATGGTGCTCGGAAGCGTCCGTTACCGCTCGCTGCTGATCTGAGCGCCAAGCCGGCCGGACTCCTTTCCCGCGCGGCGGGCCAGCGACGGTAGACTCTGCACGCCGCGCGTGCGGTGATGCGTTGGTGCGTGAAGCGTGACTTCGGGCAAGGTGGCGCAGTTGGGGGAAGCGACGGCTCTTGTAGGGTGGGCCCGCTCGGGTTCCGGCGGGTGGTCACCGCGTGGTGTGCTGCTGGTGATGGCGGCGGCGTCGTGCTTGGGCTGGTCGGCGTTCCCGGCTGCCGCGCTGGCGAGCTTCTCGTGGTCAGCACCGGCACCGATCGACAAGATTGGGCACGCGCCTCTGGCGGCGGTGGCGTGTCCGTCGGTGAGCCAGTGCACGGCGGTTGACGGGTCGGGGCAGGCGGTGACGTTTGACCCTGGCGCTCCGGGCACCGCGGCGCCGGCGGCGGTCGACCCCGGCCGGAGCCTGGCGGGGGTGGCGTGTCCGTCGGTGAGTCAGTGCACGGCGGTTGACGGGTCCGGGCAGGCGGTGACGTTTGACCCTGGTGCGCCGGGCACCGCGGCGCCGGCGGCGGTCGACCCCGGCCGGGCCCTGGCGGGGGTGGCGTGTCCGTCGGTGAGTCAGTGCACGGCGGTTGACGGGTCCGGGCAGGCGGTGACGTTTGACCCTGGTGCGCCGGGGACCGCGGCGCCGGCGGCGGTCGACCCCGGCCGGAGCCTGGCCGGGGTGGCGTGTCCGTCGGTGAGTCAGTGCACGGCGGTTGACGGGTCCGGGCAGGCGGTGACGTTTGACCCTGGCGCTCCGGGCAGCCCGATGCCGGTGGCAATCGATCCGGGCCAGAGCCTGGTAGCGGTCGCGTGTCCGTCGGAGAGCCAGTGCACCGCGATCGACTTCGGCGGACGCGAGCTGACCTTCGACCCGGCCGCACCCGGCTCGCCCACGTCGGCCAGCGTCGATGCCAACGGATTCATGGACGGGCTCACCTGCCGGTCAGTGACTCAGTGCACGGCGATCGACTTCGGTGGACGCGAGGTGACGTTCAACCCGGCCGCGCCCGGCAAGCCGACGCCTGCCGCCGTCGACCGCGGTCACAGTCCGGCGGGGGTGGCGTGTCCGTCGGTGAGCCAGTGCACGGCGGTTGACGGGTTCGGGCAGGCGGTGACGTTCAACCCCGGCGCACCCGCCACCCGGACGCGGAGCCAGATCGACTCGGCCACACCTCTCACCGGGCTGGCGTGTCCGGCCATGAACCAGTGCACCACGCTCGACGGTGGTGCCGAAGTGACCTTTGATCCCACCGCACCCGGCACGCACACGCGCGCCGTCATCGATCCGGGCAACCTTGCCTTCCCCGCCGTACTGACCGGCGTGGCGTGCCCGTCGGCCGGCCAGTGCACCGCGGTCGACAACACGGGAGGCCGCACCGATGGGCGAGAGCTGACATTCAACCCCACGGCCCCGGCCACCGTCGCCAGCGCGGGCATCGACCCGGGCTTCGCGCGGGAACTCGCGTGTCCGTCGGTGAACCAGTGCACCACGCTGTCCGATGATCAGGCGGTGACCTTTGACCCGGCCGACCCCGGCAGCACCACGGTGGTCACGATCGACCCCGGCGGCTCCCCGCAGGCGCTGGCGTGTCCAGCCGCGAACCAATGCACGGTGGTCGACGCTCAGGGCCGGGCCGTGACCTTTGACCCGACCGCGCCCGACACGCCTACCCCCACCGCGGTCGACCCCGGTCAGAGCTTGACGGGGGTGGCGTGCCCGTCGGCGAGCCAGTGCACCGCGGTCGATGGCGCGGGCCGGGCGGTGACGTTCAATCCGGGGGCTCCCGGCACGCCGACGCCTTCGACGATCGACTCGAACAACGCATTGACCGCGATCGCGTGCCCGACCGTGGACGATTGCGTAGCCGTCGACGGGCACGGGCGGGCGGTCGAGGGCCTACCGGCAGGCTTCTCGCCCTGGGTGGTCGAGCCGATCGCCGGCGCCAACGCGTTGACCGCCGCGGCGTGCCCATCCGCGGGTGAGTGCGTCGCCGTCGACACGACTGGACATGCGCTGGTGGCCAGTGCCGGCGGTGCGGGCACGCCGGTGGAGAGCGCGGCGCCGTCGGTCACGGGCACCACGACCACCGGGCAGACGCTGACCGCGGACCCGGGCGCGTGGACGAACAGCCCGACGAGCTTCAGTTATCAGTGGGGCGATTGCGACCCGACCGGATACGGCTGCACCCCGATCGCGGGCGCGACCGGCCCCTCCTACGCGCTGACCTCAAGCGACATCGGACACACGATCCGGGTGCAGGTGACCGCCGCGAACGCGAACGGGGGGTCAAACCCGGCAGCCTCCCCGGCGACCGCGGTGGTGGCGGGCTCACCGCCGCTTCCGGCGCCGGCCCCATCGGCGCCGGCGACCGCCCCGTCGAACACGGTCGCGCCGGGGGTCTACGGGTCGCCCAAGGTCGGTGCGGTGCTGTTCTGCGCGCAGGGATCCTGGTCCGGCAGCCTCCCGCTGTCGTTCGCATACCAGTGGATGCAGGGGGCCACGACGATCGCGGGCGCGACCGCCCCGAGCCACAGAGTCGCCTCGGCCAGCGCCGGACACTCCCTTGCCTGCCGGGTGACCGCTTCCAACCCCGCTGGCAGCGCCAGCGCCACCAGCGCCGCGGTGCCGGTGCCAGGAGGGCCCGGCAGAGCGTCGCTGAAGCGGGTCCGCGTGCTCGCCCGTGCCGCCAAGGTCACGCTCTCCTGCCGCGGACCGGCGGGCTCCCTCTGCCATCTGACGGTGTCGATGACCTTGAGGCGCAAGCGCGGCAGGGTTCACTCGGTCGCCGCGGCCCGGGACGCAAGCGGCTTGACCGAGACGGTAACCGTCGGGCGTGTCCGCGTCACGCTGTCCGCGGGTCACAGCAGGACTGTCAGGGTTGTCCTCAAGCCGTCCGGAAAGCGGATGCTGGAGCGGCTGGGGCGGCTGAAGGTCAAGCTGAAGATCGTTGAGACCAACGCCGCCCGCCGTCCGAAGACGGTGGCGACCCGCACGCTCAGGTTCACGCTCGCGACGCGAACCTAGGCGAGGCTCCCGCCCGGGCCCGGGCGATCACGTACATCCGATCGCCAAAGTCCGGCGCCCACAGCCTTTCGGCCACCCCGGTGACCTCGGCCAGCCTGACCAGCGAGCCGGCGAGCGGCGGCGAATAGCCGCCGACGCGCCCGAGGTAGTAACGGACTGTGAACGCCTTGGGCGCTGTACCCCCCTCGAGCACCTCCCAGCCGTGACGCTCGAGCAGGATCGCCACCGAGCGTCGCGTGAAGTACTGCAGGTGCGTGGGGATCACCGACCACCACCGAGCCCCCATCGTTCGCGCCAGCCGGCTGCCGGCGTCGGGCAGCGCCAGGTATAGGACCGCCCCGGTCCGGGCCAGCGCTCCGATCCGGTGAAGCGCCGCGCCCGGATCGCGCAGATGCTCGATCACGTCGCCCAGGACCACGGCGTCAAACGAGCCGGCGTCGAGTTGCGCCGTGAGCAGATCGGCGGTCTGCACCTCGAGCCCGAAGCGCTGGCGGGCCAGGGCGGAGGCAAACCGGCTCGGCTCGACGCCGACGGCTCGCCAGCCCGCGCGTCGCGCCTCGTCGAGGAGGAATCCGACCCAGCAGCCGACCTCGAGCAGGGCCCCGGGGCCGGCATGGCGGGCGACGGCGCCGAGCGTGGCCCGCGCCGTGGCGCGCTGCCCGGCCTCCTCGTCGACGTAGTCCCGAGACGCCGCCTGACCGTACGCCGCGGTGAGGAAGTCCGCCGGTGGGAAGCGCTCCAGCTGCATGTGGCCGCACGCCCGGCAGCGGACGATGTCCGACAGGGCGGCGCCGAAGCGAGTGGTGCTGGGGATCAGCCCGTCCGGGCCGGCCTCGCCGGCGACGGTCAGGTGCGCTGAGAGCTCCCGCCGGCCACAGGCGGAGCACCGGGCCTCCTCGGCCGGCGGCTCGCCGCCCGTCATCGATTCGGGGGCCCCGGTCCACGCGCCCACCCCGGAGCGGTCATCTGCACCCGAAATGAGCGCGACTCGCGCAGTGCCGCCAGGGAGAAGCGCACCAGGCGCCACGGGATCGGAGCGCCGGCTCCCCGCCTCCAGGTACTCCCATCGGCGCTGGTGCCGCGGCGGACCCGATGGCTGACGTCCACCTCCAGCAGCGCCAGCCCGCGCCGGGAGGCGATCAAGGTCAGATACAGGTTGGGGATCAGGCATTCCTCGGGCAGCACCGCCAGCAGGTCGCGCAGCAGCGCGGACTCATAGCCTCGCAGCGGGCAGTTGGGATCCCGCGCGCCGACGCCGAAGCTCACTCGCACGTAGAGCCGCAGGAGGCGGGTCATCGCCATCCGGAACCACGGGTCCTGGCGAAAGCGGCGAACCCCGGAGACGGCGTGAGCGTCATCGAGCAGGAGCACCAGGACACGGCGCAGATCGCTGCCACGGAACTGGCCGTCGCCGTCGACCTGCAGCACGAAATCGACCTGATGTGAGAGCCCGCGGCGGTAGCCGGTCAGCACGCTGGCACCGTGCCCGCGGTTGCGGTCGTTGTGCACCACCTCGAGCGTCCCCTGCAGCTGCGGGCCGACCTGGGCCAGGACCGCGGCGGTTGCGTCGGTGGACGCGTCATCGACCACGATCAGGCGCAGCGACGCGACATGGGGGACCAGGGCCCGGTCGATCTCGTGCAGGAAGCCGGCGATGCCATCCGCCTCGTTGAAGGCCGGGATCGCGACCGCGACCGACGGCTTGCTCACCGGCTCGCTCAGCACCCGGCGCGGGATGCTAGCCAAGAGCGCCGGGAGCGGTGACCGGGCGGCCGGGGCCGATACCGTGCCACGCGTGGATCCGACCAGCATGCGGGAGTTCTGGGACCAGCGTGCGCGGGAGGAGCCCTACTTCTTCGTCGACGACCGGCGCACCTACCGTGACCCGGAGCTCGGCGGGTTCTGGGCACAGGGGGAGCGTGACCTCGATCGGCTGCTGGCGGCGCTGGGCCTGCACATCGAGACGACCGACGTGGCGCTTGAGATCGGCTGCGGCGTCGGCCGGCTGACCCGCGTGATCGCCGGCCGGGCACGCCGGGTTCAGGCGCTCGACATCTCATCCGAGATGATCGACCGAGCCCGTCGTCACCACGGTGATCTGGGCAACGTCGAGTGGATCGTCGGCGATGGCCACAGCCTGGAGCCGATCGCCGACGGCAGCATCGACGCCTGCGTGTCCCACGTGGTGTTCCAGCACATCCCTGACCCGCGGATCACCCTCGCCTACGTCGCCGAGATGGGCCGCGTGCTGCGCCCGGGCGCCTGGGCCGCGTTTCAGGTCTCCAACGACCCGCGGGTGCACCGCCGCCGCACGGGGTTGCGGGGAACGGTGGGCAGGCTGGCCGCGGCGGCGGGACGGGCGCCGCGCGGCCGCGACGACCCGGCCTGGCTGGGGTCGGCGGTGGAGCTCGACGCGCTGCGCGGGGCGGCTGGTCAGGGCGGTCTCGAGCTCGAGCGCGTGGTCGGCGCCGGGACCCAGTTCTGCCTGGTGCGCGCGCGCCGGACCCGCCGGCCCGGCGTCGCCGATGACACCGCGGTGCGGTGAACGTGAGCGTCGGACCGGCCGGCCGGGTGCTGATCATCGGCGCCGGGCCGTGTGGCCTGGCCTGCGCCCGGGAGCTCGATCGCCTCGGGCACCGCGACTGGCTGATCCTCGAGCGGGCCCGGGAGCCCGGTGGGCTGGCCTCGTCGGTGCTCGATCCCGCCGGCTTCACATGGGATCTCGGCGGTCACGTGGTGTTCAGCCACTTCGGTGAGTTCGACACCCTGATGGACGAAGTGATGGGCGGGGAGGTCCGGCGCCACGAGCGCTCCTCGTATGTCCGCTTCGGCGCGCGCTGGATCCCGTATCCGTTTCAGAACAATCTGCGGTGGCTACCCGCCGACGTCCGCGACGAGTGCCTCGCCGGCCTGGCCGCGGCCCCGGGAGGCGAGCCGGGGATGGACTTCGCCAGCTGGATGCGAGCGGTGTTCGGCCCAGGGATCACCCGGCACTTCATGCATCCCTACAACGCCAAGGTGTGGGGCACGCCGGCCAGCGAGATGTCATCGCAGTGGATCGGCGAGCGCGTTTCGGTGGTCGACTACGAGCGAGCGCTGCGCAACGTCCGCGAGGGGCGCGATGACGTGGCGTGGGGGCCCAACAACACGTTCGCCTTCCCGGCGGCCGGCGGCACGGGAGAGATCTACCGGCGGCTGGCGGCCCGGTTCCCCGAGCGGATCCGCTATGAGTCCACGGTGGTGGAGATCAACCCCGCCGCACGGCAGCTGCGGATCGCCGGCGACGAGCCCCTTGACTACGACGCGGTCGTCTCGTCGATGCCGCTTGACCAGCTGGTCGCGGCATTGCGTGATTGCCCGGGGCAGGTCCGGGCCGCGGCCGGCCGGCTGGCGCACAGCGGCATCTACATGGTCGGTATCGGATACGAGGCGCCCCTGCGCGACGACAGGTCGTGGCTGTACTTTCCCGAGGCGACGGCGCCGTTCTATCGCGTCACCAACTTCGCCAAGTACGCCGCCGCCAACGTCCCCGGGGGCGACACCTCGCGCTACTGCTCGTTCATGACCGAGACCTCATACACCGAGCACAGGCCCGAGCGGCGGGAGGGGCTCGAGCAGCGCGTCGAGGCCGCCCTGCGCGCCGCCGGGCTGGTCCGGGGCCGTCCGACCGTGGCGTCGGCGCACGTGGAGCAGGTCCCCTACGCCTACCCGATCCCCACGCTCGGGCGCGACCGGGCGCTGGCCGGCATCCAGCCCTGGCTGGCGGCCCAGGGGATCCTCTCCCGGGGGCGCTTCGGCGCCTGGCGGTATGAGCTCGGCAACATGGATCACGCCGTGAAGATGGGCATCGACGCGGCCCGCCGCCTGATCACCGGCTCCGACGAGCCACTGCTCAAGCCCTAGCGTGCTGGACGTCAGAGGCGGTCGCGGGTCACCGGCGGGAGCGAGCGGCGACCGCGACGATCTCCGCGACCGCGCGGCGGTTGAACTCGTCCTCGCCGTGGGCGGCGGCGGTGGTGAACCCCCCGCGCCGAAGGCGCTCGCGCAGGGCGGGGTCGGCCGCGAGCGTTCGCAGCGCGCGGGCCAGCCCCGCGGCATCCCCGGCTTGGAACCAGAGCGAGTTCTCCCCGTCGGCCAGGTAGTCGGCCGATCCGCCGCGTCCGGTGGCCAGCACCGGCGTTCCCGCCGCCATCGCCTCGAGCGGGACCAGCCCCCACGGCTCGGGCCACTGCACCGGGAACACGACCGCGTCGGCGCTGCGATAGAGCCTCATCAGCTGCTCGCGGGGCTGCGCGGGCTCCAAGCCGACGCGGCCGTCGACCCCCAGCTCCGCCGCCAGGCGCTCGAGCCGGAGCCGGTAGGCGCGATCGCCATCGCCGACGATCCGCAGCGTCGCGCCGGCGGGCAGCAGCGCCATGCTCTCGATCGTGGTGTGCACGCCCTTGGGTTCGACCACCCGACCCAGATACAGCAGTCGCCACCGCCAGGGTTCGGGCTCTGGCCGACGGGGGGCGGTCAGGAAGCTGCTCGCGACCCCCGGCGTCAGGACGGTGCTGTCGGCGATCCGCGGGACCAGGTGCAGCGAGTGCTCGCGCACGGTGCGAGAGCCGAACACCCAGCGCCCCGCCGCCGCGTAATCGACCCTGGTGGGGAGACGGGTGAGCCGCTCGGCGACAGCGCCGAGTCGCAGACGCGCCCACATGCGCAACCACTGATCGCGCTCGGGCCCGTAGCTGAGCCAGTAGTCCAGCACGAACAGCACGGCGGGCACCCCGGCCCGTCGTGCCCGCTCGATCAGGCCAAGCGACATTCCGCCGACCGGCCACCAGGTGATCACGTCCGGGCGGAAATCGTCCAGGTGGCGGTCGAACACCGACGCGTTGTGGCGCTCGAGACGCAGCCGGGCCAGTGCTCCGAGCGAGCGCCATTCGTGCTCGCGCCAGTACCAGTCGAGCTCGCGGTGCACGTCCGCGTCCTCCGGCGTGGGGGGGCGCCCGTCATCGGTGGGGGGGCGCCGGTAGTCGGTGGTAAGGACCCGCGTTGCATGGCCGTCCCGGCGCAGCTGCTGCATCACGCCGCGCCAGATGATCTCGTAGCCCCCGAGGTGATGGGGCGGGTAGACGTTGCCGACGGCGAGGACACGGATCGGCGTCGTCATCGGCTCCGGATCATAGGTTTGATCCGCCATACTGACGCGCTGTGAGCCGCGTGGACGTGACCGTGGCGGTGGTCTCCTGGAACACCCGGGAGCTGCTGATCCGGTGTCTGGAGTCGCTCGCTCCCGAGGCAGCGGCCGGGACGGCCGAGGTGTTCGTGGTCGACAACGGGTCCACCGATGGGTCGGCCCCGGCGGCCCGGGCGCAGGCTCCGTGGGCGCAGGTGATCGAGGCGGAGGCCAACCTCGGTTTTGGACGCGCCGTGAACGCCGTCGCGGAGCGGACCCGCAGCGAGTGGTTGCTGGCCGTCAACGCGGATGTCGCGCTGGGGGCGGGCGCGCTCGCCGCCCTGCTGCGCGCCGGGGCGGATCCCCGGGTCGGCTGCGTCGCGCCGCGGCTGATGCTGCCGACCGGCGTCACGCAACACTCGGTGCATCCGTTCCCGACCCTGCCGCTGACGCTGGCCTTCAACCTCGGCCTGCACCATCTCAGCGCGCCGGTGGCGGATCGGTTGTGCCTGGAGGGCTACTGGAACCCCGAGCGGGAGCGCGCCGTGCCGTGGGCCATCGGGGCGTGCCTGCTGCTGCGGCGCGCGGCGTTCGCGGCCGTCGGGGGGTTCGACGAGCGCCAGTGGATGTACGCGGAGGATCTCGATCTCGGCTGGCGGCTGCGTCAGCAGGGATGGAGCACCCGCTTCGCGCCCGGGGCGCGCGTCCGGCACGAGTCCGGCGCGGCGACCGGGGCCGCGTTCGGCGAGCAGCAGATGAGCCGCTTCCTCGCCGCCACCTATCAGCTGCTCGAGCGCCGCCGCGGCGTGAGCCGGATGCGCGCGACGGCGGCGATCAACATCGCCGGAGCAGCCGGCCGCGTCGCCTGGATGGCCCCGCTGGCGTTGCTCGCCCCGCGCTGGCGGCGTCCCACCGCCGAGAACCGCCGCTGGCTGAAGGCCCATGTCCGGGCGCTGCGGGCGGGCCTCGCGCCGGCCGGGCCGGCATGACCCCGGAGCCCGGGTGCCTGGCCCGAGCGGTCGCGCGCCACCGCTGGTACCACACGATCGAGCTCACCGAGGGGGTGGTGACCGAGGGGATGTTCGATCACCGGCCGGCGGTGCACCGCTACCTGCTCCCGGAGAGCCTGGCGGGTATGCGGTGCCTCGATGTCGGCACCATGGATGGGTTCTGGGCCTTCGAGATGGAGCGCCGGGGGGCGCGTGAGGTGATCGCGGCCGACGTCGGGGGAGTCGATGACCTCGACTGGCCCCCCCGGTGGCGCACGCGCGTGGAGCCCACGCTCGACCAGACCAAAGAGGCCCGCTTCCGGCTCGCCCACCAGGCGCTCGGGTCCGGTGTGACCCGAATCGAGCGCTCGGTGTACGAGCTCGACGCCGATCTCGGCCAGTTCGATCTCATCTTCTGCGGCGACCTGCTGGTGCACCTCAAGGACCCGATCACCGCGATCGAGCGTCTACGCGCGGTGTGCGGGGGCAGCGCGATCATCTGCAACCCGGTCAAGCGGTTTCGCCTCGGCCGCCGGCGCGCGCTCGCCGAGTTCGACGGCATCGAGGAGTTTCGGTGGTGGCTGCTCAGTGAGGCCAGCATCGAGCGGATGATGCTGGCCACCGGCTTTGCCCGAGTGCAGGTGGGTCCGCGCTTTGACCTGCCGGCTCGCGACCCCGGAAAGTGGAAGGGTGCCCGCGCCGTGATGCGCGGATTCGTGGCGTAGCCGGCCACCGGCCAGCGCGCCGGCCGCCGGAAGCGCAGGGCGCCGCCACCCCGATGCGCAACACTACGACTCGTGAGCGATCCGGATCCACAGCGCGGGCCCTTCAGGCTCCGGACCGCAGCCGCCGGGGTGGCCGCGCTGGTCCCGGTCATCCCGATCGTGATCGCGCTGCTGCTGAGCACCGGCGGTGCCCAGGCGGGCACCACTAAGACGACGAGCAGCGCGCTGTTCACGCCCGTCCCGGCGATCACGCCGCCGCCCCAGAACCTCCTGCTGCCGCCCGGCAACGGCGCCCTGGTCGCACTGCTGTCGCACGGGACGGTGATGCGCTCGGCTCCCGGGGGACATGTCCTGACCAAGCTCGCGACCCGTACCGGATTCGGCTCCCCCCAGGCCTTCTGGGTGGTCCGCCTGTCCGGCGACTGGCTCGGAGTGGTCAGCCCGCAGGCCGGCAACGGCCACGTCGGCTGGATCTCCGCCTCGGCCGCTTCGTTGACCCGCGTCGACTGGGAGCTGAAGATCTCACTGTCCCAGCGACGGCTGACCGTGCTGCAGAACGGCAAGGTGCAGGAGCGCTACCCCGTGGCGATCGGAAAGCCGAGCGCACCCACGCCGACCGGCCGGTTCGCCGTCACCGATCGGCTCAACACCGGCGACCCGGCCGGACCCTACGGGTGCTGCATCCTGGCGCTGTCGGCGGAGGCCCCACACGCGATCCAGGGCTGGAGCGGCGGGAACCGGATCGCGATTCACTCCACCACCGACACATCCACCATCGGCGAGGCCATCAGCCATGGCTGCGTGCACGTCGACCTGGCCCAGGGCCGATGGCTGCTCAACCACATCCCGATCGGCACGCCGACCCTGATCAGCGGCTGAGCGGGTCGTCGGCGCGGCGTCCGCGCGGCCAGGGTGACAGCCCTCGCCGGCAAAGAGTCAGGTGTCGCTCTCGCCGCTGGCACGGCGGATCTTCTCGATCGCGGCGCGCAGCAGCCTGGAGACCTGCATCTGCGAGGTCCCGACCCGGCGGGCGATCTCCGATTGCGTGAGGTCGCGACCGAAGCGCAGGTACAGGATCATCCGATCGGAGTCCGACAGCGACTCGACGCCCTGGGCGATCACGCTCAGGTACTCAGCCTGCTCCAGGCGCTCGTCCTCGGCCCCGAGCACCTGCGCGGGTCGCAGGGAGGAATCATCGTCGTCGGAGCCGGCCTCCAGCGGCGCGGCGTGCCGGGCGTGGTAGGCCTCAATCGCCTCCAGCGTCTGCTCTTCGCTCGCCCCCAGGGCTTCGGCGAGCTCGGGCAGCGACGGGGAGCGGCCCAGGCGTGAGGACAGCCGGTCGGTGACGCCGGCCAGCTCGACCGCGCGCTCCTTGACGCCGCGGGGGACATGTACCGCCCAGCCGCTGTCGCGGAAGTAGCGCTTGAGCTCGCCCAGCATGGTCGGCGTGGCGTAGCTGGTGAAGGCAAAGCCGCGGTCGGGGTCGAATCTCGCGATCGCCTTGAGCAGCCCGAGCGTGGCCACCTGGGTGAGGTCCTCCAGCGGCTCGCCGCGGGAGTGGTAGCGACGCGCGACGCTCCGGGCGAGCGGCTCGAACCGGCGTACCAGCTCCTCCACGATCGCCGGGTCGGCATCGTCGCGATGAAGCCGGAACAGCTCATCGGTGGACAGCGTCCGAAGCTGGTCACGCCCAGAAGTCACGGCTGACGCCGACCGCGTCTAGACGCTCGGCGATCCAGGTCTGCCGGCACACGCATCCTTCGTACGTTGACTTCGTACGATGGTCTGCCCCGGCCTGGCTGCCGGAAGCCTCCCCTCGCGGTCAGCTGGGCCTCCTGAACGCGCGCGAAGCGGGTTTCAGGCCGCGGGGCATCATACCGTCTGCCCGGCCGCCAGGCGCCGTCAACTGCCGTCCGAGGATTCGCTGGTGCGATCCTCGGAAACCAGCACGAACACCTCGACCTGCAGGTTCTCGTGCAGATCGTTGGCGCTCATGAACGAGCGCACGGGACGGCCGAGCGCTCCCTCCACGGCGGCGTTCATGGCCTCGCGCATGGCCTCCTGAAGCCCGACCCGGCCAGCCGCCACGAGGTCGGTCTTGTCGTTCTTCTCCAGCGTCTGCTCGGCTTTGGTGTAGCCGCCCTCGAGCAGGCACACCACCAGGTCGCCGTCGATCGTCGTGCGCACATTGGTGGGACCGCGACCGACGTACTCCTTGTGCAGCCGGGAGATCGCGTTGGATACCTCCAGCGACGTCGACGGCTCGCGAGGACGGGCCTCGGGAAGGAGGGCTGGATCCAGGTTTTGTTCGAGCATGCTCACACGCCGTATCAGAGATCGAACGCCGATGCAGTGTACCCGGCCCCATGCCGTCCGCAGGGTGATAGGACTGAGGACGGGGGTAGCCTCGCCGCTAGGAATGATCGAGCCAGCGCGCCACGCGCTCCAGATCGGCGACGAACTCGTCCATGGCCCGGTGGCGGGCCGGCTGATCGCGCATCCGGAGGATCGCCGACGGGTGGGTGGTGACTGTGACCAGGTCCGCGAGGTCACTGTCCGCCGGCTTACCGCGGTCGCGCTCGACGCGAGCGCCGGAGCCGAGCAGCGCCTGGGCCGCGGTCGCGCCGAGGCACACCACAGCCTCCGGGCGGATGAGCGCGAGCTCGGCGTCCAGCCACGGCCGGCACGCCGACGCGTGGGCCGCGCCCGGCTGCTGGTGGATGCGCCGCTTGCCGCGCGCCTTGTAGCGGAAGTGCTTGACCACGTTGGTGACGTACACCTCCCTGCGGTCGATCCCCGCGCGCTCCAGGCCACTGTCGAGCACGCGTCCGGCCGGTCCCACGAACGGATGGCCTTCGATGTCCTCCCGGTCCCCCGGTTGCTCTCCCACCAGCATCAGCCGCGAGGTCCGGCGCCCTTCGCCGATCACCGCCTGGGTGGTCCCGCGCCAGAGCTCGCAGGCCCGGCACTCCTGCGCCGCTCGCCGCAGCTTGGTCAGGCTCGGACGCGACGGGATCGGCGGGGGCGAGGGCTGGCCGGCGGCTGGGCACATCGGGGCACGGCGGGTATACCCGCACCGTGAAACCGGTACGCATCGGATGCTCCGGCTGGAATTACGACGACTGGCGCGGCCGGCTGTACCCCGAGCGGGCGCCGCGCCGCCGTTGGCTCGAGCTCTACGCCGAGCGGTTCGACACCGTCGAGGTCAATACGACCTTCTACCGATTGCCCGCCCGCGACGCGGTCGCCGCCTGGGTGAGCCAGACCCCCGATTCGTTCCTGTTCGCCGTCAAGGCGAGCCGCTACCTGACTCACATCAAACGGCTCGGCGACCTCGACGAGGGAATCCGGCGCTTCTACGAGCGGATCGAGCCGCTGCAGGAGGCCGGTCGGCTCGGACCGGTCCTATGGCAGCTACCCGCGAACTTCCATCGCGATGACGAGCGGCTGCAGCGATGGCTCGAGGCGCTCCCGGACGGGATGCACACGATCGAGTTCAGGCACCCGAGCTGGTTTGTGCCGGCGGTCATGGAGGCGCTGCGTCTGCGGCAGGTGGCGCTGGCCATCGGCGACCATCCCGAGCGCCCCTTCCAGACCTACACGGCGACGGCGCCGTGGCGCTTCGTCCGCTTTCACTACGGCGCCCGAGGCCGCGCCGGCAACTACTCCGCCACCGAGCTCGAGACCTGGGCCCGGCGGATCGCCCAGTGGCGACGACGGACCGCGGTGTTCGCCTACTTCAACAACGACTGGCGGGGGTTCGCTCCGGCCAACGCGCTGGCGCTGCGCCGAGCCCTGAGCTAGCGGGCCGCGTCAGAGGTCCGCGTTCTACCGGGGCCCGGAATCGCGCGAGAGCTCGGCGCGGTCGACCGGGATACCGAATCGCTCGCGCAGCTCGGTGTCGTCGACGTCCTCGCGGTACAGCTGCTGGTTGTCAGGGTGGGCGAAGATCACGATCCGATCGGCGTCGAACGTCCGCAGGGCATCTTCGACCGCCTCCAGCGGGTCACCCTCGCCCGTGTCGGCGCTGGCCGAGATGCCGGCGTCGCCGAGCTGTTCGATGGTCTCGGACTCGACCGCCCGTGCCTTGCCGATCGCCTCGTCAGCGTCGGAGACCCAGAAGCGCAGCGCGCTCTTGTGCAGGGCCGGCGCGACGACCATCACCTCGGCGTCGGAGGGGTCGCTGCCCGGGGGCAGCGCCGCCCGGAGCTGCTCGGCGGAGACCGGCTCGGTGGTCAGGACCAGCAGTTTCATCAGCTGCCCAGCTACCCGGCGCGAGGCGGGATGTAACCGACCCAGGGTTGACGCGTCGATCACCCGGGTAGACGCGACTCGATGCATGCTGAGACACAGGCCGGTCTGCCCGGTCCGCCGCCCGGCCCGGACCCGCAGCCGCCTTCGCCGGGGCCGGGACCCGGTCCCGACCCGTCGCCGCCGAGCCCCGGACCTGGTCCGGGTCCGCTGCCGCCGGATCCCAATCCTCGTCCGATCTAGCGTCAGCCCCGCCTCGGGTGCTACCCCCTGCCGTAGAGCGACTCGAACCGGTCCGCGTAGCGCTCGTTGATGACGTTGCGCTTCACCTTCAGGGTGGGGGTCAGCTCGCCGTCCTCGATCGAGAGATCGCGTTCGAGGATCGTGAACCGCTTGATCTGCTCGACCTGCGCGTAGTTGGCGTTGGCCCGGTCCAGCTCTTTCTGGACGAGCGCGATGACCTCGTCGTCGACCGCCAGGTCGGCGATGTCCTCGGGCCGACCGTGCTCCTGGGCCCACGGGACGATCTCCTCGGCATCGAGCGTGATCAGCGCAACCGGGTAGGGTCGCCGATCGCCGTGCATGACGGCCTGGGAGATGAAGCGCGACTGCTTGAGGTCGTTCTCCAGGTTGGCCGGCGTGAGGTTCTTGCCGCCCGCGGTGATGATGATGTCCTTCTTGCGCCCGGTGATGGTGAGGTAGCCCTCGTCGTCGAGCTCGCCGACGTCGCCGGTGTGAAGCCAGCCGTCGATGAGCGTCTCGGCGGTCGCCTCGGGGTTGCGCCAGTACTCGCGGAACACGTTGGGGCCGCGCACCAGGATCTCGCCGTCCTCAGGCGCGATCCGCACCTCGACGCCCGGCATCGGCCGGCCCACGGTGCCGAACTTGAAGTGCTCGAGCGTGGCCACCGTGCCGACCGCGGTGGTCTCGGTCATGCCCCAGCCCTCCAGCACCGGCACCCCGCAGGCATAGAAGAACTCGAGGATGTCCGACGCGATCGGCGCGGCACCGGTCACGGCCTGACGGATCTGATCCCCGAACAGGCCGCGGACGCGAGCGAACAGGCGCTCGTCGGCCTGCTGGAACGCCCGCGCCATGTCCTCGGGCACCTCGTCGCCCCGCTCGCGGCGCCGGCGGACCTCGACGCCCAGCTTGATCGCCTCCCGGAAGCGCTGCTGATCCTCCTCGCTGGCCTGCTCCTGGAGCTTCATCGCCGCCGTGTACAGCTTCTCGAAGATCCGCGGCACCGAGGGCAGGTAGGTCGGGTGGGTTTCGACCAGCTCCGCGACCACCTGTTTGGTGTCGCCCCCGAAGTAGATGATCGTGGTGCCCTGATCAAACGACGCCAGCTGCGCGGTCAGCGCGAAGGCGTGGGCGAGGGGCAGGAACAGGTACGTGGCCTCGCCCGGCTGTACGAATGAGATCTCCTCGACCATCTCGCACACCGACATCGCGTTGCGGTGCGTGAGCACGACCCCCTTGGGGGGACCGGTGGTGCCCGAGGTGTAGATGATGGTGTAGGCGTCATCGGGCTCCACCGCCGACTGACGTTCGGCCAGCACCGAGGAGTCTGCGGACGCCGCCCGCCGGCGGAGCTCGTCAAGCGAGATCTCGCCGGCGTCCGGTTCGATCCCGATCGTGGCGATCAGGTCCGGCAGCTCGCCCCGCACCTGCTCGATCTTGGCCAGCTGGTCCGCGTTCTCGCAGAACACCGCCCGGGCGCCCGAGTTGCCGAGCACCCACTCGCATTCGCGCGGCGAATTGGTCGGATACACCGGTACGACCACGGCTCCCGCCGCCGAGATGCCATAGCTGGCGAGCGTCCACTCGATTCGCGTATCGGCGAGGATGGCGACCCGGTCACCCGGTTCGATGCCGAGCGCGATCAGCCCGAGGGCGACCTCGGCGATCGCGCGCGTGACCTCGTTGTAGGTCAGCTCGCGCCAATCGTCGCCGACCTTGTGGCGGGCGGCGACGCGGTCGCCGAACCGCTCGGCCGCCGACGCCGGAAGCGTCGCGACGGTGACAGTGGTCGCCATGGGTTCCGGCGTCGTCTTGCTCATCTCCTGCTCCTCTGGACCGTGTGCTTGGAGCGAACTTTCGCACGTATGCGCTACGCGCGGACCGACCGCCCCGGTTCCGGTCCCGCCCGCACAGTTCTCGAGGTTTCAGTGGATCGCTGCGCCGCGGCGATCCGAGAGTCGCCCACCGGCGCGTCCATGGCGGACCGCGACCGCCTCGGCCATGATCGAGAGCGCTACCTCCTCGGAGCTCAGCGCTCCCAGGTCGAGCCCGACCGGTGCGCTGATCCGGGCCAGCTCGGCCTCGGGCACGCCGCCGGCGACGAGACGCTCGCGGCGTGATTCCTGCGCTCGCTTGGACCCCATCGCGCCGATGTAGGCCGGCTGCGCCGCGAGCGCCAGCTTGAGCACCTCGTCGTCGATCTTCGGGTCGTGGGTGAGGATGGCCACGAACGTCGCGCGGTCCAGGCCGCCGAGCTGCTCCAGCGCGCTCTGCGGCCACGCGACCAGGACCTCGATCGCGTCGGGGAACCGTTCGCGCGTGGCAAACGCCGCGCGCGGGTCGATCACGTACGGGCGCCATCCGGTGACCCGCGCGAGGTGGCTGAGGTGATTGGCGTGCTCGACAGCGCCGAAGATCAGCAGCCGGGGGGCCGGAGCGGTGACATCGATGAACAGATCGCCGCGCAGCTGCGACTGCTCGGCCCACATCAGCTCGTCGGCGTGACCGACCGCCTCGGCGTCGAGCTTCCCGTCGCCCAGCGATCCCTCGGTCGCGCCGCCGTCGCAGACCAGCAGCCGTGCCCCGGCGCGGGGGCCGCGCACGGCGGTGATCAGTGCGGCCCGCCCGTCGGCGCGAGCGATATCGGCGAACGAGCTCTGCGCGCTCACGGCTCGTAACGCTCGACCCAGACGTCGATCTCCCCGCCACACGGCAGTCCGACGTCCCAGGCGTCGCTGTCGGGGATGCCGTAATGCAGCAGGCGCGGCTCACCCCCGGCCAGGACGTCCTGGGCCACCTCGACGACCGCGCCCTCGACGCAACCTCCCGACACGGCGCCGTACACCTCGCCCCGATCGTTGATCGCCATCTTGGCGCCGGGCGGCCGCGGGGCGGAGCGCTTGACCGCGATCACCGTGGCCAGCGCCACCCGGTCGCCCCGGCCCACCCAGTTGTCAACCTGCTCGATTACGTCCTTCATGGCGCGAGGACCTCTTTTCGCGTTGCACAATAGACTGCCGCTATGCCGCTCGCGGCGGGGACCTACAAGCTCGGACCGGAGGATGGAACGCTTCTGATCCGCACCGGACGGGCCGGAGCCGCGGCCAAAGCCGGGCACGACCTGGTCATCCATGTCACCACCTGGGAAGGGACGCTCGAGGTCGGCCAGGACTCCGTTCCGACCGCGATCGCGCTCGAAGCCGACGCCGGGTCGTTGCTGGTGCGCGAGGGCACCGGGGGCATGAAGGCGCTCGGCGAGGACGACAAGGCGGGGATCAAGCAGACGATCGACGAGGAGGTGCTCCGCCGCCAGCAGATCCAGTTTCGCTCCAGCGAAGTGCAGCCCGGGGCCGACGGCGAGCGTCACGCCGTGCGGGGAGAGCTGTCGCTGGTCGGCAATGCCCGGCCGACCGAGTTCGAGCTCGTCGTTCGACGACGGCGAACTGCGCGGCTCCGCCCGGATCAAGCAGACCGACTGGGGGATCAAGCCATACTCGGCGCTGTTCGGAGCGCTCAAGGTCGCCGACGAGGTTGAGGTCTCGGTGCAGGCCAAGCTGCCGGCGCCACTGCGCTGATCATCCGTCTCGGCCCCATCGTCAACGCGCGATGACGAGCGGTCCGGTCAACCGCTCGCCTTTCGCGCGTTCTTGTTGCCCCCGGACACTTCGATCATCGCCCCAACGATCTCGCGTCCTGCTATGCGTGACCCCCGGCGGCCACTGAAAGACAGAATGCTGGAGTAGCGTTGGCGGTCCGTTTCCGAAACGTTTCCGGCGGCCGTGTCGGCCGGGGAGCGATAGCTGCCGCGTGGATTCCGTTGGCGACGTGACGGGTAGCCTCGGTCCGGTCTCGCCGCACCGCGATCGTTTACCGGCAGGAGAAGCTGTTGAGTCGCGTGAAAGTCAAGAGTCCGCCAAGGGGATTGATGGTGGCGCTGCTGGGCATTGCAGCAGTCCTCTCATCCTGCGGTGCGGCGCACCACCACACGGCGGCGTTGAAAAGCGGGCAACGCGTGGTCACGACCGAGCCGGTTTCGAGCGCAGGCAGCGGACGGTTCACGCTCCCCGCCGGGACGGACCTGCCGGGACTCGGGCCGGTGAGCGGCGTCCTGCGGCCACCTTCCGGCGAGGGCGCGACCACCTATCGAGGCGACCGGGCGGGGTTGTACGCCGCCACGCGCCAGAGTCCCAGCTGCGACGTCGGGAACCTGATCAGGATGCTCCAGCAGAACCCGCCGGCGGCAGCAGCGTGGGCGTCCACGCTGGGAATCCAGACCTCGCGAATCGCCACGTACCTAGCGACCGTCACGCCCGTACTGTTACGCACCGACACCCGCGTCACCAACTACGGGTTCGCCAACGGCGTCGCGACCCCGATCCAGTCGGTGCTCGAGGCCGGCACGGCCGTCGTAGTCGACAAGTACGGGGAGCCAGTGGCCAAATGCTATTGCGGCAACCCGCTGACCGGGCCCGTGCTGTCCTCACGCGCCTCCTACCAGGGGCCGGAATGGAGTGGCTTCTCAGCTCGTCGTCTCGCAGTCATCAGACGGTCGACGAACATCATCACCACGTTCACGCTCTACGACCCCAGCGGCAACCAGATGTTCCAGCGCAAGGCTGGCTCCCATGTCGCGTCGAGCGGCGGCGCCGCCACGAGCGCCACGACCTCCTCGACCAGCACCACGGTCACCCCCACGCCCTCGACGACCAGTCCGGCGCAATCGGCACCGCCCGCGAACCCCACTACGGCCAATCAGGCACCGTCGAGCACCGGACCCGCCGACCAACCGTCGTCGTCCAGCAGCTCGGCGACGCAGACGTCGTCGTCCAGCAGCCCGGCGACGCAGACGTCGTCGTCCAGCAGCTCTGCGACGCAGACGTCATCGATCGGTCAGTAAGAAGACGCGCCCGGCAGGATTTGAACCTGCGACCTTCCGCTCCGGAGGCCGATCACGGATGCGGACGCCGACGGTCGCCTGTACTCGGAAGTTGCGATTTGCGGGGAATTCTGGTCTGGCGGTCTGAGGGGCAGACGGGCCGATGCGGACCTATGCGGACGGCTGAGGCTTCCACCGCGCTTCCAACAGTGCCGCATCATCTAGCCGAACGCTGCCGTAGCGCGCCGACGTCGGCGGTGGATCGACACCGAGCCCTAGCCGGATGGCGCTCGACGACACGACCCATACAGTCGTCACACAGGCAGGGCTGAAGGCACGATCCCGCTCGTCTGCCCGCACGGCGCACGCAAAGCGCGAGCCTCCCGCGCGCGAACGCTGGCAGAGTCACTGGCCGCTCCTCGATCCTCTGGCCGTCGGGGCTCAGTTAGGCTCAACCGATGCCAGACGAGTTCCTGACCGTCGACGAGATCGCTCAGCTTCTCAAGCTGAGCAGCCAGACGATAAGGAACTGGATCTAATCCGGAATTCGGCATTAGATCCATTATCTGGACTTCCGGGTTATGCCGAATTGGTGCCGGAGTCGTGATGGCTCGGGGAATCTCGCGCCCGCGGGTTCGGATAATCCGAGCCCTTCTACGTAGGCGATGACCTCGTCGGAGGGCTTCTGGCGCGCTGCTGGAATTAGCCCGACTCGGAAGGCGGGCGGGGATGCGGCGAGGCTTCTGGGTTCTGATCGGAATTCGGAAGCCACCCTCGCCTCGGCCCAAGCGCCGTCGTCTCGTTGTATCCGAGCGTCTCACCCCCGGCGCCGTCCTGGCCGCTGCCTGCACGCTGATCCGGAGGTGATAGTGTGGGAGGGTCGGATCGAGCGCTTGGGCGGCTGTGCTGCCTGCTTTGGGCGGGACGCGGGGGATTGGGTGGTGTGGTCGAAGATGGGTAGTTCTCCCGATGCGCGGGGGGCCCGGCGCTCCTATTGTCGCGGCATGACCGAGGGCCGGCTCATCGGGCGGTGCTGAGATGCCGCGATGTCTGCACCGTCCGAGTGCTTGGAGCAGCGCCGTGGGACATGTCAAGCTGGCTGGTGTGGGGACGCGTCGCGCTTGGTCGGCGGCCCTGAGGCGGCTTGTCGGTCGCGTTGGGGTCGTCTCGGTGGTGCTCGCGCTCGTGGCCGCTGTCCCTGGCTCGGCGGTGGCCGCGACAATGCCGCCGGCGATCTCGACGAGTTTCGGTGCCGCGTCGATTCCGCTGAAGGGGTCGACGTCGTTGTCGTTTTCGATCGGCAACCCGAACTTTGGCACCGGCCTGGCGGGGATCGGGTTCAGCGACGACTTGCCCGTCGGGCTGGTCGTCGCGACGCCGAACGTGCAGAGCGGTGACTGCGGTGGCACGGTTACCGCGGCCGCGGGCTCGTCAAACGTGAGCCTGTCCGGCGGCAGTCTGTCGCCAGGGTCGCAGTGCGCGATCTCGGTGAACGTGAACGGCACGTGGGGCGGCCAGAAGCACAACTCGGTGACGGTCAGCACGGGCAGCGGGCTCACCGGCAACACGAGCACCGCAGGGGTGACGGTGACGGTGCCGGCCCGGGAGCGGGTCTACTGGACCCACGACAACTCGATCTCGTTCGTCAACCTCGACGGCAGCGGCGGCGGCGATCTGACCACGACCGGCGCCACCGTGAACGACCCCGAGGGGGTGGCGCTCGACCCCGCCGCAGGCAAGATCTACTGGGCCAACCACGGCAACAGCTCGATCTCGTACGCCAACCTCGACGGCAGCGGCGGCGGCGATCTCAACACGACCGGTGCCACTGTGAGCTATCCGATCGGGGTGGCGCTCGACCCCGCCGCCGGCAAGATCTACTGGGCCAACATCATCGCTAACAAGATCTCGTACGCCAACCTCGACGGCAGCGGCGGCGGCGACCTGGTCACGACCGGTGCCGCCGTGCAAGAGCCCGAGGGGGTGGCGCTCGACCCCGCCGCCGGCAAGATCTACTGGGCCAACACCGGCGGCAAGTCGATCTCGTACGCCAATCTCAACGGCACCGGCGGCAGCAACCTGAACACGATCGGTGCCACCGTGAACCAGCCTCTGGGGGTGGCGCTCGACCCCGCCGCCGGCACCATCTACTGGCTCAACTTCGAAAACTCGATCTCGTACGCCAACCTCAACGGCACCGGCGGCCGCGACCTCATTACCAAGCAGGTTGAGGCATGGGGTGTGGCGCTCGATCCCGCCGCCGGCAGGATCTACTGGGCCGACGCCAACGGTTCCAACTCGATCTCCTACGCCGACCTCGATGACGTCGGCGGCGGCAACCTGGCCGTGCCCTACCACGAAAACCATTTCCTTGCGCTGCTGAAGCTGCCGGCCGCGGTGGGCGCGCCAGCGGTCACCCGCAGCGGTTCGGTGCTGTCCTGCTCGAGGGGCGCCTGGGCGGCTGACCTCGTGGGGTCGTTCCTGTACCGCGCCCCGCGCAGCTTCGCCTACCGGTGGAGCGTCAACGACGCCGCCATCCCCGGCGCGACCGCAAGTACCTACACCCCGTCGGCACCGGGTGATTACCGCTGCCGCGTGACTGCGTCGAACGTGGCCGGCGGCGCGTTGCAGACGAGCGCGCCATACAAAGTCGCGGCGCCGTCGGTGTCCGGGTTCTCCCCGTCGGGCGGGGTTGCCGGCAGCACCGTCGTCACGGTCACCGGGAGCAACCTCGCCGGCGCGTCGGCGGTGAAGTTCAACGGCCGAGCGGCGAAGGTCAGCTCCGACACGGCGACACAGATCAGGGCGACTCTCCCCAACGGCGCCACCACCGGGAAGATCTCGGTTACAACGCCCGGAGGGACCGCGACGAGCGCGTCGAGCTTCGCGGTCACGTTCACGCTCAGCGCGTTCTCGCCGGCCAGCGGCCCGACCGGGACCGACGTGACGATCACCGGGGCGGGATTCACGTCCAGCTCAGCGGTGAAGTTCAACGGGGTCGCAGCCGCCGTCCTGAGCCGAACGTCGCCGAGCACGCTCGTAGCGGTCGTCCCGCCCACCGCCCGCACCGGCAAGATCACCGTCACCAACACCGCACCGCCGGTCGGGACCGTTACCAGCGCCACCAGCTACACCAAGACCTAACCGCGCTCCAAATCCGCCCCGGGGATCCACCCGCGCTGGCTTCTTCAGTCAGCGCACGCAGCCTGCTCCCTGCGCATCCGGGGTGCCAGCAGCGGCGATGATCCAGGCGCGCTCGACGCTCTGAGAGAACCCCGAAAGCAGCGTAGCTCAGCCGCTGGGCTTCCGAATTGCGCTTCCAAAATGCTTCCATCGGAGCGTCCAGGGCCTGTGCGCGTGAGCCGGAGGAAAAACAAAAACCCCACCGAAGCAGGGTTTTCGTTGAGCGCGCCCGGCAGGATTTGAACCTGCGACCTTCCGCTCCGGAGGCGGACGCTCTATCCCCTGAGCTACGGGCGCTGGGATCGGGGAAGATCCCGGCCAGCTTACCGTGGAGATCGCGATCCTCTCCGACACCCACATGCCGCGGGGCGGCCGGACGCTCCCGCGCGCTTGCCAGGCCGCGCTGCGGCGGGCCGACCTGATCATCCACGCCGGGGACTTCTCGAGCCTGGCGGTGCTGACTGAGCTCGGCTCGTTCGGCGAGCTGGCGGGGGTGTGGGGAAACGTCGACGAGCCGGCGGTCAGAGCCGTCCTGCCCGAGACGGCGTGCATCGACGCGGGCCGGTGGCGCATCGGGGTGATCCACGACGCGGGGCCGGCGCGGGGACGCCTGGAGCGTCTGCGCCGGCGGTTCCCCCAAGCCGATGCCGTGATCTTCGGGCACTCGCACCTTCCCCTGCTGGAGCGCGGACCGGACGGCTTTCAGATCTTCAATCCCGGCAGTCCCACCGAGCGTCGGCGGGCCCCACGTCACACCATGGGCCTCGCGCACGTCGGCGCGGCCGAGCTGAGCTTTGCCCTGATCGAGGTCGGCTGAGCGCCGAGTCGTCGAGGTCGGCAGCGCTACGGGCCGCCGGCCGGCTGGCAGACTGCTCGCGCCATGGACCTCTCGATCTTCTTCGCCGGGACCGGTGGCTCCGCTCCGACGGCCCGGCGCGGGCTGCCGGCGCTGCTCGTGCGCCGGGGCGGCGATCGGATCCTGTTCGACTGCGGCGAAGGGACCCAGCGTCAGCTCGTCAGCTCCGTCGGCCTGACCGAGCTGACCGAGATCTTCTTGACCCACTTTCACGCCGATCACTGGCTCGGGCTGCCCGGGATGCTCAAGACCTTCGACCTGCGGGGACGTGAGCGGCCGCTCGCCATCCACGGCCCGCCGGGCCTGCGGGCGCTGCTTGAGCTGGTGCTCCGCATGGCCGGCCGCGTCGGCTTCGAGCTGACGGTGATCGAGCTCGAGCCGGGCGACGTGCTGGTGCGCGCCGGTTACTCGATCGCACCCGTGGCGGTCGCCCATCGCGGCCCGGCGCTCGCCTACGTGATGTTCGAAGACGAGCGCCCGGGCGTGTTCGACCCGGCCAGAGCTCTCGCGCTCGGGCTCGAGGAGGGTCCCGAGTTCGGCCGCGTCCAGCGGGGCGAGACGATCCGAGGCGTGGGTCCGGAACAGGTGCTGGGCGACTCCCGGCCCGGTCGCAAGCTCGTCCTGTCGGGCGATACGACGCCGTGCCGATCGCTGCAGATCGCCGCCCACAAGGCCGACGTGCTGGTTCACGAGGCGACCTTCGCCGAGGAGGAGCGCGAGCGCGCGGGGGAGACCGGGCACTCGACGGCGGCCCAGGCCGCCGCCATCGCGCGTGACGCCGAGGTGGTGATGCTCGCGCTGAACCACGTGTCGATGCGACATCCGGTCGGAGCGCTTCGCAGCGAGGCGCGTGAGATCTTTGCCCGGACCGTGATCCCGCGTGATTTCGACACGATCGAGATTCCGTTCCCCGAGCGGGGGGAGCCCTCGCTGGTGCGTTGGGACGATCGGACCCCACCCCCGGAGGAGCCCGCGATCCAGACTTCGGCCCCCGAGGACCCCCCGGCCCCGAGGGTGCCGTGATCCCGCTAGTCCCGGAGCGACTGCAGGCCGGGCGTCTCACCTACGAACGCCTCGGACCCGAGCACGCCGCGCCGCTGGAGCGGCTGTTGCTCGACCCGCGCGTCATGCCGACGCTGTGGCCATGGTCTCGCGCTCCCACCGCGGAGGACGTTCGCTCCGGTCTGGATGCCATGACCGCGCACTGGAGTCGCCACGGCTTCGGTATGTGGGCGCTGCGCGACCGGGGCACCGGGGAGTTCGTGGGACGCGGTGGGCTGCAGCGCGCCGACGCGATCGACGCCGCCAGCGTCGAGGTCGCCTGGGCGATCGTGCCCGAGCGCTGGGGCCAGGGGCTGGCCACCGAGATGGCGCTGAAGTCGGTGGAGGTGGCGTTCGCACAGCTCGATCTGGCCGAGCTGATCGCCCTCACCCTGCCTGGCAACCTCGCCTCTCGGAGAGTGATGGAGAAGGCTGGCTTCCAATCCGACGGGGAGATCGAACACGTCGGACTCGCGCACGTGCTGTATCGACGCCGTGCGCCGGCCGGCTGAAACCCGGCCATGGTCACAAACGCAGAGGGGGCCGGCGTGAACCGGCCCCCTCTGCTGCTTCATTGACTGTGATGTTGGCTGAGTACCCGACCCCGCTCTAGGTGGTGGGGAAGGGGAAGGCCGACGCGGACGCGCTGGCCACCTGAATGTCAGAGCCGATCGGGAGGCCCTGGGTGTTGCTCCCGCTGACATGCACCTCGATCATCCTGATCGTGATGCCGGTCTTGGTCTGGGTCACCCGGTTGAGCCAGATGGTGAGGCCTCCGAGGGTCATCTTGGTGTTCGGCGCCACGTTGGCGGGGATCGGTTGGCCCCCGACGACGAGGTTGGCGAACGTCGATCCGGTCTCGTTCAGGCTGACCGTCCCGCCGGTGAGCGAGGCGTGGGCGTCAGCCTTGACGGCATCGACCGTGACCAGGCCGCCGAGCACGTTCACGTTTTGAATCGTGGCCGTACTCTCCACCGTCGACGTGGTTCCCAGTGTCCCGTTCACCGTGTTGGCGGCCGTGCCCGAGGAAACGACCCCGGGAAGGTTGGTGCTCGCCGCCGAGTTGGTGAGGGTCTTGCCGTTCGTGCTGCCACACATGCCGACGGGGAATTCCTGTCCCGCCGTGATCAAACTACCGATGTGGGCTTCGGCGCTGAACGCTCCACCCTGCAGGGTGGGGGAGTTGTTGGCGTTCTGGGTCAGGCCGCTCGTCGCGTGTCCGACGATGATCTGAGTCCCGGCCGGGACTCCCGGCTGGGCGACGGACACGCTGATGTGGATCATGTTGACCGTCAACGACGCGCCCGTGGACTTGAACCGCGAGATCTGCTCGTTGAGCACGACCTTGCCCACGCCGGGCAGGTTCATGGTCGTGTTCGGAGCCGGAGTGACGAGGATCGGCACGCCGAGGACGTTCAGGCCGACGATCGTCGAGCCTGCGCCGCTGACGGCGTACCCGCTGGAGCCCACGCTCGTCGCGCTGTCTGCCTTGACCGCGCTGGCACTGACGATGCCTCCGAGCGCGCTCACGGCAGTGACGTTTGCCGAGCCGCTGTCCATCACGGGCCCGGTGGCCGGGCCGGTGCTCAGCGCGGTGTCGACCGCGCCGGTGGTGAGGACGCCCGTCGCGCTGGCGCCGGCAACCGTGTTGCTGGTGTGAAAGCCGGGTCCGACCGGCGGTGCGCAGGGGAGACCTACCGGTGCGCTCCGGCCGGACTCAATCGTGTTACCGACGTTGGCAAACGATCCATACGCGTTGCCTTGATAGTTTTGTCCCGAAACCGGGGCGGCGACTGCGTTGCCGACCAAACCGATCGACATCGCGAGAACCATCAGCGCGATGAATGCGCCTGTCGTTCTCTTCTGCATGCTGGGTGCTCCTTCCGCCCCGAAGGGCAATTTCGAGCTAGCGGTTTTGCTGCCTTGCCTCCTTTTCGTACCTGGCCGCCGAAAAATTTGTCCAATGTGGCCGATACTGGACAGATAGACGAGTTTCGCCCTGAGGGCCGCGCCGCTAATTGAAGGCGGTGGGCCTGCCTGGCCGCGGGACGTCCGCCGCAACCGCTGCTAGGCTCGCTTGAGTAAGCCCCTTTAACCCGGTCCGGAGAGGCCAGGAAGGAGCGCAGTGAACGTTGGCTCCACGGTCGTGCTCGGCCGTGACGATATGCGGCGAACGCTGGTGCGGATCGCCCATGAGATCGTCGAGAAGAATCCCGACGGCGCGATCGCAATTGTCGGGATCCAGCGACGCGGCGCCCACCTCGGTCGCCGCCTCCACGCGCTCACCAGCGAGCTGCTGGAGCCGAGCGTGCCATTGGGCTCGGTGGACATCTCCTTCTACCGCGACGATCTGGCCATCCGTCCCAGCGCGCCCATCGTCCACGCCACCGAACTCGACTTTCCGGTCGAGGGTCGGACGATCGTGATCGTCGACGACGTCCTCTACACCGGTCGCACGGTCCGAGCGGCGATCGACGAGATCTTCGATTACGGTCGTCCGGCTCGGGTTCAGCTCGCCACGCTCGTGGACCGCGGTCATCGCGAGCTTCCGATCCGACCTGACTACGTCGGCAAGAATCTGCCCACGTCGCAGGACCAGCGGGTCAACGTTCGCGTGGAGGAGGTCGACGGCCACGACGAGGTCACGATCGAGGGCGGACCCGCGCCGGGTCAAACGCGGGAAAGGGAGGCCGCATGAGCACGCTGCCCCCCAGGGAATCGCCTCCCGGACCGGGCTCCGAACCGGTCGGCGCCGGCCGGATGCCCCGCCATCTGATCTCGATCGACGATCTTGACCGGCCGGGCATCGAGCGGATCCTCGACCGCGCCGAGTCGTTTGCGGAGGTCTCAGGCCGTGAGATCAAGCGGGTCCCGGCGTTGCGCGGGCGGACCGTGGTCAACCTCTTCTACGAGGCGAGCACCCGCACCAGCTCGTCCTTCGAGCTCGCCGCCAAACGGCTGTCCGCCGACGTGGTGAGCGTCCGCTCGGCCGGTTCGAGCGTCGACAAGGGAGAATCGCTCAAGGACACCGTTCAGACCATGTCCGCGTACGAGCCGGCGGCGATCGTGATCCGCTCGCCGCACGTCGGCGCGGCGCAGCTGGTCGCGGGCTGGACCGAGGCCGCCGTGGTCAACGCCGGCGACGGCAAGCACGAGCACCCGACTCAGGCGCTGCTGGACGTGTTCACGCTCCGGCGTCGGCTCGGAACACTTGACGAGAGGCGGATCTGGATCGTCGGCGATGTCCTTCACTCCCGGGTGGCACGCTCGGGGATCCTGGCGTTCACACGGATGGGAGCGCGGGTCACGGTCTGCGGTCCGCCCACCCTGCTGCCCCGTCAGATCGAGGCGCTGGGATGCGAGGCGACACCGAGCCTGGAGCGGATCGGCGAAGCGGACGTGGTCTACGTCCTACGGATGCAGCACGAGCGGATGCGCGAGTCCTTCGTGCCTTCGCTGCGCGAGTACGCCGCCCGCTATCAGGTCAACGCGAGTCGACTGCGCCCCGGCCAGCTGGTGATGCACCCGGGTCCGGTCAACCGCGGTGTGGAACTCGCCGGCGCCACGATCGATTCGCCCCAGGCGCTGATCGGCGAGCAGGTCAAAGCCGGCGTCGCCGTCCGCATGGCGGTCCTCTACGAGCTGCTGGCCGGCTCGCCGGTGCTGGCGGCAGCAGCATGACTGCACCGACCGTGCGGCTGTTTCACCGCGAGCGCCCCGGTGCCGAGATGCTGATCCAGGGCGCCCACGTGCTCGATCCCCGGACCGGAATCGACGCGCCCCAGGACGTCCTGATCCGCGCCGGCCGGATCGCCGAGCTGGGTGCACCCGGGTCGCTGCCGTCCCCCGACGACGGCGACACGATCGAGGCCGGCGGCAAGCACCTGTTCCCGGGCTTCGTCGACCCCCACGTGCACCTGCGCACCCCCGGCCAGGAATACAAGGAGGACCTCGACACCGGTACCGCCGCGGCCGCCGCGGGCGGCTTCTGCGCGATCGTGGCGATGCCGAACACGTCCCCCACGGTCGACGGCGCCGCGGTTCTCCGCTCGCTGGTCGAGCAGGCCGGGCGTCTGGCTCGGGTGCCGGTCGGCTTTCTGGGGTCGATCACCCGTGGCCTGGCCGGTGACGAGCTGACCGAGATGGCCGAGCTACGCGACGCGGGGGCGCTCGGCTTCACCGATGACGGCAAGCCCGTCGTCTCGGCCGGCATGCTGCGAAAGGCGCTGCAGTATCAGCGCCTGTGCGGCGGCGTCGTCGCCCTCCACGAGGAGGACCCCGAGCTCTCCGGCGAGGGCGTGATGCACGAGGGAGCCGTGTCGGCCCGCCTCGGATTGGCCGGGATCCCCTCAGTGGCGGAGTCGACGATGGTGGCCCGCGACGGTGCGCTGGCGCTCTACGAGGATGCGCGCGTGCACTTCCAGCACCTCTCGTGCGTCGAATCGGTCGCCGCGCTGGCGGCCGCCAAGGAGGCAGGCGCCGGCGGCGCGGGCGAGGGCCGCATCACCGGCGAGGTCTGCCCGCACCATCTGACGCTGACCGATGACATGGTCACGACGCTCGACAGCCGCTTCAAGATGAATCCGCCGCTGCGCAGCGAGTCTGACCGGCGAGCCCTGGTAGAGGGGCTCAAGTCCGGAGTGATCGACTGCGTCGCCACCGACCACGCCCCGCACGCCCAGCACGAGAAGGAGGTCCCGTTCGAGCAGGCGCCGATGGGTACCACCGGCCTGGAGACCGCCTTCGCGGCGCTGTTCACCGAACTGGTCGTTCCGGGCGAGCTGCGGCTCGCCACCCTGGTGCAACGGATGACGGCGGGGGCGGCGCTGTATGACCTGGGGGCGCCGCGGATCGCCGTCGGAGAGGTCGCCAACCTGTGCGTGGTCGACCTGGAGGCACGCTTCGAGGTCGGCGAGGACGGCTACGCCAGCCGCTCGGCCAACTGCTGCTTTGACGGGCGGATCCTGCGCGGCCGGGTGCTTACGACGATCGCCGCCGGCGCCGTCGCCTACCGGCGTCCGATGCTCGTCTCGCCCTCCGCGGTTGGCGCCGCCGGCAATGGCGCTCGCACCGAGGCCGATTAGCTTGACCTCGATCGGCGCCACCGCCTACGTCCTGCTCGAGGACGGGACGCGCTTCGACGGGCTCGCCTGCGGAGCCGACGAGCTCGCGGTCGGCGAGATCGTCTTCACCACGTCGATGTCGGGCTACCAGGAGGCGGTCACCGACCCCAGCTACGCCGGCCAGCTGATCGTCTTCACCTACCCCCAGATCGGCAATTACGGGGTCAGCGCCGCGGCGATGGAGTCAGATCGCGTCCACGCGCGAGCGGCGATCATGCGGGCCGGCGTCGACCGCGAGGATGCCGCGGGCGCCGAGGCGGGATGGCTGAGCTGGCTGCGCGACTGCGGCGTCCCCGCCATCACCGACCTCGACACGCGCGCGTTGGTACGCCACATCCGCGAGGCCGGCGCGATGCGCGGCGGGGTCTTCCCGGCGCGGGTAGACCCGGCGACGGCCCGGGAGCTGATCGAGACCGAGCCGCCGATGACCGGTCGTGACCTCGCGCGCGAGGTGGGTACCCGCGAGCTCGTCGTCCTTCCGCCCACTGGGAGTTCGCCGCCAGGCGAACTCTCAAGCCAATCGGCGTTAGCCGATTGGCCGCCGCCAGGCCAACTCTCAAGCGATTCGCGAACGCGAATCGCCAGGAGTTGGCCGCCAGGCCAACTCTCAAGCGATTCGCGAACGCGAATCGCCATGATCGACACCGGCGTCAAGCGCTCGATCCTGGCCAATCTGCGTCAGCGCGGCGCCACCGTGGAGCTGTACCCCTGCTCGGTCAGCGCCCAGGAACTGCTCACCGGCGACCCCGATGCCGTGTTTCTGGCCAACGGCCCCGGCGATCCGGGCGCCCTTGACGACGTCGTCGCGACGGTGCGCGAGCTCGTCGGCCGAAAGCCGGTGTACGGCATCTGCCTGGGCCACCAGTTGCTTTGCCGGGCCGTCGGCCTGGAGACCTACAAACTCCCGTTCGGCCATCACGGCGCCAACCACCCGGTCAAGGACCTCTCGACCGGACGGACCGAGATCACCAGCCAGAATCACGGCTTCGCGGTCCTTGGCCCGAACGGGGCGCGCACAATCGATCGGGACGAGCCGATTCGCTGGGAGACGGACTTCGGGGCGGCCGAGCTGACCCACATCAATCTCTATGACCGCACCGTCGAGGGTCTGACGCTGCGCGACGTCCAGGGCGCCACCGTCCAGTACCACCCCGAGGCGGGCCCCGGGCCGCACGACGCGCTGTACCTGTTCGACCGCTTCGTGGGGGAAATTGTGGAATCGGCTAACGCCGATTCCATTGGAGAATCGCCCAGAGGGCGATTCTCCGACGCGTTGCGGGATCGGCAGGCACCGATGCGGAATCGGCTGGCGCCGATTCCGTTGGAGAATCGCCCAGAGGGCGATTCTCCGGGGGAAGCTGATGCCTCGCCGCGATGACCTTCACAAGATCCTGCTGATCGGCTCGGGGCCGATCGTGATCGGACAGGCGGCCGAGTTCGACTACTCGGGCACTCAGGCCTGCCGGGTGCTGGTTCAGGAGGGCTACGAGGTCGTGCTGGTCAACTCCAACCCGGCGACGATCATGACCGACCCCGAGGTCGCGACCGCGACCTACATCGAGCCGCTGCTACCGGGCCCGGTGGCGCAGGTGATAGCGCGCGAGCGACCCGACGCCCTGCTGCCGACGCTGGGTGGGCAGACCGCGCTCAACCTCTCCAAGGCGTTGCACGAGGATGGCACCCTGGAGCGCTTTGGCGTGGAGCTGATCGGGGCCGATTACGAGGCGATCGACCGGGCCGAGGATCGCGAGCGCTTCCGGGACACCATGACCGCGGCCGGGCTGCGGGTCCCGCGCTCGGCCATCGCCCACGACATCGACGACGCCCATGCCGCCGTGGCCGAGCTCGGGCTGCCGTTCATCGTCCGGCCGGCGTTCACGCTCGGCGGCAGCGGCGGCGGGGTGGTGGCAACCGAGGCGGACATCGCCCGCGTGGTCGGCGGCGGCCTCGCCGCGTCCCCGATCGGTCAGGTGCTGCTGGAGGAATCGGTGCTGGGGTGGGGCGAGTTCGAGCTCGAGGTGATGCGCGACAGCTCCGACAACGTGGTGATCGTCTGCTCGATCGAGAACCTCGACCCGATGGGGGTGCACACCGGCGACAGCGTGTGCGTGGCGCCCCAGCAGACCCTCACCGACAAGCAGTACCAGTTGCTCCGTGACCAGGCGATCGAGGTGATCCGGGCCGTCGGCGTGGAGACCGGCGGCTCCAACGTGCAGTTCGCGGTCAATCGCAGCACCGACGAGATCATGGTGATCGAGATGAACCCGCGGGTCTCGCGCTCGAGCGCCCTGGCGAGCAAGGCGACCGGTTTTCCGATCGCCAAGATCGCCGCCCGGCTGGCCGTGGGCTACACGCTGCAGGAGATCCCCAACGACATCACCCGCGCCACGCCGGCCAGCTTTGAACCG
Organism: uncultured Solirubrobacterales bacterium; assembly: GCA_963792735.1. Classification (GTDB taxonomy): domain Bacteria; phylum Actinomycetota; class Thermoleophilia; order Solirubrobacterales; family Solirubrobacteraceae; genus Palsa-465. The sequence goes on along the minus strand of CAWBXK010000003.1, from coordinate 302,107 downwards.
ACGATCGACTACTGCGTCGTGAAGTGGCCGCGGTTTGCGTTTGAGAAGTTCCCCGGCGCCGAGCCCGGCCTGACCACCCACATGAAGTCGGTGGGGGAGGCGATGGCGCTGGGGCGGACCTTCCAGCAGGCGTTCGCCAAGGCGATGCGCTCACGCGAGCTCGACACCCGGCCCAGCCCGCCGGCCGACGACCAGGATCTGCTGGCGCGGCTGGAGGTACCCGGTGCCGAGCGCTACGACCACCTGCTGGAGGCGCTGCGGCGGGGTATCTCGGTCCAGGAGCTCGAGCGAAGGACCCGGATCGATCCGTGGTTCCTACACGAGCTGGCCGCGTTGGCCGCTGATCCGGCGGCCCCGTTCGCGGGCGTTCGAACCTACAAGGCGGTCGACACCTGCGCCGCTGAGTTCGCCGCGCAGACCCCCTACTACTACTCCGGCTGGGAGCGTCCGGGCGGCGATTCCGACCACCCCCGCCACGAGGTCAGACGCGGCGAGCGGCCGAGCGTGGTAATCCTCGGATCCGGGCCCAACCGGATCGGGCAGGGAATCGAGTTCGACTACTGCTGCGTCCACGCCGCCGAGACCGTGCGCGAGCTCGGACGCGACGCGGTGATGATCAACTGCAACCCCGAGACGGTCTCGACCGACTACGACATCTCCGACCGGCTGTACTTCGAGCCATTGACGCTGGAGGACGTGAGCGCGGTGTGCAAGCTCGAACGACCCGAAGGGGTGGTGGTGCAGTTCGGCGGCCAGACGCCGCTGAAGCTGGCCGCGGGCCTGCACGAGGCGGGGTTCCCGATCCTCGGCACCAGCATCGACGCCATCGACCTGGCCGAGGACCGCTCGCGGTTCGGGGCATTGCTGGACGAGCTCGGTTACAAGGCTCCTCCGTACGCCACCGCCCGCTGTGCCGAGGACGCGCTCGAGCGCGCGCTCGACGTCGGTTTCCCGCTGCTGGTGCGCCCCAGCTACGTGCTCGGAGGCCGCGCGATGGAGATCGTCTACAGCATCGACGGGCTGAGGGATTATCTGCGGCGAGCCGGGCACTACGACGCGCCGGGGATTCCCGCCGGCGAATCCCCCCAGCCGCCGCGGGCGGCCATCTACCTCGACCGCTTCCTGGAGGACTCGATCGAGGTCGACGTCGACGCGCTGTGCGACGGGGACCAGGTGTGGATCGCCGGGATCATGCAGCACGTCGAGGAGGCCGGAATCCACTCCGGAGATTCGGCCTGCGTCCTGCCGCCGCATGCCCTCGGCGAGGAGATGCTGACCCGGATCCGCGAGCAGACCACGGGAATCGCCCGCGCGCTGGGGGTGGTGGGCCTGCTCAACGTCCAGTTCGCGATCCACGGCGACGACGGGCTGCACGTGATCGAGGCCAACCCGCGCGCCTCCCGGACGGTTCCGTTCGTATCCAAGGCGATCGGCCTGCCGCTGGCCAAGCTCGCCTGCCGGATCATGCTCGGCGAGCGCATCGCCGAGCTTGATCTGCCCGCCGATCCGACCAACGGTCACGTGTGTGTGAAGGAGGCCGTGCTGCCGTTCAACCGCTTCGCCGGGGCCGACTCATTGCTCGGACCCGAGATGCGCTCCACCGGTGAGGTGATGGGCATCGCGGCGGACTTCCCGACCGCGTTCGCCAAGGCCCAGGCCGCCGCGGGCGCCGGGCTGCCCAGCCACGGCACGGTGTTCATCACCGTAGCCGACGGCGACAAGCCCGCCGCGACCGGGATCGCCTCGTCGCTGCACGACCTCGGCTTTCAGATCATCGCCACCCGGGGCACCGCCCAGGCGTTCCGCCGGATGGGCATCCCGGCGCGCGCCATCAACAAGATCGGCGAGGGCTCCCCGCACGTGGTCGACTGGATCGAGCGCGGCGACGTCGACCTGGTCATCAACACCCCGGTGGGGACCGGGGCTCGCTCCGACGGCTACGAGATCCGCTCCGCGGCGATCACGCGGGGAATTCCATGCATCACCACGATGGCGGGCGGCATGGCGGCGGCCCGCGCGATCGCGGCGGCCCAGCGAGGTGCGCCGGAGGTGGTCTCGCTGCAGGAGATCCACCGCCACCGCATGCAGCCGCGGGCGACCGAGGTCGACCGCGATCGCCACGAGCCGAGGCCGAGCGGGGTGCATTGAGCCCGGATCGGGTGACCGCGCCGTTCGGCCGCCGCCGGGCTCGGATCACCGCCCGTGAGCAGTGGGGTGCCTATCTGGTGCTGCGCTGCAGCGATCCCGGGGGCCCGCGCCCGCAGGCCGGCCAGTTCTACATGCTCAGCGCCGCCGAGCGGTGGGGTGGGGGCGAGTCCGAGCGGCCGTTCCTGCCGCGGGCGTTCAGCGTCATGCGCGCCTCCTCCTCCGGCGGCGAGCTGCAGTTCCTGCTCGAGGACGTCGGCCCCGGCACCAATCGCCTGTGCGAGCTGCGACCCGGGGAGGAGCTGCTCCTGGTCGGTCCGCTCGGGTCCGGCTTTCAGCCGCCCGCCACGGGCCGGCGACCGGTGCTGGCCGGGGGCGGCGTGGGGATCGCCCCGCTGGCCATCTGGCAGGAGCAGCTCGGGCTCTCCACCACGGTGCTGCTCGGATTCCGAGACGCCCTGCACGCGCACGGCGCGATGCTGTTCAGCCGTCCCCGCGTGGCCACCGACGACGGCAGCGCCGGACACCACGGCCTGGTCACCGACCTGCTCGCGGCCGAGCTTGAACGCGACCCGGCGGCCGAGGTCTATGCCTGCGGGCCGCCGGCGATGCTCGAGGCCGTGCGGGCGCAATGCGCGCAGCTTGGCACCCCGGCCCAGCTGGCGCTGGAGTCCGGCATGGCGTGCGGCTTTGGCGCCTGCTTCGGGTGCGTGGTGCCGACGCGAAACGGCTACGTACGCGTCTGCGTCGACGGGCCGGTGCTGCGGGCGTCCGAGCTCGAGACGGCGTTGGTGGCCGGAGCCGGGCATTGAGCGTTGAGTTCTGCGGCATTGCGCTCGCCCACCCGATCATCAATGCTTCGGGGACCTTCGACGCGATCGCCGCCCGCCGAGCCTTCGGCGACGATCTGCTGCGCCGATTTCCGTTCAGCGCGTTCGTGTCCAAGACGGTCACCCTCAAGCCGCGGCAGGGAAATCCACCGCCTCGGCTGTGGGAGCTGCCAGCCGGCCTGATGAACTCGATCGGTCTGCCCAACAAGGGCCTGCAGGGCTATCTGACCCACGACCTGCCCGCGCTGGCGCAGCTGCCGGTTGCCCTGATCGTCAACGTGATGGGATTCAGTCGATCCGAGGTCGGCGAGCTCGTGACCGCGTTCGCGGCCCGCCGGGAGGTGGCGGCGCTGGAGCTCAACGTCTCCTGCCCCAACGTCGAGACGGGAATGGTGATGGGAGCTGACCCGCGCGAGGTGGCGCTCCTGCTGCAGGCCGTCCGGCCGTTGACCGACAAGCCGCTGATCGTCAAGCTGACGCCCAACGCGACCGACGTGCCGGCGGTGGCGGTGGCGGCGCAGGAGGCTGGGGCGGACGCCGTCTCGCTGATCAACACGATCCGCGGGATGGCGCTTGACCCTCGCTCGGGCCACCCCTGGCTGGGGGGCACTACCGGCGGCGTCTCGGGTCCGGCGGTGCGCGCGATCGCACTGGCCCAGGTGCACGCGGTGTGTGAGGCGGTCAGCGTCCCGGTGGTGGGGATGGGAGGGGTTCAAACGAGCGCGGATGCCCGGGATCTGCTGCGCGCCGGCGCCACGCTCGTAGCGGTCGGCACCGAGAGCTTTCGAGACCCTGCGGCGGCGGCTGCGATCGCTGCCGAGCTTGAGCCGACGACGGCCGAGATCCCGAATCCGATGCGGAGCTGACCGGTCAACGGGGCGGCTATCCACGCGGGTAGTCCGGCGTTCCCCAGCTCTGGCAAAAGGCCCTGCAAAAGCTGGCTATTCCCGAAACCAGGCTCGACATTGCTGAAGCTCAGGTTGAGGTTCAGCTGAATTGAGCGCTTTTGGCTTGATCGCCCCGCCTCAGGATGTATAGTCGCCGCCCATGCCGCCGGTGAGTGAGTCGTTCTCAAAACCAGTCGCCGCACCCGAACGTTCGCTCGTCCAGCGGATGGAGGCGCTCCAGCGCGCCAACGATGTTCGCAGCCGTCGCGCCCAGCTCAAGCGCGACCTCAAAGCGGGACGCCAGCCGATCCACGAGCTGCTCCTCGATCCGCCGGACTATCTCCAGACCGCCAAGGTGTTCGACCTCCTGCTCGCGGTCCCGAAGTACGGCCGCGTGAAGGTCAACAAGATCCTCTCCTCGTGCCGGATCTCGCCGAGCAAGACCCTCGGTGGTCTGTCCGAGCGTCAGCGCGGCGAGCTCGTGACGCTGATGCGCCGCCGCTGAACCCCGGCGGCAGTTCCGCCACGGTGGCCATAGTGCTCGTGATCACCGGGCCCTCCGGGGTCGGTAAGGGAACGCTGATCCGCGGCCTGCTGGCGCGCGTGCCCGAGCTCGAGCTGGCGGTGTCGGCCACCACCCGCCCGCCTCGACCGGGAGAGAGCGACGGCGCCGAGTATCACTTCATGAGCGCGGAGGAATTCGACCGGCGGGCCCGCGCAGGGGAGTTCGTCGAGCACGCCACCTACTCCGGCCGGCGTTACGGCACCCTGCGCTCCGAGCTCGATGAGCGGCTCAGGCGCGGGATCCCGGTCGTGCTGGAGATCGAAGTCCAGGGCGCGCGGCAGGTTCGCGAGGCGATGCCGGAGGCGCTGGCGGTGTTCATCGCACCGCCCTCACGTCAGGCTCTGCGGGCGCGGCTGGTCGGCCGCGGGACCGATGCCCCGGAGGACATCGAGCAGCGGATGCGGACCGCCGACCGCGAGCTCGAGGCCCAGCCGGAGTTCGCCCACGTGGTGGTCAACGACCGGCTCGAGCAGGCCACCGATCAGCTGGAGGCGATCGTGCAGGACGCGCTGGCGGGAAAGCCTCAAGCCGACCGCTAACCTTGCAGGCCCCGACCAAAGGTAGCCATCCGTGATCTCACCCCGCATCGACAAGCTGCTCGAACACGTTGACTCCGACTATGCAAGCGTGGTCGTGGCGGCCAAGCGCGCGCGTCAGATCAATTCCTACTACCACAATCTCGGCGAGGGCACGTTCGACGAGTTCCCGCCGCCGATGGTCGATACGCGCTCCAAGAACTATCTGACCATCGCCCTGGAGGAAGTCGCTCAGGGCAAGATCAAGTACCACTACCGGTAGCCGCGATCGGTGAACCGGTCCCAGGACCCCGGGTTGAGCACACGGTAGGAGCCGGTGTCCCGTTTGCTCCTCGGCGTGAGCGGCGGGATCGCCGCGTACAAGGCGCTCGAGACCGCTCGCCTGGCGATCAAGGCCGGCCACTCGGTGCGCGTGGTGCAGACCGAGTCGAGCCGGCGGTTCGTCGGAGCCGCGTCGTTTGAGGCGATCACCGGCGCGCCGGTGCTGTGCAGCGAGTTCGATGCCGATCCCCTGCGCGGTGCCTATCCCGGCGACCCCGCGCCGCAGCGAACCGCGATCAGCCACCTGGCGCTCGTCGAGCGAGCCGACCTGTACCTGATCGCTCCGGCCAGCGCCAACACGATCGCCAAGCTGGCGCAGGGTCACGCCGACAACCTGCTCACCACGGCCGCGCTCGCCGCCACCTGCCCGGTGCTGCTGGCGCCGGCGATGAACCACAACATGTACCGCCACCCGGCCACGCGGGCCAACGTGCAGTTGCTCGCGGCTCGCGGGGTCATCGTCGTCCCTCCGGGCGAAGGCGAGCTCGCGTCCTACGGCGAGCACGGCGTGGGACGGATGGCCGAGCCCGATCAGCTGCTGGCCGCCGTGGAGTCCGTGCTGCGGACGCAGGCGGGCGGGGTGGGGGCGGTGGGCGGCCCCGCGCATTGGTCGGGCGTCCGCGTGCTGGTGAGCGCCGGCGGCACGCGCGAGCCGATCGACAGCGTCCGCTACATCGGCAACCGCTCGTCGGGGCGGATGGGTTACGCGCTCGCCGAGCAGGCCGCCCGGCGGGGCGCCGACGTCACGCTCGTGGCCGCCAACGTGAGCCTCGCGCCACCGCCCGGCGTCGAGCTGATCGAGGTCGCCACCGCCGCTGAGCTGGCCGCGGCGTGCCGGGCCGAATTCGATCGCTGCGACGTCCTGCTGATGGCCGCCGCCGTGGCCGACTTCCGGCCTCGTCGGCCGTCGAGGACCAAGCTCAAGAAGGACCAGGGCGTGCCTCAGATCGAATATGAGCCGACCGAGGACGTGCTCAGCGCGCTGGCCGCCCGCCGGCGCCCGGGGCAGGTGCTGGTCGGCTTCGCCGCCGAGCACGGCGACGGCACGGTCGCCTATGGCCGGGAGAAGCTCGAGCGCAAGGGCCTCGACGCGATCGTCATCAACGATGTCTCCCGGCCGGGGATCGGTTTCGACTCGCCCGAGAACGAGGTGACGATCCTCACCGGCACGGGCAGCGAGCGCCACGTAGCCCGCGCCGGGAAGGATCGCGTCGCCGGGGTCGTCCTGGATGAAGTGGCGCAGCTGCGCATAGGTGGGAAGGAGAGCGACCATCGAGCCGTCCGAGCAGACCCCGTTAGCGCCACAGGAGTTTGAGGCGTTCGCCGCCGTCGGGCGGGCGCTGGCGGCAAATGTCAACAAGGCGGTGCAGGTCCGGCAGGAGACGCTCCGTCACCTGATCGTGGCGCTGCTGGCCGAGGGCCACGTGCTGGTGGAGGACTATCCGGGTGTCGGCAAGACCGCGCTGGCCCGAGCGGTGGCGCGCTCGATCGACTGCCAGTTCGCGCGCGTGCAGTGCACGTCGGACCTGCTGCCCGCCGACGTCGTCGGCACCAACGTCTACGACCAGCGCGAGCAGCGATTCGAGTTCCGCCCCGGCCCGGTGTTCGCCAACGTGGTGCTGGTGGACGAAATCAATCGCGCCTCGCCGAAGACCCAGTCCGGCCTGCTGGAGTGCATGCAGGAGCGGCGCGTGACCGTCGACGTGCAGACCCACGAGCTCGCCCGGCCGTTCCTGGTGCTCGCGACGCAGAACCCGATCGAGTACGAGGGGACCTATCCACTGCCCGAGGCGCAGGTCGACCGGTTCATGATCCGGATCTCGCTCGGCTATCCAGATCGCTTGGCCGAGGCGGGCATGCTCGCCGCGCACGAGACCGGTGACCAGGTGCTGGCACTGCGGCCGGTTGCCACCGCCGCGGAGGTGCTGGCCGCCCAGGACGCCGCGGCGCGGGTGCGGGCCTCGGCACCGCTGCGCGACTACGTGGTGCGCCTGCTGTGGCGAACCCGCGAGGACCCCCGTGTCGACCTCGGCGCGAGCCCCCGCGCGGGGTTGATGCTGCTCCGAGCCGCGAAGGCCCACGCCATGCTCACCGGCCGTGACCACGCGCTGCCCGACGACGTCCAGGCGCTCGCCGAACCGGTGCTCGCCCACCGCCTGGTGCTCGCCCCGGAAACCCCCCGAGCGGCGGCGCGGGACGTGATCGCCGACGCCGTGTCGGCCACCCGGGCCCTCTGATGCGCCCACCGCAGCTGTTCGCCCGCCGGGCTGCCGCTGTGGCCGCGGCGGGGCTGGCGCTGATGCTGGTGACGTTCGTGTTCGATGCCGCGCCGCTGTTCGTGCCGGCCGTGGCGTTCGTGCTGCTCGGCGTGCTCGCGCCGGCCTGGGTGTGGATCACCGCTCGGGGGGCCCGCGCGCAGCGGATCCTGCACGTCGACCGGATCGTCGAGGACGAGCCGCTGGCCGCGACGATCGAGGTTCGGCGCGGACGGCTGGGTCTGCCCGGCGCGGAGGTATTCGACCCGTTCACGGGCTCGCGGCTGGAGGTCAGCGGTCCGCTGTCGCCGCTGCAGGGGGGACGCCGCGCCAGCGTCAGGGTCACGACCCGCTTCTCCCGGCGCGGCCTGCACACGCTGGCGCCGCCGTCGCTGCTCGTGCGAGACCCGCTCGAGCTCGCCCATGTCGAGGCGGTCAGCGCCGAGCCGTCGCAGGAGCTGTTGGTGCTGCCCCGCACCGAGCCGGTGCGCTGGATGGTCTCCGAGCGCACGCGGCGGTTCGAGCTCCCCGATGGCCACGCCACCGCGGAGGCGCTGGCGGCCGTCGACGTCGACGGCCTACGCCCCTACCGGCCCGGCACCTCCGCGAGCCGCATCTACTGGCCGGCGGTGGCCCGCGGTGCGGGTCTGATCGAGCGCCGGCTGCGAGCCGACGGGGACACCCGCCCGCTGGTGGTGCTGGACGCCCGGGGCGGTGTGCCGGCACGGCTTGACGCTGCCGTCCGGGCGGCGGCCTCGCTGGCGCTCGAGCTCGCGCGCGACGGCGGCTGCGGCCTGCTGCTGCCCGGCGAACAGCGCGCCACCACGATCGACCGTGAGCTCATCACCTGGCCGGCCGCATACGCGAGGCTCGCGCTGGTCGAGGGTGGGGGGGGCTCGCGCCCGCCGGCGCTCGGACTGGCGTCGGGCCGGATCGGGCCGATGATCTACGTCGCGGCCAAGCCGCCGGAGCGGATGCCGGCGTTGGCGCCCGGCCGCGAAGGCGGGCTGACGATCCTGGTCGTGCCGAGCGAAGGCCTGGTCGACGGCCGGCCCCCCGGCATCCGCATGCCGATGCGCGCCACGCTCGAGGTCTCCGGCTGCCGCGGCTTCCTGCTCGGCGCGCGGCGCGAGCGCGAGCGCCGGCGCCCGGAGGCCAGCGCCGCGTGAGCGCCGGAGCGCGGACGCTGACGGTTGCGCCGCGGTTTGAACGCTCGTCGTCGACCGCCTCCCGCGATGACTCGCGCGAACGCAAATGGCTCCGCCTGGTGGCGTTCGCGGCGCTGGCTCTGTACGCCGTCGTGCGATGGTCCACGCTGCTGCGTCCCGCCCCCACGGCGCGACTGATCGGGCTGCTCGTGCTGGCCGTCGCGATGGCCGCTGCGGTCCCGTGGCTGCGACGCCGCGGCCCGGTCACGCCGGTGGTCCTGGCGCTCGCGCTGGTTGTGCTCGTGCTGCCGGTGGCGGGGCTGCCGTGGCAATGGTTCGTTCACGACCGGATCGCCGTCAGCGCCCGTCATATCGGCGACGGCCTGTCGTCGCTGCCGAACGTCGTCGTGCCGTACGGCGGCGCCGGCCAGGCGGTCCGGCTGGTGATCACGCTCGGCGCCGGGGTGCTGCTGCTCGACGCGGCCGCGGTGATGGCGTTCGCCCCGGCGGAGTTCGGCGACCTGCGCCGAGCCGCCGTCGTGTTGCCCCTGATCGCGATGGCGATCGTGCCCTCCACGCTCGTGCGCCCCCAGTTGCCCTACCTCCAGGGTCTGGTGCTGTTCGGACTCCTGGCTGCGTTTCAGTGGGGCGATCGGGTCCGTCGTGACGCCGTCGGCGCGGCGCTGGCCGTCTCGGCGGTGATCGGGGTCGGGGCGGCGATTGCGGCTCCCCGGCTTGATCTGCACAAGCCGTGGGTCAACTACCGCGCCTGGGCGGGCTCGCTGGGCCGGCGCCGGGTCGACGCGTTCAACTGGAATCAGACCTATGGGCCGCTGCGCTGGCCCAGGTCCGGGCACCTGGTGCTGACCGTGCGCGCCCGGCAGGGCGACTACTGGAAGGCTCAGGATCTCGACCTGTTCAACGGCTACGCCTGGGTCCAGGGCTCCCAGACGGCCCTGCTCCCGCCGGCCGATCCCGGCCGCAAGGAGCTGACCCGCTGGAGCCAGAGCATCGGCGTCACGATCCAGGGCATGCGGACCGACGACGTGATCGCCGCCGGCGTCGCCGGACCGCCGGCGATCGCGGGTGGGGCGTCGCCGGGGACCGATCCCGGCGCCTGGGTGGCGGCCAACGAGCTCGGTCCCGGCGCCACCTACACCGTCCGCACCTACTCGCCACATCCCTCAGCCGCCGAGATGACCGCCGCTGCGGGCCGCCCGTACCCGGTTCAGGCGCTGGGCGCATACCTGACCCTCAGCGTTCCCGCGGTCGGGATCTCGCCGACGAACTTCTCACAGGTCACGTTCCCGCCCTTTCACTCCGCCGGCCGGCCGACCATCACCGCGGGCGACTACGTCTCGCACACCACGCAGCTGATCCAGTCCTCGCCGTACGGGGCGGCCTATGTCCTCGCCCGCCAGCTCGCGGCCCGCGCGGCGACCCCGTATGCGTTCGTGGCCAGCGTCCAGCGCTATCTCTCGCAGGGCTTTCGCTACAACGAGAACCCGCCGCTGCGCGCCTATCCGCTGGAGAGCTTCCTGTTCAAGGACAGGATCGGCTACTGCCAGCAGTTCTCCGGCGCGATGGCGCTGCTGCTGCGGATGGGCGGGGTCCCGGCGCGAGTTGCCGCTGGCTTCACCGCGGGCACGTTCGACTCGGTTTCGAGCGATTGGGCGGTCTCGGACATCAACGCGCACGCCTGGGACGAGGTGTGGTTCCCGCGCTACGGCTGGGTCCGCTTCGATCCCACCCCGGCGACCGCGCCGGCCCGCGCCGGTCCGGCCGCGCCGGCGATCGAGAAGCGGCTGCCCGGCGCCGGTGCGGGCTTTCCCAATGCCGGGGGGCGCCAGGCGAACTCCACTCCCAGCGCGGTCACGTCGACCCGGCACGCCACCCGTGGCGGCACCGGTGCCGTGCCGGAGATCGCCGCGGGAGTGCTGGCGGCGCTGCTCGGGGTCGGGCTGGGGTGGATGCTGCTGCGTCCGCCGCTGGACGACGGGCAGCTGCTGACCGAGCTCGAGCGGGCCCTGGCCCGGTCGGGGCGGCCGCTGGCCGGAGGCGTGACCCTGGCGGCGCTGGAACGCCGGTTCCGTGACTCTCCGGGGGCCGAGCAGTATGTCCGCTCGCTGCGGCTGGCTCGCTACGGCGGCATTGGCGCTCGTCCCACCGCCGCTCAGCGCCGGGCGCTGCGCGAGCAGCTGCGGTTCGGGCTCGGTCTGCGAGGCCGGTTGCGGGCGTGGTGGGCGCTCCCGCCCCGACCCGGGATGAGCTCAAGACGACGGGCGGACGGCTTAAGATCCTGACCATGGACGATGTCTACGATCTCTTCCGGCGCGGGACCGAGCTGCTGGAGGCGCGTCACCACCATCAGGCCGTGATCCCGCTCACGCGCGCCCGGGAGCTGGCCCCGGAGCAGACCTCGATCCGCGAGGCACTGGGCCGGGCGCTGTTCCATGCCCAGCGCTACGAGCAGGCCGCGGATGAGTTCCAGGCGGTGATCGACCGCGCGCCCACCAATGACTTCGCGCTGTTCTGCCTCGGACGCTCGCTGCAGATGCTCGGCCGCCACGCCGAGGCCCGCCACCCGCTCGCGCTGGCGGCGTGTCTGCAGCCGAGCCGGCGTGACTATCGCGTCTACCGCGACCGGGCTCGCGCGCGCGCCACGGACGGCTAGCAGTGCTACCCTGAAACGCACAGCTTTCGTGCCGGGCGCTTCCCGGCAGCAGTTCGGAAAGTGGGCGCTCGCCCGCTTTTTTTTGTGACATTTATGACGGAGGAATCGTGAGCGCACTACAGACCGAGATCGAAGCCAGACTCGCCGGCGTCGAGCCTGAGGTCGAGGTGCTGCTGGCCGAGGTCGTGTCCGGCTCGACCCTGCGCCTGTTCATCGATCACCCTGGCGGCGTGACGCTCGCGTTGTGCGAGCGGGTCACCGGGCATCTGAGCGAGTTCCGCGAGCGGTTCTCGCTCGAGGTGTCGTCCCCCGGTCAGGACCGCCCGCTGACCAAGCCTCAGCATTACACCCGCTTCCTCGGCCGTCGCGCCCGGGTTCGCCTACGGCAGGCCACCGAAGGCCACAAGCAGCCGGCACCGCCTGTGAAGCAGGTGGTGGGAGAACTCGTCGGCGCCTCGGACCGGGACGTAACGATCGCAGCGAGCGAGGGGGTCGTGACGATTCCCTACGAGCAGATCGCCCGCTCCAACCTCGTACCTGGAGACTGAGTCCATGTCCAAGGAAATAGTCGAGGCCGTTCGAGGTCTCGCGGCCGAGAAGAACATTTCGCATGAGAAGCTGATGGAGGCGCTGGAAGATGCGCTCCTCTCGGCCTACAAGAAGACGCCCGGATCGGCGCCGTACGCCAAGGTCGAGATGGACCGCGACAGCGGCGACTTCATCGTCTGGGAGTTGAAGATCCCACCGGAGCTCGAGGAGCAGCTGCTCGTCGAGGCGACCACCGATCAGCAGCCCACGGTCGACCCCGAGACGGGGGAGATGCGCGAGGCGCCCGAGCCGGAGATCGATCTCGAGAAGCTCAAGGAGTATGAGGACCAGATCGAGATCGAGGACGTGACCCCGCACGACTTCGGGCGGATCGCGGCGCAGACCGCCAAGCAGGTGATCCTGCAGCGCATCCGCGAAGCCGAGCGCGACATGATGTTCGAGGAGTACCGCGACCGGGTCGGCGAGCTGATCACCGGCATCGTCCAGCAGTCCGATTCTCGCTACACGCTCGTGCAGCTGCGCGAGCGCGTCGAGGCGTTGCTGCCCAAGTCCGAGCAGGTCGACGGCGAGCGCTACGACCACTCGCAGCGCATCAAGGCGGTCATCAAGGACGTCTCGAACTCGACCAAGGGCCCCAGCATCATCGTCTCGCGTCGCGATCCGGAGCTGATCAAGTCGCTGTTCGAGCTCGAGGTCCCGGAGATCGCCGACGGCCTGGTGGAGATCACCGGCGTCGCGCGCGAGCCCGGCTACCGCTCCAAGATCGCCGTGGTGTCCCACGTCGACGGCGTCGACCCGGTCGGCGCCTGCGTCGGGCCGCGCGGCTCGCGGGTGCGGATGGTCGTCTCAGAGCTGCGGGGCGAGAAGATCGACATCATCCCCTACAACGACGAGCCCGCCCGGTTCGTCGCCAAGGCGCTCTCGCCCGCCCGCGTGCGCGAGGTGCTGGTCGACGATGCCGGCAAACAGGCCACAGTGATCGTCCCCGACGACCAGCTGTCGCTGGCGATCGGTCGCGAAGGACAGAACGCGCGGCTCGCCGCCCGCCTGACCGGCTGGCGGATCGACATCCGCTCGGAGACCGAGTTCGCCGCCGAGGAGGCCGAGCACGGCTACGAGCAGGACGACGCCGCTCAGGGACGCTGCGCGGCGATCCTCTCCAACGGCCGCCGCTGTCCCAACGCCGCGCTGCCGGGTTCCCGCTACTGCGGTATCGAGTCCCATCAGGCGCTGGCTCATAAGGACACCGATCAGATCGACGCCGCCCAGGAGGAGGGAGGCGTCATCGCCACCGACGGCGACACCCAGGTGGCCGCCGCCGGCGAGGGCGCGGGCGCATAGACGCCTAGACTGGTCTGAGATATGAACAAGCGCGTGCATGAGATCGCCAAGGAGCGAGGACTCGCCACCAAGGACGTGCTCGCCCGTCTGAAGGCGGCCGGCGTCGACGTCAAGGCCTCCTCGTCGGTCGACGAGGACGTCGCGGGCAAGATCCTCTCCAACGGAGGGGGCAGCGCCCCGCGGCCGGCGGCTCCTGCCACGCCGGCGACTACGGCCGCGCCGGCAGCTCCGGCGGCACCGTCGGCCCAGCCCCAGCGCTCGGCTCAGCCCGCGCCGTCGGCCCAGCCCCAGCGCTCGGCTCAGCCCGCGCCGTCGGCCCAGCCCCAGCGCTCGGCCCAGCCCGCGCCGTCGGCCCAGCCTTCGGTCGCCACACCCACGCCGAGCCGTGACGAGACTCCCAACGGCGACTCGGCCGCGGCCGCGGGCGCAACCGGAGCGGCAGCCGATTCCTCGCCCAAGCGTCCCACGCGTGATTCGCTGCAGGGCGAGCGCGCCCCCGGCACGGCCGGCGGACGGCGGCGCGTGGTGATCGACTCTCAGGCCTCCCGCCGCGCGGCCGGCGGCTCGCCGCAATCCAACCAGCCGCCGCGCCGTCAGCGTCGCGGGCGGCGCCGGCGCGGTATCTATGACGAGGAGGCCGAGTCGCGCCCCTCGCGCTCGCCGCTGGCCGAGCAGGGCGCGATCCAGATCAACTCCGGCTCGACCGTCAAGGACGTGGCGGAGTATCTCAACGTGCCGGTGCCCGAGGTGATGAAGAAGCTGATGGCGCTGGGCGAGATGAAGACGCTGACCCAGACCCTGTCCGACGATTCGATTCAGGTCCTCGCCACCGAGCTCGGCAAGGACGTCGAGATCGTGCACTCCGAGGACGAGGAGATCGCCGAGCCGACGTTCAACGACGCCGAGGCGGATCTGGTCGAGCGCGCCCCGGTGGTGACGATCATGGGTCACGTCGACCACGGCAAGACCTCATTGCTGGACGCGATCCGCGAGACGCAGGTCGCCGCGGGCGAGGCCGGCGGGATCACCCAGCACATCGGCGCCTATCAGGTCAAGCACGACGACCATACCGTGACCTTCCTCGACACACCCGGACACGAGGCGTTCACCGCGATGCGGGCCCGAGGCGCCAAGGTGACCGATATCGCGGTGATCGTGGTCGCCGCCGACGACGGCGTCAAGCCCCAGACTCAGGAAGCGGTGGACCACGCCAAGGACGCCGGCGTCCCGATGCTGGTCGCCGTCAACAAGGTTGACAAGGAGGGCGCGCAGCCCGACCGGGTCCGCACCGAGATGACGGCCCTTGGCCTGCAGCCCGTCGAGTGGGGCGGTGACACCGAGTTCGTCAACGTCTCGGCCAAGACCCGCGAGGGCCTCGATGACCTGCTTGAGACGATCATCGTGATGGCCGAGGTGGAAGAGCTGCGAGCCAACCGGGACGCGGCCGCTTCGGGCACGGTGATCGAGTCAAAGCTCGATCCCGGCCGGGGGCCGGTGGTGACGATCCTGGTCAGCCGCGGCACGCTCGAGGTCGGCGACGCGCTCGTCGCCGGTGCCCACTGGGGCCGCGTACGCGCGATGCACGACTACCTGGGGCAGCGGATCGGGCAGGCCCTGCCGGGCGAGCCGGTGGAGGTGCTGGGCTTTGACGGAGTGCCCGAGGCCGGCGAGCACGTCCGGGTGGTCGAGCACGACCGCCGCGCCCGTCAGCTCGCGGGTGAACGGGCGACCCGGCTCAAGGCGGAGTCGCTGGCACGTCGCAGTGGCAAGCGGGTCTCGCTCGAGGACATCTTCGGCAGCGGCCTGCAGGAGCTCAACCTGGTGCTCAAGGCCGACGTCGCCGGTTCGCTGGAGGCGATCGAGGACGAGATCGCCAAGCTTCCCCAGGAGGAGGTCTCGGTCAACGTCATCCGCCGCGCGGTGGGCGCCGTGACCGAGTCCGACGTGATGCTGGCCGCCGCCTCCGACGC
Source organism: uncultured Solirubrobacterales bacterium (assembly GCA_963792735.1). Taxonomy (GTDB): domain Bacteria; phylum Actinomycetota; class Thermoleophilia; order Solirubrobacterales; family Solirubrobacteraceae; genus Palsa-465. The sequence continues at coordinate 286,886 of CAWBXK010000003.1, read as the reverse complement.
GGTCATCCTCGCCTTCAACGTCCGTCCCGTCGGTGATGCTCGCGCCGTCGCCGAACGCGAGGGCGTCGAGATCCGTCACTACTCGGTCATCTACCGTGCGATCGACGAGCTGCGCAGCGCCATGCAGGGCATGCTCAAGCCCGAGGAAGTGGAGGAGGCGCTCGGCTCGGCCGAGGTCCGCCAGACCTTCCGCGCCTCCCGCGTCGGAACGATCGCCGGTTCCCATGTCACCGAGGGCAAGATCACCCGCGGCGCGAAGGTCCGGCTCGTTCGCGACGGCACCGTCATCTACACCGGTGAGATCGCCAGCCTGCGGCGCTTCAACGAGGACGTCCGCGAGGTCGCGAGCGGGTTTGACTGCGGGATCGTGCTGCGCGACTACGCCGACGTCAAGGACGGCGACGTGCTCGAGACGTACGCGACCCGCCAGGTTGAGCGCGAGCTCGCCTAGCCCGAGCTGCGGTGTCGGCCGGCGGTTTCGTCGCAGTACTGGTGATCGAGCTGCACTTCCCCGACGCCGGCAGCCTGAAGGGCAAGCGCAAGCAGCTGGCCTCGATCAAGTCCCAGCTGCACGGTCGCCTCGGCGCCGCGGTGGCCGAGACCGACCACCAGGATCTGTGGCAGCGGGCCACGCTGACGGCGTCGTTGACCGGAGGCTCGCTGCGTCGCCTCGGCGCGGCCGTGGACGAGGTCGAGCGGTGGCTGCTGGCCCGCTGCCCCGACGGCGTGCGGATCGAACGTCTGCTGGCGTCGGTGGAGGATCTGCGTCAGTGAGCGGGCAGCGCGAACGAGAGTGCGCAGGGTAGGATGCGCGGTGGCCGAATGCGCCGCGTCGACGGGGCGATGCGAACCGTCCTGGGCGAGGCAATAGCGAAAGATCTTAAGGATCCGCGCGTGGGTTTCGTGACGGTAACCGGAGTCAAGACGAGTTCTGACCTGCGACACGCCCGCGTCTTCGTGAGTGTGCTCGGCGACGCGCCCACGCGCGCGGCGACGATCGAGGGACTGCGCTCCGCCCACGGCTACCTGCAGCGTCGCATCGCCACCGAGCTCAAGCTCAAGAACACCCCGGCGCTGGAGTTCGAGTACGACGAGTCGGTCGACCGCGGGATGCGAATCTCGGGCTGATCGACGCCGAGGCTCAAACGCGAGACGGGCGACGATGACCGCTAACGGCGATCGCTCCGACCGCGATCGCGTGCTCGGTGAGCTGCGCTCCGCCGGCAAGCTGATCGTGGTCACCCACGAGCACCCGGACGGCGACGCGATCGGCTCGTTGGTGGGGATGCAGGGCGCGCTCACCGCGCTCGGTGCCGACTGCCTGATGTTCATCGACGCCCGCGACCTGCCCCTGCCCCAGGAGTACGGCTTCCTGCCGCTGCCGCGACTGGTCTCAGAGCCGCCGGTGGACATCGAGGAGCGCACGATCGTGTTCCTGGACTGCGGCAACCTCGAGCGGACCCCGGCCGAGGCGTTCCGCCGCCCCGGCGTGCACATCCTCAACATCGACCATCACCACGACAACACGCGCTTCGGGACCGTCAATCTGATCGTGCCGGAGGCTTCGTGTACGGCCGAGATCGTGTGGGACCTGATGCACGGCCTGGAGTTCGCCCCGACCCCGACCGTGGCCAACGCGCTGTACGTCGGGCTGATCACCGACACGGGGCGCTTCATGTACGAGAACACCGGCCGGCGCGCGCACCTGATGGCGGCCGAGATGATCGACGCCGGTGTCGACGTCCACGACGTCTACCGCCGCGTCTACGAAGGCGTCCCGTACGGCAAGCTTGCGCTGCTGGCGCGCGGTCTGGCCAACATCGAGCGCTACGACGATGGGCGTCTCACCATGACCGCCCTGACGGCGGGCGATTTCACCGACTCCGGCGCCGAGGAGAGCTACTCCGAAGGTGTCATCGACCATCTCCGCGCGGTGAAGGGGACCGCGCTGGCGGCGCTGGTCCGTGACCGGATCGGAGACGAGGAGGCCGGCCTGCGCAAGGTCTCGTTGCGGGCCGGCGATGACCGCATCGACGTCTCCGCGATCGCCCGGGCGCAGGGCGGAGGTGGCCATCGCCAGGCGGCCGGCTTCAACACCGGGCTGTCGCACCGTGAGCTCGTCAGCTTCCTGCGTGATCAGCTCGCCGCGCAGCTCTGACCGGCGGGGGCGGCGAACCGACCAGCGACTACATCCTGCTGTGCGACAAGCCGGCGGGCGTCACCTCTCACGACATCGTGGCGGCGGTGCGTCGGTCGCTGCCGCGCAAGACCAAGGTCGGACACGCCGGGACGCTTGACCCGTTCGCCACCGGACTGCTGCTGGTCCTGGTGGGCCGGGCCACTCGGGTGCAGCGATTTCTGATGGCACTCCCCAAGCGCTATGAGGCCACAGCCCGGTTCGGCGCGGTGTCGAGCACCGGCGACCCGGAGGGCGAGATCGCCGAGACCGGGCGGTGCCCGCCGGGGCCCTCGTGCTGCCCACCGGGCGCCTCCGCCAGCGCCCGCCGGCCTACTCGGCGGTCAAGGTGGGCGGCCGGCGCGCGTATGAGCTGGCGCGCGCGGGGGAGACGCCGGAGCTGGCCGAGCGCGAGATCGAGATCCACGCGCTTCACCGAGCGCTGGCGCGACGGAGACCGGCGCAGCTTCGTGATCGAGTGCTCCTCGGGCACCTACGTGCGCAGCCTGATCGCCGATCTCGGCGACGCCTACTGCGAGTCGCTGCGGCGCACCCGGATCGGCGCCTTCGACGTCGCCGAGGCCGACCCCGAGCGCCCGATCGAGCTGCAATACGGCGCTGGCTTTCCTGCCCGAGCTGCGCCTCGATCCCGAGCGGCGCCGGCGAGCCGGGCACGGGGTGGCCGTCGCCGGCCCCGGGCCGGCCGCGGCGAGCCCGTGGTCCGGCTGACCGACGCCGACGGCCTGATCGCGCTCGCCGAGTCCCGGCGCGGTCGCCGGGACGCTGAAGCCGATCGTGGGCTTTCGCTCGGGCTGACTCGCAGCGGCCGCCGGGACCGAACGGGTCCGTAGGCTGTCGCGCGATGGACGTCACGATGCTCTCCGAGGTCACGCTCGCGGCCCCGGCGGGTCGCGGTGGGCGAGTTCGACGGGGTCCACCTCGGCCACCGCGAGGTGATCGCCGGCAGCGACACGGTGCTGACCTTCGAGCCGCATCCGCTGGCCGTCACCCGGCCCGAGGCCACCCCCCGGCTGCTGACCAGCCTGGAGACCAAGACCGAGCTGGTCGCCTCGCTCGGGGTCCGCGAGCTCGTGGTGATCCCGTTCGATGAGACGCTTCGCCGCCCAGAGCCCCGAGGCGTTCATCGACGACGTGCTGCTCGGCCGTCTCGGCGCCACGCACGTCTCGGTGGGGGAGAACTTCCGCTTCGGCCACCGGGCCGAGGGCGACACCGGCGCTGCTCGCCGCCGATCCGCGCTTCGAGACGCGGGTGGTGCAAGCTCGTGGAGGCCGACGGCGAGATCGTCTCCTCCAGCCACATCCGCGGCGCTCGTGCTCGCCGGTGACGTGGCCGGGCGCGGCCCGCCTGCTCGGCGCGCCGTTCAGCTGCGCGGCGAGGTCGTGCACGGTGACCAGCGCGGGCGCGACGCTGGGCTTTCCGACCGCCAACCTGGTCCCTGACGAACACCTCGTCTGCCCCGGTCATGGCGTCTACGCGGCGCGCGCCGGCGACGCCTGCGCGGCGGTCTCGATCGGCGTGCGCCCGACCTTCGGCTCGGGGCGGTCGCTGCTGGTCGAGGCCTACCTGCTCGACCGCGACATCGACCTCTACGGCACGATGCTGCGGATCGAGTTCCTCGAGCGCCTCCGGGGCGAGAAGCGGTTCGACAGCGTCGACGCGCTGATCGCCCAGATGCACGATGACGTGGCCCGCACGCGCGCGATCTGCGCGTGAGCATCCGGACGCCGCTCTGCTAGCCTCACCGGCCGCATGACCATGACCCAAGAGCGCAAGCAGGAGCTGATCACGCAGTTCGGCGCGAGCCCGACCGACACCGGCAAGACCGAGGTCCAGGTCGCGCTGCTCACCGAGCGGATCAACGAGCTCACCGAGCATCTGCGCACGCACGGCAAGGACCACCATTCCCGGCGCGGGCTGCTGATGCTGGTCGGCCGCCGCCGGCGCTTTCTCAACTACCTGCAGAGCTCGGATCTCGAGCGCTACCGGACGCTGATCCGGGAGCTCGGCCTCCGCCGGTGATCGAAGCCGGTCAGCCGGCTCCCGAGTTCACTCTCAAGCGGGGCGACGGCAGCGACTTCACGCAGGCCGATCTGCAGGGTACGACCACCGTTCTGGTCTTCTACCCGTTCGCCTTCAGTCCGGTCTGCACCGACCAGCTCAACCTCTACGAGGAGGTGCTGGGCGACCTCCACGAGCGCGGCGCGACCATGTACGCGGTGTCCTGCGACGCCAGCCCGGTCGCAGACCGCGTTTCAGGAGAAGCTCGGCGTCAGCATCGAGCAGCTCTCGGACTTCGAGCCCAAGGGCGAGGTCGTGCCGCGCCTTCGGCGTCTATCACCCGGGCGGCTTTCCCCAGCGGGCGCTGGTCATCACCGGTCCCGACGGCCGTGCGCTGGAGCTATCAGGCCCCCTCGCCGGGCGACCTGCCCGGCGCGAACCTGATCTTCGACGCGCTCGACGCCTGAGCGCCCCGTCGGTGCTAGCGCCGGTGAGCGAGCTCGGCTCGGCTCCGGTCCCGCCCCCGGGCCCGACGACCATGTGCGCGGGCCCGACGGCGCCCCCGTGCTGATCGAGTACGCCGATTACGATGCCCGTTCTGCGCGGCGCTGCACGCCCGGTGCCGGTCGGCGCCTACCGGCTGCATCTTCCGCCATTTCCCGGTGCGCTCCAGCCATCCCCGGGCGTGGGCGGCGGCGGCGCCGCCGAGGCGGCCGGCGCCCAGGGGCGTTCTGGCCGATGCACGACGCGCTGATGGCCGATCAGGCCCGGCTCGAGGACCCGCACCTGTGGGAGCGGGCCCGCGCGCTCGGCCTCGACCTCGAGCGCTTTGACGCCGATCGGCGCAGCGACGCCGTGCTGGCCCGGATCAAGGCCGACTTCCACGCCGGCGTGCGGGCCGGAGTGGTCACCACGCCCACGCGTGTTCCGCTGGACGGGGGTCCGCGGCCGAGCGCGTCGACCCGGCCGATCTGGGCTGACCGCGGCCGGCGTTCGGCCGCTAGGCGGCGCGCGGGCCGTCGGGCTGCCGGCCGTCACGCCGGCGCTCCAGATCCTCGAGCTCGGCGCACGGCCCCGCAGCGGCTGCTGTCCGGGCGCGGTCAGCGCGGCGCGGACGAGATCGAACTGGCGCGCCGCGATCCCCGGGTCGACGTGCTCGAAGTGAGGCGGCGGCCTCACACACGCCCTTGGTCATGCATCAGGACGTCGACCGCGCCCACGTCGGCGCGGATCGCTCCGGCCGCCTGGGCCCGGGCGCACGAGCGCCTCGAGCACGTCCAGCAGCCCGGCGTGCCCGGCCCGGATGTCGTCGTTCTCCAGCCACTCGTCGTCGAGCGCCTCGAACAGCGCCCGGTCGGCCTGCTGGGCGGGGCCGACCGACTCCTCGAGAGCGCGAAGAGCGCCTCTCCGGGTCCTCGTCGGCCAGCCGGTCGCGCCCGCGCTTGGCCAGCTCATCCATCCGCTCGACGACGATCGCGGCGATCAGGTGCTCCTTGGAGGGGAAGTTGCGAAACAGCGTTCCGCGCCCGACCCCGGCGCTACTCGGCGATCTCGCCGACCCCGACCTCGAGGCCGCGCTCGCAGAACATCGTCCGTGGCCGCGTCGATCAGCCGCCGCCGGTTGCGCTCGGCATCCGCCCGCAGCGGCTCTGCGCTCGGTCTCCATCGCAGGTGGATTGTCCACCATGGCGCGTCTGCCGTGTGCCGGTCGGCACGCGGTCGCGCGTCAGGCCGCGACGGGGACGGCCGCGCCCGAGGCGGCCAGCTCGCGCTCGATCGTCACGCATGTGGCGCCTGCGCAGCGCCGAAGGTCAGCAGCAGGGCCCCGAGGGCGAGCATGATCGCCGCGGCCAGGAAGGCGACGTGATACCCCGACACGCGGGCGGCGAGCGGCCGATCGCGGCTGTGATCGCTGCAGCAGGCTCGCTCGTCTGGCTGGCGGCCAGCGTCGAGAGGATCGCCAGGCCGAGCGAGCCGCCGACCTGCTGGGCGGTGTTGAACAGGCCGGAGGCCAGGCCGGCGTCCTCGCCGCTGACCCCGCTGGTCCCCAGCAGGGTGATCGGCACGAAGGTCAGACCCATGCCCAGAGGACATCGGCACGAGCCCGACGAGCAGGTCGCTCGACGTAGCTGCCGTGGACCGGCAGCTGGGTCAGCACGAGCATCCCGACCACGGCCAGGGTGATCCCGGCCACCGAGACGTTGCGCAGCGCCGATCCGCTTGATCAGCTGCTGGGCGAGCACCGGCGCCGACCATGATCCCGGCGCGTGACCGGCAGGAAGGCCAGGCCGGCCCGCAGCGGGCTGTAGCCGAGGATCTCCTGCACGTACAGCGAGGCGAAGAAGAACATCCCGAACATCGCCGAGGCGACGAGCAGCAGCGCCGTGTCGGCCACCGCCAGCGCGCGGACCCGGAAGATCGCGCAGCCGCATCAGCGGGGCCCGCGCTGCGGTGCTCGATGACCAGGAAGCGCGACCAGCAGGGCGATCGCCGACCGCGCCCAGGCCGAGCGTCCGCGGCCGAGCCCCAGCCGTAGGCCTGGGCCTTGACGATCGTGTAGACGAGCACGACCAGACCGGCGGTGACGGCGACGGCGCCGGCGACGTCGAAGGTGCGGTGCGCGACCTCGAGCCGTGACTCCGACGACGTAGCGCAGCGCGAGAGGACGGTGGCGACCCCGACCGGGATGTTGACGAAGAAGACCCAGCGCCAGGAGGCGATGTCGGTCAGCACGCCGCCCATCAGCAGGCCGACGGCGGCGCCGCCGGCGGCGATCGCGCTCCACACGCCGAGCGCCTTGGTGCGGTCGTCGCCGTCGGTGAAGGTGGTGGTGACGATCGACAGCGCGGCGGGGGAGACGAGCGCGCCGCCGAGGCCCTGCAGGCCGCGGCCGACGATCAGCATGCCCGAGGTCTGGGCGAAGCCGTTGATCAGCGAGGCGACCGAGAACAGCACGACCCCGGCCACGAACAGCCGCTTGCGGCCCAGCAGGTCCGCGGCGCGGCCGCCGAGGAGCAGGAAGCCGCCGAAGATCAGCGTGTAGCCGTTGACGATCCACTGCAGGTTGGCGGCCGAGAAGTGCAGGCCGCGCTGGACCGAGGGCAGCGCGATGTTGACCACGGTCGCGTCGAGCACGACCATGAACTGGGCCAGGCAGGCGATCACGAGGACCAGCCAGGGGTTGACGGCGGCCGGCGGCCGGCGGCGGCCGGGGCGGGCGAGAGGGTGGTGGTGCTCATGCAGGCTCCTTGGCGACGGAGAAGCGGTAATCTGGACCGGAGGGTCCGGTTACGGTAACACAAGCGGACCGCCGGTCCGTTTCCATTCTGTGAACGCGCCCGGGCCCGCGAGACGCGCCGATGCGCCGGCGCGGCTGCGGGTGGCGCGGGCTCCGGTCACCCGTGACCCGCTAGCATCACGCGGGTTCGGAACGAAAAGAAACGAAGCGCTCCGCCGACCGAAGGGCGGAGGAAAGAAGGGAATTACATATATGTCTGACGCCATCAAGCGCGTCTCCGTCGAGATCGAGGGCACCGAGATCTCCTTCGAGACCGGCAAGCTGGCCAAGCAGGCCTCCGGCGCCGTCGTCGTCCGCTCGGGCGACACGATGGTGCTCTGCACCGCCACCCGCGGAAACCTGCGTGAGGTCGACTTCCTGCCCCTCACCGTCGATGTCGAGGAGCGCATGTACGCCGCCGGGAAGATCCCCGGCTCGTTCTTCAAGCGCGAGGGTCGCGCCGGCGAGAAGGCGACGCTCACCGCGCGCCTGATCGACCGCCCGATCCGTCCGCTGTTCCCCAAGGGCTGGCGCTACGAGACCCAGCTGGTCGCTCTGCCGATGTCCGTCGATCACCAGCACCCGTACGACATGCTGGCCATGAACGGCGCCTCCGCGGCGCTGATGATCTCCGACATCCCGTTTCCGGCGCCCGTCGGCGCGGTGCGGATCGGCAAGATCGACGGCAACTTCGTCGTCAACCCCGACGAGGAGCTGCTGCTCGACGGCGCTGACCTCGATCTGATCGTGGCCGGCACCGAGGACGCCATCCTGATGGTCGAGGCGGGCGCCAACGAGATCCCCGAGGCCGAGATCCTCGACGCGCTCGACATCGCGCACGAGAACATCAAGAAGCTCTGCCAGGCGCAGCGCGAGCTGGCCGCCCAGGTCGGCCGGGCCAAGGTCGAGGTCGAGATCCCGCAGGTCCACGACGAGCTCTACGAGCAGATCAAGGGTTCGCACGGGTCCGCGCTGGAGAGCGCCACGCAGGTCGAGGACAAGCTCGATCGCCAGGAGGCCACCAAGGCCGTCGAGGCGCAGATCATCGAGCAGTACTCGGGCAGTCCCGAGTCCGACACCTACGCGGAGTACCGCTCAAACGCCCAGCGGGCGTTCGACAAGCTCGAGAAGACGATGATCCGCGAGCGGATCGCCGTGGCCAAGAAGCGCCCCGACGGTCGCAGCGCCGAGGAGATCCGTCCGATCTCGATCGACATCTCGGTCGCGCCGCGCACGCACGGCTCGGCGGTGTTCACCCGGGGTCAGACCCAGGCGTTCAGCGTCGCCGCGCTCGGCACCACGCGCGAGGAGATGCGCCTGGACACGCTCGGTCTGGAAACGACCAAGCGCTACTTCCACCACTACAACTTCCCGCCCTTCTCGGTCGGGGAGGCGGGCTTCATGCGGGGCCCCAAGCGGCGTGACATCGGTCACGGCGCGCTCGCCGAGCGTGCCCTGGTGCCGATGATCCCCAGCCAGGAGGACTTCCCGTACACGATCCGCGTGGTCTCGGACATCCTCGAGTCCAACGGCTCGAGCTCGATGGCCTCGGTGTGTGGATCGACCCTGTCCCTGATGGACGCCGGGGTGCCGATCAAGGCGCCCGTCGCCGGTATCGCGATGGGCCTGATCAAGGAGGGTGACGACTACATCATCCTCACCGACATCGCGGGCGTCGAGGATCACCTCGGTGACATGGACTTCAAGGTCGCCGGGACCCGGGACGGGATCACCGCCCTGCAGATGGACATCAAGATCACGGGCGTCACGTTCGAGATCATGCGCGACGCCCTGGCTCAGGCCAAGGTCGCCCGCGAGTTCATCCTCGGCGAGATGAACAAGGTCATCGAGGCGCCGCGCGGCGAGCTGTCGCGCTACGCCCCGGGCATCTCCTCGGTCAAGATCGATCCCGGAGAAGATCGGGCTGCTGATCGGCAAGGGCGGCGAGACGATTCGCGCCCTGCAGGAGGAGTTCGAGTCCCAGATCGACGTCAACGATGAGGGCCAGGTCCTGGTCTACGCGTCCAACCGCGAGCTCGGTGACGCGCTCGTGGACCGGATCCGCACGATGACCAAGGAGGTCGAGGTCGGCGATCAGTTCGCCGGCAAGGTCGTCAAGACGACGACCTTCGGCGCCTTCGTCGAGCTGGCCAAGGGCACCGACGGGCTGCTGCACATCTCCAACGTCGCCCCCGGGCGTCGCATCGACACCGTCGAGGAGGTGCTCAACAAGGGCGACGAGGTCAGCGTCACCGTGGTCGAGGTCGACCGCGAGCGTGGCCGGATCGGCCTGCGGCTGTCCGAGGATCCCGAGGTCGCGGGCAAGAACAAGGAAGAGCTGGCCGCGGTCGCCGCAGCCGAGAACGGCGGCTCACGGCCGTGACCGGCCGCCGCGACGCGACGGCGAGCGCGGCGGAGGCGGCCGTGACCGCGACCGCGGTCCGCGTGACGGCGGTCGGGACCGTGGCCGCGTGCGCGACCGCGACCCGCGCAGCTAGTCCCGCGACGTGCCCGATGAGCATCGCCTGACGACCCTCGAGTCGGGCGTCCGGATCGTGACGGAGGCAATGCCCTCCGTCCGGTCCGTGTCGCTCGGCTTCTGGGTCGGCACGGGCTCTCGCCACGAGTCCGACGAGCAGGCCGGGCCTCTCGCACCTGCTCGAGCATCTGCTGTTCAAGGGCAGCGCCAAGTACGGCTCGCTGGAGATCGACCAGATCTTCGACACGATGGGCGCCGAGCTCAACGCGGGCACCGGCAAGGAGACCACCTCGGTGTTCGCGCGGGTGATCGACGATCACCTCGACGACGCCTTCGACGTGATGGCCGACATGGTCTTCCGGCCGTTGCTGGCCGATCTCGACTCCGAGCGGGAGGTCATCCTCGAGGAGATCGCGATGTACGAGGACGATCCCCAGGAGAAGGTCTTCGACCTGCTCGGCGAGGCGACCTTCGGTCACGATCCGCTCGGCCGGGCGATCATCGGCACCGCCGAGGTCGTCTCCGGCACCCCGGCGTCCGAGATCGCCCGCTTCCACGCCGAGCGCTACACCCCGGGCAACGTGGTGATCGCGGCCGCCGGCGTCGGTCGATCACGATGCGTTCGTCGCGCTGGCCGCCGACCGGATGCCGGCCGCCAGCGACGGCCGCGGCCGACGCGCGCTGGGCGCCGACGTCCACGTCCCGCCCGCCGCGGCGGCGCTTTGAGCGCAAGGACACCGAGCAGTTCCACGTCTGCCTGGGCGGCACCGGGCCCTCGCGCCACGACGACCGCCGCTTCGCGCTGCGCGTCCTGGACACGATCTTCGGGGGCACGTCCTCCTCGCGCCTGTTCCAGGAGGTCCGCGAGCAGCGCGGACTCGCCTACGCCGTGTACTCGTTCGTCAGCGCCTACCACGACGTCGGGCAGATCGGCCTCTACGTCGGGCACGCGGGCCGACAACCTCGGGCGCCGCGATGGAGGTCGTCGGCGACCGAGCTCGAACGCTGTCGCCGCGAGCCGGCCACCGGCGAGGAGCTGCAGCGGGCCAAGGAGAACCTCAAGGGCCGCGTGGTGCTCGCGCTGGAATCGACCGGGGCCCGGATGAACCGGCTCGGCTCCGAGGTCCTGGCCGGCGGCGAGCTGATGGCGATCGACGAGGTCGATCACGCCGCATCGACGCGGTCACCCGGGACGATCTCGCCGCGCTCGCCGACGAGCTGTGGGCGCCCGAGCGGCTGGCCGCCGCGGGCATCGGCCCCGACGCCGAGCGCTTCCAGGCCGCGATCGGTGACGTCCTGCCGGCGCTGGAGGAGAGCGCGCGGTGATCCGCGTCGCCGTCGCCGGCGCGGCGGGGCGCATGGGCCAGGCCGCCTGCGGCGCGGTCGACGGCGCGCCGGACATGGAGCTGGTCGCGCGCGCCGACCCGGCGCTGGGCACCACGGTGGCCGATGCGCTCGAGCAGCGGCCCGAGGTGCTGATCGATTTCACGATCCCCGCCACCGCGCTGGCCAACGCCCGCGAGGCGGTCGCCGCCGGCGTGCACGTGGTGATCGGGACGACCGGCTTTGACCCCGCCGAGCTCGAGAGCTTCGCCGGGCGCCGGCGCGAACGTGTTCGTGGCCCCCAACTTCGCGATCGGCGCGGTGCTGATGATGCGCTTTGCCGCCGACGCCGCCCGCCACATGCGCGCGGCCGAGATCATCGAGCTGCATCACGATCGCAAGCTCGACGCTCCGAGCGGGACCGCGGCCCGCACCGCGGCGCTGATGCAGGCCGCCCGCGACGGCGACGGCGCCGGCACCCCGATCCCGATCCACTCCGTCCGCCTGCCCGGGCTCGTCGCCCACCAGGAGGTCATCCTCGGTGACGTCGGCCAGACGCTCACCATCCGCCATGACTCGATCGACCGTGAGTCCTTCATGCCCGGCGTGCTGCTCGCCGTCCGCCGGGTGGCCGGCCTGCCGCAGTCACCGGTGATCGGGCTCGAACATCTGCTCGACTGAGCCGTCGCGGCCGTCGGCGCTCAGCGGGGCAGCCGGCGGACGGCGGCGGTGATCGCCGCCTGGGCGAGCCCGGCGTACCAGCCGATCACGTCGTCGCGCGCGACCTCGGGGTGCTTGATCCACCAGTTGGCCAGCGACTCCCCGGCGCCCGACGATCGCCTCGGCGACCCCCTCGGAGGCGGGCGGGCGCAGGCCGGCCCGGCTCCCGGATCCCCTCGAGCATCGTCCGCACCTCGGTGACGATCCGGGTCCGCAGCTGCGCGACGATCTCGACCAGCGGCCGGCTGGCGTTCATCTCCGCGAACAGGACCCGCCAGCCGTTGCCCTGCTCGCTGACGAAGGCCAGGAACTCGGCCGTCACGGCGCGGATGCGCTCGGCGCGCGCGGCACCGCGATCGGCCGCGATCAGCCGCTCGACGAGCTCGCCGCCGGTCAGCTCGATGTAGGCCGAGTAGAGCCCCTCCTTGGAGCCGAAGTACGCGTACAGCATCGGCTTGGACAGATCGGCCATCGCGGCGATACGGTCCATCGATGCGCGCTCGTAGCCGTCCTCGGCGAACACCTGGCCGGCCACGGCGAGGATCAGCGGTTCGCGCACCGAACGGGGGACCCCGCGCGTGCCGGCGCGGCGCGACGATCGATGAGGAGCGCCGGGGCCCTGGGCGCGTTGCGCAGTCACTTCGTGTAGAAAACTACCGAAGCGGATATTACTCTTGGGTAAGAGGAGCGAGAGAAGATGCCTGAACGTGGAGCCAGACCGAACGTCCATCCGATCCAGCGGCGGGTCCTGGACGCGCTGGCCGCGTTCAGTTCGCCGCTGCTTCCCGACGACTACCTGGAGCTGTTCAACCCGCTGTGGTCCACGCGCGAGCTGCGGGGGCGGATCGAGGACATCGACTCAGAGACCCCGGACGCCGCCACGGTGCTGATCAAGCCCGGCTATCGCTGGGGCGGCCACGAGCCGGGCCAGTACCTGCGCATCGGCCTCGACATCAAGGGCGTGCGCCATTGGCGCGCCTATTCGCTGACCTCCGATCCCGGCCCGCGACGACGGGCTGATCTCGATCACGGTCAAGAACGTCGACGAGGGCAAGGTCTCGCCGTACCTGGTCCGGCACGGGCGCCCGGGCACGATCGTGTCGCTGGGCGGCGTCGAGGGCGAGTTCCTGCTGCCCGACCCGCTGCCCGACAAGCTGCTGTTCATCAGCGCCGGCAGCGGCATCACGCCGATCATGAGCATGCTCCGCCACCTGTCCGAGGGCGAGACGCTGGCCGACGTCGTGCTGCTGCACTCGGCGCGGACCCGCGAGCAGGTCATCTTCGGAGACGAGCTGCGCGCGCTGGCCGACCGCCACACCGACTTCAAGCTGCACGAGCAGCTGACCGCCGAGAACGGGCCGCATGTCGCCGGCCGATCTGGACCGGCTGTGCCCGGACTGGAAGGAGCGCGAGACCTTCATCTCGGGCCCGACGGACATGCTCGACGCCTTCGGCGAGCACTTCGAGCAGGCCGGTCTCGACGAGCATCTGCACATGGAGCGCTTCCAGCCCAAGCTCGGGCTCGGTGACGGCGAGGAGGGGGAGGGCGGCACGATCCGCTTCTTGACCTCCGACGCCGAGGCCGAGTCCGACGGCAGCCAGCCGATCCTCGTCGCCGGCGAGGAGGCGGGCCTGGAGCTGCCCTACGGCTGCCGTGAGGGCATCTGCCACACCTGCGTGGGCGAGCTGCGCTCCGGGCGGGTGCGCGACCTGCGCACCGGCAAGGTCCACGGCGAAGAGGGTGAGGTCATCCGCACCTGCATCCACGCCCCCGAAGGCCCGATCGAGATCGAACTGTGAATCTGACGCGACCCGAGTGCCGCCCGCGCGGCGAGCGCCATCCAAAGGAGACCGCATGAGCACCGCCACCCAGAACGGGCACAGCCCGACCGCCGAGGCCGTCGACCCCTCCGAGAACCCCCTGCACCGGCTCACCCCGGAGCAGATCGAGGCGATCGGCAAGGAGTTCGACGAGCTCCACGAGCAGGTCAAGGGCGACCTCGGCGACCGCGACGCCACCTACATCCGCTCGATGATCGCCTTCCAGCGCCGGCTGGCGCTGATGGGCCGCGCCGAGCTGATCGCCTCGCGCTGGCGCGCGCCATGGCTGCTCGGCGCCGCCACCCTCGGGATGTCCAAGATCCTCGAGAACATGGAGATCGGCCACAACGTCATGCACGGCCAGTGGGACTGGATGAACGACCCGGTCATCAACTCGCGGGCCTGGGACTGGGACACCGCCTCGACCGCCGAGTCCTGGCGCCACTCCCACAACTTCATCCACCACACGTACACCAACATCCGCGGCAAGGACAAGGATCTCGGCTACGACATCATGCGGATCGACCCGTCCCAGAAATGGCACCCGGTCTATCTGCTGCAGCCGATCTACAACCTGCTGCTGGCCGCGCTGTTCGAGTGGGGCGTGGCGGTGCACGACCTCGACCTCGAGGCGCTGCGCAACGGCGAGAAGGACCTCAAGGACGTGCGCAAGGACCTGCAGGGGATCGCCGGCAAGGCCCGGGCGCAGATCGTCAAGGACTACATCGGCTGGCCGCTGATCTCCGGCGCGGTGATGGTCGGGATCGAAGCCGCGGTCCTGTCCGCCCGCGCCCGGCAGGAGGACGGCGCCTCCGGCCTGGGCCGCAAGGCCCAGCGCCTGGCCCGCAAGGCGCGGCGCAAGGGCAGCTCGGAGCCGCTGCTGCGCCAGCTCGTCGCCCGGCGCGCCTTCCGCGAGCCGTTCCGCCGCACCCTGACCGCGAACGTCGCCGCCAACCTGATCCGCAACGTGTGGTCCTACGCGATCATCTTCTGCGGCCACTTCCCCGACCAGACCTACGTGTTCAGCCAGGAGGAGACGGCCGACGAGACCCGCGGCGGCTGGTACGTGCGCCAGCTGCTCGGTGCGGCCAACATCGACGGCGGCCCGATGTTCCACGTGATCAGCGGCAACCTCGGCTACCAGGTCGAGCACCACCTGTTCCCCGACATGCCGAGCACCCGCTACGGCGAGATCGCGCCCAAGGTCCGCGAGATCTGCGAGCGCTACGAGCTGCCCTACAACACGGGCCCGTTCCACCAGCAGCTCGGGATGGTGCAGCGCACGATCCTGCGCCTCGCCTTCCCCGGCGGCAAGCACGCCCCAAGCCGGGCCCCTACCACGGGCCCCGCTACCGCGGCAGCGGCGAGCGCGACGCTCCGGAGCTGCGCGAAGGCGGCCTGAGCGGCGAGCAGCTCGAGCCGGTTGCCGAACGGGTCATCGGTGTAGAAGCGCCGCATGTCGCCGAGCGCCCCGTCCCAGCGGACGGGAGCGCCGGCGGCCTGCAGCCGGGCCGCCAGCGCGTCGCAGCGCCACCGCGGTGCCGACGGCCAGGGCCGGGTGGGCCTTGGCCGCGGGCCGGAAGTCGTCCTGGACGCCGACGTGCAGCTGGCGCCGGCGAGCGCGAACCAGACCCCGCCGCGCCCGCTCAGTTCCGGCGGCTTGGGCAGCTCCTTGAGGCCGAGCAGCTCACCGTAGAAGCGCCGGGCCGCGTCTCGCCCCCCGCCGGGCAGGCGACCTGGACGTGGTGCAGTCGCGGCGCGGCGGTCACGCGGCGACCCTCGGCCGCGGTCAGCGCCGGCCGGCGCCGATCCGGAAGGCGTGCAGCGAGGTACCGGTGGCCAGGAACAGCCGCCCGCCGGACGCGGCCGGGGTGACGAAGTGCTCCATCGCCGGGACCGCTCGCTTGACGCGGACGGCCCCGGTCCGCGGATCCAGGCCGTAGAGCAGGTTGTCCGAGGTCGAGACCACCCACACGCGACCCGCGGCCAGGATCGGAGAGCCGTCAGCGTCGCTGGGGCCGTTCCAGCGCGGCGAGAAGCGCGCCCGGCGGCTGTCGACGCGCAGGGCCCGCAGACCCGTCGTGCAGGCCA
The DNA here is from genome assembly GCA_963792735.1 of uncultured Solirubrobacterales bacterium. Lineage (GTDB taxonomy): Bacteria > Actinomycetota > Thermoleophilia > Solirubrobacterales > Solirubrobacteraceae > Palsa-465. Next base: position 270,979 of record CAWBXK010000003.1, on the reverse strand, counting down.
CGAACAGGGTGCCGCGCCGCGAAGGCGTCGGCGCCGAAGCTGTTGCAGACCGGGGCGCTGTAGCGCTCGCCCCCGATGTGCCCCATCCGAGGTGGAGACCAGGTAGCCGCGGCCGTTCTTGCCGCCCTGGTAGACGAGGTGGTGGGGCAGCAGCGCGGGGGAGACCGAGCCGAGGTCGGCGTCCGTGGCGCTGTCCCGCGCCCAGCTGGCCGGGGCCCAGTAGTCGAGCTCGCGGCCCAACGGCGTGAGCTTCTCCAGCGTGTCACCGTGATCGTAAGCCTGGCCGGGGCCGCTGGCGGCGTTGCCGGTGGGGACGTACACGTTGCCGGCGCGGTCGATCGCCGGGGCGCCGCCCCCGGACCAGATCGCGCCCTCGCGCGAGGTCGGCACCGCGTACATCGTCGTCGCGCCGTGGCCGTCGGCGGGGGCGCTGACCAGGAAGCCGCGGTACTGGCCGCAATCCCCGTCGTTGCCCCCGTACCCGATCAGCACCCGCCCCCGGTCAAGGGCCAGGCCCTCGCGCTGCAGCTGGTTCAGCGGGATCGCTCGGGCGGATCGACGACGCGCCGGGAGCGCACCCGGCCCGAGCGCGCGTCCAGGGCGAACAGCGTGTGCTGCGCGCTGTGACCGCTGGCGCAGGTCGGCCACGACGAACAGGCGACCCGTGCGCGCGTCGATGACCGGAGTGCTCGTGATGCCCAGTGTGGGGCTGATGTCCCCGCAGGGCAGGGCCGAGGCCGGCACCGGCGCGCCCAGGTGACGCGCCCACACGCGCCGGCCCCCGGCGGCGCGATAGGCCACGACGTCGTTGGTCTCGGTCACGACGATGACCAGCCCGCGGTAGACGAGCGGCTCGGCCCAGACCGGGCCCGCCAGGCCCGAGGCCGACCACAGCGGGGCGAACGGCCGCGGCGCCCCGGCCGTGCGGTCGACGCCGTCCCGGGCGCCGTCACCGTGGTAGGTGGTCCAGTCGGCGGCTGCGGTGCCGGCAGCGGCAAGGGCGACGCACAGCAGCACGGCGCAGGCCGCGGCGACGCGGTACAGGAGAGAGGCGCGGATGGGCATGCCCGGAGATATAGCCGACCGACCGGCGTGCGCGCGGCGGTCGGTCGCCGAGCCGCCATCCCCCGCTGGGCTGAACGGATCGCCCGAGGCCTATCGGGTACGGTTGCGCGCCATGGCGATCGAGGTGTCAGCGGCCACCGGCTTTGCGGACCGGCGGGCCTTCGTGGAGCTGCCCTACCGGCTGCACGCCGGCACGCCGTGGATCCCGCCGCTCAAGCTCGAGCGCTACCAGTTCCTGAACCGGCGGCTGAACCCGTTCTTCACCCACGGCGAGGCGGCATTCTTCCTGGCCCGGCGCGACGGGCCGCGTGGTCGGGCCGGATCAGCGCGCACCTCGACCACGCCTTCAACGCCCACCACGGCGCGCGCTGGGGCATGTTCGGCTTCCTCGAGTTCGAGGATGACGTTGAGATCGTCCGCGGCCTCATCGCCGCGGCCGAGGCGTGGCTGCGGGCTCACGACTGCGATCGGATGGTCGGCCCCTGGAGCTTCTCCATCAACGACGAGGCCGGGATTCTCTTTGACGGCTTTGAGCACGAGCCGCTGATCCGGGAGGCCTGGAACCCGCCCTACTACGCCGCCCGCTGCGAGGAGGCCGGCCTGAGCGAAGGTGATGGATCTCTACGGCTGGGGCCTGGACATCTCCGACCGCGCGAACATGAACCCGATCCTGCCCAAGATCGCCGACCGCGCGCGGGACAAGTTCCAGATCACCGTGCGGCGCATGTCACGGCGGCGCCTGCGTCGCGACATGGACGAGTTCGCCACCGTCTACAACGCCGCCTGGTCGGGCAACTGGGGCTTTGTCCCCTACTCCAAGGCCGACCTGGACGCCTACACGATCGACATGCAGCTCGTGTTCGACCGCAACTGGTACATGATCGCCGAGATCGACGGAAAGACGATCGCGATGGCGATCACCATCCCCGACATCAACCAGGTCTACAAGAAGATGCAGGGCCGGCTGCTGCCGCTCGGCTGGTTTCACTACCTCAACCGGGCGCGCATCACCGATCGCGTCCGCATCGGCTTCCTCGGCGTGCTGCCCGAGTACCAGCACACCGGCGTGGCCGCCGCTGCTCTACATGGAGCACTTCGACACCGCCGCGCGCCGGCCCCAGAGCCGCGGCGAGGCCAGCTTCATCCTGGAGACCAACAGCGCGATGAACCGCGGCCTGGAGGCGATGGGCGGCCGCATCCTCAAGCGCTGGCGGGTCTACGAGCGCCTGCTCGAGGCGGGCGCCGTCCCGTCGCAGACGCCGGCCGCGCCGACACGGACGGCTGACCGTGCGCGCGGCTCACCGACGGTTGCGCCGCAGGCCCTGCGATAATGCCCGCGATGGCGCCCGAGCTCGGTTCGATCCTCACCGCGATGGTCACGCCCTTCGACGACCGCGGCCGGGTCGACGAGGACGCGGCCGTGGCCCTGATGCACCACCTCGTGGAGCACGGCTCCGACGGGCTGGTGGTCTGCGGGACGACCGGGGAGGCCGCGACCCTCGACGACGAGGAGCACCTCGGGGTGATCGCCCTCGCCGTGCGCGAGATGAAGGGCCGCGCCACGGTCATCGCCGGGGTGGGGTCCAACGACACCCGCCACGCCGTGCACCTGACCGAGCGCGCCACCGCGATCGGACCCGACGCGCTGCTGTCGGTCAACCCGTACTACAACCGCCCGAGCCGGCGCGGGATCGTCGCGCACTACCGGGAGGTGGCGCGGGCCACCGACCTGCCGATCCTGCTCTACAACATCCCGCAGCGCACGGGCGCGGACCTGCCCAACGAGTTCCTCGCCGAGCTGGCGCAGATCGACGGCATCGTCGGCGTCAAGCAGGCCAACCACGCCAACCTGGCCCCGATCGACGGGATGATGATCTACGCCGGCAACGATGACATGCTCGCGGACGTGCTCGACCTCGGAGAACCCGGCGGGATCCTCACCGGCAGCCACCTGTTCGGCGAGGAGATGCACCGCATGGTCGACGAACCGGAGCACCGCCGCGAGATCGAGGCCGGCCTGGCCGACGTGTACCGCGATCTGGCCGTGGCCCCGGCCGCGTGCACGATCAAGGCCGCCCTGAACCTCGTCGGGATCCGGGCCGGCGCCCCGCGCCTGCCCTACGTCGAGCTCGACGCCGAGGAGCTGGCCGTCGTGCGCGACATGCTCGAGCGCCACGGGCTGCTGTCGGTGAGCGCGCGATGAGCGGTCTGCGAGGCGGCCGGTGAGCTCGGACAGTCTGCGCGTCCTGCCGCTCGGCGGCCTGGGCGAGATCGGCAAGAACATGACCGTCGTCGAACACGACGGGCGGATCATCGTGGTCGACACCGGGCTGCGCTTCCCGACCACCGACATGCTCGGGATCGACCTCGTGCTGCCCGATTTCTCCTACCTGCGCGAACGCGCCGAGGACATCGAGGCGATCGTCATCACGCACGGCCACGAGGACCACCTCGGCGCGTTGCCGTGGGTGCTGCGTGAGCTGGGCCAGACGCGCATGCCCCCCGTCTTCGGTGGTCCTCTGACCATCGCCATGGCCCGCTCCAAGCTCGATGAGCACAACCTCAAGGACGTCGAGCTCGAGGACCTGGCCCCGGGTGAGGAGATCGACCTCGGCCCGTTCGGGGTGGAGATGATCCACATGACGCATTCGATCCCCGACGCGTGCGCGGTCGCGCTGCGCACCGCTCAGGGCATCGTCCTGCTGACCGGTGACTACAAGTTCGATCAGACCCCGGTGGACGGTCCCCCGGCCGACATCGCCCGGCTGGCCGAGCTCGGCTCCGAGGGCGTGCTGCTGCTCTGCGGCGACTCGACCAACGTCGATCGCCCGGGCTTCTCGCCCTCCGAGCGGCAGGTCGGACCGCACCTGGAGGAGGTCTTCGCCCGCGCCGAGGGCCGGATCATCGTCACCAGCTTCGCCTCCAACATCCACCGCGTGCAGCAGGTCGTTGATGCCGCCGCCGCGCTGGGCCGCAAGGTCGCCCTGGTCGGCCGCTCGATGCGCAAGAACGTCAACATCGGGCGCACGCTGGGCCACATCGACGTCCCCGAGGGGATGATGATCCCGCCCCACGAGGTCGAGCAGTGGCCCGACCACAAGGTGGTCGTCATCTCGACCGGATCCCAGGGCGAGCCGCTGTCGGCCCTGCGCCGGATGGCCTACAACGACCACCGCCAGATCACCCTGCGCAGCGGGGACACGGTCGTCTTCTCGGCCACTCCGATCCCCGGCAACGAGCGGGCGGTCAACGAGACCGTGGACCGGCTCTACCACATCGGCTGCAGCGTCATCACCCCGCGCGACGCGCCGATCCATGCCTCCGGCCACGGCTACGCCGAGGAGGTCAAGCTGATGCTCAACCTCGTCCGTCCCCGCTACGTGCTGCCGGTCCACGGCGACCACAAGCGCATCCACCTGCACGCGGAGCTGGCCGACGCCGTCGGGATCGACCCCGACGCTGTGTTCCGCGGTGAGAACGGGCTGCCGCTGGAGATCGACAGCCGGGGGGCTCGCTTCGGGGACCGTGTCCCCGCCGGCATGATCTTCGTCGACGGCGTCGACATCGGCGATCCGGCCGACGCCGCCCTGCGCGACCGCCGGATGCTGTCGGGCGACGGGATCTTCATCCTCGTGGTCACCATCTCCGAGCAGACCGGAGAATCGGTCGTCGCCCCGGAGGTCATCTTCCGCGGCGTGCCCTTCGTGGAGCAGGCCGGTGAGCTCATCGACGAGATCCGCGCCGAGGTCGAGACCTCACTGGCCCGCGTCGCCGCCGAGGGCATCCGGGAGATCGGCCTGCTGCAGCAGGAGCTGCACGACGATCTCGGCAAATTCGTCTACGAGCGGCTGCGCCGGCGCCCGATGGTCCTGCCCGTCGTCGTCGAGGTCTGATCCCCCGCGGACGGGGTGGCCGCGGCCGGTCCCGCGTCCGGGGGCGGATCGGCCGGCAGACGGATGACGAAGCAGGTCCCGCTCCCGTTCGCGGGGTCCTCGAGGTGGACCGATCCGCCGTGCGACAGCGCGACCGAGCGCACGATGGCCAGCCCCAGACCCGAGCCGCGGCCGCCGTCGCGGCCCCCGCGGACGAAGCGCTCGAACACGCGAGCCTGCAGCGCGGGGGTGATCCCGGGACCGTCGTCGGTGACGGTGAGCACGGCCTGCCCGTCGACCAGCTCGGTGCGTGGCCGCGATCCGGGTTCCGGGCGGGGTGTGGCGCACGGCGTTCTCGAGCAGGTTCAGCGCCAGGCGATGCAGCTCGTCGCGCACCCCGATGACGGGGGCCGGCCCGGGCCTGAGGCTGAGGTCATGGTGATCGGCCATCGGACCCAGCTCACCGGCCGCCTCGACCAGCACCTCGGCCAGGTCGGTCCCCCGCCGGGGTTGGACGCGACGCGCGTCGGCCCGGGCGAGCAGCAGCAGGTCGCCGACCAGGCGGCGCATCCGCCGCGTCGAGCGCAGCGCCGCCTCGGCGGTCTCGGCCTGCTCGCCGGCCAGCTCCTCGGTGAGCAGCTCGAGGTTGGCCAGCACCGAGGTCAGCGGCGTGCGCAGCTCGTGGGAGGCGTCGGCGACGAACTCGCGCTGGCGGTCGAGCATGCCCTGGGTCTCGCTGCGGGCCGCGTCCAGCGCCCCGAGCATGCCCTGCAGCGTCCGGGCCAGCTCGGCGATCTCATCGTTGGCCTCGGGGTGGGGGACCTGGCGGCTGGCGTCGCGGGTGCGCGCGATCTCACCCGCCGCCTCGGTCAGCTCGACGATCGGCCGCACGGCCCGGGCGGACACGAGCAGGCCCGCGATCAGCGCGAGGAACGTGCCCCCGAGAACCCCGAGGAGCAGGAACACCTGGACCTCGGCGACCGTGTGCTCCACGTCGGAGAGGGGCAGCGCGTAGAGCAGGACCGCCTGGCTGTTGGGGCGGACGTTGATGGTGCGGACGGCCACGCGGTAGCCGTTGGCGATGAACGTGCCCGAGGTGCGGCCGGGCGCCGTGTTGAAGTATTCGGTCTTCAGCGGCGTGGCCTTGGACAGGCGGATGTGGTTCTGGTTGCAGAGCTGCAGGCCGTCGGCCGGGTCGAAGATGCGGATCTGGGCGTTCTCGTAGGTCGCGACGTCCCTGAGGTCGACGTTGGCCTTCTCGCACTGCAGCCGGCCGTGCGCGTCGAAGGACAGGCGGTGGTTGAGCTGGGCGACGAGCCGCTCGAAGACCTGGGACTGCTGGGCGGTGAACTGCGAGCGCACCTGGGAGTTGGTCAAGGTGCCGACGATCACCGCGAACCCGGCCAGGATCACGAAGGTCAGCGCCGCGGATCCGCCGGCCAGCCGCCAGCGGATCGGGACCGACCTATACGCGGAGTACGTAGCCCGCGCCGCGGATCGTGTGGAGGAGACGAGCTTCGCCATCGGCTTCCAGTTTGCGCCGGAGATTGGACACGAACACCTCGATCGTGTTCGTCATCGAGAACGGGTCATAGCCCCAGACCTCGTCCAGCAGGCGCTGGCGCGAGACGACGATCCGCTCGTTGCGCATCAGATATTCCAGCAGCTCGAACTCGCGCTGGGTGAGATCGACCGGCGCTCGCCGCGCAGGACCTCATGGGTGTCGGGGTTCAGACGCAGGTCACCGACGGTGAGCACGGCCTGGCCGCGGGGCGGCCGCCGGCGCAGCAGGGCGCGCAGCCGGGCCAGCAGCTCCTGGCGCTCGAACGGCTTGACGAGGTAGTCGTCGGCGCCGGCGTCCAGGCCCTCGACGCGCGACTCGACCGCGTCGCGCGCGGTGAGCACGAGGATCGGGACATCGTCGGACTGCCGGCGCAGCTCGCGCGCCACCTCGAGGCCGTCCATGCCGGGCAGTCCGAGGTCGAGCACCACGAGGTCGGGCAGGAAGCCGTGGGCCTGGTCCAGCGCCACGGGACCGTCCTCGGCCACGCGCACCTCATAGCCCTCCATGCGCAGCGACCGCATCAGCACCTGGGCGATGGCGTCGTCGTCCTCGACGACGAGCACGCGGGGAGGGCGGTCGAAATCGGCCATGCGCAGGGCAGATGGTACGGCGCCACGGCCCCACCGGGGGCCGGCTTAGCGTGGCCTCAATCTCTGCCCCGGGCACCCGAACCTGTCGCCGGCGGGCAGGAGCTGCCGGTCCGGCGTCGAAGCCCGGAGTCGAAATGGCCGCCACTCGCTCCAAGCGTAAACCCGCCCCGCGCAAGCCCACTCAGCGCAAGCCCGCCGCCGCGCAAGAAGGCCCCGCCGCCCCGCCGCGCCCAGCGCTCGCTGCTGGCCAGCCGCCCGGGGCTGCCGAGCTTTCACCCCGAGGCCCACCACGTCGACATCGCCGCGCCTGGCCCTGATCGCCGTCGGCCTGTTCCTCGGCGGCGTCGCCTACGCGCACTGGACGGGGGGCACGCTCGGTGACGGTGCCGTCCGCGCGATGCGCTTCGTGCTCGGCGGCCTGGGCTATGCCGTGCCCGCCGCGCTCGTCGCCCTCGGCGCGCTCATCCTGCTGCGCGAGCTGCGCCCGCCGGCCCGTCCGATGCGGACCGGGGCGCTCTGCCTCACTGCGGCCATCACCCTCGCGCTGGCCGCGGGGACGTTCGGGGTCGGCCCCGGACCGGCGCCGGCCCGGCTGTTCTGGCACCCGGCCACCCTGGAGGCCCGCGGGGGGATCGTCGGCCAGGCCGAGTTCTGGGTCATCTCCCGCCTGATCTCGACCCTGGGCGCGCACATGCTCGCCGTCTTCCTGTTCGTCGCCGGGATCATCCTGGTCACCGGCGCGACCCTGGCCGGCGCGCTGCGCTTCACCGGGGTCGGCGTCGCCCAGACGGGCCGGGCGCTGCGCCGCTCGACCGATGACCTGCGGGCGACGATGGCGCCGCCCCGCGGCCACGACGGCGGGCCGTACGCGGACCACGCGTGCCGGCGCCCCGGATGACCCCTTCGAGGGCGATCCCCTGGTCGTCCCCGAACCCGACACCGACCAGCTCGTGGTGCGCGCCACCCACGTCGAGGCCCCGCCGATCGACGGCGCCGGCCGCCGCGGGCCCGAGCCGTTCGCGCCGGGCCTGTTCGATTCTGAGCCCGACGAGCCGCCGGAGGTCGAGGAGCCCGACGGCGAGGGGTCCATCGCCGGGCCGCCGCCCGGGCCCGCCGCCGAGGTCAGCGAGGCCGACCTCACCCCCCAGGGCCGCTACCGCGCTTCGATCACCGACGATCCCGACTTCGTCTGGCGGGTGCCCTCGGCCCGCGCCCTGACGCGCTCGACCGGCGAGGCGGCCAAGCCCGACACCGCCGGGCAGGAGGTGGTCGCCCGCACGCTGGTCGAGACCCTCGGCCACTTCGGCATCTCGGCCTCAGTGATCGGCCGGGTCACCGGCCCGCACATCACCCGCTACGAGATCCGTCTGGCCCCCGGGATCAAGGTGGCCAAGGTGGCCCAGCTCAAGGACGACCTCGCCTACGCGCTGGCCGCCACCGACATCCGCATCCTGGCCCCGATCCCCGGCAAGCAGGCCGTCGGGATCGAGGTCCCCAACGCCCGGCGGCGCATCGTGCACCTCGGCGACGTCTACCAGGCGCCGCCCGAGGACTGGTCGCCGCTCACGGTGTGGCTGGGCAAGGACATCGCCGGGCGGGCGATCGGCGCCGACCTGGCCAAGATGCCCCACCTGCTCGTCGCCGGCACGACCGGCGCGGGCAAGTCAGCCTGCGTCAACGCGATGCTCTCGAGCATCCTGCTCCGCGCGACCCCGCACGAGGTCCGCCTCGTGCTCGTCGACCCCAAGCAGGTCGAGCTCAACCACTACGACTCGATCCCGCACCTGCTCACTCCGGTGATCACCAGTCCGCGGATGGCCGCCAACGCGCTGCAGAACCTCGTCAAGGAGATGGAGCAGCGGTACTCGATCATGTCCCTGGCCCGGACGCGCAGCCTGCCCGAGCTCAACCGGGCCCGGGCCAAGCGCGACGAGCCGCCGCTGCCCTACGTCCTGTGCGTGATCGACGAGCTGGCCGACCTGATGATGGTCGCGCCGGCCGACGTCGAGGACTCGATCATCCGCCTGGCCCAGAAGGCACGGGCGGTCGGCATCCACCTCGTGCTCGCCACCCAGTCCCCGCGCGTGGACGTGATCACGGGCATGATCAAGGCCAACGTGCCCTCGCGGATCGCCTTCGCGGTCTCCAGCCAGACCGACTCGCGCGTCATCCTCGATGCCGGGGGCGCCGAGGCCCTGCTCGGCCAGGGGGACATGCTCTTCTCGCCCGTCGGCTCCTCGCGCCTGCAGCGCATTCAGGGCGCCTACATCTCCGAGGAGGAGATCCTCGAGGTGACCGAGGCCTGGCGGCGCCAGGGCGAGCCGGAGTTTCACCAGGAGCTGCTGGAGGAGGTCGACTCCGGGGACGGCGGGGCCGAGGCGGAGGACCCCAACAACGCCGACGCCGACCCGCTGCTCGAAGAGGCGATCGCGCTCGTCGCCCAGATGGGGACCGCCTCCACCTCGATGCTCCAGCGCCGCCTGCGGCTCGGCTACACCCGCGCCGGCCGGCTGATCGACATGCTCGAGCGCCGGGCGATCATCTCCGGCTACGAGGGATCAAAGCCCCGCCAGGTGCTGATCGCCGAGGCCGACGTGCCCCGCATCCTGGTCGCGCTGGCCGAGGCGGAAGGCCGCTCGACGCCGGCCCCGCCGCCGGCGGTGCCCGAGCCGCTGCCGACGCGCGAGCCCCCGCCGCCCGACGCCGCCGACGAGCCTGGGCGCTAGGCGCGCCGCGGCCATCTCGTGCGGGCGCGGTCTGCACGACCTTTTGCGTGCTCGCCGCGCCGATAGCCTTCACGGGCGATGCCTGACATCGGATCCCGGCTGCGGGAGGCGCGCATGCGCGCCAAGATCGACATCAACGAGGTGGAGACGCGGACCAAGATCCGCGCCAAGTACCTGCGCGCGCTCGAGAACGAGGAGTGGGACCTGCTGCCCGGCGAGGTCTACGTCAAGAGCTTTCTGCGCACCTACGGCGAGTACCTGGGCCTCGACACCCGGCAGCTCGTCGACGACTTCCGCCGCCAGTACGAGCGGCCCTCTGACCAGGAACTGCGGCCGATCGCCCCTCCCGGCCGCGAGCGCGAGCGCAACTCCCGCGGGCCGCGTGCTGCCCCCGTGGCTGATCATCGGCGTTGTCGTGATCGCGATCGTCGGCGCGCTGTTCGCGGTCGGCAAGCTCACCGGAGGCACGAACACCCCGCCGCCGACCCATCCGTCCGCGACGACGCCGGCCCCGCACCACACGCGCCGCCGCCACCGCCCGGGACATCGCGCGCCGGCCAAGCCCAGGACCGTGCGCCTGCAGCTCACCGCCACCGGACAGGTCTACGTCTGCCTCATCGACGGCGGCGGGGCCAAGCTGATCCCGGGGCTGATCTTCACGGCCGGGCAGCCGATCCCGGTCAAGACGGCGCCCGAAGCTGCTGCTCACGCTGGGCAACAATGCGGTGACCATGAAGGTCAACGGAAGACCGTGCCGGTCACCGCCTCCTCCGGGTCGATCGGCTATGAGCTGCTCCCCGGCGCGACCCGAGTCCTGCCCACCGCTCGGCAGCCCCGCTGCGCATGAGCGGCGCAGCACCGCTGCGCGCGGGGATCCTCATCACCGGCACCGAGGTGCTGACCGGGATCATCTCGGACCGCAACGGCCCCTGGCTGTCGGAGCGGCTGGCCGAGGTCGGTGTCGACGCCGCCACCATCCAGATCGTCGGCGACCGGCCCGAGGATCTGCTCGGAGCCCTCGAGTCGATGCGGGAGGCCGGCCTCGGCCTGGTCGTGACCAGCGGCGGGCTGGGCCCGACGGCCGATGACCTCACCGCCGAGGTCGTGGGGCGTTTCTGCGGCCGCGAGATGGCGCTTGACGCAGGCGCTGGAGGGCCGGATCGCCACGATCCTCGAACCGATGATGAAGCGCTGGCCCGGTATCGACGCCGAGATGGTGCGCGTCTCGAACCGCAAGCAGGCCGTCGTGCCCACGGGCGCGACCGTGCTCGAACCGGTCGGGACCGCCCCCGGCCTCGTGGTGCCGCCGGCCGAGGGCGTAGTCGGCCCCACCGTGGTCGTGCTGCCCGGACCGCCCGGTGAGCTTCAGCCCATGTGGCACACCGCGCGTGGCCACCGAGGCCTTTGCCGTCGCGACCGCGGGGGCGACCGAGTACCGGCGGGAGATCGTGCGCCTGTTCGGGATCCCCGAGTCCGAGATCGCCGGGACGCTGCGCGCGGCCGAGCAGGCGGGCCTTGACCTCGCCGCCGCTGGAGATCACCACCTGCCTGCGCCGGGGTGAGATCGAGATCGCCACGCGCTTTGAGCCGGCCGCCCAGGACGACTACGACGCGTTCATGGCCTTCGTCGCCCAGCGCCACGCCGACACGCTGTTCTCACCGGACGGCTCGACGATCGACGAGCAGCTCGCCGGTGGGCTGGCCGGGGAGACGATCGCCACCGCCGAGTCCTGCACGGCCGGCGGTCTGGCCTACCGGCTGACCGATCGCCCCGGATCCTCCGCCTACGTGCTCGGGGGCGCCGTCGTCTACTCAAACGCGGCCAAGACCGACCTGGCCGGCGTCGACCCGGCGCTGATCGAGCGGTGCGGGGCGGTCTCCACCGAGGTCGCCGAGGCCCTCGCCGACGGGATCGCCGCCCGGTTCGGTTCCTCGCTGGGCGTCGGCATCACCGGCGTGGCCGGTCCCGACGGCGGCACCGAGGACAAGCCGGTCGGCACGGTCTGCGTATGCGTCGTGCATCGCGATGGCCGCCGGCTGACCCGGCGCGTGCGGCTGCCCGGTTCCCGGCAGGACGTGCGCGACCGCTCGGTCACCGTGACCATGCACATGCTGCGCCGGCTGCTGGCGGGTGAGAGCGATGCGCGGTAGTGGCCGTGGCTGGTCGCGCGGTCGGTGAGTGGCCATGGTGGCCGTGTGGCCGTGTCGGCTGAACCCGAACGAGTGAGGCAGTGATGACGAGCAAGGCAGACTTCAACGCCGAGGAGTGGTCGATCGTCGTCGACGGCCCGCTGTACGCGGGCCTGCGCGTGATCGCCGCCGACCGCGGCGGCACGGTGCGCGAGAGCCTGGCCATGGGCCGCGTCTACCAGGAGGCCCGAGCCCAGCCACGGCGAGAGCCCGCTGCTGGAGGCGCTGATCGCCTCGCCGCCGACGATCGACGCCGCCCGGGTGCAGGCCGCCCAGGGGGACATCGCCACGGTGACCACCGACCACCTGCGCCGCGCGATGGCGATCCTCGAGGCTCACGCCACGCCGCAGGAGACCGACGCCTACAAGACGTTCGTGATGACCGTGGCCCAGGCCGTCGCCGCCGCCCACAAGGAGGGCGGCTTCCTGGGGATCGGCGGGCACCGCGGTCAGCGCGGCCGAGAACGCCGCCCTGGACGAGATCTCCAGCGCCCTGGGGCCCGCACCCGCGTCCTGAGCTGCCGGCGGGGGGATGGCGCCCCTACCGGTGCCCCTGCCGCCGGCGCTCCGCCGCCGGTCCTGCCGCCGGTCCTCCCGTTGACCCGCCGCGCCCGTGCGGCCCTTTCCAACCTGCAGAACGTGCCAAACAACGCCGGGCGCCCGCGCCGGGGCACAAAACGCAGGCCAGACCGACACTTTTACGCCAAACGATGAGCCAGCACCGCCGTTTGGCACGTTTAGCCTGCTCCGCCCGACTCGGTCCCCGCCGTCGTCCACGCCGCCGCGGCCGCCGAGGGCCGCCCGCCCGCCGAGGCCGCCCGCCCGTCGGCCGCACCCCGTCCGGGGCGATTGTCACAGTGCCGTGACGCGGCCGGCACCGACCTGTGACCGCGCGGTCTTGTCCGGTGACGAGGACCGGGCGTACGGTGTCTTTCCGTCCGCCCGTCGCCCTACTGTGACCAGTCCAACGCGCATCTGACAAGGAGCCGAAGCGAGCATGAGCGAGAACCAGAAAGGCGCGAACGCCGGCGCGTCGGATCCCAAGGCCGACGCCAAGCGTCAGGCGGCCCTACAGGGCGCCCTGACCCAGATCGAGCGTCAGTTCGGCAAGGGAACCGTCATGCGGATGGGTGATCCCGGCGCGCGCGTGAACTGCGACGCGATCCCCACCGGCGCCCTGTCGCTCGACATCGCGCTCGGCATCGGCGGGGTCCCGCGCGGACGGATCATCGAGATCTTCGGCCCGGAGTCCTCCGGTAAGACGACGCTCGTCTACCACATCATCGCCGAGACCCAGAAGCTCGGTGGAGTGTGCGCCTTTGTGGACGCCGAGCACGCCATGGATCCGCTCTACGCCCAGCGCATCGGGGTTGACATCGACGAGCTGCTCGTCTCCCAGCCCGACTACGGCGAGCAGGCCCTGGAGATCGTGGACATGCTGATCCGCTCGGGCGCGGTCGATCTCGTCGCCGTGGACTCGGTGGCGGCACTGACGCCGCGGGCCGAGCTCGAGGGCCAGATGGGTGACCAGACGGTCGGGGCGCAGGCCCGGATGATGTCCCAGGCGATGCGCAAGCTGGCCGGCAACCTGAACCGGTCCCAGACCCTGTGCGTGTTCACCAACCAGATCCGCGAGAAGGTCGGCGTCATGTTCGGCTCGCCGGAGACGCAGCCGGGGGGCCGGGCTCTGAAGTTCTATGCCTCTCAGCGGCTCGACATCCGCCGGATCGAGACCCTCAAGGACGGGACCGAAGCGGTCGGCAACCGGGTCCGCGTCAAGGTGGTCAAGAACAAGGTGGCGGCACCGTTCAAGCAGGCCGAGTTCGACATCGAGTTCGGCCGCGGGATCTCGACGTCGGGCTGCCTGCTCGACTACGGCATCGAGCACAACATCGTGACCAAGTCGGGTTCGTTCTTCTCCTACGGGGACGAGCGGCTCGGACAGGGCCGCGGTAACGCCAAGGCGTTCCTGGATGAACATCCCGAGATGGCGGCCGAGATCGAGCTCAAGGTCTATGAAGCGCTGGGGATCAGCCGTGACCTGGTGCGTGAGATCGAGCACGAGGAGCCGGCGCTGGCCGCGATCGGTGATGCCGAGGGTCGCGCGGCCCGGCCCGCTGCGGCCTGAGTCCCGGCGGGGGCCGGCCGGCCGTGAGCGATCAGCCGGCCGGTCCGGCCATGGGCCAGCCACCGACCGCCTCGGCCGAGAGCGGAGCACCGACCACCCCGGAGGCCCGGCTGCAGAAGGGGCTGGCGCTCAGCTACGCCTACATCAACCGCCGCGAGCGGACCGAGGCCGAACTGGGGGCGTACCTGGAGCGCAAGGGAGTCGACGCGCAGATCGCGGCCGAGTGCCTGCGCGAGCTGATCGAGCTCGGCTACGTCGATGACCGGCGCTATGCGCTCATGTTCGTGCACGACAAGCGCGAGCTCGAAGGATGGGGCTCTGAGCGGATCCGCCGCGGCCTGGCTGACCGCGGCATCGACCGGGCGGCGATTGAGACGGCGCTGGCTGAGCACGAGGCGGAGTGGTCGGCGGGGGAGACCGAGCTTGACCGTGCCGTCGCCCTGCTCGCCCGCCGGTTTCCCGAGCCGCCGCGAGAGCGGCGCGAGCGCGACCGGGCGCTCGGCGCCCTGATCCGCAAGGGCTTTGACTCCGAGCTGGCGCTCGACGCGCTCACCGCCTACGCCCGCGGGCGCTAGCCCTCACTCCTCAACCGAGATCCCCAGGGCCGTGGCCAGCGCCCCGGCCGAGTCCAGCAGGTCGGGCCACGGCATGCGCAGCCCGCGCAGCGCCTCGATCCCCAGCACCCCGTCCAGCGACGAACCGCGGATCGCACATGTCTTCACGGTCGCGGTGCGGAAATCGGTTCCGTGCAGCCGGCAGTCGACGAACACCACGGCCTCCAGCCGGGCGCCCATGAACGAGGCCTCGGTCAGGTTGACCCGCTCGAATACCACGTCGCGTAGCCGCACGCCGGCCAGCGAGGCGAGCTCCAGCGAGCAGTCGGTCACGCGCACGTCGCGCAGCTCGCCGCCGTTGAGGGCGAAGCCGACCAGCTGGGAGCGGGTCAGGACGACGCGGCGCAGCGACCCCTCACGCCCGTCGAGATTGGACAGGCTGCAGTCGGTGGCGACGACGTCGGTCAAGGTCATCCCCGGCGCGCGCCCCGGGGCGAAGGTCACCCCGCTCAGCTCGCACTCGGAGATCCGCAGTCGGCTGATCGCGATCGGTTCACCGCTGCTGCGAACGGCGGCGGCGCTGAGCTCAAGCTCGCCGGGGCCGGCCGGGGCCGGCGACGCGCCGGGCAGTACCACGGGCTCGAGCGCGGGAAGGTCCGGCGCCTGCACGGTCCGATCGCCGCCCATGCGGGCACCATAGGCCACCGTTTGCGCGGGCCCTGCCGCGGTACTAGGATCCGAGCAGCGATTGAACGGCCCCGAAGGCCATGAAACACCAGCAAATCTCCAGATAGCGAGTTTCGAGAAATATGTCCACAACGATCCTCAGGAGCCCGCAGCGCCGGCCTAGATCCGCGCTCTGAGCACGCTGACGAGCGGCGTCGCGCCGCTGACATCACCATCTGGAGTGCATCCGTTCGTGGCCCGGACGGACCGCTCGGTCGCTCTCTATAGCTACGAAGAGGAACGGAAACGGTCACCAGACCGCTTCCGGCGAGAGGAACGACCATGGAAGTCATCGGTGCCGCAGCGCTCATCGCGGTCGGGATCGTGGTCGCCGCCGCGCTCTACGGACGCTCACGGCCCTCAGGCGCGCCCGGGACCGATGCCGAGCCGCACAGTTCCGGCGCCACCCAGCTGCAGGCGACGCTGAACGAACGCGGCGTCGAGCCTGGACCGCCGCGAGCAGACCCTGGCTCGCCGCGAGGAACAGCTCGAGCAGCGCGAGAACGCCCTCGCGACCGAGCGCGAGGCGCTCGCCGCGGGTCAGGCCGATGTCCAGACCCGGCTCGAGGAGCTGGCCGGGATGTCCGGGGCCCGGGCCAAGCAGCTCCTGCTCAAGGAGATCGAGGACTCGGCCCAGCACGACGCCGCGCGCCGCCTGCGCCAGATCGAGGAGGAGACCAAGCGCGAGGCGGAGCGACGGGTCCGCAACATTCTCGCCGTGTGCATGCAGCGCCTGGCCGCCGGCCACGCCGCCGAGACGACCGTGTCCGTCGTCCAGCTCTCGGCCGATGACATGAAGGGACGGATCATCGGTCGCGAGGGCCGCAACATCCGGGCGCTGGAGAACCTCACCGGCGTGGATTTCATCATCGACGACACACCGGGCGCGGTGGTGCTCTCCGGTTTTGACGGCGTGCGCCGTGAGGTGGCGCGGCTCACCCTGGAGAAGCTGCTGCAGGACGGCCGGATCCATCCCGCGCGGATCGAGGAGACCTACTACCAGACCAAGTCCGAGCTGGACAACCGCATCATCGAGCTCGGTGAGGAGGGCGTGTTCGACGCCGGGGTGCAGGGCGTGCACCCCGAGCTGGTCAAACTGCTCGGCCGGCTGCGCTTTCGCACCAGCTACGGCCAGAACGTGCTCGCCCACTCGATCGAGGTCGCCCAGCTGGCCGACGATGATGGCCCACGAGCTCGGCGCCAGCCCCAAGACGGCGCGCCGCGCGGGCCTGCTGCACGACATCGGCAAAGCGGTCACCCACGAGATCGAAGGGCCCGCACGCCCTCGTCGGCGGGGACCTGGCTCGCAAGTACGGCGAGAGCGAGGCGGTCGCCCACGCCATGGAGGCCCATCACAACGAGGTCGAGCCCCAGACCATCGAGGCCGTCATCGTGCAGGCCGCCGACGCCCTGTCGGGCTCGCGGCCCGGAGCCCGCGGCGAGTCGCTGGAGCAGTACGTCAAGCGGCTGCGCGACCTCGAGCAGATCGCCACCCGCCACGACGGCGTCGACAAGGTCTACGCGATGCAGGCCGGGCGCGAGATCCGCGTGATGGTCGCGCCCGGGGCGATCAGCGATGACGCCGCGACGCTGCTCTCGCACGCGATCGCGCGCGAGATCGAGAAGGAGCTCGAGTACCCGGGGCAGATCAAGGTGACGGTCATCCGGGAGTCCCGCGCGGTGGAGTACGCACGCTGATGACGGGTCGCATCCTGGTCATCGAGGACGAGCCGGGCATCGTGGACTTCC
Organism: uncultured Solirubrobacterales bacterium; assembly: GCA_963792735.1. Lineage (GTDB taxonomy): Bacteria > Actinomycetota > Thermoleophilia > Solirubrobacterales > Solirubrobacteraceae > Palsa-465. The sequence continues at coordinate 253,815 of CAWBXK010000003.1, read as the reverse complement.
TCGAGCGCGGGCTGGCCTCCTACGGCTTTGAGGTGGAGTCGGCCGCCGATGGGGTCGAGGGCTCCGAGCGGGCCGCTCGGTGAGTCGTTTGACCTCGTCGTGCTCGACATGATGCTGCCGCGCCGCAGCGGCCTGGAGGTTCTCAGCGACGTCCGCAGCGCGCATCCCGACGCTGCCCGTCATCATCCTCACCGCGCGCAGTGAGGTCGAGGACCGGGTCAGCGGGCTGGACGCGGGGGCGATCGACTATCTCACCAAGCCCTTCTCGCTCTCCGAGCTCGCCGCACGGATCCGGGCCCAGCTGCGACTGCTCGCCCAGACGCCCACGACCACGCTCACCGGCGGAGACGTCGAGGTCGACCTCATCACGCGCGAGGTCACCCGCGGCGGGGTCTCCGTGCGCCTCTCCACGACCGAGTTCGAGCTGCTCACCTACCTGCTGCGCAACCGCGGCCGGGTCCTTTCCCGCGAGCAGATCCTGCGCGCCGTCTGGGGCTATGACTACGACCCGGGGACCAACGTCGTCGACGTCTACGTCGGTTACCTGCGGCGCAAGCTGCGCCGCGAGGACCAGACCGATCCGATCGTCACCGTGCGCTCGGTCGGCTACCGCTTCGATGCCCCGTCGTGACCACCGGGTGGGGCTGCGCGGGCAGCTGACCGCGCTCGTCGCGGCGGTGATGCTGGCCGCGATCGTCGTCATCTTCATCCTCGTCTACACCGGCACCGGGCGGGAGATCCGCCAGGAGATCGCTCGCGACCTCGCCGGTGACACGGGACAGCTGGCGCAGGCGATCGCCAACGCACCGTCCCGGCCGGACGCCGTCCTGCGCATCGCCCGCGGCTACCTGCGGGCCCAGCCCTACGGAACCAACGCGGCGCTCCTGTTCGTCGTCGTACCGGGCGCCGGGGCGGCCTTCAACCACCCGGAGATCGCCGGTCAGAGCCCGCCCGACGCCGACGAGTCCGGTGCCAACGAGGCCGCCGAACGCCGTCTGGCCGCCCGGCTGCTGGTCGCGCGGCCCGGCTGGTCTGAGCAGCGCGTGCCCGACATCGGGCAGATGCGCATCCTGGAACGGCCCTCGCACGTCGGCTCGGTGGCCGTGATCGTCGGTGCCGGTGAGCCGCTGGCCATCGTCGAACGCGCCCAGCATGGCGTGGCCCAGACCTTCGGGGTCGCCGGACTGATCACTCTGGCCCTGGCCCTCCTCGCTGCCTACTTCGCCGGGGCCCGGCTGTCGGCGCCGTTGCGGCGCATGGCGGGCGTCGCCTCACGCGTCGACGCGGGCGAGCTCGAGTCGCGGATGGACGCGTCGCGCGGAGGTGGGGAGGTGGCCGTGCTCGCCGACGCGTTCAACAACATGCTGGACCGGCTCACAGGCGAGCTCAAGGGCCAGCGCGAGTTCATCGCCGACGCCTCCCACGAGCTGCGCACTCCGATCACCGTGATCCGCGGCCAGATCGAGGTGCTGGCCGCGCAGGAGCAGCCCAGTCCGGCCGACGTCCGGCGCACCGCCGACCACGTCCAGCGCGAGATCACGCGCATCAGCCGTCTCGTCGACGACCTGCTGCTGCTGGCCCAGGCCGAGCACGGTGGCTTTCTCCGGCGAGAGCGGATCGAGCTCGGCACGTTCGTCGAACAGCTGTGGGACGGCATCAGCCTGACGGCCGAGCGGCGCTTTGAGCTGGGCGCGGTCCCCAGGGGAGCCCTGTTCGCCGATCCGGACCGGATCGCCCAGGCCCTGCGCAACCTGGCCGGAAACGCGGTGCGGCACACCACCGAGCAGACCGGGCTCGTGCGACTTGAGGTCATGGCCCTGCCCGCGGGGCGGCTGCGTTTCACCGTTCTCGACGACGGTCCCGGGATCCCGGTGCAGGAGCGCGAGCGGGTGTTCGAGCGCTTTCATCGCACGGATCCGGCCCGCAGCCGCGCCGCGGGCGGCGCCGGGCTTGGCTTGGCCATCGTGCGGGCCATCGCCGACGCCCACCACGGCGACGTTCGCGCCGTGGCCCCGGCGGGCGGGCGCGGCGCGCGGCTCGAGCTCACTCTCCCGGGGTTTGAGCCCGCACCGGCGGTGATCCGTCCCGAACAGGCCCCGGTAGGCTGAGCAGACCGATGGCCAAGCGATACCACGTGACCACCTTTGGGTGCCAGATGAACGCGCATGATTCCGAGCGCATCCAGGGGATGCTCGAGTCTCTGGGCTACGCCGAGGCCCGCGATCTCGAGCACGCCGACCTGATCCTGTTCAACACCTGCTCGATCCGCGAGGCCGCCGACACGAGGCTGGCCGCTCACCTCGGTCACGCCAAGCGGCTCAAGCGCGAGGATCCGTCACGGATCGTCGGCGTGGGGGGGTGCTGGGCGCAGTCGGTCAAGCAGGAGGTCTTCGCCCTGTTCCCGTTCGTCGACGTGGCCTTCGGCCCGGGGCAGGTCCACAAGCTGGCCGAGTTCTTGACCAGTGACTCGCTCACCGCTCAGGGGTTCTTCGAGTTCGAGGGCTTCACCGGACACCTTCCGGCCAAACGGGCCCGGGACTTCCAGGGCTGGGTGCAGATCTCCGTCGGTTGCAACTCGGTCTGCTCCTACTGCATCGTGCCCTCCACGCGCGGGCGCGAGGTCAGCCGGCCGACCGGCGAACTCGTCGAGGAGGTCCGCCGGCTGGCCGACGACGGAGTCTGCGAGATCACGCTGCTGGGTCAGAACGTCAACTCCTACGGCCGTGACCTGCCCCGCGGGGAGCGCCACACGTTCGCCGAGCTGCTGCGCGAGCTCGACACGATCGACGGGATCGAGCGGATCCGCTACACCAGCCCGCACCCCAAGGACATGCGCGAGGACGTGATCCGGGCCCACGCCGAGCTGCCCTCGCTGTGCGAGCACATCCACCTGCCACTGCAGTCGGGCTCGAGCCCGATCCTCAAGCGGATGCGTCGCACCTACACGCGCGAGCGCTACCTGGACCGGGTCGCGCTGATTCGCGAGCACGTGCCCGACGTGGCGCTGACCACCGACATCATCGTCGGCTTCCCCGGTGAGACCGACGAGGACTTCCGTCAGACACTCGAGGTGGCCGAGGCGGTCGGCTACGACGGCGCCTTCACCTTCATCTACTCGCCCCGCCGCGGCACCGAGGCTGCCGAGCTGCCGGACCAGGTGCCGCACGAGGTCAAGGTGGCCCGGCTCGAACAGCTCGTCGAGGTCATCCAGCGGCGCGCGTACGAGCGGGCGCAGCGCTTCGTGGGCCGCACGGTCGAAGTGCTCGTCGAGGGCCCCTCGCGCACCGACCCGAGCCGGCTGCGTGGGCGCTCGCGCCACAACAAGGTGGTCAACTTCGCCGGTCTCGGGGCCCCGGGAGAGACCGTCGCGGTCGAGATCGAGGGCGCGACCAGCCAGACGCTGAGCGGCGCGGCCCCGCTGCTGGCCCGCGCCGCCCGATCCTCGGTCTAGGCGTCCTGGGTCCGGGTCCGCCAGGCCCCCAGGAGGATCGGCACCACCGTCCAGGCGGCCAGCACGACGACCACCATGGTCAGGCTCAGCGTCACGGCGGGGGAGTCGGCGTTGATCGGGATGATCTGACTCAGCGGCGCGGTCAGCAGCGCCTCACGGGCGGAGCCCAGAGAGCTGGTGTGGAGCAGCAGGTTGCTCAGCACCGCCTGCCAGCCGATCAGCGCGGTGATCGTCACCGCCCGAGAGCCGGTCAGCGATCCCAGCCCCGTGGCCAGCGTGGAGAAGATGGCTCCGCACAGCGCGATCCAGCCGGCGCCGCGCAGGATCAGGCCGATACCGGGCGTGGCCGAGGACCCGGCCAGCGCGAAGGTGGCCACGAGCGCGATCGCGTAGGCGACACCGGCCAGGACCAGGCTGACGATGATCGCGGCGGGAACCCGAACGGCGAACAACGCGAGCCGCGAGCGACCGGTGACGACCAGATTGCGGAACACCCCGTTGGCAAGGTCGACGGTTCCCGCCTCGGCTCCGATGAGGATCGCGGCCAGCATCCCGAAGTACAGGCCGAGCGCCTGGACGGCGTGATCGAAGCCTCGCACGCCGCCGGCCGAGGGGTAGTGCGCGGGGTCGGAACTGTGGCGCAGGGCCGAGAAGCCGAACAGCACCACGATCAGGCCGACGGTGAGCACCAGGGCGAAGCCCATCGTGCCCCGGCTGCGGCGCAGCTTGAGGATCTCCGCGCCGATCATCGCGCGGGCGACGGTGAGGTTCATGCCTTCTCCAGTCGAGAGGTGAGTTCCAGGAAACGGCGTTCCAGCGAGGCCCGCACCGGGGCCAGGCGCGAGACGGCGATGCCGCCGCTGACCAGCGCGGCGTTGACGGCGGCCGCGCCGTCGGGCGCGGTGAGCAGGACCCGCAGCCCTGACTCGGTGCTGGCCACGCTGAGAACCGCGCGATGGCTCGCTGAGCAGTGACGCCGCCCGCGACGGCTCATCGCACTCGATCTCGAGTTCTGCCCGGTCGTCGCGCATCAGGGCCGCGATGGGACCCGCCTCCACGATCCGGCCGTGATCGATTACGGCGGCCTGCGCGCAGGTCTTCTCCACCTCGTCGAGCAGGTGCGAGGAGAGGAACACCGTGCGGCCCTCCTCGGTCAGGCTCCCGATCAGCTCGCGCAGTTCGAGGATCCCTCCGGGGTCAAGGCCGTTCATCGGCTCATCGAGGATCAGCAGGGCAGGGTCGGCGAGCAGACAGCGCGCGATACCCAGGCGCTGACGCATCCCCTGGGAGTAGGTGCCGACCCGATCGCGCCCGCGGTCCGACAGGCCGACGCGGCCCAGCGCGCCCTCGATCCGGTCATGAGCCTCGGGTCCGCGCACGGCCGCCGCCACCCGGAGGTTCTCGCGGCCGGTCAGGTAGCGGTGAAAGGCCGGCTCCTCGACGATCGCCCCGACGTGGGCCAGCACCTCGGCACGTTCGGCGGGCAGGGGCCGTCCGCCGATGAACATCGTCCCGGCGTCGGCGGTGGTCAGGCCGAGCAACATCCGGATGACGGTCGTCTTGCCGGCACCGTTGTGGCCGAGGAAGCCGTAGGCGGAGGCACGGGGGACGCTGAGGTCAACGGCATCGACGGCGAGGCGCTCGCCGAACCGCTTGGTGAGCCCGCGCGTCTCGATCATGGGGCTGGTCTCATTCATGGACGGCAGGCTACGGCCGGGCCGAGCTGCTGTCATCGGGCCTGCGAGGGGTCGGCGGCTCACGCTCGCGGCGGAGGACCGGGTCCCGTATCCGCCCTGCGGGGGAGAAGCGCCCCGAGGGGGTCCGGGGCGTTCGGTACCGTGACGCCCGATGCCGATCGACCGGGATCTGACCGCTGGTGTCTACACCAACCGGCCCTGGCGCGGTGCGGGGGCGGGGGTGCGCGGGCCCGTCGGCGCAACCCCGCGGGGCACGACCGGTCAGCGCACCGTGGATCGGATGTTCGTCGCCCTGCGGGCCTATGAGCAGCGGGCCCAGCACCGGATGGCGCTCCGGGCCTGGCTGATCGACCGCCGCGCCGAGACGGCGTCGGCGCGCGGCTGACCGCGGCCGCCGCGACCACTCGCAGGTCAGGCGCCTCCCGGCGTCACCAGACCGATCTCATAGGCGAGCACCACGGCCTGGACGCGGCCGCGGAGCCCGAGCTTCATGAGCACGTTGGAGACGTGCGTCTTGACGGTCGCCTCCCCGACCACCAGCGCGGCGGCGATCTCGGCGTTGGAGAGTCCTCGGGCCATGAGCTCGAGCACCTCGCGCTCCCGCTCGGTCAGGCCGGCCACCGCCTCCCGGTCCCCGGTGACCGGCGCCGGCAGGCGCCGGGCGACGCGATCCAGGAGCTGCCGGGTGATGGCGGGGGTGAGCAGCGCGTCGCCGGCGGCCACGATCCGCACGGCCCGGACGAGCTCGTCGGCAGGGACGTCCTTGGTGATGAAGCCACTGGCCCCGGCGCGCAACGCCTCGACGATGTACTCGTCCAGCCCGAAGGTGGTGAGGATCAGGACCCGCTGGTCGGGCATGCGGCGCAGTGCCTCGATGCCGTCCAGGCGGGGCATCCGGATGTCCATCAGCACCACATCCGGATGCAGCTCACGGGCGCACCGGATGGCCTGCTCCCCGTCCCCGGCCTCGCCGACCACGGTCATCTCCCCGGTGGCCTCCAGCACGGCGCGGAAACCGGCGCGCATGAGCGGCTGATCGTCGGCGATGAGCAGGCGCAGCACCGCTCAGCCCACCTTGCGCACGACGGCCCGGACCAGCGCGTCGGTCGTTGAGGGCGCCACATCCCCGATCGGGAGCACGGCGTGGACCCGGAACCCGGGCCGGTCCTCGCGCTCGGCCGCCGACAGCGTGCCGCCGAACAGCGCGACGCGTTCGCGCATCCCGACCAGGCCGTGGCCGACACGACCGCGCTCCCCGGCCAGGCCCCCGTGGCCGTCGTCGGTGACGGTCAGCTCCAACCGCTCCGGGGGCGTAGACGATCTGCACCGTCGCCGTGTGGGCGCCGGAGTGGCGCACGACGTTGGTCAGCGCCTCCTGGACGATGCGGTAGGCGGAGAGGTCGACGCCCGCGGGCAGGGGAGAGGGGTGGCCGGTCGACGCGCAGGCCGACCTCGATGCCGGCCGCGCGGGTGCTCTCGGCCAGACCCTGGATGTCGGCCACCCCGGGCTGGGGCTCACGCTCGGCCGTCGCGCTCTCGGCCACGCGCAGCACGCCGAGCATCCGGTGCATCTCCGACAGTGCCTCGCGCCCCAGGTTGCCCACCCGGCCCAGGGCCGCGCGCGTCGCATCGTCGGCGGTCGGTGAGGCGGCCGCGGCCTGAGCCTGGACGACCATCAGGGACACGTGATGGGCCACGACGTCGTGCAGCTCCCGGGCGATCCGGACGCGCTCGTCGGCGACCGCCTGGATGGCCAGCAGATCATGTTCGCGCTCCACCCGCTCGGCCCGCTCGCGCAGTTCGCCGACGTAGGCGGCGCGCGCGCGCAGGTACAGCCCGAAGGCGACCGCCATGCCCACTTCAACGACCCGTGAGATCACCTGCGATGTGCCCTCATCGTTGCCGTGCAACGCGGGACCGGCCAGTAGCGCCAGAACCGCGGCCAGCGCGCCCACGGCGATCGCCGCCGGCTCGCAGTCGGTGGCCACCGTCAGTACGGCCAGCAGGGTGGGGAGGGTCACCGCGGGCAGGAAGTCGGTCACCACGGCGACGACGAGGATGATCGCCAGGACCAGCACGGGCCGGCGATGGCGGGCGACGAGCGCGGTCACGGTGAGCCCAGCGGCCAGCAGGCGCACGACCGGGCCGACGCCGGAGCCGCGGAGGGCCAGCGCCGCGGCCAGACCGAACAGCGCGATGAAGAACACGACGGCGCGGTCCCACAGCCGCTGGCGCCGCCAGGCGCCGAAGAGCGAGGCGAGCTGCTGGTTCACCTGCGCGAGCCTAGACCTCGCCGGTCCGGCGCGCCTCCGCCCCGGCGGGGAAGCTCGCCTCCCTCTCAGGGGGGAGTCGGACGGTCTGTCTGCTCGGCATGCGAACATGCGTTCGTGCGCTGGAGCAATCTCACCGTCGGTAGCGAGGAGCGAGCCCGCCTGCCCGGATACCGTGACGAGGCGGTCATCCGCCATTTTGACGCGCCCGAGGCGCTCCTGACCCGCTTCTATGAGGTGCAGGCCAAGTCGATCCTCAACCGGGTGCCCGAAGCGTCGAAGATGCCGTTCCGCTGGACGATCAACCCGTACCGGGGCTGCAGTCATGCCTGCAATTACTGCTTCGCTCGCCCCACGCACACGTATCTGAACTTCGACGCCGGTCGTGACTTCGAGCGCGAGATCGTGGTCAAGGTCAACGCGCCTGAGCGCCTGCGGGTGGAGTTGGCCCGGCCGTCGTGGCGGGGTGAGCACATCGCGCTGGGGACCAACACGGACCCGTATCAATGGGTGGAGAGCCGGTACCGGCTGACCCGGGGTATCTGGGAGGCGATGATCGAGGCACGCAACCCGGGTTCGGTGCTGACCAAGTCGCCGCTGCTGCTGCGAGACCTCGATCTGATGCTCGCGCTGCGCGAGCGCGCCGACTTCAGCGCTGCGCTGTCGGTTCCCACGCTGGACGAGAAGGCGTGGCGGGCCACCGAGCCGCACACACCGCATCCCCGGGCCCGGTTGGAGGCCGCGGCCGAGCTGATCCGGGCGGGCATCCCCACCGGGATCCTGATCGCGCCCCTGATGCCCGGGATCAACGACGCCCCGGAGCAGATCGAGCCGATCCTCGCCTTCGCCGCCGAGGCTGGGGTGTCCTACGTCACCGGGCTGGCGCTGCACCTGCGCGGTGACGTCCGGCGCCTGTTCTTTGCGTGGCTGGCCGATCACCGTCCTGACCTGGAGAGCCGCTACCGTGAGCTGTACCGAAACGGAGCCTACGCGCCGGTTCGGGAGCGAAGGCGCCTCGCCCGCCTGGTCCAAGGGCCTGATCTCTCGCCCTGGGAGCGCGGCGCGCGCGCGAGGCCCGCGGCACCCGAGCCGGAGCCGGCGACGAATGTTCACCGCCAGGAATCGCTGTTTGACCCCGGTCCGGTGAAGGCTGGCGCGCGCGGGGATGCCCGGGAGAAGTGACCAGCCGACTGACTTCCGAACGAGAATGCCCAAGATGCCGAAACGACTCAGACCCCAGAAGCGGGACCTCTACCTCGAGCGCATGTTCGAGACCCGCAGCGATGCCTGGGCCAAGGCCGGGCTGGATCTCAACGAGACCGACGACCGCAGCGTCAAGCGCGCCCGGCAGCAGGCGTTCGTGCTCATCCCGCTGCTCGTCGCGGTGCTGATCGCCTACGGCCAGCGTCATCACCTGCTCAGGGAGACGCTCTCGCGCCATTCCCGCCACTGGAGCGCCAGTCCGCTCGACACCCCCGTGCAGATCGCGACCGTCCTCGCGCTGGTGGCGATCGGCTGGACGCTGGCCGCGGCGATCGGCAAGGCGGCGGGGCCGGTGTTCCTGCGCCGCATGGATCCCGCCACGGCCGGCACCGTCGGCTTCCTGATCCGCCTGCTGACCATCGCCTTCACGCTGCTGGTCGCCCTCAGCGTGGCCGGGCTCGACCCCCGGGCGCTGGCCGTCGGCGGGGCGTTCACCGCGGTCGTCGTCGGTCTCGCCGCCCAGCAGACCCTCGGCAACGTGATCGCCGGGATGGTCCTGCTCAGCGCGCGGCCGTTCCGGGTGGGCGAACGCATTCGCCTGCAGGCCGGGGCCGTCGGCGGGTCGGTCGAGGGCATCGTCTCCGGGCTGGGCCTGCTCTACACGACGCTGACCCGCGGCTATGACCGGGTCATGATCCCCAACAACGTCGTGCTCGCCGCGGTCGTCGTGCCCCTCAAGGAACCGGACGCGGTCGACGTCAAGGTCACCCTGACCTCGGGCGTGCGCCCCAGCCAGGTCCAGGCCATCCTCGACAACGAGATCTCGACCCCGACCCTGCACCGGCCCTCGGTCCTGCTGGAGGAGCTCGAGGGCTCAGAGCTCGTCATCCGCGTCCAGGCCACGCCGGAGCTGGCCGAGGATGGAGCCAAGCTGGCCGACCAGATCATCGCCGCTCTGGCCAGCGTCACCGGCGAACACGCAACCCAGAAGAACTGACCGCCGCCGCGGCGTGCCACGCCGGCCGTCCCGGGCGGCGTCTCAGCGAAAGCGCTGCTGAGCCTTCGCCATCTGCTCGGCGACCTCGTGGGAGCCCAGCCGGCGGGTCACCGCCGCCACCGCGGCGGGGGCCAGCCCGCCCAGCGCCGCCCCGGCGCGCAGCCCGAACGGTGCGACATCGATCTCGGCCCGGTCGGTGTCGATCGCCCGCAGGACCGCGTCTGCCACCTGCTCCGGGGAGCGGGTCCCGACGCCGGGGCGCAGGCGGACGCCGGTCTCGGCGAACATGCCCGCGTCGCGAATGAAGCCGGGGAAGATCGTCGAGACGCCGACGCCGCGGTCCCGGAGGTCCTCGCGAGCGCCGAGGGCAAAACCGCGCAGGCCGAACTTGGTCGCCGAGTACAGCGATGAAGCCGGCGAGCTCGTCTTGCCCGACAGCGAGCTGATGAAGACCAGATGGCCGGTACCGCGCGCGACCATCGCCGGTGCCAGCGCGCGTGCCAGCGCGATCGGCGCGCGCAGGTTGACCTCGAGCATGCGATCGATCTGCTCCTGGGTCAGCTCGGTCAGCTCGCCGCTGGCCGGCAGGGCCGCGTTGGCGATCAGAATGTCGGCGTCAGCGCACTCGGCGGCCAGCCGGGCGACGGCATCGCGGTCAGCGAGGTCGCAGGCCGCGGCGCGACCGCCGGTCTCGGCGGCGAGCCCGTCCAGCACGTCGGCGCGCCGGCCGGTCAGGATCAGCTGCGCCCCGCGGGCCGAGAGCGCCCGGGCGATCGCGTGGCCGATCCCTCCCGTGGCCCCGCTGAGCAGAACGGTGGAGCCGGAGAGGGTGACGCGCGCCGTGGTCATGCGGCGAAGACTGCCACGGTTGCCGTGTACGTGTGCACAAAGCTGCGCCCCCCGACCGGCCCGATCTCCCCGGCGGCGAAGAAACCGGCCGCCGCCGTGCCCAGCCCGGTCTGCACCGAGGTCGCGTCGTGGTCGCCGGTCCCGAACATCTGACGGCCCCGTCCGCTGCAGGAGAAGACCAGCGCGCCCGCCGCCGGAGCCCCGCCGATGGCCTCGGCGCGCAGCGCCAGCGCCCCGCGCAGGTCCTCGGAGGCCAGCCGGGCATCCCGCGCGTGCAGGCGCACGACCTGCCCGGCCTGAACCTGGGCGGCGACGGCCACCGCGCCGCTCTCGGCGTCCGCGCCCAAGCACCCCCCGGACCAGGAAGTCGCCCTGTGTGTACTCGGGCTGGCCGGAGTCGATCACGATGCCCAGCAGCAGGCCGCCGGCCAGCAGCGCGCGGTCGGCCGCGCCGAGTTCGGTGATCGCCTCCTCCAGCGCCTCGACCGCCGGACGCCCGGCCAGCTCCCGGATCACGTTCCCGTCGGCCGCGGTGATGGTCATCTCGCGCCCCAGCGGCGCCGCTCCCTGCGAAACACAGGGCACCATGGCGACATCCTCGAGCACGACGCCGACCGCCCCGCGGTCGCGCACCTCGTCGCCGATCATCAGCGCGGCGGCGCCGCCGGGCGTGCGCCCGCTGGCCATACCGCCCAGCACGGGGACGGCCGGGGCGATCCTGGCCAGGCTGTCGAGCACCCCGTCGGTGGGGAAGCTGAACGGATCGGCGAGCATGATCAGGCTCGCGTCCGGCGGGCACTCCGGCAGCCCGATGAGCACCCCCTCCTCACCGTCGCCGGCGACATCGGCGTGGAAGGGCCGTGCGCTGCCCTCGCTGAGCGTGGCCGCCCACACCGAGATGGCCGTCCCCGCCTCCACCTCGCGGCCGGGCCCGAGCACGCCGGCTGCGCCGCAGCCGATCAGCGCCTCGGGAGACAGCATCTCGTGCACCGCGGCCAGGCTCGTGTCCAGCGCCGACAGATGAGCGCCCGCGGCGAACACCACGACCAGGTCCGGAGCGGTGCCGAGCTGCGCGGCGCACCTCCCCGGCCGCCTCGACCGCGCCCCGCTCGGCGTTCAGCGCGGTCGACATCGCGCATGCGGCGGTGACGGCCGGACCGGTCATCGCTCAACGATACTGGCGGCCATGCCCCCCGCCGACTCCCTGCGCCCGGGTGCCGTCCCCCGCCCGCCGGTGATCGCCCTGTTCGGGCCCACCGGGGTCGGCAAGACCGCCGTGGCCGTCGCGCTGGCCCGCCGGCTGCGCGCAGCGGGCGAGACGCCGGTGGCGGTGTCCGCCGACGCCCTGCAGGTCTACACCGGCCTGGAGATCCTCACCGGGGCGGCGACCGCATCCGAGCGAGCCGAGCTCGAGCACCGGCTGCTGTCGTTCCTGCCGCTCAGCTCGACGTTCTCGGCCGGTCGCTACGCGCAGATGGCCCACGACGAGATCGACGGGCTGCTGTCCGCAGGCGCGCGGCCGATCGTCGTCGGCGGCACCGGCCTGTACCTCCGCGCCGCGCTGACCGACCTGAGCCTGCGTCCGCCTCCGGCCGAGGGCGTGCGCGAACGCTGGCTCGCCGAGCTTGAGCGCCGCGGCCCCGAGGCGCTGCACGCGCAGCTGGCGCGCCAGGCCCCGTGGGCGGCGCGCGAGATCGCCCCCGGTGACCGCCAGCGAGTCGTCCGGGCGCTCGAGCTGCTGGAGGCCGGCGGTCTTGAGCCGGCGCCCGAGCGCTCGCAGCTGTGGAGCGGCGAGCTGCGCCACCCGACGCTGCTGGCCGGCCTGACCATGGAGCGATCCGCGCTCTACGCGCGCATCGATGCGCGCGTGGACGCGATGCTCAGGGCCGGCGTGCAGTCCGAGGTCCGCTGCGCCGCGCAGGCCGGCGCCTCCCTGACCGCGCGCAAGGCCCTGGGCTTCTCAGAGCTGCTGGCCGGAGACGTGGAGGCGACCAAGCGCCGCAGCCGCAACTACGCCCGCCGCCAGCTGACCTGGATGCGCAAGCTTCCCGGCGTGATGGTTCTCGACGCCACCGGCCGAGCCGCGGACGAGCTCGGGCGCGGTGATCGCCGACGCGTGGATGTCGGGGACCCGCCCGGTCGCCCAGTTGCCCTAGAAGACGGGCACGAACGGGTACATCAGCACGACGGCGGCCCCGACGGCCACTCCCCACGCGCCGAGCACGCCATAGGCCAGCGGCCGCGCGTGCGCAGGATGAGGGTGATCACATACGCCAGGGCGACGTAGATCCCCGGCATCACGATCGACCATGTAGTAGAGGTAGCTGGTGCGCTGGTCGATCAGGGCCTGCAACGCGAACGGCACCCAGGTGCCGAGGAACCACGCCGGGCCGATGATGGCCAGCTGCCGCTCGGCGACGGCGACCGGGCGGCCGACGCGGCGGCCACGCCGCCACCACCGATAGCCCCCGAACAACAGCGCCGGAACGGCGAGCGCGAGGATCGGAGGGGAGACCATCCCCAGGAACTTGCTCACCGGCGTGATCGCGTACAGCCCGTTGCCGGGCAGCGACGGGTTGACCCGCAGGTAGACGATCGTCCTCAGATCGGCGAACCACCACCATGGATAGGAGGCGATCCCCTGCGGTCCGTGGGGGCTCACCTGCTGCGTCGCGTAGGCCACGATGTGAGCGAAGTGATCGAACGGGCCGCCGGAGATCAGGTGGCGCGCGGCGTCGTCGTAAGGGGTGGCGATCAGGTCCATGATCCCGAGCAGACCCATGAACACCCCCGCGGCGGTGAAGGTGCAGATGAGCAGACGCCGCAGCGCGGGCCCCGGCCGCCAGTCCGGCGGCGCCGCCGGATCACGCCTGGCGCTCAACAGCCGCGCGAGCTCGATCAGCACGAGAATGGCGAGCGCATACGGGGCGACGAGCTTGAATGCGGCCGCCACGGCCAGCGCCAGGCCCGACCCCAGGGTCCGGCCCCGCAGATACAGGGCGACCCCCCAGATCATCATCGCCACCACGTAGATGTCCAGCGTCCCGATCCGGCCGTGGACGAGCAACAGGTTGTCGCAGGCCATCAGCGTGCTCGCCGCCACGGCGGCCCAGCGCCCCCCGCCGGCCGAGCGGACGAGCGCGAACAGGCCCAGGATGGCCAGCGAGCCGAAGAACAGGCTGCCGATCCGCCAGGCGAGCGGGCCGTCCCCGAACAGCTCGATCCCTGCGGCCATGATCAGCTTGGCCAGCTGGGGGTGCTCGGCGTTGGGGTCGGTGCCCAGCGGAGCGTCGTCGTAGTGCGAACCCACCGGGGGCCGGATTCCGGCGATGACCCGGGCAGCGTTGACGTAGTACGCCTCGTCGAAGATCTGCGTGTGCTGGCCCGCCTGCCGGCACGGGTTCTGGCATGGCTCGCCCAGCAGCGCCGTACGGGCGAGGAACGACAGAGCCGATACGACCACGAGCACCACCAGCGGTGCCCGGGCCGAACTACGCAGCGACCGGAGCATGGCGTCCGCGACGGTACACATAGACTGCCTGCGCGTGGACTTCGAGAAGTGGCAGGCCCTGGGCAACGACTACCTCATCGTTGAGGCCGACGCGCTCCCCTTCGCGCTCACCGCGGCCCGTGTCCGCGCCCTGTGCGCGGGGCACACCGGCGTCTTCGCCGACGGGGTGCTGCTCCTCAGCGCGCCCGACGCTCCGGGCTTCGCGGCCCGGCTGCGGATCTTCAATCCCGACGGCTCGGAGGCCGAGCTGTCGGGCAACGGCGCCCGCGAGGCTGCGCTGTACCTGCGTCGCCACGGCTGGGCGCAGTCCGATCGCTTCCGCATCCAGACCGCCGCCGGCGACATGCACCCGCAGATCACCTCGCCCTCCACGTGCGCGATGGACATCGGCCGCGTGCGCGTGCGCAGCGAGGACTACCCCTCGGGCGGCCCCGACGGAGCGGGACAGCTGGTGGCCGGCGGCCGCGCGTGGCGCTTTCAGCACGTTCAGGTCGGTAATCCCCAGTGCACGATCAGAGTCGGCGACGCGGCCGAGCTGAGCGCGCTGGATCTGCCGGCGATCGGCCCGGGGATTGAGGGCCACGAGCTGTTCCCGCGGCGGACCAACGTCTCCTGGTACGTGCCTCTGGCGGCTGACCGGATCCGCGCCCGCATCTTCGAGCGCGGGGTCGGGGAGACCTCGGCCAGCGGCACCGGCGCGTGCGGCGCGGCCGTCGCTCACGTGTTGGCGGGCGGCGACTCGCCGGTCACCGTCGTGCTCGACGGGGGGGAGCTCGAGGTGGCGGTCGGAGAGGATCTGCACGTCACGTTGACCGGCTGGGCGGTCCCGGTGTTCCGGGGACGCTCAGCGACGAGTTCGTCAAGGAGTTGCATGAGACCGAGTAAGCGCCTGGATCAGATCCCGCCCTACCTGTTCGCCGAGCTGGAGCGCAAGGTGTCGGCCAAGCGAGCCGCGGGGGTGGACGTGATCAGCCTCGGCATCGGCGACCCGGACACTCCCGACCTACGCCCCGATCATCGCCGCCGCCCAGCAGGCCGTGGCCGACCCCAGCACCCACCAGTACCCGTCCAATCGCGGCCTGGCCGGCGTTCCGCGAGGCGGTGACGGCGTTCTACGCCCGCCGGTTCGGGGTCGAGCTCGATCCCGAGACCGAGGTGATGCCGGCGATCGGGGCCAAGGAGTGCATCTTTAACCTGAACCTCGCCTTTCTGGACCCCGGGGACGTCGCCCTGGCCTCTGATCCCGGCTATCCGGTCTACACAGGCGGCCCGTTGCTCGCCGGAGGGGAGCCCTACCTGATGGGCCTTGATCCCGCGCGCGGATTCGCCCCCGACTTCGCGGCGATCCCGGCCGACGTGCTCGAGCGGGCCCGGCTCATGTTCCTCAACTATCCCAATAACCCCACCGGCGCGATCGTCCCCGACGGGGTGTTCGAGGCCGCCGTGGCGCTCGCGCGCTCGGCGGACGTGCTCGTCGTGCACGACAACGCCTACAGCGAGACGACGTTCGACGGCTATGTGGCCCCCTCGTTCCTGGCCACGCCGGGGGCCAAGGAGGTCGGCGTCGAGGTCTTCTCGCTGTCCAAGGGCTACAACATGACCGGCTGGCGGTGCGCGGCCATCGTCGGCAACGCCGAGGCCATCAGCCAGTACTGGCGTCTGAAGTCCAACATCGATTCGGGCCTGTTCGAGGCCGTTCAGCTGGCCGGCGTCGCCGCCCTGCAGCCGTCGGTCGACGCCGAGGTCCGGGCGATGAACGCCCACTATGAGCGCCGCCGCGACCTCGTCTGCGACGCACTGGCCGCCGCCGGGGTCACCGTCACCCGGCCCCGCGGCACGATCTACGTCTGGGCACCCGTTCCCGAGGGCTTTGCCAACGCCGCGGCCTACTGCGAGCACGTGCTCGAGCAGGCGGCTGTGGTGATCTCACCCGGCGGGGCGTACGGCCCGCACGGCGAGGGGTTCTTCCGCATCTCGCTGACCACGCCCGACGATCGTCTGCTCGAGGCGGTGCAGCGGATCTCTCAGCTGTGACGGCGCCGGCGGTGCGGGCCCAGCCGCGCGGCGCCGGCGGCCCGTAGCTACCATCCGCTGAGTGCCCCCACACGCCGAGCCAGCCCAAGCGCGGGCCGTCGATCAACGGTCACGAGCCGCGGCCCCGGGTCCGCGCCCGCCAGCGGGCGCTGATGGTCGCCGCCGTCGCCCCCGGGCGAGGACGACCTGCTGCCGGAGCTGCGTGAGCTGCTGCGCACGGCCGGGGTCGCCGCCGTCGGTGAGCTGGTCCAGCGCCGCGAGCTCCCGCACCCCAACAGCTACCTGGGCCCGGGCAAGCTCGATGAGGTCAAGGCCCTGATCGCCGAGTGCGACGCCAACCTCGTCGCCTGCGACGACGAGCTCTCGCCCCGTCAGGAGCGCAACCTCGAGGCCGCCCTCGGCGTCCCGGTGATCGACCGCACCGCGATCATCCTGGACATCTTCGCCGACCACGCCAACAGCGCCGAGGGCAAGCTGCAGGTCGAGCTGGCCCAGCTCGAATACAACCTCGCGCGCATGCGCGGCCTGTGGACCCATCTCGAGCGTCTCGGGGGCGGGATCGGCACCCGAGGCCCGGGAGAGAGCCAGATCGAGACCGACCGCCGCCTGGCCCGCGACCGGATCGCCGCGCTCAAGCGCCGGCTCGTCCAGGTCCGCTCGACCCGCTCGGTGATGCGGGCCGAGCGCGAACGCGCCCAGATGCCCCAGGTCGCCCTGGCCGGCTACACCAACGCGGGCAAGTCGACCCTGCTCAACGCGCTCACCGGGGCCTCGGTCCCGGTGCGCGATCGGCTCTTTCACACCCTGGACCCGACGACACGGGTGATGCGCGCCGGCGGCCGCGATTATCTGCTCACCGACACCGTCGGGTTCATCCGCAAGCTGCCTCACCAGCTCGTCAACGCCTTCGGCGCCACGCTGGAGGAGACGCGCCGGGCGGACCTCATCCTGCACGTGGTCGACGGTTCGGCCGAGGAGGAGGAGCTGACGGCCATGGTCCGGGCGGTCGAGGACGTGCTTGAGGAGATCGCCGCCGAGGAGGCCGTGCGCGTGCTGGTGGTCACCAAGGCCGATCAGATCGACGATGAACGGCGCGCCGAGCTCTCACACCGCCATCCCGACGCCGTCCTCGTGTCCGCGGCCGACGGCGAGGGCATCGAGACCCTGGTCGGGCGCATCGAGCACGAGTTCGAGCGCCGGCTCACCGACCTTCACCTGCTCGTCCCCTACGAGGAGGGGGCGCGGCTGGCCGAGCTGCACGAGCTGGCCGGCGACCTCGAGCGCGAGGATACGGCCGAAGGCGTGCGCGTCCACGTGCGCCTGCCCGCCGGCGTCGCGGCCCGCTTCGCCACCTTCGCGCTCGACGCCGACCCGGCCGGCTCACGGTGAGCCGCGCGGGGACGCCCGGCGCTGAGCGAGACCCGATGAGCCTGCGCTTCGCCCGTCTGGATCCGCGCGCGCGCCTGCCGTCGCGCGCCCATCCCGGGGACGCCGGACTGGATCTGCGCTGCATCGAGGCGGCTCAGCTCGGTCCGGGGCAGCGCGCCTCGGTCGCTACCGGCCTGGCCGTCGCCATCCCGGGGGACACGCCGGCCTGGTCCTTCCGCGCTCGGGGCTCGCCGCTCGCCACGGGGTCACCGTCGTCAACGCACCCGGATCTGATCGACGCGGGATATCGCGGCGAGCTGCGCGTGCTGCTGCTCAACACCGACCCGGTGCACGCCTTTGCGGTCAGCCCGGGGACAGGGTCGCCCAGCTCGTGGTCGTCGCCGTCTCGATGCTTGAGGCGGTCGAGGTGGCCGACCTCGATGAGACGGCGCGCGGCTCCGGAGGCCTGGGCTCCACCGGGGTGCTCTGACCGCGACGGTCAGGACCCGGGCGGGATGACTCCGTGGGTCTCCAAGAAGGTGCGGGCGACGAGGTTGGGATCCTGGCCGGCCACGTCGACCTCGGAGTTGAGCTCGCGGATCACCGCGGTGCTGAGCAGTGCGGTCACGCGGTCGATGGTGACCGCGAAGTCCGGCCCCTCGACGGTGAGCGCCCGGCGCGAGACGACGGGGACGACGTTGCCGTAGCCGAACGTGCGCCGTGGATCGGCCAGGACCGCGTAGTCACCGGAGGTGAGCTCGCCGTCGGTGGTGCCGACGTCGGCGACCTGGATGGTCCCGTCGTTCAGCGCCGTGTACTGGTCACCGATCCCCACGCTCTTGAAGTCGTGGACCCGGAACCCGTAGTTGCGCTCGAGGTCGCGCAGCCCGGGGCTGAGCTGCAGGAACTCGGGCGGCCCGCCGACGATCATCGAGCGCTGGACGCGGGTCAGATCGGAGACCTGGCTCAGCCCGTTGCCCTGGGCGTAGCCGACGGTGAGCGCGAGCGCCGGAGTGTCGCTGAACGGGCTCGCGTGAGCAGCGCCAGCCCGTGGGCGCTCGCGTAGCGCTGAGCGGCGCCGTAGGCGGCAGCCTGCGACGCGTAGCGCCGGCCGCTGTGGACGACCCCGCGGTTCGAACGTGTTGAGGTATTCCGGATACATGTCCAGCGCCCCGGTGCGCAGCGCGTCCATGGTCACCGACATCGGCCCGATGTTCTGGTTGAGCTGCACCGAGTAGCCCTGAGCCTCCAGGGCCAGCGTGTACAGCTGCCCGAGCACGAACTGCTCGGTGAAGTTCTTGTCCCCGATCGTCACCGGCGGCTTGCCGGCGCCCGGCAGGGCAGTGGTCGCGGTTCCGCTGTCGGTCGCCGTCGAGGTCAAGGTGCCGGACGATCGGGGTGCCGGAGCCGCCCCCGCAGGCGGAGGCGGTGAGCGAGAGCAGCACGGCGACGATCAGCAGGCACCACCGGCGCCGGTGCGGGCGCGGGCTCAGATGGCGGGATCAGTCGGCGGGAGCGCATGCGAGATGGGTCCTGGCCGCGGCCTCACACGCCGGCGGCCCGCCGCGCCTCCGCGTGCGCGGCATCCTCGAGCGTGTCGTCCAACGCGGCCAGCGGCTCGGGCAGACCCGTCGCCGTGGCGATCAGCCAGTCGGCGAACCAGACGTTCTTGGGCAGCAGCGGCCCGTGGAGATAGGTGCCGATCACGTTGCCTCGGCGCACGCCCTCCTGGCCACTGTGGCCGTCGTTGCCGTGCCCGCGCAACACCCGGCCCAGCGGCGCCTCGCCCGGCCCGAGCGCGGTGCGCCCGCCGTGGTTCTCAAAGCCGGCCAGGACTCGCGGGCGTCCGGGCTCGAGCTCGACCTCGATGGCCACGTTGCCGATCAGGCGCGGGCCGTCGGAGCGCACGGTGACCAGGTCGATCAGCCCCGCGCCGGGCAGCTTCTCCTCGCCGAGCTCGTAGGAATGACCGAGCAGCTGGTATCCGCCGCAGACGCCGAACACCACCGCGCCGCGGCCCGCGGCGGCCGCCAGGTCCTCACGCTTGGTCTCGTACAGATCACCGGCGCACAGCTTCTGGTCCCGGTCCTGGCCCCCGCCCATGTAGAAGAGGTCCGCGCCCTCGGGGTCCAGCCGGTCGCCGAGGCCACAGGCGATGAGCTCAAAGCCGATCCCCCGCCAGGCGCAACGTTGCTCGAGCAGGCGCAGGTTGCCGCGGTCGGCGTAGATGTTCATCAGGTCGGGATACAGCGCGCAGACCCGGAGCGTCGCCTCAGGCACTGAGCATCACCACCCGGCTGCCGACGTGCTCGGCGGTGGCGGCGATCTCGATGCGCGGGGCCACGGCCAGCCCGGCCTCGCGGCCCTCGTGTTCAAGGGTCTCGGCATCGAGGATGTCCAGCCGGATGCGGTCCTGTCCCGCACCAGAGTGCCGTCGGGGGTCACGGTCTCGCGGTCGCGCTCCAGCCAGACCGCCGTCGCCCTCGAGCCGCACCGCGGTGGGCAGGCTCGAGTACACGACGCCGTCATGCTCACAGATGTCGGGCAGCGGACCGCGAACGCCGGGCCCGACCTCGAAGGGCTCGAGCTCCTCGGCGATGGCGATCGCCACCGTGCCGCCGGGGCGCAGGTGCGCCACCGCGCAGTCGAGAAAGGCCCTGCGCCCGGCCGCCCCGCCGAGCAGCTGCACCGTCTGCATCGGGACGATGATCAGGGCGAAGCGCTGCGCCAGGGCGAAGTCGCGGGCGTCGGCGCACACCGTCGCCACGGGCAGCTCGGCGGCCCGGCGGGTCAGCTCGGCCAGCAGCTCGCGGTCGCTGTCCAGTGCCGTCAGCCGAGCCCCCGGTGCGGGCGAGCGGCAGCGTGACCCGGCCCGTACCGGCCCCGATGTCGAGGATCGGGCCCTCCGCGGCGGCGGCCAGGCGCCGCCAGACGGGCATGTCGGCGTCGTAGCCACCGCACTCGAGGTCGTGCCAGACGACGCTCATCGCGCGGCCGGGCTCCAGAAGCGGGTCACGTGCCCGCGGCGCGCGAGTTCCTCGCGCAGCTCGAGCAGGGCCGTGTAGGTCGGCAGCGCGAACAGGCGCCCGATCCGCCGCCCCCTGCAGCGCCGCGTCCAGCGCCTCGGCGAGCCGGGGCTGCACGTGCAGACGGTCGGGATCCACGCCGGCGTACTTCAGGCGCACGGCCAGCTCGGCGGCGCGGGTGCCCGCGCAGGTGACGCGGCGCACGCGCCCGGACAGCAACTCGAGATCGGCGTCCCAGATCCAGGAGACGTCGCGGCCGTCGGCGGTGCGATCGTTGAGCACGGCGAGCACGTCGATCTCGCCCGGTTCCAGCGCGAGCGTGCGGGCCACCTCGTTGGCGCCGGCGGGGTTCTTGATCAGCAGCAGCGAGAGCTCGACGCCGTCCACCGGGATCCGCTCGGCCCGGCCGAAGGCGGCGCTCACCGTCTCCAGGCCGGCGGCGATCGTCGCCGTGTCGATCCCCAGCCGCAGACACAGCGTGGCCGCGGCCAGTGCGTTGTACACGTTGTAGAGCCCGGGGAGGGGGAGGGTGATGGTCGTGCTGGCCTGCGGCGTGCGCAGCGTGAACCGGGCATCCACGCGTACCGCGCAGCTCGATCGACTCGGCCGCGACGTCGGGCTCGGGCCGGGCGCGTCCGCAGTGCGGGCAGCGGTAGCGGCCCAGGTGGCCGAGGTAGACCGCGTCGTAGACGTAGGCCGTCCCGCACCGGCGGCAGTGCTTGGAGTCTGACGCGTGCTGCATCTCGGCCGTGGCCACGCCCGGGTCCTGCACGCCGAAGTAGCTCACCTCGCCGCGCTCCCGGCCGAGGTCGGCGATGAGCGGATCGTCGGCGTTCAGCGCCAGGGCCGTCTCGGGCAGCCTGGCCACCAGCGCCGCCCAGCGGTCGGCGATCGTGTCCAGTTCCCCGTAGCGGTCCAGCTGATCGCGGAACAGGTTGCCGAGCGCGATGGCCCGCGGCGCGAGCTCGGGAGCGACCCGGTCCAGCCAGAACTCATCGACCTCGAACAGCCCCAGATCGCCGTCGATGGTCCCGCCGCGGCCGGCCGCGTCGAGCAGGGTGGAGGCGATCCCGCCGGCCATGTTGGCGCCCGCGCGGTTGTGCACGAGGGCGATCCCCGCTCCTTGGAGCACGGAGGCGACCATCGCGGCCGTCGTGGTCTTGCCGTTGGTCGCGGAGATGACCGCCGTGCCGAGGGGCAGGCGCCCCGCCAGCCGGGTGATGGCCCGGGGCTCAAGGCGCGTGAGCACCTTGCCGGGCAGGCTCGTGCCCCCGCCGCGGCCGGCCCGGCGGGCCAGTTGCCCGACGGCGCGGGCGGCCAGCACCTTGGCGTCGAGCGCCGTGCTCATGGCGCCACGGGCACGATCGTGCGCACTGCCGCGGGCAGCGCGCGCACCGTCGCGGGCAGCTCGGCGATCGGGTCGCCGTCGGCGTAGAGCGTGAACGGACGGTCGGCGGTGATCGTCACCGATGGCGAGCGCAGCACCTCCACGTTGGGCTGGCCCACGTGGGCGCCGCGGAACACCGTCGGCAGCAGCGCCAGGAAGCGGCGACGGGGGACGTGGCCGACGATCACGACGTCCAGGCAGCCGTCGCTGAGGGAGGCATCGGGAGCCATCAGCATCCCCCCACCGTAGGCGCCCGAGTTGGCGGCGGCGACCGTGTAACCACTGACTGAACGCCGGGTGCCGTCCTGCAGCTCGATCGCGAAGGTGGCCGGCCGCCATCCGGCCAGTGCGCGCAGGGCTCCGTAGGCGTAGACCAGGTTGCCCCGCACCCACCGCGTCTCGTTGGCGATCCGGTTGGCCACGGAATCAAAACCGCAGCTGGCGATGCCGACGAAGATGCGCCCGTCCACCTCGCCGAGGTCCAGCCGCCGGGTCTCCCCGTGACGCAGCACCGCGCACGCGGGGACGGGCTCAAGCGGTATGCCCAGGACACGCGCGAAGTCGTTGCCGCGCCCCCCGGGCAGCACTCCGAGCACGCCGCTGGCAGCGGGCCGTCTCCCCGGCGACCGCTCCGATCAGGCCGTCGCCGCCGAAGGCCACCGCCGTCTCGCCGGCACCGGCCGCTTCACGGGCCAGCGCGCGAGCATGCTCGAGGCTCTCGGTCAACGTGAGCCGGTGGGAGAATCCGTGGCCGGTGAGCGCGGACTGGACCGACGGCAGCGCGCGGCGGGCGCGGCCGCCTCCGGCCGCCGGGTTGACGATCAGGCAGAGGGTCATGCCAGCACGAGCGTCGGCAGGTCCTCGGCGATCGCGACCGGCGCGGGCTCGGTGGCGGCCTCGGCCTGGGCGCGAGTGCTCACGCCGGTCAGGACGATCGCCCCGTCCAGACCGGCGGCGTGGGCCCCGGCCAGATCTGACTCCAAGCGGTCGCCGACCATCAACGCGCGACCGGGACCGAGCCGGTCCAGCGCGGTCACGAAGATCTCGGCGTCGGGCTTGCCGACCACGCGCGCCGTGCGTCCGGTGGCGAACTCCAGCGCGGCGACGAGAGCGCCGGTGCCCGGCCACTGCGCCGCCGGCCACGGGGAACGTGCGGTCCCGGCCGGCCGCGATCATCTCCGCGCCGGCGAGCACCGCCTGCGTGGCGTCACTGAGCTCGGCGTAGGTGAAGGCGTCGTGCGCGGCGACCACGACCACGTCGGCGCTGACGGCACGCGGTGTGCCGTTGACGATCCGCTGCCCCGAATCGGCGACGTGGCGGTAGATCGGCGCGGCGCCGATCACGTACGCGGTTCCGGGCAGCCGCCCGGCGAGGGCGAACTGGATGGCCGCACCGACGCTGACGACCTCCTCCAGTGAGGCCCGCACGCCCATGCGCCCAGAGCTTGCGCACGTATTCCTCAGGGGAGTGGCGGGCGTCGTTGGTGACAAAGGAGAGCGACTTGCCGGCCGCGCGCAGGGCGCTCAGAGCTTCGGGCACGCCGGGGATCACCGTGTCCTGGATCCACACGCAACCGTCGAGGTCGAGCAGCACGTGGTCATAGGCGGAGAGCAGGGGAGTGAGGGGCGGCATTGAACGCGAGCAGATAGCAGCAACCCGGCCGGGTTGGACGACTGTTCGAGCCGGAGGGTCGCAGAGGCGCGCGCAGAGTGCGAAAAGGCCCTCTCGGGCGGAGGGATCGAGACGCCCCCTCGGCGGGAAACGCGCCAAACTTGAGCCCGGATTCCTCTTTGCACGAGCTTTTGTCAGATAACTGACCAAAAAAATGGCGCCGGGACCTTTAGTCCCGACGCCATGGTGCCGAAAACCTACTCGTAGCTGTTCACACCGACCGCCTGAGGTAAAGGAAGGAGGTCGACATGGGCTGGAGACTCGGTTAATTCGAAGGGCCCGCTTGCCAGAGCGGGCCCTTCTTCTGTATCGAGCCTGACCGGGTTGTCGGCACTTCGCCGAGATGACTTGAGCGTGCTGCCGCTGACGTCCACACAGGCTGGACGCGGCTTGAGGTTTTCCCGGCTCACGCCGATGAATACGCGACCATGAGCGGGGCCGATCATCTCCACACCCTCCCCGCGCCGCGCAAGGCTGGTGCCGGCACCGTCGCGATCGCGCTGTTTGTCATCACCGGATCGTGCGCCGGCGCGGTGCTGGCCGCCGGCGCTGACCACTGGCAGCTGGGCAAGCTTCTGCTCATCGTCGCGCTGGCCGTCGGCAGCGATCTGACCGCGGCCAGCGTCGAGTCGGGTCGGATCCACATCTCGGGCAGCCTGCTGGGCATCTGCCTGGCCGCGGTCCTGCTCGGCGCCGGCCCGGCCGCCCTGGTCGGCGTGACGGTGATTCTCGCCGGCTGGCTGCGCTGGCGGGAGACGCCGCTGCGCTTGCTGATCAACCTCGCCACCTACGCCAGCTTCCCGCTCTTGGCCGGCCTGTTCTTCCGCGCGGCCGTCGCGAGCACCGGCGTGGGGAGCACGTCGGTCCCGTTCTATCTGCTGGTGTTCGCGACCTTCACGCTGGCGATGACGCTGAACTTCCTGGCCATCGCCGGTTATACGAGCTTCACGCAGCGGACGTCGTTGCTCAGTCAGGCCCGCCAGGCCTTTCTGCCCATCCTGGCTTCCGAGCTGTTCTCGGCGCTTCTGACCACGGCGACCGTCTACATCGCCTTTCGCCTCGGCACCTTCGGCTTCGCCCTCCTCGGCCTGGTTCTGATCATTTTCCAGTACCTCACCGGCGAGCTGCTGACCTCCAAGCAGCGCGCGGACAAGCTCCAGGGCATCGCCACCACCGACGAGCTGACCGGCCTGGGTAACCGCGAGCGCTTCCGGGAGGCCATGGAGGAGCAGATCGCCGCCGCTCGCGAGTCGAACACCGCGCTTCACGGTCATGCTGATGGACCTCGACCGCTTCAAGGAGATCAACGACACCCTCGGCCATCATTACGGGGACGTGCTGCTGCGCGACCTGGGCCCGCGGCTGGTCACGGCGCTGGGTGAGGATGGCCTGGTCGCACGCCTGGGCGGGGATGAGTTCGGGATCCTCCCGCCGCCGGGCACCGTCGAGCTGCGCGACATCGAGCGCGAGGTCTCCCGGCTGATGGACTGCATCAGCAAGCCGTTCTCGGTCGATGAGCTGTCGCTCGAGGTGGGGGCCAGCATCGGCGTGGCCCGCTTCCCGCGCGACGGCGAGGACTCGCACGCGCTGCTGCGCTGCGCGGATATCGCCATGTACGCGGCCAAGGAGGCCCAGACCGATTTCAAGCTCTACACCGCCGAGCAGAACCAGCACTCGGTCCGCCGCCTCTCGGTGCTCTCGGACATCCGCCACGCGCTGGCCGCCGATGAGATCGTCGTGCACTTCCAGCCGATCGTCGACCTCGACGACCTCAGCGTCACCGGGGCCGAGGGCCTGGTCCGCTGGCAGCATCCCGAGCACGGCCTGATCCCACCCGGAGCGTTCGTGCAGACGGTCGAGCAGACCGGGCTGATCGGCCCGCTGACCCGCCACGTCCTCGAGCGCTCGATCTCCGAGTGCGCCGCCTGGCGGCGCAACGGCCGTGACCTCTCGGTGGCGGTCAACCTGTCGGTGCGCAACCTGCTCGACCGCGATCTACCCAAGGAGATCGAGCGGCTGCTGGATGCGTACGGCCTGCCCGCCGACGCTCTGCAGCTCGAGATCACCGAGAGCATGATCATGTCGGACCCCGACCGCGCGGTGGCCACCGTGACCCGGCTCAGCGGGCTCGGGGTGCGGATGTCGGTCGACGACTTCGGGACCGGCTACTCGTCGCTGGCCAACCTGCGCCGCCTGCCGATCGACGAGCTGAAGATCGACCGGTCGTTCGTCTCGCCGATGCTGCGTGACGAGAGCGACCTGATCATCGTCCGCTCGACGATCAACCTGGGGCATGACCTCGGTCTGCGGATCATCGCCGAGGGCGTCGAGGACGGCGCCACGCTGCAGCGGCTCGCCCTGCTGGGCTGCGACCTGGCGCAGGGCTACCACCTCAGCCGCCCGATGCCGGCCGGCGACTTCGGCGCCTGGCTGGACACGGCATCCCCGGAGTCGCTCAGCGGTGACGCGGCCCCGCCGGCCTCCGGTGATCAGGGCCGCGACGCGCGGCCGTCGCTGATCCTGCCGGGCCTCGTCTCTCCCTGAGCCGGATCTAGAACAGCGCGGTCTGCGCAGCCTTCGACCGGCGGGGCCACGCACTCAGGGCCGTCATAGCGCGCGTCGTTGACCGCGGTGCTGACCGCCGTGAGCGCGGTGCGTTGCGCCGGCAGGCCGACCAGGATGTCCTGCAGCTCCGGCTGCCGGGGTGCTCGGTGTCAAGCCACGGGCGCTCGGCTTCGGGCGCGAGGATCACCGGCATCCGATCGTGCAGCGCGGCGACGGCGTCGTTGGCCGGACGGGTGATGATCGTGCACGTCCGCAGCCGGCCACCGTCAGGTGCGTGCCAGATCGACCACAGCCCGGCGAAGGCGAACAGGCCGCCGTCGTCGCGGGTGATGTGAAAGGGCTGCTTGGGTCCGCCCTCGACGCGTTGCCACTCATAGAAGCCGTCGGCGACGATCAGGCAGCGGTAGCGCTGCAGCGCGCCGCGGTAGGCCGGCTTCTCGGCCACCGTCTCGACGCGCGCATTGATCATCTTCAGGCCGAGATCCGGGCTCTTGGCCCACGACGGCACAAGCCCCCAGCGCAGCAGATCGCCGCGGGCGCTGCCCTGCTTGTCGGTGGTCACCGCCAGCACCTCGTCGCCGGGCGCGACGTTGAAGCGCTGGCGGACCTCAAGCTGCTCATCGATCCCGAAGCGAGCCCGCACCGCCGCGGGGTCGGGCGCGAGCAGGCTATAGCGACCGCACACCGTACGTCAGCGCCGCGCGGCGACCTGCTGCGCGCGGTCGGCCTGGGCCTTGCGCTGCCGCTTTCGCCCCAGGTAGACGAGCACGGCGATGGCCACCAGGACCAGCACGATGCCGTAGAAGATGCCCAGATCGAGCGAGACGCCCCCGAACGGGAGCGCGATCAGGTTCACGAGGCCGAACCCGATGAGCAGAACGGCCACGATGAACGCGATGACGAGCACGATGCCACGGACGCGCGCGACCGTTCCGGCGCTCTTGGGAGGTGCGATCAGCCCCATCATGCGCAGGCCGAACAGCTGCCGGTTGGTCGGGCTCTCGACGCCGAGGCGCTCGGTCGCCTTGCGCAGATCGTCGGCGCGGCGCTCAGCCAGCGCCAGCGACGCGTCGGCCATGCGGCGCAGCTGCAGCCGCTCCTGGGGCCGGGCGGCAGCGATGGCGCGCTGGAAGTGGGCGCGCGCCGCCTTGGCGTCGTAGCGTTCGGCCGCGCGAGCGCCGAGGATCGCCTGAGCGGCGGCCTTGAACTTGGTCTCGGCGGCGAGCTCCTCGTCGCTGCGGTGCTCGAGCTGCTGCATCGCCGCGAGCTGGCCGCGCTGCTCGACGCGCATCGTCCGCTGTTGCTTGGGCATTGGTGATGAGTTTAGTGGGGCGGCCGATCGAGCCCGGGCTCAGCGCCGTGGACGGATCACGTAGACCCGCTGACCGCTGAAGAACTGCCCCGGGTCGCCGGCGGCCGCCGGGGGGGAGCGGTAGACGTCGATGTGGTGGCCGTTGATCGCCCCACCCGTGTCGGCGGCCACGAACCAGCCCCCGTGGCCGTCGTGACGGTAGGCCGGGACGTACACGCGGCTGCCGAGCGGGATGACCCTCGGGTCGACGGCGATCGACTCATAGAAGCGCAGCGGCAGGGACGCCCCGGCCGCAAAGCTCACGCCCGGCAGGGGCCGGTAGGCGCGTCCACGTCCGGCCGACCAGCCGCCGGCGGCGAGCGGGAAGGTGACGCCCGCGCCGGCGGTTGGTCCAGTAGCCGCCGGCCCGCCAGAAGGGTGCGCCGGCGCTCCAGCCGTCAGCCGGGTCGGTCCCGCGGCCGGCCGCGGTCACCCAGCCGCCGGAGCCGAGCCGATCGATGTGATAGAGCCGGCCGTCCAAGCCGATGCCCTCGCCCTGCATGGAGAGACCAGCTGCGGAGTAGAGCCAGTCGATGTGGTGAAGACCCGGCAGGCCCGGGGCGGTCACCATCCGGCCCACGAACCACGACTCGGGCGCGGGCCAGTACTCGGTGATCGTCACCGCGCTCAGCCAGCGGCCGTGATCCCGCCGGCTCGGCGGGGCGGGCACATGATGCGGTGCGCCGTTGGGGGCCAGGCCGCCGCTGAGGATCGGCGCGCCTCCGGTCACGCCGGTGCCGCCCGGCGGCGCGGCGATGGCGGGGGTGGCCGCGGCCAGCCACAGGCTGGTCAGGGCAATCAGGCAGGAGCGCAGGGAACGGAACACGAGCGGGACGGGCAGCGAAACGCGAGCGCAGCAAGCCTATCCGGCCGGGTGCGATCATTCCCGCGCGGGGAATGTCTGGTCGCAGCCGGACAGGCGCGTTAGCCTGAAGGGTCATGCCCGCACTGAGATCACGCACCGTCACCCACGGCCGGAACATGGCCGGTGCCCGCGCCCTGCTGCGGGCCGCCGGCGTCGATCGCGAGGACTTCGGCAAGCCGATCGTCGCGATCGCCAACTCCTACACGCAGTTCGTGCCCGGCCACACTCATCTCAAGCCGGTCGGCGAGGTGGTCTCCGCGGCGGTCAAGGCCGCCGGCGGTATTCCCCGGGAGTTCAACACGATCGCCGTCGACGACGGGATCGCCATGGGCCACGGCGGGATGCTCTACTCGCTGCCCTCACGCGACCTGATCGCCGACAGTGTCGAGTACATGGTCAACGCGCACTGCGCCGACGCGGTGGTCTGCATCTCCAACTGCGACAAGATCACCCCCGGGATGCTCAACGCCGCGCTGCGGCTGAACATCCCGGCCGTGTTCGTCTCCGGCGGCCCGATGGAGGGTGGCCGCGCCGTGCTGGTCGACGGCACCGTGCGCAACCGGATCAACCTCATCACGGCGATGGCCGACGCCGTGTCCAAGGATGTCTCTGACGAGGACATGGACCTGATCGAGGAGGCAGCCTGCCCCACCTGCGGCTCGTGCTCGGGCATGTTCACGGCCAACTCGATGAACTGCCTGACCGAGGCCCTGGGCCTGTCGCTGCCCGGGAACGGCTCGACGCTGGCCACCCACACGTTGCGCCGGCGCCTGTTCGAGGCCGCCGGCGAGACGGTGATGGACATCACCCGCCGCTACTACGAGCAGGACGACGACCTCGGTGCTCCCGCGCGCGGTGGCCTCGCGAGCGGCGTTCGAGAACGCGATGACCCTCGACATCGCGATGGGCGGCTCGACCAACACCGTGCTGCACGTCCTCGCCGCGGCCCAGGAGGCCGAGCTCGACTTCACGATGCGAGACATCGATGAGCTGTCCCGCCGGGTGCCGTGCATCTGCAAGGTGGCCCCGAGCGGCGATTACCTGATGGAGGACGTCCACCGCGCCGGCGGCATCCCGGCCATCCTCGGCGAGCTGCGGCGGGGCGGGCTGTTCAACGAGGACGTCAGCACCGTGCACGCCCCCGACGTGGACGCGTGGCTGGGGCAGTGGGACATCCGCTCCGGCCGGCCCTCAGAGGCGGCCATCGACCTCTTCCACGCCGCTCCGGGCTGCAAGCGCTCAGCGACCGCGTTCTCGCAGTCCGAGCGCTGGGAGTCCCTGGACACCGACGCGGCCGACGGCTGCATCCACGACGTCGCGCACGCGTACTCGGCCGACGGCGGCCTGGCCATCCTGTACGGCAACCTCGCCGTCCGCGGCAGCGTGGTCAAGACGGCCGGAGTGGACGAGTCGCTGCTGACCTTCAGCGGACCCGCCGTCGTCGTCGAGTCCCAGGAGGACGCCGTCGAGGTGATCCTGAGCGGGCGGATCAAGGAGGGTGACGTCGTCGTCGTCCGCTACGAGGGGCCGCGCGGCGGGCCGGGCATGCAGGAGATGCTCTATCCGACCTCCTACCTGAAGGCCCGCGGGCTGGGCAAGGCGTGCGCGCTGATCACCGACGGTCGCTTCTCCGGCGGCACCTCGGGGCTGTCGATCGGCCACGTCTCCCCGGAGGCGGCGTCGGGCGGCACGATCGCGCTGGTCCAGGACGGGGACACGATCTCGATCGACATCCCCAACCGCCGGATGACCCTCGAGGTCTCCGACGAGGAGCTGGCCGAGCGCCGCGAGGCCCTGGAGGCCAACGGCGGCTACTTCCCCGGGCTGCGCGATCGCCCCGTGTCCGCGGCCCTGCGAGCCTACGCGGCGATGGCCACGTCGGCCGACACCGGCGCGGTGCGCGACGTCAATGCGGTCGAGCGCGCGGTCGCCGCCGCCGCCGAGTCAAGGGTCGCCTCACCCGGGACCTGAGGGCGGTGGGTAGCCGTCTGCCGCAGCCAGCGGCTGTGGCTGGGGCGCTACAGGATGTTCACGGCGCGGGAGATGACCAGGCCGATGGTCACCAGCGAGACGAGCGACTGAAGGCCCATGATCCCTTTCGCGGTGGGCGTGAGCGGCATCGTGTCGGTCGGACTCAACGCCATGGCGTTGGTGAGTGAGACATAGAGATAATCGATGAACCCGGGCCGCCACTCCTTGGGCTCGATCCGGTCGTCACTCATCTGCGGGAACAGCAGATCAGGCGGCCCGTCGCGTCCCGCGGCGCGCTGGCCAGGCCCTCCACGGTCGGTCTCCCAGTACCACAGGCCGAAGATCAGGACATTGGTCAGCCAGATCAGCGCGCCCGCCAGGATCAGCTCGTGGCCGTTGCTGATCCCGTGCTTGAACAGCGCGTGGCTGAGCAGCGCCAGCGACAGGATGTTCGCCGCGCTGACCAATCCGGTCAGGCCGAGGGCCAAGCGGCGCCGGCGCGTGTGCTCGTGCTCAAGCTGGCGGGGGGTGGCCAGCGCGAACCCGACCAGCAGCGCGGCCTCCAGACCCGGGATCAGCCATCGCGGGCCGACCGTGAGCCGGTTGGGGAGCAGCAGTTGCAGCGCGATCGCGACCAGCACGGTGCCCTGTGCCGGCCAGATCGATTCCGTGCGCCCCGGCGGCGGGTACGGTCTCCCGGCGGCGGACGCGCCGGCCGGCGGCTGCTCGGGAGTCTGCATGGTCCGACAGCGTACGACGCGGCCGGGTGGGCGGGCAGGACGCCGGCGAGCCCGGATGCGCCAGATCCGTCGCGGGCTTGACATAACGCGTCTCGAATGGGACGCGGGGCGAGGAGGGAGCCTTGTGGCCCCGGCAGGGGGCGCCCAGGAGCTCAGAGGCCGCCAGGGTCCCGGGAGGGAGCGTGCAAAACGTGCCAAAGGACGCCACCTGAGCCCCCGGTTGGCGGAAACGGCCGGCGTAGCGCGCTTGTGCGGACGCCGACGTGCTCAGGCCGCGCTGGCCAGTCCCGAGGGCCAGGCGGCCGCCGGTGACGTCGCGAACTTCGCCACGGGCGGCGCGACGCTGATGATCGCCGAGGCCTGATCTCCGGGCCGGGCGCGCCCCGAGAGGCGCCTCAGGAGGTCGAAAGGGCTCAAAAGACCCCTCTCTGAGCCGGAGATTTCCCTCTCGGTGTACATAAGCCCGATTATCGAGCATTGATACAGGCGCGGAAGACTCGCACGCCTCCCTTCGACTGCGCCGCGACCCGTACGAGGGCGGTCCGGCTCAGCCGCTCGCGGCCAGCCGCTGGTTGCCGATCACCGACAGCAGAGCCAGTCGCTCAGCATCCTCAGAGCCCGGCCGAGCCGTGAACACGATCAGCTTCTCGGTCTGGTTCTCCGCCGTGAGGTTCTGGCAGTCCAGCGTGATCACCCCGACCGCCGGGTGCACGAAGCGCTTGAGCGAGCCCGCCCGCCCCGCGACCTCGTGGCGCTCCCACAGCGCGGCGAACTCCGGGCTCTCGGCCAGCAGCGCGGCCACGAGCTCGGCGATCTCGGGATCCTCGCCGGACCGGCCGTGTACCGCGCGCAGCGCGGCGACGTGGACCCGGCTCTGGTGGGCGTGGTCCTGCACCGGATGGATCGCCCGGGCCGCCGGGTTGGTGAACCAGCGGTAGTAGTTGCTGCGCTCAAGGCCCGCGTAGCCGGTCTGCACTCCGATCAGGGCCTCGGACATCGCGTTCTGGCGCAGCGTGACCCCGAGGTCGGAGATGATCATGGCCGGGGCCTGCAGCAGCCCGAGCACGCGCAGCAGCCCCGGGCTCGGATGGTCGGTGCGAAAGGCCCGCGGGGGCGGCGTGTGGCCGGCCAGCGAATAGAGGTGATCGCGCTCGTCAGGGCTCAGACGCAGCGCGCGGGCCAGCGCGCCCGTGGTCGGGGCCGACGGCCGAGAGCCCCTGCCCTGCTCCAGGCGCGTGTAGAAGTCGGTGGAGACGTGAGCCAGCGCGGCCACCTCCTCCCGGCGCAGCCCCGGGCGTGCGGCGCCGCGACCCGGCGGCCAGGCCCACGTCGTCGGGACCGAGCCCCGCCCGCCGGCGGCGCAGGAAGTCGCCGAGTCCGTCCTGATCCATGCCCTTGAGTATGCAACCACCGGTGGCCCGCTATCCAGGGACAGCCTGTCCCCCGATAGCCCGACCTCTGGTCCACCCGGTCTGACCGCGCCATGCTGAGCACGGTTATGACAACGAGCAGACAGGAGCCCTTCCCCATGTCCCCCACCACCGCGCCCGGCGGCACCTTCACGTTGGCCGGCGGCCCGACGGTCAGCCGCATGGGCTACGGCGCCATGCAGCTCGCCGGCCCCGGCGTGTTCGGCCCACCCGGAGAACCGCGACGAGGCGATCGCCGTGCTGCGGACGGCGATCGAGCTCGGAGTCACCCACATCGACACCAGTGACTTCTACGGCCCGCACGTGACCAACGAGATCATCCGCGCGGCGCTGCATCCCTATCCCGATGATCTGACCATCGTGACCAAGGTCGGAGCGCTCCGCGACGCGCGGGGCGGCTGGCTGCCGGCCTCATCTCCCGAGCAGCTGCGTGCCGCCGTCCAGGACAACCTGCGCAACCTCGGCCTGGATGCGCTCGATGTGGTCAACCTGCGCAACATGGGCGCCACCGGCGACGACGGGCACGGCATCGCCCCGGGTTCGATCGCCGAGCCCTTCGGCGTTCTGGCCGAGCTGCAGGCCGAGGGCCTGATCCGGCAGCTCGGGGTGAGCACCGTCAACGCCGAGCAGGTCGCCGAGGCACGCGGGATCGCCGACGTCGTCTGCGTGCAGAACCACTACAACCTCGCCCACCGCGAGGACGACGCCATGGTCGACGCGCTGGCCCGGGACGGGATCGCCTATGTCCCCTACTTCCCGCTCGGTGGCTTCACCCCCCTGCAGTCCGACACGCTGGATCAGGTCGCCGCGCGGATCGAGGCCACCCCCATGGCGGTCGCCTTGGCCTGGCTGCTGCAGCGCTCGGACAACATCCTGCTCATCCCGGGGACCTCGTCGGTCGCGCACCTGCGTGACAACGTGGCCGCCGCTGCGCTTGAGCTGCCGGGGGACGCGGTGGCCGAGCTGGACGCGATCGCGGGCTGAGCCGGGGCCGCGGAGCCGGCCGGCGGGTCAGTCGCGATGGACCGGCTCGCCGTTGGCCCGCGGGCGGGTGCGGGCGATCCGCAGAGCGTGGGCGAGCGCCTCGACCTTGGCCGCCTCCTGCACGGACGCGGGGCCATCCCCGTTGGCCTCCGTGGCCGTCGGGGACCCCGCGCGCGGATCCCGGCGGCCAGCGGGGGTGAATACCAGGCGGGCACGCCGGTCTCGTCCCACGTCTCGATGTCGGGGACCTGCAGCCGCCCCCGGCCGAGGACGAACACGTACAGGGAGGCCCCCGCGCCGGCGGCCACGATCGCGAAGCACACCCACACGGCGATCTGGATCCCCTGGGCCTTGCTCCCGCCGACCGTGACGGCCAGGTGCAGGATGATCGGCCCTGAGGCAAAGGCCGCGGCGCCGCGCAGCAGCTCGAGCATCGCGAACACGCGCGGGAGCTGGGCGGCGTGCAACGAGAAGCCGGTGGTGAACAGCGCCGGCGCGACCGAGGCGCCGACGCCGATGCCGACCAGGCCCGAGCCGACGAGGACCAGCGACTGCGGTCCGCCGGCCACTCCCGTGAGCACGGCGGCGCCGCCGGCCAGCACGAGCAGCCCGATCCAGGCCAGCGCGGGCACGAAGCGCGTGCGGATCAAGGCTCCGAACAGCAGCGCGGTGACCAGGGCCCCTCCGACCTCGGGGATGAACAGCACGCCCAGGTGCGCAGGCGAGACGCGGCCGGTGAAGGCGACCTGGGCCAGTTGGGTGAGCGGGATCGACGCGGCCCCGGCGGCGATGGCGATGATGATCGCGGCGACCGGGAAGGTGCTGAGCAGCTGCCCCATCGGCATCAGCGGATTGCGCGCGGTGACCTGATGGACGATCAGGACGGCGAGCACGACGACTCCGGCCATCAGGGGCGCGAACACGATCAGGTCGAGCATCCGGTGCGTCTCAAGCTCCGAGGCTCCGAAGAAGGCGGCGGCGCAGCCCAGCCCGGCCAGCAGGATCGCCGTCCAATCGCGCGGTGCCTCGACATCCTGCGGCGCCTGGTCCTGGAAGGTCAGGACCGACAGCAGCAGCGCGAGGGCGCCGACTCCGCACACGATCCAGAACAGGGGCCGCCAGCCCCCGGCGCTGGCCTGGATGCCACCGAACACGGGACCGGCGGCGACGGCGCCGAATATGCCGGTGTTCATGACGATGGCGGTCATGGGCAGGCGCCGTGATCGGCCAGCCGAGCACGAGGGCGGGAGCGGCGGCGATCAGCATCATGCTCGTGAACAGGCCCTGCAGGACATGCCCGGCGATGAACAGCCCCGGGGTGAAGGCGGTGGCGCTGAGGAGCGACCCGAACGTGAAGATCGCCGCGTAGATGACCAGCAACCGCCGCTGGGGGTAGTGCACCGCGAACTGGATGGCCAGCACCGTGCCCAGCGCGTAGGCCGCGTTGGACATGCCGAAGGACAGCGACAGCGCCTGAGGGCTCAGGTGCAGCGAGTGGCCGAGGATCGGGACCAGCGGTTGCAGCGATGAGCTCAGGACCAGGAAGGGCACGAGTGCGCAGACGACGAGCGCGACCGCCGACCAGTAGCTGTTGACCAGCGGGCCGCGGAACTTCATCGCCCGTCCCCGTCGGCGCGCTGCACCTCGGCGATGCGAGCGAAGCGGTCGGCGCCGATCTGAATCTCGCCCAGCCACAGACCCCGGTGCAGCCGCACCTCGCGCACGATCAGGCCGATCGCGCCCAGCGCCGCCAGAGCCAGGCCGGCGGAGAGCTCCAGCCAGCGGCTGCGATCATCGAGCACCCGCGCGGCGACGATCAACCAGGCGCCGAGCGCGCAGATGGCCACGTCGGCGCTGCGCTGGTACACGCCCTGGTGACGCGCGGCGAAGTTGGCCAGCGCGGCCACCACGACCACCGCTCCGGCGCCGACCGCGGCCCAGTCCAGGGTGCCCGCAGAGAAGGCAAAGCCCGTCACCACGACGCCGGCACCGACCAGAAGCACGATGAAGTTGGTCGCAAACCGAGCGGACATGGTGCGATCTAACCTAGCGGCGGTCTCCGGGTTTCCTACGGATCTGTGCGCCCCGTCTCACAGCGCGCTCCGCGATCGAGTCCGAGCGGGCGCGGACCGATGCGCTCCGCGAGGATCGGCCTAGCGCAGCGAGGGCGGGTTGATGTCGTCGACGAACAGGTCGACGCCGAGGTCGGCGTCAGGTCCGGCCGCGCTGTAGCGGTTCAGGTCGGTCGCGCCGGCCTCCACGAGCACGTCCTCGCAGAGGAACGCGTTGCCGGTGCACTGCCGGCTGTCACGTGTCAGCACCTCGTAGGCGGCATCGGCGTAGACGTCGGGCGTGCGCGCCCTGCGCATGGCCTCGTCGCCCCCGAGCAGATTCTGGACGGCCGCGGTCGCCACCAGCGTGCGCGGCCACAGGGCATTGGAGGCCACCCCGGCGTCGCGCAGCTCTTCGGCCAGGCCAAGGGCCACGAGCGTCATCCCGTACTTGGCGATTGCGTACCCGGTGAAGGGGGCCAGCCATTTCGGCTCCAGCGAGATCGGCGGCGAGAGGGTGAGGATGTGGGGGTTGGTGCCCTGCTTGAGGTGCGGCACGCACGCCTTGGCCACGAGGTAGGCCCCGCGGCAGTTGATCGACTGCATCAGGTCAAAGCGCTTCATCTCCATCGCCTCGATGCCCGAAAGGTTGATCGCGCTGGCGTTGTTGACGCAGATATCGATCCCGCCGAAGCGATCGACGGTCTGCGCGACGGCCTGGAACACGGAGTCGTCCTGACGGATGTCGCCGACGATCGGCAGGGCCTCGCCGCCGGCGGCCTGGATCGCTTCCGCCGCGGTGTAGATCGTGCCCTCCAGCTTGGGATGGGGCTCGGCGGTCTTGGCGATGAGGGCCACGTTGGCGCCGTCGCGGGCCGCCCGCAGCGCGATGGCCAGCCCGATCCCCCGGCTGGCTCCGGAGATGAACATCGTCCTGCCTGAGAGACTCATGAGCGCAGAGCCTGCCAGATCATGACCTCGGCCGGCCGCCTGCGCGCTCCCGGAGATGCATCAGGCGCTCAGGCCAGTGGATGCTCAAGCGAGATCTCCAGCTCGGGGTCATGGCCCATCGCAGCGTCGTCTCGATCGTCAGCCGCAGGTCGCGCCCGTCGATGTCCAGCCAGCCGAGCTGGTTCTTCCAGGTCGGCGGCTGGAGCACCCGCCATTGCACCGGCGGTTCGCCGCACGCCGGCCAGATGGGCCAGCCGTCGCACCAGCCAGCCGAGCACCCGCGAGCGCCGCGCGACCCGCAGCATCCGCCGCTCGCGCCGGGCGAGCTGGTTGCGAAACGGTGAGCACACGGCCTGGTAGACGTTGGCCTGCACCCCGCTGGCGGCGCGGGAAGCAGACCGTCTCCAGATACGCCTGGTGGACGTCGCCGCCGAGCATGACCACCGATGCGGGCGCGCGGCCACGGCGGCCGGCCGCCGACATCGCTGACCAGGCCCAGCAGGCGATGAAAGGAGGCCTGAAACGCCGCCCAGTGCTCAGGTCTAGCGCCCGGCGCAGCTTTCGGACCAGCGGGCGGCGCGGCGCCCCCAGCGCTCCGGAACAGAGCGCCTCATTCCAGGCCTCGACGTAGTGCAGGGTCGGGGCCAGCAGCACGGGCAGCGTGCTGGCGATGATCACGTGGTCGTAGTCACCGCTCAGCTGCCGCTCCAGCCAGCCCCATTCGGCGCTCATCGAGCATCTCGCGCCGGCCGTCGGAGAGCACGCGGCCCTCCCGTCCGTCGATCACCACCAGCCGCGTGCCGGCGATCTGCCGCGAGAAGCTCCACAGGCTCCCCCCTCCCTCCCGCTCGGCCCGCTCCGCGAAGTCGCGCAGCAGCGGCGCGGCGTCCTGGGCCTGCCGGACCTGCGCGTAGAGCTCATCGCCGTCGAGCTCGTCGGGTGAGAGGTTGCCGATGTGCTGGTAGATCCAGTAGGTCCACAGTCCCGCCACGATCCGCTCGTGCCACCAGGACGGTGCGGCGCATGTCCTCGATCCACGCCTCGGAGGTGTTCCAGTCGTCGTGGACGTCGTGGTCGTCGAAGATCATCGCCGAGGGGATCGTCGACATCAGCCAGCGGATCGCCGCCGGTGTCCAGGCCTCGCGGTAGAGCTGCGTGTACTCCTCGACGTCGTGGACCTCCCAGCCCGGGCGGCCGGCTCGTGTCACGCCGCGCCTCGATGAACGCGGCGGTCTGCGGCGAGACCTCGTCGGCATAGATCTGATCCCCGATCCACAGGATCATCCGCGGCCACTGCGCCGGGATCCTGATCCGGCCAGCCGCTGGGTCAGCGCGTACAACGCGTCGACCCCGCAGCCCCGGTCGTCCTCGTCGGTGCTCAGCGTGTAGGGCAGCTCGTTGGGCGCGGTCACCCGGCAGGAGCCCCAGAGGATCCGCACCGGCCCCGTCCTCGGGCAGGGTCTGGATGCGCGGGGCCGGGAACGGGGAGACGGGCGGCGGCCAATGCACCGTCCCATCCAGGATCAGCTCGTACTCGGTGCTGCTGCCCGGCTGCCAGACCGCGCACGGCGACGAGCCCGTAATGCTTGCCGTCGACGTGGAAGGTGCGCTCGCGAGTGGCCCAGCACCTCGACCTCGCAGGGAGCATCGGTCTCGACCCAGACCGTCGCCTCGGTCGCCGAGACGTAACGCAGGATCGGACCGACGAGCAGGGAGGCCATCGCGGCCCACACGCTACCCGGCCGCCGGCGCGGCAGCCCGGCCCCGGCCGGCGACCGCTCAGGAGCGGGGGCGCAGCATCTGAAACGTCGCGGTGACCACCGTGTAGTCCCCCGGGCCGCCGAGTCGCGCCACCGGGCGCAGGGCGGCGGTGTCGACCGTGCCGTCGGCGATCGCATCCTCGTCGAGGTGGATCCCCACCACCTGCCCGATGACCAGGTGCTGATCGGTGGGCCGGCCGTCGAGGTCGGTCAGTTCGATCTGGTGCACGACCCGGCACTCCATCGCGCAGCGCGCGGCCGCGACGCGCGGCGGTCCGACCAGGCGCGAGGGGGCCATCTGCAGGCCCGCCCGCTCGAACTCACTGGCCCCGTGGGGAAGCGAGGCCGAGGACGCGTTCATCGGCTCGCGCAGCTCGTCGGTGACGAGGTTCCACACGAACTCGCGGACCTCGCTGGTGTTCGAGGACGAATCCTTGGCGCCGAGGCTGGAGAAGGCGAGCATGGGAGGTGCCTCGCCCACGGCGTTGAAGAAGCTGTACGGCGCGAGATTGACCGAACCGTCGCCACCGAGGGTCGAGACCCAGCCGATCGGGCGGGGAGCCACGAGGGCTTTGAAGGGATCGTGCGCCAGTCCGGCGCCCACGGTGGTCCCCCGGTTCGTAGAAGCGCATGGCCGGGCACCCTAGTACGGCCCGGGAACCGCGTGCAGCCGCAACTTCGGGCCTCGAATAGGTTTGCAATCCGCGAACCCCACCTTCAAGGAGTCAGACATGAGACGGACCATGAGACTGGCGCTGACCGCAGCGATCGCGGTGCTCGCGCTCGCCGGCATCGCCACGGCGGCGTCGACCCCGTCGGTCAACGCAGAGTCGGTGAGCGCGATCGGGAACTTCTCGGCGACCCTGAGCGCCACGATCAACCCCAACGGCAGCGCCACCGGCTATGTCTTTCAGTACGGGACGACGAGCGCCTACGGCCTCTCGAGCAACGAGCCACACCCTCCCGGCCGGCGCCAAGCCCGTGACCGTGCACGTCACCGTCACCGGCCTGACCCCCGGCACCGTCTACCACTTCCACGTCGCCGCCCTGAACGGCGCGGGGTCCACCGCCGGCCAGGACCGCACCTTCGCCACCACCGGGCCCACCGCCGGCGGCTGTCGTGACCGGACCCGCCGTCAACGTCGGCCGGACGACCGCCACGGCCACGGGCAGCATCGATCCCGCAGGGCGCGCCCACGACCTGGGAAGTGCGCTACGGGACGACGACCAACTACACCGTGCAGACGATCGCCCCCAACGGGCTGGCTGCGGTCTCGCACCTCACTGCCGGTCTCGATCCTGCTCGACGGCCTCGCGCCGGGGACCCTGTTCCACTACCAGGTCGTCGCCTATCACACCGGTGGCGTGACCTCCTACGGGGCCGACCAGACGTTCTTCACCGAGCCGAGCACGCGGCCCAAGCCGACCCTGAGCGTGCGCACCACGCCCAGCCGGTCCAAGCGCAAGCCCTACGGTTACACGACCTCTGGCTCGCTCGGCGGGGCCAAGAACATCCCGGCCTCGGCCAAGTGCAACGGCAGCGTGGCCCTGAAGTACTACATCGGCGCCAAGAAGATCGGCAATGAGAACGGTCCCGTCGGCTCGGACTGCAAGTTCTCGGTGCCCAACGCGTTCCGCCACGTCCGCGGGCCGGCCCGGATCACCATCAAGATCCACTTCAACGGCAACGGCTACCTCACCTCGGTGGACAAGACCAACACGGTGACCGCGGGCTAGTTCCCGCCCCGGTCACGGCCTGCCCTCGCCCGCCCCGGCCCCGGCCGGGGGGCGGCGGGCCGGCCGGCGACTGACTACATTGGGCGCCGATGTCCCACCGGCGCCAGGGCACCACGGGGGTGGAGATCGCGCTGCTGGCTCTCCTGGCCGCGTGGGCCCTGTTCCCGCTCGTCATCTTCCTGGCGCGCGCGGCTGCGCTGCACGGGGTCTACACCGGCGCCGACGGGTTGATCGGCGCGGACGGCGTGCTCGGGGCCGATCAGCTGCAGTACCTCGCCTGGGCCCGCGACGCCGCCCATCACGGGCTGGCCTCCGACCTGTTCACGCTGGCGCCCAACGGGCACGTCTACCTGCAGCCTGTGTTCCTGCTCATCGGGCTGCTGAGCCGCGTCGGGCTGAGCCTGCCCCTGGCCTATCAGCTGATCAAGCCGTTGGCGGTCATCGCCCTCTTCGCGGCCGCGGTGGTGTGGTGCGGACGCTTCCTCGAAGGCGCCGGCCGGCGCGCCGCGGCGATCGCGCTCGCCCTGTTCCTGTGCACACCGCTGGCCGCTCTCTACAGCTGGACCGGCGCGGGGGCGGGTTCGTTTCGCTTCTCGCTCTTCCTGCTCGCCGACGAGCTGCTGGCGGCGAGCAAGCTCTGGGGCTACCTGCCCAGCGCGCTGGGCCTCGCCCTGGTGCCCGTCGCGCTGCTGGCCGTGGACCGGGCCATCGACCCGCGCGGCTTCGGCTCTGCGCAACGACGGGCGCGGGCCGGCAGCGACGATCCGCGCGCCGTGGCTGGTCGCCGGCGCTGGCCTCGCTCGGTGCCTCCTGGCTGCATCCGTGGCAGGGCATCACGCTGATCGTCATCTATGTGGGG
The DNA here is from genome assembly GCA_963792735.1 of uncultured Solirubrobacterales bacterium. Lineage (GTDB taxonomy): Bacteria > Actinomycetota > Thermoleophilia > Solirubrobacterales > Solirubrobacteraceae > Palsa-465. The sequence continues at coordinate 213,086 of CAWBXK010000003.1, read as the reverse complement.
CTGGCCGTCTGGCGGCGGTCAGACGGGATCGGCGTCCTGATCGTCGGGGCGGCCGGAGCGGCTCTCCCGCTGGCCTACTACTGGCTGCTCGGGCACACCGACCCGGCGTGGTCGCTGGCCGCCCACTACGAGGTCATCCCCCGCCTCCCCGGGCTCGTGCTGCTGGCCGGCCTGGGCCCGCTTGCGGCGCTGGCCGCACTGGGTGTGGCCCGGCCGGGGGATGATCCGGGGGAGCAGATGCTCCTGCTGTGGCTGCCGGCCGCCCTGGTCACCTACTTCGCCAACGATGCCTTCGCCGCGCACGCGCTGCAGGGGCTGAGCTTTCCGTTCGCCGTGCTGATGGTCCGCGGGGGCACGCGAGCGCGCCTGCCGATCGATCGCCGGCCTGGCTGTCGTGCTCCTGTTCACGGTCCCCGGCCTGGCCTACGACGCCCGCAAGATGGTCCGCACCGCGACCGGGAGCCATGTGCAGTACGTGCTCACCGCCGACGACGCGCGCGCGCTGGCCTGGGTCGACGCGCATCAACCACCGGGCGGGATCCTCGCTCCCACCCCGTTTGCGTCGGTCGTGCCCTCCCGGACCGGACTGCCCGTGTACGTGGGCCACGGGTACTGGAGCCGGGACTACGTGTCCCGCGCGCGGGAGGTCGACCGCCTGTTCGACGGCCGGCTGCGCCCGGACGCGGCCCGCGCGCTGGTCACCCGCACGGGGGCGGCGCTGCTCATCTCCGACTGCGCGCATCCCCGGCCGCTGAGCCGCGCGCTCGGGCCGATGATCGCGTTCACGCAGCGGTTCGGGTGCGCCCGGGTCTACCTGCTGGCCGCGTCGCGGCCTCACCATGCCGCGCGCGCCGCGACGTCCGCGATGACCCGCGAGAGCTGGCTGCCCTGCCAGGCCACCGGCGAGCGCCCGGGCGCGTCGAGCACGAGCTGCGCGCCCGGGATGGCGGCCGCGTAGGCCTCCCCGATGGCCTGGGGATGGCCCGGATCGGGCTCATCCGCGGAGCGACGACCGTCGTCGGCGCGGCGATCGCGCCGAGCTCGTCCAGACCGCCGAACGGATGCGAGCGCGGCACCGCCGACAGGGCGTCGGCGACGGCCGCGAGATCGTCGTGCTGGGACAGCCGCTGGCGGGTGACGGTGACCATCGTCTCGCGCCAGCGCTCCGGCACGCCGTCGGTGCCCTGGGCGGCGAGGAACCCCTCGATCCCCGCCTCGCGCAACCCGGTGGCCAGGGCGTCCCAGCGCGCGAGGCGCTGCGGATCGTCGGCCCGCTCGGGGTCATAGCCCGGCGTGATCACGACCAGCCCGGCCACTCGCTCGGGATGGTGCAGAGCCAGCCACAGGAGCGTATGGGCGCCCATCGACGCGCCGGCCAGCACCGCGCGCGACACGCCGGCCGCGTCGAGCACGGCGATGAGGTCGGCCCCGAGTTCCGCGTAGCCGTACGCGCCGGGGTCCGGGCGCGGGCCCGCTGTGACCGTGGCCGCGCGCGTCGTAGGCGAGGACGCGGTGACCGCCGCGGGCCAGAGCGGTCGACCCCATCACGACGTAGCGGCGGGTCGCGGTCAGCCCGTGCAGCAGGACGACCGGCGCGCCCTGGCCGTTGTCCTCGCCGGCGAGCCGGACGGCCCGCGCGCTCGATGGTCGATCTCGGTCACGGGATGTATCTAGCGCATTGCGCGTCGGGCCCGGGATCGCCCGCGGAGCGTGGCTAGGATCGAAGCCATGGACGTCACCGAGGCCACCTTCGCCAGTGCGGTCCTGGACCGCTCGCACACCGTCCCCGTCGTGGTCGACTTCTGGGCCGAGTGGTGCGGGCCCTGCCGCCAGCTCGGCCCCGTGCTCGAACGGGCGGTCGCCGCCCGCGACGGAAAGGTGGAGCTGGCCAAGGTCGACACCGACGCCAACCCGAACCTGGCCCGCGATTACGGGATCCAGGGCATCCCGGCCGTCAAGGCTTTCCGCGACGGCGCGGTCGCCTCGGAGTTCGTCGGCGTCCAGCCTCCGATCGCCATCGACCGCTTCCTCGACGCGCTGGTCCCCTCCGAGGCCGACGGCCTCATCGCCGCCGGCGACGAGGCGTCCCTGCGGCGCGCGGTGACCCTCGAGCCGTCACGAGCCGACGCGGCAGTGCCGCTGGCCCGCATCCTGGCGGCCCGCGGTGAGGCCGACGCGGCCCTGGCCCTGCTGCGCGAGGTGCCGGGCAGCTTCGCCGCCGACGGCCTGGCCGCCCGCATCCGCCTGCGAGGCCGATCCCGCCTACGCGCACCTCACCAGCGCCTTCAGCGCGCTGGACGGCGGCGACCCGGAGACGGGACTGAACGACCTGATCAGCGCGCTGCCCAGCGCCGACGGCGCCAAGGACGACATCCGCCGCGTGGTGGTCGGCGTCCTGGACGAGCTCGGGGTCGAGCACCCGCTGGCCCGCGACGCACGCCGGCGCCTGGCCGCGGCTCTCTACTAGACCCGCGTCACAGCGGCGAGGCTCAGCTGCTGCGCCGCGGCCGGCGCCTCCAGGCCGGCCACCCGCACCCCGAGCAGCCGCACCGGTCGCGGCGGAGCGAAGCCTCGCAGCAGGTCGCGCGCGATCGGCCCGACCCGCGCCGCCTCGGACACCGGCTCTGAGAGGGTGCGCGCCCGCGTATGCGTCGAGAAGTCATCCAGGCGGACCTTGATGCCCACGGTGCGCCCACGGCGATCCTGGCGCTCGAGCGTGGTGCACAGTTCGGCGACCAGCCGCTGGAGGATCGGCTCGAGCATCTCAAGGCCGCTCACGTCACGGTCAAAGGTGGTCTCCCGTGACTCCGAGACCACCTTGCGGACCTCGGTCACCGGGCTGTCGTCCTCAAAACGGGCGCGGCGCTGCAGCTCGGCGCCGAGCCTGGGCCCGAAATGGGTGGCCAGATCATGCGGTGACGCGCCGGCCAGCGCGGCCAGCGTGTCCAGACCGCACGCCGCGCAGGCGCTCGGCCGTCTTGGGCCCGATCCCGGGGATCAGGCCCGGAGCGGGATTGCGGCAAAGCGCGTGCACGCCTGCTCACGGGAGAGCACGACGAAACCGCGGGGTTTCTCGGCGTCGGAGGCGACCTTGGCCACGAGCTTGTTGGGACCCATGCCGATCGAGGCGTGCAGGCCCGTAGCCCGGTGGATGTCGATGACCAGGCGGCGCATCTCCGCCCGCGGCGCGGGCATCCCGGAGAGATCAAGGTAGGCCTCGTCGAGTCCGATCACCTCCACGATCGGGCGTGACGGCGCGCACGCGCTCCATCACCTCGCGCGAGGCCGCCCGGTAGTAGGGAAAGTCGGGCGGGAGGTAGACGCCGTCGGGACACAGGCGCCGGGCGCGCGAGGCGGGGATCGCCGAGCCCACGCCGAAGCGCCGGGCTTCGTAGGAGGCGGTGGTCACCACCGCCCGCGGCCCGGTGCCGGCCACGATCACCGGCCGGCCGCGCAGTTCGGGCCGCCGGCGCAGCTCGACCGACGACATAGAACGCGTCCATGTCGAGATGCGCGATGCAGCGGCCGGACATCGTCGGGTGAGGCTAGACGCCGCTCCTGACGTGACCGGCGCGGTGCGCCGCGCGCCCCGCGCCCGGCGGCAAGGCCGGCGCGGGGGCGACGCTCTAGAGCGAGACCCAGATGGTGCCGACGCCGCCGAAGCCCAGCGCGCCTGCCGTGGTCTGACTCAGATCCCAGTCCCGGCCGCCGACGTACGGGCCCGCGGTCATCGACGGTCGCGGTGACGCTGCGCCCGCCGTAGCGGATCTTGACCTGCGTGCCGCACGGCAGCGAGCGGTTGGCCACGCCGTAGGTGGCGTGAAAGCCGCAGGCGGTGCTGCCGGCGTCCTCATACCACGAGGCCGCCGGCGGCGGTGAACACCGACAGCCTCCCGGCCGGCTGGCTGGCCCCGGCGTTGCCGCGATCGCCCGCGAACACGACGCGCAGCCGCTGCTCGCGAGCGGCGGCGGGGACAAAGCGCGCCGTGAAGTGCCCGTCGGCTCGGGTGCGGGCACGCGACACGGTGGCCCAGCGGCCGGCCTGCCGGGCCTGGACACGGACGACGCGGCCGCTGCGCGCGGGGGTCAGCGCTCCGCCGACCTTGACCATCTGCCCGGAGAGAGCGGCGAGATCGTGGCGGGCGACGGCAAATCGAGCCGCGACGACCACCCGCTGCGGCGCGCTGGCCACAGGCGAGACGCCGAGTGCCGGGATGGCCTGCGTCGCAGACGCGGGGGCTGCGGTCGCACCGGCGACGATCCGCAGGTAGCCCGAGTGCCGCAGGCGGAGGCGAAAGGCCACGCGGCCGTTCGCGCGCACGGCGCCGGTCAGGACGGTGCGCCACGGGCCGGCGCTGCGCCCGGCGGACTGCAGAACGGCCCGCTGGCCGGCGGCACCGCCCGGGACCGGCGCCCGGACACCGTCACGAACTGGCCCAGGTGGGTCAGCCGCGGGCGACACCGTGGCCTGCAGGGGGGCGGTCGCCGCCGAGGCGCCGACGCCACTGAGGGCGAGCGCCGAGGCGGGCAAGGCCAGGGCGGTGGCCGCGAGGGCCACGTACAGGGTGCGCGTCATGCGCGGTTTCACATCGGTCCTCATCTCGAGGGCCTCCTTGAATTCACTCCGATCGACCGGGATGCCTACGTGGTTAGCTGTCGGGCTCGCGGGCGCCGGTCCTCCGCGAAGACGCGGATCAGTCCGGAGTTGAGTGCTCGCTACGGTCGCGGCTGGACACGCCAGGCGCCGATTCGCCCCGGCCGGGTGGTAGTGGTACGACTACCCGGCAGTGGGTCCCCCGCTCGCCCGCGCACCGGGCGCAGACGATTCGGCAGGTCGATTTTTCAGACGGCGCGAGGGTGGCAGGCCGCCGGCGCCCTGTGCGTGAGTCTCGTCACAGATGCGTGAGGGTGCAACAATCGCCCCATGGCCAACCCCGACCGACTGACCGGGCTCGACAGCTCGTTTCTGCACCTCGAGCGCGACGCCGCGCACATGCACGTCGCGGGTTGCATGGTCTTCGAAGGACCCGCGCCGGACTACGCGGAACTCGTCGGCCCAGATCGTGTCCCGGCTGCATCTGGTCCCGCGCTACCGCCAGCGGCTGGCCCTCGTGCCCTTCAATCAGGGCCGCCCGGTCTGGGTCGACGACCCGCACTTCAACCCCAGCTTCCACGTCCGTCACACCGCGCTGCCCGCGCCCGGCGGCGAGGCCCAGCTCAAGCGCCTGGCCGGGCGGGTCTTCTCCCAGGCGCTTGACCGCAGCCGGCCGCTCTGGGAGCTGTGGCTGGTCGAGGGGCTCTCGCGACGACCGCTTCGCCCTGCTCTCCAAGACCCACCACGCTCTCGTCGACGGCGTCTCGGGGGTCGACATCGCCACCGTGCTGTTCGACACCTCGCCCGATCCGATGCCGGTCGGCGAACCCGAGCGGGAGTGGATCCCGCGGCCGCTGCCGTCCTCGCGCGCAGCTGCTCGCCGACGCGCTGGTCGAGCGCGCCACCGTCCCGGCCGAGATCGCCCGGGGCGTGCGCGCGGTTCTGCGCGGCCCGCGCCAGGTGGCCGAGAAGCTCGGTACCGCCGCCGCCGGCGTCGGCGCGATGGCCAAGGCCGGCCTTCAGGTCGGCCCCGCCCAGCCCGTTCAACGTGCGCATCGGCCCCCACCGGCGCTTCACCTGGGTCAACGCCGACCTGGCCCAGTTCAAGGCGATCAAGAACGCTCTCGGCGGCACGGTCAACGACGTGGTGCTCGCCGCCGTGGCCGGCGCCCTGGGCCGCTACCTGCGGATGCACGGCGAGCCGACCGACGACCTCGTGCTGCGAGGCGATGGTCCCCGTCTCGGTCCGCGCCGACGTCGAGCGCGGCGCGCTGGGCAATCGCGTGGCGGCGATGTGGGCGCCGCTGCCCGTCGGCCTGCACGATCCGGTCCAGCGGCTGCTGACCATCAGCCGGGAGATGGAGGGCATCAAGGAGTCCGGCCAGGCGGTCGGCGCCCAGGTGCTGACCGAGCTGACCGGCTTCGCCCCGCCGACGATCATGGCCCAGGCCGCCCGCCTGCAGGCCCGCCAGCGCCTGTTCAACCTCGTGGTCACCAACGTCCCGGGCCCGCAGTTCCCGCTGTACATGCTCTCCCACCAGCTCGAGGCGATGTATCCGATGGTCCCGCTGGCCGAGAACCAGGCGCTGGGGATCGCGATCATGAGCTACAACGGGCAGCTGAACTTCGGCCTGAACGCCGACTACGACGCGATCGACGATCTCGAGGCCCTCGCGGACGAGCTGCGGGCGGCCATCGAGGAGCTCGACGCCGCGGCGGGCCAGAGCCCGCGACGCGCGCCGGGCCGGTCGGCCCACGCTGCGCGTCGGCCGAGTGACGCCGGCCGTGCACCCGGGCCGCGCCGCGGCATGAGGATCCTCGAGCGCCTGGCGATCGTCGGTCGCCGCCGTGGCCCTGGCCATCACGATCATCGCCCTGCTCTCCGGCGGGCTGCTGGCGGGCCATGACGACCCCGGGATCAGCGGATCGCGGAGCCACGCTCGGGGTCAGCTACAGCGATCTCGGTCACGCCCACCTGCGCCCGGGCCAGCTGCATCCGGCTATGACTCGACGCCTCCGACCAGCGGTGCCCACGTCCCCGAACCGGTGCTGCGCGACGCGGCGCCGATCAGCGACGACCAGCTCCTGCAGGCGCTGGAGAGCGGCGACGTCGTCCTCATGTACCCGGGCCCGCGCCCGCCGCCGGATTGACGGCCCTGGCCACCCGGCTGGCGGGGCCGTTCACGCCGGCCCTGGCCGCGTCGGGCCAGGCCGTCGTGCTCGCTCGCGCGCCCGGGCACGACCGGCATCGTGGCGGCCGCCTGGACCCGGCTGCTGAGCGTGGCCGCGGCGTCGGATCCCGCGCCTGGCCGCGTTCGCCCGGTCGGCGCTCGGACGGGGCGCTCCGAACTGACCCGTCTCATAATGCAGCGCATGTCCGATCCACTGCGCCTGGCCCTCTGCCAGATGAACGCCACCGTCGGCGACATCGCCGGCAACGAGGCGCGAATCCGCGACGGCCGTCGGGCGCGCCACCGAGGCCGGGGCTCAGCTCGTGCTCTTCCCCGAGCTGGCCCTCACCGGGTATCCCCCCGAGGACCTGCTGCTCAAGGAGCATTTCCTGGCCGACACGCGGGCGGCGCTGGAGCGCATCGCGGCCGACGGTGACCGACACGATCGCCCTGGTCGGCTTCCCCGAGCGCGCCGACGACGTCTACAACGCGTGCGCGGTGCTGGCCGGCGGCCGCGTCCAGGCCGTCTACCGGAAGGTCTACCTGCCCAACTACGGCGTGTTCGACGAGCAGCGCTACTTCCAGGCCGGTGACCAGGGCGCGCTGCTCGCCCTCGGTGAGACGACGATCGGCCTGACCATCTGCGAGGACATCTGGGAGCCGGGACCGCCGGCCTCCGACGAGGCCAACGCCGGGGCCACGCTGATCGTCAACCTGTCCGCCTCGCCCTATCACGCCGGCAAGGGCTCCGAGCGCGAGCGGATGCTCATCCAGCGCGCCCGCGACAACGTGGCCGCGTTCGCCTTCTGCAACCTCGTCGGCGGCCAGGACGAGCTCGTCTTCGACGGGCACTCACTGGTCATCGACCACGAGGGCACGGTGATCGCTCGCGGCCGCCAGTTTGAGGAGGAGCTGATCCTGGCCACGATCGACCCCGCGGCCTCCCGCGGCACGCGGCTGCGCGACCCGCGCCATCGCCCGGTCACCCACCGCGCGCGGCCCGACGTCCCGTTGATCGCCACGCTGAGCCCCGCGCCGCTCGAGCCCGGCGTGACCGCCGCGGTCGGCGGTCCGGTCAATCCGCCGCTGGGCGAGGTGGCCGAGGTGTACGCGGCGCTCGTGCTCGGCCTGCGCGACTACGTGGAGAAGAACGGCTTCGGTCATGTCGTGATCGGGCTCTCGGGCGGGATCGACTCCGCTCTGGTGGCGACGATCGCCGTGGACGCGCTCGGCGCCGAGCGGGTGTCGGTCGTCGTCATGCCCTCCCCCTACTCCTCCGACGCCACCCAGGGCGACGCGCGCGCGCTGGCCGCCAACCTCGGCGCCGACCTGCGGGAGCTGCCGATCGCGCCGATGATGAGCGCCTACGACGGCGCGCTGGCCGAGGTCTTCGCCGGCCGCGAGCCCGACCTGACCGAGGAGAACCTCCAGGCCCGGATCCGGGGCAACCTGCTCATGGCGCTCTCCAACAAGTTCGGCTGGCTGGTGCTGACGACGGGCAACAAGTCCGAGATGGCGGTCGGCTACTCCACCCTGTACGGGGACAGCGCCGGCGGCTTCGCGGTCATCAAGGACGTGCCCCAAGACGCTCGTGTACGCGCTCGTCGCGCTACCGCGCCGATCAGGACGGCGCCATCCCGGCCTCGATCATCGACCGCGCCCCCGAGCGCGGAGCTGCGCGCCGATCAGCTGCGACTCCGACTCGCTGCCGCCCTACGAGATCCTCGACCCCATCCTGGACGGCTACGTCGAGGACGATCTCGGTCGCGACGCGCTCGTCCTGCGCGGCTTCGCCGAGCGCGACGTCGAGCGGGTCATCGCGCTCGTGGATCGTGCCGAGTACAAGCGCCGTCAGGCTCCGCCGGGCATCAAGATCTCCACGCGTGCCTTCGGCCGCGACCGCCGCGTGCCGATCACCAACCGCTACGGCGGCTAGGCGCTCTGCGCCGCGCCGGGCGCGTAGGGCGATCCGCCGGGGGCGTCGCGGACGGCGATCGTCATCCGCGTGAGCACGCACAGGCGGCCGGCGTCGTCGGTGACCTGCACCTCCCAGACCCAGGTGGTGCGCCCGCGGTGCACGGCGCGGGCCTCGGCGTGGACCGTGCCGGCGGTGATCGGGCGCAGGAAGCTGGTCAGGTTGGACAGCCCCATCGCCACCTTGCCGTCGGACATCACGGCCAGCGCCGGTTCCCAGGCTGGCCAGGCTCTCGGCCATCGATGCGTAGACGCCGCCGTGGACGAGGCCGGCGGGCTGCAGCAGCTCGTCGCGGACGGCCACCTGCCCGCGGACCAGGCCGTCCTGCGCCGCGGTGACCTCGAGTCCGTAGAGGCCGTCGAATCCGCGGTGGATGTGGCGGCGCAGGTCCTCGAGCACGGCGCCAGACCTTACCGTCCGCCCTGCGGCCGACGGCGCCGCCGGAGCATTCCGTCCCGCGCTCAACTACGCTTGCCCTCTCGATGGCCTCTCTGGAGAGTCTTCCCGCCGACCAGCGTGCCGTCCTGCAGCTCGTGCTGCAGCGCGGCCGCAGCTACGACCAGATCGCCCGCCTGCTGTCCATGGACCGGACGGCGGTCCGTCAGCGGGCGGTGGGCGCGCTCGATCGCCCTGGGCCCGGACACCGGCCTGGCCGAGGACCGGCGCGAGCTCATCTCCGACTATCTGCTCGGCCAGCTCGAGCCCGAGGCCGCCGAGGCGGTCCGCGACGGCATCGGCGGCTCGCCCGCCGACCGCGCCTGGGCCCGCGTCGTCGCCTCCGAGCTCGGCCCGCTGGTCAGCACCGCGCTGCCCGAGATCCCCAACGGCCCCGTGCCCTTCCCGCCGAGGCCCCGGATGCCGTCGCGCCGGCGACCGCCGAGCCCGTCGCCGCGCCGCCGCGCCCGAGCCGGCGCCCGTCCCTCGCCGCGACGCCCGTCGCCCCGCCCCGGCGGCGGCGCCCGCGCCAGCGGCCGAGGGCCGGCGAGCCCGCACCCGCCGGCAAACGCAAGCGCGAGCCGCTGTTCCTCGGGCGCAAGCGCGGCGCGGCGACGCCCGAGACCGCCGCTCCAGGCCGCAGCGCCGGCGACGCCGGCACGAAGGCCCCGAAGGAGAAGAAGGCGCGAGCCCTGTTCCTCGGGCGCAAGCGCGGCGGCGAGCGCACCCCCGCCGGCGGCCTCGGCGCCCGATCTCGCGCCCGGTGACGGCGAGGGGCGCGCAGCTCCCGGTTCGGCGGGGCCGTGCTCATCCTGCTCACGGTGGTGATCGTGGCCGCGATCGTGGTCATCCTGCTCAACAAGAGCGGGGGCAGCTCGAACCCCGACGGCGACGGCACCGCGGCCGCCGCCCAGTCCAGCACCACAGCGGCTCGACCAGCGGCGGCCTCGGCGACGACCGGCGCCGCGTCGGCCACGACGACCGCCAGCAGCTCGGGCTCGGCCAAGGTCGTCGCCCAGATCAACCTCACGCCCCCCAGCGGCACGAGCAAGGCCGCGGGGATCGCCGAGGTGCTCAAGGAGGGCAGCTCGGACGGGATCGCGATCGTGGCCCAGAACGTCACGCCGAACACGACCAAGCCGCCCAACGCCTACGCGGTGTGGCTGTACAACTCCCCGACCGACTCGCACATCCTCGGCTTCGTCAACCCGGGCGTGGGAGCCAACGGCCGGCTCTCGACCGCCGGCGGCCTGCCCGCCAACGCCGTCGCACTACAAGCAGCTGATCGTGACCCTGGAGAGCAAGGCCAGCCCCAAGACGCCCGGGCACGATCATCCTGCAGGGCACGCTCAGCGGCCTCTGACCAGCCGCCGCGCGCGCTCAGCCGCAGACGCGCTGCAGGCCGTCCAGCGCCTCGTCCAGCTTGCCCCGGGTCGCCCGCCGCAGCATGAAGCCGCCGGTCCGCGAGTAGCCGCGCAGTTTCTGCTCGTGGCTGATCGTCACCTCGGTGCCGGCGGCGACCGACTGCCAGCTCGATCGTGACCACGGAGGCGTTGAGCACCCGCTCGAACGGCGTGCCGACGATCTCCTGCCGCCACACCCGGCAGCTCCGGCGGCTCGGAGCTCGACGACCTCGAAGTCCAGCCGGACGGGCCGCCCGCGCTTGGTCTTGAAGACCTGCGTGAAGTGCTCGTCGCGACACGCCCTCCACGCGGACCACCCCCGGCCACCAGCGGGGCATGTGGTGCGGATCGGCGATCAGCTCCCAGACCGTCTGCGGGTCGGCGCGAGCGTCCGTGTGCGGCGAGCGACGGCCATCAGTGCGGGTCCGGCACGCGCTAGTCGTGATACTCGATCAGCGCGTGCACGGCCGGGCCCGGGCCTCGAGCCGCGCCGCGGCCGCCCAGGACGGCCAGCTCGATCAAGAACGCGCAGCCCACGATCTCGCCGCCGAGCTCCTCGACCAGGTCGCACAGCGCGCCCGCCGTGCCCCCGGTGGCCAGCAGATCGTCGTGGATGAGCACGCGGGCGCCGCCGGCCAGCGCGTCGGCGTGCACCTCGAGCGCGTCGATCCCGTACTCGAGGGCGTACTCGGCGCTGATCGTCTCCCCGGGCAGCTTGCCCGGCTTGCGGGCGGGCACGAAGCCGGCTCCGAGCTCGCGGGCCAGCGCGGCCCCGAGGATGAACCCGCGCGCCTCGGCGGCGACGACGAAGTCGATCTCGCAGCGGCTCGAGCAGCGCGGCCAGACGCGACGACCGCGGCGTCGAGCGCTGCGGGGTCGAGCAGCAGCGGCGTGATGTCCCTGAACAGGATCCCCGGCGTCGGGAAGTCGGGGATGTCCCGGATGTACTCGCGCAGCTCGATCGCGTGGTCACGAACGCGGCTACGTGGCGATCTTGCGCAGATCGCGGATCAGCAGCAGATGCTTGAGGTGGGTGGTGACCGAGGCGAGGTTCTCCAGCGCCTCGATCGCCTCCTTGCGGCGCTCGGGGTTGCGCGAGCGCAACGCCGGCGCGAGGATGCTCTGCAGCAGCTGGGCCTCTCGGTCGGCCGAGCTGCGGAACACGCGCAGGTTGCGCCCCCCCACGCCGTAGCGCGCGAGCTCGGACACGGCGCGGATGATCTCGCGCTCGGTCTCGTCGTAGTACTGCACGCCGCTGCGGACCTCGCCCTTGATCACGCCGAAGTCGACCAGCTCACGCGATCAGCTCGGGCGTCGCGCTCGTCTCCTCGACCACGTCCTCCAGCGAGTACAGCGCGCCGGCGTCGCGCGACGTTGACGACCGCCCGGCGCAGGCCGCGGCGCTCGCCGGGCAGCGGCGCACCTCGTCCTCCTCGGCGCGACCACCGGCCAGCTCCTGGCGGATCACCCGCAGGGGCAGGAACTCGTCGCGCTGCAGGCGCAGGATCGTCCGCAGACGCTGGATGTCGGACTGCGTGTAGAGGCGGTAACCGCCCTGGGTGCGCCGCGGCGTGAGCAGCTTCTGGTCCTCCAGATAGCGGATCTTGGAGATCGAGATGTCGGGGAACTCCTGGACCAGCGCCTTGCAGACCGACGCCGATCGTCACCGCCTTCTGGCGCGGGCGGGCGTCGCGGCGGCTCCGGCGCCTCGGGCAGGCTCGACGTCCAGCCGGGTCGTGTCGGCGCTGGCCATCAGCGGCTCAGGAAGGCCAGCTTGTATTTGCCGATCTGCAGTTCGTCGCCGTCGGCGAGGCGGTGCGAGTCGATCCGGCGCCGGTTGACGTAGGTGCCGTTCAGCGACCCGCAGTCGTCGAGGAAGTAGTCACTGCCGCGCCGGACGATCAGGGCGTGATCGCGTGACACGGTCACGTCGTCGAGGAAGACGTCGCAGTCAGGCCGGCGGCCGACCGTGATCCGGTCGCCCTCAACCGTGAAGCTCTCCCCCGCCCGGCCGCCACCGGCGCGGATGACCAGCGCCGCGCCGCGGGCCACGACCTCCTCGAGCTCGACCGGCTCAAGCTCACCGGTCTCGCCGAGCTGATAGGTCGCCGTGGCCGCGCCCGACTCCGAGGAGGCCAGGAAGGCACCGCAGCGCTGGCAGTAGCTGGCCCCATCGTCGTTGGCGAAGCCACACTCTGGACAGTGCTGGGCCATCGCCGCGGAGTGTCGGCTATTCGGGCTCGGAGGCGGGCACGCGGCCGGCCAGGATGTCGGTGAGCTGCTGAACGTCGGCGCCCGAGATGATCAGTTCGCCGGTCTCGTCCTTCTTGCGCAGGCGGTTGACCAGCTCGGCCCGCAGGATGTCGATCTTCCCGTGCAGGATGCGCCGGCGGTAGGAGATCTCCATCTCCTCCTCCGTCAGCTGCTTGATGAGGTCCTTCAGCTCCTGGTCCGTCAGTGAGCCAAGGTCGGGAAACGTGTCCATGCCGATGCTCCTCCGCGCCCTGGGCAGGGTGATCGTGCTTTAGCGGTGGCCGAGTATAGCCTCGCTCCCTGGAGGGTCAAGCTGAGCTTTAGGGGCTCCGCTCGTTCCAGAAGGCCGGCGCGCCCGAGCCGGGCCGTAAAGACTACTTCCCGGAGCGCGCTCGTGCATCGTGCAGGCCCGTCCGGACGTACAGCGCGGTGGCGGTCAGCGAGAGAACGAGGCCGACGAAGAGCATGATCAGGCCAGCCAGCGGACCCCGGCCATGGCCAGGAAGGGCGCGGCCATCGTCGGGGCGACACCGATCCGGCCCGGCCAGTTGATCCTGATCTCGAGCCCGCGACGCAACCCGTAGCGGCTCAGCGCGAGCATGAACAGCTCCCGGGCGACGGCGAGGACGATCGCCCAGCGGGGCAGCAGCGAGAAGTCAAAGGCCACGACCAGGCCGGAGACGATCAGCAGCCGGTCGACCACGGGGTCCAGCAGCGCGCCGAGACGGCTGTACTGGCCGGTGAGGCGGGCGGCGAAGCCGTCCAGGTAGTCGGCCCCGCCGATCACCGCGAACACGATCGTGGCCGCCGTGTCGCGTCCGTGCCGGCTCGAGAGCGCGAGCACGAGGAACACCGGGATCGCCGCCAGCCGCAGGTAGCCGATCGCGTTGGGGATCGTCCAGGGCCGCAGCGGCTGGTCCGAGCGCGTGGCCGCGGGAGGCGGACCGGAGCGGTCGATCCCGAACAGCCGGCGCTTGGGGACCCTCGGGCGCTCAGGGCAGTTCGCGCCAGAGCTCGGCCGCCGCGGCGGCGGCACCGTCGACCGGGACCGCCCGCGACTCGCGGCCGCGCCGGACCTGGACCTCGATCTCCCCGGCGGCCAGCGTGCGGCGCCCGACGGTGAGTCGCAGCGGGCATCCGAGCAGCTCGGCGTCGGTGAACTTCTCCCCCGGCCCGGCGTCGCGCTCGTCGTAGAGCACCGTCAGCCCCGTGCCGCGCAGCTCCTCATAGAGCCGGTCGGAGAACTCGCGCTCCTCGCTGCCCGGCTTGCCCAGCGTCACCAGCTCGACGTCAAACGGCGCCAGGGCGCGGGGCCAGCTGATGCCCTGCTCGTCGGCCGACTGCTCGACCGCAGCGGCGGCGGCGCGGGCCGGCCCGAATCCGTAGCAGCCCATCCAGATGAGCTGGCTGCGCCCGGCTCGTCGAGATAGGTGGCGCCCAGCGGCTCGGAGTAGCGGGTGCCCAGCTTGAAGATGTTGCCGACCTCGATCGCGGGCACGATCCGCACCTCGGCGCCGTTGACGGTGTCGCCGGCCACGACCTCGCGCACGTCGACGGTCTCGAAGGGGAAATCGCGTCCCGGGCGCCACGCCGCGCAGGTGGGCGTCAGGGCGGTTGGCGCCGGCCACGTAGACGCCGCCGGCGTCGGTGGCGATCGCGCCGTCGAGCAGGATCGGCATCTGTGCGCCGACCGGGCCGATGTAGCCCGGGGGCCCGAGCCGCGTTGCGATCTCATCGGCCCGGGCGGCCCGGAAAGGCTCGCCCAGGGCGGTCCGCAGCTTGACCTCGTTGACGCGATGATCACCACGCACGATGACCAGGCGCATGTCGTCCGTCGCTCGGTCACGATCGGAAACGCCTTCAGCGTCGCGCCGAGCGCCACGCTCACCTGCGCCACCAGCGTGTCCATCGTCGTCGCCCCGGGCGTGTGCACCTCCTCGGGCGCGGGCAGCGGATCCGGCAGGACGACCGGCTGCGCCTCCGCGCTGGCCACCTCGAGATTGGCGGCGTAGCCGGGCGCGAGGACGATGTCGTTCTCTCCCGCGGCGCACGGCGCCATGTACTCGTCAGACCCGTGGCCGCCCATCATCCCGACGTCGGCCTGGACGCGGTACCACTCCAGTCCGCAGCGATCGCACATGCGGTCATAGGCCTCGGCGTGCCGGCGGTAGCAGTCGTCCATCGCCTCGGCGTCGCGGTCGAAGCTGTAGGCGTCCTTCATGATGAACTCGCGCGTGCGCAGCACCCCGGCGCGCGGCCGGGGCTCGTCGCGCTCCTTGACCTGGAAGTGGTAGAGGATCTGGGGCAGCGAGCGGTAGGACTGAACGGCCGCCGCGACGTGCGTCGTGATGACCTCCTCGGAGGTCATGGCCAACACCATGTCGGCGCCCCGGCGGTCCTTGAGCTTGAACAGCTCCTCGATCGCGTAGCGGCCGCTGCGCCGCCACAGATCCGCCGGCTGCATCACCGGCATCAGCATCTCCTGGCCGCCGATCGCGTCCATCTCCTCGCGCACGATCTGCACGATGCGCTGATGCACGCGCCAGCCGGCCGGCAGCCATGACCACAGCCCGGCGCCCGACCTGCCGGATCAGCCCCGCCCGCACCATCAACTGGTGTGAGATCGCCTCCGCGTCGGCCGGGGCCTTGCGCTCGGTGGGCAGGAAATAGCTCGACATCCTGGTCATGGGGGGCAAGCGTACCCGGCGATCCCGGCGGGTAGGTCGTGGCTATCGTCTGCCGCAGCGACCACCGGTGGCACAGAAGCACCGAGATAAGGAGAAGCAGCGCATGGCCTTCACAGTTCCGGACCTCCCGTACGCATACGACGCCCTCGAGCCCCACGTCGACGAGGCGACGATGCGCGTCCACCACGACAAGCACCACCAGGCCTACGTGGACAAGGCCAACGCGGCCCTCGAGGGCACCGAGTGGGCCGACAAGCCGATCGAGGAGATCATCGCCTCGTTGGGCTCGCTGCCCGCCGACAAGCAGGGCCCGTCCGCAACAACGGCGGCGGCCACTACAACCACTCGCTGTTCTGGACCTGGATGTCGCCCGACGGCGGCGGCCAGCCCGACGGCGCGCTGGGCGAGGCGATCGACCAGGCGTTCGGCTCCTTCGACGAGTTCAAGACGCAAGTTCAAGGCCGGCGGGCGTCAACCAGTTCGGCTCCGGCTGGGCCTGGCTGGTCCACGACGGGTCAGGGCTGGCGATCGTCTCCACGCCCAACCAGAACAACCCGCTGACCGACGGCAAGACGCCGCTGCTCGGCGTCGACGTCTGGGAGCACGCCTACTACCTCAAGTACCAGAACAAGCGCCCGGACTACCTCGAGGCGTGGTTCAACGTGGTCAACTGGGGCGCGGTGGCCGAGGGCTACGCCAAGGTCAGCTAGACCGCGGACCGCACCAGAACTCTGTGCTCACGGGCGCGACGGGTGACCGTCGCGCCCGTTCTGTACTGAGACACCGTCTGCGCCGGAGGCGGTGGCCGATCCTCGTGAAGCGCCGGATCGGCGACATAGACGACGAACCCGAGGATGAGCACGAGAGCCCCCGCCCACGCGCGAGGCGTACGGAACTCGAGCGGGCGCACGCTCATCACGAGCATCAGCAGCACGAACGGGTCGACGTACTTCTGCCACGGGTAGCGAGTGGCCAGCGCTCCGGCCATGAAGGCCGCGCCGAACACGATGACCAGTCGCGGCTGCGGGCGCGATCCGTGCGCGCCAGACGAGGATCGCCCCGCCGGCGGGGACCAGCGCCCACAGCAGCAGTGAGCTGCCCAGCAGGACCGGGAAATGCCGCGCGACGGAGGCGACCAGGCCGGCGGCGTCCGCGCCCGGGCGGTCCGGGAAGGCGAGCAGGAGCAGAGCACCGGCCGCGGCTCCGGCGAGCACTGGCGCCCGGCCGCCCCGAAGCCCGCCCTGCCGGTGCGAGCGGCGCGCACCATCACCAGGATCGGCGCGGCGAACAGGACGGCGCCGTAGAGACCGAGCGCAGCCAGGGCGAGCTCGGGCGTGCGCCAGACCGAGCCCGGCGCCGCCCGCTCCACTCGAGCACAGCCCGCAGGAGCTCGGATCGCCCCCCGGGGGCACGATGCCGCCCCAGACCGCGAACAGCACCAGCGCGGGCACCGCCCCGGCGACGGTCAGCGCGAGGGCCCAGATTCGCTCTCGCGCGCGCCGGGGGACCCGCAGCGCGTAGACGGCCAGCACCGCGAACATGAACGCCGAGCTCTGGCGCGTGAGCGTCGCGCCGGCCACCCACAGGCACGCGAGCGCGAACCCGCTCAGACGGCGATCGGCGGAGAACGCCGCGCAGCGGTCCAGCGCGAGCACGATGAACAGCGTGGCCAGATTGTCGGTGATGACACGAAAGGCGCTGCCCAGGACGTAGGGCGAGAGCGCGAACAGCATGGCCAGGCCCAGCGCGACCGGTTGCGGCTGGGCCAGGCGCAGGTGCAGCAGGCGATACACGGCGAGGGCCAGGCCGTAGGAGATGACCACCTCGAGCAGCCGCAGTCGCCACAGTTCGAGGCCCACGACCTTGCTCGCCACGGCCATGACGAGGTGAAACAGCGGGGTCTGAGCCGCGTGGTAGCGGGCGAGGTCCGGGAAGCGGAAGCTGGCGCGCGAACTGCCGGATCGTCGGCAGGTGATAGTTGAACTCGTCGTCGGAGTGAAAGATCGCGCAGCGCGACGGTCAGGCCACGCAGGCCGACGATGCCGATCAGGAAGGGCAGGGCCAGGACGCCCGCGACCGCCCCGCGGGGCAGGGACCGCCGCACGGGCCGGTCAGGCTCGGCTGAAGCGCCGACCCGCCACCGGCGAATCGGTGTCATCCAGGCGTGTGCGCGCCGCCAG
Organism: uncultured Solirubrobacterales bacterium; assembly: GCA_963792735.1. Classification (GTDB taxonomy): domain Bacteria; phylum Actinomycetota; class Thermoleophilia; order Solirubrobacterales; family Solirubrobacteraceae; genus Palsa-465. The sequence goes on along the minus strand of CAWBXK010000003.1, from coordinate 195,388 downwards.
GTCCGGGCCGCCCGCGGGCTCACCGTCAGCGCTGGCCGCTTCGAGCATGGCCAGCCGCTCGGGCGTCATGGCCGTCTCGTCCTCGTTCTCGGCCAGCCAGGCGCGCGCTTCCGCGGCCGCGGCCTCGTCGCGCACGACGGTCTTGCCCGCCGCGTAGTAACGGTCGATCTCGGCGAACAACTCATCGACCAGACTCTCGGTCGCGAACCTTCTTCAGGGGCTCGCCGCGCGAATAGATCATCCCCATGTCCTTGGCGCCGGTGATCCCGAAGTCCGCGTGGCGCGCCTCACCGATCCCGTTGACCGCGCAGCCCAGGACCGATACCTCGATCGGGTCGTCGTAGGCCTGCAGCCGTTCCTCGATCTCCGACACCACGGTGTCCATGTCGAACTGCAGGCGACCGCAGGTCGGGCAGGCGATCAGCACCGGGCCGTGCTCGCGCAGCTTCAGCGCCTTGAGGATCTCCCAGGCGACCTTGACCTCCTCCTCGGCATGGAAGGTGGAGAGCGAGATCCGGATCGTGTCCCCGATGCCGTCGGCGAGCAGCGTGCCCAGCCCGACGGCGGACTTCAGGGATCCCGACCACTTGGTGCCGGCCTCGGTGACCCCCAGGTGCAGGGGGTAGGGGATCTTCTCGGCCAGCAGCCGGTTGGAGGCGATCGTGTTCGGGACGCTGGTCGACTTCATCGACACCTTGAAGTTGGTGAACTCGAAGGCTCTCCATCAGGGCGACGAACTCGACCGCGGCGGTGACCAGCGCGTCGACCGGGTTGGTGAACTCCAGCTCGCGCAGATGGGCGGGCAGCGAGCCCGAGTTGACGCCGATCCGCAGGGGCGTGCCCAGCTCATTGGCCCGCTGGGCCACGATCGCGACCTTGTCGGGACCGCCGATGTTCCCGGGGTTCAGGCGCACGCAGTGCGCGCCCGCGTCCAGCGCCTTGAGGGCCAGCGTGTAGTTGAAGTGGATGTCGGCGATCACCGGGATCGGTGACTCGGCCACGATCGTGCGCAGCGCCTCGGCGTCCTTCTCGCGCGGCACGGCGACGCGGACGATGTCCGCGCCCGCTTCGGCGACCCGCCGGATCTGAGCCATGGTGGCGCCCAGATCGGCCGTCTCGGTCTTGGTCATCGTCTGCACGGCGACCGGCGCGCCGCCGCCGACGGGAACGTCTCCGACGTGGATCTGACGTTGCGAGGACATGGATCTCAGTGTAGAGGCGGTCCCTGGGCACTCCGGCCGGGCGGAGACGCGCTCCCGGCCCCCGGCGCGCCGCGTCCGTCTAGGCGTCGGCCGCGGCGGCGGTGACGAACGGCCTGGGCGAGAAAGCCGCCGCCGGCGAGCACGATCACGGCGATCAGGACCAGCAGCGGCACGGGCAGAAAGCTCCCCGATCCGCCGGATCCCCCGTCGCGGTTGACCTTCAGCACGGCCAGCAGGGCCCGGTTGATCACGTCGGGACAGCTCGTGTACTCCTGCGTGTACTGCGGCATCACCTTCAGGGCGTGACGCAGCTGGGCCACCGTGTAGTGACCGGTCAGGCCGGCCCGGTGCTCCAGGCAGTCCTGGACGATCGGATTCTGGGTCGCGGCGGCCGGCGCGGCGACGACCAGTCCGGTCGCGCACACGACGGCGATCGCGATGGCGCGACGGAGCCTCATGGCGGCCGGGATCTTATGAGCTCGGACGAAGCAAGCGCCACCGGTCCAGAACGTAATCCGTGCGCCGGTGGTTGCGGTCCTGGCCGGCCAACACGCGAAACTTGGTGTCCGGGGCGCCGTTATTGTCACCGGCCGACCACCTTCCCGGTGGCGCCCTCTGTCATGCCCCTCTCCCCTCTCAGCCGCCGCCGCGCCGCCCGAGCGCGCGGAGTCGCCCTTGCTGCTGGTCACGGTCGCCGTGAGCGCCTGCGGCGGCTCGTCGGGATCCACCACCGCCCAGCTCCCACCGCTGCACCCCGGCCGCGTCGGCCCTGAGGCGACGTTCACACCCAGCAACTCCGAGCTGCTGGGGCCTGACGTCGCCGCCAAGCTCGATCTCCTGCGCCAGCTCGGCGTCCGCGACGTGCACATCGGGATCGGCTGGGCCACGGTCGCGCCCGAACCCGACATCCCGCCAGCGCCCGAACTTCGACGCCGCCGACCCGGCCGCCTATCCGGCCGGGGTGTTCGCCGGCTACGACGCGATCGACCGCGGCCTGGCCGCGCGCGGGATCCAGTTCACCGTGGCCCTGGCGCCCTCGGCCCCGATCTGGGCCACCGGCAAGGGGCACTGGCACCGTCCAGGGCGTCTGGGAGCCCAACGCCGCCGAGTTCGGCAAGTTCGCCCGCGCGCTGGCACGCGCTACAGCGGCCACTACACGCCCGCCGGGGCAGAGCCGCGCCGCTGCCCCGGATCACCCAATGGTCGATCTGGAACGAGCCCGACCAGGGCTTTCAGCTCGCGCCGCAGACCAACCCCAAGACCCACGTCGAACAGTCGCCGGCGATGTATCGCGCGCTGGTCGACGCCGCCTGGAGCGGCCTGCGCGCCGCCGGCCAGAGCCCGGCATCGATCCTGATCGGCGAGCTCGCGCCGGCCGGCGCTCCTATCCGACCGACCCCGGCAACTTCGGCTCGATGGCCCCGCTGCGGTTCCTGCGCGCCCTGTACTGCGTCGGCACCGACGGCAAGCCGCTGACCGGGCACCGCCGCCGCCCAGCGCAGCTGCCCGACGACCGCGGCCGCCTCAGCCAGCTTCGCCGCCCAGCACCCCGGCCTGTTCCAGGCCGGCGGGTTCGCCAACCACCCCTATCCCCAGGGACTGGCCCCCAACACGGTGACCCCGAACGAACCCGACTACACCGAGCTGGCGGCGACGGACAGGCTCGAGGCCGCCGCTGGACCGCCTCAACCGCCGTCTACGGCTCCTCGACGCACTACCGCATCTACAGCACCGAGTTCGGCTATCAGACCAAGCCGCCCGACGATGAGCTCGGCGTGGTCAGCCCTGCAGACCGCGGCGGCCTGGATGAACTGGGCCGAGTACATCACCTGGCAGGACCCGCGCCAGGCCTCCTTTGACCAGTTCCTGATCGTCGATCCCCCGTCGGGACACTTCGCCACCGGTCTGGTCACCGCCCAGGGCGCGCCCAAGCCGGGCTACGACGCCTACCGGATGCCGCTGTACCTGCCGGTCACGAGCACGAGCAAGCACCACGCCGCTGGTCGTCTGGGGCTGCGTGCGCCCGGCCTACTACGCCCAGAAGCAGACCCACCGGGCCCAGCAGGTGCAGGTCCAGTTCGCCGCCCGGGGCTCCACGCGCTTCAGCACCCTGCGGACGGTGACCATCGCCAGCCCGCACGGGTTCTTTGAGACGACCGAGACCTTCCCCGGCTCCGGGTCGGTGCGCCTGCGCTGGAGCTACCCCAACGGCAGCGTGATCACCAGCCGCGCGGTCGTCGTCACGCTCCGGTAGGCTGGTTTGCCGGTCCATCCCGACCCGCCGCTTTCGCCGTCGCTTCGAGCCTTCGCGTCGGCCCCGCCCCGTCTCACTGTCTGGAGCTGTCATCGAGACCATGCCCTCGTTCACGAAGATGCCGTTCACCCGTCGGCGCTCGCGCCCTGACCGCTGTGCGCGCTGACCGCCGCGCTCGGCACCGGCGCCCTGTCCGGATCCGCTTCGGCCAGCTCCGTCGCAGATCGCCATCATCCAGGACGGCGGAGCGACCGGCACGCCCGCCGCGACGATTCCCGAGATGCGGGCGCTCGGCGCCACCACGGTCCGCATCTTCCTGCCCTGGGCCCTGATCGCCCCCGACTACAGCGCCAAGAAGAAGCCCAAGTTCAACGCCACCGACCCGGGCGCCTATCCGGCGGCCAACTGGGCGCACTACGACGCGGCGATCAAGCAGGCGGCGGCCGACCACATGACCGTCGACCTGACCGTCAGCGGCGGCGCGCCGATCTGGGGCGAGGGTCCGGGCATCCCGTCCGCGCACCGGCACTAACCCAGGCCTTCGCCTGGAAGCCCAACGCCGCCGACTTCGGTGCAGTTCGTGACCGCCGCCGGCAAGCGCTACAGCGGCCAGCTCACCCCAAGGGCCTGTCCCGCTGCCGCGTGCGCTTCTGGGCCATCTACAACGAGCCCAACTTCGGCCAGGATCTCGGCCCGCAGATGGTCTCCAACACGCGGACGCCCTATGCCCCGATGGCCTTCCGCAACCTGCTCAACGCGGGCTGGAACGCCCTGCAGCGCACCGGTCACGGCCACGACACGATCATCTGGGGCGAGTTCGCCGCCCACGGCAGCACGGTGACCACGCCGTTCAACGCGCGCCACCTGCGTCTGCCCGGGCGACTACGGCCAGACCAAGCCGCTGCAGTTCCTGCGCACCCTGTACTGCCTGGACTCCAACTACCGCCAGCTGCGCGGTGCGCAGGCCCAGGCGGTCGGCTGCCCGACCACGGCGGGCGCGTCCCGCCGCTTCCGGGCCAGAACCCGGCGCTGTTCAAGCGCCTCGGGCGTCTCGGACCATCCCGTACGCCAACACGCAGTCGCCGGTCAGCGACGGCCGCTCGGATCCCGACTTCGCCACCTTCCCCAACCTGGCACGCCTCGGCGCCGCGCGCTGGACCACGCGACCGAGGCCTACGGCGCCCGGCCGCACTTCCCGATCTACAACACCGAGTACGGCTACATCACCGATCCTCCGCACCCGCGCATCTCCGAGGTGCTACCCGTCCCCGGCGACGGCGGCGTACTACATCAACTGGGCCGAGTACCTGAGCTACAAGAACCCCCGGGTGAAGTCCTACATGCAGTACCTGCTCGAGGATCCGCCCCCGACCGCCGGGCCGTACGCCGGCTTCGCCAGCGGACTGGAGACGCTCAGCCGGGGTCCACAAGGCGACCTATGACGCCTACCGGCTGCCGTTCTACATGCCCAGGACGTCGTTCTCGCGCAGCCAGAGCGTCGAGGTCTGGGGGGCGGCCCGCCCGGCGCCGTTCGCCGCCATCGACAGCTTCAGCCAACCAGGTCCAGATCCAGCTCAAGCAGGGCAGCGCCTGGACGACCGTGAGCCAGGTCGCCACCCGGGCGGGCGGCTACTTCGACGCCCACGTGAAGTTCCCCGCCAGCGGCATGGTCCGCCTGGCAGTGGACCTATCCCGACCGACTGCGCTGCTGCCCAGTGCCGACACCGGCGCGACGATCTACAGCCGCTCGTTCGCCATCAGGTGCATTAGACGTCGGCGCAAGCGGGAATACTGGAGGGCGATGGCGTGCCGCCCCGCCCGAGCTGATCGCCCGCCTGGAGGAGATCTGCGGTCGCGAGCACGTGCTGACTCATCCGCACGCGCTCGCGACCTACCGCTCCGACGGGCTGCTGCACTACCGCCAGACCCCGCTGGCCGCGGTCGCTGCCGGGCACGGCCGAGGAGGTGCAGGCGGTGGTCGGCGCCTGCCACGCAGGCCGGCGTGCCCTGGGTCGCCCGCGGCTGCGGGCACCGGGCTGTCGGGCGGAGCCCTGCCGGTGGCCGACGGCGTGCTGATCGTCCTGTCGCGGCTGCGGCGGATCCTCGAGGTCGACCTCGAGAACGGGGTCGTCGTCGTCGAGCCCGGGGTGACCAACGTGGCCGTCTCCGAGGCGGTGGCCCCGACGCACTTCTATCCGCCCGATCCCTCGAGCCAGATCGTCTGCTCGATCGGCGGCAACGTGGCCGAGAACTCCGGCGGCGCGCACTGCTTCAAGTACGGCTTCACGACCAACTACGTGATCGGGCTGGAGGTCGTGCTCAGCGACGGCAGCCGTGGTCACGCTGCGCCGCGACGATCCCGGCTATGACCTGCTCGGCGCCTTCGTCGGCTCGGAGGGCACGCTCGGCGTCGCCACGCGCATCTGGCTGCGGGTCGATCCCGGCGCCGGAGAGCATCCGCACGATGCTCGCCTTCTTCGACGGACACCGAGACGGCCGGCGAGGCGGTCTCGGCGATCGTCGAGGCCGGGCCTGGTGCCCGGGGCGATCGAGATGATGGACGCGTTGTCGATCGAGGCCGCCGAGCAGGCCACCGGGGCCGGCTACCGGCTCGACGCCGGGGCCGCCCTGATCGTCGAGCTCGACGGCGCGCGAGGAGGAGTGCGCGGCCGGCCTGGAGCGCGTGATCGACGCTCTGCACGGCGGCCGGCGCGCTCGACGTGCGCATCGCCCAGGACCGAGCCGAGCGCGACCTGATCTGGCGCACGCGCAAGGCGGCCTTCGCGGCCATGGGCCGGATCGCCCCCGCCTACTACGTGCAGGACGGCGTGATCCCGCGCACGCGGCTGGTCGAGGTGCTCGGCGAGATCGACCGTCTGGCCGCCGAGTACGAGCTGCGCGTGGCCAACGTCTTTCACGCCGGGGACGGCAACCTGCATCCGCTCGTCTGCTACGACGCCGGCCGTCGAGGGCGAGGCGCAGCGCGCCGAGGAGCTGGCCGGCCGGATCATCCAGGCCTGCGTGGACGCCGGCGGCTCGATCACCGGCGAGCACGGGGTCGGCGTCGACAAGCGCGCCTACATGCCGTCGATGTTCGGCGACGCCGACCTGGACGCTTCCAGCGCCTGCGCTGCGCCTTTGATCCGCTCGGCCTGGCCAACCCCGGCAAGGTGATGCCGACGCCGCGGCTGTGCGGTGAGGTGCCCGGCCCCTACCGCGAGCACCCGCTCGAGCGCGCCGGCATCGCGGAGCGCTTCTAGATGGGGCCGACTGATGGCCACGGTCACCGAGGCGCGGCCCGAGACCGCCGCCGAGGCGGCGCGCATCCTGGCCGACGCGAGCCGCGACGGTCAGACGCGTGCGGCTGCGCGGCGGCCGGCACCAAGCCGGCTGGGGCCGCGCCGACCGCGGACGCCGATCTGGAGCTGCGGCACGGCGCGGCCTGCGACGAGATCACCGAGCACAACCGCGGCGACCTCACCGCCGTGCTCCAGGCCGGTGTGCCCCTGGCCACCGCCCAGGCGCAGTTCGCCGCAGGCCGGGCAGATGCTGGCCCTCGACCCACCCCTCGGGCGCCGGGACGCGCCGCGACGATCGGCGGCGTCGTGGCCACCGCCGACTCCGGCCCGCTGCGCCACCGCTACGGCGCCCCGCGCGACCTGGTCATCGGGGTCACCGTTGCCCTGGCCGACGGCACGATCGCCAAGTCGGGCGGCAAGGTGATCAAGAACGTGGCCGGCTATGACCTGGCCAAGCTGCTACGCCGGCTCCTTCGGCACGCTGGGGCTGATCCTCTCGGTCAGCGTGCGCCTGCATCCGCTGCCCGACGGCGGCACGACCGCGCTCGGCGCCGCCGACGATCCGGACACGCTGGCCGCCGCCGCGGTGGCGATGGCGGCGCATGCCGCTCGAGTTCGAGGCCCTCGACGTCGCCTGGCGCGGCGGGCCGCGGCGGCCTGCTGATGCGCTGCGCGGGCCCCGAGCACGCCCGCCGGGCCGGGCGCGCCGCCCGGCGTCTCACCGAGCTCGGCCTCGACCGGCGTCGACATCGACCGAGGACGACAGCCGCTGTGGGAGCGCCAGCGCGCCGGCCAGCGCAGCGCGCGACGGCCGCGCTGGTCCGGGTCGCCGCGCCGCCCGCGGCGCTCGGCCGCCGTGCTGCGGGCCACCGACGCGGTCGACGGCACCCTGGTCGGCCGCGCCGCGCTGGGCACCAGCTACGTCGAGCTCGCGCCCGACGCGGATCGCCGAGCTGCGCGCGGCGCTGCCCGCCGCCGGCGTGTCGACCGTGCTCGACGCGCCCGCCGCGGCCGCGCGCTGAGCCGGACCCGTGGGGCGAGCTCGGACGCGCGGCGCTGACGCCTGATGCGCGGCGTCAAGAGCGCGCTTTGATCCCGACCGGACGCTGCAACCCGGGCCTGTTCGTGGGCGGGCATCTAGCATGGCCGCGGGCCTTCGATGCCGCCTTCGACGCGCACCGCCCCCGAGCAGGCGGTCATCGACGACTGCGTGCACTGCGGCTTCTGCCTGGAGGCCTGCCCGACCTATCATGCTGTGGGGCGAGGAGGCCGACTCCCCGCGCGGGCGGATCGTGCTCATGGCCGAGGGCCTTGAGCCGCAGAGCACGCTCTCGGACGAGATGGTCACCCACTTCGATCGCTGCCTGGGCTGCATGGCCTGCGTGACCGCCTGCCCGTCCGGGGTGCGCTACGACCGGCTGATCGAGCGGGTCCGGCCCCAGGTCGAGCGCCACCATGAGCGCTCCGCGCGCCGAGCGCGCGCTGCGGCGGCTGCTCTACGAGACCCTCCCCCACCCCGCGCCGGCTGCGGGCGCTGGCGCCGATGCTGGCGGCGAGCCGCCGCCTGCGGCGCCGACCGCGCGCTGCCCGGCCGACTGGCCGATCCTGGCCAAGGTCGCGCCCCGCACCACCGCGGCCAGCGCCGCTGCGCGCCGACCCGCCGCGCATCACCCCGGCCGTCGGCCCGGCCCGGGGCCGCGTCGGGCTGCTGCTCGGCTGCGTGCAGCGGGTCTTCTACGCCGACGTGCACCGGGCCACGATCGCCGTGCTGGCCGCCGAGGGCTTTGAGGTCGTGGCCCCGCGCGCCCCGGACTGCTGCGGGGCGCTGGAGCTGCACGGCGGGGCCGAGGAGCGCGGCGCGCAGCGGGCCCGCGAGACGATCGACGCCTTCGCCCGGGCCGGGCGTCGACCACGTGATCGTCAACGCCGCGGGCTGCGGCTCGGCCATGAAGGAGTACGGCGATCTGCTCGGACACCGACGAGGCGCGCGCCTTCTCGGCCACGGTGCGCGACGTCACCGAGCTGCTGGCCGAGATCGAGCCGCGCGCCCCGCGCGGTCCGGTCCCGCTGCGGGTCGTCTACCACGACGCCTGCCATCTCGCCCACGCCCAGGGCATCCGGGCCCAGCCGCGCGATCTGCTGCGCGGCGATCCCCGGCCTCGAGCTGCTCGAGCCGGCCGAGCCGAGACCTCTGCTGCGGGTCGGCCGGGATCTACAACCTCGTCCAGCCCGAGGCCGCGGCCGAGCTCGGCGCGCGCAAGGCGCGCAACCTGTCGGCCACCGGCGCCCAGGCGATCGCCGCCGCCAACCCCGGCTGCGCCGCCCAGCTCGACCTGCACCTCGCGAGCTCGGCCAGCCGCTGCCGATCCATCATCCGGTCCAGCTGCTCTGGCGCTCGCTGCGGGCGGCGTCGCTCGGCTCGCTGAACTCCGGCCCGGCGGCGTAGGCCCCGTGGCGGGGCGCCGTCAGTACCCGGCGTTGCGCGCCAGCTCCAGGGCATAGGCCGGCCACCAGGTGCCGGCGGGCCCTCCGCCGTGGCAGGGTCCATCCGAGTAGCCAGGATGAAGAACCCACTCCAGGGCGTCGGCCCGCGGGTCGTGGGTGTCCGTGGTGGGCGCCGGACCGAGTGCGCGGCCGCGCTCGTTGCACCACAGATTCGCGAACGAGCGGACGCGTGGCTTCCAGGGCCCGCGTCCGTTGCGCGAGGTGTTGACGATGAAATGCTTGCCCCCGAGCGCGGTGGCGATCCGGTCACCGTAGGCCAGCTCATGGGCCGTCGTGGCGTAGCCGGTCACGTCGAGCGCGAACCCGCGGGCTCCGGCCACGTCAGAGGCCCGCAGGGCCGCGACCATCGCGCGCCATGGGCGCCAGTCCGACCGTCCCGCGTCCAGATAGACCGTCGTGTGCCCGAGCGCGGCGAAGCGCCGCACGGCGTAGGCCTCCAGCCCGTAGCGCTCGCGTCGGAGCCCGGCGGGCAGGCAGCCGGCGTCCGGCAGGCCGTCGGGCTCGACCACCATCACCGTCGGGTAGGTGCCAATGGCCGACGCGACGGCGTCGATCCAGGCCCGGTACTGCGCGGCCGTCCGCAGGCCGCCGGCCGAGAAACGGCCTGAGCAGTCGCGGTTGGGGAGGTTGTAGACCGCGAAGAAGCCCGTGGCCCCGGACGGCGCGAGCTTTGCCCGGATGTACCACCGGACGTAGCGGCCGACGTCGGGCAGCCAGTCGCCAAGCCAATCGGCGACCGGCTGGGCCGCCATCCGCCGCAGGGCAGCGGCGTCCGCCGGTCGACTCTTCGGCCACGTCTGGCAACCAGTCGCCTAGCCTATCGCGCCGGCTGGGCCGCCATCCGCCGCAGGGCAGCGGCGTCCGCCGGTCGTGCGCGCGACCACAGGGCGGCCTGCCGGGCGGCATCAGAGCCAGGATCGACGTAGAGCCGTGCGCCGGCGAACGGGTTGCCGGCCTGGGCAGGGGCGCCGGCCCCGGCCCCCGCTCCGGCCGCCGGACCCGCGACGATCGCGATCAGGACGCCGGCCAGGAGGCCGCGGATGATGAACCGGCGGAGCATGCTGCTCGACGCTAGCGAAGCGGGCCGTCCGAGCTCGCCAGTCCGAGCTGCCCACGCGCCCGGGCCCCGGGTCAGGCGTACATCGCCTCGATCTCGCCCTCGTACTTGGCCGCGATCGGCTTGCGCTTGAGCTTGATCGTCGGGGTCAGCTCGTCGCCGCCGGGCAGCCAGTCGCCGGCGATCGACGGTGAACTTCTTGATCTGCTCGACCCGGGCCAGCCGCGCGTTGGCCGCGTCGACGCCCGCCTGAACGGCGGCGAGCACCTCGGGCTCGCGCGCGAGCTCCTCGAGCGGCGACGTCCTCGAGACCGTTGCTGGCCGCCCACTGCGGGCGCGAAGTCGGCGTCGAGCACGATCAGCGCCGTGTTGTAGGGCCGGCGGTCGCCGATGCAGCAGGCCTGGCCGATCAGCGGGCTGACCGGACTTCAGCGCCGCCTCGATGTTGGCCGGGGACATGTTCTTGCCGGCGGCGTTGATGATCAGCTCCTTCTTGCGGTCGACGATCTTCAGGAAGCCGTCGTCGTCGATCTCGCCGATGTCGCCGGTGTGCAGCCAGCCGTCGGCGTCGAGCGCCTCGGCGGTCTTCTCGGGCTGGTTGCGGTAGCCGGTCATCATGAACTCCCCGCGGCACAGGACCTCGCCGTCCTGCGCGAGCTTGAGCTCGACCCCGGGCGACGGCCGGGCCGACCGTGCCGATCTTGACCTCGCCGGGCCGGTTGACCGCGCCGATGCCGCAGGTCTCGGACATGCCCCACAGCTCCGCCAGCTCGATCCCGATCGCGTGGAAGAACTCGAGCACGTCGACCGGGGTCGGGGCGGCGCCGACGTTGACCGCCAGCGCCTGGTCGAGGCCGAGCATCTCGCGCAGCTTGGAGAACAGGTTCGCGTCGGCCTGCGGCGACCTGGGCCTCGAGCTCGTCGGGCACCGGCTCGCCGCGCTGGCGCAGCCGGACCCGCTGCGAGCGAGGCCGCCAGCGCCTCGCGCACCGGAGCGCACCTGCTCCTCGGGCTGGGCGGCCTGCATCGCCTCCAGGCCCGCCTTGAGCTTCTCCCAGATGCGGGGCACGGCGAAGAACCAGTTGGGCCGCACCTGGGGCAGGTAGGACAGCGACCTGCGCGGGTTCGGGCGCGCAGGTGATCGTCCCGGCGAACACGACCGGGATGTAGTGGTGCGCGTTGCGCTCGGCGATGTGGGCCGAGGGCAGCCACGAGATGACCCGCGAGCCGGGCGGGAAGTCGATGATCTGCGCGATCTGCCGGACGGTGAACATGACCGCGTGGTGGGTCAGCTGCACGCCCTTGGGGTGACCGGTCGTGCCCGAGGTGTAGATCAGCGTCAGCACGTCGTCGGGGGTGACCTCGGCGGCCGCCGCGGCCACGTCGAAGTCCGGGTTGGCTCCCTCGACGTCGGCCAGCGCCAGCGTTCCCTCGGGCGCCTCGCCGTCGACGACGATCACGTGCTCGAGGCCGGGCAGGTTCTCGCGCGCGGCGCAGCATCGCGTCCAGGAACGCCTGCTCGACGATCGCCACCTTGGCCCCGGAGTCGGTGATCAGGTACTCGATCTCCTCGGCGGGATAGGTCGTGTAGATCGAGAACGGGGTCGCCCCGAGCATCACCGCGGCCAGATCGACGAGGTGGAACTCGGGGCGGTTGGAGAGCATGATGGCCACGCTGTCACCGCGCCCGACGCCGAGACCGGCCAGGCCGCCGGCGATCGCGTCGACGCGCTGCAGCAGCTGCGCCCAGGTCAGCGAGACGCTGTCGTCGGGCGTGCGCACGGCCACGACGTCGGGATGGTTGCGACGCCGTGCGCCGCAGCGCCTCGGTCAGCGTCGCGGCGTCGACCGCCCGACCGGCGTCCGGCGACCGTCGTGCGTGCTGGCCATGCTCTCCTCCTCGAGACCGAAAGACTCCTGCTCCGGCCGCGAACGCTACTTCAATCGAGCCGCAGCCGGTCGCTCAGCGCGCGGTGAGCCCGCCGCCGGAGCCGAGCGCGGAGATGTCGTTGCTCAGGCCGACGAAGAACAGCATGATGATCAGCACGAAGCCGACCAGCGCCGGCGCGCTCCATGACCGCGAAGGAGATCCGCCGGCCGCGCACCTTCTCGGCCACCGCCCAGAAGATGTGGCCGCCGTCCAGGGGCAGGAACGGGAACAGGTTGATCACGCCCGAGCGACAGCGAGATCAGCGCCAGCACCGTAGAACGCGCGCGGTGGCGCTGGTGGCGAACGACTGCTGGGTCACCGGTAGCCACCGACCACGCCGTGCAGCTGGCGGCGCTCCTGGCGGCTCGAAGACCCGCACGATCGTCGAGACGGTTCGTGCCGTCACCGAGGCCAGATCGCGAGACCGTCGTGCCGGCGGCGCTGACCGCGCCCGGGATGCAGGACCACGGTGCCGAACGCGAAGCCGAGCTGCATGCGCTTGGCCGCGGCGGCGTAGCGCCGGCCGCACGTGCAGGGTCAGCAGCCGGCCGTCGCGGCGCACGACGAGCGTCAGCCGGCGTGGCCGAGCGGCAGCCCGCCGACCGGGCGTGCCCGCGCAGCGGTGGGCGCCGATTCGCGTGCGCAGCGCCGCCGCGCAGCCCGGACGCCGTCGACCGACGACGATCTTGTCGCCGGGCTTGAGCACCGCGGCGGCCGGCGTCCTGGGCACCACCGCCTGCACGGCGCGTGGTCGGGCCGCCCACCTCGCCGTGGGACAGCAGCAGGATCCAGACGATCACGAAGGCGATCAGCGAGGTTGACCACCGGCCCGGCCAGGATGACCACGACCCGCTTCCACACCGGCTGGTTGTAGTAGGCGCGCGGCCGGACCTCCGCCGGCATGTCCTCGTTGGGGTTCATCCCGGTGATCTTCACGTAGCCGCCCAGCGGGATCGGGCCGATCCCGTACTCGGTCTCCCCGCGGCGGAACTTGACCAGCAGCGGGCCGAAGAACAGCGAGAAGCGCTCGACGCGCATCCCCACGGCCTTGGCGGCCACGAAGTGGCCGGCCTCGTGCAGGATGATCAGCGCGGCGAAGCCGAGGAAGGCGAGGACGTAGGACACAGGCTCAGTGTGTCAAGCCGAGCTTGTCGGCCGATGAAGACGGCGTGAGCGCCGCATCAGCGCCCGGCCCGGGCGGCGACGAGCTCGCCGGCCACCCGCCGCGCCTCGCCGTCGGCGGCGGCCAGCGACGTCGAAGGAGTGGACCGGCTCGGCGGGCAGCTCGGTCAGCGTCTCCTCGATCACCGCCGCGATGTCCAGGAAGCGCAGCCGCCCGCCGAGGAAGGCGTGCACGGCCACCTCGTTGGCGGCGTTGAGCGTGCACGGCGCGGTCCCCCCGGCCCGCGCCGGCCTCGCGGGCCAGCCGCAGGCAGGCGAAGGTCTCGGCGTCGACCGCCTCGAAGGTCAGCGCGCCGAGCTCGGCGAGGTCCAGCGGCGCGCACGCGGGCACGTCGACGCGCTCGGGGTAGTGCAGCGCGTAGGAGATCGGCACGCGCATGTCCGGATAGCCGAGGTGGGCCAGCGTGGCGCCGTCGCAGAGCTGGATCAGGCTGTGGATGATCGACTGCGGGTGCACGACGACGTCGATCTGCTCGTAGGGCGTGCCGAACAGGTGGTGGGCCTCGATCAGCTCGAGGCCCTTGTTCATCAGCGTGGCCGAGTCGATCGTGATCTTGCCGCCCATCGCCCAGGTCGGGTGGGCCAGCGCCTGCTCGATGGTCACCGTCTGCGAGCTCGTCGGCGCGTGCGGCCGCGGAACGGCCCGCCGGAGGCGGTCAGGATCAGCCGGTCGACCGTGCCCGGCCGCTCGCCGGCCAGCAGCTGGTGCAGGGCGGAGTGCTCGGAGTCGACCGGGATGATCGCGGCGCCCGTCGCCTCGGCCAGCTGCGTGACCAGCTCGCCGCCGACGACCAGCGACTCCTTGTTGGCCAGCGCGAGGTCGATCCCCTCGCCCAGCGCCGCGACCGTGCGGCACCAGCCCGGCCGAGCCGACGATCGCGTTGAGGACCAGGTCGCAGCGCGGACTCGGTGATCAGGCTGACCAGCCCGTCGGGGCCGGCCAGCACCTCGCCGTCGGTCCAGCTCTCGCCCGCCCGCGCGGCCGCGTCGGGATCGGCCAGGGCGATCCGCCCCACGCCGGTGCGCCTGCGCCTGCGCGAGCAGCGGCTCCCACGTCGGAGCCGGCGCTCAGGCCGACGACCTCGAAGCTGCCGGCGGGCGCGGCCGCGATCACGTCCAGGGCCTGGACGCCGATCGAGCCGGTGGAGCCGAGGATGACGACGCGGCGGGGCACGCGTCGATTGTAGGTTCGGCGCGGGCTAGTGCAGGACGCCGAGCCACATGTAGTAGCCGGCCACGACCGTGAAGATGACCGCGTCGAGACGGTCCAGCGCCCCGCCGTGGGCGCCGAACACGCCGCCCGAGTCCTTGGCGCCGGCATCGCGCTTGACCAGCGACTCGAACAGGTCGCCGAGCGGGCCGAGCACGGCGACGGCGAGACCGAGCAGCAGCGCGTCGCCCTGGGTCAGCCAGTCCTGGTAGAGCCCGGCGAAGAACACCGCGACGATGGCGATCAGCATCCCGCAGAACAGGCCCTCGACCGTCTTGTTGGGCGAGATCGTCGGGGCCAGCGGCCGGCGGCCGAACAGCCGGCCGCCGAGGTAGGCCGCCGTGTCGGCGAGGAACGTCCCGACCAGGATGTCGATGATCATCCCGCCGCCGTGGGGCAGCTGGCGCAGCAGCACCGCGTGGGCGAAGGCGAAGCCGAGCCAGTACACCCCGAGCAGCGTCCCGGCGATCGACACCGTCGCGGCGCCGCTGGCCGGGGCGCGGCGATCACGGCAGGAAGGCGACGGGGAGGGCCGCGACGCCGATCTCCAGCACATCCGTGCTGCGTGCCGTAGCGAGCGGCGAGACCATCGCCGCCAGCGCCGCGAAGCCGACCGGCGGCACCGGCCGCCAGCGGCCGAGCATCCGGTAGAGCTCGTGCAGGCAGACCCCGCCGGCGGCGATCATGAACAGCGCGAAGGCGCAGCCCGCCGAGGTCGACGAAGACGATCGCCACGACGGCGGCCGGGACGGCGACCAGCACCCGGGCGAGCAGGTCCGAGCGCGGCCGCGAGCGGCGCGCCGGCTCGCGGCGCGCGCCGCGGCGGGCGCGACCGGGCCGCGGTCGCCGCGCGTCCGCGGCGCCGGCTCGTCGTCGTACGCCGGCCGGGCGGCGCGCCGCTCCCGGTCGGCCGCCGTCGCCGGCGAGCGCGGCGCCGCGCTCGCCCGCCCGGAGCGCGCCGCGTCCGGCGGACATCAGCGCCCCCCGAAGCGGCGGCGCCGGGCGGCGAACTCGTCCAGGCGTCTCCTCGAACGCCTCGCGCGAGAAGTCCGGCCACAGCTCGTCGCGGAACACGAGCTCGGAGTAGGCCGCCTGCCACAGCAGGTAGTTGGAGATCCGCTGCTCGCCGCTGGTGCGGATGATCAGGTCGGGGTCGTGCATGTCGGGGGCGTAGAGGTGGGCGCGGAACTCGTCCTCGGTCGCTTCCGGTAAAGGTTCGCGCCGCATCGACGATCTCCGCCCGGCCGCCGTAGTTGAAGGCGACGAACAGCGTGATCCGGTCGTTGCCGCGCGGTCAGCTGCCTCGGCCCACTCCATCCGCTCGACCAGCTCCGGCGGCGACGGGCGCGCTGCGGCGGCCGATGAAGCGCATCCGCACGCCCTCGGCGTGCAGCTCGGGCGTCTCGACCTCGATCCGGCGCGCGAACATCTCCATCAGCGCCGCCACCTCGTCCTCGGCGCGCGACCAGTTCTCGGTCGAGAACGAGTACACGGTCAGCTCGCTCGACCCCGAGCTCGACGGCGTCGCGCAGGCGCGCCTTGACGGTGTCGGCGCCGGCCTCGTGGCCGGCCACGACCGGCAGCCCGCGCGCGCTGGGCCCAGCGGCCGTTGCCGTCGGTGATGATCGCGACGTAGCGCGGGCGCTCGCCCGGCTCGGCCGTCCCCTCGCCGGGCCCGGTCGGATCCGCGTCGAGCCCATCGGCTCAGACCTCGAGGATCTCTTCTTCCTTGGCTTGAGCAGCTCGTCGAGCTCGGCGATCCGCGCGTCGGTCGACCTTCTGCAGCTCGACCTCGGCGCGGTGCTCGTCGTCGGAGCCGGCCTCGCCGGCCTCCTTGAGCTCGCGCAGGTCGTGCATCACGTCGCGGCGGACGTTGCGGATCGCCACCCGGCCCTCCTCGGCGATGTTGCGCACCACCTTGACCAGCTGGCGGCGGCGCTCCTCGGTCAGCTCGGGGATCGCCGAGCCGGATCACGTTGCCGTCGTTGGACGGCGTCAGGCCGACGTCGGACTCGAGGATCGCCCGCTCGATCGCCTTGATCGAGCTCTTGTCGTAGGGCTGGATCGGTGAGCAGCCGCGCCTCGGGCGCGGTGATCGTGGCCAGCTGCTTGAGCGGCGTCGCGCGCGCCGTAGTAGTCGACGATGATCGCGGTCGAGCAGCGCCGGGCTGGCGCGGCCGGTGCGCACCGAGCCGAACTCGTGGCGGGTCGACTCGCACCGACTTGGCCATCCGCTCCCGCGCGTCGGCCAGCAGCTCGTCGATCATCTCGCTCATTCGGCTGTCCTCACCAACGTGCCCACTCGCTCGCCGGACACTATCTTGTCGATGTTGCGCTGCGTCGGCCATGTTGAAGACGACGATCGGCAGGTTGTTGTCCATGCACAGCGCGAACGCGGTCGAGTCCATCACCTGCAGGCCCGCGGGTCAGCGCCTCCTTGTGGGTGATCTCGGGGATGAACTCGCGCGTCGGGGTCGTTCGGCCGGGTCGGCGGTGTAGACGCCCTCGACGCCGTTCTTGGCCATCAGGATGATCTCGGCGTGGAGCTCGGCCGCGCGCAGCGCAGCGGCCGTGTCGGTGGTGAAGAACGGGTTGCCGGTCCCGGCGGCGAAGATCACGACCCGCCCCTTCTCCAGGTGGCGCATCGCCCGCCGGCGGATGTAGGGCTCGGCGACCTCGGAGATGGTGATCGCCGACTGGACGCGGGTGGCCACGCCCTCCTTCTCCAGCGCGTCCTGCAGGGCCAGCGCGTTGAGCACGGTGGCCAGCATGCCCATGTAGTCGCCGGTCGCCCGGTCCATGCCCGCGGCCGCGGCCTTCAGGCCGCGGTAGATGTTGCCGCCGCCGACGACGATCGCCACCTCGACGCCGCGGCTGCTGGATCGGCCGCGACCTCGCGGGCGATCGCCTCGACCCGCGTCGGGATCGGTCCCGTAGTCCAGCTCGCCCATCAGCGCCTCGCCGGAGAGCTTGAGCAGGATCCGCCGGTACGCCGGCGGGCCGCCGGGCGCGGCGGGCGGCTGGCCTGATCCGCCGACACCGGCTCGACCGCTCAGCCGCCGACGGCGAACCGGGCGAAGCGGCGGATGACGACGTTCTCCCGCGTCTCGGCCGACAGCTCGGTGCGCAGCTCCTCGATCGTCTTGCCGCCGTGCTTGTCCTCGTTGACGTGCTTCTGGCGCAGCAGCACGACCTCGTCGAGCCACTTGTCGAGCTTGCCCGTGACGATCCGCTCGCGGACGTTCTCGGGCCGGTCGGCCGCCTGCTCGGTGGCGATCCGCTTCTCGCGCTCGCGGTCCTCGGCGGGCACGTCGTCCTCGCTGACGGCCAGCGGGCGCGGCGGCCGCGATGTGCAGGGCGAGGTCGCGGGCGAACTCGACGAACTTCTCGTTGCGGGCCACGAAGTCGGTCTGGCAGTCGACCTCGACCAGCACGCCGATCTTGCCGCCGGAGTGGATGTAGGCTCTGCACGACGCCCTCGCGGGCCTCGGCGCCGGCGCGCTTGGCGGCCTGAGCCTCGCCGCGCGTGCGCAGCAGCTCGACGGCCTTCTCGAGGTCGCCGCCGGCCTCGCTCAGCGCGTCGCGGCAGGCGAGCATGCCCGCGCCGGTGCGGTCGCGCAGCGCCTTGACGTCCTTGGCGGTGACCGCGCTCATGCCGGCTCCTCCTCGGCTGCGTCTCGCCGGCGGCCGGGGCGGCTCGGCGCGGCGGCTCGGCTCGGGCTGTCGGGCGCCGGCCGGGCTGCCGCGGGCTCGGGCTCGGCGCCGGCTCGGGCTCGGCGGGCGCGGCGCGGCTCGGCCGGGGCCGGCTCGGCTCGGCGGCGGCCTGAGCCGGCACGGCTCGGGGGCCGGCGGGCGCGGCCGGCGGCCTCGGAGGCCGGCGGCTCGGCCGGGGGCTGCGGGGCGGCCGCCGGCTCGGGCGGCCGGCGCGGGCTTCAGGCCGGCCGGCGCGGCTCGGGCGCTGCCGGTGCGGCGCCGGGGCCGCGGTGCGGGCTGCCGGCGCGGCCGGCGGGCTCGGTGCGGCGCGCGGCGCGGCTGGGCCTGCGCGGCTGCGCGGCCGGCCTGCCTGCCGGGCCTGCTCCTCGGCCTCGAGGCGCGCCTGCTCCTCGGCCTCGCGCCGAGCCTGCTCCTCCGCCTCGCGGCGAGCCTGCTCCTCGGCCTCGCGACGGGCCCGCTCCTCGGCCTCGCGGCGCTCGCGCTCGAGGCGCGCGGCCTCCTCCTCGGCGCGGAAGACGCCGTGGCCCTCGGCGACGACGTCGCCGATCGCGCCGGTGATCGCCGCGCACGAGCGGATCGCGTCGTCGTTGCCGGGGATCACGAAGTCGATCCCCTCGGGGTCGCAGTTGGTGTCGACGAGGCCGATGATCGGGATCCGCAGGCGCTGGGCCTCGCGCGACGGCGATCGCCTCGGTCTTGAGGTCGATCACGAACACCGCGTCGGGCACGCGCTGCATGTTCTTGACGCCGCCGAGGTTGGCGCGCAGCTTGGCCAGGTCGGCCTGCGCGGCCATCCGCTCGCGGGTCGGCAGCAGCTGCAGCTGGCCCTCGGTCTCGTAGCGCTCGAGGTCGTGCAGGCGCTTGATCCGCTGCGTGATGGTCTGGAAGTTGGTCAGCAGACCACCCAGCCAGCGGTGGTTGACGTAGGGCATGTCCGCCGCCTCGGCGATCGTCCTTGACCGCGTCGCGGGCCTGCTTCTTGGTGCCGACGAACAGCACGGTGCCGCCCCGGCGGGCGACGTTCGGCGGCGAAGTCGCGGGCGTTGCTCCAGCAGCGCCTCGGTCTGCAGCAGATCGATGATGTAGATGCCATCGCGCTCACCGAAGATGAAGCGGCGCATCTTGGGGTTCCAGCGGCGTGTCTGGTGGCCGAAATGCACGCCGGCCTCCAGCAGCTCCTTGATTCCGACTTGAGCCACGGTTACTGCTCCCTTGGTTTGTGGTTCGGTACGGCCCGCAGGCCGGTGACTCCGCGGTCCCGGTCGATGTACCGGGCAGGGTCGCGGCTCGCACCACCGGGATCGAGGGAATGAGTCCGTCACGAGTCTACGCAAGTTTTCCGCCGACCCGGCGTTTCAGAGATCAGCGGCGTGTCCTTCATCCCTACCCGGAGACGGTCGCCCCGCGAACCGAACCCCCTTCCCCTACCTCCGGTGGATCGGTTCGCATGCAGTGCGGCGGGGCGGCTTTGGACGGGCCGCCCCGCCGCTTTTTCGGCCTGCGCCGTGCCGGCGCGCTCGCAGCGCAGCGCCGCGACCAGGTCCGCCGGGCAGCGGCGAGCTGACGTCGACCGCGTGCGCCCGGTCACCGGGTGCGGGAACGCGAGCCGCGCGGCGTGCAGGAACTGGCGCGTCAGCCCGTAGGCGCCCGCGCGACGCCGTACTGGGGATCGCCGCAGACCGGGTGCCCGATCGCCGCCAGGTGCACCCGGATCTGATGGGTGCGGCCGGTGTCCAGCGACGACCCGGAGCAGCGCGGCGTCGGGCAGGACCCGCTCGATCTCGAAATGCGTGCGGGCCTCGCGCGGCTCGTCGGTGTCGATCGACATCAGCACGCGGTCGCGGCGGTCGCGGCCGATCGGGGCGTCGATCGTCCCGGTGCGCGCCTCGGGATGCCCGTCGACCAGCGCCAGGTACTCGCGCCGCAGCTCGCGCTCGGCGAGCAGCGCCTTGAGCGCGCGATGGACCTCGTCGCTGCTTGGCCACCACGAGCAGGCCGGAGGTGTCGCGGTCCAGGCGGTGCACGATCCCCGCCCGCCAGGGCTCGCCGCCGCCCGCCCCGTGGGCGGCGAGGGCCTGCGCGAGGGTTCCCGGTGCGGTGGCCGCGGGCCGGGTGCACGACGACCCCGGCCGGCTTGTCGACGACCAGCAGGTGCTCGTCCTCGTAGGCGACCGTGTACGGCACCGGCTCGGCCGCCGTCGGCGCCGGCGCGGGCTCGGGCGCTGCGATGTCGATCAGCTCACCGCCGGCGAGCGCGTGACGCTTGGCGCGCGACCTGTCCGTCGACGGTGACCGCGCCGGCGTCGATCAGCGCCTGGGCCTGGGCGCGGGAGCCCAGCGGCTCGGCCAGGAAGCGGTCCAGCCGGGTTCCGGCCGCCTCGCGCGGGAACGCGGAGCTCGCTCACGCCGGTCTCGGCGCGGCGCACGGCGCGGGCCCCTCGAGCACGTAGAGCAGCACGAACACCCCGAAGGTGATCGACGTGTCGGCCAGGTTGAAGGCCGGCCACAGCGGGAACTTGATGAAGTCGGTGACCGCGCCGGATGCGATGCGGTCGAACAGGTTGCCGACCGCGCCGCCGAGCAGCATCCCGGTCGGCAGCCACAGCAGCGGGCGCTCGGGCCGCCACAGCAAGTAGGCGACCAGCGCGGTCAGCGCGGCCAGGGTGATCACGAGCACGATCGCGCCGCCGCCGGCCAGAAAGCCGAACGCGACCCCGTTGTTGCGGACGTGGACCAGCGAGATCGCGGGCAGGAACTTGTGCGTCTCGCCGACCGGGATCCCGGTGACGACGAGATGCTTGGTCAGGCGGTCGAGCCCGAACACGACGACGAGCACGGCCAGCGCGCGGCCCAGGGCGAGCCGCCCGGGCATGCGTCGCGCGACCGGCGCTGCCGTCGCGGGCTCATCCGCTGGCGCGCCGCGACCGGCTCCGAGCGCGTCTCAGCCGGCGATGACATTGACGCACGACCGTCCGCGCGACGTACAGGACGATGATCGCGATCATCGGCGTGAAGTCGAAGCCGCCCATCGCGGGCAGCAGCCGGCGGAAGACACGCAGATACGGCTCCGCGACGTCGCGCAGGAAGCCCAGCAGCGCGTCTGACCAGCGCGAGTACGGGGGGCGCACGCCGAAGGACAGCATCAGGTTGACGCAGCAGGTAGACGAAGATCAGGACGATGTAGACGGTGAACAGCGCGCTGACGTAGTTGGCGACGTCGACCGCGGCCGACGGCGAGCGCGATCATGGCGCGCGCGTCCCCTGGACCCGGTCCATGGCGTCGGAGAAGGCGCTGCGGATGCCGGCGCGCTCCAGGGCGTCCAGCCCGCGCGCGGTCGATCCGGCCGGGGAGGTGACCTCGCGGCGGACGGCGAGCGTGTCGCCCTCGCGGGCGGCCAGCAGCGCGGCGGTGCCGGTCATCGTCTCCAGCACGAGCCGCGAGGCCAGGGCGGGCGCCAGGCCATGGCGGACGGCGGCGTCGACCTGAGCCTCGACGAGCAGAGCCTGGTAGGCGGGCCCGACCGAGTGATCGAGGCGGCGATCGCCCATCTCGCGCTCCGCCGTGGGCACGACCGAGCCCAGGCGCTCGAGCAGCGCGATCAGCTCGGCCTCGAGCTCGGGGCCGACGCCGTCGCCGGTCGCGAACAGCACGACGCCGCAGCCGACCTCGACCGGAGTGTTGGGCATCACGAGCACGACCGGGATGCCGGGATAGGCGCGCCTGCACGTCGGCCAGACCGAGCCCTCCGCCCAGCACCGAGGCGATCGCCTTGACGTGCGGAGCGGATCTCCTCAGCGACGTCGTGGAGCTGGTACGGCTTGTGGCAGAGAAAGACGACGTCGGATCCCTGCGCGACCTCGGCGTTGCTCGACGGCCCGCCCGCCGAGCTCCTGGGCCAGAGCCTGCGCCCGGCCCGAGCCGGCGTCGGAGCACAGCACCGGATCGCCCCACCCGCGGGCCATCGCCCGCGCCATGTTGCCTGCTCCGATCAGTCCGACGCGCATGCAGGAGAATGTACCTGCGTCACTGCCGCGCCCGGCCGCCGTGCCTCAGGACTGGTTGAAGAAGCCCTTCTCGACGAGGCGCGCGCGCTCCTCGGCGGAGACCTCGACGTTGCGCGGGGTGAGCAGGAAGACCTTGTCGGCGATCCGCTGCATCCCGCCGTCCATCGCGTAGGTGAGCCCGCTGGAGAAGTCGATCAGCCGCTTGGACAGATCGGTGTCGGTGCCCTGGAGGTTGAGGATCACCGGGATCGCGTCCTTGAACTTGTCGGCCACGTCCTGGACGTCGTTGAAGCTCTTGGGGGCGACGAAGTGGACGCGCACGTCGCCGTCGCGGCGGCGCGACCGTTGCCGGCCCGCGGCGCCGGCCACCGCGCGCAGCGAGGTCGTGCGCCGCTCGGAAACGGCGTCGTCGGCGAAGATGTCGTCGATCTCGTCGCGCCGGCGGCGCGTGGCCAGCTTGCGGACGTTGGGCCGTTCGCGGTAGCTGTCCTCGAGCTGAGCCTCGGGCTCGGGCTCGGGATAGAGATCGTCGTCCTCGTAGTGCTCGTCCTCGGCCAGGCCGAAGTAGACGAGCGTGCGGTGCCATGTGTCTCGGAAGGCCATCAGCGGTCTGGTTCGTTCACGGCGGGCGTTTCCCTGCCGTCGATGAGGGTGATTATGACGCGCCCTCGTACAGGGTCGAGCCCAGTCGCACGATCGTAGCCCCTTCGGCCACGGCCGCGGGATAGTCCTGGCTGGTGCCCATGGAGAGCTCTCTCAGGCCGTGCCGCTCGGCCAGAGCCCGCAGGGCGGCGAAGTGCCGGCGGTTGTCGTCCGGGTCACGGGCCAGCGGCGGCATCGTCATCAGGCCCACCACGGCGACCGGACAGCGTTCGAGGAAGGCCGGTAGGTCCGCGGGCGCGACCCCGTCCTTGCCCGCCTCGCCGGCCACGTTGACCTCGACCAGCACCCGGGTCGAGTCGTCGCCATGGCGGCGCAGCTGCTCCAGCACCGAGTCCGAGGCGACCGAGTGCACGTAGCGGACCTGGGGCAGGATGTCGCGGACCTTTCGGCTCTGCAGCTGGCCGATGAAGTCCCAGGTCAGTGACTCGGCCCCGGGCGCCTCGCGCTTGCGGGTCAGTTCCTGCGCGCGGTTCTCCCCCACCGCGGTGACCCCGGCGCTGACCAGCGCGGGCAGCGCGTCCGGCGAGAGGTACTTGACCGCGGCCAGGATCTCGACCGCTCCGGGATCGGCGCCCGCCGTCGCGATCCGCTCGCGCACACGCTCGAGGTTGGCGGCCACGATCGCCGCCGTCACCCCGGTGATCAGGCGCGGGGCCACGCGATTCCCGCCTGGCGACCGGTGACGCCGTGATCGCGCCGGTGAGAGAAGAACCGGTCCGGGCCCGAGCACATCGTGCACAGCCCGATCGCGTGGACGGTCGGCACGCCGGCGGCCGTGAGCCGGTGGCGCGCGATGGCGGGCAGGTCGAGGTGACGGCCGGCGTGGACCTCGCCGGGCAGGTCAGCGAAGGCGGCGTGGACCTCCTCGCCGACCTCGTAACAGCACGGGCCCGCGCCGGGGCCGATCGCCGCGCTGAGCGCTCCCTGGCCGCCGGCGCGGCGCAGCGCGGCGACGCCGGCGGCGATCACGCCCTGATCGCAGTCCGCGCCAGCCGGCGTGAAGCATGGCCACCGCTCCGTCGGCCGCGATGGCGACGGGCAGGCAGTCGGCGGCCAGGGCGGCCGCGGCGAGCCCGGGATCGGTGGTCACCTGGCCGTCGGCGCGGGTGAGGCTGCCGACGCCGTCCCGCCGCTCACGTTCGGCGTCGGCCGCGCTCAGCCGGCGCACATCGGCCCCGTGGACCTGGTGGACGAACCCGAGCCGCACGCCGAACTCCGTCTCGAGGCGCGTGCGGTTCTCGCGAACGGCCGCGGGCTCGGTCATCGGTGAGAAAACCCAGGTTCAGCGTGGCGTAGGGCCCCGTTGAGACCCCGCCGTCGCGGGTGGTGAACACGACCCGAGCGCCGGGCAGATCGATCAGGTGGTGCGGGCCCCAGCGCTGAAACGGCGCGGGGGCCGCGGTCCGGGCCGCAGTCGCCATCCGGCCTAGGCTAACGCTGCCCGGATCGCCTCCGACAGCTCGGCCTCCCGGCCCACGGCGCGGCCGTCCATGACGGCGCCCCGGGCGGCCGCCAGCCCGGCCCCGATCGCGGGACCGGCGGGCAGGCCGGCGGCGATCAGGTCATCGCCGGTGATGCTCAGGGTGACGTGGCGAAGCTCGGCCAGCCACGTCCGGGCCCCCGCTTCGGCCCCGCGGTCCAGACCGCCGGCCACCGCGACGGCCTCGGGCGAGGCTCCGCCGACCGCGGCCGCGATCTCAGACGGGGTCCGGGCCAGGCGCAGCGCCGTCGGCCAGGTCGGCGGCGCCGGCGGCGATCGCCGCGATGGCATCGCGGCGCCCGGACGCGAGCCCGAGCCGCTGAAGGAGACGCTGCGCGCGCCGCCGCCGGCACGCTCAGCAGCGCGGTGCCGAGCACCGAGATCGTGCGGTCGCCGTCGGCCGGGAGCAGCCCGAGTGCGCGGTGCGCGGCCGCGACGTCTCGGATCCCGAAGCCGGGCGCGAGCGCGGCTCCGGCCCCCAGCGCCCCCAGGGTGCAGAAGGCCGCCACGGGGTCAGGCTCGGCGGTCAGCAGGACGAGCTCGGCGCCGATCCGCGATCCCGACAGGGTGTCCAGGGCGCCCCGCGCCACGGCCGCGGTGGCGTAGTCCCGCGTCGCGGGATCGATGTCGAAACCGAGCCGGGCGGCGTAGCGGGCCAGGCGCAGCACCCGGGTGGGGTCATCGCGGAAGCTGTCCGGATGCAGCACCCGCAGGCGCCCCGCGGCCAGGTCGGCGTGGGCACCGGGGACGCTGAGCAGCCGACCCCGGGCCTGCCCGGCGATCCCCAGCGCGATCGCGTTGACCGTGAAGTCGCGCCGCATCAGGTCCTCGCCGGCGCGGCCCGGCGTCACCTCGGGCAGCGCACCCGGGGCCGGGTAGCGTTCGGTGCGGGCCTGGGCGATGTCGTAGGTCCGGCCGTCCAGGGTCACCGTCGCCGTGCCGAAGCGCGGGAAGGTGCGGACCGCCCCGGGTTCACCCTGAGCCAGCGCCGCGGCGATCATGCCGGCGTCGGCCTCGACCAGCAGGTCAAGCTCGGCCGGCGCACCCCCCAGGGCGAGATCGCGCACGGCGCCCCCGACGAGGTACACGGACTCAGACCCGTCGCGCAGTGCCTGCAGGGGCCGCGCGGCCGGCAGCGCGGACAGGCGAGCCGCCAGCCGCTCGGGCTCCAGGGCGAGGTCCGGGGCGGGCGCGGGCATCTGCGCATGATCCCCTGACCGGGCGCGGTACGCGAGCCGGCGGCGTCTACCATGAGCGCCCATGCCGAGTCCCGCTTCGCGGCGACTGCTGCGGCGCGGGCTCATCGGGGCCGCGGTCGTGCTGATCGTCGCCGGTGGCTTGGTCGCCTTCGTCCTACTCCACGCACCGGGGAACGTGTCCAACCCTGGGGTGAAGTTCGCGCAGCCGACCAGCACGACGACCACGACGACGAGCAGCACCACCCAGACCGCCCGTCGCGTGGCCGACACCTTCGCCTGGCCCTGGTACGGCTATGACGGCGGCCGCACGCGCACCTTCAGCTCTGCGGCGAACCTGCGCCCGCCGGTTCACCAGGGTTGGAGCTTTGACGCCAAGGCGCTGCTCGAATTCCCGCCCGTGATCTGGCACGGCACGATGTTCATGCTCGGCGACGACGGGATCGCGCACGCCATCCGTACCTCCGACGGGCGCCCGGTCTGGAGCCGCCGGGTCGGCAGCCTGGCCGCCGCGTCGCCGGCCGTCGACGGCCGCGACCGCCTGATCGTCCTACCGGTGCTCTCCCAGCAGGGATCAGCCCCGGGCGGCGGCGCCTTTCTGGCCCTGTCGATGCGGACGGGACGCACGGTGTGGTCGCATCCGATCCCGGCCGGCAGCGAGTCCTCGCCGATCATCTCCGGGCAGACGGTCTACTTCGGAGATCAGGGCGGAACGCTGTACAGCGCTGCGGCTGCGTGACGGGCACGTGTACTGGACCTACCACGCCTCCGGCGCCATCAAGGGCGGGCCGGCCCTGGTCGATGGCGTCCTGTACTTCGGCGACTACTCGGGCCGCGCCTACGCGATCCGCGCCGTCAACGGGCAGGCCGTCTGGTCCGTCGGCACCGACGGAGCCCATTTCGGCTTCGGCTCGGGACAGTTCTACGCGACGCCCGCGGTTGCCTACGGGCGCGTGTACATGGGCAACACCGACGGGCGCGTGTACTCGTTCGGCGCCCAGCACGGAACGCTGGCCTGGGCCACCTCGACCGGCGCCTACGTGTACGCGGCGGCGGCGGTGGCCGATCCGCCGCGGCTCGGGCCGACGGTCTACGTCGGCTCCTACGACGGCTACCTGTACGCCTTTGACGCCCGCTCGGGGCGTGTCCGCTGGCGTCACTACGCCGGGGGGCGCATCTCCGGCGCGGCGGTGGTCATCGACGGCGTCGTCTACTACTCGGTCCTGCGCATCCGGCGCACCGTCGGCCTGGACGCGGCGAGCGGCCGGGTCGTGTTCAGCTTCGGCGACGGCGACTTCTCACCCGCCATCGCCGACCAGCACGCCCTCTACGTCGACGGCTACGGCACCGTCAATCAGTTCCTGCCGGGTCGGGCTCCGGCCCGCCGCCGCGCGGTCGCCCCCGCTCGCCGGCGCTTGGTCCCCCGGGCCCATCGGCGTGCGGCCCACCGGGCGTCGCCCACGCACAGCGCCGGGCTCACCGGCATCGCGCAGCGACGGAGCTAGGCTCTACCCCAGGATCCGCCCGGTCCAGGGCGCAGCCGACCGAACCCGGGCCCTCACCCCGAAGGGGCTGCTATTGTACATGGTCTATGCGTTGTCGTAGTGGAAGTCATTGTGAGCGTCCGGCCGAAAAGGGTCGCCGGTTCTGTTCTGAGCACGCCGCCGAGCTCGATCGCATGCGCGAGGAGCTCAAGGATGCCGCGGCGGCCCGGATCGGTCGTGGTCGACCCAAGCGGTCCTCCACCTGCTGCCGGCCCGGCTGCTATGAGCCCCGGGTCCCGCCCGCCGCGTATTGCGATACGTGCGCGGCTGCCGGTTACGTCGAGGAAGCCGCCTAACCGCGGCTTTCCCGGACGCCACCCTCACATAACTGCATGAATGCCCACGGCGGCGGGTTCGTCCCGCGTGGCCCGTGGTCTCGGCCCGCCGGCCCTGACCGGCGACGTGGCCGGCGCTCGCGGGCCTCACTCCGGGGACGGCGGCCGCACCGGGATGCCGTCGGCGGCGAGACGCTGCTTGACCTCGCCCACGGTGTGCTGGCCGTAGTGGAAGATCGACGCGCAGAGCACCGCGTCAGCGCCGGCGCCCAGCGCCTGGGCGAGATGGGCGATTTCGCCGGCCCCCCCGGAGGCGATCACCGGCACTCCGACCGCCGCGGCCACGTCTGCGGTCAGCCCCAGGTCGTAGCCGGCGTTGGTGCCGTCGCGGTCCATGCTGGTGAGCAGGATCTCCCCCGCCCCCCGGGCCACGCCCTCGCGGGCCCACGCAACCGCGTCGCGACCGGTCGCGGTCCGCCCGCCGGCCAGATACGCCTCCCAGCCAGGCCCATCGACGCGCCGTTTGGCGTCGATGGCCAGGACCACGGACTGACTGCCGAAGTTCGCGGCCAGCTCATCGATCAGGTCCGGCCGCTCCAGCGCCGCGGAGTTGACCGACACCTTGTCGGCGCCCGCGTCCAGCACAGCCTGCGCGTCGGCCACCGAGCGGATCCCGCCCCCGATCGTGAACGGGATGAAGATCGCGTCCGCCGCGCGGCGGGCCAGGGCGACCACCGTCTCCCGTTTCTCGTGGGTCGCGGTGATGTCCAGCAGCACGAGCTCATCGGCGCCCGCCGCGTCGTAGCGAGCGGCCAGTTCGACGGGATCCCCGGCATCGCGCAGATCCACGAACCCGACGCCTTTGACCACGCGCCCGGCATTGACGTCCAGGCAGGGGATGACGCGCTTGTAGTGCATCTCGCTCAGCTCTGGAGCGCGGCCTGACCTGCGGCCACGTCGAAGCGGTCCTCGTACAGGGCCTTGCCGACGATCACCCCGGTCAGGTTGACCTGGCGAAGGCCGGCCAGCGCCGCGAGGTCCTCCAGCGCGGATACGCCGCCGGAATAGACGAAGGTCCCCCGCACGGCGGCCGCGGCGGCGCGGACCGCGTCAAGATCAGGACCGCTCATCATGCCGTCGCGATCGATGTCGGAGAACACGAACCGCACCACGCCGCGGCGCCCCAGCGATGCGAACGCCGCCTCGATCGGGATGTCGGTCTGCTCGGTCCACCCCGCGGCGGCCAGCCGGCCACCGCGGGCGTCGACGGATACGACAACCCGGTCGCGGTGGCGGGCCACGCAGTCATCCAGGAAGTCCTGGTCGCGGAAGGCCGCCGTCCCGAGGATCACCCGGGTGGCGCCGGCGGCGACCGCGGCATCGACGGCATCAGCGCTGCGCAGGCCGCCGCCGAGCTGAACCGGGACGTCCACGGCGGCCGTGATCCGCCGGACGTGCTCGAGGTTGCGCGGCTCACCGTGCCGGGCCCCGTCCAGATCGACGACATGCAGGGCCCGTGCCCCCGTCTGGACCCAGCGCAGGGCGGCATCGAGCGGATCGGCGTCGTAGGTGGTCTGGGCGTCGAAGTCCCCGCGGTCCAGCCGGACCGCGTGGCCGTCGCGGATGTCGATCGCCGGAAGCAGGATCATCGAGCGCGCCCCTCGGCCACGGGCACGGCGCCAGCGTCCGCCAGCGGCGCACAGGGCCGCGAAGCCCGCGAGCATGCGCAGCCCGTCGCGCGAGGACTTCTCGGGATGAAACTGCACCCCGTGGACGTGGCCACGCTGCACGACGCTGACGAAGCGCTCCCCGTACTCGGTGGTGGCGACCACGTCGTCGGGATCCTCGGGACGGGCCGCGAGCGAGTGCACGTGGTAGAACGGGCGGTCCTCCCCCGGTCGCTCGCCGGTCAGCGGCGAGGCCCGCTCGAAGCGCACGACGTTCCAGCCGATGTGCGGGATGCGCAGGCCGGGCGACTGCAGCGGCGTGACCTGTCCGGGGATCAGCCCCAGGCCCGGCGTGCGGTCGAACTCGTCGGAGCGTCTCGAACAGCAGCTGCATGCCGAGGCAGATCCCGAGCAGCGGGACGACCGCTGCCGCGCGTACCCGCGCACCGCGGCGTCGAGCCCGAGCTGCGCGAGGTTGCGCATGCCCTGTGGGAACGCGCCCACGCCGGGGACCACGAGACCGTCGGCGTCCGCGATCTCGGCCGGGTCGCGCGTGATCGTGGCCCGAGCCCCCGTCGTCTCAAGCGCCTTCTGCACCGAGCGCCGGTTGCCCATGCCGTAGTCCAGGACGGCGATGCTCGGGCCTGCGCTCAGGACAGGGTCCCCTTCGTGCTCGGAACGCCCTGCTCCGTCGGGTCGATCGCGGTCGCCGCGCGCAGGGCGCGGGCCACGGCCTTGAATACGGCCTCGATCACGTGATGGGCGTTGGTGCCCGCCTCGACCGCGACGTGGAGGGTCAGCCGCGCGTTGGCGGCCAGCGCGCGCAGGAACTCCTCGGCCAGCTCGTGGTCGAAGTTGCCGATCGCCCCCGGCGGCAGCTCGCCCTCCAAGGCGCACAGGCCCCGGCCGGAGATGTCGATCGCGCAGGCCGCCCGCGACTCGTCCATCGGTACCGTGGCCTGGCCGTAGCGGACGATCTGGGCGCGGTCCCCGAGGGCCTGGTCGAGCGCCTGCCCGAGGCAGATGCCGACATCCTCGACGGTGTGATGGGCGCCCGTCTGCAGGTCCCCGCGGGCCGTGACGGTGAGGTCCATCCGCCCGTGCCGCGCGAGCAGGTCGAGCATGTGATCAAAGAAGCCGACGCCGGTGCTGCGCTCGCCCGCGCCGCTCCCGTCCAGGGCGAGCGTGAGCTGGATCTCGGTCTCCGCGGTGCGGCGGTCGATCTCGGCCGTGCGTCTCATGCCGGATCATTCTCATCGATCCGGGCCTCGAGCGAACGCGCATGCTCCTCAAAGCCCTCGGCCCGGGCGATCGGCGCTGCGGCCTTGGCCAGCGCCGCGGCGCCGTCGCCGATCCGCACCACGGTGTAGCGCCGGCGGAAGTGGGCCGGGGTCAGCGCCGAGGCGAAACGTCCCGCCCCTCCGGTCGGCAGCACGTGGTTGGCGCCCGTGATGTAGTCCCCGAAGGCCGTGCCGCTGGACGGCCCGACGAGGATCGTGCCCGCGCGTGGTCACCCGGGCGCAGAGCGCCTCGGCGCCGGCGCCGACCAGCTGCAGATGCTCGGGGGCGAAGGCCTGGGCGATCGCGCCGGCCGCCTCCATATCCGGCACCGCAACCAGTCGGGCCACGGCTCCGGTCTCGGGGGCCGCGGCCATGTGCTCGCTCCAGCGCTCTCAGCAGCTCGGGATTGTCCGAGACGGCCACCACGAGCGAGCCGGCACCATGTTCGGCCTGGGCGAGCAGATCGAGCGCCAGCACCGCGGGATCGCCGTCGGCGGCGATCAGGACGAGATCGCTGGGCCCGGCGAAGCCGTCGATCCCGACCTGGCCGAAGACCTGGCGCTTGGCCTCCTGGACGTAGAGGTTGCCGGGCCCGACGATCACGTCGACGGGGGCCACCGTCTCGGTGCCGAAAGCCAGCGCGGCGATCGCGTGGGCGCCGCCCATCCGGTAGACCACAGACGCGCCGGCCAGCCGGCAGGCCCCGAGCACGCCGCTGTCCACCTCGCCGTCGGGGCCGGGCGGCGAGCACACCGCGATCTCCGTCACTCCGGCCACCCGGGCGCAGACCGTGCCCATGACCACCGTGCTCGGGTACGGCGCCCGGCCTCCCGGCACGTATACGGCAGCCCGCCGCACCGGGGCTTCACGGATCGTCACCTCGTGACCATCGAAGCTGACCGTCCGGTCGGCGTTCAGCGCGGCCTCGCAGACGCGGCGCACGTTGGCGATCGCCATCTCCAGCCCCGTCCGGACGTCGTCGGAGAGACGCTCGGCGGCCGTGTCGAGCTCCGGCGCGGGCACCTCGAGGGCCGACGGCTGCCCGCCGTCGGTGTCGAACTTCCGCGTGTAGTAGCGCAGCGCGTCGTCGCCGCTGGCTCGCACCCGCGCGATGATCTCGGTCACCGCATCGCTGACCGAGGCGCCAGCCGGGACCAGCGCGCGCAGCTCGGCGGCCAGGGCTCGCGGGATCACCGGTGAGCGTGAGGCGCTCAGACTGCACGCAGTCGCTCCAGGAGCCCGTCGATGGTCGGCGCCCGCAGCTTGTGGGCCACCGGGTTGGCGATCAGTCGCGCGGTGCAGACGGCGATCTCCTCGCGGATGACCAGCCCGTTCTCGCGCAGCGTCGTGCCGGTGGCGGTGAGGTCGACGATCGCCTCGGCCAGCCCGGTGAGGGGGGCCAGCTCGACCGATCCCTTGACCTCGACGATCTCGGCCTGGCGGCCGGTGTCCAGGAAGTGGCGGGCCGCGATCCGCGGGTACTTGGTGGCGATCCGGACGACGCCGAGGCGGCGCAGGGCCTCCTGCGGCGCGGTCAGGCCCGTCCTCGCCGGCGAGCACCATCACGCAGCGGCCGTAGCCAAGGTCCATCAGCTCGTAGACCTCGCGCTCGGACTGCTCCATGAGCACGTCCTTGCCGGTGATGCCGATGTCGGCGGCGCCGGCCTCGACGTAGGTGGGCACGTCGGACGGGCGCATGGTCACGATGCCCGAATCGGCGAACAGCAGCTTGCGGTCGTTGGCCCGGACCTCGGCGGTGTCGATTCCGACGCGGTCGAGCCGGTCCAGGGTGTCGGCGAACAGGGCTCCGCGCGGCACGGCGATGCGCAGCCCGGTCACGGCGCGCTCCGCGTGGCCATGTTCTCCTCACCGGTCAGCGCGATGTGCAGTCGCTCGACGTTCAGCGCGAAGCCGACGGCGGGCAGCGCGCGCCCGAAGGTCCCCAGCAGCTCGTCGTAGCGCCCGCCGCTGCCGATCGGCACGCCGTATCCGGGGTCATAGACCTGAAACACGGCGCCGGTGTAATAGCCGATCGAGCGCACCAGGCCGAGGTCGAAGATGATCCGCTCGGCGACCGCGGGCACGAGCCGGTCGCGCAGGTCGCGCATTCCGGCAACCGCGTCGTGGAGCCGCTCGTCGAGGTCGAGCAGGATGTCGGACCCGCCCCGGACCCGGGGCACGTCAAGCAGCAGCTCGGCGTCGGCATCGCTGAGGCCGAGCGCGCGCACCTCGTGTTCCACAGCCACGAAGTCGCCCCGGGCCAGCTCGGCGATGATCCGCTCCCGCTGCTCGGCCGCGACGCCGAGGCTCTCCAGCAGCGCCGGATACAGCGCGGCGTCGCCGACGCCGACCCGGTAGCCGCGCAGGCCGGCGGCGTCGAGCGCCGCGCACAGCACGGCCAGCACCTCGGCGGTCCCCTGCGGCCCGGGAACGCCGATCAGCTCGATTCCGGCCTGCAGGAACTCGCGGGACTGCCCGCGCTGGGGCCGGACCCCGCGGTAGGCGTGGGCGAAGTAGCAGAAGCGCAGAGGGGGCTCGGCCGCGCTGTAGCGGGTCGCGACCAGGCGAGCGATCGGGACGGTCATGTCGGTGCGCAGGATGAGCACGTTGCCCTGCTCATCGAAGACCCGGTAGGCCGGCCGGCCGATCGTGTCCGAGCGGTTGAAGGTGCCCTCGTATTCAAGGGACGGGGTCGAGACCTCGCCGTAGCCGGCCGTCGCGAACACGTCGTGGATGCGGTCGGTCAGCGCCCGCAGCTCACGCATCTCGTCGGGCAGCACGTCGCGCGTCCCGGAGGGGATGCGGTCGATCATCTGGCGCTCTAGGTTAGGGGGCGACCGGGGTCACGCGTCCGCCGGTCACCCCGGCGACGCGCACGCTCCCGGCGCCGCTCAGGCCGTGATCGGGGCGTCCTCGTGACGGGTGATGCGTGCGCCCAGAGCCTGCAGGCGCTCGTCGATCCGCTCGTAGCCGCGGTCGATGTGCCGGACGTTGCCGATCTCGGTCTCGCCCTCGGCGCACAGCGCGGCCATCAGCATGGCCATCCCGGCGCGGATATCGGGCGAGTCGACACGGGCTCCGCGCAGCTTGCGCGGGCCGATGACGATCGCGCGATGCGGATCGCAGATGGTGATCGCGGCCCCCATCAGCACGAGCTTGTCCGTGAAGAACAGCCGGTTCTCGAACATCCACTCGTGGATCATCACCGAGCCGTGCGCCTGTGTGGCCATGGCCAGGGCGATGCTGGTCAGGTCGGCCGGGAAGGCCGGCCAGATGCCGTCCTGGATGGTCGGGCGTGTGCTCCCCGGCGTCGTGCCGGATGTGCATCTCCTGCCCGCCGGGCACGATGATGTCCGTGTCGCGCTGCTCGGAGCGCAGCCCCAGACGGTCAAAGACGAGGCGGATCATCCGCAGGTCCTCGGGGTGGGTGTCCTTGACCACCAGCTCGCCCGCCGGTGACGCCGGCCAGGGCCATGAACGAGCCGATCTCGATGTGGTCGGGCGCGATCCGGTGGGTGCACCCGCGCAGGCGCGCCGCCCCGTGGACGGTGAGCACGTTGGAGCCGATCCCGTCGATCTGCGCCCCCATCGCGGTGAGCATCCGCGACAGGTCCTGGACGTGGGGCTCGCAGGCGGCATTGCGGATCACCGTCGTTCCGCGGGTCAGCGCGGCGGCCATGAGCGCGTTCTCGGTCGCCATCACCGAGGCCTCGTCCATGAGGAAGTCGCAGGGACTCAGGCCCAGCGCCGGAGCCTTGAGGTCGATGTCGCGCTCGTGGCGCACGGTCGCGCCCAGGGCGCGGAAGGCGTCCAGATGCGGATCCAGGCGCCGGCGGCCGATCACGTCGCCGCCCGGCGGGGGCATGGTGGCGCGGCCGCAGCGAGCCAGCAGCGGTCCGGCGAGCAGGAAGGACGCCCGGATCCGCTCGGCCAGCTCCCGGTTGACGGTGGTCGTCTCGATGTCGGCCGCCTGCACGCAGAGCTCGTTGGCGCTGCGCCAGTCCGCGCGCGCGCCCAGCGCGCGCAGCAGCTCGACCTGGGCCTCGACGTCGCTGATCCGCGGGACGTTGCGCAGCACGACCTCATCGTCGGTGAGCAGGCATGCGGCGAGGATCGGCAGGGCGCCGTTCTTGTTACCGGCGGGAGTGATCGTGCCCGACAACGGCACTCCGCCCTCGATGACGAATTTCTCCAGGGGAATCGACCTCGAATGGGTTGCGGCGGACGCGGAGGCTGCGACCGGCGGTGAGGCGTTCAGACTAGCCGCTGACGGGCGCAGATCTGTGACGCTGATCCCGTCGCCGGCGGCGTCGCGCGAGGGCTCGGCTTGTCCCGAGCGCTGAGCTAGGGTAACGGCCATGCCTGAGCTCAATTCGCGCTCGCAGGCCTGGGACCTGCTCTGCGAGTGGACGGAATCGGACTCGCTGCGCCGCCACATGCTGGCCGTCGAGGCGGCGATGCGCGCCTACGCCCCGCGCTTCGGCGGCGACGTCGAGCTCTGGGGCCAGACCGGGCTGCTGCACGACCTCGACTACGAGCGCTATCCCGACCTGGAGCACCGGTCATCCCCGCTACGCGGTCAAGGAGCTGGAGGCGCGCGGCTATCCGCCCGAGCTGGTCCGGGCCGTCGCCTCGCACGCCGACTTCATGGGCGTCCCGCGCGAGAGCGACGATGGAGAAGGCGCTGTTCGCCGTCGACGAGCTGTCCGGGCTTCATCCTCGCCTGCGCCTACGTGCGCCCCGAGGGCCTGAACGGGATGACGCCCAAGTCGGTCAAGAAGAAGCTCAAGACGCCCGCCTTCGCCGCCGCGGTGAGCCGCGACGACCTGCGCGAGGGCGCCGCCGCGCTCGGGGTCGATTTCGACGAGCACCTCGCCACCGTCATCGCCGCGCTGGCCGCGCACCAGGACGCGCTGATCCCGGCCCGAGCGGCGTGAGGCCGATGACGCGTCACGGTCGTCGTGCTCGAGGGCGATGAGACCGGTCAGGAGCTGCTCGAGCAGTCGCTGCGGGTGCTCGACGGCGAGCTGCTCGGGCTGGAGCTGTCGCTGGAGCGCTTTGACCTGTGCCTCGAGCACCGCCGGGCCACCGACAACGGCGTGGTCACCGAGGCGGCCGCGGCGCATGCGCGAGGCCGGCCTCGGTCTCAAGGCGGCGACCATCACGCCCGAGGGCGCCGGTGACGTCGGCTCACCCAACCGCATCCTGCGCGAGGCCGTCGACGGCAAGGTGATCGTCCGCACCGGGCGGCGGCTGCCCGGCGTGGCGCCGATCGCCGGCGTCCATCATCCGATCTCGGTCGTGCGGATGGCCGTCGAGGACGCCTACGGCGCCGAGCAGTGGCGCGAGGGCGAGGCGGGCGCCCCCGACGAGCTCGCCTTCCGCACCGAGCGGATCACCCGCTCGACCTGCCGCGCCGTGTCCGAGTACGCGTTCCGCGAGGCGGCCAAGCTCGGCGCGCGCGTGTACGGAGGGCCGAAGTGGACGGTCTCCCCGGTCTACGAGGGGATGCTCAAGGAGGAGATGGACGCCGCCGCCGAGCGTCACCCCGAGGTCGACTACCGGCCGGTGCTGATCGACGCGACCTACGCGGGCCTGCTCTCCGGCGCCACCGACGCACCGCTGGTCATCCCGGCGCTGAACCGCGATGGGGACTGCCTGTCGGACCTCGATCCTGCCGATGTTCGGCTCGATCGCCGGCGCCGAGTCGGTGCTGCTGGCCTTCGGCGATGAGTACGACACGACGGTGGCCATGGCCGAGGCGCCGCACGGGACCGCGCCCGCCCTGCGGGGTAAGGACCTGGCCAACCCGCTGGCGATGATCCTGGCCTGCGGCGCCATCCTGCGCCACGCCGCCGACCGCCACGGCGCCGGCCTGCGAGCGCGCCGCGCGCGCGGTCTACGAGGGGACCCTGGAGACGGTCGCCGCGGGCGTCAAGACGCCGGACCTCGGCGGCTCGGCCGGCACGACCGAGTTCACCTCGGCGGTCGTCGACCGCGTCCGGGCCAAGCTCGATGCGTGGTCCTCGCTCGGATCCTGACCGCGGCGCCCGCTGCAAGATTCCGCCCAGCTCGCGCGCCGTCCCGCGACTGCTCCGCGGACCGGTTAATCCCGTGCATTCAGGGGCTTTTCGCGCGCCCGCGGCCGGCTGGCGCGAGAGACTCCCCAGGCCGTCGGGTGCCCCGGGTAGGTTGATCGCCCGCTTCCGTCCGCGGCGCTCCGTACCTTTACGAACATATGTTTGGTTCTTCCGCACGCCGCCTTCGCGCCCTCCTCACGCTCGCCGACGAGATGCTCGGTCATCCCGAGCCCGAGGAACAGGCACCGCATCCGCACCGGCGACCCGTCCGCATCAGCTGCGAGCGGCGCCGCGGCTCGGTGTCCGCGCCGCCCGCTCACTGCCTCTCCCCCGTGCGCCCGAGTCCCGGAGCCGCGCGGCGGTCCACGGTGCGCTGAGCGCCCGCAGCGCGGCGCGCGGCCGTTCGCCCGGCGCGCTGGCGCCGCGGTCAGCCGCAGCAGGCCGAGGATCGCGCCCGAGGAGTAGCCGTCGGTCGTCGTGCTGCCCGAGCCGGCGATCGAGATCAGCACGGCGACGAACGTGCCCAGGCCCAGGACGCACGCAGATGACCAGCAGGACGAGCGCCTGCGGGTTGGCCCGCAGATAGGCGCGCAGCCCGGTCACCGCGATCACACCATGCGCAGCGATGGTCAGGCGGCGCGTCCGCCATTCGGACGTCGTGGACGCCGTCCACCGTCTGCCCGCGACCTTGATGGTCAAGCAGCGCCTCGTGGCGATCGAGCGACTCGGCCGAGCAGCATTCCACCGACAGCTTGCCCGCGGTCGCGCCTCGGTGGGCCCGACGACCGTCCACACGTTGACCTCACCGGTGCCCTCGTCGCGGATCTCGGCCGGCCGCGCGAAGGAGAACACGTCCCCCGAGGTCGCGCGGCTCGACCACCACCGCGCCGCGCAGCCGCTGGCGCAGGCGCAGGATCCGGGTCTCGAGCAGCGCCTGATCCTCCTTGGCGGCGTGGTACTCGCCGTTCTCCTTGAGATCACCGTGACCGCGGGCGGTGAGGATGCGCGCGGCGATCTCGCGGCGCGCCACCGTCTCGAGCTCACCCGAGCTCGGCCTTCAGCGCCGTGAGGCCCTGCTCGGTGATCGGCTCGCCGTTGGGCTCGAAGAAGTAGACATCGTGTGAGTGTGGCAAACCGGCGCGGGTTGTGGGGCCGGCGTGCGTTGCAGCTGGCCTGGCGCATCCCGGCGGCGCCCGCGTGCGAGCTGCCTCGCGGCGGGCTGCCGCGCGCGGTAGCTCCGCGCGTTGGCAGCGGTTCGAGCCCGTATGCGTGACGCAAGTGCAGCCACACCGCACGGATCGCCGCGCATCGGAGCCGGATAGGCGCACCCGCACACGCGCGAACCGCAGCGCGCACCGCGCACACCGGAGATGCGCACCGACCCGCAACGCCGGAACGCAAAAGACCCCGCTCACCGAAGGCGTGAACGGGGTCAGATGCGCAAATAAACCGGCGGCGACCTACTCTCCCAGGCCCTTGCGGGCCAAGTACCATCGGCGCTGAGGGGCTTAACGGCTCTGTTCGGAAAGGGAAGAGGTGTTTCCCCCTCGCCATAGCCACCGGAAATCAAGCGAGACCGCTCCCGGCGGGCCCTCAAAACCACACAGAACCAATGCAGACGGATATCAAAGTATCCGTCAAGCCCTCGACCCATTAGTACCAGTCTCCTACAGGTGTTACCACCCTTCCAGATCTGGCCTATCAACCTGGTGGTCTACCAGGGGTCTTACCCTCTCGAGGAGGTGGGAGAGCTCATCTTGAGGCCGGCTTCCCGCTTAGATGCTTTCAGCGGTTATCCGATCCGCACGTAGCTAACCTGCGATGCCCTTGGCAGGACAACAGATACACCAGAGGTGCGTTCATCCCGGTCCTCTCGTACTAGGGACGAATCCTCTCAACTCTCCAACGCCCACGGCAGATAGGGACCGAACTGTCTCACGACGTTCTGAACCCAGCTCGCGTACCGCTTTAATGGGCGAACAGCCCAACCCTTGGGACCAACTTCAGCCCCAGGATGCGACGAGCCGACATCGAGGTGCCAAACCGAGCCGTCGATGTGGACTCTTGGGCTCGATAAGCCTGTTATCCCCGGAGTACCTTTTGTCCGTTGAGCGACGGCGCTTCCACTTGCTACCGCCGGATCACTAAGGCCTACTTTCGTACCTGCTCGACCTGTCGGTCTCACAGTCAAGCTCCCTTACTGCCTTTACACTCTACGCACGATTTCCGACCGTGCTGAGGGAACCTTTGCGCGCCTCCGTTACATTTTGGGAGGCGACCGCCCCAGTCAAACTACCCACCTGTCACTGTCTAGCGCCCGGTTTCACGGCGCGCTGTTAGAGATCCAATACACCAAGGGTGGTATCTCAAGGACGGCTCCACACCAGCCGCAGCCGGTGCTTCCAAGCCTCCCACCTATCCTGAGCGAAATGGACCGAACCCCAATACCAGGCTGTAGTAAAGGTTCACGGGGTCTTTCCGTCTAGCCGCGGGTACTCGGCATCTTCACCGAGACTGCAATTTCACCGAGCCCCTCGTTGAGACAGCGTTCAAGTCGTTACGCCATTCGTGCAGGTCGGAACTTACCCGACAAGGAATTTCGCTACCTTAGGACCGTTATAGTTACGGCCGCCGTTTACCGGGGCTTAGTTTCAGTGCTTCGAACCGAAGTCCTAACACCTCCACGTAACCTTCCGGCACCGGGCAGGCGTCAGCCCCTATACGTCGTCTTACGACTTAGCAGAGACCTGTGTTTTTGGTAAACAGTCGCTTGAACCTATTCACTGCGGCCCTCTCGGGCTCCACTCGCGAAGAGTTTCACCCTACTGGGGCGCCCCTTATCCCGAAGTTACGGGGCGATTTTGCCGAGTTCCTTAACGAGGGTTATCTCGATCACCTTAGTGTACTCCACTTGCCCACCTGTGTCGGTTTTGGTACAGGCACGCGCAATCTCCCTAGAGGCTTTTCTTGGAGGCATGGCATCCGGGACTCGCCGGCTCAAAGCCAGCTGGCATCGCGCCTCAGGTTATGCGGTTCCGGATTTACCTAGAACCACCCCTACACGCTTACCCCAGGGCAACCATCGCCTGGGATCCCATAGCCTTCCTCGTCCCCCCATCGGTCAAACGATCGCGACGTGGTACGGGAATATCAACCCGTTGGCCATCGACTACGCCTTTCGGCCTCGCCTTAGGTCCTGACTAACCCTGAGCAGACGAACTTTACTCAGGAATCCTTGGGCAATCGGCGGAGGGGATTCTCACCCCTCTTTCGTTACTCATGCCGGCATTCTCACTTCCGAGGCCTCCACGGCTGGCTTACGCCGCCGCTTCACTGGCATCGGAACGCTCTCCTACCGCGTGATCAGCCCGAAGGCATCACACACCCGCAGCTTCGGTGATTAGCTTAAGCCCCGTTACATTATCCGCGCTCGAACACTTGACCAGTGAGCTGTTACGCACTCTTTCAAGGGTGGCTGCCTCTAAGCCAACCTCCTGGTTGTCTATGCATTCAAACATCGTTTGCCACTTAGCTAATACTTGGGGACCTTAGCTGGCGGTCTGGGCTGTTTCCCTTTTGACGCTGAAGTTTATCCCCCAGCAACTGACTCCCGGAGTAGCCGTGACGGTCTTCGGAGTTTGCCTGAATTCGGTAACCTGGTAGGGCCCCTAGTCCAAACAGTGCTCTACGGCCGCCACGGAATTTATCCGAGGCTATACCTAAATATATTTCGGAGAGAACCAGATATCACTGAGCTTGATTAGCCTTTCACTCCGACCCACAGGTCATCCGCCCAGTTTTTAACCTAGGTCGGTTCGGTCCTCCACGAGGTCTTACCCCCGCTTCAACCTGCCCATGGGTAGCTCGCTCAGCTTCGGGTCTACCGCCTACGACTAAATCGCCCTATTCGGACTCGCTTTCGCTACGGCTCCGCTCATCGCTTAACCTTGCCGCAGACGAGTAACTCGCCGGCTCGTTATGCAAAAAGCACGCGGTCACGGAACAAGTCCGCTCCCACCGCTTGTAGGCACGTGGTTTCAGGTACTATTTCACTCCCCTTCCGGGGTACTTTTCACCTTTCCCTCACGGTACTAGTCCGCTATCGGTCACCAAGGAGTACTTAGCCTTGGAGGGTGGTCCCCCCAGATTCAGTCCGCGTTTCACGGGAGCGGACTTACTCAGGAACGCCTGCGGAAGGTCATGTCGTTTCGTCTACGGGACGATTGCCCTCTGTGGTGCGCGGTTCCACGCGCTTCGACTACAACATGTCTTTGTAACTTCCGCCAGGCCAACCACGGCCTGGACCAGGCGCCCTACAACCCCGAATACGCAACGCGTGGTTGCTTACACGTACTCGGTTTGGGCTCTTCCCCTTTCGCTCGCCACTACTCGGGGAGTCTCTTTTGATTTACTTTCCTCGGGGTACTGAGATGTTTCACTTCCCCCGCTTGTCTTCCACACGCCTATGTGTTCAGCGTGGGATAACGCCGCATTACCGACGCTAGGTTTACCCATTCGGGAATCCGCGGGTCAAAGGCTATTCAGCGCCTCACCGCGGCTTATCGCAGCCGTTCACGCCCTTCATCGACTCTTGGTGCCAAGGCATCCACCTCGTGCCCTTACTATCTTGACGGTGATCTACTTGGGCGGGATCTCGAGAGATCCCGGCCCGGTGATACCCGTTGCATTGGTTTCTGTGCAGTTTTCAAGGTCCGCAGGGAGGCTGACTCACAGCACCGGCGCACCTGGGCCACAAGGGCCTCAGACGGCCGGCGACGCGCGCCGGTCTCTCAAAACTCAACAGCATGCAGTCGCCTCGCGTCCATGCACTCGAAGAGCGCATGACGTGGGCGACCGGCCAGGTCCGGTCGACGTTCTAAGAACCGCTCGTGCCCAGATTGGCTGCCGGCTGAGAACCGCGGTATGCGGGACTCGGGCGGCAAGCCCTGGTACGAGTCGGTGCCCTCAGTACGAGGGCTCCCTAGAAAGGAGGTGATCCAGCCGCAGCTTCCGCTACGGCTACCTTGTTACGACTTCACCCCAGTCACGAGCCCCACCTTCGACGGCTCCATCCCAAAAGGGTTAGGCCACCGGCTTCGGGTGTTGCTCACTCCCGTGGTGTGACGGGCGGTGTGTACAAGGCCCGGGAACGTATTCACCGCGGCAATGCTGATCCGCGATTACTAGCAACTCCGCCTTCATGCAGGCGAGTTTCAGCCTGCAATCCGAACCGAGACGCACTTTAAGGGATCCGCTCCACCTCGCGGTATCGCAACCCTCTGTATGCGCCAATGTAGCACGTGTGTAGCCCTGGACATAAGGGGCATGAGGACTTGACGTCATCCCCACCTTCCTCCGGTTTGTCACCGGCAGTCTCGCATGAGTCCCCAACTAAATGCTGGCAACATGCGACGGGGGTTGCGCTCGTTGCGGGACTTAACCCAACATCTCACGACACGAGCTGACGACAGCCATGCACCACCTGTGATTCTGCCCCGAAGGGAAGCCGTGTTTCCACGGCGGTCAGAAACATGTCAAGCCCAGGTAAGGTTCTTCGCGTTGCGTCGAATTAAACCACATGCTCCGCTGCTTGTGCGGGCCCCCGTCAATTCCTTTGAGTTTTAGCCTTGCGGCCGTACTCCCCAGGCGGGGCACTTAATGCGTTAGCGTCGGCACGGAGGGAGTCGACACCCCCCACACCTAGTGCCCATCGTTTACGGCGTGGACTACCAGGGTATCTAATCCTGTTTGCTCCCCACGCTTTCGCGTCTCAGTGTCAGTACCGTCCCAGCGAGCTGCCTTCGCCATTGGTGTTCCTCCTGATATCTGCGCATTTCACCGCTACACCAGGAATTCCACTCGCCTCTTCCGGACTCTAGCCCGACAGTTTCCACCGGCATTCCAGGGTTGAGCCCTGGACTTTCACAGCGGACTTACCGAGCCACCTACACGCTCTTTACGCCCAATGATTCCGGACAACGCTTGCCCCCTACGTATTACCGCGGCTGCTGGCACGT
Source organism: uncultured Solirubrobacterales bacterium (assembly GCA_963792735.1). Lineage (GTDB taxonomy): Bacteria > Actinomycetota > Thermoleophilia > Solirubrobacterales > Solirubrobacteraceae > Palsa-465. Next base: position 152,827 of record CAWBXK010000003.1, on the reverse strand, counting down.
AGTTAGCCGGGGCTTCTTCTGAAGGTACCGTCACTCCAGCCGGCTATTCACCGGCGAAGCTTCGTCCCAACTGAAAGGGGTTTACAACCCGAAGGCCGTCTTCCCCCACGCGGCGTTGCTGCGTCACGCTTTCGCGCATTGCGCAAGATTCCCCACTGCTGCCTCCCGTAGGAGTCTGGGCCGTGTCTCAGTCCCAGTGTGGCTGATCGTCCTCTCAGACCAGCTACCCATCGTAGCCTTGGTGAGCCTTTACCTCACCAACAAGCTAATGGGCCGCGGGCCCATCCCGATGCGGAGGCCGAAGCTTCCTTTCCCCTCAGACCTTGAGGTCAGAGGACACATTCGGTATTAGCCCGAGTTTCCTCGGGTTGTCCCAATCATCGGGGCAGGTTACCCACGTGTTACTCACCCGTTCGCGGCTTTGCCCCAGGCCGAAGCCTGGTTCGTCGCTCCACTTGCATGTGTTAGGCACGCCGCCAGCGTTCGTCCTGAGCCAGGATCAAACTCTCCGTGAAGAACTTCACAAAGAGTCGTCAAAAGTACAACCCGATGGTGCCGGCCCCAGCAACAAGGCCACGGACGGCTTCGGGTCAAACCTCTTTAGCCGATCCCTGGAAGGATCGGCCTTGTCTTCACTCCGGCCACGACCACAAGGGTCGGGGCAGACTCCGGCGAACCGGATCTCACGCTTGCGCGCGCTCGGGGGCCCTAAGTACACGAGTGGGCCCCGTAAGACAGACGGGGTCAATCAATTCTGGCACCGTCGCACGCTGGCATCCCGAAGGATGCTTCACGAACGACGGCTTCGAACCTGGACACACTCTCCGGTCAGAAGACCGAAGGGTGCGCATGCTGTTGAGTTTTCAAAGACCGTCGCACCCTTTGAGGAAAGGTCATCTCCTGAAATGGCGCGTCCGGAGCTCAAACTGAGATTCCGGAGCGGACCGACGAGTATAGCGCTCGAAACCTGCGTCAACCAGATGATTCGGCCGCCGTCGGTCGCCGTGCGCTGCTCGGCGGTCGCTCAATATAGGACGTGCACGGAGATCGTGCGTTCTCGCGGCCGGTCGTCGAAGTCGCAGAGCACGATCTGCTGCCAGGTGCCGAGCGCCAACCGCCCGTCGGTAAAGGGGATCGACTCCGACGGGCCGATGATCGATGCCCGCTGGTGCGCATGGGAGTTGGAGTCGTGGTTGCGCCGGTTGTGCTCGTAGTCCCCGGCCGGCGGGATCAGCCGCTCGAGCAGGCTCCGCAGGTCGGCCACCCCGCCGGGCTCGTATTCCATCGTCGTCACGGCCGCGGTCGAGCCGACCACGAACACGCATGACGACCCCGCGCTGCGCGCCGCTGGTGGCCAGGATCCGCTGCACGCCGTCGGTGATGTCGATCACGTCCCCGTCGCCGCGCGTACTCAGCCGCAGGACGCCGCCGGCCACGGTCACGCACGCGCGCACGCGGGCGAAGCGGCGCTTGCCGAACTGCAGCACCTTGCCGTCGATCTCGGCCGCGGGAAGTCGAGCGTGTCCGGCGGCCACGGGGATCCCGTCGAGCCGCACCCCGCCCTGGCCCAGCGCGCGCCGGCGCCTCCGAGGTCGAGATCCCGAACGCCGCCGCCAGCAGCGCCGGCAGGTGGACGCTAGCCGCTCGCGGCGCTCGCGGTCACCTCGGGCAGATCGCTCGGGGACCTCGTGGCGGATGTGCACGCGGTCAAAGTGCTCCTCGGCCGCCGCCGCCGGCCGCCTCGCCGTGAAAGCGGGCGACCAGCGCGCGGGCGAGCGCGCGCTTGGCGTCGCGCGGCCCGAGCTCCGGGTCGGCGGTCGCGACCGAGCAGCAGCGAGTACCAGTCCGGCAGCGAGGCGTCGGGAATGCTCAGCGTCTTGCCGTACATCTCCTCCGGCGCTCTCGGTCACGCCGATGTAGTTGCCGTAGGACTTGGACATCTTGCGCTCGCCGTCGGTCCCGGTGAGCAGCGGCAGCGTGAGGATGACCTGCTCGGGCTGACCGTAGGCGCGCTGGACGTCGCGCCCGAGCAGCAGGTTGAACTTCTGATCGGTTCCGCCGAGCTCGACGTCGGCCCGGACCGCCACCGAGTCATAGCCCTGCAGCAGCGGGTAGAGCAGCTCGAGGATCGAGATCGGCTCGCCCGCCGCGTAGCGCTTGCTGAAGTCGTCGCGCTCGAGGATCCGCGCCACCGTCGCGGTCCGCATCAGGCTGAACAGGTCGGCGGCGGCCATGTCGAGCCACTCGCCGTTGAAGCGGACCTCCAGCCGCTCGGGATCGAGCACCGTCATCGCCTGCGCCTGGAAGCTCTGCGCGTTGGCGTCGATCTCGGCCGGCTCGAGCACCGGGCGCGTCGAGGAGCGGCCGCTGGGATCGCCCGACCCGCGCCGTGTAGTCGCCGATGATCAGCACGACGGTGTGGCCGCGGTCCTGGAACTCGCGCAGCTTCTGCAGCACGACGGTGAAGCCGAGGTGGATATCGGGCGCGGTCGGATCGATGCCCAGCTTGACCCGCAGCGGCCGGCCCTGCGCGAGCTTGGCGCGCAGGCCGCCCTCGGGCAGGCAGTCGACCGCGTTGCGGGTCAGAAAGGCCGCGTCGCTCGCCGCGCTCGGAGTCGTCGGCGGGGGTCATCGGCGCCGGCCGCGCGGGGTCCCGCGGTCAGCGCGAACCGGGGCGCGCAGAGTCCGGACGGCATGGGCGCCAATGCTAGACTCTCGCCGCCGCCCGAGAGGCCCCGGATCGCTTCCCACGGGCCCCCTCATCCCCCATCTCCGGGGCCCGCGATGCCGCATCGAGCCGGCACCCGAGCAGCGCCATCCCTGGCATGAGCGACGACGACCATCCACATGCCGCCCGGACGCGGCGAGCCCCCTGCGCCGATCCCCTTCGCGCCCCCCGCCGCCGCCGCCGCTGGCGGCGCGATCACGACCGGCCCCGCCGCCCGCGGGTCCGCAAGCTGCGGCTGCTCTCGATCCTGGTCGGCCTCGGCGCGCTCGCGCTCGTCTCGACCGTGTTCGGGATGATGATGGCGGTCGCCTCCGACCTGCCGCAGATCGAGAACCGGCAGCAGTACCACCACGAGGTCAACTCCTACCTCTTCGACGACCGCTGGCGGCCGATCGGGCTGTTCGCCCCGCCCAACCACGACGTGATCGACACCTTCGAGCAGATCTCGCCGTACATGCGCCGGTCGATCGTCGCGCTCGAGGACAAGCGCTTCTGGACCGATCCCGGGATCGACATCCGCGGGCATCGGCCGGGCGCTGATCTCCGACGTCACCGGCGGCGCCACCCAGGGCGCGTCGACGATCGCCCAGCAGTTCGTCAAGAACGCGCTGGCCCAGGAGAGCAACCGGACGATCCTGGAGAAGCTGCGCGAGGCGGCGCTGGCCTTCCACCTCACCCACCGCTGGAGCAAGCGCAAGATCCTCACCCAGTACCTGAACTCGATCTACTTCGGCAACGGGGCCTACGGGGTGGAGTCGGCCGCGCGGGTGTACTTCGGCAAGGTCCACGGGCTGGACCAGAACGCGGCCAGCGACGGGGCCACGGGCGGCTGCGGGGACTCGACCCCGGCCGTGCACCGCCCGACCTGCGCCTCGGAGCTCACAGCCGTGGGAGGCGGCGCTGCTGGCCGGAATGGTCGCCAACCCGTCGGCCTTTGATCCGATCGCCCATCCGCAGGCGGCCCGGGCGCGCCGGGACCTGGCCCTGCAGGACATGCTGGCCCAGCACGAGATCTCGCGCGCGACCTACAACGACAGCATCAACCAGCCGCTCCCCACGGCGGCCGACATCGAGCAGCCCCAGGAGCCGACCCCGGCTCCGTACTTCACCAGCTGGCTGGCGCCGCAGATCCTGTCGGCGATGGGCCTCGGGCACGGCGTCAAGGCCAGCCTGGCCGAGTACCGCGCCTACTACGGCGGCCTGCGCATCCGCACGAGCATCGACCTCCCGATGCAGCGCGCGGCCGAGCAGGCGATCTCCGCCGAGCTGCCGAGCGGCTACGGCCTGCCCGGCTGCCTCGCTGGTGGCGATCGACAACCACACCGGCGAGGTCCGGGCGATGGTCGGCGGCCCGTTGGTCAACGGCAGCCAGGACTACCAGAAGTACCCGTTCAACCTGGCCACCGAGGGGCTGCGCCAGCCCGGCTCGTCGTTCAAGCCGTTCACGCTCGCGGTCGCCCTGCAGCGCGGGCTTCGGGCCCGACTCGCTGATCAACTCGCACCCGCTGAACCTGATCGTGCCCAACAGCGGGGGCAAGGAGCACTTCATCGTCCACAACTTCGGCAACACCTACGCGGGGACGACCACGCTGGCCGCGGCGACCGCCGACTCCGACAACACCGTGTTCACGCAGGTCGGTCTCAGCCCGGAGGTCGGCACCCGCCGGATCGCCCGGATGGCCAGGGCGCTCGGCGTCCGCACCCCGATCTCGACCAACTACTCGATGATCCTCGGCGGTCTGAAGATCGGCGTCTCGCCGCTGGACATGGCGCACGCCTACGAGACGTTCGCCGAGGGCGGGCGCCGCGTGTACAACCCGCAGCCTCGGCGCGCCCGACCAGGGCCCGACCGGGCATCGCCCAGATCGACTGTCCGTCGCGGATCTGCCGTCACCGCGTGATCATCGACAAGCCGCCGGTTCAAGCGCGTCATCCCGGCCGGTCACGGCGGCGACGATCCACACCCTGCTGCAGGGCGTCGTCACCCACGGCACCGGCACCTCGGCGGCGATCTCCGGCGTCGACGTGGCCGGCAAGACCGGGCACGACCCAGAACTACGGCGACGCCTGGTTCGTCGGCTGGACGCCGGACATCACCACCGCGGTGTGGGTCGGCTATCCCAACAAGCTCGTGCCCATGACGCACCTGTTCAACGGCCAGCCGGTCGAGGGCGGCACCTTCCCGGCGATCATCTGGCACAACTTCATGACCCAGGCGCTGCAGATCCTGCCGGCTACAAGGCGCAGGACGCGGCCCGGACCGCGGCGCGCCACCACGGCGCGTCCACGAGCTCGGCCACGACCAGCTACGGCGGCGCCACGACGCCGGCTCCGCCCTCGACGGCGGGCACCGGCACGCAGACCTCGGCCGCCGGCCGCCGGCGCAGGGCGGCGGCACCACGCCCGGCCCAGGGCGGCGGCACCACGCCGGCGCAGGGCGGCGGCACCACTCCCGCGCAGGGCGGCGGCACCACGCCGGCGCAGGGCGGCGGCACCACCGCGCGGCGGCGGCACCGGCGGCGGTGGCACCGGCGGCGGCGGCGGTGGCACCGGCGGCAGCGGCGGCACCGGCCTCGGCGGCGGCGACCGGGGGCTGAGCGCGGCCGCGGCCGGACGCCACGCACCCGCGGCGCCACGGCCGCTCAGGCCGCGGACACCGGCGCTCCGCCGTCCCGCGAGACCCCGCCGGGACAGGTAGGGACTGCCCAGGGCGCAGAAGCGCCAGGGCAGCTCGACCGCGCGGTGATCCCGATCCGGCGGTCGGCCGACGATCTGCGGCTCGCTCCCAGCCCGCCGGGCGCGGGGTGATGCGCACCGGGCCGCGCTCGAGGTCTGCCGTTGTTGTGCTCAAGGCCGATGCCCAGCGCCTGGGTCAGCTTGCCCGGTCCCGAGCACAGGTCGCGCACGCGCGCTCAAGGCCCCGGCGGGCGCGCATGCGCTCGATCCCGGCGGTCGGCTCCAGCGCGCGGATCAGCACCGCCGCGCCGACGTCCTCGGGCTCGCAGACGGCATTGACCAGCGCGTGGATCCCGTAGGAGCGGTAGACGTAGGCGATCCCGGGCGGTCCGAACAGGGTGCTCGTGCGCGCGGTGAGACCGACGTAGGCATGGCAGGCGGCCTCGGAGTGGTGGTAGGCCTCGGTCTCGACGATCACGCCCGCGCACCCGTCGTGCTCGAGCACGCAGCCGATCAGATCGCGTCGCGACCTCGAGGACGGGGCGGTCGTAGAAGCCGGCGTTCACTCAGCAGCGCCGCGCGGACGCGCTCGAGCTGCTCGCGGACCCGGCGCAGGCTCGTCCCGCCCTCGGAGACCTTGGACTCCAGCCAGGCCCCGCTGTCGAGCACGCGGTAGTACTCCTCGTCGAGCAGCGGCGAGGCCGCCGCCACCTCCGCCGGCGACAGCTCAGACAGCGTGCGCCCGCTCGACACGGCCTGGCGGACGAGCCCGGCGACGACGCCGTGGGCCTCGCGGAAGGGCAGGCCGCGGCGCACGAGCAGATCGGCGACGTCGGTGGCGGCCAGCATCTCGTCGGCCGAGGCGGCGGCCAGCCGCTCGCGGCGGAAGGTCATCGTCCCCACCATCCCGTGCGGCCGCGTCGAGGCACAGCTCGAGCGTGTCGCAGGCGTCGAACAGCCGCTCCTTGTCCTCCTGCATGTCCTTGTTGTAGGTCAGCGGCAGGCCGTGCATCACCCCGTGCAGGGCGACGAGGTCGGCCGACGATCCGCGGCGCCTTGGCGCGCAGCAGCTCGGCGGCGTCGGGGTTCTTCTTCTGCGGCATGATCGACGAGCCCGACGCCCACGCGTCGGACACCTCGCAGAACCCGAACTCCTCACTGGACCAGAGCACGATCTCGGCCCCCAGGCGCGACAGGTGCGTCGCGCAGGTCGCCGCCGCGGACAGGTAGTCGAGCACGAAGTCGCGGTTGGAGACGGCGTCGATCGAGTTCTCGGCCACGCCGGTGAAGCCCAGCTCGGCGGCCACCGCGCTGCGGTCGGTGTCGAAGTTGACCCCGGCCAGCGCGCCGGCGCCGAGCGGCATGCGGGCGGTGGCCTCGATCACCGCGGTGAAGCGGACGCGGTCGCGCATCAGCATCCACACGTAGGCCAGCAGATGGTGGCTGAGATAGACCGGCTGGGCCCGCTGCAGATGGGTGTAGCCGGGCATCGGCCAGTCGAGGTGGCGCTCGGCGGCGTCGGCCAGGGTGGCGGCCAGGCGCTCGATCCGCTCGCGCGCGGCGCCGGCGTGCGCGCGGACGAACATCGCCATGTCGGTCGCCACCTGGTCGTTGCGCGAGCGCGCGGTGTGCATGCGGCCGCCGGGCCGCCCGGCCAGCTCGGTCACCCGGCGCTCGATCGCCATGTGGATGTCCTCGTCGCCGTCGGCGAACGGGAACGACCCCTCCGCCAGCTCGCGCCGGACCTGCTCCAGCGCGTCGAGCAGCGCGTCGCGGTCGGCCTCGGAGATGATCTGCTGAGCGGCGAGCATCCGCACGTGGGCGCAGGACTGATCGACGTCGTAGGGACTGAGCCGCCAGTCGAAGCCGATCGAGTCGTTCAGGCGGCGGAAGGCGTCGTCCTGGGGCTGGGCGAAGCGGGACACGCGGGGACCCTAGCGCTGCCGCAGAACCGCACGCAGCGCGGTGACGACCTGGTCGACCTGGCCCTCGGTCAGTCCCGGGAAGAACGGCAGCGCCAGCGATCGCGCGGCCACGTCCTCGCACACCGGGAACTCGCCCTCGCGGTGCCCGAAGCGCTCGCGGTAGAAGCTCATGAGGTGGATCGCGGGCAGGTAGGGCTTGCTCTGCACGCCGTGCCGGGCCAGCGCGCGGACCGTCTCGTCGCGGTCCACGCCGCGCGGCAGCTGCACGACGAAGACGAACCAGCCGCGCCGGTCCCCGCCGTGGTCCGGGCAGGGCAGCTGCCAGGCCCTCGATCCCGTCCAGCGCCGTCCGGTACAGCGCGGCCACCTGGGCGCGGTCGGCCAGCATCGCGTCCAGCCGCTGCAGCTGGGCCACCCCCAGGGCGCAGGCGAGATCCGAGAGCCGGTAGTTGAAGCCCAGGCGGTCGTGGTCGAGCCAGCCCATGTCGGGCGCCCGGCCCTGGTTGCGCTCGGAGTCGATCCGCTCCTTGATCGCTGCGTCGCCGACGCAGACCATGCCCCCCTCGCCCGTGGTCAGCTGCTTGTTGGGGTAGAAGCCGAACACGGCCGCGTGTCCGCGGGCCGCCGACCGGCGACGCCGTCGGCGTGGACGGCGCCGAGCGCCTCGCACGCGTCCTCGACGATCGGCAGCTGCATCGCTTCGAAGGCGGCGAGATCGGCCGGGTAGCCGAAGATGTGAACGGGGAGCAGCGCGGTCGTGCGGTCGGTGACCGCGGCATAGGCGGCCTGCGGGTCGAGGTTGAGCGTCACCGGGTCGATGTCGGCGAACACGGGCCGGGCCCGCTCGTAGACGATCGCGTTGGCCGAGGCGACGAAGCTGAACGGGCTGGTCACGACCTCGTCGCCGTCGGTGACCCCCGACGGCGCGCAGCGCGAGATGCAGTCCGGCGGTCCCGCTGGACACCGCGCTGGCGTGGGCGGCGCCCAGGCGGGCGGCGAAGGCGCGCTCGAACTCCGCCCCGACCGGCCCGAGCGAGAGCATCCCGGAGCGCAGCACGTCGAGCACGCGCTGCTCCTCGGCGCGCCCCGATCACCGGCCGGGCCAGCGGGACGACGGTCGGACCCGTGGTGCTCACGACCCGGCGGCCGGCGGGGCCGGGTCAGCCGCCGCGGCGCGTGCCGCTCCGGCGGCCGCCGTCCGCATGTGCATGCCGTACTCCAGCGAGTCGACCAGCGCCTCCCACGAGGACTCGATCACGTTCTCCGAGACCCCGATCGACCCCCACACGACGTCGCCGTCGGAGGCGTCGAGCAGCACCCGGGTGACCGCGCCGGTCCCCTTGGTCTCGTCGAGGATGCGGACCTTGAAGTTGACCAGCTCGATGTCGGCGAGATGGGGATGGATCTCGACCAGCGCCTCGCGCAGCGCCCGGTCCAGCGCGTTGACCGGGCCGTTGCCCTCGGCGGTGCGCACGTAGCGCTCGCCGTCGACCCAGATCTTGATCGTCGCCTCGGTCTCGACCCGGCCGTCGGCGCGCTTCTCCACGATCGCCCGCCAGGACTCCAGGCGGAACAGCGGCTCGTAGTCACCGGTGTGCTTGCGCAGCAGCAGCTCAAACGAGCCGTCGGCGGCCTCGTAGTGATAGCCGGCGTGCTCGCGGGCCTTGACCTGCTCGATCACCTCGGCCGCGGCCGCGTCGCTCGAGCTCGATCCCCGCCGCCCGGGCCCGGCTGAGCACCGTGCCCTTGCCCGAGAGCTCGGAGATGAGCATCTCGCGGCGGTTGCCGACCGTCTCGGGCGCGATGTGCTCGAAGGTGGCCGGGATCGGCGTTGACCCCGGCCACGTGCATGCCGCCCTTGTGGGCGAAGGCGTTGCGGCCCGACGTAGGGCTGCGTCGGGATCGGGCGTGAAGTTCAGCAGCTCGGCCACGTAGTGGGCGGTGGCGGTCAGCTCGCCCAGCTGCGTGTCGTCGAGGCAGGGCACGCCCAGCTTGAGCTGCAGGTTGGGGATGATCGAGACGAGGTTGGCGTTGCCGCAGCGCTCGCCGTAGCCGTTGATCGTGCCCTGCACGTGCGTGGCTCCGGCGGTCGACGGCGGCCAGCGAGTTGGCCACCCCGCAGCCCGCGTCGTCGTGGCAGTGGATCCCGATCGTGGCGCCCGCGGAGCCGAGCTCGGCTGACGACGTCGGCGCATGGCGGCGGCGATGCCGTCCGGCAGCGTGCCGCCGTTGGTGTCGCAGCAGACGACGGTCGCAGGCGCCCGCCTCGACGGCGGCGCGCAGGCAGCGCAGGGCGTAGGCCGGGTCCTCGGCGAAGGCGTCGAAGAAGTGCTCGGCGTCGTAGATCACCCGCTTGCCCTCCCCGGCCAGGAAGGCGACCGAGTCGGCGATCATCCGCAGGTTCTCCTCGGGGTCGACCCGCACCACCTTCTCCAGGTGAAGGCTCCAGGTCTTGCCGACGATCGTGCAGACCGGGGCGAAGCACTCGGCCAGGATCCGCAGCGCCGGGTCCGCCGCCGCCGCGACTGTCGCGGCGGCGGGTCATCCCGAAGGCGGTGATCTCGGCGTGCGCGGAAGCGCTCGCGGCCGAGCAGCTCGAACAGCTCGAGCTCCTTGGGATTGGAGCTGGGGAAGCCGGCCTCGATCAGGTCCGATGCCGAGCGCGTCGAGCCGGTGCGCGAGGCGCAGCTTCTCCCCCGCCGACAGCGACATGCCCTCGCCCTGCATGCCGTCGCGCAGGGTGACGTCGCAGAGCTCCATGGCCGCGGCCACGTCAGGCTCCGGAGCGTGCGACCGATGGCGGCTCGGTCGCCGGGCCGGGCTCAGGCGCGGCGGCGGGCTCGATCACGTCCAGCCACTCCGCGTAGCGGGGCTCCTCGCCGCGCAGCGCGCGCTCGAAGACACCCTGCAGCTCCCGCGTGACCGGGCCCGCGCCCTGCCCGTCGCCGATCGCGTGATCGTCGATCTCGCGCACGGGCACGAGCTCGGCGGCCGTCCCGGTCATGAACACCTCGTCGGCCAGGATCAGCTCCGAGCGGGCGATGTCGCGCTCGACCACCTCATAGCCCTGGTCGCGGGCGATGGTCATCAGCGAGGCCCGGTTGATCCCGTCGAGGATCCCGGCGGTCTGAGGCGGGGTGAACACGCGGCCGTCGCGCACGACGAAGATGTTCTCGCCCGAGCCCTCGCAGACCATCCCGTGGCTGTCGAGCAGGATCGCCTCCTGATAGCCGGCCTTGGAGGCCTCGATCTTGGCCAGCACGCTGTTGAGGTACTGCCCCGAGGCCTTGGCGTGCGGGATCAGCGAGTCCGAGGAGATGCGCCGCCAGCTCGAGACCTTGGCCCGGATCCCGGCGAGCTTTGAGTCCTCGCCCAGGTAGGCCCCCCACGGCCACGCGGCGATCGACACCGACACCGTCGCAGTCGAGCGGGTACAGGCCCATCTGGCCGTAGCCGCGGTAGACGATCGGGCGCACGTAGCACGAGCGTCAGGCCGTTGGCGGTGATCAGCTCGTGCGTCGCGGCGCGCAGCTCCTCGAGCGTGTAGGGCAGCGGCATGTAGTACAGCTCGGCCGAGCGCATCAGCCGCGTCAGGTGGTCGCGGTGACGGAAGATCGAGGTGCCGCGCGGGGTCTCGTAGGCCCGCTCGCCCTCGAACACCCCGGTGCCGTAGTGCAGGCCGTGCGTGAGTACGTGGATCTTCGCGTCCTCCCAGGCAACGAGTTCTCCGTTGTGCCAGATGAGGTCGGCTTTTTCCACGACAGCTCCAGTGGTTGGGGTTGGCGGGTCCGGTGGCCGGCGGCTACAGCGCTGCCAGCACTGCCCGGGTGGCGTCCGCGGTGCTCGCGTCTCCCCCCAGGTCCGGCGTGCGCAGCCCGTCGGCCAGCGCACGTTGGACGGCCGATTCTACCGCCGCGGCCTCGTCCTCCATGGCGAAGCCGTGGCGCAGCATCAGCGCGGCGGACAGGAACATGGCCAGCGGGTTGGCCACCCCGCGCCCGGCGATGTCCGGCGCGGAGCCGTGCACGGGCTCGAACATGCCGGGGCCCTGCTCGCCGAGCGAGGCGCTGGGCAGCATCCCGAGCGATCCGGTGAGCATCGCCGCCTCGTCGGAGAGGATGTCCCCGAACATGTTCTCGGTCACGATCACGTCGAAGTGGCGCGGAGCGGCGACCAGGCGCATGGCGGCGTTGTCGACGAGCAGGTGCTCGAGCTCGATGTTCGGGAACTCGGCGGCGTGCACCTCGCGCACGACCTCGCGCCACAGCCGGCTGGTCTCGAGCACGTTGGCCTTGTCGACGCTCGTCACGCGCGAGCGCGCGGCTCCGAAGGCGACGCGGGCGATCCGCTCGATCTCCTCGCGCGTGTAGACGCAGGCGTCCGAGGCCGCATCCGCGGTCCGGGTCTTCTCCCCGAAGTAGATGCCGCCGGTCAGCTCGCGCACGACGAGCAGGTCGGTGCCCTCGATGATCTCGCGTCCGCAGCGGGCTGGCCGGGTACAGCGCCGGGATCGGCTTGACCGGGCGCAGGTTGGCGAACAGCCCCAGCCCCTTGCGCAGCCCGAGCAGGCCCTGCTCGGGCCGGGGCTTGTCCGGGTCGGTGGTGTCCCACTTGGGGCCGCCGACGGCGGCCAGCAGCACCGCATCGGCCGCGCGGCAGGCGGCCAGCGTCTCATCGGTCAGCGCCGTCCCGTGGGCGTCGATCGAGGCTCCCCCGAACGCGTGCTCCTCATAGCTGAAGTCGGCGCCGACGGCGCGCAGCACCTCGACGGCGGGGCCGATGATCTCGGGGCCGATCCCGTCGCCGGGCAGAAGGATCACGGTGGCAGCCATCAGCGGCCCGCCACGGTAGCCGATCGCCGCCGCACGACGTTCATGGCCGGAGCGGTCACGGGCGCCGGGCGGTCATGTTCAGGCGCACGTAGTCGAGCACCACGGGCTCGCCGAGCCGCGCGAGGACGTCGTCGACGAACGGGTCGCGCAGCTCGGCGGGCAGCCGGTCGAGGTTGCGCACCAGGCAGACGGTGGCCACGAACGTCGCGCGGCTCGGCCAGCTCGGTCGGCTTGGCCTGCGAGCCACGTCTCCACGTCGGTGAACCCGGCCCGCTCGCAGCCGCTCGCGCGGTCGCCTCGGCCGAGGCGTAGTTCCACGGCCCGGCCCACCCCTCGAAGTACGGGCCGGTAGGGATCGCGCGCGGCGACCACGTCGGCCTCGGCGCGGAAGCGGTCGATGTTGCCCCGGCCGCCGCACTGGGCCAGCAGCCGGCCGCCGGGCCGCAGGTTGCGGTACAGCGCGGCGAACAGGGCGTCGTGGTCGGGCACCCAGTGAAAGGTCGCGTTGGAGAAGATCACGTCCACCGGCTCGGGCAGCGCGAGCTGCGACCAGATCCTGCTGCAGCGCGGTCACCGCGTCGCCCAGCGCCTCCTGCGGTGTGGCGCACCATCGAGGGGGCCGCGTCGACCGCGTAGACGCGGCCCCGCGGGACGCGGCGCACGATCTCGGCCGTGACCCTGCCCGAGCCGCAGCCGGCGTCGAGCACCCACTCGTCGCCGGTCAGCTCGAGACGATCGAGCTGCTCGGCCGCCCAGGCCTGCTGGGGAGCCGAGATCCGGTCGTAGGTCCCGGCGTCCCAGTCGCGGGTGCTCACAGCGCGCTCGGTGTCGGGTCCGGCCCAGCCGGACGCGCTCGCGGCGTGACTCAAAGGCGCCGATCGCCTCGTCCTGGGCCAGGGTCAGCGCGATGTCGTCCAGCCCGTTGAGCAGCCGGTGCTTGATCTCCGGGTCGATCTCGAAGCTCGCCTCGACCCGTCCCGCCCCCAGCGCACCCGCTGCGCGGCCAGGTCGACCTGGGCCTCCCCCGCCGCGGCGATCGACGCGCACTGCTCGCGGGTCAGCTGGACCGGGAGCAGGCCGTTCTTGGTGCAGTTGGAGCGGAAGATGTCGGCGAAGCTCGACGCGATCACGGCCTGGAAGCCGTAGTCCTCCAGCGCCCACGGCGCGTGCTCGCGGCTGGAGCCGCAGCCGAAGTTGCGCCCGGCGAGCAGGATCGGGTTGCGCGGCAGCTCCCAGCCCGGGCTCCTGGGCCCAGTCGTAGAACAGGAACTCCCCGAAGCCGGTGCGCTCGACGCGCTTGAGGAACTGCTTGGGGATGATCTGGTCGGTGTCGATGTCGTCGCGGTCCAGCACGCTGACCCGCCCGGTGATCGTCTCGATCGCCTTCATGACGTCAGCTCCAGTTCCGGATGTCGACGAAGCGGCCCTCGACCGCCGCCGCGGCGGCCATCTGCGGGGAGACGAGATGCGAGCGGGCGCCGCGGCCCTGGCGGCCCTCGAAGTTGCGGTTCGAGGTCGAGGCGACGCGCTCCCCGGGCGCGGCGATGTCCGGGTTCATGCCCAGGCACATCGAGCAGCCGGCGCCGCGCCAGTCAAAGCCGGCCGCGCGGAACACCTCGTCCAGTCCCTCGCGCCTCGGCCTGCTGCTTGACCTGCGCCGAGCCCGGCACGACCATCGCGTAGACGCTGTCGGCCACCCGGCGGCCCCGGATCACCTCGGCGGCGGCCCGCAGGTCACCGATCCGCGAGTTGGTGCACGAGCCGATGAACACGCGATCCAGCGTGATCTCCTGGATCGGGGTCCCGGCGTCCAGACCCATGTAGTGAAGCGCGCGCTCGTCCTGCTCGGAATCGGGCTCGGGCACGGCCTCGCCGACGCCGACGACCATCTCGGGGTTCGTGCCCCAGGTGACCATCGGGCTGATCGCGGCCGCGTCGACGGTGACCTCGGTGTCGAACTGCGCGCCCTCGTCGGTGCGCAGCTCGCGCCAGGCGTCGGGGACCTCGGCCGGGGCCGCCGGGCGCCCGATCACGTACTCGAAGGTCGTCTCGTCGGGAGCGATCATCCCCGCCCGGCCGCCGGCCTCGATGGTCATGTTGCAGACCGTCATCCGCCCCTCCATGGACAGCGCCTCGATCGCCGGCCCGGCGTACTCGACCACGTACCCGGTCGCGCCGGAGACACCGATCTGGCCGATCGTGGCCAGGATCAGGTCCTTGGCGGTGACGCCGAAGCCGAGCTCGCCCTCGTAGCGGATCCGCATCGACTTGGGCTTGGTCTGCACCAGGCACTGGGTGGCCAGCACGTGCTCGACCTCGCTGGTGCCGATGCCGAAGGCCAGCGCCCCGAACGCGCCGTGGGTGGCGGTGTGCGAGTCGCCGCAGACGATCGTCATGCCCGGCTGGGTGACCCCGAGCTCGGGACCGATCACGTGCACGATGCCCTGCCGGTCCGAGCCCAGCGAGTAGACGGGGATCCCGAACTCGGCGCAGTTGCGCTCGAGCGTCTCGACCTGCACGCGCGAGAGCTCGTCGCGGATGCGCGCCGCCACCGGCGTGCCGTCGGTGGGGACGTTGTGGTCGGCGGTGGCCAGCGTGCGGTCGGGCCGGCGGACCGGGCGCCCGGCCAGGCGCAGGCCGTCGAAGGCCTGCGGGCTGGTCACCTCGTGGACGAGGTGCAGGTCGATGTAGAGCAGGCCGGGGGCGACCTCGTGGGCCGCCCAGATCTTGTCGAACAGCGAGGTGGGCATCGTGTGCGTCAGCTCCTTCTCAGGCCGGCGCTCACCACGGCGAGCAGGACGGCCGGCGTATCGGCGGGGTTCTCGAAGTGGTGCGGAAGGTCGGCATCGAAGGTCACGCAGTCGCCGGCTGGCCAGCGCCAGCGGCGCGCCGTCACAGTGCAGGACGACGGTCCCGGACTCGACCAGCGCGGTCTCGCGGCTGCCCGGCTCGTGCATGGGCGGGTCGCCGGGACCGCCGGTGACCGCGCCGGCGGCCAGCGTGTGGCGCGAGAGCTCGGCGCGCTGGCCGGGCAGCGGCGGGGTGAGGATCTCGTAGCTGTGGCCGTGGGCGCGAGGCCGGGCCCGGTCCGGCGCTCGGCGGCGCGCACCACGGTGACCGCCCCGGACTCGTCCAGGCGCAGCAGCTGCGAGAGGCGCAGCTCGAGCCCCTGGGCGATGCGGGCGGCGATCTGCAGGGTGGGGCTGGTCTCCCCGCGCTCGACCTGGGAGAGCATCGGCGCGCTGACCCCCGAGCGGACGGCGAGATCGCGCAGCGAGAGGTCCATCGCCTCGCGCAGGGCGCGGATGCGGGGCCCGAGCGTGGTCACCGGCTCGGGTGCAGCGGTCACGGTCATACAAGCGTATGTAATCACATACGCGGCCGCTCGGCAGGCGCGCGGGCGTGGCGCGAGGGCTGAGACCGGACCGGGCCGGGTAGCCTCGAGTCCGATGCGCTCCCGCCCCGACGTGCTCGTGCTCGGCGGCGGAGGTGTGCTCGGGGAGGCATGGATGCAGGGCGTCCTGGCCGGCGTCGAGGACGGCTCCGGCTTCGATCTGCGCGAGTGCGAATCCTTCGTCGGCACCTCGGCCGGCTCGATCGTCGCCGCCCATCTCGTCGTCCGGCCGCTCCCCCCGGCGGCCCTCGGCGGTCGGCACCGAGCTCGACCTCGGCGACAGCCAGCCGGCGCGCGGACTCGCCGTGGCGGCGGCCGGCGCCGTGCGCCGCGCCGGGGCGTTCGCGCTGGCCGCCAGCTCGACCTTCGCCCCGCTGGCCCTCGGGCGCGGCCGCCCCCGGAGGCGCCGTGCTGCGCGCGTTCCTGCTCAAAGGCCTGCCCCGGCCCAGCGACTCCCTGACCGGGCTGCGCGATCAGGTGCGCGCCAGCGGAGCCCGCTTCGACGGCCGCCTGCGGGTGACCACGGTCGACCGGGCCAGCGGCAAGCGCGTGGTCTTCGGGCGCCCGGGTTCCCCCGACGCCTCGGTGGCCGAGGCCGTCGCGGCGTCCTGCACGGTCCCGTGGCTGTTCGCGCCGGTCCGCATCGGCGGCCGCGAGTACGTCGACGGGGGCGTCTGGAGCCCGACCAACCTCGACGCCGCCCCGGCCGGCCGCGACACCCACGTGCTGTGCCTGAACCCGACGGCCAGCCTGTCCTCGACCCAGACGCTGCTCGCGGTGATGCGCAACGTCTCGCGCTCGGCCGTCTCGCTGGAGGCGATGACCCTGCGCCGCCGCGGCGCGGCGGTCAAGACGGTGGCCCCCAACGCCGAGTGCGCCGCGGCGATGGGCTCGAACTTCATGGACGCCGAGCCGCGCACGCGGGTGCTCGCCGCCGGCTACCGCCAGGGCCTGCTCGTCGCCGCCGACAACAGCCGCTGGTAGCCCGCCCGGTCGCCGGCGACCGCTGCGCCCGGGCGACCGGCATGAATGGCGATTCAGTGGCGGGGGGTGCCGGTGAATCGCCATTCATCGCGCCGGCGCAGCTCAGGGCGCGCGCACGACCTCGCGCTCCGGCGCCTCATCAAGCGCGGCCGACGGCCGCGCTGCGGCGCACCGCGTTGGACAGCGCGCGGACGTAGGCGCTGGCCGCCGCCTCGAGGATGTCGGTCGAGACGCCCTGACCCGAGCCGGCCTGTCCGGCCACCTCGAGCACCACCGAGGTCTCGCCCGAGCGCGTCCTGGCCACCGGTGACGGCGTCGACGCGGAACTCGCGCAGCCGCGCATCGACCCCGGTGGCGGCGTTGATCGCGTGGAAGATCGCGTCGACCGGGCCGTCGCCGGTGAACGAGCCGACCAGCTCGGCCCCGTCGGGGCCGCGTGACCGCCGACGGTCGCGTGCGGGGGCCGCCGCGAGGATGCCTCGACGTCGAACCACTGCCAGCGCGTAGCCGGGGATCTCCTCGCGCAGCTCGTCGGTGACCAGCGCCTCGAGGTCCATCGCCGTGACCTGCTTCTTCTTGTCGGCGATCTCCTTGAAGCGCTTGAAGGCGGTGACCAGCGACTGGCCCGAGAGCTCGAAGCCGAGCTCGGCCAGGGCCTGCTGCAGGGCGTGGCGGCCCGAGTGCTTGCCCAGGACGATCGAGTTGGCCTCCAGCCCGACGGTGGTGGCGTCCATGATCTCGTAGGTCGTGCGCTCCTTGAGCACGCCGTCCTGATGGATGCCGGACTCGTGGGCGAACGCGTTGCGCCCCACGATCGCCTTGTTGGGCTGGACCGGGTAGCCGGTCATCCGCGAGACCATGCGCGAGGTGCGGGCGATCTCCTTGGTGACCGCCCCGGTGTGCAGCCCGACCAGCGCCTCGCGGGTGTGCAGCAGCATCACGATCTCCTCCAGGGAGGCGTTGCCGGCCCGCTCGCCGATGCCGTTGATCGCGCACTCGACCTGGCGGGCGCCGGCCCGCAGCCCGGCCAGCGAGTTGGCCACGGCCAGGCCGAGATCGTCGTGGCAGTGGACCGAGAGCACGACGTCGCGCAGGTCGGGGACCAGCTCGTACAGCGAGGTGAGAAAGGCCGCGTACTCGCTGGGGATCGCGTAGCCGACGGTGTCGGGGATGTTGATCGTGGTCGCGCCCTCGTCGATGGCGATCTGCACCACCTCGGCGGTGTACTCGAGATCGGCCCGGGTGGCGTCCATGGGCGAGAACTCGACGTCCTCGACGTACTGCCGGGCGTGCGCGACGGCGGCCCGCGCCTGGCCCTTGACGTCCTCGCGGGTGGACTTGAGCTGGTGCTCGATGTGGATGTCCGAGGTGGAGACGAACGTGTGGATGCGCGGGCGCTCTGAGTCGCGGATGGCGTTGAAGGCGGCGTCGATGTCGCCGACGTGGGTGCGGGCCAGCCCGCAGATGACCGGGCCCTGGACGTTGCGCGCGATCGCCTGCACGGCCTCGAAGTCGCCCGGTGAGGAGATCGGAAAGCCGGCCTCGATGATGTCCACGCCGAGCCGCGCGAGCTGCTGGGCGATCTCCAGCTTCTCACCGGCGTTGAGCGAGATCCCGGGGGATTGCTCGCCGTCGCGCAGCGTCGTGTCGAAGATCAGTACTCGGTTGGGGTCATCGGGTGTGGTCATGGCGTCTCGTCACTCCTTGAGTGTCTCGATCGTGCTTCTCCGGGCTGGTTTTGCGGCTACGTGCGGCCGCCCACGCGCTATTCCCCCCGAGGGGGGAGGAGGAGAAGTCGCAGGTCGAGGCAGAGCGCCATCGCCGCCAAGCCTATCAGCGCCCGATCGGCGCGACGGCACGCGCGGCGCGGCTCGGCTCAGGCGTCGCGGTACAGCGCCTCGATCTCCGCCTCGTACTTCTCCGCGATCGGCCGGCGCCTGAGCTTCATCGTCGGGGTCAGCTCGTCCCCGGCCGGCGCCCAGTCCACCGGGAGCACCGTGTAGCGCTTGATCTGCTCGACCCGGGAGAGCCGCTGGTTGGCGCGGTCGACGCCGGCCTGGACCTCGGCCAGGACCTCCGGATGGGCGATCATCGCCGCCGGTGAGCTGTCGGGCAGGCCGTGCGCAGCCGCGAAGGCGCGCGACGCGTCGGGATCGAGCACGATCAGGGCCACGTTGTAGGGGCGCCGGTCGCCGATCGCCACCGCCTGGCCGATCAGCGGGCTGCCCGCCTTGAGCTGCTGCTCGATGTTGGCCGGCGACATGTTCTTGCCCGCGGCGTTGATGATCAGCTCCTTCTTGCGGTCGATGATCCGCAGGTTGCCCGCCTCGTCGAGCTCGCCGATGTCCCCGGTGGCCAGCCAGCCGTCGGCGTCGATCGTCTCGGCCGTGAGCTCGGGCTGGTTGCGGTAGCCCGCCATCACGATGCCGCCGCGGACCAGGACCTCGCCGTCGTCGGCGATCCGCAGCTCGACGCCCGGCAGCGGCCGCCCGACCGTGCCGTAGCGCGGCGCGGCCGGATCGACCATCGTGGCCACGCACGAGAGCTCGGACATCCCCCACACCTCGAGGATCGGGATCCCGATGGCGGCGAAGAACTCGAAACGTCTCAAGCGGAGCCGGCGCGGCGCCGATCACGTAGACCTCGCAGCGGTCAAAGCCCAGGCCGGCCCGCAACGGCGCGAACACGGTCCGCGTCGGCCTGCTCGCAGGCGAGCCGCAGCTCGTCGGGCACCGGCTCGCCGGCCTGCTCGGCGCGGACGCGGCGCAGCCCGAGGGCGAGCGCCTCGGTCATCGCGACCCGGCGCGCGTCGTCGGGCTCAGAGGCCATCCCCGCCTCGAGCGCGGCCTGCAGCTTCTCCCAGACCCGCGGGACGGCGCCGAACCGGGTCGGCCGCGCGTCGACGCAGTGGCTGAAGATCTGGGCCGGATCGGGACAGGTGGTGATCGTCGGGCCCCAGATCATCTGCGCGTAGTGGATCAGGCCGCGGTCGGCGATGTGCGCGTTGGGCAGAAACGAGATCACCGATCCGCCGCGAGCGCCACTGGTTGGCCTCGTCCAGGCCCCGGCACTGCGCCAGCTCGTTGGCGTGGGTGAGCTGCACGCCCTTGGGCGGCCCGGTCGTGCCCGAGGTGTAGATCAGCGTGAGCACGTCGTCGGGCGCCGACGGCGCGCCAGCGTCGCCTCGAAGTCGAAGTCCGGGTCCTGGCGCCGCGGCGCCTCGAGCTCGGCCAGGCCGATCGTCCCCTCGCGGTCCTCGTCGAGCAGGATCGTGTGCGTGACCGTGCCCGTCTCGCGCGGCGGCCTCGGCCATCCGCTCGGCGAAGGCCGGCTCGACGATCACCACCGCGCAGGCGGCATCCTGCAGCAGATAGGCGATCTGCTCGACCGACGAGGTGTTGTAGATCGAGAACGGCGCCGCGCCGAGGTGCATCGCCGCGGTGTCGAGCAGATGGAACTCGGGGCGGTTGGTGAGCATGAAGCCGACCGTGTCCCCGCGGCGCACGCCGAGCGCGTGCAGGCCGGCGGCCAGGCGCCGCACGCGGTCGCGGTACTCGCCGAAGGTGATCGCCACCGCGTCGCCGCGCGTGCGCAGGGCGACCTGCGTCGGCGCGGCGGCGGCGGTGATCTGAAACGCCTCGCACAGCGTGCGGGCGTCGAGCGCGGGCGGCGCGGGTGCGCTCGGCCGGCGAGGGTGTGGTGGCGGTCATGCGCGTAGCTCTACCACGCCGGCCGCCGCCGCGCGGCGACTCAGCGTCGCTCCGGCCACCTGAGCGCACGCGGGACGTGTCCTAGAGCGCGACGGTCTGGCCGGCCACGAAGCCGTCGCTGGAGACGATCTCCGTCGACCACCTCGGGCGGCACCGGGCGCGGTCGTGGTGATCACCATCGCGGCGAGCCGGCCGTCGACCGGAGGCATCGTCGCCGGGCTGGCGGCCGACGGCGGCGGAGACGATGTTGACCCCGTGGGCGCCGAACGCGGTGCCCACGCGGCCGAGCATGCCGGGCAGGTCGCGGTAGCGGAACAGGGTGATGTGGTCCTCGAGCTGGACGTCGAAGCGCTGACCCCAGGCCTCGATCAGGTGGGGCCGGTGCCGGCGGCCGATCAGCGTGCCGGCGACGCGCAGCGGGGCCTCGCCGCCGTGCACCTCGACGCGCATGAAGTCGGCGTAGTCGCGGGCCACCGTGTGCTTTGACTCGGTCATGCTCGAGCCCGCGCTCCTCGGCGATGGCCGGCGCGTTGACCGCGTTGACCTCCTCCTCGACGTGGCCGTCGCAGCACCCCGCGCAGCACCTCGAGCGACAGCAGCCGCGTGTCGCGCTCGGCCACGCGGCCGAAGTAGTCGGTGCTCAGACCCTCGACCGGCCTGGCCCGAGGCGACGGCCAGCGCGATCGCGATCCGGCCCAGCGACCCGGCCAGCGGCAGGTAGGGGCCCAGCACCTCCATGTCCTCGGCGCGAGATCGCCGGGACGTTGACCGCGCTGGTCACCACGCCGCCGGTGAGCGCGGCCACGACCTGCTCGGCGGCCTGATAGCCCGCCCGGTCGGTGGCCTCGGCGGTCGAGGCGCCCAGGTGCGGGGTGACGATCACGTTCGGATAGGCGAACAGCGGATGCTCGGTGACCGGCTCGGAGCGGAACACGTCCAGCGCCGCCCCGCCGACCTGCCCGGAGTCCAGCGCCGCCTGCAGGTCCTCGTCGACGACCAGCGGCCCGCGGGCGACGTTGAGCACGCGCACGCCGCGCCGGCACTTGGCCAGCGCCTCGGCGTTCAGCCAGCCCTCGGTCTCCGGGGTCTTGGGCAGGTGCAGGGTGAGGAAGTCGGCCACCGCGTAGACGTCCTCGGGGGTCTCGGCCTTCTCGACCCCGAGCTCGCGGTAGCGCTCGGCACCGACGAACGGGTCATAGGCGATGACCTTCATGCTGAAAGCCGCGGGCGCGCTGGGCCACGAGCTGGCCGATGCGCCCGAAGCCGAGGATGCCCAGCGTCTTCTCGTACAGCTCGACGCCGGAGAACTTCGAGCGCTCCCAGCGGCCGGCGACCAGCGACTGGTAGGCCTGGGGCACGTTGCGGGCCAGCGCCAGCAGCAGCGCCATCGTGTGCTCGGCGGCGGTGATGACGTTGGACTGCGGCGCGTTGGCGACGACGATCCCGCGCTTGGTGGCGGCCGTGACGTCGACGTTGTCGACGCCGACCCCGGCGCGGCCGACCGCCTTCAGGCGCGTGGCCAGGGCCAGGCGCTCGGCGGTCGAGCTGGGTCGCGGAGCGGATCAGGATCCCGTCGTACTCGCCGATCCGCGCGTCGAGCTCCTCCGGCGTCCAGCCGGCGCCGAGCTCGACGTCGAAGTGCTCGGACAGCAGGGCGACGCCGGACTCGCCGATCTTCTCGGCCACCAGGACCTTGGGCGCGGGACTCATGAGCGCTCCAGGACCCAGTCGATGCACGCGGTCAGCGCCTGCAGCTCGGTCGGGTCGGTGGCGGGGAACATGGCCACGCGCAGCTGGTTGCGGCCCAGCTTGCGGTACGGCTCGACGTCGACGATCCCGTTGGCGCGCAGCGTCTGGGCCAGCGCGGCGGCGTCGACCTCGTCGTCGAAGTCGATCGTGCCGACCACCAGCGAGCGCTGGGCCGGATCGGCGACGAACGGCGTCGGCGTGCGGGTGCGCCTCCGCCCACGCGTAGAGGTGGGTCGAGGAGGACTCGGTGCGGGCGACCATCGCGTCCAGGCCGCCCTGGTCGAGCATCCAGTCGATCTGGTCGGCCAGCAGCAGCAGCGTGGCCAGCGCGGGCGTGTTGTAGGTCTGATCCTTGCGGGAGTTCTCGACCGCGATCGGCAGCGAGAGGAAGTCCGGCACCCAGCGGCCGCCCGGGGTCGGCGGCGATCTCGCTCGATCCGCTCCAGCGCCGCCGGGGACAGCGCGGCCAGCCACAGCCCGCCGTCGGAGGCAAAGCCCTTCTGCGGGGCGAAGTAGTAGGCGTCGCACTGGCCGACGTCGACCGGCAGCCCGCCTGCGCCCGAGGTGGCGTCGATCAGGACGAGCGCGTCGCCGGCGTCCGGCGGGCGCGGCGACCGGGACCATCACCCCGGTCGAGGTCTCGTTGTGCGCCCACGCGATCGCGTCGGCGCGCGGGGTCGGCGGCCGGGGCCGGGGCCTGCCCGGCCGGGGCCTCGATCACGATCGGGTCGGCCAGGAACGGCGCGCCGCGGGTGCAGGCGGCGAACTTGGCCGAGAACTCGCCGTAGGTGAGGTGCAGGGAGCGCTCGCGGATCAGCGAGCAGGTGGCGGCGTCCCAGAACGCGGTCGTGCCGCCGTTGCCGAGCACGATCTCGTAGCCGTCGGGCAGCGAGAACAGCTCGGCCAGGCCGGCCCGGATCCCGCCGACCAGCGTGCGGACCGGCTTCTGGCGGTGCGAGGTGCCCATGATCGCCGCGCCGGGGCCGGCGAGGTGGTCGAGCTGGGCCTGGCGCACCCGCGAGGGCCCGGAGCCGAAGCGGCCGTCGGCCGGCTTGAGCGCGTCGGGGATCTGCAGGGCGGTCTGGGTCATGCGGCGGCTCCTCGAGGAAGGTGGCGTTGACGACATGCCCAGGCGCGCGGCGAATCAGGGCCGTCGCTTCCCGGTGGTATGGCCCACCTTCAACGCGCCAGTCACGACGGCGCCGCCCATTGTAGTCGGGCGGCTCCGCGTGACCGCGGGCGCGATCGCCTACTCGGAGAACTCGGTGTCGATCCAGTCCATCTGCGCGCGCAGCTCCTTGCCGACCACCTCGACCTGGCCGGCCGGCCTGCTCGGCGCGCATGCGCTTGAAGTTCTCCTGGCCGGCGCGGTTCTCGGCAATCCACTCGCGGGCGAAGTCCCCGGACTGGATCTCGGCCGAGGATCTGCTTCATGTTCCGCGCGCGTCTCCTCGGTGATCACGCGCTTGCCGCGCGTGTAGTCGCCGTACTCGGCGGTGTTGGAGATCGAGTAGCGCATGCCGGCGAGGCCCTTCTCGTACATCAGGTCGACGATCAGCTTGACCTCGTGCAGGCACTCGAAGTAGGCCATCTGCGGGTTGTAGCCGGCGTCCACGAGCGTCTCGAAGCCGGCCTGGATCAGCTCGGAGAGCGCCGCCGCACAGCACCGCCTGCTCGCCGAACAGGTCGGTCTCGGTCTCCTCCTTGAAGGTGGTCTCGAACACCCCGCCGCGCGTGCAGCCGATGCCCTTGGCGTAGGCCAGCGCGAGGCCGAGGGCGTCGCCGGAGGCGTCCTGGTGGATGGCCACCAGGCCGGGGACCCCGGAGCCCTCCAGGTACTGACGCCGGACGAGATGGCCCGGGCCCTTGGGCGCGACCAGGGCCACGTCGACGTCGGGCGGCGGCACGATCTCTCCGTAGTGGATCGAGAAGCCGTGCCCGAACAGCAGCAGGTTGCCGGGAGCGATCCCGTCCTTGACCTCGGACTCCCAGATCTGCCCGTGCAGCTCGTCGGGGGTGAGCATCATCACGATGTCCCCGGCGCTGGCCGCGTCGGCCGGCTCGAGCACCTCGAGCCCGTTGGCCTTGGCCTTGGCCACGCTGGCGGAGTCCGGGCGCAGCCCTACGACGACCGAGACGCCGGAGTCCTTGAGGTTCAGCGAATGGGCGTGGCCCTGGGAGCCGTAGCCGATGATCGCGACGGTCTTGCCGTCGAGCTTGTGGAGGTCAGCGTCGTCGTCGTAGAACATGCGCCGAATCTACAACGCGCGACGCCGTCCGACGGCCGAGGCGGCGAGCGGGCCTATCCGCCGCCGAACCGGTGCCGCAGCGCCATCACGCTGTCGACGTAGCGCTGGGTGTCGGCGTAGAGCCCGTGGCGGCGGACCGAGTCAAGCCCCTGGTAGTACCCGGCCGCGGCCAGCGCCGGATCGCCCCCGGTCTGGGCCAGCAGCGAGCGCAGCAGCAGCACCCCGCCGCGGACGTTGTCAGAGGCCGACGCGGGCGACAGCGGCGGCGGCGTGGACAGGGTCCGGTTGATGTAGCTCCAGGTGTAGGGCTCGATCTGCATCACCCCGGTGGCTCCGGTCGACGAGGTCAGCCCGTTGTTGAAACCGCTCTCCTGCCAGCCGATCGCCTCGGCCAGCGACGGGGACACGCCGTTGGCGGCGGCGATCGATCCGACCGTCGAGGCGGACACCGTCTGCGCCGTGGGCTGCGCGCCGCCCGCGCCGGTCGCGACCGGGCGCTGACCGGCGACCGGCGTGGCCGCCGCGGTCGCCACGCCGGATCCGAAGGACAGGGTGCGCCCGGAGATCAGCAGGCCGCTGGGGTCAAGCCCGTTGATCGCGGCGAGCTGGTCGACGCCGAGGCCGTGCGCGGCCGCGATCGCGCTGAGCGTGTCGCCGGGCTGGACAAGGTAGCCGCCGGCCGGCGCGCTGACCGGCGGGGCCGGCGTCTCGTTCTCGCCGACGTCCTCGGCGGCGCTCTCGGTCTCGCCCGGGCGCGGTCGGCCGGGCTGGCCGCGGTCGCGCCGGCGCCGCACCCTGGGGCGGGATCTGCAGCGACTGGCCGGAGATCAGCTGGCTGGTCGGGGCCAGGCCGTTGGCGGCGGCCAGCGCCGACACCGACAGGCCATCGGCGGCGGCGACCGAGGTCAGGCTCTCCCCGGCCCCGACGACGTGGACGAAGGAGGCCGAGGCGGCCTGGGGAGCGATGCACAGGGCGGCGAGCACGGCCGCGCCGGCAAGGATTCGGGAACGCATGCGGCCCAGTCTCGCCTCACCGGCGACGCCGGGAAGCGCTGCAAAGGACCGCCCGTGGTGCAAGATCCGTGTCAGCGCCCCGGAAACCGGAGCCACGCGGTCAGGCGGTGGCGACGGCGACCAGCGAGCTGCCCGGGCAACACGACGACGTCATCGGCGTCGAGGTGATCCTCGAGCTCGGCCGAGATTCGCTGCACCACCTCGGCCCGATCAGCATCGTCCAGGCCGCCCAGGGCGGCCCCGAACGACATCGACATCTCCGCGGTCTCGGCCAGGTAATCCGCGGCGCGCGAGTACCGGCGCTCGAGCGCCACCGGGCGCACGGTGACGTCGGTGAAGCCGGCTGCCGTACAGCAGCTCCTGCAGGGCGCCGGGGGCGGCCAGCGCGAACATGCCCGGCGCGTCGGGGTCCGGCGGCTCGGCGTGGCCGAGCGCGATCATCGCGCGCCCGGCGATCGTCGCCCAGGGGTTCTGCTCGGCCGCGTCCCAGACCGCGAAGGCGGCCCGTCGCGCCCGGACGCAGGATCCGCCGGATCTCCAGCGCCGCGGCCGCCGGATCGACGACCAGCATGATCCCCCAGCGGCACAGGACACCGTCCACGCTGGCCGCGTCGAGGTCGATCCACTCCAGCTCGAGCTGGCGGAACTCGACGTTGCGCAGGCCGGCGGCGGCCGCGCGCTCGCGGGCGATCGCGAGCATCGCCTCGGCGCCGTCGCTGCAGATCAGGGTCCCGCCCGGAGCGATCAGCTCGGCGGCCATGAACCCGGTGTCGCCCGGCCCGGCGGCCAGCTCGAGCACGCGGTCACCGGGCTGCAGGGCGAGCGCGTCGACCATCGTCACCGAGACCGGCAGGCCCCAGTCGCGGATCCGGTCGGCTCGCTTGCCCCATCCGGCCGCTGTGCCGCTCCCACGCGTCGCGGCTGTCGCGCGCGCAGTTCCTCGGGGTCGGCTGGGGCTCATCGCGGCAGCCTATCCGCCGTGCCGCGATCGAAGACGGCGTCGAGCTGAGCGCTCATCCGCTGGCCGAAGATGGCCACCAGCGCGTCGGTGGCCAGCGGGCCGCAGGTCATCGATCGCCGACTCGATCTCCGGCCAGCGCTCGACCGGCATGCCGGCGGACTGAAACGGCCGCCACACCTCGCTGACGAACAGGGCCACGAACGCCTCCGAGACCGCATCGCAGTGCTCGCCGATCGCGCTCAGGACGGCCAGGGCGCCGTCCAGCGAGACGCCGCGCGCGACCACCCGCTCGGCCACCGCGAGCAACGACGGGCTCGGCGTCTCGTACCGGCCCGGACCGCCGGGACGCAGCACGCCGAGCTGCTCGGCGCGGGCCAGCACGCGCTCGGCGCTCGTCGGGCCCGACCCCGAAGCGCCGGCCCAGCTCGGCCGCGCTGATCGTCTCCGGGCGCTCGGCGTGGGGCGGCTCGGTCAGCACCTGGCGGAAGCGGGCCAGGCGCTCGGCCGTGCCCTGTCGGTCGTCGAGCAGCCGCTTGATCCCGGCGAGGTTGAAGCCCTCGTCCTGCAGCTCGCGGATCAGCCGCAGCCGGCTGACGTGCTCGGGTCCGTAGTAGCCGACCCGCAGCCGCACCTCGGGCGGGGCCAGCAGCCCGCGCGCCTGATGGGCGCGGATGTTGCGCACCGACATCGCCGTCTGCGCGGCGAGCTGCTCGATCGTGAGGTCCGCGGCCACGCGCGCGAGATCATACGCCCGGTCGATGTGACATCGGCCGATGTGACGTCGGCCCGTCGCGTCAGCGCAGCTCGCGCCGGAGCAGCTTGCCGGTCACGCCCCGCGGCAGCGCGTCGACGCGACTCAAATCGCTTGGGCACCTTGAAGCGCGGCCAGTCGCGTCGCGCAGAAGCGCCTGCAGCTCGTCCTCGCCGGGGAGGGCTGCGCCGGCGGCGGGCACGAGCTGCGCGACCACCGTCTCCCCCCACTCGGGGTCGGCGCGGCCGAGCACGGCCACGTCGGCGACCGCCGGGTGCGCGACCAGCACCGCCTCGACCTCGGCTGGGGCGACGTTCTCCCCGCCGGAGACGATCGTGTCGGCGACCCGTCCGACGATCACCAGGCGCCCCTGCGGCGTCCAGGCGCCCGAGGTCGCCGGTGTGCAGCCAGCCGTCGGCGGCCAGCGCGCCGGCGGCGACCGTGCGGCCGCGCACGAGGACCTCGCCGTCGTCGCGAGCGCTCAGCTCGGTGCCGAACAGCGGCCAGCCGAAGGTGGCGATCTGCGAGCAGGCCTCGGTCATGCCGTAGCTCGGGCGCGACCGGGACGCCGGCCCGCGCGGCCCGCTCCAGCAGCGCGGGGGCGATCGGGCCGCCGCCGAGCAGCGCCCAGCGCAGCGTCGGCGGCTCGCGCAGGCCGGCGTCCAGCAGCCGCGCCAGCATCGTCGGCACCAGCGAGACGAGCGTGACCCGCGCCGCCGGGTCGCTGAGCGCGGCGAGCACGGCCGCGGTGTCGTAGCGGTCGTGCAGCAGGACCTCGGTCTCGATAGATCGACGCTGCGCAGCTGGATCGACAGGCCGCCGACGTGGGCCAGCGGCATCGGGCACAGCCAGCGCTCGCGCGGTCCAGCCCGAGGGCCAGCGCCGAGCCGATCGCGTTGCCGAGCCAGTTGTCGAGCGTGAGCGCCGACCTCCTTGGGGCCGGCGGTCGTCCCGGAGGTGAACATCACCGTGGCCGAGCTCGTCCAGCCGGGTCGGGCGGGCTCGGCCGGCGGTCCGGCCAACCCGTCCAGGCTGCGTGCAGCACCAGCCGGGCGCCGTCGCGCGCGGCGGTCGCGCTCGCTCGGCGGTCAGCCGCAGATCGATCGGCACGGCGACCGCCCCGATCAGCAGGCAGGCGTGCAGGGCGATGACCAGTTCCTCGCTGGGCAGCGCCAGCGCGACGCGATCGCCGCGCGTCGACGCCGCGCTCGCGCAGGCCGCCGGCCGACGGCCGAGCGCGGCGGCATAGCAGCTGCGCGTAGGTGAACCGCGGGCCCCGCGGGCGTGCTCAGCGCGACCCGGGCTCCGTGCTCACGCGCCGCGCGGGCCAGCCAGGCGTCCATCGACGCCCAATCTAGCGGCTACGCGGGCTCAGGCCTGCAGCTGCGGCGCGCGCACCGGCGGCGCGTCGCGCGGCCGGCCGGGCGCTCGCCGCGGCGGCGCGGGCGGCGGACCTTGAGCTCCTCGGCCAGGAAGTAGGAGCCGATCACGAGCACGGCGGCCAGCACCTGGGCGGCGATCGTCTCCACGTTGGGGAAGATCGAGAACCACAGCCCCATCCAGCCGGGCAGCGAGATGCCGATCGAGGTCGTGCCGATCCAGCCGGCCTGCTGCAGCTCCTGCACGCTCTCGCCGACCATCACCAGCAGCACGACGCCGAGCATGATCCCGGTGGCGACGAGCATCCGCTTGTAGGGCAGGCGCCGCTGCAGGCCGAAGGTCAGCCAGCCGATCACGGCCACGCCGACCAAGCCCGAGGGCCACGCCCTCGAGCACGACGCCGGAGCCGAAGCGCAGCCGCAGGTTCTGCAGGAACAGGACGACCTCGAAGCCCTCGCGGTAGACCGAGGTGAAGCCGAGCAGCGACGAGCCCGAGCACGTCCTGCGCCGGTCGAGCCCGGCCGGACCGAGTCAGCGCCTTGCGGCGCTTGTTGTGGTGCGAGATCCAGCCGGTCCAGTAGACCTTGTGAAAGAACCAGTTCATGACCACCAGCAGCACGACGATGGCCAGCAGCCCGGTGGCCGCCTGGAGGTCCAGGCTGCCCGGACCGACCGCGTCGGTGACCGCGATGGCGGCGAACCAGGTGACCACCGCGGCGCCGAAGGCCAGGCCGGCGCCGGCGGCCAGCGGGCGGCGATAACCCGTGTCCGCGCCGCGCATGCTGGCGGTGAGCACGGCCAGCACGAGGATCGTCTCCAGGCCCTCGCGCAGGACGAGGATGCCGCTGTCGATCACCACCGCGGTGTGGCTGAGGTGCGCGGTCGGGTCGGCCGGGTTGGGCGTGCCGCCCGAATCGCCGAACACGAGCCAGGCGAGCAGACCGAGGAACAGCAGCGCGAGCGCGCCGAGGCCGATGTCGCTTGGTGGAGGCCATGCTCATTAGGTCACCCTAACAGACGCGCGGCGGCCGGGATTAGGGCGCCCTAACCGACACAGGTACGACCCGACGAGTCACACCGGCCCCGTACACGCGCGGCGCAACCCGGCCGCTCGCCCGAGCGGCCGCAGCCCGTAAAGTGCCGTCCGTGATCAATGCCCTCCCCACGAACAGGAGCTGACGTGGCGATCAGCTGGCGCCCGGCGGCCGACTACACCGACATCCGGTACGAGCTCACCGAGGGCGAGAACGCCGGGATCGCCAAGATCACCATCAATCGCCCGGAGGTCCGCAACGCCTTCCGGCCCGAGACGGTGGTCGAGCTGATCGACGCCTTCGAGCGCGCCCGTGAGGACGAGTCGGTCGGCGTGATCATCCTCACCGGCGAGGGCGACAAGGCGTTCTGCTCGGGCGGCGACCAGCGCGTGCGCGGCGAGCGCGGCGGCTACGTGTCCGGCGCCGACCCCGCCCAGGCCGGTCAGCAGACCCGCGTCGGCCGCTTCCACGTCACCGATCTGCACGTTCAGATCCGGCGCCTGCCCAAGCCCGTGGTGGCGATGGTGGCCGGCTACGCGATCGGCGGTGGCCACGTGCTGCACGTGATCTGCGACCTGACCATCGCGGCCGACAACGCGCGCTTCGGCCAGACCGGGCCCAAGGTCGGCTCCTTTGACGGTGGCTTCGGCGCCAGCGTCCTCTCCCGCCTGGTCGGACCCAAGAAGGCCAAGGAGATCTGGTTCATGTGCCGCCAGTACGACGCACAGCAGGCGCTCGAGATGGGCCTGGTCAACACCGTCGTGCCGCTCGAGCGGCTCGAGGCCGAGACGGTCGCCTGGTGTCGGGAGATGCTCGCCCTCTCCCCCTTTGCGCTGCGCATGCTCAAGGCCAGCTTCAACGCCGACGAGGACGGGCTGGCCGGCATCCAGCAGCTCGCCCACGACGCCAACCTGCTCTTCTACATGAGCGAGGAGGCGGCCGAGGGACGCGACGCCTACCTGCAGAAGCGCCCGGTCGATTTCTCCAAGTTCCCGCGCCGGGCCTGACGTGACCGCTTTGACCCTCACCGCCTGACCCGCGATGCCGGGCACCGTCCGCATCTGGCTGATGGCCGCGCGTCCGCGGACGTTGCCGGCCGCCGTGGCACCCGTGCTGGTGGGCACTGCGCTGGCCGGCTACGCAGGCGTCTTTCACGTCCTGCGCTTCGTCGGCCGCGCTGCTCGGGGCGATCCTGATCCAGGTCGGCACGAACCTCTCCAACGACTACTCCGACGCCCGCCGCGGCGCCGACGCCGAGGACCGCCTCGGCCCGGTGCGGGTCACGGCCGGCGGCCTGGTCCCGCCGCGCCAGGTCCTGATCGCCACCTACCTCACCTTCGGGCTGGCCGTGCTGGCCGGGGTCTACCTGGTCGTCGTGGCCGGCTGGCAGCTGCTGCTCGTCGGCGCGGCCTCGATCCTGGCCGGCGTCGCCTACACCGGCGGTCCCAAGCCGTACGGCTACGAGGGACTCGGTGAGGTGTTCGTGTTCCTGTTCTTCGGCATCGTCGCCGTCGCCGGCTCGTTCTTCGTGCAGGTCAAGGCGCTGCACTGGGAGGCGTTCGCGCTCGCGGTGCCGGTCGGGCTGCTGGCCGCGGCGATCCTGGTCGTCAACAACGTGCGCGACATCGACTCCGACCGCCGGGCCGGCAAGCGCACGCTGGCCGTGCGACTGGGCCGCGAGCGCACCCGGAGCATGTTCGCCGCGGTCGTCTACCTCGCCTACGTGCTGACGCCCGTCACCTGGCTGTTCGGCCCGGTCGACGCCTGGGTGCTGCTGCCCTGGCTGACCCTGCCGCTGGCCGCCCGGGTGGTCGCCACGGTGCGCAACCACGCCGACGGCCCGTCGCTCAACGGCGCGCTGGCCGGGACCGGGATGCTGCAGCTGGCCTTCTGCGCGCTGCTCTCGGCCGGGCTGCTGCTCAGCAGCTGACCGCGGCACGGGGCGCGGCTGTGGGCCTGCCGCGATCGGGCGCGGGCGACGGCCGCGTCGAGCGCGGGACGCGCGCGGGGGATCAGCCGCAACCTCCACGGGGCACCCACGAACGCCCGGTTGGCCACCGTGGCAAAGCCGTTCTCGTCACAGCGCAGGGCCAGGAGCAGGTGGGCGACGCGATCGGCCACGGGCAGGTCGAGGTCGCGCACCGCCACGCAGTAGCAGTGCACCCGGTGCCCGCCGGGTGCCAGCAGCAGCGCCCCCGCCTCCCCCACCAGCCAATCGCCGAGTGCGCCGGGCTCGAGCGCCAGTCCGGTGTGCTCGTACAGCGCGTAGGCCTCGGAGTCGAGCAGGTCGGCCAGCATCCCCATGGCCCGCTGCTCGGCACCGGCATCGCGTTCGCGCCGTTTGGGACGCACGACGTTGGCCCCCCGCGCCGCATACAGCGCCGGCACCATCCACGCGTGCACCAGCAGAATCACGGCCAGCGGGATGGTGATCGGCGCCGCCACCGCGAGGAAGATCGCGAAAGCCATGAACGGCACGACCTGGGTGACCGTGGACAGTGTCCACAGCCGTCCGTCGCGCCGCAGCGAGCCGGGTCGACCCGATGGCGCCAGTAGACCGCGTCCAGTTCGGGCAGCGGTCCGGGGCCGAGCGAATGCCCGGTCTCCGCAACGACGCTCATCCGCCGGCGATCGGGCGGCGCAGGATGACCAGCGCGTCCTCCTCGGACGGCAGCTCGCGGACCTGCTCCGCGCGGCCCGGGCCCTGGGCGAGGACGGCGATGTAGCCCGTCCTCGAGCTCCGTGCGCAGCACCTCGCGCGCCGCCGCGGCGGCGGAGCGTCGGACGGGCTCCACTCCGCCAGTACCGAGTGTCCGGTCCTGTCCATGCGGATCATTCGAGCCATGGCAGCCTCCTCGCGTTCGGGTGTTGATGGAATGGTACGGGTATGGAACTCTCGCTCGAGCCCGTCCACGTGCCGCTGACCAATCCGTTCACCGCCTCCCATGGCGAAATGACGGCGCGTGAACTGCTGCTGGTCACCCTGCCCGCCGCCGACGGCGCGACCGGATACGGGGAGGCCGCGCCGCTGCCGTCCTACGACGGCGTCACGCTCGACACAGGTGGCCGCGGCGCTCGAGGCCTGCCGGCCGCTGCTCGCCACGCCGACCGTGAACCGCCACCGCAGATCCTGGCCCGCTGTGCCGAGGTGGTCCTGCTCGCCCCGGCGCTGGCGGCGCTTGACCTCGCCCTGTGGGACATGGCGGGCCGCCGGCTCGGGGCGCCCGCCTGGTCGCTGCTGGGCACCCCGCCGGGCCCACCCGAGCCGGTCGCGGTCAACTTCACCCTGACGGCCGCCGACCGCTCCGGGGCGGTCGCCCAGGCCGCAGAGGCCCGCGCGGCCGGCTTTCACACGCTCAAGGCCAAGGTCGCGATCGGCGACGACCACGGCCGGCTGGCCGCGATCCGGGCCTTTGCGGGGCCTGATATGCGCATCCGGATCGACGCCAACGGGGCCTGGACGCCGGCGGAGGCGCACGTCGCGCTGCGGACCCTTGAGCCGGTCGGAATCGAGCTGTGTGAGGAGCCCGTGTCCGGCGTGGCGGCGATCCGCGCTCTGGACGGCGTCACCGAGGTTCCGCTCGCGCTGGATGAGTCGGCGGCGGACCCACGCGCGATGGACGCTCCCGCCTGCGCGCTGATGTGCCTGAAGATCTCGCGCTGCGGCGGTCTGCAGGGCCCGCTGGAGGCCGCGCGCCGGGCCCGCGCGGTCGGTTACGAGGTGTTTCTCGCCTCCACGCTCGATGGCCCCCTGGGGATCGCCGCCGCGCTGCACGCCGCGGCGCTGCTGCGCCCGAGCCGGGCGAACGGACTGGCCACCCTCAGTCACTTCACGCGGCCCGATCCGCTGCCCCCGGTCTCCGGACGGATCGCGCTGCCCCGGGGCCGGGCTCGGTGTCGGACTGTCGGCCTGGTACCGCGCCCCGGGCTGAGATCCGCCCGGCGCCGGCAGTCGCGGCGAGCACCTCGGCCACCGCTTCGGGGGCCTCGCAGGTGGACGGCGTGGCCCGCACCCGGCACGACGACCAGCCGCGCGTCGGGCAGCGCCGCCGCCATCTGCTCGGCCACGGCGCGGAACTTCGCGTCGCGCTCGCCGACGACCAGCGCCACCGGCAGCGCGAGCTCACCCAGCCGCGGCCACAGCGAGGGCAGCGCACCGGTGCCCAGGCCGCGCAGAGCCGCGGCCAGCCCCCCCGTGGTCTAGCGCAGACGGTCGGCGTGGACCTCGGCGGCGACGTCGGCGAGAGCCCGGCCAGCACGGGGGTCTGCGCCCAGCGCCGGGCGAACGCCTCCAGCGTGGAGGCCTGCACCTCCGCGGCGAGGGCCTCGTCCGCCGCGCGGCGCGCGCGCTGCTCACCGGGATCAGCCAGGCCGGGGCTGGCGCCGATCAGCACCAGCCGCCGGACCCGGCGGCTCGGCCAGAGCGAGATGCAGGGCGATCCGGCCGCCCATCGAGTAGCCGCCGAGCACCCCATATGCGGGCACCGTCGCCCGCAGCCGGGCCAGCGCGCAGGCAGGTCGGCCGGGCGCAGTCCAGAGGCGGCCCCGTGGCCAGGGAGGTCGGGGGTGAGCGGGCGGTAGCGTTCACCGAGTGCGGCGGCCACGCGGCGCCAGCTCGCACCGGTATGCGTGAACCCGTGGAGCAGCATCAGGTCGCCGGTCACGTCCCGATCATGCCCCCTCACGGTTCCCATCTGCTCCTGCGCGCGCTCGCCACGAACTGGCCCGCAACGGCGTCCGTCACGCCTGCACCTCGCCTGGCTCGCGATCGACCCCGCTCGTCCTCGCCCTCGTCCGCGAACCCGGCCTGGAAACGACCTCGCACCTGGATGAGCGCAGCGCCGCCTTCTTCGCGCTCGGCGTGGCCAAGGCGAGCGGGCAGCCGGTGGTGCTGGCCTGCACCTCGGGGACGGCGGCCGCCAACTACGTGCCGGCCGTGATCGAGGCCCACTACGCGCGGGTTCCGCTGATCGTGCTCACCGCCGACCGGCCGCCGGAACTGCGCGACAACGGCGCCGGGCAGGCGATCGACCAGCTCAAGCTCTACGGCGGGGCCGTGCGGTGGTTTGCCGAGGTCGGCGTCCACGAGGCGACGCCGGCCAACCTGCGCTGGATCCGGGAGCTGGCCTGCCGCGCGTGCACGTGGCCGCGCGCGGCCCGGGCCCGGCCCGGTGCACCTCAACTTCCCGTTGCGCGAGCCGCTGGTCCCCGACGGCCCGCTCGGCGCCGACCCGGTCCCCGGCCGGCCCGGCGGCCGCCCCTGGGTCAGTCGCCACCCGTCTCCCCGGCGGCGGCGGCTCCTCGCCGCTTGCCCGCCCGCGGGGTCATCGTCGCCGGTCGCGACGAACGCGACCCGGCGCGCGGGGCCGCGATCGCCGCCTTTGCGCGCACGTCGGCTATCCACTGCTGGCCGACCCGCTCTCGGGCGCGCGCCGCGGACCGGCGGCGATCGCCGCCTATGACCTGCTGCTGCGCGACCCGAGCTTCCGCGGCGCGTTCGCGCCCGAGCTGGTCATCCGCACCGGGGACCTTCCGACGTCCAAGCCCCTGCGCGCATGGCTGGCCGGACTGGGCGGCGCCGGCAGCTGGCGATCGACCCCGAGGGCGCGTGGCAGGACCCCGACTCCGTGCTGAGCGAGCGGATCGCCGCCGACCCCGCCGCGGTGATGGCGGCGTGGTCGGCCGGCCCGCCCGCCCCCGCGGACCCCTGGCTGGGGCTGTGGCGCGCTGCCGACGGCCAGATCACGGCTGCCGTCGAGGCCGAGCTCGGGGACGCCCTGTCCGAGCCGGCCGTCGCCCGCGGCCTCGGCGCATGGCTGCCCGGGGATGCGGCGCTCGTCGTCGCTTCCTCGATGCCGATCCGCGACATCGAGGAGTTCATGGCCGCGCGGGAGGACCCCCCGCGCGTGCTGGCCAATCGCGGGGCCAACGGGATCGACGGCACGGTGTCCACCGCCTACGGAGTGGCCGCCGCCCACGACGGGCCGGTCGTGCTGCTCATCGGCGACGTCGCCCTGGCCCACGACCTCGGCGGCCTGCTGGCCGGGCGGCGGCTCGGGCTCTCGCTGACCATCGTGCTCATCGACAACGACGGCGGCGGCATCTTCTCCTTCCTTCCCGTGGCCTCCCAGCGCGACGCCTTCGAGACCCACGTGGCCACGCCGCACGGCCTGGATTTCGCCCACGCCGCGGCGCTCTACGGCGCACGGCATGTCCGGGCCGACACGCCCGCGGCGTTGCGGGCCGCCGTGGCCGCCGGGATCGCGGGCACCGGCACGACGATCGTCGAGGTCCGCACCGAGCGCGCGGCCAACCTGGATCTGCACCGGCGCATCGCCGCGCGCGCCCTGGCGGCGCTCAACGTTCCCGTCGAGCCCGGGGTCTGAGCGCTCAGGCCGCGAGCAGCGGCAGCAGCGCCTCAAGCTTGACCTCGGTCTCGGCCAGCTCCTCGGCCGGATCGGAATCGCGCACGATCCCGGCCCCGGCGAACAGCCGGGCCGCGGCCCGCTGGAGCAGCGCGCAGCGCAGCGCCACGCAGAACTCACCGTCCCCGGTCGCGTCGGTCCAACCCAGCGGCGCGCGTAGAGCCCCCGGTCAAAGCCCTCCAGCGCCGGGATGAGCGGGCGCGCCACCGGCCAGGGCTCACCACCCACGGCCGGCGTCGGGTGCAGCAGCGCAGCCAGCTCCAGCGCACCGAGCGGATGGGCGAGCTGTGCGCGGATCGGCAGCCCCAGGTGCTGGATATTGGCCACCCGGACCAGCCCGGGCTCGGGAGCGGCGGTCACCCAGACGGCGTGCGGCCGCAACGCGCGCACGATGCGCCGGGCCACGATCACGTTCTCCTCGCGGTCCTTTTCGGAGCGCAGCAGCCGCTCACCGAGGTGGTCGTCAACCGCGGGATCGGCGCTGCGGCGGGTCGATCCGGCCAGCGCGACGGTGCTCGCCCGAGCGCCCTCGCGCCGCACCAGCAGTTCCGGGCTCGCGCCGATGAACGTGGCGACACCCCGCCCCAGCGCGTAGACGAAGCAGGACGCGAACGCGTCGCGCAGCACCCCGAATAGGGCGCCGGGGTCGTGATCAGCGGCCGCGGTCACCTCGACCTCGCGCGCGAGCACGACCTTCTCCAGCTCGCCGGCCCGGATCCGCTGCACCGCGCGGGCCACCGCCTCCTCGTAATGGGCCGGAGGCATCACGCTGCGCACCAGCGTCTCCCCAACGGGCGCCGGGTCGAACAGGGCCACGGCGCGACCCGCAGCCGGCCAGCCGCCGCTCGATCGCCGCCTGAAGCGACTCGACCGTGTCGTCGGGGGCGACCAGCGCGTTGACCGTGAGCCAGGTCTGCCCGGCGGCTTCGGGCCAGGGAGATCTCCGGGACCGAGAGCCCGGCCGGACCAAGCGCCGACCAGGTCCGGTCCAGCGGCCCTGCCCGGACTGAACGGCAGGCCGCCAACGGCGACCGGACCCGATCCCGGCACGCCGGTGGTCTCGTCCAGGGCACCGGCCGCGACCAGCTCGCGCCAATCCCGCGACAGCTTGGCCACCGGATCGGCCAGACCAGCGCTCAGCGGGAGGGCGAGTACCGATCCGAGCGTGGCCAGCGCGCGCTGGTCGCGATCGGGCTGTTCAAAGGCGAACCACGGGTCAGCGTCATCGCGCGAGGCGAGCACCACCGAAGACGGGATCGATTCCATCGGCGGCCCGGCCGGTCACGCTGGCCAGCCGCGGGGTGGCCGGCCGAGCGCGCGGCACGCAGAGCGTCCCCGAGGCGCCGCGACAACCGGCGTCGGGCGGAGGCCGACAGCCAGGAGGAACCCTCGGCGATGCGCGTGGGCGACACGGATTTCAGCCTAGATGGTTGATCTCTTTGAGTCCATCGCGCCGCTGTGGCCCCGCGGCCGCCGCATCAGCGGACGGGCGCATGGCACGTTCCAGCGCCTCGAGCACGATCCGGTGGACATCGCGCTGAGCGGCGAGCGAACGCAGGTTGTGATCCAGGCCGGCGACGTCAGTGCAGGTCACGTTGGGCCTGGCTTGCACCTGTGGCCACAGCCCGCGGTGCTCAAGCTCGCGTGGCATGTCCTCGTTGCTGCTGAAGGCCAGGGTGATCGACACGTCGTCGCGCTTGAGCTGCCCGAGCGCGTCGATGAACGACCGGGGAGCGGATCCGCTGAGCAGTGGTGTGCGCCGGCGGATCAGCCCGCGCAGATACGAAAACAGGGTCGTGCGGCGGATGTCGACCTCCCCGCGCAGAACCTGGAGCCAGACCCGGGGAGTCAGCACTGCCCGGACCTTGCGCCGCGCGACCGCGGCGTGCCAGGCAGGCTTCGAGCAGACTGGCGCCGGTGTTGATCACCACCGCCGAGACAACCCGGGGGTCCTCCAGCGCCGTGCGAAACGCCCAGTACCCCCCGGAGCTCATGCCGCACGTGACGAACGAGGAGCCCAGGCCCGCGCCCGTCAGGCCGTCCAGGACCTGCCGGATCTCGGCCGGGATCCGGTCATCGAAGACGGTGTCGTACGCCTTGAGCCACTCGCGAGAGCCGGCGCCGTCGCCGATCCCGGTCAGGTCGATCCGTGCGCGGTGATGTAACCGTGGGCAGCCGCGAGCCGCGCCACCTCCGTCCACATCCGGTTCGGGCCTGAGCGGCGCATCGCCCAGGCCGGAAGCAGCGCGACGGTAGGGGCGCCCTCCCGCGGGTGATCCGGAACTGTGACCACGAGGAAGGGACTGCCCTGGTCCAGGTGAATCCGGACGACGTGCTCCTGGCAACCGGCGAGCGCGAGGTGGGTTCGCGCCAGGGGCGGGGGCGGCGGCCAGGCCTTGTCGTGTCGCAGGCCCCCCAGCGAGCCAGCCGTCGCTACGACGCCGGCCACCCTCGTCCAGAGCGCCGCCACCCTCGTCTCGATGACAAATGCCCCGTGGCCGCCGCCCGAGCCCCCCGACGCTCGACACTCGGTGGCGCGCAGGCCGTCGACAACTTTGTCAGCAAGCGCGATCCCGTCGCGGTCCAACAGCAGCACGTGGCGCAGCCCATCCGCCCCCGAGATCAGATTGAGCGTGCTCAGCTCATCCAGCCACTCGGCGGATAGAACGAATCCGCCACTCTGAATCGAACCGTCGGCCAGCACCTGATCCTCCTCGGCGCCGTGACGGGCGTCCTGCAGGCCGGCGAACGCGCGCTCGCCGCGCACGAATTCACGACCGTCACGCGGCGAGCCCCACAACACGAGATCCGAGATTCCCGCGCCCACCGGCGGACCGCCTCCATGGCGACAAGGCCGCCGAGGCCGATCCCGATCGCCGCAACGCTGTGCCCCTCGGTCGTGGCCCGTAGGTGATCGGCCACGTTGGTCAGCGCCCGGCACCACGCCGACAGCCGGTCCGGATCTGACGGTCCGCCCGCCGAATCGCCGGTGCCCGGCCAGTCAAAGCGGGCCGCGGGACAGCCGCCGGCTGCCAGTTGCTCGGCCCACTCATAGCGCGCGCGGTACGAAGAGACCTATCCGAGCCGAACGGTGAACACAGGATCACGGCCACCGGCCCGGCGATCGGCCGCTGTGGACCATCGTGAACACGGGCGGGTCGCCGATCCACGTCGGCGCTGTCCCGTCCTCCGCGCCGGCGGGCGGTGCCCGATCGAACCGCCACCGACGGGCTCACTGCTCATCGACTGCCTGCTCGCCGTTGCTCATCCATCGAATATCGCCGCTCCCGGGTTCTGATCGGTACCACGCGCAGACGGCATCATGCTGGCGCGCGAGCGCTGACAAGTGAGTAGCCGACGATGCCCTCGGCAAAGATGCGCTCCATCACGTGACACCCGGCGATGAAGTTGTCCAGCTCGTGCTCGGGGAGCAGCGCGAGGATCCGTGGGCGATCACGCTCCGCCCGCCGGCGCCAGCGAGCGAAGGTGGGCGCGACGCGCTGCGTGAGATCGAGCATCCGGACGTCCTGAAACCCGCCCTCGTGCGCTGCGGCGAGATAGTCGCCAGGCGTCACCATCACCGCATCCCCGAAGACGCCGCGCAGAGTATCGAGCTCGCGGTGAAGATGGCGCAAATCGCGCAACTCGAGCCGGCGTTTGAGTGTCGCGTCGCAGAGCGCCAGTCGCCCCCCGGGTCCCAGCAGCCGCCGGCATTCCTTCATCATCCGCGGCAGCGGCCCAGATACTGGGAGGACTCCAGCAGCCACGCCACGTCGAAGCCGTCGTCGGCCAACCCTGAGTCCAGGGCATCGCCGCAGACGATCGAGACAGCATCGGCGCGGCCCGCATCCTCGATGCGCCGGCGGGCGACTCGGCGCCGACGCGGCTGGAGGTGACGCCGACCACCGACACGTCCGGGTGATGCTCGGTCAGCCACAGAGCCTGCGTTCCGGTGCCGCAGCCGAGGTCGACGATCCGCGTGCCGGGGCCGGGCTGTGCCGCGACGGCCATCGTGCGGGTGAGCTCGGTCGTCCCGGTGACGAGATCGGTCGCGTCATCGTCAAACAGCCCGTGGGGAAGTCGTCACCGCAGATGATCGTCCACGCCGGCGTGACGTGGTCGTAGTGAGCCGCGGAATCAGTTGGCTGCTGGTTGATCATCACCCATCCGTGATTCGTACCGATCCAATGAGATTCAACGCCGAGATCGTGCCCGGGACTGCACCGTCCCCGGCGCTGCCCGCGCTGACCCGAGCCGCCGCTCGTGGCCCGGCTCGACGCAGAATGCATCGTCGGACGTCTCGCGTCCAGGCAACACGACGCGTGCGCCGTAGATCAGACCCCGGCTGCGCACGGCCAGCCTCGACTCACCATCGGGGCCTTCACAGAGCTGCGCCGAGAGCCCGAGCTCGGCGGCACTGCGCGCCAGCAACGGCCGGCCAGCCGGAAAGCGGAACGTCTGGGAGATCAGCTCGTGATGGTCCTCGTGCTCGCGCTCGAGACTGAACACGACCAGGTCGTGGCCCGGCGGTCCGAACCGGTAGGCCCAGCTGGCATCGACGAACCGGCCGAGCATCGCTTCGACGTCGTGGCTGACTCACGCCGCGGCACCTCGATCGCCGTCTCGCCTCCTCGACGCGCAGGTCACCGCGGTACAGCGCCACCCGCAGCGGGCCTTCAGGGCTGCGGGGCCGTCGTTGGCGACGTGGACGACGATCCCGCCGAGTCCCTCGTCGGTGCTCCACACGGCGACCGGCGCCAGCGCCCGGCGCAGATGGTGATAGGCGACCTTGGGCCCGCCGCGGTGGTCGAGCACGCCCCACCCGGCGCCCGGCCGGTGATCCGCAACCACAGCACGAGCGCGCCGCGCAGGGCGAGCCCGCGCGGCGCCACTCGCCGAACACCTCGGCCATCACCTCGCCGCTGACCGCGCGCGAGAGCTCGAGGTAGCGCTCGGGGTCGTCGCTGCGCAGCGCGACCGGGTCGACCCCGAACAGGAGCCGCAGGTAGTGGTCGCGGACGTCGTCGAAGTCCCAGCCGGCGCCGGCGTCGCGCGGGACGCCCGCCTTCCAGCGCGGGTCGTGCGCGACGGGCACCTGCCGCGCGTCCGAGCACGTCCAGCGCGTCGTCGTCGGGCACGTTGGCGAAGGCCAGGCACTCGGCGGCGAACCGGACCTCGGCGCGGCGGGCGTCCTCGAGCGGCCGCAGGTAGGCCCCGACGCCGTAGTAGTTGGCCACGCCCCGGTCGGGACGGAACGGGAGCTCGCCGCCCCACGGCGCCGAGGGCACATAGGGCGCGTCGGCCCCGCCGCCGCGACAGCCCGGGCAGCAGCTCGCCGTACAGCGGCCCGTCGGCGAGCGCGGGGTCCAGCCCGAGCATCGCCACCTGCTGCGCGACCTCGCTGCCGCCGCACAGCACGGCCAGGCTCGGCCGGCCGGCCAGCCCGGCCAGCACCTGCTCGGCCTCGCGCCCGACCGTCGCCATGAACTCCGGTCGGCCTCGGGATAGTCGAGGTTGGCGAACATGAAGTCCTGCCAGACGAGGATCCCGAGCTCGTCGCAGAGGTCGTGGAAGCGCGGCGCTCTCGTAGCACGCCGATCCCGGGACCCGCAGCATGTTCATCCCGGCGTCGACGCATCCGCTCGAGCGCCGCGCGCAGCGCGGCCGGGTGCCGCCGGGGCCGCGCAGGTCCGGCGGCGTCCAGACCGCGCCGCGGGCGAACACCGGGACGCCGTTGACCGCGCAGGGCGAGCCCGTCGCGCTTCGAGCGGCCGCGTCGACACGCAGAGCCCGGAAACCCGACCGCGCCGATGGTGAAGCGACGCCGCTCCGTCGACGCTCGATGATCACCGTCGTACAGCGCGGCTCGCCGTGGGTGTGCGGCCACCAGCGCTGCACGTCCGGCGACCCCGAGCTCGCCGCTGATCCTGCCGCGCCGTCGAGCCGCGCACGATCAGCCCGGCATGCGCCGGCCGCCACGGCGCGCCGCCGCCGAGCGGGCCAGGTGACCCGCACGGGTCCGGCTGCGGCGGCACCTCGGCGCGCAGCCGCCCGGCG
This sequence comes from uncultured Solirubrobacterales bacterium, assembly GCA_963792735.1. Classification (GTDB taxonomy): domain Bacteria; phylum Actinomycetota; class Thermoleophilia; order Solirubrobacterales; family Solirubrobacteraceae; genus Palsa-465. The sequence continues at coordinate 110,958 of CAWBXK010000003.1, read as the reverse complement.
ACGCCGTCGCCCGTCGACCGCGCGCACGCGGGTCGCAGCCGCACGTCGTCGAGCACGACGCGTGCGCCGCTCGAGCGCGACCGGCCGCCACGGCCCGACCACCGCCGGCCCGGGCGCGAACCCCGGCGCGCGGCCGAGCAGCATCGTGCGGAAGAAGCGCAGGTTGCCGTCGGCGACCAGCCGCGTCCGCCAGCGCGCCCGGGGGCGCCGGCGCGACCGCCAGCAGCGGGGCCAGCGCCCGGCAGCAGATCACGAGCTCGTTGTCGCCGCTCAGCCGGTCGCCGACGTCGACGCGTCAGGCGGTCGAACATCGACTCGCTGCTCGAGGACGCGCTGGCCGTTGAGGTAGACCTCGCTCACCGTGGCGAGCCGTCGAGCACGAGCCGGACCTCCTCACCCGTCGGCGGCCGGCTCAGCCGGGAACCGCGTGCGGAACCACCAGTCGTGGCTCGACGTCAGCCCGTCGGCACCGCCGGCGCGCCGGTGCGCCGGCGACCCGGCAGGACCCCGGCGGCCGTGCCGGGACCTCTGCGGCGGCGCCATCCCGGCTCGGCTGCCGCTCGGGCGATCTGCCAGCCGCTGCCGAGCGGTGTCGCGCCCGTGCGTCGACGCTCGAACCGCACGGCGGGGATCGGCTCGCGGCGTGGGCGATCACTCCGATCCAGTCTCGCGCCGCCAGCAGGGCGTCGATCGCCGCGTCCCACGCCTCGGCCAGCGCCGCCAGACGCGGCCGCTGGGATCGAACGGCCGGCGGCGGGCCAGGCGGAAGGACAGCGCCTTGCAGCCGTCGACGATCTCGGTGACCGCGTCCGCGGCCTCGCCGGCGCCGTCGTCGCCGAGCAGCCATTCGGCGTGGTCGGCCAGCAGCTCGAACGCCGCGCCGGCCATCCGCACGGTGGCGAACGCGTACGCGTGGTAGTCGCTCCAGGTCCCCCGCCAGCAGCGCGGGCAAGCGTCGGCTCGAGCTGCTGCGCCGAAGCGCCCGAACGGGTTCGTCGCGGCCGGCGGCCGAGTGACCGCGCAGACGTCGCGCCGCCGCCGTGCGCAGCGCCTCGCCGTCAGGCGCGGAGCCGGCGTCGAAGCGCACGAGCTCGGTGTAGGGCGGCAGCAGCTCGCGCGGACGGCCGCGTCGAGTCCGGAACACGCCGCGGTAGTCCTCGCCCTCGCAGCTCGTGCAGCCCGGTGTTGTGGAAGTAGCGCATCCGCTCGCGCTCGAGGTCGATCGCCGTCGGCGGCGACCGAGGTCTTGACGTGCTCGGCGCGGTAGCTGGTGGCCGCCGTGTCGGGCAGGTACCAGCGCGTCGAGCTCGACGATGATCGTGCGGCCCCGCTCGATCTGCTCGGCGATCTGCATCGGGCAGCGGCCGGTAGGGCTGCATCTCGTGGATGTCGATCCCGAACAGCCGCTCGAGGTCCTCCGGCGGCGGCTTGAAGAACGTCCACTGGTCGCCCTCGAAGTCCATCCGCACGAGGTGGCCGAAGCCGGCCAGCGGCTCGTAGCCGCAGCGCGTGCAGCAGCTCGATCAGGATGTCCGTGTAGCAGTTGGTCTCGCAGGTAGGTGCGCCCGGGCGCGTGCAGCGCGATGCGGCCGTGATAGCTCGCCGGGTCGCGTGCCCGATCAGGCTGCGCATGCGCTGGGCCGCTGCGGTGCTCATCGCCGCCACAGCTCGCGCGCGCACGTCGCTCGGCCAGGCCATCCGGGTCGAGCCCGTGGGTGCGCAGCAGCGCGAGCACGATCCGCTCGTGGCCGAAGCCCAGGCAGGCGGTGTGAGCGGTCGCCGCCGTCGGCGAGCGTCGAGCCCGTACGTGCTGCCGAAATGCTCGCGGTGGTGGTTGAAGGAGGCGCAGCGCGGTCGGCTCGGGGCCGGCGATCGGCACGAGCAGCTCGAACTTGAGCCGCTGCTCGCGCTGGTTGGCGGCGAGCATCCGCCCGCGGCGGCCGAAGAACGGGTCGTTGGCGATGTCCAGCTCGGCGTCGAGCCCGAGCGCCGCGCAGCAGCTCGAGGCCCGGCCGGCCCACTCGTCGCGCCACTGCGACGCACCGCGTCGGGCTCGCCGATCCGCACCAGCTCGTGCTGGTGGAAGATCTGCCGCCGCGCCGGATCGTGGGAGGGCTCGTGGCGGAACACCCAGGCGCCGCCGGCGTCGACGAACACGCCGCCGGGCGCGAGCGGCCCGCGGGCGGCGATCGCCGGGTAGACCGGATAGCAGGCGGCGGGCATCAGCGCCAGCTCGGTCATCTGCTGAAACTCGCTCCAGTCCTCGTGCCGCGCGGCCCGCTCGGCCTGCTCGCCGGCCTGGCCTCGTCCCCCTCGAAGGCGTACACGCGTCCCGGCCAGGTGCGGGAAGGAGCCCAGGTAGCCGCTGGTCTCGAGCTGGCGGCGCGGCAGCAGCGGCGGGAAGCGCAGCGCGCTCGGCGCCGCGCTGCGCCGCCTCGGCGCTGAGCGCGCGCGTCGAGGCGCGCGCGCACGTCCTCGAAGGCCGCCCCGTGGCCGTACACCCCGGGCACGCCCGGTGGCGATCAGCAGCCCGGCGTCGAGCAGCGCCGCGAGGAGTGTCGGCCTGCTCGGCGGTGGCGGCCGCGACCTCGCCGGCCACGCTAGACCTCCTTGGCGATCAGCAGCAGGCCGGCGTCGATCGCGTGGATCCGCTCGTTGGCGACCATCAGCCGCGCCGACAGCGCATCGCGCAGATGGCGCCCGACGCCGAACGGGGAGTCGTTCTTGTAGGCCGCGATCCCGATCACCTCGAGCACCCCGGCGCAGATGCGCGGCGCCTGCTCGGAGGCGGCGAGCTTGAGGTTGTTGAAGCGCAGCACCGAGCCCATCGTGCGACAGTCGCGGTCGCGGCCGGGCTCCGCGCTCGGCGGCCTCGAACTCCGCGCAGCGCCGCAGCTGGACCTCGGCGCGCAGCATGCGACAGCTCGCCCATCACGCGCGAGAGGCTGTGGGCGGCCGGCACCGGCTCGCCCGGCTTGCGCCGGGCGGCGGCGCGCACGAAGCGCGCGCCCGCGCTCGAACGCCTCGGTGGCGATCCCCAGCCACACGTGCGACCACAGGATGTGCGAGAGCGGGACCATCGACTCGTTCATGCACCGTCGCGAACGGCGCGCCGAGCACCTGCTCGGGCGCGAAGCGCGCGCGCACGACGAATCCCGGGTGAGCACGTGCCGCGCATGCCGAGCGTGTCCCAGGTCCCGGCGGGCTCGAGCTCGGTCTCGCCGCGGCGGGTGAGCACCAGCACCTGGTCGCCGGGCTCGGCGTCCGGCGAGCGGCGCACGGTGGTCAGCAGGTCGTCGGCGTAGCGCGCCGTAGCTCACCGTCGGGGCCTGCTTCTCGAACGTGCAGCGAGCCGTCGCCGGCGCGCGGTCGACGGCGGCGATCGAGCGGCCCATGTCGCCGCCGGTGCCGATCTCGGAGGTGACCGAGGCGATCAGCCGCTGCTCGGCGGCGAGCTCGCGCCAGATAGCCCTCGAACCACGCGCCCGGGCTCGAGGTGGCGGACGATCGTCGCGACCTGGATCTGGTGCATGGCGAACACCATCGCGCGTCGCCGAGCAGCGCCGGCCGAGCTCGTGGCAGCGCTCGCGCGAGCGCCGGCAGCGAGCACGCCCGCCGCCGCCCAGCTCGACTGGGACGAGCGCCGCCGAGCGCGCCCGCCTCGCGCAGCGCGTCGACGCCTCGCGCGGGAAGCGGGCGTCGCGGTCGACGTCGTCGGCGTGGGCGGCCGCGACCTCGCGGCGATCCGCGCGCACGCCGTCGACGCAGCGTACTGCGTCGTCGGTCGACCGCGACGCTCATGCCGGCACGTCCGCTTCGCAGCTCGCGCACCGCGGCGGCGATCGCGGCGATGCTCTCGAACACGCTGCGCTTGAGCATCTCGTCGGGAAACTCGATGTCGAACGCGTCCTCGAGGCCGAGCATCACGTTGACGCTGGCGTGCGAGGACATCCCGGCCGGGAACAGGTCGGCGTCGTCGGAGACGGTGTCGACGTCGACCGGCAGGCGGGCGTGCTGGGCCAGCACCTCGCGGATCTCGGCGCTCGAGCGTCGTCGCTCATCGACGCCACCTCCGCGATGACGAGCGCCATCGCCGAGTCCGCGTGGCGCTGAGGCTGAGCGACAGGCGCGCGCACCCCGCGCCGGCGGCCAGCTCGCGCGCGGCGCCCGTGCAGCCGCAGCTCGACGGCGCCCGGCCGGCGCCGTGCCCGGACCTCGATCGACCGCCACGTGCAGCGCCTCGTCGCCCCGTCCGAGCGCCTTCATCGTCGCCTCCTTGGCGGCGAAGCGCGTCGCCAGCTTGCTCGTGGCCATCCCGCATCATCGCGTTCCTCGTCGGTGTAGATCCGGTCCAGATAGCGATCGCCGTGCGCATCGATCGATGCCCTCACCGTGCGCGACGTCGACCAGGTCGAGCCCAACGCATACGGCCATCGCAGGAGTGTAATCGGCAGGTCTGCGGCGAAAAATCGAGCCGTGCCGCGCCGACGTGCCGCGCGGCGCCGGCGCGATCAGGTCTCGCCGCGCCCGCGCGAGATCGCGATCTCGCCGGTCCGCGCCATCTCGATCAGGCCGAAGGGCCGGATCAGGTTCTCGAACGCGTTGACCTTGTCGTAGGTGCCGGTGACCTCGACGACGACCGAGCGCTTGCTCACGTCGACGACCTTGGCGCGGAAGATCTCGCAGATCTGCATCACCTCGGCCCGCGCCGCGGCGTCGGCCGAGACCTTGAACAGCGCCAGTTCCCGCGCCAGCGTCTCGGCCGGCTCGAGATCGCGGATCTTGAGCACGTTGATCAGCTTGTGCAGCTGCTTGGTCACCTGATCGATCGGGTGCACCGCCCCGTCGAGGGTCAGCGTGATGCGCGAGACCGAGTCGTCGTCGGTCGGACCGACGGCGAGCGTGTCGATGTTGAAGCCGCGCCGCGCGAACAGGCCGGCGATCCGGGTCAGGACGCCGGGCTTGTTCTCGACCAGGATGGCGAGGATGTGCTTGCGCCCGGTGCGCAGGCCGACGGCGGCGTCGAGCTCCTCCAGCGGCAGGATGTCCTTGGTTGCGGGTTCGCCCATGATGTCGCTCCCCTCAGCCGACCATGTCCCGGGCGGCCTGGCCGGCCGGGATCATCGGATAGGTGTTCTCCTCGCGCGTGACCCGCACGTCGACGAGCGACCGGACCGTCGGTGGCCAGCGCCTGCTTCATGTCCGTCCACGAGCGTCCGCTTGTCGGTGAGGCGCATGCCGGTCGCGCCGTAGGCCTCGGCGACCTTGACGAAGTCGGGCCACTGGCCCATGTCGACCTGGCTGTAGCGCTTGTCCCAGAACAGCTCCTGCCACTGGCGGACCATGCCGAGGTAGCCGTTGTTCATGATGAACACCTTGATCGCGATGCCCTCCTGGGCGCACGTCGCGAGCTCCTGCATGTTCATCTGGACCGAGCCGTCGCCCGACGACGCAGACCACGGTCGCGTCCGGGCAGCCGACCTTGGCGCCCATCGCCGCCGGCAGGCCGAAGCCCATCGTGCCCAGGCCACCGGAGTTGATCCAGCGCGCGGGGCTTGGCGAAGTGCGAAGTGCTGGGCGGTCCACATCTGATGCTGGCCGACGTCGCTGCAGACGATCGCGTCGCCGCCGGTGGCCTCGTACAGCGCCTGGACCATGTACTGGGGCTTGATCTCGTTGTCCTCGGAGTCCTGGTAGGCCAGCGGATGACGGTCCTGCCAGGTGTGGATCCGCGACCACCACTCCTCCAGACGCCCGACCTCGGCGGCCAGCGCCTGGTACTCGGCGTTCAGCCGCGGGATGATGTTCCGCGCGTCGCCGACGATCGGGATGTGGGCCGGGACGTTCTTGGAGATCTCGGCCGGATCGATGTCGATGTGGATGAACTTCGCGCGCGGAGCGAACTCCGAGAGCTTGCCGGTGATCCGGTCGTCGAACCGGGCCCCGATGGCGACGATCAGATCGGCCTCGTCCATCGCGTAGTTGGCGGTGCGGGTCCCGTGCATCCCGAGCATGCCCAGCCACTGCTCGTGCGGAGCCGGGAACGCCCCGAGCCCCATGACCGTGCAGGTGACCGGGAGCCGCCCGCTGACCGCGAACTCGGTCAGCTCGGCGCCGGCGCTCGGCCGACACGACCCCGCCGCCGGCGTAGATCACCGGCCGCCGCGCGTTGGCCAGCGCCTTGGCGGCCAGGCGGATCTGCTTCTGGTTGCCCTCGGTGGTGGGCTGATAGCCCGGCAGGTGGACGTCGGTGACCGGCTCGTAGGGGATGTCGGCGCGGCTGAGGTCCTGCGGGATGTCGACGATCACCGGCCCGGGCCGGCCGGTGCGGGCGACGTGGAAGGCCTCGTGGACGGTCCGCGGGATCTCCCGCGGATCCTGGATCATGAAGCTGTGCTTGACGATCGGCATCGTGATGCCGATCGTGTCGGCCTCCTGGAAGCCGTCGGTGCCGAGCAGATCGGTGCGGACCTGGCCGGTGATGAACACGACCGGGACCGAGTCCATCATCGCGTCGCAGATCGGCGTGACCAGGTTGGTCGCCCCGGGGCCGCTGGTGCCCAGAGCCACGCCGACCCTGCCGGTCGCCTTGGCGTAGCCCTCGGCGGCATGACCGCCGCCGGCCTCGTGGCGGACGAGGATGTGCTTGATCCCGGCGTCGTAGAAGGCGTCGTAGGTCGGGAGGTTGGAGCCGCCGGGAAGGCCGAATACGACCTCGACACCCTCTGCCTTCAAGCATTTCATCAGCGCGTCAACGGCACGCATGGCGTCCGCCTCCTTCCCGTGGTCGATGGATGCGGCGCCCAGAGGCGCCGCGGGGAGCTCTCAATGGTAACCGGCGCGCTCGGGCGCCGGCTCGACGCGCCGGCCGGCGCGGCCGTCAGCTGCCGTGCAGCTGCACGCGCGCGCGGGTGCGCGGGCGCGAGGGCGACCTCGGGGAACTCCAGCTCGGTCCCGCAGTTGGTGCAGACCGCGTCGTGGAGCTTGAGCACCTTGCCGCAGCCCGGACAGGGCCGGCGCAGCTCACGGCCGTCCCAGCGGTAGCAGAGCGCGACGATCACGCCCAGCACCGGGACGCAGGCCGAGACCAGGAACCACATGAAGAACGAGCTGCCCTTCATGCGGCCGATCACGCCCCCCACGACCCCGGACCAGAACATGATCAGGAGGTACGTCAGGCCCTGCACGGCCGACGACCTACCAGACCAGGGTCTTCAGCGCCCAGAGCACGGCGGCGACGGCCGCGACGATCACCACGAACAGCAGGATCGTCTTGATCACGCCGACCAGCACCCAGACCGCGAGTGCCGCCGCGGCGACGAGCACCAGGCCGGCAGCCACGCGCCGCACCACCGGGGGCTTTGAGCGGTTGAGCTCCAGCTCGTTTCGCATGCCTCAGAGCGTAGCGCGCGAACCGCGCTCCCGGCCAGGGGCGGCCGGCGGTCATCGCGCCCGCGCGGCGATCAGGCGCGCTGCGCGCGACCGGGCCGGACGCATCTCGGCGGGCCGTCCGTCGACGCGGAGCCGGGCGAGCCGGAACCGGCGAATCGCCGGGTCGGCCGCCTTGCCGCCCGCGCGGGCCGCGGCGACGAGATGGATGCGGGAAGTCGGATGCTGTCTTGAGCATGAGGCAAGAGTGACGATCTCGCGCGCACGCGGCATTGGCCGCGGGGATAAACCTTGCGCGGCCGGCCCTGACGCCCTCTGGCCGTAGCGGCGGCTCGCGGTCCACGGCGACGGCCAAGCTGTCGACAGGGCTATGGGATCGGCCTTGCGAGCGGCCGATAGAGGGCGTACCGTGGACAGCAGTGATGATCAGTTCAGCCCCCCGATGTGATCCAGCCCCGCGCTAAGATCGAAATCGAACACGAATGCGACGGGTTCTAACCGGGCAATGGGCAACGGCACCCGACCCGTCGCGATGAGCCGGCAGTCGTGAAGTCACGGATTCGACCCCTTCTGACGCGCGCCGATGCCCCCGCCGGAGCGTCGCGATGGACTTTGGCACCGCCCGCGCGTCGCCGAGGCGCCCGCGTTCGGCGCGACGTCGCCGGCCTCGAGCCGCCGACGCGCGACGCGCGCTGGCCATCCGCCTGCTCGGACCCGCGGGACTGGCGCCGGCTGCGGCTGGTCGTCGACTTCCTCGTGCTCTATCTCGCCGCGGCGGTCGCGCTGTTCGGCTACCGCAGCCCCGGGCGCCTCGACCAGCGATCGGGTGATGGCCGCGGTCTTCCCGCTCATCGCCGTCATCGCCATGCGCGCCCGCCGCGCTCCCGACGACCGTCTCAACGCGTCGATCCTGGACACGATCACCAACGTCCTGGGCATCGTCTCGCTGTCGGTGATGCTCACCCTGGCCATCGACACCCTGATCGGCGGCACGCGGCCGCTCGGGCTGGCCATGCGGCTGTGGCTGTTCTCGCTGTTCTACCTCGGCCTCGCGCGGGCGGTGCTCGTCTCCGCGCGGCGCCAGGCGATGCGCTCGGAGGCGTTCTCGATCCCGACGCTGATCGTCGGGGCCGGGATGATCGGGACCCATCTGGCCATGCGGCTGTTCGCCGAGCCCGGTACGGGCTGCGGCCCGTCGCCTTCCTGGACGCCGACCCGCTTCCCGTCGCCGGCGAGGACGGTTCGCTGCTGCCCGTGCTGGGCAGTCCCGAGGATCTGCCCGACGCGCTGCTGGCCACCGGGGCGCGCCACGTGATCCTCGCCTTCAGCGGCGAGCCCGACCGCGCCCTGGTCGACACCGTGCGCCAGTGCGAGCAGACCGGCGTCGGCGTGTCGCTGATCCCCCGCCTCTACGAGTCGATCAACGAGCGGGCGACGCTGGACCACGTCGGCGGCCTGCCGCTGCTGACCCTGAACTCGATCAATCCCTACGGCTGGCAGTTCGCCGTCAAGCACCTGATCGACCGCAGCGTCGCCCTGCCGGGCTGCTCGCTGCTCTCGCCGGTGCTGGCCGTGATCGCGGTGGCCGTGCGGCTCACCTCGCCCGGGCCCGATCCTCTTCCGCCAGCGCCGGGTCGGGCGCGACGGCCACGAGTTCGACCTGCTCAAGTTCCGCACCATGCGGACTCGCCGGCGCCGGCCGGCGACGCGGCGGCCACGGCTTCGAGCTCGAGCCGGGCATGGCCCCCGGCGGCGTCGAGGGTGCCGGACCGCGCGCACGCGGATCGGGCGCTGGCTGCGCGACCTCTCGATCGACGAGCTGCCGCAGCTGATCAACGTGCTGCGCGGCGACATGAGCCTGGTCGGCCCGCGGCCCGAGCGTCCGGAGTACGCGGCGCTGTTCGCCCGCGACGTCGCCCGCTACGACGACCGTCATCGCGTCAAGTCCGGCATCACCGGCTGGGCCCAGGTCCACGGTCTGCGCGGCCAGACCTCGATCGCCGACCGCGTCGAGTGGGACAACTACTACATCGCCAACTGGTCGCTGAAGCTCGACCTCAAGATCCTGCTGCTGACCGTGGCCGAGCTGCTGCGCTTCCGCGACAGCCAGGCCGAGCGCGCCCGCCGCAAGACCGAAGCGCTCGACTCTGCCGGTCAAGCGCTGACAGCTCAGCCGAGCCCCAGCAGCGCCTCGACGCGCGCGAGCACGGTGGCCTGGGGGCATGAGCCTCGGGCGGCCCGCCGCCGCGCCGCCGCCGACTCGCGACGGCGGCGCTCGGGATCGTCGCGGTAGGCGGCCAGCACGGCGGCCGACGGCCCGCGGATCGTTGGGCGGTGAGACGACGGCGCCTTCGCCCGGCAGATCAGGCCCGCCGTGCCGGGCGCATCGGTGGCGATGACCGGGACGCCCACCAGCTGCCCCTCGGTGATCACGCGCGGCGCGCCCTCGGTCGGACTCGGGCGTGAACAGCAACACGTCGCACGCCGAGAGGTACTCGTGCACGTGCCCGCGTGGGCTGGGCACGAAGCGGACCCGATCCCCGTATCGGGCGCGGCCCGGGCGCGCAGGTCGGCCTCGGTCTCGCCCTCCCCGGCGAGCACCAGCCGCACGTCGCCCTCGAGATGGGCCATCGCGTCGATGCCGACGTCGACGCGCTTGCGGCGCTGATACCGCGAGATGCAGCCGATCACGAACGTGTCCTCGCTCGCTGCCCCAGGCGGCGCGCAGCCGCGCGCGCGCGGTCGGGATCGAAGCGCAGGCCCTCGACGTCCATCAGGTTGGGCACGACGGCCACCCGCGCCGCCGGGACGCCGGTGGCCACGATCGAGTCCCGCGTGCCCTCCGAGACGGCCATGATCCGGTCGGCGCGGCCGCGCGGCCAGCGCGTAGAGCCGGCGCGCCACGCCGTGGCGCAGCGGCGCCGGGATCGGGCCCCACTCGGCCCACACGATCGAGCCCGTCAGCCGGCGCGGGAGCAGCGAGCACAGCAGCTGCTCCTTCTTGAAGTGCAGCAGCGTGATCGCCACCGGTCGCTCGGCGCGTCAGGCCGAGCCGCCAGCCGCCAGAGGATCAGCGGGACGCGGACGCGGCGGTCCTGCACCACGCTTCGCCGCGACACTTCGGCCCGAGCTCGATCGGCCGCACCCGCACGCCCGCGCCCGTCTCCGAGCTCAGGCAGGTTGGTGAGCAGGACCACGTCGTGGCCGCGGCGCTGCAGCGCCGGCGAGCAGATCGACGTTGGCGAACTCGGCACCGCCTCGCTCACCCCTCGTCTGAATGGAGGCGATGCGGCCGGAGTCCACGGAACGGGCGCAGTCTACGGTCTACGACGGCGCGCTCATACAGCCGTCCACTAGGGCCGCGAACACTCCCGGCATCAGCGTGGACCGTCGATGACGCAAAGCATGGCCCGTCGAATGCTCACCACGCTGATCGTGCTGATCTTCGGCTGCTCCGCGTTCGCGCCACGCCGCCGCCGCGGCCGCCCGCCCCCTTCGTTCCGCTCACGCCCCGCGCGCCCGGGTCTGCCCCTCGACCCGCGGCCATCACCGGATGGCACGGTCCGCGCGCCGCGCCACCCGTCGGTGCACTCGCGCCGCCCGCGCACCGCCGTGCCCGCGCCCTGGCCCAGACCGCGTCGGTCCGCCGCTCCGCCAACGCGCCGCTCGACGCCCGGCGCTACGTACCAGCCGTCGCGTCGGTGTCGGGTGGGTTGGTGGTGGGGCTTAACGCGAATGTGGATGGCTGGGGCGGACGCCAGCACGCAGCCGCGGATGGATCAGGTGACGTCCCAGACGCACACCAAGTGGCTGCGCGAGGACTTCCGCTGGGACGCGATCGAGCCGTCGCCCGGCCAGTTTGACTTCTCCTACTACGACCACTTCATGCTGATCGCCGCCCAGGCCGGCGAGCACATCCTGCCGCTGATGTTCGACACCCCCTCCTGGGCCGGCGCCACCGACAGCACGATCCCGTCTGACCCCAGCGCCTACGCGCATTCGTCGCCGCCGTCGTCGCCGCTACGGCACCAACGGCAGCTTCTGGAATCAGTACCCCAGCCTGCGCGGCTCCGCGATCCAGACCTGGGAGATCTGGAACGAGCCCTACTACGACAACGGCGACAGCGGCAACTACGACCCCGGCGACTACGCCCGCCTGGTCAAAGCCGCCGCGATCGCCGGCCGCGCCGCCGACCCCAACGCCAAGTTCCTGCTCGCCTCCGAGATGCAGAGCGCCCAGGACGCAAACGGCAACTGGCACTGGTGGACCGACGCGCTCTACCAAGCCGTCCCGGACCTCAACAACTACTTCGACGGCGTCGCCGTGCACCCCTACGGCACCGACACCACCGCCCTGAACCCCGAGTCGCCGGCCAGCCCTACAACAACTACGACAACATCCTGCGCATCCAGGACATCCACCAGCAGTTCATCAACCACGGCGCCACCAACAAGCCCTTCTGGATCACCGAGATCGGCTGGTCGACCTGCACCAACAACCCCGACTGCATCACCCCCGCCCAACAGGCCGCCAACCTCACCACCCTCTTCACCGACCTCCACAGCAGCTGGTCAACCTGGGTCCAAGCCGCCTTCCTCTACCACTACACCGACGGCACCAACCCCACCAGCAACATCCAAGACGCCTACGGCCTGACCAACAACAACGGCACCCCCAAGCCCGCCCTGGCCCTCTTCCAGACCCAAGCCGCCCTCTCCGCCAACTAACCCCCACCGACGCGCCACGCTCGCCCCTGGGCACCGCGCTTGGTGAGCGATTCCGCTCCTCGCGATCGGTGCGACGTCGGCTGCTCGGCGCGGCGGTCCGCCACGTCGACCGGATCGTCGCTGCTTGGTCTGAGCGCGAGCCGTCGGAGCGGCTGGACGTCGTCCTAGCCACGCCGTCGTACACCCGTCCAGGCCGGAGCCAATCAGGCAGCGACACGGGCGCCAGGCGGCCGATGCGAGAGCATGCCCCGCCGCCAGCTCTCGCTCCTCAGCGCTCTCCTGGTCCTGCTCACCGGGCTGCTCGCGCCGCTGACGGCCTCGGCCCGCGCCTCGCACGCCGCCCGCGCACGGCACACGGCGTGCCACCGCCCCTGGTCCGGGTCCGCCGCCGGCACCGGATCATGCGCGCTGCTCGACGTCCCGCGCGATCGCCCGCGCGGCGTGCCCGCGGCCGCCACGCTGCCCCGCAGCGTCGCCGCGCGCCGCCCACACCCCTACCCGCCGCCCCCGCCGGGTCACTCGCGCCCGACCTCGCCGACCGCCGCCTCGGAGCCGCGACCCCGACCCCTCCTCAGCGCCGCCGGCCACCGCGACCGCGGCCACCTCCGCGGCGCCTCCGACCACCGCACGACGTCTGCCACCACCACCACGTCCTCGCGCCCACCGCGACCGCACCTCCACGGCGCCCGACCACGTCCACCACGACGCCGCGACGACCACCACCCCGCGACCAGCTCGTCGTCGGTGTCGGGTGGGTTGGTCGTGGGGCTCGAACGCCAATGTGGACGGTTGGGGAAACGCGAGCACGCAGCCGCGGATGGATCTGGTCCGGTCTCAGACGCACACCAAGTGGCTGCGCGAGCAGTTTCGCTGGGACGTGATCGAGCCTTCCCCGGGTCAGTTTGACTTCTCCTACTACGACCACTTCATGCTGATCGCCGCTCAGGCCGGTGAGCACGTCCTGCCGCTGATGTTCGAGACCCCGTCCTGGGCCGGCGCCACCGACAGCACGATCCCGTCTGATCCCAGCGCCTACGCCCAGTTCGTCGCCGCGGTCGTGGCCCGCTATGGCACCAACGGCAGCTTCTGGAATCAGTACCCCAGCCTGCGCGGATCGGCCATCCAGACCTGGGAGATCTGGAACGAGCCCTACTACGACAGCGGCGACAGCGGCAACTACAACCCCGGCGACTACGCCCGCCTGGTCAAGGCCGCCGCGATCGCCGGCCGCGCCGCCGACCCCAACGCCAAGTTCCTGCTCGCCTCAGAGATGCACAGCGCCCGCGACGCCAACGGCGACTGGCAATGGTGGACCGACGCGCTCTATCAGGCCGTCCCGGACCTCAACCACTACTTCGACGGCGTCGCCGTGCACCCCTACGGCAACGACACCACCGGCCTGAACCCGATGGTCGCCGGCCAGCCCTACAGCAACTACAGCAGCGTCCACGCGCATCCAGGACATGCACCAGCAGTTCATCAACCACGGCGCCAGCGACAAGCCCTTCTGGATCACCGAGATCGGCTGGGCGACCTGCAGCTCTAACCCCGACTGCGTCACCCCCGCCCAGCAGGCCGCCAACCTCACCACCCTCTTCGCCAACCTGCACGGCAGCTGGTCAACCTGGGTCCAAGCCGCCTTCCTCTATCACTTCACCGACGGCAGCAGCCCCACCAGCAACATCCAAGACGCCTACGGCCTGACCACCAACACCGGCGACCCCAAGCCGGCGCTGGCCATCTTCCAGACCCAAGCCGCCCTCTCCGCCAACTAACCCACCCCACCACACCATCCGACCGGCAGGCTGCGTGCTACCTTCAGCGCCGGGTGTGCCGGCGCCCGCGCAGCAACATGCGGCACGTGATCTCCGCGAGCCCGCTACCTGACCCCGCCTGCGACCCGCCACCTCTGCAGCGCGCTCACGACGGCCCGCTCGCCCTCCGGACGCTGCCCTGCTCCTGCTCGCCGGCCTGGCCGCCGGCCTGGCCGCGCATCAGCCGGGCTGCGGCCCCCGCCCGGCCTGCGCTCGGCCCGGCCGCGGCCGCGGTCACCTCGCCGCTGATCATCGGGCTGTCCCAGGGCGCAGCCGGCTGGGGCAACGCCAGCACGGGCCCACGGCTGGACCTGATGCAACGGTCGACGCACACCAAGTGGGTACGCGACAACTTCAGCTGGAGCACGATCGAGCCGCGCCGCAACCACTTCTCGTTCGGCTACTACGACCACTACATGCTGGCCCTCGCGCGTCGCGGGATGCATGTCGTCGTGCAGCTGTACGGCACCCCGGCTGGGCCGGCGCCGGCGGCGAGTTCGCGATCCCGTCCAACCCCGCCGCCTTCGCCGGATACGTGTCCGCGGTTGTGCACCGCTGGGGCGTGCACGGGACGTTCTGGCGCGATCACCCGAAGCTCAGGGGTTCGGCCGTCACCGCGCTCGAGGTCTGGAACGAGCCCTACTTCGACAGCGGAAGCGCCGGCCGCTACGACCCCGGCGCGCTACGCCCGGATGGTCAAGGCCGCCGGCATCGCCGCCCACGCCGCCGACCGGTCGGTCAAGGTCCTGATGGAGGCCGAGATGGAGCCCCATCACTACAACGTCTGGCGGTGGTGGGTCGACTCGCTGTACCGCGCGGTTCCCACCCTGAATCGCTACTTCGACGGCGTCGCCCAGCACGACTTCGGTACCGATCTCACACATCTGTCGCCGGTGCGCTCCGGGGAGCCCTACCAGAATTTCAACCGGGTCCGGCGGATCGAGGACCTCCGGCGCCAGTTCGTCCATCACGGGGCCGCCAACAAGCCGTTCTGGATCATGGAGGCGGGCTGGTCGACGTGCACGGAGCGCAACATCGACTGTGTGACCGTGCCCAGGCAGAAGGCCAACCTGCAGACCTTCTACGGATACCTCCGGCATCGCTGGAGCCGCTTCGTGAAGGCCGCATTCATCTACCGCTTCGATGACGGGCTCGACGGAAACACCGTGCAAGAGGGATATGGCCTCGTCCGCCACGACGATTCGGCCAAGCCGGCGCTCGCCGTCTACCGAGCCATGGCCGACGCCGCGGGCGGCTGAACCCGACGAGCAGGCTCGGGCCGGGCGGCCCGCGTAGTGCGAGCAGTCATCATCTCCCCTCATCCCGGCGTCAACTCCGGTGGCGTCGAGCGCTTCTGTACGCTGCTCGATCGCGCTCTGATCGCCGCCGGATGGGAGACCGAGACGGTCGGGCCGGGCGCCGAGCGTGCCCGACGCGGTGTCCCGCCTCGGGATCCAGCCCCTGATCGACGCGATCAGCGCCACCCGCGCCGCTCGCCGCGCCGGTCCTGACCTGGTCATCTCCAACGGCTACCTCGGCGGACCGACGGGGACACCTCGCATCCACGTGTTCCACGGCACGATGGTCCGGCACGTGCTGGCCGGCGAGGTCGGCTCGCGACGCTACCGCACGCGGCTGGCGGTCAGCAGCGCGCTGCCGGAGGCGCTGTGCGGGCGGGGCGCCACCACGGTCGCGGTGTCGGGGACAACCGCGCGCGAGGTACAGCGCCTGTACCGCCAGAAGATCGACGCCGTGATCCCCAACGGCGTCGATGTCGATCTCTTCCGCCCCGGCGACCGTCGCGCCGCCCGGGCCGAGCTGGGCTGGGATGCCGACGCCCCGATCGCCCTGTTCGTCGGCCGCATGGAGTACCGCAAGGGCGCCGACCTGCTCGCTGAGGCATGCCGGCGCAGCGGCTACCGTCTCGCCGTCGCCGGGGCCCCCTCGCCCGATGGCACGCTGGGTCTCGGCGTGCTTGCCCGGAGCGTCTCGCCGTCGCCTACCGAGCGGCGAGCTGCGTGCTGTTCCCCACCCGCTACGAGGCGTGCTCGTACGTGGTGCTCGAGGCGCTGGCCAGCGGCGTACCGCTCGTCACGACGACCGCCGGATGGATGGGTGAGTTCCTCGCCGGGTGCCCGGCGTACGCTCCGCTGATCGTGACGCCCGACGTGCCGAGCGTCGCCAGCACCCTCTCCCGCCTGAACCGGCTGCCCCTCGACGCGGCCCTTCAAGGCCGCCCGCGAACACGTCGTCAGCGCCAACAGCCTGGCCGCCTTCGGCTCAAGCTGGACGTCGCTCGCGTCGAAGCTGGTGTCAGGGTGAGACACCTCCGTAACTCGCTGTACGCACAGCCGTTGATGTCTCGGGGTCGGGCAGGCCTTCGCCGGAGCCGGCCTGGCCGCCGTGGCCGGCTGGGCCGTCTCGACCGGGCACAGCTCACTGCTGCTCACCTCGGGGTCGCGCTGATCGGCGCGATCGCCTGCTGCGATGGCCCGCGTCTGACCATCTTCGCGCTGCTGATCCTCTGCCAGGAGCTGGACCCGTCCGGCGCTTCGGAGTCGGGCGGCAGCGGACTGCTGTTTCTCGGCCACCAGGTGTACTTCACGACCTTCAGCCGCGTGAGCCTGCTCACGCTGATCGCGGTGATCGCCTGGGCACGCGTGCGGTGGTGATCCCGCCGCCACGCCCGCGGCTGCCCGGGCCGCTCGGGCTCGTCGCCGTGATGGGGGCCTGGTACGTCGGCTCGGTGTGGGTCCGCGACTCGCGCTCACGTCGGCGATCAACCAGGACGCTCGTTTTGCCCTGATCTTCGTCCTGATCTTCGTGATCGGAGCCTGGGCCCGGTGCGCCGCGAATGGCGCGCGCCACGCGGTCGAGGTGATGCAGTGGCTGTTCACGCTGGCCGCCCTGATCGGCGCCTACCTGGACCTGACCGGCCAGGGCCAGGCTGCAGCCGGGCTGAACGTCATCTTCTATGACTCTGCCCTCGGCGCGGTCGCGGGAGCGGTCCTCATCGCGGTCGCGCTGGCGCCGTCCAGCGCCGCAACTGGCGGGTCTGGTGGCTGGGCGCGGCGGCGCTGCTCGTCGTCGTCCTCTCTCGCGCCGCAACGTCTGGGCGGCGATGATCGTCGCCCTGCTCGTCGGCCTCGTCGTGGCGCGCAACCGGGCGCGGCTGGTCCTGCGCGGGCCTGGCCGGCGTGAGCGTCCTGCTGGTCCTCCTCGCCGTCTCGCTCCGTCGCTGATGACCGAGATCGGGCACCAGCTCTCGGCCATCTGGCAGGCCACCCAGGGGTCGGCCAGCGACGCCAGCGCCCAGGGCCACCTCAGCGACATCTCGACCGGCTGGGAGGCCGTGCTGGCTTCTCCGATCAACGGGGTCGGACCCACCGGCCATCTCGCCGGGCTGGTCGTCGAGAACGGCGGCAGCTGTACATCCACAACCAGATCCTCGAATCGTGGCTGCGCTTCGGCCTCGTCGGCGTGCTGCTGGTGATCGCCGTTCAGGTCGTGCTGGTGGTGCAGGGCATCGGCCATGCTCAGGCGCCACACCGACGATCTGACCGTGAGCTGGGCCGGCTTCCTGCTCGTCATGGCCCCCGTGGCGATGCTCACCGCGCCCTTCTTCACCGAGACGCAGCGGTGGCCGGCGCTGCTGGGGATGGCCGGTGGGCTGGTCGCCGCCCGGACGCCGGCTGCCACGTCGCCGGCGCGAGATGTCGCCGGCGCGCGGCCAGCCCCGGCGACGCAGCCGCTGCCAGCGCGACTGGACGAAGCCTGACAGCACCGACCACTCGCGCGTCGGCGGCGAACCTGCACCTGGCGAGTACGGGTGGCGGATCTGACCGAACTCGCGCAGGAACGCGGCGTGGCGGGTCAGGAAGGCCCAGTTGTTGCGCAGACCCAGACCTCATAGCGCCGCCGGGGCTGACGCCTGTCCCCCACCCACTGACCGCTGGAACGACGCCGTCCTCGGGCTGAGGACGCACCGCCAGCCGAGCTCGGCGGCCGGAGGAACAGATCGGTCTCCTCCCGCCAGGCGTTGACCCGCAGAGAGGTCCGGTAGGGCACCGCCTGTCAGCACGGTGCGGCGGGCGAGGAAGACGCCGTTGAGAAAGGGCGTGTTCAGGTCACCGGTCGGGGAACAGGGCGGGGTGCGTGGTCAGGCGGATCTCGCGGCGGTCGCGGCCCGGGCCCCGCGCCGCGCGTCTGGCCGCTGGTCTCCCCTTCGGCCAGCGTGATCCAGGGCGCGCCGACGATATGGGCGTCCTGCTCGGCGGCCACCTGCCAGCAGCGTGGTCACGTACTCCGGGCGCGAAGGAAGCAGTCGTCCTCGGTCATCAGGACCCACTCGCCGGACGCGGCGGCGACGCCCGCGTTGCGAGCCGCCGGTGAGCCGGACTGGGCCTGGACGATGAGCCGGAGGCGGGGATCGTCCCAGACTGCGCAGATACGCCTCGCTGCCGTCCGTTGAGCCGTCCACGACGATCGACGATCTCCTGGACGCCCTCGATCGCGAGCAGCGCGGGCAGGTTCTGCTGCAGGGCCTGGAGGCGGTTGAAGGTCGGCAGTACGACCGACACCCCTGGGGCGCGCCCGCGCTCATGCGTGGGCCGCCTCGTCACGGTGAGCAGCAGGCGCAGCTCGGGGACGGACACCGCACGGGAGGCGAGCAGCAGCGGCGGGTACGCGACAATAGCGGCGACGAGCCAGACCGACCCTCGACCGGCGCCGACGGCGCACGAGCCACACCGGTACTGCGGCCAGCGCAGTTAAGGCCGGGTGCAGCGCAGAGGATGCGCCCCGCGGGGAGCCTCAGGCCCACGCGCCGCTGCACCACGAGCGGCCAGTGAGGACAGAACGAGGAACTCGGTGGCCACGGTCGTCCAGGCCGCCACCGGCGCCGCCCAGATCGGGATCGCGTCGCGTTGGCGGCGACGTTGAGTAACGGCGCCGCCCAGGGTGATCCACGATGTAGGGACGCAGCATGCCGTGCAGGATCAGCTGACTGGTGAGGACGTAGCCGAGGCAGATCGGTATGAAGGCCGGGAGTAGGATCTGCAGCAGGGGGCGCGGCCCCGGTGATGCCCCCCGCCGTAGACCAGCGCGATCGTGCCCGGGGGCGGGATAGCCGCCCAGCACGGCGGCGGGAATCGCGATCAACAGCAGGACGATCACCGCCAGCTCGAAGATCCGGCGCACGCGTGCTCCGCCCCTCATGCGGCCATCTGGCGCACCGGCGAGAAACGGGAGCAGCACGCCACCGACGTACGGGAGGATCTGCAGGACGTCCAGCACGCGGTAGGCGGCGCCGAGTACGCGGTGGCGGTGGCCCCCCGGTAGTGGAAGAGGAGGACCGCCGTCGATCCGGTAGTAGGCGGTGACGAAGATTCCCGCCAGGCCGATCGGCCATGCCGAAGCTTGAGCAGCCCCCAAGATAACACGGCGCGTAGTCGGCGAAGGGTCACTTCGGTTACGCGGGCGGTCCAGGAGCGAGCGTCACCAGCGCCTGGATCCACGGCCGCGCCCAGGGAACCTGCCGACGCCGTACAGGGCCAGGCCGGGGTGCCGAGCGCACCGAGCACCACCACGACGGCCCAGCCAGGCGATGTTCTGAGATCAGGGAAGGGCAGGATCACCAGTTCGGGGCGCAGGCGGGCCTAAGAGGCCACGGCCACGAGCCGTTGAGGCTCCCGAGCGGCATCATGGCATGATGAAGAGGGCCATGTCGTGCCTGCGGTGACCGGGGAGCAGGGCGGAGGCCGCCACACTCCGTCACCGCCGAGCGATCAGGCCGGTGACCAGCTGCACATGGACGGTGCACCCGCGATCTGGACGCACCGTTCGGCTGACGGGCCATCTCGCGCACCGCGATGTTGGTTCATTCCCGCGGTAGGTCAGGCTGCCGGCCAGCGGGGTGATGGTCAGTGCGAGCAAGAGCTTCACCCAGGGACAGGGCCGGCTGACGGAGTCGGGCCAGGAAGAAGGCCGCGAGATCCGGCGCGCAGAAGGCTCCGATCAAGCCGCCCGAGGATACTACGCTCCCCCTCGCCGGGTTCCGGCGCCGACGAGAAACAAGACGGTCAGGGTCGTCGGCCGCAGCATGCCGGGGCCCCGAGCACGTCCCATGGCCCTGGCAGCACCGGGGTTCGGTACGGCGCCGATCCCGCCCCTGCCCCGGGGTCTGCTGCTCTTCGCTCCGGGGTGGCTGCGCCCAGCAACGCTTCATCTGGCTCCGACCGGCCACTGCGGGTCCACGGCCTGCCGCACGTCTCGCTGGGCGCGCCGAACGCCGTCATGGTGTGCCGTCAATTCAGTTCGCCTTTACCGGAATGTCGCCTTCTACGCCGACGCCTAGAGCCAAAAGCATCCACATCGAAGACAGGACATAACGTCAACCGAGCGCCAGCCGATAGGATGGCCAAGGCCCGCATCACGATCAGCACGGGGACTGCGCGAGTGCGCTCGAACCATACAGATCAGCGCTCGCGACGAGCCACAGCGCTGGAAACGCATCGACACATGCACACCCAGTACAACAATCGGCCCCGATCCGATCAGGCAATCCAGGTAACGGCATAACAATTCTTCAGGGTCACCGATCAGCGACGATTCACTGATCGGCGCCGGATCGATCGTCACCGAGGAATTCTTCCCCGAGGCACTCTGACGGCCGGCCGCGTTCGCGTCAGCAAGGAGTACGTGGCCTCGTCGGAGTCCCGCTGGAACAAAGGCTTCGGATGTCGGCACAGCGTCGAACCGGGACGGCTCGTTCGGCGGCGTTTCTCTCCACCGGGTCGCGCTCCAGCGCCAGCGCAGCACCGCTTAGAACCAAGCCAAGACAGGCCTGCGCACGTCGCCGAGCAGGCAAATCTGGCACGTTGAGCAGACGAACGATCACGTCGAAGGCCTCTTCGAAGTGCTCACGCGGCCGGATCCGCCTGGGCCCGGTCGTTCCGCGTGCACGCTACACAGCGACTGGTAGCCAGAAGGCGTCAGCAGCCTTCGATCTCAACTTCAGCGCCGACCCGCCCGCGCGGAGCAGGGAGGGGCCGGCGCGGCGTCCCGCTCGCCGCGTCAGCGTCACCCGAGAAGATCGTCGACGAGAGCCAGAGCGCCTCGGATCCGCGGGGTCAGAGGCTTCGACTCCGCTTCGTCCTCGAGCCACCCGCCCGCAGCCCGCACCATTCAGAGTTCTCTCGCCCATACAACAGACATCACCTCGCCGGTGACAAGGCCCAGGGCCGCCCACGTTCGGCACGTCGGTGAAGATCGCCGACGAACACCCAGCAGACAGCACCGCAGCCGGCGCGAACGTTTCAGTGATCAGCCGCGACGTCGAGTCCACGGTCTCGGCACGTTGTCGGGTGGGACCCCCGGCCCGCAGGCTTGAGCCAGCGCCGCACGCCTGCGCCCGTCGGCGCGGATTGGCACGTCCACAAGCTGAGCGAAGGAGATCAGCAGGACTCACGCTCGAAGCGGCGGAGCGCCCGAAGGGGCGATTGGCCCCGGAATCCCGCCGACTCGAGGTTGTGCGCCAGGTCGACGACAGGCCGGGGCTGATGCCACGCCCGACAAGCGGCCGCCGCCACCGGCCCGTCGACGATGATTCGCGACGACTCGTGCGCACCCGCCGCCGCGCCCGGATCAGCTCGGGGGACACCCCCGGGCGAGGTCCACCGGCACCTTGCGCGAGAGTGCCCGGGCGAAGGCCGCGGCGCGTCGCCCCCCCCGCGAGGCGCGCACGCCGGACAAGGTGACGGCGCTCATCGATCGATACTCGGCCGGCTGGGCGCGCCGAACTCCACGCAGCCGAACTCCACCGGCCAGGGGCGAGCGCAGCGATGACGCCAAAACTGCGCAGACCGTGCCGCTCCCCAGCCGGGGTGCCATCGCGGTGAGAACAGATCGCTGACCGCGAGGCTCGGCCTCGTGGCCAGACCGAAACTCGGCCTCGATCTCGGCCAGACGCGTCGCCCAGGATGCCCGGCCGCGTCCCGGCTGAGTTCACGCCGGCCTTCGGGGCCGGTGGCGATGGCCGTCTCCAGGGCCGCTATCACCGCCTCGACGCCCGTCGGTCACGACCACGCCCCGCACCTCGGCCACCGACGGTAAGCCGGTGGCCACAGGGACGCCGCGCTCAGAATTCGTAGAGCTTCATGGGAGGATGCCGCGGTCAGCCGCCTGCGCACTACAGGATCAGCCCAGCGTCGGCCGCCCGCAGCACGCTTGGCAGTCCCGCTCGGCTGGTGGGCCGAGCAGATCGACCTTGGGCAATCGCTCCAGGGCCGAGACATCGATGTCCAATCACCGGCCCGACGGGCCCGACAAGGACAACGACCACGCCGGCCGCGCGGTCGCGATGGCGGCGACGAGCGCCAGGTCGACCTTCCGGGCCGCGGTCGCGCCGACGAACATGGTCCGCGGCGCCGGCGAGGCCGCGAGGGCGGGATCCAGAGGTCCCGGTCCAGCGCGTCGCGAACAGCGCCGTATCGGCGACGTTGGGCGCCAACGACGTCGTCGAGAGCGCGCATCCGCTCAGCCAGGGGCGGCGCACTGGCCAGCAGAGTCGGCTCGCGCCGCGAAGCACCGTTTCCGCCTGGTCAAGCTGCCGCGTCGATCCCGTCCTGAGCCGCGATGTCGTCCACACAGTGATAGACGACGACCTCGGGTTCAGGCTGAGCAACGCCTCGGCCTGCGGCACGTACGCCCAGAGGATGGGCCGTCGCATGCCGAGCCGGCGCGCGGCCGCGCCCACCTGGCGGCGAGCACGAACCGGTGAGCATCCTGACCGTGCGGTGGGAATGAGCGGCAGGACGAGCGGCGAGAGCACGGTGACGCCATCCCGCCGGCGAGGAGCGGCCAGGCCGCTGCGCAGGCGCCGGACCAGCCGGACAGGTCGCGCCCGGATCCCAGTTGTGGCCGGCGCAGGCCGAGCGACTCGACGAACAGCACCCGGTTGCCCGCCGCGGCCAGCCGGACATGAGGTGCTGCTGGTTGGTCCACACCTCGGCATCCCAATCGTTAAAGCCGACGCAGACGATTGAGCGATCGTGCAGCCCCGTGGCCGGCCGTTCATGCGGGGGCCGTCGTCGTCACGGCTCGCGTCCACAGCCGCGAGCAGCTCTTCCCACGACACGGCGTGACCGGCGAGCCTCTGCGCCAGCCGCGAGGGCGGCGAACTCATCCTCGGCCTCCCATCCCGCGTGCAGCACGATCGGCACCCACATGCTCACGCCGGCGGCGATCACCGTTCCGCCGCGGGCAGGACGGTGGCCGCCCGTCCGTACACGGGGCGTAGCACGGGAGGTAGACCGCGTCACCGCGCCAAGCCGGGCCGCCTGCGAACCCCAGCTTGAGAATTGCTCTCCGGACCGCCGGTGATCACGTCGTAGCGCTCGGCCAGAACCGGCCACTGGCCGGCGTCGAAGCGATTGAAAGGGGCCACGAAGACGCGGGTCTCACAGCCGCGTCGGCCAGTCGCCGTCGTCCGATCCAGTAGCCCGGACAGCTCCGCCCTCGGTGAGCCCGCTCAGCTCCGACCGTCGACGGGATCTCGAATCGGCTGCGATGGGTATCGCCGTGCTGAGCGAAGACGACTCCGTCCGCTCGCATCCGCGATCAGCTCGCGATCACGGGCGTCGAGGTCCCGCCCCCCGCTCCCTACCGGGTCCAGTGGCGCGTGGGTCCACTGCGGGCACGACCGCCATCAGGTACGGCAGTCGCGCCGCGGCCATGCGCCGTGGAACGCCTGGATGCGTCAGAGCCATAGCGATCGTCGTCCAGGCCGAGTAGATCGGGAATTCGTCGACGCGGACCAGGAACCGGGGCCGCCAGTCGCCTTGCCCCGCCGCCGCGTCTCGGCCGCTGCGCACGCGCGCAGCCACGCGCGGTCGTAGGCGAGCCACCCCCGCTTCTCGCCAGCGCCTCAGCTCCCGGACCGGCACGGCGGGACCCGCCGCGCTGCGCAGCCCCCCGGCAGCTCGGTCGCGTCAGGCAGCCCGAGCAGCCGCGCCGTCCGGACGTCGTCGCTCGGCGCGTCGAGCCGTCCGTCGGTTCGCGCGCCCCATTGCGCGGCAGCGTACCGCCGGCGCCCGAGGCAATATTCTCCGCCGGTGGCCGCCGATCTCAGGCCGCCGCCAGGCTCCGTGCGCAGGGCGTGCTGCTGGTGGAGCAGGGCGGCCGCGGCGGGATCGCCGACTACACGGCCTGCCTGTCCGTCGCCCTGGCCGCCGGGGCGTGCCGGTGACCGTCGCGACGGCCGACGATCACCGCTTCGGCGCTCTGACCGGAGTGCAGATCGACCCCGTCTTTCGCTATCTCCGCGACCATCTCGCCGCGGCTCGCGTCATCCGCAGGCTCCACGCCAGCTGGGTCGTCAACGGGCTGCGCTTCCTCTGCGACCCCGAAGCTCCCCGCTTCGCCCGGCGGCACGCGGTCGTGCACGTCCAGGGCTGGGAGCGCAACTCCCTGGGCCTGATCGCGACCCTGGCCCTGCGCGCGTCGGGCGCCTGCATCGTCTACACCGCGCACAACACCTTCGAGCGCCATGCCTCCGACCTTGACGGTGCGCGCGTGATCGGCGGCTGGCCCGGGCCACGACGTCCACACCCTGGCTGATCTGCCCGCGTCGATGGTCCCCGTCCAGACCCCCACGGGCCATTACGGAGGGATTGCGGCGTCGCTCCGGCCGGTTGACCCCGAGGCCGCCCGGCGTGAGCTCGGGATCGCCGAGATGTCCCGGTTGTTCTGCTGTTCGGGTGCTGCGCCGGACAAAGGCCTGATCGACCTGTTGCAGGCCGCGGCGGCCCCCCCGCTGGCATGTGCTCGTCGCAGGTGAGGACCACGGTGCGCTGGCCCCGGCCGCGGCCCAGCCCTGCTCTCCGCTCGGCGCCCGCGTCACCGTCCGCGAGGGCTTTGCCTCCGACGCTGACCTGAGCCAGCTCTTCGCTGCCGCCGACGTCGTCGCCCTGCCGTACCGCCAGGCCAGCCAGAGCGGCGTCCTGCACCTCGCCTACGGGTTCGGCGCCCGGTCATCGCCTACCCGGTCGGAGGTCTGGTTGAGGCCGTCGGGTCGGTGAGACCGGCTGGCTGCTGCCGGAGCCGACGCCGCAGCGCTGACCGAGAGCCCTGATCGAGGCGGCGGCCCCCGGTCGCAACGAGATGCGCCGGCGCGGTGCGGCCGGGCGTCGTATGGGCCGCCCAGGCGTTCGACTGGGACCAGCATCGCCGAGCGGACCGAGGACGTCTACGTGCGCGTGCTCGCCGGCCTGCCGGCCCGACGCAGCCGCCGAACAGGCGCCGGCCGAACCGATCGCTGAGGTGGGGCAGGGTCACCGGGCGAGTGGCCCTCGAGCAGCGCCGCCGGGGCGGTCTGGCAGAACCACTTGATCTCCGTCGGCGCGAGCCCGCCTCCTCAAGCGGCCCGGCACGCGGCCGGGACGCGCCGGACCGTGTCGTGCGCATCGGACGTCGACCGCGTGCATGCGAGCCCAGCGGCGAGTAGGCGCTGCCCCGCGCCACGGGTCTTACCCCGCGGTCAGCGCTCAGCGACCCTCGTTCAGGGGACACAGCTCCCGCACCGACGAGCGCCTCAGACCACCCGAGATCATCCCGCAGCGAGGGTGTTCGCTCCGGACGAGCGAGCAGAACCTGAAACCCGCGCGCGCCGACGCGCGCCACCGCCGCCGCATTCCGGTCCCCGCTGGCCCGCCAGGGCAGTCCCAGCAGAAGCGTCGGCCCCCCGTTCAGCGTCAGCCCGGCGCAGATCCTCGTTTGACAGCTCACCCGTTCGGACCAGGGCAACCTCGCCGCCGGTACGGACGTCGATGGCGACCCCGGCCCGGGCCAGCGCGGCGCGGACCTGGGCCCCTCCGCATGCACCGTCTCGTCACCGACGTCGGCATCTCGAACTTGATGTGCGGCATGGCCACCACGCCGTGGTCCGTGCGCCGCGGCCGCGCACAGAGCCAGCGCATCGTCCATGCTGTCCGGCCCGTCGTCGAAGCCAGGAAGCGCGCGGAATGAGATCGATCAAGCTCCGCAAGATTACGCCTCCCCGCCGGGCGCCACCTCTGCTCAGCGACCTTCCTGCGCACCGCGGTCATCCACGGGTCGCTGACCATTCCCGTTGGCTCAGAGAAGGTTCTCGAGGCGATCCTGGAGATGCTCCCGAACGCGGAGCTCTTCACCTCGATCGTCATTTCGAACATGCCCGCCCTGGCTCACCGCCCGCCGGGTCCACACGACCGTTCCTGAACCGGATACCCGGCGCACAGCACCCCTACACGTACTGATGCCCCTGATGGACACGGCGTTTCGGGGCCTTCGACCTCTCCGCGTTTGATCTGGTCGCTGGACCGACCACGCTTCGGCCAAGAATGTCCGCGTCCGCCGGGAACTCCGCAGGTGCGCTACTGCCACACGCCGATGCGCTACGCCTGGGATCCGAGCTTTCTGGACAACGAGCCGATGCCGTCCTTCGCGCGTCACGTTGCTACCGCGGTCACGGCCTGGCTGCGGTGGGTTGACCGGCTCGCTCAGCCGGACCGGACGCCTACGCCGCCAACTCGACTATCTGGCCGAGCGGTTCGCTCGCGTCTACGGCCGGGCCAGCGAGGTGATCCATCCGCCGGTGGACGTGGCTCCGCTGCTCCAGGTCGCGCGCGATCCCACCGAAGCCTATATGATCTTCGGCCGCGTGGTGCCCCTACAAACCGGGTCGATCTCGCCGTCGAGGCCTGCCGGCGCCTGGGGCGCCGGGTGATCGTCGCGGGCAGCGGCCGCGACCTGGACCGGGTCCGTGCCCTGGCCGGGCGCGAGGCCGAATTCACCGGGCATGTGTCCGACGCCGAGGCGCGCGAGCTTCTCGCCAGCTCCCGCGCGCGCTGTTCCCGGGCTGGAGGATTTCGGATGATTCGGTCGAGGCCCAGGCCGCCGGGTTCCGTCATCGCCTACGGCCAGGCGGTGTCCGGGACTCGGTGTCGATGGTGTCACGGTTGTGCTCTATCCCGAGCCGACGGTCGAGAGCCTGATGGCCGCGATCGAGCGTTTCGAGACCATGACGCTGGAAGAGGCCGCCCTCGCGATAACGCTGCCGGTTTGCCCGACGTTTCCGGGCGCGCTTCGAGGCCCTGCTGAATGGGCTCACGGAGAGCGTCGGCACTGCCGATACAGTTGGCGATGATGAGCCGCCGAGCCCGAGAGCAAGCGTCTCCGACCGGGCGCGAACCCTCGTCGCTGATCAACGCGATCCGCTTCGTGCGCGAGCGCTGGTGGCTGGTCCTGATTACCGCCGTGGTTGGTTTCGTCGTCGCCCTCGGCGCCGCGCTGCACTCGACCAAGCAGTACACGGCCACCTCCACGCTGCTTGTCACGCCCGTCCAACCTGCCCGCGCTGATCGACCCGACCCAGACGCAGGCCAATGACTCGCCACCCTGGCCCGAATCCAGGCTGACGACGTCTCGCTGGTCACGTCGACATCGGTCGCGAGCAGGCCCAGCGGCGCTGCGGACACCCCCACGCCGGCGATCTGCTCAGCGAGGTCACGGCCACCGCCGAATCGACCGATGACCTGATCGTGATCCCGGTCACCGACCCCGATCCGAGCGCGCCGCGCGGATCGCCAACGCTTTCGCCACCGCCACCATCACCTACCTGACCGACCGCCAGGCCCAGCTCGTCGCGGGGCAGGCCAAGCTGCAGTCCGAGCTCGCCGCGCTTCCGGCCACGGACCCCGGGCCGCCCGCGCTGAACAGGGCCTCAAGCAGGTCATCGCGCTGCGCGCCGTCACCAACGGCGGCGCATCGGTCGTCGAGCCGCCCACCACCCGGCTCCCCGTCGGCCCCGAGCGTCAAGCGCGACGCCATCGTCGGCGGGGTGGCCGGCCTGGTCATCGGCCTGATCATCATCTTCCTGCTGGACCTGTTCGACCGCCGCCTGAAGACCGAGGAGGCGATCGAGGCGGCTCTACGGCCTCTCCGCGCTGACCGCGGTGCCGCTGGTCGCCGCCGGCGTGCCGGCCCGGCTCTCGGTCCAGCCAGGCCGAACTCGAGCCGTTCCGCATCCTGCGCGACGGGCTCGCGCACGTGTCGTTGCGTCAGGACATGCGGATCGTGCTGGTCACCAGCGCCGTCTCCGGCGAGGGCAAGACCCGCGTCGCCTCCGGGCTCGCCCGGCGATCGCCGCCGCCGGCAAGCGCGTGGCGCTCGTCGAGGGCGACGTGCACCGTCCCGGGTGCGCCGGGAATTCGGCCTCGCCGCGCAGGGCCCCGGCCTGATGAACGCGCTGGTGGAAGGCGGCAGCCCCGAAGCGCTGACCCAGCGCGTGGCCAACATCCCCTACCTGACCATCCTCTCCAGCGGACCGTTCACCCCTAACTCGGCGAGCTGCTGCGGTGCCGGCGATGACCGAAGTGATCTCCCGGCTCGCCTCCGACCACGATTTCGTGATCATCGACGGCGCGCCCCTGCTCCCCGTCGCCGACTCCCAGGTCCTGCTCGACAACCCGCATGATCGACGTCGTCCTGCTTGTCGCCGACCCTATCTGACCACCCGGGAGCACATCCGCCTCACCATGTCGGTGATCGCGCGTCACCCGACAAGGGCGTGGGTCTGGCCATCAACGGCGTCCGCCAGAAGGCGCACGGCTACTACGGCTACGCCGGCGAGTACCAGGACGAGAACGCACTGCTCCCGGACGCTCCCCGTTGCGCGGGCGTCGCGTCGCGCCCGGCGACGGGAGACCCAGACCGCCGAGAGCCTCGATCGCAGCGCGGGCCGAGCCGATGACCTTGTCGCGTGCGTTCGGATGGCCCCGGTCCGGCCCGTTCGTGCACTGACCGCCGCGCCGAAGCCGTGCGTTCTGACCGGCCTGACCACGGCCCGCGTCCCGCGAGTCCGCGCACGCCGGACGCCCGGACTGCGCCTCGGCGCGCCGGTCGTTCCGGGGCTGATCGTCCTGCCCGGGTTCATCGCGGCCGGCGTGTTCGTGCTGTGGGGCGTCCACGACGGCGGCTATGACAACGACACCTGGTACTGGGGCGCGCTGGGGGCGCTGGCGATGCTGGCCGGGACCGTGTCTGTCCGGCCGCCGGCGCGATCCGGCTCTCGCGCAGCCGCGCGCGTCGGCGCTCTTCCTGCTCGCGCTCTACGTCGCGTGGTCCTACCTGTCGATCACCTGGGCGTCGCCCCGGGCGTCGCGCTGCAGGGGTCCAACCGGGCGCTGCTCTACCTGCTGCTCTTCGCGCTGATGCTCGTGCTGCCGTGGCGGCCGGCGCACGCCCAGGCGGCCCTGGGCCCTGGTCGCTCGGCATCGGCGTCATCGCGGTCGCCCTGCTCGTGCGTCTGGCCGAGCAGGACAACGTCGCCGTGCTGCTGGTCGACGGCGTCTCGCCGCGCCGACCGGCTACTTCAACGCGACCGCCGCGCTGTTCTTCATGGGTGCGCTCACCACGGTCCCTCGCGGTCGCCCGCGGGTTGCCGGGCCGGTCCGCGGGCTGGCGCTGGCGCTCGCCTGCGCGGAGCTTCAGCTCGCGCTGATCGTGCAGAGCCGCGGATGGCTGTTCACGCTGCCGATCGTCGGCTCGTGCTGGTCGCCGTCGTCGCTGCCGCGACCGGCTCCGCGCGATCGCGTTCGCCGCTCTGCCGGTGCTCGGCGTCGCGGCTGATCCTGCACCGCCTGCTCGACGTCTACGACGCCTCGCGGCGCACAGGTCGGCGCCGACCGCCGCGCGCGCCGGGCAGGCGGGCCTGCTCGTGTGCTTTGCCGTCTTCGTGGCTCGGCACGCTGCTGGCCTGGGCCGACTGGCTGCCCGCGCGAGCGGGCGCTGTCGCCGCGCCGCCGCCGCGTGGTCGGAACACGGTCGGCCTCCTGGTCGCTGGCCGGCGCCGGCGGCGGCGCGGTCGTCGCCACGCACGGCCACCCGGTCCGCTTCGTCGTGCGCCAGTGGAACGGCTTCAGCCACCAGAGCAGCGCCGCGCCCGGGCACGTCAGCACTTCGCCGACGTCGGCAGCGGTCGCTACGACTTCTGGCGCGTGGCGCTCGATGCGTTCACCGCCCATCCGATCGGCGGCCTCGGCCAGGACAACTTCGCCGACTACTACGTCGTCCGAGGCCACAGCGGCGAGGAGCCGAGCTGGACGCACAGCCTCGAGATGCGCCTGCTCGCCCACACCGGCGTCGTCGGCTTTGCCGCTCTTCGCCGGGTTCCTCGTCGCGGCCGTCACCGCCGCGCTCCGGGCCGCCGCCGCGCGACGCCTCGGC
The DNA here is from genome assembly GCA_963792735.1 of uncultured Solirubrobacterales bacterium. Classification (GTDB taxonomy): domain Bacteria; phylum Actinomycetota; class Thermoleophilia; order Solirubrobacterales; family Solirubrobacteraceae; genus Palsa-465. Next base: position 80,764 of record CAWBXK010000003.1, on the reverse strand, counting down.
CGCGGGCGCTCGCCGCCGCCGCGCTGCATGCCGCTGATCGTCTGGGCCGTCCACGGGTCGGTCGACTGGTTCTGGGAGATGCCGGCGCTGTCGGCGCCGGCGCTGGGGTTCCTCGGCCGTCGCCGGCGCCCTCGCTCGGCCTGCGGACCCGCGCCGTCGAGCCGGGGCTGCCGCGCCGTCGCCGCTCGCGGCCGGTCGGCGCAAAGCCCTGCGTCGCTGGAGCCGCGGCGGCGCGGCGTCGCGGCGCTCGCCGCCACCGTCGCCCTGGGCCTGCCCTATCTGGCCGACGCGCAAGGTGTCGATCGCGTCTGACACTGCGGTCCAACCCCCGGGCGGCCCTGGCCGAGCTGGCCCGGCGGCGACCTCGACCCGCTCAACTCCGACGTCGACCCGCTGCGCCGGGGCGATCGCCCTGCAGATCGGCGACCTGCCGCTGGCCGCGGACCGCTTCGCCGAGACGCTGCGCCGCGAGCCGGGCGACTGGTACGCCTAGCTCGGCGCCGGGCTGGCCGCGTCGGCGCTCGGCGACCGAGCCACCGCGCGACGCGACTTCGCGGATCCCGTCCGCATCGATCCCTATCAGCGCGCCAGCTACGACGCCCTGCACGCGGTCGACAGCCCGCATCCGCTGACGTCCGCCCAGGCGCTAAACCTCCTCAAGCTGTCAATTGACGCAACGGCTGCCTCAAGCCGCCGTCAACGCTTGCGCTTGTGCCTACTCGCTGGTATACATCGGTCGGGGTGGGGTAGTCAGGGGCGTCGGGCATGCGTCCGCGGTCTGACCCGACGTTAACGAAAGGGCACCACATGAAGAAGACGTTTCGTCGCGGTCATCATCGGCGTCGCACTGATGGTCCCGAGCTTGGCTTTCGCCGCCGGGAGGAGCACCTGCCAGGCCTACGACCAGAACTGCACGCACAACACGTCGTCGACAACGACCACGACGACGCCTTCGACCGGTCCACCACCGTCGCTACCACGACGCCGACCGCCACGGCCGGCACCACGCTTCGCAGTCGACGCTGCCCTTCACGGGCCTCGACCTCGTCGCGCTGGTCGCCGGCGGTTCGGTGCTGCTCGGCGCCGGTCTCGTCGTCCGTCGCCTGTCGCGCGACCCACTGATCGTCACAGCTCATAGCTGATGCTCCGAGGGGCGCGCCGCACGGTGCGCCCCTCGGTCGTTACGACGGCCGGTCCCGCTCGGTCTGCGGGCGCGGGCGCCCGAGCCGCTCGAGATCAGCGCGCCGAGGCGCTCGAGGATCAGGCGCCTGACCTCGCCGCCGTCGGCGCGGCCCTTGGTCTCGCGCATGACGAAGCCGACCAGCGGCCCGATCGCCTTCACGTTGCCGCCGGCGACCTTCGCGGCCGCATCGGGTCGGCGGCGAGCGCCCGATCGACGATCGCGCCCAGCTCATCGCCGTCGCCGCCGCCAGCGCACCCAGTCCCTCACGCTCGACGATCTCCCGAGGGTCCCCGCCGTCCTGCACCAGCGCGGTGAGCACGTCGCGGGCGGCGTCCCGGCTGACCTGCTTGGCCGCGACCATCGCGGCCAGCGCGGCCAGCGCCGCCGGGGTCACGCGGCTGTCGGCCGGGTCGGCGTCGGAGCCGATCCGCTCGACGAGCTGCGGGATCCAGTTGGCGACCGCGTCGCCGCGTCGGGCGCCGCCGCCGGCCGCGGCCAGCGCCTCCTCGAAGTAGTCGCCCAGCTCGCGCCGGAAGGCCAGCTCGCGGGCCCGTTCGGCGGCCAGGCCGAGCTCGGCCTCAAAGCGCTGAGCGCGCGCCGCGGGGAGCTCGGGGAGCGCGCTCGCGGCCGCCGCGCAGCTCGCCCTCGGTGACGCCGAGCGGGACCAGATCGGGCTCGGGGAAGTAGCGGTAGTCGTGCGCCTCCTCCTTGGAGCGCAGCGAGGTCAGCCGGCCAGAGGCGGGGTCGAAGTGAAGCGTCTCCTGAACGACCGGCTCGCCCGCCTCGCAGCAGCTCGCTCTGACGCTCGATCTCGGCCCGGACGCCGCGCTCGAGGAAGCGGAACGAGTTCATGTTCTTGAGCTCGGTCTTGGTGCCCAGCTCGCGGCTGCCGACCGGGCGCACCGAGACGTTGGCGTCGGCCCGGAGCGATCCCTCCTCCATGTTGACGTCTGAGACGCCGAGCTGGCGCAGGGTCGTCCGCAGCAGGGTCAGCCACTCGTGGGCCTGCTCGGGGGAGTTGAGGTCGGGCTCGGTGACGATCTCGACCAGCGGCGTGCCGCAGCGGTTGAAGTCGACCACGCTGCGGTCCGAGCCGTGGATCCGCCCGCTCTCGCCCGACGTGGACGAGCTTGGCCGCGTCCTCCTCGAGGTGGACGCGGTGGATCCGCACGTCGCCGAGGCGGCCGCCGCTGCACAGCGGGCACGTCGTACTGGGAGATCTGGTACCCCTTGGGCGAGTCGGGATAGAAGTAGTTCTTGCGGTGAAACAGCGAGCGCGGCGCGATCTCTGAGCCCAGCGCGAGGCCGATCATGATCCCGAACTCCACCGCGCGGGCGTTGAGCACCGGCAGCGCGCCGGGCAGCCCCAGGCAGACCGGGCAGATGTGGATGTTGGGCGGATCGCCGAAGGACAGCTCGCAGCCGCAGAACATCTTCGTGCGCGTCTTGAGCTGGACGTGGATCTCCAGCCCGATGACCGGCTCCCAGCGTCCCGGCCGCGGCCGCGCCGCTCATCGCCGCGCCTCGGCGCCGTCGAAGCCGATCGCCTGCTCCAGCGCGTAGGCGGCCGCCAGCAGGCGGTTCTCGCTGAACGCCGGGCCGGCGAGCTGGAAGCCGACCGGCAGGCCGTCGCTGAGGCCAGAGGGGATCGAGATCGCCGGGATCCCGGCCAGCGGCATCGGGACGGTGCAGAAGTCGTTGAGGTACATGGCCAGCGGGTCGGCGGTCTTGGACCCCAGCTCGAAGGCCACCCACGGGCTGGTCGGCGTGACGACGAAGTCAAACTCGCGCGAACGCGGCGCGGAAGTCCTCGGCGATCTTGGTCCGCACCTTCTGGGCCGCGCCGTAGTAGGCGTCGTAGTAGCCGCTGGACAGCGCGTAGGTGCCGAGCATGATCCGCCGCTTGACCTCGGGGCCGAAGCCGGCGGCGCGCGTGCGGCTGTACATGGTCTCCAGGTCCGCGTCGCCGGCGACCCGCAGCCCGTAGCGCACGCCGTCGTAGCGGGCCAGGTTGGCCGACGCCTCGGCCGGCGCGATCAGGTAGTAGGCCGACAGCGCGTGGGGCGCGTGGGGCAGCCGGCAGGGCTCGACGCTCGGCGCCCAGCTGCTCGGCCCGGCGCAGCGTGGCCTCGAAGCTGGCCCGGACCCCCGGCTCGATGCCCGCCGCCGGCGTCGCCGTCGCCGACCAGCTCCTCGGGCACGCCGAGCCGGATCCCGCGCAGATCCTCGGCGCGGTGGGCAGCTCCGATCGGCTCGGGGAAGGCGACCGAGGTCGAGTCACGCGGGTCGTGGCCGACCATCTGGCGAAACAGCAGGGCGGCGTCGGTGACATCGCGGGTCAACGGCCCGGCCTGGTCCAGCGAGGAGGCGAACGCGATCATCCCGTAGCGCGAGCAGGCGCCGTAGGTCGGCTTGAGGCCGACGATCCCGCACAGCGCCGCCGGCTGGCGGATCGAGCCGCCGGTGTCGGTGCCGATCGCCCACGGGGCCAGTCCAGCGGCCACCGCCGCCGCGCTGCCCCCCGAGGAGCCGCCCGGGACGCGGGTGCGGTCCCACGGGTTGAGCACCGGGCCGAAGGCCGAGTTCTCGTTCGAGGAGCCCATCGCGAACTCGTCCTGGTTGGTCTTGCCCAGCAGCGGCGCGCCGGCCGCCAGCAGCTTGCGCGACCACGGTGGCGGTGTACGGGGGCCGGTAGCCCTCGAGGATCTTCGATCCGGCCTGGCTGGGCACCCCCTCGGTGCAGAACAGGTCCTTGACCGCGACCGGCACGCCGCCCAGCGGGCTCGTGCCGGTCGGGCGCCGGATCCGGGGCGGCCGTCGGCGACCCAGGTGAAGGCGTTGAGCTCGTCGGCGGCGGCGCGCTCCCGGTAGGCTCGAACAGTTCGCCGGCGTCGACAGCTCGCCGCGCGCGGACCGCCGGCCGACCGGCCTCGGCCGCGGTCAGCTCGGTGATGCTCGCGCGGGGCTCATTCGCTCGGCCGGCCCGGGGCTGGGGACGCCGAAGCCGCCGTCGACGGGCTCGGGCGCGGCGGCCAGGACGCTCGCGGGGCAGGCCGGGCCGCGGCTCATCGGGACGCAGTGACGCTGCCGACGTCGACGGCGTGGGAGGTCGGCGGCACGCCCGTCGAGGTCGAGCTCGCGGATGCGCTCGCACGTGGTCGAGCACCGCTGACAGCTCGCCGGCCATCCGCTCCACCTCGTCGTCGTCGAGCTCGAGCCGGGCCAGGCGGGCGACGTGGAGGACCTGGGCGCGATCGAGCATCGTCGGCCATTCTAGGATCGCGCCGCCGCCGGGCCGCCGGCAGTCCGAGTCCGGAGCGGTCAGCGAGGGATGATCTCGATCGCCGCGTTGCGGGCCGGGTCGGGCGGATCCTCCTCGCGCAGCGACCAGAAACGCCCCCGCGAAGATGAGCCAACGCGCTGACCAGCCCGAGATAGGCGCCGGCGTCGGCGCCGGTCTGAGCGCATCGCGTCGTCGGGGCCCGGGGACATCGAGCAGCACCCGGTAGACGAGGACGACGGCGGTGACCAGCGCCCGAGCACGGTGACGATCACGCTGAGGCTCGACGGGAGCGCCGGAGCCCGGTGCGTGCCCTGGGCACCAGGCCAGCGCGAGCGCGGCGACGACGCGACCAGGACGAGCCAGCGCAGTGACGGTCAGCGCGTCCCAGCCGTTGGCCGACGCGGCTCGGCCGCGCTCGGCCGAGACCGTGTACCAGGACAGCGCGAACAGGCGACGAGCAGGACCAGCGCGGCGGCCGCGGCGAGGATCTCGCCGCGGCGCAGGCGCTGGGCCTCAAACCGCATCCGCCGCGGCGAGACGACCGCGATCAGGCGCCGGCCGCGACCCCGACCTGGCCGTGACGCGCCTGCAGCGCGACGTAGACGAGCGCCGCGGTGAGGACGACGCCGAGCCAGAAGCCGAAACCGAAGTCGCTGAAGTGGATGTTGAAGAGGAACTTCAGGAACACGAACAGCGCCGCGGCGCAGGCCAGCGCGAAGCGGGTCTCGGTCCGGCTCCCGTTCAGCGACGGCACCGTCGTCTGGGGAGACATGCGCTCGACGGCCAGGTCGGCGATCAGCGCGATGCGGAGCAGCACGGCCAGGATGCCGGCCCAGCCCGACGGGGCGTCGGTCGCGGTCAGCGTGAACGAGAACGGCCCGGCCGAGATGTCGAACCACGGCAGGAACAGCAGATCGATGACCAGCAGCAGCGCGACGCCGCCGATGATCCAGTCGTCACGGGTGATGTTGGCGGTGTTCATAGGCCCTCCCCAGTTGCAGATTGCGAGGCGACGGTCAATTGCGTCGCCTTTCCGGTCCCTCCTGCTCCTCCCGGAGCGAGGAGGCGGCGGCAACCCTATCGCGATCCCCGGTCGGCGACCACGGCCTTCACGACCTGATCGCATCGGCCGGCGGCGGCGCGGATGCCGCGCGAGATCGCGCTGGAAGCGCTGCTGCTCGTGGACCGACTCCACCCCGCCGAGCGTGATGGCCAGCGCGCAGGCCAGGCCGAGCACCGCTCCGAGCTTCTGATCGATCACCCGGTGGCCTGGGGAAGCACGATCAGCACCCGGTAGATGAGCAGGCGCGAGGTCAGGCCGCCCAGCCCGAGGACGAGCAGGCTCGTGTCGGTGCGGGTCCCGTGGGCGCGCTGGCTAGGCGTGCAGGACGACCGAGCCGAGCACGGCCAGGATGCAGCAGCATCACCCAGCGCACGAGCGTCAGGCCGTCCCAGGCGTTCTCGGCGGTGGAGATGGCCGGCCGGGCCGCCGACGGGTCCGGGACGCCGGCCACGCCGTACCACTTGGTCGCGAACATGAGCGCGAGCAGGGCCAGCGCCCCGAGCGCGCTGGTCAGCTCACCGCGGTAGACCCGCGGCGCGCCGGTGGGTCGCGGGCGCCTGACCGGCTCCGGCTCGCGGCGGCGGCTCAGGCGGTATCCGGCGCCGTGATCGCCGTCGCTCGGGCTCGGAACCGGGCAGTCGACGCCGGCTCGGAATCCGGGTCTCGGGCGTCGATCCTCGGCCGGGCGCGGATGCGGGCCTCGGCCGGCGTCGGCGCGGACCGGCGCTCGGATCGCTCGGCGCCGTCCCGGCTCGGCGCCTGACCCGGCTCTGACCACTCGTACTCCCCCCAGGTCTCGGCCTCGCGCTCGCCCGGCCCGGTCCTGTTCGCCGTCGGGCGTGGTCATCGCCGCGTCACCGTAGCGCGCCGCGGCGCGGCCAGCGTGCTCCGCGCTCAGCGCCGACTGATCGGCGCCAGGTCGGCGACCAGCTTGCGCTCGGAGCGGTCGCGGAAGCGGATGACCACGATCCCGCCCGGCTCGACCCCGGTGACCACGCCCTCGCCGAACGCGGCGTGGACGACGTCGTCACCGAGGCGGTAGGACGGCGGCGGCGCGCTCGGACTCCTCCGAGCTCGGCCAGCCCCCGCCCGAGGACGCGCCGGGCGAGCTCCACGTGGTCGCCGCGCGCGCGATAGGCGCCGAATGCCCGGGCGACCTTGGCCTCGCGGTCGGTCAGCTCCTCGGGGATCTCGCCGATGAAGCGGCTCGGAGCGCCGAAGCTGCGGGCACCGAACACGGTGCGGGTGCGGGCCGAGGTCAGGTACAGGTCGCGCTCGGCCCGGGTGATGCCCGACGTAGCAGAGCCGCCGCTCCTCCTCCAGGCCGCCCTCGTCGAGCGCGCGCGAGTGCGGGAACACGCCCTCCTCGCAGCCGATCATGAACACGATCGGGTACTCCAGGCCCTTGGCGTTGTGCAGGGTCATCAGCGTCACCAGCCCCTCGTCGTCGCTGCGCGAGTCGGCGTCGGCGACGAGCGCGAGCTGCTGCAGGAACTCGGCCAGCGTGCCCTGCGCCGTCGGCGCCGGCGTCGTACTCGACGGCGACGTTGACGAGCTCCTCGAGGTTCTCGATCCGGCCCTGGGCCTCGATCGTGCGCTCGGCCTCCAGCGCCTCCAGGTAGCCGGTCTCGCGCAGCGTGTCCTGGAGCAGGCTCGGAGATCGTCGCGCCGCCCTCGAGCCGCTCGCGCAGCGACCTCCATCGTGCCCATGAAGCGCCGCAGCGCCTTGATCGCCGCGGCGCCCAGACCGGGCACGAGCTCGGGCGCGACGGCCAGCTCCCACACCGTCTCGCCGCTCGTGTTGGCGTAGGCGAGCAGCCGGGAGATCGAGGTCGCGCCGATCCCGCGCCGGGGCGAGTTGACGATCCGGGTGAAGGCCCCGACGTCCTGCGGGTTGACCAGCACGGTCAGGTAGGCGATCGCGTCCTTGATCTCGGCCCGGTCATAGAACTTGGTCCCGCCGATCACCTGGTAGCCGATCTCCGCTCGGACCAGCGTGTCCTCGAGCACCCGCGACTGCGAGTTGGTCCGGTAGAAGACGGCGATCTCCGCCCGCGAGGCGCCGCTCGTCGACGAGCCGCTGGATCTCCCCGGTCACGAACCGCGCCTCGGCGTGCTCGTCGTCGAGCTCGCGGATCGTGATCGGATCCCCCTGACCGATCTCCGTCCACAGCGACTTGGGCTTCTGGCCCCGGTTGTTGCGGATGACCGCGTTGGCGGCGTCGAGGATGGTCTGGGTCGAGCGGTAGTTCTGCTCGAGCTTGACCACGTGCGCGTCGGGGAAGGAGTCCTCGAACTCGAGGATGTTGCGTGATGTCCGCTCCGCGGAACCCGTAGATCGAGTTGTGGGTGACGATGCCCTCGGCGACGAAGTTGTGGGTCGCCTCGATGTCGAGGTCGTAGACCGGGCGCTCGAGGCGACCGGCTCCACGGACTCGACGACGTCATAGCCCCCGTCTCGTCGAACATGACCATTCCCGGCCGCACGGCCGAGGCGCGCGATGAACGGCAGCGAGTTGGCCGCCAGGCCGTCGCGGTTGTGCCCGAGCCGAGCCGTCGGGCGGATGGAGACGTCGCCGAGCGCCGCGGCGATCTGCCGAGCGGTCCGCTCGACCGTCGCCATGTCGGCGCAGCAGGTCTCGACGCGCCAGCCGTCGGATCCGCTTCGCGCCGGGCGGACGCTGAGCCCGAGCTCCTCCAGGCGTCGCCGGCCGGCGCTCGTCGTAGCCGAACAGGGCGAGGCGGTGCATCGGCGTGCGGCCGCGGCGATCGCCGCACAGCGAGATCGCCAGTCGGCGGCGCCGCACCTCGGTTCGGGTGTACGTGCCGGCCTGGAAGTGCGGGCGATCGAACTGCAGGCCCTCGTCGGCCAGGAGGCGACGCGCTCCCGTCTCGGAGTCGTGTTCGGCGAACAGCCGGTCCAGCAGTGCCTGGTCGCCGACCAGCGAGCGGCCGTCGGCGTCGGCCGTCGGCCGCGCCGAGAACGGGAGCGTCGGCAGGCCGTAGCGCAGACGCCAGCGAGGCCTCGGCGTAGCGGGCCTCGCGCCTCCGTCGCATGGGTCGAGATGACCCAGGCGGCGTCGCCGCGCTCCCCGCGCAGGCGGCCGCGCCACGCCGACGACGGGCTTGACCTGTCCGTTGGTGTACGTGCGCGTGGTGCCCACGCGGAAACCGCGGTCTCGGCGCCACATCAGGTAGGTCATGTGCAGCTGCGGCGTGCGGCCGAGCTGATAGCCGGCGAAGTGGGTGTGCTCGGGCGTGCTGACCAGCCGCCGGCCCGACCGCAGCGTGATGGCCACGCCGTCGGCGCGCACCGAGCGGTGGGTGCCGCAGGACGCGCGCGGCCCGGAAGTCGCCGCTGCCGTAAGCCGAGAGCACCTCGTCTCCGGCCGCGATCTGCTCGATCGGCCGCCGGCGTGCCGTCGGCCATCGTGACCAGCGTCCCCTCGACCAGGCACTGCGCATCGTCCCCGACGACCATCAGGTTGCGGTGCCCGACCGTGTCGCCGTCCCCGGTCATCAGCTGCAGCCAGCGGTACTGGGCGTGGTTGGTGTCCTGGTACTCGTCGACCAGCACGTGCCGAAAGCCGCCGGCGTAGCGCTCGCGGACCTCGGGGAACAGCTCGAGCACGTTGACCGCGCGGACGAGCAGGTCGTCGAAGTCCATCGCGTTCATCCGGTGCAGCTCGCGCTCGTAGGAGCGGTAGACGTCGGCCACGGTCTGCTCGAAGAAGGAGCCGACCATCTGGGCGTAGGCGTCGGAGTCGCGCAGCTTGTTCTTGGCGTCGGAGATCTGGGAGCCGATCGCGGCCGGGCGTGAAGCGCTTGGGGTCGATCCCGTGCTCGTCCAGGCAGCGCTTGATCAGCCGCCGGGAGTCCGCCGTGTCGTAGATCGTGAACTGGCGCGTGTAGCCCAGCCGCGCGGCCTCGGCGCGCAGCATCCGGGCGCAGGCGGCGTGGAAGGTCATCAGCCACATCGCCCGCACGCGGCGGCCGACCAGCAGCTCGGCGCGGTCGCGCATCTCGCTCGCGGCCTTGTTGGTGAAGGTGATGGCGAGGATCTCGTTGGGCTTGGCCGCGTCGGTGGCGATCAGGTAGGCGATCCGGTGGGTCAGCACCCGGGTCTTGCCCGAGCCCGCGCCGGCCAGGATCAGCTGCGGCCCCTCCCCGTAGGTGACCGCGTCGCGCTGGGGCTCGTTCAGCCCCGAGAGCAGCTTCTCCAGGTCGGTGGACAGCTCGGACACTGCGCGATCGACGTTAGCGGCCGGCGCGGCGGGTTCCGGCGCGTCCCGGCATCCTTACCGACGCCATGGACGAGCTCCGCCGAGCCTGCGCCCAGGTGGCCGCGCGGGCCCGCCACGTCCGGGTCGTGACCGACGCGATCGCCGGCCTACGCGGCATCGCTGGCCCTGCCCGGCGCCGCTCCCGCGGCCGGCCGCTGCTCACCGGCGCCGACCGTGAGCGCGCGCGCCGCCTCCGTGCTCACGCTGGACGCGATCAACTTCGGCTCGGGCTGGTTCCCGACCCTGCGCAAGCGCCCCGGGCTGCTCGGGCTACGGGACGTCGCCGGCGGGCCTGGCCGAGCGCGAGGCGCGCCACGGGCCGTTCACCGCGGCGCAACTCGCCGCGCTGGCGCCCGAGGATCTGGCCGCGCTCACTCGGCCAGGACGCCCGGCCACCCGCTGATGTCCCTGTTCGCGGTCTCGCTCAACGACCTCGGGCGCCGGGTCGGCGCCGAGCATGGCGGCTCCTTCGCCGCGGCTCGTCGACGCCGGCCGCCGGATCGGCGGTGACCTTCGCCCGCAGCCTGGGCCGCTGGCCCTGCTTCGCCGACTGCTCACGGCTACGACGGGCACGGCTGCCCTTCCTCAAGCGCGCTCAGATCGCCGCCGCCGACCTCGCGCGGGCCGGCGCGGCGCGCTGGACCGATCTCGGCGCCCTGACCATGTTCGCCGACAACCTCGTCCCCCATGTCCTGCGCCTGGACGGGGTGCTCAGCTTCGAGCCCGAGCTGGTCGCGCGGATCGAGCGCGAGGAGCTGATCGAGCACGGCTCACGCGAGGAGATCGAGATCCGCGCCTGTGCCGTGCACGCCGTCGAGGCGATCGTCGCCGCGCGGCCCGGGACGTGCGCGGCCGACGTCGATGAGCTGCTCTGGGAGCGCGGCGGCGGCCCGGCCTACAAGGCCGTCCCCGCGCCACCGCTCCCGCTGCACGGCGTACTAGCTGATCGATCCGGCTAGTCGCCGGACGGATCGGCGGCGTCGGCCCGGGCCGAGGCGATCGCGTCCGCGCCGGCCTGCCCGACGAGCAGCTCCGGGCGCAGCGTGCCGCTGGCCACGAGGTCGAGCGCCGGGAAGCGTCCGGTGCCGGTCAGCGCGACGTCGAGGGCGATCACCGTCGTCTCACCGCCGACCGGTGCGTTCGAGGTGGCGATCACGGTCAGCGAGCCGCCGTCGACGATGTTGCGGGCCGCGCCGAGGGCGCGGCGGGCGATCTGCGGGCTGCAGCGGTCCAGGGAGTCGATCAGGACGATCGCGTCCGAGCCGCGGGCCGCGAGCCGGCGGGCCTGGTCGATGACCGGCTCGATCGCCCCGTTGATCGCGTCCTCGGCGGCGTCCAGGGCGACGGCCGCGGCGGGGGTCAGCTCGCCCTGCGGACCACTCGGTGATCTCCTCGGGCCGGGCCCCGGCGAGCACCAGGGACACCGTCACCCCCTCGATACCGGCCAGCGCGGCGGCGATCCGGCGCAGCGCCTCGGTCTTGCCCGAGCGGGCGGGGCCGACGATCGCGACCCGTGAGCCCTTGCCGAACGGGGTCAGGAACTCGATCGCCTTGACCGTCGGGTCCTCGGTGCCGAGCTTGATCCGCTCGGCGGGGAAGGCGGCGGGCAGGTCCTCGATAGCGCGTGCTGTCGGCCTGCTCGGAGGCCGGGACGGCCGTTGATCGTCTCGATGCGGACCATCGAGGCGAAGCGCTCGGAGCGCCGCGGGGCGCGCTTGGGACCGCTCACGCGGTCACCGGAGACCAGCTCGCAGCGCTTGACCTGTGCGGCGGAGATGTAGACGTCCTCGTCCGAGGGCTCGGGCGGGTCGACGCGGACGAACCCCGAGCCGCCGGCGAGCAGCTCGACGACGCCCTCGACGGTCGGCTCATCGCCGGCCGCCGGCTCGTCGTCGGCCTCCTCGGCGCGCGGCTGTCGGCTGACTCGGCGCGCGGCTGACGGCCCGATCCGCCGCGGCGGCCGCGGCGGCGCCGGGGCGCCTCGTCGTCATCGTCGTCGGCGTCGTCCGGCGCGGTCGTCGGGCTCGGTCTCGGGCTCCGCCTTGGCCGCGGCGGGCTTGCGGCTCCGGCTCCGGCGCGCGGGCTTCTCGGCGGGCGCCTCGTCCTCGGCGGCGCGCCGGCGCCTCGTCCTCGGGGCTCGCGGCCTCGGTCGGCGTCCGCGGCGGCGTCGCGGTCGGCGGTACGGCTGCCGGTGGTGCGACGGCTGCGCGTGGCGCGCTTGGGCTTCTCGGCCGGGGCGTCGTCGCCGCCCTGCTTTTCGATGATCGCGTCGATCAGGGCTTCGCGGCGCAGGCGCCGGTAGCCGTCGACGGAGAGCTCGGAGGCGATCGTGTGCAGATCGGCGAGCGGACTGGCCTCGAGCGCGCTGCGGTCAAGAACGGACATGGGTGGACTCCTTGGGATCGGATGGGATCGGTGGGCTCCGGTCGCGTTGAGCCAGCGACCGGCGATGCCTCGCGGAACCGCCACAGGGGACGGCTCCATGCTGGAATCTAGCGGCTCGGCGGCACGGACGCGGGCGCGTCGTCCTGCTGCCAGCGCACGGAGTCGTCCAGGCGCAGCCCGGCGGGCACGGCGAGCTCGCGGTTCAGCGCCGCCCGCACGAGCAGGAAGTCCCGGGCCGCGGCGACGTCGTGGACGCGCAGCAGGTGCGCTCCGCGCTCGACGCCGTGCCCGAGCGCAGCCAGCGTGCCGGCCGCCCGCTCACGCGGCGCGCGGCCGGTGAGCGCGCCGACGAAGTCCTTGCGCGAAACGGCGAGCAGGACGGGACGCCCGAACTGGCGCAGGTCATCGAGCGACGCGAGCACGTCGATCGTCTGCGCCGGCGTCTTGGCGAAGTCCGGTCCCGGATCGAGCACGATCTGCTCGCGGGCCACGCCTCGGGACACAGCCAGCTCGATCCGCTCGGCCAAGAACGTCACGCACGTCCTCGCGGATCCGCCCGTCGAAAGCCGCGATCGTGCCGCTTTCGCTTGGGCTCGACCCGGGTGTGCATGAGCACCAGACCGGCCCCTGTCTGCGCGCACACGTCGGCCAGCTCGGAGGTCGCGCAGCCCGCTGACATCGTTGACCAGGCAGGCGCCGGCGGCGATCGCGGCCCGCGCCACCTCGGGCTTGTAGGTGTCCACCGAGATGGCCACGTCGAGCTCTGCGCGCGACGCGCTCGATCAGCGGCACGACGCGGGCGATCTCCTCGGCGACGGCGACGGCGCGGCCGGTTGGTCACCCCCGACTCGCCACCGATGTCGATGAAGCGGGCGCCGGCGGCGACGAGCTCGCGGGCGCGTTGCACCCGCGCGCCGAGCGTCTGCTCGAGTCCCGCGTCCGAGAACGAGTCGGGCGTCGCGTTGACGATGCCCATCAGCCACGGCTCGGTGAAGTCGATCTCCCGGGCGCCGGCCCGCAGCCGTGCCGGCGGCGTGCTCACCGCGGCCAGCCGCGGTAGCAGGCGGCCGCCTCCAGCAGCGTCGCGTGAGCCTGGCGGCAGCCGTCGCAGTGACCGAGATGCTCGACCAGCCAGTCGTCATCAGCCTCGAGCACCGGCTCGGCGTCGATGCGCAGGGTGATCGTCCGCAGCGCCCGTTCGTGCTCAGGACAGCTGTCGGAGGGCAGCGCCTCTCCGCGCAGCGCTCCCCTCAGGCTGAGCCGGGCACGGATGAGCAGGGCGACGGCCGCGGCCGGCTCGACGCCGAGCACCGTCCCCATCTCGGTGTGCGACAGGCCCGGCCACGTCGCGCAGGGCCATCGCCTCGCGCTGGCGCTCGGGCACGTGGGCGACCGCCGCCCGCAGCTCTCGGGCCACCGCAGCGCGCAGACCCCTCGCCGGCGACCTCGGCGCCGCCGTCGCTGCGCACCGGCGGCTGCGGTCTCGGGCGCCTGAGCGCGGCAGCAGGCCAGCGCTGCCGTCAGCCGCTCGTCGCGCCCGGCGTCGGCGCCGGCCGCCTCGGCGCAGCGCGCAGCCGCGCGCTCATCGCCCAGCAGCCGGCGACACACGGCGGTCACCTCATCCATCGGGCGGTCCTAGGCATCGGCACCGACCGGCGCCGGACTCCACCGGCTCGGCGGCGTCGGCGCCGACGAGACCCTCAGCCGTCGCCTCGTCAGCGAAGGCGCGCGCCTCGCGCGCCACCCGCGCGGCGTCCCAGCCCAGCTCCGGGGCCATCGCCGCGCGCGACGCGCAGGGCGATCTCGCTGTCGGGGGCCCGACAGCTCGCGGCCGGCCAGCAGCCCCAGCCGGGTGCGGCGCAGCAGCACGTCGCCCACCGTTCGCGCCTGCTCGTGGCGCGCCGAGAACGGCGCCTCGGCGAGCAGGTCGGGGCGCCCGGGCACGATCGGCTGCGCCAGTTCGCCCCGCCCTTCCGCGGTGGCCAGCACGTGGTGGGCGGCGTGGCCGTAGCGACCGGCCAGCTGCGCGTAGGCCGACTCGGGCACGCCCTGCGACCCGCCGCAGATCCGCGGTGGCGACGGGCGCGCCCAGGGGGATCTCGTGCGTACGGCAGGGCGCCTGGCGCCCTTCGCGCTCGACGAGCCGGTCGACGGCCAGCTTGGCCATCCGCCGCCATGTGGTCAGCTTGCCGCCGGTGATCGTGATCAGACCGCTGGAGGTCTCATACAGCTCGGCCTTGCGCGAGATGTCGACCGACTTGCGGTTGTCGCCGCGTGGAGATCAGCGGCCGCACGCCGGCGTAGGCGCCGGTCAGATCCGCGGTGGTCAGGGACGAGCCGAAGAAGTGGTTGGTCGCCTCGAGCAGGTAGTCGACGTCGTCGGCCGAGGGCCGGACGTGGCCGAGGTCGCCCTCGTAGTTGTTGTCGGTGGTGCCGATCAGGCTGCGGCCCAGCCACGGCAGCGCGAAGATCGACCGCCCCCCGCCGGCCGGGACGATCGCTCCGGCGACGCAGCGGCAGGTCCTCGTGGCGCAGGGTGACGTGCGTGCCGCGGCTCGGGGCGATGCGCGGCACCTCGGCCTCGGAGTACAGCTCCTCGGGGCGGATCTGGTCGGCCCAGACGCCGGTCGCGTTGATGACGTTGGCGGCGCGGATGCGCGAAGCACTCGCCGCTCTCCCCGTCGCGCACGGTGACGCCGCCGTCGGCTCCCGGAGCGCAGATCGGTGACCTCGAGGCGGTTGGCGCAGATCGCCCCGAAGCGCTCGGCCTCCCCCAGCACGGTCAGCACGAGCCGCACGTCGTCGGTCTGGCAGTCGTAGAACAGGTAGCCGCTGCTCGGGCTCGCGGCCGGCCAGCGCGGGCAGCAGCTCGCTGACCTCCTCCCCGGAGATGACGCGGTGCCGGGCCGGGCTCCAGTCGGTCTCCAGGCCGTCGGCGGCATCGCGGCGCGCGCTGCGGCGGCCGCGCAGCGACGGCGCCGCCATCACGTCGTACATGTTCAGGCCGATGCCGGTCAGCCGGTCGGGACGCGCGCCGTCGAAGGCCGGGACGACGAGCGGCAGCGGCCGGACGAGATGCGGGGCCAGGCGGACCATCAGCTGGCGCTCGAGCAGCGCCTCGCGGACGAGGCCGAGGTCGAAGTTCTGCAGGTAGCGCAGGCCGCCGTGAACGAGCTTGGATGATCGGCTGCTCGTGCCCGATGCGTAGTCCGCGCGCTCGACCAGGGCCACGCTGTAGCCCGCGTGAGGCGGCGTCGAGGGCCACGCCGGCCCCCGTGATCCCGCCGCCGATCACGACGACGTCGAACGTCTCCCGGCTCAGCGCCTCGACGGCGTGGTCGCGGCTGATCATGCCCGGCACGATAGCCGGGTCAGCGGCGCGTCAGAGCCTGCCGTCGCGCGCCGCCCGGCGGCCTGCGACGGGGATGTCTCAGCTGCCGCCGGCCTGCTTGTAGAGGCCGAGGAGACGTCGTACCAGGCCGGCGAGGTCTCCTGGTAGCCGGGGCAGCAGACCGGGCCGCCGGGGGCGTTGATGCCGATCTCGATGTGAGGGCCGGAGGAGATGCCGACGTCGCCGCAGCCGATCTCGGCGATCGGCTGGCCCGCGGTGACGGTGGTGCCGACCGGAACCAGGGCCGGAGCGGCGTGGCCGTAGTAGATGTAGCGGCCGTCGTACGGGCCGCCGGAGACCTTCAGCACGGGGGCGTCGGGCCCGAAGCCGCTGATGCCCTCCTGGACGATCGTGCCCGCGGCCATCGCGACCTCGATCACCTGGCTGCCGCAGGCGCTGCCCGACGGTGCTGATGTCGATGCCCTGATCCAGCGTCCAGGTGCTGGGCTTGAGCACCGTGGACAGCGGCTTGAGCGGGAAGACGAGCCCGGCGGTGCTCGAGATCCCGTTGCCGCCGCCGGTCAGGCCGGCGTTGCCGGCCGTCAGGCCGGCTCGCGCGGTGCGCTGGACCGCGGTCTGCAGGGTGGCCGCGGTCACGCGCCCGACCGTGCCGCTGGCCGGGGACAGCCCGTGGGCGACCTGGAAGTGGGTCACCGCCGCTTGGTCATCGCGCCGAAGTAGCCCGGTGGCCGGCACCGGGTAGCCGACGTCGCTCAGCCACGACTGCAGGGTGGTGACGTCGTTGCCGCGCGCACCCGGGCGCAGCACGCGCGTGAAGATCGGCCGCGCTGCCGGAGGCCCGCACGATCCCGTGGGGCGCCCTGGGGGCGACCAGGCCGGCGCCGCCGGACGCGGCCAGCAGCGCCGGAGGCCGGGACCAGCGGCGGCCAGGACGGTGAACAGCAGGATGCGGCGCAGGAGAGCCATGTCGCTAGCAGCGTTCGACTCGGCCGTCGGCCGCTCCCCGGCCCGGGGCCGGCTTGCAGAGGTTTTCGGGTGGAAGGCTGCGGGAAGCGGACACGTGAGCAGGGGCCGCTGAATGCGACCTTGCAGTCGGCGCCTGTTCGGCCTACGGGGTTAGCTGACGGGCTCGCGCTCAGACGACGAGCGCTTCCCGGGGATCACCCCGGGACTCGCCCCAACAGATTGGGTTCCCCGCTCCCCGGGGCGGCAGACCGGGGACTCGGCGAGCGGCAAGCTATCAGAAAGCCCCGTCGCTGTCGCGGTGTCGGACGCCGGCGGGGAATCCCCGCGACGGCGGCGACGAGGTCAGCCGTCGTGGTGGGCGGGGTCGGCGACCCCGGCCTGGCGCCGCTCGTCGATCGTCGCCTTGATGCGCTCGACCGTCTCGTCCGACATCCGCCGGATCTCCCAGTGGGTGAGCTTGATCAGGCGCATCGGCGAGGTGGCGATCACGTCCGCGTTGCGGGGGCGATGCTCGAGCAGCCCCATCTCGCCGATCAGGTCGCCGGACTTCAGCGAGGCGATCTTCTCGCCGTTGCGAACGACGTCGGCGGTGCCGTCCTCGATGGCGATCAGCTCGACCGAGTAGTCGCCCTCCTTCATGAGGATCTGACCCTCGGCGGCGCTCGTCTCGGTGGCGAAGGTGGCCAGGCGCTTGGCCTCGGCGTCGGACAGCTGGGAGAAGATCGGTATCGCGGTGAGGCGGTTGGCGTCCAAGAGATGATCCTCGCTCGGGGTCAGGGGCAGGCTGGATCGACTCTAACCGGGAGCCGCGCCTGAAACCAGTGTCCTAGAGCGCCTGCACCTCGGACGTGACTTCGCTCACGGAGGCCTTGGCGTCGCCGAACAGCATCGAGGTCTTCGGGTCGTAGAACAGCGGGTTGTCGATTCCGGCAAAGCCCGAGGCCATCGAGCGCTTGAGCACGATGACCGAGCTCGAGCGGTCCACCTCGAGGATCGGCATCCCGTAGATCGGGCTGCCCGGCTCGTTCTTGGCCGCCGGGTTGGTGACGTCGTTGGCGCCGATGACCAGGGTCACGTCGGTGCGGCTGAACTCGGGGTTGATGTCGTCCATCTCGCGCAGCAGGTCATAGGGGACGTCGGCCTCGGCCAGCAGCACGTTCATGTGTCCGGGCATGCGGCCCGCCACCGGGTGGATCGCGTACTTGACCGTCACGCCCTTGGCCTCCAGGGCCCGCTCGAGCTCGCGCACGGCGTGCTGGGCCTGGGCGACCGCCAGTCCGTAGCCGGGGGCGATCACCACCTGGCGCGCGTAGGAGAGCTGGATGGCGACGTCGGAGGCGGTCGTCGAGCGCACCGTCCCCCCTGTCTCGCCGCCCCCGCCGACCGGGGCGGCGACCGCGCCGCCGAAGCCGCCGGCGATGATCGCGGGCACCGAGCGATTCATCGCCTTGGCCATCTGATCGGTGAGGATCGTGCCCGAGGCGCCGACGATCATCCCGGCGACGATCATCACCGGGTTGGACAGGGCGAGGCCCGTGGCCGCCGCCGACAGGCCGGTGAACGCGTTGAGCAGCGAGATGACGACGGGCATGTCCGCGCCCCCGATGGGCAGCACGAGCAGGTTGCCGAGGATCGCCGAGACGACCAGGATGCCGACGATGAACAGGCCCTGGGAGTGCGTTCCGGCGGCCAGCACGACCGCGGAGCCGATCGGCGATGAGCAGCAGCACGGCGTTGATCAGCGGACTGACCGGGCAGCTTGATCGGCCGGCCCGGGAGGATCTCCTGCAGCTTGCCGAAGGCGATGTTCGAGCCCCAGAAGGAGATCGAGCCGACGATCGCCCCGAACAGCTCAAAGCCCTCGGCGCGCAGCGGCCAGTCGCCGCCGAAGTGGTGGCGGTACTCGACCCACGCGATCAGGGCGACCGCGCCGCCGCCGACGCCGTTGAACAGGGCGACCATCTGCGGCATCTGGGTCATCTTCACGTTGCGCGCCGCGGGGATGCCGACGGCCAGGCCGATGGCCACGCCGACGATGATCAGGATGACCGTGCCCGAACCGTCGAACTCGCCCTTGCGCAGCAGGGTGACGATCACCGCGACCGCCATGCCGACGGCGGCGATCTGGTTGCCGCGGACCGCGGTGCGCGGGACCGGTCAGTCCGCTCATGCCGTAGATCATCAGGCCGAAGGCGAGGATGTAGCCGGCGTCGATGAAGTTGACGTCCTGCAGGAAGACGGTGCCCAGGGCGCTCACGACGCGTCCCTCGCGTTGGCCTGCGCGGCGACGTCGTCCTCGGCACCCGGCTTGGGGGGATCCTTGGCCTTGAACATGCCGAGCATCCGGTCGGTGACCAGAAAGCCGCCGACCACGTTGATCGTCCCGAAGGCGACGGCCACGACGAGCAGGATCTTCTCCAGCACGCCGCTGGACTCGGCCATCAGCAGCAGGCCGCCGAGCACGACGATCCCGTGGATCGCGTTGGTGCCCGACATCAGCGGTGTGTGCAGGGTGTTGGGCACCTTGGAGATCACGGCGTAGCCGACGAAGCCGGCCAGGACGAGGATCGCGATGTCGATGACGAGTCTGTCCATGAGTGCTGGCCTCCTAGGCGGTGGCGGGCGAGGCGGCGGCCTTGGCGCCCTCGTGGACGATCTCGCCGCCGCGGGTGATGCAGGCCCCGGCGATGACCTCGTCCTCGAAGTCCAGGGACAGCGTGCCGTCCTCGCCGATCATCAGTCCGAGCAGCGACTGGATGTTGCGCGCGTAGAGCTGGGAGGCGTGCTCGGCCATCGTGCTGGGCACGTTGAGCGGGGCGACGATCTTCACGTCGTGGCGCAGAACCGTCTCCCCGGGCTCGGACAGCTCGCAGTTGCCGCCCGACTCGGCGGCGAGGTCGACGATCACCGAACCCGGCTTCATCAGCTCGACCGCCTTCTCGGTGACGAGGATCGGCGCCCGGCGGCCCGGCACCGCCGCGGTGGTGATGACCACGTCGACCTTGCCGATCGCCTCGGCCATCAGCTCCTGCTGGCGGGCCTGCTGCTCGGGGTCAGCTCCTTGGCGTAGCCGCCGGCGCCCTCCAGATCGCCGCCGAGGTCGAACTCCAGGAACTTCGCCCCCAGCGACTCGACCTGCTCCTTGACCGCGGCGCGCACGTCGAAGCCCTGCACGACGGCGCCGAGCCGCCGGGCGGTGGCGATGGCCTGCAGGCCGGCCACGCCGGCGCCGAGCACGAGCACGGTGGCGGGGCGGATCGTGCCCGCGGCGGTCATCAGCATCGGGTAGTAGCGGCCGAGCTCCTGGGCGCCGATCAGCGCGCTGCGGTAGCCGGCGATGTTGGCCTGCGACGAAAGGGCGTCCATCGACTGAGCGCGGCTGATGCGCGGGATCGCCTCCATCGCGAAACTGGTCGCGCCGGTGGCGGCGATCGCCCGGACGCCCTCGCCGTTGGTGAGCGGCCCGAGGAAGCCGATCAGGGTGCTGCCGGACCCCAGCCGCGCCGGTCTCCTCGGCGTCGGGGGCGGCGACCTTGACCACCACGTCGGCGGCGAGGGCCTGCGCCGGCGTCATCGGTCATCGTCGCGCCGGCCGCCTCGTAGGCGCTGTCGGGGATCAACGCGCCGGATCCGGCCCCGCGCTGGACGACGACCTCGATGCCCTCGGCGGCGGCGAGCTTGGCCACCACGTCCGGCACGAGGGCGACGCGCCGCTCGCCGGCGGCCGTCTCTTAGGGGACCCCGATTCGCATGGGCGTGGCAGGCTACCGGCTGCGGCGCAAAAACGCCTGGAACAGGGGCGTACCGATGGCTGCACGCTGTTTGCAGGGCTTTCGTCGTCATCCGGGGCCGGTCAGGACCAGCTCAGAGCGCTGAGCAGCGCGGTCCGGACCCGTCGGCGACCGCGGTGACGGCGGCGGCCACGATCGCACCGGGGCGTGGCGCGGCGGCCGTGCGAGCGAGCTGCGGTGGACGGCCGGGCGCCGGCGGCCGGGTGCTGCGCCGGGGCGGTGCGACCTGGTCGGGGCCGGCGCCTCGACGCGGGGTCCGCGTCGCCGTCCGGCGGCGGCGCCGGGGCGGGCGCCGCGGCCGGGACAGGCACGGCGGGCACCGGCAGCGGCTCGCCCGGCCAGGGCCATCAGCGCCTCCCCGGTCACCCACACCGGCGTCTGGGCTTGCCCGCGCGCGTAGCGGACCTCGCCGCCGGCAGCCGATCAGCGACTGCAGATAGGCCAGCGGCGAGGGCGCCCGCCGTGTCGCACGGACGCCGGCGGCACACCGGCGGCGAGCAGGCCCTGGATCGCCCACGCGGTCGACTGGGCGTTGGATCCCGCTCCCGGCTGACGCGGCAAAGCCGCCGTCGCGGTCCTGCTGCGCGGCGCAGGTACGCCACGGCGCGCGCGCGGGCCGCGGCCAGCGCCGGGCACGCCGGCCAGCGCCTCGAGCACGGCACCGGTGTCATCGAGGTCGCTCGAGCGCTCCGCGGCGGCGAACCCGAACCCGCCGTCGGAGTTCTGCTGGCGTGCCGCAGCCAGCCGATCGTGCGCTGGCGCGGGCGCCATGCCCGCGCTGCGCAGCGCGAGCACCGCGAAGGCGGTGAGGTTGACCTGCTCGGCCGATCGAGCCGTCGGCGCGGCGTCGGGCCAGCAGCGCGGCGACGAGATCGTGGCCGGCGAAGCTGCGCGGCGACAGCCCGGCGGCGCCGGCGACGAGGATCGTCCGCTCCAGCGCGCCGACGTCGCCTGCCGGGCGGGTGGCTGCGCACGTAGGCGATCGCGCTCGCGCCCGCCGGATCCGGCCGCGAGCGGTCGAGTGGCCGGCGGCGGCGAGGCCGAGGGCCGCCCAGCCGGAGAACAGCGACGCCGAGGCCTGACCCGGTCGGCCCCGAACCCGCCGTCGGCGTTCTGCGCGCCGCTGCAGGTAGGCGACGGCTCGCTCCAGGGGCGCGCCGGCCGCGGCCCGCGCCGTGTCCGGCGCCGGCACCAGGGACACGGCCAGCAGCGCGGCCAGCACGGCGGCCAGCGGCACCCCGGCACCGGGGCCGCGCCGTCGAGCGGGACCCAGGTCACCTGCAGCCGCCGGGCGAAGCGCTGCAGCGAGCGGATCAGCGCCGGGCCGAAGGCCAGCGCGAAGGCCACGCAGCCGGCGGCGTGGACGGCGTCAAAGCCGAGGCCCCGGCCGACGTAGAGCCCGAGCTGGGCGAGGCTGTGGTCGCTGTAGGTGACCCAGTCCCCGACGTCCTGGACGACCGTGAAGGCAAAGCCGCACGACGCCGCAGCACCAGCGGCCAGCGGCCGATCCGGCCGATCCGCCGGCGCGCTGACCAGCGCCAGCCCGGCCCCGAGCACGCCGATCGGCCCCCCAGGCCGCCATCTGCCACGGGGTCCACGGCCCCTGGCCGAAGAAGAAGTTCGAGGCCAGGCCGGCCAGGGCCCCGACCGCGAAGCCGGGGCCGCCGCCGAGCGCGTAGCCGGCGATCGAGCACGATGTCGGTGGTCGGCTTGACGTTGGGGACGGCGGCGAAGGCGATCCGGCCCAGCGCGGCGAACGCGGCCAGCGTCGCCGACCAGGGCGACGATCCGGGCGTCGGGCCGCGTCCGCTCATACCAGGCGAAGCCCGCCGGCCAGGGCCAGCGCCGAGCAGCGCGAAGCGCGCCGAGCTGCCAGCTCATCGCGCGACCGCCTCGCGTCCGCCGGCGCGACGGCGGCTCGAGCGCAGCAGTCGCGCCTCCTGGGCCGGGGTGAGCGCCCGCCGGCGCCCCCGAGGATCCGGGCCGTCTCGGTGGCGAAGTAGCTGCCGCCGGCCAGGACCTCGGCGCGTCGGCCCGTCGGCGATCACCGCGCCGTCGGCCAGCAGGACCACCCGGTCGGCGAAGGCGGCGGCGAACTCGGGATCGTGGGTGGCGACGATCACCGCGGCGTCCAGGCCGCTGCAGCAGCGCGGCCAGCGCGGCCTTGCGCGCGCGGTCCATCCCCCGGGTCGGCTCGTCCAGGCACACCACCGCCGGCGGCGTCGGCTCGCGTCGCCGAGCACGACGGCCAGGGCCAGCCGCTGGCGCTCGCCGCCCGACAGCTCGCGCGGATGGCGCTCGCCGAAGCACGTCGGGTCGAGGCCGACGCGCGCGCAGCGCCGCCGGCGGACGCCTCGTCGGCCACCCGCTCGTGGACCAGGTAGTCGCTCGGGTTCTGCAGCAGCAGCGCGACCCGGCCGGCGGCGCTGACGCTGCCCGCGGGTCGGCTGCAGCAGGCCCGGCGGCGTGGCGCAGCAGGGTGGACTTGCCGGCGCCGTTGCGGCCCATCAGCGCGACGCGCTCTCCGGGCGCGACGCGTGAGCGAGACGTCGCGCAGGATCGACGGGCCCGAGCGCAGCTCGTGCCAGACGCGACGCAGCTCCAGCGCCGCGCGGCGCGGCGTCGCGCCGCGCGCGACGCGGGGCGCCGCGCGCCGGCGTCGGCCGCGGGCTGCGCGAGCCGGGCGTCGCCGCCGGCTCGGGCAGCCGGCCCGCCTCGCGCAGGCTCGCCCGGGCGCGCTTGACGCCCGCCACCGGCGGGCAGCCCGAGCGCGTGCAGCAGCCGCGCGCCCGGGGTCTGCAGCGCCGGGCGCCGCGCGAGCGGCCCAGGCCAGGAACGCGCCCGGCGGCGGCGTCGCAGACGATCCGCCCGCGGTCGAGCGCGATCACCCGGTCAGCCGCGGCCAGGCAGCGCTCGAGCCGGTGCTCGCAGAGCAGGATCGCGGTGTCGTGGTCCTCGTTGAGCCGGCGCAGCAGGCCGATCAGCTCGTCGCCGGCCACCGGATCCAGCTGCGAGGTCGGCTCGTCGAGGACGACCAGCCGCGGGCGGCCGACCAGCGCCGCGCCGAGCGCGACGCGCTGCAGCTCCCCGCCGGACAGCTCGGCGGTCGAGCGGTCGAGCAGGTGGGCGATGCGCAGCGCGAGCGCCACCTCCTCCACGCCGCGCGCGATCGCCGCCGGCGGGCTCGCCCCGGTTCTCCAGCGGGAAGGCCAGCTCGGCCCGCACGGTGCCCATCACGACCTGGGTCTCGGGATCCTGGAACAGCGTCCCGACCACGGCCGAGAGCTCGCCCGGCCCGTGCTCGCGCGTGTCCAGGCCGGCCGACGCGCACCCGGCCGGCGAACGTCCCGCCGTGGAAGTGCGGCACCAGGCCGCCGGCGGCGCGCAGCAGCGTCGACTTGCCCGACCCCGAGGCGCCCGGCGACCACCACCAGCTCCCCCGGGCTCGACGCGCAGGCTGACCTCGCGCAGGGCGGGCTCGCGGCGCCCGGGATACGGTAGGTGACCGCGTCGAAGCTCGAGCACGCTCATCGCCGATACCCCGCGGCGGTCGGCGAACGGCAGCAGGGCGCACCGCCGACCAGGCCGGCCGCGACGCACGATCTGCCGGGCCCGGCCGGCGCCGACAGCGCCGGATAGGCGGTGAACGGCGCCAAGCCCGCCGACCCGGGCGATGACGGCCACGGCGGCGATCGCCGCCGCCGCGGCGGCGAAGGCGAGATCGTGGCGGCTGACCGGCCGGCGCGTGCGAGGCGGCCGCCGCGCCGCGCCGTACCCCCGGACCTCGAGCGCCGCGGCGACGTCCAGGGCGCGGTCGAGCACGCCGCTGGTCGCGGCCCGCAGCAGCGCCACCCGCGACGGGGCGGCCGCCGGGGCGGCAGCGCTGGGCGTCGGCCAGGCGCTGGGCGTCGCGGACCAGGACGGGCACCATCCGCGTGGCCAGCGTCGCGCGTCAGCGCCGAGCGGAAGGACAGCCGGCGGAACAGCGCGAGCACCTGGTCGGGGTCGACGGCGGCGCGTGTAGAGGGCGCCGCACATGATCAGGATCACCGCGCGCAGGCCGAGCACCGCGCCCGTAGACCGTCGCCTCGAGCGTCACGTCGGTCTGGCCGAGGACGGGCAGGTCGCCCAGCCGCACGATCACGGTCAGCCCGTTGCGGGTCACCAGCGCGTTGAGCGAGCGCGATGACGAGCGCGAAGGGCACCGCGAAGCGCGCCGAGCGCAGCACTGAGCGCCCCGGCGCGACCCCGCGCCGGCGCCGAGCACGGCCACGGCGAGCGCGCGCCAGCGCGACCGGGTCGGAGAGCACCAGCGCGGCGAGTGCCAGCGCCAGGCAGTAGGCGCAGGCCGACCCCGGCGCGCGCGGCGTGCAGCGGGCTGGCGCGGCGCCGGTAGCTCATCGGCCCGCCTCGCACCGGTACGGGGATCTGCCGCGCCCGCTGCACGGCCAGCGCGAAGTGGTCGTGCAGCGCGCCGGGGTCAGCGCCGCCGCGGCCGCCGTCACCCCGGCGGCATCGGTGCCGGTGACCAGCCAGGTCGGGACGGAGTGCTGGTCGGCGGTGGCCGCGACCAGGCCCGCGCCGGCGCCCAGCGTGCGACGCGACCGCGCCCGCGCGGGTCCAGCAGCTGCAGGAGCCGCCCGCCGCGCCGGCGAAGCGGGCGTAGACGCCGCTGGCCGCCGGGCCCGTGCTCGATCAGGCTGGCCGCGACCGCCCCGGCCACCTGGCGCCAGGTGGCCGACCACGACCGCGAGCGTGTCCGTCGCCCGATCCGGTGCCGAAGCCGCTGGCTCGCGCTCGGGATCCCGGCCGCGGTGAGCGCTGCCGAGACCTGCCGCAGGCCTGCTCGACGCCGGACGCGCACTCGAACGGTGACGGGATGCGCTTGCCGCCGACCCCGTGGCAGGAACGGCTCCGGGAACGACCCGACCACGGCGGGAACCGACTCGGTCGCGTGCCAGTCGTGCAGGTCGAACCAGATCGCGATCGCCGCGGTGGACATCGGTCGCGGCCGCCCCCTGCGGGGCCTGGACGCCGTTGACGTAGTAGAACCAGTCGTGCTGGCTCGGTTGCCGGCGTGGCCGTTGATCGACTGCACGAAGCCGCCGCCGTAGCGGGTGCCGACGGTGAACGAGCGCTCGAGCATCCGCATCACGGTCTCCGAGCCCGGCGACCCGGCGCTCGCTGACGGCGCCGATCCGCTGGCGCGCCGAAGTCCGCGGTCACGGTCAGCGTCACCTGGCGCGTGCCGGGACCGGGGCCGAGCCCGCAGCCACCCATCGCCGCGGCGGCGGCGAGGGTGACCGCGAGGGCGCGGAACCGTCCGGGCATGATCGGCCTGGGCCGTCTGGCGCTAGCCGACCTTGACGGCCAGCGGTGCTGAGCGGACGAAGCCCTTCCCGGCCGCCGTGAAGTGAGCCGTGCCGCGACGGGACTCGGTGACGGTGACCAGGCCGTGCGCGTTGCTGGGCTTGGCGGCCCCGGACACCTTGACGCCCGGCGACCGGTGCGGCCTTGCCCTTGGCGTTGTAGGCCACGACCTTCAGGGTGAACGTCCGCCCCGCGGTGACCTTGCTGGGTCCGCTCAGCCCGAGCGGCGTGAGCGTCCCGGTGGCCGGCACGGCGGCGAACAGGATCTGCTCGCCCGGCTTGAGCTTGAGGTCGCAGATCCCCTTGCTGGCGAACGTGTTGTTGACGTAGATGCCCCAGTAGTGACCGTGCGGAGCGTACTTGTCGGTCTCGCCGAGGATCTTGGTGATCTCGATGCCCGAGCCCGCGAGGAGTACTTGCCCGTTCCAGTGGTGGTGGGTCGCGACGTTCAGCGCTCCGGCCGCGCTGGCCGCCGGGCAGGCTGCCGGCGGGGTGCCGCCGGTGGTGATCGACCCGCTGGCCGGTGCACGGACGGTCGTCGGCGCGAGCAGGACGTGGCTTGACGCCCTCCACACGGACCGAGACGCTCGTTCCGGCGGAGGCCGAGGCCTGCGCGACGGCTGCGGGTGCGGCGGCGAGCGCGAGGCTCGCACCGGCGAGGGCAAAGGTGCTGCGTACTGACATAGGGCCACCCCTTTCCACGAGGGCTTGCGGCTTGAGGTCGGAGGCTGGTCTCCTGGCTTACGGGCCTGATCCGCTGCGCCTTCCCGGCCGGTCGTCCCGGCCAGTGGCCCTGCGTGCAGCGGACATCCCCGATCACAGTGGCGGGTCCGCGCCGGATTGACACCGGCTTCCCATTACCACCGACCTAGAACGCCGTGATCGTAGCGGGTCAGCCGCGGTCAGGCGCCCGCGGCGTCCGTAGACTGGCCCGCATGACGGTCAACCTCACCCGCATCTACACGCGCCTGGGCGACGGCGGCGAGACCCACCTCGGGGACATGAGCCGCGTGCCCAAGACCGATCCGCGGATCGAGGCCTACGGGACGGTCGACGAGCTCAACGCGCAGCTCGGGCTCGCCATCGCGGTGGCCGGCCCGGACGACGCCCACGCGCAGTGGCTGCGCCGGATCCAGAACGACCTGTTCGACGTCGGCGCCGACATCGCCGTGCCCGAGCCGGCGGACGAGACCGCGGCCGCGCGCGAGCGCCTGCGCGTGATCCCCGAGCAGACGGCGTGGCTCGAGGAGCGCTGCGACGAGGTCAACGCGACCCTGCCGCCGCTGAAGTCCTTCGTGCTGCCCGGCGGCACGCCGGCGGCCGCGCACCTGCACGTCTGCCGCACGGTCTGCCGCCGCGCCGAGCGCCTGACCGTGGCCTGCGGGCCGGCGGTCAGCCCCGAGGTCGTGCGCTACCTCAACCGGCTCTCTGACCTGCTGTTCATCCTCAGCCGCGCGGCCAACGGCGGCGACGAGCCGCTCTGGGAGCCGGGCCGCTACCGCTGACCGCTCCGCGCGCCGCGGTTCAGGGCGAAGCTCGCCCCGCCGGCGATGGCCAGCCCGCTCACCGCGATCGTCGCCGCCCCGAGCACGAAGGCGGTGTGGCCACTGGCGTAGCTGACCACCGCGTGCGGCCGGGCCAGCGGCGATCCCGGCCACGACCGCCCCGCCGGCGGCCACGACCGCGCCGACCGGACGCAGCACCCCGGCCACCGAGACCGGCTCGCGCCCCTCCCCACCCACGCCGCGACCCGACGGCCAGCGGTCCTCGGCCCAGAACAGGAGCGGCGGCGCCGCCCAGGCCCCAGACCGAGGCGACGAGGAAACCGCCGAGCACGTCGCTGGGGAAATGCCAGGCCAGCTCGAGGAACGAGTAGCAGACGGCGATCGCGAAGACGGCCATCAGCGCGCCGACATGCGGACGCCAGCGCGAGGGCGCGGCGAGCACCGCGCACAGACACAGGGACATCGCCGCGGTGGCGTGACCGCTGGGCCACGAGGCGGCGTTGACGAACAGGTAGGTGCCGTCGACGACGTCGTTGAGCGGGCGCGGCGCCGCCAGCAGCGGCTTGAGGATCTGCGTGGTCAGGTTGGCCCCGAGCACGATGGCCAGCATCACCGCGGCGTGACGCGGTCGCCGGCGCACGAGCGCGACGATCACCGGCACGGCCGACGAGCAGCAGATACTGCGGCGGGGCTGCACAGCCCGGCGACGAAGTTGGTCACCGCGTCCACGCGCGGGCGGTGCAGCCCGGCGAAGCCGATCAGGATCGAGCGATCGACGTGCCGGACCACGGCGACGTGGAAGGTCGCGAACCACAGGACGACCAGGGCGACGGCGCCGCCGGCGGCGGCGCGGAAGCGCCGTGACGGGCACGCGCGCGCATGCCCTGAAGGCTACTGCGGCCCCAGCGGCGCTCCGGACCGCTCCGAGCGCCGGATCGCGACCGCTGGGTCAGGCCGTCTCGGGCTGCTCGGCCGGCGCCCTTGCGGCGTGACCCGGAACTCGGGCGCCGCGCCGGTGCGGCGAACGTGGGAGAACAGCTCGAGGTCCTCCGGTGAGGCCACCTCGACGCTCAGCCCCTCGGCGATCTCGAACCGGCCGGACTCGTAGAGCAGCTCCTGATAGCGCGGCCCGACGTCCTCGCTGCCGCGTGCGGGCATTGTCACGGTGCGAGCCCGGCGGCCTCGATATCGAGATCGTGACCGGCGCAGCGCAGCAGCCAGCGGCGGCCGCGGGCGAGCTTCTCGGCCGTCAGCTTGACCGGCGCCTGGGTGGTCTGGGTCGCGCCCGGGCGCGCCGACCTCGGTGCGCAGGCCGGCGTGGCCGGCGACCAGCGCGGCGCACAGCCGCTCCCAGTTGCGTCCGTAGGGCGCGGGCACGATCGCCACCGGCCCCCGGGTCTCCCGGTCGCCGCGGATCGCCCGCGCGACCGCCCCGACGACGACGTAGTCGACCTTGTTGGCGTTCAGCCAGCTCAGGACGGCCATCGGCGGCCGGGTCGAGATGGTCAAAGCCGTCGCGCAGCGTCGACCGCGCGGTTCTGGATGCCCGGGGGGCGGTTTCTCAGCAGCATGGTCAGCGTTTCGCCGGTCGCGCCCGGACTCCTTCCGGCGCGAGCCGTCGGGATGGCGCGGCGATCAGACGTCGTGCTCGGCGGCGAAGGCGGCGATCAGCGCCGCCAGCGCCTCGGGCTGCTCGCGGGGCGCCCAGTGCGATCCCGGCACCGCAGCGCGCCGCAGGCCCGGCGCGGCCGCGTCCGCGGCGTCGTAGTAGCTGGGTGAGATGAAGCGGTCGCGCTCGGGCACGACCACCTGCACCGGGGCGTGGGAGCGCGCGATCGGCGGCGTGCGCCGGACGAGCATCCGCGGGATGTTGGCCCGGTACAGGTTCGCGCCGGCCAGGCCGTCGGCCGGCGCGGTGGCCGCCGGATAGCCGGCAGTCGACCGGCACGCCGTCGACCGTTTGCAGCGCAGCGCCGCCAGCGCCCGCCGGCCAGCGCCACCCGCCAGGCCAGCGAGGGGCCGCCGGGCAGGCAGAGCAGCGACGATGTACCAGGATCGTCGCGCGTGTGACCACCACTCCCGCACGCCGGCCGCGGCGCAGCGGCTCGCGGTTGGCCCGCAGGCCGTGGTCCAGAGCCGGGCCGGCGATGGTGGTGAAGCTGGCGATCCGGCCGGCCAGGGCCGGGCTGGTGGCGAACGCCCACCCCTGGATCCCACCCCAGTCATGGCCGACGAGGTGCACCGGCCGCTGCGGCGAGACCGCGTCGCAGACCGCGGCGAAGTCATCGGTGAGGCGCGTCGAGCCGGTACGGCCCAGACCGCGCGGGCGATCCGAGGCGCCGGCCCCGCGCACGTCGTAGCTGACGACGTGCAAGCGCTCGGCCAGCCGCGCGGCGACGAGGTCCCAGACGGCGTGGGTGTCGGGATAGCCGTGCACGAGCACGACGGTCGCCGCGTCGGCCGGCCCGGCCTCGAACACAGCCAGGCGCACCCCGTCCGGGGCGACGACGATCCGGCTGTCCGGATTGGCGGCCACTCGGCCTGGCAATCTATACATCGGTCACCGATGGACTACGAGACCCTTGAACGAGCGCCGCGCCGCGCGCGCCGCCGAGCGGCGCCGCCGCGCCCGCCGCCGGCGGGTGGCCGCGCTGGGAACGCTGGCCGCGGTGATCGCTGATCGTCCTGGTGGCCGTCGTCGCTGGCCTCCTCGGGCGGCTCAGCCCGGCTCGCGGCCGGCGCCGCGGCGCCCGGGCGGCCGCGCACGCCGGCCGGCACATCCGGCGACGCGCGCGGCCGTCGCGCGTCAACCCCGCCCGCGACGGATCGCCGGCTGCGCTCGGCGCCGCCACCGGCCGCCCGGGCACGGCGCACGTCCCGATCCTCATGTACCACGTGATCGCCCCCCCGCCCGCCGGCGCGCCCTTCCCGGGCCTCTACGTGCCGCCGGCCGAGTTCGCCGCGCAGATGCAGGCCCTGCGCCAGGCCGGCTGGCACCCGGTGACCATGGACCAGCTGCGCTTCTACTGGCAGCGCGGCGCGCGCCTGCCCGGCAAGCCGATCGTCATCACCTTCGACAACGGCTATTTCTCCCAGTACAGCCACGCCCTGCCGATCCTGCAGCGGATGCACTGGGTCGCGGTCGAGAACATCCAGCTCGCGGGCCTGCCGCCCTCCCAGGGCGGCCTGACGCCACCGCAGGTCAAGGCGATGATCGACGCCGGGTGGGAGCTCGACACCCAGGGGATCAGCCACGCCGATCTGATCACCCTCGACGCGGCCGGGCTGCATTACCAGATCGACACGGCCCGCCGGATGCTGCGCCGCCGCTATCACGTGCCGGTCAACTGGTTCTGCTACCCGTCGGGTCACTACGACGCCACGGTCGTGGCGGCGGTCCGCGCCGCCGGGCTTCCTCGGCTCGACCACGGTCGTCCCCGGCTGGGCGGCACCGTCCGGTGACCCCTACCGCCTGCCCCGTCTGCGCGTGCTCAACGGGACCAGCCCGAGCGCGCTGCTGGCCCAGATCGCCGCCGCCCAGAGCTCGAGCTCGGCCCCACCCGCTTACGGCGGGGCCTGACCACCGGGGCTGCTTCACCACCGCCGGTCGCCGATCCTCGCCTCCGGGCCATGGGCGAGACGGTTGTGCAGCGGGACGGCCTTGACCGTGCGGTGGCCTACGCCGCCAAGCGCACTAACGTCCGCTCCCGATGCCCGACCGCGCGCGGATCCAGGAGCGGCTCGCCGCCCTGTGGGAGATCGCCTCGGGCCCGGCGGGGGCGCTGACCGCCCCGCCTTCTCGGCCGCCGAGGCGCAGGCCACCCGGCTGGTTGCCGGCTGGGCCGCCGAGGCCGGCCTGACGCCGGGCCTGGACGATGCCGGGAACCTGTGGGCGCTCCCGTCCACCGACACCGGCGCGCTGGTGACGGCGGGCTCGCACGTGGACACGGTGCCCGACGGGGGACGCTACGACGGCGCGCTGGGCACGGTGCTCGGCCTCGAGCTCGCCCACGAGCTCCCCGGCGCTGGGCTGATGGTCTGCGTCGCCGAGGAGGCGCCGCGCTTCGGAGCCGGGACGATCGGCTCACGACTGCTCACCGGCGCCCTGTCGGTCGGCGATCTGGAGCGTTTTCACGACCGCGACGGGGTCAGCGCGGCGGCGGCGCGGGAGCGAGTACCTGCAGGCGCTCTCAGACCTCGAGCGGATCGCGCCGCCGCTGGAGCGCTGGCGCGGCCACGCGGAGATCCACGTCGCCCAGCGCTGGGCGCTTGAGCAGATCGGCGTGGTCACGCGGGTGGCCTCCCCGCGCCGCTACGAGGCGGTGGTCTCCGGGGTGGCCGGCCACTCGGGCGAGGTCTCCATGGAGGACCGGCGCGATGCCCTCGCCGCCGCCGCCGAGCTCGTCCTCGCTGTCGAGACGGTGGCGCGGGCCGAGCCCGCCGAGACCGTGGCCACCGTCGGGACACTGACCGTGGCCCCGGGCGCGGTCTCGATCGTCCCCGGCACCGTGCGGCTGGGGATCGACGTGCGGGCGATCGAGGCGGCCTCGCTTGACCGCGTGTCGGCCGCGCTGAGCACAGCGGCGGCGCAGATCGGCGCGCGCCGCTCGGTCGCCGATCACGCTGTCGCTGGTGCGCGACGGATCGCCGGTGGAGATGGACCCGGAGCTGGTCGCGGCGGCGCTGCGGTGCGCGTCAGAGCTCGGGGTGGCCGCGCAGCCCACCTGGTCGGGCGCCGGCCACGACGCCCAGCATCTCAGCGCTCTGGCCCCCGCCCTGTTGCTGTTCGTCCCGCTGCACGGAGGCGAGAGCCACACCCCGGACGAGGGCGCCGACCTGGACGAGTGTCTGGACGCGTTGCGGGTCGCGGGGGGTGTTTTGCGGGCGGTCCAGGCCTCTTAGTCACGAGGGGCATGGATGAAGGTGACCAAAATGGGGGGCCGACCCGCTCGCCGCTGGAGGATCACTTTCCGGCCTTCGCTCGCGCCGCCGGCCTGCCGCCGTACCGGGTCAACGCCCGGATCGCCGGCTTCGAGGTCGACATCGTGTTCGACGCCGAGCGGCTGATCGTGGAGCTCGACGGCTGGGCGTTTCACCGTGACCACGCGCAGTTCACCGGCGACCGCGCCCGGGACGCGTCCCGCTGGAGGCCGGCTACGTGACCGTCCGGCTGACGGCAGCGATGCTCGAGCCCGGCCAGCGGGCGCAGACGGCCCGGCGGCTGCAGGCAATCCTCACCGCCAGACGCTCAGAACTCGGTCTCACCTGACCACGACCGCGGCCGAGCAGCAGGTGGCCAGCGCCCGCAACACGTCATTGCCGCCGATCCCGGCCAGCGACGGGATGATCGAGGTCGACCTCGATCCGCGGACCCGGCCCGGCGAGCCCGAGCGAGCGCCGGCCGGCTGCGGCCACGGTGCCCCACAGGTCGCCCCGGGGGGCGGCGGCGAGCAGGGCGTCGCGCGTCTGGCCGACCCGGCGGGCCGAGGTCTCCATCTCGCGCAGCTCCTCGAAGGGGTCGATCCGCACCTGCTCGTCGGTGCCGATGGCCAGCGGCACCCCGGCGTCGCGGTAGGCCAGCGCGGGCAGATGGCCGTCGCCGAGGTTGCCCTCGGTCGTCGGGCAGGTGACCACGGTCGTCCCCGAGCGGGTGAGCAGCGCGATGTCGTCGTCGGAGACGTGGATCGCGTGCACGACGCTCGCGCGCTCGCCGAGAAAGCCGCAGCGGGCGAGCAGGGCGATCGGCGAGCAGCCGTGCTCGGCCTGGCACTCGGCCAGCTCGCGGCGCTGCTCGGCGGCGTGGACGTGGCGGACCAGGCCGTGCTCCTCGGAGTACGCCGCCACCTCGGAGATCCACTCGGCCGGCACCGCGCGGACGCTGTGCACGGCCACCCCGACCGAGACGCCCTGCGACGTCCGCCGCCCACGCGCGCAGGGCGTCGCAGCGGCTCAGGAAGCTCGCCACGTCGGGGTCGCAGAACCGCCGCTGGCCCGGGGCTCGGCGGCCTGCCCGGGACCGCCGCGGTGGTAGGCGGCGGGCAGCAGCACGATCTCCAGGCCGGACTCCCGGGCGGCCGCGGCGAGAGCGATCGCCATCGCGTTGGGCTCGTCGTAGGGCGTGCCGTCGGGCTGGTGCACGACGTAGTGAAACTCGCCCACCGTGCCGTAGCCGGCGGCGGCCATCTCCCCGTACACGCGCAGGCCGACCGCGTACATCGACGCGGGTCGTCAGCTCCCCGGCCAGCCGGTACATGGCCTGGCGCCAGCTCCAGAAGTCGTCCCCGTCACCGACCCGCTCGCCGACGCCCCGCAGGCCGATCTGGAAGGCGTGGCTGTGCGCGTTGACCATCGCCGGGACGCGTGCAGCGTGCTCACGCCATCGCCTCCGCGACCCGAGCCGGACCAGTCGGGCCTGACCCAGACCGGCACGCCGCCGCAGAACGCCACCGCGACCGGGTTGCGCCCGAACCGGTAGCCGAGCTCCTCCACGGGCCCGTCGAGGACCAGCACGTCGGCCCGCTTGCCGGCCTCCAGCGAGCCGAGGGTGCGCTCGAGCCCGAGCACCCAGGCGGCGTTCAGCGTCGCCGCGGCCAGCGTCTCGCGCGGGACTGAAGCCGTACAGGCGCGCCGCCAAGCCCGATGACCACCGGCATCGAGATGACCGGCGCCGTCCCCGGGTTAGCGTCGGTGGCCAGCACGACGAGCGCGCCGGCGTCGGCCAGGGCGCGGCCCGGGCGCCCGGTGCTCGGCGCCGAGGAACTCGGCCGCGGGCAGCAGCACGGCCGCGCACGCGGCGTCGGCCAGCGCCGGCCACGTCAGAGTCGGCGGCGACCGACAGATGGTCGATCGAGCGCGCGCCGGCCTCCAGCGCGACCGGCACGGTCCCGAGCCGCTCGAACTGCTCGCCGTGGACGCGGAGCATCATGCCCGGCCGCCGCGGGCCAGCTCGCCCATCACGCGCAGATCAGCGGTCGAGAAGGCGATCGCCTCGACGAAGATGTCCAGCGCGCGAGACCGTGCCGAGGTCGATCACCTCGGGCATCATCGCCTCCACCTCGCGCATCCACGCCGGCGGTGTCGAACCCGTCGGGGACGGCGTGGGCCAGCAGCGCGGTCGACAGCGTCGTCTGGGGCACGAACGCCCCGAGCGCCGTGGCCAGCCCCAGCGCGCGCAGCTCCTGCGTCGCGCGAGAGGCCGTAGCCGGACTTGCCCTCAAAGGTGGTCGTCCCGGCGGCGAGCATCTCGGCGGCCAGACCCGACCGCCTGCTCGAGCACCTGCTCGTCGGAGGCTCGGGCCAGTGCGCGCGCCGAGGCCCGGATCCCGCCGCCGCCGCGGGCGATCTCGGCGTACGGGACGCCGGCCAGCTTCTGCGCGTATTCACCGGCGCGCCAGCCCGCGAAGGGCAGGTGGGTGTGGCAGTCCACGAACCCGGGGACCAGCGCGCACCCCGTCACGTCCAGCTGCGCCGCGCCGCGGGTCGCGGTCTCGGCCGCGATCAGCCCGTCCGCCAGCCCGAGGTCCCCGCCGTCAGCGTCTGCGCCGCGACGTCCGCGCCGCGCAGCCACGGCAGCCCGGCACGCGGCGGGCGCAGGATCTGGGCCGCGCCGGCCAGCGTGAGCGCGGGCACGTCCAGCGCGGGCCCCGGCACCGCACGCCACCCCTAGGCGGGCTCGGGATCGAGCATCGGCATGCTTCAGGCCGCTGGAGCGGGCCACGGCGAGCGCCTCCGGGTAGCCGGCGTCGGCGTGGCGCACGACGCCGAGGCCCGGGTCGGCGGTGAGCACGCGCCGGACCCGCTCGCCGGCCTGCGGCGTGCCGTCGGCCACCACGACCTGCCCGGCGTGGATCGACTTGCCCATGCCCGACCCCGCCGCCGTGATGGATCGAGACCCAGCTCGCGCCGCAGGCGGTCATCAGCATCGCGTTGAGCAGCGGCCAGTCGGCCACCGCGTCGGAGCCGTCGCGCATCGCCTCGGTCTCGCGCTCGGGCGAGGCCACCGAGCCGGCGTCGAGGTGGTCGCGGCCGATGACGATCGGGCCCTTGAGCTCGCCGCGAGGCGACCATCTCGTTGAAGCGCACGCCGGCGCGCTCGCGCTCGCCGTAGCCCAGCCAGCAGATGCGCGCGGGCAGGCCCTGGAAGGCGACCCGCTCCTGGGCCAGCGCGATCCAGCGCGCGATGTGCTCCTGGTCGCCGAACAGGTCGAGGATCGCCCGGTCGGTGGCGTGGATGTCGGCCGGATCCCCCGACAGCGCGACCCACCGGAACGGTCCCTTGCCCTCGCAGAACAGCGGCCGGATGTAGGCGGGCACGAAGCCGGGATAGGAGAACGCCTCGGCGTCCCCGTGCTCAAAGGCCAGCCCCCGCAGCGCGTTGCCGTAGTCAAACGCCTCCGCGCCGGCCTTGCCCAGCGCCCGGATCGCGCCCACGTGGGCGACCGCGCTCTCCCCCACGCGGCGCAGGTACTCCTCGGGATCCGATCGCGCGCAGCACGTCGGCCTGCTCGAGCGTCAGGCCGGCGGGCATGTAGCCGTTCAGCGGATCGTGAGCGCTGGTCTGATCGGTGACCACGTCGATCTCCACGCCGCGGCGCACGAGCTCGGGCAGGATCTCGGCGGCGTTGCCGGCCAGCCCGATCGACAGCGCGCGCCGCTCGCGCGCGGGCCACGTCCAGGCGGGCCAGGGCGTCGTCGAGGTCGGCCGCGCGCTCGTCCAGGTAGCGGGTCTCGATCCGGCGCTCGATCCGCTGCAGGTCAACCTCGATGCACAGCGCCGCGCCGTCGAGCATGGTGATGGCCAGCGGCTGCGCGCCGCCCATCCCGCCCAGGCCGGCGGTGACCACCAGCCGGCCGGCCAGCGTGCCGCCGAAGCGCTTGCGCGCGGCGGCGGCGAACGTCTCGTAGGTGCCCTGCAGGATGCCCTGGCTGCCGATGTAGATCCAGGACCCGGCGGTCATCTGGCCGTACATCATCAGCCCGGCGGCGTCCAGCTCGCGGAAGGTCTCCCAGTTGGCCCACTGGGGCACGAGGTTGGAGTTGGCGATCAGCACCCGCGGAGCGTCGGGGTGCGTCTCGAACACCGCCACCGGCTTTCCCGACTGCACCAGCAGGGTCTCGTGGTCGGCCAGCCGGCGCAGCTCGCGCTCGATCGTGTGGTAGCTCGGACCAGTTGCGCGCCGCCTTGCCGATGCCGCCGTAGACGACGAGATCCGCCGGGCCGTCTCGGCCACGTCGGGATGCAGGTTGTTGTGGAGCATCCGCAGCGCCGCCTCCTGGGGCCAGCCGCGGCAGCTCAGCGTGTCGGTCGCCATGGTGGCGCCACGCTACTACCGGGCGGGCAGTGACGCGGGCTCGAGCTCTCCGGCGCGCGATCGCCTGCGCCATCGCCTCAAGGCCCGCGCCGGCCGAGCCGGGACCGGCCCTCAGATCCCCTCGCGCGCGCACCCACGCGAGCAGCGCCGCCGTCCCCGCCCCGAGCTGCAGCGGTCCGCGCAGCTCCAGGGCGGCCGCGGCGACGGTGAGCTCGACGGCCACGAGGCGGGCCATCGCGGCGACGGCCTCGCGCAGGCGCAGTGCTCCCGCCAGCGCGCCGGTGACCGCGTCCTCGGCCCCGTCGGCGGCCACGGCGGCGTCGAGCGACCGGGGCGCGGCCAGCAGGGCGAGCTCTCGGGCCAGGGCCCGCGCTGTCTTCTCAAGCGGCGCGACCCCGGACGCGTGCGGGCCGGCGGCCAGGGCGTCGGGCAGGCCGCTGAAGCGAGCCGCGGCCAGGCGGGCCGGACGCGCGCGCCGCCGCGTCTCCCGCCTGCGCGAGGGCGATCGCGGCCGCGTCCAGGGCCTGCGACAGCGCCGGGCCGTGGAAGTTGGCTGTGCTGACCACGTCTGAACCGAGCACCAGTGGGCTGTCGGCGGCCGCGCCGAGCTCCGGGACCACGGCGTCGTGCAGACGGTCCAGCGCCACCGCGACTGCGCCGTGCACGGTGCCCACGGCCCGGAAGCTGAGTGGGTCCTGCAGCCGGCGCGCGCCGCCCGGCGCCATCAGCTCGCCGCCGGCCAGCAGCGCGCCGCAGGCCCTCGCGAGGCCCACGCCTGTCCAGGCGCGGGCCGGGCCGCGACGACCTTCGGATCCAGCGGCGCCGGGTTGGCGCGCAAGGCCTCGAAGGAGAGCGCCGCGCCGGCCTGCGCGGCGGCGAGCACGGTCTGCCCCTCAGCGAGGGCAAGGGCGGCGGCGCCGTTGACATGGCCGAGCTCGAGCAGATGGCCAGCCCGTCGCGCGGGGCCAGCGTGAGCGCCGCAAGGCCGGCCGCGGCCAACGCCGCGGCGCCCGGCATCCGCCGACCGTTGTACTCGGCCTCGCCCTCTCCGATCAGGACCAGCCCGACGTGGGCCAGCAGGCACAGGTCGGTGGCCCCCAGCGACCCGGTGCGGGGCACGATCGGGTGCACGCCGGCGTTGAGCAGCGCGACGAGCTGCTCGGCCACCTCGGGACTCGCGCCGGCGCCGCCGCCGGCCAGCCCGGCCGCCCGCACCGCCATCGCCGCGCGGACGACCTCGGCCGGGAGCGCTGCCCCCACCGCCACCGCCCGCCCGCGCAGGGTCTCCGTCGCCGACGCCCGTCGCCGACCAGCGGCTCGCCGACCCGGGCCCCGAGTCCGGTCGTCACACCGTAGACCGGCCGCCCCGCGGCGACATGGTCGGCCAGCGCCTGCGCGGCGCGGATCATCCGCTCCCGTGCGCCCTCGCCCACGCGCAGCCGGGCGCCCCGCCAGGCGATGTCGACCAGGGCGCTGAGCGCGAGCGGACCTCCGTCGAGCGCGATCTCAGCCAGATCAGGCCCGTCCGGAGCGCGAGAACCCGCGGAGAATGCGGTCACGGGCGCCGCATCCCGGCGTGATGTCTGATATATAAGCGCGATCGGCGCGGTCTCTGACCCCCATTCGGAGCAGTCCCCAAGTCGTGAGGCGGCGCTCGGCCCCAGCCGAGATCGCCTTTCGAACAGGTCGTCAAGCGCTACCCGGGCCGCGAGCAGTGCGGCCGTCTCCGAGCTCAGCTTCGAGGTCGCGCCGGGCGAGATCTGCGTGCTCATCGGGCCGTCGGGCTGCGGCAAGACGACCGCGCTGAAGATGGTCAACCGCCTGATCTCGATCAGCGACGGGGACATCACGATCGACGGCCAGAGCGTGCGCCAGCTCGAGCTCACCCAGCTGCGCCGGCGGCATCGGCTACGTGTTTCAGCAGATCGGGCTGTTCCCGCACCTGACCGTCGAGGCCAACATCGGCACCGTGCCGCGGCTGCTCGGATGGCCCAAGGACCGGATCCGCGCCCGGGCCGCCGAGCTGCTCGAGCTCGTCGGCCTCGATCCCGAGGGGGATCTGCGCCGCTACCCGGGCGAGTTCTCCGGCGGCCAGCAGCAGCGGATCGGCGTGGCCCGGGCGATGGCCGCCGACCCGCCGATCATGCTCATGGACGAGCCCTTCGGGGCGATCGACCCGATCGCCCGCGAGCGGCTGCAGAACGACTTCCTGCGCCTGCACCGCCAGGTCCGCAAGACGATCATCTTCGTCACCCACGACATCGACGAGGCGATCAAGATGGGCGATCGGATCGCGGTCATGCGCGACGGCCATCTCGTGCAGCTTGCCACCGCCGACGAGCTGCTGGCGCACCCCGTCGACGAGTTCGTGGCCAGCTTCGTCGGCGAGGACCGCGGGCTCAAGCGGCTGCGCGTGCGCACCGTCGCGCGACATCGAGCTCGAGCCGGCGCGGCCGGGCGAGGCCCCGACGGGCAAGACCGTGCGACGTCGACTGCGAGCCTGCACTTCGCGCTGTCGCAGATGCTCGCCGAGGGCATCACGCGCCTGGCCGTCACCGACGAGCGACGGCAACGTCGCTCGGCTACGCCACGGTGGAGGCGATCACCGCGCTGATCGCCCCCGACGGCGCGGTTCCCGAGCGCAGGGCGGCGCGGGCACCAGCAGCATCCCGGCATGAGTCTCGCGACACTTCCCATGCTTCGCCGCCGGCGGCGGGGCCCCGTCATCCCGAACTTCGGGGGCGCCTCCAATTGCGTGGTCCAGAACCATCAGTTCTGCTGTCGGCTGGGTCATCGCAGAACTGGAGCTCGGTGTTCGAGCCGGCGCTCGTCCAGCACATCGATGCTGACCCTGATCGCGGTCGGGGTCGGGATGGTGATCGCCTTCGCCGCGGCGATCTTCGCCTACCAGCCACGCTGGTTTGAGACCCCGTTCTCGCTGCTCGTCGGCGTTTCTGTACACGATCCCCAGCCTGGCCCTGTTCGAGCTCCTCGTCCAGGTCACCGGCATCAACCGCTTCACGGTCGAGATCGGCCTGGTCTCCTACACGCTGCTGATCCTGTTCCGCAACACGCTGACCGGTCTGCGCGGCGTGCCCGGCGCGACGATCGAGGCCGCCCGGGCCATGGGCCTGACCGCGCGCCAGACCCTGCTCCGGGTCGAGTTGCCCGCTGGCCGCGCCGGCGATCATGGCCGGGGTGCGGATCGCCACCGTGACCACGATCAGCCTGGCCACGGTCGCCGCCTACATCGGCGGCGGGGGCCTCGGGGCGCTCGATCTTCAACGCCATCCAGAGCGGCTTCAAGACCGAGTTCGTGGCCGCCGGGGTGCTGGCCATCGCGCTGGCCATGGTCGCCGACGTGCTGCTGGTCGGCGTGCAGCGCCTGCTCACGCCGTGGTCGCCGGCGGCGGCTGGCCCGGTGAGCGTCGCGATGACCAGCAACCCCTTCACCTTCTTCTTCAACAACCTGAGCCTGTTCGGGGACAAGACCGCTCGCCCACCTCGAGCTCTCGTTCGTGGCCGTCCTGATCTGCGATCGTGCTCGCCATCCCGCTCGGGGTCTGGCTCGGGCACCTGCACCGCGGCTCGTTCTTCGCCATCACGGTCTCGAACATCGGGCGCGCGCTGCCCAGCCTGGCCGTGATCTCGATCGGCATCGGGATCCTCGGCATCGGCTTCCGGAACACGCTGGTCGCGCTGGTCGATCCTGGCCGGCCCGGTGATCCTCACCAACGCCTACGTGGCCGTGGACGGGGTCGATCCCGACGCCGTCCAGGCGGCGCGGGCGATGGGCATGACCCCGCTGCAGGTCCTGCTGCCGCGTCGAGCTGCCCGCTCGCCCTGCCCGCTCATCTTCGCCGGAGTGCGCACCGCCACCGTCTATGTGGTCGCCACCGCCACCCTGGCCACGTTCGCCGGCGGCGGCGGGCTCGGAGACATCATCGTCAACGAGCCCACCTACGGGACCGCCGGCGTGATCGCGGGATCGCTGACGATCACCGCGCTCGCCTTTGCCATCGACGGGCTCCTGGCCCTGGTCCAGTACCGGGTCACGCCGTACCCGCTCCGCCGTCAGGGCCGACGGTCCACGGCGGACGTCCGTTGTCGAAGCCCACCTGGGACACTGGGGGGCCGCTTTGAATCACCGAGGAGGAAACCTGCATGTCCGCATTCACCCCCGTGACCACACGGCGCCGACCGCGCCGTACGCGCTGACGCGTGGCCGCTGCTCACCGTCCTGGCGGCCGTCGTGCTCGCCGCCTGCGGATCAGCTCGAGCTCGAGCTCGTCCAGCGCCGCCGCCGGCGGCGGATCGTCGTCGAGCTCGAGCTCGAGCCACCAGTGCCAGCTCGAGCGCCTCGGGCGGCTCGGGCGGCTCGCTGACGCTCGGCACCAAGGACTTCACCGAGGAGTTCATCGTCGGCCAGCTCTACAAGCAGGCGCTGACGGCCAAGGGCTGCAAGGTCAACTACAAGGAGAACATCGGCGCCACCGAGGTCGTCGACAAGGCGCTGACCAGCGGCCAGATCGACGCCTACCCGGAGTACACGGGCGAGTCGGTGGCCACGGTGGCGAAGATCAACAAGACCGTCTCCAGCCCGCAGCAGGAGTACGCCCTGGCCAAGGCGTTCTACGCCAAGCGCGGCCAGGTGATGAGCTCGATGACGCCGTTCTTCGACACCGACGCGATCGCGGTGACCAAGGCGTTCGCGACCAAGTACGGCCTGGTGACGACCGCGGACCTCAAGAAGGTCCCGCACTTCACGCTCGGCGCCCGGCCCGAGTTCCTCAACCGCCACGCAGGGCGCGGCGGGCATGAAGAGCGTCTACGGGGTGAAGAACTTCACCTTCAAGTCGCTCGCCCTGGGCATCCAGTACCAGGCGCTCGACGCCGGTTCGGTGGACGCGATCGACGTGTTCACCACCGACCCGCAGCTGGCCAGCGGGCAAGTACGTGGTGCTCAAGGACCCGAAGAACATCTTCGGCTTCCAGAACATCGCGCTGGTCATCAACAAGAACAAGGTCAACGCGTGCCCCGAGCCTGCTCAGCACGGTCGACAGCGTCAACAAGCTGCTCACCAACGTCGGCCATCATCGCCATGAACAAGGCGGTCGCGATCGACCATCAGCAGCCGGCCGCTGTGGCCGCGGCCTTCCTGAAGGCCAACCAGTCAGCTGACCTGATCGGACGTGACGGAGCGGGCGGTCCGGGACCGCCCGCTCCCGTCGCACCGGCTCGCGGCGGTGCCGGGCGACGCCGGCCCGACTAGCATCGGTCGTCGTGCCCGCGTCCGGCGTCCCCCGCCGTTCCTGACCGCCGCCGGCGGCTGCTGATCCTCGGGATCTGCTCGATGAGCCTGCTCATCGTGGGGCTCGACTCGACCATCGTCAACGTCGCGCTGCCGTCGATCCGCGCGCTCGCTGCAGCGCCTCGGTCTCGGGCCTGCAGTGGACGATCGACGCCTACACGCTCGTCCTGGCCAGCCTGCTCATGCTGTCGGGCTCGACCGCGGACCGGCTCGGGCGCCGCCGCGTGTTCCAGCTCGGGCTGCGCCCTGTTCTCGCTCGGCTCGCTGCTGTGCGCGCTGGCCCCGTCGCTCGACCTGCTGATCGCCGCGCGGGTGCTGCAGGCGATCGGCGGCTCGATGCTCAACCCGGTGGCGATGTCGATCATCCGCAACGTGTTCGAGGACCCGCGCGAGCTGGCCCAGGCCATCGGCGTGTGGGGCGGCACGGTCGGCATCAGCCTGGCGCTCGGCCCGCTCGTCGGCGGTGCGCTGGTCGACTCCGTCGGCTGGCAGGCCGTCTTCCTGGTCAACCTGCCGATCGGGCTGGCCGCGATCATCCTCACCGCGCTGTTCGTGCCCGAGTCCCGCGCGCGCGCGCCCGCGCCGGATCGATCCCGTCGGCCAGGTGCTGGTCATCGTCGGCCTGGCCACGCTGACCTACGCGATCATCGAAGCGCCCGCGGAAGGCTGGCTGTCGGCGCCGACGCTGGCCGAGTTCGCGGTCGCGATCGCTGCGCCTCGGCGGC
The DNA here is from genome assembly GCA_963792735.1 of uncultured Solirubrobacterales bacterium. Lineage (GTDB taxonomy): Bacteria > Actinomycetota > Thermoleophilia > Solirubrobacterales > Solirubrobacteraceae > Palsa-465. The sequence goes on along the minus strand of CAWBXK010000003.1, from coordinate 38,235 downwards.
CTGGTCGCCTACGAGTTGCGCCGCGCCGAGCCGCTGATCGAGATCCGCTTCTTCTCCAGCGCCCCCTTCAGCGGAGCCAGCGCGATCGCCGTGTGCGCCTTCGCCGCGCTCGGCGGCTTTCTTGTTCCTCAACACCCTCTACCTGCAGGACGTCCGCGGGCTGTCGCCCGTTCCACGCCGGCCTGTACCTGCTCCCGATGGCCGGCGGTGACGCTGGTCGTCGCCCCGCTGTCGGGCCGCCTGGTCGGCCGCTCGGGGCAGCCGCCTGCCCCTGATCGCCGGGAGCCTGGCCCTGATCGCCAGCGCGGCGATGCTCACCCAGCTGACGCTGACCACGCCCGACGCGCGGTCCTGTTCGGGGCCTACTTCCTCTTCGGCCTCGGCTTCGGCCTGGTCAACCCGCCGATCACCCACACCGCGGTGTCGGGCATGCCGCCCGCCCAGGCCGGCGTCGCCGCCGCGGTCGCGTCGACCAGCCGGCAGGTTGGGCAGACCCTCGGCGTGGCCGTGCTCGGCGCTCTGGCCGGGGCCGCCGCCGCCCATGCCCGGCTCGGGGCCACCTTCACCGCAGGCCACCCATTCGAGCTGGTGGGTGATCGCCGCGCTCGGCGTCGTCGTGCTCGTGCTCGCCGTGCTGACCACGACCGGCTGGGCCCGGGACACCGCCCAGGCCACGGCGGCCCGGCTCACCGAGCCGCCTTCGCGAGCCAGCGAGCCCCCGCGCCGTCCCACCGAGCCGGTGACCGCGCCGGGATGAGCCGGGCCGGTCGCGCTGGTCCCGACGCCGCCCAACGTCACCCTGCGCCCGGCCGGGAAGGGCGAGTCGCTCGTCGTGCTCAGCCTTCCCCTATGACCGCGAGCTGGTCGAGCTCGCCCGCGCCATCCCCCACCGGCGCTTTGACTGGGACCGCGCGCGAATGGTCGGCGCCGGCCGAGGACGTGGCCGCGCTCAAGGTGGCCGAGATCCTGGCCCGGCGCCCCGAGCTCGAGGCGTCCGACGACGGTCGCGACTGGCTGTCGGCGGTACGGCGCCGCTGGGTCGGCTCGGTCAGCACCCGGCGCTACGACGGCCGCGGCTGGCTTGTGCTGCAGCACCCTGGCCGGGCCGATTCCCAAGGCGCTGCGCAAGGGCGGTGCGCAAGGACGGGGACCTGCTGCTCGTGCCCCTGACCCTCGACGGCCGCCGAGCGCCCTGCGGGCGCGAGCGCTCGGCCGCGCTGGACGCCGCCGCCGAGCGCTGCCTGCAGGCGCTGGAGGCCGGCGGTCGCGCTGCCGCCCGCGCGGCTGGCCTGGGCCCGGGGCATCGACGGCGAGGAGCTGCGCCTGGAGGTCCTGTGGGATCCCGACGATCGGCGCGGCCTTCGGCGAGCTGCCCGGCGCCGAGGGCACCCGGTCGGTCCCGCTCGACCCCTGGCTGGTCGTCGAGCTGGACGGCTTTCTGGCCCGCCACGAGGTGGAGATCACCGGCCGAAGGCGGCCGAGGTGCTGGCCGCGCTGATGCACGAGCATGCGACCGCGGCAGCAGCGCCGTCCGGCGACTCCCGGGCCACCGCGGCCGACCCGATGCCGGAGGTGGCCGCGCGCGCTGGGCGGCGAGCTCACCCCGTTTCAGTGGGCCGCGGTCCGCTACGCGCTGCGCGCGCGGGGCACGTTTCTGGCCGACGAGCAGGGGCTGGGCAAGACGGTCGAGGCGCTGGCCAGCCTGGAGGCCGACGATGCCTTCCCGGCCGTCGTCGTCTGCCCGGCGTCGATGAAGCTGACCTGGCAGCGGGAGGCTGAGCGATGGCTCCCGCACCGTTCGGTGGCGCTGGTCTCCGGCCGGGTGGCGGTCCCGCCGCAGGGGGACATCACGATCCTCAACTACGAGATCGTCGCCGCCCACCGCGAGGCCCTGGCTCGCCGCCGCCCGCGGGCGCTGGTCGTCGACGAATCGCACTACTGCAAGAACCCGCACGCCAAGCGGACGCACGCCGTGCGGACGCTGGCGGGGTCGCTGCCCCCGATGGGCTGCGCCTCGCCCTCAGCGGGACGCCGGTCCTCAACCACGTCGAGGAGCTGATCCCTCAGCTGCGCATCATCGGCCGCATGGCCGACTTCGGCTCCGGAGCGCGCTTCGCCCGCCAGTTCCGCGGCCAGATCAGCGAGGAGCGCCTGCACTGGCACCTGCGCCGCCGCTGCTTCGTGCGCCGGCTGCAAGGCCGAGGTCCTGCCCCAGCTGCCGGCCAAGCGCCAGGTCGTGGTGCCGATGGCGCTGACCAACGCGAGCCGAGTACCGGCTGGCCGAGCGCGACGTGATCGAGTGGCTGCGCTCCCAGCCGCTGGATCTCACCGAGCTGAACGCCAAGATCGCCGCCGCTCTGCGCGCCGAGCGGCTGGCCCAGCTCGGCGCCCTGCAGCGGCTGGCCGCCCGCGGCAAGCTCGCCGCCGGCGCTGGCCTGGATCGAGGACTTCCTGGCCTCGGGTGAGCCGCTGGTCGTGTTCGCCCGCCACCGCGAGGTCCAGCAGGCGGTGCTGGCCGCGCTTTCCCGACGCCCTGCACCTGCTCGGCGAGCGACTCGCTGCCCGCCCGCGAGGCGGCCATCGCCGCCTTCCAGCGACCCGACGGGCCCGCCGCTGATCGTCGCCGCCACCCGGGTCGCCGCCCAGGGCATCACGCTGACCCGCGCCTCCAACGTCGCCTTCCTCGAGCTCGAGTGGACCCCGGCCATGCACGATCAGGCCGAGGACCGCTGCCACCGCATCGGCCAGCGCGATGCCGTCACCGCCTGGTACCTGCTCGCCGCGGAGACCATCGACGAGCGGATGGCGCGGCTGATCCAGACCAAGCGGGCGCACGTCAGCGCGGTCACCGACGGCGAGCCGCGACCGACGAGGGCCTGGTCGAGGCGGTCGTCCGCGAGCTGCGCGAGGGGACGCCCGTTCGCGCACCTGCGCGCGGTCAGCTGAGCCGCCGGCCGTGCGCGTATCCTTGGCGATGCCCATGGCTCCGCACGCCGGTCCGCACCCCGAACGTCCACCCGCGCCTGCCGCAACGTCCCGGGCCGCAGCGACGACGGCTTTGAGGAGCTCTGCCACCTCGTCGCGCGCCGAGAACCCCGGACCTCGCGCTGTGCGGCAGTCGATGTCACCGGGTACCCGTGGAACCCGCCCTGGCCGCGCTGTGAGGCCTGCCTGGCCGTGGCTCGCGGGCTGATGAACTGAACCTCCGGCGGGCAGCCGCAGGTCCTCACGGTTAGACTCGCCGCGGGCCGGAGGTACTCGCACCACAGACAGGGGGAAGGACAGTGCGCATCACAACACCTGCCGGCACGCGCCGGCTTGTCCGTACGGCGGTCGCGGTGGCCGCGCTCGGCGTACCGGCCGCCGGCGCCGCCGAGGCATCCGCGGCCACGATCGCGTGACCCAGCCGTGCTACGTCAACGTCGACGTCGCCAAGGGCGCGCCGATCGACGTCGTCGGCTCGGGCTTCACGCCCGGGGACACGATCCAGATCTCGGGTTTCGCGGTGGCCGGCACCACGGTCGCCGGGCCCGACGGATCGATCAACCTCATCACCCAGGGGCCGAACCTGCCCTTCGCCGGGCCGGGACAGAAGACGTTCCCGCTGCAGGCCCAGGACGAGACGGCGGGCACCGGCTTCATCGCCACGACCACCGTGACCATGGCCAACTTCAGCATCGCCACCCAGCCTGCGGTGGCCAAGCCGAGCCGGAAGGTGACCTGGCTGTTCTCGGGCTTCGTCCCCAATCACACGATCTACGTGCACTACCTGCGCGGCCGCCAGGTCGCGAACCGGATGGCCTTCGGCAAGGCCAAGGGCCCGTGCGGGACGCTCAAGACCAAGGATCGCTTCTACCCCGGCGGGCACCCGAAGTACAGCAAGTACACCGTCGTGTTCGATCAGGTCAAGCGCTACACCAAGCGCGCGCGTCCGCGCATCTCCACGACGCTGACCTTCTTCTAGGAACTCGTCAGCCCCGGCGCCGCCGGCCGCCCCGCAGGGGTGGCCGGCCGCGCCGGCGCGGACGCGGGAAGCGCAGCCGCAGGGCCAGGCCCGCCCCCATCCCCAGGACCGCGAACACCGAAGAACGCCGGACTGACCAGCAGGGCCAGGGCGATCCCGAGCATGGCCAGCCAGATCGCCGGCCGGTAGCGGCGCCACTCGTTCATCCCTCGAGAGCCTACGGGTCATCGCACGCCGAGGCCGAGTTCAGAGGCCAGCCGCCGCTGGACCGCGGCGACGGCGCGGAAGGCCTCGCGCAGCTGAGTGCGCCGCAGCGCGCTCAGCTCATCGGGGCTGAGGTGGTCATCGGGCTCCTCGCCGGCGCGCAGCTGGTCGACGCGGTGCTCGGCGCGCAGGTTGGAGATGAGCCGGAAGGCGTCCTGGAGCGAGTGCGCGTCAGCCGCGGCCAAGGTCCCGGCGCCAGCGGCCGCGCGCAGCCGCTCGACCGTCGAGGCGCTGGTCACCCCGGCCGCCATCGCCGCGTAGCGGGCCAGATCGACGATCGGGACAAGACCGCCGGTCTTGAGGTCCAGCCGGCCCCGGTGCGAGCCCGAATGCTCGACCACGAGACCGCGCAGAAAGCCCGTCGGCGGCCGGTGCGAGAGCGCGAAGCGCGCCAGCAGGCGCAGCAGCGCCTGCCGGTCCGCGGCCGGCCCGGAAGGTGTCGGCGACCGGGTTGCCGGCGTGCACCCCCCACAGCGGACGGCTGTCGATGAGCGTCGAGGTGAGGATCAGCGCCTTGGGCTGGGCGGGTCATCGATCCAGCCCCGGGCCAGTCCCTGCCAGGAGCTCAGCGAGCGCACGAACGGCGCCGACGATGCACTCGCCCCGTGGGTGTCGATGGCCAGCCCGCACCGCTCAAGGCCTGCCGTGACGGCCTGGGCGAGCTCGAGCAGCTCGGCCCGGACGCCCGTCGCCGCCCGGGCGCGATGGCCGAACCACGCGATCGCCGAGTCGACGTCGGAGCCCGGGAGAGCTTCGCGCCGGGCCTGGCTGCCCAGGGCCAGCCACGCGAACTCGGCGTCCGGGGCCCCGCGCCGCTCGAGCTCGAGCTCGAGCAGGCGGCGGGTGATCGCGTCGACGGCGACCGAGTAGACCGCGCTCGCGTTGGCTGCCTGCACGCCGGAGTCGACCAGGGCGATGACCATCGGCCGCAGCTCGGCGGCGATCCGGGCCAGCTCCGAGACGCTGCTCGCGACCTCGATGCGCCCGCGCAGGAAGAACGACCCGCGGGTCCGGGCGGCGATCAGGTCGAGGTCCTCGATCACGCCCGAGCAGCCGCCCCTGCGCGGAGAGCACGGGGAAGTGGCGCAGGCCGCGGTCGAGCATCTCCAGCAGCACGTCGCCGGCCGAGCGGTCGGCCGTCGTGGTGTAGGCCGGAGCCGACATCGCCCGGGCGACCGGAGTGTCACCGGGCAGGCCGCCGGCGAGCACCCGGGTGCGCAGATCGCGGTCGGTGAGGATCCCCAGTGAGCCGTCCCCGAGGTCGATCACCGCGCAGCTCGCGCGCGCCGCGGTCATCGCCGCGGCCGCATCGCGGATCGTCGTTGCGGCCGTGACGAGCACCGGCTCTGCGCGCAGCAGCCGGCCCACCGGCTGATCGGCCCGGTCCGCGCCCGGCTCGGTGGCGATCGAGTGCAGGTCGGTCGGCGGCTCCAGCAGCGAGCGGGCGACGAAGCGCAGGCCGTCGGGCCCGGAGAGCAGCTCCTCGGCCACCGCGGCCTCGATCCGCAGGCAGACCGTGTCCTCGGCCGCGCGGGCCTCGAAGCCGGGGGGAAAGCCGGTCAGCATCGAGGCATGGCCGAAGGGCTCGCCGGGGCCGAGCAGGTCGAGCACGCGGCCGTCGGAGACGATCTCGACCGCGCCCTCGCGGATGATCCTCAGGTGCTCGAGCGGCCCGTCGCCCTGGGCGAAGATGGTCGTCCCGGCGGGCAGCGTCTCGAGCTGCGCCGCCGCCGCCACTCGCTCGACCGTCGCCTCGGGCAGGGCGTCGAAGGGCGGGTGGGACCGCAGGAAGCGGACCGCGGCGAGCGCGTCATCGGCGCTCACCGCGGTCCCTCAGGTCACGGGGCGGCTTCGCCGAGCGGGCGCGCCGGGTGTGTCCGGCACCTCAGCGGCGTGCTCGCGCAGCACCGAGATCGGCGTCCGCCGGTACACGAGGAAGTAGTACGCGGCCCCGATCAGGAACACCGCGCCGATGAACTCGATGGCGATGTACTGCCAGTACCAGTGCCCGGGGATGACGTGGCCGCTGGAGTCCTTGGTGCCCGCCAGCGCGTCGTAGACGGCCGAACGCGGCCACGCGATGTTGACCGCGATGACCGCGCCGTAGACGACGGCGAACAGGTTGACCGGCAGGCCCCAGCGCCCGAGCGAGAAGTACGGGCCCGTGCTCCTTGCGCGGCCAGGTCCCGTTCAAGCGCCGGCGCAGCATCCCGATCGTCACGCCGAGATACGCGATGTAGAACATCACGATGGCCACCGAGGTCAGGGCGAGAAAGGCGCTCTGGTTGCCGATGTTGATGGCGAGGATGAGCAGGGCGAGGACGCCGACGACGAGCGCCGGCACGATCGGCACGCGGCGCGTGCCCGAGACCCGGGCGATGTGGCTGCCGAAGGGCAGCCGGCCGTCGCGGGCCATCGCGAACAGCAGGCGGATGCAGCCGGCCATCACGGCCAGCGTGCACACGGTGATGGCGATCGCCGAGTCGACCAGGAAGACGTTGCCCGTCGTGTTGCCGAGCGCCTGCTTGATGATGTAGGGCAGCCCGAGCACGCCGATGTTCGGGTCCTTGATGTTCTTGACGTCCATCAGGGCGAACAGGATGAGCAGGCCGCCGATGATCGCGGCCGCGACCAGCGCGCGGAGGATGGCCGGCGGGGCGGCGCGGCGCGGGTCGTTGGTCTCCTCGGCCAGCGTGCCCGCGGTGTCGAACCCGTACATCACGTACGCGCTCATGATCCCGCCGATGATGAAGGCGCCGAAGTAGCCCCAGCTGTGGCCGGCGCCGAGACCGAGGTTGTGGAAGACGATGCCCGGCCCGCGGCTGATGTGGAAGATGAGCAGGATGACCAGGACCGAGGCGCCGATCAACTCGGCCATCACGCCGAAGTTGTTGATCCGGGCCATGATCTTGACGCCGAGCATGTTGACGATCGTCCCGAAGACGACGAGGATCGCGCCGAGCAGCAGCGCGTTCTGGGCGCCGCCCTTGGTCACGTAGGTGCCGGCGTCGGCCGCCGATCCGAGGATCTGGAACTTGGTCGAGACCTGGGGCAGCACGACCTGCCAGGCGACGGCGACGGCGGCCACGGTGACGATCGAGCCGACGACGTAGATCCAGCCGGTCATCCAGGACCAGAAGTCCCCGGCCACGCGCTTTGACCAGTTGTAGACCGAGCCCGCCAGCGGGTACTGCCCGGCCATCTCCGCGAAGCACAGGGCGACCATGATCTGGCCGCCGAGCACGATGAACCAGGTCCACCACACGGCGGGCCCGGCGAACAGGAAGCCGAACGCGAACAGCTGGATGACACCCGGTCAGGATCGAGATGTAGCTGAAGCCGGCCGCGAAGGACGAGAACTTCCCGAGCGAGCGGTCGAGCTCCTGCTTGTAGCCGAACTCTGCGAGTTCGTTGGAATCGCCGCCTGTCGTCTGCGGTCGCCATCGATCAGCCTCCCCTGGGCCGCGGGCAGACCGCGGCGTGTCGAAATAGTGGTGGTCACGGTCGGTTGCGTGTCCCGCGAGCCCGGTCGTCCATTGACCCGGATGCGATCGCGCCGTTATATATCAGTCGTGTAGACAAGTCAACGAGCGCGGACCCGCCTTTTCGGACGGGCCGTGGAATCCGGAGGGCGAACCATGGCCACAGCGTCCGCGCATCAGATGTACATCGACGGCGAGTGGTGCCACGCCGCCAGCGGCGCCACCGCGACCGCGGTCAGCCCGGCGACCGGCGAGACGATCGGCACGGTGCCCCAGGGCGACCGCGAGGACGCCCGCCGCGCGATCGCCGCCGCGACGCAGGCCGCCGAGCCGTGGGCGGCGCTGACCGCCTTCGAGCGGGCAGCACGCATGCACGCCGTCGGCGACGCCATCCAGGCTCGCCGCGACGAGCTCGCCCGCACGCTGACCCTCGAGCAGGGCAAGCCCCTGCACACCGAGGCCTACGACGAGGTCGACGAGCTGGTCGAGTACTGGCGGATGGCCGCCGAGGACGCCAAGCGCCTGGGCGGTGCGCTGCCCAACTCCTTCTCGGCCGGCAAGCGGGTGATGCTGATCCGGCGTCCGCGCGGCGTGGTGGGCGTGATCAGCCCCTGGAACTGGCCGTACACGATGCCGGCCGAGCTGGTCGCCCCGGCGCTGGCCGCCGGCAACGCCGTCGTATGGACGCCGGCGCCGAGCACGGCGGTATGCGCCGTCGCGCTGGCCGAGTGCGTGGCTGCGGCGCAGCTGCCCGCCGGGGTGTTCAACCTCGTCACCGGTCCCGGCCCCGAGGTCGGGGACGAGATCGCGCGCCATCCCGCGGTGCGCGGCGTCGGCTTCATCGGCTCAACGGCCACCGGGCGTCTGGTCGCGGCGGCGGCCGCGGGCAAGGCCGCGGTGCTCGAGATGGGCGGCAACGGGCCGATCGTCGTCCTGGACGACGCCGATCTCGACGCTGCCGTGCAGGCGACCCTGACCGCGTGCTTCCTCTGCGCGGGCCAGAGCTGCACCGCCGGCGAGCGGATCCTCGTTCACCGCGCCGTATACGACGCGTTCGTCGCTCGGCTGGCCGAGGCGGTGGCCGCAACCGTCCGCCTCGGTGACCCGTTCGATCCGCAGACCACGATGGGGCCGCTGAACAACGAGCCGGTCGCCGCCAAGATGGACGCCCACGTGGCCGACGCGGTCGCCCGGGGCGCCACCATCGTCTGCGGTGGCGAGCGCGCCGGCGGCATGCCGACGCGCCTGTACTGGCCGGCCACGGTGCTCAGCGGCGTGCCGGCCGACGCCCGCGTGGCCACCGAGGAGACCTTCGGGCCGATCGCGCCCGTGGTCGCGATCGACTCCCTGGAGCAGGCCATCGCCCTGACCAACGCCTCGCCCTACGGCCTGCTGGCGGCGATCTTCACCGCCGACCTGCAGGCCGGCCTGCACTTCGCTGAGCGAGCACAGACCGGCTGGGTCAACATCAACGAGTCCAGCAACTACTGGGAGGCCCACCTGCCGTTCGGCGGGCGGGCGGGCACCGACAGCGGCATCGGCCGCGTGGGCGGCGCCTCGGTGCTGGAGGCCTTCACGGAACTTCAGACGGTGACCATCACGCCTTCGCCTCGCTCCCGCTGACCGCCGCCTCGCTGCCGTCTCCGTTGGCGCTGGGCTCAGCGCCGGCGCCGCACGTGGCGGTAGAACTGCTCGCGGATCGGCTCAAGCGGCGTGTTGCCGAGGATCAGGTCGGCTCCCTTCTCGGCCAGCATCACCGTCGGGGCGTGGATATTGGCGTTGGTCACGTAGCGCATCGCCGAGGCATCCACCACGCGGATGCCGTCCAGCCCGTGCACGCGCATGCTCGCCGGATCGATGACCGAGTCCTCGCCGGTGCCCAGCCGGCACGTGCACGATGGGTGCAGCGCCGTCTCGGCATCCTTGGCCACCCACTCGAGGATCTCCTCGTCACTTGAGACGCTCGGCCCCGGGCGAGATCTCGCCGTCGTTGTACTGATCGAAGGCGGGCTGGGTGAGGATGCCGCGAGCGACGTGGATCGCCTCGACCCACTCGCGGCGGTCCTGCTCGGTGGACAGGTAGTTAAAGCGCACGGCGGGATGGCGCCGCGGGTCGGTCGAGGCGATCTTGACCGAGCCGCGAGCGTCTGAGTACATCGGGCCGACGTGGACCTGGTAGCCGTGTCCCTGCGGCGCCGTGCCGTCGTAGCGGATGGCGATGGGCAGGAAGTGGAACATCAGGTTGGGGTAGGCGACCTCCTCGTTGGAGCGCGCGAAGCCCCCGCCCTCGAAGTGGTTGGTCGCGCCCGGGCCACGACGCCCGAACAGCCACTGGGCCCCCACCCACGGCCGGTTGCGGTACTTCATGGCCGGCGCCACGGAGACCGGCTGCTTGGAGGCGTACTGGACGTAGACCTCGAGGTGGTCCTGGAGGTTCTCGCCCACCGAGGGCAGGTCGTGAATCGGGCGCACACCGATCGCCTCGAGCTCGTGGGCGTTGCCGACGCCCGGAGATCTGCAGCAGTTGCGGTGAGTTGAACGCGCCACCGGAGAGGATCACCTCACCGGCCTCGATCCGCTCGGTCTGACCGCGGTGCACGACCTCGACCCCGGTCGCCCGCGTGCCCTCAAAGAGCACCCGGTTGACGAAGGTGCGCGTGCGCAGCTCGAGGTTGGGGCGGTCAAGCACCGGGTGCAGGTAGGCGCGGGCCGCGCTCATCCGGTGACCGCGGTAGATGTTGCGATCAAAGGGCCCGAAGCCCTCCTGGCGATAGCCGTTGACATCCTCGGTGAGGTCATAGCCCGCCTGCACGCAGGCCTGGAAGAAGGCCTTGAACAGCGGGCCGTCGGCGGGCCCGCGCTCGAGCTTGAGCGGACCTTCGCCGCCGCGCCACACGTTGGCCCCGGCCAGGCACGTCTCCATCCGCTTGAAATAGGGCAGGCAGTGCGCGTAGTCCCAGTCCGCCATGCCCGGGTCCGCCGCCCAGCGCTCATAGTCCATCGGGTTGCCGCGCTGGAAGATCATCCCGTTGATCGAGCTCGAGCCACCCACGACCTTGCCGCGGGCGTGGTAGACGCGGCGGCCGAACATGTGGGGCTCGGGCTCGGACTCGTACTTCCAGTCGTAGAACCGGTTGCCGATCGGGAACGACAGGGCGGCCGGCATGTGGATGTAGACGTCCCACAGCGAGTCGTTGCGGCCGGCCTCCAGCACGAGCACCCGAGTCGATGGATCGGCGCTGAGGCGATTGGCCATCACCGATCCGGCCGAGCCGCTGCCGACGATCACGTAGTCGTAACGCATGTCAGTCCTCTTTAGTTGGTGGTCGCCATCGCGCCGGGCGCAGGGTCCCGCTGACGACCAGAGCGTCTCACAGAACGGCGCGGATCTCGCGCTCGAAGATCTCGATGTGCTCGGCGACCACGGCGCGGGCGCGGCCCGGATCACCGGAGGCGATCGCATGCAGCAGGTCCCCGTGCTCGTGGACGCGGGCGAGCAGATGGGGCAGCCGGTCAAGGACCAGGTACCAGATGCGCAGGGACAGGTTGAGATAGCGGCCCAGCGTCTCCTCCAGGTACGGATTGCCCGCCGCACGGTGGATGAAGCGGTGCACGGCGGTATCGAGCGCCATCAGCTCGGCGGTGTCGCCGCTGCCCTCGCTGCGGGCCAGGGCGGCCGAGCAGCGCGTCGAGTTCGGCGCGCAGCGGCGCGTTCATGCGCTGGGCCGCGCGGTAGGCGGCGTGGCCCTCCAGCTGGGTGCGCACGTCGGAGATGTCGGCCAGGTCGGTGATGTTGATCTCCGACGCGAACGTCCCCCGTCGCGGGAACACGGTGACGAGGTTCTCCAGGGCCAGGCGCTTGATCGCCTCGCGGACCGGTGTGCGCCCGATGCCGAGCTCGGCCCCGAGCGCGTCCTCGTCGATGGGCTCGCCCGGGGCGATCCCGAGGGTGACGATGCGGTCGCGCAGCTCCGCGTAGGCCCGATCGGCCAGAAGCTCGCGCGGCGCCGGCGAGACCCTGGTGCTCACTCCTGGGACGGCCCATCCGCGCGGCCGCCGGAGCCGGCCATGCGCACGACTGATATATAAGTCATGGGTTAGGAAGCTTACCAGTGGGCCGATCCAGCGCCAAGAGCCAATGAGCGCCACCGCCGCCGCCGACGACGTCGACCGCCGAATCCACGCCGGGGAGGCGCAGGCCGCGCGGGCGGTCGTGGCCGAGCTGGCCCGGGAGACCCCGGTGCTCACCTCGCGCAGCCTGTCTGAGGGCTGCGGCGCCAGCGTGCTGCTCAAGGCCGAGAACCTGCAGCGCACGGGATCGTTCAAGCTCCGCGGCGCCGTCCACAAGCTCGCCCGGCTCGGCTCTGCTCCCGCCGTCGTGGCCGGCAGCGCGGGCAACCACGGCCAGTCGCTGGCCTACGCGGCGCGAGCCCGCGGGCTGCCCTGCACGGTCTTCATGCCCCGCGAGGCCGCGGTGGCCAAGGTCGCCGCCGTCCAGGCCTTCGGAGGCGACGTGCGCCTGGGCGGCGACTCCGTCGATGATTGCGTCGGCTTCGCCCGCGAACACGCCGCGCAGACCGGCGCGGTGTTCGTGCACCCGTTCGACGATCCCGACATCGTGCTCGGCCAGGCCACCCTCGGACTCGAGCTGCTTGAGCAGGTGCCCGACCTGGCCTGCGTGGTCGTGCCCGTCGGCGGCGGCGGGCTGCTCTCGGGCGTGGCCGGGGCGATCAAGTCCGCCCGCCCCGAGGTTCGCGTCGTCGGCGTGCAGGTGGCGGCCTGCGCGCCCTACGCCGCCTCTCTGGCCGCCGGCAGCCCGGTCAGCGTCCCCGCCGGCGCGACGATCGCCGACGGCATCGCGATCAAACGGCCCGGCGAGCTCAACCTCGCGCTGGTCGAGCGCTGGGTCGACGAGATGGTCAGCGTCGACGAGGACGCCACGGCCGACGCCATGGTGTGGCTGCTGGAGCGCTCAAAGCTCGTCGTCGAGGGGGGCGGAGCGGTCGGGGTCGCCGCCCTGCAGGGCGGGCAGATCCTCCCCACGCCCCACGGCTCCACGGTGATCGTCCTCTCGGGCGGCAACGTCGATGCGGGCCTGCTGGCCGCCATCGCGCACCGCCACGAGACCACCGCGGGGCGCCGGATGAGGCTGTTCACGCGGATCTCGGACCGGCCGGGCGGCCTGGCCACACTGCTGACGCTGATCGCCGCCGAGGGCGGCAACGTCGTGCACACCGATCACGTCCGCGACGCGGTCCCGCTGCACGTCCGCGAGACGGGCGTCGAGGTGACGCTCGAGACGCGCGGTGCCGAGCACGGCGCGGCAGATCGTCGCCGCGCTCACCGCGGCCGGTTACGCGGTCTCTGAGCGCAGCGCCTGAGCGCTCGCTCAGTCGCCGAGCTCGGTGCGGCGGCGGTTGACGAACTCCTCGAGCTCTGAGCGGATCGCCTCGTCCAGCGGCGGCTGTTCGTAGGCCTCGAGCGTCGAGCGCCACAGCTCGCCCGCGCGGGCGGTGGTGTCCCGCGCCCCCTTCTTGGTCCAGCGGTCGAAGTTCTCCGTGGAGGAGAGCAGCGGGCGGTAGAAGCACTCGCGGAAGCGCTCGAGCGTGTGGGCGGCGCCGAGGAAATGCCCGCCGGCCCCCACCTCGGTGTGAGCGTCGAAGGCCAGCGATGCCTCGTCGATCTCCAGCGGCGTGAACTCGTGGCGCAGCTCGCGCAGCAGCTCCACGTCGAGGATGAACTTCTCGTAGCAGGAGACCAGGCCGCCCTCCAGCCAGCCGGCCGAATGCATGACGAAGTTGGCCCCGGCCAGGAAGGTCGGCAGCAGCGTCATCAGCGACTCGTAGGCGGCCTGCGCGTCGACGGTCTGCGATGCGTTCAGCGCGCCGCCGCCGCGCCACGGCAGATTGAAGCGCCGGGCGATCTGGCCGGTGCAGAGCACGCCGATGCCCGACTCCGGGGTGCCGAAGGACGGCGATCCGGACTGCATGTCGGTGTTGGAGAGAAAGGAGCCGAAGACGACCGGCGTGCCGGGCCGGATCAGCTGGGCCAGGGCGATGCCGGCCAGCGCCTCGGCGATCTGCTGCACGAGCGTGGCCGGCAGCGAGACCGGCGACATCGCGCCCATGAGCAGGAACGGGGTCAGGACGACGGCCTGGCCGGCCCGGCAGTACTCGAACATGGCGGCGAGCATGCGGTCGTCATAGCGCAGGGGCGAGTTGACGTTGATCAGCGAGATCGACACCGGGGCGCGCTCGATCGCCTCGCGCCCGCCGAACAGGATCTCGCCCATGCGGATGGTGTCGGCGGCGTTGGGACCCGAGGTCACCGACCCCATGTAGGGCTTGTCCGAGAGGGTCTGCAGCGCGTAGACCATGTCCAGGTGGCGCGAGTCCAGCGGCCGGTCCTCGGGCTCGCAGATCGTGCCGCCCGGCGAATCGAGCTCGGGGAAGGCCTGGGCGAGGCGGACGAGGTTCTCAAAGTCGGCCATCTTGGCGTCGCGGCGGACGTCCCCCTCGCGGATGAACGGGCAGCCGTAGACGGGGGCGAAGACCATGTGGTCGCCGCCGATGGTCCGGTTGTTCTCCGGGTTGCGGGCCTGCAGCTCGAACTGGCTGGGCGCCTTGGCCACCTGCTCGAGGATGAACTCGGGGTCAAAGCGGACCCGGTTCTCCCCCTCGACGATCTGGCCGGCCGCGCGGAACAGCTCGATCGCCTCGGGGAGCAGGAACTCGATCCCCAGCTCCGAGACGATCCGCCGCCAACCGCGGTCCAAGGTGGCCATCGCGTCCTCGGAGAGGATCTCGTAACGGGGCATCGCGTTGACGAACATTGAGCGCTCCTCGGTCCTAAGGGCTTGACAGCAGCACGGGGCGGCGCTCAATATACCTGGCGTGGAACAACAGTTCCAAGAAAATTCGACGGCCACGGCGTCCGCGCGCGGCACGACCGCGATCGACCGCGGGGCCGAGCTGCTCGTGCGCGTGCTCGAGTCAGAGGAACCGGTGGCGCTGACCGACCTGGCTCAGGCCAGCGGCATTCCCAAGAGCACGGCCTCGCGTCTGCTCAGCGCGCTGGAGCGCCAGGGCCTGGTCGAGCAGGAGGGCGAGCGCGGCCGCCTGCGGCCCGGGCCGGCCATCCTGCGCGTCGCCGAGCGCAATCTCCTGGAGCGCAGCCTGGTCCAGATCGCCGGCCCCTCGCTGGAGGTTTTGTCACAGGCGTAGCGGTGAGACGATCAACCTCGCCGTTCCCGGCCCGCTCGGCGTCGAGCACATCGCTCAGGTCGACAGCATCCACTTCCTCGGCACCGGGCAATGGCTCGAGCGCCAGGTCGCCTTTCACTGCACCGCCAACGGCAAGATCTTCCTCGCCTACGGCCGCGTGACCGCGGTGGCGCCGCAGAGCCCCGGCCCCGCCCTTCCCTCCCGGGCCGAGCTCGAGCGGGTCCGCGCCGAGGAGTTCGCGGTCGCCGTCGACCAGCTCGAGGTCGGGCTGGCCGCGATCGCCGCCCCGGTGCGCGGGGTGCGCGGCGAGGTGGTGGCCGCGCTGAGCATCTCCGGCCCGACGATGCGCATGACCCCGGATCGCATCGCCGAGCTGCAACCGATTCTGGTCGAGGAAGGGCGCGTCCTCAGTCGTCGCCTCGGCAACCCCGAGCAACCCCACCAAGGAGCCAACGCCGCATGACCCACGAGGAGATTCTCCAGCTGCTCTACGAGGAGACGCTGGTCGGCAACGCCCCCGCCGTCACCGACGGCGTCAACGACGGCCTGCAGGACGGGATGGCCCCCGAGCGGATGCTCTACGACGCCCTGATCCCCTCCCTGGAGGAGGTCGGCGCGCGCTTTGAGCGCGGTGACTATTTCGTGCCCGAGATGCTGATCGCCGCCCGAGCCATGCAGGGCGCTCTGGACATCCTGCGGCCGTTGCTGGCCGAGACCGGCAACGTCGGCGTCGGCACGTTTCTGATGGGCACCGTCAAGGGCGATGTCCACGACATCGGCAAGAACCTCTGCAACATCATGCTCGAAGGCGCGGGCTTCACCGTGATCGACCTCGGGGTCAACGTGCCGCCGGAGAAGTTCGTTGAGAAGATCGGCGAGCACAAGCCCGACGTCGTCGGCTTCTCGGCCTTCTTGACCACGACGATGCCGATGTTCAAGGCCAACATCAACGCGCTGGAGAAGGCCGGCATCCGCGACGACGTGATCGTGATGGTCGGCGGCGCGCCGGTCACCCAGGAGTACGCCGACGCGGTCGGCGCCGACGGCTACTCGGCCGACGCCTCCTCGGCGGTCAAGAAGGCCAAGGAGCTCA
This sequence comes from uncultured Solirubrobacterales bacterium, assembly GCA_963792735.1. Lineage (GTDB taxonomy): Bacteria > Actinomycetota > Thermoleophilia > Solirubrobacterales > Solirubrobacteraceae > Palsa-465. Next base: position 22,209 of record CAWBXK010000003.1, on the reverse strand, counting down.
TCCAGCTCAAGCGGGACCAGGTTCTGGCATGAGCGCGCGCGCGGCGGCGACGGCCTCGGGCCTCGTGGCGCGCGCCGAGCACGCGATCAAGGGGCCGGTCTGGGGCTGTCAGATGTGCGGGCAGTGCGTGCTGCACTCGACCGGGCTGACCTGCCCGATGACCTGCCCCAAGCAGCTGCGCAACGGACCCTGCGGCGGCGTGCGCGCCGACGGTCACTGCGAGGTCAAGCCCGAGATGCGCTGCGTCTGGGTCAAGGCCTATGAGCGCTCCGAGCGGCTGCCTCTGTGGCGCGGGCATATCGACGACATCCGCCCCCCGGTCGACCATCGTCTGGAGGGCGACTCGGCCTGGCTGAACCTGATCAGCGGCCGCGACCGTCAGACCCCGGACGGGTGGGATGTCAGCGCTTGAGGACAAGCTCGCCCGCGGCGAGTTCGTGGTCACGGCCGAGATGCCGGTCATCGACGGCGGCGGTGAGGCCGACGTCCGCCGGCACCTGGCCCCGATGCGCCCGTTCGTCGACGCCTACAACGCCACCGACAACCCGGCCGCGCACGCCCACTGCTCCCCGCTGGCCGTGGCCATCGGGCTGCGCCAGGCCGGAGTCGAGCCGATCATGCAGCTCGTCTGCCGCGACCGCAACCGGCTGGCGCCTCGAGGCCGAGCTGGCCGGCGCGGCGATGCACGGCATCGAGAACATCAGCTGCCTGACCGGCGATGACGTCACCGCCGGAGATGAGCCGGAGACCAAGCGCGTGTTCGACCTCGACAGCATCCAGCTCATCGCCCTGACCCGGACCCTGGCCCGCGGGCAGTACCTCTCGGGGCGCCCGCTGACGCCGGCGCCCGCCTTCTTCACCGGCGCGGTCGAGAACCCGAGCGCGCCGCCGCTGGCCTACCGCGTGCGCCGCGCGGCCAAGAAGGCGCTGGCCGGCGCGCGCTTCCTGCAGCTGCAGCTCTGCTTCCGGCCCGAGCTGCTGGAGCAGTTCATGGCCGCCGCCCGCGATACCGGGCTCACCGAGCGGATCGCCATCATCCCCTCGATCTGCATCCTGCGGTCGGTCGGGGGCATGCGCTTCGTGGCCGGCAACGTGCCCGGCATCGACGTGCCGCGCGCGACCGTGGCCCGCGTGGAGGCGGCCGCCGACGCCGAGGCAGGCGTGCTTCGATCTCGCCTACGAGCTCGCCCGTCACGCCATGGACCAGCCGGGCGTGGCCGGCCTGCACTTCATCTCGTTTCGCAAGGACGCGGGCATCGCTGCCCTCTGCCGGCGGCTGGGAATCTCATCCAAGACCGAAAGTGAGCAACATGGACACAGTTCTGCGGTCGCGCTCGGGTAGCGTGACGATCGGGGCCGACCAGCCCTTCTGCGTGATCGGCGAGCGCATCAACCCCACCGGGCGCAAGGCGTTCGCCGAGGAGCTGCGCAACGGCAACCTGAGACGGTGACCGTCGACGCGCTGGCCCAGGTTCAGGCCGGGGCCGACATGCTCGACGTCAACGCCGGCATTCCGCTCGTCGACGAGCCCGAGCTGCTGAAGGGCATGCTGCGCGACCGTCCAGGACGCCGTCGACGTCCCGATCTGCATCGACTCGTCGGTGATCGAGGCCCTGGAGGCCGGGCTCTCGGTGTACGAGGGCCGCGCGCTGGTCAACTCGGTCACCGCCGAGGACGAGCGCCTGGATGAGATCCTGCCCCTGGTGGCCCGGCACGGCGCTGCCGTCATCGGCCTGGCCAACGACGAGACCGGGATCCCCGAGACCCCGGCCAAGCGGCTGGAGTGCGCCCGCAAGATCGTCGCGGCCGCCAACGACCACGGGATCGCCACCGAGGACGTGATCATCGACCCGCTGGCCATGACGGTCGGCGCCGCCACCGACGCGGTCACCGTGACCCTGGCCACGATCTCGCTGATCCGCGAGGAGCTCGGGGTCAACATGTGCCTGGGCGCATCCAACGTGTCCTTCGGCCTGCCCCGCCGCCACGTGCTCAACGCCGGCTTTCTGCCCATGGCCATGGCCGCGGGGCTGACCAGCGCGATCATGTCCACGGCCGAGGTGTGCGTGCGACGCCGTCCGCGCCGCCGACCTGCTGCTCGGCCACGACGCCTGGGGATCGAGCTGGATCTCCGAGCACCGCCGGCGCGTCGCCGCCGAGAAGGAGACGGCCGCCGCGTCATGAGTACCCCTGCCCCCCGCCGGCGCGAGCTGACCCGCGACGAGGACCTCGCCCCCGAGGACGGGGCGCGGCGCATCCGCCTGCGCTTCCTGCCCGACGGCGGCGAGGTCCGCGTCCCCTCGGGCACCCCGGTGTTCGACGCCGCGAGCTGGAACGGGATCGCGATCGACTCGACCTGCGGCGGTCACGGGACGTGCAAGAAGTGCAAGGTCCGCGTCGTCTCCGGCGACGCGCCGATCTCCAGCGTCGACCCGCGGGCCTTCTCGCCCACCGAGCTGCGCGAGGGCTGGCGGCTGGCCTGCCGCGCCCACGCCCGCGAGGACCTGGTCATCGAGGTCCCGCCGCTGCAGACGCGGCCCAAGGCGGCGCTGGCCGGCGTCGGGCGCCACGTCATCCTGCGCCCGTCGGTGCAGAAGCGCCACCTCGTGCTGCAGGAGCCCACGATGGAGGACCAGCGCTCCGACGTGCAGCGCGTGCAGGATGCGCTGGAGGACCTCGAGCCCTACGTGACGCTCGACCTGCTGCGCACGCTCGGCGGCACCCTGCGCCGCGCGCACTTCGACGTCACCGCGGTCGTCTGTGATCAGGAGCTGATCGAGCTCGAGCCCGGGGACACGACCGCCCGGCGCTTTGCCATCGCCTATGACCTGGGCACGACGACCGTGGTGGCCACCCTGCTGGACCTCGACAGCGGCCAGCCGGTGGCGGTGCGCTCGATGCTCAACCGCCAGCAGCCGTTCGGCGCCGACGTGATCACCCGCATCTCGGCCACGATGATGGACGACGGCGCCCTTGGCCAGCTGCGCGACCAGGCCCACGCGACGATGGCCGAGCTGACCGGCGAGGTGCTGGCCGAGGCCGAGGTGCAGGCCGCGCGAGGTCTACGAGATCACCGTGTGCGGCAACGTGACGATGATGCAGCTCGCCCTGGGGATCGACCCCGAGCCGCTGTCGATGGCCCCGTTCGTCGTCTCCACGCACACCTTCCCCCCCGCCCACGCCGCGGACTTCGGCGTCGCCGTGCATCCGCGCGCGCCCGCCTACGTGTTCCCGTCGCTGGGCGCCTACGTCGGGCGGCGACATCGTGGCCGGGATGCTGGCCACGGGCCTGACCCGCGACCGGCGCCTGCGGCTGTTCATCGACGTCGGCACCAACTCCGAGATGGCGCTCGGCTCCGTCGACCGGGTGCTGGCCACGGCCGCCCCGGCCGGTCCCGCGTTCGAGGCGGCGCAGATCCGCTGCGGCATGCGAGCCGCCGAGGGCGCGATCGAGGGCATCCGGATCCGCGACGACGAGCATCACCCTCGAGGTGATCGGTGACGCCGAGCCGGTCGGGATGTGCGGCTCGGGGCTGGTCGACGCCGTGGCCGAGCTCGTCACGGCCGGGATCCTGGATCACTCCGGCCGCTTCGTGCCCGACGAGGACGCCGCGGAGCGCTGGCCGTCGCTGGCGCAGCGGCTGACCAAGATCGGGAGGAGCGCGTGTTCGTGCTGCGCTGGCGGGGCCAGCGACCCCGCCGAGTCGGTCTTCCTCTCCCAGCGCGACGTGCGCGAGCTGCAGTTCGCCAAGGCCTCGATCGCCACCGGCTGGCGGATCCTGCTCTCCGAGCTCGGCGTGCAGGGAGTCAGACATCACCCAGGTGCTGCTGGCCGGCTCCTTCGGCGCCTTTCTGACGCCGCTGAGCGCGGTGCGGATCGGCCTGGTCCCCAAGCTGGCCCTGCCGCGGATCATCTCCGCCGGCAACGTGGCCGGCGAGGGAGCCAAGATCGCCGCCCTGTCGCTGCGCGAGCGGGCCGAGGCGGAGTCGATCCTGCGCGAGGTCGAGTACGTCGAGCTGTCGGGCCGCCAGGACTTCAACGACCGCTTCATCGACGAGCTCGCCTTCCCGGGGCGGATGAGCGCGCGGTGGTCGCCTGCGGCGCGCTGGCCTTCGACGTGCGCGCGATCTGCGCCCGGCGCGGCTGGGACGTGACCGTGGTGCCGGTCGACGCGCTGCTGCACAACCGCCCCGACCGGATCCCGGCCGCGGTCGCGCGAGCTGCGCGATGCGCACGACGTCGTCGCGCTCGCCTACGCCGACTGCGGGACCAACGGCGCGCTGGACGGGCTCGGCCTCCCCCGCCTGGCCGGCGCGCACTGCTACGACGTGTTCGCCGGCGGCCCCGAGGTCGCGGCGGCGCTGGCGGAGGAGCCGGGCACCTACTTCCTCACCGACTTCCTGGCCCGGACCTTCGAGCACACGGTCGTGCGCGAGCTCGGCCTGGACCGCTGGCCCGAGCTGCGCGACGAGTACTTCCGCCACTACACGCGTGTCATGTGGCTGGCGCAGCGGCCCACCCCGGCCACCCGGGCGTGCGCCGAGCGCGCCGCGGCAGCGGCTCGGGCTGCCGCTCGTCGTGCGCGAGGTGGGCACCGCGGGCCTCGAGCGCTCGCTCGAGGCCATGCTCGCCGCGTAGCCGGCGCCCTCCGACGCCGGGCCTCCCGCGCCGGGCCTCCCCGCCGGGAGGTTGGACGATTTTGGCGTGCCGGCGTGCCAAAAACGTCCAACTCAGTCCGCCGCGCCGGCCTCCACGAGCAGCGTGGCCACGTCCTTGACGGTCATCTCCGACCCGGCCCCCTGCACGCCGTCGTCGAGCATCACCGTGCAGAAGGGGCAGGCCACGGCCAGCGTGTCGGCGCCGGTGGCCACCGCCTCGGCCACGCGGTTGTCGTTGATCTGCGTCCCGCGCTCCTCCATCCACATGTGCGCGCCGCCCGCGCCGCAGCAGAACGTCTGCTTGCCGCTGCGGCCCATCTCGATCGGCGTGCCGACCGCCCCGACCAGCTCGCGCGGCGCGGCGAGCACGTCGTTGTGGCGGGCCAGGTAGCAGGAGTCGTGGTAGGTGACCTTCATCGCGTCCGAGCGCTGCGGGCGCCAGCCGGCCGTCGGCGACAAGCCGCGCGAGCAGCTCGGTGTGGTGGATGACCTCGTAGTGGCCGCCGAAGTCCGGGTACTCGTTGCCCAGCGTGTTGAAGCAGTGCGGGCAGTTGGCGATGATCTTGGTCACCTGCGCGGCGTTGAGCGTCTCCACGTTCTGCTCGGCGAAGGCCTGAAAGACGTACTCGTTGCCGATCCGCCGGGCCGGGTCCCCGGTGCAGGCCTCGCGCGGCGCCGAGGATGGCGAAGTCGACCCCCGCCTTCTGCAGCAGGCGCGCGGTGTTCTCCGCCGTGCGGCGGGCGCGCTCGTCAAAGGAGGAGGCGCAGCCGACCCAGTACAGGTACTCGGGCGCGGTCTCCCCCGGCTCGAGGATCCGGACGCCGAGACCGTCGGCCCAGTCGGCGCGCTCGGACTGCGCCTTGCCCCACGGGTTCGAGGCGCGCTCGACGTCGCGCAGCATCGGCTCGGCCTCGGACGGGAAGGAGGACTCGACCATCACCAGGTGGCGGCGCAGGTCGACGATGTGGTCGACGTGCTCGATCGACACCGGGCAGGCCTGCACGCAGGCGCCGCAGGTCACGCAGTCCCAGACCGACTCCTCGGGGACCGCGTCGGGCACGAGCGCGGCCAGGTCCAGGGTCGGCCACCGCGCCGGCCGCCCCGCCGGGTCGCCGCGAGCGGTGACCAGCGCGCCGCCGTCGGCGAACACCTGGTCGCGCAGGCCCATGATCAGCAGCTTGGGCGAGAGCACCTTGCCGGTGGCAAAGGCCGGGCAGGCGTCCTGGCAGCGCCCGCACTCGGTGCAGGAGAAGGTGTCGAGCATCTGCTTCCAGGTCAGATCGGCCGACGTGCCCGCGCCGAAGCGGATGTCCTCCTCGGGGACGTCCGGATCGTCGAAGCGCAGCGGCTCCAGGCGGCCCGGAGCCCCCGTGCGGCCGTACCAGACGTTGATCGCCGCGGTGGCGATGTGCAGGTGCTTGGAGCGCGGCAGGTAGGCGAGGAAGCCGAGGATGGTCAGCACGTGCGCCCACACGAACACGCGCTCGAGCACCCGCGTGCCACCGTCGTGGCCGAACAGCCCGGAGAGCAGATTCGACACCGGGGCGTCGCCGGCCGGCCACTCGTTGAGGTCCAGCGCGATCCGGGTCGCGTGCCAGAGCAGCAGCGTGGTGGCGATGATGGCGATCAGGGCCAGGATCAGGTCGGCCTCGCCGAGGTGGGAGCCCTCGAAGCGGCGCGGCCGCATGACCTTGCGGATGTAGACGCGCGCTGACGCACCCCGATCAGCACGAGCACGGCGAACACGTCGACCAGTAAGGCGAACCACCCCTGCTCGCCCAGCCACGGGAAGGTGGCGTGCTTGGAGACCGCCCCGATCATCGCGATCAGGATCGTCGGGCCGAGGACGAGGAAGCCCCAGAAGATGAAGGCGTGGATCAGGCCCGGGCCCGAGCCGCTGCAGCAGCTTGCGCTGTCCGAGCACGATCGTCGCCTCGTTGCGGACGCGCCGCGGGGTGTCGCCGGTCCGCGTCAGCGGCGCGGCCCCGCGCACGAGCGCGACCAGGAAACCGCACCCGGCGGGCGAACAGCGTTCGCGCTCACCGCCAGTGCGGCGGCGAGCGCGACGGCGGAGATCGGCGACGCCTATGCGCCCCTCACCTTTCTGATCTCGGCCGAGATCGCCGGCACCACCTCGTGCAGATCCCCGATGACCGCGTAGTCGGCCGAGCCGAAGATCGACGCCTCGCCATCGGGGTTGATGGCCAGCAGGCGCTTGGCGCCCTTGCAGCCGGCCATGTGCTGGGTCGCCCCGCTGATCCCGCAGGCGATGTAGATCTCGGGGGCGATCTTGGTTCCCGTCTGGCCCACCTGATCGGTGTGCGGACGCCAGCCCGCGCTGGTCACCGCCCGCGAGCAGCCGACGGCGCCGCCGAGCAGCGCGGCGAGCTCCTCGATGATCGAGAAGCCCTCGGGCGAGCCCACCCCGCGGCCACCGGAGACGACGACGTCGGCGTCGCTCAGTGACACCCCGCCCGCCTGGGCGGCCACCGTGTCCGACACGGTCACGGCGCGGTCGGCGTCCGAGACGCCGTCGCTCAGCGCGGACGCTGTCCACGGCGGCGATCGGCGCGGCGGCGACCGCGTGGCCCGCGACGGTGAACAGCAGCGGGCTGCCGTCCAGGGTCGCCTCCTCGAGCAGGCTGCCGCCCCAGCGCACCCGGCGCACCGTGGCCGGGCGGCCCGGCTGAAGCGTGGTCAGTTGGCCGCCATCGGCTGATCGAGCTTGGCCGCCACGTGGGCAAGCACCTCGTTGCCGCGATCGGTGCCGGGCGCGATGATGGCGTCGGCCCCGTCGGCGAGATCGATCAGGGTCTGGGCCCAGGCGGCCGGGGTGAAGGCTCCCGCGAGGCAGACGGCGCGCGACGTCGCCGAGCCCGAGGCCGCCCGCGAAGGCCGACGGCCTGCTGGGAGAGCTCGTCGTCGGCGCCGTGCACGAGGCAGACGACGCCCATCACATCACCCCGATCTCTTGCAGGATCTCCACGACGGCGGGCGCCGCGTCGGCGCCGCGGCCCAGGACCCGGGCCTGCTTGGCCGCCGTCTCGGGCACGATCAGCCGCTGCATGGCCAGCCGCGCGGGCGGGCGCGCCGGCGTCTCGGAGGCTCGACCGGCTTGCGCTTGGCCCGCATGCGCCCGGGCACCGAGGGATAGCGCGGGAGGTTGATCCCCTCCTTGACGGTGATCACGGCCGGCATCGGGACGACGTAGACGTCGCGGTCTGAGCCGACCTCCTGCTCGCAGCGCACCGTGCCCTCCCCGGTGACCTCGATCGCCTTGATCCCGTTGACCACGGGCAGGCCGAGAGCGGTGGCGACCCGGATCGCCACCTGATAGTTGCCCGCATCGGCGGACTCGGTGCCGAACAGGATGAGGTCAAACGGCTCGGGCTGGGCACGGACGGCGGCGACGATCGCCGCCGCGGTGGCCTGCGGGTCCCACTCCTCCCCGTCGGTGACCAGGTGGATGGCCTGGTCGATCCCGATCGCCATCAGGTCGCGCAGCTGCTCCTCGGCCTCGGCCGGGCCGAGGGTGAGCACGGTCGACGCTGCCGCCGTGCTGCTCGACGAGCCGGATCGCCTCCTCGGCACCGCATTCCTCGTGCGGGGAGACGGTGAAGCCGAGATGCCGGGTCTGGATCGCCCGGGCGTCGTCGGTCAGGGTGATCCGGCCGCCCGTGAGCGGCACGCGCTTGACGCAGACCAGGACGTTCACGACCGCACCCGGCTGTTGTCGGGGTCAAAGACCGCGGTGGCGTCCGCGGACGCAACCCGGACCGGGTACTGCTCGCCCATGTACTGCACGAGCAGCTCGGTCCCGACCTGAGCGTGCTCGGGCGGCAGGTAGCTCATCAGCAGGTGCTTGCCCAGCGACGGTCCGGCGCCGGCGCTGGTCACGAACGAGCGCCGCCCCTTGGCGTCGACGATCCCCTCGCCCGCCGGGGTGAGGATCGGCTCACCTCCGATCATGTAGCGCTTGCCGCCCGACTTGGAGGTGTGGTCCTCCACCGTCAGCGTGCACATGTGCGCGGCCGGCTCGGCCTCGCGCTGAGCGACGTGCGCCTCCTTGCCGATGAAGTCCTGGGCCTTGACCTTGCCCCACGCCATCCCGGCCTCGACGACGTCGTAGTCGCCCTCCAGCTCGGCTCCGTAGGCGCGGTAGCACTTCTCCAGGCGACCGGTGGTGCCGTACACGCCGGCGCCCATCGGGACCGCGCCGTGCGGCAGGCCCGCCTCGGCGATGATGTCCCACAGGCGGGCGCCCTGCTCGATCGGGACGTAGAGCTCCCAGCCGAGATCGCCGACGTAGGAGATCCGCGAGGCCGTGACGGTCAGCGGCCCGACCTCGATCTCGCGGAAGCTGGCGAACGGAAAGCCCTCGTTGCTGACGTCGGCCGAGGTGACCGAGGAGAGGATGTCCCGGGCGCGCGGCCCCCACAGGCCGAGCGTCGTCCACGCGTTGGTCTGATCATGGACCTGCGCTGAGCCGTCGGCGGGCAGCTGGTCGGCGAACCACTTCAGGTCCGACATCCCCCACGCCCCGCCGGTGACCACCCGGAAGGCGTCGTGGGCCAGGCGCATGATGGTCAGATCGGCCTTGAAGCCGCCCGACGGCAGCAGCACCGGCGTGTACACGTTGCGCCCGACGGCGACGTCCATCTGGCGCATGGCCACGCGCTGGACGACGTCGAGCGCGCCCGGGCCGGTGACGTCGAAGATCGCGAACGCGGTCAGGTCCGTGAAGGCCGCGCGCTCGCGCATGGCCAGGTGCTCGGCGTTGATGATCGGTGACCACCAGCGCGCCTCCCACTCGGCCTCGCGACGGGTCACGCGGTCGCCGAACTCCTCCAGCAGCTTGGCGTTGGACTCGTACCACTGCGGGCGCTCCCAGCCGGCCGCCTCGTAGAAGACGGCGCCGAGCTCCAGCTCGCGCTCGTAGTACGGGGACAGCTTGACCCGGCGGTCGGACTCCCACTGCTCGGCCGGGTGGACGATCCCGTACATCTTGTTAAAGCCCTCGGCGGCCCGCGCGCGCACGTGTGCGCGGGTCTTCTGGTGCGGATAGGCCCGGGCGATGTTGGACTCGAAGACGTCGATCTCGGACTCGCCGTGGACCAGCAGCTCGGCCACGCACTTGCCCGCGCCCGGCCCCTCCTTGATCCAGATCGCCGCCGCCGACCACAGTCCCTTGACCTCGGGGGTCTCACCGATCAGCGGCAGCCCGTCCATGGTCACCGAGAGCAGGCCGTTGATCGCGTACTTGACCCCGACGCTCTCGTCGCCGACGATCTCGGGCATCAGCTCGAGCGCCTGCTCCATCTGCTCGTCGAAATCGGCCTGGGTGAAGGGCAGCTCGGTCGGGCTGAGCGCCGACTCCTCGATCGACGGGATCTCGTCGGCGTCCATGAGGATCGGCCGGTGGGCGTAGGAGCCGATCTCCAGGCTCGTGCCGTCCTGGCGCTCGTACATGTTGAGATCGACGTCGCGGACGATCGGGTACTCGACCAGTCCCTTGGTGTCGGCAAAGCGCGGCACCGGGCCGATGTCGATCATCTGGTGCACGGCGGGCGTGAGCGGGATGCGCGCGCCGGCCATGGCGGCGATCCGCGGGCTCCAGCAGCCGCAGGCGATGACCACGCGGTCGGCCTCGATGTCCCCTCGGTCGGTGCGCACCCGGCGGATGACCCCATCCTCGACGTCGAGGCCGAGGACCTCGGTGTTGGCCGAGACGGTGATCCCGGCCTGGACGGCCCGCTCGCGCATGATCGTCGCCGCCCGCAGCGAGTCCACGACGCCGGCGGCCGGGCGTGTAGAAGCCGCCCAGCAGCAGAGTCTCGTCGATGAACGGGACCATCTCCTTGATCTGCGCCGGGGTGAGCAGCGAGACCGGCTCGATCCCCCAGGTCCGGGCCGAGACGACGCGGCGCTCGAGCTCCTGCATCCGCTCCGGCGTGCGGGCCACCTCGATCCCGCCGCACTCGATGTAGACGTCGAGATCGTGGTACTGACGCATCGATCTCGAGCGTCAGCGCCGTCATCTCCTTGGAGTGATCGACCGGGAAGATGAAGTTCGACGCGTGGCCGGTCGATCCGCCCGGATTGGGCAGCGGGCCCTTGTCGATCAGCGTGACCGAGGTCTCGCCGAGCTGGGTGAGGTGGTAGGCGACGCTGTTGCCGACGATTCCGGCGCCGATGATGACGACGTGCTGATGGGCGGGCAGCGTCCGGCTCTCTGTCGCGGACATGCCACTGATATATCAGATGCAGGTCAGCTTCGCACGCTTTTGGCCGCTTCCGCGACCTAACGGCACCGGGACCGCCGATCTGACTACTCGGGGTGAGTCATGCGCTGGTCCAGCGGCTCGGTGCTGGCCTGGGCGCGCAGGGCTCGGCCGATGACCAGGCGCTGGATCTCGCTGGTGCCCTCGAAGATCGTGTAGAGCTTGGCGTCGCGGTACCACTTCTCGACCGGGAAGTCCTTGATGTAGCCCCAGCCGCCCATGGTCTGGATGGCCTGCTCGCAGGCGCGCACAGCCACTTCGGAGGCCTTGAGCTTGGACATCGATCCTTCGGCGTGCTCGAACGGGCGGCGCTGGGCGGCCATCCACGCTGCGCGCCAGGTCAGCAGCCGGGCCGCGTCGATGTCGGCGGCGAGGTCGGCCAGGGGAAACGCCACGCCCTGGTTCTCGATGATCGGCTGTCCGAACGCCTCGCGCCCGACGGCGTAGTCGCGAGCGAATTCCAGTGCGGCGCGGGCGATCCCGATCGCCTGGGCGGCGACCATCGGGCGGGTCCGCTCGAACGCGCCCAACGCGGCGGAGCTGCGCCGCTGCACGGCGGCCGCGGGCCCTCCCTCTTCGGCGGGCACGACCGGACGTCTGGCCTTTTTCGGCCTCGCGGCCGCGGGCGATGCGCTCCTGCAGGCGGTCGATGCCGCCGAGCAGGTGAGCGCCGGGGACGCGGCAGTCCTCAAGCACGATCTCCCCGGTGTGGGAGGCGCGGCAGCCGAGCTTGTCGAGTTTGCGCAGCATCGAGAGGCCCGGGGTGCCCTTGGGCACGATGAACACGCCCTGCCCGCGGTGGCCGGCGTCGGGATCGACGGTGGCGACCACGACGTGGACGTCGGCGATGCCGCCGTTGCCGATGAACACCTTCTGGCCGTCGATGACCCAGTCGCTGCCCGTCCTGGCGCGCGCGGGTCTGGATCGAGCGCACGTCGCTGCCGCCGCTCGGTTCGGTCACCGCCAGCGCGCGCCAGCTTGATGTCGTCCGGCGTGCCGAAGCACTGCGGCGCCCACTGCATGAGCTGCTCGTCGGTGGCGGCCTGGCGGATCGCCGCCAGGGCCAGGGCCGGGAGCACGATCGTCAGCCCGATGCCGGCGCAGCCCCAGAACAGCTCCTCCATCAGGATCGGCAGCGACAGACCGGTCGGGTCCACGGCGAGCTGGGCGTAGAGCTCCCACCCGTAGAGACCCTGCGCGCGCGGCCTCCTGCAGGACCGGCCAGGGCAGTTCCTGAGCGCGGTCGTATTCGCGCGGCCACCGGGCGGATGACCTCCTGCGCGAACGCGTGGGCCTTGTCGCGCAGCGCGACGCTGCTCGTCGGTGAGGTCGAGGTTGAAGCTCATCGGTCTGACTCCTCTGCGGTCGGCGGCGACTCGGCATCGTTCAGGGCGCGGCCCATCGTGGCCAACGCGTTCCAGGCGGCCGGAAAGCCGGCGTAGACGGCGACCTGGCGCAGGACCTCGCGGATCTCCTCCTCGCTGGCTCCCTGCCGGCGGGCGACGCGCACATAGACGCCGAGTTGCAGCTGCTCGCCGAGGCAGCCCAACATGGCCACCGTGCACAGCGCGCGCGTCTTGGGATCCAGCGCGTCGCCGGCGTACACCTCGCCGTAGACGAAGTCCATGATGTAGCGATGCAGCTCCGGGATCGAGCGCCTCGAGATATTCGTCGCGCGCGCTCGACGTTCTCTGGGCCCAGGAAGCGAGCCGCGACTTCGGGTCCTGACTCGCTCATCCGCTTCGGCTCCTGTCCGCGGACGTAGCTCGCGGCGTCGAAGGTGACGCGGATACCGGTGGAGGCGAACTTGCCCACCATCTCGCCGTCGGCGAGCAGGTCGGCCTCGGCCCACACCAGCCGGCCACCGGCCCTGACCACGCGCGCCTCCGCGCGCAGCGTGTCGATCTTCTTGGCGTTCACCGGGCGGATGAACCGCGCGAAGATGTCGACCGTCGTGATCGCGCTGGTCTGGATCTCGTCGTCATCGAGCACCGAGGTCGTCGCGGCGGCCATCGCGGCATCGGCCAGCGCCGTGACGACCCCGCCCTGGATGACCCCGAGCGGATTTCCGAGCTCCGCGGCGGCCTCCATCTCATAGGTCGCCTCGCCCCGGCCGAAGGCCACCAGGTGCATCCCCAGGGTGCTCGACACCGGCGAGCGCAGCTCCCCGGCCTGGGTCTTCTCCAGCATCTGATCGACGAAGGCGTGGCTCATCAGACTCTCCTCTTCCGGTAGGTTACCTTGAGTAACGTTACCCTACAGTAATGTTCTGAAACGTGTGCGCAAATCGTCTGGTCTTCGCCGCCTCCGGCGAGCGTCTGGCCCGCGCCGATCGCGAGCGCCTCATGCTCCGAGCCGCCGGCGAGGCGTTTGCCGCGCCAGGGCTTTCACGCCAGCTCGATGGATGAGATCGCACATGCCGCCGGGGTCACCAAGCCGATGCTGTACCGCTACTTCGGCTCCAAGGAGAACCTGTACGCCGCCTACCTGCGCGTGACCGGCCGGGAACTCGTCGACCGGGTCCGAGCCCCCGACACACGCAGCCAGCCCCCTCAGGAGCGACTGCGCGCCGGTCTGCGCGGGTTCCTCACCTACGTCGCAGGAGCATCGCGCCGGCTGGGTGGTCCTGCACGGGGAGAGCACCGCCCCGACCGACGCCGAGTCGCCCGCGAGATCGTCGCGCTCCGCGCGCGCGTCATCGCGATGCTCAGCGTCCTGTTCGGTGACGAAGCCGTCGCCCACGCCTTCGCCGGCGCCGCCGAATCCCTCGCCACCTGGTGGCTGAACCAACCGCAGGTCTCGATCGACGACGCGACCGACATCCTCATGCGCATCGCCCAAGCCGCATCCAGCCGCGGCTCGGCCTGACACCAGCAGCCTGCCCCCGGACCGCGGGCCCGCCACGCGCCGCCCCCGCCCTCACACCGCCGCGCGTGGTTCGCCGGCGTCGTGGGTATCCCCCTGGCGGCCCGATCAACGACCCGACCGGAGAGCGATGCCGCCCCGAGACACGCCACCCTTCCGCGCCGACCATGTCGGCAGCCTGCTGCGACCGCCCGAGCTGACCCGAGCCCGCGCCGCGTTCAAGGCCGGGGAGATCGACGCCGCCGCCCTGCACGCCGCCGAGGACGAGGCGATCCTCGGCGTCATCGCCCTGCAGCAGGAGGCCGGTCTGCAGACGGTGACCGATGGCGAGTTCCGTCGCACCTCGTGGCACATGGACTTCATCTACTCGCTGCAGGGCATCGAGCAGGTCGAGGACGAGCGCATCCACGTCCAGTTCCGCAGCGCCGACGGGGAACTCGACTTCAGCCCGCCGGCGATGAGGATCGCCGCCCCGATCCGGCTGCCGGAGACGATCTTCGCCGACGCGTTCACCTTCCTGCGTGACCACGCGCGACCGGGCCAGACGCCCAACTCACCATCCCCTCCCCCAGCATGGTCCACTATCGCGGCGGCCAGGCCGCGATCGATCCGGACGTCTACCCGGAGATCGACGCCTTCTGGGATGACCTGCTGTCCGCCTACCGCGCGCAGCTGGCCGGAGCCCATGAGCTCGGCTGCCGATACCTGCAGCTGGACGACACCAGCCTGGCCTACATCAACGACCCGGCGCAGCGCTCCGCACATCGAGCAGATCGGCGGTGATCCCGACCACCTGCACGAGCAGTACATCGCCAACCTCAATCGCGCGCTCGCGGACCGGCCTGAGGGGATGGCGGTGACCACCCACCTGTGCCGGGGCAACAACCAGTCGATGTGGGCCGCCGAAGGCGGCTATGACTTCGTTGCCGAGGCCCTGTTCGGGGAACTCGGCGTCGACGGCTACTTCCTGGAGTTCGACGACGAGCGATCGGGGACGTTTGAGCCGCTGCGGTTCGTGCCGCCGGGCAAGCAGGTGGTGCTCGGCCTGGTCACGACCAAGTCCCCGCGGCTGGAGGACCCCGAGCTGCTCAAGCGCCGCATCGAGGAGGCCTCCCAGTACGTGCCGCTCGACCAGCTGTGCCTGTCGGGCCAGTGCGGCTTCTCCTCCACCGAGGAGGGCAACCGGCTCACGATCGAGGAGCAGAAGCGAAAGCTCGAGCTGATCGTGTCCGTGGCCGACGAGGTGTGGGGCCGCTGAAGGCCGCACCCGCTCGGGGGCGGACTACGCAGCAACACAGCGGGGGTGGCCCTGCGCGGCCGCGCGGCAACTACCGATGAGAAAGGGGTCAGGGCGCCGTAGCTTCGAATGATCAGCCCTGACACACGGAGGAGCGCACCATGACCCCCATCATCCTTGACGATCCGCCCCCCACCACCCGCCCACAGCCGGACGGCGCGACGCCGCCCTCGTCCGATCGCGGCCCTGATTCTGCCGGCGGCAGTGCGGGCGCCGGCAAGGACCGCGCCTGGCGGGAATGGCTGGCTGTCGGCGAGGGGCTCAGCGGCCTGCTCTCGATCATCGCCATCATCATCGCGCTCGTCGCCCTCGCGGACTCGGGCTCGAGCACGGTCACGACGATGCAGATGCCCACCAGCACGCCGGGGACCGCGTCCCCGGCGGCGGCCAACCCCGCGGTGGCCCCGGTGGCGGTGACCATGGCCTACCGCTCCGACGTCGAGCACGGCCGCAAGGGGCCCGACGGGACCTGGCACGACGCGGCCACCAACGCGATCTATTCGGTCAAAGCCGGCGCCAAGGTGACGGTCACGCTGGTCAACTACGACACCTCACCACACTCGTTCACGTCCCCGGGCCTGGGTGCTGACCAGATCGTCCCCAGCGGCTCGCCCGCCAACCCGGCCAAGATCGACGTCACCTTCACCGCGCCGGCCAAGCCGGGCCGCTACAGCTGGTACTGCAAGGTGCCGTGTGATCCGTGGGCGATGATGCACGACGGTTACATGCGCGGCTACGTGACCGTGCGGGCCTAGTCCGACGATTCACATTCGATGCCAGCCGCGTGGGCGTGTGCCCGTCGCGTGGCCCGGAGGCCGGCAGCGATCGGCCCGGGCTACACGGCGGGCGTCGCGCTGTAGGTCTCGGTGCTGCCGAACGGCGGGTAGGTCTCGGTGATCAGGAACAGGAGGGCGTCGGCGCGGGTCGTGTAGGCCAGCGAGAAGTTCAGCGCGTTCTGCAGGCCCTCGGGCTGACGTCCGGTGATCACGATCGCGAACCACGACACGAAGGCCACGAAGGCGATCACGATGCCCATCGCGTAACGGATCACGTAGGCCAGCAGGGCGTACAGGCCGCGGAAGAACACCTTCAGGCGGCTGTAGGACGCCAGCGCCGGAGCGATCGGCACACGCACGGGATAGTCAGGATCCTCGGCGCCGCTGAACGGCGGGTAGGCATCGGTCCCGAGGCACAGGTACGCGCCGACCCGCGTGACGTAGCGCAGGTACCCGCATGCGAACGCGTACAGGCCCTGCGGCCAGCGCCCGGTGAACATCAGCGCGAACCAGGCGATCACCCACACGACCAGGAACGCGATCGAATACGCCCACAGCATGATCAGGTGCGGGATGGCCAGCAGCCCGCGGAAGAACGTCGTCACGCGGCTGCGCTGCGCCGCATAGTCCATCTCAAAGCCGACCGGATAGGTCCCCATGATGCAGTGCCTCCAAGGTTGTCGGGGCGCCTTCCCTGGCGACCGGCTGCGCCGGCACTGGCCCCGTCTGTGCGGGCAATGTACCAGCGGTGGCGGGCGCCGGGCTCGTCGCCGTCAGGGCGCGGGCGGGCGGCGGCTAGAGGCGCACGAAGACCTGGCCGTCCCTGACCCGGACCGGGTGCACGCACAACGGCTCACGGGCCGGGACGCGCGTGGCCTCGCCGGTGTGTAGTCAAAGCGGCCGTTGTGCTTCGGGCACTCGATGAGATGACCCATGACCAGTCCGTCGGCCAGCTCGGCGCGTTCGTGGGTGCAGAACGCATCGGTGGCGTGGAAGGTGTCCTGCGGGCTGCGGTACACGGCCAGGGCCCGGCCGTCGTGCTCGACCCCGATCACGTCCTCGGGATCGACATCGTCGACGGCGCAGACCGCCACCCAGCCCTCGTCGCTCACGCCGGGGCCTGTGACCGAGCCGGCGGCCCGGCCGGTTCCGGGTCGCTCCGTGTGCGGCGAACACTGCGTCGTGCATCTCGGGGCGGAAGGGCGCGCGCCGCTCGGGCAGGGCACGGACCACGTGGTACCCGGGTTCGCGCATCTGGCGGCGCAGCGTGGGCAGGATCTCGCGGTAGGCCGCGAACAGGCTCGGATACGGCGTCGGGCAGGTCAGCGGCGATCTCGGCGTGCAGGGCGGGCAGCGCGTGGTAGGGCACCATCGGGAACATGTGGTGCTCGACGTGGAAGTTCATGTTCCAGTAGAGGAAGCGGAACACCGGGTTCATGCGGATCGTGCGGGCGTTGAGACGGTGGTCGAGCACGTTCTCGGCCAGCCCGGCGTGCTGGGAGAGCGCCGAAGAGGTGGCCAGCCAGCGGCCGTACAGGCTCGGCAGGCCGACGTACATGAGCGGCAGCAGCGACCCCGTGACGATCGCCAGCCCGATCACCGCCGCGTACACCGCCAGCCAGGCCCGCGCCTCCCGGTAGACCCGGTGGCGTTCGGGCTCGGGGATGAACGCTGCCTCCTCGGCGGTGACGCGTCCGGCCGCGTGCCGGACGACGCTGACCGCCGTGTCGATGACGTCGCGCAGACCGGCGAGGTTGAGCGAGGAGCCGGCGCACGTCGGGCGGCCGCATGGCGGCGATCTCGCGGTCGCGGCCGACGATGATCGTGTCCGTGTGGTGGCGGGCATGGCTCCAGCGCCAGAAGGTCGGCTCCTTGATGTTCATGAACGACGCGAGCTGATAGACGACGTCGTTGACCCAGGAGCGTGGCAAGGCGGTGCCGTGGCCGGTCTCGTGCCAGCGCGAGTCCGACGCCGATCCGTAGAGCACGCCGTAGGCCAGAAAGCACGGCACGCACCACCCGCTGCCCCACGTCAGCCCTCCGGCCACACCGGTCGCGATCAGCAGCGTGAGCCACAGCGCCGTGTCGCGCAACGCCGGCCCGTCGCGGCGGCGCATCAGCTGCTTCATGCGCTTGCGCGGGACATCGGAGTGGTACCACTGCGCCGCCACCAGGCCCATCGCCGCCGCCCGGTCGGCGCTGGGACCGATCAGGCTGTAGTCACGCTGCGTCTCGTCGGTCATGTTCGCTCCGGTCGGGACGATAACGCGCAGCCGGGGTAGGCCCCCGCAGCCCCGGGTAGACCATGGTCATGATCGCAATCCAACGCATCGAGGACTGGCGCGGCCAGGCGGTCGTGGACCGCGACGGCGAGACCCTGGGCAAGCTGGACGAGGTCTTCTATGCGCCGGGGACGCCTGAGCCCGTGCTGATCGCGGTCAAGAGCGGGCTGCTCGGCCGCAAGGCCTCGCTCATACCGCTGCACGGAGCGAGCGCCGGGCGTGACCACATCCAGGTCGCCCACGACAAGGCAACGGTCGACGCCACCGCGGACGTCCACCGCGGTGAGACCCCGACGGTCGATGAGCTCACCGCGTTGGGCGAGGCGTACGGGATCCGCCTGACCGCCGGCGAACCGCTGCAGAGCGCCACCGACATCGAGGCCCGCCGCGCCGAAGCCGACGCCGCCCGCCAGCGCGCCGAGGAGGCCGCCCAGGTGCAGCAGGCCCGGCAGGCCGAGAGCGAGGACGCCGCTGAGCGGGCCCGCCAGGCGGCGGCCGAGGCTGATGCCGCCGACCGCTCGGCCCGGGAGGCCGCTCAGGCGGCCGAGGACGCGCGGCGCGAAACCGAGCGCCGACGGCTGTCCTGACGCCGCCTGCACGGCTGCGGGTGCTCACAACCTCAGGTAGCGGCCCCTGCGCGTGCGCTCCGACCCGGACTCGCTGCGCCTACCCGGTCGGTCCCGGGTCACCACCGCCGCTGCTGGTGTCGGCGCCGCTGTTGTCGACCGGTACGCCATTGTCGCCGGTGTTGGCCGGGGTACTGTTCGGCATCCCATCTGATCGCCGCTGCCGTCAGAGGTGTCCGCGGTGGGATCGGGCGCAGGGGCGGTGTAGCTCTGGTCGTTGCTGTACTGCTCGACGACCACGTTCAGCTCGCGTCGGTGGGGACCTGCGAGCCAAGCTCCTGAGCCGGGGCACCGGAGACATCCAGGCCAACCTGATCGGTGGCCGGCGAGGCGGGGTCATAACCCGCAAAGGTGACATCGCCTGTCCTGCGCCCGGCGGCTTTTGGCCTGGGTCACCCGCACGTTGCGCCGGGCCCAGGTGAAAGCGCCATGCGCGGCCGCATAGCGCATGACGATGTCATAACGGGCGGGCGGGCCCACCATGGTCAGCTTGTCGGTCCGCGTGTTCAGAGCCAGCGTCACACCTGTCCGCGGTTCAGTCCGGTACGCCGACGGAGGGTCAGCGCGATCTGAGCCCGGCTGCGGGCCTCCGATGGACAGGATCGGCGCCTGCAGGCGCCGGTTGGCATGGACCGAGAACCTGCGCCCTCCGGGGGACAGGGTCAGCGTCACCTTCTCGCCGGGGGTCAGATCAGGGCGCTGGCCGTGGCTTCGAATCCGGGGCGGTGATGGAGACGCCCTCCGGTGCGCGGATGCCCGTGGAGGTGTTGTCGAGGGCTGATGGTGTAGCCGCGGCTGGCGTCGAGCAGGTACCGCGGCTCGGGCGTCCCGTCCAGATTGGGCGTGTCCACTCGCGGGAGGATCATCCGGCGCCGCGCATGCTCTGCACGAGCCTGGTGCCGCGGTAGCCGATGGCGCCACCGTGACCGTCCTGGATCAGCAGGTGGGCATGGCGGGTTGGATCACCACTGAGCTGCACCTCGACCCGTCCGCGATTGCGCGCCACAGCCGTGGAACAAGTCGCGCCGGTGGCGGTCGCCGCGGCGTCGCAGAAGGGCAGGGCTGCACCCCCAGCCCAGGGGAGACGGCATTGAGCTGCAGCGTCTTGGTGCTGGCGTCACCCTGATAGAGGTCGGGCGTCTGGCTGGGGTCGGGGGCCGCCTGATAGGCCCACGTGTTGGCGTTGCTGTCGACCGTGAGCACATGGGTCTCGCCGGGATAGTTGTTGTCGTAGACCAAAATCCCGTAGTTCCCGTTGCCCTGGTCCTCGACGGCATAGGGCGTGATCTCGTGGCCGTCCTTGAAGCCCGGCTTGAACACCGACATCGAGTACTGCTCCGCGGTGCTCGTGGTGGGCAGCACCTGGATCAGCTTCTGCACGACCTCGGCGGGCGTGCCCTTGAAGGTCGCCGCAGCGACCGAGTCGAGTTCCTGCATGGCGAAGTCGTAGCCGATGGTGTGCGCCAGCGGCCAGTTGATCACCTGGGTCCCCGGGTCCTGGATCGTCAGCGTGGAGGTTGTGGCGGGCGCAGCGCCGTCGGCCGCCGGCGTGGTCACAAAACTCGTCAGATCCAGGTTCTTGCTGAACAGCCGCAGCGCGGTGATGGACATTCCGTAGCAATGGCCCTCACCCATGGACTTGTTCTCGTTGGTCTCCCAGGTCAGTGCGGCGGACTTCAGCGCACAGTCGTCACTCGCCGGCTGCGAGGCGCAGACGCCGTCCCCGAAGAGCTGGCGCATCTCGTGCACCCCGATGCCGGGCGAGTAGGGCACATCCTTGGTGTAGTTACTGAACCCGAATCCATTGCCCTGTGGCCGGAAACCCGAATCAGCCACCAGCTGACCGGTCGGCACATAGCTGTCGGCGGCGGCGAACGTGGGTGACGCAGCCGCCAGCGCGAGAACCCCGACAAGCATGCAGAGACAACGCCTCATCCGATCAGCTCCCCGTCCTGGTTTCCAAGATGACCTGCCCCTCGAGCCGGACGCTTCGACCCACGACCGCTCGCCAGCGCGAAGAGCGCGGCGCAAGCATATCGCTGCGCGCACGCCTCGCGCGACCGCTGCTGCCGTCTCGTCCTCCGTGGCGAACCGACGGCGGCCCGCGTGAGGATGGGAGTACCGCATCGGATCCGCGACACCGACAGTTCAACGGTCGAGCCTGACGTACCTGTGGCGCATCGGGTTTCTGCGGGCCTTGTCATCGGCCGACCTGGTTCGTATAGCGTGGACACCACGACCTCCACCGAAAGCAGGCTCGATGCCCTCACGGATCGCGCTCAGCGCGCCCGCACTGGCCGCGCTGGCCGCATCAGCTCTCCTCCTATCGACGCC
This sequence comes from uncultured Solirubrobacterales bacterium, assembly GCA_963792735.1. Classification (GTDB taxonomy): domain Bacteria; phylum Actinomycetota; class Thermoleophilia; order Solirubrobacterales; family Solirubrobacteraceae; genus Palsa-465. Next base: position 1,088 of record CAWBXK010000003.1, on the reverse strand, counting down.
CAGCAGCGCAATCGCCCGCAAGGCCACGACGGCCAACACCTCAACCTCCCCTGCGACGCTGACCGTCGACGCCGGGGGCAGGCGAACGTCGTACCTGACCTGGCCAGCCTGAGCGTCACCGTCAACCGGTCTGCGACGACCTCGCGCGCCGCGCTCAGCGCAGCGAATGCCAGCACCGACCTGATCACGAGTGCGATCCGGGCGCTCGGCGTCCCCTCCAGCGGGATCCAGACCCAGTCCGTCAGCGTCTCAAACACCTCGCACAGCGCCGGTCCGAAGGGTCACCGCCACCTGATCAGACGGTTCACCGCCACCGAAGCGCTTTCCGTCACGAGCGCGGCCACCCTCGCAGGTGCCGTGATCGACGCCGCCACCCAGAACCGCGCCTCAAGCGTGGATGGCCTGTCGTTCTCCTTCTCAAACCCCGCCGCGGGCCAGATCGCGGCCAACGCCGCTGCGCTGGCCGACGCCCAGCAACAGGCGAGCGCGGCCGCGGCCACGCTCGGTTACACCGTCACCGGCGTGCAGTCGGTCGCCTTGAACCCGCCGTCTCGGCGCCGTCAGCCCCGGCAGCAGCCAGTCGGCGGCCGGATCTGCGCCCACAACCGCACCGACGCCGACCCCGGTCCATCCCGGCGTTCAGCAAGTTGACGCCCAGGTCGAGGTCGTCTACACAATCGCTCCGTCATCCGCGTAGTTGGGAGTGACCCCGGCTGCGCGGCGGGGAGGCGATCATCTGAAATACGGCACCAGGCTTCGAACCGGATTTCCGCCGTGAGAGGACGGCTAGAGAGTGCCGCAGCGCCGGGCATCGCAGGGTTTTGTCGGACGCGGGCTACGCGCGCGGGGCGACCCGGTATCTCGTTCGTTCGATCACCGGCACGATCACCTCAACACTGACCCAATGCCACCGTACGGTGCTGGTCTTTGGGTGCTGGCCTGGCCTGCGACGGGATCGTCATCGAGACAACAAGAACACGAGGTTACGGACCAGAGGAAGCGCGAGGCGAGCGATCGCTACTAAGCCAAGAGCAAGCGCATCGGCCCCTACAACGAGCGAAACCCCAGACAATCAGGGGTTTCTTCAG
>CAWBXK010000002.1:0-134251 GCA_963792735.1 uncultured Solirubrobacterales bacterium | reverse complement strand
TTCGAGTCGGTGGCCGAGAACTCGATCGATGCCGTCTCCAACCGGGATTTCGTGCTCGACTACCTGGCCGCCGCCGCGGCCTGCGCCACCCACCTGTCGCGGCTCGGGGCCGAGATCGTGCTCTGGTCCAGTGAGGAGTTCGGATTCTGTGAGGTCTCCGATGCGTGGGCCTCGGGATCCTCGATCATGCCCCAGAAGAAGAACCCCGACGCCGCCGAGCTGCTGCGCGCCAAGGCCCCGCGGCTCGTCGCCAACCTGGTCGCGCTGCACGGCGTGATGCACGGTCTGCCGCTCACCTACAACAAGGACATGCAGGAGGACAAGGAGCGCCTGTTCGACTCCTGCGACACGCTCGAGCTGTGCCTGGAGGCCGCCCGCGGAATGCTCGCTTCGATTTCGTTTCGTCGTCAACGGCTGGCCGATGCGGCTTCCGACGAGCTGCTCGCCGCGACTGACATCGCCGACCTGCTGGTGCGCCGGGGGATGCCGTTCCGTGAGGCGCACGGGGTGGTGGCCGGCCTGGTCCGCCGGTCAATCGAGCTGGGCACACCGCTGTCGGGGCTCGGACGCGACGAGCTCGCGGCGCAGTCGGGGCTGCTCGATGACGAGTTCTACCGGCTGCTCGAGAACGGCGCCTGGCTCGAGACCAAGGTCTCGGAGGGCGGCACCAGCCTGGCCCGCGTCCGCGAGCAGCTGCAGCGAGCCCGCGCCGCGCTGCGGTGAGGGCCGCCGGCTACGATCGCGCCGGGTTGATGCCCGCGTTCTATGACCGCCCCGTGGTCGAGGTCGCGCGGGACCTGGTCGGCTGCGTGGTGGCGCACGGCGATTGCGCCGGGGTGATCGTCGAGACCGAGGCCTACCACGAGTCCGAGCCGGCGTGCCACGCCTACGTCGGACTGACCCGTCGTACCAGCACTCTGTTCGGGGCGCCCGGACGGGCCTACGTCTACCGCTCCTACGGCATTCATGCCCTGCTCAACGCGGTCTGCGAGCCCGAGGGGATCGGCGCTGCCGTGCTGATCCGCGCGTTGGAGCCGCTGGGGGGAATCGAGCAGATGCGGGCTCGGCGCGGGCTCGAGCTCGAGCGCCAGCTGTGCTCGGGGCCCGGGAAGCTGACCCAGGCGCTCGGAATCGAACTGCACCACAATCAGGCTGATCTGCGGCGCGGCCCGATCGTGATCTCGGCGCGGCCCTCCGCCTGGCGCGAGGTCGCGGTCCAGGCCGACACCAGGATCGGCATCAGCCGCGCGGTCGAGCTTCCGTGGCGGTTCTGCGCGGCCGGCAGCCGGTTCGTGTCACGGCGCCCGCGCAACTAGGTTTTCTCGGGGCTAACCGCCGCCGAGTCCGGCGCCGCCGCTGGGTCCCGTTCCGCTGCCACCGCCGCCACCACCGCCGGTTCCGCCGCCGCCACCACCACCGGTTGGCTGGGGCGTGGTCTGGGTGGCCGTGCCGCCGCCGCTCGGCTGGGGCGTGGTCTGGGTGGCCGTGCCGCCGCCGCTCTGGGGCGTGGTCTGGGTGGCGGTGGCGCCGCCGCTCTGGGGCGTGGTCTGGGTGGCGGTGCCGCCGCCCCCGTAGTTGGTGGCTGTGCCGGCGGTCCCGTTTGTCGCGGTGGTTGACGATCCCGACGTGCTCTTCTTGGTGGCGGCCTGCTCGCTGGCGTAGATCTGGAGCGCCTGGGTCATGTAGTCGTGCCAGATGGCGGCCGGGAAGGTGCCTCCCTCCACCGGGCCGCCGTTGTACAGCGTGGTCATCGGCACGAGCTTGTTGGGAAAGCCCACCCATACGGCGGTCGTGAGCTTCGGCGTCCAGCCCACGAACCACGCGTCCCCGTAGTTGGTCGTGGTGCCCGTCTTGCCGACGACATCGACGCCCGAGATCTGCGCTGCGGTGCCGGTCCCGTGCTGGACGACGCCGGCGAGCAGGTCGTGGATGGTCTGGGCGACGGCGACCGGGACCACCCGCTGGTAATGCGGCGTGTCGATCAGTTCGCTCTGGCCGTCGCAGCTGACGATCGGGCACTGGATCTGGGCAATCCCGGTCGGCCCCCGGGCGGGTGCGCCGAGGACGGGATCGAACACCCGCCGCCCGCCCTCCGCGATCGTCTCGTAGGCATGGGCCATGTCGAGCGGTGAAACGCCGATCCTGAGCCCGCCGAGGATCATCGCGTAGTTGTTGGAGACCGGCGTCCGGATCCCCATCGCCTTCGCCATCCGCGCCACTCGCTTCGTCCCGACGCTGATTCCCACCTGGGTGAACACACTGTTGTCGGAGATCGCCGTCGCGTCGGCCAGCGTGATCGGGCCGGAGTAGCTATTTCCGAAGTTGTGCACGATGAAGTGCTCCTTGCCACCGCTGTTGGGCACGATCAGGTTCAGGGGCTGGGAGGTGATGACCGAATCGGGCGAGTACTTGCCCGAAGCCAGCGCCACCGCCAGCGTGAACGGCTTGAACGCCGATCCCGGCTGGCGCAGGCCCTCGGTGGCCAGGTTGAACGGATACTGCTGGAAGTCCTCCTGCCCGTTGACGATCGGGCCGCCGATCATCGCGCGGACCTGGCCCGTCTGGTTGTCGATCGATACCAGGGAGGCGGTCGGCTCGTTCGGCCCGCTGGGAAGAGCAGCCGAGATCGCCTGCACCGCCGCTCGCTGCATCGGCAGGTCGATCGTGGTTCTGATCTTCAGGCCGCTGTAATAGGCACGGTATTCGGCCACCCGCGCCGACACTCCGCGTCCCAGCGCTGCCAGGATCTGGGGGCGCAGCCAGCTCGTGAAGTACGGCGCCGCCGCCGGTTCCTGGGGCTGCTCGATGTCAGTCGCGGTCGGCAGCCGCTGGCGGCTTCCCCGATCGTATTGCTGGCGCGTGATGTAGCCCTGCTGGAGCATGTCCGAGAGCACCAGGTTGCGGCGGGCAAACGCCGCCTGCGGATGCGCGATCGGGTCAAACGCCGATGGGTTGGCGACCATTCCCGCCAGCAGCGCGCTCTCCCACGGAGACAGCACCGAGGCACACGTGGGGAGCGGATGCCCCGGCGTGGAGTCCCCACAGCCTCCCGTCGTGCCGATGCCCTGGTTGAAGCCGTGAATCTTGCCGAAGTACACGCGCGCGGCCGACTCGACGCCGTACGCGCCGTTGCCGAAGTAGATCGAGTTCAGGTACTCGGTGAGGATCTTCTGCTTGCTCCACTCGCGCGTCAGGTGGTAGGCCAGCGCGGCCTCGCGGACCTTCTCCAGGATCGTGCGGTTGTTCTGCTCCGAGAGGGCGTTCTTGACGAACTGCTGGGCGATCGTCGACGCGCCCTGACGCGCGCCCCCGGTGACATCGGCCAGAAACGCTCGGGCGATGCCGCGAATGTCGACGCCGGGGTCGCTGTAGAAGCGCTTGTCCTCCACCGACACGATCGCATCCTTCATCGACTGCGCGATCTGATCCTTGGTGTCGATGACGACGTGGTTGGGCGGCGCGAAGATGCCGATCGGGCGCCACTTGTCGTCGTACAGGTAGGAGTTCTGCTCTCGCTTGTACTGCTGCTTGGTCTCCAGCTGCGGCAGGTCGGAGGCGACCGCCATCATCATCCCGAACAGCGTCGACACCAGCGCCAGCGCGGCCAGACCGACCAGGATCGAGAGCAGGCGCAGCTTGCGCAGCTTGGGCTTGGCGGGGCGACCGGTGCGGTCGCGTCGCCAGCGACGTCGTGGCGGCGCGAACGGGATCGGGGCGCGCGGGTCCGAGCGCTCTGTCGGTGGGTTGTCGTCGCTCATGCGATCGATGGACTGCGTCCGGCGCCGTAAACCGGCCAGGGCGCTGTCGTCCAGAACTCCAGAGGGCGCGGAACCCGCAGCACGGGCGGCGCTTCTCAGGCGGCGGCGAAAGTCTAGCATTGGCCCCGATGCACCCCGAGTCATCCACGTCTGCCCTCGGATGACCAGCGCGGTGCCCGATCGGGGCGACCCGGAGGGCGAGCGGGCGGCCGCCGAGACCGCCGCGTGGCTGACCCGCAACGTGGTCGAATGCCTGCCCGAGCGGGGCCTCGAGCGCAAGCTCGCCGCGGGTCGGCCGCTGCGGGTCAAGCTCGGCATCGACCCGACGGCGCCCGACATCCACCTCGGCTTCACGGTCGTGCTCCAGAAGCTGCGGGAGTTCCAGGATCTCGGGCACACCGTGGTGCTGATCGTCGGTGACTACACGGCGCGAGTCGGTGATCCGAGCGGTCGCTCCACCACCCGGCCCGTGCTTGACCCCGCCGAGATCGACGCCAACGCCCGAACCTTTCAGGAGCAGGCGCTGAAGATCCTCGACCCCAGCCGGCTCGAGGTTCGCTCCAACGGCGAGTGGCTCGACATGCCGGTGGATGACCTGTTCGGGTTACTGCGCACCACCACCGTCGCGCACATTCTCGAACGTGACGACTTCAGCCAGCGCCTGTCGGCAGGGGAGCCGATCTCGATGCTGGAGCTCCTATACCCACTCCTGCAAGCCTACGACTCGGTCGCAGTCCGGGCCGACGTCGAGCTCGGCGGCACCGACCAGAAGTTCAATCTGCTGCTCGGGCGCGACATCCAGCGCGACTACGGGCAACCGGAGCAGGTGATCATGACCCTGCCGTTGCTGACCGGAACCGACGGGCAGCGCAAGATGTCGAAGTCCTTTGGTAACTACATCGGGGTTACCGAGGGCCCGGAGCAGGTGTACGCCAAGACCCTCAGCATCCCCGACAGCTCACTGCCCGACTGGTACGCGCTGCTGCTCGACGAACCCGTTCCCGACGAGCTCGGCCCCCGGGATGCCAAGCGGGCGCTGGCCCGGTCGCTGGTTGAGCGTTTTCATGGCCCCGAGGCGGCACTGGCGGCCGAGCGCCGGTTCGACCAGATCCACGTCGAGCACGAGGTGCCCGACGACGTGCCGAGCGTCGGCCGGTGGCCGAGAACTCGATCGATGCCGTCTCCAACCGGGATTTCGTGCTCGACTACCTGGCCGCCGCCGCGGCCTGCGCCACCCACCTGTCGCGGCTCGGGGCCGAGATCGTGCTCTGGTCCAGTGAGGAGTTCGGATTCTGTGAGGTCTCCGATGCGTGGGCCTCGGGATCCTCGATCATGCCCCAGAAGAAGAACCCCGACGCCGCCGAGCTGCTGCGCGCCAAGGCCCCGCGGCTCGTCGCCAACCTGGTCGCGCTGCACGGCGTGATGCACGGTCTGCCGCTCACCTACAACAAGGACATGCAGGAGGACAAGGAGCGCCTGTTCGACTCCTGCGACACGCTCGAGCTGTGCCTGGAGGCCGCCCGCGGAATGCTCGCTTCGATTTCGTTTCGTCGTCAACGGCTGGCCGATGCGGCTTCCGACGAGCTGCTCGCCGCGACTGACATCGCCGACCTGCTGGTGCGCCGGGGGATGCCGTTCCGTGAGGCGCACGGGGTGGTGGCCGGCCTGGTCCGCCGGTCAATCGAGCTGGGCACACCGCTGTCGGGGCTCGGACGCGACGAGCTCGCGGCGCAGTCGGGGCTGCTCGATGACGAGTTCTACCGGCTGCTCGAGAACGGCGCCTGGCTCGAGACCAAGGTCTCGGAGGGCGGCACCAGCCTGGCCCGCGTCCGCGAGCAGCTGCAGCGAGCCCGCGCCGCGCTGCGGTGAGGGCCGCCGGCTACGATCGCGCCGGGTTGATGCCCGCGTTCTATGACCGCCCCGTGGTCGAGGTCGCGCGGGACCTGGTCGGCTGCGTGGTGGCGCACGGCGATTGCGCCGGGGTGATCGTCGAGACCGAGGCCTACCACGAGTCCGAGCCGGCGTGCCACGCCTACGTCGGACTGACCCGTCGTACCAGCACTCTGTTCGGGGCGCCCGGACGGGCCTACGTCTACCGCTCCTACGGCATTCATGCCCTGCTCAACGCGGTCTGCGAGCCCGAGGGGATCGGCGCTGCCGTGCTGATCCGCGCGTTGGAGCCGCTGGGGGGAATCGAGCAGATGCGGGCTCGGCGCGGGCTCGAGCTCGAGCGCCAGCTGTGCTCGGGGCCCGGGAAGCTGACCCAGGCGCTCGGAATCGAACTGCACCACAATCAGGCTGATCTGCGGCGCGGCCCGATCGTGATCTCGGCGCGGCCCTCCGCCTGGCGCGAGGTCGCGGTCCAGGCCGACACCAGGATCGGCATCAGCCGCGCGGTCGAGCTTCCGTGGCGGTTCTGCGCGGCCGGCAGCCGGTTCGTGTCACGGCGCCCGCGCAACTAGGTTTTCTCGGGGCTAACCGCCGCCGAGTCCGGCGCCGCCGCTGGGTCCCGTTCCGCTGCCACCGCCGCCACCACCGCCGGTTCCGCCGCCGCCACCACCACCGGTTGGCTGGGGCGTGGTCTGGGTGGCCGTGCCGCCGCCGCTCGGCTGGGGCGTGGTCTGGGTGGCCGTGCCGCCGCCGCTCTGGGGCGTGGTCTGGGTGGCGGTGGCGCCGCCGCTCTGGGGCGTGGTCTGGGTGGCGGTGCCGCCGCCCCCGTAGTTGGTGGCTGTGCCGGCGGTCCCGTTTGTCGCGGTGGTTGACGATCCCGACGTGCTCTTCTTGGTGGCGGCCTGCTCGCTGGCGTAGATCTGGAGCGCCTGGGTCATGTAGTCGTGCCAGATGGCGGCCGGGAAGGTGCCTCCCTCCACCGGGCCGCCGTTGTACAGCGTGGTCATCGGCACGAGCTTGTTGGGAAAGCCCACCCATACGGCGGTCGTGAGCTTCGGCGTCCAGCCCACGAACCACGCGTCCCCGTAGTTGGTCGTGGTGCCCGTCTTGCCGACGACATCGACGCCCGAGATCTGCGCTGCGGTGCCGGTCCCGTGCTGGACGACGCCGGCGAGCAGGTCGTGGATGGTCTGGGCGACGGCGACCGGGACCACCCGCTTGTAATGCGGCGTGTCGATCAGTTCGCTCTGGCCGTCGCAGCTGACGATCGGGCACTGGATCTGGGCAATCCCGGTCGGCCCCCGGGCGGGTGCGCCGAGGACGGGATCGAACACCCGCCGCCCGCCCTCCGCGATCGTCTCGTAGGCATGGGCCATGTCGAGCGGTGAAACGCCGATCCTGAGCCCGCCGAGGATCATCGCGTAGTTGTTGGAGACCGGCGTCCGGATCCCCATCGCCTTCGCCATCCGCGCCACTCGCTTCGTCCCGACGCTGATTCCCACCTGGGTGAACACACTGTTGTCGGAGATCGCCGTCGCGTCGGCCAGCGTGATCGGGCCGGAGTAGCTATTTCCGAAGTTGTGCACGATGAAGTGCTCCTTGCCACCGCTGTTGGGCACGATCAGGTTCAGGGGCTGGGAGGTGATGACCGAATCGGGCGAGTACTTGCCCGAAGCCAGCGCCACCGCCAGCGTGAACGGCTTGAACGCCGATCCCGGCTGGCGCAGGCCCTCGGTGGCCAGGTTGAACGGATACTGCTGGAAGTCCTCCTGCCCGTTGACGATCGGGCCGCCGATCATCGCGCGGACCTGGCCCGTCTGGTTGTCGATCGATACCAGGGAGGCGGTCGGCTCGTTCGGCCCGCTGGGAAGAGCAGCCGAGATCGCCTGCACCGCCGCTCGCTGCATCGGCAGGTCGATCGTGGTTCTGATCTTCAGGCCGCTGTAATAGGCACGGTATTCGGCCACCCGCGCCGACACTCCGCGTCCCAGCGCTGCCAGGATCTGGGGGCGCAGCCAGCTCGTGAAGTACGGCGCCGCCGCCGGTTCCTGGGGCTGCTCGATGTCAGTCGCGGTCGGCAGCCGCTGGCGGCTTCCCCGATCGTATTGCTGGCGCGTGATGTAGCCCTGCTGGAGCATGTCCGAGAGCACCAGGTTGCGGCGGGCAAACGCCGCCTGCGGATGCGCGATCGGGTCAAACGCCGATGGGTTGGCGACCATTCCCGCCAGCAGCGCGCTCTCCCACGGAGACAGCACCGAGGCACACGTGGGGAGCGGATGCCCCGGCGTGGAGTCCCCACAGCCTCCCGTCGTGCCGATGCCCTGGTTGAAGCCGTGAATCTTGCCGAAGTACACGCGCGCGGCCGACTCGACGCCGTACGCGCCGTTGCCGAAGTAGATCGAGTTCAGGTACTCGGTGAGGATCTTCTGCTTGCTCCACTCGCGCGTCAGGTGGTAGGCCAGCGCGGCCTCGCGGACCTTCTCCAGGATCGTGCGGTTGTTCTGCTCCGAGAGGGCGTTCTTGACGAACTGCTGGGCGATCGTCGACGCGCCCTGACGCGCGCCCCCGGTGACATCGGCCAGAAACGCTCGGGCGATGCCGCGAATGTCGACGCCGGGGTCGCTGTAGAAGCGCTTGTCCTCCACCGACACGATCGCATCCTTCATCGACTGCGCGATCTGATCCTTGGTGTCGATGACGACGTGGTTGGGCGGCGCGAAGATGCCGATCGGGCGCCACTTGTCGTCGTACAGGTAGGAGTTCTGCTCTCGCTTGTACTGCTGCTTGGTCTCCAGCTGCGGCAGGTCGGAGGCGACCGCCATCATCATCCCGAACAGCGTCGACACCAGCGCCAGCGCGGCCAGACCGACCAGGATCGAGAGCAGGCGCAGCTTGCGCAGCTTGGGCTTGGCGGGGCGACCGGTGCGGTCGCGTCGCCAGCGACGTCGTGGCGGCGCGAACGGGATCGGGGCGCGCGGGTCCGAGCGCTCTGTCGGTGGGTTGTCGTCGCTCATGCGATCGATGGACTGCGTCCGGCGCCGTAAACCGGCCAGGGCGCTGTCGTCCAGAACTCCAGAGGGCGCGGAACCCGCAGCACGGGCGGCGCTTCTCAGGCGGCGGCGAAAGTCTAGCATTGGCCCCGATGCACCCCGAGTCATCCACGTCTGCCCTCGGATGACCAGCGCGGTGCCCGATCGGGGCGACCCGGAGGGCGAGCGGGCGGCCGCCGAGACCGCCGCGTGGCTGACCCGCAACGTGGTCGAATGCCTGCCCGAGCAGGGCCTCGAGCGCAAGCTCGCCGCGGGTCGGCCGCTGCGGGTCAAGCTCGGCATCGACCCGACGGCGCCCGACATCCACCTCGGCTTCACGGTCGTGCTCCAGAAGCTGCGGGAGTTCCAGGATCTCGGGCACACCGTGGTGCTGATCGTCGGTGACTACACGGCGCGAGTCGGTGATCCGAGCGGTCGCTCCACCACCCGGCCCGTGCTTGACCCCGCCGAGATCGACGCCAACGCCCGAACCTTTCAGGAGCAGGCGCTGAAGATCCTCGACCCCAGCCGGCTCGAGGTTCGCTCCAACGGCGAGTGGCTCGACATGCCGGTGGATGACCTGTTCGGGTTACTGCGCACCACCACCGTCGCGCACATTCTCGAACGTGACGACTTCAGCCAGCGCCTGTCGGCAGGGGAGCCGATCTCGATGCTGGAGCTCCTATACCCACTCCTGCAAGCCTACGACTCGGTCGCAGTCCGGGCCGACGTCGAGCTCGGCGGCACCGACCAGAAGTTCAATCTGCTGCTCGGGCGCGACATCCAGCGCGACTACGGGCAACCGGAGCAGGTGATCATGACCCTGCCGTTGCTGACCGGAACCGACGGGCAGCGCAAGATGTCGAAGTCCTTTGGTAACTACATCGGGGTTACCGAGAGCCCGGAGCAGATGTACGCCAAGACCCTCAGCATCCCCGACAGCTCACTGCCCGACTGGTACGCGCTGCTGCTCGACGAACCCGTTCCCGACGAGCTCGGCCCCCGGGATGCCAAGCGGGCCCTGGCCCGGTCGCTGGTTCAGCGTTTCCACGGCCCCGAGGCGGCACAGGCGGCCGAGCGCCGGTTCGATCAGATCCACGTCGAGCACGAGGTGCCCGACGACGTGCCGAGCGTCGGCTGGCCTGGTGGCGAGGTTCATCTCCCCGCCCTGCTGTCGGCGGCGTTCGGGATCTCGACCTCCGAGGCCCGGCGCCACCTCAGCCAGGGCGCCGTGCGCCTCGACGGCGAGCCGGTGCCCCCGGGCACGCTGGACCTCCCCGCGGAGGCCGTCGACGGACGCGTGATCCAGATCGGCCGGCGCCGATTCGCCCGGGTCGAGATCGACGCGTGACCGTCCATGGCGGCATGCTGCGCCTCTCCACGGACGGGGACGGCCATACCGTCGATCTCACCGAGGGGGCCGCACGCGTGGTGGCCACGGCGGGGATCGAGCGGGGGGTCGCCACCGTATTCGTGGTCGGCTCCACGGCCGCGATCACCACCATGGAGTACGAGCCAGGGGGCGTGGTGGACCTGCAGGCGCTGTTGGAACGCCTGATCCCCACTGCGGGCGACTACGAGCACAACCGGCGCAACCACGATTCCAATTCCCACGCCCATCTGCGGGCTGCGCTGATCGGCCCCTCGGAGACGATTCCGGTGATCGACGGCCGCCTGGCGCTCGGAACCTGGCAGCAGATCGTGCTGATCGATTTCGACGATCGGCCCCGGCAACGCACCGTCCTCGTCCAGGTCGTATGCTGATCGCGCGCCGAGCGTCGTCCGGTGCCGGCCGTGGGCAGAAAGTCCGCCTCTGCCGGACTCGGGCGCTATACTCGTCGGTCCGCCCCGGGGTCAGTCAGGTCTCGGGCGCGCCGTTTGAGGAGGACAACCTTCCTGAAGGGTGCGACGGTCTTTGAAAACTCAACAGCATGCGCACCCTTCGACCGAAACTCGGTCGAGGAGTGTGTCCAGGTTCGACGCCGTCGCACGATCGATTCCCTCGGGGATCCTCGGACGACGGTGCCAAGATTGACCCCGTCTTGCGCCCCGGAGCCCTTTCGTGTACTTCGGGCTCCCCAGTGTGGGTGCAAGGGTCGAGTCCCTCCAGGGGCCGACCCAGGACCGACTCGCCATCGGCGGTGACTTAGGTCGCCGGCGAGAAGCGGGTCGAAATTCCTGACGACTCTCTACAGGGGTTGGCGATCATCGATCGCCGACTTCCGCAGATTGCCTTTAGGCAATCTGCCCAGTGAATTGCCCTTGGGCAATTCACCCTTCACGGAGAGTTTGATCCTGGCTCAGGACGAACGCTGGCGGCGTGCCTAACACATGCAAGTGGAGCGACGAACCAGGCTTCGGCCTGGGGCAAAGCCGCGAACGGGTGAGTAACACGTGGGTAACCTGCCCCGATGATTGGGACAACCCGAGGAAACTCGGGCTAATACCGAATGTGCCCTTCGGCCGCAAGGCTGCTGGGGAAAGGAAGCTTCGGCCTCCGCATCGGGATGGGCCCGCGGCCCATTAGCTTGTTGGTGAGGTAACGGCTCACCAAGGCAACGATGGGTAGCTGGTCTGAGAGGACGATCAGCCACACTGGGACTGAGACACGGCCCAGACTCCTACGGGAGGCAGCAGTGGGGAATCTTGCGCAATGCGCGAAAGCGTGACGCAGCAACGCCGCGTGGGGGAAGACGGCCTTCGGGTTGTAAACCCCTTTCAGTTGGGACGAAGCTCCGCCGGTGAATAGCCGGCTGGAGTGACGGTACCTTCAGAAGAAGCCCCGGCTAACTACGTGCCAGCAGCCGCGGTAATACGTAGGGGGCAAGCGTTGTCCGGAATCATTGGGCGTAAAGAGCGTGTAGGCGGCTTGGTAAGTCTGCTGTGAAAGTCCAGGGCTCAACCCTGGAATGCCGGTGGAAACTGTCAAGCTAGAGTCCGGAAGAGGCGAGTGGAATTCCTGGTGTAGCGGTGAAATGCGCAGATATCAGGAGGAACACCAATGGCGAAGGCAGCTCGCTGGGACGGTACTGACGCTGAGACGCGAAAGCGTGGGGAGCAAACAGGATTAGATACCCTGGTAGTCCACGCTGTAAACGATGGGCACTAGGTGTGGGGGGTGTCGACTCCCTCCGTGCCGACGCTAACGCATTAAGTGCCCCGCCTGGGGAGTACGGCCGCAAGGCTAAAACTCAAAGGAATTGACGGGGGCCCGCACAAGCAGCGGAGCATGTGGTTTAATTCGACGCAACGCGAAGAACCTTACCTGGGCTTGACATGTTCCTGACCGCCGTGGAAACACGGCTTCCCTTCGGGGCAGGATCACAGGTGGTGCATGGCTGTCGTCAGCTCGTGTCGTGAGATGTTGGGTTAAGTCCCGCAACGAGCGCAACCCCCGTCGCATGTTGCCAGCATTTAGTTGGGGACTCATGCGAGACTGCCGGTGACAAACCGGAGGAAGGTGGGGATGACGTCAAGTCATCATGCCCCTTATGTCCAGGGCTACACACGTGCTACATTGGCGCGTACAGAGGGTTGCGATACCGCGAGGTGGAGCGGATCCCTTAAAGCGCGTCTCGGTTCGGATTGCAGGCTGAAACTCGCCTGCATGAAGGCGGAGTTGCTAGTAATCGCGGATCAGCATTGCCGCGGTGAATACGTTCCCGGGCCTTGTACACACCGCCCGTCACACCACGGGAGTGAGCAACACCCGAAGCCGGTGGCCTAACCCTTTTGGGAGGGAGCCGTCGAAGGTGGGGCTCGTGACTGGGGTGAAGTCGTAACAAGGTAGCCGTAGCGGAAGCTGCGGCTGGATCACCTCCTTTCTAGGGAGCCCTCCAACCGAGGGCACCGAGTGGCATCGACGCAGCCGGCGCGGTGGCGCAAGCCACCGCTTCCGAGTTCACCCAGTGAGCTCCCCGGCTGCTCCTCGAGCGCCACCGGTCACTAGATATGTCGACCGAACCTGTGCAGTCGGGCAGAGCCCGTTTGCATTGCGAGAAAACCAGTTTTCTCGCGAGGCAGTGTCGCCTCTGAGCGAGTGGCGGGAGAAATCTGATTTCTCCCAAGGCCAACTCGCTTGCGAGTTGGCACCACATGCTGTTGAGTTTTGAGAGACCGGCCCTACGCCGGCGGCTCAGAGACCTCGGTCCTGGGCCGTCGCGCGAAACGGCTCACTCTTCGCGGACCTTGAAAACTGCACAGTAGCCAATGAAACGGGTATCTAGGTGAAGGCTTCAGGGCCTTTACCTGGAGAAATGCAAATTTCTCCGATCACCGGGAGCTAGAGATTGGCTTTGCCAATCTCCTGAGAGAGATCTCGATTTCTCTTTCGCTTTTGCGAGTTCCCAAGGATTATTCGAATCCGTCAAGATAGTAAGGGCACACGGTGGATGCCTTGGCACCAAGAGTCGAAGAAGGGCGTGAACGGCTGCGATAAGCCGCGGTTAGGCGCTGAATAGCCATTGACCCGCGGATTCCCGAATGGGTAAACCCAACGTCGGTAATGCGGCGTTATCCCACGTTGAACACATAGGCGTGGCGAGGACAAGCGGGGGAAGTGAAACATCTCAGTACCCCGAGGAAAGTAAATCAAAAGAGACTCCCCGAGTAGTGGCGAGCGAAAGGGGATCAGCCCAAACCCGACGCGTGTAAGCGGTCACGCGTTGCGCGTCGGGGGTTGTAGGACGTCTGGTCCGAGTCGTGACCGGCTCGGCGGAAGTTACAAAGTCATGTGGTAGTCGAAGCGTGTGGAACCGCGCACCAAAGAGGGCAATCGTCCCGTAGACGAAACTGCATGACCTTCCGCAGATGTTCCTGAGTAAGTCCGCACCCGTGAAACGCGGACTGAACCTGGGGGGACCACCCTCCAAGGCTAAGTACTCCTTGGTGACCGATAGCGGACTAGTACCGTGAGGGAAAGGTGAAAAGTACCCCGGAAGGGGAGTGAAATAGTACCTGAAACCGCGTGCCTACAAGCGGTGGGAGCGGCCTCGTGCCGTGACCGCGTGCTTTTTGCATAACGAGCCGGCGAGTTACTCGTCTGCGGCAAGGTTAAGCGATGAGCGGAGCCGTAGCGAAAGCGAGTCCGAATAGGGCGACATAGTCGTAGGCGGTAGACCCGAAGCTGAGCGAGCTACCCATGGGCAGGTTGAAGCGGGGGTAAGACCTCGTGGAGGACCGAACCGACCTAGGTTAAAAACTGGGCGGATGACCTGTGGGTCGGAGTGAAAGGCTAATCAAGCTCAGTGATATCTGGTTCTCTCCGAAATATATTTAGGTATAGCCTCGGATAAATTCCGTGGCGGCCGTAGAGCACTGTTTGGACTAGGGGCCCTACCAGGTTACCGAATTCAGGCAAACTCCGAAGACCGTCACGGCTACTCCGGGAGTCAGTTGCTGGGGGATAAACTTCAGCGTCAAAAGGGAAACAGCCCAGACCGCCAGCTAAGGTCCCTAAGTACTAGCTAAGTGGTAAACGATGTTTGAATGCACAGACAACCAGGAGGTTGGCTTAGAGGCAGCCACCCTTGAAAGAGTGCGTAACAGCTCACTGGTCAAGTGTTCGAGCGCGGACAATGTAACGGGGCTCAAGCTAGTCACCGAAGCTGCGGGTGCGTGAGGTCTTTTAGACCGATCGCGCGGTAGGAGAGCGTTCCGGCGCCAGTGAAGCAGCGACGTAAGTCAGCTGTGGAGGCTCCGGAAGTGAGAATGCCGGCATGAGTAACGAAAGAGGGGTGAGAATCCCCTCCACCGATTGCCCAAGGATTCCTGAGTAAAGTTCGTCTGCTCAGGGTTAGTCAGGACCTAAGGCGAGGCCGAAAGGCGTAGTCGATGGCCAACGGGTTGATATTCCCGTACCACGTCGCGACCGTTTGACCGAACGGGGGGACGAGGAAGGCTATGGGATCCCAGGCGATGGTCGTCCTGGGGTAAGCATGTAGGGGTGGCTCTAGGCAAATCCGGAGCCGCATAACCCGAGGTGCGATGCCAGCTGGCTCTAAGCCGGCGAGTCCCGGAAGCCATGCCTCCGAGAAAAGCCTCTAGGGAGGTCGCGCGTGCCTGTACCAAAACCGACACAGGTGGGCAAGTGGAGAACACTAAGGTGATCGAGATAACCCTCGTTAAGGAACTCGGCAAAATCGCCCCGTAACTTCGGGATAAGGGGCGCCCCAGTAGGGTGAAACTCCTCGCGAGTGGAGCCCGAGAGGGCCGCAGTGAATAGGTTCAAGCGACTGTTTACCAAAAACACAGGTCTCTGCTAAGTCGTAAGACGACGTATAGGGGCTGACGCCTGCCCGGTGCCGGAAGGTTACGTGGAGGTGTTAGGGCCTTCGGGCTCGAAGCACCGAAACTAAGCCCCGGTAAACGGCGGCCGTAACTATAACGGTCCTAAGGTAGCGAAATTCCTTGTCGGGTAAGTTCCGACCTGCACGAATGGCGTAACGACTTGAACGCTGTCTCAACGAGGGGCTCGGTGAAATTGCAGTCTCGGTGAAGATGCCGAGTACCCGCGGCTAGACGGAAAGACCCCGTGAACCTTTACTACAACTTGGTATTGGGGTTCGATGCATCTCGCTCAGGATAGGTGGGAGGCTTGGAAGCGCCGGCTGCGGCTGGCGTGGAGCCAACCTTGAGATACCACCCTTGGTGTATTGGATCTCTAACAGTGCGCCGTGAATCCGGGCGCTGGACAGTGACAGGTGGGTAGTTTGACTGGGGCGGTCGCCTCCCAAAATGTAACGGAGGCGCGCAAAGGTTCCCTCAGCACGGTCGGAAATCGTGCGTAGAGTGTAAAGGCAGTAAGGGAGCTTGACTGTGAGACCGACAGGTCGAGCAGGTGCGAAAGCAGGCCTTAGTGATCCGGCGGTAGCAAGTGGAAGCGCCGTCGCTCAACGGACAAAAGGTACTCCGGGGATAACAGGCTTATCGGGCCCAAGAGTCCACATCGACGGCCCGGTTTGGCACCTCGATGTCGGCTCGTCGCATCCTGGGGCTGTAGTAGGTCCCAAGGGTTGGGCTGTTCGCCCATTAAAGCGGTACGCGAGCTGGGTTCAGAACGTCGTGAGACAGTTCGGTCCCTATCTGCCGTGGGCGTTGGAGAGTTGAGAGGATTCGTCCCTAGTACGAGAGGACCGGGATGAACGCACCTCTGGTGTATCTGTTGTCCTGCCAAGGGCATCGCAGGTTAGCTACGTGCGGATCGGATAACCGCTGAAAGCATCTAAGCGGGAAGCCGGCCTCGAGATGAGCTCTCCCATCCCCTTGAGGGAGTAAGACCCCTGGAAGATCACCAGGTTGATAGGCCGGATCTGGAAGGGTGGTGACACCTGTAGGAGACCGGTACTAATGGGTCGAGGGCTTGACGGATTTTTGATATCCGTGCATTGGCGCTGTGTAGTTTTGAAGGCCCGCGGAGGGCAGGAGAAATCTGCGATTTCTCCCAAGGCTAAGCCGCCCAGCGGCTTAGCCCGGTCTCTACCCGTTTCCGGTGGCTATGGCGAGGGGGAAACACCTCTTCCCATTCCGAACAGAGCCGTTAAGCCCCTCAGCGCCGATGGTACTTGGCCCGCAAGGGCCTGGGAGAGTAGGTCGCCGCCGGTTCTTATCCAGCCCCGTCTGTACCTTGCGGTACGGGCGGGGTTTTCTTCCGCATCTCGGTTCAGTCTGGTGCAGGCGGCGGCGGCCAGGCGCGGATCGTCAGTAGACGGTGTGCATGCGCTGACGAACCGTGTCCAACGTCTGCTCGGCGAACGCGTTGGCGACTTCGTTGCCGGCCTGGAGCACTTCGCGCAATCGGCCGCGGTCGCGGATCAACTGGGCGCGCCGGGCGCGAATTGGACGTAGTCGCTCGTTGATCGCTTCGGTCGCCACGCGCTTGAGGGCCGCGCTGCCGGCATCGCCGAGCTCCTCGGCCACGTGCCGAGGGTCTCGGTCCTGGCACAGCGCCACCAACAGGACGAGGTTCGACACCTCGGGGCGCCGCGACGGCTCATAGGAGATGTGCCGGTGGCGGTCGGTCCTGGCGCCGCGGATCAACCGGGCGGTCTCGTCCTCGGTGGCGCTGAGGGCGATCGCGTTGCCGCGGCTCTTGCTCATCTTCTGACCGTCGGTCCCGAGGATCAGCGGCGCGTCGCTCAGCAGTGGTTCGGGCTCGGGAAACAACGGCCGGGCCGGGCTGTAGCGCTGGTTGAACCGGCGAGCGATCATGCGGGTGAGCTCCAGGTGGGGGAGTTGATCCTTACCGACCGGCACGACCGTGGCCCGGCAGAACAGGATGTCAGCCGCTTGGTGGACGGGATAGGTGAACATCAGCCCGGATGTCGCCGGCGTCCCGGTCTGGGCGCGCTCTGCCTTGACCGTGGGATTGCGCTCGAGTTCGGCAACGCTGACCAGGCTCAAGAAGGGCAGCACGAGCTGGTTGAGCCCCGGGACCTGAGAGTGGGCGAAGATGGCCGAGCGGCTCGGGTCGATCCCGACCGCCAGGTAGTCGGCGACCAATTCCTCGACATCGCGCGGCAGCGAGGCCGGGCTGTCGCGGTCCGTGATCGTCTGGTAATCGGCGACGAGCACGAGTAGATCCACGCCGAGGTTCTGCAGGCGTACTCGGTTCTGCAGCGTCCCGAAGTAATGGCCGATGTGAAGCGGCCCGGTCGGCCGATCGCCCGTCAGGATGCGATGCGCCGACGGGTCCGTCTGGAGCCGTTGTTCAAGCGCTGACGATCGCGCTTGTGTCTCGATGATCGCGGGAGCGCGGTCGGCAACAGCGTGTGACTCGATGTAGGACATGTCGTCTCCTCTGGGTTGGGCTCCCTCGGTCGCATGTCCGCAGTGCAGGTTGACGGGCTGCTCGAGGGCAGCCCGGTTGACAAAACTCAGCAGGACTGCGCTATGCGCAGCCGCCACCACAGATGCTTGGTCTCGAACTTCACGGTGGACGGATTATAAATACAGAACCGCCGTACCTGCTCCTCGTCGTGGCCGCGGTCGCGCTCCCGAGGCCGGCCCCGGGAGCGCGCCTGGTCGCTGCTCAACTCGCGGGCTCGAGGAAGCCGGTGATGGCTCGCATGCGCCCGTCGTCGGCGACGGTGGCGAAATCGACACCGACCGCGACCGGGTCTCCGCTGAGCGGGGCGAGGGACCAGGTGAAGCGGAGCCGGTCGTGATGGGCATCGGGACCGGAGACGAGCTCGAATCGATGCGCCGGGAACTGCTCCTGGGCTCCGGCGATCATCGCGCTGATCTCGTCAGCCCCATTGCCGGCCATGAGCGGGTCGAGGTAGCTGGCGTCGTCGGTGACCACCTTGCCGACGAGTTCTCGCCGGCGCTGCGGATCGGTTTCGTTCCACATCGCGATATATGTGTGGACGGTGGTATGAGGATCTTGCACAGGGCCTCCTGACGGGTGGTTGAACACGGTCAGGCTGGCAGGCGCTGGGCGGCGCGTCGATTACCTGCGGGGTAGCTGCGGCGTTACGCGGAGGCGTCGACGAAGCGCTCGATCTTGAGCCGGCGCACGCCGCGCGGCGTCGGGACCTCAACCGTTTCCCCGGCCGCGCGGCCCAGCAGGGCCCGGGCCACGGGAGATTCGGAGGACAGCTTGCCGCTGGCCCGGTCAGCCTCGGTCGGCCCGACGATCGTCCAGGTGTGAAGCTCTCCGGTCCCCTCGTCGCGGACCTCGGCCAAGCGGGCGAACGAGAAGGTGTCGTCGTGCGGCTCGGTGTCCACCACCACGGCGCTGCGCAGACGCTGGCGCAGCCGCTGGATGCGCGTCTCCAGCACCGCCTGGTCCTCCTTGGCGGCGTGATATTCGGCGTTCTCCTTGAGATCGCCGTGGCCGCGCGCGGTCAGGATCCGGGCCGCCATCTCCCGACGGGCCACGGTTTCGAGCTGGCCGATCTCGGCCTTGAGCGCCACGAGTCCCGCTTCGGTGATCGGTTCCCCGTCATTACTGGAAGTAGTCATCCGGTCATCTTGCCACGGACCCTTGCTTCGGTCGATTCGTGACAGCATCGTTGGGGTGCGGCCGCTCGCCGACTTCCTCCGCGCCAACCCGCAGGTGCTCATCCTCCTGCTGATCTGCCTGATACTCGGCTTGGGCACCTTCGTGGCGGTCGCGTTCGGCCTGGCGTCCTCCGGATCCACCCAGACCAGCGGCTATCCCTCGGATGCGATCTTCGGAGTCCACGCGCTGTTCGGCTAGGTCCGCACTCTCCCGAGATCCGCTGTCTCGAGGCACGCCCAGCATGGTGCCTGCGGTGACCGCCGCGCTCAGGCAGCGACCCTTGGTGGCTGCCGTGGCCGCGCGCTACTGCAGCTGCCCGCGGCGCTCGCGCTCGGGGGCCGGGCGTACGGGGGAGAGGCAGTGAGCGGGGCGCGGTGCGACCGAGCCGCCGCGGCGGGCGAAATCTATGCGCACCGGGCGGCGGTGCGGATGGGGTGTCTGCGCCGGCGGGTCACCGAGCACGTCATCGAATCGGCTCAGTAATGCGCGCAGTCGTTTACCGGAAGACTGGAACATATGTTCGCAAGACTAGGATACCGATCGGACGGAATGCCTTTGCGCTTCAGCGACCACGCCGAGCGCATGGCCCGCGCCACTAAGAGCCCAGCGACGACCAGACCTCGAGCTTGGTCGCGACCCGTTCGGTCACCGCCGTCGTGAACTCAGTCGTCCCGGCGTGGCCACCGAGGTCGGGCGTCCTGATCCCGGCCGCGATCGTCTCGAGCACCGCCTCGTAGATCGCCCGCGAGGCACGTTCGCAGGCGCGGCCGTGGCGTTCCGCCGCGTGTCGTAGCAGCGCCCCGCAGGCCAGGATCATGGCCAGGGGGTTGGCCAGGTCCTTGCCCAGCAGCGCCGGGGCGGTCCCGTGCGGCGCCTCGGCCATCGCGACCCGGGTGTCGTAGTTATCGTCGAAGGCCAGCAGCACCGACTCGGCGCCGGCGATCGAGCCGAACATCGGCAGCACGAGATCCGACAGGCAGTCGCCGTCACGGTTCAGCGCCGGGATCACCAGCGGGGCGTCGGTGGCCCCGGAGATCAGACCGGCATAGGTAGCGTCGATCAGCACGGGCCGGTAGTCGATCTCCGGCCAGCGTCCCGCCGCGGCGTCGAGCTCCTCCTTGAGCATTCCCTCGTAGGTTGGCGACACCGTCCACTTCGGGCCGCCGTAGACCCGGGCGCCCATCTTCGCGGCCGTACGGAACGCGTATTCCGACACCGCGCGGCAGGTGGAGCGGGTGATCCGCTCCTTGCGATAGGCCACCTCCTCAGGCGCACCCGCCGGGCCCTCGCGCCACTGCTCGGCCCCGTAGGCGTCCTCGACCGCCATCCGTACGACCGAGATCGGATGGTGCACTCCGGCGATCGGCGTTACGCCGGGCAGCCGCCGGCCGGTGCGCACGATCACCTTTCCGTCGACCTGTTCACGCAGGATGCGGTTGGGCGATCCCACGTCGTCGGCCCCCTCGGGCGTGATCGTGGCCGCCTTCAAACCGAGTCCCGCTTCTCGCATCGCCTCCGCCGCCTCGATCACGACGCGGTTGCCCGAGGTCCGGCGGCTGTCCAGCGACAGATCGAAGCGCAGCAGGTCCAGATCCAGCCCGAGCAGATCGGGCTCGAGCAACCGCAGCGCCTGCTCGAGCAGCTCCTGTCCGGTCTGGTCTCCCGCCAGCACCACGATCTGGACCGGCGCATCCGACACGGGTGAATGCCTCAGAGCCGAGGGGTCGAGCCGGCCGCGGGGGCAGGCGCGGGCATCAGCTCAGAGCGCCGCTCGGTCAGGGCCCCGATCACGATCGTGAGGTGCTCGGTGAAGTCGACCCCGAGGTCGTCGGCCCCGCGGCGAATGTCGTCGCGGCTGACGGCGGCGGCGAAGGCGGGCGTCTTGAGCTTCTTGTTGACCGACTTAGGGGTCATGCCGACCAGTCCCTCGGGCCGCACGTAGGCGCAGGCGAGGATGAACCCCGACAGCTCATCGACCGCGTACAGCGTCTTCTCCATCGGCGTCTCGCGGGCCACCTCGAGGTAGTCCGCATGGGAGCCCACGGCCCGGATCAGCTCAGGGGGATATCCGCGCTGCTCGAGCTCGGCCATGGCATAGCGCGGGTGCCCGTCGGCGAGGTCCGGATAGCGCTCATAGTCGAGGTCGTGGAGCAGGCCGGTCAGGCCCCACAGGTCCGGATCGCCGTCAAACCGCGGCGCATAGGCACGCATCGCCGCCTCGACCGCCAGCATGTGACGTCGCAGCGAGTCGGATTCAGTCCATTCGCAAAGGAGGGTCCAGGCGTCATTGCGCGAATTCTCAAGCTGCATGGCCGTTACCCTAGCTCAGCGCTCGGGGCGCGCGACGTCTCAACCGGCGCGCCTCCCGGGTACGCTGGAGCCCTCCGGACCAGAGGCCAACCAGGCGCCGCCACCAGCTACGCTGGGGCGCTCGCAACCGCAGGCCAACCGAGCGGAGTCGATCACCCTGGAGAAGTTCGTAATCGAAGGCGGAGTGCCGCTGTCGGGCACGATCACGCCGGCCGGAAACAAGAACGGTGCGCTGCCGATCCTCGCCGCTTGTCTGCTCACCGCCGACGAGGTGATCCTGCGCAATGTGCCGCGGATCAGCGACGTCGAGGCGATGGTGATGCTGCTGCGGACGCTCGGTGCGCGCGTGGAATGGCTCGGTACCAGCGAGGTGCTGGTCGACAGCTCGAGCGTCGAATGCACCGAGGTCGACCGCACCCTGGCCGAGCGGATCCGGGCGTCGTTCCTGCTCGCCGGCCCGCTGCTCGGCCGGTTCGGGGCCGCGCGCATGCCGCCGCCGGGCGGCGACGTGATCGGCCGTCGGCGTCTCGATCCCCACCTCGACGCATTCCGCGCGCTCGGCGCGGTGGTCGACGCCAGGCGGGAGGACATTGTGCTCTCGGCGCCGCCGCTGGGGCTCAGCCCGTGTGACTTCCTGATGGACGAGCCCTCGGTGATGGCGACCGAGAACGCGCTGATGGCGGCGGCACTGACCCGCGGGCCGACGGTGATCCGCAACGCGGCCTCCGAGCCGCACGTTCAGGACCTGGCGCGGATGCTGGTCACGATGGGCGCCGCGATCGACGGCATCGGATCGAACGTGATGACCGTGCACGGGACCGGCAGCCTGCGCGGCTGCACGCATACGATCGCGCCTGATCACATCGAGATCGGCTCGCTGATGGCGCTGGCCGGCGTCACCGGTGGCGAGCTGATCGTCAAGGACACCGTTCCCGCCGACCTGCGCATGATCAGGCTGGTGTTCGAACGGCTCGGACTGCGCAGCGAGGTACACGGCTCCGACGTGATCGTGCCCGGCAACCAGCGCCTGGTGATCCGCAACGACGCCGGCGAACATACGCCCAAGGTCGAGGACGGCCCGTGGCCGGCGTTCCCGGCCGACCTGACCAGCATCGCCCTCGCCCTCGCCACCCAGGCCGACGGCTCGGTGCTGATCCACGAGAAGATGTTCGAGAACCGGCTGTTCTTCACCGACAAGCTCGTGATGATGGGAGCCGCGATCACGATCTGCGATCCCCATCGGGCGATCGTGACCGGACCGCGGCCGCTGCGCGGCAGCCGAGTCGATTCGCCTGACATCCGGGCAGGCATGGCGATGCTGATCGCAGCCCTGTGCGCCGACGGCACCACCGAGATCGGCAACATCGGCCAGATCGACCGCGGCTACGAGCGGATCGACGAGCGGCTGCGGGACCTGGGCGCGCGCATCACACGGACAGAAGACGCGCCGATTCCGGCGTGAGCGCCCCGGGGCGCACCGGCGATCTCAGCCCGATGATCGATCGCATCCCCAGCGGCACACGCGACGTGCTGCCCGACGAGATGCGCGAGCTACGGGCGATGACCGAACGGGTGAGCGCGGTCTTCCAGCGGGCCGGCTACGGCGAGGTCTACACGCCGGCGCTCGAGTACGAGGCGACGTTCGCGCGCGTGGAGATGGCCGCCGGACGTCCCGCCTACCGGATGTTCGACGAGCAGGGCAACGTCCTGGTGCTGCGGCCGGACATGACCGTCCCGATCGCGCGGCTGGTGGCCACACGCTACGGGCAGGCCGAGCCGCCGCTGCGATTCTGCTACTTCGCGCACGCCTACCGGGGGGTCCGGCCGCAGAGGGGCCAATCCCGCGAGTTCCTGCAGGCCGGCGTCGAGCTGATCGGGTCGCCCGGCTCCCAGGGAACCGCGGAGGTGCTCGGCGTGCTGTGCGCGGCACTCGACGCCGCCGGTCTCGAGACCTTCCGCATCGGCCTCGGGGATGCATCCCTATATCCCTCGCTGCTCGACGCGATGGGGGTTGAGACGGCGTGTCGTGAGCGGATCGTGACCGAGCTGGCCGACGGGGACTTCGTGGGGGTGGAACGCGAGATCCGGGCGCTGGGGCTGCCCGCGGAGGACGCCGAGCTGCTGCTGCGGGTGCCGCGCACACGGGGCGGGCCGGAGGTGTTGGAGGGATTGTCGGGCGCGCTGCACACCGCGCTGGCCGGCATGCGCGAGGTCCAGGCGCTGCTGGCGCCGGAGGTCGCGGAGCGAATCATCTTCGACCTCGGGCTGGTACGCAGCCTGGGGTACTACACCGGCGCCGTGTTCCAGGTCTATGACCCCGCCTACGGGGTCCCGATCGGCAGCGGTGGCCGTTATGACGAGCTGCTCGGAGCCTTCGGCCGCCCGATGCCGGCGGTGGGGTTCGCGCTCAACGTGGAGCGGCTGCACATCGCGCTGACCGGCGAGGAGAAGAACGCGACCACTCGAGCGCGCGGCGGTGGCTGGTGAACGGCCTGCGGATCGCCGTCCCGCGAGGCGCTCTGTTCGCCGGTACGCTTGACCTCCTCGATCGGCTGGGGATCGATACCCGCGAGGTTCGCGAGAACGACCGCAAGCTGCTGTTCGAGGACAGCGGAATCGTGACGATGCGTCCATCCGACGTGCCGACCTACGTCGAGGCCGGCGCCGCGGATCTCGGCGTTACCGGCAAGGACGTGTTGATGGAGCAGTCAGAGCGCGAGGTCTACGAATTGCTGGACCTGGGCTACGGCCGCTGCCGGATGGTGCTCGCGGGGGTCGCGGGCGAGGACCGCGCGGCCGAGGCGCTGCGACGGCTGGGTGTGGTGCGGATCGCCACCAAGTACCCGCGGATCGCGGCTCGACACTTCCTCCAGACCGGCCGCCAGGCAGAGATCGTCGAGGTCAAGGGCTCGGTGGAGCTGGCTCCGCTGACCGGGTTGGTGGAGGCGATCGTCGACCTCACCGCCACCGGATCAACTCTGCGGGAGAACGGGCTCGTGGTGCGCGAGGAGATAGCGGTGTGCACCGCGCGGCTGATCGCCAACCCCGTCGCCCACAAGCTGCGGGCCGCGCAGATCGACGGTCTGCTGGAGCGTCTCGGTGCAGTGTGAGCGCCTGACGCTGGCGGGCGACACCAAGGTGCTGGCGCAGGAGCTGCGGTCGCTGATCGCCGCGCCCGAATCGGTAGAGGAGAAGGTGGCGGAGATAATCGCCCGGGTGCGCGCCAGCGGCGACGACGCGCTGCGCTATTACACCCGGCAGTTCGACACCGGCGGTACGACGCCGGCGGCGCTGCAGGTGCCCGACGCCGAGCTCGACACCGCCAGCGAGCGCCTGGACGAGGACGTCCGCGCCGGATTGGAGCGCGCGATCGCCAACGTGCGGCGTGTCGCGGAGGCCGCTCTGAGCACCGATAGCACGGTGTCCTTCGAGGGTCACGAGGTGACGTTGCGCGAGACGCCGGTCAGGTCGGCGGCCGTCTACGTGCCCGGCGGACGCGCCCCGTATCCCAGCACCGTGGTGATGGGCACGGTCACCGCGCGCGTCGCCGGCGTCGAGGAGGTCGCGGTGTGCGCCCCACCCGGCAGCGATGGTGAGGTCAACGCGGCCGTGCTCGGCGCCTGCCGGCTGGCCGGAGCCTCGGTCGTCTACCGGATGGGCGGGGCACAGGCAATCGCCGCGTTGGCCTACGGGACCGAGACCGTCACGCCGGTCGACGTGCTCGTCGGGCCCGGGAACCTCTACGTCCAGGAGGCCAAGCGGCAGGTGTCCGGACAGGTGGGGATCGATGGGTTCGCGGGCCCCAGCGACCTGCTGGTGATCGCCGACGGTGACGCCGACGTGGAGACCCTGGCGCTTGACCTCCTGGCCCAGGCCGAGCACGGCGACGGCTCGCTGGTGGTCGCGATGTCGCCGGGCGGCGAGCTGATCGACGGGCTGGCCGAGCGGATCGCGGATCAGCCCGAGACCGGAGCGGTAATCCGCCTGGTGCAGGTGGCCGAGCTGGAGCACGCGTTCTCGATCAGTGAGACCTTTGCCCCCGAGCATCTCCAGCTGGTGGGTGAGGAGTCCGAGCGGCTGGCCCCCCGGATCACCCGCGCCGGCTGCGTGCTGGTGGGTCGCGACAGCGGCACGGCGTTCGCCGATTACATCGCCGGCTCCAATCACGTGCTGCCGACCAACGGCGCGGCGCGCTTCGCCTCGGCGCTGTCCCCGCTGCATTTCCGCCGCCGGTTCACCGTGGTTCGGATCGGCGACGCCGCCGCCGGGCTGGCGCGAGACGCTGCCCCGGTGGCCCGGGCCGAGGGCTTCGAGGTCCACGCGCGATCGATGGAGGCGCGCATTCGCGAGAATGGCAGCTGATGTCGCGCGCCGCGCAGATCGATCGCCAGACGGCCGAAACGGAAGTCCACCTCGAGCTCAGGCTTGACGGTGTCGGCGCCGGTGAGCGTGCCACCGGCGTCGGGTTCTTCGATCACATGCTTGATCTCATGGCCCGTCACGGCCGCATGGACCTGTCGGTTCGGGCCAGCGGCGACCTTCAGACCGGCGCTCACCACACGGTCGAGGACGTCGGGATCTGCCTGGGTCAGGCGCTGGACCGGGCACTCGGCGACCGGGCGGGGATCTCGCGCTACGGGCAGGCCACGGTGCCGATGGACGAGTCGCGGGCATCGTGCGCGATCGACATCTCGGGCCGCGGGCTGTGCGCGTTTGAGGCCACGCTCCCGGCGGGAGCGATCGGGAACTTCGATCACGAGCTGGCGGAGGAGTTCTTCCGCGCCCTGGCCAACAACGCGAAGCTGACCCTGCACATAACCGTCGAGACCGGGACCAACGCCCACCACGTCATCGAGGCGGCGTTCAAGGCGACGGCCCGGGCGCTCCGGGCGGCGGTCTCGCTCGACCCCACCGAGCGCGGGGTTCCGAGCACCAAGGGCACGCTGACATGAGCCCCCCGCCCCTGATCGCGATCGTCGACTACGGAATGGGAAACCGGCGCTCGGTCCAGAAGGCGTTCGAGCACGTGGGCGCGCGGGCGGCGATCACCGCTGAGTTCGATCTCCTGCGCGCCGCGTCCGGCCTGGTCGTTCCCGGCGTCGGCGCCTTCCCGCTGGCGATGCGCAACCTGCGCGAGCTGGGGCTCGACGAGCTGATCGGAGCCCGCGCGGCTGCGGGCACACCCGTGCTGGGCATCTGCCTGGGCATGCAGCTGCTGTTCGAGCGCTCGGATGAGCTCGCGTCGACCGACGGGCTGGGGCTGATCCCCGGAGAGGTGAGCCGGCTCTCCAGCGGCGGCCTGCGGATCCCGCACATCGGCTGGAACGAGGTCAGCTTCGAGCGGCCTTCGCCACTGACCGAGGGGCTTCCCGCGGCCGGGTGTCCCTTCTACCATGTGCACTCGCTCGCCGTCCGTCCCCGCGACCGCGACGACGTGGTCGGCACCACCGTCTACGGCGAGCGGTTCGCGACGATCGTGGCGCGGGGATCCGTGCTCGGGGTTCAATTTCACCCCGAGAAGTCATCGGCGCACGGGCTGCGGATGCTGGAGAACTTCGTGGGGATGTGCCGCGCCGCCGAGGTCGCCGCGCCCCCGCCGGCCGCGGCCACGCGCGCATGATCGTCCTGCCGGCCAAGCCCCTCGCTGCTTGCGCATGATCGTCCTTCCAGCCATCGACATCCTCGACGGCAAGGCGGTGCGGCTGCGTCGGGGCGACTTCGATCAGCGCAAGGTGTACGACGCCGATCCGCTCGACGCGGCCCGGCGCTGGGTCGATGCCGGCGCTCGAGCGCTGCACGTGGTCGACCTCGACGGAGCCCGCAGCGGGGCGCCGGCCAACCTCGATCACGTGCGGCGCATCACCGCCGCGGTGCAGGTGCCGGTGCAGGTCGGCGGCGGCCTGCGAGACGCGAAAGCGGTGGGCGAGGCACTGGCGGCCGGAGCGACCCGGGTGGTGCTCGGCACAGCCGCGATGCGCGATATCGATTTTCTCGACGAGGTGATCGCGGGGTATCGAGAGCGCCTGGTGGTGTCGGTCGACGCTCGCGACGGCCGGCTGGCCGCGTCGGGCTGGACCGAGCAGACGGCGATTCCCGTGCAGTCGGTGATCGAGAGCCTGGGTCGCCGAGGAGTCCAGAGGTTCGTCTACTCCAACATCCAGCGCGATGGCACCCTGAGCGGTCCCGACCTCCAGGAGGTGGCGCGGATCGCGAGCCTGGTCCGCGGGTCGTTCGTTTACTCGGGTGGGATCGCGTCGGTGGCCGACCTGCGGGCGCTGGCGGGACTGCGTCAGGTCAACCTGACCGGGGTGATCGTCGGCACGGCTCTGTATGAGGAGCGCTTCGGGGTGGCCGAGGCGCAGGCGGCGCTCGACCTCCGCGCCGCGGACGGTAGCCCGGGAGCGATGAGCTGATGCACTACAAGCGGGTGATCCCCTGCTTGGACGTGGACGGGGGCCGGGTGGTCAAGGGCGTGGGATTCGTCGACCTGCGCGACGCGGGCGATCCGGTCGAGCTCGCGGCGCGCTATGACGCCGACGGAGCCGACGAGCTCGTGTTCCTCGACATCACCGCCACATCGGACAAGCGCGCGACGGTGGTCGAGCTGGCCCGACGTGCCGCCGACCAGCTGTTCGTCCCGTTCACGATCGGGGGCGGAGTTCGCAGCATCGCCGACGCGCAGGCGGTGCTCGACGCGGGCGCCGACAAGGTATCGGTCAATTCAGCCGCGATACTGCGCCCGGAGCTGATCGACGAGCTCGCCGGCACGTTCGGCGTGCAGTGCGTGGTCGTCGCGATCGACGCCAAATCAGACCGGCGGGGAGGCTGGGAGGCCCATCTGGCCGGCGGGCGCACCCCCACCGGTCGTGACGCCGTGGCGTGGGCCCGGGAGGCGGCCGAACGTGGGGCGGGGGAGATCCTGCTCACCAGCATGGACCGCGATGGCACCAACTCCGGCTACGACCTGGCCCTGACGGCGGCGGTGGCGGGGACTGTCGCTGTGCCGGTGATCGCCTCCGGTGGCGCGGGCGAGCTGAGCGATCTCACCGCGGCTCTGCACGCGGGCGCCGATGCGGTCCTGTGCGCCTCGATCTTCCACTACGGCCACCACACCGTCGACGAGGTCAAGCGTCAACTCGCCCGCGACGGGATCGCGGTGCGCCTGCCGGACCCAGCGTCGAACGCCGGTGGCTGACCGCGGGGCTCCGAAGCGCGCCCGCTGACGGCCGCGAAGTCTCGCGGCCCGTGGGGCGCAGATGCAGTTTTGTTGAGACTCGACTGCGAGCCGGCCGCGGTTAGGCGGCTTCTTCTACGTAGCCGGCCGCAGCGCACGTATCGCAGTACGCGGCGGGCGGGACGCGAGGCTCGTAGCAGCCGGGACGACAGCATGTCGACGACCGCTTGGGCCGGCCCCGACCGATGCGGGCGGCTGCGGCATCTTTGAGCTCTTCGCGCATGCGATCGAGCTCTGCCGCGTGCTCCGCGCAGAACCGCCGGCCCTTCTCGGCCGGATGCTGACAGTGGCTTCCACTACGACAACGCATAGACTCAGTATGATAGCAGGGCTGCCGGAACGTCCGTTCCGGTGGGCGGTTACTTGCGCGTCGGCGTGCGCTTATGGCCCGGTGGTGAGCGTCGGGGCCGGGCGCGCCGGGGTTGGCTGCGGCGCGAGTGCGATCGGTGAGAGCCGCGTGGGCTGCGGCGGGAGGTGGCCCTGGCGCCCTGCCGGCGAGGCTTGGATCCGGATCGATGCCGATGGTTCGCCGACTTTGGCTTGGGCGGCGCCGACGGGACCGGAAGCAGCTGATAGATGGTGTTGTAGCCGACCAGATAGATGGCGTGGTAGTCGGCTATGACGGGGTTGAACGCCCCGTCGTGAAACGAGAACACCTGCCGGCCGGTGACCACATCGAGTCCCGCCGTCGTCTTGGCGCCGAGGTTGGCGTAGTAGACGACCCTCCCGAGCACGGTCGCCGAACCGGAGATCCTGCCACCCGCGGCGTGGGACCAGCGGATGGCCCCGGATTGGGCGTTGAACGCGTACAGATGGCCGTCGTAGGAGCCGACGTAGACGGTCGGTCCGAGACCGGGCGGGTTGGCCACCGCGGCTGAGGCGTAGACGTAGGCGCCCGTCGCCGTGGCCCACGCCAGCGCGCCGGTGCGGGCGCCGAAGGAGTACACGCGCCCGTCGGTGTTGCCCATGTAGACGCGCCCAAAGGCAACCGCCGGGGTGGAGTAGAACTGTCCCGAGCCAAAGCCGAAGTGTGCCCCGTTGGTGCCCACGGCCCAGACCTGACGTCCGTTGCCGGCTCGCACCGCGTAGGCGCGACCGGCGTAGTCCCCGAAATACAGGACGCCCGACGCCAGGGCCGGCCCGCCCTTGATCGCGCCGCTGGCGTGGTAGGTCCAGAACAGATGCCCGTCAGTGATCCGACGTGCGTAGAGAGTGCCTCCCTGGTCGCCGTAGTACACCGTGTTGCCGTTGACGATCGGCGAGGATTCGCTTCCCGGCCCCAGGGGCCGCGACCAGACGATTCGTCCCGTCTTCATCGACAGCGCCACGAACCGGCCGGCGCCCGGCGCGTGGCCCGCGGTGGACAGGACCGGCATCAGCACCAGCCCCGCCTGGTCCGCGACCGCGGGCGAGCTGGCGGCGAGCGTTCCCACCTTGTGCTGCCAGATCTGGCGACCGGTGACCGCGTTGATGGCCTTCGCGTCGGCGTCGTCGTCGAGCGTGTAGAGCCTCTGGCGATCGATCACCGGGGGGAACTCGAGCAGGGCCCCGTCGAAGAAGTGCCAACCGATGCGCAACGGGGGAGCCAGCCTGGCCGGCGTCTGCAGGAAACGGGTACGGCCGTTGTCGTAGCCGTACCACGGCCACTGGAACTTGTCGACCACCACAGCGGGCGGGGCTTTGCGCACCGGTGCGGTCGTGGTGCTAGGGCGCGTGAACTGGAGGTCTGGATGGGAGACGTTGCCGGGGGCGTGCGACAGGATGAACGCCGCCACGCCGCCCAGCGCCACCACGACGACCGCCGCCGCGACCAGCCCCCGCCGCAGCCATTGCCGCGATCCGGGACTCGGCATGGCGGCCATGCTAATGGGGATCCACCCGCGTCGGCCCCGCCCGCCGGAGGTGGCGCGATGATTCAGACCTGTGGGCAACCCCTCCGCCGACTCGTTGCTGGCACGCTTCCGCTCCCTGCCGGCGGCAGCGCCGCTGCTCGCGCGAGCGCCACGGCTGGAGGGCGTCTACCTGGTGGGAGGGGCAGTCCGGGACCTGATGCTCGGTGCCGAGCCGCTTGACCTCGATCTGGTGGTGGACGGGGACCTCGGCGCCGTGCTGGCCTCGGTCGGGGCTGACGGTCGCGGTCACGCTCGCTTCGGCACCTACCGGGTCGAGCTGGATGGCCGGCGCTATGACTTCGCGCGAGCGCGCCGGGAGACCTATCCCCGGCCGGGGGCGCTCCCGGTCGTCGAGCCCGCCGGCCTCGATGAGGATCTCGATCGCCGCGACTTCACCGTCAACGCGATGGCGCTGGCGATCGGCGGGGCGCAGGCGGGAGACCTGATCTTCCACCGGCCCGCCCCCGAGGACCTCCGGGCGGGGCGGCTACGGGTTCTGCACGACGCCAGCTTTGCCGACGACCCCACCCGCCTGCTCCGGCTCGCCCGCTACGCCAGCCGTCTCGGCTTCGAGATCGAGCCTCACACGCGTCAACTGCTGCGCTCGGCGGTCGCCGATGGCGCCCTGCGGACCGTCACCGGCCCTCGCATCGGTACCGAGCTGCGCCTCCTCGGCCGTGAAACGGACCCGGTGACGGCCCTGGAGAGCTTGGCTGAGCTCGGGCTCGACGCAGCGCTCGCGCCCGGCTTCGGTCTCCGCGACCCGGAGCTGGCCCGACGCGCGCTGGAACTGCTGCCGCCGGATGGCGACCGGGCCGTGCTCGCGCTGGCGGCGGCGTCGATGGACCTGGCGCCGGCTGAGCTGGCCGAGTGGCTCGACGCGCTGGCCTTCGAGGCCGCCGAGCGAGATGCGATCATCGCCGCCGCCACCGGCGCACGCAGGCTCGCGGCCGAGCTCGAGCGAGCGCAGACGCCGTCTCAGGTGGCAGATCACGCCAGGGGAGCGCCGCCCGAGCTGGTGGCGCTGGCCGGGGCGCTCGGCCCCGAGGGCCAAGCCCGGCAGTGGCTGGACTCGCTGCGCCACGTCCGCCTGGAGATCGACGGCCGGGATCTGCTGCACGCCGGCGTGCCGCCCGGCCCGGCGATCGGCCGCGGGCTGCGGTCGGCGCTGGCGGCCAAGCTCGACGGGCGCGCCGAGGGGCATCAGGCCGAGCTCGCCGAGGCGCTCCGAGCCGCCGGGGGCAGCGGGTAGCCTGCAGGCGAGATGAGCCCGCGCGCGCCGTTCTACAGCTGGGGCGAGCACTTCGCGATCGACCTGCCCGGCGCGAAGGCGGTGTTCACGACCCGCCGGGGGGGACATTCGGCCGGGCCCTACGCGAGCCTGAACCTGGGGCGCCTCACCGACGACGACCCGCTGGCCGTGCAGCGCAACCGTGACACGCTGCAGTCACGGCTCCCCGGCACGTTGACGTTCGTACGGCAGGTGCACGGCGCCCGCGTGCAAGAGGTGAGCCTGGCCGGTGCCGAGCGCTCGAGAACCGCCGAGCCCGGAGACCTGCCCCACGCCGACGGGCAGGTCACCCGCACGGCGGGCGTCGCCCTGGCGGCGTTGAGCGCCGACTGCCTGCCGATCGCGGTGTCGGGCCCGGGGGCGGTCGCGATGCTGCACGCCGGATGGCGCGGATTGCAGGCGGGCATCGTCGCCGCGGGAGTGCAGGCGTTGCGGGAGCTGGGCGCCCGCGGTCCGTTCGCCGCCGCCATCGGCCCGGGGGCCGGCGCCTGCTGCTACGAGGTCGGAGCCGAGGTGCACGCTGAATTCGCCGGCGCTTCGGCGAGCGTTCACCGCGGTCGCAACCTCGACCTCAAGGCGATCGCTCGTCACGAGCTGGAGCTCAGCGGCGTGGGAGACGTGCACGACCTCGGCTTGTGCACGATCTGCGGCGATCCTTCCCTGCTGTTCTCACACCGGCGCGAGCACGGCGTCACCGGGCGCCAGGCGGGAGTCGCGTGGTTGAGCTGATCCACGGGCTGAGCGCCGAGCACGTGCGCACCAACCTCGCCCGGGTCCGCGAGCGGATCGCCGACGCCGGCCGCGACCCGGCGGGGGTCGAGATCCTGGCGGCGGTCAAGTACGTCCCGGTCGACGAGCTCGAGACCCTCGCCGACGCGGGCGTGACGGTGGTGGGGGAGAACCGGGCCCAGGATCTCCTGGCCAAGACGGCCGCCATCCCCGGGCGGTTCACCTGGGACTTCATCGGCAATCTCCAGAGCCGCAAGGTACGAGATGTCCTCCCGCATGTCCGCTACATCCAATCGGTGGCCAGCGACTCGGTGCTACACCAGCTGGCCCGGCATGGCACCGAGCAGACACGGGTGCTGATCGAGGTCAACGTCGCCGGCGAGGCCGGCAAGAGCGGCATCGCCCCGGACGAGCTGCCCGGATTCATCGAGCGCTGTACGGTGGCGGTGGTGGGGCTGATGACGATGCCTCCGCTGGCCTCGCGGGCCGAGGACAACCGTCCCCATTTCGCGGCGCTGGCAGAACTCGCTGCCCGTCACGGGCTGGATCAACTGTCGATGGGCACCAGCCAGGACTACGTCGTGGCGGTGCAGGAAGGCGCCACGATCGTGCGTCTGGGTACAACCCTTTACGACGGCGCGCCATAATCCCGGCAGGGAAACCTCGCGTCTGCGCGAAACGACACAACGCATATGGCCTTTCGAGACACCTGGCACCGCACACTCGTCTATTTCGGCCTCGCCGAGGACGACCACTATGACGACGAGGAGATCGAGCCCTACGCCGAGCCGGAGGTCGATCTTCAGGACAGCTACCGCGAGCGACCCAACGTCCGCAAGCTGAGCTCGCGCCGGCGCCGCGACGAGATCGACGACATCTTCGCCGACGATGCGGTCAGTGAACGCCGGACGACCTCGCTGCGGCCGGTCGGCGGGGGACGCGCCGGCAACGGGCGCGGCGGTGACGTGCGCGTGCACTTCGTCGCCCCGAAGAACTTCAACGACGTCCAGGACGTGGCGGACAAGTTCAAGGAAACCATCCCGGTGATCCTCAACCTCCAGAGCACCGACACAGATCTGTCCAAGCGGCTGATCGACTTCTCCAGCGGTCTGACCTATGCGCTTGACGGGGGCATGCAGCGGATCGCCGACAAGGTGTTTCTGCTCACCCCGCGCAACGTCGAGGTGTCCGCCGAAGAGCGGGCCCGGCTGGTCGAAAAGGGCTTCTTCAACCAGTCCTGACGCGGCCAGAGGGGCCGTGCCGTCCGCCTCACGAACGTCTGAGCTGACCGCGGGGCCGGACCCGGAGCGACCCCCAGCTAGATTTCATACGATGCGGGTCGGTCTGATCGGAGCTGGCAACATGGCGCGAGCGATGGCTCGGGGCTGGGGCGATCCGGTGTTGTGCTCCGATTCGGGCTCCGGGCGCGCTGCCGCGCTGGCGCGCGAATTGGGCGGCGAGGCGGCTGCGAGCAACGCCGCCGTCGCCGACGGCTGCGATCTGGTGGTCCTGTGCCACAAGCCGGCCCAGCTCGAGCGGGTCGCCGCCGAGCTGCAGAACCGCGTGAAGGCGGTCGCCTCGGTGCTCGGCGGGATCCCGCTGTCCGCGCTGCAGGCCAGCTATCCGGGCGTGCCGGTGTTCAGGCTGATGCCGAACACTCCGGTCGAAGTCCGCCGCGGGGTGGTGTGCTTCGCCGCGGCGCCTGACGTCGAGCCGGAGCTCGAGCGAGAGGTGATCGCGTTGCTGGCTCGCCTGGGCACCGTGGTGGCGCTGGAGGAGGAGCTGATCGATCCGGCGATGGCCGTGATGGGCGTGGGTCCGGCCTATAACGCGCTGGTCGCCGAGGCGCAGGTCGACGCCGCCGTGCGCTACGGCCTCGGCCCCGGGCTGGCGGGACAGCTGGTCGCCGAGACGATGGCCGGCAGTGCGGAGCTGCTGGCCCGGCGTGGGTACGACACGTTGACGGTTCGCCGCGAGGTCACCTCGCCCGGCGGGTCCACCGCCCGCGGGCTCGACGCGCTGGAGCGGGCCGGGGTCCGGGGCGCCTTCCAAGCCGCGATCGACGCGGTCTGCGGAGGCGCGTGATGATCGTGCTGGCGATCACTCGCGGCAACATCGCCAACTACGTCAGCGCGTTGTTCGAGGTCTACATCGTGCTGATCTTCGTCTACATCCTGCTCCAGCTGCTGTTCTCGTTCGGCATGCGGATGCCTTACTCGCGCTACAGCGATGCTCTGATGAGCTTTCTGCGAGACGTATCCGAGCCCTACCTGAGGGTCTTCCGCCGCTTCATCCCCTCGGTCGGCATGTTCGATTTCTCGCCGATGGTCGCGATCATCGTCCTCTACATCGTGCGGACGATCGTCGTCAATGCGATTGCCGGCTGAGCGCACCGACCCTCCGGCGCCGCGCACCGACCCTCCGGAGCACCGCGGCCCGTCCCCGGCCGTGACGGCGACGCGGAGCGCCCCAATCGGACGCTGGCGGGCGGTGGCCCGCGCTCTGGCCGTGGTGATCGTGATCGTGGTGGTCGACCGGCTGACCAAGCACGCTGTGGTGTCCGGCATCGCGCTTGGCGACGTGCACAAGTTTCTCCCCGGGGTGAATCTGGTCCACGTCCGCAACACGGGGGTGGCGTTCGGATTCTTCTCCGGCGGCGGCGCGGTCGTGCTCACGCTGACGCTGCTGGCGCTCGGCGCGCTGGTGGTCTACTTCGCGTTGCGTCCGCGCCGACCGTGGCTGTGGCTGCCGGTGGGGCTGCTGGTCGGTGGCGCTCTCGGCAACCTGATCGATCGGCTCGTCAACGGCTACGTGACCGACTTCATCAAGCTCCCGCTGTGGCCGGCGTTCAATGTCGCCGACATGGCGATCACGTTCGGGGTGCTGGCGCTCCTGTACGTGCTCGAGGGTCCAAGCCGCGGTTCGTGAGCGAGTCGACGATCGAGCTGCGCGTCCCCGAGGACGCCGCCGGCGTGCGTCTGGACAGCTTCCTGTCGGCGTCGCTGGGTTCACGCGCCCGCGCCCAGGCGCTGATCGAGTCTGGGCACGTGCGGGTCGACGGCCGTTCGCGCCGCAAGCGCCACACGGTCAGCGCGGGAGAGCTGGTCACGGTCCGCAGTGACGACCCGGTCCGGACGGCAACCGCCAACTCCGAGGCGCCCTTCACGGTGGCCTTCGAAGACGAGCATCTGCTCGTCGTGGACAAGCCCGCCGGCGTCGTCGTCCATCCCGCCCGGGGACACCGCACCGGGACGCTGGCCCAGGCGCTGTCGGGTGCGGCCGCGGGCGGCGAGGACTCCTGGCGCGCCGGGATCGTGCATCGCCTGGACCGTGACACGTCGGGACTGCTGGTCGTGGCCAAGAGCGACCCCGTGCACCGCGCGCTGAAGGCACTGCTGGCCGAGCGGCGGCTGCGCCGTGAGTATCTGACCCTTGTCGACGGCCGCCCCGAGTCTCGGACCGGGACGATCGACGCGCCGATCGGACGGGATCGCCGCGACCGGGTGCTGATGTCGATCGATACGGCTGAGCCGCGAGACGCGCGCACCCACTTCGAGATCGTGAGGCTGCTCCCCCGCAGCGCGCTTCTGCGCGTGACGTTGGAGACGGGCCGCACGCATCAGATCAGGGTGCACATGGCGGCGATCGGTCACCCCGTGTGCGGGGATCCGCAGTACGGCGGCCCCGGCGAATACGGCCTCGAGCGTCAGTTCCTGCACGCCGCGCGCCTGGCCTTCCCGCACCCGGTGACCAACGCGGACGTCGACGTCAGCTCCGAGCTGCCCGCGGACCTGCGACTGGCCCTGGCCAGGGCCGAGGCTCCGGCGGCGGGATAAAAGTGGCGGGGCGGCCCGTCCAAAGCCACCCCGCCACACTGCACGCGAACCGATCCACCGGAGGTAGGGGAAGGGAGGCTCGGCTCGCTGGGCGGATCGCCATCGTTGGTAGGGAAGATGACGAGCCGCTAGGCCCTACAACGGTGGCGAGCGAAAAAACTTTCGTAGACTGACGAGAAACCTTTCCTCTACCCCGCTCGGGAGAGGATCGCGGCCCTGCCCCGAAGCCGTATTCGGGGTACGCGAGCACCGGCCCGGCGGAGCCTTTCACAATCTCACAAGGGAGCAGTAACGATGGCTCAAATCGGCATCAAGGAGCTGCTGGAGGCCGGCGTACATTTCGGCCACCAGACCCGCCGTTGGAATCCCAAGATGCGCCGCTTCATCTTCGGTGAGCGCGACGGCATCTACATCATCGACCTGTTGCAGACCGAGGCGTTGCTGCACGCCGCGCGGGAGTTCGCCGCCCAGGTGGCTCGCCGGGGCGGGACGGTCCTGTTCGTCGGCACCAAGAAGCAGGCCCGCGACGCGATCAAGGACATCGCCGAGGCGTCTGACATGCCCTACGTCAACCATCGCTGGCTCGGGGGGCTGCTCACCAACTTCCAGACCATCTCGCAGCGGATCAGGCGGCTTCACGACCTGGAGCGCTACGAGACCGAGGGTCAGCTACAGCTGCTCCCGACCCGGGAGCGGATGGCGGCCCAGGCCGACCTCGCCAAGCTGCGCGCCAACCTCGGTGGCGTCAAGAACATGCAGCGCGTCCCCGATGCGGTGTTCGTGATCGACCTCAAGACCGAGGCGATCGCCGTCCGGGAGGCCCAGAGACTGCGGATCCCGATCATCGGACTGGTGGACACCAACTGCGATCCCGAGGGCATCGACTACGTGATCCCCGGCAACGACGACGCGATCCGGTCGTGCGCGGCGATCACCGGCGCGATCGGCGATGTCGTCGCTCAGGGCCACGGTATCTTCCGCGCCGAGGAGGAGGCGGCCAGGCTCGAGCGCGAGCGCCAGGAGGCCGAGGAGCGCGCTCGTCGCGAGGCGGAGGAGCAGGCGCGCCGGGAGGCCGAGGAGCAGGCCCGGGAGGCCGAAGAGCAGGCCCGCCGGGACGCGGAGGAGCAGGCCCGCCAGGCCAGCGAGGCGGCAGCCCCGACCACCGCCGCCACTCCCGCGGCAACGGCGCCGACCCCTGCCGCTCCCCAGCCGACCCCTGCCGCTCCCCAGCCGACCCCTGCCGCTCCCCAGCCGACCCCTGCCGCTCCCCAGCCGCCGCCGGCCCCGGCCGAGCCCCCTGCGGCGTCTCAGCCGGCACCCGCGCCCGAGGCATCGCCCCCCGAGCCTCCGCAGGCACCCGAAGCGCCGGCCCCTGCGACCGAGAGCGCCGAGGGCGCGACCGCCGCCGCGCCGCCCGAGCCAGCGGCGCCCGAGCCCGAGCCCGCGGCGCCCGAGCCCGAGCCCGAGCCCGAGCCGGCCGCACCCGAGCCGGCCCAGCCGGAGCCGGCCGCGACCGCTTCGACCGAGCCCTCCGAGGCAGGCTCACAGGAGAAGGCATGACCGAGATCACCGCCAAGGAAGTCAAAGCGCTCCGAGACCGCACCGGCGCGGGCATGCTCGCCTGCCGAGATGCGCTGTCAGAGGCCGCCGGCGATCTCGACCAGGCGGTGGAGATCCTGCGCAGCCGCGGCGAGGCTCAGGCCGCCAAGCGCGCCGGCGAGGAGGCCCGGGAAGGCGTCGTGCAGAGCTATATCCATGCCGGCAACAAGATCGGCGCGCTGGTCGAGGTCGACTGCCAGACCGACTTCGTCGCCCGCAACGAGAAGTTCGTGGAGTTCGCGCGGGACGTGGCGCTGCACATCGCCGCCGCGAATCCCCTGGCCCTGACCGAGGCGGAGATCCCAGTGGAGGACCGCGAACGGGAGGAACGCATCGCCTCCGAGCAGGCCGCCGACCGGCCCGAGAACGTGCGCGAGCGGATCGTCACCGGCAAGCTGGACAAGTGGCTCGACGAGGTGGTCCTGCTGCGCCAGAAGCACGTCAACGAGGAGAAGCACGGCGGCAAGACGATCGAGGAGCTGCGCGCCGCGCTATCGGCGGAGACGCGCGAGAACGTCGTCATCCGCCGGTTTGCCAGGTTCGCGGTCGGCGGCTGAGCCGGTGGCGGGCCAGTCCGATACGGCCTCGACTCCCGCTTACA
Source organism: uncultured Solirubrobacterales bacterium (assembly GCA_963792735.1). GTDB lineage: Bacteria > Actinomycetota > Thermoleophilia > Solirubrobacterales > Solirubrobacteraceae > Palsa-465. Next base: position 96,079 of record CAWBXK010000002.1, on the reverse strand, counting down.
AACGGATCCTGCTCAAGCTCTCCGGCGAGGCTCTGATGGGCGAGCTTCCCTACGGCACCGATCCCGCGCGGGTGGCGGCGATCGCGCACGAGGTGGCGGCGATCCAGCAGCGCGGGATCGAGGTCGCGATCGTGGTCGGCGGCGGCAACATCTATCGCGGCCTGGAGGAGGCGGCGCGGGGCATGGATCGTGCCACCGGCGACTACATGGGCATGCTTGCGACGGTGCTGAATGCGCTCGCGCTACAGGATGCGCTGGAGAAGGAGCAGATCGCGGTTCGCGTGCAATCGGCGATCACCATCTCCGAGGTCGCCGAGCCGTATATCCGCCGGCGGGCCATGCGCCACCTGGAGAAGGGGCGGATCGTGATTTTCGCCGCCGGCACGGGCAATCCGTTCTTCACCACCGATACCGCCGCCGCGCTGCGGGCGGCCGAGCTGCACGCGGAGATCATCCTGATGGCCAAGAACAACATCGAGGGCGTCTACACGGCCGATCCGGCGGTCGATCCCGAGGCCGAGTTCATCCCGGAGATCACCCACAAGGAGGCGCTGACCCGCGGTCTGCAGGTGATGGATTCGACCGCCTTCGCGCTCTGCATGGACAACAACCTGCCCATCGTCGTGTTCAACATGGCCGACGAGCGCAACATCGACAAGATAGTGTCCGGGCAACGTGTCGGAACGTTGGTGAGGACATGACCGAGATGATCGACGAGCTGCTCGCGGACGCTCGCGAGCGGATGGCGAAGTCAATCGAGTCCACGCGCCACGAGTTCAGTTCGGTCCGCACCGGTCGCGCCAGCCCGGCGCTGCTGGATCGGATCATGGTCGATTACTACGGCGCCTCGACGTCGCTCAAGCAGCTGGCGACGATCACCGCCCCGGAGGCGCGACTGCTGACCGTGCAGCCCTACGACAAGACCTCGATCAAGGCGATCGAGCGCGCGATCATGGAGTCCGACGTCGGCCTCACCCCCTCCAACGACGGTAACGTCATCCGCCTCGGCATTCCGGAGCTGACCGAGGAGCGGCGCCGGCAACTGGTCAAGGTGGTCCGTCACATCGCCGAGGAGGGCCGGGTGGCGATCCGCAACGTCAGGCGCGACGTCATGCACGACCTGCGGGAGCTCAAGGAGGCGGGCGAGGCTGGATCAGACGACGAGCACCGGGGCGAGGTGGAGCTGCAGAAGGTCACCGATACGCGGATCGCCGAACTCGACGAGCTCCTGAGCCACAAGGAAGAAGAGATCCTGGAGGTCTAGTGGGAGGCCCTCTGGCGGGGCTCGGAGCGCGGGAGGCGACCGCCGAGCCCAAACAGCGCGGCGGCCGAGCCCGCTACGTCGCGATCATCACCGATGGCAACGGCCGCTGGGCCCAGCGGCGTGGACTCCCGGTGGTGGCCGGCCACGAGGCGGGCGCCGACACCGTCAAGGCGCGGCTGCGCGATGCCGCCCGGCTCGGCATCGAGGAGCTGACCGTGTACTCGTTCTCGACCGAGAACTGGTCCCGCGCCGAGGACGAGGTGCGGGCGCTGATGGAGATGTTCGCGCGGCGGATCGAGCTCGAGACCCCCGAACTCGATCAGGAGGGCGTGCGGATGCGCTTCATCGGGCGCCGCGCCGACCCGGTGGCGCCGGAGCTGCTGCAGCGCATGGCATGGGCCGAGGACGTGACCAGGGCCAACCGGCGCATAACCCTGTTCGTGGCTTTCAATTACGGTGGGCGGGCGGAGATCGTCGATGCAGCCCGAACCTTTACGGGAAGTACCGAAGCCGAGTTCAGAGCCCACCTCTACGCCCCCGAGATGCACGACCCCGACCTCATCATCCGCACCAGCGGCGAGCAGCGGATCTCCAACTATCTGCTGTGGCAGGCCGCCTACTCGGAGTTCGTCTTCCGCGACGAGATGTGGCCCGATTTCTCGCGCGAGGCGTTCGAGCAGACCCTGAGCGAATACGAAGCCCGCGGCCGCCGGTTCGGGGGGCGCTGATGCCGGCGGCGCGACGCCCGGCCCGGGGCCAACGTCCCGCCCGGCCGGCCCGGAGCCAACGGCCCACCGGGCCGGCCCGGAGCCAACGTCGCGCCCGGCCGGCGGGGGGCGGGGGTGACGCGCCCCGGCCCCGCTCAGACCTGATGGCCAGGATCATCGTCGCCGTTCCCGCCGCGGTGGTGGCGATCGTGTTCGTCGACCTCGGGGGCATCGCGTTCGCGCTGTTCATGATCGCCGTCGGGTTGGTCTGCATGCACGAGCTCTACGGGATGATGGGGCGGTGGCATCCCGCGCCGGTGGTGGGCTTCGCGTCGCTGACGGCAATGGTCCTGGCCGGCCGTTACGGCACCCAGCGCGATGTCCTGGAGATCGCGGTGGTGACCCTGCCGGTGGTGTTCCTGCTCGTGCTGGGGCGTGGGCAGCGCGCCGCGGTGACCGTCTCGGTGGCCGGAACCCTGCTCGGCGTCTACTGGATCGGACTGGCCTTCGCGCACGCGGAGCTGCTGCGCCAGCTGCCGCACGGCAACGGGATCATCATCGATGTCCTGGTCGGCACGTTCCTCGGCGATACGGCCGCGTACGTGGGCGGCAAGCTGTTCGGGCGCCGTCCCCTGTCGCCTCGGATCTCGCCGCACAAGACGGTCGAAGGCCTCTTCTGCGGCATGCTGATCGCGGTCTTGGCGGTGTTCATCGCGGGCCTTTATCAGACCTGGCTCACGCAGGGTCACGCGCTGTTGCTGGGGCTGGCGGTGGCCGTACTGGGGCCAATCGGCGACCTGTTCGAATCGGTCATCAAGCGCGACGCTGGAGCCAAGGACTCGGGCAACCTGTTCGGCGCCCACGGTGGGGCGCTGGACCGGCTCGATGCGGTGATCTTCACGATCGTGGCCGGCTACTACGTGTGGGTCGCGGTCGGCGGCTGATTGCCCGCCTAGACTCTTCCCGGTGCCGCGCCGCCTGGTCATCCTCGGGTCCACAGGATCGATCGGCGTCCAGGCCCTCGACGTCGTCTCCCGCAGCGCCGACGGCGAGCTGCGGGTGGTCGGCCTGAGCGCTGCTAGCGATTGGCAGACGCTGATCGGGCAGGCGCGCGAGCACGGGGTGAAGCGAATCGCGCTGGCCGACCCCGACGCCGGCGCGCGGGCCGCTGAAGCCTGGACCGACGGCGAGGTGCTGTCGGGGCCGGACGGACTGGTGCGGTTGATCACCGAGGCAGAGTGCGATCTGGTGCTCAACGCGATCGTCGGCTCGGCCGGCCTGGTGCCAACCGTAGCGGCGCTCGGGGAGGGCATCGACCTCGCGCTGGCCAACAAGGAATCCCTGGTCGTCGGGGGCGAGCTGGTGATGCAGCTGGCGCAGGCCACCGGGGCGAGCCTGATCCCGGTCGACTCCGAGCATTCGGCCCTTCATCAGCTCCTGTCCTGCGAGCGGCCGGGGACGGTCGATCGCCTCATCCTGACGGCTTCAGGCGGCCCGTTCCGCGGCCACACCGCGGCCGACCTGCGCGACGCGACGATCGCCCAGGCGCTCGCGCACCCGACCTGGGCAATGGGCGGCAAGATCACGATCGACTCCGCGACCCTGATGAACAAGGGACTCGAGCTGATCGAAGCCCATCATCTGTTCGGCACCCCGTATGACCAGATAGACGTCATCGTCCACCCCCAGTCGATCGTCCACAGCCTGATCCAGCTGTGCGACGGGGCGACGCTCGCGCACCTCGGGTACCCGGACATGCGGGTCCCGATCTCCTATGGCCTGCACTATCCCGAGCGGGTCGATGTCCCGGTCATGCCGCTGAACCTCGCCGAGCTGGGGTCGCTGACCTTCGAACCGGTGGACCTCGAGACGTTCCCCTGCCTGCGGCTGGCGCGGGAGGCCGGCATCACGGGGGGAACGGCGCCGTGCACGCTGAACGCCGCCAACGAGGTCGCGGTCCACGCGTTCCTGAACGGCCGGCTGCGGTTCCTGGAGATCGGAGCGGTGATCGAGGAGACACTCGACCGGGTACCGGGCCAGCCCGTTCACTCCTTCGACTCGCTGGCCCGAGCCGACGACGCGGCGCGGCGAGTGGCCTCGAGCCTTATCAACAGCCTGGTCGGGCCTTAGGGCCCACTGATCTGGCTTGACACACTAGTTCGAGCGCCTTGTCCTACGTCCTTGCCTTCCTGGGCTTCGCGGCCCTGATCATCCTGCACGAAGCGGGCCATTTCGCGGCCGCCAAGGCGGTCGGCATGCGCGTGGAGCGCTTCTCGCTGTTCTTCGGGCCGCTGCTGGTGAAGTTCAGGCGCGGTGAGACCGAGTACGGGATCGGCCCGATCCCCCTCGGCGGCTACGTGAAGATCACCGGGATGAACCCAAACGAGGAGATCCCCGCTGAGTTCCGCGCCCGCGCCTACTACAACCAGCCCGTGTGGAAGCGGGTGGTGGTGATCCTGGCGGGACCGGCGGTCAACATCGTGATCGCGTTCGTGATCGTCTGGGCCTTGCTGCTCAACAACGGCCAGCCGGTCCCGCTCGAGCGGGTCGCCGCGGTGCAACCGGCAGCCGCCGCGGCCAGCGTCCTGCGGCCCGGAGACGTGCTGGTATCGGTCGACGGCGTGAGCGGCGCCGAGCAGCGGTTGCGCAACCAGATCGGCAGCCATCATTGCGCCGGCGCGCAGGTCGCCGGCTGCGTCGCCGCGACTCCCGCCCAGCTGGTCGTCCGGCGTGCCGGCAAGCTGGTGCGGTTTGCCGTGCGGCCCCGTTACAGCGGCATCGATCACCGTCCCGAGCTCGGATTTCTGTTCGCCGAGGGTACGCATTACCCCAGCGTCTCCGGAGCGGCCTCGGCGGCGGGCACGGGTCTGTGGTCCATCACCAAGCAGACGGTCTCGACGATCGCGCGGATCTTCGAGCCCCAGGAGCGAAAGCAGCTCTCCGGTGTGGTCGGCGGCTACACGGTGACCCAGCAGTCGTTCGCGACCAGCCCGTCGTTGGCGCTCCAGGTACTGGCGCTGATTTCGCTCTCGCTGGGGATCATCAACCTGTTCCCGTTCCTGCCGCTCGACGGCGGCCACGTGTTCTGGGCCGTGGCCGAGAAGGTGCGGGGCCGGCGAATCCCGTTCGTGGTGATGGAGCGGGCCGGCATGGTGGGGTTCGTGCTGATCATCCTGCTGTTCTTCATCGGCCTCAGCAACGACATCAGCACGATCGCCGGCAAGGGCTTCAACGTCCGCTGAGCGCAGCGGATTGCCCTGGCTGCGATAGCTTGCCCTAGTCGGTTTCTGACCAGCATCGAGGAGGAGAGGATGGAGAGCAGCACCACGGTCTCGGCGGCGGCCGTCGCGGTTGACGCCTCGACGATGATCGGGGCGCTGCGCCGAACCGCCGCCGACCACCCCGAAATCGTCGCGGTGCGCACGCCGGACGACAGCGTGTCGCTGACCTGGTCGCAGCTGCTGGAGCGGGTGGATTCGCTGGCCGGCGGCCTCGACAAGCTCGGGGTCGGGCGGGGCGACTGCGTGGCGATCATGCTCTCCAACCGCCCGGAGTTCCACGTCGCGGATCTCGCCGCGGCGACCCTCGGGGCGACTCCGTTCTCGATCTACACCACGTATCCGCCGGAGGAGATCGAGTACCTGTGCGCCGACGCCGGCTGCCGGATCGCGATCGTCGAGCAGGCGTTCCTGCCGGCCATGCTGGAGGCGCGCAAGTCCCTGCCTGCGCTCGAGCACGTGATCGTCGTCGACGGCGACGCGCCGCACGGAACCCTGGCGCTGGCGGCCGTGGAGGGCTCCGCACCGGGCTTCGACGCCGCGGCGGCGGCCGAGCTGGTGACCCCCGACGACGTGCTGACGCTGATCTACACCTCGGGCACGACCGGACATCCCAAGGGGGTGCAGCTGACCCACCGCGCGGTCATGTTCACCGCTTGTCAGGTCCAATCGCTGATCGACTTCCCGCCCGGCTCGCGCGTCATATCCTGGCTGCCGGCGGCTCACATCGCCGAGCGCATGGCCCATCACTACATCCCGGTGGTGTTCGCCGGCACGGTGACCTCAGTTCCCGACCCGCGCGAGGTGCTCTCCTACCTGCCGCGGGTGCGGCCGAACTGGTTCTTCGCGGTGCCGCGGATCTGGGAGAAGCTCAAGGCCGGGCTGGAGGCGATGCAGGCGGCGCAGCCAGAGGAGCAGCGCCGCCCGGTGCAGGAGGCGCTGCAGGCTGGAATCGAGCGGGTGCGCCTGCGACAGCAGGGTAAGCCGGTCCCGCCCGAGCTCGAGGCGCAGGTGGCGCGGGCTGACGAGACCCTGTTCTCCAAGCTCCGCGAGATGCTCGGGCTCGACCAGGCCGTGACGGTCAACGTCGGAGCGGCGCCGACCCCGGTCGACGTGCTGGAGTTCTTCCACGCGATCGGGATCGAGCTGGCGGAGCTGTGGGGCATGTCGGAGACCAGCGGCACCGGCGCCGTCAACCGTCCCGGCGCGGTGAAGATCGGGACCGTCGGGCCGGCGTCGCCCGGAGTGCAACTGAAGCTGGCCGACGACGGGGAGGTCTTGTGCCGGGGCGAGTTTCTGATGTCCGGCTACCGCAATCAGCCCGAAAAGACCGCCGAGGCGATCGATGCCGACGGCTGGCTGCACACCGGGGACATCGGCACGATCGACGAGGAGGGGTATCTGAAGATCGTCGACCGTAAGAAGGAGCTGATCATCAACGCGGCCGGCAAGAACATGTCCCCGGCCAACATCGAGGCGGCCGTCAAGTCGGGCAGCCCGCTGATCGGCCAGGCGTGCGCGATCGGCGACGGGCGCTCCTACAACACGGCGCTGATCGTGCTCGACTCCGATTTCGCCCCTCAGTGGGCCTCCCAGCACGGTCTCGGGGACAAGTCGCTGGCGGAGCTGGCGACCGAGCCGCAGCTGGTGCAAGCCGTGCAGGAGGGGGTCGACCAGGCCAATCAGCGGCTCGCCCGCGTGGAACAGATCAAGAAGTTCACGATCATCCCCGGGGACTGGCTGCCCGGGGGCGACGAGCTGACCCCGACGATCAAGCTCAAGCGCAAGCCGATCGCCGTCAAGTACGAGCAGGAGATTGCGGCGATGTACGCCTAACCGGCGGCGGCGGCGATCGAGCGCGACAGGAGCTCGATCGGGTGGTGGATCGGGAGCGAGTGCCCCAGCTGGCGCAGATGCAGGTCGAGCTGCGCGGCGCAGCCCGGGTTGCCGGCCGCGATCGCCTGCGCGCCGGTCTCGATCAGGTGACGCGCCTTGCGCTCGCCGAGCGCCGCGGCGGCCTCGGGCTGCACGAGGTTGTAGATGCCGGCTGACCCGCAGCAGATCTCGGGCTCGGTCGCCACCTCCACCAGCTCCAGGGCGGGGATCGCGCGCAGCAGCTCCCGCGGCTGAACGCGCACCCCCTGGGCGTGGGCGAGGTGGCAGGCGTCGTGGTAGGCCACCCGCAGTGGAACGGCGCCCCGCGCCGCTCTCGGGGTCACCGAGGCCAGCAGCTCGGAGATGTCGCTGACGCGACCCGAGAACGCTCGCGCCTCACGCGTGTCAAGCAGGTCGCCGTACTCCTTCATGGCCGAGCCGCAGCCCGCGGCGCCGGTCACCACATGATCCAGACCGCCAGTGCCGCCCGCCGCCGCGAACGCGTCGATCGTGGCCTGCGCGCGCCGGGTCGCGCCCGCCTCGGCGCCGCCGTGGAGCTCGAGCGCCCCGCAGCAGTCGGGCAGCTTCGGCGCGAACACCTCGAACCCCTCGGCGGCGAGCACGTGCACGGTGGCGCGGTGAACGTGGGGGTAGAAGACCCGCTGCACGCAGCCCAGCAGCAGCCCCACGCGGCCGCGCTGCTCGCCGACCGCGGGGGTGTGTTCCGCGATCGTGGCCTTGACCGCCTCGGCCACCGGGGTCCGGGGGGCCACCTTGGCCAGGATCGACAGGCGCTCCGGGAGCCGCTCGACGCCGAGCTTGCGCGCGGTCGCCAGCATCGGTACCAGCGCCCGCAGCCGCCTGGGGTGCGGCAGCGTCTCGTAGAGCAGCCGGCGCAGCGCCCGCTCGGAGCGAGTGCGCTCGTGGTGGCGCTCGACCTGGGGGCGCACGCGCTCGATCAGGCGGTCGTACTGGACCCCCGACGGGCACGCCGTCACGCAGGCCATGCAGCCCAGGCAGCGGTCGAAGTGGGTCACCATCTCGTCGGACATCTCCGACCCCGGTTGCAGACCCTCGTCCATCAGCACGATCCGGCCGCGCGGCGAGTCGGCCTCGGCGCCCCACAGGACGTAGGTGGGGCACGTGTCCAGGCAGAACCCGCAATGGACGCAGTCGTCGATCAGCGACTGCTCCGGCGGCCGGTGGAGGTCGAAGGCGGGCAAGACGCTCAGATCCCGTCCACGAACAGGCCGGGGTTGCAGGTGCGGGAGGGATCGAAGCGCTCCTTGACGCGGCGCATCAGGTCCAGGGCCGGGCGCTCCGATGCGCCCCACGGATCGACCTTGGAGCGGGTCTGCTCGGGAGCATCGAGTAGCGTCGCGATGGTCCCGCGGGGAACGCGGTCACGCAGCGTGGACACGGCGCCAGGGTCGAGCTCGACAAAGCTGTAACCCAACGCGACGCGTCCCACCACGGTTCCCGAGCACGCCTCGGCGGCGCGCAGGACAGTGGAGAGCTCGCTCGGCTTGGCGGCGAGGCGCATCAGGGCGTGCTCGCGGGACCGCTGCCCGGCCCGCTGGCGCTCCCACAGAGGGTCGTCGTCCGTGACCACGTCGATCTGCTCGAGGCCCTGTGCCTCCATCAGGCGGGCCGCGCGTTGGGCGCGCCGGGCCGCTTCGGGGCCTCGGCAGCGCACCAGCAGCCCTCCGCGCCCCGCGCGCCAGGCGACGTCGAGGGAGTCGAATTCGAGCTGCGCGGCCGCCATCGCGAGCCCCGCGGTGCCCAGCCGCTCGGGATCGCCGGCGGCGCCCAAGGCGGTGGCGCTGTCGGGATGGAGGGGATGCAGGCGCACGTTGACCGAGGCGATCAGACCCAGCGTCCCGAACGAGCCCGCGAACAGCTTGGCGATGTCGTAGCCGGCCACGTTCTTGATCACCTTGCCGCCGGAGCGGGAGATGGTCCCATCACTGAGCACCACGGTGGCGCCGACGATGAGGTCGCGCGGAGCTCCATAGCGGTGCCGCAGCGGACCGAAGTCGCCGGTGGCGACCACGCCGCCGATCGTGGCTCCGGGCTCGCCACCCAGTGGCGGGTCCAGCGCCAGCGTCTGGCCTTCGGCGGCAAACGCCCGTTGTGCGTGGGCGAGCGGGACCCCGGCCTCAAGTGTGGCGGTCAGGTCGCCGGCGTTGTGCTCCAGGATCCGATCCAGGCCCAAGGTGCTGAGCTCGAGGTCGGCGGGGGCGGTGAGCCGGCCCCAGCCCTGCTTGGTGCCGGCGCCGACGATCCGCACCGTCAGCCCCTCGGCGCTGGCGGCCGCCAGCGCGGAGGCCGCCTCCTCGGCCGTGCCCGGCGCCGACTGGACGGCGGTGGCCACGGTTAGAAGCGCTCCGCCACGCCGGCCCGCTCGAGCGGATGCTGGCGATAGGGTCCGGGGACCTCGCCGCACAGCCGCGGGGTTGGCATCACCTTGCCGGGATTGGCCAGTCCGCGGGGGTCAAACGCGCAGCGCAGCCTCTGAAACGTCGCCAGGTCGGGCTCGGTGAACATAGAGGGCATGTAGGCCTTCTTGTCCACGCCGACGCCGTGTTCGCCGGTGATCGAACCGCCGGCGTCGACGCAGGCCTTGATGATCAGCCCCGACAGCTCTTCCGCGCGCTCGGCTTCCCCTTCGCGCTCGGAGTCGTAGCAGATCAGCGGGTGCAGGTTCCCATCCCCGGCGTGGAACACGTTGGCGACCCGGAGACGGTACTCGGCGGCGAGAGAATCGATTTCCCGCAGCACCTCGGACAGCCGGGTGCGCGGGATCACCCCGTCCTGAACGTAGTAAGCCGGGGCGATGCGGCCCATCGCGGCGAAGGCGGCCTTGCGCGTGCGCCAGATCAGCTGGCGCTCGGTCTCGGTCTGCGCGACGCGGACGTCGAGCGCGCCGGCATCGGCGCAGGCCTCCATCAGCCCCTCGAGGCCGGTCACGCACTCCTCACGCGCGCCGTCGAGCTCGACCACCAGCGCCGCGCCGGCGTCGGTCCGATAGCCGACCCCGGTGGCCTGCTCGGCGGCCTCGATCGACAGGCGGTCCATCATCTCGATCGCCCCCGGGATAATTCCGGCGCTGACGATCGCCGAGACCGCATCGCCGGCGGAGCCGGTGTCCGCGAAGAAGGCCACCATCGTCCGGACGCTCTCCGGGGCGGGGATCACGCGCAGCATGATCTTGGTGGCGACCCCGAGCGTCCCCTCGGAGCCGACGAACGCGGCGAGCATGTCATAGCCCGGGGCGTCCCGCTCGAGGGTCACCAGCGAGCCGTCGCTGAGCACCACCTCCAACCCGGTCACGTAGTTGGTCGTGAAGCCGTACTTGAAGCAGTGGGCGCCACCCGAGTTCTCGGCTACGTTGCCGCCGATCGAGCAGACGATCTGACTCGAGGGGTCAGGCGGATAGAAGTGGGTGGGGGCGACGGCGCGGGAGACGGCGACGTTGGTGACGCCAGGCTCCACCACGACGCGGGCGTCGTCGAGGTCGACCGACAGGATCCGTCGCAGTCGCGCCAGCACGATCAGGACGCCATCGGCGTGCGGTAGCGCGCCTCCCGACAGCCCGGTACCGGCGCCACGGGCCACCCACGGCACGCCGGCCTGCGCGCAGGCCAGCACGACCTCCTGTACCTGCGCGGCCGTCCCCGGGAGGACGGCCGCCACCGGCGCCTGACGATGGTGCAGGAGTCCGTCGGATCGGTAGGTCGCGAGCTCGTGCGGATGGGTCAGCACGTACTCGCGACCGCAGATCTCACGCAGACGCGGGATCAGCTCCTCAGGCGCGCCAGATGGCATCGCCCTTGAGTATTCCCGATGTGCGCCGGCTAATGCACCTTGATGTTGAAACTACGGCTGATAACGGTCGACCCGCTGACACCGGTCGGCAGCAGCGAGTCGTTGGGATATGTGTAGACCAGACGCAGGCTGCCGCCCGACGAGAACTTCATCCTGGCGTCGAAGTAGCGACCGGAATGGTTGATCGCGAACGTCCTGATCGTCGTGAACCCGTGGTGCTTGGTCGCCTCCTGCAGCGCCACCGTCTGCGTGCCGTGTCCCGCTTGCGACATCGCCGCCGCGGGGCGGACCCCTCCCCAGACCTCCACCTTGCGGCGGTGCGAGAACGATGTATTGGGCATGTAGAACGGCAGTATGTAGGCGGGGTAGACGACCTTGTGCGACCCGTCGGGGAATTCCAGGCCGCTGGCGAAGCCGGCGTAGGGGCCCGTGGTCGCCGCCGGGTCCCGGACCAGGTATTGCATGTAGGACTTCATCCGCGAGCTCTTGTAGCTCAGATACTCCGCCCAGTTGATGTAGTACGACGCCTTGGCGGGCGAGACGTAGCGGGAGCGGGCCGGCGGATGGGTGATGTAGCCGTACTCGTCGTTGTAGATGGGGAACCGCCGGTGTGAGCCGTACACCGCGTTGACCTTGTCGATGACGTGGCCGAAGTTCCCGAGATCGGGGAACGTGGCGAAGTCGGGGTCGCCCTTGCCGTCGGACACCGGGGAGCCGTTATCCGGGTACGGATGGTCCGCCATGCCGCTGGCCTTGAACAGAGCGGGGTTCTCAGACCTGAAGCGCTTGGATCCGCTGCGCGAGGTCGGGCACCCGCGCGCCTTGGCGAACTTGCCGCGCAGCTGCTTGTAGTTGCCGTCGACGCAATACAGCGTGCGGATGAACTGCAGGGGCTTGGTCTGGGCAAAGTTGCCCGGGAGGCCCTGAGGGGCGCCGGCGCGCGGGCGGCCACTCATGCCGCGCGCGGCGTAGCCGCCAATCGTGATCGTGTCGTGCCCATGGCCCGTCGTCTGCAGCGCGCTCCAGCCCGCGTTGAGGATCCCGCGATATAGCATCGGCCCAACCGAGACGCGCGATCCGTTGATGGCCTGAGGGCCGAGATCCTCGCCGAAGTTGGGCTCGTTGAAGATCGCCCAGTAGCGGACCGCCGGCAGCGGTGAGGTCTGGCCGGTGGGGGTGAAACCGCCGTCGTAGCGCGTGGCGACAGCCTGCATGAACTGGCCGTAGGCCTGCGCATTGGGCTTGTAGGCGAAGTAGGGGTCATAGCCACCCGGAACGGCGGCCTCTGCCCACTGCGGCGCGCCACCGGTGACGGTGAAGTCGATGCGGATCCCGTACTTCTGCGCGTCGCGCACGATCGTGTCATACGGCGCCCAGTTGTTGGCCGGATACGCGTTCGGATCGGTGGCGTTGAACGCGGGCTTGGTGAACGAGAGGCTATCGGGGGCGATCTGCGACCACGGAACGATGATCCGGGCCATGTTCGCGCCGAGCTCGCGGAACTGCTGGAAGGTGGCGTCGGGGTTGCTGATCACGCCACCGTCCTGGATGATCGAGAGCTGGGAGGTGGAGGCCGAGGCGGTCGCCGGCGCGGCCACGGCTGAGATCCCGGCGGCCGCGATGCTGAGCATGACGGCGGCCGATCGGCGTGAAATAAATCGCTGCGCGAAGAGTTTGGGCATAGTGGGGATAACAGCTCCAGGCGGTTAGAGTTGCGGCGCCACCACAGCTGCATACGTGCGTTCTGGTGGTGGCCCGGACGGGCGCGGTGCAGGCTACCCGAGCAGGCCAAGGGTAGCCGGACCGCTTTGAGGTTAACCGAGTCTGACCTCGACGGTGCGGCTGAAGATCTGCGGCCCGTGGGGATAGGACCACGCGAGCCTGACCGAACCGCTGCCCGGGAACAGCTGAAGCACGTCGAAATAGCCGTGGCGGTCGGTCAGCGGCAGCTTCGCCACGGTCTTGAACGCCGCGCCGGACGCGGCGCGGAACTGGATCGCCACGCGTTGCGGGCGGTGGGTGGCCTGCAGCGCGTCATGGGCTGGACGCACGCAACCCCAGACCTCGAGGGGATGTCCGCGCTTGGTCTTGGCGACCGGGAGGAAGATCGGCATCCGGTAGGCGAAGAAGCCGGGCTTGGGCACTCCGCCGGCGCTCTGCAGTCCGGTGGCGAAGACGCCGGCGGTGTTATCCGTCAACAGGTACTGGTCATATGAGCGCAGCCGCGGGTCAAGCCAGGTGAGGTACTCCGACCAGTTCAGGTAGTACGCCGCCACGGTCGCATGGACCGTCCCGGGCTCGGTGTCGGGCGGGGTGGTCTGGTAGCCGTATTCGGTCGACCAGATCGGAAACCGGGTGTGGGAGCCGTAGACCCGCTGCAGGGTGTCGAGCGCCCGCTCCAGGTTTGGGACGTCGGCCAGCTCGGCGTAGTCGGGCTCGCTGGGCGTCCCGGCATTCGGCGGCAGGCCCTGCGCGTAGGGGTGATCGGCGAATCCGCTGGCGTGAAACAGCCCCGGATGTGCCGCCGCGAAGGCGGCCGAGCCCGCTGCCGTGGTCGGACACGAGCGCGCGATCGCCGCGGCCCCGCGCAAAGGCCGATACGAGGCGTCGACGCAGTACAGGGCACGGAGGAAGCGCAGTGGCGCCATCGCCGCAAACAGGCCGGGCGCGTCGCCGAACGTCGCGCCCGCGGGGGCGATCTCGCCGATCAGGATCGTGTCGCGACCATGACCGGTGTCCTTGAGGGCGCTCCACGCCGCATCCACGAGACCGCGGTAGAGGTTTCCCGAGACCTCTACCTGCGAGTGCGGCACTGCCTGCGGCGCCAGCTCGGTGCCGAGATTCGGCTCGTTCCAGATCGACCAGAACGAGACCCGCGGCAACGGGCGCGACGCGCCCGCCGGCAGGTAGTGGCCGCTGTAGCGGATTGCCACGGCGCGCACGAACTGGCCGTACTCGGGCGCCGATGGTCGCCACTCGGGCTGCGTGCTGGGGTCCGGCGCCCCCTTTCCCGATGCCCAGGCCGGCGGCGGCGGTACGAGCGCGAGGTCGATGGTCATCCCGCGGGCCTGGATGCCGCGCACGATCATGTCGTACACCGACCAGCCGGCCGCGGGATAGGCCGCGGGATCGGTGGCGTTGAAGCTGGGACGGTGGGGCGAGGTCGGGGCGGGGGCGATGTCGGACCAGTGCATGTACACGTGGACCCGGTCGACCCCCAGCCGCTGGAGCTGATCCAGCGTTCCCGCCGGGTTGGTGACCAGCTCGCTGGCGGGCGTGAACATCGCCTCGGGTCCGACTCGGTGCGGGTGCAGCGCGGGCAACGGTGCCGCCGGGGTGCCAGCACCGCCACCGCCCCCGGAGACCAGCAGTACGACGATCACCGCCACGACGACCAGGCTCAGCCCTCCGGCGGCGAGGAGCAGGCGGCCACGGCGGCGCGGCTCGGAGGCGGATGGCGTCGCGGGCAAGCGGAGGACAATAACGACGGTTCGGACGCAGAGTTTCGCTTCTGCGGGGCAGAAGCGAGCATCGCTCGTGGCGCCCTGGGCCGAATGTACACTCCGGCCGCATGCTCCTGCCGGCCCGCACCGGCGCCGTCGGCGTGGCCAAGAACGGACCGGCGGCCGGACCGCTCGGGGTCGCTCCTGAGACGTGGCTCCTGCTGGCGCTCACGATCGCGGCGGCGGCGCTTCGCTTCGCGACGATCTCGAGCCAGAGCTACTGGGTCGACGAGTCGCAGGCGGCGCACGAGATGCAGCTCCCGTTCGGGGCGATGCTCAGCGCCTGGAGCCATTACGAGTGGAACCCGCCGCTGTACTTCGTGGTGCTGTGGCCCTGGGCGAAGCTGTTCGGCACCGGATCGATCGCGCTGAGATCGTTCTCGGCGCTGCTGGGGACAGGGCTGGTACCGCTGCTGTACCTCTCGGGCCGCGAGCTCGTCTCGCGACGGGCCGCCCTGGTGGCGGCCGCGCTGACCGCGTTCAGTCCGCTGATGATCTGGTATTCGCAGGAGGCGCGGGAGTACATGCTGCTGCTGGTCCTGTGCGCCGGCTCGATGTTGCTGTTCACGCGGGCGTGGCGGGCGCCGTCGCGCCGCACGCTGCTGTGGTGGTCGCTGATCTCGGCGCTGGCCCTGCTGACGCAGTACTTCGCCGGCTTTCTGGTGGCGGCCGAAGGGCTCGCGCTCGTGTACCGCCACCGCAGCCGCGCCACCGTGCTCGCGCTCGGCGCCATGGGCGTGGTCGAGCTCGCGCTGCTGGCGCACGTGCTGCCGCAGCTCAGGCAGCCGGCGGCGTTCATCGTCGCCGTCCCGCTGTCGATCCGCATCCAGCAGGTCCCGGTGACGTTCGCGATGAACACCCTGTACAAGAGCTCGATCGTCTCCTACGGCCTGATCGGCGCGGCGATCCTCGCTGCCGCGCTGATCGCGCTGCTGGTGGTCGGCGCCGACGAGGCACAGCTGCGGGGCGCCGGCCTGGCCGCCGCCCTGGCCGCCGCCGTGCTGCTGGTCCCGCTGCTGGTCGCCCTGCTCGGTCACGACGACTATCTGGCGCGGGGGCTGATGCCCGCCTGGATCCCGCTGGCGATCGTGCTCGGCGCGGCCTGCACGCCGGTCCGGGCGCGCATCCCGGGCGCCCTGCTGGGGGTCGTGCTGCTGGCCATGTTCATCTACGCCGGGCTGCGAATCGACGGCGACGCGCGCTTTCAGCGCCCCAACTGGCGCGGCGTGGCGGCGGCACTGGGCACCTCACGAGACCCGCGCGCGATCGTCGCCTACGACGGCCAGTTCGCCTCCGGGCCGCTGTCGATCTACCTGCCCGGGGTCCCCTGGGCCGGCCCCGGTCAGGCGCTCGCGGGGCCCGGCCCGGTAACCGTCGGCGAGGTCGACGTCGTCGGGAGCATTGACGACGCGATTTCGAAGCTGCCACCGGGCGTCAGACTGATCGGCTCGCGCGCGGTCGACGGCTATCGGGTGGTCCGCTTCGCGGTGTCTCCGGCCTGGCATGCGAGCGCCGCGGCGATCGGCTCCAGGGCCGTCACGCTGCTCGGCCCGGCACCCCTGGGGCCCCCTGCCGTCATGCTCCAGCCGTCCTCCGCATAAGCTTGGCGGCATGAGACGCCGAACCCACTTTCATTTCGCCATGTTCGGCGCGGCCCTTGCCCTCGCCGTCACGGTCCTTCCGGCGGCGCCCGTCTCGGCCGCGACCAACGCCGTGATCGCCGACTGCGACGCCCACGGTGCGCTCACCAAGACCTACACGATTCCGGCGCTGCGCGCGGCGCTGAGCAGCATGAGCGCGGCGACCAAGGAGTACACCAACTGCTCGGATGTGATCAACCGGGCGCTGGCCGCGGCGGTCGGGGGCAAGGGGGGAAGCGGCACCGGCTCGAGCGGCTCCGGCTCGTTCTTGCCCACGCCGGTGATCGTCATCCTCGTGATCCTGGTGCTGGCCGGCGTCGGCCTCGGCGCCGCGGGGATGAGGCGTCGCCGCGGCGCCCCACCGCCCAGCCCGGGCCCGGGCGAGTCGCACCCGTAGGGCGTCCTGCCCTCCCGGCGCTCGATCCGGGGAGGACCCGCCAGCAAGGCCTCCTACACTCAGACCCATGCCCTCAGCGAGACAGATTCAGGTCGGCTCGGTGCCGATCGGCGGCGGGGCGCCTGTCGCCGTGCAGACGATGACCAAGACCGAGACGGCCGACCTCCCGGCCACGATGAGCCAGATCCGGCGTGTGGCCGAAGCCGGCGCCGACATCGTGAGGGTCGCAGTGCCGCGTGAGAAGGACGTCGAGGCGCTGGCCAAGATCGTCGTGGACTCACCGATTCCCGTGATCGCCGACGTGCACTTCAACTACACGCTGGCCCTCAAGGCGCTCGACGCCGGAGCTCACTGCGTGCGCCTCAATCCCGGCAACATCGGCGGTCCGGACAAGGTCGCGCTGGTCGCCGCGCGCGCGGCCGAGCTCGGTACGCCGCTGCGGATCGGCGTCAACTCCGGTTCGCTGCCCAAGCACCTGCACGCGCTCGAGCGCGACAGCCCGGTCGAGGCGCTGGTCACCGCCGCGGTCGAGTTCGTGGAGCTGATGGAGCGGCTGGAATTCGAGAACTTCAAGGTCTCGATCAAGTCGACCAACGTGCCCAACACGATCGCCTCCAACCGCCTGCTCTCCGAGCGGATCCCCTATCCGCTGCATCTGGGGATCACCGAGGCGGGGACCAAGTGGTCGGGCTCGCTCAAATCGGCGGTCGGCCTGGGGACGCTGCTGGCCGACGGGATCGGCGACACGATCCGGATCTCGCTCTCCACCTTCCATGCCGAGGAGGAGGTCAAGGTCGCCTGGGAGATCCTCAAGGCGCTGCAGCTGCGCGAGCGCGGCCCGGTGCTGATCGCCTGCCCCACCTGCGGGCGCCTTCAGTTCGACATGGACACCGTGGTGGCGGACATCGAGCGGCGGCTGGAGGCGTACTCCGACCCGATCGAGGTGGCGGTGCTCGGCTGCGCGGTCAACGGCATCGGCGAGGCCTCGCACGCCGACTTCGGGATCGCCGGGGCCAAGGACGAGGGATTCATCTTCAGCCGCGGAGAGGCCCTGCGCAAGGTGCCTACCGACCAGCTCGTCGACACGCTGTTCGCCGAGATCGACAAGTACGTCAGCTCGGGGCGGGTCGACGTCGATGCGTCCGAGGCCGCCGCGGCAGCCGAGGGGCTGGAGCGGATCGAGGCCGACAACGCCGGCGATCTGACCCCCGAGCGGCTGGCGGCGATGGAGGCCGCGGCCGCCGACGCCGAGGCGCCGGCGGGGCTGGATCTGGTGGCGCAGGTGCAATCGAGCTCGACGCGCCTGGACGAGGCGCAGTCGCCGGTGGCCGGACGCCGCTTCACCCGCGCCTGAGCCCGCGTTCGCCCGGGACGGCCCCGCCGGGTCGGGGAGGAGAACTCCTCGTGGATGAGTGGATTTATGGCCGTGGTAGCCATAAATCCACTCAGAGTCGGGCCTGATCGGGTTCTCAGCCCGAGACCTTCTCGAATCCGGCCGCGACCGCAGACCAATTCACGACGTTCCACCACGCGTCGATGTAGTCGGGACGGCGGTTCTGATACTTGAGGTAGTAGGCGTGCTCCCAGACATCGACGCCGAGCAGCGGCGTCTTACCGTCGCTGATCGGGTTGTCCTGGTTGGCGGTGGAGACGACGGCCAGGCCGGAGCCGTCGTGGACCAGCCACGACCACCCGGACCCGAAGCGGTTGACGCCCGCGTCCTTGAACTTCGCCTTGAAGTCATCGTAGGAGCCAAACGCGGAGTTGATCGCCTCGGCCAGCGCGCCGCTGGGCTCGCCGCCGCCGGACGGGGTCATCCACTCCCAGAACAGCGAGTGGTTGTAGTGGCCACCGGCGTTGTTGCGCAGCGGAGTCTGCTTGTCCTCAGGCAGCGAGCCGAGGTTCTGCAGGAGCTCCTCCACCGGCTTATCCGCCCACTCGGTGCCCTCGAGCGCGGCGTTGGCCTTGTCGACGTACGCCTGATGGTGCTTGTCGTGGTGCACCTTCATCGTCGCCTCGTCGACGTGCGGTTCCAGTGCGTCGTAGTCGTAGGGGAGAGGCGGGACGGAATACGCCATGGCGTGGCTCCTTTGCTGAGCTGAATTTCGAGCGGTTCTAGCTAAACATAGCCGGGAGCTCCGAGGCGGATCGGCCGGGTACCCTTCCCCCCGGTATGACCCGGCTATCCGGTTACTTCCTACCCACCGAACGTGACCCCCCAGCCGACGCTGAGGCGATCTCGCACAAGCTGATGGTGCGCGCGGGACTGATCCGGCAGGTCGGATCGGGCCTGTGGTCGTGGCTGCCGGCGGGCTGGCGGACCCACCAGCGGATCGTCCAGATCGTGCGCGAGGAGATGAACGCGATCGGCGGCCAGGAGATGCTGATGCCGGTGCTGCACCCCGCCGAGCCGTGGCGACGGACCGGGCGCTACGAGATCGACGAGCTGTTCAAGCTCAAGGACCGCCGCGGCGCCGACCTGGTGCTCGCCATGACCCACGAGGAGATCGTCACCGGCCACGTGGCGGCGGCGGTGCAGTCCTATCGCCATCTGCCCCTGGTCCTCTACCACTTCCAGGTCAAGGAGCGCGACGAGCCTCGACCGCGGGCGGGAGTTCTGCGCACGCGCGAGTTCATCATGAAGGACGCCTACAGCTTCGATCGCGACGCCGAGGCTCTCGACGCCGCCTACGACCGACACGCCACGGCGTATGCGCGCATGTGCGATCGCTGCGGATTCGAGTGGTATCGCGTCAAGGCCGACGTGGGCATGATGGGTGGCCACGGCGCCGATGAGTTCATGGCGCCGTGCGCCGCCGGTGAGAACGAGGTGGCGATCGCGGCCGGTTACGCCGCCAACGTCGAGGTCGCCACGGCCGAGCCGCAGCCGGTGGCGCTGCCGGCCGGGCTCGCATCGCCCGAACTCGTCTCGACGCCGGGCATGAAGACGATCGAGGCGGTGGTGAACGCGCTCGGGGTCCCGGCCGGCGCGCTTCTGAAGGCGTTCCCGATCGTCCTCGACGACGGTCAGATGAGGCTGGTGATGGTCCGCGGTGACCACCGCGTGAACGAGATCAAGCTCCAGAACGCTCTCGGAACGGGCTTCCGCGCGGCCCGTCCGGAGGAGGTGGCCGAGCGGCTCGGTCCGCCCGGCTTCATCGGCCCGGTCGGCGCCGAGCTGCCGATCCTGCTCGACCGCGCCGTCGCTCCGGGGGGCGCGGGTGGGGCGGCCGGTCCGGGGTCGTACGTCACCGGCGCCAACGAGCCCGATGCCCACCTCCGCGGGGTCGAGCCCGGGAGGGACTTCCAGTTCGAGACCGTGGACGTGCGCACGGTGATGACGGGCGACAGCGTGAACGGGAGCGTGATCCGGATCGAGGCGGCGATCGAGGTGGGCAACATCTTCAAGCTCGGCACTCGCTACTCCGAGCCCCTCGGCGCGACCTATCTCGACGAGGCCGGCAAGACCCGGCTGGTGTGGATGGGCTGCTACGGGTTCGGCCCCGCCCGTGCGGCCGCTGCCGCCGTCGAGCAGTACGCCGACGAGCATGGGATCTCCTGGCCGCGCGGCATCGCTCCGTTCGACGTCGAGCTCGTCGGGCTCGGCAAGCCGGGCAGCGAGGAGCGCGAGCTGGCCGAACGGCTCTATGCCGAGCTCCAGGCCACCGGTCTGCAGACGCTCTACGACGACCGTGACGCCGGGCCGGGGGAGAAGTTCGCCGACGCCGAGCTGCTGGGCTCCCCGCTGCGGCTCACGGTCGGACGGCGCACGCTCGCGGCGGGGGAGATCGAGGTGCAGATCCGGCGCGGCCGGGAGTCGGTCACCGTCCCGGTGCAGGGCGCCGCGGAGGCGGTGGCGGAGCTCTGGCGCGCGCTGCCATAAACAAGCGGCGGCTGTTCGGGCTGGATCGCTCGGGACCGCCGCCGGAGGCGACGCTGTCGGATCGTCCGCTCAACCCGTGGACGATCCCCAACGCGATCGGCTTCCTGCGTCTGCTCGGGATCCCGGTCTTCCTGGTGGTGGCGCTGTCCAGTCGTGACGGCAAGGCTGTGGTGGCGATCGTGCTGTTCGCGGCGATCGGCTGGGCCGACTACCTGGACGGCTTCGCCGCCCGTCTGACCGGCCAGTACAGCCGGTTGGGGGCGCTGCTGGACCCGATCGTCGATCGGCTGCTGGTGATCTCCGGGATGGCGGTCGCGTTTCACTTCTCGCTGCTGCCGCGCTGGGCGATCGTGGTGGTTGTCGTTCGCGAGCTGTTCATGCTCGGGCTGAGCCGCTACGGGCTGCGCCGGGGCGTGGAGCTGAAGATCAACTGGGCGGGACGGATCGGGGTGGCGCCGACGATGGGCGCGCCCTTCCTGGCGATGGTCGGCATCCACTGGCTGGCCCTGGTGATGCTGTACTGCGGGATGGCGCTTTCGCTGCTGGCGACGGTGCTGTACGTGCGGCGCGGCCTCGCCGAGGCGGCGGCACGAGCCGGGGTAACCGAGACCACCGGACCCTAAAGCTCAGCTTGACCCTCTGGCCCGCCCGGTTATACTCGCCCGAGCCCAACCGCACATCGACCCCGTAGGGCCGGGAGGAGCTAACCGCATGGAAACGTTTCCCGACCTCGGCTCCCTGACGGACCAGGAGCTGAAGGACTTGATCAGGCAGCTCACCGAGGAGGAGATGGAGATCTCCTACCGGCGTCGGATCATGCACGGCAAGATCGACATCCTCCGGGCGGAGCTCGTCAACCGCCTGCGCAAGAAGGACGAGACCGGTGAGCTTGTGATCTCGGGGGCCGATGTGCAGCAGCTGACCGACATTCTGGCCGGTCGCGTCCCGGCCGCCGAATCCGAGTAAGCGCGCCCCTGTGGCCCAGCATTGCCCAGAGTGCGGCTTTGCCAACGACGATGGCGCCAGCTACTGCCAGCGGTGCGGGGCGTTCCTCGCGCAGGCTGAGCAGCCGCCCGGGGCCACCACGGCCACCTACAAGGTGGGCGAGACCGGTGACCTGGAGGTGGTGGAGCTCGAGGACGTGGTCGCGCGGGGTGCCGCGCTGGTGATCCGAGCCGGCGGTGGCCGGTCCGGGGAGAGCTTTCCGCTTCAGGGCGAGCGGCTGACCGTGGGGCGTCGTCCCGACAGCGATGTGTTCCTCGATGACGTGACCGTCTCCCGTGATCACGCCCTGATCGTGCGCCGCGGCAGCGATTACTTCCTGGACGACTGCGGTTCTCTGAACGGGAGCTACGTCAACCGGCGCCGCATCGACTCCCACCGGCTGACCGACGGCGATGAGCTGCAGATCGGCAAATACAAGCTGGCCTTCCTGAGCCGCTGATGACCGGCGCCGATACGCACGATCCCGAGCTCGAGCTCCCCGACCCGCTCGACTCCGACGGCCAGCGTCCGCGTCAGAAGGCGGTGACGATCGGGTCGGTGTGCAAGGCGCTGGCCCAGGAGTTCCCTGACATCTCGATCTCCAAGATCCGCTATCTCGAGGACCAGAAGCTGCTCACGCCGCGACGCACGCAGGGCGGCTACCGCCTGTACACCCAGAACGACATCCAGCGGCTGCGCACGATTCTGCGGCTCCAACGAGACGAGTTCCTGCCGCTGCGGGTGATCCGCCAGGAGCTCGCGGGCGGGCGCTCCGAGGGCGACGTGACGCCGCCGGGCGGCGACCGCCGTGGCCTGCGCCGGGCCGTGGTCACGGTGCGCGGACCCGGATCTCTGTACTCACTGGAGGACGTCGTCGAGGAAACCGGCGCGGAGCCCAAGCTGGTCCGCGAGCTGGTGGAATTCGGCGTGATCAAGGGCGAGACGCGCGGCGGTGCGCGCTACTACGACGAGACCGAGCGGGAGATCGTCCGCGCCGTCTCCGAGCTGGCCCGCTACGGCGTCGGCGGGCGCAATCTGCGGGTGTTTCGCAGCTCCGCTGACCGCGAAGCGCAGCTGCTGCAGAGCATCCTCGCCCCGGCGCTGCGCTCCCGCAACCCGGAGCGGCGCAAGGAGGCGATCGAGGCGCTGGAGAACCTGGCCTCGGTGACCAGCCATCTCAAGCACCTGCTGCTGATCCGCGATCTGCGCAAGATCGCCACCTAGCGCACGTAGACGCGGATCCGCCGACCCGCATGGACCTGCGCGAGTTCATCCGCGACATCCCGGACTTCCCCAGTCCGGGCATCGTGTTCAAGGACATCACTCCACTGCTGCTCGATGCTCGGGCGCTCGACGCGGCGATCCGGGCCCTGGCTGCGCTGGTGTCGCCGACCCAGGTCGACTTCGTGGTCGCGGCCGAGGCGCGGGGCTTCATTCTCGGCGCCGCGCTCGCCCGCGAGCTCGGGGCCGGCTTCGTGCCCGCCCGCAAGCCGGGCAAGCTCCCGGGGGAGACGGTGAGCGCTGAATACGCCCTCGAATACGGCCTCGACGCACTGGAAGTGCACGCCGACGCGCTGGCCGGCGGCGCCCGCGTGCTCGTCCACGACGACCTGCTCGCGACCGGTGGCACCGCCCGCGCGTTGTGCGACCTGGTCGCCGGCCTCGGCGCGCGGATCCTCGGCTGCGCGTTTCTGGTCGAGCTGAGCTTCCTGGGTGGACGCGAGCGACTCGCCCCGCACCCGGTCCACAGCCTGATCGATTACCTGCAGTAGGGACGCGGTGGCCACGGCGCAGCGCACCCGGAAGCTGGCGGCATCCCGACAGGACCTGTGGGACGTGATCGCCGATCCTCACCACATGCCGCGCTGGTGGCCCGGTGTAGCGCGGATGGAGGCGGTGACCTCGGATCGCTGGACCCAGGTGTTCAAGACCAAACGCGGGCGCCCGGTGCGAGCCGACTTTCACCTGCTGCAATCCGATCCACCGTCCGTGCTGGTCTGGGAGCAGGAGCTCGCCGGGACGCCGTTTGAGCGCGTCCTCAACGAGTCGATCGTCGAGATCCGGCTCGAGCCCGTCCCAGCCGGCGCCACCGAGGTCACGATCGTCCAGCGGCAGAAGCTGCGCGGTTACTCGCGCACCGGCGGCTTCCTGCTGCGCAAGGCGACTCGATCCAGGCTCGACGAGGCGCTCGACGGGCTCGAGCGCATCGTCGGCTGAGCCGGCGCTACTTCAGGCCGGTGAGCACGCCCTGGAGGATGATCGAGCCGGGCGTGGTGGGGTTGGCCTTGGTCTCCACGGTGATGATCAGGTTCTTGTAATGCGAGGCGTTGGCGGGAAGACCCCCCGCGGTCGAGAGCCGGCCGGTCGAGGTCACGCCCGGATTGACGAATCCCAGGATGTGGGCGTCGGTGGGGGAGTTGTAGAGCCAGACCGCGTAGGCGTTGGGCGGCTTGGTCGTGTTCGGGGGCACGTTCTGGGCCACGATCGCGACGCCGTTGTTGGCGCCCTCCTTGAGCACCTCGGCGATGCCGGCGGTCTTACTGCCCGCCGCCGTCGGCGTGAGGTTGATCTGCGCGATCACGTGCGCCGCGGTCGAGCTGCTGGCGGTGGTGCTGGCGGCAGTGGTCGAATGGGCCGCGGTCGTCGTGTGACGCTTCTTGTTCGAGCCTCCGCCCGAGCTGACCAGCAGCACCACCACGACGATCACCGCCGCTACACCGGCGAGGATCACGACCAGACCGCCGGGGCGCGAGCTTCGTCCAGAGCGCAGCGGTCCGGTCTGGCGCGGCTTGTCCGGGGGGGAGCCCGAAGGCTCGTGCCGGCTTGGCGGGGCGAGCCCGGAGGACGGCTCGGACTCCACCGCTCCCACCGGCGCCGCCGCTGCGCCGGCGCGACGCCGCGGCTCGGTCTCCGGGGCCGGTTGCACCTCGGCTGACGGCGTGACAGCCGATGCCCTGACGCCCTCGGCGGGGATCTCCGGCAACGGCCCGCTGGTCAGCGGCGCGAGCTCTGAGGCGAGCACCCGCGCCCAGGCGCGCTCGCTGGGCGACTCGGCGAGGCGCGAGCGAGTCTGCTCGGCGACCCGCTCCGGGAGCTGGCCGAGCAGATAGTCGGTGATCAGCGCCCGGCGCTGGTCGGGAACCCCGGTTTGGGGTCCGAGCAGATCGAATGCCGTCAGCGCCCGCTCGCGCACGGCGGCACGATCGATCGACAGCATCCGCGCGATGTCGTCATAGCTGCGCCCCCGCTGGAGCACAAGCTGAAGGACCGCACGCTGATCGGCTGGAAGGCTGTCCAATGAGGCCATCGGGAGCCTTAGCGTAGATGAGAGGGCAGCAGAATGCGCAGCGCGCCTGCTGCCTCGGGTACGGCTATGGTGCCGCGGATGTCCGACGAGATTCGGTCCAGGCTCGACCGGGGATTCGACCGCCTCTACGGCCTGGAGCTGACCGAGATCGGCGAAGCGCTGATGCGCGCCACCGTGGCGGTCCGCGAGGTGCTCAAGCAGCCGGCCGGTGTGGTGCACGGCGGTGTCTACGCGGCGATCGCCGAGAGCCTGGCCACGACGGGGACCACGCTGGCGGTCAGGGGCGATGGCAACACCGCGATGGGTCTGTCCAACCAGACGAGCTTCCTGCGCCCGATCAGCGCGGGCGCGATCAACGCCGAGGCTCGTGTCCGCCACCGGGGCCGCACGACCTGGATCTGGGAGGTGGAGCTGACCGACGACGCCGGCCGCCTGTGTGCACTGACGCGGGTCACGGTTGCCGTCCGCCCGGCCAAAATCTCGTGACCGGAGGTACGGCTCAGCCCCCGGGAGCGCCGCGCCCGAGCCAGTAGACGAGGAAGCTGTGCAGGGTCGGATCGGCAGCGGACCCGGCGTGCACCAGTCGCCTCCACGCCAGGCCGATCAATCCCGTCGTCCCCGGTCGCCGGGCCAGGATCACCGCCTGGCCGGCCGCGGCGAGCGCGGGCGTGAACGGCGGCGCGACCGCGCGGGCCAGTTGCCGGCTCCCGGGTGGCGGGGAGTCCGTCCCATACATGATCACCACATCGCCGACTTCGAGTGCCTGCAGCAGCTGGTCGTCGCTGAGCTGCGACTCGTCGCGCTTCACCGCCACCGGCACGTGCGGCCCGCTGGTGGGGGGATCGGAGTCATACACGGGTCGCAACGTGCCCGGGGCGAGGTGGGCGTGGCCGAGGTCGCGGTAGGCGACCCCCAGCGGCGCGCCGCCGTCGGACACGCCGGGGTCGTCGTTGCCCGCCAGCAAGCCGCCGGAC
Organism: uncultured Solirubrobacterales bacterium; assembly: GCA_963792735.1. Taxonomy (GTDB): domain Bacteria; phylum Actinomycetota; class Thermoleophilia; order Solirubrobacterales; family Solirubrobacteraceae; genus Palsa-465. The sequence goes on along the minus strand of CAWBXK010000002.1, from coordinate 70,439 downwards.
AGCAGCGCGATCACCCCGATCGTGATCACCAGCGCCGCCACTACGATCGCGGCCCTCTCCAGCAGCCGGGTAAGCCGGGCACCGCCCATCTGCCGGCGGGGCTAGCGTCTCACTCGACGGCGTGCACCGAGTGGATCGACGCCGAGCCGGCGCTGGTCCCGGGTCGCTCGCCGCCGGCGGCCACCAGCTCCTCGATCGAGGCACGAAGCTCGTCGGCCAGCGCCTCGAGATCCGGCAGCGCATCGTAGTCGGCGTTGAGACCGAAGTTGAGCTGTCCGTTGTAGCTCATGATCGCGATCCCCAGAGCCGTGTTCTCGGCCAGCGGCACCATCGGGAACATGGCGTCGAGCTGGCGGCCGAGCAGGTAGAGCGGGAACTGCGGACCGGGCACGTTGGTGACGACGATGTTGAAGAGACGCTGCCGAGCCTGCAGCCGCGCCGCCTGGGCCATGATCGTCGGCGGCGCGAACCCCGTCAGCTCGGTCAGGACCTGAGCTCCGACGGCCTGTCCGGAGTCCTTGATGCCGTCCATCTCCTGCCCGATCGTGAGCAGACGCTGCACCGGATCGGTCAGCCCAACCGGCAGCGGCGCCCACATCGCCGCGACGCGGTTGCCGAGTGCGCCGCGTTGCACGTCGGCGCGAACCGACACCGGCACCATTGCCTTGAGGACCAGATCGTCGGTCGGCTCACCGTGGAGTCTGAGGTAGCGACCCAGCGCGCCGGCGACCGCCGCCAGCACCACGTCGTTGACGGTGCCTCCGAGCGCGTTCTTGACCGATTTGAACTCATCCAGATCGCCCCGGACCCAGGTGAAGCGCCGGTGCGGTCCGATCCGCACGTTGAACGGACTCGCCGGGGCCGCCTGCAGGCCGGCGCGGGCGAGGGCACCGACGCCGCCGACGGCGTGTCCGAGCCGGGACGCGATCTGGCGCGGTCCGCGCAGTGTCGCCCTGACGCCGCGCACGATCTCGCCGGGGACCGTGGCCCGCTCCAGGAGGGCGTCGGCCAGCAGCTGCGCGTCACTGGGAAGCGGGCGCGGGACCCATTCACGGTCGGGCGAGGCGACCGGCATCGGCTCGGGCGAGGAGTCGAACAGCACCGTGGCGATGTCCACGCCCGAGATGCCGTCCACCAGCGCGTGGTGAGTCTTCGACAGCAGGGCGAAGCGATCGCCGGCCAGACCCTCGACCAGCCACAGCTCCCACAGGGGTCGGCTGCGGTCGAGCGCCTGGGAGAAGACACGCCCGGCGAGCCGCTTGAGCTGTGCCTCACCGCCCGGCTGTGGCAGCGCGGAGTGGCGGACGTGAAAATTGACGTTGAAGTGCGGGTCGTCGACCCACACCGGCCGGCCCTGACCCAGGGGAACGAAGGCCAGACGCTGCCGGTAGCGCGGCACCAGGTGCAGCCGCGACACGATCTGGTCGACCAGTTCGTCGTAGTGCGGAGGGGCACCGTCGAACACCATGCAACCCGCCACGTGCATATGCGTGGCGTCCCGCTCCAGATGCAGAAATGAGCTGTCGAGACCCGTCAGTCGATCAAGGTTTGGCACACCGGGATTCTTGCAGGCTTTGCGGTGTGTGACGAGGATCACATAACTCCGGGGGCAGGCCTGCCACCCTGGCGCGGTTGCAAAATCGACCTGCCGAATCACCCCTGCTCGGTGCGGGGGTGAGCGGGGGACCCACTGCCGGGGAGGCGCACTCCTACATCCCGGCCGGGGCGAATCGGCCGCCTGGCTCACCCGCCAGCGGCGGCCGTAGCGATCTCTGAAGACGCGATTTCCCGCGTCTGTCAGCCGTTTGCGAGCCCGACAGCTAACCACGCAGGCGCCCGGTCGATCGTACCTAGGAGGTCCTCGGTTTGAGGTCCAAGACGACACTGCGCAAGAAGCGCTCAGAACACTTATCCAGCGCCACCATCCGGCGGTCGGTGCCGGTCCTGGCGGTCGCGCTCGCGGGCGTGGCAGCGGTGGCCCAATCTGCTCTGGCCGAGCCGGGCCCGAGGGCTGGCACGGTCACGCTCCAGGCCGGCGCGAGCGGGCCCACCGCGTTCGCTGACGCGGTGCCCGGGGGGAGCGCCGTTTCGGCGAGCGCACCGAGCCCGGTGGCGGTGACGGCCCAGCTGCGCGTCGCGCACCGCTCGCTGGACGTCCTCAGCGGCAACGCGATCAAGGTTCGGGGCCGCCTGGTGCCGGGTCTTCCCGGTCGCCCCGTACGCCTGCAGGGCAGGTTCGCGGACGGCTGGCGGACCCTGGCCCGAAGCCGGACCGGTGCCGCCGGAGGCTTTCGCCTGCGCGCCACCCCCACCAGCGGGCTGCACCGCCGCATGCGGGTGGTGTTCCCGGGTGACGGCAGCAGCGCGGGGTCGGTGGCAGCTGCCGGCCGCGTGACCGTCTATACCACGAGCATCGCCTCCTGGTACGACGATTCGGGCAGCACCGCGTGCGGCTTCCACGCCGGTCTCGGGGTCGCCAACGTCAGCCTGCCGTGCGGTACCAAGGTCGGGTTTCACTACGGCGGTCGCAGCGTGACCGCGGTAGTCGACGACCGCGGGCCCTACGTCGGCGGACGCGTCTGGGACCTCAACCAGAACACCGCCGCGGCGCTCGGATTCAACGGCGTCGGCACGGTCTGGTCCACGCACTAGTCGCCGGTCCGACGGCGCGGCACTGGAAGGTCTGCTCCGCGCCGTAGGGGCCGTCTGACGACTCACCTAGCCTCCGCGGCATGACGGGCCGCTGCATCGCTCATCTCGACATGGACGCGTTCTACGTCTCGGTCGAGCTGCGACGGCGGCCCGAGCTGCGGGGGCTGCCGGTGATCGTCGCCGGCAGCGGGCCGCGGGCGGTCGTCACCACCGCCTCGTATGAGGCGCGGCGCTTCGGCGTCGGGTCGGCGATTCCCGCGGCGCGCGCCCGGCGCCTGTGCCCCGACGGGGTCTACCTCCCGCCGGATTTCACCCACTACCGTGAGAGCTCGCGCCAGGTCATGGAGCTGGTGCGCGGCTGCGGTGCCGCGGCGGTCGAGGTGGTCGGGTTAGACGAGGCCTACCTCGATCTCAGCGGTCTGCCGGCGCCACGCGCGGAGATGCGCCGGCTGGCGTTGACGATCGAGGGTGCGACCGGTCTCGGATGCTCGATCGGGATCGGGCCGAGCAAGCTGGTGGCGAAGGTCGCCTCCGACGCGGAGAAGCCGCGCGGCTTCGTCGTCCTCACCCGTGAACAGGCCTACGCCCGCTTTGCCGGCGCGCCGTGCGGCCTGATCCCGGGGATCGGGCCCAAGACGGCGGAACGGCTGCGCCGGGGCGGGCTCGACACGCTCGGCAAGCTCGCGGCCGCACCGGCCCACGAGCTGGCGGCGGCGTTCGGCCCGCGGCTCGGCGCCGAACTGCAGCGCCGGGCCCGCTTCGAGGACGACAGCCCGGTCACCGAGGAGCGCAAGGTGATCTCCGAGTCTCGTGAGACCACCTTCGATCACGACATCGCGGGACTCGCACAGCTGGAGCCGATCCTCGAGCGGCTGGTGCAGCAGCTCTGCGAGACGCTCGTGCGCCAGCGCCGCCGCGGCCGCACGATCGGGATCAAGGTGCGCCTGGACGACTTCTCCACCCACACCCGGGCTCGCACCCTCGCCGAGCCGGTGAGCGGCACCGATCAGGTCGGTCCGGTGGCGCTGGAGCTGCTGCGCCGGTTCGACCCACCCCGGCCGGTGCGCCTGCTCGGAGTACGGGTGGCGGGGCTGGAGCACACCTCGCCCGAGTCGGAAGCGCAGCTGACGCTGGCGTTCTAGCACGGTCGCGCGCATGGGGCGCGCGGGGGATTGAGGCGTCCGCCATGTGCCGCGCGCGCGGTGACCATGGGTGCGAAACGTGGGTTGAGGCGCCCCGCGAGCGCGGCAATGGCGGCACCTCAACCCCCCCGGCTACGGTTACCGACCGGCTCGCGGTCGCCGCCCGCTACGCCCCCGATCAGCGGAGGTGCGCCGCAGGCTGAGAGAGCGCAGGCGCTGGCGTGGCGCGTTTCCTCGGCGCGGGGCGCGGCTGGGAGGGTGTTACTCGTTTCGGAGGCCGGACGACGGCCCGCCCCCGGGCCGGACCAAGCCGACAACAGACCAACAGACCACCCGACAGGCTCAGTGCCGTCGGAACGCGCCGAGGTTAGTTAGTACAGAGCCGCCGCCAGCCGGCGCCGGGCATCACGCGCCAGCGGGTTCTCGACCCCGAGCTCGTCGAGGATCCCGACGATCACGCGGCGGATGTCGTCGCGGGCGCCGTCGGAGCTCGGCAGCGCGCCGAGCAGAAGATCGAGCGCCTGCTGGTGGTCGCCGGCGTCGAGGGCCTTCAGCGCGGCGGTCACCTCGGGCATCGGACCGGACTGTTCGAGCCCGATCCGGGCCGCCAGGCCGTCGCCGGCGAAGCTTCCGGGCACCTGGCGCAGCAGGGCGAGCGCCGCCTGTTCGTCGCCGCGACCGTGCAGGATCCGCGCCAGCGGAACCGCCGCGTCGGCGCGGGCGGGCTCGAGCTCGACCGCGCGCCGCAGCGATACCTCATCGCCTTGGGCGACCAGCTCGTCGGCCTCGGAGGGCGCCAGCGCGTCGAGGAAGCGCTCCACCGCCGCGGGCGGCTGCGCGCCGACGAACTCGGACACCACCTCGCCACCGGAGAACGCCTTGACGGCGGGGATGCTCTGGATCCCGTAGGTCCGGGCCACGTTCTGGTTGGCGTCGACGTCGAGCTTGGCCAGCTCGACCTTTCCCGCCCGAGCGGCCACCGCCTTCTCGAGCACCGGACCCAGCTGCCGACATGGTCCGCACCACTCGGCCCAGAAGTCCACCACCACCGGCACGGTGCGCGAGCGCTCGATGACCGCGGTCTGAAAATCAGTCTCGGAAACGTCCATGACATTGATGGTAGCCACGGTCGGGCGCGCCCCGGCGCGATCGTGTAGACAGCATCAGATGACCGAGCGGGTGATCGAGCGAGACGGCGTCAGGCTCGCCGTCGAGGACGCGGGGGAGGGGCCCTGCGTGGTGCTCCTGCACGGTCTGACCGCCACCCGGCGCTACGTGGTGATGGGCTCCAGTGCGCTCCAGCGCTCCGGTCACCGGGTGATCGCCTACGACGCCCGCGGACACGGCCGTTCCGCCCCCGCGTCCGCTCCCGGCGACTATCGCTATGAGGACCTCGGGCTTGATCTCGAGGCGGTGCTCGACGAGGCCGGCGTGCAGCGGGCGGTGCTGGCCGGGGCATCGATGGGGGCCCACACGCTCCTGTGGCTGGCTCTGCGGCGTGCCGAGCGCGTGGGGGGGCTGGTGGTCATAACCCCCGCCTACGATCCGCAGGAGAGCGCACAGACCCGTGACCTGGAGCGCTGGGACGCGCTCTCAGAGGGTCTGCGCACGGGCGGCATCGATGGTTTCCTCGCCGCCTACGGGGAGCCGCAGGTGCCCGAGCGCTGGCGTGACACCGTGCTGAAGGTGATCCGCCAGCGGCTGGCGCAGCACGAGCACCCGGAGGCGGTCGCCGACGCGCTCGGCGTCGTCCCGCGCTCACGTCCGTTCGAGGCGCTGGAGCAGCTGAGCTCGATCTCGGTCCCCGCGATCGTGGTCGCCAGCGACGACGCGGCCGATCCCGAGCACCCGCAGGCGGTGGGGGAGGCCTACGCCGCCGCGATCCCGGCTGCCCGACTCGTCACCGACGAGCCGGGGCGGTCGCCGATCGCGTGGCAGGGGAGTCAGCTGTCAAAGCTGATCGCAGACGTCGCCGCCGCGGCGGAGCTCGGCTGAGCGTGCCCGAGGTCGGTTACTCGGGCACCCCACTGGTGCGCAAGCTGGGGATCAAGCCCGGTGGCCGCGTCGCGCTGATCGGGGCTCCGGACGGCTTTGACGTGGTCCTCGGTGAGCTCCCCGCGGGGGTCACCGTGGTGCGCCGGCTGCAGGGCCGCGTCGACGTGATTGTCGCCTTCTTCGTCGACCGGACGGCGCTGGAGCGACAACTCCCGGCGCTGCGCGCTGCGTTGAACCCGGCCGGGGGGCTGTGGATCGCCTGGCCCAAGCGTGCGTCGGGGCTGCCGAGCGACATCGGCGAGACGACGGTTCGCGGGCTCGGACTCGACACCGGGCTGGTGGACAACAAGATCTGCGCGATCGACGAGACCTGGTCGGGACTCAGGTTCGTCTATCGAGTCGCCGACCGGCCGCCGGCCCGCAGCACGTAGACCCGGGCACAGCCGAAGTGGCGCTCGGAGGCCACGATCGGGCGCAGCGGTCGGGCCAGGTCGACGTGGCGGTGGGCACAGTCGGCCAGCAGCAGGGAGGCTCCGGTGGCTCGCACGAACGCCCGCGCCGCCGCCGGGCGCATCCGCCCTCGGAACAGCGCATTGACGCGGCGGGCGCGCCCGAAGTAGTCCCGGCTCCAGTAGCCGTGCCCGACCCACACGGCCCGCCCGGTCTGGGAGGGCACCACGATCGCGAAGGGGGTGGGAGCGAGCACGCCACCGGGTGGCGCGACGGCGGAGATCCAGTCCAGCGCCTGAGCGTCTGACGCGGGGAGGTAGTACTGGACATTGGAGCTGCGGGCCACGTTGACGAACTTGCGGGCGTCGTAGACGAGCCCCGGAATCGTCACCAGCCCGATCGCGATCACGCCGATTGCCGCGGGCAGGCGGACCCGGCGCCAGCCCCTGACCGCGAGCACGGCGAACGGGAAGCTCAGCCCCTGCAGCGCGTGCGGGGCAAAGGAGTCGTTGACGAAGTAGGTCACCAGGCAGGCGGTGATCCACAGCAGCAGCGCCTGCTCGATCACCGCGCCCGCAGGCCGTGTCACGCCGGCGGCGGCGATCAGCGCCAGGGGGCCCAGTCCCGCCAGCAGGACCAACGCCGGCAGCCGCGGAATCACCTCGTAGTGAGAGGCCAGCTGCCACGCCGGGTCGCTGTGGGCCAGCAGGTAGTAGTAGGCGAGCGGAAGCGCGGCCGCGACCGCGGGCAGCGCCAGCACCAGCCATCCGCGCCCCCGCCGCCACGCCGCCAGACCGGCGAAGATCAGGATCATGGTCACGCCCTGCCATGGATGCAGCCACGAGGCGATCAGCGCGGCCACGGCGGCCAGCGCCACCGCCCGCCCGGGCGATTGTGGCCGCGGTGGATCCAGCGCGCGCTCGATCCAGAGCAGCGCCAGCGGGACCAGCGCCAGCGACAGCGCGCTCGGCACGTACCCCCAGAGCTTGTTGGCGGCCAGCAGCTCGTAGCCGAGCAGGTACATCTGAAAGCGAAACGGCCCGGCGCCAAGGCCGGTCCAGCTGAACAGCGCTGTCAACGGCGTATACAGGAACAGCGCGAGCGCCACCACCGCCGCCCGCGCCGCCAGCTGATCGTCGAAGAACCGGCGCGCCCAGACCACCGCGGCCAGGAGCAGGACCACCACCGCGAGCGGCTTCCACACCAGGTAGGCGAGCGGGAGCGACAGGCCCAGCCGCCACAGCAGGCCGGTGACCGTGAACAGCGGCTGCAGGTACACGTGGCCACTCGGAGCGAAGCTGAACAGGTCCGCGGCCAGGCCGTGGCTGCCGGCGTCGCGGGCCCAGGCCAGGTACTGCAGCTGGTCGGCGCCGAGTACGCCGTCGGCCCCGATCAGCCCGTCGGCGCCGGTGAACCGGGCCTGGAGGCCACCGGCGTGGAGCAGCAGCAGCACCAGTGGGAAGAACGCCCAGACCCCGAGCGCGACCAGCAGAACGATCTCCGTGCGCGATACCCGCGGCCCGGTATCCCGCACCATGGCGGGCAAGACTACCTGCGGCGGGCTCGCGGACACCTGGCCCGAGAGCCCGCCGGGGAGCGCTATCCGAGCGTCACGTGGTCGGTCCGCTGGACCGGCTTCAGGTAGCCGTTGCCGCGGAAGCTGATCTTCACCTGCAGGGCGGTGGCGCCACCGCCGATCCGATGGCCGATCGGGAGCGGCGTGGAGAACGCGCAGTTCGGATCGACCTGAGCGATCACGAAGGCCACCTGGCGGCTACCGCTGAACGCGCGGACCCCGACCTGGCCCGAGCAGCGCAGCGAGGCCGGGACGAAGTTGGCGGCGTCGAACAGGCTGCCGCTGGTGGTGAACGTGAACGGCGCGTGCGTCAACGGTGAGGGCGACGTGCGCGTCCTCATCTTCGGCGTCCGCCGGAAGGCGGGGAAGGTGAAGAAGGTCTGGTCAGCCCCCGCCGAGTCGCCGGCGCTGTTGTTGGCGACGACCCGGTAGTGGAACAGCTTGCCCGGCGCGAGGCCGGGGATCATGACCGACACCGGCAGCGAGGTGCTCACCGCCGCCAGCGGCAGTGGGAACGTCTCGAGCCCGTAGCCGGTGGTGAAGCCGTACTGGATCCGCCAGGACGTGGCGGCGCCCTGCGGGTCGACGCTGCCGGTGGGAGTGGCCTCGTACTTACCCACGCTGACGGCCGGCCCGGTCGCCACCGTGGCGAGCGGGTTGCCGGTGGTCTTGAACGAACGGATCGCGCCGGTCGCGCCGCCGGCGGCATTCAGCGCCGCGACGCGGAAGAAGTACGTGGTGCCCGGGCTCAGCCCGCGCACGATGACGGCGACCTTGACCGCCTTGGCGCCGTGCCCGGCCGAATGGCTCGCGGTGGTCAGCCCCAAGGCCGTGGTCGGCCCGTACTGGAACACGTAACCGGTCTGATTGCCGCCCGGGTTCACAAACGCCCGGAGCAGCGCGGTGGTGTCGGTCACCCCGAGCGCGGCGCGGGTGGCCACGGTTGGCGACGTCGCCGCCAGCGCCACTCCGGTCCCGACTGCCGCGACCGCCATGATCGCCACCAGCAACCTCGTAATTCGCTTCACTGCTGACTCCTCCTGTGTGGATCCACGGTTCTATACCGGCCTGCGGCTCGAAGTTGCGCCCCTCGGCCGCCGAGCCCCGGCGCTAGGTTTTGCCGGCGATGATCTTCTACGAGCCTGGAGAACATGATCGAACGGGACTGGCGCACGACCCGTTCAAGGCGCTTGTCGCGCCACGGCCGATCGGATGGGTCTCGACCATGGGCGCCGACGGGTCGATCAACCTCGCGCCGTACAGCTTCTTCAACGCGGTCGGCGAAGCTCCTCCGATGCTGGCGTTTTCGAGCACCGGAGCCAAGGACTCGGCGACGTTCGCCGGCGAGGTCGACGAGTTCGTGTGGAATCTGGTGACCTTCGAGCTGCGCGAGGCGATGAACGAGACCTCGGCCCCGCTGCCGCGCGGACGCAGCGAGTTCGAGCGGGCCGGGCTGGAGATGGCGCCGTCGAGGCTCGTGTCGCCGCCGCGGGTGGCCGCCAGCCGATGCTCGATGGAGTGCAAGGTGGTGCACCGGCTGCAGCTATGCGACATCCAGGGGCACGGCACCAACCAGCACCTGGTGATCGGGCAGGTGGTCGGTGTCCACCTCGATGAGACCTCGATCGTCGACGGCTCGGTCGACACCGTGGCGCTGCGTCCGGTGGCGCGCTGTGGCGGCCCGGCCGATTACACGGTGGTGGAGAGGCTGTTTGCCATGACCCGGCCCGAGGCCTGACGCCGGATTGCCGCCACGGCGCAGCGGGTAGGGGCGGTACGTGGTTGAAGTCGAGCACTTCGAGCAGTGGCGCGGCCAGCAGGTCCTCGATCCGGCCGGCGAGCCGCTCGGCAAGGTCGATGAGATCTATTTCGATGCGGCCAGCGGCGCACCGGTGCTGATCTCGATCAAGAGCGGTCTGTTCGGCCGCAGCTCGAAGCTGGTCCCCGTCGACGGCGCCACGGTCGGGGTCGACTACGTGCGCGTCTCCCACACCAGGGAGTCGATCGGCGGTGGCCCCGACAGCGCCGGCGCGCAAGCCCCCGACCAGGACCAGCTGTCAGCGCTGGGAGCGACCTACGGGCTGCGGTTCTCCGATGGGCTGAAACTCCAGAGCGCGGAGGAGATCGAAGCCCATCGCGCCGAGGCCGAGGCGGCGCGGCGCCGCGCCGCCGAGCTCGACGCCGCGGCCCAGGAGAAGCTCGCACATCGCGACGCCGTCAGCCAGCGCGCTGAGGGCGCCGCGGCCGAAGCCGAACAGGCGCGCGCGGAGGCCGAACAGGCGCGAAGGGCCGCTCAGGACGCCCGCGAGCAGGCCGAGAAGTACGAGCGCGACTAGATCGACGGCGCAGAGCCGGCTGCGGTGACCTCGATAGGCTCGCAGCCCATGCCCGAGCTTGCCCTGTCAACGCTCGATAATCGGGCTTATGTAGACCGATTGGCGTAAATGCCGGCCAAACCGCCGCTCACGGGACGATCGCACACCGGGTCAGAGGCCTATGAGCCGCGCAACCTTCTCGATCGGCTCAGCCGCCCGTCGACGCTCGAGGACCACTACCGCTACGAGATGGAGCGCGAGCGTGAGCTGCTGGCCGCGCGGCTCGAGCTCGCCCGCGGTGAGGTTCTCTCGGTCGGCGGCGGATGGCATCCGGGCCGGCATCTGTTCCCGGCCCCGGCGTTCCGGCTCACCTCCGTGGATGCCGATCCGGAGCGTGTCGCCGGCGTGCGCGAGTCCGGACGCGCCGACGAGGCGCAGATCGGCCACGCCGGACGGCTCGAGTTCTCCGATGCTTCGTTCGACGTGGTGCTCTACCGGCTGGTGTTGCACCACATCGCCTTTCAGGGCCCGCTGGGCCCGTGCTTCGCGGAGGCCGCGCGGCTGTTGCGCCCCGGCGGCGCGCTGGTGGCGATCGAGCCGGGCCGGTGGCACCCGGTCGGGCTGAGCCTGGCCCTGGCCAACCGCGCCGGGATCGCCACGGCCGTGCACGGAACTCCCGACGACATCCCCTTGTCGCCGCTGCGGTTGGCGGCCGAGGCGCGGGCCGCCGGCCTGGCGCCCGCGCTGCACGCCGTCACCTACGGCTGGCGGCGACTGCCCCCGGTCGCCCAGCGCGCGCTGGCGCCGTTGGACCGGCTCGGATCGCGGCCGCGCGCCGCGCGCTTCGGGCACACGCTGATGCTGATCGCGCGGGTTTGAGGGCCCTCCCCGGGCCGCATTATGTACACCGCCTTCCGCCCGGGTTCGCGTTTACCGGCGCGAACCCGCAGACGCCAACCCGTGTCTCGATGAGACAGTGAATCGGGCACTAGACTCCCAGTCACGATGGCCAAGCAGCAGCGGATGATGCGGGTCGAGCAGCGCAGCCAGCTCGCGGCGATGCAGCAGCTCGAGAACCGCTCCGACGAGGAACTCGAAGCCGAGACCAAGTTCAAGGCGGCGGCGCAGGCGATCCTCGGTGCGCGAGCCGCGGAGCGCTACGACGCCAAGGCCGCCCGCGCGCATTTCCAGCGCGCGATCGCCTCGGCGCGGCCGCAGGAGCGCCTGCAGCTGCGGCGGATGGCCGACGCCTCGCTCGCGCTGGCCGAACGTCGCGCTGACGATCTCAAGAAGGCGACCGAGCGGCTCGGTGTCGAGGCGCCGACCAGTCGTCAGCTGCGGGGGCTGAAGTTGATGGGCCTCGTCGCGCCACCGGCCAGCGCCGGGAGGCTGGCCCGGATCCGCGGAGTGCTGGTGATCATCGTCCTGGTGATCGCGATCCTGCTGCTGGGGTTCGGGATCGTGAATCTGGTCGCGCTGCCGTTCGGCGGCATCTCGCTCGACCTCGCCATCTTCTACGGACTGGTGCTGGTGGCGGTCGCGATCGGGGTGCTGGCGTACTTCGGTCGGCGGCGTCAGAAACGGGCGCAGGCCACCCGGGCCGAGCAGGTCGCCACGCGCGCACGCTAGATCGGGCGCCGGGTCTTTCAATGTGCGGCCGCTACACGCTCGCCCTGCCGGATCCCGCTGCGGTCCGGGACCGGTTCCCGATCGGCGAGTCGGTCGAGGTGCGGCGCCGTTACAACGTCGCCCCCGGCGACGACGTGCTCGCGGTGACCACCGACCGCGAAGGCGCGCCGCGGGGTGAGCTGCTGCGCTGGGGGCTCGTGCCGTCGTGGGCCAAGAGCCCTGACACCGGGCTGAAGATGATCAACGCCCGCCTGGAGACGGTCGGCGAGCGGCCTGCCTTCCGGCGCGCGTTCGAGCGCTATCGCTGTTTGATCGTGGCCGATGGCTTCTATGAATGGCAGGCGCAACCGGCCGGGCCCAAGCAGCCATTTCGGATCACCCGCTCCGATCAGGAGATGTTCGCCTTTGCCGGCCTGTGGTCGGTCTGGCACCGCGAGGACGGCAGCAAGCTGCGGACGTGCACGATCCTGACCCGGGCGGCCAACTCCGCGCTCGCCTCGCTGCACGACCGCATGCCGGTGATCCTGGCCCCGGACGCCGAGGCGGCCTGGCTGGACACCTCCACTCCGTCGCAGCGAATGGATCAGATCCTGACCGGCTTGGACGCCGGCAGCACGGCGCTGACACCGGTCGGCCTGGCCGTCAACGACGCCCGCTACGACGGACCGGAGTGCCTGGCACCGCCGGTGGGAGCGCAGGAAGCCCTGTTCTGACGTCGGTTCGCTAGGTCCGTCTCGGTGCCGCGGTGCTCGCATCCACAGCGCTGTCCAGATCCGCCTGCACCGATCGCGGAAGGATCAGGCGCGAATGGCCTTGGCCATTCGCCCTGCCGTTCACGTGCAAGTCCGCGGCCGGGAGCAGCGGATTGGTCTTCTGCAGCCACACGTTGAATGCCTCCGCCGGCATCGGACGGCTGAGATGAAAGCCCTGCGCGAGATCGCAGCCGAGCAGCGCGAGCCGATCGAGCGTGGCGCCGTCCTCCACACCCTCGGCGATGATTCGCAGTCCCAGGTCGTGGCCGAGGTTGATCGTGGAGCGAACGATGATCAGATCGCTCTCGTCCCGCAGCATCGGTGAAACGAACGAACGGTCGATCTTCAGATCGTTGATCGGCATCCGGCGAAGGTTCGCCAGCGACGAGTAGCCGGTGCCGAAGTCGTCGACCGACATCCGGACCCCGAGCGCGCTGAGACGCGTCACGGTGGCCACGGCGCGATCAGGGTCGGACATGATCATGCTCTCGGTGATCTCGAGCTGCAGGGCGTCTGCGGGTACCGAGTAGGTGTCCAGAAGCCGTTCGATCTCCCTGGGGAGATCGCGGTCAAGCAGGTTGCGCACCGACAGGTTGACCGCCACCGAGAGCTCGCGACCAGCCCTGCGCCAGGCGGCGCATTCGGCGATCGAGCGCTCGAGCACGTATCGCGTCAGCGGTCCGATCAGCCCGGTCTGCTCGACCGTCTGCACGAACGCCGCCGGCGGGATCAGACCCAGCTTGGGATGCTGCCAGCGAACCAAGCCCTCGGCACCGCGGACGCTTTGGTCGTCGAGATCGACGATCGGCTGAAAATGAACCACGATCTGGTCGGAGGCCAGCGCATGGCGAACGTCGCTGAGGACGCTCAGGCGCCGCACCGAGTGCTGGTTCTGCTCGGCGGCGTAGACCTTGTATTCGGTCTGCGCCTCCTTGGCCGCGTACATCGCGATGTCGGCGCAGCGCAGCAGGGCGTGGGAGTCCTCGCCGTCCTCGGGGTAACGCGAGATGCCGATGCTGACCCCCACCTCGAGCGACAGCTCGTCGACGGCGAACGGCTCGCTGACGCATTTGGTCAGGCGGGTGGCCAGCTGTTCCAGCGGCCTCAGGTCGTGGGTTCCGTCGGCCGGCAGGACGCCGAACTCGTCACCGCCGAGCCGGGCGACCAGGCCCCCGGCCGGGGTCGCGGCGGCCAGCCGCGGTCCGAGATCACTCAGCAGCACGTCCCCGTAGTGATGTCCGAGCGTGTCGTTGATCTCCTTGAAGCGATCGAGATCCATCAGCATGACCGCGAATCCCTCGCCGGTGATCTGCGCGGCGGCGATGCGCTGCTCCACCACCTCGCGGAACCGCTGGCGGTTGGCAAGCCCGGTGAGCTCGTCGGTCGTCGCGATCCGCTGGAGGTCGTCGCTACGGCGCTTGGAGGTCAGAAGTTCGCCCAGCAGATAATGGAAGATCACCAGCACCAGCCCGATCAGCGCGATTCCGGTGGTGCCGAGACGGAAGGCCACGTAGACGGCGGCCAGCGTGAGCAGAGCGGAGAACAACTCGGCGGCCAGGAGCGGCACGACGACCTCGCGCGCCTTCTGGGCCAGCGACGAGCGCTCGAGATAGCACTGATATCCCATGGCGAGGGTGAAATTCAGGCTCAGCGCGAGCAGGAACGCGGCGAACACGATCAGGTAGTACGCGACGGCGTGCCAATCCAGATCGGTCCGGACGATGGCGGCATGAAAGAACAGGCCAGTCAGGAGCGGGAACCAGGCGTAGTTGGTGAGGTTGATGAGCAGGTAGTGAGGCGCTTCGCGCCAGCGCAGCCAGCCCACGGCGATGGTCAGCAGGCCCACGATCACGGCCGGACCGCCGCCGAGCAGCACCGCGGCGAGCACGATCCCGAGAAAACTTCCGGACATCTTGAGCTTGCTCGAGGTCTCCACCGCAGTCAGATCGCTGGCCACCGCGAACACGGAGATCACCAGCAGCTGCCACGGGCGCCAGCGATCGAGACCGAGGGTCAGGACCACCGTCACCAACGCCGTCAGGAGCCCGATGCCGAGGGCCAACAGAACGGCCCGGCTGGGACGCGTTCCGACGTCGACGGATGGAGGTCTGGCGAATCCGGACATCCCCCTGTAATCGGCCGCTCACGAGCCAAGCTCAACCAAATGGCCAATGTGGCTAGACGCTCTAAAGGTTCGCTCACAAGTGCCGATCAAGCGAGGGACTGCAATAGAAAAGAAGGGGCCCGTCTAGGACACGGACCCCTTCTGGAGTTATTAGCCGTTGCGCATTCCCATGTAAGCCTCCTTTCCGGAGTGCCGAGGGAGTGCTATGAGAAACCGCAAAGCTCTCGCGACGCGGTACGGGGGACTGTACCCCCGATACCGCGTTCGCGCGAGCTTTTCGTGCAAAGTTGCACGAAACTTGTGCAACTGCGGCCGCGAGTCCGTTGTTTTTCGGAATGAGGAGCCGGCCTCAAGCAGGCGAGAACACCAGCTGATCGTGCACGCGGTCATCGCCGCCCTGCTTGTATTGGCGCTGTCTTGCCCCTCTCCCCCCTCATCGATCGCTATGAGCACATCCTGCTGGACCTCGACGGCTGCGTCTGGATCGAGGACCGCTGCGTTCCCGGGACGCCCGAGGCGCTGGCGGAACTGCGCGGCGCGGGCAAGGCGCTGGCCTTCATCACCAACGACGCCCGTCGTTCGCCGGAGGAATACGTGCGAAAGCTGTGGCGTCTGGGTGTCCAGGCATCGCTGGAGGAGGTCGTCACGGTGGGAGCGGCGATCCAGTACGTGCTCGCCGGTCGCCCGTCCGGCACCGCTGCGTACGTGATCGGCGCTCCGGCGATCTTCCGCCATGTAGCCGAAGCGGGGGCGCGGATCGTCAACGGCACCGATCGCGCCGGCAGCGCCGAGGTCGTCGTGGTCGCCGCCCACGATGGGTTTCACTACGACGAACTGCGGACCGCGACCCAGGCGGTGCTGGGGGGAGCGGACATGATCGCCGCCGGCCGCGACCGGACGTTTCCGGCCGCCGACGGTCAGTGGCCGGCCACCGGCGCGATCGTGGCGGCGCTCGAGTACGCCACCGACCGCACGGCTCGCAGCGCCGGCAAGCCCGACCGGCTGATCTTCGAGACCGCGTTGGACCGGCTTGGTCCCGGCCGCACGCTGATGGTGGGCGACCGGCTCGACTCCGACCTGGCCGGCGCCGCCGCGGCCGGCCTGGACGGAGCGATCGTGCTGACCGGGGTCAGCACCCGGGCGCAGGCGCAGGCCGCATCGGACCCGGCCCCGGTGGCGATCGCCGACGATCTGCGTGCGCTCGTGCTCGCATGAAGCTCGCGCTGATCGTCAACCCGGCCGCCGGCGGCGGCCGGGCCGGCCGGGCGCTGCCCGGCGTCGAGCACGCGCTGGTGGGGCTCGGACTCGGGTATCACGTCGAGTTCACGCGTGATCTCGAGCACGCGCGGGCCCTGGCCGTCACGGCGGCGCGGGCCGGCGAAGTGGCGGTGGCGTTCGGCGGCGATGGGCTCGTGGGCGCCGTCGCCGGGGCGCTGAGCGGCGGCGAGGGCGTCCTCGGCGTACTGCCCGGCGGTCGCGGCAACGACCTGGCGCGAACCGTCGGCATCCCGCTCGAGCCCGCTGCCGCCTGCCAGGTGCTGGCGAGCGGTGTCGTGCAGGCGCTCGATCTCGGCCAGGTCGACGGCCGGACGTTCATCGGAATCGCCAGCTGTGGCTTTGACTCCGTGGCCAACCGGATCGCCAATCAGAGTCGGATCGTGCGCGGGAACCTGGTCTACGCCTACGCCGCCCTGCGGGCGCTGCTGAACTGGAAGCCGGCCACGTTCACCGTCGAGCTCGACGGTGGCGAGCGCCGCGTGGTCGTCGGCTACAGTGTCGCCGCCGCCAACGCCAGGGCGTTCGGAGGCGGCATGTTCCTCGCGCCCGACGCCTCACTGCAGGACGGCCGGCTCGACGTGGTGACGATCAGCCATGTGGCGCGGTGGCAGTATGCGCGCGGACTGCCGATGAGCTTCACCGGCGCGCACGTGCGTCTGCCCAACGTCGAGGTGCTGCGTTGCGCCTCGGTTCAGATCTCGGCCTCGCGGCCGTTCACGATGTACGCCGACGGGGATCCGATCGGCGAGTTGCCCGTGACCGTCAGCACGCTGCCGGGAGCGGTCCGGGCGATCATGCCGGCATGAGCGTGCTGGACGCCAAGATCATCGCCGCCCGGGCGGTGGGTCAGCTCGCCCGCCGCGCCGGGCGGGGCGGTGGCACCAGCCTGCCCGGCAAGGTCCTGACGCGGCTGGACCCTCACGCGATCGAGCAGCTGGCGGGCCGGCTGCGACTCGGCTCGGCGGTCATCTCCGCCACCAACGGCAAGACCACGACCGCTGCGATGGCGGCCTCGGTGCTCGGACGGGCCGGCCTGACCCTGGTTCACAACCGCGCCGGCGCCAACATGGCCGGCGGCGTCGCGTCGACCCTGCTGACCGCGGCTCGGCGCGGCGGGGGGATCGGCGGCGAACTGGGGCTGTTCGAGCTCGACGAGTTCTGGCTGGACCGCGTCGCCCCTGAGCTCCACCCCCGGGCGATGCTGCTCTCAAACCTGTTTCGCGACCAGCTTGACCGCTACGGGGAGCTCGAGACGATCGCCGACCGGTGGGCCGCGCTGGTGCGCTCGCTGCCGGCGACGCGGCTCGCCCTGAACGCCGATGACCCGCTGATCGCCGATCTTGGCCGCGACCGCCCGGAGGTGAGCTACTTCGGGGTCGAGGACCCGGCGATGGCTACGCCGGAGATGCAGCACGCCGCGGACTCCAAGCACTGCCGCCGGTGCGGCGCGGCCTACGCGTACGAGGCGATCTACCTCGGTCACCTGGGGCGCTACCACTGTCCCGTTTGCGGCCAGCGCCGGCCGGAGGTTTCGATCGCGGCGCGTCAGATCGAGCTCGACGGTACGCGAGGGGCCAGGTTCGAGCTGGATACCCCGGTCGGCAGCGCGACCGTCTCGCTGCCGCTGCCGGGCCTCTACAACGTCTACAACGCGCTCGGGGCGGCCACGCTCTGCCTCGCCGTGGGCGCCTCCCTGGACCAGGTCGTGGCGGGCCTGGGCAGCGTCAGTCCGGCCTTCGGCCGGGCCGAGCGGGTGACCATCGCCGACCGCGAGCTCTCGATCCTGCTGATCAAGAACCCCGCGGGCGCCAATGAGATCCTGCGTACGCTGGCGCTCGAGGACGGCGAGCTCGATGTGCTCGGGATCCTCAACGATCACACCGCCGACGGCCGCGACGTGTCGTGGATCTGGGACGCGGACTTCGAGCTGCTTCGCACCCGTGTGCGGCGCGTCACCTGCGCGGGCACGCGTGCGGCGGAGTTGGCGCTGCGGTGCAAGTACGCCGGCGTTCCCGCCGAGCGGCTGCACGTGATCCCGCCGCTGGCGGAGGCGCTGGATCAGGCCCTGGCGGCGACGGCCGACGGGCGGTTGTTCGCGCTACCCACCTACACGGCGCTGCTGGAGCTCCGCGAGGAGCTCGCCAGGCGCGGTCACGTGCCGCGCTTCTGGGCCGCGCCGTCAGCGGAGCCGGTGTGAACGTCATCTGGCATGACCTCGAATGCGGCGGGTACGCGGCGGATCTGGCGCTGTGGCGCCGGCTTGCCGCCCGCCACGGAGGTCCGGTGCTCGACGTCGGCGCGGGCACCGGTCGCACCACGCTTGAGCTCGCCCGCGCAGGTCACTCGGTTACCGCGCTGGACAACGATGCGGAGCTGCTGGCCGAGTGCCGCCGGCGCGCGGAGGGCCTGGACGTGAGCACCGTGCTCGCCGACGCCCGCGACTTCCACCTCGGGCAGACGTTCGCGCTGTGCATCGTGCCGATGCAGACGATCCAGCTGTTGGATGGAGTCGACGCCCGCGGACGATTCCTGGCCTGCGCGCGAGCGCACCTCGACCGGGGCGGCGTGCTGGCGATCGCGCTCACCGACGAGCTCGAGGAGTTCGAGGTCTTGCCCGGCGGCCCCCATCCGGTGCCCGACGTGTGCGAGCGTGACGGGGTGGTGTACGCCAGCCGCCCGACCGCGATCCGCGCCGACGGCGACCGCGGTTTCGTGCTCGAGCGGCGCCGGGAAGTGGTGACCGTGGACGGCGATCTGTCGGCGGAGCGAAACCTCATCCGGCTCGAGGCGCTTGACCCCTCCCAGCTCGAGCGCGAAGCGACTGAGGCCGGCCTGCGTCCCGCCGGCCGCGATCTGGTCCCCCCCACTCCCGACCATGCCGGCAGCGTGGTGGTGATGCTCAGTGCCTGAGCTGCGCGTGTGCGCCCTGTACCCGGACCTGATGAACATCTACGCCGATCGGGGCAACCTGCTGCTGCTGGCGCAGCGCTGCCGCTGGCGTCAGCTCGACTTCAGCCTGACCGCCAGCGGCCTGGGCGAGCCGCTTGCGCCCGGCGCCGCCGATCTCTACTACATGGGCGGCGGGCAGGACCGCGACCAGCGGCTGTGCGCGTTCGATCTCGCCGAGCACAAGCAGGCCGGGCTGCACGCCGCCGCCGACCGCGGGGCGGTCATTCTCGCGGTCTGCGGGGGCTATCAGCTGCTCGGCCACTCCTACCAGCTCGGCGACGAGACGCTGCCGGGCGTCGGCCTGCTCGACGCCCACACCGTCCGCGCCTCCGGCCCGCGGCTGATCGGCAACGTGGCGATCGAGGTCGAGCTCGAGCCCGGCTCGCCGCGGGTCCTGGCCGGATTCGAGAACCACGCCGGGCGCACCCGGCTCAGCGCGGACGCCGAGCCACTCGGGCGGGTGCTCAACGGCCACGGCAACGACGGCCACAGTGGCTATGAGGGAGTCCGGCGGGGCAACGTGATCGGGACCTACCTGCACGGACCCCTGCTGCCCAAGAACGCCTGGTTCGCCGACTGGCTGATCGCGACCGCGCTGCACCTCGAGCGTCCGCTGACCCCGCTCGACGACGAGCTCGAGCGCGCCGCCCACGCCGAGGCGCTGCGGGCGGCGGGGGTCTAGCTACGATGGACCGTCGCCGTCCTTCGAGCATGCGCCCACCCGCTCGCCATCCTGTCGCCCGCCTGCTGTTGGCCGGCCTGTCGATCCTGACTGCGCTGGTCTGCGCTGCCTGCGGCCAGAGCGGCGCTCCCAACGCTCCCGCCGCCCCGCCGAGCACATCCACCGCGACCACCACGTCCACCGCCACGAATGCGACGAGCACCAGCTCCACCAGCACGGCCGCGCTGCCCGGGACCGGTCGGCCGCAGATCACGATCGGCGACAAGAACTTCACCGAGCAGTTCGTGCTCGGTGAGCTCTACCGCCAGGCCCTTGTGGCCCAGGGCTTCACGGTCCAGCTCAACCGCAACATCGGGCCCACCGAGGTCACGCTGCAGGCGCTCAAGAACGGCTCGCTGGCGATGTATCCGGAGTACGTGAACGTCTTCGACAGCACCATCGCGCACAACCCGCGCGCCTTTCACACCCGCGTGCAGGCGTACGGCGCGGCCCAACGCTACGCGCTGGCCCACGGGCTCGAGCTGCTGGACCCCACCCCGTTCAGCGACACCGACGCGATTGGCGTGACCGTCGGCTACGCCGACGCCAATCATCTCAGCTCCCTGCGCGACCTCGGGAAGGTGTCGCCGGCGATGACCATCGGGGGGCCGCCCCAGTTCGAGCAGAGCGCACCGGGGCTGCCGACGATCGAGGAGGCCTACGGCTTGCACCCGGCCGGCTTCAAGACGCTCGCGGTCGGCGATCAGTACACGGCGCTGAACGAGGGGTCGGTGCAGGCGGCCGACGTGGGCACCACCGACGGTCAACTCGCCAGCGGCGACTACAAGCTGCTCAGCGACCCCGACAACCTGTTCGGCTGGGGCAACGTCGTCCCGGTGGTGCCAGCGGCCGTGCTGGCCGCCGAGGGGCCCGCCTTCGCGGAGACGATCAATCGGGTCAGCGCGCTGCTCACCACCCCGGTGATGCGCCAGCTCAACGCCGCGGTCGACGTGGCCAGCCAGGACCCCACGGCCGTGGCGCAGCAGTTCCTCGAGACCCACGGTGTGATCCCGCCGGCGGCACCGTAGCGAGGGTCTGGGTCCCGCCGGCCCGCCGTGAGTCAGCTGCCGCTGGAGCCGAAGCCACCGATCCCGCGCTCGGAGGCGTCCAGCGCGGGAACCTCGACTGGCGACGCCGTTTCGATGCGCACCAGCACCAGCTGCGCGACGCGGTCGCCCGCGGCGAGCTCAAACCGGGCCCGGCGATCGCTGTTGAGCAGCAGCACGCGCACCTCGCCCCGGTAGCCGGGGTCGATCAGCCCCGGGGCGTTGACCAGCGCGATGCCGTGGCGGGCGGCCAGGCCGGACCGCGGCAGCACCAGTCCAGCCTGTCCGGGCGGGATCTCGACCGCGATCCCGGTGCCGATGGAGGCCCGCTCGCCCGGCTCCAGCGTCGCGGCCTTGAGTGCGTAGAGATCCAGGCCGGCATCGCCGGGGTGAGCTCGGGTCGGGAGGATCGCGCCCGGATCCAGCCGCACCACCCGCAGGCTCATGCCGGTTTGTGATCCAGCACGAACGGCGCGTAGCGCGCGGCGATGTTCGCCGGCAGCCGTACGTGTACGAGCACGCCGTCGGGCGTGTCCTCGCGGACCAGGTCTCCGGCCAGCTCGTGCAGCTCGGCCAGGCGCCCGCCCTCCCCGTAGGGGACCAGCAGGTCGACCCGAGACAGACGCCGCGCGAACTCGGCCTCGATCCGGTCGGTCAGCGCCACCACCCCCTCGCCGGTTTCGGCTGACACCAGCACGGCATCCGGGTGGCGACGCTCCAGCTCGGCCCGGCGCAGCTCGTCGATCTGATCGGCCTTGGCGAGCACCAGGAGCCGAGGTGCCTCGTCGGCGGCGATCTCGGCCAGGACGTCCTCCACCGCCGCGGTCATCGCGGTCAGCTCCTCCTCGGGCACCGACGCGTCGACGACGTGCAGGACGAGGTCGGCCCGGAGCGTCTCCTCGAGCGTGGCGCCGAACGCATCGACGAGCTGGTGCGGAAGCTTGCGGATGAACCCGACCGTGTCGGTCAGCAGGTAATCGCGGCCGCCCGCCCGCAGCACGCGCGTGGTGGGGTCAAGCGTGTGGAAGAGGCGATCACGCACCGGAACGGTGGCGCCGGTGAGCGCGTTGAGCAGCGTCGACTTGCCGGCGTTCGTGTAGCCCGCCAGCGCGATCTGGGGCAGATGCGCTCGCTCTCGCTCGGCCCGCATCACCGACCGCGTCGAGCGGACCTGGGCCAGCCGGCGCTTGAGCGCCGCGATCCGGTCGCGGGCCAGCCGGCGGTCGGTCTCGATCTGGGTCTCGCCCGGGCCCCGGGTGCCGATCCCGCCGCCCAGTCGCTCCAGATGCGACCACAGGCCCCGCATCCGCGCCAGGTTGTACTCCAGCTGGGCCAGCTCGACCTGCAGCTTGCCCTCCGCGGTGTGCGCGTGCGCGGCGAAGATGTCAAGGATGATCGCGGTCCGATCGATCACCGGGACCCCGAGCGCAGCCTCCAGATTGCGCTCCTGCCGGGGCGAGAGCTCGTCGTCACAGGCGACCAGGTTCGCGTCCGCCGAGGCCAGCTCGGCCTTCAGCTCCTCCAGCTTGCCGGGCCCCAGATACGAGTTCGGGTGCGGCTTCTCACGGCGCTGCACGAGCGCCCCGACCGCGGCCACGCCCGCGGTGCGCAGCAGCTCGCCGAGCTCGGAGAGCTGCTCCTCGTCACCAGCCGGGACCGCCGCGACCATGTACGCACGCTGGCGCGCCCGGCCGCGCGGACGGCCGTCAGCGGGGGCGCTGCCGTTCGTCTCTATCTGAAATCCGGCCACCCTCCGGATGGTAGCCGCGGGGCGGACCCGTTCCGCCTCAGGCTCGCCGCCCACGCGCCTCCGGGCGAAGCGACGCCCGTGTCGGGCTGCGGCGGGCCGACCAGGCGGCTGAGGCGGCTGCCAAGCGCCCTGCGATGCTTGGCGTCGGCGCGAGACGAAGCGGGGGGGCGCGGGCCGCGCGAGCAGGGCGTTGGCAGCGCCGCAGCCGCCTGGCGCCCTCCGTGTGCGACGCGGGCGCTGACGGATCGGCGCGCCCGGCGCTGCCAGGGGGCGGTCGGGACGTCCGTCCCCGCTGTGCTCGCGCGGGCCGCGTCCCCCGCCTCGTCGACGCAAGCCGCGCGGCACCAAGCGGGGATGGATGGCCCGAACGACCCTCGCCCGAGCCGAGCCGAGCCCGGACCAGCAACCGTCACAGCGTTCGCAGTCGCTCCACGGCCTCCACCAGCCGATCGTCGGGGGTTGTCAACGAGATGCGAAAGAAGCCTTCTCCGCTGCGCCCATAGGCCCCTCCGGGGGAGATCACCACCGCGGCCCGCTCGAGCACGTGCTCGCAGTACTGCGCCGAGGTGGCGAAGCCCTCCGGGATCGGGGCCCAGACGTAGATCGTGCCCTTGGGCGGGGTGACGGACACGCCCGCGGCGGCGAGCGCGTCGCAGACCAGGTCGCGCCGGCGCTCATAGACGGCGTTCATCGCCTTGACGTCGTCGTCGCAGTCCGGGGAGAGCGCCGCCACGCCGGCGAGCTGGACGGCCTCGAACAGGCCCGAGTCGATGTTGGACTTCAGCCGCCAGAACTGGGCGATCGCCTCGGCGTTGCCGACGATCGCGGCACACCGCCAGCCCGTCATGTTGTAGCCCTTGGACAGCGAGAACACCTCGACGCCGACCTCCCGCGCCCCTGGCGTGGCGAGAAACGACGGGGCCACGTAGCCGTCGAACGTGGTCTCGCTGTACGCGTTGTCGTGGACCACCAGGAGCTCGGCGCTGCTGCCGAGCTCGACCGCGCGCTCGAACAGACCGGCGGGGAGCACCGCGCCGGTCGGATTGTTGGGGTAGTTGATGAACATCAGCCGGGCGCGGTCCAGCGCGTCGGAGGAGATGGCGTCGAAATCCGGCGCGAAGCCCAGGTCGGGCTCCAGCGGCATCAGGACCGGCTCGGCCCCCGCCAGCAGTGGGCCGCCCGTGTACACCGGGTAGCCCGGGTCCGAGGCCAGGGCCACATCGCCGGGATCGAGAAACGCCAGGTTGAGGTTGAAGATGCACTCCTTGGCCCCGATCGCCGCCATCACCTCGGTCTCGGGATCAAGCGTGACGCCGAACCGGCGCTGGTAGAACGCGGCCACCGCCTCGCGGAACGCCGCCAGGCCGCGGTTGGAGGGATAGGTGTGGGTGCTCGGATCGGCGACCGCGCGCTGCGCTGCGGCCACGATCGGCGGGAAGGTCGGCGTGTCGGGATCGCCGATCCCGAGGCTGATCACGTCGACGCCGGCAGCGCGCTTGGCCGCGATCTTGCGCTCGAGCTCGGCGAACAGGTACGGGGGAATCTGGTCCAGGCGCTTACTCGGTTTCATGCAGCTCCTTCACGAAGTCATCGGCGAGCGTGCCGCGGAACACCGGGACCGCCCAGCCAGTCAAGGTAGCGTGCAGATCCGCTCCCACCTCAACTTCGAGCTCGCCGCCGTCGAGCACCACCGTCACCGGCGAATCGCCGCCGTCGAGCACGGCGGCCACGGCGGCCCCGGTCGCGCCGGTGCCGCTCGCCGAGGTCTCCCCCACCCCGCGCTCGAAGATTCGCGCCCGGATCCGGCCCGCCCCCAGCGGCGTGTACCACGAGACGTTGGTGCGGTTCGGAAACAGCTCGTGGTGCTCGATCGAGGGACCGAGTGCAACCAGGTCAAGCTCGTTGAGCGCGGCCTCGTCGTCGACCCGGATCGCGCACTGGGGGTTGCCGACCTGCACGTGCTGGAAGCTCCACCGGTGTCCGTCCGCGATCAGCTCGCCACGCCCGTCCGCGGCTCCGTCCGGGAAATCCTCGCTGCGCAACCGGACGCGGCCGAGATCGAGGCTGCAGGTGGTGTCGGAGGTGATGGCCGGGCGAATCTCGCCGGCGGCTGTCTGAATCGAGAACTCATCACTGCTGGTCCAGCCGTTCCGGCGCAGGTACAGGGCTGCCTCGCGCGCTCCGTTGCCCGACAGGGCGGCCTCGGAGCCGTCGGGATTGAAGATCCGCAGCCGCGCCACGAAGCCGGGCGCATCGGCTGGCGCGAGCAGCAGGATCCCGTCCGCGAACACCCCGATGTGCGGCGCGCAGAGCCTGCGGATCCGCGCGTCGGTCAGCTCGAAGGGGAGCGCCGCCTGCTCGACGATCAGATAGTCGTTGCCGAGCGCATGCCACTTCTCGAAGTCCACTCGCCGCCAGTCTATGTGTACCGTCGCGCCCGCCATGCTTAAGCCCTGGTTGCACTCCCCGTCGGCGCCGCTCGTCCTGCTGGCCGTCGTCTCGGTTCTCTCGCTGGCGGGGCGCGGGGTGCTCCTGGGCGAGCCGTGCCAGTCGCCGTGCACCAAGGCCAGCCAGCACACCCTGATCTTCGACGAGGCCTACTACATCAACGCGGCCCGGGTGATCGCCGGAATCCGTCCGCCGTCGGGAGCCCATTACGCCGACGCGCCACTCGGCACCGATCCGAACGCCGAGCATCCCCAGCTCGGCAAGCTGATCATGGCGGGCGCGATAGAGCTGTTCGGGGACGGGCCGTTCGCGTGGCGGATCGGCAGCCTGATCTTCGGCTCGCTGGCGATCCTCGGTATGTACGCGCTGGTGCGAGCCGCAGGCGGCGACCCCTGGCTGGGGCTCGGCGCCGCCACCCTGATGGCGTGCGACAACCTGCTGCTGGTCCACGGCCGGATCGGCACCCTGGACATCTACGCGGCCGCGACGATGATCTGGGGGGTCGCCCTCTATCTGCGGGGGTGGCCGTTACGCGCCGGCCTGGTGCTCGCCGTCGCCGCCGCGTTCAAGCTGGTGGCGCCCTATGCCGTCCTGGTGCTGGCCTTGATCGAGCTGGGACGGGTGATGATCGCGCGGCGAGGTCGCGGACAGCCGACGGCGTGGCATCTGAGGCCCGCCCTGCGACGCCTGATCATCTGCACGTTCACCGGAGTGGGAGTGTTCTTCGGCCTGCTCGGGATCATGGACCGGATCGCCACCCCGTACGCCGACGCCGACGCGAAGCTGATCACCGGCGGGCCGTTCGCGCACATGGCGCACATGATCAGCTACGCGGCCGGGCTGGTCAGTCCCCACGGGCCGCAGGGCATCGCCTCCTATCCGTGGGACTGGCTGCTGGATCTGAAGCCGATCATCTACCTGCAGATCAACCCGTCGCACCCGGGAAACGGGCTGTACGCGATCCATCCGGTGTCGCGCTTCCTGGGCATGATGAGCCCCCCGATCATGCTGCTGGCGTTACCGGCGCTGGCGTTCGGGGCCTACCGGCTGATCCGGCCCGCGGTCGCCGCCGAAGACAACCAGCTTTTGATCCTCGGCGTGGCGTGGTTTGTGGGGACGTGGTTGCCGTTCGCCCTGCTCAGCCTGGTCGATCAGCGGACCAGTTACCTCTATTACATGGTGATCGTGATGCCGGGCATCTACCTCGCGGTCGCCTACACGGTGTCGCGTGCCTGGAGGGCCTTCCGGACCGGGGAGCGACGACGTAGGGCCGCGACCGCGCTGATCGGGCTGTGGGCGCTGGCGGTCCTCGCCGCGGTGGTGGTCATGTATCCGTTCACGCCGGTCTTCTGAACGCTTCACGGCGGGGCGTCAGCGCCATGCGGCGAGCGCCTCATCGGCCACGTCCTCCGGGCTGCGGTCGGTGGTGTCGATCTCGGTCACCGCGGCCAGCTTGCGCATCCAGGTCAGCTGACGCCGCGCGTAATTGCGGGTGCGGCGCTTCATCCCGTCTACGTCCCCGCCGAGCAATTCCTCAAAGCCCAGGGCCTTGCGCGCCGTGACCGAGGCGCCCGCCGCGCTGGCCCGGCGGACCTCGCCCTGCGCCCCGGCGGCGAGCATCTCCTCGATTCGCGTCTCGATCCGCGCGTACAACTGCTCTCGCTCTATCGTCAGCCCGATCAGCAGCGTTGAGCGCCGCGTCGCGTCCGTCCACAGCTGTGACTCTCCCGTGGGTGGCTCGAGCTCGCCGGCGTCGAGCAGCTCAAGCGAGCGCACGATCCGCTGGCGGTCACCGGGCTCGATCGCCTCTGCCGCCCAGGCCGCGCGCCGCTGGAGGATCGCGTGCAGGGCGGCGGGACCGCGCTGCTGCAGCTCCCGGGTCCAGCGCTCCCGGGAGCCGTCGGCGGGGGCCGGACGCAGGCTCAGATCGCTCAGCGCCGCCCGCAGGTACAGCCCCGTGCCACCCACCACGATCGGTCGCCGACCGGTCGCCAGCAGATCGTCGATCTCGGCGTGGGCCAGCTCGGCGTACTGGCCGGCGCTGAACGTCGCGTCGACCGGGAGGAACGAGATCAGCCGATGCTCCAGGCGGGCGCGCTCGCTCGCGGTCGCGGCCCCGGTCAGCGTCTCCAGGCCGGCATAGACCTGGAGCGCATCGGCCGAGACGGCGACCGGCCGCTCCCCGAGCTCCACCAGCCGCTGCGCCAGCGCAATCGCGACCGCGGTCTTGCCGACGCCGGTCGGGCCGAACAGAGCGATCACCTCCGAGCGTGACATCAGGCGCAGTATCGTGCAGCGATGAGCCCTGGGAGCGTCAAGGTCGGAGCCGGACTGTCGGTCGACATCGATCCCCTGGCCGGCGCGACCGAGGCCGCGCGGCTGGCGGCCGAGGGTCTCAACGGCGCCCCCGCCGATCTCGCCCTCGTGTTCGCCAGCGGGGCGCACCTGGCGGCTCCCGAGGCGACGCTCGAAGGTGTCTACGCCGAGCTGGACCCGGACTCGCTGGCCGGGTGCGGTGCCGGCGGCGTGCTCGGCTCCGGGCGCGAGCTCGAGTCCGGGACGGCGGTGGCGGTGTGGGCGGCCAGCCTCGGCGGCGGTGAGGCGAGTGCCTTTCACGCCAACGTGACCGGCGACGGGGACGACGCCGTGCTGGAGGGACTGCCGGACCTGGCGCCCGACGGTGCGGTGATCCTGCTCTCCGATCCGTATTCCTTTCCCACCGATGCCGTTCTGGCCAGCCTGGCGCGTGAGGCGCCGGGAGTGCCGGTGCTGGGCGGCCTGTCGAGCGGGCGCACCTTCGAGGGCACCGGCGCGCTGTTCCTGGACCAGACCGTGTGTGAGCAGGGCGCCGTGGGCGTCAGCTTGTCCGGCGTCGAGCTGCTCCCCTGCGTCTCTCAGGGCGCGGCGCCACTCGGACGCGAGGTGACGATCACCGCCGCCGAGGGAAATGTGATCCACGAGCTGGCCGGCCGCCCGGCGGTGGAGACGATCGAGCAGATCATCGGCGAGCTCGAGCTTCCGGAGCGGGCACTGGTCGCCGCCGGGCTCCTGATCGGGATCGTGATCGACGGTGGCAAGCCCGAATACGAGCAGGGCGACTTCCTGGTCCGGGGCGTGCTCGGCGCCGACGCGGCCACGGGCGCCGTCGCGATCGGCGCGAGCGTCGCCCCCGGGCAGGTCGTGCGGTTGCACGCCCGCGACGCGCGGTCCGCCGACGCGGACCTGCGCCGGGAGCTGCGGTTGCGCAGCGAGGCGATCGGAGGCGCGCCGCCGGCCGGCGCGCTGGTGTTCTCCTGCAACGGTCGGGGGCAGTCGATGTTCGGGGCGTGTGACCACGACGCGACGATGATCGAGGACGTATTCAGGGGTGCTCCCGCGGCCGGCTTCTTCGCCGCGGGCGAGATCGGGCCGGTGGGCGGACGCAGCTTCCTGCACGGATTCACTGCCACCGTGGCCGTGTTCCCCGGTTGACCGTGGGCCGTCAATAGACTGCCCGCCGTGCCGAAACCGGATCGAAACGCGCTGGCCGGGCGCACCGCGCTGGTGACCGGCGCCACCGGCGGCATCGGACACGCCATCGCTCGTGCGCTGGCCGCTCGCGGGGCCAAGCTGATCCTCACCGGTCGCCGTGCCGGCGTGCTCGACCAGCTGGCCGCGGAGCTTGATGCGCGCGCGGTCAGTTGCGACCTGAGCTCACGAGAGGCGGTGCAGCGACTGGGCGAGGATGCCGCGGCGGCGGGGGTCGAGGTGCTGGTGGCCAACGCCGCGGTGCCGGCGAGCGGGGTGTTCACCGAGCTGACCCAGGAGCAGATCGACCGGATGCTCGAAGTCAACCTCCGCGCGCCGATCGCCCTGGCCCATGCCCTGGCACCGTCGATGATCCAACGCCGTCGCGGCCACCTGGTGTTCATCTCCTCTTTGCAGGGCAAGGCGGCGACTCCGGCATCGTCGCTGTACTGCGCCACGAAGTTCGGTCTGCGCGGCTTCGCGCTCGGCATCCGCGAGGATCTGCGGGTCCATGGCGTCGGGGTCTCGACCGTGTTCCCGGGATTCATCCGCGACGCCGGGATGTTCGCCGACACCGGCGTGGCGCTTCCCCCCGGCGTGGGCACCCGCTCGCCCGCGGACGTGGCCGGGGCGGTGATAGGGGCGATCGAGCACAACCGTGCCGAGGTCGACGTGGCCCCGCTGCCGCTGCGAATCGGGACGGCGATCGCCGGCGTGGCGCCGGCCCTGGCCGCGGCAGTGAGCCGTCGCCTGGGCTCGCATCAGATCGCCACGTCGGTCTCGGACCGCCAGCACCAGCACCGCTGAGCCCGGGCGCGGCAGGGGCCCGGCTTGCCACTCAGCTGGGCTGGGTGGCGTGCTCGCCGGTGACCGAGGACAGCGCGGCGATGATCTCGTCGGCGAGCCGCGCGCCGTCGTTGGGAAGCTCGGGCGTCGCCTGCACGCGCACCACCAGGTCGTCGCCGTCGACCTCCTCGAGCAGCACCACGGCCGGTGACCGGGTCGGGGTCGAGATCTCCTCGTCGAGGATCGCCTGCACCTGGCTGGGCCTCACTCCGGACGACAGACGCACCTTGACGTCGACCGATTCGGGCTCCTTCAGTGGCACCACCGCCGCCGCGAGGACGACGTTGTTGGGGATCATGATCTGGTCGGCGCCCCGGGTCAGGGTCGTATAGAGCAGTCCCAGCGAGCTCACGATCCCCTCGACCGAACCACCGACGGCACCGGCCTGGAAGCGCACGCGCTCCCCGACGCGGAACGGGCGCGCGCTCAGCAGCACCATGCCGGCGATCACGTTGCCCAGCGTCTGCTGGGCGGCAAGACCGAGGACGACAGCGGTGAACGCACCGCCGACCGCGAGCGTCTGCGGGTTCAGACCAGCCACGCCGAGCGCCAGCAGGAGCGCGATGCCAATCGTCACCAGGCGGATCAGAAAGCCGACGGTGCCGGCGGTGGCCGGATCCATTCTGCGCATGAAGGTCGGACCGGCGAACCGGCCCACATCACGCGCCAGTGCCCATCCGAACGCCACCAGCGCCAGCACCACCACCACCTGCAACGGGGTCTGCAGCGAGTCAAACGTCTTCTTCCCGAGGATGTCGCGCCCGTTGTCGTAGGCGACGAGGACCGCAATCAGCAGCGGGATCAGCAGGGCCGCCTCGCGCCGCGCACGGCGCACCTCGCGCTCGTTGACCTCGACCGTCAGCCCGACGCGCTCCCACGCCTCGCTGCGGGTCTCGAACATTCGCTCCAGATAGAGGTCCTTACGGGCCTTGAATTGCCTCGGCATTGGCTTTGCTCTAGATCGTGGTGGTCAGATACCTACCACCGCTTGGCGGCGCCGGTTTCACCCGGATGTCAGTTCGAACAACCGGCCCTGGCTGGGGGCCGGGGACGGCGGATCGTGCGCAGCCGGCGCCCGGGGGGCACCTCGGCCGCGCTCCGCGGGGCCCATATCGGGCCCCCGGACCAGCGTTGCCAGCCGGCGGCGCTCCTGCACCGGTGCGTAAGCACCCCGGCGGTAGAGCTCACGGTAGCGCGGAAGCAGGTCGGGACGCTCCTGCTCCAACCAGTCGAAGAAAACGCTGCGCACGTCGCCCCGGAGGTGCAGGGCGATCCCGCTGACGTACGCCGCCCCCGCTTCGCTGGCCGATGCCAGGATGCGCTGCACCTGCTCCTGGGAGTCGTTGATCCCCGGCATCAGCGGCGCAACCAGGATCCCGGTCCGAATGCCGGCCTTGGTCAGCTCGGCGACCGCCTCCAGCCGGGCCTTCGGGTTGGGCGTGTGGGGCTCGGTCTGCCGCCATGCCTTCTCGTCGATCGTCGGTATCGACAGCGCGGCGCTGAAGTCGGTCCGTGCCGCGAGCTCGCGCATCAGCGCCAGGTCACGCAGCAGCAGCGGCGATTTGGTCAGCACCGAGCCGGGGTTGCGGGCGTCGATCATCGCCTGCCAGATCCCGGGCATCAGCTTGTAGCGCCCCTCCACCCACTGGTACGGGTCGGTGTTGGTCCCGAGCGCGATGTGCTCACCGCGCCACGACGGCCGCGCCAGCTCGCTGCGGAGCCGCTCCGGGGCATTGACCTTGACCACGATCTCCCGCTCGAAATCCCGCCCGGCGTCGAAGTCCAGATACTTGTGGGTGGGCCGGGCGAAGCAGTAGACGCACGCGTGGGTGCACCCTCGATACGGGTTGATCGTCCAGCGGAACGGCATCTGCGACGCCTCCGGCACGCGGTTGAGGATCGACTTGGCCCGCACCTCATAGAAGCGGGTCGAGATCGCGTCGGGCGCCTCGAAATGGCGCACCACCGCGTCATCGCGATAGCCGGGAAGTCTGGCTCGTTCGTCGGCCTCGGTATCCAGGTTGCTCCAGCGCATCGAACGTATGTTCGCACACGGATCGGACGGCAGGCGCGGTCCCGCCCAGCCGGGTCTCAGCGCTCGGCGCGGGCCAGCAGCGATGCCTCGCCGCTCAACGTCTGGCTCGTGGCGCCCGTGATCTGCACCGGTACGAGCTCGCCGGGAGAACCCAGGCCGCTGAAGTTCACGACCTTGTTGTGGCGCGAGCGACCGCGCACGCGACTGGGATCGGTCCGCGAGGGGCCCTCGACCAGGACCTCGAGCGTGCGCCCCACGAACCGCTGTGATCGCTCCTGCGCCCGGCGCTGGATGATTTCGACCAGACGCTCGAGCCGCGCCACCTTGAGGTCATGGGGAAGCTGGCCCGGCAGTTCCGCGGCCTCGGTGTCACGGCGCGGGGAGTACAGGAACGTGAATGCGCCGTCGTAACCCACCGTCTCGGCCACCTCGAGGGTCTCCTCGAAGTCCGCCTCGGTCTCGCCCGGGAAGCCGACGATGATGTCGGTGGTCAGCGCGCAGTCCGGCACGTGCTCGCGGATCATCGCCACCCGGTCGAGGTAGCGCTCACGCGTGTAGGTTCGCCGCATCCGCTTGAGGACCGCGCTCGAGCCGGACTGCAGCGGCAGGTGGATGTGCTCACACAGCGCGCCGAGCTCGGCGTGCGCGCGGATCACGTCCTCTCGCATGTCCTTGGGATGCGGACTGGTGTACCGGATCCGTTGCACCCCGGGCACGGCGTCCACCGCCGCCAACAGCTCGGCGAAGCTGACGCGTTGCTCGCGCGGCAGATCGCGCCCGTAGGAGTTGACGTTCTGACCCAGCAGCGTGACCTCGCGCACCCCGTCGTGGGCGAGCCGCTGCACCTCGGCGACGAGCTCGTCGGGAGGGCGGCTCACCTCCCGCCCGCGGGTGGACGGCACGATGCAGTAGGAGCAGACGGAGTTGCAGCCGACGCTGATCTGGACCCAGCCCTGAAATTCCCTCGCCCGCTTGGCGGGCAGGTGGCCGGTGAACCCCTCGAACTCAAAGAAGCCCTGGGCGGTCAGCGAGTCGCTGGTCAGAAACTCGGCGAGCTTGTGGACCTGACCCGGGCCGAACGCGACGTCGACGAACGGGAAGCGGGTGAAGACCTCCTCCTTGACCGACTGCGCCCAGCACCCACCGACGCCGATCACGCGCCCGGGGTTCTTGCGCTTGAGCCGCTTGGCCTCACCGAGGTGGGCGGTGAAGCGGCTGTCAGCGGCCTCCCGGATCGAGCACGTGTTGAACAGGATCAGGTCGGCATCCGCGCGGCGGTCCGATTCCGCGTAGCCGAGCGACTCGAGCATCCCCTTGATCCGCTCGGAGTCATGCTCGTTCATCTGACATCCGAAGGTGGTCAGGTGGTAGTGCTTCATCGGTCGCCTAGGGTACCTGCGCCCGCTCGACATGTCGCGACGCCGGCGCGTGGTCAAAGCCCGGCAGCAGCAGCTCGATGCGCGCGCCACCGGAGCCCGGGTGCGGTTCGGTGGCGCGTACGTCACCCTGATGCGCCTCCGCGATCGCGCGGACGATCGCCAGGCCCAGGCCCGCCCCACCCTCCGAACGGCTGCGCGCCGGATCGGTGCGATGGAAACGCTCGAAGATCCGCTCGCGTTCGCTCGGCGGGATCCCGGGACCGTCGTCGAGCACGCTGAAGCGGATCCGTCCGTAGGGGGTGGTCTCGACCTCCAGCCGGACCAGACCGTCGGGATTCCGGGTGTGTCCGATCGCGTTGCGGGCCAGATTGCGCAGTGCCTGGGCGAGCCGATCGGGATCGGCTCTGAGCTCTCCGGCGGGGACCGCCCCGAGCTCGAAGCGGCGCTCAGCGGTCAGGCTGATGCCGTCCCACAGCTGTTCGACGAACAGCGGCAGGTCGAATCGCTCGTAGCGCAGGAAGTCGGTGTGCTCGGCCTGGGCCAGCAGCAACAGGTCGTCGACCAGCCGGCTGATCCGCGTGATCTCCCGCTGCACGTGCTGCGCGGTGCGGCGGACATCGGCGGTGGTGGGATCGGGCACGGCCGCCAGGACCTCGAGCTGTCCTCGGATGACGGTGATCGGTGTGCGGAGCTCATGGGATGCGTCGGCGATGAACTCCCGCTGCCCCTTGAGCTCCCCCGCCAGCCGGTCCAGCATGCGGTTGAAGGCGTCCGAGAGCACCTTGACCTCGCCCCCGCCGACGCTCGAGTCCATGCGCGGCTCGAGTTCTCCGGCGTCGACGCGGGTGGCCACCGTGGCCATCCGCCGCAGCGGGGCCGACACCCGCACCCCGGCCAGGTATGAGGCGAGCAGCGCGAGGGCGAGCGTCAGGGCCCCCGCGAGGACGAACGTCCGCGCCACGCCGTCCTGGGCCCGGTCCACGATCGCCAGCGGCTCGCCCCCGCCGACCACGGCGTGCAACGTCCCCACCGTCACGGCTCGCTCGAGGATTTGCATCTTGCCGACATCGGGCACCGGCTGAACCGAATAACCCAGATGCGGCACCAGCAGCCGTTGAGCCAGGCTGCGCTCGTGCGCCTCCTCGACCGACGTCTCGCCTGACTCGGCGGCCCCGGGGCTGACGATCTCAGGATGGTTGAAGGCCGCGCCGGCGCTCGGGACCAGCACCATCAGCAGTGTCGAGGTGGAGCCGTAGGGCTGCCCGGTGACGTATCGATGCGCCGCGGCCAGGACCCTCCGCGCGTCGCTGCCGGCCGTCGGGCGCAGCGCCTGGACGAGCTGGTTGGTGTCGCCGGTGACGTCGCGGTCGATGTCCTGGCGCAGCACGGTGCCGGTGTCGCTGTAGACGACGTAGAAGATCGCCGCCACCGAAACCAGCATCACCGCGGCGACCCAGGCCGTGAGCCGCCACCGCAGCCCCTGGGGAAGCCACCGCCTAAACCGGCGCATCGAACCGGTATCCGACCGACCTCACGGTCACGATCGGATCCTTCTCGCCCTCCTTGCGAAGCTTGCGCCGCAGATAGCCGACGTACACGTCCACCACGTTTGTCCCCGGGTCGTAGTCGTAGCCCCACACGGCGCGGAGGATCTGCTCGCGGGAGAGCACCCGGCCGGGGTTTCCGAGCAGATAGGTCAGTAGCTCGAACTCCGTGGTGGAGAGGCGCACGATGTCGCCGGAGCGACGCACCTCACGCGTGATCAGGTTGACCTCGACGTCGCCGCCGGAGAGCGTGGTGGTTGGCGTCTGGGCGAGAACACGCAGCTGAGCACGGACTCGCGCAGCGAGCTCGCTGAGCGAGAACGGCTTGGTCAGGTAGTCGATGGCTCCCGCGTCGAGGCCGATCACACGGTCCTCCACGTCACCCCGGGCGGTCAGCACGATCACCGGTAGGGCGGGCTTGGCGTCTCGCAGCAGCTCCAGGATCTCCAGGCCGCCACGCCCCGGCAGCATCATGTCAAGCACGACCAGGTCGAACGGCTCGCCGAGCGCCCGCTCGGTGCCGGTGATCCCATCCAGCGCCGACTCGACCTTGTAACCGTAGGCGGTCAATCCCCGCTCGAGGAAGTCGACGATCCCGGGCTCGTCCTCGATAACCAGAATCTGTCCGGGCATGATGTCGGCGCTCGCCGCAGTCGGTTCGCGGGTGCCCATCATAGATGGCGCGCGCGCACGCACCGGCAAGAGTGTTCTCACCGGTCGCTGAGCTCGGTTGAGCCGGGCCGCCGATAGTTTCCATCCATGGGTTTGCAGACCCATGAGCCGGCCTATCGCCACAAGGGACCGCCCGCGGCGGCACTGCGCCTGCACGCCCCCTTGGTGGTGGCCTCGACACTGGTGGTGTTCGTGACGGGCGTGCTGTTGCTGTTCGACGGGCCCGTCCATCGCGATTTCCTGGTTCTCGCCCAGGTCTGGGCGTGGTCAGCGCGCGTATTCGACCGCGCGTGACTCTCGGATCACAGTCACCTTGATCTGGCCCGGGTATTCGAGCTCCTTCTCGATCTCACGAGCGATCGCGTAGGACAGCAGCGTCGCGGCGTCGTCGTCGATCGCCCCCGGCGCAACCATGATGCGAATCTCCCGGCCGGCCTGCATGGCGTAGACCTTGTCGACGCCCTCGTGGCGGGTGGCGATCTGCTCGAGGTCACGCAGCCGCTTGACGTACTGCTCGAGCGATTCGCCCCGGGCCCCCGGCCGCGCGCCCGAAAGGGCATCCGCGGCCTGCACGATCACCGCCTCGATGGTCTGTGGCTCGACCTCGTTGTGGTGGGCCTCCATCGCGTGAGCAACGGCCGGCGATTCGCCGTATTTGCGGGCCAGATCGCCACCGACCAGCGCGTGTGGCCCTTCGATCTCGTGAGTGACCGACTTGCCGATGTCGTGCAGCAGCGCGGCGCGCCGTGCGGTCTTGGGGCTGGCGCCGAGCTCGTGGGCCATCATCGCGGCGAGCTGGGCGACCTCGATCGAGTGCGCAAGCACGTTCTGGCCGTAGCTGGTACGGAACCTGAGCCGCCCGAGCAGCTTCACCAGCTCGGGGTGGACTCCCTGGACGCCGGCGTCGAACACCCCCTGCTCGCCGAGCTCGACGATGCGGCTGTCGAGCTCGGATTTGGTCTGGTAGTACATCTCCTCGATGCGGGCGGGATGGATCCGGCCGTCCTGGAGCAGCTTTTCCAGGGTGAGCCGGGCGATCTCCCGCCGGACCCCGTCAAACCCTGAGAGGACCACTGCTCCGGGCGTGTCGTCGATGATGAAGTCGACGCCGGTGAGGTTCTCCAGCGCTCGGATGTTGCGTCCCTCGCGGCCGATGATCCGCCCCTTCATGTCGTCGGCCGAGAGCTGGACGACGGATACCGTTGTCTCCGCAGCATGGCCGGCGGCAAGCCGCTGCATACAGACCGACAGGATGTTGCGCACGCGCCGCTCCGCGTCGCGTTTGGTCTCCTCCTCGATCTGGCGAATGCGCCGGGCCGAATCATGCTTGACCTGGTCTTCGACCTCCTGAAGCAGCAGCTGCTTGGCTTTCACGGCCGACATGCCGGCCAGGCGCTCGAGCGTTCGCTCGACCTCCAGACGGCCGTCCGCGAGCGCGCCCCGCTCGCGATCCAGCTCGGCCTCGCGCCGCGCCAGAGCATCCTCGCGACGCTCCAGCGTGGTGCTGCGCTCCGACAGCGCGGCGTGCAGCGCCGTGGCTGTGGCGGTGTCGGGCGCGGCAGCGGCCGGAGCGGCACCGTGGGCGCGCCCATAGAGAATCGCGGCAACCACGATTCCAACCGCGATGAGCGCTGCGGCGCCGATGATCTGCATGGTCGTTCCTCTCGTGTGGTCACGCCCATGGGGCTGGGCCGGGACCTAATCCACTGATTGGCTTTTCGGGGAGCGACCGAGCGGCCCGTGCACCGGTGCACGAACGACGCCAGTTCGGCGACAGGAGCCGCCGCCTCGACAGGGTCAGCTGACGCTGTCTGTATCTGTACTCGGGCCGCTACGCGGCCCGTCAGGGGGTGAGATCGACATTGTCGGTGGGAAATTCGAGAATCGGTTATTTGCTGGTGTTTTGCGGCCGGATGGGCCGTTCGTTCGCTTTCGCCATGGTAGTACCGGGCGATGCGAGGCGCAAACTGACCCGGGTGCGGTTTAGATCGTGGCCCGGTCGGCGCCGCCGTGCAACCGGGACGGATCCACCCCGGCGGCGGAAGCGACGGCCCGCGTGATGCCGCCGCCCTGGCCCTTGGCCTGCATCAGGGCGTCGTCGGCCTGCTCGATGAGCTGTGCCGACGTGGTCCCCGCGCGCCATTGCGAGAGGCCGATGGAGACGCTCAGCGGCGACTCGAGCCCCGGGATTCGCATCGCCGAGATCAGCGACCGCAGGCGATCGGCGAGCATCCACGCCTCGGCCTCATCGGTCTGGGGAAGAATGGCGAGAAATTCGTCGCCCCCGAAACGCCCGACCGTGTCGCAGCTGCGCACCGCGTGGCGTAGGGTGCGGGCGACCTCCGTCAGCACCTCGTTGCCTCGCAGATGGCCGTAGCGATCGTTGACCTGCTTGAAGCCATCGAGGTCGATGAAGCAGCACGACAGGCCAAGGCGGCCGCGGTCGGCGCGATTGATCTCCTGCGCCAGTTCGCGACAAGTGCTGTCCCAGTTCAGGCAGCCGGTGAGGCTGTCGGTCGGCGCTCCGAGCAACCGCGCGATCGCCTCTGGCTGGTACACGCACATCCCCAGCATGGCGGCAGAGGACTCGGCCGCCCAGGTCGCCAGCCCGGGATCCGCAGGCGGACTGGCGAAGCTTGCGATCAGGGCCCCGCTGGCGCCCGCGGCGAGCCGGACCGGCGCCGACACCGCGAAGGTCTGATGGACGCCGGCAACGTCCAGGGCCAGCGCGGGGTCAAGTCCCGGATCGAGTGGCTCCAAGCACGCGCGCTGCACGGTCGACAGCAGCGCGCGACCGAGGAACCCTCCGATGCGCGGACGCCCCAGACCGTCAGGCTCCGCCCCCTTGGACCAGGAACAGATCGTCTCAGGCGGCTTGCCCTTGCCCCCCAGTCGGCAATACAGGGCGCGGTCGGAGCCGATCAACCGGCCGAAGTTCTCCATCAGCTGCGACAGGTCGAGCTCGCGCTCTTGGCCCGCCGGTTGCGGCTCGGGGAGGGCCAAGTGTGCTTCTGTTGATTTGCCGTACGACGCGCTCAACATGACGTGCTCCGAGTGGAGTTGCTTTCGCAACGCCTCCGCATGCCGCCTGTGGCTGCCGCGAACGCGCCATCTGCGCTTTGTCGCCCGAATCGCCACCGATCCCGCTTTCAGCGGCCTCGGTCGCCATTCGACCAGAGTGACTATACCCGCGCATGCGAGCGGCTAGCACCTGAGGGATGAGTCACCTAAAATTCTTTGCGCAAACCATCCGGGGACGAAACGCTGGATGCAGGTCAAGACACGGCGGTGGACGAGCCCGATCAGTCGGGAGTGAAGGGTAGGTAAACCCAATGGAGATGGGCGACGCGGAGGTGACCGGACGCGGTATCGGTCCGCTGGCCGGCGGCAAGCTGCTGTCGGAGATAACCAATCGGATCGTCGCGATGATGCGGGAGCACTACGGCCGGGGGCCGATCAAGGCCAAGACCTACGTGCTCGACAACCTGATCACGTGCGTCCTGAGCGATGGCTTCACCGCGATCGAGAAGACGATGATGGCGGGCGGCGAGCCGGACCGAGTGCTCGAGATGCGCCGTGACTTTCAGCGCATGATGAAGGTTCGCTACAGCGAGATGATCGAGGAGGTCACGGGGCGCAAGGTGCTGGCGTTCCTCAGCCAGGCCCACGTCGAGCCCGACCTGACGGTCGAGATGTTCCTGCTCGATGGGCCGATGCCCGGGTTCGGGGCGATCGAGCTGGTCGATCCCGGGCCGCCCGGATGACGTCGTCGTAGCTCAACGCGAGGTCGTCACGCGCCCCGGGCATACGCGCTCAGCGCGTCGAGCGCAAGCTCGCCGTCGTAACCCTTTCGGATCAGGACGCCCAGCGCCCGATCGCGCTCTCGGCGATCCTGCGGCGGGGACGGAAAGCGGCGGCGCAGCAGATTCAGCGCTCGCTCGAGCTCGCTGCTCTCTCCGTCGTCGGACTGATCCTCGCGCAGCGCCGTCTCGACCAGCTCACGGTCGATGCCGCGGGCCAGCAGGCGGGTTCTGATGCGCTCGCTCCCCCACCGCTCCAGCTCTCGCTTGTCCGCCACGAACAGCTGCGCGAACCGGACGTCGTTGAGGTAGCCCTGGTCCTCGAGGGTTTGGATCGAAGCGTCGATCAGCTCGCCCGCGATCCCCTTCTGCTCGAGATGACGCCAGACCTCGACGACCGTCCGGTCGCGTCGGTTCACGAACGAATGGCTGAGCTCGAGCGCGCGGACCAGCCGCTCGTCGTCGTCCCGCACGGGTCCTGGAACTCGTCTCGCTGGCGTGGACTCAGACCGCTCGCGGCACTAGGCGGCGTGCGCCGGTTCCACCACCGGCGCGAGCGGCGGTTCGTCGTGCTCGATCGGCTTGACCAGATCACGGCTGAAGTCGAGCGCGGCGTATACCCGTGCTTCGATCTCGCTCGCCATCTCAGGGTGATCGTCGAGGAACGCCTTGGCGTTGCCGCGACCCTGGCCGAGGCGTTCGTCGCCATAGGAGAAGAACGAGCCGGACTTGGTCACGATGTTGTGCTCGATGCCGTAGTCGAGCAGGCAACCGGAGGTCGAGATGCCCTTGCCGAACTCGATGTCGAACTCAGCCTGCTTGAACGGAGCCGCGACCTTGTTCTTGACGACCTTGACCCGTACCCGGTTACCGACCGCCTCGGTCCCGTCCTTCAAGGTCTCGATCCGGCGGATGTCCAGCCGTTGCGAGGCGTAGAACTTCAGCGCGCGGCCGCCCGGCTGCGTCTCCGGCGAGCCGAACATGACGCCGACCTTCTCGCGGATCTGGTTGGTGAACACGCACAGGGTCTGAGCGCGGTTGAGGTTGCCGGCGAGCTTGCGCATCGCCTGGGACATCATGCGCGCCTGAGCGCCGACGGTCTGGTCGCCCATCTGACCCTCCAGCTCCGCGCGCGGAGTGAGCGCCGCGACCGAGTCGACCGCGACCAGGTCGACCGCGCCGGAGCGGATCAGCATGTCGACGATCTCGAGCGCCTGCTCGCCGTAGTCGGGCTGGGAGACGAGCAGCTCGTCGATGTCGACGCCGATCTTCTGCGCGTAGAGCG
The DNA here is from genome assembly GCA_963792735.1 of uncultured Solirubrobacterales bacterium. Classification (GTDB taxonomy): domain Bacteria; phylum Actinomycetota; class Thermoleophilia; order Solirubrobacterales; family Solirubrobacteraceae; genus Palsa-465. The sequence continues at coordinate 30,543 of CAWBXK010000002.1, read as the reverse complement.
GGTCCATCGCGTGCTCCGCGTCGACGAACGCGCAGACTCCGCCGAGCTTCTGCGCCTCGGCGATCAAGTGATAGACCAGGGTCGTCTTCCCCGACGACTCAGGGCCGAAGATCTCGATGATCCGTCCGCGCGGAACGCCGCCGATCCCGAGCGCGATGTCCAGCGATAGGGCGCCGGTGGGGATCGCGTCGCAGTTCACGCGCGCGCCGGGATCGCCCATGCGCATCACGGTTCCCTTGCCGAACTGCCGCTCGATCTGAGTCAACGCGCCCTGGAGCGCGGCCTGCCGCTTGGCGGCGGCCTTTGGATCGGACGCGCCGCCGTTGACGCCTCTTGGGTTCTCGCTCATGCTCGCTTCTAGCTCCTTGTCTATGCGCGTTGGCCCACCACGGTAGGGCTGTGGGCGGACAGAACCGACAAGCTAGATCCGGGCCCTGAAACGGAACAAGACCGATTGCTCGCCGAAGGCGAACAAATGCGTGCCGATTCTGACCGCAGCGGCGGACGGCCGGATATCCCGGGGCCTTCCCGCCGTCGGGGCTGCGAGAATGGCTTGAAACTAGCGAGCAAACGACCCCCTGGAGCCCGTGTCCACTCTCACCTCAGCTCTGAAGAACGAGCACACGAAGCGTCTCACCTCAGCCCTGAAGAACGAGCAAACGAAGCGGATCCTCTACGCCACCGGCGTTCGCCGGCCGTCGCTGACCCAGCGCCAGACGCCGCACTACCGCATGCCCAAGCTTCAGGCCCACGGCGGCTATCTGCCGCTGAACAAGTACAACGGCCCTGAGATTCCGCGGGAAGAGTACGAGAACCTCACCTACACCACTTATTCCACCGACGACGCCACGACGTTCGCGCCGATCACCTCCTGCACCGGTGAGCTCGAGCTCAAGGGGTTCGAGGCCTACGGCAAGCCCGACCTCGATGGCGTGTGGACCGAGAACGCCAAGAAGTGCCCCACCATCGTCGGCTGGGTCGAGTCGATCGGTGCGCGCTTCGGACGCGTGCAGCTGCTCAAGATGAAGCCCAACACGATGCGCGAGTGCCGCTGGGGCCTGCATCTCGACAACAACAACGCCGCCAACGACCCCGAGCAGAACGGGTGGGTCGTGCGCCTGTGGCTCGAGCTGACCGACGACGACTCCAGCGCGCTGGTCGTCCGTCGTGACCAGTTCGACAAGAGCACTGAAGTGAGCATTCCCCTGCCGCGCTATCAGCAGGCGGTGGTCGATTCGGAGTTCCTCTACCACGGCGGCTATCACCACGGACCCGGTATCCGCTACGCCCTGATCACCAGCGTCGAGAGTGGCCCCGCGTTCGAGCGGTGGATCGAGACGCAACTGGGGTAGGTCAGCGTTCGCGCAGACGGACGGTTGCCAGCGGCTCGTAACGGGCCTGCGGGCGGCCCAGGCGCGAGCGGAAGAGCGTCACCCGCGTGGCGGTGAAAGGCAGCGGCGCCGACGGCGGCAGCGCGGTCGCCCGCACGCGGGCGGCGCCCGGCACCCGCGCCACCGTGACGTGGGCCAGAAACGGACGGTCCGAGGGCTCGTAGAACCCGCCCGCGGCCAGCGCAGCGGCGAGCTTGGACTGCAACCGCATCAGCCGCTGACCCTGATCGGCGTCCTCCAGCGCGACCGCCAGCACGCGAGGACGCCGCCTCGGTAGCCACAGCGCCGCGCCGAGCGACAGCACGATCTCCCTGTCGGTGGCGATCGTCTCACAGGCGGCGGCGATCGCATCGATCGTGGCCACCGGGCGCGAGCCCAGGAAGCACAACGTCGCGTGCAGCGCGTCGGGAGCGACCGGGCGCAGGCCGGCGATCCGGCGCAGCGGCTCGTCGCGCCAGCGGATCAGCTCGGCCTGGGCGGGCCCCGCCAGCTCGAGCGCGACGAACAACCGAGCCCGCTCCACCCCCTCGTGCCCGGCCGGCTCGGACGCGCGACCGGTGTCCGGGCTCACGGACGCCGGCTCGGCGAGGCGAGCTCCCCCTGTCCCCCGCTGACCGCGTCCGCCTCGCCCAGCAGCAGCCTGCGCAACAGATGCATCGAGACCGTCACCGAGCGATCGCGGATGTCGCTACGACCCCCGGGCAGGCGCGTGCTCCGAGTGATCCTCGCCCCCTCGGGGCCGCAGACCGAGATGCAGACCAGCCCGACCGGCTTCTCCGCGGTCCCACCGCCGGGCCCCGCCACGCCGGTGATCCCGACGCCGATCTCGGTCCTGAGTCGCTGCGTCGCCCCATCGGCCAGGGCCTCCGCCACCTCGGTCGAGACCGCGCCGAAACGTTCGATCAGCGATGCCGGCACTCCGACCAGCTCGATCTTCGCCTGGTTGGAGTAGGCCACGATGCCGCCGAGGAAGTACGCGGAGGATCCGGCGCGATCGGTCAGGCGAGTCGCCAGTCCGCCGCCGGTGCAGGATTCGGCGGTGGCGATCGTATGACCGGCGAGCAGTTTCGCCACCTGCTCGTCGATTGTCGAGCCGTCCTGCGAGAACAACGTATCGCGGTGGCGGTCACGAATGAACTGCAGCAGCGCGTCGTAGGCGGGCTGGGCGGCAGGCTCGTAGCGAGTGGCGACCTCGATTTCGCCGCGACGCAGGCAGGTGGTGATCTCCAGTGGCGCGAGGGCCAGTCCGGCGTCCTCGGCGTCACGCAGGGTATTCGCGATCTCTGACTCGGGGATCCCGAACAGCCGGACGATCTCGCGCCGGTACGTGGTGGCGTGGGTGATGGCGGCGCGGAAGGCCTCGGTCTGGCGGGCCGCCTCCCACATCGGCCGCAGCTCGCCCGGCGGACCGGGCAGCACCACGACCGTGGGCGACGTGCCCGCCGCCGGCGCAACCACCAGGCCCGGCGCGGTACCGACCGGTTGCAGCACAGTCGCCCCGTCGGGGATCACCGCCTGCTTGCGGTTGGAACGGCGAATCGCCTCGGCGTCGATTCCGGGCCAGCGCTTCATCATTGGGGCCAGGATCTCCGCGATCCGCTCCTCCAGCGCCGCGTCGAGGACCATCTCCCGGCCGCTGAAACGCCCGACGACCTCGGCGGTGAGGTCGTCGGCGGTGGGTCCGAGCCCGCCGCTGGTGATGATCAGGGCCATCCCCTGCTCGGCCATGAACTGCAACGCCGCCAGCAGGTCATCTGGCCGATCTCCGACGATCTGGATCATCGCCGCGTCGACGCCGAGCTCGCGCAGTCGCTCCGATAGCCACGGCCCGTTGCGGTCCGAGATGATCCCGGTGAGCACCTCGGTCCCGGTGACGAGGATCCCGGCGCGCGGCGCGTCGCTCATGCGCAGCGGGGCTGCTGAGCGGCTGACAGCGTGCGATTTGAGCCCGGGACCAGCATGTAGCCGATGGCGCTCGACGACGCCGGCACGTTGACGGTGACCCCGTTGACCTTCATCTTGACCGCGTTGTTGCCGAGCGTGAGCAGAAGCTTGCCGCCGCGCTGCACCGGGATCGTCTGGCCGGCGTTGAAGATCTGGCCCGCGATCAAACGCTTGCCGGCGCCGTTGACCAGGCACACGTACACCTGGCCGGTCGGGATCAGCTGGAGCCTGACCACGGTGGGCTTGGCCCGGGTCCTGGTCGTGGAGCCATGGTGCTTGCGATGGCGCTTGTGGTGAGTCACGCCCGCGCTGGTGTTGATCGGCGGCGTCGGCTTGTTCTTGCTCCCGAAGCTGCCGACGAAGTACAGCGCGACCACCACCGCCACCAGCACGAACCCGATCAGGGCCCACGGTGGCAGCAGGGGACCGCGATGGGGCCTCTCCCGTTCCCGCCCGAGCGGAGCGATCGGCCGCAGCTCGTGGTCGGCCGGTCGCTCGTAGCGGCGCCGGAAATCGTCGAGCAGCTGACGCGTGTCGAGGCCGAGGAAGTCCCCGTAGGTGCGCAGGAAGCTCTTGGCGTAGACCTCGCCGGGCAGCAGGTCCCACTCCTCGTTCTCGATCGCGCGGAGGTACTTGGCCCGGATCTTGGTGCGCAGCTCGACCTCGTTGATGTCGACCTTGGCGCGCATCCGCGCCTCCCGCAATGTGGCGCCGATTTCAGCCATTGCGGCTAAGGCTAGCGCCGCTACGCCTCACCCAAAGCACCCGCAAATCACGGGGTGTGGGGCTACAGCTCGTCGCCGTCGTCACGGCCGGTGTCCGGCACCGGCGTGGGGGTGCCGCGCGGTGGCGCATCGGCCTCGGCCAGATGCGAGAGGATGCGGGGAACGTCGCCCTCGGCGATCAGCACCTGGCGCGGCTTGGAGCCTTCGTAGCCGGAGATGATTCCCCGGCGCTCGAGCATGTCGATCAGGCGGCCCGCGCGGGTATAGCCGAGCCGCAGCCGGCGCTGCAGCATCGAGGTAGAGGCGGTCCCCATCTGGGCCACCAGCGCGATCGCCTCCTCGAGCAGCGGATCCTCGTTCGGGTGCAGCACGTCGTCGCTGTCCGAGGCTCCGTCATCCTCGCTCGGGACCTCCTCCAGCAGCTCGGCATGGAACTCGGGCTCGCCCTGCCGCCGCCACGCCTCGGTCAGCTCGAGGATCTGATCCTCGTCGATGTAGGCGCCCTGGATGCGTTGCAGCTTCTGGGAGCCGACCGGCGAGAACAGCATGTCGCCCTGGCCGAGCAGCGACTCGGCCCCGTTCTGGTCCAGGATCACCCGTGAGTCGGTCTGGCTGGAGACGGCAAAGGCGATCCGTGACGGGACGTTGGCCTTGATCATGCCGGTGATCACATCGACCCGCGGAGATTGCGTGGCCAGCACGAGGTGGATGCCCACCGCCCGCGCCTTCTGGGCCAGCCGGATGATCGAGTCCTCCACATCGGCGGGCGCGACCATCATCAGGTCGGCCAGCTCATCGATCACGCAGAGGATGTAGGGCAGGTCGGGATCACCGCGCTTCTGCCGCGCGCGGTTGAGCTCCGGCAGGCTTCGGGTTCGCGCCAGCGACATGATCCGGTAGCGATCCTCCATCTCCTTGACCAGGTTCTGCAGCGCGTTGGCGGCCATCCGCGGACTCGTGATCACCGGGGTCAGCAGGTGCGGGATCGAGTCATAGTGGTTGAGCTCCACCTGCTTGGGATCGACCAGGACCAGGCGCACGTCGTGCGGGGTCGCCCGCAGCAGGATGCTCGACAGCATCGCGTTGACGCACGCGGACTTGCCCGCCCCGGTGGTGCCGGCCACGAGCAGGTGAGGCATCTTGGCCAGGTCGGCGCCGATCGCCCGCCCCGCGATGTCCTTGCCCAGCCACACCGTCAGCGGCGACCAGTCCGGCGGCGGGTCCTGGAACACGTCGCCGAGGTGGACGATCCGCCGCCGGGCGTTGGGAACCTCCACCCCGACCGCCTGCTTGCCGGGGATCGGGGCGAGAATCCGGATATCGGTCGCGGCCAGGGCGTAGGCGAGGTCGTCCTTGAGCTGCGCGATCTTGGCCACCTTGATGCCGGGGGCCAGGCGGATCTCGTAGCGCGTGATGTGCGGACCGGTCACCCGCCCGATCACCTTGGCCTCGATCCCGAAGTGACCGAGCGTCTCCAGGAGGGTCCGGGCCACCACCTCCTGGCCGGCGGTATCGGGCTTTGCCGCCTCGCCGGTCGAGCGCGTCAGAAACCTTGGCCCGGGGACGAGCCATTCGAAGTCCGGGTGTTCGGTCACCGACGCCCGGTAGCGGCCCTGGGGCGTCAGGTCTTCGGCGGACACGGCAGGGCGCCGGGCCGACGCCACCGTCGCGTCGAGTGCTTCGTCGCCCTCCTCGTCGGCCATCTCGCGGTCCTCCGTGATCGGCTCGAACGGCGGATCGTCGTCGCCCGGACCGTCGCGCACCTCGGCGTTTGCGTCGGCATCGATGGGCGGCGCCTCGACGTGCGTGGCGCGCACGATCAACTCCGCGGTGTCGGGCTCCGGCACCATCATCGACTCAGCCGCGAACGTCGAGGCGGCGGCGACCTTGGCGCGCGCGGCCGCGGTGGCGGGCCGGCGCGCTACGGTCGCCCTCAGGTCCTCGGTCGAGCGTCGCAGCGCCCGGCCGGTCCCCCGCACGCCCATGCCGGTCGCGCGCAGCATCCCCGCCAGCGTCGCGCCACTGACCAGGATCAGCCCGGCGGCGAGCAGGAACACGGCCAGGATGTCGGCGCCGGCGGTGGAGAACAGATGGGAGGCGACCCACAGCTCGGCCTGCCCGAGCACGCCGCCGCGGCGCTCAAAGCTGGCGGCGCGCCAGAACTCCCGCGCGGAGGCAGCCCCCGGCCCGAGGCCCAGCGTCCCTCCCGCCAGACCCAGCGTGAGCGCGATGACCAGGCAGGCAAGGCCCGCTCCGGCCCCGCCGGCGACGCCGCCCGGCGCCCGGGCCGGCGGTCGCAGCTCGCGCATCAGGACCAGTGCGCCGGCCACGATCAGCGCCGCCGGAACCGCATATCCGACCTCGCCGAAAGCGAATTTCGTCGCCCGCACCGCGCCGTCGCCGAGCGTGCCGCCGGACCACTGCAGGTACCCGACCCCGCCCAGGAAGATCCCGACCGCGATCATCGCGAGGCAGAGGATGTCGACGTGGTGGGGCGACAGGACGGGCCGGCGCAGCGCAGGACGGCTCGCGAGCCGCGAGCGCTTGGCGCGCTTGGGTGGCGTCTTGGGCTTGCGCTTCTGGCGGGTGGCCATCTCCGAACTGGTGGCTTCGACGGCCGTGACTCGGCTCCTGCCGCGCTGCCCCTACCATCTGGCTCAGGCCGATGGCGGAATTCGAGCGATCACCCCGAGTCCTGGTCGTGGAGGACGATGACGCCATCGCGCAGGTGCTCAAGCGCTCCCTGCGGATGGAGGGCTATGAGGTCAGGGTCGCCGAGGATGGCCTGGTGGCGCTCGAGCAGGCGCACGGCTTCCTGCCTGACCTGGTGATCCTGGACCTGGGGCTGCCCGGGATCGATGGTCTGGAGGTGGCGCGGCGCCTACGCAGCGAGAACGACGACGTGCCGATCCTGGTGCTGACGGCCCGCGACGCGGTCGAGTCGCGCGTGGCCGGGCTGGACGCCGGCGCCGATGACTACCTGGTCAAGCCGTTCGAGCGGCAGGAGCTGCTCGCGCGGCTGCGGGCCCTGCTGCGCCGGCGCCCTCCCCGGGGGCAGGCCAACCTCAGCGTGGGCGATCTGAAGCTCAACCCCGACACGCATGAGGTCGCGCGAGGCGAGCGCTCCATCGACCTCACGCAGCGAGAGTTCGAGCTGCTGGAATACCTGATGCGCAACGAGCGGATCGTGATCTCGCGACAGCGGCTGCTCGACGAGGTGTGGGGTTACGATCCGTTCTCGATGACGAACACGATCGAGGTGTTCGTGTCCAACCTCCGGAGAAAGCTGGAAGCCGGTGGCGAGCCTCGGCTCCTACATACGATCCGCGGCGCAGGTTACGTTCTCCGCGTATAGGCGGGTCCCGATCCGGTGGCGCCTGGCCGGAGGCTCGGCGGCGCTGACGTTGGTGATCCTGGCCGGCTTCGCGGCGATCGTCGGCACGCTGACCAACCGGCAGGTCCAGGGTCAGTTCAACGACGAGGTCCGCTCCGCCGTCGATCAGCTCTACCAGGAGCTCAACCACAATCTGCACTTCGTCGGCGCGGCGCTGAACTGCGACGGCACCAAGGTCCACCTCTCAGACTACGCCAGCGCCGAGCACGCACAGATCCGGATCTTCGACTCCAGCGACGGCTCGCTGCTGTGCACGCAGAGCAAGCTGCGAGGGGCCAAGGCGCCCCCGGCCTCGTCGCTGTTCAAGTCCGCGCCGGTGCAGACCAGCGGGAACTTCGCACAGTCCGGCTACCGGGTGGCGATCCGCCAGCTCGACGTGCAGCCGATCGGGACGGCCACCCTGCTGTACGCGCGCCCGCTGTCCGACGTCGACCGCACGCTTGCGCGGGTGCAGGTGTTCCTGCTGCTCGGGGTGCTGGGCGGCACGATCCTGGCCCTGCTGGCGGGATTGGCCACCGCCCAGCGGGCGATGCGGCCGATCGTCGAGCTGACCGACGCCGCGCGGGAGATCGAGCGGACCCGCGACGCCAGCGGCCCCCTGCCCCACCCCGAGGCGGAGGACGAGATCGCCGAGCTCGCCCGCACCCTGGACGGGATGCTCGGGGCGCTGGACTCAGCCCGCAGTGACACCCAGGCGATGCTCGATCGCCAGCGGGAATTCGTGGCCGATGCATCGCATGAGCTCCGGACCCCGTTGACCAGCGTGCTGGCCAACCTCGAGCTGCTGACCGAGGAGCTGGAGGGCGAGCAGTCAGAGACCGCCGAAGCGGCGCTGCGCTCCACCCGGCGGATGCGACGGCTGGTCGGCGACCTGCTGCTGCTGGCCCGCGCCGACGCCCAGCGGGTGCAGCCGCGCCGGCCCACCGATCTCGCCGACGTCCTGATCGAAGCTGCCTCTGAGCTCGGGCCGATGGGCGAGCGCCACGAGCTGTCGATCGACGCCGAGCCGGCCGTGGTGGAAGGAGTCCGCGACGAGCTGCACCGCCTGGTGCTCAACCTGCTGGAGAACTCCGTGCGCCACACCCCGCCCGGCACCCGGGTGAGCGCCGCCACCACCGTGTCCGCCGATGGTCAGGCGATCCTCACCGTCCAGGACGACGGGCCCGGCATTCCGCCTGAGCTGGGGCCGCGCGTGTTCGAGCGCTTCGTGCGCGGCGGTCGCGACGGCGGCCGCGGTTCCGGTCTCGGCCTGGCCATCGTGCGCGCGGTGGCCCAGTCCCACGGCGGTACGGTGACGCTCGATCGCCCCAGCAGCGGGACCGGCACCGTGTTCGAGATCCGGCTCCCGGCCGCCGGAGCGCAGGCCGAGGCTGCCCCCGCCCCGGTGGATCAGACTTCGACGACGACCGGCAGGACCATCGGCCGGCGACGCAACCGGTCGTAGACGAACTCGGCCAGGTCGTCGTGCAGCTCCTGCTGGAGCATTTCGATCTCCCGAACTCCGGCCTGGGCGGCCCGCGCGAGCGAGCGCTCGACCTGCTCCCGGATGTCGGTGACCAGCTCATCGGCCTGCTCGATGAACGGCACCCCCCGGAAGATCACCTCGGGCGGGACGACCGACTCCCCGGTCTGCTCCGACACCGATGCCACGACGATGAAGATCCCGTCGGCCGACAGCATCCGGCGGTCACGCAGGGCCACATCCGCCGGGTCGCCAATGTCCACGCCGTCGACGAAGATCATCCCCGCCCGCTCGGGCTCGCCGAAGCGGGCGCCCCGGCTGTCAAGCTCGAGCGGCAGGCCATTCTCGCCGGAGAACACGGCTTCGGGGTCGATCCCCACCGCGTCAGCCAGCTGGGCGTGCAGGTGAATTCGCTTGTGGTCGCCGTGCACGGGCATGACGTAGCGGGGGCGGACCAGGTTGAGCATCAGCTTGAGCTCCTCGCCGAACCCGTGGCCGGACGCATGAATGGGAGCCTCGCGCGGGGTGATCACACTGCAGCCGATGTGGTAGAGCCGGTCCACGGTGTCGTTGACGGCACGCTCGTTGCCGGGGATCGGAGTGGCCGAGAAGACGACCGTGTCGCCGCGGCGCAGGGTGATCTGGCGATGATCGTTGTAGGCCATCCGGCGCAACGCCGACAACGGCTCGCCCTGGGACCCGGTGGAGATCACGACCACCTTGTGATCGGGCCAGTTCTCGACCTCCTGGGGCTGGATCATCATCCCCTCGGGCACCTCGATGTGGCCCAGGGAGCGCCCGATGTTGACGTTCTTGCGCATCGAGCGACCGACCAGCACGACCTTGCGCCCGAGCGCCCCCGCCGCGTCGACGACCTGCTGCACCCGGTGGATGTTCGAGGCGAAGCTGGTCACGATGATGCGTCCCTCGGCGCGGGCGAAGACCTCCTCCAGGTGTGGTCCCACCTCCCGCTCGGAGGGCGAGAAACCGGAGCGGTCGGCGTTGGTGGAGTCGCCGCACAGCAGCAGTACGCCCTCGCTTCCGAGCTCGGCCAGCCTCGCCACGTCGGCGGGCGGACCATCGACGGGAGTCTGGTCGAACTTGTAATCACCGGTCAGCAGCACCGTGCCCAACTCGGTCCTCAGGGCGACGGCACACGAGTCCGGGATCGAGTGGGTCATGTGCACGAGCTCGAGCCCGAATGGACCGAGGGTCAGCTGCTCGCCGGGGGCGATGTTCTCCAGTCGCACGTCGCGCAGGTTGTGCTCATCGAGCTTGGACCGCGCCATCGCCATCGTCAGCGGCCCTCCGTACACCGGCAGCGTGTGCCGGCCCAGCTCACGCAGCACCCACGGCAGCGCCCCGAGGTGATCCTCGTGACCGTGGGTGATGACGATCGCCTCGATGTCCTGCACGCGCTCGCGCAGGTAGGTGAAGTCGGGTAGCACCAGATCGATCCCGAGCATGTCGGTGGTCGGAAAGCGCAGCCCGGTATCGACGACCACGATCCGGTCCTCGTACTCGACGACCATCATGTTCTTGCCGATCTCGCCCAGGCCGCCCAGCGGCAAGACCCGCAGTGAACCGTTGCTCACGTCATCCAGTCGCGGTGACGAGCATGCCGTGGCGGTCGAGCACGCCACGGATGATCTCGAGCTCGGCCTCATCGAGCTCAACGTAGGGAAGCCGGTTGCCGCCCACTCTGACCCCGAGCAGGTTGAGCGCGGCCTTGACGGTGCACGCCGCCGGCGCGATCGCGAAATCGCGGTAGACATCGCTCAAGTCGTCGTGAATCTCGCGGCGGTGCTCGGGCTCGTCGACCATCCGGCGCATCTCCTCGCCGAACACGTGACTCCCGGTCAGGATGCCGCCCGCCTCTCCGAGGTCGAGGACGTCGGCCAGCATGTCGTCGTTGCCGGCGTATATGACCATGCCGTCGATCTTGGCCAGGTTGGCCGGGTTGGCCTGCTTGACGCCGACGATGGGCTCGAGCTGCCCGAGCTCGGCGACGAGATCGTTGGGCATGTCCGAGCCCGTCCGCTGTGGGATGTTGTACAGCAGGATCGGGAGATCGGTGGCGCGCGCCACCTCTCGATAGTGGGCGAGGATCCCACGGCGGCTGGGACGGTTGTAGTACGGGTTGACCGACAGCAGCGCGTCGGGCCCGAGCGCGGTCGCGCGCTCGGTCAGTTTGACGGCGTGGCGGGTGTCGTTGGAGCCGACGCCCGCGACGATCGTGCAGCGGCCGCGCATCTCGCTCACCGCCAGTCCGATCAGCCCCAACAGCTCCTCGTCCTCGAGCATCGGCGCCTCGCCCGTGGTGCCGCAGATCACCAGTCCGTCGGAACCGTGCTCGACGAGATGGTGCATCAGCGCCACTGCCGCCGCCTCGTCGATACGGCCCCGAGCATCGAACGGCGTCACCATCGCGGTCAGGATCGCCCCCAGGTTCGCAGGCATGGCCGCCATTATCGCAGGGTCAGCGGTCGCTGCCGGACCCGTCCAGGATCTGCTCGTAGACCCGCCAGCGTTTGACGATCCTGCCCCCCATCGCCTCCAGCCCGCGGTTCATGGACGTGTTGATCTCGAGGATGAAGCTTGCTTCGCCGGCCTTCTGCCGGGTGCGCGTGGCGGCATCGAAGTGCTCGAGGTACAGCGCCGCCGCGACGCCGGTGTGCTGATACTCCGGCAGCACCCCCAAGAAGCCGACCCGCACGCGGTCGATGATCCGGTTGCGGTTGAGGTAGTACCACCAGCCCAGCGGCAGCAGCCGGCCCTGCATCTTCTTGTAGACCTGATGAATGTCAGGGATCGTGATCGCCATCGCAATCGTCTTGCCGTCCTGTTCGGCGATCATGAACCACTCGCGCGCGTAGACCAGCTGCATGTCGATCGCGTAGGCGTCCAGGTCGGCCTTGGAGTACGGGACGAAGCCCCAGTTGCCTGACCAGGCCGCGTTGTAGACGTCGGCGAACTCGTCCATCTCGCGCCGGAGATGGCGTCGGGACATCTTGCGGATCGTGATCCCGTGCCGGGTCCGGGCGCGCTCGGCGATCCGTGGCAGGATCGGGTTCATCCGTTCGCGGTCGGTGATGCTCAGGTCCCAGCTGAGCAGATCCATCGCCTTGGTCAGCCCGGCCTCCTCGCAGCGGCGCTGGTAATAGGGCGGGTGCCAGGGCTGGCGGATCAGCGGCTCGAGCTCGAAGCCCTCGATCATGATCCCGGACTCGTCGTTGAGCTGGAAGTCCATCGGCCCGACCATTCGCTCGCAGCCCCGCTCGCGCAGCCACGTCGTGGCCGCTGCCAGCAGCGCGTGGAGCACCTCCAGATCGTCCTCGAACTCCAGAAAGCCGAACATTCCCCAGCGGTTCTGGTGGTACTGGTTGAACGCCCGATCGATCTGGGCGCTGACCCGTCCGACCACCACGCCGTCACGCCGGGCCAGGTAGTACTGGGCCTCGCCGTGCTTGAAGTACGCGTTCAGCTTCCGGCTCAGGAACGCGTAGCGCTCGAGCTTCAACGGCGGGATCCAGGGCGTTCCCGCATGCAGCCTGAACGGCAGCGCGACGAACTGCTTGATGTCGTCAAAGCCGTTGACGACGCTAACTTCTATCGGCATCGGCAGCGAACCGTATCTCAAGGTGTCTCGATGAGCTCATTCAGGGAAGGCGCGGCGGAGGCCCGGCCGGCGGCCCTCGACCACGTTCAGGTCGCCGCTCCGCCCGGGTGTGAACAGCAGGCTCGCGCGTTCTACGGCGAGCTGCTCGGATTGACCGAGATCGACAAGCCTGAATCCCTTCGGGCCGACGGCGGCGTGTGGTTCGAGGTCGGGTCAGACCAGCTCCATATCGGAGTCGAGGACGCCTTCTCGCCGGCGCGTAAGGCCCACCCGGCGCTGCGCGTGCCGCCCGCCGGAATCGACGCGCTGGCCACGCGCCTGGCCGCCGCCGGGGCACGCGTGGAGTGGGACCATCGCCTGCAGATGGTCCGGCGGTTCTTCACCTACGATCCGTGGGGCAACCGGCTTGAGCTGCTGGCGGGAGGGGAAAGCCGATAGCGCGGGGTGGCGGGGCTGGCGCTCCTCTCACGCAGCTTTCTTGAGCTCCGGGGTGTTCTGCTCCCCCTTGCCGCGGATGCGGGGACCCTCATAGGGTCCAGGCTTGGGCCGGGGCTTGCCGCCGGGCAGCGCCAGGCGCAGGATCGTGCGCTGCACCATCCCGAGCTGCTGGTGGAAGGGGCCGGTGTTGTAGGGCAGTCCGTAGCGCTCGCAGATCTCGCGCACCCTGGGGGCGATCTCCCCGTAGCGGGTGCTCGGCATGTCCGGATACAGATGGTGCTCGACCTGGTAGCCGAGGTTGCCGCTGATCACGTGGAACAGCGGACCGCCGTCGATGTTGGCGGCCCCGCTCAGCTGGCGCACGTACCAGCCACCCTTGGTCTCCTCGGCGGTCTCCTCCTGGGTGAAGGTGTAGGTCTGATCGGGGAAGTGGCCGCAGAAGATGATCGCGTAGGACCACACGTTGCGCATCAGGTTGGCGACCACGTTGGCGGTCAGCGTGCGCATGAATGGGTCGCGGAAGGACCGCCGGGCGATCAGCTGGGCGAGGATGTTGCCCTCGTCGGGAGTGGCCCGGCGACCGAGCCGGCGCAGGGTGCGCTTGGCCTGCGCGGCGGGCTTGCGGCCTCCGCGCTCGGATTGGGCCTTGACGGCGATCACTCCGGCCTCGATCCCGGTCATGACGAGGCCGCTGATCAGCGGCCAGGCGATGTAGTCCTTGATGATCTGGGCCCGGGCCTTGCCGGCGATCCCCTTGAGCTCCTTGACGACCTGCTCGGGCTTCTTCTCGCCGGCGCGGATCGCGTCGAAGTCGAGGTCGTGGACGGCCACCCCCCACTCGAACAGGAGCGAGAGCAGGATGTTGTAGAAGGGCTGCAGCAGGTAGAAGGGATGCCACTTCTGGTTGGGATCAATCCGCATGATCTCGTAGCCGAGATCCTTGTCCTTGCCGATGATGTTGGTGTAGGTGTGGTGGATGAAGTTGTGGGAGTGGCGCCACGCCTCGGCGGTGGAGGCGGTGTCCCAATCCCACACCCGGGAGTTGATCACCGGGTCGTTCATCCAGTCCCACTGCCCGTGCATGACGTTGTGGCCGATTTCCATGTTCTCGAGGATCTTGGCCATCCCGAGGGTGGCGGCGCCGAGCGCCCATGGCGCCCGCCAGCGCGAGGCGATCAGCTCGGCCCGTCCGATCAGCGCCAGCCGGCGCTGAAAGGCAATCATCGAGCGGATGTACTTGGCATCGCGGTCACCGAGGTCGGCCTTGACCTGCTCGTGGAGCTCGTCGAACTCGCGCCCGATCGCCTCGATCTGCTCTGGCGTCAGGCGGTGCAATGGGTTCTCGTGCAGGTCGACCGCGACCGGCCCGCTCGGACCGTCGCCGTTCTGGGCGGTCGTGCTCATGGATTCTCCTCGTTGTCGGGTCTCAAAGTTCGATCTCGATCGGTCCCTCGGGCGCGTGGATGCAGGTACGAATTACCTCGCCCTCCTCGCCGTGCACTTTGCCGGTGCGCAGGTCCCGGACGCGTCCGGCGCGCAGCTCGCCGACGCAGGTGTGGCAGATCCCCTCCCGGCAGCCGTAGGGCAGATCGAGTCCCGCCTCCTCACCGGCGACGAGAATCGGCTGGCTGCCATCGGACTTGGCCTCACAGTCCGATTCCAGGAACTTGATCGTTCCCCCTTCGCCCTCCTCGCCCTCCCCGAGCCCCAGCTTGGGCTGGAAGCGCTCCATGTGGACGAGGTCCTCCATGTCCTGATCGGCGTAATGCTGGCCGAAGGCATCGAGCATCTCATTGGGGCCGGAGATGAACATCTGGCGCTCTTTCCAATCGGGACAGAGCCGATCAAGGTCGTCTGGGCCCATGCGGCCGTGCTCTGCGGTGTGCTGCTCGTGCAGGACGAACTTGGGGTTGCGCTGCTCCATATCCCGCAGCTCGTCGCCGAAGATGACCTCATCAGCCTTGCGGGCCGAGTGCAGCAGCACCACGTCGCCGAGCTCACCGGAGCGATCGAGGTGGCGCAGCATGCTCATGATCGGGGTGATGCCGCTACCGGCGCTGATGAACAGCATCTTGGCCGGCAGTGGGTCGGGGAGCAGGAACTCGCCCTCGACCCCGCCGAGGGAGACGATCGTGCCGGGTCTCCCCCGCCGGACCAGATACGGCGAGACCTTGCCCTCGTCGACGCCCTTGACGGTGATGCTGATCAGCCCATCAGGGCGTTGCGGGTCGGACGTCAGCGAGTAGGCGCGCCAGTGCCGCACGCCCTCTATGTCGAGGCCGATCCGCAGGTACTGACCCGGTTCGTGACCGCCCCAGCGGTAGCCCGGCTTGATCAGCACGGTCGCCGCATCGGGTGTCTCGTGGTCGATCGACTCGACGCGGCCACGCAGCTCGCGCGTCGACCACAGGGGGTTGATCAGCTCCAGGTAGTCGTCCACGAGCAGTGGCGAGCTAAACGCGGCGAGCGCGTCGAGCACCCGACGCTGGATCGGGTGGACGTTTGGTCTGGCTCCTCGCTCTGGCATCCTGTTACTCGAGAGTAATATCCGTTCCGGTACATTTTTACACGAGATGTCTTCGCGAGGGATTTCGAGCACCAACGCCGGACGCGTTCCCAGCCGCGCCGGAACCCGCGGGATGCCCCGTCTGCTGCGCGAGGAGCTGATTCTGCGCGAGGCCGGGCAGGCCTTCGCCGACGGCGGCTACGACCGTGCTTCGATGGATCAGATCGCGGGCCACGCAGGCGTCTCCAAGCCGATGCTGTACGCCTACTTCGGCTCCAAGGAGGGGCTCTACGGCGCCTACATCGAGCGGACCGGCGGCGAGCTCGTCCAGCGCCTGCTGGTCGCCGACCGTCCGGAGGCTCGCCACAGCGATCGACTCCGCGCCCTGGTCTCGGAGTTCCTGGCGTTCGTGGAGGAGCACCGGGACGGATGGACGGTCCTGTTCCGCGAGCTCAACTCCCGGCGACCCCTGGCCGAGCAGGTGGCGCAGTTGCGCACGCGCGTGGTGACCGAGGTCAGGCGAATGCTCGAGGGGGGCGCGTCATCGTGGGCCGGAATCGCCCCCCCGGCATCCGAGGGAGTGGCCGAGGCGATCGTCGGCGCCGGTGAATCGCTGGCCAACTGGTGGCTCAAGCACCCGGACGTGAGGCGCGAGGACGTCGCCGGATGGTACGTCGGGCTGGCCCAGGCAGCGATCACCGCCGCCGGCCGCGCCTAATTGGGGAATCGACTTCGTCTATTTCCTTAAGGCATTCGCCGGTGGCGAATCGCCGGGTGATCAGAGCAGCTGCTCGAGCCCGACCATGGGTGAGTCGTCGAGCTCGCCGACGCGGCGGATGGCGAGCAGCACACCGGGCATGAACGACTCGCGGTCGATCGAGTCGTGACGGATCGTCAGCGTCTGACCGACGTCGCCGAGGATCACCTCCTGATGTGCCACCAGGCCGGGCAGACGGACGGAGTGGATCGGGATCTCCGCTCCGGTCCCGGTCGCCTGCGCCATCAGGGCCGCGGTCCGCGCAGCGGTTCCGCTGGGACGGTCCAGCTTGCCGTCGTGATGCAGCTCGATGATCTCGGCTGCGCGCATGTGCCGCGCCGCCTCCGCCGCGAAGCGCATCATCAGAACCGCGCCGATCGCGAAGTTGGGTGCCACGAACACGTTTGCGTCGGCTCCGCGGAGGTCCTCAAGCGCGGCCGGATCAAACCCCGTGGTCCCGATCACCACGTGTACCCCCGCCGCCACCGCCTCACGCGCGTTGGACAGCGCGGTGTCGGGGATCGTGAAGTCGACGAGCACGTCGGGCCGCTGCGACAAGGCATCGTCCAGGGAAGACCCCAGCGCGGGGTCGGCGCGCGCCACCAGCTCCAGATCGTCGGCGCCCGCGACCGCGCCGCATACCGTTGCCCCCATCCGACCGGCCGCCCCCGCCACCGCCACGCGGATCGCCGGGGCCACGTCAACGCGCCCGGTCTTGAGGGACCAGGGCCACCTAGCTCTCCACCAGCGCCGGCTCGAGTCCGCTGAGCGCGTGCTCGAAGCGCTCCTGGTCGGGGCCGATGCCGGCGGCCGAGAGCCGCTCGGGCGCCCACAGCGCATCCGTCAGCTCCGCCAGGTCCGGCATCGATACGGCGTCGATTCGCTGCACCACCTCGTCGATCGGCATCACCGGCGCGCCGGCCAGGATCTCCGAGCCCAGACGCGTCATCCGGGCGCTGGTGGACTCCAGCGCGAGCACCACCCGGCCCTTGAGGTTCTCCTTGGCCCGAGCCAGCTCCTCGGCGGTGGCGGGCTCCTGGCGAAAGCGCGTGAGCTCCGAGCCGACCACGGCCAGCGCCTCGTCGAGGTTGTCGGCGCGCGTCCCGACGTACAGCCCGACCTGGCCGGTGTCCTGATAGGCGCTGGTGTAGGAGTAGACGGCGTAGGCAAGGCCCCGGCGCTCGCGAACCTCCTGAAACAGCCGCGAGGAGGACGTGCCTCCGAAGATCGTGTCCAGCACTCGGAGCGCGAACCGTCGGTCGTCGTGCCGGGCGATCCCGGGGCCGCCGATGCAGACGTGGAACTGTTCGGTGTCCTTGCGCTCAAACCGCCGTCGAGCGCCCGCGGGGATGCGAGCCTGACCCGGCGCGGGCGGTCGCTGGCCGGCGGCGCTCGGTACGCGCTCGGCCGCGAGCCCGACGAGCGCCTCGTGGTCGACCGCGCCCGACGCGGCGATCACCACGTTGCCGGGCACGTACCGGGAGGTGTGGAATGCCGCGATCTCGGACGGCGGTGTGCCGGAGATCACCTCGGACCGGCCGATGATCGCCCGCCCCAGGGGATCGTCGCCGAACACCGCCTCGCCGAGCAGGTCGAAGACCTTCTCCTGCGGGTCATCGTCGTACATCGCGATCTCCTCCAGGATCACCTCCCGCTCGGAGTCGATGTCCTCCAGCGAGGGCCGAAACACCATGTCGGCCATCACGTCGAATGCATCGGCGAGGTGCTCGTCGATCACCCGGGCGTAAACCGAGGTGGTCTCCTTGCCGGTGCCGGCGTTCAGCTCCGCCCCCATGCCGTCGAAGATCTGGTCGATCACCAGCGACGGGTACTTGGCGGTGCCCTTGAACAGCAGATGCTCGAGCAGGTGCGAGAGCCCCGCCTGATCGTCGGACTCGTTGCGCGAGCCCGTCCCGATCCAGAAGCCGAGCGAGACCGACCGGACGGAGGGCATGGCCTCCGTCACGATCCGAACGCCTGAATCAAGCGCGGTGATGCGCCAGGGGTCGGAAGGTCGGCGCGCTCCCCCAGGGGGCGATGCGGAATTGCCTGGCGGCAATTCCGTTGGGAGATCGCCCTGAGGGCTCTGGGCCAATCGCCCGGGGGGCGATGCGGAATTGCCTGGCGGCAATTCCGTTGGGAGATCGCCCTGAGGGCGATCTCCCGGGGGTTGCGTCGAGCCCACCGTCGGCTTAGGAGCGGGGGCGATCCGGGTCGCGATCGCGGACCCGGCCGCGATCACGGTCACGCGGGCCGCGATCACGGTCGCGGTCACGCGGCGGGCGGTCGCGCCCACCTTCACGCGGCGGACGGTCGCGGCGCTGTCCGCCGTTCTCGGCCGCGGCGACCGCGGCGAGCTCCTCGGCGGTCTTGCCCGCGATCTCGGGATCCTCGGCGAGCCGCAGCCCGATCCGGCCACGCTCGCGATCGACCTCCACGACCCTGACCTTGATCTCGTCGCCCTTGTTGAGCACCTCTTCCACCGTGTCGATCCGGCGTCCGGGTGCCACGTTGGAGATGTGCAGCAATCCGTCGGTGCCCTTGGCGAGCTCGACGAAGGCGCCGAACGTGGTCGTCTTGACGATCTTGCCGGTGAACTCGTCCCCGACCTCGACCTCCTTGGTCATCGACCGGATCCGGTCCACCAGCGCGTCGCCACGCTCGCGGTCGGCGGCGTAGACGAGCACCATGCCCTCGTCGTTGACGTCGATCTGGGACTCGAACTCCTCCTGCAGGGCCCGGATCGTCTCCCCGCCCTTGCCGATCAGCAGCCCAATCTTCTCGGGGTCGATCTGGACGGATGAGATCCCCGGAGCGTGCGGTGAGAGCTCGGCCCGCGGTGCGTCGATCACCTTCGACATCTCACCGAGGATGAACTCACGCGCGACCTTGGCCTGGGCCAGAGCGTCGCGCATGATGTCGAACGTGACGCCCGTGATCTTGATGTCCATCTGCAGGGCGGTGATGCCCCGGTCGGTCCCGGCCACCTTGAAGTCCATGTCGCCGAGGTGGTCCTCGACGCCGGCGATGTCGGTGAGGATGACGTACTCGTCGCCCTCCTTGATCAACCCCATGGCAATGCCCGCGACGGCCCGCTTGAGCGGTACGCCGGCGTCCATCAGGGACAGCGTCGAACCGCATACGGAGGCCATCGAGGACGACCCGTTGGACTCGAGGATGTCCGAGACCACGCGGATCGTGTAGGGGAACTCCTCCTGGGTCGGGATCATCGGCACCAGCGCCCGCTCGGCGAGCGCTCCGTGACCGATGTCACGACGCTTGGGCCCGCGCATGAACCCAGCCTCCCCGACCGAGAACGGCGGGAAGTTGTAGTGGTGGAAGTAACGCTTGGTGGTCTCCAGCCCGAGCGTGTCCAGCCGCATCTCCTCGCGGGTGGTGCCCAGCGCGATAACGCTGAACGCCTGGGTCTGGCCGCGGGTGAACAGAGCCGAGCCGTGGGTGCGCGGCGCTATCCCCACTTCGATCGAGATCGGCCGGATCTGGTCCGAGCTGCGACCGTCGGGGCGCTTCTTCTGGACGGCGATCCGCTCGCGGATCAGCGTCTTCTCAAGCTTGTCGAAGGCGCGTTGGGCGTTGCCCCGGTACTCCGCGTAGGTCTCTGAGTCGGGATCACCGGAGTAGTGCGTGAGGATCTGCTCCTCGACCGCCTTGGTGGCCTCCTGACGCTCGAGCTTGTCCTCCACCTGAGTGGCGGAGTCAAGCGCCGCGCCGTGGGAGCCCTTGATCTGCTCGTAGAGCTCCTGGTGCACCTGCGGTACGTCCACCTCGACCTTGGGCTTGCCGGCCTTCTCGGCCAGCTCGCGCTGGATCGCGCAGAGCTTCTTGATCTCTCCATGGGCGATGTCCAGCGCGTCGAGGATCTCCGCTTCGGGGATCTCGTTGGCGCCCGCCTCGACCATCAGGATGGCGTCCTCGGTACCGGCGACGATCAGATCGAGATCGGTGCCCTCGGCCAGCGCCTCCTCGTCGGGGTTGATGACGAAGTTGCCGTCCAGCTTGCCGATCCGGACCGCGCCGACCGGCGACGGGAACGGGATGTCGGAGACCATCAGCGCCGCGGAGGCACCGTTCATCGCGAGCATGTCATAGGGGCTCACGTGGTCGACGGACATCGGCAGCGCCACGAGCTGGGTCTCGTACCGCCAGCCCTTGGGGAACAGCGGACGGATCGGGCGGTCGATCAGGCGCGCGGTCAGCGTCGCCTTCTCCCCGGCGCGCCCCTCGCGCTTAAAGAACGAGCCGGGGATCTTCCCGGCCGCATACATCCGCTCCTCCACGTCAACCGTGAGGGGCAGGAAGTCGACGTCGCGCAGATTGCCGCGAGTCGCGGTACAGAGGACCATCGTGTCGCCCGAGCGGACGACAACTGCGCCGGAGGCCTGCTTGGCCAACTTGCCGGTCTCGAACGAGATCTCTTTGCCCTCGATCTCGACGGAGACGCGCGTAACGGCGTCAGACATATTCAATTCCCTTCTTCTCTCTCCGCCCTTCGGTCGGCGAAGTGCTTCGTTTCTCTCTATCGGTTCCGAACCCCGCTGATGCTAGCGGGTCGTCGGACGGCGGCCGTGCCGCTGTCAGCGCCTGGGTCCGGCGCATCATCATGAACTTAACCGGACCACCCGGTCCGGTTGTGATACGGTAACCGGACTGTCTGGTCCAGTTTACCACCCGTTCGTGCCCACCACAGGAGTCAGCAGATGAGCGCAACCCTGATCAAGAACTCGACCCGCGCCACACCGGCCCGGAAGGTGAACCCGTGGCTGGTCCTGGTGATCGCCTGCCTGGCGCAGTTCATGGTCGTGCTCGACGCGACCGTGGTCAACATCGCGCTGCCCTCGGTCCAGCGGGGGCTGCACTTCTCCGCCGCCGACCTGCAGTGGGTGGTCAACGGCTACACGCTGATCTTCGGCGGTTTCCTGCTGCTCGGCGGCCGCGCGGCCGACCTCCTCGGCCGCAAGCGGCTGTTCATCGCGGGCGTGATCCTGTTCTCCGCCGCCTCGCTGCTCAACGGCGTCGCCCAATCCTCGGGCATGCTGATCGTTGGCCGCGGGCTCCAGGGGCTGGGCGGCGCGCTGGTCTCCCCCGCCGCGCTGTCGATCGTCACCACCACCTTCAGCGACGGCGCCCAGCGCACCAAGGCGCTCGGCGTGTGGAGCGCGATCGCCGCCGGCGGCGCCGCGGCCGGTCTCCTCCTCGGAGGCGTGCTCACCGACATCGCGTCGTGGCGGTGGGTGTTCTTCGTCAATGTTCCCGTCGGGGTGGCCACGGTCCTCCTGGCGCTGCGCTATGTCCGCGAGTCACGGATGGATGTGGCGCATCGTTCCTATGACGTGGCCGGCGCGGTGACGGTGACCGGCGGGCTGGTCATCCTCGTCTACGCGATCGTCAAGGCCCAGGCCTACGGGTGGGGCTCGGCCAAAACCCTCGGGCTCGGAGCGATCGCGTTCGTCCTGCTGGCCGCGTTCATCGCGATCGAACAACGCAGTCAGGCGCCGCTGATGCGGTTGAACATCTTCCGCATCCGGACGCTGGCGGCGGCCGACACCGCGCTGCTGCTGGTGGCGTCGGGAATGTTCGGGATGTTCTTCTTCGCGTCGCTGTACGTCCAGGACGTCCTGGGCTACAGCCCGCTGCGCGCCGGCCTGGCGTTCCTGCCGGTCAGCGGCGGGATCATCGTCGGCGCCGGGCTCGCGCAGCAGCTGATCAAACGTCTCGGCGTGCGGGTCGTCTCGATCATCGGGATCGCCCTGGCCACCTTGGGCATGCTCGTGCTCACCCAGCTCCCCGTTCACGGCAGCTATGCCAGTGACCTGCTCGTCGGCCTGCTTCCCCTGAGCATCGGCATGGGCCTCACGTTCGTGCCGATCACGCTGCTGGGCACGAGTGGCGTCAAGGGCGAGGACTCCGGCCTGGCCTCGGGGTTGTTCAATACCGCCCAGCAGGTCGGGGGCTCGCTGGGCCTGGCCATCCTGTCCTCGTTGGCCGCCAGTCAGACCACCAGCCTGCTCCACGGCTCGGGCGGCGCGGTTGCCGCTCGGGTGTCGGGCTATCACGTCGCCTTCCTGGCCGCCGCGATCATGTTCGCCCTCAGTGCCGTGCTGCTCACCTTCTGGCTGCGGCGCTCGCACCTGCTTGACATCGAGCTCGAGCTCGCACAAACCGGCGGCGTCCCCGCCCCCGCGGTGTCCTGACTCGGAGTCTGACGGAGCACGGCGCGTCGATGAACGAGAACGGGGAGAATCCCCTGGTGATGGAGGAAGAGCCCCGACGCCTGCGGGCGGATGCCGAGCGCAATCGCCGGCGCCTGCTCGACGCCGCCACGGAGATCTTCTGCGAGCGCGGCCTTGAGGTGAGCGTCGGCGAGATCGCCCAGCGCGCCGGGGTCGGCCGCGCGACCCTGTTTCGCAACTTCGCCTCCAAGGAGGAGCTGATCGCGGCGATCGTGGTCGAGCGCATGCGCGACTGGGCGATCCAGGGCCGGGCCCAGCTGGGCGCCAGTGACCCCGGGGAGGCGCTGTTCTCGGTGATCGATCAGTCGGTCGGGCGCGCCGAATCCGATCGAGCCCTGTTCGACGGTCTCGACGACGCCTGGCTGGCCAACGACGAGATCCACGCCGCGCACGCCGAGCTCGTGGGTGTGCTCGACGCGCTCGTGGTGCGCGCGCAGGAGGCCGGGGCGGTGCGCCGGGACGTCAGCGCCGTCGACGTCCTGATGATGGTCAAGGGCGTATGCGAAGCGAGTCGCGCCTTCCAGCACGTGGATCCCGACATCGCCATGCGTCAGCTCGATCTCGTCCGCGCCGCGATCTCGGCGCCCGGGGGCGAGCGCCCACTGCGGGGACGCCGGCCGACGATCGAGGACCTGGACCACGACCCGGCGACGGGCGCCGTTGCGGCCACGACGCCATCGGTGCCGGGCCCGGTGGGCCAGCGGACCTGAGCCCGGGCCTACGCCGGGGCCAGGAGCCGTTCCAGCTCGGGGGCGCCCAGCCGCGTCATCGTCCCGTTCTGGAGCGTGAACAGCGCCGGCGTCGAGACGACCCCGGCTCGGATGCCCGAGCGGAAGTCACGCCGGACGCGGTCGAGCACCGCGTCGCTGCGCCGGTCGGCATCGAAGCGCGGCAGGTCCAGGCCGAGCGCCTGCGCCCGCCGCCACAGGTGCGGGTCCTCCAGCCGAGCCTGGTCCTCCAGCAGCGAATCGTGCATCGCCCAGAAGCGTCCCTGCTTGGCGGCCGCCTCTGCCGCGGCGGCCGCCGGCCACGCCCGGGGATGACTCGAGCGGACCGGGAAGTGGCGGAACACCAGCCGCACCGCCCGCCCGGCCAACCTCTGATGCATGGCCGCGCAGTACGGGCATTCGAAATCTGAGTACTCGATCAGCAGCACGCCGTCGTCGGGGCCCCGCACGTGATCGTCGGGCCCGCACGCGGGAACCGGGGCTGAGCCGAGCTGGCTCACCGGCAGCCTGGGGAGGGTCAGTCCCCGAGCGCGTCGAAGATCAGGTTGGCGCCGGGCAGATCGCCCGGGGACGCCGCCTGATAGCTCCAGCGCACGGCACCGTCGGGGCCGATCATCACCAGCGCCCGCTGGGGGAATCCACCCTCGTGGTAGACGCCGAAAGCGCGGCACACGGCGCCCTTGGGCTCGAAATCCGACAGCTGCTCGATGGTCACACCGAGCTGCTCCTGAAACGCGGTCTGCGAGTAGGTGGCGTCGCAGGAGACGCCGTACATCGTCGCCCCGCGAGCGTGAAGGTCGCCGAGCACCTCCTCGTAGAGATTGAGCTGATCGGTGCAGACCGGACTGAACGCGAACGGATAGAAGACCAGGACGGTCGTATGGTCCTGCAGGTCAGCGGGGCCGAAGTCGCTGCCGTCCCCCCGCTTGAGCGCGAACTCCGGGACCGGACTGCCGGCCTCGATCACCGGCGCAGGCCGAGCTCGCGAATGAGGCTTCGGTAGCGCTCGAGGTCGCGCCGCTGCAGATAGTTGAGAAACCGCCGCCGCCGCCCCACCAGCATCAGCAGCCCGCGCCGGGAATGGTGGTCCTTGCTGTGCTCACGCAGGTGTTCGGTGAGCTGGTTGATCCGCTCGGTGAGCAGCGCGACCTGGACCTCGGTCTTGCCGGTGTCGGCATCGCCGGCCCCGAATTTGGAGACCAGCTCCTGCGTGCGTTCCTGTGTCAATGGCATGCGGCGGTGAGGCTAGCAGAGGGACGCGGCCCCGCCTCAGCCGCACAGCCGCCGGGTCTGCTCCACGTCGTCGTTCATCTGCTCGATCAGCGCCTGCACCGAATCGAACCGGCGCTCGCCGCGCAGGCGGGAAACGAAGTCCAGCCGCAGCGTGCGGTCGTAGAGGTCGCCTTCACGGTCGAGCAGGTAGGCCTCCACGAGCAGCTCCAGATCGCTGCCGAAGGTGGGCCGCACGCCGATGCTGACCGCCGCGCAGGCGCCGTCGCACCGCGCCGCGTAGATGCCGTGGGCGGGGCAGATGAGCGCGTCGTCCGGAACGATGTTGGCGGTCGGGAAGCCGAGCTCGCGCCCGCGCTGGGCACCGCGCACGACGACGCCGCGCAGCTGAAACGGAGCGCCGAGGAAGCGGGCCGCGCGTTCGACGTCGCCCGCTTGGACGAGCGCGCGGATGTGGCTCGAGGAGACGATCTCACCGTCGACCTCCACCAGCGTCACGACCCGGGTCTCGAACCGGCCGTCGGCGGCCAGCCGGTCGGTGTCGCCTTCGGCTCCGTGTCCGAAGCGGAAGTTCGCTCCGACCGATACGTGCGTGGCCCCCAGGCGTCTGACCAGGACGTGGTCGATGAAGTGCGCCGGGCTCTGGGTGGCGAAGCGGCCGTCGAAGGGGATCACCACGAGCTCCTGGACGCCCAACTCGGAGATCAGCTCGGCCTTGCGCTCCAAGCTGGTCAGCAACTTCGGCGTGGCCTGGGGCCGGATCACCGCGAGCGGGTGCGGCTCGAAGGTCAGGACCGTGTCGCTGCCCGCGATCACCTCGCGGTGGCCGAGGTGGACCCCGTCGAACTCGCCCACCGCCACGCGGCGGGGACGCGGCTGCGCGTCGCCTAGCGTCGTCACCTGCATGCCAGCAGCCTAATCAGCCCGGCGCCGCCGTCCCGGAGCGCAAACCGACGATCGGCTTCAACGTCCCCGGGGTCGGGCCCGGCTCGGCGAGCGCGATCAGACCATCGGGCCCGGTCAGCCGCACGATCGCCTCACCGGGGGCCCGGCCGGGCACCATCGCCCCGTGCCCGGCTCGCGCGGCGCACTCGGCATCGAGCGCCACCTCCGGCATGAAAGCCAGCGCCGTCTGCAGTCCAACCCGGCGCTCCGGATCGGCCTGCGCGACGTCGAAGGCCCCGATCGCGGTCCGGCGAAGCGACTCGCAATAGGCGTCGCCGAGATCGGCGATCAGGCTGCGCACGTAGGTGCCCGAGGAGCACTCGACCACGAAGCCGCGCCGCTCTCCGTCGTGCCAGCGCTGCTCGAAACGGTAAACGTCGATGTCACGCTCGGCGAGTTCCACGTCCACCCCCGCGCGCGCCAGTTGATACGCGCGCCGGCCGCCCACCTTGACCGCCGAATACGCGGGCGGCCGCTGGCGCAGGCTCCCGACCGGCAGCTCGAGCGATCCGACGGGCACCTGCCCGGTGCGGACGATCTCACCGTCCGGGTCGCCGGTGCTCGACACCGCGCCGAACCTGGCTGTGGCCTCGTAGCGCTTGGGGAGTGCCATCAGAAATCGCTGCACCCGAGTGGCCCGGCCCACCAGAACCAGCAGCAGTCCGGTGGCGAACGGGTCAAGCGTCCCGGCGTGTCCGACCTTGGTCTTGCGCGGCAGCGATCGACGCACCGCCGCCACGATGTCGTGAGAGGTGACGCCCGCCGGCTTGTCGCACAGCAGGATGTAGTCGCTGGTCGGTTCGCCGCCCCCGCCGGTCACAGTTGCGCGGCGAGCTGATCACGCAGGAAGCTGACGAGCTCACGGTGCGACAGCCCGGTGTTGAAGCCGGCCGCCTGGCGATGGCCACCTCCGCCCTGCGCCCGGGCGATCGCGGAGACGTCGATGCGGTCATCGCCGGCCCGCAACGAGACCTTGCGCAGGCCGGCCTCCTCGTCTCCGATCCGGTCACGGACCAGCGCCGCCAGCGCGGTCCCCTTCACCGCGCGGAGATGGTCGATGACACCTTCGGAGTAGCTCTCCTCGGCGCCGGAGTCGGTGAAATCGCCCGCCGTCAGGGCGGTCATGGTGAGACGCCCATCGTCGTAGCGCTCGATGTTGGCCAGACCGCGCGCCAGCAGCGCAAGCTTGCCGTACGGGACGCCTTCGTAGACGCGGCGGTAGACGTCGTGGACGTCGACACCGGCGTCGATCATCTCGGCCGCCATCAGGTGCGCGCGCCGGCCGGTGTTCTCGTACATGAAGCGCCCCGTGTCGGTGATCAGCCCGACGTACAGCGCGTTGGCCACGGTCGGGGTCGGGGCGATCTCCAGGCCGTGCATCAGGTCCCACACGATCTCGGCCGTACACGAAGCCTCCGGCACGATCAGATTGACGGTCCCGAAGCGCGTGTTGTCGTGGTGATGGTCGATGTTGAGGATGTGCACGCCGGGGCGGCGGAACGCCTCGGCCGGGGTCCGCTCGAGGTTGCCGCAGTCCAGGAACACGATCGTGCGCTCCTCGATGTCCACCGGCGGCTCTGAGACCAGTCGCGGCAGCGGCAGGAAGCCGTACTCCTGGGGCAGGGGCAGGTCGCGGGCGTCGATGAACATCAGGCAGTCGGCACCGAGCGCGGTGAGCGCGCCCTGCATCCCCACCAACGAGCCGATCGCGTCGCCGTCCGGGTGCTCGTGGGTGACCACGATCAGCTTGCCGGCGGAGCGCAGCTCACCGAGCACGCGATCGCGGTCGGAGCGATCGCCGTTAGCGGTCATCGTCGCCCGTCTCGCGTTTGAGCTCGGCGTCGATCAGGCCCGAGATTCGCATCCCGCGGTCGACCGACTCGTCGTACTCGAACTCCAGCGCCGGGGTGTTCTTGAGCTTGAGCTCGGTGGCGATGCGACGCTGCAGGTAGCCGTGGGCGGAGCGCAGTCCCTCGATCGTCGCCGCGCGCGTGGGCGCGTCGCCGAGCACACTCACGAAGACGCGGGCGTGTCGCAGGTCAGAACTCGTCTTGACTCCGGTTACCGTCACGAAACCCACGCGCGGATCCTTAAGATCTTTCGCTATTGCCTCGCCCAGGACGGTTCGCATCGCCCCGTCGACGCGGCGCATTCGGCCACCGCGCATCCTACCCTGCGCACTCTCGTTCGCGCTGCCCGCTCACTGACGCAGATCCTCCACCGACGCCAGCAGACGTTCGATCCGCACGCCGTCGGGGCAGCGGGCCAGCAGCCACCGCTCGACCTCGTCCACGGCCGCGCCGAGCCGACGCAGCGAGCCTCCGGTCAACGACGCCGTCAGCGTGGCCCGCTGCCACAGATCCTGGTGGTCGGTCTCGGCCACCGCGGCGCCGAGGCGACCGTGCAGCTGGGACTTGATCGAGGCCAGCTGCTTGCGCTTGCCCTTCAGGCTGCCGGCGTCGGGGAAGTGCAGCTCGATCACCAGTACTGCGACGAAACCGCCGGCCGACACCGCAGCTCGGGCTAGGCGAGCTCGCGCTCAACCTGGCGGGTCGCGTACGTCTCGAGCACGTCGCCGTCCTTGACGTCGGCGTAATCGCGCAGCACGATCCCGCAGTCAAACCCGCTCGCGACCTCGCGGACGTCCTCGTTGAAGCGCCGCAGGCTGGCGATCTCACCGGTGTAGATGACGGTGCCGTCGCGAACGAGCCGGACCTTCGCGCCGCGGGTGATCTTGCCCTCGGTGACATGGGAACCGGCGATCGTTCCGACGCGGGAGGCGCGGAAGGTCTGGCGGACCTCGGCCGAGCCGAGCGCCTCCTCCACTTCCTCGGGCTTGAGCATGCCCTGCATGGCGCTGCGCAGCTCGTCGATCGCACGGTAGATGACCGAGTAGTGACGGATCTCGACGCCCTCGCGTTCGGCGACGGCGCGAGCATCACCGACGGGACGGACGTTGAAGGCGAGGATGACCGCGTCGGAGGCGGCGGCCAGCATCACGTCGGACTCGGTCACGGCGCCCACCGCGCGGCGGATGACGTTGACCGAGACCTCCTCCTGGGGAAGCTTGGCGATCTCGTCCTCGATCGCCTCCAGCGAACCGGCGACGTCGGCCTTGAGCACCAGGTTGAGCTCCTGCAGGCCGCTGCCGAAGATGTCCTCGAGCGAGACCCGCTTGCCACTGCGACGTGCCAGCGACTCCGCCTTGAGCCGGGTCGCCCGTTCACCCGCGAGCTGACGGGCGCGGCGGTCGTGCTCGACCACCCGGACGTGCTCGCCGGCCTCGGGCACTCCGTCAAAGCCCAGCACCTCCACCGGCTCGCCCGGCAGGGCCTGCCCGATCCGCTGCCCCAGGTAGTCGTGCATCGCGCGTACGCGGCCCCAGTGGGCACCGGCGACGAGCGCGTCGCCGACCTCGAGCGTGCCGCGGCTGACCAGGATCGTCACCACCGGCCCCCGGCCGGGATCGAGCTTTGACTCGATCACCGTGCCCGAAGCGGCCGCGTCCCGGTTGGCTCGCAGCTCTTCCACCTCGGCCATCACGATGATCGTCTCAAGCAGGTCATCGAGGCCCTCGCGGGTCTTGGCCGAGACGTTGACGAACTCGGTGTCACCGCCCCACTCGACGGGCTGCAGGCCAAGGGCCGTCATCTCGGTGCGGACCCGGTCGGGCTGCGCGCCCTCCTTGTCAACCTTGTTGACGGCGACCAGCATCGGGACGCCGGCGTCCTTGGCGTGGTCCACCGCTTCCTGAGTCTGGGGCTTGACGCCGTCGTCGGCGGCGACCACGATCACCGCGATATCGGTCACCTTGGCGCCTCGGGCCCGCATCGCGGTGAACGCCTCGTGTCCGGGTGTGTCGAGGAAGGTCACGGTATGGTCGTCGTGCTTGACCTGATAGGCGCCGATGTGCTGGGTGATCCCGCCGGCCTCGCCCGCGGCGACCTGCGTCTCGCGGATCGCGTCCAGCAATGAGGTCTTGCCGTGGTCGACGTGACCCATGATCGTCACCACCGGGGCGCGCTCGACCAGATCCGCCTCGGCGTCGTTGAACGTCGGCTCGGCGATCTCCTCGTCCTCGGAGTGCACGATCTCGACGTCCTTGCCGAGCTCGGTGGCGAGGACCTGAATCGAATCGTCGGACAGGGTCTGGGTCAGCGTCTTCATCTCGCCCAGCGCCATCAGCTTCTTCATCACCTCGGGCACCGGCACGTTGAGATACTCCGCCACGTCCTTGACGGTCGAGCCGGAGTTGATCTGGATCGCGCCCTGCTCGGCCAGCGGCGAGCGCGAGGGGCGCGACTCGGCCTCCTCGTCATAGATACCGCGCCGGCGCCGCCCGCGACGCTGACGGCGCGGCGGCTGGTTGGATTGCGGCGAGCCGCCGGCCGCGCGGCGGGAGGCCTGAGAGTCGATCACCACGCGCCGCCGTCCGCCGGCCGTGCCGGGGGCGCGCTCGCCCTGCAGCGAATCACGCGTGGGACGCTTGGGCGAGGAATCGGCTGCCGCTCCGGTTGCGCCCGCGGCCGCGGCCGAGTCGCCGTTGGGAGTCTCGTCACGGCTCGGCGTGGGTGTGGCGACCGAAGGCTGGGCCGACGGCGCGGGCTGGGCCGAGCGCTGGGGCTGGGCCGACGGCGCGGGCTGAGCCGAGCGCTGGGGCTGGGCCGACGGCGCGGGCTGAGCCGAGCGCTGGGGCTGGGCCGACGGTGCCGCCGGAGCTGCCGGCGCGGCCGTAGTCGCCGGCGTGGCAGGAGCCGCCGGCCGCGGGGCGCTGCCCCCTCCGTTGGAGAGGATCTTGCCCGCGACGTCCTCGTCGACCGACGAGGAGGCCTTGACGTCGACGCCGGCCGCCTTCAGACGGGCGAGCACGTCCTTGGTGGCGAGTCCTCGCTCCTTGGCGATCTCATGCACGCGCTTGTTCATATCTCAGACCAGTCTAGGCGTCTATGCGCCCGCGCCCTCGCCGGCGGCGGCCACCTGGGTGTCGCCGTCGGTGGCGATGACGCCTCCCTCCTCCTGGGCGGCGTCGATCTGATCGGTGTCCTTATGAGCCAGCGCCTGATGGGACTCGATACCGCAGTAGCGGGAACCCGGCAGCGCGGCGTTGGGACAGCGGCGGCCGTTGGAGAGGATCGCCGCGCAGCGTCCCTGAG
>CAWBXK010000001.1:0-220643 GCA_963792735.1 uncultured Solirubrobacterales bacterium | reverse complement strand
TCGGCGCCTCACTGTGCGACGAGCACGGCTTGGATGAGGCGGACGCGGTTCTGCTCGGCACCGGCAACCAGGTTCGCCGCCTTGGTGGCGAAGTCGGGGACGAACACGTGCAGGCCGAGCGGGTTTGCCGGTGCCGCGAAGAACGCACGCATGGCCTGGGCGGCAACGTCGGTCAGGTCGTTCCAGGCCGTGATCGCGAAGCCCGCCCGCGTGGTGACCTCGCGGAGGTCGGCGGCTGTGATCAGGTGGCTGTCCCGGGGATCGGTCGCCCACGGGAGGGGGAACCGGATCGGCTCCTTGGGTCCGGCCGTGACGTCCCACAGCGCGAGCCGGCCACCCGGCCTGAGGACCCGCCGCGCCTCGGCGTACAGGCGTGGCTTGTCGGCGACGTTCATCTGGACGTGCTGGCTGATGACGACGTCGAACGTGCCGTCGGCGAAGGGGAGCTCGGTCACATCCGCGCGGCGGACGTCTATGCGGGAGCTGAGACCGGTGGCGGTGTTGAGCCAATCGGCGGTTTCGCAGTACTCGGCGGTGAGGTCGACGCCGGTGACGTGGCAGCCGATCTCCGCGGCGAGGAAGCGGGCGGTGCCGCCGATCCCGCTGCCGGCGTCGAGCACGCGGTCCTCAGCGCTCACACCGGCGAGCTGGCCGAGCTGCGCGGTCGCGATCCGGCCGAGCGAGTGGAAATCCTCCAGCGGCACGAGGTCCTCCGGTGAGAGTGCTCGGAGGTCCGTTCCGGCCTCTATGAGCGCCCGCTCGATGTTCTCGCGCGTCAGACCGGTCGTGTATTGACGCTCGGCGGCGTTTGTCGCCGTCATCGGACCGGCTTCGGCGCGCGAGCCGGTGGCGGTCACGCGTGGGGTGAGTTGGTGGTTGCTCATGTGTTCTGTCTCCTGTCGTTTTGAGGGGGTCAGGCACGCGCTGCGGCTGTGACGGGCGATCCGAGGACTGGCGCCTCGTCAGGCTCACCGTCGCTGACGGTCGGCTGGGCCGGCAGCAGCGCCAGTGCCATCAGGGCGCCCGCGGCGGCGACGGCGGCAGCGACGTAGTCGGCTGTGTGGAATCCGTCGAAGAAGGCCGAGCTGGCAGCGCTGTGGACGGCTGCGGCGAGCGCCGGATGGCCGAGGCCAGCCAGCTTGTCTGCCGCCGTAAGGGCGGCGCCGACGGAGGCATGAGCGGGGCGCGTGACCGCCGCCGCCAATCCGCTCGGCAGCATGCCGGTGAGGCGGCTGGCGTACAGCGAGGCGTACACGCTGCCGATCACAGCGACGCCGAGCGTGCCTCCGAGCAGCCGGGTGGCGTCGTTGACCGCCGAGCCGACGCCGGCCTTGGCTCTCGGCACGACGCCCATGATCGCTTCGGTTGCGGGGGCGCTGGTGAGGCCCATGCCGGTGCCGAGGACGACCATCTGCGCGGCGATCGTCAGGTAGCTGGTGCTCGCGGTGGCCGTCGTGACCCACAGATAGAAGCCGGCCATCAGCAGCAGCCCGCCGGCGACGACGAGCTTCGTGCCGAGCCGGAGAGCCAGCTTGGTGCCCAGGATCGACGAGATCGCGACGAATGACGCGACGGGCAGTAGCCGCACGCCGGTCGACAGCGGTCCCCAGCCCTTGATGAACTGGGCGTACTGGGTGACGAGGAAGATGAATCCCGACAGCGCGAAGAACGAGATCGCGACAGAGGCGCTCGCGGCGGTGAACCGCGGGTTGCGGAACAGGCTCACGTCGAGCATCGGCTGCTCGGTGCGCCGCTCCCAGGCCACGAACGCCGCCGCCAGCACCGCGGTCAGCGCGAAGCTGCCGAGCGTCCGGGCGCTGCCCCAGCCGTGGTTCGGGGCCTCGATGATCGTGTAGACGAGCAGCCCGATCGTCGCGGTCGACAGCGCGAATCCGGCCCGGTCGGTGCGGCGCACGTGCGGGTCCCGCGAGGTGGGGACGTAGCGGGCGGCCAGGACGCCAGCGCCGGCGGCGATCGGCGCCATCGCGAAGAAGATGCTGCGCCAGTCGGAGAGCTCGAGCAGCCAGCCGCCGACGATCGGCCCCAGCGCGATCGCCGCCCCCGTGATCGCGCCCCACAACCCGATCGCCCGGGCGCGCTCGCCCCGCTCGGTGAACACATTTGCGATCAGCGACAGCGTTGAGGGGAACACCATCGCCGCGCCCACGCCCATCACCGAGCGCGTCGCGATCAGCGCGCCGGGGCTGTCCATCAGCCCGCCGGCCAGGCTCGCGAGACCGAAGACCGCTAGGCCGGCGAGCAGCATCCCCTTGCGCCCGAACCGGTCAGACAGACTGCCCGCCGCGAGCACCGATCCTGCGAACAGCAAGTTGAAAGCGTCCACCACCCATTGCAGCTGCGAGTCAGACGCGTGCAGCTGGCGCACGAGCGACGGCAGCGCGATGTTGACGATCGTCGTGTCGAGATTGATCACAAACGCCGCCAGCAGCAGCGAGATCAGGATCAGGGGCTTTCGTTTCATGACTCCTCCTCGGTGGCTAGCTTGCGTCATGCAAGACAACTTACGGAGGACGCTGGCTTTTGTCAAGCAAGTCAGCTACGATTGGGTAGTGCTCCAACGCGACTATCCAGACCAGGTCTGCTCCATCGCCCGATCCCTAGAGGTCATCGGGGAGCGCTGGACGCTGCTGATCCTCCGCGACGCCCTCGTGGGCCTGACGCGGTTCGAGGAGTTCCAGGCCAAGCTCGGGATTGCCTCCAACGTCCTGACCAACCGGCTCAAGCGGCTCTGCGACGAGAAGCTGCTCGACCGCGTTCCGGACCCCGAGCGCCCCGGCCGCCCGATGTACCTGCTCACCGACAAGGGACGCGAGCTCGGGCCCGCTCTGATCGTGCTCATGAAGTGGGGCGACCGCCACTACCCGACCCCCGGCGGCCCACCGCGACTCACCCTCCATGCCGGCTGCGGAGGCAACATCGGCTCAGACCTCCGCTGCGACCGGTGTGGCAAATACGCCGCGCGCGGGGAGATCGAGCTCCCGCCCGGTCCCGGGGCGCCACGCGGCGAGCACGCCGAACGGTGAGCATCGGGCCCCGGCGGGCACGGCCTCGACGCTGTCCCTACGGCTGAGACTCACACCGGCGCTAGTCAGCCCACCAGTCGCGCTGGCCATCGACGTCTTCGCGCGGAGTCTCGCCGAGATTGGGCGCACCGACGACGAGGATCTCCAGGCCCTCCGGCCCGGCCTCGTACCCGCGCCACGTACCGGGCGGGACGCGCACCGCGTCCCATTCCCTGAGCTCGACGATCTCGTCGTCGAGCTTCATCCGGCCGCTCCCGCGCAAGACCACGTACACCTCCTCCTGCTTGTGGTGCGTGTGGCCGTACGGAAAGCGATAGCCGGGCGGGACGCGCTGGTAGCTCAGGCCGGATTGCTCGAGCTCGAGCGCGCCCGTCGCCAAGCGGAACTCCAGGTCCGGCGCGCCGTCAAACCTGGACCCCACGTCCTCCAGGTCCTCCTTGAGGTTCCTGAGCGTGAACGGCACGGCCCGATCCTATGCGATGGCGGATCGTCAGATCCAGGCAGCGTGAGCCTCGGCGTCGGCCTATACTCAAGCAACTTCTTGATAAAGTAACTGCTTGATGAACGCCGCTACCGACGATCTGAGCACCGTGTTCGCTGCGCTGGCTGATCCGACGCGCCGCGCGATGCTCGAGCGCTTGCGTTCGGGGCAGGCAACGCTGAACGAGCTCGCGCCCCGGTTCGAGATGAGCGTGCAGGGCGTTTCGCAGCATCTGAAGGTGCTCGAGCGAGCCGGCTTGGTGACACGTGGTCGGCTGGCGCAGACGCGCCCGGCCCGGCTCTCCGCCGACGGCCTTCAGGCCGCGACCGGTTGGCTCGAGCGCTACCGGGAGTTCTGGGAGGAGAGCTTCGAACGGCTCGATGAGTACGTGGAGGATCTCCAAGCCCGCGAGGATGGCTCGTGACCCAACGGCGGCCGCCTTCCAGCCCGACGGTGACGGCACGCTCGTGACCAGCCGGTCGGTCTTCCCTTCCTTCGCGGCCCGCGAGCTCTACGCACAAGGCGGCTTGGAGATCGGCCTGCGTGAGTCGCACCTACGACTCGACGAATGGCTCGAGGCGATCCACCACCAAACGAGACGGAGGCAATGATGGGCAAGCTTGTGGAGGCGACCTATGTCTCGCTCGGTGGCGAGATGGGCTCAACCGATTGGATGCTCCCGTACCTCGACGAACAGTTCTCGCAGTACACCACCGAGCTCCTGACCGAAGCGGACGCCCTCCTGCTCGGACGACTGACGTATGAGTTCCTGTCGGTCGCCTACACCAGGATGGCCGACGAAACGCCGGCCGGGGTTCCGTCCGAGTTCATCGACCGGATGAACAGCATCCCGAAACACGTCGCCACGACCAAACCCAGAGAGCTGGCGTGGAACGCCACCGCCATCGACGGCGACGTCGTCTCGTTCGTGAACGACCTCAAACGCAACGCCGGACAGAATCTCCTGAAGTACGGAAACGGGCCGCTCGACGCCACCCTGATGGAGCATGGGTTGATCGACGAGTTCCATCTCTGGCTCGCCCCCGTCGCGATCGGCACCGGCCAGCACCTCTTCGAGAGCATCGACACCGCACCCCACCTCCGCCTTCTCGACGTCAAGCGATTCGACAGCGGCCTACTCACCCTCGTCTACGCACCCAGGTAGCCCGTCTCTCAGCGCTTTGGCCGACGGCCGCCGTGTCACATTTGGAGCTGCGGCGGTGCTAAGTGGGTGTGATCGAGTTGCACGCGCGAACTGACGAACGCTTGGATCGAATCGGAGGCGCGTCCGACGCCGATGGCTTCGAGGCGTTCTTTCGCGGCCACTATCGGGTTGTGGTTGGTCTCGCGCAGAGTGTGGTCGGCGACTCCCAGAGGGCGCAGGACGTGGCGCAAGAGGTCTTCCTGGCCGCCTATCGGCGCTTCTCCGGCGACTACGGGCAAGCCGCAGGATGGGTCAGGGTCGCCGCGGTCCACACGGGGCTCAACGTGATTCGGGGGGAGCGGCGCCGGGACAAGCGCCAGCTTCTGATGCCGGGGGCCGGCGCTCCGCCCAGCGTTGAAGACACGGTGATCGATCGGGAAGCGCGGGCAGAGGTTCGCCGGGTCCTGGCCCGTCTGCCGCTCCGGTCGGCCGCGGTGCTGGTGATGCGCCACGGGGGCATGAGCTATGTGGAGATCGCACAGGCACTGGGGGTCAAGGTCGGACACGTCGGGACGCTGCTCCGAAGGGCAGAATCCGCGCTGCGAAAGGAGATGGAACGTGAGGCACATAGCTGACGGGATGCTGCGGCGGCTCGATGACGAACCACTGGCCATCCCGGACAGAGTCGCCGACCACGTGGCCGGCTGTGCGCGCTGCAGCGCCAGGCGAGCACAGATCGCCGAGGACGCCGAACGCGCGGCCCGGCTGTTGTCCGCCCCGCCGCTGGGACCCGGCGCGGACATGGCATGGGCCCGGCTCGAGCGCGAGCTGGAGCGGACGACGGAGCAGGGAGCCGGTCGGCGCCGGCGGGGAGGGTCGCCTTTCCGGCGGCCTCCCGGGTCCCCGAGGGTGTCGCTGCGGGCCGGGCTGGCCTTCGGCGCGATCGGGATCGTGGTCGCCGGCACGGCCGCGGCGGCGACATTCACCAACATCTTCGCGCCGACTCATGTGGCGCCGGTGTCCCTGAGCCGGAGCGACATGCAGGCCCTCGCCTCCTTCATGGGTCTGGGCGACAGCCACGTGCTCGGGGGTTTTTCCACCCCGAGCGGATCGAGTACCGTCCGGTTCGGAACGATCAAATGGTCCTCCTCGGGCCCCGCCCAGCCGGCAACCTCGCTCGCCGAGGCGAGCGCGCAAGCCGGCTTCCGGGTGCCACTGCCCGGCCACCTCCCCGCCGGGGTGGGCGCCGTCAAGGGGGTCACGGTCCAGCCGCGCGTGAGGGCCACCGTGACCTTCAACGCCAACGCCACGGGCGTCGGCGCAAGCTCGGTGAGCCTGGATGCCGGCCCGGCCGTCCTCGTCGAGTACGGCGCGGCGAACAGGACCGACATGCCCACACTCGGCGTGGTCACGATGCGGCGTCCGACGGCGCTCTCCAAGGGTGCGAGCATCAGCCAGGTCGAGAGCTACTTGCTGAACCAGCCGGGCATCCCCCGAGAGCTGGCGGAGGAGGTCCGCCTGCTGGGTGATGTGGGAACGACCCTACCCGTGCCCGTGCCGCGGGGCGCCTCGGTCCGCTCGGTGCACGTCGCGGGCTGGGCGGGCGTGCTCGTCACTGACCCCTCGAACGCGGCCGGCGGGGTGGTCTGGGAGGATGGCGGACGGATGCTGCACGTGGTCGCGGGGATCCTCGATTCGCAAGACCTGCTCAATGTCGCCGACCAACTCGGCTGAACGCGCCGCGAGCGACGCGGGCAAGCGGCCCCCGGACGAGGGCGCGGCGCGGGTGGCTGAGGCCGCGGGCGTCCCTATTCGGGGACGCTCCTCGCCCCGACCGACCGAGTCGCCGGCGATCCACACGGTGTCGCTGAGCAAGCGTTTTGGGGACACGATCGCCGTGAAGTCGCTGTCCATGACGGTGAACCGAGGAGAGGTCTTCGGCTTCCTCGGCCCCAACGGGGCAGGCAAGACGACGGTGGTGAAGCTGCTGCTGGGGCTGGCGCGTCCCAGCGGCGGAGAGGCATTGGTGCTCGGCGCACCGCTGGGGGATCGCGAGACGAGACGGCAGATCGGATATCTCCCCGAGCTGTTTCGCTTCCAAGCCCTGCTCACTGCGACGGAGGTTCTCCGCCTCCATTGCCGGCTCCTCGCGCTGCCCAAGGCGGCGTGGGAGGAGGAGGAGCGGACGGCGCTGAAGACCGTCGGTCTGCTCGAGCGACGCAATGACCGGGTCGGCAACTTCTCAAAGGGAATGCAACAGCGGCTCGGGCTCGGCGTAGCGCTGCTCGGTAGCCCCACGCTCGTGGTCCTCGACGAGCCCACCAGCGCTCTTGATCCCGTCGGACGCCACGACGTGCGCGAGATCATCCGCGGGCTACGCGAGCGGGGGGCCACCGTGTTCCTGAACACGCACCTGCTCGAAGAGGCCGAGCACGTGTGCGATCGCGTCGCAGTCATCGATAAGGGGACGGCGGTCGCCACCGGCACGCTCGACGAGCTGCTCGGCCACCACAGCAGGTTGCGGCTCAAGGTGGGGGGACTCGGCGAGAGCTGGTGGAGCGGCCTGGGTCGGTTCGGCCGATGGCGCCGAGACGAGGAGTGGCTCTTGGTCGAGGGCATCGACCCCTCGCGGATCGCCGATCTGATCGATGAGGTGGTGCGCCTCGGGGGGCGGGTGGAGGCCGTGATCCCTGAGCACCAGACACTGGAGGCCCGCTTCCTCGAACTGCTGGCAGAGCGATGAATCCGACCCTGACGATCGCCGCGCTCACGATCAAAGAGGCGGTGCGGCGACGTCTGCTGCTGGCCTTCGTCGCGATCACCGTGATCATCGTTGGACTCAGCGCGTGGGGCTTTGACCGCTTGAGTCACACCCACACCATCACCTCCGGTGAGAGAGGACTCGCTGTTCCGGACGCGCTGATCCTGTTCATGTTCATGTTCAGCTTCATCGTCGCCCTGAGCGCCTCGGCGATGGCCTCGCCATCGATCTCTTCGGAGATCGAGTCCGGCGTGCTCATGACGATCGTGACGCGCCCTGTCCGGCGGACCGAGGTGGTTCTCGGCAAGTGGCTCGGGCTCGCAGCCTTGCTCGCCGGATATGCCGGGGTCGTCTGCGCCCTCGAGTTCGGTGTCGTCGACGTGACGAGCGGATTCGGCCCGCCGAGCCCGGTACTCGCCGGCGTGTACCTGTTCGGCGAGGGAGCGCTTCTGCTGACCCTGTCGCTGTTCCTGAGCACGCGGATGCCGGTCATCGCCGCCGGGGTGATCAGCGTCGCGGTCTTCGGCGCCGGCTGGCTGGCCGGAGTCGTGGGGACGCTGGGGACCAACCTCAACATCGCTGCGCTTCGGACCGTCGGGCAGGTGGGACGATTCCTGCTGCCCACCGACGGGCTGTGGCACGCGGTCATCTACTACCTCCAACCGCCGTCGATAATCGGCGACCGCCTGGCTCAGGGCGGAAACGCAAACCCGTTCTACGCACAGGGAGCACCTTCCTCGCCGTACCTGCTATGGGTGGTCTGCTGGTTCTTCATCGTCCTGATCGCCGGAGTGACCAGCTTCGAGCGGCGTGAGCTATGAGGGGACTTCTGGCGCCCAGGACCGCGCCTGCATCTCACCGAGGGCGGGATAAAACTCACGCCTGACATGGAAAATCCCCCACGCTCGGACGTGGGGTCCGCCTCCCGGGCCGGCTCAGGCTCTCAGGCGAGTCCCGCGGTCGCCGTGGTCTGCATCCCGGCCGCCGGCGCGCCGGCCGTGACCCCGGCGCCGAGCGTATAGGTCAAGTGCCCGCCCAGCCAGCCGCCGGCGCCGAGCGCAGCCGACCCGGCGAGGGCGAGCAGCCGGCCGCGCCCGCGCGCACCTCGCTTGCGCGCGAGGTAAGAGCCGACCATGAGCCCGGTTGCGGTCGCGTTCGCCGCCGCGTGGACGAGACCGGAACGACGCACCGCAGCGTTACCCGACTCCGCGTCCGCCCAGTCCGACCAGCCGGTGGCGATGGTCGCGCCCGCCGCGAGCACACCGGTCAGGATGAGCCGGTCCGCGGCGCCCCGACTGTCTTTTCCGCCCGTCAAGTCCAGGATGATCGCGCTCGTCCACGCACCGATGGGAATGTCGGTCATGATCGGATGCAGGGCGTGACCGAGCCACGCACCGCTCAGCACGTCCTTGGGAGCGCCATCGGGAATCAGCCGCCGGACCGTGCCCCGGACGATCCGCGCCGGACCGTCGAGCGCCTCGACGGACTCAAGCCGTGCAGCGAGGGCATTCAGCGGGGCGGCCGTCATCTCGCAGGGCTACCCCCTATCGCCGCGTCCGACTCGCGGAACGTGCTGAGGTGCCGCATTCGGGCTGCTCGGTGCGTGCCTCATGGTTGCAAGGTGAACCCGGCGGCTGGCACGATGCCGCTCGAGATGGCAGACGAGCTCGAACGACGAATCTGCGCGATGATCCCCGACGCGGTCCTGCCGGGACCACGGATCTGGGAATCGAGTTGGCGCTAGTGCGGATCGCGCTGTTCATCACCTGCGTCAACGACACCCTGTTCCCGGAGGCCGGGCGGGCGACCGTGCACGTGCTGGAGCGCCTCGGCCACACGGTGGTGTTCCCCGAGGAGCAGACCTGCTGCGGGCAGATACACGGCAACTCCGGTTATGAAGACGACGCGCTCGCGCTGGCCAGACGCTTCGTTCGCGTGTTCTGCGATGAGAGCTTTGACGCCGTGGTGGCCCCGTCGGGTTCGTGCGTGGGGATGGTGCGCCACCACTACCGGCGCCTGGCCGAGCAGTCGGGCGACCGGACGCTGCTGGACGCTGTCTCCGCCCTGGCCCCGCGCGTGTTCGAGCTCTCGGAGTTCCTGGTCGGCGAGCTCGGCGTCGAGAACCTCGGTGCGTTCTATCCCCACCGCGTCACCTACCACCCCAGCTGTCACGGACTCAGGATGCTGCGTGTCGGCGACGCTCCGCTGAGACTGCTCAGGAACGTGCGGGGTATCGACCTGGTCACGCTTCCGGACGGGGAATCGTGCTGCGGGTTCGGCGGGACATTTGCGGTGAAGAACGCCGATACCTCCGCGGCGATGCTGACCGACAAGCTGCGCGCGATCCTCGACACCGGCGCTGAGGTGTGCACGGCGCTGGATTGCTCGTGCCTGTTGCACATCGGCGGTGGCCTGTCGCGCCAGCGAGCGGGTGTGCGAACGGTGCACCTGGCCGAGATCCTCGCGTCGGAGGACACATGAACCGTGGTCAGGGCTTTCCGCAGGCGGCTCGGTCCGCGCTGCGCGACACCCAGCTGCGCCACAACCTGCGGGTGGCCACCCACACGATCCGCGACAAGCGTGCACAGGCGGTGTCAGAGCTCGACGACTGGGAGCAGCTGCGCGAGGCGGGCCGGCGCATCAAGGAGCACACGATGCGCCACCTCGATGTCCACCTCGAGCGGCTCGAGCGCACGGTCACCGACGCGGGTGGGACGGTGCACTGGGCGCCGGATGCCGCGACCGCCAATCGAATCGTCAGCGACCTGGTCCGTGCCACCGGCGCCGATCGGGTGGTCAAGGTCAAGTCATTGACCACCGATGAGATCGGCCTGTCCGACGCGCTCAGAGCCGCCGGTATCGCTGCCCTGGAGACCGATCTGGCGGAGTTGATCAACCAGCTGGCGGGCGACTCCCCGTCGCACATCCTGGTCCCCGCGATCCACCGTAACCGGGCCGAGATCCGGGCGCTGTTCCGGCGTGAGCTCCCCGGGACCGATGATCTCAGCGACGATCCCCCCGCCCTGGCCGAGGCGGCACGCCGCTTTCTGCGCAAGCAGTTCCTGTCCGCGCGCGTGGCGATCAGCGGCGCCAACTTCGCGGTCGCACAGACCGGCACGGTGTGCGTGGTCGAGTCCGAAGGCAACGGTCGCATGTGCACGACGCTCCCGGAGACGCTGATCACGGTGATGGGTATCGAGAAGGTGCTGCCGCGGTTTTCCGACCTCGAGGTGATGCTGCAGCTGCTGCCGCGTTCCTCAACGGCTGAGCGGATGAATCCGTACACCTCCCTGTGGACCGGTGTGACCCCGGGCGATGGCCCGCAGGAGTTCCACCTGGTGCTGCTTGACTCCGGACGGACCAGCGCACTGGCGGACCAGGTCGGACGCCAGGCGCTTCATTGCATCCGCTGCTCGGCGTGTCTGAACGTCTGCCCCGTGTATGAGCGCACGGGCGGCCACGCGTACGGGTCAACCTATCCCGGGCCGATCGGCGCGATCCTCACCCCGCAGCTGGCCGGACTCCAGCAGGCCAAGACGCTGCCGTGGGCATCCTCGCTGTGCGGGGCCTGCTACGACGCGTGCCCGGTCAAGATCGACATTCCGACCGTGCTGGTGCATCTGCGCGGCAAGATCACCCGTGAGGCTCACGGTCGCGAGGCGCGCGGCGAGCGCGCCGCGATGCGAGCGCTGGCGGCGGTGCTGGGGAGCCGGCGCCGTTATGAGCTGGCGCAGCGGACCGCGCGGGTCGGCAGCTGGCCGCTGACGCGCAGCGGCCGGATCGAGCGCCAGCTCCCGGGACCGCTGGCCGGATGGACCGCGGTCCGGGACCTACCCGCTCCACCGGAGCAGACCTTCAGGCAATGGTGGCGCGCCCGGGGGGAGCGGCCGTGATCGCCCGCGGGGCCATGCTCGCGAAGATCCGGGCGGCGATCGCAGACGTGCCCGCCGGCGAGCCGGTGGCATGGGACGTGGCCGGCGATCCCGACCCGACCGCGGCGTATTCACGCGAGGGCGAAACCGACCCGGCGGCCCTGAGTGAACTGTTCGTCGAGCGCTGCGGCTCCTACCGCGCGACGGTGGTGCGCTGTAGCGCCGATCCCGACGCGATCGCCACCGCCGTGCGCGAGGCCTTCGGGCGCCATCACGCGAGGTCGCTCGTGCTGGCGCCGGGCGTTGACCTCCGGTGGGTGTCGTCCGAGCTCCCGGCGCGGACGGACGATCCGCCGCTGTCGGTGGCCGAGCTCGACGACGACGTCGCCGCGCTGACGGGATGCGCCCAGGCGATCGCGCTGACGGGGACGATCGTGCTCGACGGGCACGCCGACCAGGGCCGCCGCGCGCTGACGCTGATTCCCGACGTCCACATCTGCGTCGTGCGGTCCGAGCAGATCGTGTTCGGAGTCCCGGATGCGATTCGCGCACTCGAGCCTGCGGTGCGACAGGCCCAGCGGCCCATCACCCTGATCTCCGGACCTTCCGCGACATCCGACATCGAGCTCAAGCGCGTCGAGGGCGTGCACGGACCCCGACAGCTGGAGGTGGTGGTAGCCGGATGATCTAACGGGTCGCTGCGCGCGATCGCGACAGCGGGGCTCAGGCGACGGCCGTGACCCGCGCGCCGGGGATGGCTTGGATGAGCGCTTCGGTATCCACGGCGAACACGTCGTGCGGCGTTCCGGCCGCAGCCCACACGACCGTGAAGCGCCGCAGTGACTCGTCGATCGTTGTCTCGAGCTCGACGTCATGTCCGAGTGGCGGAACTCCCCCGATCGAAAAGCCAGTGACTTCGCGTACCCGGTCGGCCGGTGCCGGCACCAGGCCGAGGCGCTCGGCGTCAACGCGATAATCACCCGCGCACAGGACCAAGACCGGCTCGTCCTCGCGCAGGAACACGAGTGACTTGACGATCTGCCCGACCTCGACGTTCAGCGCCGCCGCCGCCAGTGCCGCGGTACGGGCCGAGTCGCTCAGCGTCTGCACCTCGACCTGAAGCCCTCGCTGCCTCAGTCGCTGCGCCAGCCGAGCCGCCGTGGGGTGCATGGGTCGGCAACCTACCAGCGGTAACCGGTTCCCCCCGATGAGCATCTCGCCTAGATCGTGCCGGTGAGGACCAGCACGCCGATCACCAGTAGCACCAAGGCGGTGATGGCATTGCCCCAACGATCGAGCCATTGGCCGCGAATCTGATATCCACCGCTGGCCGCGGCGAGTGTCAGGCCGACGATCGTGGCGATCGTGACCGCCGCGAAGATGACCACCGAGCCGATGGCTGTCGCCACCCCGACCGTGGTGGCAGCGAGGAACACCGGGAGGATCGTGAGGTCCGGGGACGCGGCCGCGCCGAACGGGACCATCACCGCCGCCAGCCCGCGGAGCCCACGCCGTTGGTGCAGTTCACCCCGCCCGGGGCCGCTCTGGTGGTCGTGGTCCCCGTGGTCCCCGTGGTCGTGGTCGTGGTCGTGGGTGTGCCCGTGTCCGGTGAGTTCGAGGACGGCGAATCCAAGCCCGGTGGCGATCAGGATGCACCCGATGATCGTGTCCTGGGCGCTCTGCACGGTCGACCGAAATTGAAGGCCGATCACGATGATCACGCCGCCGAGCACGATCGACAGCAGGACATGGGCGATACCGGCGAGGCCGGAGAGTCGCGCGACCCGCGAAAGCGGATAGCGCCTGGCCCGCGCGAGGACCGCGAGCGGTACCCAGTGGTCGGGCAGAATCGCGTGTCCGAAGCCGACCCCGGCGGCCGCCGCCAGCAGAGCGGGTGTGGTGCCGCTCACCCGCTCACGGCCTCCGCGACCGGGCTGGCGGCCAGCCCGAGCCGTAGATGTTCGGTGTGCGACACCGCTTCGCTGAGCAGCGCCCGAACGTGATCATCGTGCAACGCGTAGATCACCTGTCGCCCGTCGCGCTCCCCGATCACGAGGCCCAGGTGGCGCAGCACTCGCAGCTGCTGGGATACCGCCGACTGTTCCATGGCGACGTCACGGGCGAGCTCACCGACCGAACAGGAGCCAACCCCGAGCCGGCTGAGGATCCTCACCCGACTGGGCGCGGCCAGCGCCTGCATGGTCTGGGCGACCGAGCGGGCCGTGTTGGCCGAGAGGAAGCCGAGGTCGGGTTCGACACCGTGCCCCATGCTTGCATTATTGCATGAATAGGTATTCAGGCTTGGGGCTAACCGCGGCGCATGAGTCGGCCCACCGCGGCCATGAGCTCGTCGGTCT
The DNA here is from genome assembly GCA_963792735.1 of uncultured Solirubrobacterales bacterium. GTDB lineage: Bacteria > Actinomycetota > Thermoleophilia > Solirubrobacterales > Solirubrobacteraceae > Palsa-465. The sequence continues at coordinate 206,984 of CAWBXK010000001.1, read as the reverse complement.
TGGCCTCGCGCTCGGTCGCCTCCTGGGCGCCGATGACGCAATGGTGGGCGTGGTCATCGAGGAGCCCGAGTGCCACCTTGTCCAGCGCCGCCTGGGCGGCACTGATCTGAGTGAGGATGTCGATGCAGTAGCGGTCATCTTCGACCATGCCCTGAATGCCGCGGATCTGCCCCTCTATCCGGCGCAGCCTTGCCAGCAACTGGTGGCTGGTCGCGCTGTAGCCATGTTTAGGAGTGGAGGTTTGTGCCATGCGATCACCCTATCACCGTTTACCTCTACCCCCTATGGGTATGTTAGATTTGAGCCCGGTATGTCTCGGGTTGCACGATGACGAGCGTGGTGGACGTGCTCTGGCACGGACTGAGGGACTCGCTGCTGATGGCGTGGGCCGTCTGGTGGGCGCTGGTATTCGGGTTTGCGATCTCCGGCGTGGTGCAGGCGTGGGTGCCGCGTGAGCGGATCGAGGGTCTGATGAGCGGCTCGGACGCGCGTTCGATCGGATGGGCCACTGGTCTCGGCGCCGCGTCGTCGTCGTGCTCCTATGCCGCGATCGCGATTGCGAAGTCCCTGTTTCAGAAGGGAGCCAGTGCCGCCTCGGCGCTGGCCTTCCAGTTTGCCTCGACCAACCTGGTGTGGGAGCTCGGGCTGGTCCTGTGGGTGCTGATCGGCTGGCAATTCACGCTGTCTGAGTACGTCGGCGGCATCGTGATGATCGTGCTGATGACCGTGTTGCTGCGGCTGTTTGTCAGCCGGCAGCTGGAGGAGCAGGCCCGTGAGCATGCCCGCCGGGCCGATAGCGGCCATCGCCATCAGGCGATGAGCCAGCCGCTGCCCTGGCGCGAGCGCCTCACGTCGGCCCGGGCATGGTCAGACGTCGCCCACAACTTCCGCGGCGATTGGCACATGCTCTGGAAGGAGATCACGATCGGGTTCCTGCTCGCCGGGTACATCGCCCAGTTCGGCAACGGCTTCTTCGAGCACCTGTTCATCCGGCACGCGCCGGCACCGCTTCCGACAATCGAGAACGTGATCATCGGCCCGATCATCGCGGTGCTCAGCTTCGTCTGCTCGGTCGGCAACGTGCCACTCGCCGCGGTGCTGTGGTCGGGCGGGATCTCCTTCGCGGGCGTGCTCGCGTTCCTGTTCGCCGACCTGATCGTGCTCCCGATCATCGCCATCTACCGCAAGTACTACGGCGCCAGGTTCGCGATGCGGATCACCGGACTGATGTTCGTCACGATGGTGATCGCCGCCGTGATCGTCGACGGCATCTTCAGCGCTCTGGGCCTGATCCCCACGGGATCGCGCCCCACGCGCGCTGACATCTTCAGCTCAGTCCACGTCGATTACAAGCTCGGGCTCAACGTACTCGGGTGTGTCATCTTCGCGGTGCTGTTCTGGCTCACCGCCCGCCGTGGGGCGACCGACCCGGTGTGCGGGATGAACGTAGATCGCGAACGGGCGGTCACCAAGCAACTCGGGGGCCAGACCCATTACTTCTGCTCGAGTCATTGCCTGCACGCGTTCGAAGCCGACTTCGACGGCGACGCCCACAAAGCGGCCACCCGCCACAGCCACCACCTATAGCCGCGCCGGGCGGTCGTCGGTTCACGCTCCGCGGGCGTCATCGAGAATCGCCACCACCCGCGCCGGGGCAGCGCTCGCTCTGACCACGCGCAGAGGAAAGCACGCCACCACGAAGCCCGTGGGCGGGAGCTGGTCCAGGCTCGCGAGACGCTCGATCTGCGAATAGCGCAGGCCGACCTGGTGTGCTTCCCAGAAGATGCCGGCGCGACGTTCGCGCAGCGCGTCCTGGGCCTGGAGGTGCAGCGGCCGGTCCCACCCCCAGGCGTCGATGCCCATGACCCGCACGCCGTGATCAAACAGCCAGCGCGTCGCTTCGGCCGTGATCCCGGGTCCCCGCGCGATGTAGTCGGGCTCCCCGTAATACCGATCTCGCCCGGTGTGGACCAGAACGATGTCGCGGGGCGCGAGCTCGTGGCCGGCCGCTGCGATTGCGGACTGCATCTCGGCGGCCGTGATCGCCTCGCCGTCCCCCGCGTCGGTGAAGTCAACCACCACCCCCGGCCGGTAGAACCAATCGAGGGGCAGCTCGTCGATCGTCTCGGCGGGCTCGCCGCCGACGGTCGAGTTGTAGTGCCACGGCGCGTCGACATGAGTTGAGTTGTGCGTGCCCAGTGTGAGCGTCTCCCGGGTCCAGCCCTCGCTGTCGCGCAGCAGCGCGCGCGGGACACCGAACAGCTGCTCGATCTCGGCCGCGCCACCCTCGTGGTCGAGGTACTCGATGTCTGTCCGCTGGAAAGCCGGAGCGTCCGCGGGGCTGCGCTCGATCGGCGCCGACAGGTCGACGATTCGCACCGCCCGACTCTATCTTCCTTCGCCCCGACCCTCAGGTACAGGACGACAACTGCTTCGCGGACCCCGCCGATAGCGTTCAGGGCCATGGTGCGCAACGTCGCGATCCGCGGGGAGATGATCCGGCTCGGTCAGCTGCTGAAGCTCGCCGGCGTGATCGACAGCGGAGCCGAGGTCAAGGGGTTCCTGGCCCGCCAGCCGGTATTCGTCAACGGCCAACCAGAGGCGCGGCGCGGTCGGCAGTTGCACCCCGGCGATCTGGTGCGCGTCGGCGGGCGCGAGCTGCGCGTGACCGCACCAGGCGATTGACCCGGCCCTCGACTCGGATCATCGGTCCTTGTCTGGGGGCTTTCAGACTCTCACTGCATCAGCCGCAGCGGGGCCTCGAGCCCGGCGCGGATGTCCGACGGGAACCGGGCGGCGTCGGCCCCGTAGAGAATCCAGGTGATCGCAGCTGAGCGTCAGCGTCAGACGGTGGCGCTCCACCAGCTGTCCGTCTCGCACCTCCGGCACCGGGCGCGCCGCGCCGACGCCGAGGATTGCCGCTTGGGGCGGGTTTATCACCGGGGTGATGGCGGTCATCCCGAACATCCCCCAGGTTCGAGACCGTGAACGTCGCGCCAGACAGCTCGGGAGGGGTCACCGTGGCGTCCCGAACCCGGGCCGCCAGCCGACGGAGACTCGTGGGTCATGGTCGCCTTTTCGGTCTCGATCTCAACCAGCTCCTCGCCGGCCTGCACCTGTTCGCCGTCCTGCTTGAGCCAGCTGAGGATCGTCCCCTCCTGCATCGCATCCGACAGGCTCGGCATCGTGATCTCGGTCATGGCAGCAGGTCCAGGGCGGCGCCGACGATCGTCTCGGCGTCGATGCCGAAGTAGCGATACAGATCGTCGACGTCGCCCGACTGGCCGAACCCGTCGACGCCCAGGCAGGCGATCGGGACGCAGCGGACCGACCCGAGGAAGCTGAGCGTGTGGGGGTGGCCGTCGAGCACCGTCACGATCGGCGCCGAACGTTGCGCCGGCAGCAGCGAATCGAGGATGGAGTCATCGCCCTCGGCGAGACCCTGGCGAGCGCGCAGCGCGCGGAACACCAGGTCAGGCGAGGTCAGGCAGACGACGTCCGCGGGGTGGCCCGCCGTGCCGAGCTCGTCGGCCGCCGCGAGCACCTCGGGCATCACCGCCCCCACACCGATCAGGGTCACCGCGGGGGCCGACGGGGGCCGGCGCAGGACATAGCCGCCCGCCAGCGCGCCCGTCCGGCGCCGCTCTCGCTCGGCGGAGTCCGCGGGCAGCTCCGCGAGCCCCTGATCGACCGGGCGCGTGGTGAGGCGGAAGTAGGACGACGTGCCGTTGGGCCGGCCGAGGCTGGCCAGCGCCGCCAGCAGCGTCCACTCCAGGTCCTGGCCGAAGGCCGGCTCCCACGCGACGCAGCCCGGCTGCTCCAGACCCACCGACGGCGTGATGATCGACTGGTGGGCTCCGCCCTCCGGCGCGAGCGTCACGCCCGACGGGGTGCCGACGAGGATCGACTGGGCCCCCGCATAGAGACCGAACGACCACGGTTCCAGCGCGCGGTTGACGAACGGGTCATAGAGCGTCCCGATCGGCAGCAGCGGCTCGCCGTCCCGTGACCAGGTCAGGCCCAGCTCGGCCAGCAGCCCGACGAGATTGCCCTCGGCGATGCCGAGCTCGATGTGCTGGCCGTGCTCGCTCTCGCGCCAGCGCACCAGCGTGTCGGTGTCGTCGGCGAACCAGTCGATCCGATCGCCGAGGTGCCAGATCCCGACCTTGTTGATCCAGCCGCCGAGGTTGGTGGAGGAGGCCACGTCGGGACTGACCGTGACCACGCGCGCGGCGACGTCCGGCGCGGCTCGGGCCAGATCGACGAACAGCCGCCCGAACGCCTGCTGGGTCGAGGCGCGGCCGGCGTGATTGCGCCCGAGGGACGCCGGCACGGCGGGGGGCGCCGTCGGCGTCACCGCCTCGCGGCCGAGCCGAGCGGCGGCACGCGCGCACAGCTCGGCTTCGGCCGAGCCGTCTTGAAACCGCGCCCACGGACGCGCGGCATCGGCGCCCAGCATCCCCGCCAGCGAGCCCCACTGGTCATCATTGAGGAGCGCCGAGTGGTTGGCGGGATGGCCCTCGGTGGGCAGTCGCCAGGCTTTGATCGTGAAGGCGAAGATCACCGACGGTCGATCCATCACCGCGTCGGCCTCGGCCAGAGCCTCGAGCAGCAGGCCGAGGTCGTGGCCGCCGAGATCACGGACCGCGGCCATCAGCTGCTGATCGTCGACATCGGCGAGCACGTGCCGGATGTCGGCGCGGTCCGACCCTTCGGGAAGCCGCTCGCGGACCTCGGCCGCCGAGGCCCGCAGCATCCGCTGATACTCCTCGTTGGTCATGGTGTCGATGCGCCGGCGCAGCGCGGCCCCGCCGTCGCGCTCGTGCAGCTCGGACAGGCGGCGCCCGTACTTGACCGTGATCACGTGCCAGCCGGCCGCCTCGAACATCGCCGCCAGCCGTCCCGCCGCGATGTCGGGCACCACGCGATCAAGCGACTGGCGGTTGAGGTCGACGATCCACAGGACCTCCCCGAGCTGGGCCACCAGCGGGTCTACCAGCGCCTCCCAGCACGCGCCTTCGTCGAGTTCCGCGTCGCCGACCAGCGAGACCTGGCGCCCGCCCCGCGGGACCTCGAAGTGCCCGGCCACGTAGCGGTGCGCCACTGCGCTCCAGATCGGCGCCGTGGCCCCGATCCCGACCGAGCCGGTGGAGAAATCGGCGGGAACCGGGTCCTTGAGCCGGCTGGGATAGCTCTGCAGGCCGCCGAACTCGCGCAGGGTGGTGAGGTAGCGCTCGTCCAGGTTCCCGAGCAGGTACTCGATCGCGTGCAGGACGGGGGAGGCGTGGGGCTTGACCGAGATCCGGTCGGCGTCGCGCAGGTACTCGAAGTAGAGCGCGGTCATGATCGAGACCACGGAGGCCGAGGAGGCCTGGTGGCCGCCCACCTTCACTCCTGAGGGCGTCCGCCGGACTCGGTTGGCGTGGTGGATGATCGAGGTGGCCAGCCACAGCACCCGTGACTCGACGGCGCGCAGCAGATCCAGATCGACGTCGGCGGAAGTGCTCACAACGCGATTCTGCTGCTCCCCCGCATCGGTGTCCAGCGGCCCCTCGGTCAGACCGGCACGGCCCATGAGCGCTCGTCGTCCCAGCTCACGCTGACTTGGGCCCGGCGCGCTGATCGTGCGACGATTGGCCGATCTCCGTCCGCCTGCAGACCTCGATGTCCGCCACCGCCAAGGGCAACGTCTGTGTCCACAGTGCGCGCAGCAGCGTGTCGATCCCGCGCGACCACGTATGACCGCAGGGGCGCTGTTCGAGGCCCTGGACCACGATCCGCCCGCGCGGACGGCGATTTCGTTCCCGGATCGATCGCTCTCCTACGTCGAGTTACGTGACGCCTCGGCCCGGGTCGCGCGGTCGCTGACGGGCGTCTCGCGCGCGGCGGTCCTGGCCGAGTCGCGGATCGAGACCTGCGTGGCGGTGATCGGCGCGCTGAGCGCCGGCGTGCCGGTGGTTCCGGTCAACCCCAAGTCCGGGACCAGCGAACTGCGCCATGTCCTCGCCGACGCCGCGCCGGACGTGTTGCTGAGCGGACCCGGCGCCGAGCTGCCCGACGGGCTGTCCGAGCTTGCGACCGAGGTCATCGATCTCTCCCCGCAACCGGCCGGCCCGTACCCCGTCGAGGCGCCGGACGACCCCGAGGCAGCGGCGCTGATCGTCTACACCTCGGGCACCACGGGGCCGCCCAAGGGGGCGGTGCTGCCGCGTCGCGCGCTGGCCTCCAACCTCGACGCGCTGGCCGAAGCGTGGGACTGGAGCGAGCAGGACGCCGTCGCTCACGCGTTGCCGCTGTTTCACGTGCATGGTCTGGTGATCGGCATCCTCGGCCCGGTGCGACGCGGCGGCACCGCGGTGCACATGGTCAAGTTCTCCCCCGACGGGGTGGCGGACGCGCTGGAGCAGGGCGCGACGATGCTGTTCGGCGTCCCGACCATGTACCGCCGGCTGGCCGACGCGGCCGAGGAATCTTCCCGCGTGGCCACGGCGCTGGGACGGGCCCGCCTGCTGGTGTCGGGCTCGGCCGCGCTGCCGGCATCCGAGCATGCCCGGTTGCAGCGCCTCACCGGCCGGGGCGTGCTCGAGCGCTACGGGATGACCGAGACCCTGATGAACACGGCGGTCCGGGCCGACGGCGAGCCCCGTCCGGGCTCGGTCGGTCCGCCTCTGGCCGGAGTCCAGCTCCGGCTGGTCGGCGACGATGGCGCCCCGATTGCGGCCTGCGACGAGGCGACGATCGGCGAGATCGAGGTCCGCGGGGCGAACCTGTTCCTGGGCTATCTCAATCGTGACGACGCCACCTCGGCCGCGATGCACGACGGCTGGTTCGCCACCGGCGACATGGCCACCCGTGACGGCGATGGCTCCATCCGCATCGTCGGCCGCCGCGCGACGGACCTGATCAAGAGCGGGGGCTACAAGATCGGGGCGGGTGAGATCGAGGGTTCGCTGCGCGAGCATTCAGCCGTCGAGGACGCGGCGGTCACCGGCGAGCCGGACCCCGACCTGGGCGAGCGCGTGGTGGCCTGGGTGGTCCTGCGCGCCGGCGCCGAGCCCCAGCCGCAGGCGCTGATCGACCATGTCGCCGGCCAGCTCGCTCCGCACAAACGGCCCCGGGTGGTGCGGTTTCTCGACGATCTGCCCCGCAACGAGCTGGGCAAAGTGCAGAAGCAACGCCTGTCTAACGATTAGGCCATACGGGCGCGCTAGGCTGGCCTCGATGCAACGTCTGAGGCGCACTCTGACCGTCGTGCTCGTGGTGCTCGCGATGGCCGGATCCTCGCTGGCGGCAGCCGGCTGCGGAGCGACCTCGCACGCCGTCGGCGGCATCGTCGCCCACCACATCGCCAACCACATCCTGGGCCGGCGCACGGCCGGCAAGGTGTTCTGCCTCTACCACGGACACCGGGTGCTGGTCGACCTGCGCACCCACCACGTGTTCGCCGCCGGGATCAACGCCTACGAGGCCTATAAGTCCTGCAAGGCGGGCTTCGGGCACCGCAAGTAGGCGGGCCCCGCGGTTGCGGGCAGCTCTATGTCGTCGCTGGCGACGCCACGGCGTCTGCTTGCGACGCCCCCGTGTCTACGAACCGCTCGCGCAGCGCCGTCTTCTTGAACTTGCCGGTGGCGGTGCGGGGGATCTCCTCGATGAACTCAAAGCGCTCCGGTAGCTGCCACTTGGCGTAGACCTTGGACAGGTGCTCGCGCAGCTCGTCGGGCTCGGCCTCCTGGCCCTCACGCAGGACGACCACGGCGAGCGGGCGCTCGCCCCAGCGCTCGTCGGGGATCGCGATCACGGCCGCCTCGGCGACCGCGGGATGAGCCATCAGCAGGTTCTCGAGGTCGACCGAGGAGATCCATTCGCCGCCTGACTTGACCAGATCCTTGGAGCGGTCACAGATACGCAGGTTCCCGCCCGGGTCGATCGCGACCACATCGCCGGTCTGAAACCAGCCGTCCTCGGTGAACTTCTCCTGCCCCTGACCGTGATGGTAGGCGCGCGCGACCCAGGGGCCGCGCACCTCGAGCTCGCCCATCGCCTGGTCGTCCCACGGGATCAGCTCCCCCTCGTCGTCGCGGGCCCGGATCTCGACGAACGGCGTCGCCCTTCCCTGTCGGCAGCGGTAGGCGTACTGCTCCTCCTCGGGGGCGTCGTCGAGATCGAGCGGGAGGCGGCAGACGCTGCCCAGCGGTGAGGTCTCGGTCATGCCCCAGGCGTGGACGATGGTCAGCCCATGACGATCAAAGCCCCTGAGCATGCTCTGCGGGGCGGCCGAGCCGCCAACCACGAGCTGGCGCAGCGCGCTCAGGTCCCAGCGCTCGGGCTCGGCATCGAGCGCCTCCAGGATCGCCATCCAGACGGTGGGCACGCCGGCCGTCACGGTGACCCGTTCGTCGGCGAGCAGCTCCAGCACGTTGACGGCGTCGAGCTTGGGCCCGGGCAGGACCAGCCCGGCCCCGATCATGGTCGCCGTGTAGACCAGTCCCCACGCGTTGGCGTGGAACATCGGCACCACCGGCAGCAGCGTGTCACGGGAGGAAATGCCCTTGACATCCGGCAGCGCGCCCACGAGCGAGTGCAGGACCAGCGAGCGATGCGAGTAGACGACCCCCTTCGGCCGCCCGGTCGTGCCCGACGTGTAACACATGGCGGCCGCGGCGCGCTCATCGGCCGGCGGCCATTGCATCGGCTCCGCCGTCTCGATCAGCGACTCGTAGTCGCGGTAGCCATCCGGGAGGTCGTCGTCGGAGCGCCGGACCACGATCACGTGCTCGAAGTCGCGGGCGTCGCGGATCTTCTCAAACACCTCCAGCAGCGTCTCGTCGACCACGATCGCCCGGTCTTCGGCGTCATCGACGATGAAGCTCAACTCGTCAGGGTGAAGGCGAGGATTGAGCGTGTGGATCACCGCTCCCATCGAAGGCACGGCGTAGTACAGCTCCAGGTGCTCGGGCTGGTTCCAGAGCAGGGTCGCGACCGGATCGCCCGGCTCGATCCCGAGCTCGCGCAGCGCGGCGCCGAGGCGCCGGGCCCGCTCGATGCAGGCCCCGAAGGTGGTGCGGTCCACGGAGCCGTCGGGCCGCCGATAGACGATCTCCCGGGGGGCGCTGAACTGCTCCGCCCGCTCCACCACCGCGGTCAGCGACAGCGGATAATCGTCCATCATCAGGCCTTCGCGCATCTCTGCCTCCCTCCGATCGCAGTGCTTGCGCAGAGGGTACGCCGGTGGCGGGCCGGACGCGACGATGCCGCGCCCGGTTGCCGCGGTCAGGCGGCCAGCGCCAGCTCGGGCTCTGGCTCTGCCTCGAGTGCGGTGTCCGAGGGGGAGCCGCCGCCGCCCCACGGCACGGCCAGGCGCGCGATCTTCTTGACCACCGAGCCGAACTGCCGGTGCAGCGGCCCGGTGTTGTACGGAAGCCCGTAGCGGGCGCAGATCTCACGCACCTCGGTGGCGATCTCGGCGTACCGGTGCGCTGGGAGATCGGGGAACAGGTGATGCTCGATCTGGTGTGAGAGGTTGCCGCTGAGGATGTGGAACAGGCGCGAGCCGGTGAGGTTGGCCGAGCCGAGCATCTGGCGCACGTACCAGCCGCCACGGGTTTCGCTCTCCGCCTCCTCCTCGGTGAACTCGTGGGTTCCGTCGGGGAAGTGGCCGCAGAAGATGATCATGAACGACCACAGGTTGCGGGTCAGGTTCGCGGTCAGGTTGCCGGTGAGCACGAACGGCGCCCCGGGGCCGGCCAGGACGGGAAACACCACATAGTCCTTGAGCACCTGCCGGCGGCCCTTGCGCCAGATCGCGCTGAGGATGTCGCGCTTGTCGGTCAGCGCGATCTCACCCGCCTCGATCCGCTCTACCTCCAGATCATGGACGGCGACGCCCCACTGGAACAGCGCCGCCAGCAGCGTGGCGTAGATCGGGTTGCCCAGGTCCCGCGGGCGCCACGGCTGGTCCTCGGACATGCGCAGGATCCCGTAGCCGATGTCCCGATCCTGGCCGAGCACGTTGGTGTGGGTGTGATGCATGTAGTTGTGGGAGTAGCGCCACTGGTCTCCGGGGCAGGCGGTGTCCCACTCGAAGGTCTTGGAGTCCAGTGCCGGGTCCTTCATCCAGTCGTACTGGCCGTGCATCACGTTGTGGCCGATCTCCATGTTGTCGAGGATCTTCGACAACGCCAGAGCGGCGGTCCCGCCCAGCCAGGCGGGCGGCAGGAAGCCGGCGAACAGGAGTCCGCGGCCCGTCACCTCGAGCGCGCGCTGGGCCTTGATGACGGCCCGGATGTAGTTGGCGTCGCGCTCGCCGAGGTCGGCGACCACGCGGTTGCGCAGCGCGTCGAGCTCACGACCGAGCTCCTCCACCTGCTCCGGGGTCAGGTCGGGATGTTTGGTGGGCATGGTGGCTCCTCTGTCTGGGTCAGATTTCGAGACTTCGTCAAATTTCGAGTGCAACGTCGCCGGCCGGAACCGACACGCACAGCTGGATGTCCTCGTCCTCCTCGTCGGACACCTCGCCGGTGCGCAGGTTGCGAACCGCTCCCGCCGCCTTGCGGCAGGTGCATGTGTGGCAGATGCCCATCCGGCAGCCGTAGTCGGGCGACAGCCCGGCGGCCTCGGCCTGCTCGAGCAGCGTTCCGCCGGCGATCGGCGCGGTCCGGTCGCTGTGCAGAAAGCGCAGCGTCCCCTGTGCGGCGGCGCCGGACACGCTCAGGCGCGACGGCGTGAACGTCTCGGCCAGGAACCGATCGCCGTCTCCGCCGAGCCGCGCCCACGCTTCGCGGGCAGCGTCGATCAACGCCGGCGGTCCGCACACGGCCGCGGTGGCGCCGGCGGCATCCCCGACGAGCGCGCCGAGGCTGGCACGGCCAATCCGGGCGGCCGGATGCCGTCCGCGCGTGACTCGATACTCGACCTGAAGCCGCGGATGACGCCGCGCCAGCGCGCGGGCCTCGCCCTCGTAGAGCAGATCGGCCTCGGTGCGCGCGTAGTGCAGGAACACCAGCTCGCCGGCATGGCCCTCATCGCACAGGGTCCGCAGCATCGACATTACCGGCGTGACGCCGCTGCCGCCGCTGATCAGGACAAGTCGATCGGGTCGCGGCTCGGGCAGCACGAACTCGCCCTCGGCCGCGGCGAGGTGAACGATCGTCCCCGGCCGCGCGGCCTCGAACAGGTGACTTGAAACGAGTCCCCGGGGGTGGGCGGTCACCGTGAGCTCGAGGCCGTCCCGGCCTTCGCCGTGCTGCGAGCCGGCCGGCGAATAGGTTCGGGTCCGGCGCACGCCGTCGATCTCGAACCCAGCCCGGACGAACTGGCCGGCCGTAAAGCCGTCCCAGGCCACGTTCGGGCGCAAGGTGAGGGTCACGCTCCGGGGCGTCTGGCGGCGGACGCCCACCACCTCGCCGCGAGCATCGCAAACCGTCAGCGAAGGGCGGATCAGCTCCAGGTAGCGGTCGACCCCGTGCGGGCCGAGCATCAGGTCCACCAACGGCGAACGCAGGACGCGCGCGGTGACACTGCGTCGCGCCGGGGCACGCGTGATCGAGGTCATTTCGTCATCCACCTTTTAGTGTACGATTGTTCACTAACTATGGTCTCGATAATCACCTCGGGCGTCAAGGGCCCAATGGAGTACTGTGACCAGCCGCACATAGCCACGTGAACAGACGTACACACCACCGCACGCAGGCCGGACGGCATCCGCCCGCAGCCCGGCGCTCGCAGGCCGAGCGCCGTCAGCAGACGCGCCAGGCACTGCTCGACGCGGCACTGGCCCAGATGGACGCCGGCATCAGCTTCGACCGGCTCAGTCTGAGACGGGTCACCCACGCCGCGGGCGTGGTGCCTGCCGCGTTCTACCGGCACTTCGCCAGCATGGACGAGCTCGGGCTGGCCCTGATGGAGGAGTCGGTCCGGACGCTGCGGTCGATGTTGCGCCAGGCCCGCGAAGGCGGGCCCCCGGCCGAGCGGGTGATCCACAGCTCCGTCCTGATCCTGGTGGAGCACGTGCGGGCGCACCGGTTGCACTTCGCGTTCATCGCCCGCGTCCGGTCGTCGGGCAACGCGATCCTGCGCCACGCGATCCGCAACGAGATCAGGCTGTTCGCCAGCGAATTGGCCACCGACCTGGCCCGCTTTCCGCTGTTGCGGGAGTGGAGCACCGACGATCTGCACATGCTCGCGGCGCTGTACGTCGACACCATGATCGCCACGATCGAGTCGATGCTCGAGGCGGGGGGGCACGGCTCACCGGCCGACGGGCCGACGATCGAGGCCGAGGCGGAGATCGCGGGGCTGGCGGAGAAGCAGTTGCGGCTGATCGCCCTGGCGGTGCCGCACTGGCGCAGCAACCGCCATTGACCGACAGCGGATAGTTTCCGCGCCCATGGCTACGTCGCGGCCCCATCACGCTCGCACCGAGCTCTCGTGGTCGGGTTGGGGAGACCCGGGCCAGGCGTCGGCGCTGCCAGACGGCTTGCGCCGGCTCCTGCGCGACGCGCTCGGCGTGCAAGCGGGCCGCCCCGCCCCCGCCTCGATCGCTGAGCTCGAGCTGAGTCCGGTCCGGCTGCCGGCCGCTACGGTCGCGCGCCTGGCCTCGATCCTGGGTGCCGAACACACCCGTTGCGATCACGAGACGCGAGCCCGCCACGCTCTCGGCAAATCGACGCTCGACCTCCTCAGGGTCCGCGCCGGTGAGCGGCTGCCGGCACCGGATGTGGTGGCCATGCCCGGGTCGCACGAGGAGGTGACGGCCGTCCTGCAAGTCTGCAGTGAGTCCCGCGTGGCGGTCGTCCCGTTCGGGGGCGGCACCTCCGTGGTGGGGGGACTGAGCCCCGAGACGGAGGGCTTCGCCGGCGTCGTCGCGATCGATCTGAGACGGATGAATCGCCTGCTGGGACTCGACGAGGAATCACGGATGGCCATGCTCGAGCCCGGCCTGCGCGGCCCCGAGGCCGAGGCGCTGCTGGCAGCGCGCGGTTACACCATCGGGCACTTCCCGCAGTCGTTTGAGTACGCCACGCTGGGCGGCTTCGCGGCGGTTCGCTCCAGCGGCCAGGCCTCGGCGGGCTACGGCCGCTTCGACGAGCTCGTGCTGGCCCTGAGGGTCGCCACGCCGACGGGGACGATCGCCCTGGGACGGGCCCCGAGATCCGCGGCAGGACCCGACCTGCGACAGCTGTTCCTCGGCTCCGAGGGCGCTCTCGGGGTGATCACCCGGCTGACGGTGGCGATCCGGCCGGTGCCCGTGCGCCGGATCTACGACGGCTGGCGGCTGCCCTCGTTTCAGCAGGGAGCGGCAGCGCTGCGGCACCTGGTGCAGGATGGCCCCGTCCCGAGCGTCCTGCGGCTCTCCGACGAAGCCGAGACCGCCATCGGGCTGGCCGCTCCCGAGCTGAGCGGGCAGGCCGAGCCAGCCGGCGGCTGCCTGGCGATCATCGGCTACGAGGGCACTGACGAAGACGTGGCAGCTCGGCGAGCCGCTGCCGAAGCGGTGCTGCGAGCCGCCCAGGCGACCCCCGTCGAGGGCGCCGGGGATAACTGGGCCCGCGACCGGTACCGAGGCCCGTACCTGCGCGACGCGCTGCTCGACGCCGGCGCTCTGGTCGAGACGCTTGAGACGGTCACGTTCTGGTCCTCGCTCGGCGGGCTGTACCGGGCCGTCACCGAAGCTGTGCGGGAGTCACTGACCGCGCAGGGGACGCCCCCGGTGATCCTGTGCCACATCTCGCACGTATATCCCAGTGGAGCATCGCTGTACTTCACCGTCGCATGCGCGCAGACCGCCGATCCCATACGGCAGTGGCGAACCGCCAAAGCAGCGGCCAGCGACGCGATCCTGGCCGCGGACGGCTCGATCACCCATCACCACGGTGTGGGCACCGACCACCGCAGCTGGCATCAGCGTGAGATCGGAGCGCTGCCGGTGGCACTGCTGGCGCAGGCTAAACGCACGCTGGACCCCGCCGGGATCCTCAACCCTGGGGTTCTGATCGCGAGCTGAGCGGCTCGCGCAAATCACAACAGGATGGGGTCCAGATGAGCGAATCCGAATACCTCCTGGCTCTGGCCGACCTGATCGTGCGCTTCGGCGCCAACCTCCAGCCCGGCCAGATCATGTCCATCTCCTCCGAACCCGGGAAGGAGCCGCTGGTCAGAGCCATCGCCGAGTCCGCCTACCGCGCCGGAGCCAAGTTCGTCGACCTGAGCGTGTTCGACGTACACCTCAAGCGCGCCCGGGCGCTGTACGCCGAGCCGGAGACACTCGGGTTCGTCCCGCCCTGGATCGGTGACCGGGCGATCGCGCTCGGCGATCATCGTTGCGCCCGCGTCGCGCTCACCGGCCCGGTGGCCCCTCGAATCATGGACGGCGTCGACCCCTCGCTCCTCGGGCTCGACATGCTCCCGTCGGTGCGCGAAGGGATGACGGTGGTCAACGACCGCACCACCAACTGGACGGTCGCCCCGTGTCCGACCCAGGGTTGGGCCACGCTCGTACATCCTCGGCTCGACCCCCCGGCGGCGCTCGAACGCCTGTGGGAGGAGGTCGCCCACGTCTGCCGGCTTGATGAGCCTGACCCCATCGCCGCTTGGGAAACGCGCATCGGACAGTTGCTCAAGGTGTCCCGCCGGCTCGACGAGCTGCGGCTCGACGCGGTCCGGTTCACGGGGCCGGGAACCGACCTGACGGTTGGCCTGCTGCCCGCCAGCCACTGGTGTGCCGCGCGCTTTGAGACCGTGGACGCAATCGTGCACGCTCCCAACCTCCCGACCGAAGAGGTGTTCACGACCCCGGATCCCGAGCGCGTGAACGGGGTCGTCGCGGCGACCAAGCCGCTGTTCACCTCGGGCACCACGATCACCGGCCTGAAGGTCCGTTTCGAGGGCGGCCGGGTCGTGTCGATCGAGGCCGACCAGGGTGCCGACGTGCTGCGGGGACTGGCTGAACGCGATCTGGGCGCCTCGCGGCTGGGAGAGATCGCCCTGGTCGACCGAGAGGGAAGGATCGGCCCGCTGGGAACGGTGTTCTACGACACGTTGCTGGACGAGAACGCCGCCAGCCACATCGCGCTCGGCCAGGGCTATGAGCTGGGGGTCAGCGACGAGTCACAACTGCCCCGCGTCAATCAGAGTGAGATTCACGTCGACTTCATGATCGGTGGCGACGAGGTCGCGGTGACGGGGTTGCTGTCCGACGGCACGGAGATCCCGCTCCTACGGGGCGGCACGTGGCAGGTCTAGGGCTGCGCGGTGGCGCGGCCTCCAGTGTCGCGACGGGCGGCTCGCTGAGCGCCCCTCGTTCGTCCCACGCTAGGCTGATCGCTCCCGCCAGGAGAGGTGCCGGAGCGGCTGAACGGGCGCGACTGGAAATCGCGTAACGGGGGTTAACCTCGTTCGGGGGTTCGAATCCCCCCCTCTCCGCTCGACTTTCTTGGGTCTTCCGGCACGAATTGCATTTCAAACTGGACCAAAGCGGGTTAAGCCTGCTTGCGCCCAACCGCATCCTCTCCTAGACTGGGGCTCGGCCAGGTAGGGAACTTGGGATGGGGGCGAGGACGTAGCAAGAGATCCTTAGTGATACAACGACCCGTACTCAAACTCGTAGAAGGCGGAATCGACGAGGCCGCAGTCGAGTGGACCTGGTTCTGCGGCCACTGCGCCGCGGCGTCACCCGCCGGCGCCGCTCCGCCGCCCAACGCGCGCGTGTGTACCTCGTGTGGGCTCGGCATACTGCTGGAGGCGCGCGATGACGCGGTGCCGGGCGGGAAGGATGCCTTCCTCGTCGTGGACGGCTCGCTGATGGTTCAAGCGATGTCCAGGCAGGCGCAGGAGTTCCTCGGCATGACCGAGGAGATGGCGATCAACAAGCCGGTGGCCGAGTTGCTGGTCCCGGCTGACGCCGAGGCGCAGGGACGTACCGGGTTCGCGGCGGCTATCGCCCAGGCCGCGGACGGCCAGGATCCCGACACCACCCGCAGCTTCGTCAGGCCGTGGAACACCTTCGGCGTGCGGATGCGGGCGCGGATCGCGACGTGCGGACCGCCACGGGCGGCGCTGGTGGTGCTCGAGGACAACCGCCGGCCGACGCTGCAAGCCGTAGAGCGCCGCTAGCGGCGAGCGGCCGCCGGGGGCAGCCGGTCCACCGCGCCCAGGTCGCTGAGCACCGACGGCAGCTGCACCGATCCGTCGGGCTGCTGGCCATTCTCGAGCAGGGCGATGATCGTCCGCCCCACCGCCACGGCGGTGCCGTTGAGCGTGTGGACATGGGCGGGCCGGTCGTCGCCGCCGCGGTAGCGGACATCGAGCCGCCGCGCCTGATAGTCGGTGGTATCCGAGCACGAGGTGAGCTCGCGGTAGCGCCCTTGACCCGGCAGCCAGGCCTCGACGTCGTACTTCTTGGCCGCCGAGGCGCCGAGATCATCGACTGCGATCGCCACCACCCGGTAGGGAATTCCGAGCTCCTGCATGATCGATTCCTCGATCGCCAGGAGACGGTCGTGCTCGGCGCCGGACTCCTCGGGGGCGACGAAGCTGAACATCTCGACCTTGTCGAACTGGTGCACGCGGAAGATCCCGCGAGTGTCCTTGCCGGCGGCGCCGGCCTCCCGGCGAAAGCAGCTCGAGAATCCGGCGTAGCGCAGCGGGAGCTGATCGGCGGCCAGGATCTCATCGCGATGCAGCGAGGCCAGCGCCACCTCCGAGGTCCCCGCCAGGTACAGGTCGTCCTCGGGCACCCGGTAGATCTGCTGCTCGGTGTCGGGCAGCATGCCGGTGCCGAATAGCGCCTTCTCGCGGACCAGGACGGGCGGGATGACCGGCTCGAAACCCTCGCCGACGAGCTTCTCCAGCGCATAGCGGACGAGTGCGAGCTCCAGCAGCACGAGGTCCCCTCGCAGGTAGGCGAAGCGCGAGCCGGACAGCCGCGCGCCGCGCTCCATGTCGATCATCTCGCCGGCGAGCTCCAGGTGGTCACGCCCGGTGGCGCCGGCCTCACCGACTTCACGCAGCACGGTGTCCTGGGCCGGGGCGTCGGGGGCGGGAAGGTTCGGCAGCGACGCCAGCACCGCGTCGCGCTCGGCTCGCAGCGCCGTCTCCTCATCGCTGAGGACGCGACCCCGGGCGGCGAGCCGGGCGAGCTCCTCGCGCTCTGCCTCACTCGGCGCGCCCCGCCGCCCGCGGCTGGCCTGGTTCTGCTCGGCTCGCAGCTGCTCGAGCTCGGAGGTCACCGCGCGCCAGTGGGCGTCGAGCTCGAGCAGCCGGTCGACCGCTTCGGCCGCCCTCGGTCCGCGACGCGCCAGCGCCGCGCGCACGGCGACGGGATCACGACGGATCAGCCTGATGTCGAGAACGCGCGGCTCCTGCTACGGACGCGGGGGCTACTTCTTCTTGGCACCGGACTTCTTCGCCGTCCGGGCGGCCTTGTGCGCCGGCGACGCCGAGGCCACCGCGGTGCTCGTCGCGGAGGCGCTGGCGGCGGTGGTGGCCGTCGGCGAGCTCGACGCTGACGGGATCGTCCCGATCGGCTTGGTCGCGCACTGCGGGATGCCGGTCAGCTTGGGAGCACCCCGGCCCGCGTAGGTGGCCACGAATCTCGCCACCTCCATCGCGTCATGACCGACGACGATGTTCTGGGGCATGTACGCGCCCGAGAACCCCCCGTTCTCGATCGCGTACAGGACGCGGGTGATGGGGCGCTCGCAGCGGAGGTTGAGGTTGGGACCGCTGTTGGCCTGCGCGGTACGGACGTTCGGCGCGGATCCGTGCGTGGCGGCGTAGGACAGGGTGTGGCACCCCGAGCACCGCTGTGAGAACAGCACCGCGCCGGCGAAGCTGGGGTTGCTCTTCGGCACGGCGATACGCTCGGTGCCGCACGCCGTCGCGAGGGCCGCGACGGCGATTGCGGCACTCAATGGGAGCAAGACCCTGACCGACCGACTCATCCGGCGAGGATCATAATCGGATCACCTATCGGACCCCACCGACCCCCACGCCGGCCCCGCCCGCGCGTCGCCGTGTCGTCGGCGGCGCTGGCAGCGGCCCTCGTGCTCCTCGCCGGCTGTGGCGCCAGCGCGCGGGTGGCCGCCAACGGCACGCTGCAGGTGGCGCTGACCGAATACCGGGTCCAGCCGCAGAGCGTCCAGGCCGCGGCCGGGACGCTGGCGATCGTGGTGCACAACTATGGCCGGCTGAGCCACGATCTGGTGATCTCGCTGGACGGCCACCCCGAGGCCGCGACCAAGCCGATCGGGCCGGGCCAGAGCGCCGACCTGTACGCCACGCTCACCCCCGGCCACTACGTGATGGCCTCGACGATCCTTTCCGACCAGGCGCTGGGCGCATACGGCTCGCTGGTCGTCACCCGTTGAGCTAGCGATCAGCGGCCCGGCAGGAGGACCGCCACCGATGGCGAATTCCGGTCCATCCCCGGCGCCGGCTTTGAGACGTTCGCCACGAAGTAAAACGCGATCGTCCTCCTACGGCGGCAACCAGAGGTGCCGGCGCCGGGGCACCCAATCTCCGCCGCGCGGCCCGATCCGAGTGCCCGCCGGAGCGGTATAAAGGCGGCGATGACCGAGCCCGAACCTGAGCTGTTCCGCGAGGTGTTCGGCCGCTTTGCCACCGGGGTCGCGGTGATCACCAGTACCGGCGCGAGCAGCGCAGGCGGGATGACCGCCAACGCGCTGTGCTCGCTGTCGCTCGATCCGCTGCTCGCCCTGGTCTGCTTTGAGAACAGCGCGCGCACCCTGCCGATCGTGCGTGAGTCCGGTCGCTTCGCGGTCAACGTGCTGGCCGCCGGTCAGGAGCACCTGGCAGGCGTGTTCGCCTCCAAGCTGCCCGAGGCCGAGAAGCTCGACACCGTCGCGCACCGCCTCGAGCACGGCGTCCCGGTGATCGACGGCGCACTGGCGTGGGCGGTGTGCGAGTTGCAGGAGCTGATCGCCGGCGGCGATCACACGATCGCGATCGGACGGGTGAGCTCACTCGGCCTCGGCGCAGGCGAGCCGCTGCTGTGGTTCTCGGGCCGCTACCACACCCTCGACGACCTGTCCAACGCGGCAAACCGCTCCGGCCGATCCTGATCGGTCAACCCCCGGTCATGGCCGCCCGCACCAGCAGCACCAGCATCACCAGCGCGGCCAGCACCATGACCCCGATCTCGCGCTGGACGATCGCCACCACCACCACTCGCTGCTCGCTTTCGGCAAGCTCCCCCACAGCGGCCGCCGACTGAAAGCCGCGGGAGTCGAGCACCGCCTGGGCCGAGGCGATCCGCAACTGCTCGGCCAGGAACGAGACCGCGAGCGGCAGCAGTCCGTAGATCAGATGCAGGCTCGACTCCTTCCTGCCGAGCAGGAGCAGGACCCCGCCCAGGGCCACCTCCAGCACGACAGCGACCTGCCCGAGCCGGAGCAGCCGCCAGAACAGGACGCTGGTTCGCACCCGGTACCAACACCACGCCCCCCACAGGCCAGCACCGCCGACCAGCGCGACCGCCAGCACTCCCACGACGATGTGGACCAGTTTCATAAATCAGTCCGCTTCCGGCCTAAGTGAGGTCGTATTGACGGATTCTGGGTACGACGCCATTAGTTAGCCGCATTTCGCACTAAGTAACAAGTTGTTACAAACTTACCCCCGTCGGTGATATAAGACTCTGTTGTGCTTCGAAGTTATCTGCCGGCGATCGTGTTTCTAGTGCTCGGCGGCGCCATCGGGGCGCTGTTCTCGGTGCTGAACCTGTTCGTGGGCGAGCGCCGGCCGAACCGAAGCAGGCACTCGATGCCGTACGAGTGCGGCCTACCGTCCGAGATCAAGCGCGGATTCCGCTTCGGAATCAGCTTCTACCTGATGGCGATGTTGTTCATCCTGTTCGACATCGAGGTCATCTTCCTGTACCCGATCGCCGTTCAGCTGCGGGCCTTCGGCTCATTTGCGCTGAGCGAGACGGTGGTGTTCGTGGTGCTGCTGATGGTGGCGTTCGTCTACGTCTGGCGGCGAGGAGCCCTGGAATGGAAATAAAGCGCGAACCCCTCGGGGCCCCGACCGACTTCCGTGCCCGGCAGCTGCTGGCCCGCGACATGCTCAACGGCGATCTCGAGGGCGAGGCGCTGCAGCGCTACGTCGAGGAAGGGGTGCTCACCACGACGATGGACAAGGCCGTCGCCTGGGCCCGCGGCAACTCGTTCTTCCCGCTGACCTTCGGCCTGGCATGCTGCGCGATCGAGATGATGTCGATCGTGGCCGCGAGGATGGACATCGCGCGGTTCGGCTTCGAGGCGCTGCGAGCCTCCCCGCGACAGGCCGACCTGATCATCCTGTCGGGCCGCGTGTCGGTCAAGATGGCGCCGGTCATCCGCCGTCTCTACGACCAGATGCTCGACCCCAAGTGGGCGATCTCGATGGGGGCGTGCTGCTCCTCGATGGGAGTCTTCAACAACTACGCCCTGGTTCCGTCGGACAAGTTCATGCCGATCGCCGTCCACGTCCCGGGCTGCCCGCCTCGGCCCGAGGCACTCGCGCACGGAATCCTGCGCCTGCGCGACAAGGTCCACCACACCGAGCCCGCCGGCTGGCGCGAACGCTACGACGCCGTCGGCACCGAGGAAGTGCTCCCCGAGACCGATCCCGCCGCCGGCGCGATCAATGTGTTCCCGGGAGGGGATACCGCCGGTGCCTGACGCGACCGGCCTCGAGCTGACCGCCCACGAGCTCCGCGACGCCAACGCCGAGTCGATCCTCGGCACAGAGTTTCATCGCGGTCGAGCCGCCCTGCACGCCAATCCCGAGCACGTGATCGAAGTCCTGAGCACGCTGCATGGCAAGGGCTACAGCTTCCTGGCCAGCCTGCACGGCGTCGACTACTACCCCGAGGAGCCCCGGCTCGGGGTCCTCTATGAGCTGCTCGACATGAAGACGGTGGACCGGATCACGGTCAAGGCCCGGGTCCCGATCGCCGAGCCGCGGATCAGCTCGGTGGTGGAGCTGTTTCCGGGAGCGAACCATCCCGAGCGTGAGGTCTACGACATGTTCGGGGTCGTGTTCGAAGGGCATCCTGACCTGCGTCGGATCCTGATGCCCGAGGACTACGAGGGCTTTCCGCAGCGCCGCGATTTCCCGATCGGAGGCGAGCCGGTGCTGTTCACCTACAACGAAGAGAAGTCCTACGGCAAATGGCAGTAAGCAGCGATTACCGCAAGCGCGAGGAGTCGATCACCCTCTCCAGCGAGCCGGCCGGCGAGGGCGAGACTCATGAGCTGCTGACGCTGAACATCGGCCCCCACCACCCTGCTACCCACGGCGTGCTGCGACTGATCGCGACGCTGGAGGGCGAGGTGGTACGCGACATCAAGCCGATCGTCGGCTACGTCCATACCGGGATCGAGAAGACCGCCGAGGACAAGGCCTACTGGAAGGTGATTCCCGTCGTCGAGCGGATGGATTACCTCAGCTACTACTTCAACGCGATGGCGTTCTGCGGCGCCGTGGAGACGCTGCTCGACGTCGAGGTGCCGGCGCGAGCGCAGTACCTGCGGGTCATCCACCTCGAGCTCAACCGGATCGCCTCCCACATGGTGTGGCTCGGGACCAGCGCGCTGGACCTCGGTGCAATCTCAATGTTCTGGTACTGCTTCCGCGAGCGCGAGACGATCCTCGACCTGTTCGAGATGTCCTCGGGCCAGCGGATGCACACTCGCTACTTCCAGGTCGGCGGCGTGATGGAGGACATCCCGCGCGGGTTCGCCGCCAAGCTGCGCAAGTTCCTCGATGAGATGCCGACCCGCGCCGACCAGTACGCCGACCTGCTGGAGAAGAACCAGATCGTGTTCGAGCGCCTGCACGGCACGTGTCCGCTGGACGAAGCGACGCTGCTGAGCCTTGGGGTCACCGGTCCGCTGCTGCGCGCCGCCGGCAACCCATGGGACCTGCGCAAGGCGGCCCCCTACTCGAGCTACGACCACTTCGACTTCAAGATCCCGGTCGGGACGGTGGGCGACAACTACGACCGCTACCGGGTCCGGCACGCCGAGCTCTATGAGTCGGTGAAGATCATCAGCCAGGCGCTCGACGGCCTGCCGGAGGGGCCGTTCATCACCACCGACCGAAAGATCGCGCTCCCGCCGAGGCATGAGCTGGCGACGTCGATGGAAGCACTGATCCATCACTTCAAGCTCGTGACCGAGGGCTTTCGCGTCCCGCCCGGCGAGGCCTACTACCCGATCGAGGGCCCGCGCGGCGAACTCGGCTGCTTCGTCCGGGCCGACGGCTCGGCCAAGCCGGCCCGCGTTCACATGCGTGACCCCAGCTTCGTGCATCTGCAGGCCCTGGCGCCGATGGTCAAGGACGCCTATATCGCCGACCTGATCGCCACCCTGGCGATGCTCGATCCGATTCTCGGCGGGATCGATCGGTAATGAGCAGTTCGCAAGTCCCGCGCTTCGGCCATGGCTCCCGCGTCCCCGGGTGGGACGACTCGGTTGACCTGACCAAGGATCCCGCCGTCGTCCCCGATCCGGCGACGACTCCGGTCCCGGCGGAGCTGCGCATCGAGATCGAGGCCGCGATGGCCAAGTACCCCGACCGACGCTCGGCGACGATCCCCGCGCTACACGCCGCCCAGCGCGTGCACGGCTACTGCTCGCCCGAGGCGATCGAGCAGGTCGCCGCGGTGATGGCCCTGACACCCGCGTACCTGACCTCCGTGGCGACCTTCTACGACATGCTCGAGACGTATCCGCGTCCCCGCCACGACGACGTCTACGTGTGCACCAACATCTCGTGCTCGCTGCTCGGGGCCGACGAGCTGTTCGACGCGATGGTGTCGGCCGCCGCGGAGGAACGGCGGGTGCACGTGAGCTCGTTCGAGTGTCTGGGCGCCTGCGACATCGCGCCGATGGCGTCCGTCAACGGCGAATACGTGGGTCCGCTCACGACCGAGGACGCGGAGCAGATCATGGCGGACCTCCGCGAGGGACGGCCGGTGCTGCCCGACAAGCAGATCCGCTACCGGCGCTCGGTCGGCCAGGGGGAATCGGACGAATCCACCCCGGCGGTCGAGTTCACCGCTCAGCAGTCCTCGCAGCGAACCGACACCGCCGGGCTGACGGCAGCCGACACGGCCGTCGACCGCTCGGGACCGTCGGCCCCGATCGAGGTCCCACCCGACTCACCCGATCAATCCAGGGATGGCTCATGAGGAAGATCCTGTTCGACAACATCGACGAGCCGGGGCTGAACACGCTCGAGGTCTACGAGCGCCGCGGCGGCTACCAGGCGCTGCGCAAGGCGCTGGGCATGTCCCGCGAGGACGTCCTGAGCCAGATCATGGACTCGGGCATCCGCGGTCGCGGCGGGGCTGGCTTCCAGATGGGCCGGAAGGTCTCATTCCTGCCCCATGGCGATATGGAGAAGTACCTCGTCTGCAACGCCGACGAGTCCGAGCCGGGGACCTTCAAGGACCGCGAGCTGATGCAGAAGAGCCCCCACATGCTGATCGAGGGGATCGTGATCGCCGCCTACGCCGGCGA
This sequence comes from uncultured Solirubrobacterales bacterium, assembly GCA_963792735.1. Taxonomy (GTDB): domain Bacteria; phylum Actinomycetota; class Thermoleophilia; order Solirubrobacterales; family Solirubrobacteraceae; genus Palsa-465. The sequence continues at coordinate 183,459 of CAWBXK010000001.1, read as the reverse complement.
GATCAGCCGGGCGTTCATCTACATCCGCGGCGAGTACCAGCTCCAGGCCGACATCCTGGAGGCGGCGATCGCCGAGGCCGCCGAGGCCGGCTATCTGGGCGAGAACATCCTCGACAGCGGCCTGACCCTGCCGCTGGTCCTGCATCGCGGCGCGGGTGCCTACATCTGCGGCGAGGAAACCGGGCTGCTGGATTCGCTGGAGGGCAAGCGCGGTAACCCGCGGCTGAAGCCGCCGTTCCCGGCGATCGAGGGCCTCTATCACGGCCCCACGCTGATCAACAACGTCGAGACGCTGTCGACCGTGCCCGCGATCATCACCATGGGCGCGGCGGAGTACGCCAAGATCGGCACCGAGACCTCGACCGGGACCAAGCTCGTCTCGATCTCGGGCGACGTCAAGCGCCCGGGTAACTATGAGATCGAGCTCGGCATTCCGTCCCGGGAGATCATCTACGGACTCGCCGGCGGCCCGCCGAGCGGCAAGCCGATCAAGTTCTGGTTCCCGGGCGGATCAAGCGCACCGGTCCTGACCGCAGGTGACCTCGACGTGCCCTATGACTTCGACAGCCTGGCCAAGGCCGGCTCGATGCTCGGCTCCGGCGCGATCATCGTCGCGGACGAGTCACGCAGTGTGCTCTCGGTGGCGCTGAAGCTGGCCAAGTTCTACGCGCACGAATCGTGCGGCAAGTGCGTGCCGTGCCGGGAAGGGACCAACTGGACGCACAAGATGCTGCGGCGGATCCAGTCCGGCGAGGCGACGCCGATGGATCTCGACATCATGGCCTCCGTGCAGGAGCAGATCATCGGGAACTGCCTGTGCGTGCTCGGCGACGCGATGGCGATGCCGATCGGCTCGATGGTCGAGAAGTTCCGCCCCGAGCTCGAGGCCGAGATCGAGGCCGCGCGCCAGCGTGCCGACGGCGCGGCGCTCGAGGATGTCGTCCCGCTCGGAGTCGCCGATGAGCACGCGGGCCCGATCCCCGTTCACTGACCCTCTCAGCCGTATGCCACGCCCAGAGCAGAAGACCATTCAGCTGACCATCGACGGCCGCGAGGTGCGAGCCACCGAGGGCGCGATGCTGGTCGACGCCGCCAAGCAGGGCGACGTCGAGATCCCATACTTCTGTTACGAGCCCAAGCTCGGCAATCCGGTCGGCGCCTGCCGGATGTGCCTGGTCGAGGTCGAGGGCATCCCCAAGCTCCAGACGTCGTGCTCGACCCCGGTCAAGGACGGGATGGTCGTTCACACCCAGACCGAGCGGGTCCGCCACGCCCAGAACGCGGTGGTGGAGTTCCTGCTGGTCAACCACCCGCTTGACTGCCCCGTGTGCGACAAGGGCGGCGAATGCCCGCTGCAGGACATCACCTTCGGCTGGGGCCTGGGCCGCTCGCGCTTCATCGAGCCCAAGCGCCACTTCCAGAAGCCGCTGGCCCTCTCGCCGCTGGTGGCCATCGATCGGGAGCGTTGCATCCTGTGCTACCGCTGCGTGCGCTTCTCGCAGGAGATCGCCGAGGACTACCAGCTGATCTTCGCCGAGCGCGGCGCCGACACCTTCGTGGCCACGCACGACGGCCATCCCTACGTGGCGCCGTTCAGCGGCAACATCATCGAGCTGTGTCCGGTCGGAGCGCTCACCTCGCAGCCCTACCGGTTCCGCGCGCGCCCCTGGGACAACGAGGGTGCCGCCGGCATCTGCACGCTGTGCCCGTCCCAATGCAACGTGACCTTTACCGTGCGCGACGAGCGCGTCATGCGCGTCCTGGCGCGCGACCACCCGGAGGTCGACGACGGCTGGCTGTGCGACAAGGGTCGGTTCGGCTACCAGGCGATGCACGTGGACGAGCGGATCACCGCGCCGATGGTGCGCGACGGCGGCGAGCTGCGCGAGGTGTCGTGGGAACGCGCGCTGGAGACCGCCGCGGGACTGGCGAAGCACAAGGGCCGGGTTGGTGCGCTGGTCGGCGGTCAGGCCACCAACGAAGAGGGCTTCTTGCTCCAGCGGCTGCTGCGCGAGGGGCTGAGCTCCGCCGACATCGACTCCCGCGGGTCCGGTCACGCCGCCCCCCTGCCGGCCGACCTGGCTCGGCGGCTGGCCGCCCCCGAGCTTCAGGCGACGGTCACCGACCTGGAGTTCGCGCACACGGTCCTGCTGCTGGACTGCGATCCGCGTGACGACGCGCCGATCCTCGACCTGCGGATCCGTAAGGGCGTGCGCCGCAACGGCGTCAAGCTGGCGATCGCCACCGCCCGACCGACCGCACTTGACCCCAACGCCAAGCTGATCAGGCGCTTCGCACCCGGCGGTGCGAGCGAATTCCTCGCGGCCCTCGATTCCTCGGTCGCCGGCGACGCGTCAGCCGGCCGGCCGAGCGACGACGCCGGAGAGCTGGCCACGCTGCTGCGCGATGGCGGCCAGGAGGTGGTGATCGTCTACAGCGAGCGGATCGGAGCCGCCGCGGCGACGACCCTGATGCGGATCGCCGAGCGCCTCGGGCTCGAGGAACGCGCCGGCGCCGGGCTGCTCGAGATCCCGACCGGCGCCAACGGCCGCGGCCTGCGCGAAGCCGGGGCGGTTCCGGATGCCGGGCCGGGATACGCAGACCTCGAGGTATCTGGCCGCGGCGGGGCGGAGATCGGCGCGGCGGCGGCCGACGGCGATCTGACCGCGCTTTACCTGTTTCAGACCGACCCCCTCCGTGACATGCCCGGTCGTGCCGGGTGGGAGCAGGCGCTGCACACCGCCGCGCTGGTGGTGGCTCATGCCTCGGTGCTCACCGAGGGCATTCGCGAGCACGCGACAGTGGTCTTCCCGGCCGAGTCGCATGCCGAGAAGGACGGCACCGTGGTGCATCCCGACGGCCGCCTGCAGCGACTGCGGATCGCGATCGCGCACCCCGGCGAGGTGAAGCCCGGCTGGGCGATTCTGAACGAGATCGGCCGCCGCACCGGCCTTGACCTCGGCGTCAACCACAGCGTCGACGCGTTCGCGCAGCTGGTTGAGGCGGTCCCGGTGTACGAGGGTCTGACGCTCGAGGCGCTCGGTGGCGAAGGTGTGCGCTGGCCGTCCCGCCCGCAGGCAGCCGCGCTGCGCCTCGGGGTCGATGACCTCGCTCCGGACGCGCCCAGCGGCCCGGTGGCAGGCCCGGCCATCCCCGAGGGCAACGGCGCGCTGCGCCTCGGCACCTACCGCTCGATCTGGGCCTCGCCCGAGGTCGAGATCTCGCCCGCGTTGAAATACCTGACCGCCGTGCAGAAGCTCGAGCTCTCGCCCCAGGACGCAGAGCGGCGGGGGATCGCCCACGGCGAGCCGGTCGAGGTGGCGCACAACGGAGTGCACGTGCGAGCCGAGGCCGTGGTGCGCTCCTCGGTCCCGGCCGGGACCGCGTTCCTGGCCGAGGGCATCGCCTCCGAGTCGGCCAACATCCTGACCGAACCCCTGATCGAGGTCCGCAGGGCATGACTGCGCTCGCGACCGCCAATTTCATTGAACCCTGGTGGGTCCAGATCATCAAGGCGCTGGTGATCTTCGGGGTCATCTTCGCGCTGTTGCCGATCCTGATCGTCTACGAGCGCAAGCTGCTGGGACGCTTCCAAGGGCGCTACGGACCCAACCGGGTCGGTCCGTTCGGACTCATGCAGCCGCTGGCGGAGATCCTCAAGTTCGCCACCAAGGAGCCGTTTCGGCCGTCCACCGCCGTCGGCTACCTGTTTCGGATCGCGCCCGCGATCGCGATTCTCACTGCGGTCGCCTCGCTTGCCCTGGTCCCGTTCGGCAACGTCCAGCACATCTTCGGCCAGCGCGTCGGCCTGTACGGCATCGACGTCTCGGTCGGGCCACTGTATGTCTTCGCGTTCGGCGGGATCTCGTTCTACGGGATCATGCTCGGCGGCTGGTCATCGGGGTCCAAGTACTCATTCCTGGGCGCGATGCGGGGTGCCGCGCAGCTGATCTCCTACGAGGTCTCGCAAGGTCTGGCCCTGGTCGGCGTGCTGATCACCGCCGGCACCCTGTCGCTGACCGGCATCGTCCATGCCCAGGGTGGGATGTGGTACTTCATCCCCCAGTTCGTCGGTTTCCTGGTCTTCATGACGGCTTCGTTCGCCGAGACCAACCGCGCCCCGTTCGACCTCGTCGAGGCCGACGCGGAGCTGGTCGGCGGCTACTTCACCGAATACGGTGGCACGCCGTTTGTCGCCTATCTGTTCGCCGAGTACGCCAACATGATCGTCGTATCGGGCATCACCGTGACGGTGTTCTTCGGCGGCTGGTTGCTGCCGTTCGGGATTCATCCCCCTGGCTGGGTCGACCCGATCGTCGTGATCGTCAAGATCGCGCTCGTGCTCACCTTCTTCATCTGGATCCGCGCCACCCTGCCCCGCCTGCGCTACGACCAGCTGATGTCCTTCGGCTGGAAGATCCTGCTGCCGCTGGCGACCTTGAACCTGCTCGTGACCGCGATCATCGTGGCCTCGTGACCGAGAGAAAGAAGCGACATTGATCCCTCCCTATGACCCCGGCGCCGACGCCATCGAGGTGATCCGCGCCCCCGTGCCGGGGCCGGTCCGGGGCGCCTATCGCGTGTTCGGCGAGACGCTGCGCGGGCTCAAGACGACTCTGGGACGGGTCGTCGAAGGGCCCACGACGATCCAGTACCCCGAGGAGAAGACCCCGGTCTATCCACGCTTTCGCGGACGCCACAAGCTGCACCGCTTCGAGGACACCGGGCTGGAGAAATGCGTCGGCTGCTCGCTGTGCGCGGCCGCCTGCCCGGCTGACTGCATTCGCGTGGTCGCCGCGGAGAACACGCCTGAGAACCGGATCTCGGCCGGCGAGCGTTACGCGGCCGTGTATGAGATCAATCTCTCCCGCTGCATCTTCTGCGGATACTGCGAAGTCGCCTGCCCGTTCGACGCGATCACCATGGGCCACGACTACGAGATGTCCGACTACACCCGCTCGGATCTGATCTTCACCAAGGAGATGCTGCTGGCGGAGGCGATCGAGCGGACACCACTGCGGGCGGAAGGTGAATAGGTAAGTGCCGCGCATTGCCACTAATCGGGGCGGGAGTCCGGAGTGAGCGCGGTCCTGTTCTTCATCGCGGCGATCGGCGCGTTGACCGGCGCGATCGGTGTGGTGATGCTGCGCAACCCGTTCTACAACGTGCTCGCGCTGGTGATCCACCTGATCGCGCTGGCCGCGCTGTTCCTGCTGCTGCGGGCCGAGTTCGTGGCCGCCGCCCAGGTGGTGGTGTACGCGGGCGCGGTGATGGTGCTCTACGTGTTCGTGGTTGCCTACATCGGTGGGGCCGATGAGGCGGCGGCGAGCTTCTCGGGTGGGGCGCACCGCGGTGCCGGCACGCTCCGGGTGCTGGGGCCGCTGTTCGCGCTGGCGGTGGCGGTCGAACTGTGCATCGCGGTGCTCGGCTCTGCGCTGAAGGGCATCAGCGGTAAGGGCGCTCCGTATGTGGCGGGATTCGGGACGCCGCGGGATATCGGTCGCCTGTTCCTCACCACCTACCTGTTCCCGTTCGAGATCGCCTCGCTGCTGCTGCTGGTAGCCGCGATCGGAGCGGTGGTGCTGGCTCGCCGCCGGCGCGGACTGGAGCCACCGGACGCGCAGCTGACCCGCCGTTACACCCCCGAGCGACCTCTCTACACCGGCACGATGGCCGAGGCCACTGGGATCCGTCACGGTCCCAGCACCACCGAGGAGACCGAGGCCGAGCCGATGACCGGCGTGAGTCCCAGCTCGGAGGGCGGCTGGTAATGGCGATCGGCTGGTATCTGGTCGTCTCGGCGCTGATCTTCTGCATCGGCGCCGCGGGCGTGCTCACCCGCCCCAACCCGCTGGTGATTCTGCTCTGCCTGGAGCTGATGCTCAACGCCGCCAACCTGGCGCTGGTCGCCTTCTCACGGATGTGGGGTGGCGAGGACGGCCAGGTCTTCGCGCTGATCGTCCTGGTCGTGGCCGCCTGCGAGGTGACGGTGGGCCTGGGCCTGATCGTGGCGATCTATCGCCGCCAGCTGGCGATCAACGTCGATGACCTGAACGAGCTGCGCGGTTGAGGTCGGCTCGGGTATGAGTCCGACGACCTTCGGCTGGCTGATCCTGCTGTTCCCGCTGGTGGGGACGACGGTGATCGCCCTGGGCTTCCGGCGCCTCAGCGGCACGGCGGCGGGGTGGCTGGCCTCGCTGGCGATCTTCCTCTCGTTCGTGTGCGCGGTCGGCGCGCTGGTATCGCTGCTGGGCCGCAGCGAGAGCCACCGCGAGCTGACCTCCGCGCTCTGGAACTACGCCTCCACCGTGGGTGTGGACGGAAAGCTGTCGATCCTGGTCGACCCGCTGTCGGTGTTCATGGCGCTGGTCGTGTCCGGCGTCTCGACGCTGATCCACATCTACTCGGTCGCCTACATGAAGTCCGACCGGGGGTACGCGCGCTATTTCGCCTACCTGAACTACTTCGTCTTCTCGATGCTACTGCTGGTGCTGGCCGGCAACTTCCTGCTGCTGATCGTCGGCTGGGCGTTCGTCGGCGCCGCCTCCTACCTGTTGATCTCGTTCTGGTACCGGCGCACGACCGCCACCAGAGCGGGGATCAAGGCGTTCGTGATCAACGTCCTCGGCGACGTGGGGCTGGTGCTGGGGACGTTCTTCATCTTCCGCCACACCGGCACGCTGGACTTCGTCAAGACCTTTCACGCCGTCCCCCATGTGTTCGCCCACAACGGGACCGACCTCGTGGCCGGCTGCCTGTTACTGCTGGTCGGCGCGTTCGCCAAGTCCGCGCAGGTCCCGCTGCACACCTGGTTGCCCGACGCGATGGAGGGCCCCACGCCGGTCTCGGCCCTGATCCACGCCGCGACCATGGTGACCGCCGGGGTGTACCTGATCGCGCGCATGCACCCTCTGTTCGAGCAGGCGCCGACCGCCGCCGACGTCGGCGCGATCGGCGGCTGTGCGACGCTGCTGATCGCCGCCACGATCGCGATCGTGCAGACCGATCTCAAGCGGGTGATCGCCTATTCGACGATGTCGCAGATCGGCTACATGATCATGGCCGTCTGCGTCGGCGCGTACTCCGCCGGCCTGTTCCATCTCATGACGCACGCGTTCTTCAAGGCGCTGCTGTTCATGGCGGCCGGCTCGCTGATCAGCGCGATGGGCGGCGAGCAGTCGCTGGACCGGATGCGCGGCTTTCGCCGGGCGATGCCGTTCACCTTCGCCAGCTTCATCATCGGCGGCCTGGCGCTGTCGGGGCTGCCGCCGTTCTCGGGCTGGCTGTCCAAGGACGACATCATCGCCTACCTCGACCACCGCGGCGGCGGCTTTGAGATTCTCGGCATCCTCGGCTACGTGGGCGCGCTGCTGACCGGGATCTACACGTTCAGGATGATCTTCCGTGCCTTCTGGGGGGAGCCCTGCGAGGAGGCGCGCGAACTGGAGCACGGTCACCTCGTCCACCACGACACTCCCACCAACCCCCAGACTGGCGAGGTCGAGGACACCGACCTGGGCTTCCCCGGACCCGAGCACCACATCGCCGAGCGCGACTGGTCGATGAGGTTCCCGATGGCGTCCCTGGCGCTGTTGGCGACGGTCGGCGGAGTCCTCCAGATTCCCGGGGTCGATCGTTCGATCCAGCGCTTTCTCGGGCCGACGTTCGCCGGTTCCCACCTGGCACTGCTGGATCCGTCCACCTCGGCGGAGTGGCTGGGGCTGGTCATCGGCGCCGCGGTGGCAGTGAGCGGAATCCTCATCGCCTACCGGGTCTGGGTCGTCCAGCCCGGCACCGCGACCGCGCTGGAGACGCGATTCTCGCGACTGCACACCTTCCTCTACAACAAGTGGTACTTCGACGAGCTGATCGACTTCACCGTCGTACGTCCGGTCCAATGGCTCGGGCGCTTCGTCGCGTCCGTCCTGGAACGCGGCGTGATCGCGGGCGCCATCACCGGCGGGACCGTCGGGGTGGTGCGCGCCGCCTCGGCCGCGGTTCGTCGCGCCCAGACCGGTTTCGTGCGCTACTACGCGGCGGCAGTGTTGTTTGGCATCTCTGGCCTGGCCCTCTACTTCCTGATCTCGGCGACCTGATGCACGCGCGCGCCCTCACCCTCCGGATCCTGATCTCGAGCCGATGACGCTCTCGATCCTGATCTGGCTCCCGCTGGCGGTCTCCCTGGTCGCCTCCCAGCTGCCGGCACGGCTCGTGCCGCGCGTCGCGGTGGGCGGCGCCGTCGTCACGCTGGCGATCGCGATCTCGTTCCTGGCGCGCTTCAAGCTCGGCCACGCCGGCCTGCAGTTCGTCACCGACAAGGTCTGGATCTCGGCACTCGGGATCCACTACAAGCTCGGGCTCGATGGCCTCAACGTCGCGCTGGTGGTGATCACGACGGTAATCTTCCTCGCGGGTCTGCTGTTTGCCGCCACGCGGGAGTGGGATCGCCCGCGGGTCTTCTACTTCCAGCTCGGACTCGCCCAGAGCGCCGTCCTGGGGGCCTTCTGCGCCCAGGACCTGGCGCTGTTCGTGGCCTTCTTCGACCTGATGCTGATCCCGTTCTACTTCCTGACCGGTATCTGGGGGACGGGCGAACGCGTTCGGGCCACCACCAAGCTCGTGATCTACACGCTGGTCGGGTCCTTCTTCATGCTCGTCGCGGCGATCGCCACCGGAGTCCTGGCGTCCAGCCAGCACGGCACACCGCTCACGTTCGTGATCAGCTCGCTGCAGGCGCTGCCGCTCTCGCACACCTCGCAGGAGTGGATCTTCCTCTCCTTCGCGGTGGCCTTCCTGGTCAAGATGCCGCTGGTCCCGTTCCACGGCTGGCTGGCCGACGGGTACAAGGCGATGCCGATCCCGGCCGTGGCGGTGTTCTCGGCGATCCTGTCCAAGGTCGCGGCCTACGGCTTCCTGCGGGTCGTCCTGCCGCTGTTCCCCTATGCCTCCGCGCACTTCCAGACGCTGATGCTGATCATCGCCCTGGTCTCGGTCCTGTGGGCGACGCTGCTGGCATTCACGACGCCCGACGCGCGTCTGGTGATCGCCTACTCCAGCGTTGCGCAGCTGGGGTTCATCACGCTCGGGATCTTCTCGCTGCAGCCCGCCGGCGGCCAGGGTGCCCTGCTGCAGATGGTCAACCACGCGCTGGTCACGGCGCCGCTGTTCTTCGTCGTCGCGGCGCTCGCGGCGCGCGCCGGCGGCTCGGAGAAGCTCAGCGACATGGGTGGGATCGCCTTCCGCGCGCCGGTTCTGGCCAGCCTGTTCCTGATCGTCACGCTGGCGACGCTGGCGATTCCCGGGTCCTCGAATTTCGCCGGTGAGTTCCTGATCCTGCTGGGACTGTTCCAGGCCAAGCTCGCCGTTGCTCTGATCGCCTCTCTGGGCGTGGTCGGCGCAGCCGTCTATGCGCTACGGCTCTACATCCGCTCGATGCACAATCGCGTCGGGCCCAGGGTCACCTCGCGCGAGATCCGCCTGTCCGAAGCGATCGCGATCGTGCCGATCGTCGGCGTGATCCTGGTGCTGGCGTTCTATCCGCAGTTCGGCCTGCGCCGCTCCGAGCCGTCGCTGAAGGTCTCGATCGCGGCGGCCCGGCTCGAGCAGTCCACCGGCGCCCTGACGGCGAGTCGCACGCCATGAGCTACCTGCACCCCTTACTGCTGGCCACGGCCGGCCACCACCCGAAGGGACCGCACATCGACTGGGCGTCGTTCTCGCCGTTCGTGATTCTGGGCGTCGGCGCGCTGGTCGTGCTGCTGGTCGGCCTGCTTCCCGGCAGGGTCGCGCGCGAGCGGGTGGTGGCGCTGCTGACGATCCTGACGTTGGCGATCTCGATCGCGGCCGAGATCGCCCGCTTCAAGCATCAGGCATCGATCATCTCCGATGCGCTGGCGATCGACGACCTGGCCCTGATCCTCGACATGATCTTCGCCGTCTCTGCGATCGCCTGCGTCCTGATCTCGCTGCGATCTCCGGCGCCGCAGAGCGCCGGCCACGGCGAGTACCACTCACTGCTGCTGTTCAGCGTTTTGGGCATGGCGATTCTCGTCTCGGCCCAGAACCTGGTGACGCTGTTCATCGGCTTCGAGCTGCTGTCGATCCCGCTGTACGTGCTGTGCGCGTCGGAGTACCGCCGGGAGGGCTCGCTTGAATCGGGGCTGAAATATCTGGTGATCGGGTCGGTTGGGTCCGCGACGCTGGTGTACGGACTGGCGCTGGTATACGGCGCCACCGGCTCGACGAATTTCTCTCAGATAGCCAATGCGATCAACTCCGGCACCCTGGCCGGCGGACTGCTCGGCGATCCGATGATGCTGACCGGACTCGGACTGGTGATCGTGGGCTTCGCCTTCAAGGCCTCGGTGGCGCCGTTTCATCAGTGGACGCCCGACGTCTACGAGGGCGCGCCGACCCCGATCACTGCGTTTATGGCGACCGCCACCAAGGCGGCTGCGTTCGGGGTGCTGCTGCGCTTCTTCGATGTCGCCGTGCTCGGCGCGCAGAACACCTGGGCACCGGCGCTGGCGACGATCGCCGCGATCACGATCGTGGTCGGTAACGTCGGCGCGCTGACCCAGACGTCGCTGAAGCGGATGCTGGGCTACTCGAGCGTCGCGCAGGCGGGCTACATGCTCGCCGGGGTGGTGGTCGGGACCCGGCTCGGGGTGGACGCGACAGTCCTCTATCTGGCTGTCTACCTGTTGATGAACGTCGCCGCCTTCGCGGTGATCGTCGCGGCGCAGACCGAGCGCGCGGACGGAGACGAGCTGTCTGGAATCGCCGGGCTGGGGGCCCGCAACCCGTGGCTGGCGTGGTCGATGACGATCGCGATGCTGTCGCTGGCGGGGATTCCCGCCACGGCTGGATTCATCGGCAAGTTCCAGCTCATCCACGCGCTCGTCAACGGCGACTACACATGGCTGGCGATCGTCCTGGTGATCGGCTCGATGATCTCGCTCGGGTACTACCTGCGGGTGGTGGCGACGATCTGGATGACCGACTCGTCGCCCGCCCCGGCGCGCATCGGCGGCCAGCTCGCCCCGATCGCCGGCGGGTCTCCTGAGGCCGACGCACTCGGCGTCGACGACCAGGGCGGCCCCGGTCGGCTGAGCGCCTCGCACGCGCGTCCGTACGCCGAGGTGACCTTCGTGGCGGTCGTGTTCGCCGCCGCGAGTGTCGTCTTCGGGGTCTTCCCGTCGCCGCTGTTCCAGCTCGTGGCGCACGCCGGCAAGGCGCTCGCCGGGCTGTTCTAGCCTGGCGGCCGGCCCCAGACGGTCAGTAGATGGTCACGGGTATGCCCGGACCGATGCGCGCGGCCAGCCACACGATCGACGCCGTGGCAAGCCTCACGCAGCCGTGCGACTCGGCCTGGCCGAGCGTGCCCCCCAGGAGGTCGCGGCCATGGATCGCGATCTGACCTGGACCGCCGTCGAACGCCTGTAGGACGTTGGAGCGTCCGCTCAGCGCGAGCGCGAACGGGCCGCCGGCCGCGGTGCTCGGCATCTTCACCGTTTCCTGCACGAAGAAGCGTCCGGTCGGCGTGGGCGTCGACGCCTTGCCGACGACGACGGCGAAGCTCCGAGACAGGCGCCCGTGCAGATAGACCCAGATGTGTCGCTGAGCTGTGCTGACGAAGATGTGCCAGCCGGTGACCGAGGGCGTCGTACCCCCCGCACTGATCCAGCCGGTTGAGCCGTTGGGACGCCCTGGCAGCATGACCTTGAGCCACGGTTGACCGCCCGTCCCGAGCTTGCGTCCGACGACCGGGAGCGTGGTCTGCTCACCAGTGATCGCAGTCCGGGCCGGGAGCGAGGTCATGACCCGGGAGCTGGTGCTGGGCGAGCGGTACGCGCGATGTTCGAACCGGAGGGTGGCGAGGGACTGACTGCTCTGGACGTGGCGGCTGGGGTTGGCGGCCACGGCTGGAGCGGCGCTTAGCGCGGTGAGCGCCGTGAGCGCGCACAGCAGAGCGACGGGGCCGCGGGTACTCACCTGCCGCCAACGCCGACCCGGAGATCGGCTCGGAGGGCCGGCCCGCTCTGAGAGACACCTGGAAAAGCTCACTACGGTGGCTCCTTGTTGGCGGTCCGGAAGGTACGACTGGAAAACGTCTGCGCTGGTATCGGCAGCGTGACGTGATCTATTGAGCGCTCCCGCGCCGGTGGACGAAATGTCTTGGCGACGTGCCGGCGCGCCAGGAGTAGAACGAGCTATCCGGGTGGCTGGGATTCCAGGGCGAATAGTCCTGGATCGGCGTAGTCGGGGCTTGACAAGATGCCTTGGTCGCCCAGGATGTGGGGATGTGTGAGATGTGCCTGTCTCAGGATCTCCGGGGGGACCGACCGCTCGTCATACGGGCAGACGACACTTACCGGCGAACTTGCGAACACGAGATTGAACAGCGACTCGTATCGAGTCCAGAGGCCAACTTCGCTGTCGGACCTCTGCGCCCAGCTCGGCTCACCGAGGATTCGTACCCAAGCGGCGCCGGCCTCGAGCCGGGAGTGGCAAAAGCCTTTGAACGCGTCGAGCGCCGCGCTCGGCGTGCTGTAGGGACCGCTTGGATCGACGAATTCGACGCTGCGCGCGTCGGCACCGAGGTAGTCGCGGAGCAGCTCGACGTTGTGGAGCGTTGTCACCACGAGGATGGCTTCCGAGCGCTCGATTCCTTCCGCCAGGAAGGACCCCATCCTCGCCTGGAACTGATCGTCGGTGCGGTACGGGAAGACGGAGTGGTTGAGCATCGGGGGCGGCTGGCGGCCGCCGACGAGGTAGTCGATGCTCACGCCCAACGGTCGTGAGAGCGCGGCGAGGGTCCCGGGGCGAAGCTTGGTGCGACGACCTGATTCCACCTGGGCGATCGCCGACCAGCTGATGCTGGCATGGAAGGCGAGTGCCTCTCTGCTCCAGCCAAGCCGCTCCCGCGCAGCACGGACTCGAGCCCCGATTCCGTCGCCGTCGCTCATCTCCGTTCAGTCTATCTTCAGAATTCGCGTGCTACTTTGAGTGTGTCAGCTGACTCGATAGGCATGACCGAAATCAAGACTGCCTTGACCCAGGTTCCGCACAGCGTCGGCGCGGCCGCTCGTGCTGTCCTAGATGCTCATGGCGACACCTGCGGGATCATGCGGATCTTCCACCACCGGCACGTTCCCATGGTGATGGTCGACGGCACCCGGCATTACGTCGAGGTCAACCGTCCCGCCCGGCTGGCGTTTCGCTTCAGCCTGGACGAGATGCGCACCTTCGCGATCGACGATCTCACAGCCCCGGATTCAAGTGAGGACCTGCAGCGGGCGTGGGCCCGGCTGTTGGACACCGGACGCGTCGCTGGGCGTCATCAGGTCTCCCGACCCGATGGCAGCCGGCTCGACGTCGTCTACTGCGGCTTGGCCAGCGTCCTGCCGGGGCTGCACCTGGCCGCGTTCGCACCGGCTGACTGGCCAGAGGACGAGCTCGATCTTGACGACGAAGGTCGCGCCGGCCCGGTCTGGCTGACGCCGCAGCAGATCAAGGTGCTGGCGCTGGCTGCCGAAGGACGCACCAGTGCGGAACTCGCGCAGGAGCTTGTGGTGAGCCGCACCACGGTCAAATCTCACTTCAAGAACATTCACTCCAAGCTGGGCGTACGGACTCGCTGCGCCGCCGTCGCCAAGGCGATGCGGCTCGGGATCATCGACTGAACGCGCGCCGACCCGGCTATGGCTGGTGGTCCTTAAAGACCAGCCCTCGAGGCGCCTCCGGACAGCGCCGCCACCGGCTCAGGATCCCCCAATGGGGGGATACCGCTAGCAAATTGGACGGCCGATAGCTCCGGCGACGAGTCCATCCCAGCCGTCTCGAACCCGTTCGGGTGAGCAGATTTGACGCTTGGCCTCCTCCTACACATTCGAGCGGTCTCCGAGGAAGTAGGTCAAGCGTATGTTCAATCTCTGGTGCCGGAGGATCTTGCTTCTGGCCGTCGTCTCATCTGCCGGCCTGCTCTCGGCCAGCGCTGCCATCGCCGCGTCTTGCCCCACCACCCCGAAGCCGCCGTGCTCGCCGCCCGCCTTCACCGGAAGGGTCGGCAAGCACCCGCGCAAGTGCGCCCCGACGACGCCACCGGTGTGCCCGACGGTGCACGGCCGGCCCGGTCCGCGCGGACCAGCAGGTCCGATCGGGCGCGTCGGTGAAACCGGCAGCACCGGAGCGACTGGCTCGACCGGGTCCACCGGCTCGACCGGCTCCACCGGCGAGACCGGGCTGACCGGTACCACCGGGTCGACCGGCGCCACCGGCTCGACCGGCGCGACCGGGTCTACCGGCGCGACCGGGTCTACCGGCGCTACGGGGTCGACGGGCGCTACGGGCGCCACCGGCAAACAGGGACTCACGGGGGTCACCGGCGCGACCGGCGCTCCCGGGACCAAGGGAGCTACCGGCGCCACTGGCCCGGCCGGCTCGCCCGGCCCCGCCGGCTCGACGGGTTCGACCGGCCCCGCCGGCTCGACCGGCGCCACCGGCGCGACCGGCCCCGCCGGCGCCACCGGCTCATCCGGCCCGGCGGGCTCAACCGGCCCAGCCGGCCCCGCCGGCTCGACGGGCGCCACCGGCGCTACGGGCTCGACCGGCGCCACCGGCGCCACCGGCGCCACCGGCTCGACCGGCGCCACCGGCTCGACCGGCGCCACCGGCGCGACCGGCGCGACCGGCTCCAAGGGCTCCACGGGAGCAACGGGGGCCAAGGGCGCACAGGGACTTCAAGGCGTCGCCGGCGCGACCGGCGCCCCCGGAAGCAAGGGAGCCACCGGCTCCACCGGCCCAGCTGGACCAGCCGGCTCGAACGGCACGACCGGTCCGGCCGGCACGACCGGCCCGGCCGGCCCAGCCGGCTCAACCGGGGCCACCGGCTCAACCGGCCCGGCGGGGTCAACCGGCCCGGCCGGCTCAACCGGGGCCACCGGCTCCACCGGCCCGGCCGGCGCGACCGGCTCGACCGGCGCGACCGGCGCCACGGGCTCCACGGGAGCTACCGGGGCCACCGGCTCAGCCGGCGCGACCGGAGCGACCGGTCCGGCCGGCGCGACGGGCGCCAAGGGCGCTCAGGGCCTGCAAGGGGTCACCGGTAACACCGGCGCCCCCGGTCCTCAGGGGCCCACCGGCTCAACTGGACCGACCGGATCGACCGGATCAGCCGGACCGACGGGCGGCACCGGCCCGGCAGGACCCGCGGGAGCCACGGGCGGCACCGGCCCGGCAGGACCGGCCGGAGCCACGGGCGGCACCGGCCCGGCAGGTCCGACCGGACCCAAGGGCGGCGCCGGGCCGAAGGGAAGCCCGGGTGCGGCCGGCACAGCCGGGGCCACCGGCCCGACTGGCCCGACGGGAGCAACCGGCGCGACCGGACCGGCGGGTACGAACGGACTGGGCGACTACGCCTACATCTACAACCTGACACCGGAGGTCATCGCGATCGAAGCCACGGTTCCGTTCGACTCCAACGGCGTCATCACCCCCGGCATCACCCATGCACCCGGCGCCGCCGGAATCGCACTGGGCAGTCCCGGCGACTACTCGATCACGTTCTCGGCTTCGGGGACGGAGCCGGGCCAGTTCGGCCTGTTCCTCAATGGCGCTCTGATACCGGGCACCGTCTACGGATCCGGCGCCGGCACCCAGCAGGACAACGGACAGGTGATCGTGCATGTGCCCGCCCCCAACGAGGTGCTCACGCTCGTGAACCATTCCTCGAGCGCCGCTGTCGGCTTGGCGTCGGACATCGGAGGGACGCAGGCAAACGTCAACGCGTCGATCAAGATCGAAAAGCTCGGCTGATCCCGAGCTCTCAACGAAAGGCCAGACCATGCAGTCCGACAAACACCACAAGGCGCCCCGAGCGGTACGCCACGGATGGCTTGGTCGCTCGATGTTCGCCGTCGCCGTCCTCGGCGCCAGTCTCGGGGTCGGAGCCTGCGGATCCTCCGGCGGATCAGGAACTGCCGCCTCACCGACGATCCTCAACACCGAGAAGGTCGAGCTGGCGATCCAGCACAGTGCCCTGAGCCAGCGTGGAGAGCGTGCACAGGTGACCTGTCCGTCAGGCGTGCACCAGGCTAAGGGCCTGAAGTTCGCCTGCACGGCGACGGTGGGCAACATCAGCACGCGGTTCCTGGTCACCGAGCTCAACGGCTCAGGTGATGTGCACTACGCCGGCCAGTAGCTTCACGAGCCGTTAGCCGCCGGTGCCCGGGGGTAGACCGACTGTATGCAAACACGTCCAGAGTCATCTGAGCAGTCCGGGGACGATCCCCTCCCCGGCTCGGTCTCCAACCAGAACGGCGAGGAGGCGGAGCCCGGCCACGGCGCCGGGGGCGCAGGCGCAGAGCAGCGCGATCGTAACCCCAGCGGAGCTCCGAACCAGCACGACCAGGGGACCGGCGGCGAGTCCAGCGAGGGCACGCAGTCGACGGGCAACCCGGCCAGCGCGGGCTAGCCGGTCAGGCGGCGGCCGGAGCGGGGATCGTGGCTGTGGCCGAGACCGCGTCGGGCGCCGTCGCTTCAACGTCGCGCGAGAATCGCATCACGCCGTCCTCGAGCGCGCCGAACCGTAGCCGGATGAGGTCCAGGGCGTAGTTCTGGTAGAGCTTCCACGGCGCCCGCGAGCCCTGGCGCGGAAAATCATCGACCGATCGCAGGATGTAACCCGAGACCAGGTTCAGCAGCGGCGCGGAGACCACCGACGGATCGTGGTTCTCTGCGACGCAGTAAGCGTAAGAGCGCTCGCTCATGTGGTTCAGCAGCCGGCAGACGTAGGCGCAGGTGAGGTCGCACTTGAGCGTCCAGGAGGCATTGGTGTAGCCGATCGCCAGTGCGGCGTTGGGCACGCCGTTGAGCATCATTCCCTTGTATGTCATGCGCTGGGAGATGTCGACGGGCTCGCCGTCGACGCTGAGCTCGATCCCGCCGAGCGCCAGCAGCTGCAGACCGGTGGCGGTGACGATCACGTCGGCCTCGAGATGGCGCCCGCTGTGCAGCGCGATCCCAGACTCGGTGAAGGATTGCACCTTATCGGTGACGATCGACGCGGTGCCGGCGCGCAGCGCGCTGAACAGGTCGCCGTCCGGGCACACGCAGAGGCGCTGGTCCCAGGGGTCATAGCTGGGATCGAAATCTCCATCGACGTCGTAGCCCTCGGGGAGCTGGCGCTCCACACCGCGGCGGATCAGCGAGCGCGCGAGGCGCGGCCGGCGACGGCTGAGCTGATAGCTCAGCGTCATCAGCGCGATGTTCTTGCACCGGACGGCCTGGTAGGCAGCCATCGGCGGCAGCCACCGGCGCGCCAGCTTGGCCAGTCCGTCCTCGCTCGGCAGCGAGACGATGTAACTCGGTGAGCGCTGCAGCAGCGTCACGTGCGCGGCGCGCTGCGCCATCGCCGGCACCAGCGTCACGGCCGTCGCTCCGCTGCCGATCACCACCACCCGGCGGCCGCGGTAATCGAGATCCTCGGGCCAGTGCTGGGGATGGATGATCGGACCCGGAAAGCGATCGGTCCCCGGGAAATCCGGCGTGTAGGCGCGGTCGTAGCGGTAGTAGCCGCAGCACATCAGCAAGAACGAGCAGGTGAGAGCGATCGACTCGCCGGTGTCGGTCCGCTCGCCGGTCAGCGTCCAGCGCGCCTGCCCGCTGTTCCACTCGGCGGACGTGATGCGGTGGCTCAGCCTGACCTTCGCCTCGACGCCGTAGTCGGCTGCGGTCTGTCGGATGTAGGTGAGGATCGATGGTCCATCGGCGATCGTCTCCGCCTGCTCCCAGGGGCGAAATGAATACCCCAGCGTGTGCATGTCGGAGTCCGACCTGATTCCCGGATAGCGGAACAGGTCCCAGGTCCCGCCGGTGGCCGGACGCGCCTCCAGGATCGCATAGGTCCGCTCCGGACAGTTGCGCTGCAGGTGGCATGCGGCGCCGATGCCGGACAGGCCGGCCCCGACGATGAGAACGTCCAGATGCTCGATCTCGCCGGGATTGGTACGCATGCGTATCAGGACAGCTTACCGGTCGGTCCGAGCCCGCCGCCGCCGCCGCTACGATCGACCGCCCGTGGAATACCCGATCGAGGCCTTCAGCGACACCGAGCGCGCGCGGCTACAGCCGCATTGCACCAACCTCGACCGGCCCGTGTTCGCGCTCACCGACCTGCCCGAGACGCTCAAGGGTGCGCTGTTCGCGCGCTACTCCCGCTATCCGGGAACGCTGCGTCGCCTGCTGCTCGACGAGTTCGCCGACGACCTGCCTGAGGACTCCGGTGGCTATGACGCCGCCGAGGGCGAGCGCGCCAGCGGCCTCTACGAGCGGATCTTCCTGGGCTACGGCGACGACTCGGTGGCGCAGCTGGGAGGCGCGCACGTCGCGTGCGAATGGGTCAGCAACGTGCTCACCAAGGTGCTGCAACGGCCGCGGCTGGCGGCATACCTGGAGCAGTCCACCCGCTACATCGCCTACGACGCGCCGATACCGGGAAGCGATCCCGTCCACCCCAGATACCGCTACTACTCCGATCCCGAGCTCGGCCCCGAGTACGCGGCGGCCATGGACGGACTGTTTGAGATCTACGCGGCGTCGATCCCCCGCGTCGTCGCCTGGGCCGAGGGCGAGTTTCCGCGCGGCGCCGACGAGGCTCCCGCCGCGCACGCCCGCGCGGTCAAGGCCAAGGCGCTGGATCTACTGCGCGGCCTGCTGCCCGCCGGCTCGCTCTCTCACATGGGCATCTACGCCAGCGGGCAGACCTACGAGCAGCTCATCCTGCACCTCCTGGCTCATCCGCTCCCGGAGGCGCGCAGTTACGGGACGATGATCCTGCGCGAGGTCCAGGCCGTGATGCCGAGCTTCGTCACCCGGGTGCAGCGGCCCGACCGCGGCGGCGAGTGGATCTCCTACCTGGAGCGGCGCGCCGGGGCCGGCGCGCACTGGGCCCGGCGGCTCGGGCTGCGCGAGCCTCATGAGGATTCCGATCGCGCCGGTCCGTCGGTCAAGCTGCTCAGGGTCGACGGCGACGAGGAGGACCTGCTGGTGGCGCTGCTGTTCGAGTCCACGACCACAGCGGAGGACGTCATCCGCCGCAGCGTCGAGGCGCTGGGCAACGCCGAGCGTGCCGCCCTTCTGTCAGACCTGGTCGGGCCGAGGTCCAACCGCCGCCACCGCCCCGGACGCGGCTTTGAGGCACTGCGCTACCGGTTTGAGATCGTGTCTGACTACGGCGCGTTCCGTGACCTGCAACGCCACCGGATGCTGACCGTGCAGTGGCAGGCCCTCACTCCCGATCTCGGTGCGGGCGTGCCCGAGCAGGTGCAGCTGGCCGGCGTCGGGGACTCCTACCGGCTGGCGCTGGAGACCTCCCGGCTCGCCTATGAGCGGCTGGCCGATGCCGGCCTGGCCAGCGCCGCGCCGTATGCGCTGTGCCTCGGCTACCGGCTGCGTTTCATCCTCGACCTCAATGCCCGCGAGGCGATGCAGCTGATCGAGCTGCGCTCCGGCCGCGAGGGCCATCCGAGCTACCGCGCCGTGGCCCACGAGATGCATGCGCGGATCGCCGCCGTGCACCCGGCCGTGGCGGCCACGATGATCCACGTCGACACCGACGCCGAGCCCCGGCTGGAACGGATCCTGGCCGAGATGCGCATGCAGGCAAAGGTGGCGGCGGGGGGCGGCTGAGCGGAGCAGGGGGTCCAGCGACGACGAAGCCACCAATCAGCGACTCGAGGGCCTGCTGTACCTACCTCAATACGACCAACCCCGGCGGCAGCGCCCAGCCCGGACCCGGCGGCGGCCGCACCGGAGGGCTGATCCTCTCTCCGTTCGCGCACAGGGGTGGCAGCGACGTCACGCCGGCCGATCACTTCACGCTGCTGCGGACGCTGGAGGACATCTTCGGCCTGCCGTATCTGGGTTACGCCGCCGACCGGAAGTCGTTTGGAAGTTCGGTGTTTCCGTCAGCGAAGAAGCAGGCGACCAAGCGCTCCCACTAGCGGCGCACCGAGACGTTTTCGGCGCAGGGCGGCGGACACATCCGCGCCCGATTGTGTGCCGAACGAGGGGTTTGCCGCCAGCGCCACGGGGGGTGGGCCGATCCCGACACACCTACGGCAAGCTCGCCGATCGGGCGCAGATGAGCACGTCACGGCGGCAGCTCAGGACCGGGCGCGGCTCTCCACCTCTCGTTGACGTAGCTCGATCCGCCGGATCTTCCCGGTCAGGGTCTTGGGGAGATCGGAGACGAACTCCACCTGGCGCGGATAGGCGTAGGCCGACAGGTGGTCGCGGACGAAGGCCTTGATCTCGTCCGCCAGAGCACTGCTGGGCTCGTGCCCGGCCGCCAGCACCACAAACGCCTTGACCACGTTGCCGCGGCGTTCGTCGGGCACGGCCACGGCGGCCGCCTCGGCCACCGCCGGGTGCTCGAGGCACGCCGACTCGACCTCGAACGGGCCGATCCGGTAGCCGGCCGAGATGATCACGTCGTCCGCGCGGCCCTCATACCAGTAGTAGCCGTCCTCGTCGGTCGCGGCCGCGTCCTTGGTGTGAAACCAATCGCCGCCGAACGTCTCTTCGCTGTCCTCCGGTGGCCGGTTCCAGTAACCCAGGGGATAGTGCGGGTTGGAGCGCGCCCGCAGGCAGATCTCGCCCCGCTCGCCCTGGGCCACCGGCCGCTCGTCCTCGTCGAGGATCGCCACCTCCCAGCCCGGCATCGGCTTGCCCATCGAGCCCTCGCGCACCTCCATGAACGGGTAGTTGGCACACAGCGGGTATGACTCGGTGAGGCCGTAGAAATCGAGTACGGTAACGCCGTACTGCTGACGGACCCAGCGGATCGCCTCGGGATTCAACGGCTCGCCGGCCGAGCAGACGATGCGGAACTTCTGCGGGTAGCGCTTCCCGGCATCGGAGATCGACATCATCGAGCGGATTGCCGTGGGCGTGCCGAACACGTTGGTGACCTCGTGGCGCGAGAGGAAGTCCAGCTGCTTGGCCGGATCAAAGCCGCCCTCGCGTTGGTACACGGCCTGCACCGCGCCGTAGCGCCAGGGTCCCAGCAGCGGCGCGATCCCGGCCGCCCAGGCCCACTCGCCCATGCCGTGAAACAGCTCGCCGTCCTGGACGTCGTGGCAGTAGACGAACTCCTCGTGGGCGAGGATGTAGCGGTGGGCGTGCAGAATGCCCTTGGCCAGCCCCGTCGTCCCCGAGGAGTAGTACAGCTGCGCCGGGTCGTCGGCCGCGGTGTCGACGACGTCAAACTCGGCCGAGCCGCGACTGAGCAGCTCGTCGTCGAGGATCAGCACATGCTCCACCAGCGAGCGCTCCATGCGGTCCGCGTTGTCCCGGTTGGTCACGAGCACCTTGGCCTGCGAATCGGTCAGCCGGTGGCGAATTCCGTCGTCGCCGTAGAGCACCGACATCGACAGCAGGATCGCGCCGACCTTCCAGGTGCCGAAGAACGCAGCCGCCGTCTCGGGCGTCGGCGGCAACAGCATCGCGACTCGGTCGCCTCGCTGCACGCCGTGAGCGGCGAGCACATTGGCGAAGCGGTTGGAGATGTCCTGCAGCTCGCCCCAGTCGACGCGGCGGACGTTACCGCGGAAGTCCTCGTGGATCATCGCCGGCGTTTCACGCGGGTGGCGGTCACAGACGTCGGCAGCGATGTTGTAGCGCTCGGGTACCTGCCAGCGGTGCTCGGCGCAGGCCTGCTCGTAGGAGGAGAAGCGGTGTGGGGAGCTCATCGCTCAATCATGCCCGATGGACTGAGATCATGCTCAGGTTTTCGGCGCGCCGTGCCGAGGTAGGCTTAGACCGGTTTGACGATGTTCGGAGAAGGGGTAGTGCTCGGCATCGCGGCTGCCGCCGTGATCGCCACGGCGTGGCGGATCATCCGCGCCCGGCGGCGTACTCCGAGCGCTCCCGAGGCGATCGCCATGCAGTGGGCGCTGCACGCCGCAACTTCGACTCTGCCCCACCTGCGCGGGGGAATTCACTCCCGCTCGGCGGCCCAGGCCGTGCCGCACCTCAGAGCGCTGACCGGGGCGGCGGCGGTCGCGCTGGCCGACACGCGCTCGGTGCTGGCGATCGACGGTGAGGGCCGCGAGCAGGTCCGGCCCGGGGATCTGCTGTCACGCCTGCTCGAGCGCACTCCCGACGACCGCATGCACATCGTGCCGCGGCTGATCTCCTCAGACCCGAATTGCCCGCTGCGCTCGGCCGCGCTGGCGCCGCTGACCGTGCAGGACAAGCGGGCGGGGACCCTGATCGCGTTCTACCGGTCAGTCGGACGCCCGCGTCGTGATCAGGTGCGGGTGGTGCAGGAGGTCGCGAGCCTGGTCTCCGCGCAAGTGGAGCTGTCGGTCCTGCACGAGCACGAGGAGCGCCTGGCGCAGGCCGAGCTGCGGGCGCTGCGGGCACAGATCTCACCGCACTTCATCTACAACGCCCTGGCCGCCGTGGCCGGCGACATTCACGCGCGTCCCGAGGAGGCGCGCGAGCGGCTGATCGACTTCGCCGAGTTCACGCGGTACCTGTTCCGTGACGCCCGCTCCTACGTCACGCTGGCCGAGGAGCTCGACCACGTCAAGCGCTATC
This sequence comes from uncultured Solirubrobacterales bacterium, assembly GCA_963792735.1. Classification (GTDB taxonomy): domain Bacteria; phylum Actinomycetota; class Thermoleophilia; order Solirubrobacterales; family Solirubrobacteraceae; genus Palsa-465. The sequence continues at coordinate 160,854 of CAWBXK010000001.1, read as the reverse complement.
TGCGACTGGAGCAGGCTCGCTTCCGGGATCGCCTGCACGTCACCTTCGAGATCGCGGCGCTCACCGAGGGCGCGGTGGTGCCGGCGATGTCGGTGCAGCCGCTGGTCGAGAACGCCGTCCGCCACGGAGTGGAGCAGCGTGCCGGCACAGGCCGAATCGTGATCGCCTCGCGCCTGCACGGCAGCGATGTGGAGCTGCGGGTCAGCGATGACGGCGCCGGAATCGCTCCCGAGCGGGTGCCCGCCGTGCTGGCCGGGGCGGGCGGCGGAATCGGCGTCTCCAACGTCGACGCGCGTCTGCGCGCGACGTTCGGCGAGCGCTACGCGCTGCGGATCGACTCAGAGCTCGGCCACGGCACCACCGCGGTGATGACGGTCCCCAATCTCGAGGGCGTCAACGGCGCGCGCTCGCCCCTGGTCGCGGTCGGATGAGCAGCGACCGGCTGACGATCCTGGCCGTCGACGACGAGCGCACGCAGCTGGAGGATCTGGCCCGGATGCTGCGCAGCTCTCCGAGCGTCAAGGAGGTGGAGTGCGCCTGCGACGGCCACGACGCGCTGGTCAAGGCCTCGAGCCAGACCTACGACGCGATCTTCCTTGACGTCCGGATGCCCGATCTCGACGGGATCGAGCTGGGGCGCGTGCTGCGCCGATTCGCGCGGGCCCCCCAGCTCGTCTTCGTCAGCGCCTACGACAGCGCGGCGGTCGAGGCGTTCGAGCTGCACGCCCTCGACTATCTGCGCAAGCCCGTCGGCCGTGACCGCGTCGACGATGCGCTGGAGCGGGTCGCCGCCGCGGTCGAGCTGGCGCCCGCGGTCGAGGAGCACCCCGCCGGTCGCCAGCCCGCAGCGGCCGCCGCCGACAACGAGATGGTCGCGGTCGCCAACGCCCATGGTGGCTCGACGCGGCTGCTCTCCCGCAGCGCGATCGATTACGTCCAGTCCTACGGCGACTTCGTCCGGATCGTGACCACCGACGGCCGCTATCTGCTGCGCGCGACGCTGTCGGAGATCGAGCGCCGCTGGGAGCCGTTCGGGTTCATCCGAGTGCACCGCCAGTACGTCGCCAACCTCCGCAACGCGGTCGAGCTGCGGCCCGTGCTCGGCGGCACCGCGGAGCTGATCTTCGGCGGCGGAGCGGCGGTCCCGGTCGCCCGCAGGCACGCCGCCGAGCTCGGTCGACGCCTGAGCGTCTGACGCGAGCGCGGCGGCGGCCGTGCCCAGGACGGGCGGCTACTGCTCGGCCTTCTGCTCCTCCTTGATCTTGCCCTCGAGCTGGGACATCACGTCGGGGTCACGCAGCGTTGTGACGTCGCCCAGCGCGCGACCGTCGGCGATGTCGCGCAGGAGCCGGCGCATGATCTTCCCGGAGCGGGTCTTGGGCAGATCGTCGGCCCAGATGATCCGCTTGGGACGGGCGAACTTCCCGATCCGGTCCGCGACGCGAGCGCGGATCTCCTCGATCAGCTCGTCTGTGCCCTCCAGATCACCCTCCAGGGTGACGAACGCGCAGATCGCCTGACCGGAGTCCTCGTCGACCTGCCCGATCACCGCCGATTCGGCGACCTTGCCGTGCGAGACGATCGCCGACTCGACCTCGGCGGTCGAGAGGCGGTGTCCCGATACGTTGACCACGTCGTCGATCCGCCCGATGATCCAGAAGTAGCCGTCCTTGTCCTTGCGCGCGGCGTCACCGACCACGTAGGTGTCGTTGCCGAACTTGGAGAAGTACGTCTCGACGAACCGGTCGTCCTCCTTGTAGAGCGTGCGCAGCATCGACGGCCAGGGCCGCTGCAGGACCAGCAGTCCCTGCCCCTCGTCCAACGGCTTGCCCTCGCGCTCGTCGACGACGTCGGCCTGGACGCCGGGGAAGGGACGCGTCGCGGACCCTGGCTTGGTGGAGACGATCCCCGGAAGCGGCGTGATCATGATCGCGCCGGTTTCGGTCTGCCACCAGGTGTCGACGATCGGGCAACGCTCGCCGCCGACCACCTTGTGATACCACAGCCACGCCTTCGGGTTGATCGGCTCGCCGACCGTGCCCAGCAGCCGCAGCTTCTCGAGGTTGAACTTCTCCACGTGCTCGACGCCCCACTTCATGCAAGCGCGAATGGCGGTCGGGGCGGTGTAGAACAGGCTGACCTTGTAGTGGTCGCACAGCTCCCACCAGATCCCCTTGTGCGGGTAGTCCGGCGCGCCTTCGTACATCACGCTGGTGGCCCCGTTGGCCAGGGGGCCGTAGACGATGTAGGAATGCCCGGTCACCCAGCCCACGTCGGCCGAGCACCAGAAGACGTCCTCTTCGGGCTTAAGATCGAACACGTAGCGGTGGGTGGCGCTGACGCCGGTGAGATATCCGCCGGTGGTGTGCAGCACTCCCTTGGGCTTCGCCGTCGAGCCGCTGGTGTAGAGCACGAACAGCGGATGCTCGGCGTCGAGCTCCTCGGCCGCGCATTCGTCATCGGCGGCCTCGCAGATCTCGTGGTACCAGACGTCCCGACCCTCCTTCATCTCGCAGTCGGTGTCGGTGGACTTGACCACGACGATGTGCTCGAGGCTCTTCAGTTCACCCATGGCCTTATCGACCTGCTCCTTGATCGAAGCGGTCTTTCCCTTGCGGCGCGCGCCGTCCACGGTGATCAGCGCCTTGGCCTCGGAGAACTCCATGCGCTCCTTGACCGAGTCGGCGGAGAAGCCTCCGAAGACCACGTTGTGGGGAGCGCCGATCCGCGCGCACGCCAGCATCGCGACGGCGACCTCGGGAATCATCGGCAGGTAGATACCGACGATGTCGCCCTTCTCGATGCCGAGGTCCTTGAGCGCATTGGCCAGGCGCTGCACATCGCGGTGCAGGTCGGCGTAGGTGATCTCGCGCTCCTCGCCCTCCTCGCCGCGCCAGTAGTAGGCCACGCGATCGCCGTTGCCGGCCTCGACGTGCCGATCGACGCAGTTGTAGGAGGCGTTGATCTTGCCGTCGGCGAACCACTTGTAGAAGGGCGGGTTGGAGTCGTCGACGTCCTGCTCTGGCTCCTTGAACCAATGCAGCTCCTTGGCCTGCTTGACCCACCACCCCTTCCAGTCACCGTCGGCCTCTTCGTAGACCGCGGGATCGTTCAGTAGCGCACGCTTCTTGAAGTCCTCGGGCGGATCGAACTTCTCGATGTCCAACATCTCATCGAGTTGCTGCTCGAGCGTGCTGTCGCCGGTCTCGGTCGATGCCGTGTCTGCCATTGCAAGCCTCTCCTTCTAACTGGGCGTCTCGCACCCGGTCAGCCGACGGGCGCCGGTGAGGCCACCGGCGCCCTGGCTGGCCGCGGATGTGCGGCTGTCTGTACTCCTAGTTGTACCCCAGACCGCTCGGCCTTAGGTACCTATCGTCAGCGGCTCAGCGGGAAGACCGGTGCCACCGTCCGACCGAAGGTCGAATTGATCACCGCGGCGAACGAGGCATACCAGGCCGCTATCGCCGTGACGATCCCGAGGTACCCACCCAGCTTGATCGTGCCGTTGGTGACATTCGTCGTCCCGGCCAGCGATGAGTTGCCGATGCCGAGAACGATGAAGGTGATCGCCAGCAGCAAGAACACGGCCGCGACCGCGCCCGAGGTCCGCAGCGACGCGACGAACATGTAGGTGGTGAAGATCCCCCACATCCACAGGTACAGCCCGAGCCCGCTGAACACCTCGGTCGGCGCGTCCGCCGCCACCGAATGCACGACGAAGTAGAACGAGATCCAGAACGCTCCGTACGAGCAGAACGCGACCGCCCCGAACGTGTTGCCGGTCCGGAACTCCCAGATCCCCGCCACCAGCTGAGCTGCCCCTCCGTAGGCCAGTGCCAGCGCCGCCACCAAGGGCAGCAGTCCCCCGCCCGGCATTTTCTGCGTCCCGACCAGGCCGGCGTTGATCATGCTGAGCACGAACGTGGTGCCGGCGAATGCGGCCAGGCCGAGGGGTCCGGGGTCGGCGGGAGTCCAGCCGGCGGCCCGGCCGCCGGTCGGATCGGCCGCCGGAGCCACGTCGGCTTCGCGGGGCAGACGATTTGCTTCCATCTCTCTCCTCCTAACACGTGGGGTTGACGAGACTGAGAGAAACCTCCCCCGCGCAGGTCCGGACGGCAACCCACTGATCGCTGAACGGCGTGCCGCGCGCCGCGAGCGGTCGGTCGGGCGCGACGAGCGGTCACCGCTCGTCGCCGGGCGCGAGCCCACTACGCCGGACTTTGGTATTTCCGGCCCGGTTTGACGCTAACTGCGGCGCTTGCGCTTGCGCTTGGGCGTCGAGGCCCGGGTCCGGCCGGCGGCCGGAGCGGGCGCCCCGGCGGGCTGCGGCTGGGGCGCGACGGGGCGCTTGCCGCGCCCGTTGCCGGCGCCGGCACCGGCACCGGCGGCCCGGCGGGCGCGCATATCGGCCGAGGAGGGCCACGGCTCGGCCCGGCCGGAGCGCCATGCCGGCGGCACCCCGGTGGGCCAGCGCCCGGAGAACAGGTACGCCAGCGCCGCCAGCCAGTAGCCCTGGACCACCGGAATCTGCACGATCTGGAACAGGACCAGGGCGCCGGCGAACATGCCCAGATAGCCCATGAAGCGGGTCAGCAGGCCCTGGCGCATCGCGTTGAGCGACACCAGCACGAATCCAACCGCGAGCAGCAGTGCAGCCGCCTGGCCGAGCAGCTGCAGTACGAGCAACCCGGAGGAGTTGGTCAGGCGGTTGGCCTCGGCGTAGGTCTGAGAGCCGGTGCTGACGAAGTCGTTGACCTTGATCGCGACGATGATCGCGTACACCACGCCGGTGAGCGCCGCGAGTGATCCGCCCGCGATCGCGATTCCCTTCACGTAGGGCTTCACGTAATCGCTGCGCGCGCGGGACGCCTGATACAGGAAGGTCAGCGTCCAGGCGATCAGCAGCGAGGCGACGCCGTTCATCACCGAGGCGATCAGATCGAGGGGGAACCGCTTGTGAGCCGTGATCAGATCGAGCGTCAGCTCGTCGACCGTGGTGTGGGGGCCGCCGAGCTGGACGGCGGCGGCGGCGACCAGCAGCACCCCTGCCAACAGGGCGACGATTGCCTGGCGGTTGCGGACGCGCGCTTCGTAGAGGAGCTGTTGGTCGGTGTTCATCGGGCGCCCGTATGCTAGCCGCCGTGCCGAACCGCGACAGCGACCGCGCCGCGTGCCCCGCGTGCGGCGGCGCGCTGACGCTGTGGAGATCGGTCGGCGCCTCGGAGCCAGCGCTGTCGGGGCGCAGCTTTGAGCTCTGGCGTTGCCCGCATTGCGCGACGGCGATCACCGGCGGACCGCCAGAGCCCGGGCTGCACGACTCGGGCGCCTATCGGGCCGGCCGGCCCCGCTTGTATCGCGCCGCGAGGCCGCTCCTGGGGCGCTTTGACGCGCAGCGCCTGCGGCTGCTGCGGGCCCTCGCTCCGCCCGGCGGGCGCCTGCTTGATGCCGGCGCGGGGCAGGGGCGGTTCGTGGCCGCGGCCCGAGCCGCCGGCTACGACGCGTACGGGATCGAGCCCGCCCGGCGGGGGATCGAATGCAGCGCGCGACGGGGTGTGCCGGTCCTCCCCGTGAGCATCGAGAGCGCCCGAGTCGAGTCCGCCTCGCTGGATGCCGTGACGCTCTGGCACGTCCTGGAGCACCTCGACCGTCCTGGCGAGGCGCTCACGCGGATCGCCGCGTGGCTGAAGCCCGGCGGCGGTCTGCTCGTCGGCATCCCCAACCTGGCCAGCGTTCAGGCCCAGATCGGCGCGGAGCGCTGGTTTCACCTGGACGTCCCCCGCCACCGGACCCATTTCACCCCGGCCGGGATCACTGCGCTGCTGAGCCGTTGCGGGTACACGGTGCTGGGCGTCCACCATGTGCTGCTGGAGCACAATCCGTTCGGGATGTGGCAGTCGCTGGCCAGCCGCGTCACCGAGCATCCCGCCTATCTCTACAACGTGCTGAAACGAAACGCGCCACTGCGGTCGCGGGATCTGGCCGTGACGATGCTCGCGGCGCCGCTGGCACCGGTTGCGGGCCTGACCGAGCTGATCGCGGGGATGGTCGGGCGCGGGGGGACGATCGCCGTCCAGGCCCGGCGCGGGGGATGAGCATGCGTGATCGCGGGGCGTTCGCGCCCGCGGTCCACGCGAGCTACCATTGAGCCATGGAAGGAAGCGGCTTTGGCGGGATGTTCGGTGATCCGGATGATCTGCAGCGTCGGCTCGGAGAGTTCGCCGAGCAGATGCAGGGCGCGCAGCGGCTCGCTTGGGCCGACAACGCGATCAAGCTCGCGGTCGATCTGACCGTGGCGGCGATGAACCGGGCCAACATCCAGGGAACCACCGAGCAGCAGGCTGAGCAGCTGCGGTCGGTGATGGCGGTCATCTTCCCCGAGGCCGTGACGCTCGTGCGCGAGGCGCGCGAGGGCCTTCAGTAGCTCGCCCGAGGCGCACGAGGGTCCATCGGCCGCCCGGCGCCCGGGGCGCGCGTTTCAGTGACCGAGGGTCAGAGGTTGAACCCCGAGAGCATGCTCGTCGCCGAACGGGCCAGGCCCAGTTCGGGAAGGCCCAAAAGGTCCTCGGCGGTCTTCAGCAGCGAGTAGTGGGTGAACTGCGTGCTGACCTGGGCACCGCGCTTGACCGAAGGGGCGACGACGATGGCCGGCACGTGGCAACTCTCGTCGGTGAGGTGAGTCGCGCAGTTCTCGCCCCGAGTTCCCGGCTCCCCCTCGTCCCACACGATGAAGATGGCGGTGTCACCGCCGGCGTACACGGGACTCGAGGTGATCCTTGGCAGCCATGACTTCAGCCAGTTGTCGCCGGTGAGGATCAGATTGCTCGGGCAGCCCTTCGCCCCGTGCATGTCGTTGCACAGGTTGGGCGTCACGAACGCGAAGGCCGGAGCCGTCGCCTCGCTCGAGAAGTCCTGCAGCAACGGGGAGTTGCCCACCGTACCCAGTGGGACGTCCTGACTCGCGCAGTTCGTCAGGTCGGTGTAGTAGACCGCCGGATTGTGTTTCGGCGCATAAAACCCGGCGTTCGCTGTGTCGCACGGGGTCGGCATCGACTCGGCGTACGCCTTGTACCCACCCTTGAAGGTCGCCTGTCTGAAGATGTTGCCCGACGTTGACTCACAATTGGCAGATGGGGTGCAGTCGCCGAGGAACGGCTGCAACGTGGCCAGGGAGCCTCCGTCGGTGAGGCCGATGTAGTTGGGCAGGCTGGGATGGGTGATGTTGTGGTAGTTGGTGGCCAACCCGCAGAACGAGATCACGCGGTTGATGTAGGGCGCCGAGGAGGACCCGACGATATTCCCGTAGGCGTTGTTCTCCTCCAAGATCAGAATCACGTGCTTGTAGGTCGGCGCCGTGGTGACGCTCCCGCATACCGGGGCCGCAGTGGCGCGAGCGTGCAGCACCCGGACTGAGCCAACACCAGGCGGCCCCTGGGCGGCCGCCACACCGGCCCCGGCAAACGGGCACAGCAGAAAGCCACACACCGTTGTCACCAGCATCCTCACGCGCATGCCCTCCCCTTTCGATCAACACCAAGCCGCGTCCAGACTACAACCCTGATGTCCCCGGCCGACGATGGCGGGCCGGCTCAGGATCCGCCCAGCGCGCCCAGCACGAGCGCGTCGTGCTCGGCCGGCTTGACCTTCCGGAACACGTCCTTGATGGTGCCGTCGGGCGAGATCACGAACGTCGTGCGCTCATTGCCCATGAACTTGCGTCCGTACATCGACTTCTCGGCCCAGACACCGTAGGCCTCGGCGACGGTGTGCTGCTCGTCGGCGAGCAGCGGGAAACCCAGGTCGTACTTCTGATCAAAGGCGGCGGTCCGCTTGACCGGGTCCGGCGAGACCCCGAGCACCACCGCATCGGCGCTCTCGTAATCGGTGCGGTGGTCGCGCACCCCGCAGGCCTGGGTGGTACATCCGGGCGTGTCGGCCTTGGGATAGAAGTAGAGCACCACGCTCTTGCCCCGCAGTCCCGACAGCGAGACGTCATTCCCGTCCTGATCGGGAAGCGTGAAGTCCGGCGCCTGGTCGCCTGGTTGCAGAGGCATGCCACCACAGAGCGCAGACTACCGGCAAGTCGTTGGCCGCCCCTCCTAGGTGAACGTGTAGCGATCCGCCACGACCGGGGTGCTTGTCCCGCCGGCTGAGCTCACCCCGACATCGACCGTGGTGCCGGCCGTTCCAGCTGGAGCCACCGCGTCGATGCGGGTATTGGACACGACCTTGAAGCTCTTCGCCGGAGTGGTACCGAACTTGACCGCCGTAGTGCCGGTGAAGTTACGGCCGGTGATCGTCACCGGGGTGCCGCCGGCGGCGGGCCCGGACTTTGCGCTGAGGAGTGTGACGACTGGGCGAAGCTGGACCGTGGCCGAGACGTTGAGCCGGAATCCACCGCCTGAATTGCTGCCCGAGTAGAGCGAGCCCACCGCAGCGTCGCCGGGGGCGACAGCCAGAACATCGCCGGCAGCGAAGCCCGGGGCGAAGATCGGGGCAGTTCCGCTTGTCGAGACGTCGGTCAGTCCGAGGACGTCGCCGGGATGGACCGCGACCGATGTGGAGAACCTGTTAACGGCTGAGACCAACGTCACCGCCGAGCTCTGCCCGATGACCTTCCACTTGCCGACCGTCGTCGTCTTGCGCATGACCTTCAGTTTGACCTGGCCGGGACCGCCCTGCATCGAGAACGAGGTGATCCGAGAGCCGTCGTTGGGCACGACGTAGCTTGGAGAGCCCGTGGCGGTCGAGACCACGACGTACGTTGCCGGCGGGTTGAATGCGGACCCTCCGACGAAGGTCGAGCCGATGTTCACCGACGCGGCGAGCGCTCCCGCCGGAAGTGTCAACAGGACACCGGCGCTCAGCGCCGAGACCGACCAACCACACCGCAACCTTCGCAACATCGTAGACCCCCGATTGTCGTGTGTGCCGACGCTCCCTCGGCCCGGGCCCAAGGCTACCGCAGAAGCTGTGCCGCCGCTACTACTTCCTGGTCCACTGCCTACGCTACTTCAGCAGGCGCGACAGCCGCCGGTCCTTGAGCAGCTTGCCATCGGTCTGGCAGGTGGGGCAGTAGCACATCACGTAGTCCTCGTAGAAGACCGCCTCCAGCGCGTCCCCACAGCGGGGGCAGGGCTCACCGTTGCGACGATGGATCGCGAGCGGCATCGGCAGCTTGTCGGGGATCGGCAGCGCCAGATTCGCCTCGTAGTACTCGATCGCGCCGCCGAGCTTGGCGATCATCGCCTCGCGCAGGCGGTCGGCCTCCTCGTCGCTGAGCTCCGAGCCGCGCTTGAACGGCGATAACCGGGCGGCGTGGAGGATCTCGTCGACCCAGGAGCGCCCGATCCCCGCCAGCACGCGCTGGTCGCGGAGCAGGCCGTGCAGGGGGCGCGGTGCATCCAGCCGCGGTGTCAGGGGCGGGGGATCGGGATACGCGTCCGGGGCCAGCGTGGCGAGTGTCTCCTCGCTGTCCAGGCCCTCGGGGGTGAGCAGCTTGACCCAGGCGGCCTGGCGGGTGCCGAATTCCCGCAGGCGCAGCTCGCGCCCGTCGTCAAGGCGGATCAGCAGGCGCGAGGCCCGGTCACGCAGCGACGCCCGCGTGTCGAACAGTTGCAGACGACCCGCCGACATGAGGTGGATCAGGAGCGTGAGCTCGTCCTCGAAGTCCACCAGGAACAGTTTGCCCCGGCGTCTGATTCCAGCCACGCGACGCGACTCGATCGACGCCAGCGGCGGATCGTAGGTCTTCAGCGCGTTGATGCCGGGGGCCAGCGCCGACTGCACCCGCGTGCCGCTGATCGCCGAGCCGATCAAGCGCGCGGTGATCTCCACTTCGGGCAACTCTGGCATGGTCGCCTTCGAGCCTACTCACCCCCAGCAGCCGCATCGGCGTCCTACCCCGAGCCGGCGAGAGAGAATTGTTCGCCGGCATTCAGGATTGCTTTACGCGCGCGAACGAGACTCCCCGCCATGAGCGATCTACTTGCAATCTTCGGACTCGCAGTATCGGACTCGGAACTGCTGGCGGAGATCGCGGCCATGGAGCCAGACCGGGTCACCGTGCTGCTGGGAGACGAGGACGCGCAGTGGGCGTTCGACGACTCCGCCGCCGGGGGCGCGGTCCGCGACCGGCTCGCGAAGCTGCTGGCGGCGATCGAGCTGCAGACGGGCGCGACCGTCGTCGGACTCGCCGGTGACCGCGAGCAGCTGATCGGCTGGCAATTTGACCGCGAGCTCTCGCCTCGCGTGCCAGTCGCCGCCTGAGACCAAGCTTTCTGACCCGGCCGGACGACCCGGAGGGCGGCGCCACCCCGGTGGCGGCGCCGCCCGTCGCCGGAGCCGGACGCGCCGGCGGGCGGTACCCTCCGCGATCACATGAGCGCCACGGTCGCCCCCGACGACATCGTCGCGACGTACGAGCAGGGAGCCGCCAACAAGCGTGATCCGCTGCTCGTGCTGGAGCCGTTGCGGGAGTTTCTCTCCGCCGCAGGCCTGGAGGCTCCATCCGACCTATCCGCGAAGCCGATCGGCGACGGACACTCGAACGTGACCTTCGCGCTCTCCACCGGCGTGGTGCTGCGACGCCCGCCCCGCGGACCGTTGCCGCCCAGCGCGCACGATGTTCTGCGCGAGGCCCGGCTCCTGGGCGCGCTGGAGGCGACCTCCGTCCGCACCCCGAGGGTCCTGGCCACCTGCGAGGACACCGGCGTGATCGGCGCCCCGTTCTACATCATGGAGCAGGTCCGGGGCGAGGTGCTCACGCAGACGATCCCGGCCGCGCTGGACAATCCGACGCAGCGCGAGCGGATCGCGCATGAGCTGGTCGATGCCCTCGTGGAGCTGCACGACGTGGACTGGCGCGCCCTGCCGCTCGACGGCTTCGGTAAGCCCAGCGGGTACCTGGAGCGACAGCTGAGACGCTTCACCGGCCTGTGGGAGCACAACCAGACCCGTGAGATCGAGGAGTTCGAAGCGGTGGGCAGCTGGCTGTCGGCGAATCTGCCGGAATCTCCCCCCGCCACGATCGTGCACGGCGACTATCGGCTCGGCAACGTGATGCTCGCCCCCGGCGCCCCGGCCCAGCTGATCGCGATCTTCGACTGGGAGATGGCGACGATCGGCGACCCACTGGCCGACGTCGGCTACATGATGATCCACTGGACCCAGGCCGGCGATCCGGCCAACAACCGGTTCAACCTGCAGGGGGTCACCTCCCGGCCGGGATTCCCCACCCGCCAGGAGCTGGTGGCGCGCTACGAGGAGCGGTCGGGACGTTCGGTGCAGGCGCTCGATTGGTACGTCACGCTGGCGCTGTGGAAAGCCGTGGCGTTCATGGAGGGCAACTACAAGCGAGCGATCACGGGAGCCACCGACGATCCCTACCTGAAGACGTTCGGCGACGGGGTGGTGGAGATCGCCCGACGCGCGCTCGACGTAACCCGGCATGGCTTCTAGCTACCGCGGCCTGCTGGTCGACTGGGGCGGCGTGATGACCACCAACGTGTTCGATGCGTTCCGCGCCTTCTGCGAAGCCGAGGGGCTGTCGCCCGAGACCGTGGGCGAGCACTTTCGCAGTCACGAGGAGAGCCGCGAGCTGCTGATCGCCCTCGAGACCGGCGCCCTTGCGGAGGACGAGTTCGAGCCATTGTTCGCGGCGATCCTCGGCGTTCCAGCCCCCGGATTGATCGACCGGATGTTCGCCGGCGGAAGCCCGGACTCGGTGATGCTCACGGCAGTGCGGCAAGCGCGCCGGGCCGGGATCCGCACCGGCCTGATCTCGAACTCGTGGGGGACGAGACGGTATGACCGACCGCTCCTGGCCGAGCTGTTCGATGGGATCGTGATCTCCGGTGAGGTCGGGATGCGAAAGCCGGCCCGGGAGATCTACGAGCTCGGCGCGCAGCGGCTCGAGCTGGCGCCCGAGGAGTGCGTGTTCGTCGACGACCTGCCGTTCAACCTCAAGCCCGCCGCTGAGCTCGGAATGGCCACGATCCACCACACCGATTCCGCGCAGACCGTCGCCGAGATGGAGCGCCTGCTCGGGGTGGAGCTGCGATGAGGTGTCGGGCAGCGATCGCCGTCGTGATCGCGCTCGGGCTCGGAGGCTGCGGCGGCAGCTCGCTGTCGGCGAGCCAGCTGCGCACCGGCGCGGGGCGCATCTGCGGACTGGCCCAGCGACAGACCGCGCGGATTCCCACCCCCACGGCGCCGAGCGGCGAGTCGAGCTATCTGCGCCGGGGCCTGGCGGCGCTGGGTCCCGAGCTCACCAACCTGCGCGAGCTGCATCCGCCCAGCGACATGGCCGGCCGCTACCGCGATGCGACGAACGCCACCGCCGCCGAGGTGGGGGCCCTGCGCGCGACGCTGAAGGACCTCAAGGCCGGCAACGACCCGGTGATCGCGATCAAGACGCTCCAACAGCACCTGACGCGACCGGAGGGAAGAGCGCGGCTGGCCTGGCAGTCGCTGTCGATACCGGCCTGCGTCAGCTCCTGACGTCAGTCCCGCGTGCCGCGGCCGTAGAGCAGCTTGAACATGCGGCGCAGCATCATCGTGCTGCGCGCGGTGTAGGGGAACATGAACGGCTCGCGCTTGAGCGCGCGGCGAGTCACGAGCAGCGACTGGATCTTCGTGTACTTGCGGATCCCGTTGGCGCCGTGACGAGTGCCGATGCCCGAGGTCTTCCAGCCGCCCATCGGCAGGTTCAGCGCCGTGTAGTTCACCTGGGCGTCATTGACGCACACCACCCCCGCCTCGATCCGGCGGGCCAACTGCTCCCCGCGCTCGATGTCGCTGGTCCAGACGCTGGCCTGCAGGCCGTAGTCCGAATCGTTGGCCAGCCGCACACCCTCCTCGGCGTCGGCGATCTTCATGATCGGCAGCGTCGGGCCGAAGGTCTCCTCCTGCATGCACTTCATCGAGTGGTCGACGTCGACCAGCACGGTCGGCTCGAAGAAGCGTCCCGGCCCACTGCGCGCGTGCCCTCCGGTCAGCACCTTCGCGCCCTTCTCCACGGCGTCACGGACGTGCTCCTGCACGACATCGATCTGGGGCGGGAAGATGACCGCCCCGACGTCGACGGTGCCGACGTCGGTCGGCACACCCTGACGCAGCGAGCCCACGGTATCGGTCACCTTGCGCACGAACTCGTCGTAGACGGGGGCCTCGACGTAGCAGCGCTCGACGGAGATGCAGACCTGCCCCCCATTGTTCATGGCGTAGAACGCCGCCGCGTTGGCGGCGCGGTCCAGGTTGGCGTCGGCGCAGACGATCATCGGATCCTTACCGCCCAGCTCCAGGTAACAGGGGACCAGCGCTTCGGCGGCGGCCTTCATGACCGCCTTGCCGGTCCGGCTGGAGCCGGTGAACATCACGCAGTCGACTTGCGCGATCAGCGCCGCGCCGGTCTCCCCGTCGCCGGTGGCGACCTGGAAGACGTCGTCGGGCAGTCCGCACTCCCGCATCATCTCGGCCATCAGCAACGAGCTCAGCGGGGTCACCTCGCTCGGCTTGAGGATCACGCAGTTGCCGGCCATCAGCGCGGGAATGCAGTCGCCGAACGAGTTGGCGATCGGGAAGTTCCACGGCCCGATCACCCCCACGACCCCGAGCGGGGCGTAGCGCAGAACCAGCTTCTTGCCCGCGGCGACGGGGTTGTTCCACGAGGGCACCCGCTCGTCCTGGAGGTACTTCGGTCCCTGCTTGGCCCAGAATCCCAGCGCCGATGCGGTGTAGCCGAGATCGGCGATCTGCGCGTCTTCGTAGGTCTTGCCCGTCTCCGAGACAACGACATCGAGCACGCGGCCGGCGTTGTCCAACATCCACTTCTGGGCCCGGCGCATGACCCGGGCCCGACCGGCGAAACCGATCGCCTCCCACTGCGGCCAGGCCTCCCGGGCGCGGGCGGCCATCGCCTGCAGGGCCTCGTCGCCGAGGACGGGGATCGTCGTGATCAGCTCTCCGGTGGCCGGGTTCTCGACCGGGATCGTGCGCTTCGCTGAACCGTTGGTGTCAGCCGACGTCCGTTGCTCGACGCTCGCCATCTGTTCCTCCTGCTCGGGTGCGGTGGAAGGCTACCGACGCTGGGCGTTAAGCCGGATCGAGCTCGATTGACTCGATCGTGACCGGCTCCGTCGGCCGGTCCTGGGCGCCCGTGGGCACCCCCTCGATCGCATCGACCGCGTCCATCCCGGCGGTGACCTGACCGAACACGGTGTGCTTGCCGTCGAGCCACGGCGCAGCGTCGATGGTCACGATGAAGAACTGCGAACCGTTGGTGTTGGGGCCTGCGTTGGCCATCGCCAGCGCACCGCGAGCGACCTTGTGCTGGTTGAACTCGTCCTCGAACTGATACCCGGGGCCGCCGGTGCCGTCCCCCCGTGGACAGCCACCCTGGATCATGAAATCGGGGATCACCCGGTGAAAGGTGAGGCCGTCGTAGAAGCCATCGGAGGCCAGCTTGCGGAAATTCTGGACCGTCTTGGGCGCGTCCTCGTCGAAGAACTCGACGGCGATCGTGCCGAGACTGGTGTTCATGTTGGCTGTAGTCATGCGCTGACAGTACCCATGATCCGGGCGACACGGCCGCGCCGCCCGGATCATTGATAACGCAGTCTGCGGTGTCTACTTGCGCGCTGCCGCGGCGCGCGCCATGGCCGCAGCCGGTGTGCTGATGCTGGAGATCTGGATCGCGTTGATGTTGGTGGTCACCGTCACGGTCGCAGGAACGCCGGCCGGGGGGGTCTCGAGGCAGCTGACCGTCGCGGTCGAGCCGTTGACGGCCGAGGGCACCGTGATCGTGAGCGGCATCGAACCGAGCTGATGCGGCGTGGCGCCGCCCTGGAAGGTCACGCTGCGCGTCTGCGTCGAGCTACCGGCCGCCAGGGTGCAGTCGACCCGCACCTGTCCGCTCGCGGCCGTGACGTCCGCCTGTGGGTTGGCCATGATCATGTAGGACGGGCCGCCGGGGAGCGGCGCGCTGGCGACCGTGGCCGCAGTCGTGCCGACGGTCGTGGCGGCCGTGCCGGTGCCGATCTCAGCGGGCAGCGTCGGGTTGCAGGTGACGTTGCCGGCGCCGTCCACCGTGCTGACCGCGCTGAACGGCGCGCACGCGCCGTTGATGCGGGCCTGGACCTGGTTGGGGTTGATCCGCCTGATCCCGACCGCTCCGAACTGGATCTTGCGGAAACCGACGGAGAGGAACCCGATCTTGTTGCCGTTCACCGCGTGAAACTGAATCTGGGCGCTGCCGACGCTGTTGGGGGGCAGGAACACCGCGGCATAGCTGGCGCCACCGAGCGCCACGAACAGGGCGACCAATGAGACGACCATCGACGCCGACGGGCGACGCGAGAAAAGCGAATGCAATCGCAACGGATTACCTCCAAGGGTGTGGACCGGGCCCGAGCGACGGGCTTTGCACCACTGATAACACCGCCCGCCACAGATAAGTCGCGTTGGGCGCGATCTTGCGCCGCCGAATGGCGCGCAGGCGCCGGGCGGGTCGCGGTCAGCCGCGGGCGGGCTCGAGCTGCAGCACGTGGCCCCGGACCTCGGTGCCGCCGGTCAGCTCGACGACGCGCTCAGCCTCCTGGTCGGGCACCTCGACGAAGGCGAAGCGCTCGAGCACTCGCACGTTGCGGACGGCCTCGCCGTCGAGCTGCGTGGCCGCGGTGATGGCGTGGATGATGTCCGACGGCTCGAGCCCGGCCGCCCGCCCACCGAGCACGATCAGTTTGCGGGAGGGACCGTCCCCGTTGGGGGAGACCCGCGGTTTGGAGTGGCGGCGCGGCGGCGGCTTGACCGGCGTCGGAGCAACGTGGGCGTCCTTGACCCAGGGCGACAGCTTGACGCCGGCGTGGCGCTCGATCGCCTGGATGTCACGTTGCTGGCGGGGCTCGAAGAAGGTGATCGCGCGCCCGCTGCGGCCCACTCGTCCCGTGCGCCCGATCCGGTGCACGTAGATGTCCGGCGACATCGGGACGTCGAAGTTGATGACGTGAGAGATGCCGGAGATGTCAAGGCCGCGGGAGGCCACATCGGTCGCGATCAGCAGCGGCAGGCGTCCCTCCTTGAAGGAGATCATCACGCCGTCCCGGGATCCCTGCGTCATGTCGCCGTGCAGGGCCTTGACGTTCATGCCGCGGTCGCGCAACGAGCGATAGAGCTGATCACAGCGAATCTTGGTGCGCACGAACACCAGCGCCTGTTCGGGCCGCTCGGCCTCCAGCACGGCGGCCAGCGCCTCGGGCTTGTCCCGGGCGGCCACCTCGAGCGCGAACTGCTCCACCGTGTCGACGGTCAGAGTGTCGGTCTTGACCTTGATCGTGACCGGGTCATACAGGTACTGGTCGGCGAGCCGGCGGATCTCGGGCGGCATCGTCGCCGAGAACAGCGCGCTCTGGCGGCTGGAGGGAGTCAGGGCCATGATCCGCTCGACGTCCTCGAGGAAGCCGAGATCGAGCATCTCGTCGGCCTCGTCGAGCACTACGAACCGGCACGCGTGCAGCATCAGGGAATGGCGGGAGATCAGATCCTTGACGCGACCGACAGTCCCCACCACGACCTGACCGCCGGCGCGCAGCTGAGCCTGCTGGCTGCGAATCGGCGCACCGCCGAACACGGCCACCACGTCGACGCCCTTGCGCTTACCGTAGGTGCGCAGGGCCTGGGTGACCTGGATGCACAGCTCGCGCGTCGGCGTCAGCACCAGCCCCTGGACGTCATCCTCGGTGGGATCGACGTACTGGAGCATGGGCAGTCCAAACGCCGCGGTCTTGCCCGAACCGGTCTGCGCCTGGCCGATCACGTCGAGCCCCTCCAGCAGCGGCGGGATGGCCTGCTCCTGAATCGGGCTCGGCGCCTCATAGCCCACATCCCGGATCGCGGCCAGGAGGTCGGGGGCGAGGCCCAGGTCGGCAAATGTGGTCATCGACCACTGACGATAGCCGTAGGACGGGTTGACAGCGGATAGTTCGGTTCCTAATCTTCCGGACCCGTACGAATCGTTTCGGAGATTGCACAGCGCTCATGCCCAGATCCCCAGCCCCCGAGGCCTCCGACCGCATCGACGCCTACGTGTGGCGGATCAGTGCCGTGGTGATCGTCGGCTCGATCATGTCGATCCTCGACACGACGATCGTCAACGTCGCGCTGGCGACGCTCGGACGCGAGCTCCATTCCTCGATCGCGGAGATCCAGTGGGTGGTCACGGGGTACCTGCTCTCGCTCGCCGCGGTGATCCCGATCACCGGCTGGGCGGCACGCCGGTTCGGGACCAAGCCCGTCTACATCCTCTCGGTGGTGCTGTTCACCGCCGGCTCCGCGCTCTGCGGGCTGGCGACCTCGACCACCGAGCTGATCGTGTTCCGCGTGCTGCAGGGCATCGGCGGCGGCATGATCCTGCCGATCGGCCAGCTGATGATGGCCGATGCCGCCGGGCCCAAGCGGATGGGCCGGGTGATGAGCGTGGTGGCCGTGCCGGCGATGCTGGCCCCGATCCTCGGTCCGACGATCGGCGGGCTGATCCTCGACCACGCCAGCTGGCGCTGGATCTTCTTCGTCAACCTTCCGATCGGGGTGGTTGCGGTGATCGCCGCGCTGCGGGTGCTGCCGCGCATCAAGCCGGAGCCGACCGACCGCCTCGACTATCTCGGGCTGGCGCTGATGGCGACCGGGCTGCCGCTGATCACCTACGGACTGGCCGAGGTCGGCATCACCGGCAGCTTCGTGGCGGTCAAGGTGGTCCTCCCGTGCGTGCTCGGGGTGACCCTGGTCGCGACCTTCGTGAGGCACGCGCTGCGGGTCCCCCGTCCCCTGTTGGATCTCCGCCTGTACCGGCGCCCGACGTTCTCCTCGGCTTCGATCGCGATGTTCTGCCTCGGCGCGGCGCTGTTCGGCGGCATGATCCTGCTGCCGCTCTACTGGCAGGGCGTGCGCCACGAGAGCGTGGTGGACACCGGCCTGCTGACCGCGCCGCAGGGGCTCGGGGCGGCGCTGGTGATGCCCCTGGCCGGCAAGCTGTCAGACCGCATGGGGGGCGGTCCGCTGGCGCTGTTCGGCGTGATCCTGACCACGGTCGCGACGGTGCCGTTCGGCTTCATCGGCGCTCACACGTCGGTCACGTGGCTGTCGGTGGCGATGCTGATCCGCGGGGCCGGAATCGGGTTCGCGTTCATGCCGGCGATGGCGGCGGCGTTCGCATCGCTGGAGCGATCCGAGCTCGCGCACGCCACTCCGCAGCTGAACGTCCTGCAGCGCGTCGGCGGGTCGATCGGCACCGCGGCGCTGGCGGTGGTCCTGCAGCGCGCGCTGGTCGGAGCCCATACCCCGGCCGACATGGCCTCGGCCTACGGAACGGCGTTCTGGGCCTCGGCGGTGATCACCGCGCTCGCCATCGTGCCGTGCGTCGTCCTGCTGCGGGCCGAGCGGGCGGCGCGCCGGGCCGGCGCCGGGCCGGGATCAGACCAGGCGCTCGCCGAGGCGGTGGCGGCATGACCACGACGCCTCCCGACACCGCCGCGGAGCTGGCGGGGCGCCTGGAGGCGGCGACCGCGCTGGGTGCCTCGTTCAAGGCGGTGCTGGCCGCGGTGCGGCGGCTGCGGGGGCGCGAGACCCGCGCGGAGGGGATGAGCGACGCGCAGTACGGGCTGCTGTTCGGCCTGCGAGACCATCAGCAGCTGCCCTCCGGCGAACTGGCCTGCCTGGCCGACCTTTCCCCGGCGGCGGCGGCCGAGATGCTCGAGGGCCTGGCCGCCGCCGGTCTGGTGCGGCGGGTTCGCTCCGAGCAGGATCGCCGCGTCGTGCTCACCTCACTGACCGCGCGCGGCCACGCACTGCTGGAGGAGCGCCACGCGCACTACGCCCCGCGCTGGCACGCGGCGTTGGAGGACTTCAGCGAGGACGAGCTGCGCGCCGCGACCGCGGTGCTCGATCGACTGCGCGAGCTGTTCAACGAGCTCTGAGGGGCTCCCCGGGGGCCAACCAACATGTTCAAACGCGAAGATCGCATCCGCCCTGTGCGATTCGTGCAATCCGACATCGCCTGCATGCCCGGGGTCGCGAATCGCCGCGGCCATTTTCGATGCGTGCAATCCAACCGGCCCGCTGTGACGGTTCGGTCACCTGGCGTGACATCCCGGGCACGATCTCGAGCACCCCTCACTCGCCCGTTCTGGGCGTGACCAGGCCGTCCAGGTGCGGCGTTCCGCGCTCGGCGTCGCGGACGCCGAACGAGATCCGGCCGCCGTCGCCCGCGGCCTCGGCGAACTCGACCTTGGCCGGCAGCAGGATCGGTCGCTTGAACGCCACCTGCACCGTGAAGCCGCCGGGAAGCTCGGGACCGAGCGCGGCGAGGCAGCGCGCCTTGGTCCACATTCCGTGCGCGATCGCGCTCGGAAACCCGAACAACCGCGCGCTCAGCCAATGCACGTGGATCGGGTTCAGGTCGCCCGAGACCGAGCCGTAGCGGCGCCCGAGGTCTCCCTCCAGCCGCCAGGTGGCCGACGCGGGCAGATCCTGGCTGGCCGGCGGAGCCTCACCGGCGGAGGCGGGCGTGTCCTCGCCGTGCCCCCGGCGCAGGTTGGTCGAGACCTCCTCCCACACCAGCTCGTCGCCGACCCGTGCCTCGGTGCGGATCGAGAACTGCCGCCCGCGGGGGTGGGGCTCGATCCCGGTCGCCGCCACGCGCAGCGACATCCGCTCACGGGCGTCGATCGGCCGGTGCTGGACGATCTCGTTGGCGATGTGCACGAGCCCGATCGCGGGGAACGGAAAGCTGCCGTCGGTCATCAGCGCCAGATGCAGCGGGAACGCCAGCATGTGGGGATAGGTGGGGGGCAGCGTGTCGCTGACGTCAAAGCCGCACACGCGGTCATATCCGGCGAGGCGGTCACGATCGATCTCGACGTCGGCCAGGGTCAGAGCCCGATCTGGGATCTCGCCCCCGCCGCCACCGACGAACGGCAGCCGAGCCGCCCCGGGGATCATCGCCACGCCGGCCCGCGTGAACAGCGCCAGCATCGAGGGAGGACTGGAGAGCTCGCGCTCTGACACGGTCAGGCGCCGATCAGGCTCTGCCCGCAGACGCGGACGATGTTGGCGGTCAGGCCCGCTGAGGCGGGGTTGGCGTACCACGCCACCGTCTCGGCGACGTCGACCGGAAGACCGCCCTGCGAGAGGCTGTTCATCCGCCGCCCCGCTTCGCGCAGCGCGATCGGCATCGCGGCGGTCATCCTGGTCTCGATGAAGCCGGGGGCGACGGCGTTGATCGTGACGCCGCGCTGGGCCAGGGCGGGCGCCCAGGCCTGCACGAATCCGATCACCCCCGCCTTGGACGTCGAGTAATTGGTCTGGCCGGCGTTCCCGGCGATGCCGCTGATCGAGGAGACGCAGACGATGCGCCCGTTGCGGTGCACGGCGTCATGCTCGAACAGCGCCCGGTCGATCCGCTGGGGCGCGGTCAGGTTGATGTCGATCACCGTGCGCCAGACGTCCTCGGTCATCCGCCCCAGCGTCTTGTCGCGGGTGACGCCGGCGTTGTGGACCACGATGTCGACGCCGCCGTGATGCTCGAGCAGGTGGCCGGCGATCTCGGCCGGGGCGTCGAAATCTGTGATGTCGGCGGTCAGCGACGAGCCCCCGAGCCGGCCCGCGACGTCCGCGAGCTCATCGCCCATCGCCGGTACGTCGAGCCCGACCACGTGCGCTCCGTCGCGGGCGAGCACCGTGGCGATCGACGCGCCGATGCCGCGCGCCGCTCCGGTCACCAGCGCGACCTTGCCGGCCAGGGGCCGCTCCCAGTCAAGCCCGGTGGCGTTGGCCTCGGCCGGACCGACGCGGACGACCTGACCGGACACGAATGCCGACTTCGGGGAGAGGAAGAAGCGAAGCGTCGACTCGAGCTGGCCCTCGGCCCCGGGCTGGACGTAGATCAGCTGCGCGGTGGCGCCCTTCTTGACCTCCTTGCCGACCGCGCGGACCAGGCCCTCGAGCGCGCGCTGGGCGATGTGCTCCGGGGGCGAGGAGCAATCCTCCGGAGGTGTGCCGAGCACGATCACGCGACCGCTGCTCATCACGCGGCGGATGGCCGGATGCAGAAACGCCCACGCCTGCACCAGCTCCTGGCTGGAGCTGATTCCGGTGGCGTCGAGCACCAGCGCCTTGAAGCGCTGCTCCGCCGGGGGCGCGTCGGGATTCCAGATCCCGGCGTCGAGACCGGCCGCCGCGGCGGCGCCGCGCACCGGCTCGTCCATCGGCGTCGCCACCTCCGCGCCGATCGAGGCCAGCACGTCGGCGATCGCGCGGCTGAGCCGCGAACCGGGCGCCGCGCCGAGCAGCACCGTTCCCGCGATGACCGGCTGACCCGGCTCGTAGCGCTCGAGCCGAGGGGGGTTGGGCAGCCCGATCTGCTTGGTGACGATCCGCCCGATCGGAGTGTTCACGAGCTGCTGGTAACGGTCTGCCATCAGGCTGCCTCCATGATCGCGGTGATGCCGAGTCCGCCGGCGGCGCAGATCGAGATCACGCCGCGACCAGAGCCTCGCTCACTGAGCGCCTTGGCCAGGGTGGCGACGATCCGCCCCCCAGTGGCGCCGAACGGATGCCCCGCGCCGAGCGAACCGCCGTGGACGTTGAGCCGGTCGCGGTCGATCGCGCCGAGTGGCGCGTCGAGCCCGAGCCGCTCACGGCAGAACACCGGGTCCTCCCACGCCTTGAGCGTGCACAGGACCTGAGCGGCGAACGCCTCGTGGATCTCATAGAAGTCGAAGTCCGAGAGCAGCGCGTCGGCCCGCGTGAGCATCTTCGGCATCGCGTAGGCGGGAGCCATCAGCAGCCCCTCACGCTTGTGGACGTGGTCGACGGCCGCGGTCTGGGCCGCCGTGATGAACGCCTGGACCGGAACACCCCGCTCGCGCGCCCACTCCTCACTGGCCAGCAGGACCACCGAGGCGCCGTCGCTGAGCGGCGTCGAATTGCCGGCCGTCATGGTGCCCTCGGCGCCGCCGAAGACGGGCCGCAGCTTGGCCAGCTTCTCGGTGCTCGAGTCGGGGCGCAGGTTCTGATCGCGCTCCAGACCGAGATATGGGATCACCATGTCGTCGAGCCAGCCGCTGTCGTAGGCGGCGGCCAGGTTGCGATGGCTGCGAACCGCCAGCTCGTCCTGCGCTTCGCGGCTGATGCCCCAGTCCCGAGCCATGATCGCCGTGTGCTCACCCATCGAAAGGCCAGTGCGGGGCTCGGCGTTGCGCGGGATCTCGGGGACGATCTGCTGCGGGCGCAGCTTGGCCAGGGCGCGCAGCCGCGCGGCATTGGATTTGCTGCGGCTGAGTTCGAGCAGTACGCCGCGGAGATCTTCGTTGAGCGCCAGGGGCGCATCGGAGGTGGTGTCGACGCCGCCGGCGATCCCGCATTCGATCTGACCCAGAGCGATCTTGTTGGCCACCAGGATGGTCGCCTCCAGCCCGGTCCCGCAGGCCTGCTGCACGTCGTAGGCGGGGGTCTCGGGGGCGAGCGTGGAGCCGAGCACCGATTCGCGCGTGAGGTTGAAGTCCCGGCTGTGCTTGAGCACGGCGCCGGCCGCGACCTCTCCCAGAACCTCGCCCCGCAGTCCGAACCGGTCCACCAGCGCGTCCAGCGTGGCGGTCAGCATGTCCTGGTTGGAGGCCCTGGCGTAGGGCCCGTTCTGGCGCGCGAAGGGGATCCGGGTGCCGCCCAGGACGGCCACGCGGCGAGCGCTCTGATTCATCTGGCGGTGCTCCTGATCGAGTTAGTTACGGCACCGTAGCTTACTCGTGGGCCCCGGGCTCCTGGGCCTTGGTGGCGGTGGTGAGCGCCCCGCCCGCGGTGGCGCGGCGAATCAGGCGGGGCGCCAGGATCCGCGCGGCCGCCCCGACCCAGTAGTAGCGCGGCACGTAGCGTTCCGGGCGCCCGCCGGGACCGACCTGGAGGATCGCCTCGGCGACCACCTCAGGCGTGGAGACCAGCCGTCTGGTCGTCGCGCGCGCCAGGAGCTCCGCGGCGGGGAACCCCTCGGTGGCCACGAAGCCGGGCAGCACCACGCCGACGTGCACGCCGTGCTCGCGCTCCTCCGCGTGCAGCGCGTCACTCCAGCCGACCAGCGCGAACTTGGCGGCCGAGTAGCCGCCCGAGGCCGGGCGCGAGACGCGGCTGGCCGTGCTGGCCACATTGACGATCGAGACCACCGGCCCCCCCGCGGATGAGACCGCCGCGCTGGCGGCGGTCTGGCGCAGCAGCGGCAGCAGGGCCTCGGTCAGCCGGACCGGCGCCTCGAAGTCCAGCTTCATGTGTCGCTCCACGCCGGCCCAGCCGGTCTGCGCGAAGGTCCCGCGCCAGGCCGCGCCGGCGCTGTTGACGAGCATGTGCAGCTGCCCGTGCTCACGTGCAACGACGTCCAGCACCCGCGCCGGGGCATCGGCCTCGGTCAGGTCGAGCGCCACCACGGTCGCGCCACCGAGCTCGTCCGCCAGCTCCGTCAGGCGCTGATGGCGCCGCGCTACGAGCACCAGCCGCGCCCCGGGCTCACGCGCCAGCCGGCGGGCGGCGGCCTCGCCGATCCCGCTCGAGGCGCCGGTGATCAGGGCTACGAAGGACATCCGCGCGCAAGCGTATCCGCCGTGCCCCGGCGCCAAGCCACCGCGCCCGATCGCGTCCCGCACGGACCGGAATCCGGCCCGATGCTTGGAGGCGGCCCTGGGTCGGGTAGCGTTGCGCCATCGTGAGCGAAAGCACGCTGGCTCTGGTCACGGTTCCGTTGGTAACGGGGGTGATCGGTTACGTGACCAACTGGACCGGCGTCCTGATGCTGTTCTATCCGGTGCACTTCAAGGGCATCCAGGCGCACTGGCTGCAGTCGATCTCCCGGGTGCTGCCGTACAAGGTCCGGCAGATACCCGGCGTGATGGTGGGCGGGATCGGCTGGCAGGGGATCGTTCCCTCGCGGGCGGCCAAGATGGGCAGCCTCGCCGTCGACAGCGGGATCTCCAAGATCGGCAGTCCTCAGGAGATCTTCCAGGAGCTCGACCCGGGGCAGATCGCCGAGCACATCGTCACCTCGACCCGCGCGCAGATCCGGGAGATCGTCGACCGTGTGTTGGAGCGCGAGCAGCCGCAGCTGTGGCACGACCTCCCGACCCAGGCCCGGGAGCTGATCCACCGCCGCGTACAGGAGCAGCTGCCGGACATCATCCGCGAGCTGACGGTGTCGATCGGCGAGCACATCGAACAGCTGGTCGACGTGAAGCTGATGGTGATCAACCGCTTCGATCCGGAGCTGGCCAACCGCGTGTTCCTGGACATGGGCCAACGCGAGCTGAAGTTCATCCAGAACTTCGGCTTCTTCTTCGGCTTCCTGCTCGGCATCCCCGTGGCGCTGCTGACGCACTTCGTCACCTTCTGGTGGCTGCTGCCGATCCTCGGGGTGCTGGTCGGCTACGCCACCAACTGGGTCGCGTTGTGGATGATCTATGAGCCGGCGGAGCCCCAGCAGTGGGGCCCATTGCGGGTGCACGGCCTATTCATCCGCCGCCAGCACGATGTCGCCGAGGTGTACGCGCGGATCGTCGCCGACGAGATCCTGACCGTCTCGGAGTTCGGCAACGAGTTGCTGCAGGGCCCGCAGTCCGACCGCACCCGGGCGCTGGTCGAGGACTCCATGCGGCCGGCGATCGATCGCGCCACCGGCCGGGCCCGGGGAGCGGTCAAGCTGGCGATCGGCTCGAGTGAATACGAGACGATTCGGGAGTCACTGGCCACCGAGCCGGTGGAGCAGATGATGCAACCGCTGCGCGACCCCGAGTTCAGCCGCACCCAGAGCGTCGCGATGCGTAAGCTGATCACCGAGCGGATTCGAGCCATGGCTCCCGACGACTTCGCCGACCTGCTGCGCACGGCCACCAAGGAGGACGAGTGGCTGCTGCTGCTGCACGGCGCCGTTCTCGGTCTGGCCGGCGGACTGATCCACCTGGCGATCTTCGGATGAGTGGCGAATCCTCCCGCGAGCGCCCGCTGGAGGCCCAGTTGATCGAGCACGCGCCTGGCCTGGCGCGGCTCGCGGCGGGAATGTGGTGGCGGGCGACGAAGTGGGGCCTGGGCGCGTCGGTGCGAACCGCGGCCCAGCTGACCCAGGTCGCGGCCGACCCGGTGCTCACCGCCGAGGTGGTCAACGAGCTCGGCCACCAGTTGCGCGAGTACGCGCGGGACCTGCTGGGGATCACCGAGCTCGACGCTCGGGTCCGGCAGCTGAGCACCCCTGACCCCAGCGCCTCGAGCAACGGCAACGGCGCGGTCCCCGAGAGCGGCGGGTTGCGAGCTCAGGGCGCCCAGCTGCTGCGCGCGGCGGCCGAGGTCGACCCCGGCGAGCACCCCCACCCCGCCTACGTGCGAATTCTCACCGAGCTCGCTCCCGACGAGGGCCGGATCCTGCGGCTGCTGGCCACCGAGGGCGCGCAGCCGTCGGTCGACGTCCGCGCCGCCGGCCTGATCGGGGTCGGCGCCGACCTGATCGAGGGTGGGCTGAACATGATCGGCGCCCGCGCCGGCTGTCAGCGTCGTGACCGCGTGCCCCTGTATCTGAACAACCTCGAGCGGCTGGGATTGATCTGGTTCTCACGCGAGCCGATCGAGGATCCGATCGCCTATCAGGTGCTCGAGGCCCAGCCCGAGGTGATGGACGCGATGCAGCGGGCCTCGCGGTCCAAGATCGTCCAGCGCAGCATCCACCTGACCCCGTTCGGTGACGACTTCTGCGAAGTGTGCCTGCCGCTTGATCGAGCCGAGGCCGAGACTCGGGGGAGCGATCACTAGCCTCGAAGCGACCGCTATCGACGACGGGCAGGGAGACGGCGATGCAATACGTGAATCTGGGCGCGACCGGGCTGAGGGTGTCGCGGGTGTGCCTGGGCATGATGAGCTACGGCAAGCACGAAAGCCGGGAGTGGACGCTTGACGAGGGCGGCGCCGAGCCGATCGTACGGCGGGCGATGGAGGGTCAGATCAACTTCTTCGATACCGCCGACGTCTATAACGGCGGCCAGAGCGAGATCCTCACCGGGCGGCTGCTGCGCAAGCTGTTCGGGATGCGCGAGGAGTACGTCGTGGCCACCAAGGTCCATGGCCGCACGATGCCGGGCGAGAACGGCGCCGGACTGTCACGCAAGCACATCCTGGCCTCGATCGACGCCTCGCTGTCGCGTCTTGAGCTCGACTACGTCGACCTGTACCAGATCCACCGCTGGGATCCGCGCACCCCGATCGAGGAGACGATGGACGCGCTGCACGACGTGGTCCGGGCCGGCAAGGCCCGCTACATCGGCGCCAGCAGCATGTTCGCCTGGCAGTTCGCCAAGGCGCAGCGGGCCGCGGCCGCAGCGGGGGCGACGCGGTTCGTGTCGATGCAGAACCACTACAACCTCGTCTACCGCGAGGAGGAGCGCGAGATGATCCCGCAGTGCATCGACCAGGGCGTCGGGGTGATTCCCTGGAGCCCGCTGGCCCGGGGGATGCTGACCGGCAACCGCACCCGCGCCGGCGAGAAGCTGACCAAGCGCGCGCAGACCGACGCGTTTGCCGACTCGCTGTACAAGCCCGAGCTCGACTTCGACGTGGTGGAGCGCGCCACCGAGGTGGCCGAGGCCCGCGGGGTGCCGACCGCACAGGTAGCGCTGGCGTGGCTGCTGCACAAGCCCGGGGTCAGCGCCCCGATCGTCGGCGCGACCAAGCTCGAGCACCTCGAGGACGCACTGGCAGCCGAGCAGCTGACGCTCAGCACCGAGGAGATCGCGCGCCTTCAGGAGCTCTACCAGCCGCACCCGGTCGCGGGGCACGCCTAGGGCCGGGCGGCCTGCGTCACGCTACCGGCGAAGCCTGAACGACCTGGTGGCGGTGATCGCCGGCTCCCCGCTGGGGGTGAAGCCGGCCACCGCGGTGATCTGAAGGCGGCGGGAGGCTCTCAGGAGCTGTTTCCCCCGGCGGGTCAGCCTGAGCCTGATCCGGAGTGTCGTGGCACCCGAGTAAGTGCGCGCTCCGCTGGCCACCTTGACCTTTCGCCTCGCTGCGGCCGGGCTGCAACGTCGACAGGCGTACCAGGAGATTCGCAGCCGGCCGGCCGTGGCGGCGTTGAGGTGGAGTGTGTAGCTGTCGTGCCTGACGAGCGCGCGGATGCGCGCCGCCCTCCCCATGGGCACGAGCTGCCGGCGTAGCAGCGCTTGGATCTGCGACGAAGTCAGGGTGGGTCCCACAGTGGGCGGGCCCACAGTCGCTACTCCCACGGTGGCCTGACCGGCGGCGTCGACCACGACACAGAAGGCCGCCGCACATGCCACTCCCGTGATCTCACCGGGGTCGACGTATGTGACCGACCAGGCGCCCACTCCACCCGTCGGATCGTTGGAGACGAGCAGCTGTCCCCACTGCGCCGCAAAGCAGGCGCTGGTCACCGAGCTGACCAAGGGGGCCAAGCTCGATTCGCACCACACCCCCGAGAACTCGCTGCCGGGAAAGGTGGCGTACCTGATCGAGGAGTTATCGCCGCCCTGGTTCGACGCCGGATCCCAGGTGACGAGGTCCGCGGCGTCATACGACCCCGGGCACGGCGTAAGGACGTAACCGAAGCCGGCGACGCAGGTGCCGACGCACACCCCCACACATGACACGGCGTTCGTCCCGGATGCGGCCGCACCGAGGCCGTTATCCCACCCCCAGGTGGCCGATGCTCCGGCGGCCGGATCGGCGGACGAGACCACGTTCCCGTAATGGTCAGACGCTATGCACAGGGATGTCGCCGTCGGACACGACAGGCCGGTGAAGGAGTTGCTGCAATTTCCCCACTGAGTGTACTTTCCGCACTCAAAGCCGAGGTAGCCGTCGGCGTGCTCGGCAACCCAGGAGCCGGTTACCTGCGGTGCGGTCGACACGATCACCGTTCCGGCGGCGTGAGCCTGCGGCAGGCTCGTGATCGCTCCCGCGTCGACGGTCGCGGCGCACATCGTCACGGCTGAACACGAAACCGCCGACAGCGGATGATCGGAGACCTGCGTCACGCTCCACGCGCCGGCGCCGCCGTTCGGGGCGCTGGCGGTGGCCACGTGCCCAGCGCGATCGACAGCCACACACAGGGAAGTCGACGGGCACGACACGCCAGAGAACCCGGCGGCCCCCGGAACGGTGGTCACTGTCCAGAGGCCCGCGGCCGGATTCGTGGAGGTGACCACGTCACCGGCGTCGTCGACAGCCACGCAGAGGGAAACCGAAGGACAGGCGATGCCGGTGAGCGAGTGAGCGTCGACGCTCGCCGGCGAACCCCACACGAACGGCAACGATGCTCCCCGTGCCGAGCCGCTGAAGCTGAAGGTGAACACCGCGACCGTGAGTAACGCGAGTCGCCACGAGGAGCCGGTCCGCATTTCACCTCTAACGGCGCCGCGGAGAGATAGTTGCGTTTATGGTCACTGAGATCAGAGTCGCGCGGCGTTGACGCGCAGCGCGAGCTCGAGCTCGAAGCGTCCGTCGGGGGTGTCAAGCGCGTCCCCAAGCAGCTCGCGCAGCCGCGCGATCCGGTAGCGCACCGTCTGGGGGTGGACGTGGAGCTCGTCGGCGATGCGCGGCGTGTGGCGCTGGTGGGCCAGCCACGCCGCCAGCGTCTCCAGCAGCCGCGCTCGCTCGTGCGGGCCCAGCTCATCGAGACCGCGCAGCCGCCCGGACGCCAGCGCGCGCGCCATCTCGGGATCCTGGAGCAGGATCAGCGTCGCCAGGTGGTCGCCGGCGCGGGCCAGCCCGTCGCCCCCCAGAGCGCCCCGGCGGGCGAGCTCCAGCGTCAGCCGGGCCCAGCGCAGCGAGCGGTGTGCCTCGGCGGGGGTCACGGTGGGCCCGAGCGCGGCCGCCTCGCCCGCCAGCGCGCGCTCCAGCGCAGCGGCCCGGCCCGGGCCATCGGGATCGGGCAGCACCAGCCAGGCGCCGGCGGCGTCGGCGCCTGGCAGCGCGTCGAAATCCAGCCGACGGGACACCGCCAGCGGGCTCTCGCCCGGCAGCGCGAGCACCGCGAGCGTGCGCGGCAACGGCCAGCGGGCCAGCTCGCCGGCGTGCGCGAGCGCCTCGGGGTCGGGGCCGGCGGGGTCTAGGAGCAGCAGGGCGAGCCGGCGGCGGCGGCGCTCGCGCTCGCCCGCCTCGTCTGACTGGATCCGCAGGTAGCCCTCGGCGACGTCGGTGGCGAGCTCGTCGCCGTAGACGAAGATCGCCTCGGCGAGGGCGATCGCCATCGGCGCCGATACCCCGGCCCGCAGCGCCAGGTCGGCGGCGCCGCGCCAGGCGGCGCGGATGCCCGTCCGAAACGCCGCCCGGAGGTCGTCGAGGCTGCGCCCGGCCTGGAATTCGGCCTCGCCGAGGCGCCGCCACAGCTCGTCGGTCTCGCCGGCCGGCCGACGCCCACGCTCCACGGCGTCGAGGAACGCCCGCGTGGCGTGCTCGATGCCCAGCCGGATCCCCATCCCCTCCGGCGCGGCCAGGACCTCACCGTAGACCGGGCTGGCGGCGCGGACCGCGGCGACGATGTCCTGCACCAGCAGATCGAGTTGGGCGCGGACCGCGGCCACCATCCCGGCCGGGAGCGGCTCAGCCAGCCACGGGTCGGTCGCCATTGTCAGATTGTGACAAGCAAATGCGATCGAGACGTGGGCTGAGGCGGAGATTCGGGCGCCGAACCAGGCGTAGGGTGTGCCAATGAGCGACCCGGAGCGACGCCGCAGCATCACCCAGACCCACGATCGCATCGCGCAGCTGGGCTGGGAGCACGACTACCACCAGCCCGTGGTCCGCTACCCCACGCGCTACCGGTTCCCGCACAAGGCCAAGGACCCGATGCGCCACATCATGCGCGAGTACCTGCCGATGGAGCTCGAGAAGGACGAGCGTGTGTACGGCGGCCACGACGCCGCGGTCCGCGCCGGAATGCCGCACAAGGCGCACGAGCGCTGGCTGGAGATCCTGAAACCGTTCATCGTGATCACCAACTACGCCGAGGTGGCGGCCGGGCGCTGCATGTCGATGCTGATGGCCGCGGTGCCCAACAACGAGCTGCGCAACGGCTACCACGTCCAGTTCGTCGACGAGATCCGCCACACCGGGTTGCAGATGGCGCTGGCGCGGTGGTACGCCAAGAACGTCCCCGACCCGGCCGGCTGGCACCTGGGGCCGAAGGCGTTCTCAGGCTCGGTGCTGACCAATCCGGGGCTCAACATGCTGTCTCACTTCATCGTCGGAGACCCGATCCAGTGCGCGTTCACGCTTCAGGTGGTGGCCGAGACGGCGTTCACCAACATCGTGTTCGTGGCCACCCCGGACGTGGCCGCGCGCAACGGCGACTTCGCGCTGCCCACCACGTATCTATCGGTCCAGTCAGACGAGGCTCGCCACATCTCCAACGGCTACGCCACGCTGCTGACGGTGCTGCAGGACGATCACAACGCGCCGCTGATCGAGCGTGACCTGCAGCAGGCGTTCTGGATCAACCACGCGTTCATCGACGTCTTCTCGGCGGTGGTGATCGAGTACTTCTCGCGTGACCGCTCCGATCCCGAGTCGTTCTTGGACAAGTGGGACCGCTGGGTGCGCGATGACTGGCACCGCGCCTACATCATGAAGCTGGGCAAGCTGGGGCTGGATATCCCGCCGGACATGTTCGAGCGCGCCCGGGAGCGGCTGGTCAACGGGCTGCACCACCGCCACGCGATCCTCGCGTTCGCGGCCTGGCCGCTGTCGTTCTGGCGCTTCGATCCGCTCGACGAGCGCGACTTCGAGTGGTTCGAGCGCAAGTACCCGGGGTGGTACGCGCAGTACGGGTCGTTCTGGGAGGGCTTTCGCCAGGGCGCCGATCCGAGCGCCGGCTTCCTGCCGCTTGACTTCATCAACATGGCGCCGCCGTTCTGCTGGACCTGCCAGGGGTCGTGCGTCAGCGAGCCCGACCGGGTGCACCGGATCGTCGGTCAGCGGACGCGCTTCTACTGCTCTGAGGAGTGCCGCTGGCTGGACGAGTCAAACCCCGGGCGCTACACCGGCGATCGCAACTACCTCGACCGCTATCACGGCTGGGAGGCGTCGGAGGTGATCCAGGATCTCGGCTTCGTCCGGGCCGACGGCGAGACGCTGATCGGCCAGCCCCACCTCGGGGCGGAGAAGCGCTGGACGCTGTCGGACATCCGCGGCCACGGGCTGCGGCTGCAGAGCCCCAACATCCGGGTGGCGCGCGAGCTGGGGCTCCCCAGCGGCGACTGGAGCGACACTCCCACGTCGGACGGCGCGGTCCCGCTCGAGCTGGCACAGGCGATCCTGTGAGATGAGCCCGCGCGTTCGCTTCGAGCCGCTGGGCGAGACGATCGACTGCGGCCCCGAGGAGACGGTCCTGGACGCCGCCTTTCGCCAGGGCTACAACCTCGCCTACGGCTGTCGCGAGGGCCAGTGCTCGGCCTGCAAGTGCTACCTGCTGGAGGGCGAGGTCGAGCTGGAGCGCTACTCCAACTTCGCGCTGTCGGACACCGAGCGGGCCAACGGCTACGCGCTGATGTGCCGGGCGATGCCCGAGCGCGACGTGGTGATCGAGTTACTGCACTACGACCCCGACAACTACCGCCTGGAGAACGCGATCCGCGACGGGGTGGCGACCGTCACCGAGGTCCGCGAGCTGACCCATGACATCGTGGGGCTGACCCTGACCGTCGACGCCGAACTGTCGTGGCTGCCGGGCCAGTACCTCGACCTCCATGTCCCGGGCACCGAAGGGGCGCGGCGCTCGTTCTCGATCGCCAACCTCCCCGGCGCGGGCGCGGTCGAGCTGATGATCAAGCGCTACCCCGGCGGGCAGCTGTCAGGCATGCTCGGCGAGTCGATCGTGGCCGGCAGCGAGCTGGCCTTCACGGGTCCCTACGGGGCGTTTCACCTGCGCCGGTCCGAGCGGCCGATCCTGATGATCGCCGGCGGCTCCGGGATGGCGCCGGTGCTGGCGGTGCTGCGCCAGCTGGCCGACGAGCGGTGTGAGCGGCCGGTGCGCTTCTTCTACGGCGCCCGGGAGGAGCGCGACCTGTTCGCAGGCGAGGAGATCACGCGGCTCGGCGAGCGCCTGGCGGACTTCCAGTTCACGCCGGTGACCGGTCGGTTCGTCCACGAGGCGGTCGACGAGCAGCTTGAGGACTCGCAGCCCGACGTCTACATGTGCGGGCCACCGCCGATGCTGGAGGCGGCCGAGGCGATGCTGGCCCGGCGCGGCATCGACCCCGGCCGGATCTTCCAGGACAGATTCACGATCTCGGCCAACGCGGAGCCGGAGCCCGTGACCACCGCGGTTGTGCCGTCCGAGCGCGACTTCGGCTGGTTTGAGCCGGCCGGGCGGCGATCGACGCTGTACGAGGACGTCACCGTCGACACCCAGCCCTCCATCCACCGCCACCTCCAGCGGGGCTGGCCGCTGAGCTTCGAGGACGGCCGGGGGACCTGGAACGACGCCTCGACCGCCCTGCGCAGCAGCGACTGGTTTGCGTTCCGCGACCCCGGCGAGCAGTGGGAGCGTCCCTACTATCAGGCCGGCGCCGCCGTCGAGCAGCAGATCGAGTCGGCGCTGCGCTCCGCCGCCGAGCAGGGGCTGATCGCCGACTTCGAACCCTCGTGGGTCGCCTTCCTGCGTGACCAGCTGCAGGTTCCCGCCTACCTCGAGCACGGGCTGTGGTTCGCGCTGGCCACCGCGGCCCGGGACTGCCTGTCGGACTCGGTGGCGATCTGCGTGTGCCTGCAGGCGGCGATGAAGCAGCGCTCGGCCCAGGCGATCGTGCTCTACGCGATGGACCTCGAACGCCACCTCGGGCAGCCGCTCCCGATCGAGACCGCGCGCGACGCGTTCCTGGACGAGGCGGTGTGGCAGCCGGCCCGGCGCTATCTGGAGCGGCTCGCCGCCACCGCCGACTGGGCCGAGGTTCTGTTCGCCGCCAACCTGTGCTTCGAGCCGACCGTGGCGACACTGGTGCGGCGCGAGCTCGGCACCCGGGCGGCCGCCGCCAACGGCGATCTGGTCACGCCGGTGCTGGCGCGCGTGGAGACCCAGGAGTGGGAGTGGGCGCGAACCTGGACGGTCGCGCTGAGCCGGTTCCTGCTCGCCGACGCCGAGCACGGCGCGCACAACCGGGCCGTGCTGGCGGGTTGGGTACGCGACTGGCTGCCCCAGGCGCTGGCCGCCGCCACCGCGCTGACGCCGGTGGCGGAGTCGATCGGGCTCGACGCCGAGCGGGCGGGCGAACGGGTGGCGGCCTACGCGGGTGCGATGCTGGCCGAGGCGGGGTTGCCCGAATGCTGCGAGCTGGTGGGGTATGAGGTGGTGGGCTCGGAGGTGATCGGGCGCGAGTCGGTGCGGCCGGGTTCCCGAGCGCGGAGCGGCAAGTTCGGCACGATCGCGTCGGCCCGGCAAGCAGACTCGCCACCTTCACCAGACGGCGCGTATGACTTCGTGGGAATCGTGATGGCCAAGAGCGCGGAGGGTGACGCCGTGGCCGCGTTCATGGCCCGGCGTGAGGGAATCGACGTCATCGAGCAGCCGGCGTTCTGGGACATCCGTGCCCGCGACCGGCTGGTCATCCCCTACGAGCAGATCTCCGAGGAGCTCGGCTACGAGATCGACGCCTACTCGATCCAGCACGAGATGTCGACACACTATGGGCGGATGGTCGCCACCGACGACTCGCTGATGCTGTTCTCCGATCCCACCGAGGCGATGGAGCACCTGCTGTCGTGAGGCGGCGACTCGGGATGTGGCTGGCGGGACTTGACCGCCGCCGGCGCGTCGCGCACTGGATCATCCTGCGCGTCATCCCGCGGGCGATCGCGATGCGGTTTGACCCCGCCGCCAGCGATGGGCTGGAGGCAACCCTGGAGCTGGCGATCCGCGACCCGTCGGGTCGTGCCCCGGCCCGGTTTGCGCTGGCGATCGCGGACGCCCGCTGCTCGGTCCGCTCCGGCGCCGCCGAGCGCCCGGCGGCCCGCGCGACGCTGGGTTCCGACGACCTGATCCTGCTGGCCAGCGGTGCCGCCAGCTGGCCCGCGCTGCTCACCAGCGGCCGCTTCGAGCTCTGGGGCGATCCGTTCCTGGCGCTGCGGTTCGCCAGCCTGTTCCGGATGCCGGTCAGCCTCTAGTTGGCGCCCTGGAACATCACCGCGTTGGATTCGTAGCCGGCGAAGGTGACGCTTCGGCCCAGGGGGAGGGCCGTCCTGACCACGACGCAGTAGGTGTGGGCATGGTCGAGGCTCGGTACGCAGGTGCGATAGATGCTGCCGGGCTGGATCGCATAGGTCTCGGTGTGGCGCACGTTCTGCCGGAAGGTCGCCGGGGCGTGGTCGCCGATGTACGCCTCGGCGCGCATGATCGCGTCGTCGAGGGCGAGCCGCTGGCGCTGGAGCTCGTGGCGATGGGCCAGCCCGAGCGCGACCATCGCGGCGGAGACCAGCAGCACCGCCGCCGTGCCCGCGTAGTTGCGGGCCACCGCCACCGGGAGGTCGCGGCGGCGCCGGCGCAGGACCGCCCCCAGCGGACGTGAGATCAGCACCACCGCGATCAGGTTGAGCACCATCGCCAGCGCCACCCCGCCGAACACGCTCTCCCCCCCGCCGGCCATCGGCAGCGCGTTGACGACCACCCCGTCGGCGATCGTCGCGACGACGAACGTCGGCCACAGCCAGGCGCCGCGCCGGCGCCAGCGGATGCGGGCGAGCCACCCATCCATCCGCTAGCAGGCTACCGCCAGCTCGGCCGCTGCGGTGAGCGAGTCCGGCCGCGCGGCCGCCGCGAGGAGTAAGCTCGCTCGTCCCCTGTCGAAGGGGCCGCCGGCGATCCCGGATCGGCTCCTGGAAAGCGGGGCCGAACGGAGATCCCGGCCGGCTCAGAACAACGAAAGGGAGACAAGAGAGAATGGTGACTGACACGGCTGGCCCCGCGGTCGAGGCGGCGGGCGCCGTAGGGGCGCTCCAGCTCGAGGACCGGGTATCGCTGATGCGCGCGATGCTGCTGATGCGCGGCATCGAGGAGCGAGCGATGAGCCTCTATCGCCAGGGCAAGGTCCCTGGCTCTTTTTATGATGGCTTCGGCCAGGAGGCGGTGTCGGCCGGCGCCGCGTTCGCGATGGCGGCGGAGGATCGGCTCTGCATCCTGCACCGCGACCTGGCGGCGCATCTGATCCGCGGCGTGAGGCCGGCGCGGATCCTGGCCCAGTATCTCGGGCGCGAGGCGGGCATCACGCGCGGGCGCGACGGCAACGTGCACTTCGGCGACCGCGAGCTGGGCTGCGTGGGGATGATCTCGATGCTGCCCGACATGATGCTGGTCGCGACCGGGATGGCGATGGCCTTCAAGCTGCGCGGCGAGCGGCGCTGCGCGCTGACCTGGTTCGGCGACGGCTCGACCTCACGCGGCGACTTTCACGAGGCGATGAACTGGGCCGGCGTGCAGAAGCTGCCGGTGGTGTTCGTGCTGGAGAACAACCAGTACGCGTACTCGACGCCGCTGTCCAAGCAGTTCGCCGTCGATCCGGTGGAGCGCGCGGCCGCCTACGGCTTCGTCGGCGTGACGGTGGACGGCAACGACGCCGAGGCGATGTTCGAGGCGACGCTGGCCGCGCGCTCGCGGGCCGTGGCCGGCGAGGGGCCGACGCTGATCGAGGCGGTGACGATGCGGATGCACGGCCACGCCGCCCACGACGACATGAAGTACGTGCCCAAGGAGCAGGTGGAGGAGTGGCGCGGGCGTGACCCGATCGAGCGCCAGGAGAAGCGGCTGCGGGGGGCGGGGGTCGACGTCGACGCGCTGCGAGCGGAGGTGGCGGCGGAGATCGAGGCCGCCGCCGTCGAGGCGCTGGCCGGACCGATGCCTTCGGCGGATGGGGTGTTGGAGGGCGTCTTCTGCGTCGGGGAGGCGGAGCCGCTGGGGGACGGGCGGGCGCCGTGGAGCGGGTTCGCGGCCGGGGGCGATGCGTGATGGCGACGATGACCTACCTCCAAGCGATCTCCTCGGCGCTGCGTGACGAGCTCCGCGCCGACGAACGCGTGCTGGTGATGGGCGAGGACATCGGGGTGTTCGGGGGTGCGTTCAAGGTCACCGACGGGATGGCGGAGGAGTTCGGCTCCGATCGGGTGATGGACACGCCGCTGGCCGAGTCGGCGATCATCGGCTGCGCGGTGGGCGCGGCGGTGGTCGGGATGCGGCCGGTGTGCGAGATGCAGTTCGCCGACTTCATCTCCTGCGGCTTTGATCAGCTCGTCAACGTGGCGGGCAAGATGCACTACCGCCAGGGGCTGGCGGTGCCGCTGGTGGTCAGGCTGCCCTCGGGCGGGGGTTTCTCGGGCGGTCCGTTTCACTCCCAGAACCCCGAGGCGCTGTTCATGCACTCACCCGGTCTGAAGGTGGTGGCGCCGTCCACGGCGGCGGACGCAAAGGGGCTGCTGCACGCCGCCATCCACGACCCCAACCCGGTCTGCTTCATGGAGCACAAGCACCTGTACCGGCGGGTCAAGGGCGAAGTGCCCGAGGGCGTGTTCGAGACCCCGTTCACCGCGCGGGTGGCACGGCCGGGTTCTGACCTGGTGGTGATCGCGTACGGGGCGATGGTGGATGTGGCGCTGTCGGCCACGGATGATCTCGACGGCGCGTCGGTCGAGGTCCTGGACCTGCGCTCGCTGGTGCCCCTGGACGAGGAGGCGATCCTCGACTCGGTGGCGCGGTGCTCGAAGGTGGTGATCGTCGACGAGGCCAACATGACCTGCGCGGCCGGCGCGCAGGTGGCGGCGCTGATCGCCGAGAGGGCGTTCGAGGATCTCGATGGGCCGATTGTGCGGGTGGCCTCGCCCGACGTCCCGATCCCGTTCTCGCCGCCGCTGGAGCAGGCGGTGCTGCCCGGCGTCGACCGCGTGAAGGAGGCGTGCCGTGAGCTCCTCGCGTACTGAGGTCGGCGGTGGCGTGGTCGACGTGACCATGCCGCAGATGGGAGTGTCGGTGGCCGAGGGAACCGTGGTCGCGTGGCGCGTTGAGGTGGGGGATCGGATCGAGGCCGAGCAGACGATCTGTGAGATCTCGACCGACAAGATCGACACCGAGGTGCCGGCGCCGGTGGGCGGCGTGGTGGCGGAGATCGTGGTGCCGATCGAGGCGACGGTGGAGGTAGGGGTGGTGCTGGCGCGGATCGCAGTCGGGAATGGGGCAGCGGCCGCGCCGGCTGACGGGCCGGCCCCGGGGGACGCGGGGTCGGCCGAGGTGGGTGACGAGCCGGCCGCGGTCGACGCGGGGTCGGCGGACGGACCTGGACCGCAGCGCCCCGTGCGCAGCGCAGGCCGGTACTCGCCGGTGGTGCAGCGGATCGCCGCCGAGCACGGCATCGACCTGTCGACAGTGGCCGGCACCGGGCGCGCCGGACGGGTGCGCAAGCAGGACGTGCTGGCGCTGGTGAACGGAAACGGCGCGGCGGGACCGGACGCCGAGGTCGCCGACCCGCCGCTGCACATCGAGAGCCCGTACCGGCCCGACCCCGAGGTGCCCGCCGGTGCCGACGGCCAGCTGTCACGGATGCGGCGTCAGATCGGCGCCCACATGAAGCGCTCGCTCGACACGGCGGCTCACTGCACCACCTGGATCGAGGTCGACATGAGCCGGGTCGAGGCGGCACGAGCGAAGCTGGGCGTGACCGCGCTGCCGTTCGTGGCGCGGGCGACGATCGACGCGCTGCGCGAGCATCGGGCCCTGAACGCATGGATGGAGGGGGAGCGCTACACGCGCGTGGATGACGTGAACCTGGGGATCGCGGTGTCGCTGGGCGAGGACGGGCTGATCGTGCCGGTGATCCATCGCGCGCACGAGCTGTCGGTGGAGGGGTTGGCAGCGCGGATCAAGGACGTCGCGCGCCGGGCGCGGGCCCGCAAGCTGACCGCCGATGAGGTCCGGGGCGGGACGTTCACGATCACCAACCCGGGCCAGTACGGCTCGATCATGGCCACGCCGATCATCAACCAGCCGCAGGTGGGGATCCTGGACCTCGAGGCGGTGGTGAAACGGCCCGTGGTGGTGTCCGACGGCAGCGGCGGCGACTCGATCGCGATCCGGCCGATGACCATCCTGGGGCTGAGCTGGGACCATCGCGCGCTGGACGGGGCGCTGTCGGCACAGTTTCTGGCCACCGTCAAGCGCGGGCTGGAGGCCGCGGTCTAGGATCGGATCGATGAGCAAGCCTGAGCTGTGGGTGTGCCACCTCGGCACGGTGGAGTACCGGGAGGCGCTGGTCCTGCAGGAGCGGGTGCGCGCGGCGCGGCAGGCCGGCGAGGTTCCCGACGTGATGCTGATGCTCGAGCACTGGCCGGTGTACACGCGCGGCCGGCGGTCGGGGCCGGGCGAGCTTGCGATGGGCGAGGACTGGTACCGGATGCAGGGGATCGACGTGGTCGACGTCGATCGCGGCGGCAAGGTGACCTACCACGGACCGGGCCAGCTGGTCGGCTACCCGATCGTCGGGGTCGATGACGTCGTCGAGTACGTGCGCACCTTGGAGCGGGCGCTGGTGGCGGCGCTGGGGGAGGTGGGCGTGTCCGCGCGGGCGCGTCCGGAGG
Source organism: uncultured Solirubrobacterales bacterium (assembly GCA_963792735.1). Lineage (GTDB taxonomy): Bacteria > Actinomycetota > Thermoleophilia > Solirubrobacterales > Solirubrobacteraceae > Palsa-465. The sequence goes on along the minus strand of CAWBXK010000001.1, from coordinate 122,223 downwards.
ATGGGCCCGATTACACGGGGGTGTGGGTCCAGGACCGCAAGCTCGCGTCGATCGGCGTGCACGTCGCGCGCGGGGTGACCACGCACGGGTTCGCGGTCAACGTCGAGAACGACCTGCAGCCGTTCGGGTGGGTGGTGGCGTGCGGACTGGAGGGGGTGCGGATGACCTCGCTGATCAAGGAGACCGGCGGCTCGGCCGGACAGCTGCCGTGCTTTCGCAAGCGGACCGCGTTCGCGGTGGCCCAGGCACTGGGGCGGCGACAGCGACTGGTGTCGCGAGCGCGGCTCCAGGAGGCCGCCGGAGCCCTGAGCCCGGTTTAGGCATTGCCCAGCAGGCCCGCGATCAGCCGAGCGACCTCCGCCGGCGCCTCGACGATCTGCCGCCAGGTCACGCGCACGACGCGCCATCCGGCGAGCGTCAGCCGCTGATCGCGGCGGCGGTCGGTCTCGAACGACCGGCGGCTGCGGTGATATGTACGGCTGTCGGTCTCGATCGCCAGCCGCCGGCGGCGCCAGACGAAGTCAGGCCGGATCGGCGGCTCACCGTCGTTGAGCACGACCCAGGCGTTGACCTCGGGCTGGGGCACCCCGGCGGCGCGGCAGAGCATCAGGAACGCGGTCTCGAGCTCTGACCAGGTGGGGGTCGAGCCCCTCGAGGATCTCGGCCTGGTCGAGGACGCGCTCGGCTTGGCGTTCCGGCACGACGCCGGTGAGGTCGAGGATCGTCCGCGCGATGGTGGTGACGGGGATGTTGCTGACCAGCGTGACGTCGGCGGGTGTGAGCGTCGTGGAGCGATGCACGTCGATACCCGGGTGTCTGCGAGCGCTGCGGCCGGGGACGGTGACGTCGATCCCGGAGCGCTCGGTGGGGCGAAGCTCGTGGAGCGCGGCGGCGGAGCGGTGCGAGAGGACCGCCCCCGGGCCGCAGGCCAGCACGGCGGCCATGAAGCGGCCGTCGCGGCTGAGCAGTTGTGGCGGGGCGAGCGAGTAGACGGCTCGGTAGACCCGGAACAGATGGCCGGAGGCGGCCCGCTTCTGCACCGCGCGGGCTCCGGGGCCGATGGCGGCGCACTGGGCCAGTGAGAACACGCAGTGCTGGCGCCGCGCAAGCTGCGCGAGGCGATGCTGGGTATCTAAGCGAACTCCTGGTTCGCTTAAACGCCCAGCATCGGACATGCGGGCCATGGTTGCGCGAAAAGGGTCACGCGTGGGTGTCGGGCTGTGCCAACTTCGTCGACGAACACCCCCAAGCGCTAGCCTTGGATCGTGGACGTACGCGAGCATTCCACCCGGTCCAGGTCGAATCCCGGCGGGATCGCCGACGTGCTGACCGTGCTCGGACCGGACGTGCTCCCCCACCGGGGTCGCAAGCCGCCGTGGTTCAAGGTTCCCGCGCCCGGCGGACCGCGCTACCGCGAGCTTGCGCAGCTGATCGAGAGCGAGAACCTGCACACCGTCTGCCAGGAGGCGGCCTGCCCCAACATCGGCGAGTGCTGGCAGCGCGGCACGGCCACGTTCATGATCCTCGGTGACACCTGCACCCGGCGCTGCGGCTTCTGCAACGTCAAGACCGGCAAGCCGACCTGGCACGACCCCCTGGAGCCGGCCCGGGTCGCCCGCAGCGTGGCCAAGATGGGCCTCCGGCACGCGGTCATCACCAGCGTCGACCGCGACGACCTCCCGGACTACGGCGCGTCGGCCTTCGTCGGCGTGATCCGGCAGATCCGCCGGCAATCGCCGAAAACGAAGATTGAAGTTCTGACGCCCGACTTCCGCGGAGCCGAGATGCCGCTGGCCAAGGTGATCGCCGAACGGCCGGATGTCTTCAATCACAACGTCGAGGTCGTCCCGCGGCTGTACCCGGTGGCCAGACGAGGCTCCACCTGGGAGCGCTCCAAGCGGGTGCTGCGAAACGCCAAGGAGTACGCGGGCCCGGCGGTCACCACCAAGTCCGGCCTGATGGTGGGGCTCGGCGAGACGTTTGAGGAGATGGTCGACGCCCTCGGCCAACTGCGGGACAACTACGTCGAGGTTCTCACGGTCGGCCAGTACCTCCGGCCCACCGAACGCCATCTGCCGATCGTCCGCTACTGGCATCCGGATGAGTTCGCGGCGCTCGAGCAGGAGGCGTACAAGCTCGGCTTCACGCACGTGGCAGCCGGACCACTGGTCCGAAGCAGCTACCACGCCGACCAGCACATCGCACAGGACCAGCCCGGATTCGGGCCGCTCAAGGAGACCGCATGAACCGGCGCCGCCTAACCCTGATCGCCCTCATTGTGATGGCGATCGCCCTCGTGCTGGTCCCGAGCGCGCTTGCCGCTGCGGGCGGTGGCTCGGCCGGATTCAGCGGCGGCGGCGGCGGCGGAGGTGGCGGCGGCCACGGCAGCGGCTTCGCGCTCTACATCATCATCGACCTGCTGATCCACATCGCATTGCTCGGGCACGGTCTGGGCGCGCTGGTGCTGATCGCGCTGGCGCTGCTGTACTTCTTCGTCACCCGGGGCCTGCCGGCCTTCCAGGCGTGGTGGGCGACCCGAGCGGCGTCTCGCACCGGCGGCAAGCGGCGTACCTCGCAGCGTGAGCGCAAGGTCGAGCTGGCGGCGGCCGAGGCGGCGGAGGACGACCCCGAGTTCGCCCCCGACCAGGTCCGCGCCACGGCCACCAAGCTGTTCATGGACATCCAGAAGGCGTGGGATGCCGACGACCGCGTGCACCTGCGCGGACTCGTGGCCCCGGAGCTGCTCGCCGAGTGGGAGCGCCGCCTGGACGACTTCCGCCGGCGCGGCTGGCGCAACCACGTCGAGCCGATCGGCCAGCCGACCGTCGAGTACGTGGGCCTGACTCATCGCGGCGACCGCGACACCGATCGGGTGGTGGTGCGGCTGGACGCGCGGATCAAGGACTTCGTGGTCGACCGCTACGGCCGGCATCTGAAGCGGACCGGGCGGCTGGGCGAGGTCACCCGCGTGCATGAGTTCTGGACGCTCGGGCGACGCGGGAACCACTGGGTGCTGCTGTCGATCGAGCAGGGCGCGGAGGGCAAGCACGCGCTCGAGGAGCAGGTCGTCGCGACGCCATGGGCCGACGAGCGCGGCATGCGCGACGAGGCGCTGGTGGAAGCGGCCGTGGCCGACGCGGTGCCCGAGGGGACCAACATCGCCGACCTCGCCGACTTGCAGTACGAAGGCGATGCGCAGAGCGCCGCCAACGACCTCAGCGTCGCCGACGGACGGTTCTCGCCCGACGTGCTGGAGATCGCCGCCCGGCGCGCGATCGATGCGTGGGCGCAGGCGGTCGACGGCCAGGACGGTCCGTTGCGCAAGCTCGCGACGGGACCGGTGGTGCGGGAGCTGCTCTACCCGGGCGACACGACCGGGAAGACCCGTCTGGTGGTCCGCGGTCCGTCGGTGACGCAGATCCGGATCGTCGGGTTCGACGCCGCCGCCGAGCCGCCCACGATGACGCTCGAGGTCGACCTCAAGGGCCGACGCTACATCGAGGACCGTGACACCACCGCGGTCGTGTCGGGCAGCCGTTCCAAGGAGACCAGCTTCACCGAGCGCTGGACGCTGGCGCTCAACGGCGACGCGGCGCACCCGTGGCGGATCACCGCTGTCGGCGCGCCCCAGCCGTCGCCCCGTAGCCTGACCGCCTAACCCCCCCGCAGACGGCGCCGCCGGATCGGCGGCGCCCGAGCCGGCGCCTGAGCCGCCCGGCGGCATCGGCGGGGCGGGGCCATAAGCTCTCCCGGCGCGTGATCCCGATCAAGGACAACATCCCGACGAACGGGATTCCGTTCGTCACCCTGGCCCTGATTCTCGCCAACGTGATCGTGTACGTGGTGGCGGTCAGCCACGGCGGGTCGCTGATCAGCGGCCCCGACGCGCACGTGATCGTCAAATACGGGGCGATCCCCTATGCCCTCACCCACCCGGGCCGCCACTGCGGACTGGTGTCCGCCGCCACCCTCTCGGGCACGGTCCAGACGATCGCCTGCCAGGGACAAGCCGGCGTGAGCGGAGCGCCCACCGGCGTGCTGCCCACCTGGGAGACGGTGTTCAGCGGGATGTTCATGCACGCGTCGATCCTGCACATCGCCGGCAACATGCTGTTCCTGTGGATCTTCGGCAACAACGTCGAGGACGCCATGGGTTCGGTCAAGTTCGTCGGCTTCTACCTGATCGGGGGCCTCGCGGCGCTGGCGCTGCAGGTCGCCATCGACCCGAACTCGACCGCGCCCACGGTCGGCGCGTCGGGGGCGATCGCGGCGGTGCTGGGCGGCTACATCGTCCTCTATCCCCGCGCCCGGGTGCTCACGCTGGTGTTCATCATCCTGTTCTTCACCGTGATCGAATTGCCGGCACTGGTGATGCTCGGGCTGTGGTTCGCCGAGCAGGCGGTGTTCGCCGGGACGGGCTTGACCAACCCGACCGCGGGCGGCGGGGGCGTGGCGTACTTCGCCCACGTTGGCGGATTCGTGTTCGGCGCGCTGGCGATCAGAGCGCTGGCGACGCGCCGCCGGGTGGCGCACTGACCGTGCGCACGGTCGTCCTGATCATCGCGCTGCTGTTCATGGCCATGCTGGCAACGTTGACCGTGCTCGACATCATCCGCTACGGAGTGTCGGCACTCGACGTGATCTCGATCCTGATCCTGATCCTGTTCGCGACCGGGATCGTCGGAGCGTTGCGCACCCCGCCGCGGAGGTAACGGAGGGCCGCCAGCGTGGCTGGTAGATTCGCGGTGTGGCGGAGTCGACAACCGAGGCGCGAGCGGCGGGACTCCCCTCAAACGCGAGCGACGCGCGCGAGAGGCTGCTGACGGCCGCCTACGAGCTGTTCTCGCGCCACGGCGTGCAGGCGGTGGGGGTCGACGCGATCATCGAGCGATCCGGCGTGGCGCGGCAGACCATGTACCGCCACTTCGGCTCCAAGCAGGAACTGGTGCTGGCGTTCCTGGAGCGTCGCGAGGAGCTCTGGACGCAGGGCTGGCTGGCGGTGGAGGCCACGCGACGGGCCGACGACCCGCGCCAGCAGCTGCTGGCAATCTTCGACGTGTTCGACGAATGGTTCCGCACGCCCGGCTTTGAGGGCTGCTCGTTCATCAACGTGATGCTCGAGCATCCCGATGAGAACCACCCGCTGCACCGGGCCGCCGCCGCCTACCTGGCGTCGATCCGGCAGTTCCTGGAAGGGCTGGCCCGCCGGGCCGAGATCCCCGAGCCGGAGTCGTTCGCGCGCCAGTGGCACATCCTGATGAAGGGCTCGATCGTGGCCGCGGGCGAGGGCGATCAGGATGCCGCGCTGCGGGCCAAGAGCCTGGGCCAGCTGCTGCTGGAAGCGATTCAGACCGGGCGAGCGAGGAACAAGGCGGTCAGGTTCTCGTCGCGGAGCAGCGGCTTGGTCTCCGCGGTGGAAACGAAGCCCAGCCGCTCGTAGAACTCGGTCGCCCCGGCGGCGCCTTCGATCACCCCCAGGCGCATCAACCCCGCCCCGCGGCTCGCCGCCCAGCCATGAACCTCGGCGACCAGGCGCTCGCCGAGCCCACGCCGCCGCGCCGCTGGATCGACCCACATCCCCCATAGCTGCGCCACTCCGCGCTCGCGGTCAAACCAGCGGCCCGCGGCCATCCCGACCCAGCGGCGGCGCTGCACGGCGACGAACACGACCGCGTCGGCGGCGAGCTCGCTGACCGCGGCGAGCTCGCGCCAATGCGACTCGGGATACGCCGCCTCGACCTCACGCGTGGACGCGAACGCCGCCGGTGCATCGCCCAGCGCACGCAACCGGACACCCCGCAGCGACGCCGCGTCGCCCGTGAGCACACGCCGGATCTCGATCTGGGCCCGGCCGGCTGCTCTCACCTGCGCGCTAATGAACCAACTCCACGACCACGTGGTCGAAGCTGGCAAACCGCCACAGGTCCTCGACGCGCCGGCGGACCGCCTCGGGGCTCAGGTCGCGGACACCCTCGGTGCCGAAGTGCTCCACGTTGAACGACGCCAGCGCGGTCCCGTAGGCCATCGCGTTGCGGAGCACCTCGCTGGAGAGCGACTGGTCGAGCTGACGGGCGATGTACCCGACGAACCCACCGGCGAACGTGTCGCCGGCCCCGGTCGGGTCCACGACCTTCTCCAGTGGATAGGCCGGAAGGGCGAAGAACTCGTCCTCGGTGATCAGCGCCGACCCGTATTCCCCTTGCTTGGCGACGATGATCGACGGTCCCCACCCGAGCAGCTCACGGGCGGCTGAGATCAGGTTGGGCTGCGAGGTCAGCTGGCGCAGCTCGCCGTCGTTGAGGATCAGGCAGTCAACCCGCGAGATGACCTCGACCAGCTGCTCGCGGGCGATCTGGATCCACAGGTCCATCGAGTCCAGGGCGACGAAGCGGGCGTTGGCGCACTGCTCGCGCACCTCGAGCTGCAGGCCCGGCTGGATATTGGCCAGGAACAGCACATCCGAGTCCCGGGAGGCGTCCGACAGCTTCGGCTGAAAGTGCTCGAACACGTTCAGCTGCGTATCGAGCGTCTCCCGCGTGTTGAGATCCCAGCCGTAGTTGCCCTTCCAGAAGAAGGTCTTGCCTCCCGCCACCCGCTCGACGTCGTCGATCGAGGAGCCGCGGGTGGCCAGCACGGCCAGCTCCGCCTCGCCGAAGTCGTCGCCGACCGGGCCGACGATCCGCACCTGGTCAAACAGCGAGGCGGCGAGGGCGAAGTGGGTGGCGGCGCCCCCGAGCATGCGCTCGCGCTCGCCGAACGGCGTCTTCACCGAGTCGAACGCGATCGAACCGACGACCGTGATGCTCATGCCACCACCTGATCGGCCGTGCGCTCGCCGAGGCCCGCCGCGTCGCGCAGCGCATCGGCGTGGTCGGTGCGCTCCCAGGTGAAGTCCGCGCCGTCGCGGCCGAAGTGGCCGTAGGCGGCGGTCTGCTGGTAGATCGGGCGATGGAGATCGAGCTGCTGGCGGAAGGCGGCCGGGCGCAGGTCGAAGTGCTCATCGACGAGCGCCTCGAGCTGCTCCGCGGAGACCCCGGGGGCTTCCGTGCCGAACGTCTCGACCATCACCGAAACCGGCCGCGCGACGCCGATCGCGTAGGCGACCTGGACCTCGCAGCGGAAGGCCAGGCCGGCGGCGACGACGTTCTTGGCCACCCACCGCGCGGCGTAGGCGGCGGAGCGGTCGACCTTGGAGGGATCCTTGCCCGAGAAGGCGCCGCCGCCGTGGCGGGCCATGCCGCCGTAGGTGTCGACGATGATCTTGCGTCCGGTCAGGCCGCAGTCGCCGACCGGGCCGCCGATCACGAAGCGGCCAGTGGGGTTGACCAGGAAGGCGGAGCGCAGGTCGTCCTCGTCGTAGAGGTCCCCGGGCAGCGCCGGCGCCACGACGTGCTCCCACAGCTCGTCGGCGAGCGCGGCATCGCTGCCGTCCTGGTGCTGGGTGGAGATCAGCAGCTTCTCGATCGCGACCGGGCGCCCGTCCCGGTAGCGCACCGACACCTGCGTCTTGCCGTCCGGACGCAGATGGGGAAGCGTCCCGTCCTTGCGCACCTCGGCCAGGCGGCGCGCCAGCCGGTGCGCGAGCGCGATCGGCAGCGGCATCAGCTCCGGCGTCTCACGGGTGGCGTATCCGAACATCATCCCCTGATCCCCGGCGCCGGCGAGATCGAGCTCATCGCCTCCGGCGCTGTCCTGGCGCGACTCGTAGGCCTCGTCGACGCCCTGGGCGATGTCGGCGGACTGCTTGTCGACCGCGTTGAGCACGGCGCAGGAGTCGGCGCTGAAGCCGAGATCGGCGTCGACGTAGCCGATCTGCCGGATCGTCTCGCGGGCGATCTCCTGGACATCGAAGCTGGCCGACGTCGAGATCTCGCCCGAGACCACCACCAGGCCGGTGTTGACGAGCGTCTCGCACGCCACGCGGCCGCGCGGGTCTTCGCGCATGACGGCGTCGAGCACGCCATCGGAGATCTGGTCGGCGACCTTGTCAGGGTGTCCCTCGGTGACCGACTCCGAAGTGAACAAATATTCTCTTGGTCTGCCCATCGCGGGGCCTCGCTTTCTCAGGACAAGCTCGTTGGGGTGCTCAAGGATGCAGCACAGGGCGTGAATACGCGCTCCCGGCGGCCGTTCGGGACGTCACCTTGACTTCGTGACGAGCCGCGTAGTATGTTGGAAACGAGGGAGATCGGTCGGTCTGATCCTGCCCGCGACGCGTTTTCCGAGCGTCGGCAGAGACGACGAGCGTTCCAAAAACTTCTCACCAGGAGAGGACGGATCATGCCTATTCCCACCGAGCTTGTGGGGTCCCTACCGCGTCCCATGAAGCTGCAGGAGGCCTACGCCGATTACGACGAGGGCAAGATCGACTTCGGTCAGCTTCAGGCCGCGCAGGACGAGGCGGCCGAGGACTCGATCAAGCGCCTCGAGGCGACCGGCGAGCCGATCGTGACCGACGGCGAGCAGCGTGAGTCGAGCTTTGCCACGTACAACCTGACCGACACGCTGGCCGGCACCGGGCTGGCCGACGGCCTGGCCGGCGACGGCCAGTTCTTCGCGATCTTCGACGACGGCCATCACCGTCAGCTGCCGCGGATCACCAAGGGCCCGTTCCGCTACAAGACCTACGCCTCGGAGTACGTGGAAAAGAACAAGAAGATCGCCACGCACCCGGTCAAGCAGGCGGTCATCTCCCCGTCGATGATGATGCTGCTGTACCCGCTTGACGGCGAGATCGAGGGCTACTCGCGTGATGAGTTTCTCGAGGATTGCGTCAACGAGGCCGAGAAGGACATCCGCCAGTGCTTCGACGCCGGCGCCGTCCGCGTCTCGGTCGACTTCACCGAAGGGCGCCTGGCGAACAAGAACGACTCCCGCAACCCGTGGACGGGCAAGAACATGCTGCAGGAGTTCATCGACCTCAACAACCGGCTGTTCGACCGGTTCTCGGCCGAGGAGCGTAAGAACATCGGCATCCACACCTGTCCGGGCGGCGACTGCGACTCCGTGCACTCAAAGGAAGTCCCCTACGAGCTGCTGCTCGAGCACATGTTCGACATGAACGCCGGCTACTTCCTGATCCAGTGCGCGTCGGAGGACGACCGGGAGAAGGTCTATGAGCTGTGTGGCAAGCACAGCCGCGAGGACGCCAACGGCGTCGCCCAGGTCTGCTTCATGGGCGTCATCAACCCCCTGACGCCGGAGGTGGAGACCGCCGAGCACGTCAAGAATGAGCTGCTGCTGGCGGCCAAGCACATCCCGCTGGAGCGTCTCGGCGCCACCGACGACTGCGGCTTCTCGCCGTTCAGCCGCGACGTCAAGCCCCAGCACGGCTCGCCGGACTTCGCGCGCGACGTGGCCATGCAGAAGATCTCCAACCGGCTGGAAGGCGTCAGGATGGCCTCCGAGGAGCTCGGGGTCTAGCGACCCACGAACTCGGCGCTCGGGTCTCAGCGCACGAGGACAGCGACCACCGGGCCCCTCGCGCCCGGTGGTCGTCTTTTCGGCTGCTATCACTCACGCTGTGGCCCTGCGAGCGATGCCCCACGTCGGCGGGTCGGTCCGCGTCAACTTTCTCGGCACCACCGTTCGTGGCACGCTCCGGCGCGTCGACCCCGTGGCGCGAGCGCTCGAGGTGGTGACCGAGGACGGTGAGACACTGCGGTTCGCGCTGAACCGGGCGACCGCCACATTCATGGTGGAGGGAAGCCAGACCGGACCGCGGCTGACCTTCGACGACGCGCGCGCCGACGACTACTGAGGGGCGCGTCGGTAGAGGACCACGTTGCGGTCAAGGCGGGCGCCGGCGAACCGCTTCGGCCGTCCTCCCTGCGCATCGACGTAGGACAGCTCACGCGCGACGCGGCCCAGCCGGCCCGGAAACACGTGGTCGAGCATCCAGGTCTGGATCGCCACGCCACCGCCGGTGGTGGCCATCACCCGCAGCGCGCGCGACTGCTGGGGGTAGTCGATCAGCGAGGCGGTGGTGATGAGCCAGTAGCCGCCGGCCGGCGTGGCCCGCGGCCGGATCTGATTGCGGTGGATATGGCCGGACAGCACGGCGATCACCCGTGGCGCGCGGTCAAGCAGGGCCAGCAGGCCGTCGCCGCCCTGCGAGTCCGACAGCGGCTGGTGGGTGACCACGATCACCCATCGGCCGGCGCTGCGTTGAAGCTCACCCGCCAGCCAGGCCGGCTGATCAGGCGCGACGATGCCGCCTGACCCGCCGCCGCGCCGGACCAGATCAAGCACGATCAGCCGCAGGTGCGCTCCCACGTCGATCGCGTAGTCCAGGCGGTCGCCGTGGGTATTGGCGCGCAGGCGGGACACGACCTCGGGAAATGAGAGCTCGCGCCGCCGCGCGTCGGAGGGGACCGTGACGGTGTCCCCGTCCAGCGCCTGAGCCAGGAACCGATCGACGAGCCCGGGAGCGGGCGGGCCATCCGGCGAAGCCAGCGCGCCGGCCTGGACCCCGGGCGCCAGCGTCAGCCCGGCGGGCAGGTGCCACAGCGCGCGATCGCCCACAGCCAGCGATCGAGTGAGGTCGGTGGGGACGATCTCACCCGCCACCAGCGCGTCGTGGTCGCCCAGGACCGGGTAGGCGGGAGCACCGAGCCCTGGGCCGGCAAACGCTCGCACGGCGGCGCGCAGCAGCCCGGGATGGCGCGGAGCATCGACGTCGGGGCGGTAGTAGAACGGGTCGGTGTTGACGGCCGACTGCACGCCGTAATAGCCATGGGGTCCGCTGCCCGGATCGACCCGGCCGCCGTGCAGGGCGGCGAGGGCGTGCTCGAGCTCGTTGCTCTGAGCGTTGTCGATCAGGTCCCCGCCCTGGACCACCAGCTCCGGCCCCAGCGCGCGAACGGCGGCCGCGCTACCCGCGAGCACCTGCGCGGTGAGCGCCTCCTGGGGGCGAAAGGTCGACTGAAACGGCGGCCCGAGACGGGCCAGGAAGCTGACCCGGGCCGGGGAGGCGGCGTCCATCACGTGCGCGTCGGTGATGTGGGCCAGCGTTCCCACGGCCGTGCCCATGGCGGCGCGCGGGCCGAGCTCGAGCCGGGGTGCAAGCGGCTCGCCGGGGCCGACCTGGAGCTGTCCGTCGCCGGTGGGGTCGATCCAGGTGGAGTCCAGCGTCGAGCCCGAGCGCGCGACGGGAGGCGAGGACCCACCGCACCCCGAGAGGGTGAGCGCGCCGGTCACGGCGCCGGCGAGGGCTTCGGCGAGCGCGCGGCGCCGGGTCAGCCTCCGTTCCGGCCGTCTCATGCCGCCAGCCCCGCGATGACCGATGCACGCCCCGCCTGCCGGGCCACCCAAACGACCGCGACGGCGGCCGCCACCGCCAGACCGGCCAGCGTCGCGAGCACCTCGGTTGCGCTCGCATCCAGGGCCAGCGTCGCGTAGCTCGCGGCCAGACGTGCGAGGGCCGGCCCGAACACGATTCGCTCCAGCAGCACTCCGACCACGGCGGCGGGGAGCACCAGGGCGAGCGCCGCCCCCGCCAGCAGGCGGCGGACGGCGCCCGATCCGGCCCCGCACGCCCGCAGCACGGCGACGGTTCGCCGGCGCTCCTGCACGGTCAGCGTGCAGGCCTGGATCAGCGCGTACAGACACACCAGCCCGTCCACGATCGCAACCGCACGCAGGATCGTGCGCAGCACCGCGATCAGCGGCGCCCCCCGCGCGGTCGCGCCGCTGGCCGCCGCCGGTATCGCCCCGAGCGCGGACAGGGCCGCGGTGACCCGGGCAGGGTCGGCGCCGGGCGTGAGGCGGATCACGATCTGCGACGGGGCGGCGGGGTCGGCGGCGAGCAACGCCGCCGCGGGAATGTAGGCGACCCGCCCGTCGGCGTCCAGCGAGCTGACCACGCCCGCGATGCGCAGGCGCAGCTCGCGTCCGGAGGACAGGGCGAGCGCCACCAGCTGGCCGGGCGCCAGGCCGAGCGCCTGGGCGAGCCCCTGTCCGACCTCGGCTTCGCCGGCACCGCGCAGTCGCCGCCCGCTGATCAACGGCGGGGCCTCGAAGGCGGCGTGATCGCCCGGGTAGGCGATCGTGTCGATGGTCTCGCCGAGCGAGAACGAGTCGGCGGCCTGCACGTCGTAGCGCGGTGCAGCGGCCTGGACACCGGAGATCCGGCGTACCTCGGCTACCGCCCGCGGCGGCAGGGCCGCGGTCAGCTGATAGCGCCGGCCGAGCGCCCCGGGGTCGGTCTCAAGCGCGCTCAGAGCCGACGCCAGCGAGAGCAGCAGCAGGACGAAGCCGATCGAGAGACCGAGGGTGGTCACGGTCGCGATCAACCGGGACCGGCGGGCGCCGACCAGCCTGGCTCCGAGGGCGGCGAGCCCACCATGGCCGCGGCCGCGGCCGGAGCGCCGGCGGCGCTCACGCGGGGGGCGGGTGAGGTCGGCGCCCCGCAGCAGCCCCACGACGGGGCGGCGCGCCGCCCGCCAGGCCGGCCACGCGGCGCCCAGGACCGGCAGCGCAGTACTGGCCAGCCACCCGGCCAGCAGCGGGGCCAGCAGCGCGCTGCCCGGCGCCGGCTCGTTGAGCAGCGTCAGCAGCCGCCCCGCCGCGCCGTAGATGGCGAACGTGCCGACCGCGGTTCCGAGGGCCGCGGCGGGGGCGGCGACCAGCAGCGACTCGAGCGCGAGCGTGAGCGCGATGTGGCCGCCGGTGGCGCCCACTGCCCGCTGGACGCCGATCGAGGCCATCCGCCGCTGGATCTCCGCGCGGGCGGAGGCGGCCAGCATCACGCCCGCGGTGACGAGCGCGATCAGCGACAGCGCCACCAGCAGATCGATCACGATCCCGGCCGCCTGGTCAAGCAGGACCCGCAGCCCCGACCGGGTCACGAAGCGGATGTCGTGCAGGCCGAAGCTGCTGGCGCGGGCCTGGACGAGGACCTCGTTCAGGTAGCGGGGATTGCGCAACCAGACCTCGGCGAGGTTGACCTGCGGGTTGCGCTCGGGACCGAAGCGAGCGTCGATCGCCGCGCGCGACACGTAGAAACGCGGCCGGGCCAGCGGGAAGCCGACGTTGTCGGGCGCCTCGACCAAACCGACCACCCGCTCCGGTCCCAGCCCTCCGACCTCCAGCGTGCTCCCGACCCGCAGGCCCCAGGCCTGCGCGAACGCCGACTCGACCGCGACCTCGGAGCCGGTGGAGCGCACATCGCGGCCGGCCACCACCGCATAGCCGCGACGCCGCCCGGACCCGACCACCTCGGCCACCGCATCCCGCCGCCGGCGACCCCCGGCCGCGATCCCGACGGCGGTCAGCTCAAAGCGCGTCGCATAGCCGGCGACGTCGGGGAGCGCCCGGATCCGCGCGCCGACGCGCGCTTGCGGCTGGTTGTTGAAGCGGACGATGAGGTCGGGCAGCCCGGCGGCGCTGGCGGCTCGGTCAAAGCCGAGTCCGAGGCCGTCGGCGACGACGATCGCGGCCGACAGCATCGCGGCCGCGAGGGCGATTCCCACCCCGCTCAGCACAGCGCGGCGTCGCCGCGTGCGCAGGCCCCGCCGGGCTTCGGCGAGCATCCCGGCCAGTCGGCTCATCACGAGATCCGGTCCGGAACCCCCGGCGCCTGCAGGCGGCCCTCGCTCAGCCGCAGGACGCGATCGGCGATCGCCGCCGCCTCCGGCTCGTGGGTGACGATCACCACCGCGCGCCCGCGCAGCCCGCGCAGGAGCTCCAGCACGGCGGCGCCGTTGTCAGCGTCGAGACTGCCGGTCGGCTCGTCGGCGAGCACGAGCTCGGGCTGGTTGACCAGCGCCCGGGCGAGCGCGAACCGTTGCTGCTCTCCCCCTGACAGCTCGTGCGGGAGATGGGTGGCGACGGCGCTCAACCCCAGCTCCTCGATCAACGCAGCGGCCCGGCGGGCTCCGCCACGAGGAGCGCCGGGCAGGCGCGTGGGCAGCAGCACATTCTCGGCACCGCTGCACTCCTCGATCAGCTGGAACTGCTGGAAGACGAAGCCGACGTGGCGCAGCCTGAGCCGCGCCAGCGCTCGCGAGCTGCGACCGGTCAGTCGCTCTCCGGCGAGGGTGATCTCCCCGTCGTCGGGCTGGTCGAGCCCACCCAACAGGTGCAGCAGCGTAGATTTGCCGCTCCCCGAGCGGCCGAGCACGGCGACGACCTCGTCCTGCTCGATGGTGAGGCTGACTCCCCGCAGCACCTGGCGCCGGGCGCGCCCGCTGCCGACCGCCTTGGTCAGCCGCTCAGCTCGTAGGACGGGCACGACTTCAAAGTACCGGCCGCAACCTGCGGTCACGGCAGCCGGGCGGTCCCGCGGCGGTCCCGCTCACCGCGTGCGCACCAGTCGCGCGAACCAGCGGCCCGCCACAGCCCACGCTTCGGTGGTCGTGAAGCCCACCGCCGAGGCGATCGCGCCGATGTCGGCGACCGAGACCCGAGCCCACGGAAACCAGCTGCTGACCGCGTCGCCGGTTTCGATCCGGGCGCGGCCGCAGACCGTCGCAGCCTGCGGCGGGTCGAGCTCGACCAGCAGTTCGCCGCCGTCCGACAGCAGCGTGCCGATCCGCGCCAGCAGCCGGGTGGGGGCGCCACCGATCCCGATGTTGCCGTCGAGCAGCAGCGCGCTGCGCCACATGCCGTTGCCGGGCAGCTCGCCGAAGATCGAGCCGGTGACCGCCCGCCCGCCGCGGCCGCGAGCGAGCTCCACCGCCACCGGTGAGAGATCGACCCCGAGCGCGAACACGCCGCGAGCGGCAAGGGCGTGCAGATGACGGCCGGGGCCACACCCGACGTCGAGGACGGGGCCGGCCAGATGGCCGAGTAGTTGCTCCTCGGTCTCGTCGGCGGGGCCGAGGTAACGCTTGAGCGCAAGCGCCGTCAGGGTGCCGTCGGCCAACCTCACGCGCGGGTCGGCGTAGGGCTCGCCGCGCAAACCGGCGGCGTACAGCTGGAGCGGCGAGATCACGCGGCGAGCGCCGCGAGCGCGGTGGCGAAGCGCGATTGCGGAGCCTGGCGGGCGACCACGCGCGCGTCCGCGATCGTGTCGACGTCGCGCAGGGTCGGCCCCTCGTGGACCCGCCAACCAAGCTCGAGCATGCGACTACGCTGGACCCGCCAGGTGCTGGCGGTGCTCATGGGGACATCGTCGAACACCCGCGCCGGGCCGTGCTTGAGACCGACGCTCCAGTAGCCGCCGTCAAGGGCGCGGCCGAGAACGGCATCGACCCCGGGGCGCGACAGCGCATGCATGCCGTCGAGCAACAGTCGCGGGGTGAGCTGGGGCGTGTCCATGCCGATCAGCAGGGCCGGGCCGCCCACGTCGGTGAAAGCAGCCGTCAGCCGCTCACCGAGGCTGCCGCCGCGCTGGGGGATCAGATCGAACCCGTCCCGCCGCCAGCGCTCGGGTACACCATCGAGGACCAGGACCCGCCGCGCGGCGGGCGTCCGGGACACGACCTCAAGCGTGTCCCGCAGCGCCGCCTCCGCCAACCCTGCCGCCTGGACCGGACTGAAGGGAGGCGTGAGTCGCGTCTTGGCCAACCCCGGCAGCGGGTCCTTGGCGATCACCAGTAGCGCAACGGGTCTCACCGGCTCCAAGCTAGAGGTTGACCGCTCGATTTCCGATTACGAAACACGAAACCTCGCTCGCATGTGGTGAAGGGTGAACAGTGCCTTAACGAATCCCGCTTTCGGTGATGGCGCGCTCACCGTGTGTCAGGCTGAAAATGCATGCGGTTAGCGATGCTCGACCCGGAGCGACCGCCCCCCGGTCCGTTCCGTCCCACGTTCTGGCGCAGTCCGCTGCGCGGTCCGTGGCTGACCTCGGTCCTGGGTCTCGCGCTCCTGGTCGGCATTCCGATCGTCGCGATTACGGGCTTTCTGTCCAACGCCGCGTATTACCCCTCGCTGGGCCGCAACTCCGTCGGCCGGCCACTGGGAGCGCTGGACTTCTACGTGTTCTCGTTCCCGACCCACCCGAGCTGGTTGTACGGGCTGACACAGGGGCTGCACATCACGATCGGGCTGGGCGTGTTCCCGATCCTGCTGGCGAAGTTGTGGTCGGTGATCCCGAAGCTGTTCGAGTGGCCGCCGATCCGCAGCCCCGCGCACGCGCTGGAGCGGCTGTCACTGGCGTTGCTGGTCGGCGGGGCACTGTTCGAGTTCGCCACCGGCATCCTCGACATCCAGTACGCGTACCTGTTCGGCTTCTTCTTCACCACCGCCCATTACTACGGGGCGTGGATATTCACCGGAGCCTTCCTGTTCCACACGGCACTGAAGTTCGGGACGATGCGCCGGTCGCTGGCGGCGCGCGACGGCCTCGCGCCGCTGCGCGAAAGACTTGCCGACACCCGACCGGAGCCGTTCGAGCCGGTGCACAGCGAGCTGATCCCAGTGGCGCCGGTGGCCGCCAGCATGTCCCGCCGGGCGCTCCTGGGCACCGTTGGCGTCGGCTCGCTGTTCCTGCTGATCCAGGGCGCCGGTCAATCGATCGGGGGACCGCTGCGGGCGCTCGCGGTCCTCGGCCCGCGGGGTCAGACGCGCAGCGGCCCAGACGGCTTCCCGGTCAATCGGACCGCCCGCACCGCGCAGATCACGCCGGAGATGGTGGGCTCCGCCTGGCAGCTCGAGCTGGTCGCGGGCAGGCGGGCGGTCAAGCTCTCACGGACCCAGCTCGAGGCGATGGCGCAGCGCTCCTACGACCTGCCGATCGCGTGCGTCGAGGGCTGGACGACAACCCAGCACTGGACCGGAGTCCGGATCAGCGACCTGGCCGCGCTGGTCGGTGTGACGGGCAGTTTCACGGCCAACACGAGATCGCTGGCTACCAACGGCGCGTTCGACTATGCGACGCTCGCATCGGAGCAGACCAGCGATGAACGCACACTGCTGGCGCTGAAGGTGAACGGCGGCGACCTGTCGCTCGATCACGGCTTCCCCGCGCGGGTGATCGGCCCGGCGATTCCGGGCGTGCACTGCACGAAATGGGCCCGCGAGATGATCTTCACGGCGGTCTAGCCAGTGAGCCGGCGCTTGCGCAACCTCTATGGCGCCGGGCCGTTGCATCTGCTGGCGCTGATCGCGAGCCTGCTCATCTGCGGCGCGGCGCTGGTCGGCTGGTTTGACGACTCCGGCACCGGCAGCGAGCAGATCCTGGTGTGGTTCGTCGGCGCGATCATCGGGCACGACCTGGTGCTGCTGCCGCTGTACTCACTGCTGGACCGGATCGCCTCGGGCGGCGGACCGCCGGTCAATCCGGTCGCGCGCGCGGCGGCGGTGGCGCCAGCACGC
Organism: uncultured Solirubrobacterales bacterium; assembly: GCA_963792735.1. Taxonomy (GTDB): domain Bacteria; phylum Actinomycetota; class Thermoleophilia; order Solirubrobacterales; family Solirubrobacteraceae; genus Palsa-465. Next base: position 104,961 of record CAWBXK010000001.1, on the reverse strand, counting down.
TCACCAGGGTGGGTCTACGTTCGCATACCCGCCCTGCTCAGCGGACTGATCGGGTTGGTGTTCGCTCCCGAGATCCTGCGGCTGGGCAACTCGACCTTCCGCGCTGCCAGCGGGATGACGCAGGACATCTATCTGTCGCGGTTCCTGCTCATCTGCGGCGTGCTGTTCGCGGGCTCCGCAGTCGCCTATGCGGTCAGCGCCAGGCGGGCCCACCGCAGGAGCGGTTACGACCCGTGAGCCCGACGTGCGTGCCTTCGGGGTGGCGTGGATCAGCCGCGCGTCAGAGCCCTCGCAAGGGCGACCGCGCGAACTCGGCCATCCCGGCCTCGAACTCCTCGTTGGCGCGAAAGCCCAGCATCGTCGCCGCGCGCGCGGGCGAAGCGAATACGTGGCGAACATCCCCGCGGCGGAACTCCCCGGTCGTCACCGGGGCCGGCGCCGACGGACCGGCCGCGGCCACCAGCGTGGCGGCCATCTCGCCGACGCTGCGCGGGCGCCCGCTGGCGACGTTGAAGGCCCCGGTGACGGGGCGATCCGCCGTGAGCGCGAGCACATTGGCGCGGGCGACGTCTCGGACGTGGACGAAGTCCCGCCGCTGAAGGCCATCCTCGAACACTCGCGGCGGGCGACCCGCCGCCAGGGAACTGGCGAACAGCGCCGCGACGCCCGCATACGGCGTGTTCCGCGGCATACGGGGGCCGTAGACGTTGTGATAGCGCAGCGCCGTGATCGGCACCCCGAGCTCACGTCCGAACGCGAAGCTGAGCTGCTCCTGGTGGACCTTGGTGGCGGCGTAGACGCTGCGCGGCTCAAGCGGCGCGGATTCCTCTACCGCGACCGCTTCCAGCTCGCGACCGCAATCCCGACACCGCGGCTCGAACCGCCCCGCCTCGAGGTCCTCGATGGCCCGGGGCGGCGGGGCGACGTTGCCATGCTGCCCGCAGCGGTAGCCGCCCTCACCGTAGACAACCATGCTGCTGGCCAGCACGAGGCGACCGCCGAAGCTCGCCGCGGCGAGCTCCCGCAGCAGCACCGCGGTGCCGAGATCGTTGTGGCGCGCGTAGTCGGCGATGTCGAGCATGTCCTGGCCGAGTCCCACCATCGCGGCCTGATGGCAGACGGCGGTGGCCCCGGCGATCGCCCGCGAGACCGCAGCGCCGTCACCGACATCGACCGCGAGGTACTCAGCGCGAGGATTGAGGTACTCGGGCGGGCGGCGATGCGCGACCGGGAGCAGGCAGTCGAGCACGCGAACGTCGTGCCCCTGCTCGATGAGCGCATCGACGATGTGCGAGCCGATGAATCCGGCACCGCCGGTCACGAGGATCATCGGCGCGACGCTACGCCACTGGGGACGACGCCAGCGCCGGCGATCGGGCTTGTTCTCTGGGACGTAATCTTTGGCTCCGTAGCCTTGGACACGATGATCGAGGTCATCCTGCCCGTGCTGGACGAAGCGGCGGCGCTGCCGCTCGTGCTCGCCGCGATGCCGGACGGCTATGCACCTCTGGTGGTCGACAACGGCTCCAGCGACGGCTCGGCGGCGTTGGCGAGGACGCTCGGCGCGCGTGTGGTGCACGAGCCTCAGCGCGGCTTTGGCGCGGCATGCTTCGCCGGGCTGGTGGCGGCGGACTCGGAGATCGTCTGCTTCATGGACTGCGACGGCTCGCTTGCTCCGGCCGAGCTCCCGCGGATCGCCGGTCCGGTGATCGAGGGCCGCGCCGACCTGTGTTTGGGAGCGCGGATGGCGAGCGCCGGCGCGTGGCCGTGGCACGCCCGGATCGCCAACCGGCTGCTGGCGCGCGAGTTGCGCCGCCGCTTCGGGGTCGCGCTGCACGACCTCGGCCCGATGCGCGCCGCCCGCCGCGAGGCGCTGCTGGCGCTCGAACTCGGCGACCGCGGATTTGGCTGGCCGCTCGAGATGGTCCTCAAAGCGGCGGCGGCGGGATGGATCCTGACCGAGACCGAGGTGAGCTATGGACCGAGGGCCGGCGGACGCTCGAAGGTGAGCGGCAGCGCCCAGGGAACGCTGCGGGCTGTGCGCGACATGGGCGCGTTACTGCAGCCAAGATGAGCGTCGCCCCCCCGGTCGCACGGCGGCGCTCAAGCGGCCGGGCGATGAGGCGTGGCGCCGCCGCTTCCCGCCTGCGCTCGCCGGGTCAGCGGTCCGGGATCGGCGCTCTGATCGCCGCCGTGGCCGGGGCCGCGTACATCGCTGTCGGGGCAGCCGGAGGGCCGAAATGGATCGAGCTTCCCACTCCTGCCCATCCCCCCTGGATCGAGGGTCCCCTGCACGCGCTGAGCAGCGGCTCGCTCACCGGCTCGTCTTTGAACGACGCGCTGATCTTGCTGGCGGGGGCATATCTGGTCGCTTTGTGGTGTGCCCCATCGATCCCGTTGCGGCTCGCCATCGGCGCGGTGGCGCTCGCGAACCTGGCGTTCACGCTCGGACCGACGATCGTCTCCAGCGACATCTTCGGCTACGTCGCCTACGCGCGGGAACTCGCCCCCCATGGCCTGAACCCGTACGTGTCGGCGCCGGCCGCGCTCGGGCACGACCCGATCCTGCCGTTCGTCTACTGGAAGCACGAGTCCACTCCGTACGGGCCGCTGTTCACCGTGCTGAGTGCCCCGCTGGGGCTGATCAGCCCCGCCGCCGCCGTGTGGGTGTACAAGGCACTGGCGGGGTTGGCCGCGGTGGCGATCGCATGGCTGATGGCCCGGCTGGCACCGCGGCGGGGGCTCGATCCGGCTCGGGCGGCGATCTTCGTCGGTCTGAACCCGGTGGTGCTGTTCTACGCGGTCAGCGGCGCCCACAACGACCTGCTCGCGGTGGTGATGGTCGTGGGGGCGCTGGCGCTCGCAGTCGAGCGGCCCGGGTGGCCGGGCGGCGCGGCGGCGGCGACCGCCGCCGCCGCTGCGATCAAGGTCACGGTCGGACTCGCCCTGCCGTTCGTGGTGCTGCTGGCCCACCGGCGCGGCCGCGCCGCCGCGGCAGCCGGGCTGGCGCTGGCGGCGGTTGGCGTCCCAGCCGTGGCGCTGTTCGGGACCCACCTGTTCGAGCAGCTGCACCGGATCACCACCGACGCACGGTTCGACGTCGCCTGGAGCGGACCGGACCGGCTGGCCCGCGCGCTCGGGACCCACATCACCACCGGGCTGAGGATGCTCTGCACCGGCGCCGCCGGGGTGGTGGCACTGGCGATGGTGACACGCGCGTGGCGTGGCGCCGATCCGATCGCCGCGGCGGGATGGGCGTTCGCGGCGCTGCTGGCGTCGATCGCCTCGCTGGCCCCGTGGTACCTGGTGTGGCTGCTGCCGTTCGCAGCGCTGGGGCGCAGCCGCGCCCTGTGGGTCACGGCGCTGCTGGCGACGGCGTACCTGCTAGCTGTCCATCTCCCCGCGCTGGGGGGCCAGCCGTGGCTGTCGACTCCGTAGACAGCAGCTCGGCGAAGCGCGTGAACACGGGCTGCGCGGCGGCCATCTGGGTCTCGAGCCGCCGCCGGCTCTCGGCGCGGAAGGCATCGATGTCGTAGCCGGCCGCTTCGATCTCGGCGACCCCGCTCGGCTCGGCCAGCCAGCCGTCGAGCAGCATCGACGGCGTCGCCTCGAGGTGCATCTGACTGCCCCACGCCGCGGCGCCGACCCGGAACAGGGCTGCGCCCGGGGCGGTGCTGGCCAGCGCGACCGCGCCGGGCGGGAGGTCGATCATGTCCTCGTGCCATTTCAGCACCGGCAGGCCGTCGGGCAACCCCCCGACCAGCGGATCCTCCGCCGCCGCTGCCAGCAGCGACAGCGCCGGCCAGCCGACGTACATCCGCTGCATCCGTGAGACCCGGCCGCCGGCGGCCACCGCCAGCAACTGGGCGCCAAGGCACATCCCCAGAACCGGCAGTCGCGCGGCCAGCGCGGCTCGCAGCAGGTCGACCTCGGCGGCGAGAAACGGGTGCCGATCGATCTCGGTGGCGCTCTCGCGGCCGCCGAGCGAGACGATCCCCGAAATCTCCTGCAGCCCCGGCTGGGGTGCACCGTCAAGCGGGTTGGCTTGCACCACCTGGAGACCGGCGCGCCGGAGGCTGCCACGGACCAGACCGGTGTGGCGATCCTCGAGGTGGGTCACGACCAGGACTGGTTTCATCGCCGGTCCAGGATATAGCCGCGCCGCGGCCGGCTCAGAATCTGTCACGGTTCCCGGGATATGCGAATGCTGCGGGCATTGCTGCTGGCCATCACCCTCACCGCGAGCACGGCAGGCCTCACGGCGGCGCGCCAGGTCGCGGCGCCGGCCGCCCATGCGGCGGCGCCGTCCCGTCCGACGATCGTGTGGGATCCGATTCCGTTCGGCCGGCGGCGTAAGGCCGAGACCGTGGCCTACGTCCGGCGCCACTACGGCAGCTTCATGAGACCCACGTGGAAACTGATCGACCCCCGCGTGATCGTGATCCACTACACCGACGCCGGCTACAGCTCGACCTACAACACGTTCGCGACCGACGCACCGGATTCGGAGCTGCACGAACTGCCCGCCACGTGCGCCCATTTCGTCATCGACACCGACGGGACGATCCACCAGCTCGTCTCGCTCCAGACCATGTGCCGGCACACGGTGGGGCTCAACTGGACCGCGATCGGCATCGAACACGTCGGCTTCAGCGACGCCCAGGTGCTCGGCGACCACCGCCAGATCTCGGCCAGCCTGAGGCTCGTGCGATGGCTGCGCTGCCGCTTTGGAATCGACGTCCGCAACGTGATCGGGCACAACGAGAGCGTCTCGAGCCCCTATCACCACGAAGACGTGCCGAGCCTGCGCCGACAGACCCACGGCGACTTCAACCACGCCGACATGCAGGTCTATCGGCAGCGTCTACGAGCCCTCGGCGGGTGCTGAAAAGTGCCAGACTGACAGCCGCGGCCATGGTCAAATCCCGACGACGACTCAAGCTGCTGGCGGTCTTCGGCACGGTCGGCGTTTCGCTGCTGCTTCCGGCGACCGCGCTGGCGGCCTACGGCGCGATCGCGATCAATCCGATGACCGGCTCATGGGGCGTCTCGTTCCACGCCGCGAGCCGGGTCGAGGCCGAACGCCGGGCCGGGCACGAGTGCCCCGGCCGATGCCGCGTACTGCTCTGGGTCCGCGACCAGTGCGCCGCCGCTGTCGAGACGCCGACCAGGTTCTGGGGCGGCTGGGGGCGCAACCGCAAGACCGCGATCGTCAGCGCCCGCCGCCATGCCCACCATCGCCACGCGCACCTGCTCGCGTGGACGTGTAGCGGCTGACGGCCGGGAATCGGAGGAGCGAACGAGATGGATGTTGCGCGGATCGGCGTGGTGGGAGCCGGGTTCATGGGATCGGGAATCGCCGAGTCGGCCGCCGCCGCGGGCATCAGCGTGACCGTCCACGAGCCCGAGCGGGCGCCGCTGGAGCGCTCCCGCGCCCAGCTCCAAACGTCGGTGGCCAGAGCCGTCTCACGCGGCAAGCTCAGCGAGGCCGACGGCCAGAATCTGATCGAGCGGATCGTGTACACCAACGACTTCGACGACCTTGGCGGGGTCGACGCGGTGATCGAGGCGGTGGTCGAGGATCCGCGGGTCAAGGGCAAGCTGTTCGCACGGCTCGACGAGCGACTGCCCGAAGCGGCATTCCTCGCCTCCAACACGTCCTCGATCCCGATCGCTGAGCTGGCGGCATGGACGCAGCGGCCCGATCGCGTGCTGGGGCTGCACTTCTTCTCCCCGGTGCCGGTGATGAGACTGGTCGAGGTGGTGGTGGGCCTCGACACCTCCGAGGACACGGTCGGGCGCGCGATGTCATTCGCGGCCGACATCCGCAAGCAGCCGATCCGGACCAAGGACCGGTCGGGGTTCATCGTCAATATGCTGCTGGTCCCCTACCTGATGGCCGCGGTGCGGATGTACGAGGACGGGTTCGCCAACCGCGAGGACATCGACGAGGGTATGCGGCTCGGCTGCGGGCACCCGATGGGCCCGCTGACGCTGTGTGACTTCATCGGGCTCGACGTCCTGTACGCGGTCTGCGTCTCGCTGTATGAGGAGTTCAAGCGCCCCGAGTACGCGCCGCCGCCCCTGCTCAAGCGGATGGTCGTCTCCGGCCATCACGGCCGCAAGGCCGGCCGAGGCTTCTACGAGTACCAGGACCGCTAGCTTGGGCGCAAGCCGGTGGCGCACGCGACCGGGGCGCTGGCGCGGCGCGGGAGCGCCGGAGCGCCGGAGCGCCGGAGCGCCGGCGCGGGCTCAGGCCCTGGCGGAGCGGTTGCTGTATAACCATCTGGGGTTGGCCAGACGACTACAGAGGGCGGCGACATGAGCGAGCGGGTGTCGGGAACAGGTCTGCTGGAGCGCCTCGACGCAGGCCCGGTGGTGTGCGCCGAGGGGTACCTGTTCGAGTTCGAGCGCCGGGGTTACCTCCAGGCGGGGGCGTTCGTGCCGGAGATCGTGCTCGACCGGCCCGATCTGGTCCGCATCCTGCACGAGGAATTCGTGCACGCGGGCTCAGACGTCGTGCTCGCCTTCACCTACTACGGCCATCGCGAGAAGCTGCGCCTGATCGGCAAGGAGGACCTCCTCGAGCCCCTCAACACCGAGGCGATCGCGCTGGCGGTGGAGGTGGCGCGCGAGACCGGAACGCTGGCCGCCGGGGATCTGTGTAACACCAACGCCTACGCCCCCGACGCCGCCTCGCAGCTGGCGGTGCGCCGGATGTTCGATGAGCAGGTCGGCTGGATTGCCCAGGCCGGGGTGGATTATGTGGTCGCGGAGACCTTCTCCTACGCCGCCGAGGCGCTGATCGCGCTCGAGGCGATCAAGGCGGCCGGCCTGCCCGCGGTGGTGACGCTCGCCGTCCACCAGGCGGAGGCGACCCGGGACGGCTGGACCCCCGAGGATGCCTGCCGGCGTCTGGCCGACGCCGGAGCCGACGTCGTGGGCCTCAATTGCATCCGTGGTCCGGACACGATGCTGCCGCTGATCACGCGCATACGGGCGGCGGTGGACACTCACGTGGCGGCGCTACCGGTCCCCTACCGCACCACCGCCGAGCAGCCGAGCTTTCAATCGCTGCGCGATCCGGGCTGTCACTGCCTGCCCGGAGATCGTCCATTCCCCTCCGCGCTTGACCCGTTCACCTGCAATCGCTTCGAGATCGCGGAGTTCGCCCGGGCGGCGCAGGCGCTGGGCGTCGGCTACCTTGGCGTCTGCTGTGGTGCCGGGGCTCATCACATCCGCAGCCTGGCGGAGGCCCTCGGCCGCACCCCGCCGGCCAGCCGGTTCAGTCCGGACATGTCCAAGCACGCCTTCCTGGGAACCGACACGCTGCTGAAGGCTCACAACCGCGCCTACGCGGGAGAACTGTAACCCCACCGACCATTAGCCGTCTGTTGGCGCATTTGCAACCCAGGTTGTCTTGCGCCGGCCGGCCCTGTAAGGTGCCGGAGACGACGGTCGCCTGGGGAAGAAACGCCACCGCTGCAAACAGAGGGGAGCAGTTCACCAATGTCGAATCAGGCCCGCAGCCTCAGCGCGCTACGCGCGCGCCGCTCCGAAGTCGAGAACCACTACGTCGATGAACTGCTGGCCGGACGGCTGGACCGGCGTGAGTTCCTGCGACGCGGCGCGGTGGCCGGCATGTCGGCCTCGGTGATGGGGGCGCTGCTCGCCGCCTGCGGAAACGCCAACTCGCCGAGCTCGTCGTCCGCGTCGAGCAGCGCGGCGGGAACCCCGACCAAGGGTGGAACGCTGCAGGTCGCGTCCCAGACGCCCGCGACCGCGATGAACCCACTGGTGGTCAGTGACGGTGGGGGGCTGGCGATGCTCGGACAGACCGGCGAGTTCCTGACCCTCGACAACAACCTGCTGCTCCAGCTACAGCCGATGCTCGCCACCAGTTGGAGTCACAACGGTGACGGCTCGGTGTGGACGTTCAAGCTCCGTCAGGGCGTCAAGTTCCACAACGGGGCACCCCTGACTGCCGACGACGTCGTGTACACGTTCAAGCAGCTGTCGGATCCGAAGAACTCATCCAACGCCCTGTCGACGTTCGACGGCGTGCTGTCACCGGCCGGCGTGCGCAAGGTGGACTCAGCCACCGTCGCGTTTCACCTCCAAGCGCCGAACGGCAACTTCCCGTACCTGGTCTCCTCCGACAACTACAACGCGATCGTCGTGCCCAACAACACGGACTTCGCCAAGTGGCAGGACACGTTCGTCGGCACGGGTCCGTTCAAGCTCAAGAGCTACAGCCAGAACGTCGGCGCGAATTTCGTCGCCAATCCCGACTACTGGGGTCCGAAGCCGCATCTCGATGCGACCGCGTTCAAGTTCTACGCCACGCAGGCGCCGCAGATCCTGGCGCTCCAGGGTGGTGACGTCGAGGCGATCGCCCAGTTCGTGCCGTCGGGAGCCGAGGCGATCCTCAACAATCCGTCGTACACGATCATCAAGCTCAAGGCGTCCAATCACCGCGAGCTGTCGATGCGCAATGACCAGGCGCCTTTCACCGATCCCCGGGTCAGGCAGGCGGTGGCACTGTCGCTGGACCGTCCCGGCATGCTCAACGCCCTGATGCACGGCCTGGGCAGCGTCGCCAACGACAGTCCGTTCGCGCCCAAGTTCGCCTCCACCGACACCAGCGTGCCACAGCGCGTACAGGACATCAGCAAGGCCAAGCAGTTGCTCGCCGCGGCGGGACATCCGCATGGTTTCAACACCACCATGTTCGCCGATATCTACGAGGAGATCGCCCAGCTCGCACAGGTGATCAAGTCAAACGTCGCCCAGATCGGGGTCAACATCGCACTCAAGGTCGAGACCCAGACCGCCTACTACGGGAAGTCGACGTTCGGTAACTCCGACTGGCTGGACGGGACGATGAGCTTGGTCAACTACGGCGATCGCGGCGTCCCGAACGTGTTCCTCGGGGCACCGCTGGCGACCGGCGGCGCGTGGAATGCCGCCCACTTCAACAACAAGACCTACGACGGGTTGTTCAAGCAGTACGTCGCCGCGGTCGACCTGCAGACCCAGCGCACGCTGGCGGGGAAGATCGAGCGGCTGCTACTGGCCGAGACCCCGCTGATCATCCCCTACTTCATCGATGGGCTCGCCGCCACGACTACGTCGGTCCACGGCGTCAACCCCACCTCGATCTCCCAGATCTTCCTGGGCCAGGCGTACAAGGCGTAGTCCCAAGACCTCCGATTCCCGGCCGGCAGGGGGCCGGGATCAGAGGTCGCCACCCTCCTCGATGAGCCGGGGCGGGATCACAGGTCGCCACCCTCATCGATGAGCCGGGTGAGCTCTCGCCGTAGCAGTGCGAGGCGCGCCTCGCGGGTCAGCGGCAGCCGGCGGCGTCGCTCGCGGACCGCGAGCGGGTCGAGCTCGGCGCTCACGACGACGGACTCGGCGTCCTCGTCGCATTCGCACACGACGTCGCCGTAGGGATCGACGATGTGCGAGCCGCCCCAGAAGGTCAAGTCGCGCTCCTCTCCGACGCGGTTGACGAACACCACGTAGCACTGGAACAGGCGCGCGTACAGGCTGGTTATGTCTCGCCAGCAGGCGCGGACGTCGAGCTCGCGAGGATCGCCGTGTGAGCTGTTGGACGGCATCAGCAGCAACTCGGCCCCGTCCTGGCAGGCGACAAAGGCCAACGCCGGCTGCCACGCGTCGTTGCAGATCAGCATGGCGGTGCGGCCGAAGCTCGTGTCAAAGGCACGCAGTGAGCTCCCCGCGCTGAAGTGCTTGCGCTCCTCGAAGCCGCGATAGGTCGGCAGGTACAGCTTGCGGTGGACGTGCTGCACGCCCTCGCCGTCGATGAACGCCGCGCTGTTATAGACACGACCGCCCGTGGCCAGCTCCGGGAAGCCGACCACCACCCCCCGCCCGCCTCCCGCCGCCCCGAGCTCCGCGAGCACGGGAGCGTCGGCGCGCATGGCCAGCTCGGCATCGACCGCGCCGACGGCGTATCCGCTCAGGCAGAGCTCCGGCAGGACGATCAGGTCCGCCCCGTCCCGGGCGGCCAGATCGATCGCGGCGCGCGCGCGGCCCACGTTGCTCTCCACATCGCCCAGCGCGCTGTCGATCTGCGCGAGTCCGATGCGCACCGCTCAGCAACCCACCCGTGATCGGCAGGCGCGCCGCTTGCCCTTGCACCACATCGGTGCGAGGCTACCAACCGTGGTTGCACAAAAAGCAACGAGCCTGACGCGGGGAACGGAGATCCTGATCGCGCTCGGCGGTGACGAGGCGCTCGCGCGCAATGGTCTGGGGGTGGTGAGGATCGCCCAGATCGTCGGCTACGAGAAGAGTCAGATCTCCCGCGCGCTGGCCGTCCTCGCCGCCAGCGGACTCGTCGACCGCGATCCGGACACCCGTGCCTACCGGCTGGGATGGCGCCTGTTCACGCTGGCCGCCCGGTCTGGCCGGCCGCGGCTGATCGCCCTGGCTCCGGCGGTGCTGGCCCAGCTGGTGGCGGAGATCGGCGAGACCGCGCACCTGTCGGTGCTGCAGGGAATCGAGGTGCTGACGCTCCTGTCCCAGGCGCCCGCCTCGGCGATCACGGCGACCGGCTGGAGTGGTCGCACCGTGCCGGTGAGCTGTACCTCGTCCGGGCGCGCGCTGCTGTTCGACCACGACCTGCCGGGCCTCGAAGCACTGTTCCCGGGTCCCGAGCTTCCGCGTTACGGACCCCGGGCGCCCGACACCGTGGCCGAGCTGCACCGCCGCATCGCCGCCGCCCGTGACCGCGGGTACGCGCTCGTGGATGAGGAGTTCGAGCCCGGGCTGGTGGGCGCCGCCGCGCCGGTGCGAGACTTCTCGGGTCAGATCATCGCCGCGGTCAACATCTCCGGGCCGAAGTTCCGCCTGGGCAAGCGGCGGCGCGGCGCCGGAGAGGCGCTGCGGCGGGCGGCGGTGGCGCTGTCGGAGGGCATGGTCAACGCGCCGACGCACGACGGGGAACGCCGGCTGCCCTGAGCGGCCGCTCCTGCCCGGCCGCCGCGCCGTCGGTCCCGAGCAGCAGCTCGACGTAGCCGTCGGCAATCTCATCGGGCGAGAGCCGGCCCCGCGGGCGATACCACTGGGCGGTGTGGTTGACCATCCCGAGCAACGCGACCAGCGCCAGACGCCGGTCGACCCCGGCCCGGCCGGCGGCGTGAGCGCGCTCGAGCGCCCGCTGGACCAGCCGCTCGAACGCCTTGCGGCTGGCTCGGACTCCGCGCCACTGCTCGCCGGTCTCGATCGCATGACGCTCCTGCTGGAACACCAGCATGTGGTCGCGATGCTCGATCACGTTGGCCACCCACAGCCGTACCAGCGCCCGAAGCTGCTCCTCGGGCGGGTCACCGCCGCGCACCAGCGTCCGGGCCCGCTCCAGCAGCGGCTCCACGAGCTGATCGCAGATCCGGATCAGCAGTTGCTCCTTGCTGCCGAAGTAGTGATAGAGGGCGCCGGTGGCCAGGCCCATCGATGCGGCCAGGTCCTGCATGGTGGTCTGGTCGTAGCCGCGCTGCGCGAACACTCGTGCGGCGCCGTAGATCATCTCCTGCTGGCGGCGGTCGTAGCGCTCCCGGAGCGCGGGGCGGGTCGGTCGGTCGGCCACGGGGCGGATTGTAGGGGCCCGGCTCACAAGAATTTCGAATATCCATTCGGACTTTGAACCGAGGCTCGGTATATTCCACCCATGTTCTTCGATCTCGATGACGACACGGCGCTGTTGCAGAGAACCGTTCGCGAGTTCGCCGAGGCCGAGGTGGCCCCGGCCGCGGCGGAACTGGACCGGACGAAGTCCTTCCCCTATGAGATCGTGGCCAAGATGGCCGAGCTCGGGTGGATGGGGATCCCGTTTCCCGAAGCGGTTGGCGGCTCGGGCGGCACGTCTGTGCAGTACGCGGTCGCGGTCGAGGAGCTCACCAAGGTGGACTCGAGCGTCGCGATCACGCTATGCGCCCATACCTCGCTCGGCACCCAGCCGATCTACCTATTCGGCTCCGAGGCCCAGCAGCAGGAGTGGCTGCCGCGGCTGTGCCGAGGAGAGATCCTCGGCGCGTTCGGGCTGACCGAGCCCGAGGCGGGATCGGACGCCGGCAACACCCGCACCAAGGCTCAGCTCATCGACGGCGACTGGGTGATCGACGGAGCCAAGCAGTTCATCACCAACGCCGGCACTGACATCTCCGGGGTGGTGTGCATCACCGCGAGCACCGGGGGCAACGCCGGCGAGGATGGTGGTCGGGAGATCTCGAACCTGATCGTGGCCAACGGGACGCCCGGCTACGAGCAGGGCGAGCCGTACCGCAAGATGGGATGGAACGCCTCGGATACGCGCCCGCTGAGCTTCACCGATTGCCGGGTGCCGGAGGCGAACCTGCTCGGTCCCCGCGGGGAGGGCTTCAAGCAGTTCCTCCACGTGCTCGACATCGGGCGGATCGGGGTCGCCGCCATGGGCGTCGGCCTGGCCCAGGGATCGCTTGACCAGGCTCTCGCCTACGCCCAGCAGCGGCGCGCGTTCGGGCGTCCGATCTCCAAGTTCCAGACGATCCAGGCCAAGCTCGCCGACCTTTCGGCCGAGATAGAGGCGGCTCGGCTGCTCACCTACAAGGCCGCGTGGCTCAAGGACCAGCAGCGCCCGTTCTCGCTGGTCGCCGCCCAGGCCAAGCTCAAGACCGGACGGCTGGCGGTGCGGGCCACCGAGGAGGCGGTGCAGATCCACGGTGGCTATGGCTACATCGAGGAGTACCCCGTCTGCCGCTTCTACCGCGACGCGAAGATCCTGACGATCGGCGAAGGGACCGACGAGGTGCAACAGATGGTGATCGCGCGGGCGCTGGGGGCATGAGCGTGGCGCCCGCCGAGCGCGCGCGGATCCGCGAGGTGGGCCCGCGGGACGGGTTTCAGAATGAGCCCGAGGTCATCCCCACCGACGTCAAGGTGGCGCTGATCGACGCGCTCGCGCGGACGGGCCTGGAACGACTCGAGGTGACGAGCTTCGTGCGCCCCGACGTGGTCCCCCAACTGGCCGACGCGTCCGAGGTCCTGGAGCGCATCGACGTGCCGGCGGGCGTCAGCCGCTCGGTGCTGATCCCCAACGAGCGGGGACTAAAGACCGCGCTGCGGGTCCGTGAGCGCTTCGATGAGATCAACGTGTTCCTGTCCGCCTCCGAGACCCACAACCGCAACAACGTCAACCGGTCGGTGGAGGAGTCGCTGACCGGGCTCGAGCGCGTGCTGGGACGGGCACGGGAAGCCGGGCTTCGCTGCGAGGGAGTGATCAGTGTCTCCTTCGGCTGCCCCTACGAGGGCCGGGTCGAGCCTGAGCGCGTGTTCGCGATCGCCCGCCGGCTGGCCGAGGCCGGAGCCCAGGAGATCGGGTTCGGCGACACCACGGGGATGGCCAACCCGGCCCAGGTACGCGAGTTCTTCGAGGCCGCCCGCGTTCAGCTGCCGGGGGTCGAGCTGACCGCCCATTTCCACAACACCCGGGGCCAGGGGCTGGCCAACGTCTATTCGGCGTTGGAGACGGGCGTCGCGTCGTTCGAATCCAGCTTCGGCGAGCTCGGCGGCTGCCCCGTGCCTCCGGGCGCGACCGGCAACGTCGCCACCGAGGACGTGGTCTCGATGCTGCACGAGATGGGCGTTGCCACCGGGATCGACCTGCCCGCGCTGCTGGAGTGCACGCGCGCGGTCCAGCGACACCTGGGGCGGCCCCTGGGCAGCCACACACTGGTGGCGGGCCCGGTCGACTGGCACCGCTGATGTTCGAGACCGTGCTGATCGCCAACCGGGGCGAGATCGCGCGGCGCGTGATCAGGACGCTGGATCAGCTCGGAATCAGATCGGTGGCCATCTTCGCGCCGGGCGACCGCGACGCACCGCACGTGCGCGAGGCCGGCGAGGCGGTGCCGGTCACGTCCTACCTGGACATCGGCGCGGTGATCGACGCCTGCACGCGAGCCGGCGCCCAGGCACTTCACCCCGGCTACGGGTTTCTGGCGGAGAACCCGGCGCTGGCGCGGGCCTGCGATGCGGCCGGGATCACGTTCGTCGGGCCGCCGGCGGAGGCGATCGAGCTGATGGGCGACAAACTGCGCGCCAAGGCGGCGGCCGCCGCAGCCGGGATCCCGGTGGTGGCGAGCTACTCGGAGTCCGAGGCGCTCACCGCGCCCTACCCGCTGCTGGTCAAGGCCGCCGCCGGAGGGGGCGGGCGCGGCATGCGCGTGGTGCAAAGCGCCGAGGGGCTCGATGCGGCGCTGGCATCGGCCCGCCGCGAGGCCCGGGCGGGGTTCGGTGACGAGCGGGTGTTCATCGAGCGGTTTTTGCCCCGCAGCCGGCACATCGAGGTGCAGGTGATGGCCGATGCGCACGGCACCGTGCTGCACCTCGGCGAGCGGGAGTGCTCGCTGCAGCGCCGCCACCAGAAGCTGATCGAGGAGTCGCCCTCTCCGGTCGTGTGCGTGCAGCTGCGCGAGCGCCTGGGGGCCGAAGCCGTCGCGCTCGCGCGCGCCAGCCGCTACGTGGGCGCCGGCACGGTCGAGTTCATCGCCGACTTTGACGATCCCGGTGAGCACTACTTCCTGGAGATGAACGCCAGGCTCCAGGTCGAGCATCCGGTCACCGAGCTCGTAACCGGCCTGGACCTGGTGGAGCTCCAGCTGCGCGTCGCCGCCGGGGAGCCGCTGGGCCTGGCCCAGCCCGACATTCGCCTGCACGGCCATGCGATCGAGGCCCGGATCAACGCCGAGGACGCCGCGCGGGATTTCCTGCCCTCGACCGGCCGCGTGCTCGCCTATCACCGGCCGGCCGGAGCGCGGGTAGATGACGGCATCGAGTCCGGGAGCGAGGTGGACGCCTCATTCGACTCGCTGCTGGCCAAGGTGATCGTCCACGCCGAGGACCGCACGGCCGCGCTGGCCAAGCTCGACCGTGCACTGGGCGGCACGGCGGTTCTCGGTCTCACCACCACCACCGGGTTTCTGCGCTCGCTGATCGCGACCCACGAGGTGCGCAGCGGAGACATCGATACGGGCCTGGTCGAACGACTGCCGTCCGGCTGGACACCGGGTCCGGCCGATGCGGAGGTGGCGCGGGCCGCCGCGGTGATCACCCTCGCGGTGCGGGCGCAGCAGCGGGGCGACGATCCGTTCGACCGCCTCGATGGCTGGCGTCTCGGCGGGCGCCGCGCGAGCTCCTGGTGGGAGCTGGCCGTCGGCGGGCGGGAGCCGGTGTCGATCGAGCTCGACGCCGCTGTGCTGGGCGAGGTCCGGCCCACCGGTCCGGACAGCTTTCTGATCGGCGCCGAGCCGCTGCGGCGGGAATGGTTCTACGCGTTTGATCCTGAGACGCTATGGCTCGGCACGGGTGGCTTCAGCTGGCCGGTGCGAACCGGCGCTGAGGACGAGGAACCGCAGGCCCAGGCCGGCGGCGACGTGCGTGCCCCGATGCCGGGGCAGGTGCTGCTGGTGCATGTCGAGGCGGGGGACGACGTGAGCGCCGGCGATGCCCTGATCGTGCTCGAGTCGATGAAGATGGAGTTGGTGATGACCGCGCCGGTGGACGGCCGGGTGGCGGAGCTGGGCGTCGCCGCCGGCGCCCGGGTGGTGGTCGATCAGCCGCTGGCGCGGATCGAGGCGGCGCCCGCGGAGGCGACGCGGGAGGAACCGGAGTCCGTCGAGGCGGGGCCGTGACCGTCCTGCGCAGCGCCGCCAATCCGGGCTCGGACGAGTTCCAGGCCAACCTGCAGGCCGGCGAAGCGCTGGCGGCCGATCTGCGAGAGCAACTCGAGCGCGCCTCACTTGGCGGCGGCGAGCGCGCTCGCGAGCGTCACATCGGCCGCGGCAAGCTGCTCCCGCGTGAGCGGGTCGACCGGCTGGTGGATCCGGGCGCGCCGTTGCTCGAGCTCTCGCCGATGGCCGCTCACGGCCTCTACGACGGCGAGGCCCCCGGCGCCGGGATCATCACCGGCGTGGGACGGATCTCCGGACGGGAGTGTGTGATCGTCGCCAACGACGCGACCGTGAAGGGCGGGACCTACTACCCGATGACCGTCAAGAAGCATCTCCGCGCTCAGGAGGTGGCGCTCCACAACCGGCTGCCGTGCGTGTATCTGGTCGATTCGGGCGGCGCCTTTCTGCCGCGTCAGGACGAGGTATTCCCCGACCGCGAGCACTTCGGGCGCATCTTCTTCAACCAGGCGACGATGTCGGCCGCGCAGATCCCCCAGATCGCGGCCGTGATGGGCTCGTGCACGGCCGGTGGCGCCTACGTCCCCGCGATGAGCGACGAGACGGTGATCGTCCGCAGCCAGGGGACGATCTTCCTCGGCGGGCCGCCCTTGGTCAAGGCCGCCACGGGCGAGGAGGTGACCGCCGAGGAGCTGGGCGGCGGTGAGCTTCACTCCCGCACCTCGGGGGTCACCGACCACCTCGCCTTCGACGACCGCCATGCGCTGCAGATCGTGCGCCGGATCGTGGCCACGCTGGCGCCCAAGCCGCCGCTGCCGTGGCCGCGCGCGACGGTGGCGCCGCCCACTGTGGACCCGAGCACGTTGCTCGGAGTGATTCCGTCGGACGCGCGCAAGCCCTACGACGCGCGCGAGATCATCGCCCGGATCGTCGACGGCTCACGGCTGCAGGAGTTCAAGGAGCTGTACGGGGCGACCCTGGTCACCGGGTTTGCCCATATCCAGGGCCATCCGGTGGGAATCCTCGCCAACAACGGGATCCTGTTCTCCGAAAGCGCCCTCAAGGGGGCCCACTTCATCGAGCTGTGCGACCAGCGCAAGATTCCCCTGGTGTTCCTGCAGAACATCACCGGCTTCATGGTGGGGCGCGATTACGAGGCCGGCGGGATCGCCAAGCACGGTGCCAAGCTGGTCACGGCAGTGTCGACCGCCCGGGTGCCGAAGCTCACCGTGATCGTCGGCGGATCGTTCGGCGCCGGCAACTACGGGATGTGCGGTCGCGCCTACTCCCCCCGGTTCTTGTGGATGTGGCCGGGAGCACGGATCTCGGTCATGGGAGGCGAGCAGGCGGCGGCGGTGATGACCGAGGTCGGCCAGGCCGAGACGGGCGCGCAGCTGCGTGAGCAGTACGAACGCCAGGGCCACCCCTACTATGCGACCGCGCGGCTGTGGGACGACGGCGTCATCGACCCGCGAGACACCCGTGACGTGCTGGGGCTGGCGCTGTCAGCGGCGGGCAACGCGCCGCTGGCCGAGGTTCGCTACGGCGTATTCAGAATGTGAATTGTGGGATCGTGTGCGGGTGAGCACGACTCTGCATCCCCACTCCCTGGGGCTGACATGGACCGAGTCCGGCGGCATGGTCCGCTCCGCCCACGCGATCGCCCACGGCGGACGCGTGTGGCTGGTCGACCCGTTCGAGGACGCGTCCGCGCTGGACGCGGCCACCCAGCTGGGCGAGATCGCCGGCATCATCCAGCTGCTCGATCGCCACAACCGGGACGGCGAGGCGCTGGCGCAGCGCTTCGGGGTGGCCCTGCACCGCCTGCCTGACCGGATCCCCGAGGCGCCGTTTGAGGTCGTGCCGATGATCTCGCGCCGCGGCTGGCACGAGGTCGCCCTGTGGTGGCCGGCGCAAAGGGCGCTGATCGTGGCCGAGGCCGTGGGCACCGCCCCGGTCTTTGCGGCCGGCCGGCGGGCCGGCGTGCACCCCCTGCTCAGGTTCACCCCACCCCGGGAACAGCTCTCCGGCTATGACCCCGCGCATCTGCTCGTGGGGCACGGCAAGCCAATCGAGGACGACGGCGCCGGCGCGTTGCGCGAAGCGCTGGAGCGGGCCCGCTCGGATGTCCCGCGGTTGTTGCTCAAGCTGCCCGGAATCCTTCGCCGCAGCCGCTAGTCCTCCGTTCCCAGCGAAGGGCTTCAGCGTGTCGGGGGGAGCGTGAAGGGACAGCTAACCGCGCCGGGCGACGCCGAGTCGGCGTCCCAATGCCCCGCCGCCACCCCAGCTCGCTGGTGGCGAAGCGATTACCGACCTGATAGCCCGAGCTGCCCCCGAAGGGCGTCCACCCGTTGCCGGGCGACAGGAAGTTGTTCACGACCGCCGGCTCACAATCTAGCGCCCGTCACGCGTCCGCGGGCGGCGGCAGGAACTCGACCTCGTGCTCGGCGGCGAGCGCCACCACGGCGTCCGGGGCCTGCTCGGGCATCGCGTCGATCGCAGCGAACAGGTCATACAGGCGTCTCGAGGGCGTGACCCAGAACAGACACGTGGTGGTCGCACCCGAGCGATTGAACAGGCCGTGGGGCCGGCCCATGGGAAGACGCAGCAGACCGCCCGCGCTCCCCACCTGATCACCGGCGTCGGTCGAGAGGGTCAGCTCGCCGTCGAGCACATAGACGTACTCGTCCTGGCTGGGGTGGAAATGCGGCGGAACGAACGTCTCGGGCGGGAACGTCGCGTGCCAGGCGAACGAGCGCTCGCTGAGCTGCTTGGGCCGGTAGATCTGCCCCAGGATGTTCCACTCGATGTCGTCGATCGATGCCTCGGCGCGGATCAGGTCCGGACCTTGTGACGGTGACACTTCCATCCTCCTTGTCGTCGTGGTGTGGGCGGTGGGTGGCGGAGCGAACCCCGCCTTCTGTGCGTAGCCACGCACGATCGCCTCGCGCTCGGCGTGCGACAGTACGGACTCGATGTCGTCAAAACCGTCGGGCGCTCGCGCCTCGACGGCGTCGATCACGCCCTCCGGGCCGCCGCTGCGGTTGGAGTGCACGATCTCGGAGGTGAGACCGAGACGCGCGTCCTCGTAGCGGACGAGCGCCCGTGCGGGATCCGCCTCGGTGGCCAGCGCGTCGGCAAGTGCCCGAGCATCAAGAATCGCCTGACTGGCGCCGTTGGAGCCGACGGGGTACATGGCGTGCGCCGCGTCCCCCAACAGCGTGACGCGGCCGTGCGACCAGCGCGGGATCGGATCACGATCGCACACCGGGTACTCCCAGAACTCGCGGCTGCCGCGGATCAGAGCGGCGACCTCGACTGCATCGATCGTGAAGCGCTGCACGTGCGGAAGCACCTCGCTGAGATGCCCCGGGCGCGACCAGTCCTCGCGCCACGGCGGCGGACTCCCAGGCGCGCCGGTCCTGGCCATCACGGCCCAGTTGGTCAGCCGGTGATCCGGCCGTGCCCCCGGTCCGATCGGGTACAGCACCACCTTGGCCTCCATGCCTCCGGCGATGATCATCGAACGCCCGGTGAGGAATACGGGCCACTGGGTGGCCCCGCGCCAGAGCATCGTTCCGTTCCAGCGCGGCGGGCCCTCGCCGGGTACCAGCGCAGCGCGCACGGTCGAGCTGATGCCATCAGCGCCGACCAGGACATCGCCGCTGATCGTCTCGGCCGGCGCGCCCGAGGGATCGACGAAGTGCGCCGTGACCCCACTCCAGTCCTGCTCGAACCCGACCAACCGCCGCGCTGTGCAGATCGCCTCGGGACCGAGTCTCTGGATCACGGCATCGCGCAGGACCCCCTGCAGGGCGCCGCGATGGATCGAGAACTGGGGAAAGTCGTGGCCGGCGGCGGTCCCGCGCAGCTCGCGCCAGATCACCTGCCCGAAGCGATTGCAGTAGATCAGCTCATGCGTGCGCAGACCGACCGCATCGAGGCGGTCCAGCAGGCCGAGCCCGGCGAGCTCCCCAATCGCATGCGGCAGCGTGTTGATCCCGACGCCAAGCTCGCGGATCTGCGGCGATTGCTCGAACACCCGGCAGGCAACGCCCCGGCGCTCGAGCATCAGCGCGGTCGCCAGGCCGCCGATTCCGCCCCCGACCACGAGCACCGTCCGCTGCACCGGCTCAGCTTACGCCGTCCCCGATGCCGCGTCCGCTCCTGCGCTAGCGACCGAAGTGGCGCTTGAGAAACGCGGTGCCGTCCTGCGCGGCCGCGATCAGCACGCCGCCGTGAGTGGCGCCGGGATACGTGTGATAGGTCACCTTGTCGCCGACCGTGGTCAGTGATTTCGAGAGGGCGACGTCCAGGGGCGGGAGCACGGTGGTGTCGGCCAGCCCCTGCTCCAGCAGCACTGGACCCTTGATCTTGAGGTTGTCGGGATCGTTGCGTGCGAGCTTGGCGGTCAGCGGCGCGAGGTTCGCCGTGGGATTGACCAGCTGGTTCAGCGGCAAGCCGCCCAGCGAGCCGGGGGATTCCAGCCCGCCGAGGCACCTGGTCAGCGTCTGCGGGTAAAGCGCCCCGCCCGCCGGGCTGAGCACCGAGCTCACACGAAGCGACGGGTAGGCGATGTCCAGGCCCCGCAGGATCATCGCGGCCAGCGGGGTCAAGGCCGGCGCGGTCTGCGTGGAAAGGAAGCTGACCTCGAGCGCGGTGTGCGACTGCGGGGCGAACGCCAACGTGCCGAGCACCCGCAGCTCCGGCGTGTAGCGCGGCGCCAGCGACGCCGCCCACAGCGCAGCGTGACCGCCCTGCGAGTGTCCGGAGATGATCACCCGCCGGCTCAGCGTCGGATCGAGCTGGCGAGCCGCCCGGACGATGTCGAGGACGCCGTAGCCTTCGGATGGGCCGATCAGGTAGGGATGCGGTCCGGGGCCCCCCAACCCTTCGTAATCGGTGCGCAGGACCGCATACCCGGCCCTGATCCAGCGGTTCAGCAGCGGCGCGGTGCCGACATCGGCGCGGTCGGCGCCGCTGTGCGCACCGGTGTCCCGCGAGGGCGCGCACTGGTTGGCGATCCCGGTCGTGCCGTGAGCGAAGGTCACCACGGGCCACCCGCGCTTGGGCGGCGTGCCCCGCGGAATCGATACGAGACCTGAGACCGCGACGAGCTTGCCGCGGACTCCCCTCTGCTTGTAGAGGACCAGGTAGTTGGCGGCCCGGTGCAGGGCGGCCACCCCGTGAAACGACCGCGCCCAGATCAGCGTGCCGTGCGGTCCGGCCGGGAGATGGCGGGGCGGGGCGTAGAAGCGCAGACCGGACGGACCGACGGTCAGGGCTACGGCCTGCGGGCGCGAGACCCCGGGCGGCCGGCCGAGCGCGACCGAGGCGAACACGCCTGCCACCGAGATGACCAGTAGCACCGCACCAACCCGTCGCAGCAGCGACTCCGGCTCCATCGCCCACCCTCCCTGTCGTTCCCAATTGTGGCCAACGTGTGACCTGGCCATCAGCATGACACAGCCGAACCTACGGGGGCCCTCGTCAGATTTGGGCTTCGGCGCGACGGCTGCGAAAGTGTCGAAGTTCGATGGAGGCTCTCAGCACGTCCAAGCGCTATGCGGCCGTGGCGATGAAGGGCGGGCGCTGGCTGGCCCGCCTGCTGCGGGGCCGGGTGGTCGAGTTCGTAGGCGGCCCCGCCCGCGCGCGAGTGATCTTCCTGTTCGGCTGCGTGCTGGCGCTCAGCAGCGCCCAGATCTCCACCGTCGGCGCAGTCGCGCCTCAGCTGGAGCATGCGCTGAACATCGGCAACACCAAGATCGGCCTGCTCAACTCCGTCGCGCTGCTGGTCGGGGCGGCCGCCGTGATCCCGGTGGGGCTGCTGGTCGATCGCGTGCGGCGGGTCCCGATGCTCGCCGCGAGCATCGTCCTCTGGAGCGTGACGACGCTGCTCGGCGCGGCGGCGCCGTCCTACTCGAGTCTGCTACTGACGCGCGTCGGACTCGGCGCGGTCGCCGCGACGGCCGGTCCGGCGATCGCCTCCCTGACCGGCGACTACTTCCCGTCACGGGAGCGCGGGCGGGTCTACGGCTACATCCTCAGCGGGGAGATCGCCGGCACGGCCGCCGGCTTTTTGATCAGCGGGATGGTGGCGAGCCTGTTGTCATGGCGGCTGGCCTTCGTCCTGCTCGCCGTCCCCGGCTTCTTCCTCGCCCGAGCGCTGTGGCGAACCGTGCCCGAACCGCGGCGGGGCGGCCACAGCCGCCTCGAGCCCGGGGCCCTGGACCTCGCCAACGCGCTCGCCGACGCCGACGTCGCGGCCGAGGCCGCCCACCGGGAGGGCCCGCAGACTCCAGAGCGAGACCTGGCCTACGAGGCCGCCAGCCAGCGCGGCTTCACCCCCGATCAATCGCGCGTGCTGACCAGAGACCCCGGGACGCTGTCGCTGACCCAGGCGGTCCGCTACGTCATGAGCATCCCCACCAACTTGCTGCTGATCATCAGCTCCTCGCTGGGATACTTCTTCTTCGCGGGGCTCCAGACGTTCGCCGTCGTGTTCGTGCGCGGCCACTATCACGCCAGCCAGGCCACGGCCACGCTGGTCCTCGGGCTACTCGTTCTCGGTGCGCTGATCGGGACTTTGCTGAGCGGCCCGATCACCGACTTTCTGACCCGTCGCGGGAACCTCGAGGCGCGCGTATGGGTTCCGGCGCTGTGCTATCTCGGCGCCACCGCCCTGCTGATCCCCGGTGTGCTGAGCAATCATCTGGGCTCGGCGCTGTGGTTCGACGTGGCCGGCGCGGCGCTGATCTCGGCCGCCAACCCGCCGCTCGACGCAGCCCGCCTCGACATCATGCCGTCGGGCCTGTGGGGGCGCGCGGAGAGCACACGCACGTTCCTGCGCTCGCTGGCTCAGGCGATCGCGCCGCTGGTGTTCGGCGCGATCGCGGATCTGGTCGCCGGATTCGTGCCTCCGCAGGCGCCGCTCGGCACGCACGTGCATCGCGTCGTGTCCTCGGCCACCGGGACCGGTCTCCAGGTCAGCTTCCTGTGCATGCTGACCACCCTCGCCGCGGCGGGGGTGTTCCTGATGCGGGCCCGCAAGATCTATCCGATCGACGTGGCGACGGCCGGCGTGGGCTGGACGCCGGAGCCACCTGGCCCCGTCGAACCGGACGCCCCAGATCCTGACCCACCGGCGGCACAAGACTGATCCGGCACCGTTGCGCCACCGGCGGGCATGGATCCGCTGTCAGGGACGCTGCACCACTCGGAACCGATTGCCGTCCGGATCGCGGAAGGTGAACATCGGCGGCACACCCCCGCCCATCTCGATGAGCGTCTCGTCAACGTCGACGCCCTTCGCGCGGAGGGTGGCGTGGTCTGCCTCGGCGTCCTGAGTGCTCAGGCTCACGTCGCTGGCGCCGGGACGGTCCTCCCCGCCTGCGGCCAAGGCGATCGTCGTCGCGGCGCCGGCCGGGGCCACCTCTATCCAGCGACCGCCCGGTCCGAACGGAGCGTCCATTCGCTTCTCGAATCCGAGTTTGTCCACGTAGAACTCGATCGCCCGATCCTGATCGTGGACCGTCACGATGACCGTCCCGACCTGGGTGATCTGCGTAGGCTGAGTCATCTTCTCTCCTGGTCGATTGTGTGGGTTCGCTCGCCGCGCCGGCGAGGTCATTGCTCGAGCAGCGTCTTGAGGACCGCGACACGAGCTCGCCAGAAGCCCTTCATCCGCTCGGCCCGCGCGGAGTCGGGCAGCCGTTCGTGAGCGAGGGCCAGCGTGCTCTTGGCGGGCTCCCTGGCGATGAAGGTGACGTGCACCCGGCTCGCACCGCCCTCCCAGTCAAAGCGGGCCGACCTCGGCCGCGTGGCCGTACGCTCGCGCAGACCGCCGTCCGGCAGCCACCGTTGGCGCAGTGACTCATCCACGAATGCGTCGTATAGCCGCTGCACCGGTACCGCCACGGTCCTCGTGGCGGTGACGGTGAAACCATCCGGGTGCTCACCGACGGCGCGCAGGCCGCGGACCCGCTCGTAGCTGCCCACCACCGCCTGCGCGTTCCAGGCCAGCGGCACGACCCCCTGCTGCTCGGCCACCCAGCGTGCGATGTCACGGTGTGACCGCTCGACCGCCCCCCAATCGTCGAGCAGGTCAAACCACTCCTCCCACCCGCGTCCGGTGCGGCGGCGGATGTTCTCATCCGATGTCGCCAGACGCGGTCCGTCGGCGGCCTCGGCACCATTTGCGGACAGCAGATTTGCGCGCGCCGCGGTGTAGCTCTCGCCGGTCGTCTGCATTCGCGAACGAACGAGGCGCTTGAACGATCTCTGCCTGGTCATGTCATGCTCCTCTCGTGGTGACGGCGGTGCGACTCACGCTCGCGATGCCTCACCTAAAAAGGGCAACCACAACCGGCTCCCGACGGCTCAAAGCCACCTTCACCCTCGCTCCACCGGCGGCGTGAGCGCCGGAACCGAGAGTTGGGCGCGGGAAGGCGCCAAGCGCCAAGATAACACCACGCCGGCGGTGTGGCAACTGCGCCATCGACCATTACCGGCGAGGTAAGCGCATTACCGCCGGGGTAATCGACGGTCGCGGCGGCGACGGTCATGGTGCTCGCATGAGCACACAAACGGTTACCTCCCCCGAAGTTGCCCCCGCCCCGCCGTCACGCCAGTCGCGCCACCGCTGGGCTCCCCTGCCAATCGTGCTGGCCGGCACGTTCATGGTCGTGCTGGACTTCTTCATCGTCAACGTCGCGCTGCCGTCGGTTCAGTCCGACCTGCATGCGAGCAGCGGCGCTGTCGAGTGGGTCGTGGCGGGCTACGCGTTGACCTCCGCGGTGTTCCTGATCACGGCGGGGCGTCTCGGCGACCGCTATGGGCGCCGGCGCATGTTCTCGCTCGGACTCGCGCTGTTCACGCTCGCGTCCGCCGGCTGTGGAGTCGCCGGCACGCCCGCCCAGCTGGTGATCGCACGCCTGCTGCAGGGAGTCGCCGCGGCGGTGCTGACGCCGAACGTGCTGTCGCTGATCGGCGTGCTGTACGCCGGCCCGGATCGGGTCCGCGCGCTCAGCCTGTACGGAACGGTGATGGGCCTGGCCGCGATTGGCGGGCAGCTGATCGGGGGCGCTCTGGTCGCCGCCAACGTCGCGGGCCTCGGCTGGCGCAGCTGCTTTCTGATCAACGTCCCCATCGGAGCCCTCGCGCTGGCGCTGGCCCCGCGACTGATCCCGGAATCACGGCAGCCCGGCGCGGCTCGGCTTGACATGGCCGGCACGACGCTCGTCACGCTGGCGCTGACGGCCGTGGTGCTTCCGCTGGTCGAGGGCCAGGCACACGGCTGGCCCACCTGGACGTGGATCTCGCTCGGTCTCGCGCCGGTGGCGCTGGCGGCGTTCGTGGCGCAGCAGCGGCGCCTGGCCTGTGCCGGTGGCAGCCCGTTGCTGGAGCTGTCGCTGTTTCGCGATCGCTCGTTCAGCGCCGGGCTGCTGACCCAGCTCGGCTTCTGGGGCGGCCAGGCGTCGTTCTTCGTCGTGCTCGCGCTCTACCTGCAGCAGGGCCGGGGACTGCATCCGCTGCCGGCGGGCCTGGTGTTCACGATCCTGGCCGCCGCCTACGTGACCGCGTCGATGCTCGCCCCGGGTCTGGCCGTCCGGCACGGTCGCCGAGTCATCGGGGCCGGCGCCGTCGTGCTGGCCTGCGGCCACGGGCTGCTGCTGGCCGCCGTCGCCGACATCGGCGTGCACGGCTCCGTCGCGGCCCTCACCCCTGGTCTGCTCTTGGTGGGGACCGGCATGGGACTGGTCCTGGCACCGCTGGCCACGACGATTCTGCAGACGCTCGAGCCCGAGCGCGCCGGCGCCGCGGCGGGGATGCTCACCACGATGCAGGGTGTCGGCAACGCGATCGGCGTGGCCGTCACCGGCGCGATCTTCTTCGCCGCGCTGCACTCAGGCTACGCGCACGCATTCGAGCTCGCGGCGGGCGAGCTCGCGGTGCTGCTGCTCGCGGTGGCAGCGCTGACGCGTCTGCTGCCGAAAGGGCCGGCGGCAGCCGCGCCGGTGACCGCCGTCGCGCGGCAGACGGGACCAGCGCCTACCTCGCAGGTAATGGTTGAGCCCGCCGACGCGGTGTAGCTTTGGCGAATGGCAACCATGGCGACAGCGGCGCCGGCGCCGGTCGGCGAGATGCTGCGATCCTGGCGCCGGCGCCGCAGCCTCAGCCAGCTCGAGCTCTCGCTCAATGCGGCCGTGTCCTCGCGCCATCTGAGCTTCCTCGAGACCGGCCGGGCTCGCCCCAGCCGTGAGATGGTGCTGCACCTCGCGCAGGAGCTGGAGGTCCCGCTGCGGGAGCGCAACGCGCTTCTGCTGGCGGCGGGGTTCGCCCCGCTGTACGCGGAGCGGCCGCTGGACGCACCGGAGATGACCACCGTACGTCAGGCCATCGATCGCTTCCTGCGGGCGCACGAGCCGTACCCGGCACTGGTCGTCGACCGCGGCCACGACCTGGTCGCAGCCAACGACGCGCTCGGGTTGCTGCTCGAGGGGGTCGCGCCCGACCTGCTCGAGCCTCCCGCCAACGCGCTGCGAGTCGCCCTGCACCCTCGCGGCATGGCGCCGCGCACAGTGAATCTCGGCGAATGGAGCGCGCACCTGATGCAGCGGCTGCGTCGCGAGGTGGAGATCACCGGAGAGGCTTCACTCGAGGCGCTCTACGACGAGCTCGCCGGCTACCCAGGGGTCGAGATCGCCGCGCCCCACACAGAGGTCGGGCCGCGCGACATCGTGCTCCCGCTCAAGCTGCGCGACCCCGGCGGCTCCGGCGTGTTGGCCTTCTTCAGCACGCTGTCGACCTTCGGTACCGCCGTCGACATCACCATGGCCGAGCTGGCGATCGAGGCGTTCTATCCGGCCAACGCACCCACCGCGACGCGGCTGCTGCGCGAGATCGATCCGTAGTCAGACGGCGGGGCATCGCCGGCACTCACCGCGCATGCTGCTCCTCGGGCTCGGCCACCAACCGGCGTCGCGGGATGGGCGCGCCGGCGGGCGCTGGATCGTCGTCGTGGGCCGGGTGACCACCGCGCATCAGCGACGCCGCGGCGGCGATAAGGCAGGCGACGATGGCGAACAGGAATGCGGCATGCAGTCCGTCTCGGAACGGCGCTGAGATCAGCCGGGGAAAGAACGAGCTGCCGGTGAGGATCGACTGGCTGTGAGTCGAGAGTCCGGCCAGCACGTGGGCTCCGAGCAGGTGCTGGATCGGGTTGTAGCCCAGGAAGGCGGCAAACAGGATCGAGACCGGCGGCAGCGTCGACGCGCCGTGGGCGGCGGCGACCGAGACCCCATGCGCCTCCAGGCCTGAGCTCATCGCCTGGGGCAGCGTGGACGCCAGCCCGACGATCATCAGCGTGAAGAAGACGCCGATCGACAGCACCTGAGCGGAGTTCTGAAACGTCTGGTTCATCGCCCCTCCGGCTCCGCGGTCGGCTCGGGGCAGGCTGTTCATCACCGCGGCCCGGTTCGGCGAGGCGAACAGGCCCATCGAGACCCCGATCAGCAGCAGGATCGCCGAGAACGAAACGTAGGAGAAGTTCGTCGGCAACAACAGCAGCAGTCCGAAGCCGACCGCGGTCAGGAGCATGCCCGCGGTGGCGAACGGCCGCGCGCCGAAGCGATCGGACAGGTAGCCGGAGGCGGGCCCGGCGCATAGCAGCCCGATCGTCAGCGGCAGCATGTAGATCCCGGCCCAGAGCGGCGTCTCGCGGAAGCTGTAGCCATGTTGGGGCAGCCAGATGCCCTGCAGCCAGATGATCAGCATGAACATCAGCCCGCCGCGCGCGATCGAGGACAAGAACGTGGACAGCGTGCCGAACGTGAACGCCCGGATGCGAAACAGGGGCAGGCGGAACATCGGAGCGGTCGAGCGACGCTCGACCAGCACAAAGCCGACCAGTGAGACGAGTCCGGCGCCGAGCAGGCCGATCACGCGGCGGCTGCCCCAGCCGACGGCGTGCCCGCCGGCGGGACGGATGCCGTAGGTCACCGCCGTCATGATCAGGATCAGCCCCAGCGCGAAGGTCACGTTGCCCCACCAGTCGATCGGCGCCGCCCGGGGAGAATTGAGCTCGCGCAGGCTGCGGTAGGCCCACACCGTTCCGAAGATCCCGACCGGCACCGAGATCAGGAACACCAGCCGCCAGTTGATCGGGGCCAGCACTCCGCCCAGCACCAGGCCGATGAAGGTGCCGCTGACCCCGACGATGTTGTTGATGCCCAGTGCCATCCCGCGCTGATTGGCCGGGAACGCGTCGGTGATGATCGCCGCCGCGTTGGCCAGCAGACACGCCCCGCCGATCCCCTGCACGACCCGGAAGGCGATCAGGTAGATCGCCCCGTCGCGGCCCTGCATCCAGTCGACGGCGAGCAGTAGCGACGCGACCGTGTAGATGATGAAACCAAGCCGGTAGATCTTCACTCGTCCCACCATGTCCCCCAGCCGGCCGAGGCTCACGATCAGCACGCTGGTCACGACGAGATAGCCGAGGATCATCCACAGCAGGTAGAAGGAGTTCGCCGCCACGAGCGGCTCAAGATGGATGCCGCGGAAGATGTCGGGCATCGCGATGATCGTGATCGAGCCGTCCAGCGTCGCCAGCAGCACCGCCAGCGTGGCGTTCAGCAGCGCGACCCACTTGTAGCGATCCGGGTTCCGCGTGCGCATCGCTCATCACAATACACAGGCTGCCTGAACAGTTTACCTGTCCAGTGTCGCTTACACTGTGATCGATGCCGGTCCGGGAGCCCCCGAGCCCCCCCGCAAGCCCGCTGCTGGCGCACGACCTGCGCGAGACGCTCGGCCGCATGGTTCGCCGGCTCCGCGCCGAGCCGGGGCCGTCGGTTGGCCGCATGGCCGTGCTCGGGCGCCTTGATCGCGGCGGCCCAGCGAGTATCAGCGCGCT
Organism: uncultured Solirubrobacterales bacterium; assembly: GCA_963792735.1. Lineage (GTDB taxonomy): Bacteria > Actinomycetota > Thermoleophilia > Solirubrobacterales > Solirubrobacteraceae > Palsa-465. Next base: position 76,353 of record CAWBXK010000001.1, on the reverse strand, counting down.
GGCGGCCGGGGAGCGCATGCGGCCGCAGTCCATGGCCCAGACCGTTCACGACCTGGAGACGGCCGGGCTCGTCTCACGCCGCCCGGACCCCAGCGACGGACGCCGCTCCTTCGTTGAGCTGACCGCGGCAGGACGTGAGCTTCTGAGCACCACCCGAGCGCGACGGGAGAGCTGGCTGGCCGAGACCCTGGAGCGCGAGCTCAACGCCGAGGAGCGAGCGCTCCTGCACGAGGCGCTCGCGCTGCTGGGCCGGATCGCGGATGCCTGACCGAGCGGTGATCGTCGACTTCCTCACCATCGATCCGGTGGCGACGATGGCGCCGGTTCGACGTCGCCTGAGCCCTACGGGCCCGCGGGAAGCGTCGCGCGCGCCCGGGCGCGATCGCTGACTGCGTCGGTCAGCGCCTGGATAGCGGCGGCGAGCTCGCGCTCGAGATCTTCGTCGGCGAGGCGGCCGTGCTCACCGAACTGCTCGTGGGCGTGAGGGACCGGGAGCTCGAGGTCGACGACGCGCGCACCGATCGCTCCGAGCACCTTGCGCGTCTCGGCCTGAGCCCAGACCGCACCGAACATCCCGGTGGAAGCCCCGATCACGACGGCGGGCTTGTTGCGCAGCGGGCTCTCGATCAGGGGACGGGAAAGCCAGTCCAAGGCGTTCTTCAGCACTCCCGGGATGGAGCTGTTGTACTCCGGCGTCGCGATCAGGACCCCATCCGCGGCCGAGACGGCCTGACGCAGATGCTCTACGGGGACGGGCAGACGCGGCAGGCGATCCTCGTTGAACGGCGGGATCTGCTCGAGCTCGTCGTAGACCGTCAGGTCGACGCCGGGCGGCAGCAGATCTGCTGCCGCCCGTAACAGCGCGGTGTTATGCGAGTCCCGGCGCAGCGAACCGGAGATGGCCAGGATCCGCATCCGATCAGGCCTGGTTGAACTCGAGCTCGACGATCAGCGTGACCTGATCGGAAAGCGCCTTGCCGCCCTTCGGCAGGTCGGCGTTCCAATTGATACCGAACTCGGTGCGATCGATCGTCGTCTCCAGCGTGAAGCCCAGGCGCGTGTTGCCCATGAAGTCCTCGGTCGGACCGTTGACGGTGCCGGTGGCGTGCACGGGCTTGGTGACGCCCTTGATCGTCAGCTCCCCGTCCAGCGTCAGCGTGTCGCCGTCGATCTCGAGGATCTTGGAGGCGAAGCTGATCTCGGGATGCTGCTCGGCGTCAAAGAAGTCAGGTGACTGCAAATGACCGATCAGGTTGGGGTCCTTGACATTGATCGATGCGACCTTCACGGAGCCCGTGAGGACACCGTCGCGGAGGCTGGCGTCGAGCTCCTCAAATCGTCCCCGGAACTTGGCGACCAGGTACTTCAGTGAGAAATCGGCTGAGGAATGGACGGCGTTGAAGCTCCACTCTCCCGCCAGGCGGTCCTGCACGGTATTGACTGACATATATGGCTCCCGTAGTTACGAGTTGTTGGGTGTGGTGCGGTGAAAGATTCTGTTGCGCGCTCAACCTTATCATAAACGGACCGTAGGTCCGCTAATCCTCGCTCGGGGCGGGAGGTTGATTGTTCGGCTCGGGGCAGGGATCATGCGGTCATGGGACTGACTCGAGGGGCGGTCGAGATCTCGGGGCTGCTCCGCGAACCGAGCTGACGGCGCAAGTCCCGCCCCGCCTCGGAAATCACATGCGGTCGCTGGTGATATCGGACTCCCACCTCGGCGCGTGGACCGGGGACGACCTGCTCGCCTACCCGTGGGCTCGCGAAGTGCTGCGTCCTCAGCTGGAACGCGCAGACGAGGTCGTGCTGCTCGGCGACTTCCTCGATCTCCTGTTCTCGACCGTCGAGCACGCGTTTGACCGCGCCGACGGCATCGTCGAGCTGCTGGCTCAAACGCTGCCCGGCAAGCGGCTGGTGTGGCTGGCCGGCAATCACGATCACCACATCCTCGTTCGCCGGCTCGAGTCGCTGATCGAGCTACAGATCGCGACCGGTGAGTCCTATGACGACTTACGCGAGCGGTGGCGCGCCGGCTTCTTCTTCGAGGCGTACTTGAGACGGCGCCTCCCCGACACTCAGATCGAGGTCGCCTATCCGAGCTATCGCGTCGGCGAGGTCATCCTCAGCCACGGGCACTACCTCGACGGCGAGGTTCGCGGCTCGGTGCCGAACCGCCTGCTGCAGGGGGGATTCTGGCGACTGGCCGGCGGGCGTACGCCCAACCCCAAGATCGAGGAGTATGAGGCAGCGCTGGTGCCGCTCACGGAGCTGCTGTTCGTGGCGGCGCAGCTGCCCAAGGGAGCTCCCGCGGAGCAGCGCATACAGTCCGAGCTGCGTCGGATCGGTCGCCTCGCGGCCGCCGCCGCCGCGCCGGGACGAGAGCTTGCGCGACTGGGCCGTTTGGCCGGGGGACGGCTGCGCCGGGAACCCAAGCCCCCGGCGCCACCGCCCGACTACGAGCTGGCCCGGGTGATCGCGCCGGGGTCGTCGGTGATGCCCTCGGTGCGCGCCTATGCGCGCGTCTGCCGCCACCTCGGCTGGGACCAGGACGTCAGGTGGTTCGTGTTCGCTCACACCCATCAGCCGCTCGATGGCGTGCGCGTCACGGATACCGGCGATGCGCCGCGGTTCTGGAACGCCGGGTGCTGGATCTATGAGCCGACCACCGATTCGGTCGCCGACTACCTGAATTACCTCGACCACAACTGGCCCGGTAGCGCCGTGGTGATCGACACCGAGGAGCACGGTGGCGAGCCGCAACTGCTGGAGCTGCTCGCCGCCGATCGCAGCACGCTCAAGGCCAGGTTGAGTGGGGCGGATCCACCGGCGCCGGCGCAACTGTCGCGCTACGAGGACGTTCGCCGTCTGCTTCACGGCGCGTGAGCGCCGCCCCCGCGGTTGATAATTGAGCCGGTGCCGAGTTTCGTCAAGACGGTTCTCCCGCCCGGCAAGCTGGCCGGCTCAGACCAGCCCGTTCTGTTCACCGCGGAGCTGACCCTCCGTCCGTGGCAACGATCCGACGTCCCCGACCTCGTCCGCGCGTACGCCGAACCGGATATCCAGCACTGGCACGCGCGGTCGATGGACGAGCTCGAGGCCGGGGAGTGGATCCAGTCGCGTTCGGAACGCTGGAAGCGGGAGCGCGGCGCCGACTGGGCCGTCGTCGACGACCGCGGCGTGCTCGGGCGGATCGGGTTCACGCACATCGACCTGGCCAAGGGTCTCGGTGAGGTCGTCTACTGGGTGCTACCGGAGGCGCGGGGCCGCGCCGTGGCGAGCAGAGCGCTCTGCGCCATGACCGATTGGGCGTTTGATCGGCTCGGCCTGCACCGGCTCGAGTTGATGCACTCAACCGAGAACCTCGCCTCCTGTCGAGTGGCGCAGATCGCGTCGTATGACCTCGAGGGGACCAAGCGGGCCGAGGCCCTCCATCCCGACGGCTGGCATGACATGCACCTCCATGCTCGCTTGGCCACCGACCCGCGACCGGACCTGTCGGACCCCGCTCCCCGATCGGGATTCGAATCATTTGGCGCGGTAGAGTCGGCGGTGACCGTGGGAGATAACTCACGTCAGCCATGAGTTATCTCCCACCCTCCCTGGAGGCGGCTACTTGCCTCGCGTGACCGGACAGACCCCTGACGTCGCTGACGCCCAAGACCGCCAAGGTGGCGACTCCACGCGCGGAGGCTCGGCAGCCATGACCTCGGCCCTGGATCCCCTTCACAAGAAGGCCCGCGAGCTCGCCGAGGCACAGCTTGAGCGCGACGAACAGATCATCACCGTCATCCCCGGTCGCTCCAAGCAGGCGATGATCGTGACCGACTGGCGGATCCTGATGGTCAAGCCCGGCATTCTGGCCGGCGCCTGGCTGGGCCCCAAGGCGGCCTCATTTCCGCTGGGCTCGATCACCGCCATCAACGTGCACAGCGGACGCGGCGTAGCTGCGCTGGAGCTCGTGATCGCCGGCGACACGACGCAGGCAAAGGCGGATCTGAGCTCGGCGTATCAGTTGCCCAACTGGCTGCCATGCCGCTCGTCGGTGGGCTCGTCGCTGATCCGCGAGCTTCGTGCCTACGTCGACAGCGACGGTCGGTCGCGAACGGCTCGGTCCGAGCTCAGCGCCTTGCCGAGTCCCTGATCGTCCGTCGGGGCCGACCGGGGTGCGACCCGGAGCCGACCGCTGATGCCGTCAGACACCGACCGGGATACCGTTGGTCGATCAAGCTCCCAGCAGCGACAGCCATGATGGCGCTGATGATCGTGGGTTGTGGGTCCAGCGCCACCGGATCGCCTCAGCCTCGCCCGGTCACGACGACGACGGCGGCGGCGGCCATTCCGCAGGCGCATCCGCAGGCGGTTGAGCCGGTGGCCGGGAACGCGGGGGCAGCCGGGAACGCGGGCACAACATCAACCCAGGTCGCTGCTTCGGCGGGATCCCCGCGGCCGTCACGCGATCCCCGTCCCACCGCACCGGCGACGAATACGCAAGCTCCGGCCAGGGGGGCGCCCACCGACGCCGAGGTGCGCGCCGCGGTCATCAAGTTCGACCTGGCGGTCGCGCGCTACCACCTGGATCGCCTGAACCTCTCAGGCGCACTGCTCAAGCCCGCCCAGCTCCCGCCCGGCCAGTACAACGTGAGCATTGCCTCGGTCTACACCGACTACGGCCTGCCGGTGGCATGCGGCGGCGTGCTCAAGGTCCCGGAACTGGGCGTCGCCAACAAGACGCTGCCCTGTGGCACCGAAGTGATCTTCGTCTACGGCCGCCGGGCGGTTCGCGTTCCGGTGATCGACCGCGGACCGTATATCGCCGGACGGGAATGGGACCTCACCGGAGCCACCGCGGAGGCGCTTCACTTCCCCGGCCTGGGCCCGATCGAGTGGCGAATAGGCTGACCTGACCCCGCCCGATCGAGTCGTGGATCGACTGACCTGACCCGCCCGATCAACCCGGCGGGATGACCAGGATCCGCTGCTGCGTCATGTACCGACCGAGATCGGCCGGGCTGGCGGGCGCGGGGCGGTAGACGTCGATGTGGCGGCCCTTGATCGCTCCGCCGGTGTCCTGGGCGATGAACCAACCGCCGCCGATGTGGCGGTAGAACGGGACGTAGACCCGGCTGCCCAGAGGGATCAGGCGCGGGTCCACGGCGATGCTGTGGTAGTAGCGCAGCGGCAGCGACGGCCCGCGGGCGAACGTGACCCCACGGTAGGAGAGGCTTCGCCGGGCGGGCCCGTTTGACCAGCCGCCGGAGGCCAACGGAAACGTCACGGCGCCGTGACGGTTGCGCCAGCCACCGTTCAGCCAGACCGGAAATCCATCGGTCCACTTGCCCAGGCATACGGACACCGTGGGACGCCCGGCGGCGTTGACCCAGCCGCTTGAACCGAGTTGAGCGATGTGCACGCGGCGACCGTGACTATCGACCCCGTCGCCCTCCATCGCCACTCCGCGAGCGGAGTACAGCCAGTCAGGCGCGTACGTACCGGCCAGTCCTGGCGCCTTGACGCCACGCCCGATGAACCAGCGTTCGGGCGCTGGGTAGTACTCCGTGATCGTCACGCCCCCTAGCCAGCGGGGGTGGCTGATGGGCTGGGCGGGGACCGGCGGCGGCGACTTCTGACAGCGTGAGGCCGTCGCGGCGGCCAGCTTGGTCGCGGTGACATTGACGTGAGAGCGCCAGAACGCGGCGCTGCGAGCTCGGCCCCGGGCTGAGGGTCTGGCAACGCCGCGGTGGGCACCCGGGCGCGCGGCCAGGCGGGCCGACGTGCGTGGCTTCGCAGTGCCCGAGGCTTGGAGCGCGAGCGCCACCGCCGGTGCGGCGGCCGCGACCGCGAGCACGCCCAGCAGCAAGACCCTTCGGAGCATCGATGTCAATATAGGCCGCGACCCACGGCTACGCGGGTGACAGAACCCGCCGCGCGAAGAACTCCGCTTCGGCCTCCCCCAGCGGGGTCACGGGATCTGCGCCATGGAGGTACTCCGCGGCGATCGCGCCCCAATCGGCGCCGGCCCGGAGCTGCTGAAGAACGATGGCGATGACGCCGTGCATCCGGCGGATCAGGATCGCTTCGGGCGGCAGGGTGAACTGGTTCACCTGCGTCTTCATGTCGGCGCGCTGCTCGCGGTCGAACGCCTCACCGCCGGGGCTCTCACGATCACCGCCGCGATCGACGCCGTCACGCCCCTCCCGATCACGGCCGCGACGGGCATGGTCGGGCGAGAAGCGCCGCTCACCGGGCACCGCGTACCAGCTCGTGGCCATGCGCATCAAGCTCAGCGACAGATCCGCCTCGACCGCGTCGGCGCGATCGGCGGGTAGATACCCGCCGGCGACCAGGGCCGCCTTGACGGCCGCCGCGTCCCCGTCGCGGACCGCCAGCGCGATCGCCCGCTCCTGCGCCACCCGGGCCGTGTCGACGTCGCGCAGCAGCCCGAAGTCCAAAAAGCAGACATCACCGTTGCGACACAGGAGATAGTTGCCGGGATGAGGGTCTCCGAGGGCGATCTGATTGCGATAGAGCAGGCCGAAGAAGAATCGAAACACGATCTCGCCGTAGCGATCGCGCTGCGCCTCGTCGGCCCGACGCACGACCTCGAAGCGCTCCCCTTCGACGTACTCGGAGACCAGCACCCGTCGCGTCGAGAGGGCCATATCGACCCGGGGAACGCGTATGAACGGATGCCCGCGCACCAGCCGCCCGATGCGACGCTGGTTCTGGGCCTCGAGCTCGTAATCGAGCTCCTCCGCGATGCGCTCCCGCAGCTCGGCGAGGAGCGCCTTGGAGTCCAGTCCGGGCGCGAGCCGCTTGAGCAGCGGCAGCAGCAGCGTCGCGTTGCGCAGGTCGGTCTCGACCGCCTCGGCGACGCCTGGGTACTGGATCTTGACGACCACATCATCGCCGCCGACTGTGGTGGCGCGATGCACCTGGCCGATCGAAGCGGCAGCGAAGGCACGCTCGTCGAAGTCGGAGAACACGCGCTTGAGGGGCCCGCCGAGCTCCCGGCGCATCAGCTTCTCCAGGTCGGCAAAGGCTACCGGCGGGATGTCATCGCGGAGCGCCGCGAGCTTGTGTTGCAGCTCGTCGCGCTCGTCCTCCGGGATGCCGTTGAACTCGACCATCGAGATCATCTGGCCCACCTTCATCGCGGCCCCTCGCATCTGCCCGAGCTGCTCCACGAGCTGGTTGACGAGCGCCGCGGTCCGCTCGCTCTGGGCGGCGGCGGCCCGATCAGGCGCCCGGACCCGGTTCGCGGTTCGCATCCCGGCCCAGCGCAGGCCCTGCCCGGCGACCAGGCCGCCGACCCGCGCCGTCCGGGCGAGTCGCCCGGTGGGGAGCTTCCCCGCCCCGGGTGGTGGATCGTCGGCCGGCGCACTCATCGATAACCCGAGCGTAGCGGGACGCCGGAGCGGGTCATCTGCGCCGGTTCGCGAGCGTGGCGTGAACTGCGCGGCTCGAGACATGCGAGGATTTGGGCGTGGAGCTTTCGGCGGCCTACGAGCCCGTGCTCGCGGAGACCAATGCGCTGTTACCGGTGGGGGCGGTCGTGGTCGACGCCCACACCCACCTCGGCCACGACGAGGATGGGCAGTCCCTGGACCTCGCCACGCTGCTCGCTTATCTGGATCAGGTCGGCCCCACGGCTCGAGCCTGCACGTTTCCGCTGCACGACCCCGACCGCTCGCCCGCTTACCGGGTGCCCAATGACCGCATCCTGCGCTGGGCGAGCGAATCGGACGGACGCCTGTATCCGTACTGCCGACTCGATCCGGGCGAGGAACCCGTGGTCGAGGCCGAGCGCTGCCTGGCGCTCGGCGCGCGCGGGATCAAGCTCCACCCGCGAGCGCAGGCGTTCGGGTTCGGAGATGCGGCGGCCGAGTCGATCTGGAAGGTCGCCGAGGAGGCGAAGGTCCCGATCCTCATACACGCCGGCCGGGGGATGCCACGGATGGACCCCCTCGCCGATCTCGCGCTGCGCTACCCCGATGTACCGCTCGTACTCGCCCATGCGGCGATCGCCGATCAGGGAATGTTCGCCTCGAGGTTGCGCGACCACCCGAACGTCGTCTATGACACCTCGACCTTCTCGGTGTTCGATCAGCTTGAGCTGTTCGCTCGCGTTCCAGCCGAGCGGATCGTGTTCGCCTCAGACGTTCCCTACGGCCGGCCACTCAGCGCGTTGCACACCGCTCTGCGGATGGCCGACTACGCCGGTCTCGACGAGCGTGAGCGCACGTACCTGGTCGGCGCGACGATGACTGACATCCTGGAGCGGCGGCCGCTGCGCGATCCCACCCCTCCCCGGGTACCCGAGACCCGTCCCATCAACGGGCGGCTCGCTCGGATCAACAGCTACCTGATGATGTCATTCGCCGCAGCGCTCAGCTCCGGACCACCGCCCGAGTTTGAACGCGGCCTGCAGTTCATCGCGTTGGCGCGGGCTGCCTGCCGAGACCCCGATCCCGGCCCGGCGGGGCCGGCGCTGGAGCGCATCGACGGGCTGCTGTCAGTCGCCGAGCGACTGGTCACCGCCGGCGGCGAGGAGCTTCGCGCCGCGTTCGGACTGGTGATGGCGGCCGGGGTGATCGCGGCCACCGAGCCGCTCGCCGCGCCACGCTGAGCCGGGACGCCACGGCTCAGGTCTTGGTGTAGCTGGCTGCGCTCGACGCCGCCGTGGTGGCGGTCGTGGTGACCGTGATCTTCCCGGAGGTCGCGCTGGCGGGGACGACCGCGACGAGCTTGCTCGACAGCGTTCGGCTCACGACGGTCGCCGCGGTGCCGTTGAACTTCACCGTGGAAGTCGGTTTGAACCCAGCGCCGTTGATCGTCACGTGCGTACCGGTGGGGCCGCGGGACGGCGTGAAGCTCGTGACCGAAAGGGTCGGCGTGAACATGGTCGAGCTCGTCGCGGCCGCGACCGCTGTGGTGACCGTGATCTTGCCCGGACGCGCCCCGCTCGGGACGGTCGCCTTGATGACGTTGGCGGAAACGATCACATAGGCGGCCGGGAGCGTTCCGAACTTGACGCCGCTCGCGCCGCTGAAGAACGTTCCCTTGACCGTCACCGAGCTGCCGGTGATCCCCGAAGCCGGCGTGAACGAGGTGACCGTCGGCGCACGGTGCGCGGTGACCATGTAGGAGCCCGCGCTGGTAGCCGAACCGACCGGCGAGGCCGCGTTCTTGATCGTGATCGGGCCGCTGGTGGCGGTGGCCGGGACGACCGCGACGAGCCTGGTCGAGCTCCCGCGGCGCAGGACCGTCGCGGCACTGCCGTTGAACGTCACCCTCGATGTCGAGGTGAAGCCGCTGCCGGTGACCGTCACATGCGTGCCGGTCGGGCCGCTGGCGGGAGCGCTGCCCGTGACCGACAGCGTCGGGGTGAAGTTCGCGGTGCTCGTCCCGGTCCCGACTGCGGTGGTGACCGAGATCTTGGCGGCGCTCGCGCCGTTGGGGACGGTCGCCCGGATGACCGTGGCGGAGACGATCGCATACGCGGCCGGGAGCGTTCCGAACTTGACGCCGCTCGCGCCACTGAAGAACGTTCCGTTGACCGTCACCGAGCTACCGGTGATCCCCGAGGCCGGGGTGAACGAACTGATCCTCGGCGCACTGTGCGCCGTGACGACGTAAGAGCCCGCGCTGGTGGCAGTCCCGACCGGCGCCGCGGTGTTGGTGACCGTGATCGGGCCGGTGGTCGCTGTGGCGGGGACCACGACGCCCAGCCCGGTCGACACCGTGCGGGTCAGGACCGTCGCGGCGACGCCGTTGAACTTCACCTTCGACGTCGGCGTGAAGCCGGTCCCGGTGATCGTCACGTGCGTACCGGTCGGGCCGCTGGCGGGGGTGAACGAGCTCAGCGCGAGCGGGCTCGCGATCGTAAGCGTCTGCTTGGCGCGGCCCACGTTGCCGGCCGGATCGGGAGCCGAGGCCACCACCAGCCACTTGCCGACGCCGGGTGACGTCGGAGTCGCGTTCCAGGTGCCGTTGGACTGCAGGAGCGTCGTCATCGTCTGGCCCGCGATCGAGACCGTGACCGTCGTACCAGGGGCGGCGTTCGAGGTTCCCCTGATCGTCGGCGCCTGCACGTACGTAGTGGCGGTCGCGCCGCCGGTGATCGTGACGGCCGGCGAGACCGTGTCAACCGTCAGCACCTGGGTGGCGCTGGCTCGGTTTCCGGCCGCGTCGGAGACAGACATCGTGACGCGGTGGGGTCCGTCGGAGAGAGCGGCGGGGGTCACCGACCAGAGTCCGCCGGTGCGAACCAGCCCAGTCAGGGTCTGGTCGGCCAGGGTCACGGTCACGGTCGTGCCGACCGGGACCTTCGCGGTGCCGGCGATTCCCGGCTTCGCTTTGTTGGTGAGCTTGTTCGCCCCACCGGTGATCGTCACCGCGGGCGGCCGAGTGTTGATGATCAGCTGCTGGGTGGCAGTGCCCTTGTTACCGGCGGCGTCGACGACGGTGGCGGTAACCGTGCGGGTGCCGTCCTTCAGCGCGCTCGGCCTCACGTTCCAGGTTCCCCCGGACTGCACGAGCGCAGTCAGGGCCTGCGTGCCGACGGTCACGCGGACGACCTTGTTGCGCCCGATATTGGTGGTGCCGGAGATTGTCGGAGTTGGATTGTTGGTCGTCACCGACGGACCGCCGTCAAGGGTGACCACGGGTGGGACCGTATCGACGGTCAGCTGTTGGCTGGCGCTCCCCTTGTTCCCGGCGCCGTCGCTGACCGAGGCGGCGACGGCGTACGTGCCATTGGCCAGGATCGCTGAGGTGACCGACCAGGTTCCACCGGAGGGCGTCGCGCTGAGGGTCTGTCCGGCGATCGTCACCGTGACGACGCCCGGGGCCACGACATCGGTCGTGCCGCTGATCGTGGGAGTGCTGTCGCTCGTAGTCGCGGTGGCCCCACCGGAGATGGTGACCTTGGGGGGAGCGCTGTAGAACTCGTTGGAGTCGAGCGAGATCGCGCCATTGAGCGCCAGCGCCCGGCCGTTGACCACCGTGCCGGCGCCGACCGCGACGGCGTTGAGCGCCATGATGGTTCCGGCGAACTTGGCGCCCGCGCCGACGGCGGCGGCGCCGTTGACCTGCCAGAACACGTGCGATGCGCTGGCGCCGTTGGTCAGTACGACGTTGGCACCGGCCGCCATGTTGAGCGCCCCGCCGACCTGGAAGACGAAGACGGCGTTGGGGTCGCCCCCGCCGTTGAGGGTCAGCGTCCCGGTGTTGGAGATGGCGCCGGCGGCGGAGAGCAGGCCGGGCGAGAGAGTCACGCCGGCGAGATCGCCCGCGATCGTGGTGCCGCCGGTGCGTCCGACGACCTCGTTGTACGCGGTAACGAGGTCGGAATAGGCCGGGCCGGCTGTGCTACCAACCCGGATCGTGCCGGTCACCACGCCGGGCGGAAAGCCGGTGGGCTGGGTATCGGCCTTCACGCCGAGGTCGCCGCGCAGCGTCGTGTGCGGAGCGCCGACGCCGTTGACGGTGTTGCCAACCGAGGCACCGCTCAACACGGCATAGGTCGACGCCTGACCAAGGTTCACGGTGGGCGTCGAAGCGGCGAAAGCCGACGGCGCGGCGAGCGCGGCGCCGGCGATCAGCAGGAAACCGGCGAGTACTACGAGGCGCAGAACCTTCACCCAACGCGTGGTGACCAGGTGGCCACCAGCGGACTTCATATGAAGACCGAACATGAACAGCTCCTCCCGAGGGGGGCTGCCCGAGCCCGGCGGTTATCTTCTTGTCGAACGGGCCATCGGCGCGCGACCCCGCGGGCTTTACCGAATCAGATTCGGTCTGGACGCATCCGGCCACCCGCACCCCGAGCGGCTCAACCCGTCATCTGACCCGCAGCCGCAGACGGATGCGTGTCGTGGCCCAATCGGAGCTGACGTCGCTGACGAGAATTCTCACTCGCCGGACGCGGCCGCGCCGGACCGCTCGCGCGAGGCTCCCGGTCACGGTGACGCCGGGGGAGATGATCACGATGCGCGCACTCGGCGCTGGCTTGGGGAATCTGATGGTCAACCGCCCGTGGCTGAGCCCCGCCGCGAAACGCAGCCGCCGACCAGTCTCGGAGGTGACCCTGACGCCGCGGATCAGTGTCCGGCGCCCCTCCGCGAAGGCCAGGCCCTTCGGCGCGGACACCGTCAGTGCTCTGGCCGCAGCGCCGTGCCGGCCGGCCAGCAAATCGAAGCGCAGCTTCGGAGTCCGGGTGGCCAGACCGGTGAGCGAGGCATGCTCGATCACGGCGGGAAGCCTGACGGTCACCGTCTGAGTCGATGACGTTGTCCCGCCATCCAAACGTGATCCGGTTAGCGTCAGGTGCAGTGAGAGAGCCCTGTCACGGGAGTGCTTGGCTGCGCCTTGGGTCAGCGTGATCTGAAAGACGCCGCTGCCCTGCCCGGCTGCCACCCGGACCTGCGTGCTGCCCAGGCTCGCGCCCTGAGCCGTGCGCGCGGTCAGGTCGCCGTGACACCCGAGCGGACACATCACGCTCACGTTGATCGTGCCTCGCTCAAGCACCGGCAGTTGCGCCGGGATCGTGGCCGGACAGCTTGGATCGACCGTCGCGGGCTGATTGGTGGATGCGTCCAGGAGCGCGTAGTCGGCCCCTCCGTCGCAGGCGGGGATCTCGCTGGCCAGTTGGCCGCCGTCGAAATCGAAGTCACGCAACGGCACCGCTCCAAGCTCGAGGGCTGGGCGCAAGTTAGCGCCGCTGAGGTCGGTGGTAACCAGCGCGGCCGTCCCCATCCCGCCCGCGACATAGGCCAGGCGATCGCCGACCAGTCGGACGCCATCCTGCGCGCAACCGGGGACATCGTGCGCGCTGGGCTGCGCCACCGACGCCCAGGCGACCACTCCACAGCCCGTCCCGGACGCAATGAGGAACGCGACCGTCTGATCGTCCTGCACCGCCAGCCCCAGACCATCGCCCGCGGACACCGGAACCGTGTAGCGCACCGATCCGGTCGTGGCGTCCCAGACCACGATCTCCCCGGTGGCGCCGCTCGGCGGGACCGGAAAGTATCCGGCCACGGCGGTGCCGGCCATGGCCAGCGCGTCACCGCCCGCCTGCGAGATACCCATCGGAACGGCCAGCGTCCGATCCGGGGCACCGGCCGCGGACGCGTCGTGCAGGACGATCTGCAACGGAGCTGATCCGCCGGTTGACCCCGGGCCGCAGGACAGGTACGCCAAGGTGGAACCGGATACCGCGAAGGCGCTGGGCGGCGCAGTGCAAGCGCCCTCATTCGGCAGGACCGAAAACGGTCCTCCGAGCGGGCCGGTTTCGAGCCATTCGCTGACCGTGTCGCTGGCCTTATAGACGTGATCGATGTACTGATGGACTGCCAGCAGCGCGGGTGATGCGGCAAAGCTCATGCCGGTGATCGTGAACTCATACCCGCCCGGGATCGTCGGCCCAGGTCCGCTGAACAGCCGGCTCGGCACGCCGCCGGGCGAAACCGAGTCCAGCTCGGACGCACCGTCGGTGAACAGAACCTGGTTGCCCACCAGCCTGACCTCACCGGGCTGGGCTACATGCGCGAGCGCTACGGCGGCGCCGCTGGGGCCCGGCATCAGCGACGTCTGAGGCCCGACGGGCGAAGCGCTGGCCTGGCCGGCGCCGGCTGCCGCTGACGCCGCCACGCCCAGCATCAGCCCCCAGGCTTTCAGTCGCTCACGCCACCGACTGCGGGCGCTCAGTCCTCTCATCGCCAGCATCAACGGTGCGGCCAGCGATAAGTTGCGGCCGGCGGCCCAGATTCCCCTCGTCAAGCGGGGGCGCCGGACCTCTGCGACGCCCGCGTTGCCAGTCGCCGAACGGCGGTAAGGATCTGGGCCCGGCACCCTGGGTCGCTGATCAGGCCGTCTGGCCCGACCATCGTGCGCGTGACGGGAACCCGCAGGCACGCGTCGTCCACCACCTCGGCGCCGACGTAGCCGAGCACCTTCGCCAGGGACTCGTGCGCATCGCGCGCGCCGGTTGGGCTGGCGGGGCCCGCGGCGTTGATCCAGGCGACCGGCTGCTGGTATGTGCCGGCGTCCCCGACCGTCCATTCCAGCGCATTCTTGAGCGTCGCCGGAAGCGCACCCGCGTACTCCGGCGTGCAGAACAGGATTGCGTCAGCCTCCGCGACGCTGCGGCGCATCGCCTCGACCCGGTGATCGACGGCCCGCCCCTCACGATCGTCGTCGGGATTGAACAGCGGCAGATCACCGATCTTCTCCAGCCACGTTGTCGTCACCCAGTCAGGTGCTGAGGCGGCTGCGGTGGCCAGCACGGCGGTGCTCACCGACCCTGCGCGGCCGCTACCGGAGACCAGCAGGACCCGGACCTGCCCTTCCCGGGCGCCACCCGGCGCGCGTGACTGGGGTCTGCCCGCGTACAGAACCTCGCGCTCCCATAGCGTGGGCGGCTGGTTGTGCAGGCGCCAGTACTCGTCAGCGACGTCATCGGGTGACAACGGGGAATCGTGGGCCACTGCTCCGCCCAAAGTGACCGTCGCCACATGCAGTCCGTCAGGCCCAAAGCGACGGGCCACGAGGTCCGTCAGCGCACGGACTCCCGCCTTGCCGAGCGACAGGCTGGTGAACTCGGGGAGCGGTTCGGGCATCCCGCCGGTGATCAGGATCGTCCCGCGCCCGCCACGCGCCATCCGCGGCGCCACATGCGCGATCGCGGTGATCGCGCCCCCCACGTTGATCGCCCAGGCGTCGAGGTGTTGACGTGCGCTCAGCTCGCCGATCTCGTCACGGCGGATGAGCGCCACGTTGTAGACCAGGATCTCCGGCACCCCGAAGCGGTCGACGATCTCATCGAGCGCCGACCGCAGCTGCGCTTCGTCGGTCACGTCGGCGGTCAGACCAAGCGAGTCATGGTCCGCAAGCGCGGACCGCGCGGCGGCGATCGTCGCCTCCGAGCGAGCGATCATTCCGACCGCCAGGTTCTCACGGGCCAGCCGCAGCGCGACGGAAGCGCCGATACCTGGTCCCGCGCCGACGACAATGCCCGCGGACATGGTTCTCAGTCCACGACCGGCACGCGCGGAGCGGGCTGCACCGGAGCCGACCGGTCCCGGGACGGAGCGACCTCTGCGCCCAAGCCGGTGGTGCTGCGGACCCGGACCTCGTCGAAGGTTTCGAGGCCGAGCTGCTCGCCACGGCCGAACCAGGTCCCGATCACGCACCCGAGGAACCCGAGGGGGATCGAGACGATGGCCGGGTTGCCGAGCGGGAAGGGAGCGGCGGTCTTGGGAGACCAGACCATCGGCGAGAGGATGATCAGCCCGATCGACGAGATCAGCCCGAAGGCGATGCCGGTCACCACCCCAATCGAGTTGAACCGGCGCCAGCTCAGCGAGAGCAGCAGCACAGGGAAGTTCGCCGATGCCGCCACCGCGAAGGTCATTCCGACCAGCAGCTGGACGTTGAAACCCTTGCCCGCCACCACCGCGATGATCGCGCCTATGACTCCGATGCCGACCACGGATATCCGGCCGGCGATGATCTCCTCCCGGTCGCTCGCCTCGCCCCTGCGCCAGACCATCCCGTAGACGTCGTGGGCGGCTGCGCCTGAGGCGGCCATCAGCACCCCGGCCACCACAGCCAGGATCGTGGTGAAGGCGACGGCGCTGATCGCAGCGAAGAAGATGTCCCCGCCGGCGTGGCCAGGCCCGCCGCCGAGGTGCTGGGCCAGATACGGCGCGATCAGATTCCCGCTCGGGCCGCCGAGCTTCTCGCCCGCGGGACCGAGGATGGCACGGCCGCCGAGCCCGATGATGGCCACGAACACATAGAAGACGCCGATCAGTCCGACCGCCCAGCCGATGGACCGGCGCGCGGCGCGGCCATCGGGAACGGTCATGAACCGCATCAGGATGTGCGGCAGGCCCAGCGTGCCGAGCATGAAGGCGAGCCCGGTGGAGATCTCATCCACGCGGTTGGGAAACACGAGCCCCGGCCCACCATAGCCGGCCCCCTTTCCGGATCGCGCGGCCGCTCGGTCGAGCAGCCTGATCGGGTCAAAGCCGAACTTGGCCAGCACCCAGATCGCCATCGTCGCAACCCCGACCATCAGCAGCGTCGCCTTGATGATCTGCACCCAGGTGGTGGAGACCATGCCCCCCAGCACGACGTAGGTGAGGATCGCGGCCACGGTGATGAGCACCGAGACCCAGAACGGAATGCCCACGAGCGCTTCGATGAGAGAACCTGCGGCGACCGACTGCGCCACCACATAGAAGGCCGCGATGCACATCGTCGAGATTCCCGACGCGACCAGGACGCGATTGATGGGAAGGCGAAGCCCGATGACGTCGGCCATCGTGTACCGGCCGGCGTGGCGCATCCGTTCCGCCAGCAGCACGAGCAGAGGCACGAACGACAGCAGCGCCGCGATGCCGGTCATGTAGCCGTCGAACCCCGACAGGAACATCAACCCCACAACGCCGAGAAATGCCGCGGCAGACAGGAACTCGCCGGCTATGGCGATTCCGTTCTGCGCACCGCTGATGCCACGGCCGGCAGACCAAAAATCGGTGGCCGACTGGATGCGCCGGGCCGCCCAGAAGGTGATCCCGAGGGCGAGCGCCAAAATCGCGATGAACACCCCGATCGTCAGGCCGCGCGCCGGCGCGGTGGCGGCGAGCAAGATCGTCGAGGAGCTCATCTGGTCTCGCCTCCATAGCCGCCGCGCCTGAGCATCTCCTGCGCCATCGCCTCGAGACGTCCGGCGAAGCGCAGATAGGACCACACCAGCACCCACGCCAGCACGGTGAGGGCGAGGATCCAGACGTAGGCGACGGTGAGTCCACCATCGACGGATTTGCGCATGAACGGCCGCGCGTATCCGCTCAGCACCAGAAACACCCCAGCTACCACGGCGAAGCTCCCGAGCGTGGCCAGCATGGCGCGGCGTCGCAGCGCTTCAAGCCGTCTGAACTCAGCCGACTCGGCGATCTCATGCCAGGGTTCAGAGGAACGCGCTCGGTCGCCACCCTGGCCGTCATCTAGCTCCGGCACTTCTCCTCCTCTCTCCGGGTTCCTACGACGGAACTACCCAGGAGCCAGCTCCGGCAAGCCCCGCCCGGCCAGGCCGGCCATGGCTCGATCCGCGGTCAGCGGGGCGACCGAGGAGGCAAAGTCGCCCCAATGCTCATGACTAGTTGGCGCCGACCACCTTGAACTGCTTGTTGACGAAGATGTGGTGGGGCCAGTTGACGCCGATGTTGTGGACCTCGTACTCGCCGTTGCTCAGCCGCACCACGCGATCGACGATGCCGCCCGGGTACGACGCCAAGGCCGCTTTGTCGCCTTATTCGCCGTGGTCCCGCTGACGATCTTGCCCGACCCCTGCTTGTAGTTCGCCGGGATCTGACCGACCGTCTTGGCCGTGCTAGGCGCACCACGTACGAAGGGAACCACCTTCGACGGGTTGGACCCGGTGCTCGTCGGTTGCACGATGACCTGCGAGGCCGTGATCGTGGTGCTGTCGGTTGTGCCTACCACGAACGCGGTCTGTCCTTTGGCGACGGCGCTCGCCGATGCCTTGGTCGTGCCTTCTCGTAGGTCGTGGACGACGTCGTCTTGACGGTCACCTACTCACCGGCCGACGTCAAGAGTCCAAAGCCACCGGTGGACACGCTGCTCACCTTGCCGATGGACCCGCCCGCGGCCGGTCCGGAGCGAGCATTCGGACCTCCGCCGCCGGATCCGGGAGGCGCGCCATGGGCGGCGGCTGTCGCGGCGGTCGTGGCGGCCACCGAGCTGGACGTGCCGCCACAAGCGGACAGTCCGAGCGCGGCGGCAAGGAGGCCAGCCGTGACCCATCTGCTCCTGTGGCTCGACAGCAAACGTCGCATCCTCGAGCGGCCGGCGGACGGCTCTGAGGTCGCACTCGTGTCGTGGCGATTTGTCTGGTGGTAGGTCTCCATTTTGTGCACTCCGTCTGTCACCGAAATCGTGTAGCAGTCGTTTACGAAAAGCGGCTGCGACTCGACTGTATGTTTCGGCCCTTGGGGAATCCTGAGAATCCCCTGCGAAGTTCCCGAGAGCGGGGGCTCGGATGATCGGGCACGGCGATTTCGCACCGACGGGTCACACGAGGAGCTCGGTGGCCGCGCGTTTTGTGCGCGGCCATGCTGCTAGCGCTGGGCTAGGTCGGCTCGCCCCTCTGACCATCGCCGTGATCCCGCGCGCTGTGATCGCCGATGGCCGCCGAATGGTCTGGCGCGAAACCCGCCTGCTTCAGCATCCGCCGCAAATCCACCAGGACCTGGACCCCGACATCCTTACCGTGAGGCGCAGGGAGCACCTCGGTCTCAGGACCAAGGGAAACCTTGAGCTTGCCGTTGTGCTCGTGAGTCACGGTTCCAACCGTTTCGAGCAGCGATATGACCTCACGCCACTCAAGGTTGCGGCTGGGCGGCTGGCTGAAGATCGTCTCAACCGTGTCGCGATGACGGCTACTGAGATGGACTTGCATCGGGATCCCTTCTTTGTGCGGTGCGCTGTGGCTAACCCACCTGGTATCGCACCGGGACGTGGTTCTGGGCGCTCTGCGGCGGGCGGACGTAGGCCCTGCTCTGCCGCGGTGGGAGCTTGATCCTCTCGTGCTGGATGTGCTCGTAGGGGATCAGGCTCAGCAGATGGCTGATGAGGTTGAGCCGCAACGTGCGCTTGTCATCGCCTTCGACCACATACCACGGGGATTCCGCCGTGTCGGTGTAGGCGAACATCTCGTCCTTGGCCTCGGCGTAGTCGACCCAGCGCCGGCGCGCCTCGAGGTCCATGCCGCTCAGTTTCCACTGCTTCGCCGGATCCTTCAGACGCGCCTTGAAGCGGCGCTCCTGCTCCTCGTCGCTGACCGACAGCCAGTACTTGACGAGGATGATTCCCCGAGCGCAAGAGGTCTCGTTCGAATTGCGGACACGTCCGCATGAACTCCTCGTACTCGGCCTGCGTGCAGAAGCCCATCACGCGCTCAACGCCGGCCCGGTTATACCAACTGCGGTCAAACAGAACCATCTCGCCGCCGCCGGGTAGATGGGCGACGTAGCGCTGGAAGTACCACTGCGTGCGCTCACGCTCAGTCGGCGTGCCCAGCGCCACCGTTCGCACCACGCGCGGGTTGGTCTTCTCGGCAATCCGCTTGATCGTCCCGCCCTTTCCGGCGGTGTCCGATCGAGCTCCTGCGGCTTGATCTCGTCCCGGGGGAGAGGAGGCCGCGTCCACTCAGGATCGACCGTCGCCATGGCGATGACGCTACCGCAACCGCAAGCTGACCGCTCATCGCCGCCGGTTCGCGGCAGGTGCCTTCTCCGCGACGAGAGCGACCTTGCGGACCCGTCCTTCCCGAAGCCAATCGCTCCAGAGCTGGTGGGCGGCCAGCAGCTCCTCCAATGCCCGGCGTCCCATCTGCGCGGCGATGGCCGTGGCATCGGCCGTAAACGCTTTGATCAACGAATCCGCCACGCCACGGTGGGACCGACTGCAGTCATCGTGCCAGCGGACAACCAGCCCCACCCGCTCCAGGCCAGTGAGCATCTCCTCCAGTGGGGTGAGCCAAACCGTGTCGGCGTCAGGCATCCGCTCTCGCTCCGCCTCCGTGAGGGGCAGGCCCGCTTCCATCGTGAAGGCGAACCGCCCGCCCGCCGTGAGCGCGCGGGATATCTCCTCAAGCAGCGGCTCCTTTTCGGCGAAGGCGAGCATCGTCTCGAGCAGGAGCAGCACGTCGAACCGGCCGGGAGGGACCGGGGGGATCCGTGAGACCTCGAAGCGACAAGGAAGGCCGCCGGCGCTCCGGCGGGCGATCTCGATCGCGCTCGAGCTGAAGTCCACGCCCAGATAGGTGCAACCCCGCTCCCGGGTGATGAACCGTCCGGGCCCGGCAACCCCGCAACACAGGTCGAGCACGGAGTCCCCCGGTCCGATGCCGGCCTGACCAGCCAGGGCCCGAATCTCTGCGGCGCGCATGAAGCCCTCCTGCTCGACGAACTCGCCGGGGGCGTACGCCGACACGCGGGCTCGCCGGAGGGCCTGGACGAACGGAGCGCGCTCGTCCTGCTTCATGGCTGCCGCTCGAATAGCGCGTCGTTCACGGCCCGCAGCATGTCAGTCCGCCGGGGGAAGGCTTGGCATGCCACCGGCGTCATGGCAGGCATGAAGCCACGCACGCGGCAGTCGCACCTGGCAGTGGTCACCGCCAAGGCGTGGAGCGGCGCGTCCGCACCGATTCGCGCCCCCACGCTGACCGGCCGCTCCGGACACGGACGCACGCTGCGAGTCGTTCAGACCGGCCCGGTGACCGCGCTGATCGCTCAGCTGCTGTTGATCGGCGCGCTCGCAGCGACCGCCGTCCTCGGCGGCGTCGTCCTCACCCCCGCCGGATGGGCCGTCGGAGCCATCTGCGCAGTGATCACGAATGCGGCACTGGCGCACGGCCTCTCCCGTTACCGCGCCGACCGGCTGAGCCCGGCCGACTGGGTGACCCTTACTCGGGCCACACTCGCGGCCGGGATCGCGGCGCTGGTCGCGGACTCGTTGCACCAGCCCGCGCCGGTCACGCTGCTGGTGTCAATCACGGCGCTCGCGCTCGTACTGGACGCGGTCGACGGCTGGGTCGCGCGACGCACCAGAACGACGGCGGCATTGGGCGCGCACTTCGACGCCGAGGTCGACGCATTCCTGATCCTCGTCCTCAGCGTGTATGTCGCCCGCTCGGCCGGCGCCTGGGTGCTCGCGATCGGCACGGCACGCTACGCGTTCCTCGCAGCCGGCTGGCCCCTGCCGTGGATGCGCGAGCGGCTGCCACCGCGCCCCTGGCGCAAAGTCGTCGCGGCGACACAGGGGATCGTGCTGACCGTCGCGGTCGCCGACGTCCTCCCGCGGGCAGTGACCGAGGCCGCCCTCGTCGCGGCCCTCGTCCTGCTTGCCGAGTCGTTCGGGCGCGACGTGTTGTGGCTGCGGGAAGACCGGCGTGGCGCGCCGCTTCGAACGGCCGCGGGCTCGGAGCCCGCCTCCGGTGACGGTCCAGCCGGCCCCGGGCGCCTCGGCGTCCGGAGAGGAATCGCTGCCGCGCTCACGATCCTCGCCGCGCTGCTCGTGTGGGTCGCGCTCGTGGCGCCCTACCAGCCCACCCATTTCACCCTGGACGGATTCCTCCGGGTCCCGCTCGAGCTACTCGGTCTGATCGCCCTGGCGCTGGTCCTGCCGACGACCCCTCGGCGCATCCTGGCTGTGGCCTGCGGACCGGTCCTCGCCCTGGTGATCGTGCTGAAGGTCGTCAACTACGAGATGTTCACTCTCTACGCCCGGCCGTACGACCCGCTGGGAGACACGAGCCAGCTCGGGAACGGGATCGAGACGTTGCGCTCCCTGGTCGGTGGTACCGAGACGAAGCTGATCGAGGTCGCTTCGGTGGTCGGCACGGTCGTACTGGCCGTCGGGTTGACGCTGGCGACGCTGCGGCTCACACGGGTCGCGGCTGAGAACCGACGCTGGGCGCTACGGGCGGTCGCGGGCCTCGGTGCTGTCTGCACGCTGTGCTGGACATTCGGCGCTCAGCTCATCGCCCAGACACCGATCGCCTCGACGCTTTCCGCCGGTCTGGTCGTCGACGAGGTCAATGCGGTCCGGGCGGACATCCACGACAGGAGCGTCTTCGCCGCCGAGATCAAGCACGACCCCATCGCCAGCACTCCCACCAACCGGCTGCTGACCTCCCTGCGCGGCAAGGACGTCGTGCTCGTGTTCGTGGAGGCCTATGGCCAGCTCGCCGTACGGGGGGCGTCCTTCTCGCCCGAGGTCGACGCTGCGCTGCGTGAGGGGGACCGACAGCTGCGGAGCGCCGGGTTCTCGGCTGACAGCGGCTTCCTCACCTCCGCGACGTTCGGCGGCATCAGCTGGCTGGCGCACTCGAGCCTGCAGGCCGGGCTCTGGGTCGACAACCAGGACCGCTACAACCAGCTGATCTCGGCCCAGCGCTTCACGCTCGCGGACGCGTTCAAGCGAGCCGGGTGGCGGACCGTCGACGACGACCCATCGAACGACCGTCCGTGGCCGCAGGGAAAGGCGTTCTACCACTGGGACCAGATCTACAACCGCTACCAGGTCGGTTACCACGGCCCCACCTTCACCTACGCGTCGATGCCCGACCAGTACATCTTCTCGGCGCTGCAGCGTCTCGAGCTCGCCAAAGCGCATCGCCGGCCGCTGTTCGCGGAAGTCGACACGGTGTCGAGCCACATGCCGTGGAACCGCATCCCACAGCAGGTCGGCTGGAACCAGGTCGGCAACGGCTCGATCTACAACCGGATCCCGGAGGACCATGAGACCGGGGCGTTCTGGAGCAACCCGCGGCGGGTGCAGGCTGCGTACGGCCGGTCGATCGTGTACTCGCTGGACACGCTCACGTCGTTCGTGCAGCGCTCTGGCAACAAGAACCTCGTGGTCATCGCCGTCGGCGACCATCAGCCGCTGCCGATCGTCAGCGGTCAGCACCCGAATCACGACGTGCCGATCTCGATCATCGCCCACGACCCGAAGGTGCTGAGGCAGATCAGAGGCTGGGGCTGGGGTCCGGGCCTGGAGCCCGCCCCACAAGCGCCGGTCTGGCCGATGAGTGCCTTCCGCGACCGCTTCCTCAGCGCATTTGACTCGCAACCGCCGACCCGGTAGCTCGTCGTGAGCGTGGCCGTCGTCGCTCACCGCGAGTCCGTGGACGGGCCCGAGCAGGCGTGCCCCACCTCGGGGCCAGCAGTCGCCGCTCCGGCGCGACCCCGTCTGGCCGGCCTGGACGGCCTCCGAGGCCTGGCCGCGCTGTTCGTGGTGGTGAACCACGTGTTCCTGCGCGCATTCCCCGGCTACCCGGTCGACCGGGCACCGTTCTGGGCCGGCTGGTTCATCTACGGCCGCTTCGCCGTCGTCGTGTTCATCGTGCTGTCGGGCTTCTCGTTGGCCCTGGCACCGGCCCGCCGCGGCTGGCGGCTCGACCGGATCTCCCGGTTCGCGTGCCGGCGGGCGCGGCGCATTCTCCCGGCGTACTGGGCCGCCCTCGCCTTCAGCCTCACGGTGGCGTGGCTGATCCTGCCTCCGCCGGGGCAGGCCGTGCCCAACGTGAAGTCGGTCGTGGTCAACGGCCTGCTGGTCCAGAACCTGTTGGCTGCGCCAAGCCCCAATCGATCCTTCTGGTCGATGGCCGTCGAGGCGCAGCTGTACCTCGTGTTCCCTCTGTTGCTGCTGATGGTGCGCCGGTGGGGCGCCCTCGCCATGGTTGCCACCGTCACGCTCGTCGTGGCGAGCGTGGGAATCGTGGGTCCGCACGTCTCCCGCCTGGACGCCTTGGTGATCCAGTCTCCGCCTGACCTCGCCGCGCTGTTCGCCGTCGGCATCTTGAGCGCCGGCATCGTGAGCGCGAGCACGACTCGCAGGTCGTGGCCGTGGGCTGGGCTCGCGCTCGCGGCCGCAGCGCCCGTGCTCGCAACGATCTGGTGGCAGGGGTCGGTGTGGACGCTTGGCCACCTGTTCTGGGTCGACCTCGCGCTGGGCCCAGCCATCGCGTGCCTTCTGGCCGGTCTCGCCACCGGCCATCCGGCCCCACTCCTGCGCCTGCTCGAGGTCCGGCCGATGCGCAACCTCGGCTCGTCGTCCTACAGCCTGTACCTGACGCACGGCCCGATCGTCGTTCTCGCCTACGAGAAGCTCGTGGCCGGCCGGGTCCCCCAGGGCGTTCCGGCCTTCGTGGTCACACTCGCCGTGGTGCTGCCGCTGACGATCGCGTTCGCGCGGGTCTTCGCGTCCGTGTTCGAGACCCCATTCCGGCAGGGTCAGCGGTCCGGGGCAGCGTGGTGGCGGCGGCTCAGAGCAGGTCGGGCCCCGGCATGAGCCGGAAGGTGTGGGCCTGGGGCCGCCTCGTGGGTTTCGCCGTGACGTTCACCGTCCTGATCTGGCGGCTGGGCGCGGGCCCGTTCCTCGACGGCATCCGCGCGGTCGACGGCCGGGCGCTGGCGGCAGCGGCGGGCATCGCGGTGCTGACGACGGTGTGCTGTGCCTGGCGGTGGAAGACTGTGGCCGATGGTCTCGGCGTCAACCTGTCCCTCCCCGCTGCGGTGGCGGCGTACTACCGGTCGCTGTTCCTGAACGTCACGCTACCCGGCGGGTTCGTGGGCGATGTCCACCGTGGGGTCAGCCACGGTCGCGACGTGAGCGATGTCGGCCGCGGGTTGCGAGCCGTCGCGTGGGAACGCGCCGCCGGGCAGGTCGTGCAGGCCGTGCTGACCGTAATCGTTCTCCTCGCGCTGCCGTCGCCGGTGCGCTCGTTCGTCCCGCTGGTGGCGATCGCGGTCGTCGTGGCGGTACTCGGCATCGTGCTCGTGGCTCGGGCGCGACCCGATGGCGGTCGGTCCGGGTGGGCGCGGGTCCGGCGTGCGGCCGGCCGCGACATTCACGACGGGCTCCTCGCCAAGCGGGCGTGGCTGGGCATCGCGCTTCCATCTGCGCTGGTGGTCGGCGGCCACGCGGTCACCTTCCTGATCGCCGCGAGGACCGCCGGCGCCACCGCGCCACCGTCCCGGATGCTGCCGATAGCGTTGCTCGTGATGTTGGCCATGGTTCTGCCCAGCGTCGGTGGCTGGGGCCCGCGCGAGGGCGTAACGGCATGGGCGTTCGGCGCGGCCGGCCTCGGTGCGCAGCGAGGGGTCGCCGCCGCCGTCGTCTACGGCGTCATGGTGTTCGTCGCCAGCCTGCCTGGTGCCGTAGTCCTCGTGGTGGCATGGTTGCGTCGTATCCGGCCTGCGAAACGGACCGAACCGGCGCTCCGGGAGGAAGCTGCACATGCCTGACCGCCCGTACACCCTGTTGAGCTGCGGCATGTCGATCGACGGCTATCTCGGCAGCGCGACGCCGCGTCGCCTGGAGCTGTCCAACGACGCCGACTTCGACCGCGTCGACGCCGTGCGCGCCTCCTGCGACGCGATCCTGGTGGGCGCGGCCACCGTGCGCAACGACAACCCGCGGCTGCTGGTTCGCTCGAGGGCCCGCCGCGACGAGCGGACGGCTCGTGGGCTCGCGCCGTCGCCGATCAAGGTCACCGTGACCGAGCGAGTGGAGTTGGACGCGCGCGCCGACTTCTTCACCACCGGCGACACCGAGAAGCTCGTCTACTGCGTGAGCCCGCGGGTGGTCGATGCCCGCTCGCGACTCGGACCGATGGCGACCGTGGTCGACGGTGGTCAGCCGGTGGAGATGCGCAGGATCAGTGAGGATCTCGGCGCCCGCGGCGTACAGCGGCTGATGGTCGAGGGCGGCGGCAATGTCCACACCCAGTTCCTGACCGACAACCTCGCCGACGAGCTGCAGCTGGTCGTCGCTCCCTTCTTCGTCGGCGACTCCAGGGCCCCACGGTTCGTGAGCGATGGCCGCTTCCCGTGGAACCCCGGCCGGCGCGCGACGCTCGCCGGGGTCCGCCAGATCGGCGACGTGGTGCTGCTGCGCTACGCGCTCTCGCCACGGTTCCAGACCGACTGACCGACGGACGAGATCGCTGCCGCTGCCCATCGGCGCGGACGGCGTTCATCGGGGCAGGACCAGCAGGTCCGCGTGGTCCACGGTGACGGAGAGCTGCCCGGCCGTGGCCTGGGCCAGACGTCGGCGTGTGTAGTCCTCGGTTTCGGCGGCGAGCTCGCCCTGCTCGCACGCAGCACCCACCCACCCGGTGAACCACTCCGCCGCCAGGTCGGCCTGCAAGGCGCCGAGCCGCCACGGGCTGGGTCGGACCAGAACCTCGATCCCCAGTCGGCCGAACACCTCAACGGCGAGCGCCACCGCGTCCGGCCCGAGCCGGCGGCCCCTGTCGGTCGTGCACCGCTGATGGGCATCAAATGCGGTGGCCACGCGGTGGTCCAATGGATCCGCCGGGGTCATGTCGACGTGACCAGTGACGGACAGCGTCAGCAGCATCGGACACCCTGCGACGGTGCAGACGGTCACCAGCGCGGCCAGCTCGTCCTCGGTCAGCAGGTCCAGCAGCGCGGAGGCGGTGATGATGGTTGCGCCGGCTAGATCACCCGGGCGCAGCCGGGTGATGTCGGCGTGCTTGGCCTCGACCGTGACCGCGGCCCCATCGGCGGCCGGGCCCGGGGGGTCGGCGGCGGCGACCGCCAGCAGGTCCGCGTCCCGGTCGTGCCCGACCCAGTGCTGGGACCCGGCCAGCAGTGGCGCGAGCCAGCGCCCCATCGCCCCGGTGCCGCAGCCCAGGTCGTGGATGACCCGGCGACCCGTTGCCGGGAGCTGACGCCCGAGGTGTTCGACGAGCTCACGGGACCGCGCCGCGGCGTCAGCCGGCTCGCGAAGGGCAAGCCACTCTCGGCTGACCCCGATGCCCTCAACGGTCATCGCGCTGCCCCGGCCAGGACACCTGCGACGACGGATGTGGTGGTCGACCACCCCGACAGCGACTCGCGCCGCTCGCGAGCGGCCCGGCGCAACCGCTCTCTCAGCTCGGTGTCGCACAGCCAGGCCCGGAGCGCGGCGCCGAGTGCCGCCGGGTCGTCCGGCGCGACCAGGAGTCCGGGTCGGATCCCGTCGGCGCCGTGACCGAGCGCCTCCGTCAGCCCGCCGACCTCGGCGGCGACGACCGGCAGGCCACGGGCCAGCGCCTCGGTGACGACCATGCCGTACGTCTCGGCGCGCGACGCCAGCACCATCAGGTCCGCGGCGGCGTAGCTGCGGTCGAGATCGGCTCCCGTCTGTGGTCCTGAGAAGTACACGCGGTCGCCCAGCCCGCCGTCTCGTGAGCGGCGGCGGAGACCCTCCACGAACGCCGGGTCGCGTTCCAGGCTTCCCACGCACTCGCAGTGCCAGGCCAGGTCCTTCATCGCCGCCAGCGCATCGAGCAGCACGTCGTGTCCCTTGTCGGGGGTCACGGCCGCGACGCAGAGCAGCGCCCCGCCGGCCACGGTTCCGGTCGCGAGGCCGGCGGCGTCGACCGCGGGTTCGGCGACGTGCACCCGGTCGGCGGGCAATGGATACAGCTCCAGCAGCCGGCGCCGCGTCCACGCGCTGGTCGTGACGACAGCAGCGGCGACCGCGAGAACCGCGGCTTCCCGCATCCGGGCGTCATCGGCCCCGTCATCGGCCGGGCGGTGACCGAGCGGCATGTGCACGAGCACGAGCAGGCGCAGTCGGCCCGCCTGCGGCACCAGCACCTCCGGGGCCGACGAGGCGACCAGTCCGTCGAGCAGCACGACGGCGTCGTCGGGGATCCGCTGCACGACGTCGGCGAGGGCCGCTAACGACGCCGCGTCGGGTCGGGGCCAGCAGCCGGGTACGGCGTGCTCGTGCACCGACCAGCCGATCGAGGCGAGCCCGCGGCAGAGACGGCGGTCATAGGTGTTGCCTCCGCTCGGTCGGGCCGGGTCGTCGACGCCGTCGGGGACGACGACATGCACCGCCGTCACAGCGGCCGCTCGTAGCTGGCCCAGGCGATGTGCGACTCGTGCAGCGTGACGACCAGCCCGTTGAGCTCACGAGCAGCGTCGCCCAGGGCGCCGGCGTGCACCCTGTCTGCGAGGCGGTCTGCGACCACCCGCGCGAGCGCCTCGGTGGAGGTGTTCACGCCCGCGAAGGCGGCCTCGTCGTCGAGGTTGCGGAGGGTGAGCTCCGCCACGACAGCGCGCAGCTCGTCGGCCGCTGCACCGATGTCAACCACCACGTTGTCCGCGTTGAGGGCCTCGCGCCGGAACGTGGCGTCGACGATGTACGTCGCGCCGTGCAGGCGCTGCGCGGGCCCGAACATCTCGCCGCGGAAGCTGTGGGCGATCATCATGTGATCTCGGACGGTGACGCTGAACACGATTACTCCCCGTCGTAGGTGATGGTGTGGCACAGCGCCGGCAAACTCCCCGCGGCCAGGCGGGCCATCACATCGGGCAGCTCGCCGAAGCGCGACTCCCCGGTGACGAGCGCGTCGAAGGCAGGGTCGCGTAACAGCTCGAGCGCGAGGGCCAGACGGTCGGCGGTCGTGCGGCGCCCGCTGCGAGCCGGGGCGATGGTGCCGACCTGGCTGGCGCGGATGCCGAGGCGGCCCGAGTGAAATGCGCCGCCCAGCGAAAGCCGAACCTCGACGTCGCCGTACCAGCTGAGGTCGATGACCGTGCCCTCGGGGGCGAGCAGGTCAAGCGACAGCTGAAGACCGGCCGACGTCGCGCTGGCGTGCACGACCAGGTCGCGACCGTCGGCGGCGCCGGCCGGCAGCGCGAAGTCGATGCCGAGTGCGGCCGCGACATCGGCCCGGCCGGCATCGACGTCCACCAGCGTGACCTGCACCGCCGGGAACCGGCTCAGCAGGCGCGCGACGCAGCAGCCAACCATTCCGGCGCCCACGACGGTGACCCGGTCACCGAGTAGCGGCGCGGCGTCCCACAGGGCGTTGACCGCGGTCTCGACGGTGCCGGCGAGAACGGCGCGAGCGGGGGGCACGCCCTCGGGCACGACGGTCACCGCGCCCGCCGGCACCACGTACGCGGTCTGGTGCGGGTACAGGCAGAAGACCGTGCGGCCGCACAGCTCCGCCGGTCCCCGCTCCACGACGCCGACGTTGAGGTAGCCGTACTTGACCGGCCCGGGGAACTCACCTTCCTGAAACGGTGCCCGCATGGCGGCGTACTGGCCCGGCGGCACACCGCCCCGGAACACCAACGTCTCGGTGCCGCGACTGACACCCGTCCGCAACGTACGCACCCTCACGTCGTCCCGCCCCGGCTCGGGCAGCGTCACCGGCCGGATCTCCCCGCACCCGGGCGTGCGCAGCCAGAACGCGTGCGCGTCGGCCTGCCCGGACCTCATCCCTGCGTGACCACCGTCAAGACCCTCTCGGCGAATCCCGACATGCTCGTACATGGTATTTGGACGGGGCTCGATCTGGACCCGGCGGTGACCCGCGCATGCTCGCAGCGGCTGGATCTGCGCGATCGTCACGGCGTTAGAGTCCGCCGCATGTCCACCTTCGTCCTGCGCCTAATCGCCCCGCGCCCGGCCTTCGCCCAGACCATGACCGACTCCGAGCGGGAGATCATGCACCGCCACGCCGCCCACTGGCGCCCTTACCTCGAGCGTGGCGACATGGTCGTGTTCGGACCGGTTCTCACCGACGAGGACTCCTACGGCCTCGCGGTGGTCGAGACGGCCGACGAGGAGGCGCTGCGCGAGTTCGCCGCGCAGGACCCGGTCGTAACGACCGGAACTGCGACCTTCGAGCTCGGGCGGCTGGCCGCGGGTCACGTGCGCGAGCGCTAGACGCGGCGCATTAAAGCTTGCCAGCGGGGATGTTGCCGGCCGCGGAGTGGCCGCTCTGCTATCCGGACGCTGCGGCCAACGCCCCGGCCTCGGACCCATCAGATCCGGGCACTCTGGTCTCCGCCGCGACCCTGATCACATCCGCGATCAGCTCCCTCCGGCGCCGGCGAAACCGCTCGATCGGGGACGACACTGTGATCGCCATTGTCCCGTTGGCCACCGGCGCGCCGACACACGCGACGCCCTCGACGAATTCCGCCTCGTCAATTGCGTAGCCGAGCCGGCGAATCTCGTGCAGCTCGGACCGCAGCTCACGCACGCTAGTCACGGTGTGGGGCGTGCAGGAGCGCAGTGGGCGGTTCTTGCCCACATAGTCCTCGAACGTGCGGGGCGGGGCGAAGGCCAGCATCGCCTTGCCCGAGGCGCGCGCATGCGCGTCGCCGCCGAAGCCGAGGTGCGTGCCTGACACCCGTACCGCCCCCTTGCCTTCGACGATGCCGAGGATCACCACCTCTCCGCCGCGCCAGGTGGAGACGTAGGCGGTCTCGCCCGTCCGCTCGGCGAGCATCCGCACGCGCTCGAGCAAGTACTCGGGCGCCGACAGCCGCGCCGCGAAGGCCTCGGCGAGCAGCCCGACCTTGGGTCCCAGGTGGTAGCGCCGGTTATCGAGCTTGGTCAGAAAGCCACCACCGACCAGCGTGTTGAGCAGATGGTAGGCGGTCGGAAGTGGCGTGTCGATAGCTGCCGCTACGTCCGTGGCGCGCATGCCGCTGACCGGATCGCCGGCAATCAGTTCGAGCACGGCCATCGCCCTGTGCACCGACTGAATGCGAGTTCCCGAACTTTCAGATCGTGAAAGCATCAGCTAAGTATCTGAATTACTATCACGGCGCAAATTTGCGCGTCAAGGCACTTGCGTGGCCTGACCGGGCCGCGGCACCCGGCTAGAGGCGCGTTTTGGCACGCGACCGGCGGGCTCCCGCCCGCCGACGCACGGAATGAGAGGCGAACGGGAGAGTCGTAATGGCCACAAAGAGCGGCGGCACGGTGACCGGCACCGTGACGGGCGAGGGGGGAGTTCCCCCGACGGGCGAGCTGCGCAGCAACGCGCTTGGACTGGGCGGACTCGTGATCATCGGGGTCGCCTACATGGGTCTGGCGCTAACCGTCTACTTCAACGTCGGGATCATGGAGGGGATCACCGGCCCGATCGTGCCGCTGGCATTCGCCGCGGTAGCGATCGCGATGCTGCCCACCGCCGCCAGCTTCGCGGTGATGAACAGCCGCCGGCCATCCACCGGAAGCGTATTCACGTGGTTGTGGGAGGCCACCGCCCCGCCGCTCGGGGTTTGGCTGGGCTGGGTTCTCGTCGTCACTTACATCGTCGGCTCGCTGCTGCAGCCGGTGATGTTCGGCTTGTTCTTCAATTCGCTGCTGAACTACTTCAGCATTTCGGCGGGGACCCTGACCGCGATCTTGTCGGGGCTCGCGGCCGTGGTGGTGGTCGGGATTCTCACCAAGAGGGACGTCCGGATCTCTGCGAAGGTGACGGGTTACTTCATCGCGTTCGAGGCGGGATTCGTCGCTCTCCTCGCTCTCTACATCATCATCAAGCAGGCCGTCGACGGACACTTCACGCTGGACCCGTTCGTGCCCGCCAACGCGAGCGCGGGCTGGACCGGGTTCCAGAACGCGATCCTGTTCGCGGTCCTGGCGATCGCCGCCTTCGACATCGTGGCGCCGATGGCCGAGGAGAGTCGCACGCCGCGATCGCTGGTCCCCAAGGCGACGATCCTGGTCACGCTCGGAGCCGGCCTCTACTGGGTGTTCACGTCATTCGGGTTCGTGATCTCTGTCCCTCCGGCCAGGATGGCGAGCTTCGTCAACTCCGGCCAGTTCACCCCCATCTACCTCGTAGCCGACACGTACGTAGGTGTGCTGCGGGTGATCGTGCCGCTCACGGGGATGACCGCCGTTTTCGCCGCGTTCACGGCGATCTCGATCACGGCCAGCCGATTGCTGTTCGCACTCAGCCGAGAGGGTCTGGCCCCGAGACGGTTCGCGAAGCTCGATAACCACAAGACACCGTGGAATGCACAGGCACTGGTGCTGGGGTGCTGCGTGGTGTTCCCGCTGCTGATCGTGCTGTGGCAAGACCAGAAGCCGCTTAACGCGTTCTCCTGGATCGGCGTCAGCTACGTGTTCTTTGTGCTGATCCCGTACACGCTGGTGTGCGTGGCGAACATCTTCTACCACCTCCGGGTGGCGCGAGACCACTTCAATGTGGTTATGAACATGATCCTGCCCATACTCGGGATCGGGATCAACTGCTACATCTTCTACAAGAACTTTCTGCTCACCTATCTGATCAATGCGACGGACTTCACGACGCAGAGCAGCATCGCGTATATCGGCTTCGCGATTCTGCTGTTACTCGTCGCGGTGACGATATGGGGCTTGAAACGCTCAAAGGGAAGCTTGACGGCGCCCCACCACTTCTCGGAGATCGACGTTGAGGCTCAGGTCTAGCCGATCCTCGAATCTTTGGAGGCGCCGTGGGCATTGAAATCGATCTCAGTGATCAAGTCGCCGTGGTGACGGGGGCGGGCGCCGGCATGGGCCGGGCGATCGCCGGGCAGCTGGCCCGTAGTGGGGCACACATCGCCGTGCTGGAGATCGACGCGGCGAGTGCCTCGACCGCCGCCGAGGAGATACACGCAGAGCACGGCGTGCGCGCGGTCGCGGTGAGTTGCGATGTGGGCGACGGCGCAGCCGTGGACGCCTCCCTCGCACGAGTCCACGATGAGTTCGGCCGCCTCGATATCGCCGTCAACAACGCCGGCATCAGCCGCATCGGACCCCATACCCAGGACGTGACCGACGAGGACTGGCTGGACACAGTTCGCGTCATGCAGACCGGAGTGTTCTACTGCATGCGCGCAGCCGGTCGACTGATGCTGCCCAACAAGCGCGGCAGCATCGTCAACATCTCTTCGATACGGGGCTTTTCGCCGAACCCCGGCCGGCTCGCTTACTGCGCGACCAAGGCCGCCGTGATCATGATGACGAAGGTCGCGGCGGGCGAGTGGGGTCCACTCGGGGTACGTGTCAACGCGGTGGCGCCGGGGATTCAGCGAACGCCGATGTGGGACTCAGACGTGGCCGACGGGACGATCGACGAGTCGTTCTACCTCAACGTCGTGCCAGCCGGCCAGATTGGCGATCCGGATGACGTGGGTCGCCTGGTCTCCTACCTGTGCTCCGACTACGCCGCCTACATCAGCGGCTCGATCATGACGATCGACGGGGCGCTGACCTCGATTCCGGCCGGCTGATCGAGGATGGCGGGCAACCCAACCGGGATGTCATTGCGGGGCTTCGAGGACCGCGTCGCACTCGTGACCGGAGGCGCAAGTGGGATCGGCCGCAGCGTCGCCGAGGGCCTGTTGGCGCAGGGCGCGAGCGTCGCGGCATGCGACATCAGCGCCTCCGATGTCCCGGGCGCGCTGAACTGCACGATGGACGTGACCGATCACGAGTCCGTCACTGCCGGGGTCCGGCGTGCGGAGACGGAGCTGGGACCGATCTCCGTGCTGGTCACCTCGGCAGGGGTTTTCACGCCCCGTCGCTTTGACCGGCTCGAGCTCGACGAGTTCAAGCGCACGCTCGATGTGAACATCACCGGGACCTACACGTGCGTGCGCGCCATCCTGCCCGGCATGTGCGAGCGCGGCTACGGCCGGATCGTCACCGTGTCGTCGATGGCCGGACTCGACGGCGGCACGGAGGCATGCGCTCATTACGCGGCATCAAAGGGCGCCGTCATCGCGTTCACCAAGGCCGTATCGAAAGAGCACTGCCATTTGGGGGTGACCGCGAACGTCGTCGCTCCGCGCAACATTCGTACGCCGATGGTCGCTGACCTCAGCGATGAGGAGCTGATGCCTCCGATCGGCCGGGTCGGCGAACCCGAGGACGTGTCGGCCGCGGTGGCGTTTCTCAGCTCTGCACACGCCGGCTACATCACCGGCGAAGTTCTCGTACTCAATGGAGGTTGGTGGTGAGTCCTCGACACGCTGCGGACGCGGCCTACGCATTGCACCACACCGGCTACACCGTGTCCGACCTCGACCGGTCAGTCTCCTTCTATCGCGACCTGCTCGGATGCGAGGTGATCGCCAGCCAGGAGAAGGAGGGCGGTTACCTGGCGGCGATAGTCGGCTACGCCGATGCCCACGTGAGGATGGCGCATTTGAGAGCCCCGCATTCCGACCACGTGATAGAGCTGTTTCAGTATCTCGCGCCGACGCCCGGAAACGCGCAGACCGAACCCCGCAACGTCGGGACCGCGCACCTGTGCTTCCTGGTTGACGACCTGGACGCCACCTATCGCCGTCTGCGCGCAAACGACGTGGAGTTCGTCAGCCCCCCCGTTGAAATCGATACCGGCATCAACGCGGGTGGACAAGCGCTCTATCTGCACGATCCCGACGGGATTCCGATGGAGCTGTTCGAACTCCCCGCTCACCGGAATGCGACATGACCGCCATCGAGGCGACACCGGCACTGGAGACTGACTCGCTGCTCGAGCTGCTGCGTCAGATGTACGAGATCCGGCTGTTCGAAGAGGCCGTCCAACGCCTTTTCGCGCAGGGCCTGGTGCGCGGCAGCACCCACCTGTGCATCGGTCAGGAGGCGGTGTCCGTCGGGGTGTGCAGCGCGATGCGGCGCGGCGACGTCGCCACCTGCACCTATCGAGGCCATGGCACGACCCTGGCGATGGGGGTACCACTCGATCGGTCATTCGCCGAGATCATGGGACGCGCCCACGGGCTGTGCGGCGGCAAGGGCGGGTCGATGCACCTCACCGATGTGAGCCGTGGCCTGTTGGGCTCGTTCGCAATCGTGGGGGCTCACCTCCCCATCGCCGTAGGTGCCGCGTTCGCCCGGCGCTATAAAGGTGAGGACGGCGTCAGCGTGACCTTCTTCGGTGACGGCGCCACGAACATCGGTGCCTTTCACGAGTCCCTCAACCTGGCCTCGATCTGGAAGCTGCCGATCGTGTTCGTGTGCGAGAACAACCTCTACGGCGAGTACTCGCGCATCGACCTGACCACTCCAGTGGAACGCTTGGTCGACCGAGCGTCGAGCTACGCGATGCGGGCCCGCCGCGCCGACGGCAATGATCTGCTTGCCGTCAGAGCCGAGGCCGAGGCCGCGCTCGCCTACGCTCGAGCCGGCCAGGGACCGACGCTGCTCGAGCTGCTGACCTATCGCTGGTCCGGACATTCGCGCACCGATCCGGCCACCTACCGGCCGGAGGGCGAACTGGAGGCGTGGAAGGAGCACGACCCGATCGCGCAGCTCCGGACCAAGCTGAACCACGACGGGATCGACGAGGCCACGTGTGACGCGGTCAGGATCGGCGCCGAGAGAACGGTCGCCGAGGCACTGGAGCGCGCCAAGAGCTGGCCGGAGCCTGAGCTGTCAAGCCGATTTGAGAGCGTGACCAGTGGCTGATACCACCTACCGCACGGCGATCATCCAAGCGCTGGCGGACGAGCTCGCCGCCGACGAGACCGTATTTCTGATCGGTGAGGACATCGCCGCGGCAGGCGGCGTGTTCAAGACGACCGAGGGACTGGTGGATCAGTTCGGAGCCAAGCGAGTGCTGGACACTCCGATCTCAGAGCAGGCGATCATCGGGACGGCGATCGGAGCCGCCGCCAGCGGACTGCGTCCGGTCGCGGAGCTCATGTTCGCCGACTTTGCCGGAGTGTGCTTTGACCAGATCGCCAATCAGCTGGCCAAGTACCGGTACATGACTGACGGGCAGGTCAGCCTGCCGGTGACGATCAGGCTGATCAATGGCGCCGGCAGCGGATTCGGGGCACAGCACTCGCAGGCGGTCGAGAATTGGTTTCTCAACGTGGCCGGGTTGAAGCTCTGTGTGCCCGCCACGCCCGCCGATGCCTACGGTCTGCTGAGAGCGGCGATCCGCGATCCCGATCCGGTCCTGGTGTTCGAACACAAGGGCCTGCTGGGCGTTCACGGGCCGCTGATCGAAAACGGGGGCGTGGCGGACATCGGGGTCGCCGAGGTCATCCGACCCGGGCAGCATGCCACGGTCGTCGTCACGCAGCTGATGCGGCAACGGACACTCGACGCGGCCGACACGTTGGCATCGGACGGAATCGAGCTGGAGGTCATCGACCTGCGCACGCTGGTGCCGTTCGATGCGCGCACGGTTGGAGAAAGCGTGCAGCGGACCAGCCGCCTGGTGTGCGTGCAGGAGTGTCAGAACTTCGGGAGCTGGGGCGCCTCGGTCGCGTCACAGGTGCTCGAGGCGCAGTTTGACTACCTCGACGGGCCACCCCGACTGATCGGCGGTGACGAAACGCCGATCCCGTTTGCCCAGAACCTCGAGGAGGCGTGGATCCCCAGCGTGGACCGGATCACGACCGAGATCAAGCGAGTCCTGGCCGAGTGATCCCCACAAGAGTTGACACCGGTTGGCAAGGAGACGGATGAGCACATCAGCGACAGCTCAGGATCAGCCCGCGCTCGTCAATGGGCTGGATGACCTAAGGCCCAAGCACCGCTCGGAGCGGCTGAAGGAGTGGATGACCGAAGCCGGAGCGGACTGCTTTGTCGCCATCGGCGCCCGCGCCGTCACCTACCTGACCGGCTATGCCCGATATTGGGGTGGGCCCGCTGCCGTGGTGTTCGCACCCGACGGCGCGCAGACGCTGTGCGTGATGCGCGACGAGGTACCGGTCGCCGAGGAGCTCTCCCATGCCGACACCGTGATCGGATACGGAGAGCGTGGGTTCGGGATCAACCTGGATCCGTTCACGCCCCTGCTCGACGAGGTCGCGAAGGTGCGTGCGGTGGCGGACGCCACCGCGATCGGGGTCGCTGACGAGACCGGAGCTGGTCGTGTGCTGCTCGAACAACTGGTGACGGCTCGGCTGCTGACGGCCGACAAGGTCATCGACCGGCTCCGCCTGGTCAAGGACGTGGACGAGTTGCAGACGTTGCTGTGGTGCTATGAGCTGTGCTGGCTGGGCCAGCGAACGGTCGCGGAGCACGCCGCCCGAGGTGAGAGCGAGATCGAGATCTTCAGCGCCGCTCACTCCGCCGCTCAGGTCGCCAACGGTGCACCGACCGAGTTCCTCACCGACCTCCTATCCGGGCCAAACACGGCCAGTGTGTGTTGTCCAATTCACGTCGCCGGAGACCGCTGCGTACAGGCCGGTGACGCCGTCGTGGCCGATATCGTCATCGGAGCTCGGGGCTACTTCGGTGACAGCGCCGAGACACACGTCGTTGGCGATAACCAGGCGGTCGCCGAGAAACGGTTGCGTCTGCTTGAGATCCTGCGTAGCAGCGCCGACGAACTCCGTCCCGGCGCTACCGGCGCGGGGATCTTCGCCAACATGGCACGCCAGATCGAGGAGTCCTTCCCTGGAGGGGAGTTTCCACATCACGCGGGTCACGCCGTCGGTCTGAGCTCATTTGAGGACCCGCACATGATCCCGGCCGACGAGACCGCACTTGAGACCTTCATGGTGATCGCACTCGAGCCGGGCGTCTACGGTCCCGATCAGAGCGGCGCGCGCGTAGAGAACCTCTTCATCGTCACGCCGAACGGTGGGGTCGAACTGCGAGACGCCTTCGGCGTCGCCAGATGAGCGCGGGAGCTCAAACGCGTCGCGAGGCTCAACCCGTGTGAGCCGGACAGGCCGACTCCAAGACCGGGTCGTGGTCGTAACCGGTGCCACCTCCGGTATCGGGCGGGCGATCACCGAGCGCTGCGTTCAAGAGGGCGCGATAGTGATCGCCAACGGACGCAACGACCGCGCGCTCAAAGAGCTGGCGGCAGCCCACCACGGACGGCTGGTCGCGTATCGCGCCGACTTGGTCCAGGATGGATCATGCGAGGATGTCGTCGCGCAGGCGGAGCGGCTGGGAACGCCGTTTGGCCTCGTGCACGCCGCTGGCACTGTGCGCCGCGGCGAGGATCCTCGCGCGACCGACGCCTCCGAGTTTCTTGACTTCATCGCGCTCAATCTCGCCACCGCGTTCACGCTCACCAGCGCAATGCTGCGCGCGATTCCCGAGGGCTGCGGCGGCTCGATCGTCCTGCTCGGAAGCCAGGTCGCACACGTCGGTGTCGCTGGCTACGAGACCTATACCGCAGCCAAAGGAGGTGTCACGGCGATGGCACGGTCGTTCGCGGCCGAGGCCGGGCCAGCCGGCATCCGCGTGAACGTCCTCGCCCCCGGGGTGGTCCGCACGCCGATGGCATACATTGACCGGGATAATTTCGACGACCTGGCGCCAGGACTGGCGCAGCTGCATCCTCTGCGGAGGATCGGCGCCCCCGAGGATCTCGCCGGCCCGGCTGCGTTCCTGCTTTCCGACGACGCGGGCTGGCTCACCGGTCAGACATTGATCGTCGACGGTGGGTTTACGGCCGTTTAGGCGCGACGGCCCGGACGGCAGGCTACGAAGCCGTCGTGGAACCGTCCGGTAGCTGGGCCTCGTCCGGAATGGTCTCGAGGACGTACCAGTTGCAGGTCAGTCCGCAGTCGACACGCAGCTCGGTACCGGTGATCGCCGACGCTTCATCGGAGGCCAGGAATACGAATGCTGCGGCTACCTCCTCGGGCTGCACCAGCCGCCGCATCGGAACGCGCGCGAAGGACCCCTCGAGGTACCGCATCACTCGTGCCCCAACCGCCTGCCCGGTCATCTCAGTCCGGGTGAAGCCGGGCGAAACGCAGTTCGAGCGGATGCCGTATCGGGCGAGCTCCAGCGCCATCGTGCGGTTCAGGCCCAGCACGCCCGCCTTGGATGCGTTGTAGGCAGCGAATGGACCGTCGCCTCCGGACGCGTCGATCGATGCGGTGTGAACGATGGCACCCCCGCCGGTCTCGCGCATCACGCGGACGACCGCCTGCGACATGACAAACGGCGCGGTTAGATTCGTGGCGATGACGTCGCGCCACCGGGATCGGTCGACATCGACAAAGGGGGTGTCGTCGTCAATGCCGGCGTTGTTCGCCAGGACGTCTATCGACCCCCAGCGCTGCATCGCCGCGTCCACGGCGGCATCCACGCGCTCGTCGTCGCGGATGTCGCACCGCAGCCACCAGGCCTCACCGCCGGCATCCGCGATCAGCTGGGCGGTTTCCCGGAGCGGATCCTCACCGCGCCCCAGCAGCAGGACGTCCGCGCCCTCGGCGGCCATCGCGCGTGCGATCGCGCGGCCGATGCCGCGTCCGGAACCGGTGACGATCGCATGCTTGCCGGCCAGCCGCTCGCTGCTCATGGCACGTCGCCGGGGGTCTGAGTTGTACGTAGTGACGCCGCCACTAGTTTCTGCACCCTATAGAAAATGGGGCCGCTCGTCTATCGTAACTTCCGACGGAGAGACTCCGTGTAAGCCACCCGGAAGGGTAATGAGTGACCCCATTTGATCCGGACGAGATTACGAGCACTCCATACCTCGCACCGCTGGTCGCGGACCTGCCGATCCGCATGCGGGACACCGAGATCCTCACGGTCGTCTACCGCACCGATCAAGCGGCTTCGCAACGCCTGCTTCCCGAGCCTCTTCGCCTGACCAGCGACCTCGTCGTGATGCACGTGTACTGGATGCACGACGCGGACTGGTTTGGTGTCTACGGTGAATCCGCGTGGCAGTTACCCACCGAGACCCCAGACGGCGTCCCTGCGGTCTATTCGCCGTTTCTGTTTCTGGACTCCGACGGTGCCGTGGCTACGGGGCGCGAGCTGTATGGTCAACCGAAGAAGGGCGGCGGGGTGGCGCTTGAGGCCCGCGGGGATCTGGTCGTGGGGGTCGTCCGTCGCAACGGCATTGAGATCGCCACGTCGACGATCGTTTACAAGCAGCACGCAGCGGCCCCAGACGAGCTCGATCAGCTGATTCCGGGCGCCGGGACGAACATCAACCTGCGCGTGCTGGCCGATTCGGAGGGAGGCGTACGTCGTGAACTCGTCACCCGGCAGTTCGTCGACGTGGTCCACAAGGAGCAATGGACGGGACCGGCCACGCTGGAGCTGAGGCCCAATGCCCAGGCGCCCGTCCACGTCCTGCCGGTACGCGAAGTGGTGCTCGGGTTGCACCGCAAGTTAGACCTCACGCTCGGACCGGCGACCACCGTGTACACGTACTGACGCTACGCTACGCTACGCGAAGACGCTCCACCAGATCCTCGTTGAGCGAAACGCCCAGACCGGGTTGTGACGGCACTGCCAGACACCCGTGCTCGAGCCCGAAAGGCTGCTCCAGAAGCTCGTTGACGAGCGGGGAGTCCGCGATCGAGTATTCGGACAGCACCGGCCGGTCCAGTGATGCCGCGAAGTGCAGCGAGGCGGCAACCAGCACTCCCGAGGAAAAGCAATGCGGGACGATCGTCGGGCCGCCGTCCCGACACAGGTCGCGGAGCTGGCGCCCAACTGTGAACCCGCCGCAGCGGGCGAGGTCAGGCTGCAGGACGTCGAGGTGGCCGACTCGAATCAGCCGCTCGAACGCCGCGCGACCGGATTCGACCTCGCCTCCAGCGATCATGACGTCGGTGGTATCGCTGAGGCGCCGATAGTTTGCGAGGTCATCGTGGGCGAACGGCTCCTCGAACCAGAACAGGTCCTCGTGCGCAGTCCGATTCAGTAGCCGGCGGGCCGATTTCAGCGTGTACGCCTGTCCGCCGTCGATCATCAGCCGGCGACTAGCCCCCAGCGCCTGGCGAGCCGCCGCGATCAGCTCAGCGTCGCGGCCCGGGTCCTGACCGAGAGGGCCCCATCCCAACTTGAAGGCTCCGTATCCGTCAGCAACCGCCTGCGCGGCAAGCGCACCGGCCTCCTCGGGGGATTCGGGCATCACGGCGCTCGCGTAGACCGCGACCCGATCGGTCCGGCGACCGCCGAGGAGTTCGGACACTGGCTGCCCGAGTGCCTTACCGGTCAAGTCCCAGAGGGCGATGTCGATCGCGCTGAGCGCGTGGAGCGCGATCCCGCTCGGTCCGTAATAGCGCGTTGCCTGCTGAACCCCACACCACAGGCGATCGATCTGGAGCGGGTCAGTGCCGAGCAGGAGCTCGCCTATCCCCCTGGCCATCGAATGTGACGATGGCATCTCTATCGCGGTCCTGACCAGGAACGGAGACGAGTCGGCCTCGCCGAGTCCGGTGATCCCCTCGTCGGTGTGGATCCTCACCAACAGCGCGTCCTGCGTTCCGTCGGCACGGGTGACATCGACGTTCGGCAGCCGTAGCACGATCGGTTCAACCTCTGTGATTTTCAAGCCGCCACACTCCCTCCTGGTAGGCGATGCAGTGCGTGGGTTCCGGCTCCGTATCGCCCTGGGTGGATCGACCCGATGCTCACCGCACTGGCCGCGCGAGCAGCCCGCCAACCTCTCGGATCACGCCGAGCGGGGCCCGATCATCGTGCCGCCGCCGCAGCTGACGCCGATGTCGCCGGGATCATTCGGGCGGGACTTCGGCGTAGGCCAGATCGATATTGACTCCTTGCGCGCGACGGATCAGCTTCGCGCCTATGTAGTAAACGACAGCCAGGCCCAGGGTGACTCCGAGGAAGGTGAAGAACTTCGACTTGTCGGAGAGACCGAGGGCTGAGTAGTGCAGATAAATGATCCAGATGAGGACACCTGAGATTATCGCCGCCACACCGGCGACTGCGACCGCGGGGATGCCGAGGATTTTGAACTGCGCCGCGGACGCTCGGTACAACGCGGTTCGGCGCCACGGCACGACCATGGCCGTGAACCCGACGATCGTCATGCCGACCAGCTGGATCAGGGTCGCGTAGGCCAAGACCTGGAAGAAGTTGGAGGAGTGGATCCCCCAATAGAGGACGATGATGGAGCCGATGACGGCGATTATCACCGCAACGTACGGCGAGCCCGCGCGGCTGACGGCCGTCACCTTCTTGGCGAGGATGCCGTCGAACGAGTATGCGAACAGCATGCGCGTCTGCTGGAGCATCGAGATGTACATGATCAGTGGCCAGAAGACGATGTAGCAGACGAACACGATCACGGCGAAGATCGTGCTGCCCACCGAGGCTGAGGTCAAGAAGAAGAACGGGGTGTTGGCGATCGCGATCTGGCTCGGGAAGTTGCCGCTGTTGGCCGCGATCTCGAAACCGTGGCCGAAGGTGCGGAAGAAGATCCACCCGAACACCACGAGGGCCGCCAGGGCCAGGGTTCCGCCAATTGCCATGTTGTTGGCTGTCTTGCGGCTGCTGCCCTGTCGTAGCTCGCCGCCGACGAACGTGGTCCAGTAGCTGTAGACGGCGGTGGTGGCGAGGATTCCGATCACCGGAATCGTGTTGCCGAAGGAGAACGACGGGTTGGTCTTGATGCCGCCCTTGTGGGCCGCCGCGATCACGCCAGCGTAGGTGTCATTTGAATGGGTGTAGGGCCGGGCGAAGTTGTTGAAGTTGTTGACGAACGTGCTGTGGGTGGTGAACAGCGCGACGAGTCCGCATACGACCAGGCTGCCCGTGACCATCCAGAACAGCGTGTTCTGGATCCGCAGCACTCGGCGCCAGCCGCCGGTCATGATCAAGCCGGCCGCCACCATCATCAGCGCGCCGAAGATGAACTGCCACTTGTGGCTGGCGGACAGCGTCGTGCCCCACTTCACGAGCGTGGTGTTGTGGCCGATCAGGCCGATGCCGGTCAATCCCGGCCCGAGGCCGACCGTGACGAACGCGAGGCCAAAGTAGGCGTTGGAGAGCAAACCGGCCACCGTCATACAGAACGACGACATCAGCCCCACGACCGGGTGCAACACTCGGCTTACCAGGACGTAGTCGCCGCCGGAGCGGGGAATCATGCTGGTCAGCAGGCCGAATGCATAGGAGAACGCCAGCACCATCGGGAGCACAAGCAGGATTCCCACATAGACGTTCCCGCCGGGAGCGATCGTGAGGGCGAAGAAGAACGTCGCGGCCAGCGTCTGGGTCGGGTGGCCGGGGATGCAGTTGATGATGATCGACGACTTCGACGGGACACCGCGCACCAGTCCCGTTGCGTTCCGAACGAACAGGTTGGAGCGTGGCTCGGTTGGCGAACTAGGCGTTGCGGGTTCGGTCTGTGCCACGAAGCTCCTCCTCGAGAATTTGCGTCAGCCGATTACGAATTGGTGTGAGAGCACGCGATCGCCGCCGAGTGCGACGGTGACGCCATGGATCCGGCCGCTGTTGTATTCCGAGCCAGAGTTGATTGCCAGTGTTCTTCCGATCTGGGCGGCGCCCCTGCACTCGTGGATATGACCATGGAGGGCGAGTAAGGGCTGGTACTCCTCGATGATCTGACGCACTGCCGTGCTTCCGACCGGGATCTCGTGCGGCGCCCCGCTCTTGTACACGACGGTGAGGTCGGGGTTGATCTCCCGCGCCGTGTCCAGGCCGGAGTCATAGGGCGGGACGTGGAGGTTGAAGATCGCGGTCGCGGGCGTCTCGACTTGGTCTGCGAGGCGCTTGATCCGTTCATACAACGCGTTCTCGTCGAGCTCCCGGGGGCTGTCCCAGGGGGTGGGATTTGCGTATGCGCAGGAGATCATCTCGTGGGGGCCCACCTGGACGACGCGGTCGTCGCATGCGACCACGTGCGATGCGTGCGCAATGACTGGGTCGCAACTCCAGGGGTCGTCGTTACCGGGCATCACGTAGACCTCGATGCCGTACGTGGCCATGCGGTCGTCGGCGAGCTTGATCCAGCGGCGAAGTTCA
This sequence comes from uncultured Solirubrobacterales bacterium, assembly GCA_963792735.1. Lineage (GTDB taxonomy): Bacteria > Actinomycetota > Thermoleophilia > Solirubrobacterales > Solirubrobacteraceae > Palsa-465. The sequence continues at coordinate 33,267 of CAWBXK010000001.1, read as the reverse complement.
TCGACGATTACAGCGTCGAACAGCTCCGACTGGGCATCCATGTCGTTCGAATGGGCTTCGATCTCCTGAGCGCTGGCGAGCCAGGGGTACATGCCGTTGTAGCGAACCGCATCGAGCAGCTCGTCGAGCTCACGCTGCGAGTTCCCGCGGCGAGTCTCGCCCAGGAAGGTGGCCGTGAACGCGTCTGAGCCGTTGCGCTCGATCGGCACGATCGCTTTGCCGGTCAGATCGCCACCCATGATCAGGGCGTCGACGCCGTAGAACCGCCCGGCTCCCAGGAACTTTCTCCAGCATTGGTCTGAGCCGTGGAGATCGGACGCGTAGTACAGCGACAGCGTCTGATCTTCCGGCCGTGAACGCTTCTTCTTGCCAAACAGTGCCAAGCAGAATCCTGTGTCGGGCAAACGATTGCGTCAGCCAGCGCGATCGTATGCCACCCACGGCGGGCCTGTCAAGGAAACGCGGTCGAATCTCCCTGATGCTCGCGACCGCACTCGAGCCCTGCGCTGTCGACCGTGGCGGGGGATCGGGGCTTGCACCCCTCTCTTCCGCGGACGTTAGGCTGAATCGGCCCACCAGTCGAGGCGACGCCCGTGTCTTCACGAAATCCGACCCGCTTGACGCGCCAGAATGCACCCGCGAGGAGCGATTTGTCACTGTGCCGGGCTGAGGAAAGGAGCTCGCGTTGCGGCGTAGCACGGACCGCATCCTGACCACGCATGTTGGGAGCCTGGCACGCGAGAAGTCGCTGCTCGACCTGATGCGCGCGAAGGCGATGGGAGATCCGTACGAGACGGAGGCGTATGACCAGGCGGTCCGTGAAGCCGTACGAGCTTCAGTCCACGGACAGGCCGAAGCCGGGCTGGACAGCGTATCCGACGGCGAGCAGGGCAAGATCGGACACGCCACCTATATCGGCGAGCGCCTTGCCGGATTTGAGCGGCGCGGCGACGCCAACGCGTCGGTCAGCTCGTTGTTCCGTGCCGAGATCGACCAATTTCCCGACTACTACGTCGAGTACTTCAACGTCGCGATGCTCGGGGGCGCGGTCGCGCCGGCTAGGACCCTGGTCTGCACCGGTCCGGTCAGCTATACCGGCCTGGTCGCCCTCGAGCGTGACCTGGACAATCTGCGATCAGCGATCAAGACGCTCCCCGAAGGCTGGTCTGGAGAGGCCTTCGTGCCGGCCATCGCCCCCAGTGGCGCGGGCGAGAACGAGTACTACGGCGACGAAGCCGACTATCTGGTCGCGGTCGCCGACGCACTGCGCTCGGAGTACGAGGCGATCGTCGCGGCGGGATTTCTCCTGCAAATCGACGATCCGTTCATGAGCGAGATCTACAGCGACCCATCGACGCCGCTATCGGAGCGGCGAGCGCGCGCCGAGGCCTACGTCGATGCGATCAATCACGCCACGCGCAACGTGCCCGAGGAGAGCATCCGCTTTCACACCTGCTACGGGATAAACGAGGGGCCCCGCGTGCACGATGTACCGCTCGCGGAGATCATCGACACGGTTCTGCGCGTGAAGGCGAGCGCCTACTCGTTCGAAGCGGCGAACCCACGCCACGAGCACGAGTATCACGTGTGGGAAAATGTGCGACTGCCCGACGGCAAGGTGCTCATGCCGGGGGTGATCACGCACTCGACCAACATCGTCGAGCACCCCGAGCTGATCGCCGAGCGGATCCTGCGGTTCGCCGAGCGGGTCGGCCGCGAGAACGTGATTGCGGGTGCTGACTGCGGCTTCGCATCGCAAGCCTCGTACAAGCCGGAGATCCATCCCACCGTTGTGTGGGCCAAGTTCCGGGCACTGGCTGAGGGGGCTCAGATCGCGACCGACCGGCTGTGGCGGGTTGGTGCGGGGTCGTCGCCGGCACGATCGCGATAGGCCGGTTGGGAGGCCGAAGGCGGTTGCGGCAGCCGGGCCCAGACGGTTGGGGCAGCCGGGCCCAGACGGCGAGGGGGCACCTGGAGCCTCGCGCCCGCAGCCCAGCACTCACGGCTACGCAAACGTTAGGCTAGCGGCCACGAGGACAGGGCCAGCTCCGTGACAGCTCGAAATTCAATCCGGCTCGTGGACGTGGCGCGCGCCGCCGGCGTGCATCCATCAACGGTTTCGCGGGTGCTGCACGACAGTGACCGCGCGGCGGTTCGACCTGAGACCCGGGAGCGGATCCTGGCTGTCGCCCGCGACCTGCGCTACCGGCCAAACGTGCTCGCGCGCGGGCTGAAGACCGCCGCCACGGCAACCTTCGGGATGCTCGTGCCGTCGCTGCGAAACCCCGTGTACGCGGAAATCGTTCGCGGCGCCGTCAACGAGGCGGCGCGGCGGGGATACGTAATGGTGCTAGCCGAGGACGACAGCGCCGTGACCGAGCAGGCATGGGACCGGCTGGTCGAGGAAGGCCGGATCGACGGCATCATCGTCGCCAGCGCGGCGCCGGGCAATCCGATCCTCCAGCTCGTCTCCACGAGCCGCGTTCCGTACGTGTTCGTGAACCGTCGGGTCCCCGGGAGCGGCCGCAACGTGTACATGCGTGAGGACGATGCCGGACGCCTCGCCGCGGAGCACCTGATCGGCCTGGGCCACGTCGCATTGGCGCAGCTCGCGGGGCCATTGGGGCTCGACACCGCGAGCCGGCGCGCCGCCGGGTTCGCCGAGGCGGTGGTGTCGGCCGGCCTCCAACTTCCCGCGCTTGTCGAGGCGCCGTTTGAGGAGCGCGGCGGGTTCGAGGCCATGCGCCGCCTGCTTGGATCCCGCGCGCGGCCGACCGGGGTGTATGTCTCAAACCTCAACCAGGCGATCGGCGCGCTGGCGTGCGTCCGGCGCAGCGGCCTGCGAGTTCCCGACGACCTCTCGCTGATCACCTACGACGACGATCCGCTGGCTGAGTTTCTCGAGGTCCCGCTGACGGCGATCAGAATGCCGTTGGGCGAGCTCGGCGCCGCATCGATCAGCGCGCTGGCGTCCCAGATCGACGGTCAGCCGACAAGAGATGTCGAGGTCACGACGGCGCCGGAGCTCGTCCTGCGCTCCTCGACCTGTCCGCCGCCGGAGCGACTGGCTCCGGCCACGCCATCGCTGAGCAACGGCGGCGAGCAGAGCAGTACCGGGGCCCTCCCACGGTGAAGATCCAGGCGGCGGTGATGCACGCCCCGGGCGAACCGCTCGACGTGTGCGACGTCGACCTCGAAGCGCCCGGTCGGGAGGAGGTCCTGGTGAGGATCCTCGCGTCTGGGATCTGCCGCAGCGACCTCTCGTACATCGACGGAAAGTGGCCCACTCCGTTGCCGATCGTGCTCGGTCATGAAGGCGCCGGGGTGATCGAGGCGGTTGGCGACGGCGTCGACTCGGCACGGACAGGCGAGTCCGTGGTGCTCACGTTCTCGCCCGCGTGCGGCCACTGCCGGATGTGCCTGGCGGGGCGCTCGAACCTGTGTCTCGACGCCGCCGCCGGCCTGGACAGCGGGTTCCTGCGCGACGGCAGCACCCGGCTTTCACTCGGCGGGCGAGCGGTGCACCACCTGGCCTACGTGTCGAGCTTTGCCACCCACGCCGTGGTCCCCGCCGACGCCGCGCTGCCCGTCGACGCCGAGCTGGATCCAGTGCTTGGGTGCCTGCTCGGCTGCGGCGTGACAACTGGCATCTTCAGCGTCACCCGCCGTGCTGCTGTGCGCCCGGGTGACGCGGTCGCGATCTTCGGCTGCGGAGGCGTCGGCTTGGCGGCGGTGCTGGGCGCCCGCCTGGTCTCGGCGTTGCCGATCGTGGCCGTGGACCCGGTGCCGTTCAAGCGCGAGCTGGCAACCCACTTGGGTGCAACCCACGCGATCGATCCGGCCGATGGCGATCCGGCCGAACGTGTGCGCGCGATCACCCCGGACGGGGTGGATTTCGCGTTTGAGGCGCTCGGCAATCCAGCCGTAGCCGAGCAGGCGTTTCGCAGCGTCCGTGCCGGAGGAACGACGGTTCTGATCGGCCAGCCGGCGATGGGAAAGACGGTGGGCATCGACGTCTACGACGCCACCCAGTTCGAGCACACCGTGCTCGGGTCAAACCTCGGCGGCGCGGTGCCGGCGCTGCACATCCCGCAGCTGGCGCGGCTGGCGGTCGCCGGCGTGCTCGACCTCGCTCCGCTGGTCACGCACCGCTTCGGACTCGACGAGATCAACGAAGCGGTGGCCATGACGGCGTCGGGCAGTGCCGGGCGGGTCGTGGTGCTGCCGCCCCGGGACGCGCCTGTCCCCCACTCCACCGGCGTCCTTGACCGGGAGCATCTCGCGCCCTAGGATGCGCAATCGTTTGTTTGCTAACGGCGGTCGTCTCTCAGGCAAGCGCGCGCTCGTAACGGGTGCGTCGAGCGGCATCGGACGCGAGGTCGCGCATCGGTTTGCGGCCGAAGGCGCCAGGGTCGCCTGCGGGGGACGAGACGACGAGCGGACGCGGCAGACCGTGGAGCAGATCCGCGCTGACGGCGGCGAAGCGTTTGAGGCGATCGGCGATCTGTCGACCCCGGAGGGCGCCGAGCGCGTGGTCGCGGGAGCAGTGGAGGCGATGAACGGCCTCGATCTGCTGATCTCGAACGCCGGCACGGACGCATCAGATTGGGCTGACCTGGCCGAGTGGGAAGTCGCGGAGTTCGATCGCATCCTGGCCACCAACCTGCGCGGACCGTTCCTCGTCGCGCGTGCGGCGATCCCACACATGCTCAAGAACGATCCGCCCGCTCGGGGCTCGATCGTCCACATGTCGAGCGTGTGCGCGATCACCGTGTGGGCAGGCGATTGCGCATACGACATATCCAAGGCCGGGCTGAACATGCTGTCCGATCACATCGCGGTCGAGTACGGCTCGCGCGGGATTCGCTCCAACACGCTGATGCCCGGCGTGATCCGGACCGAGCTGCACGAATCAGTCATGGAGGCGATGGACGACGGCCGCGCATTCGAGCGAGAACTGCTGGGCCGGCATCCCATCGGCCGCTTTGGAGCCGTGGCCGACGTCGCCGACGCATGCGTTTTCCTGTGCGCCGACGAGGCGGGCTTTCTCACCGGGGCCAACATCTCCATCGACGGCGGCTACTCCCGGGTCTAGCGACAGCCGCCGATGCGCATCACCGACGTACGCACGCACGTCCTGCTCGATCCAGCCTTTGACATCGGGGCCACGAGCTCGGCGCAGGACACGATCGTGGTCGAAATCGAGACGGACGAGGGACTCACCGGGATCGGCGAAACGGACCTGAACGCGTGGATCGCGCGGGCCTGCATCGAGGCACCGGGGACGAACACGATGGACCGCGGGTTGAAGACGATGCTGCTCGGGCGCGACGCCAGCGATCCTGAGGCGCTGTGGCGAGAGTTGTACGTCGGCAGCGCCATGACGGGCCGCCGGGGGGCCATCGTCAATGCCATCGGCGCAATTGACATCGCTCTGTGGGATATCGCCGGCCAGGCCGCCGGAGTCCCCACATGGCAGCTCCTCGGGGATCAGGCGCGAGACCAGCTTTCGCCGTACGCGTCGCTCCAACCCGAAGTGTCGTCGTTCGACGCGTATGTCGAGTCGATGGTCACGTGGGCAACGCGGGCGCGTGAGATCGGATTCATCGCTGCCAAGCTCGAGGCGACGTTCTCAGGACCGTACGCCCACAAGGGACTGCAGGGCCCCGACGAGTGGATCGAAGACGTGGTCCGCGCCGTCCGCGATGCAGCCGGGCCCGAGATGACACTGATGGTCGACGTCCAGTACGCCTTTGACTCGGTGCAGCGCGCGCTGCGCACCGCCGAGGCGCTTGCTCGGTACGACGTGTTCTTTCTGGAGACGCCACTGTGGCCCGACGACCTCGACGGCTATGCGGAGCTGACGCGACGCTCCCCGGTCCGGATCGCTCAGGGCGAGTGGCTGACCACCCGGCATGAGTTCGCGCTGCTGGCGGAGCGGGGGTGCGTGAACGTCGTCCAGCCCGACATCGGCCGCGTCGGTGGCCTCACCGAGGCTCGACGGGTGGCGCAGATCGCAGCCGAGCACGATCTGGTCGTGGTCCCCCACGCCTGGAAGACGGGCATCTCGATCTCGGTCGCGGCTCAGCTGGCAATGGTCACGCCACAGATGCCGTTCTTTGAGTTCCTACCGGCCGAGCTGTGCGAGTCGCGCCTGCGCAAGGAACTGGTCCGCGATGAGCTCGTGTTCGACCACGGCAAGCTGTCACCACCGGCCTCCCCGGGACTCGGGCTCCACCTCAACCGCAGCGCCATGACGGAGTTCGCGGCTGCGGCGCACGAGGCGACCAGCGTGGCGCTAGGGTGACGCGATGAGCACCGAGGCGCCGCTTCCACAGATTCTCGACGAGGCCCGGCGGCTGGCGATGGCGGCGCTCGAGCGCGACATACCGCTCAGGCTGGTCGGTGGACTGGCGGTGAGGATCAGGGTCGACGAGGCCTTCCACCCCGGTCTGTCGCGCGAGTACAAGGACATCGACTTCGTCACCCTCAAGGGGCGCGGCAAGCTGGTCGCCGGGTTCATCGAGGAAATGGGCTGGGAGCCACAACAGCAGTTCAATGCGATGAACGGGCACGAGCGACTGTTGTTCCACGATCTCGAACACCAGCGTCAGCTTGACGTGTTCGTGGGCGCGTTTCGCATGTGTCACGAGATCCCGATCAACAGCCGGATCACGGTCGATCCAATGACTCTCCCGCTCGCAGAGCTGCTGCTCACCAAGCTTCAGGTCGTCAGTCTGAACGAGAAAGATCTGCGCGATGTGATTGCGATCCTTCACCACCACGAGGTCGCGGATCACGATGGGGACACGATCAACGCCGACCGCGTCGCGCAGCTGTGCGCGGAGGACTGGGGATTGTGGCGGACCTGCAAGATAAACGTCGATCGCGTCCGCGAGGGCATCGAGAGCTACGACATCACTCAGGACGAGCGGGCAGCGGTCGGGCGGCGGCTCGATCAACTTTGGGCGCGGATCCAGGCAGAGCCAAAGCCGAGGGGCTGGCGGATGCGTGATCGGATCGGTGATCGCAAGCGCTGGTATGACGAGCCGGAGGAGGTCGACGCATGAGGAGCGCGGTCCGCCGGTAGGACCGGGTCAAGGGAAGGGAGATGGCGATGAGGTTCGAGCACAAACGTGTGATCGTCACGGGCGGCGGCCGCGGAATCGGCGAAGCCACGGCGCGACGGTTCGCGGCCGAAGGGGCTGACGTGCTGGTGATGGCGCGCACCGAGTCGGAGGTGGCGGCGGTGGCGGAGTCGATCCGTCAGAGCGGCGCCAGCGCCCAGCACGAAGTGGGTGACGTGAGCAACGCGACCGACGTAGACCGGATCGTGGGTCGAGCCGAGGAGCGATGGGATGGCCAAATCGACGTGCTGGTCAACAATGCGGGTGTCGATTACGACTGCGCGTTCCTCGAGCTCCCCGAAAGCGAGTGGCGACGGGTGATCGACACCAACCTGACCGGTCCGTTCCTGTGTGCGCAACGAGTCGCCAAAACCATGGCCGGCCGCGGCGGCGGAGCGATAGTTCACATCGCGTCGATCGACGCGCTCGGGGCCGATGGCACCCAGGCCGCCTACAACGCTTCCAAGGCGGGCCTTCGTGGGCTCAACCGTACGATGGCGACGGAGCTCGCCGAACACGGCATCCGCTCGGCGATCGTCAATCCCGGTTACGTCGCCACGCCGCTGACGCGTGCCTACGTGGGCGAGGCAACGTACGAGTACATGACCAGTCGCTTTGAGCGGGTACCGCAGCGGCGAATGGCCGAGCCAGCCGAGATCGCCGCCGCGGTGCTGTTTCTCGCCTCCGATGATGCTCGTCACATCACCGGCACCGAGTTGACCGTCGACGGCGGAACCACCGCCAACCTGTACATAGTCGAGACGGTGCCGAGCGAGTCGACCGACTAGACGTGGCACTTACCGATCACTCATCCGGCGAGAGGAGACGATGAAAGTCACCGCGGTCAACTGTCACCTGTTGCTCGACCCCGGCTACGACGTTGACGCCACGAGCTCCAACCAGGACACGATCGTGGTCGAGATCGAGACGGACGAAGGACTCACCGGAATCGGAGAGACCGATCTCAATGCCTGGATCGCGCGGGCGTGCATCCAGGCGCCCGGCACGCACACGATGGATCGCGGTCTGGGGACGATGCTGATCGGGATGGACCCCACCGAACCGGAGAGGTGCTGGGACGAGCTGTACGTGGGCACTGCGATGACCGGGCGGCGAGGCGCACTGGTCCATGCCCTCGGCGCTGTCGACATGGCTTTGTGGGACGTCGCGGGGAAGGCCGCCGGCGTTCCGGTCTGGCAACTGCTGGGTGAGCGCCGCCCCGAGGGCAGGCTCGTACCCTACGCATCGCTGCTCCCGAATGCCGGCTCGGACTGGGAGGCGTTCGCGGAGGCACTCGGGGGTCAGGCGATCGAAGCATCGCGACGCGGCTTCCGTGCTGCGAAGCTCGAGCTCCTGACACGCGGGCCCTACCGGCATACCGGCCTCGGCGTCCCCGACGACAAGCTGGTCGAGGTGATCGCCGCCGTGCGCCAAGCCGCGGGTCCGGAGTTTGCGATCATGGTCGACGTCGCATACGCGTGGGATGACTGGCGCGAGGCGCTGGCGGTGATTGAAACGTGGGTCGAGCATGACCTGTTTTTCGTCGAGACACCGCTGTGGAGTGATGATCTCAACGGCTACGCCGAGCTGGTCAAGCACTCGCCAGTGCCGATCGCGGCGGGCGAGTGGCTGGCGACTCGGTTTGAGTTTCAGGCTTACACCGAGCGCGGCGCATTGGATGTGCTGCAACCCGACGTCGGGCGGGTGGGCGGACTGACCGAAGCGCGCCGGGTCGCGGAACTGGCGGCGGCCCACGACCTGAAGGTCGTGCCGCACGGTTGGAAGACCGGGATCACGGTCGCGGCGACGGCGCACCTGGCGGCGATCACACCGCAACTACCGTTCTTCGAGTTCGTGCCGCCTGACCTAGCCGAGTCGAGACTCCGGCGCGAGCTCGTGACCGACGAGCTGTCGCTCGGCGACGATGGCACGCTACCGCTCCCGGAGCGCCCCGGTCTGGGCATCGAACTCAACCGCGAAGCGCTGCAGGAGTTCGGCGACGCCGCGGCGCGGCTAGCGGGCTGAACCCAACGGTCCGCACGCTGGACAGGGTCTGGCCGGTGAGATAGCGTCTTTGCGCAATCGATTGCGTGGACTTCACCGTGCGCGGGTGACGCTAATGCGCGGATGCCTAAATGCCGACGACGCTTGACTGCGAGCTTTTCCGGGACGTGTTCGGGAGCGCCGAGATGCGGCGTATGTTCGACACGCGTTCGATGCTCCAATCATGGCTGGACGTGGAGGCGGCCCTGGCGGCGGCCCAAGCCGACGCGGGAGTGATCCCGAAAGCCGCTGCAGACCGCATCCTGCGCGAGTCCGGCGCGCAGGATTACGATCTCGCCGAGCTTCGGCAGGGAATCGTTGAATCGCGCCATCCGCTCGTCCCGGTGGTGCGCGCACTGGCCGCACGCTGCGGCCAGGACGGCGCCTACGTCCACTGGGGGGCGACCACGCAGGACATCACGGACACGGGAATGGTGCTGCAGATCCGCAACGCGTTGCCGTGGCTGATGGAGCGCGTGGTCGCGGCGCGCAGCTCATGCCTGCGCCTGGCCGACGAGTTCTCCGACTCGCCGATGGCCGCGCGAACCCATGGGCAACAAGCGGTACCGATGACGTTCGGGCTAAAGGCCGCCGGGTGGGCGGATGAGCTTTCGCGCGTCCATGCGCGTTTGGTCGCGTCGCGGGAGACGATCTCGGTGGCCCAGCTGGGCGGTGCCGGTGGCACGCTGGCCAGCCTCGGGGACGATGCCGACCGGGTGATCGAGGCATTCTGCGAGCGGCTCGAGCTCCGAAGGCCGGAGATCTCCTGGTTCGCCGCACGCGACCGGGTCCGCGACGTCGCCCACGCGCTGGCCCAACTAGCCGCCGGCGCGGAGCGAATCGCGGCCGAGGTGATCCGGCTCCAGGCCACCGAGGTCGCCGAGCTGGCCGAGGGCGACGGCGAACAGCACGTGGGATCGAGCACGATGCCCCAGAAGCGCAATCCGATGATGTCGGAATACCTGGTCGCGTCCGCCCGCCTACTCCGCGGTCCCGTCGATGTGCTCGCCAATGCCACCGCTCACGCCGGAGAGCGCGACATGTCGCTGTGGGCGGTCGAGTGGCAGGCGGTCCCGCAGGCGTTCATCCTCGCCGGCGGCGTCGTCGAGAAGCTCGCCGAGCTCGTGTCCACGCTTGAGGTCAACCTGCCTCGCATGCGCGCCAACCTCGAGCTGACCAACGGTGCGATTCTGGCCGAGGCGGCGATGATGGCGCTCGCCCCACATCTTGGCCACGAGCGCGCATACGCGGTCGTCCACGCGGCCAGCCGAGAGGCGGCCGCCTCGCAACGCGGTCTGCTCGAGTTGCTGGTGAACGATCCGCAGGCCGGACCACTCCTGGACGCCACCCTCCTGGCCAGGCTGCGCGATCCCGGAACGTATCTGGGGATGTCAGCCGATCTGTCGGCGAGCGCCGGACGGCGGGGGTAGCCGAGCGTGGTCCTGGCTACCGGCGCGCCCTGCAATTGAGTCCAAGCAAACGGAGGGTTCGTATATGAGCGGTGTCGTGGTGGTAACGGGAGCGGGCAAGGGCATCGGCCGGGCGATCTGCGACCGGCTACGCCAGGACGGGCAGCAAGTGGTCGCTGTCGATATCGACGAGCCGGCGCTCGGCGAGGTGGCTCGTTCGCTCGGTGACGGCTGCATCCCGCTGACCGGAGACATCGCCAAGTGGAGCACCCACGAGCGAGCCGCGGAAGCTGCCCGCAGCGCCGGTGATCTGACCGGCTGGGTGAACAACGCAGGCATCGATGTGATCGGCGCGGCGCACGAGGTCGATGAGCAATCGCTGCGGCAAGCGCTTGACGTGTTGCAGCTGGGGCCGATGTTCGGCTGCGCGATCGCGGTCCGCGAGATGCTGTCCAACCGCAGCGGGGCGATTGTGAACGTCTCATCGATTCAGGGCGCGTACGCGTTCCCTCGGTACTACGCCTATCAAGCCGCTAAGGCAGCGGTCGCGATGATCTCCAAGGGGATCGCCACTGACTACGGCAGATACGGAATTCGCTGCAACGCCGTGCTGCCCGGGGCGATCGATACGCCGATGACCCGAGAGGCACTGGAGCGGGACGTCGGCGGGGACATGGCGCAAGCACTGCAAGGTGAAGGTGAGCTGGCGACGCTCGGGCGCATCGGTCAGGCGGCTGAGATCGCCGAGGTCGTTGCGTTCCTGCTGTCGGACCGGGCCTCCTATCTGAGCGGTGCCGCGATTCCGGTGGACGGCGGAGCCACGGCCCGCTGCTACGCATACCCGTCGATCGAGGTGCTCTAGCTTTCAGTCAGTCAGGCGCAACCCGCTCGAGCGCCAGCGAATGTCCCGACAGCACGCGGGGACCGGAGTCAGTCACGACCGCGATCTGCTCGACGCGCAGGCCCCAGTCGCCGGCGTACGTCCCCGGCTCCAGCGCGACGACCATCCCGGGCGCCAGCACGGTCTCGCTGCCGGCGACGATCCGCGGCTCCTCGTGCCAGGCGAAACCGAGCCCGTGTCCAGTGTGATGGGGGTAATCCCAGCCGTCGTCAGCCATCACTGCGCGCACCGCGGTGTCTACGTCGGCGCTGCGCACGCCGGGGCGGAGCATTTCCAGCCCCGCCTCGAGCGCTGACTGGGCTGCCGCGTGAGCACGGCGCTGCTCGGCCGTCGGTTCCGCGTCGACAAATGTGGAGCACGAGTCGCCCCACACGCCGGCCAGTCGCGGGACCAGGTCGACCAGCATCAGATCGCCCCGGCCCACAGCCCGGGTCGACGGGGGTCCACCGACCTCCGCCGAGCGCGGACCGGAGACGAGATCGGCCAGAACCGGGATCCGGCCGCCGGCCCGGGACTCCATCGCGCCCCGGACGTGCTGCCACACGTCGAGCTCGCTCGCGCCTTCGAGTGCTGCGTCTCGGGCCGCGGCCTGTCCGGCGTCGCAGAGCGCGATCGCGGCCTGGATGTCGTTGATCTCGTCAGTCGTCTTGATCGCGGTCATCGCCGCGAGGACGCCGGCGGGTGGACTGCTGTACGGCACCTCGGGGAGCGCGCCCACGGGTACCGACGAGCCGTCGACCACCCACCGGATGCCCTTGCCGCCGCTGCGATCGATCGCCTCAGCGACGCTGCGCCGGGCGCGGGCGACCCGCTCGATCGGGCCAACGGTGAACCCTTCGTAGGTGATCGTGTTCGTTGACGCCTGCGCCTCGTCGGCCGAGCACACCAGCACCGGCTCGGACGAGCCCGCGGCGACGACGATCGCGGGCAGCGCGAAAACGTTTGGCCCCGTCTCGATGTCGTAGGAATGACCGGTGCACATCCGGACGATCCCGGGGTCGGCGGAGATCAGGCCATCGGCGTCGAGCCGCTGCAGGGCGGTGGTTAGACGTTCGTCACTCATGTGCTCCATCCACTCGGTCGTGTTCAGGCTCTACGGCGGATCCACCAACGGCCGGACAGCAATCTCGAAGCTGCGGCTCTGGCCGGCCTCGAGGTGATGCGCTTGACCAAGGTCGCGCGCCGTCCGCAGGCCAAGCGTGTGCGGGACCGACGATGGCTCGATCACGAGCGTCTCGGCGAGCTGGCGCCATGGTCCGCCGCTGGTCCGAACCTCGTGCCACATCCACAGGTGCGGCAACCAGCTCGTGTCCCACACGAGCTCCAATCCCTGGCGGCGATCGCGGTTGTGGACCCTCAGACGCCCCTCGGGCAGATCGGCGACGATCAGCAAACGGCTCCGCGGGGTCCGCAGTTCGGCGCGGTCAGCGCGCTCGAGGGTGCCGTCCAGCAGCCGCGCCTGCGGCCACCGCGGCGCGTCCGCCGGAGGTTCCGCAGGTCCCGCTGTTTCGTCAACCTCGTACGCGCGCCCGCCCGCGCCCGTGATCTCAATCGACGGGTCAAGCAGCTCGATCCCGAGTCCGACGTGCTCGACCCAGACCAGCGACGCAATGCGCTCAGCGTGCACCGTCGAGGTAACCCGGACCGTGTCATCTGCGAGCACAAAGCGGCGCTGCACGCGAAGTCCGTGGCCCTCCCAGTCCAGCGTGGCCGCCTCGGGGCTTAGGTCGCTGACCTCCCAGGAGTCGGTCGAGGCCCGGCCGTGGAAGCCGTGCGCGACTCCCTCGAGCACGCAGGAGTTACCGGCATTCGGGACCAGCACCTGCCAGCCGCCTCGGTAGGCCCGCGTCCACGTGGTCTCATCGAGCTCGCCTGAAACCGGCTCATCGGAAGCAAACGGAGGACGGCCGAGCAGCTGGCGTCCGGTCCGCAGATCGATCAGATCGAGCACCTCGCCACCGTGGCGGGGATCGATCCGGACCGCGACCGAGGTAGAGGTGAGGTTGAGCATTACCGGGCTCGAGTACCGTCGCCCAATGCCGTTGCGGGCCGTCCCGGCGCGCCGTTCGGGGCGATCTTCCAGGCGTGAGACAATCGTTTGTGTGAACTTAGTGCCAGCTCGGCCCGACGTCAACTTGCCCCGCCCCCGGCGAGCCCGCAGACGGCACAACGGCCAGACGGAGGATCTGCTTCATGAGTCATCACGTGTCTAGCCGGACGGCCCGCGATACGGCTGAGCTTCAGCGCGTGGCCCGTGATCATCTTTGGTCGTCGTTCGGCGGACCCGGAACCTACGCGGAGGAGGAGCCGATCGTGCTCGTCAGGGCAGACGGCAGCGAGGTGTTCGACTCCGATGGCAAGCGTTACCTCGACGGGATCTCAGCCCTCGAGGCGATGGTTGTGGGCCACGGGCGTCGGGAGCTGATCGAGGTCGCCGCGACACAGATGGGCGAACTGGCATTCCTCGACTTGTTCCGTTACTCCTCGATGCCGGCGATCGAACTCGCTGAGCGGTTGGCCGCGCTAACGCCGGGCGACCTCTCTCGCGTCTTCCTTACCCCTGGTGGCGCGGAGGCCGACGAGGTCGCCATCAAGATCGCACTCCAATATCACCATCTCAACGGCGAGCCGAGCCGTCAGAAGATCCTGACCCGGGCCGGCGCGTTCCATGGCTCGACAGTCGGGGCCATGGTGCTCGATGGAAACTACTGGGCGACGAGCAACCACATCTACGAGGGCTACGCGACTAGGGGGCGCATCGTGCCGCCGCCCGCGTGCCCGTCCTGCGATTGGGGGAAGGGAGCGCGACACCTTCCGTGCCCGCATCGCGTGGAGGAGACGATCCGTGCCGAACGGCCCGAGACGGTGGCGGCGATTGTCGTTGATCCGGCCGCCACGGCGATTGCGGTGGCCGTCCCGCCATCCGAATATCTCGTCGAGCTCCGGCGGATCTGTGACGAGTACGGCGTCCTGCTCATAGCTGACGAGATCATCACCGGTTTCGGCCGCACGGGCCGGATGTTCTGCTCCGACCATTCCGGCCTGGTCCCGGACCTCATGACCCTGTCAAAGGCGCTGTCCTCGGGCTACGCGCCGATCGGGGCGACGGTGGTCTCGGAGCGCATCGCACAGCGCTTCGTCGACTCGTCGCTTCCGACTCTCCGCCACGGGCACACCTATGGCGGGCACCCGGTCGCGTGCGCCGTCGCGCTCGCCAACATCGACATCATCGAACGCGAGGGGCTGTCCGCACGGGCGGCAGAGAACGGCGCATACCTGCTCGAGGGCCTGCGGAGCCTTGACCGTCACCCCACGTTCTGGGACGCCCGCGGCCAGGGACTCCTCGCCGGCGTGGAGCTCGTCGCCGATCGCGCCGGCAACGACTTCGAGAACCCGGGCGTCGTCGGCACGAGGCTACGCAAGGTGTGTCGAGCCAATGGCCTGATCACGCTGCCGCTCCATCCGGGTGCCGTCATGTTCTTCGCGCCGCCACTCGTCATCACCCGAACGGAGATCGACGAGCTCGTCTCTGTCTTCGATCAATCCCTGACTGAGGTGGAGCGTGAGCTCGGTGTCGTATGAGGTGACTCCGGGCGATGCGATGAGCGAACGGGTGGCACTTGTCACCGGCGCCGGACGTGGCATCGGCCTGGGGATCGCCCGCGCCCTGGCGCGCGAACCGAGCTGGACTGTAGTTCTGGCGGACTTGGCGGACGAGCGCGCCAGCGAAGCCGCCGACATGCTGGCGAAGGAGGGCCTGCGAGCCGACGCCACCGGTCTTGACGTGACGAGCTCGGACTCGTGTCGCGCCGGCGTCGACGCGGTCCTCGCCCGCCATCATCGTCTTGACGTACTGGTCAACAACGCCGGCATTGCTGACTATGGCCCGGCCGAGACAACCCCCGAGGCGGATTGGTCGCGAGTGATCGACGTCCTTCTGACCGGGCCCTTCCTCATGTCGCAGGCGGCGTACGCGCCGCTCGCAGCCAGCCGTGACGGCGCGATAGTGAACATCGGGTCGATCGGCGGCATGGGCGGCTGGCCGCTGCGCAACGCCTACGGCGCCGCGAAGGCCGGCGTGATCAACTTGACCCAGACCTTGGCGACCGAATGGGGCCATGCCGGGATCCGCGTGAACTGCGTCTCGCCTGGCACGATCAGGACTGAGATGGCAGCGGAGGCCGAGCGGCGGGGCGTCGCCTCCCTCGCGCGATATGCCGCCCGCACCCCGGTCGGCCGCATGGGCGCCGTCGAGGAGATTGGAGCGGCTGTCGCGTTCCTGGCCTCTGACCGCGCGTCGTTCATCACTGGCGCAAACTTACGCGTCGACGGCGGCTGGGTCGCCTGGCTCAACGCCGCCGGACACGGCTATCCGGAGACGGATGGATAGCGTGACGGCCGATGGGCAAGTGGTAGTGGTTACCCGGGGCGAGTCGCAGCGCTCGCTGGCCCTCGCTGATGCTTTCCGGGGACAGGGAGCTCAGGTCGTGCTCATCGCGCGAGAAACGGTCGACGCGCCGCCCGGGGTGGAGGTCCGGATCCTCGGTGGCGGTGGCCTCGAAACCTGTCAGCACCTGGCTGCTGAGATGGTGTCGGAGCGAGGACGGATCGACGTTTGGGTGAACGGCTTTGTCCCCCCCGATCCCGCCGATGCCCTTGTCGCCCATCAGCCCTCGCATATCGTCTGCGCGGCGATCGAGGACACCCTGCACGGCTGTCTCGCCGTCGCTCCGCCGATGATCGCGCGCGGCGAGGGTGTGATTCTCAACCTATCGACGGTGCTCGCCACCCACCACGAGCGCGGGCATGCGCTCGAGAGCGCTGCGTCAGGTGCCGTCCGCTCCCTGACCCATGCGCTCGCCGTCGAGTGGGCGCCTCGTGGCGTTAGGGTCGTCGGAGTTGCGTGGGGCGCCGCGGCCAGCCTGGGCGCGTCGTTGCGGCGTGTGCCTCTGCAGCGGGATCTGACCGATCGCGATTTCGCCGAGGCCGTCTTATATGCCTGCGGGCCGGGGGGCTCGTTCGTGACCGCGGAAACGCTCGTCGTCGACGGCGGGCTCACCACCTACCAGATGTTCTGAGGAGATCATGCCGGCCGATCTGATAACCGACGTGCAGGCCACGACGGCGCGCTTTGCCCTTCCCCGCCCGCTGCACATCGGGGCTCTCGAGCTGACCCACAGGGAGTATGCGTTCGTCAGAGTCCGCACCGAGAGCGGTCATGACGGCAAGGCCTTCGCTCTCTCTCGTGACATGCCCATCGCGGAGATCGTGCACTCGGTGTTCGCCCCGCGCCTGATCGGCGCCGACGCGGACGTCGTATCGGCACGGTGGAACGACATGTATCGGGCGACGATTCCCATCGGCCGTGTCGGCGTCGTGATGCGAGCGCTGAGCCTGGTCGACATCGCCTTATGGGACGCCAAGGCGCAGCGCGCGGCCACGCCGCTATGGCGGCTCCTCGGTGGATTCCGTCCTGATCTGCCAGTTTCGATGGTGGCCGGCTACCTCTCAGAGGGCACGAGCGTGGCCGACCTCGCCGAAGAGCTCCTGCGCCAGGCGTCGCGCGGATACGCGCTTCTGAAGGTTGCGCGTTCATCGGACCCACGGCTCACCAGTGAGCTGCTGGGGATCGTTCAGCCCCGACTCCCCGACGGCTGCCGCCTCGTCGTGGACGGCCTGTGGGTGTGGCGCACCGTGCGGGAGGCGATGGAGGAGATCACGTCATGGAGCTGCCACGACCGACTCGCCTGGATCGAGGACCCCTTCCCTCCTGAGGAGGTCGAGCTGTGCGCGGCGTTTCGAGCGGCGTCCCCAGTTCCGCTGGCGCTGGGCGATGAGCTCTCAGACCCTCACGCGTTCAGAGCGCTGTTCAGCCAGGGGGCGGTCGACTTCGCGCGGGTCGACGCCACGGCCGTGGGAGGCGTGACGAGCGCGTTGGGCATCGTTCACCAGGCGAATGCTGCGCACATCGAGATCTCGCCCCACGTATACCCGGAGGTCCATGTGCACCTCGCCGCCGCGCTTCCCGGGTGCGTCGCGGTGGAAACGTTTGATCCAGCCGGTAACGACTTCGATCTCTCACACAAGTTCGTAGTGGGCGGGCCGGAGATCACCGGCGGGCGGATCCACGCGCCTGAGGTTCCGGGCCTGGGGTACGACCTGGACTGGGAGATGATCGACCAGCACGCGTGGGCGCGAGGCGCCAACCCTGGCCCCGTCGAGAGGGGCAGGTGGCGCGTGTATTAATTGGCGACATGCGTGTGGGGATCGCAGATCACCTCGGCTGGGCGGTTGCGGTGACGTCGGCTGACCACGAGGTCGTGGACCGGCGGCGGATCAAGCTGGTCGAGCCCGGCGTGTCGCCGGCGCCGATTCACTACGAGAGCGGGCGTCTCGACGTCGGCGCCACGGCTGCACTGGTCGCGGAGGTACGGGCGTCCGTCGCTCGGGCGACATCAGCCGCACTCGACGAGCTCGCCACCGCGTTGCCGGCGCCCCGTCCGCTCGATCTCGCTCCGAGTCTGGCCGCTGGACTTCCCCGACGACATCGCCATCCAACGTCGAGCGCTGTATGAGGCCCGGGCCGACGCCATCATGTATCGCCAGGAGCTCTCCGAGCTCGCCCACGCTCGCGGCTGGGAAGTCCACCTCTATGAAGCCAAGACAGTGGTAGATCAAGCCGTCGGGATGCTGGCTGAGCGGGCCGACGACGTCCTGCAGGGACCGCGGGCAACGATGGGGCCGCCGTGGGCAAAGGACCATCGGGTCGCGCTCGCCGCGACGATTCTGGCCGGCTGAGTGCGTCGCACTCCAGTCACGAGCACGGCGTGACCTGGTCAGGTGAGCGCGTTGATCTCCGCGGCGATGCTGTCGGCGAAGGCCTGGGGCTGGGAGAGGAACGGGTGGTGCCCGGAGGCGAAGTCGATCAGTCGGGCGGTAGCGCTGGCGCGTTGTCGCTGTAGGTCGCCGGGAATCGCGAGGTCCTCGGTGCAGACGAAGTACGTTGCGGGCTTCTCCTGCCACGCGATGTGTCGTGGCGGTTGCGCGAACGGCGCCGCGGACTGACGGGTGAGCCGCGCCAGCGCCTGCTGGGTCGTGGTCTCGTCGCAGTCTTGGAGAAACAGCTCGCGGATCGGGTCCGCGTGGACGCCGACGGTGCCGTCGTCGCCGGGGTCCATCCACGGCATGGGCTCCGAGCCGGCGAGATCGGCCAGCGACTGTCCGGCTCGGGGCATCATCGAGGTCACGTAGAGCAACCGGGCGACGCGCTCGTCGACGCCGGCCTCAGTGATCACGACCCCGCCGTAGGAATGTCCGAGGAGCACCACGGGCGCCTCGGCTTGGTCGATGGCCTGCTGGGTCGCTTCGACGTCGGCATAGAGATCGCCGAGAGGATCACCGGCTTCCCCGCAGCTGGGCAGCGGCACCGCGAAGCTCGTGATTCCATGGCCGGCGAGCGGTTCGGTCATCCGGCTCCACCACCAGGACGCGTCACGGACGCACGCGCCGTGCACGAAGATCAGCGTCGGCATAGGGTCTCCTCTGCGGGTTGTGGGAATACGTAACGACGTTACAGGTTACGGTTGTCGAGTGCCCCGCACCCCGGACCTCGCCCACCGTCAGGCGTTGCTGGACGCGGCGACCGACCACCTGCTCGCCCACGGCCTGACCCGGGTCTCGCTGCGCGATCTCGCCGGCGCGACCGGAGCCAGCTCGCGGATGCTCGTGCATCACTTCGACTCCAAGGAGGGCCTCCTCACCAGCGCCCTCGGCGAGGCCCGTCGCCGGCAGCAGACGGCGTTCAAGAACCACCTGCGGACGCGACCAGGGCAGCCGTATCCGACGGTGCTCGCCAGCGCGTGGCGCTGGTTCGGCAGCCACGAGGCGCAGCCATACCTGCGCCTCTTCGGCGAGCTTCACGCCCTCGCCCGCCAGCCGGAATCGCCCTACGCCGACTTCGCGCGACGCTCGGCACTGGACTGGTTGCCCGTCCTCGAAGAGGGCTTTCTCGCCGACGGAGCCGATGCGGGCGAGGCCCAAAGTTGCGCAACGCTCACCCTCGCTGTGATCCGCGGGCTGTTCATGGACCTCCATGCCCTCCACGACACCGACCGCGCCGACGCCGCCCACGCCCTGTTCATCGAACTGCTCGGGCACGTCCCGGCCGCACCGCGGGAGCCGGCCGACGAGCGGTGAAGCCGCCGATCAATCGCGGTCCTCGATCAGGCGTCCGTGGCGGTGGTCGGAGGCCCTTCGGGCGTTAGCCGAGGCTGGTGTCTCCGAGGGTTTGGAGGAGTTCTCGGGTGAGGTCGGCGAGTTGGTTGGCGTGGGCGCGGGGGAGGCCTTGGAGCAGGCGGGCTTCGTTGGCGAGGTGTTTGGCGATGAGGTCGTCGACGAGCTCGCGTCCGTGGGGGGTGAGTTTGACGAGGACCGAGCGTCGGTCTTGGGGATCGCGGGCGCGCTCGACGAGGTGCTTTTGTTCCATGCGGTCGACGCGGTTGGTGATGGCGCCGGAGGTGACCATGGCGGCTTTGAGCAGCGCGTTGGCGCTGAGCTCGTAGGGGGCCCCGGCTCGGCGCAGGGTCATGAGCACGTCGACCTCGCCCTGTTCGAGGCCGTGGGCGGCGGAGAACGCCTGGATCGCGCGGTCAAAGTGGCGCGAGAGGCGTTGGATACGTCCGATCACGCCGACGGGCCAGAAGTCGAGGTCGGGGCGCTCGGCGCTCCAGGCGGCGATCACGGCGTCAACGGCGTCGGGCACGAACTACCTCCATTAGATGATCGTTCATAAAAAGAAGCCTAAATCTCTTGACATTCAGACAACGAGCGTTATTGTACTCCACGTCAACCCCAACCACCTCGGAGGACCGCCATGAGCACCCGCGTCACCAAGCTCGCCAACGTCATCATCCCTGCCGTCGACCAGGACGCCGCGCTTGAGTTCTACACCCAGGTGCTCGGACTCGAAAAACGCGTCGAGCTCCCGTTCGGGGAGGGCAACCGCTGGATCGAGGTCGCCCCCACCGGCGCCGAGACCCCGATCGCGATCTGCCCCCCCGGCCCGTCGGTCACCCCACCCAAGGACACCGGCATCTCACTCGCGACCGAAGACGTCGACGCGCTGCACGCCCAGCTGAAAGACCGCGGCGTCGACGTCGACCCCGAAGTCAGCCGCTACGGCGACACCCCGCCGCTGTTCTGGTTTCGCGACCCCGAAGGCAACACCCTGATGGCCGTCCAAGCCTGAACACCCGGATCGCCGGCACGTCGCCGCTGAGCTCGGCGACGTGCCCGGCGACCTGAATCGACGGGCTGCGGAGCTGTCCATTACTGACCTCGGGGCCCGCAAAGCAAAATCTCTCAATCCTGATTGGAGTCGCTATGCCAACGCCGCTGGCCGCGCATCGAGCGAGGACCCGGTGGCCGACCTGCTCAAGCGCTCGAGCGAGGCGCCGGCGCGATGAGCTGCAACCCCTTCGAACCCGGTCAAGCGATGGCGAGCATGCTTCGCCGCGACTTTCGCGGTCCTGTGCACCTAACGCGCGACGGTTCCTATGGGGCGGCCCGCGCCACGTGGGCAGCAGGCATCGATCAACTTCCCGCCGTGGTGGCGGAGGCACTCGATCCTCTCGATGTCCGCGCCGCGATCCTCGCCGCTCGCACCCACGACATGCCGTTAGCCGTCCAGAGCACCGGACATGGCACCTACGTCCCGTGCCAGGCCGGGCTACTGCTGCGGACCAGCCGGATGGACGGCGTGGAGATCGACCCCGGACGGCGGATCGCGCGCGTGGGAGCCGGCACTCGTTGGGATAAGGTAATCGCGGCCGCCGCGCCGTACGGGCTCGCGCCGCCCTCCGGCTCCCACGCGACCGTCGGCGTCGCCGGGTACACCCTCGGCGGCGACCTGTTCTTGGCGCTGCGCGGAGCCGGTCGCAACTTCGGCGCCGTCACCGCGCTCGAGATCCGCCTGGCGCCCGTTGCTCATGTGTACGGCGGCACCGCGGCGTTTCCCATCGCGCGGGCGCGCGAGTTGCTCGCCGCCTTCCGCGAACTCGCACCACACCATCCCGATGAGCTGACGGTGAGGGTCGTGCTGTCCCGAAACGGTCCGGGTGGCCAACCGGTCGTCGGCCTGCGCAGCGTCTACCTCGGCGGCGCCGAGGAGGGGCGTCGGCGGCTAGAGCCGTTGCTCGAGGCGGCGGGGACGCCGCTGTCGTGGTCCTATCGGAAGATGCGCTACGCCGACACCGACGGGGTCGGCAGCACCCCGCCGGATCAGTTCGCGCTGTTCGCAGTCCTGCCCGACCATTTGGTGACGACGGCGGTCGCCAGGGTCACGCGGTCTGGCTCCGAGGTCGAGGAGATCGAGATTCGACACTGGGGCGGGGCGACCGCCTGCGCCATGGATCCGGGTCCGGTGGGGCATCGCGCCGTGCCCTTCTCGATGACCATCGCCGGCTCGACGCTCGCAACGGGCTCTCTGACGGCTCACGCGACCGGCGGATCGTTTCTCAACTTCTCACGCGACATGTCAAGAACCGAGTCGGCGTACACGCCGGCAGACCTCGCCCGCCTGCGAACGCTCAAGCGACGCTGTGACCCGGACAACGTCTTTGGGCGCCACTCACAACTTTGCCCCGGCCATCCCCTCCGCGTCAGTCGGCCCCACGTCCCGTTTCCGTTGAGCCGCTCGACGCAACGGTCGAGATCGGCTTCGTGGGGACACCGTGGAGGGAGGCGCGCGAAGTAGCTGCCGTGACCGACCGTCGCGCCGCAGTCAAGTCCTCGGGCCGGATCCCACGATGGTGTCACGCGAGCGCACTGCGTCGCGAGGAGTCTGGTGGATCGGACCGGTGATGAGCCGCTCGCGGGCCTGACGCCCGGCGACGCAAAGGCGGTCTACGCTTGACCACCAGGCTGCCCAGCTCGAAGAGGCGGGCGATGCCAGGCCCGGGATCGGCAGCCCGGAGATAGGGATGCACAACGCCGCGATGCAGGCTGAGCACCCCGGCCGCCGCCGCACCGCTGCCGTCGCGCAGCTGGGACAGTCCGTAGCACAGGTCTGACTCAGTCCAGCGATAGAGCACGCCCGGCACCGCTCTTACGGGCGCCACGGGCGACCCGAGCAGATGCCGGCACCAGACCGCCGGCAGGTTGCAGCCCGCGCCGATTGCCAGCGCCATAGATCCGTAAGGCCGCGGATTCATGTCGATGGCCTGCCAGTGATCGGCGGAGCCACCGATCAGCTCAAGCTCGAATAGACCCTCCCAGCCGAGATCCTCAAGCAGCGCGACGACGCGGTCACGCAGGTTCGCGGGTGCTTCGATCGTCTCCGAAAAACAGGCGTTGCCCGCGTTGGGAGGCCAGACGCGGTGGTAGCGGGAGACTGCCTCAGCAAGCAGCTCACCGTTCGCGAATACCCCTGCGAACGACACCAGTTTCCCGTCCGCCTGTTGCTGAACCAGACCGCTTCCGCCGAGGTCGGCCATGATCCCCCGGAGCCCGGCGGGGTCGACGGCCAGCAGACTGCGCGACCGCCAGCGGATCGGGGTATTTTCGGTGATCACACTCAGCGGCTTGACCACCACCGGGAACCCGATCTCGCGGGCCGCGGCGAGGGCCTGCTCGCAGCTGTGACAGACGATCGTGGTGGGCGGATCCAGCCCATGACGCGCCGCCGTGACAGCAAGATCACGCTTGTCCAGGCTGCGCTGCACACTGTGGTGGGCAGGAAGTCCAATACGCACGTGAGATTCCAATCGGGCGCGACTGCGGGAGATGCTCAGCAGCGAAGCGTCCGTTCCGGGAATGAGGACGCTGAAACGCCCGCCGCGGACCACTTCCTCGAGAGCGCTGAGAAAGCCCACCTCCTCGGTCAGGGGCGCCGGGGTCGCTATCCGCTCGGTGACCGAGCGCGACCAGTGTGCGGCCGCGGGGCGAGCATGCGCTGCCACAGCAACCTCGAAACCTGCATCAGCCAAGCCGCGGGCCGCGGCCACAACGGCTCGCGTCTCCCCGTCAGTCACGAGTACCCGCTCTAGACGCATGCTTGATTCAAACCGAGCATTAAGACCCTCGATAGCCCTGACGGTCGGGGACTGAGAGACGGGGTGGTGGTGGGACGGTACCGCTTTCCAGCCAGCAGAACAGGCAGGCCCAACCCGACGCCGCCGCGGCGCGCTGATCGTAACGGTTCTCTGAAAACGAAGGGTCCAAGCCGAGTGGGCTCGGCCTGTCTGACCGGGGTCTCGCCGCTGCTGAGGATGCGGTAGCCGACGCTGAGGTGCTCGCACAACGGAGTCATGCTCGTTTCCAGGTTCCGGTGAACGTCGCATTGCGATCTGCGCAACGGTCGCTGCGAACGGTGAGCACCAGCGTGTCCCCACGTGTCCTCCAGCGGTACGTGCCTGCGGGCTCGACTCCGCAGAAGCTGCTGCGCCGGCTCACGGGCTCAAGTCAGTTCACCGGTCCTTGCATGCTCAGGCTTCCGGTGGCCAGCGCCGTGAATGCCTCGCTACCGCCGCTGCCTTGTGGGTCGTCGTAGCGAAGCACGCCGTCGCGGCCGAGGTGCAGTCGCCATAGGCCCGCGGGCAACACTTGGCTTGCCGACTCGGTTCGGAACGATTGGGTCCGCGCGATCTGTGGCGGTAACCAACCGGGTATAGGTGCCGGCCAGGGCAGCCGGCTGCCGGCGACCGGTTCACTTCGGCGCTCGTGCTCGCACTGTCACCGGTAGCGGTGATCAGCCGAACGCCAAGGCGGTGCTGCCCGGCGCCGAGAACCCAGGGATATAGGTGGTTGTGGTCATCGTTGAAGAAGTACGGGGGGATGTGCTCGATCCAGCGCACTCTCCCATCAATGTGAACTCGACCGCCTTGACGCCTGCGTGTGTGGGGAGGCCGACTGCCTGAGCCGTCCACACGGTTGGCCCTTTGAGGACGGCTCCGTCGGTGATCGATGACCGTACGTGCAGGCCGGCTGACTGGTGCAGGCCGGCCGCGCTGGTCGTTCTGCGGCAAACAACAGCTGCCACCGACTCGCTGACTGGCCTGCCCCTCCGACCGGGTTTTGGGCCTCGCCGGCGGCTAGACACGTCGGCTCCTGGTGAAGGCCATATCGCGTCCTGGCGTTCAACTGCCGGCGGACGCGGATGTGATGAGCGTTTCGTCGGACATGTTGGCTCCTAGCACGGGTCGGGTGGGTGGCCGAACGCCAGGGGCGCTGTCGCTGCCAGCAGTGCGAGCACTACGCAGGTCAACGCCACCCTTGACGAGTACATGCAACTCATCCCGAGGGGCGACACATCGGGGCCGCGATCACCTCACGGAGTGACGACAACGCTCGATCCGGCGCCGATCATGCCGGTCATCAAGTAACCCCAAGAGCACAGGAGACGGACATGCTCAAACTCATCGGAACGCTGCTGGTGACACTTGTCGCCGCCAGCTCAGTGGCCGCGGCCGCCAGCCCCACCAAGCGCCATAGCCACGCAATCAAGTTCACGATCGTCGAAAACGGCATCTCGAACACGAGCGCAAACCCCAACGGGCCACCCGCGGTCGGGACGAACATCGTCAGCGCCGGCGTCGTCACCCAGAAGCCGGGCGGCAGTGGCGCCAACGTCGACCACCTCACCGTGACCAGCCTTTCGCTGTCGAACCACACCGACACGCTCAGGGGAAGGACCACCATCTTCCTGGCCCGCGGCACCATGACGGCCAAACTCGTCTTTGCAGACAAGGTCAGCAGCGACTTTAGGACTATCACGTTCCGGGGCACCGGCACCTACGTGGTTGGCACCGGCGCCTACAAGGGCATCGTCGGTCGCTTCAAGTTCACCGGCGACAAGGGCGTCGCGCCGGGATCAGTGACCACGGTCCGCGCGACGGGCAGAGCCACCTACTAGACGACCCGCCCTCGGCCGCCGGGACACCGGCGGCCGAGGTCGTCGGTCCCAGCTCAAGACCTCGTCGACAACGCCCTCCGACACGGCCACGGCCGATACGGATCGAGGCCGATCCCAGTCACGGAGCGACCGAGTTGCACGTCCGCGACGAGGGGCCCGGGTTGCCCAAAGACTTCACCCCCCGTGCGTCTGACCGTTTCACCCCCGCCGACGAAGCACACACCGGGGCCGACGCCGGCCTCGTACAGGAGCTTGATCTCACCGCGCGTCTCGCCTCCGACAAGTCCAATCAGGCCGCCGACCCGGATCGACTGAGCGGTGTGATGCACGTACAACACGAGCGTCACGATCGCACTCAGGATCAGCGCGTAATCCACCACCGTCGCGAGTCCCGGCACGGGCCCGCCGGCCGAGCTCTTGCCGTTCACCTCCCTCAGCACAGTCACCGAGAGGGCGAAGGTGCCGGTGAACAGGCCGATTGCGAACTGGCTGCGGCGGTCTTGCAGGATCGAGCGCACGATCCGCGGCGAGAACTGTCCCATCGCCAGCTGCACCGCCACGAGGGTCAGCGAGAGCACCACGCTCGTGAGCGTGACCAGCGCGGTGGACGCGACCGTCCGACGCCGGCGGCCCCGAGTTCCGCGCGCGGCCAACGCTATCTCTAGACTTCTAGTTTGCTAGCATATTGGCCGTGACCGACCAAGAGGTCAAGCAATTCAACGTCTACTTGCCCGTCGGGTTGATCAAGCAGGTCAAGCACCGCGCGATCGAGTCAGAGCTATCGCTGTCAGCGCTGGTCGCCGACGCCCTGCGCGCCTACCTCGACGACACCCACCCACGGCAACAGAATCCGTCGCAGAAGGAGACCAGACATGCGCACTGAAGGCATCGCGGCTGTATTCCTGGAAACCCACAACTGGGGCAGGGCAGCCAAGTTCTTCGAAGCGTTGGGCTTTGAGCTTGAGTTCGAAACCGACCACAGCTCTGGCGAGCTGCGCAACGGCAACAGCCCCTACGTCTTCATCGCCGAGGTGCCCGAAGACCAGGAGCCTCAGGTGCGAATCGTGCTGGGACTGCCCACCGCGGATGTTGCGCCCGATCCCGCCCTTGAGGTCGTCAGCCCGTTTGAAGACACCCACTACGGGACGCAGGAGATGGTCCTCCGGGATGGCGACGGCCGGCTCTGGAGCCTGCAAGCACCGGCACAGAACCAACCCAACGAGGAGGACTCATGACCATCACCTGCCTGCGTCGCACTGACCTTCCCGGCGGCACGTCCGCCGAGCGCTTTGATGGCTCTGCTCACGGCGCTCACGTCTCGTTCTTTCTCAATCACACTCCCCCGGGCGCCGGCACCGCGCTGCACACCCACCCCTACGAGGAGACATTCATCGTCCAGGAAGGCACAGTCACCTTTCAGGTGGCAGGACACACGCTCAGCGCGGGTCCGGGCGACATCCTCGTCGTCCCCGCTCACGCGCCGCACAAGTTCACCAACACCGGACACTCCACGCTTCAGAAGATCAGCATCCACCCCGTCGCAACGATGATCACCGACTGGCAAGAGCAGCCATGACCGATGTCTTGACAGTCCGGAGTCCTCTGACTAAGGTCAGAGAATGGCCGACACGATGGTCGAGCAGGTGCGGCGTTTCAACCGCGTCGTAACGGAGCGCGTCGGTGCGCTCGACGAGCGGTTTCTTGGTCGCGCGCTGCCGCTCGGTGAGGCGCGCGTGCTATGGGAGATCGGTCGAGACGGCTGCGAGGTACGGCTCCTGCGCTCTCGCCTGGCGCTCGATTCCGGGTACCTGAGCCGGGTGTTGCGTTCACTCGAGAAGGCTGGGCTCATCGAAGTGACTGAAAATCCCGCAGACCGGCGGATACGCATTGCCCGCTTGACCACGGCCGGCCGGCGCGAGCGGACGATGATCGACCGGCGGTCAGACAAGCGCGCTGCCTCGCTGCTCGAGCCACTGTCCGACGAGCAGCGCGAACGGCTCGTGGTCGCGATGCGCGACGTCGAGCGATTGCTGACGGCCGCAAGCGTGGAGATCAGACACATCGACCCCGAGCACGCCGATGCGAAGTACTGCGTCGCCGAGTATGTCGCCGATCTGAACCGCCGCGCCGGTGAGCGCCGCACGTCACGTGTCTTTGACCCGGCGGTCGGAGCCACTGCACATCCGCACGAGCTCCGGCACCCTGCTGGGGCCTTCTTCGTCGCCTACCTGCACGGCAACGCGGTGGGCTGCGGCGGGGTCAAGCATCATCGCGATGCGCCCGCCGAGATCAAGCGCATGTGGATCGCTCCCGACGCACGCGGGCTCGGTCTCGGGCGGCGGCTGCTGAACACGTTGGAGGCATGCGCATGCAAGGGCGGCTCGCGCGTCGCGCACATCGAGACGAGCGCGGTGAGCACTGAGGCGCTCTCGCTCTACCGCTCAAGCGGCTGGGTCGAGGTGCAGCGGTTCAACGACGAACCCTTTGCCGACCACTGGTTAGAGAAGCGACTGACGCTCCGGTCAGCCGTTGCCCCATCGTGAGGGGCGGATGGAACTGGAGCCACGGGACGCTTTCGCCACCGGCCCCGGCCAGCATCGAGGAGTATGGGACGACCTGCAGCGGTCGGTCTGAGCTCGGCGCGGCGGCATGCTCGTCGCGACCACGAAGCGGACTGCCGCGACTCGTCAATTCCTCGAGGAGCAATGCGCCCGGCCCGTCCAGCACCGGCGGCCGCCGTCGCGTGGGTGTTCTCGGAGACAAAGACGCGGCGGGCTGCAGCCCGGTCATCATCGTCTCTCGGGCGGGCGCGTGGACCTCGCTGACTCGACTGGGATCCGCGGGGGGTCAGGCCGCTTGTGCGAACAGCCGTGTGAGGAGCTCGAGGCGGCTACGGACGCCGAGCTTGTCGAAGATTGACTTCAGGTGGTCTTGGACGGTGTAGCGCGAGATGCACATCTTCTCCGCGATCATGGGTGTGTCGTGGCCTTCGGCGATCAGGCCGGCGAGCTCGCGCTCGCGATCGCTCAAACCGTAGGCGCGGGCGACGAGCCCGAGGATCTCATCACCGGCGGCGGTATGCACGGCCACGGCGATACCGTGCTCGGCGTCGTCGAGACGGGCGGTCTCGATCACGGCCCAGCTCCCGTCGGCGGCCCGGACCCGTATCCGTACCGGGCGCTGAGGCTCTTCGCCGGCTTCGGTCGCAAGCAGTCGACCGATCGAGCTCCACACCAGCGAGGGGATTCCGTCTCCGTAGGGCATGCCGGCGGGGTTCAGGGCGCGAAACCAGGCGGAGATCGCCGGGGTCCCACCCAGCGGCTGGAGGTCGGCGCCGACCAGCAGCACTCCCGCCTCTGGCGGTACTACCGGCGCGTCGTCGCGCAGACCGACCATTGCTCGCCGCATCCCGCGCCCAAGCGCTCTAGAGGCGTCGCGCGCGAGCTGCGCATCTTGTGCATCGAATCGGCGATCGTCGCGATCGCGCCAGATGTCGAAGCGGCCCCAACAGCCACGCTCGTCTGCGGCGAGCACTCGGAGCTCGTCACCGGTGCCGAAACGCTCCAGGCACTCGCGCCACCGCCGCGAGCGCGCAAGGTCACCTTCCGTGGCAGCGCTCAGCACACCCACGCGGTTACGATCGCGATTGCGCGTCAGTGAGGCACCACTGTTTTGGTCTTGGCAACTCCCGTCCTCGATCAGCATGCGAGGAAGCTCGGCGATGTGATCGGTCTCCGCAATCCCCGTGTGGGCGATCAGCGTGTCTGGATCAACCAGCGCCGCGCACCAGCGGTCGAAGCCGATCGTGCCCTTGAGCTCCGCGATGACCTCGCGCCGCAGCGAATCGACGTCCTGGGCCGAATCAGCCAGAAGCTCTAGCCGATCGCGGCATCTCGAGCGTGCACGTTCGGTCGCCACTCCCCGAACACTAAGACCAACCCGGTCTGCCGGCAATCCCAGCCGGCTGGGATCTTCGCTCTAGATCCCGCTCGACTGGGATAGGCAGAGCGCGGCGAGACAGAGATCCTTCGGCCAGCTCAGAGACAACAAGGAGGCTGGACTATGACTGACTCGCCGCTGCACCCAACCGCACTGGCGACCCCGCCCGGACACGAGCGGAGCGACCTCACGAACCCAACCGGGTGTATGCCTCCGCTCGCGCGTCGAACGCTCGGCTCAGGCGGCCCCGCGGTCTCAGCGATCGGGTTGGGCTGCATGGGCATGACGGGCTTCTACGGACAGCCCGACGACGCCGAGTCGCTCCGAACGCTGCGCAGAGCCGTGGAGCTGGACTGCACATTCTGGGACAGCTCCGATGCGTACGGGCCGCACACCAACGAACGGCTGCTCGCGAGTGTGCTCAGCACGCATCGCGAGCGAATTTTCATCGCGACGAAGTTCGGGATCACCATGGACCCGCGGACGATGCGACGCTCGGTCGACGGCAGCCCAGCCAACGCTCGGCGGTCCTGTGACGCGTCGCTCATGCGCCTCGGCGTCGAGCAGATCGACCTCTACTACCCACACCGCGTCGACCCGGACATCCCGATCGAGGAAACCATCGGCGCGATGGCGGAACTCGTAAGCGAAGGCAAAGTCCGCTACCTCGGCTTGTCCGAGCCCGGCGCGGACACGATCCGCCAGGCGCACACCGTGCACCCGATCACCGCGGTACAGATCGAGTATTCGCTCTGGAGCCGCGACGTCGAAGCTGAGATCCTGCCCCTCCTGCGCGAACTGGATATCGGCCTCGTCGCCTACGCGCCTCTCGGTCACGGATTCCTGACCGGGTCCTACCGCAATCCGCAAGACCTCCTAGACAGCGACGTTCGCCGCAGCCAACCGCGGTTTGGGCAGGAACACCTCGCCCACAACCTGCAGCTGCTCGACGTGATCGAGCAGTTCGCCGCCGAGAGAGGGATCACGCCAGCCCAGCTCGCGATCGCATGGGTACTGCACCAGGGCAACGACATCGTGCCGATCGCAGGCACCAAGCGCGTGGAGTACCTGAACGAGAACCTCGCCGCATCTGCCGTCCGCCTCAGCCCAGACGATCTCGCTCGCATCAGCGCAGCGATCCCTGCGCCCAGCGGAGAGCGCTATGACCCCGTCGGCATGCGCACCGTAGGCTTGTGAACCTGTCAGGAGGGTCCCGCTCGCCGCAGCTCGGATCGCCAGCCGAGTTCATCGCCAAGGCGATCGCACTCGCCCCGAAGTACCGGACCGAGCTGCTGCTCGGCGAGCCGAAGCCCTGACCAGTAACCGGAGAGACAACGGTGAGCCACAACAGCGCGACGCCCTTGACCAACGGCTCCGAGACGCCCCGCTCGATTCTCGGCGGCGACGTAGCCGAGCAGTGAGCCATCTTCGGCGGGTCTGTCGTTCGGAGGTGTGATCACATCGAGCCGGGCGGCGGTCCGAGCAGCTCGACTCCGTGCTCGCGGGCGGCGGACTGGACTGCCGCCATGTCGGGCTCCCCCGTTGGGGGCAGCCCGGGTTGTGGGGCTGGTTGGCCGCTGGCTCGGTAGAAGCGCTCGTGGCCGGCGGGCGTGTGGAGGCTCAGCCAGCGTGCGCTGGCGGACGCGATCCGAAACGAGTGCGGGGTGCCGCGGGGGATTGACACGAGCGCTCCGGTGCCGGCTCGCTGGGGCGGCCTTGAAGGGTCCTCGACCCAGAAGTCGATTTTCCCGTCGAGCACGTAGAACGTCTCGTCGTCGTGGGGCTGACGATGCCAGGGGGGCGAATGTCCCTCCGGGGCTTCGTGGGCCACGACCGAGAACGCCTCGCCCGTGCGCTCCCCGCCCGCGAGGACGTGTTGGAGCTCGGCGAAGCACCACAGCGTTTCGGCGTCTCCGGCGCTCTGGGTGAAAGCGTCGATGCGGCTGATCATCGGTTCTCCTGTCTCGATTGGTCGTAAAGCGCGCTATACGACATCGTAAAGCTATACTTACCAGCTTGTCAACCGTCGAGAACAGCGAGCCGCCCGAGCCCCGGATTGGCGCGCTGCTACGCGCCGCGCACGAGATCGTCTACCGCGCCGTTTATGAGCGCACCGCCGCCTCGGGCTATGCGGAACTGCACCCCGCCCACTTCCGCCTGCTTCAGTTCCCCGGCATCGACGGCGTGCGCCCGACCGAACTGGCACGCTCGCTCGACTCCAGCAAACAGGCGATCAACCCGCTCCTAGGCGATCTCGAGCGATGGGGATACATCACTCGCGAGCCCGACCACCACGACGGCCGAGGACGCGTCATACACCTCACCTCCCGCGGCGAGAAACTGATGCGCACGATCAAGTCCATACACGCCCAAGTCGAGGGTGACTGGGAAGCGCAACTCGGCCCACGAAAGCTCGACACCCTTCGGAAGGCTCTGGACCAGATCACCCAAGCCCGCGCTACGCGCCCGATCCGGTGACTCGCCAGCTTGGCACGTGAGACCGGACGCGATGCCGGTCGACCAGATCGGAGCGTTGTAGCGCCCGGTGCGGCTCAGGGCTGAAGCACGGTTCGGCCCAGCAGAAACCCACCGGCGAGTGAGAGCGTTCCGGTCAAGACCGAGATCCCGAACGTCATGACTCTCGGCGCCCTCGTACGTCGCCGCCGGCCATCGCCGCTGCGTGTACTGACGGAACGGACATCCCTCGAGCGCTTGGCTGCGGTGTCCGACTTGGTTGAGTGTTTTGCCGTGGCCGGACGCGCGCCCTTTGGTTTCCTGCTCGAGCCCTTCTGCGGGGTCGCGGCCCTGGCCCTGGGGGTGCGGGTGGAAGGCGCGGTTCCTGGTGGCTTCGCCCCCCGGCGATCTGGTGTGCCGGAGGAGTTCCGGGATGGGCTTGAGCTGGCACGGCTGGATGGGCTTGAGCTGGCGCGCCTGGATGTGCTGGTGGAGCCTGCCGCTGCGTCCCCCTCGTCCCTCGAGGCGAGGTCGGTCAGATCCACCAGCCCCAGCTCAGACACGGGCCGGAGCGGCACTACGCCGCCCTCCTGCGCATCGATGCGCTGGGTTTCCTCAGTGATTTGATCTCGCCGGGAGTCGGAAACCTTGTCCGCGGCCAAAGCTCTTTCGCCAGGTCGTGAATGTCCGTCTGTGCCTCGCGCGTCCCGCGATCGCGCCCCTCGAGCAGAACCAGCGGCACGTCCTGGGTGATCGCGGTCCGCCACGCCGCCCGCGCCCGCAGCTCGGTGCGCGCCACCGGAAGCTTCAGACGCCGAGCCAGCCGCCTAAGCGCATCACGATTCAGCCGGTAGCTCAGCTGCGAATGATCGCACTCGACCCTCACCAAGCTCTTGATGCGCACCTGGGCGCCTCTGCGGTTCAGCTTCTCAACGGTCTGCGTGAGCCGGCTGAGGCCCCGCAGCGCGTTGCTATCCCCCATCTTCACCGGACAAACGATCTCGTCGGCCGTGAGTAGCGCCGCGACCGTCAGCTCTCCGACGTTCGGGGGGCAGTCCATCAGCACCCGGTCGTAATTCCCCAACAGCGGCTCGAGCGCGTCCTTCAGTTTGAACACCCCCATAGTCTCCGCGCGCAGCTGCGTATCCAGCGCTTCCGCGCGCTCATCACACGGCAACAAGTCCAGTCCTGGCGCGCCGTGTACGCCATGCAAAATCGCATCCTCGGCCCGCACCGAGTTGCGCGGAGCCAGCACATCGACGACCGTCGCGTCAAGGCCGGTCGGATCGACGGCGAAGGCGAACGTCAGGTTCGCCTGTTGGTCGAGATCGACCAACAGGGTTCGAAAGCCGGCGTAGGCCCACTGCGTAGCCAGGCTTCCAGCCAGCGCCGTTTTGCCCGTCCCGCCTTTTTGTGCTGCGATCGCTGTCACCACTGCTCGCGGCATATCACGGCAATTCGCCAGGCGCTCAAGACTTCCTTCCA